>CAWEAA010000014.1:0-546536 GCA_963806905.1 uncultured Verrucomicrobiae bacterium | reverse complement strand
TAAAGCTTGCTGACTCGTACCGCGACGGTTCGGTTGAGAAATACCTGCCTGCAAAAGCGCGGAATCCCATCGTATATGTCAACTGCTGACGTAACTTGCCTGTGACCTTGAACTGCCAGGAACAGTCAGTTGCTCTGCGAGGATTTGATTCGCCGGACCTGCTCTGCCAATGCGGGTAGTTCTGCGGAATCCACGCCGATGATCGAACATACCTTTAGGCTTTCAGGACCGTCTGGTTTTACAGCCTGACGCATGATCTCCTCACCCCACAAAATCTCTGTAGTTCCATCTGTGATAAATGCGACTACTGCGCTCGCCGTTCGGATATTTTCAACATCAATGTTAAAATTTTTGCCTCGTTTCATAACCGCTTCAATTTGGTGGGTATCCTCCCTTTTCGTGTTTTCATGGACCTTTGTGTTGCTGCGATAACCTGCACGCAGCGTGCGAAACTCGTCGAAGTCGCTGTGTCCATGTTTGGGTTAGTTGGTGTCGCCGGATACCCTCACGCCGCTGATCGGTCGTAACGTCTTGTGAATATCACCTTCCTGCGTTACCAGCACCTCAACGTTTGCATCGTATCCTTCATCGTACTCCCCATCCAGAACAAGCCGCGTGAGATTACCATAGAACTCTACCGCCGCGTGAAGATCATTTATGAACACTTCCTCCTCCGCTTCTTGGTGTTCAGGATGCAGGTTGTCTGGAATGTCCCACCCCCAGAACGACGCTGGTCCCTGGCTCATAGCGCCAAAAAAACACGCGCCAGCCAATGCCAGCATGTCGTTGCCTGTCCAACCTTCGGTCTCTGGCTCAATAGGAGTTCCCGATGCCAAGCATTGAAGCAAGTACTGAGCACGAGCCTTGTTGAATTTGACCATGATCGCCATAATGAATCTTTCCTTCTTACCAAGCCCCCGGCATCCACCGTAAGCCCATTTTTAATTGTGTGGGCACCGGGCGTTACCGCCCGGTGCCGTTGTCGCTTTGGGCCACGAAGGCCATTCGGGCTGTGTCGCGGGACGCTTGTCACTGGGCCGTGCCGTAATCGGTTCTGCCACAGGAACCCGGTCACTGGACTCTGCCACTCGGTCTAATGGCCTTTCTGCGGACAACGTTTGAATTTAAGCACAATCGCTACACGGGGTCGTGGACAAGAATCTACTCCGAGGTTTTGTCCTGTTTTGGGAAGCCCAGTTTTGTCCTGTTGCAGGAAGCGCAACTTCGTGCCTTCCCTGATGACGTGAATCTTCCTGCGCTTGAATGGCTTCAACCCAAGACGTTGGCGCAACTTCACTACGGCATCACGGGTCAGATTGGTCAACCCCAGAGAATGGCTGCACACTTCCGTCAAGCCTTCGGGCGTCAGGTAGAACAATTCTGGCAAACCGTCTTTTCGCTCAGCCCAATGGGCTACGAGGAAGCCTGCCAATCTGTTCGGTGTGGGGGCTTCAAATGTCTCTGCTGTGATGGGTTTGGAAGCCAGCACCCGTCCCAGTTTTATGAAGAAACGGAGATCATTCATTTCGACAGCTTTCGCAATCGTTTTGTTGATTGGCCATTCCCGCAAATCCCGCTTCTGATTACATTGAAGGCTGAGCAGCATCCGCTCTTGAAGCCGCCGTTCCGGGCTGAGCCGCTTCTCCCTTCGCACCAACTTCTTGAAATCCCTGATGACCGTTTGATCTTCAATCAGTTTGCCCCAGGCCCATCCGACCGATTCGCGTATCGCCCTGAGTTCTTGAGGAGTGATGGGAGGGGTCTTTGGCATGACAGCGTGCCTAGCCGTTTCTGGGAGCGAAATTCATTGTCTGATTGGCCATGACGGAGCAAAGTTATTTTTGTTTACAAAGTCAGGTCAAATCTAAAAAACCGATAAGCGTTGAGCTGCTATGCCCCACAAGAAAATGTCAAATCAAGCGCGTCAGGCGAAGAAATTGATCGCCATGATATACGATGCCGTAAATCAGTTAGAAAAACTTTTTCCGGGACGCCGTTTCACGCCTGATGGAATTATGGTTGGGTCGCTTGGAGAGGTATTGGCAGAAATTAGGTACAACATTCGGTTGTTGCCGCCCAACACCCCCAAGCACGATGCACAAGAATTAACATCTGGCAGGTTGATTCAAATCAGAACCAATCAGTCTGACGCCACGTATCTGTGTGAAAAACCCGACCATCTTATCGCTCTCAAGCTTCATCGAGACGGGACAATATCGGAAATTTACAATGGTTCTGGAAGTGAAGCGTGGGAGCTTGCGCTCGAAGTTCAGCCAGACCCAAACGGCTACCGCGCCATTCGACACAGTAAGCTAATCAAGGCCATGAAGCATCCGGGGGTCAGGATTGGGAGTCGGCAAAGCATTTCAGACCCACAGCTTCCGGGAGTTTAAGTCTCGGTAACCATGACACCCATCGCGGTTTCGCGGGGGAACCAGGTCGTAACCAGTTGCACGGCCAGCCGGATGCCCGGTAAAGATCGGTAGGACAATTCAGTGACTCTTGGTTTGACACCACTGGATATGACGGGCCAGCCCGTCGAGGTCTGGGAAAAGGACGCCCTCGTGAATACCATGCCGGAATAGTGAAACCTTCAGCGGCTGTCGGGCATCATGGGGTATTCGCATTCGAGTAACTGTTCCTGGGTCAGGGTGGAACTCCTCTGTTGGGGTCGGGTGTGCCGTGAAAAGCCCGCTCTGCGCCCGGAGTCTGGGTGTGACGATCCTCGGTATGTACCTGATCAGGCGCTCGATTTTTAGCGGCCCACGTTCTGGAAGTGGTTTGGTCAGGTCTTCTTTGGGACATCGCCATGCAATGACTTCAGCGTCCTCACGTTTGGGACGCCCATCTTCATGGCGGCTCTCGCACTCGAAGCAAACAGCGAAATACAGGGCCACAAGCGGACTGCGAGTCCAGTCGAGCAATCGAGTGGCCATCCCGTGATGTTGTGCGATGGCCAGCAGTTCCCAGTTGTCCACAGTGGGGACCGGAATACGATCAACGGCCTGGCGGCGAAAGAGTTCAAGCATCAAATCTTCATTAACCGTTTTCCTGCCGGAATTGGGATTCGGCTGGAGACGACCGACCTTCGGAATCAGTCTGAACGATTTCGCCCCGTGGCCTCGGTAGATAACGGTGGTGGACTTGTTGTCCTTGAAGCGTGATTCGACCAGGGCAGAAAGCGTGGCAATGGTGGTAACTGGTTCGTGGATTGTAATATCGGTTCTGTTCATGCCTGACCAGTGAGCCACCCGAACTCCACTTTGTAAACAAAATCTACTTATCAGCTTGGGTTTTCATTTCGTCATTTTCTTCAGCCATCGCTTCGGCGGTTTGCCAGGCAATTCGCCATCCCGGACCAACTGTCGATGCCAGGCACGCATCAGGAATAGAACGTCACGATGCTTCTTCGTCATTTTGCGCCGGTACGGTTGGTAGGCTGGAAATTGTTCACGAATTTCCGCCGCTTTGCGCTGTCTGCGTTTGCGCCGTTGGGCGTCCTTTTCCCGGCGCTCCTGGCGCTCGGCGCTCACCGCGCCGACGTAGCGGCTGCTGGACGCTGAACAGAAGCCAAAGCGGGTCATGCGGTGGACGCCAGTAAAAACCGTTGGCAGGTCTTCCAGGAAGCAGTCGGTCTGGAAATTGAGCTGGTCAAGAGCCTTCCGATCATTCCCAATGGCGTCCGCCGCCACAGAATAGGCAAAACCCACGTCAATAGGTTTGAACATATATTTTATCACGGCCTGGTAATTCGGGTCTTTCAGAATCCGATAGACCCCAACCTTCGGGTACAGGCTAGGCTTGATCTGCCGACTGCCACGCAGCTTGTTGCGAAGTGCCCGGCGCAACCGGCGCACATCGTCACCGCAAAGGCCCGGCGACCAGACGATGTAGTTGGCATGGGGCAGGATAGCCAGCGGCATGAATCTGACCGCCAGTTCAGGCCCACCGAAGGCACCAGAAAACAGCTTTCCGCGCCCGGTGAATTCGTGGATGACATCGTGAAAGATGCGCCAATACGCCTGGCACTCAAGCTCTGGCGTTGGTCCCTTGAAGGGAATGCCGTAATTGTCGAGATCATCCTGCTCGGCACACCCAGACATTTTGATTTGTTCCATTTCGGGTTTGGTCAGGTCCCTGAAGATCAGCCGCTTTTTCTCATCGGCTTCCCGGCTCAGGCTGGTCATGACGTAATAACATTCGGTGTCCGCGTGGAAGGCCCGGCGAAATTCCCGCAGCGCCGGTTGGGCGAGCAACTTAAAGCAGTCACGAAGGCACAGCAGCCGGTCACCGCAGGAATAACCGTAAAACCCACAATTGCAGAACGCCTGCCGCCGTTCGTACGTGGACAAAGCGATGATCGTCGCCGTCTGGTCGTAATCCTTCCAGTGGCGCTGGTTGTTCCAGTAGCCCGGCCTGCCAGATTCCAGTTCGTAATTGACCTTCCTGTAAAGCTTCGCCAGCAGGACCCGGCGCTCAGGCGACCAGCACGACAAATGGTTGAGCTGAAGGTCGAGATCACAGCGCAGCGCGTGGTCTCTTTGGCAGTCGGGGTGATCACAGTATCTGGCTTCCGGGAATTGTTTGTGAAAGAACTTCGCAGCTATGCGCTGTGTGGCTGCTGCAATACCTGCATGGTGGGAATCAGGCTGATTTTGCAACGGTTTGGAGGCAGGTGCTGGTATGGATTTCGGGCCAGCACATACATTGTTACGAGTTAGCAGGGTAGTGGGAACGGTGTCTGGGGGCGGCATACGGTTACGAATGACCGCGATGCTCGATATGACCATCCCTCAATGGGGTGGGGATTGGAAATTCTTGCTGAGCAGCGGGTCTGAAGGGACGACTGCGCGGGATCACGGTTACAAAGGCTACTGGGCAGCCCCCTCTCGTCAGAGCGGATTCCCGGCGCAGTCGAAATTTACGTTCCAGTGTCATCGGCTTGTAACGGCCAGCGGCGTGATGCCGCTTTAACTACACGGGGGTTGAACTGGATTGCCCTGGCTGCTATTGGCTCCGAATAGTAAACAAATTCTATCGGACGAAGACCCCGGTCTGAAATGTGGTTCCAGAAAAAGCCGTCAGGACTTGGTCATTGGAAACGCCAGAAACTCAACTCGCCCACCGCAGCCACCCATTCTGCTGCGTGTGTATATGCACCATGCTGGCGAAAAAGCGTGCCTTGCATTGACCAAAGCCGAGTCGAAGAAACGAATGCGGGTGCCACCCGGATCGACCCGGCACAATTATGTTCGGCGGCAGATAACGCGGTGCGGAGTTTCTCGTTCATGCTACCTCCTTGAAGTGTTCGAGCATTTTGACCACAGATCGCCGCAGCCCTTCAATCCGCAAGGAATCCTTTTTTTCCTGCACGATTTCTTTGTTGAATAGTTCGCGGTCAATTACGGCGTCAATCGCTTCGCGGGCGATTCGTTGCAACCTTTCGGGCGGTAATGCTTCCAGCTCGAAAACCTTTTGCTCTACGCCATACTTTGCCACAAAACGTGGATGGTTTTTGCTAGTTTTCTTGGCATCGAGGGAGGACGGTAGGTTAAATTTGTTGACCTGCTCAAAGGTCAATCCCGCCTTGATCGCCGTGATATTTACGATCCCAAAATCGTCGCGCATCGACCGGGCGAAGCTGTGGGCGATTTCTTCGCCGTCTGGGTCGAAATCCGACAAAATAATGAGCACCAGCCGTTCCTTTCCGCTTTTGCGAAATCGGTTTTTCATTGCGATCCTCGGCGGCAGGGAAGCAAACCCGCGCCCCGATGTCATGGGGATGCAGAACTCCATGGCCACCGGCTCGATGATTTTGGCCGCCGTGTTTTTTTCCACCAGCAACTCAACCTGGTTCGGCTGGCTTTGCATCAAGTCACGCCAGTAGCCTTTCAGGAAGCGGTTCAAAGCGTGGTCGATAAAAGCACCGGGTTCGCGGTGGCAGTTCCACGTGACGACGGGGCGCGTCTCGTCCTCGATGGCATCCTCTGGGATCAGGCCGACAATCCGGGCGCGGGTAACCAGTTCGGACAGGGAGTGGGAAAACCGGACTTCGTTCTGGTAGTGGGAATTAGGCTTTGACGCATGAACCAGCGGCGGATCGTTCAACAAGTTATAGTGAATGAGCCGTTCCGACACGGGCAGATAGTCCTTGAAATCATCCAGTATTTTAAGGATGGCGTTCATGAACGGCTCTTTGGCCTCGGTGATTTCGGCCCGGCGCTTTGCCTCGCGCAATTCGAGCGGTGCAACCTTAACTCGTGACCGCAGCTTGCGCTCTTGAACGAGCGACGAATAAGCCTCCTCCGGGTTTAGGGTGACAACAGTTTCCCGAACTTTTTCGTCAAACGATTTTTCCCGCTGGCGGTTGTGTTCGCGCAGCGCCACCAGAAAACCGTTCGGGTCATCTTTCCGCACAATCGGCTCGATACGGCACGGGACCAATTTCAGGCCAGCCAACTTCGCGGCGGCATAGCGCCTATGCCCTGAGAGAATCCAGCGGTCGGCGGTGACGACCAAAGGTTCGAGGATGCCGTGCTCCCTGATGCTGTTGGCCAACGCGGTGATTTCCGGGTCGTCCGGGTTGACAGGTCGGTAAAGCTTGTCATTTTCGGGCGATGGCCGGATCGAATTGAACGGCAAGTGCTGAATTCGGACATGTCCGAATTCGACGCCACTGGTATTTGACTCACGGCGGTTTGTCTCATTCGGTTTGCGCATGGTGTCCATGGAGTTGTTTACAGTGGTATGCAGCGTGGTTTATCCGCGTGAGCTGATCGTCCGCCTGGCCAGCGCCGTTTTCACCTGTTCGACATCGTAAAAGACCAACCCGCCACACCGGATACACGGAATAATCCGGTTCGCTGTCCAGCTTCTCAACGAGCGCAGGCTTGGCCGTGAACGCTCATCGAAAACGATTTCGAGCAGGGTTGGCGCGGTCACCAGCCGTGCCGTGCCGCGCTCCGTCGTCAGTGTTGGCTCGTTTTGCATAAATCTTCGCCTTAACTCCAACCATAGAACGGAAAATCCTTGCCATGCATCTGCGTTCACCTGTTCCCGTTTTGGAACAACAAAAAAAAGGCATCTGAAATCGTTCAGACGCCCTGCGAATGCCTGATTTTATTGAGGAATTCAGTGCATGGAGTGAGGTAAATTAAGTAAACAACTTCGAGAGCAAAAAAGGTTTACGAATTCGTTTACGAACCGAACTGCTTTCATGCCGTTGCCGCTGGCGGTACGACGAAAACCGCACCTGCCACCGTTACCCTCCGTATGTTCCCATGGACCGTACCACCACGGGCATGGTGGTCTGGCCCGCCGTGCTGTCTAGCGATTTTGGCGGCGAATTCCGAGCACGAGAAACGGCTGCGCCTGCGTTGAATTCATGGCTTGATTTTCGACAGTCAAGGTTCAGATTCGGCACGGTATATGACCTTGAAAGTCTGTTTAGACATCATTCAAACCGCAGCTATTTTGCTCGCCAGCTTCGTCGCGGTTTACGGCATTGAAGCCTGGCGAAGGGAATTTGTAGGCAAACGCAGGATTGAACTCGCCGAGGAAGTGCTGGCCTTATTTTACCAGGCAGAGGAGGTAATTTTCTGGATGCGTTTCCCCTTCAGCTTCGTTACAGAAAGTTCTACCAGAAAACCAGAGTCCGTCGAAACGCCTGAACAAAAGGAAGTCAAGGATGTGGCTTATGCCTTTTCTAAACGCCGTGACGAGCACAGTGAATTATTCAGCCGAATTCGCGCACTTCGTTATCGTTTTATGGCCCAATTCGGCAAAGACGCATCTGCTCCCTTTACAGAACTTAAATCGATCCTTGATGGACTTCATAGCGACCTGCGATTCTGGGTTGGCCTTTCGTTGGTTGACACAAGCAAATATAACCAGGATGAGTTACGGTCACACAAAGAAAGTGTTGATAAGTACGCCAAAGCCTTATGGAGTAGCCCTGGCGAAGATGATCCGGTTTCGCTTCGCGTCAAGGGTGTTGTTAAAACCATCGAACAGATGTGCCGACCCCAGATTGATCGGCGTGGAGTTTTCCGGTTAAGGGTCAAAAACTGAAGCGCCGATGTCGAAAGTCAACCCGAAACGGCTCGTGCCTCTACCCTTGAAAATTCAAGCCCGTCAAAACAGTAACCGGCCAAAGTCTTCAGTTAGGCCATCAGCGCCACCCCCGGCACCGGGTTGAACAACCATCCTCTGCCCTCAATCCGTGACGGCCCAAGGACCACGGTGACGGACAGGTCCAGAAACGAGCCTTCTTATTACTCCAACGATCCAGATCATGCCTTCCGTATCCTGGCCGCAGTATTCGGTCAGCGCCATTCGTACCCGCTGCCGTTCGGCTTCCGGGACATCGCTAAAATGCACCCGCAAAAACTCCTGGCTGGCCGTGCCACCTTCCCGGATGGCCAAATGGTCGTAGCTGCGGCCAGTCAGCGCGGGTAAAACCGCCTTCATGCTGGCTGATCCGTTTTGGCCCGGCCCGTAATACTTAAACGCTCTGAATGGTTTCAAAAGGTCAACAAACCGCGTCTCGATGCTGGTTAGCCAGGCTTGGAACTGCGGATGCAATCGGCAGCATTCACGCAATCGGCCCTGCTCGAACTGCGCATTGTACGCCACGATTGATCCGCTGTCCGGCAGCCAATCGAGCAACCGTTCAAGAAACTGTCGCCTTGGATCAGCTCGACCATCGGCCAGAAACATCCAGTGTTTGGGCTGGCTGCCGGGCGACGTGACGACATGGAGCGAAAATTCAAACGGCACCTGTTCAAACGGTGATGTGTCGTCGAACAAGGGGATCGCCGTGGTAAATGTTTCAAAGTCCAAGTAGCTGATGGGATATTCAAGCTGGCGCAGAAAAGACGTGATTGCGGATTTGCTGACATGCGGCTGGCTGGTTATAGCAACCCGGCGCTGGATTTCTTGGTTTTCGGTCAGCGGGAAACCGTCTGGAATGTCTTTGACACTAACGATGCCGTTTGCCAGAAGCTTGAATCCCTTTTTGCCGCCCCGGTAAAGCGTCGTCACATTATCGGGCGGCAAGAACGACCAACAACGGTCATGAAGCGGGCAAGCGTATGGATTATCACAATGCGTCCCGATCCTTACGTCCGGCTGTTTCTTCAGCCGGATAGTGGCGAACATCTGGTCCAGATTTGTCTCGATTTGGCGGGACGCTGCCGATACTTCAGCGGTCACATCATGGCGCACGAAGAATTTGGCCGGATCAATATCGCCATGCCGGACGAAATCAGGATTGATGAGAAGCAGGAAGCAACGCCGAATTTTCAGACCGGCACCGGCGTAAACGAATGCCTGAAACGCCAAATCCAAAATGTAAACATCTTTGACTGACGTGCTGGACTTAACTTCGATAATGTCCCAGGCTTTGACACCCACCGGGTCCAAGATGTCGGCTTTGGCAAAGCCGCCTTGGTAGCTGAATGCTGCTTCAAACAACGGCTTACGAGCTTTCACTGCTTGCTGTGTGGGCCGCAGAACCTCATCTAGGTCGTCAACGCCCTGGCCAATTTCGATTCCATTTGTAAACAATTTCTTGGCCAGATTGCCGACTTCATGACCTTGGTCGAAGACCGCCTGGGTTTGAGCATCCGGTTCTGGAATCAGGTGTTTGGCGTTGTAAGCGTGCCAGAGCAACTTGCGGCATTGCTGGCCCCAAATGAATTTGGATTTGGAGATGTACGGCATGGCCGCTTTATTTGTCGTATTTGTGTTCACATTGGCATGTCTGCAAATTGTTTTGCATCTTCGTCAGCCTGACGAAGCATACCAGTATAATCCTGCGGCGAATCCCGCCAGAGAAACGTTATCAAAATCCTGGGGCCGGTCCGGGCAACCATCAATTCATCACGCCGCAACCGAAATCCTGCCCGTTGGAGCAAACCTTGGAAGTGCCGAATTAGCCATCGCTGATCCGTTGATTGCATAACGCTCCTGCAAAAGGCATGGATGATCAAAACCGGATGTGTTGGCGCTGTCTCGATCCGCTTCGTTTCATAACCAGCACATGCAAGAACATGGCGGAGAAAAAATTCTGCCGGTGATTCGCCGGACGCAAGATCGGGATAGTAAACGTCCTTGTAAAATCCAAGCTCCCCGTCGAAACCAGGTAAAATGTTAGGTTCGGCAACCGGGATTTTAGCTGAGATGGTTCGTTTCATTCTGGTGGTTCTCCGTTGACGTGAAAGCACTCGGCTACATTTTTTTGTTTACAATTTTTTCTTCGGAATCCCATCGATCATCCGTGAGTTTCCCACGGCTTCGTCTTTGACCTGAAGTTCTCCGAGCTTTCCGTTCTGCTTGGAATGCTTGACACGAAAAACAATCAGCCGTTGCGGCGGGACGCCTACACAATGCGAGAAACCGCTGAAAAACTTGGAATCAGTTACATGTCGGTGTTCCGCCTGGTTAAACGAGGGTTGCTCAAACCCTGCGTTGCCCTGCGGATCAAGTTGATTTCCCAAAAAGAGATTGACAGATTTCTCCAAGAGGGACAGGCACTTTGAAGTTTGTCCGGTCTGGCTACGGATGTGATCAAACTTTTTCATAAGACTCGGAGTTTGGGTATTGACGGCAATCTTGAATTTCGGAAACGGCGACCCAGGTCCGGCTTTTTCCGCTGTGGAACGATTTTCAGTTTCTCCTGCCCGCTTTTGATGAAAAACACTTTCTGGGCCATTTCCTGGCTGTGTTCATCACGCAGATGGCCGTACGTCTTCATCGCCAGCGCCCCGCCATCCTTATGGCCAAGCCAGCGTGAAACCGTGAGAACGTCAACGCCGCTTTCGATGCAACGGGTGGCGAACAAGTGCCGCAAATCGTGATGGGTGATCCGCTTCATGCCGACGATCTGCGCAGCCCGATCCATCGCCTTCTGGCACTCCCTGATGGCCATCACCGGGTCTTCCGGTCGGGTGGCGGGATTTGCTGCCCGCAAACGAAAGAGTAGCGGGCGCATTTCCGGCAAAATCGGGACCGAACGGAACTCGCCGTTTTTGGTCCGAAGGTCAGGATCGCCGTAGATGCGAATCACGCCCTTGTCAAATTGCACATCAGACCAAACCACGTTTGCCGCCTCGCCCTTGCGCAGACCTGAAAACGCTAAAAACCGAACCAGATTTGCACATGGCTGCGATTTGCCGCTCCCGCCCTGTCCGATTTCCTCCACGAAAGCCTCAAACTGGGCGCAGGTGGGCAATGTGAGTTTTTTTGGCCTCTGGGCCTGCCTTTTCAGACATTTGGCCGGATTGTCATAACGTGTCCCCCTCTCAACAGCCGTCTCGAAGGCGAGCTTCACCAGGCTGATCGTGTGGTTATAGGTGGTCGGCGAGTATTCCTTTGCGAATTCACCAGCCCACCGTTGGCAGTCTTCTCTGCTGATTCGGCGAATATCGAGGTTTCCCAGACCGGGCCATGATTTGAATAACGCCTTCGTCCTCTGGTCGTCATAAGCCTTCGTGCCGGGCTTCAGCGTTGCGTCGCATTTCCGGGATTTGAGATGCTCGGTAAGAGCCTCCCCGAACAGCATCTTCCCCCGTCTTCGCTCATGGGCGATGGCCCGTTCGTTGCGTTCCAACTCCGCCAGCTTGTTTTTGGCCAGTTCCAGGTTTGGCGTCTTCAAACTTTTTCGTACCTGCTTGCCCCGAATCTTGAAACGTGCGAAAATGGTTCCCGATGGCACATAGCGAAACAGGTTCATGTACCGGGTCGGCTCCCAGACGCTCAGCCGGTCTAATTCTGGTTCTGTTTTCGTCATACCCAAAAGAACGGAATGCCCGTTCGTCGTTGAGCGGGGTAAGATTTCGGGGTAAGATTTGCGAAGCGCCAAAAATGGCACTCATAAGTGCCTGATTTTCAGGCTGCGCCCGTAGCTCAGATGGATAGAGCATCTGCCTTCTAAATCCAAAAAGGTTTTTTCAGAAATCCTCACCCTTCTTCCACCATTGATTTCATTTGGTTTTATCATCACACGTCATCCACCCAAATCCAGTTTTTGCATAAAAAACAGCAAGTGGTATACAAAAGCAGTATCCAAAACAGACCACCTGCCTCACATGCAGATGTTGTATCAGATTTTATCTCGAAGAAATTCCCCCTAGCGCAAAGACTTTCGGGCTGACTCGCTACACGGTCACACCAAAAGACTTTGCGCCGACCCGACAATGGCGCGACCGAAGTGGTGTTGCCATTCTCCGAAACGCTCCGCTCAATCTCCGAACCGCAACGCCGCTTCCGTCGCGCAGTTAATAAACCAGCACCAGCACCGCCGCATCTTGCGCCGACTTTACCACCTCCTCAACTCACTGCGTTTTGCCTTTTTCATTCACCCCCGTAATGTTCTACACAATATGTCACGATTCCCTTTAAATCCCCAAGCAAATCAACCACTTGGTGGACGCTCTCATATAAGGAACGGATATTTACGTGATTGAGGGAGGCGTGAGAACGAGCCCCTTTCACATCGAACGGAAATCGGAAGGCATCAGACCTTGGGTCGTGCTTTTGTATTTGAGCAAAAAGATCTTCCAGTAATTTAACGTCATCGGGGATCAATGGAAAGTCAGCACCCAAAACTTTTTGGCAGTTCCCTTTTAGTTGTTGCCAGAGTTTCAACAGGTCATGCGTTTGAAAGCATTTATCCGTGATGAACCCCTTTTTTCCACAGGCTAAATAATGACTTTGCCAGAGCAAGTCTTTTAAAAAAAGTTCAACTGCGTGGCGATAAAGAAAAATTAAAGGGGAAACGTAAACATCCAGAACACTGCGATCCTCCACCGCGTTCTTAACCAAAGCATCGGCAGCTCGCATATAATGGCTACCGATTTCCCAAAATTGCGCGTAGTTGCTAATGCACGCGTTGTGGTGCCAGTCGGGTTGCGACTGAAAAGGGTTCTCTGATGTTTTTTGCGTTTTTCTTCCTGCTTTAATTGCCGCGTTTTTTCTCATCGCATTGCACAAAGCATACAAAGAATTAAGATCAAAAGGCCAGCAGACAGAACAACCAAACAGCCTATCCCGTGCGGTGGTGGACGTTTGTTGGCACTCGGCGATTTGCCACTGAACAGCGCCGGTTTTTCACGGCGTAGAGCAGCAAAGAATCGTGCCATGAATTGGTCAATGTGTTCGCCTTCTTTGCGCGAGCCAATGGATTTTAAGACCGTTTGAACCACAGAATTCGACACCGGCTGGCAGTGATACTTGTTCCGCCAGTCATCCACGTCACCTGCGACGACTTCGACCTCTGTTTCTTCCCATTCAAGCTCTGCACGTCTATCCTTTTCTTCAAACCATTCAAGTTCCAAGTCCGAAAATTCCTCGAACCACGCCTCAATCAGTTCATGCGCCTTGGCCTTGGTAAGCGGTTTGGGTAAAGGTTTCTGCAAACGGGCTGAGGCCCACTGGAGCTGTGCAACTTGGCGCGGGCTTGCTGGCTGCGCGCCCCAGCGAGCTTTGTTTTCAGCATTACTAAGGAGCTGTCCTATCTTGTGTGAGGCTTCGCCGAACGAGGTGATTCCGTGATGCGAACCAAGAAAGAATTGAAGGATTTGCTCTTGGTTCTCTGTCGGCGGACTAGCCAAACGCTCATGTCGCATCTGGTCAGCGCGTCGTTCGGCTTCCGCCGGGCTGCCACCAGACCAAGGCCAAGCCGGGTCATCAAAAAGAGCCCGTTGTGCATCTGGAAAAAGTTTTTCCAAGATTTCCCTCAATTTGTTCCCCCAATAGTAATTCCTTAACCGTTGGACATCGCCAGGCCAGCCGAGCGATTGAAGCCGCGCACCAAGCGCAGGCGACAGCGGCACTTTTTCTGACATTAAATCCAGCGATTCAAATGCTTGAAATTTGTCGGCAGTGCCTTTTGTTTTTACCCAAAATCTTTCGACTGCTGAAGCAGGTTGCCAATCGCCTTCCATTTCTTCGGAAACCAGAGTCTCCGGCGCAAGCCAGCACAAGGCGAACCAATCGCGCAATAACTTCCAATCAAATGGCCCCCAAGGGCCACGCTCCGTCTGAATCCAATAAGCACTTTTAGCCCGACTCATTGCTGTAACTGGTTTCGTTTGTGTCTCCGCTTGGCCGGTGATTGGGCGGCGGTTCATTGTATGGTTTCACTTTCACGCAGCAGACACATTCAAACGCCATTTGCCCCAATCGTCCATCCCGAACTGAATTCAGGAAAAGAGACCGTTGCCAATGCGGAATTCGGAATGCGGAGTCCGGAGTGCGCTGATCCGTGCCGTTTCCGCCTTTGTCGGACTCCCGCCGTCGCTTTGCTATGGCGTGGCAGGTCGGCGAGACAGGTCACTTTGGCGAGATAAGCCAGTCCGTCCCGTTTGCGGCTGCGCCCCGTCCGCCAGTTTCCAATGCCTAACGTGCTTCTGTAGTTGCCTCAATACAGTTGGCTTCATTCGGGCAGAACTCATCTTCAAGCGACCCCGTCGGGGGGCGGGCGCGGCTCCGCCGCGCTCCGCTCCCCCGACCGGGACCCGCTTTGTATGTCACACTTGGGAAAATTCCCAGTCAGTGTGCTAAACGCCTGTCTCTCCAAGCGACATTCGCCCTCACCACTTTGAGAACCGAATGCGAGAGCATCAGTTGACAGTGACCGCCAAACTTGGCCGACTCGTAATAATCGCCAGCATCGGCATTTCCCAGGCACTTCAAAATGTAACCCTCACCATTTAGCCAAGGGTCGAATTCCGACACGCGCGCAATTCCACCACCCAGTTTTTCCCAGTTTGACATCTGGTAAAAACAGGTGGTTTTGCTCACGCCGGAGGCCGGGAGTCCTGCCAGTAGATAGTGGAAATGTCTCCGACCAAAAATCTCGCCTGTTTCCTGCCGGAGACACCACAGGAGACGAGGGAAATACACCCGAAATTCAGCCGCCACGCGACGCAGCAAGGCAAAATAAAGAGACAATCGAACTCGTTCCGGCAACCGTTCCGATTTGAACGTGAGCGTGCCGAAGAACTGCCAGTCAATCCGGCTCAATATTTGAATTTCGGGCGTTTCCATAACCCACCATCACGACAGCGAGAGAATCTGGCCGCGCATTCGCAGCCGACCCCCAAAGGCCGGTTGAATGTCGTTGACGGCCAGCTCGCACTTCTTGCCGGTCAACTTGCCGGTGTGCTTCTTGATTTCGTCCTCAGTCATGACGTAATCAAACGTGTTGCGCAGTCGCCCCGCCGGTTCCCGATCTACGAGAACCAGAATGGTCAGTTCGACTTTGCCACGTTTGCCCGTGTAGGACTCGATGACTTGGTCAAGGATTTCTGTTACAGTTTTCATTTTTATTTCATTTTGTTATTCCCGCCTTGTTTGTTTGTTCACCCAACGCAGGCGGAATTGCATCGGGGAAATTGCTTCGAGGATGATGAACTGACACCGCGCTTGTTAGCCCTATGGCCGGGCAGGCCATTGGTGGAACATTGCGGGAGAACGTAATCAACAGCAGAATTCTCCTTGAGAAATCGTTCGAGTTCACCTGACCCAATAAATCGGACGGTAGGTGACGCGGCACGGACGCAGCAGACCACGTGCGGTCAGACGGTCGAGGGTTGCGGGACTGACGCCGAGAGCTTTGGCCGCTTCAATGCGGTTCAGCGCCAGCTTTGGAACCGACTCATGGGGACCACGATTTTCAATCATGCCCCACTGTCTCAATTTCCCTGTAGGGTCAACAACCCACTGACAGGAAATCGTATTCTGTAATTAGCCAGGATTGACGCCGAATGGATGTCCGGGCGGAGCCATGTCTAATCCAATGTCATCACAAATTGCGTAAAACACTTTGGGATCATCAACTAATTGTTTGTCTTCTTGTTTTTCAAGCCATTCCAAAAGGTATTTCCGAGTCTCGGGCGGTTGCTGCCTTTGCATTTCTGCAATTTCGGGCCAATACATCGCCAATAGCAAAAAGATTTCAAACCGCTTGCGTTTCCCGGCAAAATTCCCCTGCTCATTCAAAAACGAAACAAACCCCTCTGGAATGCCGCAAAGAAATTCGTGCTGTTGTTCAATCGGTTGGTTCAACAGATAGCGTCCGACCAATAAAAAACCGCCCCATAATTCCTCGGCCTTTTTCGCAACACGCTCGCCCCCCTCTTGAATCAACTCATCTTCGTTTGAAATTGGCTTTTGGAATGTCTGGCTCATCATTGAAAACAATACCGGCAACCCAGCCACCTTTTCTGCTTTTTCATCCTGTTCTTTCGTTAGGTCCAGAAACCCTTCTTTTTTAAGAAGCGCTGGCACTTCTTTCAAATAAAAAACGGCACCTCTCAATAAAATGCCGATTGTTCTGCCATAGTCCCGAGCTACAAGTTTGTTGTCTCGCGGAACGCTTTCAACCAAGCGTTTGAATACTGTCTTTGTAAATTCATCGCAAATGTTTTGAACCCACGGCGGCAAACAGCCCGAATGTTGCGGTTCCTTCAGCGGCAGGTTCGCCGCTTTCAAGACAGAGCGATACATGCCCTCACACAGCGGAACCACACGACCGCTATTGTGTGTTGAGGTCCAGTTTCTGTGCCGTAAAAATTCACTTAGTCACCGTTGATTTCAACGGGATGACATTGCTGGCGTCAGCACGCGAAAATGTCACCCGTTGCGCCATTGCTACCGAATGTTGATCACGCAAATGCCCGTAAACTCTCATTGCTAACGCGCCCCCGTCTTTATGCCCAAGCCAGCGACTCACCGTAGGTATATCAACACCGGATTCGATACATCGTGTCGCAAAAAGATGACGCAAATCATGGTGCGTGATTCGCTCCATACCCACGATCTTGGCGGCACGATTCATCGCCTTCTGACATTCACGGACCCGCATTACTGGATTGGTCATAGGTTCGTCTGTGCGTTCATTGTGCAGACGTTGCAAAAGTTCGAGCATTTCGGGAATCATCGGCACACGCCGAATGCTCCAATTCTTGGTACCCGTTTCAGAATCGCCACGAACTACAATTTCCTTTTTCTCAAAATCGCAGTCGCTCCAGGTGATGTTCGCCGCCTCACTTTTACGGAAACCGCCGAAAGCGAGGAAGCGAACCAAATCCCCGCAAGCTCTGCTGAAACCACCGCCGCCATTCTCAATTTCCTCAACGAACCGCTCGAATTGCTCCGGCTCCGGCAAGGTCAACACTTTCGCGCGTTCGCTGGCACGTTTGATGAACCGCGCCGGATTGTCGTATCGCGCACCCATTTCGATTCCAATTTCGAGCAGCACCCGCAGGATGCCTATCGTATGATTAAACGCCGTGGCGCTGATTTTGCCCCCCAATTTCGCGGCCCAGTTGAGGCAATCTGTTTTTGTAAGTGATCGGATTTCCTTTTTGTCCAGTCCCGGCCAGCTTTTCAGCAGCGCGGCTATCCGCTGGTCATGGTATTCGCGTGTGCGTGGTTTAAGCGACGCATCACCAGCCACCCGCCGCTTGTGGATTTCAACGGCATCGTTCACGGTCATTTTACCGGCAGCCACAGAGTCGCACGACTCCGCACGCTGGCGCTCTTGCTTTTCAAAATCGCCCAGTCGCAACTTAGCGACGGAAACCACATCCGTCTTGAGGCTCCGCCGGATAAGCTTGCCCTTGACACGCAAACGGGCATAGTAAGTGCCAGATGGAACGTAGCGGACTAAATTTGCATACTGGGTTTTCTGCCAGTCTTTGCCAAGATTGGCAGCTTTTGGAACTGCTTTCTTCTCATTCATACGGTCAGTATACAAAAGCAGTATCCAAAAGTCAATTCTCAATTTTTGTAATGCGTAAAAGCATTGTGAAATAAGGCTTGCGCCCGTAGCTCAGATGGATAGAGCATCTGCCTTCTAAGCAGAGGGTCGCGCGTTCGACTCGCGCCGGGCGCGCCATTCCGTATTTACGATTCTGTGTTTTCGGTTTACGATTTCCCACACGTGTTGAATCTTGAATATCTTGCCGGATTGCTGGAGAAAAATCGCGCCGCCGCGTCCGCGCGCGTCAAGGAATTTTCCGTCGGTGGCAGACACTTCGCCTTCAACTCACAGCCCGCCATCATGGGGGTTGTCAACCTCTCGCCGGATTCGTGGTATCGTGAAAGTGTCTGCCTGACGGCGGAGGCGGCGGTCCAGCGCGGCAGGGTTTTGACCGCGCAAGGTGCGGACCTCGTGGATGTGGGCGCGGAATCCACCCTCGCCCATGCCGCGCGCGTTGACAACGCAGAGCAAAATTCCAAATTGCTGCCGGTCATCAAGGAACTGCGCGCCGCGAACATTCTGGTCTCCGTCGAAACGTATTCGCCCGCCGTGACGCGCGCCTGCCTCGAAGCCGGCGCGAACCTCTTGAATCTCACCGGCTCCGACCGCGGTGACGAATTATTCCGCATGGTCGCGGATCACGATGCCGCAGTGATTATTTGTTACGTTCAGGGCAATAACGTCCGCGAAGTCGGCGATTTTGATTTGAGCGCCGACCCGATTGAAATGATGCGGGCGTATTTTGCCCGGCAAATCGAAATCGCGCAGCGCAACGGCGTGGAGAGAATTGTCCTGGACCCCGGCCTCGGCTTTTACTACCGCAATCTGCAGGACAGTGCCGTTCGCGTGCGGCATCAGATGAATATCTTCCTGAACACGTTCCGACTCCGGACGCTCGGTTTTCCAATCTGCCATGCCCTGCCCCACGCCTTCGATTTTTTCCGCGACGAAGTCCGCTGCGCTGAACCGTTCTTTGCCGTGCTGGCCGCGTTGGGTAAAACCGACTTGTTCCGCACCCACGAAGTCCCGCGCATCAAAGCCGTGCTGGATACGATGAAAGTGTTTTAAGGTAGGAGCCGAGGTGACGAGGCTCTGTCTTTAAAAAGGAGAATGAGCCTCCTCACGTCGGCTCCTACGATTGCAGAGGAACACACCCTCTTCCTCGGATTTCGTAATCCATTGTTCGCAAACTTCCAGGCCATGGCCGGCAAGAGCTTTGTGAACACGCCCCGGTGTGTAACGATACGAAAAGAAAAGCCGGATGGCTTCGCCGGCCCGAAAACCAAATGCCTCGTTTTCAACTTCGATCCGGCACGGGCATCTGAAATGAAACCCCGCCACAATGCGTTTCAGGCCGCTGGCTGAATCGGTTTTGATTTTGAAGCGCAACTTGCCATTGTTGCGCTCGATGCCGAGGTCGATCAGGAACGTCATCAGCCAGTCGCGCGTGAGCGGATTGTCGTATTGCGGCAAAACCTTTTTCACCCCGGCCGCATAATCTTTGCCCGGTGCCAGATTCGCGCTGAACAGCAGAAAATCCTTTGGACGAACCAACGATGCGAGCTTCGGCAAAATCTGCTTCGGCTCAAAGTTCGGTATCATGCCGAAAAAAGTGACGATGCGTGATGCGTGATGCGTGATGCGTAAATCGAGAACAGCGGGCAAGTCGTTCATAATGGTCAAATCGCATACGAATGGAAAACAGTTTCTCCCCGGCACGACTGCCAGTGCAGTCTGGCGCGCAACCAAAACCATCGCCGTGCTCACATCGCACGGCGTGTAGAAAACTTCCTTGCCACGGGTTTTCAGCAATTTCAGCAGGCGCGTATCCTTTTGTCCGCCGCCACAGCCGAGGCCGATGACGTGAACACGCGGCGATTTGATTTTTGCCACTGCCGCGTCAAAACTCCGTTGGTAAATGGCCTCGCAATCCGCATCGTTGCGCGTCGGCGAGCAGGCTTGATGCAGCGCCAGCCACTTTTGGGTTTGCTTGACGCTGTCGTAATGAAACTTGTGGTTCACGCGCCGCCGACGCAGCGATTCCAGCAAATCACGGCGAACCGCATCGGGAAACTGGCTGCGGTGAATCGTGACGTTGGCAATGTGGGACATTCAAGACCTCTTCACGTTGGCGGCTACGGTTTGGTTTGCGGGAAAATCTGGTAAAGTAACAGATAAACCACCACGCCGGTCACGGAAACATACATCCACAATGGCCACGTCCAGCGAGCGATTTTTTCGTGAAGTTCAAAACGCTGCAGCCGCGCACGGTTCAACGTAATCAAAATCATCGGCACAATGACGACGGCGAGAATTGTGTGGGTTCCGAGAATGGCCAGATAAATCGGCCGAAACCATTCGGGTTCCAAGAAACGCGTTGGCCCGATGTGCAAAACCCAATAGCGGTAACCGTGGTAGATGACGTAACAAGTCAAAAAAAGTATTGAGGTCACGAACGCCGTTACCATGCAGTTGCGGTGCGCATTCTTATTCTTTCGGCGGATGAAAATATAACCGGCGGTCAGGAAAATCGCGCTCAGGCCGTTGAGCGAGGCGTTGACGGCGGGCAGGTCGTGAACGCTCATCGCTCGCGCTCGAGTTGGCGCACCGTGAGGATGATGCGCGGCCGGACATTGGTCCATTCGATGCCTTCGCCTCCGGTCTCAAAGATAGCGCGCAACCGTGCGTGTTTGTCCACGGCGACAAAAATGGTGGTGTGGATGAACAAATCGGCGGGATTTTTTTGGTCTTCGAGCTTCACCGGAACCGCGCTGAGTTTGAGGCTGCCGCTCGCCAGGGCGGCGATTTCCGCCTTGGTGCCGGTCAAAAATTTCCAGCGGTTGAAATTCGCGCCGAAATGTTCGCCATACTTTTTCATCACCGGCGGCGTGTCGTAATCGGGGTCGGTCGTCAGCGTCACGAGTTTTGCCCGGCTCGCCGGCGGCAACACGTCCTGCAGTGATTTCATCTGCGCCGTCATGATCGGGCACGGCCCGGCACAGCGGGTGAAGATGATGTCAGCCACCCAGACGCGATTGGTCAAATCGGCGAGCGTTGTGATCTGGCCGTCCTGATTGGTGAGCGTGAAGTCGGCAACGTGGCCGAGCACGGGCAATGGCCGGTGACGCGTCGTGTTGCTGAACTCCGACAACGAGAGCACATACGCGACACAAAGCAGGGCGAGAAACAGAATGATGCCGATCCAAAGCGTCCGCGGGAGCCGTTGAGAATTGTCGTCCATGCCCGGCGCAATTTGGCCACGCGCACACCGGCGCGTCAAATTTATTCAAAGCTGGTGGCCGCGCCGCTCTTGGATTTGAGCCATTGGTCGAAATCCGCCTGGCTTTCAACAATCAGAAAACCGCCCGACATGGCCGAATGACCGTTGCCGCAAAGCTGGGCGCAGTTGATCTGATAGCGGCCGATTTTCGTGGGCGTGAACCAGACCGGAATCCGCAGCCCCGGAATCGCGTCCTGGCAGACGCGCATGGCGATGATTTTCAGCGAATGAATCACGTCCTTCGAACTCAGGTAAATGATGACCGGCTTGTTGACGACGACATGAATTTCATTCAGCGTTTGGATGTCGTCCTTGCCATTCGGGTCGGACGGGTCCACGCCAAACACGTTGTCCGCCGTGACGAATTTCATGTCCTGTTTGCCAAAAACCCCATCCGGCCCGGCGTAGCGCACGTTCCACGCAAACTGTTGCGCGACGACCTGAACGACGGTGGATTCGCTGGCCGGCGGAAATTGATCCACATTTTTTGCCCAAAGCGGAACAGCAATGACGATCAACAACACGGCTTCAATGGCAGCCACGGTGAGTTCGAGGTAATTTGAGGCGTGACTCCTGACGCCCACGTAATCGGCCTTCGGATTTCGCGACTGGCGGAACCGGTAAAGCGCGTAAAAGAAATAAATAATCCAGCCGATGAACAGCGCGAACATCAGCCAATGGACATAGACCATCAACGCGTCCACGGCCACGCCGTTTTTGGAGGCCAATTCAGGCAGGCCAAGAACTTTTTCAGCGAACCATTGCGTCATACGTCAGTGGGCCGGTCGTCCGGCGGCGGGTTGGAGGACACCTCTTCTTTGCGAACGATGTGCACAAAAAACACGGCGATGCACGTCAGCACCGTCAGCACCACGCCGAGCAGCGTGAAGATGCCCCAGTTCATGCCAATGGCCAGCGCGGAATCGGATTTGCCGTAGCACGCCGCGCAGGCAAACAGCGGCGATGGCGCAAAAACCGCGAGCGCCGCGGCGGTTAAAAGTTTGCGAAGTGATTTCATAGGTAGCTGACGTTTTTAAGTTTCTTCAAAAAATAAATCCCGTAGATGATGACCAGAATCCCGGCGGCGATGCCGCCCGCGCCGAAGACCGGGTTGCCGGTGGCGAACGCCCACGCCGCGCAGCCAAACGCCAGCGCGGTCAGCACGCTCACAAAAATGAGATGGATGGCCTTGAGCGACATATCAGTGGAACGACGTGCCCGTCGGCATGTCGTGCATCGCATAAATCGTCAACCCCATCAGCCCGGCGAAAAAGAAGGCGGTGAAGCCGAGCAGGGTGTAAATCATTTTCTTCTCGGACAGCAGGTGCATCAGAAATCCGGCGACAATGAAGGCGTTCACGCACGCTACCGCCAGAATGAGCGCCACTTTCACCGTCCAGCTGTAGTGCGGCAGGTAGGAGGCGCAAATCATCAGCGACGTCGTGCACAGCACGGCGACGAACACGTAGATGCAGCGCCGCAGGTAAACTTTAAAATCAACGGAGTGCGATTCGCTCATAAATTCAAATTACGTCAAATATAAGACAGGAAATAAAAATATCCAGACCAGATCCACAAAGTGCCAGAACAGCCCGGAAACCTCGACGCGGTTGGTGAACCGTTCGGGGTCGGTCTTCCACATCCGCCGGCCCGGCCCCCAAAGGTAGCCGATGACGATGCTGCCGCCCAGGATGTGCAACGCGTGCAACCCGGTGAGCGTAAAATAGACCGCCAGATACGTGTTGTGCCACGGACCGTAGTTTTCCATTTCCTTGATCTGCGAGCGCGGAATTTTGATTTCCCCGGTCTGGATGTCCTGCTGTGCGCGCAGGTCGTACAAATCCTTTTTGTCCGTCACGTAACGGCCTTCAATCACGACGTAATCCTCCTTTGGATTGTTCTCCCGCATGTGGCCGTCGGCCATGCGTCCATCGGTCAGTTGAATTTCATAATGAATCCACTTGTCGTGATACTCGTAACCTTTGATGCACAAAAATGTCAGCGCCAGGAGGAGCGTGCAGGCGTGAAAAAATTTGAATTTGGCAAACTGCCTGGTTTTACAGGCGACCCACGCGAGCAGCGTCGTGATGGCTGAAAGCGCGAGGACGAGTGTATTGATGGTGCCCAGCGTTACATTCAGCCAGCCGTGCGGCCATTCGCCGGGCACAGCGCCCACGCGCAGCAACACGTAAGCGGAAAACAATGCGCCGAACAGCATCACCTCGGACATCAAAAACAGCCAGATGCCGACCTTGGCGTTGTAAATGCCGGTATCGGGCCGCGGTTGGACGACGTAGGGGATTTCCATGTAAAAATCTAGAGCCTGGTTGAAATGGATTTCCTCGAAGCTTTCAGGGGAATAAACCACTGAATGACTGATGACGAAGCCCGAATGACCAAGAAATGACGAAACCTGAATGCCAAAACGGGTTCGGACGCGTGCTTGCGTGTTTCGGAATTCGTCATTGAAATTTCTTTAGTCATTATGGTTTAGGAATTAGTCATTTTCCGAGGGCGCGCATCGGAACTGGCGAAGGCGTTGAAATTTCCGGTTCGGTTTGCGGCGTGAAATCGGCGGCGTGGCCGGGCACGCTGTATTCGTATGGGCCGCGGCAGATTCGCGGCGGCGTGGCGAAATTTCCGTGCGGCGGCGGCGTGGGCGTCTGCCATTCAAGGGTCGTGGAATCCCACGGATTGTCGCTTGCCACCCTTTCGCCGTGTTTGATGCTCCAGAACAAATTGATGATGAACGGAATTTGCGCCAGCCCCAGCGCCATGGCGCCCCATAGAATCCACGTGTGCATTTCCATGATCGTGTCCGGCAACGTGGCCAGCGCGCCCGGCACCCGCGCGGCGGAATAGTTCACACCGCCGTCGGCCATGCGCCGCAGCATGCCTTCCATGCCCTGCGCAAACATCGGCAGGAAGACCACGTTCATGAAGACAAATGAACCCCAGAAATGCACCCGGCCCCAGAATTCATTCATCATCCGCCCCGTCATTTTCGGGAACCAATAATAAATCCCTGCGAACAACGCGAAAATCGTTCCCGGGGCAACGACATAGTGGAAATGCGCGATGACGTAATACGTGTCATGCAGGTAAATGTCCGCCGGCGCCAGCCCCAGCGGCAACCCCGTCAGGCCACCAATGCCAAACATCGGCAGAAATCCGAGCACGAACAGCATCGGGGTGTTGAACCGGATGGAACCGCCCCACAACGAAATCAACAGGCACGTCAGGATGATGACCGACGGAATCGAAATCGCCAGCGTCGTGGCTTGGAAAAACGTCGCGATCCTGGTGCCCATCCCCGTCAGATACATGTGGTGCGCCCAGACGATGAACGACAGGAAACCGATCGCCAGCACCGAATACACCAGCGATTTGTAGCCCCAAATCGGCTTGCGCGTGTTGTTGGCGAGGATTTCGCAGACGATGCCCATCGCCGGCAGAATCAAAACGTAAACTTCCGGATGCCCGAGGAACCAGAACAAATGCTGCCACAACAGCGGGCTGCCGCCGCCGCTGATGTGCGCCAGATGCCCGCCAATCGCCAAGCCCGTCGGCAAAAAGAAACTCGTGTGCGCGACGTTGTCCATCAACTGCATGACCGCTGCGGCCTCCAGTGGCGGAAACGCCAGCAACAGCAGGAATGCCGTCACGAATTGCGCCCAGACGAAAAACGGCAGCCGCATCCACGTCATGCCCGGCGCGCGCAGTTGGATGATGGTGGCGATGAAATTGACCGCGCCCAGCAGCGACGACGTGATGAGCAGCACCATGCCGATGATCCAGAAGAGTTGCCCGTGCGTGGGAATCGTTGTGGCCAGCGGCGAATACGAAGTCCAGCCCGCCTGCGCCGCGCCGCCGGGAATGAAAAAGCTCACCACCATCACCATGCCGCCCAGCACGTAAGCCTGGTAACTCGCCATGTTCACCCGCGGAAACGCCATGTCCGGCGCCCCGATCATCAGCGGCACGACATAGTTGCCGAACGCCGCGAACGCCAGCGGCACAATCGCCAGAAAGACCATGATCGTTCCGTGCATCGCGCCGAAGGAATTGTAGAGGTCGGGGGAAATCGCGCCTTTCGCGGCGACCTGGCCAAGCGCCTTTTCGAGCAGCGGGCCGATGAACGGCACCGGCTGCCCGGGATGCGCAATCTGCCAGCGCATCAGCAGCATCAGAAAAAATCCAAACAACATGAAGCACAGCGCCGTGAAGCCGTATTGAATGCCGATGATTTTGTGGTCGGTGGAAAAAATGTAGGTGCGCCAAAAACCGGGGTCGTGATGAGCGTGGTCACCGTGACCATGATCATCGCCGCCGCGATGCGGTGGAAATTGTTCAACGGTTGTTCCCATGTCACTTCACTTCGGAAAAATGATTGATGACGAAACCATAATGACTAAAGAATGACGAAGCTCGAATGACGAATTCGCTTTAGCCACGCGAACGGCAGTTTCGGAATTCGTCATTGGGATTTCTTTAGTCATTCGGATTCAGGAATTCGTCAATTTCTATTTCACCTTGTCCCAAACCATCAACGACAGCAGCAATGGCAAATAAAGGATGGACGCCAAAAACAACAGCCGCGCGCGCGCCAGCGTGAGTTGCCGCAAAAATTGGATCGCGCACCACAAATAACCCGCGCCCAACACCAGCGCGCCGCCGAGATAAACCGGCCCGGCAAGTTTGAAAACGAACGGCGACAGGCTGACCGCCAGCAGGGCCAGCGTGTGACTCACGGCTTGTTCTCCCGTGCGACGGCCGGCCGGTTCAACCACCGGCAGCATTTTGAAACCGGCGCGCGCGTATTCGTCCCGATAAATCCACGCGATGGCCATGAAATGGGGAATTTGCCAGAACGCCACAATCGCGAACAATGCCCAGCCTTCAGCGCTCAGTTCACCGCGCGCGGCCGTCCAGCCCATCATCGCCGGCAACGCGCCGGGCACCGCGCCGATGTTCGTGTTCAGCCACGTCACGCGCTTCAGCGGCGTATAGACGAACAGGTAGCTGACCAGCGTGACCGCGGCGATGACACTCGTGAGCGGATTCACCGCCAGCGCGAGGTAAATCAGACCCGCCGTTGCGCACGTGCCGCCGAAAAGCATCACCGTCGCGGGCTGCAACCGGCCCGAAGGCAGCGGACGGTCCTGTGTCCGCCGCATCTTCGCATCGTATTCGCGCTCGAGCAACTGGTTCAACGCCGCCGCGCCGGAGGCGACCAGCGCCGTGGCGGCCAGCAGGTGGAACATCAACACGAAATCCATTGTGCCGCGCCAGCCGAGGTAAAACCCGACGAGCGTCGTCAGCAGCACCAGCGTGGTCAGCCGCGCCTTGATCAGATCGGCAAAGACCGCCGTCCGACTTTTTTCCGCGACCGGGGTCGCGCTTAAAATTCCAGCCGAGATTTCTTTCATTTCATTTATTTGCCGCCAGGGCCGGGTTCGCGCCAAACGCGCTGGAGATTGTGTCAACTGGTTCAACGCGGGACAGCGGTTCCGGACGATGGAAAGCCGCGGCACACCACAACGCGCCGGTCACGAGCGAAAGCGCGCCCACCAGCACGTGCGCCGTGGCCACGTCGGCGGCCTTGTTCGACCAGATCGTCGCCGCGCCGAGGATGATTTGCGCCACAATCAGCGCCAGCCAATACACCGCCAGCCGTGCCAGAGGGTCCCTTTTGCCGAGCCGCCGCCACGCCAGCCACGCGCACACGGCGACGCCGATAAAAATGGCCAGCGCCACCATGCGATGCGCCATTTGCAAAACGATTTGAAAGGCTGTGATCGGGTTTTCGGAAATGACCTCGATGCGGTCGGCGTTGTAGCGCGCAACGGCGACGGCACTCGTGTCCGGCCAGATTTTTCCGTAGGCGGCCGGGAAATCGGGAATCGCCAGGCCGGCGTGCTGATGCCGCATCGTCGCGCCGAGAATTAATTGCCCGAAAATCAATATCGTCATTGCCAGCACGAGCCACCGTAGCGCAGCCGTCCCGGCTGCACTCCGCATACTCGCTCGGTCAGGCAGGCGGGACGCCTGCGCTACATTTTGCCACCAACGGCTGGTGAACAGCGCCAGCGCACAAATCAGAACGAAGAACGATTGCGCGAGCGCGCCGTGAACGATGCCGAGCTTGTCCATGTGCAGCGTTACGCGCAAGCCGCCGAGCACGCCCTGCAACGCAACCAGCACAAACGCGAGCACGCCGAGCCAACGCATCCATCTGCGCGAATCCTTGAACCAGAGCCAGACCGCAAGCATCGTGGTCAAAAAGCCGATGCCGGAAGCCAGCAGGCGGTGCGTGTGCTCGAAAAAGGCGCCGCCCTTCCAGAATTTTATGGGCAACGCGAACATGGGATAGCCATAGCTCGTCGGCCAGTCGGGCACGGACATGCCGGCCTCGTGACTGGTGACCAAGCCGCCCAGGCCCAGCAGTAAAAACGTGGCGGCGGCGGTCGCCACGATAAACCGGTACAGCCACGGATTGTAATTTTGCGCATTGGTGTTCATATCAAAAAACGGCAAACCCCGGCTCGCGTGTCGGGGTTACGAAATTGGTGTTATTTGATTTCAAAAGTGAAATTCACGGTCACGTCGCTGTCCTTCACCTCCACGTCCTGCGTCTGTGAACCGAGTTTGCGGTGGTCGCCTTCCACGGTGTATTTGCCGGGTGGCACGTTTTTGATGACGAATTTGCCCGCCTGGTCGCTCACAGAAAAATACGGATGATCAAACACGCAGACCCAGGCGCGCATCCACGGATGCACGTCACATTGGAATTTCAAAAACAGTTCCGGCTTCGGAAACGTGTAGGTCAAATCCGCGCCGCCGGGCATCTGCGCGTCGTTGTGCACCTCATTGCCGTCCACGGCGGGCGTGCAATGAACGTTGTGAATGCAGTTGTCGGAATTTTTGACGACCAGCTTCTGGCCGGTCTGAATAGCGAGGATGGACGGGGTGTAAACGCAGCCTTTCTGGTCGAGCACGACCGGTGGCGCGCTGGCGCCCGTGGATTTGCCGGTGACGCCCTTCAGCGAAACCACCACGTCGGCGAATTCGCCCTTGGACCCGACCACGAAGAAATGCGTGGTGGGCATTTTGTTGCCGTACATCGCGGCGCAATCCGCGTTGTTTTTGATGTAGGAGGACAGGTCCGTCTCCGCCGGCGGCGTGCCTTTGAGGGTGATGGTGCCAAGGATGTCCGCCGCGCGCGCGGACGTCACAGCGGCCAGCAACGCGATCAACAACAAAACCGGAGAGACTTTTGAGTCTTTCATTTTTCGAGAATTCAACAAAGCGGATGGAGTTTATCATCCGCGCTAATCAAGGGCAAGCCTGTTGTGAAAAATTTCACAAGCGCTCATCATTTTCCTCCCTTGTTTGATGGCGGCTAATCGCGGGCGTTCAAATCAGCCCACTTGCGTGTTTTTTCACGCCGGAGAAAATCCGCCGTCATTGCCGCTGCCCTGTGGCCGAACATGACGGCTTGCGACTTCACGCGTTGGCTGACGGAAATCAGTTTCGGCGTTTCAGTTCAATCTCCAGCATTTCACAGTTGCTATCGAAGCCGGCGTCCTTCAAACCCAGTGAGCAGGTCAGATTCATCACCCGGCCATTCTCGCGAAACAGTTCCGGATGCAGATAGGCGCAATACGCCATCTCCACCCGTTTTCCTTGGCGATATTCGGGCACTTCGATGCGGGCCACCGGCGGACTCCAGGGGCCATACGGGGCGTCGGCGACAAGGAAACGAATCTCCCGCGGATGACCGAAGTCACTCGACGAAGCCATCACATATTTCTGAAGGTACGGATTCCAAGCGACCGAAACCTGACCCGGGACATTTTTGACCAGCACCGTTGCGGCCTCTTTCCTGGGCGAAAATTCCGGGCCGGCGCCGGTGTAAAACTCATACGCAGCGGGGTCTTCGATTTTCTCCGGGCGCACCCGGGCCAGGGCGACACCCTGCGTCCCTTTGAATTCCTTGATCCCGAAAAGATAGAGCCAGCCGTCCGCCTCAATCACCTGGGAAGGTTCGACGGGAAAGCGCCAGTCCCCGTGCGGTCGCAGGCGCTCATAGGGTCCGAGCGCAACCTTTGACCGGCCGAGACCGGAACCAACGCCGCGGAAATCCCATTGACCATTCCCAAAAACCTCGATCAGCGAATAAAAAAGGTAGCACTGATTGCTCACCTGGATTCCACCCAGCGGCCAGATCCGGTAACGGTCAACCGGTTGTTCATTCGGCAGGAACTCAAAGGGCGAAACGGCGTCACCGTTGCTGGACACGAGATAATTGAACGCGGGCGGATAGCTTCTGGCATTGTCCGCCAGAAAAGCGATGGCACAGGATATCGCCCCGCCGGCGAAATGCGGAGTGCCATCGGCGGTCCGGGAACCTTTGAACGTGTCGCCGTAAGCCCAAATCGCCCCGCCGGGGACGGTGAACGACTCCCCGCCATCCTGGGAAACAATCGAAGCCCGGGCGTGCGACTCGTTCCAAAGCGAGCCGAGAAAATTCGTGTGGACAATATCAAAGACGTTGCCCGTCTGCTTCTCTGCCGTCGTGACGGGCGTACAGCCCGAAGCGAGGACCATCATGCCAAGTGCTATGCAAAGCCATTTCATAATTCTCTTTTTTATCGCGCCGAAATCCAAGGCGCAAAGACTAAACCCTTCGCCGCGCCGGTTTTTTTGTCTGCCATTCGACGTTCAGCGTCTTGCCGCGGCGAAGCCCAGCGAAGCCGGGTCGATATTCTCCACCGCGTGAGACAAAGAACGCCTTTTAACAGGGCGTGGTTCGACAGGACTTTACGCTCTTACGCGGACGTTTCCCGGCCCAGGTATTTCTTTTCGGCGGTGTCAACGCGAATGATTTCGCCGTTGGTGATGAACAGCGGGACCATGATTTGCAGTCCGGTTTCGAGCTTCGCCGCCTTCCATGACGCGCTCAATCCGCCCCGGCTGGGCGGAGCGGTATCCACCACCTTGAGCGGTATTTGCGGCGGCAAGACGATGTCGAGGAGCCGGCCATCGAGCCGCAGGGCTTTATATTCCTCGTTCTCCTTGAGAAACCCGCGGCGCTCACCGAGCAGTTCGTTGCTGAACTCGAACTCCTCGAACGTCTCGATATCAACGAAAACCAGCCGGTCGGCCTGGGCGTAGCTGAAAGTCACGCGGCGGGTTTCCAGCGGGGCCACGGCCACGCGCTCGTTTTCGGCGAAAACGCGGTCAAAGAGGCGGCCGGTCGTGAGGTGGCGCAGGCGGGTGTGAAGTTTGTGCCGGGTCTGGGCGGTGCCGCTGGTGTGCAAATCCTCGATGACATGGGGAGCGCCATCCAGCATCAGCACCATCTGGCGTTTGAACTCGGATGGCAGAATTGTTTCCATAGTGTCGTCCCCCGCGCAGGCCGGGATAATTTGGCGGCTACGAAGCTGTAGCGCGAACCTGACGCGGCGTCAACCACTTCAGACCGGCTCCCGTGCCGCTTGCATTGCATGTTGGACGTTGAATGTTGAATGTTCGATGTTTCCCCGTCCCTCATCGCAACCACACGTCCACTGTGGCTGACAACTTTTCCGCCACATTCGCGGCGAGGAACGCGGCAAACGCGCCCGCCACCACATCCAGCGTGTAGTGCGCCCGCAACACCAGAACCATCAGCATCTCGCCGAGCGCGATGACCGCCGCGACGACCGCGAGCCACACCGGCCCGAACTGCGCCGCCTCGATGGCCCCGAGCACGGCCAGCGCCGTGTGGCCGGAGAAGAAGAAGTCGTTGCCCACGTCGTAGGTCACCAGCAACGCCGGGAAACCCGGGTTCCGCCAAATGATGCCGGGCGGCGGTGGCAGCGTGCAAAGACCCTGGCAGAACTGCCGCAGGCCGAACACGATGAGCATGGCGAGAAACGGCGCAAACGTCGGGCCGAAGATCGCCGCGCCAATCAGGGCGAGGCCGATGAGATCAATGAAAATCGAGCTGGTGATCAGCGCGGCGTTGGCGGCCCGAGCGTTCGCGGCGAAGTAGTGGTTCCAGCGCGCAGTAAGTTCATGGACGATATCGCCGATGCCGTCCTTCGGTGCCGACTTGCGCGCAATCAGCCACTGCGTCCAGAACCAGAGGACGAGCGCCGTGACGACGACGCCGGCGCGGAGGCCGATGGCGGGCCAGTGCAGAATTGCCAGGATGGGTGTCATGGGATTGATGAATTGTGCCGGGCCGGGCGCCGGCGGTGTTTGCTTTCCTCCAGCATCAGTTCGAGTTGCCGCCGGAGTTCATCGGCAATCGGGTCGCCGTCCGCATCGCGATCCCGGGTCGGCGTTGCCTCGATGGCTTCGCCGACCGAGATGACCACGTGGAGCGGCGGATGCGGACGGGCCTCGTCGGTCAGGTCTTCTTCGTAACGCTCCACGGTTTCCAGCAGGCGCTCGGGCGTGGGCGCGTCGGCGAGGTAATCGCCCGAGTAACAATGCAGTTGCTGGGCGACATACAGGTCCGCGAGCTGCCGCCACCGGCGCGCGTTCTCTTTCTCGGTGATCTCGCCATGGACCATGTCCGGGAGGATGGCTGAGCGCAGGCGCTTGACGCGCTCCATCGTATCCCGTTCGCGGCGTCCGCCCATCCACTCTTGCTCCAGCGGCTCCAGTAGGTGATCGAGCAAGTGCGGGAGCCGTTCCATCACGCCACCGGGTTGCGAGGCCCCGAGGTATTCGATTTCCTTGAGCGCGAGCAAAGCCTGTCCGGCTTTGACGACCCGTTCGCGCAAGGGCAGCTGATTCTGCGGCTGCCAGGACAATCGCGCCTCAATGTTCTGCAGGACCGGCTCGACGGTCGCCGCGAGATCGCCTTCGAAGAAGTAGCGGATAAAAACCGGATGCACGACCACCTTGCCGGGCTGCGGGGAAGCCGCGCGCTGTTTGGCCGCCGAACGCGCGAGAAAGGCGACCCCCTCCATCAGGTGCAACAGCCGGTCGTTATTGCGGGTGACGAAACCTTCCGGGAAAAGAATCAGCGGAAATCGCGCTTCGGCCAGCGTGCGCGTGGCGCACTTCAGCGATTCGCGGTCCAGGCCTTCGCGGTAAACGCTGAATCCCCCGATGCGCGGCAACAGGAAAGACTGCACGCGGCTTTGCATGAACAGATGCCAACTGGCCATGACATGGAACGGACGGCTGACCTCGCGGGCGAGCAATCCGAAAACCATCGGATCGCAGGGGCGACAGTGGTTGGAGGCCAGCAGCACGCCCGAACCGGCCTGCAGCGAAGCGCGCAGGCGCTCCGCCCCGACGCACTCCCACGAAGTGATGCCGTGGCTCTTGCGCAGATAGGTGGGCAGATACCACTGGGCGATCCGCGCCCAGAACGGGCTGAAGCGCGGCGGCACGAAGCGGTAGGGTTTGGCGATGACGATGTTTTGCATGACTATTCAGACACGGATTACACGGATTTCCAGCCGCGAAAATCTTTTACCGAAGAAAACAAAGATAACAAAGCCTAAACGCGTTTTACCTCTTCGTTTCGTTAGCTTCTGTTCAAAGCCTTTTTCCGGCGATTTCTACAGAAGCAAACTGAGGAAAGGAAGAGTTTTTGAAATTCATCTCTGTGGTCATTGCGGTCAAACTTCCGGCTGCCAGCGGTTTCATTTCGTTAGAAAAGAAGTTTTTGGGGATGGCAGTTTGAGCGTCCGGCCCGGAACCGCAAACACGCCTTCGCCCTGATGATGAATCGTCCGTGGCCGCTTCCGACGCGGGTCAATCCACGCCTTGACCACCTCCAGTACGAAAAAGTTGTATGGGGTGACCAGTTTTCGATCAATCACTTTGCATTCCAGATTGGCATAACACTCGGCGATGAGCGGGGCCTCGACGGCTGACGCGGCCACCGGCGTGAGGCGAAAGGTTTTGAACTTGTCCACCGACCGGCCGGAAGTGTTGCCGCAAGCCACCACCTTTTTCGCCAATTCCACCGTCGGGATGTTGATCACGCATTCACCGGTCGCCTGCAAAATCTCAAACGTGTAATTCAGGCTGCTGACCACGCAGCCCACGAGCGGCGGCACAAATTCCATCATCGTATGCCACGACATGGGCATGATGTTTGCCACGTGAGGCGCCCGGCCTTTTACGTGGTTCACCCGTCCCGTGCGGGCGGTGGTGACCAGCACGACCGGGCCGGGTTCCAGCAACCCATACACCTGTGCCAGCGGAAACTCTCTTTTTTTAGCCATAGTACAATTCTTCTTCAGCCTTCAGTCTTTTCCCCGCAAATTCCACAGATTTCTTCCATTTATTCGATGTTGGACGTTGAATGTTGAATGTTCGATGTTCCCCGCTTCCGGAAATTTCAGCGTTTAGCCTTTGCCGTGTCAACCTTGGGCTTTTTCTCGGGTGGTAAAAGTTCTCCGATGAACCAGTCTTCGACTTTCCGGCGTGCCCAGGGTGTTTTACGCAGGAACGTGAGGCTGGATTTCACCGTCGGATTGAATTTGAAACACCGGACGGGGATGCGCCGGCCCATCTCGCTCCAACCGTGCCGCTGGACCAGTTGATTGAGAATGTTCTCGAGGGTGATACCGTGCAAGGGATCTCGGGGATGGGAAGCGGGTGATGGCATGGCAGCTCAGGCTGTGAGGATTTGGTGGAGGGCGACGGCCTTGGCTTGCAGGCGCTTCAGCACGTCCACCTCCGCCTGCAACGAGTCGAGCTCGGCCCCGATCCGTGTGTTCATTTTTTGGAGCGGAGCAGTGCTCGCAACCGCTTTGTTGTCTGCTCACGGTCAAGACGGCTGGCTGCCACGTCCAGTGTCAACGCCTCCCACGCCTCAACGTCGAGCTTTTCGTCCGGCAACAAACCGTTTTCGCTCAGAAACACCAGGCACGTCGCCAGCGCCGTCCGCTTGTTGCCGTCCACGAACGGATGATTGCGGCACAGGTAAAACAGATAAGCCGCTGCGATTTCCATCGGGTCGGAAAACAGCGGCTCGCCCATCATCGTGGCCTGCGGCGCGGCCACTGCCGATTCCAGCAACGCCGCTTCGCGCAGACCCGCGCCGCCGCCATGCGCGGCTAACACTTCGGCATGAATTGCCTTCACGGCCTCCACCGTGGGATGCGCCAGCGGACGCTTCATGCCAGCCGCCGGAACAACTCCGCGTTCTTTTTGATCAACCGCTTTGCCGCGGCCGCCGCCTGGTCCGGCTTGATGACCGGGCGCACGGGCGTCAGCACAATCGAGCCGCCTTCATGCACGCTCACGGTCACCTGGTCGCCCACCTTGATGCGCGCCAAGTCCATCAGGGCGGAATCAAACATCAGCCCTTGCGAATTGCCAATCTTCGTAATGGTCTTTGTCATGCTGTTAAACTATGTTTTACCAGCCTTCTTGTCAAGCCAGTTGCCTTTCTTGTCGCGCCGACTTGCCGCGCCAAAGTGTAACGAAGGCGGGAATCGGATGAATTTGTGTGATGACATCGTTGATGAATTTCATCAAACCGTCGCCGGTGATACCTTCGGCGTCAGCGGCCCAATTGCGCCAGCGGAGTTTTTGCGGAAACGGCGAGCGGTAATCGTCGCGGGTCATTTCCAGCTCGGTTTCCTGCGCGTCGAAGATTTTGAGGAACAGCATCCAGGCAAGCTGGGACAGGCGCTGGGCGTCGCCGTCCACGCCGACGTCTTTGCGCATGATGTCTTGGATGGATTTGATGGAGGCGGAGAGTGACATTTTAAAACTGGTTAAAGTCTGGGGTAAATAGCGTTTGCGGCTCCATCTAAAGCGGCAGCTAACAGCAATTCGATATTGTCAATGAATGTGAGATACTTCTGGTGACTTCCCCGGAAAAAACTAGTGAGTAACACTCCATGCACTGTCCAATTACGCGCACCGTAAATAAGTGTCGGCCCGTCAAGCACGGGTAGCCATGCAGATTGACGAGCCACGTAAAGGCCACTGCCTCACGTGGTGAACATCGTAAGCCGCGGGGGAGCTTTCGCAAGAAAGAAGAAAACGTGGAAACATCGACCCGGCTTCGTTTGGCTTCGCCGCGGCAAGACATCCAACATTCAACGCTCAACTTTGAAGGAGTTCGAACGGGAACGGCGTTTCACAGTCAAAGAATCGAAAAAGAGCCGAGCTTTAACCGGATGAAATATCTTTGTTTTTTGGGAATGCTGGTGTGCCTCGCGGCCAGTGCCGCGCCCACCGGGTTTCAAAGTTCCGAACGTCAGACGGCGTTGCTGGAGCTTTACACTTCCGAAGGTTGCAGCAGTTGCCCGCCGGCTGAATCCTGGTTGAGCGGGCTGAAAACGGCGCCCGGCTTGTGGACTGATTTTGTGCCCGTCGCGTTTCATGTGGAGTATTGGGATAACCCCGGCTGGCGCGATAAATGGGCGAGCAAACAGTTTTCCGACCGTCAGCGCGATTATGCCGGTGTCTGGGGCAGCAACACCATTTACACGCCTGAATTTGTCCTCAACGGCAAGGAGTGGCGTAACCGGGCCGGATCGAGGGGCGCGCCCGGATTGTCGGGGACCAGGGCGGGCATCCTGAAGGTCAGCCCGGAAGGCACCAATCGCTGGCTGGTCAGTTTTGTTCCCACGGCCAACGGGGCGGCGGATTACGAGGTGAATGCCGCGCTGTTGGATTCCCAAGTGAGTTCCGATGTGAAGGCCGGGGAAAATGCGGGCCGCCACTTGAACCACGATTTTGCCGCCCTCACGCTCGTGAAGCAGCCGTTGGCCGGCAAGGACGGAGGATTCCAGGGCGAATTCACGCTCGATACGAATCCGAAAGGAGCCACCGGCCGTCTGGCACTGGCCGTCTGGGTGGCGCGTGCCGGAAAGCTTTTGCCGGTTCAGGCGGTGGGAGGGTGGTTGGATGGGGAGTAAGGTTGAAATGGGAAACCGCGAAGCGGTTTGGGAGTTGGCAATCAGGAGATAGCAGGTGGCCGCGTAAAAGGGCTTCAGCCTCGCGCGGCGGTCTCAACTGTCGCCGCTTGTGAATCCCTCACGGCTTGCGCGTTAACCGGAAAACGGTGATGCCGACAAAAAGCCCGACCTGGCCGAGCACGGTCCCAAGCAAGCCCCAATTGAGGAAGAACATGGTTACGAGGGAAAGCACAAGGGACAAACCGCACCATAGCAGGCGTGATTCGTTTTCCATTTCCGCCGCGCGGTAATAGAAAGCCGCGAACAAGGCGATCAGCAAAAATGAAAAATAGGGCATCGCTGGAAGTTTACACGGCGCTTTCGTTGTTCAGGTTTTTCATCACCCGCGCCATCGCCAGCGCGGCCTGCGCCGCTTCCGTGCCGCGATTGTGCTTGGGGTCCAGGCAGCGAACGCGCGCCTGCGCCTCGTTTTCCAACAGCAGCACTTCGTGGATGACGGGGATTTCGTGCGCCAGTTGGATTTCCATGAGCGCGCGGCTCACGGCCTCGCCGATGTGCGCGGCATGGACGGTTTCGCCGCGCAGGATCACGCCGAGGCAAATGATGGCCGAGAACGGCGAGTTGAGGATTGAGCGGCGCGCCAGGCTTTTGGCGACGACGGGGATTTCATACGCGCCGGGCACGCGGACGATTTGGATTCGGGAAACGTCGGCGCGCCACAACTCCGCCTTGGCCGCCCGCAACATCGAGTCCACGTACCGCGCATTGTAGCGCGACGCGACAATGGCAAATGAGCCGCTGCTCATCTGCATTTCCTTCGGTTGATTTTTGCGAAGCATCGCGGAGGATTAAACCATGAATCCGCCCGCCGAAGCAATACTGCGGAGGTGGTGTGGGGGTAGAATTTGCAATTTTCGGTGGGGAGAGTGTACTCGCGAGCCGCCTCTTCTTTGCTTCGGCGTGCCCAAACCGGCTCGTCAGCAGCCTCGCCCCACCAAACTCTGGTACTGCCGAGGCCGCACGGCCCTGCCATCAGGAATGAATGGTACCAGCTAAAAGCCCAGGTTTTCGCCCTTGGGTTTCAGGCTGAAAAGAAAATCTGCCAGATCACTAAGTTCGTTGGTGCTGATGACGGGCCCCCATTTGGGCATGAAGTGGGGCGGCTCGGGGCCGGTCGGGTTCTTCCGGGGAATGTTGCGCTCGCCCCGGCTGATGAAAGCAATCAATTCAGCCTTGGTGTAACCGTCGGCCACGTAAATCAGGCTGGGAACCTGTTCGGCCGTCTTGGCGTTAAAATTGGACACGCCGCCTTTGCCATCCTGACCGTGGCATTGGAAACAACCATATTTTCGAAAGACCGCGTGGCCACGGTCCACCGGCGTCATTTTGGCCAACTCCTCCGCCGACGGGGCATTGCCGCTGACGGCGGTACGCGCCGCTTTCATTTCGTCGGCGGAAACCGCGCCGCTGTTGTTGCCCCACGACGTGCGGATGTAACTCAATACGGCGGCGAGGTCGGCGTCGGACAACCCCGCGCCCATGGGCGCCATGGCAAGGTTCCATTCCAGACCTTTGACCTGAATCGGGCCGTTGAGTCCGGCCAACGGAACGTGCGCGAGTGACGCGGCGTCTTTGGCGACCCATTCGGAACCGGCCAGCGGCGGCGCCTGGTTCGGTTTGCCAAGCCCGTCGTTGCCATGACACAGACCGCAAACGGTCTCGTAAACCACTTTCCCATGCGCGGCCATCGCGGCCGCGCCGGATTTGGGTTGATAAAACGCCAGCTCCTCGGCGGAGGCGTACGGAGCATAGACCTGTTTGTCGAACCAGCCGCTGTGATGGTCGAAATAAACCGCGCCGAGGAACAACAGCACCAGTGTCAGGACAATGATCCAGACCGGTATGGGCGCGTGCGAAGCCGTTGGCTCGGCCCCGGTTTTTTGACAACCATTTTGTTCGTCGCTCATGTATCAGCGTAACCGCTGCGGCTGATTTTTAATCATGGCGGATTCCCGTTGCGAGCGAATTATTGATTGTCGTACTTGTCGTGAACTTCCTTGATCTTCGCTTCGGCGGCCGTCTTGTCATCGGCGCCCAGCTTGGCCAGCTTGTCATCGAGCATCTTTTTTTTGCGGACGCTGGAATCATAGACCAGGAATTCATAAATCTTCTTGCCGTCCGAGGCGTCAATGCCGGAGCCGGGCTTGTGCATCATCCGCTTCACGTAGCGCGACCATTCGTCGGGCGCGGCATAGTCGCTGTTGATGGGGCGGCTTAACTTGTGGCATTGCGAACATTTCTGGCTGAACAGCTCATAATTGTCCTGAATGCCCTGCGGGTATTTGGACACGTCAATCGTGGCCGGGCCTTGTTCATACTTATCAATGCGCGCCTTGGTTTCGGCGTCAAGTGGTTGGTCGTCGGCCAGCATCACGCGCGTCCCCAACAGGACAAATGCGGCCGCACCGAGGAATAGCATGGGATTTTTGGCATTCATTAAAACAATCGCTTTTGGCAGTTAGAATCCGTAGGAAAGTTGGAGCACAAACAGATTGGACGGCAAGGCGGCCGGACCGCGGCTATGGAGGAATTCATAGTCGCCCTCAAACAGCAATGTGCTCGTGAGATAATACACATAACCTGCCGTGTAGCGGTCGGTTTCAGTGCCCAAGCCGTCGTTTTCGTGGTCATAACGGTTGACGAGTTCGAGATCGTTGACCACGGGGAAGTCGAGGTTCAAACCGGCCAGTTTATAGGCCGCCTGCACCCACAAGCCGTGCGGGTGCACCGTGCCGGCATCATCGGTTCCGTACCAGGTGTTGGCATACTCACCCTTGACTTCAAAGTAGGGGCCGATATGCACTGCGGCATCAAGCACTGCCGCCGACCAGAGATGATTGCCGGCATCATCCCATTCACCTGACTGCCCCGATAGTCCCAGTTCCACATCGTAATGCGGTTTCCACGGGTAGAACCAGCCGATGCGACCTCCACCACTGGGATTGCTGTGAAGATTTTGCTGCGTGCCATCGCCAAGGATGCCAACGTTGCTGCCGAGATCAAGATTGGCGCCGGAAGCAGGATTGCCGGGAGTTTGAAACGCGCTCCCGCTGCCGGTAACTGATCCCGGCCCGTTCACGCCGTAAACGGCGTAGGTCAGCGACTGTCCGCTGTCACCGACCGGCACTGCGCCGCGCAATTGGACGCCGACGCCGCTGCCCGGCAGAAGCTGATCATCCAACAGCGGGGCGTCTGGAATTTTGGTCAGCCAGCCCGCGCTCCGCTCATTGTAAGTACCCAGCGGCAGCAACATGTCGCCGGCTACAACCGTCACGTAATCGTTCCAGAGATAATCCAACTGGGCGAAGCTCAGGCTGAAAGTGGTGTTAGCGCCGCCGCCAGTGCCTGGAGGACCCCCGGCGTTCTGCAAGGTGGTGTCAAAGCCAGCCTCGAACAGGATGTTATCATTCGCCCGGAACAGGAAAATCGGCGCGAAATCGGCAAGCGCGAATCCGCTGTGTTGCCCCGCCGTCTTGCCAAATTGAACTTCGGCGTCGCCGGCCATCGTAAAATTGTGCAAGGCGCCGGGGCCGGAGGCGGGAATCGGATAAGCCGATTGAACCTTGCTCACCGCCTCGGCCTTCTGGGCGGCGTTGGTGGCCAGCATCTGCGTTTCCCCCACCTGCTGTTGCAGTTGTTGGATTTTCATCTGGTCTTCGTTGTGCGTGACCCCGTCCTGCTGATGCTCGCGTTTCAGTTCTTGAACCTGGTCATTCAATTGTTGCACCTGGTTTTTCAGGGCATTGAAATCGTCATCGCTGACGGCTGCCGTCACGCGCGGGGGCAAGAGCAGGCCCATCGCGCATCCTGCCGCCGCACTCAAAATGATGGAACGCATTTTCATGGGTAAATTTCCTGGTGGTTCAGTTTCCGCTGTCTTCCTGGAGATACTTCAGAATGAGTTTCGCCTGTGCGGCGGGCAGATTGGCCCGCACCCGCATGTGTATTACGATCGTCTTCCATTGGGCCGACGTGAACTCGGTGGGATAGCGCTCCGGGTGGCAGCGATTGCAATTGATGGCGTACAATTCGGCGCCCGTGAGCTTCTTTTTGGTGTCCGTTTTCTTCTGTTCCGGCGGCGCAGCGTAGACTAGGGACAGGCCAAGACTAATCAAACACGCCCCCACCAGCATCCATCTGCCGCACGAAATCACTTTTTGCTTTTTCATAACCATCATTGAGTTCGTTGTTGTTTATTTGCCGCACGCGCCCCGATCATCGTTTTTACCCCCGGTTTCCCACTCCACATTTCTTGGCATTTAAGCGCCGTTTTTGGAATTATGCAATCTTTTTTTAATACAGAACATCAATAGTTTATATTAACAGGTGCGTTAAACCTTAAGAACAGCAGGGCTAAAAGCCGAATCCGGCGGGGTTTGGTCCGGGGGAATGGTCCGGCAAATAAAAAGCGATGGGCATGGCCGCCGGGCCGGCAACCCACATTTTTCAAGGACGGCAACACGCCCTTCCTCCCCAAAACCAATGCGCCGCGATGGTGGCAAATGGGTGATTGCGCAGATTTCAAAATCAAATCCGCGTCATCCGGGTCTCTGCGTTTAAAGCAAATGCCCCATCTTCTGCCGCTTCGTTGTCAGATACTTTTCATTATGGGGGTTCGGCTTCACGCGAATCGGCACCTGCTCGACAATTTTCAATCCGTAGCCCTCCAGCCCCACAACCTTTTTCGGATTGTTCGTCAGCAGCCGGATGGTTTTGAGGCCGAGGTCAACGAGGATTTGCGCCCCGAGTCCGTATTCGCGCAAATCCATGTCGTAGCCCAGTTTCTGGTTGGCCTCAACGGTGTCGTAGCCCCGCTCCTGCAATTTGTAGGCCTTGATTTTCGCTGGCAGGCCGATGCCCCTGCCCTCCTGCCGCATATAGACAATCACGCCGCGACCGGCCCCGGCAATCTGCCGCATGGCCTGATGCAGTTGCGACCCGCAGTCGCAGCGGCGCGAGCCGAACACGTCGCCGGTCAGACATTCGCTGTGGACGCGCACGAGAATTTTCTCCCGCCCGGCCACGTCGCCGTGAACGAGCGCCAGATGGTGCTGCCCGTCCGGGCGCGAGTGATACAAAATCAGATCGAAATCACCATAGTCGGTCGGCAGCTTCACGGTCTCAACGCGTTCGACCAGTTTTTCGCGCGTGCGGCGGTATTCGATCAAGTCGGCGATGGTGCAGATTTTCAGCCGGTGTTTCCGGCCGAATTTTCTCAATTCCGGCAGCCGCGCCATCGAGCCGTCGTCGTTCAAGATTTCGCAAAGCACGCCGATGGGGCGACGCCCGGCGAGTTGCGCGAGGTCCACCGCCGCCTCGGTGTGGCCGGCGCGCTGCAACACGCCGCCGGGCCGCGCGCGCAATGGAAAAACGTGGCCGGGTTGTACCAGGTCCTCCGGCACCGCGGTGGGTGACGCCATGATTTGAATGGTTTTGGCACGGTCGGCGGCGCTGATGCCGGTGGTGATGCCGCGCGCGGCGTCCACGCTCACCTGAAAATCGGTGCGAAAACTCTCGCGATTCTGTTGCACCATGCGGTCAATGCCGAGTTGTTGCAGCCGCCCGGCGGTCGCCGGCACGCAAATCAGCCCGCGGCCGAACCGGGCCATGAAGTTGACAGCGGCGGGCGTGACATGCTGGCCCGCCATGATGAGGTCGCCCTCGTTTTCGCGGTCTTCATCATCCACCACAATGACCATTTTCCCCCGGCGGATGTCCGCAACGACGGATTCAATGCTGTCAAAAGTTCTTTTCATTCGGCGAAAACAGCGTAGTCGTCCAACGCGCAAATGCCAGCGGATTCAATCCACTTTTTTTGTTGGTCGAGACGCATTATCGGTTTAATATCGTCGCGTTCATGATTCAAGGTGCCGAAGGCAGGGGCAAATTGGCTTTGATATGCCATCGAACGATTCAACCAAAAAAACCGGCAGTGCGAAAAGTTCCGGTCAATGGGACGCCACACCGATTTCGGAACAAAGCATGCGGCGGCTTGACCGGCTGGCCAGCCTCGGATTGCTTTCGGCGGGGATGGCGCACGAAATCAAAAACAGCCTGGTCGCCGTCAACACCTTCGTCGATCGGCTGCTGCAAAAGGGCGAGGACCGGGAATTTTCAGAAACCGTCCGGCGCGAGCTGCGGCGGATTGACACGCTGGTGAGCCAGATGCTGCGATTCGCCGCGCCCGGCAGGACTGAATTCGCCACCGTGCACGTGCATGACCTGCTGGATCATTCACTGCGGCTCGTCGAACACCAGATCAAAGGCAAATTCATTTCGCTCAACCGCCGTTACGCCGCCGCGCCGGACACCGTCAGCGGTGACGAATACCAGCTGCAGCAGGCGTTCATGAATTTGTTGTTCAACGCCATCGAAGCGGTGGGGATGAACGGCACGCTGACCGTGGGCACGGAAATCGCCGGGGCGAAACCGGGCGAACGGCGCCTGTGCATTCACATCCAGGACACCGGCATGGGCATTCCGCCGGAAAATCTGCCGCACCTGTTCGAGCCGTTTTTCACCACCAAGAAAAACGGCACGGGCTTGGGGCTGGCCATCTGCCAGCGCATTGTCAACGAACACGATGGTGACATCACTGCGCAAAGCGAGGTCAAGAAAGGCGCGACGTTCAGCATCTCGCTGCCAGCACTCCCCTTGTAAGCCATCCGCTTTCAGAACCGCGCACGAGGCTTTGAACGTCAAGTAGAACCCGTTTATGGCCCCAACTGCATACGGCAGAAGCGCATTGGACGCTGACGCCGGTTACCACGAGCGTTGCTTCAGCCAAATCACGGACTGCTCACCCGGTAAAAAGCCGGACTGACGGTGGCCGTCGCGTCCGTGTATGAAAGCGAACCGCCCGCCGCCCCCCCGGCAGGATAACCGGTTACCATCACCGGCCAGTTGATGAGGGGACCATCCAGGACATTGGTTTTGAGCACGGAATAGGTCGCGCCCACCGTTGAATTCCAAATGAGCACAAAAGAAGGTCCGTTGGCAATGCGGGAAGTGCTGGAAATTGTGATGTTGGACGACGCCACATAACCCTGCCCCACAAACGTCACCACACTCACGGCTGGCAGCGCGTAAGTAAAAGAGGCATTGGTGACATTAACGGCCGGCTGGCCGGCGAGGGAAAGGTTGCTGGAGGTAATCCATGGGGTTACAGAACCGGCGGTGAAGTTGGCCAGATTAAAAATCTGCGTGACGTTGGTGAAGCTGGAATTGATGGCGACGATGGCGAAGTTGCCGGAGTTCGTGTCTTTATAAGCGCTGATCGAGGTGAACGCGTTGTTGGACACACCGATCCGGTAATAGCCCGGGCGGACAAACCGGCTGTAATTGCCGAGCACATACATGCGCTTGGCGGGATTGCCGGATGTGTCGGTCAATCCTTCGTTATCAGGATTGTCGGAAATCAGCCACCAATAATGCCAGGCGTTGGCTTGCGCCGCAGTCATGAAGAGGTGAATCCGGTTGGCCCAATACATGGCATTGTTAATACTGCCGTCGAAGGGATCGAACGTGGACACTTCTGTTTCCCAGAGCGCCGCATTGGTGTTGGCAAACCCGGGTAGCGCCGCGGGGATGATGCCGGGCGGAGTGCCGTCATAATCGTGACAGGCGATGATGCCCACGTTGGTTGCCACCGCCGGATCGTTCATGGCCGTGGAGTAATAATTGGTCTGCCAGTTCTCATCTTCCGCCAGAATGATTTTTGTCGAAGCCACATTGCTGGCCACCAGGGCACTGTAGAGATTGGTGGCGAAATCATGGATCTGTTGCGGCGTCCACAGGCAGGACTCGTAACTGGTCGAAGCATCGGGTTCGTTTTGGATGGAGATGGCGTAGAGGCTGACGCCGTACGTGTTCTTCATGTTGACCACGTAACCAGCCAGTTGACTGGCATAAGCCTGATTGCTGGCCGAGAGAAAATTGCCGCCGTTGGTCGTACTGTTATTGCTCTTGAATGACGCTTGCGGACTCCAAGGCGTGCTCCAAACCCTGGCTCCACGGGCCTGGGCCATCTGCATGATGTTTGTTTCAACCGTGGTGCCGCCCGGCGCGATACGATTGCGCAACAAGGAAAGGCCGATGCCGGTATTGGTGGAAAAGAACATGTCAGCCTGGGCAACGGTCCAACTGCTGTCCCAACCCGAGGAAGCGCCAAAACCGTCAATTCTTTGATGCACATCTTTCCAGTTCACCACGCAGTTTGTGGTAATTGGATTCGCGCCGACAAACTTGATGTTGTCCACCCAGAGGATTGAAGTGCCGCTCAATCCGGGGCTGTAATAAGGCCCGTAAATGTGAATGAGGACATTGTAGATGTTCTGCAAATTCGGATCGCTCACCACATTGAGGGGAAGGCTGACATGCACCCAATTGGTATTGCTCGCCGGAATGGTAACCCCGCCAAAGTAATCCTGATTGTAGCCGTTCGGGGTGCCGAATTGCAAGTAGCCAAAGGTGGGCACGCCGCCAACCGTCACGGTGGCAGAACCGGGATCAAAACGGACATCACACTGGAAATTCGTGTATTGTATTCCATTCACCGGCGGGTAGATGCCATTAAAGTCATAGACCTCAAATTGACTGTTGCCGTCGTTGCCAGTGAAGTTGGCGGTGATTTCCATCGAACCGGAACTTGCGTTGGTGTTGGCGTCGCTGGCGGAATCCCAGACCAAAGATTGAAACGCGTCTCCGAACCAGTTGCCCCAGACATTGCCGATCTGGCCGCTGGCGTAACTGTTTGTCCCGATGCCCGATGGATCGAACTGGTCAACCACGTAAACAGTCTGTGCCCGGGCCGGTGCGCTGAATACAAGGACAACCAGGAAAACGAGAATGCTTCCGGAAAGAGATGGGGCTTTGGCCGGGGTATTATGGTCCACAAAATCAAGGTGCCAGAGGTTTGGTCGAAATCAAATCGGACTCGCCCTTTTTGTAATAATTTTTAACAAGAGCGGCACCACACAATCCGACAAATTCACCGGGCATGATTGCGCCTTGAATATCGAAATCCGCTGCCGGGCACGCCCTCTCCGGCCGGATGCAGATTTCTCATTCCCCGACCAGATGATACGGGCTGACGGCATCGCCGCCGAGGGGCAGCTTGGGCTTGGCCTTGAGCGAGAAGCTGAAGGCGATGGTGAAATCCTCCGGGCCGGTGCCGTTGTCCACTACCCGGAAGGTCAAGGCGCCCGTCCAACTCCGGAAATCGCGGTAGAGGGAGTAAAATTGTTGCTGCAAACGGCCGTCCGCGGCGTTGAAATCGTGCTCCAGGCGCAAACCCCAGTTGTCGTTCAGGCGGTAAAAGTATGTGCTGGTGAAGTAATTTTCGCCGCCCACATTGTTGCCCAGAAGACCGCCGCGCAAATACCAGTGGCCGAGGCCCCAACTCCACCTTTCATTCGGCGTGAAGGTCAGTTGATGAAACGCGAGATTCAAGTAGCCGTCGTTGATATCGTAACGCACCTGGGATTCCAGCGTGAGCCACGAGCGCGGCCGGAACGCGAGCTCGGAATAAAGGTCGTTGAACGTTTTTTGCGGGCCGAGCGTGGTCAACCCGTTTTGCAGCGCATTGGTGCTGGTGTTGGGCTTGAGCCGCCAGTCCAGCATGACATTCCAATCCAGCAAATTGTCGAGCTGCCCATCACGTTTGGTCTGGAGCGTGTTGCGCAGACCAAAACGGATGACATTCTGGCTGTCAACCGAATCAATGTCGTTGTAATCCGGATATTGAATCGGAAGAATCTCCAGGCTGGGCAATTCGGAATCGAATTGGGGCAGTTGCGACGGCGGTGTGCTGGGATTCGGAACGAAAACGTAATTCACCGACGGCTCGATGATGTGGCGCAGGCCGTCAATTTCGAGCAGTGAATTGGTCGCGCCTGTCCACAAGCGCGAGGCCTTGAAGGACGTTTCAACCCCGGTATTGAACACGTTGCGCCAGGTTGCAGAGTTGGTGCCGCCCGATCCGGTCTCCGAGCTGTAATAGGTAAACCGCCCGCCGACGCGTGGCGTGACGTTCAGCCAGTTGAAAAATTTCCACGGCAGGAGCAATTGATGATACGTGTCGGCGCGCGCGGCGGAATAATCGAGCAGCGAGGTGTTGGCGTTGGTGTACAACGTTTCATTCGCGGCGGCAAACACCTGCCGATAGTAACCCGCCGAGCTTTCGCTCTCATAATAGATTGGCGTGTCAAACACCTGCTGGCGGAAGCCGGTGAGTTTCACGTCCGGCAGCCGCTCGACCTGGTCGAAGAAGCTGTTGATGCGCGGCGTGGTTTCGGCGTCAAGGCTCCAGTTTTCCCAGTATTTGTTGGCTTCAACGAACGTGTTCGGCTGCGGGTTTGCGGTATAATCGCCTTCAAAAAAGTCGTGCAACACCAGCGGATCGCTCTGGTAATTCACAAGCGCCTTGATGTTCAGGTTGGTGAACGGGGTCGCCTGCCAGGCAAAATAAAAACGCTGCCGGTTTTCGGGGATTGTTCCCAAGTTGGCAAAGCTGGTGACGGGGCCGTTGGTGCTGATGCTGCCGTTGGGGTTCTGGTCATGGAGATAATAGTACTTGAACGCGAAGTCACCCCAGCGGCCCAGCTGCAAATTCAATTCCGGTCCCGTCCCCACGCCGCGGCGTTCGCGGTAGTCCAGATGGATGTTGCCGTCCATATGGTCGCCCAAATACCAGGTGTAAGTGTTCAGCAGATACACCCCGTAGGCAGTGCGGTCGCCGGGGACAAAGCTAAAGTTGTTCGCGCGCTCGCCGAGATTGCGCTCGTAATACGGAAAATAAAATGCCGGCACGCCATCCACGTATAAAACCGCGTTCCACATCTCGATGTATTTGCCGGGAACGATTTTAACCCGGCTGGCGCGCACGCGTGTTGCCGGATTGCTCACATCGTCGGTCGTGATAAAAAGATGGCGCGCGTTGTAGGTGTGATTGGTGGTGTTGCCCTCCAATTCCCGGCCGGCGGCGAACACGGGCGGTTTGCCAGTGCGGAATTCCTCGCTTTGCATCTGGTGCGTCTTGAAATTGTAACGGATGTGCTCGCCGACCCAGATCTGATCGCCCTGCTCGATGCGCACATGGCCGTCGGCAATGACCTCTCCGGTCAGGGTGTCCCCTGACGCGCTGTCCGCCGTCAATGCCGTGTCGCCGTGATGCACATACACGCCGTTTGTGCCGTAGTATGTGCTGCCCCTGGCTGAAAAGCTGCCCACCTCCACGCCGGGAAGGACTTGATTGAGCGAGCTATACTCCCATTCGTCCGGTTCCTGTGCCGAAGAAACAAAGGGAAAAACCGCGACAAAAAAAATCAGCGGAGCGATGGCGGGCCTTCGCCGCGCCGGAGTGTTGACCGCCACTGATTCATGCAAATCGCGGCTGTCTTTGGTTTGTGTGCGTGCAACACCAGCTATGGCCACGCAGGCGGGCAACTTTCTCATTCGGCGCGGCCAATTAAACAGAATGACACACAACTGCCAAGCGGATTTGATTCCTCCTCGCCTTGCAGGAGACGACGTGAGGAGTCTCATTATTCAATAAGAAATGAGCCTCGTTCCCTCGCCTCCTGTAATCACTCCTTCGGCCAGAACGCGAACGCCACCGCCGCCAGGATGCACACGAACGCCACAACGTAATTCCACCGGATTTTTTCGTGCAGATAAAGCATTGCGAAAACGACGAACACCGACAGAGTGATGCTCTCCTGGATGATTTTAAGCTGCGCGGCGGAATAAACCGAATTGCCCCACCGATTGGCCGGCACCTGCAGGCAATACTCGAAGAACGCAATGCCCCAGCTTGCGAGAATGACGAGCAGCAGCGACTTGTCCTTGAACTTCAAATGGCCATACCACGCGAACGTCATGAAAATGTTTGAGCCGGTCAGCAACACGATGGGCAACAGGCGGGATTGAGTCAGATCGTTCATAAATTTTATTCTTCGGAGGATTCAGTTTCTCCCAGCGCCAGCCGCGCACCGTGGCGGATGTGCAAGACGTGAACTTCATTTTCGCTCATGGTGAAAAGGATTCGGTATTTGTGCTGGCGGCGCCCGTGGAAAATTTCACGGATTTCCGAATTAAAAAATTCGCTCTCGGGCGCGAGCGGACAGCGTTCAGGGAAAATCTCCAATGAGCCAATTGTGTCGTAGATGCTGTCAAACCAACGGTCGGCAACATCCGGCGCTTGCTCGGCGAGCCACAAATGGGCTTCCGCGATGTCCTGCTGGGCGGGAAGTTCGACGATGACGTTCCACCGCTTCATTTTTTGCGGCGGGGAATTTTGTGCCTGGCGCGAATTTCATCAAGCGCCTGGCGGAACGGTTTGCCCGTGCCCTTTTTCATTTCATCCAATCCGCGCTGGATGCCGCGGATCGCGTCGAGCATGTCTTCAAACGCGGCGGCGTCCTGCACAATTAACTCCGCCCGGCCGTTGACCGTCAACACGGCCGGACGCCCGCTGCTTTTGAGCCGGCGCAAATGCGCCTTGGTGTTGCGCTGAAAATCCGTCAGCGACCGGATGTCTTGCAAGGAAATCATAGCATTGAATAAAATGTTTTATCCATGATGGCACGACCTCAGCCTGATAGCAAGGATGTTTCGTCGCGCTTACCTCAACACCGGGCAGTCGTTCTGCAATTTTCTCACTTAGGCGTTTCAGGCACTTTTCGTGTAAGCCGAGGCTCATAATCTTACCGGAATCCCCTTCCCCGCCAGAAATTGTTTCACGTCGCCGACCGTGTAGGTGCCGAAATGAAAAATGCTCGCGGCGAGGACGGCGTCGGCCTTGCCTTCGAGCAGCACCTCGGCCATGTGCTCCAGACTGCCCGCGCCGCCGCTGGCCACCACCGGCACACCCACCGATTCGCTGATGCGCCGCGTGATGACCAGATCAAATCCGGCCTTGGTACCGTCGGCGTCAATGCTGTTCAATACGATTTCACCTGAGCCCAGCGACACGGCACGCCTGGCCCATTCCACCGCGTCCAGACCGGTCGGCTTGCGCGCGCCGTGCGAAAACACTTCCCATTTGTCCGGCGCGACTTTTTTCGCGTCAATCGAAACCACGATGCACTGGCTGCCGAATTTTTCCGCCCCCGCGCGAATCAGGTCCGGATTTGCGAGCGCCGAGGAGTTGATGCTGATTTTGTCCGCCCCGGCACGAAGCATCGTGTACATGTCGTCCACGGACTTGATGCCACCGCCGACGGTCAGCGGCATGAAGCATTGGTCGGCGGCGCGTTGGATGACGTCCACCATCGTCGCCCGGCCATGCGCGGTGGCGGTGATGTCGAAGAAAACCATTTCGTCCGCGCCCTGCTCGTTGTAGCGGAGCGCGAGGGCGACCGGGTCGCCGACGTTGCGGAGTTCGCCCGCCTCGGCCTTGCCGAACCGGACGCCGCGCGTGACCTGGCCGTCGTGAACGTCGAGACACGGAATGACTCGTTTGGCAATCATCGCCATATTTCTACAGAAGGAAACGAAGAAAACAAAGGTTGAATATAATTTTGCCCCTTCGTTCTCAACCCTCAACCAATTCTTGCTTCTTCGTTCACTTTGTTGGCTTCTGTGAATTTTTATTTGTTTTCGCTAGGCAGGATCATCCGGTGAATGCCGTCCACCAGCTTCATCTCGTGGAAGTTGATGAGCAACCCTACCGGGATATCGAGCAGTTTCATGTAGCTCAGCAATTGCGCTTTGTGGATGGGCAATACTTCCCGCACGGACTTCAACTCCAGCAACAGGCACTCCTCGACCAACACATCAAATCGCAACGGTTCCTCAAACTCGAAGCCCTTGTATTCGATTTTCACCACACGTTGATTCACCGCACGGAAGTTTTGCAGACTCAATTCCCGCATGAGGCACTTCTCGTAGATGCTTTTGATCAAGCCCGGTCCCTTCAGGCGGTGGACTTCAATGGCCGCGCCGATGACTGTACGGCTCAATTCGTCTGCTTTTTGGAACAGTGGATGCATGAAGGGATTACTACAGAAGGAAACGGAGAAAACAAAGGTTGAATATAATTCTGCTCGTTTGTTTTCAACCCTCAACTGTCAATCTATGCTGGTGGGGCGAGCGTCCTCGCGAGCCGGACTCGGCGCGCCAAAGCGTAACTGCGACGGCTCGTCAGTAGCCTCGCCCCACCAAAACCGGGTCACTCCCCGCGGTTGGATCTGCTGACAAATTCCCGGTGCAGCCGGGCATAAACACCATCCTCCCGCAGCAAACTTTCGTGCGTGCCGCGCTCCACAATTCGTCCCTGATCCAGCACCAAAACCAAATCGGCGCTGCGGATGGTGCTCAACCGGTGCGCCACGATGAATGCCGTCCGCCCGCGCAACAGAATTTCCAGCGCCCGTTGCAGCCGCGCCTCCGTGACCGTGTCAATCGCGCTCGTCGCCTCGTCCAACACCACGATGCGCGGGTTGGCCAGCATCGCGCGCGCAAAACACACCAGTTGCCGCTGGCCAAAGGACAGCGCCGCGCCGCGCTCGGCCACTTGCGTCTGCAATCCGTGCGGCAGCGCGTCCAGCAAATCCGCGCAATCCAGCGACGCCAGCGTCGCCCGCACTTCGGCTTCCGTCGCCTCCGGCCGCGCGAACCGGATGTTGTCCAGCACGGTGCCGGAAAACAGAAAATTGTTCTGCTGCACGCTGCCCATCTGGGACCGCAACGAATCGCTCGTGACCAGGTTCAGGTCCGTGCCGTCCACCAGCACGCGCCCGCCGGTCGGCAGATAAAATTTTTGCAGCAATCCCACCAGCGTCGTCTTGCCGCTGCCGGTGTGTCCCACCAGGGCCACGGTCTGTCCCGGCTCGGCCACAAACGAAATGTCCGTCAGCACCGGTCGTCCCGGTTTGTACTCGAAATGCACCGACTGAAATTCCACGCGCCCCTGGATGGCAGGCAACGGCTTCGCGTCCGCCGCGTCCACCCATTCCGGTTTCTGGTCCAGCATCCGGAACAACCGCTCCGCCCCGGCCATCGCCATGAACGCCTGGTTCAATTGATTGCCGATGACCTGCACCGGCTCGAAGAACAGATTGGCCAGGAAAAAGAACATGACCAGGTCGCCCACCTCCATGTGCAGCCAGCCGTGCCAGCGCAACACGCCGTAGCCGCCCAGCAGCGCCATCGCGCCGAGGAAAAGCTGGCTCTTCAATTGCAACAACGGCACGAACACCGCGGACGCCTGCGCCACCCCCACGTTGTTCTCGCCGTGGACATCAATCAATTTTCGGAAAAAACCCGCGTTGATTTCCTGCCGGACAAACGCCTGCGTCACCCGGATGCCGCTCACCGATTCGGCGAGCGTCGAGGAAACCCGGCTCCAGGATTCCTGCACCTTGCGCAGCCGCCGGCTCATCTCGCGCCGGTAATTTTCGTTCACCACCCAGATGAACGGCACCAGGACGACCATCAGCGAAAACAGCTTCCAATCGTAACACGCCATCAGCGCCGCCGAGGCCGCCATCTGCAACCCCTGCACCACCAGCACGAACGCCACGTCCTGCGCCCCGGCGCGCACGCTGTCAATGTCCGACGTCATCCGGCTGATGATGCGGCCGAATTTGGTCTGGTTGAAAAACGACATCGGCATCGTCATCAGCTTGCGGAACAAATCCGAGCGCATGTCATGCACCACCGCCTCGCCCAGTTCGAGCGCGAACCGCTGGCGGAAATGAAAATTCACCACCGTAAACAGCGCCAGCGCGAAATACCCCGCCGCGCACCAGAAAATCCCGGACAAATCGCGGTGCGCAATCGGCCCGTTGATGGTGCGGCCAATCAGCCACGCCAGCGCCGGCAATTGCAGACCGCGGATGAACGTCAAAACGAACAGCCAGTTCCGCTTGGCCGCGTAGGGTTTCGTGTAGTGGAAAATCCGGCGGATGAGCGCCATCTGCAGCGGCGCCTTGTCCGCCTCGCGCTCCTCCATCGGATTGTAATAGGTAATCGCCTCCCGCGCCGAAAGGTCTCCCTTCGCGGCCTTGTCCGGCAATTTGTTGTTCGATGGCGCGCTCATGATTGGAAAGATCCATTCTTGGGTAGGGATGCGTCGCCGACGCGTCCGGATTCCGGTAGGGCTGCGCTGCCTCGCAGCCAGGCCGAGCGGCCCGTCCTCCGTAGCAGTACTGCGGAGGGTGGACAGCTCGGCCCTACCACGAAAGATTTAACATTCGTTGTTGGATGTTGAACGTTCGGTGTTCCCATATTTTCAATTCGCCTTCGATTTCTCCACTTCCCCCATATCCATGATCTGCAACAGCGCCGTTTCGTGATACGGCCCCGACCGATGCACCAGTTCCGCGTGCGTGCCCGATTGCGTCAGCCGCCCGTCCTCCAGCACCAGGATCAAATCTGCCCGCCGCAACAGGCTTAACCGGCTCGACACCACAAACGTCGTCCGTCCTGCCATCGCTTCGCGCAACGCCGACAAAATCTCATTCTCGGTCCGCGCATCCACCGATGCCGTCGGGTCGTCCAGAATCAGAATCGGCGGTTGCAGCAACAACGCCCGCGCCAGCGCCAGCCGCTGACGTTGTCCGCCTGACAAATCCACGCCCGATTCACCCAGCACTGTCTCGTAACCCAGCGGCAGCGCCGTGATGAAGTCATGCGCCGACGCAATCCGCGCCGCCCGCTCGATTTGTTCCATGGTCGCATGCGGATGCCCGAACGCGATATTCGCCGACACCGTGTTCGAAAATAAAAAACTCTCCTGATAGACTATCCCGATCTGCCGCCGGAACGCGTCCAGGTCCAGTTCCCGCAAATCTTTTCCGTCGGCCAGGATGCGGCCCGCGGTCGGGTCGTAAAAACGCGGAATCAAACCCAGTAACGAACTTTTGCCCGCACCCGTCATTCCGAAAATGCCGATGACCTGTCCCGGTTTCGACTCGAACGACACTTCCCGCAGCACTGGTTTGTCCGCGTGATAACCGAACGTCACCTTTTCAAAAATCATCCGGCCCGTGAGCCGGGGCGGCTTGAGGGCGGCCGGCCGGCTCTGCACTTCCACCGGCGTGTCCATCACCTCGAACACGCGCCGCGCCGCTGCCAGGCTCTGCTGCACCGAGTTCGCGATGGTCGAGATGGTCGCCACCTGCCCGGTAAACTGCTGGAGCAGGCCGGCGAACACCACCAGCCCGCTGCCCAGCGGGATTTTTCCCTGCGCATACAGCCAGCCGCCGTACGCGAACAAAATCACCAGGCTCAACTGTGACAACATCTGTGTGCCCGGCGTGAACAGCGACAAATCCCAGAAAATTTTCCGTTGTTGCGACGACACCAGATCGTTCGCCTCCTCAAACCGCCGTATCTGGTGCGATTCCGCGGCGAATCCTTTTACCGTCTGCATTCCGCGTACGCTTTCGCTGAACAGCAACACCATGTTGTCCGTCAGCTCGCGGTTGCGGAGGTAACCCGGACGCAGCCGCGCCGAATAAAAATGCGCCAGCCACCACAACGGCACCGACACGCACAGGCACGCCACGGTCAGCGAAGGCTGGATCCGCCACATGAAAACCGCGTAGGCCGCCAACGTCAGCAACATGGTCACCCCCTGCAACAACACGCCGTCCACGAACAACCGTGTGTTCTGCACGTCGCCCGTCACCCGGTTGAAAATCGAGTTCGAGCCGTGCAGGTCGAAGAAACTGAAGCTCAGCCGCTGCAACTTGGCGTAAATCTGCGCGCGGAGTTCCGGCACGATTTCCCCCTGCGTCAGCCGCGCCGTGATCATGTTGTAGGCGTAAGTGAGCACCGCGCGCAACACCGCCTGTGCCACAATTGCCAGCGCCAGCGCCGTGACAATCTGCAGCGCCGACCATCCCGCCGGCGGGTTCCAGCCGAACGGATAAACCGGTGGCGGCAGGGACGGGTCCAGTGCATAGCGGATGACGTCAATTACCACGCCCAGCAATTTGAGACCCGCGATGCCGAGCAGCAGCAGCACCACGCTTAGCACCAGCGACCACAGGCAATCCTTCCGAAACCGCCACGCCAACGCCGTGAGCCGCCGAACCAGTTCCCCCGTGGGATACCGTTCGTCGGCCGGCTGCTGGTTGGATGATCCGGATGTTTTCAGAGCATCAAAATGCCGCAGCCCGCAGTGGCAATCGAATCAAAAAATTGATGAGAGCAAATTTCATCGTGCAATCTTTGCGGAAAAACAAGGGTTTGGCAGCGGGCGATTGGGGTTGATGGGAATGGCTCGCCAGGCCGTCCGAAGTCGCACAAGGCAACTCTTTCCGCAAGTCGCCCAATTTTTGTGGTGAGGCTGCGCTGTTCCGCAGCGTGGCCGCGGCGCAGCGCCGCTTGACCAAACACTATCTGTACGTGAAATTCATTTACTTCGGCGCCGGCTGAAATATATTTCGTGTCCTGGTTGCCGACGTGGCGGAATTGGCAGACGCGCTAGACTCAAAATCTGGTATCCGTGAGGATGTGTGGGTTCGACCCCCTCCGTCGGCACCATCAAAATAAAGGCTTTCGCGCCTGGCGGTTAGACTGCCGAAAATCTGTTTAACATTGGATTTGCTTGCACTATAAAGGCGGGGTGCAGATCAAACCCGTATTCAGCGCCAGACTGGATTGTTCCGGCTCAAATCTTCGGCCGAGTTGAATTCTCCGGTGAAAAACGAACGATGGCAAACGGCGCTTCCCTGGCTGGCCGGGATAAGCGCCTTGTTCTATGTGTTCTCGAGGTTCCTGCCTTGCACGCCGCCGGACCAGTACCCTACCGTCGATGACATCGACAATGCTTGGACGCAAGCATTGCACATAGCTTTTTCCCAGAATTTCCAGTTCGGCCGCGAGCTTGTCTTCACTTACGGCCCTTGGGGCTTTATCAGCCGCGGTTACCATCCATCGACGCATTGGGTTTCTATGGTGGTATGGATCGGGCTGTCGGTCATCTTTTGGATGGCAGCCGGACGAGTGGCGCGGCATTTCTCCGACAACCTGGTGATCTCCTGGCTCTGGCTGATCGCCTTCACGGCGTTTTCGAGCATCCCGGTGGGGGATGACTTTAGTGCTCGACTTGTCGCTTGGGCGGTACTGCTATTGTTTCTGCATTTCTTTGTCGAGGAGGGCTCGTTCACGTCGATCCAGATCGCGCTAGTGGTGTCATTGGGACTGTTGAGCCTGGCAAAATTTACCGGCCTCATCGCCGCGGCGGCAGTGGTGGCGGTGATTGCGACTGACGACCTCCGGCGGCGCCGGTTTCCTTGGATCGTCGTTGTGCTGGGTGCCAGTATTCTGTGCTTTTGGGCGGCGGCGGGACAGCATTGGAGCTCGCTCGCGCCATATCTTTTCAACTCATTCCGGATCACCGGCGGCTACACTGAAGCGATGATGAGGAACGGGGCAACCGAAACCCGTGACGTGATTTGTTTTCTTGTGCTGGCCGCCTCGGTTACCGGCCTGACCGGCTTCGCTGCCCGGGGCAAGCCCCGGTTCCAAGGCGGGCTGGTTCTCGCCGGCCTGGGGGCCATTCTGTTCCTCATCTTCAAAGAGGGTTTTGTGCGGTGCGACCGGCACGAGGTCGGCGCGACGACTGGACTTCTGCTCATCGCGCTGGCCAGCCTAGCGGTCACGGGGCGCGAGAAAAGAAGCTGGCTGCGATACGCCGGCGTGACGCTGCTGCCGGCCTGCGCGCTTTTTGCCTCCGCCGTTTATAGCCACTGGTTTTCGGAGCAGGGACTGGCAGGGCAGCTGGTGGGGACATTCAGCTTGCGCAGCATGACGGCTCCAGTCCAATCCGCGTTCACGGGGTCTTTGTACCAGCATTTCGAAGAGGATGCTCTTACCATACGAACACGATGGCCTTTGCCGGCGGTTTCAGGAGAAGTGGATCTTTATACGGGGAACCTGACCGCCGTTTTCGCGCAGAATTTTCGTTACGACCCGCGGCCGGTGATCCAGAGTTTCAGCGCATACACTCCCGAGTTGGCTGAATTAAACGCTTCTTTTCTCCGGACCCCGCGCGCTCCGGATTACCTGTTCTTTCAGGTAAGTACAATCGACGGTCGCTATCCTTCACTGGACGATGGCCGGTCGTGGCCGGAATTATTGACGCGCTACGACATCCGCGGGGCATCCGATGGTCGCGCAACGTTCTTGGTTCTGGCTCACTCAGCCTCACCTCGCGAGTATCACCTGGAGCTGCTGACGAATGTGGTGGCTCAGTTCGGGGAATCGGTCCCGGTGCCTGCCGCCGGTGATGGTCCGGTCTGGGTTGAGATGGACATAAAAAAATCCTTTTGGGGAGACCTGGCTACGACTCTCTACAAACCACCCGGTCTGCAGTTGAATGTCTTGCTGCGTGATTATGGAGAGCATCGGTTTCGCGTGATTCCAGGGATGGCCCGCAGTGGATTCCTGGTTTCCCCCTTCATCGGGGACAATCTGTCTTTCGGCTGGCTCGCGTCCACGGAATCGCAACGGGCCCTGGCCGGGTTGCAAGTCACATCCCTGAGTGTTTCGGCTGATACTGCGTTCGGATCGAATGCTTGTTACAAGCCGCCTGTTCAAATCCGGTTTTATCGCTTGATTTACCCGCGCCAAAACTTGAATAAAGCGATAACCGAAAAGAAAAAATGAACTTTCATGGCCACATTTGCCGGGATGTCGACAGTTCGCAGAATCAAGGGTTGTGATGCAATGTGGTTTCGATGATTTCAACTTGTTGCTGCGCCGAACTATTCGCAGGGTCAAGTTGTAAAACTGTGCGAAACTCCGCCAGTGCCTGGTCGAGTCTCTTTTGAGCGGCCAGGATTGCTCCCAGAGATAAATGAGCTGGAGCAAAGTCCGGACGATAATGAATCGCCTCCGCAAATTCTCTTTGAGCTTCCTCGGTTTTCCAGTTTGCCGCCAATTCAATTCCCAGCATGTAATGCGCCTGCCAAAAGTCAGGTTGGGCTTTAAGCAGCGCGCGCAGGTCGGCCATGGCTTCATCCCACCGATATAAAGCGGCCGCCGCGTTGGCTCGATTGAAATAATCGGGCGCACGCTCCGGCTCCAGATCCGCGGCTTTCTGATAACTGGCCATGGCGGCATCCATTTTCCCCTGATTCTGCTGTAGAAATCCCAGATTCAGATACGTGTCCGCATAGTCGGGATTTGACCGGATCGCTCGCTTGAACCAATGGATGGCCTCCGCGGTTTTTTGTTGATTCGCAAGAAGTTCTCCCATGGCATCCTGGGCTTCCGCATAATCGCTGCGAATGGCAATGGCGCGGGAAAAATAATCGGCCGCTTCACTGATTTTCCCTTCGCGGACCAGCAATGTGCCAGTATAATAATAGGCCGCCGGCAACTGTGGAACAAGTTCGCAGCAGCGTTTAGCTTCCACGAGGGCTTGTGCCAGGTAACCCCCTTTTTCCAAAAATCTCTCAAAATTCACATGCAAACAGAAGTCATCCGGAGCCAATGCCAGGGCCTGCTCATACATCTGCCGGGCCTGCTCGGGCGTTTGGGTATTCATCATGGATTTTGCCTCATCCAGTTTCACCTCACACATCTTCACAAAGGCGGTATGGTCCAACTGTCCGGTAAACGGCGCTAACGTTATGCGTTCGAAAATAGGCTGCCAGACCCGTTGCCGGTCCCAGACTGTCACTGCGAGGCGGCGATCGCAAAGTTCCGCAGATGCCCAATTTCCCTTGTCGTGGGCAGTAATTGCGGCTGGTAATAGGTCTTTCGCCAGTTCGGCAAAGTTAAGCGCCAGCAGATAATTGCCGGCGAAATTCAAATGCACGTGCTCATAAAAAAAGTTTAATCCGGGAATTCCCTCCGGCGAATTTTGCGCGAGAATCCTGGCGGCATCCAACAAATAGACCCCCTGCCCGGCCTGGCGGGACGCCGCTTCCTTGATCGCCGAATTGATGCGCGTGTCAGACCGGATGTCGAGCGCATCGTAATCCCTTGCCAATTCAAAATCCCGCCGGGCTTGATCATCATTGGTCAACGCGAGGTCGCACCTTCCCATGCGAAACTGCAGTTCGGCATACTGCGGATCAATCTCGGCGGCTTTTTGATAAAGAGCGAGCGCCTCCCGATAGGAGCCGGCAGTTTCCCGATCAATGCCCTCCTTGTAAATTTTGTTCCATGCAGATTCCTGATTTTTATCCAGGCCGGCTGCATGAATCGAAACGAGCGGAGCGCAATCCTTCAAATTAACCGCCACCGTGCTCAGGATGACAGGCACGCCTGCTCGTTGTGCTGTGCGCAATATGTCTTCCAGATTTCCCCCGAAATTTGCGTAAGCCCGCAGCCTGGCCGGATCGGCATATCCTATGCGGCCATTCATGAACATCTGCATGCCGCCCCATTCTTTCGGCGTTGATGAATTACCTCTAATCCGCCGGATGACGTTGTCCAGCAATTGCCCGATCCGGGTGGTTTTGATGGCGACAACGGTTCGGATCACACCCAGACTGGGCGCGCGGAATTCATCAAAATGTCTGGGGAGGAATTTATAGTTACTCGTCTCGGCACCGAAGGGTCCTACCATCTCGTTGTTGCCCATGTAAATGAGCCACAAATCGCCCTGATGCCGGGCGCACTCACGCGCAATCGGCAGGATGACATTTGAATCAATCCCTATTATCGCCGCACAAACCACTTGAAAGTCCGTTCCGGGATAACGTTCGCGCAGTAATACTTCGAAGTATCGGCCAACACCATAAGTTGAATCGGGGTCTCCAATGGCGGCTGATTCGCCGAGCAGGAAAATCCGATACGAGTTGGTCGCTTTCTCCGCGGGAAATCGAAAGGTCGGCGCTGTTCGGGCGATGGCCGGCGGTAAAAACCGGTATCCGAATTTTTCATTCGGCACGTAATAGCGCTGCCCCTGCATCCGGATTCGCTGGAAAAAGCCGGTGTCATAACCGTATCCTGCCAGACGAAGCCCCAGTTCAAGGCCACCCAACACGAACAATGGAACGAAAATCATCGCAAAAAGGCGCATCAGCCACAAACGACGGCTTGAACTGACATTTCCCATATGGTTTCTAGCCCACGACCCGCCTAGGCCTTTTTCGTGATTTTCTTCCTGCTCCACAGGTTTGCAAGAACTTTTTTCCAGTCCGTTCCGGTTATTCTCTGGCACAGGGCTGTTTCGATGCCTTTTTTGGCTCCCAACGCCCATTTTCTCCCGGATGAGCAGACACCTCCTCCGTGGTTTCCAGTATTCCCCTGCGATTGTTGAGTCTCTTCCTTCATCCTGAAGTCGCAGTTGCCAATCTCAGGCGCTCAATAGCCTGTAGAATGGATCGGAACAACTCTCTCGGAACCGCCACCTCCGCCATCTGGAAGACCACCTGCCGCGCATGGCGCACAACCTTCGCCCCAATCTTGATTAATTTCTCCCGCAACGTCGTCAACGTCCAGTGACGCACTGCTCGGGGCAGCACCGCCTGCCGCAGGAAGTTGCCCAGGTTGTAGGCCAGCACGAACAGTTGCAGCCGCACCTGGTTGTCCACAAAATCGTGACAGGACAAGCGGGTCCATTTGGCGGCGTTCTTTCCTTCCTTGATCCATTGCTCCCGCCGTGCCACGCTGGTTGTAGAACCGCACCACCCGTTTGGCAGGCCGGCTTAGATTGGTCACGATGAACCCGACGCGAGGGAACAATTCACCATTGTGCCACTCCACCTTGGCCACCACGCGCCGGGCGCGATTCCAACTCTTGGCCTGATACAAAAAGCCGGCATACCAGACTACCGGCGCGTTCGAGGGACGCCCCACCGGTCGCGTCAGCAGTGGCTCGATGTCCCGCAACAACGCCTCATTGCCCGGCAGACGGATGGCATACTCGAAACCCTCAGCTTCTAGATACTCATAGAGTTCCGGCTGTGCAAAGGCGGCATCGGCCCGAAAACAGCGCGGAATGTTTCGCCCTTGATAGCGTGCCACCACCGGTTCCAGCACCGCCCGCCAATCCTTGGCGCTATGCACGTTACCGTCGCGCAGCAGGGACTGCTCAACATCGCTAAACTGATTGAAGCAAAACAGCGGATGGTAGCAGGTGCAGCCGAAATGTCCGTTGTAGGCAGTGCCTCCCTGGTCACCGTAGGTCTCGCTCACTGAACTAACATAGATGAAAGCCTTTGTTCATGCGGCTTCATTGTAAGTCAATAACATCAGCTTGTGAAGTGTGTATGGGAAATCCGGGTTCAATTCGTCGTAGTAAGCCAGCTTGCCCTTTTCCACCAACTCGGTGATTTTCTTTTCGAGCGCTTCGCCGATGCCTTTGATTTCACCCAACCGGTCGGCGGCGACAACTTCCGCGAGCGGCTCGCTCAGGCTTTCAATCGTGCGCGCGGCATTTGCGTAGGCGCGCGTCTTGAACGGATTCTCGCCTTTGAGTTCCAGCAATATTCCGATCTCGACCAGAATTTCCGCAACGCGATCTTTGTCCATGCGCTTATCATGGCGGCGCCAGGGGCCGATTTCAAGCCGGGGTATTCCGGCAGGAACCGGAAGACTCAGGATGGGCAGGAACAAAACCACTCACTACCACTGGCCCGCCTGGTCGCCGGCAACTTGACACTGCCGCCAAAGCACAGTGCCGCGTCCGCGCTGCGCTCCAACCGGTCACAGAATCAAGGGTTGTGATGCAATGTGGTTTCGATGGTTTCAATTTGTTGCTGCGCCGAACTGTTCGCCGGGTCAAGTTGTAAAACTGTGCGAAACTCCGCCAGTGCCTGGTCGAGTCTCTTTTGAGCGGCCAGGATTGCTCCCAGAGATAAATGAGCTGGAGCAAAGTCCGGACGATAATGAATCGCCTCTGCAAATTCTCTTTGAGCTTCCTCAGTTTTCCCGTTTGCCGCCAATTCAATTCCCAGCATGTAATGCGCCTGCCAAAAGTCAGGTTCGGCTTTAAGCAGCGCGCGCAGGTCGGCCATGGCTTCATCCCACCGATATAAAGCGGCCGCCGCGTTGGCTCGATTGAAATAATCGGGCGGGCCCTCCGGCTCCAGATTCGCGGCTTTCTGATAACTGGCCATGGCGGCATCCATTTTCCCCTGATTCTGCTGTAGAAATCCCAGATTCAGATACGTGTCCACATAGTCGGGATTTGACCGGATCGCTCGCTTGAACCAATGGATGGCCTCCGCGGTTTTTTGTTGATTCGCAAGAAGTTCTCCCATGGCATCCTGGGCTTCCGCATAATCGCTGCGAATGGCAATGGCGCGGGAAAAATAATCGGCCGCTTCACTGATTTTCCCTTCGCGGACCAGCAATGTGCCAGTATAATAATAGGCCGCCGGCAACTGTGGAACAAGTTCGCAGCAGCGTTTGGCTTCCACGATGGCTTGTGCCAGGTAACCCCCTTTTTCCAGAAAACTCTCAAAATTCACATGCAAAAAGTAGTCATCCGGAGCCAATGCCAGGGCCTGCTCATACATCTGCCGGGCCTGCTCGGGTGTCTGGGTATTCATTATGGACTTTACTTCATCGAATTTCGCCTCGTACGTCTTGAGATTGGCGGCGTGGTTGAACTGTCCGGTGAACGGCGGCGCCATAATGCGGCTCAGAATAGGCTGCCAGACCCGTCGGCGATCCCAAACGGTAACCGCGAGGCGGCGATCGCAAAGTTCCGCAGATGCCCAATTTCCCTTGTCGTGGGCAGTAATCGCGGCTGGCAATAGGTCTTTCGCCTGTTCGGCAAAGTTAAGCGCCAGCAGATAATTGCCGGGGAAATTCAAATGCACGTGCTCGTAAAAAAAGTTCAATCCGGGAATTCCCCCTGGCGAATTTTGCGCGAGAATCCTGGCGGCATCCAACAAATAGACCCCCTGCCCGGCCTGGCGGGATGCCGCTTCCTTGATCGCCGAATTGATGCGCGTGTCAGCCCGAAAATCGAGCGCATCGTAATCCCTTGCCAATTCGAAATCCCGCCGGGCTTGATCATCATTGGTCAACGCGAGGTCGCATCTTCCCATGCGAAACTGTAATTCAGCGAACTGCGGGTCACTCTCAGCCGCCTTGCGATACAAAGCCAAAGCATTCCGGTAAGAACCGGCGGTTTCATTTGTAATGCCTGCTTCAAAAATTTCATTCCATGCGGATAATTGGTTCGTGCTTAAACCGGGCGCATGGATTGAAGCAAATGGCGCGCAATCCTTCAGGTTAACCGCCACCGTGCTCAAAATGACGGGCACGCCTGCTCGTTGTGCTGTGCGCAATATGTCTTCCAGATTTCCCCCGAAATTTGCGTAAGCCCGCAGCCTGGCCGGATCGGCATATCCTATGCGGCCATTCATGAACATTTGCATGCCGCCCCATTCTTTCGGCGTTGATGAATCACTTCTAATCCGCCGGATGACATTGTCCAGCAATTGACCGGTCCGGGTGGCCTTAATGGCGAGAACGGTACGGATGATTCCCAGAGGCGGCGCCTGCAGTCCATAAGCCGTTTCCGCGCCAAAGGGAGGCGGCGCCTTGTTCCCGCATGCGAAATCAGCGGCGAACGGAACCATCTTGATTGCGCCAAAGGGGCCTACCATTTCGTTATTGCCCGTGTAAATGACCCATAAATCACCCTGATGTCGGGCGCAATCCCGTGCAATCGGCAGAATGACGTTTGAATCTATCGCAGTAATCGCAACGGAAACCACCTCAAAATCTGTCCCGGGAAAACGGTCGCGAAGCAATACCTGCAAATATCTGCCAAAACCGTAACTTGAATCTGGGTCTCCTAGGGCGGCCGATTCGCCGAACAAAAATATCCGATACGTGTTGGTTGATTTCTTCGCAGCGAATCGAAATGCTGGAATTGTGCGAGCGATGGCCGGCGGAAAGAACCGGGAACCGAATTTCTCATTCGGCACATAAAAATCCCGTCCGTCAACCCGGATGCGGCTAAAAAAACCGGTATCGTATCCATATCCCCCCAGACGCAGTCCAAGTTCAAGGCCGCCCAAAATGAGCAGGGGAGTGAAAAACATCGCAAAAAGGCGCATCAGCCACAAACGACGCCTTGAAACAGGGGTTGTGGGAATCATAGGGGTGACTTTCGGAGGGAATCGCTCTTGTTTAGCCGATTCGACCTGGAATAACGCCTTAACGCTGTAAGTTGCTTACTTTTAGCAAGATAAACATATTTCATAATCAAAAAACCACCATTTCAACCCGGCAATTTGACACATACAAAAAACTTACTCGTTTATTTTAAAAAAAACTATTGACAAAATCAACCTGTTATAGTAGAAAGTATCACGTTGCGGTTAATATCATTTAAGTAAACAACGACAAACACTAAACAACCGTATGAAAATGTTAAGTAAAAAAATCGGCGGCAGCGTTGCGATTGCCGCAGTTCTCGCGTTCAGCGCATCAACCATTCAGGCACAACCAAACCTTCTTGTGGATCCAAACTTTGATGGTCCCTTCACGGCAAACCCAATAGGTGTTTCCGGCGTTAATCAGGGTTGGGCGCTCTTTGACAGCGCCAATCAGAATGATATGAGTACCGTCAGCGGCTCCCCGTACGGTTCGGCCACCTATGCCATGAATGAGACACTGGCTACAGGCAATAACTGGGAAACCCCAGGAGCCTATCAGATAGTGACCGGTATCACTCCGGGTCAATCATATACGTTCACTGTACAGGCTTGGACCGATACCGGTTTTCAGTTTCAAGGTTGCTTGGTTCAGCTTGGCTTTGAGCAAGCCACTTTGGGTGGTGTAAGCACCGTGGAGGCTCCTGGCGGCACCTTCGGCATCGCAAACACTCTGTCAAGTCTCAACACTTGGACTCAATTGTCTGTTACTGCCACCGCGCCTGCGGGCTACACAGATGCCATAGTGTATCTCATGTGTCAGGACTACAATAACATAGACGGCAATAATGCAGCCATAACTGCGCCGGAAGAGGTGTTTTATGATAATGCTACCCTGACTGCAGTGCCGGAACCTTCGACCTTGGCGCTTCTCGCTATGGGGCTGGGTATGCCGTTCTACTTCTTGCGCCGGAAAAGCTGATTTGTATCAAGTTTGACATAAAGCCACTCGATAATGAATCGGGTGGCTTTTTTGTTTTGCAATTTTTTTAAATGAGCCGTTGAACCCGGTCAAACCGGCAAGCTTTGTTAATTTGGAGTTTGGGCTGATGAAATTCATGGGAAATATCCCAAACTTTGGCTGGGGCATCAGGGAACAGGTGCCGGTGTCAGCCTTTGCCAGCACATTCCTTCATAACAATGGTAAGATATGCTTAAAAAGTGTGGCGGGAAAGGGGGCTGACTCTGTTACGACTTGCGCATGATGGCGCAACCGACGAAATCGCCGATTCCAGCATTCAAAACAGGCCGCAACAGACCGAAAATAAATGTTGACTCTTAATTATAAATGTTGACACTTAACCCTGTGCGTGATATAAATCATTACAAGTTCATTAACAACCAATAAAAACTGAATTAATTGCCATGAGTATTTTTAAAAACAATCTTTGGCTGTCCGGTTCGTCGGCTCAATCCGATGCGCGTTCGGCAAACTCAAGAGTTAACAATCGGGTCTGCGTGGCCTTGCTGGCCGGCCTCATTTTGTTCGGTGGCGGCGCCAAGGCCCAAAACGTCCTGATTAACCCCGGGGCCGAAACGGGGGATTTGACCGGGTGGAATGTCTCACCTACCGGTTATAATTATGTCGTTTCAACCAACGGTACGATTCCCGGCAGCGGAACCAGCAATTTTCTGGCTCATTCCGGGACGTGGACGTTTCAGATGTTCGACACCACAGGCACTGAAGGGGCGCCCACGGCGAGCCTTTATCAGGATTTCGCTGCCGCCTCAAATTCCCAGTGGTCGGCCAGTTGTTGGGCCATCTGTTATGCGTCGAACTACTTCTCCACAGCCATCGCTTATATGAGCGTTGCCTTTTATGATACGAACAACAACGTGTTGGCTCCCACTAACGTTCCCAGCGCTACCTATGGGGTGTGTGGATCAGCCGTTCTTGATCCGAACGCCGACTTGGGGAGCCTTGGCTACGTTATTACCGCTACTAACGCAAGCGGCTGGCTGCCTGACGGAAGCAGCGGCTGGCTGTATCTTCCGGCGACAAACTGTTATTACGGTTACACACCGCCACCGGGAAGCATGGGGAATCCAGCACCCGGCCCTATGGTGGAAAGTGGTTACGAAAGCCCCGTGCCAACAACCCTTACCGCTCCCCCCGGCACGGCATTCGTTCGCTATCAACTTGAATTTGATAATTCGGCAGATTCCGGAGGCGACGTTTACTGGGACGACTGTGCTTTGGTCAAGCTGGTGGGAAGTGATCCCGACATTACCAATCCGCCAGTGGCTCTGACAGTTTATGCCGGCTTGCCGGCGTCGTTCACGGTGGGACAGAAAACTGCGTACGTTGGCGAAAAGGTCTCATTTCAATGGCAGGAGAATGGAACCAACCTGCCAGGGCCTGTTAACGATATTAATGGCAAGACTACACTCCAAACTTTGTCCTTTACAAACTGTCAAGCGGTTGACCAAGGCCTGTACGACGTGGTGGTCACAGACATAAACACACACACTTCGCCGTCCATCACCAATTCCATTCGCAGTGTTCCCGTGCAATTGACAGTATTAACCTTGACTTGCATACAGAAGGCCAACGTTTTGGGTCCTAATGCCGGTTTTGAAAACGCACCACTTTGGGCTCCATGGGAAATTTTCAACGGTGCTTATTTTGCAACTGCGGCCAATTTCTATGATCCTGCCATGCTCGCTCCGGTCAATGTTTATGACGGGAATGTGGTGGCAGAGGTTGGTGCCAATGGCGACCGCGATAACGGTTTCCATCACGCGTTCGGAACCGGGGCCAACTGTACAATCGTCTCTAACGTCACCCCCGGCAGTTTGTGGAAGGCGGGCGGTTGGGCCTACATATCGAGTTCAAATGATTTTACCGCCGGCAATACCTGTCGGCTCCAGATTTGGTTCAAGGATGCAACTGGAACTGCAGTTCCTGGCACTCCGACTTACGAATCGTTCAAGCTTTATGGTCTGGCTTATACCAATGCAAATATGCAATATGTGTCTATTGATGCGAGCAGTGCTCAAAATGGCCAGACTTTATACCATGACCAGTTGCCGAGGGATCAGTGGTGCTATCTGGCAGTAAGCAATGTGGTCGATAACAGCGGAATCGGGCTGGAAGACGATATTCCCTACAACACTTTGCCTAACGGCATCTTCATGGTGCCGACCAACACAACCCCGCCGGTGACCCAGATTAATTTTCAAGTGTATGAGTATTGTCCTCAATCCACAGACGTAGACGTGGACGATGGACAATCCGGTCCCACCGGCGGCTGGCTTGGTAATGCTACCGATGCTGTCTATTGGGACGATATGCAGCTTTTTCTGGTTGCGGCGGCAGCGAATGGCATTGCGGAGCAATTTCCTGTCAGCGTGTCGGTTAGCGGGACCAATATCAACCTGTCGTTCTCGGCCAGCGCCGGGCTTGACTATTCAGTTCTCTATAAAACCAACCTGACGGACGCCACCTGGAGTGTGCTGGTGAATAATATTACGGACCTTTGCACCAACACTACGGTCACGGTGACCGATCCCATTACTGCGCAGCACCGATTCTATCAGGTGGCAGTACAGTAAGGTAAAATCATGGTGCTGGCGGCCGGCCTGCCGTTGCAGGCAGGCCGCCGGTTTAAATTAGACTTGATTAATTGAAACAGGCATGAATATGAATAAAAAAAGCAAAGATAAAAGTTCCGGTTTGGGTTTTGGCGGCTGTGATGGAAATTCAAGCTGGAAACCAAAAATCAGGGGCAATGCTTTTACTTTGATTGAATTGTTGGTGGTGATTGCCATTATCGCCATCCTTGCGGCAATGTTGTTGCCGGCATTGAACGCTGCCCAGCAGAGAGCCAAAGCGATATCATGCATGAACAATATGAAGCAGGTGACTTTGGGTTGGAGCGAGTATACCGCTGACAACGAAAACAAACTTTCGCCCAACGGGCAGCAAAGCACGCAGGCCCCGACCCCAACCGACTCCAGCTATCTACCCGGGGGGGCGAATTCTCAATGGTGTCCGGGCCTGGTGAGTGGAACCACTCCATCTGCAATACCTTTAATGCCCAATTTTATTCAAGCGGGACTGATTTATCCATATGTCAACAATACCGCTCCCTATAGTTGCCCGTCGGACATGAAAACCTTTAAGTACGCGGGCACCGCTTACCCCCAGGCTCGCGGTAGTTCGATGAATTGTTGCATAAATCCAATACCACCATTGGTTAAATGGAACGGTCCTGGGGTGAAAGTATTTTACAGGGACACGGATTTCCTCTTCCCCGGCCCTTCCACGACATTCGTTTTAATAGATGAAGATGAAAACTCCCTTAATGATACTCTTTTTTGTTGCAGTCCAAACGACCCTAATCATTGGCAGGATATTCCGGCGGTGCGCCATGTTCGTGGCGGTGGTATGTCATATGCCGACGGGCACTCGGAAATCAGGAGATGGTCTGATAAATATCTTTTGCAGATTCCGCCGCCAGCCAACGGTATTGCCAGTGACCCAAATTCCCCGGACAACGGCTGGCTTGAATCATGCGTGACAGTCTTGACACCATAACGCATACTATCGCTCTCAATGATGTATTCCCAGAATAGCTTTTCTGGCAGTGGCAGTTGGTGGGTCGCGATCTAACAGATTGTTGCTGGTTCACGGGTTGTTCGTTGAGGCTGCGCTTTGGACCGTATTTTAATTCAATTTTAAAAGCTCATTGGTGGCGGACGGTTCACCGGCTGCAACAGCTTTGGTAAAATAATTGCGGGCTTTGTCCAAATCTTTTGGCACGCTGTCGCCAAAACGCCCTGCAAATTAATCCCAAACACGTGGAAGCTCATATCGACCTCGGCGATGCTCTAATTCAAAAGGGCAGAGTGGACGAAGCGATTGTTCATTACCAAAAGGCGCTGCAAATCACACCCAACAATCTGGCAGCCCAAAACAGCTTGGCCTGGGTTTTAGTGATTGCGCCGCAGGCGTCGCTGCGCAACGGTCGCGAGGCTGTGAAACTGGCCAAAGAGGCAAATCAGCTTGCCGGTGGAGAAAATCTGATCATTCTTCACACGCTCGCCGCCGCCTACGCCGAGGCTGGGCGATTTCCCGAAGCCGTGGAAACCGCGCAGCGCACTCTGCAACTGGCCGAGACGCAGTCCAACACCACACTGGCCGGCGCCATTCGATCACAGATGAAGCTCTATCGAGCAGACCTCCCGTTCCGCTTACACTGAACAAACACCTTGAAGATATCATAAAGATGTCCCGACAATTGATCGGATAAAAACCGGATTGTTTTACAAAGGCATAATTCCACCGCTTTTCAGCAGGACTTGAAATTGGGACGGATGCCATCAACTCGCCGGCGTCCGCAGCCAACGACTTGTTGCGGAACTAGAAGCGCGCCGGGACTAACAACCCAACGGCAGGGGGCGTCATTCCGCCAAGGTCGGATTGATAGAAGAAGTAATTGTAGGTGTTGGGCCAAAAAGTCGTGATATCCAAAGTGTTTTCCCATTTGATCCAGTTCACGGAACCATCCACTGTCAAATGGTTGCCGCCGTCCGGGAATTGCGAGCCTGGCCGCTGGTGGGCAACGAAACCGCGAGTACTACCCCCCCACGGATTTAGCGGCGGATTTTTATATTTGCAAATCAAATCCGCCGCGAGCACCCAAACCGCTTTGGAATTGGCCAGTTTTATCGGACTGCACGACTTAATGCCGCCAGGGTAAGCCGGATTATACCACCAATAGATGCCGCCGAAATACTGATAACCGATTTGCCATTGAGGACCCCCTGTGCCGCCTGGGTTGGCGTTGTAAAATGTCCCGTAGTCTAAAAGGTCCGGACAACACCAGATGGAAGCGGTATTGGTATCTGTCACATCCAGGTTGACATCCTTGGCCATACCTGCTTCCGGCGGATTAATGGCGGTTTGGTTAAACGCCTGCAGTGTGGTAGGGGGGTCATTGGGGAGGGACGGTAGCGCCGAAACGACATAATCATTATTATTGCCGGCATAAACCGTCATGCCAATCCCGATCTGCCGGAGATTGTTGCCACAGGCAATTCGCTTTCCCCTCTCTTTGGCTTGCGACAACGCCGGCAGCAACATTGCGGCCAGAATCGCGATGATGGCAATCACCACCAACAATTCAATCAAGGTGAAGGCCCGCCTGCGATGAGAGTTCGCTTCGAATGCGCCGCCTGACATGGGTTTCAAGCTGCGCATCTCGTGTCTTGCAACCTGACGCCTTGCGTTGAAGGGAGCAGGGTTCCAACTTTGAAGCAAGTTTGCATCGGTTGACTCTTAACCCGACATTTCCCATATGGCCTTACGCCCCACGTCCATCCGGCCGATTCAGTCTCATTGACTAACACTGTATCATCTTTAATTGATATTTCCCATTTGGTTTCTTGCCCACGATCCAAGTGGGCCTCTTCCGTAATTCTCCTCCCTCGCCACGGGTTTGCAAGCCCTTTTCCAAGTCCGCCCTCGGTTTTTCTCTGGCACAGGGGGGTGTTCCAATGCCCTTTTTCTCCCGGATGAGAGCGGCTCTCGGCCGAGGAGCCGCCACGTCGGTTTTGCGGAGGTCTCGAATTATTTAAAGGTTTGCACGCCTCGTTGCATTCTATGAAGCGATGCCAATTCAGCGAACTGAATTTGTCGCGACGTTGTCATAGACCCGAATGTAATCCACCTGCATCTCGCCCGGGAAAACAGTATGGATGTCTGGATTGCCGCCGAAGTCGCCGCCCACAGCCAGGTTCATGATAATATAAAACGGCTGGTTGAACGGCGCCGGATACGCGGCTCCCACCGTGGACCAATTCGTCTGCGTTTCATAAAGGTGATTGTCCACGTACCAACTGATTGAATTGGTGGTCCATTCCAAAAGATACACGTGAAAGTTGGTGGCTCCGTCATTCGGAGGAAACGTGTAGGTTCCCGCGGACTGAAGATGGCGTCCATCCGCGCCCGCGTAATGGATGGTTCCCTCCACCACTGCGGGATCGTTTCCCCTGTTCTCGGTGACATCAATTTCACCGCAAGCCGGCCAGCCGCCATAGGCCGAATGCTCAGGCATCAACCAAAGCGCCGGCCAATAACCCCGCCCCCCGGGAAATTTCGCCCGAAATTCGAAGCGACCGTATTTGTGGGCAAAAAGCCCCTGACTTTTCAGGCGGGCTGACGTAAAGAAAATTCCATTGGCAGATTTGGGCCGGGCAACAATGTGGAGGACGCCGTTGCTGACGCAGACATTCTCCGGACGATCGGTGTAATACTCCAGTTCGTGATTTCCCCAGCCATGACGATTTCCCATCTCGAACTTCCAATGATTGGTATCAATCGAGACGCCGTTGAATTCGTCCCTCCAGACCAGTTGCCAATCTCCTCGCGCCGTGAAGGTTCCCAACGCGACCGTCGCGGCGGCCATCCACAGGGGCAGTCGTCCGGCGCAAATCAATGAAACGAAAGGCTGGGGCATTTGAAAAGCAAGGCTCAACTGGTGGAGCCTTCGCGAACCCAGTGGATGGCGTGCAGCATCAATTCGGTGGAGTTTTTCAAATTCAGTTTCTCTTTGATCCGGTTTCTGAAGGAATTGATGGTGGCGATGCTCAAATCCAGCTCCTCCGCGATTTGGCGCGTGGCTTTGCCCTCGCCCAACATCCGGAAGACCTCCAATTCGCGGTCGCTCAACGATTCAATGGGCGAAGCGGGCGCCCCGGCCTGACCGCCGCGCATGAACTTGCCCAGCATGGAAGACGCCATTTTTTCGCTCAAATGAATGTCACCACCGAGCACCTTGCGGATGGCCAGTTTCACCGTCTTGGCCGGCTCTTGTTTCATCACATACCCCGCGGCTCCAGCGCGCAACGCGCGTTCCGCGTAAAGTGACTCCTCGTGCATGGAGACGACGAGAACCGGCAGATCCTCATACTTGCTCTTGATGGCCTTGATGAGGTCAATGCCCGTCGTGCCGGTCAAGGAAATATCGGCAATGACCAGATCGGGGTTCAACTCATCAATGTTTCGCAACGCCTCGTCGGCGTCCGCTGTGTCGCCGCACACGGTTAAATCCGGCTCGCGGTCAATGAGATAGCGCAAGCCTTCGCGAAACATGGCGTGGTCATCCACAATGAAAATCCGGCTCTTGACGGGCGGGCGGGTTTTTCCCTGCGGTGAATCAGCCGGACTGGCAGCGTCTTCGTTCATTTTCGACGATTTACTGAAGTTTCAAGTGGTCGCATAAAATACGCAACTGATTTCAGTGCCCTGTCCCGGCTGACTTTTCAAGTCCAATGTTGCGCCGATGACGCGCGCGCGATAGCGCATGATGCGGATGCCCATCCCGCTGAAACCGCGGTCGGACAACTCAAAGCCCGATCCATCGTCACGGACGGCCAGCACGAAACGGTCATTGGCCCGCGTCAGGGCGATGGAGATGGTGGCGGCCCGGCCATGTTTAGCCGCGTTCAACACGGCTTCCTGCGCGATGTAATACAAATGCAAGGCTGCGCCATTTTCAACTTTGGGAAGCTGCCCTTCGGCGGAGAACTGGCATCGGACATTGAACAGATTACTGGTATTGACGGCCAGTTCTTCCAACGCCGATATCAATCCATTTTCCTCCAAACTGATCGGGAACAATCCGCGCGCCACGCTGCGGGTTTGGTTGATGGCTTCATTGACCAGTCCGCCCACCCGTTCGGCTTCGGCAGATTCGGCCACGCCCTTTTCCTGCAACTGTTCGCCCAGGATATCCATCCGGTAGGCGATGGCGGCCAGTTGCTGACAAACGCCGTCGTGCAGATCGTGCCCGATGCGACGTTGTTCCCGGCTGCTGATTTCCAAAATCTCGCGCTCCAACCGTTTTCGCTCGGTGATGTCGCGCGCGATGCCTTCCACTTCCACTTGTTTCCCCGCCCGACCGACCACGCGCGTGCTGATCTCCAGCCGGATGCGCTGTCCCGCAGAGTTGAGGCAGTCCCATTCCGCTGGCGGCAATTCCGCGCTTTTCGTGACCTGCGCGAGCCATTGGGCGGCAGCGACGCGCTGTTCTTCGACCACGAATTCAACCAGGTTCCTGGACAGGATGGCGTCGCGGGGACGGCCGAGTATTTCTTCGCCGGTTTTATTGATGGACGTGATGTTTCCAGACATATCGTGGGTAAAAACCATGTCGTTGGCGTTTTCAAACAGATCTTCGTAACGTTCTTTCAAGGCCGCCTCGGTCTGGAGTTGCTGGCGGATGATCCTGGTTTGTTTCTGGACGCGCCGGCGCAGCACGCCGGCCCACGTCAGCACAACCAGCACGACTACGCACAAGACGCCGACGATCCACAGCAGTTTCTGCAAATTCCACCAAGGCGGTTCTTGTAACACAAAAATGTCACCCGCCGAGCGCAACAGGATGCGGAAGGATTTAGTGCGCCAGTCGGGTCCGACATGCCAGTCATTGCCCCGTTCAATCAGGCAGACGCCGGTGATGGCGACTTTGCAGCCGTTTTGCAAATAGGCAAAGTTCACGCCCACGTTCTTTCGCTCCAGATAGGCGTTGAAAATAAAACCGCCGGATTGCAGCACCAGAAATTGTTCGCGGCTGTACCGCGTCCGATCCAGCACAGTGGCTTCAATCCGCACGAGGCGGCAATCGTGTGTCCCTTTCAACGCTTCATCGGCAGTGATGGAGTCCGGTGCCGGCAACAGGACGGAGCCGGTTTTCTGGAAGATGGCATCCTGCAACATGGGGGTGTATTCGCCCTTGGCGGGAAAACCCAAAGCTTCCACCTGGTCACCGGGAAGCAGAGAATTGGTTTGTTGCGTCTCCACATACAGCCCTTCCGTTTTATCTTCGATGTACAGGGCATTATCGCGCCGGTAGATGACCGTGCCGCTGACTTTAACGCGGTGACCGTAAGGACCACTCGGGGTAAATTGCAGCAGTTGCCCGATCGGGCGCGTGGGCGCGTCGAAGGGATGGCTGGGGGCGGGCGTTTCAATCACCACGTCCGCGGGACGCGGTACCAGCAGCCGGAGATCGAACAACTGCCGTTGCTGATTAAAACGGCTGGTGCACACACCGCGGATTTTGACGGTGCTGTTCTCCAAATCTTCCTCCCGCCCGACGGGCAGTTTCGTCGCCAGCGCCGTCAAACGACCGCCGCCCGTCGCCATTTCAATCGAATAGTAGCTGGTTTGCGCGTCAAAGCTGACAGCGCGGACAATGCCGTGAGTTTCCACGAATTGGCTGTCTTCCTCGCCGCTGGCCAGGGCTTCATAAGAAACCGGTTTGGCCGGAGGAAAGGTTCCTGCGCCCAAAATTTTTGTCCGCTGCGGCGTGACGGTCGGTGCATACTCGCCGGGGCTGGTCTGGCCTTCGATCTCCACCAATTCTCCCGTGGCCAGGGCCGCATTGGTCAACGCGTCACTCGGGAAAAGATAGATGCCTGCCGTGTCGTCCTGGAAAAACCGGTAAAACTGGCTTTGGTCGAAAAAGGTCAGCACCCCGCGCAACCGCACCGGATAATGACGCGCGGCCTGCTCCGGAGTCAATTGCCGGACTTGCTCGGCCGTTTGCAATTCCGGCAGCGGAACCTCCTGGCCGGCCAGGCGCGGGACGGTGAGGAAAAACAAGAGGCCTGTCAGCAGCATCACGGAGCCCGTGGCCGCGCCTGGAATCTTCAATCCAGTCGGGTAGATGGTTGGCTTCATAACATGGCCTTCGGAAAATTGAATCCGATCATTTCCAAACCGGATTATGCACACTCAACCGGAATCCGCCAAGCTTTGTCCGAAAGCCCGCCGGATGAAAAAAGCAATTTCATTGTGCGCAAAGGCAATTTCAGGGGTTCTGAGCGAGGCGGTAGAATTGCGCCGCTGCACCGACCGCATTCGTGACGATGTATTCTGAATTCGGGAACAAGGGAACGGTCGTCAGGTTGCTCCAACCGCTGGGAAATCCCAACGCCGGCGCTGTCTGTAGCGACCAACTGGTCACCGACGTCGGCCAGAGAATCACAACGTTTGTCCCGCTGAGGCTGATTGCCAGCGCTGGCACGAGGGCGGGATAAACTTCAAATTCCCAGAGCGAATAGCCGTACGACGTGGCGCGTTGTGTGCCGTACATCCGCACGTAGCGCCCGCTTCCCAGCGCGGCCAGATCGTTGATGCTGCCTGGACCATTGGTCGTTGTGTAAACGGTGGTCCAGGTGCTGGCATCAGGCGACAGTTGAATGCTGTAGCTTTGGGCGAAAGCCGTTTCCCAAATAAGCCTGACGCGGGCGATATTTTGCATGGAGCCGAGATCCACCTGAATCCATTGAGGATCGCTGAAGGCCGAGGACCAGCGTGTGGTCGGGTCACCGTCAAAGGCGGCGGAGACAGGGTACGTACTCCCCGACTGGAGCGATGAAGCCGAGGCCGGCTGGTTCAGCGCGATGTTGTTGGTGCCGCAAATCTGCACCCGGTCCAATTCAATCCAATTGACGTTGAAACCGCTGGTGAGCATTTCCAGCCGCAACGCCTTGGACCCGCTGCCTCCGGCGAGGGGAACGTTGGTCAAAGTCACGGTCTGCCAATTCTGCCAGCCGCCCGTGTTGGGAATTTGAAATACGCCGAGCACCGTCCCGTCAAGCCGCACGCGCATTTGGCTGGCGGCCGTGGACGCCACGCGGGCCTTGATGTTGTAAATAGCCGATGGATCGGGCACGTTCACCGTATATTCCAGCCACTCGCCCGGATCAATCCACCCGACATCGTAACCGCCGCCCGTGTCCGAGGTCGGTTCGATGTCCACATCGTCCGAGCGAAAGGCGCCACCCGAATTCCCCGGCGTGTCGTCGTAATAGGCAACCCCCTGGCCGCCGGTGTCGTAATCCTCCGCTTGGATTTGTCCCGGTAAACTGGTAATGGTCCCGCCGAAGGGCCGTTGCGGTTGCGAATAAACGTCCAGTTCCGAGAGTGAATAACCATTGCCGGGCGAACCCTCGACCGTCCCGTAAATCCGCACGTAGCGGCCACGGCCGGAAACCAGAATGTCCTCGATGCCGCCGAGGTCGTTGTTCGTGTTGAAAATGCCCGTCCAATTCGTCCCGTCCGGTGAGATTTGGATCGCATAGCTGCTGGCGTAATTGGTGTTCCAGTTCAACCGCACGCGGGACAAATCCCGCGTCACGCCAAGATCCACCGAAATCCATTGCGGGTCGCCGGTGGATGAGGACCAGGCGGTGGTCGGATCGCCATCCACGGCCGCCGGGCCAGCCGTGTTGGTGGACATCGCTGAAGAAACGGTTACGGGTTGATGAAGCGCCAAGTTGGCCAGATCACTGGGCGGAATCGAGTTGACCGTAAAAGTCCCTGTTAAACGAATATCGCGCGAGGAGGCGCCCACCAATGCCGTGAACACACCGGGTGTCACAATCCACCCGCGTGCCGTGGCATCCCAATTGGCCAAATCTTCCCAATCGAGATTGAAGGTCACGTGTTGGGTCTGACCCGGTGAGAGCGAGATTCTTTGAAATCCTTTGAGCAATTTCGGCGGCTCGCCTGCAGCGGGGGGAAAGGCCAGATAGAGCTGGGGCACTTCAGCGCCCGTGCGACCGCCCGTGTTCGTCAGGTCGAAACCGATTTGCACCTGCCCCGAAGGGCTGACCGCACTCACGGTTAGATTGCTGTAACTGAAAGTGGTGTAGGAAAGTCCGTAGCCGAACGGAAACAGCGGGGACACGATATTCGCGTCATACCAGCGATACCCGATAAGCAACTGCTCGGAGTACGAAACGTGGCCGCTGACACCGGGGAATTGGGCGGTGGTACTCGTCGGTACCTGGTTGGAGGAAGCGGGGATCGTCACAGGAAGTTTCGCCGATGGGTTCACGTCACCGAACAGGACTTGAGCCAGCGCGTTGCCATTTTCCTGTCCGGGGTACCACGCCACCAGCACTGCCGCGACCTGGCTGGCCCAGGGCATCAGGGTGGCAGAGGACTCATAAACCACAACGATGGTGTGCGGATTAGCGGCGGCAACGGCGCTCACTAAAGCGTCCTGGCCGTTGGGTAATGAAAGGCTGGTGCGGTCGGAACCTTCGCTGGTCTGCTGGCCCACGCATACGATGGCGACGTTCCGAATTAGCGGCGAGTTGCACCGCCTGGGAGACGCTCGCTCCGTCACCCTGGGCATAGCTGACGGTGACGCCGCTTCCGGCGCGGCTGGTGATTCCCGCCAGCGGCGTAATGTTGTAGGGCAAATTCACGCTCGCGGAGCCGCCGCCGACTGAAATTGGCGCCGTACTCGCCACGGAGCCGATCACGGCAATCGAATGCACGGACGAACCCAGCGGCAACAATCCGCCGTTGTTTTGCAACAGGACCGTTCCCTCCGCAGCGGCGCTGCGCGCAAATTGAATATTGGCTGAGTTCGTCACCGTCGAATTTAGATTCCCGGTGGGAGGGTTGTCGAAGACACCGAATTGGAACATGGTCGTGAGAATCCGAGTCACCATGCCGTCCAGTTCCGAGGCCGGGACATTGCCTGATTGAATAGCGGTTGTGATGTTATTGGCTGGAAATTGGCCGGTGTACATATCCATGTCCAAACCGTTGTTCATCCCCGCCACGGTGCTGAAAGTCGCCCCCCAATCACTCATGACCCAGCCGTTGAATCCCCACAGCTTCTTCAACGTGGCATTGAGCGCCTCAGATTCGCAGGCGTAACGACTGTTGACCCGGTTATAGGAAGCCATTACCGCGCCGGCGCCGGCCCGGACCGAGTCCCGAAATGGCAGGTAATAAATCTCCTGCCGGGTACGCTCGTCAGCGTCCGAACTGATCACAGTCCGTTGGGTCTCCTGGTCGTTGCACACGAAGTGCTTGGCGGTGGCGATGACCCCCTGGCTCTGGATGCCGTTGATCGTGGCGGCCGCCATTGCCCCCGCCAGTTCCGGTTCTTCGCCGTAGCCTTCGAAGTTTCTTCCTGCTTGGTAAGCGCGAGCCGTGTTCATCATTGGCCCCAACAGAACCTCAATGCCTTTGCCGTAGGCTTGGGCGCCCATTTGGCTGCCGTATTGCCGCGCCAGTGCCGTGTCCCAGGTCGCCGCAAGCGTGATCGGGGCCGGAAAGGCGGTCGTGCTGTTGTCGGAAAGCCGGACTCCGGCGGGTCCGTCGTTCAAATACAACCATGGAATGCCGAGCCGGGTGTTGTTGGCAATGTTACCTACATAGTTACTGCCAGCCGGGCCGGCCGTGCCGTTAACCATGGCAACTTTTTCATTGAAACTCATGGCTCCAACCAAAAGGGTGGCGCGCTGGCTCGCTGAAAGAGTGGTATTCGTCCAGGGCTGCTGTGCGGGGAGCTGGACTGGCATCGCGCAACAAAACCCGATGAAACAAACCTCGCGAATGACGTTCACCGGAATACAGGGGCGAAAGAGGCGCATAAAATGACCCGGCCGGCGTTCTGCCAGACAGTCGCTGCCCTGTGATTTTTTCAGCAAACCAGTTCCACCCGGGAACAAACCCGGCACCATGGTAATTATCATTCGACGTATCATAATTAATTGCAGGTTTCCAAAAAACAAGGTTCTTAAATCGTGCCGGATGCTTCGTCATCCTGCGAGCGACTTGCCGGCAAAGCCCCGCACGTGGCCTCAGGGCGATTCCAGCCGATAAAAGACGCCGGCGTTATTGGGATTCGGCGATACCACAAACGGACTGGTCGTGACACTCGTGTCGAACCAATTTGTGCCGCCGGTCAAGGAGTTTGTTTGTACTTGCAGATGGCAAACAATATTGGTCGGCCAGCTCAAGGTGAAAGTTCCGTTCGACAGTGGCCCCACGGTCAAGGCGAGCGGCGCGGTCTGCTGGTAAACCCGAATATAATCCACCAGCATTTGTTGGGGGAAGACCGTTGTTCCATCCGGATTTCCAGGCCAGTTGCCGCCGACGGCGACGTTGAGTATGAAGAATTGAGGCTGCGTAAAGACCCAGGTTGAGTTAGCGGGCAGACTGGCGGGCGTGGCCGTAAAATAATTAATGGTGTCCATGAACCATGTGATTTGGTTGGTCGTCCACTCCACGCCGTAAATGTGAAAGTTATCGGCGAGAGCCGCTCCGCCCGGCAGCGTATAGGTACCGCCGACACCGCCGCCACAATTGTAGTCCCCCCCGCAAGAGTTATTTTGTGGGCCGTGAATCGTGCCATGATCGGTGCCCTGATCGTTGGTGTTGCCGATGTTTTCCATGATGTCAATCTCGCCACAGGTGGGCCAGCCGACAGGAACAATGTTTGTGCCCAGCATCCAGAAAGCGGGCCAGATTCCCTGTCCTCGAGGGATTTGGATGCGCGCCTCCATGCGGCCGTAAGCCCAAGACTGTTTGCCCTGGGTCTTCATGCGGGCGGAAGTGTAACCGGACCCATTGGTTAACGCCACGATGTGCAGGAGGCCATTGCTCACGTAGGAGTTCTGCGAACTGCTGGTATAAGTCTCCAGTTCGTTGTTGCCAAAGCCTCCGCCGCCGAGGTCGTATGTCCAATTGTTCGTATTGATGGAAGTGCCGTTGAATTCGTCGCTCCAGACGATGTTCCATTGCGTGGCGGGAGGGTTCGTGCCGCTAATTTGATTCGTGACACTTTGAAGTTGGAAACCATCGAAATCGGTTTCATCGCCATTTGCGCTATTGCCATAGTTGATGAGAAGATTCCCGGAGCCGTTGGCCACGACATTGGTAAACTCAAGATAGTCGGCTCCGTTGACCAGGGTGGTAACGCCGGCCTGCCAAATAGAGGTCTGGGTGACACCGTTGACCGTGAACGTACTCATTCTTTGCCCGGAAATTGCCCCACTCGCCAGGTTCAGATCGCCCGCGCTATAAACATACAGATTGTAAGTCCCGCCAGGCACAAGACCGCTGAGTGAGACGGTATCGGTCACCCCCGCGGTGTGTGAGACGAGCATAGACGCCATCAAGACTGCCCAAGGGGTGTTTGGGTAGCCAATGTTACCCTTTTCATTAGCTAAAGAAGCCCATGAAAATGGGCTGTAGTTGCCAAAACCTGCGGCATTAGCATCATAGGTGCCATTTGCTGCCGTCAAACTCAAACTAACCCCCGAAGCGGCGCCATTTGTATAATGCAAGGGTCCACTGGTGAAAGTGGCGCCATTAGGATTAGCCGAGTAGGCAAAGCCGCCCAAGCCATTCCACATATCACCCGGTGAACCAATCACCGCAGCACCCGACATCGCAGAAGGCGCAGGGACATTGCCGCCGCCGTAGGCCACGTTGACAGAATCGTCAATAAAATTAACGTCGAGCAATTGGGCTTGAACACGGCCCAAACCAGCGGCACCCATTACGCTAAGAATTATCAATAGGGCTTTTTTCACAGGTTTCTACTTTCGTGTCTTGATGCTTTTGTTTATAACACAGATCGCGTTTATTGTTGGTTGTTGTTTAACGGTCCTAGGCAACAGTATCTGTGCGGACGCGTTCGTGTACTAACACTGGTTGGTGATCTGCACATCGAACCAGGTATTCGCCCCGCCAAAGCTGGCCAAGGTTATTGCCGGACACGACCACTGACCGGTAGAAAGCCAGGGCATTGTATGACGCGTCTCGAAAACTCACCTCAACCCAGAACGCGCCCTGCCCGTGAATACCGCCGCCGCCACTGCCGAGCGAGAACGCCCAGCCGTCAGCCGTGTAGGTATTGCTCGGAGCCGAAAGATTGTCCTGATAACCGCCCGAGTAATTGGTTGCTCCAATGAACCGACCGTAAGTCTTGAGATAGTAGGTTCCACTATGGGCCTGGCTCGCGCTGGATTGTACGGAAACATTGCCAATGGTATTACCGAAGGCCGTCCATCCGGAGAGGCTGCCCGTCTCAAAACCCGGATTGGTAAGAATATTTGTATTTTGCGCAAAAACCGATTTTGCTGAAATCAAACCGGCAATAAGAATCAAATTTGCCGCCACTCTGGCCAATTTTACTTTGCAGCTTCCGGCTCGAACGACATCACAAACTAACGCCATAAAGTTGGAGGTTTGACCGTCCTTGTGTAAAATTTACTTAATTTCATGTTTTCTGTTGGTCATTGTTGGTGCCTGATTGGCAACATTTTAATTGACAAAAAGCATAATAAATCATACACGATTTAAAAAATGTACTATATTATGCTACGTGTCTCAAGACTTGTCAATATTTTTTGTCAAATCATCCGAATTAATCAAAAAATCATAAAAACGTCTAAAATCCAATTTGTATTTGTATGTTCCATAGGTTATCAGCAATTCTTGCAAAGTTTTACCGCCGGGTAAATGATTTTCGTGGCTATCGTGTGCGTAATTCCCAGCTTTTGACGGGTGCCGCGAAGGTTTTAGGCAAGTTGCGAACATCAAACTGCGCCTTTAACGAGCACTCCGGGTCGAAGCCTGCATTCACGTTTTGGCAGGGCAGGGAATCACCGGCGCAAAATTAAGACAGGTAATTGGTATGGCGCAAAGCAAACGATACATGATTTTGGTTGCCTTGGTTGTGGCCCTAGGTGGCTTCGTTTGGGGTTTCGACGCCACGGTCATTTCCGGCGCCGTGCCATTCATTCAGAAATACTTTAATTTGAATGGTGAGCGGGGCGATGTTCTGCTTGGCCTCGCAGTAAGCAGTCTTGGCTGGGGCGTTTTGGGAGGCACCGCCGTCGCCGGATTTCTCAGCGACCGCTTCGGGCGAAAAAAGGTCCTGATCACCACGGCGGTCTTCTTCGTCAGCACGGCTCTGCTCTCCGCCTTGACGACTCATTTTCCGGTTTTTGTGACCGCCCGGATTCTCGGCGGTGTGGCGGTCGGCGGAGCGATTCTTATCGCGCCGGTTTATATTGCGGAAATCGCACCGGCGCAATGGCGCGGGAGTCTGGTCTCGCTCAATCAACTCATGATCGTGCTCGGCATTTCGGCGTCCTTTTTCTCCAATTATTTTTTGCTCAATGTCGGGGAAAACAATTGGCGCTGGATGCTGGGAATGGATGCCGTTCCGGCGGCGCTTTATTTCCTCTTTCTTTTTGCCGTGCCGGAAAGCCCGCGCTGGCTGTTTGGCCAAGGCCAGCCGGAGCACGCCAAAGAGATTCTGATCAAATCTTGCGGTGTGGAACAGGCGGAAGTTGAAGTGCGCAACATCCGGCAAAGTTTTGCCGAGAGAGCATCTGGCGTCCGGGTGAGCGGATTGTTCAGCCGAAAGATGAGCTTTGTTTTATTCATCGCCCTGGCCATTGCATTTTTTCAACAAATCACTGGCATCAACGCCATTTTCTATTATCTGCCTACCATCTTCGTGCAAGCAGGCGGAGGCATCAACGCCGCATTCTGGCAGGCGGTGCTGGTAGGTTTGGTCAATCTGGGAATGACCTTCGTGGCCATCTGGCTGGTGGATCGCCTGGGCCGCAAGCCGCTGCTGGTGATTGGCGCGACGGGGATGGCGGTGTCGCTGCTGACGTGCAGTTGGGCGTTTCACGAATCCAGTTACCAATTGACGGAGAAGTCGTTTGTCGTGCTTCAAGAGAACAAAGTGCCGGCCGATTTGATTGCCGACCTCAAAATTTCGGAGAAGAGTGTTTTCACCACGGACAAGGCATTCATAACCAGCCTTGAAACAAAATTCGGCGCCGACCGGATCAAGCCATATCATGATTCACTGGTAACCGCCGGATTGAACATCCGCGCTTCATTGGTTTTATTTGCGATCATCGGCTTTGTGGCGTCGTTTGCCATTTCGCTGGGGCCGGTGATGTGGGTGCTGTTGTCGGAGATATTTCCCAATCAATATCGGGGCATGGCCATTTCGCTGGCTGGCTTCTGGAATGCGGCTATCAGCGCCAGTGTTACATTTATTTTTCCGTGGGAGTTGTCGCACTTGGGCTCCGCCGGGACCTTTTTGGGCTACGGCCTGATGGCGGCGGCGGCCTTGCTCTTCATTTTATTGTTCATCCCGGAAACCAAGGGCAAGACGCTGGAGGAATTGGAAGGCTTCCTGATGCGGAAAGGATAAGCGCCGGCCATTAGCGACTCATCTGAATTTAACCATGAAACCAAGCAAGCAGCTGCCCATCCGACGCGCGACACGCCTCCGAGCGCCGGTTGCGGCAGCCATCATCACCGCCGGCCTGCTGGCCGCCGGCACAACTCAAGGTTGCGCCGATGAACCGCAAAAATCCGGCGGTCCGGTCAAGGTGCAAATCCTGGAAACGAACGGGGGCTATCAATTATACGTTGACCACAAACCTTTCTACATTAAAGGCGCCGGCATCGAATTTGGTTCCCAGGAAAAACTGAAGGAACACGGGGGCAATTCCTTCCGCACTTGGACCACCGATAACGGCCGTGAGAGCGGGCAGAAGGTTCTGGACCGGGCCTTAACGAACGGCTTGTATGTCGCGATGGGCCTGGACGTGGACCACGAACGCCGCGGTTTCGACTACGACAACACCAATGCAGTCGCCAGGCAATTTGCGTCTTTGATGGCCCTGGTCGGGGAGTATAAAGACCACCCGGCCTTAATCATCTGGGTCATCGGCAACGAACTGAACATGGAGAAGAATCCGCAGGTCTGGGATGCCGTCAACGATCTCTCGAAAGCGATTCATCAGATTGACCCCAATCATTTGACCACCACCGCCTTGGCCGGCTTCAAGCAGGATACGGTGAATCTGGTCAAAACCCGCGCGCCGGATTTGGATTTTATTTCATTCCAGATGTACTACGACATCATCAACTTGCCGAGGTATCTGCGGGAGGCCGGCTGGGACAAGCCCTATCTTGTGACTGAATGGGGTGCGACCGGCCACTGGGAGGTCGGCAGGACCGCGTGGGGCGCGCCGATTGAAAATGACAGCACCGTGAAGGCGGACCTTTATGAAAAACGTTTCCGGGCCGTCATCGAATCGGACCAAAAACTCTGTCTGGGTTCCTATGTATTCCTCTGGGGCAACAAACAGGAACGCACGCCGACGTGGTACGGCATGTTCCTGAGTTCAGGGGAGGAAACGGCGCCGGTGGACGTCATGCATTATCTTTGGACGGGCGCCTGGCCCACCAACCGCAGCCCCCGCCTGGAAGGAGCGTGGCTGGATGGGAAGACCGCCCCGCAGAGCATCCGGCTGCATGCCGGGCAAACTTACACCGCCAAAGTGGCGGCCAGCGATCCCGACCACGACCCGCTCACCTACCGTTGGGAGGTGATGGCAGAAAGCACCGAAACCAAGGTTGGCGGCGATGCCGAGTCGCAGCCCGCGCCGTTGCCGGGTTTGATCGCCGCACCCACGCACAGTGAAATTTCGCTGCAAGCTCCGAACCGGGCCGGAGCCTATCGCCTCTTTGCTTACGTCTTTGACGGCCATGGGCATGCCGCGCACGCGAACATTCCGTTCTATGTGGACGCTGCGCCCCAAAGTCAGCCAGCTGCCGGCGACGTTGGCCAACCCTTAACCAACTCGGCCCAATAAACATGAACTCGGCTGAACAAGCTTCTCCCGTTGTGGAACTACCCGCGGCCACGACTGCGATCAAACGAAACGAAACTCCCGGCCTGCTGACCTTCAAGGAGAAGCTCGGTTACGGCCTGGGCGACACCGCCTCCCACTTTGTGTGGGATATGGTCGGCTTTTGGTTGCTTATCTTTTACACTGACGTTTACAAGATTCCTGCGGCGGCGGCCGGCATCATCATGTTAATCGCCCGGTTCTGGGACATGGGGATTGACCCGGTCATCGGTATTATCTCGGACCGCACCCAAACCCGGTGGGGAAAATTCCGACCTTATATTTTGTTTGGGGCCCTCCCCTATGCCGTCCTGGCGGTTCTAACCTTTACCACCCCTGATTTTGGGGTGACGGGCAAAATTATTTACGCCTGCGCCACCTACGTGTTGCTCATGACCGCCTATGCGGCGGTTAATATACCCTATTCTTCCCTGGCGGCGGTGATGACCCCGGACACTTATGAGCGCGCGGGTGTTAACCAGTATCGTTTTATCTGCGCCTTTACCGGCCAGCTTGTGGTCACCGGGTTGCCGTTGACGCTCGCAAAATATTTTGGAGGCGGCAACGAGGCGATGGGCTATCAACATACCCTGATCCTGTTTGGCTGCCTGAGCGTGGTCTTCTTTTTCATCACCTTCATGATGACCAAAGAGCGGGTGAAACCGTCAAAATCTCTGGAGGGTTCGGTCGGAGAGGACCTTGGGAACCTCTTTAAGAACCGGCCTTGGATCATCCTGGCATGCGTCGGCATCATCTCGTTCATCATGTTCGCCATGCAAAACGCGGCGATCGTCTTTTATTTCAAATACTACGTCGGCAAGGAGGACAACGTTCAATTGTTCAACGTCATCGGCACGGTTGCGCTGATTGTTGCGTTGCCGCTGTCAAAGCCCCTGGCCAAAGCCTTCGGCAACCGAAACGTCTTCATCGCCAGTTCGCTCGTTTCCGGCCTCTTTTTCATCTCGCTGTATCTGCCGGGCGAGAAGAACATCGTTACCATCTACGCGCTGAACATTCTGGCCAAGATGGCCTATGCCCCGGCGGTGCCCCTGCTGTGGACGATGATTGCCGATGCCTCGGATTATTCCGAATGGAAGAGCGGCCGGCGCGCGACGGGGCTGTATTTCTCCGCCGCCATCTTTGCCCAGAAGGCCGGCTGGGGCATCGGCGCGGCGATCGCCGGCTGCCTGTTGGCGGTTTTCAATTACGTGCCAAACGCCATCCAGACCGCCTCCGCACTGGTGGGCATCAAGCTGCTGGTTTCCGTCATTCCCGGGATTCTCTACATGTCCTGCGCGGTGTTCATGTTCTTCTACACGATTGATGCGAAGACGACTGACCTGATGAAAAGGGATCTCGATGCCCGCCGGGAACAAGGCCGTTGATGGGTGAAAGAACCACCACCAACATGGAATCGCAATTGTACCTGGGCAAAAACCCGCTCCGCGCCAACCGCGATCAGGTTGGCGGACGTCAAGTTACGCTCCAAGGCGAGGATTTTTACCAGATTGCCAACTATGACCGGATGCGGCCGTTCTTCATGAGCATCGTCAGTGGTGCCGACCATTGGATGTTCATTTCCAGCAATGGCGGCCTGACCGCTGGACGCCGCAACGCAGATCTCGCGCTCTTTCCTTACTACACCGATGATAAAATCCATGACTCGGCCGAAGTCACCGGCAGCAAAACCGTGTTCATTGTTGAGAAAAGAGGCCGGAGCCATCTTTGGGAACCGTTTTCGGAGCAGCACCGGGGCATTTATCGGCTCCAACGCAATCTCTACAAGAGTTTTTGGGGCAACAAACTGGTGTTTGAGGAATCCAATGCGGACTTGGGGCTGACCTTCCGTTACGGCTGGTTCAACAGCGACCGCTTTGGCTGGGTCCGGCGCGCCTGGCTGACCAACTCGGGGCCGGCGACGATGCGAGTCAAGCTGCTGGATGGCATTCAGAATCTGATGCCCTGCGGCATCGGCAGCCAATTCCAGCTTGAATACAGCACGCTGCTCGATGCCTACAAAAAGAGCGAGCTGATCGCCGAAACGGGTCTTGGGTTGTTCAGACTCAGCGCAATCCCGATTGATCGTCCGGAGCCCGCCGAGGTACTCAGGACCAACACTGTCTGGTCTTTCGGACTGGGCAAAAATTTAAAACTGCTTTCCTCAACACAACTGAACTCCTTCCGGCAGGGATTGCCGCTAAGGCAGGAAACCGAAGTCCGGGCCGAGCGCGGCGCCTACTTCCTCCACACGTCATTGGCGTTGTCGCGCGGGCAGACCAGGGATTGGTATCTTGTTGCCGACGTCAACCGGGGACCGTCCGATGTGGCCGAACTCAACCGGTTGCTGCGTCAACCTGCCAAGCTGCGAAAGCTGGTGGACGCAGACATTGTCCGCGGCACCGAGGAACTGCAACGCATTGTCGGCAAAGCCGATGGTCTGCAGAAGTCCGCCCAACCACTGGGCAACGCGCGGCATTACAGCAACGTGTTGTTCAATGTAATGCGTGGCGGCATTTTTTATGACGATTACCGGGTGAATCCGGACGACTTGCAAGCCTTTGTCCGCCATGCGAACAAAGAGGTTGCCGCCCGTCACCCCGCCTTTTTCCACAAGCTTGGCAAATGCATTCATCACCGCCGCCTGGTAGCGCTGGCGGTCGAAAGCGGAGACCCCAACCTTGAGCGGCTCTGCCGGGAATATCTACCGCTGACCTTCAGCCGGCGGCACGGTGATCCAAGCCGTCCTTGGAATCGCTTTTCCATCGCCACGAAAAATCCGGACGGGACAAGGATTTTGAATTACGAGGGCAACTGGCGTGACATTTTCCAGAACTGGGAAGCGCTCTCGCTTTCCTACCCGGGCTACACCGCCAGCATGATCTGCAAGTTCGCCAACGCCTCCACCGCCGATGGCTACAACCCATATCGCATCACCCGGGACGGCATTGATTGGGAGGTCATTGATCCAGCCGACCCATGGACACATATCGGCTATTGGGGCGATCACCAGGTCATCTATTTGCTCAAGCTGCTCGAGATCCTGGGGCGGCACGAATCCGCCACCTTGCGTGATTTCCTCACGCGGGAAATTTTTTCCTACGCCGATGTTCCCTACCGGATCAAACCGTACGAGGAACTGCTCAAGGATCCCAAGGAAACAGTGGTTTTCGACCGGAAACATGAGGAGATGGTGCGCCGCCGCGTCCAGTTGAAAGGCTCCGATGGCAAGCTCGTTTGGGACCGGCAAGGCCAGGTTCGCCTCGTCAATCTGAGCGAAAAACTTCTCGTCTCGTTGCTCGCCAAGTTTTCCAATTTCATCCCGGAGGCGGGCATTTGGCTGAACACCCAGCGACCGGAATGGAACGACGCCAATAACGCCCTGGTTGGCAACGGCGTTTCCGTGGTCACACTCTGTTACCTGCGCCGCTTTTTGGCCTTCTGCCTGGAAGTTTTCCGCCCGCTGGAAAAATCCGAGGTGAGCCTGTCGGATGAAGTTGCCAAACTTCTGCTGGCCGTGTGCCGCATTCTGCAAAGCCATCGCCCCTTGCTCTCGCACCGCATCACCGACCGCGAACGCAAGCGCGTGCTCGACGGGCTGGCGCGCGCCGGCAGCCAGTATCGCGAACACATTTACGCCGGCGGATTCTCGGGCCGGCGAACACGAATCAAAGGCGGCCAGTTGCTAGATTTCTTCAAGGTCGCCCTCGCGTTTGCCGACGAGTCCATTCGCGCGAACCGGAGACCGGATGGGCTTTATCACGCGTATAACCTCATCAAGCTGGAAAACCCGCGGGAAATTCCCATCCGTCGTCTTTACGAAATGCTGGAGGGCCAGGTGGCCGTGCTTAGTTCGGGACGTCTGACGGCCCGGGAATCGTTGGATCTGCTGGTTGCCCTCAAGCAAAGCGCGATGTATCGCCCCGACCAACGGAGCTATTTGCTTTACCCCAATCGCCGGCTGCCACGGTTTGTTGAGATGAACAACATCCCACGAAAAGAGCTCGACCGTTCCAGGCTGCTGCGGAAGCTGGTTGCGGATGGCAACCGGCTGCTGGTGGAACGGGACGTGGTTGGCCGCTATCACTTCAATGGTTCCATCACCAACGCCCGGGATGTGGCTCAAATCCTCGAAAAACTGGCCGGCGCGGGGTATGCCCGCCTCGTCAAAAGCGAGGCCCCGCTGGTCCTGGACCTCTTCGAACGCCTCTTCGATCACCAGTCGTTTACCGGACGTTCGGGCACATTCTTCGGCTACGAGGGTCTGGGTTGCATCTACTGGCACATGGTTTCCAAACTTCTGCTGGCCGCGCAGGAAACCTTTTTCCGCGCTGTTGATTCGGGTGCTGTGCGTCCCAGCCTCCAAAAACTGGCCGGATGTTATTACGATATACGTTCAGGCATCGGCGACTATAAATCACCCCGTGAATACGGAGCCTTTCCGATGGATCCCTATTCGCACACGCCGGCCCACACCGGTGCCCGCCAGCCGGGTTTGACGGGGCAGGTCAAGGAAGACATTTTATGCCGCATGGGTGAACTGGGTATTTTTGTCCAGGACGGTCAAATTCACTTTTGCCCGGCGCTCTTAAAAAGGACAGACTTTCTTTCGGAGGGAACTGATTTTTGGTATTACGATTGGGCGGGACATTCCCGGCGACTCAAACTTAAACCCGGCTCACTGGCTTTCACTTACTGCCAGGTTCCCATCGTCTATCAGCTTGCGCGAACGAATTCTACGCGCGTGTTCTTTTCTGAACGCCGGGCAACCGGTCGCAATCAGTTGAAGATTGATGCGCCCACGAGCGGATTAATATTTGAGCGCACAGGTCAGGTTGATCGGATAATTGTTTCAATCAACGCTGACGATGCTTTTGTGCTCGAAGAATAATCTGGACTGCATCGGGATAAAATCTGTAATTTGAGCATCGTCAACAAACATAGAATTTCTGCTCGTTGGCTTGAACGCGCAGGCTTGCAGCTTGCGTCAGCCCTTCAGTTGTTTTTTTCCGTCATTCTCATCGTTGTCAGCCCGGTTGTGCCAGCACAGGAATCGGGCGGGCTTTTGACGAACGCCGTGGATGTCATCTCTTTGTCGGCAGAACAGGCCGCGCGCTCGCTCAGGGTGTCTTTGACCGGTGTGGTTACGGCCGCTGATCCGGTCTTGAAAGGGCGATTTTTTGTTCAGGATTCAACCGGCGGAGTGTTTGTGGACAATGTAAATGGCCGCCGGCCCGAGCCTGGCGACGTGGTTGAAGTTACCGGGATAACCTATGCCGGGGCTTTCGCTCCAACTGTGACCGCGCCCAGTGTGCGTAAAATTGGCACTGCGCCCTTGCCGCCGGCAAAGCCTGTTTCCGTCGAACAATTGATGTCAGGTTCCGAAGACAGCCAGCGCATCGAGATTTCAGGCATCGTCCGTGATGCGCGGAACGATGGTTCGCGGTTGACGATGGACCTGGTCACGGGCGGATATCGGTTTCGAGCTTATCTGTCGGTTGCCTCCGGCTTTCAGCCTGAAAAATTGGTTGGAGCGCAAGTGCGTGTGCGCGGCACAGCCGCCGAAGCTCACAACCGTTCGTTGCGACAGTTGGTTGCCGTGGAGGTTTACATTCCCAACCTGGCGGATTTGGCGGTTGAGAAATCCGAGTCAGTCAATCCATTTGAAAGCCCGGTAATTCCGCTCGACAAACTTGCCCAGTTCCGGCGGGGCAATTCTCTGACGCAAAGGGTTCATGTCCGTGGCGAGGTTACTTTTCAAAGGCCGGGTGAGTGTGTTTTTTTGGAAGACAGGATTTTCGGCCTGCAAGTTCAGAGCCGGCAACGAACGAATTTGTCGCCGGGGGAAGTTGTCGACGCAGTCGGCTTTTTGAGTTTTGAGAATTATCTTCCGGTTTTGCAGGATGCTGTTTTCCGGGACGCCGGCGAACCCCAAACTCCAGTAAAACCCCAAGCAGTGACAATCGAAGAATTGCAGAGCGGCCTTTACCACGCGGATTACATTTCGCTTTCAGGCAAGTTGATCGAACTCACCGTCAACCGCGGGCGACCCGGAACCACTCTTCCGGGAACAACCGCCATGGTTTTGCAAACCAGCAATTTTACATTCACAGCCATCGCCAATAATCTGGCGGGTCAGGCAGCCCTGGCCGCGATTCCCATCGGAAGCGTTTTGGAAGTAAGCGGGATTTGTCTCACGCAAATTGACAGCGACGGCAAACTGGAATCCTTCCAAATCCTCATCGGGAATCCAAAGGATGTCTTAATCATCAAGAAGCCCGGCTGGCTGACGCCGCAGCGTCTCTTGATCGGGTTTGTGATCGTCTGCTCCCTGCTGATTGTAATTGTGAGCTGGACCGTCATGCTTTCGCGGAAAAACTCCACCTTGAATTTCCTCGTTGCGGAACGCGAAAAAGCGCGACAGGCGTTGCAACAGGCCAACGACCAGCTTGAAGAACGAGTCAAGGAGCGAACGGCGCAACTGAAGTTTGAAATTACGGCCCGCAAGGAATCGGAAGTCCAGTTCAAAGCCGTCTTGACGGAGAGAACGCGCCTGGCGCAGGAACTTCACGACACGGTCGAGCAAACCCTCACGGGCATTGCCTTGCAACTGGACGCGGCGTCGAAGCTGCACGATCGCAGTCCCGAAAACTCTTTGCGCCATCTTGAACTCGCCCGCAGTCTGATGGCCAAAAGTCAGGTGGAAGTCCGTCAGTCAGTCTGGGATTTGCGCAGCCGGGAGCTGGAGCAATTTGATCTTGCCACCGCCCTGACCGAAGGCGCCAGGCAGATTACTTGCGGAACGAATGTTCAAGTGCGCTTTGAGACCAGGGGCAAGCCGCGATCCTTGCCGGAAGTCGTTGAAGAAAATCTTTTGCGCATCGGACAGGAGGCGCTCGCCAATATTATCAAACATTCCGGTGCAACCCATGTGGGCATAGAACTGCAATTTGAACAGCAACAGGTCTGTTTGCAGGTCAAAGACAATGGAACCGGTTTCGACCTCGAAAAAGCCGTGGGACCGAGCGAAGGGCATTTTGGCCTGCTCGGCATGTCCGAGCGTGCCAAGCGGCTGGGCGGCCGGTTCAGCCTTTCAAGCAAACCGGAAGAAGGAACATCGGTTCGGGTTGAAATCCCGTTTAATCCTCCACTGGAAGTTCAATCCCCATCGGCCACCGACAGTGTGGTTGTCACATGAAAAAACCGGAGAAGATTCGCATATTGATAGCCGACGACCATTACATTGTTCGGATGGGCCTGGTTGCGCTCGTGGGCACGGAGCCGGACATGGAAGTGGTTGCGGAAGCCGCCGATGGCAATCAAGCGCTCGAACTCTTTGCCAAACATCATCCCGACCTTGCCTTGCTGGATTTAAGAATGCCGGGCAAAAGCGGGATACAAACCACGATGGAGATACGAAACAAATTTCCGTCGGCGCGAATTCTGGTGTTGAGCGCCTTTGATGGCGATGAAGACATTTACCGCGCGCTCCACGCCGGAGCCCACGGATACGTGCTTAAGAATACCACGGGCGACAAACTCGTCCCGGCATTGCGGGCCGTGGCGGCGGGACAAAATTGGATTCCCAAGGAAGTTGCCAGCCAGCTTGCCTCGCGGAAATCGTTGGAAGAATTAACGTCCCGCGAAGTGGAGGTGTTGAACCAACTGGCCAAGGGGCTGGCCAATAAGGAAATCGCCGATGCGTTGAACATTACCGAATATACGGTGAAGGACCACTTGAAGAGCATCCTGGCAAAACTTCGTGTGGCCGATCGGACGGAAGCCGTCACAACGTCGATCCAACGGGGAATCATCCATCTTTGAAGTGGTCGGCGGACCTCTTCGAGTTTCTTTGAATTTTACAAGCCGCTTTATCACCCCTCGAAAGAGGGATGAATAGGATACTTAAAGGTCTTATCCTTTTCCCGTTCAGGCGTCATCTGAGGTCCTCTTCAAGTCGGTTGAGGCTCGATGTTAACTGCGAATAATCTACGAATGTCATCAAAATGAGCCGAACGTCTGGTTACCATTCTTATATTGCTGTGGCCGCCGTTTTGTTAAAAAGGGCACTTTGGGTTTGCCCGCTGTATTTTTGCGCGGCGTTTTCACTCGCAGCTCAGAGCTACGCCCCTCCCCTCAATCACCGGGTGGATGTGATTGTGGATTCCGACTGGCGGTTTATCCGACAGGATATCGCGGGCGCGCAAGCCCCCGGGTTCGACGATTCGTTGTGGACAAATCTGAATTTGCCGCACACTTGGAATAATATCGACGGTCAAGACGGTGTGAAAAACTATTATCGCGGCGTGGGCTGGTATCGAAGGCATTACTCGATGGGTAAGAATTTCGCGGGCCGCCATTACTTTCTGAAATTTGATGGCGCGTTTTCCGTGACCGATGTCTATGTCAACGGCAGTTTCGTCGGTGAACATCAGGGCGGGTTTGCGGCATTTGTTTTTGATGTCACCCCCTGCCTCAATGTCGGGGCGGACAACGTGATTGCCGTGAAAGTCAGCAACGCCGTGAATGCGAATATTCCACCGCTGTCGGCAGACTTCACCTTTTTCGGTGGATTGTATCGTGACGTGCACTTGCTTGTGACTGACCCGGTGCAAATCTCGCCATTGGATTACGGCTCGCCGGGAATCTATTTGAAGACGACCGATGTCACTTCCAATTCTGCGAGCCTCCAAGTGAAGGCTGTTATTTCAAACGCCACTGCAACGGCGCAAACTGTGACTGTCCGCAGTGTGATCACCGATGCGGCGACAAATATCGTGGCTATGCTCACCAATGTAGTGACGCTCCCGGCTTCGTCGGTCTCCAATGTAGTGGCGAACACGGTCATCGCCAATCCGCACCTGTGGAACGGCCTGACTGATCCGTATCTCTATCAAACCTTTGTGGAAGTATGGAATGGCGCAAATACGGTGGACGTGGTCGCGCAGCCGCTAGGCTTTCGTTACTTCAGCGTGGATGCGAACAAAGGTTTTTTTCTGAATGGACGGCATTATGATCTTCACGGTGTGAGCATGCATCAGGACTGGCCGAATCGCGGCTGGGCCGTCACCGATGAGCAGCGGGACACGAATTTTATGTTGCTGAAGGAGATTGGAGCCACGGCGGTCCGCCTGTCGCACTACGAGCAGGATGATTATGTTTACCAGTTGGCGGATCAAAATGGGATTATTCTTTGGAGCGAGATTCCGCTGGTTAATCGCATCACCGAATCGCCCGCCTTTTACGCCAATGCCAAACAGCAGCTGATGGAACTGATCCGCCAGCGCTACAACCATCCGTCGGTGGTTTGCTGGGGGGTGTTCAATGAGATTACCATGAAGCCTGGGCCCAGGCCGGTCAATCTTGTCCGTCAACTGGCACAGCTTGTCGCGCAGGAAGACCCGACACGCCTTTCCACTTCTGCCGCGAACGCGAGCGATGATGAGCCCTCCAATTGGTGCACCGAGTTAAACGCCATCAACAAGTATTTTGGCTGGTATGATGGCAGGCTCGGAGAGTTTGGCCCTTGGGCTGACAATATCCACTCGAATTATCCAAACCGTTGCATTGGCGTGAGTGAATATGGTGCCGGCGCCAGCATTTATCAGCACAGTGAAGAGCCGGTGCGGGAGCCGGAAAATGCCGGCCACTACCATCCTGAAGAATATGAGAATCTTTTTCACGAGACCCATTGGCAGGAGATGCAAGCGAGGCCGTTTCTCTGGTGCAAATTTGTTTGGAACATGTTTGATTTTGCCGTTGCCGGTCGTAACGAAGGTGACACCGCCGGGCGCAATGACAAGGGATTGGTAACGTACGACCGTCAGGTACGCAAGGACGCTTTCTATTATTACAAAGCCAACTGGACAACGAATCCGATGGTTTACATCACGGGGCACACTTTTACCAATCGGCTTACCCATGCCATCACGGCCAAAGTTTATGCCAATTGCGATTCGGTCGAACTTTTTTTAAATGGCATTTCGCAAGGCGTTCGTGCGAGCACCAATTGCATTTTCACCTGGCCGGTGACATTGTCTGGCGGAACGAATTTTGTTATGGCGATTGGCAACCCGGGAGAGGTTCAAATCACGGATTCACTGGCTTGGGTCGCGCCCACCCCGCCGTCAACCGCCACGATACACAATTCCTCAGGTGGCATTGGTCTTCGACCCGACAGCAGCAATGATCGTTTGCAATTATCGGCCGTGGTTAGTAATACTGTGCCGGAGCCGGTTTCCCAGCTGCTTAACTAGAAAAACACGCCAAAATTTGATGTAACATGAAGCAGACAATTATTGTTGCAATTTTACTGGTTGCGCTCATGGCTGTGCCTTCTCCGGGTGCTTCCGGGAATTCCAAAAATCATGTTCAAATTTATCTTACCGCCAAGGACACGGGCCAGAGGCTGGCAAAAGCCGGTGAGGTGGAGCTTGTAAATGGTCTGCCGGCGGGTGAGAAGGACGAATACATTTTTGTTGATCCTGCAAAAACCTTTCAAACCGTCCTCGGCATCGGCGGGGCCTTGACCGATGCCTCCGCGGAGACTTTCTATAAACTGCCTGAAACCAAACAGGAGGAACTTTTGAGGGCCTATTTTGATCCACAAGCCGGCATCGGCTACACGCTCGGACGCACCCACATCAATAGCTGCGATTTTTCCAGCGAGAGTTATACCTACGTCAAGGATGGCGATCAGCGGCTGGACAGCTTCGACATTGCCCGCGATTTGAAGTACCGCATTCCTTTCATCAAGGCGGCGATGGCGAAGGCTGGAAATCATTTCACTCTGTACGCCAGCCCCTGGAGTCCGCCCGGCTGGATGAAGGACAACGGCGACATGCTTCATGGAGGCAAGTTGAAGCCGGAATACTACGAGTCGTGGGCGCGCTACTACGGCAAGTTCATTCATGCTTACGAAAAAGAAGGCATCCCCATCTGGGGATTGACGGTGCAGAATGAACCGCTGGCCAACCAGAGCTGGGAATCCTGCATCTACACGGGCGAAGAAGAACGCGATTTTATCAAAAATTATCTTGGCCCGGCTTTGCGAGAAGCCGGCTTGAAGGGCAAAAAAATCATTATTTGGGATCACAACCGGAGTTTCATGTATCAACGCGCCTCGGTGGTTTTGGATGATCCCGCCGCCGCCAAATATGTCTGGGGCGTCGGCTTTCACTGGTACGTGGGCGACAATTTTGAAAACGTCAAGCGCGTCCAGGAAGCTTACCCGCAAACCCACCTTTTGTTCACCGAGGCGTGTAATTATCCTTTTGATTTTGGCAAAATCAACGACTGGCAGTGGGGCGAACTCTATGGCAAATCAATGATCAACGATTTTAACAATGGCGCCGAAGGCTGGACGGACTGGAATGTGTTGTTGGATGAAAAGGGCGGCCCCAATCATGTTCAGAATTTTTGTTTTGCGCCGGTTCAAGCCGACACCAAAACCGGGGAGTTGTATTACCTGAATGCTTATTACTACATCGGCCATTTTTCAAAATTCATCCGGCCGGGAGCAAAACGAATCATCAGTTCATCCTCGACTGACAGCTTGCAAACCACTGCCTTTTTGAATCCAGACGGGAAGATCGCCGTGGTGGTTCTCAATCTTTCCGACCAAGCGCTGTCTTTCAACCTCCAGTTGGGTGGTAAAGCCACAAGAACCAGCAGCCCGGCCCATTCCATTATTACAATGGTGATTGACTGAATCCCGCCAAACCGGTGTCAGTCCGCGGTAGCCGGACGTTTCGTCAGGGCAAGGTTCTCTTGCTGGTATCAAGCGCCGATAACGCTTCGATTTCCGGGCTGCGGATGGCCGGCCACGACCCCGCCCAAAGATATTGCATGGAGTCAACTACCGCCTTCAGAGCGCAGCCAGGGAAAGTGCCCGCGGAGCCCCATTGAGACAATTCTCAAGTGGAAATGAACGTGACACTGGCGCTGACTGCCGCATTCCAGATGCCGGCCAGCGAAACGGCCATGCCCGATATTGATTGGGAAATATCTCCGACAACAGCACCCACATGACCGGCCCCAGCGCCACAATCAGGGCCATCAGTACGGTGGATCTTTTATTCAGGCTCATATCACTGTAGCTTGATCCGGTAAAATTCCTGCGGCTCAATGGGCGTATTGGTGTATGGCGAAGTCGCTCCGCTAACATCATTCCACGGACCCATAATGTTGGTGGATGATTGCAGCGTGCCGTATGACCAGTCGAAAATAAAACTGCCTGCCGCTGATGAATGAATGGAAAAAGTGATTGGTGGATTGACGGTTACGGTCGTTGTGCCCGGTGGCGAAGTGAAGCCATCAACGGTTGCGGTTACACTGTAGGTGCCGGACGCGTTTTGACCCGCATTGACGATGGAAGGATTCTGGTTGGTCGAGGTGAAACCATTGGGACCTGTCCAATTGTAAGCCGCACCTGAAATAGTTGAAGCGGTAAGATATAATGTCATGCCCGCATACATCGGGCTGTTGTAGGCGGCAGTCGGGGCCGGAGGCGGCCCAATCACAGGCGTCACATTGACTTCCGTCGGAGAGTTGGCCGTTTCAACCGCCTCGCTTATAGAAGTTGCAGCTGAAACCACATAGTAGTAAGTCGTCCCATTGACTGCTGTTGAATCAACGTAGTTTGTTCCGGTTACTGTTCCCAACGTCGAAATGGTGCTGTAAGGACCGCCACTGGTGGTTGACCGCTTGACGTTGTAACTGGCTGCTCCCAACAAGGCATGCCATGTCAAGGAGGCTTGATGGTTGCCGGCCACGCCCGCCAGCCCAGCCGGCCCTGCTGCCGATTGACGCACACTCTCCACGAAACTCGCGTCGCCCCAGCCGAGGTAAAACCGAAAGTCATCGAACCAGCCGGCGAAGCAGCGGGCGCGATCCAAACGGTTGCACAGGAACACGGAAGCTGCGTTGCCCAAGGGAACCGTTAAATTGGCCGCCGCGGTGGTGCTGATCAGCGTCACAGAAGTCGCGTCGGTGCCTTCATAGAGTGTGATGTTAGTTCCGTCGTAGGCCATCGCGACAAATATCCACGTGTTCGTCAGCAGGTTCGAACCAAATGATGCGGTTGCCTGAATGGTGTTGACAAAAAAATACAAATCGGCGGCGTCCTGAAACTTCATGCCGATTGAGTTAGGCGTGCCGCAGTCAGTGTTAGTGCTGTTGCCCAAGATGAACATGCGCGGACCGATGTTCGCGGGCAAGTAGTACAACTGCTTCATCCACATCGCGACGACGAAATTGGTGACGTTTCCAAATCCGAGGGCGGAGTTGGTGGCGACCGCAAAATTCCCACTGACCCCTGAACTCCCCTGGTTGGGATTCATGGAGAGATTCAACGCCCGGTTGGGATTGGTCACTCCGGCCACGCCGGAATTGGCAGGCCCGTGCAAGTTCGTGGTTCCCCCGCTTTGGTTGATCATTTGCAGGGTGACGTTCACGCCGCCGCCGCTGGTGTCGCTGGGCGTGGTCGTGCCGGGGCCGGCATCGTCAAAGGCAAAACGCACCCTGAGCGCCGGGCCATACGGCACATTGCCAACCACGACGGTTAATCCGGCGCTCGATGTCGAGGCTCCCTTCGTTGCTTGAAACTGCAAGTTATAGACTCCATTCGTGCTGAAGCTCGCCGTCGTTGTCAGCGCAGCGACATTTCCAAATGTAATTATGCCCGGGCCGCCGGTTTGGCTCCACGCCGTTGTCATCGCAGGCGGAGAATTTGATTCGTAATCAATCGCCGTCGCCGACAACGTTAGCACGACATTGGTGCTGTTGAGGAAAACCGTTGGCGTCGCCGGATTGACGATTGCAACCGCCGGCGGGGAAGGCGTGGAAGTTGGCGCAATCCAGATCAGGGAGTCGGTGACGTTGGTGCTACCTTTGGTGCCGACAGCCTGCACCGTATTCGTGCCGGACTGCAACATCAGCGGCCAGGTAAATATGCAATTTGTGCTCGTCGTAGCGCCTTGCGAAATCCCGTTCACAAAAAGCTCGACCGAATCGCAATTGGCATAAACTTTGGCGATGATGGCATTGGTCAGCCGGTTGGTAAAAGTATGTCCCGTGATATAGACCATCGGATTGGTCGTCCAGTTGGCCTTGTAATAGTAAAAGGCGTCCTTGCGCACCAAGCGATCGTAAGTGACCAGGCCTTTGTCGTTGCGGCCTGGGGTGTCACCTTCGTTGCGGCCATCCGAGGCGAAGTCGAACTCGTTCCAGACGAGTTTGCACCAGAGGAATGGTCGCGCCGCCATCAATTGCCAGTTGGTTTCGTGAACGATGTTCTGCCATTCCTCGGGATGGAAGCTGGTGGCGGTGTTGGCGGGGAACGTCGGATTTTCGCTATGCTGGTAGATGCTGGCCCCCGCACCGTACTCGCTCACGCCGACGCAGCGATTGGGATAGGTTGCGTGGACGTTGTCCGCCCACGCGGCAATCCCGTTCAGCGGACTCGAATACCATCCGTAATACTCGTTGAAGGCGATGACCTGGGTGTAAAAAGTGGAAGGGTCGCTGATGCTGGTATTAGCGGCGGCGGTGGAAAGCCGCGTCGGATCGTCCTGGCTCACCTGTTGAACTTCCTGGTTGATGAGGTTGGTGGTGCTGAAGGTACCGGTGCCCTGATCGCCCATGCTCAGTGTGATTTCATTATACACGCTCCAGAATATAACCGAAGGATGGTTGTATCTTTGGCGGACCATTTCACGCAATTGCTGCAGGGTATTGCTGGTGAACGCCCCGGAAGTGGTGATGTAATCAATAATCGGGACTTCGCTCCAGACGCAAATGCCGTTTTGATCCGCCAGTTGGTAGGTGTAGTCGTTGTGCTCGTAGTGTGAAAGGCGAAGAAAGGTGGCGCCGATTTCCTTGAGAAATATGAAGTTCGTGTCGCGCTGCGCGTTCGTCAGCGCCCAGCCGCAATTCAGCCAATCCTGGTGCATGTTGACACCATGCAGGTCATAATGCTGGCCGTTCAGGAAAAACCCGTTGGTCGGGTCCACGCTGAAATAACGAAAGCCCAGCGGCTGTGCGACCACGTCCACCGCACTCGCGCCATTCCATACTTCCACAAAGGTTTGATAGAGATACGGGTCAGTCAGACCGTTCCATAGGTGCGGATTTGCAATGACCGTGCTCACCGCGACATTGGAAACCGACGAAGCTTGAAGCGTCACTACATTAGTCAGCGTCGTCACAATGTTCGTGGCTGCGTCGGTCACGATGGCGCGAACGGTCACTGTCTGCGTCAAGGCCGTTGAATTGGAGACCACGGTGGTGACTTGGAGATTAGCGGAGGTGGAACTGACACTGGTGGTTGTGAGATAAACGCCGGGCGAGCCGTAATCCAACGGTGATACCTGCACCGGGTCAGTCACGAGCAAATGCACGTCGCGATAGATGCCGCCCCACATCGTGAAATCCGCATCCAGCGGTGGGAGATTGGTATTGAAGGAATTATTCACCTCAACGGCGATAACGTTGTCCGCGCCGACGTTGACGTAAGGCGTCGCATCAAAAACGAACGCCGCAAAACCGCCTTGATGCTCGCCGAGATAGTTCCCGTTGATCCAAACGTCGGCCACCGAGAACGCGCCGTCGAATTTCAGGAAAAAATGGCGTCCGACATAACTGTTGTCCACCGTGTAATGAGTTCGATACCAGCCGATTCCACGGTAATAAGTCGTGCTGGGGCCATCCTGTCCGTCGGGAATGTCCCAAGTGTGCGGCAGGTTCACGCCCGCCCAGGAAGAATCATCGAAGCTGGTGGCTTGCGCGCCGGAAACATCCTGTTGGATAAACCGCCAGTTGGAATCCAAAACAACATCCGTTCGGTGGTTGACGGGAGGAGTGTAGGTTTGGGCATTCACGGATGCAGCCAAAGCAAGAACAAACAGGCCGGCCAATGAAAGGAAACGGCTCAACCGAACTGGTTGATTTTGGCGCAATTGCCTCATTGTCAGAATCCAAGCTCCAGATCATTGTTGCCCCAACCTCTGGAACCGTTGACGATAGCGAATGTCCGAGTATTTGTATTGATGGAACTGCCATCAAATATGTCACTCCACGCCGATTGCCAGTCACCTTGAGCGACTTCAAGGTCACACATCAGAACTCCCAACACAACGCAAGTGCGTAATAATAATCTCGAAGGCAAAGAGGCGCTCAATATCGGCAGACTCCAGAGCATCATTTTGAGCTTTAGCCTCGTGTAATTGCGCGCAGACTTTTTGCCGCAACAGAAGTTGTTAATTCATTCATTTTACGTCAAACGCCTCGTCATTGCGGAACCATTTTACCCGAATTCATATGCGCGAGTAAAAAGGCAGGAAAATCCTGGGGATCCTGGTAAAAATAAAACAATCTGTCAGTCACGTCCCAGGTCGTCAGCAGGCGCATTTGATCAATTTTTATCCATTGCGCCGAACCGTCCACGAAAACCTCGTTGCCACCAGCGGGAAAGAGCGCTAACCCCTTCCGGTGCGGCGGCACGTCTGCCTGTCCCGGTATGTCATAGACCAGGGTTGGCTGATCCCAGCCATTTTCGCACTCTTCAACAGCATCCGCAGCGAGAACCCACCATGATTTGGATCGGCCGAGTTTTACTGGGCTGTAGGAGGCAAAACTGCCCAAAGGATTATACCAGTTGGTCACGCCTCCAAAATACTGATAGCCGATGTCCCATTGGTTATAGGTAGTGCTGAACAATGGAAGAGTGGGGCGATTGGGACAGGTCCAAATAGACGGGCCGTTCGTATTCACTGCCACATTCAGCGATAGGAACGCATTCGCGTCCGGCGGATTTATGGCATTTTGCACAAACGTCGTAGTGCCGACTTGTTGGCGTGCGCTGATAATTCTATCGTCATTGTCGCCGGCGTAGGCAATCGTGGCGACGCCAATCTGCCTCAAATTACCCAAGCATTGGATGCGTCTGGCCCTTTCCTTGGCGGCGGCCAAAGCCGGCAACAATATGGCCGCGAGAACGGCAATAATGGCGATGACCACCAGCAACTCGATCAAGGTGAAACCACCCAGACCGGCGCTGTTGACCCGCTTGGAAACACCTCCACCGCTCCGACTCGGGTCAAAGTCTGGTGTTTCCAGCGTGGCTCTGTTTGCAAATGCGTTTTTCATTTTCAATGATAATTTCCGCTGCTTTCCCAACATTGTCAATGAAGGCTCCCCACTGGTAGTGGGCTGCTTTGAATTTCTCATTCACAATTTGCATGGCAGGGCCGCGACCTGCCGGGCCCCGCACGACCGGCAGGTCGTCCCTACCACTCAGACTGACCCCACTACCTACCCACTACTTCTGTCTCAAAGTTCGATTTATGGAACCGCCACCCGGTAGAAACGTTGGTTTTGACTTAGGCTGTCATTCACCGACATGACTGCACCATTGCCCGGCACTGGACTCTCCAATGGCGTCCAAATGGGATCGGTCAGATTATTCTTCCAATAGACAGTATAATTAAGTCCAGATACCGTTGGGAACGAAAGGACGACGTTTGGCCCACTGATTGATGCTGTTACGGTGGGCAGAACAGGCACGAGCATGAAGAAGTTCGCGTTTTCGTTGTCGTCACCCATCATTTGCAACGTCTCAATTCCACCGAGAGAAAGGACAACCAGCGAACCAGCACTGGCGTTGGTGAGTGGCACGTACTGCCAAGTGGCGAAGCTGGCGCCCGAACCTATGAAATTGCCCAGAACGTTGCTTGTCTGCATTGAGGTTCCGACCCCGCTGGTCACTTGCGCGCACTGCATATTGAAAGCGCCATTGCCGGCAGACAGCCGGGCATAGACCAGGAAATTGCCACTGGGGAATGTGCGGGTGTAGTCAAGCCAGTTGGTGAAATCATTAACATCGTAGTCGTTGATATTGGGATCGGGCCCTTGCAGTCGGGCATTTTGGTATTTCTGCCGGGTCGCATCGCTGGTAATTTCAGTGGAGACGTCATCAAATGGCCGATAGACGTAAGTACCAAGAATGTTTGCAAAAATGGCAGAATAATCAATCCCTAGATCGCCGGTTTGACCAAAATAACTGTTGGCCGCCGGGGCGTTAGTGAGCACCGGATTATCAATGTAACGGAGGCCGCTGCCGTTTGAAACGGGACTTAGATTGGGATCAAAGTCATAGTCTTCCGCTTCCCAAGTAAAGTAATTCGGACTGAAAGTGTCAAAATTCACCGTCGTGCTGTGCGTTTGATTAGCAAAATCGGTGACGGAAATGACAGCAGTATATCCATTATTGGGCTGCAGGCCGGGATAACTGACGTTAAAACTGGGAGACGAGCCGCTGAAGACCAATTGGGATGATATATTGTTCCCGTTCAAGGTCACAACGATGCCCGTGGTGCTCAAGCCGTAAGTCGGGCTGCTGGCCACGAAGGAGAGGGTGTTGGTCCCCTGCAAGAGCACTGTACCGTCCGGATAAACATTGTCAATGCGAGGAAGGTCCGTCCGGGCATTGAGCAACATATAAAAGTTGATGTTGAGTCCATAAACGGCTCCATTTGCTGTTTCAGTTTGATTGAATACCAGGTGGGTGTCCCGGAAGGTGTTCGTGCCGCCCAAGGTCAACTGCGCATAATTGCCGAATCGGTCAATCAAAGGCGTGTAAAAATAAGACGAGTAACCACCGGCTGACGGAACGGCAAACGAGCCGATGTGCCGGGTCACCTGATTGGAGGTGCCCCATCCGGCGATGACCTGGGACCACGACGAATAAAGCGTGCCCAAATTCGCGCCGGAAGCCACGCGGGCATAGAGATTGTACGTGCCGCTGGGCCATGTCCTGGTGTATTGCTCCCAGTGGCCGGGGCCGAGGAAGCCGACATTGTAATCCAGCGTGCCGGGCGTAAACTGCCGCCGCGCGGCATCGGTAACGGGGGCGGTGGCACAAGGATCATTCGTGCGGTAATTGGAGAAAGTGGCGCCGGCGTAATTATTTTGAATGGGTGATTGCCCGTTGTTCAAATTGTTGCCTTGCTCGTCAATGAAAGTGTCCCCCACTTGACCTTCGTAACTGTTGTTTGCGGCAACATGAGGTAATGTGGGCACCGGATTATCAATGTAACGGAAGCTTTCCGTGTCGCCAATTGCGCTGCTTAGGGTGGGATCGAAATCGAAATCCTCCGCCTCAACCTGCAGGACGGGGTTCCAAGTGTCAATACTGAGCGTGGCATTGGCGCTGGCGCTATTATTATCGGTCACGTTAATGACCACGGCGTAAGTCTGATTCGTCTGCAACCCGGGGTAACTGACGTTATAAGTGTTGGGTCCACCGCTGAAGGTCAGACCGGAGGTGACATTACTGCCGTTCAAGGTCAGCGTAATGTTTGCGGTGTTAATGCCGGCCGTCGAACTGGCCGTGAACCTCAGCGCGTTTGTCGGCTCAAAGAGATACTGGCCATCCGGATACACGTTGCTGATGGTGGGCAGGTTTGGATTGGCCGGCACGAACATATAGAAATCTGCGTTGGCGCCGCCGCCGGTCGTCGCGCGTACCGTGGCTACAGTTGGAATGTCACCGATACCGAAGCTGACGACCGCCAAGGTGCCGTTTTTGAGCAAGGGCACCCATTGAAAAGCACCTGCTCCCGTATAGGTGAACTGGCCAAGTCTGGCAAGCGTCTGGTTCGGGGTGGTTTGCCCGGAAATGACCTGATCAAAGGCAACCGTCGAACCACTGGAGGTGGACAGGCGGGCATATACATTATACTGGCCTATTGGGAACGTCTTGGTGTAATTCTGCCACTCGGCGCTCGACCAGTTGCCGATCATGTGACTTTGGATGGGATTACCGGCTCCATCTGTGAGGCCGGGAGGGAATTTCGGCCACGGTAACTCAGCCGCGATCAAGGGCGTCTGCGTATCGATACCAGCAGGCAGGTCAAGATCATAGCGGTAATCGGTGGCATTATCGCCCGTGGACTGCCCTTTGTGCACGTCAATGCCTTCCGTGCCCTCCAACCCAAAATAGCTGTTCGGATCACCATTCGTGGCGGTGTAATCCGGATTATCAATGAACCCGCCACTGTTGAAATCAAATTCCTCCGCCTTGACGATGAAGTTGTTGGGGCTGAAGGTGTCGAACGTCTCGGAAACGGTGCCGACGAGGCCGATGGCATCGCCTGCGGTCATCACGGCGGTGTTGATGGCCTGCTGCGGCAGGCCGCTGTAACTCACGCTCACGTTAGTTGAGCCGGTGCCATTGGTCACAAACGTGCAACTTGACGAAACATCAACGTTGTTCACTTTCAGGTCAATGTTGGTCAGGTTTTGCCCGCTTTGCGACTGGGCAGTGAACACCAGTGTGTTGGAGTTTTGCATTAGCGACGTGCCATCGGGCTCGATGCCGGTGATGGTCGGTATCTTGGGGGCGATTGCCTGCCGGATGCTTTCCACAAAGCTGGCATTGTTGCCGGCGCTGGCAACATTGGTGTAAAAGCGAAAATCTTCCATCGAGCCGAAGAACCCACGGCTACCTTTAAAATTTCGATTGCCAACGAGAAGCCATGGGGTGCTGCCCAAATTAACCGTCAACCCGGGAGCCACGAGCTGGCTCTGCAACGTGGCAGCTGCCGAGTCCGAGCCGGTGAATTGATATAGGTTGGTGCTATCATAAACCCAAGCAACAAAATACCACTTGTTCGGTGTCAGATCGCTGGCAAGCGTTGTGCCCAAAGTAGCGGTATTCGCTGGAGCGTTATACGAATTGCCCGTCGTAGTGGTGGCAGCATTAATGACGAACTCGAATTGGTTTCCCAACTGGAACTTTACGCCGATGCTATTGGCGGTATCCTCGTTTCCTCCTGCTGTGCTAAGAACAAATAGCCGGGGAAGCGTGTTACCGCTCGCATCTGAATACACGATAGGTTCATTAAACCAAAACGTTACCATGAAATTGCTGATGGTGCCGAATGCGAGCGCAGCATCGCCTTGATCAGTAGCAGAATTAGCGGCACCGTTAGCGTTAGCCGACTGTGTGGCATTCCCACTGTCTCCGTTTGTCAAGCACATCGCGCTGGCACCAGTGACGATGCCATTCACCCCTGAACTGGTGAGGCCGTTTAAATTCACGGCTGTGCCGGAACCGTTGTACGTAGTCAAAGTAGCACTCACACCCCCTAGAGCGGTGCTACTTGGGAACGTAGTGCCCGGTCCGTTGATAAGGGGAAAAAACAACAGATTGACTGGTGCCGCCTGCGCCATGGTGCCGGCCAGCAGGCAGCCGGCAAAGACGGCTATAAAAGCAAGGGACATGTTTGTCCGGCTCAGTCTGGACGGGATGGTGTGACGAACGAATGATTGGTGAACCAGGATGTTTTTCATGGGGTGTTGGGGGTTGGTTGATTTAATTCCGGTCTGCTGGTGCAAAAAAAACGCACTTGAATATTGCTGACGGCATAGCATATTCATATGGGTTCAATATAGCTCGTTAATGATTTCTTGTAAGTAATCTAACTGCTTCTTAAATCCCTGCCATCCCTCTTTCGGGGGATACCGGCCATTCCAACCTTCGGTTGGGCGCGTCGCAATCGGACATCGCATTTCTGGAAACAGAGAACATTGATTGGAAAAATCACGTCATCTGTTTCGCACGCAAGACGACCGGCTCGATTGCCCTCCTGCGGTTTGACGAATCGCCATCCTGAGCGGATGGAACGCACCCGAACTGCCGGAACGATATCCGGCGCTCCGGTGGCAGCGTCGGGTGGCACCCGGGTGACAGGCGACAAGTGGTGTGAACCATACGCAGCCGCTCGCATGACCTTCAATGCCAGCTCGACTGCCGACTGCTACGGCTTCGTTCTACGCGCCAATCACGCACATGGTTTATGCAAATGCCCCCGGTGGACGAAGCCGGAATGGGCAATTACTGAGCCACAACGCGGTAAAACCGGTTGGTTGACGAAGTTGAATCGGTGATTGTCTCCAGCGTGTCGTTCCCGCCAACGGGACTGCCAAGATTGGACCAGCCTGGAACGGCCAAAGCGTTTTTATACTGCAATTGATAAGTATGCCAGGACTCGGTGGGCAAGGTAATGGCGATGTTCGTCCCGGTAATATCAAGACCTGCGCTGACGTTAAATGTCGGATTCAGCCACAGGTAGTTGGCGTATGCCGTAGCGAAGGAAGGACCAACCTCGCTGCCTGTGCCGTTGATGATATGATTAATTTCACTGGTGCCGCTTCCGCTTGTATTCCCCGATATATAAACATCCATCATATCATGCACATTAACCTGCTGGGAATTGGTTGGAGTTTCCATGGCATTGAAGCAACTGATGTTTGTTGAGTTGATAAACACAGCATAGATGCCAAGCCCGTAAGCCTGATGGCTCGTGACAGTGTTCGCGACTTTGTAGGACGCATAGCCATTCACACCGGGGGCCTCGGACCATGCGCTTTGAGACGGCGGGTCATAGGGCAATTCGGACTGGTAAAAGTAAACCCGTCCCCAATTGCCATTCCACAACGTCTGATACTGCTGATGATGTTCCACGAAAAGTCCGTACATGGTCACGTTATTACCATTCACCACCAAGCCGCTCTGGCTTGCGTTCCCGGTCCAATATGGGGTTGAGCCTGCGCCATGATCCGCCCGCCACAGCCAGAGATTGTCACCGATGACATTATTGGCATTAATCGTCACGCAGTTCGTCGTGGTTCCGACGAACTGTCCCCCCACCCGGCTGAAAATGTCGTACAGACAGATTGGATCGGCTGAATGATCCGCGGAACTGGTCGCCGTCCCAACCTGCAACAACGATGGTGACGCGGTGGTTCCGGCATCGAAAATAATTCCCGCCACCTTCACGCCATTGACATCAGAAATTACCATGGCGGGGTTGCGATTGGTTGGTATCAGCGTAGGAAATCCAAGTCCAAGGACAATCGTATCAGGCTGCGTGACAAGAATACTGTTGGTCAGATGATAAATCCCCGGGGTGAATATCACGTTCGTCCCCGCGCTCAGAGCGGCATTGATGGTTGCGGCATTGTCCACCCCTGCTTGCGCTAGATAGAACTGGCTGATGGGCACGGAAACTCCGGGGGTTGGGCCGCTGGCCCAGGTGGTTCCCAAGCTGTTGGTCTTGAGATTTGGCACCATGACGAAGAAATTGGTATTGCTATCGACGTACAAATAGGGCTTTTCCCGGACCAACGGTGTATTGGTGATGATCGTATAGGGGAGACTGGGCCAGGTTCCGGAAGGCGGGTTTGAGACGCCGACAAACACCATGTTCCACACCGCTCCCGACCAGTTTCCCCAAATATCGTTTCGGGAAAACCATTGTTGCTGGGAAATGGAACTGACGGTGGAATTCACCTTGGAATCCGCCAGGAAACCGCCGCTTGAATACTGTCCATCTGACAGATTCAAGGAGCCGTTGACGTGCGCGCGGCGAAGGGAGGTGCCCTGTGATACCGACCAAGTCATCGTAGTACTGCTGTTCGTAGGAACCACCGCCAGATTCTCGGCGGACATCCAGAAATTTTGGGTGGAGTCACCACCAAGACTGAAGCATTGGAGCGCCCCGTTGATTGTGACATTGTCGGGCGATTGTCCCAATCCGAGCACTTGCATGTAGTAGCCCATATTAATGGTAACATTATACGTTCCGGGTTCAAAAAGAATGGCGTACCGGTTGGCGTCGAATTGGCTCGTGCTTGCACTCCCCTGCTGTCCAAAAAGAGTGTTCAGAGTGCTCTGAATTGTTGCCGCCGGCGTCGCAGGACTAAAAAGGAAGACGTTAGGGCCAAAATTCGGAGCCGCTTGGGCTCCGGGATTCAGACAGAGCAAAGCCATGTTTAAAGCGACGACGAATGCAAATTTATGGAACTTGGAGCGACAGGTATGATTCATAAGGCAAGTACTAATGACAGAAGATAGCACGAATTGGCCGGTTGGCAGCTATTTATTCCTCGGCTTAAAATCCAGATAGGCCAGATTCATATTGCCTTCGGTGACGATGTGAAGGGTCAAAACGCTCACCCCTTTGGGTAGCTGCACTTCGGCCATGTTTGTCAGTACATTCCAGTGGTGCCATTGACGCCAAGCAAGGGGATCCTTGTCGGTGCTGGTTGGAATTACATTGATCGAAGAAACTAAAGGCTTGCCGTTAAGATCCAGGGAAACCGTTCCGCCCCGGTTCGAGGTGTATAAAAGGTCGATGGTATAATTGCCAGCGTGTTCAACCGCAACGGTCATGTTGAACCATTCACCGGGCACCGTCCAGCCGACATAAAGTTGTCCCTCGGGCGGTGGCACTAAATTGTAAGGATTATTGTCAATCTCATCGTGGAACTTTGTGTAGGAAGTGCTGACGCCCTCTTTCATTCGAAACTCGTTGAGATACGTTCCGTTCGCGGGATTCAGTTCCCCGCTGCCGTGGTTCTTTGTATCCTTGTTGTGATAGGCGACGCCTTCGCCGCCGAAATCATAATAGGCGCATTGCACGCGACCGGGAATCTTCTGCGGACCGCCGGAATACACGCTGTCCTGGAATGGCTTTCCCCGATAGCCTTTCAATTCAACGGACGCGCATCCGCAAAGATAAAAACCGCCGGTAAGAATCCAGCACGCTTGCAGAATAAATCGAAGATTTGTTTTCATGTCGGGATTGCCGGTGTTTTAGTTTTAGCCGCGTCTAATTTTTGAACGACTGTGGAGGTGATGCAATAAAAAAAATTGTGATTCGGCGCGCCGTGAAAGGGTCCATCCTGGAATTGTGTCAATTTCTTCCCGTCCGGGCCGAATCCCGCCGTGAATGTGAAAGGGTTGGTTCTTGTGATTGGCTGGTTTGGCCAAGACGTTCGAACTGCGCTGACGCTGCAGGGCCTGTACTGAGAGCGTCCGAGTTGTTCTAGGGGCGTACTGTCACCAGTTCAATGCCATTGGCATTCGGATCCAGGTTTTTCGCGTACTGTTTTGCCGTGGAATTGTTCCAATGGTCGACAACGCCTCCGCCGGCATTGGCCGCGTTATTAATGTAGCTTGTCCCGCCGGACTGGCCGGAAATCGTGCTCCAGAAATCGTACGAAACGCATTCCTCGGCGCAGCCGTCGAGCGACATGAGTCAGTACTCGGGACCCGTTGATGCATCCAAAATCGCACTTGCATCAAGAAGCCAAAATCAACTCAACTTACCAGATGAAGACCAAACATTCGCTGCTGGTCTGCCTGCTGTCGGCTGCCATTCCGGTTCACGGGGCGTCGTTCTATACCGCGTGCCCTGATGACCCGGGCGCGATCCGGCTTTCAAAGGAATTGTTTCCGGAGTTAAAGGGAGATGGTGTTGCGGATGACACGCCCGCGATCGAAGCCGCCATCAATCAGATCACGCAAACCGCCTTGGGCAAAGGTGTCGTGTTGATCCCCGAAGGCCGTTATCGGCTTTCACACACGCTTCAAATTCCACCCGGTGTCCGCCTTTTCGGTTACGGAACGAATCGTCCGGTATTCGTCCTCGGCGCCGGCACTCCCGGCTTCCAGGACGGCGAGCACAAGTACGTGGTCTGGTTCACAGGCGGGCGTCGGCGCAATTTCGGAGGCGAATCCGGCAGTTCCGAAATTGCCGATGCCAATCCGGGCACGTTTTACAGTGCGCTGGCCAATATTGATTTCGAAATCCAGGAAGGCAATCCCGCAGCCATTTGTGTCCGGTCCCATTTTGCACAGCACTGTTACCTGGCGCACATTGATTTTCACATCGGTTCAGGCCGGGCCGGCATTGAAGAGGTTGGCAACGAGGCCGAAGACCTCCACTTTCACGGGGGCGATTACGGAATCCTTGCGAAAAAGCCTTCCCCAAGCTGGCCCTTTGCCCTGGTGGATGCCTCGTTTGAAGACCAGCGCCACGCGGCCATCAAGTGTGAAGAGGCTGGTCTGACGCTGATTCGCAACCAGTTCAGGAATGTGCCAACCGCCATCGAAATCAACGAAAACCGCGCCGAAGAATTGTGGTTGAAAGACTCGCGCTTGGAGAACATCAGCGGTCCGGCGCTGATCATCAGCGACGAGAAGAACGCCCGCACGGAGATCAACCTGGAAAACGTCTTGTGCCGGCAAGTCCCCATCCTGGCTCAATTTCGTGAAAGCGGCCGGCAGATCACGGGCGCCGGCGGGCTTTACCGGATCAAATCATTCATTCACGGGTTGCAGATCGCCGATCTTGGGGAGATTCCGGTGGTCAAGGAGACTTGCGAAACCGAAGCGCTGAAATCAATGCCGCCACTGCCTCCTTCCGACATCCCTGCGTTGCCTCCGGTGGAGACTTGGGCGGGCATCAAGTCGTTCGGTGCCAAAGGCGACGGCACCAACGATGACACGGAGGCCTTTAAAGCAGCCATCACCCAACAACGCGTCATTTTTCTGCCGAAGGGCCGGTATAATATAACCGACACGCTCGAGCTCAAGCCGGACACGATTCTCATCGGCCTCAATCCCATCACCACCCAAATCAGTCTGGCGGACGGCATCCGGACATTTTCCGGCCTCGGCAGTCTCAAACCGATGCTCCAGGCGCCCAAGGGCGGATCAAACGTCATCGTTGGCATCGGGCTGGATTCCGGCGCCAACAATACCCGGGCCGTGGCGCTCAAATGGATGGCGGGGAAGGATTCGCTCGCAGACGATGTCCGGTTTTTGGGTGGCCACGGCACGTTCTACCCCGACGGAACGCCCGTCCAGCCTTACAACACCAACCGTTCCGGCGATGCCGACCCCAACCGCCGCTGGGATTCGGAGGGTTACAGTCTCTGGGTGACCGACGGCGGTGGCGGGACGTTCGCAAACATTTGGACACCCAGCACGTACGCGCAGGCGGGCATTTGCATTTCCGACACCACGACCGAGGGAAGGATTTACGCGCTCTCCAGCGAGCATCATGTTCGCAACGAAATGATCTTCCGAAACGTATCCAATTGGCAGATTGATGCCTGCCAAATGGAAGAGGAGCGGGCGGAAAGCCCGAATTGCCTGCCGGTGTCCATTTCCGATTGCCGCAATCTTTCATTTGCCAATCTCTATCTCTACCGCATCGGCTCCATCGAGGCACCGTTCCGCAGCGCCGTGGTCCTCGATGGAGTTTGCGCTGATCTTCAATTCCACAACATCCACGTTTACGGCCCCGGCAAACTCAACTTCGACAACGCCCTCTTTGACCGGACGTTTGACGCGGAGGTCCGTTCCCGTGAAATCGCCTGGCTGAAGGTCTCCGGCCATGCGCCCAAACCTCGACGCTCGTCCTCATCCCCGGTGCTCGCGTCCAGCGCAAAAATCGAAAAGCTGGTCTCCGGATTCAACGATATCGAGTCCGCCGCGGTTGATCCCTCCAGGAATGTTTATTTTGTGGATTCGCGCTGGAACCGCATTTATCGGTGGTCGCCGGCGAACCACGCACTCAAGATTGTGACCGATCGTTCTCCGAAACCGATTCAAATCGCATTCGATCGCGCCGGCAACCTGATGGTCGTGACGGCAAGCCGGGCGGTGTATTCGATCCGTCCGGACGGCAAGGAAGACGAGCTGACGACGCTTCAGCCGATTTCAACGGCGCCACGGCCGGGACTGACGGCAATTCTTCCGGTAAACCGCTGGCGCGATGGCCATGACTATGCGCAAGCCAATGCGACGCCGACGCCTCTTCAATTCCTGTCGCCCGACGGCACAACGTTCATACCCGCGCCGCAAAATTTTGGACGAACAACCGCAGCGGGCAGAAATAGATTCGGCTTCGAGGGAACAAGCGATCTGCTCCGGGCTTATGGACTGGCCCCCGCTTCTACCGCCCATCGGTTCTACGTTGCCAATGAATTCGACCAGACCACCTGGTCTTTCACCGTGAATCCCGACGGATCTCTATCCGACCCGGTGAAATTCTGCGAGGAAGGCGAAGGTGGCGTGGCGGTAGATGAACGGGGCAATGTTTACGTCGCGGCCGGCAATATTTTCGTTTACGAACCATCCGGCCGACAGATTGACTTGATTGAAGTGCCGGAGCGTCCGACGAGCATTGTATTCGGAGGAAAGGATCGCCAGACACTCTTCATCACCGCCCGCAGTTCGCTTTACGCAGTCCGCACCCGATATCCCGGACGATAAACGTCACATTTCTTAAACGCATGAAATGGCTTTGGATTCCCGTTTGCTGGACGACGCCGAGAGTCTGCAGACCTGGGCGGTGACTTACTATAATGTAAAGCGAGTGTGCGCCGGAAATGGGTCAGCGTCTATTCTCCGTCTCAATTCGCCCGCGAGATGGCCGCGAGCCTTGGCCGAAAATCCACGGCAAGCAACTTCGGTTGCACGCCGTGGTGTGAATTTTTTTTCCATTCCTTTTCCCAATCATCCAGTGACGGCACGGTGACTTCCGCCTGTTTCGAGCAGGCGTGATGCACCGCCTTAGAATTGTGCCCCAACGCCTGTTGCGCGAACCACTCCGGGTAGCCGCACTTCAACGCCCGTTACGCCCACGCATACCGATACGAATGCAGCAACACACCCGAAATCTCCAACCCGCCGCAGCGTTGACGAAACTCCGTTGCCCGGTCCCCTGCCCTCACCGTCCGAAGGTAGGGAAATAGCGGCCCCACCGCCGGACGCCGTTTCAAGATCGCCTCGACTTCCGTGCCGAAGCGAATCAGCGCCGGCTTGATGCCAATCCCACCGCGCGACTCCAATTTTGCCCGTGAGTAACTAATCGTGCTGACCGGGTTCATATTTCCTTCCTCGTTGATGGTTCTTCGATGTTTGCAAAACTTGGTCAACCAGTCAGGCCGCCAGAATGATAACCGGGCTGCTCTGCCGCACGGATTTCTGGCGGGCGTTCCAGGCGGCCACCGCCTCGACTTTCTCCGTTGCGCGGGCGCGGCATGAAGTGATGGAAAACAATGTCGCCCAGAAAGCGGATGAGACGCGGCGACGCAACTGCGCCATTGGCGTCCTGCCGGCCGGTCTTTACCAGGCGTTCGATATCAAATGCGATTCCCACTTAACGGCGAAAATTCAGCGGTCATAATTCTCCTTCGACAAGGGAACGTCGCTGGTATAAGTCGCAGTCAATGACAACGGCGCCTTCAGCCGGCAATCGCGAGAAGAAGCGCCGACCTCGATTTCGTATTTCCCGGCATCGGCCTTCCATTGATGTCCCGGAACGTCAAAGCTGGCCAGGTCGCGAGCCATGAGTGTGAACCGCACAGTTTTGGTTTCGCCGGGGTTGAGCGCAACTTTGGCAAAGCCCTTCAACTCGCGCACCGGTTTGTCGATTTTGGGGTTGAGCGCGTGAATATAAAGTTCGGCCACTTCCTCGCCGGCCCGCTTCCCGGTGTTGGTGATGTCGGCGCGGACGGTCACACTGCCATCCGGCGACAGTTGCGTTTGAGAAAGCCGGAGATGCTTATAATCAAACGCGGTATAGGACAAGCCATAGCCGAACGGAAAGAGCGGCTGGATGCCAGCCTTGTCGAAATGGCGATAGCCGACGTAAATACCTTCGGCATAATTGACCTCGTTGTTTTTGCCTGGGAAATTGGCGGCGTCGGCGTAGTCTTCGCGATTTGCGGCCAGCGTGTCGGGAAGTTTGCCGGACGGATTCACCTCGCCGAAGAGAATGGCGGCCAGGGCGGCACCCCCTTCCTGTCCGGGGAACCACGCCTCGATTAGCGCGGGCGTCTGGTTCAGCCAGTCCTTCATGTCCACCGGCGTGCCGGTGTTGAGCACGACGATAGTGTTTTTGTTGGCAGCCGCTACGGCGCGAATCAAGGCGTCTTGATGTTCGGGAAGTTCCATGGACGGACGATCGTCACCTTCACCTTCTGAGCGCCGCGTAGAGACACAGACGATGGCGACATCGGAATGCTGCGCCGCTTCCACCGCTTCCGCGAACAGGTCTTGCCCCGGGAGCTGCCAGCCTAATTGAGCCGGGCCGGCGCCCCAGCTCGCAAAATGCTCGACGCGCAGATCGTAACTCTTTCCCGCTTTCAGGTCGGCTGAACCCGTCACGGCCCGCGCGGAGCCATCGGTCCAACGGTTGATGATAAGTTTACCGTCCAGAAAAACGCGGAACCCGCCGTCCCCGAAGTACGTAAAATGATAAGCACCGTTGGTCGGGGCGACGAGTTTCCCGGTCCAGCGGACGCTGAAGCGCGTGTTGGGAATGCCGGGCGCAGGCGGGTCGTAAGGTTCAATATCAATCCGGTCCTCCTGACGAACGAGCGCCGGCGCTCCGGCCAAGCTCGTATTCGCGAAATACTCCGCCCGGAATCCGTGCGCGTTCGGGTCATCCGGTTGCCGGACGACCGAACCGGGCACCGGCTCACCGCCGGTTCCGGCGGCCGCGTAACGAACGGCAATCGCCGCACCGGCTTGATTTTTGATCCCCTCCAGCGGCTCGATCCGGTGAATCGGCTGCACTTCCGGGCTGCCCAAGGCGCCGACTTGCAGCTGCTCCGCCGCTTCGCCGATGACGGCGATGGATTTGATATTCTGGCGATCCAGCGGCAGGAGGTTGCGCTTATTTTTAAGCAGGACGATGCCTTTGGTCGCCGCTTCATAAGCGAGTTTTGCATGTTCGGGCGAATTGACCATTTTTGCGTCCGGATTCATCGGACTATCGAGCAATCCCATGCGAATAATGGTGCGCAGGATGCGCCGGACCGAATCATCCACCGCCGCCTGGGTGATGCTGCCATCAGCCAGCGCGGCCTTCAGTTTGGGCACATTCATGAATTCGCCGGTGGGCATTTCCAAGTCGTTTCCGGCCTGGACTACCGCCGTTTCGTGGACGGCGCCCCAGTCGGACATCACCAGCCCATCAAAGCCCCAGCCATTTTTCAGAACATCAATGATGAGGTAGGGGTTGGCCGTGGCATGGAGTCCGTTCAACAGGTTGTACGAACTCATGACCGCCCGGACATGGCCTTCTTTCACACCCGCTTCGAAAGCGGGCAGATAAATTTCCCGCAAGGCGCGTTCGCCGACTTTGGCATTCACGGTGAAGCGGTCCTGTTCCTCATTGTTGCAGGCATAATGCTTGATGCAGGCGCCGACCCCGCAGCTTTGCACCCCTTGAATGTAGGCCACAGCCAACCGCGCGGTGAGATAAGGATCTTCGCTGAAATATTCGCGTTGCGTCCGCCCAGCGGCGAGCGGTGAATATTTACCGCCGGGCCGAGCAAAATCGGGATGCCCGTGCCTTTGTTGCGCGCTTCTTCGCCAATGGCCCGGCCGATCTGCCAGATCAAATTCGTGTCCCAGGTCGAAGCCATCAAAACGCCGCGGGAAAGCCGTGGCCGGTCCCAGCGTGCTTCCATGCCGCCACGCACGCCCTGCCCGGCATCGCACATCCCCATGGCCGGCACGCCCAAGCGGGGAATCGGCTGCGTCGTGAACCCCGCGCCGCCCAGCAGTGACAGTTTTTCATCCTGCGTCAGCCGGCCGAAGAGATCCGTCACGCGTTGTTCCAGCGGCGCCTGAGCGTCTTTGTACAAAGGGGTTTCTTGTCCGAGAAGGCTGCCGTGGAAGCTCAGGCTGAAAAGGATGACAATGATAAAACGGAGGGCTCGCATAATTAATCAAGTGGTTGACCATCGCATTCAGTTTCTAGTTACGGGCATTGGTGTTGATGGCATTATCCGCTCAAATCCCTAGTGGCGGACTCGGCAGAGCGGAGGCGGAGTTTTGTTAAGTGTCGGGTCCGTTGTCAATACCCGTTAAACACGGATTTTCATCGCCAAGATCGTGCAGCGGTGGCTGGCGGAGATCTCAAGAGCTACAGCGAGGCACATGCGCGGCCGGGCGAACTTTACGCCGACCCGGAAGGCTGATCCCCAAAAGCCGAACCATCAGCAAACAGAGGGAAGCCAGTTTGCTGGTTTGGACATTGGACTGGAAGAAACGAGACAACTTATGGGCAAAGATACACATCAATAAAATCGACCTTTATATGAATTTTTGACGGTTTCAAAGCGGACCACCACCCTCGAGAGCTCGATGTTGACACGCGATGAGTATTCCCTATGCTGCCGACATTCAGCGTTATGGACTCGAACCGGCCAAACAGGCAAATGACGCGGCGATACTTCCTGCGGGCATCTTCAGCGACTCTCCTGGCCGCTCCGCTGTTTCAACATTTGCCGGTCCTGGCTGGTCCGTGGCGGTTCTTCGACGAAAACGAAGCGGAAACAATCAATGCGATGTGCGAACGGATCATCCCGGCGGATGAGGATCCCGGGGCAGGCTGGGCGGGTGTCGTACATTTCATCGATCGCAAATTGGCGGGTTACTATCGCCGCTATCAACAACTCTATCGCCTCGGGCTTCAAGGCGTCCACGAATCCAGCCTCAATCTGTTCGGCAAACCTTTTGTTGACCTGGCTGCGGCGCAGCAGGATGAGCTGCTGCGGAAACTCGAATCAAACCGGGCGCCGGGCAACGTCTGGAAGGAGATTTCGGCCGGTGAATTCTTCGACCGGCTGGTTGACCATACGTTTCAAGGGTTCTACGGCGGACCACGCCACGGCGGCAATCGGGACGCCGTGAGCTGGTGCATGCTCGGCCTGCCCACGGCTCCCGTGCGCAGCCGCCGGCCGCTCACCGCGCCGTGGAATATCGCCCCTGACTCTCCACCCGAAAAACGGTGAACTTTAAACATGCCAACGTAGTCGTGATCGGCTCGGGTGCCGGCGGCGGAGTTGCCACCAAAGAACTCGCCTGCGAGGGCCTGGATGTGGTGGTGTTGGAGCGCGGTCGCTGGGTCACACCGGACGAAGAGCGAAAAGACGACCTGAGTAACCAGCGCACCATCGTATTGGGGGCGCCTTACGGTCCGGACGCGGAAAAAGAACCGCGAGTGTTCGTTGATCCTCAGGGCAAAGAGCAGGTCGTTCGACCGGACGACTACCGCTACAATAATAATGCCGCCTGCGTCGGCGGCGGAACGGCTTCCTACGGCGCCATGGCCTGGCGGTACATGGCCCAGGACTTTCAAATGAAATCCCTCTACGGCGTGCCGGACGGGAGCACGCTCGACGATTGGCCGATCACCTACGCTGACCTGGAACCATTCTACGAAAAGGCGGAATGGGAAATCGGGGTATCCGGCGATGTCACGCCCGATCCCTCCAAGGCACCGCGCCGCCGCCCGCTTCCCATGCCGCCCTTGCCCGATTCCAAAGAGACACAGCTCCTGAAACCCGCCGCGCAACGGCTGGGCTGGCATCCGTTCCATATCCCGATGCTGCGGAACACTGTCCCTTACAACGACCGGCCGGGATGCATGCGATGCCGCTGGTGCTGCGGCTTCGGTTGCGAATGCGACTCGAAAAACGGAACGCAAAACACGGTAATCAAAACTGCTCTGGCGACGGGCCACTGCGAGTTGCGCACCCACTGCATCGCCGCCAGCATCATCCTGGACGCCAAGGGCCGGGCGAAGGGCGTCGAGTATGTTGATGCCCAGAACCGGCGCCAGATTCAGACGGCCGATCTGGTGGTCGTTTCCGGCGGAGCAATCGAGTCAGCCCGCCTGTTGCTCAACTCGCGGAGCGCCCTTTTCCCCGAAGGCATCGGCAACCGATTTGACTGGGTGGGACGAAACCTTCAAGGCCATGCTTACAGCGGCGCGTTTGGCCTTTTCGATCACGATGTTTACGACGACCTCGGGCCCGGGGCGGAGATTGCCATTTGCGATTTCAACCACGGCAATCCGGGTTTGATCGGCGGGATGATGCTGGCCAACGAGTTCTGCCGCCTGCCCTATCAGGTTGCCGGCATGGCGCCACCGGACGTCCCCCGCTGGGGCAAGGCCCACAAAGATTTCATGCGAACCTGGTTCCGCCGGAGCATCATGATCATGGGTCCCTCGCAGGAGATGCCGGTGTTCAGCTCGCGGGTGCAGGTGGATCCGAAGGTGCGGGATTACTGGGGCATTCCCGTCGCGCGGCTCTCCGGTGTGGATCATCCGCACAACATCGAGCTCTGCAAGTTCGCCTCTGACAAGGCGGAGTTGTGGCTCAAGGAAGCCGGGGCCATCCGGGTCGCCCGGCGGCAGAAGACGCAGTCCGGGCTCAGCGCGGGCCAGCACCAGGCTGGAACCTGCCGCATGGGCAATGACCCGAAGACATCCGTCGTGGACAAACACTGCAAGCTGCACGATGTGGACAATCTGTTCGTGATCGATGCGAGCGTGCATGTGACCAACGGCGGGTTCAACCCGGCGCTGACCATCATGGCGGTGGCGTATTATGCGTCGGATTACATCAAACGCGGCTGGCGGGGAGGAGGTTTCCGGTAGGCCATGAGCGGCGGGCGCAATCGTCGTAGAATCTGGCTGCTGCTGGCTTTGCCCATCCTGATCATCCTCCTGTCCGTGCCGGCTGGAAGCATCTACTACGCTGCGGCCGGCGGCCAGGCCTGCATCCGCTGCCATGAGATTCAGCCTGCCTACGATCAATGGATAATGTCCACCCATCGATCCGTGCAGTGCAAGGAATGCCATGGCAGCATTTTTTCGACCGATCCGGGATTTCATCTCAACAACGCCCGACAGCTCTGGCTCCACATCCGCGGCCAGATGCCCGAGCGGCTCTTGCTCCGGCAACGCGACATCAGCCGCGGCATGAACGCGCGCTGCGGCAAGTGCCACCAGCAGGAATACGCCGCCTGGGCCGCTGGACCGCACCACGTCACTTATGGAAAAATCTTTCTCGACCCGGGCCACAACCAAAGCCGCCTGCTGGACGATTATTGCCTGCAGTGCCACGGGATGTATTTCGAGCGCGGCATCCGCGACCTGGTTCAGCCCATTGACCTGAAGGGTCCCTGGCAACTTGTGTCACCGTCGCTAAAACCGGACGAGCCTTCGATCCCCTGCTCGGCTTGCCACGCGGTGCACCGGCCCGGCACGCCCATGGGGCTGCGCTCGACGGGCGTGCGGACGAACGAACCAGTGACGTACCGGCCGTCGCTGGCCTTCTTTGACCGTCGCGAGCAGCTTCATTTCAGTGCGGCGGTGTTGCCGCTGCCGGACATCGTGGATGGCACCCGGCCGGTGCATGTTGCTCCCGATGCTCGTCAGGCAACCTGTTACCAGTGCCATGCGCCCGATTTCACTTTCCAGGCCGGCTCAGGCGACGATCGGACCTGTGTGGGCGTGCACGAAGGTTTGAGCTGCCTGGCCTGCCACGCGGGACACGACCAGGATGCCCGCGCCTCCTGCGCCCAGTGCCACCCGCGCCTGTCGAACTGCGGCCTCGATGTCGAAACCATGGATACGACCTTTAAATCGTCCGCGAGCAAGCACAACATTCACTTTGTGAAATGTACGGACTGTCATACGAACGGTGTTCCAGAGCGGCGGAATCGCACCGCGGCCATCCCCTGAGCCGGGTCAAGACACCTCGCGGGCTCGGCGTGCGGTTATGTGTTGGCCGGCCGCAAATGCAGCCACACATTGATCTTATGTCTCTTAAGCCAGATACCAGTGACTGGGAAACCCAATCAAAATGCGGAATGGAACCGGGATTCAAGAATAACAATCCAATGCAAGTACTCGGAAACTTTTTTCGGGAACAAAGTGAAAACAACGTTCACATGCCCTGACCGGAGCCTGGAAGCTGGAAGCAATTAACTGCCAGGGAAATTGCCCTGGCATCAATTTTCTCCCGTCGGACGGCAAGGGGCCGGGGAAAAGGCACTTTTCATCTTCAAACTTCCATCTTCGTTTGTCCTGGCGCCGCTGTGCCAACCAAGGGAAGGAAGCATTCCGCTATTGGACGCCGACGCAGATTGTCGAAACAAGTCGGCGCGGCTGGCGGCTGCCCTTGCGGGTGTTCACCTGCCCACTCGAACACACGAAGTTTTCCGACGCGTCCGCACCAACGTCCCACACTCAGGCAACCGCTGCGCCTTCGCTCATCCGCTCGCGGGACCGGCGGGTGACGCGCGAGACAATGGCCACAAAACCCCAGAGCACCAGAAACGCGCCCGCCACCGTCAGACCCCGCATCGGCCAACTGACGGCCTTGGTGTTCGCGGCCTGCATTTGAATCGTCATCGGTTTGCCGGTTTCCGTCTGTAATACCTGGGTGAAGGCATAATGCGCGCCACGCACCGGCAGGTTCACATGCAAGGGCTGCACCTGCGCAGCCACGATTTCCTGCGCCTGCTGCAACTTCGCTGACTGCTGCTCGGCAGCCGCATTGTCGTATAATAAATTAGGATTTTGACTTTGCGCCGGAATATTTTCTCCGGCAGTGATTTGTCCGGAGTTGCGAATAGTGAAATCACTTTGGGCGTTGATGAGATTGCTGGCCTGGGCATTCTGCAAATCCTTTTCGAGTTGCTTGACATCCCGGTCTTCTCCACTCCCTTTGGCGGATTTCACCTTGGCCCGGTAGAAACTCACACTGGCCTCACGCACGTTGCCGCTGGCCAACTGGCGTTGCGCCTGGTCTACGTCCCTCAAGGCTTCGACTTTCGCCTGTTCCTTGCTGACCTGTTCCATGCGCGAATAGTCGAGGATGGAAAAACTCGCCGAGGACGCTTCCGTCGCGGCGGCTTCGCGGGTCATCGTGCCTTGAAAGGCCTGATAATCGTAATCCGGCGGCAGATAGATTTCCCAGCGTGCATTCTTCAACGGCACGTCGAATTTCGGGGAAATGAACCCGACCGTCCCGCGGGTGCGGGGAAAGGCGTTGGTGCCCACATAAGTCAATTCGACCGCCGTCGCACCGTCGTCCGCGCCGGATTGCTGGATGGGCAGAAGCAATTTGCCGTCGCGCAGACTCGGTCGCACCGGCTGGCCGGCCACGAATGCCGACCAGACCTTTGCGCCCGCCGGCAATTCAACTTCGAGGAACTGCCGCCCGTTGTTCCGCACGGACAGCGACATTTCCGTCATCATCTGGCCGTCGTCGGCCACAACGCTGGTGAATTGCGCGCTGTCCACGAGCGCCTGCAGGACCTCTGCCTCGTCAAACCGCTGCACATTGAGCGCGAGTTTGTAACCCGGCCGTGCATAACGATACGCCAGCGCGGTTGCCGTGTCAGGGCTGCCCGCCCAGTCGGGGAAATCGCCCGTGTCCACCCGCTGCAAATCCGCCGCGTTCAGTTCACTCACCTGCAACGGGGTCCCGCTTTGCGGGACCGAGATGGCCAGCAGGCCGGTTTCGCGTTCCACGCCCTCCGCGGACACACCGGTGAGTTCCAATGTGCCCGCCTTTGCCGGACGTCCACCCTCCGCAGTAGCACTGCTACGGAGGACGGGCGGCTGGTCCCAAGTGACGGTGAGGACGTAGAATCCATGTGTCGGGCTTTGCAATTCGACGCGCCAGATGTTTCCGTCCTGAGCGCGGCTACGGATGTTCGGGCCGGAAATTTCCACGTTCTTGAATTCCGCCGGAACTTTCACACGCAGTTCCCTAACCGGCGCGTTGGCGATGTCGTAACGGACCAGCGCGCGTCCAGTCAGGAGCGTTTCGCCGAGCGTGAACGTGTTGACGACTTCCGCGCGCACCCAGGCGGCGACGGCTTCGGTTGCCACGCTCAAATTCCATTCCGGCACGGATTGCGGCTCCGACGAAATGAATTTGTAGGCCAACACGCTGCCCGACCCGGCAACGGTTGCGTAATCCGGCAGCGACACCGCCGGAATTTCCGTCAGGCCGTCGAACGATTCCGTTTTGACGGCCACACCCGGCTCGGCGGAAACCGCGACAAAGCCCGCGAGCTTCGCCGTGTCGAGCGGATGCACGCCCGCGACGGCCAGCGATTGGGGCAATTCCTTGAAACTGCGTGTGAGCTCAATGCCCAGCGTGTAAGCGCCGCTCGTGCGGTCTTTCAACGTCACTTCCAGCACGCGCGGACTGTTATCATTGTGTTCGACCTGTTGCAGGATGTTGTTTCCCGTGACCCGTTCGACGCGGTAACCGTCGGGCAAAGCGACCCGCAACGCGAACATACCGGCGCGCTTGATGGTGTAATCAATCGTAGCTGAAAGCGCGACCTGTTCGGCGCCCACCCGGAAATTGTTCCGCGCCACGGCTTCGATCTCCGGCTGAAGGACTTCCGCCCGCACACGCAGGGCAAATTCCGGATTGGAAAACCGGAACACGCTGAACACTCTGCCGGTCTTGTCTGCGGATGCTCGCGTAAATTCCTCCGCGTCCACACGCTCCAGACCGGACGCGGACTCGACCGACAATCCCAATTCCTCCGTTCCCTGCAACCCCACTAGACCTGTCTCGCGTTTCACGTCGAGCGCGTGCGGCACGGCGACCGGCTCGGTGGCCGGCAGCGCATCCAAAGCCGTTTCGGTTTCGACGGTCAGCTCCCACGACGACGATACGCCCTTGAGCAAATCAACAACCAGGATTTGCCCCTCACCCGGCCTCTCGGCCACCCTCTCCCCGCCGGGCGGGGTGAGGGACGGGGCGAGGGGAGCGTTTTTAATTTCCCAGGTCCGGATTTCTTTTCCTTCAACCCGCAGCAGGCGCTGGCCGGCGGGCAATTGCACCCGCGCCTGGCGCAATTCGCCCTGCGTGATCTGGTAATTCAGCGTGGCGCGCACGTTCACCACGCCGCCGCCGAAGGTCACGAGCGCGGCGTTCTGGCAAAACACCGTCGCGGCAACTTCCGCGGCCCGCTTCACCCGCGGCGTCCAGAGCAGTTCGATGCGGTCGCCGGAGCCGATGACGGCTTCGACGCGCGTTTTGTCCTTGTCCAGAATGCGCTTGAATGAAATCGCCGTTGGAAAATCCACGTCGGCCTCGGATTCGCCCAGCGCGAGCGCGACCTGGCTGGACAACGCCGGCGGAATGCCGAACGTGAGCCGCCGTTTGGTCACGTCACCGGCGATTTTGACCAGCATTTTGACCTGCAACGTCACATTGCCGCGATGGTCGAGTTGCACGGCGATGTTGTTGCCGGCCCGGACGAGTTCGGCGCCGCCGTTCCTGACCGTGAACTGCTGCACCGCTACTTCGTCGCCGAACAGGGGAACGACTTCGCCGGCTTTCGCGGCGGAAATTTGAAAGGTCGCGTCCAGCAACGCCACGCGGTCGTTCACCGTGCCGGAGTAACTGGCGGAAAGGATGGAAGCATTAGCAAGTTCGGAGTTCGCAGCATTTGCGCTGGTCAAACCCAGCGCGAACAGCAAGGCGATGGTGGCCATTACCGGCGGCAGGCCGCTGTCTGGCGCAGGCGGTTCGGACGGTTTCGTCCCGCCTTGCGGGCTGCGCGGCCAGTAACGCCAGACGAGCCAGGAAATGACCGCCAGCGTTACAACCGGAAAGCCGACGATGAGTGCGTCGTGCAACGCGCGCCACTGGACGAGCAGGCTGCACACCGAGCCGATGATCAATGCCAGTGCGACGGTGAGAATGAAGCTGCTACGATCCACACGTCCGCCTTTGCCTCGCTTCGGCGCGACAAGCCGCCACTGCCACCACCACACGGCGAGGCCGAACAAAAATGCCGCCGTCTGCCAGGTCATTTGTAGCGTCTGGAACGTATGTAGGGGCATGATGCGCGCACGAATCGAAAGCGGCTCGTCGCCGATGTTGAGCACCTTCGTGAACAGGAACGGCTGGCCGGTCTGCGGCAGTTCGATGTGAATCGAACGGATGCCGGCGACAGCGGGCGCGGGTGGCGGCGTGGCCACGACTGGAATTCCTCCCGGCTGCGGTTGTGCCGACGCCGGTTCGCTAGCGCCACCGCCGCCGCCACCAGTGAAGCCACCGGCGGCCGCAGACGGAACCGGCGGTGAAACTGTGTGTGCCGGCACTTCACCCAAACGCTCAGTAAACTGGCCGCGAGCAATCGCTTGCCGCTGCTGTTGCACAGCGATTTCCTGTGGCGTGGCGAGTTGCACCAGGCCGCGTTGGGACAATTCGGCGAACCGCGTGGCTGTCGCCTGTTCCACGCTGCCGTCGGCGTAGAGCACCTGGCAGTGGCCGCTGACGATCGGGCTGTAGGCAAGCACGGAATCCGGCTTGAGGCTGCCCAGTGACATGCCGCCGCCGAGATACGTGTAACGCTGGCCGGTCTCGGTATCGTAAGTAATTTTGTCCGTGCCCAGTTCATTTTTCATTTCGTCGAATGAAACCGGCAGGCGGTCATTGTTGTCGCCGGAGAAAATGTGCGCGGCCAGCCCGATTTGCCTGAGGTTGTTGACGGAGTTGATGCTCTGCGCCCTCCGTTTCGCACTCGCGAGAGCTGGCAAAAGCATTGCGCTTAGCACGGCAAGAATCGCCACCACGGCAAGCAAGGTCAAAACACCGTTCCAGCCGCGCCGGACCGCTGAAATCACGAGCGCGATGACGAGAAACGCCAGCAGCCCCATGAACAGAATCGCACCACCCGCTTCGCGCAACACTGCGCCATAAAACGTGAGGAATTTCCACCACGCGTCGAGCAGTCCGTAGGTGGTGCCCTGCGCGATGTTCATGCTGCCGCCGAAATGGGAAAGCCGGAACGACGATGGCACGAAAAGCTGCCACTCCGCGTAGGTGTTCGGCACGTCGGTGCGGGGCGCGTTTAGTTCGAGCGTTTTCGACCAGTGCGCCGCGAGCGCGCCGTTCGTTTGCGCATACATGATGTCCACGGCGAAAGCCTGGTCGCGGTCCACGTCGCGCGGCAGTGGGACCAGTACCCAATCGTTGTCACGCTCCGGTTTGGCCGGCTGGCCGTTGACGTAACAGCCCCAGAGTTTCGAATCCTTCGGCAGTTGGAAGCGCTGGAATTGTTTCTCATTGTTTTTCACCATGAACGAGGCCTGCGTGAGCATTTCGCCGGCTTCGGTGAGCACGGAAGTGATTTGCGTGCGGTCGGCCACGGCTTCCAGGACCGGCTCCGTGGCGTAGCGCTTCACGTCCAGCGCCAGGTCGTATTGGCTGCCGGTGTATTGCCAAGCCAGCACGACGGCGCGGGTGATGAAGGAACGGTCGGTGGCAGACAACTCGGTTTCGTCCACGCGATGCAGCGTGTCGCTCACGGTCTGCGGGCTGAGTTGCAGATTGGCGGCGGTGGTGACAGCGATGGAACCGGTCTCGCGTTCCGCGTCCACCGTGTGAATGCCGCCGACCGGCAGGGTCAGGCCCTCCTTCTCGGGATCAAATTGATAATCGTAGGTGACCACCAGCGTGTAACCGCCCCAGACCTTGTCCTGCAAACCAATCGTCCAGAGGTCGCCGGCCTGTTCCTTGCGCCGGATGTTCGGCCCGGTGAACTCGACATTTTTGCACTGCGCCGGGACGCGGACCTGGAATTCCTGCACGCCCTGGTTCACGAGGCTGTAACGAATCGTCGCGCTGCCGCCCACGATGCCGTCACCGACGGTGACAAGGTTGAACACGTCGGCAACGATTCGGGCCGCGAGGCGTTCGCAGGCAATGGAGAGTTGCCAGTCGGGCTGCTCGGCGGTGTAGGCGAGGATTTCATCGGCGTGATCCGGCAGCCGGTTCACGGGAATTTCGCGCAGACCCGAAAGTGTGGCTGTTCTCAATCGGATGCCGGGCGTGGAAGCCGCGCCAATTTGAGCGGTTTCTTTTGCTGCGCCGGTCATGCGCAACGGCGTGACGCTGATTTGCTCCGGAAAATTTTTGAGCGCCTGTTCCAATTGCACCTCGAGCCGGCGCGAACCCAGCACACGCGCGGTAAAACTCACCCGCAGCCTGCCATCATTCACCTTCCAATCATCGACGCCTTCGCCGTGCACATCGGCCACGGCGAACCCGGCCGGCGGTCCACCCTGCGTCCCGATAGAATCGGGACTACGGAGGACGGGCGTCAGTTCGAGCGTGTAGATGCCGGCCTTCTCGACGTTGAGCGCGAGGTCGTGGGAAATCACCAGCCGCGTCTCTTCCAGCCGGGCGTTTACCCGGTCGGTAATGCTGACGACCGGTTCGATGGGTTTGAGCTTGAGCGCCAGCGTGAAGGGCCGTGCGTTGAAGCGGTAGGCGGCGACGGCGTTGTCCGGTGCGTTGACCTGGCGCAGACCGGTGAGTGAGGCGATTTCAACGAGCGTGTCCTCGGCGGAAACCGTCAGCGAGCCGGATTCGCGTTCAACACTCGACGGCTGCGGCGGGCTCAAAGAGGAATTGGTCGAAGCGGCTTCCACGGCTTGTTCGGAATAAAGCGTGAGGTCGCAGGCGTTCTCAACCGGCTTGATGAATTCGATGGTTAGCGTTTGGTGATCGCCTTCTGCCACCGTATGCCAGTCGCGGATTTGCCCGCCTTCCAACCGCGTGAGCGCCTGGGCCGCCGGCAGCGTGAGCGTGAGCTGCGCGGCGTTGCCCTGGACGACGTCGTAATGAAACCGGCTGGTGTATTTGATGACGGTCGGGGTGATTTGCGCGGTGATGGTGGAATCCACCGTGAGCAGCGCCTTGCGGGCGACCTCGGTCACCCTGCCCTGCCACCGCAAGGCGACGGTCTGGTCGGCGCCGAGAAACCCGGTCACGCGCGAAACGCCGTTGGTCCGGGCGGCTTCCAGCAGCGTCCCGGTGAGCAATTGCACTTCCGTGTTCGTGCCGGCGGCCTGGGCGGTGACGGAGGCAATCGTCGCGGCCGGACCGTTAAAGGAAATTTCGTTCCACGGCTCCTCGCGCTGGATTTTGGCGATGACCTCCAGCTTGAACTGGAAATGTCCCGGACGCGACGCGACCAGCAGATAGCGATCGTCTTCGCGGACAATTTTCAGCGCGTCCGGTAATTTCACCGGCAGCACCGCCACATCGCCTTCAAGCAATGGCGCCGAGCTTTCACCGCTGGCCGTGGCTTCGGCGTCAACGTCCAAAGTAAATCGCGCTTCTTCATCGGCCAGCCTGCCATCGTAGCGGATTTGGCGGAAGGTCAACTCGCCGGAGGGCGAAACAGTTTCGCGGGGAACCAGTCCGCCGGCACTACCCGCATGGTAAATGGACCGGATTTCGCGCTGGCTCAAGGCGCGCGCATAAAGCGCCATTTCATCAATCAAGCCGTTGAACGGTTCCTGGTAGGAAGTGCCTCCGATGTTGCCGATGCCGATGGCCGGATTCTGCGTCGGATCCAAATCTCCCAACGGCCTGAGTGTTGTGTTGGTTTGCACGGCCAGTTCTCCGTTGACAAAGAGTTTCAGGCTTCCCTTTGTGCCGAACGTCGCGGCGATGTGCTGCCATTGATTAAGTTGAACCGGCGCTTCGATGCGCGCGGTTTGATTTTGGGCGTCCGTGATTTGGAAGCCGACAAAGCCCGCCGTTCTCAGGTCTATTTGCCAGGGATCCAGGCCTGGGCGGTCATCGCCACGAAAGAAAATGATGCCGCCAAATTGCCGCGGGTAAATCCAGCCCTCGATGGTCAATGCCCTCGTCAATTTGAAATCCGGACTGTCGGGGATGCTGACGCGCCGGCGGCGGCTGCCGTCGAAGTCGAATGCCTGGCCGATTTTTCCGCGGGCATAGTTCATGCCAAAGGGCAGCGTGCCATCGTGCCTTCTGGCGCTGTCCTGCGCATTGCCCTCCGCCCGCCACCAGCCAACCAGACTGGATTGGGGAATGGACTGGGCAAAAACTGCGGAGCTCAAAAATAGAAACGCCGTCAACGATGCGAGTGATTTCATAATATCTCCCTTTGAGGTTTGAATGGAAACGGCGTCCAACAACCGCCGCCCGAAAGCCTGTTTCTTCGCGCCCAACTGGTGTGCGCCGATGAGTGCATGGCTGTTGGACGGGGTATAGGACAAAAAACTCCCGGCGAAAATGAAAAATCGGACGCGAGGCAGTAGCCGGCATTAACACCATCATTTGCCCGGCTTTCCCCGCGCTCCGCCGGGCAAATCGGGGTTGATTCAGGCCCGTCACCAGTCGAAGATGTGCGCGATGATACCGGCGGAGGAGAGCGAATTGATCACGCGCTGCCGTCGCGGCGAAGCGAAAGCGTGGGATGAGCTGTTCGACCTGCATTACGCGGCGGCAGGGCGCTTCATTTTTCAGCTCGCGTCCGATTTCACCCGCGAGGACGCCGAGGAAATTTGCCAGGAGGCATTCCTGTCCATCATCAAAAACCTCGATGCGTTCCACGGCGAAAGCCGGTTCCAGACCTGGCTTTTCCGCATCGCCGCCAACAAGGCGCGCGATTACCGCGAAAAACGGATTGCCGCCAAGCGCGGCGGCGGGCAGACGATGGTCTCGTTGCAGGCCGAAGACCCGGTAACCGGGCTTGCGCCCGATCCGCCGGCCGGCGCACCCGGACCGGATGAACTTTTGATGAATGCCGAACAGATGGCCGGTGTGCGCGCAGCCCTGGACCAGCTTGGCGAACCCTGCCGCGAAATCATCGAGCTGCGCTATTTCGGCGACTTGAGTTACGAGGAATTGAGCGCGACCTTGAAGCTGAATCCGAAGACCGTCAGCTCGCGCCTGAGCAAATGCCTGGATCGGCTGGAGGAAATCGTGCGCGGAATTTTTTCGCGGGAAAACCCGGTGTTTTCCCGTCCAACTGACTGAAAGAATGGAACCGGAACGAAAAATTGAAAAGTTGTTGCGGGCTTACGCGCAGAAACGCCGCGCCGAGGCGGGCGATTCGGTGAAGCTGCATCCGGTGAACCGCCGCATCCTGCAGGACGAGGCCGCGTCCACCCTCCGTCCCGATAGAATCGGGACTACGGAGGACGGGCGCCGCGCGCCGAGACCGGGCAAAGGCGACGAAGGCAATTTGTTCCTGCTGTTGCTCGCCGTGTTCCGGCGAAGGCTGGTGTTTGCGTTGTGCGTCGTGGCCATCGCCTTCCTCGGCGCGTCAATGTTGCTGCCGGCCTTGAGTTCGGCAAAAAGGAAAGCGCAGAACCTCAGCGCCATGAGCAATCTCAAGCAAATCGGCATGGCGACTCGCGAGTTCGCTGAAGATAATAAGGACATGCTGCCGGCCTCGCTCAACGAGGTGACAAACATGTTAGGCTCGGAGCGGGTTTTATTTGACCCGGCAACCGGCAAGCCTTTCGTTTATGCCGGTGGCGGAAAAAAATTGGATGAGTTGCAGAGCAATACCGTGCTGGCGTATTCACTGGCCGACAAAAAGAGCCATGCCGTTTTGTTCGCAGACGGGCGTGTCGAGACCGTGCCCGTCGCGTACTTTGCAGAGCTGACGAATCAAAAACCTGGCGAGTTTGCTTTGGCAGATAAATCCGCGCGCGAACGGCACCTGGAAACTCGATCCATCACCGCACCGGCTGCTGCGGCAATTCCCGCTCTTCCGCCTCCCACCCCGGAAAGAACGAAAATCAATCTGGCCAAGGATGAATCCGATGCCGGTAAATTGGGGGTGAATGCCCGGAGGCTGGGTGAACCGGCGGGCCGACAAGCTGAACTTGCAGAATCGGAAGCAAGAAAACCGGAGCCGGTTGCAATGCCCGCGCCGATTGGCGGAACCGTTGGTTTTGTGAGTGGTGTTGGACAAGCGACTTCGGTGAACGGCTCAATTTCGGGAAAATTGCCGGCAGCCGAAAATTCCGATGCCCTGGCGCAAAACCGGCCCTTTGACCGGCTCGCGCCGCAAACGAACTCCGGCCAACTGTTTCTTGCCGCCTCCCAAAATTTTGTTCAGGCCGGCGTTTACAGTTTGCAAAACCTTTTCAAGAACAATTCCGTGTCGGCTCAAGCCACGCCGGTTTTGCAGTCGTTCCAGGTGCAACAAAACGGCGGTGCCATGTCCGTTGTGGACCAGGATGGCTCGATTTACCACGGCTCTGTGCAGCCCGAAGTTGCAACGGCCCGCAACGAACTGGCTCAGGCGGAATTGCCTGCCGCGCCGGCCACGCCTCCGCAAAGTCAGACGCAAGCCGCTCCATTGGCCGGGAACCGGCAGCAGGCCGCCCAAAATTATTTCTTCCGCGTGGCGGGAATGAACCGGACTTTGAAGCAAAACGTCGTTTTCACCGGAAATCTGCTGGCGAACGGCGGCACGCCGCAGCCGGCCCAGACCAGCAATTTCTTCGGAGGAGTTGGCGGCGGCGGCGGTGGGGGGGAAGCCAACTCCCGCAGGCTGCGGCGAATCAGTCGCAGCAATCAGTGCTGTCGAATTCCAGAATTGTCGGAACGGCAGTGATTGCCAGCACCAACCAGATCGAAATCAACGCCGTGCCGGTTACGCAATGATTAATCTGGTGGATTTTTGATACTCCCTTTCCATGAACCTTGGAACATTCAACGCTCAACATTCAACTCCGAACATTCAACGAAGCGGCAGTTCGAGATTGGACGTTGAGTGTTGAATGTTGGATGTTTCCTTTGGTTTTGCGGTTCGATATTTTACCGTGGCAGGCCACAAACACACCGGGGACTTGCTCTTCATACCGAGCGGCTTTTTGCGACCCGGCAAGGCGCCCTGCCCGGGAATAATTTAAATGGCCCAAGGCAGAATCATTCAAACCTTGATACTGTTAAATTCGAGCTTGTGAACGCGACGGTACGAGACGGGATTTAATCCGTTCTCAACTCAAACACCTGTTGCTGGAATTTGGAGATGTCCACGGTGACCTGTGAGTTGAGCGCAACGAGCAGGCGAAAAATATCCCGGTTCCAGGTCACATTGTAATTCAACGGGTCGGCAACCGGGTCGGTGATCTCATAATTCCTGCCCGCGTAACGAATGGTTTGCAGCGGCGGCAGAAGCTGTCCTTTTTCATTGCTCCATTCGATGCGGAGAACCGGATGCTTTTCCGAGTCCGGAACGATGGAACGAAATTGTCGATTGGTCATCACCAGCGCGTCAAAGGCCGGTTGTTCGCCCGCGACCGCTTCCATCGCCCGGCCAAAACTGCGGAGCACCAGCCGCGTTCGTGCCTGCGCCTCGCCACTGACCTTGGTCTGGACGGAAATGCCTTCATTGAGCAATCCGATGACCGTCAAGACGGCCATCGCGTCGTCCGCAATGACTTCCTGACTTCTGGCATCGGTAGCGGCAAAATTCGCATTGGTCAGCGATTGAACAATCAACGGAACCAAAGCCAGTTGAGCGGGCGCAAGGCTGAAATTCATCCCCGACTGAACAATCGTGCGGCTTACCTGCGACACAATTTGACTCAAAGCGGAATCTGAGACGGCGGGTAATTGGACCGCCGCAACCACGTCGGTGTTAAGAATAAAAATCGGCATTTCGCGGCGAAGGCCAAGCTGCCACGTGCCGTTCGTTTGGAACAGCGTCCAGCCCTTGTCTTGAGCGTCCGAATAATCTTTGAGCGTGGGATTCATTTTTTCGCCCGGCGCGCTGTTCGGGCCTGATTCGGATTTTTCGGATTCAGAACTGTTTCGGCCGCCCGGGGCCGGCTGGCGGCTTGAACCGGCACCCGCGTTGAACGAAAGCGGCCCGAGATTTTCAGGCTGCTGGTTGATGGCTGTGAGAGAGAGATAGCCGCGCTGTTGCAATTCGCGGAGGATGGCGCAGGCGCGCAAATATTTTCCGTAAGATTCCGGCGTGCCACGCGTTGGGGAATTGACCAGAACCAATTCCTGGTTGTTGGGCAGCGTCGTTTCCACGCGCTCAATCAGCACCCGCATCAACTGGTCAATCGGATAGCCCTGCTGGTAGAGCGTGAAGAAAACGTCAGTGGAAATCGGCTGCAAAACCTGTTTGGCCACGGCTTCGTTGTTCAGCGGAATGAATTGAAATTCAGGATTGATCGTGCGCGTGACCGTTCCGCTGGCGTTGTATCCGAGTACGGATTGGACTAATCGTGTGAAGGCGCTGGAGGGACCAGCAGTGCTTTTGCTGTCGGTAAATGTGCCAGTGGCACCGACGCCAGCCGAGCCGCTGACGGTCACTCGATCGTCAATCGCGCCGATGGCGAGGTAATAGGCCGGATGGCCGTTTTCAAGACGCGCGAGATTCAGCAGCATTTGCTCGTTGAGTGCTTCGGCGTAGGCGGCGTTGTAATCACGAAAATGTGCGTGCATCGTCGAGCTCGCGCAGGAGGTCAGCAGCGGCAACGCGATCAGACAAAGCCATAAGTAAATGTCGTGAAGTAAGTTAGACTGGATTAATGGATTTGCTTTCATATGATTGGGGATTTAACTCTCACCTTCCGGAATACAACGCAAGCATTATTTTTCGTGACGATTGAGTGCGGTTGTAATAGCCGCCCTTTATCACACCGTACCCGATCAACTTCTTCTCCGCCGTCAGCCGGGAGCTGAAAAGCGCGCGGCAACTGGACTCCAACACCCGCCAATTCTCGGCTGCAAACCGGTCTGGCAGGACATCTTTGGCACTGAGCAGGGAGATTGGCGCGCCATGCTCCGTCAGAAGATTGAAGGCTGCAAGGGCGTCGTGCAACTGGCCGGCAACTGTTACGGCGCCGAGCCGCCCGTGCCCGACGAATAATTCGGACGCGCCGGTTAATACGCGCGCGAGGGTCCTTGAAACTCAGCGGCGAACTCTTCTTCGTATTGATTTGGTTCATGGAAGGAGGTTGGGTTACTGTCCCAACCAAACGGCTCGGTAAAATGAAGTATTTCCATTGGTGGCTGGTTTCGACAGGAGAAGGTTAAAGCCGGTGGTCAGGATGGTGTTGGTGCTGACGGGCAACCATGACCCGCTGGTCAGATTGGTCCGGCGTTGGAGTTGATAGACCGTGCCCGTCGTGCCCGTGATGCCCAGACCAATGCTGTTGCCCGCCACCAATATCGGATTGGTCACCGTGTAAAACGCGGTGTAGGGCGTAATTTGTCCGGGCAACACTGTCACCGCCTGGTTGGTCGGCAGATTCCAACCGTTTATCGGCTTGAACTGGATCACCACCGCGTTGGTCGAAAACACCGCCCGTGTGTAGTTAGTGGCCGTCGACCAGGCAGTGTCTCCTTGCAACTCCCAGGCTGCCCCGGCCGCCACCGCCGCCGGCGGAGCCAACTGGAATTGCAGATAACCAGGATTATTGGCGCTGATGGTCTGATTGGGAATGATGGTAATCACTCCGCCGCCCGTGTTGTTCGTGCCGGTGTCACCCAACGTTGCCGCATTCGTGATCAGACTCACCACTTCGCCGTCGATCGCACGCACCGCCGACGCATACGGCACAGCGCCATTAAACAACGTCCCCAGATACACCCCCGCCGGATAATAATAACCGTTGTACTGCACATACAGCGGCCCGCCGCTGTTACCCGGATAACTCAGGAACCACGAAGCCACATAAACCTGCTGATTGGCGACCGGGTCCGTCGCCAGACTCAAAGGATACGGTTGCGGATCGGTCTGATACATCACACCCGGCACGATGCTGGCGTCGCCGAACAACGAGCCGTCCACAGGATAGCCCACCAGCATCTTCAGACTCGTGCTCGTCAGCCAGGAGTTGGGCGCCGCGTCTGAAGGCAGATAACCCCCGTAACCACCGCCAGGCCCCGCCACCGGCGACAGGAAATACAGCGCCGCCACGTCCAGGTTCCGGGACTGGGGACTGGACTGGTCCGGACCCAAGCCACCCAGCATGTCGTTAGTCCTCTGCGCGGCATAGCCGCTCAAGACATACCAGCCCCGCGCCGCCATCGGTTCGGGTTGAAACACGCCGATCTCCTGCTGAAAATACCAGTACACTTGGCTCACATAGGACAACGTCTCGTCGTTGAAGACCAGATGGGCCGCCGTCAGCACCACATTGGTCTGCACCGCCACACCGCTCCCGTAACCCACATCGGACTCCAATTGACCATTGAACCCGAAGGGATAATCCGTCAGGTCGCTGATTTGATTGGCCGGCACCGGCACGGGTAGCAGAACCCCGCCCGGTGGTGATTGGGCCAGGAGATAATTGGCCGAAATCACCGTGGCCAAACCTGTATATACTTGCACCGCTTGGTCGGCAGGCTTCGAGTAATTGGCTATAGGCGCAAACTCAACAAAATAGATGTCCGGTAGCAGGTTGGTCGCCGTGGAGCCGGGTGCCCGCCAAGTCGTCTCTCCCAGGAACCGCCAGCCGGCTCCGGCTGGTGAATTGGGTTGAATGTTGACCGTCAGCGTCCCGGTGTTCGTGCCCCCGGCCACAAGCGTGGGATAATACTGGTTCGTTACAAAAGTCGTACCTCCATTTGTCACCGCCCCGACGAAGTTGGTCGAGATCATCAGGTAACCTGGAAGATTGCGAAACTCGACCGGGTAATTGCCAGCCACCAGATTGCTCGCCACCTGTCCGCTGTTGCGCCAGGCAATTTCCCACGGAAAGCGCCATTGCCCGTTGGCCTCCGGCGGCAGCAAGGTCACGACCAACTGCCCATTCATTAGCGGCTGGGTGTAAGGCACCGGATTGGTTGGCGTGTACGCAGTGAACACCCCTTTGCGAATCGTGTTGTTGTAGGTATCCGCCACATAGATATTGCCCAAGCTATCCACCGCCACTCCCTCAGGTATTTCAAAGAGCGCGGCGCTGCCCGCGCCGTCGGCACTACCATAGGTTTGGGCCAACCCGCCAATCGTGCTGACCACCCAGTTGGTACCTGCCGGAGTCATTTTGCGAATCGTGTCATTCTGGCTATCGCCTACGTAGAGGTTGGTCTCGCTGTCCACCGCAATACCCCAAGGGTTTGAAAACTCGGCATTGGTTCCCGTGCCGTCGGCGCTGCCCGCGTTTGTGGTCAGCCCGGCGATGGTGCTGACCACCCAGTTGGTGCCCACCAGTGTCATCTTCCGAATCGTGTCATTGAGTGTATCGGCCACATAGAGATTGGTCGCACTATCCACCGCAATCCCGAAAGGCTCGCTAAAACGCGCATTGGTTCCCGTGCCGTCGGTGAAGCCATTAGTCCCAGCCAGCCCAGCAATGGTGCGCACCACCCAGTTGGTGCCCACCAGTGTCATCTTCCGAATCGTGTCGTTGTAGGTATCCGCCACGTAGAGATTGGTTGCGCTGTCCACGGCGATGCCGGCCGGCAAATAAAATCGCGCAGTGCTGTTCGTGCCGTCGGCTTTTCCTGAGCTTCCAGCCCGCCCGGCGATGGTGCTGACCATCCCCGCCGGCGTAATCTGCCGAATGGTGTTATTGAAAGTATCCGCCACATAGACATTGGCGGCACTGTCAACCGCAACCCCGAGTGGCGCATAAAACAACGCGTAGCTGCCCGGCCCATTGTTAGTGCCGAAAATCCCAGCCAACCCGGCCATAGTGCTCACCGAACCCGCCGAGGTGATCTGCCGAATTGTAGAATTCCTTGTATCCGCCACATAGATATTGCCGTCGCCATCCACCGCGACACCCATCGGACTATGGAACCGTGCAGCGCCGCCCGCGCCATCGGCGCTCCCGATACTTCCGCCACCAGCCAAAGTGCTCACCACCCCAACCGAGGTGATCTGCCGAATTGCGTCATTAAGTGTATCCGCCACATAAATGTGGCCCTCCGGGCTTGCCGTGATACTAAAGGGACTCCAAAAGTACGCGTTGGTGCCGGTGCCGTCCACAAAGCTATAGCTATTCGTCCCGGCCACTCCTGCCCAAGTGGTCACAGCCCAGTTGGTTCCAGCCGGCGTGAGCTTCCGAATAGCGTTATTCAAAGTATCTGCCACGTAGAGATTGGTTGCGCTGTCCACCGCGATCCCGCCAGGTCCGTCGAAGCGCGCGACGCCGTTCGTGCCATCCCTGGTGCCGATGTTGCCAGCGGAACCGGCAATGGTGCGCACCACCCAATTGGTCCCGAGTAGCGTGAGCTTCCGAATCGTGTCGTTGTAAGTATCCGCCACATAAACATTGCCAGCGCTGTCCACCGCGACTCCCATTGGATTATTGAACCGCGCGGTGCTGTTCGTGCCATCGGCACTACCCGCGTTTGCGGTCAGTCCGGCGATGGTACTGATCACCCAGTTGGTCCCGACTGGCGTGAGCTTTCGAATGGTATCGTTGTAAGTATCTGCCACGTAGAGATTGGTCGCGCTATCCACCGCGATCCCGGCAGGTTCATTAAAGCGTGCGGCACCGTTCGTGCCATCGCTGCTGCCGATGTTGCCAGCGGAGCCAGCAATGGTGCTCACAGCCCAATTGGTTCCGGTCAGCGTGAGCTTCCGAATGGTGTCGTTCCAACTATCCGCCACATAAACATTGCCTGCACTATCAACCGTGACGCCTTGAGGGGTGTTAAACCGTGCGGCGCTGTTTGTGCCATCGGCACTGCCGGAAGTCAGGGCAAAGCCAGCGATGGTGCTCACCACTCCTGCGGGAGTGATCTGCCGAATGGTGTGATTCAAAGTATCCGCCACATAGACATTGCCGTTCGTGTCTGCCGCTACCCCGTAAGGGAGATTGAACTGCGCGACGCTGCCCACGCCGTTGGCGCTGCCGGAGCCAGAGGAGCCAGCGAAGGTGCTGAAAGTGTAGGCAGCCGCATAGTTGGACTGCGCCGCCGCTGGCAGCGCCAAAAGGTTCAACCCGGCCAGAAGCAGCACCAAGCGCCCACTTCTCAAACCGGTCCATTTCCCGAGGGGCTTGGGCATAGATCTGCGGATGCTCGTGCAGGCGCTTGGATATGAGGCGGTGGATGGCGGCCCTGATGAGTCACGGCACCACCGCCCGATAAAAGCGCTGATTGTAATTCGTTGCTGTTGCATCACGGAAATTGAGGGTGGCATTGGTGCCCACAAAATTAGTCAGCGTTACCCAGTTCACGAGGTCTGTCGAAAACTGGACATGGCCGTTCAGCCCCGGCGAAAGTTGCAGCGCAAAGTTCAGGCCGTTGGTCGCCAGTGGTTGCACCGTCGTAAAGGCGAGTTGCAGCATGAACGCATTGCTCGACACGAAGCTCACGCTGTTGGTCACCGAAAGGTTCCCGCCCAAATCCATCGCATACGCCTTAACCGTGTTGGTTCCCGTCATCAGGGTCAAGGTCACCGACCAGTTGGTCCAACAGTTGGTGGTGGTGGCCAAGCTCCAAGCGTTGCTGTTCAATTGATACCATACGTTGGTCACTCCCCAGTTGTCGCTGGCCATGCCTTTCACATTAGCCAGCGCATTGGTCATTTTCTGGCCGGCAGTCGGCACCGTGATTGTCACCGTTGGCTTGGTCACGTCCACAAAACTCACCTGCAGCGTCAGGTTCGATTCCATCATGAACTGCACCGCGGCGTTGTTCGTCTTCACCCCTCCCAACCAGTCGGTCGAAATCACCCAGTTGGTGAAGTTAAAACCGCTGGCCGGGGTCGCCGCCATGCTGTAATTGCGCCCGATTTCCAGCCAGGCGTTGCTGTAGTTGGGCGATATCGTTCCCAGACCAAGCGCGCGCACACCCAGTCGGTTGGTCACCACGAACTGGATGCTCACGCCGTTGGTGGTGGATTTGTTGCCGGTGGTGTCCACCGCCAAGGCTTGCACCACATTGGTGCCCGGGACGAACGTTACTCCTCCCGACCAATTGGTCCAATTGTTGGCTGACACCGCATTGCTCCAGCCCGCGTCGTTCAGTTGATACCACACGTTGCTGACCTGCCAGTTGTCACTGGCCGTGCCCCTCACCGTGAACACCGCGTTGCTCAACCGCTGGCCGGCCGTCAGGTTGGTGATGCTCAAGGTTGGCTTGCTCGTGTCAATAAAGTTGGCCTGCAACACCAGATTGCTTTGCATCACGAACTGCAAGGTCGCCCCGTTCGTTAGCACCGCCAGCGGCAATGTGATGCCGCCCGTCCAGTTGGTAAACGCAAACCCCGCTCCCGCCGTCGCCGTCATCGAATACGTCGCCCAGATTTGCAGCGACACACCGTTGTAGTTTGGGCTGACCGTCCCGCTCCCGTTCGTGTTGACCGTCAACACCGTGCTCAAGACGGCAACGAAACTCACGCTGTTGGTTGCCGAAAGATTGCCGCCGATGTCCACCGCGTAGGCTTGGATGGTGTTGGTCCCCGCAATCAGATTTACCGCCGCCGACCAATTGGTCCAATTGTTGGCTGACACCGCATTGCTCCAGCCCGCGTCGTTCAGTTGATACCACACGTTGCTGACCTGCCAGTTGTCACTGGCCTTGCCCCTCACCGTGAACACCGCGTTGCTCACCCGCTGGCCGGTCGTCAGGTTGGTAATGCTCAACGTCGGCTTGGTCACGTCCACAAAACTCACCTGCAGCGTCAGGTTCGATTCCATCATGAACTGCACCGTCGCATTGTTCGTCTTCACCCCTCCCAACCAGTTGGTCGAAATCATCCAGTTGGTGAACATGAAACCACTCCCCGCCGAGGCGGTCATGCTGTAGTTCCGCCCGATTTCCAGCCAAGCGTTGCTGTAGTTGGGCGATATCGTTCCCAGACCAAGCGCGCGCACGCCCAGCCGGTTGGTCGCCACGAATTGGATGCCCACACTGTTGGTGGTGGATTTGTTGCCGGTGGTGTCCACCGCCAAGGCTTGCACCACATTGGTGCCCGGGACGAACGTCACTCCGGCCGTCCAGTTGGTCCAACCATTGGCCGGCACCGCATTGCTCCAACCCAAACCGTTGAGTTGACACCACACGTTGCTGACCTGCCAGTTGTCACTGGCCGTGCCTTTGACGGTGAACACCGCGTTGCTCACCCGCTGGCCGGTCGTCAGGTTGGTAATGCTCAACGTCGGCTTGCTTGTGTCAATAAAGTTGGCCTGCAACACCAGATTGCTTTGCATCATGAACTGCAAGGTCGCCCCGTTCGTTAGCACCGCCAGCGGCAATGTGATGCCGCCTGTCCAGTTGGTGAACATGAAACCGCTCCCCGGCGAGGCGGTCATGGTGTAGTTGGTGCCGATGGCCAGCACCGCATTGCTGTAGTTGGGCGAAAGGCTGCCCAGACCGGTCATCTGCACCTGCAAGGGCGCGTTCACCACATACTGGAAGCTCACGCTGGTGGTTGCCGAAATGTCGCCGCCGATGTCTACGGCGTAGGCCAGGAAAATGTTGGTGCCCGCAATCAGATTCACCGCCGCCGTCCAGTTGGCCCAGTTGTTGGTGGTTGATGCATTGATCCAAGCCGAGCCGTTCAACGAATAATACACGCTGGCCACTGCCACGCTGCCCGTGGCCATCCCGGTAACCGTGAACACCGCGTTGCTCACCCGCTGGCTGGAAACGGGCGAAACAATCCGGATTGTTGGTCCACGCACAACCGTGTAGAAGGCAGTCGGACTGCTGATCTGTCCCGGCTGCACCGTCACCGTCTGATTGGTCGGCGTATTCCAGCCCGCGATCGGCTTGAACTCGACCACCACCGCGTTGGTCGAACTCACGACCTCTGTGCAGTTGGTCCCGGTGCAATAATTGGTATCCTCGCCCTGCAACCGCCAGCCAGCTCCGGCTTGCACCGCCGCCGACGGAGCCAACTGGCATTGTAAATACCCCATGTTGGTGTCGTTGATGACCTGATTGAAAACCATGGTTGCCACCCCGCCGAGCGATTGGATCACCACCCTTGTGGAGGAGTTGGTCTCGATGTAGTTGAGGTTGGCCGCAATCGCGATCAGGTTCACCACTTCGCTGTTAATCGCTCGCACGACCGACGCATAGGGCGTAACGCCGTTATACAACGTCCCCAAGTACACGCCGGCCGGATAATAATAACCATTGAGTTGCACATACACCGGCCCCCCGCTGTTGCCCGGATAACTCAAGAACCACGACGCCGTATAAACCTCCTGCTGGTTGGTCACTTGATTGGTGGCCAGCGTGAGTGGATATGGTTGCGGGCCGATCTGATACATCTTGCCCGGCACGATCGTGGTATCCCCAAACTGCGACCCGTCCACCGGATAACCCACCAGCATCTTCTCAGCCGTGCTGATCAGCCACGGGTTCGGTGATTCATCTGAAGGCAGATAACCCCCGTAACCGCCCCCAGCCACCGGCGACAGAAAATACAATGCCGCCACATCCAAGTTACGTGACTGCGGCGTGGAAGTGTCCGGTGCGTAAGTTTGCAGATCGTTGGTGCGTTGCGCGGCGTAGCCGCTCAACACAAACCAGCCGCGCGCCGGCAACGGGTCCGGCTCAAACCCGCCCGCCTCCTCTTGAAAATACCAATACACCTGGCTCACATAAGACAAGGTCTGGTCGTTAAAGACCAGATGCGCCGCCGTCAGCACCACATTGGCCTGCACCGCTACCCCGCTGCCGTAACCCACATCCGTCTCCAACTGCCCATTGAACCCGAAGGGATAATCCGTCAGGTCGCTGATGTTGGCCGAAGGCACCGGTGTGGGCAACAGCACCCCGCCCGGGGCCGATTGAGCTAAAAGATAATTTTCGGCCAACAAGGTCGGTCGGCCGGCCAGAACCTGCACGGACAAGTTGGGTGGGGTGACCCGGCCGCTGACAGGGGCAAAATCAATCAAGTAGGTGCCGGCGACCAGATTGGTGCTGTGACCGGAAGGATACCAAGGTGGGCTGTTGCCGAGGAACCCCCAGCCGGCGCCGCTGGGCGGGTTTAGGCCAAGCGTCACCGTCAGTGTGCCGCCGTTGTTGGTGTCCACGGTGCTGAGGGTCGGGTAATACTGATTGGTGATCGCGACGAGGCTGTTGGTGGGGACGGCCACGGTCAGGCTCAGCGGGATGGCCAGCCAGCCGGGCAGCGTCCGAAACTCCACTGGATAATTTCCCGCCACCAAATTGCTCGCCGTCTGACCGTTGGTCCGCCAGCCCAGTTCCCACGGGAAACGCCATTGCCCGTTGGCTTCCGGCGGCAGCAATGTCACCGCTAACGAAGAGTTCATAGCGGGCTGGCTATAGGATACCTCATTCGCTGCTACGTAGGCCGTGGCTACTCCTTTGCGGATGGTGTTGTTGTAGCAATCCGCCACATAGAGATTGCCTGCGCTGTCCACCGCAATACCGACAGGGTCTGCAAAAAAGGCGGCGCTGCCCTCCCCGTCGGCACTGCCACTAACTGCTGCCACCCCACCAATGGTTCTCACCATCCAGTTGGTACTCCAGCGAGCCATTTTTCGAATCGTGTTGTTGCCACTATCCGCCACATAGAGGTTGGTCGCGCTGTCCACCGCCACGCCCCAAGGATCATTAAACCGCGCAGTACTGTTCATGCCATCGGCGCTGCCCTCGTTTCCAGCAAGCCCGGCGATGGTGCTAACTATCCAGTTGGTACCCACTGGGGTGAGCTTACGGATCGTGTTGTTGTAGGAATCGGCCACATAGAGGTTGGTCGCGCTGTCCATCGCCACGCCCCCAGGAAAATCAAACCGCGCGGCGCTCCCCGTCCCGTCATTCGTACCTTTAGCGCCCGCGAGACCGGCCAGCGTCGTCACCACTCCCGCCGGCGTCACTTTTCGGATCGTGTTGTTGCCTGAGTCCGCCACATAGACGTTGCCCGCGCTGTCCACCACCACGCCCTGAGGTTTAAAAAAATACGCGGTGCTCCCCGTCCCGTCATTCGTACCATAAGCGCCCGCGAGACCGGCCAGCGTCGTCACCACTCCCGCCGGCGTCACTTTCCGGATCGTGCAGTTGTCTGTGTCCGCCACATAGACGTTGCCCGCGCTGTTCACCGCAACCCCCCAAGGGCCGTTAAAGCGTGCGGCGCTGCCTGTTCCGTCATTCGTACCATAAGCGCCCGCGAGACCAGCCAGCGTCGTCACCACTCCCGCCGGCGTCACTTCCCGGATCGTGCTGTTGACTATATCCGCCACATAGATATTGCCGTTGGTGTCCATCGCCACGCCCCCAGGATAACTAAACCGCGCGGTGCTCCCTCTGCCGTCGGCGCTACCTTCCGATGAGGTCCCCACCGACCCTGCTGCCAGCGTCGTCACCACTCCCGCCGGCGTCACTTTCCGGATCGTGGAGTTACCGCTGTCCGCCACATAGACGTTGCCCGCGCTGTCCACCGCCACGCCCCCAGGCCAATAAAACCGCGCGGCGCTCCCCGTCCCGTTATTCCCACCAGGAGTGCCCGCGAGACCGGCCAGCGTCGTCACCACTCCCGCCGGCGTCACTTTCCGGATCGTGTCGTTGTCTGTGTCCGCCACATAGATGTTGCCCGCGCTGTCCACCGCCACGCCCTGAGGTTGAAAAAACCGCGCGGTGCTCCCTGTCCCGTCATTCGCACCAGGAGTGCCTGCGAAACCAGCCAGCGTCGTCACCACTCCCGCCGGCGTCACTTTCCGGATCGTGTCGTTGTCTGTGTCCGCCACATAGACGTTGCCCGCGCTGTCCACCGCCACGCTCTGAGGTAGAAAAAACCGCGCGGTGTTCCCCGTCCCGTCATTCGCACCAGGAGTGCCCGCGAGACCAGCCAGCGTCGTCACCACTCCCGCCGGCGTCACTTTCCGGATCGTGTTGTTGAGTGTATCCGCCACATAGACGTTGCCCGCGCTGTCCACCGCCACGCCCCCAGGACAATAAAACCGCGCGGCGCTGCCCGTCCCGTCATTCGCACCAGGAGTGCCCGCCAGTCCAGCCAGCGTCGTCACCACTCCCGCCGGCGTCACTTTCCGGATCGTGTTGTTGCCTGAGTCCGCCACATAGACGTTGCCCGCGCTGTCCACCGCCACGCCCTGAGGTTGATAAAACCGCGCGGTGCTCCCCGTCCCGTCATTCGTACCAGGAGTGCCTGCGAGACCAGCCAGCGTCGTCACCACTCCCGCCGGCGTCACTTCCCGGATCGCGGAGTTTCCGGTGTCCGCCACATAAACGTTGCCCGCGCTGTCCACCGCCACGCCGCTGGGTACATTAAACAACGAGTTGCCTATGATCACCCCGTCGCTGCGTACCCCGGCGGTGCTGTGGGAGATACCGATTCCAGCCAAGGTGGTCCAAATATAAGCAGCGGCAAATCCCGGCAGGGTGGATGGGGACACAATCTTCTCGGGAAGGTTGGTGTTGCTGTAAGTGCCGTCGCCCAACTGGCCATAAAAGTTGTCGCCCATGGCCCACAGGCTGCCGTCGCTCTTGAGGAACAGGCTACGGTCGAATCCCGCGGCAATCGCCGTGACGTTGCCGGCCACAATCTGCTCGGGAAGGTCGGCGTTGTTGGTTGTGCCGTCGCCCAACTGGCCATAAAGGTTGTTGCCCATGGCCCACAGGCTGCCGTCGCTCTTGAGAAACAGGCTATCGTAGTATCCCGCGGCAATCGCCGTGACGTTGCTGGACAGTATCTGCTCGGGCTTGTAGGTCTCGTTGTAAGAACCGTCGCCCAACTGGCCAGAATCGTTGTCACCCGTGGCCCACAGGCTGCCGTCGCTCTTAAGAAATAGGCTGTGTTCGTCTCCTGCGGCAATCGCCGTGATGTTGCTGGACAGTATCTGCTCGGGCTGGTTGGTGGAGCGTTTAGTGCCGTTGCCAAACTGGCCAAAAGCGTTGTCACCCATCGCCCACAGGCTGCCGTCGCTCTTGAGAAACAGGCTATCGTAGTATCCCGCGGCAATCGCCGTGACGTTGCTGGCCACAATCTGCTCGGGACGGTTGGTGTTGTTGTGTGTGCCGTCGCCCAACTGACCATAAAAGTTGTAACCCATGGCCCACAGGCTGCCGTCGCTCTTGAGGAACAGACTGTGGGAACCTCCTCCGGCAATCGCCGTGACATTGCTGGCCATAATCATCTCAGGACGGTTGGTGTTGTTGTGAGTGCCGTCGCCCAACCCACCACCGGCGTTATAGCCCATGGCCCACAGGCTGCCGTCGCTCTTGAGAAACAGACTGTGGGAGTCTCCCGCGGCAATCGCCGTGACGTTGCTGGCCACAATCTGCTCGGGACGGTTGGTGTTGTTGTAAGTGCCGTCGCCCAACTGACCATAAAAGTTGTAACCCATGGCCCATAGGCTGCCGTCGCTCTTGAGAAACAGACTGTGGGAGTCTCCCGCTGCAATCTTGGTCACGGGTTGCGCTCCGCAGGTGACCGCTTGCAAAAGTACCGCCGCACACAGCAGCCAAATTTGAATCAGGCTTCGTTTGGTTTTCATAAAACTTCCTTTTGGTTTTTACGACGAGGGACAAACGCGGCCAGTGCCGTTGGGAAAAGATTCTGGAAATTGAAACATCTCCGAATCACATGCGAGAAGGCGCTGTTACCGCTCATTGGCTTAAGAGCTTTCACAGCAGCTTTGATTAACTCACCCTTTCAAAATCGTGTCAATCCACGGTTTTTGTCCGCCGGCAGGCCAATTGGGGTGATTCCAAACCGGTCTCTTTTCTGGCCGATTAGAGGAGGCTTTGCTCGCTGAGCGATGTACAAAGCCAGCCAGTCCCCCGAACAGATTTTCCCGGTGGCCATGCCAAAGAGGAGAGTGTTTTTCATGGGAAACAGGCGGAGGTAAAAGTCATCCCCCAGACGCCCTTTGGCAAAAAGCAGGCGTTCAAATGGTTGGCCATTCTTTCACCCACAACACGGACATTTCTAATCTTTCCGACACATCAAGTCAATTAGAATTGCATAATCCTTGTAATCGTTCCGACACATTAAGTTAATTTGAATTGCATAATCCTGTCGTCTGATGCAAAATCGCCTGTCGCAAAAAAATCATGTCCCCGGCGCCCAATAATACTTCCCGATTTTTTTGGATTTGTTTGAGTTTGTTCGTCCTGTTGGCATTGGGGGCGTGGTGGTGGCTTCGGCCATCGGCAGTCCCCGTCGCGCGCACCGCACCGATGACAAATGTGGCTCCGGCCATTTCTCAAGCGACGATCAATCAATCGCCGATGGCGGTTAATCCCTTGCGCGCCGCCGCCAATTCCTTACTGATAACCAAAGACGTTGCCGCGTCGCGACAACGGTTGGCCGAGTTGAGCCAATGGCTCGCAACGCTGCCGCCGAAAGAAGCGGCGGCGGCGATTCGTCAGTTTCTCGATTCCAAAGCGGATGCCCCGACCGGCCAGGGTTTTAAAATCACCGCGAATGGGGCTTTGAGCAGTGCGCCGACGTTGCGGGTTTTTCTGTTGGATCAACTGGGGCGTCTTGATCCGGCGGCGGCGGCTGATTATTCCAAAGTGATTCTAAGCAGCATGGATTCACCGGACGAATGGGCGGTGGCCTTGCGGAACCTCGCTTGGGGCGACACCAGTGATGAAGGGCGTGCTTTGTTGGAACAAAAAACGAGCGAAATGCTTCAATACGGACCGTGGCAGCAAAACCCCTCGGCCGGATTTCTGGAAGCTTTCGACGTGGCAGTTTATCTGGGCGGCACCAGCCTGATATCCACGTTGACGGATTTGGTCCGGCAACAGGATAATCCCGCCGTGGCGCACGCGTCCTATCTAGCCTTGGACCGGCTGGTTATCAATAATCCGACAGTGACGCTGACCGCGCTTTTTGCCGATCCCGGTTTGATGCAGGGCCGCGAGACAACGCGGGCAAATTATTTTGCGCGGGCCGATGTGAGTAATCCGCAGCAACTGCAGATTCTGGAGAATTACCTGCTCAACCCTCAAATCAGCCCGGCGGAAATTAATACGTTTGTCGGCATTTTCCCAAACGCCAATTACATGATTTCGCCCAATCTGCTCACGCAAACGCAAACCCTCAACCACGACGCGTTGGTGAGCCGCGATGCCGCCTCGTTGAACGTCGTCCAGCAGTGGCTTGCCGATCCGCGATTTGCGTCACTGTATCCAAGCCTTGAAAAGGCAGAAGCGCGTTTGGCGGGTTACGTGCAGCAGGAAAGTCAGCGACAGTAACGTCAGAACACGAAGTTCAACTTTGCTTCAAACACCCGGCTGCGGGGCAGTTCCTGATAAGGCGTGAGCGGGTTCAAATTATAATTCCCGCCCGCCAGGTTCAAAATGCCGAGCTGCAATTCCGCGCGGCGGTGCAGGAAATAATAACCGGCGAACAGGTTGTATTGGCAGAAATGATCGCCCGGTTCGGCGGGAGTCCAGCCGGAATTTGACTGGCCATACCAGTGCGCTTCCGCCCGCGCAAAAAAACCGGAGGGATGATTGCATTGAACATAACCTTCCGCTTGTTGAAGCGTGGACTGTTCCGTTTGATTGGCCGTGGCCAGCACCGAAACGGGAATTTCAGTCAACACGTCATGCAGCTCGGACCGGGTGATGCTGTAACTTGTTCCCAAGGCAATTTCATCGCCGACAAGCTGATTCAGACTCACTGACAAATCATACTCCTTGTAGTCCAAAGATTCCGGAGTGGACCCGGGTGAAACTCCATTTTGCAATACGAAATCGCCGTCGTTCCGTTGAACACCAGTTGTTAGCCGTTCCGCCTGAACGCCGGCGAAAGTGCGTGATCCAAATTTAAGGTCAAGCGCAACCCCCAAGGTTTCGTAACTCGGCGCGGAAACAGAACCAACCAATGATTCGGAAATCAAACTGCGAAATGCCTGTGGAAATCCGGCCAGTTGCGTCGGCTCAAGCCGGTAGCTTTCATCGAGACTTACACCGCCCAACGAGCGCGTATAAACACCGCGCAAAGTGGCTTGTGGAATCGGGTTCCAAACCAGAGCCGCCTTGGGACCAGGCTGGGAACGCTTATCTTCCCCGGAAGCGACGGGCGGCTGCCGATAGTTATCTGGAAATGTTACCCGATCATACGCGAATCCACCCGTCAGCCAAAGCCGTTTCAACGGTTCGACGGTAAGATAGCCGTAACCGGTGATTCGCTCAAAATCTTCGCTGACGGAGTTCGCGGTGGGCGTAAACAGTATGGGGATCGGAGTGTTACCCAATTGATCCTGGGTTTGAAAGGTTCCAGATTGATACCGCGCTCCAGCCGACAAGGTAACGCGGTCCCATTCACAGATTTGATTCAGTTCGGCGGAGTAGATTTCGAACTGATTATGATAATTCACGTCGTAAGGCACGGAACCTACGAGATAGATTGTGCCATCAGAATATTTATCCAGCACAAGTTGGGGCGCGGCTTTATCACTGAAATACTGTTCGTCAGTCAGTCGGCCTAACAACACGAGGGTCCGAATTCCCGGTGACCATTCGTGATCCCAGCCGCCAACCAGAATCGGATGCTGGTATTCATCGAATTTATAATTCGGGCGCGCATTCGTGGGGTTGTAATACTGGAAATTGTCGCCTGAATGATAATCCTGATATTGCACCAATAGCAGCGCGGTATCATGCGGAGTGACCTGCTGCTTGATTGTCGTATCCCATTCGAAGTCATCCAAGCCATTGTTCACGCGGATGCCGTCATTGTGATGATAGTCCAGATCCAGCGCATAAGCGGTGTTGCCAAAAGTGCCAAACTGGGAGGTTTGCTCATGATACATTCCATCCGAGCGCACGTCAGTCGAACTGGCCAGACTCAACCCGTCCTGCTGAAACAGTTTGGAATATTCCTGTTGCGAAATTCCCTGCGAAAGCCGGCCGCCACCAACCGGCGACAACAAATTCGCCAGCAGCAATTCATTGAACCAGACCGTTTCATAACGGAGGTTGAATTGGGTCGGATCGCGCAAATCATTGTAGGCGTCGGACAGAAACAAATGAGCCGAGGCATTTGCGTAATCGTCGTTCACCGCGCTGGCGGCTTCGCGCACGCTGACATCACTCATTCCTGCATCGCGATAAATGGAGGCGAGATTCGCGCCTTCCACCGCCCGGTCTTCGTCCAGCAAAAGCCGGGAGCGATAAACCGCACGGTTGTCGTTCAGTTCAATGGAGTTTCCCAAATCATCCACTGCACCGTTGATCTGGTTATCCATGCGTTTCTGGAGAGCAGAATAAAGCCAGGGCGTTGGGTCATTCGGGTCCAGGCCTTCCGCCCGGTTGAATTCCAGCGCCGCCTTTTCATCCTGACCGGCATCACTGAACGCTTTGCCCAGATAGCTCCGCAGCAACGACCGGTCGGGCTCCAAGATCGCCGCCATCTGCAAATCCATCCGCCCGCCGGACGCGTCTCCGCCCCGGATTTTTACCAAACCACGTCCCAGCCAGGCATCGCCAAGATTCGAATCCAAACGAATGGCTTCCTCAAATTCTCCCCGGGCTGCTTTGATGTGATTTTCCGCGCTGAACAAAAAACCTTTCAAGGCGTGTGCCTGCGCATTGCGTGGAGCCAGTTGCAGGCTCTTGTCCAGCGCCACTTTTGCCTTTTCGATTCGTCCGAAGCTGAATTCCAACTCGGCCACCCGCTCCCAGCCGAAAGCAAAGTTGGTGGAAATCATCACTGAATGATTCGCGGCATCCAAGGCATTGCCTAATTCATGGCGTGCCTGGTAGTAATAAGACAACCCCAGCCATTCGCTGGCCGAGGTGTGAACCTGAGGAGGCTTATCTACGTTCCCTTGCACTGCGGCAATCACCCAGCGCAGGGACGCTGACTGCGAGGAATCTGTCGCCACTTTGTTCAACAAGGCTTGCGCTTTGTCCACCTCGCCGGTCGACAAAAACAACGCGGCCAGATAAATTCGTCCGGGATCCGTTTCCGGTTCAGCGGGTGATGGATAACCCGGATAACTGGACAACGCCACGCGCAAATCACCGGTGCGATACGCCTTGATGGAAGATCCCAGTGCATCTCTTTCCGCTGCGCTTAAATCCAGTTCATCGACATCCAGGACCCCTGGATAGAAGAGCCACCACTGCACAAGATTTGTGGCTACCAAGTGGAGCTTGATCGGCGGCACGCCGGCCTTTGCCACCCCCATTTCGCCACTCTGCAAGTCCACCCTGCCCGACTCATTCGTCAAAGTCGCAGTCCCGTCGAAGACTGCCAGAACGGTGCTGTCCGCGTCTACCGTCAGGACGAATTCTGTTCCTCGAGGTGCTCCGGTGGCGTGTGGTGTTCGGATTTGCATCTCATGGGATTTTTCCCGGCTGAAGAAATACAAAGCGCCCTGGAGGAGATTAAGCCAGGGCCCCGAATTGCCTTCCGGCGGCAGAATTTCCAGACTGCTCAACTCCCTCAATTTGACGGAACAATCGTTCTGCCTCACCCACACGACGGCGGTGCTGTTGTCCAAAGTTCGGATAAGGTCATGCGCGAAAAGTTGCTGTTGGTCGAACGCTGGAATCAACTTTGGCTGATCTCTTGGCTTGTACTCAACTTTACCCGTGTGGTTGGTAAGTATCGCATCAGGGTCCCCTTCGGCTCCCTGCAAGCGCAGGGAGACGACGCAAACGGCAGCCAGTCCAATCAGGACAAGGTTTCGCCTTGTTACGAAATGAGATGACCTGTCCCTCGCGAACGGCGTGCGTTCATTCGTCAGGCCATCAGGTACACTCATAATCTTGTGCGTACAAATGCGTTTATATCAAAATCCTTCGCCCCACGCAACCGCTGAATCGGTCGGGTGATTCGCGGGGGCGCAACTTGACACCAGCGCCAAGCGAATGCAGGCGATCGTTTGGAGTTCCACCTTCAGGCGGTCAGACAGTGGTTTTGTCAAACCGCGTAAACGCGGAACTCCTAACGGCGCTGGTGTCAAGTTGCGCCCGATGCGGACCGGAGTTGGCGAGACACGTTGACTTGGAAGTGCTTCGTGAAATACCCTGTGATTGTCAACCCGCTGAAATGCCGAAGACACTTCGAACTTGGTTGTACAAGACCGGCCGACGGCCTCTCGTTCGACTGGTTCTGATGACCGCTGCCGCTGGAATTCTGCTGGTGAGTCTGACGCCACTGGAGGATTTGAGTTATGATCTCTCTTTTCAGGTGAGACCGGATGCGACCATCACGAACGCCGTTTTGGTCTGTGCCAATAACGAAACCCTCAATGAACTGGGAGACGAGCATGGCGACCTGAGCCGGACAAATCACGCGCGGCTGCTCAATCGTTTGGCCGCAGACGGGGCCGGGTTGGTGTTCTACGATTTCGTCTTTTCCGAATCCAATCGGGTTCCGGAAATTGACGAGACCCTGGCGCGGGCGATTGCCAATCAAGGATCTGTCATCCTCGTGGCGGGTGTTGAAAGCTCAACGGAAGGAGGGGTTCACGTTGAACATCTGGTGCATCCGACTCGCCTGTTTATGCAGGCCGCAAAGGGATGGGGACACGCCGAACTTTTTGGCAGGGTGGTGAGAAAAATCTCTCATGACGCCGATTATCAGAATTATGCAGTGTGGGTTGCCGCAACGCAAATCCAGCCGCAAAAATTTACTGACGCCAACGCCAAACTCGATCGTTGGTTGAATTATTACGGGCCACCGCAGAGCGCCGTATTTCCGCGCTGTTCCTTTCAAGACGCGCTGGCCAACAATGTCCCGGCCAATTTCTTTGCAAAAAAGATTGTTCTGGTCGGCCAGAGTTTTTCGCTGGATAAAGCCGCCAGGTTCAAAGACACGTTTGACACTCCATACTCATTGTTCGGCGGGGACTCAATGCCGGGAGTCGAACTTCATGCGACCGCGTTGTTGAATTTGCTTCGCGACGACTGGCTGCGGCTGGCGCCCTGGGAATGGCAATGGCTCGGTGCCGCCGTTTGGGGAATGATCAGCGCGGCCGTCCTGTATTCGCTCTCGCGAAAGCCAAAGATCATTTTGGTTTTAACAGCCGCTTTGGGAGCGGTGCTCTTGTGCGCAGTCTCTCTTTATGTTCAATGGCATGTCCACTGGTGGTGGTCGTGGGTCGGCCCGGTATTCGGTCAAACAGCCACGGCACTCTTTTTAGTGTCGCGCAGTCCGAAGCCTGATCCTTACATTGCCTTTATCAGCTACCGCACGGAGGAGGACGGCGCGGCGGCGCTGCTCATTGCGCGGAGCCTGTCTGATCGGGGACATAAAACGTTCCTTGACGTGCGGAGTCTGCATGCGGGCAAGTTCGACGAACAACTGCTTCACGAAATAGGAGCGGCCACCTTTTTCATCCTGATCCTGTCGCCCAATTCTCTCGCCCGCTGCGTGAATGAAGACGATTGGGTGCTCAAGGAGATTACCCACGCCCTCTCACACGGAAAGAGAATCATCCCGGTTCTGAAAAGTGGTTTCAATTTCGACGCCAAAGAAGGCATCCCCAATCTTCCGCAAATTGCTGAACTCAGAAATTATCACGGCCTCGCTTATTCCAACAGCGACTTTGAAGGATTTATGAGGAGGCTGACGGAACTGCTAAAACTACCGTAGCAAAAACCCCTTCCAGGACGCTGGCAGCATCTACCTTTAACAATTCCTCATTGCGTCCTGGCGGGGGCAGATTGCCACGTTCGCCTCGCCGCTCAGTCTCGGTACCAGCGTGGTAACGGTGCCCGGCGAATGACGATTTTACACGAATGGCGCGAATTGACCCACCATCAGACTTTCGTTCCGATCACGTTCCGCGCAAAGGAAGGGCGTGATTTAACAAAAGCAAATCCGGCTGGAAAACCGGGGCACCAGCGAGTGACAAAAAGCCTGATGAATTCAATTATGTAGTTTACATAATTAACGTTGAGGCTTGACACCATCTTCCCCGGTGTTGGAATCAACAGGTGAACTCGACTTATCGCGTGTTGATGGAAACACTTCCGGGTTTGGGAATGGGGGCAAAACATACCTGCTGTTCCTTGGTACGTAGCAAATGTGGTTGTCTTCATCGTGGTAACACATTCATGCGCAAGGAAGGTTTTCCCGTTGGCACCGAGCAACTGAAACCAAGCAAACGCAGGGGCGCACGCACAACAGCCGCCCCGCCAGCCGGCGGGTCCGGCGGAAAGGAGCAAACGTATGAGTGGCAGATCAATGACCGTCTGCGGTGTCTCGCTGGCCGCACTGCTTTTTTGTGCTGACTGCGTTTCAAAGACATACACAAATGAACAAGGCAAATCTCGCGACACCCAAGCTGCGCCTACCTATGGGGACGGCCAACCGGGCCTCATGGTGACGACCCTCGCGGTGTCGGCGGGGGTGGCCGGGTCCGCCAACGGAAAGGGGAGTGCCGCATTGTTCAACAGCCCCATCGGGGTCGCGGTCGATGCTTCCGGGGACCTTTACGTCGCGGATTCGGACAATAACCTGATCCGGAAGATCACCCCGGGAGGCGTGGTGACGACTCTGGCGGGGTCAGGGAAGGCCGGATCCAAAGACGGAAAGGGCACCGCCGCGTCATTTAACCACCCCGAGGGCCTCGCGATCGATCCCTCCGGGAACCTTTACGTCGCGGATCGCGAAAATAAACTGATCCGGAAAATCACCCCCGGCGGCGTGGTGACAAGCCTGGAAGGGACGAATGGGATGACGGCAGACGAGCTGCTGTTGCTCGAATTAGTAAACAAAGCGGGGAATAATTTGGCCAATGAAATGGAAAAATCTATGGGGCTAACTGTGTCCAACACCCCACCCACCAACCCCTCTATGTCCATTTTCATTGACCCCGAAGCCGTCGCGGTCGATTCGAGCGGGAATCTTTACGTCGCGGATAGCGGCTACTACTGTATCTGGAAAATCACGCCGGACGGCAAGGGGGTGGTCCTGGCGGGGTCGCACGAGATCGGAAAAGCCGACGGCACGGGGTCCGCCGCCTCGTTCGACTCTCCTTCGGCAATCGCGGTCGATGCGTCCGGGAACGTTTATGTCGCGGATAGCGGCAACAACCTCATCCGGAAAATCACCCCGGGCGGCAAGGTGACAACCTTGGCGGGGTCGGGGGCAGAAGGCTCCGTGGACGGAAAGGGAACCGCCGCGTCGTTCGATTTTCCCTTGGGGATCGCGGTCGATGCTTCCGGAAACATTTATGTCGCGGATACTGAAAACAACAAGATCCGGAAAATCACCCGGGACGGCGTGGTGACGACCCTGGCTGGGCAGGGGGACGACGGGTTTGCTGATGGCGCGGCGGCAACCGCGCTGTTCCATGGTCCTTGGGGAATCGCGGTCGATTCGAAGGGAGACATTTACGTCGCGGATAGCGACAACGAAATGATCCGGGTCATTCAATAAGCTGTCAACATTCCTTGCCGCTGATTCAAAAAAGCTCCGCCGGTTTTAAACTGCGGGGCTTTTCTTTTGAGGAAGGAAGAACGGGATCTGACGCGAATTTCAAAAAGCCTTCATGGGCAAAAAGGGATCACCTGTAAACCATCCCAATATGTTGAAATACGAAAAGCCCTGGCAGGAGTTGCAAAAGACAAACTTACCGACACAGCCATAATTTGGCAATAAGTCAACCCCGCCATTTTTTCTCGACGGCTCTAAGCGGTTGGGATAATACGCGCGCAAAGGTTCGTTGAATTCAAGTGCCAACGGCCTTAAACAACCCGGCGAAAATTTTATGCTGCCCGAATGGACGGTGATTGGATTCAGCGGTCATCGGAAGCTGGCTGATCCGAAGGTCGCAGCAGACGGAATCCACAACGTGCTGGAGCGGCTTGCTGCCAATTACAGCCCGCTCGTGTCGGTTTCATCGGCAGCCAGTGGCGCGGACACTTTGTTCGTCGAAGAAGTTGCGCGCCGAAAATTGCCCTGCTGGCTTGTGCTTCCTTTTCCCAAAGCCCGCTTCCAGCAGGATTTCAGTCCCGCCGACTGGCAGCGGATTCTTCCGCTCTTCGAAAACGCGACGCGCGTGGAAGAAGTCGCGGGCGAGGAATCCGCCGAGGGTGCTTACATGGAAACCGGTATTCTCACCGCCGACCGGGCCGACATCATGGCCGTGGTCTGGGACGGCAAACCGGCTGCCGGTTTCGGCGGCACGGGCGACGTGGTGGCTTACATCCGCGAATTGGGAAAGCCTTTGATCATCATTGACCCGACCAGCGGCAAAACTGCCGAAGAACGATTGGAACAGTTGCCGGCGAAATCCCTTCTGACCGGCTGGAACGAAAATCCGCGCGAAACGGTCAAGGAACATTTTCAGGAATTGGATAAAACGGCGCAGGATCACGCGCCCAAATCACGCCACCTCGTCCTGCGCATCATTCTTTTTCAACTCATCGCTTCGGCGATTGGATCCATTGCGTTGGCGTTTGAAATTCACGGCCGCACGGGTCAATCGCTGGAGCTGATTGAACTGACTCTGCTGGGTTTCGCTTTCATTTTGTCTTTGCAACATCGCAAAAAACATCAGGAATGGACGAAAAACCGGATTGCCGCCGAAATCTGCCGGTCATTCCATGCCATGTGGCACCTGCGGCGGGCGGATTACGCTCCAAAACTTTCCATTGAAGGTTTCGACCGGCTCTGCCGAAATCTGCGCTTGATCCATGTTCTGGACAAAACGCCGCCTTTGTCTCTGGAAGCAGTTCGCGACCAGTATTTGAAAGAGCGCGTGGAAGATCAAATCGCCTATTTTTCACGGCACAGCGGCAAGGCGCGATTGATTCACCAAAAGCTCAAAGCGTTCGCGGTGTTCAGCACGGCCACGGCCACCTTGCTTTCGCTGCTGGCACTGACATTTTCGTTTTTGAACATTTCCGGTCTGGTTTTGACCGTGCCGAAATGTCTGTCGCTGCTGTTGCCGCTCGCGAGCGCGGCGATTTTTTCGTTGCTGATTACTCAGGATTATTCGCGCCGCGCCGCGCGCTACGGCGAAATGGCCTCGATGCTCGAAGCTGCGGCCAGGCGTTTGAAAATGGTGAGAACGTGGAACCGTCTGGCGCGCATCACCACGGAAACAGAGGAGGCATTGCTTCAGGAAGTAGTCGAATGGTATTCATTCCGGCAGTTTGCCGGCGAACCGCATTAGCAACCGGGCTTCATTATGAAACGTATTCTGGCACTGAGCGGCGGCGGCGTTCGCGGCGTGTTCACGCTGCAAATTCTCGCGCGCATCGAGGAATTATTTCGACAAGAACAAAAAAACAAAAATCTCGTTCTGGCAGACGTTTTCGATTTGATTGCCGGTACCAGCACCGGTGCGATCATCGCTGCGTTCCTCTCCTGGGGATTGCCGGTGCGCGAGATTGAAAAATTATACATTGATTACAGTCCGACGATGTTCGCCAAGGAAGGGTGGAAACGGTGGAAATCCATATATAAACCGGAGGCCATCGCCAGCTTTTTCCGCGAACGATTTACAGAAACGGGCGGCACACCGGCGTTGCTGGGGACGAAGCGTCTGAAAACGTTACTGTTGATCGTCACGCGCAATGGTTCCACGGGCGGCTCCTGGCCGGTCACGAATAATCCCGCCGCACAATTCAACCTTCGCATGCTGAAGGACGGAACACGAAATCTTGAGTGCAATCTTAACTTTCCGCTCTGGCAATTGCTGCGGGCCAGCACCGCAGCGCCATATTTTTTCCCGCCGGAAGAAATCAAACTGGCCGGGAAAACGCATATGTTCACGGACGGTGGCATGACGCCTTACAACAATCCCGCGCTCATTGCCGTGCTTACGGCCACTTTGCCGTGCTACCGGATTTGCTGGCCGGCAACACGCGAGGCGCTTCACGTCACTTCGGTCGGCACGGGCCTGGCACGGGCGCGAATGCCCGGCAAAGCCGCCGCGGACATTCACAAGCTTGATCACCTTAAATATATCCCTCCGGCTTTGATCGGGTGTATTGCGTGGGAACAGGATTTTCTTTGCCGCGTCATGGGTGATTGCGTGCATGGTGCGGCTTTGGATTTCGAAATCGGTGCGCTGGAAATGCCAACGCTTTTGGGCCCGCAGGAACAGAAATTCACCTACGCCTGCTACGACCAGCCGCTGGATTCGACAGATCCCAAAATCAAACAACTGCCCGGCGGACAGGCCGAACTGGACGATCTCAAACTCATCCCTTTGTTGCAGGAGTTGGGAAAGGAATATGCGAACGAACACGTCAGGAAAGAACATCTTTATCCGCGTGGTCCTGGTTTTGCACCTTGCCCATGCAGCGTGACTCCATCATAAAACATTGTTCAAATCGGAATTATTACGTCAACAGCTGCGGGCACGTACGCCGGGCCGGTCACGCAGTGAGATGCCAGGCGTTGTGACCATATTTTGTCGTGGCACGCCATCAAACACATCGGGGGCTTGCCCCGCAGGACGAGCGGCTCTTTGCCGCCCGGCAACTTCCCGCCTTGCGCGCTGCCGCCGCCGACCTCTGCTGGCTGCTCGACCGCGGGTACGCCTCGCGCAGCGCCGTTGAACTCGTCGGCAACCGCCACAACCTCACCAGCCGCCAGCGCATGGCCGTCGCCCGCTATGCCTGCGCGGACGAAGACGTCCAACGCCGCCGCCGACTCCGCGTCGAACTCGCCCAACTCGCAGGCCATGAACTCTGGTTGGATGGTTACAACGTACTGACGGTCCTCGAAAGCGGATTGGCGGGCGGGATTGTATTGCTTTGTCGCGACGGCTGCTGCCGCGACATCGCCGGCATCCACCGGCGCTATCGCAAGGTCACCGAAACATTTCCCGTTCTGCGCATCGTGGGCGAAGCGGCTTCGGCCTGGGGCGTGAGCTGCTGTCGTTGGTGGCTCGACAAACCGGTGTCGAACAGCGGACGCCTCAAGGCTGCCATCCTCGAAGCCGCCGCTGAGGCGGGTTGGAAAATGGAAGTGGAACTCACGTTCAGCCCCGACCACGTCCTGTCGCACACCGGTGAAATCATTGCGACTTCTGACGGCATCGTGCTCGACCGCTGTCAACGCTGGGTGAACCTGACCCGGCTCCTCATCACCGAACGCATTCCGCGGGCGCGACTCCTGGATTTGTCACCGGCCGAAGGCTGACACTGACATGGAAAGCGAAACCGGCTTCATGGCTTCACGGGCGCGCCTTGCGCAGGTCCGGCCACAACGGTTTCAAATCCGGGTCTTCCAGCGCCATGAGCTTGACCTTGTTGGCGCCACCCAACGCGCAGGCTTTTTCCAGCCAAGACCTGGCCGCGCTCAAATCGCCCAACTGGCATTCATAGCAGGCGAGGTTGTAGGCGATGACTTGTTCCTTGGGAAATGCCCGCCGGGCTTGAACCAGAATCTCCCTGGCTTGAGGAATTCCGCCGCCGGTTTTGCGCCGCACCGCGTACGCCAGCGAAACCCACGGGTCCGGTCGGTGCGGCACCAATTGCGTGAGCGTGCGGGCAATTTCCACCGCCGCATCCCATTTCCCGGCCTTGGCGCAAATGTCATATCGGATGACGAGCACATGCGGATGAGAATGAAATTGCGGCGCGATTTTTTCAAGTTCCGCTCCGGCCTCCACCACGTCACCCAGTCCCAGCCAGCCCATGGCGGCGGACAAGTGATGGCAGTCCGGCGGTTCCAACGGTTTAATATGCGATTCGCGACCTGAATCCGTGATGCTCACACCCGCAGCATACCACGTTTTCGGGACAAAATCTCTCCGAATGACGTAGTGGGACATTTTGCGGCTTTCGGTGGGGCGAGGTTACTGACGAGCCGCCCTTTTTCTGGAAACAGCCGGCTCGCGAGGACGCTCGCCCCACCAGACTGCCCTAATACCCCGAACGAAATCGCGGCGGTGAATCGCTTCAGGAAAACGGCACCAGCAGGAGACCCATGCCACATTTCAATCCCACAAGCGGTAAGGAAACCCGCTCTTTTCGAGATAGTTTCCGCAACGCGGGCAGCGGCCCGGAAAATTCCAGGTTTTAATCCGGTGAAAACCGGCCACGGGGCAAACCGGTTTCACCTCGGCCCAGCGTCGTTGCTTCGGCGGAACCGAAGAACGGGGTCCGGGTGCAAAGACGCTCCACGGATTATCCACCAGCCGGAATGGCGGAATGACGACAGCAGTGGGCAACAAGTTGCGGCCGGACCTGGTTTTGGCGTCGGCGGGAACGAGTTCCTCTTCACCGTCGCGCAGCCGGAGGCGGGTGAACACGTCGAAGAGCCGGCGGCAATCGAGACAAACGATAGTTTGCACGACGCAGTTGACGCCGGCGTCGGCGCCGCCGGAAACGCGTGCCCGGTATTGGCAATATGGACAGTCCAAATAAAACGTCCGGCCCATGTTTTTCAAATACAATTTTGGCCGTTGCCTGGCAATCCCGTGTTGCTTCTGGAGAGCGGCTGGTCCCAAGCCGCAGCACGGACGCAAGCGGGAGCTGGCTCGGAACACTTCACAAATCGTTATGTGCGCAAGAGGTTGTTGCGGGTTGAGACAACTCTCGCTCCAATGTGTAGCGTGGCGCAGACTATTCTTCGGCCACGGCGCCGGGCTGCCGGGCTTTTCTGAATACGCGAACCTCACCCCCATCCGCGCCCGGGCCGGCGTCAACTATGGTTCGCAAATCAAGTGCTTCGCCGGATACGCGAACTTCACCAGCAATGGCGCTCCCCGGATTAAGTAAAGGCCCGCGACCGCACCGATCACCCACTTGATGAGCAGGTACGCCGACACCGAGCATGTGGGTGCTGAATGCAGAGCGTGACGAACGATCAATATGATGCCCAGCACCCCGACGATCCGCAGAAACAACCCAAACAACTCTTTTGAGTTCATATACGCCTGTCTTTCTTGTGTGGTTTTAGTTGCTCAACCTGTTTCCCGCAGGCAAAGGTCTGTGGGCAAACACCGCAGGCTGATTGTGGTTGTAGATTAGTGCCCAGCCCTGCCCTGTCAATCCGTTCCGAGACACGGTTGTGGATTACTTTGAATTTCTGATTCACGATTTGAATGGTAGGGCCGCGCTGCTGCGCGGACGACCAGCCCGTCCTCCGTAGCAGTACTGCGGAGGGTGGACAGGTCGTCCCTACCAACCAAAATAGCCCACTGCCCGAAACGCGGTTGTGTATCAAGTTGGTGGGGCGAGTGTCCGCGCGAGCCGAAGATTTTGGGAGTGCACCGACGCGTCGGCGCTTTCAAAGCGATGCTGTGTCACCGCACCCAACAAAATGACGCTGCCAACCTGAATTCCCAAGTTGGAACCGCGAAATATACGAACTACACGAAATTTCTTTGAACCTGATTTTCTTTCGCGTGTTTGGCGACCACATTTCGTGCAAGCGGACAGCCTTTATGGGGAATCCGTTTTGTGGCGGGCTTGGGAAGCCAATTTCGCGGTTTCAATTGCGCCATTTCCCAAGTCAGACTTGCCTTCCGGCCCCGTTCCGCCCAAAAGAAGGGCATGATTTACCAAAAACAAATCCTGCTGGAAACCAAAGGACACCGGCAACTGCACGACCTGACGGCGGACGTGGCGCGAATTGTCCACGACTCCGGCGTGCGCACAGGCACGGCGCACGTATTCAACATCGGCAGCACCGGCGCGCTCGGCGCCATCGAATACGAACCGGGTCTGCTCGAAGACCTGCCGGACCTGCTGGACAAACTCATCCCGCCCAGCCGCAACTACGGACACGAACGGGCCTGGCACGACGGCAACGGCCATTCGCATTTGCAGGCGACGCTGCTCGGGCCATCCCTGACCGTGCCGGTGGCCGAGAGAAAACCGGTGCTGGGCACCTGGCAACAAATCTTTCATCTGGAATGCGACATCAAACCCCGCCACCGGACGATCGTGGTGACCGTGTCCGGTGAGTGACGGTTTGAGAATGCCGGATTGTAAATAAGCCCGCTTTCCATCAAAGCCCGCTGAAAGACCCGGTTTCCCGGCGGTTTTGGCCCGCAAAAAAAGACTTGACACCCATGTCATAGTGTACTAATTGTATTAGTACAGTGACGATGATGAACCTCAGCATCAATACCGGGTCGAACACGCCGATCTACAGGCAGATCACGGATCAGGTGCGCATGGCCGTCGCCGCCGGGAAACTGGCCGTGGACGACCCGTTGCCGAGCATTCGCGCGCTGGCGGAGCGGCTGGTCGTCAATCCCAACACCGTCGCCCGCGCCTATGCCGACCTGGCGCGGGAGGGGCTGATCGAGTCACGGGCCGGCCGCGGGGTGTTTGTCACCCGCAAACGGAAGATGTTCACGCGCGAGGAGGGCTGGCGCCGGCTGGAGCCGCTGATGGACGCGGTGATCGGTGAGGCGATGGTGTCGGATTTCACCCCGCCGGAACTGCGGGAGGCCTTTGAGAAAAAACTCGGCCAATGGAAACCCCGGAAAGGAGGGAGCCGGAACGATGAATGAACAACCTGTTATTCAAACACGCGGCCTGACCAGATATTTTGGCGCCAAACCGGCCGTTTATAACCTGAATCTGGAGGTGCCGCGCGGTTGTGTGCTTGCGTTTCTGGGCCGGAACGGTTCCGGCAAAACTACCACCATCCGCATGTTGCTGGGACTGCTCGAACCGACCCGCGGCGAGGGCAGCATCCTGGGTCATGACATCCGCGCCTTGCCGCCGGAAGCCCGGGCGCGCATCGGTTATTTGACCGAGGAACACCAGCTTTACGGCTGGATGAGCGTCCAGGAATGTGGCGGGTTCCAATCGCAGTTTTATCCGCGCTGGAATGAAAAAATCTTTCGCGGGGTCATCGGGCATTTCAGCCTCAAGTCGGCGGCGCGGGTGAAAGACCTGTCGCGGGGCGAGCGGGCCGGCCTTTGCCTGGGACTGATGCTGGCGCCGGAACCCGAGCTGCTGATTCTGGACGATCCGGCGATGGGATTGGACCCGGTGGCGCACCGGTCGCTGGTCGAATCCATGATCTACCTCACCCGCCGGTCGGACCGGACGATTTTCTTCTCTTCGCACCAACTGGCCGACGTCGAGCGGGTGGCCGATTACATTGCCATCCTCGACCGAAGCGTTTTGCGGGCGTGTTGTTCGCTGGAAACGTTCCGGAACAGCGTGCGGCAGGTCCGACTCCAGTTCCCCGGCACGCCACCGCCGACGCCGAAGATTCCCGGTTTGCTTCAGGCCTTCCGGACAGAGGGTGAACTCCGGCTGGTTTGCGTGCATTACAACGAAGCGGTCGAACGGGCGCTGCGGGCGCTGGCCCCGGCGCAGATGGAGCAGATGCCCATCAGCCTGGAGGAAGCATTTCTCAGCTATCTGGGCGAGCGCGGCGAAAAATCGTTCATCCTGTCGGAAACGGAGGCACAACCATGAAAGCACTGATTCGAAAAGAGCTGCGCGAGAATTTAAAGCTGGCCGTACTCGGCCTTGGCATTCTGGCACTGGTACTGGCGTTGAATGTGCAAAAGTACTCGACCATTCTGAAAAATCTGGGCGGAATCAGCGACTCCCAGCAGATGTACCTGCCCTGGCAACCATTGGTCGCATCGGATTTTCTAACCGGTTGTTTCTGCGCCATCTTTGGCGCCGTTCTCGGCTGGTTCCAGATTCACAACGAAAGGCATCGCGATCTGTGGGCATTTCTGATTCATCGCCCCATCACCCGCACGGACATTTTTCTCGGTAAAATCATCGCAGGTTTGATGCTTTATTTCCTGGCGGCGGGCTTGCCGCTGGTGTGCTTTATCGCCTGGGCAGGAATTCCCGGGCATGTCGCGGCGCCTTTCCAGTGGGCAATGGCATTGCAAACCGCCTGGTTGTTCCTCGCGGGAATCGCTTTTTATTTTGCCGGAATGTTGACCGGTCTGCGGCAGGCACGATGGTATGCCAGCCGGACTTTCGGTCTCGGTCTGGCCTTCATGATACTTCTGGCGTATGCCGTACCGACCTGGGGATTCTGGGAGATTCTCGTGGCCATGCTCATCGGCATCGCAATCCTGGCCGCCGCCGTTTGGGGCGGTTTCCATAGCGACGGCCGCTACAACGGCCAGCCGGCACTCGGAAAACTGGGATTGACGGCCTCCATCACCGTGGGCGCCGGTGTCGTCGCCTTCATCGTGTTTGCATTGCTTGCCAGTTTGCTTCCGAACTTATTATTCAACAATGACCTACGGGCAATGTATGTAATGACCAAAGACGGCACGATCTACAAAGAAATCCAGGGAGGCCGCCGACCGCCAGAATTCGTTGGCCTCGATGGCAAGCCGCTGACAGATGCAAAGACCGGAAGCATGATCAAATCCGAGGAGTTTAATCGGCGTGCCTGCAATACGATCTCCATTCAGTTGGATTGGAAAAAGCCGGGCCTGAGGAGGCCGAATCCCCCAACCTTTTTCTCTTTTTGGCAGGCAACTCCGGACACGCTTTGGTACTATTGGAACCGGTACGGACGGTTGGTCGGCTACGACATCGCGACCCGGCGCTGCATCGGAAGTCTCGGCCCGAACGGTTTCGCAAACGACCGCTCGGGGGGCGGCGATCGCTTCAATGCTCCGGATTCGCGAACCCTGCAAACAGCCACCGCCATTTACCAGGCCGACGTCCAGAATCGCGCGACCAAAATCCTGTTCACCACTGAAAAGGACGAAACCATTCTTGGCGCAACCGACGTATTACTGAACGGTAACGACTGGGATTACACGGTCGTGGCCACCAAACGCCATATCCGTCTGCTCACACCGGAAGGCAAAGTGGTCTGGAAGACGCCCGACGACCAGGCTTATTCCGACTCCTGGCGCGTCCGGGTTTCTTTCCTGGAAAAACCAGGGCAGTGTGCGCTCTGGGTTGCTCCGCCTTATGGCGCGAACAAAAAGGCGGGGTGGAAGCTTCCGACGCATGTGGCTTGGATTGACAGCGAGCAGGGCCTGTTCAAGAGCATGGATTTGCCAAACTTGAATCCGCCCTGGAACCGATATCCTCTCAGGGCAAAACTATTGAGCTTGCTCATGCCTCCGGCGCTTTGGGCCGCCATCTATTGGGATGACCGTCCGGAGCCGCCGGAGATGCCGTGGAAACTGGTGTTGATCAGCCTCGTGGCGGCGGCGGTTGTTTGGGTCCCGCTAGGTTTATGGCTGGCCTGGCGTCACAACTTTGACATCAGGGCGCGACTGGGTTGGGCAGTATTCCATTTGCTCTGTGGCCTCCCCGGATTCCTGGCGTTCGTGAGCGTCCAGGAATGGCCGGCGCGAACGCCTTGCGCCAACTGCGGAAAGCTCCGGTCCATTGACCGCGAAAAATGCGAACATTGCGGCGCGGACTTCGCGCCGCCCGAAAAGAACGGCACCGAAATCTTCGCACCCCTGGAAATCACGCGGGCCTGATTCACGGCGCGGGCGCTTCTGCTTCAGCCGTTCGGCCAGCCCGCGCGGCTTCTCCTTTTTGAATAGTGTCCCGATTTGGCATGGGAACGCGGCTTCAGCCGCTTCAACACACGATTTACGTTGGACAATGAGGCGGCATAAATGCCGCGCCCCACAAAATCACGACACGATTCTTTCGTTATTTGTTGTTTCCGACTCCCCGCTTTTAGTGATTCATCATTGAGAGGAAGCTGGACGGATTTTGTTCCCGGAAAATTTTTCAACGCAGGGACGCAGAGATGCAAAGCCAATTCAAACCGCGGATGAACGCAGATGAACGCGGATTTTTTGACACGACTTGAGCCGCTTGGGAAGCGGCGAAAGGAATTCGCCGGAGGCGAAGGCCCGCGAGGGCCGAGCGAGCGGGCGCGAGCGAGTCCATTTCACGAATTAACACGAATTAAAGCCTCGGCTTGTCGCGGCGAAGAAGAGCGAAGACGGACAGAGGCGACGGATAATAGCCCACGGATTCAACCCTGGGTTTAATCGTTAAAAAATCCCCAAGCCCCGCAGGGGCGGCAGAAAAATTTAACGACGGATGAATCCTTCATGGCGCTTTGCGCCATGCCGGACAGGCACGGATGGGGCAGATACTTCCGACAGGATAAACGGGATTTGCAGGGCAATCTACCCGGGAATCAGGTTGATCGTGTCAGGATGTTCGCGCAAAAACTGGCCGAAGTCCGGCGAGATACGCTGGATGACCGGGTCAATGGGATAAATCTGGCCGTCCGCCGCCAGAATGGCATTGCGTGGGATCAGGTCGAACACCAGCAAGCCTTCCCGCTCGGAATAATAAGCCCCATCCGTTAGTTTTTCATAACCTTTGCCCAGCATCAATTCATCCAGTGCGGCCGCTGTTGCCGCGACGCCATTGATGAAGGGTTGGGAAGTGATGATAATGGGCTGGCCGTTGTTGGCGACAATGCGCTCCAACCGGATGTCGTCATGGAAAATCAGGTTTTGAAGGTCGAGGCGGTCGAGGTATTCGGAAGGGGTGGCGCCGCGCGACAGCGAACCGAGGGCGATGCCATAACCCAACTGGCGTTCCAGCAAAGTGGCCTTGAAATAACGCTGGGCGCGCTTGTGAAAATAGACCTGATGCTCGCCGCCACGACCAAATTCAGGTGGCAGGCGGCTCCGGCCTAGCTTCCCGTTTTCTTTGGCCCACTGGATGAGCCGCCGTTGCTCGACTTCAACACGCTTTGTGCGAGTGGCGTGATCGGAATCATGGTCTGGAGCTGGCGCACCGCCTCCACGCGTGTGGCGCGCGGCTGATTCAAGCGTCCGGCCAGCGTCGGCCACGCCGGCTTCCCTGTTGTCGTCTGGCGTTGCATTTATGTGTAAGATTATAACTCAATCGGAGATTCATTGCGAGCGCTTTTTGGCGCGAAATTGGACCGAAATCAGCTGAAAAAGCGGCAGAAAATCCAACCGCTGATAAACGCTTGGCATATTTTCTAATTGTTTTGTTGCGACTATACCCAATGCGGTGGTTTGGTAACACTCCGTTCCGCCCGCGCTTGATCACCCCAGCCTTTTGTCCAATTACAAGAACACTCCGGTGTTCGCGGTTTATCGGCTGGCACGACACCGAGCAAAGGCATCCCAAAATCAAACTGAAATCTCTGGTGCGGCATCGCGGCAGACCCCGTGATCCATCCTTCCGCATAGCCCGCTTGAATGGCGCCAACGGCTGTCGTCATGTAGCCAACTGTCAATTCTTTTGGTGGCTTGTCGCCCCAATATTGTGTTCCGTCCACACCGCGTTTGACCGCTTCGGCGGCAGCTTGAGCGCGTTGCTCACGTTCCACGTCTGTCATCAATTCATACGCGAGCGCCTTTTGATTGATTCGCCCGAGACACCACGGACAAGGTTCGTCTGGCGTGTAACGGGTAATTTCACCCACCTGCTCCGTGAGTTTACCGTTTTTGGCTCGCATCAAGACGGCAACATCAATACACGGAAGTAAGTAGTGGCTCGCAAAATCTCCGAGCGCGGCGCGGCTGTGTTGGCTGTCGGTGCAACCAAGCACCAAATCGCACAACAAAAGCTGGTCGAGGACATTTTCATCGAGAACATTCCCTTTGATTATTTTCACCTCGGCCTTTGGATTTATCCCTGAAATCAACCGGCGCAAAATTTTAACCTTCAGCGGCTTGATTTTGAGATCGCGCCAAGTGCTACCGTGCATTCGCTCAAGATTTGAGGGTGCGAAGGGTTCAGGATCAACCAAAACAAACCGGCGCACTCCAGAACGTGCGAGAACATGAACCGCTGGCGAACCGGTGCCGCTGCCCCCAATTTACGCCTTCGGCTTCCGTGAAACGCTTGTTGTTCACGATGATTGTAAGTTGCGTGTGCTGCCGGCGTGTGTAAAACACTGGCCCCTTGTCGAAGGGCGCGGCTTCTTCGAGGCCGATAGGCTCATCATGCGGTGATTCGTAATCGCGGAACAGGTTTACATCATCCTTGAAGCCAAACAATTCGCGGATGCTCTTGCCGGTCTGGCGTGGATTTATCGTCACCTCCGGCCGGTCGTCCACGAATAGGGCCAGCTTCGGTGGTGCCTGGCAATGGCCACGCGGCTTTACGTCGCAGCCTGCCAGTCGGTAGAAAACGTTGCCTTTTGTGAAGTGCGGTGACTTAGTCAAGCACTTGCATTGCCTGCCAAAGCGAGCCAAACAACACCCGGCATACACTTTGTTGGAGACGCTGCATCCGTGGCTTGTCGCTCCTCTTTCTCTTTGGCCAATCGATTGTGTAGGGTTGGGATACCACCTCTTGGAGTGTATCCACGCAAAGGGATCTCCCGACGCGAAGTTGAATCTGTTGCTATCGTTTTTAAACAAGCCGCCGTTACTGAAGGAGCAAGCCGCAATCGCGGCACACGAGCATCAAGTCCGAACTGGAAACTACGAGGCATTTATCGCTGCTCAACCGAAATTCAAATACAAAGACGAAATCCTGAAAGAAGACCCGGACTTCAAGGCAGACTGGAATGCTATCAAATCCCAGTTTGACGTATCAAAGTATCGCGACACGAAGGGAATAATACGCCGCCGCATGGTTCAAGAGCGGAATTTCCGACCCGACGGCTGGGAATTCCGATGGCAGACAATCAGAGATCGATTCGATCTCGTGTTCGATGCCTTTTGCCAACGATGGATTCTTTACGGGATGGAAGGCGACAAGCCGCTGCTCCAGAAATTTAGCGTGAATGTAACGCCATTCGGAACAATGATTTTCATTCCGCGCTACTGGAGCTTCGATGGAAGACGAGACATCGAATGGGGTGCGGTTAACCAACTCCACCGCTCGCGTGAGGTCCGGCGTCAGGGAGAGAAACTGGGCTTGGGTGAGCTTGAGCGGAAAAGAGAAGCGATCAAGATTCAGCGGTTATGGCACGAGTCAAAACACAGAGGGTTGCGCGGTGAAGAGCGGAAAAGCTGGGTCATTGAGAAAATGGGTTGGCTTCCAAATAACGACTTCAGCCGAGCGCGCCGACTCCTCCAATTGGCCAAGCGGTTCAAATCATGCGTTGGATAAGGTCATGAAGTTTCTTGCAATCTTTACATGTAGGCGTCTGCGGTGGCGGAGATGGCCGGTCCCATGTTTCCCGTGTGATTTTAAAAAGTGGAAGTAAAATAGTTGAGTCAAGAGTAACAGGCAAAACGTTGGCAGCGAAGGGCATTGTGAATCCATCAGGCCGACGATTCTGCGGATGGCCTGCCGTCTTATCATCAGTGACAGGCTCCATGTAAATCAAAGCCAATCCGCTAACTGAACCAAAACCTATACGTTCACTGATATAAGCGTAAGCATTGAGTTGTGCTTCATACATCGGGTGGAGGTTGTCTTGGTTACCCGTGAATTTTGCCGTTTTGTAATCGACAATCATGAGTGACCCGTCAAGGCGCACGAACACGCCGTCTGGCGAACCTGTCAGGTTGATACCAAATTCATCAACAATCGTATTAAACTTGTGGAATGTCGGCGGTTCTTTGTAACTGGCGACGCCATCAAGTTCCTTAAGCCAGGGAGGTGGACCACCGGCTTCGTCAAACCACGCATGAACAACACGTTTGGTATAAGCATCAATAGAGCTAAAAATTCCAGGAAAAATTTGAAATGGGATTTGTCCTTTGTTGTGCAGTTTTACCCAAAAACATCGGGGACAGAAATCAGCCAAAGCAATAGCACCAAGATCCTTACCGGAGATTCTAATTATTTCTTTCATATCATACCAATCGCTCACTCAATGCGATTGGTAAATCCTTTTCTGATGGTTTCGTACCATCACGTCATTAGATTCCTCACCCTGGCCCTCATCCGACCTTCGGCCACCTTCCCCCATCGGATGGGAGAAGGAATTTATTTTGGGGACGTTTTCCCGGGGTAGTCGCTACGCTCCAACCCCGGGCTAATTTCCGTTGCGCCTTCAGCGCATTTGAATTCGTGTCAATTCGTGGAATCCGTGTCGTCGGGATCAGTTTTCCGTGAAGACGAAGGCGCCGTAGCCCACCACGCGGTCGCGCTCGCCCGACGTGTCGCCGGAATTTCGCAAATCCACGGTGTGACACTGCATTCCCCGCTCCCTTGCCGCACTCAGCAACCCGCAAATTGGCCGGCAACCGCACGCCCGGTTATCGCCAAGCCTTTTCCAGTCCAGTGATTCAATAACGCGCGCCGTTTCGGCATCGGTTTGTTGCGCCGTCGCATAATCGCGGTAATGACTTAAGTCCGAGCTAACGACGAAGCGCGTTTCGTCGCCGTCCCAGAGCGCTTCAATGACCGCCGCAACTTCGTCGTCACTCGCCTCGCCGACGAGCAGCGGCACAATTTTGAAATCGGCGAGCACCACCTGCAGGAATGGCAGTTGGACTTCGAGCGCGTGCTCGTCGGCGTGCGCATCATCCCGCACGCTCACCTGCGGCAATCGCGAGCAGATTTCAGCAATGGCGGCGGTGTCTACACGCACGGTGCCGAGTGGGGTTGCGAACGCCGTCGCGCCGGACGCCGCCAGACCATTGAACGCCGCATAGTGCGACGGGCCGAGCACCACCACGCGTTTGATGCTGTCACGCGAAGGTGCCAGTTGCGCGTAGGCCGACGCGGCAATCGGGCCGGAATAAATGTAACCGGCGTGTGGCGCGATGACGGCTTTAGGACTGGACCCAGTCGGGGCATCTGGTTCGCGCAGAAAGTTTTCGATCATCCGGCGCAGTTCGGCGGGGTTGTCGGGATAAAACCGGCCGGCGACCGCCGGCGGGCGGACATTGGCTGAATCTTTTCGAAACAATTTCCGCATCTCAGATTTGAATTTAACCGATTATTCCGCAGAGAGAACTACGAAATACTTAGCGCGGCAATAGCCGCAACCAAAGTAGCGCAGACAGTCTGTCTGCTGTATCGCGGATTGGTAATCCGCAGGCGCCAACCGCTTCAGAAGCCCGCCGACTGCCAGTCGGCGATACAGCAGGTTGCCAACCTGCGCTACGAAAAAGCATTGCCCCGCCACAACATGAGGAGGGGGTTCAAATTTAACTCGGTTTTACCCGGCGCGGTCCGCGCTGGGAAAAATCCGCCGTCGAATCGCCCATGTTCACCTCCGCCGCGCCACCACCGGGCCAGATGCCGGGAACCGTCCGATGACAGCGCGGACATTTGCCGTCGCGGGTAATTTTATAGTCGCGCACGAGATAACCGGTGCGTTCAATCAGCAATTCGTCGCAACCCGGACAAAATGTGCTCTCCCAATGAGCCACGTGTCCCGGCAAATTCCCGGCATAGACGAAGTGCAATCCCTCTTCCACACCGATTTCCGCCGCGCGAATGAGCTGATGTACCGCGGTCGGGGACGGCTCGGTCATTTTGTAATCGGGATGAAACGCGGTGACGTGCCACGGGATGTCGCGGCTGACCGAGGCGATGAATTTCGCGATGGCGTGCAGCTCGGCTTCGCTGTCGTTAAAACCGGGCACGACCAGCGTGACGATTTCCAGCCACAAACCGCGTTCGCGCACCATGCGGATGCCATGGCAAACGTTCTCCAGCGTGCCGCCGAGTGTGCGATAGCGTTTCTCGTCAAAACCTTTCAGGTCAATTTTGTAGGCGACAATCCACGGACGCAAAAAATCGAGCGCTTCCGGCGTGGCGTTGCCGTTCGACACAAACGCGCAGGCGAGCCCGGCTGGTTTCGCCTCCTGGAAGACGGCCACTGCCCACTCGGCGGTGATAAGCGGTTCGTTGTAGCTCGACACGACCAGTCGCGCACCGCTCCGGCGCGCCGCGTTCACGACCTGGTCTGGCGTCAACTCAACGATGGGCGTTACGGAGCGCTCGTCGCGCAGTGCCTGGCTGGTGACCCAGTTCTGGCAATACCCGCAATGAAAATCGCAGCCGAGCATCCCGAACGTGAGCGCATCGCTGCCGGGATAAACATGGAAAAATGGTTTTTTCTCGACCGGATCGCTGGCCAATCCGCCAGCCACATAACCAAACGGCACGCGGAGTTCACCGCCTTCATTGAAGCGCACCTTGCAGATGCCGCGTCGTCCCGGCGGGATGAGGCAACGATGACCGCATGCGACGCAACGCACGCGGTCGTCCTCGGTGTGCCAAAGTTTGCCGACAATGGTCTGCCGGTCGAGCGTGTCGGCGAGGGCCCGGTTGACCACCGGTGATTTCCACGACGCACTTGCGGGGGAATTTTGTTCCCGTGACTCATTTGAAGGCATCGTTTGCATGGAACCCAGAGGTGAAGAGGGACGTCCCGGAATGCCTAACCCCTGTCCAGAAAAATGTATCGCCACCTAAAACTTTTCGATTAATTTGAGTCATCGGACCTGACAAAACAGGTCATCGCTTAAACCATACCAAAAATCGCATGGCGTTCAAACAATTTCCCAGGCAGACGCAAGGCGTCCAATTGCTCCAGCGCTCGCTCGCGCGCGGGCGGCTTGGCCACGCCTACCTGTTCACCGGCCATCAGCTTGAGGAATTGGAAGCACTCGCCCGCACGCTGGCCAAAACGCTGAATTGCCGGAAACCGGTCAAAACCGGCGGCGTGGCGACGGATTGCTGCGATGACTGCCCGGTGTGCCGGAAAATTGACAATGACACCCACGCCGACATGCATTGGGCGCGGCCCGAATCCAAATCGCGCGTCGTCACCATCGAACAAATGCGCGAGCTGATGCGCGAAATCCAACTCAAGCCGACCGAGGCCGAATACAAGGTCGCCATCATCACCGCCGCCGACCGCCTGAACCCGCAGGCAGCGAACGCCTTTCTCAAAACGCTGGAGGAACCGCCGGCCAAATCCATTCTGATCCTGCTCACCACCGCACCGCAGCGGATTTTGGACACGGTCCTGTCGCGCTGCCTGCGCCTGAATTTTTCCGGTGATGCCGTGCCTCCGCTTGACCCCGCGCAAACGGAATGGCTCGCGCAATTCGGCGCGCTGGCGGCCACGGAACAAAAAACCCTGCTGGGCCGTTATCGCCTGCTTGACGTGTTGCTCCAAAAGCTCGGCGAAATCAAGTCGCGCGTGGAGGAGACGTTGACGGCGCGCTCGCCGTTGCAACGTTACGAGGACGTGGAAAAGGATTTGCGCGAGAAATGGGAGGACGAGTTGGCGGCGGCCATCGAGGCGGAATATCGCCGGCAGCGCGCCGATTTGATTTTGCTGGTGCAATGGTGGTTGCGCGACGTCTGGCTGGCCACGCTCGCGGCCGGCAGCGAATTGCTGAATTTCCCGCAGATTACCGGGGCGGAGGCCGTCGCGCGCCGCCTCACGCCGCGCCGGGCGCTGGAAAACCTGCAAATCCTGGAACAAACGCAGCGGTTGCTGCACACCAACGTCCAGGAAGCGCTCGCGCTGGAAGTCAGTTTGCTGAAACTGCACCTTTGACCGGCAAATTTTCAGACGCGAAAAATTCCCGTTTGTGAAAAAACAACCCCTCTCCGGTCCTTCCGCCTCCGCTACGCTTCGGCGCGACAGGTCGGCCAACCTCTCCCCGCCCGGCGGGGCGAGGGACGCAATTTACGCGCTTCTTTTCGGCCTGTTTCTCGGACTGGCGATTTGGAAGTTCGGCAACCCGGTCATCCTCGACCACAAAATCATTCCGCCAGCTTCGTTTGCCGAGGTGTTGGCTGACGCATGGCCCACGCACTGGATCAATTGGCTTTTGCCGCCATTCGTGCTGGCGGGCGGCTGGCTGGTGCTTTCCGGCAAAACGCGCTGGCCGGAAACTCGCTGGCTGTGGCTGCTGCCGTTATTGTGGTTCGGCTGGCAACTGCTTTCGGCAACGCACACCGTGGACGCCTTTCTCACCACGACCACGCTCTGGCAATTTGGCGGATGCGTTGCGTGTTATTTCATTGGCGTCCTGGTGCTGGGACGCGAACGCACGTTGCGCTGGCTGCTGATCGGCGTGCTGGCGGCGTTCACCTTTTGCCTCGTGCGCGCGGTGGACCAGCGGCTTTTCGAGTTTCCTGAAAGCCGCCGGATGTTGGTGGAAGGCGAACGCACGGGCTGGACTAATTTCCCGCCGGATATGCTTTTGGAAATGAAACGCGATGGCACCGTCATCACCACCAACGGCATGGATGTGGCCAATCCCGCCATCCTCTCCAGAATCACCAAGAACCGCGTGATGGGCACTTTCGTCTATCCGAATGCGCTGGCCGGCGCGATTCTGTTGCTGCTGCCAGTTTCGCTCGCACTCGCCTTCAACAGCACCCGGCAACTGAAACCACCCATCCGCGGCGCGGTGATTGCCATGACTTGCCTGCTCGGCGGGCTGGGTCTTTTCTGGTCAGGCTCAAAGGCGGGCTGGCTGATTGGCATGGCGCTCGCCGGCATCTGGTTATTCCGTCTGAACTGGTCCGCCCGATTTAAATGGGCAATGCTGACGACCGTTTTGCTAGTCGGGCTGGCAGTGTTCGCGATTCGATTTCACAATTACTTCACCGCAGGCGCCACCAGCGTGGGCGCGCGTTTCGATTACTGGCGGGCGGCGGTGCAAACCACCCGCGACCATCCCTTGTTTGGCACCGGGCCGGGGACGTTCCAGCGGCCTTACGCGCAAATCAAATCGTCCGACGCCGAGATGGCCAGGTTTGCGCACAACGATTATCTCGAACAATTTTCCGATTCAGGAATCATCGGCGGCATTTGCTATATGACGTGGATTGCTCTGGCATTGATGACAGTCGGTCAACGCGCGCGGCGGAGCGGCGGGTACCTTCAATTCAGTCTTTTCCTGGGATTGCTCGGCTGGTTTGCGCAGGGGCTGGTCGAATTCAGCCTTTATGTACCGGCCCTGGCATGGACGGCGTTCACTTTGCTCGGATGCCTGCTGCGGATGTCCGCAAATCAATTCGACAAGGGACCGGCGACCGGCTAATCTGGCCACGGCTTATGAAAATTCTCGTTCTCAACGGGCCTAATCTGAACCTGCTCGGGCAACGCGAGACGGATGTCTATGGTCGGGCGACGCTGGCTGACATCGAAGCCAAGGTGCGCAAACGGGCCAAACAGCTTCGGGCGGAAATTGATTTCCGCCAATCCAATCTGGAAGGACAACTGGTAGGCTGGATTCAAGAAGCCAAGGGAAAGTTTGATGTGATTGTCCTGAACGCCGCCGCATATACCCATACCAGCATTGCCCTTCGAGATGCGATCGCCGCCGTGGCAATCCCGACGATTGAAATCCATCTCTCGAACATCCATGCCCGGGAGGATTTCAGGCAAAAATCGGTCATTGCGCCGGTTTGCTGTGGTCAAATCTCCGGGTTTGGCCAAAATTCGTACGTTCTGGCAATTGAAGCATCCATTAACGTTACCGCCACCAAAAAACAGGGTTAAAATGGTCGTTTTTGGCTACTTTAATGACCGTTAATTTCTAAATTTTGACGCTTGACGGCTTGTTTTCGTCTTAATAGACTCCTTGTCAGATAGCAAATGTTACGAGCAGAGTTCGGTTCGGCTGTTGCTTTTTTTACTGGAGAGATAGCGTAAACAGGCAGTGTGCAGGCAGTTTGTTTTATTGAAATTTTAACGAAATCGAATCGTGGATCTCAAAGATATCAAGGCCATCATTGACCTGATGAAGAAGAACTCCATCTCGGAATTTGAGATGGAGAAGCAGGACTTCAAAATCAGGCTGAAACGCGGTCTCAATGGTGGAACGCCCGTTTCTGCGCTTGATGACTTGCCTCCAGCAGTTGCCGTAGCCGCGCCCCTGCAAGTGCCCGGTTCGACCCCGCCGACTGCCGCCGTTCCCCCGCCACCCACAACCGGTGAAGTTGAAATCAAGTCACCGATGATTGGCACCTTTTATCGGTCACCCTCGCCGGAGGCGGGAAGCTATGTTGAAGTGGGCACCGACGTGAACCCGGAAACAGTGGTCTGCATCATTGAAGCCATGAAAGTGATGAACGAAATCAAGGCTGAGGTCAAAGGTGTCATCACCCAGGTTTTGGTTGAAAACGCCAAACCGGTGGAATTCGGCCAGCCGTTGTTCAAGGTGCGTCCTCCGGCCTGACCGCGCCGGCGTTTTGCCGGTTTGAATTTTATCCGAGCTCATTAACAACCCATGTTTGAAAAAGTACTGGTCGCCAATCGCGGGGAGATTGCCGTTCGGATCATCCGTGCCTGCAAGGAACTGAATATCCGCACCGTGGCCGTTTATTCCGAGGCGGATGCCAATTCGATGCACGTGCAACTGGCGGATGAAGCGATTTGCATCGGCAAGGCCGCGGCGGCGGACAGTTATCTGCGTATTGACCGCATCGTCAGCGCCGCGGAGGTGTCGGACGTGGACGCGATTCATCCGGGTTACGGTTTTCTTTCCGAGAACGCGCACTTCGCCGAGGTTTGCGAAAGCTGCAACATCCATTTTATCGGCCCACATCCTCGCACGATGCAGGCCCTGTCTGACAAGGCTGTAAGCCGCGCGCTCGCCAAAAAGGCGGGCGTGGCCGTCGCGCCGGGGTCGGAAGGTGTGGTCGAGAAGGAACAGGACGCGCTCGTCGTGGCCAAACGCATTGGTTATCCGGTCATCATCAAGGCCATCGCCGGCGGCGGGGGACGCGGGATGCGCGTGGCGCACAACGACATCTCGCTGGTGAAAGGCTACCACACGGCACGGACGGAGGCCGAAAAGGCCTTCGGCAATTCCAACGTCTATATCGAAAAATTCATTGAGAATCCGCACCACATTGAAATCCAGATCCTCGGCGACCATAAAGGCCGCATCATTCATCTGGGTGAGCGGGACTGTTCCATTCAGCGCCGGAACCAGAAGGTGGTCGAAGAAACGCCGTCCCCGTTGATCGAATACAAATTCCGCAAATTGCGCGACCGGATCGGCAAGGCCGCCGTCAAAATCGCGGAGGCGGCGCACTACACGAACGCCGGCACCGTGGAATTCATCGTGGACAATCACGGCAATTATTATTTCCTCGAAGTCAACAAGCGGATTCAAGTGGAACATCCCATCACCGAAGAGGTCACCGGCATTGACCTCGTGCGTTACCAAATCCTGCTGGCCATGGGTGAAACACTGCACCATTCGCAAGGCGACATTCAATTCAAGGGCCACGCGATTGAGTGCCGCATCAATGCCGAAGACCCGTTCAATGATTTTTGCCCCAGCCCCGGCCGCGTCGAAATGTATTTCCAGCCCGGCGGCCGCGGCGTGCGCGTGGACACGCACACCTACGCCGGTTACACCATTCCATCGACCTACGACTCGATGATTGGCAAGGTGATCACCTATGGCAAGGACCGGCGCGAGGCCATGGACAAGATGAGCCGCGCGTTGGGTGAATACCTGATCACCGGCATCAAAACGAACATCTCGTTCCAGCAAGCCATCTTGCAGGACCCCAACTTCCGGCGCGGCGTTTATTCGACGAATTTCGTCGAACAACTGCTCGGCGGAGCGCGGCGCGAGTTGATCGAGGAGAAAACCTGATTCCGGGTAATGTCTTAATTTGGCGGCAGTGTTACTTCACCGCCGTGCGCCGCAGCAGCGGCGCAGCCACCGGATCCGAACCAGCACACCACCCCCTTCCGTTTGTTGTTGACACCGGTTGCGGCTGTGTTATAAAGCCGTGACTCGTTCGAAGAGCGAAAGTGTTGGTGTCAACCAGACAGATTGTTCGCAAACAGAAACAGAAAACGACATTCAGTGACCCTGCCGATGCAGTCCTCCCACTTGGTTATTTGACCGGGCAATTACATATGAGCCAAAGCAGATTGTTTGTAGGCAACCTCTCGTTTCAAACAGGGGAAAACGAACTCCAGGATTACTTCGCCCAGGCTGGCCCGGTGACTTCGGTGAATCTCATGATGGACAAGGTAACGGGCAAGTCCCGCGGCTTCGCCTTTGTGGAATTTGCCACGCCCGAAGAGGCCCAGAAAGCCGTCGAGCAATTCCACAACAAGGAATTTCAAGGCCGCGCCCTTACCGTCAACATCGCCCGCCCCCGCGAGGAACGGCCTCCGCGCTCGGGCGGCGGACGCGGCGGTGAACGGCGCGATCGCGGCGAACCGCGCGAACGTTATTAATGTCCCGCAATCCGGTTTGGCCGGTGACCGGCCGGCCAATCCTTTTTCAGAATTGAATTTGACAGCCGGGCAATGCCGTTTATCTTAATCCGCAAACATTATGGCTGAAACTCCTTCCAACATTCCGGGTGCTCCCACGGGCGCAGAGCCGATGAAAAAAACCACCGGCAAGGTGCAGCCCAAAAAGGAAACCGTCCGCATCAATTTACCGCCCAAGCCGTCTGCGGCGCCGACCATCAAACTGCCGACGCTCCCGCCCGGCGGGCCCACCGGGGCTGCCGGTGCGACGCCATCGCCGACCGCGCCCAAGTCCGCGCCGATTGCCGCGCCGGCCCTGCAACGCACGACCGCCGCCGCGCCCGTCTCGCAACAACGTCCGGCGCCTGCGCCGCAAAGGCCCGCCGCGGCGCCGACGGTCGGCGGCCTCGACAAAGGTCTGGCGATTGTCGCCGCGATTGCCGGCGTGGCAGCCCTGGCCGTCACGGCTTATTTAATCTGGATGCTCCCCATCGGCAACTGACTGAACAGGGTCTTAACGTTGTAATTGTTCACCTATGGCATCTCCTTCGATCGTCACCCTCACGCAGGAAAACTTTTCGCAACTGGTGCTGCAATCGCCCGCGCCCGTGCTCGTGGATTTTTGGGCCGAATGGTGCGGCCCGTGCAAAATGATTGCTCCGCTGCTCGACGAGCTGGCCGACGAATACGACGGCAAGGTCAAAATCGGCAAGGTCAACATTGACGAGCAGCAGAACCTCGCCGCCGAATACGGGGTCCGTGCCATTCCCACGCTGCTGGTTTTCCACCATGGCCAGGTTACCGACCAGATCGTCGGCGCGCGCAGCAAGCGCGACCTCAAGGCCAGCCTCGACCGTGTCGCCGCGTGACGCACGCCGGGCCCGCGAGGCGGGTTTATGCCGCTTATCGTTACGCCCCGCCAATTCACCCAGCGCGCCGAGTTTTATCATCAACTCGCCCAGTGCACCTCCGCCGGCATCGGCGTGATTCAGGCGCTGCAGCAAATTAAAGCCAGCCCGCCGGCCCGTTCGTTCCAGGAACCGCTCCAACGCCTCCTCGGCGAACTGGCCCGGGGCGCGACGCTGGCCGAATCCCTCCAACTGCTTGGCTGGCTGCCCGCGTTCGACGTCGCGTTGGTGGAGGCCGGTGAACGCAGCGGACGGCTCGATGCCTGCTTCCGCTTGCTCGCCGATTATTACAATGGCCGCGCCACCATCGCACGCCAGGTCATCGCGGACTTGATTTATCCGGTTGGGTTGTTCCATCTGGCCATTTTCATTTTTCCGTTTGCGCAATTTTTCCTCTCGGGAAACCTGCTGGCTTACGTGGCCAAAACGTTCGGCGTATTGATTCCGATTTACATCCTGGCCGGCCTGGCCATCTACGCCAGCCAGGGCAAACACGGCGAAAAATGGCGTGCGCGCATCGAATCCCTTCTGCGACGCATTCCCATTCTCGGCACCGCGCGACATTATCTCGCCCTGTCACGGCTCGCCGCCGCACTCGAAGCGCTCACCAGCGCAGGCGTCAACATATTCGCGGCCTGGGATTTGGCCGCGGCGGCCAGCGGCTCGCCCGCCTTGCGACACGCGGTGCAGGCATGGAAACCGCAGGTCACCGCCGGACAAATGCCCTCCGAAGCCGTGCGCGCCTGCCCGCAATTTCCGGAAATGTTCGCCAACCTTTACGCCACCGGCGAAGTCAGCGGCAAATTGGATGATTCGCTCCGCCACCTGCACCGGCTTTACAACGAGGAAGGCGCGCGCAAGCTCCACGCCTTCGCGCAATGGACGCCGCGCCTGGTTTATTTTCTGGTCGCGTTGATGATTGCCTACAAGGTCGTCCAATTCTGGCTGGGCTACTTCAACCAGATCAACAATGCGATGCAACCTTTATACCGGTAATTTCCAATGCGGCGGCCCGCCCGTCATGCCAACCGGCACGTTTGTGATGTGTTAAAGCGATTTTAATTCCGCTTTGCGCATCCCATCCCCGCGAATTACCCTCACCGCATGACGTTGACCGAAATTCTTGCCAACGAGGAAAGCCGCCGGCGCGAATTCCCGGTGGCGCGGGGAAAAATCTTCCTCGCGCACGCCGGCGTCTGTCCGCTGCCGCACCGGGTGGCGCAGGCGATTGCCGATTTTGCGGCGCGCGGCGCCACCGGCGATCAGGAAGCTTTCGTATATCCCGCTTGCCTGGACCGCGCGCGCGAACTCGCCTCGCAACTGCTGCATTGCCGGCCGGACGAAATTGCGCTCGTCGGACCGACATCGCTGGCGTTGAGCTTCGTCGCCGCCGGTTTGGATTTCCGGAAAGGCGACAATATCCTTATTTATCACGATGATTATCCATCGAACGTTTATCCGTGGATGGCGCTGGCCAGACGCGGGGTCGAAGTCCGCCTGCTCAACACGCGCGGCCTCGGCGTAGTCCGCCCGCAAGATGTGATGGGACAGGTGGACGAAAACACGCGGCTCGTCGCGCTGGCCTCCTGCCATTTCATCAGCGGTTACCGGCTCGACCATGCAACCATCGGAAAATTTCTGCACGAACGCGGCATCTGGTTCTGCCTTGACGCCATTCAAACGCTCGGCGCGTTTCCGACGACGGTGGAGCACGTGGATTTTCTGGCCGGCGACGCGCACAAATGGCTGCTTGGCCCGTGCGGCGCGGGGTTGTTTTACGTCCGGCGCGAATTGCAGGAAAAGCTGAATCCGCCGGTTTACGGCTGGCACAACGTGCGGAATCCAAATTACGTCGCGCAGGAACAGATTGTCTTCCGCAGTGGCGCGGTCAAATTCGAGGCCGGCACGCACAATCTGCTCGGTCTGGTTGGTTTGATTGCCGCGATGGAACTGGCATTGGAAATGGGCGTGGAAAATATTGCCGCCGAATTGCTTCGCAAACGCGCGTGGCTGGTGCCCGCGTTGCAGGCGAAAGGCTTTGCGGTCTTGAACGCCGGCGCGAAAACCGAAAATGCGGGTGGCATCGTTTCGTTTTACAAGCCGGGCAAGGACCTCGCGGCCTTGCACAAAAAATTGACCGATGCCGGCGTCGTCACATCACTGCGCACGGATCGCCAGGGGCAAAGCTACATCCGCCTCTCGCCGCATTTCTACAATACAGACGCGGAATTGCAGCGCGCGCTGGCGTTTTTGTAAGTAAACGTGAAGTCCCACAGGGCTGGGCCGGAAGTGACCGGGAATTTCGTTTTTCGGGCGGTAATCACTGTCGCTGCCGCTGTTGTGCAACCGACTCGGCCAAGGCTTCATCCCCTTCCCTGCTCAAACGCCTGGCCATAAGACACATTTCTGAACATAAGTAATGCACCTGAAATCGTACTTTGGCGTCGGGAAAATATTGATAGACAAAGACATGTGGCGTAGGAGTTGCGCCGGACGGAATCTTATACGAACTATGAACGTTTTGGAATTCGGCATTGCAGAATGCCGAATTCAGTTTTTACGGCGAGGCGCCATTTTTGTGTTCAACCAGCAGCATATCTTGCGGACTGTTTCAGGAGGCGAACCAGACCCGGTCAAAAACTCCGGATCCAACCATGGTTTTTCGCGTGAAAGCATGCGATGGCTGTGGCTCATTCCGGTCGTCCTGCTTGTCCTGGCGGGCCGTGTCTCCGGCGAAGATTTGTCGCTTGGTTTTGGCTGGCAGAACCTTGAGTTCAGGACTTATGCGTCTGATTCGATGCGGGAAATCGCTGACTGCAAGGTGGAAAAAATTTTCCTCGATCATCGCGAACTGGGGTTCTTCCGGGTCAAGCTGCTGCCCGTCCTCGTGGTCCAGGGCGTGTGCCTGGAATTCGCCGGCACAAATCCCACCAATGAGTGGGCGGAAACGTTTCAATCCGACTGGCTGCCCAAGGTGAAGCGGAGCGCCGTGGAGTGGCGTGACGTGGATATCAGTTCCCAAAAGGCGGGCGCGCCGCGGTTGCATGCCGGCAGGGCGCAACCGGCGGCGGGGAGTCCGACCGTTTGCGTGTTCAGGGACGTCACGGTGGAGGCCAACGGCGTGAAGTGGCAGATGCCGCGGGCGGAGTTGCGCAACGAGGACGGCCGTCCGCGCGTGGTCTGGAAAGCCAGCGGCGGCGAGCAGTGCATGGATTTGTTCAGCGGAGAAATTTTTAACAACTCAAAATCGAATAGAGGAGAAAAATGAAAAAACTTGTCACACTGATTGCGCTGTCGTGGACGGCGCTGGCATCGGCGCAAACCGCGGGCCAATACATCGCGGCGGGAACGAATGACCTGACACTTACAAACTGGTGGGGGGCCGACACGAATTTCACCGCCGCGCTCGCGGTGTCGCCGGCCAATGAGGACGCCAACGTGCTGAAGGCGGTGACACGCTTGCTGGTGCTGCCGCAGACGCCCGCCGGCAGCAATTTCCTCGTTGCGCTGGGCTTCCCCAAGACAAACCGCTGGCTTTTCGGCGTTTCGGAAACCGGCTTGCCATCAACCAACGGTTTCCCGATTCTCCCGGCCAATTACAATTCCGCCACCATCGTTTCGTTTTTCCGCACCAACATCCTGACGGCCATCACCAACTCGGCCGCCAACCTGGCCGTCATCACCGACCCCAATTACACGCTTTCGCTGTCCTCGAACGAAACATTCATCGAGTCCGTGACGGTGGATTACGGCGACATCCAGATGCTGCGCGCGCTGCTTTCGGCGGCGCAGTTTTTCGGCTACACGCTTAACGAAAATAATTTGAGCGTCGTCGTCCCGCAGGTCGAAAGCTGGATGGAGACCAACGGCTTCACCTACCAGTTGGCGCTGGGCACCTATACCAGCATTCTTGCGCTGCAAAACACAAGCGACCTGCCGGCGTCGGAAAGCGCGCTGACCAACGCCATCGCCAATTATTTTGCCGCGTCGGCGTTCATCCGCAACCGGCCGGTGAACGCGACCAACCGGCTGTTTGAACTGGACGCCGGCAAAACCGATGAGGAGGCAACATTCCGCACCCTGCTGACCAATGTTCTTGCGTCGCTCAACGGGCCGGCGGAGTTGAGTCCGAACAACGCGGACGCCATCGAGTCCACCCTCAATCTGAACGCCTGGTTTTCCGGCGTCAATTCGCTCAACAGCTTTCTGCCGAAATTCAACGGCGACGTTTATGTGAACGACAGCCTGCCGAATTACACGTTTGGCGGCATCGTGCCGGATTGGCCGGCGTATAAGACGGAGAACTTCTTAAGAAAGGAATTTTACTCTTATGCCGGAATCTACATTGGTGACAATGGGCAGTATTACGATGGCAACCCTGCACTGTCGGACAACCAAGGCTACCAAAACGGCAGCTTTGCAGTTTTTGTTGGCACGAACCAGCAAGCCACGTTGATGGGCCACGACGACGGCGATGGCGCGGGAGATAATAATTTTGGCTTTATTGCGCAATTTACCGTGAACAAAGGCAACTGGCAATTTAGCAGCAATAATGTTTCCGGTTACGGCTATATTGGCAAAGACGGTTCGATCAACGGCGAACTGGATTATACCAATGGGGTGAGCGTGTATCTGAACGGCGAACAACAATCGCCCGCGGGTCTCTTCCAGAATTTGGCAGGTTTCTATAGCGGTGGAACATATTCTGCCAGTGAAGGCGGCAATCAAAGTTCGGGGTCGGTTCAAGCGATTGTAGCGGCGGATGGTGAGTTGTTTTATCTTCCAATCCAAACTTCGCCCAGCAAAAGTGTGGGCAGTGGCGGTGGTCCGGCCCAGTTGAATGCCAATGATCAATTTACCTATACGCAAGTGTCGGGGTCTATTGTCAGCGGCACGATAAATTCTACCAATTTTTCTATTAGCGGCATTCTTTCCGGCAACATTAGCGGCAGTTTCAATTCCCTGACCCGCTCGGCTAAAGTGCCGTTCGACGTGCCGCCGGTCATCACTACGGATTTGCCATTGAGCATCAATGTTGCGCTGGGCACGAACGTGACGTTCTCCCTCACCGCGACCGGCAGTCCGCCGCTGTCTTACCAGTGGTTCTTCAACAGCAACGCCATCCCTGGCGCCACCGCCAGCACGCTGGTCGTCAGCAATAATCTCTGGACCAGCACGGGAACTTACTACATTTCGGCTTCCGTCACCAATGTCGTCGGCGGAACCAACTCGCAACTATGCACGGTAACCGTCACCACGGAAACCACACCGCCGACCCTCGCCATCACCTCCCCGGTTCCCGGCCAACTTTGGAGCAACGCGACCTTCACCGTCACCGGCACGGCTTCCGATAAGGTGGCGGTGGCTGGCGTGTATTGGTCGTTAAGCAACGCCGTCGTCAACAGCAGTTTCGCGCCGGCCATGACGGCGAACAATTGGGCGAACTGGAGCACGAACGTGACGCTGGCGCCGGGCACCAACACCGTCCGCGCCTACGCGGTGAACACCGGCGGCATTCCTTCCACCACCAACAGCGCGACCTTCGTTTACATTTTAAGCGCGCCGCTGACGGTGCAGTTGACCGGGAAAGGCACGATTACGCCCAATTACAGCAACGCCGTGTTGCAGGTGGGCGCGAACTACACCGTGACCGCGGGGGTGGTGAGCGGTTCGGGGTTTGCGTTTACCAACTGGACGGGCGGGACCAACCTGCCGCTGACGGTGCTGACCAACGGTCCGATTCTGCAGTTTGTGATGGCCTCCAATCTGGTGTTGCAGGCCAATTTCGTGGACACCAACAGGCCCGTGATCAGCATCACCAATGTGACGGCCGGCATGCAAATCAGCAATGCCAACTTCATTGTGAAGGGAACGGCGACGGACAACGTGGCGGTGGCCAGCGTCTATTTCCAGTTGAATACATCGGGTTGGTCGAGCGCGACCAGTTTCAACGGGACCAACTGGACGGCGGCGGTGACGCTGGCGCCGGGAACGAACACGATTGCGGCTTACGCGGTGGACACCAGCGGCAACGTGTCCGTGACCAACACGGTGAAATTTGATTATGTGGTCAGCGCGCCGCTGACGGTGCAGTTGACCGGGAAAGGCACGATTACACCCAATTACAGCAACGCCGTGTTGCAGGTGGGCGTGAACTACACCGTGACCGCGGGGGTGGTGAGCGGTTCGGGGTTTGCGTTTACCAACTGGACGGGCGGGACCAACCTGCCGCTGACGGTGCTGACCAACGGCCCGATTCTGCAGTTTGTGATGGCCTCCAATCTGGTGTTGCAGGCCAATTTCGTGGACACCAACAGGCCCGTGATCAGCATCACCAATGTGACGGCCGGCATGCAAATCAGCAATGCCAACTTCATTGTGAAGGGAACGGCGACGGACAACGTGGCGGTGGCCAGCGTCTATTTCCAGTTGAATACATCGGGTTGGTCGAGCGCGACCAGTTTCAACGGGACCAACTGGACGGCGGCGGTGACGCTGGCGCCGGGAACGAACACGATTGCGGCTTACGCGGTGGACACCAGCGGCAACGTGTCCGTGACCAACACGGTGAAATTTGATTATGTGGTCAGCGCGCCGCTGACGGTGCAGTTGACCGGGAAAGGCACGATTACACCCAATTACAGCAACGCCGTGTTGCAGGTGGGCGTGAACTACACCGTGACCGCGGGGGTGGTGAGCGGTTCGGGGTTTGCGTTTACCAACTGGACGGGCGGGACCAACCTGCCGCTGACGGTGCTGACCAACGGCCCGATTCTGCAGTTTGTGATGGCCTCCAACCTGGTGTTGCAGGCCAACTTCGTGGAGACGAATAGGCCGACGCTGACGATCACCGCACCGACTGCCGGCCAGCACATGACCAATGCCCTGGCGACCGTGGTTGGAACGGCCAGCGATAGCTGGAAGGTTACCGGCGTCTGGTATCAGTTGAACGGCGGGACGACTTGGAACCAACCCGCAACCACCAATGGCTGGACGAACTGGACGACGACGGTGGAACTCCAGAACGCCACCAATACCATCAAGGCGTATGCGTTGAACCTGGGTGGGAATTTTTCGACGACCAACAACGTAAGTTTCGTGTCGAGCAATGCGTTCAAGCTGCTTCTCGCCTTTACGGTGGCGCAACCACTGGCGACCAACGGCCTGAACTTTGCGCTGCAACTTTCGCCGGGGCTGAACGGCCATGTCCAGGTTTCGACGGATCTCGTGGACTGGGTGGCGCTGACTAATTTTGTGGGCACCAATGCCACCCTCAATTTCCGCGACGCGGCAGCGACGAATTTCAACAACCGCTTCTACCGGGCGGTGTCGCCGTGATTTCCGATCGCCCGAAGGAAAACGCCCTTCAAAAACTGTAAGCCAAAAGGTAGTGCGTCTCTGGCTGACCGGGCCGGCAAATCGCGGCTTTCCGCCGCGGCGCGGCAAGCCCAGCCCATCATTTGCCAAAATCCGGCGAGCGTTTCTCCGCCTGAACCTTGATTTTCTGATGTTGTAACAAATCCGGGGTTTTCCCGGGATTTGACGGGGCACTCCATGTCATCAGAGAAAGAAACGGCTGGCGCGGCTGCTCCCGCTGCAACCGGAACGGTTCAGCGGGCGTTGCCTCCCGGTTTGCCGGCGCAGTGCAGCCGGATGTCGCTGCTGGGCGTGGATTATTTCCACATGAAAACCCGCGATGGCGGCGACCTTTACCTGACCCAATTCGGCGCGCCATTCTGGCGGCATCTGTTGCCGGAAAACTGGCACGCGCGGGACTGGTTTGAGGCCAAGGGCGAACGGCTCGAAGGCACCAGCATGGTTTACAAGGTGCCGACGCGCGTCGTGGATGGCACCGCCTTGAACCTCGTCGTCAAATGGTCGCGCGTGGGGGAGGTCGTCCCGATGGACACGCTCACCATCAACAAGTTCATCCACGCCGAGTTCAACAGCCCGTTCGAGGAATTTTCGGTTCTGACCGAACTGCGCAAGGGCGACTCCGGCCCGGCGGGCATCCGCATTCACACGCAACGACCGCTGGCAATCTACGTGCCCAGCCAGCGATTGCAACTCTGGCAGACCGGCCGTTCGGAGGACAAAATCAACGCGAAAATCGCGCGGCATCCCGGCGTGGAAATTGACATCCTCCGGCAATACGTCGTGCTTTACGGCTGGATCAAGGGGCGGGACGCGGTCGAGACGGCGGAATTTTTTCATCTGGAAGGCAAGCGACGGTCGGAGTTCCTCGCGCTCACGACCAGCCTGGTCATACACGAGCTTTGGCAAAAGGGCTACCGGGTCGTGGACATGAAGCCCGAGCACATCATTTTACGTCCCGGCCCCAACCGCTCGCTGTTGCGCGACCGCAACGGGCAGTTCGCCTACGCGCTGGTGGACTACGAATTGCTCGAACGGACACCCGAACACGAACAGGCCGTGCGCACCGCCAATCGCCAGCTTTACCTCAAGCACATGGCCCGGCGGTTTGAAGCGGACGTCGCCAAACCGCTGCCCGCCCATCTACAGGCGATCAACATCCTCGGCGTGGATTACGTTCACGGCCGCGCCGAGAGCACCGGCGGCATGCTCTGGGTGGTCGGCAAAGACCCCGATTTGTTCAACTACTTCCTGCCGGAACGCTGGCGGCGCACGCCCAAGAAAAAACTGTCTGCGCGCAACCAGATCTTCTACACGCGCACCAAGGACAACATCAACCTGGTGTGGAAGGTCTCGCGCATGGGCGATCCACCGCCCCAGTTGACCGGTCCCGAAGCCAGCCCGGAAGCGGCGCGCAAATACGGTTTCAACAGTCCGTTCGAGGAATTTGCCTTCGCGCTCGAACTCAGCCATAACGGCGTCAAGACGGTTTATCCCCGCGCGATTTACATGACCGGCCGCCGGCGCGGGCAGAACCGGCAGGCCACCGACCATCGGCGTTATGCCGCCCTGGCGCATTTGCGCACGCCGGAGGGCGACCCGCTCGTCCGCAAGGAATACGACTACATCACCATCTGGGGTTTCTGGAACGGGCCGGACGAATGGCTGGCCGTGGCCGATGGCAGCTTCTATCACGCCGTCAATGCCAAAAAGGCTTTTGCCGAAAAATTGATTTCCAAACAACTTCTGGCGGAGTTGGTGCAACTGAAGGCGGAAAAACTGGCGCGCTGCGGCTTCGAGGATTTGAACCCCAAACCGGACCATCTGCTGCTTTCCTTCGATCCGTCGAACAAACTGGTGATCGGCTCAATTGGCAAACCCGAGGCGCGCCTCTGCAACTTCGAACTAATCCGACGACGGCCGGCTGATGAAGTGGTCGCGGCAACCTGACTCGCCGCTGGAGCGCCGGCCTCCGGCCCGGCGGTTGTCCTGATCCTCCACAGGCTGACTTCTGGGAATTATGGGTCTGGGACGGGATCCAACCACCGATGACGTTTAATTTGTCCCTGAGTGAACCGGTTGATTCCCATTTGCGGAACCATTTGTTTCGGTGATTTTCCAGTAACTCAAAACACGAAATCTTCCTGAATTCCGTGCCCGCGAACTAGGTTCTTCCTGCAACCGCAAACCCAATCCCTGCCCGCGCTCGTTTGTAAGGACCAACCGGCTGCACGCACGACCGTCCCCACGCGGCAGTGGTTCGTCGCCTAAATAAACGTTCGCTACATATGTTGTTGAGGAAAGAAGAGCGGCCAATTCTGCCCGCAACGCCGGGCTGACTTCGGCCAAGCCCGTTGAATTGGTCGTGGCGATAAGCTCACGGCCTGCGGAAAATGTGAGAAGCGTAATTGCGTAACGATGTGCCTTAAGTCCGTCGCTGATGATAGATACTCCTGCTACCAAAGCCACAAGAGCAATCGCCACCACCAACCAAAAAATCGGACCCTTGTTCATGATGTCACCGAATAGTTCATACGCGGCCTGTTTGCGACCTATCCTAGTTCATAGGATTGACCGTATGCTGGATGCAAATGTCCGTCCAGTCTGATTTTCGTTCGGCTTATGAATGGGGGCGCATCTCAACTTTTGTGAGGCATTCTGTTCCGAAGGAACAATCGAAAATAGCCCGGCATTTCAATGCCGGGGCACGTTGAAAGAACGTCAAGTCCCGCAGGGACGGCCGAAAAGAAACACTTTTTTCAGTCGTCCCTGCGGGACTCGTTTGCAATACGGTCCAATCCCCGGCGTTCAAACGCCGGGCTATTTTCAAAATATCCCTTCGGGACGCAGTATTTTCGGTTGTCCAAAGCTGAGATATTCGCACAAAATAAATTCGCCCAATAACCTGTTGCCATCCGGCGTTTTTCTGGTATTCTCACTCTCCCTTTTCACCCGGTCAATCGCCGGTTGAATCGGGCAAAAACGGTCCTCGTTCGCATCGAGTTGATGCGGGCCTGTCGCGCCGACTTGTCTCGTCGAAGTCAGACGAAGACGGAAGAGCAGCGAAGGCGGACCACAACAACATCAAACATCAATCCCGTGTTCCGCGGGATGGTCCGCTCCGGCGGACTTTTAACCAAAGGAAACTTGTGTTAAGCATTGGCATCAAAGAATTGTTGGATACGGGCGTCCATTTCGGACACCAAACGCGGCGTTGGAACCCCAAGATGAAACCGTTCATCTTCGACGCGCGCAATGGCATTCACATCATTGACCTCAGCAAAACCCTCGCCCAACTCGAAGCCGCGTGCGACTTTTTGACCGCGACGGTGCGCAAGGGCGGCAAGGTGCTGTTCGTCGGCACCAAAAAACAGGCGCAGCAAGCCATCAAGGAAACCGCCAAGGAATGCGGACAATTTTATGTCACCGAGCGCTGGCTCGGCGGCACCATGACCAATTTCAACACGCTCAAACGGTCCATCGCCCGGCTCAAGGAAATTGAAAAGATGGACGCCGATGGCACGCTGGCCAAATACGGCAAACAGGAACAGGCGGTCATCCGCCGCGAAGCGGCGCGGTTGCACAAATACTTCGACGGCATCCGCGAGATGGACCGGATCCCCGCGGCGATCTTCGTCGTGGACATCAAGCGCGAACACAATGCCGTGGCCGAGGCGCGCAAACTCAAGGTGCCGGTCGTCGCCATCGTGGACACGAATTGCGATCCCGACCTGGTGGATTTTCCCATCGCGGGCAACGACGACGCCATCCGCTCGGTGCGGATGATCCTGGCCACCATCGGCCAGATCATTACGCAGGCGCAGGCGGAATATGAGTCGAAACGCGCGCGCCGGCCCGCGGCGGAAGAAACCGCTCCGGCCGAAGCGCAACCCGCCGTCGCCGCGCCGGTTGAAACGCAACCCGCGACCAGCGCACCGGTTGAAACGCCTATCACCGAAATCGCGCCGATTGGAGCTGTTCCGCCAGTGCTGTCTTAAAATTTCCGGGCGTTCTCAACCCTCAACTCTCGACCAACTACCAATTTTGTATGGCTGAAATTACTGCTGCTGACGTGGACAAACTGCGCGAAATGACCGGCGCAGGCATGATGGATTGCAAAAGCGCGCTCGTGGAAGCGAAGGGCGACATCAATGCCGCCGTGGATATTCTCCGCAAAAAAGGCCAGGCCACCGCCGCCGTGAAGGCCGCGCGCGAGGCTCGGGAAGGCGCCATCGCCCAATATATCGCGCCCGGCGGACAGCTCGGCGTGCTCGTGGAGGTGAACAGCGAGACGGATTTTGTCGCGCGCAACGATACGTTCCGCGCCTTTTGCGATGACGTGGCGAAACGGCTCGCCGGGGACCCCAAGGCAGAACTGGAGGCCGACCGCGCGGCACTCGTCGCCAAAATCCGCGAGAACATCAAAATTGCCCGGCACGCGCGCATGGAAGTGAACGGCAACGGACTGATTGCCGGCTACATCCACACCGGCGCGAAGGTCGGCGTGCTCGTCGAAGTCGGCGCGGGCAAGGCCGAGACCGTGGGGAAGGACGAATTCAAGCAGCTCGTCAAGGACATCACGCTGCAAATCGCGGCGGGCCATCCGCACGCGGTTTCGCGCGAACAGGTGCCGGCGGAGGTCATTGCCAAGGAACGCGAAATTGCCGCATCATCCGACCGGCTCAAGGGCAAGCCGCCGCAGGCCATGGAAAAAATCCTGCAGGGCGTTCTGGAAAAGTTTTACCAGACCTACTGCCTCGTGGATCAGGGCTTCGTGAAGCGCAATTCCGAGGTGAGCGTGAAGGAACATGTCGCGCAAATCGCCAAGCAGCTCGGCGACGAAATCACCATCCGCCGGTTCGTGCGCTTCCAAGTCGGCGAAAGCGCGGCGCAAGCGTGAAAAGCAGGAGCCGACGTGAGGAGGCTCTGAAATATGTTTTGAAATTGGAGTCTCGTTACCTCGACTCCTGCAAATTCACTGGGCGTCCGCAAGGACGCCTTTTCCGTTTTCCTCGTGCGGCTTTGATTTGACGTCCGCGCAGTGGCTGTTAAAAATTCTCAAATGCTGCGCGCACTTCAACTCGCATGACTGCCAACAAAAGCCCAAAATATCCTCGCATTCTGCTCAAGCTCAGCGGCGAGGCGCTCGGCGGCAAAGGCCGCGTCAACATTTGCCCCGAAGCCGTGCAGGACATGGCGGAGCAAATCCGCGAAGTCCGCGAACTGGGCGTGCAGGTGGTTGTGGTCGTCGGCGGCGGCAACATTTTTCGCGGATTGTCCGGCAGCGAACGCGGCATCGAGCGCGCCACCGGCGATTACATGGGGATGCTCGCCACGGTCATCAACGCGCTGGCGCTGCAGGACGCCCTCGAAAAAATCGGCGTGCCCACCCGCGTGCAGAGCGCCATCGCCATGTCGCAGGTCGCCGAGCCGTTCATCCGCCGCCGCGCGGTGCGCCATTTGGAAAAGGGCCGCGTGGTCATCTTCGGCGGCGGCACGGGCAACCCGTATTTTTCCACCGACACCGCCGCCGCATTGCGCGCCAACGAAATCGGCGCGGAAGTGATTTTGAAGGCGACGAAGGTGGACGGCATTTACGACTGCGACCCCCAGAAAAATCCCAAGGCAAAACGGTTCGCGCAAATTTCCTATCTCGAAGCGCTGCAAAAGCAGCTCAAGGTGATGGACTCGACGGCGTTCTCGCTCTGCATGGACAACAAGATGCCGATTATCGTTTTCGATTTGTTCAAGCAGCACAATCTTCGGCGCGTGGTCATGGGTGAAAAAGTGGGAACGCTCGTGACGGGATGAGGCGGCAAATTGGGTTTGTGGATTAGTGGATTGATGGATGGGTAGATTGGTGGATGAGGGCGCAACTTGGCACTGCCGCTGACTCCCTCTCCCCGCCCGAGCGGGGAGAGGGCTGGGGCGAGGGGATTTGAGCTTGAATCATCGGCCTCCTCACCCCGCCCCTCTCCTCCTTTGGCGGAGGAGAGGGAGAAAAATGGCAGCGTGTTAAGTTGCGCCCAGCGGACGATGGTTCATCATTAATTCAATAATCCAGCAATCCGTTACTGATTTTTTGTCTTATGAGATTCGCATCGCGCGAGGATGCGGGGCGGCAACTTGGTGAACGTCTGCGGAAAATGGGCACCGGAGTGGATCTCGTGCTGGGTCTGCCGCGTGGCGGAGTGGTGGTTGCCGCGGAAGTGGCGCGCCTGTTGCAGCGCCCGCTGGACGCGCTGATCGTCCGCAAAATCGGACATCCGTGGCACCGCGAATTCGCCGTCGGCGCGCTCGCCGAGCCGGACGTGGTTGTCCTCGACGAAGCTTCCGTGGGAAAAAATCCGGCGGTTCGCTTTCAACTGGACGAGGTGATTATAGAGGAAACCGCGCGCTTGCAAGCCTACCGCTCGCGATTTCACACTGCCACCGCGCCAGTCCTGGAAGGGAAAACCGTTTTGCTCGTGGACGACGGACTGGCGACCGGCGCGACGGCGGAAGCCGCTGTGCTCTCGGCCAAACGGCAGAAAGCGCGGAAAATCGTCGTTGCCACGCCGGTGGCTTCAACTAACGCGATCGAAAGACTGACGCCTGTGGCCGACGAGGTCGTGGCGCTGGTGGTGGACCCCGACTTTGGCGCGGTGGGCCAGTATTACGTGGAATTTGAGGAGACGACCGACGAAGAAGTGCTGGCGTTATTGCGCCATCAGGCAACCAGCGGCCAGGCGCCGCCGTGACGAAGCCATTTATGCCTGAACTCCCGGAAGTCGAAGTGCTGGCGCGCCATTTGCGTCGGTTGATTCATGGCAAAACCATACGTGCCGTGAGCGTGCGCCGCGCAAAGGTGCTGTTGCCAACCTCACAGCGAACATTTCGGCGGATGTTGCTGGGCGCAAAATTCACCGGCCTGTCGCGCCGCGGCAAATATCTCCTGTTTCAACTTCGCGCAAAGGCCGGCGGCAATCCCATTTCCCTGCTCGGGCATCTGGGCATGACGGGCAGAATTTTTCTGGCGCAAAAAGGCCGGCGTTTGCCCAGGCACACGGCGGTGGCGCTCGGTTTGGGTGCGAGCAATCTGGTTTACGAAGACACGCGCTATTTTGGCCGGTTGACGCTGGACACCTCCGCCGTGACACGATTGGGGCCGGAACCATTGGATGACGAATTCGGGGTGGAGACATTCGCGCAATCGCTGAAGCGCTCGCGGCAGGCCATCAAGGTCAAATTGCTGGATCAAGGACTCGTCGCCGGCATTGGAAACATTTACGCGAGCGAGGCACTGTTCCGCGCGCGGATTTCGCCGGGGTTGGCAGCGAATAAACTGACGATGGCACAAGTCCGGCAGCTTCGGCTCGCCATTCGTGCGGTTTTGGCCGAAGCCATCGAATGCGGCAGCACCGTGCCGTTGAATTTAGGCGGGAACAAGTCGGACGGCCTTTTTTATTTTGGCCGTGCGCCGGGTGCGCCGGATTTTTACGAGGAACGCCTGCGGGTTTATGACCGTGAGGGTCAACCGTGTCCGAATTGTCGCCACCCGATCAAACGCATCATCCAGGCCGCGCGGAGCACGTTTTATTGTCCGCATTGCCAGCGCGCGTGATGAAGCCGTTCATGCCTGGACTGCCGCAAGATTGGCTCCGCAGCATCCGGTCCCGCAAAAATTAGGTTGAAATCAAGGTTTTTTGTGCAAGGCTGTTATAAGCCAACGACCACGACGTATGAAAATACGCTTCAAAATAAATCAGGTGGACTTTTTCCGTAGAGGGATTAACGCGCCAAGCTCGTTTGTGTCATTAGAGGTGGATCCGGCAACACTGCCGCCAGACCAACGGGATTTGCTCGCCAAGCACCTGCTGGCGGATCCGGACGATAACAACTTGTTGGATGTTGTGTATGATCGGGAGCGAGCCATGCAATCGAATGAGGTGGTGCCCATCGGGGGACACCCGGGAGCAGACCTGGTTGAAGCCAGAGACCTGACATGGGAATCGCTCTTGGCGGCATTGGTGGAACTCGAACCGCCGCCGCCCTGGAATCTGCCGCCAGGAGATACACGCCCGTCCGCCAGGTTGTGATTCAAGCACCCTTCGCTTGAATTCCCCGCGCGACCGAACTGCGCGACGCGCTCCGCCGCACGAACGGGACGCTCCCTTCCGTCAAGTCGTTTCGTTACGATGGCCGCGATCCGCGAAGCAAGTGAGTTGATGAAAAGGGTGGAATCCGAAGTGCGGCCAGTTTTCATCAATGGCCAGCCTAAAATTCGCGCTTCAATCGCCGCCCGCGCCAGACTGCTTGCTGATTATCTTGAGGGCAGGCCGGATGACGAACCGGAAAAGATTCGACTAACGCCGCTGTTGGCCTGCTTGCACGCTGGACAGGAACCACCAGCCGGACTTGAAACAAAATGAGCGCCGCCGAGCAAAAACAGATTGCCGGCGCCGGGACTGGCACCACTTTGCAGCAAACAAATCCATTTATTTAGCCAACCCAAAGGCAAAATCGGTGGGTTGACGGGATTTCAAAATGGTGAGCAAATGGAGAGTGCTGTGAAAGTTTCAAAGACAACAGACCTACAGTCAGCATTTATGCACCGGCTGCTGATGCAGAACAATAAACCAACATGAACATTAAAAACTTAGGAGCACACCATGAAAAAAAATCTCTCAATCGCAATCGCAAGTATTCTAGCTTTAAACATTCCCGGTATGGCCAAAGCCCAGTTTTACATTACCGCTGACATCGGTGGCGTTCCCATCGTAAGTGGTGCTACGTTGGAGACTTTTGACGAACCGTCGCCGTCCATTCTGACACTTTCCGGTTCCGCCGGTCTTGTTACGGGCCCGAATTATAGCGTTGCTTACGTACCGCCTTGCTTCTCCGGTTCGGAAGCGGCTTTTTTTGGCGAACCCACGATGATTGGCTATGCTAACTATCCTTGGGATGGCAGCCAATACGTCGCCGTTGAGGTTGGGGGTTCAGCAACACTCAGCTTCTCAACACCACAGAATTATTTCGGCCTTCTTTGGGGCACAATTGGTGCACAGGACACCCTGACTTTCTACGACAGTGCGAATAACGTCATTGGCACGGTTTTGGGGGAGAACCTTCCTTTAGTACCGTCGAACGACTGGGGCCCGAATAGCGCCGCTTATGTCAACATTACTTCCACGGCCGCATTTTCGCGTGTTGTCGCCACCTGCCCTCTGCTAAATTCATTCGAGTTCGATGATGTTGCTTACGCGATGGCTCCAGTTCCAGAACCGGCAAGCCTGTCATTGCTGGCATTTGGCATGTTTGGGGTAACTCTCTTGCGTCGGCGTCAGCGTTAATCCGTTAGAGCAGCCACGGAGCAGGTCATTCAAAAACCATTTGCGACGGAACCTGTAAGTTGTTACCGCGCGGCGAATGCTCCGGTCTAAAACGACGCAGGACGCGCCGGACTGCCCTAACAGCTCCATTGCACCCGAAAGGCCACGCACGCGGTCAGCCAGCGCACGGCACGAAGCCAAGCCGAAACGCGTGCAACAAACCGCTGTTGCATCCTGCTGTGCACCCGGAAACACACCCGGAAACGGTTCACACTTTCACACCCGGTTCTGTGCAACAATAGGCAACACCGGGAGTGCGAAACGGCGCGCTTTACGGCCATTTCGACCATTTTCTGTGGAGCGCGGTTACGGCTTTTTTTCACGCGGCGTTAGTGCGTTTTATGTCGCCGTCGCGCAAGTGCAAATACAGTTTACGACCCCGGTTATTCCGCCGCAAAAACCGCGTAGCTGTGCGGCAGCAGATGCACGGCGAAGGACACGCGGCTTTCCTCGTTGCCCCGCCTTCGCCATTCCTGGTCGGAAACCGGCGTCTGGCCGACAATGACTTCGCCGGTAATGAGGTTTTTCAGTTTGGTGAAGCCTGTCGGCACGGAAATTTTCACATCGGTTTCACCGGACAGGTAGGATTCGACAATGAAGGTGTGGTTGTCATAGGCGAACAGGGCGACCTGAGCCGGTCCATCCAGCCGGACGGGAAACCCGCGCATCACGTAATTCTTGATGGCGGTAGTGGCGGCCGGCGGCAGACGGTACAAATCCGCAAAGTTGTCGGGAATGGTCAAAACGTAAAGGACGCCCCGGGAGTAACGGTCCATGAGCAAAAGCGGGTAGCCGTTGCCGCTGGCCATGGCGCGCACGAGCGGCCAGGAATCGTTGGTGAAAAAATCAATTTCCGGGAAAAGGATGTCCCCATTTGTCCCGCTGCCAAGACTGGCGCCGGGGCCGGAGCCGAAACCGCCGATGTATTCGTGGGCGAGGAATTTGCGGTCGGTGTATCGCAGCTCAACGATGTCTTCAATGCCCTTGCCCTGAAGCGCGCGCAACAAACCGGACGTGATGACCACGGATTTGCCGGCGCGCAACTGACCTTTGATTTTGGCGACGATGGCGGGGTCAAATTTGGCCGACTCGGTCAACAAAACCAGGTCCGCATTGGTCGGGAACACCGGATAAAGCTCGATGGGAATGCCGATCATGCCTAGATAATTATGAAGGAAGTCTTCGCCGGTGGATTGACAGGGTTTGTAACTGGCGATGCCGATCGGGCTGCCGAGCTGGCCGAGAAAGGCATCCACCTGTTCCAGGGAATAGCCGGCCACGCGCGCAATGGTCGGTTCGGTCAGCCCCGCCGGATTGTTGGTGTTGAACGAAGCCAGCATCCGGCGGTAATCAAAACTCGTGGGCAGGTCCTGCCAGCCCTGGCGGGCGCCGGGCCGGATGGGACGGCTCATGGCCGACCATTCGAACAGCATCATCTGCCGCGCCTTGGCGAACATCGTGTCCCAGAGCTGCTCGGCATAGCGGTCAAGGTAACGGATGCTGTAAGTGTCCACCCAGCCGCCACCGTTGCGGCCCGGCGCGATATTTTCAAAGTAGCGGATGATTTCGTAGCTTTCATAGGGTTGCAAATGCTGATCGGTGATCTCCGGGTCCCGGGTTTCCGTGCCGGTGTAAATGCCGTCGAAAATTTTCGGTTCCTGGTCCAGATCATAACCGGAACCCTGGAAATGCTCGTACCAGTTGGGGAATTTGACGATCATTTTGACCCGGGGATTGACGGCCCGGGCCGGCTTGACCAGGAGGTTCCGCGCGGCGTCATCCATCAAGTCGAGCCGGAACCCGGTCCAGCTCCGCTTGCCCTTGGCGGCAATGTCCGAATCGTTCTTGGTCGAGACGAAAAAGAAATCGTCCTGAATGACCTCGTCGAAATGCCGCGCGGCCAGCTCGGCGGTGTGCCGGATGAACTCGCGATCTTTTGGATCGGTGTAACAAAACGAGCGGAACTGGCCGGAGCCGCCCTGATCTGAGAGCGCCATGCCCCCGGCCACGCGCACGCCGCGGTCCAGGAAGAATTTTTTCACCTGTTCCAGCAATTGATCGCTGGCCAGCAGCCGGTTGCGTTGCACTTCAATATAAACCTTGTCCACCTTCAACTGGCTGCTGATGCGACCCCAGTCGTTGGTCAGAATTTCCGGGTCTTCAAAACTTCGCACCACGCCGACCGGAATGTAAATGGCAACGTCGAAGTTGGTATATTGGCCTGCGGCGCACGGGAGGAGCCAGGCCGTAGCCAGGCTGGCCGCCAACAGGAGGCGGAGGACGGTTTGTTTCATAAATCAGTGCGTGCTCCGGGCCGGGTCTCCATAAATGACGCCGCGACCGCCGCTCGTGATATACACCCGCCCATAAATGCGCGGGTCGCCGATGATCATCGGCGTGTCAGCGGTGGCAAATTGATGTTGATCGTCATCAATGCGAACCCAGGTCTGACCGGCATCGTCGGACCGGTAGCGGGCGTGGAGCTGGTTGATGGTGCCGAGCAAATAGACGGCGGGAAAGGTTTTTCCGGGCGCCGCCTTGCCGAAGCCGAGCGCGTCTGCGCCGGAGATTGGTTCCAGCCTGGTAAACGTAACTCCGCCGTCAGCGGAATGATAAAGCGCGCTGTCGCGGGACCCAATCCAAATATTTGCTTCCATCCCTGTGGTCGCCGCAAAAACGCCCCCGTCGCGGGCGCCGAATCTCTGCATGGCAGGAAGCGATGCCGCTGTTTCTTCAAAACTCACCGCGCCGTTGGTGCTGATCAGCAATTTGCCGGTCTGCGCGGCCAGCCCGTAGAAACGCGAAGGGTTGACCGGGTCGGCGATCACCACGGCGCCAGCCGTGAGGCCCTGGCAGGTGGTCCAAGTCGTTCCGCGATCAAGAGTGACCGCGGGAGTGCCTCGGCGAGGCGACCAGACGATGGCCCCGCCGTCGGCGGCCACGGCAACGGTTTCGCCCTCCCGCCCGCTTCCACCGGGCGCGTTGTTGCGGAGGGCACTCCAGGTTTTGCCGCCGTCTTCAGAAACGGCCACGTGCACTCTTGATCTGCCGCCGTCCCCGAGGCGGACGATCACTTCCGGCTTGCTGCCGGCATACGTCAGGTTTCGTGTGTGATTAAACCCCGGCCCGGAATAGGTGCCTTCCGGCGGCGACACATCCATATTCTCATGCCGGAAGCCGTCGATGTCGCCTACGCCGCTGAGCAAGTGCGCCCCGGTCGGCGGGCTGATCAATGCCAGCGGTACGGTTTCTTCGAGACCCTTGTCCAGAAACACCCAGGTGACCTGCTCGCCGGCATCCGCCCTGGTGGCATCCAAGGATGCCCAAATGCCGTAGCCCGTCCCAAAGAGCACCTGGTCGGGATTGTTCGGATTCACCGCCACGGTGCCGGTCCAGTGCGGCGCGTGGCCCTTGCTGGTGTACGGCGCCATGGAATAGTCCAGCCTGCCGTTGGCAACCAGAATCCCTTTCCAAGTCGCTCCGCCGTCGGTGCTGCGGAAAACTTCATCCTTAAGGCCCCATCGGTCAATGGTCGTGGCCATGATGGTCGAGGGATGCTTCGCGTCCACGCACACTGCGCCATAACCCCATCCGAGCCGCTGACCTTCGGCTGGTTTCTCCGGCGAGATGTTAGTCCACGAACCGTCCTTGGGATTGTACTTCCAAAGCGCACCATCGTTGACATCGTTCGGCCCCGGCACCGAGCTGTAAGTAACGTAAAAGAGTCCATCCACAGAACGAATGAGATGATTCGGCCGCAAGCCGATGGGCTGTCCGGCCACCGCCTCCCAGTTGGTGCCGGCATCGTCGCTGCGGTAGAGATTGGTGCCGGTCGTGGAGACCGCCGCGTAAATCACGCGGGTCGGAGTGCCGTGCTCGCCGCTGGCGGCGTCAAACACAACGCTGACGATGCCGTAATCTGTGTTGCCCCAGCCACGCCTGCCGATACTGGGGTTGGTTGCGGACGGGGGCGGGGTTTGCAGCGCGCCGCTCTTTGCGAACGAATCCACCACGTTCCACGTCGCGCCGCGATCGGTGCTTTTCCACAGCCTGGCGTTGCGCGAACCGAAAAACAGGATCGCGCCGTCATTCGGGTCCACCGCCAGCCGTTCGCCATTGGAACGGCCATCGGCATTGCCGCCCATCCTGAACGCAACCGGGGCTATCTTGAAGGTCCGGCCCCGGTCATCCGAGCACAGGATCGCCGCCTCGCCCTGCATGTAGGTGCCCGCCGCCAGGTAAACGCGGTTCGGGTCCGAGGGATCCAGAGCAATGCTTTCGATGCCGGTGTAGTTATTCTGGGAAGGACTGAGCCAGTCGTTCAATGGCACCCATTCACCAGCTTGAGCGTCCCACTGGTATGCGCCGCCGACATCCGTGCGCGCGTACAACAAATCCTTTTCCGTGGGATGAAAAACAATGCCGTCAACGAAACCGCCGCCGTTGATGGCGACGTTGTGCCACACGTATGGTTCTGAAGGCAGTGGCTGTGCCCCAGTCGTTGTGTGTTGGCACAACAGCATCAGCGCCATGGCGCCGGTCATGAATCGTTTTCCAATACGCATAAAAAACCTTTCAATCAGATCACTCTACGTTTTCCGCCTGAGTGATTTTCCAGGTTACCTTGCCCGCCAGCGGAGCATTCACCAGCTTGAAGGCATTCCCTTCCTTCGTGAGCGTCAGTTCGTGCAACACGTTGTCCGTAGGCAGGCAAACCAAGCCTTTGGCCGCCTTGGCGTTTTTGGCGAACACCACCAGGTCAAGCTTCGACCAGTCCATTTGCATCGTGGATTGCGCGAGCTTGATTTGCGGCAGGACCGTCCCGTCGCGCACAAGCAGCACGGCGGGAATTTCCCCGGCTTCAATGTGCTGCCAGCCGCCGGCGTAGGATTTGCCGCTTTGATAATCGATCCAGGTTCCCGGCGGCAGATAAACGTCGCGGCCCGTGGCGTCCTCATGCAACAGCGGCGCGACCAGGATGCTGGAGCCGAACAGGTATTCATTGTCCACCAGCCACGAGCCGGGATCGTTCGGATACTCGATGAATAGCGCCCGGACCATCGGCAGGCCGTGCTCGGAGCAGTCCTTGGCCTGCGCATAAACGTAGGGCATGAGGCGGTATTTGAGTTCGTCAATCACGCGGAATTTGTCCATGAACGCCTGGCCGTAGTTCCACGGTTCCTTGGGCGCAATGCCGTGGCAACGGCTGTGCGAACTCAACATCCCGAAAGCAAGCCAGCGTTCAAAAAGATTTTTGTCCATGTTTTCCACGGAATTCGCCGTGAAACCGCCGATGTCGTGGCTCCAGAAAGAAAATCCGGAAAGCCCGAAGGACAGCCCGCCGCGCAACTCCGCGGCCATGCCGTCATCGGTGCTTTCGGCGTCGCCGCCCCAGTGAATCGGATAACGCTGGCTGCCGGCCCACGCGCTGCGCGCCCAGATGATGTTCTCGCCGGTGACCTGTTTGGTGATGTCTGCAACGGCCTTGTTGTAGCGCAGTGGATACAGGTTGTGCTCGTAAAAGCCGGTGCGACCGTCAGCGTAAAGGCCATCCTCCGGCGCCGCCTCGCCAAAATCCACCTTGATGGCGCCCACGCCCATCTTCAAAAGGTTGGCGAGCTTGCCTTGGTACCATTCGACCGTTTTGGGATTTGAGAAATCCAGCACGGCGTCTTCGTAAGGCAGATTGCCTTTGGCATCGCGGACGACGAGGTTTTTCTCCACCAGTTCAGGAAACAATTTGTTCTTGGGCACAAAATAGGGCAGTTGCCAGAGCGAAATGTGAAAACCTTCGTCCTTTAAATCTGAAATCATTTTTTGCGGGTCGGTGAAACGCGAGGTGGAAAATTGATAATCGCAGCGCCAGTCGGTCTCAAACCAGCCGGTGTCGAGATGCAGCACGTCGCACGGGATTTTGTTTTCGCGCAGCCGGGCGGCGATGTCGCGGACCTGTTTCTCCGCGTTATAGGTGCAGCGGCTCATCCACAGCCCGAACGACCAGAGCGGCGGCAGGGGCGATTTACCGGTGAGCCGGGTGTATTCATCGAGAATTTCCTTCGGCGAACCCAGAAAAACAAAAAGGTCGAGTTCGTCATCGCCAATCATCAGAGAATTCACGCCGCTGAAATCATGCCCGAAATCACAGGTGATCGGTGACGAAGTGTGCATGAACATTCCGTAACCGCGGCTGCTCATGAAAAACGGAATCGGTTTGTACATTCCCTGGTTTTGAATGCCATTGGCGTCGTCGGGCCACAGGACGATCTTCTGGCCGCGTTTGTCAAGGCGGGTGAACGATTCGCCACAGCCGAAAATCTTCTCGCCGGGTGACAGTGTAAACGCAGCGTCCACGCTTCGTGAATAATCCGCCGCCCGCCGCACAAAGGAAAATGGCATGACGGGTGTGAAGGTGGTCGTGTTGTCCGACGCGTGGTCGGTTTCAGTGAGCAACCGGCCTTGCGCGTCGCGAAATTCAATGCGCCATGGATTTTCCAGAATGGTGACGGAGCCAACCTGGCTGGCATAATGGTAACCGCCTTCGACTTTTTCGTATTTCCAGGAATGATCCTGGGGTACCGGCCCGGCCAGCATCAATTCCGGTTGTGGCGGGGCCACCTCCGGACCGGTTTGAATGCGGATTCGCACCGTTCTCGGTGAAACGAATTCAATGGAAAATGGCAGCGTGGGATTAGCCGCGTATTCGTTCTCCGGGAATTCGTTCGGGCCAACCGGTTTAATAATCGCCAGCATGTTGTCAAAAGCCTGTCGCGTAAAATACTCGGCGCGTTGGCAGCTGATTTCACCCTTCCCGGTAGTTGGATCAAAATCGGCGAGCCTGTCGGCCAGATAGTAAAGGTTGGCGAAATTATGGAAATCGCCGCTGATGCCAATCGGATCGTTGAGCAGTCGCGGCGGATTGGCGGCAGCCAATTGGGGGGATCCACTGATCCAAAAACTTGTGCAAAGGCAGGCAACAATCACCATTGTATTTCGTTTGTTTTTCATGAATTGAACGCCTTCATTTTGAGTGTCGAATTTGATCAAACGGCAATACGCAGAAGCAAACCGGTTCGTTGGCAGTACAACACCAAACGGCCGGGCGAACAACATAAATAAACCCGGAACTTGGAATAATGGCTGTTTCGCCGGGTTAATTGGTTCCCTTGCTCATTCCATAGAAAGAACTTTTTCCTTAAGAATATCGCTGGGTAATTCGCGGCGCGGAAAACCCTGCAGGGTACGCCATCAAACGTGGCTGGATTATTCCCCCCACCATCGGCACGGCCACGGCTCCTGAAAGCTCGCCAGCGGGAGGCGGTTGGAACCGCTTATGCGTTTTTCACCCATCCTAAACCGTTGGAACTGTGTGGATTAGCGACTCTCAGCCCATACCCCGCTAAAGCCGGGTTAATGAAACCAGCCAGTCTATTGCCCGTAAAAAATGAGATTCGCGCAAACCTGTTCTTTTCCAAAAATTTCTCTTGACTTCTCTGCCAGAAAGGCTCATAACAGTGTCGTATTAAAGTTCAGAACCCAAGCAACGCTATGAAGATTTTGAAAAAATCCTTCGTACTGAGGACGAAGTTGTTCCGAGGCGGCCTGATTGCGATTTTACTGACCGGCTTTGTCGTTCAAAGCGAGGCGACGATCTACACACTTACGAGTAGCCCTTCGGTCGTGACATTCGACACCAGTAGTGGTTTGACCGGCTGGCAGGTAAATGGTGGGGTGAGCCAGTTGGACCTGCAGTCATTATACTACAGTGTGAATAATGGGCCCGTGAGCCTATTAACCAGTCCCGCAGTCACTACGCACGGTTCAACATCTTTAACTGCCACATACACAGTTTCGGGCGTCGTAAGCGTAGCGGACGCGGTTACGGTTAATGGCGATACATTGGGTGAACAAATCAAGTTTACGAACCTTGCCGGCACCGCCAATACCATAAGTATATTTCAATACTCGGATTTCGTTTTGGGAAACGCTCCGGGAAGCCAGACTCTTAATATGGCTGTTATCAACAGTACACAAGCCAGTGCCAATCAGAGTGGAGGGGGAGCAGTACTTCAATGGCTAGGGCAACTGACCGGCGGGACTGTTGAAGTGCAGGCGAATGGTAGCGGCGCACCCTTTGGACCTTTTAACGGGTCTGCCACCTCCCTTAACAACACCACCCTGAGTGCATCTGGGACCGCTGTTTTTGGCTATGAATTCGATGCGATAAACCTGGCCCCCAGCAACTCCCTTACAGTCAGCGAAACCGCGGCACTAGCGGTGCCTGAACCTTCGTCCATGGTGCTGATTTCGTCGGGAATGCTTGTTCTGGCCTTGTTGCACCGGCGACGTCGGGCAGCCTAATTTATGTCTTTGCTTGAAAGGATTTACGCGGTAGAAAAGTTAGTGCTAAAAATACGAAAAGTCAGTGCTAAAAATACTTGACTTAGAGTTCCGATTGCGGTAAAAATACTTGACTCTCAGTGAGAGTGGGGCGATGCGCCACATGAACAAGAATCAGAGGACATTATGAATAACAAAAGTGAGTTTTTTTCTGTCGGCAAGGTCGTTGCGCCGCTGTGTACAACCATCATGGTGGCAGGTCTGTTGTTTTTGCCGGGCAGTGCCAACGCCCAAAACATCACGCTGAGCGACGGGGGATCCACGGCCACAATCAATCCGGGCTTGGCTAACGGCGGCAGCGGCACTCTGGGGATGGACAACTGGAGTGTGCTTGGTGGTCAGAATCAATTGAACCAGCAGTGGTTTTGGTATTCGGTTAACGGCAGCACTGCGGCGTCCATTGACGCAATTGGTGGATATAATCAAACGCCAAATGCTCCCAATGATGTCACTTTGACATATGCGAACTCGCAACTGTCAGTGAGTGTTGAATACGTCTTGTCGGGCAACGGTGTCAGTTCTGGAAGTGCCGATTTGCAGGAGTATATATCGGTCGTCAATGAGGGCGGAAGCCAGATCAACTTGAACTTCTATCAATATTCCAATTTCAATTTGCTGGGGAACAACAACAATACCGTAAGTATTTCCGGCAGTCCTGGTGCATATACCGGAGCCACGCAAACGACTGGCGGGCCTGGCGGAAGTGGCTTGGCCGAGGTCATTGACGTACCCTACGCAAACTATGCTGAAGCCGCGCTGGCCGGGGTGACGCTGAGTGAACTCGGTGCGGCTCCTTATACGCTTAATGACAATCCATCGGCGGGCCCAGGCGATGTGTCGTGGGCGTTCCAATGGAATGCAACGCTTGCTCCCTACGGCCAATCAGGCGACATGTTGGACATAACCAAGGACAAAGGCTTGTCCATTCAAATTGTTCCGGAGCCGTCAACCTTCGCTATGATTGTACTTGGCGCGGCGGCACTCGGATTGGCAAGACGTCGTCAATCGTCCTAGGGTTGGAATTTCGCTGGTTACAAAAACGGCAGATAAAAGGCCGGTCAATGACCGGCCTTTTTTTCTATCCAAGCATTTGCCAAAGTTCTGTGATGAAGACCTCGCTATTCGGCGGCAAGTGTGTTTTATTCATTGGGATTTGTTGAGCGTATGCACAATGGTCTTCAAGGTAAAATTCTCGGAGTTGTATTGCTGAGTTGCGCTTTGGTTTGCAGGCTACAGGCTGGCGGCAGTGGTTTGAATACGGTCGTTATCATCAATCAAGCCAGCTCGAACTCGTGTATATTGGGCAATTACTTCTGCGAAAGCCGCCAGGTGCCGCCGCAAAACGTGTTATACATCAACTGGTCGGGTGGCAATACGTTGTGGGCCAGCAATGATTTTCAAACCAACCTGGTCGTACCCCTGCTGGACATGCTGGCAGCCCAGCAGTTGACGAACCAGATTGATTACGTTGTCCTCTCGATGGATATTCCGTTCCAGACCAGCTGTGGTTCCGCTGTCAACAGTACGACCTCGGCTTTGTTCTACGGCTTAAGGCTGGGCAACCCGAGCGATACCAACAGTTACGCTGCCAGTGAAACGAGCTTTGGCCAGGCGACAACCGTCGGTGCGCCCGGCTATTCCTTTCTCACCACCATGATTACGGCTGATTCACTTGCCCAGGCGGAAGCATTGGTGAATCAGGGCGTTGTCAGTGATGGGACTTTTCCCCAAGCACCGGTCGTGCTGGCAAAAAGTTCCGACACAGCCCGCAACATCCGTTACCCGTATTTCGACAACGCCATTTTCAACGTAAACATTCTTGGGGTTTCCTCAATTTTGCGCACCAATACAGATTCGGTCTCGTGGCCAAACAATTGTCTGGGTTATGAAACAGGTTTGGCGCAATTCAGCGTCCTGCCAAGCACCTTCGTTCCCGGAACTATTGCGGACAGCCTGACGTCCTACGGCGGCATCATTTTCGGGGCCAACAGCCAGACCAATCTGCTGGCCTTCATCAACGCAGGAGCTGCGGGCAGCTATGGCACCGTTGCGGAACCCGACGCCGACACGCAGAAGTTTCCCAATCCCCAGGTTTACTTTTACCAGGCGCGCGGCTTCAGTCTGGCCGAGAGCTATTATCAGAGCATCAACACGCCGTATCTTGGTCTGATGGTGGCCGAACCTCTGGCGGCGCCTTTTGCCCGGGTCGGTTATGGACAATGGAGCACCAACCTGCCCAACGCCGTGTTGAGCGGCACAACCAACCTTTCCGTGCGATTTTCCGCCCATGATGGAAATCATCTGCTCCAGCAAGTCGATTTGTTTGTGGATGGCACATATTTCGGCACACTGACCAATATCGCTCCCTGTCCCGGCAATCTGTTGACCGTCACCCTGAACGGCTATCCCATTACTTATACTGTCCCCACCAACTCAACCTTAAGTTCAATCGCAACCGGATTGGCAGCCCTGATCAACGCTCCGTCCGCTACCAACGCCACGCAGGTAAATGCCTTGGTTTATGGCGACCGCATTGAGTTGCAATCCTTCGCCACCAATCTCATGACGGTCCCTTTCTATGTTGCCGATAACACCCCCACGAATACACCGGGCCTTGCTTACAGCGTCAATTATCTGCCTGATTCCACGCCGCCACAGATGATACCCGGTCATCCTGAAAAAAGCGGAGCCTTCACGATGCAGGTAGGGATTCCGAGCGCTTTGCCTTATGTCGTCCAAGCCTCAACAGATTTGCTGGATTGGGTGCCTATCTTCACAAATGTCGTGCCGGGGCTGCTGGATTATATTGATTATGATGCCACGAACTATCCCGCGCGCTTTTATCGCATGTCTTGGCTGGTTCCTGATCAGCCTCCCGAATTGTCTGCGCCAAACTTCGTGGGTCCTGGGATGTTCCAGATGCATGTGGACAGTGTGCCCGGCTTGCCTTGGGCCATCCAAGTGTCCTCCAACCTGATTAATTGGGCCACCGTCGCGACCAACCAATCCGGTGGGGCGATGGATTTTGTTGATACCAATGCCGCGAATTCCGCCTGCCGATATTACCGGGCGTGGCTCCTGTCTCCTGCGTCACCGACGTTTACACTTCTAAATGGCGGGGCAACCGGAGCCACCACGCTGATTCAAATTAACAATGCCGTGCTGCCTTACGCGGTTGGAGTCTCCACCAACCAGGGCCAATTGACCGTGCTGGAAACCAATTTTGCCATTGGCCAGATTCAAACCACCGCCGCCAGTGCGATTGGAAGTGCCAATGGGCTTTCAACTTTTCTGACCGCCAGCCAGCCCACATTGCTGGCCTCGAAAGCGTTCGGCATGAAGGGATACTCGGAGTCAAGCTTAACAAATTTGATCTCCACCAATTCCTGGATCGAGTTCAGCATTACCAAGACCAACGGCCAGACTGTGCTCGTGGCCGTCACTAATCTGTCTTATGGCAATCCCGCCACGCTTGTCGGACAATTGGTCGCAGCGATTAACACGAATTTCGCCTTGCAGGGCAGCGACGGTGTTGTGGCTGGGGATTATCTTGTGAATCTACTCGGCACTCTAGTCAACAACACCGTCTTCAATCTGTATGCCCGGAGTCCGGGCTACCAAGCTGCCGCAATTCAAGTCATCCCCACAAATTCCCCGCAGGTTCCCGCGTTCTCGCCCTACGGCACCACCACCCTCACCCAAAACCTGTCTGACCTCCAGCCCCGAAACCATCTTTACGTCACTGCCGGCGCAACCACCCTGGCCTTGACCTTCCCCTTGGATACCACAACCTTGGCCGACGGTTACCACGAGTTGACGGCGGTCGCCTACGAAGGCAGCAATGTGCGGACTCAAACCAAGGCGACCGTGCCCGTGGTGGTAACAAACAGTTCCTTGAGCGCAACTTTAACGCTGCTCGATTTGACCAACCAAGCCCCGGTGCAGGGCACCTACCATGTCCAGGTTGTCGCCAACACCAACACGGTAAACTTGATCACTTTATTCAGCACCGGCGGCGCATTGGGCATGGCCACCAACGTGTCCACGGCGATCTTTCAAGTGAATGGAACCAATTTATGGGACGGACTGCACCCTTTCTATGCTCTCGTTGAGACTTCTGACGGGCTTGCATATCGCACAGGAACGTCTTGGGTTCAATTGGGCGCTGCGCCCTAGTGGGCAGGCAGATTGGTATCCCGACCAGGGCTTGGCGGAAACCGTAGAAATGTGGTTCTTTCTATGGCACGGATTGGCTCCAGAGGCAGGGCTCGAACCTGCAACCCGCCGGTTAACAGCCGGCTGCTCTACCATTGAGCTACTCTGGAATCCACAGGGAAGCACAACTTACAAACCCCGGAACGACGCGTCAAATGGATTTCGTGGTGCGCGCAAACAATTCCCGCAAAACCCGCCCGCCGAACGGCCCTTGGACGTTGCCGAGGGTGAAATCCCGTCCTGGCGCAATGGCTTGTCGCGCGCCCGGTTTTTGTTAAGCTCCGCGCGATGCGATATTTCGTTTTTTGCCTCTGGCTGGGCCTGACCGCTCCAATTTTTAGCGCCGAAATCAAAATTGATTTCAGCGATTTTGCGACCGGGCAATCGCCGACCAACTTCCACAGCGTGCTGGCCGGCAGCGGACAACCGGGCGAATGGAAAGTCATCGAGGATGAAGTGCCGTCGCTGTTTCCGGCGCTCACCGGCAAGGCGCCCGCCGTTACGCACCGCTCCGTGCTCGCGCAACTGAGCCAGGACCCCGCCGACAACCGGTTCCCCCTGCTCATTTATGACGGTGAGACGTTCAGTGATTTCAAACTTACGACCCGGTTCAAAATTGTCAGCGGCGTCGCGGAGCAGATGGCGGGCATCGTGTTCCGATTCCAAAACGCGTCGAACTTTTACGTCGTCCGCGCCAGCGCGCTGGGGCAGAACCTGCGCTTTTACAAAATGGTCAACGGCCAGTTTGTGGATCCCTTCACCCTGGGCACGAACATCGCCGTCGGCGTCTGGCACGCGCTGACCGTCCAATGCGAAGGCGTTCAAATCAACTGCCGGCTGGACGATGCTCTGGCCATGCCGTTGCAAGTCCCCAACACATTTGCCACGGGCAAAATCGGTTTCTGGACCATGTCGGATGCCGTGAGTTATTTCGACAACACGACGATTGACTACAAACCGCGCGTGCCCGCGGCGCAGGCGCTGGTCAACAGCATCATGAAAGAACAGCCCCGTATCCTCACACTGCGCATTTACGCGCTCGACGCTCGAGGTCAGCCGCACATCATCGCCAGCAACGATGAAAAGGAGATCGGCCAACCCGGAACCGACGCGGAAAAAATCGCCATCGCGGACGGCACGGTTTCATTCGGCAAAAGCCCCGGCGTGGTGGCCGTGACCCTGGCGCTCCGCGACCACAACGGCGACCCGGTGGCGGCGGTGCGTGTGCGGCTGAAATCGTTTCTGGGCGAAACGCAGGACACCGCGGTTTCACGCGCCACACTGCTGGTCCATCAAATGCAGGCACACGTCACTACTTCCGAAGATTTGATGCAGTGAGTGCGTCGAAAACCGCCACGATTCGCATTCATGAATTGGGCCAAGCAAATAATTTGCCCTGTCTGCATAAACCGGCTTATTTTAACGACATGAGAAGGAATGCAATCGGTTTGCTTCCCGACTTAAGCCAAACCGCGGTTTGGCCTAATACCTATTAGGCCACTTCACGCATGAAGCCATTTACCAATGTCACGAAGCCACCTGCGAGTGACGGGAGTTTATATGCTTGTCCGTGTTGCGGTGAGCGGACACTTTCAGAGCGTGGCGGCTATGAGATTTGTAACGTGTGCGGCTGGGAAGACGACGGACAGGATGACCACGATGCAGACGAGGTCCGTGGAGGTCCGAACGGGACATCGAGCCTGACAGAGGCTCGCAAGACATTTCGCGAGCAGCACACAAAGAAGTGAGAGTGGAGATGACAAAGTGGCCTAACAAACAGACAGGCTGTATCGCTCACGGCTTGGCCCCGCTTTGCGGGGGCACCTCGTTTGGCGATACCACCTGCGGCAGTTCGGCCGGTTTGACCCGGCGCACGCCGCCGGTTACCGCGACATCGCCGTCGTCTTTCACACTGAGCCGCGGGCGCGAGTTGAAGTAATCGTAAACTTCCTGCTTCGTGATGTCGCCGTTGGGATTGACGACCGAATAGGTGAACGCCTGCGCGCCACTTTGGTAGAGCACGTGCAGATTGCTGAAGCGGTCCAGTTTCGCCTCCGGCTGGCTGAAGGAAACCAGCGGGCCCACCGCCGAAACCTTGAACACACGCGCTTCCGATTCGTCGCTCACCTGCACGTAGAGCCGCAGTTGCGACCGCAGGTAATTCGCCTCAATCAAACTGTATCGGCGGACTTCCGGCGCGTGATTCGTCACGCCGGCAGGCGCCGGCAGGCCAAAATCCTGCGACCATAACTTTGCGCCATTGATTACGTCGAACCCTTTCGCCGGGCTGGTGACATCGGCGTTCCATGCCTTGATGTGCACCGTCGCGATGATCCGATAACGTCCCACCTGTGACAGGACAAAATGCGGCGCCAAATCCACGCGCTTGGTCGCCATTTGCGACGAATCCAAATCGAATTCGCCGGCCACCGGCACTTCCGAATTTTTGATGACGACGAATCCGTCGGCCGATTCCACGCTGAAGGTGAGCCAGTTCGCGTCCGCGCCGAAGCGCAGTGTCTGGCCGGAACGATTCGTGATGCGCACGGCCACCGGCACGGATTCGCTGGGCAGAAATTGTTCCTGATCCAGCACGACTTCCACGCTGACCTGCGCCCGCGCGTTGACCAGCGTCAGCAGCGTCAAACCGAGAATGAAGGGCAGAAATTTCATTTGAACGTGCATACTCTAAACCGCCGCCCGTGGGTGGCAACGCAAATCGGCGGCAGGCCAAGCGCGCAAAATCTGCGCGGCACCCGGGGAGTTGAGCAGCAATTGCGCAGCAGGTTCTGTCGTTTCATTGGGAAACAGCCGATTTCTCGCGCTGGCACGTTCTTTGCAATTGCATCACCAGCCATTGACGGGCGGCATGATGTCGCGACCGCCGATGAAACCAAAAAACAAACTACCCACGAGAGGAGAACGTTCGATGAAATTGAATCAACTGTTAACAATCTGCGGAGTCGCCGCCGCCCTGACCTTGGGTGCCGGTACTGTCTCAGCGCAAAATGACAACGGTGGAAATGGCGGCGGCGGACGCCCCGGCCGCGGAAATTTTGACCCGGCCCAGTTCCAGCAACGCATGATGGACAATATCCGGGACCAACTCGGCTTTACCAACGACACCGACTGGAACGCCGTGCAGCCGCTGATCCAAAAAGTGGCGGACGCGCGCCGCGATGTCGGTTTCGGCGCCGGAATGGGCCGCATGTTCGGCCGCAACCGCGGCGGTGGTGGCGGCGGCAATGGCGGACCTGGTGGCGGACGCGGCGGATTTGGCCCGCCCCCCAGCCCCGAAGCCGAGGCCCTGCAAAATGCGATTGATGCCAACGCACCTGCCGCGCAAATCAAAGACACACTGGCGAAATACGAAGCCTCGCAGAAGGCGAAACAAGCCAAACTGGAACAGGCACAGGCCGACCTCCGCAAGGTGCTGACCGTGAAACAGGAAGCCCAGGCCACTTTGCTGGGATTGCTCCAGTAACGAATCCAAACACACCCGAGAGAAGCTGGCGTCTGAACATGAACGAAACCATCCTCCATGATTCACCGTTTAAGCAGTTGCTTGAGCGCATGGTTGCCACCAAGCAATTGTCCGCGACTGACGCGGCGGCTTTGGCCGGCGCCAGGCCTCCCGTGCAAAACGAGGAGGATGTTCTCCGCTGGCTGGCCAAGGAATACGGCCTCGCTTACACGACGCTGGATGACGTGGAACCGGACCGTCAGCTTCTCTCTCTTTTTCCCGCGCGCATTTTGTTGAAGGAGGAATTGCTTCCCCTCAAGCGTCTCAACGGCACGGTCGAAGTCGCCACCAGCCGGCTCTTCGCCACCCAGGGACTTGACGCGCTCAAAACGTTGACGGGCCTGAACCTCAAGCCCGTCCTCGCTTCCAGTGAAGCGCTCCAGCGCGAAATCAAAAAGCGCCTCGGCGTCGGCGCGGACACCATCGGCACGCTCGACGAGGAAAAAGGTTTTCAGGTCGTTGATGAAAACGCCGAGGACACCAATCTGGATGAAGCCGCCGAAGACGAGGCGTCCATCATCCGCTTCGTCAACCAGGTTTTAAAGGACGCCATTGATCTGCGCGCGTCGGACATCCATCTCGAACCGTTCGAGGATGAATTCCGCATCCGTTACCGCATTGACGGCGAGTTGCAGGAGGTTTCCGTGCCCGCGCAATTGAAACGTTTTCAGCCGGCCATCGTTTCGCGCGTCAAAATTTTGAGCCATCTCAACATTGCCGAAAAACGCCTGCCGCAGGACGGCCGCATCAAAATCCGTCTGGATGACGCCGAAGTGGACATCCGCGTTTCGGTGATTCCGATGCTGCACGGCGAGGCGGTCGTGATGCGTTTGCTCCGGCAAAACTCCACGCTGCGCGGCATGGGCGAACTCGACATGGACCGGCGCGAACTGGACTGTTTCCGCCGCGTGCTGCAACTGCCGCACGGAATCATTCTGGTCACCGGCCCGACCGGCAGCGGCAAAACTTCCACGCTTTACACCGCACTCAACGAAATCAACGATGCCGTCCGCAAAATCATCACAATCGAAGACCCGGTGGAATACCAGCTCAAGGGCGTCAACCAGATTCAGGTCAACGAAAAGTCCGGCCTCACCTTTGCGCGCGGCTTGCGCTCGATTTTGCGCCACGACCCGGATGTGGTGCTGATCGGCGAAATTCGCGACCAGGAAACGGCGCAAATTGCCGTGCAAGCCTCGCTCACCGGCCATCTGGTTTTTTCCACGCTGCACACGAACGACGCGCCCGGCGCGGTGACGCGGCTCGTGGACATGGGCGTCGAGCCGTATCTCGTCGCGTCATCGCTCGAAGCGGTGCTCGCGCAACGGCTCGTCCGCGTGCTTTGCAAACATTGCAAGCAGCCGGACAATTCGCCGACCGCGCAGGCGCTCAAGGAACAGATTGGCATTCCCGCAAAAACGACGATTTACAAATCGGTTGGCTGCCGCGAATGCCGCAACACCGGATTTTTCGGGCGCCATGCCATTTTCGAGTGGATGGACACCGACCAGGAAATCCGCCAGCTCGTTTTGAAAAACGCCTCGACCGACCAGATTCGTGACGCCGCGCGCAAACAGGGAATGAAAATGCTCGCCGAGGACGGCTGGCGGCTCGTGCGGCAGGGTGTCACGACCGTCGAGGAAGTTTTGAGTGTGACCACTGCCAAGGAGGTGGCGAATACCGCCAGGAACGCATCGTCCGACAGCCCGACAACAGCGAGCATCTCCGTGGCGAGATAAATTCTATGAAACATTTAACACTCAACATTCAACGTCCAACGCTCAACGGCTGCATTACGCCTTTCCTTGGATGTTCGGTGTTGAATGTTGAATGTTGAATGTTTTCCCGATTTCATGCCCACGTTTCACTACAAAGGTTTGCAAGCCGACGGCAAGATTGCCGAGGGGCAGCTTGACGCGCCCGGCCGGCCCGACGCGTTGCGGCAGATGGAGGCGCTTGGCCTGCGTCCGGTAAACCTCGCGGAAAAAGCCGGCGCGAAAAACGGTTCGATTTCAAAAAATGGCGCGGGGTTGCCCGCGGGACTGGAAGGTCTGGGAAAAATTTCGTTCAAATTCGAGTCACACAGGGTTTCGGCGAAGGAACTGGAAAATTTCACGCGGCTGCTGTCCAGTTTGCTCGCCGCGGGTGTGCCGTTGAGCCGCGCGCTGGTGATTCTGCACAAGGAAGCCTCGTCGCCGGCGTCGCAGGCCAAATGGAAGGAAGTTCACGACCTCGTCGTGGACGGCATGTCGCTGGCCAACGCGATGGCGAAATCGCCGGAAACGTTTCCGCGCGTGTATGTCGCGATGGTTGAGGCAGGCGAGGCGGGCGGATTTCTCGACGTGGTGCTGGCGCAAATCGCGGAATTTCAAGCGCGCGAAAAGGATCTGAAATCGAAGGTCGTCACCGCGATGATTTATCCGTGCATCCTGTTCTGCCTCGCGCTGGTCGTGCTGACCGTGCTGCTGATATTTTTCATTCCGAAGTTCCAAAAGGTTTTTGCGAGCCTCCACGGGTCGCTGCCATTGATTACGCAACTCATCATCGGCGCCAGCCATCTGGTGCGCTCCTACGGATTGTTCGTCGCGGCCGGTTTGGTGGCCATTGGCTTTCTGGTGCGCACCTGGTTCGCTTCTGAAAAAGGCAAGCGCGTCTGGGAGGGAATGATTTTGAAATCTCCGCTGGTCGGCCCGCTCATCGCGCAATTTGCGATGGCGCGTTTCTGCCGGATGCTGGGCACCTTGATTGGCGCGGGTGTGCCGCTGGTGCATGGCCTGAATGTTTCGCGCCGCTCCATCGGCAACCAGATTCTCGTGGATGCCGTCGGCCAGTCCATCGAGCGCGTGCAACAGGGCGGACGCCTCGGCCAGAGCCTTGCGGATTGCAAACAACTTTTCTCCAGTTCCACGGTGGAAATGATTTCGGTCGCGGAAGAAAGCGGCAAGCTCGACGGCGAACTGGTGCGCATCGCGGTCGTCACCGAAGCGGACCTGGATCGCAACCTGAAGACCGCGGTGGCGTTCGCCGAGCCGCTGATGCTGTTTTTGATCGCCGCGTTTATCGGCACTATTTTCATCGGCATGTTGCTGCCGGTGCTCTCCATGAGCGACTACATCAAATAAAATCAACCACCTGACAAACCATGAAAATTCAAATCCAAAATCTGAAATCCAAAAGTGACAAGTGGCAAGTGACAGGTGACAAGACGAAGAATCGCGTCGCAGCCATTCCTTGTCACGCGTCACGCGTCACACGTCACTCCTCCGCGTTCACGCTCGTCGAATTGATGCTGGTCGTCACCATCATCGGCATCCTCGCGGCATTGGTGATTCCCAGAATCGCGGGCAAAAGCGAACAGGCTCGCGTCACCGCGGCGCACGCCGATATTTACGGAGGCATCAAAACCGCGCTCGGCTCTTATGAGGTGGACAACGGATTTTATCCCAAGAGCCTGCAGGATTTGATTCAACAGCCCAGCAACGCCCGGAACTGGCACGGGCCATATCTTGATCCGGCCACGCTTCCGATAGACCCGTGGGGAAATCCTTACGTTTATTATTATCCCGGCAAACACAACCCCAGCGGCTACGACCTGCTGTCGGTCGGCCCCGACGGCAAGGAAGGAACCGACGATGACATTGGCAACTGGACAAGATGAAATTGCGAATGACAAGTGACAAGTGGCAAGTGGCAAGTGATAAGAGAAGCGGTTCGATGCGCGAGCTGCAATCGTGTCACGGGTCACATGTCACCTGTCACACATCCGCCTTCACGCTGATCGAGTTGATCCTCGTTCTGGCGCTGCTGGTCGTCATCACATCGCTCGCCGCGCCGGCGATGTCGAATTTCATCCGCGGCCGCGCGCTGGATTCCGAGGCGCGGCGGCTGTTCGCGCTGATGCACGCCGGCCAGAGCCGCGCGGTTTCCGAAGGCATGCCGATGGTGCTTTGGGTGGACGAAAAGCAAGGCGCCTACGGACTCCAGGCCGAAATGACCGGACAGACCGGCGACTCGAAGGCGGAAACTTTGTCAGCGGATTCCTCGTTGCAAATCGCGGTGCTGACGACCGGTTTGGGCACGCCGACGACGTTTAATAATTTGCCGGCCATCCGGTTTTTGGCGGACGGCACGGTGGACGAAAACAGTCCACAGACGTTGCAATTGACGGATTCCGCCGGCGTTTCGCGCTGGCTGATCGAAACACGCAACCACACGGGTTATGAAATTCGCGACACGGGCAAATAAGAAATTTGTGGCGCAGATTGGCAATCTGCCGTGTCGCAGGTTGGCAACCTGCGGGTTGATGGATCAGGCTGCGTCTGCCGATTGCCAATCGGCGATACAGCCGACTGCCAGTCGGCGCTACCAAGCCGCTTTCACGCTGGCCGAGGTGCTGGCGGCAATGCTGTTCCTCGCCATTGTCATCCCGACGGCGGTGGAGGCGCTGCATGTCTCCAGCCGAGCGGGCGAGGTCGCCGCGCGGAAGGGCGCGGCAGCGCGCATCGCCGATCGGATCCTGAACGAGAGCCTCGTCATGACCAACTGGAACAATGGCGTGCAAAACGGAACGGTGTCGGAAGGCGCGCTGGATTTCCAATGGACGTTGTCCAGCCAGGCCTGGCCGCAGGATGCGATGCAACTGCTGACAGCGCAAGTGACGTTCCAGGCGCAAGGCAAGGATTTTTCGGTGAAACTGAGCACGCTGGCCAATTTGCAAAACCAGCCCGCGCCGACAACGACGAGTTTGCGATAGTGAAAATTAAAACGAACAACCTGCAGGCGTTCACGCTGATTGAGATGACTCTCGCCATCGGCGTCGCGGCCATCGTTCTGGTGGCCGTCAACACCGTGCTGTTCGCCGCGCTGCGCCTGCGCGACGCGACGAGCGACGTTGTGGACGCGGCCGCGCCGTTGGACCAGACGGTGACGTTTTTGCGCCGCGATCTGGAATGCGTTGTGACGCCGACCAACGGGACGACCAAGGTTCTGTCCGGCGATTTCAGGGTCGGGAACGTGAGCAGCCCCGGCGTGCCTGAACCGGTGGCGATTGAGATGTTCACCGCGACCGGCGCGTTGGGCGCCAATGCGCCGTGGGCTGACATCCAGCGCGTTACTTATGAGTTGAAGCAACCGGCCGACCGCTCCGGCCCCGGCAAGGATTTGGTCCGCAGTGTCACGCGGAATCTGTTGTCCGTGACGACGCCGGAAGTGGAAGACCAGCTCATGTTGAGCAGCGTGGCGAGCATCAAATTCTCCTGCTTCGACGGTTCGCAGTGGCAGGACGCCTGGGACACCACCAGCCTGACTTCGGCGAACACGAATCTGCCGGTCGCCGTCCGCGTGGACATTCAAATGTCTGGCAATGGCAACGCGTCAGCGGAGCCAATTGAAGTAATCGTGCCGATTGATTCGCAGTCGCGCACAAATGTGATCTTAAACACGACCACCGGAAGTTGAAATGAACATTCGACATTCAACATTCAATACTCAACGCCCAACGCCCAAAGGTGTCCGGGGCGTGTGTTCATTCGATGTTGGAAGTTCAATGCTGAAAGTTGAATGTTCCCCGCATTCCCAAAACGGTTCCGTCCTCATCATCGTGCTGTGGGTGGCCCTCGGCCTGGTGAGCATCGCGCTGTATTTTGCGAACACGATGACGTATGAGTTGCGCGCGTCGGACAACCGCGTCAACGGCCTCGCGTCGGACCAGGCCATCGAGGGCGCGGCGCGTTACATCGGTTACGTGCTCCAGAATTACGCCACCAACGGCGCGGTGCCGGCCACCAACCAGTTTGCCTGCGAAGCCGTGCCGATTGGCGACGCGCATTTCTGGCTCATCGGCCGGGATCCGTCAGTCCAAAACCTCACCGAACCGGCCTTTGGATTGATTGACGAAGGCTCGAAGTTGAATTTGAACACGGTCAACACCAACGTGCTTTCGTATCTGCCGAACATGACGATGGATTTTGCCAACGCCATCATGGATTGGCGCGGCACCAACGGCATCGTATCGCTGGATTACGCGATGCTCGGCTACCTGCCGAAAAATGCGCCGTTTGAAACCGTGGACGAGCTGCGGCTGGTTTATGGCGCGACGGTGGATCTGCTGGCCGGCGATGACATCAATCGCAATGGCGTGCTTGACGCGAACGAAAAGAGTTCGAGCGGCACCGGTGAAATGAATTACGGCCTGTTTGAATACACGACGGTCTATACCCGCGAACCGAATTTCCACTCCGACGGCTCATCGCTGACGAACGTGAACACGGCGACTCAAACCCGATTACAAACGTTTTTTCAGAATGAAGGCGTCGGCAACGCTACCACCTTGGCCCGCTCTCTTTTCAACCAATTTCAAAGTTCCGGCGCCACGGGCCGGGCTACCCCTTGTAGCGGCATTTTGGATCTGGCCCTCTACTGCCAGAGTTTTGGTATGAGCGAGGCGGATTTCGGGAAGATTTACAACGACGCGACCACCAGCACCAACACCTACATCCGCGGCCGCATCAACGTCAATACCGCCGATGCCGATGTGCTGACGGCGCTGTTCATGGGTTTGAACGTGGACGAGCAGACGGCGTCGGCCGCGGCGCAATCACTTCTCTCCTACCGCCAGCAAAATCCGAACAATCTTACAACCATCTGGTGGCTCATGGACGCGCTGGGCAACAACAGCCCGGTGATCACGGCGTTGCGGCGCGGCGATTACGTCACCACGCGCAGTTTTCAATTCACCGCCGACATCGCGGCGGTCGGGCCGTTCGGGCGCGGCTACCGGCGGGTGAAATTCATTTTCGACACCAGTGAAGGCTCGCCGATCATTCTGTACCGCCAGGACCTCAGCCGGCTCGGCTGGGCACTCGGCGAAAAAGTCCGCGAAACCCTGGTCGCAAACGCAACGCCATGAACAACGTTTTGAAAATCAATTTTGGAAAGCGCAAACGGCTGACGAGTGTGCTTGGACTGGCGTTGGACGGCAGCCGGCTGGAAGGCGTGGTGCTCCGCCGCACCAACGGCGCGCTGCAACTCCACCAGAGCTTTTCGGTGACGCTCTCGCTCGATCCGCTGACGGCGGCGCCGGAACTCGTTGGACGCGAGATTCGCAATCACCTCGATGCCGCCGGCGTGCGTGAGCGTCACTGCGTCCTCGGCGTACCCCTGAAATGGGTGCTGACGGCGCACACGGAAATGCCGCCGCTGCCGGAGGCCGACGCCGCGAGTCTGCTGCAATTGGAAGCGGAGCGCGGTTTTCCGTGCGACGTTACAACGCTGCTGCTGGCGAATTCGCGCTGTCCGCTGGCCGCCGGCAAACAGCACGTGACGCTGGCGGGCATTCCCAACGCCCAACTTGCGGCGCTGGAGCAGGTTTTGGCGGCGGCCAAATTAAAGCCGGCCAGCTTTGCGCTGGGACTGGCGGCGTTGCAGCCGCCGGCGGGGGAAAATTCCAACGGCGTGCTCGCGCTGGCCATCGGCGAAAGCCAGGTGTCGCTGCAAATCACCTGTGGCGGCGGCGTGGCCGCCTTGCGCGGGCTGGAAGGCGCCATCGAAGACGAGGCCGGGCGGCGCAGGCTCGACGCCGACCTCGTGGCCCGCGAGGCGCGCATCACGCTCGGCCAGCTCCCCGTCGAGTTGCGCGACACCGTCAAGCGCATCCGCATCTTCGGCCCGCGTGAACTCGCGCAGCGGCTCGCGGACGAAATGGAATTGCGGTTCGAGCCGATGGGATTGGACATCGAAATCGCCGCGGCTTATTCGCCGGATGAATTTGGCGTCCAGCTTCCGCCGGAATCCTCCGTCTCAGCGGCATTCAGCCTGGCGGCGCGGCGGCTGACGGGACAAACGCCGGTGTTCGAATTTTTGCCGCCGAAGCCGACGCTGATCGATCAGTTTGCCGCGAAATATTCTTCGGGCCGCCTGCGAACGATTGGCGCGATGGCCGCCGGAATCGTGGCGATGGTCGGCGGATTGTTTCTGTTCCAGGAATTTGAACTCATCCTGCTGCGCTCACGGTGGTCGGCCATGTCGGCGAAAGTCGGGGAACTTCAGACTGTGCAAAATCAAATCCAGCAATACCACCCGTGGTACGACGACACGTTCCGCGACCTGGCGATTTTGCGGCAGTTGACGCTGGCGTTTCCCGAAGATGGCGCCGTGACTGCCAAAACCATCGAAATCCAAAACGACAACACGGTGAGCTGCTCCGGTAACGCGCGGGACAGCGCGGCGCTGCTGGCGACCCTCGCGAAGCTGCGCGCGGCGGATGGCGTAGGCAATTTGAAGGTGGATATGATCCACGGCAAATCACCGATGCAATTCACATTTGATTTCCAATACGGAAACGGAGGCGCCAATGAAAATTGAAAATCGCCAGCAATTTTTGGTGGGGCTGACCATCGGGGCTGCGGCGCTGCTCATCGGCGTCAATTTCATCGGCGAACCGCTGGCCAATTTATGGTCGGCGCGCTCGGCGCAGATCAAGCAATTGCGGGCGAAGGTCAGCGCCGGGAAACTATTGATCCAGCGCGAGGCGGGCCTCCGCAGCCGCTGGAGCCTGATGAGCACCAACGCGCTGCCGAACAACCCGTCGCTGGCCGAACAGCAGGTGCTCAGGGCGTTCGACAACTGGTCGCGCGACACCGGGGCCGAAATCAGCAGCATCATGCCGCAGTGGAAAAACGACTCGACCAATTACATGACACTCAACTGCCGCGTCGAGGCGTCCGGCAACCTGGGCACCTTGAGCCAGTTCCTTTACAACATCGAGAAAGGTCCGGCGGCGCTGAAGCTCGATTCGGTCGAGTTGAGCGCGCACGATAACACCGGCCAGCAACTCACGCTCGGCCTGCAAATCAGCGGCCTGGCGCTCATCCCGCAAACGAAATAATGAAACCGACGCAATATAAAAAATGGCTGGCGCTGGCGCTGGTGCTGGTGAACGGCCTTTTCGCCGGCGCGCAATCGAACGGTGTGCCCGGCCCGACGGCTTATTCGTCCTTCAGCCGGTTCATCACCGAGCGCAACATATTTGATCCGAGCCGTTATGCGCACAATGCTGCACGACCCTATCAGTCGTCGCGAACGATACACTCAACGCCGACGTTCACGCTGGTCGGCACGATGAGCTATGAAAAGGGGATGTTCGCGTTTTTTGACGGGAACAATTCCGATCTGCGGAAGGTGCTTTTTCAATCGGACAGTAACAGCATTGCCGGCTACACCGTGGCTGAAATCACGCTCGCCGGGGTCAAATTGCAAACCGCCGACAAAAAGCAAACGGTGCAAATGAAGATCGGCGAGATGATGCGGCTGGAGGGAAAAGAATGGCAACCGGCCGGGCGAAGGGAGTTGGCTGCGAGCACGGCGGAGAGCGCCGCTTCAGCGGTTGAAGGTTCCAGCCCGGACGCCGGCGCCGCGCCCGCTTCGGCCGGCGAACCGAACGATATTTTGAAAAAACTCATGCAACAAAGAGAACAGGAATTAAAATGAAAACCTCAATCCCGATCATTCTCACGATGGTTTGCGTTTCAGGGCTGCTGCTCTCGGCAGCCGCCCAACCGACGACCGGTGGAACGGCGGACCGGAACAGCGCCGCCGCCACCCCGGACCAGTCCCTGTCGCCGGCCGGCGGAGCGGACATGAACAGCACCAACGCGCCGCCGCCGGACACGACACAGGGTCAGACCGCGCAGGACGAGGGCGTAATGAACGGGCAGGAAGCCGCGCCGGCGGGGAACCAGCCCATCGAGTCAACGGTCATTTTGCCGAAGGGAAATGCGCCGGAAGCCGTGCCGTCGGCCTTCATGCCGCCCGCGCAGGCCATCGGCACGAATAATTCAAACGAGTTGCACTTGAATTTCCGCAACGCGCCGCTGGAGATGGTGCTGAATTATTTGAGCGACGCGGCGGGCTTCATCATCGTGCTGGATACGCATGTCAGCGGCAACGTGACCGTCATCAGCACGCATCCCGTGACCCAGGATGAGGCGGTGAATTTGCTGAACACCGAGTTGAACCGGAACAATTACGCCGCCATCCGGGACGGGCGGACGCTGACGATTGTGGACAAGAACGACGCGAAGACACGCAACATCCCGGTCAAGACCGGCAACGATCCCGGTTCCATTCCCAACAACGACGAGATTGTGACGCAAATCATTCCCATCCGGTTTGTGGAGGCCCGGCAACTGGTCTCGGATTTGTCGTTGTTCGTTTCGTCGCAGGCGACGATTGTCGCCAACGAGGCCGGCAATTCCATTGTTGTCACCGACACGCAGTCCAACATCCGGCATCTGGCCGAAATCATCCAGGCGGTGGATAACAGCGCCGAGGCGGAGACGGAAATCCGCGTGTTCCGTTTGAAATACGCCAGCCCGACGGATGTGGCCAACGAGTTGGGCAGCGTTTTCCCCAGCAGCACTTCGGGCAACAACACGCAATCGCCCATCCAGTTTCGCGGCGGTGGCGGCGGCGGGCGGCGGGCCGGGCGGATTTTTTGCGCGCATGGCGGCGGCGGCTGGCAACAGCGGCAACAATCAAAATGACCGCATCAAAAAGGCGACCCAGGTCACCGCGGTGGCCGATTCGCGCATCCAGGCGGTCATCGTGACCGCGCCGAAGGATTTGATGGACCAGATTGCGGGCATGATGGACGGATCTGGACGTGCCTTCGGACCGCGACCAGAATGTTTATGTTTTCCAGTTGAAAAACGGCGATCCGCAGCAGGTGGTGCAGGTGCTGCAAAACATGTTCCAGAGCAGCAGCACGTCGCGCAGCGGCACCAGTTCGTCGTCGCAAAGCAGCGCGCTCCAGCAACGCGCGCAGAACGCCACGACCACGATGGGTTCGACCACCACCACCACCACCACGGGTGCCGGTGGCACCGGTTTCGGCGGCGGCGGCGGCGGCGGCGGCATTCTAAAACATGAAAAACCTTTCAAAGAAAAGGCAAATTATGAAAACAAACTGTTTCTAAAAATATCTCGGCGGCGTTCTGGTTTTTCTGTTGTGCGCCGCGTTTGAACTCCATGCGCAGCGCGCGTCCCGGCGGTGGCGGCGGTGGCTTCGGCGGTTTCGGCGGCTTTGGCGGCGGTGGTTTAACACCGCCAACCGCGGCGGCGCCAGCCAGCAGCAGCCAATACAACAACAACGGCACCGTGGGCACCGCGATCATTTCCGTGGACCCGGTGACGCACAACATCATGGTCATCGCCGACAAGCAGACCAGCGAACAAATCAGCCGGGTCATCGCCAGCCTCGACGCGCCCGAACCGCAGGTGCTCATCAAGGTCGTCTTCCTCGAAGTGCAGGACAACAAGGCGTCCGAGCATCGGCGTTCAGGGCAACTACACCGGCGTCAGCCCAAATATTCGCAAATCACTCGGCTATATGACCAATTTCGGCGTTCAAAATATCATCAGTTACGTTGGTACAAATGCTATTGCAACTCCGACCATCGTCCCCACCAGCATTACCCCGATCAGCCAGACCTTGAGTGTGAACAACAACTTTGGTCTGCCCCAGTCCCTGGCGGGAGCGGCCGGCAATGGCGGGCTTTATCAATTCATGGGCAATGATTTCAATGCGACGCTCCAGGCCATCGCCACCGCCGGCAAGGCGCAGGTGCTGTCGCGCCCGTCCATTCTCGCGCGCGACGGCCAGATGGCGGAGATTGTCGTCGGCCAGAGTGTCTATCTGCCCAGCGGTGTCAGTTTCACCGCTGTCGGCGGCACCGCCACCACCGTTCCGACCATCAACGGAAGCTATCAGAACGTCGGCATCCAACTGGACGTCACGCCGTTCATCGGGGCGAACAATCTGGTGCAAATGATTCTCCAGCCGCAAATCACGTCCATTGACACCTCGACGCCCGGCCAGGTGATCGAAGGCGGCAGCCTGATTTCGTCCGCCGTGTATGCGCCCAATCATCAACAAACGTTCCGCCAATACCGTGGTTGTGACTCCCGACGGGCAGACCGTCGTCATCGGCGGCCTCATTGCCAACGAAAAGTCCTCCAACGACAGCAAAATCCCGCTTTTGGGCGACATTCCGCTGCTCGGCAAGCTTTTCAAGTTCAGCACCAAGTCGAATGCAGAAGACCGAGCTGCTGATTTTCCTCACGCCGCACATTGTCCAGTTGCCGTCGCAGCTCGCCGCGTTGTCCGCGAATGAAACCGGCCAGTCGCCACTCATCACCAACTCGATTTCCGAGCAGGAACTGGATCGTTTTCTGGAACGCGTGCCGGTGAAGAAAAAATAGCGGGATGAAGTTGAATTTTCCGCCAATCGGCGCATAACTGAACACGCAGATGCAACCTAGACGAAACAGCACCTTGATTTACGGCCTGCTGCTCGGTGTCTGGGTGCTTGTCGTTGCGTGGCAGGTCGAAGAGCACGTCCGCATCCGCGAGGCCAGCAAGACCGGCTTGCGGAAACGTTCCGAGGCCATCGCCAACACGCTCGGCGCCGTCGTGCGCGGGTTGCAATTTCGCGGCGCGGTTTTCCGGGATCGGCTGGAACCCGTCCTGGGCGAACTCGTCGCCGGCGACACGAGCGGCACGGCGTCGGGCGAGGTGATGTCCATCGCGCTGCTGAACGCCGCCGGTGAACCGGTTGCGTCCGCCGGCAGGCCGATTGATCTGGAACAAAAGGACATTCTTCAGGCCGGCGAGCATTGGGGTTCGCGGAGCATGACGCGGGTTTATTCGGTTGAAGGTGCGTTCTTGAATCCCGAAGGCGACACCAATTCCCAGGCGCCGCTGATTTTGGAGCCGCGCACCAACTCGATGCGCGGCGGTCCCAGGAATTTTCCGCGCCGCGAACCTCGACCGGAGGATATGGGAACGTCGAACGTGCTGAGTGCGACCTCAGCCAGTGCTTTGGACACGAATGCCGCCGCTGGCCAGGCCGGACCACCGCCGCCGCCGGAGGGTGGTTTCATGCCGCCGCCGGGCGAACCTCCCGGCCCGCCGCGCGAGAGCGAGCCGCGGCCGCACCGTCCTTTCTGGGCGCGCGATCTCAACGACAAGCAATATCAGGATATGGTGGCCAGCCGGGAATTGCACGGCCTGGTGCTCACGCTTTCCACGGAATCTTTGCAGGCTGTCAATCTCCACGATCTCTGGCTGCGCTTCGTCATCATCTTTTTTGCCGGAATTTCCGCCGCCGGCGCCGGGCTGGCGTTGCGCAACCTCTCCAAGACGGCGCAACTGCAAATCCGCCTCGTCCGCGCCAGCGAAATGAATTCGCATCTCAGGGAAATGAACCTTGCCGCCGCCGGCCTCGCACACGAGACGCGCAATCCGCTCAACATCATCCGCGGCATGGCCCAGATGATTTCCAAGCAAACCGGCACCTCGCCGGAAATCCGCGAAAAATCGCGCGCCATCGTGGACGAAACCGACAAGGTCACGGCGCAGTTGAACGAGTTCATCAATTACTCCCGTCCGCGCGAAGTCCGCCGCTCGAAAATCGCGCTTAACTCCGCCGTGAACGAGGTCGTGCGCACGCTGACCCACGACATCGAGGAAAAGAAGCTGCACGTCGCGACCGGCGGCGAACCGATTGCCATCGAGGCCGACGACCAACTGCTGCGCCAGGTCTTGTTCAACCTTCTGATCAACGCCATCCAGGCGGTGGACGTGGGCGGACAGATTCAAATTCTGGCACGGCATGTCAACGCCACCGAGGCGTCGCTCGAAATCCGCGACAACGGTCCGGGCGTGCCACCCGAGCGCCGCCAGGAAATTTTCAAGCCGTATTTCACCACCAATGAAAAAGGCACCGGCCTGGGCCTGGCCGTCGTCCAGCAAATCGTCCTTGCCCACGGCTGGGAAATCGAATGTCTGGCCAATGAACCCAAAGGCGCCGTTTTCCGCATTACTCACCTGAAAGTCATCGTCTGATTTGGGCAGCCCGACGATGGCTTTCCATTTCATGGCCGGAATGGCGAAATGAAATGGCTTTTACGTCCGCCCTCAACCTGACCTTCTCCCCGGGGAGAAGGAACAGCTACAGCCCGATTCTGGCTTTGCGGATGGTTATTCGGCCAATCCCGTCGTGCGAATTTTCAAGGAGACGGCGGATGATTCTCCTTCTCCTTGGGGAGAAGGCCTGGATGAGGGAGGTCGTGACACTATTTCAGAAGCTCAATTGCTTTGGACTAGCCGGAAAGCTATGAAAACAACCGGAAAATTACTTTTGGCCAACGCCCGGTTTGTCTAGCCTTGCCGTGTGGCAACCGAACTGCGCAACAAGACCGCTGACGTGCCGCGCATCCTGATTGTGGACGACGACCCCGGCCAGCGCAGCCTGCTGAATTCGTTTCTCCGCAGCCAGGGTTTTGAAACCGCGCTGGCGGATTCCGGCGAACGCGCCCTGGAAATGCTGCACGCCGGGAAATTCGCCATGATGATTTCCGATGTGCGGATGCCGGGTCTGAGCGGCCTGGAAACGCTGCGGCGCGCGCGCCAGGAACATGTCACACTCCCGGTTCTGCTCGTCACCGCCTTCACCGACGTCCGCGATGCCGTGGCCGCGATGCGCGACGGCGCGGTCAATTATCTGGCCAAGCCGATTGATCTCGACGAACTGCTCAATTCCGTGCGGCAGGCCACCGGCATTTCGAAATCCGTTCCGCTGCGCTACAACGAAGAGAAGCCATTGCCGGATTTCGTGGTCGCCCGCAGTCCGCTCATGCAGGCCGTGTTCCGCGATGCCTCGTTGATTGCGCCGTCCGAAACCCGCGTGCTCATCACCGGCGAGAGCGGCGTGGGCAAGGAAGTGGTGGCGGATGTCATTCATGCCTGGAGTTCGCGCGCGGCGGGGCCGTTGGTCAAGGTTAACTGCGCCGCCATTCCCGAAACGCTGCTCGAAGCTGAATTGTTCGGGCATGAAAAGGGCGCGTTCACCGGCGCGCACGCCCAGCGCATCGGCCGGTTTGAGCAGGCGAACGACGGCACGATTTTTCTGGATGAGGTGGCCGAGATGTCACCGGCGCTTCAGGCCAAGCTGCTGCGCGTGACGCAGGACGGGCGATTTCAGCGCGTCGGCTCGAACCGTGAAATCCACACCAACACGCGCATCCTCGCCGCGAGCAACCGCAATTTGGACGACGAAGTCAAGAACGGCCGTTTTCGTGAGGATTTGTTTTACCGGTTGAACGTGGTGGAGTTGAACATCCCGCCGTTGCGCGAGCGCCGGGAGGACATTTTGCCGCTGGCGAGCCGGTTCATCGAGGAACTGACCAAGGGCCGCGCGCGCTTTTCAGAAACGGTTTCCGCCTGCCTGGAGCGTTACCCGTGGCCGGGTAACGTGCGCGAGTTGCGCAACGCGATGGAGCGGGCGGTGCTGCTTTCCCGCAGCGAGTTGATTCTGCCGGAACATCTGCCCACACGCGTCCGCGCCGCCGCGGACAATCCTCCCCCGCCGGAAACCGCCGACGTGGAACGGCTGGCGGAAATCGAACGTCAGGCCATCATGCAGGCGCTGCGCCAGCACGATTTCAACCGCACCGAAACGGCCAGGGCGCTGGGTATCAGCCGCCGCGCGCTGCTCTACAAACTGCAACGCTTTCGGGAACTGGGATACAAGGTGGAATGAAACCGTTGGCGTTACGCCTCGTGGAACCCGGGCATCTTTAAGTTGGAGCGGGTGAACGAAATCGAAACCTCAGTTCGGGGGTTCGCCGGGCTTTTCTGGAATTGTCAGCGTCAAGTTTACCGGCTCGCCGGCGGTTCGATTCAAGGCCGTGTTTGGGACATCAATCCATTGGCTGAGGTTGACGACAAATTTGAACTCCCATTGCGGACGTTGATGAAAGTCCGCAAGCTTCTTGTGCAGTTCATAGCGGTTGTCAGCTACCCGCTGCATTTGCCAGGCGGGCGCAGGGTTGTGGATTTTGCCATCACTCGCGCCCAGCCACTGGTTGAAATCGCCCGCCACGTGCACCTGGGCATCGGCGGCAATTTGCACACCAAACGCCGCAGGCTCGAACACAAACACTACTTCGTCGGCATCAACACGGCAGCCAAACACAATTGCCGCGGAGTTGCTCGGCGCCGGATTCGGCAGCGTGTCGGAGGCATGGGTATTGTTGGCAGCGTTTGTCTCTGTTGGAGCTGATTTGAAAATCATTCCGCGAAACACAAACCCCGCCGCAACCACCGCACAAAGCAAAATGACAAAGGCGATTCCAGCCACCGGAGAATCTTTTGCAGGTGCGGTTGCCGCCCCCGAATTCGCCGGCGCAGCCGGCATGGGACGTTCGCCGACCTTCGTTCCTTTTATGATGAATTTCGAGTCGTCCGTCGCGGGTGCCTGGGGCACGGTGATTTTCTGGAAACACGTCGGACATTCCATCACCGAGCCGCTCTGTGAAGCATCGCACTTGATGTGCTGACCGCACACCGGACAGGCATATTTGAACTCGTTCACGGCTGTCTGACAACCATTTCATATCCACATGGCGGCGGCAATACCGTTTTTATTTAATTCCCATCCTGCCCTCAAATCACAATCGTTTGACGAAGGGACTTAAGATTATGGTCCCGACCGTGATAAAGCCTGTCATCACGAATCCAGGTTGGGGTGAGTTGCCCCGCACGGTTAACGCCGCAGGCGGCGGCGACTCAACATCAGAAAAAGCGCACCGCTTATTATGGAAAGTGCAAACGAACTCGGCTCAGGAACTGGAACGACAAACAAGTTTGCCGATGCAAAGTTGTAATTACCGGGAAAGTTGGCGGTCAATAAATCGTAACTGACATCGAGCAACGAACCATCACTGTTCGTTCCACCGGCCTTGAGGCTGCTCAAATCAATTCCCACCAGGTCCTGAAACAGGGAAGTTGCCGCGTTCAGTTGAATACCAACCCCGTACATTTGTGAACCGGCGTTTTCCAGGCACAACCCCGGAAAGTTGGTCACCACCCCCATCAATGTCGCCTGCCCGTTGACCGTGCTGATCTGAAACAATTGCGTATTGGTGGCACTGACACCGCCATCAGTGGCATATAGGTTGCCGTCGGAGCCAAAACGTATGTTTTGTCCCGAACTGCCGATGGCGCTGTTGTTGAAGTTACCCACCAGCGACGCCAAACCGGTGAGAGGGAATCGAACCCTCATGATTATTCCCATGCCACGCCACGGGCGACCGGAAAGAAAATAGTGTTTGATGAGAGTGTTTGTGCTGGGAGTAGATGGTGTGTCCGATGAGTTGTCTCGATTCTTCAAATCCTATGTCCAAACCAGCAAACTGATTTCCCTTAGTTTGCTGATGGTCCAGTTTGGAACTGACGATCCAGTTGATTGAACTTTTTCCCCGCGCCAACAAACTATATTGTGTGACTACATCCGGATTTACGGTGAAGCAGTGAAATCGTAGGTTCCGGAACCGACCTCGAAAACAGCCGCCGCGTTTTCCATACGCAGAAAACGCACGCCTTCCGACTTTGCCGCCGGCTTGCCGCTTTCAAGCACTGCTGCCGCGTCCTCGGCCGGAACATAAATTGTCGCCGTGGTGTTGGCGGGAATGACAACGTGCAGCGTCAACTGCTTTTCTTTGTGCTCCCACTCGCTGACAATCCGGCCCTGAACCGTGTCGCAATGGGCTTTCACCCAGGTCAGACCGCCGACAATGGCGGGCTTGATGATGATATGTTTGAATCCCGGCCGAGCGGGGTCGAGACCGATTCCAGCCACGGTACCGAACATCCATTCGCCGCAAGAGCCAAGAGAATAATGATTAAATGAATTCATGTGCGGGTCTTGAAATCCCTTCTCTGGCGTCCAACCATCCCAGCGCTCCCAAATTGTCGTTGCCCCCTGTTTGACCGAGAATAGCCAGGAAGGAAAAGTATCCTGCAAGAAGACGCGGTAGGCCGTGTCAATTTTGTTTTCTGAGCAGAGGGCGGGCAGCAGATAACTCACCCCGATAAAGCCGGTCGTCAGATGATCCTGATGATTTGAAATATTGTCCGCCAGGTATTGAGCTGCTTTGGAGCGCAGATTATCCGGCAGGAGATTGAATCTTAGTGCCATGGCGTATCCGCATTGCGTGCCACCCCGAATATGCCCATCCGCAGTGACGTAGCGTTGGTCGAAAGCTGTTTTGATTTGCTTAAAAAGCCGCTGATACCTTTTAGCAGCCTTAGTATCGCCGGTAACTTTGCAGGCGTCGGCCACAAGAGAGGCCGAGTAGGCAAAATACGCCGTGCCGATCAAATCTTTGGGCGTTGTTTCTCCCTGTGAAAGCCAGTCTCCGTAATCGGAGCCACGATCCCGATCCCGTATCAGGTTCGTGCTATGGGATTGGCACCAGTCCACCCAACGCTTCATGGCGGGAAGATGTTGTTCCAGGATGCGTTTATCGCCATACATAAGATAAATCGTCCAAGGGCAAATGACTCCGGCATCTCCCCAGGCAGGAATACCTCCGTTTCCATGACCTTTGCCGGACGGTGAAGGGCAAACATCAGTGAAGGCTCCATCGGCGTGTTGCGCGTCATCCACATCCACCAGCCACTTGGTGAAGAATGCCGCGATGTCTCCGTTGTAAGCCGCCGTGCGAATAAAAACCTGGGCATCGCCCATCCAACCCATTCGTTCGTCTCGTTGAGGACAATCGGTTGGCACGGCCAGATAATTGCCCCGCATACCCCATTGAATATTGGATTGAAGCTGATTGATTTCAGGGTTTGAGCACGCGAATTCCCCGGTGCGTGGAATGTCGGTCCCAACCACAATTCCCGTGACGGTATCGTTGGTGGGCGGCTGAGGCAAACCGGTGACTTCCACATAGCGAAAGCCGTGGAAAGTGAATCGGGGCTGCCAGGTCTCCACTCCCTCGCCTTTGCTAATGTAAGTGTCAATCGAAGGGGCACCGCGAAGGTTTTTGGTGTAAAGGCTGCCGTCGGCATTCAGCATCTCCGCGTGACGCAATGTAATCCTGGTCCCAGCCGGGGCGGAGACTTTGAGCCTTACGAAACCAACCATGTTCTGGCCAAAGTCATAAGTCCATTGTCCCGGTTTTGGTTCGGTCATGGATTTGGCACGAAGTTCGCCGGTCTGGCGCACCGGTTGATCAATCTGCCAGTCCAGTTGGCGCGGCGATTCCGATCTCTCGGTGACCCCGCTCCAGTCGCTGACTTCCAATCCGGGCTGATCCCAACCGGAGATTTCCTGCCGGGCGTCGTAATTTTCGCCCAGCATAAAATCGGAGGACAGAATCGGACTGGCATGAATTTTCCAACTGGCATCGGTTACCACGCGGTCCACGCTTCCGTCGGTGTAAGTCACCTCCAGCTGGGCAAACAAAGCCGGCACCTTCCCCCAGGCCTGGAATCCACCATTGCCAATATGACCACTATACCATCCATTACCCACCAAACCCGCCATGGTATTAGCGCCCGGTTTGACCAGAGAGGTGACATCATAGACTTGATAGCGAACGCGCTTGTTATAGTCAGTCCAGTCGGGAGCAAACAGGTGGTCCCCGATTCTCTGGCCATTGAGGTGGAGTTCGTATAAACCCAATGCGGTTGCGTAAAGTCGGGCTTTCGATATGGGTTTGCTGAGGGTAAAATCCTTGCGAAGGCAGTTAAGAGATTCACCCCTTTCCGGGATGGTCAGCGTTGTTTCTTCCGCTGCGGTCGCTTCCTGTTTCTCCCCATCAATCGTATAGCTCACGCGCAGTTGTTTGGCCTGAAGCGGAGCCGGGTCACCCCCCAAAACGCCGTTGTTTACCGGCACGGCGAGGGAATTATCCTTAAGCATCCCGGTGACAATATCGGTAACATCCTTGGCGTCTGTCCCATTTGTAGCTTCGTAGGACGCTTGGAGAATCGCCACCGCACCGTGGGTGATTCCGGGAGTGGTGGTCGGGGCATCAATCCACTTAGCCTGCCAATCCTCGGATTTAAGCAGTCCCATTTCCCAGCGGGCGGGTTCGCTCCAAGCCGTCGGTTTTCGATTGCCAACCCACACCCGCACCTTCCAAAACAATTGCTGCCTTGAAGCGAGCGGCTTGCCGCCAAATGGAATGTTGATGCTGTTTTCCGTGGACACTTTTCCGCTGTCCCACACGTTGCCTTTGTGTTTGGCCAGCAACTCCGGCGAACTTGCCACCAGAATCTGATAAGCACTCTGCCGCACCCCGCGCATGGCGGGCGAAGCCGCCGTCAGTTTCCAGGAAAGCCGGGGCTCACAGACATCAATGCCGACCGGCTCGGCCAGATATTCGCAGCGTAAATCTGACGGGATCACCTCACCGGCCTGTGCCCAGACGCCAACGGAAAGCAAACTAAAGATGCCCAACCGACGACAGGTTCGACAAAAAGTATTAAGTGCTTTTGACAGGAACAACCTGATTAAAATCAACGACTGAGATGGGTAATGTCAACTGTAAAGCAGAACTGAAACGGCCATCCGACCCAACGTTTTCCAGCTTTCCCGTCTTTCGCGGGGTCGTCTTCTGGCAGGATTTCGTCCAGTGGCGCACGGCGCAAAACGGGTTGGAGAATGCCGGAAAAAGGTTGCCAGAGGGTCATACGGAAACGACCACGGACGCCAGCCTGCCACTGCGCGCCGCGAAAATTCTGCAGGCAGCGTGATAAATGCAATTCGTTGAAGGTTTCGTTGAAGGCTTTTGGGCCGGGTTGGAACCAATCGCAGATGTCTCTCCCGCTTGTATTTCGGTGCCCAATTTCTTCGGGTATCGCGCGCAACGCAACCTGCCTGAATCAGAAAAGGCGAGAAGAAAAATCACGGCTGCTCCATCACGCGATAGAAACGATAGGAGTAATTTATCGCCGCGGGGTCGAACACGTAAAATGGCGCGGCCACCGGCATGTTTGTGCCGAGTGAAATCCAGTCCGACAGGTTTGTGCTTGCCTGCAGGATGCAACTCTGCCCCGCCAGACCCGACACCAGTATCTGGATTGCTCCGTTGGTCGTAAATCCGCCGGGCTGAATGGACGGCATCGGAATCTGTGCCGGAGGAGAAATGGTGAAGGTAGCCACAAATGATCCCGAATTATCATCGTAATAAACATCCGGAATGCCAAGGTAGAGCCGGGTCGCATTTGGCGGCACCACAAACACTTGTTCGCTTCCAGAGCCAGTTCCCGTCAAGCCATCGCCGATGAAAAACACCTGCCTGAGTTGTGGCGCCAGTGATGAAAAACTGTGACCAATGGCGTCATCGGAAAAATCCAAACTTGCAGGTGCCGGGTTGGCAGGTTCGGAGTCATCCAGAAAAACGCCCGCCAGAGTCGCGACCCGGTCGTTGTCCACGATGCCCGAAATGCCCTCGACGGCGGTGGCGGAATCATTATATGGCGAATTCGCAATCCCATCCGGACCGTTATATCCAAACTCATACCCATTAGGAGCGGTACCAATGGAAATCAAGCCTGAAACACTGGTGAAAATCAAAACTTGATTCGAACCGGACTGAAAATGAACCAAGGGTGGCAGGATACCACCACCCGTGCCGGAGGGCAGAGCGGTATGGCCGGCTCCCCAAATGTCTGCCTGCCCATTGACGTTGAGGATTACCGTGTTTCCTGCGCCAATTTGAAGGGGTGTATCATTGAAATCAACGAGTGCCAGCACCTGATCGCCGCTGCCATTGATATAATAGCGATTGCCGGCCCATCCCCCGTCCTGATTTTCCAGGGCAACCGTTTCCCATTGCTCGCTGTCAGAATCACTGTTCCAAAACTTATAACTCTGATCCGCGTTGATGGGAGAAACATTTGTAAAGGTTCCCACATAAACGTTGGAAGTCACCACACCTGAACTGTTGGTCGTCATTAGGGAGGGATCATTGGTCAAAACGTCTCCCAAGTTGAAGCCGTTCAAGTCGCCCCGGACTGAAACCGTATCTGTCCCTGGAACGAAAAGCCCAAGGTTAATCTGCTCGGCCATGTTGACGCTGAAGGTCACCGCGTTGGTGATCCCAGGTCCGGCGTCATCGAAAAACACGGTCGGCAGAACCACGCTATCACCGCTTGTGGTGGGAAGGCGCGCAGCCCGATTTAAAGTATTGTATGTGCTTTCCCATCCGGTGCCAATCGAGGGGGCAAAATATTTGTAGTATATCGTCCCGCCGTTGACATCCACCGTATCGGTTATTTCTCCTATGTAGAGATTGGTGTTCCCACCGAGAGAAATGCTGATCAATTCATTTGTGCCCCATCCGTTGAATGTTCCCCGAACGTCAACTGCCGCTCCTGAAACAAAGGTCCTCGCATTAACTTGCGCGGACATATCCACCACGAAAACCACGACGGAATTTGATGTTTCGGCATTTACCAACCCGACTGGAACGCAAAGCAAAAATCCAAGAAACATCCCGCACTGGAATCTTCTTTGGGATGACATATTTCAGATGTGGTCTATTTGCTCACTTTTGTAAAGCCAATTGGGTTATGCAAAAGGCCCAGGTCAGCGTTCACACAGTAATTGGAATCGGATTGAACCGGTGAATAGCCGGGATGATGTGGCTGATACTGCGTCTAGTATGTCACCAAAGAGGGTTCTTGGTGGAATGTGAAGTTGCTGAGTCATCGGCACGCGCGCTCCGTGCGCGCTCACGCTCCCCGAATTGGCTGCCGAATCCCACCGCCGCCGAGCGTTCGACCAGGCAGTGACAAGAGTATCCGACACCCGCGCAATATTAGCCGGGTTTTATTCGAGCTTTTACTGGATGCGACATGAGGTTGCTCGAACAGTTTTTTGTTATTCATCCACCTGCGTCTTTTCGATGTCGAGAGGATTGCCCGACGCGATGGCTTTGACTTCGGCATGCCCTCTATGTTTCCAGGTCCAGGACACACCGGAAACCAATGGTGCCGCACCGGTCGATCCCTGGCCACATCAGCAAGAATTTGGCGGAGAAATCCACAGGACGCGGCCCGCCGTCGGCGTACCACCCTGAACCTTGCGCCTTGAAAAATGCCCCGCCGCGGATGATGCAAAAGCGCGTGTGGCCGTCGGTGCGCTCGCTCTCAGTCCACTCCCAAACGTTGCCGCACATATCATAGCAACCAAGGGGGGATCGTCCTTGAGGAAAGGCTTTGACCGGGGTGGTTTCTCCAGTCTGACCGCTGTTGCAACGGCCAGGTTCGATGACGTTGCCCCACGGGTATTTCCTGCCATCAAGTCCCTGTGCTGCGTATTGCCACTCTTCCTCGGTAGGCAGTCTTTTGCCGGCCCAGGCGGCATAAGCGCGGGCATCGTCCAGATCAACATAGACAACGGGATGCTGTTCCTTGCCTGGCGGGGGCCGCCCGTTCTCCCAATGTTTCAGGAAATTCTCCCGATGTCGCGATTGGTAACCACTCAAACGCAGGAAGCAGGCGAAGTCCGAGTTGGATACCAGGCACTCGTCAATCGCAAATCGTTTGAAGACTGCCTGTCGTTGGAAATGGCGAACCCGGAAACCATAGGAATCTCCCAGATTGTGTTTGGGCAAAGGCGTGGAATCATAAAAACCGCACTCGCGCACGCGCATGTCAATCTTCAACTCGAGTGTGGCTGGTGGAACCTCCACCATACCAGCCTTCATTTGTTGATGCGACGTTTGCGGAACCGGGAAATTCCACATCTTAACCGGTGATGAAAGCGTGTTGAAATCTCTTCTCGCGTCCAAGTGCGCCTGTTGAAACAGGAACTCTTGAAAGTCCGATCCCAGACCGGCTTTGGTTCCTGAAACGAAACACGCGATCCCACGTGGAAGAACGGAGCCGGACAGGAAAGTCGTTTGCCCATCGGACGTTGTCGGGACTTCGATGCCGCGCACGAGATCGAAGTAGCGGTGGTTCGCGACCGAAGGGAGTTTTAAGAATATCCCGTCGCGGGTGGTTTCCGTGCGATTTATCAGAGTCCATAGCTGCAGGTCCTGGCTTACCCACAAGGAGGCAAAGACGCCGGGTTGCTCCACTGGAACCAATGGAGTCCAACGGCCATCGTTGAACAGACAGGTGAAGCGCCTTTGGATCGGCAGCATAGCCCTCAAAATGGAACGATCCCGCGGATTCCAAGGCACCCAGGAGCCGAAGACATTTTCCCAAATCATCATGCCACTCCCGTTCATCCAGGCGGAATGTAATTCACCAGTATGGTCGCGGTCCCAGCGGCGGATTTGGTGTTGCATATGATGCTGCTCAAACCATTTGTGTTTGAGCACGCCAGGAACATAGCTGTCCTGGAACCATTGCGCCCACGAAGCGTGATGGTCGTGGATGTTCTCCAAGGGCACGGCATCTTCACCCTCGAGGATCACTCCGGGGCGCACCGCATCCAGCCGGGAACGAAACTCCGCGCCCCCCTTGCTCAAGGTATCGAGAAAAATCCCATCCGTCTCGGTGTCCCGCACGATGGATGCCAAGCACTCCAGATCTGAATTCTTGTCCCGGCGCGTGCCCTTATCCCATGGATTGTAGTCAAGATATACCCTGACATTACGCTTGTGGAATCGACGCACCGCAGTCCGAATGCCCTTGAGGCCGCCGGGCATGTCGCGGTAAAAATCGAATTGATTCCGTTGATCCACTCCGATGCGCGGATAGGCATGCCAAAGTACGACGCTATCGTAACCGCCGAATTCAACTTCCCCGTGCCGAAGGAAACTGTCCACCCTGTAGCGACTGGAATGACGGTCGTAGAACGTTTCATCGCACATCATCAGGAAGCAGCAGGCGTAATTGGAACTGGACCAGGCGAACTCCGGACGACGGTAGAGGCTGCCATCGTATTGCAGGCGGGCATGAATTTCCCGGCGCCAGTTTGCCAGCGCTGCCCGGTATTCCGGCCAGTCCGCCGGATCAGCAGGAGCGGGAATAATATTTCCGGAGACATCCAGTTTCCACGGTGCGCTCGGCTCCGCTGCCAAAATACGCCATCCCCTGATCAGCGGCAGCGAAGCCGCGGTCAATCCCAGGAATCGGCGCCGGTTAATTTCCATGGCGGAAGGCAATTTCGGTTTTCGGACCGCATTGCCGAAATTTTGCTACAGGCACGGAACCGAAGGAAACTGACCCTCTCCTGGTCGCTCAGTTACCTTGATACCGTTTTACACACTATTCGCAAGTGACTGAAACAACCGAGTCACATGGCTCGCTCCATGTCAGCTGTCGTTACGGCGAATCATGGTCTTTCTGGTCTTGTACGTTTTAAAAACAATCTTCCGCTGGCATTTATGTCAGAGATCGTTCGGCCTCATCAAGCCAGATCCACATTTCCGCAAAGATGCACTTCGATGCCGAGCGCAGCCAGCATGGAGGCTTTGATCCGGCAGGCTCGGTGCGCCTGCTTCTTGTTTGGGGCGTAAACCACTTGTATGTGGTTCGCCTTGTGGCGAGCCATCATCTGATCGCGGTTGATCCCTTCGAGGACGGCGTGCGCGATGGGCCACTGTGGTGTGGTCTTGCGCCAGCGACGCTGGGTTTCCTTTTCGGGAAGCTTGACTACTTCCAACACGCCGAGGTCGCAATGGAGTTTGCCGTCCATAATGAAGATGCGGCTCCAGACAACATGGCCGGGCTTCGAAACGCCGGTAATGGTGCCGCCTCCGAGACGGAAATACATCGGTGGCTGGCGTTTGCTGGTGGCGCCTCTGAATCCGCCGATCAAATGCGCGGGAGGAACCGCACCCGATATCAGCAGAACCCAGACATAAGCATCAATGCCGTCGCCTTTGTAATGCTGACCCCAGCGCAGGTCATGCAACGTATTCTCAGGAGCAAACCCGAGTTCGCGCCAGAGTTGGTAGGTCACCAGGCCGTCAAGACCGGCGCATTCGTCCACTTCGTTGAAGTGCGGCACGGCCTCGTCCGGGAACAAAACGCGACCGGACCTGGGACATTTCACCGGCGGGCGATTCATATTATTAAGCAACCCCTCGACAAGATCGCTGGCCGGCGCGAGGTCTTTGAGTCCTTGTTGGTACTGGATTCCAACGGCGGCGCAGCCGAATTCCGCCGCGAGGCGGACGGCGGCGATGTACATTTTACATTGCTGGAGGGTTTGGGCCTGCGTCAGCTCCGTCTCCTCGCATGTGCCCCATTGAAACCTCATGCCACTCTTCAGCAGCCAGTCAAGAACGTCCAGGGCCTCTTCGTCACTCACCAGTTGCATGGCCGCATAGAGGGTGGACTGGCTGAGCCGTTCCTTGAACACGCCGGTCGGGCAGAGCAATTCGTCAGGGATGATGGCGTTGAACATTCCCATGCAGCCCTCGTCGAAAATGCCCAGGATCCATTTGTGCTGCCGGAATTGGCGGGCGATGCGTTTGCCGAGAAGCTCCTCCTCCACTGGCAATTTGAGCAGACGCAGATCGCGGACGTGGCTTTGGTCGTGCGTGACGACACCTTCGGCCAGCCATTGCCGGAGGCCGCGTCGGAAGAATGCATCGGTAAAGTTCTCGCTCCAGAGTGTACTGTAACGGATGCCAGCCTTGGTGAGAGACGCGTTAAGGTTGAGCATGCCAACCAGCCCGGGCCAGGTGCCGCTCCAGTTAGCCACAGTCAGAATGGGACCGCGATGGGTCCAGAGCCCTGCCAGGACGTGGTGGCTGTATTGCCATACCGATTCGGCCACGATTACCGGGGCGTCTGGATCCAGGCACCGAAAGACGTTGATACCCATCTTTTGGGAGTCAATAAATCCGTGCTGCTTTTCCTTATCATAGGGGTGGGCGCGGACGACAGTCCAACCTTCAGCCTTCAAGGCGCGGGATAGAGCAGCCTCCATTTTCGCCTGTGCAGGCCAACATTGTTGATTGGCCGAGAGGCGCAAATCGCCGCTGGATACGAGATAGGTATGCCTGGGTTTCAGAGTTGGTGGTGATTTCATATAAGTTTGGTGATGCCGTTCAGACGCGGCAGCAAGGGCCATTTAGCCCGAAAACCGAAATTGAAATGGGGAGCGCACGCGCCGCGCGTGCTGTTTTCCGCGCCCTCGCGGAAAACCTCGAGCATACAATATAGTTTCGAATGCTTCGACCAGAGCTGTGCGCCAAGAGGCTGGACGCGAGGCGCGTCCAGCCACACCCGGGGCGGGTGTGCTCCCCCAACTCCTGTTTTCAGGTTTAGATCGGGTTTCGGATTGAGAAGAATTCATAAACCACGTGCGGTCAGGTTCTGGCGTACGACATGAATGCACAGCTCAATGCGCCTTTACTGTTTGGACTCGCTTCCGGCAGGACTGGGTAACGTGGAGAATTTCTTGTGCGGCTCCTTTTGATACCAATACGCCACCGAAGAAATGTTGTCCTCCCGTTGAACATAGCGTCGCCCTTCATTCTGCCAACTCAGCGCCTGGATGGTCACCTTCAGGTTCTTCTGAAAACGCACCGGGTCGGTGAGGTGCCAGCGATACAAGCCGAACTTTTGGCCCGCTTCATAAATTTGATCCGGCGGAATAACCTGGGCCAGTCCGCTGTAAGGCGTGGAGAAAACCTGATATTTTTTCGTCTCCGGATTTTCGAAGTCGTAGGAGCCGCAGAAATAGTCCTCCGTGCCGGTGCCGCAAATCGTCGGGAAATTTTTGTCTCCGTCCAGGTAGAACTTGATTTCGCCTTCGCCCCACCATCCCGGACTTAACGTTTCCCAGGCCAGATAAGTACCGACATATTGTCCCTGGCCTTCGATGTCAGCGATCGTGTAGAGGCCCTTGTGCTGGAGCGGCGCTTCCTGCCGGAATTGGGCGTGGAAATAGGCCGTGTCTTTGGGCAAATCCGCAAGCCGGTAGTTCACCTGATAGTACAGGACCATGTCACGGTCATCGGTATTTTCAAGCGTGATCCTGGCTGACTTGCGGAAAGGCATGGGCCAATAACAGTTGAAGGCGCTGCCGGGGTTGACGCAAACCGGTAGAGAACTGATCTGGCAATATTTCCCCCAGCCGCACGCGAAGAAATCCCCAACCGGACATTCGACGGACGGTTCCGTTTCACCGTCCCAGTAGAACCGCAAGATTGAGCGACGCCAGTTCCCGGTGGGGGTCATCCAGATTTGCTGGATGCAACCGGGCCCCTGGATGCAGCCCAGCGTGAAAGTGCTTTTCGCCTTGATAACCACGGAGGGGGAGATTTTCCACCCGGTCCCAGATCTCGGGCGGCGTTCTTGCCCGTTCCTTCCACAGCCATTCCGCCCTTGCCCTTTTCACCGGAAAAATTTTCGGGGCTGAGGGATCGTGACAGTGCTGTCGAAGTGCGATAGAGATTTCCCAAAATGCCGGCTGAAGGGTCCGTGAGAGAGTCTGCGGCGCGAAGCGCTGGTCCGGTTACAATCAAGGAAGAAAAAATCAATACCAAGCGCAGTGACAATTTCATTGTGATATCTTTTTGCCATAGCCAAAGGCGGTTGTCATTGAAGATTCGCGCATTTTTATTGAAGTTTTACGACAGCGGCCATAAAACAGGCTGCGCCGGTAAAAGTCGCATATTCTGCTGAAATCGCAAAAGAACTGGTCTCTTCCGAGACAGAACTTCAGTGCGTTTCAGAATCTTATTAAGGATTTTGTTGGTTTGAAGATCTGGCTTGCGGCGAGGTGGGAGCACGTTCGTTCCGAAGTTGGATTCGGACATTCCCTGAATTCTTGTGCTGGATGCGAACCACGAACCCGCCGCCGGCGATCGCCTCCACGGTGTATCCTTGGGTGCGTCTCCGGAGGTTGTTCACACGGGGCAACAGCATCTTGCCAGCGTGGACCGTTAGCGGTGTGTCACGCAGTCTGAGCACTTCGTGAGACCTGTTATCGAACGTTTGGTAATCGATTTCGCTGTCCCCATATTGAATCGAGCGCACCACAGAAGTCGAGCCTAGCAGATGCGACTCCTTTGCCGGGGCCCATTCCGGCACTGAAGCCATGCCCCGCTGAAAGTGGCGCAGGTAATCGCCGTAGCCGTCCGAAAACCAGTAACTGGTGGCTGGATCCAAGCCGCCCCCCATTACCAGCCCGTCTTCATGCGACGCGTAGGTCGCCCAGTTGAATGAACGAAAGGCCCGTTCTTGGTAGTCGCGATCACCAGTGACCTCGTAATAAAGCGCACATACAGAAGCGTAGCGTGCGGTGTGGCTGGCCATTTTATCCATGTCATTGACCTGCTCGGAGAGCACTTTCGCCCCCCATTGCAGCCCCTTTTCATGATGTCCCGCCATGGTTACCGAGTCCTTGGCAAAAAAGTCGGTGACCCAATCAAGAATCCTCTTCGCGTGCAAGAGCGCCTGCGGATCCATCTCCGGATGCTGGAGCAAATAGCGGGCGGTTTCCAACGCTGAATACTGGTTCCGGTTGATCCGATAATTGGAATAGATCAATACGTCTTCAAAATACTGCGTCCACACCTGGTTTTCCATCGGGTACTTCATCAGCCATCTCCAGGCCATGCTTCTGGCCCGGACATAGGATTTTTGATCGCCTTGCCGGAGCCGGATCAGTTCATCAAAGAGGCGAATGGGACCGATCGTGTTGGCAGTGTATTCTTCGCGGACGCGAGTGCCGGTGCTGGCATCCACTCGAAAGGGCCACGGTGAGCGCCGTTCGTCCCCGGGCCGAATGTGGGACGCCAGTGCGTCCGCGCAATGCAACGCCGCCTGAAGATATTTCTTCTCCAAAGTGTATTCGTAGAACTGGAGGTAAGCATATCCCAGTTCGCCAACCTTGTCCGGTTCCAGATACCCCACGCCGTCGCCGCGCCCGCATGGCTTGTGATCGTTACAATAAATCGTGTCCGTGCCGCCGCGATAAACGGGATTGCCGGCATCCGAGCTCGAATACGGGACCAACGCCCATGAATCGGTAGCGTCAGTGGTCCCATACGCAAGCATATGGTCCAGCATTTCGCGGACGCGATCCATGACAACGGGATCGCCACTGTAGGCATGGTAAAGAATTGCCGAGTCGGTGAGCATGGCGAACAGTCCCGCGGGATTGTGCGCCCAGGGGCGACCCGTGAAGAGGGGTTGTGCGGGATCATTCATGCCGTTGAATTCCGGATAGGTAAAATAGGTCCGATAACCATCGGACTGGACCGGGATGCTTTCAAACATCGCCCAATTCGTCCGTAAAATTTGATCATAAGGAGAGCCGGAATCAACCCAGCTCAGAAGTTTTCCCTGATCATCCAGTCGGACCTTGTGCCAAAAGAGTTGGTCCCCTGGCAGCGCATTTGCGCTCAGGAGCCAGACCAAGGCTCCACTCAAAGCGCAGGCTTTGAGAGAGCGATATCGCCGAGTTGAGCTTGGCGGCCTGGTTGCCCAAATCAGAGTTCTGCGGTAGAACAGGTTGTGAACCAGCGTCGCAATATTCATGGGGTCACTTCTGCTTTTATCTTTATAATTTCACCCCGCCACGCGAATTATACGAAAACAATATTGGGTAAAATGGCTGATGCGTGTCATTGAGTATTCGCGTTTCTTTTATTAAGGTTTCAATACTCACCGCCATTTGACTATGCAGCTTCAAACAACTAGAAAACCGTTGCATCACGAAGCTGGAGACTCCCCGAGAGAACAATAACGACGCCAAGACAGGTAGCGTTATTAATAAGAGATCGTAACCTGCAATTCTTCACGTTCCTTGACAACCAACGATCCTGCAAAGGAAATCTCCACAATTCTGTCGCTTGTCCCGAAAGAAGCCGATTTGTATTTGCCATTGGCGGACACGGCAACCTTTGTGGGCTGGGAGTCATTTACCATTGCCAGACGCAGAGTTTTCACGCGCACCCTTCCCCAATTCACGATGATCCGAACTCGCTGTGCGTTGCCTTCCAACCTTTGCGCAAAGCTGCCCCACCCTTCTGGCGCGCAAAAGAACGATTTGAAATCATTTGGCTTATATCGTGGCGAAAAACATAACGCGCACTCCGGGCCGTCGTAATAATAACCCGAAAGGGCCAGGAGCAGCGACCAGGAAGACATGGCACGGGCGTAATGGCCGCCGCATTCGATTTCGCTCCAGGGATTGCGCTGGATGGGAGGCCGGGGCACGCCGTCATAACGGTCGCGCGCTCCCCGAGCAACGCACAGGCCTTCTTCGAGAAGCCCTTCGTAGAGCATGTGGGACGCCACTTGATATTCTATGCCGGTCCAAACCTCGTCGGCATAAAGCATCACGTTTGCGGGGCGTCCGCCTTTGGGCCAGGTGCAGACGATCAGCCCCTTGTCCTTGGCTCCGGCAAACGCGCGCGGCATGTGTTTCCAGCCAGTGAGATCAGATTTGAAATTATACTTGAAAATCGAGCGCAAAGAAGAAACCACCATTTCGTGTGGCAGAATGTATCCAAGCCCCAGTTGGTGCGCCCACCATTGGCCGATCAGTTGATCTGACATGCAGCCGGGGCCCACTTCGCCCTTGCGCCGTTGATAGTCCGGCAAATATTGTTGGAAGTACTCCCCATTCCAGCACAAAGCGATCAATTTATTTTGACCGTTCAGAAAAATTTCGTGGAACCGCTGGGCAGTGGTCGCATCATTCATGCGTCGTGCCCATGCTTCACCCGCTCTGAGCGCCGCCAGGTAATAACCGCTAATGAAAGTCGTGACGCCATGCAACGCTTCGTCGTAAGTATTCCACTGGTCATCCTGTAGAATCCCGCTTGGCAGTCCGTTGGCAGCTCTGGCGTCGCGCTTGATCAGATATTCGACCGCTCGCTTTACGTAGGGCCAATAGTCGTTGAAAAAGGATTCGTCGCCGGAATTTAACGCTTCGCGATATGCTTTCAGGATGCAACTCGCGTGGCCGTCGGCAAACGGGCGTTCGCCGGTGGGATGCGGCGGGGAAGGAACAGCCGTGCGATTGTGAATGCCGCCATCTGGCTCCTGCTGATGCTTGAAATCAATACGTCGCATTTCCCTTTCCAAGTCCGGAAACAGGTGGGCGAACGCCTGCTCATAACCCCAGACGTGGGTGCAAGTGGGCTGGCAGGAGCCGTTGGAGCCTTCCCAACCATAGACATCGCCATTGGCAATCCGAAACACCACGCCCACGTGCCGGGCGATGGCCGCGTTGGCGGTGAGGCAATCGAGCAACCAGCGAGGCAGTGTGCTGTCGTAAATAGTATCATGGAACAATTTTGTTTCCGCGCACAGCGCCTCATAACGGGCCACTGCGTCATGAATCACGGTGGAAGCATCCGGCCACCGGGTCGCATAATGGCATCCCATCCACGCGCCAGACGCGTTGTATTTGTTCGGGTAGCTCCATGAGAGCAGAAAAGGAATCTCGACCGTGCCGCCCGCCGGAACGGTTGTGCCTGCCGCCAACGCCGCATTCGTCGTTCGTCCGGGCGGAGTCGGAGTACTGGATTGGCGCGATTCCAACGGCAAAAACCGGCCTTGTTCCGCAAATTGTTTCCAAGCTTCTTCCCAAACGTTGAAACTCAGCAAGCCAGTCACATCCTCCGCCACAGCCGCCAGTGCGAGAGAACCAAAGCCAGGCGCTTTGGCCGACTGACCTTGGGTGATCGTGTAAGTGGCCCCAACCAGCGCGCAAAGCGTGGCGTAAGCATTCTGGCGCGCCCGAGTTGAATCGGAATGAGCACGGTCAAGAATTTCGCCGGCAAACAAGGCTACTTTGCCCTTACCGACAGGCCGTGTGAACCACTCCAATCCAGCTCCGTTGCTGGACGCTTCAGAATCCGGGCGCAGTTTGCGATCACGAAATAGAACTTGCGCCGGCTGGTCCGGCGAAGCTGGGAGCTGTTGCACCGCGCTGAATTGAATCGGCAGCATCGCCTCCAACTCTTCCATCGTGGCACGGTCGCCAATAACATCGGAGAACACAATGTCATCAACATTGATATGCCCCCATTCACCCGTTTCCTCGTCCACGATTTCAAGGTGGGCGGTCTGGCCGGCAAATTCTCTTACGTCCCAAACCGCAGCTTCCAACCGCTCGTTATCATTTCCAGAGGCGGCGCGCACGATCTTGTCCCCCAGCACCAGGCGAAGCTGCGTGCCCGAGTAATGTCCGCCTCCGATCAGAAAGCGAATAAATCGCCGCTGAATCGTGAAAGGTTGGCTGACAAGTTTGCCGACGGACTTGTCGCCGTTGACGAATGAATTCGCCAAACCTTTACCTTGAAAACCAGTCACCGTTTGCTGGCCCGGCAGCGTGCCGTGCGCGGGTTCCTTTCCGAATGCCTCTCCGACCACAGTCCACTTGCCGTATCCATGCTCGAAATCCTCAAACAGAATATCCTCGTGGAGCGCGGACTCGGAAAGTGATTTGCCGTCGGTCACCGCCGCATATGCGTTGAGCAACGGCATTGATTTTCCGGAAAACACCAGCACCGCCCCGGCTTGCACTGCATCACGAAATGATCGCAGCAGAGGCGCCGGCAAATCCGCTGGAGCCTCTTCCAGCCATATTACGGTTTGCGCCGGATTTGACAGGTTCTTGGCCGGGAAATCACTGCGGCCGATAACTTCGACTTTCAGGTTCTGAGGACGGTCCAGCGGGGGTATGGCTAAATCTCGCGGCGCTACGTACGCATAATTCTTGTCTCCGACACCCGGGTCCGGTGGCTCAAGAAACCAATCAGTATGCAGGCAAATGGATGCGGTACGGTCCAATTTCGGTTCCTTGCCACGCTGTGCGCGCAACAGCAATCCAGTTGCTCGACTGTTCTTGAAGCATTGGTTGACGTTCCAACCGAGGCTCGGATGGGCGGTACTGCGGATTTCGCCAATTGCGGCGTAGCCCACCGGATTGGTGAGCATTGCCGCCAGGGAAACCGCCTGCGGCTGGCCAGTTGGATTATGCACACGGAAATTGAAGACGGCCAGGGGTATTGAGGAGTTGCCCGAGTCGAGCGGCGTGAACGGACTGAACAATTCGAGTTCGACTTTTACCGGCAGCGCCTCTTCCACAAAGCGCAAGGTCGCCAGCGGATATTCACCGGTCATTTCAATCTGGCTGACTCGCGGCCAATCCGGACCACCGGCGATTTGCAGCAGTCTGGCCGTTGTTCCCGCTTTGATGGCAAAGTAAAACGGCACATGGCCGTCCCGGAGCGTATTGAAGAGTTGCCAGTTCGTAAGTTGGCCGTCGGCACCGATCTCAAAATTACCAGTGCCAATGCCGCCCAGATGCATTCTCGCATCGGTGTGGACATTGGACAAATAGCGCCGAGGTGATGCAGACTCAAAAAGCGTTCGTTGCCATCGTTTCCAGTCGCTTTCGGGGAGTTCAAAGACGGCCCGTGCCGAACCCGGCACAAGCATCGCCGCCGTAGCAGCTCCGATCATGGCCAGAAACTCACGGCGGGTCGGGTCGTTCATTTGAGTTTCACGGTGGCCAGAGCATTTACATTTTCGCATACATGGTTTTTGGCAAGCGTCAGTAACCTGAGTTGGCGATCTTTGATTCGCTTTCGGCCGCACCGCGTCATTCGTAATCACTCTCACTTCCTCACCTGGTTGCGAATGTCAATCAGTTGCTTCATCACGCCGTGCAGATTTCCATTCCACTCCCGGGTGCCAAAGACATCATGCAACGTCCGGTAAAGCCCATACAACTGGCGGTAAACCGCATGTGCCTTCGGATTCGGCTTGAACACGTGCGGCTTCAGCCCCGTCATCGCTTTTTGCGCATCGGCAAAAGTTTTGTAGATGCCTGCAACGACTGCGCCGGCAATCGCCGAGCCAAGCGCGCACGTCTGCGCCGAACGCGACACCTTCATCGGCCGGCCTGTCACGTCGGCGTAAATCTGCATCGTGAGCGGACTCTTTTCCGCGATGCCGCCGCAGTTGATGACCTGGCCGACCTTCACGCCGTATTCCTCGAAGCGATTGATGATGGTCAGCGCACCGAATGCCGTCGCCTCGATGAGAGCGCGATAAATTTCCGCCGGCGTGGTGTAGAGCGTCTGGCCAATCAGCAGGCCCGTGAGCCGCTGGTCCACCAGAATCGTGCGGTTACCGTTATTCCAATCCAGCGAGAGCAATCCACTTTCGCCAGCTTGGAGTTTCGCCGCGCCTTTCGCGAGTTCCTCGTGCGAGCCGGCTTTCTTTCCGCCAGGTTGAATATAATTGACCCACCAGTTGAAAATGTCGCCCACCGCCGACTGTCCTGCTTCGAGTCCAAAATAGCCGGGTAACACACTGCCGTCCACGATGCCGCACAGACCGGGAACGTCCGCGAGTTTTTTTGTGTTTGGCCAAACGGCGATATCGCAGGTGCTCGTCCCGATGATTTTGACCAGTGTTCCCGGCGCGACGCCGGAACCGACGGCCCCGAGGTGGGCGTCAAACGCGCCGACGGCGACTGGAATGCCCGCCGGCAAACCGGTCTGCTTCGACCATTCCGCCGTCAAACCGCCGACGGCTTGGGCAACGGTGCGGATTCCGGGGCATAACCGTTGGCGCAATCTGCCGAGCCTGGGATCAAGGCGCGAAAGAAATTCCGCGTCGGGATAACCGCCCCATTTGGCGTTCCACATCGCTTTGTGGCCGGCGGCGCAAACGCCCGCGGTGAACTTGTCCGGCGCTTCCGTGCCGGTGAGCGCGGCGGGAACATAATCAGCGAGTTCAACCCATGAGTGCGCGGCGTCGAACACGTCCGGCGCGGTGCGCCGGCAATGGAGAATTTTGCTCCAGAACCATTCGCTGGAATAGGTGCCGCCGCATTTGGCGAGAAATTGCGGACGCAGCTTCTTCGCGAGCTTGGTGATTTCGGCGGCTTCGGCGACGCCGGTGTGGTCTTTCCACAGCCATGCCATCGCCGCCGGATTTTTGGCGAACCGTTTGTCAAACGCCAGCGGCTGGCCGCAGGCGTCCACCGGCAGCGGCGTACTGCCGGTCGTGTCCACCCCAATGCCGACGACCCGTTCCGTTTTGAAGCCACGCGTGTTTTTCGTTGCGTCGGCGAGTGCCTTTCCAATCGCGATTTCCGCGCCCTTGATGTAGTCAGCGGGATGCTGGCGGGCGAGATTGGGATCGCGGCCCAGGATGACGCCTTGGGTTCCGTGTTCGTAATTCCAGGCAGCCGTGCCGGCTTCATGGCCGTTGGCGGCGTCAACGACCAGGGCGCGAACCGAGTTTGTTCCGTAATCCAGACCGATGGTGTATTTGGCGCTCATGGGTAATCAGAAAAGTTGCAAACCAGGAAGCCTATTTCAATTCCTGTCCGCCTTGATCAACATTGCCTTTGTCGAAGAGGCGAGTGCCCAGCACGATTTCCTTCGGCACTTTTTCGCCATGGAGAATTTTCAGCGCGGTGTCAATCGCCTCTGCGCCACCGGTGGGGTACTGGAATGTGGCGTCAATGATGCCTTGCTGAACATAGCCGACTCCTTCCTGCGGCAAGGCATCAATGCCGACAAATTTCATGTCCTTCTCACGGCCGGCGGCCTTGGCCGCGAGATAAGCGCCGTGAGCGCCGGGATCATTGTGGGCATAAACCAGATCAATTTTGTCGAAGCGCGAAAGGGCTGATTCCATTTCCCGGCGCGCATTCGGCTCAAGCCATTCCATGTCCGCGCTAAAAATGATTTTGATGTCGGAACCGGCGATGCCTTCGAGAAAACCGCTGTGCCGGTCCTGTCCGGGCGTCGAAGTCTGCAGCCCCATCAGCTCAATGACATTTCCCTTTCCACCGAGTGTCTTGACGATCCATTCACCGGCGGCTTTGCCAATTTTCTTGTTATCCGCGCCGATGAAGCAGGTGTATTTGTCGCCCAGCAAACGGCGGTCCAGCACAATGACGGGAATGCCGGCGTCCATCGCCCGCGCCACCGGCTCGGTCAGCGGTTGCGCTTCCTTGGGGCTGATGATGAGGAGGTCAGCCTTGGCGCTGACAAACTCCTCAACCTGGGCGCGCTGTTGGAGCGTATCGTTCTGGGCGTCTTTGAAAATGACTTTGAGTCCGGGGTGTTTGGCGGCAGCGGCCCGGATGTCCGCGTTCATCTGTACGCGCCACGGCTCGCCGAGATTGCACTGCGACATGCCGATGACAAACTGGCGGCTGGCGGCGTTCGTGGAGGCGGTATTTGTGGTTGCGGGGCCGCCCGACTTGCCGCAACCGCCGAACAGAACGGTTGCCAAGGCGAGGAGGGCCAGTGTTTTAAAGACGGTGTGTTTATTGTGCATAATTCTTTGGATGTTCAGGTTCGTCTGCGACGCTGGGTTAATACGGCGACTATGATGATGATGCCGGTCAGCACCAAACGACCGGCTTCGGGAACCGCGTTGATGCTCAAAATCTTGTCCAAATAACCGATGGTCAAAACGCCCTGCAGCGTCAAACCGATCCCGCCGCGACCGCCCATCAGACTGGTTCCGCCAATGACCACCATCGCAATGGCCATCAATTCATAACCCATTCCGGCTTCCGGATCGCCTTGTTGTTCCTGGGCAGCCTGACAAATGCCTGCGATGGCGGCGAACATTCCCGAAACGGCATAAGCCAGAGTCTTTACCGCCACGACGGGAATGCCGGAGAGCCGCGAAGCTTCTTCGTTGCCGCCAATCGCATACAGATAACGGCCCCAACGATGTTTTGCCATCAACACCCAGGCCACAGCCACGCAGGCCGCAAAGATGAGCGTGACCACGGACAGATTTCCGCCCAGGATACGATGGTCCACCAGCCGGAAGAAGCGCGGCACATCCACATAGCGGTAGGTTCCATCGGCATTCATGATCGCGGTGGAAACCTTCATTCCACCGGAAGCGTATTTGGCCAGACCGCGCGCCAGCACCATCATGGACAGCGTGGCAATGAACGGTTGAACGCCCAGCCGGGCCGTGACGAAGCCGGAAACACCGCCGCAGCAACCGCCGATGATCAAGCAGGCGGGTGCCACCAACCAGCCGGACCAGTCCCAATGGATGGCCATTTGGGCGCAGCAAACCGCCACCAGCGCCAGCACGCTGCCCACCGAGAGATCAATGCCCCCGGAGATAATCACCAGCGTCATGCCACAAGCCAGAATCCCGTACACGGACGCCTGCCGCAGCGTGTCCCGGTGCGTGCCAATTTTGAAAAAGGCGCCGTCGGCGTTGAAGATGGCGCCAATGATCAGCACCAGCAGCAGGGCCAGAAACGCGCGCCCCGCCGGACTGGTCACAATCTTTTTCAGCAGATTATCCGCTCCCGTTTTGGGATTCACAGTCATCAATTTTGAAAACCCTCAAAAGACGTGGAGGAGTTTGATCCCATGGCGGCTGCCAGAACCGCTTCCGCCGTCGCCGTTTCGCGTGAAAATTCCGCGGCGAAATTGCCGCGATGCAACACCATAATCCGGTCGCTCAGCTTCAATAGCTCGGGCATTTCGGAAGTAATCAGCAAGATGGCAATTCCCTGCGCCGTCCATTCCTCCATCAACTGGTAAATCTCGTGCTTGGCGCCGACGTTAATGCCGCGGGTCGGTTCATCCAGCAGGAGAAGCCTGGGGCGGATTTGCAGCCATTTCGCCAGAGCGACTTTCTGCTGGTTGCCGCCCGAGAGCGTGCCGGCCTCCACATCCAGCGACGCGGCACGCAACCGCAGAAGCGATGTGACTTTGGCCGCCGCTTCGCGTTCGCGCGCCGACCGGCGCCACCCGGCCGGAGACAATCCGGGCAATCCGGCCAGCGTCGCATTGGCAACGATGGAAAGCGATAAAACCAATCCGCTGGCTTTACGGTCATTGGTCAGCAAGGCAACGCCGGATTCAATGGCCTGCCGTGGTGCGGTAAAATGAATTTCTTTTCCGTCCAGGAACCCCGCGCCCTGTGTGGCCGGGCCATAGCTGCCGAACAAGCCGAAAAAAAGTTCACTGGCTCCCGAACCTTGCAACCCGCCGACACCGAGAATTTCGCCGGCGCGCACCGAGAGCGAGACGTTTTGAACGGCGGGCTTTTGGGAAAATCCATCCGGGAAGACGGTGAAGTTCTCCAGCCGCAACCGTTCTCCACCCAAATGCGGCGAGCGGCGGGAAAGCTGTTCATCCAGTTCACGCCCGACCATCCATTGAATCAACCTGGGCGCGGGCAAATCCTTGGCCACCGCCGTGCCAATCCATTGTCCGTCGCGCAGCACCGTGATGCGGTCGGCGATACGCTCAATCTCTTCCATTTTGTGCGAGATATACACGACGCCGCAGCCGCGCCGCTTGAGCCATTGAATGAGCTCAAAAAGCTTTTCAACCTCCGGTGCGTTCAGCGCGCTGGTGGGTTCGTCCATGACGATGACACGGGCATCCCGGCTCAAAGCCTTGGCGATTTCGATCAGTTGCTGGACGGCGATGGGAAATTGTTCCACTGGTTGGCGCACGTCAATGTCCAGTCCCAACTGCCGAATCCAATGAACGGCTTTCTCGCGCTGCTCGGCGTCCAGCACCAGACCGCAACGGGCCGGCATCCGGCCAAGAAAAACATTGTCGGCCACGCTCATCGAACCAATCAGCGACAATTCCTGATGAATGACCGCAATGCCCAGCGCATCGGCCTCCAGCGGCGTTTGGGGACAGACTTCGCGTCCACCGATTTCAATCCGGCCTTCAAATTCCGTGTAAACACCGGCGAGAATTTTGACGAGCGTGCTTTTGCCGGCCCCGTTTTCGCCGGCCAGGACATGAACTTCGCCGCTGCGTACTTCAAGGCGCGCGTCTTTCAAAACCGTTACGCTGCCAAAGCGCTTGGTGATGCCGCTCATGCGAACCAGGGCGGCCGCTCCGGTTTCAGCCTTGAATTGAGGGCCGTTCATGGAACTGGAGCACTGGTTCAGCCGGCCATAACAGGGCCGGCCGGCAAAACCGTGAGGCTTTTATAAAAAAACTTTGTTTCGGTCTGATCATCATCCTAAGCGGCCGCCAGCCGCAACGGGGGTTCATTTCCTTATTGCCGCAAACTGGAGTGATTGTCATTGAGAATTCGCGTTTTTTCCATTAAACTTTTGTGCAATGGAAGATTTGTTACAATTATGCACAAACTTGCAAATAATACAGGAAGAAAGGACTGCTGGCGTGTGATCATTTGTCGGCCTTTCCCGGAAATTATTAAGGTTTTTGGTTTTGTATCAATGCGTGAAATGACTCTTGTGCGGCGGCGCGCAGGGTTGGAAACGCATGTTTAATTAACCGGTTCGCTGCATGAAGCCTCTCCGGCATCGAATTATCCGAAAGCGCGGGCGGCGGGTGGCGTTGCTGATCGAATCATCGCGGGCTTACGGTCGGGGACTGTTTCTGGGCATCGCCAAGTTTGTGCGTGAGCATCACGAATGGTCCGTGCAAAGCGAGGAGTGGAAGTGGACCGACGCTTTTCCAACCTGGCTCAAAAACTGGGGCGGAGACGGCATCATTGCCCGGGTGGAAACACCCAAAATGGCTGCGTTTATCAAACAACTCGGCGTGCCCGCGGTGGATTTACGTGGCTCGGTCAGCGGTTTTGGTTTGCCCTTGATTGACACCGACGACCGCAAGGTGGCACGTCTGGCGGCCGAACATCTCATGGATCGGGGTTTTCGACACTATGCCTTTTGTGGATTCGTCGGAGCCAATTATTCCGACAAGCGCTCCCGATGGTTCCAGGAGCGGCTGGCACAGTCAGGTTTTCCGTGCCATGTTTATCATCCGCCGACGCAGGTGACGGAGGCGCAAACCATCGGATACGAAAGGCAAGGTTTGCTCTTTCAGGAAAACCTCAGCCGCTGGCTGGTTTCGCTTCCCAAACCGACAGGAGTCATGGCGTGCAATGACATTCGCGGCCAGCAGATCTTGAACCTCTGCCGCCAGTTGGCCCTGGTGGTGCCCGAAGAAGTGGCGATCATCGGCGTGGACAATGATGAAATCCTCTGCGAGCTATCCGACCCGCCCCTTAGCAGCGTGGCGCCGGACACACTCCGCATCGGATATGATTCGGCGGTTCTGCTTGATCGGATGATGGCAGGCGGCAGACATCCCGCCCGGCCGATCCTCATCCCTCCATGCGGGATTGTGACCCGGCGCTCCACGGAGGTGCTGGCCTTGGATGATCGCCAGCTGGTCGTCGGGTTGCGTTTCATCCGCGATCATGCATTTGGTCCCATCACCATCAATGAGGTGGCGAAAGTGGCGAGCATGTGCCGGCGTGTCTTCGAACGACGTTTCGCGGCAAAGATGGGGCGCTCCCCAAAGGCCGAGGTGTTGCGGTTGCGCCTGGAAAAAGTGAAACAGTTGCTGACAGATACCGACTGGAACCTGTCCCAGATTGCCGAAAAGACGGGTTTCAATTACGGCGAATATCTGCACACTGTGTTCACGCAGAAAATTGGTGTCACCCCGGGAGAATTTCGCCGGCACGCCAAACTGGCCTCAAAAGGCCGGTTCCACCTCGTGTAAACGATTCCACAATTCGTTGAGACTGCGGAAATTCATGCGTATCATTTCACGGCGGGCACGGCGGCTCCTTCAAATTCAACCGGAGGTACATATGATGCCACATCCTGAAGGAGAGGGTTCCAGATCATTTGTGCTTTTCTAACGTTCGCAAGTCAACACCTGGAGGCCGGCTGTAAGCTGGAACGCGCACCACCAGCGCATCGAAGCCCAGAAAATACCCCGCTGATTTGGGCGACTTGCCGGCGCATTCAAATCGCAAGGTGTGGGTTCCTGCCGTCAGCTTTTGTGTTCCCAGTTTTTCTGCAGTAGGGACGATTTCCGGATCGTAAAGGTCGAGTTGTGCGATTTGCCTGCCGTCGAGCAACACGCGATAAATCCCGTAGTCGTAAGAATGCACTGTCTTGAGCGTTAGTTCGGCAGCCTGGTTGGTCTGGCTCTCGAAGGACACTTCCACCCATCCTTTGTCGTTGCGCGGGTGGAACCATAGCTGCTTGCCATCGGTGACTCCATCCAAAGACTGCGCTTCAATGGGGTCGTCGGAATGCTTTGCCGTATCCACAACTGTGTGCCCTTTAAGCATAATCCATTCATGGAACGGCAATCGCTCTGGCCCGGACGGCAACGCCGGATAGGGTTTGTGCGGCCCGACTTGATACCAGAAGGCGACGCTGGACATCAGGTCGTCGCGCTCGATGAAGCCGGTGGATGTGCCGTCAGGAAATTCCTGCCCGCCTCGGTGTTCGATTTCCACGCGGAGCGATTTTTCGAACGTGACCGGGTCGGGGATATGCCAGCGATAAGCACTGCCGCGATCGCCGGTGTCATAGCCCTCCCAGAGTGGCGTGCCATAAAATGGACCGGACTGTTCGCGGAAGCCCCAACCATCGCAAAAATAATCTTCCGTTCCAGTTCCGCGCAAATTGGGTTCCTTTTCGCCATCAATGAAAAAGTAATCGTTTCCCTCGCCAAACCAACCCGGAGAAGCCAGATAAACGCTCAACACTGTGCCCACGTATTGTCCGCGACCTTTAATATCTGCAATCAGATAATTCTGGCCCATCACGCACGGAAACTCCTGCCGATACATCGCGTGGAAGCAGGCGCTGTCATCCGGCAAGGACGGCAGTTTCTGCCAGTCTATGTAATAGTAGAAGGCATCGCACGGCCGTTGGCCATCATTGGTGACGACAATACGGGCCGATTTACGGAACGGCATCGGCCAATAGCAATTGCGACCGCGGCCATCGGAACTCACGCGAACGGGCAGTGAAGTGAACGGTTTGTCAACGCCCATGCCCATGCCAAAGAAATCGCCAATCGGACATTCAACGCTGGCATTGGTCTCGCCGTCCCAATAAATGTGCAACGTGAGCAACCGGGAATAATTCGGCTCCTGGTCCGCAATCGTGCACCAGAAATGGACGATTTCGCCGGGGCCTTTGAGTTCCGCCAACGTCAAACTGCCGCCCGCTTTGATCCACCGACAATCTCCATTCCCATTGCGCCAGTTGGGATCGGTGGACGACGCGCGCATGGTTTTGAAATTTTTAAGCTTTTCGAGGCCTGACAAGGGATTGCCCGGGTCGAGTTGCGCAAAAACAGTGCTGCAAGACAGGGTGAGAATAAGAAGAGACGGATGAATTTGGTTCATGTGGTTGATGGTTGCTTGTTCAAAAAACAAATGTTCAGTGACCCCTCTGCAACGGGTCCCAACAGTTGGAATTTGCGAGCGCTTTGGCGGTTGCCCCAGCCGGGTCCACCGGTGGATTGATATTGGCATCCTTGCGTGCTTCGGAATGCCCATCGGTGAACACAATTACTCCAAGGCCCGAGTGCCGAAACGTTTCAACCCCTTGAAGGCTGCCATGGGAAGAATATGGCCACCAGCAATCTGAACTCCAGCAGGCGGTGGAAGTTATATCGCCGGAGGCTGGCATACTATCGGCAATCATCAGGGTATCCGCCGGATGGCGGACAGAACTTCGTTTGAAATCGGGCGCCGTGTCAAAGTAGATTCCGCCCACCAACAACGTCGTGGCCAAAAATGGATGCAGTCCGAGAAAATAATTATTATAGCCATACCCGACAAAATGAGGATCAAAATTCCAGGACCATGTCACTCCCGCGTCAGTCCGCGGTCCTTTTATGGCGGGACATTGAAAGAGATTGCTCTGCGATGGATTGTTTGCCATGGCCAACACGGTCGTGCCCCACCAGTTCGTCATGGACATATTCACATCGTTGCTATCAATGTTTTGGTTTCGGTGCGCGGGAAAGATGTCGTTGTAGTCATCAGTGTAAAGCTGCATGTACACTGCGATTTGTCTAAGGTTGTCGAGACAGGAAATCCGGTTGGCCTTGGCTTTGGCCTGCGAAAGAGCCGGCAACAGCAACGCCGCCAGGATGGCAATGATGGCAATGACCACCAGCAACTCAATCAGCGTGAAGGCCGATTTAGCCCGCGAAGGATGAATGCCTATCCTGGTTTTTGTATTCATTGATTTCCTGGTCAACGTCAACGCTCACCCTCGCCGGGCTTCTCTGCGGGGATGACCTCCACCGCCTGAATCATTGCCTCGTGGCCTGGCATGGATTTGAACCGCAGTTCAATGATGCCGTTTTGGGGCTGGATGTTTTGAAATTCGCGGGTATAGGCACGGAATGTTCCCACTTCCTTTCGCACGTTCAGATTTTCAATCACGGTTTGGCCGTTGATGAGCACCGTGGTGGGACGCGAAACCGATTCCCATTTGTCTCCTTCACGCTCGATCCACGGCGTTTCGGGCGTGTCAGCCCAGTGCAACCGCACTTTGTAATTGCCGGGCGCCACGGTAAGGTTCACCCAAAATTCCGGCGCATGAACTCCGTATCGGTAAATCTCTTCATCGTCGGTTCCGCCAATATACATGCTCCGGCGACTATGCCACCAGCACCGCGCGACCGTATCCACATCCGCTCCGACGCGGGCGACAAACTCGGTGCCCGGCCGCCAGGCATTCCCCTTCGAATCAATATAATCCTGCCGTCCGGTGAAACCAAAGATCAGCCGCTGCGGGCCTGCCGGGCCGCCGCCGGAGCCGGAACCCGCATCGCCGGTCGCGGCGGAAAATTGGGCGGACTCGATTCCGATTTGAGCGCCGCGCGCCAGCGGATTTTTCTCGCCGCGCACGACGATTTTCAATTCATGCTGGCCATTGGTCAGACCACTCTTGAGAAAGATCGGCTGTTCATGCCGCGTCGTGGGATTCCAACAGTCAATCAGCGTCGGCTGTAGCACACCGTCTATGAAGGCACCAGCCCAACCTCCTTCCGGGCCGACAACGCCCAGCAGTCGCACTTGATTGCCGGAAAACTGGAAAGTCATCGTGGCGCCTGATTGATCCGCGGCTCGAAACGAACCCCGCGGCGTGGCGCTGTCTTTTACCACAGTCCACGCACCGTCGAAGGCAAAGGCGCGGTCATCGGCGACTTGTTGCGGATCGTCGCCGTCCACCTGAATGTTCCGGCAACCATCGTGACGCACGGTGACGATCCAATCACCGTTAGACAGGGGAGCGAGAGAAAAACCGTTGGCGTCCAAAGCAGCCCGTTCCTTGAGCCGCCGGCCATCGGCCTGAATAGACGTGGGAGGAAAGGCCAATCGCATGACCTCCTGAACGCCCGGCGGCGCGTCAAAGGTGGTGTAAGTAATTTTGCCCTTTTCATAGAGAACTTTCTGCACGACGGACGAGGAGCGGACGATATGGTTTTCACGGTTCGGAGCAAATTTTTCAGGAAGCCACGCAATGGCTTCCAGAACCTGACACAATGGCCACGGATGAGCCAAATTCGACCATTCGGCGGTGGCAACTTGATCGCCAAACAATCCATCCTTGACGACGCCGTTGGGGAGGCTGTCGTAAGTTGCCATGATCATCATGCGCCGGCCGATTTCGGCAGCCCATTCGCTGTGAGCCAGCGCGCCGTAACGGAGCAGGGTGGGACCGGCAGTGTATTGGTTGTAAGACAGGGAGGTGCCGCAACAAACCGAGGATTCGGGAAACGCCCAGGCACCACTATACACGTCACCATACGAATCCGGGGCGGCGCAATTGCGATTCCAAACCAGTGAAAGCATGTTCCGTAAATCATTCTGCCAGTTGGGATAAGCCTTGGGATATTTCATGAAATGGTCGGCGCACATTGAAACCATACCGCACATCATGGGATTGTCCCAATCCCAATACGTCCGCCCCCACGTGTCATCAACCCACCAGGCGGGCAGCATCTGCTGCTTGAGGAAACGCCTCCCGGCGTCCCTGGCCTTGAGAATTGCGTCGTCTTGTCCCGGATAGCCAATCTGAATCAGGTCGTCGAGAAAATCAACTATGATGGATGTGGTGCCGGTGAGCACGTCGGACCATCCGACGACGGACGGGTCCACGTAACGATTCCACGGGGAAATGTCTGGATCAGAGAACTGGCACTTGGTGGCGAACACGTCGCCCCAATGTTTCACCATTTTAAGATAGCGCGGATTTCCGGTGAGCTTGTAGGCGCGAAGCACCTCAATACCCTCAATGGCACAGAGGTCGAGTTGATTACGGCCTGCCGGGTTGCATTTGCCATAGGCTTTTCCTCGTGTCGGCGTGCTGATGGGAAACAGGGGCCAGCCGGCCTTTTCATCGGTCAACCCATAATCCAGAATATAATCCACCGCCCGGGGAATATAGACGAACGCGATTGGATCACCGCTGTATTGGTAGTAGGCCGTGAGTCCTTTTACGGTGCTCCAGGTGCGTTGCGCCAAATCTCCGCACATCCAATCGGTTGTCGGTGGAATTAAAATGGTGCCGTCGGGTTTGATGCTCCAGTGGGAATTATAAATGAGGTCCGGCGCGGCCATGACCGCCTTCGGCTGGTCCACCCACGGATCGCGTTTGAAGACATTCACGGCGATGTTCAGGCGCTCATCCAACTGCCCGTTCAATCCATGATACCAGGGAGCGATCACGCCATAAGCATCCACTTCCGCGGGATGGGCGTAATAGGATGGAAGATTCGTGGCCGCCGGGGTGTTGAAACAAATCGCGACCGCCACGAGCAACCACCAAACCGGCATCAAGAATGGGAATCGGGAATTCCCGGGCAAACACGGGCTGCCCGCGCCTGCTCTCGAGTCGGGATGTTTTATCATTCAATCAATCCAGATTACTCTCGCCCGTTTGGAGCTCTCACGGCCCGATCAAGCGGAAGAACTGCGGGACGCCGGCATCCGGCAAGGTCACCACCCTCATGCCGCCGCTCGACACTGGCGAAGTGAGAACGTTGGCCCAGGATGCCGGAGCCAGTGTGGTTGACGATTGAAGTTGGAACGCAGCCTGTGCCACCGGCCAACTGAGAACAACATTACCCGGAGTGCTGCTGACGGATAACTTTGGCTGCCCGACGAATGCGCTAAAATCTCCGGCCATGACGGATTGAATTTGAGCTTGCGAGAGGGCCACATTGAAGACGGCCACATCATCCAGGAGGCCGTTCCAAGTGCGATCACCGGTTTGCGCCAGTTCGGAGCCGATGAGGATTGCGCCCTGGTCAGGCGAGCCGTATTCGACATAGGAATTCACAGGCTCGGATGCGACGCCGCCATTGACGCCCTGGTTGCCGTCCCGGTAGAGGGTGATGGTCCCAACGCCATCATAAACCACCGCCCAATGCTCCCATTGATCCAGCAGCGGGGACACGGAATTGCCGGTACCCCACGGAATTTCCCAATTCCCGGTGAGCCGGTCCCAAGTGTAGAACTCGCCGTCGCCGGACGCGCCAGACTCCAATTGCAGCGCCACACCGTCGTCAATCACCAGGATCCGGCCGTAATTGGCGACAAAATTACCTGTGCCGTCGGAATTTTCGTAAGCCCAGGCGGTGATCGTCCAGGGAGTGGATGCGGTCTGGCCGATTTCAAGCAGGCCATTTCCTGGAACGCTCACGTAGGCGTGGTCAACACCATTGTTGTTGAATTGCAACGCGCCGCCAAAGCCTGACTTCCCGGAGGCCCAGACCGGAACATTGCCGTTCTCGCCCATCAATGTGCCGTTGTTCCCGTTGCCGGATGAATCAAAGGCAGTGGTTCCACTTCCTTCGTTAAACCGCCACAGGGCGACAAGGTTTCCGACCGAGAGGACAGCAGGCTGGCTGGTGGCGGTGGAACCGGTGCCATTGCCAACGACGACTGAATAAGTCCCCGCCTGGCTCAGGCCGACGTTATTCAACGTCAGCGTGGGACCGGTGGCGCTTGATCCCAGACTTGTCCCATTGAAATACCATTGATAAGTAAACGGGGCGGCGCTGTATGCGCCGACGCTGAACGTGGCGGTCGAACCCGGTGTCACCATCAAATTTTGCGGCTGGCTGACAATGCCCGGAGGCCCGCCCATAAATCCGGAGAAGTCACCGGACATGACCGTCTGAATCTGCGCCTGGCTCAGCGCGCCGGCAAACATCGCCACGTCGTCCAACATCCCGTTCCAGTTGGCTGAAGCCGGTTGATCGAGCTCGGAACCAATCGTGATTGCGCCTTGATAACCAACAAACCCCAGCGACGCCGTGATCAGTTGTGAAGCGACACCGCCATTGGGAGCTTGATTGCCGTTGAGGTAAACGGAGAAATTATTTCCGTCATAAACCACCGCCCAATGTTCCCACTGGTCCAGCAGCGGTGTCACCGGAGAGCCAATGCCCCAGCCAATATTCCACGCCGTGTTGTCGCCGTTTTCATTGAAAGTATAAAGTTCGCCGTCGCCCGAAGCTCCAGACTCCAATTGCAAAGCGTATCCGCCATCAATCACCATGATCCGCCCATAGTCGGCGACGAAATCGCCGGTGCCATCGGAACTCTCGTAAGCCCACGCTGTGATCGTCCACGGATTGGTAGCGGTCTGGCCAATTTGCAGCGAAGAGCTGGCAGGAATGGAAACATAAGTGTGGTTCACCCCGTCATTATTGAAGGCCAGGGCGCTGCCGTAGCCGGGTTGCCCGGCGGTCCACGTCGGCAGATTCCCATTATCGCCTTGCAACGTTCCGTTGTTCCCAAGGCCGGACGAATCGGAGACAGTTGTTCCGCTGCCTTCGTCAAACCGCCACAGACCTACAAGGCTCGGGTTTACCGAAAGAGTCGCCGGCTGGCTGGTGATGGAGGGGCCATCGGAATTCCCGACCACCACCCAATAAGTTCCCGCCTGGCTCAGGCCGACGTTATTCAACGTCAGCGTGGGACCGGTGGCGCTTGATCCCAGACTTGTCCCATTGAAATACCACTGATAAGTAAACGGGGCGGCGCCGTACGCGCCGACACTGAATGTGGCCGTTGACCCCGGCGCGAGCATCGAACTTTGAGGCTGGCTGACAATGCCCACAGGCCCCCCAATAAATGACGAGAAATCGCCGGACATCACCGTCTGAATCTGCGCCTGCGTCAACGCCCCGGCAAATATCGCCACGTCGTCCAGCATCCCGTTCCAATTCCGATCAGCCGTTTGATCGATTTCGGAACCTATCAGGACCGATCCCTGATACCCGATATACGACAAGGCCGCTGTCACCGCCTTAGTAGCCACCCCCCCATTGGCTTCACCGCCATTCAGATAAAATGTCAGACTCGTTCCGTCATAAACAACCGCCACATGCTCCCATTGGTCCAGCAGCGGTGATACAGAGGAGTCCATGCCCCAGGCAATTTGCCAGGCCCCGGTGGTCCGGGCCCAACTGAAGAATTCATCATCGCCCGACGCCCCGGACTCCAGTTGCTGGGCCGTGCCATCGTCAATCACCAGGATTCGTCCATAGTTGGCGATAAAATCGCCCGTGCCGCCGGAACTCTCGTACGCCCAAGCTGTGATCGTCCACGCGTCGGCGGGAGTCTGGCCAATTTGCAGCGAAGGGCTGGCAGGAATGGAAACATAAGTGTGATTGATCCCATCATTGTTGAACTGCAAGGCGTTGTCGAAGCCGGGTTGCCCGACAGTCCACGTCGGCAGATTCCCATTATCGCCTTGCAACGTTCCGTTGTTCCCAAGGCCGGATGAATCTGAGACGGTTGTTCCGCTGCCTTCGTCAAACCGCCATAACCCAACAACAGCAGGTGCCGCCGGAGCTGCTTGCTCATACAGGACTGTGGCGCAAGCCACCAGGATCGTCGTCAACAATAGGCTGAAGTTTGCCTTCATAGAATTAAGTGGTTTAGATGTTTTACTTGGTTTAAATATCACAATACCTTACCAACTCAAGATCACTCTGTCATTGAGAGTTCGCGTATTTCTTTTAAGTTTTTACGACTGTGTCGAAAAAGGTTTTCGACACTAAGAAAAAGCCCATATTCCTGCATAAATTGCCGGACAAAATCGTAAATGACCTGGTATAAATTTTGCGCTCAAAATTTATATTTTAAGGTTTTTGAATTCCGAAAAGGAAAATTATTTTCACGACCGATGGAGACCGGAATGCGGCGCTGGATTGAAATGCCTGACTTGGTCCACTTTTTTGTACTACTCCATGTGTTAGCCGGTCACGGCAGTTTGTGGTTCACTGTTGTCTCACCTCGTTCCGAAACCAAGACCCGGCGAATCGCCAATCTGCCGACCATTACCGCGAATCACCGGGAGATTTGGAAAGTACTTTTTGATCGCCCGGAATTGAATCGCGTTCTTGATGCTTCGGCGGATGTCATAAAGCAGCCAGTCGCGCGTGCGGAGGAACTTTTCGTCAACATGATCATTCCTGCGGCAGGCGGTGCTGCCCACAGCGGTGCGTCACTGGACGTTGACGACGTTGCGGGAGAAACTGATCAAGATCGGGGCGAAGGTCGTGCGCCATTCCTGGAAGATAGTCTTCCAGATGGCGGAGGTGGCGGTTCCGCGAGAGTTGTTCCGGGCTATTCTCGAAGGGATTGGCCGGCTGAGATTAGCAACCGCACCGTCAGGATGAAGAAAGAGACCCAACAATCGCAGGGGAATACTGGAAACCACGGAAGAGGTGTCTTCGCATCCGGGAGAAAATGGGCGTTGGGAGCCAAAAGTGGCATCGAAACGGCCCTGTGCCAGAGAATAACCGGAACGGACTGGAAAAAAATTCTTGCGAACCGGTGGAACAGGAAGAGAATCACGAAAAAGGCCCACGCCGTCGTGGGCTGGAAACCATATGGGAAATCCCAGCCAATATGAATAAAGAACGCAACTCCAACGGAATGAGCCGCCGCCAATTCTTGCAGAACAGCGCGGAATTTGCCGCCTCTGCAATGTTCCTGAGCCTCGGCAGCGCGCCGTCATTTGCCGCGCCAAATACCAGCACCCAGGAAAATTTGATCCCGCTCGTGACACTCAATAACGGCCTGCATATGCCACGTCTGGGATTGGGCACAATGACACTCGGCGGCGACGTCGGAATCAGGTGCGTGGCCGATGCCATCGCTCTGGGCTATCGTCTGATTGATACCGCTATGATCTACGGCACTGAGGCGGCAGTAGGCGCCGGGATCAAACAGAGTGGAATCAAACGTGAAGAACTCTTTATCACCTCAAAACTGTGGAAGGCCGATATGGGGTACGAACAGGCAAAGAAAGGATTTCAAACTTCTATCAATAAGTTGGGTACGGATTATTTGGACCTCTACCTGATTCATAGGCCTTATGGCGATGTGAAAGGCTCCTGGAAGGCCATGGAGGAACTCTATCATCAGGGCAGAATCAAGGCCATAGGCGTGAGCAATTTCGAACCCGCGCAACTTGGGGACTTGATTGCGAGTAACGACGTGAAACCCGCAATAAATCAAATCGAAACACATGCGTTTTTTCAGGAAGGCAAGTCACTGGAATACTTAAAGCAACATGGCGTGCAAATGGAAGCCTGGGCACCTTTTGCGGAAGGCCGTCATGGGCTTTTCACCAATGCCACTCTTGCAACCATCGGAAAGAAGTACAATAAGACGATTGCGCAGGTGAGCCTGAGATGGCATTACCAAAGAGGAATTATTGCCATCCCCAGATCCTCCCAGAAAGCGCATATCGCGGAAAACTTGAATATCTTTGATTTTAGCCTTGAAGATTCCGACATGGCCTCTATTTCCACGTTGGATTTAAATACCACTCAATTTCCTGAGTGGAGTTAAAAGCGGAGTCCCCGGAAAATGTCTCTGCCACCTAGGGCCTAGGTCCGATCATAGACCCGTTTACCAAGGATGAATGGATTTTGCCTGTCTACAGGAGGTGTTGGCAAAAAAGTCTGAAGCCTGCCCGCCGACGGGAGTTGGCCTGGTGGTTGGTGGCGATTTTTTGCAGCGGAATCGCTTAAAAACCTGCACTGTACACAACTGTCCGCTCATTCCAGCGCAGATTTTTTGATCTAAGCAACGCCCAAACGTCAAACGAGCGACGTGAAAGAGTCTAAAATGGACGCAGGTGAATAGGAATAACCAAGTTTGAATAAAACTGAATTTGTTAGCAGTAAACGTTAGCAGTGGAGCATTTTGAAGCCGTCAGAAACTCATAAACATATTGATTCTATTGGTTATGTATCTTTGCTGATAAGTTGTCTCGTTTCTTCATGTCCCATGTCCAAACCAGCAAACTGATTCCCCCTGTTTGCTGATGCTTCGGCTTTTGACCCGTTGCCGCTTTGCGGCATTCGTTTGTTTGAAAAGTTATGATCAATCCAACGGAAATGTGCGTGCTGAACGGTTTTCAGGCCGGCCAGCTTCAATGGATGGTGCTACGCAGGACTTCAAACATCTTTTCCCCGGCGTCCTCCACCGAGTCAGGCGACGGTTCCTTGAGAAATCGCGATGGGTGCCGCTGGGTATAAAATCCAGTTGACAAATGTAATATCTGCGGTTACTCATTAAACAACGATTATGCGAACGAGTTGTCGCTTTGCCAGGGCCGTGCATGTGCTGGCCGTCCTCGCTTACAAGGAGGGCGACCCGGTCACTTCGGCCATGCTGGCGGGCAGCGTCAACACCAACCCGGTCATCATCCGGCGGCTCCTGCTGTCGTTGCAGCGGGCCCGGCTGGTGGAGACCCGCAAGGGTGCCGGGGCCGGCTCCCGTTTAAGCCGTTCCCCCGGTCGTATCAATCTCGCTGAGGTCTATCGGGCCGTGGAAGCCGTTGAGCCTTTTGCCAGTCCCGCCCGAAAAGCCAACGCGGCCTGCCCGGTGGGCCATTGCATCCGGGAGACCTTAAACCGGGTCTTTGCGTCGGCGGAAAGCGCCTTGGAACGGGACCTGGAGAAAACCACCCTGGCCGGGGTGCTCGGCATGATCAAGGCCGCCTGTCCGGGCGCCACAAAAAAGAGTGGTTGACAGTCTCTTTTTTTGTGAGAATATGTAACTGTTGATATTACATATAATTGAAAGGAGAAAAAGATGAAACAGACAAGCACAAATGGAAATCGAGGAAACGGTGGTTCGTTTCGGAACACATGCCGGGCAACCTGTCGGAAGATCCGGGCGCAGATTGCCGGGGTCAAAGAGGCGATCTTTGCGGAATCGAGCCGCGCGCTTATGGCACCGGAGCGGCTCGTGCGGCTGGCCCTGAATGAAGCCGAGGCCGTGGCCTGGCAAACAAAGTATCCGCACCTGTTTTTCCCCGCCCTCGCGACGGAGAAGGTCGAGGCGGTAGCCGCCTGGAACGCCCGCCAGGAATCCGTGCGGCGGAGTAGCCCGGTTATCGTTTTGGCGGCTTAACCGATTGCCCACGCTTTGCAAACATCGAAGAACCATCAGCGAGGAGGAGACATGAAATCGATCATCGAATTAAACGGAACAAACTTTGAAGCCGAAGTCCTGAAATCCGCCCAGCCGGTGCTGGTGGACTTTTGGGCTGAGTGGTGCGGTCCCTGTAAAATGATCGCCCCGGTGCTGGAGGAGATTGCCACGGAGCAAGCTGGCCGCGTCAAAGTCGCCAAGGTCAACGTGGATGAAAATCCCGATCTGGTCGGGCATTATCAGATCCAGTCCATCCCGACGTTGCTTTATTTTTCCGATGGCGTGGCCCGCGATCGGATCGTCGGTGCCGCCGGCAAAAGGGCGATTGTGTCCCGGCTGGAAGGGCTCACGGTCAATGCCTGAGGCGGACGACCGGCAGACGAATTGAATGAAAGGTCCAATATGAGAACCTCATTGAAACCAGGTAGCGCGCCAGCGGAACCCATTTCATCGGAATCACTCCGTGGCGACACGTTGCAATTGTACCTGCGCGAAATCGGGCAGGTGAAACTGCTCACACCCACGGAGGAAATCGTCCTGGCCAAGCGGATCCGGAAGGGAGACAAACGCGCGCGGGAGCAGATGATTACCGCCAACCTGCGGTTGGTCGTGAAGATCGCCCGCGACTACGAAGGATTGGGGCTTCCGCTGCTCGACCTGATCAATGAGGGCAACATCGGCCTGATGAAGGGCGTTGAGCGTTTCGATCCTCGAAAGGGCGCGAAGCTCACCGAGGTTTCTGGCATCGCAAGCCCTGACGATTCACCCAATGGCGAGATTGTTATTACCTCAGTCCCCGAACCCACGGCTTTGGTGTTGCTTGCCTTCGGGAGCGGTGCGATTGTCATGTATCGCCACGTTCGATCCACGGGAAAAGTTTCACCTAAATCTTCACCTAACGAGCACGGAAAGAGCAGTAAAATGGCGATGGTGGAGCAATGAGCGAGCAGTCGAAAAAGCAGCTTGAACCCCTGTAAAACAAGGTTATACTAGGCCTTGAAACAGAGTGTGTTAGGCTCGGAACGGTAAAGCTTCCCCGTTCGATTTCGACCCTCGCCTCCAGTTAAAACTCTTTATTTGTAGGGGGTTTATTGGAGTCTTGGGAATACCTTCAACGAAATCTTCAACGATTTTAGCTCTCGTTCACTAGGAGTGCAGTGAAAGTTAATCCCTTCCCGTTCAGAACTTGGTGAAGTGTCTGAAGCATGACCTCGGCGGTGTAGGGCTTCGGGATGAAATGGCGGACGCCAGCATCCCTTGCCTTGGCCATACCCCCGTCGGAGGCCATACCGCTTGAGCCGACGATTTTGATTTCCGGATTAACGGCCTTGAGAGCAGCGATGGTCGCAGGACCGTCCATGCCCGGCATGACCATGTCCGTGATGACCACGTCAATTTCATTTCGGCGAGGTGCGTAGAGGGAGAGGGCTTCGGCGCCATCGGCAGCGAGCAGGACGCGGTAGCCAAAACGCTCCAACGCTCTTTGCGCAAGGTTGCGGATTGGCTCCTCATCATCCACGACGAGCACCAGTTCGTTGTGGCCGCGCGGTAATTCGGATTGTCCCGCCACCATATTTTCCGTGCTGACCAGCGTGGTGTTGGCTGGCAGATAGACCTTGAATGTGCTGCCCTTGCCCGGCTCGCTGTAGCAATTGATGAAACCGCCGTGGCTCTTGACAATAGCCAGCGTGGTGGACAAGCCCAACCCGGTGCCTTTGCCGGGTTTTTTCGTGGTGAAGAAAGGCTCGAACATTCTGTCCTGAATTTCCTTCGGGATTCCCGTGCCAGTGTCGGTCACGCTGATGAGCACAAATGGGCCGGGCTTGGCTTCCAGATTCATATCGGCATAGACTTCGTCGAGCACAGCATTTTCCATATGGATGGAGAGTTTGCCGCCGGTGGGCATGGCATCGCGCGCATTGACACAGAGATTCAACAAGACTTGGTGAAGTTGAGTCGCGTCGCCAATCGTAGTCCAGAGGATGTCGGTGGATTGAAATTCAAACTCCACCGATTTGGGGAAAGTTTCGTGAACGATCTGCTCGATTTCGTGGGCGATGTGTTTGGGTTGGACCGTGACGCGTTCGCCGGTGACCCCGCGCCCGAAGGCCAGCACTTGTTTGACGAGACTTGCGCCGCGCTGGACGTTGGTTTCCAGGGCGTGCAGCAGTTTTTGCCCGTCGGCGTCGGTGATTTTTTCCTTTAACACCTGGACCGAGATGAGCAATGGCGCCAGCACGTTGTTGAGGTCGTGGGCGATGCCGCCTGCCAGGGTGCCGAGACTTTCCATGCGTTGCGAACGCAGCAACTGGGCTTCGAGTTTTTTCTTTTCGGTGATGTCGCTGAAAAGAAGAAGCAGGTGAGGTTCGTCGCCCCGGACAAAGGGACTGAAGTGACAGACCAGGCAGACTTCTTTGCCAAAGGTGCTGACGAAATGGGGTTCACACTGCTGCGGGCGTCCGGTGGCCAGGGTTTCTTCCGCCATCTTGACCATGCCCGAAGCGCGCCATGATTCGAGTTGCCGAAAATTCTGGTTCAAAAGTTGGGACACAGTGACGTTGAGCGTCCGGGCGGCGGCCTCGTTGGCCAACACGCATTGACCAGACGCTTTGATGACGACAATCCCCACTGAGGCGTCTGAGATGATTTTCTGGTTAAAATCGAGCATCTCAGCCAAGGAGTGCTCCATCCGCTTGCGCTCGGTGATGTCGCGGGATATGCCGAAAGTTCCGACGATTTGTCCTTCCTGGTTGCGGAGCGGCATCTTGGTGGTAGAAACCCATCCTACTCGTCCATCGAGCGACGTTTCCTTTTCCTCCTTTCCCACCAAAGGCTCTCCCGAGCGAATGATGGCTTGTTCATCCTCGTAGGCCTGCCGGGCGTGTTCTTTACTGGAAAAATCAAAGTCGGTTCTGCCAGTCGCTTCCGCCGGATCGCTCAAACTAAAATGACGGGCCAGAGCGGGGTTGATCTGGGTAAAGCGGCTCTCTCTATCCTTGAAGTAAATCCCATCCGGAATGTTGTCCATGAGCGCTCGAAGTAAATTGCGTTCTTTTGCCAGCGCCTCTTCCGTCCGCTTGCGCATAGTAATGTCCTGAAAGGTGGAACGCATGCCGGTAACGCGCCCGGCATGGTCCCGAAGCATCCGGTTCTCAATCAAGACTGGGAAAATGGTTCCATCCTTTCGTCGATAGTTTCGTTCCACCAACTCAGTCACGGGTGTTTTCCCCGACAGCCCAGCCATGACCGCTTCTCTGGCTTTCTCCGGTTCAGCAACAAGGTCCCACACGAAACGTCCTATCATTTCTTCGGCGGCATATCCCAGCATGACCAACTCAGTGCGATTAACCCTTGTGATGCGTCCCTCCTCATTCAACTCGTGATAACCGACAGGAGCGTCTTCAAACAGCGACTCAAATCGTATTTCAATCTCTTTGAGTTCAGCGCGGGCGCGTTCCTTGGCGCTGACCTGTTCCTGAAGTTCGCGCGTTCGCTCCTCGACGCGTAGTTCGAGTTTGTCATTGACTACTTGCAGTTCGGTTTGCGCCTGCCGGAGCAACTTGTTTTTGCGCGAAATCAAAACACTCCAGGTCAGCGCGGCCACAGATGTAACCAGCACGCCCAACAGCACCCACAAGAGGCGTGCGAACGTCCACCATGGCGGCTGGTGAAGAAGCTGAACATCGTTCGAAGAACGGAGGTGAAGCAGAAATGAACGCGGTTTCCCGTATTCATCGCTTTGCACCTCGTAAACTCCCGTCACGGCGAGACGGCTGCCAAGCTGCAGGGCCTGCAGTTTTTTTGCCTTGTCATCTGCGGTTGAATCCAAACCGGCTTCAAAGGTGGAATTTTTGCTCTGGATGAGCAGGTGTGTTTCGCCGTCTTTTTCCACCTTGTTTAGCAAGGTGCCCTCGGCTTTCACCAGAAGCCCTTCCAAATCCAAATTAACGGAATGCACTTCAGGCAATTGTATGGGATTGGGTTCCGTGCCCGTAGCGATGCGGCGATAGACAGCCTCGCGGAGGAGAAACTTTTTGCCCTCGTTGCCGGGAAATCCCACCACTTCAACGCGGTCGCCTGGCTTAAGTGCATCCTGTTGCTGGCTTAAGACAAATACGCTGTCCCCGCCGTCCTGTAAGTACAAATAACGGCCCGGCGCGTGCAGCACCACGGTGCCGGAGGTGCGGATTCGCCGATTGAGCGCGCTTTCCATGTAAAACTGCCTCAGGTTGCCAAGCGGTCGGAATGGCACGGCGAACACATCCTCCGGTGCAGGTTCCTCAACCTGGATGTATTTAGCTTCCGGCGTCAATATCTCAATCCCGGCCAATTGATGGCGCGAGTTGGAAACGGCAGAGCACACCCCCTGCACGCGAATGATTGATCCTTTGAGGTAATCATATGACTGCGAAGCTGGAATCCATGCCTGAAATTCTCCACTCGATGTGCTTAGATCGAAACGCACCAAATCGTTGACTTTGGTGACCTGGCGCACGAATCCCTTCATCTCGACCCAACTGCCATCCTCCTTGCCGGTCATCGCTTGTTCCAGCGTCACCAATCGCCCCTCGTCCAGATTCCACCCTCCTGATTGGCTGATAACGGCATTGGTAACGATCGGCACAAAATCCCCTTCGGCCACCTCGCCACGCAAGGTTACAATCGTTCCCGGTTTCGACGTGTCGGGCATGTCCCATTTCGGATTGGCCACACGGATACCGCCGCTGGCGTCTTGCACAAAAGTGAAGGGTGTTTCTGGATTCGACCATGTCACCACTGCGCGCAGGATAACGGGCGAATGACGGCGCGCTTCCTCGCGGTTCAGGTCCCTGATCCTTTCCACCAGACGAAAGGGGGGATTGTCGAATGAAACCAGTTCGTTGGTCGAGGCCATCAACCGACACAAACCGCCATGCAAGGTTTGTTGCACTCCCAGTACATAGGGGTAACCGATGGCTTCAACTCGATCGCCGGTGCGCAATGGTTGAGTTTGCCTGCTCTGTACCATGACCTGTCCCGTGCCATCCCAGAGGGTGACCCATTTACCTGGCTCATGGCTGTGCACAATGCCCGCAATGTGGATCATGTTGTTCGTGGGGCTGCTTTCCTGAATTTCATCGATCGGGGTGATCGGGGTAACGAAGCGCGGATCGTTGCGCACGGAACCAATAACCTCGATGTCCGTTGGACGGGCCACCCATAATGACAATGCGCTGAGATTTCCTTCCCGGTCGAAATGGGGCGAATAAACACATTTCATCCGGACGAAATCCCCTTCTTTGAAACCGGGGGCGGGGTCGTTTGTGCCCTTGAGCACATACGCGTTGGCGGTGGTATCTCCGTTCAAAAAAGTCAATTTGATGTGTGTGGGTTCATTTATTTGACGATCTATCAGACCTTCCACCGAAACCAAATGGTCTTTTAGCTCCGCGCAGTTGTCGCGCAGGTTGCCAACCGGCTCCGCCTTCGTGTTCACTCCTTCCTGAAGAATGCGAACCTGGGTTTTGTCCCAGACAAAGCGCTGTGACGACGGAACTATCCATCCATCAATGGCGATTCTTTGGCCGGCTTTGAAAGACACTGAGGAACCGAGAATCGGCAGCCAGATCGGTTTTCCCGCGCATTCCCCCCAAGCGTCGCTCCACTCCTTGTCATAGTAATAAATCACCGCTTCGACACGTATCCTATACTCTTCAGTATTATGCTCCCTTGGAATGCCCCAAATCTGGGAAATGTTTGTAAGAACCGGAGATGTGGCAGGAAATTGATCCGAAACCTGGCCCAACGCCGCCCGTGCCATTATCAAAAAAAACCACGCGGCGACGCCCAGCGGCGTGAACAAATCCAAAGTAACCCCAGCGGCGGCAAAAATAGGTATTGTCGCAAAAACAACCGTCTTCTGTTGTCTGGAGGTCATAACCGTACACAAGTGCCTCTGTATTAAATGTTAAAACAGAGCATTAAAAATGCCTGAACGATGAAATTCCTATCGCCTTAACTTGCTTCAATGCAGTCAATTACATCGGCCAGCAACATTTGCCAATATGCCCATTTCGTTGCACTGGCAGATTATTGTGAGTTGATTGTGACCGGACTCACTTTACTGTGCCAGTGATTGGGTTAGTCCGACCAATCCATTGTGAAGAGTGTTCTCCGAGAAATGTCGCGTCCGCTCGCTCGAACCAGCTCATACGAATTATGGTGGCCACGGACAGAACGCCAGCCACCGTGGCGCTCAGAAGTGGACAACGGGTAATTGGGGGCGCTGGCGACCTGTCATCCGGGCGTATCCGCTGCGCTGATTCGCAATGCCAGTGATGCAAAGTCGTGGAACAAATTTCGTTCCGAAACAACGACCGGTTTTACCGTAACTCATTGGTTTACAGACTACTTCACCCTCCCTTAGGTCGTATTCAACCTTTTCGTCATTATCTTCGTTGTTTCAGGAGGTGTGATGCGGGTGACCCATCGAAAAGGAAGGGGAATCGCTGCGTTGCCTTAGTCGTCGGGGCCGCACATGTGTTCCTGAGACGACTTCTAACGAGAATTTACAATAGCTTCGGGAACCTGCGGTTCGAATTTGTGGGAAGTCTGCACATCGCGCTGTTCTGGCAGGCCGGCATTTTTACGTATCACCGCTTCGACGAACGCGGTGACTTTTGAAGTGTCAGTTACGCCAGTGAGCTTGGCACAATTCTGCTGCATCGCCACGATTTCTTTGATGTGCTCAATGTTGGTTCTGATGAACTCAAGTTCAGTTGAAAGCGTGGTTTGCTCGTTGGCCAGATACTCAGCCAGTTGCGCGATGTACACCGGCAGTTTTTTGCCCCTTGGATCATGCGCCATGAAATCACCCAAGTCCCCCTCATGTTCTCGTATCAGCGTGCCAATACGGACGACATTGGCGATCTTGGATTGCTTCATCTGGTCGGATACCAGGCTGGCGGAAATATTGATGCTCTTAAGCATGTTGCCGACGTTGTGCAGCACGCAGTTGGCGATCTCCGCCATGCCTGCCTGACGGGAAGCGGCCAGAAGTTCCTTATGCGTCCTCTCGACTTCTGCCTCCATCCGTTCGCGTTCGACAATTTCCGATTTCAGCTCTTCGACGGCCAGGGTCAGGTGCGCCGTCTTTTGTTTGACTTTTGATTCCAATTCGCCCCGCAAACGCTCTTCCTCCTGCTCCACCCGCAGACGTTCCCTGAGAAGGGTCTCGATGTGGACCATGCCGGTGAGCAGCAAAAGCGAAATGAGCGAATAGATGACTTCGATCTCGACTCCCAAGGGTGCGCCGTTATTGAACGATATTACGGATTGAAACAGGTGAAGCAGTGCCAGCAGTGAGAAGGCCCAAAATAGAGACCAGCCTACGCGCGCTGTTCCGTAGATCCGGTTTAGACGCAAGGCATAGCCGGCGACTGCGAATTGCAGCGCGCCAGTGACGAAGTCCATGACAACCGGGAAACTCATAAAAACCCCCTGTGCATGAAGGGCGCAGTGCCGCCAACCAAAGCCTTACCTCGCCCAGAATTGAGGAATGTTGTATCCCAATTTTGTGCGAATCGCCCTCTGTCACCTGTTTGCATAGCAAGCACACCAGGGATACAGCATTTGTAAAGCCAAGAGTCGTACCACGTTGCTCCCAAAAGCTTCAAAACCATCCCTTGAATCCAATTCCGAGTTTTCTTCAAATAAAACAAGAAGCCAACAAATGCCGGCGCGATTGCCTGTCAGACCTGCCTGATCCATAAACGTCAAGATGTGCTCTTGGGGCTGCCGCCGGGAGTCCTCGGCTACGAGACACGCATCCCGATGATCCAAGCAATAGTCACATTGTGACTTGGCATTTGCAGTTCGGTAGCAGGAATGCTAAACTTCAAATGAAGATAAGTTTAATCGAGGTCTCGATGGATGTTGGTATGTCGTTGGGGCGTCGAAACGGAGCACGCAACGTATGCTTGAATGGAATTCAGCTTATGAAACGGGTGTGCCGACGATTGACAAGCAGCATAAGGTTCTTTTCGAGCACGTCAACCGGCTTGAAAGACTTGTGGCAAGTGATGAGATTAAGCGGTCAGAGGCGGATTATGTGTTGACATTCTTGGAGGATTACGTCCAAATGCATTTCAGTGCCGAGGAAACATGCATGCTGCGTTTTCGCTGCCCGGCCTATGAGAAAAACAAAGAGGATCATGCGCTGGCTTTGAATATGCTAAGCTTCTACAAAGGCCAGTACGAGGTAACAGCCAAGCCGAAGGCTATGCTGGAGCGATTGCATCAAAGTATGGTTTGGTGGATCAATCATCACATTCTGAAGGTGGATATCCAATTGAAGGATAGCGTAGGAACGACGGCAAGAGGGGAAGCTGAAATAACCGAGTAGTAACTCTTGCAACTTTACGTACGTCTCTTGCGCGAAGTCTTCATTATTTGATGCCGCGGTGATTGCTTGAGACAGGCAGGCACGTGTTTGACGTGGGCCGGCTCAACGTCCTCAATCTCATATTCATGGAAGTGACATGCTGTCACGAGTTAAAGAGGAAAAGAAACAGTCCGCCCAATCTGCCGCTGTAGTGGCTGCTCAAAAGCGCGGGGAGATTGAAAAGATCAATCTCCGCCTCCAAAAACTTCTGGACTCATTTCTGGACGAAATCATTGACCGCGAAGCCTATGTCGCGGAAAAGGCCAAAATGATGAGCCAGAAGAAAACTTTGGAGGAGCAAATATCCCGGCTTTCGCAGGGACGAGCCGACTGGCTCGAACCTATGCAAAATTGGATTTTAACCGCTAGAAACGCGGGCGAAATCGCTGTTTCAGGTTCGCTTCAAGAGAAGCGGGTTCTTGCCAAAGAAGTCTTCGGCTCGAACCTTGTCCTCGACCGCAAAAAAGCCCGTGGTTATTGCGTGAAACCGTGGTCACTGCTCGTCGAAAACTCGTCAAGTCGTATGGTGGAGCGGGTGAAGGGAATCGAACCATCATCTCGTTTCCGCAAGGCTAACAATAGCAAAATAAAGCAATAATGACAGGGTGAAATGCTCTTGACATAGGTGGACGTTAGCAGTAAAATTAGCAGCACTATGGCAAGCATACATCGTCGCCCTGATTCTCAATACTGGCACGCAGCTTATTTTGGGCCGGATGGCCGACGGATTCTCCGCAGCACCAAACAGCAAGACCGCCAATCCGCCTTGGCCGTGGCGATGGAATACGAGCGAGCATCTAAACTCGCCCGGCGCGGGGAATTGGTGGAAGCCCAGGCCCGCGAAGTCCTGAAGGACATAATGAAGCGGGCGGACATGGGCGAAACCTTGCAAACCGTGTCCATCAAATCGCATTTCGACACTTGGCTTGCCAGCAAGCGGGATCGGAAGTCTAAAGGCACGGGGGAACGCTACGGCGTGGCCGTGGAAGATTTTCTGAAGACGCTGGGCAAGCGTGCCAACAAAAACCTTACAAGCCTCACATCAGCGGACGTGCAACACTTTTTAGACTATCGCACGGCCAAGGGGCTTGCACCCAAGACCGTCAACGTGGATGTGAAGATTATTCGCGGGGCATTGAACGCGGCCCGGCGGCAAGGTTTGATTCCGACCAATCCCGCCGAAGCCGTGGAATTGCCCGAAGCCATCGGCATGGAACGCGGGACATTCACCCCGGCGGAAGTGAAGATGCTCGTGGACACGGCGGAAGGCGAATGGGGGCTGTTAATCATGCTCGCCTACTTCACCGGGGCGCGGCTTTCCGATTGCTGCCGGATGCAATGGGAAGGCGTGGACCTGACCGAAGAAACCCTGACTTACACGCAAGCCAAGACCGGCGCGAAAGTGATCGCCCCGCTTCATCCTGACTTGCTGGCGCGATTGAACAAGCTGGCGGGGACAGACAAGCCGGAAATCTTCATCCTGCCGAGCATGGCGAATTTGCGGCCCGGTGGACGGCACGGGCTTTCGGAAACCTTCAAAAAAATCATGCGGAAGGCGGGCGTGGATTCGCAGACGGTGAAGGGCGCGGGCAATCAGATGTTTTCCCGCCGCTCATTCCACGCCTTGCGCCACACCTTCACTTCCGCGCTCGCCAATCAAAACGTGTCCGCTGAATTGCGGATGAAACTCACCGGCCACAAGACCGCCGGCGAACATCAAAAATACACGCATCATGAAATGGAAAATCTCCGCGCCGCCGTCCAAAAAATTCCGTCACTCCACTGAATTCAATTTCCGGTAGCCGCCAACTGGTGGCGTTGGCCAGAAATCATTTCATCGCCGTTACGATTTCGACCTGTTGGGTTACAGGGTGTTTTTGCCTTGAGCTTTTGCCTTTTTCCAGCGTGCCTTGGCTGCCGCCGCGATTTTTGCCCTCGCCGCCGCACTCATTTTGCGTCGGGCTTTCTTGACCGGCTTGGCGGCTGACTTCCGGCCCTTGACTTTCGCCCACCGCGCTCTGGCCGCTGCAGCGATTTTTCGCCTTCCGGCAGCACTCATCCCTCGGCGCTTACGGGGTGCGGCAGCGCCACCGGTGCTGCCCAACAGCCGGGTAAGTGCCTTTTGCATTGATTCGATTTTGTGTTTGATGCCCGCCGCACGGCGCAACTGACTGGCAGATAGATGTGTCATATAGATGGGCTAATAAATCTACGCGTTCGTGCGAAGTCAAGTCTTTCTATCGGTTGACTATTGGTCACAACAGCGATAGCGGAACTGAGAGCGCCACCCCGCGTTGCCTACAGAGAATTGTTAGCCGCGGTCACATTGACTCCGCCGCCAAAACGTGCTTTCGGGTCTCCTCGCTAAATCTTGCAAACTCCTCTTCAGTGAACAAACCACGTCTGTGAATCTGTAATATCTTCAGAAACGCCGTTGATCGCCGATGGTCGTCAAATCCAAGAGCAATTTCATGATTTTGCTCCTGAATCAACTCCCATATCTTGATATAACGCTGGCGGTTCGTACCGCCTGGTTTTGTCGCGATGTCGGCGGCGCGACGCAAAATCTGCTCGCATAAACGCTCCAACGCCACGGGTTTCAGTTCCCGCAACAGCTTCCAATCTCGTTCTGGAAAATCAGACATGGCAACAAGCGGCTAACGATCCAAAGCTGAACCACGGCCACCCGCGGCCAGCACAGCAATGCAATGACGATAATCGAATTTCATGGCTCGGTCGAAACTGAAGGGGCAGTGGCCGTTGGCTCCAGCGCGTTGTTAGGCGTTTTACCTTTTTGTATGGGTTTAGGACAAATTACCCGGCCATTCATCAATACAAACACTGCCAAACCTGATTGAGATTGAAAACGGGGCAGACCAGATTGTGATTGAGAATGGGAATAGATGGGACCCTGAAAATCTATCTTATAAATCCAATACCCTCCAGGCCATTCCTTTAATGTGATGTCTCCTCTGCTCCAACCTTTCAAGCTGCCCAAAATTTTAGTCAAACCATTCGTGGCTAATTGCACGCCTTCTCCCACCGATACGGGAGGATTTTCGGTCTGAAACGACCATGTCGGGGTATTAGTGAGGTCTGACGAGCGAAGATCAGTCTTATACTGTTGTCCCGATACATCGCCGTAAAACGACATGGTCCAACCGCCACTTGGTGGACTTTTTTGTGGGCTTGAAGTTTTACCATCGGCGAGAACACTTATACTCGTCAATGAGAGAATCAGGATGATAATGGAATATGTGCGCATAATGTAAAAACGCCTAACGATCCAAAGAAGAGCCACGGCCACGGGCGGCTGGCTCACGACTGCAATCTGGACTTTCAATCTTCATATCTCAACCGAAAACTCAAGGGGCAGTGGCCGTTGGCTCCAGCGCGGTGTTAGGCCGACCTACGCTGACCCCTAAGACGGAAGGTCCTATAGCCTCTCCGTCGAAGGAGAGATAAAAATGTGGTCGGTTCCATGGCGTGTAGGTCGTAACAGTTTCAGGGACAGTACCGGGTATCACGGAGGCATCTGTCGTGACTGAAAACTTGGCAGTGCTGCGTGGTGGATAAACACTTGCGGGCATTCGTCCAGACCATAGTATCCACTTCCGTCCAGGTTGCGCCGCTGGCAGCCATGCCTTGCCGTCGTGCGCATCAACCTGCGCCATCTGTGTTTCTAGCATCTCCCAGTAGGCGGTGCCGTGTGGATTCGCATACGGTGGCGGCACGATGTGTGCTAAAACCTGCGTCTCGATTGGAACCTCGACCGCGAAGTGGTCTAAACCTTGTCTCTGATTCTTATTGTGAACAGCCCACTCGTAGCAATATCCCTGCCCAGTTCTTTTGACGTGAGACTTGACAGTGTAACCCGGTGTCGCAGTAACTAACGTGCTGTTTCTTGTCGTGCAACAACCAGCCAAAGCCAACGCGCTGACGACAAATACGAACGATATGCTCTTTTTCATGGTCTATTGGCGTGCATTGTCGGCCTAACGACCCAAGCTCAGGCACGCGGGGTTGATGACGTCCTCCGCGATAGCGGAACTGGACCGGCCATCCCGCGTTGCCTGCAGCGATTTGTTAGGCGGTGTTTGCTTGAGATAATCAATCTGGACTCCATTGGTAATCATATCCTACAGGCGGATCGTAAAAAAATGAAAAAGAATAATAACCACCATAATTTGTTGAATTATTCCAGTAGATCTTGATATAGCTGACGTGACCATCCACAAAGCTGACGACGTTTTTTGCATTATCGAAGAGGGGCATTTCATATCCCTGTGAATTAATAGTTGGGGGCTGTGGCTGATGCCAAGAATAAGGAACAAACGCTGAAGCGTCGGCTACCAAAACCGTGCGGTCAGGATGCTTGATGGTCGTCAATTTGCGGCCGCTTATACCAGGCAGGGCTTTGACTCCTAAAAGAGAAATCTTGGCGTTTGTCGCCTGATTCGCACCATTGAACTCATAACTGGAATAAACAAAATTGGATTGCATGTAATGCCCTTGCGAAACATAGCTCATTGTCCCGTGGGTTACGTTGAGCCGGTAATAAAAATTATCCGCTGGGCAGGCAAACACTTTGTCGTCCGGCGATGGCGGGCCTTTTAAGCCGAGGTAACTTTGCAACAATTCCCGGTATCGAAACCAAATTCTCTGCCCATCTCCAAGTGTGGGAGCAGAATCGTTTGCCTCGTCGGAATAAATCCGAATGCCCAAAGCAATTTGACTCAAATTACCAATGCAAGTGGTGCGCTGTGTTTGCGCCTTGGCTCGGCTCAAAGCGGGCAGCAATAACGCAGCGAGAATGGCAATGACGGCAATCACCACGAGCAACTCAACCAATGTGAATCCTCTGAATGTGGTTCTCACAGACATAAATCGGTCACACCGCCTAACGAAAAAAGCTGAGCCACCGCCGACCTGCGACGTGAACCGCGACAGCGGAACTGCAAGCGCCAACGGCGGTTGGGTCAGCTGTTGGTTATTACACACAGAACGGTGCTGGTCAAATTTGACCATTTCAAGCAACGATTTAGCCCCCGCAAGCTCATTCCCGTCAATGTCAAAACCCCGGGTGATTACCTGCTTTTGAAACGAATCGAAGCCGACCTTTCACAGCCAGAATTGGCCGTAAAATCAGGTGTTTCCGTACGAAAGGTAAAGGCATGGGAACATGACCAAATTATGCCCACAGAAGCCGAATGGCAAGTCTTGGCTGGCATTCTGCGCTTGGATTCGACACTCCCAAAAGCCTGAAACCCAACGCTAGAGTCATGTGTTGGCTTTTACACAGTTCAAAACAAGGCAAAACACAGCCGATCTGCCTTTTGAACAAGCATTCACGTCGGTAGCATACATTCCGGTGAATCGTTTTTGGAGTTGTTCACCAGCGGCGAGACACGGTAACAATCCATGTCACGTCAAGGTTAAAGAAGCCCGGCGACGCTAGTGAATTGGTGTCGAATAGTCAAACGCCGGATGACGCAAATGACAGAACTGTCATCCGCCGTTCAGCCGGTGTTCATCTCCAGGAGGTATCATGGCGGCGTTTGAATTTTCAAAACACCAAACAACGACTCCAAACCACACTATGAAGAATTCCATCCTCCATTCTCTAATCCCCGTCCTCGCCGTCTGCGCGCTGACTGGCTGCGTTTGTGAAAAAGGCGAAGCCAAACATAAAAACAAGGAAGCCAAACTCATGGCTGAAGCCAAGGTGAGCAAGGAAGCCGCCGAGCAAACCGCGCTGACCAAAGTGCCCAATGGCACCATCAAGGAAGCTGAAATTGAAAAGGAACATAGGAAATTGATCTGGTCGTTTGACGTGACCACGCCGGATACGAAGGACATCACCGAAGTGAACGTGGACGCCATCACTGGCGACGTGGTTTCCGTGGAGAAGGAACCGGCGGAAAGTGAAGCAAAGGAAGCCGCCGGGGAAAAGGACAAGAACAAAAACTAAATCATCGGCGTCATCAATCATCCAAAGTCGGGCTTTGCCCTGCGCCCGGCCTTTGGGGATTGACGCCAAGGACGCCAAGGAGCAAAAGTTGTCGTAAAAAATTCAATTAAATCTCGATCATCTATGAAACAAATTCTATTGCCGGTTCTATTCAGCCTGGCCGTCGGGGTTTGCCGCGCCGACGGGCCCTATCATTTCATCAAGGAAATTCCCGTCAGCGGTGAAGGCGGATGGGACTACCTGTCCGTGGATTCGGCGGCACAACGGCTCTACATTTCGCACGCGACCAAGGTGGTCGTAATTGACCTTGCCAAGGATCAAGTCTGCGGCGAAATCACGAACACGCCAGGCGTGCATGGCGTCGCCATCGCGTCCGACCTTGGCCTTGGCGTCACCAGCAATGGCCGCGAAAATATGGCCGGCATCGTGGATTTGAAGACACTGCAAACGCTGTCCAAGGTGGTCACGGCTCAAGGTCCGGACGGGATGCTCTACGATCCCGGTCAAAAGGAAGCCTATCTCTTCTGTGGTCGCGCCGAATCGGCGACAGTGATTGACGTGAAGGCTGCGAAAGTCGTGGCCACGATTCCGCTCGGCGGCCGGCCGGAATTCGCGCAAGCCGACCCCGAAGCTGGGCGCATTTATGACAACCTCGAAGACAAAAGTGAAGTGGCCGTGATTGGCGCCAAGTCGCATCAGGTCCTCACTAATTGGCCCATCGCGCCGGGCGAGGAAGCTTCGGGCATGGCTATTGACCTGAAGAACCACCGCCTTTTCCTCGGTTGCGGCAATAAGTTGATGGTGATGATGGACAGCACGGACGGTAAGGTGCTCGCCTCGGTGCCGATTGGCCAGGGCGTGGACGCCAACGCGTTTGATCCGGAAACCCAACTCGCCTTTGCTTCGTGCGGTGATGGAACCACGACGATTGCGAAGGAAGACGCGCCGGACAAATTGACCGTCGTGCAAACGCTGAAAACCGAGCGCGGGGCGCGAACGATGGCGCTTGATCCAACTACGCACAAAATTTACCTGCCCAGCGCCCAATTTGAGTCTTCGACCAATCAGGTTGCCGGTGCGCCGCGCCAGCGGCCAAGGATGGTCCCGGGCACATTCAAAATCCTGGTGTATGGGATGGACAATTCGTCCAACCCATAGCCGTTTCCCAAGGCCGGTTCATGCGCGTGCTGGTCGTTGAAGACGAAAAAAAGACGGCGTCATTTGTTCGCAAGGCGCTCCAGGCCGAAGGCTTTGCCGTGGATGTCTGCCACAACGGCGACGACGCCCTGGCCTCGATGCGCGTCACGCCCTTCGACGGCATCGTGCTCGACATCATGTTGCCGGGCCGTGACGGCCTGAGCGTGCTGCGCCAGTTGCGTGAGCGCAAAAACGCCACGCCCGTCCTGCTCCTTTCCGCGCGCGGCGAGGTCAATGAACGCGTCGAAGGACTGAACGCGGGCGCGGACGATTACCTGCCCAAACCGTTTGAACTGGCCGAACTGGTCGCGCGCGTGCGGGCCTTGACGCGGCGGAGCAGCGAGAACAAATCCACCGTCCTGCGCGTGGCCGACCTCACGCTGGACACGGTCACGCACCGGGCGCAACGCGGCGGAACGGACATCGAACTGACTGCGCGGGAATACCGTTTGCTTGAATTTTTGATGTGCTCAGCCGGCCGGTTGTGCGGGCGCATGATGATTCTCGAAAAAGTCTGGGACTATGATTTCGATCCTGGCACGAATCTCGTGGACGTTTATGTTAAACGCTTGCGCGAAAAAGTTGACGCCGATTTTGAACCCAAGCTGCTCCACACCGTGCGCGGCGCGGGTTATGTGCTGAAGGAGCAACCATGACCATCCGCACGCGCCTCAGTTTGTGGTATGCGGCGGTCATGTTCGTCGCGCTGATGGTCATGGGCGTCCTGCTGTATTATCAAATCATTATCGAACCCCGCGAACACGCACGGAGACATCCGGAACGTCACTACACGAAACAGGCGATTGACGAGGACATGTTTGAAGACGTGACCGGCATCGTGATGTGGTGCGGCGTGCCGGCGGTGCTGTTGAGCATTGGCGGCGGCTGGTGGCTCATGAAAAAATCCCTCGCGCCGGTCGCCGGTCTCACGCAGGCAGCCGCAAAAATTAGCGCGTCCAACTTGAGCGAACGACTTCCCCGCACCGGCAACGGCGATGAACTGGACCGGCTCACCGGGGTTTTCAACGGAATGCTGGCGCGGCTCGAAGACTCGTTCAATCACGCCCGCGAATTCACGTTGCACGCCTCACACGAACTCAAGACGCCGCTGACAGTTTTGTGCGGTGAAACCGAAACCATGCTGCGCGACGAATCGCTTTCTGCCGCCGAACGCGAACGCGCCGCCAGCCTGCTCGATGAATTGCGCCGCCTGGCGCGCATCGTGGACGGCCTCACGCTGCTGGCCAAGGCCGATGCAGGACAGGTCACGTTGAAACTGGAGCCGGTGCGATGGGATGAACTGGTGCGCGACAACTTTGCCGACGCCCAAATTCTTGCCGAACCGCAGGGCATCCGGGTGGAACTGGCCGCTTGCGAAGAGGTCACCGTGCGTGGCGACCGGCATCGTTTGCGTCAGCTCCTGCTGAACCTCGCTGACAACGCCGTCAAATACAACCAACCACAAGGCTGCGTGACGATGAGTTTGCAGCGTGCAGGCGACATGGCTGAATTCACCGTTGCGAACAGCGGGCCGGGAATTCCGCCGGAAGTTTTGCCGCGGGTGTTTGACCGGTTTTATCGCGGTGATGCGGCGCACAGCCAGACGGTGGATGGCTGTGGTCTGGGCTTGAGCATTGCGCAATGGATTGTCTCCGCGCATCACGGAAGCATCCAAGTCGAGTCTGTGCCGTCGAAAACCACAACTGTTTCCGTTCGCCTGCCGCTGGCGCAGAAAAATGAACCCCCAGCATGAAGCCCGGCGTTTATTCCTCTTCCAACTTCCAACGTCGCCGCCCATGGCAGATGCCCTTGCTGCTCGCAGTAGTGTTTTTCTTCATTTATCAGACTGCCAGCGTTGGCGCGCGGGCCGGCGACAACATCGCCACGGCGGGCGACGTCTTGCAGTATGTTCTACCCGGAACCGCCGCTGGACTGACGCTCGGCCATCGGGATGGCAAGGGCGCATTGGAATTTGGCGAATCGGCCGCTCTGACACTTGGTGTCACCTACGGCCTGAAATACACGGTGAACGAAAAGCGTCCCAATGGTGGAAGTCAGTCCTTTCCTTCGGCGCACACCTCGATTTCCTTCTCTGCCGCCGAGTTCATGCGCAAGCGTTACGGTTGGGAGTATGGTATCCCGGCTTACGCAGCCGCTTCTTTTGTCGCTTACAGTCGTGTGGAGGCAGGAGAGCATCACCCACATGATGTGGTCGCGGGCGCAGCGATTGGAATTGTCAGCAGTTACATCTTCACCAAACCGTACAAAGGCTGGCACGTTCAAGCCGATGCCGATGGCAAATATTTCGGAATCAGCCTCAGCCGCGCCTGGTAAACACGCAGGTTGGACAATGAAATATCGAAACCAAATGCAAAATGGTTTGAAACGCTGGCTGTTCATCCTGGGAACCATTGCGCTGGCCGGCATCGGGTGTCAGTGCTCTGCGGTCGGTCCCGGACGGTTCAAGCTGGTTTTGCCCGAAGGCTTCGAGCTACGCGAGATTTACCGCGTGGCCGCCGGGCGCGATTTGCAATTGCGGCATCTGAATTACCGGCGCGATTCGCTCGAGGACAAATTTATGAAGGCGATGGAAAGATGACTCAATGCAACGTATTCTAAAATTACCGGTTATCGTGATTGCCGTCATGATTCTGGCTGGCGGAGTCGGAGCGTGGTGGTGGCACGCGCGGGGTAATTCCAAATTGTCATTCTGCACGGCGGTCGTGAAGCGGGGCAACGTGGCCGCCACTATCAGCGCCAACGGCACCATTGAACCAGAGGAAACTGTGGACGTTGGCGCCCAAGTCGCCGGGCGCATCACGGCTTTCGGCACGGACATCAACAGCAAGACGATTGACTACAACTCGGTGGTGGAGAAGGGAGCCATGCTGGCAAAGATTGACGACTCGGTTTATGCCGCCGCCTTCGCCGTGGCCAAGGCACAGGTGGAACAAGCCAAGGCCGGCGAATTGAGCGCCGCCGCCAACGTCGAACAGATGAAGGCGAAGCTCGTCCAGGCTGCCGCAGAGTGGAAACGGGCGCAGGTGTTATACGGTTCCAAACTGCTGGCGCAGGTGGATTATGACACCGACGAGGCGAACTATGAAGTGGCCAAGTCCAATGTCTCCGTGGCCGAAGCCAGCGTGGCCGAAGCCAGGGCAGCCACGGTGCAAGCCCAAGCGGCGCTCGATGGAGCGCAACGGAATCTGGATTTCTGCATCATCACCTCGCCGGTCCAGGGCGTCATCATTGACCGCCGCGTGAACATCGGCCAGACAGTCGTGGCCAGCCTCAACGCGCCCAGCCTGTTCCTCATTGCTCAGGATTTGACGAAGATGCAAATCTGGGTGGCGGTGAACGAGGCGGACGTCTCGCGGATTAAGCCCGGCGCGCCAGTCACTTTTACCAGCGACGCCTTTCCGGGCCGGCAGTTCGACGGCACGGTCGGCAAGGTACGCCTGAATGCGACGATGACGCAAAACGTGGTGATGTATACGGTGGAGGTGAACACAGAAAATCCGGACAATGTTTTGCTGCCTTACCTGACCGCCAACGTGGATTTCACCGTGGGCAAGGAATCCAACGCTCTGCTGGTCCCCAATGCGGCATTGCGCTGGTCGCCATCGTCACCCAACGAGATAGCAGCGGACGCGCGTTCACAGAATCCGGTTGACCCCCTGGCCAATAACAATCCGGCCGATGCCAAAGGGGCGAAGGGGAACCAAGGCGTCATCTGGATAAAGGACGGCAAATTCGTCCGGCCCATCGAGGTGAAGATCGGAACTTCGGACGGTTCCAACACCGCCGTGACAAGTGACGGTTTGCAGGAAGGTCAGGAGGTCGTCACGGGTGAAACCACGGGACCGGAGCAGGGTGGAACCCAAAACCCGTTCGTGCCCCACTTTATCAGACACTAAACAAACGTGAATACTTTTCACGGAACCCTACGGATGGCCTTGCGCGCCTTGCGCCGCAATGTCATGCGTTCGGTGCTGACTTGTCTGGGCATCATCATCGGCATCGCCGCCGTCATCGCCATGATGGAGATTGGCCGCGGTTCTTCCTATTCCATTGAGCAGACCATCGCCAGCCTTGGCGCCAATGTCATCCAGATGGATCCCGCGCACATCACCATTGCCGGCATCAATTCAGGCGCCGGCGGGCGGCCGACACTCACGCCCATGGACGCGGATGCCATCCGCCAATATTGCAGCGCCATCAGATGGGTCGCCCCCAGCGTGGACTGCCATGCCCAGATTGTTTATGGCAATCGCAACTGGAATCCGGGCCGGATCCTCGGCACGACACCGGAATATCTGGTCATCCGCCAATGGCCGGTGGTCGAGGGCGAACCGTTCACAGACAATGACGTCCGCAGCGCCGCCGCTGTCTGCGTCATCGGGCAGACCATCGTCAAGCAGTTATTCGGGGACGAATCTCCCATCGGCAAGGAAATCCGCATCCAGGATGTCGGGATGAAAGTCGTCGGCATCTTGAGCCGAAAAGGGCCGAACATGATGGGGCAGGATCAGGACGACTTCATCGCTGCCCCCTGGACCACCATCAAGTTCCGCGTGACCGGCGTCCGGCAAACCGCCCAGTCCGCGGGCGCTGCCACGACTGCCTCCGGCGGGGTCAATTCGCTCAACCAGCTCTATCCGAATCAATCCGTGCAGCTTTATCCGCAACCCTCCGCCACGCAGGCCGCCGACACGCCGCAGGTGATGCGGTTCGCGGACATTGATGACATCTGGATGTCCGCCAACACACCGCTGGACATCCCGGTGGCTGTTGGCCAGATCACCACCCTGATGCGCGAACGGCATCATATTCGCCCCGGCGCGCTGGACGATTTCCGGATTCACAATCTGACCGAAATCTCGCAGGCCCTCGCCTCCACCAGCGGCGTGATGACCAAGCTCCTCCTCATCGTAGCGCTGATTTCGCTGGTCGTTGGCGGCGTCGGAATCATGAACATCATGCTGGTGTCCGTCACCGAGCGGACGCGAGAAATCGGGCTGCGCATGGCTGTCGGTGCGCGGGCGAGCGACATTCTGCGACAGTTTCTGGTGGAGGCGGTAGTACTCTGTCTGGCCGGCGGCATTGCTGGAATTTTGCTGGGTCGCGGGGTATCGCTCGCGGTCACGGCAGTGTTGCATTGGCCGACCATGCCATCCGTGCCAGCCATTATTGCTGCCGTTGCAGTGTCGGTGACCGTCGGAATCGTCTTTGGATTTTATCCGGCATGGAAGGCATCACGGCTCGATCCGATTGAGGCGCTTCGGTATGAATGAATGACGACAAATGCGCGTCGTTATCGATAGCCTGCACTTATCCTTTGCGACTGGAAAATTGCTAGTCTAAACCGGCGAAACGTCCTTGCGCGGTACCTTCACAAGCCTGTCGCAAAAAGGCAACATCGCGCACAGGATTCATTGCATATCAAAGAGCACAAAACATCTTACGAAAACAGGTCATGCAGTTGAATTGCCAGCCAATATTTTCTCAGAATCTTGAATTCGCATCCCCGCTGAACTTACTTCAGTCACGGCAATTTCGAGAATCACCGGCTGACAATCTGCAATCAGCGACTGCTGATCGGTGGATAATGCGGATAATGAGAGGTCAACCGGCCTTTTTCGCATGTGTTAAATGATTTAAGAGCAACAGGAAAAATGCCGGTTTTGTGCAGCTTAACACTATCATAAGTGGGTCAGCTGTTGGTTATTACACACAGAACCGTGCTAGTCAAATTTGACCATTTCAAGCAACGATTTAGCCCCCGCAAACTAATTCCTGTCAATGTCAAAAGCTTGGGCGATTATCTGCTTCTGAAACGGATCAAAGCCGACCTTTCACAGCCAGAATTGGCCGTAAAATCAGGTGTTTCCGTACGAAAGGTAAAGGCATGGGAACATGACCAAATTATGCCCACAGAAGCCGAATGGCAAGTCTTGGCTGGCATTCTGCGCTTGGATTCGACACTCCCAAAAGCCTGAAACCCAACGCTAGAGTCATGTGTTGGCTTTTACACGCGCGGATCATCAAATATTTGGGCCACGACCCGTTCGAGAACCTGCCGAAATAGGGGGCTGAAACGCCAAAGGCAACGAACCCCGATTCGTTGCCTTTTTGTGAAAAGCGGCGCACTAGTTTGGTAACAGAGGGATCGAGGACCCGCAGCGGTCCACTAGTAGGAAGGTTCGTCAGAACCGGCACGAGCCCGTGTGAAAACTCATTCTCAGACAATCTCGTCCATCTGTCTGTTTTGTCAAAATTCCCCATATCAAAAATGTGATCGTTACCGAATTTCAGGTAGGCACTTTTCACACAGGTTCCTGTCCTTGTTGGGCCTCCTAGTTGCCTGTTCATCTGGTACTCTTCAATTCCACTGTCGCAAGCTTCCCCAACTGGTATAACCGTTGCCGCCCGGAAGGAGCATCGCCGGCTGCCATTGCACGTCGAACCAGCACGCCACCCATCCGATTCCGCGCTCGGCCAGGTAAGAAATCAACGGGTCGTCATACGTGCCGACATCGCCGCTGAGATAGCTGTCAGGCGAATTGGGCGTTTGTTTCTTGTCGATGAAGCCCCACTCAGTAATCACCACCGGATAACGCGCCGCGACTTTCCCAAAATCGCGGTTCCACCCGGATCGGGCATGGCTCGGAAAGATGTGGGAGGCATACGCAATGTTCTCACCGGCAAAAGGAAAACTTCCGGGACGATTCTCTTCAACCGGCTGATTACGGAGTCGTCACCGGCGGGAGCCAAATCGCCCCGACTTCGGCGTGGGTCAAGGTCTCCCAAGCCATGTCGTGGTTGACGCCCGTGGGCCGAATGGTCGGAAGAACCGCGGCCATTTTGGGCAGGCTGTAACCGAGGCGATTGTGGTATTCGTTGTAGGCGATTTCCCAAGTGGGATGTGTGTGGAAAGTCAAATTTTTCGGCGGCGTGGCGTTATTCGGCGACAAGTATTGGGCCTGAAATTCGAGCGCCGCCATGATGCGTTTGCCTTGTTCCGCATAAAGGTCAACGCCCTGCTGCCGCGCCGTTTCGGCGGCGTTGACCATGGCCGCCAGCGCGAGGTTGGCATGGCCAGAGTCGCGAACGCTCTCTTGCAATAATCCGTCAACGAATGGCGTGGTCAGTCCCTTGTTTCCCCAAATGGGCATGTCCTCACAACCCGGAGCTTTGACGGGCGTCGGACCATCAGTGGACAAATAAATGTAAGCCGGCGTCCGTCCGCGCCACATTTTCAAGCCCAGTTCAAACGTCTTCCGGTCGTCGTTGAACACGCCGATGTTGATCAGCGCTTCGCACATGGAAAGCTCCTTGTTGCCGTTCTCGCAATCGCCGTTGGTCAGCGACGGCAGGTACTGGGTCGTCAGCATGTTTTGGAATTTCGCAACATCCGCCGCCGGCCAGTTGGTGCAAGTGTAACGGATGATTTCCGACGCACGCGGCCATTGTTCGGCACACCAGGCGGCCTGTACCGGGCCGTTGGCAAAGATATGACCACCGGTGAGCGTGTTCGCCCAGGCATCCATGATGTTGATGGCATTTACGGCATAAGCTTTGTTGCCAGTGATATACCAAAGCAGCGCCTGCGTGTAGGCGGCCTCGCTGTCGTGTTGTTCATCCTTGCAACCCAGATCGGGCCGGGAAAACGGCCCGCACTCGCAGGTCTTCCACGGATGCGCGACGTAGTTCAAGGAGCCCAAGTCATTCGACTTTGCCGCTTCAAAGGCGGACTTCCACGGCTCAATTCCCGCCGCTACCTTGCCCTTGACGAAATCCAACTGCGCGCGGTTCACCAAAACTCCCGGATGATAAAATCCCGCGGGCGATTTGATGGTTCCGAACGGCAGAACTGTCTGGGCGGCATGAGTGTCGGCGAACGAAACCCGGACAACGACCGCACCGAGAACGAGCGGCACAAAAAACCGGAGAGAGAGAAAAGAATCTTTCAAAGTGGGCAGGGCGGTGAGTTAAAAAAGCCAGGGTTGCCGTCTGTCCTGAAATGAATTTGATTGCGGATTATTGACTTTCAGGCGCGGCAGCCGGGGCGTTCGTTTCGGTCATACCCGACGCTTTGTTCTTTTTGCCGCCTGCTTTGCCGCCGGCCTTTTTTCCGAATCTCACTTTCGTAATTTCAAGCTTGCCGGCCCTCCCTTTGACATAGGACCCGCGGGCTGGCTCGCCCACCACCGCGTCGGCCAACGTCGCCGTTTTGTTGCTCTTGGTGATCTGGCTTTCGCCAGTGACGGTAAAAGTCTGGTCCCCGACCGTGAAGGTCATCGCATTCGTGTCCACGGCGGTAACCGGGCCGTAGAATTTTGTCGGACCGGTCTGGTCGGATGCCGCCGGCGCATTGGTGGCGGCGTCCGCCGCGCGCGACAATGCTGGCGCGCCGACAACAGCCGCGGCTAGGATGGTAAGGGTCGTGATCTTCAGTAACGTTTTTTTCATAATGCGACTTTATTCTATTTCGGTTCAGGTCAAGAGACTACAAACTGCCATCACGGGTTACAACTAAACTCACTGGGTAAAATTTTCATGGCCGCATCGGCCCGCTGCGCCAAGGCACAATCGTTCGCTTAATGGCCAATACAGCGGCTTCGGGCTTTAGCAGGTCAATAGCGTTTCTTCCGCAAATTGGGACAAAAAATTTCGCGGTTTTCCGAGACCATCACTCGTCCACACACCGCACACGCGAGCCGTCGGCGTCGTAAACGTCCGCCGCGTCCTGCTGTTTTGTGCCGGGCGTGCCTTCAACGGAGAGGGTGATCGCAATCGAAGGAGCGCGGTTGGTCAGAACGTTGACGGACTGTGAGAGAACCAGGCCGTGGAAATTGAGCAACTGAATTTTTTCATGCTTGCCGGCAAGTTGCGCGGTGACCTGGCCGGGATTCGCGGTCAACAGCTCGACGTAGCCATTAACATTGGGAATGTAAACGTCGTGGGTCTGGTTGGTCACAAAGCCGCATTGGCCGATGTAATAATTGTCCGCCGCAGACTCATTGGTCGTGCAATCGCCGATGCCATTGATGTAACCGAAGAGCTGCGTGCCCGGCATGTCTTGTCCTTGCGACAGTCCAGTGATGCTATTGGTCAGGTACTGAATCCATTCATTGGTGTGGCCATCCGGGTCGGTGGTAAAAAAACTTAAGTTGCCGAGCGCGTTAGTGCTGACGGCGGGAGGAACGCTGACGCCTGCTGCGGCGAGTTGTTCGCGGTAAGCCTCGGCATTGGTCACCTGAAAGCCCCAGTCCGCCAGTTGAAATTGAGACGAATCGAGCGCGCCTTGGTATAGTTCGACGAACTGCTGGTCGTTGATTTTGATGAGGGCAAAATTGCTCGAAACCACCACCGCGCCAAAGCCGAAGTAGTTCGTCCAGAAGTCGAGCGTATTGGTCCAATTCGCACCGGTCACGTGATAGCCGACGTGAGCGATGCCCTCCACCGGCGAAGAGGATGGTGGATATTTCATTGGGACAAGAATTTCGAAGTTGCCGGTCCACACGGGACTGTCCGCCATGCCGTTCTGGTAGGCAATGGCCTTGAGCATCGTTATGCCGGAACAGTTGGTCAAAAAACCGGTGAGATTGGTGTCAACGGCTTGAGCCATCGTCACCGGGCCGGTGTAAATTACCCCGTTGATTTCACTCGGCGTGCTGCCGTCGGTGGTGTAACGGACAGTCGCACCGCCGGTCGTCGTGGAAATGGTCACCGGCGTTTCGGCATAATACGATCCGGCAATCGGACTGAATGCCGGAATCGCCACGGTCGGCAGGGAATTTGTGTCTTGAGGATTGAATGACACGATGAAGAACTGCTGCGCTGCGTTCGGGCCGGAAGCGTTCGCGAGGGTGAAACTCGCATCGAAGTTTCCGTTCCCGTCGAACACGTTCGTGAGAACCGGCGCCCATTGCTGCAACGGCACCGCCAAATTTGTGGCAGACAAAATTGTGTAGCGCCTGCCTGGAAGTCCGTTGGCTCCGGCCATTTCCAGAGTTGTGCCGGTGAGCGTGCAGTTCTGAATCGACAGCGGTGTGATGGAAGCGGGCGACGTTAAAGTTAAACTGAAGTAAACGGCGGCGTTTCCCGGCGTCGGGTTCGCGGTGAAAGCGTTGTTGGTGCCCATAACGCTGACGGCGTAAGCGCCGGCGAGCGCATTGGAATTCACATTGACTGTCAGCGTCAGATTCGTCTGGCCAAAATTAATTGTCAGCGCGGCGTAGTCATTGTTCAGCGCGGCCGTCACGTTCGCTGTGTCGGGTCCGCTGACCGTAACGCCGTTGGTTATTAATCCGGAAATCGTTGCGCTGTAATCCACGAACGTGATGGTGGAATTGAAATTGGTCGCGACGCCGGCCGGAACGGAAGCTGTAGTTGGCGAGAGCGCCATAGAAAAGGCATTGGAGTTTGCCGGAGCGCCGACAATAAAAGTGTTTGTGACCGAGGCGGCGCCCGAAGGAACATTGGCCGTGAAAGCATTGTTGGTGGCGCTGACGATGATTTGATAGGTGGTATTGGAAGGAGCGGTTGCCGTGGCAGAAACAGTCAGCGGCAAAGTTGCCGTGCCGCCATTGTCACTGACAGCGGGGGTGGTGGAATTCAAACCGGCAGTCACGCCCTGTCCTGAAGGAACCACGGACACGCCATTGGTGAACACGGCATTATTGATTGTCCCGCTCGCATTGCTGTAGGTCAGCGTGATGGTGACATTGGTTGCCAAATCGGCCGGCACAATCTCCGTGGCGGGCGATTGGAAAATAAAAAAGGCCTTCTGTGCCGCGGTCGCCTTGTGGGCGGCAAACAACAGCGCGCCTGCAAAAAAAATCAGACCGATGGCTGTCCGCAGGCTTTTAGTTTCCGGTTTCAATGAGTGGATTGATTGTTATGTAATGGTTAATAGCCACCGCACCGCCGAATTAGGACAATCAGGCAGTTATTTTGTCCCAAAATGTCTCCGAAGTGCTATTACTCCACTGGATTAAACAAAGCCGCGGGCCGGCGATGGCTGCCGGCGCGTCACTCATTTCTCCAATGGACAAAATTCGACTCGGCATCATCGGAATGGGCAACATCGGAAAATATCATTCCGATTATTTGCTCAACAAAAAAGTCACCCGCTGCGAACTCGTCGCCGTTTGCGACGCCGTCACCGCGCCGCTGGAAAAATACCAGCCGCTGAAAATCTTCGGCGACGGCGAGCAACTCATAAAGTCCGGCCAGGTGGACGCGGTCATCATTGCCACGCCGCATTTTCAGCACACGACGCTGGGCATCGCCGCACTCAAAAACGGCGTCCACGCGATGGTGGAAAAGCCGATTTCGTCGCACAAAGCCGACGCCGAACGGCTCATTGCCGCGCACAGGAAATTTCCGAAGGTTGTTTTCGGCGGCATGTTTCAACTGCGCACCGAACCGCGCTATCTGAAAATCCAAAAATTGATCCGGGACGGCGACCTCGGCGAAATCGTCCGCGTCAACTGGGTCAACACGGATTGGTTCCGCACCGAGGCCTACTACGCGAGCGGCGGTTGGCGCGCGACTTGGAAGGGTGAAGGCGGCGGCGTATTGCTCAACCAATGTCTGCATAACCTCGACACGCTGCAATGGCTCTGCGGAATGCCGAAGCGTGTGCGCGGTTTTTGCCAGCTCGGACGCTTTCACCGGATCGAGGTCGAGGATAATGTGACAGCCTATCTGGAGTGGCCGAACGGCGCGACCGGCACGTTCATCAGTTCCACCGGCGAGGCGCCGGGCACCAATCGGTTTGAAATCGCCGGCACGAGCGGCAAACTCGTCCTGGAAAACAACCGGCTCACATTCACGCGCAACGAAGCAAACATGCTGGAATTCAGCAAAACCGCAAAGCAGGGTTTTGTGAAACCGGAGGTGTGGAATGTTGAAATTCCGTTCGACAATGCCGTGTTGCCGCACGCAACCATGGTGCAGAATTTCGTGAACGCGATTCTCGACGGCGAACCGCTCATTGCGCCGGGCGAGGAAGGCATCAATTCGGTAGAACTGGCGAACGTGATAGTGTATTCATCATTGCTCGGCCGAACGGTGAGATTACCGATGGACGGCGCGGCGTGGGAAAAGAAATTGAAGCAGTTGATCACGGGATCGAAGATTGAGAAAAAAGTAGTCCAGGTGGCGACGGACGATTTCGCGAGTTCGTTCAGGAAATGAAAATAAAAATTTTCGATTTACGATTTACGCGGCAACTCGGAAATCGTATAGCGCAAATATGAAACTGATGGGCATCGGCGACGAAGCCGCGAACAAAATTGACGGGCAAATTCAGGCGACGCGCGAACTCGGCTGGCGAGCCGTCGAGATGCGCAACGTCGAAGTGCCGGGATTCCCAAAGGCGAATTTCCACGATATTCCCGACGCGGCCTTTGACAACGCCGCAAAAAAATTAGAGGCGGGGGGCATTGGGGTTTATTGCTTCGGCTCGACCGTGATGAATTGGGCGAAAAAAGTCGGAGACCCGTTTGAAATCACGCTCGCGGAAGTCAAGCGCGCCATCCCGCGAATGCAGCGGCTCAACACCCAATACGTCCGCATCATGAGTTTCAAGCCGGATGACGACGCGCACAAAATTCCCGCTGAAGTTTTCCGCCGGGTGCGCGACGTGACGAAGAGGTTTCTTGACGCGGGCATTCAGCCGCTTCACGAAAATTGCATGAACCACGGTGGCATGAGCTGGCACCACGCGCTGGAGCTTCTGGAAAAATGTCCCGGACTCAAATGGCTTTTTGATCCGGCGAATCCCGTTTTCAATCCCGACCGCTCCAAACCCAAACCGTGGCCGCGACAAGACCCATGGGAATTTTGGACGCACGTGCGCGACCAGGTGGCGCACATCCACATCAAAGACGCGACCTGGAACGCTGCGAAAAATGATGCGGACTACAATTGGCCAGGCGAAGGGCAGGGCCGCGTGCGCGATATTTTGAAGGACGCCTTTTCGCGCGGTTACGACGCGGGTATTTCCATCGAGCCGCACATGGTTTCGGTTTTTCACGACCCAAAACTTCAGTCAACCGACGACGCGGCCATGCAGAGGAATTTTGTCGAATATGGCCGGCGGATGGAGCAGCTCATCCGGGAACTGACATCCTGATCCATGCAGCCTTTCTCGCGATGGATTTTGCCGCTCGCGGTGGCAGCCGTTCATTGTTTCGAACTCAACGCTGCGCAAGCCGATGCGCAGATTCGCGTCAATCAAGCCGGTTTTCTCGCTAATGATTCCAAGCGGGCGTTGTTGATGGCGACCGATTCCGAACGTACCGCGATTTTCCAGGTTATCGGCGCCGATGGCGCGGTTGCGTTCAGGGCTTCTGTCGGAAATAGAACCGGTTCCTGGAACACCGTTTATACGAATGTTTATCTGCTCGATTTTTCTTCCGTAAAGCAACCCGGAACGTATTCCATCAAAGTTGAGAGCATGGTTCCGGCGGTTTCGCCTCCGTTCCGGATCGGCGCGGGAAAGGAAATTTACGCGCCGCTGCTGCGTCATGCGCTTTTCTTTTTTCAGGCGCAGCGCGACGGGCCGGATGTATTGCCGGCGGTGTTTCATCGCCGGCCCGCGCACCTTACGGACAGACAGGCGTTCGTTTACAAAGTTCCCGCCTTCGGAAAGAACGGAATGCAAGGCGGCCTGGAGAAAATCGGCGGGCCGCTGGATGTTTCCGGCGGCTGGTTTGACGCCGGCGACTATCTCAAGTTTGTCGAGACGGCGAGTTATGTGACCGCGATGATGCTGCAAACCGCACGCGATTACCCGGCGCAGGCGGGACGCGGTGGCACGGCGGACTTTGCCGCCGAAGCGCGCTTCGGTTTGGACTGGCTCCTGAAAATGTGGCATGACGACACGGAAACGCTTTACGTGCAGGTCGGCATCGGCGACGGCAACCAAAATGCCACCGGCGATCACGACGTGTGGCGGCTGCCAGAAGCTGATGACGAATTAAATGTCCAGCCGGGCGACCCGCAATACTTCATCAAATATCGCCCTGTGTTTCCGGCCGGCGCAGCCGGTGTGCAGATCAGTCCGAATCTCGCCGGACGTTTGGCCGCCGCGTTTGCATTGGGCTGTCAGGTTTTCAGAACCAATGATCCCGCCTACGCGCAAAAACTTTTGCTGGCCGCCGAACATATTTTTGATCTGGCCGCGACCACTAACGTCACTCCATTGACCACGGCCTTGCCTCACGGTTTCTATCCCGAGGACGAATGGCACGACGACATGGAATGGGGCGCGACCGAGTTGCACCTGGCGCTCGCCGGTGAAAAAAATTCCGCCAACGCCGCGCACTGTTTACAGCTCGCCACGCATTGGGCGCGGGCCTGTCTGGAGTCCGAGAGTGGTGGTTCGCTTAATCTCTATGACGTGAGCGGCCTCGCCCATTACGAGCTCTATCGCGCTCTCGAAAAGGCGGGCGACCCGAAAAATCTCGAAGTCACCCGCACTGAGCTTCTTTCGGGATTGAAAAGGCAACTTGACACCGCCGTTAAGCGTTCGGAAAAGGATCCATTCGGCCTCGGCTGCCGTTATGCCAGCGGCGACTTGGTCCCGCACGTTCTCGGTCTGGTGATCGAAGCGGAATTTTACGATGACTTGAGCCGCTCGACGGTTTACGCGGACTTTGCGCGACAGCAACTGGATTTTGTCCTTGGCGCAAACGCGTGGGGAACCTCATTCATCGTTGGCGCAGGAACGGTTTTTCCATTTCACATGCAGCATCAAATCGCCAATCTGGCCGGTTCACTCGACGGAACTCCGCCGGTTGTTTTGGGCGCAACCGTGGCCGGCCCGGCGCGCGGAAAAGCCTCCAACGCCGGTGATGTCCCCAACGGTGCGCGCCCAACGCCGTGGCCCGGTGGCAAAAATCCTTTCGCGCCATTCAATGGAAACGGTGTTCAATACACCGACGACGTGAGCAGTTGGGCAACGGTCGAGCCGGCGGATGACTACACGGTGCCGACGGTTTTGATTTTCGCGCGTCTGGCAGGTCAGCAATAAAATCCGCCTCGAACTTTTCGCGGGCTGGAAAAAGCATATCCATCGTTTCCATGGTGTGTTGCGTTTCGGCAAGACCAAAGCCTGGCGATGCGCGCGCGACCGGGCACACCCCACCGAATTTTTGGGTTTTGAGTCACCATGAGAATTTATAGCTGTCGCAAAGCCGTGATCAGATTCCGACGGATTTCCTCGCGGTTGGCAGCGTCGTAATATTCCACCGGATTGTAGTCATCGGTCAGGACGAGCCCGTGAGCGGGATCTGTTTTCACGATGCTCTTGCAGGCGTCCTGCACCTGCTGACGACACGATGCAAGCACTTCTGAAAGGTCGACCGCGTTCCGCAATTCCATTTGCGGCTGGTCGGAGGCAACGAAAAACAGGTTGTCCTGGTCCGGGCCGTGGATGTGTACGCTGTGAAAAACAGACCTCAATGTTTTGTCCAGCGACGCCGCGAGAAAATCTTCACCCGGCCTGGTTTCACCAAGAGCGTTGATGACCAGCACGCCACCCGGTTTGAGGATGCGCCGCATCGCGGCGAACGCTTCGCGCGACATCAGATGCGAGGGCGCGGAATCGTCCAGGAAAGCGTCGAGAATGATGGCGTTGTAATGTTTTCCGCAACGGTTCACAAAATGCCGGCCGTCGTCAATGGTCAGTTTAAAACGCCCCGGTTCGAGGTTGAAAAATTGCTCTGCGACCGGCACGACGGCAGGATTGATTTCCACTACGTCAACCCGCGCCCCCCCCTGTACGAATTTCATCGGCGCAATGCCCATGCCGAGGCCGATGCAAAGCACGTCCTCGGTGTTCGTCGTGTAGCGACGCGCCAGGATGTGCAACATGTAGGTGAACGAGGACAGGCCTTTCTTCGCGCGAGGATCGTAGTCGTTCTGCGGCATGTTGTCGTTCAGAAACCAACGGCGAGCGCCATCGTCCGTGTCAATCACCTGAATCCGGCCAAAATTTGAATTCGCGCGGTAAACCTCGTGCCAGGTTTTCCCCCGTTTATCTCGCTGCTGGTCCTTGGCTGTGCCGATTCCACCCAGCAACAGGGCAAAAATGCTTACTGCCACGACAGGTGGGGCGGAACTCCGCTTCCGTCCCCAGCCAAAGAAGTAACCCGCAGCCACGGCCGTGAGCGCGCCGGAAGTCGCATACATGGTGATTGAGTTTGGCAGAAACGGAATGAACACATAGCCGATGAGCACCGTGCCCGCGAAGCTGCCGAGCGTGCTGATGGCCGTGAGTCGTCCGACGTTTCCGCCCACGCCAGCAACGGCAACCGTCAACACGCGGATAAAAAATGGTCCGGCCATGGCGAGCAACGCCAGCGGCGCAAAGAACAGAAAGGTCGAGGCCAGCAACGAGCCAACGGCAAGGTTGAAGTCAAGGCACCACCACCCCACCGGTTCCACGACCAGCACCGTGAAGCCGAGATAAACCGCCGCAGCCAGAATCGCCCAATACAGCCTGCTCAATTGCGGCGAATGATCCACGAACCGTCCGCCGGCGTAATAACCGATGGCCAGCGCGACAAGTGTGACGGCAATTTGCGCCGTCCAGACAAAGTGTGATGTGCCGAAATATGGCGCGAGCATTTTTGCGCCGAGGATTTCGACAATCATGATCGCGGCGCCCGTTATCGCCGCCGAGAAATAAAGATACCGGCGCAATCCCGATGAAAGCGGTTCGGCATTGGGGGACGCGCTGGCTTTCATTTTCATGCCTCTTTTTACCTGCCCAAGCCGGGCCGGGCAAGAACGCACCAATTCACTTTACGCCGCCTCCTACCTGCCCTTCAACAAGAGGGTAAATAAGGCAATATGCGGGCTGATCCCTTCACGACCCCTTCAGGGCTGGTTTTCCAAGTCGCCGGAATGGGAGTAGGTATTCAGGCAAGCTTCTGTCGTCGCCGCCTTTCCCAAAACCCATGCCGTGTCTTGGTAATGTCCTAACTTGGTGGCGGCGGTGCTACCGCACCGCCGTGCGCCGCAGCCGCGGCGTACCTGCCAATTTGAAACAAGGACACTACCCGTGCCTATGACAGCTTTTGCCGCGAGCGATTCTATTGTACTCGCAAGAGGTAGAAGTTTTGCGGGGCGTTGGTATTCACCGTGGCGGTGACACTGATGTTCCCGGCGGTGAGCGGGTTGGTCATCACCGGCGTCCACTGGTTCAAAGGCAACGCCACGTTGGTGCTGTTCAGCAAGACAAAGTTGTAGCCGGGCGATCCGTTCGTTCCGCTGATCCCCAGATTATTTACACCCGCCCCCGACAAACTTATGCCGGTAATGACCGGTTGAACCAGCGTAACCACGGCGGTGATTTCCCCATTAACCCTCAATGTGTCGGTCCAAGTCAACGTGGACGCCGTCTGTGCCCACGTCGGCCCGGTCGCTGACGGCAGAATCACGCTGCTGAATGTTCCCGCGCTGTAATTGCCGTTCGTCGCGATAAAGAGTTGAAAGCTCTGGCCGTTTGTGACCACGCCGGAGAAGTTAGTCACAACCAAAGTGCCGCCGTAGGTGATACCCGCCGTGTCAATTTGGTCGTTCCCAGCCGCTGCGCTGATTTTCATCATGGTGACGCCTTGCAACGTCACGTTGCTGATTACACTCAAAGTGCCGATGTTGGTCGATCCAGAACCCGGCGAGACGGTCGAGCCGACACCGGCAATCAAAATGCCGTTGATCGTGCCAGGTCCGTTTGTGCCGACACCGCCAATCAAAGTCTGGCCGTTTCCCAGCGTTAATGTGTCGTCACTGCGGCCGGAAACGTCAATCGTCGCGCCGGAAGTGATGTTGATATTCGTGCTAAAAGCGATGGAACCACTGCCCGAACCGTTGGTGGTCAATGCCAGCGTGCCGCTGCTCACGGTGGTTTTGCCAGCATAAGTGTTGTTCGTTGTCAGAAACAAAATGCCACTGCCACTCTTGGTCAGACTGCCCGTCCCGCCGATCACGCTGTTGATTGTGAATACATTGTTGGTGCTGTTGACGTTGATGGTGTTGGCGGCCGCCCCTGCAAGCGTCAGCGGGCTGTTGATGCCGAGCGTGTTTGTTCCGGTGCATTTGAGAGTTCCGCCATTGGTCAGAACATAGTTTTTATCCGGAACAGCCAACATTGAGTTCAGCGTCAGTGTGGCATTCGTAAATACCGTCGCGGTCGCGCTCGAATTGCCGAGCGAATTAATCGGGGCGTTCGACAGGGATTCGAAAACCAGCGTGCCCGCCTGCACGTTGATGTTACCCAAACCGGGATCCACCGTGAGGCCCTCGAGCGTAATCGTGTTGGTCCCCACTTTCGTTAAGTTGAAACCGCCGTTCAACGCTCCGTCCGCCCCGGCAGAGCTGCCGGTGTTATTGCGGAGGTCCCAATTGGCGTTGCCGCCGAATGTCGCGTCCGCGGTGAGAGTGATCGTGTGGAAAACCGTTGACACGCTGTTGGTGCTGTTGTTGACAATCGCGCCGTTGCCACCGACGCCCGCGCCGGAAACATAGACGACCAGATTAGAATTTCCGTCGGCAAACAAAGGATAGCCGTTCACGTCAAACGTTCCCGCGTTGCTCACGGTGACGCTGGTTACTATCGGAGCCAGGGCGTTCGTGCTGCCGATTCTCAACGCGCCTTGCGCCACGGTCACCGGGCCGGAGAATCCGTTGTTGTCAACACCCAAGGTCACGACACCAGTGCCGTTTTGCGTCAGCATGCCCGTGCCGGATACCACATTGGTCACGATGATGTTGTCGGTACGATTGAAAATCAGCGCGCCGCTGTCAGTGACATTGCCGGAAGGCAAAGTTCCGTTCGCATCGTCGTTTCCAACTTGAATTGTTCCACCGTTGATCAGCGAACCGCCGGAAATCGCGCCGTTGGCGTTGTCCAAAATCACCGCGCCGTTGTTGACACTGATGCCGCCGCTGAAATTATCCCCACCCGTTTCAGCCAGAGTCAGCGTGCCGGTGCCTGATTTGAACAACGTGCCACTGCCACTGATGCTGCCGACGCCGCCGAAGGCGTAATCGTACAACGAATTGTTGACGGTGACGCCGTCCGAGCTCAGGGCCGTTGACAGGCTCACATTCGTGTTCGCCGTTCCCGTCAAGGTGTCGTCAAACGTCACAAAATCGTTCTGCGCGAAGGTTGCTCCCGACTTCCAATTCGGTGTCGTTGTGTTCCAATTGCCATTCAACGTTCCGTCCCAGGTCAGCGCGGCGACGAATGGACCGCCGGTGAACACAATATCAATGGAGCTGTTGTTCACGTTGTTGGAAATGAATGCGCTGTAAGGCGGACTCGCGGAGGGCAACGTGCCGAGAACGAAAGTGCTCAAATTGCCGCTCGAACCGCCGCCGTTCAACCCGTATTGGATGACTGGGAATTGCGCCGGGCCTGGGGCGGGGAGCGGTGGCACCGTGCTGAAGTTAATTGTATTTGCCGTGCCGCCGACCGAAAGATCGGCGACCGAGACATCAGGCGTATTGTTTTGATGAACCGACACGTTCAATGCTGAGTCGCTGATGCTGAAAGAGCTGACTGGATTCACACCCGTGCCGATGGCGGCAGTGCTATTGGTTGCATTGAGCGTGCTGCTAGTCAGACTGATTACCGATATGCCGACGTCCGGAGTGATGCCATTATTCGCCGTCAAGGTTGCGTTGGAAATGTTGAGTGTGCCCAATGAGTTGTCGCCATGGGCCAACTCAAGGAACGTATTGACCACAAGCGAGCCGCCATTGACGTTTACCGTCCCTGTGTCTGAACCGATGCCGGGGCCGAGAGTTGTATATCCAACTTCCAAGGTGTTCACATCAATCGTGCCGGCATTAAGCGTCAGCGTTCCGTAACCGGCATTCTGAGGCGACGAGCCCGTCGCGCCCTTGCCAATGTACATTGAGTTCACGAGCGCATTCACTGTTCCCAAGCTGAAATCACACGTGCCATACGCATAATAGGTCCTGCTGACGCCGCCGTCGCCTATCGTCCAGGTTCCCACACGACTCGCAGCGCCACCCGTGCCGCGGAAATAAGCCGTCGGAGAACTGAATGCACTGTTAAAGGCCATTAAAGCGCCGTCGGGGTCTGCGTCGGTCTTGCCCCGGCCAACAGTGATGGAATCGGCATAAATTCCGTTCGTCTGACCCAAAAGCAACCGGCTCTGAACTGTCGGGGTGTCGCCGGATTGATTGTTGTCGCCAACATCAATCTGCGGCGCGGCGGATCCGGGCGTGAGCATGATGGTATTGGTTTTTGCCAGATTAAGAATGCCGCACTGGCCCTTGGAGACGGTAAACGAATCGGAGCCAACCCGCACTCCGGCCACCGCGGCTTTGAAAGTATCCAACCCCGAGAGGTCCAAAGCCGCCCAAGCAAGGGAGACCGCGTTGGCCGTTGTAACGTGGGTCTGCGAAACGAACAGGGTGGCGTTGGGGTTGGTAATGGACAGCGCGCCGCCGGCGCCGGTGATGGAATTGCTCGTCGTATAACCATACTGACTGCTGGCTGGTCCGGGATCGGTGCCCGTCCCCGCTACCAAGCCGTTGGCGTCTCCGCCAACCGTCAATGTCACGTTTGATTGGATAAGAGTGGTGTGAAAATTATTCGTGTTGGCGTAAGTCAGCGAACCGATACTCATGTTGGAATTAACAACGTTGTCCACAATTCCAGCGCCGGTCGCGCCAAGGTCAATAAAATACACGTCGTTGCCCGAGTTCGGCGTGGCCGCGGTATTCCAATTGTTGGCGTCGGACCAGTTCGTATCAACACCGGCAGGGCTCCAAATGATAACCGGGGTCGAAACAGCGCCCACGCTGAAGGTATATTTATTCGTGACCGGGTTACCAGTCGGGGGGCCGACGTTTGGTGTACCCGATACGCCTGAATTGATGTGTGCAAGATTCGTGCTTGCGGCCGTGAAGGTCACGGTATAGGTGCCTGATGCTGCGCTGGCAGTCACCGATACCGTGAGCGTCGTGTTGGTGGTCCACGTGCCGGTGGACTGGGTGCTGGTGAACGGCCCATTGGTTACCATAGTGGCGGTTACTTGTGCGCTTGCCGGCGAAACGGTCAGATTTTCGAACGTCACGCCGCCATTTTTGTAAACGCTGCTGCCCATTTGCAGCTGAACATTGAAATTGGTACTGTAAGCGGTGCCGGCCATCGTACTCCCCAAAGACTGCGATCCAGACACTTGGGGATTTACAATAAATGCGCTCGAACCGAGTGCCCAAGCGACATGAGGCGCGGCAAACAGGGTGGCAACGGCGACGATGATTTGAACGGCACGAGTCAGGGTTTTCATGAGCTTTGTTGCGGTTGATAATTTTAATTGCAAAACGCTTCAATGAAATTCGAACCCAAAGCGAGTTCTGGTTTCATTGAAACAATAACTTTTGATTCTGAAGCAGGAATAGCACTCGCGTTCCAGATTAGGACAAAATTCTGTCCTAATTTGCCCCCTTGAGGCTATTCACCTTTGGATATCAAAATCTATGGGCAGCATAATTGTTTCATCGCAGGATTTTGTAACTGCCGGACACAAAAAAATAACTTAACCAACTCATGAACCGATACAATCGCAGGGACTTTATTAAAAGCGCGTCTATTTTGCCTTTTGCCGCCGCGACCATTGCGGGCCTTGGAAATCCACTTGCCCTTGTCGCCGCCGAAGAACCCGTCAAACGCAGCGGCGGCTCGCAACTGAAAGTTTCGCTCAACGCCTACTCCTTCAACAAAATGCTCAACGATAATTTAAAAGGGCGGGGGCCAGGCGTGACCTTGTTGCAAGTCATGGATTTTGCCGCCAAGTGCAAGTTCGATGGCTTTGACGCCACCGGTTATTATTTCCCGGGTTACCCGGAACTGCCGGCCGATTCGTACGTGAAGGCGCTTAAGCAAAAAGCCGCCGATCTGGGGCTTGGTATCAGCGGCACGGGTGTGCGCGATAACCTCACCACCTCGGACAAGGCTGTGCGCGCCGCCGGCGTCCAACACATCAAGGAATGGGTTGAAGTGGCGGCCCATGTGGGCGCGCCCGTCATCCGTGTGTTTGCCGACACGCAGATGAGAGCGATGACCTGGCATGATGTGGCCAAAGGCTGCACCCGCGAGCAAGTTCAGGCGTGGATTGCGGATGACCTCCGGCAATGCGCCGATCATGGCAAGCAATTTGGCGTTTGCATCGGGGTTCAGAATCATGGGGATTTTCTTCAGACCGGCGAACAACTGATGACACTGATCGGCGCGGTCGGTTCCGATTTCTGCAAGCCGATTGTGGACACCGGCTATTTCAAGACCAGTGATCCTTATGCGGACATGGCTGTCGTGGCACCCCACGCGGTGAACTGGCAGATCAAGCAAAGCCCCTTCGGCGAAGACAGTGATGTCCCAACCGATTTGGTCAAACTGGTGCGCATCGTGCGGAATTCGGGCTATCACGGCTATCTGCCGATTGAAACCCTTTCGCCAAAAGGAAAACCCTACGATCCCTACACGGTCGTGCCCGCGTTTCTGAAACAACTGCGTGATGCCATCGCGCAAACGGCGTGAGCCGCGCAGATATGCCAGGGGGAAAAAATTTCACCCGCCGGGAAGCGTTGAAGGTGACCACGCTTTCTGCTCTGAGTCTTCCCTTGATCGGAGTTACATCTGCCTCGGCGGCGGAAACCAATTCTTCCATCAAGCAAACAAGTCGCGCGCCCGCATTGAAACTCGGCGTCGCATCCTACTCGCTCGCAAAACTGCCGGTTGAGGAAGTGATCAAGGTGCTCAAACAGCTGGAAATCACCGCGGTTTCACTTTACAAGACCCATGCGCCGTGGGCGGACGGCACGCCCGACGAATGCAAGGCCGTCGTCCAAAAATTCAGCGACGCCGGAATCGCCGTGACCAGCACCGGGATGATTGAACTGCCGAACGACGAGGCCGTCGTCCGCAAAGCGCTCGACAACGTTCGCGCCGCCGGGCTGAAAACTTTTTGCGGTTGGGTAAAGCAAACCGATTCCCTGCCGTTGATGGACACGCTGGTCAAGGAATACGACCTCAAGGTGGCGATCCACAATCACGGCCCGACCGAACTCCTCGCCACCGGCATGGATGTCTGGAAAGCGGTGCAACCGTTCGATAAGCGCATCGGCCTCTGCCTCGACGTGGGCCACGGTTTTCGCGCCGGCGAAAATCCCGCCGAGACCATCCGCCAATGCTACGAACGCATTTATGAAGTGCATCTGCGCGACACGGCGGTGACCGGTGGCGGGATGAAAGATCCGCAACCGGTGATTGTCGGTCACGGCCTCCTGGATTTCCCATCCATCATCGCCGCGCTGCTCGCGGTCAAATATCGCTTCCAGGCCGAGTTCGAATATGAGAAAAAGGAAGACGACCGTCTGCCCGGCCTCGCCGAATCGGTCGGCTACGTCCGCGGTTTGCTCGCGGGAATCGCGGCGTGAAATGAATCCTCGAACCTCTCTGATGAAATTTTTCCCACCAAGGCTGACTTTGACGGCATTGCTCGCGCTCGTCCCCGTGCCGTCGCTTGCCCAAAAGGGAGTTGACCTCGAAAGCGAATTGCCGCCGGACGCGCACCACTTGAAAATCGGCGATGCAGCGCCGGATTTTTCATTGAAAGGAGTGGATGGAAAAATCTACACGCTCGCCGATTTCAAGGGCGCGGCGGTGTTAATGGTGATCTTTCTGTCGGATCACTGTCCGTATTCACACGCGGCGGAATCGCGCCTGTTGCCGCTCGTCGCCGAACTGAAGCCGCGCGGCCTCGGCGTGGTGGCGATTATGCCGAACAATCCCGACTCCATGGCCATCGGCGAACTCGGCTACACCAAATACAGCGACAGCTTTGATGACATGAAACTTTACGCGAAGCAGCAGGGCTTCACCTTTCCATATCTTTACGACGGCGACACGCAAGCGACCGCGAAGGCTTACGGCTGCCTTTGCACGCCGGAGGTTTTTCTTTTCGACCGCGACCGCAAACTGCGCTACATCGGGCAATTCGACGATTCCCGTTTTGCCGAAACCAACACCGTTCACTCGACTCTTGCCAGCAACGCGCTTGAAGAACTGCTCGCCGGAAAACCGGTCACGACGCCGGTGACAAAACCGTTCGGCTGCTCGACAAAATGGATTGAGAATCGCCCCAAACTGATTGCCGTGGACGAAAAAATGTATGGCGGCCCGGTGGTGCTGGAAACGATTGACACCACGAACGTCGCCGCGCTGGTCCGCAACGACACGAAAAAATTGCGGCTCATCAATGTCTGGGCGACCTGGTGCGTGCCGTGCGTGCAGGAATTTCCCGGCATCGTTTCCATTTCGCACCGGTTCGCCAATCGCAACTTCGAGGTCATCACCATCAGCGTGGACGACCTGAAGGATGAGGCGAAGGTGAAGCAATTTCTCGACGATCACCACGCCACCGTGCCGAATCGCGTGCAGCGTTCGCTCAAGGCCGAAGGCCGCGACACGAACAATTATCTCTACTCCGGCGCCAGCATGGAGGCACTGCTGCAGGCGCTGGATCCGGGCGCGCCCGGTCCAGTGCCTTACACGATTCTCGTCGCGCCCGGCGGAAAAATTATTTACCATCAGGCAAACGAGGTTGATTTCAACAATCTCGTGGCGAGAATTGTGGACTGGCTCGGCCCTTATTATAGCCAGCAATAATTTTGAGTCCGTCAAGTTCCAACCCGCAACCGTGGTGGCGCGCTTTCAACCGCTACCACTGGTTCGTTTTTGTCGTCGCCTCGCTCGCGTGGCTGTTTGACTGCCTCGACCAGCAGGTTTTCAACCTCTCGCGCGACGGCGCGGTGGAAGATTTGCTTGGCGACAAATCCAAGGCGATCGAACTCGCGGCTTATACCACGTCGTTTTTTCTCACCGGTTGGGCGATTGGCGGACTGATTTTCGGCGCGCTCGGCGACCGCTTTGGCCGCGCGCGGATTTTGACAGTGTCGCTGTTGATTTATTCCATTTGCACCGGCTTGAGCGCCTTCGTCACGGGTTATTCCGGTTTTTGCGCCATTCTTTTCTTCACTGGCCTCGGTGTCGGCGGCGTTTTCGGTCTATCCGTCGCGCTGGTGGCTGATTCCGTCCCTGAATACAGCCGCGCGCCGGCGCTTGGCCTTCTCCAATCACTTTCAAGCTGGGGCAACATCGCCGCCGGTCTGCTCGGCATGGGCATTGGCCTCCTCGCGGTGAAAAATTTTCTGCCGTTCAGCCTCAAGGCGTGGCAGGCAATGTTTCTTGCTGGTGCCTTGCCTGCGTTCCTCTGCGTTTTCGTTCTGGCACGGCTCAAGGAACCTGAAAAATGGACAAAAGCCAGAGCCGAAGGCGCGAAAACGGGCGTGAAGTTCGGCTCTTACGCGAGTCTGCTCAAGCATCCGACGTGGTCGAAGCACGCCTGGCTCGGCCTCATCCTGTGCAGTGCGGGAATCATCGGTCTCTGGGGTATCGGAAATTTCCATCCGAAAATCGTCCGCTCCATCATTGAGACGCATCTCGCTGCCGCCAATCTTTCGCCGGCTGAACTCGCCAGCAAAAAAGCCTACTGGGGTTCGCTCGGCTTGTTGTTGCAAAACATCGGCGGATTTTTCGGAATGCTTTCGCTCGCCAAATTCGCGCAAGTTAAAGGCCGCCGTCCAGCATTTGTCCTGGCGCTGTTGCTCTCGTTTGTTTGCACGTTGCTGGTTTTCCGGTATCTCCGCGAGATTGACCAGATTTACTGGATGCTCCCAATTATGGGTTTCGGCCAGTATTCAGTGTTTGGTGTTTATGCGATTTATTTGCCTGAACTTTTCCCCATCAGTTTGCGCAGCACCGGCACGAGTTTTTGTTACAACTTCGGACGGCTCGTTGCGGCATCCGCGCCATTCACCATCGGCCGGATTACGAAAAGTCTCGGCGGCAATATCGAAGGATTCCGCACTGCCGGGATGTGGGTGAGCCTCGTGCTGCTGCTCGGAATCTTCACACTGCCATTTCTGCCGGAAACCAAAGACAAACCGTTGCCCGAATAGAAAACAAAATCCCAATGACAAATTTTCTAATGAAAACCACAAGAATCCTCGCAGCACTTTGCGCCATCACGCTCCCGCTGCTTGGCGCGGACGAAGCCGGCACGAGCGCGCCTCAAGCCAAAACTGACGTTCCGGCCAAGCCCGACCATGTCAGAAAAGTTGAAAAGCCGATCAATTTTGTGCTGATCAAACCGGATCCACTGGTGGGCGACTGGCAAGGCGAAGGCGGAGTGGTCGCCCAAGTCTTCACGGCGGCGGATGGAAAATATCAAGCGAACCTGCTGACGGCGTTCGACACGGAAAGCAACGTCGTCGCCGTTCTCGAAGGAACATCGTCCGCCGACGGAATTGATTTCAGTGGCGGCGGCTGGAGCGGCGCCATCAAGAATTCGCATTTCACTGGCGGCAACGGCGCCAAAAATTTTGATCTTCAGCACATCATCCGCCATTCGCCGACCGAAGGCGCGAAACCGCCGGAAGGCGCAGTGGTGCTCTTCGACGGAAGCAACCTCGACGCTTGGGCAGAAAAAGCTGGCCAAAGCTGGCTGACGGAAGACGGCCCGGCAAAATGGAAGCTGGTGGATGGCGCGATGGAAATTATTCCGGGAACCGATTGCATCATCACGCACAAAAAGTTCGGCGACTGCCATCTGCACGTTGAGTTCCGCAACATCTGCGCGCCGACCAAGAGCGCCGTGTTTTTGGAGACGCGCTACGAAGTCAATATCAACGAATCCTACGGCCGTTTGACCGGCACGACCAGCGGTGGCTTGGACAATACTTCAAAAAATGTCAGCCCGCGCGTCCGGCCCAGTTTGCCGCCGCTCGCCTGGCAGACCTTCGACATTGATTTCACCGCGCCGCGCTTCGACACCGCCGCCAACAAGATCACAAAGGCAAACATTACCGTCCTCCTGAACGGCGTGAAGCTTTGCGATCATCAAGAACTCAATCCCCCATTTGGCGCCGCCGGCCGGCTTGGCGAAGCTCCCACTGGTCCGCTCATGTTGCAGGACCACACCACGCCGGTGCAGTTCCGCAACATCTGGCTGGTGGAAAAGGCCGGGTAGGTTTTCGCCGATTTTCCGTGTCCTAATCGCAAGCCGCCGTGCTATTATAATTATGAGTCTGAAAAATGTTCCCCAATTGATTGGAGCATAAGTCAGACTTTGCAGCGTCGTTTATGAAACATGAATCACAAGATGAAACCGAGAGTCGCAAGCGGCTGATGACGTTGATGACGCGGCATCAACGGCAGATATTCGGCTACATCTACACGCTCGTGCCAAACCGCTATGACGCCGAGGATTTGTTGCAGGAAACCAGTCTTGTGATCTGCGAAAAATTCGACGGGTTCGAGGACGGCACGGATTTTGTTGCGTGGGCCTGTCAGATCGCGTATTGGCGCATTCGTTATTCGCGTCAGAAATTCGCGCGCTCCAAAGTTGTCTTCAATCAGGAGATTTTGGACGCGGTCGCCCAAACCGCAAGCACGATGACGAGCGAACTCGACAGCCGTCACGAAGCGTTGGGAAACTGCCTGCAAAAACTTCATCCGCGCGACCGCGAACTGGTGCTGACGCGCTACGAGCCGGGCAGCGGCGTCGAGGAAGCCGCACGCCGCTCCGGGCGCACGCTGCAAACCGCTTACAAGGCACTCGCGCGGTTGCGAAAACTGCTTTTGGATTGCGTCAGCAACCAACTGGCCGGCAGAGGTGCGACATGAATCTTGCGGACAAGGATATCCTGGAATTGAACGAGCTTTGCAATGTGCTCGCGGAGGGAATTTTGAGTGACTCGCAAAAGTCGCGGCTCTCGCACTGGCTCGCCACTTCCGAGGAAGCGCGGCAATTTTACGTTCGCGCGATGGGGCTTTCCGCAAGCCTTTTCAGTTACGCGAGTGAAATGCAAACGGAGGAATCAGACGCCGCCGCGTCGGACGCGAAAATTATTCACCTCCGAGCGTGGTGGAAATGGTGGAAATTTGGCGCGCTGGCCGCTGCCGCGTCACTCGCCTTGATGCTTTGGATGGAATGGCCTAAAAAAGGTACCGTTCCGGTCGCGGCTGCGACGGACGAAATTGTCGCGCAGCTGACTGGCTCGAAGGCGTGTCAATGGGCTGACAACAGTTCATCGGTACAGCCTGGTGGTCGTCTGCACAAGGGACAAAAGCTTGAACTGGCAAAAGGTTTTGCCGAAATCACATTTGATTCCGGCGCGCAAATCGTTTTGCAGGGGCCGGCGTCACTGGATGTGAAATCGGCGTGGGCAGCGACTTTGAATCGTGGCACGCTCAAGGCGAGCATCCCGCCGGAGGCGATGGGTTTCAGCATTTCCAATCCGACGGTTGAAGTCGTTGATCTCGGCACCGAGTTCACGATGTTTGCCGACGCCATCGGAGCGGCCACCGAGGTGCTCGTGCTCAAAGGCGAAGTCGAGGCGCAGCCCAACGCCGGCGCCGATCAACAACCTATCGTGCTTCGCGAGAACGAATCCCGGCGATTCGCAACTTCAGGAGTTTCAACCGTGCGTGACAGCGAGGAAAAATTCGCGCAATTCACGCAATCGGTTCCGCTCGACCATTTCATTCCGCCGACGGATTATATGCACTGGTCTTTCAATGAAGCTGACGGCGACATTTTTAAGGCGGACGCTTCCGGCGTGCCATTTGCGGCAGCGGATTTGAAATTGGAAAATGTTTCGCCCTCGGCAATTGCTTTGGCGCACGGCCCAGGGCGTTGGGAACACGCGCTGCAGTTTGACGGCCATTTGTTTGCGAAAGCCGCATTCCCCGACATCTCCGGAAACACGCCGCATACGGTCGTGTTCTGGGTGAAAGTGCCGAAAGACGCAAACCTCTCCAATGCTTATGCGATGGTCGCGTGGAGCATGCATAGCAAAAATTTTGGCTCACATCCCATTCACATCGGCTGGAACCGAAATCCAAATGAAGGAACGGTTGGAGTTCTGCGGACGGATTACGGTGGCGGCTTTGCGCTCGGGTCAACGCCATTGCGCGATGGGCGCTGGCATCATATCAGTGTCGTTTTGATTCCGGGGGAAGACGCAAAAAGTTTTGTGGAGGTGAAGCAATATGTGGACGGGCGGTTTGAAGGCGAAGGCAAACCTTCACCACCAGGCAGCGAAATATTTTCAAAATTGAGCGGGGCAACGAGCGGCACCGTCTGGCTCGGCTGCCGTCTCGGCATTGACAGTGTGCGACAGGAACGCTTTCGTGGCGGAATGGACGAGCTTTTCATCGCCGACCGCGCGCTTGAGCCGTTGGAAATCGTGGAGTTGATGAAAGACAATCAACTGCCGCAATCCGAACTGGCTGCTGCAAAAAAATAAAGCAGAAAATGAAACTCGTAATTGCCGCCACGCTTTTTGCTTCGCTGTCGCTGCTTGCGGCGGACGAACCGAAGCGTCCGCATATCATCGGGCTTTCGCACATCGCCTTGTATGTGCATGACATGGACAAGACGCTGGCCTTTTACGAGAAGTTTCTAGGCTTTGAGCAGCCCTACTCCTTGACTAACAGGGATGGCACGGTGCATCTGACTTGGATCAAAATCAATGACCGGCAGACCATCGAGCTTTTCCCCGAAAAGGAGGCCAACGGCGACCGGCTGTATCACGTTGCGCTCGAAACCGACGATGCGATCGGCATGCGCGATTATCTGGCCGCACACGACGTGCCGGTGCCGGACAAAGTCGGCAAGGGGAAAATCGGCAACTTGAATTATTTCATCCGAGACCCGGACGGACACATCGTGGAAATTGTCCAATATGCGCCCGACGGCTGGACGATGCTCACCAGGGGGAAGTTTATGCCGGACACGCGCATTTCCACGAACATGCCGCACATGGGGATTTTGGTGGGTGATCTGGACGTGGCGAAAAATTTTTACGAGGGCATTCTGGGCTTTCACGAAATCTGGCGCGGCGCAAAAAATCCCGCTGTGTTAAGCTGGGTTCACGAGCAGATTCCCGACGGGAAGGGTTTTCTTGAATTTATGCTTTATTCCGAACTGCCCGCGCCGGACCAGCGCGGCAAGTATCATCACCTGTGCCTGGAGGTGCCGGATGTGGCAAAGGCGAAGGCGATTTTGGAACAGCGCGCGGCGCGCATCGGTTACACGAAACCGATGGAAATCCTGACGGGCATCAACCGCAAACGGCAGTTGAACATTTATGATCCGGACGGCACGCGGGTTGAACTGATGGAACCAAAGACAGTAGAGGGAATTCCCGCACCGCCTTCCACGGCGCCGCCACCGGAACATCCTTTTCAATCTCTTTGAAATTATGAACCGACGTGAAATGATTATGCGAACTGGCGCCGTTGCTCCTGGTTTGAGCCTGCCGGGCGACACAAGGTGGTTCAAGGCGGAAAAAGAAATCGTGGAAATTGATTTTCAGCCACATTCGGGCTAATTTTAACGAATCCAAAAAATGGAAAAAACGACTGCAAAATCCACCAATCGAAATGGCTTCACACTGATCGAACTGCTCGTGGTGATTGCCATCATCGCGATTCTGGCGGCGATACTCTTGCCTGCGCTAGCGGCGGCGAAACAAAAAGCCTACGCCATCCAATGCTTGAACAATGCAAAGCAGATTGGTACCGCCACGTTCGTTTATGCGGGAGATTACAACGATTTCTACCCATACGGCGTGAAAATTAACGACACCACCTGGTCAGACCGCACAGCTTGGCACATCATGCTTTTGGGTTATTTAGGGGGCAGTACGAATGGAGGATCAGGAACTTACATTTGCCCGGCCGACCTGCTGGGAGCAGCGCAGACCTATCCGGTTCCGCCCGGCTATTATCGTTTTCAGATTGACTATCGCGCCAACGATTACATATTCCGCGATAATACCAAAGGTGGCAATGGCCTTCCCAAGGTGCCCGCCCTCCTCACCACGTCGGTTCGCTCACCCAGTTCGATGCTCATGATCACCGAAAAGGAATACAACAGCCCGAGTTTTCAAATTACTTCTGATGATTTGGGGCCGGCTAGCGGCTGGCTCTCGACTTGGAATAGCTCCGGCGGCACACAAAACTATCTCAATTCCGGCTTTGAACGCCACACCAGAGCCAAAGGCCTCCCCGTTGCTGCTGCCGCCGATGGCCATGCTACGCGCTTTCAAGTACCTCCGTATGATGGAAGTGGCGGAGCAGCGAAGCCGTCTTATTACCCCGGTCTTGGCGACACACGGGGCGACCCCACCGCCGCGCTTTGGTCAGGGGGCAACCCCGAACTCTATATGCGCGATTTCGGTACGTCTGCCGGTTTCTAAATCACTGTCCATTTAAGATAAGAGGATATAGGCCACGCTTAACATCTATTGTGACTTAGTTTCAATAGTGCGTATAAAATAGTTGATTTTATTGGTATAAACTGGTGGCTGAGGGCGGAATCGGACATTGGACATGGAAAAGTGAGGCAATTTGTTCACAAAGACACAATCCGGTCAATAATAAAAAATCTAACATAAAAGCGCCGGTTTCGTGCTGCTTAACACTATCATAAGTGGGTCAGCTGTTGGTTATTACACACAGAACCGTGCTGGTCAATTTTGACCATTTCAAGCAGCGATTTAGCCCCCGCAAGCTGATTCCAGTCAATGTTAAAACCCTGGGGGATTACCTGCTTCTGAAACGGATCGAAGCCGACCTTTCCCAGCCGGAACTGGCTTTCAGATCGGGTGTTACCGTGCGAAGGCTGATGGCTTGGGAGCACGATCAAAGAGTCCCGACTGAAGCCGAATGGCAGGTATTGGCGAATATTCTCAAGCTGGATGCCCCAAGCCGACTGGCTCTTTAATAATCGCCAGAGTCCAGTGTTGGGTTTTACACATTTTTACGTACTCAGGAGGTGTTTGTACCCTCCAAGGATGTTGCTCAATCGGGACCCGATGTTTTCCGATTTCAAAGGAGCCTACAACCCTTGGCCGACACCTCAAAAAGAAACGGTTCGGCGCAGGAATCCGCCAATCGGAAGCGGCTCGAATACTAGAGGTTAGCGCCAAGTCCTTGAGTCTTTGGGAATGGGACAAGCTTTTTCCAACCATTCCGTATCACGCCCCAATCATCGCGTATATGTGCTATGATCCCTTTAAAAGACTGACAAAATAACGGCCTAAATGGCCAAAGGCAACGAACCGCTATTCGTTGCCTTTTTGTGAAAAGCGGCGCACGAGGTTGGTAGCGGAGGGATCGAGGAATCGCAGCGGCCCAGCGGCAGGATGGTTCGTTAGAATCGGCACGAGCCTGTGTGAAAACTCATTTTCGGACAATCTCGTCCATTTGTCTGTTTCGTCAAAATTTGCCATATCAAAAATTTGATCGTTACCAAATTTCAGGTAAGCACGTTTCACACAATCCTTGTCCTTGTTGGGCCTCGTCGTTGCCTGTTCATCTAGTTTTTTTCAACTCCGCTGTCGCATACTTCCCCCAACCGGTATATCCTTTACTGCCCGGAAGGAGCATCGCCGGCTGCCATTGCTCGTCGAACCAGCAAGCCACCCATCCAATCCCGCGCTCCGCCAGGTAAGACATCAATGGGTCACCATACGTGTCGGCATCGCCGCTGAGATACTTGTCGGTTGGATTGGGCGTTTGTTTCTTGTCGATGAAACCCCACTCGGTAATCACCACTGGGAAACGCGCCGCGACGTTCCCAAAATCGTGGTCCCACCCGGATTGGGCATGGCTCGGAAAGATGTGTGAAGCATACGCAATGTTCTCACCGGCAACCGGCTCCCTCAGGACCCAATCCAGCTCACGACCGTAATTCAACCCGCCGACGATGATAAGTTGCCCCGCTCGCTGCGCTCGGACCACCCGCACTAGCCGGTTGGCGCAACGGCGCCAGTCCGCAGCGGATATGTTCTGCGGTTCATTGAAGATTTCGAAGATCACATGCGGCTCATCCTTGAAGCGCGAGGCCACACGCTCCCAGGAGTTTGTAGTCATGGCATCGGTATGACAGAAAAGCTCGGGAACCTGCGGCGCGTACCCGGTCACCTCATTGCCGATGCAATGCCAATCCAGAATGACGTACATGCCGAGCTCTCCCGCCCACCGCACCGCAGGATCGAGATAGTGGCGCATATAATCCGGATCCTTTGCCCAATATTGAGGATGCACCGGAATCCGGATCACGTTGGCCCCCGTCGCCCCCACCGTCTCGAACAACGTGCGAGTGTAACGCCCTTCTCCCGCCAACCTGGCCGGGTCTGGAATCATCAAGCCTTTAAGACGGACGATTTCCGCGTTTCCATTGACAATGCGGTTGCCTTTAACCTGGAGCCGGGAGGGCGAGCGGGAGATCGAGGAGAATTCAATCAAACTGGTTTGAATGTTAGTCGCACCATTAACCACCTCGGCAGCCGAACAAGTGATCCAGCAACTAGGTAGAAGAACAGTCAGTAGAATTATGAATTGCGGCTTCATGACACCAAACAACGAGAACCGACCGCGCCGGACTCCGGCCCGGCAGGATTCCAGTTATCGGGCCAAGATGTTGCGACCTGTTCTGGCATCACCCCAAGTTTACTCGCATTGACGATCCGGCCAACTACTGGATTGTGACGTTTGGGCAACTAAATGCTGCCCGGTGCGTCGGGGTTTTACACCTATTTAAAACTCTAAAAAATGGAGGGAACTCAAAGCACGTCTAGGCCGCTCTGCTTACCAATTCAAAACAGGGACCGATTTTTTCGCAGGGGCAATACACGGCGTAGCCGCTGTATCCTCTTTGGGTTTGCACCTGTGTCGGAATGAAACGTTGTTCCAGTTCGGCGTATCGCTCCGGCACCACCCAGATGCCGTCCACCGAATCTGCGGGTTCGTAATCGAGCCGGAGAATTTCTCCTGCCAGTAGAATTCCCTCAAAGTGACCACTCACCGGCGCACTGTAAGTAATGACCCCAGCGATTGGTATCTCTTTTCGCGCCCGAAGGCGTGCGTCTTTGTGAATTTTTGCCATAAGCCGGAAATTTGTTCTGGACAATTAGCCTACACACTACCGGCGGGTTGTGCAATCAAAAGCTGGATTACAGAATGAGCCCGTGTTCGGATCTTTGGGTATCATCGCTCAGTCTCCTGGGAGATTTGGCAGTAAAACTCGGTGTCAGTTTGGGAACGTTGAAGAACTGGCTACGGGGCGGATCCCCACAGGTTAAAGAACTTGCGCATTATGCCTTTTTGGTTACGTTTGTGTTACGACACCGACCCAGAGGGCCGATTAACGCGAATTGTGCAGCCAACGACTTTGCGCTGCCGTGGGAACGCAATGGGTCAGGAAGATTGCGATAGTTATGACCGAGCAAAAAACAATCCCCACGGGCTTTAACCGGGATGAGGAACTCCGGCGGCGGGCCGTGCTGGCCCAAGAAACTGATCACAACGCAAAAGTGGCGAAGGAGGAGGCGCGTCGTCTCCGGAAAGAAATGAAGCGCGCGCGCAAGGCCTATAAGCGGGCCAAACAGTCAGCCAAACGCACCGACAAAGAAGCCAGACAGGCCCAAGCCGACTTGCAGGCCTGCTTGGATCACGCCATTCGGGACTTGGCCCAGATACTCCAAAAAGCCGCCTCGGCCGGAAAGCCCGAGGCCGGAAATCTGGAGCCACGTCCGGCTACTGCAAATTTCGAGCCCGCGGCCCTGCCAGACGAGATCGGAAAAGATACCAGGCCAACAGCTGCCTCTGCTTGAACATCGTTTATCCGCAATCCTGCGCCCCCAACCCGCGCACTCCCGCCACCGAGACAGCATGATCCTGCTCGAACAAAGAAAATCCGGAACCGCTTCGGGCGAGACGATGGGTAATCTCTTGTCCCCGGCTGCCGCACATGACGGCAGGGCCGGGAATTGCCTCCGCGCTTCGCCAATTTATTCGCTCGCACAGCTCAGGATTGAGCGGATGGTCTGTGCCATGGGCATAGCGCCTCGAAACATTTTGATCAGCTTCGAATTGTCCGATGCGGTCGCCGAGCAATGGGCGAACTTCGAAAAAATGCTCCGACGATGCCGGCGCGAGTCATCTGCAGAGGCGGTTCATGATACCCGCGTGCATTGTCGCAGGTTGATCGCCCGGCTCGTGCTGGTTGAGGTGGCGTTGTCTGCGGCGAGCCTACACGCGGTGCTGCGGTCGTTGAAGCGCCTTCTGAAGTCGCTGGGCGAGTTGCGGGATGTGCAGGTGCAGAAGCTCGCGCTCACCGCTGAACTGTCCCGGTACCCTGAGGTGGGCGGCTTGTGGATTGAACTTGGCCGGCGGGAGCGGGAGTTGATTCGATCGGCTTCTCACTCCGTGTCCCAATTCAAAACGGGAAAACTGCGCCGGCGGCTGGAAGCTCTTCAAGCCGAGCTGGAGAATCCCGCCGCCCGCCTCGCTGCCAAGTCGGTGTTGGGTGATTCAATCATTCGGGCGACGCAACAGGCCTTCGATGAAGTGGTGCAGCATGCTTGCGCCGTCAGTCGCGACGACGTTTCCACTGTCCATCGCGTCCGTACTGCCTATAAGAAATTCCGTTACATGGTCGAATCGCTGCCCGCTACAGTCGGCCGCCCTTCCGAAGCTCAGCTTTCCGCCATGGCCGAGTATCAACAGGGCATGGGCAGCATCCAGGATGTGGAGGTGTTGCTCGGATTTCTGACCGGTTACGTCGCACATCGCGCCGAGGCCTCGTGCATGCTGGAACCATTCAGACAAGCTCTCTTTGACCGCCGCAGGCGGCTCGTCCATAAATTTATGGCTCTTGCAGATACCCTCTACTCGTTCTGGCCCCTCCAATCTGTGGCCCCGGAAATTCGTCAGACCGCTGTTTCGGAGAACCGTGCGACCGAGTTGCGGGTGGAAGCCAACTGGAACGCGCCATCGACTAGTTTCCTCGCCAGCCAGGATCATTGCGGCAGCGGGCCGCGCGGCCACTGAGACGGAAGGTCTGGCTTATGTACAAGCAACAACCGTCGGCAGGCTCGTACCTAGTTTTGTTCTTCTGCCTTAAATTGTTCGATCCGGCTAAGAAAGTCCGCGGCGGCAAGCAATTGCTTTCCACCAGCGCCGTTAATGAAGGCACGGATCACCGGATGGCCGGCGTTGCGGAAGTTCAAGTTGCGAAAGACCCAGATGGCGGGCAGCAAGAACGCCACGCTCACCGCGGCATTGGCATAGAGAAAGGCCCGATCACCCTGGGCCAGAATGTTCACCCCGAACAGGAGATCAAACCCGAGCACGATGTAGGCAAAATAGAACGGGAGCGAGAGGATCATTAGCCGGCTGGTGTCAAGCATGTGCAGCTTCACCGCCTCCAATTTCGCCTGAATGACAGTGACCGGCTCCGCGAAGTTAATCTGGCGGAGCAGAATCAAATGTCGGACACAGCCTGCAATCGCGGCGATGATAAAGGCGCCCAGGATCAGGGCCGGGATTGCCAGGGTGGGTACCGTCAACCGATGGACCACATAGGTTCCCAGCGAGCCGGCGAAAACCACACCGGGGATCAATTCGATGACCCGATGCGCCTTGTAGCGGTTGAGCGCGGATTGGCTCTTATCCAGTTGCGCGGATTGAAGGGCCTGCAAGTTCAGCTTCAGCAAGCGGTCCAGTTTTACGGTATGCTCCGTCCAGGTTTGTTTCATTTCATCGAGGTTCATGTTGGTGCTCCTGTTCCTTTTTGTTGAATTGTTCTTTAATCTTCAGTTTCAGCCGGTTGATTTTTGTCGCCACGTTGGTCTCCGAGATTCCCAGGATGCTTGCGATGTCGCGGTAGCTGGTATCATCGAGGTAAAGCAGCATCAGTGCGCGATTCAATTCATCGAGCTGTCCGATTATGCGATAGAGTTCCGCCACCCGCAGGTCGGGATCGGTTTGCTCCGGTTGGGCGGCAGGCTCGAGGACGACTTCCTCCAGCGACACAACGGCGTTGGGTCGGCGCTTTTCGCGCCGGTAATTGGAGATGGCGACGTTGAGTGCCACGCGGTACATCCAGGTCGAAAATTTGAAGCGCGGGTCGAAGCGGGGGTATGATTTCCACAACTGCAGGATGATTTCCTGGCTTAGGTCTTGACAATCCTCCGAGTTGCGCGCGTAGGCATGAGCGATTTTGCAGACGATGCCCTTATGCTCTTCGAGCCGGGCGGAGAATTCGTCGCTGGCGGCGGTCCCAGGCATGGCATTGGGTGAGGTCATCGGCTCTCAACTAACTTCGATTGCTTGCGTGATTGTGTCATTTCCATATGATTCGCCGGAAGGACAAAAATATCACACCTCACGGCAAGAAGTTTTAAGCGCCTGTAGGTCATCGGGCTGCGTGTCTCGTACCATGATAATTTATGCAAACACTCCATATAGAAACCTTTGGCGAGCAGCTCAGGAAGAAACGGTTTGGTGCGGGCATCACCCCTTCACGCAGGATGACAACGAAGATTCAGAAATTTTTTGGCTACACACTACTCATGCAGGGTCCAGGAAAACGAAGTCTCGATTAATACTGTTGGAAGTGCGGAATTTCTGAAACCTCCCCCGAACGCTGCCTGTTTGGGCGGTTTTGTAAGTAATTCAATGAAAGTAAGATGTAATCACAAGTTCATGCAACTGACCCCAATAAAGTCTGTGGGATTCATTGCCCCGAAGTACATGAATCGAGTCGAAAATTAAATTGGAGTTAAGAATTGGAGTTCAAGAGGATGCTGACCGAAAAACGCCGCCTAACATGGCAATTTGAGGGTCAGCTGTTGGTTATTACACACAGAACCGTGCTGGTCAATTTTGACCATTTCAAGCAGCGATTTAGCCCCCGCAAGCTGATTCCAGTCAGTGTTAAAACCCTGGGGGATTACCTGCTTCTGAAACGGATCGAAGCCGACCTTTCCCAGCCGGAACTGGCTTTCAGATCGGGTGTTACCGTGCGAAGGCTGATGGCTTGGGAGCACGATCAAAGAGTCCCGACTGAAGCCGAATGGCAGGTATTGGCGAATATTCTCAAGCTGGATGCCCCAAGCCGACTGGCTCCTTTATAATCGCCAGAGTCCAGTGTTGGGTTTTACACATTTTTACGCACTCAGGAGGTGTTTGTACCCTCCAAGGATGTTGCCCTGCTTTCTCAGCGGTGGCTCGCCAGCCGACAACCCGCCATCCGGAAGACGCACGGCCCCGACTTGAATCATTCGCGAGCGGTCTGGCCATGAGCCGCCGCCTTCAAGATGCACCACGGTGACTTTGCCACCCAGGATAACCACGGGCACGGCTACAAGTCCGTAGCGGGGTAGTTGTTCACATGTTTTCAGTGCCGATTAAAAATCGACGCCCAGCCCGACGACGAGGCGAAAGTCGTCCGGCTTGGGTTGGATGCCATTTGCGCCCACCTTGGGATCGGAAATGCGATCCCAGATGAAGGAGAGATCCAGATCGAAGCGCTTGGTCAGTTCAAACGACAAGGTGCCGATGCCGTGATGGGTGGTTTCGCCGACTTCGCGGCTGGTGTATTGGCCCCGGTATTCCAGGATCAGCTTGGTGCGGTAGGCTATGTCCCATTTGAAGCGGCTGCCAAACGCGAGCGCGGCCGTGCCTTTCTCTGTCGGTTGACCCGGCTGGCTGGATTCAAACCAGGCATACTGGTAGGCCGGGCCGGTGGTGATGTTCCGCTCCAGATTCGGGCGGTCAATGAGGTCGTAACCCAGCCCGCCGCCGACGGTAACCCGGTTCGCCAGATTCTGGAACGGGTCTTTGTAATACTCAACGCTTGGCACGAGCAAATAGAACCGCTGCGAAAGCCAGTAATCAAACTCGCTGTTCACACGATGATTGTTGGCGCTCTCCACGTTGTCCAGACTCCGTGGATGCCGGATTGAAGATCGTCGCCAACGCGCGCTGGGCAGGCGGCTTGGGTGGAACCTTGATGTCCACATCCACCTGCATCTGTAGGCCACCGCTGACATAGCCGCCGGGCGGCGAGATGGCATCACGCGGTTTCTTGCCGGGAGGATTTTTATCAGTCTGAAAGCCGGCCAGCTCCACGATGCCGGCGGAGGCGTTGTTCAAATTGGGGTGATGTTTGTGACGAGGATAAAGCACAAAATGACCTGGCCTTGTTGGAACGGACACGGATTTTGTCCGTGTATCACGCCGCGAATGGCACGGAATTCTGACTTATCACGGAAGCTGACCGTTCGGTCATGACGGTTTTGCTGCCGGAAGATTACTGAAATCACACCTCCTCCATGCGGGGAGGTTTTTATTTGGGGTTCGATTCCGACCCTCGCCTCCAGCTTCGATGCTTGTGCATCAATGAGTTGTGAAGAACCAAGTTGCAACTGCCAGCAAAACTGCCAGCAGACGGCGGACTTGGTGAAACTCGGCAACGACTCGCCAAAACTCCGCTGAAACTCCGGCAGAACTCGCTGACAGGCAATTTGTCCGCGTCGGATTGTGTAAAGCTTACACAACGCGGAGCCAGAACAGACTTACGCTGCTTCGTGAAAAATATGAAGCAACGATTCCGTCTCTACCGCCGCAATGGCGGGATTTATTACATCCATGACGATGAAACCGGCAAACAGGAAAGCCTGCACACCCGCGAGCGCGCGGAAGCCTCCGCGCTGTTCGCCGCCAAAACCCAATCGCACCGGCAGGCGCATCTGAATCTCCGGCTGGCGCGCACCTATCTGGCCGCAACCGATCCGATGGTGTCCAAGCGGACCTGGCAGGTGCCGATGGAAGAACTGGCCAAAACCAAACGTGGGGCCACCTACGTTCGTTGGCAATGCGCCATCAAGGACAAGGCGTTTAATCTGATTCGCGACCTGCCGATTCTGGAAACCCAGGCCGAACATTTCCTGAAGGTGCTGAATGTCGGCAAGGTCTCAACGAATGTCTTCCTCCGCCGCATTCACAACTTTGCGTTGGACATGGGCTGGTTGCCGTGGCCGGTGGTGGTGAAGCGCCAATGGCCGGCAATTGAGTTCAAAGACAAACGGGCGATCACTTTGGAAGAGCATTGCCAGATTATCGAGCGCGAGAAAAACCCGGAGCGCAAGGCGTTTTACAAAATGGCCTGGCACATGGGCGCGTCGCAATCCGATCTGGCATTTCTGGAAGCGGAGAACATTGATTGGGAACATCACGTCATCAGCTTTGAACGCAAGAAAACCGGCTCGATTGCCATCATGCGCTTCGGTGAAGACGTGGCGGAAATTCTCCGGGATTTGCCGGGCAGCGGCCCGCTGTTTCCGTATCTGCGAACCGTCCGCGCCAACGACCGGGCGACGGAGTTCAAGCAACGGTGCAATGGACTTGGCATCAAGGGTGTCACGTTGCACAGTTACCGTTACGCTTGGGCGGAACGGGCGAAGACCGCCGGTTATCCCGAACGTTTTGCGATGGAAAACTTGGGACATAATAGCAAAGCCGTGCATCGCGCCTACGCACGCAAGGCGCAGGTGGAATTGCCGTCGTTAAGTGAATACGAGCGGCAGCGGAAGCTCTTTGCAAACGGCGTAGGAATTGAACCTGTGGCGCAAGCCGTCACCGCATAAGGAGGACATCATGCAACCCATGCAAATTAAAGCACTCGAACTGGAGCAGTCGGTGTTGAAATTCCTCGATGGAGTCATTGCCGACTACGGACTCTACATCTTTATGGGGTTGGTATTTCTCCTGATTCCAATTCTGGTTTGGGTGTTGAGTGGCGGGATGCGACGAACACTATTAAAGGGCAAACCCATGCCTCATGTGACGGCGGTTATTGGAGTGCAAATACCAATTGGACGGCCAATGCCGCCACCCGAATCGTTTGACCCGTTCCCGCCGTTGCACTACCCGCCAGATTGTGGCCACGATGACCATTAAAAATGTGCGAAACAAAGCAAATGATAACACCCGAAGGGTTTATCACCAACACTGGCAACGCTTCCTAACTCAATGGGCTGGCCCGGCGATTTCGACCAGTCTGTTTTTGCCCGTTCTTGCGCCGCCAGTAGGTGCTGATGGCGTCCGTCGCTTTTTCAAGCCACTTCTGGTTGTCCTTCAATGCTGCCAGCGATTCCGTGGCGAAAAACTTGGGTGTGTTGGCGGGTGGGTGGCCGAGCGGTTCCAGCATTTTTGCGCCAACCAGAATGGAAATCTCATGGGGCTGAAAACCGAGATACCACGCCGCTTCCAAAGCGTTCAGCCGCGCGGGAAGCAACGGCAAAGCGAGAAACGTGTATTTATCTTTCTGGTTCATGGAACAAACCTCATACTTTCATTCTCCGGGCGGGTTTGGGTTTGATGGTTTCATTTTTATCGGGCTGCTCACCTTCGACGATGGCCTCGGTGTTTTCAGCGGCTTCAAGCTGGTTGGGAGCCTGATTCTTGGTGAGGTCAAGTTGATCCTCAATTTCCGACTGGCGTCTGGCCAGGTGGTGATAGCGTTCCTCCTTCTCGAAGGGTGCGCCGACCTTGGCTTCCAGTTCAACCGCGCGCTTTTGCAAATCCTTGATGTCGGATTCCAGCCGCGCGGCGCGTTCCTCGAAACCCTGCACGGTGGATTCAAGCGAGCGAATTGTGCCCAGCGCCGTGTCGGTGGTCTTGCAATGCTGAAAAGAGCAGACTCGGCTGGCGTAAGATATTTTTTCAAATGGGCTTCTGCTAGATTGAAAAGTTCTATCGTGATTCCCCAATTCTTTCTCAAATTCAAATCGGGATATTTTTCTGGCCTCATAAAAACGGCCTTGAAGCCTCAAAAGATGCGCGCCTAGTATTTCTTTGGCAAACTGCCTGCTTTTCCTTCAGGTTTCGGCCTCTGGATAGCGGATGTCTTCACTTGTAATCTGAATGTAAGTATCAACGTATGAGATACTTACAGTTGTGGTGGTATGATCAAAAAAAGTGTTGACAAGGCTGGCGGCTTTTGTTCCGATGCGCTGCGGCAGCCTATGACTCAAGTTCCGTTTGATCAGAGCCCCGCCCGAGCGCACACAAGCGCACAACATCAGCATAAGTTCAGAGCCCTTGCCGCTCAATTGCCTTCGGGAGGTCTTTTGGCTATTTTTTGTGTGGCAACCTTTGGCCAAGTAAGAGCTATGGGCGTGGAATTCCAAGTTTCAGGTCAGATAGAGCAGCGTTCGTACACAGGGGTGCGAGGCATTGAAACAGACGCGTTTGAAGTCTTTGTTCGAGATGATGATTGGTTAATTAAAATTCATCAATTGAGTTTTCCATCTGTTTACACGAATGTGATGCTCTTGGATTATGTTTGTTTTAACAAAGGAGATTCTATTTACACATTTGCACGGGCGAGAGATGAGAAAGGGATCGTCGCAAAGCTGTTAGCAGACCCTAAGGTCCCTGATAGTTGGAAGTTGCATCCAGAGCGCATGGCGGTCGATATGGCATGGATAGACAAATCCCGTGTTCCTCACGCAGATATGCGGTTTTCTTTGCCAACGGTTTTTTACGCATATTGTTCCCAGAAGTATCTAGATGAAGCTGACGACACTCTTTTGGAGCCCCCCTTTTTTGTCGACGCCAGAGTGAATTCGTTTGGCGAAGGGGTGACGAATGTTCCTGTTTACTGCAAACGGAACAGGAAGCTGCCATTTTTGCCAGAACAGATCTCGTTTATGCACTGGGATAGAAAACTCATCGGGCCTGGAATGACAGTTGCTCTAAACAAAGAGTGGGAATCATTCACAAATGCCTTGTTTAACGTCGACGAATTCACAAATGTGGAAAATTTGATGCTTCCTTCGAGCTTTTCATTTACACTCTTTTCCGACAGCCAAAGCAACGGGCGCGAACCTTTCAATGTCACGACGAGTGTTCGTCTTATCGGGCATGTGAAGGCCGCGCTCAACCTATGTGATGTAGACTCCCAAGGCATGAAACCTTCAATGCCAGCTTACGCGAATGTGACTGACAATCGATTATTTGACGATGGCCATGCCTTAAGAGTTAGATACCATACCAACGAATGGTTAACTGAAGAAGAAGTTGTTCAATTGCCTCAATACAAGGTTGCTCTTGCCGAATTTCATAAATTGAGGCAGGCGGCACTCGAGCATCAACGAACAATGAATAATCGAACTGTTCGCTTCTACGTCGTGGCATTCTTGTTATGCACAACTGTGCTTTTTGTGTACTTTGCGTTTAAAAACATAAAACAAACAACAAAATAGAACAAATGAAAGGAGATCAAATTATGAAAAATGGTGCCCTAAAAAAAATTGAAGCCGCTGCGATCTGTTTGATTGGCATTGTTGTGATTGGTTATACGACTGGAGCGTCGTGCCAGAACACGGCGGCGACTGACATATTTGATGTCACTAAAGGAGGTATCGATTGTCCTAACAATCCCGAGGATTATAATTGTGGTTATTATCAAGCGAGCGCCAATGTTTATTGCATGGTGTTAAATGGTTATGATTGTATAACCGGCCCGCAAGAGCTTGTTTCGTACTGCTATTTTACGGGACCGTGTCAGGGTTACGGTAAATGTAACATCACTACGCAAGGACCGTGGTCAAACCCGGTAATGACCGCGACAACCGCAGACCAAGGGTGCTAAGTCACTGATCGGCGTAATAACCATGCAGCATGTTATCATGGCTGCAGCGTCAAAGACTAACGGAGGCGCCAAGCCTCTGGATGCAACACGCATATCAAAGTGGTTTCGTTGCAGTGCGGGGGTGATTCTTGCGATCACAGGAATTGTTAAGCTGTGGGGCGCGTTTTTTGGCCCCAAGATAATGACAACAGTAGATCCTATTTTTGGTCTACAGTTTGGTCAGTTAATAGTTATGGCGGGTCTTTTAGAACTAGGAACTGCCTTTAGTTGTTTGGCTGCAAATTCCGAAATGTCGCTGATGCTCATCGGTTGGTTGGCGACAACCCTAGCTGCATATCGTTTTGGTCTGTGGGCAATAGATTGGCATCATCCTTGTCACTGTCTTGGTAATCTTACGGATGCGGTGCATATTCCCCCTCAAATGGCCGATTCTGTCATGAAATTCGTGCTGGCGTATCTGCTTTTTGGCAGTTACGCCACATTGTTTCTGCTTTCGCGGCACCGTAGAAAAATAGAACGAAAAATACACAATGATGAATTGAAGGCGGAGACGTGAGAGGGTAGTTAGCTGATTGTCTTGGCTTACAATGAATCGGCGAGGCGGCATTAAGGCGACGTTGCTTCTGGGAATTGCAGCTTCTTGCCTGTGCGGGTTTATGTTTCATCGCCAAAGCGGTGTTTTTCGTGAGTTTGAGGTAGCTTTGCTGTCAGTTCAGTGGATGCTACCGGTCTGCCTTGCGATTTGGTGCGGCTCTTTTCTTTTTTTGAGCTTCGGCCTGAATGATTTGCCACTCATCGGTCTGCTGCTTATCGCGCTGGCGGCGTATTTTATCGCCTATTCAGTCTGGCCGATAACAGATGCAATCACGCTTTTGGCGGGCGCGACGCTAGGGAAGGGAGCAGGGTTATTGTTAAAGGCGGAAAGTGGAATGCAGGACCCGCCTTCGCTTCGCTCCAGCGCGGCAAGAGCGGAAATCGGAAATGAATCAGGGGCCGATGAACGGGTGGCCCTCAGGCCGTGGCTCTCCCATCGGATGGGCGAGGGAGGCTATTTTTTGGTGGGTCTGGCCTTACTGCTGGCGTTTGCGTCGTTGTGGCATGTCGACATGTCGGGCAATTTGTATCCTCGACTACGCCGCATGGGGCTTTGGAATAATCCCAATGACTACGGGATGTTGATGGGTACAGGGCTTGTGCTCGCAATCGGATTACTCTCTGGAAGGCAGAAGGCAGAGGGTAGAGGGCAGAAGCCAGCAAATGGAAAATGGAATCCGCTTTTGCGCTCTTTGCATTCGTTGGCGGCTAAAAGTGTGTCAAGCGCGGTACCGACCACGACATGTGGGGCGCGTGCGGTTGCCATTATTCTCTTTATCGCCGCAGGGATGACGGGGGTGGGTTTGTTGTTCAGCTACAGCCGCGGGGCTTGGGTTGGAACAGCCATCGGCTTGCTCTATCTGGCGAAGGCATATGGCAGGTTCAAATGGCGGTGGGTGGTACCGGGTATCGTGATTGTGGCCGGGGTGGTGTGGTTTTTCTGGAATGCCACGCTGGACACGGCGCCATGGTACATGAAGCGGCTGGACTTGAGCCGGGCATCGGCGCAACACCGGGTTGCCGCGTGGGGGGCGGGCTTTGAAATCATGCGGGACCATCCCTTCGGCGTGGGGTGGAATAAGGCGGTCGAAACTTACGAGAAGAACTATTTACCGCCAGAAGGTGGTGGGCTAGCCATCACTACGAACGATTATTTGATGCTGGGCACGCAACTCGGCTGGCCGGGTTTGATTTGTTTTGTGGCGTATGTGGCACTGTGTTTTAGAACCAATCGCCCGCAACCGAACCTGGTAGGGACATTACGCTGCGATGTCTCCGCCTGCGAAACTGCGGGCGGAACCCTTGTGCCGCTTGACGCGGCGCGAACGGCGCAGCGCGCCGTCCCTACCTCGCAGTTGCGCGCGGCTTGTCGCGCGGGCGCTTTGGCGATGTTGGTGGCATTTTGGTTTGATGACGGGTTGTTCAAACTCGCAACCGCATCAGTGTTCTGGATTTTGCTGGAATTGGGTACAAGTTCAGAGACGGGGTTTGACACATCGGAGATGGGAATGTGCGGAAGTGCAGCAGCGGAAAAAAGTTTAACCGCGCGGCAGCACGGCCCAAGACGTTCAGCAGGTCATTCCCACTGGTTCCGGTGTTTTGCGATCAACTTCTGCGTACCCATGCTATTGTTGGTTGGCATCATCGTGATTATTTTGTGTGCTAGAGGAGGCGATCCTTTCAAACGGATCGAATTTTCGCTCAACACAGCAAACAGTGGAGCTGTCAGAGGTCTTGTGGTCTTGCCCAAGCCGACAGGGATACATCCAGTGGTCGTCTATCTTCAAGGCGCTGGCGAAAGCCCATTGCGCGGCGAGAATGAGTTGAGGCAGATCGCCGAACTGGGTCTAGCGGCTGTCAGTCTGCAATATGACCCGACGAATCAAAATATGTTTGATGAGCAATTCATCGCATTGCATCACTATCTCCAGATGCAGTCTTGGGCAAAGAGCAATGCTACGGCGACGGTCGCGTTTGGTTTGGGAGCGCAGCGAACCCTTGCTTTTGCGGCGCGGCACCCCAAATGTGAACCGCAACTGCTAGCGTGCCTGAACGCAGGGTGTGACAAACAATTGGAAAGCGACAAATCGCCCACACCGAACAGCCAACATCCAGTATTGAACATCCTCCAGCCCTCGACTTCCATGCATTGCCAAGCGTTATTAATAAATGGGGAAATGGATAACGTGTCCGCGGTTGCGGATGTTGAGCGTCTTACCGGATGGCTACGCTCCCAAGGTGTGCCCGTCGAAACACACACAGTGCCGAAATCATTGCGCGATTTTGGAGAAGATCGCGACGTTGTGGTGCGGGCAACGGCTGAATATTGCGCTGCGCGGTTGCCAGCGCCGGACTACACTTTTTGCCTCAAAGGATGCCAGTTAACCGTGGCAGAGCGTGAACGATTTAATCAGGCGATGCAACGAGCGGGTCAACGGCGGCGTGAACTTTGGCACGCCGTCACCGAGGCGCGAGAACCGGAACGGGATACGATGATGAACGTTATCGGAGGGCTGGAGGATTATGATCTGGCGCATATGACGGCCGCACAATTGAGGAAGTTTGTTTATAACGCGTGGCGGGCGCGGCGAAAATATCCTTGGTGTCGTGACACGCCCCAAGAGATATTTGAGCGGTTTGTCGCCAATCCGCGCATTTATCAGGAGCCGTTGGTAGACTGGTCGGAGCCTTATGGGCCAACTTTGGCCAGTGTCGAAAAATATTGTCATACGACAGCCGAAGCCAGCGATGCGTTATGGAATTGGATGCGAGTGCGGGTATACGAGCATACGAGTTCCTGCTGGGAGCAACCCGAAAGGATCCTCTCTCGCATTCGCGGCAATTGCGACGAGTTCGTTGTGGCTTTCACCGGCCTGGCGCGGACAGTGGGTTTGCCCGTGCGCCCAGCTTGGACATTTTGGCCAACCATTGGCAATGAACATTATTGGAATGAAGTGTGGAGCGTGGAAGAAAGGCAGTGGCACGCTTTTGATACATCGGCGTTGAATCGTCCCTATGACGCCGATTGGATGAATCGCGTTCCGAAGTCCGTGATTCAAGTTCCTACCGGGGAGCGAGGTGCATGGCATGCCGTGGCTGACCAAAGATGGGAATTCCTGACAAACTCAATTGGTTTATTTTACCCAAGTGGGAAAGTGTTGATTCGCGTATTGGACGATGGCCAAGCTGCGCCTCGCCAGCGAGTTGGAGTGCAAATATGGCTCGGAAATGGCATGGGAGGCCATGGACCTAACGGGGAACACGGACTTAACGCCAGAATATTTTGGGAACCGGAAGTCTTCACGATTGCGGCGGCAATAACCGATCAAAAAGGAGAAGCGCGCCTAGTTCTTGGCCAAAGCGCTGAACAGCCTTATCGTATTTTTCTCGACACAGGCGGTGAATCAGACTGGCAATGGCTCGCAGTGCAATCGAATGGCATCTACACGGTGACGTTGGACACGGCCAAGACTAGGCCATTCGACATCAAAGCAACTCCCCCTGCATTGCCTTGGTTGAAAGCTGAATAATCAAGAAGGCTATGATACCCAGCACAGACGCTAGTGGACCGCCGACCGGTCAAGAAGGTGACCCGATTAGATCGTCAAGGGTAATTGGGTTCCAACTGTCCCGATGGTTCACGATCCTCCTGTTGGGGGTCAGCGTGCTGCTTGTGGCTGGGCATTACACTTTCGGCGAGTGGATTTTCCATCCCAAACTGGCTTTGTGGCGGGAGCGAGCGTTTTGGTGGGATAGTTGCAAGTTGCTGGCTTGGCCTGCGGCTTTCTGGTCCTTTTGGACCGTCGCCTCCTGGGGAAGGATTAGGAGCGCACGCGTCATTTTGGTTGCCGCCGGGACCCTTGTATTGGGAGATTGTGTGTGGTATTCCGTGGCGCAATACCTTCGGTTTAATAGACATGGAATTCCAGCAGATTATTGGCATTGGTGGACGTACTGGGCTTTGGCGGTCGCCGTTGGCGCGAATGTTTTCCTTGCGTTGCAGTGGTTCAAGTTATTTCTCCATCGCTCAGTCCACTCCGCAACTGGCGTGACTGCGCCGCAGCGTCGGTCCTGGTTGAGGGCACTGACCAAATCAGCAGTTTTGACAATTATGATGTGGGTGTCGTTCTTTGTACTCATTTACGCAGGGTTGCCCCATTTGGAAGTAAATGATTGGACCCTGACGGCTGCGCGGGATTGGTTGGTCCGAGCGCAATTGAAAGAGGATTTTGATTTTCTCGCCGACAATTGGAGAAGGCAATGGGACCAAGATCAGGTTGCTGCCTTATTGGATAACGTGAAACTTTCTCATTTGCAATGCGGACAGTTTTACTCGAACTTGGATAAATCCATCTATCAAAATTATATTTTGTCGCCTGAAATTGATGTTTTGCCATTGCCGGAATCGGAGTGGCGGCGGACACTCTGGGAGTATCTTTATCCCATGGTGAACCACTTGAACTCCCCCGAAGCCGCCGCGCAAATCGTGGTGCGCTCGCTGCGCGAGCGGGTGGGCATTAGCCCGGCATTCAGTGCTGATGTGGGAGTGCTGACCATCTGGCGGGAGGGATTTACCAACGAAAAAGGATTTGACCGGATCTATGTGGCCGCACTTCGCGCGGTAGGCATCGCGGCGCGGTTGAATGGCGAGGCCCGGGCAGAATTGTGGAATGGAAAGGATTGGGAACCAGCCCCCCGGCCATCGGTCACCAGTTTTTTGCAGGGCGAAAGTCATTGAGCCCAACCAACAGAAAGAGGACTTATGAAAACAATTGAAATAAAACTCAAGTCGTTGTTCACAATTCGCGCTTTCACACTTATCGAACTCCTGGTGGTCATGGCTATCATAGCGATCCTAGCGGCGTTATTGTTGCCGGCTTTGGGAGGCGCTAAAGACCGGGCGCGCACCACGCAATGTGCCTCGAACTTGCGGCAGCTCGGATTGGGAATGGCACAGTACTTTGGCGACAACAATGATAGATATCCGAGCATCACGTATTGGACTCAGTACCGACAATACGACGTGCTGGCCAAGTACGTCGCCAGCTCCACGCAGATCTTTATTTGCCCGCTGGCGCAAGGCGAAATGAGCGTCGCAGACTATCCCGATATCAAACCCTTCTATACCATTACCAATCAAGATGGCTCGACCTGGGTTACTGAATACAAATTCAATGATAATCGAAAATTAACCGGCGCCGGCGATTCGCCCGATGTCTTCGTCGCGACGAATGTCATGTGGCCCCTTACCACCTCGTTTTCTTCCACCGAGTTTGTCGTGGCGTTGGATGGCGCCGACTGGGCGGCTCGTCATGCGGGATACACAAAGATCAACTTGGGCTTTCTGGATGGCCACGTGATCCTCGTGGCGAATAATGCCTTATCCTACACTGAGGCCGATGTCAACGGATGCTGCCCAATGGAAGCGACTTACACCACCGACAGCAAGGGTTCATTCCCCTTTTGGAATTGGGGACTCCCGGAAAAAACTGTTGACCCACTTTACTAAACCTAATCGGCCGCTAAAAGTTTCTCAACCGATTCGGCGATTGCATGAAACAGGCACACGACAAACGAGAAAGGCCTCAAGGAATTATCAGGACGAAGCAAGAAGAGCTGGTGGCCGTACAACTCGACTTTTGCAATACGGCATCCATCAAACACAAAACAATTGCCGGACTGGGCAGGGCAAGCAGATGAACCGCAAACTCAAAGTCAAAGCTGGCCGTGGCTGGGATGTACGGCTGGCGGACGCGTATGCTTACACGAGCGCGGCGGTCTGTGCCGCCATGGGTCTGCTCATGCTGTATGGCACCTCGGGCGAAGGACCGCGTATGCGGCAGCTCCTCGCCAGCCCGGACGCGGTGCTTGGGATGAGCAATCATACCTTATTGATCGTCGCCGGCGTCATTCACCTGGCACTCGGTGCTTTCTTGATAGTCAAACGAGATCCAGCTTCTTGCGGGGCAGTGACGGCGTGGGCGGGCTTCAACTACTTGGTTTACCATATAGGCGTGGCTTGGATGGGTGTCGCGGCTCCGCTTCCAGGTGTCCGGGCGGTCGCGCAAAATGCCGGTATCGCGCCGGCAACCCTAAACGTTGCGTGGTGGTGCGTCACGCTCTTCTTTTTGACAGGGACTTGTGTGATTTTGGCAGGTGCGTGCCGACGATGGCGGCAGGCAAAATCGATAGCAGTTTTAGAACGTTGGCGCGAGTATCGCGAAACGGCAAGTCTGCGGGAGGCGACCACGCGGATGGAAAGGTCTGCGCCGGTTAAAAAAGTGGCAACTGGCTCGGCCGAAGCCGGGAGCGGCCACGTTCCACCAACCAACGAATCCATGAAAGGAGAATTCAAGTTCACCTGTCCAAGCTGCGGCCAACATATCCAATGCGAGATTGCTTACGCCAGCCGATTCCCTGCTCATGCCCTTGGGCGTAAAATCTCTTGCCCGCACTGCAAAATGGACATCACCTTGAAGGAACCCGTATGAATACAAAATTAAATCAGCATCAGGACCAACAACCCTTCTCTGCCGTTTCGCCGAATAGGCGGGACTATCGCCTGCGTTATTGGGTCGGTGGCAGCGGCGATAACAATCGTGTGCCCTCATTGTGGTTCGGAAACGAGGCTTTTTATTCCCACCGGCCCATTGCCCCCGCCAAAAATTATAACGGAAGCCAATCAGGACGGCACAAGCACGGAATTGCGGCGAACTCGATTGCCCGGACAGACCGATAGCGCGCTAGAGGGAACGCAACTGACTCAATCACCGGAGCCACTGCCGGCTAGATTTCAACGTCATCCAACATCTCTCACAGCGGCTTCAAATCGGGATCGCCACGACTCGTCCGCTTTGACTTCCCCTTTTCAAGACTATACCGCCAAACACGGCATGACATGCCCCCCGTTGTTGCTTTTGATGAATTTCTAAAACCACCGCTCTACGCCATGAATACCGAACTCGCCGCCATCTATCGCCGCGTCTCCACCGACAAGCAGGACGATTCCCTGGAACTCCAGGAACGCCGCACCCTCGATTACGCCCGCATGAAGGGCCTCGTCGTGGACGATACCCGCACATTTTCCGATCCCGACACCTCCGGCGGTATCCCCATTACCGAGCGCGACGGCGGTCGCCTGCTCATGAACCAGCTTACTTGGATGTGTTCGCCTTGTGACATCGCCGGACTCGTCGTTGTCGGCCTGCTTTGTCGGCTGTATAAGTCTTGTTACGGATGAGATTCTGATAAAGGGATATATGAGCGAAGGAGAGGTTTTGGGAAATTTAATCCGTGACATCTGGCGCAAACGGCTGAGTTTCAAGGCGGAGTTTAACCTGGCCCGGATATCGGTACCAGCCATTGAAGCCGCGTGCAACCAACCCTACAAGGGGACCAAACTGGCGGCTCATATTCTTTTGGCAGCGCGAACTGCCGTTCGCACAAGGGTGCCGGAAAATATGTTGTTGACGCTTCGCCGACTCGCCGATGCGCCAGAATAGGCCAGCAAGACATTGAACTTATGTATTGGCGTGTTCCTCCACGCGGAGTTGATTCTGCCGTGTTATCCGCCTGCTCTCCGCGCTTTTGTTTCTCCGCAGCAAGTATGTGCTCATTGCTATGTCATTGTCATCTGCATCTCCGTATAGCCCTGGCCGCCAGTGTATGCTTATACTCCGCTTCTATTATGGAAAATCTTTATCCCGCTATTGAATGGTTTCTAGGGCATTGTGCCGATCACCGCAAACTGAGTCATCATACACTCAAAGCCTACCGACATGACTTATCACTTTTTATCAATATTTTGCCGGGTCCGGCGGCCGAGAGTCAAATATCGTCGGTTGATCGCGAACTCGTCCAGCGCTGGTTGAGGAACATGAACGGCGCGAAACCACGTACCATCCGTCGTCGTTTGGCTACCTTAAAATCCATGTTTTCCAGCCTTGAGCGACATGGACATTTGGACCACAACCAGCTGGCCGGATTTCGTAGCGAGGTAAAAGTCGGCACCAGTCTTCCACGCACCGTGGCGCGCGCCACAGTGAGGTCACTTCTTCGGTTACCGCGCAAATTGCTTGCAAACACTCCAACCTCAAATCACCGCAAGATTCGGGACACTGCGCTAATCGAATTACTGTTTTCGACGGGGATGCGAGTGAGCGAGGTCGTTGCCGCAAATATTGGTCACGTTGACATGGATCGGCTCGTGATCTCTGTCCGAGGCAAAGGGAACCGTGAACGCGAAATCCCGGTCGTATGTGACGCGTTCCGTGAGTCGTTGGAACAACATCTTGCGATACGCCAAGCTGAACAGGCGGAACCGGATGCCCCCTTGTTTGTAAACGGGCGGGGAACACGGATGTCCGATCAGTCAATAAGGGCCATGATTCGGCATTATGCTGCCCAAATTGGTGTCCGACGCATCACGCCCCACATGTTGCGTCATACTGTAGCTACACTGCTCTTCGAGGACGGTGTTGACCTGAGGCATATTCAACGATTGCTCGGGCATAGTTCGATTACCACGACCACAATCTACGTGCAAGTCAGCGAGCGGAGTCAACGAAAGGCACTCGCCAGCCGGCACCCGCGCAACAAAATGAACATTTGATCTTCGAATGCTATCATCCAGCGACATCATTGCGATTTCGATCCAATGGGCGACCCGGTGTTTCATCTCAGAAAGAGTTGATCCTGGCGACCCTCTCTGCGATCATCACGGATAACTGAATATTATCCATGACCACAGTAGCGGCCACTTTTGCCATTCGGTCATTCCGCCGGGCTGATGATCCACATTTTTTGCGGGCTTTGGATATTTATAACCGTTCAGTCCATTATCAGGCAAAAACCGACGTTCGTGACATAGCTTATTGGCTTGAAAATGAGCGGTCTCACCCATATGCAAAACTTTACTTCTGCGGCCTTTTTGAAGGAACACAAGTGATTGGTTACTTGCAGTTTGCATATTTTCCAGCCGAAAGGCTCGTACACGTGGATTACTTCGTGGTCGCTGAGGAGCATCGATCCAGGGGGCGCTTTTATTTGTTCGCGGAGCAATTTGGCGACTTCCTTCAAAAAGAACACCTCAGTTTCAATCTGATTACTGCCGAGATTTCTCTTGTCGACGAGGCCAAGGGGCAGTCTGGATACGCTGAAAAGCTAATCCGCCTTTTTCGTTCAACAGGATTGGGAGAACTCAAGGTCGACTATCTCCAACCAATGCTCGGATGGGGCAGCAACGACACTTCCATCCCCGCTCGTTTGATGGTGTTTTTTCCTGTTCCTGCAACAAAACTCAGCGTTAGTCGATACATCGAAATTCTTAAAACCATTTACTGGAAACATTATCGTGCATGGTACAAACCGCTGTATCCAGAACATGACGCTTCATATCTACAACACATAGAACAACTAACTAAAGATGCCGAGGAGAAACTCAAAGGTGTCAAGACGCTTGACGTTGATATACCAGATTCAGAATTTGCTGCCGCGATAAATACGCGCCGCGTTGGGATGAGACGGCAAATAATCTGGTTCGCAGCAAAATTGATTCTAAGTGCAGTAGCAGCAGCGTTTTTGCACTGGTTTCTTGCGAACCGAACCGAATGGAATCCGTACTACATCCTGGGTGCGGTCGTAGCATGTTTTACCGTTGTTGCCATGCTTTTGACCCTGCGAACCCGCGAACAACTCGAAGCGACAAAATTTTTTCTAAGTGTAGTGCGCGACTTTTTCAGCCACTAAAATGCGGTTTGACGCAATTGCTCGAAACACCGGCAATCTTGCTACTACACAATCTGTTGCAGCCAAGGGAGTTGACCAAGTCGGGTTGTGTACAACAGCCAATGCCAGCGCCGATAAACAATGAAGCCATCTTGAACGGACTATCTTAAGTCCGTTGACGGCAATGATGCCATTGATAAATCGGTCACCGTAAGCCCAAACGTACGTCGTTTCCTGCCCAAAAAACGTAACAAACCTGGCTGCAGAAGAGCCAAAGCCGCGTTGCCAAATGTATTCTGCACTTCCACTTCGTTCATATTCAAGAATTACGAACCCGCCAGGCAATAGCACGCGCGAGATTTCTGAAAGACATCGAGTGGGATCACAATAATTGAGCACACTGCCTACACAAAACACTGCATTAAATGAAGCGTCGGGGAAAGGAATTTGCTCGACATCGCCCTGAACGAACTCGCCGTTCGGTATTGAGGGTAGTGCCATCAGATCGTAATGAACCATTGGGACGGGGATTCCGTAATTCGATCCACCTGATCCCGCGTTTAGCAAACGAACATCCGTTCGACGATTGAATTCCGAAAACCAATCGTGGGTGATTCGATGCACGTATCGGCGTGTATGTGCGTGCCACGGGTCTGCGTCGGCTGAACCTTGATGGAAATGCTCATAGAATTGCTGCCTGTGACGATTGAGATCGGGGTCATCCCTAAACATGGATAATATTCAGTTATCGATGCTTTCGAGAGAAGGGTTGATTTCCCGGCCAATTGGGGCTGAGGGGTTATCGTTGTTTGAGTGCGAAATGTGGTTCGCCTTGCCAGTCTTGAATTCGCCGGCTTGGAATGGCATTGTTGTCGAAAGGAAATTTTGTGGCGCTGAAAGACATTGAACACATCGTCGTGGTGATGATGGAGAACCGCTCCTTCGATAACTTGTTGGGCTGGCTCTATGACAATCAGACAAACCCGCCGCAATTCAATATTCCAGACCAGCCGGCGCCGACATTTGAGGGATTGAAGCCCAATAGTTGTTACAATGAATTAAACGGGAATCGCGTTTATGCCAGTCATCCGCCCACTGCCTGGCCGCCGGCAAACAATCCCAATGTGGTGCCAACGCCCGATCCGCACGAGGAATTTCAATACGTCACCGTGCAGCTTTTCGGCGCGGCCGATCCAGCTCCCGGCGCACAGGCCGACATGAGTGGTTTCCTGCTGGATTATTCGGCACCGGACGCAGGCGGAGCCAACGCGGCACAAATCATGCAAACGTTTGGTCCGGCAGATGCCAACGTCCTTAACGATCTGGCCCGGAGTTTTGCCGTGTGCGACCATTGGTATGCTTCCGTACCATCGCAGACGTGGCCGAACCGGGCATTTGTCCATACTGGTTCTTCCGACGGCCACCTCAACAATGACAACTACGAACTTTACGATATTGCCACAATTTTCAATGTCTTGGAAAGCCAGGGCAAGTCATGGGGTGTATTTCACGACACCACGTTCATACCATCGCTGACTTTAGCGCAGTTTTTCCCGCGATTGACCCTGCACGACGACCATTTTCACAAATACGAAATATTCAAACAAATGTGCGTTGCCGCTGCGACTGCCGCACCGGCTCAAAAGTTACCGCAGTATTCCTTCGTGGAACCGCGTTTCACACCGGAACTCGGATTGTTCGCGATAGATTATCCTGCTGATTATCATCCACCACATAACATCTGTCGCGGCGAGCAGTTTCTGGCGGATGTTTATCAAGCCGTGCAAGCCAGCCCCTACCGTGACAAAATCCTCTTAGTGATCACATTTGACGAGCACGGCGGTTGTTATGACCATTTCCCCCCGCCAACCGGAGCCGCCGCGCCTGATCCAAAGCCGGTATCAAATGATGGAAGCTTTGATTTCAGCCGCTTTGGCGTGAGGGTTCCCACAATTCTGGTTTCCTCGTATTTGCGACCGGGAACAGTGTTCCGCGCGCCGCCAGGACAAACTCCTTTCGACCACACTTCAATTCTTGCCACTGTGCGTGACTGGCTGAATTTGGATGCCGATCCCAAAAATCCGTTCCTGCCCAGCCCGCGCATACGAAATGCGCCGACATTGGACTGTGTTCTGACACTCGATGACACCAACAAAAACACCAACTGGCCGGACATTTCCGCCGCTTGTACCATTGGCGATGATGACAAGTCACTGCAAACGCCGTTGAGTCAATTGCAGCAAAGTTTGATCGCCGCCGCCATCCGGCAAAACAGCGAAAATCCGACCGACCCGGCAACAGTTACGCAATCAACCGTCCAGGCGAAAAGTTTACAAACATACAAAGACGCCCTCAACTTCATGCACCCGGATGTCAATCAGCAGTTGGAATTGGAATGAGTTGGTTAACCAAAGTTATTGCACTGATTACCCTCCTGCTTGTTACCAACCGGAGCGTTTGCGCGCCTGTGGCGGAGATGCCCGTACCAGATTTCGGCTCGAATGTTCTGATCTTTAACCCGTCCATGACCAATATTCAGAGCCGGATTGACGCCATATACCGCCAGCAGCAGCGCAGTCAATTCGGTTCCAATCGGTATGCTTACCTTTTTAAGCCGGGCCATTACAACCTGGACGTGCAGATGGGTTATTACATGCAGGTGCTCGGATTGGGAGAATCACCTGACAGCGTTGCCATCACCGGTGCCGTGCGGTCCAAAGCCGGTGGGTCGTGGGGCGGTGCCCTTGTCAGCTTCTGGCGCAGCGCCGAGAATCTCTCGGTGACTCCGACGGAAGACCAGAATATTGATATTTGGGCGGTTTCACAGGGTACGGCTTTGCGCCGGGTTCACGTCAAAGGAGATTTGAACCTCTGGGATGGGGGATTTTCGAGCGGCGGTTTCATCGCGGACTGCAAAATTGACGGCCAGATTAATTCCGGAACTCAGCAACAATGGCTTTCCAGAAACGCTCAATTTGGGAGTTGGGCGGGCGGAAATTGGAACATGGTCTTTGTCGGCGTGGTCAATCCGCCTGCCGGAACATGGCCGAAGTTACCGTACACGGTTGTTGATAAAACACCGCTGATCCGGGAGAAACCATATCTTTTTATTGACGATCGCGGACGTTACTTTGTCATGGTTCCAAGCCTCGAAGCCAAGGGCTCGCAGGGAACCACCTGGTCAGCCGCAGCCACACCCGGAAAGGTGTTGCCAATCGACCAGTTCTATCTGGTACATCCTGATAAGGACAATGCCGACAGCATCAATGCGGCGTTGAACAGGGGGAAGGGCGTGATCTTCACTCCGGGGATTTATCATCTGGATAAGAGCATCCGAATAACCCGGGCCGACACCGTGGTGCTTGGACTGGGATACCCGACCCTGATCCCGGACAACGGAACTCCCGCGATGGTAATTTCCGATGTTGATGGCGTGAAAGTGGGAGGATTCCTGTTCGAAGCGGGCGCCAACAACTCACCCACCTTGTTGCAGGTTGGAGAGCCGGGCAAATTTAAATCCCATGCGAAGGATCCGCTGTTCCTTTACGACATTTTCGGCCGGACCGGCGGTGCGACAGTTGGAAACACAACCTGTATGATCACCATTGATTGCAATGATGTCGTTGGTGATAACTTCTGGCTCTGGCGGGCGGATCACGGTCGCGGCGTGGGCTGGAACGAGAACGAGAACGCCAACGGCCTGATCGTCAACGGCAATAATGTCACGTTCTACGGCCTGTTCGTCGAGCATTGCCAGGCATATCAAACGATTTGGAATGGCAACGGCGGGCGCGTTTACTTCTATCAATCAGAAATGCCCTATGATCCGCCGAGCCAGGAAGCATGGCGGCATGGCACCAGCAATGGATATGCCTCGTACAAAGTCGCGGACACAGTGACAACCCATGAGGCTTGGGGGTTGGGCGTGTATTGCGTCTTCTGGAGGGCGCCCGTTGTCGCCGACAACGCCATTGAGACTCCGACCGGCCCGGGCATCAAGATGCACCACATGGTGACTATCCGACTGGGCGGCCAGCGCAACAGTGGCATCCAACATGTTATTAACGGCACCGGCGGAGCAGGAATTTCGACCAGGAAGGCGATCGTGGAATAGGCGGCGGGCATGGCTGACACGTCCACGAACGCGTCATGCTTCAAATACCAGTTGAGCGCGACCACCTGCGATAGCGGGCTGTCGCCGCGCAAAACAATTTTCCCTTCACGTGCCTCGACTTCGAAAATATTTTCACCGGCAGACGCGGCGATGGTTTTATAATAAAGTCCTAGCCATGCCCCGGCGTTATGCGCTCAATCTGCGCACGGCCACGTCAACTTCATCGGCACGAGTCGGCAAACTCTGGCAAAACAACGCGGCAAAAAGTCCGATTGAGAATATACGTTGCGTCCTGGTGGACAGCCGAATGATGATTTTCACGGTTCATTTTTGCTTTATCATATTTAGCAATCACTGGCTGACGGCAAAACAATCTTGTGGCTTGAGTATTGGTCGGCCACACACAGAAGCGCAACGGACGTTCAATAAATCCCGCAATCTTAAAAGCTGTTACATCATTTTAATAACGTTTTACCAGAGTGAAATTCACAAGCGCCGACCGCACTGTGTTAGATTCGGACTTGACTGGAGTTGACTGAACTACGGACACCTCGACCGCAAAATGACCAGTTGCCGAATCAAACTTAACTTCGCCCGCAGTTCCGTTTCGGATATCCACGGACGGCTTCAAGCCGGCATGGCCATGAAGTTCGACGGTTTTTTCGGAACTGGCAAAAAGAACGGTGGCAGTGAGTTTGTCGGGTTCATCTTTGATCTGGCTGATGCGCTGCTTACCGGTGGAAACAAATTTTCCGCTGTCGCCAAAGAAGGCGATGCCGCTCTGACCAACAGGGGAAACAAGGTAAGAACGCACACCATTGGGCAGTAGTGACACTTTGAATCGTTTGTCTGATTTCAACTGTGTAACTGTATCCGAAGCATCGTCGTAAATGCAAACTTTGCCGGTGTAACCCAGTTCGCTCGGCGTGAATTGTGCGGTTCTTGTCTCAATATGATTGCGGTTGAAAACAAAAACATAGCTGGTGCGCAAGCCGCCGTGATCGGTGTAAGTGCTGGCCAAGAGTGGTTCGCCGCCTTTCGTGGCATCAGTGACGTAGCATTGGTCGAGCGGCACACAAGGAACATCGGGCTTTACGATGACGCCATCGGCGCGAACCGATTTGAAAATGTTGGCCTTGTTTTCTTTTCCGATGGCGTCGCCTACACCAACCGGACCGGCGGAAAGCGTGGCCAAAAGAAAGTTGTTGGTCTCCGAACTTTTGAATACATCCGACCACGGCCAGATGCCCAGCGAATACGCCAGCCGCGAGGTGTAGAGAAAATCATTCCAGAGCGGCTGCGTGAAACGGTCGTCGCTGGTGCGGATGGTGGTCAGATTTTCATAGCGGCTGCCTTCCATAAAATAACAAGGATATGCCATGCAGTATTGCATTGTGATGCCGTGCTCGCAGCAGGCGCGGGCCATCTCGCGGACGAAGGCTTCTCCGGCGTCCACCGTCGAACTAAACTCCGGCGAATATTTATAGATGCGATCCAGCCAGTCCTGTTCGTAGGTCACAATGCCACAGGACTTCATGTAATCGGCAATGTCATCCCAAAATCTGGGGTCCACGGCAGCCACGCCGGATATTTTGTATTTTTCGTGATACGGGCTGGCGGGATCAATCCAGCGGTTGTGCGTCGCCAGCGGCAGGCCGATGGATTTTTGAAACTCGGCCAGCCCGTCTGGAAACAAAAATGGATGCGCCTTGTATTCGAGCAACCCCCCATAGCGGTTCCATTCGCCCGCTGGCAGTCTGGGCTGTTTGGTCTTGCCGACTTTGCCGTCGGCGTCAGTGAAGGTTTTGAAATACCACCAACTGTCCAGTTGCAGGGAGTGAATCGGAATTTGTTCCTGCCGATAATGTGCGACCAGCGATTGCAGCGTGCCGGCGTAACCTTTGTCCAGATCGTAATTGTAATAATAAACCGCGCCGTTGTCGGTCCAGTAGGAAAAATATTTCAGCACGACATCGGCATCATTGGCCGGGCGTTTCGCGCCGCGAAGCTCATTGAGCGATTGCCCCCACAAATCCCAACTGCGGTTGATGCCTTTCGCGAAGGCCAGAATCGTCTGCTGTGAAAATCCTTGAGGCAGGTTGCAGAGATTGGTGTTGAATCCGCTGGCAACGCGGCTACGGCCGTCGCCAAACATGTTGGCCACCATGAAATGCGACGCAGGGGAAATTACCGCCGCGTTGGCATCGCCATCGAACAACAGCCACGGCGTGGAACACTCGTTCGCCTTGAACGATGGCGGCGCAAATGTTTCCTGCCGGTAACTGAAAACACGCAGGCGAGGAGGTAACGCGCTGAAATCCGGAAACGGCGCGGGCGCAGTTTTACGAGCCTGGTCGCAGGTATCGGAAAAGAGGACCAACGGTTTTCCCTCATAGACGCGAATGCTCCCGCTCATGGGCAAACCACCGTCTTGCCATTCAAAATCTACCTGCCGATATGCGCCGATGGCGTCAGTACCTTCGTTTTGGGTGGCAGGTTCACTGGCCGACGGCAGTTTTCCAGAAAATTTCCACCCGGAATCGGCACAAATGACTTCGTAGGAGTTGGATTTTTCTCCCCACTTCAAATTCACCCACCTATTTGAAACTGACAAATAACCGCCAAAAACGGCAAGGCTCGTTTGGAAGACCAAAAGTCCGGTAACTGTCTTTCCAATTAATCTCATAAACCTATTGGCCATCGGTAAACATTGCTGCTAACGCCATTTCTTTCCCATTTATGCCACCTCCCCATTAGCAATGGCAAACAGGCGTTCACCGCTCCCAAGTTTGTGGCCGCATAGGGTGGATTCGATTGGGCGCTTTAAACTCATTTCAGACTCGTATTATGATTCAAATCGACATGTCAAATGCGCATTATGCGCGGAACCAGCTAACCAAGGTTCGATGTTCGCTGGTCTAGCAGGGAAGCCGAATCCGCATCCAGATAAAACGTCACATCCGTATGTGTCCGCAGAATGGAAGCTGGCGCGGCCGGGTTGATTTCACCTTCCAGACAGGCTTTGACCGCCAGCGCTTTTCGCCGGTCAGGAACGATGCAAAGAATCTTTCGGGCCTTGAGAATTTGACGAATGGACATTGAAATCGCCCGTTGAGGCACTTCCGACATGTCCCGGAACCATCCCTCGCCGACCTGCTGACGCCGGCAGGCCTCATCCAATTTAACAATGAGGTAAGGTTCTTCTGTGGTAAAATCCGCCGGTGGATCGTTGAACGCCAAGTGTCCGTTTTCGCCAATCCCCACGAATGCCAGATCGACCGGCGCAGCGTTCAGTTCAGCCCCGGCCTTGCGGCAAACCGCCGCCAGATCACCCTCGCCATCCAGCAAATGATAGCGGCCGACACCGGCAGGTTTGATCAGCCGTTCCAATAGATATTTGCGAAAACTGGCGGCGTGCGTGATGGGCAAACCCACGTATTCATCGAGGTGAAACATCTCGACCTGCTGCCAATTTACCTTTGAGGACGCCGTCAGTTCCTTGAGAAAAGAAAATTGGGAAGCACCGGTCGCCGCGATGATCCGCGCCTTACCCCGTCTCGCAATCGCATCTCGAAGCCCCACCGCGGCCTCCTCCGCTGCCAGTTGGCCAAGCTCTGAACTACTGGGAAGTATTTTAATGAACATAAAAATATCTTCTATATGTGAAGTGCAGACGTTGGAACGTCTTTTGCAAAGCGATCAGGAATATGCACATTTACATGCTGAAACAGATTTTACCACATAAAGTTGTGGTATGACTGCGGATGCTATGGCGAAATACCGATGTATTCATAGTGGCGTGCTGCCCGTTGCCAGACCAAGCACAGCGTCGGGTTTTGCACGCAACAGCTCGGCGATCAAGCACGCCGTGATTCTTGTGACGGCTTCAGGCGTGGGTTGGCCAATGATTTCCATGTCTCAAATGCGGCCGAGCCGCCGGTTCAATTTTGACCTCACATCGTCCCGGAATTTTTCGACGAAGCCGCAAACGAACTCCACAATGTCCAACGCCCCGTCCTTGACCAGCGGTGTCAAATCCATGCCAAAAATCAGTTGACTGGCCGTGTCCGTTGCGTACGGCTCGAAGAACGTCGCGTTGGCTGAACGACGCCCCAGTGTGGCCAAGTCGTAACGCTTGCCTCCGGCGATCTGTGAATCGAAAACCCCGTTCAGCGCATTGGCGAGATTACCGTGGCCGCCCACACTCATCAGCACCTTGTCGGCATCGGGCAGCCAGTCGAGGTTGCGCCAGACTTCGCAGCCCCAGACTTTTTTCGGACGCTGATTATACGGCAGTTCGCGCATCGCCTGTAACGCAGCGATGACGACGCCGATGTGCGCGTCGTGTTTGTCCGCCGGATTGTGAGTATAGACAATTTCCGGTTTCGCGGCGGTGAGAATTTTCTTCAAATCACTTTTGACCGCCATATCCGTCGCGCTGTTGACCGTGCCGTTTGAATAATCCAGTTGAATCATCACGCCATATTTCCCAACGATCGCCGCGACGTTTTGCTCGCGCCGCCGCGCGGCTATCATGTCCGCGTCGCTAAAATTTTTAAAGTCGCCGGTTCGCGCGCTGCCGGAGCCGTTCGTGCAAGTAACGCCACCGAACCATTGCCTGTCACTGCCATAACATTCAAGGATGCCGTGAAACGCCATGAACTCCAAATCATCCGGATGCGCGCCAATACCAAGGTGCGTGATGCGTTCTAACGCCGGTGCATCAGGCAGACCGTCCGGCACAAATATTTCAGCTGTTGGCTGGTGGAATTTCATAAATGCATTTTCGTAACAGCGGCAGATTAGCAGCGGCTATGGCTTGGCCGACGCGGCAGTTTTTTCACCAAGAATATGCAATTCAATTATCGCCGCCAAATCCGGAAATTCCGGTTTCATCACTTCGCGCGCCTTGCCAGCACAATTTCGCTGCACAGCATGTTCGCTGGGAACAGGTTTAACAGGCGCGTTTTAATTTTCAACGGAGCCGTGCGTGGCGGCGAGACTGTCAAATGGGCTTGAAAAAAAACCGACAACCTTGTTTGGTGGCAAACAATATCATTTATTACTTGGGCATGTGCTGTGTTGCCATAGCCACACGATGTCATTATTGAAAGGCTGGGCCTGTGTGGTGGTGTTTTGCACAAAAGTTATTGGCGGCTTCGTCCGTCCATCCGACCATTTATGGGTCTCTGAGTGGCCGTCCGCGAAAGAGAAGGTGCAGCCCCCGTTATGATAGCTGGCCGGAATGCCAGCCAGCTGGGTTTGGCCAGCGTTGGGATAACCAGTCTCAACGACGACGAGCCAGGTATAGCTGATGCTGTCCGGGTGTTGATCGGCCAAAACCCATAGATCTGATGGACTAGGATGAATTATACTAGCCAACGTATCGTAACAATGAAAATCAGTGCTTCCAGATATAGCGACAGCGCCAAAAGTAGCGCCCACCCAATCGTTCATTGAATAAGAGCGGATGCGGGGAACAAGTTGCCCAGTAAAAGGCCCGCTGGTTGGCCTGACCGTGGTTGGGTCCGCCGGACAACTGTAAATGGATGGGGAGTTACCCGCGTACGGCCAAATGCTGCCTTGGGCGAGTGTGTTGGTTACATTCCAATTATCGCTGTTTCCATTGTTGTAGTCTAAAGTGCCCTTGCACCATACGGGATCGGTTGCGACAGATGGAAAGGACTTCGGGAGCAAGTCATTGTTTTCGTCCGCGTATACACGCCACGCCATCATCAGTTGCTTGGTGTTGTTCAAGCATTGCATGCTTAACGCCCTTCCTTTGGCCGCCGCCAGCGCCGGCAAAAGAATTGCCGCCAAAATGCCTATGATGGCTATAACCACCAGCAGCTCAATTAGCGTAAATCCATCAGGCTCTTTTTTAGCCATGCACCTTTTCGTAATGTGTGGACACATAAAGTTTGAACATTTTGACATACAGGCTACATTGCGTCGGCGTGCCTGCCCCGACTCAAATCCAAAAAAATTTCCCCAAAATATCTTTCACATTTTGGCAATTAAAAAAACCACATCACTCAGTCCATAATCCCGTTCCCGTACCCGCAAATCAGCAACCGTTCTGCCAGCTTTATTTGTGTCAATTATCGTATTACGTTAGAACAATTTTTCTGCTATGCCTATCCCCCTGTTTGGGGGGGGTGAAACTGCAGGATGCGGAAAAAACTATGCAATTTTAAATCGCTCAAAATCAGAGCTTGATAATCGGTGGCTTGCATTAGTAAAAAATCGCAAATTTGAGTTCTTCAGTAGCCTGTTAACCGCGCATAATGGTGGTGAATTAGACACGATGAAATCACTTTTCCAAATATCGGATGACTGCTTCCGTACGGGTATGTACATGGAGCCGTTCAAAGATATTTTTAATGTGACCGTGCACCGTCCAGACACTGATGCCCATGGCCTGCGCGATTTCCTTGTCCACACAACCTTTGCTCAGGAGTTCTATCACTTCCTGCTCACGATTCGTCAGTTTGGCCAGCGCCAGGGTGTCGTGGCTGGTACGGAGTTGCAGCAATTCCTGAAAATAGTATTTTACTCGCAGTAGAAAGTCTTCGGTCATCAATTCCGAGGGGCTGGCGATCTTGAGGATTGGTTCCAACAACCGGTCCGGCTTGACTCGTTTGACCAGATAGCCTCCCGCGCCACCGGCCGTCGAAACAAACATCTGGTCGCCGTCCATATAAATCGAATAGGTGAGGGCCGGCACTCCCGGCTGAATGGGGCTGACGGCGCCGGCGGACTTGAAGCCGATGCGTCCGGCCAGATTACGGTTCAGGATCACCATGCGGGGCTTGTGAACCTCCAGCGCATGGGTGAAGGATGCCGCCGAGTTGCAGGGAACACTGACAAAACCGGCCTGGTGGTCAATACTCCAGCATAGAGCACGGCGAATTCCCGCGTCCATTTCAACCACCAATACGCGCTGCCAGTTGGGGTTGGCCGGTGATGAGTCGGATTTCAGTCCCGTGTGTTTCCCGACCAAAGTATGAATGGTGGTATAAGTCCACAACACCGGACTCATACACCACTCGAAGCTTACAGTCAGTTCGCGGGAAAAATGCCGGCAGGTGGCGTTCCAACCTTCTGTTAATGCCATCTCATAAATCCGGCACGCTTTGTCGGCAGCGGCTCCCACATCCGGCGTGCCCAGCGGGAAAAAATAACCCATGTCCGAATGATCAATGAGCGCGACGAAATCCTGCTCCGATTCGCCGGAGGCTGGAAAGCGGTAGCGACGCAAGATCAATCGTTCTCGCCAATAACGCGCGTCAGTTTTTGGAATCTTGCTGTCGGGCTGGCCTCTGCCTGAATATTTGGAGAACACCACCGCAGAAATTGCGCTGGCGGGTTCAGCTCGCCCGAACTTGCGGGTCAATTTGCTTTGATGTTGCATGGACGCAAGTTTTATCACCGTACCCCACGATGGAAGAACATTTGGCTCGGGGCGTCAAAGATTTTCCCGATTGTATCCCTCCCCTGTTTTGGGGGTGAAAACGCTGACGATCACTTCGTATTGCCAAGTTTTCCAAGATGGCATCATGACCGTAAATGAGAAGCGGTAAAGTTACTTTTCCAAATACCGGATGACTGCTTCCGTGCGGGTGCGCACATGGAGGCGTTCGAAAATATTCTTGATGTGACCATGCACCGTCCAAACACTGATGCCCATGGCCTGCGCGATTTCCTTGTCCACATAACCTTTGCTCAAAAGTTCCATCAATTCCCATTCACGTTGGGTCAGCTTGGCCAGCGCAACGCTGTCGTGGCTGGAATGCAGTTGGAGTAATTCCTGAAAATAGTATTTGACCCGCAGCAGAAAATCTTCGGTCATCAGTTCCGACCGGTTGGCGACTTTGAGAATTGGGTCCAATAACCGGTCTGGCTCGACTCGTTTGACCAGATAGCCTCCCGCGCCTCCGGGCGTGGAAACAAACATCTGGTCGCCGTCCACATAAATTGAATAGGTGAGGGCCGGCACTCCCGGTTGAATGGGGCTGACAGTGCCGGCGGACTTGAAACCGATGCGCCCGGCCAGATTGCGATTCAGGATAACCATTCTTGTCTTGTGAAACTCCAGCGCATGGGTGAAGGATGCCACCGAGTCGCACGGAACGCTGAGAAATCCGCGTTCCTGGTCAATACTCCAGCACAAAGCCCGGCGAATACCCGCATCCAATTCAACCACCAATATGCGTTGCCGATTGGGATTCGCCGCTGATGAACCGGATTCCAGTCCAATGTGTTTCCCGACCAAAGTATGGATGGTGGTATAAGTCCACAACACCGGAGTCATGCACCACTCGAAGCTTACAGTCAGTTCGCGAGGGAAATGCCGGCAGGTGGCACTCCAACTCTGTTTTACCGCCATCTGGTAAATCTGACGCGCTTTGTCGGCAGCGACTTCCATATCCGGGGTGCCCAGCGGGAAAAAATAACCCGTGCCAGCGTGATCAATATACGCCGCAAGATCCTGTTCCGATTCGCCGGAAGTTCGGAAACGATAGCGACGCAGGAGCAATCGTTCTTTCCAATAACCATCATCGGTCATGGGGTAGTATTTGGCCGACTGCTTTTTTCTCGAATGACCCGAATGTTTAGGCAACATGGCAGTGGAAATTTCGCCTGTGGATTTGCCCCGCCCGAACTTGCGGGCGAATTTGCTTCGCCGTTGCGTGGACGCGGATTTCATCGCCAGACGCCTCCAATGAGAAAACATTGGGTGCGTAGTGTCAAAGATATTCCCTCCTGAAAAATCGCGGCAGCCATCAGCAGTTTGAATTCATTTATGTGCCGTCCAAAACCGAAACAATTTCTTTCTTTCGCCGGCCGTCCGGACTGGAAGTGTTGAATTCATTGCGATAAGACTGCCATTGCGGTTCATTCTCAAAAATCCAGCGGTAATAATCCGCCTCCTGCAGCCTGCGCCATCGCTCATGTGGCGGGCGTGTAGTTGTTGAACCAGCAGGTGTAGTCAATCAGGTGCGACAGCATGTGCGTCATCCAACCGGTGGCGCTGCCATAGACGGTATGGACGCGACCCAGCGCGCCGCCAGCAATGATCTCCTTCACCTTCTGGTAATGCCTGCCGTAGCGGTTCTGGTGGCTTTCGAGGGCGGCTTTGATCATCGGGATGCGGAGGTTGGGCAATGTGCAGAAGCAGAACACGTCCGGCTTGAGTTTCCTGGCCAGCGCAGTTGCGTCGGTGCCCTTCTCCGGATTGCCGAGCTTGGCGGCAGCGGCGTCGAGGCGCACCATGTCAACGTTGCAGATGCCGGTGACCTGGAACTTGGGATTGGCGTTGAAGGTGGTGGCGTGGTGCATTCCGCGTTTGCCCCTGCCGACGACGAGGATTTTGTATTTGCTCATAATCTGGAGAATGGCGGTTGGTGTTGGTTAGCAACCTCTTTTCATAGACATTGCGCCGGGACCCCTTGTCATTGTTGAGAACTGAATTGTCAACAGGAGCAGCATTAGGCAGCGTTCGCGTTGTCCCATTCTTTCACCTTGGCGATGACGTAATCAACTTCTTCCGCAGTGAGTTCGGGGAACATCGGCAGGCTGATGCAGGCAGCGGCGTTTGCCTCGGCATTCGCCATGCTACCCACGATCCGTGCGCTCTTGCCCCACGGATAACCGGCCTGCTTGTGGATGGCGATCGAGTAATGGGTCTTCGCATCGATGCCGTTCTTGACGAGGAAGTCCACCAGCTTGTCGCGGTTCTCGGCCTTCTTGGTTTCGATCACGTAGAGATGGAAGACATGGCGGTAGCCCGGGAGCTCGACAGGAAGCGTGAATGTCTTGCCGCCCTGAAGGCCGGCAGTGTAACGGGCGGCCCACTTGCGGCGCAGGTCGTTCCAGACGTTGATGTGCTTGAGCTTGGCGCTGAGCACGCCAGCGTGCAGGTCGTCTAGGCGGCTGTTGAAACCATAGCTGTGGACGTTGCGGGCATTGGAGCCGTGGTTGCGCAACTTGCGGACCTTGGCATCGATGTCGGCGTTGTTCGTCACGAGCGCGCCCCCGTCGCCGAAGGTGCCGAGGTTTTTCTGGATGATGAAGCTGGTGGTCGCGGCGTCGCTGAGTTCGCCGATTTTGAAGCCTTTGCCGCAGGCGCCGATAGCTTGGGCGTTGTCTTCGATCACGCGCAGCTTGTGTTTGTCGGCGATTTTCTTGAGCGCGATCATGTCTGCGCACTGGCCGTAAAGATGTACCGGGAGGACAGCCTTGGTCTTCGGCGTAATGGCCGCTTCGATCCGCTCCGGGTCAATGCACTTGGTCTTTGGGCAGCAATCCACAAACACGGCTGTCGCACCGGCAATCCAGATCGCCTCGGCAGTGGCAAAGAAGGTGTTCGGGTGGGTGATGACCTCGTCGCTGGGGCCGATACCTAGGGCCATGAGCGCGAGCCAGATGGCATCGGTGCCGTTGCCCACGCCGACAGCGTATGCCGTCCCGTGATATTTTGCCAGTTCGCCTTCGAAGCGCTTGAGCATGGGGCCTTGAACATACTGTCCGCTCAACAGCACTTCCTGCATTTTGGCGTCTATTTCATTTTGGATGTTTCGATATTGCCTAACGTGTCCGTAGAACTCGACTTTCATGCTGGGAAGGCTAACGGATGGATGTGTGGAAACAACCCCCTGAATTAGGGGTAGAACAATTGGGGTTTCCTGTGAAAAATTGACGCGTGCGATATGTTCTGTGTTTCATTGCACCGGAATTAGATGAACCCCTGTCATAACCTTGTTTCGTCTTTTGCCCAGCTCGTCGCGGCGGGGAAATCACTGCCCTTGGGTGGCATTCCTCCGCACCGCAAATCCAAACCCCTGCCGAATGCGCCTGCGGCAATCATCTTTTCGCCGCACCCGGACGATGAGTGCCTCATCGGCGGATTCGCGCTGCGCCTGATGCGCGAAGCTGGAATGCGAATCATCAACGTCGCCGTCACCCAGGGCAGTAACAAGGACCGGCAACAACCCCGCTTGCAGGAATTAAGAAATGCCTGTGGCTGGTTGGGGGTTTGAACTTGAGCAAACTGCGCCAAATGGCTTGGAAAAAAATGATCATGAACGTCAAACTGAACTTCGTTCCTCCACTCAATCCGCGATTTCAACCGGCGGTGCTCCTCAACCGCAACTATGTAGCCGCTGCCAAAAAGAACGGCCAAGCCGTACCACTCGTAATCGGTCTCGAACGCGAAGGCGGTTTGGTTTCGCGTTATGAAACTTTTGCGTTTCCCGACGCAGGTCCCGCCACGTTCCGGTATGTCGAGCGCACGGTGAAATTTTTGTTGTGGGCGCGCGGCGGCTGGAAACTTTTCATCGGCGGCCCGAAGGTCATCGGCGAATTCATCCGCAAAACCTATTCGCCGACTGGCGCGCGGAAGTTCGATTGCTGGTTGATGGGCACGGCTTACGGAAAGAAATTTCAGGTTGTCGTGACCACGCCGGAAAAGGTTCCCGCCAACAGCGAAATGGAAGTCGCAGCGGGCGGGCATCTCAAAGGTTGTCGCATAGGTTTTGACCTCGGCGCGAGCGATTACAAAGTTTCAGCGGTCGTGGACGGCGAGGCGATTTTCACCGAGGAAGCACCGTGGGATCCGAAGAGCCAGCCGAATCCCGAATATCATTATCACCACATTTCGGCCGCGCTGCATCGCGCCGCCGCCCATCTGCCGCGCGTGGACGCCATCGGCGGCAGCTCCGCCGGTGTAATCGTGGACAATGAAATCCGCGTGGCGTCGCTGCTGCGCGCGATTCCTGAAAAAGATTTTCCAAAGGCGGCGGGCATTTTCAAGCGCATCCAAAAAGAATGGAACGTACCGGTCGTGGTGATGAACGACGGCGACGTGAGCGCTCTGGCCGGCGCGCTGTCGCTCCAGAAAAAAGGAATGCTGGGCATCGCAATGGGATCGAGCGAGGCGGCGGGTTTCATGGATATGCAGGGCCGCATTCCTGGCTGGCTGAATGAACTGGCGTTTGCGCCGGTAGATTACAATCCCGAGGCCACCGCTGATGAATGGTCCGGTGACCGTGGGGTGGGCGCTCTCTATTTTTCGCAGCAGGCGGTCAACAAACTTTTGCCCGTCGCTGGAATTACGTTGCCGGAAAAAATGAGTTTGCCTGAACGGCTAAAGGAAGTTCAAGCGCTCATGGTGAATGGCGACGAGCGTGCCGCCAAAATTTACGAGACCATCGGCGTTTATCTCGGCTACACGATGGCGCACTACGCGGTTTTTTACGATTTTCGCCACGCACTGATTCTGGGCCGCGTTACAACCGGCAAAGGCGGCGACATTGTGCTGGACAAGGCGCGCGAAGTTTTGAACCAAGAGTTCCCAGCGGTGGCAAAAAAAATTGCGCTGCATGTGCCGGACGAAAAATCACGGCGCGTCGGCCAGGCCGTGGCCGCCGCCAGTCTGCCGGAAGTAGAAAAATAATTTTATGAAACTGCATCAATCCAGACCCACCACGATGTGGCGAGTCAAGGTGGAAGCCCAGCTCCGTTGCCGCCGTCCGTCAAAACCAAAAATCAAATGGGCCAACCACTTTTCCAAATATTTGGTCTGACAATGAACCTTGCCACACACGTACGGCAATCCGAATTGCTTTCCCCAGTTTACCCCCCCAAAACAGGGGATAGGCAAAATCAGAAAATTATTCTAAAGTAAAAATAATAGTTGATGGCGACACAAATAAACTGGCAAACCGGCAACGCAAAAGCAACCAAAACCACTCTTACTACTAGATAACATGAACAAATCAATACTGCACTCTATTACGGCAATGGCGACTATAATGTCATGTTTGACTGCATATGGTGATTATAAATCCACAATATCAGGGGATAACCCGATCTGTTACTACCGGCTGGATGAAGCTAACACGTCGGGAACAGTGGCCACCAACCTCGGTAGTTTGGGCACTGCGGCCAACGGGACTTACTCCGCCACGGGCGTTGTGCCAAATTGCCCAGGCGCTTTGACTGGTGGAGGCGATTCTGACCCATCGTGTGGCTTTGACGGCGTACACGGCAATGTTGTAGTGCCATACAACGCTGCGTTTAGTTCCCCGAGTTTCAGCTTCGAAGTTTGGGCGTTAATTGCCAACACCAATCCCCCTAACTATGAGGCAGTGCTTAATGCGCGCGTCAGTTCGCCGCAGGCAGGTTTTACAATGTATGCTATACCGAACGTTCCTGGGTACTGGCAATTCTGGATGGGTACTGGTAGTGCGTGGAGCACGATTGGTGCAACAAACTACAGCCTTATAGCTAATAGCTGGACGCATTTGGTGGGGACGTACGACGGGACCAACCAAGCTTTTTATATTAACGGTAATTTGGTTAAACTTGTTGCTGCGAAATTTAATCCCAATACATCGGGAGGGCTCCAGATTGGCGTCGGAGGCAGCGTTGCCGCGCCCAGCTATCCTTTTACAACAAATATTGATGAGGTGGCCATTTATACCAATGCACTTTCGGCTGCCCAAGTAGCAAATCATTATGCGGCAGCGACAGGAGTGTCGCCTGCACCAGTTGCTCCAAACATCCAGTTATTCGGCCCTGCATTTCAAACCAACTACGCTGGCGAAAACGCGACGATTAGTGTAACCGCGGGTGGTACCCTGCCATTGGCCTACCAATGGACGTACTCGACAGCCACCAACAACGGCCCAGGCGCCCTTGTCGTCAATGCAACCAACACCACACTCGTCATCTCCAATTTGAGTTCGTCGTTGGCCTATTGGGTTATAATCACGAACAGCGTGGGTTCATGTACAAGTGCCCCGCCTGCATGGGTTCAAGTGCTCCCTATACAAAGCCCCACCATTACCACACAGCCGCAGCCGGAAATATTATATGCAGGTGGGGCTACTCATTTTACGTGTGCCGCCAGTGGCGCTGCCAGCGACGAGTTCAGCTATCAATGGCAGTATGGCACCAACAATGTCAACATCACCAATAACATTGCAAGCGGAACCAATGCAGTATTGGTCATACCCAACGTGCAAGCCACGAATGTAGGATATTATCAAGTTGTCGTAGGCGACGCGGCGGGCACCAATACGAGCAGTTCAGTGACGTTGAGCGTGTTGCCGGCTCCTGCCACAAACAGTTATCCCGGCGTCGTAATGGCGGATCAGGCGGTGTCCTACTGGCGTTTGGGGATTGTGGATCAAACCAATGGGGGTTCGGTTACTTATGATTTGGCAGGTGGATTCAACGGTGCCTATTCCGGACCTGTTTCCTTGGGTCAACCGGGTGCAATAACCAACGATGCCGACAGTTATTCCGCAACCTTTGGCGCTGGCTCGACGTACGCCGCTGTGCCATTTGCCACCAATATTAACTCACGAACATTTACTGTGGAACTGTGGGTCAACGACAACGGCGTGAACTGGGGCTTCTACCGCTCCCCGCTGGCTGACCACAATCCCTCAACATATGTGGGATACAATTTCTATGGTATACCGGGCAATACATGGGCATTTTGGGGTGGCAATGGGAAAGCATGGACGACCTTATCTGGTCCTGCGGTTCTGACCAATACCTGGACGTATTTAGTGTCAGCCTATAATGGTACAAACATGAGTTTCTATGTGAATGGCGTTCAAGTATCCTCAGTGCCACTCAGTTATTCTCCAAACAACGTGGAGCACTTGCTAATAGGCTGTGCAGGCAGCGATACCGCGGAAACATACTTTTGGACTGGCGGTATCGGCGAGGTGGCGATGTATAATACAGTTCTTTCTTCCAACAAGATTGCAAATCATTATTCAGTTGGAAGTGGCATCACTAAGGTTCCGCCTTCGATTACCGTTCAGCCATCAGGTGGGTCGGTTTTGGTTGGATCGAACATTACACTTACGGTTCAGGCAATCGGCAGCGCTCCCTTGAGATACCAATGGCAGATTTCTGGCGCCAACTTGGCTGGCCAGACCAACACATCACTTGCCATTCTTGATGTGGTGTCAACAAACCCGACGCCTTACGATGTTATAGTGACGAATGCGTTTGGGTCAGTAACCAGCGCGGTTGTAAATGTAACCGCTGTCACAGTTGGTAGCTCATATTCAAGTCTCGTTCTGGCAGATGGCGCAGTGGGATATTGGCCTTTGGCCGAGATCAATGGGTCAGTGGCAAACAATCTGGGCAGTTCAGGTAGTGTGGATGATGGAACCTATAATGGCGTCATACTTGGCCTTCCGGGACCGATTGTAACTAGCTCGAACACTTGCGCGGAGTTTATTGCGGCTAATCAGACAGATGTGCTTTTGCCATATGATGTACTGCTAAACGGGCAAGCATTCACAGTTGAAGCCTGGGCGCAGATGACGGGAGATGGTTCACTCACCGACGCTGGGTATCCAGATCAAGCAGTGTATACCTGCCGAGACTTCAACGTGTATGGAGGGATTACAATTTATGGAGTGTATGGTGGTGAGTGGCTTGTGTATACTGGCACGGGTAGCGGATGGGATGTCCTGTATACTGGGCTGCCCGTACAATCTGGGCAGTGGACACACCTGGCATTCACCTATGATGGCTTAACGAAACGAGTTTATGTAAACGGAACCCTAGCTGCCACCAGCACTGGCGCATATGTTCCAAATCAACTTAATATGATGCCAGAGCGCATTGGGGGCGGTGACGTTGAAGTTAGTCCGGGTGCCTACTTCTTTGAAGGAAATATTGGTAATGTGGCGGTTTATAATACGTGCTTGCCGGCCACATCAATTCAAGCACATTATACAATAGGATCGACTGCGCCAGTTGCGCCACCGCCATTGATCAGCATCAGTCAATCCGGGGGAAATTTAATTCTAACTTGGAGTGGAGGCACCTTGCAACAATCCACCAACTTGCTTACCGGAAGTTGGTCTGTAACAAATGCCGTGTCACCGTTGAATTTGGGAGCGCCAACAAATTCAACAGCGTTTTTCCGCGTGATGCAGTGATTTGGCGGGGTGTTTTGCCGGTATCCCGGTTGCATAATCCGATCACAAGGTTGCAACCGGGATTTTCTGTGTGGGGAATTGCCTGCAATACAAATCACACCATTTACAGTTTGCTTTTGCACTGTAGCGGCGGTCTGTGACCGCCGCCAATCGCTCCCTGCGACGCTCACAGAGCGCCGCTACAAAAAGCGGAAAAGTGTGCAATTACAGGCTGAAAGTGGTATCACACCTCGATAAGATAATGTTTCACCAGAGCAAAGATACAAATCAAATGGGCGACAATTCAAAATGAAACGTTTAACTATAACGATTCTAATTCTGATGGGCGTGCTGAGAGCAACTTCAGTTTTAGCTCTTGAGCCTCCCACTTCTGCAGTCAGCGCTGCCCAAGGTTTGATACAACGATCATTGCCATTAGGATCAGCGAGCCAATTCACTGTGGAGCAGATTGCGGCAGAAGGCACAAGCGACGTTTTTGAAATCGAAAGCCACGACGGCAAAATCATTTTGCGCGGCAATGACGCCGTGTCCATCGCCTCCGCGCTAAACTGGTATCTGAAAAACGAGTGCCATTGCGACATTTCGTGGGACTGCGGCGACCAATTGAAGTTGCCCAAAGTATTGCCGTCTGTTCCCGAAAAAGTCCGTGTCATCAGCCATCATAAATTTCGTTATGCCTATAATTTCTGCACGCACGGCTACACGATGGTGTGGTGGGACTGGCCAAAGTGGGAACATGAACTCGATTTTCTGGCGATGAACGGCGTTAATCTCGCGCTCATCATCGAAGGTCAGGAATCGGTTTGGAGCAATACTTTTACCAACTTCGGCTACAGCGCCGCAGACATTCGCGGCTGGGTGGTGGATCCGGCGCATCAGCCGTGGATGGCGATGGACAACATGGAAGATTACGGCGGCCCGCTTTCGCCGCAACTTGTCGCGCGGCGGCTAGAACTCGGCCGGCAAATCATCGCCCGGATGCGAGAGTTGGGCATCGAGCCTGTGTTGCCCGGTTACTACGGCATGGTACCACCAGATTTTAAGAGAAAATTTCCCACCGCGAACGTTCACGCGCAGGGCGATTGGGCCGAGTTGAAGCGTCCGGACATTCTCGATCCGACCGATCCGATGTTCGCAAAAGTGGCGGCGGCGTTTTATACGGCGCAGGCGAACTTGTTCGGCGGCGCGCAATTTTACGACGCTGATCCATTTCACGAAGGCGGCAGCACCAAGGGCATTGATCTTCCTGCTTGTGGCCGCGCCATCCAAAAGGCGATGGGCGACGCGACTTGGGTATTGCAGTCATGGTGGGAAAATCCGCGTCAGGAAATGATGGACGCGCTCGACAAAAACAAGGTGCTCGTGCTCGATTTGAATTGCGAGAACCACGAGAACTGGCGACTCCGCAACAATTTCAGCGGTGCGCCGTGGGTTTGGTGCGTCATCAATTGTTTTGGCGGTAACGACGGCCTCAGCGGACGACTGGCGTGGATGGCGGAAGGGCCGGACAACGCGCTGACCGATCCAGCCAAAGGCCGCATGTCGGGCATCGGCGCACTCATGGAAGGTAGTGGGACAATTCCGGCTGTGTGGGAAATGTTCTTTGAGAACAGTTGGCGTTCGCAGGCGCCGGACCTAGACAAGTGGCTGGACGACTACGCCCTCCGACGTTATGGCGCGGCGATTCCTGCCGCCGAACGGGCCTGGAGAATACTCGCTAACACCGTCTATAGCGCTCCCGCCAATGCGCGCGGCCTTCCGGTCAATTCAGTCATTTGCGCCTGTCCGTCCTTGGATTTGCAACAGGAAGCGCGTTCAGGGGCCAAAACCCGGCAATACTACGACGCTCCCCGCTTGGTGGAAGCATGGAAACTTCTGCTCGCCGCCGCGCCGGAGGCAAAATCAAGCGACGGTTATCGTTTCGATCTCTGTGATGTTAGCCGTCAAGTTCTCGCTGATCTGGGCACGCGCTACGACCAGCAAATAATCGCTGCCTACCGCAAGCGGGATGCCGAGGCGGTGCGCACGATGAGCCGCAAGATGCTTGGCCTCATCCGAGACATGAACACGCTTGTCGGCACGCGCCGCGAATACTTGCTGGGCGTCTGGCTGGCTGATGCGCGTTCGTGGGGCTCGACGAAGGCGGAAAAGGATTTGTGCGAGCGCAACGCCCGCGAACTACTGACCACTTGGACGCGCTACGACAATATTCCTGATTACGCCAACCGCGAGTGGAACGGCCTGCTCGGCGACTACTATTATCACCGCTGGCAGATGTGGCTCAAGGCTTTGAACGATTCGTTGGCTCACGGCATTGCGTTGAACGAAACCGTCACGCGCAATCAAATTCGCGATTGGGAATTATCTTGGACGCCGCAAACAAACGGCCATTACGCCACGAAACCGCAGGGCGACGTAATCGCCATTTCAAAAGAACTTTTTGAGAAATACGCGCCTGACGCGTCACAGCCGTTGGCGCCGGAGCGAGAGCCGCAAAAATGAAAAATCGAAGTGAAACAAGCATGAACCCCCCCATTCGTTTTTATCGCCGCTCCATTTTAGGCCGCGGCGGTTCGCTTGCCGCTAAAAGTTTCATTTCGCCGGCTTCCTTCCGCGCCCGTTTGATTCCAGCCATTGCGTTGGCTGTGCTTATCGGGTCATGCCCGGCGATGTCGCAAACGTCCGTGTCCGACGATCCGGTGAACCAGCCTTTTCTTATCGGCAACGGCGTGACTCCCGATGGCCCATACCCGTGCGATGTCGAGTTCGGCAAGGAACTGGCTGGGAAACGTCCTTGGCCGTTCTCGAACCTCAATCTTCTTTACTACCCGCATCGCGTCGTGGGCTTGGATTCCGTGTATCCGGAAAACATCGCGTTCATTGCGAAGAACCTGCTGCCGTATTCACAGGGACTTATTTTTTCCGGAGCCACGGTGCAGCACGGCGATGTTACATTCCGTCCCGAGGATGGTCCGAAAAACCTTGGTCTGGCCCAGCCGTTCAACCGTTACTCCATCGCGCGGCAGATCGCCTTGCTGGAGAAGAACGGCATTTTTCCCGCACGTCACCTGAGCCTTTCCGGGATGATTCTTGAAGAGTTGCCACCCGGCACAAAGAACGCGGGATGGTATACGGGTTTGAAGGAAAAAGCCGCAGGGCCAATCGTCGCCGGGCATACCATGGTCAATCCGAATTATACGAATCCCGTTGTGCGCGATTATCTGGCCGACACATTTACCATTCTCACCAGCGAGGTCGGTTACAAATATTTCTGGATGGACAATTGGAATGACACAAACGCAAACGGACTCTATCCCAAGGTCTACGGGGCGGTGCGCTCGGGTGTGGAGCGGAATGGAGACTGGGCAATTCTACGCTCCGGTGCGGGACCGGCACAAGTTGGATTGACCGACATTCTTGCGCCGCCGCCGGATGTCCAGGATGCGTGGAGTTATGTCAGAGACATCTTCACCAACCGGGTCATCGAACCTTATGTGCGTTATTGCCCCAATGCGTTCAAACTTGGTTTCGATGACTTCTACATCAACGAGCCGTTTACCCGGGATCAGGCACGCTTCCTCTGCACGCTATACGGCATTCCCGGCATCGAGATCACCATCACGGAAGGCGAATTTTTCAAAACACCTCCCGAACGCATTGGCCTTCTCGAACAGATTCTTCCACTGCCGATCACCGGGCCGTTGCAACGCGTTGCGCCGACGGGCTCGCATATCTGGATCGAGAGCATCCGACGCCCGTTTGGAGCCTGGCACGTGGCGGCGTTCTTTAACGAATCCTCCTTCGATCCCGGCGAACTGTCGTTGAATCTGAACGCCCTCGATACTCCGACCGGGCCGGTTCTCGCCTGGGATTTCTGGGACCGGCATTTTCTTGGCGTATTCAAGGATAAAATGCAGGTCAAACTCGGTCCGGCATCGTGCCTCGTGGTCGCGCTGCGTCCTGTGGAGAACCGGCCACAATTCCTCTCCAGCGACCGTCACATACTCCAAGGTGCCGAGGAAATGACCAATGTCAGTTGGGATGAACCTTCCGGCCGCCTCTCTGGTGTGTTTACCCATGCAGTTGCGGGCCGCTCGTTCACGCTTTACTTTCATGTGCCGGCCAACTGGAAACTTAGCAAGGCACGTGGTCGCGTGAAAAGTGTAGAAAAATCGCAGCCCGAAATTCTCAAAGTTTCTCTTGCGCCTGACGGCCTCAATCTTCCTTGGAGACTGGATTTCAAGAAAATCGGCGACCCGGTCGATTCGGTTTTCACGAGCACTCCGGTTACGAATACGTTGGGCGAATTGGTGGTCGCAAGCACAGCGTTCAGCGCGGCCTGGACAAATACAGCCGAAGGAAGGACCATACAGGCGGTCATCCCGTCGACTTGGAAAGCCGGTCACGTGCATGTTCATTTCACCCGGAAGGCGGTCGTATCCTCCGTCCGTGTAAACGGGGTCGCTTGTCCGCTCGTCGAGAATCCGGCCAGACGTTTTACCGCGTGGTATACTACCGAGGGAGAAAGCACCTTCGCCATTCCCCCGGAAGCCGTCCGCTGGGGTGAACCCAACCGGATTGTCGTGACGCCAAACAGCATGAAAGTGGATTTCGCCCCTGGTACCGCCGGTCTCCAATTGGATCTATCTTCTGGTCCGTAATCAAAAATTCGGCCTGCCGAAGGGCACGTTCATATGCCCAACTGGCTCCTCGTAAACATCGTTGCCGGCATCGTCGAGCGCGGCTTGCAGTGATGCATACGCGGTCGCCCTTGACCTGCCATCGCCGTTGCCCGCGTGTGTGGCATTCACTTACACGACTCGTTCCGAGGATGGGATTTTTCCCGGCGCGGCTTCGAATGTCTCGCGCAGGGGTTGAGGCCGGTATTGCTTCAAGTCGTAGAGCAACGTCGCCAGTGGTGGACTCTTTGATGAGCGGCGTGTCGTCGTGCCAGTTGTAGATGCCGGGGCTTTCCCAATCGCACGTGTGCAAAACACCTCGCCCAATCAATCCTCTACGCGGTAAAAGATTTGCCCTTGTGGTAAATTTGATAATGCTCCCAGATTCAACGGTGACACCGCGTTTGTTACATTAGACCAACTTCCGGTAAGCAAGTCGGTGGTTTGTTGCAAGGTTACTCCACTCCAGTTTAACAATAGATTCGTCACGTTTTGACTGATACTGATTTCCGGCGCCCCTTCCACCACACAACCCGCGCTGCCTGGCGGGATGCTGAGGGTCAAAGTGGCGTTGGTGCCGCTGATCTGCGGAGTCAAGAGTTGTGCATTCCAAGCGTCATAATATTGGGAATTGGTGCTATAGGGCACCGTCAGCAACTGGCCAGTCACGGTCTGGCTGCCGGCGTTATAGAGCGTCCAGACCGTGCGGTTGGCCCCGGGAAACTCGTTCGCGTAAATGTTGGTATTGAGCGTCGCCACCAACGGGATGGGATTCGTGCTGCGAAACGCATCCGCATATTCCCTCAAAATAGCATGCTCCTTGGTAATCAGACTACAGATGTTGGTGGGGAACCACGCAGTGTTGGTGACCACCCCTTCAAGCCAGAACCCCTCGCCGTTGAAGAAGACGCTCATGTATAATTGCGGATTGTTTCCCACTGGCGCATCCACACTAAGAATTTCAAATACTTTGTAGTCCGGTAACGCGAAGCGGGCCAGATTGACACGCGAAGGATTGTCGCTGGTGCTGGTTTGAGAGATGGAATAAGTAAACGAGCCGTCCTGATACTGGCTATTCACATCAACGTTTCGTTCTTCCGAGTAAAGAACCGTCGAGGCTGGTAGGGACAGCCGTATCTGTCTCATCATCGCACCCTCGGCCTGGACCTGATCACTGGGCACCACGTGACCATGATCCGAGTCGTAGCACAAATATTGCCAGCCAAAGCCGAATTCATCAATGTAAACCCCATTAGCCGCACAGTTTGAAATCGCGGCCACACACCTGCCGGTTATATAGTTCGTCCAAGCCGAGACATCCGGACAGGGATAGTAATAATTCGCCCCCTCACGGGTGTAGGGCGCTTGCGACGAGTTCAGGAGCTGCCAAGTGGTACCGTAGGTTTGGCCGACAGTAGAGTTTGTAGCCAGCAGGTAGCCTTCGAAATACAAGCCCACTGAAACGTTTGTAGCCTGCATTTGGGCGACTTGATTGGAAAAGGCGGCGACGCTCCCCAGATAGGCCCATGGATTATAATCGCCACACCGGCCATTGGTCGGAGTTTGTGACCAATCGAACAGGTGGACATAATCATCACCACCAAAGGCCGCCTGATCCTGTGCCAGCAACGAGCTAAACGAGTAGGTCTGCGTCGTCGGATTGTAGGCCTCGTAGCCCCCCGTATTTCCAATGGCAGAGTTCGTATAAAGGAACATCTCTCTGAGATTGTAAACGTCCTGGAACCAAGACTTCCGGGGAACTAGGGGCGTATACCAGGTTGCGACCCAGTTCCGGTAGGCGGTGAACGCAGCATGCCAGTCTCCCGTATGGGCGCCTATTACAAACGTTAAGATCCAACTGGTGCCGGGCTCGACCGTTTGGCTGGCATAAACCACCATGAAATTTATACTCGTGCCCGTCACGTCGTTGATTTCGTACTCTCTAAAAGCGTCCGACAGGTCGTGTGTCATGACATAGATGCCGCCTGCCGACCCGTCGTAAACATCCATGAACTGCATCGGAAAGTCGCCGCCGTAATACCTACCGGAGAACCCAGTGGCGGTGCTACTGACATCGCCAATCTGCGGAAAGCAGTAGGTAAGAGTGCCGTAACCGGCCCCCGGATTGGTGAGCCCCACGAGGTAAGGAAATGAGGGAGCAACAGTAATGTTTGTGGCGGTGGAATTCGTCAGCGTCAGGGTGACCAGTATTTCGCCGTTCGTGAGGGGTGTATAACTGACAGACGCGGCGAGGCCACTCCCCCCCGACAAACTATACATAGTGGCGGGTGTGGTAATCCAATTAACACCGGTAAGACGATTTGTCAGCCCCACGGCATTGCCTGATGAATTAATCACTAACCCGAGGTTGCTCGAAACATAGGATGTATTGGCTGCTTTAACCACCACCCACAAATTCATGATAATGATGAACATCAGCGTGCGCGCAATAAAGAAGCCTGCCCGCCCGGCCTTTGAACTGCATGGGAATTTAGATAATTTGGTTTTTACAAATGTTTTTTTCATACAGCGTGACTCCATTTCATTATGTCGTAGCTGATCAATCAAATTTTTTCCGGCCTTCAAAATGTTCCTCGATTTCTTCCAAGGTTTTTCCCTTGGTCTCCGGCAGAAAGAACGCGGCGGTGACGAAAAAAATCACGGTGAATCCGGCAAACACGAAAAACATGGTCGAGTAACCGTATTTGCCGACGGTCGGCAGGAAAATAGCGGCGATGGTGGTCGAAACGGCTTGGTTGATGAGCAGCGCGATGCTCATGCCGTTGGAGCGGATGCGCGTCGGCATCAGTTCCGACAGCGCCAGCCAGACACATACGCCGGGCCCGATGCCAAAGAACGCCATGAAAATGAAAAGATAAATGGCCACCAGCCAGCCGCTGTGTTCGCTGGGCACGGGCGTGACCAGCGCATTTTCAATTTTCAACGGTGCGGTGCGCGCCACATCAAGATTGGCGAACGGGTTCGAGAAAAACGCTACGACCTTGTTGGGCGGAACACAGTTCGCACGTGTAATTTCAACGGGCTTGGCCGCCGCGTCTTCGGAACGGGCTACTGCGGTCGCCGCGCGAAAATCACCATAGGTATAGATTACAATCAAGGAAACCGGTTCGCCGCAGATTGTTCTGCCTGCGAGAAGATTGCTGGCCGTGGTTTCGTTGAACGGGAGCGTGAGCGTTTGATCGCTGGTAACCATTGCTTGGACGGCACTCTTGCAATCCACGCGCAGTTTTTCAGTTTGGCGAAACAGACCGCCGACACAAATGAGTGAAACGATAATGCCGAGGCTCCCGAGGGACAGTAAAGACTTGCGCCCTTTGCGATCCACGAGCATGACGGCCCCGATGGTCATCAGGAAATTTACCAGCGTGAGAATGACATAACCCAAATGGGCTTGTCTGTCATCCAAGCCGGCTTGAATCAGAATGTTTGCGTTGTAGCCGATGATGGAGTTGACGCCGGTGAGCTGGGTGCACGCGAGAATGATGCAGGCCAGCATAAAAGGAATGACATACTTGCGGCGCAGTAGAGACTCCTTGATTTTTTCTCCAGTTGTCGAGGTTTTGTTTTTTTCGGCCGCGGCGGTTTCCTCCATTTCTTTCAATTCAGTTTCCGCTTGTTCCGCCGTTCGCGAACGGAGCAGCGCGGCATGGGCCGCCTCCGTCTTGCCGCGCCGGAACAGCCAGCGTGGTGATTCGGCCACCATGAAACTGCCGATGACGAATAAAATCCCCGGCGGCAATGAAACCCAGAAAATGCTGCGCCAAGCGATGTCTTTGAACGCGAACAGTCTGGCGGCATCGCCGAGTTTCGCCACTTCATCAACACGATTGCTGAAATACAAACCGATGATGGCTGCGGCGACAATTCCCAGTGTCAGCAGCCATTGAAACATGCCTGTGCCTTTGCCGCGATGCGCCGCGCCCAGACATTCCGCTAGATAAAGTGGAACAACCACGCCAATCAGTCCGGCGCTGATGCCTTGCAACAAACGACCGAAAACCAACGGGCCGTAGCCATGTGCCAAGGCAATGACGGGAATGCTGATGACAAACAAGATGCCGCTCAAGATCATTAAGGTTTTGCGGCCCAGCCAATCCGCGAGCGCGCCGGCAAACAAGGTTGAGATGACGCTGCCGAGCAGCACGGCGGCAACAATAAAAGAAAGTTGTCCGGCGTTTAGGCCGGAGGTGGCTTCGAGATAAGGCAGCGCACCGGCAACGATGCCAACGTCCACACCGTAAAGCAGCCCGCCGAGTCCGGCGACTAGCAGGAGAAAACGATTGTATCCAGTCTTTGCCGCGCCGCGACTCTCGTTCATGCTTTTGTTGCAACTGCGTTTTTAATATTGGCTGTCGTTAGCGCACTAAATTAAAAATGGCACCCGGATTCTCGGTTGCACTGATTTGTTTTCCGCCACTGAACACATTTTCGATACGGCCATTTTTCCATTGGCGCAGCCGGTAAAGCGTGGCAAACGCGAAATCGGGAGCCAGGCCACCCTGACCGCCGACCAGTTCGGCGCCGCGTCGCACATTGTCCTGCAACCACGCGGGCATTCGCAGGTGATACGGATTGCGCTGGACTTCACCGACGTGAAACGACAACGCGGCCAGCAAATCCGCAATGTCGTCCACGCTGGATTCTACCATCAGGTTCGGCGATGGCATCGGTGCCCAATATTCAGTTTCAATCACGAGGCAGTGAAAATTTGTCGGCAGGGTCTTCAACACGTCCATGACCAGAAAATGTGTGCCGATGTGCGTGCTGTTCCAATCGAGTTCGTGCGGGAAGAAGATTGCATGCGGTTGATACCTAATGAGAATTGCTGCGATGATCTTCACCCCATCGGACCAGTGTTTTGAATCGTTCGTCCGGGTTTTGGAAATAATTTTTTCCAAGCCATTTGGCGCAGTTTGTTCAAGTTCAAAACCCAACCAGCCACAGGCATTTCTTAATTCCTGCAAGCGGGGTTGTTGCCGGTCCTTGTTACTGCCCTGGGTGACGGCGACGTTGATGATTCGCATTCCAGCTTCGCGCATCAGGCGCAGCGCGAATCCGCCGATGAGGCACTCATCGTCCGGGTGCGGCGAAAAGATGATTGCCGCAGGCGCATTCGGCAGGGGTTTGGGTTTGCGGTGCGGAGGAATGCCACCCAAGGGCAGTGATTTCCCCGCCGCGACGAGCTGGGCAAAAGACGAAACAAGGTTATGATAGGGGTTCATCGCAATTTCAGTGAAACCAAACACAGAACATATCGCACGCGTCAATTTTTCACAGGAAACCCCACTTGTTCAACCCCCCATTCAGGGGGTTGTTGTAATGAGCGCCTTAGATAACATTTAATCCGAACAGCGACATTTTTTAATACAAGCGATACTGTCACCGATACCGAAGCCATCAACCGGCTGTACAGTTTGGTCGTGGAGCAACTCAAAGGCGATCCCCTCTCCGGCAGTTTATTTTTATTCACCAACCGGCAATGCAATCGAATCAAAGTTTTTTGGTGGGACCGGTCGGGGCTGTGGATCTGGACGTCATCGTTTGTGCTGGTGGCTTGCGGTTACAGTTGCCTGCTGCTGGCAGCCTTTCACCTTGTCATCGAGAACTGGGGCTGGCGCGGGTGAGCCCAGCCCTTCGTCTGGATCGAAGCCGCTGATCCAGTCAACCCGCGGCAAGAATGGAGGCACGTTGCATCCCGATTTTGTGCGAACAACCTTTTACCACCCGTTTGCATAACAAGCATGAGAAAGATGTAGCATTTGTAAGGCCAAGAGCCGTAGTACGTTGCTCCAAAATGCTTCACAACCATACCCAGAAGCCAACTTCGAGATCCGCTCGCAGCCTGAGGATTGGAACTGTGTATAAAACTGTGTATAAATAGTAGTGACCGCCTAGTGGCATCCTAGTGGCGTCCTAGTGCTTGACTAGTCGGTAAAAATTGGCATTTTTAACCCGAATTCGGCCTCTGCAAAGTCCGATTCCGACCCTCGCCTCCAAATCATTTGCAATCAGCAACTTGCGATGCAAATGCAGCATGTGTTCCCGCTGTTTTTCTCGATTCGGCGTTAGTTGAAAACCGACCCTCGCCTTCAAGCTTTCGTACCGAGCGCGTTGTTGTTTGTCCTTACAATGTTGCCGCTGACAGAGCACGTCAGGTACCGGTTGTCTGATACTTTGCTTCCAGTGTTTTAGGGGTTCGTCAGGCGGAAGAACAAATTCCCCGTCGGCGGCGCGATGGTGGCGCTCTTGTTCGTCCCCTCGTCAGAGATGTAATAGCTGCTATTCGAGCAATTACGGCCCGACCTTCAGGCGGTAAAACCGTTGCTGATTGGTAGCGTTGGGCTCAGTGATTGTCTCAGGCCCGCCGGAACCGTCGAACTTCATGACGGAAATCCAGTCCGTCAGGGTCGTGGAGCATTGGAGGAGCGAGGCTGATTGTCAGGTTGAGGGCTTGCGTCGCAGATAGCTGGTTCTCCTCCGACACCTGGACCGTGAAGCTGACGCTTATGTAGTCACTTCATGTGACTACCGCAGGGAAGGTATGGGTGCCTAACTTATCCGGAAGAATGCAGTTGGAAAAGGGCCACCGATTAGGAACTGATTGGTGGTAGATGAGAACAACACAACCGTCTGGCACACGCCCGGTTTACCAAACGGTGGCTGAGAAATTTGAAGTCAAAGGCGCTGGTAGATCAATCGTGATCTCGGTGAACGACTGATCGCTCATGCCAACTTTTCGATAATCGAAATGCCCGAAACGCAGTTGGGCAATCACTACGCCAGCCAGATTGAATTCAAAGCCATTGAACGAACCACCCGCATCAAGCTCGTCACCGCGCAACTGAAAAACCAGTGCGACGAACTGCTGCACCAACGCCAATCCATTTCCTACCATGTTTAATCCGCAATACGCACCGCCTCGGCGCCGGTCGGGGTCCGCCATCCCTCAGATATAAACCTAGATGATATAAATAAGTTGATTTGATCAAAGCAGGCAGGAAGAGAATCATTAGAAGTATAAACCCTTGAACGCATTAAAATGAAAAGAAAGCCGCAATTAAGTTTCTGGCAGTTATGGAACATGAGCTTCGGATACGTGGGCATTCAGTTTGGTTTTGCCCTGCAGAACGCAAACGTCAGCCGCATCTTCGAAACGCTTGGGGCCAAGGTTGAAAACATACCCATTTTGTGGATTGCCGCACCCGTGTCCGGACTGGTTATTCAGCCGATCATCGGCCACATGAGTGACAAGACGTGGAACCGTTTGGGCCGGCGAAAACCTTACTTCCTGGCCGGCGCGATACTGTCATCCCTGGCCCTATTGATCATGCCCAATTCCCCCGCCCTCTGGGTTGCGGCCGGGATGTTATGGATGATGGACGGCTCGATCAATGTCACGATGCAACCTTTCCGGGCGTTCATCGGAGACATGTTGCCGGATGAACAAAGAACGAAGGGGTTTGCCGTGCAAACGTTCTTTATCGGCGCCAGCTCAATCATTGCTTCGATATTGCCCTGGTTGTTCACCAAATTCCTTCATATTGCCAACACCGCGCCTGAAGGCCAGATTCCTCCTTCGGTGAAGTGGTCCTTTTATATCGGGGGCGTGGTATTCTTGCTGACCGTTTTATGGACCATCTTTTCCGTCAAGGAGTATGCGCCTGAAGAACAGGAGGAATTCAACGCGCATGAAAACGATGCCGCGGCAAGGGAGGGTTCGGAGATCAAACTGAACACCGCAACATATTATAAAGAAGGCGCGGTTTTATTGGTGTCTGGTTTGATATTCACGTATCTCGTAAAGACGCTCAACTGGTATCAGGGACTCTATATCCTGTCGTTCGGCATAGCCGTTTACGGTGCTTTGCAACTGGCTGCCGCCAAACGTTATGCCATCGGCAAAATCGACGGGATGGTTGAAATCATCTATGACTTGCAGAACATGCCCAAAACCATGAAGCAGCTTGCCCTGGTGACGGTGTTTACATGGTTCGGACTTTTTGCCATGTTCATCTACACCACATCAGCGGTGACGAGCCACCATTTTGGCAGCACCGACCCAACGTCCGACGCATACAATGAAGGCGCGAATTGGGTGGGTGTTTTGATGGCGATCTACAATGGCGTGGCGGCACTCGTGGCCTTCCTGCTTCCGGTCGTGGCCAGAAAGACAAGCCGGGTGGCCACCCATGTCGTTTGTTTGATCATCGGCGGATTGGGCTTGATATCCATGTCTTTTTTTAAAGACCCAAACTGGTTGATCGCATCCATGATCGGTGTGGGCATTGCCTGGGCCAGCCTGCTGACCATGCCTTATGCGATTCTTAGCACGGCCGTTCCTTACAAAAAAATGGGAGTTTATATGGGCATGTTCAACATCTTCGTCGTCATACCGCAAATTCTGGCCTCCGCCAGTTTGGGTTTGCTGGTGCGCACGGTGTTCCATGGACAGGCCATTGATGCCATCGTGCTGGGTGGTGCGGCAATGATGGTTTCCGGCATACTCATGCTTTTTGTGAAGGATAATGTAAAAGAAGCCTGATTGGATATGAGTCATCCTTGGAAAATAAGCACGGACACATTTACCAATGAAAAGGAAAGCATCATGCGCCTGGGGAATGTGTACCAGATTGCGAACGGATACATGGGTTATCGGGGAACGCTGGATGAGTTTGGCCCCGATGAGCTGGTGGGAATCACCCTAGCCGGTATTTTCGATCGAGTGGGCGATGCCTGGCGGGAACCGGTCAATGCCCCCAATGGTGGATTCACACAAGTGACATTGGATGGTGTTGCAATTTCAGCTCTGTCAACCACCATTCAAAATCATGAACAAAGTCTGAACCTTGAAAATGCCGTTTTCGAACGTGAAACTCATTATGCGTCACAAGGGAAAACTGTCAGGATCAAGTCGGTCAGGTTCTTAAGCGCCGACAGACCCAATTTGGGCATCATCAAGTACAGCCTGAAATGCGATAAAGATGCCAAGGTTACAATCAACACCGGGATTGATTTCAATATTTGGGACTTAAATGGCCCGCATTTGACGAAAGTCTGTCCTGAAAAGAATGCCGAAATACTGGTTGTTCATGCCATTACCAACGAATTATCCAAGAAAGTGGCAGTTGCCGAAATCGTCGATCTTGATTTTGGAAACGAAGCTCATGAGATCCAGGATCATAAAAACCTCAGAGTGATCCACCTTGAGGCTGAAGCCGGAAAGACATACACATTTTGCAAGTATTTCGCAGTTTATACGGAGAATGATCCCATCCATGTCCCGGTGAATGAAGCGGCAATGGCCAGCGTCAGGGAGGCAAAAGCTCTGGGTTATGAGACATGTCTGAATCATCACAATGCGCAATGGGCAAAAAGTTGGGAACGTTGTGATGTGCAGATTGATGGCGACGATGTGGCCCAGCATGCTTTACGTTACAGCATATTTCAGCTATTGATTGTGGCCCCGGTTACCGGCAGCGGAAACTCCATTCCCGCCCGGGGCATTGTCAGGCCAAGTATATAAGGGAGCGATCTTTTGGGATACGGAGATGTTCATGTTCCCCTTCTTTTTGCACACGTATCCCGAGAAGGCGGTTGAATTGCTGCGCTATCGGATTAAAACTCTGGATGGTGCACGCAGAAAAGCAAGAACTGAAGGAGCTGGCTTTAAGGGTGCGTTCTACGCCTGGGAAAGCCAGGAAACAGGGGATGATGCCTGCACCTATTTTAATATTGGAGATCCGTTCACCAAAAGGGATTTGCGCACTCATTTCAGGGATAAGCAGGTGCATATCAGTGGTGATGTCGCCATAGCCATGTGGGAATACTTCAAGCTCACAGGCGACGACTCATTATTATTGGAGGAAGGAGCCGAAGTCATTTTGGAATGTGCCCGCTTTTATTATTCATACGCTTACTTCAAGAAGGATAAGAATCGGTATGAAATCCTGGATGTAGTTGGTCCGGACGAATATCACGAACGAGTCAATAACAATGCCTTTACCAGCATGGTTGCGAAGGCCACTTTCGAAATAGCCAATGCCGCAGTAACCTATTTGAAGCAAAAACACCCGGATCAATTGGATGCGCTGGTTAGAAAGATTGGAATTGCCGCTGAATTGCCGATGTTTGTTGAAGCCGCGGACCTGCTTTATGTTCCCCCGCCGGATGAAAAAACGGGCGTTATTGAGCAATTTGATGCCTACTATAAATTAAAAGATACCACGGTTGAAGAGTTAAAGGCCAGGATGATCCATCCCAATGAATACCTTGGCGCCGGACAGGGATTGGCTGTGCCGACAAAAGTGATCAAGCAGGCGGATGTGGTACTGATGCTTAACTTGTTCAAGGATCGCTATTCGAAAGATATCAAGCAGGCAAATTGGGAGTATTATGAGCCTCGTACCGAACATGGTTCCAGTCTTAGTGCTTGTGCCTACGCCCTGGTGGCTGCTGACATCGGCAAACTGGATTGGGCCTACAACTATTTCCTAAAGACGGCGACAATTGATATTGAGGCCAGGTACAAGGTATATGTGGGAACTATTTTCATGGGAGGTTCGCACCCGGCGGCCAACGGTGGAGCTTGGATGACAGCCGTGTTTGGTTTTGGGGGCGTTAAGGCAGGCGAGGAGCATGTTGCCATTGATCCGAGACTTTATAAAAAGTGGAAAAATCTACAGTTCAACATGGTTTATAAAGGAGACAGGTTTAATATAAATATTACAAAGGATGATGTAGCGATAACTGCTGATATATCCAATAGACGAAAACATACCTTCATTGTATCGGGGAAATCAATTGATTGTACCCCGGGAAAACTCTCATTCATAAAACATCAGTAAGGAGTAAATGACAGTTTCGCGTTAGCAAATATTTGGGCGTGGCGATTCTTTAAGGACCGGTTTGGCTGGGTGAGCCGGAGCCAGCTCTAGCCGGTAATCGAAAAGGCGCAGATGCTCAAGCTTCATTTGGATAAGCCACTGACCTGTTTGAAGCATCACATCACCAACGCCAAGCAGCAGTGTGCTTGAGAAGGAGGCAACGACAAACTTAAATCGCGCTAATGGCTTGGACGGCGGCCCCCGCTGGCATATTTCATTTTCAGCGGAAAACCGTTGTGTAGCCACTTTATGTGACTATCGCGGGGTGTCTGGCTTCCATATCTTAAAGGTGCAATGTGGAAACAAAGTGAGCGGACAGATATATGTTGTCTTAAGGCGTTATCGGTTGGGACCATAGATATGTATAAGACATAAAGTTGTTTGCAACCGCGGTCAAGATGGCTGCCGGCTTGGCGCTGGCAGTTCGGCGTCAGCTGCTAAAAGCATAGCGGGATTTATTCCGCGGTAGAAATTACAATGAATTCTTTTATGTTCCGATCCGCAATTTTTCTCTTTCTTGTAATTTGTTCCGGTTCCGCCCGCGCCGGTATTGGTGCGGACATACCGTGGACGACCTATGAGGCCGAGGATATGAGAACCACCGGCACGGTTCTGGGACCCAAGTACGCCCCTTTCCTTGTAGAAACAGAATCCTCCGGCCAGAAATGCGTGAAGCTCGTCGACGCGGGCGAATACGTCGAGTTCACCGCGCAATCACCCGCCAACACCATGGTGGTGCGTTACAGTCTGCCGGACGCCCAGGGTGGTGGCGGAATCAACTCGACCCTCAGCCTCTACCAGAATGGGAAGTTCATTAACAAGGTTCCGATTACGTCCCAATACTCGTGGTTGTATGGCCGATATCCGTTTTCCAAAAAGCCCAGCGAAGGCAAACCGAGGAATTTTTACGACGAATTTCGCCTGAAGGATCTGGCAATTTCCAAGGGCGACGCGATCCGATTACAAAAGACCGACAATGGCGCCCCGTACTGCATCGTTGATTTGGTTGATTTGGAGAATGTGGCGCCGCCGCTGGCCGCCCCGGCAAATTCGCTTTCCGTGACCAACTTCGGCGCAGCCGGTACGGGCGCAACCGACGATACTGAGGCGTTGAGGGCTTGCGTCGCGGAGGCCAGGAAGCAGGGCAAAATCGTCTGGGTACCCGTCGGCGTTTACAAGCTGACCGGAGATATCATTGTGCCTTCCGATGTAACGATCCAAGGAGCGGGCATGTGGCACACGACGTTTGTCGGCGACGACAAGCTTTATGGCCAGGCGAACCGGCGGGTGAGGTTCAAAGTCACCGGCAACAATATCCAACTTGCCGATTTTGCGATCATTGGAAAACTGAACTATCGCAACGATAACGAACCCAATGACGGGATCGTCGGAGTCCGTGCCGAAAATTCCACCATATCGCGCATCTGGGTGGAGCACACCAAAGTCGGCATGTGGTTCTACGTTTGCAGCAACCTGGTGGTGGACGGTTGCCGGCTCCGCGACACGCTGGCCGATGGCATCAACTTCTGCGTAGATATGCGCAATTCGGTGGTCCAGAATTGCACGACCCGTAACACTGGCGACGATTGTTTTGCCATGTGGCCAGCGGTATCCGATCAAGGTTTCGTTCAGCAGGCACCTGTACCGGGGTCCAACGTTTTTCGCCACTGCACGGGCCAGTTGCCATTCCTTGCGAACGGGGGAGCAATCTACGGCGGCGCAAACAACCGTATCGAGGACTGCCTTTTTACAGATATTTCCCCCGGCTGCGGCATCCTGCTCAGCACGACTTTTCCGACCGCGGACGATAGCGGGAACATTGACAACAACTTTAGCGGAACGACGGTGGTCCGGAACTGCGATCTTATCCGCTGCGGCGGATTCGACCACGACTGGGCTTGGCGGGCCGCGTTCCAGCTTTGCCTGGATCGCCGCAGCATTTCGGGCGTGGTAATCTGCAACGTGAACATCCAGGACAGCCTGTCCGACGGCTTCAGCATCGTGGCTCCCGGCAGCAAAAAGGGACAGGGCACACTTTCCAATGCCCGCCTCGAAAACGTGAACATCCCCAATTATGGAATCGGAGCAGACTCGCGGCACGGATTGTGGATCCGCGACGATGCCTGCGGCAGCGTGACCATTATCGATTCAAAAATCGCTGACATCCAAAACAGTTCGACCCACTTCACCATCAGTAAAACATCGTTGGAGTAGTCATTCAAATCCGAACGGGTTTGAGTCGCCATTTTATTTGTTGGCTGCATAATTGTTTTCGGCATAAAATGAAATCATGCTGCGCCCTTCAGTCATGTCATGGGCATTCAGTTTATCCGGTGCCTTAACAGGTTACCAAAAAAACAATGGCGTGTTGCCGTGGTCGAAATGATCAGCCGTTACATGGAGTGGCCGTTGATGTTGGCGATATTAATCTGCGCCAACACGACGCAGGCGGTTGTGTTGTGGAGTGATTTGGGCACAACGCTGGTTCACAACACCGGGGAAGGCTATGATATTCTGGACGGTGCCGTGAAAGAAGACGACTCATCCACCAACACACTCTATTTCAAGTTTCGTGTGGACCCGCTCTCTGACGCGAGCACGGAAGAATACTTTGCCGCTTTTGAATTGTATGAAGGCGACAAAGAACGCTTGGGCTTGGGCAATGCTTTGAAAGCCTGGGCCTATAGTGCTTACAGAGCGGATACAACCGGTGAGTCCCATGAAGGGTCTGATTACATTGATTTGCATTCTTCCCGGCCGGAGCCTTCCACGTCAGGAACTTCCATTATTTATGAAAATCCTCATCGAGGGATTGAATGCACCATTGTTTTCAAGGTGCAATATGTTCTTGGGGGCGATGATCTCGTGACGGTGTGGTTGAATCCGGATTTGGGTCCTGGAGCGACCGAGGCGGCGCAACCGGAAAATTTGATTACAAGATTCAAGGCCAGCGCTTCCTTCAACGAAATCCATCTGCGTCACGGTGGCGGCGGAGATGGATGGATATTTAGCGACATGGCCATTGCCACCTCCTTTGATGACTTTGTCGCAGTGAACAGCAACGAATCCGGTCTGGCGAATCGCGGATTGGGAAACAGAGAACCGCTCTTTACCTTCCGGTGCTGGCAAAGTGAGCAAGGTTTGCCACAGGATCATGTTCGCGCGCTGGCGCAAACCAGTGATGGCTACCTTTGGGTGGGAACTGACGACGGTGTGGCCCGCTTCGACGGCGTGCGGTTTGTCTCTTTCGGCTTACCGGAAGGATTACCCAATGGACCAGTGCGCACCTTATTTGGAGACAGTCACGGGACCCTTTGGATTGGCAGTGTGGGTGAAGGTTTGATCTGCTGGCAGGCAGGACACTCAACAACCTTTACAATGGCAGACGGGTTGCCCTCCGACTCAATCAGCGCTCTGGCCGAAGACGATGAAGGCCGGCTCTGGATCGGGACCGACGCGGGGTTGGCATTATGGCAGGACGGACATTTGACGACATTCACGACCGCCGGAGAATTCAAGGGCAAAGCCATTACCGCTTTGTTCAAGGATCGGCGGGGGGATATGTGGTTGGGAGCTACAGGTGTTGGCGTTTTTATATTTCATGCCGGCAAGTTCATCCCCCTGGAAGACGCAGCGATAAAAGAATTGCTCCAAGAACCCCACTGTCTACTGGTGGACAAGGCGGGGCGAATCTGGATTGGCGCAGGAGATGACTTTGTGTTGTGCCGCGACGGTAATCAGTGGCGTCCCTATCAGATCCCACGTCATCTTGCCCGATCTTATGTAAGTTCCCTGGCAGAGGAGCCGGATGGGACAGTCTGGGCGGGATCAGCGAGCGAAGGGTTGTTTGAATTCAAGGATGGTAAACTGGTATCCCTTAACGCAAGCAGCGGACTTTCGGACAATTCCGTCGAGTCATTACTGGTAGACCGGGACGGCAATTTGTGGGCGGGCACCGATGCGGGGTTGAATTTGCTGCGGCAGAAGGACCTTTTCGCATTTGATCAAAGGCAAGGGTTGGGTTACGGCGCGGTGGATGGCTTGGCGGAAATTGCGCCCGGGGTGGTTTGGGTGGGCAAACCGAGCGATGGCCTCTACTTGTGGGATGGTCGAATTTTCAGCCGTCTCATGTCCGCCAATTTATCCATCATTGGTCAGCAGATTAATGCTCTACTTGTATCCAAGGATGGCAGTTGCTGGGTGGCAGGCAGACAGGGGCTGCTACACTTTAAACCCCCTACGAAAACGGCAAACAAAGCGGAGTTATTCACATTGCCAGGTTTTAACATTATCTCTGTATGTGAGGGTCGGAATGGCGTCTTATGGGTAGGAACGCACGAAGGAGAATTATGGCGGCTGGAAAATAATAAGTGGCAGGCGCAGACCAACCTGGTTCATCCGATCACAACCATCGTGGCCAGCACCAATGGCATGATGTGGATTGGCACCGAAGGTGATGGAGTGTATGAGTTTAATGGTGCCGTGCGTGCACATCGGGACACAAGCAATGGGTTATTGAGTGACTTGGTTCGCACACTCTATCTGGATTCCGAGGGCACCCTCTGGATTGGTACGGCCGGCGGCGGCTTAAGCTGGTGGCAACAAGGCCGCATGACTACATTCACGACTCGCGAAGGGCTGCCGGATAACACCATTTCAGAAATTCTGGAAGATGGCAAAGGTCGGCTGTGGTTGGGAAGCAACCGTGGTATCGGTTCGGTGAGCAAATACGAATTGGAAGAATTAGCCGCGGGTAAAATTCCCGCTCTTTCTCCTCAGGTCTTTGGCCGAGCAGAAGGAATGTTATCAGAAGAATGCGCCGGAGGTTTTTGCCCGGCCGGTCTGAAAACCACATCAGGGCAGCTCTGGTTCCCGACTTTGAAGGGCGTCGTGGTCGTTGATCCGCCGGTGCATTTGTCCCGATTGCCGGTGCCAACAGTGTTGCTGGAAGAGGTTTTGGTGGATGGCGTTCCGAGTTCGGGATTCCAGGTTGCCCGCGTGACGTCCGGCAAACAAAGTGAAAAGCTTGAACCCGCGGAATCAAGTCCCAGGGTTTTGAAACTGGGTCCGGGCAAACATCGCATCGAATTCCAATACACCGCGCTTGGTTTTGATGCACCGGAACGAATCCGCTTTCGTTACCGACTCGAAGGCTTGGACTACGACTGGGTGGAAGCGGGAAACCGGCGGGTCGCCTTTTACAGCTATGTGCCGCCCGGCAGCTATCAGTTCCGCGTCATTGCCTGCAATGCTGACGGGCTTTGGAATGAAACCGGCGCAACTCTGGCTTTGAGCGTTTCAAAATATTTCTGGCAGACGTGGTGGTTCCTTGGATTGTTCATCCTGACGCTCTTGGTCTCGGTGGTTGGCGTCGTTCGCTTTGCGGTAAAAAGAAGATTGCAACGCCGATTGCGACAACTCGAACAGGAACGTGCCTTGGAAAGTGAACGGACCCGCATCGCCCAGGATCTGCATGATGAAATGGGCGCCAAATTATGCAGGATTTCATTTTTGAGTGAACATGCCCGAAGAAATCAAGACGTGTCATCTGAATTACAGCATCAAATCGTTTCCATTTCGGACGCCTCCCGCGAGGTGCTTCACTCGCTCGATGAGATCGTCTGGGCGGTCAATCCGCAAAATGACATGCTGGAACACGTGGCGTCTTACATCGGGCATTATGCCCAGGAATATTTCCAGGAAACCGGCATTGAATGCAAAGTGGACATCCCTGAGCGGTTGCCGCAGTATCCGCTTTCTTCACAATTGCGTCATCATTTGTTGCTGGCCGTGCATGAGGCTTTTACGAACGCGCTCAAACATTCCCGGGCAAGTCAGGTCAGCGTCTTCGTAATTTATGATGGTCCGGCGTTGGAAATCGTCGTCTCGGACAATGGCGACGGTTTTGATCCGTCCGTAATTGGTCCCAAGTCGCCGGATGCTGCGGTGGCCACTTGTAATGGCCTGCGCAACATGTATCAGCGGCTGGCCGACATCGGAGGAAGTTGTTTGATCAATTCTCAGCCGGGACAGGGGGTTACCATACGGTTTGTTCTTCCCTTGGACCGCCCAAAGGAAAAAAGGTGACACGATGATTACGGTTTCAATAGTGGATGACGAGAAAGAGTTACGCCAGTCCATGGAGGCTTTCATCAATGGCTCGCCCGGCTTTCGCTGTGTCAGCGCCTACCACAGCGGTGAAGCAGCCTTGAAACAACTGCCCCAAGACCGTCCGGACGTGGTACTGATGGACATTCACCTGACCGGTATGAGTGGAATCGAATGCGTGCAACGCCTGAAAGCGATGGTGCCGGAAATGCAGATCATGATGTTGACGGTCTATGAAGACACCGAACAAATTTTTAAGGCGCTGTCGGCGGGCGCCAGCGGTTATATGTTGAAACGGCTGACGCCTGTCAGGCTGCTGGAAGCCATCCGGGAGGTCTATGAAGGAGGGTCGCCGATGTCAGGCCCGATTGCGCGGAAAGTGGTGGCGTCCTTTCAAGGGTCGGGCCGGGCGGACGACAAACAGACACTCCTTTCTGCACGCGAGCAAATGGTTTTGGATTGCCTGGCCAAGGGGCTTACCTACAAACAAACCGCTGACCGGTTGAGCATCAGCATTCCCACAATCCGCAGTTATCTTCGTCGCATCTACGAAAAGCTGCATGTTCAATCCCGGACGGAAGCGGTGGCAAAGTACATGCGCCAGTAGGGGGTGTTTTCAAAATCAAAAATGAACGCGACTGGACGCACGAAGCCGTGCGGTGAGTTGGCCGGTCAGCCTCCCCATGTGCGCGTCGCGCAAGCGTCAGCGCGACCATCGTTGCGAAGCACCGTCAGGGGTGCCGACGAAGATCGCGACAGCGACGGCATCCGGGCGCCGGGGCGGCCACGTTCGCATCCCGCCACGATCCAGCCGCTTCTATCTCCCTGTGGCATCATGGAAATTATGGGCAGTGGCACAAAGTGGAGAACCTGTTTTAACAGTTGAAACGCTGTTGAAGAATTGGTATTGTTATAAAGAATGCGATTTGTGCTTCTTGGATTCTGTTCAAATGAACGCTATCCAAGACTGGCTCAAAAAGGGATTTTGAAAATGCGCCCTTGGAAATGCGGGGTTTAATGTTGTGGTCACTTCATGTGACTATCGTTCGGCAGGTATCGCCACTACATTATTCTCATCATTTAACGAAAAAATGATTGAGCAAGTTGCCCCCTGCTCGACGTGAAAACGTACGGTTAAGTGCCCGGGGCAGGATGTAAATATAAATAAAAAACAGACACGTGATGAAACGCTCAAAAATAGGGTTTACGCTGATCGAACTGTTGGTGGTCATTGCCATCATCGCTGTTTTGGCTGCGATGCTGCTGCCGGCATTAAACAGTGCCAAGCAAAGAGCGCAAGCGGCCGGCTGCATGAGCAACAAGAAACAACTTCAACTGGCATGTATAACGTATACCGATGACAATAATGATTTGCTCCCGTTTAATCCCGATCAATCAGCAACCACTTTGGGCACTCCACCTTGGGTATCAGGTATTATGACTTGGGACAAAAGCTCGGATAATACGAACACGGCTAATCTGACTGATCCCAAACTATCCTGCCTGGCCGCTTATACGCCGCAACCACAGATTTACTGGTGCCCAGCGGATACTTACATTTCCCCCAACACGCAGGCTGGGGTTGGTTGGGAACACCGTGTCCGGAGTGTCGCCATGGATGCTGCGGTGGGGGGAGGGAACCCGGTCAATGGTGGAGCAGGATCAGGTTACAAGCCAGCGGGTAATCTCGCGGGTGACTATCCTGGTGGGATGTTTTATGCAACAACAGCGAGCCAATTGAGGAGTCCAGGCCCCAGCGAGAGTTGGGTGTTCACGGATGAACATCCTGACAGCATTGACGACGGCATTCTTTATATCCCCCCACTGTTCGGGACAGAAAGTAGTTTCGGAACGTTTGTTGAACTGCCATCCAGCCTGCACAATGGTGCCGATGGAATATCCTTTGCCGACGGCCATGCGGAAATTCATAAATGGCTGGATCCCAGAACCGGCGGTAAGGGGGTTCTGTTCCAGTCAACATCTGGAGATACCAGCCGCATAAACATGGTTCCTAACAACCCGGACCTAATGTGGCTCGCCCAGCATACCCCGGTACAACCCTGATTTGGTGGACAGGAGATATCTGTTGGCATGAGTTGAAGCAAGTTTGCCATGACAACGCCGTGATGGAAAGCTTCTGAATGCGCTCGAACGCGGGTTGGTCCATCACAGCCAGTTTGCCACTCGCGCCTCGGCGCCAGCGCCATTTTTGAAAAGATGTAAATCTATCGCAACTGCGAACGGCTCTACAGCGCGTTCGGTTATCATTCCCCTGTGGACTTTGAAACCAACCTGCACTAATAATACCTGTGCCTCATACGCTTTACGAGAATCGGCCAAACCGATGGCAAGGCCTGTAAAATATCGTTTCGGCAAAAAGAAACCGGGATCATGATAACCGTCTCCATAGTGGATGACGAGAAGGAGTTATGCCAGTCCATAGCGACCTTTGTGAACGGCGCGCCGGGATTTCGCTGTGTTAGCATGTACCATAGCGCCGAGGCAGCCTTGAAACACCTGCCACAAGACCATCCGGACGTGGTGCTGATGGATATTCATTTGATCGGCATGAGCGGGATCGAATGCGTGGAGCGACTGAAAGCGATGGTGCCGGAGATGCAGGTGATGATGTTGACGGTTTACGAGGACACCGAGCAGATTTTCAAGGCGTTGTCGGCCGGGGCCAGCGGGTATATGTTGAAGCGCTTGACACCCGGCAGGCTGCTTGAAGCCATTCGCGAGGTGCATGAAGGGGGATCGCCCATGTCGGGTCCGATTGCCCGCAAAGTTGTGGCGTCCTTTCAGGGAGCGGGGCGGACTGATGGGGAAAAAACACACCTTTCATCGCGTGAACAGATGGTGTTAGACTCTTTCGCCAAGGGACTTACCTATAAACAAACCGCTGACCGGCTGAGTATCAGCGTTGATACGATACGCACCTATGTTCGCCGCGTTTACGAAAAACTGCACGTTCAATCGCGGACGGAAGCGGTGGCAAAATACATGCGCCACCTGGAAACTTGAACGCTGGATCGTGCGGGACTTTCCCCGGTCCTGGGAAAAATCACGTTGTCGCTGTTCAGATTTCCCCCGCAAACTGGGGATAAATTATTCCCAAATTCGCTTGACGCTTCCCACTTGTGAAAGCACGAAATCCTTTGAAACACAGTGAGTTCTCAAGGCTTTAACGAAAAATTGGGGTAATTCTGTTGATGTTGTAGTCACTTCATGTGACTATCGCTAAAAGGCCATAATTGCTAGATTTGCACCGAAGCATTAATCAACAGACGGTTTTTTAATGTAAATAACAAAACCATGAAAACTATGAAAATTATGAAGCAAAAATCAATACAGTTGACGACTGCAATTGCAGTGGCGGGCGGTTTGCTGATTGCCAGCTCGGCGCTGGCGCAGGATTACGCCACCGGCACCCCCACTTTGTCAAATATTCCAACAACTATGACTGCTCTTTACGCTGGCTGGGCCTCGTCGCCACCGACGGTGGTTTCGTCCAGCCCGGCCGGGTTGGAAATTTATTCATACGGCTACGGCAGTGGTTATTACGCCAACCCGACGCCCGTACCCATCCTCAATGTAAACGACGCCGAAGCGGTGTTGACCCTTACGGTTAATAATGTTGATAATGCACAGAATAATGTTTGGATCGGAATACCCTTTGCAATCGGTGAAAACAGCGGCAACGTATTCTATGGCGGATATGTTGGAGAATTTGGTTATGCCGACACGCAGCAGGGAGGGATGACAGCCTCATGGAACGGCAACACTGTCACGGAGACCGCCCCATTGACGGCAGGGCAGATCGCCGCCATCCAGACTGGAGTGGACTTTATATATTCCATCAACCTTGAGTTGGACCCGGCAGTTTATCCAGGCGGTTTTTATGACGTAACTTTTGACAGTCTCGTCTTGCAACCTGTTCCAGAACCGGCTTCGCTGGCGTTGATTGGTCTGGGCGCGGTTGGTTTCCTGGCCATACGCCGTCGTAAATAGGTGAAAAGGTTGTTGATTTGGGTTTTCCAGCCGCCCTTCGGGGCGGCTGTTTTATTAACCGTGCCGCAAGAAACATTATGAGCGACCAACCGTTTGCTGCTATGGTCATTTCATGCGACTTTCAGGAAACAGGCAAAATTGTTAGCGTTACATTTACATCGAGAAACCATTAAGCAACGACCAGAAACTATGAGAACCTTAACTAAAAGCATGCTAAATGCTGGCATACTAGGAGTCCTGTCAATCTTCACTCTGCGCGCCCAGACGGTGACCGTCCTTGATGGCTTTGAAGAAAATACGTCGGGCATGCCGCCCGGAACCACTACGAACGGTTATACTCCGGCTTATTGCTACTTCATGGGGAAAGGAGGAGGGTCTTCGGGAACCAATTTCTGCTACACTAACATTTCGCTCTTTCCCCTTTATGGCGGACGTTCTTCAGAGGGTCTGCTTACCATAACCCAATATACTGCAACCGGGCCCAATGATCCGTATGTTACCGAGGGCACTCATTCCATGGCGATAACATTTTATGCGTCGGGTTACGCCAACGATTTCCAGGTTGTTCTGTCGGATACAAATTCCTTTCTGGTGGAACAGGCGGCCGCGTCAGGCCAGATTGGCCGTTATATTCTTCGTTACGATATGATTTTTCCAAACCCTTCCCAATACAGCCATTTCAACCAGCAGGTTTATATCGGGGAGGACGAGGACTACCTCTCAATCGCCGGGGCTACCCCTAATGGCACCAATAGTGTGGTTGGTGTTTATTCGTGTGCCTTGGAATTACCCGCCCTCGGACTTCCACCGCCAAATTCGGGGACCAATGTTCAGTTTTATTTCGCAGATGATTTTACCACAACACAAACCCCATTCACCAACTGTACCATCTACATTGATAATGTCCGGTTGGTGGATACTTATGCCTCAGCTTCGACTACCCCCGTAATTTATCCTTTATTATCCTTCAAGAATGGCATAGGTGCAGCCACAAACTTGTACCCGACCGTAGAAACCTATTATGGGAACAATGTGACCAACCGAGCACATTTGTCTTTATACACTACCAATGGTTTGTATAATCCTGCCACCAATGGAATACCCAATGTCTGCACGTTGAGCAACCACCTGGCTCTTTTCACTTGGATTCCCTCCCCGTATGACACCGATTTTTCAGTGACCGAAAGTGACGGATGTGCCTTGCAGGTAAGCAATTATGATACCGGCACCGGACGTAATACTTACCAAGCTGATTTCGCCATTTCCTTTGCCGGCACCGAGCTGGCGCAAATTCTCAGTTTGAATTTGCCTCTCTCACAATTGGCTCATTATACCCTTCGGTGGGACAGCACCCTGCCTGCAGTGTGGTCTATCGCAGATGGCAATTACGTCAATTTTACCTTTTCCACAGGATCGGCTGCGCTTCCCATGTGCCAATCGCGACGCTTATATTTGTACCAAACCGGTCTGCAGCGAAATACGTATTCGGTCACGCTTGACCAGATTGCCGCGTGGGGCGGGTCACCAGTCAACGACGATCCAGCCATAATTTTCTTCTCTGATGCGTCGGATATGGCTGGCCCATTATTTTACTATTTCGACAACTTCGAGTTGATTGACACGACTCCGGCTGTTGCGGGGGTAACGCCGACCATTACTTCGTATTCGTACAACCCGACGACCCATCAGTTCGCACTTACTTGGACATCACAGGCTGGAGGAAACTATACCGTGCAGTCGTCAGCGAACCTGTCTTCCGGCTTCACGTCGTTGGTCACCAACATCCCATCTGGAGGCAGTACGACGACGACGACAGTGACGATGCCGGGTGGGAACGCAGGTTTCCTTCGGATACTGGTACAGTAGGATGTCAACGAAATCGTCAGATGGGTTAAAAGTTGTTTAACTGGTGTGGATAGTAGCAAACGAAGCCGGTGGGTGTTGCTCGCCGGCTTCGTTAATTGTATGTTTAAGTGTTATGAAGTTTAGAAAGTATTTGTTGGTGTCATTGCTCGCGCTCTTTTTTGGCGGCATGTTCGCAGCTGGACACGCTAGAGCAAAGCCAGTCATGGTCCACTATATGCCATGGTTCGAATCCCAACCTTATAGTGGCTATTGGGGGTGGCACTGGACGATGGCGAGCACGAATATTAATATTGTTCCTGACATTAATCCTAACATAATCAATACAAACGGCGAACGGGAAGTTGCCGCTTGGTATTATCCGCAGATAGGTGCTTACGATTCGGCCGACCCGGCGGTGCTCGAATATTACGTGCTGCTTATGAAACTGGCGGGAATTGATGGAGTGATTGTAGACTGGTATGGCATGGATAATTTCGATGATTATGCTCTGAACAATCAGCGGACGGCTGATATGTTCAACTATGTCCGGAAGGCTGGCTTAAAGTTTTCTCTTTGCTACGAAGATTCGACAATCGGGATTGAGATTAGCCAGAAGTTCCTCGCCGCAAGCAATGCGGTCCTCCATGCGCAGCAGACCATGCTTTACGCGCAGAGCAATTACATTACCGACCCCAGTTATCTCCGTTTGACCAATATGCCGGTCCTGTTAAATTTTGGCCCACAATATTTTACGGGCAACTCCCAGTGGGTATCCATTTTTTCCGTGCTAAATGCAACAAATCAGCCCGCCTTCTTTACGGAAGACAACCGTCTGCCGGTTGGACAAGGTGCTTTTGATTGGCCGCCCATGTCGTTGAGTCAGACAAACAAAATCAATGGCGAAGGCGTGCTCACCGACTATGCCCTGCAATGGTATTTGTCCAACTTTGAACAAAAAGCAGCGTCATGGCTGGCGTTTGTCAGCACAGCTTTTCCGCGCTTTCATGACTATTATGCGCAGGCAGGCACGCAGCCTTCTTATGGCTACCGTGACGACGAGAATGGCACCAACCTGAGTGAAACCTTAAGTCGCGCAATGACCAATGCTTCAGCCATTGTTCAAATTGCCACTTGGAACGACTTTGGCGAAGGAACCATTGTCGAACCCACGGTTGGTGGAAGTGAACCAACAACCGAGTATGGATATGCGGACTTGGGAATGATTCAGGATCTTCGGCGCCTATACTTGGACGCCGGCTTTCCCTATCATACGAACGATCTCGCGCTGGCCCTGCGGCTTTTCAACCTGCGTGAATTATATTTATATGGCACCACAAATTTATACTTTAATGCCACCAATGGATCTTATAATTTATTTGGCACCGCAAATCCCGTTGTTTGTGCCGAATTAGACCGCGTTTTTAGCAATATCATCTCCGGCAATTTGACGGTTGCGAACCTGCAATTGAGCGGGATTGAAGCCGGCGTTCCTGTTATTTACAATTTGTCCCTTACGAACGGCCAGCTTCAATTTTTTATTGGCGGCTATTTGTCCCAAAATGGCATTCAAATTGGGACTTCCTCGAATCTCGTAACTTGGCAAACGGTTAGCACCCTGCCCGTGAACACAAATCAAGCGGTATTTAACATATCTATATCACCAGCGGCAACACCATCTTTTTTCCGAATCCAAAATGATTGAATGATATTAAGCGCTTTCTTACCAGGACGGATTTTTAGGGAGATCAATTTGCTTCCCAAGCTCAATAGACTTTCGTGCGGCATCAAGTATCTCAGTTGTAATTAAATTCACCTGCAGGGATGGCGGTCCGGTCGGTTTGACATCTCCACGGACGATTGCGGCAAAATAAGAAATATCATCAGTCAAAAGAACCGACTCCGGTTGAGTTGGCAACTCTAGGTCGCTCTCTTCAGTATTGGCGAGGCGGACTCGCAGTAAATCCATTCGTGGTGCAAATACGTACCCAGTATTTCCATAGATTTTCATACTCCTCTCAGCAAATGGCAGATTCCAAGAAGCTTGAATAATCCCCTGTGACTGTGGGTAAGTAATAATGATAGTCGCTTCATCCTCGACTTTGGTATAGGCCTCTGGTTTGATATGTTGGGCTACTGCAAATACGGAATCAGGGCGTTGCCCATTCATAAACCATGTAATCAAGTCAGCTCCGTAACAGCCGAAATCCGTGAGCGCACCTCCACCGTTAAGTACTGGATCAGTCAACCAATCCAGAAATGCGTCAGAGCAACCAGACTCTTTGGGTCCCTGATCCCCCGCGGTAACTATAATCGTCCGCAGATCACCGATTGCTTGACGGCCGTGGACGATTGGATACGCAGTTTGGATGCTCGGATACCAAGAGGTCTCGTAATCAACGATGATTTGAATACCACTTTTTTTTGCGGCAGCGGCCATAGCCAGTGCGTCTTCCATGTTAATGGCCAGAGGTTTTTCCAACATGACGTTAAGTTTATGAACTGCGCAATTTTCCACAACGCGACGATGATCGAACGTGCTGGTAAAAACTGCCGCCGCTTGCACGTTGGTTTTGCCCAACAAATGTTCAAGACTTGAGTCAAAGAAATTCGTACTTATATTAAAAAGTCGAGCATAGCGTGTCACTAATACCTGATTTGATTCCACAATGCCAACCAATTGAACATCTTTATGATCGCGCGCCCGTGAAATAAAATCGCCGACAGCATCGTGGCCAAGCCCGACGATCGCAAGACGAATGGGAGGTTTAAGTTCCTCTGCCCGAGTTGGGTTGATAACAAGCCAAAGTAGAATGATGCCAAGGAGCTTTTTCATAATTATTTAGTGGAGTATTTCATTTTGATTTACTGTTTTCAACTACGGATTGGCGAACGAGGCGGGACTGGAGTCGAGGACGGACTGGTTTGCATTGTGAGACAACGCGGGTCTCATAGTGCCCCACTCGAAAGCGTGTAATGGGTCGCAAATTACGGATTCGACAGCCAATTCGGGGAGCGTGAGCGCGCGCTGCCCCCGATGGCTTGAAGATGAATTGTGCCCGGATGAAAACGACTGAACTATAACTGACGACGTGAAGCAAGCGGCGATGGCCAGCTTCGACAATCAAAAGCCGCATACCACGATCATTAAAATCCAACCGAAAGGAAAATACCAGCGGTTGTGGGTTCGGGACGAGTGAAGATTTCTTAAGAATTGGCTCGAATCGCGTCAGTCGCTTCCTCGGCGTGATATCACCAAAGCCCTCGCTTTCTTCCATTTTTACAGCCAACGAAGGGATGAAATTGTTATTCGCATTGGCGAAACCGGAACGTGCCTCGCACCCGAATTTATATGGCCCGCTTTCGCCGTCAATGTAATACACTCCGTCGCTCCGGAACTCCATACTGACTGCGCCCGCCTTGCCACAAAAGGCACTTAGGAACTTGGGTAAAGCGAGCCACGGGCTGTTGTTATGTGAGAGTCGGTTTTGGACCCCCTTCTGAGGTCGGTTTGATGGCTAACAAAATGGCTAACAAAGTAGAGTGGAAGGATAGTCAGAAATAGTGGCAGGATAGTGCTTGAATAGTAAATAAAAATGGGCTATTTTGGCAAAGAAATCGACCTATTTAAGTTCGATTCCGACCCTCGCCTCCAACTCTCAAGCGTATGCGCTAAAGGGAGTTATTAAATACTGGAGGCGTTATGTGCACCAAAATGTGCACCAAAAAGGTTACCCGTGCCGAATCCCGGCAGAATCCGGCGCTACCCAAGCGCAATCCTTTTTGGCGCGGTTTCGCTCTCTCCCATAATGGAGAGAGTCATGAAAGAAAGATTCCGTTTGGTCCAACTCGGCAACCGGGGCGGTGCCTTTTACTGCAAAGACATCATCACCGGATCCCGTACCAGTCTGAAAACCAAAAATCGCGCCGAAGCCGAACTTCTTGTCCTGCACAAAAACGAGGCCATACGCCACCCTTTGCTCAATCGGAAAATCGGCATGGCCTATCTGGCCGGCATTGATACGGCGATTACCAAGCGAACTTGGCAGGCTGTCATGGAGGACATCATCAAAGATAAAGACGGTCCCACCCTGCGTCGTTGGCGCGTTGCCATGCGTGACAAAGCGTTCATTTTGATCCGCAATCGTGTTGTGATTGAAACGTTGCCGGAAGAACTCCTTATGGTTTTACGCACAGGCAATGTCAGCACCAACGTGTATTTGCGGCGGCTACAAAACCACTGTGTGGGCATGGGCTGGTTTCCGTTGCCGATTTTGCCTCGGAAACTATTTCCCAAAATTGTTCACCGAGAAAAGCGGGCTGTCACTTGGGTGGAACACTGTCAAATCATCAACCGCGAGCCCAATTCGGAACGGCGTGATTTTTATGAATTATGCTGGCATCTTGGCGGTTCCCAATCGGATATTGCCAGTCTCCAAGCCGAGGATTTTGATTACACAAATCGTTCGTTTTGCTATTCGCGCAAAAAGACTGCCACCCTGGGTGGCACGAAACTCGGCGCAACGGCCTGGGAAACCTCAGCATTCTCCTGGCGAACAACGGACGAACTGTTCTCATCGCCAGCCTCAACGCGGGTTTTTTCGCCACGGGTTTTTTGACCTGGGGGAATCTGCTCACTTTCGCACCAGACCCCGGCTTCTTTCAACCAGGCACGCGTAGCCTCCCGTCGGTCAACATTAAGTTCAAAGGCGAGAAATCCAATTTCGTCCCAGGAAGCCTGAGTATCCGAGGTTCCACTGCGGCAACCCGAACGGTGGCATTTGAAAAGATCGCGGTGTTCGCGGCTATAAACTCCAGCACATTTATCACCATCACAATAAGGGCATTTGGGGAACATTATCCAATTGCCATTGGACGGCACGCGTCCGTGTTTTTCCATCAAACTTTTGAGCGGCAACTTTTGACGCGCTTCTTCAAGTTTGGCAGTGAACTGCATGTGGCCATTTTAATCCCCAAGCAGGGGGATTTCGGGGGAATCTCGTGTTTATTATCCGACGATGGAGGACTTCTTCAAAAATTTATGGCAAGTTTACTGGCAAAATCACGCACCGCATCGAACGTCGGGGAAACGTCCACAAGCTTGGTTTTGCTGGCCAAAACTGGGATAAGCGAGCATTGGGCGAGCAGTCGAAAAATGTGCTTGAACCCCTTTAAAATCAGGCTATAGTAAGTCTTGAAACAGAGTGTGTTAGTCTCGGAACGGTAAGGCTTCCTCGTTCGATTCCGACCCTCGCCTCCAAGGACTTACGCAGATTTTCAAGTTTTTAGGCGTTGGTTGAAAACCGACTCTCGCCTCCCGTTCTAGCCCTAGCGGTTAGGTGTGCGCCCGCACCTTTTAACGCCAGCATCACAGCTTCGTAATAGTCAAAGTTCAGCCATTCGTGAAGCCGGCAGGATTTTTCAAGAGTCACCATGTGAGTCTGCCGTTTCCCCAGGAAGAGCCGGTCGAGCGGCTGACGGAAAGCCAGCGTAAGGAACTTACTGACTGGCTGGATGCAGAAGCGGCGTGGTTGGAATCAAAGACCGGAAAATAATTTGCTGACAATGGCCATGTAGTGCAAAAATCTTCAGTATATTCGGGATTCAACTCCTGATTGGCGCGCGCGTTGCCAGGACACAGGTAACATTGCGGTTCGCAATCAGGTCGGTTCGAGGGCGCGCCCGGTTCGACGCGGCCCTGCCACGGACGCTTGGTCCGGTGTGGTGAAACATTCGCCGGTCAACGCATTGAACCGACGATGCGGCAAGTTAAAAAAATGTCTGGCATGTCCGGTTTTGAGGAGTTCAAGATTGGATGATGGTTGCGCCGGCAGCAGGACGGGAGGCGAAAATGGCAGCTTCGATGCCGGTTCTGGCTTTGTAATCCGCCGTGATTTTCTTCGTGATGGCATCCACCGTGTCGGTTTTCACCAGCGCCACGCAACAGCCGCCAAAGCCGCCGCCAGTCATACGGCAACCGTAAACGCCGCGCTTGGAGCCGATGTCTTCGGTGATCTTCACGACCACGTCAAGTTCCTTGCAGCTCACTTCGTAGTCGTAACGCAGCGAGTAATGGCTGGCAAACATGAGCTGCCCGATGGTCGGCCAGTTGGACTGGCGGATGCCTTCGGCGGCATGAACGGTGCGCTCAATCTCGCCGATGACGTGACGCGCCCGGCGGTAAACGACTTCGCTCATTCTGCCCTTGGCCTTTTCAAGTTGGTCGGCGGTCGCATCGCGCAAGGAGGCGACGCCGAGAATTTTCGTGGCCTGCTCGCATTCGGCGCGGCGCTTGGCGTATTCACCGCTACCAAGCTCGTGCTTCACGTTGGTGTTGATGATGAGCACGGCGACAGTCAGGTCGGTCATGGGCACGAGTTCGGTCTTGCGGGTGCGGCAGTCGAGCAGGAGCAGATTACTTTCCTTGCCCATCACCGAAATGAATTGGTCCATGATACCGCACGGCACGCCGGCGAAATCGTGCTCGGCCTTCTGGCAGAGTAGCGCCTTCTCCACGGGGTCGAACTTTTGACCGGTGATGGCTTCGAGGAGCGTGGCTGTGGCGACTTCCAGCGCGGCGCTGCTGCTCAAGCCGCCGCCCAGCGGCACGGTGGACATGAAGGCGACATCCAGCGCGGGAATCGTCACCCCGCGGTTCTGGAACCCGGCAAGCACGCCGCGAATGTAGTTCGACCATTTTGGCTGGCCTTTGGTGACGGGTGCGGAGACGTCAACCGTGGTGTTCTCCTTGAAATGCGTGTCGTAGATGGAAATCTTCCCGGGCGCAGCGGCGGCATCGGCGGCCATGATGGCGTAGCGTTCGATGGCCATCGGCAAGACGAAGCCGTCGTTGTAATCGGTGTGTTCACCAATGACATTGACGCGACCGGGTGCGGCCACGATCCAGCGCGGCGCGCGACCGTAGTGTTTTTGAAATTCAGCGGCGATATGGGCGGCGAGTTCTTTAAGCGTCATATAAAATTGAACAGCCTCCGTTCTTGCAAACGAAGGTTGCAGAATCATTGGCAAAGGCTGATGATGCAATTCTTATCATCCGATAATGCCTCAATTCAAATCCAAGCTTCCGTTCAAGGTGATGGACCCGCCTTTTTTGATTTGGAAATCAGCTGTCTTACCTCCGTAACTGACGGAGCAGGGTTCGCCCGTGTCCGAATGGATGGTTGCCGAAATCAATTTTCCGTTTTTCCAGGCCTCGTCCACTTGAAATCCGCCGCGCGCGCGCAGGCCGGAAATTTTTCCGTTTTGCCAAGCGTCCGGCAGCGCGGGCAGCAATTCAATTTTGCCCAACTGCGACTGCAACAGCATTTCGCCGACGACCGCGGTGATGCCAAAGTTTCCATCAATCTGAAATGGCGGACAGGCGTCAAACAGATTTACATAAACACCGCCACCATTGTCATATCTTATTTCCTGTGACGTCACGGGAAAAAGCGCCTTCCGCACAAGCAGCCACGCATGATTGCCATCGCCGAGCCGGGTCCACAATGCGGCTTTGAAGGCCAGCGACCAGCCCACGCTTTCGTCGCCGCGCACTTCCAAACTTTTGCGGGCGGCTTGAGACAGTTTCGGCGTGGTGTAAGGTGAAATTTCATCGCCGGGATACAAACCCCAGAGGTGCGAGACATGGCGATGCTGCGGCTCGGGTTCGGCATATTCCTGCAGCCATTCCATGATGCGACCGTCGGAACCGATTTGCGTCGGTGCCAGCCGTGCGCGTTTGGCGATCAATTCATTTCGGAAATCCTCGTCAACGCCGAGAATTGTTGACGACTCAATGCACGCTCCAAATAAATAACGAACCAGTTGTTGCATCATCGTTGGCCCCATGCAAACCGAAGCCTGCCGTCCGTCCGCCATGCGAAAAGAATTTTCCGGCGAATTGGCCGGCGCAATGACGAGCCAGTGATGTTGCGGTTCTTCAATCAGCATGTCCGCGTAAAATCGAGCTGAGCCTTTCATGATCGGATACGCCCGTTGCAAAAAATTCCGGTCGAGCGTGAACAGATAATGATCCCACAAATGCTGGCACAGCCACGCCGAACCGCCGCTGAACGCACCCCACGACGCGCCTTCACCCGGCGACGTGAAGCCCCACGGATTTGCGAGGACATGCGTCACCCAGCCGTGCGCGTTGTAATAATCATTCGCCGTTTTCGCGCCCGGTTCCTGCAACGAAGAAATCAGCGCAAACAATGGCTGCGTCAAATCCGAAAGATTACAAACTTCCGCTGGCCAATAATTCATCTGCACGTTCACGTCCAAATGCCAGTCGCCGTTCCACGGCGTGTGAATTTCTTCGGCCCAAATGCCTTGAAGATTCGGCGGCAATCCGCCCGGCCGCGACGAAGAAATCAAAAGATAACGGCCAAAATTAAAATGCAACGCTGCCAGACTCGGATCACCGGGGCCTTTTTCAGCCGCCTTGAGCCGTTCGGGCGTCGGCTTTTCCGCCGCCGCCGCGTCGAGCGGTTCAAGCTCAAGTGAAACGCGCTGGAAAAATTTCTGATAATCCGCGACGTGCGCCTTGCGCAGCGACTGGAAAGATTTTTTCGCCGCCAAATTCAAATCATTCAGCGTTGCCACCAGCGGATCTTTGTTTTGCCGGCCGGCGAAGCCTTGATAATCCGTTCCGGCAGCGATCAGCAAAACAACTTCATTTGCGTGGCTCACGCTCAAAACATTTCCGTGAACAGAAACTTGCCCGCCGCGATTCAAAACACGAACACGCGCGACATAACGAACGCCTTTGCCATCCACGCCGTTGTCGAGCTGGCCAGTCATCAATAAACCGTTGTCGTCGTCGCCGGTGGTTTCAAATCGTTCCGGCCGGTCGAGCCGCGCATTGAAGGAAACTTGTTTGGATTGATTCGCGCTCAAATGCAAAACCATCACCTGGTCGGGCGCGCTCACGAACATTTCGCGATTGAATTTCACACCGCCACGATTGAACTGCAAATCTGCCACTGCGTCATTGAGACTCAATTCACGCCGGTAATTTGTGACCGGCAAATTTGTATCGCCAGCCCAAAACGCCAGATGTAAATTGCCGAGCACTTGATAGCAGCCGTATTGCCCGCCGCTCGAACCCGGACCTCTGCAAGTAAAGTTGGCGTTCACGAGCGCCTCGGCTTCTGGATTTTTTCCTTCGAGCAACAATTTTTGGATTTCTGGCAAAACTTTGTAAGCGTCCGGCCGGTCGGCGTCTTGAGGCGAACCGGACCAGACGGAGCTTTCGTTCAACACAATCCGCTCGTCGTCCACGCCGCCGAACATCATCGCGCCCAGCCGCCCGTTGCCCAGCGGCGACGATTCCGTGAAATTCTTCGCCGGCGCGTCAAACCAAACCGTCGTTTCCGACGGAATGGATTTGTTTTCTGCTGCGGACAAAGACACGGCGAAGGCCAGTGTGAAAACTGAAATCCAAAATGAAGCGCCCGTTTTATTTATCATAAAATGTTCAACTAACCGGCTTTCTTGAGTCTTGAAAACATGATGCCCTTGCTTGATTCAATTTTTTGTCCGCTCACGAATCGAGTTCAATGACGCAGGCTTCGACGGCGTGCGTGCAGGAAGGCACAAGGCCGTCGCGTATCAATTCCTCGCCCGTAAAAGTTTTACCTTCCTGCGGCATCGCGGCCCGCCCGGGCGCGGGATTCAATTCGTGAATCGTATAATATTTTGCCGGATCAAGTCCTCGGGGATGCACCGGAACATTTTCTCCGTCTTTTAATTGAAATGCAAACACGACAGCGCGCGCGCGGTCGGGCGAAATGAAATCCAGCGCGCCGCGAAAATCTTCATGCGGATTTTCCAGCCGATACAAATCGCCGAACGATGTCACATCACGAATTTGTTTATAGGCGCTGATGGCCCCGGCGCAAATAGCTTTGTCCTGCGCCGACAATTTATTCAAATCCAAATCCATGCCGAATCGCGCGCTCATCGCCACGCTGCACGCGAAGTGCATCGGGCGATCGCCCCAATGTGTGACATGGCTGGCGATGGCCATCGGCGGGAAAAAATACGAGTAATCCCATTGCATCGGCACGCGGGCCACCGGGTCGGTGTTGTCGCTCGGCCAGAATTCGTGAAAATATTTCAGCGCGCCGTAATCCACACGCCCACCGCCGCCGGAACAAAGCATCAATTCCGTGTCCGGGAAAGTCCTGGCCGTTTTGTCCATTAGGGCGTAAAGCGCGTGAATGTAATCAATCCAAAGATGCGATTGAAAATCCGGCGCGAGATACGAAGAACCAGGCTGCGTGAGGTAACGATTGCAATCCCATTTTGCATAAGTGATGTTCGGTACACCAAGAATGTTTTGAATCGTCTGCCACTCGAACGCCTGCGCTTCCGGGCGTGTGAGATCGAGCACGAGCTGGTTGCGCTGCAATTCCAGTTCGCGTTTCGGCTGACGAATCACCCAGTCGGGATGCTGCTCGAATAATTCACTTTTTGGATTGACCATTTCAGGTTCCATCCAGATGCCAAAACGCAAACCGCGTTTGACGGCTTCGCTGGCAAGCGGGGAGAGTCCGTCCGGCAGGCGCGAACGATTCGGCTGCCAATCGCCCAGACCGGCGTGGTCGTTGACGCGCGGATATTTATTTCCGAACCAGCCGTCATCCAGCAAAAATAATTCCACACCCAATGCTTTGGCTGGATCGTAAAGGCCGACGATGCGGTTGAAATTAAAATCAAACCCGGTTGCTTCCCAATTGTTCAACAGCACGGCGCGGGCTTTGTGGCCGTCGCGCATTCCGAAATCGCGCGCCCAACTATGCAGTTTCCGGCTCATTTCGCCGAGACCGTTCTCGCTCCAAACCCAGATCATTTTCGGCGTCGTGAACGTTTCTCCTGGAGTCAAATGATACGCGGACGAGAATGGATTCACACCGCACAAGGCGCGGATGCTTTGGCCGTTGTCGTCAAACGCGCATTGAAAACTGCCGGACCATTCGAGCGAACCGGCCAGCACGCGACCGCTGCTTTCCACCGGCGGCCCGTCGAGCGAAAGCACAAAGGAGGGATTTTGAAACTGGTCCGCGCGCACCCCGAGTTTTGAGTCCAAAACTTTTGTGCCGGGCGTGATTTGCTCGGTGATCGGGGACAACATTTCCTTCGCCCAATCGCCAAAAAAGTGTGTCAGAAAAACATTCGTTGAGGGCAGCAGCAGCGCGGTCGAAGCCATGCGCTCCAATGTAACTGGGCCTGATTCATGATGAGTAATTTCAGTCCATTGTTCGACCACATCCCGTTCGTGGTCGGCGCGAAAGTTTAGCGTGACCTCCAGCGGATAAGCCGGATCATGTAACTTAACTTGCGTCAGTTCACGCCCGGCGTCATCGTTCGTTTGCTTTACGCTCTCAAAGATCAACGCCGTCGAAGTGTTGTCGTCGGCATGGGTAACTTGCAGGGCCGGCTCCCAAACATAACCATCGCCCGCCTGCGGATAACTTTCGTCAGTCCGCTGTAACTTACCGTCTGCATCCGCCAAACCAACAGCGCGCTGATAAAGCCGTCCATCATCGCCGATCTCAAAATTCAAGGCGAAGGTTTTGGTCTGCACGCTCAATTTTTCCGGCGACGACGGTTTTGCTGCGCAGTTTTCCGTGACGAACAATGTGGTGGTCATACCAATAAACAAAGTGATCAAGCCAAGGCGGCGGCGGCGAACGGATTTCATTGAGGTGGAGTGTTTCAGATTGGAAAGCCGCTTGTCGTGCAAAATTCTTCGGTGAATGATATTAAACATTCAGCTTGTATTCATTGGTGTTTGTTGGGTCATGTTCAATTTTCTTCGCCGAATGAAATTGGAAGAATGAGGGGAGACAATGAGTTAATATGAGTTCACAATCACTGAACAAAAAGGCAAAAAATATGCCAGATAAAGCCTGCATTATTCAAGCTGCTTGAAAATTCACGCAGCAACGGATTTCGGCCAGACAGTAAATAATAACAAACAAGCAAACATTAACCCACCACCACAAACCCAAACAAAGTATGAAATCAATCGTTATATGTGCGTCAATTGTCGGCCTGCTCGCCGCCACCGCAAGCGCAGCAGACATCACTTGGCAAACGCCAGTCAACATCTCCGGGACTTCTGACGTAAACGTGCAGGGCACGCTTTATGGCTCGTGGGCACCTGGTGATGATTATCAAGGTGATTTTAATTCAGCTCCTCAAAACTATACGGTGAATGGCGTGGCTTTCAACACCTACGGCACCCCGGGAGCTGATTTTGGCTTCAGTGGCTCTGGCATTAACCTCGATCGCTACAATGGCTTTGCCAACCCGAACACCGGCGATTCCATCTACAACAACCTTTTGCAAGTTGCAGTATTTAACTGGAATTCTGGTTCGAGCGACATGATAGTCTCTTGGGACAACTTGATTGTAGGACACACCTATTTGGTTCAGGCGTGGTTGAATGATGGGCGCGGAGGCCAGTCAGGAACGTCAACTTTCACTGGCGGCGCCAACACTTCAGCCGCCGTAGCCATAGGAAATGGTGCGCCGGGCCAATATATCATCGGCACTTTTGTGGCGGACAGCGGCTCGCAGAGTTTTACAATGTCTCCAGGCATCATGCTCAACCTTCTTCAAGTTCGTGACATTTCGCCAACGCCAAATGTGACTTGGGGAACGCCCACCGCCATTTCCGGCCCCACAGATGTGCTCACCAACGGAAATTATTTCGGTTCATGGGCACCATACAACCAAGATTCATATAATAATGGGTCAAGCGGGTTAGTGGTTAATGGCACGAAATTTCTGGCGTCCAGTGATTTGCCCAACTTGTTCACGGTTGGTTTTAACAACGGCTACAATGGCTACAACAATCCCAACACTTCGGATGCTAACTATAACGACCTTCTGCAGACTGCTACCTACGAGGGCGATGGCGATGGCAGACCGGTGTCATTGAGCTGGACAGGAATGACGCCAGGCCATACCTACCAGATTCAAATTTGGGCGAATGATGGACGTGGCAATGGTCGGACTGAAAGCTTCACCGGTGGCGCAAATACTTCTGCCACATTGGATTTCGGCGATGCTCCTGGACAATATATCGTCGGCACATTTGTGGCAGACAGCGGTGGGCGGCAAGTAATTTCGCTTAGCGGTGTAGGCTCGCCCAATGGTGACTATCCCCAATTAAACCTCATTCAAGTTCGCGACCTTACAACCACACCAGACATAACCTGGCAAACACCTACGGCCATCTCCGGACCTTCAGATGTGGTTACGAATGGAACCTACTTCGCTTCATGGGCACCATACAATCAAGACTCAGCTAACAATGGATCAAGTGGGCTAGTCGTTAATGGCACCAAATTTCTCGCGTTCACTGATTTTCCGAACTTTAGCACTGCTGGCTTTAACAATGGTTACAATGGCTACAACAATCCCAACACTTCGGATGCCAACTACAACGACCTGCTGCAGACAGCAGCTTACGAGGGCAATGGTGACGGCAGGCTTGTGTCCTTGAGTTGGGGTGGCATGACACCGGGCCATCCTTATTTGGTCCAAATTTGGGCCAATGACGGACGTGGGAACGGTCGGACTGAAAGCTTCCAGGGAGGTGGGAACACTTCTGCCACATTGGATTTTGGCGATGCCCCCGGGCAATATATTATCGGCACATTTGTGGCGAACAATACCGGCTTGGAGACCATTATTCTTAACGGCGTAGGCTCTCCCAATGGTGACTACCCTCAATTGAACATCGTTCAAGTTCGGGATCTTACACCGATACCGCACTTCACAGGCATCAACGTGAGCGGAACGACATTGAACATCAGCGCGACGAACGGCGCAAACGGAGGACGATATGTGCTGCTCGGCACAACTAACTTGGTAATGCCGGTAAGCCAGTGGACGCCCATATTGACCAACAATTTTGATGGCAGCGGTAACATGAATTTGTCCACCAACGTTCTCAATCCTGCTGTGCCGCAACAGTTCTTCATCCTGTCGCAATAATTCCAAAGACAAACGAACAGGCATCCTGAAAGTCACAGCCGCCGGACATCTTGTCCGGCGGCTTCTTTATGACGAGGCAGTCAACAGAATGAGTTCAAAGGAGACGACACCGCTCAGTCATTTTTTGACAACAGAACCATTGGGCTCTGAAATATAGCGGCTGGGGGACACTTTATAGCGACGGCGGAAACGCGTTGCGAAGTATTGGCTGGAGTTGAAACCATTGGCAAATGCGACTTCAGTTATTGAGAGTTCTGGGCGAGTGCGCAATTGCTCTGCGGCTCGCTCAAGCCGGCACTGGTTTAGATATTCCATTGGCCCGGTGTTCACCAGTTCGCGGCAGCATTTTGAAAAAGCGGTTACTCCCATTTTGCAGTGAGCCGCCATGCGATCCAGCGTCCATTGCTCGCCGAGGTCAATATTCCCATTCTTAAGATCTTGAATAAACATTTCGCCCGCACGTTTGTGGGAGCTTGATTGTTCATTGTCATGCGTCTGCTGTTCCGCCAGGGCATCAAGGACACTAATTAGCAAAAGGTTCAAATGGGTGGCCATACGCGAGACGGCGTGGGGTTGCCCCCAAGCAGTTATGCACCGAGCCAACTCGCGGAACGATTGTGCAATGGCCGGAGTGTATGTCCAGACGGGATTTTTAATATGTCGCCATAGTTCTGTAAGTTTACCAAGATCTTCCTTGGTCAATACTATCCACTTCGGCCAAATCCAATCTTGATTTGGCCGCCTGACCCCGACATCGAGAATCAGCCAGTGCAGTCGTCCTCGACCAATATTCGGGTTGCCGAATTTATGAAGCTGCCAGGGACGGGTAAGAAGAAAATTGCCCGCATGTAAGTTAAACGTCTTCCGATCCATTATCACATCACATGTTCCGGTCTCAAAGAAACAAATTTTAATCCCTTCGTTGCGATGCGGATTCAGTCCCCAGTCCTGCGTGGTATTCGCATCCCAGAAACCAATGCTATTAAGCCCCGGCAATGTGTCCTCGGGCATTAAAGTTCCGGGGTAATGCCCCTTGGTCAGCGCGTGAAATTCAATTTTGCCTTCGCGCACAGCATCTTTCTGTGGCTCGCAGGTATCAATCTCATAACTCTTGCGACCCGTTCGATAGATCGGCTGCGTGGTCATAAATGTTCAATTATCTTCGCCGAAAGATAATGCAAGATTTCCCTGTTAGCAATGTGGCATCTTCAACAGTATCAACGAGTGAAACCAAAAATGTCTTTAAACATTGGCCTTATTAAAAAAATTGCCCAATCAAGACCGATTTCAATTCGACGGCAAAACTTTTTTGGTTTTTGCGTCAGGTTGATGTTCATGCTGACACTGACTGGCGCGAAAGCCAGCGCGGCGACGGTTTGGCTGGACGATTTGGATGTGAGTCCGACCATTCAGGACTGGGGTGAACCGCACAAAAATCAGTCCATCGACGGCCACAGCTTGAGCATCGGCAGTAAGACGTTTGCGCACGGACTCGGCACGCACGCCAAAAGCGTTCTGTTCATTAATCTTAAAAATGCCGTGCAAACATTTTCCGCCAGCGTCGGTGTGGATGGTGAAATCACGAATGCGGCGGCGAGCGTTGAATTCTTCGTGCTGGGCGATGGAAAAACCCTCTGGCAAAGCGGCGTGATGAAAGCGGGCGACCCGGCGAAAAATTTCACCGTCAATCTTGCCGGTGTCAAAACATTGCTGTTGAAAGTCGGCGATGCGGGCAATGGCATTTCTTACGATCACGCGGACTGGGCGGATGCGAAATTTGAAACCGTCGGCGACGTTCAGTTAGAAACAATGAGTGCGCCCGCCGAAGCCGCCGTTATTTTGACGCCTGCTGCTTCGCCAAAACCAAAAATCAACGGCGCGGACATTTTTGGGGTTCGGCCCGGCTCGCCGTTTTTGTTCACCATTGCTGCGACCGGCGACCGGCCGATGACTTTTGCCGCCGACAGTTTGCCTGCCGGTTTGCAGCTCGATCCGCGAACCGGCCACATCACCGGCGCATTGACCAACGCGGGAGAATATGTCGTGACGTTGCGCGCAAAGAATTCAATCGGCGCGGCCAGGCGGAAATTCAAGATTGTCGTCGGCGACAAAATCGCGCTGGCTCCGCCGATGGGTTGGAACAGTTGGAATTGTTTTGCCAGCGCCGTTTCCGAAGAAAGGGTCAAAGCGGCGGCGGATGCGCTTGCGCAAAGCGGTCTCATCAATCACGGCTGGACTTATATCAATGTGGATGATTATTGGCAGAATCATCGCGATTCAACCGATCCGACTTTGCACGGATTATTTCGCGACGCGCAGGGCAACGTCGTCCCGAACTCACGTTTCCCCGATATGAAAGGCATGGCTGATTACATTCATGGTCTCGGCCTGAAAGCGGGATTGTATTCTTCGCCCGGACCGTGGACGTGCGGCGGTTGCACCGGGAGCTGGCAGCACGAGCAACAGGACGCTGCGCAATACGCCGCGTGGGGTTTTGATTATTTGAAATATGATTTGTGCACCTATCGCGATGAGATGCCGGCCTGCGAAAATTCTTTGGATGTTGCGCAACAACCTTATCGTTTGATGGGCGAATTTTTGAAATCGCAGCCGCGCGATATTGTTTTCAGCCTTTGTCAATATGGCGAATTCAATGCGTGGCAGTGGGGCGCGACTGTTGGCGGCAATTCCTGGCGCACGACCGGAGACATCAACGACAGTTGGGGCAGCATGAGCGGAATTGGTTTCAACCAGGACAAAACCGCGCCTTTCGCCAAGCCGGGAAATTGGAACGACCCCGACATGCTCATCGTCGGCAAAGTTGGCTGGGGACATTTGCATCCGACCCGCCTGACTCCGAATGAACAATACACGCACATCAGCCTTTGGTGTCTGCTGTCCGCGCCGTTGCTCATCGGGTGCGACATGACACAGCTTGACCCCTTCACGCTGAATCTTTTGGAGAACGACGAGGTGCTGGCCGTGGATCAAGACCCGCTCGGCAAGGAAGCGATGACGGTTGCCACAAATGGCGAAACGCGCGTCTATGCCAAGGATTTGGCGGACGGCTCGAAGGGTGTCGGCCTGTTCAACCTCGGCGAAACGGAAGTGCAAGTCACCGTCAACTGGTCTGACCTCGGACTCAAGGGCAAACTACACGTCCGCGATTTGTGGCGGCAAAAAGACCTGGGCAAATTCAGCAATTCTTTCAGCGCCACTGTGCCGCGACACGGCGTCGTGCTGATTCGCGTTTGGCAAAAAATTCTGGTGCAATAACCCCGCGATGAACAATCCAATGAGCAACCTCGACTGGACAATCGTTGCCACTTATTTGCTGGCAGTGGTCGGGCTTGGCGTGGCGGCGGGATTTTTCCGGCGAAAAAATGAACGCGGCGGTGAGGGCGGCCATTATTTTCTAGCAGGCAACACGCTCGCATGGCCGGTCATCGGTCTGGCGATGTTCGCAGCGAACATTTCCACCGTTCATCTCGTCAGCCTGGCGGAAGCAGCCTACAAATATGGACTCGTCTTCGGCAACTTCGAGTGGATGGCCGGGTTCATGCTGATTTTGCTCTCGTTGTTTTTCGCGCCGCTTTACCTGCGTTCGCGTGTTGCAACGCTGCCGGATTTTCTTGAACACCGATTCAATTGCGGCTGCCGCGACGTGTTGTCCATCGTGTCGCTGTTTTCCGCCATCGTGATTCACATGGGCGTGGCGCTTTACACGGCGGCGTGGGTGTTGCGCGGGATTCTCGGCCTCGCGCCAGGCGCAACGATTTTAGGCGTGGACGCGCTGATGCTGTTCATTGTCGTGCTCGGGTTGCTGACGGGAATTTACACGATGCTCGGCGGCCTGCTCGCCGTCGTGTGGACTGAAAGCGTGCAAACCATTTTGCTGCTCGTCGGCGCAATCGTCATCACCGTCACCGGCTATTTGAAAATCGGTGGCTGGATGGCACTCGCGCACACGCTCGCATCGCATCCGCATCCTCTCGCCAGCGTGGCCGGCAGTCGAGTGATCTGGGGCACGGGAAATTTTTTGACCATGGCGCGCGACGCCAAAGACCCGAGCGGACTGGCGTGGTATTCAATTCTGCTCGGCTATCCGGTGCTGGGAATCTGGTATTGGTGCTGCGACCAAACCATTGTCCAGCGCGTGCTCGCGGCAAAAGATGAAAAAAACGCGCGGCTCGGCCCGTTGTTCTGTGCGTTCCTGAAAATTCTTCCAGTTTTTCTCTTCGTGCTGCCCGGTGTCATCTGCGTCGCGCTGGTTCAGCAAAAGACTTTTGGCAACGACGCGCCGCAAACGGCTGCGGACACTTATACTTTTCTCATCACACATTTGTTGCCGGTCGGATTGAAGGGACTCGTCGCCGCCGCAATGCTGGCCGCCGCGATGCAAACCTGTTCCGCCGCGCTCAATTCCACCGCCACGCTCGTCGCCTACGATTTGTTCAAACGTCACCGGCCCGGAATCAGCGACCACCAGCTCGTCCGCATCGGCAAGATCACGACCATAGTCGGCACGATTTTAGCCATTCTCTGTTCGCCATTGTTCGGCCACTACACCACGATTTTTGAAGGCATCAACAAACTGATTTCCTACGTCGCGCCGCCGATCACCACTGTTTTTTTGCTGGGCGTTTTTTGGAAACGCGCCTCGGGCAAATCGGCTTTTATCACGCTGATTGCCGGCATCGCACTTGGCTTCGTCACTTTTTATCTTGATTGGAATAACATCTATCGCGGTGACTTCATGCTCATCGCGTTTTTTCTGCTCTTTGCGTGCGTTGTTATCATGGTTGCAACCACGTTTGTTTTTCCAGAGCCGTTCAAAGCCGAAGCGAAATTGCTCGTCTGGGAAAACTGGCGCGAACCGTTGCGCGGCGAAGCCGGCGGTCGCGGCCTCGGCAATTATCGCGTGCTGGCGGTCTTGATTTTAGCGACGTTCACTACGCTTTACTTGATTTTCCGGTGACAAAATGAATTTTACAAATATGAATGCAAATTTGGTTTATCGGTCAGCGCCGGCCATCATTACCGGACGAGGCAGCGAACGGGAAAATCTTGCCGGATTTTTTTACTAACATGAAATCATTATTGCTTCTGGACAAAGTCATTTTCCTCACCGGCGGCTCGGATGGCATCGGTTGGGACTGTGCGAAAGCCTACGCCGCCGAGGGCGCAAAAGTCGTCATCGCGGCGTATAATCAAGAGGCGGTGGCCAAGGCTGCTGCCAAGCTCGGGGCGGATCATCTGGGAATCTTCTGCGACGTGTCGCGCGACGCCGAGGTCGAAGCCGCGATAAAACAAACCCTGGCGCGTTACGGAAAACTGGATGCCGTCCACAACAACGCCGGCATCGCCACACCGTCAAAGCCGGTTCACCAGACCACCGATGCCGAGTGGGACGCGCTTTTCAATGTAAATTTGAAAAGCGTTCTTCACACCACGCGCCACGCTTTCGACGCGTTGGTGGCGAGCAAAGGCTGCATCCTAAATACGTCAAGCCTGGTTGGTGTCATCGGGCAGGAAATTCACGCGGCTTACGTCGCGACAAAGGGCGGCATGAACGCGCTCACCAAATCCATGGCGCTCGATTACGCAAAAAACGGCATCCGCGTGAATGCCGTTTGTCCAGCTGGCGCCTGGACGCCCATGCTTCGCCAATGGTGCGCCGAGCAGCCCGACCCCGATTCCACCGAGCGCTATCTGAATGAAATTCATCCGCTGGGTTATTGTCCCGAAGGCGACGCGATTGCGGACGCGTGCGTTTTCTTGATTTCAGACAAAGCGCGTTTTGTTACCGGTCACCTCATGTATGTCAGCGGCGGGGCCGAGCTTGGTTATCGCCAGGCGCTTTGACTCCATGATTCAAAACATTTCCACCCGCGACGCGCGTTTCCCGATTGGTCACGGCCAAGGCAGCGACGCGATTCACCGCGACCCGATTTATTCCTACGCTGTCACGCAATTGCACGATGACAAAGGCCGCACCGGCGTCGGACTCGCCTTCACGCTCGGCGAAGGCAATCAACTCGTCTGCGAAGCCGCGAAATTTTACGCGCAAGGTCTCGTCGGAAAATCCATCGAGGAAATCATGGCCGACTTTGGCGCGCTGCAACACGCGCTCGCCGATGAACAACAATTTCGCTGGCTCGGGCCGCACAAAGGCGTCGTGCAACTCGCGCTCGCGTCCGTCACCAACGCCTGCTGGGATTTGTGGGCCAAAACGCGCGGCGTGCCGTTGTGGAAATTACTCCTCGATTTAACGCCAGAGCAAATCGTCGCCACGCTCGATCTTTCGTATCTCGAAGACGAACTCACCGCGCCGCTCGCATTGAAACTTCTCCGCGAACACCGGCCGACTCGAAGCTCACGCGAAGGCATTTTGAAAGCCGGCTATCCTGGTTACGACACATCCGTCGGCTGGTTCAATTATGACGACGATCAAGTCCGCGAAAATTGCAAACGCGCCATCGCCGCCGGTTTCACGGCGATGAAATTGAAAGTCGGCTCGAGCGATCCCGAACGCGATTTGCGCCGAGCTAAAATTGTCCGCGAAGTGGCGGGCGACAAAGCCCGCGTCATGGTGGATGCCAACCAACAGTGGACGTTGCCGCAGGCGCTCGACATTTGCTCGCGACTACGGGCCATCCGTCCGTTTTGGATTGAAGAACCCACCCATCCCGACGACGTGCTGGGCCACAAAACACTTGCTGATGGCATCGCCCCGATGAAGCTCGCGCTCGGCGAACATGTCCCGAATCGCATCGTCTTCAAAAACTATTTGCAGGCAAAGTGCGCCGGGTTCATTCAAGTGGATGCCGTGCGCGTGGCGGGCGTGAGTGAATTTCTCGCCGTCAGTTTATTGTGCCGAAAGTTCGGTATTCCCGTTGTGCCGCACGTCGGCGACATGGGACAACTGCATCAACATCTGGTTTTGTTCAACCACATCGCGCTCGGCCTCGAAGCCATTTTTCTCGAACACATTCCGCATTTGCGCGAGCACTTTGTCCATCCGTGCACAGTCGAAGGCGGTGTTTATCAAACCCCGCAGGAAGCCGGCGCGAGTTGCGATTTGAAACCAGCTTGACCATGAACTCGCTGTCCATCGTTGATTCGCACGTTCATTTGTGGAATCCCGCACGGTTTCGATATGCGTGGCTCGATGGATTGCCAGCTTTGAACCGCGCATTTCTTCCGGCGGATTTTTCGGTGGCGAGCGCGGCCGCAAACGTGGGCAAAATAATTTTTGTCGAGTGCGGGTGCAAACCGGCGCAAAGCCTCGCTGAGGCCGGCTGGGTTTCCAGTCTCGCAAAAGACGAGCCACGCTTGAAAGGCATCGTGGCGTGCGCGCCGCTGGAAAAAAGTGAGTCCGTTAGTGTCCAACTCGATACGCTCGCCAGTTGTCCGCTGGTGAAAGGCGTTCGCAGAAATTTACAAGGCGAACGGGATGCGGAATTTTGTCTTCGCCCGGATTTCATTGCCGGCGTAAAGCTGCTCGCAGATTACAGTTTTACTGTCGACCTTTGCCTCCGGCATGACCAATTGCGTGCCGCTGCCGATCTTGTGCGCCGCGTTCCGCAAGTCAACTTTGTGTTGGACCATTTCGGCAAGCCAGACGTGCGCGGCAAAAAGATGCAGCCGTGGGCGACAGATTTGAAAGCACTCGCGGCGTTGCCAAATGTCGTTTGCAAAATTTCCGGTCTGACGACCGAAGCAGATTGGAAAAACTGGCAGCCTGCCGATTTGAATTTCTATTTTGAAACGGCACTGGAATGTTTTGGCTTCGACCGCGTTTTGTTCGGAGGCGACTGGCCGGTGGCATCGCTGGCGACGAGTTACCAGCGCTGGCTCGAAACGGTGCGGGGATTTTTCTCATTCGCAACGGAAACTGATAGAGTCAAACTTTTTCAAACCAACGCGGAAAGGATTTATCGTGTTTAATCTTAAAAATAAAACCGCCCTCGTTACCGGCGCGGCTTCTGGCATCGGCGCGGCGATTGCGGATACTTTTGCCCAGGTTGGAGCAACTGTGTGGATCGCCGACCGCAATGAAGCAGACGGACGCGCCGTGGCCAGGCGTATGAGTGGCAAATTCATTGCGTTGGATGTAGCCAGTGAAACCGATTGTGCGCAGGCCGCGCAAACTGTCGGCGCGCTTGACATTTTGGCCAATGTTGCGGGTATTGGCCACGTTGGCTCGCTGACCAATACAACGTCTGCTGACCTGGACAAACTTTACGCCGTGAACGTGCGCGGTGTTTTCAATTGTTGCAAGGCTTTTGCGCCCGCGATGCTGGAGCGAAAATCCGGCAGCGTCATCAACATGGCGTCCATCGCGGGCATCATTGCCGTGCGCGAACGGCTCGCTTACACAATGACGAAATTCGCCGTCGTTGGTTTGACGAAAGCACTCGCGCTCGACCATTCGCACACCGGAGTGCGGTTCAATTGCATTTGCCCCGGGCGCGTAGAAACACCGTTTGTGCTGGCGCGGCTCAAGGAATATTCCGATCCGCAGGCTGCCTATCGCGACATGGCTTCGACGCAATTGAACGGACGGATGTTGAAGCCCGAAGAAGTCGCCGCTGCCGCGCTTTATCTTGCCGCCGACGAATCCGCGATGATCACCGGCAGTGCTCTGATGCTGGATGGTGGCTGGAGCGCAGGAAAATAATTTATGAAAATCATTCGTTATCAGGATCGAGAAGGTGGAGTCGGCTTTGCGGCGCAACAATCTGACGGCACGGCTTTGAAACTGGCCGGAAGCATTCTTAATTCGCCAAAAGTCACGACTGAAAAAGCAGAAGTGACAAAATTGCTAGCGCCGATTCAGCCGAGTTCCATCATTTGCATCGGCTTGAATTATCGTCGCCACGCCCAGGAAACCGGCGCAAGAATTCCGGAGTTTCCGGTCGTGTTTTTCAAGGGCATCAACACGCTCCTGAATCCCGGCGAACCGATATTGCTGCCGACGCATTTGAAAAGTGACGAAGTGGATTACGAATGTGAGTTGGCGGTGGTCATTGGCCGCGCGGGGAAAAATATTTCACGGCAGAACGCGTTGGACCATGTGCTCGGCTACACTTGTTGCAACGACGTCAGCGCGCGTGACTGGCAGATTAAACACGGCGGCGGCCAGTGGTCGCGCGGCAAAACCTTTGACACGTTTAGCCCGCTCGGCCCGGTTCTGGTGACACCCGATGAAATTGTGAATCCCAACGACCTTAAAATCCGCACGGTGCTCAACGACCAAGTCATGCAGGATTGGAACACAAACGACATGATTTTCGACGTTCCAACGTTGATCGAATTTTTGAGCGGCAGCACGACCTTGCTGCCCGGCACGGTGATTTTGACCGGCACACCGCACGGCGTGGGCATGGCGCAAAAACCACCGCGCTGGTTGAAGGCGGGAGACAGCGTGACGATTGAAATTGAAAAAATCGGCTCGCTGCAAAACCCGGTCGCCAGCGAACCGTGATTTTTTATTCAGCAGTCTTCGATTTGAGCAGCGGGTTAAATAAAAAGGCGGCGTGATTGTTAAGTTCACACCGCCGTCGCTGAAAAGAGAGCCGTCTTAATTACGCATATCAACTGAGGAATTTCTCCGGCGAAGGACAAGAAGCATCGCACCGGCGCCAGCAGCAAGAACGGCGAGCGTGGAAGGTTCCGGAACTGGCGTAATATCGAGAACGTCCATCATGTTCATTTGGGGATAGGGACCGTTGACAGAGCCTACTCCGCTCATCGAAACCGTCTCATAGCCGGTGGAGTCTGCCACAAATGTGCCGACAATCCACTCCCCGGGATTATTTCCAAAAACCAAACTGGCAGAGGTGTTGGCGCCGCCGGTAAATGTTTCAGATCGCCCGTTGCCACGTCCATCATTTGCCCAGAATTCAACCTGGTAGGTATCGCCTGGCGTCATGCCACCCCAAGTCAATGACAGGGGGCTACCGTCGCCATTGCCGTTGTAGGCCGCCGATTGCATGAGGTCGTTGTAGTTGGCATCCGAAGTGTTGGGATTGTTGTATGAAGTGTAGCCCGAATTGAAACCGGAATAGCTCAAGTCAGGAAGATCGGTCTGCGCCAGAAATTTCACGCCATTAACCACTAATCCGGCTGACCCATTGTTAAATGAATCTTGATTATATGGCGCCCAGGAGCCAAAATACGTTCCGTCATTGAGTACGTCCGAAGCTCCAGAAATGGCTGTGGGCGTTCCCCACGTTATGTTTGGATTTTGCGCATTCGCGACAGCGGCGAGCACACTGACTATTGATGCACAAATAAGGGTTTTTTTCATATTTGGTTTGAGTTGTTTTGGTTGGTTACTTGTTCAATTCTATTTGCTATTCAACTGAAATCTGTTGCGACTCTTGTTCTTTCGTCGATTGATGCATCCAATTTACACCAATGATTGATCACCGGTCTTGCAATTTTCTTCGGCGAAGAAGATTGAACATGTCAATAAATCCCCAATAAAAAACCTCAATTTTGACGATGTTTTCTGGTTTTAAAGCAGAAAAATCGTCAATTTTCTGGGTCCGTGCGCGCCAAGAACGAGAATGCGTTCGATGTCGCCGGTGCGGCTTGGACCGGTAATGAACGAAATCATGCTCGGATAATTCGCGCCGTATCTCTGTTTCAAAAATTCAAATGCCGCCGGCAAATCACGCAGTAATTGCCCTCGTCGCGCCAGGACAATGTGATGCGGCGGCAGCACCGACAGCGCCCGACCGCCCGCGCTTAGGTTCGTGACGAGCACGCTGCCGGTTTGCGCGATGAGAGCGTCGCACCCGGTGATGCCCGCGTCGCATTTTTCCAATTCGTTTACGTCGCAACCGGAATCGGTTTTGAGCACGGGAAGGCCGATGGATTGCAAGGCGAAGTCGGTCAATTCACCGGAATGTGCGGCAATTTTTTCCCAGCCTTCTGCATCGCGGAGTTCAATCAATTGTTTTTTCAATTCATCGTGATTGTTCGGCAGATGGAAGTCTGCCTTGAGGTTCGCGGCGTTTTGGCTGAAAGCGTCGAGTTGCTCGTCAATCGAATCGCCGACAAGTGGGAGACACTCACGTGCGCGGGAAACAGTGAATCCCGCGAACAACGCGGGTTTTTCGCCACCACCGTGCTGTCCCGGAAATGGCGCTTCAACTGCCAGCGCTTCGCGGATTCGGCCCAGAATTTTTTCGCGCTCGGTCATTTCCTCTTCCTCCAAAATTCCCTGAACGTTTGCGGCGCAATCGGCGGCGACTCGCGGGCTTTTGCCCATGAATAAGCCGGATCGAGCCGTGTGCCTTTCACCAACGAACGCAATTTTTGTCCGACGCGGCCCAGTGGCGCCAGCAGTTTGTAAATCGCTGGACGATTGAAAACAAAGACAAACAGCTTGAATCCGAGTTTCTAGGGCAGTGATGGTTTTTGCGCTGTGGCGTTGCGGCGGTTTTGCAGCAGATGGTGCGCGAGATCAATCTTGACCGGACACGTTTCGGTGCAGGCGCCGCAAAGCGAACTGGCAAAAGACAGGTGTTTCCAATCCTGCAATCCGCGCAGATGCGGCGTGATGACCGAGCCGATGGGTCCGGCGTAAGTGGTTCCGTAGGTGTGACCGCCGACGTTGCGGATGCAGTGCAGCGAATCACGCTGCTCGGCGTCCGCGAGAAGTTCCGTGCGGCGATTATCCAGCAACACTACGTGCCATTCTTCCGGACCGTCGAATTCGCCGGGCTGGCGCGGGCCGCCATACATTGTGTTGTAACATGTCAGCGGCTGGCCGGTGCCGGATGTGGCAAGCATTGGCAAAAACAGCGCGAGGTCTTCGAGCCGCGGTAAAACCTTTTCGATGCCGAGCAGCGTGATCATTGTCTTAGGCAGCGCTGCGGTCAGGCGCGCATTGCCCTCGTTTTCGGTGATCGAAATCATACCCGTCTCGGCAATGGCGAAGTTCGCGCCCGTGAATCCAATGTCGGCGCTGATGTATTTCTTTCGCAACACGCGGCGCGCGATCATCGTGAGCTCTTCCGGATTGCCGGAAGCATTCGTGGCAAGTTCGCGGTTGAACAACTCTTTGATTTCGTCGCGCGTCAGGTGCATTGCCGGAAAAACAATGTGATACGGTGTTTCTTTTTTGAGTTGAACTATGAACTCGCCGAGATCGGATTCGACAACATCAAAGCCTTCATGTTCGAGCGCCTCGTTGAGGTGAATTTCCTCCGACGTCATCGTCTTGGATTTGATGATTGAGCGGGCACTTTTTTCGCGGACGATGCCGAGAATGACTTCGCGCGCCAGTTCACCGGTGCCGGCCCAGTGGACTTTTGTGCCGCGCGCTTCTAGTTTTGAAACGAATTGTTCAAGATACTTGTCGAGATGATTGATGGCTTCCCATTTTATTTCAGCGGCAGCCTGGCGCGCGGCTGGATAGTCTTGAAACGCCCCGCGATTCTCGTCCCGAACGACGGCGTATTTTTCCAGCGCGGTCTGAATGGTTGCGCGAAGCCGCAGGTCCTGTGTAAGGATTCCCGCCTGGGCTTTGAATTGCTTGGCGGGGCTGCTCATTGGCTTGTCAAGACTTCCGCGAGATGAATGGTTTTCAATTTCTTCCCCTGTTTATCCGCCACGCCCTGAATGTGCATCAGGCAACTGGAATCATTTGACACGATGAATTCCGCGCCGGCCTCGGCCGCTTGCGCGCATTTCACTTCACCCATCGCTGCGGAAATCATCGGGAACTTCACGGCGAACGTGCCGCCGAAACCACAGCATACTTCCTCCTTCATTTCGATGAGTTCCAAGCCGCGCACCGCTGCGAGCAACGCGCGCGGAGATTTTTTGGTGCCGAGTTCACGCAGACCGTGACAGCCGTCATGGAACGTGACTTTGTGTTGAAAACGCGCGCCGAGGTCAGTCACTCCCAGTTTCGTCACGAGGAAATCAGAAAATTCCCAGCAATTGGTGGAAAGCCTCCTCGCGACTAGTTCGTGCTCCGTTCCGGCAAATAATTGCGGATAAAAAACCTTCAGCATCGCGCCGCACGACCCGGAGGCAATGACGACAGCCTCGGAATTTTTCAATCGTTGCAACACTGGCAGCGCAACGGCGCGCGCCTCGTCCCAATAACCGGAATTGAACGCCGGCTGGCCGCAGCAATTCAGTTCCTCGGGAAAATCAATCTTGTGTCCGAGCCGTTCAAGAATTTGCACGATGCTGACGCCGACGCGAGGATACAGTAAATCCACGAAGCACGGGATGAACAAAGTCGCGTTCATCGGCACACATCATGGAGCATGTGCAGGCATGTCGATCATGCGTATTTTTTCACCTCACACACCGGGCTGATTAACGGTTCAACAGTGGTTCGATCAGCGCGGCGACTTGCGCGGCCTGTAAGGCGATCCCCTGATCGTTGAAATGCACGTTGTCGCTGTGAAATTCGGGATGGCCGCGCATGGGCGTGCTCAAATCGTCCACCTGAATGTTTTGCGCTTGCACAAATTTGAGCGCAATGGCGTTTCGCGCCGCGATGCGCTCATCGGTCGCTTGCGTCTGATTGTCGGCGGGCAGGTTCGGAGACATCTTTAACGGCGTTGTGTTCGCCCAAATCAATTTTGCGTTCGGCGCATATTTTTGGATGGTTTTTAGAAATTTTGGAAACCCCTGCGCGAATTCCTTTTCGCTGTGCTGCCACCCGTGCATTCCGTTGTTAAAGTGAATGATGTCAAACTTGTATTGGTTAAGCACCATTTCAATCTGCCTGAGCAAAACGGGATCGGAAATAAAAGCCGATGTGGAAAGTCTGGCAACATAGGCTTTGCCAGCCAGGCGCTTTTCAACGCCGGGATAGTAATCCCGGGAAATTGAATCGCCGATCAGCAGCACTCGCGGAAGGTTAGTTTCATTCGCGTGGGAAATCCAGATGTCACACCATTCAATGGATTCTCGCGCCGAAGGCGGATAACTCGCAGCTCTTCCGTTTCCCGCAAATGCAAAATTGGCAATAAGTAAGAGGAGAAAACAGAGTTTTATCAATTTATTTTGTAGCATTCTCAATTCCATGGTTATTTGATGATGTAGAATCGGGCGGAATTGTTGTACTGTAGCACATTGGTTACGCTGAAGTTACCGCTGGCGTCATAGAGGTTTGTGGCAATGGGGGTCCAGTTGGCTATCGGCGTGGTCAAGTTGGTGCTCGTCAACACACAGTAAGTGCCATCGGCTGTTCCGCCGCTGCCGCTGAAGATCAGGTTGCCGCCCGATGTGCGCGTGCTTGCAATCACCGGCCGGGATGCCGTAACGGTAATATAGCGAACCTGCACAAGATTGACTTGGGGATAGTTATCGGAAGGCTCTCCGTTCAATGTAACCGTCTCCGAGCCGGAACCGGCCGCCACAAATGTGCCAATAATACATTGCCCAGGCTCATAATTGATTGTGGCAGAAGTGTTGGTGCCGCCGGTGAGGGTTTCCGTGCGCGACGGGTCATTGCCATTCACCCAGAATTCAACCAGGTAGGTATGCCCCGGCGTCATGCCACCCCAGTTGATAGAACAGGCGGGACCAGGGTATTCATACGCTCCGGATTCCAAAAGAGTGTTGTAGTTGGTGTTCGCCGTGCCTGGATTGGGGAAGCTCCCATAGCCGGCATTAAATCCAGTATCGCTAAAATCGGGCAGATCTGTATATCCCTGAAAGGTCACTCCGTTAACCGGCAGGGTGTTTGCGCTGTCATCATAGGGTGCCCACGAACCGAAATATGTTCCCTGCGTACTCACGTCGGAAGCTCCGGAGATGGTGGTGGGCGCTTGCCAGGTTACATTTTCATTTTGTGCCTGCGCGACAATAGGGGCAGCCAGTTGAAATAACTTTGCCTGTTTATCATTCAAGGACACATAAAACAAGCCGGAGACCGATGAGGTGGCACCGCTCCACAAGTCGGTAACCACATAAGTTCCCGTCGGCAGGCCCGCGCTACTTAAATTTACCGTTTCATTCGTCGCGTCGCCGGTATAATTAAAAACCGCAATGTGCCAAAGATTCGTGCCGTCCTGCCGCACAAATATGTTCCCCGCGCCGGTGCCGGTCGCGCCGTCAACTGGCCTGAACGTTTGCCCGACACGGACGACGGCGTTGATGGCCGCGTTCGTCAAGCACATCTGCGCAAGGCTGATGCTCGCGGCGTTGGTCAAAATGCTGCCGTTCAAAAAAAGCCCGGTGATGGCGCAATTAATCAGCCGGCTTTGGTCTTCATTGGTGTCCGGACCGTTGTCAAACACCATCAAGTCCGGGTCATTGAATTGATACAGCCGGCCACTGATCCACCAACCGCAGGAAACGGCGTTCATCGTATAGGCCGTGTTAGCAATTTCAGATTGTTGAGCGTCGCAGGCGATGCGGCGGCTGTCACCATACTGATACGGAAAAATCGGCGAGATGGATTCGCTGATGAACATTTTCCCAGCGATTTGATTGAAGAGATACTGCATCCCCTGGTTGTAGGCCTCTATGCCGGTAGTCACGTTCGTATCATAATGCACGCCTTCGAGCGAGCCATGAGAAAGAAAATCCAATTTGATGTAATCGAAGCCGTCATTGGTAAAAATGTTAATTTGATACTCAATCACCGACTTCGTTCCGGGATGTGTCGGGTCAATGGCATAAGCACCATCATTGGAAATGGCGCTTCCATTGGTTGTGCGGAGCAAAATGTCGCTATACATATAGCTGGAATTCTGCACAGCCGAATTGCTGGCCTGGGACAACGTCCCCCAATAAGCAAATGGCCCCCAATAAACACCCGCCTTCTGGCCATTGGCATGACAGTGGTTAACGAATTCCTGCAATTGAAAACTACTTAAATTGTCCCAATAGGAATCCAGATTTACATAGACCGTGCCGCCGCTGGTGAAGCCATACGGTTGCAGATTGGTGTGGATGGAATCTGAAACGGCAATGGCCGCCGAATAGCTGATGTTATTCTGATAATTCGTAACGCCCCAACTGTTCCACCCGAACGGCACCCCGTTCGTCCACGCCAGTTTCGGAATAAACAATGTATTCTCGTTTGCAAAATTTTCCATTGCCGTCCGCCAGTCATCGCCAAAACCCACGAAAATCGCCGGTGATGAAATTGTGTTGCCAACCACCGAGCCATGCGGCATCACATCCCAGGTCCAATAATCGCTCAAACCGCCGAAGACATTCAACTGGTTGAGTTTATTATTCGAGCCGGACCAATAAACCCCCGTCTTCCAGGTGTCGTGCGTGACGGAACCGACCACCAAACCGTTTTGGCTGAAGTTGTCGTAAAATGCGCCAACTTCATTACCCGTGTCCGAACCATTCATCGGCTCGGAATTGTAGGAAACAAAATGGTCGTTGTCGAACGGGACGAACAATGCGCGGTTGTCATTGGTAATGCCAATGTTCACACCGCCGGTCGAGCTGACAACTACCGGTCCCATCCAGTTCGCGCTTAAATTGGTTCCGCTCATCACCACGCTGGTCAGAAAGCTGTCGGTTTGGTCGAGCGTGAAATATTGCGTCATCGTCGGCAACCCGGCCGCATATGCGGTAACGGCAGCCTCATTACTGCTGACGACCGACCAGGTGCGGTTGCTGAAGTTGACGCCCTCGACGTAACCGCTGCCCAAAGTGACACCGGCATAAAACGCGGAAATTTTTTCGGAATTTTGCCAGTAAAAACTCGCCGTGCCGGCGTTCAAATTGTATTCCAACCGGATGTTGACGTTGGACATCACCAGCGTGCTGCCGACTTGTTGAAACGATGGGTTCGCCCGGCTTGACTCCCCCAAAAACGATGAAACAGCGGCCGCCAAAAAGCCGGATGCAATAAGTTCACGCACTTTCATGACCATGCGTGGGTGAAGTGTAAACCAGCTTTCTCATGTAGGCTTAGTCCAACATCTTTGCCATCCACAAACAAACCACCGGGCCGCCAAACCGGCCCTACGGTTGCGAGCTTTACGTCGACAAACCTCTGCCGCCGTTGATATTTTTACGGCGTTTTCAGTAAATAGTACTTTTGCGGCACGCCGGGCACGATGGCGTTGGTAAAGCTGAAAGCGCCGGCGCCGTCAAAGTTGTTCGTCAATAATGGCACCCAGTTCGCCAACGGCGTAGCGACGTTGGTCGTCGTCAACACCGAGTAGCTGCCGCTCACGGTCCCGTTCGTGCCGTTGAAGATCAGGTTGCCGCCCGACACCAATGTGCGGTTGATCACCGGTTGCGAAGGCGCAGCCACCACGCTCACAATGCCGTTGGTCAACTGTGTCAGATTCCACGCCAAGCCCGTTCCGGGTATGGCTGGGGTGACGCTAGTGAATGAACTATTGTAGCTCGTCGCACTGAAAACCTGGAAGCTGTTGCCAGCCGCCAGTGGTAAACCACTGATGTTGACCAGATTCAACGTGCCACCGTAGGTGATGCCCGCGCCGGCTTGAACTTGGTCATTGACACCCGAACCGTTCAATTTGATGACGGTCGTGCCATTGAGGGTGACATTATTGTTCGCATTGATGGTGCCCGTGCTGCTCGAACCCTCCGTCAGGCCCAGAGTGATATTGGTACCCGCTGGGGAGATGGTCGCGCCCGCAAGGACAATCAGTGTGCCGCTGATGGTGCCGATGCCAGCGAGGGTCTGCCCGCTGGTAAGGGCGAGGGTGTTGTCAGTGCGGCCGCTGACATCAATGGTGGCACCGCCCAGCCAGATAAGGGAGCTATGGGAGATTGAGCCGTTGTTGGTCAGCCCCAATGTCAGGCCACCACCAATGACTGTCGGGCCACTGTAAGTGTTGGATGCCTGGAGGAACATTTCATGATTGTAGGCATCAAACAATATCCCGCCCGTGCCGCTGAAAACGTTCGTGAAGACGAAATTAACATCACCAAGAATGAAATGAGCGACTCCGTTCAATGTAACAGTGCCGTTAAACGTTCGATTGGCACCGCTACCGCTGTAAGCGGCAAATTCAGCACCATTTTCCAAAGTAAAGTTGCCGCTGAATGTCGTAAATGCGCTCGGGAATTGAATAAGGCCATTAGTAAAGACATGAAAATTTTTCACATAGCCGGGATCGCCGGCATAGAAATCCAGTTCCGTGCCGGAATCAACAAGAACGTTGCCGGCGGGATTGCCAAAAGTTGTACCCATATTTAGCAAGCCCAGCTTGCCGGCGGCCAGTTCGATGTCGCCAACATTCGTGGCGATTGTCACCCCAGTCCATTGACCATAATCACTGTCACCGGGATCGTTCCAATTAATGGTTATTTTGTGAGGACCACTAATAGTCGAACCGCTGTTCAGGTCCCATCGGTTGATGCCGCCAATGGTCGTATCGCCGGCAAGCGCGATGGCACATACTTCACCCGGATAATCGTCATAGCTGTTGTAAATGGCGCCTTGCCCATTCACACCGGTACCGGAAACGGAGATGGGTTTGTTATTGTTGAAGGTGCCGCCACCCAGATCCAAAGTGGCGTTATTGGTGATCGCGATGGAAGAGACTAGATTGAAGCAATTATTGCCGGCATAAATGGTGCCGCCGCTGATGGTGACTGGCCCGCTAAAACCTTGCGGGCTGTAGATGGTCAGCAGGCTTGAACCTTTCTTGACCATGCTGCCCACGCCACTGATCAGGGGCGCGGACCCTTGGGCGAAGGTGAAATTATTGGTGCTGGAATTGATGGTGATGAGACTGGGCGAAACTGTGCCGTTGATCACCACTACGTTCGAAACGCCAACCGTGTCATCAAACAATACCTGATCGTTTGTGTTGAACACCGTCTGCTGGCTGTTGCTCAGATTAAGCCAATCGGCCGAAATCCCCATGTCCCACACTCCATTGCTGCCGGCGGAATTCCATTTTAATGAATTGCCGGTCGCCAGCAAGGTAAGGCTGGCTGAACCACTATTAGTCGTTCCGTTACTGTTACCTACTACCACGCTGTAATTGACTGCATCAGCGCCGCCCACGTTGGTCAGGGTCAGGGTTGCATTGGTCTGGCCAAGCATCGGAACGCCGTTTTTAAACCATAGGTTGGTTGTCGCTAATGCACTGACAACCCCCACACTGAATGTTGCCGTGCCGCCGACAAAGGCTGATTGCGGTTGAGGTTGAGTGATGATAATAGGAACTGAATTGCTGGCTGAAGTGCCTAATTCTCCCACGCATAAATGATTCAACACTTGAGCGGGTGTTAAAGCGTTTGTATAGATGGCTACTTCAGTTAGGTTGCCTTGAAAAAATCGTATGTCTCCCGAGTTGTCTCCCGCGGTTGCTGTTGTGCCATCCCCAATCGCCCAAGGAGCTGTAAAATCAATTGCGCCAACTGCATCCGAACCTTGCCCCACCAACTTAGTATTCACATATAGATTCCAATGAGTTCCGTCATAGGTGGAAACAAGATAAGTCCAATTAGTCGTTTGCTGACCACCATTGGCGTTCCCTCCTCCGGTATTGTTGTTATATGTGCCTCCATAATAATAGCCGCCATCGGCTCTCAACGTCATTTCATTGGTGCCGTCATAACCTTTGCCGAGAATATCGGCAGGAGATCCTGATCCCACCGTCGGGCTGGCCGGTTGCACCCAGGCCTCCATGGTAATGGTGCCGCCGAAGTTCAGTATGGAAGTATTACTGCCCGTGCTTAAGTCAACAAAAGATGTAAATCCATCAAACATGAGCGCATTGGGAATGAACGGCGAAGGGCCTGGAACGCTGTTAAATTGCGGGTCTGTGCCATTGTAAGTTCCATTGTTGCCGTTGCCTGATAAGTCCGTGGCCGTCGTTCCCGTGGGGTCAACACTTGAGTTTATCGGGTAAAAAGCCAGAGGATGGTCATCTAGCACCGTACTCTGGTAATCCGCACGAACTGCCACCGCAGTCATCAGCACCAGACCGATAGTGGTAAAGAACCTTCCATAAAATAAGTGGGTCAAGTTTCGTGTTTTCATATTTATTTTGTGGGATTTCATTGGCAAGCTTCAAAGGCAAACATTTATGGATTGTCCTGGTCGGCATAGCCACTCGCCAAAAAAAGCACATCGTCCGGCGCGGTAATAAGACTGGGTTGACCGGAATGAGGCGGTACTTTTTGGGGATTGTTGCTCAAAGCAAAAGCTATGGTGGGCGCATCCAGCCAATGATGGTCAACCGCGTGTCCATCCGCCCAGGCAAAAGTGCTGTTATTTCCATGCCAGGAAGCCGGTGAATCGGCTATTTGGGCTCCTGTGAACGTCGGCGCTCCTGCTCCTGGATCAAACTCCCACCAGCTTTCATTTTCACAACGCGGGTCGTTCTCTTCAATCCATACATATCGGTCGCTTGGGTGCATAATGGCTGATTGGGTGGTTATTTTTTCATGCGGTGACACAAAACTTTCAAAGTCGGGATCGCAGCCGTTGAGTCCGCCGGCGCCAGAGTAGCTACCATATACAAATGATCCGGGCGGACTTGTAGCCGGATTTGCAACGGTAAAAATCGCAGATACATTAAACCGGGCGTCAGCAGGACAGTGATCAACGTTTACGTTGGGCGCATATTGATAAAGCCCGCCTTCTTTGTAGCCTTCTTGTATCAAGGCAATGTCCTTGTCTTGCGGCGACATGCCAATTGTATTTGGCATTGAAGTTAAATGTGAGGAATCAAAACGCCAAGGCCATTGGGTCCCGCCTGCACTGGTCGTCCCCGTGTTGATTATCTTATCTTGGTTTTCATCGGCATACATTCTCCACGCCAGAATGAGTTGTCTTTGATTGCTCAAGCACGTTGACGCCTGCGCTCTCAGTTTGGCCGCGGCCAACGCGGGCAGCAAAATCGCCGCGAGAATGGCAATGATCGCAATCACAACCAGCAGTTCAATCAAAGTGAAGGCGCGAACCGGAGCCCTCCGGACGGATTTGATGGTCATTAGACTGATTGTCTTGGGCGGCATAGAGCGGCACAATGTCGCGACCGTAATGTATGCGCTTGTCATTTTATAGTGATTATAAAATAAGTTACATCATCACGAACCGCCGGTCTTGCAATTTTCTTCAGCGAAGAAGATTGAACATTGCAGGATCGGAAACCCCTTTGATTCGCACTTGATTTAACGGGGTCAGCTTGAGGCTGAACGCCGCCGCCGCACAATACCAAGACGGTGCCAATCGGATCGAGCGGTTGGGTTGGCTCGTCAACCATTATCGCACCTTTTCCAAATTGAGAAACACGGTTTTGATTCCATCGCTCATCACGCTCGCCACCGCCGCCTGGCAGGCAAGCTGGTGGTTGATTTGCGCGCGTCCGTTGTAAAGCTGCACCGCGCGCGAACCAATGTCGGTCCCGAGATCATCCAGCAGTCAGCCGTCGCCGGTCAGCCCAAACCGGACTACGTTCGCCGCGTCGAGACACAGAACACCATCCTGGTCAAAAACCCGCGCCGCGATGGTGGCGATCCCGTTGGTCTGCGGGGTTTCATTCAGCGTAAGCTTCACCGGCTGGCCCCACGGGCGGTTTAATACATCTGGGAAATTTCGTCGCTCGCCTCGAGGCCATCGCGTCGTCCCACCGCCCGGAGAGTGTTGGTGACGGCATTGAATTTGAAGTTCGAGCGCAACCCGGCGGCGGGAAAGACTGAAATGTTTCGCTGCTTTACGCCAGCGGACACGCCGTTCACAAACAATTCAACCTCGCGGCAATTGGAATAAACTTTTACCGGTTTTCCCTCGCCCGTTTTGCCCCAGCACCCGGGCTAGGTGTGCCCGTAGATGTGGATCATTGGTTTCTCCGCCCAGTAACTTTGGAAGACGTAATAACTTTCCTTCGGCGTGCCGTCGCGCTCGACAACGCCTTTCTGGTTCAAGCGCGGAACCGCCTCCAGGTTTTGTTGCGTGAGCAGCAAGGAAGTTAGAACAGTCGGAATGGCCAGTGTCAGCGAAACTGTCAGTAAAAGGGTGAGATTAATCACTACTCGCCCACTATCATTATATTGACAAGGAAGGGGTGGGGCGGGCGCGGCTCCGCCGCGCTCCGCTCCCACCCCCTCCATTGGCGCGGACAACTCAACCCTCCTTCCACGGCGAACGGGCTGAGTTGCGCCGCGAACCGCGCCGGGCTCCGACAGCTCAGTTGGCTGTGCGGCCACCGTTGGTTGCATCGGAGATTGTTTTGGTATTTTTTCCGTGCGTTTGGCTGTTCTATTTGGGGAGTGGCGGCGCCGCGTTGGATTGAGCAGTTCTTCCCGAAGGCGCTTCGGGGATTTATTCGGGAGCTCCGTCCATTCGTTTCCTGCTGCTCTTGTTGGCGAGTCTGTCCGGAACATTTGTCGTTTTAGCCGGAACGTATGAGCTGTCTCTGACCATAATTTGCGGCAGTTCGTGAACAACGGAATTCAGAAAACTCAAAGAGCTTTCAATTAAAACGGCCTGGCTTTAGAGTGGCAACATGTCCTTCAGAGAGATTGCCGATATCTCGCCCGCGAGGCGCGTCGTAAGAATTTGCTCTTGGCTTTTGCTGGCAACGGCATTTTCTTCAACCACCCGTGCTGACTCTGATTGGTTCGCCCGTGTCTGGCAAACGGACGAAGGTTTGCCGAACAACACTATAACCGGCATAGCGCAAACGTCGGATGCTTATTTATGGCTGGCGACTCCCAGCGGTCTTATTTCATTTGACGGGGTTGATTTCCATCAGTTTTCCCTCATGGACCTGGCCGGGCATCAGAACCGGGGCATTCTCGCAATGATATTGAATCACAATGGCGGTCTGACTTTAGCAATGGATCGCGGCGCGATAGTCCGGCTGAAGTCAGAAAAAGCGCAAGTTATCACGGGAAACGCCGAACTTCCAAATTTGGTTCCGCAGACTGTAGTAGAAGATGGAGAAGGCGCCACTTGGATTGCTTATCGTGGCGGAAGTGTGTGGCAATTCAAAGACGGCAAGGGAATTTCCGTGACCGAACAAGATGGATTACCGGCTGGTCCTTCCATTTGCTCACTTGCTGTGGACAACAAAGACCAGCTCTGGTTCGTCAAGGCCGGGCAATTTGGAATCGTTCGCAACGGTAAATTCCACACTCTGCTCCAACTCGATCGGGTAACCACTTGTCTGGCACCCGCCCGTGACGGCGGAATCTGGATATGCCCGGGTTTCCGGCTTTTCAAATACAAGGAAGGTGAAAAACCTGAAGATTTCGGTTCGTTTGCCACCAATCACGTCGGCATAGAACCGACCGTTATACTTGAAAGTCAGGATGGCGCAGTCTGGATTGGTACCAGCGGCAACGGATTGTTTCGTTACGATGGCACAGGTTTTGAGAAAATTGCGACATCGCATTCCCAAATTCTAAGTCTGTTGGAAGATCTCGAGAAGAATCTTTGGGTCGGAACGGGAGGCGGCGGCCTGAATCGAATTCGGCAACGAAGCGTGGAGTTGAAAGGGACTGAAATCGGGTTGCCCGAAGCGGTGCAGTCGCTTTGCCAGGATGACAGTGGCACACTTTGGGCAACCACCCAGAACGGTTTGCTGACCCGCTGGACGGACGACAAGTGGAGACCCATTGCCACGGAGGAAACCTGGCCTGGCGACGCGACCTGTTTGGTGGCAGATCACCCGGACACGCTCTGGGTGGGCACCCAGCATCATGGATTGTTGTGTTGTCGCAACGGCCATTTGATTTCATGGGCAAAAGCGGATCAAGTGAGGGGCCACGCCATCCGCGCATTGTTGATCAGCAAAAACGGGGATTTATGGATAGGCGAAGAAAACACCAATGCCTTGCAGCGCCTGCACGGTGATCAATTGCAGGATTTCGAGCTGCCGCCCAACATACGCCTTATCCGCGCTATTACCCAGGACGCCACAGGCAATATTTGGGTTGGCACTTCCAAAGGCGTATTGTTGCGGGTTACCGGTAACCAACTGACCGACGAAACCACTAATTTTTTCGGCGGGCCTCTATCAATTCGTTACTTATACGCCACACCCGAAGGCAGTTTGTGGATTGGTTTTGCCGGCTGGGGTCTGGGCCGGATCAAGAACGGACAATTTGCCCGAATCTCTGACACTCAAGGCTTGTATGACAATTACATTTCACAAATTATTTCCGATGGACGAGGTAATCTCTGGTTCGGTTCCAATCGCGGTATTTTTAAGGTGCGTCTGCAGGAATTGGACGCAGTGGCAGAAGGCCGTGCCAGCCATTTACGGTCGGTTCATTATGGACAGGGCGAAGGTTTGCCCAGCTTGCAGGCGAACTTCGGATACACGCCGGGTGCGTTGCGCACGCGGGATGGCCGGCTTTGGATTCCCACACGTTCGGGGATGGTGGTGGTCAATCCTGACAGCTTGACAGATGAATTGGAGCCGCCGCCGATGTTGGTAAAACGTGTCGTGGTTGATGATCAAATTTTGGCGCAATCCGAAGGGGTCATGCCGGGGAAACGCGGCAGCAAAATCCTCGACTTGCGGATGAGCGGCTGGTTGTTTCGGCTGCCCCCCAATTACCACCGGCTCGAAATTGATTATACGGCAATGAGTTTTTACGCGCCTGAAAACGTGCAGTTCCGTTACCGCCTGGAAGGAGTTGATAAAGACTGGATAGAGGCAGGCACCCAACGCAGTGTTGCTTACTCACGATTGCCGGCGGGAAATTATCATTTCCACGTCATCGCCAGTAACAGAGACGGCGTCTGGAACGAGAAGGGAGCCGGTCTCGCCTTCATGGTTCTGCCTTTTTTCTGGGAAACGTTGACATTTCGGCTGACGGCTTTGGGGGCGTTCACTCTGTGTGTCATTCTCATGGTCCGCTACGTGTCTTTCCGGCGATTGCGGCTGCGGTTGCAGCAAGCTGAAAAACAGGCGGCCTTGTACAAAGAGCGCGCCCGCATCGCGAAGGACATCCATGATGATTTGGGGGCAAATCTGACCCAAATTGCTCTGTTAAGTGAGTTGGTGAGGCAAGACAGCACCCCGCCATCAAAAACCGACGTGCACACGCAAAAAATCTCGGCCACCGCCCGGCAGGCAATCAAATCGCTCGATGAAATCGTGTGGGCGGTCAATCCACGCAACGATACGCTTGCGCAATTGATGGACTACACCGGCCAGTTCGCGCTGGATTACCTTGAATCGGCAGAAATTCGTTGCCGATTGGATTTTCCCGATCAAATTCCTGAACTTCAAATCCCAACCAACGTGCGGCACAATCTGTTTCTGGTCGTCAAAGAAGCCCTCAACAACGTGGTCAAACATGCGCGGGCGGATGAAGTCTGGTTACGGCTCGCCACGACGGTTGAGGCGCTGCAAATTGAAATTGAGGATAATGGCTGCGGCTTTGGGCGGACATCGGATTCTCCCGGAGCAGACGGACTACGGAACATGCGCCAGCGCATGAAAGAAATCGGCGGCGAGTGCCGCATTGAAAGTCGCATTGGCAGCGGCACGAAGATCATTATCGAATTTCCATGGCCGCGGCATTGAACGATTGTCCAATTGTAGATTTGGGGCCTCTACGATATAATTCCCAATTCATTGTCAACATGACGCACAAAAATGGCGATACGTGTTTCCATCATTGAAGACAGTCCCGGCACTCGCGAGAGCCTCAAAGCGTTATTGGAACGCACGCCCGGACTGCAATGCATCGGCGCTCATGCCGACGCCGAAGCCGCGTTGCGCGAAATCCCAGTGGAAAAACCCGACGTGGTTTTGGCGGACATCAATCTTCCTGGCATGAGTGGCATCGAATGTGTCGCCCGTTTGAGGGAGCGCGTGCCCAAAACGCAAATCCTGATCCTGACAACCTACGACCAAGACGACCTCATTTTTGAATCTCTTCGTGCCGGCGCGCATGGGTTCCTGTTGAAAAACATGCCTCCTTCCGAATTGATGCAGGCGATCATGCAAGTTCATGTTGGTGGATCCCCGATGTCCATGCGGATTGCGCGCAAAGTGGTCAAATATTTCCAAAATCTCAAACAACCCTCCGAGGTCGAGGTGCTCACAAAACGGGAACAGGAAATTCTTGCTTTGCTGGCAAAAGGGTATCTTTACAAGGAAATTGCGGGTCGGCTGGGGATTACTTTGAGCACCGTCCGGGCGCATTTGCATACCGTGTACGAAAAACTGCACGTGCATTCCCGAACTCAGGCCGTCATAAAATTTCTCGGCCGGAGATGATTTAAACAAGAAAGACTTTGTGCGTTAATATGAATATGTCCCGCCTTCTCATGATCGTCTTCGGGCTTTGCGTTTCAGGAGCACAGGCGCAAGTAGTACTGTGGCAATGTAATTTTACTGACACCAACTGGTTTGCCGAGTGGGACAACGCAGACGCGTCCAAAAAAGGCATCCCCTTTGGCAGCACCAACATAACTCAAATAATTGATCCGTCAGCTCCAGGCGGCGCATTTCTCCGGATCTCCTATCCTGCGGGTTCCTACGCGCCCTCCGGTTCCCCGCCGGCGCCCATCGGCGGCACGCAGTTCTACGGCGCCATGCTTCACACCAACGGTTATGCTCCCTTGGGCGCGCTCATCCTGCAATTTTCCGTGCGGTTCCCCACCAATTTCAATTTTGTCAAAGGTGGAAAACTGCCCGGCCTTTACGGTGGCGCGGGGAACACCGGAAGCGATTGCCCAACCGGTACCGACGGTTTTACGACCCGTTTCATGTGGCGAACGAACGGACAAGGTGAAGCCTATCCATTTCTCCCCACTTCGTGTCCGAGCGATGGCACGGAATTGGGCAAGGGCAAATGGCTGTTTAAGGGCGACAATCAATGGCACACGGTGCAACAAAAATGCGTGCTGAATGACGCGGGTGCTTCCAACGGGGTGATCCAGGTCTGGTACGACGGAGCACTGGTGTTGAGCAGCAATAATCTTTATTTCCGCAGCACAAACTCGCTCCAGATTGATGGTGTGGTCTTTCAGACTTTCTTTGGCGGTGGCGACACGAGCTGGGCCACGCCGGTGACAACCTATGCGGATTTCGCCGCCTTTGCCGTGTCTGACCCAAACCAAATCAATCTTCCGCAACTGACCATCTCACAAGCAGGAAACTACGTGATTCTAAGCTGGCCAACCAATGGGACATCGGGATACCTGCTCGAATCATCAACCGCCATCGGGTGGTCCAATGCCTGGAACGTCATTTCAAATTCTTCGATCACCAGCGGCCAATTTACAGTCACTAATGCCATTGGCTCGACAAATTGTTTTTACCGTTTGAAGCTTTAATCTCGGGACCGATTGCACTGGCACAATATCTACCGATGGAAGTTCTGGCTGGAATGCCCAATGTGCTTCTTTGGTCGAATCCGGCCACCAGGCGCTTCAGTTCTTTGAAATGGATTTCGTGAGAAACAAGCCGCATAAGTTGTTGGGATGCAAGAAAAAACGCCATTCTTGTTTCTTGAGTCATTGCCTCGCCGCAGTGGCGGTTGGAGGCTAATACCTTTGTTCTATTGTCCGGTTGGCCAGTTGAATGTAAACTTATCAGTATGAAAATGACTCCTGTGGCGGAGGCGTCCGTATCGTCTGAAAAATTCCGACGACGCAGGGGGTTTACGCTCATTGAGCTGTTGGTGGTCATTGCCATCATTGCCGTTCTGGCGGCGATGCTGTTGCCGTCGCTGGCGGCGGCCAAGAAAAGGGCGCAACAAATCGCCTGCGTTTCCAATCTCAAACAGATCGGGACTGCGATGCATATTTACGTTGATGACAACAACGATTATTTCCCGATGGCATCGGATGGCGGGAGCGTCAATATTTGGACCAAGGAAATTTCCGCGTATTTGCCTATACAAGGCACCAATACCGAAAATGCCGTATTTGTCTGCCCAAGCGCCCTTTATAGCAATATTGGCACCAACGCCATCGTGCGCACGTATGCCTGCACAGGCACGATGCTTGGTTTTCAAACGACCGGAGGCGGTTTGACGGCAACGATCCCAAGACTGGCCGAACCCATGCTGACCTCCTCAGACACTCTCCTGGTTGTGGAGGCCAAACAAGAAACAGTGACCAGCGCCTCTTCCTTCAGTAACATTCAGTGGCCCGGCAAGGCTCAAACCGACCTTACTGCCACATCGCCCAGCCAATGTGTCAACCTGGATTTTCGACACGACTCCCTCAAGGCGATGAATGTGTTGTACGCCGATTACAGCGCCCATCCGGTCAATTTCAGCGACGCGAAAGCGGCTTGGACACAGACGTATTGGGAAAACCGCGTCAAATAGTAAACTGAATCAAACAAAATCAAACCGCGCTGGCGATAATCAAGCAAAACAACGTTTTATGAAAATCCGTTCAATAATTCTGGTGGGGCTGATGTCTTCAAGCCTCTGCGTCTCCGCGCAAACCTTGACTTTGACCAATTATGAAGCAATTGTGCTGGCGCAAAACCCCAGCAACTACTTTACATTCGACGGCGGCGAGTTGAGCAATTGTGTCGTTGGCGGTCCAGCGGTTACCTTGACGGCTTCGCCTGCTGCGGGTTCAATCACAGGGCTGCAACTCGCGCCGGATGCGTTTGGCAATCCCAGTAATTCATTTTATTTCACAATCGGCAGTGATGTTATTTGGGACCCGAGTGAAAACAACGACCACATTATCAGCGGCGGCGGCACGGCGGCCAATACGTCCACGGCTACAGGGTCAATCACCTTTTTATTCAGAAGCATAGACCCCGGCCCGCCGCCTTCAGGCAATCCGGGCACGCATTGTGTCTTTGCGGCTGCGCCCAACACTGACACCGCCAGCAGCAACGCATTCAGCCTCTTCTTTCAAAACCCCACTAACGTTACTGGCGGCGCGCTCATCATGGATTTCGGAGACAGCTCGACAACCATCTTGGCCGCCACGAACATTGTGCCGGACACTTGGTATTACTTTGCGCTCACGTATAACGAGGCAGCTACGAACACCAGCGGACTCAATAGCAACAAAGCCACCTGGTATCTGGGGCGGTTGAGCGGGGGCGGCGTCCTGACCAGCGGTGTTATCACATGCAATACGAATTCGGTGGCTGGTGATGGAACGAGTTTTTACATTTGCAATTTACCGACGTCCGTAAACTCAACTATTCGCAATCCGGGAAATGGCCAGATAAATCAATTTGCGGTTTGGAACCGCCAGTTGAGCACCAACGAAATCCTGAAGCAGTTTACTAATCTGCCGAACGTCGCGCTGCCGCCGCGCTCCCAGTATGAGATCGTGGTTAACAATCAATCGCCCGCTTATTATTTCACCTTGGACGGCACTCCGGTGGATTCAATAACCGGCCTGGTCTTAAGCACCAATAGCATGACCACCAACCGCTTCGGTTTTAGCAGCCTCGATTACTTTGAGCAGTTGCCGGGTGCCTGCTATTTTCCCTACGGGGGCAACGATGCGTTGTATACCAACATGAACCTTCTCAAGGGTGGCGGGACCTATACCGGCAGCCTGGGAACCGGCCAGGGCGCAATTTCCCTCCTGTTCCATGCGCTGGCCAACACCAATGCCATATCGGGACAGAAGTTCATCTATTCCGCAGGCGGTTCCACCAGCACCAGCAATGGTTTTGCCCTGTTTTATGAAGTTGTTACGGACCCCAATGGTCATCCTGCGGCGTTGAAATTACGCTTTGGCGATTCTGATGTTCCCATCCTGCCGGGCTCAATCCCGCCTTGGTCTCAAGCCCGTGGTATTACTTGGCGATGAATTACGACGAAACGCAATCCACGAATCAGGTGCACTGGTGGCTGGCGCAGCTCCCCGGCGGGACGCTTCGATCCGGCTCCTTCACGGCTACGAATGGCTCATTGGCTGGCGAGGGCGATATTTTCGTTATTGGCAACGACAAGACCTTTGCCAACGGTTTTCGTGACGTATCTGCCTCAAGAGCGAGCAATGGTCAGGTGGATCAGTTTGCCATCTGGCACCGGCTATTGATGACGAATGAAATCACGGCCCAATTTAACGCGCTTTCCGTTTTGGCCGGCCTGCCCCCGACATTGAGCATTGTGCTTTCCGGCGGGAATGTGGTTCTCTCTTGGCCATCCAGCACCGATCCCGCTTTCGCTCTTCAGTCCACGCCTAGCCTGTCATCGCCGGCGTGGTCTGGCGCAGGCACGCCTGCTGTTGTCGGAACCAATAACGTCGTTACCAACACGATTTCTCCCAACGCCAATTTCTATCGTCTGAGCAAATAAGCATCGAACAGAACAACCAATAAAAACCAATGAAATCACAAATTCTCATCGCATTAAGCGTCCTGCTTGCAGCAGTGTCAGTTCACGCGGACCTCGCCAATTATCAATCCACAGTTTCCGGACAGAGCCCGGCTTATTATTTCAACTTCGACAATTCGCTGAGTTCCGTTGGCAACACAGCCACGTTCACCGCCAACGGCGGCGCCACCTTCGGCAGCGATTATTTCGTCAACGCAAATGACGCGGCCTTGTTCCCGGCCACCAGCGATTATCTTTCGCTCGCCAATCCCCCGGCCGTTATCAGCGGTGAAGGGACAGCTACGGCGGTAGGTTCGCTATCGTTGCTTTTTTACGTGCCGGCCACGATTCCCACCACAGGATATTATTTCTCAGACAGCGAGACGACGGGGGGCGCAGCCAATGGCCAGACCGCCAACAGCGCGTTTGCGTTTCAGATTTCCAGCGCCGCTGGCGCGTTGACCCTTAAAGTTGGAAACGTATCAGTCACCGGATTGCCGACTGTAACTGCCAATACATGGTATTATCTGGGACTCTCCTACAATTTGAATGGCACGGCCACAGGCGTTAATGGAATCAATTGGTATCTTGGGCAGGCGGGTGGATCAACTCTCTATTGGGATTTAAGCAGAAGGGCGGAACTGGAAATATCAGTAGTACCGCCACTTTGGGCGATGGGCTTTCATTCGTCGTGGGCAATAAGCAAGCAGCGGTCACAGGCAGCCCTGCCACCACTGCTGGCGTTGCCGGCGGTGAAATAGATGAATTGGCGACTCGGGCTTCTCAATTGACCCCCAGCCAGATTCAGGATCAGTTTAACGCGCTGGCCGTGCCCGAACCTTCATCCGTTGCCTTGATGGCGTCGGAACCTCGACGTTATTGTGCTTACGCCGGAAAATCGGCGCGCATCTTCAAGGTTAAGTTAGAAAGGTGGATTGCGGGTAATCCAGATCGCCAGCGTCACTAAAACAACTTCGGGCGCGGAAATGAAAGTGGGCTTTTGTGGTTTCACAGGATGTTTCCCGCGCCGGATGGCGCTGGCGTTTCTGGCGTTTTACGCCGCAGCCTCTTCCCTTGCGCCGGAGAACGGCTCACGCTTAATTTCAATCCCGATTGGAAATTCATCAAGGCCGACCTGCCGGGTGCGCAGGCTCCAGATTTCAACGCCCGCGGTTGGATGACCGTTTCCACCCCGCACACCTACAACGATGCGGACACGTTTGATGATTTTTCTCCCGGCGACATGCGCGGAGAAACCAATCAATGGTCTGGGCGCACATGGTATCGCAAAACGTTCACGCTGCCGGAATCGCTCCAGGGCAAGAGAATTTATGTCGAGTTTGAAGCCGTGCGCCAGGTGGCCGAAATCTATCTCAACGGCCATTATCTTGGCGTGGGCAAAAACGGCTTTGTTCCATTTGGCTTTGACCTGACGCCTTATTTCAAATTTGGCGAGCCAAACGTACTGGCTGTCATGTGCGACAATCGTTTTATGATAAGCGATATTGCAGGCGGGGACTCGACCAGGCAGGGCAAAAAAAATGGGGAAAATGGCGATTTATCCGGCACGAATACGGTCGTCCCTAGAACCTTGGCCGAGTATGAAAAAGAGGTGAATTCCTTTATTCCCGGAGACGTAGACGAGCTTCAGGCCAACCAAATCCCGTGGAACAATCCGCAATGGCATCCGGCCATGGGCGGGATTTATCGGAACGTCCGGCTTTACGTGACCGACCCGCTTCACATTACGCTGCCGCTCTATGATTTTCTGCAAACCGTCGGGCCTTACGTTTATGCAACGAGCATTTCGGATCAGTCCGCCTATGTTACGGCTGAAATTCCCGTAGAAAATGGACGCAGCACGAGCGAAAAGGTCACGGTGCAGGCGGAAATCGTGGATCACAGCGGCAAATCCGTGGCGACGATGAGCCAAACCGGGGAAATCGCGGCGGGCGCGCAATCCACCACAAAATGTTCCTTCATCATCTCGCATCCGCAACTTTGGGAACCGGATTATCCGTATCTTTACCGCGTCGTTTGTTCGGTGCGTTTGGGCGATGAAACCATAGACTCCTGCGAAGTGCCGCTGGTATCCGCGCCGTTCATTGGGATGTGAAAGCCGGCTTTTGGATCAACGGCCATCATTTGAAACTCCACGGCTGGGGCCAGCGCCCGACCGAAGAATGGCCCGGCCTTGGCACGGCGCAACCGGATTGGCTACAATTTTATACACTGCAACTGATGAAAGACGCGGGCGGCAATTTCATCCGCTGGGGACATTGCGCCGGCGGGCCGGACATGATCAAAGCCGGCGACGTACTTGGATTGATTGCCGACCAGCCGGGCGTGGACGGCGAATCCGACACCGTCGGCGCTGCGTGGAAAATTCGCGCCGCTGCCTTCCGCGACGCCATCATCTATTTTCGCAACGACCCTTCAATCCTGATTTGGGAGGGTGGCAACCAGAAAGTTACGCGCGAGCATGCCGCAGAGTTGCGCGGTTTCAAGGACCTGTATGATTCGCATGGCGGCCGCGCCTATGCGCACCGCCGCGCAGATGAAACCACCGCCGGTTTCATGGACATCAGCATAGGTACCGAAGGCAGCCACGAAGTTCCACGCCTGCCAGTGGTGGAAGGCGAATACGACCGTGAGGAATCGCCGCGCCGCGTGTGGGACGATTTTTCACCGCCGGAATTCGGTTATCCCGATGCCAAAGGACAGACCTACGATCTGACCTCAGAGCAATTTGCCGTGAACGAGATCGGCCAATACGTTCGCAAAATCGGCGCACCCAGCCATTGCGGCGGTGGGAATTGGCTGTTTTCCGACAGCACCAGCGGCGGCCGCGACATGGCGGAGGTGGATCGCGCCAGCGGCGAGGTGGATGGCGTGCGTCTCCCCAAGGAAGCCTATTACGTCTGCCAGACGATGTTCCGCAACGTTCCGCAAGTGTACATCATCGGCCATTGGAACTATCCGGCGGGAACGAAAAAGACCATTTACGTGGCGTCCAACTGCCAGGACGTGGAATTATTCACGAACGCAAAACCGCTCGGCCACGGAATAAAATCGGAACGCTACCTGTTTTCTTTTCCCGACGTGGCCTGGGAACCGGGCGAAATCAAAGCGGTGGGCTGCAACAATGACTCCACCGTTGCGACGAATATCATTCGCACCGCCGGCCCGCCTGTGGCTTTGCGGTTGGCCTCCATCACCGGACCCGGCGGTTTACTGGCGGACGGCTCGGACATCGCGCTGATTGACATCGAGGCGGTGGACGCGAACGGCGAACGTTGTCCGACGTTCCAAAAGCGCGTTGATTTTACCTGCGACGGCCCGGCGATCTGGCGAGGCGGTTACAACGGCGGCGAGACGAATACCATCAACCACAAGTATCTTGATTTGGAATGTGGTATCAATCGAGTTGCCGTGCGCTCAACACTTGATCCAGGCGAAATTACCGTCACGGCCAGTTGCCGGGGATTGAAGGGCGGAAGTATCACGCTCCAATCACATCCCTTCCCGGTCGCCGACGGTTACTCCCGGATGATGCCCACCATGCCGGAGGTGGCACTGCCGACGACACAACCGGATTGGAGCCATCTGACCAAAGCAACCCCCCCAATGACTGTGACCGCCGCCCCGCCTGACAAGGCGACGGTCGGGCATTTCACCGGGGCTTTTGCCTACACGGGGCCGACGGAACTGGTTCACGTCGAACTCAACGTCACAAACGGAAGGAATATTTACTGCGACCGCGATTATGGGTTCGCCGATTTGCCCGAAGAACTGATTGGAGCTGATTGGGTGCAAGCTGCGGATTCGGATGGTTCTTACAGCGCATTGGACTTGATGCAAATCGAGGTGAAGGCGGGCACTGTCGTTTACGTGGCGTATGACAGCCGCTTAACGGCGCCTGAATGGTTGACAAGCCAATTCACGCCAACGGATTTGAGCTTCACCATCAATGGCCAGCCAATGACGATCTTCAAACAACGCGCTGAAAACGACGAAAGCCTGACACTTGGCTCGAACGCCGCAAATCCTGGTTTGGTGCCTCTGAATATGTATGTCGTATTCATGAAAGCCCGGTAAACAACATGAATAAACAGACCACCTTCTTAAAAGAAGTTCTTCCTTCGTTGATCGCTTTTTGCCTGTGTTCAGGTGTGACCCTCGCCGCGTCGTCTGTGGATATTACTCTCGATTCAAAATCCCCAGGTGCAACGATCTCTTCCAATTTTATCGGGCTGAGTTATGAAATGTCGTTGGTCTGCCCGGCCCAAAATGGAGAATATTTTTTCAACCCGGCGAACGAGCCATTGATCAAACTGTTCCAGACACTGGGAATTCAAAGCTTGCGGGTTGGCGGCAATACCGCTGATCGAGTAACAGTGAAGATTCCAGATAAGGCTGACATTGACAGTCTGTTTGCTTTCGCCCGGGCGGCGGGCGTCAAAATCATTTACACCATTCGACTGAACGGAAACGACCCGGTTGATGCTGCTGAAACAGCCAAATACATAATGGACAATTACCGGCCGGAACTTACCTGCTTCGCAATTGGAAACGAACCCGACAAGCTCGTGAAAGACTCCGAGGCCTATGCCAAAGCGTTGAGAAATTACATGGCCGTGATTACCGCAGCCACTAATGCGCCGGAAGCTGTGTTTTGCGGTCCCAATACGATGCAAAAAGACGTCCTGTGGGCGAATAATTTTGCCAAGGATTTTGCGCACAACCAACAAGTCATTATGGTCACACAACATGAATATCCTGAGGGAAGTGGCCGCGTGGCAACCAACGCTATTATGGCCTGTAAAAAGTTGCTCTCAACAAATCTTCTGAACGTGTATGAACAATTATACGATAACTTTGTTCCTGCAGTCTTGTCTTCCGGATTGCGATATCGGCTGGAGGAAGCAAACAGCTTCTCCAACGGCGGCGCGTCCGGCGCCAGCGACGCATTTGCCTCCGCTTTGTGGGGTTTGGATTACCTGTATTGGTGGGCGGATCACGGCGCAGGGGGAGTTAATTTTCACACGGGTGGCTACGTGGACGGTACACGGCCTTCTGAATCAATGAAATATGTCGTGTTTTGGAATTCCCCGGAAGGTTTCGCCGTGCGACCTCTGGGTTATGCAATTAAGGCATTCGATCTGGGTTGCCACGGTCAATTGGTGCCAGTGCATTTCGGGTCCAACACCGATCAAATCAACTTGACCGCGTATGGCGTATTATCCAACGACGGCAGCCTTTACATCACGCTCATCAACAAAGAAACCGCCCGCACACGCGATGTGAATGTCACCATCGCGCCCGGCAATTTATATACTCATGGACAGGTCTTGTTCCTGGCCGCACCACACAACGATATCACCGCTACTGCAGACGTAACCTTGGGCGGCGCTCCAATTAAAGATGACGGCAGTTGGTCTGGCGCCTGGACATCTTTGTCCGCCCCCTTCAACAACCGGCATTTTTCAGTAACAGTACCGGCGGCAGCGGCGACCGTCGTTCAACTGAAGAACGAATGAAGATTATGTTGCTCATTCGCCGGACATTGTAACGCAACAACCAAACCGCTTTGCTTCGCAATCGCGGGATACTCAGCCAATCCCGGCCATTGGCTTCCATTGCTGACGACGATGACCTTCAGGCCGGTTTTCGTGATTTGCCCCAATTCACCATTCCAAGCGCCCGTTTCTCCGCTCGCAGCCTGAGGATTGGAACTGTGTATAAAACTGTGTATAAATAGTAGTGAACGCCTAGTGGCATCCTAGTGGCGTCCTAGTGCTTGACTAGCCGATAAACATTGGCATTTTTAACCCGAATTCGGCCTCTGCAAAGTCCGATTCCGACCCTCGCCTCCAGCTCTAACTGCGAGGCTTATTGCGCTATTATTACTGAAAAGCTGCTTGAAAATAATGCGTGCGAGTTTTTGGACACTACGGGCAACCGACGACGTTGCCATCCTGCTATTCACAATTAAAATCTCAGTTAGCGGGTTCTACACGCGATCTGTATTTCTCACTATTTCACCGCAAGCTCGTAGATGTTCACGCTGTAGCGCGGAAGCCTGAGTAAATCAGGAATGGAATCAACGGGGGAACTGCTGATGCTTGGGTTTTGGCCGTTGTCAGCAGTAGATGCGAGCCTCCACAGTGTGCCTTTGCCGGAAAGCGCGACGCCGGTGATATTAAGCTTGAGAGGTTGATCCATGTCGGTGGGATTCAAGACAGCTACCGTGAGAGAGCGGCGATCATCGGTCCAAGCGGCAACGACATCCACCGGAAAGGTGTCGCTGCCGGCGTTAACAACGGGTTGCTCGCCGCCCGGAGGATCGGTGGGTTTGGGCTGGGGTGAGTTGCCGGAAACCTCGACCGGGATGGAGCCAAAGTGGTCGCGGTAGATTTTGAAGACGAGCCCGTTGGCATTGAGCGAGATGTTCGTTCCATCCCGCGCCAGCAGCGAGGTGGCAAAGGTGTAAGCCGCCATTTGAAAAATGTCCGAATGCCGGAACATTTCATGGAAGACCCAGGCGTATGACGGATACACCGGATAACTACCACTGCCGCCGCGGCTGCTGTAGGCCCATTCGTCAATGTTCAGCGGCTTAGGATGGGAGGCGAGTTGAGGCAGCAATTTTTCGTATTCCTTGTATTCCTCGTATTTGATGCGGATATGGTTGGCGGGGCGGCGCATCCAGTCGGTGACCGGTTCGTTGGGATCATTTGGCACCTGGCGGCCCTCGGCGAGGCTAAAGTGTGTGTTGCCATAGTTGTAGAAGTGTTCGCTGATGAGATCAATGTTGTTGAAGCAGTTTGAAAGCAGTCCGCCGGTCCAGTCAGCCGGTGAGAGGTAAGGTGGAACCAGATTGGTGCCCAAGTTCAACGATTCTTTGGAACCGGTCACCGTGTCTGGCATGGCGCCGCTGGCGATCAGTTTGATGGTCGGGTCCACTTGCTTCATGGCCCTGGCAAACTCGTTGTGCTTAAACTCAAATTGATTGAGCTTCATGGCGCCATATTGGTAACTGAAACCCCACGCTTCGTTGCCGATACCCCAGAACTTCACGTGATACGGTTCGGGATGGCCATTGACGGCGCGCAACTTGCCCATCGGTGTAGAAACGGGGCCGTTGGCGTATTCGACATATTGAGCGGCGGACCACTCATCGCCAAGCCCGGCGTTGAGAGTGACATAAGGTTCAACGCCGAGGAGTTTGCACAGGGTCATAAACTCATCCGTGCCGATGTCGTTGGGTTGAACGGCACGCCAGACTGGATCCCAAGTGGACGGACGTTTGTCGGGATCACCAATGGCATTGCGCCATTCATGGGCGGATACAAAGTTGCCGCCGGGAAAACGGTAAACGCCGGAACGAAGGCCCTTGAGGGCGGCGATCGCATCGGGACGGAAGCCATCGAAATTATCGGCGGGCATGAGCGAAACGGCACCGACATGAAACGAGCCGTCACCGGTGCCGATGATTTCGAATTGTGCGGACCCGGAGTTTTCAGCTTTGAAGGAGAAAGTGAATTTCTGGTAGTGCTTGCTCAATTTGCCAAGTTGAATCGTCTGCCACGCGGCATCGGCGTTGGTACCCCAAACGATGCTGACAGAAACCTTGGCCCTGGAATCACCCGCCAATTGAATGCGGCCATCATAGGTTTCGCCTTTAACAAAGTTAACTCCGGTCTGACGTATGCTGCGATGTTCGGAGCCTGCGAGTTTGATCAAGGGTGTGTGATCGCCAACGAAAGGATTGTTGGTGTCCATGACGACGGAATCAACCGGACCGATGGGGTTCCACCGTCCCGGGCCGACGTTGCGCCGCCTTGGCCCGAAGCCACCGAATCCGCCCTGGCCGGCATTAGGATCGCCTGGAGATTTGGGCGCGACGGCATAATAGAATTTGCGGTCATCGAGCATCTCGCTCCAAAGACTGCTATAAATGAGGCTGCCAATGTGTTCGAGGAACTGGCCGTAAACATAAGGAGAAATCGGCGGGCCCAGCTTGGCAGCGTCAATGTTGGCAACCGATAAATTGGTCTGGGCAAGGGCAACCAGACTGCTTGCCATCACGATTAATGCGATGATCATTTTGGTTTTCATGGTCATATCCGGGTTTACTGGTTGCCGTCTTGCGCGGTCTGAAAGAGTAACGGAGCAAATTCATGCAGGCTTCGGCGCCAGGTCTGCCACTCGTGAGCGGTGCCTGGTGATTCGTAATAGACATGCCTGATACCAGCTTTCTCCAGCGCCAGATGGAAGTTGCGACCACCGGCCGCCATCCCTCCTTCGGCGGTCCCGATGCTGACGAAGAGCACCTTCACTTGTTTGGCGAAAGCCGCAGGATCACCCAACAATCCGTTGAACCCGCCGGGGATTTCCGGAAAACCGAATGGCGCGCTGAAGCTTCCGATATAGGCGAATTTGTCGAGGTGCGCCTGTGTGATTTCCCAGGTTTGCGTGCCGCCGAGTGAAAGCCCGGCAATGGCCCGGTGCTCGCGGTCGGGGATTGTTCGATAGGTTGCGTCAATCATAGGGATGATGTCCTCGATGAGCACTTGGGTGAATTTGTCCCAAAACATGGGCCTCCCGCCTCTTCTGGGACCGCTCATGGCACCTGGAGTAATGCCGCCGTCATCCATCACAACCAACATCGGCCTGGCTTTGCCCGCGGCAATCAAGTTATCGAGGATGAACCCGACCCGGCCTTGTGTCGGCCAGCCACGAGCGTCTTCCCCCATTCCATGTTGCAGGTAAAGCACCGGATAACGCGCGGTCAGGTTCGTGTCGTAATCCGGTGGGGTGTAAACAAAACAACGCCGGATGAGACCAGTGGACCCGGCAAAATAATAGTGCGCGCGAATGTCACCGTGCGGCACGTCTTTGGGCAAATAAAAGTCTTCCCCCTGTGACGGAACCTCAATGCCGCTGCTCGTCTTGCCCATGCCGAAGTAACTCTCACTGGCCGGGTCGGATACTGTGGCACCATCTACCGTGATCGTATAATAGTGAAATCCTGGCGCAAGCGGACTCGTGGTGACGGTCCAGACGCCGTCATCTCCTTTCGTCCCGCGACCACCCGGGAGGCTGACGGAAACATTCTTGGCGTTAGGCGCAACGATGCGAAAGTAGGCGCGCTGCTTAGAGTCAATCTTAGGAAATTGCGCGCCCGGCACGTTTGATGACGCTGGTTTGGCGTCTGCAGGAACCGGATTTGTCTGCGCTGGCGCGGTTGAACTGGCAACCACCGGATTGGGGTTTTCCCCTCCGGCTGATTTCACAGAGGATGCGGATTGGATGGAACCGCGATCGTGAGTCTGGCAGCCGGTCACGAAAGTGAAAATGCAAGCTGTGGCGCAAATACAAACACCGCGGAAAAGAATATTTTCACAATCTTCCCACAACGGGAAAATCGTCGGATTGGGGTGTTGATGTTTAAGGGTTTCATCGGTTTTGGGCGTAGAGCGAGATTTTGATTTTTACGGGTTCGGCCTCTGGCGTCTGCGTGCTTTTTTTCGGCGCTTGTGCTGTCCCATAGGTTCATAGGAAGCCGGGAAAATACGCTTGGTCCGGTCGCGCCAAGTGTCGAAAGCTGCCGCCTGCTGTCCCATAGCACGCCAATAGTCTGAGCAAGTCGAGTTTTTCCCACAGTGCCGCCCGCAGAATGGTGAAGAGCCGAGTGAAACTGTGCGCCCACTTCGAGAGATAGCTCAAGTAACGCAGCAGCACATAGACCAGCAGCGCCGTCCATACCTGCCAGCGCACCGCGTTGGCGTTGTGCCCCAGAAAGTCCGCCAACTGCAAAGTCTGTTTGATCTGTTTGAAGAACACTTCAATCTGCCAGCGGCAGCGATACAGGTCGGCTACGCTGCGCGGGCTCCACTCCAGGTTGTTGGTGAGGAAGGTCATCTCGCGTTCCGCTCCGTCAATTTCGACCAGGGCGACCACCCGACGCATCAATTCCGGGGCCGGTTTGCGGGCATCGCTCAGGATAATCACCTCGTCCCGCAGGATCTTTTCATCCTTGGACTGGGGCATCGCTTGGACCACCTCGCAAGCCATGTTCTCCTTGGCCCGCGTCACCCAAAAGATGCCGCGCCGATCCAAGTCCCCCAAATGAGCGAAGTCCACATAACCCTTGTCAAACAAGGCGATTTCGCCGCTCTTCAAATCGGCGCACAGTTCGCGCGCCCGCAGGTTGTCATGTTCGGCAGCGGTGTCCACAATGACGAATCCGGGCAACAAACTCTGCAGGTTCAAACGCAGGTGCGTCTTGGCTGCCGCCTTGCGCCGGCGATGCTTGGCCCAGTCCAGGCAGTTGGCCACCAGTTCCATCGTAGTGCTGTCAATCACGTGGATAGGCAGCTTGAAACGGAAGGCCGGTCCGCGCCTTTTGCCCGCCGCAAAGCCCGGCGACTGTTCGGTCAAGTGCTGGAGCGTTCGCCAGAAGAGTTGTTCGGCCATTGCGGCGGAACGCCCGCGGTTGGCGTGGGACAGGCCGTTGCGGCTGGGCGGAGTCGCGCCGCGAATGGTGGAGAGCGGCCCGGAATGCAATTGCAGCGAGTCGCACAAGTCATTGAGTCCAATGCAGTGACTGAGTTGAGCATGCAACAGGCTGACGGCGTGGCTCCAAGGACTGAAGGTGCGCGACTGATCCTCCACGCCGGTCTCCCTGGCTATTTTGGAGACCTCGTGCTCTGGAATGAGATTGCAAATCTGGCGCAAAATGTTAAACCGGCAGCGTGTTGGTTTGATTGTTTTCTTTTTCATCCCTGCCTTGTGGCAGGGCTAAACCGTCAAGCCAACACTTTTTCCAATTTCCTGTGGGATGGGTGTGGAATATTTTGCATAATATCAAGCTGTTAATTGTCGTCCGGCCTTACCGGGCGGTGATTGTCATTGGCAATTTCAGCCGGATATCATCCGAAGCCGCGCCGATGAGAAACTCATATTTCCCCGGTTCAACCACGTATTGCTTTTTGTCCGTGTCCCAGTAACGCAGGCGTTCGGCAGGGACTTCGACCGTGACACGACCCGTTTCAGTGCGATTCAAATGCACCCGGGCAAAACCGCACAGTGCGAGTTTCGGCTGCGGAACACCGGAGTTGACGTGATGATAATAAACCTGTGCCACTTCATCGCCATCTAGTTTGCCGGTATTCTTGACAGTGAATGTTACCTTCACCGTGCCGTTGGCAGGAATGGTTTTTGCATCCAACTTGCCATCTTGGAATTTGAACTTGGTGTAGCTCAAGCCGTGACCAAATGCATATAGAGGTGTGCCGTTGAAGTAGCGGTAGGTGCGGTTGGTCATCGAGTAGTCCGTGAAAGCCGGCAAGTCAGTGGTAGCCCGATAGAACGTCAACGGCAGGTGGCCCGAAGGATTGACTTCGCCAAAGAGAACCTCAGCAACGGCGCGTCCGCCTTCCTCGCCCGGATACCAAGCCTGGAGAATCGCCGGCAGATTTGTGGCTTCCCACGGGAGGGCTATGGCTGAACCGCTGCAATTGACCATGACCACTGGCTTGCCGGTGGCATGGAGCGCCTTCACGAGGCTTTCCTGGACTTCGGGCAGCTCAATCGAATCACGATCGAACATTTCGCCTTCCTGGGCCGGAGTGATGCCACCGACATAAATGATCAAGTCCGCATTCGTCGCATTGCTGAGGGCTTCGGCGTTAAGTTCGGGCAATGAACGGGTCGTATCGTTATCCTGGCGACTCCACGCAGCAATCCCCCGGTTGGTTTTTGAGGTGATCGGACAGCCTTGTGCAAAAGTGACTTCAATGTTTTTCCCGGCCAATTGCTCGATGCCGTTCAAAATTGAGATCGGATGCGAAGCTGTCCCGTTGTAATTGCCATGCAACATGGACGTTGAGTTGCCATTAGGCCCAATGACAGCAATCCGTGTGATCTTGGAGCGGTCAAGCGGCAGGATGCCGTCGTTCTTCAGTAGCACCAAAGATTCCCGCGCGATTTGCAATGCAAGCTGCCTATGCTCGGGCGTGTCATTGTCCTTGATGGTAATATTCGAATAAGGAACCTTCTCCGCCGGATCAAACAACCCGAGTCGGAAGCGCGTCCACAACGTGTAATACAACGCCAGATCAATATCTTTCTCAGTGATCAACCCCTTTTGCACTGCCCGCACCAAGGCATTGTAATCTCCGCCGCAACAGAGGTCGCAGCCGGCTTTAACCGCATCGGCAGCGGCTTCCTCCGGCGTGTCCACATAATGATGCTCTTGTCGGTCCCAAATGTCGCCGATCGCGCCGCAATCCGAAACAACGTAGCCCTCAAATCCCCATTGCTTGCGCAACAGGTCGGTGAGCAGGAACGAACTCGCGCAATCGGGAACACCATTGACCGCGTTGTAAGCGCCCATGATGCCGCCGACGTGGCCTTCGCGCACCGCCATCTCGAATTGCGGCAGATAAGTTTCATGCAAATCGCGTTCCGACGGCGTGGCATCGAAGCGATGGCGATCTGCTTCCGGGCCGCTGTGAACTGCGTAATGTTTGGCGCAAGCCATCGCCAGCATATAATTGGGGTTGTCGCCTTGGATTCCTTTGATGAACTCCACGCCGATGGTGCCCGTCAGATACGGATCTTCGCCGTAGGTTTCCTGGCCGCGGCCCCAGCGCGGGTCGCGGAAAATGTTGATGTTCGGCGTCCAGAACGTCAGACCCGTCCACCATTTGGCATCCCCATTATGTTTGGAGATGTAGTTGTTGAACTTGGCCCGGCCTTCAAGGCCTACGACGTGTCCTTCCTGATGAAGCAATTCTGGATTCCAAGTGGAAGCCATGCCGACCGGCTCCGGGAACACAGTGGCGATGCCGTTGTTTGCGACGCCGTGCAGCGCTTCGTTCCAATAATCGTATGCCGGAAGCCCAAGCCGCCGAATTGCGGGCGCCTCGTTCTGCAACTGCGCCACTTTCTCGGCCAAGGACATCCGGCGGATCAGATCATTTTCGCGCGCCTGTAACGGCTGCGATGGGTCTCTCCAGATTGGCGGCTCGTTGATTTCCGGTATGCGAACCGCCACGGCTGAAAAAGGTTCCGCCAACTCCGAGGCATTGAAAGCAACGACTGACGCACCCGAGGCGTCCCTCACCTCGAACGTGTTGAACTTTGCGGTGTTCTTGCGCGCCTCAAAAGAAACCGCAAGCGGTCCCTTGATCGAGTCATCTTCATGCTCGACGACTCCGGTGATGTAACAAACCTTCCGCGCGCCGCCGGCGGTTGCGACAATGTCGAAATTCGTCGCCAGCGCGACATCGCCGGAAGTCACGTCGAACAACCTTTCACCCGGTGTTGCATACAAGGTTTCCACCTCGCCGATAATGATTGTGTATTTGCCCGCGGGCAAATGCGAGATGCTGACGGTGAAATTCGTTCCGTTGATTTCCTCTCGAAACGCCGCGGCATCGTTGGCCGATCCTTCGATGGCCGTACCCGGGACGTCCTTGCGATGTGTGAAGCTGCCGCTGACACTCACGTGCTGACCACACGAAGCGCAGATTTCGTCCTCGGCAAAAGCGACGGATGCAGATACCAACAATCCCGCGAGCAAAAGCCGGGCAGACATCGTGCACATTGAATGGGTTTCAAGGGGTTTCATAATATTATTAGCAGGTGAAAATCATGCTCAGTTTCCATCAGAAAGTTGTGGTTTGACTATTTTGCAGTTCTGACGGTGACCGCCTTGCCGGTGTAATGAACGACTGCGTCAGCGCCCTCTTCCGCCGTCACACCTGTTCCGTAGCTGGGCGAGACAAAGACGACGCGGAAGGTGCGTTCCTTCAACATGCCCGGGAATTTGCCGGATCGCTTGCCAATGATCAACGTTTGCTTGGCCTCATTCCACTCAAATGGAATCGTAGCGTGCCTTCCTTTTTCGTAGCTGTAGTTGTCACCTTCATCTTCGTAAAGCGCGAACCTTCCGTCCGCCCCGCGATAGACGCGAAGCTCAATCGGATCAGCCGGTTTCTCCATCGCGTATTGCATCAGCGGACCGAGCGGCACGATGGAACCGGCGCGAACATATAGCGGCAGAATGTTGATGGGCGCATTCGCCGTCACGGTGCTTCCGCCTGTCAGCGTCTCGCCACTCCAGAAATCCACCCATTTTGTTCCGGCCGGAAGGTAAACCGTCCGGTTTGTAGCCTGCGGCGTAGTCACCGGACAGACCAGAAACGCCGGGCCAAACATATATTCGTTGGGAATGGCCAGCACACTCACGTCCTTCGGGAAATCCATTACCAGCGCGCGCATCGGGGTGTAACCTTCGCTCGCGATTTTCCACGCGACGGAATAGTTGTAAGGCAGCATCCGGTAGCGCAACTGGTCGAAGGCAATCAAATTGGTTTGCGTCGCGGGCAGCCAGTTCCAGATTTCGGTCGCCGTCTGGTAGCCGTGAATGCGGAGGATGGGACAGAACGTGCTCCACTCAAACCAGCGGGTAAGCAGTTCGTTATAGTCGGGCGAGGCGTATTGATTGTGAGGATGAAAAAAACCGCCGGTGTCGGTAGTCCAATACGGCAGACCGGTGATGGAATAATTCAAGCCAGCGGGAATCTGCCGGGCGAAGGTCAGCCAGTCGCCGCTAATGTCGCCAGACCAGACCGCCGCGCCGTAGCGCTGCTCGCCAGGATAAGCGTTGCGGGTAAGAATCACAACCCGTTTGCTGGAATCCGTGCTGCGCTGGCCATCGTAAGTCGCCTCGCTGGCAAAGAGCGGATAGGCATTCCGCACGCGATTGGCCGAGCCAGGAAAGCATTGCACCCCGCTGACAGAATTCCCGTCATCGCCCGGCTCGGTCGCGTCCTGCCAGAATCCATCCGCGCCGATGCTAAAAAACGCCTGGTTCATGTATTGCCAACGAAGACTGCGAACGGCCGGATTAAAAACGTCCATCCATTGCGATCCCGGAATCAGCCCGTGGGGCATGGCAGCTAACGCGCGGCCAACGATGCCTTGGGGATTTGACCACACCGAAATCATGTATTTGAAATGTAGCGCGTGGAGTTGGGCAATCATGTTCGTGGGATCGGGATAATGGCTCAAGTCCCATTGATAAGCGCCCCAGCCGTGGTGGCCCCAGTATTGCCAGTCTTGGACGATGAAATCCACGGGGATATTGTTGGAGCGAAATTGACGGGCCGCTTCCAGAATTTGCGCCTGACTGGAATAGCGCTCGCGGCATTGCCAGAAACCATACGCGGCTTTGGGAAACAGCGGCACGTCACCCGTTGCCTGGCGATACCCGGCTATAATCTCATCCGCAGTCGAGCCGTAGAAAAAGTAGTAATCAATGGCGTCGCCAATTTCGGAGCGAAACGTCGTCGTGTTGCCCAACGGACGCGCGAAAATCTTTGCGTCCCTCCCGCCGCCAAGGAGAGTCACGGAACAGGTTGTGTTCGCCGGCAACGCAATTTTTCCACTGATGGTGTAAGGCACCCACATGTTCGTGATGGCGGCGACGGTTTGTCCGTTGACTTGCACGCCGATGAGACCGCGGCGATCTCCATCTTTAACCATGAATACATACTCGCCCGCCGCGCCCGTGGTGTAAGTGCCGGACCGGTTTGTCAGCGTCACTTGCGTGTCAACAGGATTGAAATCCGTGAGCGAGGCGTTGTTCCAGAGCAGGCCGTAGCCGTAACTGGATACGATCATCGGAATGGCAATTTGCGTGTTCAACTGCCGAAGCTGCTGCGGCATTCCGCGCCAGTTCCAAATGCCTTCCTGAAACTGGCCGAGGCCGTAGAGAAATTCATCGGCAGGACTGGTGAAACTTTGCTCCGGTTGCCAGGACGATTCGCCGTTCACCGTCACCGCGGTCATCGTCTTGCCGCCGCCTGCGGGTTCGCCGAGCAGCAGATTGCCGGACGCATCGAAAAACGTGACTGCCCCGGTCACTTTGTCCACGGCGACTTTCAGTTTGTGCGTGATGACCGTGAGCTTGCCGCTGGAGCTCGGCAACCTTAAATGAAGTGGCCCGCCAGGAATGATTCGTCACCACGAAGTCCTGCCCCGTCGGAAGTGTCGCAGTCGGCGAATACATGACGCGCACAATGCTCTCGGAACAAACCGTCAGCTTCATTTTTCCCGGCGACATCGTGAACGTCACGCCGTCGGGATCTTTTTTGACGCCCGCCACGGCGATGGGCATGGCAAAGGTTCGCACCACCGAAAAAAAGAGGGCGCAAACGAACACGGCGTTAAGGAAACGTTTCGTGCCGCTATTCTTAGGTTGTTGTTGTTTCCTGGTAAATGCGAAATCACACTGTCAGTCATCGCTCCGGCCGACTGGCAAGACGGAGATTTCAGCCGCGCTCGTCCAGCCGTTCGCATTAATCTCCCGCAAAGCCGTGAAGCGGAAAAACCGGGCATTGACCGGGGCAAAACCAACTATCTGAAGAGACGGATTGTTCCGAATATTGGCGAACGTGCCTGATGCAACGTTGGTCGTCCAGGTTGCTCCATCCGCGCTCGTTTCAAAGCGGTAATCTTCGACAGTGCCGTTGGGATTTCCGTCCTGACGCGGGAGATAAGTGAACCCGCCGATGTGATGCGGAGTTCCCATGTCAATCGTGATGAAATGCGGCAGTTTCAAATCGTCGTTCCAACGGGTGTGCCAGATCGTGGACGAGTTGCCGTCAATCGCATTGGCGGCACTGTTGTTTTCCCCGGCCATTTCCTGGCTGTCTGTGGCGACGACTTTCCAGCCGGTGGGCGGCAGACCGGCGAAGGTTTTTGAAGTCACGATGCCAAGCTTGCCGTTCGGCATCACGCAGGCGGCTTGCACGGTGCCGGTCAACGGCAGCGTGATCGGCGATTGGTAAACCGGCGAGTTGGTTGTCGGTTCGGTTCCATCCACGGTGTAAACCATTTTGCACCCGCCGGCGTTTTTGATGGTCACCAGATTGTCGGTGCTACGATCCGAAATGGTGGGAGACAGGCCGTAAATGGATTGCTTGAAGAGTCCCATTTCGGCCAGCGTCGGTTCCAGACGAGAACCGGTGATGCGCACGCGCACCTGGCTGGTGGTCGCGGGCGATTTCAGCCGGATGAGCCGGCGATGCCCGACGGTGGTGAGTTCGTCCGACGGAATTTTTTCCGCCGTAACCCATGCCGTGCCGTTCCACGCTTCGATGACAAAGGATTCAATTCTTTGGCCGCGATGATCCACCGCTTCCTGCAAGCGAAACGACATCAAAGGTGACAGCCTCCGGAAGCGTCAAGGTCAAGGTGCCGTTGGTATGCCCTGGCGCGGCTTCCCACCAGGTGTCGAGATTTCCGTCCAACGCCAGTGACGGACTGTTGGTGGCGTTCGAAGTTGTCGGCAGTGAGTTTGCCGCCGGCAGCGAGGTCGGTGGCGAACGTATCGTTGACCACCTGCGCCATCTGGCTCAACGCCTCGAGCTGGTCGTCGGGAATCAAGCCGCGCGTGTCTGGTGAAAGATTCAAGATGAGATTTCCGTTGCGGCCGATGGACCGGTAATAAATGTCCACCAACTGCGACAAGCTCCGGGGATGTTTGCCGGGCGCCCAAAACCATTGGCCGTTGGCGAGAATGGTGACGTTCATTTCCGCCGGATACCACCAGAGATGCGAGCCGGGCGTGAGTTTCGTCGCGGCCGCCCAAGTCTCCATGCCTGCATGTCCGGCCAATTGAAGGTATCGGGCGACTGCGGCAGCGGAATGACGCTCCATTCCGTGGTGCGGCCAACGCCACCTTCATTGCCCACCCACCGCACGTCCGGCCCTTTGCCCATGATGACCGCTCCGGGTTGCAGATGGCGGATCAAGTCATACCACGCGGCGTAGTTGTAAGTCTCATGGACACTCGGATCAGGATTCGCGCCGTCGAACCAGACTTCCTCAATCGGCCCGTATTGCGTGAGCAATTCGTAAAGCTGGTTCAGAAAGTAACGATTGTAGTCGTCCACTACGTAGGTATAATTCGTAAAACCCGCCGCCGGCGTGCGGCCCAAAGCCGGATTGCTCTTGAAACTGGCCGGATCGGTGGGAATGACCGAGAGAACGTTGCTGCTGCCGTCGCCGTAATAACCGCCCGGATTTTTCGGATTTGTCCTCAACTGGTAAAGGTCGGCGGGTGAAAGATAAACACCCAGTTTGAGGCCGTGGGCGCGCGCGGCATTGGCCACTTCCCGCACCTCGTCGCCCTTGCCGTCCACGCCACGGACTGGCCGCGACCGAATGCGGCGTGTAGCGAGTCGGCCACAGGCAGAATCCATCGTGGTGCTTGCAAACCAGCACGATCATTTTGCCGCCAAAGTTCTGCATCGCACTGCACCATTGGTTTGCGTCCAGTTCCGTAGGATTGAAAATCGAAGGGTCTTCATGTCCGCTGCCCCACTCGACGCCATTGAACGTATTCACGCCGAAGTGGAGAAAGAACGTCCGCTCCAGCCGCATCCAGTCCGTTTGATTGGCGCGCGGCAAAACCTTCGCGGCTTTTTCGGCGATGACGGCAGCGGAATCACCGTTGGAAATTACCTGCATCGTGGCATACGGGATCGGCGCGGGCGCGGCGGCGCCGGTGTCCGCGAGCGTTTGCCCGCAGGACAAAGCCACGAGCATGAGAAAACTTGCCGTCAGCACCTTATTGGTCGCGGCGTTTTTCCCACCGTGGAAACTATTCGTTGAGCGCATTGAACATCAGCCTTTTTGCAGTCACTGGTTGAAATTTACCGGAAGCGCCGCTGACGAAGGAATCCATGAGTCCGGGCAGCGCCAGGAGCACGATTTTGCCCCGGCCACAATGGATAATAGCGGCAGCGACGCCAACGTTAGGATCGTGATTCCTGCCGTAACCGATGACGGACTCGACGCCGGAGCCGGAAAGCATCAGGCCGTTGCCGCTGGTAATCTGGTACGGCCAGTCCAGCACACAGTTCGATGGCAGCCCGGCGAGCAGCCCGTGCTTGCGCCCGAAGAACCAGAATCCCATCCATGACGGTCCTGAAGAGCCAACGGGTCCGGAATAAGTGACAAGCCCTTGCGCGGCCAGAAAGGCAGCCATTTGCTCAGCGTCTCCCGCCGCCGGTGGTAAGCAAGACGACGCGCGTGCCATCGCGTCGCGCCCGTTCGATGGCGGCGCTAAGGTCCGGCTTCCAGTAGTCATCCTCTTGTTGGGAAATCGGCGTCCACACGTTGCCGGCCGGATCGGTGTATGGCTCGTCCCGGAATGCCGCTCGCACGACCTTACCCGACGAATCCTGCAACTCCACAGCGGCCAATGTGGCGTGGTCGGACGTGACGTGCGGCACCGAAAGGCGAACCGTTCCCTCAGGTGCATCGGCCACGAATGTTTCCACCAGCGCCCGATCCTTTCCGCCTGCCCTGGCGAAGATGTCCAGGTCTTTGGCAACAATCGTGTCGTTGATTGCAACATCAAAGACCCGCTGTCCGGGACCGCCCATGTAGCCTTCGTCCAGATAGAGTTTGACGGTAACCTTGCCGGGCGTCAGGCCGTGCCAGGTATGGATCAGTCCGGCCTGGCCCCACATCTGATGTTTGTAGAGTTCCTGGTCATCTGTGTTGGCAACGGGCGCGTCGGTATAGCTCGGCTGCCAGCCCTCCGGGCCGCTGCCGCCGGTCGCCAGGAGAATCGTCGACACTTTTCCAAGGTTGGTCGAAAGGGCTACGGCATTGGCGTTGAATTGGCGCTTGAGCGCGGCGATCAGTCTCTTCGGATTCGCCACAGCAGGCGATCGTGCCTTTCAGCGCTGTCGGCTGAGGATCAATCGACGAGCAGCGGCTCGTCGCGTTCGAGTACAGGCGGCCCGCCGGCCTGGGAACTTAATGCGGCGTGGATCGTGACGAGACCGGGCTGGTCAACCTTGAACTGGATATCCTGTTTGAGCAGTTGGCCGAAGGTTTCGCCGCCGATCAGCTCGACCGGGTAATCCGCGTGAAACAGCGGCTTGCGACCGGCCATGGAGGCCGTCACCGTCAGCCGCCAGGAGCCGGTCAGATTTTGCTCGTTAATCTGATGAACATCAACCACGGCCGTGTCGCCCTTGGCGATCACGTAATGGCGCGGTCTGACGACCAGAACCTCCGGCTGTGCCGCCTGATGGAGCAGCGCGGGGTCTGCTTTGAGCTGGCGCAATGAATCCACAAGCCCGCTGTGATCGTCAATCGTGGTGGATTCCCAACCGGAGAGGACAATGTAATCAACGTCGTCGCAGATGCGGGCGTTTTCCAGCAGACGCGCAGCGGAGAAGTAATGCTTCGCTCCCGCCTGTTGGAAGAGCGTTTCGGCGGTTGGAAACGCCGAGCGGAATTGATGGTCGTCCAGGAATTTTTCGTAAGCCGCGAGGATTGCCTGGTGGGCCTCCAGGTCGTAGCCTGTCTGCTGGTTTGTCTTGTACCAGTTGACAATTGCGGCGTGATTGTCGGGCGACGCGCCTGTCGCCATTTCGCCCCAAACGACGACTTCCTTCGTGTTGTCCGTCCGATACTTGTAATCATCCGGCGACTTGTACATTCCATCGGTCCACACCCCTGGCGAATCCATCGCGGTGTGCACGTCCCACCAGCCGGAATAGCCGGTGCCATCATCTACCTGCCAGGCGATCGCTGTACGGCAGGCTCCACACCTGCTTGTCGGCGCTGACGCCGGACTTGAGAGCGATGATGCGCGAGGGATCGGCCTCGCGCATCTTCTCGAGCGCGTAACGCATCCGCGAATTGTTCACATCGGGGTCTGTCTCGTTCTGGAGGGTCCACAGACTGACGCAGGGGTGCGACCGGAAGGCCCGGATCATCGCCAGCTCCTTGTCAAGCTGGTAGCGGTTGAGGAAATCGAGTTCGACGGGCTTGCCGTCGTAGTTGACCTGAACTCCCGTCTGCGGAGGCTCTGATTGTGCGTCTTGGAACGTGTGCACGCCCCCACCGGCTTCGCAGTAACGCAAGAATCCGACGCGGTCAAAAGCATCAAGCACGACCGCCTTGGGCATGTGACGGTGGTTTTGAAGGGAGTCGAGGCCGAGGGCTTTCATCGCCGCAATCTCGCGTCCCGCCGCGGCCTCGTCGGGGAAAATGCCGTTCGGAGCCCAGAAGCCCCATGAAATCGAGGAGCGTGGCACGATCCGACGGCCGTTCAGATAGAGCTTCGCGTCGGTTCCGAGTCCTTTGACGTCCAGCCAGCGGAAGCCAAAGGTCGTGCTGCGATCGGAATGCGCGACCGTCGGCAGATTTGCGGAGGCTTTGTAAAGATTCGGCTGATCAATGTCCCAGAGCTGGGCGTTGGTGACAGTCGCATCAATTGAAGTGGTGATGGTTCCGCCGGGCGGAACATGAACGTCTTTGCTTTCTTCAAAAACAACTTTGCCGTCGCGAGCGATGGAAAAATTGACCGGCCCGTCGTACGCCTGCCCAGTAGATGAAATTTCGGCCTGGACGTGAACCGAGCGGGGGTCGGGTTTATTAAAAACCGCCAGATCGCTCACGCTGACCGGCGCGCGCACCTGCATCTCCACGCCCCCGGCCAGACCGCCGAAGGCATGGGTCGCCGGCAGCGTATATTTGCCCCAGGTCATCGTGAGGAAGTCCATCCAATCCAGTCTGCCTCCTGGATTGGTGATGCGCACGGCCAGCAGGTTCTTTCCGTCGGGGTTGATCGCATCCGTGGCATCCGCGGTAAACGGCGCCTCGGAGATGATGTTGTAGCCTACCAGCTTGCCATTAACATAGACCTCGCTGCGCAGGCGACCGGCGGGGAAATAGAAAACCAACCGTTCACCGGGTCGCAGGGCCGGCGGCGTAAACGGCCGATACCACCACGACACGCCTTGGTAGTATCCGTCGGCCGCGACGATGTCCGATGGCGAGGTCGAAGCGGTCGTGCGCGCCGGCGCCCTGTTGAAGTAGTATTCTTCAACGGTCGCCGGCAACGACACGCCAATGCCGGCCTGGTCGTTGAGCACCGCCCATCCTCCGGTCGGCGGATTCACCGGCAGGTTCGTGAGGTTCACATCTTCCGGAAGATAGAGGGTGTCATCCTGCCAGGCCGCTTTTGGGTCCAGCCACAATCGCCATCCCTGATCGAGATTGGTGGCGTCAGATACCTCCGCACGCGCGAACGAGACGAAGATGAGTGGAAAAACGATACATAGGACGGGAAGAGTTTTCATCATATGTTCAGAGGCTGGCAATCAGCAGTTGGAATTGGAATGATATGGTTGCCCAGTGCAAAGACACGCGGAAAACATCGCCACAACACAGACTGAAGTGATTTTCAATTTCAGGGCACTGACGGGTTCGGCAAGTTCGTTCAAGTCGGCCATCATTCCGAAAATCCATTTGTTTGAGTCGGGCGCCGGGTATTGTCCTACGGTTGCCAGACCGCCCGGTAAAATTGCGGGACTGATGAGACCGAATTGGTGAGGTCGAAAGCACCGGACGCCGGCTTATTAGTGAAGACGGCAACCCAGTTTGGCGAATTCAAATTTGTGCAGGCTTGAATCACGTAAGGCACGCGGGGTTGTCCTTCAACCTGGAAAATAAATTGACGGGCCATTGGTTGCGGCGCTGTCATGGGAACAAGAAGCGGCGCGGCGGGCGCGAGCACGAGCACGGTGGCCGAGTAGGGCGGGAAGGTGTAGTTGAAGTTCGTGCCGGCGCCGGGAAAATTTGTCTGGGCAATATCGAGGGACCCGATTCCGGTGCGCGCTGCCTGGTCCTGCGGAATGCCATACGAGTAAACCGTCGCGTCGGCAGATGGTTGATAGCCGGTTAAATTGATGGCGGCGGTGAGGTTGGAGACGGAGCTTTTATTGATGACCAGCATGGTCAAAGACCCGTTGGTGCGTTGCACGGCATAGGTTCCCAGAAGTTCATAATCGTTCGTGGCGGTGATGACGGTATCGCCGCCGTGGACAAAATATTTCAACAACTTCATACAATAGAAACTCGGGTAACAGTTGGAGTCGGGCGGCACGACATCGCCATTGACGACGCCTCCGTCGGTGAGGTAGTAACCGGTATTGCTGTCCATACGCCATCCATACACGGCGTTGTCTGAATCGGTCAGGTCCGACGGGCCGTTGTGCAGGTCCCACCGAAGGAAGGCGTTAAATTCGGTTTGCAGAACCTCGCCCATGGCATCGTCGTCGAACAACCCGCCTACCAGGCTAACGGGTTGTTTGTCACCTCCCGGACCATATTCGGTGACGTTGAGTTCAATGTTCGTGGCAAGGTTGGTGCCCAGATAGTCATTGAGCATCATGCGCAAATTCGCCGCATCGGTCTGCCAATGCTTGGACGACCAAAGCAGATTATAGGTATCCCCATCGCCGGGCGCATAAGAGTGATCGATGAGGAAGTCTGGCAGCACACCGTTGGTCTTCATGGTATATAACATCACCGGCGTCCAGCCGTAATGGGTCACGCCGGTGACGGGATTGACGACAGGATGATTGTAGTTGTTGACGGTGCCGTCTTCCGTGGTGTCAGCAACAGCGCCGATCTTGATGGAGGGATCCACGGCTTTCATTTGCGTATAGTATTGCGCGAAGCGCATGGCGTAGGTCCAGGGATCGTGCGCCTCGTATGGCGGATTGGTGTTGCAGTCCACTTCCCAACTGCCACCGACCTCGTTGCCGATCTCCCAATATTTAAAATGGCAATGGTTGGTGATATTCATCATGACGACTCCGTAAGCGGCTTCCTGGGGAGTGCTGCTGCCATAGTTGGCAATGATAAATGCCTGGGCCTGCGCATTGGTGGCCGTATGAATGAAGTTGATGGTAAATGAACCCCAGGTTCGTGCGTTGGTGGCGCCATAGCTCCAAGCCTCGTTGGTCCAATGATAACCGTCTCCCCAACTGCCGCCGGGCCAGCGCAGGGCCTGAATGCCCATATTGGTCACTTGGTCAATGGTGCCCGGCGAGTCCTCAGAGCCATCCCAGGCGACGTTGTTGATGCCGAACACGCGGGGATCCACCGTGCGCACCGGAGCCGCGGCATTGATGCCGACATGAACGACCGCAGGCTTCGGCGCCGCTGTCAGCGCGAAGTCCGCGACATAAAATGCGGGTGCACTGAGCCATTGTTGTTCCAAAACTCAAAACCTGTCAGATTGGTAATAGTTGCGACGCCCAGGGAAGCCAGGGAAAAGGTGAATTGTTGCCATTTATTGGTCGGAGCTGTTATGTATATGCTGTTCAGCCAAGTTGGTCCCGCTTGAGCGTAGAAGCCGAAACTTTGTCCACCGGTGCGCCCCCGTTTAACCAGAAGCTCACATTGGTATAAATGGTGGTATCAATTGGATCATGGGTGAACCGCAATGCCTGCCAGCCGGTGGATGCGCAAGCGATGGAATTGCTGCCATTAAAGTTCGGATTATTGGTGGTATAATGAGTCACCCAACTTCCGGAATCATACCAATTGTTGTTATAAACGGTCGTACCGTAAGAGTTGTTGGAATAGCACGTGAAAAGGAGGTAATCGTCACTGTTAAAAGGAATTGTGGCCGACAACGGCAGCACGGTCACTGTGACGATGGCGCTGGTGTTACCGCCTAAACTGTTCGTGGCCACCAAATCGAATTGGAACGTGCCGGTCGAGGGCGGCGTGTAGGTTAAAGACGGACGGGTCGCTCCGGGAATGTTCGTCAGTGTGCCGCCGCTGCCGCCGTCGGTCTGCCATTGATACGATATGGGCAGGCTTCCGGTCACCGTTGACGCGATGGTAACGGTTGAGCCTAAGGAAATAATACTCGAGGGGGAAACCACCGGCGTGGGAACGTAGGGAGCGCTGGGAATATTGGTCAGGCTGAAGTTTGTAAACGTGGCGGTATTCAGCGCCGAGTTGTTGTGAGCGGTCACATCGAATCCGGCCAGGACGGTGCTGTTCAACGCAACCGATTGGCTGCCGACCTGAACCCAGGTGCTGCCATTCAAGCTGTAAGAGCCAGTGTAGGTCCCGTTGGAGCAGACTAATTCCAACCAAACCGGCGTGGTAATGCCGCTATGCTGGCCGTTAGAACTGGAGCCACCGGCGGTGCTCCGCCATTGGAAACTGATTCCCTGGCCCGCCGTGGCGACGATGCTCACGTTGGCCGAACCCGCCGTGTAGTCATTGCGGAACATGATTCCAGCCTTCGCCCAGCCGGAACCGGGATCACTGTTTTGCAAACTGGTCACGAGGGTAATCATCGTGCCGTTGCCGGAAAAATTGGTGCTGCAAAAATTGAACTGGTCGGCGGTATTCCAAATGTCCGAGCCGCCGCCGGTCACGGTCCACAAGCCATTGGTATAGCCGGCCGAGCCGGCCAAACCTGGCGAGCCAATGTCCGCATCGCTCCATCCCGGCGGCAAATACCCCGAAGCTGTTTTCAGACCAGTCCAACGTCAAATACCGCGTCGAAGCTGTGGCTGCTGCCAAAGGTGACAGTTCCGCCGCCCGGAGGGACAAGTCCAATCTGGCCCCCGGCGTAGGGGAGGTTGGTGGCGACCGCCATCGCTTCCCAACTGTTGGTTGAACTCGCTTTGCCAAACGACCAGGCATAGGCTGTGTTTGGTGACAATATCAATGAAAGTCCGGTCCACTGGAGCCAGTCGCCGTCATTGAAAGTGATATTGGCCGAGGTGTTGGTTTGCAGCGGGGTCACCGTGCTACCGGACACTGAGTAAAGGTGCAGGTAATAGGGTTGGGCCGTCCCAATGCCGGAGTCGCTGCCCAGACCGGCCGTCCGTATCGCCAGGGACGATAGGACGTATCCCGCCGGGTTTGTACCGGTCAGAAAGGTTTGTCCAGGTTCGCCGGTACCAAAAGAGGTTTGGTCATCTGTGTAATAATTTAAGCCATCGGGATCCGTCCGGTTGCCAAGAGTGCTGAGCTGCGAAATATCATTCGTTCCGGGAGTGGGAGCGGTGGCGCCCAAATCCACAAGCGTCTGCGCGCCGGCAGTACCTGCCAGTACGGCAGCGGCAGGCACTAATACGCACCTGAGCCAGCAGCGCCACCATTTGCCCGGCCATGAAGACATCCAGCTCTTGAATGGCATACCGCACGAATCCCAGCAGGGGTTAGAGTAAACGGGACTGGGTACGAGCATTTTGACTCATATAGCTTTGGCAAGACACTACCATAATTCCGGTGAAGGCGGAAACGGAAAGCCGATCCAGCCGTGTCGTGAGTTTTAATGACAGCCGGTTGTTTCAGAGCAACATCTTGTGCAACGGCGCTCACTTTCGTGATTACGGGCGGCTAGGCTTTGGCAACAGAAATTTAGAAATTTAACTTAAGAGGCAGCCGATGCGTTTATTGGGGGCCATCGCGCAACGACGAGCGGAGTCGCGCCTCGGGTGCGCTTCCCGGCGAAGTTTGGAAGCCGGTTTGGTCATTCGCGCCGATTTGGCAACTTACGGCACGAATGGGCGCGGCGCGCAGGGCTGTGTTTGCACGACCGCCGTCGCCGGCTCGAGACCGTCGGCACTGGCCGTCAACTTGAATTCGCCGGCGTCGCGCGTGGATTGCACGATGATTTGCGCCAGGCCGTTGAACAGGCTGCGCGACCACGGCGGGGCGCTGGTGTTCCCGATGACTTTCACGGTCACGTTGGGATTCAAACCGCCCTGGCCGGCGACGTTGTTGACGCCCACGGCAATGACGTTGTCGCCAGCGTGGATGAATTTTTTGATGTCGAAAATCGGCTGCGCCTGCCAGTCGTGCGATTCGCCGACGAACTGGCCGTTCACGAAATACCAGCCTTCGTCGTCGCCGCCGCCGAAACAAATCTGCGCGCCGGAACCGTTCAAATCTTCGTCCGTCAGCGTGAAATGCGCGCGGTAAATCGCCGTGGTGTTTTCCGTTTTGATCGTCGGTTCGCCGCCGCTGGTTTTGGCGTTGAGCGTGTTCCAGGCGGAGTCATCAAAATCATTCGCGTATTCCGGCACGGCGCTGCTGTTTTTCGGAAATTTCGCAAGCCGCCAGCGCCAATCGTCCACGGCAATGTTGCGCGCGGGCACAGACGGAATGAACGTGTCCGGCTCGTGGCAACTGGGATCGCCGTTGCCCACGCCGATAATTTTGCCCGCGCCTTCGATGGTGAAATTGATTTTGTTCTGCGCCACCGGCACCACGCGGCCTTGCGCGTCCAGCGCGGAAACGGTGAACACCGCCACGTCCTCGCCGTCGGCGTTGATGGTTTTGCGGTCAGGCGTGAGTTGGATTTGCGTGGCGTCGCCGGTCGTTTCCACTTTTGTTTCGGCGATGACGTTGCCGGCGTCGTCAAAACCTTTCGCGCTCAAAGTTCCCGGCGCGTATTTCACCTGCCAGCTCAATTTCGAATTCGGCTTCATCGCCTGTTTGCCGAGCGACGCGCCGTTCAAGAAAAGTTCCACCTGCTTGCAATTGCTGAAGGCCTCCACGCGGATTTCCTGGCCTTCCTTGCCGGGCCAGTTCCAATGCGGCAACAGGTGCAGCACGGTGTTCGTCGTCCACCACGATTTGTAGTAATAAAAAACGTCCTTCGGAAAACCGCACGTGTCGAGAATGCCGAAGTGCGAGTTGATGCACGGCCACCAATACGGCGTCGGCTCGCCGCGATAATCAAAACCGGTCCAGACGAAGGCGCCGGAGAGCCACGGACGAACGGCGAAGAAGCTCCACCAGCTTTCCGCGGTCGTGGTCCAACCCGGCCAGGCGACGTCGTAAGCGCCGACATAACCGTGTTCCTGATCGTTCGCGTAAATGCCGCGGTGCCGACGACGCTGGCCTGCTCGGTGCCGACGTTCGGCTGGTTCGGATGTTCGGCGTGATATTTGTCCATGTCGGGACCGTAGTGATAATTCCAGCCGCGCACTTCGATGACCGAATTGATGCCGCGAAACACGTCGCCTTCCGGCGAGGCGTAGGTGACGGGCCGCGTCGGGTCGAGTTGCTTGACGTAATCCTGCATCGTGCGCGCGACGTTGGCGGCCTGCGGCGTGTCTTGCACCATGAATTGCTCGTTGGCGATGCTCCAAATCGCGACGCTCGGATGATTGCGGTCGCGGCGGATTTGGTCGTCCCACTTTTTCATGTTCCCCGAATCGCTGCCCATCAACCGGCTCTCGTCCATGACCAACATGCCGAGCCGGTCGCAGGCATCGAGCAATTCCGGCGTGGGCGGATTGTGCGAGGTGCGGATGGCGTTGCAGCCGAATTCCTTCAGTTTCTTCACGCGGAATTCCTGCAACGCATCCGGGAATGGCCGCGCCGACGCCGGCGTGATCCTGATGATTGCAGGTGCCGTAAATCTCGTAATGCTTGCCGTTCAGCAAAAAGCCGTTGGTTCGGATCAAAGCGCCACGGTGCGGATGCCAAAGGGAGTTGTTATTTGGTCAACCACTTTGCCGGCCACGGAAACGGTCGTGACGAGCTTGTAAAGTTTTGGCGATTCCGGCGACCAAAGAACCGGCGAGGAAACATTCGATTCCAATTTCACCAGCGCCCTGCGATTCGCGTTTTAATTTTTCCGATTCGGAAAATTGTCTCAGCGATTTGCCGTCCGGCGAAATGATTTCGCAGTTCACCATCGCCGTCATTTCGTTGGTGAGTGAATTGAGCAGATTGGCTTCAACATGTATTTCCGCCTTGCCGGACGGCACGTTGTTCTTGAACGAGGAATAAACAAAAATTCCGTCCGGCGAGATGGCCACCGGCGCGGTTTTATCCAGCCAAACGTGACGGTAGATGCCCGCGCCTTCGTAAAACCAGCCCTCGGTTTTCGTCGCGTCCACGCGCACGGCGATGACGTTCGTGCCGCCGAAATGCAACACGTCCGTGATGTCCTCGCGGAACGGATAGTAACCGCCTTCGTGATGCCTCACGCACCAGCCGTTGACCCACACCGTCGCGTCGCGGAACACGCCGTCGAACGTCAGCCAGATGCGTTTGCCTTCGTCCTCCTTCGGCAACTCAAAAGTGCGGCGATACCAGGCGATGCTGTTCGTCGGAAAGTTTTTGCCCAGCGCCTTGAAACCGTGGCTGCCGTCGGCGGTTGGGTCGAACGGCAATTCCACCGCCCAGTCGTGCGGCAGATTGACGACGCGCCAGTAGGAGTCGGAAAACTTTTCCGATGCCGGGCCGGAACCGGTGCCGGAATTTTCCAGATGCAGCGCATCCGGCCAGTCGTCGCCGAGATGGAATTTCCAATTCGTGTCGAGCGAAAGATGTTCCCGCGGCGAATCGGCAGCCATAAGCTGCGTGGCAACCAACGCAACACAGGCGCCGGCCAAAAGAAGACGAATCAAGGAGACAGTTTTTATTATCATTTTTTAGTGCTGGCACCGGTACGGTTGTCACGGGTTACCATGGCACTCGGATGAGGGCCCGGACAAATTGGAACGGCTAATCTGCCGTCCAAATACTCCACATGCCACTCGGAGCGGTGGAGATTACGCCCCCCGGCAGCGTCTTCGCGTTTACGGTTTGTAGGTAGGTGAGCAGCTCGACATGACCGTCATGGAAGGCGTAGCTAAACCGATTGTGCTGAGCCGGATATAATTGGTCGCCCTCACTGGCGCCGTTTTCTTCCAAGTACTCCGGATCCGTGCGGACGCCGTTCTCAATTTGGTAGAGACCGCTGCCGGGTGATGCAAGAATCGGACCAAAACAAAAAGCTGGCCAGCTATTCCCTTCGACGTTCTGGCTATTAGCCAGTTCCACCAGCATAAGAGTGCTGCCTGGATGGCGGACCACAGTATCCGGATAGCCCGGCGGCTCCCAGTCAGCAGTCTTGTCATTAGAACTAGACCAACTAATTCCCACGCCCATAAAACCGGGGCTGTTAATGCTTGTCAATCCGTTCTGGATTGGCACATCCCACCCACTTCCATAATTCTGGCTGGCCGCAACCATTGCATAACTTCTTATGGAAAAGCCGCTTTGCGTTACCCAGGTGCATTTCGTAAATGTGTCAAACGGGCAGGCCATAATTTTGAGTCCGAGGGCGATGCCATAAGCGTTGGCAATGGCAGCATCGCCGTCTGCATAAACTCCAACATCCATGGTATTCTGCGGGGTTCCGCTGCCCCCGCCGACATAGGAGTAGAGCAAAGTGTCCCAACTGACTGTCCCGCTATTCCCAGCCCAGTATGCAGGCGGGTACGTATCGTTGTGGTCGCCGCAAAAGGCAAGCATACCGGTGGCCAGTTGTTTCATATTGTTCATGTCCTGGGCGCGCAACGCCGTAACTCTGGCCCCGGCCAGAGCCGGCAGAAGAATCGCCGCCAGGATCGCGATAATGGCGATGACCACCAGAAGTTCGATGAGGGTAAAACCTTTGGCGGTTTGAGCTTCCCACTTTGGCCTGCGGTTTGATGGTAAATCACTCTGAACGTTCATCGGTTTATTGGGTTGCGTTGACGAGAACAATAAATCCTTTTTGGCTAAAAGCATATTTTTGCCCCGCCGGCGGGTCAGGTATCTGGAAATTTGCCGTGCTGGCAAATTCCTCAAAGGTCCGCGGGTGCCGGTGGTTCTTTATCTCCCATCCCACCAGCGCCCGGTTGAGCAACTGGAGTTGTGTCGGTCCCGAATTAGTGGAGCTGGATTGAGTTGGCGGCGGCACTGGAACCGGCGGGGGCGCGGCTGTTGGCGCGGCAGCTATGGGTGTTGAATTGGATTCCTGCGACGGCGCGACCGAGGCTGGCGTACTGTCTGACTTTTTGCATCCGCTGGACGCCACCAGAACGAGGAAGAGACACAAAATGCCCGCATTTGGCAGCCAACCGGCACGCCTGCCGAAATCAAAAAAAATGTTCACGGGTACTGTTATGGACTGCATAAAAGATACCTGGTTGTAGCCTCAGGTCAATGTAGTGAGAATTGATGACACTCCGGACTTGGATTATATCTTTCACAAACCCATTTTCACAGAACAGCCAGGCAAAAATCGCTTAGAGCAGCGTTTGAAAATCAAACAAATTATGGGTTGCGATGGTCAGCTATGAGTTCAATTTCGATTTTTCAGCATAGAGGGCTGACGAGGTTTCTCCGGGACATAAGCCTCTCTTCCAGCCCACGGTCAAAAAATCACCCTGCGGTTTGCCGCAGGGTAATTGATTGAATGGTGCAAATAAGGTAATTGCCAATTAACGGCCAGGCATTGTCTCAGGTAACAGTTTTGCATTGTCTCACGGTGACAGCTAGGCATTGTCTGTCTACGGCACACTGATGCTATAAAACATCTGAGGGGCGGCCGGATTGATGGTGATCGTAATGCTGTAGGTCGGCCCGTTAAACGGGTTTCCCGTCGATACCACCGTCCACGCACTCTGCGGCACTGAAATATCCGTGCTCGAGCGCAAAGTGTAGTGGAAGCCCGTCAGCCCGTTTGTGCCATTGATGGTCAGGCTTGTCCCGTTCAAACTGATGCCGGTGATGAGCGGCGCCTGGGCGGCACTCACGGAGATTTCACCAATGTGGAACCCATTGACCGGCTGGTAATCGGAATTAACCGAGATGCCGAAACCGAATCCGTAGAAGTTGCCGGCGTTAATGGTGTAGGGAATTGTGCCTCGTGAACTTCCAACCCATTATCATCCGTAAAACCCAGGTCTTGATCCGCATTCCACAAATAATTCCCATAGTAGCCGTCGGCACTGTATGACAAATTTACGCCCAGTTGGAAATAGGTGCCGCCATCAGTAGTATCCGGTCGCGAATACTCCACATTAATGTTTCCGTAAGCGGCAACGGAAGTTGAAGATCCAGGGTTACAACCGGGGTCAATGGCTTGCAGGAATGCCGCATTGCCTCCCTGGTCCGGCGCGCTGGCTATGGTACCATAGCCGGTTTCAAGACTGCTCCAATCGACCAACAGTGAGCCGGCAGTGCCGGTGGCGCCGGCGTCGGTGGTGTTGCCCAAGCCATTGATGGTGACGCCATCCGAGCTGAACGCACTGTCCGGCGATACCAAATCGCCGCCAGCCGCAGTCCAAGGCGTAAAGTCATCAAGGGTGGAGAACAGATTGGTGACGGGTGCTGGAATTATTGTAACAGGGAGGGGGACCACTGAGATGTTATCTACATACCACGGATTTACCCCCTGGTAATCGGTGAATAGCCAGAAGCCAATCTGAGCATACGATAGATTACTGGCCGCGCTTAACGAGTAGGGAATGACAGCCTCATACATTTCCTCTGTTCCACTCGGAGTGATCACAGGTCCTAAATCTATGTTTTGAGAGGCTTGCCATCCACCCCATTGGGCATCGTCTTGAAAGAAAATGCCCATAGTGAAATACGTGCCGCCAAGTGTGTCGTCCGGCATCGTGTAATCCACAAGCAACGTACCCGTCTGGGCTACCAACGGTTGGCCATAATCTGCACCCGGTCCATCCATAGCGACTAAAACCGCTGTCGTTGGACCAGCTAGACCAAAGGCAGGCCCAGCCTGGCCCCAATTACATGGAACAATGGGACTGACTTCGAGCGCCCCCCCCGTGCCCGCACCACCCGCGTTTGACGGATTGCCAATGCCGTTGACCGTTACGCCATCGTAGTCAAAAGCGGTTGTAGCTTGAAATGTTAAACTCCCTGTCCGAGTTCCAATTGGTCCAATCATCAGCAGTGGAGTAGAGTACTGTGTTTTAGCGCATGGGCGCTTACCAGCGCTAACGCCAGTACGCCGACTGAGAACAAAGCAAGTTTTTTCATATTTTTGTAGATTTTTTAAATGCTCCAACGGGTTCGTGGTGACAGTTTCCTATAAAAAAGCATTAAAGTCATGTCATCAAAATCAACGACAAAACCTGATTAGGCTTGTTTCTTAAGGGTGAGCCTCGGGCCCGTGCTGCCGACGGCACCGGGAATATGAGTGAGCTTGGCTACCGCCTGGGAGCGGGATCGGACGTGCATTTTTTCGTAGATGCGACGGATGTATGTGTTCACAGTTGGGACACTTATTCGGAGTAAATCAGCGATTTCCTTGTAAAGATAACCGCGGGCGAGCAATTCCAGAACTTCGCGTTCCCGGGCCGAAAGCACCATGGCCTCCGAGGGCTGATGGGCCGGTCTTTGGAAGGACTGGACGACCTTGCGCGCGATGTTGCTGCTCATCGGCGAGCCGCCGGTATGAACCTCCTGAAGCGCCTCAATCAGTTCTGCACGGGAAACGCGCTTGAGCAGATAGCCGCAGGCACCCACCGCCAAAGCATCGAAGATGTGATCAGAATCCTCATAGACGGTAAGCATCATGAATTGAGTGTCCGGTAATACAGGTTTGAGTCGGCGCACACATTCGGTGCCGCTGATTCCCGGCAGATTGATGTCCATTAAAACCACTGCGGGTTTTTCAATGGGCAAAGCGAGCAGCGCGGCTTCGGCGCTGGCATGCCTGCCGACGCAACGAAACCGTGGCGCACGATTAATCCAATCAGCGAGCAGGCTCCGCGCCTGCGCGTCGTCCTCGACAATGGAAACCGGTACTCGCATTTGATTTGGTTTTTCTGTAGCTTCTAACATAACACGATTGGGGATTGTCAGCGATTCGGCATTCGCAGCTTGATTTTCATTGGCTGGGAGTCGGCAGTGCGAAGCAGCCCAGGCCAGACGGCCAGGGAAACCGTTCCCGCAGTGAACCAACATCGAATTTGGTGCGGTGTTCTCAAAACGACTGGCTGGGCTGGTTGGTTTCCCATCGAAGACATGACGTACTATATCCCCATTTCCTTGGCACCCTATGTCATCAATAATCACGACATACGCTGATTCCCCCCCCGGTCTCCATTAATTTTTTCCTATGCTACAAACATCTTGAGCGGCACAGTGAAGATAACTTTGGTCCCTTGCCCGGGCGCTGATTGAATCTGGCAGAGTCCGTGGATTTCTGCCAAACGGCGCGCCATGTTTTCCAGACCATTTCCCGCGGAAAGACGTGCCGAATTATTCGGCAGATGCTCACGGGAAATATCGGATTTAAACCCCCGGCCATTGTCTTCAACAACCAGTTCGAAGGAGTTGCTGCCCGTCGTAAGGCGGATGGACGTTTCCGAGGCGCCGGAATGTTTGACCACGTTGTGAAGCGCCTCCTTGAAAGCCAGGAACAAATTGTGACGCACATCGGCTGTAAGCCGCCAGGACGGAAGTTCCAGGGGTATGTCCAGGCGGCAGCGGATGCCGGCGGCCGCCAGCAGATCCTGCGCAAATTTCTCCAGATAACGTGGCTAGTCCTTCCAAACTGTCGTGCCGCGGATTCACCGCCCACACAATTTCGTCCATCGCCCGTGTCAACTCGTGCGCCGCTTTATAAATCTGATTCAGACCAACCGCGGCGTGTTCCGGTCGATCTAATTCGCTCCGGGCTGTTTCACTCAACATGCTGATGCGCGTCAGGCTCGCGCCGAGGTCGTCGTGGATGTCCTGGGCAATGCGCGAACGTTCGCGCTCGATGTCGCGCTGGCGCTCGGCGCGTTCGAGCCGGCGTCGCATCCGCCGCCGCGTGTCGAACCAGACCGCGCCGCTGGCCGCCAACACTGTCGCCAGTCCACCGACAACAAGGAACCATGTCGTCTGCCAGAAATACGGCAGCACTTCAAACGTCGAGGCTCGCGCCGGATTCATTCCACACGCCGTCGTTGTTGCACGCGGTTACTTGGAACGAATAATTTCCGGGCGGGATGTAGTTGTAAGTCGACCACCCGTTTCGCGCCGACGTCCGCCCATTCCGTTTCAAGATTGTCCAGTCGGCATTTGAATCGCACCTTTTCCGGCGCGACAAAGCTCAAACCGGTGTATTCAAATTCGATGTGGTGCCGGCCCGGCGGAATTTTTAGCGGCCCGGCGGCGGTGCCGTCCGCGAACTTCTTGTCGTCCACACGCATCTCCTCGATCCGCACCGGCGGCGGCAGCGGATTCAGCTTGACGCCCGCCGGGTCCACGGCGACAAGTCCCTTCGCCGTCGCAAACCACAAGCGCCCGTCCGCCGTTTGGCCGCCCGCCGATTGCAAGCCTTCCGAACATTCAAGCGTCGGCATGCCTTCATTGACGCCGTAAGTCAGGAACGGCACCGCGGCGATTTCGCCGTCGGCGCAGCGGTTCAAATCCTTTTCGCTCGCGCGCAAAATGCCCCCGTAGGAACTCATCCAGAAAAATCCGCGCCCGTCCGCTTCGATGTGGCCGATGACGCCGTTGGGCAACCCCTGTTCGCGGTTGATCACGGAAAATTTTCCGTCCTTGAACCGATCCAGCCCGCCGCCGAACGTGCCAATCCACAGCGCGCCGTCATCCGCAAAATGCAGGCATTCGATGAAATCGGACGACAGCCCGTCGGACTTTTTGAACCGGCGAAAATTTCCATTTTGCAAACGCACCAAGCCGCCGCCCGCCGTGCCGAACCACAGCGCCCCCGACTTGTCCCGCGCGATGGCGCGGACATCGCCGAACGGCTCACCCGCAATTTCGCTGAACCTTTCGATGTTTTCCGTTTTGATAACATAGCGCGCCCGCCGGCGTGCCGATCCAAAGTTTGTCGCCCACAAACAAAAGCGCCGGCACCGGCAACAGAAAATTTTCCAGCCCCGGCGCATAATCAAACGCGTCGTCCTTCTGCTGCAAACAATCCGCCGCCCCACGTGCCGGCCCAGATTTTTCCCGCGCCGTCCGCGGCCAGCGACCAGACGTAGGGATTGCGGAGGCCCTGCGCCGGATCGAAATTCGTCCAATCGCCGTTTTGCAGGCGATACAAGCCCGCGCCTTCGGTGCCGACCCACAGCGCGCCGTCCGGCGCCGGCAGCACGCAGAGCACGGGACAGCTCTTCCATTTGTCCGGCGGCGAAATGGTTTCAAGGTTGTTGGGGCGGATAACCACCAGTCCCGCGCCGGTGCCGCACCACAGATTTTTTTCGCGGTCTTCCCACAACGAAATCACCCAGTCCGACGGCAATCCGTTGGTGCGGTCAATGTGCACCGCGGGCGTGTTTGTTGAATCGGGAAAAACCAGCCACAAACCGTCGCTCGACGTGCCGCCCGCCAGCACGCCCGTCGGAAGTTTCCAAGAAGTTCGGAACGGTGTTCCATCCCCACGGCGCGGGCCCTAAATCGGCGGTCCATTGGCCGTCTTTCCATTTGCGGATGCCGCTGTTGCTGGCCACCCAAAACCCGCCGTCGCGACTCGCGGCAATCCCCTGAATATATGGATAGGTGGCGGGGTTGGTTGCCCCAAATTCAACGAGCTGCAACTGGCCGTGCTTGAGAACCGACACCCAGCCCTCGCGATCAACCCAAATCTGACCGTCCGTTGATCGCGCCAGGGCGACCACATTGGTGATGACCCCGGCCGGTGGGACCAACACCCGACCGTCCCGCACCCTCGCGAGTTCGCCCGCTTCGTTGAACAGCCAGACGTCGCCCGTGCCGTCGGCGGTGATGGCGTAAATTTTTCCGCCGCCCCAATTTGCGCGCACCGGCACGGCGGCGAAATGGCTGTCCTTGTATTGCGATACGTCGCCACTTTCCGTGCCGATCCACAACGTGCCGTCGGCGGCTTCAAACAAACTCGTGATGCGGCTGCTGCGCAGTTCCGGCGTGTTGTTGTCATCGAAAACCGTGAAGCGGACGCCGTCAAACCGCGCCAGTCCGTTGTAAGTGCCGACCCACAAATAGCCGTCGCGCGTCTGCACAACGGCCGTGACCTTGTTCTGCGGCAATCCTTGCTCCACCTGCCAAGTGCGCGTGAAATAATTTGGCGCGGCCGGCGCCGAAAAAAAACCGGCTGCAACCATTGCAAAGGTCAGCGCGAACCGGCCAAGAAATTGTTTTTCGGTGGCGCGACGGGGCATCTGCTCATTTTGTCTGCCGTGCCGCAGAAGCCGCAAGCGAATTCGGTTGTAGGTAGTGGGTGACGTGACTTCGTTTTTTAGAGCCAAGTGATGTGTTATGGCCGAGAATTTGAAACACAGGGCGATTGTCCTCGTAACCCATGATGGCCGCCAAATCTCCATAACGGACAAGTTGCCGATTGGCAGATTTGGCAATAAGGAAGCTGAGTCAGAGTTAACTTCGAAAGACGCTTGACTGACTTTCACCAAAACGAAATGACTCAGTGGGTCTTTGCCACTCGTCACGGCGTCGGGTTGTCCCGTACGGTCAAAAAATGCGTCCGGCCCGAACATTGAGATCGGATTCCCCAACAACCGGAAACGACTTGACCCGGTTTTCGAGGTCGGCCCGCGCGTTATACCACGCAGACCATCAGGGCGTCGGCGCTCCGGGGCAGGTTGGTGATCAGCGCTTGAAAACGGTAGCCCGCCAAATGGTGTTCATTCCTTCAAGCTAAATCGTTCCGGCTAAGGGAAACTGTCCGTCTGGATCCACTGCTCGAACCTTCTATGCTATTCAGGCCAACTGGTCGGCCATGAACCTGTAGAATCGCTTGCGGAGTGTCACTCACGGTGCCATTGTTCAACCTTTGAGGGCAACGACATTGGGGGTGTTTGAGTTACATGTTGTTGGTGTTGTCTGAGTTATTCAAACACCCGTGGTAGTTCACCAACAATTTGTCGGTTCGGCTATAAAGCGACCGGCCACTTTAGTGTGATAGTTCCACGTATGACTTCAGGCATATCTTATGCATTTTCGACAGGTTATGCCCACCGCGCGGTTCGGCGACGACACGTGTTCCTCCTTGGGCGCACCCAGAGGACGCAAAAGCGGCGGAAACAACAGTTATTCTCAGACAGGTTTCGGGCACTCTCTCCGAGAAGAGTTATGACTGATACTCGCCCAAGCGATGCAATGTAAACCTTTGACCGATGGCGTCTCGATGTGGTCAAGCCCCTGTACTATGTAAATACTCGGATGCCATTAGGGTATTCGGGGTTCGTCGTTTCCCGGATACTTCAGCGCAGAAAGGCTTCGTGCAGTCCGCCGTCAACTGTGATTATCTGGCCGGTCGTTTTGCTCAGGCGCTGCGAGACTAGAAGAAAATACGCCTCGGCCTGGTCGGCGGGTGTGATGGGTGATTTCGTCAACGTGCGATCAGCGTAAAATTGAGCGAGTTTTATCACGAGCGATTCCGTCGGCTCGTGGTCTTTGTAAGGGATGCTGTATTTCGCGAGCGAGCCAAGGACGCGGTCGCGCGGGAACATCGCGCTGCCCTGTACGACGGTCGCGGGGGCGACGCCGTTGACACGCACGAGCGGCGCGAGTTCGATGGCGAGTTCGCGAACGAGGTGGTTTGCCGCCGCCTTGCTCGTGTCGTAAGCGAGTGAGCCTTTTTTGGTGACAACGGCGTTCGCGCTCGTCGTCAAAACCAGATTGCCGCGCAAACCCTGTTCCTTCCAAATTTTCGCCGCTTCGTCCGCCACGAGGTAACTGCCGGTGACGTTGATTCTGAACGTCACGTCCCATTTATCGTCGGGAATGTGGCCGGCGGTGTCGCTCGGCACAAATATTCCGGCGGTGACGCAGATGGAATCGAAGCCGCCGTAAGCGAGCGCGACCTGGCCCAGCATTTTGCGTATGTCAGTGCGATTCGTGATGTCGCACCCCAGGCCAGCCGCCAGGCCGCAATTGGAGATTCCCGTTCCGGCCACGCCGATGCCGGGGCCGTATTTGTCCGTGATTTCCTTCGCCGTCGCCCGCGCCGCGTCTTCGTTCAAATCCACGCAGACAATGTGCGCACCCTCACAAACGAGCCGATGCGCGGTTTCCTTCCCGATGCCGGAACCCGCGCCAATGATGATGATGACCTGCCGTGCGAGTTCCTTTTCCGGCGGCATGCGTTTTAATTTCGCTTCCTCGAGCAGCCAGTATTCGATGTCGAACGCCTCCTGCTGCGGGAGCGAAACGTATTTGTCAATCGCCTCCGCACCGCGCATGACCTCGACGGCACAGTTGTAAAACTCCGCCGTCACGCGCGACTCGCTTTTGTCCCTGCCCCAGGCAATCAGGCCCAGGCCGGGAATTAAAATCACGGTGGGGTTCGGGTCGCGCATCGAGGGCGAATTGGCATGCTTGCATTTTTCGTAATACGCGGCGTAATCCTTCCGATACTGCGCCAGTCCCTCGGAAATCTTCCTTTTCAAAACGGAAACGTCTTCCGTTTGCGGATTCCACGCGACGTAAAGCGGTTTGATTTTCGTGCGCAGAAAATGGTCGGGACAACTTGTGCCGAATTCCGCGAGGCGCGGCGCATCGTTGGAATTCACGAAGCGCAAAATCTTTTCGTCATCCTGAATCGTGGCGATGAAACGTTTCTGCTGCGAAACCTGTCCGCGCAGCCACGGCAAAATCGTCGCGAAAACTCCATCGCGCCTTTCTGCCGCGAGCGTTTGAAATGTTTGTCCACCAAACGCTTTCGCGTCGCCGCCCTTTTCCGCATATTTTTTCTCGATGAACTGCGATGCGCGTTCGATGAAATCCAGCGTGCGCTGGTAACATTCTTTGTCATCATCCGCCCATGAAATGAATCCATGCTGCCCCATCATGATCGCCTTCGCGGTCGGGTTCTTTTTGCAGATTTCCTGCATCGCCAGGCCCAGTTCGAAGCCGGGACGCATCCAGGGCACGCAGGCCATCTCGCCGCCGAAGATTTCCCGCGTCAATTTTTCGCAATTCGCCGACGCCGCGATGGCGATGATTGCATTCGGGTGCATGTGATCCACGAATTTGCCCGGAATAAAACTGTGCAGCGGCGTGTCAATGGAACTCGCCCGTGGGTTCAAATTAAACGTGCAATGATTATAGGCCGCGACCATGTCGTCCTCGGCCTGCGACTTGAGGCCTTTGTCGCCGCGGATCGCGTAGGTTTTTTGCAGGCCGAGCAATTTGGACTGGTAAAGCGACGAAAAATTTTCGCGCGTGCTCGTCCGCAAATCGCCGCCGGAGCCTTTAACCCAAAGCACTTCGACTTTTTCGCCGGTCAGCGGATCCGTTTCCAGAAGCTTCGACGACGTGTTGCCGCCGCCGGTGTTGGTGATGCGCTGGTCGCTGCCGAGTTTGTTCGAGCGATAAACGAGCCGGTCAACACCGGAAAGCTTCGCCGCCTCGCCATCGTCCCAAAGATTATAGACGTAATGAAATTTCATCTTTGATTTCGCGTGTGTTATTTACAGACTGACGCGGCTACAATCAATTAAGAATGCGCAGGAAACGCGTCTGTCTTGCAGTGGATCTCGGTGCGGGCAGCGGCCGTGTGGTTGCCGGAATTTACAACGGCGCCCGTTTGAGATTGAACGAGTTGATCCGTTTCCCCAATGACGCCGTCAAGGAAACAGACGGCTGGCATTGGAACATCGAACGCCTTTTCGCTCACGTGAAACAAGGAATCGCGCTCGCGGCAAAAAAATATGGCGACGCCGTCGTGTCCATCGGCGTGGACACGTGGGGCGTGGATTATGGTTTGTTGGACGCCGGTGGGAAATTGTTGCGCGCGCCGTTTCAATACCGCGACAGCCGCACGCAGGGAATGGAGGAAGAAGCATTCCGACGAATGCCGCGAAAGGAAATTTATCAGCGGACGGGCATCCAATTCATGTTTTTCAACACACTTTTTCAGTTGCTGGCCGAGGCGAATTCGCCGGCGCGGCTTGAAAAAGCGGAGCGGCTGATTTTCATGCCGGATTTGATCCATTATTTTTTGACCGGCATTTGCGTGAGTGAAAAATCCATCGCCAGCTCCAGCCAATTGCTCAACCCTCGCACCCAGGAATGGGAACAAAACGTCATCAAAGCCATGGGATTTCCGACGAGAATTTTCGGCAACCTGGTTGATGCCGGGACCGTGCTGGGCAAACTGCAACCAGGCGTGGCAGCGGAAGTTGGCGCAAAAGAATTGCGAGTCATCGCGCCGGCGGAGCATGACACCGCCTCGGCGGTCGTGGGTGTGCCCGCGGAAGAATCCGAGCCGGTGTTTCTGAGTTCGGGTACGTGGTCCTGCATGGGACGCGAGTTGAATTACCCGGTGATTTCAGAAGAAAGTTATCCAACAGCTTTTTCCAACGAAGGCGGTGTTTTTGGCACGACGCGCTTTTTAAAAAACATCGCCGGGATGTGGCTGTTGCAGGAAAGCAAGCGGGTTTGGGATGCTGCCGGGAAATCCGCCAGCTACACCGATCTCATTGCCCGGGCCGAAACGTCGCCGCCATTCGCCGCGTTCATTGATCCGGACGCAACCGATTTTCAATCCCCGGCAAACATGGTTGACGCCGTTGCTGCCTTTTGCCGCCGCACCGGGCAAGTCGCGCCCGCGGACCCGGGCGCACGCACCCGCATGATTCTGGAAAGCTTGGCGCTGAAATACCGGCTCGTGAAAGAATCTCTGGCGCAAGTCACCGGCAAACCCATTGATCGGATTTACATCGTGGGCGGCGGCAGCCAGAATCATTTGCTGAACCAGTTCACCGCCGACGCTTTGAATTGCACCGTCGTCGCCGGTCCGGTGGAAGCCGCCTCGATCGGCAACATCATCATGCAATTATATGCCTTGGGTGAAACCCGGTCGTTGACGGAAGGACGCGCGCTGGTGCGGCATTCCTTTGCAACAAAAACCTTCAACCCGGAAAGCGCTGGCGCCTGGGATGACGCCTGGGGACGCTTTCAAAAAATTCTTTCGTCCTGATGATTTATGAAACACGCGGAACCCTTGAAACGCCTGGTGCAACTTTCCCACGAATTGGGACGTGAAGATCGGCACCTCGCCATCCTCGGCGAAGGGAATGTCAGTGCTGATTTGGCAGACGGAACGTTTTACGTCAAGGCGTCGGGCAGCCAATTGGCCACCATTGATGCCGGCGGGTTCACCCGTGTGAATATGCCGCCGGTCTTTGAAGCTCTCGACCGGCCGGACAAGACCGACGCCGGGGTCCGCAAGGTTCTCGAAGACTGTCGCGTGGACGAAGAGGCCAGACTGCCCTCGGTGGAAACGTTTCTGCACGCCATTTGTTTGAAGGAAGGCGGGGCCAAATGGGTCGGACACACGCACCCGGTTTCCGTGCTGAAAATTCTTTGCAGCAAACTCGGAGCCGAACCGTTCCACCGCCATGTTTTCCCGGACGAAATCGTGGTTTGCGGCCGGCACCTCGCTGTCGTTCCCTACGTTGATCCCGGAATCCGGCTGGCAGTGGCGTTGCGCAAATCGCTAAGGCGCTTCATGGATAAATACGGCGCCGCGCCCAAGGTCATTTTGATGGTTAATCACGGCCCCGTCGTTTTGGGACAAAGTGAGCGCGACGTATTGAACACCATGCTCATGCTCGACAAATGGGCTTCGATTCTGGCCGGTATTTACGCCGTCAGTGAACCGCAATTCCTGGCGGAAAAAAACTCGAACAGGATCGAAAATCGTCCCGACGAACATTATCGCCGCCGCGCCATCGGCGGGTTAACATAAATCCCAACCGATTCAACCAGGCTGAAAACTATGGACAATCCACTGTTCAAGAAACTCCCGAAAATTGGAATTCGCCCCGCCATTGATGGACGATTGGGCGGCGTGCGCGAATCGCTGGAATCGCAAACGATGAATCTCGCCAAGTCTGTGGCCAGACTCATCGGCGAAAAACTGCGTTATCCGAATGGCAAACCCGTGCAATGCGTCATCGCAGACGGATGTATCGGCGGAGTCGCCGAGGCCGCCGCGTGCGCGGATAAATTCACGCGCGAAGGCGTCGGCCTGTCGCTGACCGTGACGTCGTGCTGGTGTTATGGCAGCGAGACGATGGATATGGATTCCACCATCCCCAAAGCGGTGTGGGGTTTCAACGGCACCGAGCGCCCCGGCGCGGTTTATCTCGCCGCCGTGCTGGCCGGCCACACGCAAAAAGGATTGCCAGCCTTCGGCATTTACGGACGCGACGTGCAGGACGCCGGGGACAAAACCATTCCCGAGGACGTGCAGGAAAAAATCCTGCGCTTCTGTCGCGCGGGACTGGCCGTCGCCATCATGCGCGGCAAATCGTATCTGGCGATGGGCGGCACTTCGATGGGCATTGCCGGTTCGATTGTCAACCCGGACTTCTTTGAAAGTTACCTGGGCATGAGGGTGGAATCGGTGGACATGAGTGAATTTGTCCGCCGCATCGAGCGGGGCATTTTTGACAAGGCGGAATACGAAAAGGCGATTGCCTGGGTGAAAGCCAACTGCCCGGAAGGCAAGGATTACAATTCGCCCAAGACCATCCGCCCGCGCCCGCAACTGGATCGCGAATGGGAACTTTCCGTGAAGATGGCGCTCATCGCGCGCGACTTGATGCTCGGAAATCCCCGGCTGGCGAAAAAAGGCTTTGGCGAGGAAGCGCTCGGCCATAACGCCATCGCATCCGGTTTTCAAGGCCAGCGGCAATGGACGGATCATCTGCCCAACGGCGATTTCATGGAGGCGATTCTCAACACGTCCTTCGACTGGAACGGCCCGCGCACGCCTTTCGTCGTCGCCACGGAAAACGATTCCCTCAACGGCGCGGGCATGTTGTTCGGTTATCTGCTCACCAACACGGCACAGGTTTTTGCCGATGTGCGAACCTATTGGAGTCCGGCGGCGGTCAAGCGGGTGACGGGCCATAAACTGATCGGCGCGGCGGCGGGCGGCTTTCTGCACCTGATCAACTCCGGTCCGGCGGCGCTGGACGGCAACGGCGAACAATCCATTGACGGAAAACCGGCGATGAAACCGTTTTGGGAAATCACCGCGGCGGAAGTGGAAAAATGTCTCGCCGCCACGACCTGGCATCCGTCCATCACGGAATATTTTCCCGGCGGCGGCTGGTCAACCCGTTATCGCACGCGGGGCGGAATGCCGGTTACCATCTGCCGGCTCAATCTGGTCAAGGGACTTGGCCCGGCCTTGCAGATTGCCGAAGGCGAAACCGTCGAATTGCCGGAAAAGGTCCACTCTATTTTGGACGAGCGCACCAACCCGACCTGGCCGACCACATGGTTCGCGCCGCGTACTTCCGGGAACGGCGCGTTCCGGGACGTTTACACTGTGATGAACAATTGGGGCGCGAACCATTGTGCGATGAGCTGCGGACACATTGGCGCCGAGCTCATCAGCCTGGCATCCACGCTGCGCATCCCGGTTTACATGCACAATATTTCCGGGGAAAACATCTTTCGTCCCAGCGCGTGGAACGTTTTTGGCACCGCCGACCGCGAGGGCGCGGATTTTCGCGCGTGCGCCAATTTCGGTCCGCTTTACAAATAAGAATCCGAACCGGGTTTCGGCCGCGTGAAAATATCGTTGTTCATCCCGTGTTTCGTGGATCAATTTTATCCGCAAGTCGGGATGAGCATCGTGCAGGTGCTGGAACGGCTCGGTCACACGGTGGATTACCCCGAAGCGCAAACGTGCTGCGGCCAGCCGCCGTTCAATTCCGGTTATTGGGACGAAGCGCGCACGGTGGCGGAGCGGCAAATGGCCATTTTCCGGGACGCCGAAACGGTGGTGATCGCGTCCGGCTCGTGCGGCGCGATGGTCAAGGTTTTCTATCCCGAATTGTTCCACGGGCATCCGCGCGAAGCGGAAGCCAAAGCGCTAGCCGCAAAAACCTTTGAATTCTCGGACTTTCTCGTCAACCGGTTGGGCGTGCTCGATGTCGGCGCGCGGTTCCCGGGACGCGCGACGTTTCACGACGGCTGCCACGGCCTGCGCGAGTTGGGTTCGAAAAAGCCTCCGCGCCAGTTGCTCCAGCACGTGCAGGGATTGGAACTGGTGGAAATGAAGGAAGCGGAAACCTGCTGCGGTTTCGGCGGCCTGTTTGCGGTCAAGTTTCCGATGATTTCCACCGCGATGGGCGAAGTCAAATGCGCCTCCATCGCGGACACCGGCGCGGATTATGTCATTTCCAACGATTCCAGTTGCCTGATGCAAATTCGCGGCGTGCTGGATCGGCAGGGCAAACCCGTCAAAACGTTGCATCTCGCGGAAGTGCTGGCGCAAACATGAACGTTTACGCCAAAGAATTCAAGGCATCGGCGCGCCGCTATACGGCGGACTTGCACCATCGCGATTTGATTCAAAAGGCGCTGGCCGGTTACTACACCAAACGCGACGAATTCAAAGGCCGCTTTCAGAGCTGGTCGGGCGCGCGCGACCTGGCCGCTGAGATTAAATGGGAAGCCGTCAACCATCTTGACCGTTACCTCGACGAATTTGTCTCCCGGCTCGAAGCACGCGGCGCCAAAGTATTTTGGGCACCCGGCGCGCAGGAAGCGCGGGATTACATCGTCGGCGTGGCACGACAGCATAAGGTCCGCGCCATCATCAAATCCAAAAGCATGACGGCGGAAGAAATTCATTTGAATCAGGCGCTGGAAAAAGAGGGATTTGAAGTCGCTGAGTCCGATTTGGGCGAATACATCGTGCAGCTTCGCAAGGAACCGCCGTATCACCTTGTTTTTCCGGCGATGCATCTGACGCGACAGCAAATCAGCAACCTGTTTCATGACAAGCTGAATTCCGAGCCGACGGGCAATCCGGAGGATTTGACGATGATTGCCCGGCGTATCATGCGGCGAAAATACTGCGAGGCGGACATGGGTATCAGCGGCGCAAACTTCGCCATCGCCGAAACCGGCATGATTTCCATCACGGAAAATGAAGGCAATGCCCGGCTCACCACCTCGCTGCCCAAAGTGCACGTGGCCCTGGTAGGCATCGAAAAAGTTTTGCCCAAACTTTCCGACCTTGCGTTGTTCCTGCCGATGTTGGCCACCGCGGGCGCGGGTCAATCCATTACCTGCTACAATACACTTTACGGCGGGCCGCGGCAGCCGGGCGAGCCTGACGGCCCCGAAGAATTTCACGTCGTGCTGTTGGACAATCACCGCACGGAACTCCTGGCGGACGCCGAACAACGCGACGCGCTCCACTGCATCCGCTGCGGTGCCTGCTTGAATGTGTGCCCGATTTTCAAAAACGTCGGCGGGCACAGCTACGGCACCACCTATCAAGGCCCGATTGGCTCGGTCATCACTCCGCACCTGCGCGGGCTTCAGGACTGGAAACATTTATCGCAGGCTTCGTCCCTGTGCGGCGCCTGCACCGAAACCTGTCCCGTCAAAATTAATTTGCATCATCATCTGTTGCACAACCGGCGCAATGCGGTGCGTGCGCGTCCAGCCATTCTGGAAAAACTTATCCAGTCCGGTTTCGTGCTCATGATGCGCCGCCCGGCATTTTATCAAATTGCGGCGCGAGCGGGCCGCATCGCACAACCCCTGCAACGTTTGATTCGGGGAACCTTCTTTGACCCGTTGCGCGCCTGGACGAAAACCCGCTCGTTTCCGCCGCTGGCGAAAAAGAGTTTCCGGGAACTGTGGCGGGAAAGGAAAACGCCATGACCAATCGCGAAATCATTTTAGGCCGGATTAGCGAAGCATTGAAAGTCACCGCGCCGCATCCTGCTTTGCAGGACAACGCGGTGCCGATTCTCGTAGTTTCTTCTCCGGAAAAATGGCCGCCGCCGGCCGGCGCGACATTGGAAGAACAAATCGAATTGTTCCGCCAAAACGCGGAAGCCTTAATGGCGGAATTTCGCGCGTGTGCAACCGTGAGCGAGGCAGTTCAATACGTAAAAAAGCTGGCGGCAGCCGGCGGTTGGAAAAAAATCGGCCGCCATCGCGGGGAACTCACGGATTCCGTGGCGCAGGAACTCGGATTGGTGGAGGTGCAAACCGATCGGGGATATGCCGTAGACGATCTGGAAAGTTGCGACGCAGCGTTGACGGAATGCGAAGCCCTGGTGGCGCAGACCGGCAGCGTACTGGTGTCGGCACCCAGTGCGGGCGGGCGCGCTTTGTCGGTGCTGCCGCCGCATCACGTCGTGCTGGCGCGGCGAAGTCAAATGGAGCCGGATCTAACCGCCGCCTTGCAGCGTGTACAGCAAAAATTCCAAAACAAATTTCCGAGTTTTCTTTCTTTCATCAGCGGACCCAGCCGCACCGGTGACATTGAGCGCATCCTGGTGCTGGGAGCGCATGGCCCGAAGAAATTGACGATTTTGCTTCTGCCCTAGCGGCATTTTAAATTCATGTATATTTCATGTTTTTCATCCCGGCGTTGGCGAACCACCTGTCGGAAATGAAAAACTTGACGCGGTGCGGCCATTAAAATGCTTGCAAGTGCAACAGCCGCCCGTTTTGATTTGCCAACGCACACCATCAATCCATGATCGCACCATCCGCTGAAACCCAATCCACCGGAAACTCCGGCGGCCTTTTCAAAACCGCCGATGGGAAAAATCTCTTCATCACCTTCGTGCTGGTCACCTCGCTGTTCCTGCTCTGGGGCTTTTGCAACGGAATGATTGACAACCTCAACAAGCACTTTCAGAACTCGCTCCACATCAACAAGGAACAGTCGGGCCTCGTCCAATTCGCCAATTATCTGGCTTACTTCCTGATGGCGATTCCCGCCGGATTGATTGCGAGAAAATTCGGCTACAAGGGCGGCATTCTCGTCGGTCTGACGTTGATTGCGACCGGTGCGTTCTGGTTCGTTCCAGCCATCAACATCGGCGCCTATTGGGCGCTTCTGCTGGGCTTGTTCATCATCGCTACCGGCATGACCTGCCTGGAAACCATTGCCAATCCTTACACCACGGTGCTGGGTCCGCCGGAAAGCGGCACAACCCGCATCAACATGGCCCAAACGATTAATGGTGGGGGTTGGATTCTCGGCGCGACCATCGGCGGACATTATATTTTTTCCGGCGGCGAAGGAACGAACGCCAACGCCGGCCTTTTCATCCCCTATCTGGGTATAGGCGTGTTTGTTTCCATCCTGCTCGTGACTTTCATTTTTTCCAAAGTCCCGGATTTGCACGCCCCCGACGAAAGCCAGAAATCGGCGGAACAAAAGACCATTCTTAAACCTTCCTCGGGGCAGCTTGTGGCCATTGGTATCACTTTATTATTTGTTTTCTGGGTGCTGTATTTCTTTATTTCCCCGATTTTGGGGCTGGTTTGGACCTTGCTCAGTTTAAACCAAGCATTGCTCCTGCCGACGAAAGACGGTCTGCTGATTGTCTCCTACATTGCTGCGTTGATTCTGGTTGCAAAGAACTGGGACATGTTCCGGCGCAAACATTTTACGCTCGGCATCGCCACGCAATTTCTTTACGTCGCGGCCCAGACGGGCATTTTCAGCTTCTTCATCAATTATGTCATGGAAAACGATGCCAGTGTGAAGGAGTTGCAGGCCAAAAACTGGTTGGGAATCGGCTTTGCCCTGTTCGCGCTCGGCCGCCTGTGCGGCAGCGCCGTGATCAGCCAATTAAAACCCCATCGTGTCCTGGCGACCTATGCGGTCATCAACGTGGCGCTGACCGCTGCGGTGATGAGCGGCGGCACACTGGGTTTGTACGCATTGTTTGGCACCTTCTTCTTCATGTCCGTGATGTTCCCGACGATTTTCGCGCTGGGCATTCGCGGACTGGGCGACTACACCAAGCTCGGCTCCTCGCTCATCGTGATGTCCATCGTGGGCGGGGCGATTGCGCCGACGTACATGGGACACATCGCTGATGTTCACTCGATGCGCGTTGGCATGGTGGTGCCATTGGTCTGCTTCGTGTTCATTGCCATTTACGGAGCGCTATGGCAGATGCTGGAAGCCGGGGACGCAGCGAAATAATCCAGCCTTCGAAACAATACGCCCACGGCAATAGTGGGTGTTTTGTTGTGGTTGAATGAAACCCGCCGGCATCAGCCCGAAATTAAAATCAGGTTCGCGTATTGAACCGTGTCGCCGGTGCGGATCAAGCCAATCGCGCCCGGCACGCGTTTCTTGAATTGGACGTGCGGCTCGAATTCTACCGGAATTCCCGCCAGCTCTTTCGCGAAGGCGGCGCGGGTTGCGGCGGAATTGCTTTTTTGAAACTCGCGCGCCAAGTAAGCCTGATGGTAGTTGCCAACGGCGCGGACGGCGGCGAGCACCTGCAACACCGTCGGCACATCATCCACCAATGAGATGTCAACCGTCTCGATTTGCGGCCAGAACGGAAAGCCGCGATCGGCTATGACAAGGGTGTTGGTGTGCCGCACGCGGCTGAGCAGTGAGTTGATCTGGGGATTGAGAATACCGGTTTTGATCATAAAATATGTTTCTGGTTTGGTTAGAAGCCGCGTAAATCCGTGCTGCTGCGCTTGGGCAGACCGGGCGCAGGTGTACGCTTGAACACGAGATACTCGATGCCGTTCTTTTGGCAATATTCACGCTTGTCGCCCTTGTCGCCGTCCTCGTTCACGGCGTAAATGTCCGGCTTCAATTTTTTTATCTCCGGGGCGGCATCCAGCCAGCCGGCGCCGCTGGAAATCAACGCCTGCTTTACGAACTTGATCGAGCCGACGACGTAACGACGTTCAGCTTCCGGCAACAGTGGATGGCCTCCGCCCTTCAGCCGGCGGATGTTCGCGTCGTGTCCCACGACGACATAAAGATCCCCGTAACTGCTGACTTCTTCGAGAAATCGGACGTGACCGGAGTGAAACCAGTCGTAACTGCCGGTGGCGATAACTTTTTTCCTGCCGGGCGCAGACGGCATCGGCAATGGTTCGGGAAATCCTTTCAGTTCATCGGCCTTGAAAACGCGGTAGGCGATTTTGTTTTCAACAGCAAATTTTTTGCGCGCGGAACTTGTCGTTGCCTCAACGTCCGCCCAAACATCCACCTTCAGATTTTTTGGCAGCGTGTCGAAACTGGTCGAATCATCAGCTTCAATCACGCGGCTAACGTAGCGGATGGCGTTCAAAAAATACCGCCGTTCGGCCAGCGGAAATTTCGGCGCTTTGGCGGTGAGTTTTTGCAGCGTTTCGTCCGGCCAGAGCAACACGGAAAGCTCGCCGAGCCTGGCGGCTTCTTCGAGAAAACGCAGGTCCTGCGACTGGATGTCGTCGAACCCGCCGGAGACGATAGCTTGTTTTTGAGAGCTCATTTTGGCGCGACGCGGACGTTCACCTTGCACGCGCCGGGAACCGTCTCCTTCGAGACGACAATCAGATAACCTCCACCACAGCCGGAATACATCGCGCCAAGGTATTGTCGTTGATACGCTTTGAGCAGCGCCAGCAAATCCAGCCGGATGAGCGGATGTCGAACGACGCGCGGCAGCAGCGTCTCCCAGCATTTCATGTTCAGATTGAGTGATGCACCGAGAGCTTTCGCATCCATTTTAACAATGGCGCTGTAGCAATCTCGACCCGACTGGCCGAGGCGTGCGACCCATTTCGGATCGAGATTTTTTATGCCGAGCGGATTGTAGCCTTCGGGCCGCGGCCCGACTGGAATCAGATGCAACACCTTGTCCAGCCAGCGCGCAACCTTGGCACTGTTGCACGATTCGATGTGCGACGGAAAAACGCCGCCGTGGACTTTGAAGTCGTAATCCAGCCGGTTCACGCCGGGATAAACCAGGCCGATCATGTCCTGGGAACCGCTCATTTCGGTCTTGCCCTTGTTTTCGACTTCGTAAAGTTCGTGCACCAAATCTTCCGGCGGACGGTTCGGCAGTTTGTCCTTCCAAATTCGCATCGCGATGGCACGCGTGCCGCCGGCGATGCCGGAACGGTCCATCGGACGAAAATTCGGCTCGATGTGTACCACAACCATTGAACCGGGTGGTTTCGGGTTATGCCGCGAAACGAATGGCTGGTCAATCCAACCACCCGCGAGTTGCAAGCGGTTGGGAATGGAACCCAGCGCTTTGGCGATAAAGGGAGGAGTTTTGCTTTTCATCAGCCGATGCCAACGCGTTTGCCGGCCTTGCGGTTGTAGTATTGTTCCTTGACCCACTTGTGGGTGGTGGCAAGGTTGGGGTTGGGCGGCTTTGGCCGGGTCATCGCGGCCAAGGTAAGCATTTGGACAATTTTTTTCAAAGTCATAAACCGCATTTGCCCTGGTGCCATTGCCAAATGTCCAGCTGAATCAAGTTTTCAAGAAATTTGGATTTTCCGGTTTGGGTCGCGCCGCAAACATAAGATGTCTCACGTTTCTTCGGGGATTCAATGGCGTGCCGCCAAGTGCGCGTAGTGATGCCATTGTCCGTGCCCGCGAGACAGGCTTTGGGAATATGCAAATTGAGCGCTGGCTGGCGTTCGGATTGGTTCTTGGCTTCGACAATCTGGCGGGCTTCATCCGCGTTGCTGGGGCGAAGGCTGGTGCGCTTACCAGTCTGGGTGTCCACGCAATAATACTTTCCACCGCGAATGCCGCGACAAGTTAAGCGATAACGTGTTTTCACAGAGTGTGACTGAACCCATGTATTTGGCCGGTTTCGGTCACAACATGCATTATGTTCTTTTCAGTCAGGCGCATGCGTTTTACGCCTGCGACAGGGCGTGCAGCCGTTTCCCACCCCCCAGCGCCTTTTGCAGCATGCGCCGTCGCGGATGCCTTCGCGCCTCGCTTTCGCTTTTTAGCCTCCTCATTCCAGCTCCTTTCAGCAAAATTGTATCCATGAGCTTCACGCCCAGTAGATGTTGGCTCGTTATCCTGACGATTCTGCCGCTGGCCATCTGTTCCTGTCGCACCACCGGCCGCCAGTCACCCGAACCAGTTACCACGTATCCTGCGCATTGGTGGCAGCCAGTCCCAGCGGAAGGCGCTCCGGCCTGGGAAATTCTCCCGCAAGCAGCCGCGCCGGGCGAGGTGATCCTTTCCAAACGCAACGAACTCGGCGTGCTCTCCAATTTTGCCGCCACCCCCTTTACCTTTCGCGGCAAGCGCTACGCCAGCGTCGAAGGCTTCTGGCAGATGATGAAATATCCCGAAGGCCCCCGCGACCCGCGCGCCACTTTTCCCGGCGTGGAATGGGCCTATACCCGGGAGCAAGTCGCACAACTCACCAGCTTCGCCGCCAAGCACGCCGGCGATCTCGCGGACAAGAACATGGCCAAAATGGGCATCACTTGGGTGAGTTTTGAAGGAAAGCGAATGGAATATCGCCCCGCCCATCCGGGAGCGCACTATCAACTCATCGTCGCCGCCACCCGCGAAAAAGTCCGTCAGAATCCAGAAGTCCGCAGCGTTCTCCTCGCCACCGGCAACCTGATACTGAAACCAGACCATCACCAGGAACTCAATGCGCCTGCCGCCTGGCGCTATTACGAAATTCTCACCGAAATCCGCACCGAGTTGCAGCAACACCCGCCAAAAACCAAAACCCCGCCTGTTCCATAAAGAGTCACCCTGTATGGAACGGCAGAGGAAGGCGGCAGTTCGGGCAGGGGCACGGTGTCCGAAACCAAACAAGCGGCCGGAAGGGATCAGCTCAATCCAAATACTTGCCGAGGGTTCCCACGGATCGCCGTTCACGGACTCAAGTCTCGCAACGGCTTCGCAGAGAGACCATAAGTTTGCGATGTTGATAGTGCGTACTGATTTCTCCTTCCCGACCCGTTAACGGCTGGTCACCAGCTTGCGCAATTGTTCGGGGTTGATTTCCATTTTCGGATCAAATGATTTGCCTGCCGTGCAACAAAGAAGGCTTTGACGCACCTGGCGGACCACTGCGTTGCTTGTGGAAAAACCGCATACTATCGGCAGGCGCGCCAGAACCCGCAGGTTGATGGGGTTTACGGAAATTCAGTTATTGTAGTAGAAGGCATCCAAGACCGGCAGGGCATGGCCGGTAAAGTCAAACAGGGTTGTGTTGTCCACCACGTTTGGCTGTCCAAGCTCCCACCCCTCGCCCGGCACGCAGATGAAAATCGGGTCCCAATACAAATCCCCGATGCAATGGCCCTGGTTGACCATTTTGATGGCGTTGAAACAATTCAGCATGAACTCCTTTTGTCCCAAAGGCGTGCTCGGGAACGGTTCCGGCCCATTATTTTGAAGCTGCCCTAAAACTCCGTTGCAAGTGTTGGTGCTCCAGTTATACCCCGTCTCCATGATCAGCACGGGTTTGTTGTAAGTCGAATACCAGGAATTGATCTGGTCCCGGGCCTGTTCGGCGGTATATCCGGTCCAATAGGGATAGTAGGAACACCCGGTGATGTCCCAATTGACACCATAACTGACGGCTTGATTGAGAAATGAGGTAACGCCGCCTGAGTCGACATTGTTCATGTGCAGAATGACCTGCGTGGAGGGAGAAACCGCTTTGACCCCCGCGTAGCCGGCTATGAGCAGTTGTGCCAATTGTGGCCAGTTCGTGGTGCTTCCATAGGGAAGCAGAAGCCCTCCGCCGTTTATCTCATTGCCAAGTGAAACGTATTCGGGCGTTGTACCCTGATTCTTCATTTCCATCATGAAGTTTGTCGTGAAGCTGTACACCGCGTTGGTAAGCTGGGCAAAGGTATAATTTGTCCAGGCTTGCGGTATGTTATTGGCCCAACCATCGCTATAGTAAAAGGTTAATTCGATTTGAAGTCCTTGCGCATTTGCGCGAGCCGCCAAGGCCAGAATATTCGTCGGGCTTTGAATGCCCACCGGGAGATCGCTATTAGAAGGACTTGGGTTGTTATACAGACGGACCCGGACGATGTTGCAGCCGTGATTCTTCAGAATCTGCAAACAGTCCGTCGGCACGCCGTTGGTTTCGTAAAACACGCCCCCACCTTGCTCCACGTAAGTCAACTCCGAGACGTCACCGCCTTTCAATAAGGTGTAGGGAATGTCGTCCTTGATCAACTGAACGAGGTCCGCTTTGCACCAGTTGCTCCCCGTGCCGTCATCGGAATAAATGCTGACCAGGCATTGTCCATTGGTGACATTAATTCCCCGCATAATGGTGTTGGTCCATTGCTGGGAAATCGGCAGGCTGGTCATCCTGTCATTGCCGCCGATGTAACAAGCATTCTGGCCACCACTGTTCTGAACCATCGCCGTCAGTTTGTAGTAGCCATTGGGCAGATTGGTGACCAGTTGAAAAGTTTGCACCTGGTAGGGAATGGAATTGCTCTGCTCCAGGTAATAAGAACCGGAAAAGGCGCCGCCGGACTGCAGGGAATCCGCGGCGGCGTTCCCCGATGTCTGCCAGTTGGCGGCAAGATTTCCCGATTCAAAATCGCCGTCCTGCAATCCGCCAATGGGAAAAGCAGACAGCCGGAAGAACGTTGGCGCGGTGTTCATCGGCATCATCGCTGAACCTTGCCCTGCAGTCCCGGGAAAACTGTTCCAGGCAGCTCCGCTTAGATTCGTCGTGCTCTGAAGACAAACATTCAATGCGGCAGGCCAGGAAAGCGAAACCATCCCGTTCGAGATGGAACTAACCGCCAAATTACCAGTGTTGGTGGTGGCAATGAGAAAATTGTCGAAATTAAACGTCCCGCCAGTTCCCGTGTGGGTGAAGACCAATCCGGCACCGGTAATATTGCCGGTCAGATTGCTCGAGGCCGCAGGACCGATGGTGGCGCTGGTGCCTGTTCCATTGCCGCTGACGGACAACGAATCCCATTGTGAAGCAGCGGGGTTGAATGCGCTTGCATAGGTGGCGAAAGGACCGACGGTTGCGGGCACCGGCAAGGTATTCGCGGAAACAAACCAACTGCCACCGTTCATCTGCACGGCAAACCTCGCGGTCACGTTGGCGGGCGTCAGACAGGGTTGAATATCGGCAGAGAATGTGATTCCAGAGTAAAGCGCCGGATTAATGCTCGGAAAAGTTGCTGCTCCCAGGGTGCCAGAAAGAACTGTGGAGGTGTAAAATGCCGTCGTTCGGGCGGCATTCTGATAGGCAAACACGGCTCCATCACCTCCGGAACTTTGATAAAGACGACCCGGATTGTTCAGGACATCGTTGGCCCAGCCCACTGTGCTGACGGGAAAATTGCCCGACAACCCCGGATATGGAAACGTCTCCCGGTAAAGCAACACCTGGCCATGCATTTGTCCCACCACGGACAATATCCCGGCCAACCCGATTAGCATCGGGCGCATTCTCATCCTCTGAAGTGGCACTTTGCGCATTGTTTGATCAAGGTTGCCGTGCCTCGAGTTGAATCTGGTAACGTGGAATAATTTCGACGCTGTTGAGCGAAACGACGCTCTGCTGGTTGCCAAAATCAGGCCGGACCTCCCTGGCCAGATAAATCGGGGCATCTTTGCGCAATGGAAGGATTTCGATGCGCAAATCGCCGGTCAGGATTTCCGGCGCGTGACGGCGCAAACCGACATCAAATGCGTTGCCGTTGTAAAAGTCGTCGGTAACAAATTTGCCGTTCAACATCACGCGGGCGACATCGCCGAAGTAATAAAGGCGAAGGATGGGATCGGTGCCGAGGTCAACGCCTTCCGGGATTTTAACGCGCCAAATCGCCGCTTTTTCAAAGTCCGAATCCAGGGGAGCCGTCGCAACAGGCTGTTGAATTTTGCCGATCGGAATCTCCCGCGGCGGCCCAGCGGGCTGCACGTTCTTGAAGGTGGCTTTGTAATTGACCACTCGCGGGGCCGCAGGAACAAAACGCTGGAAAACGCCATCAGTTTTGCTTGCGAGATTGCCGCTATTGTATTTGAGCGAAACCGGGGCTGGATAAATGGACACGTTGAGGTCGGCAGGGGCGGTGGAGGTCAGGCGCAAACTGTCTCCGTCGAGAACGAGGCCGGCTTTAGTGAGAAATACCCGGTCGCGACCCTGCAAGTTTCCTTTCCATAAAGCAAGAGAGCTTCCGGGGTCAAGGACAACAATTTGGACGGAACCGCCGTCAGCCAGCCGGACTTTTGCCGCGACCTTCGTGCCGGGTTTTATGTCGCGGAGAAGGTTGATATTTTTGTCGTGCGTGAGGTGGCCGGCAAGGACTTCGACGGTTGGACCGTTTGTTTCGAAGGCAAATTGCGCGGGAACGCCTTCGGTTTCAGAGAAAAAGACGGTGCGCATGTTGCCATCGTCAATGGCGGTCAGCGGCTGCGCTGTGGCCCAAACCAGCCGAACGCCATGACCAAGCTCGAAATTAAATGGCCAGACAAGGCAGGCGCCAGATGGAATGGTAACCGGATTTTGCGGAAAAGTGAGGGCACCGGAAGGCAGATTGATCACGAACTGCACGTCCTTTTTCGGAGGCATGTCCAGCAGACGCTGGTAATTATTTACGAAAACGAATCCGCTTTGCCCATCGGAACGAACACACCAGCGCAAGGTGCTAAAATCATTCTTACCCTGCGGACGCTGATCCGGCATGGTCGCTGGCATTTCGGCCAAAGCCGGACCCCATTCATGCAGGAAAAGATGAAGGCGTCGCAAGCGGTGATATTGCTGGCGGATTTGACCGTATTGGCCCACCGGTGCTTGAAAATCGTAGTTTTTAACCGGCATGTCGTTCCAATACCCCGTGGCTTGCGATTCCATCAAGGTGGTCAGTTTGCCCTCGGGATTCACGCCGCCGTGATACATGTAATAGCCAAGCAAAGTGCTGCCCGAACCCAGCTTGATGAGCGTGGTGGATTCGGCGTCTTTGGGATTGACGAGGATGCGCCGGTGGTAACTGTTCATCATGCCGCCGCCAATTTCGCAGGTAAGATAGGGGTATTGTTCGGCGTCCGGCGGGTCCAAGGTACCTCCTTCGCCGGGGATCTCACTGTAGGTGGCATCATCCATGCGGAAATTGGAAAAATGAAACCCTTTCCAGTAACCAGCTGGCATGGGAGTGAGTACCCGATCCCAAAAGCCTTCGGCATAGACGCCGTAGAGCGGGACCATTTCGCCGAAAGGCATGCGCCCTTTTGGTTGATTCCAGCCGGTCCGGGTGTAGATCGGCGCGTCGAGTCCGACTTCCTGGCCCAAGCGTTTAAGTGTCAACAGATGTTCGGCGGGGCCGTTGTATTCGTTTTCGAACTGGATGCCAATGACAGGTCCGCCATCTTTCCAGAACAACCCGTCAAGCTGTTTGGCGATTTCGCCATAGAGCTTTTCGACCGCCGCCAGATAGTTGGTGTCATTGGAACGCAAGTGCCACCCTTTTTGCACCAGCCAATCCGGGAAACCGCCGTTTCGCACTTCGCCATGGTCCCACGGACCACAACGCACAATCGCTTTCAAGCCGACTTCCTGGCAGGTTTGAATAAAGTGACGCAGGTTTCGTGACCCTGACCAATCAAATTGTCCTTCAATTTCTTCGTGATGAATCCAGAAAACGTAGGTCGACACGATATCAACGCCGCCAGCCTTCATTTTGAGCAATTCTTCGCGCCATTCATTCTCCGGATAGCGCGAGAAATGGAATTCGCCCATGACGGGTGTCCACGGTTTTCCGTTGAGCAACAGGCTGCTGCTATCCAGCGTCAGCGCGGTGCCGTCGGGTCTGCGCGCCCCGCCCATTTTGAAGCCTTCAGTTACCGGAGGCTTTGGGCTGGTAATCGTGATGGTGTGGCTGTCCGCCGCGACAATCGTCGAAGCAAGAACCGCAAGACACGCTGTCAAGCCAAGTTTCCGCAGGTCAAATCCGGTCATAATAAAAAATCTGCTCCCCAATCACGCAGGACCCCACAAATCAAAAAAGACTGCAAGCGGCCTTAACCGCTTGCAGCTTGTTTGAATTCAGAGAGTCTGAATATTTTAGTGCTCAACAAGCCGGAAGAACTTCTGCGATCCGGTGACCGGCACTGGCAACGAATAAAGCCCCAGCGTATTGGGCACATCCTGCCAATTCGCAGGACTCAAGATCGTTGTGCTTTGCAGGTTCACCGCCGGGTTTCCGACCCACGACAGATTGACGTTGCCGCCCGTCAGCGGGCCAACGTTCATGCCGCCAACTCCGGTTCCCGTAATTTGGAAATTATCGAAGTTGAAGTCTCCTCCGCTCCCCACGGTGACGAACACCAGACCGGCTCCCGTCATCACACCGCCCAAGTTGCTGGCCGCCGTTGACCCGACAATCCCACCCGAGGTGGACACGGTTAAATTGTTCCAATTCACGGCGGCGGGATTAAAGGCCGTTGTGTAAGTCGTATATCCGGAAGCAGTAAGGTTCACTGCCAGAGGATTTGCGGCGACGTACCAATTAGCGCCATTGAGCTGAACCGCCAGATACGCAGTAACATTGTTGGAGCCGGCACCTGGCTGAATATCCACTGAGAAGTTCAGGCTTGGATAAGACGCCAGATTGATATTCGGGAATGGCAGTCCAGACTGGTTGGTGTCGGTGTCCGTGGTTGTGTAATACACAGTCGTGCCCGGGGTTCCAAGATAGGCAAAGACCGCCCCGTCGCTGGTCAACGCCGTCTTCTGGAAAAGCGCGTTGGGAGCGTTGAGAACCGCCTCAACCCAGCCAACACTGCTGATGGGATAGTTGGCGGCCACCGGGCCTACAAAAGGAAACGCTTCCGAATAAATCAGGCCAACCGGAGGGTTGGTTACCGTCAGTGTGGCCGGGTTAAAAAGGTTGTCGCTTTCATCACCACCGGCAGAGTTGGTCACAAAGGCGACAATCGGCATGCCGTTGTCGGCGCTGCTCAGATCCGCGATGGTCAATGTCGCGGTGGTTGCGCCGGAAACCCTGCCTCCATTCTGAACGGGGACGCCGTTGGTCGTCCAACTGTAAGTGAAGGGCGGTGTCCCAGCCGTGGTAGAAACGCCAAAGCTCGCGCCACCGCCTGAAGCGACACCTACATTGAGGGGGATAACAGCATCGGAGCCAATTGACGGTGGTACTACCACGGCCTGGTTGGTAATGATTTCAAAATTCTGGAAATTCATGTCTGAACCGCTTGCATCGTTGTGGGCAACGACCAGACCCGCGCCGGTGATATTGCCGGTCAAAAGGCTTGAAGTTTGACTGCCGATGATTGCGTTAGTGCCGGTGATGGTCAGGTCGTTCCAATTCGTGGTTGCCGGATTAAATCCATATTGATAGATCAGGTAAGGGCTGTCGAACGTTGCCAAACTTATCGGTATGCTTTGCGCGGAGGCATACCACGTTCCATTCATCGCCACCGCCCAATAAACAGAAACAGCCCCGTTGGTCGTGCCCGCTGAATTGCCCGGGACGAAACCGGCTTGGAAGGTTATCGCAGGGTAACTGGCAGGGTTTATAGCCACAAAGGGTAGCCCTGAGGTGCCGATGTCATTGGTTGTCGTCGTGTAGTAAGCGTTGGTGGTGGCGACCGGTGAATAAGAATAGGCATTACCGAGCCCGTCACTGCCAACCTGATAAATGCCGACGCCCGTGCTGGCCGGCGCTGCGCTTACCCAGCCAACCCCGGTAATCGCCAGGTCGCCGCCGCTAGGCCCCACAAAAGGGAAATTTTCCGCATACAAAAGACCCGGAGGCACGTTGCTGACGATTAACGTCAGGCCGCCATTTGTGGCGCGGCCGAAAAAGTTGGTCACGACCACCGAGTAGGTAACCAGCGCATCGTTGGTGTTGCAATTGGTGATGGTGAGCATAGTAGTTTGTGCGCCAAAGACCCTGCTCCCGTTGTTTAGAATATTGGTGTTGCCACTCGCTCCGTTTGTCAGCCAACGGTAAATCAAATTCGGCGCGCCTGCAAATGACGATAAAAATGACGCGCCGCCACCAGCAAACACGTATTGCGGCGTAACCGCCGTGGCCGTATTGGTCGGCGGGTTCGACGGAAAGTCACCCAGACCTTGATTAATGACGAGCTTGTTATAATTAAGTCCGGTGTTGCCATAGGCGAAGTTGGTATTATTCAGTTCAACGATGCCAATGCCGGTGATTGGACCGGACAGATTGGCCCCCGCCTGCGCGCCGATGGTTACATAGGAGGAATTCATGGTCAGGGTATTCCAGGCAGATGCTGCGTTAGTGTAAACCATGCTCCAGTTGGTAAAGGTCGGGTAACTGCCTTCGTAGTCTGGCGCCTGGTTGTTGACCGCCACATACCATGACCCTCCCACCCGGACTGCAAAATAGTTGGTTAAATAGCCATTAACCGGGCCGGTGCGGACTTCCAAGTTAAAAGTCAGGTTGGTATATGCCGTTGGATCAATATCGGCAAAGGCGGAATCTCCGGCGCTCCCGTTACCACTTGTGTCCGTCGTGTAAAACATCCCAGCGCCATTAGTCTGTCCAAGATAGTTAGCGCCGGCAGATGCCGTCAAACCGGTGAAAAAAAGCGTGTTAATGGGCAATCCTAAACCGAGGGCGGGGTCATTCGCACCCGTTCCCTGGTACATACCAAGGTAGGGCTGGGCAGTTTGTGAATCAGCCACGCCCGTCCAGCCCACCAGAGCAATAGTGCCGTTCCCTATGACCGACGTGTTGGCGTTGCCCCAATCTTCGGTGTAAATAGTCACCGCATTGGCAAGCGGGAGCGCGCCCCAAAGGACGCTGCCGAGGGCGGCTATTGATAGTATTTTTTTCATGGTTTTATGGGTTTGGTTTGTTTGGGTTATCTGCTTTGCGCAAACAAAGGAATGTTACAGGCATTGGAAATTCAGATGGATGTTTTTAATTATTGGTAACCGTTCAGCCATTTTGGCCAAGGGAAGGTCTCGGTAGTAGGGTCGAAAGTCTTGCTCCAAGGCAACTGCCAAAGCTGTTTCAACCTCACGTCATTAACCGAGCCGTCAATGAATGCCATGTTGAGAGGACTTTTACCGGTATGTCTGGGAATGCAAAAGGACGGCATGGCGGCGTCCACAGCACAATCACCTGAGTGAAGCGGCGGCGTATCGGTTGGCGCCGGGTTAGATCCCTGCCACACGCAATCAGCGAACAATGGCGCATTCGCAAATCTGCCAGCCGCTGTCAATTTCCGCCAATATCCCGGCGCTGCAGAATCACCAGCATCGGCCGCATCTGGAGGATTGGCCATCCAGCCGTTAAATCCATAACTGCCAGCCATTCCGGGTCGGCCCCAAACCAACGTCCCGCCAGCCGGCGTTGGACTCGACCCGATAGGATAACCATTTGTGCCCATTATTCCCCATGCCAAAAGAGTGCACCCTGAGGTTACCCAAAAGTTTGGAAGTGTGTCTCGCGTGGTATCATTTGCCACCGGGCAGAAGCATATGTCCCCGCCGTAGCTGGCCCCGGGAATAAATGGCACCAACGCTACCATCCACATTCCGTTTGGATCATACCAGCCTGCCGGCATGCTGTCATCGTTCTCATTGGCGTACAGTTGAAAGCCCATGTCCCACTGCTTAAGGTTCGATACGCATTGAATTCGCTTCGCTCGGATTTTCGCGCTGGCAAGGGCCGGAAGCAACATGGCCGCCAAAACGGCGATGATGGCAATGACCACCAGCAGTTCAATCAGGGTAAAGCCCGACCGGAATCGAGACTTATTTTTTGTTTTTGATGATTTTAATGTAAACATCGATGGCGGTGGATGAATCATACCAATCGCGTATCTTGTATTTGTTTGTCCAGCAAACCATCTCGATTACAATATACACACGTCGGTTCACGCGACACTTTTATGCTTGATTATCCTTACGATAATCGCGCTTTGGAAGCCTGCCTAGCCTCACAAAAGTATGGTTCTGGATGGTGTCATTCGAGTGAAAATTCATAGCTGGGTTCAGGAACTGGCGCCATTCTAGATATGGGACTGGCTTTTTGCGCCATACAATCTCAATCTCACCAACCCCCAAGTGCTGCTGGTTGTTCCGAGATCGTGCTGAAATGCCGATAACGCGAACCCGTACATTTGTGAGGCTAGGCAGATTGCCAGTTCCTTGGAAAAATGACGGCATGCCCAATGAAGGCCAATCAAAGTGTCAAAGCCTGCCCTCGTACTGTGTTCATATTTATTCTGCGATTTTAGCCTGCGTTGCGCTGCTTTGGGTTACGGGATGTGCCAGCAACACCCCCACCGCGGCGTCCGTAACCAAGCCATCGCCATTTTATCTTGGGGCCGACATTTCCACCCTCTCCCAGGTAGAACGGGAGGGAGGAGTCTACATGGATGGAGCCAAGCCGGGTGATGCCCTGGCCATTTTCATGAAGAATGGCTGGACGTGCTTCCGTCTGCGGATTTGGGTTGACCCGCGCAATGGCGTCAACGGACTTGAATACACGACTAAGCTGGCCAAACGCATCAAGGACGCCGGCGGGACTCTCATGATTGATTTTCACTATTCTGACTGGTGGGCTGATCCGCAAAAGCAAAACAAACCCGCAGCCTGGGCAAAGCTCGATTTTGATTCCCTCGTACAGCAGGTTCAGACATATACGGCCCACGTTATCAAGACGCTGAAGGAGGCCGGGGCAACGCCTGATTTTGTTCAGATTGGAAACGAAATCACCGGTGGCTCCCTGTGGCCTGATGCGCAGGTGAAGGTGCCGCTCTCCACCGTCAAAGTGTTTTCCGGTGATGTAATCGTGATAACTCCGCCCGAACCTTACGATGACGCGAAACAGTGGAACCATCTTGCCCGCGTCCTCAAAGCCGCCAGTGAGGGTGTCCGTTCTGCGACTGCGCCGGTCGACCATGTGCGCATCATTGTGCATATTGATTGTGGCGGGGACTGGCCTGTCACCAAGTGGTATTTCGACCACCTCACGAGTGCCGGAGTTAACTTCGATATCATCGGCCAGAGCTTTTATCCGAACTGGCATGGGACGATGGACAACCTCCGCGACAACCTTCGTGAGACCATCAACCGTTACCACAAGGGCGTGATGGTTGTCGAAACAGCCTACCCATCTCGAAGCGTGCAATTATCGGTGGCCGCTGCAAAACATATGGTCTGGCCAATGACCCCTGAGGGACAAAAACAGTTTCTGGCTGACCTCATCAGGACGGTCAAGGAAGCGCCCGAAGGGTGCGGCATCGGTGTGAATTACTGGCACCCTGAAGCCACTTATGTTACCAATGCGAACGGTCGTGGATGGGGTCCAGATGCCAACTCTCTGTTCGATGCCAAGGGCTACCCGCTTCCCGCAATGAATGTATTGGGCATTCAACCAGCACCACAAACCACGCGTTCGGAAACGGTCGAACGACATTAAAAGGAAACATCACACTCTCCGATAATGGTTGAGTCATTGCTGCGGAGAAGATGAATACAATTATTATGTGCGGAGACCCGGCCACAGCATCCCCGGCGTGCCGAACTTTGGCACGCGGACTCTGATTACAGGCCTGGCTGATGAACCCAGGGAAGCCATCATTGAATTGAATGCTCTAGTCCCGATCACGACAGAGCCGGGCTTATCGGGTTGTATCTGCACAAGGCTCAGCCATGTGAATCCAAAACGAATAAATTTAAATTCCTGATGCAAAGACAAACCATAACGGATACGCTAAACCGCATGCGTGCGTCTCGCTTGATTTGGTCCTGGCGAGTGGCGGTTTGTTGCGGGTTGATGATACTGGGGGTGGAATCGACCGCTCAGTTGGCAGGAGCTGATCAGGCTTTCAACAACCAGAATTCAGCCGCGGTAACCAATGTTCATCAAATCCGTCTTCTGGCTGCCCAGATTCCAAAAACGAGTTACTCCATCCATCTTGAAGGAGACGTTTGGTGGGTAAATCCAACGCTGGGAAAACTTGTTTTGAAGGATGACTCCGGCGCCGAGGAAATTGAAATGGATTTGCACGGCGAATCCGTGGAGTCAGGACAAAGAGTGCTTTTGGAAGGAAACGGCACGATTACGCCGGTGGGCGCCGGTTTCAGGATCGGAGCCAAAGGGCCGGTTGTGGACAACAACGGCGTCCACGACATGGTGGAGAAATCCGGGGCAGTTTTTTTGAAGGCCGGGCGCAATCCGATTCGAGTCGAGTGGTTCAACGGGGTCGAGAAATATGGATTGAAAGTGGAGTACCAAGGACCTGCTTTGCCCCGGCAGAAGATACCGGATTCGGCGCTCTTCCGGGTTACGGTCGACGGCGCAAGTGGAGCAAGCAACTGGGTGAATGGCCTTGATTTCAAATGTTCTGAAGCCCCTGCCGAAGTGCTCCCTGATTTTAATTCATCGCCTGTATTTAAAACCGGGACGGTGGACAACTTTGATCTGCGCGTTATGGCCCGGCCAGAGCATGTGGGAATTTGTTTCACAGGCTTTCTGGATGTTCCCCGGGATGGTCTGTACATTTTCCATACGACCTCAGATGATGGCAGCCGGTTGTTCGTAGGCGAACCCTCGCTACAGTTGAAAGTGCTCGGTGGTGCGACTTTTCCCAAACCTCAGTCCTTGGTTATTGGTCAAACGTTGCATCGCGGAGAGGAGGGCCAATGGGTGGAGGTTGAAGGGAAGGTAACATTTGTGAGTGAGGAGCCGGATGGTTTAAAGCTGGAACTAAGCACCGAAACAGGCCGCATGCGCCTTGAGGTTGCCAATAGCTCCGGCCTCTCTTCCGCACTTCTTTTGAATCATCGCGTTCATGCCATAGGGTTTTGCCAGGGCGCCTATGCCGCCGACGGTCGGACAATTCTCGGTGTTTTATTAGTCCCAAGTGGCCAGGAAATTACGCTGTTGGGACCACCTGCGGCGATGACCGAAAGCACGGTGACAAACGCAGGCGAGCTTTCATTGCTGGTCGATGCTGCTGAAGTCCATCGTTTGAAACGCGAGGAAGCGCAGCGTGGATACCCGGTTGAAATCCGCGGCGTCATTACCTCGGTTTTGCCGGAGCATCAAGCCTTTACCATCCAGGATTCCACGCGCGGGATTTATGTCATTGATTTCTCCGAGAGTCGTTCAGACCTGCCCCGCATTGGGGAGTTTTTGGAAGTCGAAGGCGTAACTGATCCAAGCTTGTTTGCTCCTGTGATCGATGCCAGCAGAGTACGCATCCTCGGAATGGGAACTCTTCCCGAACCCATCCATCCCACTTGGGATCAATTGATGAACGGGAGTTTGGATGCCCAATATGTGGAAGTCCAATGCATCCTTACCTCTGTGCAGCCTGATGGTGTGATTCTGCTTACTCCGGATGGAAGGATTAAAGCTGACCTCCGCGTCGCCGGCCTCAAAACTCAGGATCTTGAGCGTTATGAGGATGCTTTGGTCCGGGTGCGTGGATGTCTGTTTGCCACTTGGGATTATTTAACTCACCGGGTTAAGATGGGCGAAATTCGGATTAATGGCGCCGATATCGCGGTGGATCAGCCGGCACCGGCGGATTTATTCTCCACGCCCAGAAAAACAGGGTCTGAACTGCTCTTGTTTGACCCCCAGGCGAGCGTGTTTCAACGGGTAAAAGTGTCCGGGCAAATTATCTATATCCGAGAGTCAGAATGTTTCATGATGGATGGTACCAACGGTGTCCGGTTTATCGCGAAGCATCCGACTGGCTTGCAAGTGGGCGATTTTGTGGATGCTGTGGGTTTTCCGGAATTGAGCGTCGCTTCCCCTGTTTTACGTGAAGCCGTGGTCCGCGAAACCGGCCATGCCACTCTTCCCAAAGCCAGACTGCTGGATCCGGACGATTTGATCCGCGCGGATCTGGATTCTACACGAGTTCAAGTGAAGGCGGTGCTTGTGAATCAAAGGAATACCCCGACGGAACAAGCATTGGAGATGCGAGTTGGGTTGCGGTCTTTTTTAGCTCGTGTGCCCGGCACCGATCAGGGCATTCGGGCCATCCCGGGAGGGAGCCAGCTGGAATTGACCGGAACATATGCCAGCCAAAACGTGGGCCAGGATGTTGCTTCCTTTGAGTTGTTGCTTAACTCGCCGTCGGACGTTTCCGTGCTGGCCCGGCCGCCCTGGTGGACTCTGAAAAAACTTTTGGTCATTCTGGGCGCGTTAGCGTGCGTCCTGGCGGTCACGGCGCTCTGGGTTACCCAACTCCGCCGCAAAGTCGAGCAGCGCACAGCCGAACTTGAAATCCAAATTCAGGAACGGCAACGTGTGGAGCAGCAGCACACCATGGAGCAGGAAAAAGCTCGCATCGCCCAGGACCTCCATGATGAATTAGGATCGGGGCTCACTGAAATCAGCATGTTGGGAGCCAGGGCGCGTTCTGCCTCCGTGCCGCCTGAAACGCGGGGCAGTTATCTTGAGCAGATGAATGACAAAGCGCGCCAGATGGTCACGGCTCTGGATGAAATCGTTTGGGCCATGAACCCCACTCATGACTCGTTGGCCTCAATGGTCAGCTATTTTTCCCTTTATGCAGAGCGCTTCCTGGGATTGGCGAACATCGCCTGGCGGCTCGAAGGGCCATTCGAGCCGGACGACCATGCTGTGGACTCGCGGCATCGTCACCAACTATTTCTCGCGTTCAAGGAAGCACTGACCAATATTGTGCGACACTCCGGCGCCACTGAAGTTCGCCTGAACATACAGATTAAACAGGAACGGGTCCGCTTGAGCATTGCCGACAATGGCCGGGGTTGGGTCCATGCCGGCCAAACGGATGGAATGGACGGCGTGGCCAATATGCGGACACGTCTGGAAAAACTGGGAGGCCAGTTTGAAGTGGATAGTAAAACCGGCCAGGGCACGATCGTGCGCTTCGAGCTGCCATTGCGTTGAGAGCTTATGACCAGAATCGCAATCGTTGAGGACAATAGAGTCATCCGTGAAAGCCTCGTGGAATTCGTCAAGGCGGATTCGGAATGCGAGTGCGTTTTTGTATGCGCGACGGCTGAAGAAGCCCTTAAAGAGATTCCCAAGCGCCAGGTTGACATTGTGTTGATGGACATTCAATTGCCTGACATTTCAGGCATCGGATGCACTGCCCGGCTCAAACAACTGATGCCCTCGGTTCAGATCATCATCGTCACTGTTTATGAAGACACCGAACGCATTTTCAAGGCATTGCGAGCCGGGGCCTGTGGCTACCTTTTGAAGCGTTGCACTCCCGAAGAACTCGTTTCCGCCATCCGCGAGGTTCGGCAGGGAGGCGCGCCGATGTCACGCGAAATTGCCCGCAAGGTTATTCTTTCCTTTCAAGAACCCGTTACCACTGCGGCGGAGGTGGAGGGTCTTTCTCCGCGCGAGCGCGAAATCCTCGAATTGCTGGCTGAGGGGTTTCCCAACAAGCAGATTGCCGCTCGGGTTGGTCTCACCGACGGCACCGTGCGCTGGCACCTCCGGCACGTTTACAACAAGCTGCATGTGCGCTCACGAACCGAGGCCGCTCTTAAGTTCCTTTCAGGCAAGGCAGAATAGCTGTGGCGGCGGGCCGAATTTGCCATGAGCCATGCAGGGCCGATCATCCTGCCCGCCAAAACCTGCCAAAGAACCATACATTTGTGAGGCTGGGCAAATTCAGCGATTAGGGCATAATGAAGGCAATTGGTGAACCCGTAATTCAATACATCTATGAAAACTGTTTCTCTGGTTACTTCTGTTATTGCCGTGTTAACCATGGCCATGTTGCCTGCGAAAGCCCAGACCACTTATTATAGTGCTGGCAACGGGTACGCTGACGGCAGTGCCGCTGCGGATGGCGGAATTATTAGCAGTGTTGTGGTCAACAGTGATGCGAACAATATCACTTTCACCATCAATTCGACCGAGGCACAAGCTTCATGGATATTTTATGCGATCGAAATTCAGCAAGTTGGCCAAGGTGGCAGTGGATCCGCATCACTCGTTAACCCTTGGGGTGAAAATGTTGGTATCAGCACCGGTGTAAACGCCCTGGTTAACACTTGGGGAACTGGTGCCAGTGCATTAACATATAGTGGTGGTACTTGGACGCAGAATGCATCGGCGTCCTATGCTGCTGGTGGCACTGGAGATACTTTCGCCACAATGACGTTACCGCTAAGCAGCCTCGATTTGAGTGCCGGCAACAGTTTCTACTTCGACGTTGTGTCGTCGTACGCAACTCCTGGCGGGCAAAGTGCTTATTTTGCATTGGACAGCCTAAGTCAACCTGCGGAGTCAGATAATGCCTACACACCTTGGAATGGCACCTCATATTATGACTCTGCTACAGACGCAGGAGGCACAATCTTCGGCACGAGTGCGACCATGTATACCGTTCAGCCCGTTCCCGAACCGGCCACCTGCGCTTTGTTGGGATTGGGCACGCTGCTTATGATCATGCGCCGGAGAGCCTGTTCCGCTCGCTAATTTTGATTCGGGTCATTGTGAAGAAAAATAGTGCTGCTTGTGAAAACGAGCAGCACTCTTGTTTCTATCAGCATAGGGATTGGCTTGGATAAATCAGGTACATGAAACCGGGCCCAAAATTCAGGTCTCTTGGTGGGCCTGTTGGCGGAAATACCAACTTCTACGTGGATGCCCCCAGTATCGTCAACACTCCCGGGAAACACCGAGAACCCTACATTTGACAGGCCAGAATATTCAAGTGGCACGCGACAATTTGTAATGGCAACCGCCAAGAGCTAATTTGAATCAGTTATGAACAAATGTATGGGTTTAAAACTTTCAATTCTTTTTATTATTGCTTCCTCGTTTTTTGGCAGTTCAGCGCGAGCGAACACTAATTTCCTGGCTGCTGCAGATTTCTCCGATCTGGCGTTCTTTGAGAGTCGGGGCGTCGTCTATAAAGATGGGGGCACGAAGGAAGATGGGATTCAAATTCTCAAGAACCATGGCATCAATTGCATCAGGCTGCGGCTCTGGACCAGCAGTGCGGCCCAGGCCAGCGCGGATCCTTACGACTACACCAATAATCTCACTTACACCGTCCCCCTGGCTGTGCGAGTCAAGAATGCCGGACTGCTCTTCTCCCTGGATTTTCATTACTCCGACACTTGGGCTGACCCCGGCCATCAAGCCACCCCCAACGCTTGGACCAACCTGAACTTTACCCAGCTTGTACAGCAGATGCGCACATACAACAGTAATACCATAGTCACCTTCGCAGCCGCGGGAGCGATGCCGGATTACGTCCAGATTGGAAATGAAATCACCGACGGCATGTTGTGGACCAATGGGCAGCTTTCGGGCACATGGAGCAGTTCCAACCCATCATGGATTCGGCTTGGCCAATTGATGAATGCTGCAATTCAGGGAATCAAGGACGCTACGAACGCTACGGGCGCTAAAATGCCTAAAATTATTGTTCATATTGACCGTGGCGGAGATTGGGCCACTACCGAGTCGTATTTTGACAACCTGAACGCTCAAGGAGTTCCTTTTGACATCATCGGCGAGAGTTATTACCCATTCTACCAGGGCTCACCGGCGAGTCTGAGCAACTGTCTCAACAACGCTGCCGCCCGCTATGGCAAACCTATAATTGTCGCAGAAACCGCTTTTCCCTACACGAACACCTTCCCCACGTCTTGGACGAACAACGGGGCCAGTCTTTATGGCTACCCTCCCACCAGAGCCGGTCAGGTCAGCTTTATCGCAACGGTGGCTCAAATTGTGGAAGGTGTCCCCAACCAACTCGGCGCCGGCATCTTTTATTGGGGAACAGAATATCAGGCCGTCAACGGTGTCAACGAAGCCGGTTTCAATACGGCGTCGTTTTTTGATGCGGGGGGAAATGTTCTGCCGGTGGCCGACGCGGTTGGCGGGACAGGTGCCCCTCTCGTCATAGGCACTTCCCTCGCGGGATCAAACCTGCAATTACAGTGGCCATTTGGCGGAGCGGCGTCCGCGTTGATGACTTCAACCAGTCTTGATCCATCGGCGTCATGGTCGTTGGTAGCCAATCCTTCCCAGGTCACAGGAACGGTGTTTAGGGTCACCGTGCCGATTACTAACAACACTTCCAGTTTTTACCGTTTGCAATCGAACTAGCTGGCGTGACTCTTCATGTATTCGATGACTTCCGGGGCAACGGGAGGATTGGCTTGTTGCGCTGCGGCGATGTCCTGCGGGCTAAATTTGGACTGCGAGATGTCAATCTCTTTAGTGATGGCGTCTGGTTTAACACCGGCCGCAGTAAGTGCCTTGATGTCGTCCACGGTGAACTGCTGCATTTGAGGCGCTGTAGCCGCCGGTGGCGCTGTGGCTGCCGGTGGCGTTGGCGGCGGCGGCGAGTTGGCATAGATGGCATCGTTATTCTGGAGTTTATTCCATGTTTGCGGCGACTGTTGCTGTAGCCGCTGTCGTTGTTCCTGATCAATCATATGGCCGACCAACCCGCCCGCAATGACGCCAGCCAAAGCACCAATCAATGCATGCTCACCAGCATGTCGTCCGCCAGACGCGGCGCCTGCAAGGGCGCCCAAGGCTCCCCCAATCAAAGCGCCCGTTCCCGTATTGTCGGGCGTGCCATTTGGTGCCACACATCCTGTCGTCAGCACAAGTGCCACAGACACAACTGTTGCTCCAATGGTTCGTTGCATATTTTTCACTGGTGTTCTCACTTTCTTTGACTTTTACATTCTCAGTTGCTCGTTGTCTGTTAAATCTCAACTTGGTGGTTTGCTGCTTTTTCGGTTTTGTTCCGGGGCTTGGCCCTGCCTTTGTGACACCGGCGTTGGCGGCCTAAATACTTTGTTGACGGGCGCTGGAACCATTCGTTGCCCACCCGATTCGCCAAGCTGTTCATGCCCCGGTTCACCCGGCTTGGCAGCTTGTTGCCCAACCTGCCTGCGAACTTCTTCCGTTCGTTGCGTATTCAGTCGGTTGCGGTCTCCAACCGGATTTCTCTCTTCGAAGTGTGCTGCTTGTTCTCGATGATTAGTCAAGCGTTCGACGCGGTCGCGGCCTATCCCGTCGTTGACTAATCTGCCGTGTTCATCCCTTCGGAACTCATTTCGAAGAACAGTCCTTCCATAAAATGCACGCACCCGTTCGCGAGGCACGTGGAAAGCATATTCTCTCCCCCTCATCCGAAAGAACCCATCATGGAAGTGATCGTAACCTACGAACACAAAAAAGTCTGCGCCCAGACCAAAGTCGAAATCAACTCCAACGCGAACGCCATGGAATATCCATCCACCGTCAACAAAGACAGCGCCGGGCGGCAATGGTGCCCAACCAATACATCCGTCTGCTTCCGCCTGACGCCAAAAAACCCAGGCCGGACCCCAGGTATAACCCGGCACCCACAGCCAGCCGAAATTGGGATCTCTCATCCAATTGCCATAATGAAAAGGGATGTCTCCCCAAGTATAATCTGATTGCCAAAACCAGCCATTTTCAGTGTAAACCCACTGCCCCATATCATAATAAGGACGCCAGTCTGGATTCGCATTTATGGCGGCGTCCGGACGCCAGCACCAACCGTAAGCCCCCACTTGAACCCAGGTTCCGTAAGGGGCCAATTGATTGTGGAAATAATCGAGGTTGACTTCTTGCGTGACGGGCGGCGGGGCCATATCTGCGGCAGGCATTGGCCCACTATCGGGCGCGGAAGGAACGTTGCCAGCCACAGAAGGAGTGGATGACGGTTGCGAAGGTACTGGCGGCGGTGTTGTCGGAGAAGAAACGACCGGTGGCGGGTTTGGGTTGGCGTATGATGCGGTTTGGAGCGCATTTATTACACCTGGAGACACACCCTGACTGTTCAAATAAATGATGTCGTCCGCGCTCAGTTTGTAAGATTTTCCCGTGCTGCTAATGTAATTCTTGATGACATCGTCAGGCATCCTGGCTTGGGAAAGTTTAACCACTTCCTGCAAGTCGGGTGACAGATTTGACGGCGGAGTTTGGGCGTTACAAGTATTCCCGGCGCCCCAACACATCCAGCCAATGGCCGCACAGGCAAGGGCAACCTTCATGGTCGCTTTCATGTTTATCAGTTCTTTGCTTTTCATAATTACTCTCCAATTTTCAAGTTTTTTGTTTCTTAATCACACGCTTCCTTTATGCGGCCTCATTGGCCTATACTTTTTCATCCGTGAAATCTTGCAGGCTATCTGTAATGTGAAGTGTGCCGATAACGCGGATGTCTTCACGGCACTGACGAAACAGTCGAACGGCTGGTGACAGCCGAAATAGTCGGTCTGTCGCTCAAAAACGCCGGGTGGCAATTTCCATCTGAACGGCAGTGCCCGCGGATGCGAATAAACACACGAGAATATCCAGCCAACAGAACCATACCATGTTGTTCGCCGATGGCAATCGTGGTTTTCGGCGCAGCCAAATCCGCTCTTGAGACGCTTGATTTGGCCGGAAGAGAGTTTGCTTTGCTCTCTGAAACAACACTTGTTTGCATGATTTGCGACGTTACTTCCCCGCCAGCATTTTGCCATATAAAATTTGACGGGACAGTTGGGCCAATCGACACGCAGTTGATTGCGGAATGATCATCTCCAACCACCGCAAACAAACACGTGAACATTGCGGCAAGCATACTGGTGGGGCACCTATACCGCACTTCGATAGGGAGGGCAGGCCCAATGCCCACCCTCCCATACCCGCCGTTCCTCCCAACCCAGGCACCTGGAACCCAAACAAAACCGAGACCCGGCGCGATGGAGACAACTTCCTGCACCGGCGGTGGCGAGTGGCCGGCAACCACCGACTTCCGTCACCAACGACGCCAACCGTACGGATGGGCATACACGCCACGCACAGGGCGGTATTGCCAGCAGCCAGGAACCCACACGCGGCTGTAACCGCAGACCGACCAATGACCCGGCGCCCAGACATAACCCGGTGTCGGATAGGCAGGAGTTGTCACCACCACTGACGGCATTGCGACAACAGGCGCAGTCACAACAACCGGCATAACGGGAGCCGTCACTACGACGGGCACTGGCAGTGGCAGTCCAAACGAAAAGCCGAAGTGAACTCCGGCCTGGGCAGACAAGGTCACCGCGCCGATCAGGGCGGCCGTGAGAAGTAATTTGGTTTTCATAAGTCTCTATTTTTTAATGTTTTCTTCAGAGGCTGCAGCGTCTGCTGCATGGCCTCACTGACCATTACGGTTCGCTTGGTGAAACCTTGCAGAAGAATTGAGAAATTTTTAACGAGTCCGACTATGCGGTTCAGAACGGTTGTTCTGGTCTTCGTCCAGGTTCAAATCTTCAAGGATGCTGCGACGCGGAAAAGGCCATTTTGCGGACAGTGTGGTTGTTGGTGTCCGCCACATAGATGTTTCTTGTGTTTTCCGCCGCTACTCCGCCGGGACTGTTAAATCGTGCATCCTTTCCGTTACCGTCAGTGGTGCCGCTGGCTCCAGCCAGTCCTGCCAATGTGGTCACCACTCCCATCGGTGTGATTTTCCTGATTGTGTTGTTACCAGTGTCCGCCACATAAATATTTCCGCTGTCGCCAACCGCCAGACCCTGGGGATTCCAAAACCGTGCGTCATTGCCGTTGCCGTCGCTGCTGCCAGCATTTCCGGGCAGACCAGCCAAGGTGCTTACCGCTCCGCTTGGCGTAATCTTCCGGATGGTATCGTTGGCACTGTCCGCAACATAAATGTTGTCCGCGCTGTCCACGGCTATGGCAAATGGATTGTTGAACTGCGCGCTGGTGCCGACGCCATTAAGACTGCCGCTTATCCCCGCTTGGCCGGCCAACGTGCTCACCACACCAGTTGGCGTGATTTTCCGAATTGTGTCGTTACTCATGTCCGCCACAAAGACATTGCCCGCGTCATCCACTGCGACACCCCAAGGATTGCGAAACCGCGCATTGGCGCCGATGCCATCTTTGCTGCCGGGATGGCCTGCCAGTCCCGCCAAAGTGCTCACGACGCCACTGGGAATAATCTTTCGTATTGCATTGTTGCCAGTGTCGGCCACATAGACATTGCCAGAACGGTCCACCGCAATGCCAAACGGAGCCCAGAAGCGCGCATTACCGCCGATGCCGTTGGCAGTGCCGTGACTTCCAGAAACTCCAGCCAATGTGCTCACAACTCCGCTCGGAGTAATCTTTCGGATCGTGTTGTTGGCCGTGTCCGCCACATAAACATTGCCGGCACTGTCTGCGGCAACACTGTTTGGCAGCCGAAATTGTGCCTGGGTTCCAGCGCCATCAGCGTAGCCGCCGACCCCAACCTGCCCGGCCAGTGTGGTTATGTTCAATGCCGATTCAGCAGGAGACGGACTGGGCGGCGAAGCAATAACAACCGGGGAGCGTTCACGCCATAACATCCAACCCAACAATGCAATCCCCGCCAGGCACGCCGGAACCCAGATGACTTTCAGCACGCGCCGAATTTGAGACAACTTGTCACCCGCCACTCCCTTAAATTTACGTTGGCCTGTTGGCTGTTTGTTATCCTTTATTCGCTGCAAGTCGTTCAGGACATCCCGCATGTCAGCATAACGATCACGGAGTTCTCTTGCCATGCAACCTTCGGCCACGGCAACCAAACCCCGATCCGCATTGGGGTTCAAGCTGGTGATTGGCTTGGGCGGTCCCGCACTAATTTGGTCCAGGATTTCCTTTGTGCCCCGGCCTTTGTAGGGCGGCTGTCCGGTCAGCATTTCGTAAAGCAATGCCCCAAAGGAATAAATATCGCAGCGCGTGTCTTCGGCGTCACCCGCCGCAACCGCAGGTGACATATATGGTGCTGTTCCTTCCCAGCTCCGGTTTTCCACATCTACAATCGTGTCATTGAAGAGCGTTCGTGCCAGACCAAAATCAGCCAGACAAGCCTTGCCGTCAGCCGTCAACAGGATGTTGGCTGGTTTCAAGTCGCGGTGAATAATGCCGCTGCGATGCGCGAAGCTCAACCCTTCGGCGACCTGCGCAGCAATGTCCAATATGGACTCGGTGTCCAGGGGTTGTCCGGGTTTGGTCCGATTGGCCAGACTGCCTTTTTCAAAATAAGGCATGACAAAATAAGGGCCTTCCGCACGGTCTGAAATCTCCTGCACTGGTACCACGTTTGTGTGCCGCAACCGCTTCAGATGCCCCGCCTCCTTGAGAAAACGGTGAACGACATTTTGATTTGTCACCAAGTCGGATTTGACAAGTTTGACTGCCACATCCCGTCCGGTGGCCGAATCGCGCGCCAGCAGAACAATGCCCATGCCCCCGCCGCCGAGCACACGCAGAATTTCAAACTGATCCAGAATAGCCAGCAAACCCGGCCTTGGCGGAGGAGAAAGCATCCGCTGGGCAATCAACTCGGCGATCGGCCCCGTGAATGATGAGACGGGTGGCACAAACGCCAACGGGTTCTCCTTGGGCACGTCTTCACTCATGACCCGGCTCCTTTCTGGCCGCCTGATACTTTTCCCAACGCTGTGGCAAGCAATTCTTTCGTTTTTTCATCAAGCCAAGGTTGCTCCATTGTCCAGCGCAAGCCCCGCTGCAAATCGGCATCAGGCAGTTGAGAAATGTGCGCGTCAAGACGGACCAGCGCGGCGGCGATGCTCGCGTAGTAAAGCGCGGCGGCAATTTCGCCCGGCAGGCCGCTCTCGGAATGATTCATGTTTGCTTTGGCAAAATCCTTGACCAGTTCCAAAAGTTCAATCAGCGGTGCCGGATGGTGAAAGAGATCCGCAAAACTTTTCAAAAGCAACCCCTTGGCTTCGCTCAAGGTTCTCAACCTCGTTGCCGTGCGTGGATCAAAACTCCCCAAATCCACCAGCATCGGCGCGGACATCTGGTGCCGGAAAATTGCCGCCAATTCGTCGGGACGCCAAAGTTTGGCGCGTTCTTCACCCGTTGCCAGCAATGTGACCAGCTTTTTCGCACGGCTTTTGAGCACCGCCGCCGAAGAGTCAAAGTCGGACATAACAGTTCTATCACCTGTTACGGATGGTTTCCTGGCATCTTGCATACTTCTTTCATCCCCGTTTCGCCAATCGAACAAGGAAATCCTCCAGTGCCTGAATCTCGGCGGCGGTCGCGGCATCTTGTCCCGTATATTCTTTGATCACCCTGCTCAAGTGCGTCTTGAAGATGCGCTTGGCGCTCAAGAGCGTATTGGAAGCGTCCGTTGGCGATTTCAGGCCGAACTGGTCAATCAACCGGTCGTAGGATGGCTGCGCCGCGTCATTAAAGATCGGCTCCAGCAAACGGATACGAAACAGCTCCCAGATGTGACTGCGTCGCGGCTGGTCCTCGCCTGGATTTTTGCAATCCGCCTCCATCCGCCGCAAAGTTTCTGCGAGCACAGTGCGCGCCCAGGCCAGGTCAAATTCCTCGGTGTGATCATCTGGCTGTGGCGGTTCTTGTTCCAGGTCCTCCAGCGAAATCGGCGGGTTTTTCACCTCCGGCCGGTTCAAACGGTCCAGAACGAAATTTCGCAAGCTCGTCTTCAGAAAATCGCGAAATCGTCCCCGGTTTTGATCGGCTCTTCGCAGCCATCCCTCTTTGAGCAACTTGTCCTCGGCAAAGTCCTGAAGCAACATGTCAGCCTGATTCTTCAAGCTGGGAAAGGTGGCCACCAGAAAAATCCTCAATGGCACCCAATACAGACGTATGAGCCGGTCAAGGCGTGCTTCATCTGCCTCCGCCGCTTTGTTCAATTCGGCCCAGTCGGTTCGAGGGAAAATCGAACTTTTTGACGGTTCAGAAGCCATGCTGTTTGGTGTGTGTATTGCCGATCTCGGCTTGTAGAATATCTGAATCATCAACTCCATGCCGGGCAGGTTGCCGGGCATTTTCATGCTTGTTCTCGCAATCAGGAAGTTTGTTCATTTTCCTGGCCGGGATGGAGACCGAATTGGACGAGTTTGGCTTTCATGGTGATGCGTGAAATGCCCAGCCAGCGCGCGGCCTTGGCCTGGTTACCGTGAGCGAGTTGAATGGCCCGCGTGAATAATTCCCGCTCGGCGCTTTCCAGGATGCGCGCGTGTACGTCTGCCAGTTCGCCGCGGTGCGCGGCGGCCAGCAGTTCATCCACGTAATCACCAAACGGGCGCGCGGAGGTATAGGTGGAATCAACGTTTTTGTTCAGTGCGGCGCGGACGTGGTCGAGGTTGATGGTGTAGCCTTGAGCGGCGAGGAGGGCCTTGCGCACCACATTTTCCAACTCACGCACGTTGCCGGGCCAGGATTGCGACTGAAGGAACTCCACCGCTTCGGAATGGATGGACGGACTCGCGTTGCCAAGTTCCAGGCCGTGCTTGCCCAGAAAATAGCGGACAAGGTCGGGAACATCCTCGCGGCGATTGCGCAACGGCGGCAGTGTGATCGCCACTACGTTGAGCCGGTAATACAGATCTTCGCGAAATTGTTTCTCGCGGATGGCAGTTTCCAAGTCGCGGTGCGTGGCGGTGATCACGCGCACGTCCACCGGAATGGTTTCCTTGCCGCCGAGCCGTTGCAGGCATTTGCTCCTGAAGCACGCGCAGAAGTTTGACCTGCGTGCCGAGGGTCATGTCGCCGATCTCATCCAGAAATATCGTGCCGTGATTCGCCTGCTCAAAACGGCCAATGCGCCTGCGCGTGCGCGCCGGTGAAAGCGCCGCGTTCGTGGCCGAACAATTCGCTTTCCAGCAGCGTTTCGGGAATCGCGGCGCAATTGATGGCGATGAACGGCGCGTTGGCGCGGTCGCTGTGCTGGTAAATGGCGCGGGCGATCAATTCCTTGCCGGTGCCGGTTTCGCCGCGGATAAGCACGTTCACCGGTTTGGCGGCGACGCGGCCAATCTCCTTGTAAATTTCCTGCATCGCGGCGCTTTGGCCGACGAGCGCGTCCCGACCGGCGGCGGATTCACCGAGCGCCACTGGCTCGGACATGAGGCGGTTGCTGTCCACCGCGCGGCGGATCAGTTCGAGCAATTGCGGAATTTCAAACGGCTTGAGCAAATAATCGTAAGCGCCGAATTTCGTCGCCTCGATGGCCGTTTGCGTGGTGCCGAAGGCCGTGATGAGAATGATGGGCAGGCGCGGCTGGGCGGCGTGCAATTGGCGGACCAGATCCAGCCCGTTCAAGCCCGGCATTTTCAAGTCGGTGATGACGACGTTGAATGGCTCGCGGGCGGCGCGCGCCAAGCCGTCGTCGCCGCGGTGTTCCATGACCACTTCGCAGCCTTCGCCGGTCAACACCCGCTGCAAGGTGTCGCGGATGCCGGGGTCGTCGTCAATGAGCAATATTTTTGCAGCGGTGTTCATTCCTTCACCCGTGGCAGGATGATACCAAAAGTTGTGCCGCGATTCACCTGCGTTTGATACTGCAATTCGCCGCCGTGCTTTTGCACGATCCGCGCCGCGATGGAAAGTCCCAGGCCGGTGCCGTTCTCCTTGGTGGTGAAAAACGGATCGAACAACCGCTTTTCCGCTTCCGGCGAAATGCCTTTGCCGGTGTCCGTGACTTCAAGGACGACTACGGGCATCTCTCCGTTGGCAAGGCGCTTTCGGTCCGGGCGCGCGCGCAAGGTGATTTTGCCGTTCCGGCCGATGCTGTCCGCAGCGTTTTGGATCAAGATTGATGAGAACCTGTTTAAGTTGCGCGACGTCCACGTGGATTTGCATGGGTTCGGACGGCTCCAAATTCAGTTGGATGTTGTTTTTTTCCAATTGCGGCGTGAAAAAATGTTTTGATTCGAGCAAAAGCAAATCCGCCGAAATCGTGGTCGGTTCCGGTTCGGCGGGCCGGGCAAACTGGAGAAAGTCATTTACAATCCGCTCCAGACGCAGGATTTCCCGCTCCACCACTTCCACGTTTTCGCGTTCCGCCGAACCGGCTTGAATTTTTTTCTTTTGAATGAATAAAGCGGCTTTGATGGCCGTCAGCGGATTTCGGATTTCATGCGCCACGCCGGCGGCGAGCAAACCGAGCGAAGCCAGCTTCTCGTGGCGTTCGGCCAAGGCCTGGCTTTCCACCAGCTTGATGCGCAAGGGCATGATCATGTCCCGATAAACCATCACCGCCAGAATGATGCCAAAGACGAATAACAGGCCCAGCAGGCCCAAAACCGACCGGCGGAGTTCGGCGAGAGTTTGATTCGCGTGAGCCAGAAGCTGATTCCGTAAATCGGAGTGCGCCTGGGCCAAATCCTGTCCCAAATCAAACAGGCGGCGGTGCGTTTGCGCGAACGGACCCCTCAAATTGGACGGCAAAGCGTCTTGGAGGTTGGACGACTGTATCTGGGCGTGCAGATCTTCGGCACTGCGCAGGTAGTCGTCGTAGGTGACATCAATTTGTTGCAAAATATCCCTTTCGTGTTGCGTGTTTAACTTGGATTTTTGCGCGTCAATCCAAAGGTCCAGTTCGTGACTGGCATCGAGAAATTCCTGCCAGCTTGCCGGATCACGAGCCGTCCGATAGTTGAGCATTTTGTCGCTCACCTCGCGGAGCGCGTCCTTGAAATGCTCGGCGATGCCAAGGCTCTCCGAATCGAGCTGGCTTAAGCGTGCCCGCAGTTCCGATGCCTGCCGCTGTGAACTCAGTGTGAGGAGGACGATCAACGCACCCATCAATCCCACCGCCAGCCCAAGCAAGATTAATCTGAACTTGATGCCAAAATTCATAATGAAGCAAGGCCCACATTAACTGAAGCGCCGGGGGCTTGGCCACAAGAACCCGCACCGGCCTGCAACCTGGAACACCGCCACCATCCGTGGTGATGGACCATCCGCATAAGCAATTTCGGCAATCGCAGGCGCCGTGCCAAGACGGCTGATGAGGCCGATGGCCGCCATGCCCGCCCGCAGGAAGATTGAATCGGGGCTTTAACCGGTCGGGTCACCCGGTCATTCCCGCAATGATCGGTTGATATCCGATGTTTGCGGTTTCATGGCGAGCCGTGTTTACAGTCGGTTTGAATCTGTCACTGCCAAGACATTTAGCACGTTAGTATATTCGGTATGCAGGCGCCTTCGTTTTGCACTTCGGCGTTTCTCCAATTCTTGGCGTTTTTTACGGCAATAGCTTGGGGGCAAGCCATGGCATAATACCCGCTCAATTAAATTTGAAAGAATGACAAAAGTATTTTGGCTCTTCGGGCGATGCGGTGCGGGCAAAACCACGCTGGCCAAATGCCTGCACTACGGCTTGAAGGACCGGAAAATTCCCGTGTTTTTCCTGGATGCCGACGACGTGCGTCCCACCCTCTGTTCAGACCTGGGGTTTACCGCGGAAGCGCGCGTGGAAAATCATCGCCGGATTGCCGAAGTGGCCCGGGTGGCAGCAGAACAGGGCCTGAACGTGGTGGCTGCCACTATGGCGCCCCAACACTGCCAGCGGGACATTGTTGCGCGGGTGCTCAACGGTCGGTTGGTCTGGATTTACATTCATGCGCCGTTGGACGTGTGCACCCGGCGCGATCCCAAGGGACTTTACCGCAGTGCCCAAGCCGGCAAACTGGACCGGCTTTTGGATTTTCCTTTTGACGTGCCCCGTCCGGGGGAGCGGGAAAACTTCATTGATACCGTCGCCCAAAATGTGGAGGGGTGTTCCCGCGCCATTCTCGAACTCGTGCAGATGTCTTTGAGCGACTTTTCAATTTGAACGATGCCTAGCAATAAAAAACCAAATGTTTTTATCGTCGGATCGCCCAAGTGTGGCACGTCGGCCTTTGCCCATTATCTGGCGGCACATCCGGATATTTACGTCGCAAGAAAGGAAATGCATTTCTTCGGTTCGGATTTGCGTTTTGGCACCCAGTTTTATCGCCGCAACCAGAGTGCTTACCTAGCAGAGTTTGACGCTTGTAAGGGTCAGGCCTGTGTGGGCGAAGCCTCGGTCTGGTATCTTTTTTCGCATCAGGCCGCTGTCGAGATCAAAGCCTTCAATCCGGACGCTCGCATCATCATCCTGCTGCGGGAGCCGGTGGACATGTTGTATTCGTTGTATCATCAGTTTCGTGCCGACGGCAACGAACATCTGCCCACTTTCAAAGAGGCCCTGGCTGCGGAGGATGACCGGCGCGCGGGACGCCGCATTACCCGGCAGACTTATTTCGCGCAGGGGTTGGTCTATCGAGCAACCGCACGCTACACCGAACAGGTTCGGCGCTGTTTTGACGCCTTTGGCCGCGAACGGGTGCAGGTGATCATTTATGATGACTTTGTTGCTGACACCGCCCGCGTCTACCGCGACACACTCAATTTTTTGGGCGTCGATTCCAGCCACATTGACATCAACTTTAGGGTGATTAATCCAAATAAGACCGTGAGGAGTCCGGCCTTGCGGGCCTTTTTGAATGATCCACTGGTGCGTGGAACGGCAATTGCCTTGCATTCCTGGCTGCCGCACTCGGCCTTTACCATGCTCCAAAAGATAGGGGATCGACTTGGTCAGTTTAACACACGGCTTGAAAAGCGGCCGCCGCTCGCGCCTGACTTGCAGCTTTCCCTGCGGCGGGAATTCGCGCCGGAAGTCGACCGTCTGAGCGCATTGCTGGGGCGCGACCTCAATCATTGGAGCAACCCGCAGCCGTCTTCAGGGATGCTGCCTCAGAAAGGAGGATCTGATGATTGAAGGTGCCGTAACTCAGGCCGCCCGCGTGCCCGCAACCATGGACGAAACTTCTCCGACTGCCGACCACTCATCCGTCCCCAAGCCAACTGGCTCGCCGCAAAAAACTGAACCGTTGGCAGTGGAGGCGCTGGCCGTCGGAACGGTGGTGCGACGCTGGTCCCATCTGCGGCGAGCTTGTATCGAAGCTGCCTGGGATTGCTGGCGTCGGCGACGGCATATTTTTGCCGAATGCCGCCGGCTGCGAAATCCCATACAGCGCGGCGACCTGTGGATGCTCCGTTTTCGGTACACGCGTTTCAATCGTTGGAGGGAATATCAGGACTTTCAAAACTTCGCCCTTCCCCATGTAGATTCCAAATGACATGAAATGGTCATCCGCCATGGCGAGAATGCTGCAAGGAGGGTTCGGCACAACGCTTGGGCTGTTCTTTGTGGTGATCGCTGTCCTGTTGCACGGCGTCTTTCTGCCAGAACAAACCCAGTTCGCAAACGATGGTCCGCTGGGCGAGTTGATGGCGCAGTGCCACCGTCTGCCGGATAGATTTACCGGCTGCTGGTCAGACTTGAACAGTGTGGGTTTCAATGGAGGTGTAGCTTCCCCGGACATCAGTTTCGGTCTGGAATGGCTATTGGGACCGGTTTGGTTTTCCAAGTTTCATGCGATTATGGCGCTGCTGATCCTTGGTTTCGGAGCATGGTTATTTTTCCGCCAGTCGCGTTTGAGTCCGCTGGCGTGCGTTTTGGGGGGACTAGCGATAATGTTAAATTCGACGTATTTCTCCGTCGCCTGCTGGGGAATGTCGGCGCACGTGATTACAGCCGGGATGAGTTTTCTGGCGCTCGCGGCGCTAGCGGACACCTCCCCGCGCCAGCGTTGGCTGCGTCCGATTTTGGCCGGATTTGCCGTGGGAATGGGCGTTACCGAGGGCGCTGACGTTGGAGCCATTTTCAGCCTGTATGTCGCGGCGTTCATCATTTATCAGGCTTGGATTGCCGAGGGTTCGCGGGCAAGAAACATGACCGCTGGTTTGGGCCGGTTGGCACTGGTCGTCGTCTGCGCGATTTTCTTGGCGACCCAGGCTATTTTTGGGCTGGTAACTACCTCAATCAAAGGCGTGACGGTCAAAGGCGTGACGGGAACACAGCAGGACGCCCAAGCTAAAACGCAACGTTGGGATTGGGCCACGCAATGGAGTTTGCCCAAACGCGAGATGTTGAACTTGGTTGTGCCCGGCCTTTTTGGTTACCGCATGGGTACACTCCATGGTGACAATTATTGGGGCATGGTAGGACGTGACCCTGCTTGGGAAAAATATTTCAAAAATGGCAGCCAGGGCCCCCCGCCGACAGGATTTTTACGCTTTTCCGGAGGCGGCAATTATGCGGGTGTGCTGGTCGTGTTGGTGGCGTTCTGGGCGGCAATACAATCCCTACGCCGCAGGGATTTCGTTTTCAATCTTGAGCAACGGAGGTGGCTTTGGTTTTGGCTGGGGGTTGCCATCCTCTCGTTGTTGCTCGCCCTCGGCCGTTTTGCGCCATTTTATCGTTTGGTTTATGCGCTGCCCTACTTCTCTACGATTCGCAATCCGGTCAAATTCCTTTACCCGTTCAGTGTTGCTTTGGTCGTGCTCTTCGCCTTTGGCGTTGATGGTTTGTGGCGCAAATACATGCAACCGGCAGGAACGAGTGTCGCTTCCCATTGGGCGGGGTTGCAGAGTTGGTGGAACAGAGCCGCCAAGTTTGAAAAAAATTGGGTGTACGGATGCGGATTGGTTTGGGTTGTGACTTTGCTGGCCTGGCTGGATTATGCGAGCCACCGCCAAGAATTGGAGCAATACTTGCAGAGCGTCCGGTTTAATTCAAACTTAACAGATTCTATTGCGAATTTTAGCATCCATCAAGTGGGTTGGTTCGTGCTTGTTTTTTTTCTGGCAGCCGGGCTTATGGTCTTGATCTTCAGCGGTGCCTTTGGTGGCAAACGCGCTGAAACGGGTGGGATTCTGCTCGTATTACTGTTGGTGGCGGATCTCGGACTGGCAAACCAGCCTTGGATTATTTATTGGAATTATCAGGACAAGTATGCCAGCAATCCGATTATTGACCTGTTGCGGGACAAACCTTACGAGCACCGGGTCGCGATAGACCCGGTTGGGCTGCCGCCGCAACTGAAGCTGTTTGGCCAGCTTTACCGGGCCGAATGGCTGCAACACCAACTGCCTTTCTATAACATCCAGTCGTTCGATGTGGTGGAAATGCCGCGAATGCCGGAGGACTTATTGGCCTTCGTGAAGGCGGCGGACCACAGTGATGCGACAAATCATTTGAGCTCCTTCAGCCGCGCCTGGCAGCTTACCAATACCCGTTACATTCTGGCCCCGGAGAGTTTCGGTGCTTTCTGGAACGAACAGGATTTTCTGGCGCAGACTCCCCTTCGGATTGTCACGCGTTTTAGAATTGTGCCCAAGCCGGGGATTACCGCAGTCACCAAGTTGGAACAATTAACTGCCGTTCCCGGGGCTGACGGGAACGTTGCTCTCTTCGAATTCACCGACGCCTTGCCGCGCGTAAAGCTCTACCGCCACTGGCAGGTCAATACCAACGACTCCGCCGTGCTGAAACAAATGTTCAGCCCGGCATTCAACCCGCAATCCAGCGTGATTGTTGATGGGAGTCTGCCGTCCGATTCGACGACCGAAAACACCAACCTGCCCGCTGGCACGGTAGAGTTTGTCCATTATGCCCCCAAAGACCTCGTGCTCAAAGCCGAGGTGGCTGCGCCTTCCGTGTTGCTGTTAAACGATCATTTTGATCCGGACTGGAAAGTTTTGGTGGATGGCAAATCGGAGAAATTGTTGCGCTGCAATTTTCTGATGCGCGGGGTTCACCTTGTGCCGGGAACTCATCAGGTTGAATTTAAGTTTCAGCCGCCGGTCGGATTGCTCTATGTCAGTCTAGCGGCGGTTGCCACGGGGTTGCTGGCGCTTGGCATGCTCGTGGTCTCTGCAAATAAAAACCGCCCTCTGGTTCCAATGTCTGCAACCCAACCGCCACCCGTACCACCGCAGGCGCAAATCAAATCCAAGCGTAACCCGGACTTGCGCAAACCGACCGGGCCGGGGCGGAGCGCGAAAAGATAAAAATTGTTGCGGAGTCCAAGAAGTTCCGCCCCGCATCAATTTCCATCGAAACCGGAATCGGATTAACGCACGAATACATGGAGCCGGGGTGATACCATGGCTCAAGTTCCGTGGCACAGTGTGGCTTGCCCGGAAGGAGGCAGTGTAAAGACGATGCCCATGACCTTCCACACTGTCCGCATGCCAGGCCTTTGCTAAGGGATTGAGCAGGTCGGCATAGCTGGTTAGCAGCCGATTCCCGTTCCCTCGTTTTCCCCGTCTCGCAATTCCCCGTGTTTTAAAGGAGGCCCCGGCTTTTCCGGCATTGGCATGGTTCGGGCTAAAGGCAAGGAGTGACTTTCTATGAAGAAAATTTTACTGGCTGATGATGACGCCGCCATCCGGCAGACGCTCGGACAGGTTCTGACCTTGGAGCAATACGATGTGGTTTTCGCCGCCACGGGTCGTGAGGCCGCCGCGAAGTTCATTGCGGACGTGCCGGACCTGGTTTTGCTGGACCTGAACATGCCGGACCGGGACGGCTGGGACGCGTTCGAATTGATGAACCAGACGCATCCTTTAGTGCCCGTCATCGTCATCACCGCGAGGCCGCAGCAATACGAACATGCCGCGAAACTCGGCATTGATGCCCTGATGGAGAAGCCGCTGAATTTGTCTCTCTTACTCGCTACCATTGCCGATTTGCTGGCCGAATCCGAGGCGGAACGCGGGCAACGACTGATTGATCCCGGCTTCAAGACCACTTATTTGAGCCAGCCGATTGAAAGTTGTCCAAACGGAGCAAGTCAATGAAGCGTCCGAAGGAATCTGGCGGGTTACCTGCGCCCAATGAGGCGGGCCAGAGTGGAAGTATTAAACTTGTGGAGCACCGGATTTTGGTCGTGGATGACGATTCCTCCGTACGTGAAATGCTGACACGCGTTCTGGTTGGTGAAGGCTATTTGGTTTGGACGGCGGCTGATGGAACGGCCGCACTCGAAATTGCTGCTGCCGCAAAGGTTGATTTGGCGCTGCTCGATTTGAACATGCCCGGACAGGGCGGGTGGGACATTTTCGAAAGACTCACGATGGAAAACCCCTTGCTGGCAGTGATAATTATCACTGCCAAATCAAACCAACTCTTCACTGCGTTGGGGGCCGGGGTCGGAGCGTTGCTGGAAAAGCCGCTCGATTTTCCGAAGCTGCTTCAAACCATCCACCAACTCCTCGCGGAACCCGCTGAGTTACGTTCCGCGCGGAGGGCGGGCAGTCCCGCGGACTTCCATTACATTCACGCGCAGCGCAAAGAACCAAAAAGACAATGGCAATGAACGCGAATGTCGCCATGGCAAATTCAGATACGAAAGCCGGTTTTCGGAGATCCAACGACACCCGTCTCTCGAAACCATTGTTTGTCGCGGAACCTGTTGCTTCGGCTTATGAGGAAGCATGTGACTTCAACAAGCGGGGACTGTTTATTGGAGGGTGTCCGAAGTCGGGAACAACACTTTTGCTGGCCTTGCTGGACAGTCACCCGCAACTTGTGGTGCTGCCTGAGGAAACCTTTTATCTGGAAGACCGCCAGTACTATCTGGCACTGAAGAGCCATCAGGCCAGACTTCGCCGCCTGCTGGAGGAAACCGGTCTGCGGCTGCTGGCCAAGGGGTGGTTTGAACCGGCGCGCGAGTGTAACAGCGCTGATGCGCGTGACTATACCAGCTTCGATTACAAACGTTTCGTCGCGCTGGCCGAGGATCTTACCAACCAGCCCTGGATAAATGATTCCCTGCTGTTCTCGGAAATGATTCGTGCCTACGCCATGGCGCTGGGAGTTGACTGGCGGAATTGCGTCCGTTGGGTTGAAAAGAGTACCAGCAATGAAGTGCGTGCTGGCGCCTTGGATGAACTCTTTCCCGACGCCAAGTTGATTCAGATTGTCCGCGACCCGCGCGCCGTCTTTGCCAGCCGTAAAAAGCGCTTGATGAACCGCTTCGGCTGCCACACCAAGGCACACCGGTTGGTGCGGGAATGGAACCGCAGTTCACAGGAAATCCCCAGGCTGCGTCGGGATCCGTTCAGGTTTCTTGTGATTCGCTACGAGGACCTGGTCAAGAATCCCAACAATGTTCTAAAGACTGTCTGCCGGCTGAACGGTTTTGATTTCACTGATAGGATGCTTGAACCAACGCGCGCAGGTGAGAGCTGGCGGGGCAACTCAACTTTTCAAGGGGCGTTCAGCGGCATCAAAACCACCCCGGTTGACCAATGGAAGGATTACTTGACGGAAAATGAAATCTGGTGGATTGAGTTGCACTGCCGAAAAGGAATGGAACTGGCGAACTATCCGCTCCAAACCGACGGCCGGTTTTCGCTGTTGCGCTGGCTCAAGCGGCTGCCGGGCGAATCCTGGAGCGGTTATATCCGCGCCCGCCGCGCTTCGCTTTGCCAATTGTTGGGATTGTTGAAGGAGTGCCGCTATGACAAATAAGTTCGCCCGCTGTTTCGCTTACCAAGCCGCAGAAATTCGTTGCGATAATTTCCGAAACGGCTTCAGACCATCCGCCAACCGCCCGCGGAACCCGCTCAGCCACGATTCGCGCGGACGGCGGACAGTCTGCAGACTTCCATTGCGTGCATGCGCAGCGCGGGGAACAGAAATGACAAGGATAATGAACGCGAACAACACCACGGAGAATGCAGATATGAGAATCCGTTTCCGGAGATCCAACGATACCCGTCACTCCAAGCCCCTGTTTGTCAGGGTAAGCAAATTTGACACGGACAGTTTTCTGGTACGCGTGCGATACCCCCGATTGGCGCAAACCAAGATGCCGAGAACTGCTTCGGGAAGCCAGCAACCGTGGGTGGCGCGGAATCCCGCAACGTCAACGGCAAGGGAAGATCAACCCAATTGACGTTGTTTCAACATCGCTCAACATCGCACAGTGCGTTTTAACGATTTTTTGATCGATGAAAGGAAATTCGAACGGAGTAAAAATGTCTGATTCAATACCGCATCCAGCTCGCTCCGGCGAAGCCCCAAACGTGCCTTCGAAACCGGCGTCCGGCAGGAAACGCCGCCATTGGTTATGGATTGTGATTCTGCTCGTAGCGGGAGGCATTTTCTTTTTGCGCCCCAAGGAGCAATCGCAATCGGAAACACAAGCAACACACGGACGAGGAGGTCCGGGTCCGGCAACCACCATGGTCAGCACAGCAACGGCGCAACCGGGTGACATCGGAATCTATGTCACCGCCTTGGGCGTGGTAACACCACTCAATACCGTGTCGGTGAAAAGCCGCGTGGATGGCCAACTCGTCAAGGTAAATTATCAGGAAGGGCAATTGGTTCACATCGGCGACCCGCTGGTGGAAATTGATCCGCGACCTTATCAGGCGGCGCGGGACCAAGCCGCCGCCAAAAAAAATCAAGATCAGGCGCAATTAAATCTTGAGCAGGTCGAATTGAAACGCGAAACCGCCCTGATCGCCGCCAAAATTGATTCGCAGGACGCCTTTGACCAGGTCGCCGCCCAGGTAAAGGAACTGGAAGCCGCCGTGAAGGCGGACGAGGCGGCGGTGGAAAGCGCCCAAGTGCAACTCGCCTACTGCCACATCACCGCGCCGATTTCAGGACGCGTTGGATTGCGCCTGGTTGACACGGGCAACATCGTTCAAGCGAGCGACACGAATCCTTTACTCGTCATCACGGAGCTTCAGCCAATCGCCGTGATTTTCAACGTGGCGGAAGATGATCTGCCGCAAATCCAGAAGCAGTTGCGGGCGGGAAATACTTTGAGCGTGGAGGCCTTCGACCGCGCGCAAACGAAAAAAATTGCGACGGGAACTTTGGAAACGCTGGACAACCAGATTGACCCGACCACCGGCACGGTCAAATTCAAGGCCATTTTCACCAACGACGACGAGGCGCTTTTTCCAAACCAGTTCGTCAACGCGCGGCTGCTCGTAGACACGCTCAAAGACGCGACCCTTCTCCCGAACACCGTGATTCAGCGCAATGCCGACAGTGCGTTTGTTTATCTGATCAAGCCGGATCAAACCGGCACGAATCAAACCGTTTTGATGCAAACCATCACGGTTGGCGCCACCGACGGCAATGTCTCGGCGGTGGAGGGAATTGATCCGGGCACGGTTGTCGCCGCAGATAATTTCAACAAGCTGACCGACGGCGCAAGAGTGACAGTTCGTCCAGCCGGGGGCGGGGCGGGCAGAGGCGGAGGGCACAAGAAAGTTTCCCAGTGAGTCCTTCGCGTCCATTTATTTTGCGACCGGTGGCAACGTCGCTGCTGATGGTCGCCATTTTGCTAACCGGCGTTATCGCGTATAAGCAACTCGCCGTTTCAGCGTTGCCGGAGGTGGATTATCCCACGATTCAAGTCGTCACCTTTTATCCAGGCGCGAGTCCGGACGTTGCCGCGTCCGCCATCACCGCGCCGCTGGAACGGCAGTTCGGCGAATTGCCCGGACTGAACCAGATGACGTTCGATCAGTTCCGGCGGCAGTTCGATCATCACGTTGCAATTCGCGCTGAACCTGAACATTGACGTGGCCGAACAGGAAGTGCAGGCGGCCATCAACGCGGCGCAAACTTATCTGCCGCCGGGTTTGCCATCGCCGCCGATTTACAGCAAATCCAATCCCGCCGACGCGCCCATCCTCACGCTGGCCGTCACGTCGAAAAGTTTTCCACTTTCGCAGGTCGAGGATTATACCGACACACGGCTTGCGCAAAAAATCTCACAGGTGACGGGCGTCGGACTCGTGACCATCAGCGGTGGAGAAAAGCCGGCAGTCCGCGTTCAAGTCAATCCCACCGAACTTTTGGCTTACGGCTTGAACATTGACGATATTCGCACCTCTTTGCAACAGGCCAGCGTGAACCTGGCGAAAGGCAATTTCGACGGCACGCACCAGGCCTACGAAATCAATGCGAACGACCAGCTTTTGAGCAGCAAGGATTATCAATCGCTCGTGGTTGCGTATCGCAACGGCGCGCCGGTCGTTTTGTCCGATGTGGCGAAGGTGATTGACGATGTCGAAAATGCCAAGCTCGCTGCGTGGATGAATAATACACCGGCGGTCATCGTGAACATTCAGCGGCAGCCCGGCGCGAACATCATTCAAGTCGTGGACCGTGTGAAAAAACTTCTGCCGCAGCTCAAAGCCAACCTGCCGGCGTCAATGGACGTTTCAATCCTTACCGACCGCACGACGACGATTCGCGCGTCGGTGCGCGACGTGCAATTTTCGCTGATGCTCACCATTGCGCTCGTCGTGCTGGCGATCTTTTTGTTCCTGCGAAATGTGTATGCGACGATTATTCCCAGCGTCGCCGTGCCGCTCTCGCTCGTCGGCACTTTGGGCGTGATGTATCTGCTCGGTTACAGCCTGAACAATCTCACGTTGATGGCGCTGACGATTTCCACCGGTTTCGTCGTGGACGACGCCATCGTGATGATCGAAAACGTTTTTCGCTACATCGAGCAAGGCGAGAAACCATTGCAAGCCGCGTTGAAAGGCGCGGAGCAAATCGGGTTCACGATTATTTCGCTGACGGTTTCGCTGATCGCCGGGCTGATTCCGCTGCTGTTCATGGGCGACATTGTTGGGCGATTGTTCCGCGAATTTGCCGTGACCTTGAGCGTGACGATTCTCGTTTCCGCCTGCGTTTCACTGACGCTTACGCCGATGATGTGTTCGCGCCTGCTCAAAGCGAAGGCGGATGAGAAAAAACATGGCCGCTTTTTTGAGGCGTCCGAACGCGTTTATAATCGCGTGATTAAATTTTATGGACGAACCCTGCAATGGGTTCTCACCCGCCAGACGGCGACCTTGATTGTGGCCGTCGCGACGCTCGGGTTCACGATTTTTCTCTACGTCCTCGTGCCGAAGGGGTTTTTCCCCGTGCAGGACACCGGCGTGATTCAGGGCATTTCCGACGCCGCACAAAACATTTCTTTTACTGCCATGGCCGACCGGCAACAGGCGCTCGCGCAAGTGATTTTGAAAGATCCGGCGGTTGAAAGTCTGTCGTCGTTCATCGGTGTGGACGGCATCAACTCGACGCTCAACAGCGGACGGGTTCTCATCAATCTCAAACCGCTCGCAGAACGAAAAATCAGCGCGAGCGAAGTGATCCGCCGGTTGCAACCCGATCTTGCGAAGGTGGACGGCATCACGCTTTACATGCAGCCGGTGCAGGATTTGACCGTCGAAGACCGCGTGAGCCGGACGGAATATCAATACACGCTCGAAGATGCCAATGCGGACGAATTAAATCAGTGGACGACGAAGTTGGTGGACAAATTGCAAAGTTTGCCGCAACTCCGCGACGTGGCGACCGACCAGCAAACGCACGGCTCGCAGGCGATGCTGGTGATTGATCGCGTGACGGCGTCGCGCCTCGGCATCACACCGCAGGCGATTGACAACGCGCTGTATGACGCGTTTGGCCAGCGGCAAATCTCGACGCTCTTTACACAACTGAACCAGTATCACGTCATTTTGGAAGCGCTGCCGGAATTTCAACGCAATCCGTCGAAGCTGAATGACATTTACGTGCTTTCCTCGTCCGGCAGCGCAGTGCCGTTGAGCGCGTTCACGCATTTTGAATCAGGCATCGCGCCGCTGGCAATCAATCATCAGGGGCAATTTCCGGCGGTGACCATTTCCTTCAATCTCGCGCCCGGCGCGGCGCTCGGCGAAGCGACGAAAGCAATCGAAGCCGCGCAAAAGAAATTGGACATGCCGTTGAGTGTGCAGGCTTCATTTCAAGGAACGGCGCAGGCGTTCATCGCCTCGCTGGCGAACGAGCCGCTGCTCATTCTCGCGGCGATTGTCACCGTGTACATCATTCTCGGCGTTCTCTACGAAAGCTACATTCATCCCATCACGATCCTCTCGACGCTGCCATCGGCGGGAGCCGGCGCAATTCTCGCGCTGCTGGTTACGGGGACGGAACTCGGCGTGGTCGCGCTGATCGGCATCATTCTGCTGATCGGCATCGTGCAAAAAAACGCGATCATGATGATTGATTTCGCGCTCGACATGGAACGGAAGGAAAAAAAACCGCCGCGCGAAGCCATTTATCAGGCGTGTCTGTTGCGCTTCCGGCCAATCCTGATGACAACTTTCGCCGCGATGTTCGGCGGATTGCCGCTGGCGCTGGGAAATGGCGTCGGCTCGGAACTGCGCCAGCCGCTCGGCATCGCCATCGTCGGCGGATTGATCGTGAGCCAGGTGCTGACGCTTTACACGACCCCGGTGATTTATCTTTTCTTCGGACGTCTGGCTGCGAAATTTTCACGGTCGAATGAAACGGTTGAAAGCGGGGGAATTATTCCTGTTGAAATTTGATGAATATTTCCGCGCCCTTCATTCATCGTTCGGTCGGCACGGCACTCCTGACCGCGGCGATTGCGCTGGCCGGCGCGGTCGCGTATTTGCAATTGCCGGTCGCGCCGCTGCCACAGGTGGATTTCCCGACCATCAGCATTGGCGCGTCACTGCCGGGCGCGAGTCCGGAAATCATGGCATCGTCCGTCGCCGCGCCGCTGGAACGGCAGCTTGGCCACATCGCGGGCGTGAACGAAATGACTTCGTCGAGCACGCTCGGCTCGAGTTCAATCACGCTGCAATTTGATTTGAACCGCAACATTGACGGCGCGGCGCGCGATGTTCAGGCCGCCATCAACGCTGCGCGCGCGAACCTTCCGGCGAATCTTCCAAGCAATCCGACGTATCGCAAAGTCAACCCCGCCGACGCGCCGATCATCATTCTCGCGCTGACGTCGGACATTTATGATCGCGGAAAACTTTATGATGCGGCCTCCACGATTATTCAGCAACGGCTCCTGCAAATTGAAGGCGTCGGCCAGGTCAACATCGGCGGCGGCGCGCTGCCGGCGGTGCGCGTGGAAGTCAATCCAACCCTGTTGAACAGCTTCGGCTTGAGTCTCACCGACGTGAGCACCATGTTGAGCCAGCAAAATGCGAACCTGGCGAAAGGCCAGTTAGCCGACGACCACACCACCGCGGACATTCTCGCGAACGATCAATTGCTCAAGGCCGCCGATTACAAATCGCTCATCGTTGCTTATCGCAACGGCGCGGCCATCCGGCTCTCTGACATCGCCAATGTGACCGACGGGGTTGAAAATATCCGCACCGCCGGTTTTCTGAACGGCAAGCCGAGCGTCCCGCTCATCATCCTGCGGGAGCCGGGCGCAAACATCATTGAAACCGTTGACCGGATCAAAGCCGCGCTGCCGTCACTCAAGGCGTCAATCCCGGCGGGGATCAACCTGAGCGTGGTGCTCGACCGCACGACGACGATTCGCGCGTCGGTGCGCGAAATTGAACGCACCCTGCTCATCGCCATCGCACTCGTGATCCTGGTCGTGTTTATTTTTCTGCGCAGCCCGCGCGCAACGCTGATTCCCGCCGTCGTCGTTCCCGTTTCCCTGATCGGCACGTTTGGTGTGATGTATCTGTTCGGTTACAGCGTGGACAATCTTTCGCTGATGGCGCTGACGATTTCGACGGGCTTCGTGGTGGATGACGCGATTGTCGTCATCGAAAACGTGTCGCGCCATTTGGAAGCCGGCATGACGCCCATGGCTGCGGCGCTGAGAGGCGCGCGCGAAGTCGGTTTCACCGTGCTCTCCATCAGTGTTTCGCTGGTGGTGGTTTTCATCCCGATCCTGCTGATGGGTGGAATCGTCGGCCGATTGTTCCGCGAATTTGCCATCGTGCTTTCGACCGCCATTCTCGTCTCGCTCGTCGTATCCCTCACGACGACGCCGATGATGTGTTCGCGCCTGCTCCGGCATCGAAAACCGGAAGAACACGGAAAGGCTTATCGCGCGAGTGAAAAAGCATTTGCGAAGCTGCTCGGCGCGTATGAACGAAGTTTACGCGTCGTGCTGCGACATCCGGCGATTACGCTGATGGTTCTTTTGTTCACGATTGCTTTCAATATTTTCCTGTTCGTCATCGTGCCGAAAGGATTTTTTCCGCAACAGGACAACGGCACAATCATGGGCGGCATTCAAGGCGCGCAGGACGCTTCGTTTCCGGTGATGCAATCGGCGGCAGCGCGGTTTGACAATTTAATCAAAAGCGATCCGGCGGTGCAAAACGTCATCGCGTTCACCGGCGGCGGTGGCGCCGCCAACAGCGGATTTATTTTCCTGGCGCTCAAGCCGCTCGAAGAACGCAAAGCCCGCGCAGATCAGATTATAGCCCGCCTGCGGCCGAAACTCGCCTCCGTACCGGGCGCATCGTTGTTTTTGCAGGCCGGACAGGATTTGCGCATCGGCGGGCGGCAGAGCAGCGCGCAATATCAATATACGATTCAAAGTGAAACGCTGGACGACCTGGTCAAATGGGGGCCGATTCTACTTCAGCAAATGAAGACCTTGCCCGGCTTCACCGAGGTGAACACCGACCAGCAAAACAACGGCTTGCAGGCATCGCTCGTTTATGACCGGCCGACGGCGGCGCGGCTCGGCATTTCGCCGCAGACGATTGACCAGACGCTCTACGATGCGTTCGGGCAGGCGCAGGTTTCGACGATGTACACGTCGTTGAACCAGTATCACGTCGTCATGGAAGCGGCCCCGCAATTCTGGCAGGGCCCGCAAGGTCTCAACGCTATTTATCTTCGCGCGACCAACAGCAGCTCGGTCGTTCCGCTCAACGCCATCGCGCATTACGCGCCGACGACCGCACCCATCGCCGTGAATCATCAAGGACAGTTTCCGTCCGTTACGCTCTCGTTCAATCTCGCGCCGGGAATTGCCTTGAGCGACGCCGTCAAAACCATTCAACAAATGGAACAAAACATCGGGATGCCCGGAAGAATTCACGGCAATTTTTCGGGAACGCTGCAGGCATTTCAACAATCGCTGGCAACCGAACCTTTTCTGATTCTCGCTGCACTGGTGGCGGTCTATATCGTGCTCGGAATTCTTTACGAAAGTTATATTCATCCGATCACGATCCTTTCGACGCTGCCGTCGGCGGGCGTGGGTGCGGTGCTCGCCCTGCTGATTTTCAGAACGGACCTGAGCATCATCGCCATCATTGGAATTTTGCTGCTCATCGGCATCGTGAAAAAAAATGCGATCATGATGGTGGACTTCGCGCTCGCGGCGGAACGCGAAGAGGGGAAAAATTCGCGCGACGCCATCTTCCAGGCGTGCCTGCTGCGCTTCCGTCCGATTTTGATGACGACGATGTCGGCCATATTCGGGGCGTTGCCGCTGATTTTGAGCTCCGGAACCGGTTCGGAACTCCGTCGTCCGCTCGGCATCACGATTGTCGGCGGATTGATCATGAGCCAGGCGCTGACGCTGTTCACAACGCCGGTGGTTTATCTTTATTTGGATTGCCTGCGATTGTGGTGGGAGCGAACGCACAAAAGGAAAGTCGAACCTGGAATTGCCCTGCAACCGGCGGCGATTGTCGCAATCCTCGGCTTTGCTTTGCTCGCCAGCGGTTGCAGCTTCGCGCCAAAATATGCGACGCCGTCCGTCCAAACGTCCGGAGCTTTCAAGGAATTGACGCCGGTGCAATCCAAGGAAACGGATGGCTGGAAAACCATCGAGCCAAAGGATGACGCGATTCGCGGCAAATCGTGGGATATATCTCAATGTCATCACCGCGCAGACGACTCTGTTGAGCAATCAGCGCAGGCGTTGAATTTGCAAACGGAACAGATGACTGCGAGCGTGCAATTGATCAATGCGTTCGGCGGCAACTGGGATGTTTCGCATAGAACGACAGCGGCCACTCCTTGAGCGCCACACCAACGGCTCAACGGGCGCCCACCTTGTTGCTGACCACCGCCACCAGTGCAAAGAGGCCGCCCAGGAGCAGGCCAACCAACAGAACCGCCAGGATGATATTAATCTTGCGCTTCTGCAAATCAGACGGCAGGCGCGGGAACAATAATTTCCCCAAAAAACGGTTCACCACACCAACGTCTCAAAGTTTTCAGCAAAATTCAAATGGAATAATCTTCAGGGAAGACGCGGACATTTTGCAATTCCACATATACCTGGTCGCCCGGCTTCAATTGCAGCTGATGAAATTGGTCCTTGCTCAATTGCACCTCGAACCAGCCGTCGTTGTCGAGCCGCCGGAGCTCAAGGTGCGCAGACGGACCGGCGGTATTACAGCGGATGACCCGCGCCGGCAGCGTGGCTTGTCCGCCCGGTTCGCGGCTGATGCGAATGTCGTGCGGCCGCACAAACGCGACGGCGGGCATTTCGGGCGGGCCGCCTTTTTCGGTCACCGCATATTCCGTGTCGCCGATTTTTACGCCGCCGCCGTGAGCCTGGCCGTGAAATAAATTTACATTGCCGAGAAAATCATAGACGAACGCCGAGGCCGGCTGGTCGTAGATCTGGTCCGGCGTGCCGATTTGCTCGATGCGTCCGTCGCGCAAAACGGCCACGCGCCCGGCCACCTCCAGCGCCTCCTCACGGTCGTGCGTGACAAACAACGTCGTGACATGGATTTCCTCGTGCAATTGCCGGAGCCAGCGGCGCAATTCCTTCCGCACCTTGGCGTCGAGCGCGCCAAACGGCTCGTCGAGCAGCAACACCTTCGGTTCCACAGCCAGCGCGCGGGCCAGGGCGACGCGCTGGCGCTGGCCGCCGGAAAGTTGTGACGGGAAACGCTTGCCGTGCGTGTCGAGCTGGATGAGCTTCAACAATTTTTCGACGCGCTCGCGGATTTCAGGTTCCTTCGGCCGCTTTGAACGCGGCAGCACGCGCAGGCCGAACGCGATGTTCTCGAACACGTTCAAGTGCCGGAACAGCGCGTAGTGCTGGAAGGCAAAACCGGCCTTGCGTTCGCTGGCCGGGAGATTCGTGACATCCTCGCCGTAAAACAAAACCTGTCCCGTGCCGGGGTCGGGAAATTCCAGCCCGGCGATGATGCGCAACAGCGTCGTCTTGCCGGAGCCGGACGGCCCGAGCAGCGCGACGAGTTCGCCGGACTCGATCTTCAAGTTCACGCCGTTGAGCGCGGCGAAGCTGCCGAATTTTTTTGTGATGTTGCGGACTTCAACGCTCATGCGGCCACCCTCGCTTCTGATGCGCGCAACTCGGCATTTTTCTTTCGTTCAATCCACGTCTTCAACACCAGCGTAACCAATCCGAGGAACGCCAGCAACGTCGCCACGGCAAACGCGCCGGTGGTGTTGTAATCGTTGTAAAGAATTTCAATGTGCAGCGGGATGGTGTTTGTCTGGCCGCGAATGTGGCCACTCACCACCGAGACCGCGCCGAATTCGCCCATCGCGCGGGCGTTGCACAGAATCACGCCGTAGAGCAAACCCCATTTAATGTTCGGCAGCGTCACGCGCCAGAACGTCTGCCAGCCGCTGGCGCCCAGCACGCGCGCCGCTTCCTCTTCCGTCCGGCCTTGCGCCTGCATCAGCGGAATCAATTCGCGCGCGACGAACGGAAACGTCACGAACGTTGTCGCCAGCACGATGCCCGGCACGGCAAAGATGATTTTGACGTTGTGGTCGGACAGCCAGGTCCAAAACGGCCCCGGCGCGCCAAAGAGCAGCACGTAAATCAATCCCGCAATCACCGGCGAAACACAGAACGGCAGGTCAATCAGCGTGATGAGTATACTTTTGCCGCGAAAATCAAACTTCGCAATCGCCCACGCCGCCGCCACACCAAAGACACAATTCAACGGCACGGAAATACCCGCGGCGATGAATGTCAATTTGATGGCACTCAATGTCAACGGGTCGCGAAACGTGTGGAAATAAAAACCGAGGCCCTTGTTCAACCCCTCGGCAAATACCGACACGAGCGGCAAGACCAGGAAAATTCCGAGAAATAACAATGCGCCAGTGATGAGCAGCCGCCGTACCCAGGGCAACTCGGCCGTCGCCCGGCGATGCGGCTCGCGGCGTGTGGCGCGGAAAAATGTGGTGGTGTCGCCCATGTTAAGCTTGCGCGAACTGCGCGAGGTGACGACTGCTCCGCCATTGGAGCAAATTGACCGTTAACAGAATCACGAATGAACCGACGAGCATCACCACCGCCAACGCGGTCGCTCCGGCGTAATCAAACTGCTCCAGCTTGGTAACGATGAGCAGCGGCGTGATTTCCGTCTTCATCGGCATGTTGCCGGCGATGAAAATCACTGAGCCGTATTCGCCCAGCGCACGGGCGAACGCCAGTGAAAATCCCGTCAGCAGGGCCGGAAACAGCATCGGCAGGATGACGCGCCAGAACGTCTGCCAGCGGTTTGCGCCGAGGCTGGCGGCGGCCTCCTCGACTTCCGGGTCGAAGTCCTCGAGCACCGGTTGCACGGTGCGCACGATGAATGGCAGCCCGATGAACGTGAGCGCGATGAACACGCCGAGTTGCGTGAACGCGACCTTGACGCCGAGCGGCGCGAGCCACTGGCCGATCCAGCCGTGCGGCGCATACAACGCCGTGAGCGTGATGCCCGCCACGGCGGTCGGCAGCGCAAAAGGCATGTCCACCAGCGCATCCACGACTTTTTTCCCGAAAAATTGGTAACGCACCAGCACCCACGCGACCATGATGCCGAAAAAGACATTCACGAGCGCCGCCAGAAACGACGCGCCGAAACTCAGGCGATACGACGCCAGCGCACGCGGCGCGGTGATGACGTGCCAGAACTGTTCCCACGAGAGCGTGCTCGTTTTCACGAACACCCCCGCCAGCGGGATCAGCACAATCAAACTGAGATAAAGCACCGTGTAGCCGAGCGTCAATCGGAAGCCCGGCAGCACGCGCCTCGTGTTTTTAGCCATGCGCGCGGCTGTTTTTAACGGTTGTCGCGACGATGTGAAAGCAATTCTTTAGGCCACGGCGGAAATCAAGCCGGTGATGTCGTCCGAATTGACGTCCACGTCCGCAAACAGCCATGCGGAAAGATAGCGTTCCGCCGACGATGGAACAATCGCGACAATCTGTTTACCTTTGTTTTCGGGGCGTTTGGCAACCTGTAATGCCGCCCAAATCGCCGCGCCGCTGGAAATGCCGACGGGAATGCCGTCGAGCTGGTTGACCTCCTTGGAAATCGGGCCGGAATCCTCCTCTTTCACCTGGATGACTTCGTCCACGATTTTGGTGTTGAGGTTTGCCGGAATGAAACCCGCGCCAATGCCCTGCAGCTTGTGCGGGCCGGGCTGGCCGCCGGAAATGACCGGCGACTTCGCTGGTTCAACGGCAATTGCCTTGAAACCTGGCTTGCGCTTTTTGATGACTTCCGCTACGCCGGTGATGGTGCCGCCGGTACCCACGCCCGCAACGACAAAATCCACTTTGCCGTCGGTGTCGCGCCAGATTTCCTCGGCGGTCGTCTTGCGATGAATCTCCGGATTCGACGGATTGGTAAACTGCTGGGGAATGACGCTGTTCGGAATCTGTTTGTGCAGTTCCTCGGCCTTGGCGATGGCGCCTTTCATGCCCTTGGCACCTTCGGTGAGCACGAGCTTCGCGCCGAGAATTTTCAACAGCTTGCGGCGCTCGAGACTCATCGTCTCGGGCATCGTCAAAATCAATTTCAATCCGCGCGCGGCGGCGACGAAAGCCAGCGCGATGCCGGTGTTGCCGCTGGTTGGTTCGATGAGCACGGTATCTTTCTTGATTGCGCCGGACTTCAGCGCGTCGTCAATCATCGCCACGCCGATGCGATCCTTGACGCTGGAGAGCGGGTTGAAGAATTCGAGTTTGAGCAGCACATCGGCAACCGCGCCGTGTTTTTTTGCGGTGCGATTCAGTCGCACGAGCGGTGTGTTGCCGACGGTTTCCGTGATGTCATTGTATATTTTGCTCATAAATTTTACAGGTTCGGTGCGTAGGCGATGAATTTGCGGTATTCGGCCAAGATCGTCTGCAACGCGGCAACGAATGCGTATTCCTTCAAGTACGCCGGCGGCGCTGCGGGCGTTTCGAGGATGATTTCAAACGGGCGCGGGCGCACTTTCGGCGGCGCGCTCAACATGCCATCGTAAGCGTCGTAAATGACGCCGTTGCGCGCCTGGAAACCGTCAATGATCGGGCGCTCGTCGCGCGAAAGCAGTTTCTCGGCGGCCTCCAATGCGGGTTCGATGAGATGCTTCGTCAGCGTCGCGCCGCGCACCACGCCGTAAAAACCGGCGCTGGTATCGTCGGTGTGCAGCGAAATGATGCCGTGAAACGAATGGGAAATGAGTTCGGCCTGCAGCAACCGGACTTCCGGCTCATTGGTATTCTTCCAGAATTCACGGTTCAAATCCCTGCCACTGCGCGAAGGGCGCGTGTCGTCCTCGAAACCGGTCGGATTGGTGACCGGATAAAACGACAAATAGTAACCGGCGGCCAGTTCCGGTTTGGCTTCGAGCAGTTTAATGAATTGGACAATGGCGTGCGCGCCCTCCGGTTCGTCACCGTGGATGGCGGCGAAAATGCCGACTCGAATGGGCGTGTCGCCGCCCTTCGGCCCGACGAACAGGTAGCGCGGCAACTCGTAAGTCTCGCCGCCGATTTCAAAATGCGCCTCGTGATTCGCCACCAGGTTCGGCGAGTGCGCGGCAATTTTTTCCAGCGGCGCGAGCAGGTCGGCGAGGGAGCGCCGGCGCGCGCGCGGCGTCTGGGTGACGGTTTCAAATGAAGCATCGGCGATGGTCATAGGTGTTCAAATTTTGCCGTGATCCTCCTTTTGCGGGGGATGGCGGCAGGCAATGGCCGGCCGCCACCCTTTTCGGAGGAGCCACGAACGCGTTTCATGGTTGATAGATTTGGTCAAACGTGCCGCCGTCGGCGAAATGGGTTTTTTGCGCTTTCGCCCAACTGCCGAATTCCTGGTCCAGCGTAATCAGTTTCAACTGGCTGAAATTGGCGGCATATTGGGCGGCGATGGTTGCATTGCGCGGACGATAAAAATTTTTCGCCGCGATTTCCTGTCCTTCATCGGAATAGAGGTATTCGAGGTAAGCCTTCGCCACATCGGTCGTGCCGTGTTTTTTGGCCACCTTGTCCACGACGGCCACCGGCGGTTCGGCCAGGATGCTCAATGGTGGCGTAACAATTTCAAATTTGTCCGGGCCAAATTCCTTGAGGGCCAGATGCGCCTCATTTTCCCAGGCCAGCAACACGTCGCCGATGCCGCGCTCGACAAAGGTCGTCGTTGCGCCACGCGCGCCGGAATCGAGCACGGGCACGTTTTTGTACAGCCGTTTCACAAAGTCGCGCGCTTTCGCGTCGTTGTGCCCGTAAGTTTCCAGCGCATAGGCATAAGCCGCGAGATACGCCCAGCGCGCGCCACCGGAAGTTTTGGGATTGGGTGTCACCACGATAACGCCCGGCTTCACCACGTCGTCCCAATCCTTGATGTTTTTCGGATTTCCTTTGCGCACTAGAAACACGATGGTCGAAGTGTAGGGCGTGCTGTTGTCCGGCAGACGCTTTTGCCAGTCGGCAGGCAAGAATCGCGCCTGTTGCGCGATAGCATCAATGTCGTAGGCCAGCGCCAGCGTTACCACATCCGCTTCAAGGCCATTGATGACGGACAAGGCTTGTTTGCCGGAGCCGCCGTGCGATTGTGAAACAACCACGTCGTCGCCGGTTTTCGCCTTCCAGTATTTGGCGAAGGCGGCGTTGTAATCCTGATACAACTCGCGTGTCGGATCGTAGGAAACATTCAGGAGTTTGACTTCCCTGGCGTTGGCCGCCACAACGAGTGAGCAGGCCAGCAGAACCAGAATTTTTGGAAATGATTTCATAGTTTTCTGCAATTATAGTGCATGAGGTTGGTTAAAAGCCAAGTTGCACGCGCGTGAAGAAGACGTCTTCCGCGTGACTGCTGACACTGCCCGGTGCTGACGTAGGCGAACCACTGGCACCGCCCGTGAACGTAGTATGGGAGTAACTGGCGTTGACGCGGATGTTCCGGTTCAAATACCAGTTCAAACCCGCCGACCACGCCCGTGCCTCGGAAGCCGAGGCCGGGTTGGCAAAATATGGAAAGGCGGCATTGTCGATGTCCAGGTCCGCGTACCGTCCCACCACCTGCAATGCGCCCCATTGACCGTTGTGGGGATCAAACGGATGTTTCGGAGTCACGCCGGTAAACGTTGCGTTCTCACCCGTCAATACCCAGCCACCGGTGATTTCCCAGGCGGTGTTTTGCAAATCCGCCGACTGGCTGCCCCGGTGGACTTCCTGATCGGAAATCGCATATTCACCCATCAAACTCAGCGGGCCGTAATAATAATAGCCCTGTGGCGAAAGTCGCCAGTGCGTGTGAGCGGCCACCACATTGGTGTAGTAGGCAAAGAACTGCTGCTGTCCGTCCGTGAAGTATCCCGGCTGCGACCCGCCCGTCGTATTGGGCAAACCGAGCGTGTTCGTGATGGAGGAATCACCCCAACTACCGCCGACACCAAAACCGAGATTTTGCAGTGCGGCCAGTTCTGTTCCTTTGAACGGTTGCACGAACAATCGGCCATCAAACTCCCGGTTGTCCTGGAAACCGATGTTGCTCGAATTGCGGTTGTCGCCGACACCGTTGAAAATGCCGGCTGCGTAGCTTAACACTCCGCCGGCAATATCACCATGCAGCTCAAATCCCATGTCCCGGTTCGGCACCAGGTCCGTGACCAACGAACGTTCATTGAACGAGGTGTTGACATCCTGTTGCAATTGCTCCAACCCGACCGGGGCTTTGAATTTGCCGGCTTGGATCTGGAACGCCGGAGAGTAGCGATAATTCACATAGGCATCGTAGATGCTCGGTGTGGTCGCCGAACTGGAAGCCCCGGGCGTGCCGTTACCGAAATCCGGCACGAACAGGAAATCGAAGTCGCGGAAAACCGTTCCGGAAAGGATCGGGCGTGCCCGACGCAACAAGATGCTGTCATTGCCCGGCACCTTGTCGTTCTGCTCAAAGGTGCGGCTGTCCACCTGCAACACGCCGTGCAAGGCCACCACGAAATTCGAATCAGCGGAACCGAAGCTAAAACCATTCGCGCCAACCGAGATGCGGGGCTGGGTTTTGGCGGTCGCCTCCGCCGTCTCTTGATCCAATTCGCGCTGGCGCCCGAGAATCCGCACCTTTTGATCAAGGGCCTCGATTTGTTCCTGGGAAGCCGTGGCGTTGGTTGGTTGATTCAACTCACGCTGTTGTTCCAAGGCGCTGACTTTCTGGCTAAGTTCCTGGACTTCCTTTTTCAAGGCTTCAATCTCCGCGGCTTCTGTAGAACTGGCAGGCGCAATCTGTGCGGTCCCAGTGGAATTGGTGGCCGCGTCATCGGCAGCCGATGCCGGTAAGATAAATTGCAGCCCGGCAAAGCTTACTAGAATCAACTGATTTAGTTTCATGTTGTCTTTGTTTGTCGTTTGTTATTTGTTTTTTGCTATTTCGCCTCCGGCAATTCAGTGGGCACTCGTTTGTTTCAGGCTCCAGGCTTCCGGTCGGCCCAAATGGTTTTGGTTTGAGCGGGTGCCTTGTCCAGCCGCACACGCTCAGTCTTCTCAATCTGCGTGAACTGTGAATCATGCACCACGATTTGAACCACGCCATAGCGCAGCGAACCGACCTGCCGGCGGACAATTTCCAGCCACTCGACACGGTCATTGGCTTGACGAACTGAATCCAGTTCCGACGCACTCATGTTTTCTATAATTTTCTTCGTATATTAATAGCGACTCAATATGTCGTTATTAACTGCAAAAAAAATCCAATTTTTGCTCATTGGTTATCAATTATTCGTTTAAAAAATGTTAATACATTTCAAAAGACGTTTTTATTGACGACTTGTTATGTCGTTATTGTGTATCAAACGTGAAAATTGTCAATAGATTTTTGCAAAATTTTTTGCATCCCCCCCCACCGATGAAAACCGAGACAAATTGAGCCTCGGTAACCTGTTTGCTTCGAATGCCTTGAAACAGAAAGTCTCCATGGGCTGGCTGCTCTGTTTTCGGTGGTCAAGCAAACCACCCGTGTTTCATCCCGAGGTTTGAATGCGCCGGTTCAAGATTTCCTGCAGCCGTTGAAGGTCATAAAATATAGCAACGGCACGGCCACCGGTGCGATGATCATCGAAACCAGGCTACCAGCCATCAGCGAAATCGCCAGACCTTGGAAAATCGGGTCGCTTAGGATCACGCTAGCACCCACCACCACCGCCAGCGCAGTAAGCAGGATAGGCCGGAATCGCACCATGCCCGCTTCGACCACCGCCTCGGCCAGCGGCAGGCCCTCGTGCAAGCGTTGTTCGATGAAGTCCACGAGAATGATCGAATTACGCACCACGATGCCCGCTCCTGCCATGAAGCCAATCATCGAAGTGGCCGTAAAAAATGCGCCCAGCGCACCGTGCGCAGGCAGGATGCCGACCAGTGAGAACGGAATCACCACCATTACTATCATCGGTGTGAGAAATGATCGGAACCAGCCGACCATCAAAATGTATATCAGCACCAGCACCGCCGCGAAGGCCAGACCGAGGTCGCGGAACACTTCTATCGTGATTTGCCATTCGCCATCCCACTTGATGGACGGTTCCTGATCTGTGAATGGTTGGACAGCATTAAGGATTTCCAACTTCGCACCGCTCCCGCCAAATTCGCGCGTGTCGAGCGCCCGCAACGCTTGATTCATTTTTAAGATGGCATAAACCGGACTTTCCACTGCGCCTGCCACGTCGCCAATGACATAGGTCACCGGCATGAGATTTTTGTGGTAGATGCTCTTGTCGGTGATGGTCCGCTCGATGGTCACGAGTTCACGCAACGGAATCAGTGGCGGAACTCCCGTCGTCGAACCCGGTTCGGGCAGTGCGTTGGCGTCGCCCGAGCGGACGCGCAATGCCAGCAATTCCTCGGGGCTGGTCCGACTGGCCAACGGTAGTTGGAAGACGATGTTCACGTCCTCCTTTTCGCGCGGGACGTGCAGCAAGTCCACGGATTCGCCGCCGACGGCGATGCGGAGCGTTTCGGAAATCGTTTCGGCGCTGATGCCATGGAGCGCAGCCTTTTCCTTGTCAACGACGAAGCGCACCTTCGGCTGGTCGGCTTCGATGTACCAGTCCGTGTCCACGACCCCCGGCGTGTTGTGGAAAATATCAATGACCTTCCGCGCCAGCGCGAGCCGGCTTTCCTCATCCGGGCCATAAATTTCAGCTACGAGGGTCTGTAATACTGGCGGTCCGGGCGGGACTTCGGCGACGGCCACACGCGCGCTGTATTTCGCGGCGATGGCGGCGACGCTCGGACGCACCCGTTTGGCAATGTCGTGGCTCTGTGCCCGGCGTTCGCCCTTCGGCAAAAGATTGATCTGGAGGTCGGCGACGTTCGCGCCGCGCCGCATGAAGTAATGGCGCACGAGACCGTTGAAATTGAACGGCGAGGCGACCCCGGCATAGATTTCGTAGTCGGCCACCTCCGGTTCGGTCCGGACGGCAGCGGCGATTTCACGCGCCGCCTCCGTGGTGCGTTCGAGCGAGCTGCCTTCGGGCATGTTCAGGATGATCTGAAACTCACTCTTATTGTCGAATGGCAGCATTTTTACCTTTACCCAGCCGATGACGACCAGCGCCATTGCAACGAGCAAAAGCCCGGTGACGCCCGCAAGAAAGGCATAACGCCGGCGCGGGTGGGCGACGAGCGGCCCCATGAAACGGCGGTAAAGGCGGGTGAAAAAGTTTTCCTCAGGTTTCTCGTGTGCCGGCGGCTGGTCGCCTTCGGTCACGCACGCCGCGCCTTCGGTGAGGCAGGAATATTTTCTACCCCAGCGAAGAATGCGAATGCTGGCCCACGGTGTGACGATGAAGGCGATGGCCAGCGAAAAAAACATGGCCGCGCTGGAGCCGATGGGAATCGGCCGCATGTAAGGCCCCATCAAGCCGCCGACAAACGCCATCGGCAGCACGGCGGCAATCACCGCGAACGTGGCGAGGATGGTCGGGTTGCCGACCTCGCCCACCGCATCGACCGCGATGGCGGACCAGTGCCGGCCCCGGTTGTGCGACAGGTGAAAATGGCGGACGATGTTCTCGATCACCACGATGGCGTCGTCCACCAGAATGCCGATGGAAAAAATCAGCGCGAAGAGCGTAATGCGGTTCAACGTGAATCCATACAGGTAAAACACCAGCAGCGTCAGTGCGAGCGTGGAAGGAATCGCAATCGCGACGATGAGAGATTCACGCCAGCCCAGCGTCAGCAGAATCAGCAGCGAGACGCCGACCACGGCGATGAGCATGTGCCAGAGCAGTTCGTTGGATTTCTCCTCTGCCGTCAGGCCGTAATTCCGCGTGACGGACACCTGCACGTCGGCGGGAATGACGCGGCCTTTGAGCGTATCAATTTTCTTCAACACCTCGTTGGCGACGGTGATGGCGTTTGCCCCCGGCCGCTTGGCAATGCTCAAGGTGACGGCGGGTTGATCATTGGCCAGCGCGCCGTTCGCAGCGCCCGTTCCAAAAAACACATATTGGCTCGGCTCTTCCGCGCCATCCACAATCCCGGCGACATCGCGCAGATAAACCGGTTTGCCACCGAACACGCCCACGACCACGTTGCCCACGTCCCCGGCATTGGTCAGAAACGCGCCGGTTTCCACGACCACCTCCTTGTTGTCGCTGGTCAATCCGCCAGCGGCGAATTGCCGGTTCGCCTGCTGCAACATGGGAATCAAGCCAGCAGGGCTGAGGTTACGCGAGGCCAGCTTGGCCGGGTCGAGCAACACTCGCACCTGCCGATGGGCACCGCCAATGAGGGTGGTTTCGGCTACCTGCGGCACCTGCTTCACCGCGTCGTCCACCTGAGCGACCAGCCGGCGCAGGGTAAGATGGTCATAACGCGGGCTGTGGAACGTGAGCGCCAGAATCGGCACGTCGTCAATGGACCGTGCCTTGATCAGCGGCTGCGAAACCCCGTGCGGGATTTTGTCGAAGTTCGATTGCAGCTTCTGGTTCAGCTTCACCAGGCTGCGCACCATGTCTTCGCCCACCTTGAATCTCACGATGACCAGCGATTGTCCTTCGCTCGAAGTGGAGTAAATGTATTCGACGCCGGGAATTTCCCAGAGCAGCTTCTCCATCGGCCGCGTGGCGCGTTCCTCGACTTCCTTGGCGCTGAAGCCGGGCATCGAAACCAGTACATCCACCATCGGCACCTTGATTTGCGGTTCCTCCTCGCGCGGCAGCAGCAGCACCGCGAGCAGGCCGAGCAATACCGACGCGATGACGATGAGCGGCGTAAGTTTGGAATCAATGAACGCCCGCGCAATGCGACCGGCAAGGCCAAGATGTTCGGCTGATGAATTGGCGGAATCGGCTTTCATGGCTTGATGGTCAGAGGTTGCCCATCAACCAGATTGCCGGCGCCATCCACAACCACCTGCTCACCCGCATCCACGCCGGAAACCAACTCAACTTCGTCACCGATACGTTTACCGGTCTTGACGATGCGCAATTGCGCGCGGCCGTTCACCACGACGAAAACCAATTCCATCTGTCCGCGTTGCACCACAGCGGACGCAGGCGCACGCAGCGCCGAAGTTTCGCCCACCGGCATGGCCGCGCGCCCGAACTGGCCGGCCCGCAAGCCGGGAGTCGGCGGCAAGTCAAGCTTGACGAGAAAAGTACGGCTGTTGGGATCGGCGGATGGCGCGATTTCGCCGATAACGCCATCGAGTTCGTTCGTCACGCCGGAAACACGCACCCCAAGCCTGTCGCGGAGGGTGAGATGACTAATGACCGCTTCCGGCACGTCGGTTTCGAGCCGTAAATCGCGGGCGTCCTCCATTTCCAGTAACGGTTTTCCCGGCGAAGCGAGATCACCCACGTCCGCGTATTTGCGCGTGATGACGCCGTCGAACGGCGCGATGACTTTGGTGTAGCCGAGCAAGGTTTCCGTTTCCGTTGCTGCTGCGTCGGCCACGCGAAATTTGGACTGGGCGTTGTCGTACTCGGATTGCGAAAGGATTTTTTGCTGAATCAGGTCCGTGGCGCGTTTCAAATCGTTCTCCGCCTGCTGGCGCACCGCCAGCGCCCGGTCGAGTTGGGCCTGCACTTCCCGTGCGTCCAGCTGTACCAGTAACTCGCCCGTTTTCACGTTCAGGCCGGGCACCACCAGCATTTTTTCAATCCGGCCGCTGATCTTGGCTTCGATGACGGAGTGCAGTTTGGCGCGCACCGTGCCCACCACCTCCTCGATGGCCACACGTTGTTTGTTCTCCACGGTTTGCACCCGGACGAGCGCGGGTGGAAGGTTTGTGGTCGCGGGTGGTTCCGGCGCCCGCCCGCAGTCGGAAAGGAACAAGCCGGAAAGAGAGATGCCTGCAAGCCAGGGGACGAAGCGTATTTTCATGGTTTCATTTCCTGCCGGGTGCTGCGCAAGCGTTCCGGCCAAACGTTTCAACGGGATTCCAACCGCTCAACTATGAGCAACACGAGCCGCCCACGCCAAGTTTTTTCAAAATGATTTCCAGTGGGCAGAATTTCGTGAACGACGATTGCAACAGGTTGAACCCGACAAAGGCGGTGACCCAGAGCCAGTACGGGCTGTGATAGTGCGCGAGCACCAGGCTCGCCAGGATGAACGCGCCGGCGAACCGGCGGACGATCATTTCCATTTTCATAATTGGAATTTGTTTGGTTGAGGTTTAATGAAACTGTCGGCGATCAATGCACCCACGACCATGCCATAGAACGTCCAGATGAACAGGTTGCTGGTCAGAGGGCAGGTGCCGGTGGAACACCCGACGAGCTTATACCAGCCAAAGCCGAGAACGGCCCACGCGATGGCGCCAATGAGAATTTGCAGAATCATGACGGCCTCCCCGCGGAACGCGCTGTTCTTGGTTGGACAAATGATTCATTCATGATATAATCATATAACCATACGATTATATGTCAAATGAAAAATTCTTGCTGGCGGTGGACGGGGAGAATCTCGACCGGATGGCCGTCCGGTTCCGGATGCTGGGGGAGCCGATGCGGCTCAGGATTCTACAGGCGGTTTGCAAGGCACCGCGCATGGTAAACGACATCGTGTCCGCCACCGGTTCAACGCAGGCAAATGTTTCCAAACACCTCGCGTTGCTGGCCGCCGCCGGCATCCTCGCGCGGCAGAAGGACGGTCAGCGTGTCTATTACCGCATCAAGGACAGGCTCGCTGTGAAACTCTGCGAACTGGTGAGGGCGCAACTCGCCGATTAACGCAATGAGTCAACCTGCCGGCTGACAATTTCCAGCCATTCCGGCCTTTTGCCCGCATTAGCGGCAGGTTTGATTTCGTTTTCGCTCATCTCAACAAATATCAGATTCAATTTGTTTCCGGAATAATAACGACCAAGTATGTCGTTATTGTCCGCGAATGATTTCCGTTGTCAACTGCTTTTTTGAAATTTTTTCTAAATGCCTTCCCCGCCGATAAATCCGGATGAAATCTCCTGTTTCGACACCGGCAAGCCCCTGGCAACCTCGGCCAGGGTCGCGCGATCCATCAATCCCGCCACGTAATTCCGCGCGTCCAGAAACACGCGCCGAAACCGGCAAACCGGTTCCTGCGAACACCGCTTGTAACCTATAACGGAAACGCAGTCAATTGGTGCGATAATGCCATCAAAATGCCGCACCACCTCGCCCATGGTGATCTTCGATGGGCTTTTTGCGAGAACATAACCGCCGCGGATTCCAGCTTCGCTGTCCACCCAACCTTGGGCCTTCAGCGCCAGCATGATTTGCTCAAGAAACCGTTTCGGAACGTCGTTTCGCCGGGCGAGTTCGCGAATGGGAATCGGCGCGCCACCGAAATGGTCCACCAGTGTGAAGAGGGCGCGTAATGCATAGTCAGTTTTCTTCGATATTCGCATCGGGAAAGACGATAAGCCATGTCGGGATTAAGTCAAGCCCGATGAAGCCGCTCGAAATGGAAACCTCGGGATTTCTCAGGTGAGGATTCGCCGGCCTTCGTCGAGGAAGATGCCCTTGAAATTCATTTCCAGCGCTTGCGGATTGGTCGCCTTTGACAGCGCTTCTTTTTCGGCCACGCGGCCCGCTTTGACCAGATTGAAGAGCGACTGATTGAAACTGATCATTCCGTCGTCGCTGCCGGTCTCAATGGCTCCCGCCAGTTTGTCCAGGCGGTTTTCCTCGATGAGTTTTTTCACCAGCGGCGTGTCGAGCAAAATTTCAAACGCCGGGGTCAGCTTGCCGTCCATCGTGGCAACCATGCGCTGGCAAATCACCGCGCGCAACGCGCCGGCGAGCTGCCGGCGCAATTGCTCGCGCTCTTCCGCCTTGAAAAAATCGAGAATGCGATGAATGGATTGCGACGCGTTCGTGGTGTGCACGGTGGACAAGACAAGATGTCCGGTGTCCGCCGCACTCATCGCGGCCGTGAAACTGATGTCGTCGCGCATTTCGCCGATCATGATAATGTCCGGGTCCTGACGCAGAACGTGAATGAGCGCGTGGTGAAAGGACATCGTATCCAAACCGACTTCGCGCTGCTCGATGACGGACTGATTGTCTTCAAAGACGTATTCAATCGGGTCTTCGAGCGTGATGAGGTGCTTTTTAAAGTTGGAGTTGATGTGTTCAATCATTGCCGCGAGCGTCGTGGATTTGCCGCAGCCGGTTGATCCCGCCAGAAGCACGATGCCGCGCGGCGATTCCGCAATCCGCTTGATTTGCGGCAACAAACCGAGTTCCTCGAAGCTCGGCACGTTCGTTTTGACGAAACGCATGGCCAGACACCATTCGCCGCGCTGTTGAAATAAATTTGTGCGGAATCTTCCAACACCCGGAACGAGGAAGGAAAAATCAACTTCGCGCTGCTCCTCAAGGCGTTTTTGTTGGTGCACCGGCGTGATGGTTTCCACGATTTTGTTCATCCATTCCGCCGTCGGGAAGGGAGAATCCACCGCGATCAATTCGCGGTTGATTCGGTAGATGACCGGCGTGCCGATTTTCAGGTGCACGTCCGATGCGCCGCCCTCAACGGCTGTTTTGAGAATTTTATAGAACAGTTCCATACGCACAGCATATCTGATTTCCGCATGAACGCCAGCCGGGAATAAAGCTCCAAACACCAAGCACCAACATCCAGAGAAGCCCCAATCTTCAAGAGCCAAACATCTGATATGATTTGGTTTGAGGTTTGGTGCTTAAAAATTCTCTGGCGCTTGGATGTTGGAATTTGGAGCTTTGTTTTTAGGTGTTTCGCGGTTAAACCTCCGCCATGTCTGATTATCGCATCGGCATCATCGGCGGCACCGGCCTTTACAACATTGAAGGCTTTACGAATCAAAAATGGGTGAGGGTCAAAACACCCTTCGGCCCGCCCTCGGATGATTTGCTCACCGGCAAACTGGCCGGGCGCGACGTTGTCTTTCTGCCGCGGCATGGACGCGGCCACCGGATTCTGCCGGGCGAACTCAACCATCGCGCCAACCTCTGGGCGATGAAGAAACTCGGCGTCGCCTGGATCATCAGCGTCAGCGCCGTCGGCTCGTTGCAGGAGAAATGCAAGCCGTGCGACATCGTACTGGTTGACCAGTTCGTGGACCGCACCAAACAATCGTCTGCCCACACCTTTTTTGGCCGCGGCATCGTGGCGCACATCGCGTTTGCGCATCCGATTTGCGAGGAACTGCGTCAAATCCTCTGGAAAGCTGCGCGCGCTTGTGGCGCGAGCGCGCACGACGGCGGCACCTACGTAAACATGGAAGGCCCGGCGTTCAGCACCCGCGCCGAATCACTCACGAATCATCGTGCCGGTTACGACGTGATCGGCATGACAAATCTCGGCGAAGCCAAATGCGCGCGCGAAGCTGAAATCGCCTACGCCACGCTGGCGATGTCCACCGACTACGACTGTTGGAAGGAAGACGAACATGTTACGCTGGAGATGATTATCGGCAATCTTCATCGCAACGCTGAAATGGCTAAAAAAATCGTCACTGCCGCCATAGCCAAAATTCCCGCCGATCCGGACTGGCCATGTCATTCCGCGCTCAAGAACGCCATCCTGACCGACAAAAAATTCTGGCCGAAGAAAACTGTGGTCGAACTGAAACCAATTCTGGCAAAATACATTTGACTTCCTTTATCAACACTCATCTCTCAACCTTCAACCCATGACAAAAATCATCGTCAAACCCGCGAAATCACCCGCCGCCATCGGCCCCTACAACCACGCCGTGCGCGTCGGCGACCTCCTGTTCTGCGCCGGGCAAATCCCGATTGATCCGGCTACGGGCAATCTGATTTCCGGCGACATCAAAACGCAAACCGAGCGCACGTTGCAAAACGTCAAAGCCATTCTGGACGACCAGAAGCTGACGTTCGCCAATGTGGTAAAGAGCATGGTGTTTATGACGAATCTCGCCGACTTCGCAGGAATGAACGAAATTTACGCGAAGTATTTCACGGGCGATTTTCCTGCGCGTTCGACGATTCAGGTCGCCGCGCTGCCCAAAGGCGCGAACCTGGAAATTGAAGTCGTGGCGCATTTTTGACAAAGGCAGGGACATGCGGCTGCTTGTCCTGAATCTTTGGCCGCGCAGCAGCGCGGCCCTACCAAAAATGAAAACGAAAAAGTCATGGCGCGAAAAACTGGCGGATGACAAAGGCCTGCCGAAGGTCTGCAAAGTCACCGGCAAGCTCAGCAAACGTTGGGGCACGGGCACATTCGTCATTCCCGCGCCGCTGGAAGTGGATGCATTGATGAAGCGGGTGCCCAAGGGCCGCGTCGTCACCATCAACGAACTCCGCCATGCGCTCGCCAAAAAGCACAAGACGAATTTTGCCTGTCCCATCACGACCGGCATTTTCTCATGGATTGCCGCGCACGCCGCCGCCGAGGCCGAAGCGGCCGGCGCCAAGCGCATCACGCCTTACTGGCGCGTGCTCAAAACCGGCGGTGAACTGAATCCCAAATATCCCGGTGGCGTCGAAGGCATTGCCAGACGGCTGCGCGCCGAAGGACATAAAGTGATTTCCAAAGGCAAGCGGACGATCGTGGCTGATCATGAGAAAACGCTGTTCACCAGATTGCGATGAGCCATGTCTAACGGAGCTTACATAGGAATCGGCCTCGTCATCGGAGGCTTGTTGGGATTTTTCCTGGGCTGGCTTTACGCGCGAGGGCGGCGTAACGCAGGTGTTTCAGACAGCCGATTGGAAGGCGAATTGCGCGACCAGATCAAGCAACGCGATTCGCAACTGACAGAATTACGCAGTCAACTCACGGAAACCAGCAACGGGCGCGCCGCAGCCGAGGCGAAACACGCCGCGTCGGAAAAAATGCTGTTGGAACAACGCGCCTTGCAGGACAAAGCGTTGATTGATCTGCGCGAGGCGTTCAAGGCTTTGAGTGCGGATGCGTTGAGGCAGCTTCAGCCTGAATTTATTGAGCGCGCCAAGCAAACATTTGCCATCTTTCAGGAATCCGCCAAGGGCGACCTGGCACAGCGGCAGGAAGCGATCAAGGGATTTATCGAACCGCTCAAGCAACAATTGGAGTCGTATCAAAGGCGGCTACAGCAGAGCGAGAGCACGCAAGCCGACGCGCTCGGCAAGGTGAAAGAGCAACTGGCCACCCTGGCAACCTCAAGCCAGTCGCTGGCGGCGGAGACGGCGCAATTCCGGTCCGTGTTGAAATCGAACCAGGCGCGCGGGCGTTGGGGGGAGGAAACACTCCGGCGCGTGGTGGAGGCAGCGGGCATGAGTGCACATTGCGATTTCGTCGAGCAATCCAAAGGTGACGAGGGCAAACCGGATTTGATTGTGAAGCTGCCGCGCGAGCGCGTGATCATCGTGGACTCGAAGGTGCCTGACCTGGATTTCCTCAGCATGCCGGAAGCAGCCGGGCCCTCGAAGCGCGCGGAAGAGCTGGTGGCCCACGCCGCAAAGTTGCGGACCACCATCAAGGCATTGTCGGAACGTGATTATCCGAAACAGTTTCCCAACGCGCTCGATCATGTGGTGCTGTTCCTGCCGGCGGAATCGCTGTTCAGCACCGCGCTGGAAGGCGATCCGGACCTGATCGTGTGGGCGGAGAGCAAGCAGGTCTATCTGGCAACACCGGCTTCCTTCATTGCGGTGCTGCAAACGATCAATTTCATCTGGCAACAGCATGCTCAGACGGAGAACGCGCAGAAAATCGCCCAGGCGGCGCAGGAGTTGTACACCCGCGTGGCAAAGTTCACCGATCATTTCGAGAAAATTGGCGCGGGACTTGAACGCGCGAACAGCGCGTTTCGGGATGCCGTGTCGAGTTATCAATCACGCGTGCGCCCGGCAGGCGAGCGGCTGGTTGAATTGGGCGGCGGGGTGCCCGGAAAAGAACTGGCGGACATCCAGCCGCTGGATTCGACATTGCGTTTGCCGCCGGAATGATTTCTGGCATGTTGTGGTTCATGCGCAAGTATTGCATTTTCCTTTTTATGTTCGTTCTGACCTTCAATTCTTTCGCCCGCGAAAACACGCTGCTGGATTCAGGCTGGAAATTTCAACCGGGCGAAGTCACCAACGTGGAGCAAGCCGACTTCAACGACGGCAACTGGCAGACGATTTCAATTCCACACAACTGGGGCTGGGAACAGGCGCAACAGGGAAAGGATTACTATCGAGGGCCGGGCTGGTATCGGCGCGCGTTGAACCTTATGCCGGAAACCGGCAAACGATATTTTCTGCGGTTTGAAGCCGCGAGCCTGGTCGCCGACGTTTATTTGAATGGCAAACAGCTTGGCGAACATCGCGGTGGTTTCGGCGCGTTCTGCTACGAAATCACCGGTGAATTATCCGCCAGCGGCACGAACCTGCTGGCCGTGCGCGTGAGCAATAAGTGGGAGCCGGACATCGCGCCCTTGAGCGGCGATTTTTCCGTCTATGGCGGCCTCTACCGACCGGTGCATTTGATCGAAACGGCGGCGGAAAACTTCACGCTCACCGACCACGGCTCACCCGGCGTCGCGTGGTTGCAAACGAGCGTCACGAAGAGAGAGGCAGTGATTGACGTGACGGCGCAAATTTCCAACGGCACCGAGCAAAAGCGGCCGCTGACACTGGTCGCAAGCGTTCTTGATGCGGAGGGAAATCAGGTCGCCGACAGCAGCCAGCAAATCGCTCTGGCACCCAATGCGACTTCGCCGTATTGGCTGCGCCTGACCGTCCCGCATCCGCATTTGTGGGACGGACGCCCGGACCCTTATCTTTACAAGGCGGTCATCGAGTTGCGCTCCGGAAACAGCGTGGTGGACTCGGTCGAGCAGCCGCTGGGGTTACGCTTTTACTCGGTTGATCCGGACAAGGGATTCTTCCTGAACGGCAAACCGTATCATTTGCACGGTGTCGATCGGCATCAGGACCGGTTCAACAAAGGCTGGGCGATCTCCGAGGCGGACATGAACGAAGACCTGCAGCTCATCAAGGAAATGGGCGCGACGGTCGTCCGCTGCGCGCATTACCAGCACAGCGACTATTTTTACAGCCTCTGCGACAAGGCGGGCATTCTCGTCTGGGCGGAAATTCCACAGGTGAATGAAATCACCGCCTCGGAACAATTTGAGGAAACTTCTCGCAACCAGTTGCTCGATCTCATCCGGCAAAACATCAATCATCCATCGATTTTCGCGTGGAGTCTGTTCAACGAAATCGCGCTCGGGGAGACCCCCGATCCGCAACGCGAGTTGCAGGATTTGAACAATGTGGCGCACGGGGAAGACCCGACACGTCCGACCATTGCCGCCACCTGCACAGATAGATATCCGCAGATGAACAAAATCCCTGACCTGCTCGGCTGGAACATCTATCCGGGGTGGTATCGTGGAACGCGCGACGATTTCGGCGCGGTCCTGGACAAAAGCCGCTCAGACAGCCGGCACGGCGGTTTTTGTGTGAGCGAATACGGCGCGGGCGCGAACGTGATGCAGCACGAGGACAATCCGAAACAACCCAAACCCGGCGGCCCGTGGCATCCCGAAGAATGGCAGGCACTGGTCCATGAATCCGCGTGGGAGGCGATGAAGCAACGGCCTTTCGTGTGGGGCACGTTTGTCTGGAACATGTTCGATTTTGCCGTCGCCACGCGGCATGAGGGCGAGATGCCCGGCCGCAACGACAAAGGGCTGGTGACTTACGATCGCAAAACAAAGAAGGATGCTTTTTATTTTTACAAAGCCAACTGGTCGGACGAACCGGTATTGTACATCACCAGCCGCCGTTTTACCGAACGCACCAACGCGGTGACGGACGTGAAAATTTATGCCAACGCCAGCAAAGTGGAGTTGCTGCTCAATGGAAAATCACAGGGTAAGCGCAGTGATGGAACAAATTGCGTGTTCATCTGGAAGGACGTGCAATTGCGTCCCGGCGAAAATCAGGTCACGGCCAGGGCGGAACGCGACGGAAAGGAATTGAGCGATAGTTGCGTGTGGACGTTAAAATGAACCATGGGTTATACGGATGGTGCCGGCTTCAAAAGCTGAAAAGAAAAAGCCGGAGAAAATCTTCTCCGGCTTTTTATTCAAAAACTGGCGGCTACCTACTCTCGCAGAACCTATAGGACTACTACCATCGGCAAGACTGTGTTTGACGGCCGAGTTCGGAATGGGATCGGGTCGGACCACAGCTTTATGGCCACCAAGAGACGGAAGTCAGAAGGCTGAAGTCAGAATTGATTCCAACTTCGTCTGACTAAATTTCAAAAGAACGTTTCCGGAACAGATTCGGGAATTCTCTGAAAACTACACACAGGGTTCTTTGGGCATACCCAATTCGCGAGTTCAAATCGCTGTTCTTCGCCGGCAGGCGCAAACCGAGGTTCGCGTCCGCCGGAAAGAAAAAAGCGATCAAGCCGCACGACCGATTAGTACTAGTCGGCTGAAAGCCTCACGGCTCGTACACGTCCAGCCTATCAAACGGGTGGTCTGCCCGTGGTCTTTAGGGAGCTTGCGCTCCGGGAAACAATATCTTGGGAGGAGCTTGGCACTTAGATGCTTTCAGCGCTTATCTCTTCCGCACATGGCTACGCAGCGATGCCCCTGACGGAACAACTGCCACACCAGAAGTGCGTCTAACCCGGTCCTCTCGTACTAAGGTTAGAACCCCTCAAGTTTCCTGCGCCCACAGTGGATAAGGACCGAACTGTCTCACGACGTTCTGAACCCAACTCGCGTGCCGCTTTAACCGGCGAACAGCCGGACCCTTGGGACCTTCTCCAGCCCCAGGATGCGACGAGTCGACATCGAGGTGCCAAACCGGGTCGTCGATATGAACTCTTGGACCCGATCAGCCTGTTATCCCTAGCGTACCTTTTGTCCGATGAGCGACGTCAATTCCACATTAAAACGTCGGATCATTTGGGCCTGCTTTCGCACCTGCTCGACTTGTAGGTCTCACAGTTAACCTGGCTTCTACCCATACGCTCGACGCATAGTTGCCAACCATGCTGAGCCAAGCTTCGCGCTCCTCCGTTACTCTTTGGGAGGAAACCGCCCCAGTCAAACTGACCCGCACGCACTGTCCCTCAGCTGGCTTACAGCGTGAGGTTAGAATCCTAATTAGCTAAGAGTGGTGTTTCACATTGCGACTCCACGGGAACCGAGGCCCCCGCTTCGAAGTCTCCCACCTACGCTACGCATAATTAATCAGAACACAATACGAGCTTACAGTAAAGGTGCATAGGGTCTTTCCGTCCTACTGCGGGCAGGCGGCATCTTCACCGCCGTTACAGTTTCGCCGAGATCCTCTCCGAGACAGTCGTTCAGTCGTTACACGATTCGTGCAGGTCGGAACTTACCCGACAAGGAATTTCGCTACCTTAGGACCGTTATAGTTACGGCCGACATTCACTGGGACTTGGACACCGAGCTTCGCCTTGCGGCTAACCCGATGTTTTAATCTTTCAGCATTGGTCACGTGTCACACCCTATACGTCGTCTTGACGACTTGGCAGAGTGCTGTGTTTTTGTTAAACAGTCGCTAAACGCAATTTACTGAGACCTTACGCCGCCACATTGCTGCAACGGTTTCAGGCACCCCTTTTCCCGAAGTTACGGGGCTAATGTGCCGAGTTCCTTAGAGAGGTTTCTCTCGCGCGCCTGAGTGCGCTTACACTCACCCACCTGTGTCGGTTTGCGGTACGGGCAGACAGGGGAACAACTGCAAACTTTTCTCGGCACAGAAATCCACTGATGCGCTTCGGCCGAAGCCTAAGCTCAGCATTCGATTGCCTGGTCAATGTCTTTCCATGCGTCGTTCGCAGCCTTAACCCTGCCTGGCGCAGGAATATTTAACCTGCTGTGCATCGCTTACGCCTTACGGCCTCAGCTTAGCTCCCGGCTAACCCTGGGAGGACGAACCTGGCCCAGGAAACCTTGGGTTTACGGCGACCAGGATTCTTACCTGGTTTATCGCTACTCGTGTCTGCATTCTCACTAATCAACGCTCCACCGTCCGTTTCCGTCCGGCTTCGCAGCATTGATTACGCTCTCCTACCACTCGCAAGGTCCGAGGACCTCGCGAATCCATAGCTTCGGTATGTGATTTAATCGCCAATCATTTTCGGCGCGACATCGCTCGATGAGTCAGCTATTACGCACTGTTTAAATGATGGCTGCCTCTAAGCCAACATCCTCACTGTCTAAGCAACGTCACATCCTTTCCACTTAATCACATTTAGGCACCTTAGCTGATGGTCTGGGCTGTTGCCCTCTCGGCAATGAACCTTATCGCCCACTGCCTGATTGCTGTGATACTGAGACCAACGGAATTCGGAGTTTGATTGGTTTTGGCAGCCTGGTGGGGCCCCTAAGCCATTCAGTGCTCTACCTCCGCCGGGTACTTCCACAACACTCGCCCTCAAGCGATTTCGGAGAGAACCAGCTATCACGGGGTTTGATTAGTCTTTCGCTCCTACTCTCAAGTCATCTCAGGATTTTTCAACATCCACGAGTTCGGTCCTTCACTGAGTGTTACCTCAGCTTCAACCTGCTCAAGAGTAGATCACCTCCGCTTCGGGTCTATTGCCCGCGACTTGGTCGCGCTATTGGCACTCGGTTTCCCTTCGCCTCCGCTGCAAAACAGCTTAGGCTGGCCACGGACAATAACTCGCAGACTCATTATGCAAAAGGCAAGCAGTCACCACGCCTTGCGGCATGGCTCCTACACATTGTAGGCATATGGTTTCAGGTACTATTTCACTCCGCTAACAGCGGTTCTTTTCACCTTTCCCTCGCGGTACTAGTTCACTATCGGTTGCCAAGGAGTATTTAGTCTTATCCGGTGGTCCGGACGGATTCGCACAGAGTTTCACGTGCACCGTGCTACTTGGGATACCTCTAGACGGCTTTGAGTTTTCGCATACCCGGCTGTCACGGTCTATGGCCCAACTTTCCAGAAGGTTCTGCTAACTCTCGGCCTGTCACATCAAGGTCCCGCAACCCCGGGAAGACAAGTCCTCCCGGTTTAGACTGTTCCGCTTTCGCTCGCCACTACTGACGGAATCGCTTCGTTTTCTTTTCCTGGGGTTACTGAGATGTTTCACTTCACCCCGTTTCGCCTCGCCGGACTATGAATTCATCCGGTCGATAACCAGTGGTTAAACTGGCTGGGTTGTCCCATTCGGAAATCCACGGATCAAAGCCTGCTTGCGGCTCCCCGTGGCTTATCGCAACTTACTACGTCCTTCATCGCCTCTTGGCACCAAGGCATTCACCATAAGCCCTTAGTAGCTTGATCACAAAAGTTTACCTACAACCTCTTTCGAGATTAATAGGAACTCAACGAACTGTATTTGCCCTAGAATTACCTATGTGTAGTTGTCAAAGAACATCCCGAACCTTTTTGTCCGAGCTTTTCGAGCCCGGGCAATCCGTTCCGGTAAAATTGTTTCTGCAAGTGGTTTGCCGAGCCGAGCTTCCGCCTTCGCCTTTCGCTCCGGCGCGGAGCCTTTCTTCGCGCGAGCGAAGGCTGGTGGGCGTGACTGGACTCGAACCAGTGACCCTGCGCTTATCAAGCGCATGCTCTAACCAACTGAGCTACACGCCCCACATATCTGGCTTGCCGAGCCGTAGCTCGGAGCACCGTCAATTGGCTCAGTTCCCGCCCGCCTTCGCCTTCGGCTCCGGCGCGGCAGCCTCGCTCTTCGCTGCGCTGCGAGCGAAGGCTGGTGGAGCTGAGGAGACTCGAACTCCCGACCTATAGCTTGCAAAGCTACCGCTCTACCAACTGAGCTACAGCCCCGCCATATTGGTGATTTACGATTTCAGATTTACGATTTGAAAGACCCACAGCCCCGTCAATCGTAAATCGCTTATCGTAAATCCGAGTTCGATTCTCTTCCACTTGCCAAAGAACATGACTGCCCATTGGAAAACTGAACTGTGCGATAAGGTGTTGAGCCTAGTCCCCCGATTTTCATCGGGGTTCGACCTCGGAAGTCCGGTTATAATCCCGGACCCGTGGTTTCTCCTTAGAAAGGAGGTGATCCAGCCGCAGGTTCCCCTACGGCTACCTTGTTACGACTTCATCCCAATCACCATCCATACCTTCGGCGCCTTTTAAGGGGCGACTTCGGGTACAAACGGCTTTCATGATGTGACGGGCGGTGTGTACAAGGCCTGGGAACGTATTCACGGCGCCGTAGCTGATGCGCCATTACTAGCGATTCCAGCTTCATGCCGTCGAGTTGCAGACGACAATCTGAACTGGGCCCGGTTTTGGGGGATTTGCTCCACCTGACGGTCTTGCTTCCCTTTGTACCGGGCATTGTAGTACGTGTGCAGCCCTGGCCGTAAGGGCCATACTGACTTGACGTCATCCCCACCTTCCTCCTCGTTGAAGCGAGGCAGTCTGTCCAGAGTGCTCCAGCCTTTCGGCCGGGTGGCAACAGGACACAGGGGTTGCGCTCGTTGCGGGACTTAACCCAACATCTCACGACACGAGCTGACGACAGCCATGCAGCACCTGTGCAAGCTTCCCTTGCGGGATCGTCAGACTTTCATCCTTCTACTACTTGCATGTCAAGGCCAGGTAAGGTTCTTCGCGTTGCATCGAATTGAGCCACATACTCCACCGCTTGTGCAGGCCCCCGTCAATTTCTTTGAGTTTTAATCTTGCGACCGTACTTCCCAGGCGGCACGTTTAACGCGTTGGCTACGCCACAAAAGGGGTCGATTCCTTTTACAGCAAACGTGCACCGTTTACAGCTAGGACTACCAGGGTATCTAATCCTGTTTGCTCCCCTAGCTTTCGTGCCTTAGTGTCAGGAGTTGTCCAGGGACTCGCCTTCGCCACTGGTGTTCCTCTCGATATCTACGCATTTCACTGCTACACCGAGAATTCCAGTCCCCCCTCCAACCCTCCAGCCGAATAGTATTCAATGCCATTTCCGGGTTAAGCCCGGAGATTTCACATCAAACTTACCCGACCACCTACGCACCCTTTACGCCCAGTGAATCCGAACAACGCTTGGGACCTCTGTATTACCGCGGCTGCTGGCACAGAGTTAGCCGTCCCTTCCTCTTCCGGTACTATCAACGTCCGCGATTTGTTCGACCGCAGACGCATTGATCCCGAATGACAGGGGTTTACGGGCCGAAGCCATTCATCCCCCACGCGGCGTCGCTCCATCAGGCTTTCGCCCATTGTGAAAAATTCTCGACTGCTGCCACCCGTAGGTGTCTGGACCGTGTCTCAGTTCCAGTGTGGCTGGTCGTCCTCTCAGACCAGCTACCCGTCTTAGCCTTGGTGGGCCGTTACCTCACCAACTAGCTGATAGGCCGCGGGCTCATCATGAAGCGCCAGGCCTTACGGTCCCCAGCTTTGAACATCAAACGATGCCGCCCAATGTTCACATCCGGCATTAGCTCGCCTTTCAGCAAGTTATTCCAGACTTCATGGCAGATTACCCACGTGTTACGCACCCTTGCGCCGCTCCGACTGCGGAATATTGCTACCCCGCAATCAGCGCTCGACTTGCATGTCTTATCCACGCCGCCAGCGTTCGTTCTGAGCCAGAATCAAACTCTCCGTTAAAAAACGTTAGTTTAATCTCTTGTCCGATGATTAATCGGACGAATTACAATTTTTAAAACTCTCCAAAGACAGCCACTAACGGGCTGCCCTTGAAGGGGCTCTCACTTATCGCACAATTCAATTTTCAATGAGCAGCGGGTGTCTCTTACACCCGAAAATTCAATCAAAACATCCTTACTCCTTCTGTCCATCCAAACGACAAAGAACCTGCTCGCCGAATTCTTCTTCTTTAACTCGGCATTCAGATTCGAGTTTTGAGGGCGCGAAATTTATCAGATTCGCACCGGTTGTCAACAGGCTTTTTTGCCCGCGCCTGCTTCCGCCACAGCGAAAGCGTTCGAATCAACAATCTACCAATGCCCAAGATTCATGCAAGAGAAATTTTTGCCTTTTTTTGACGCTAAACACAGCAGTTTGCCAATGATTTTGCCATGACAACTCATCCGGGCCTGTTTATTATTCAGGGAATGGCCAAGCTGCCCTTGATTCTCGTCTCGCCCAGTATCGAAAGGCGTGGGGTAGAGTTTCTCGATTTGTCCATCAGCCTCTCGGTCAAATACGATTTCGCCGTTCTTCAATCCGGCGGCATTCCGGTCACGGCCCCGGCGACAACCGACCGCGCCCTGCTTGCCGAGTCCGTGCGCCGCACGGACGGTGTGCTGCTCACCGGCGGCGACGACATCAATCCTGACCTTTACACCGAATGTCTGCCGCGCGCCGTGCATAAAACCATTGGCATGACGCCGGATGGTGGCGGGCGTGATTTGCGCGAGTTGAGACTGATTGACGAAGCGCTGCGCCAGCGCAAGCCGCTGCTGGCGATTTGTCGCGGGCATCAATTGTTAAACGTGGCGTTCGGCGGCGATTTGGTCGCAGACATCCGCCGTCAGGTGCCCGGCGCGATCAATCACCAGCGTCTGGACAAGGCGGCTGCTTTGGTGCATGAAGTAACGTTGACAGCCGGCTCGTTACTGGCCAAGATTACCGGCACGCGAACTTTAGGCGTGAACAGCTCGCATCACCAAGCGGTGCTCCGGCCGGCGGAACCATTGGTGGCTGTGGCGCGAAGCCGCGATGGAATTGTAGAAGCGATGGAATTAAATTCGGAAGCAGAGCGGGTGGTGCCGTTTTTGTTGAGCGTGCAATTCCATCCGGAGCGGTTGACGGAGCGATACGGGAGACATCGCGCCATTTTTGAGCGATTCATCCAGGTTTGTGCACAACCCAAACACCACGAATTATGAATGGAATAGTTCTCATCGTTGATGACGAGGCCGATACCCGTCGGCTGCTGACCCAGATTCTGGAGGAAGACTATGTGGTCGCCGAAGCCGACAGCGGCACGGCTTTAAAAAAGGCATTCACCCAGAGTCAGCCGGACGTGATCGTGCTGGACGTGATGTTGGGCAGCGGGCCGGACAACAACGGGCTCGAACTGCTGCCCCAGGTCAAGAAACGCTGGCCCGACACCGAGGTCATCATGCTTACGGGCAAGGGAACGATGGAGATGGCCACCGAGGCCGGCAAACGTGGCGCCTACAATTTCCTCTCCAAGCCTTTCGAAAACGAGAAGTTGCTGGCGGACGTCAAGTGCGCCATCGAACGCAAACAGCAAAGCGAGGAAAACAGCAGCCTGCGGCGGGCTTTGGAAACCATGAGCGGCACCGCCTCGCCGATTTTCCGCAGCGCGGCCATGCAGGAAGTCGTGCGTACCGTCGAACGCCTCGCGCCCAGCGACGTGACAGTGCTCATCACCGGCGAAAGCGGCACGGGGAAGGAAGTCATTGCCGACCTGATTCATGCGCTCAGCCCGCGCAGCAAAAACAAAATTATCAAAATCAATTGCGCCGCCCTGCCGCGCGAATTGATCGAAAGCGAATTGTTCGGTTCGGTCAAAGGCGCCTTCACCGGCGCGCATACGGATCGCGAAGGCCTGTTCCGCCAGGCCGAGGGCGGCACGCTGCTGTTGGACGAAATTTCCGAGATGCCCGTGGACACGCAAAGCAAACTGCTGCGCGTGTTGCAGGACCAGGAGGTCCGGCCGGTGGGCGGCAAAACGAGTTACAAAACCAATTGCCGTTTGATTGCCTCCACCAACCGCAAGCCGGAAGAGGCCATCAGGGACGGCAAA
>CAWEAA010000013.1:0-250818 GCA_963806905.1 uncultured Verrucomicrobiae bacterium | reverse complement strand
GAATTCGGCGGCGCCAGGGTTTTGCTGCGTCCGGCATCGCCGGGCACCGGCATCATCGCCGGCAAGACCGTCCGCGCGGTTTTGGAATCGGCGGGTGTCAGGGACGTGTTGAGCAAATCGCTCGGCTCGAAGAACGCGGCGAACGTCGTCAAGGCCACGCTCAAAGCGTTGTTGAGCCTTCGCACGCGCGAAAACATTTACAAGGGCCGTGGTCTGGAAATCAGAAAGGTTGAGGCCCCGAAGGCTCCCGAAGCCGCTCCCGCCGCCGCCTGAAATTTTTATGCGATTACACGATTTAAAACCCCGACCCGGTGCGAAGCACCGCCGCAAGCGGCTCGGCCAGGGCGAATCCAGCGGTCATGGCAAGACGAGCGGTCGTGGCGGCAAGGGCCAGACGGCGCGTTCCGGCAGCTCGATTCGCATCGGTTTTGAAGGCGGACAAATGCCGCTCATCCGCCGCATCCCCAAGCGCGGTTTCAACAACGCGCGGTTTGCCACGCGTTATCTCGCGGTGAACGTTGGCGAATTGGACCGGTTTGACAACGGCGCGCGCGTGGATGAAACGGCCTTGCGCTCGGCCGGTCTGGCCAACGGCCGCGCCAGCGGCGTGAAAATTCTTGGCGAAGGCGAATTATCCAAAAAGCTCGTGGTGAGCGCGAGCGCGTTCAGCGCCTCGGCCCGTGCCAAAATCGAAGCCAAGGGCGGGACGTGCGAAATCATCAGCCGCAAACCCGCCGGGCCGGCAAAGGCCTGATGGCGTTTAACGCATGTTCCGCAACATCTTCAACACGTTTGCCAACTGCTTCAAAATCCCGGAGCTGAAGTCCCGCCTTTTGTTCACGCTTGGTTTGTTGGCGGTGTGCCGGCTGATTGCGTACATCCGCATTCCGGGTTTGAACGGCACGGCGTTGACGGATTATTTCAGCCGCTCCCAGGGCAGCGGCGGATTGCTGGGCATGTATAATACGTTTGCCGGCGGCGCGTTTGAGCATTGCGCCATCGGGTCGCTCGGCATCATGCCTTACATCAGCGCAACGATTATCATTCAATTGCTCACGGCGGTCTGGCCGAAACTCAGCAAGCTGTCGCGCGAGGAAGGCGGCCGGGCAAAAATCATCCAGTACGGCCGTTATCTGACGGTGCTCATCTGCCTCGGGCAGGGTTTGTATTTTGCCAGCAGCTGGGAAAATCCCGTGAAGATTTTTCAAGGCTTTCAAGGCAGGCTCGTGCTCATTGACAATCAGTTTTTGTATCTCTTTCAAACCGTGCTGGTCATGACAACGGGCACGATGCTGCTGATGTGGCTCGGCGAACAAATCAGCGAGCGCGGCGTCGGCAACGGCGTGTCGCTGGTCATCACCATCGGCATTGTGGCGCGGCTGCCGAGGGCGGTCACGGCGTTGCAGGACATGTTTTTCCCCGCCGGCGGGATTGAATCGAATTATCATTTCATGGGCACGGGCGTGATGCTGCTGCTCCTGCTGGCTTTGGTGATTGGCGGTGTCATCGCCGTGACGCAGGCGCAGCGGAAAATTCCCGTGCAATACGCGCAACGCGCCGTCGGGCGCAAACTCTATTCGGGCGGCACGTCGTTCATGCCGCTGCGGGTGAATTACTCCGGCGTCATGCCGATCATCTTTGCGCAATCCATCCTGCTGTTCCCCCAGCCGGTTTGCTCGAAATTGGCCGATGTTTTTGCCAAAACCCCGTTTTTGTATGATTTTTTCCATGGACTGGCGGTGATGCTGAGCGAGCGGTCGGTTTTTTACATGAGCCTGTACGGCCTGATGATTTTGTTTTTCTCGTATTTCTGGGTGGCGACGCAGTTCAACGAAATTCAAATTGCCGACGATTTGAAGAAAAACGGCGGCTACATTCCCGGCGTGCGCCCCGGCCAGGGCACGAGTGATTATCTGCACAAGGCGATGAGCCGCATCACGCTCGCCGGCGCGATTTTCCTGACGATCATCGCGGTGATTCCGATCCTCCTGTATCGGGAGATAAGCATTCCCTATGACGTGTCCCAGTTTTTCGGCGGCACCAGCATGCTGATCACCGTCGGCGTTTTGCTGGATACAATGCGCCAGGTCGAATCGCATTTGATGATGCGCCATTACGACGGGTTTTTGAAAAAAGGCCGGTTGCGCGGACGATTCTGATTTTTCTTAATCCTGATTGCGATCCGATCAGGAGCAGGATTTAGATAACGATTGCGATTTGAAAGACGTCATTCTGAAAAGCGAGCGCGACCTGGAACTGATGCGGCCGGCTTGCGCTGTGGCAGGTGCGGTGCTGGAAGACATCGCCGCGTTCATCAAGCCGGGTTTGACAACACGCGAGGTGGACGAGTTTGCGGCGGCGCAAATCAAGGCGCACGGCGCGAAAAGCGCGTTTTTGGGTTATCGCAAGTATCCGTGCCATACCTGCCTGTCGGTAAATGACGAGGTCGTTCACGGGTTGGCGGGCAACCGCGAATTGCGCTTTGGCGACATCGTGAGCGTGGATGTAGGCGTGTTTTACAAGGGATTTATCGGCGACACGGCGCGCACGGTCGCGGTGGGCGGTTGCGGCGTCCTGGCGCAGCGGTTGATGGACGTGACGGAACGCGCGCTTTACGAGGGTATCGCGGCGGCGGTTTCGGGAAATCGCGTGACGGACATTTCGCGCGCGGTTCAAAATTACGTTGAAGGCAATGGATTCAGTGTCGTGCGTGAATTTGTCGGCCACGGCGTCGGGCGCTCGATGCACGAGGAGCCGCAGGTGCCGAATTTTGTTGATGCAAAGATGAATCAAAAGCTGCGCGCGGGCATGACGATGGCCATTGAGCCGATGGTGAATGCCGGCCAGCCCGCCGTAAAAATCTTGAAAGATGGCTGGACAGTGGTCACGCAAGATGGTTCACTATCTGCTCATTTTGAGCATACGGTTCTGATCACCGACGGTGAACCGGAGATTTTGACATGGCCGGAGACAAAGCCTTCCAAGTTGAAGGTCGCGTGATTGAGACGCTGCCGAACGGCACGTATCGCGCGGAACTGGCCAACGGACACCGGTTGACGGCGTTCGTGGCCGGCAGGGCAAAAAAGAATTTTGCCGGATTGAAAGCCGGTGACAAAGTGAAATTGCAATTGACGCCTTACGATTTGTCGGCAGGGCGGATTTTGGTTGAAACAAAAATGATTTGAACATGAAAGTTCGCGCATCAGTTAAAAAATTGTGCGAGCACTGCAAAATTGTGCGCCGCCGCGGCGTCATTCGCGTCATTTGCACGAACAAACGGCACAAACAACGGCAAGGTTGAGAATTTAACAAAATATGGCACGCATCATTGGTGTTGAAGTTCCGCCGAACAAGCGCATTGACATTGCGCTGCGCTACATCTATGGCATCGGCCCATCCAACTCGAAGGAAATTCTGGAACGGGCGAACATTGATTCAAGCATCCGCGCGAAGGATCTGACCGAGCAACAGCTTTCGCAAATCGTCCATGCGATCCAGGAAGGCAAATACGTCATCGAAGGCGATTTGCGCCGCGAAATTGGCATGAATCTCAAACGACTGCAGGGCATCAAATGCTACCGGGGCATCCGCCACATGCGCGGTTTGCCGGTGCGCGGCCAGCGCACACAGACCAATGCCCGCACGCGCAAAGGCCCGCGTAAGACCGTTGGCGTGCAGCGCAACCCGAACGCCAAGACCGGCATTCATTAAGTCCGTCAACTCTTAACTTTTAACTATTCAAAAGTCCATGGCCGACGAGAAGAAAAAAACCGCCCCTAAGAAGGAAAAGGAAGCGAAGCCCGAAGCGGCGGCCGCGGAGAAACCCGCCGCCAGGCCGGCCGGGGAGAAACCGGCAGCAGCCAGGGATAAAACGGCGAAGAAGGCCACGCCGACGGCCGAAGCCCCGGCTGGGGCCGAGGCACCAACGGCTGAAGCGCCCAAACCGGCAGGCGCGCCCGGCACGCCGGTGGCTGGTTCCGCACCGAGCGCCGCCGAACTTTTGGGCGAGGACGCGGCGGCCAAAAAAATCATCAAGGCCAAGCACGCCAAGAATATTATTTCCGGCGTTGCGAACATTCTCGCCACGTTCAACAACACACTTGTCAGCATTACGGACGCGCATGGAAATCTCATCGGCTGGTCGAGCGCGGGCCGAGTCGGATTCAAAGGTTCGCGCAAGAGTACGGCCTATGCTGCGCAACAGGTCGCGCAGGATGCCGCGCGCCAGGCGATGTCGCACGGCATGAAGGAAGTCGAAATACGCGTCAAAGGCCCCGGTTCCGGCCGGGAATCCGCCATCCGCGCGATACAGGCCATCGGGCTCGAAATTACCACGATCAAGGACGTGACGCCCGTTCCACACAATGGCTGCCGTCCGCGCAAGAAGCGCCGCGTCTAATCGAATCTCAAATTTCAAATTTTATCTATGGCTCGCTACACAGGTCCCCGCGTTCGCATCAGCCGCCGTTTCGGCATCCCGATTTTTGGCCCGACGAAATATCTTGAGCGCCGCAACTACGGTCCCGGCGTCCACGGCCCGAAGTCGCGCCGCAAGCACACCGATTACGGTCTGGGTCTGATTGAGAAGCAAAAGCTGCGATATTACTACGGCCTGCTCGAACGCCAGTTCCGTGGCGTCTATGAAAAGGCGCTGAAACGCCGCGGTGTCACTGGCGAACAAATGTTGCAGATTTTGGAGACGCGCCTCGACAACGTGGTTTATCACCTCGGTTTTGCGAACACGCGCGCGGCGGCACGCCAGATGGTTTCACACGGCCACATCACCGTGAATGGCCGTAAAGTGAACATACCGTCCTTCAGTTTAAAAGTGAACGACGTGGTCAGTGTCAAAAATTCCAACGTGTCGCGCCAGTTGGCGACGAAAAACCTGGAGATCGCCACCAGCCGGGCGGTGCCGGATTGGCTGTCCCTGAACAAGGAAGAGTTCAAGGGCACCGTAATGCGGATTCCGACGCGCGACGAAATCCAGCCGATTGCCAACGAACAGGCGGTCGTCGAATTTTATTCCCGTTAAAAAAGCAAAAAATACAAAATACAATTATATGGGCTTCGGTGGCTGCCGGGAATAACGGCGCTGAAGCCAGATTAAAATTGTTGAAAGGAAAACATGCCAGCACGTCTAGGACGATTCGAAATGCCCAAGCGGTTGACGAAGGAAGATTCAACCGCCACCGAAACTTACGCCAAATTTGTCGCCGAGCCGTTTGAAACCGGCTACGGCCACACCATCGGCAACTCTCTGCGCCGCGTGTTGCTGTCCTCACTGGAAGGCGCGGCCATCACCTCGATGAAGGTGGATGGCGCGATGCACGAATTTGCGACGATTGACGGCGTGGTCGAGGACGTGACCGATATCGTGCTGAACCTGAAGAGGATCAAGTTCAAGGCGCACTCGCGGGACGAGCAGACGTTGTTGCTTTCCGCCAACAAGGAAGGCGCTGTCACCGCCGCCGATATCCAGCTCAACCAGAACGTCGAACTGGTCAACCCGGACCAGCTCATCTGCACGCTCGACAAAAAGAAGAAATTCGAGATGGAATTGACGGTGAAAATCGGCCGTGGATTTTGCCCGAGCGACGAAAACAAAAAACCCGGTCAGGCCATCGGTGTGGTGGCCATCGACTCGCTGTTTTCGCCGGTCACGCGCGTGCGTTACGCCGTGGAGGCTGCGCGCGTCGGCCAGCGCACCGACTACGACCGGTTGATTCTGGAAATCTGGACGGACGGGCGCATTTCACCCGACGACGCGCTCACGCAGGCATCGGCGATTTTGCAGCATCACCTCGACGTTTTCGTCGGCTATGACAAGAACGCGGTCGAATTTGAGGAGGCCGTGGACAAGCAGGACGAGGAGAAGATGAAGATGAAGAAGCTTCTCAACATGAGTGTGAACGAAATCGAATTGAGCGTTCGCGCGGCCAACTGCCTCAACAACGCGAACATCACCAGCGTCGGACAGCTTGCGATGAAGACCGAGCAGGAAATGCTCAAGTATCGCAACTTCGGCAAGAAATCGCTGAACGAGATCAAGGACAAGCTCCAGGCTTTGGGCCTGTCGCTCGGCATGAACTTTGAGCCGGGCCTGCTGGACGCGCCGGTGAAGGATAATCCGGCGAACAATTAAGGCCAGCCTATGCGACATCTGAAGCGAACGGCCAAACTCGGTCGCACCCCCGAGCATCGCAACGCGATGCTGGCGAACCTGGTTTGCAGCCTCATCAAACACAAGCGCGTGACGACGACGCTCGGCCGGGCGAAAGCCGCGCGTCCCGTCGCCGAACAAATTGTCACGCTCGGCAAACGCGGCACCATTACCGCCCGTCGCGTCGTCGCCGCCCGTTTGCACACGCGCGGCACGACGGTCCAACTCACCAAGGACCAGCGCCGCAAATGGCGTGAGCAGGAGGACGTCGTGCGCATTCTTTTCGAGGAAATCGCGCCCGCTTTCAAGGAACGCAACGGTGGCTACACGCGCATCATCAAAATGGAACAGCGCCAGGGCGACGCCGCCCAGCGCGCGATTCTGGAATGGGTGGATTATATGCCCCCCACTCCCGCTGCGCCCGAAACCGCGCCTGCCGAAGAGACAAAACCGGCCGAAGAAACGACACCGGCGGAAACCAAACCGGGGGAAACCGAGACCGAAAAGAAATAAAACGATTGAAACTTTACGCAGCCCGTTCACCAGAACGGGCTTTTTTGTTTGAAATTACAACATCGGACATTGCACCCCACATCGAATTACACATTGCTGGGTAGCTGCCGGCGACATGGGATCAACCCCTTCGATTATTTGAAAGACCTGTTCACCCGCTTGCCGGCGGCCAAGATCACCCAGATCAAAGAGTTCACACCAGCGGCGTGGGCCAAGGCCAAAGCAAAAGAGAAAACGGTCGCTCTGGCCAGTTGAACAAGTTGGCAGCAGGTCAAACTCAGCCTCCCGCTTTCAAATTCTGCGCCATGATATTTGCGTGCCTTCTCCGCAGCCGGACACGATACAATTTGCCAGCGCTATCGTTCTATGCCGCGGCGTGCGCCCCGCAAGTGCTGACCGTCCGTAAACACCAACAACCTACGGATAGGACAGACGGTAAAAACGCTGTGGAACTGCGGGCGCGTTGGTATCGGTGAACTGGTAGAGCGGTGTGGCCAGGGAGTTTAGGGGAATCCAATTCACCAAGTCAGTGGAGTATAACACGCTGTAGGAATAGGCGCCAGCCAGCGAATTCTGCAAGGTGAAGGTGACATTCGTTCCGCCCAGACCTGCCACGTTGGTCATGTAAAGCCAGGGGCTCGTGGGCAGGTAATTGGCATAGACGGCGTTCAGTTCGTTCTGGTCCACGACCCCATCGCCGTTGAAATCGCCAATGAGTCCGGTGATGAAGGATTGGTCTGAGGTCGAAGCGGTTCCAAGGGCATTCATGGCCACGAGACTGTAATGGTAGGTGATGCCCGGCATCAGCCCGCCCCAGGATGCGCTCACCGGCACCGGGGTCGTGCTACTGCCGGCGGCGATGGGAACCGTGGTGTTGCCGTAATCGGGGTTGCAACCGTAGGCGAGGAAAACCGCGGTGGGCAGTCCACCGGCGTTCACGTTGGCACTCACCAACAGGCTGTAGAGTCTGGTGCTTGGGTCTTGTGTAACGGGTCCGGGAGAGAGATTGCTGATCACGGGCGCCGCGTAGTTGGTGACAGCGACAAGAAGTTCATACGCGCCGATATCCACGTGGAGGCCGGAAAGACGGGGCTGGCCCCGCTGGTCGGTGCCGATGACATTGGTGATCGTGTCGTCGCCCGCGTCCACGGCTGGGCTGGTGGGCAAGAGGGCCAAGGTAAAGGTGGGGCCACTGTTATCCTGCGCGCCGAGCAAGGGATTGAGGGGCGCAGCGGCGGTGCCGACGAGGTCGCCGTTAACACCGTTGACCAAGCCGGTGCTGTCATCGGTTATTCCCAGTAAATTATGTCCTTGGGAGGTGAAGACACCGAATAGGTCGGGCCCGTAACCGGCAACCCCGGATATACCACCATTATCACTACCGCCTCCACCAGCGGTGTTCAGGGCAAATAATCCGTTCCACAGCACCGAGGGAGTTTGCCCGGTCGCACTGTAGATTGCGCCGCCGCTGCCACCGGCACCGCCAATGCCGCCATTGCCGCCGTTGCCGCCGGTCCCGGCCGAGTTGCCGCTCAAAGTGCAAGCTATCGCGGTCAGCATGCCTCCGTTGTAAATCGCACCGCCATTGCCCCCCTGAGCCCCATCGCCGCCATTGCCGACCAGGGCGCTGTTGCCCGAAGTGCCGGCATGGTTGCGGGTTAGGGTGCAGGAGACTAAAGTCAAATTGCCGACGTTGTTAATCCCGCCGCCATTTCCGCCGGTGCCGGCGTTGAGCAGGGAGCTTACTGACCCTGATCCATAAATGTTACCGCCACCATCGCCGCCGCGGCCGGCCACGTTGTCGCTAAGTGTGCAATTGGTCGCGGTCAGCGTGCCCAGATTGTTGATGCCGCCACCATCGCCGCCGTTGCCGGCGGCAAAAATGCCATCGGCCGCCGGAAGGCCATTGCCGGCCGAGTTGGTGCTGATGGTGCAGGCGGTCAGGGTCAACGTGCCGGCGTTATTGATGCCTCCCCCGGCACCGACCGCCCCCGTCACCGCCCCGTCGGGCGCGTGGCCATTTTGAATGGTCAGTCCCGAAATGTTCACGGTAATTTCTCCGGCCGGATTATAGAGCTCTGAACTCGACAGAGATCCCGAGGATCCCACCCCCCCCGCGACCAGAATCATTCCGTTGGTCAGCAAAGTCGCCGTGTGATTATAGCGTGCAATCGCCAGCGGACTCACCGTCGTCCAAGTCATTTCCACCGGATTATACAACTCGGCGCTGGCGAGAAAGCCGGCGGGGCCTAAGCCGCCCGTGACCAGCACCTGTCCGTTGGTCAGCAACGTCGCTGTGTGACCAGAGCGCGCGGCAGCCAGCGAACCCACGGTTGTCCATGTGCCACTCGCTGGATTGAACAACTCCGCACTGGCGAGCGCACCAGAAGCGCCGAAGCCACCCGTGACCAGCACCTGTCCGTTGGTCAGCAACGTCGCCGTGTGACCATAACGTGCGGCGGTCAGCGAACCCATCGTCGTCCACGTGCCGCTGGCCGGATTGAACAACTCCGTGCTGGCAAGCGGGCTGGAAGCGCTGGAGCCGCCTGTGACCAGCACCTGCCCGTTGGTCAGCAAGGTCGCTGTGTGCTGATAGCGTGCGGTATTTAGTGAGTTGGTCGTCGTCCATTTCTCGGTCGAGGGATTATAAAGTTCCGTACTGGCCAGCGGGGCCGAGGAGCCAGAACCTCCCGCGACCAATACCTGCCCGTTGGTCAGCAAAGTTGCTGTATGCTGATAGCGTGCGGTATTCAGCCCGTAAGGGGGCAGATTATACCAATACGAGAACAATGGATCATGGGGAACATAAATAAATGCGTTGGTGGACGGGCCCGTGGTGTCAGCCCCCCCCGCAACCAGCACAGTGCCATTTTTCAACAGCGTCGTCGTGTGACCGAACCTCGGCAGACCTAAGTTTATATCAAAACCAATGTCGTCTAATAATTCATCGGTCCACCCATTGGTAACAGGATTATACAACTCCGGCGGGGAAACCGGGCCACCGTAACTTGGCCCCCCCACAACCAGCACCTGCCCGTTGGTCAACCGTGTGGCCGTCTGACCATCGTGCGGGTAAACCATCAGGTTGGTTGTCGTTCCGCTGTTCCCCCCAATGTCGAACACGCGGCTGCTGTGGTTGCCGTCCACAGCCAAAAACTTTGCGCCAGGACCTAGGATGGTGAGGCTGTTGGTGATGAGCAACTCACCGCTCGTGAGAGTGATGGTGCCGCTGAGGTTGGTCAGGCTGATCACATCGCCGGCGAGTGAAATGGCAAGCGTCTGACGCAATGATCCCGCGCCGGCGTCGCTGGTGTTGGTCACCTGCCGGACCTGCCCGGCGTGCGCCGTCAGCACGAAGCTCATCAGCAACAACGCAAGCGCAAATCGAAGTGAACAGGGTTGTTTCTTCATGCTTGTTTTATGTCCAGTCATAAAGTTTCTCCCAACAAGTTCTTGCCCGACTCGGCGCCGTCACCTTCCATGCAAGGGAAGATGGCCATCTATCACTATCGGTGTTCACGGGCAATCGTGCCTGAACCAGACAGGCATGTCAATGAATTAATTAACACGTTTCATGCGCTGTATTTGCATCATTTATCGTCACAGCGCTGCTGCCACCTGGTAATACTGAAAGAGTTTGTGCGCCGTTTGATAGCGGAATAGACTTCTGCCGATGCCTGTCCAACCACTCCAATCAAATTCAACCGACGGTCTTAAGCAACCGTTCTCTGCGGACGCGGTATTTCGGGCAACTAAATGCCTAACCGGCTTCAGGCTCCCCAGACGGGTTTTTCTTTTCATCGCAATTCTTGGATTCACAGCGTCCACCAGCATCGCCGCGCCTCCGCAGGTGTCGCGTGTCGAGCCGCCCAACTGGTGGGCGGGCCACTCCCATAATCCAGTGCGGCTCCTCATTTCGGGACAGAATCTCTCGGGTGCGCGCGTTGAGGCTCCTGCGGGCTTTCAGGTGGGCCCGGCCCGCGCCAGCGATAACGGCACTTACTTGTTCGTGGATCTTCACATCCCGGAAGGTTGTCCGCCGGGCGAGGTGCCCTTGCGGGTGACGGGCAAAGACGGCGAAGTCCGGATTTCGTTTCAATTGTTGCCGCCCCTTGTGCGCGAGGGCCGGGTTCAAGGCATTTCCACCGACAACGTCATCTACCTGATCATGACGGACCGGTTTGCCAACGGGGATCCCTCAAACGACAATCCGGCCATCTCTCCCGGCCTGCACGATCGAAACCGGGCGTGGCTCTACCATGGTGGTGACTTTCAGGGAGTGCTCGATCACTTGGACTATTTGCGGGACTTGGGCGTCACCACGCTCTGGCTCACTCCATGGTATGATAATGTCAATCACCTCAAGGAGGTTCAGCAATTCTCTCGTGACGAGACGAACTCGCCGTGCGTGAAATCATTCAACAATTCGGGCGCGATGGAAGGCACGCTCGACCTGGTCAGAGCGTTCGGTTATCTGCCGACAAACCTTTATCTCTGTGCCGCCGCCTACGTCACGACCGATGGCGGGCAGCTCGTCGCCCAATGTCCCGCCGGCTCCGGCCCGAACATTGACACCAATGGATTTCTGATGCTGCCGGTGGCTGCGCTGCGCGATTCACTCGGCAACGGCACGTTCGATTTGGGCAACCCCTCGCGCGGATTCGGTGTCTCGTCGGCGAGCGCGACGGTTCGCACGAACACGTCCGCCGTGGTCGCGGCTGTTCCACCATTTGTGCTGGATGGCGCGTTTGATTACCCGAACTACCTGCTCGCAAGCAACGGCATGGTGCTTTATGGCGCGGTGCGCGGCACGACGCTTTATGTCGCGACCTGGTCGCCCGGCGTAAACGGGCCGAACGACCATTTCATTTTTGTCAGCGACCAGCTTTTGCCTGCAGCGACCGCCGCCGCACCTTGGGCGAAAGCCGGAACGGTCGCTGTCAGTGTGAACAAACCGTTTCTCGCCGGTGAAAGCCAGAACACCTACGTCAGTTGGTTCGTGAACAACGCTGCGACGAACTGGTCGGTGCCCGAGCCCACCGCTGATTACCATGGCTACGGCGTGGTGGACTTCTATGGCACCGAAGAACATTTCGGGGACCTGCCACTCCTCAAAAAGCTGGTTGACCGGGCGCATGCCTCAGGGATGAAGGTCATCCAGGATCAGGTGGTGAATAACACCAGCCCCTACCATCCGTGGGTCACCAACCCACCCACGCCGACCTGGTTCAACGGCAGCGTCACCGACCACCTCACAAACACCTTCCAAACTTGGACTACCGTCGTGAGCAATCCGCCGCCCGAGCAGCTTAAGGCCACGCTCGAAGGCTGGTTCTTCGGCGTCCTTCCGGACCTGAACCAAAACGATCCGGATCTGGCCGCTTATCTCATTCAGAACTCGCTTTGGTGGATTGGCATGACCGGCGTGGACGGCGTGCGCCAAGACGCCCTTCCCTACGTGCCGCGAGCCTATTGGTATCGCTGGGCGACCGCGCTGAAGCGCGAATATCCCCGGTTGACCATTCTCGGTGAAATGTGGGACAACGACCCGAAACGCGTGGCGTTTTTCCAAGGGGGACGGAAACGCTTTGATGGGGTGGATTCGGGAGTGGATACGCTTTTCGACTTCCCCCTCCACTACGCGATTCGGGACGTGTTTGCCAAGGGAGAGCGAATGACGCGATTGACCGAGGTCCTGGCCGCAGACACCAACTATGTGGCGCCGGCGGGGCTAGTCACCTTCGTTGGGCTGCATGATCAGCCGCGGTTTCTTAACGAACTCGGCGCGACTACGGACGGATTGAAACTAGCCTTCACGTTTCTCCTCACCACGCGGGGCACGCCCTTGATTTACTACGGCGATGAAATTGGCATGCGCGGCGGCTTCGATCCGGACAACCGCCACGATTTTCCCGGCGGCTGGCCCGAAGACGCCCACAACGCCTTTCAATCGTCCGGGCGCACGCCGGAAGAGGACGCGATCCACGCACACGTGACGAAACTGCTCCATCTGCGGAAGGAAGTAACAGCCCTGCGCCGCGGCAGACTGTTAAACCTTTCGGCCAACACAGACACCTATGCCTATGCCCGGGTCACACCGGAGGATTGGGCCGTAATCGTCTTCAACAACTCCATTCTCAGGCAGCGCTTTGACGTGCCCCTTACCGGGCTGAACTTGGGCCACACGCAGTCGGTGACCGACCGTTTGGGCGGTCTTGGCACCGTGAACCTTGCGGAGGGCAAACTGAATATCACGCTGCCACCACGCACGGCGGCCTTGTTCACGCCCTAAACAAGGCACGTTGGATACCTTCCAACTGCTGTCTTGAAGTTACTGGTTCGAACGTGTTTGACGAAAAACGAAAACAGTTCTTGGCAATCTCCAGCAATGGGCTTAAACACCGTTTTGTGAGCAGGAAGCGTCCAACCAGAACTCCCCGGCACGAAGCAGCGAGCCAGGAAAATGCTTGTGTGTTTCAATTCGACGTTCGCGCCAGCTTCACCACCGCCTTCAGCGCCTGGCGGCGGAAAAACAAGGTTCCCCTCAAGACCATCGCCAAGGATTTGGGCGTGTCCATTTCCACCGTTGACTCCTGGGAAATCGGACTATCCTTTCCCGGAAGCAAAAATTTTGAAAGGCTCGTGGAATATACCGGCCTGCCGCCCTGCAAGCTGTTCTGCGTGATGGCGGACAAATGTGTCCCCGCCGACTGCTTGCTGGCCCTGCGCAAACTATCCGCGAAGCCTCACTAAAAGCAGGGTGGCACGGGTTGGTTTGGTAGGGATGGCGCGCTGCGCCGTCCGCGTCCCAGCAGGCGGGCGCAAGATTCCGGCGGCTTTACCGCCGGGGACATCGCAGCGCGATGTCCCTACCGCCCCTCCCAACCGTTTTCCATTTTAAATGGAAAATGAATCGTTGAATTTTCACGGCACCTTACCGTAAGATGCAGTTGTTCTTATCGGCGGAGACTTGAACGTAGTGATACAAAAAGCGATGCGGCGCACATTCCACGAAGAAACACGCCCAACCAAACTGACCTTGAAACTGATATCAACTTAAAACACGGAACGCAAATGAAAACAACCAACCTGAAACAAATTGCCTGCATCCTTGCCCTTGCGCTGATGGCGTGCGCCGCCCGCGCCCAAACCGGCTGGACCAATACCTACTCGCCCATAGATGTTACTAGGCAAGGAACTTTACCGTCAGCCATTGCCGTTGATCCCAGCGGTAACGTGTTCATCGGGGGGACAGGGGCTGATACGAGTTTTAACGCAGTCTATGTGTCCATCAAATATTCCAACTCGGGCATGCCACTGTGGACCAACCTCTACACCACAGCCGGTGGTGCCTCCGCCTCCGCGATCGCCGTGGATACCAATGGCAATGTGTTCGTGACGGGGTATTCGTATGACGTATCCTACAACCAATATTACGCGACAATAAAATACTCGAACGCTGGTGTGCCGTTGTGGACCAACTTCTATACGATGGCGGGTGGTGCCTCCGCCTCTGCCATCGCCGTCGACACTAGCGGCAACGCGTTTGTAACGGGATCAGCATCTGACGGGATAAATTCCTTTGCAGCGACCATCAAGTATTCGAACGTGGGCTTGCCCCTATGGACCAACCTCTTCGCCGGTGGTGCTTCCGCCTTTGCCATCGTCGTGGACGGCAACGCCAATGTGTTCGTGACGGGGCAATCGAATGATGGCACAAACGAATATTACGAAACCATTAAGTATTCGAACGCGGGCGTGCCATTGTGGACTAACCTTTACACCTGGGTTGGCGGCTATTACGGCTCCAGTGCCATCGCCGTGGACGGCAACGGCAATGTGTTTGTGACGGAGTCGCCAGGGACGATCATTAAGTATTCCAATGCGGGCATGCCGTTGTGGACCGATTTCTACGCTGGCACGCCGGTCATCGCCGTGGATATCAATGGCAACGTGTTCGTGGGGTCGCCATTCACGGTTAAGTATTCAAACGCGGGCGTGCCGATATGGACCAATTTCTACACCTTAGCTGCCAACTCCTTCGCCATCGCCGTGGACAGCAGCGGCAACGCGTTCGTGACGGGACCATCGTTTGACGGGACAAACTACTATTATTTTACGATTAAGTATCCTGCCGCGGTGGTACCGCCGGTGGTTTATCTTCAAGGGCAATGGGTGTACCAGCAACTGGTGTTGAGCTGGACCAACGCGGGCTTCAACCTGCAATCCGCGCCCGCCGTCACCGGCACGTTCACCAACATCCCCGGCGCGACCAGTCCCTACACAAATCCCGTCACCGGTCCCCAGCAATTCTTCCGGCTGATGCAATGAAGTGGGCAATTCACGGAGAAACACACCGGCCAAACTGAACTTGAAACTGACAAAAACTAAAAACCAAGAACCAATATGAAAACATCCAACCTGAAACAAATTAGATTCGTCTTTGTCTTTGCCCTGCTGGCGTGCGCCGCCCGCGCCCAGACCGGCTGGACCAATACCTACGGCCCAGCCCAGGTTGCTATCGGTGGTTATATGGGTGTTTCTACCGTTCTACCATTAGTCACTGCCGTGGATCGCAGTGGCAACGTGTTCTTCGCGGGGACAGGGGTTGATACGAATAACCTCATATTCTATGTGTCCATCAAGTATTCGAACGCGGGAGTGCCGATATGGACCAATCTCTACACCGGGCCTGTTATTGAAGGACCTGCCATCTCCTACGCCTCCGCCTCCGCAATCGCGGTGGACGGCAACGGCAACGCGTTCGTGACGGGGTTCGCTTTTGACGAGACAAACTTCTATTACGCGACCCTCAAGTATTCCAACGCCGGCGTGCCGTTGTGGACCAATCTCTACACCGGGCCTGTCGATGAAGGACTTCTCGTCCCCCAAGGCTCAGCCTATGCCTCCGCAATCGCGGTGGACGGCAACGGCAACGCGTTTGTGACGGGGTATTCATATGACGTGTCCAACAACGAAGTTTACGCGACGGTAAAGTATTCCAACGCGGGCGTGCCGCTCTGGACCAACCTCTTCTACGCCGGCACTGCCTATGCCATCGCCGTGGACGGCAACGGCAACGTTTTCGTCACGGGGTCGCCAGCGACGATCAAGTATTCCAACGCGGGCGTGCCGCTCTGGACCAACCTCTACGCCGGCGCTGCCTATGCCATCGCCGTGGACACCAACGGTAATGTGCTCGTGACGGGGTCATGGGGCAGCGATTACGCGACGATAAAATATTCGAACGCCGGGGTGCCCTTATGGACCAACTTCTACTATTACGGGAATTCTGGTTACAACCCCGCCATCGCCGTGGACGGCAGCGGAAATGCGTTCGTGACGGGGACTTCGTTTGACGGGGCAAACTTCTATTACGCGACCCTCAAGTATTCCAACGTAGGCGTGCCGTTGTGGACCAATCTCTACGCCGGGCCTCTTTTTGAAGAATTTGGCTACTCCGACTCCTCCGCCTCCGCCATCGCGATGGACGGCAACGGCAACGCGTTCGTGACCGGGCGAACGTATGACTTGACAAACGCCTATAACGCGACCCTCAAGTATTCGAACGCCGGGGTGCCCTTGTGGGCCAACTTATACACCGCTACTGGCAACTCGTTCTCCTCCGCCATCGCCGTGGATGGCAGCGGCAACGCGTTCGTAACAGACGCGGCTGAAGACGCGACAAACTTTTATTATTTTACGATCGAATATCCGGCCGCGTCCGCGCCGCCGGTGGCTTATCTTCAAGGGCAATGGCTGAACCAGCAACTGGTGTTGAGCTGGACCAACGCCGGCTTCAGCCTGCAATCCGCACCGCAAGTCACCGGCACGTTCACCAACATTCCCGGCGCGACCAGTCCCTACACCAATCCCGTCACCGGCGCCCAGCAATTCTTCCGGCTGATGCAGTGAGCCGGCAATGCCCAGAGAAACGCGCCCACTAAATCAACCTTGAAAATGACAACTACTAAAAATCCTGAACCGCCCGTTGAATCTTTGAAAGAGAAACTCTGAACCTCCGCTCACAATTAACAAAAGAAACCCCATGAAAACCTCGCTCATCAAAACCCAATTACTCCAACTCCGGACGCAGACGACTCTGGTTGCCGTGTTTGCATCGGCTCTGGCCGCCGCGTTGCTGCTGGCCGCCAACTCGGCACAAGCCTTTAATCTCCTGGTCAACCCGAGTTTCGAATTGCCGCCCACCGGGCACAATCTCGCGTATGGGTGGACGCGTTTCGCACCGCCGACCGCCCAAGCCTTCAACTTCGGCAACTGCAACTACTGGGTGGATGATGCCGTCACCGCCCATTCGGGGACATTCTATTGGAAGGAATGGGGTGCCGCTTATGTTGGCACCAACAATGTGGCGGGCATATATCAGACTTTCAGCAGTATCCCAGGTTCAATTTATCAGGCCGGCGGCTGGCTTTACTCAACCAACTACGACAATTTATTTTTTAGTTTTGGGACGGATTGCTATGTTTGGCTACAGGTGGAGTTTCTCGATTCGAGCAGCAATCTTCTCGCGCTTTACAAATCGGCAAATTACAATTCCACCAATGCGGATGCGTCGTTAGGATGGATTCAATACCAAGTGACCAATGCCTGCGATTTGACGCAACCGGTGTCCGTTGGCGATCCATATTTCAACACGTACGCGGTGACTGGTGCGGTCAGCCAGTTGGTGGCCCCGCTGGGGACTGCGGCGGTCCGCTACCGGTACTGCTTTCTTCAGGCTACCAACGAGCAGGGCTCATCGTATCTCGACGATGCGGCTCTGGAACAAATCAGCGGCCCGATCCCGCCGGTGATCACCAACATCTACCCGCAATACATGATCTTTGTGCCGCCCAGCAGCGGCGTTAGTTTTAACGTGAGTTCGCCCAGTGGTTTCAATATCAACACCAACGACATTCATCTGGTCCTCAACGGCACCGATGTTTCCGCGAACCTGGCCTTCAGCGGCTCCTCCTCGAACCGGGCGGTGTTCTATAACGGACTGCAATCCAACACGACCTACAACGTGTCCATTACCGTGACGGACAGCTTCAACTTCACGGCCAGCGCCAATACGTACTTCGAGACCACCTGGGTCGGGGTGCCGGCGTACACCTACCAGTGGGAGGCCGAGGATTGGGATTTTTCAAGCGGAATGTATGTTGATAATCCAGCCCTGTGCAACGCCTGTTGCGAAACCAACTGTTACTTCGGACAAGTGGGCACGCAGGGTGTGGACGAGTCTACCGTGTTTTACGGCCCCTACCATGTCTATCGTCCTAATGATTTCGAGGGTACGGCCATCTCGGAAGATAATTCTCGTCCCAACCTGTACGCAGCGGACAGGACTGATTACTGCATAAACCCGTTCAACTCTTCCGAGTGGGTGAACTACACCCGCGACTGGCCCAACAGCACCAACTGGGTTATCGGCCGGTTTGCCAACGGTGCCCCTGCGTTCGGGAGCATTGGGATGAGCTTGGTGAACCCCGGCGTGGCCACCAATTTTTTGGGCACCTTCACGATGAACCTAGGTCCGAGCTGGAGCACTTTTCAATTCGTCTATTTGCAAGACGCCAACGGCAATAACGTGAACGTCGTCCTCAACGGCAAGGAAACCTTGCAAGCCACCGCCTTTGGCGAGATGCTGCCGACGTTCTACATGCTCGTCCCTGCGGTGGTTGATTTGCCGCTCCTGAGCAACCTTTATCCGACGGGCACACACCCGTTTGAACCTACGAATGCCTTGAGTTTCACGGTGACTACGCTTGGAGCAACCTTTCCTGCCAATGGCATCCAGGTGATTCTGGACGGCAACGATGTCTCCTCGGCACTGGTGATCACCGGCTCGGCTTCAAGCAATAACGTGGTGTATCCCACCCTGGCACTCAACGCGATGCACACGGCCATTATTAACGTGACCAACTCCCTCGGTCATGGCATCAGCCGGACCAATCAATTCGATACCTTTAGCCTGACCAATTACGTGTTTATGGCGGAGGATTATGACTATAACGGCGGACAGTATATCAATGCCAGTGATTGGTACCCGGGCGCGTATGGGTTTGAATCCGGAAATTGTTATGTATCGGTCACCAACATTGACTTCCACCACACGGTTCTTTCAAATGAAGGTGAGCCTACGGATGGCAGCGAGTACCAGTATCGTTACAATGGGATTCCCACATCTCCTACAAGCGATATAAGCGAATACTATCTCTACAACTACTATTTTGCGTTTGATTATCAATTGTTTTGGTTCGGACCTGCGGACTGGGCTAATTACACCCGCAATTATCCTGCGGGCAGCTATTATGTGTACGCGCGCACGTTCGGGCTGGGCCCCTGGCTGGGCCCCTTCACGATGACTCTGGGTCAGGTCGTCAGCGGCGCGGGAACCACCAACCAGGTGGTAATGCCCCTCGGCCAATGGAGTGCCACCGGGGACAATATCAACACGTTTGATAGCTGGGTGCGGCTGACGGATGGCGGCCAAGGTGCGCCGGTTTTGGTTAACCTCGGTGGCGTCAGCACGCTCCGAGTATCAACCCCCACTGGCGACTGCTATCCGAACTACTTCATGCTGGTCCCCGCGTCCGGCATCAATATGTCGGTGGTTTATCTTCAAGGGCAATGGCTGAACCAGCAACTGGTGTTGAGCTGGACCAACGCCGGGTTCAACCTGCAATCCGCGCCCGCCGTCACCGGCACGTTCACCAACGTCCCCGGCGCGACCAGTCCCTACACCAATGGCGCCACCGGTGCCCAGCAATTCTTCCGGCTGATGCAGTGAGCCGGCAATTCACGAAGAAACGCGCCCGGCCAAACCGGATTTGAACCTCGATAGACGCCTCCTGCGGGAGGGCCGCATTGCCATTGGTTCGTCAACGCAGAAATAAAAATGCGAGAAGCAAAACAAGGAGCAAGGCCGTAACCCACCAGAACCACTTGATGCCACGGGGCTTGACCGGCTCCGGTTCGAATTCCCTTTTTACAAATTCATCATGGTCGAAATGGTCATCCAGCAGCCCAAGCTGGCTGGCATAGGCGGTTCCCGACCAGCCGGTCTGTTCGTCCGAACCGCATTCGGGACAGGCTTTGGCGTGCGGCGGGACATCCGCGCCGCAGTTGGGACAAACCTCCGGGGACATTTATGATTTACGATTGATGATTTATGATTTCAAAAACGCCGCGAGGCATGACCAATCGTAAATCGTAAATCATAAATCGAAAATGATTTCATCCTCCGGCACTCGTGTATTCCTCGTCAGTCTTTAATTCCAGTCCCATGAGGATGTAATCATGCGGGACGGCCTGCATGTCCTTGACGTAATTTTCCAGGCTTAGAAGCTGGCTGAAACCGAGCAGGGCGAACATCTTGATCGCCGCCGCCTGTTCCCCAATGAATTCCGCCTCGACCTTTTCCAGACCAACCTGCCGCGCGACGTCCACAATTTCGGAAACCAGCGCGCTCGCCAGGCCGCGCCCGCGGTGTTGCGGGTGCACCAGCACGCTCACGCGGCCAATGTGCCGTCGCCAGCCGCCAAGTTGCTGGTGCAAGGTCGCGTCACCGACGATTTTGCCGCCAATCAGCGCGACCATCGGCAGGTTGCGCCCGTAGTCAATATTCCGGCACCAGTCATGGATGATTTCGATTTCCGTGACGCGATGTTTGATGAACATCCGTTCGGGTTCGGGGATGCCGAGAAACAATTGGTGAAAATCCTTCTCGTCTTCGCGGCGCAACGGACGCAACGTCGCTTGCGTGCCGTCCTTCAACGCAATGACTTTCGGAAATCTCTGAAGTTCAAGTTCAATGTTGAATGACATGGCTTCCTTTCGCTTTCACCGGCAATTTGTGTCACACGCCGCGGCGGTAATCAATCAATTCCTGCCGGCTCACCTGCCGATGCCGGTGAAGTGTTTCACAAAGCGGCTGTTGATTGCCGCCGGATCCAGACTCCAACGCGCCGCCAGCAGCGGGACTTTTTTGACATTGGCCTCGGCATGGTTAGTGGTCGCCGGACTTTCTCCGTAAGCAAAACATTTCAGCCCCAGTTCAATTTCGGGCAATGTCTTGACGCCCTGGTTCCAGACCGTTTCACCCGCCCACGCATACGCGCGCGTCACGCAACCCTCATCCATCCGCGCCCAGGCGTGATGATGCAAAATCCCGTTCGCATGGAAATACTGGACGTGCCCCAGCCGGCGGCTCAACGCGATCAAAAAATGAAAACACGCGTCCACGTCGTCACTGGGGTTCGGCAGACCCGGCCCGGTGACGATGACCCAGCCATGCACCTGCGGGCTGATGAAAAAGTCGCGTCCGCCCACCATGCCTTCCGACCACGAACCCAGCGTGGAACGGTTCAGCCCCAGGGCGGCCTGGACGATTTTGGGGTTGGCCGAGCGGACGGCCAGCCAGCTCGTCGGACGTTGAAGGAAGGGTGGAAAAAACAAAAAGGAACTTTGGTTCCCACCCGCCGCCGGCTTGAGATAATGTGCGCGGCGATACAACGCATACATCAACGAAAGGAAGACGATGCCCATACCCAGCGCCAGACCCTGCAACGCGAGCATCATCAGCAGAATCGTATCCGCGGGACTCATGGGCCAAGTTTACACCCACACCCGCCGCAAATTCAATGAAAATCTCATGGAAATTGCCGCCTAGGTGGCGCGGCTGCCGCGGCGTAAAGTCCTTGCCAATCAAGCATCTTTGCGAGGGAATAACGGTATAGGTTCGTTAATTTTGTGACCCGCGGGCAAGCCGCCCCACGTCGCGGCATCAAGCTTGTCCGGCACGCCGGTCAAACCGAGTTGCGAATAAATCTTCACCGCCGTGCCGGGCAGAAAGGGCCGGAGCAAAACTGCCAGCACACGGCAGGTTTCGGCGAGGTTGTAAAGCACTTCGTCGAGGCGTTGGGCCTGCGCCGGGTCCTTGGCCAGGCTGAACGGCTTGGTCTGGTCCACGTATTGGTTCGCGCGGGTGACGAGTCCCCAGATGCTTTGCAGCGCGGCTTGAAGCTGGTTTTGTTTCAACAACGCGCGCGTTTCGTCCGCGGCTTTGGCAGCGTCCGCGGCAAGCTCGCCGTGCTTCGCCGGCACGACGCTGCTGCGATAGCGTTTGAGCATCGAGAGTGAGCGGTTGACGAGATTACCCAGGCCGTTGGCGAGTTCGGCGTTGTAGCGGGACTTGAAACCGTTGTCGGTCCAGTTGCCGTCCGGGCCAATATCCAATTCGCGCAAAACATAGTAACGAAAAGCGTCCAAGCCCCATTCGTTGATGACCGCGATGGGATCAATGATGTTGCCGGTGCTCTTGCTGATTTTCGCGCCGTCCTTCTGCCACCAGCCGTGGACGAGGACTTGTTTCGGCAGTGGCAGACCCATCGCCTTGAGCATGATCGGCCAGAAGACCGCGTGAAACTTCAGGATGTCCTTGCCAACGACGTGAATATCGGCGGGCCAGAGTTGGGTCTCGGAGCTCGAGTCTTGGGTCTGGGAATTCAGCGCGGACAAAACAATTGCATCGCCGTAGGCGGCAGGGATGCTGATGTAGCTCACGAGCGCATCGAACCAGACATAGGTGACAAAATCCTTGTCGAAGGGCAGGGGAATGCCCCAGTTCAACCGTGCTGTTGGTCGTGAAATGCACAGGTCTTCGAGCGTATTGTTCTTGAGAAAACCGAGGACTTCGTTGCGGCGGTAATCCGGCGCGATAAACGACGGATTCGCTTCGATGTAATCAATCAACCACTGCTGGTGGTTCCGCAGCTTGAACCAATAGTTGCTTTCCTCCAGTTCGATGACTTCACCGTAGGCCGGATCGAACGTGCCGTCGGGCAGGCGATCTTTGTCGGTCAGAAAAGTTTCCTCTTTCGTCGAGTAAAAACCCTTGTAAGTCTCTTGGTAGAACTGTCCTGCTTCATGGAGTTTCGAAAGAATCGCTTGGACGAATTTCTTGTGGCGCGGCTCGGTGGTGCGGACAAAATCATCGTTGGTCAGTTCCAGTTTTCTCGCAAACGCCTTCCAATCCGCGGCGAGTTGATCGCAATAAGCCTGGGGCGTTTTGCCTTCGGCAATGGCGGCCTGCTGGACTTTCTGGCCGTGCTCATCAAGGCCGGTCAGGAAGAAGATTTCCTGGCCAAGACTTCGCCGCGACCGCGCAATGACGTCCGCGACAATTTTCTCGTAGGCATGGCCGAGGTGCGGCTGACCGTTGACGTAATCAATCGCGGTGGTGATGTAAAACCGTTTGTTCATTGTCGAACGCATAATCTGGCGCACAAACGCAACATTGGCAATCCTGTGGCGATTTATTCCACCTCTAGTTCACGCCAACGTAGAATTTGGAACGTTTCTTGAAACCAAGGATTTTTTCTTTCAGGGGTTTGAACAATCACAACCTTTCCAAGACCGGGATCGGCTTCAATCCATTGGCTGTCGCCCAAGTATGCCATCACATGAACTCCGCTGACTGTCACAGCAATGTCGCCGGGCATGATTTTATTTTGGTCCAGTTCGTTGAGGTTGGCAGCCGCGAGCAAGCGTTTCGTTTGGTGACGATATTCCTGCCCCAGCGCTTGAGCGGAAGCATCGTGCCACCACAGAGACAAGGCGAACCGTGTCAATCTGGGGTCAAATGTCCGGAGACCTTGTTGAAAACTAGCCTTGATCAATCCGGCGCGCACCAAACCGGAACAATCAATGCCGAACTTGCCTTCGCCGCCCCAGAGATACCTTGTTCCTTCAAAAGACCGCAGCGCATGGACATAAGCCTCGCGGAGTTGTCTCCGATCATAATCTCTAACGGGATCGATCAAGAAACCAACAGCCAACAATGTGAGCAACAACAACCCGGCACAAAAAATCTTATTGCGACGGCCAAAGAAGAAACATCCTGACCAGATGCCAAGCAGTGAACCAAGCAGTCCAACCCGGATTGGAAGGCAGTTGATTGGATACAAAAGGAGACATACGGCCACTGGCCAAAGAATAATCCAGTACCTGAACAAGACCTTTTGCATGGCCGTTGATGATTGAAATAACTACGATGAAGCAAGTCACAATTCTTTGCTTGCGGCAACAGCAATCTTGGTTAAAATTCGAGTTCGGCTGTGGCGGAAAACCAGCCAGTAAAAACCGCATGCACAAAGAACTTTCAGATTTCGCCGCCCACCTGCGCGAAGCCATGCTTTCGGAGGGCCGAGTTCCACGAGGCCCTGACTGTGAACATCAAAGCCTGAATGGGGGCTCGTGGAACTCGCCCCTCCGGGATTTTAATTCGATTGCCGTCAAGCTCTTCGCGCTGCAATTCAAACACAACGCCGCGTATCGAAAAATTTGCGAGGCGTGCAGTTTGACGCCTGAAGTGGTCGAACAGTGGACGCAAATCCCTGCCGTGCCGACGGCGGCATTCAAAGAATTGGAACTTTCCTGCATCCCACTAACGGAACGCACCGCAGTTTTTCATTCCAGCGGGACGACGGGGCAAATTCCCAGCCAGCACTTTCATAATACTGAATCGCTGGCGGTTTATGAGGCGTCGGTGTGGGCGTGGTTTGAGCGGCACATGGTGCCACGGGGTCCAGGTTCCGGGAGCTCGGATCTCGGGTTGTGTATCCTCACACCATCGCCGGAGCAAGCGCCGCATTCGTCGCTCGTCCACATGTTTGAAACGGTGCGGCAAAAACTCGGTGGGGCGAGCGTCCCCGCGCCTGCGCCGCCGAAGCGGCTTCGTCGCCGCGAAGGCGCGAGCCAGTCCCAATTTCTCGGCCGCGTCGCAGCCGACGGCACGTGGACTTTGGATTTCGATGCCGTGCTTGTCGCGCTGAATTCGTCACTCATCACTCGTCACTCGTCACTTCTTTTGGGCACGGCGTTTTCGTTCGTCCATCTGCTGGATTTTCTCGAGGAGAAAGATTTGCGCTTTGATTTGCCCGCCGGTTCGCGCGCGATGGAAACCGGCGGTTACAAAAACCGTTCGCGTGCGATGCCAAAAACGGAATTGCACGCGCTCATCACGAAGCGTCTCGGCATTCCGCCCGAAAACATCATCTGCGAATACGGCATGAGCGAGTTGAGCTCGCAGGCGTATGATCAAGTGACAAGTGGCATGTGGCATGTGACACGAAACGGCATAGCGTCTTGTCACGCTTCACCTGTCGCCCGTCACTTTCGTTTTCCACCTTGGGCGTGGGCGCAAGTCGTTTCGCCGGAAACCGGACGCGAAGTGGCTGACGGCGAAACAGGGCTTATCCAAATTTTCGATCTGGCAAACGTCTTTTCCGTTATGGCGATCCAGACTGAAGATTTGGGCGTTCGCCATGGCGAAGGCTTTGAATTAATTGGCCGTGCGCAACTGGCCGAACCGCGCGGCTGCTCGCTGATGATGGACGAGCCCCTCGCCCCGGCCCCTCCCCGAACGGCGGGGAGAGGGTGGCCGAAGGTCGGGTGAGGGATTGAAATCATATATCGATGAATTTGCCCAACTATTTTCTCGCCGATCTGCCGCCGGAAGCAACGCTGTCGCCGGCGATGATTACCGAGGCGTGCCAGACGTTGAAGCGCAACCGCGAACGCTATCTCGCGCAACGCACCACGCACCATCTCGTGCAGGTCCTCGCCGAAGTTGCCAAAGGCTGGTTGCAAGCGGACAACCGCTTCCGAAAACTCGCGTTGGAATCCAGCCCGGCAGAGACCGGTTTTTCGCCCGCAACGCTCGCAAAAGGGCTGGACAATTTCTTCTGCCAGTTCACGACGGAAAATATTACGGAGTTGCTCGAACAGGAACTCGGCCATGCTGTCGGTGTGACAGGTGACGGGTGCCATGTGACGAGGGAAGCAGGTTCCTCGCGTCACGTGTCACTTGCCACTCGTCACTTTTGGCGCGGACCGGAAATGCTCATCCACATCGCGGCAGGCAACATCCCCAATCCTGCGCTGACGAGCATCGTGCTCGGTCTGTTGACGCGGTCGGCGCAGTTCTTCAAGTGTGCCAGCGGGTCGGCGTTTTTGCCACGGCTCTTCGCACATTCGATTTACGACGCCGATCCGAAACTCGGCGCGTGCCTCGAAATTGCCGATTGGCGCGGCGGCAATGTAGAGCTGGAGGAGGCGCTGTTTGCGGAGGCGAATTGCGTGACTGCAACGGGCAGTGACGAGATGCTCGCGGCCATTCGCTCGCGGTTGCCGGTACACACCCGTTTTCTCGGTTATGGCCATCGCGTCAGCTTTGGTTTCGTGGCGAGGGAGATTTTGACCGGAACCCATTTGCGGCGGGTCGCCGCGCGAGTGGCGGACGACGTGGTTGCCTGGAACCAACTCGGTTGCCTTTCGCCGCACGTTATTTATGTCCAGACCCACGGCGAAAATTTGCCGGAAAAATTCGCGGAATTGCTCGCGGACGAATTGGACCAGCGCGAACAAACCGAGCCGCGCGGCGAACTGGCGGCGGAACACGCGGCGGCCATCGCTTCACGCCGTGGGATTTACGAGGTGCGGGCGGCACATTCTCCCGACACGCAAATGTGGCACAGTAAAAATTCAACGGCGTGGACGGTGGTGTTTGAGGCGGACGCGCGGTTCCAAATGTCATGCCTGAACCGTTTCGTTTATGTGAAAGGCGTGAAGGATTTGGACGAGATGCTGCAAAATGCGGACACCGTACGGGGCAGGGTTTCGACGGTGGGCATCGCCGCACCGGAAGACCAGACGGGAGAATTGGCCATGCAACTAGCGCATTGGGGCGTGACGCGGGTGTGCCCCCTCGGCCAGATGCAAAACCCACCGCTGACCTGGCGGCACGACGGACGCCCGGCACTGGGCGATTTGGTGACGTGGACGGATTGGGAAAGGTGATGAGTCAGTAGTTTGTAGCCAGTAGTCAGTAGATTTTTGATTGTCGCCCTTGTGCTGCTTCTGACTATTGACTACTGACCACTGACTTTTGAAAAAATGAAAATGGAATTGCGGAAATCGTTTCAGTTTGAGGCGGCACACTTGCTGCCGCATTTGCCGAAATCGCACAAGTGCCGGCGGCTGCACGGGCACAGCTTCAAGGTGGAAATCGTCGTGGCCGGCGAATGCGACGCGAAGCTCGGCTGGCTCATGGATTACGCGGACATTTCGGCGGCGTTCAAGCCCATTTGGCAAAAGCTGGATCACCGTTATCTCAATGAAATCTCCGGCCTCGACAATCCGACAAGCGAAGAAATCGCGGTTTGGATCTGGAAGAGATTGAAACCGAAACTACCGTTGCTCACGGAAGTTGTCGTGGCCGAAACCTGCACGGCGCGCGCGGTTTATCGAGGCGCGTAAACCATGTTCGTGCCGGTGAACGGGTCTTGCGGAATGGCTTTGAGATAATCCGGCACCAAATCGGCGAGGCTCGCCGGCGGTTTGCCTCTTTCCAATTCATAGGCGCGCGTGGCGAGGTCCACGGTCAATTCCCGCATCTTCATTTGCTGTTTGTTGAATTTGTCTTCGGCTTTTTGAAGGGCCTTGTTCAATGTATTGTGCATCACCAATCTGCCGAGTTCATTCCGCAACCCTGGATAGGACCGCCGCGACCAATCACGTTCCTGTTGCATGACTTCGTTCCAGCTTTGACCTTGAGAATCCAAGGTTTCCAATTTCGCGGCAGATTCGCGGCAGGATTTTGCGTCCAACGGGTCAACGAGTTTCTGCAAGCCTGCGACTCCGATTGCCTTAATAGCCGTGCCGACAAGCTCGTCAATCAAAACTCCTCCGCGTGCCGACTCGTTCCCCAAGCGAATGGCGTCCAGAAAAGACCTGACGGCATCGTCGGGGCGCCCCTGCATTTCGGCCAGCCTGCCTTCCGCCGCCAAAATCTGTGCCAACCGTTTGAAGCCGGCGAGGTCGTTCAAGTGCCTTGTCATGTAATTTTCGGAGAATTGAAGTGGCACCCGGCATTGATTGCTCAAACCGGCTCGTAGTAATCGCAACGCTTCGGCGTTTGTCGCGACCAGTTCGGCCAGTTGCTGCTCATTCGTCTGATCGTAACCAGCCATGCTCTTAATCACTCGCCCGGCCTTTACCAAATCCTCATAGCCATTCGGGTTGGGCAGGGGCGCGAGTGACGGCAGCGGCTCGGCGGTCCAGAAAAACAGGAGCCCCAGGAAAAACAGGAACGGCGAAGCCAGAATCAAAAGCGTAATCAGCCAGTTGCGGGTTTTGGCGGTCATGCTGGCGGCAGCTTGACAAAAAACCGGACGGCGTCAATCATTCAGGTGTAGTCGCGGCACAGCCGGAGACTTAATTGAGGGCAATGAGCCGGACATCGAACACGCCAGATTTCACAGGCGAATAAAAAACGCGGGGTTGGATGATCTGGTTTATGGTTAAGAACGTTTCCAAATTATGAAAGAGAGGCTTTATCGCCAAGTCGCGCCTGGGCGATTTGCGCCAATTGAGGAGAAACCAGCCGGGCAAAGAATTCTCAATCGTCTGCCAAAACTCTTGCAGCGTGTAATTGATTTTATTCGTAGCCCGAAGACACATATGGCGATTGCAGCCTTGTTTATCGTGGTCTCCGGCTTCTTCTTTATCTCCCAACCAGTTCCTGTGAGATCCGATTCACGCGGAAACCAGCAAGTCGATATTTCGGCGTTTTTGTGCAACCTGCTCAATCTTTTAGTTTTGTGGATTTGCGTCGCTGTTGTATGCAGAGCAGCATCGTTTATCTTTGGAAAACGCGAGATTCAAACGACAGAAGCGGAAACTGCCAAAAGAAATGACTAAAACAACCTCGAAAAATTGGTGGCTATAATGACTGGCTCCTTGGACTACTCGAAGTTGTCGACGTGCTCGCGGATTGTAATAGATGGTGATTTAGGAGCAGAGAAAACAGTGTCAGGGAAAAAGCTGGCAGAAGATTTGGGTATCAAACTCATTTCGCTTGACTGTTTTTTGAATGGGGATCGTTCCATTCCTTACTGGGATCAGATCAAATATGATTCGTTGCAAGGAGCAATCTCCGCAAGCCCCAAAGTCATTATTGAAGGTGTCTGTGCTCTGAAAGTGCTTGCCAAAATCGGCGTGCGGCCCGACTACCACATATTCAAAAAAAGGCTTGCCGGAGCAATCGGATGGGAAGTTGGAGGGTTTTTGCCTCAAAGTGTTAAGCCACCTCGATCGGCGCTTTGGCGGGAAATCATCCAGTATTACAGAGAATACAAACCTTTTGAAATTTGTGACTGCACTTTATATCACGAAGCCTGAATCAATTATTTAATTTCCAATTATCACGCGGTTAACGCAGTGGAAATTTTCACGCCGTGCCGTGGTGCATCTCGGCGTGGACTTTGGCCACGCCCTTGGCGAGCGCGTCCCAGTCGGCTTCGCTGGTTTCCCAGCCGGCGCTGAACCGCACGGCGCGGACGGCTTGCGCGGTCTTGATGCCCATGGCGGCAAGCACGTGCGACGGCTCTTCCTTGCCGGTGGTGCAGGCCGAACCGGTGGACACGGCAAAGCCCGCCTTGTCGAGTTTCACCACCCATTGATGCTTGCGGTCGCCTTCGGGCATGAGCGCGGAAACGGTGTTCCACAGGCGTGGCTGGTTCGCGCCCACGATGGTCGTGCCCGGCACGGCGTGCAAAAGTTGCCGCTCAAAATTGTCGCGCCAGACGCCGCGCAAAATGTGTTCGCCGCGGGCAATCTGCTTCTGCCTGATTTCCAGTGCCGCCAGCATGGAGACAAGGGTCGCAACGTTTTCCGTTCCGGCGCGGCGACCGCCTTCCTGCTGGCCGCCGAGCAGCAGAGGAGTGACATGACTCCGGTGTGGCACCTTTAAAAAACCGATGCCGCGCGGGCCGCCGAATTTGTGGGCTGCCCCGCTCAGATAATCGCATTCCCCCAAACCCTTGGCCGGCATTTTGCCTATCCATTGGACTGCGTCGCAGAAGAACGGCACTTCGTATTGCCGGCAAATCGCCATCACCTCGCGCCACGGCTGAATGACGCCGGTTTCGTTGTTCGCCGCCATCACACCGACGAGCCCGGGACGCATGTCGGCCAATTCAACCGTGAGCCAGTCAAGGTCAATCGCACCGTCTCGGGTGACGGGAATGAGCCGCGCACGCTTGCCGAGATAATGTTGCGCCGATTCCATGACGCAGGGATGTTCGATGGCGGAAACCCAGACTTCGCGTTTGGCATCCAGCGTGTGGGCAAAATGGTGCAGGACCGTGTTGTTCGCCTCCGTCGCGCCGCTGGTCCAAACGATGTCCAGCGGATGACAGCCGAGAAACGCGGCGAGCTTTTCGCGCGCATCGGTCATGGCCCGTTCCGCCCGCGCGCCGAATTGGTGCATGCTGGACGGGTTGCCGCCGATTTTCTCGGTCGCCTCCAGCCAGGCTTCGCGCGCCTCGCGCATCACCGGGGCGGTGGCGTTGTAATCGAAGTAAATCATCAGTCAGATAAGATACGATTGGCGGCAAAACTGGCGAGTTTTTTTAAAGACCCGCTCAGTTTGGAGTTCCGCGTTTACGCGGGCCGCCTGAAGGCGGAACTCCGAACAACACGGTGCGGACGTCCGGTTGCTGCCAGCGCATGAAGAATCTTCAGGTGTGCGGCGGTGAAAGCCAACCGATCCATTTGAGCGGGCGTCTGCCAGACGCCGGCAGCCTTCTGGGGAGATTTTTTCAATCGGATGTAAAATGCTTCCAGCGTCATGCGGTAACGCGTTATGGAATGTTTCACCGTGCAAAACGGCTCAATCCCCGGAGTCTCGACGCCCAAAGTATTTTTTGCCGTGAGTTCCGGATTAAGCTTTCCGTTGAGAATTTCAACGTTCGGAAATTCCCAAAGATGCGCGTTCACAACGTCGGCGGGGCGTTGGCGGACAAGAAAACGCCCGTTTCGCTCTGCCACAAAGGCGACAAAGTGGCGCGCTGTGGTGGTCTCACGTTTGCCAAGGTTCGGCAGCGCATTTACGCGATTTTCCTGGAAGGCAACGCAGAGTTTCTTTACCGGGCAAATCTTGCATTGCGGATTACGCGGTATACAAACCAACGCGCCGAGTTCCATCAGCGATTGGTTCAGGTGCGAACAATTTTTGCTTTTGGTGGGGCGAGCGTCCTCGCGAGCCGGCTCGCCGGTAGTCTCGCCCCACCTGTGAGCCTTTGCGTGAATCACCAGTTCTTCCGCCAGCCTCCAAAGCCGCGCGTTTGTCATCTTCTCCCTCGGATTTTCTCCGATGCCGAAAATCCGCGTCAGGACGCGGATGACATTGCCGTCGAGAATCGGCACCGGCTGGTTGAAAGCGATGCTGCAAATTGCGCCGGCGGTGTAACGGCCAATGCCCGGCAATGCAAGAACGTCGTCAAACTTTTCCGGGAATTTGTAGGAGACGACGTGCTTGTCTCGCCGTAGCCGGGCGAAGGCGGAAGGGGTCTCCAATTCCTTTTTGGCTTGAGACGCGTTATCCGTCTGCGTTTCACTTCGACGCGACAAGCCTCGGCTCCTGCTGGATTTTGAAACAGCATCTTCCCGTGCGACTATTTGCTGCGCCGCCTTCTGCAAGTTTCGGACGCGGGTGTAATAGCCGAGTCCTTCCCAAAGTTTGTGGATTTTGTCCGGGCTGGCGTTCACAACAGACCTGATGGTCGGCAGTTCGCGCATCCAGCGTTCCCAGTATGAAATAACGGTTTTGACCTGCGTTTGCTGGAGCATGACTTCGGAAACCCAGATGGCGTATGGATCGCGCGTGCGCCGCCACGGCAGGTCACGGGCGCGCTTGGAAAACCAATTCAGCAAAAGCGGGACAAGCCGGGTTAAGTTCGGAGTTCGATCTGACATGCGGCGGGATTATTGCCGCAAAAAGGCGCAAAAGCCGCAAAAAACGGTTGTAGTGTCGAGTCTATGGCTCGATTAAATCGGCGCACAGCACCTACGCTACACTAGAATCACCCTAAAACTTTTTGTGTCTTTTGTGTCTTTTTGCGGCTATTTGTTTTTCAGTGAAACCGCTGACTTCCTACACCTGCAAACTGACCGACGAACAGGCCTCGGCGCTGGAGGCCGCCCTGCGCGCGCGCCACTGGAAATTCCGCGAAGTGCCTTATGCCCGGTTTGCCTTTGAATCCGACAAAACGAACATCGTTTTTTACGAAAGCGGCAAGCTGGTCGTGCAAGGGAAAGGAACGCAGGAATTCATTGAGTTCCTGCTCGAACCGGAGATTCTCAAGCAGGCAAAGCTCGGCTACGAAACTGTTTTGAATCCCGAATTACTGTTGCCGCGGATCGGCGTGGACGAGAGCGGTAAGGGTGATTTCTTTGGTCCGCTGTGCGTTGCCGGCGCGTACATCAACGAGAGCGTCGTGAAAGCCTGGCAGGACGCCGGCATCCGTGATTCCAAAAACATTTCCAGCGACAAGAAAATCTCCGAACTGGCCGAGCGCATTCGCAAGACGCCCGGGTGCGTGGTGAACACCGTTACGATTGGCAACGAGGCATACAACCGGCTTTACACAAAGATGAAAAGCGTGAACGCGATTCTGGCGTGGGGTCATGCGCGCGTGATTGAAAACCTGATGGGCCAGCGGCATCAGATGAATCCCGTGCCGGTCAAGGCCATCAGCGACCAGTTTGCGTCAAACAAGGAAGTCGTGGCGAAAGCGCTGATGTCATTGGGCCGTGAAATCGAATTGGTGCAGCGTCATCGTGCGGAAGAGGACCTGGCGGTGGCGGCGGCCTCGATTCTGGCACGCGACGGTTTTGTGAAAGGCCTGGCGAAGCTGGAAAAGCAGTTTGAATTGGAATTGCCGAAGGGCGCTTCCAGCGCGGTGGATGAGGCGGCAAAGAAATTTGTGGCGGAACGCGGCGCGGAGAATTTGCCAAAAATCGCCAAGGTCCATTTCCGCACGGCCCTGCGTGCGCAAGGTTTGCCCGAGCCGCCGAAGACAGAGTGGCGGCGGACGATGCCGAAGAATTCAAAATGACTATTACGGATTACTTGGCGGCCAGGGAAGAACTGGGTTTAACGTGATTGTCGTTTCGCCATAGTCGCCGCCAGAATTGCCCGAACTTCCGGTTCCCGGATGAGCCTGCAGGTACGCATTTTCCTTGCGATTGAATTCGGCGCCGTACAGACCAAGTCCATAGAGTATTTGATGCATCAATCCGGGCGGATCATCCTGCCGATGACGCTCGCGCAGAGATTTATTTGCGCCAAAATAATAACGGACACCGAACAGCAAATGATCGTAACCGTTGTTGCCCAGAGCGGCCTCGGCTGTCAACGCCAGGCCACGGATGGGAGTCTGGTATTCCAGATTGCCTTTGACCAGATTGTCCCGGAAGGCGGTCGTGTATGAAGTGCTGACGAGCAGGTTGCTCATTGGATAACAGCCGACGGAAACTGATCCAACGAATCTGGTGGGGTTTGTGTCTATGAACGGGGCCGGATTGGCATAATTGATTTGTCCAACGCCAGCAAAAAGCCCGAACGTGAAGCGGTCGAGGTAATATTCGCCTTCCGCACCAATTTGGAACGTGTCAACGCCGCTCCGGTAGAGGTAGCCTCCCGTAAGACCGAGGAGTCCAATGCCGGGATCGCGCCAGAACAGGTGCCCGGCGCCTCCGTAAAAATCCTGATCGGAGATGCGGCTGTAAAGGGCGTCGGTTTGGAATCCAAGTTGATGCGTGACCGGCAATGCAATACTGGCGTCAAAATTGTGGCCCTCAAAGGAATTCATCAAACCTCCCGCGTAATCAAGCTTGCCATTCAATTCAGAAACCGCGGGTGCTGTTTGTGCGAGAACCATTCCAGACGAGGCAAGAAACAGAAGCGGGACAAGCAGGCAGACATTCGCGAAGGGTCCCTTCATAAGAAACAACAGGTTGTCTGGTTCATTAGAACCGCCTAAGTGTCAATAATGGTGCCAAAGATAATCTTTTTTGTCAAGCCCGCATTGTTAATTCGGCCACTGTTGCAAACCGAACCAGCCGATGGTGCTGGCAAGAAAAATGTTTCCTGGCATTCTTGGATCCATAAACGAACGAACTCGATGACGCATGGCCAAGGCCAATTCCATCGAACTGCCCGGCTGCGAGCCGATTCCGATTCTTTACGAGGACGCACAGTCATCACCGTGGCCCTGCCAAAAAGGCCGTGCGTTTTACGGCGAAATGACGCGGTAGAAGCGCACATGGTAATTGGTTGCGGTGCGGTCAGTGAAGGTGAACGAGGAAATGGTGGGTGTGAAATTCGTCAAGTCAATCCACACGACCGGATTCGCGCCCAGATTCGTGGTGGCTTGGATGTGATAGCCGAAATTAGTCTGGAAAGAGAGGGCGAAAACGAAACTGTTAGTGCGCCATTGATACGGCCCGGTGAACAGGGCCGATGGGACTGGCAGGTTGGTGGCGATCACGTCGGCGCCGAATTCGCTGGTGTCGCCGCCGGCCGAGGTGGCGGTGGCGCTAAAAGATTGGCCGGTGTAGTTGGCCGTTGTGTTGGTGAGAACAAAGTTCGCATTGCCGGAGCCGTCGGTGGTCACGCTAACGGTGCCGAAATAAGACTGGCCCTGACCGTAACCACTGGGGTCCAGAGCCGGATTGCGATAGACATCAATGAAAAAAGTTTGATTGGCGAGGCTGTTCAATGTCCCGGCAACGACCGTCGCGGTGCCAGAACCGTACGCATTGGTAATGACGGGATAATTTTGCAGGTCATTCGGGCCGGCAAGAAAACCGGTGTGGTTGACTGTGACACCAACATTTCCGAGGTCGATGCCGAGGTTGGTGTTGCCGTAGATGGAATTACCGCGGATGGCATCGTTGGTCGTAGTTGAGTCGAACAGAAGGACGCCCTTGACGCTGCTGAACGCGATGACATTGCCCGCACCCGGGCCGGTGCTGCCGATGACATTGCCGGCGGCCCCCAGTTGCAGTTCGACATTCGCCCCGTAGAAGCTTCCGGTGCCGTTGCCCAATGCGTTCGTGCCGGTGCTGTCGGTGCCGATGAAATTGCCCTCGACGGTATTCCCGCTGGTGCCAACATCGGAGATGGACACGCCATATTGCACGTTCGCGGAGACGAAGTTGGCGGCGCCGGGGGTGGTGCCGCCGATGAGATTGTTGACGGCACCGCCTGATATGACGACTCCGGCATAAGTATTGGGCAGCCCCATCCGGCCATTGGCGCCAATGCCGATCAGATTTCCCTCAACCACGTTTCCGCTCGTGCCCGCATTACCGATTGCAACACCGATATAATTCCCGGAAATAACATTGCGCGCGGCGAGAGTCGTGCCGCCGATGGTGTTGAAAGTTGCCCCATTAAAAATGGTCATGCCGGCAAAGCTGTTCGGGACGGCATTCGACCCGCCGGCATCCGTGCCCATGAAATTACCCTGAACCACATTGGCCGTCGTGCCGGGATCGGTCAGACGAAGTCCTTCATCATTGTTTCCGGAAATAATATTGCGCGCACCGGTTACGGTGCCGCCGAACGTATTATTTGTGGCACCGTTGGCGCAAACCATGCCCCAATAATTGGGCACGACCGTCAATCCGTCCGAGCCGAGGCCGATGTAGTTTCCCTCGACCACATTGCCGCTGGTGCCGGGGTCGGTGATGAGCACTCCGTAGTCGTAATTGAGGATATTTCCGGAAATGACATTGCGCGCGCCCGCTACGGTGCCGCCGATCAGGTTGGAACTCGAACCGGTGTCAATCGTCACGCCCGCGACGGTGTTCGCCAGCGCGTTCGTCCCGGTGGCGTCGGTGCCGATGAAATTTCCCTGCACGGTGTTGTTGACCACCTGGGAACCACGCATCAGGATGCCGTTGCCCAGATTTCCGGAAATGACATTGCCGGCACCGGCATTCGTGCCGCCGATGACGTTTCCGCTCGCATCGCTTGCCAGAAACACGCCGCCCAGCACGTTGGAAATCATGAGACTCCCGCCCGCGTCCGTGCCGATGTAGTTGCCGAGAACAACATTGCCGGTCGTGTTAGAGGTTATGATAATGCCGTATTGCGAATTGCCGGAGAGGACATTTCGCGCCAGTGTGTTGGTGCCGCCGACGATGTTTACGCTGGTGCCGTTGCCGATGAAAACGCCGCTGAGCCCGTTGGGAACCGCGTTGGATCCGCTGGCATCGGTGCCGATGTAATTGCCGAGAACAAGATTTCCCGCCGTGTTCGAGTCGGTAATGAAAATGCCGTATTGCAAGTTGCCGGAAATGACATTTCGCGAGAGGGCGTTTGTGCCGCCGATGATGTTCCCACTTGCGCCGGCGGCAATGAGAATTCCCTGAAAAGCGTTCGGTGCAGCGTTGGTGCCGCTGAAATCGAGTCCAAACCAGCAGCCGGAAATGGTGTTGTTGGTCGCGTCGGCATAAAGCAGCGTCAGGCCGTTCCAGTCAAAGCCCGAGAACGAAATGTTTTTGATCTGGTTGCTTGACGAGTAAATCAACAGGCCGGTGTCCGACGTGAAGGTTTCGGGCAGGATTTGCGAGCCATCCACGGCGATCAGCGGTTTGCCCGCAAAGCCCGGCTGCGTGGAGCCGTCAATCACCATGCCGTTCGCGACCAGCGGCGGCAGCATGCCGGTGAGATGGATGTTGAAAACACCGTTGCTGTAACCGGGATCGCTGGTCGGAACGTTAAATTTGACGGGGGAGCCGGGATGATCGGTTACATAGTAGAGCGCAGCCCGCAGGCTGTTCGAGCCGAAGTCGGCGGTGGTTGTGACCACGTTGGTGAGCGGCACCGGCGAGCCGTAGAGAAATTTCAACGCAGCGCGATCTCCAGGACTGAGACAGTAATTGCCCATGCGAAATTGATAGCGTGGAAAATAAGGCGGCTTGGGCTGTTGCGTGGCCAGCACGCCAGGGTTGGTCGAGCCGAAGTCCCAGCCCAAATGCATCACCGACTCGAAATCATAAGGGCCGTTGGTGACGCTGCCCGGATCAATTTGAAAAAAGGACTGGTACCCCGGCGCAACGTTGTTGGACAGAACGGTCAAATAATTGGTCTGGTCAGGCCGGATATTTTCGTGCGTGAAACCAAACGAATGGCCCATCTCGTGGCAGACTTGCGCACGGCTAAGGCTGGAGACGGTCACGACCTGGGGATTGGTGCTGGAAGAGACGTTGTCAATCCAGTTGGTGTTGTAGGTAAAAAGAACCCAATGCGTCTGATTGGTGTGCGGGACGAACTGGACGTTCGCGGCCAATTGCCATTCGCGCAGGCCATTGAAGTAGGTATTTGTTTGCGCGGGGCTGAGCGCGTTCGTGAACTCGTACGGCACGATGCCGCCGGGCCAGGAGACGTTCGTGGGCGAAGTGTTAGTGTAAAAATTTCCACCATGGGCGGCGAGCGGCGATAAAGACATCCAGGCAAGCGCCAAAAAGAAGATCGCGTGTTGAGCCACGCCTGACAGGAAAGTCCCATTTTCTGATTTCATATGCCGTTCAAACCTCTCTGAACGGGTTGACCCTACAGCTTTTTTTGCTAAATGTCACGCAAATTTGGTCGAATCCATCGAACAAACCGGTCTTAACAGCGTGTGGAAATCCACGCGCCGACGGAGGATTTTTTGAAAGGGTACGGATTTACTCTGTTGGGGTGGGACGGCGCTATAGACACGCCGCCTAAAAAAAGGCCGCGCAGCAGCGCGGCCCTACCAGTCAATTGTAAAATCTTTAATCCGCGTATTTCACACCGCAGCCGTATGGCTTGGTTTCCGTGACAGCCACCGGTTTGCCGGCGAGCAGTGCGTCAATGGCTGCACTGACGTAATTCTGCGCCTTGCTGGGGTCGTGAAACGGGTCGGGCTGGTTGTCAATCGCGCCGTCATAAACCAGCGTGCCGTTTTTATCAATGACGAACATGTGCGGCGTGGTTTTCATGTCGTAGAGATGGCCGACGGCGCCGGAGCTGTCGTCAATCCACGCGGTCACGTCCATTTTTTCAGCGGCCATTTCCTTCCGCGCCTGTTCCGGAGTGCGATGGCTGAAATTTTTCGGGTTCACAGAATTTACCAGCAGCCACACGACGCCTTTGGCCGCGAGGTCACTCTGCAATTTCTGCATCGCCCCGGTCTTGTAATGGTTATTACAAAACGGGCAGTCGGAGTTGTAAGATTCCAGCACGACAATCTTGCCCTTGTAATCACTGAGCTTGACGGTCTTGCCATTAATGTCTGTGGCCGTGAAATCCGGTGCGGGCTTGCCGATTTCCACCGCCTGCACTGCGACGGTCAAGGCCATTACAGCCGATAAGACAAACGCTTTTTTCATAGGTTTAGAATGTTTAATTGTCGGATTTAGAGACACCAATCTGCCCCGTTTCGTTCAAAAGTCAATGCGCCGCCCGATCCAGCGCGTCCAGCACGATGCCCGGCGTCAAAACCGCCGGCAGCACAATCGGTTCTGCGTCCGAATTTTTCGGATAAACCAGAACCAGCGGCACGCCCGCCCGCCCGAAACGATTCAACTCCGTCGTGATGGTATCCGGGAAATGTGTGTAATCGCCGACCAACGCCACGGCGTTGATTGCCTTCAGTTTTCTCCGGACGGACGGAATTTCGATGGCGATTTTTTTGTTCACTTGGCAGGTAACGCACCAGTCGGCGGTGAAATCCACGAGAACAGGTCGGCCTACAGCTTGCGCCTTGGCCACTGCTGCCGGGCTCCATGAATGCCACTCAATTTGATCCGGTGTCTGGCAAAAAGCATAAGTTCCAATTCCGCCAGCAAGAAGAATACTGACGATTCTGGCTAGGCCGCGGTGTTTTGTTCCTCTCTGTGCGAATTCGCCCCAAATCCAAGCCGCCAAGCCCAAGGTAACAAGAAACAATCCAAACCAAAGTGTGCGGCTTTTGTCGAAATTCCCGGCTGCCAGCAGGAACAACCACACCGCCGTTGCCAGCATCGGGAATCCCATCGCGATTTTGAATTTTTCCATCCATGCGCCGGGCTTGGGCAGAAATTTCAGCCACACCGGGTTCCAGCTCAACACCACATACGGCGCGGCGAGGCCGAGTCCGACGAACAAAAATATTAAAACAATCAGCAACGCACTTTGAGCGAAGGCAAAGCCGAGAACGGTGGCTAAAATTGGTGCCGTGCAGGGCGTCGCCAGCGCGGTGGCGAGAATGCCATTGAAAAACGCGCCGGCTGTAGCTTGTTTCGCGGCGAGTTGTCCTGCTGCGCTCAACGTGCGTCCGCCCAGGGTGACTTCGAACACGCCGAACAGATTCAGCGCCACGAGCGTAATAAGTGTGGTGAGCACGACGATGAATTCCGGGCTGCCGAACTGCATTCCCCAACCGGCGTGGTGCCCGGCGGCCTTGACGCCGATGACGATGGCCGCGAGCACAAGGAATGATACCAGCACGCCGGCGGCGTAAATCAGGCCGAGTGCGCGGACGCGGTGCGATTCGTGTTGGGCGTGGTTGATGAAGCCGAGGATTTTCAGCGCGATGACCGGAAGCACACACGGCATGATGTTCAGAATCAACCCGCCGATGAAGGCGTAGAGGAGCATCAAGGGTAGCGCAGCCGTCGCGGCTGCTTGTGTTTGGGGAAAATTTAGCGAGGCAGGCGAGACGCCTGCGCTACTTTCTGACGGCGCAGGACTCGTTAAGGCAGCGGGAGCTGTTTCCGCAACCGGTAATTTCACGTCGTATCCGAATCGCAGTTTGCCGGATTCAACGACGAGCACGCCGGGGATTTCCTTCGGCCAGTCGCCGGAAAATTTTTTGACAAATTTGCGAAGGCTGAAATTGCTTGGATTAGCTGAAATTTGTTCGACGGCGGCTTGAATTTCGAATGCGTCATTTGTGTCGGGAAATAGATCCACTGGAGTCCATCCTTTTGTCAACACCGACACTTCAATGATCAGCGGACGCGTGTTATCTGTTGCTGTTTTTTCCCACCAAGCACTCACATTTCCAATGCCACCGTCATTGAAAGGCCTCGGAACTTTTATTTGCCACGATTCTAGCAACGCGGCATCAGTGGAAGTTTTTGTTTCGCTGCCGATGTTCAATTTCGCCTCGACGTCTTGGCCGCCGGGAATGCACGCTTCCTTGCATTCGAGCCACGAAACTTTCGCCTTCAAATCAAGCGGGCCGGGATTCAGGTCATTGGCGAGCTTGAGCGGCACAATGAGCATGACCTCGTCGTTGTAGCCGTAGGTGGTCACTTCGGCGGGCGGAAGTTTTTCCGGAAGCGGCCATTGGATTTCGCCGGCGGTAACACCGGGCGGAAGCTGCCATTCGATTTTGGTGGCCATGCCCGCTTCACCGGGATTTTTCCAGTAAGTGTGCCAGTCCGGTTCCATTTTCATGTCCACTCCAGCCCACACGGTGTCGCCGGGCCGCGCGGTGTCGGCAGATAACAACAACCTTACTTGTGTGTGCGCGGCCTGCGCGGACATAGCCGCGAGACAAAAGCAGGCTGCAAGCAGGATTCCAGTGCGTCGCACGTTGATTAGATGCCAGATTCGAAGAAGTGTTTGAAGCTATTTTCAATGACAATTCGCCGCGCCGGAAACATCTTGTTCCGGTTTATGCGACTGTGGACCCTGCATCCGAAGCATCTCGACGCCAGGGGGCTCGTCGCGCTCTGGCGGGAGGCGTTGCTGGCGCAGAAAGTTTTGCGCGGTGCCACGCGCGGTTACAAACATCATCCGCAACTGCGCCGCTTTGCCGAAACGAAGAATCCGCCTGCGGCGTTGGCAACCTACTTGAAAGCGCTTCACGAAGAAGCCGTACGGCGCGGCTACAAGTTTGACGGTTCAAAAATTGGCGGGCGGTGCTTTCGTGGGAAATTGAAGGAAACACGCGGTCAATTGCTTTACGAATGGCTGCATCTGAAGCGGAAATTGAAAAAGCGTGATCCAGGACGGCTCCGCGATTTGTCTTCGATAAAAATTCCCGCGCCGCATCCGCTGTTCAAGATTGTTCCCGGCACAGTGCGCGAGTGGGAAAAGATGAATTTGTGATAAACCACACGAACGACCACATGAACGGGACGTTTAAAAAATGGGTTCTTACGTCCACCCTCACCTGTTTCCTCTCCCCCAGGAGAGGACATACCTTCGGGCGATTTTTGTTTTGCGGGGGATTGTCCGGCCAACCCAGCCACCCGAATTTATGAGAGACGGCGAAAAATCCTCCTTCTCCTTGGGGAGAAGGTTGGGATGAGGGAGGGCGTTGCACCAACTTGATAGAACGGACCACGGTACGCTGCAGTCGTGTCAGATCTCAGCCATAACGCGCGCGCAAATTCCATTCGTTCAACAATTCACGGGGGATTTCCGATAGAAAGCGCGAAGGCCGCTGCATTGGGTCACCGCCGGAATTGCCGAAGCTGGCGCGCATCAGCGGGAAGCTCAAGTAAAGCTCGCTCTTCGCGCGGGTGATGGCCACGTAGAACAGCCGGCGTTCCTCCTCCTCGCCTTCGTCGTTTTCCATCGAGCGCGCGGAAGGAAACAATCCATCGCACAGCATGATGACGAATACAGCGTCGAACTCCAGACCTTTTGCCTGATGAATTGTCGAAAGCCGGATTTGTTCGGCGTCGCGGTTCGCGGCCTGGTCGTCCTCGGCCTCGACATTCGTGAGGAGGGCCAGTTGCGTCAGGAAATCCTCGACGGAATTGAATTGATAGGCGAAGACGGCGAGTTGTTCGAGGTCTTCCAGACGGGTGCGGTAGTTGGCGAAGTTTTCCTTGAGATAATCGTCATAGCCCGAATCAATCACCAATCGCAGCATTTTCGCGGCGCTGTTGCGGACGGCTTCGTCTTCAAGCTGGGAAATAGTTTCGATGAATTGTTTCCATGCGGTCGTTGCCTTTACCGGGACGTATTTGACGCAGGACTGAAGCGCAGCGGCGAGGGGCTGGCGTCTGGCATCTGGCGTCTGGGTTTGTGGTTCGGGAGTCGCACGTTGCTTGTTCCCCAGATCCGAGACGCTAGAACCCAGACCCGTGGCAAACTTTTGCCAGATTTTTTCCGCTCCCCGGGCGGCGATGCCGGGCAGCAGTTGCACGAGCCGTTTGAAGGCGAGTTCGTCCTGCGGATTGGCAACCAGCTTGAGATACGCCGTGGCGTCCTTGATATGTGCCTGCTCGAAAAACCGGATGCCGCTGGTGATGGAGAAGGGGATGTTGCGCTTGGTGAGCTCAAGCTGCAATTCGAGCGCGTGAAAATGCGAGCGGTAGAGCACGGCGATCCGGTTCATGCTCACACCTTCGTCGTGCAATTCCATCACACGCTGTGCGATGAACGCGGATTGTTGCGCGGCGTCCATGCACGCGACCAACGCAGGTTTCAGGCCGGATTTGCGCGCCGGCGTCAGCGTCTTGGTGAACTGGTTCCGATTGGCGGCGATGGCGGCATTGGCAACTTTCAGAATTTCCGGTGTGCTGCGGTAATTGGTCTCGATTTTAAAGACCTTTGCGCCGGGATAACGTTTGGGAAATTCCAGGATGTTGGCAAAATTCGCGCCGCGCCAGCCGTAGATGCTCTGCGCGTCATCGCCGACGACGGTGACGTTGTGATGCCGGGCGGCGAGCAGGTCAATGAGATCGCTTTGGAGCCGGTTCGTGTCCTGATATTCGTCCACGAGGATGAACTGGAAGCGGCGCTGGTAATGTTCGCGCGCTTCGGCGTGCTCCTGCAACAGCCTGAGCCAGAGCGCAAGCAGGTCGTCGAAATCCATCGCGTTCGTCGCGCGTTTGCGTTTGGCGTAGCGTTGGGCGAGGCCGGAAATGTTTTCGGTGAACTGTGAAAAATAACTGAATTGCGCGTCGAGAAGATCCTCGACGGCATGATGCGTGTTGACGGCGAGCGAAAAAATTTCATTGAGCACCTCCGGTTTCGGGAAATGCGTGCCTTTCGTTTCGATGCCGGCCTCCGCGATGCACTCCTTGATCAGGTCTTTCGCGTCGTCGCGGTCGAGTATTGTGAAATCGCGCCGGTAACCGAGCCGGTCGGCGTGCGAACGCAGAATCCGGGCGCCGATGGAATGAAACGTACCGCCCCAGAGCGAGGGAATTTCCTGTCCCAGCAAATCCGAGACACGCCGCATCATTTCGCCGGCGGCCTTGTTGGTGAATGTTAGCAGCAGGATACGGTCGGCGGGAATGCCCTGTTCGAGCAGATAGGCGACGCGATAGGTGAGCGTGCGGGTTTTGCCCGAGCCGGCGCCGGCGATGACGAGGGCGGGGCCGGGCGGCGCGGTGACGGCGGCGAGCTGCTGTGGATTGAGTTCGCGCGCGTAGTCAATCTGCAGATGGACTGCGGAATGAAACAGTTCGAGCACGTAATCGCGCGACATGGCGCGCCATTCAAAGGGCAAACGACAAGGGGCAAAAGAAAAAAAAGTAAAAAGTTTCGCACGAGGTGCACAACGATTGAAAATCCTTCGTTGCCTTCGCGTACTTTGCGCGCCATTTTGTGAACATGAACGACATAGGCAAATTTCTGGTGATTGCCGGCCTGCTGCTGGTGGCGGTGGGCGCGTTGTTGTGGTCGGGCTTCGGCAGGGGCTGGCTCGGGCGTTTGCCGGGAGACATCAATTACACCAGGGGCGATTTCAGCTTTCACTTTCCGTTGATCACCTGCCTGATTTTGAGTGCGCTGCTGACCCTGCTGCTATGGTTGTTTAGAAGATAGACGAGAGACTTTCCGCTGCACAACTGATCACGGTGAACACCATTTTTAGCTTGAATTTAAGGGGCAAAATGGTAAAAATGAACAGCCTTAGAAACGTGGTTATGAAATTTCTTTTCCCTCGACTGGCTACGGCCTTTCTGGTGTTTCTTACCTTCAGAGTCTCCGCAGCAGTGCATTATGTGGATTTGAGCTGCACCAACCCTGCGCCTCCCTACGCCGGTTGGAGCACGGCTGCGACAAATATTCAGGATGCCGTTGATGCTTCAACGAATGGCGATTTGATTTTGGTGACGAATGGAGTCTACCAAACCGGTGGGAGTGTCACTTCATTTTACGATGCCGTCACCACCAATCGAGTGATTATTGATAAACCACTCGTGGTGCAAAGCGTCAATGGTCCGGCCGTCACCGTAATTCTTGGCAATCCCGTCGTCGGCGACAGCGCCGTCCGCTGCGTGGACCTGGCCGACAGCGCCGTGTTAAGCGGATTTACTCTGCAAAACGGGGGAACGGAAGGTTTCACTTTCTGGTCCTGGGCGTTAAATTACTGGGGCGAGCAGAGCGGGGGAGGGGTTTATGCCGAAGGCAATGGCGCAGTGGTGACGAACTGCATTATCACCGGCTGTTTGGCTTATGCCTATGGCGGCGGTGCGGCAAACGGCATATTGAAGAATTGCATCCTCACGAACAACAACGCGGGTAGTCAGGGTGGCGGCGCGGACAATTCCGCACTGGAAAGTTGTTTGCTGCTCAACAACCAATCTTCGGGCGGCGGCGGCGGGACGGAAGGCGGCGCGCTGACCAATTGCGTGTTATCCGGCAACTCGGCCCAGGGCAATGGGGGTGGCGCAGAAGGCAGCACACTGGTCAATTGTGCGCTCGCAGGAAATTCCTCCCCGGGCAGTGGCGGTGGACTCGCAGGCGGCGTGGCTGAACATTGCACGTTCACGGCCAACACCGCGCAGAATTCCGGCGGTGGCGCTGGTGGCGGCGTATTGAATGACTGCATTCTCTCTTATAACACAGCGCTGAACGGGGCGAATTTTTCCGGCGGCGCTCTGTATTTTTGTTGCACCACGCCGTTGCCGGACAATGGCACGAATAATTTCGCCGCCGATCCGCAGCTTGCCGACTCCGTTCATTTGCAAGCTGATTCGCCGTGCATCGGCGCGGGCAGCACAAATTTTTTGAGCGGCGTGGACATTGACGGCGAAGCGTGGCTGAACCCGCCGTCCGTCGGCTGCGACGAATTTTATGCCGGCGCAGCCGCCGGTCCATTGACCGTGGCGATTCAAACCAGTTTCACAAACATCGCGGCGAATTTTCCAGCGAGTCTCACGGCAATCGTTCTCGGCCACGCCATGAATCTTGTGTGGAATTTCGGCGACGGAACAATGGTGAGCAATCAACTCTCCATTTCGCACAGTTGGAGCGCGCCGGGAAGTTACGCTGTCGTATTGACGGCATACAATGACGGCAATCCCGGAAGCGTCAGCGCGACTGCTGCGATTCAGGTCGTGACGCAACCGGTTTTTTACGTAAACGCCGCCAACTTGAGTCCGGCGGCGCCGTTCAATTCGTGGGCCACGGCGGCGGCAAACATTCAAGACGCCGTTGACGCCGTGAATGTGCCGGGTTCGCTCGTGCTGGTGACGAACGGCGTTTATCAGTTTGGCGGGCGCGTGGCGAACGGCTCTCTCACGAACCGCGTCGCCGTGACCGCGCCGATGCTTGTGCGCAGCGTCAACGGCGCGGCGTCAACAATTATCGTAGGCAATCCGGTCATCGGCGACGATGCGGTGCGTTGTGTTTACCTGGCCAGCGGCGCAGCGCTCGCGGGATTCACCTTGACGAACGGCGCGACGCGCAACGGCGGCGACGTCAGTCTCGAAAACAGCGGTGGAGGCGTTCGATGCGGATCCGCCAGCACCGTTGTTTCCAACTGTGTCATTGCCGGAAATTTCGCCTATAACGACGGCGGCGGTGTTGAAGGCGGCACAATTTTTGATTCCTCAATTTCCGACAACACCGCGTCTTTCGGCGGCGGCGCGCACAGCGCGGCCATGAACAATTGCACGCTGACACTCAATTCGGCGAGTGACGGCGGCGGTGGTGTGAAAAGTTGCACGGTGAATAATTCCGCGCTTACCGCCAATGCCACACACGGCTCCGGCGGAGCGGCGGATGGGAGTGCGCTGGTCAATTGTACTTTGAGCGGAAATTCCGCCGGCGTTTCCGGCGGCGGCGCGAACAATTCCACGCTGAACAATTGCATTGTTTATTTCAACTCCGCGCCCGGCGGGGCGAATTTTGCCAGTGGCGCTTTGAATTTCTGCTGCACCACGCCGATGCCATCGGGCGGGACAAACAATATCACAGCCGATCCGCAGTTGACGGATGGCGCGCACATCGGCGCCGGCTCGCCGTGCATTGGCATGGGCGGCCCGAATTTTGCGGGCGGCGCAGACATTGACGGCCAGGCTTGGCGGAATCCGCCATCCATCGGGTGCGATGAATTTTACCCGGGCGCGGTGACGAGTCCGCTGGCTGTATTAGTGCAGGCGAATTACACGAATACCGCCGCTGGATTTCCTGTGAATTTGTCCGGCCTGATTTTCGGCCACGCCACCAGCGATTTGTGGGATTTCGGCGACGGAACAATGGCAAGTAATCAGGTTTACACCGCTCACAGTTGGTCTTCGCCAGGGGTTTACACGGTGAAATTCACGGCCTTCAACGACGCTAATCTCTCTGGCGTGAGCGCAACAATTTCAATCTACGTCACATCGCAGACCATTTTCTATGTTGACGCCGGCGGCACAAATCCAGTCGCGCCTTTTAATTCATGGGCGACGGCAGCGACGAACATTCAGGATGCCGCCGATGTGGCGTGCGCGGGCGGGACGGTTTTGGTCAACGACGGCTATTATCAATTTGGGGGGAGTATGGTCTTTGGCCTGCTCACGAATCGTGTGGCTTGCACCAGGCCGATGATTCTGCAAAGCGTTCACGGGGCGCCGGCAACCATCATCGCCGGCAATCCGGTGAATGACGACACCGCTGTACGCGGCGTGCTGCTCGTCAACGGCTGTACCATGACCGGTTTCACCGTGACCAACGGCGCGACCCGCAGTGCCGGCGACGTCAATCTGGAGCAAAGCGGCGGCGGTGTCTGGTGCGAGTCCACCGGTGTCTTCGTGACCAATTGTATTTTTGTGGCGAATTATGTACCGCAAAACGGCGGCGGCGCTTTTAGTGGCACGTTCATCAATTGCATTTTCACCAACAATGCGGCGGGCAACGGTGGCGGTGCGAATTCGGCCGTTCTCAGCCAATGTTCCCTCGATGCGAATTCCGGTGACGGCGCGGTGCAATGCGCGCTCAACAACTGCACGCTCGCGACCAATTCCGGATGCGGCGCGGCGTTCTGCGTCTTGAGCAATTGCCTTCTTTACGGCAACGGCGGCAACGGCGAAGGCGGCGGGGTGTACGGTTGCACGGTTTATGGTTCGACAATCAGCGGCAGCTCCGCGGGGACCGACGGGGGCGGCGCGGCTTGGAGCACGCTGGTCAATTGTGTGTTATCCAACAATACCGCCGGGTCGGACGGCGGCGGCGCACAGTACTGCACGCTGAACAATTGCACGCTCGTCGGAAATAATTGCCCCTATCTCGGTGGCGGCGCGAACATCTGCACTTTGTATGACTGCACGCTTTCCAATAATTCGGTCAGTTCCGGCGACGGCGGCGGCGCGTATGACTGCATTTTGAGCGGTTGCACTTTGAATGGAAATCAATCCAGCGCGTATGGCGGCGGCGCGTGTGTGAGCGCGCTGAATAACTGCGTTTTGTCAGGCAACACGGCAGCCAACGGCGGCGGCTTCAGCGGAATTTCCGGCACTTCTTCCGGCGGGGGAAATTCTTTGAACAACTGCGCTGTTTTCGGCAACACGGCTTCGCAAAATGGCGGCGGCGTGGAAAGCTGCGCCGCCAACAACTGCACCATCACCGGCAATTACGCCGGCTCCGGCGGCGGTTCGGACAATTCCACGCTGGACAACTGCATCGTCTATCACAACTCCGCGCTGGCGAACCCGGAGTATGTCGGAGGCGCCTTGAATTATTGTTGCACTCTGCCGTTACCGCCCGCCGGTTCGGGAAACATCACAAACGAACCGCAACTTGCGGATTTCGCACACATCAGCGCCGGTTCATCGTGTCGCGGCAAAGGCAGCGCGACTTACGCGAGCGGGGTGGATATTGATGGCCAGGCATGGCTCAACCCGCCTTCCATCGGGTGCGATGAATTCTATTCCGGCACGGCGACGGGCCCGCTGGCGGTTTCCATTTCGGCGGGTTACACAAATTGCGCCTCCGGCTTCACGCTGAACTTCATTGGACAAATCGTCGGCCATGCGGTGAGTTGCCTCTGGAATTTTGGTGACGGAACTTTCGTGACGAACCAGTTGTATCCCGCGCACAGTTGGGCTGCCGGTGGCAATTACACCGTGACGTTCACCGCGTTCAACGACAGCAATCCCGGCGGCGTTAGTGCGGCGGTCGCCGTCCTCGTTTTTCAAGACCCGGTCTATTATGTTTCGCTCGACAGCACGAATCCAATTCCGCCGTTCAATTCCTGGGCCACGGCGGCGACAAACATTCAAGACGCCGTGGACGCGGCGGTGGCCGGCGGAACGGTGCTGGTGACAAACGGTATTTACAACGCCGGCGGACGCGTTGTCTTCGGCTCGATGACCAACCGGGTGGCCGTCAACAAGCCCATCACCGTGTCAAGCGTCAACGGCGCGGCGATGACAGCAATTGAAGGTTTTTCGACGAACGACAATGTCAGCGACATTCGCTGTGTTTATCTGACGAACGACGCGGCGCTGGTCGGTTTTACTTTGACCAACGGCGAGACCATTCAGGGGGGCGACTGGATTCACGAATGGTGTGGCGCGGGCGTCTGGTGCGAGTCCTACAGCGCCGTCGTGTCGAATTGTATTTTTATAAACAACACGGCGCAAGGCGAAGGCGGCGGCGTTTACGGCGGCACGCTGGCCCAGTGCGCGTTCACAAACAATTACGGCTACGACGGCGGCGGGGCCTGCTCCAGCAGTCTGAAAAACTGCGCACTCGCGAACAATCAGAGTTTCTATGGCGGTGGCGCGTGCAGTTCTACCCTGACCGGCTGCACGCTCACGGGTAATTTCACTTATGTTGACAGCGATTACACGGCCAACGGCGGTGGCGCGTCCGGCTGTTTGCTGACCGATTGCGTGATTTCCGGCAACTCATCAATCACCGGCGGCGGCGCGAGCAGCAGCACGCTCGTCAACTGCACGGTCACTTACAATTTTGCGTTCGGCGCCAATGGTTGGACCGGTTACGGCGGGGGTGTGGATTCCTGCGTGTTGACCAACTGCATCGTCCTTTACAACAACGCGCCGAGCGGATCAAATTATTTGAGCGACAGCACTCTCTCCTTTTGTGACACGATGCCGTTGCCCCCGGCCGGCGCGAACAACATCGCGAGCGATCCGCTGTTTGCCGATTCCGTTCACATCAGTGCCGTCTCGCCCTGCCGCGGCGCGGGCAGCGCGGCGGCGACAAGCGGTGTGGACATTGACGGCGACGCCTGGCTCAATCCGCCGTCCATCGGCTGCGATGAATTCAATTCCGCCTCGGCGACCGGCGCGCTGGTTGTGGCAATCTCCGAAACCTTCACGAACGTCGCGACCGGATTCGCCGTGAATTTTGCGGCCCAGATTTCCGGTCACGCCACGGCGAACTGCTGGGATTTCGGCGACGGCACAATCGTCAACAACGAAATGTTTTCCACTCACAGTTGGTCAACGGCTGGAAATTACACTGTCACGTTCACTGTGTTCAACACAGACAATCCCGGCGGCGTCAGCGCATCGGTCACCATCGTCGTTCTGCAAAATCCGGTGCATTACGTTTCACTCGCAAGTGCCAATCCCGTGCCGCCGTATTTTTCGTGGGCGACGGCGGCGACGAACATCCAGGACGCAATTGATGCCGCGTACGCTGGTGGGACGATTTTGGTGAGCAACGGCATTTATCAAACTGGCTCGCGCGTGCTTTATGGCATGCTGACCAACCGCGTCGCCGTCACAAAACCACTCGTGCTGCAAAGCGTCAATGGCGCGGCGGTTACCATGATTGATGGCGGCAATGCGGTGCGTTGCCTCTACCTGACAAATCACGTTTCCGTAACGGGTTTGACGCTGCAAAATGGGACTGAAGTCAATGGCGCCGGGGTATTCTGCGAGTCGGCGGATGATATTCTGTCCAACTGCGTGCTGACGGGGAATTCAGCGATTGCCGGCGGGTCTGGCGGCGGGTCTTATGGAGGGACGTTGAATCGTTGCACGTACACCGGCAATTCAGCTTCCACCGGTGGCGGGGCGGACGGCGGCACACTCAACTTTTGCGTGTTATCGAACAATGCTTCGACTGGTAATGGTGGCGCCGCCAACTGGGCATTGATCAATAACAGCATCATCAGCTACAATCAGGCATCTTTTTCGGGCGGTGGCGTGAATGGTGGCACGGAAAATAATTGCCTCTTTATCGGGAACACGGCCGACAATGACGGCGGCGGAGCGATTTACAGCATACTCAATAATTGCACGGTCGTCAGCAATTCAGCCTCCTATGGCGCCGGAGTTTCCGATGGCAGCACAGTAAACAACAGCATCGTGTATTACAACAGCCCGGACAACTACATCGGCTACTTTTACGGGATCACGTTGAACAATTGTTGCACGACACCGAATCCCGGCGGCGTGGGCAACATCACCAATGCTCCGCTCCTGGTTAATTTCGCGGGTGGCGATTTTCATCTGCAATCCAATTCACCCTGCATCAATTCCGGCAATAATGCCTATGTCACCACCGCCAACGACCTTGACGGCAACCCGCGCATCGTCAAGGCGGCACGGTGGACATTGGCGCTTATGAATATCAAACGCCGACTTCCATCATTTCCTATGCCTGGCTCCAGCAATACGGCTTCCCTACCGATGGCTCGGCGGATTACGCGGATTACGATGGCACTGGCATGAAGAACTGGCAGAAATGGATTGCCGGATTGAATCCCACCAATCCCGCGTCCGTTCTGGTCATGTTGACGCCGGTTTCCACCAATAATCCGCCGGGCTTGGCTGTGAGTTGGGAAAGCGTAAGCGGAATTACCTATTCTCTGCAAAGCAGCACCAATCTCGCTGCGCAACCAGCCTTTTCAACCATCCAGAGCAACATTGTCGGGCAGACTGGCACGACGAGTTATACCGACACGACCGCAACCAACTTTGGCCCATATTTTTATCGCGTCGGCGTGCAGTAAGGCAGGACTCCGCTCTCCGGGCGGGTTGGCGCGATACGAAGGGCGTGTTGCCCAAAAATAAAAGGAGCGCGGACAGCCATGTCCGCGTGAGCCGCTGCCGCAGAAACAGGCTGGAATCGTGAAGTCGCATAAACGCGCGGACTCGGCGGTTGGTTTGTAGAAACCTTTTCCGTGTGCCAGCGTCCAACAGAGCATGAAACCAGCAAAGAGCGGTCGTGCCCAACTTCCCGTCGTCGAGCCAGTCGCTGATCTGGCCATGCGGTTGAGCCGGCCGCATCTGGCCGATTACGGTGCCAGCCGCAGTCGGCATGACTTTACGCAACGGCAACTGATGACCTGCCTGGTTTTGCGGGCTTATCTCAAAACGACGTATCGTGGGGTTCTGGAATGGTTGGCGGTCAGCTCCACCTTGCGGGAACGTTTGGGAATGACTGAAAAGCTGCCCCACTTCACAACACTACAGAAGTTCAGCGCCCGCAGCAACGTGGTGGCCATTGCCCAGCAGTTGATCGCCCGGATCGGGCAAGCGGCCGCCCAGCAAGAACCGGCGCCCACGGCGGCGGCCATGGACGCCACGGGACTGGCCGGCAGCACGGCTAGTGAATACTTTCGCCACCAGAGCGGAAAGCGGTGCCACCAATGGGTAAAGGTGTCAGTGGTGGTGCTCTGCACGAGTCTGTTGCCTGTGGGAATGGTGGTGAGCCTTGGACCGAGTAATGACCGCACCCAGGCCGAGGCCTTGTTGACTCAGGCCCAAGCGGTGTCGCGTCCGGCCACGCTCTATGCGGACGGAGGTTATGATGCCGAATGGATCCATGCACGCTGTCGCGACCACTGGGGCGTGGAGAGTATCATCAAACCGTTGAATCATCGAGCGGATGGGACGCGAAGTGGGCGATGGCGCAGTGGCATGAGTGAGCAATACTTGCAGGAACGGGGCTATGGACGGCGTTGGGCGGTGGAAAGCTTCTTCAGCGGTCTGAAACGAACGATGGGCGCAGCTTTGAATGCCCGCCGCCACGATCAGATGCTGGCCGAAGCCAGTTTCCGAGTATTGGCCTACGCCCTCCGCCGTTAGGCGAGGTCGCCGCTGCCCGGATGTTTTCAACAGAGCAACTCGGCGGTCCGCGCTCCGAGCCTGTGGGCCGTACGCCCCGGAGACCGCGCTCCACCATTCCTCATTCTTCGCACGACGGAATTTCCCTGCTTTCCTGTTGAATTTTCCGGCATTCATTCTACATTTCCGCGCATGGAACAGACGCAACCGTCGCAATTGGAGCAATACATCCCGGTGCTCATGCTCCTCGCCGCGGCCATCGGCTTCGCGGGCGGGACGCTCGTGGTTTCCGTCCTGCTCGGCAAATATGGCAAACGCACCAAGGCCAAGGACACCGCATACGAATGCGGCAAAGACCCCATCGGCGAGGGCAACGCGCGGTTCTCGGTGAAATTTTATCTCGTGGCGATGCTGTTCATCCTGTTCGACATCGAGGTCGTGTTCCTTTACCCGTGGGCGGTCGTTTATCGCGACATGCTGGCCGACCACGCCACGCGCAACCTGATTCTCGGCTCGATGATTTCGTTTCTGGCCATCTTGTTCGCCGGTTACCTTTACGCGCTGGAGAAGAAGGCGTTTGATTGGAAGTCGTGAAACATGATGCGTGATGCGTAAACCGCTTGTCACGTGTCACGTGTCACTTGTCACCTTATGATTAAATTTGGCACCAGCGGCTGGCGCGGCATCATCGCGCGCGATTTCACCTTCGACAACGTCCGCCTCGCCACCCAAGGCATCGCCGACTACCTGAATTCCGAACTCCGAACTCCGAACTCCGAACTTCACGGGCGCAAGCCCGAGGTGATTTTAGGTTACGACACACGGTTTCTCGGGCACGAATTTTCCCTGGCGGCCGCCGAAGTGCTCGCCGTAAACGGACTCGAACCGCTCCTTTGCAATCGTGACACGCCGACGCCCGTCATCTCGCACAACATCCGCGTTCGCAAGGCGGCAGGCGGCATCACCATGACCGCCAGCCACAATCCGGCGGAGTATCAGGGCCTGAAATTTTCCACGAGCAACGGCGCGCCCGCTGCGCCGGAAGTCACCAAACAAGTCGAAGCGAACATTGCCCACCTCCAGTCGCAAGGCTGGTCATTCAAGGGCGCGGTCATCGGCACGTATCAATGCCCGACGTTCGATCCGCAACCCGCGTATTTCAAACAACTCCACAAACTCATAGACTTCGCCGCGCTCAAAAAGGCGAAGCTCAAAGTCGCGATTGATCTGGAGTATGGCACCGGTCGCGGTTACCTCGATAAACTCCTCGAAAGTGTCGGGGCGAAAGTCACCGTCTTTCACAACGAACTGAATCCGTTGTTCGGGGGGCATCATCCTGAGCCGAGCGCCGAAGGCATGGCGGAGGTCAGCAAATTCGTCCGCAGCGGCAAGGCGCAGATTGGCCTCGGCCTCGACGGCGACGCCGACCGGTTTGGCATTGTGGACAAAGACGGCACCTGGCTCACGCCGAACCAGATTCTCACTCTGGCGCTGTATCATTTGAAAAAGAACCGGGGCTGGACGGGCGCGGTTGTGCGCACCGTGCCGACGAGCCAACAAGTGGACGCCGTCGCGGAATTGCTCGGCGTGAAAGTCCACGAGACGCCGGTCGGTTTCAAATACATCGGCGCGCTGATGGAAAGCGAACCCATCATCGTCGGCGGCGAGGAATCCGGCGGCTTGAGCGTCAAAGGTCACGTGCCGGAAAAGGACGGCATTCTCGCCTGCCTGCTTATGGCCGAACTGGTTGCGACGGAAAAGAAATCGCTCGGCCAGATTTTGCAGAAACTCTCGAAAAAGATCGGCGAATTTTACACCGACCGCATCAATGTCTCATTCGCCCCGGAGAAAAAGGATGCGTTGCTGGCTAAACTCAGCAGCGGATTGCAAAACATCGGTGCGTTCAAGGTGGAAAAATTCATCACGACCGACGGCTACAAATATCTGCTGCCGAACCGCGAATGGGTGGCCTTCCGCGCCAGCGGCACCGAACCGCTCATCCGCTGCTACATCGAGGCGAAATCAAAAACGAACTTGAAAAAACTCCAGACCGCCTGCCGCGAGTTGCTGGCGGCGTGATTATCCGGGTGGCAGCTGGCATCAGGCGGCTCAAACTTTTACTGAGTGGAGAACGAGCGAACACCTGTCCGCTGATGCAAAGCGGAGCCGGTTCAAAACAGGATCAACTTGACTCGTCCGCAGGTTTGCACGTGACGCCGTGGGTTCAAGTAAAAGGGTACAAGCCGGGCCGTAAACGGGAGGCAGGGTTGCGGTCCGGTTCAGATTGACAAACCGAATGGCTGTGATTTGAATGAAAACCGCCGGATGAATTAACCAAAATATTTTATGAAAAACATTTGGCGTCATATTGTGACACGCGGGGGCTGGTTGACACTGGCCCTGAGTCTTGTCATTTGCTGCACGGGTTGTGTGGCCGTATATGTGGACCCACATTACCGAAGCGCCACTTACATGGACGTTCATGGAACCAACAATCCCAGACCGGTGGCGGTGAAAGTCGAGTTTCAATTCAATGGAAAACACTGGCCAAGCCAGGATACGGATGTGCGCCTAAGTGTGCTGAAAGTTCTCAGGGCCAGCAAGGTGTTCGCGGCAGTCGACGCCACCAACGCACCCGTGGACGGAATGTTGCAGGTGACGCTCGATGATACCGGCAGCTTGGGAGCTGCCTTCGGCAAGGGATTTATCACCGGTCTGACTTATGGTCTTATCGGTTCGGAGGTCGAAGATCATTATTTTATGACCCTCGTTTATACACCCGCCCACGGAATCCCCTTCAGCCGGAAATATGAGCACTCCATTTATGCAACGGTCGGCCTGCATTCCGCTCCCCAAGGCATGGAGCGCGTGTCCGTATCGGGCGGCGTGGATACCGTGATTGAAGATATGATGCTCAATTTCCTGCGCGACTGGCAAAACGCATCGGCGGTTGCGCCGGAGGCCGCTCCGAAATGAAATGGGCAGGCACCCGCGAACAAATACCGGTTGGACGGTTCACTGATGAATTCGAAATCAAGATCCTGAACATTTATGAAAACCAAATGCCTTCAACGCATCCTTCTTACGGTTCTGTTCACGGTGCCGGTTCTGTTGTGCGGTTGTGCTACCATCATCAGCGGCACGACACAACCGGTGCGCGTCACTTCCGATCCCATGGGGGCAAAATTTGCGATTTACAACCAGAAGGGAAATGAGGTTGCCACGGGCAACACGCCGCAAAGCGTGGTGCTATCCCGGCATGGCGGGACCTACCGTTTTACATTTGAATATACCAACTATTATCCGTCCGAGGTTCTGGTGGCGCACGGTGTCAACATGGCCTATTTCGGCAACATCCTTTTGGGCGGGCTGTTGGGAATGGTCATTGTGGACCCGCTGAGCGGGGCCATGTGGACTTACCCGGTGGAAGTAAACCGGAACTTGATTTGCACGACCAATACCTTCACTCCGGAACAATTGAGGGTGGCGGAAGCGCACGCAAATCCCGCTGTCAAACCCCAATCCGCCTCCAGTCCCAAGTCGCCGAAGCGGTGATTGCAGTTGGCACAAGGCTCTATCGAGGCGACCGTGTTTATGCTCCGCCTCTGAATTTCGGATGGCTCGGCGAACCGTCCTTGCCTTGGGCTGAACCCCGGCAAGTTCTAAACCTCTTGGCTGGGAGTTTCCCGCTCAGCGCTTCCGCGGGCCGCGGAGTTTTACCACTTCCGCGTGCGCGAGCACCACGTCCGGGTCGCGCTGCAGAGCTTCATGGTAATGCCCGGAAAATCCTTCGCTGGTTTCCGACACAACCAACATGAGGTCCGATTGGCGCACCAGGGCGTCAACCTTGGCCAGTGTCAGCGGTTCTTCCGCGTCCAACGCTTCGTCCATGGCGACGATGAGTTGTGAAAGCGGGCGTAACCAGGCGAACCACGGGTCGGTGGTGAGCAGTTGCAGAAAATGATTCGGCGATTGGATTTTGCCGATGGTCCCTTCGTAACCGACCCGCTCCGAATCTACCAATGTCTTGTGCAGCTTGAGCAAAGCATGACGGAGTTCCGTCAGACGTTGCCGGGCGCCTTCTGGTTCCGCTGCGGTGGTCGTTTTCCTTTTCATCAACTGGCCCGGTCAGGGCGACTCCTTCTTGGCTTTCTGGGCGGCGATGGCTTCGGTGAACCATAGGACTTCGTCGAGAAATGCCGTCGCCCGTTTTTCGTAAGCGACATCGTTGGGCGTCCCGTCCTCCTGAAAGCTGTCATGCACGTGGGAAACGGACAGATTTTCCGGAATCGGAACCGCGCCCATGCCGATTGTCACCAAACGCAATTGCGCCAGACAGTTGATGCCGCCAAAGCCGCCCGCGGACACCGTCACGATGCCGACCGGTTTGCGTTCGTATTCCGGCAGCAAATAATCCAGCGCGTTTTTGAGCACGCCGGGATAGCCGTTGTTGTATTCCGGCGAGACGATGATGAGGGAATCCGCGCGTCCGATTTTATCGCCGAATTCCACCAGACGGGGTGGGGGATCGTCGCGGCGATGCAGGCGTTCTTCCATGATGGGAAAGTTGTAATCCAGCAGGTCGAGCAATTCCGTGGTCACACCCTCGCGTTGCTGCAATCGCTTCAGGACAAAGCGCGCGACCTTGATGCTTTGCCGATCCCGACGCGTGCTGCCGACAATGATTGGAATGTAAAACATGAGCGTCAAATCACCTTGTTCAAACCCGTCGGATTTTGCGACGAGGCGGCTCGCGATGGCAAGCACAACGGTGTCGGATTGTACCGAAAAAACTCGCAAATGTTCCCAAGTCCATTAGACTTCCGGATGTGACTGGTCTCTCAGGTCAGAAGGGCTGTAGGAAATTCAGATTCCATCGGCTCAGGCTTTTGCTTTGTGGTTGGGTGATGATGACGGCGGTTGGGACGGCACTGGCAGACACGCCCATAACCGCGGACGGTCCGATTGGTTTCTTTACCAATGTTGCCGCCCGCCTGCTGTCGGCAGAGTTGAACGTGGATTTGCACAACATTCAGATTTATCCGACGAACCAGTACACGCCGGCGGTCCATCGGCTGCTTCAAGTGGCGGCGAACATTTATGACGCAACGACGAACAGGTACAATGACGATTACCCGCACCTGCCGACGGTGTTTCGGCCAATTTTCAATGTGGTGAAGACGCCGACTGAGACAAATGTTTATATCTGCGACTTTAGCGAAGTAACCAATGCTTACGAAGCCGATGCGCCTTTATCGGTGCCGTATAACCTGGCAAATCAGACGGTTTTGGCGGGTCTCAATCCGGGAATTTACAGCGGTGCCTCGGCCATCAACGTGTTCGGCGTGCCCATGATTATCGGTGCCAAGACAGGCTTTCCGAACTTCAACGAATTTTACATGGAGAGCGCCTTTCAGCTCACGCGCAAGCTGATGGTTACCCGCCAGAGCACCAATGTGCCGACGCCACCGCCCAGCCCGACGAGTTCCTTTTGGAGCTATTACGAAATGTTCAATCTGAATCTCACCAACCAATTCGGCGTGGAGTGCTGGAACTCCTACCAGTCCAATTACACCCGGCCGATTGACATTTATGTGACCAACTTTCTGACCATGACGCTGACCAACGATGAGAATAATTTCAGTTTCACCACCACTTTGATTGCTGGAGGGTCTTTGCAGTTTCCAAACAGCGCCAATGCGGTCTGGCCGGGCTACACTAATATGTATGCCTATTTGGCTCCCGGTTCATTCCAAATTCCGCTCGCGACCAACTTTGCGGCCGTGCCAGTTTCCAGATATATGTTCAACGGCGGTGCGCCCTACCTGACCACCAATCTGAATTTGTGGTACGAAACGGTTCCCACCGGCTTTGGCCAATATCCGCAACCGCATTGGGGCCTGGCGATGACCAACAACCTGCAAGTCATCATGGTGGATGATAGCAGCGGAAGGATAGTTGATTATGTATTGTTGAGCGGACCGAACAGCATCCGCGATTTGACGACGGAAGTCCTAAGCGCATACGACACGGTTAACGGAGGAAACAACACAGGCTACAATGATCTATGGGACACGAATCTGATTGACGGGATGCTTCTTGGGATTGCTAATCAGTATGAAGTTTCCCAAGGCAATGGAAATCCAACCTGGAGCTCCGCGTTATGGGGTTCGGACGAACAGACGGCTTATGACCAGATGAATGCCTTTCGCGCCTTCACGATGGGGGCAGGATTTACCGAATTTACCTATGCCGGCCATGTTCCTAACCAGACGCTAATCGGCCTAGCCATGATAACCAATGCCATGCAGATGGCTTACACCCCCACCGCGACGGTCGTCCAAGACATCGTCTGGCAGGTGGATGATCCGTTGGTGCATTACATGGCCAGCGATTTGGTCAACCCCATGGCCAGCGTTTTCACAGGGACTCCATCCACTTGGTATAACAATTACACTTACGCCGACAATTTCGCGACCCAACCCGGAAGCGGCTTCCAAAAATTCCTGAGTTGGCCGGGCAATCTGGGCAAGTTGAACCCGCGTTACCAGTCGTGGGACGGCAATCCTTCGACGGGTGTGGGCACGAACCTGCTGGCAATCAAGGACCCGTTGGTTACTTGTTCGGATGACTGGGATTTCCCCGACAGTCAACCACTGAATGTCTCCTGGCTGGGTCGCGTCCATCGCGGGACGCCGTGGCAGACGATTTATCTCAAGGCATCGGACATTTTGTCTTACCAGAACTATTTCAACGTTTATGGCAATAATGGTCCCAACGTTTGGGCCAATTGGACGGGTGACGTGAATCCTGCCGATGCTGCCGCCATGGCACCCATGCAGGACTGGCATTTGGCGAGTTTGTTGGCGTGCCTGTTCAACACCAATGACCTGCCTTCGCTGTTTTCCGTGAACAATCCCGATCCCGGTGCGTGGCAGGCTTTGCTCGACGGTTTGACGGCGCTGACTAACAACCTTACTGACGCTCAACTGCCATTTTTTACACCGCCTCAATTTGGAGTGATTGTCATTTCCTCAAACTCGCCACAGGCCTCGGTTATCGCTAATGCGGTCGAAGCTGTGCGCGCAGTCCAGCCGGGCCAGTTCTTCACCGACGTTGGAGGTATTCTGGCAATTCCGCAGTTGACGGTGAACTCGCCTTTCCTGAACTGGAACGACAGCGTGCAACAGCAAAGGGGCATCAGTGATGAAGCTTACGAAATAATCCCGAGCCAGCTTCTGCCTTTGTTGCGCGCAGATTCCATTGGCTCGGTTGCTGCCGCGAATGGCCAGGTGGTTGTTCAATTCACTGGTTACGACGGCCACAGTTACGCGATTGAAGTTTCGTCGAATCTTTTAGTTTGGACCAGCATCGGCACCAATTCTCCCGCCGGTGGTGTGTTCAGCTTTACAAACGCACCAACGTTGAACGCCAATCCGCAGTTTTATCGGTCAGTTTTATTGAACTGATTTTCGTCCGGCGGGGAAAATTGCTGTCAAGAAACGCTGGCTGCCGCTTGTTACCAACGCATTTGTGCCAGGCGTCCGGCTCCACGCAAAATACGACCTTTGAAGTCACGCCTTGTCATGGACGCGAAATGGCCGCGGTATTTGTCAGACCGGCGTCACGAAAGGGCTCGCCTGCCTGGTAAAATTCAATTTGTTTCTGCAGATCCTTAATCAGCGCGGTGTTGTTCCGGGCACTGGCGAGTTGAAGCGCCTGTTGAGCGGTCGAAATCGCTTCGGGAAATTGTTTGGTTTCCGCGTAAGCAGCCGCCAGTGTTTGGAGAATGGTCGGGTCTTCGCCACCGGAAAGCCGGTACAACTGTTGAGCCAATTCAGTGGCCTTGCTGCCGTTGCGGAAGGACGCCTGCGGATGGGTTGCCAACCGCCAGGCCAGATGGTTGCATTGTCCCGCGTTGCCGGGGTTGATTTCCAAAGCCCGCTCATAATGAACAATAGCTTCGTCCAATTGTCCTTTTTGGAGAAGGGCATAGCCCAGGCTCTTGTGGGCCGGCTCAAGGTTGGGGTCGGTTTTCAAGGCCTGTTGATACTGGGCAATGGCCTCATCCACTTTACCCTTTTGGAGCAAAGCGTTGCCAAGGTTGAAATGGGCCAGGTCGTAGTTGGGATTGATTTTCAAGGCCTGTAGAAACTGGGCAATGGCCTCGTCCAATCGTCCGTCTTTATCAAGGGCGATGCCAAGGTCGAGGTGGGCCATGTCGAAGTCGGGATTGATTTTCAAGGCCTGTTGATATTGGGCAATGGCCTCGTCCGCTTCGCCCTTGTGGAACAAAGCATTGCCAAGGTTGATGCGGGCCATGTCGGAGTCGGGGTTGATTTTCAAAGCCTGTAAATACTGGTCAATGGCCTCGTCCAATCGTCCCTTTTTGGCAAGGGCAATACCAAGGTCGAGGTGGGCCATGTCGAAGTCGGGGTTGATTTTCAGGGTCTGTTGATACTGGGTAATGGCCTCATCCACTTTGCCCATTTGGAAAAAAGCGTTGCCAAGGTTGAAGTGGGCCATGTCGTAGTTGGGATTGATTTCCAAAGCCTGTTGATATTGGACAATGGCCTCGTCCAATTGTCCCTTTTTGGCAAGGGCAATGCCAAGGTCGAGGTGGGCCATGTCGAAGTCGGGGTTGATTTTCAAGGCCTGTTGATATTGGGCAATGGCCTCGTCCAATTGTCCTTTTTGGACAAGGGCCATGCCTAGATTGTTGTGGGCCAGGTCGTCGTCGGGGTTGATTTTCAGGGACTGTTGAAACTGGGCAATGGCCTCGTCCAATCGTTCCTTTTTGACAAGGGCAACGCCGAGATTGTCGTGGGCCGAGTTGTAGTTTGGGTTGACTTTCAAGGCCTGTAGAAACTGGGTCATGGCCTCGTCCAATTGTCCCTTTTTGAGAAGGGCCATGCCCAGGTTGTTGTGAGCAACATCGGTATCCCCTGAAACTGCCAGCGTATGCTCCCAAAGCGTCGTGCTGTTTTTCCAGTATGAAACCTGGGTGCGCGCGCAGAGAATCAAGGCCATAATCACGGCGGATGCCAGGCTTCCCAGCAGCCATCGGTCGTATCGCCGGCCGGCGCACAGATCCGCCGCCGTCCAGGTAAGCAGCAGATACATGCCGATCTGTGGCAGATACGTGTAACGATCCGCATGGGCGTAGCTGGATATCTGCACAATCCCGATCACCGGGATCATCATCCCTAGATACCAGAGCCAGCCGACCACGAGGCAGGGATGCGTCTGGCGAAAGGCCCATACCGCTCCGGATATGGCCAGCAGCAACCCCAATGCCCCGGCCACCTGCCAGAACGGCAGATAGTTTGCCGGGTTGGGATAGAAACACGCTAATCCCGATGGATGGAGCATCTGCCAAAGGTAGGTGACGTAGGACACCACGGCGTTTTCCATCCGCAGCCCGAAAGATAGACTGTCGCCAGCGGACACTTTTTCCGGAACCAGGGCCGTCGCCACGCACGATCCGATCGTCAGCACAAACAGCGGGATTTTCTCGGCCACCCGCCGCAGCAAAACCTGAGGCGTGAAGCTTGAAAAACGGTTCAGCGGCCAGTAATCCAGCAGCAGGAGGACGAAGGGCATCGTCACCAGCATGTTCTTGGATAGCAGTCCCAAGGCGAATAACAGCACCACAGCGCCATAGCGGAACATCGAGGGCGGGCGGCGCACATAGCGGACGTAGGCCCAGAGTGTCAGCATGAAAAAAAACGCGCTCAAAACGTCCTTGCGTTCGGCGACCCACGCCACCGACTCCACCCGCAATGGATGGATCGCAAACACCGCCGCGACAAACGCGCTGCGCCACAGGAACCCCGTCATCCGGCGCAGCACGAGAAAGAGCAGGATCGTCGTTGCCGTGTGGAAGAGGATATTGGTGAGATGATGGCCGCCGGGATTCAATCCATAAAACTGGCAGTCGAGCATGTGGGAAATCCAGGTCAGCGGGTGCCAGTGGCCGATGTTGCCATAAGTAAACGCCCACTCAATTCCCCGCAAACTCAGGCCCTGGCTGACCTGAGCGTTCTCGTACACATAAACCGCATCGTCGTAGTTGACAAACTCGTATCCCAATGTCTGGCCAAAAACCACCCCGACGACCAGCGCCAAGCCGAGACAGATGACCAGACTTAAAATCTTTTCAGAGTTGCCGGAAACAGTTGTGGAGGTTTGAAATTCGAACCCGGAGGATTGCGAGGCGCCATTTTCCGAACCGGTTTTTTTGTCCAATTGTCGTTCCATCATTCCGGTTCCCAGCATTATTTTCGGCCGGTGGTTGTCATGTCAGGCAGTGGCAAGAATATGCCTGAAGCTGGAAACGGCAAGAATGTTTGGGGAGGCAAACCAGCGCTGGATCGGATAAATCCTTTGACCTGTCCGGGGCGCGGCAAGTTCAGGCGTGTTGGCGAGTCACGGTCACGAATTCCCAATCAAAATTCCTGCCAGAAAAACCAGCACACCGCCCAGGGCGACCTGTAACACCGCGGACACCAGTGGGGTGTCCATGAATTTGTGCCGCACCCAGGAAATGACGCTCAGTTCGACAAACACAACACACACGGCGACGGCGGTGGCGGTTTTTAAATTCGGAATCAAAAACGGCAGCGTGTGGCCGATGCCGCCCAGCGTGGTCATCAGGCCGCACACGAAACCGCGCGCCCACGGATGGCCGCGTCCGGTCAGGCTGCCGTCGTCGGACAACGCCTCGGCAAATCCCATGCTGATGCCCGCGCCGACACTCGCGGCGAGGCCGACCAGAAAGGTCTCCCAACTTTGATGCGTGGCAAAGGCGGCGGCAAACAACGGAGCGAGCGTCGAAACCGAGCCGTCCATCAGCCCGGCCAAACCCGGTTGCACAACCTGCAGCAGAAACAGCCGTTTTTGCTGGGCCGCGTCGGTTTCACTGAGCCTGGTCAGCGTGATCCGTTCGGCGGTGTGCGCGTGGTTGCGTTCCTCTTCCGCAAGGTCACCGAGCAACTGCCGGATGCCGGTATCGGTGGCACGGCGCCCGGCGGCCTCGTAAAACCGTTTTGTTTCCACTTCCATGGTTTCAGCGGTCTTTTGGACGGTTTTCAAACCCAGCGGGCGCACCAGCCAGACGGGTTTACGGTCAACGAAACCGCGCACATCCTGCCGCCGGATGAGCGGCACGTGATCGCCGAAGCGGTTTTTGTATAGCTCCAGCAGGCGATGACGATGCCCGTCCTCTTCGTGGCGCATGACACGGAACTTTTCGGCCTGCTTGGGATAGTTCGCCTGCAAACCGTCGGCGAAGTCCCCGTAAACGCGCGCGTCCTCCTCCTCCAGCGAAATGGCCAGGGCAAGGATTTCCTGTTCGGTAAGACTGTCGAAGGTTTTCATAAATCAGGATTCGGTTTGATTACATGTTGGGTAGGGACGCCCCGCCGGGGCGTCCGCGGACAGCTCGGCGAGCCGTCCCTACCGTCTTCCGCATCGTGAAATTTCATAAATACGGTGAAAATAACCGCGCGATGGCGTCGCGCAATTTTGCCGGCAACGACCGCCCGTCCACTTCGGCCAGCGTCACTTCGCGCGCGCCGCGTAGCTTTTTCTCGATCACCGCCGCCAGGTCATGCGCGAGATCGCGTCCGTAACATTCCACGTTCAACTCAAAGTTCAGCCGCAGACTGCGCGCGTCCCAGTTGGCCGAGCCGAGCAAAACCCAGTGCCCGTCCACAATCATCAGCTTCGAGTGGTCGAATGGCGGCGGCGTGAGCCAGAGACGGCAGCCGCGTTCCAGCACCTGCCACCACATGGCACGCGACGCCCAGTGAACGTAAGGCAAATTGCTTTTCACCGGCAAAATGATGTCCACGCGCACCCCGCGCAGCGCGGCGAGGTTCAGTGCGGAAATCAGCGTGGTGTCCGGCAGGAAATACGGCGTGAGAATTTGCACGGACGTTTGCGCCTCGGCCAATGCGGCGAGCAACGTCCAGCGCAGCTTTTCAAAATCCCCGTCCGGACCGTCCGTGATGACGCGCGCAATGATGTTGCCGCAACTGCCTGGCTGGGGAAACCAAATGTCGCCGTCGAGGATTTCACCCGTGCAAAATGCCCAGTCGTTCGCGAAAGCCTCCTGCAATTGGGCGACCACCGGGCCGCCAACGCGAAAATGCAAATCCTGGACGGGGCCTTTCGGTTTGTCGGCGAGCACGTTGCCGTGGCGGATGTTCATGCCGCCCGTGAAGGCGGTTTTTCCATCCACGACGAGCGACTTGCGGTGGTTGCGGAGGTTGATGGTGGCCACGCGCCACGGCGCGAGCGACGGCAGAAAACGCGCGGTGTTCACGCCGATGTGCCGCAGTTTGTGAGTGACCGGCGGCCACGAGTAGCGCGCCCCGGCGGAGTCAATCAGCACACGCACTTCAACGCCGCGGCGGACGGCGCGGCCAAGGGCCTCGACGAATTGGCGCCCACTGGCGTCGTTGTCGAAAATGTAGGTTGAGAGCGAAACGGATTTTTGCGCGGATTCGATGGCGGCAAGCATGGCGGGAAAGGCTTCGTCACCATTGACGAGCGGCTGGATTTTATTGCCGGCGGTCAACGGGCGCTTGACGATGCGGCTGACGGCGCGTGCGAGCATGTTCAGATGTTCCGCGCCTTCGTGCTGCGGTTCGCCGAGGTTCCTGGGAATGGGGCGGCTGAAAGTTTTGTGGACACCGAGCGAAACGGCGCGGCGGCGGATGCGGTTGACGCCGAGCACAAGGTAAAAAATCGGACCAATCACCGGCAGCAACCAGATGAAAGCAATCCAGAGCGTCGCGGCGCGGGTATCGCGTTTGTGGAGCAGGGCATGAGCCGAGGCGAGCAGGGCGGCCAGAAAATCGAAACCCGCAGCCAGGTGCGGCCAGAACCGGGAGATTTGGTCGAGCCAGTTCATTACTCGCCCTTCTTTATGACGAAAGCGCGCCGCGATGCAAGCGCGGTGTTGGAAAGTTTTGTCCTGTCCCCGATCTTAATCTTAATCTTGCTCTTAATCATAATCATCGAGTGGGGCGGATTGGGATTAAGATTAAGATTACGATTAAGATAAAGATTGGGAAACGGCTGGCGAAAGACACAGCCGCCGTGCAGGGGCGATGCCCGGCACGGCGGATTGCAGTAATCGAATGTGCCTGCGTTCAGGCGACCGTGATGCCCTTGTCGAGATAAACGTCCTGAATCAGGTTCAACAGCTTCACGCCTTCCTTCAGCGGACGTTGGAACGCCTTGCGTCCGGAAATCAGGCCCGTGCCGCCGGCGCGCTTGTTGATGACGGCTGTCTTCACCGCTGCCGCAAGATCGCCTGCGCCTTTGGATTCACCGCCGGAATTAATCAGCCCCGCCCGGCCGGCGTAACAGTTCAAGACCTGATAACGGCAAAGGTCAATCGGATGGTCGGTGGTCAGTTCCGTATAAACGCGCTCATCAATTTTGCCGTAGCTGCCGCCAATAGCGGCGGCCACCGCCTTGTACCCGCCGTTGTTCTCCGGTAGTTTCTGCTTGATGATGTCGGCTTCGATGGTGACGCCGAGGTGATTGGCCTGGCCGGTGAGGTCGGCGCTCACGTGATAATCCTTTTCCTTGGTCTTGAACGAGCTGCTGCGCAGGTAGCACCACAAAACGGTGGCCATGCCGAGTTCATGCGCGCGCTTGAAGACGATGCTCGTCTCCACAATCTGCCGCGTGGATTCCGGCGACCCGAAATAAATCGTCGCGCCCACGGCGACCGCCCCCATGTTCCAAGCCTGTTCAACCGACGCAAAATAAACCTGGTCGAACCGGTTGGGGCAGGTGAGCAGTTCGTTGTGATTCAACTTCACGAGGAACGGGATTTTGTGCGCATATTTGCGCGACACCGCGCCCAGCACGCCGAGCGTGGAAGCGACGGCGTTGCAACCGCCTTCAACAGCAAGCTTCACGATGTTTTCGGGGTCGAAGCAGTCCGGATTTTTCGCAAAGCTGGCCCCGCCGGAATGTTCGATGCCTTGGTCCACGGGCAGGATGGACATGTACCCCGAACCGGCCAGCCGGCCGTGGCTGAACAACGCCTGCAGGCTGCGCAACGTCTGCGGATTGCGGTCGGACAGCGCAAAAATGCGGTCCACGAAATCCGGTCCCGGCAGGTGCAGCCGCTCCTTTGGCACCGTCTTGCATTTATGTTCCAGAAGACCCTTGGCGGAATCGCCCAGCAATTTTTCAATTTCAGCGTTCATAATTTAATAATCTCAATCATTCGAAACTTTACGGCTTGTCCCATCCTTCAAGCGCCAATCTTAAACGGTTTTGGCGCGGGCGGCGCAAGCTCAATTTTGCTGCAGACAACTTAGCGACCCGTGCCGGGCGGGGCTTGTTCCATTTTGTTTTTTAGTCACCCGATTTTGCGCTGCCACCGGAAACAATATTAGCACAGCTCCAACTCCCATCTCCAGGATCGGGAAATACGCCCAACACCGCTCCGGAATTCTTTGATGTTCGCCCCGAAACACACGTCGGGAGTCATGTTTGTGTTGGCGAGCCGCAAAGATGCAAACGGCACAAACAACCTTTGCACCGCCCGTGCCTTTTCGTGGCATCCCTCTTGGCGCTGGACGAAAGGCGGTTGGCCCCACTAACTTGGCGGCGAATGAGCGGCAGCGATTCCCAAACGACGATATGCCCCGGTTGTGGCCAGGAAATTGAATCGGTGAAGCGACGCTGTCCGCATTGCGGCCGGCCGATGGGCGAACGCGGATTTTTCTTTTACGCGTTTTGGGTTGGACTGTCGCTGATCGTGGTGACGCTGATTGCCTGCATTTTTTACACCGGTTTTTTGATGTTGAACCGGATGCTGTGAAGCGGGCGGGAAAAATTCCTTTCAGTTTCTTTCAAAGATTTTCGTACCCGGCTCTCGGTATCTTCCGGTCGTAATGCCGCCGGTAAAAGCATAACGCGATGACCATCGGCGTGAAAGACCACGGAATGGAAATGGGCAGGATGCCTGTGCTACGGCCCCTCAACTTCTATTTCACCGGCTGTAGTTTGCCGCGCAGAACGTGAATGAGGGCCTTGACGGTGAGTTCGATGAAGAGAAAGGGTTTGGCGATGAAGTCGTTGCCGCCAGCCATCATGGAACTGGTACGGTTGTCGAAGTCGCTGAGGACGGTGACGAAGACCACAGGGGTTTTTTTGTGGCTGGGCAGGATGCGCAGTTTGGTGCAGAGTTCATAGCCGGTCATGCCGGGCATGTCCACGTCCAGAAAGACAAGGTCGAACGGGTTTTCGGAAAGGAGCTTGTAGGCGGCATTCGGGTCTTCGACGTTAACGGATTGGAGCTGGGCCTTTTCCAGGGCGTAAACAATGGCGCGGCGGGAAATGGCTTCGTCGTCCACGACGAGGATATTGGCCGGAGACATCTCCTGTTTTTCGGGCTGGGTGCCGTGTTCAAACAGGAAGCCAAGGAAATCCACAGCGGCAGCGACGGTGCGGAGGGTGGAAGGGTTGATATTCTTTGGTTTTTCGTAAAGTTCCTTGAGCAGGGCTTCGAGGGCGGCGGACATCTGGGCAATGGTGAGGAGCCCGGCAATGGCGGCGTTGCCGTTGAGCGCGTGGATGCGGCGGTAGAGTTCGTAAATGTGCTTGAGCCGGGTCACTTCGTCATCGGCTTTGATGAGGCTTTGCAGGCCGGTGCGCAGGGTGGCGAGCGTCGCGGGGAGGCTTTCCACGAATGATTTTCGCAGGGCGGCCTGGAAGGCGGCATCGGCCACGGCGTCGGCGTTGGCGGTGTTGGTTTTGGCGGTATCTCCAACGTCGGCCGGGCGCGTCTGCGGCGTCACGCCGCTGGGGCCGATGGTGTTGCGCACCACATCAACCACCTCCCTGGGCGAGCAACTGGCCTTGGAAAGGCATTTGTTGGCGCCGGCCTTCCACGCCAGCTGAACCATGTTGGTCAGGTAGGTGTTGGAAAAAACAATGATGGGCAGTTTGGAAAATTCCGATTCGCTGCGGACTTGCCGGATGACGTCCACACCCGACATCTTGGGCAGCATGAGGTCGAGCACGATGAGGTCGGGTTGAAGTGTGCGCATGGTCTTCAGGCCGGTCTCGCCGTCCAGCGCAATCTCGGTCTGATAACCTTGCACGGTGAGCTTGTTGCGGTAAACGTTCGCTACAATCTGGTCGTCTTCGATAATGAGAATTTTTTTCATGAGTGGGAAATGGCCGGCGTCGCGGCCAAAGCCGGCAGCGCCGCCAGAAAATTCTGGATGAGTTTGAATTCGCACGCGGCATTTTCGCAAAGCTGCGCCGCGGTGGTGAGGGTTCCGGACGCGCCTTGTTTCTCCAAATCGCGGAGCATCGGCACGAGCCGGGTCATGCCGAGGGTCGCACTCGCGCCGGCGCAACTATGCGCCACGCGCCGGACTTCATCGGCATTCTTGGCGCGGGCGGCGGCATCGAGTTGCGCAAGTTGCTGCGTGGTTTGCTTGAGGTAAAGCTCGATGAGTTCGCGCAGACCGTTGACGTCGCCGTCGACCAGGCTGTTAAGCCGGTCCATGTCCACGGGCGGTTCGGTGACGGGCGGCGGCACGGCGGCTTTGACGGCGAGGGCGGATTTGGCCGGGTGCGTCGTGCCGTTTTGCGGATTCCAGCGTTCAATGACCTGGCGCACATCGGCGGGGCGGATGGGTTTGGCCAGGTAATCGTCCATGCCGGCGGCGAGGCATTTTTCGCGGTCGCCCTGCATGGCATGCGCGGTCAAGGCGACGATGACGATGCGCGAGGAATAATTGGGGGAGCCGCTCCTCTGCCGTTCGCGAATGAGGCGCGTGGCTTCCAAACCATCCATTTCCGGCATCATCACGTCCATGAGAATCAAATCATACGGCTGGCGGTCAAGTGCGTCGAGCGCTTCGCGTCCATTGGTCGCGAGGCCGGGTTGATAGCCGAGTTGTTGCAGGATGCGCGCGGCGACTTTCTGATTGATGGCGTTATCGTCGCACAACAGAATGCGCATCGGCATCCGCTCGGACAGCAGTTGCTCCGGTATGGGCGGCGGGGCCGGGCACGCCGCGACTTTTGGATTGAGCAGGGCGCGCATGAGCGCCTCGCAAAGTTGCGCGGGCTTGACGGGTTTGGGGACGGTTTGCCCGAACACCAGGTGCGTCTCATTGGGCGTGTCGGAGTGCTGACCCATGGGCGCGAGCAGCACCAGTGGCATCATGGCGCCGACGGACAATTTGTGAATTTGCGCAGCGAGGGCCACGCCATCCATGCCGGGCATTTTCAAATCGAGGATACCGAAATCAAAGGTTTCACCGCCGCGAAGCAGGTTGAGCGCCTCGTGCGGATTTTCGACGCTGCGCGAAATCATTCCCCACCTGGCAGTTTGTTCGACGAGAACATGACAACTGGTCGCGTTGTCATCCACAATCAAAACCCGCAGGTCGGCGAGCCCGGGTTGGCAGGCAATTAGCGCGGACGGCGCGGCGTTCGGTTCAGCCCGGACATTCACGGTAAAATGGAACGTTGAGCCTTCGCCCGGCGCGCTTTCGGCCCACATTTTGCCGCCCGTGAGTTCGACCAACCGCTTGCTGATGGCCAGCCCCAGGCCCGTGCCGCCGAAGCGTTGCGCGGTCGAAGCATCCGCCTGCATGAACGGTTTGAACAATCGCGCCAAGCGATCGGGCTGGATGCCGATGCCGGTGTCGCGCACGGAAAAGTGCAGGTGCAACAACGCGCGGTTCTGGCTTTCATCCATTTTGCTTGAAAGCAATTTTACCCGGACGAGGATGTCGCCGTGTTCGGTGAATTTGACGGCGTTGCTCAACAGATTGGTAAGCACCTGGCGCAGGCGCAGCGAATCACCCTCAATGGTGGCGGGAATGCTGTCGTCCATTTGATAGACCAGGTCGAGATTTTTCTCAAAGGCGCGCACGGCCAGGAGGTCGAGTGAATCCTCGACGCACGCGCGCAAATCGAAGGGCCGCGAGTCCAATTCCATCTTGCCGGCCTCGATTTTGGAAAAGTCGAGGATGTCGTTGATGATCGTCAGGAGTGCCTCGCTGCTGGTGTGGATGGTTTCGAGATAGCTGCGCTGATCGGCGGTCAGCGACGTTTCCATGAGCAGGCCAACCATGGCAATGACGCCATTCATCGGGGTCCGGATTTCATGGCTCATGGCTGCGAGAAAATCCGACTTGGCGCGCACCGCCGCCTCGGCGTTGAGGCGCGCCTCGTTCAAATTGAGGCTGTGCTGGTCCAGGGAATCGTGCCGGCGCTTCGTGTTCAGATGGGCCAGCAGGCGCGCGCGGGTGATAGTGTCAAAAGGCTTGGTCAAGCATTCGGTTGCGCCCAGTTCAAATGCGCGCAACTGGCCCACCGTGTCGTTCCCCGCAGTGAACACGATGGCGACCGCGAACGGCAGCGAAGATTCATCCCTGAGCCAGCGCAACACATCGTAACCGTTCTGGCGCAATGATTCCAAATCCACCAGTACCAGGTCGCGGACTTGCTCGTGAATCAACCTGAAAGCGTCGTTCGCATTTTGTGCGAATGAGAGCGCGACGCCGTCCTTCTCCAGAAGATTCGACAACACTTCCGGCATCTGCGGGTCATTAGTGACCAGCAAAACTTGAAACGCCGCTTGATTCATAACTGACTGTCCGTTTGTGTCCTGTACTTCGTGTGCCTCTGAACCCGGACAAATACAGCAATTTTCATGCTTGGCCAACCTGAATTTTGCCGCCGCCCAGAGGCTGCTTTTCAAAGAAATATTGCTGGCGCGGCGCATCGGCGATAAACTGCAGCCATGCTCGAAACGGTGCTAGAACCCGGCACGGCGGAGCCGGCAGCCTCTTTTCATGAGAGGCAGCTTGCCGCCTATCGCTTCATGGTGCTGGCGCGGTTGTTGGATGACAAACTGGCCGCGCTTTACCGCGGTGGCAAAATTCACGGTGGTGCTTTTCTCGGGCGCGGGCAGGAAGCCCTGAGCGCCGCGCTCGGTTTGTCGCTGAAAAAGGGCGATGTTTTCGCGCCGCTCATCCGCGACGCCGCCGGCCGGCTGGCGTTTGGCGAACCGGTGCTTGACACCGTCCGCACGCACCTCGGTTCGGCGCTCGGCCCGATGCGCGGCCGTGACGGCAACGTGCATCGCGGCAGGCCGAAGGAAGGTTACCTCCCCATGATCAGCCATCTCGGCGCGATGATTTCGGTCGTGAATGGGGTTTTATTCGCGCGCCGCCTGAAGGGTGTCACCGGCACCGTGGGCGCGGCTTCTGTCGGCGACGGCGCCACGTCCACCGGCTCGTTTCACGAGGCGCTCAACCAGGCCGCCATCGAAAAATTGCCGCTCGTGCTGGTCGTGGCCAACAATCATTACGCCTACTCGACGCCGAACGAGCACCAATTCGCCTGCCGCGATCTCGCCGACAAGGCCATTGGCTACGGTGTCGAAGTCCAGACGGTTGACGGCACGGATTTGTCCGCATGTTTGAACGTGGTCGGCAGTGCCATCGGGCTGGCGCGTGCCGGTCGCGGTCCGCAAATGGTCGTTGCCACTCTGCTCCGGCTTTGCGGCCACGGCGAACACGACGACGCCGGTTACGTTGACCCGAAACTGAAAAAGTCGCCGGCGGGTCGCGACTGTTTGAAGGTTGCTGAAGAACAATTGCTCCGGCAAGGGCGGGCCGACGCCGCGCAACTGGCCGCGTGGCGAAATGAAGCCGTTCATGAAATCGAGGAAGCCGTTGCCCGGGTACAACGCGAACCGGCGCCGGACCCGTTTGCCGAGGAATGGCGCGCGATTTCTTCGAAGCAATTGAGCGAAGGACATGGATAAATTTCGTTGAATCGTTAAACTGCTAAACCGGCCCAACGATTCAACAACTCAACAGTGTTATAATTTAACGAATGAGCATCACGTATCTGGAAGCCATCCGCGAAGCGCAGGCCCATGCGTTGCGCGACGACCCGCGGGTGTTCATTTACGGGCAGGACGTTGGTGCCTTTGGCGGCGCGTTCAAGGCCACTAAAAATCTGGCGAAGGAATTTCCCGGCCGCGTGCTCGATTCCCCCATCAGTGAAGACGCCATGATCGGCCTGGCCGTTGGGGCGGCGATAGAGGGGCTGCGGCCGATCATTGAAATGCAATTCGCGGATTTTTCCACCACCGGTTTCAACCAGATCGTCAATCAGGCCGCAACGCTCTTCTGGCGCACCAACGTGCCCTGTCCCATCACCGTGCGCCTGCCCGTCGGCGGCACGCCCGGGAGCGGGCCGTTCCACAGCCAATGCCTGGAATCGGTCTATGCGCATTATCCGGGTCTGGTTGTCCTGGCACCGGCAACGGTCGAGGATGCCTACAGCATGTTGCTCGAGGCGGTGGCGATTGACGACCCGGTGATTTTTTGCGAGCACAAGTTTCTTTATTACCATCTCAAGGCCGAAAAACTGCCGAGCGAGGCCCTGCCGGTGGGCAAGGCCCGCATCGCGCGCGAAGGCCGCGACATGACCATCGTGGCCCACAGTGCGATGGTCCAGGATGCCCTGGCGGCGGCGGCGGAGCTTTCGCCCGAGGGCTGGGAAGTGGAGGTGGTGGATTTGCGCTCCGTAAAACCGCTCGATACCGACACAGTGATGGCCTCGGTGGCGCGGACGGGACGGCTGCTGTGTGTGGGCGAAGCGTGGCCGTGGGGCGGCGTGACGGCGGAAGTCATCGCACGCGTCACGAGCGAAGGTTATGGTTTGCTGGACGCGCCGCCGCAACGGCTTAATGCCAAGGACACCCCGGTGCCGTATCATCCGAATTTGTGGACGGCGCACCGCCCGACCACGCGCAGCATTGCGGCGGCGGCGAGAAACCTTTTGAGGCTCTGAGAAATTATGCCGCAAATTCCAATCATCATGCCGCAACTGGGCGAGTCCATCGCCGAGGCCAAGATTGTCAATTTTCTGGTCAAAACGGGCGATACAGTCGAGGCGGACCAGGATTTGATCGAAGTCGAGACGAACAAGGCGACCATGGCAGTCACCTCGCCGTGTCGCGGCCGCTTGGAAAAACTCACCGCACAGTTGACTGAGAGCTACCCGGTCGGCGCCGTGCTCGGCCAAATCGAAATCACGAAGGAAGAAGCCGCGCGATTGGGGTTGGACGTCCCGGCACCGGTAAAAACCTCCGACACCGACCGGCTGGCAAAGTCGGACGCGAATGGCGGAAAGAACCGGGTGCAGCCGACCGTGCGCGGTTTGCCGGTTCCGGCGAACGCGGCGGGCGCGAGTTATCTCTCGCCGCGGCTCAAGGCGCGGATGCACGAACTGGGCTTGAGCGCCGCTGACCTTGCGGGCATCGCCGGCAGCGGCGCGGCGGGCCGTGTGACCGTCGAAGACTTTGAAAAATTCATCGCGCATCTCGAAAAGCAAAGGATGAGCCAGGCCTCAACGATGCGCGTGACCGTGGCCGACGCCATGCGGCGCAGTTGGACGCGGCCCATCGCGCACGTCGGTTTGCCGGTGTGCCTCGACCCGCTGTTCGCTTATCGCAAAGTGGCGAGACCGAAACCCGGTCCGGCGCTCTGCGCGTTGCGCGCGCTGGCGGTGGCGCTGGCGGAAAACAGCGCGCCCGCGGGACGATTGGTCGGCACCAAAATCGTGCATCCGTCTTCGATTGACATCGCCTTCGCCGTCGAAGCCGAGGACGGTGTATTTGTGCCGGTGATTCGCGACGCCGACAAACGATTGCTGAAGGATTTGATTGCGCCTTACAACGAACTGGTGGAATTGGCGCGCGCCCGCAAATTGCCGCTGGACGCCACCGGCGGTTCCATTGCCACCGTCACGAATTTCGGAACGTTCGGCCTGGAATGGGCTACGCCGATTCCGCTGCCGGAACAGGCGCTCGTGCTGGGGATGGGCGCAGCGCGACACAAGCCGCACTGGGACGGAGTCAAGGGCCAGTTCGTGCCGGTGATGGAGGCGAACATGACGTTGAGCTTCGACCATCGCGTGCTCGATGGTGGCGCGGCGGGCCGTTTGCTCCAACGCGTCTCGGATTTGATGGCGCACCCGGAGCGGCTGTGATTTTGTCCTCGGAGAACGCGGATTTGGGTATTTACCTGTTCTCTCTTGCATTGAATGCCGCCACAATGGGCCGGTGGTCTGAAGCAACACCCCAGTTCGGCAGTGCCAGCACGTAAGTTTCGTTCGGCAACCAGTCGCGCGCCATCGCCGGACTGAGCAAAATATAATCCACGCGGCTGTAGGTGTCTTCCTTGCCGTAATATTCTGTCCACGTGATGTTGCGCGGGTCAAAACGCGAGTCTGCGTTGGCCGGGTTGTCGCCGTTGCGTTCGGCGGGGCGTGTATCGGTGAGCTTGAACTGTCCGCGACCGATGACGGCTTTGACGGCATCGGAATCTTTCACGTCGTTGAAATCACCAAGCACAATGAGTCCTGCGTTTGGATTGTTCGTGAGATGGGCATCAATGATGCCCCGCAGGATTCTGGCTTCTTCGAGGCGTTGCTCCGCTTCGTCGGCTTCGGGCACGGGGCGGCGCGATTTGAGATGTGTGGCAATGAGCGTGAAAGTGAAGTTTGTGTTCACTTGGATTTCCACTTCGGCGAAACCACGACTGACGCGGAAACGGCGCCCGTCGAGCAGATAAACATCATTTGTGTGCGGATGGCGGGCGACGATGGGCAACCGGCTCAACACGGCAACGTGGATGTTTGTATCCATGCCGCAGACGTATTCCCAATACGGATAATCCAATCCGCCGGCCTTGAGCGAGTTGCGCAATTCCAACAACGCATTGGTGCTGCCCATTTCTTCGAGCGCGAGCACGTCGGGATTGATCACACGGATGCTTTCACAGACCTTGGCCTTGGCTGCGGGCGCTTTGACGTGCGGGCGCGATTCCGTCGGCTGATCCAAATAATTTTCCACGTTGTAAGTGGCAACGCGGAAAGTTTCAGCGCCGGACGAAACGAAACCAACCATTGCCAACACCAGGGCAGGGAGCCGGAATAAGGATCGTTTGGGCATGAACGGCTAATAATCGCCGCATGGCTGCATGTCAAAGAACATTTCTGAATGGCTGGGAAAAGGCGGCCAACCTTTTAAAGCTTGGGCATTAAAGTTGCGGTATTTTGAAAATCGGGTTAGATGTATGTGCGGCGCCATGCAAAAGACGTAATGAAAAAAGGGGTCATACTTTTGTTCCTGACCGGCGCGATTACCCTGCCGGCGGGTGCGTTGGACACTAATGATTTGCACATCATTGGGGTCACCGTTTTAAGGCAGGTTGACCCAACGCTGACCGGCAGTAGTGTACAGGTCGCGCAGCCGGAAGCCTCGGGCGCCGGCGCGAGTGATTTTGAAGTCAATCCGGCCTATGTCGGCCAGCCGGTGAGCTTGTTCACTTACATTTCAACCAACGGTGCAGTCGCCACGGGTTTTCCGAACAGTGCCGGCACTAATTCGGTCCACGCAGACCAAGTTGGCGAAAATTTCTATGGTTTCCCCAGTGGCGCCGACCCGAACGGTGGTGCCGCCACGAATGTCAGCCATGTGGATAATTATGACGCGAATTATTTTTTAGGCTATATCCAGTACGACCAGGCGTTGCTGCATCCCGTCCGCGTCGTCAACCAGAGTTTCTCGCTTGGCGTGGATGATCCGACTTGGGATCAGTATTACGACAATTACGCCGTGAGCAATCAAACGATTTTTCTATCGGGTGTTGCGAATTTTTCCGGTATCGGGCCGAACTCGCCAGCGTCGTGTTACAATGGCATCGCGGTCGGCGCCTATGGTGCCGCTTCTGTGTCTGGTCCTACATCCGATGGGCGTTGCAAACCGGACATAACGGCACCCGACTACGCCGAAGAGGGGTCCGGTGCGACGAGCTACTCCACGCCTTACGTCTCCGGCTCGGCGGCGATTCTGCTGCAGGCGGCCAATCGCCGCGACGGTGGCGCAAACACGAATGCCGCAAGCGATTTGCGCACTGTCAAGGCGCTCCTGCTTAACGGCGCAATCAAACCCACCGACTGGACCAACGGCACAGCCTCGCCTTTGGACGCGCGTTACGGGGCGGGACTGGTGAATGTTTTCAACTCGTGGGAACAGTTGAAAGGCGGCCAACACTCCTTCATTGAATCCACCACCAGCAGCGGCGGCGTGCATCCGCCAGGCGCAAATCCCAACAACGAACCGGTGCTCGCCGGCTGGGATTATAATACGAACTCGACAACGACAGCCAGTGATACGATCAAACATTACTATTTCAATCTGCCGGTGGGCAATTTGTTTACGCTGACGGCCACCCTCGTTTGGAACAAACAATACAAGGCGACCGCCATCAACAATTTGAATCTGTTTCTGTACAACGCCGCCAACAGCAACCTCGTCACATGCAGCACGAGCATGGTGGACAACGTCGAACACATTTTTCTGCCGGCTTTGCCGGCGGGCCGGTACGATCTGCAGGTGTTGAAAAGCGGGAGCGCCACCCAGGTTTCTGCGGCTGAAACCTACGCGCTGGCATTTGAGATTTTCAATATGCCGTTGAGCGTCAGTTTGACGAACCACAATGCAGTCGTTTCCTGGCCAATGGCGCCGACCGGTTTTCAGCTTCAATCGGCGGCCGGTTTGAATCCGCCGGTTTCATGGACAACCGTCACCAACGCCGTCTCCATCGCCAACAACCAAAACGTTGTCATGTTACCCGTCGGCGGCGGCACCCAATACTTCCGTTTAATCTGTCCCACGTTTTAACGCGACGTCCGGCAAGGGACCTCCGGTTTTTCACAGAGAAATTTTGCCAAACCCGGCAAAACTGCTAGTATTCTTCACATGCTCAAAATCAGCCGAAACGGACTTGCGGCGCGCGCGGCGAAAAGAGGCACCGCCGCGGAACCCTTGCACGACGTGCAGAGCAAGCGCGATCACCGCGAACTGCGGATTGACAAGGTGGGCGTGCGCGGGCTGCGGTTTCCCATCCAGGTGCGCGACCGGGCGCACAGCATCCAAAACACGGTGGCCACCATCGGGATGTTCGTGGATTTGCCGAAGGAATTCAAAGGCACGCACATGAGCCGCTTCATCGAGGTGCTCAACGCGCACGGCAGCGTGATGCACGTGGAAAACATCGGCGAAATTCTTCATGCCATGCAGAAGAAATTTCATGCGGCCACGTCGCATCTGGAAATCGAGTTCCCCTATTTCATGGTCAAAAAATCGCCGGCCTCGCGCCTGGAAAGCTTGATGGACTACCTGGCGCGGTTCGACGCGGCGGCGTGCGGGCCGGAAATTGATTTCGTGCTGACGGTCAAGGCGCATGTCACGACGCTGTGCCCGTGCTCGAAGGCGATTGCCCGATACGGCGCGCACAACCAGCGCGGGCTGGTGGCGGTGGCGCTCCGTTTCACGAAGCCGGTCTGGATCGAGGACGTGGTGGCGATGATAGAAAGTTCGGCCAGTTCGGAGCTTTACGCCCTGCTCAAGCGGCAGGACGAAAAGGCCGTGACCGAGCGCGCATACGAAAATCCGGTATTCGTCGAGGACCTGGTGCGGAACGTGGCGCTCAAGCTCAACGCCCATCCGCTGGTGACCTGGTATAAAATTGAGGCGGAAAATTTCGAGAGCATCCACAACCACAACGCCTACGCGTGCATTGAGAAGAGCTGAACCTTTTTGGCGCAAATATTTTTCAACATTTTTGTGGCTTATTTGGTTTTCTTTGCTACATTCCCGCCCTCTTGATGGACCGGAAATTGCTATGCAAGCCGGAAATGAATTTTGAAACTGTGAGCGAAATGAGTAAGACGATGAAAAAACCGATGCACGCGATGCAGCAAACGCCCGCTACGGCGGCGGCAATTCTTGGCCGGCCGATGGCGAGAAAGAGCGCCACCAGCGCCGGGCCGAAAAAAATCAAGCCCGAGTGGCAGAAGTATTACCAGCGTCTGCTCGAATTGCGCGAGCAGTTGCTCCACCAGATGAACGGCCTGGCCCAGGAATCCGCGCAGGAAGTCCCCGGTTACAGCCTGCACATGGCCGATTCCGGCACCGACAATTTTGACCGCGATTTTGCGTTGAGCCTGCTTTCGTCCGACCAGGACGCGGTTTATGAAATCGAGGAAGCGCTCAAACGCATCGAGAAAAAGACCTACGGCGTCTGTGAATTGACCGGCAAGTCCATCCCCAGGGCGCGGCTGGACGCCATTCCGTGGACGCGATTCACGGGTCGAAGCGCAGGCACAATTGGAGCGCGATGGCGCCTTGCGCCAGCGCCGGCTGGGCGCGCTGGGCACGATTGACAGCGCGGCAGTGGCCGAAGTGGACGGTGAGGACGAGGAAGCGGAGGAGAAAAACCAAGGAGAAAGAATGATTTATGCCGCGCGAAATCATCACCATCGAATGCACCGAGGCGCGCAAGGAAGGCAAATCGCCCTCGCGCTACACGACCACGCGCAATAAAAAGACTGAAAACGGAGAAGCTGGAAATCAAAAAATACAACCCCGCGTTCTGCGCCGCCACACGCTGCACCGCGAAATCAAATAATTATGCCGCGCAAAACCCACACCGACAAACCCGAACGCCGCGGCCGCGCCGCGGGATGACGGAAGCCCGCACGCCCCGGCCCAAGCCGAAGATTGACTTCGTCGCCGACGCGCTCGATTTCAAAAACACCAATCTGCTGCGCCAATACGTGACCGATCAGGGACGCATCCTCCCGCGCAAATACACCAGCATGCCCGCGCATTATCAGCGACGCCTTACCCGCGCCATCAAGCGCGCCCGCCAGATGCTGCTGATGAAGTAATGGCCGTGAGACGTGAAGCGTGAGGCCTGAATCACAGCGGAGCGGTTTGCGGTTTTCACGTTTCACGTATTACGCATCACGCAGCCCGCGCCCCGCCTTGCTTTTTCAATCCTTTGGTGTGATTCTTCAGGCGTGACGAAAGTGCACCAACATCCCCGCCCGCACAAGCGACAGGAATTGTCTGTGCTCACCAGCCGCTTGCGCCGGCAGGCGCGCAAAATCACCGGCCCACGCCAGGCCATCCTCAATATTTTGCGCGCGCATCCGCATCCGCTCACCAGCCGGGAGATTTTTACCGCACTGCCCAAGGGCCTTTGTGATCTGGCGACGATCTATCGGGTCATGCACCTGCTCGAAGCAATGGACATGGTCAAGCGGTTTGATTTCGGCGACGGCGCGGCGCGGTTTGAACTGGTTGGCGAGGGCGACGACGGCCATCACCATCATTTGGTTTGCACGAAATGTTCGGGAGTCGTCGAAATTGACGAATGCTTTCCGGCGGAAATTGAAAAGCGCATTGCCGCCAAAAACAAGTTCAAGGCCGTCAGCCACAAGTTGGAATTTTTCGGCATCTGCCCGGAATGCCAATGACAGCCGTGTGCCCGTGAATAATGCAATCAAACTGTTTCTACTGATTGTTGCGAGCCAAGTGGTGAGCGCCATTTTGCTGACTTATCTGGCAAATGCCACAAACACCAGCGGGCTTGATCCAATCGGGCTGTATATTTGTTTGGCGTTAGCGCTAATTTGTGGGTTTCTGTACCGGTGCAGACTCCCAATATTTCGAATGGTATTAGTCATCCCAGCGGCATTATTTGTGTCGCTCATCGCCTATTTCCTTATCGGATATTATGCGTTGGGCTGGACTGGTTTGATGAAAGATTGACCGCCTGACGCCAGCAGAACAGCCGTCCTGAAACGAAAAAGCCGCGCTCATGCGCGGCTCATTCATTCATATTGGGCAATCCCTTTACACCGGCTCCTCCTGCCAGTCACCCAAATGGAGATACTCCCTTACTTTTCTCCGTTCGTAACGGTTTTTCAGCGGCTTTTTGGGCTGATGATCCAATTTGCGGAATGGGTGTTTTGGATCCCGAACGGCTTCCGCGATGACTTCCATCATTCTTTTCATAATACAACTCTGGTTGTGGAGTTGTGCAGGGCCTCGCCTTCCTTGTCGGCGAGAATCCGCTGCCCGCACTCCTGACTATGAGACCGGTCCCGGCGTCCATCATTCAAACTTCCCCACAGAATTTTCCTTGGCGTAACAAAATGAACCCGAACGCCACTCTTTCCCGGTTTTGACGGCAGCAAGTTTCAAACCAAGTCCTGCAAAAACCTTTTGCACCCCGGAAAATTCTGATTTCAATATGCCCGCCAGCACGAGCGTTCCGCCGTGTTTCAATTGCGCCGCAATCCGCCGACGTTCGGCCAGCAGCAACGTCGAAATCAAATTTGCGCAAATCAAATCATATTGTTTTGCCGCGGGAATCGGCAGTTTTGCCACGTCCCCGCGCGTAATCCGCAGTTTTTTTTGTACCCTGTTCGCGCGGGCGTTGGCGCGGGCGACCCGCACCGCCTCGGGGTCGCAATCGAAGGCCCTCACGGATGAATAACCGAGTTTCGCCGCCGCAATTGCCAGAATTCCCGAGCCGGTGCCGATGTCTAAAAATGACCTCCGTGCTTCAAATGTTCCACAGCGCACCAATTCGTGCAGACAAAACGCCGTCGTCGGATGCTGACCGGTGCCAAAGCCAAGGCCCGGGTCGAGCACGACGACGATTTGACCCTTGTGCGGTTTGAGCTTACTCCAGCTCGGTTTAATCAACAGTACATTGCCAATTTCGATTGGTTTGAAATGACGTTTCCACGATTCCGCCCAGTCCTCGCGCCGGACTTTGGCAAGGGTGATTTTGCCGGTGCCGATTTTCAGACCGCAATCTTTGATCCGCCTGAGTCCGGTGGAAATGTTTTTGCGGATTTCGGCGACCGGTCTTTGCTCGCAAAAAGCGGAAACCGTGCTCACGCCGGTTTTTACGTGGAAATAGGACGAAACAGCACAGTCCAGAATCGCAGCAAGTGCCTCCGCAACAGCGTCTTCGGCTTCGTGCGACGCGGCGACGGAAATCCGCCACAGTGGTCTAACCGATTTCATAGTTTTCCGCACGGTGGGGCGAGCGCCGGTCGCGCCGTAGCCAGGCGAAGGCTGATCCTCGCGAGCCGAAACTCGAAAAATCAACCCCTACTGCGGCTCGCCGGGAGTCTCGCCCCAGCTTTCGATGCGGTAGCATTTCATGCCCCCAGGTCGCGCCACGGAGTGAAATTGAGCAATTCCACCTCGGCCATGTGCGGATGCAACGCAACCTGCGTGACGCTCGTGTATTCAATTTCGAAATGGTTGGTCTTCGGCAGCGGCACATCGAGGAGAACGGCCAGCATCATGCGGACCACCCCGCCGTGACAAAAGACAGCGACGTTTTGTCCGCGATGCCTTCCTATGATTTTGCGCAGGCACGGCTCGACGCGGGCGCGAAAGGCCTTGCCATTCTCCCCGTTCGGCGCCCCCTTGAATTCAATCTGGTCCAGCCATTCATAAACGCTGAATCCAAACTGCTCGCCGACGGCCTGCCAGCCCAGCCCGGTCCAATCGCCGAAATCCAGCTCGCGCAAATCGGGTAAAATAGTTTGCGCCGGTGCGCCATTGTTCAGAAACGGCGCCAGCGTTTGCTGGACGCGCTTCATCGGACTGGCGTAAATCGCGTCAATCGTTTTGCCGCGCAGATATTTGGCGAGCGTTTTCGCCTGTTCGTGTCCGCGGGCCGAAAGATTCATGTCAATGCGTCCGCCGAACGTGTGTTGATGGCGCGACTCGATTTCCCCGTGGCGGATCAGCAACAGCCGCGTTGGCTGTTGTGGTTTGGGTTTTTGCTGCGGACGATTTGAGTGCGACATGGGTTTCAAATTCAAGCTGGGGTTAACGCCATGGCGTGGCCGGAACAAGCTAAAGCTTGAACTCCAGCAGTGCCTTCTCTTGTGCGGCCAGCAATTCGCGAATGCCCGCCTTGCCGAGCACCAGCAAATCGTTGAGTTGTTTTTCGCTGAATGTGGCCTCCTCGCCGGTGCCCTGGACTTCGATGAATTCGCCGGCGGAATTCATCACCAGGTTCATGTCCACCGCCGCGGCCACGTCCTCGGTGTAACACAAATCCAGCAGCGGCTGGCCGTTTACGATCCCGACGCTGACGGCGGCGACGGCGTGCAGGACCGGGTCCTCCGTCAGTTTCCCTTCGAGCAAAAGATTTTGCGTCGCCATCGAAAGGGCGACATAGGCGCCGGTGATGGCCGCCGCGCGCGTTCCGCCGTCGGCCTGCAAAACGTCGCAATCCACCCAGACCGTGTGTTCGCCGAGTTTTTTGAGATCGAGCGCGGCGCGCATGGCGCGGCCAATGAGCCGCTGGATTTCCTGCGAGCGTCCGTCAATTTTCCCCCTGGTGCTGTCACGCGGTTTGCGTTCCAGGGTGGAGTAGGGGAGCATCGCATACTCGGCGGTGATCCAGCCGCCCGGGATTTTTTGTTCCTTCATCCAGCGCGGCACGCCTTCCTCGACGGTCACGCCGCAAATGACGCGCGTGCTGCCCCACTCGACGAGGGTCGAACCGGCGGCATGGGGCGCGACATCGTTTTGAAAACGCAGCGGGCGGAGTTGGCTGGGAGAACGACCGTCGGCGCGCATGGTTAAATCAGCCATAAACGCCGGCGATATTAAACGCGAAACGTTTAAAGGAAAAGCAAAACCACCGGGAACCAAAATACAATCACGACCAAAAACACTCACCAAAACATCATTTAGCGTTGCACGGCTACCGTCTTTGCAGAAAATCGCGAATTTTCAAAAGGGGAGATACCAGCAGGTAATATTCCGGCCTTCCATAAACCTTCCAGGTCGTTCATATCCTGACCAGCTCCGGGAATTCCCGTTTTCCTGCTTTCCAATTCCTCAATGATTTCATTGCGCAATCAAGCGATCAGCGGGTCAAGGACCCAGTAAGACACGGTAAAAGAGAAATGGATAAGACACGGAGTTGGTATCCACCCAAAAGTAAGGCAATGCCGGCGAATTACTCGTGAATACTGAAGCCCATGAAGTCAGGTTGGTGGAAGCCTGAATCGTGTAGTCTGGCCCTGTATTCCCGTTGATCCAAAACCCAAACTGGCTGTCGGTGATGGAAACGGCACTGAGGACTGGAACGGCTGGCTGAATCACCGTTACCGTAAAGCTTTGGGTGGCACTGAGGGGCGGCACACCGTTGTCCGCGACGACCACAGCGACAGTCTGCGTGGAAGGCGATTGCGCAATGGTCGGTCGCCAGGTGAACACACCGCTGGTGGAATTGATGGCTGCGTTGGTCGGAGCATTGAGCAAACTGAAGGTCAAGGGCAATGGCGGAATATTGGGATCGCTGGCTAAATTAGTGACCAGCAGCGTCCTGCCTGCCATAATGGATTGGTTGGGAATTGCCGCCAGCACGGGTGGCTGATTGGTTGGCACAGGACTTCCATACACTTGAAATTCCCAAAGGGAATAGCCATAACTCGTCCCACGCTTTGTCCCATACATTTGAACATAGCGGCCCGTTCCAGACAACCCGGTCAAATCCTGAATTCCGCCAGTGCCCGTGGTTGTGCTGTAAATTGTGGTCCAATTCACGGCATTGGAGGAAACCTGAATTTGAAAACTCGTCGCGTAAGCCGCTTCCCAGTCGAGCCAAACCTCGTTGATATTGTAGGTCGCCCCCAAATCCACATAAATCCATCCCGGATCGCTCCAGGCACCGGTAGCCCAGCGAGTCGCGGTATTGCTGTCCACCGCATAGCTTCCGGGACAATAATAGATACCACTGCCATCTTGCCACGAACTTACCGTGACCGGTTGGTTCCACGCCAGATCTGCATGGGACGCCACCGGTGTGGCGCTGACTTCGATGGAATTTGAACTGACATTAATCCCACCTGTCGCCGAGACCACATAGTAGTAGGTCGTGCCATTGGTCAGGCCCGTGTTCGTGTAGCTGGTTGTCGTCGGAGTTGCGATGCTGGTATAAGGCCCGCCTTCGGTCGTCGAGCTTTGGACATTATAACTGGTTGCGCCAGCGGCCGGGGACCAACTTAAAAACACTTGGGCGTTGCCTGCCGTGGCGCTCACACCGGTCGGAACAGACACCGGGCCATTAACTGTCTGGAATTGCATCCAGTTGAAATGTTGACCATTGGCGGAAAGGATCACTTCGAGTGTTTGCGTGCCCGCCGGCAAGGTAACGGTGGTCGAAACCGTGGACCAAGTGGGTTGCGTGATATTTGCGGCCCCCAGCAGCGTGCCGCCTTCATACACGCTGATCTGACCGGTAGCGCCGCTAACCCGAAAGTTCAAAGGATAGCTTCCGGCGGTATCAGCCTGGATATTATAGTTCAAGCTTGCCCCGGCCGCCGCGGTTATCATGTCGGCAAGTCCGTTCGTGTCGGTCGTCGGCGCGATGCTCATTTGGTTCATGGTGACATATCGCGCCGCCTGAAGCTGCCCGGGGATGCGATAAAAAAGGTTTGTCTCATGCACCGGCATTTGCACATAGGCCTGGCCCGCAACGGTCAGGACGCCGGAGTTGGTAGAAAGCAGGCTGTCATATGGGTCTCCGTTGATTCGTGACATAAACCAGGAGTAACCCTCGATCCAGGGCGTGCGTTCGCAATAATCCACTGAGGGTATCAGGTTGGCGAGAACTTGGGCAGAGCTTGAAATGCCGCCGCTGATGCCGCTCGGATTGAACTCGGTCACCCAGACGGTTTGAGTGGGAAAATCACTATTCATGAGGCCTGTCCAGTAGGTAAGGTCACCGTAGCCGGCATAGCTGTGGGTTGCCATGCCCGTTGGCCGCGTCGAACCACAGTAGTAAAGAAATGCGTCAAGGAAAGGTTCCTGGGTAGTATAGGTGACGTTTGATTCTTGAATCGGGTCATACGCTGTAATACTTTGGTTTGCGGCGGTGCCAGTCGCCATGTGAGGGCAAATCACAGGAATGTTATAGGGATCGCAAATCGCCTTGACCTGTAGAAAGGTAACGGCCGAGTTGGAAGGCGTCATGTAAGCTTGCCCCAACAAATTCGGCTCATTGATGGCAAACACCCTCCACGGCCTGTTTCCGGCCGCGAGATAATTACTAATGGCGCTTTGATAACCTGAATAATCGCTCCAGACCATGGGGATGTAGCTCATCGCCACACCAGACGGCACGGTCCAGTTGTTTATACCCCAATCGTAAAACCACGATACGCCGGGGGCCAAGGCTTGGAAGTCGGCAGCCGACATGTTGGAATTGACAGCGATGCCTCGCTTCCGGCTTTGCACCGGCGCATCACAATTGACGATTTGAATTTGGGCGAGCCCGTCGTTCACGGAAACCAGTGCCAGCAGCAGGAACGCCAGATACGAAGCCAGCCGGGCACGCAACGGGTTCGACTCATGCACACGATCGCCATTCCGTCGGGCCATCCATGCGCTGGAAACGAATAACGCCTGCGTCAGCAAGAAAGTTTTTGAAGCACAAGTCGGAGCACCATGGTGATGAACATCAAACACTCCAACAAATATTTTTTTAAGCATAACAATTTCTGCAAAAGCCATTAAATCAGTTAAAAAGTCCACTGTTAGAGATATAAAGTCAAAAAAATACTACATTCGTCTCAAAATGTAATCTTTTAGTGTAACCAGCTGACAAGATTAAGGCCAAAGAAGTTTCACCTGAATCTTCACTTAAAGTTTCACTGACGGGCAGCTTTGGAGTGGTAACGGAGCAATGCGTAGTGATGAACGAGCAGTCGAAAAGCAGCTTGAACCGCTGTAAGATAAGGCTGGAATAAGCCTTGAAACAGAGTGTGTCAGGCTCGAAACGGTAAAGCTTCCTCGTTCGATTCCGACTTCCCGCTTTATGACGTGACACCTGCAAAAAGTGCTTGCTGTCTCAGGCCCGGCTTATAGCCTTTACGTCCATGGACAAGCCCCTTCTGATTTTATTGATCCTTTCGGGCACATTCACCCCTGTGATTCAATCGCAGGGTAGTGAATTAAAGGAAGCCTCCTACTATTTGACCGCCAGGTTTTCCCAATCCAGGCTGGAGTATAAAGGGAGAAGAGCTTTTGAACCTTTAGACCAGCCGGATGAAAACTATCCGACCATCATGGTGGATCCGACAAAAACTTTTCAAACCATTGAAGGTTTCGGTGGCGCCTTTACCGACGCCGCTTCGGTGACTTTTGCAAGATTGTCTCCCGAGAAAAAGAAGGAATACCTGCGCGCCTGCTTTGACCCGGTGAAAGGCAACGGATACACCCTTTGCCGGACCACGATCGAAAGCTGTGATTACTCCGATGAATCTTATTCGTATGACCCTGTCGAAGGGGACAAGGAATTAAAATATTTCACCATCGAACATGAGAAAAAGGATCGGATTCCCTTTATTAAAGCGGCCCAGAAAGTTGCCAATAACGGCATCAAACTTTTTGGTTCACCGTGGAGCCCTCCGGCCTGGATGAAATCCAACAACGACATGTTGTATGGAGGAAAGTTAAAACCGGAGTATGACCAGACCTGGGCGGATTTTTTTGTGAAATACCTCAAGGCTTTCGAAAATGAGGGGATTCCCATCTGGGGTATCACCGTCCAAAATGAGCCTATGGCGGTTCAGATTTGGGAATCGTGTATTTTTACCGCGGAGGAGGAACGTGACTTCGTCAAAAATTACCTGGGTCCGACACTCAAGAAAAACGATTTGGCGAACGTAAAATTGATGATCTGGGACCACAACCGGGGAATCATGTACCAGCGGGCCCAGGTGGTTTACGACGATCCGGAAGCTTCAAAATATGTCTGGGGCACCGGCTTTCATTGGTATGTAGGCAACCATTACGACAATGTGCGGTTGGTCCATGATGCCTATCCTGATAAACACCTGATTTACACCGAAGCCGGGCTGGGCCGGGGCACACTCGATGATCCAGAGATGCTAAACGAGTGGGATACTTCCGAACGTTTGGCCAAATCAATGATCCAGGACCTCAACAACTGGACCGAAGGCTGGGTGTTCTGGAATCTGTTACTGGATGAAACCGGAGGCCCGTGTCATGTCGGTTGTCATGGCCTTTCACCGATCATGTACGACAGCAGGAAAGATGAATTAGTGTACCTGAATGCATATTATGTCTTTGGCCATTTCTCCCGGTTTATCAAGCCCGGCGCAAAAAGGATTATCGCCTCTTCAAACAATGATAATTTGCTCACCACCGCCTTCCTGAATCCCGACGGCAAAGTGGCCGTGGTTATTCTCAATTGTGGAAACAAAGACACTCTCTTCCAGGTTTGGACCGATAAAAAAGCCGTAAAAGCCATCATGCCTTCACAATCAATCGTGACGTTCGTTTTTAACAACTGATTGTCCGGACCCCAAAAAGAGCTTTCCCAGACCGTCCGGTTCAGGTGGTTGGCAAGGTCGTCTTGCTTCTCCGGCTGATTTCTCCCGGGCAGTTCGTTTGACGCCTTGATCATTTCATCCAGCATCTTTTGGAATTCGGCCAGGCCGGCAGAGGGAATTGCTGCCGTAACCCCGGCCTCAAGGGGACATTCTCATGGAATCGAAACAACCCGGGTTTTCGGGTTGAATGATGAAGCTGCCTCGGGTATCCTTGCCCATGCTCGCCGATATTAAAAATTGTTCACCCACAAATTCAGCCGTCAAGCAACTCTCAAGGAGACTGGGTCTGTTTTTTTTGGTTCTGCTCTCCTTTGTCTTTGCAGCATCGGTCTGGTCTGCCTCATTTTACACGCAGCGGTTGGACGATCCCAGGGCGGTTTACGTTGCTCCATCCGGCGGCGACGACACCGCTGCGTTACAGAAAGCGGTTAATCAAGTTCAGGAGAGCACCGGCCAGGGAATGGTTCTGCTCGCACCGGGGCGATATCGCATCAGTGATACTTTTTATATTTGGCCCGGCATCCGGTTGATTGGCTACGGTGACGAACGTCCGGTTATTGTCCTGCCCGCCAACACACCGGGTTTCGGAGACGCATCGCATGAGAAGCTCATGGTCTTTTTCGCTGGGAGGCGTCCGCGGGATCTACAGGCTGGCAACAGTTCTGTCCCAGACGCCAACCCCGGCACTTTTTATTCGGCGCTCGCCAATATTGATGTCGAGGTTCAGGACGGAAACCCGGGCGCGGTCGCTGTGCGGTCGCACTATGCCCAGCACTGTTTCCTCGCTCACATGGATTTCCGTCTCGGCTCCGCGCTGGCCGGCATCCACGAAGGCGGTAATGTGGTCGAGGACGTTCATTTCTTCGGCGGTACCCATGCCATTTGGACGTCAAAACCTTCGCCCGGCTGGCAGTTCACGCTCATTGACTGTTCATTCGAAGGCCAGCGTGAAGCCGCGATTCTCGAACACGAAGCCGGACTCACGCTCATTCGCCCGCACTTTCGGCATGTGCCAACCGCCGTTGAAATCGAACCTGAACGGGCGGACGAACTTTGGGTCAAGGACGCCCGCCTTGAAGACATTTCCGGTCCGGCATTCATTTTTGGGATGGAGAACAACCCGCGCAATGAAATCAATATGGAAGGAGTCACCTGCCGCGATGTGCCGATCTTTGCCGCGTTGCGCGACAGCGGCAAACGCTTTGCTGCCCCTGCGAAAATGTATACGGTGAAGAATTTTTCTCACGGACTCCGTTATGCCGACATTGGAGCCGAGCCGGAAATCGAAACTTACTTCGACGCCACGCCGCTCGCCACAATGCCACCAGCCGTCGCCTCTGATTTGGCTCACCTGCCTGCCTGCGATACCTGGGTGAATTTGCGTGATTTGGGCGCCAAAGGCGACGGCCGCACCGACGATACTGAAGTGCTACAGAAAGCAATTGCCGAGCACAATGCTATTTACCTGCCCTCGGGCTTTTACGTCGTGCATGACACCTTGACGCTGCGGCCCGAAACGGTGTTGATCGGGCTGCATCCGGGCGCAACGCAGATTGTTTTGCCGGACGGCACGCCCGCTTATCAAGGCATCGGTGGCCCCAAAGCTTTGCTGGAAACACCTAAAGGCGGCAGCAACGTTGTAATCGGCATCGGGCTTTACACGGGCGGGAACAATCGGCGTGCGGCTGCGGCCCTCTGGAAGGCCGGCTCCGGTTCGATGATGAACGACGTCCGGTTCCTTGGCGGACATGGCACGCCCCTGCCGGATGGCTCCCGTGCAAACCCGTACAACAGCAGCCACACGACCGACCCCGATCCCAGTCGCCATTGGGACGGCCAATATCCCAGCTTGTGGGTTACCGATGGTGGTGGCGGCACGTTTCTCGATATTTGGACGCCCTCGACCTATGCCCAAGCCGGCATGGTCGTATCTGATACCGAGACCGGGGGCCGCGCCTACCAGATTTCGAGCGAGCATCATGTCCGCAACGAAATTCAAGTGCGCCGTGCCGCCCACTGGCGCTTTTACGCGTTGCAGACCGAGGAAGAACGGGGCGAAAGCGGCTTTGCCCTGCCGATTGAAATTGATTCGTCCCACGACATCACCTTTGCCAATTTCCACAGCTACCGCGTCATCAGTTCGTTCCAGCCTTTTCCGTGGGCCGTCAAGGTATCCAACTCGCGGGACATCCGTTTCCATAATTTTCACTGCGACAGCAACAGCAAGGCGAGCTTCGATTCCGCCATTTACGACCAGACCCATGACATTGAACTCCGCGAACATGAGTTCGCCTGGCTGGATGTTTCGGATCATGTAACTCGTCCGAAACACGTCACGCCTTCACCCCTTGTCGCTCCCGATGCGAAAGTGGAAAAACTCGCAGGCGGCTTTTTCAATATCTCCGGTGGCGGGGTCGGGCCGCACGGTGATTTTTATTTCGTGGATTCGCATTGGCAACGGATCTATCGCTGGGATTCGTCGTCACGGCAACTCTCCACCGTCAGTGATTATCCGCTGGAGCCCGTCAACCTGGCGGTGGACCAGGCGGGGAACCTGATGGTCATTTCCTACGCGGCGGATGATGTCGTTTATGCCCTGAACCCAAGCGGCAAGGTCACGCTGCTGAAACCCGAAGCGGTCACCAATTGGTCAGGGAAAAGTTTATATTTGCCCGTCAGCGACTGGCATTTGAACCGCGATTCCCTTTCCCATCCGGCAACCAATTTTGTTTCGCCCGACGGAACCGCCATCATACCCGCCGGCGATGACTTTTTAACCGGAGCAACCAGTTGGCGCGTCAAATCAAGCCCGCAAATCCGCTCTTTCGGCCTGGGCCTGGCCGTGCCGGGCAAGCCCTTTTATGTCACCGACGAATCTGAACTTAGAACCTGGGTCGCTGACGTGAACCCGGACGGTAGCCTGAAAAATTTCCGGCTCTTTGCCGAACAAGGCGGCGAAAACGTGACGGTGGATTCGCGCGGCAACGTGTATATTGCCGCCGGTCAAATCTATGTCTATGACCCGGCCGGCAAGCTGATTGATACCATCGAAGTACCCGAACGACCGGTGCAGTTGGTGTTTGGAGGCGCCGACCACAGGACGCTTTTCATTGTGGCCCGAACGTCACTTTACTCGGTGCGTATGAAGTATTCGGGGTAGAAATTGTCATCAGTGCCCAGCGTCAGCGCGGTATTCTCGTCAGCGCGGGAAAACTGCGGCCATTGGGCAGGCCGAATCCGAACGCAGTGAAATTCTTTAGCTCCATCGAATTAATCACCCTGTTGGCTGACCCTGATTGGCTGGATGAGGCGACGAAAGTGATTATTCAGCATTGGCGACGGAAGAATGCGCGACGAGTTCAAAAGAATACAATTCCATTCGGTAATTGACATATCGCCCTTTCCTTCAGTATGATTTATAGAGAAGGTTAGTTTAATGAAAGCCGGAAAGAGGATCTACGGAATCGCCTTGACGCTGGTGTGTAGTCTGGCGCCCACCCTCAAGGCGCAAAATTTATACGTTGCAAATTTTATAGGCGACACCGTCGGCGAATACACAACCGCCGGAGCAACCGTCAATGCCTCGCTGATTTCGGGGTTGGCTAACCCCTATGGCATTGCGATTTCGGGGAACGACCTGTTTGTCGTGAATTATTTGGCAGGCACCGTCGGCGAATACACGACTTCCGGGGCGACGGTCAATGCGTCGCTGATTTCCGGGTTGCATGGACCCGTTAGCATTGCGATTTCGGGAAACGAACTGTTTGTCGGGAATAACAGAAACATCGGCGGCACCACCATCGGCGAATACACAACTTCCGGGGCAACCGTCAATGCGTCGCTAATTTCCGGTCCGGATTACCCCTATGGCATTGCGATTTCGGGGAACGACCTGTTTGTCGCGAGTGATAACACCGGCACCGTAGGCGAATACACAACTTCCGGGGCAACCGTCAACGCGTCGCTAATTTCCGGATTGCAGGAGCTCAATAGCATTGCGATATCGGGGAATGACCTGTTTGTCGGGAGCGGCGCTGTTGGCAACGGCACTGTCGGCGAATACACAACTTCCGGGGTGACCGTCAATGCGTCGCTAATTTCCGGGTTGAACTACCCCTATGACATCGCGATTTCGGGGAACGACCTATTTGTCGCTGAAGGGGACACCGGCCCCGCCAACAGCGGCAGTGTCGGCGAATACACAACTTCCGGGACGATCGTCAATGCGTCGCTGCTGTCGGGATTGGATCAACCCACTGGCATCGCCGTCAGTCCGGTGCCGGAGCCGTCCGGCGGTGCGCTGGCGGGCGTGGGCGCGGCAGCGTTGTGGCTGTGGCGCCGCCGCAAATAGTGCGGGCCTTTCATTGGCGTGAACTCGGGGAAAAACCTTCAACAAAACCTTCAACGATTTCTTCAGTAACCGTGCGCGTGCCGGGTGCGTAGCGGGTTAATGCTGGTAGGCGAGTTGACTCACGGCTAAATGTTACCGGAGGCTGAAGCCGTTAGGGCTTCGTTGCCTCACGATCGAGGTTACCGAGAAGAGTAAAGAAGTTCTTGAGTTTTCTTTCAATGCCTTTCTTCAACTCGAAGGGGTCCAGGCGTATATGTTCCTCGCGCAGCCTGAGCTTTGTAGCTTCCTCCACCTCGGGGCTCTCCAGCAGTCGTTGATAGGGCGTCTGTGGCTTTTGCTCATAGATTCGGACCGTCTTGCTTCCGCGTTTGTCTCGCTTCAACCACTTGAAGGTGGGTTTGAAGTGATTGGTGAACGGACTCCAATCATGGGTGTAGATCTCGTTCATCAATGCCACCAGTTCGGGATGTTCGAAGCGCTCATGGCCGAAAAGCTGGCGCACATGCGTCCAGTTCTTCTGTTCACAGTGCGCGTTATCGTTCTTGCGGAAGGCGCGGCTGCGTGTCCAAGGCAACTTTATTGGCCGAGCCTTCAGATATTCGTGCAGCGCCCAGTTCAGGAACTCACCGCCGTTGTCAGTGTGGAAGTTCTTCATCTGGAAAGGCACCCTGGCTTCCAGTTCCTTCAATTGGCCCAGCACGGCATGGCCGCTTTTGTTCCAGACGGCACGGTTTTCCGTCCAACCGCTGAAAAGCTCGGTAAACGTGAGGGAATTGACGTAATCGCCTGCCGTCGTGTCTCCGCAGTGAGCCACGGTGTCAGACTCGACCGAACCGGGTTTGTTGGTGTCGGGCGGGCCGCCGCGCGTGGGCACCTGCCGGCGCAACAGAGTGCCGGGTTGTATCGTGCAAAGCCCCTTGCGCGGATGGCGCACACGGGCCGGTTGGAGCAAGCGGTCAATCTGCGCCGGACTCACCGCCAACAGTTTTTTCTTAAGGGCTTCGGGCCGTGGTGCCCCGCGCCGCTCGTGATGCGCCAGCCATTCGGGCAGCGCGGCCTTGAGCAGCTTGCTGCACAACTGATCACTGGCCCGCCACACTTCCTTGAGCACCGGCAAGAGCACGACCGGGTCATAGATGATTTTCGGACCGGATCGTTGGTTTGTAGAAACCTTTTCCGTGTGCCAGCGTCCAACAGAGCATGAAACCAGCAAAGAGCGGTCGTGCCCAACTTCCCGTCGTCGAGCCAGTCGCTGATCTGGCCATGCGGTTGAGCCGGCCGCATCTGGCCGATTACGGTGCCAGCCGCAGTCGGCATGACTTTACGCAACGGCAACTGATGACCTGCCTGGTTTTGCGGGCTTATCTCAAAACGACGTATCGTGGGGTTCTGGAATGGTTGGCGGTCAGCTCCACCTTGCGGGAACGTTTGGGAATGACTGAAAAGCTGCCCCACTTCACAACACTACAGAAGTTCAGCGCCCGCAGCAACGTGGTGGCCATTGCCCAGCAGTTGATCGCCCGGATCGGGCAAGCGGCCGCCCAGCAAGAACCGGCGCCCACGGCGGCGGCCATGGACGCCACGGGACTGGCCGGCAGCACGGCTAGTGAATACTTTCGCCACCAGAGCGGAAAGCGGTGCCACCAATGGGTAAAGGTGTCAGTGGTGGTGCTCTGCACGAGTCTGTTGCCTGTGGGAATGGTGGTGAGCCTTGGACCGAGTAATGACCGCACCCAGGCCGAGGCCTTGTTGACTCAGGCCCAAGCGGTGTCGCGTCCGGCCACGCTCTATGCGGACGGAGGTTATGATGCCGAATGGATCCATGCACGCTGTCGCGACCACTGGGGCGTGGAGAGTATCATCAAACCGTTGAATCATCGAGCGGATGGGACGCGAAGTGGGCGATGGCGCAGTGGCATGAGTGAGCAATACTTGCAGGAACGGGGCTATGGACGGCGTTGGGCGGTGGAAAGCTTCTTCAGCGGTCTGAAACGAACGATGGGCGCAGCTTTGAATGCCCGCCGCCACGATCAGATGCTGGCCGAAGCCAGTTTCCGAGTATTGGCCTACGCCCTCCGCCGTTAGGCGAGGTCGCCGCTGCCCGGATGTTTTCAACAGAGCAACCGGATCGTTTGCGCTCGGATCCGCCCAAGGGACGCAGCAGCAAGCGCAACGCCGCTTTGCGGTGATAACCACAGTTCAGGCAAAACTCATCCAGGATGCGGCTCTTATGCGGACGCCCCGCACGCTGATACCGCCCGTGGATTTTCGCCAGATACTCCCTTTGGGCTGATAAACTCATATTCAAGGCTTCGGTAACCATGAATATGAGTCAACGTATCGGCAGACCACTCGTCCACCTCCCAGTCCCGGTAACATTTAATGTGAGTCAACTCGGTAGGTGGCGTGTAGTGCCAAAAACCTCTTGAAGCCCTTTAGAATCAATGTTAAAATCCCCGTGTAAAACAGGATATTGAGGCTTGCAGTCGGTGAAGACATCGTTCGACTCCGCCCCTCGCCTCCATTGGTGATCACTTTTTTTGTTCAGCTTCAATTCCGGCAAACAAACTTTCCAGACTGTTCAACGGGGTGTCTTTTTTTGGATTTAATATCTGACGGAGATAGTCAACGGCGTCGGGGATGTTCCGGATGGATTTGGGTAGAATCGCGCCGGCGGCGTTGGCGTGGCCGCCGCCCTGGAATTTTTCCGCGACCTTGAGCGCCTCGCCATCCCGGCTGCGAAAGCTGACGAAAACCAGGTTCCCCCGGCGGAATAACGTGACCAGGACCGGATATTTCGTCGCCTTCTCTTCGAGCAATTGGTGGACGACGAGGTTGTTGTTGCCCACGACGGTGTCCACATAGCCCGCCGCCGGGCTGAGTTCGGTGACGTTGTTTTTGCTCCACTCGAAACCGAGCGGGTTCTCGACGCGGCGTTTCGTGGCCATGACTTCGATCAGCGGATGGTCGAGCAGCTTCTCAATTTCGCCGTTGATGAGCGCGTGCAGGTTCCAAAACTGATAGGTTTTGACCAGACTCGCGTAATCGCCCGCGACGACGAAGTCGGGATCGTCCTCCAAAAACAAATCCGCGACGTTGTTCAAATGCACGAGCCGGTCGAGCGCGGGAGAGCCGAGGCCGTGCTCCTTGCAAAGTTCGTAGCATAGCAACGCGGCAGATTTGTTCACGTCGTGAACGAGCGTTGCGTATTTGGGCGCGGTTTCCGTGACGTGATGGTCAAAGACGACCCATTCGGGCTTGTCGAGCCGGGGTTCAAACGTGAAGTCCGCCACCCACGCGCACCTTTCGCGCAACTCCCGCTGTTTCCAAAAGTTGTAGTGGTACGCCTCTAGCGGAACGTCCGCGCCGAAAAGTTTCTTGGCGAGCCGCTGCAACAACACGCCCGCGAGAAACCCGTCGAGGTCGCTTTCGTGGGTGATGATGACTTCGGGCTTCGTCAAATCCGTCATGGCGGTGCAGGTTAATTCAAACAAACGCCCGTGGCGAGCGGGGAATAACAAGATTTGAAAACTTGCCTTGCCCGGCAACGCCGCTTTCGTCGCGGAACGGTTCTTGAATGGCTGCATCCAGCGATTTTCCAACGGGCCACTTCCCGAGTCATGGGTTGATCTGACGGCCTCGTATTGACGAATAAATGGCTTCGACTTTACGAGGCCGGGCGAAACCTTTATCAGTGGTCCATGCAGCACTACCAGTGGCTCTTGTTCGATGCCGACGGCACGCTTTTCGACTACGACCGGGCGGAAAGCGCCGCGCTCAGGGAGGTTTTCCGTTTGATGGGAGCAACCTTCGACCCCGGATATCTGGCGGCCTATCGGCGTATTAACCAGGAGTTATGGCAGGCGGTGGAAAAGGGGGAGCTGACGCCGGGCTTTGTCAAAGTGCGCCGCTTCGAATTGCTGCTTCAAGCCATCGGGTTTGCGTACCCGCCGGCCACGTTCAGCGCCAGCTATCTGGAGTGCCTGGCCGAATGTTCGGAACAGATTGAGGATGCGGCGGAAGTGTTGCAGGGATTGCAGGGGAAATACCGCATGGCCATTTTGACCAATGGCTTGCAGGCGGTCCAGCGCGGAAGGCTCGCCCGATCCGTTATCCGCCAACACATTGCTGAGATCATTATTTCGGAAGAAGTCGGTTTTTCCAAACCGGCCAAAGAGTTTTTCGATGTCGCGTTGGCACGATTGGGACATCCATCCCGGCGCGAAGCGCTCATGATTGGTGATGGCTGGGCCTCCGACATCGTGGGCGCGATCCAGTATGGGATTGATGCCTGCTGGTATAATCCCGGACACAAGCCCCGTCCGTCCGGTTGCGGACTCACCCGCGAGATTGCTTCCTTGCGCGAGCTGACCGAATGGCTGGGATAAACTGGAATGGCCTGTGGGCTTAGCGGCCGCGCAATCTGGCGAAATTCAAAGCGGTTTGGAATTTGCCAGAAGACCCGTTCCGCTGGATTTTGTGCCAGGCAGACTTCTTTGGTGGCAAAGCAAGTCACGTGAATTTGTCTTTGAAATTTGCCGCTTTCTTCGCCAAAATCCACATTCGCTTTGGATTCTGAATTCCGCAATCCGAATTCCGCAATCCGCATTTGAATGAAACGCACGCATCATTGCAACGAACTGCGCCCGGCGCACATCGGGCAGATAGTCACCCTCACCGGCTGGGTCCATTCCCGGCGCGACCTCGGCGGCCTCATCTTCATTGACATTCGCGATCGCGAAGGCCGCACCCAGACCGTTTTCGACCCGTCCGATTTGCCCAAGGAACTTTTCGAGCGCGCCGCGGCGCTGCGCAGCGAATGCGTCATCCGCGCCACCGGCAAGGTCCGTCAGCGTCCCGCCGGCACGAACAACCCCAAAATTCCCACCGGCGAAGTCGAGGTGATGGTGAAGGAACTCGAAGTGCTCAACGTCGCCGACGTGCTGCCGTTCCCGGTGGACGACCCCGAAGTGGCCAGCAAGGTGAACGAGGAATTACGCCTGAAATATCGCTACCTCGATTTGCGCCGGCCTGAGATGGCGCGCAACCTCCGTCTGCGCAGCAAGGTTGCGTTCGCCACGCGACAATACCTGGACGAGCAGGGCTTTCTCGAAATCGAGACGCCCGTCCTTTTCAAATCCACGCCCGAGGGCGCGCGCGAATTTCTCGTGCCGAGCCGCACCAATCCCGGGGAATTTTACGCACTGCCGCAGTCGCCGCAGCAGTTCAAGCAGATGCTCATGGTCGGCGGCATCGAGCGTTACTACCAGTTGGCCCGCTGCTTCCGCGACGAAGACCAGCGCGCCGACCGCCAGATCGAGTTCACGCAGATTGACCTCGAAATGTCATTTATCGAACGCGAAGACATTTACAACCTGATTGAAGGCCTGCTTAAACGCATCTGGAAAACAGCGCTGAACCTTGACGTGCCGACACCGTTCAAGCGCCTTTCGTTCGAAGAGGCATTGAACCGCTGGGGCATTGACAAGCCGGACACGCGTTACGGCATGGAACTGGTGGATTTCACGGAGGAATTCCGCGCCAGCAAATTCAAGGTATTCAGCGGTGCGGTCACCGCCGGTGGCGTGGTGAAGGCGCTCAACGCCAAAGGCCTGGCCGGCGCGACACAGGGGCAGATCGAAACGATGACCGAATATGCCAAGAGCCTGGGCGCGAAAGGCCTGGCCTACATCAAGGTCGAAAAAGGGGCAGACGGTGCTACCATCGAATGGAAATCGCCCATCGTGAAATTTTTCAACGACGCCGAGAAGGCCGCACTGGCGAAGAAACTGGCCATCGAGGAAGGCGACCTGATTTTGTTCGCCGCCGATCAATGGCTGAACGCGTGCGAAATCCTCGGCAAAATCCGTTCGTATTGCGCCGACGTTTTGAAAGGGCAGGGGAAGCTGACGATTGATCCGAACCGGTTCGACTTTCTCTGGGTCGTGGATTTTCCACTGCTCAGTTTCGACAAGGAACAGAACCGCTGGTATTCGAGCCATCACCCGTTCACCGCGCCCGTGGCCGATGACATCCCGCTGCTCAAGACCGACCCGAAGAAAGTCCGCGGCCAGCATTACGACGTGGTCGTCAACGGCGTGGAACTCGGCGGCGGCTCGATTCGTATCCACCAACCCGACGTGCAAAAAATGGTTTTCGAGGATGTGCTGCAAATTACGCCGGAAGAAACGAAGTTGCGATTCGGCTACATGCTCGAAGCGTTCCGCTACGGTGCCCCACCGCACGGCGGCATTGCGCTCGGGTTCGACCGGCTCTGTGCGATTCTTTGCGGCACACCGAGCATCCGCGACGTGATTGCGTTTCCGAAAACCGCCAAAGGCACGGACCTGATGACCGATTCGCCCGCCGCCGTTACACCACGCCAATTGCGCGACTTGCATATCGAGGTCAAGGCGGCTAAAAAAGAGCAGTCATAATTGTTTGATGATCACACAGGTCACCATTGAGGGCTTTAAGCTGCTTCGAACGAAGCCAATTCCGCTTTCTCGCGTAACTACAATAGTCGGCCCGAACAACGGTGGTAAGACCTCTTTGCTTCAATCGCTCATGGCTTGGCAGCTTGCCCTGCACACATGGGTCAAGCGGCGTAAATACGATCCCTCGTCACCGGAGAAGCTCACTGCGAAGAAGCGTCCTGGTGTGCGACTTAATCTTGAAGAACTCACGTTCGTAGAGGTCGGCACTAGCAAGGAGCTTTGGCCCGATCTGCTCGTGTTCGAAGGTCCGAATAAACCAGCTCTGATTAGGATTCTGGTTGAAGGTGTGGCTAACTCAATACCGTGGAAGTGCGGCATGGAGTTTCAATTCAGTGACGAAAAAAGTTTTAATGTCCGGCCATCCGCGACTGTAGAGCGCGGTGAAATCCTACTTCCTGAAGCAGCGATTAGCGAAGTTGTCGTCTTGAATTCAGCAATCCATGCCACACTACCGTTGTCTGAACTCCTGCTTCAGCGGGACGGCGTGGATTTCATGATTCAAACCGGACAGGTGAACCGCGCATTGCGCTCGATGCTCTATTACTTGGATTGTGGTTCAGAGAGTGAGTCGCCAGCGTCAGAGCCAAGTGATGAGTGGAAGGCATTGGCCGACGATATCCGGTCGATGTTCGGCGTGGATATTGAACGGCCCAAGCGGCTTCCCAATAGTCAGATCGAGGTCGTATATCGGAACCGGAGAAAGGATCGGACTGGTAAAACATGCCAGCCGATGAATCTTAATACGGCAGGCAGTGGGTTTCTGCAGATGCTTCAACTGTTAACATTGTTCTATAGTCGACGCGGCAAGGCGACCTTGTTTCTACTTGATGAACCAGAAGCCCATCTGGAAAGCATTCGCCAACAGGACCTCTATCGCTTATTGGCTGAGCGTGCCGAAGCTTTAGGTGTTCAAATTGTGCTGGCGTCCCACTCCGAACAGTTCATGGAGGAAGCAATACAGTTCGATCGACCGCCGGGGCGTCCACAACAACTCTTGGCAGCCATTATGGGAGAGGTTCGACCGCTTGGCTCACAACAACAGCAGAAGCTAGCTAGGCAGGCGATTTCTGACATTCCAGTTGTGGATTATTATGGTACGCAGCAACGCGGTCTGTGGCTTTATGTCGAGGGTAAGTCGGATATAGATATGTTGCGTGCTTGGGCCAAAGTTCTAAAGCACGCCGAAGCTTTGAAAATTTTCAAGACAGTCAACCCTATTGCCAATCACCATTATCTCAAGACGAATCATCCTAAGGATGCCTTTCAGCATTTTCAGGGTCTTCAATTCCTCTTTCCTAAGGTACGCGGTGTAGTACTAACCGATCGGAGCGAACGAATTCCCGATCAAGCAGATCCCATACCCCACCTCATGTGGCCTCGACGTGAGATCGAAAACTATCTGCTTGTGTGGGCAGCGATCGAGCGTGCCTTTTTTAGCGAAGCCGCACGAAATGGAATGTGGCAACAAGAAAATCCCGGCGATTTATTTCTCCAGGCACGCGCAAAAGAGTTACGAGAGTTAATGACTTCCGAATTTCTCGTCTCGGCTGCGCTTGTTGATGCGAATCACCCGGATTTATCGAACAGAAAAGCCAGCGATGAAGTGCTGGTTCCATTTTTTCGCAAGGCATTCGAGCGCTACGGTATTTATAACTCGCTTCCGAAGGACGAATTTCACCGTATTGCAGAGCAAATGCGCCCTGAAGAGGTTCACACCGATGTTCGTGAAATGCTGAATCGCATAGTAGCGGCACTTGCTTGAGATTCTCCATTGCACTATGACACTCCAACCGCTGTAATTGAAAGTTTATTGTCACTAGCTTGACATTCGTGAGCATTCTTTGCAGTTTGTCCAAAGATGTCCATAGTGCATTTCGCAGGCTGGACATCATGAACAGATGCAACTGACAGTCAAAGACGTAGCCGGGCTTCTCAATATCTCGGAAAAGACGGTTTATCGCTGGATTGATGAGCGAAAACTGCCCGGATATCGGTTGAGTGGACAATATCGGTTCAACCGGGCTGAGCTGTTGGAATGGGCCACGGCCAATCGCATCAACGTTTCGCCACGGATTTTTGAGGAACCAGAGAACGGCTCGACGCCGCTTCCTGAATTGTCCGACGCCTTGGAGGTGGGGGGAATTTTTTATCGTCTGGCGGGCAAGGACAAGCCGGCCGTGCTCCGCAGTGTCGTTGAGGTGTTGCGGTTGCCGGACAAAGTTGATCGCGAGTTCCTGCTGCAAGTGTTGCTGGCGCGCGAAGCTTTGGAGTCCACGGCCATCGGCGATGGCATTGCCATTCCGCACGTTCGAAATCCAATCGTGTTGCATGTGCCGCAACCGGTGGTGACGTTGTGTTTTCTGGAAGCGCCGGTGGATTTCGGGGCATTGGATGATCAGCCAGTGCACACTTTGTTCACGCTCATCAGCCCCACCGTCAAAGCACATCTCCATCTGCTGTCACGCCTGGCGTTCGCCTTGCGCAATCCCGATTTCAAGGTGCTCATCGTAAAGCAGGCGAGCCGCGATGAAATCATGGTGGCAGCCAAAACAATCAGCAACAGCTTGCGCCCGTCCTCCGTAGCACTGCGGAGGGTGGACGCTTCCGCAACGACCGTGAAGAAGGAGGCCGCTGCGTGATATTGTTGTTGTCAGCGATGGCCGTGCTGCTCTACGGCGCAGTGGTTGCCTTATTGCTGATGAACCGTCCGAGGCTGAATTTTTCCTGGCTCGGCGCGTTCCCGGTTGTCGTGGCGGCAATTGTGGGCTGCATCCCGACGATTCAAGTATTGATGGGCGGCGCAACCCAACAGTTTCATTTCCCCTGGCCGGTGCCCTACGGTGAATTCTTCATCGAACTCGATCCGCTTTCGGCGTGGTTCCTTTTGCCGACGCTTTTGCTTTCTGCACTTTGTGCAATTTATGGCGTGGGCTATTTGCGGTCGTGGCAGGGCCGCCGCTCACTTGGCCCGGTCTGGTTTTTTTACGGCCTGCTGGTGCTCGGGATGGTGCTCGTCCTGCTGGCGCGCAATGCCGTCCTTTTCCTGTTCGCGTGGGAATTAATGGCGGTCGCGTCATTTTTCCTCGTGACGTTCGAGCATGAACGTGAATCGGTGCGGGAAGCGGGCTGGATTTATTTTGTGGCGACGCATCTGGGGACGGCCTTTCTGCTGGCGTTTTTCCTGTTGCTGGCGCGTGAAACCGGTTCAATGGATTTCAACGTCTGGGCGGCCCAAGGCATTCACACGCAAGGTTTGGCGAGTGTTCTGTTTCTACTGGCAGTTGTCGGGTTCGGCACCAAGGCCGGGTTCATGCCTTTGCACGTGTGGCTGCCGGAGGCGCATCCCGCCGCGCCGAGTCATGTGTCTGCGCTGATGTCGGGCGTGATGATCAAGACGGGAATTTATGGATTGCTGCGTACGTTCACATTTTTAGGTATGCCGCCATTGTGGTGGGGGTGGGTGCTCATCGGCATCGGGCTGACTTCGGGTGTGCTGGGTGTGTTGTTTGCGCTGGCCCAGCACGACCTGAAGCGCTTGCTGGCGTATCACAGCGTGGAAAACATCGGCATCATCGCGCTCGGCTTGGGTGTCGGTTTGCTGGGTATGAACAGTGGCTCGACGGTGCTCATCGTGCTCGGATATGGCGGTGCGTTGCTGCACGTGCTGAATCATGCCTTGTTCAAGGGATTGTTGTTTCTCGGCGCGGGCGCGGTGTTGCACGGAACCAAAACGCTCGAAATTGATCACCTCGGCGGCTTGTTGAAACGGATGCCGTGGACGGCGGTGACTTTTCTCGTGGGCGCGGTGGCGATTTCGGGTCTGCCGCCGCTGAACGGTTTTGTCAGCGAATTCCTGATTTTTTTGGGCGCGTTCAAGGGTGGCATTTCGACCGTTGGAGAAATCGCCGTGCCGTTGCTGGCGCTGATTGCCGGCCTGGCGCTGATTGGCGGACTGGCGGTGGCGTGTTTCACCAAGGCATTCGGCATCGTTTTCCTTGGCGAGCCGCGCAGCGAACACGCCGCGCACGCGCACGAGGCGGGTTGGACCATGCGATTGCCCATGTTGGCACTGGCGGCCGGGTGCGTGTTCATCGGCTTGCTGGCGCCGGTTGTGGTCGGGTCATTGCAGACGGTTTTGGAAGACGTGACGGGACTGCGTCCTGAAGTAGTCAGTCTAAACCTCGCCGCCACGAAAACCTCGCTGACGTTCGTGGTGATTGGGTCGCTGACATTTCTGGTGGTGACGGTGGCGCTGGTTTTGTTGCGACGCCGTTTGCTGGCGGGCCGCCGGGTGGAACAGAGTGTGACTTGGGGCTGCGGGTACCCGCAGCCGACGCCCCGCATTCAATACACCGCCTCGTCGTTTGCCCAGCCGTTGACGGATTTGTTCAAGGTGCTGCTCGGCACCCGGAAAAGGATTTTGCGGCCGCACGGTTTTTTCCCGCCGGAAGGTTCACTTGAGACAATTACGCCCGACATCTCCCATGAAGAGATGTATCGGCCCATGTTCGAGCGCGGCAAGGCATGGCTCTCGCAATTGCGCTGGTTGCAACACGGCAACGTCCAGCTTTACGTGCTTTACATCGCCGTGACCCTGATTGTGTTGCTGGTCTGGAAATTTCGCTGACCATGAACGCGCTTGCTTTCATCCCGTTGCTGCTGGCGCTCGTGTTATCGCCGTTGTTGTTCGGCGTCATCAACCGCACCAAGGCGCTCTTTGCGGGGCGCCGCGGCCAGCCGCTGCTCCAAACCTATTTCGATTTGTGGAAGCTGCTGCAAAAAGGCGCGGTTTACAGCCGCACGACCACGTGGATATTTCGCGCCGGGCCGATGGTCGGGCTGGCGGCAGCATTAACTGCGGCGATGCTGGTGCCGTTGGGAAATTTCCCGGCGCTCATCGCGTTTCCGGCGGATTTTCTGCTCTTCGCCGGTCTGCTCGGGTTGATGCGGTTCTTTACCGTCGTCGCGGCGCTCGACACCGGTTCGAGCTTTGAGGGCATGGGTGCGAGCCGTGAAGTATTTTTCTCCGCGCTGACCGAACCGGCCTTGTTGGTAGTACTGGCGACGCTGGCGCAACAAACCGGACAGCTTTCGCTCTCAACAATGCTTGAGCCGGGGTCAGTTGCCCATTGGCTGCACGCCGGCCCGGTCGTGGCATTGGTGGTCGTCGCGCTGATGATTGTGTTACTGGCGGAGAACGCGCGCATTCCGGTGGACGACCCGAACACCCACCTTGAATTGACCATGATTCATGAGGTGATGGTGCTGGACCACGGCGGGCCGGATCTGGCGTTCATCCTTTACAGCGCGGGGCTCAAACTTTGGCTGTTTGCGGCGCTGGTCGTCGGAATTGTGTTGCCGGCTACGGCCAACGCGTGGCTGAACCTGCTGCTGGCAACGGGCGGAATGTTTGTCGTGGCCGTGATCGTGGGCGTGATTGAATCCATCATGGCGCGGCTGCGTCTGGTTGTCGTGCCCCAACTGCTCGTCGGCGCGGGTGCGCTGGCTGCGGTGGCATTTCTGCTCGGACTAATCTGATTCAATGTCATGCTGACCACCAATTTCATCCTCGTGCTCGTGGTGCTGACCAACCTGAAGCTGCTCGGTTCCAGCCGGCTGGGGGCTTCGATTCGCGTGGTGGCGGCGCAGGGCGTGGTGCTCGGCTTCCTGCCGATCCTGGCGCACTGGCATGAGCTGTCGCTGCATTTCGCGTTGCTGGCGGCGGGCACCATTGCCATCAAAGGCATCGTGTTCCCGTGGTTTCTCTTCCGCGCCGTGCGTGAAGCGGAAGTGATACGCGAAATTGAGCCTTACGTCGGCTACGTTGCATCACTGGTGTTGGGTGTGCTGGCGCTCGGCGTGTCGTTCTGGATGTGCACGCGCCTGCCGATGCCGGAGAATATCGCCTCACCGTGGCTGGCGCCGGTGGCGCTCTTTTCCATTTTCGCGGGGCTGTTCCTCATTGTGAGCCGCAAACGAGCGGTGAACCAGGTGCTGGGCTTTCTCGTGCTGGAGAACGGGATTTACACGTTCGGTGTGGGCGTTGCGGCGCGCACGCCGTTGCTGGTCGAGGTCGGCGTGTTGCTGGACGTGTTTGTGGCGGTGTTCGTCATGGGCATCACCATCTTCCACATCAACCGCGAGTTCGATCACATTGACGTTGATCGCTTGAGCACGTTGAAGGACTGATGAAATTTACGATTTACGATTTACGATTTGCGATTGTGCGCGGCGCAACGTTTGTAGCGCAGGTTGGTAACCTGCCGTGTCGCCGATTGGCAATCGGCGCATTGACGAACCGACCGAGCACCGCCGTACTTCGAAGCATCCGCAGAATGTCATTCTGCGATACAGCAGATTTCCAATCTGCGCTACGAGACAGCGAAGTCTACGGTCCATGTGCGTCGGATGAATCATTTTCCACTCCGCACTCCGCACTCCGCACTCCGCGCTCCAAATGATCTTCGCTCTCGTCATTCTCCCGTTGCTTGCCGGCTTGGCGGCGTTCGCTTTGCCCAGTTCGGCGATGCGGCGCAGTTTGCTCGTCGGCACGGCTTTGGCGCACGCCGCCCTCGCCGCTACCTGCTGGAAATGGACGCCCACCCCGGCGCTCGGCGGCTGGTTGGCACTGGATGCGGCCGGGCTGTTGTTTTTGAGCATCACAAGCGGTTTGTTTCTGGTGGTGTCGTTTTACGTCATCGGTTACCTCGGCCAGGAAGCGAACCGGCGCGCCACTGACATGGAAGAAGGATTTCTCTTCGACAACGCGCCGGAAGCGGTTTTCATCGGGTGTCTCCTTTTGTTTTTGGCGGCGATGACGCTGGTGACGGTCAGCCAGCATTTCGGATTAATCTGGGTGGCCATTGAAGCGACGACGCTGGCGAGCGCGCCACTGATTTATTTTCACCGGCATCATCGCTCACTTGAAGCCACGTGGAAATACCTGCTCATCTGCTCGGTCGGCATCGCGCTGGCGTTGCTGGCGAACTTCTTTCTCGGCGTCGCGGCGACCCAGGCAAACAACGGAATTTTTCCGATGGTGCTGTCCGATCTGGTCACGCACGCCCAAGCGCTGCAAATGCCGTGGCTGAAAGTCGCCTGCCTCCTGTTCTTCGTTGGTTACGGCACGAAAATGGGTCTCGCTCCGCTGCACACGTGGCTGCCGGACGCGCACAGCGAAGCGCCGTCGGTCGTTTCGGCACTGCTGTCCGGCGCGGTGCTCAATTGCGCGTTTCTGGGACTCATCCGCGTGCAGCAGGTTTGCGTGGCGGCCGGTCTGGGGGATTTTGGGCGAGACGTCTGGCTTGCGCTGGGGCTGGTTTCGCTCGTGGTCGGCGCGGTTTTTATCCTGGGCCAGACGGATTACAAACGGTTGCTGGCCTACTCGAGTGTCGAACACATGGGCCTCCTCGCACTGGGTGTCGGACTGGGTGGCGCGGGCGCATTCGGCGCCATGCTGCACGCCGTGAACCATTCGCTCGCCAAAGTCATGCTGTTCCTGCTTTCCGGAAACATCCTGGCCCGCTACCAGACCAAGAACATCGCCCAGGTGCGCGGCTTGTTGAAAGTCGCGCCGGTGACCGGGTTGCTTTGGATTGTGGGGTTCCTGGCCATCACCGGCACACCGCCGTTCGGATTGTTCCTGAGCAAATTCATCATCCTGAAAGCCGCCTTCGACGGCGGTCACGTCTGGATTGCGATAATCGTTCTGGCCTTTCTGGCGGTGATTTTCATCGGCATGACGACAGCATTCTTCGCCATGGCGCAAGGCGAACCGGGAAAAATAATGGGTGCGCAGCCATCCTCACCGCAGTCGGCTGGCTTGCCGAGTCGTAGTCCGTTGGATAAGGAACCAGTCAGCCCGCCCACGCCCACAGGGCTTCGGCGCGGCAGTCTTCGTCCTCGTTTTGCTTCGGACGAAGACTGGTGGCAAATCGCGCCTCCCGCGTTGCTCGGATTGTTGGTTTTGTGGCTCGGTCTGGCGGTGCCGGGAAAGCTGAGTGATGTGTTGCATCAGATCGCGTCAACGCTCGGAGGCACACCATGAAAACCGGGGCCTCCAACGTTATCCGCAACGGCGAAGCCATGCTGCTCACGGGAATCCCAAATTTGAGCTTCACCGATTTCCGTGAACAGCTCTTGCAAGTCTGCGAAGACGGGGGCCGCATCGCGGCGTTGTTCGGGCAGCCGTCCGGCACCGACAGCATTCGTCTGTTCGGTGTGCTGGCAAACGATGCCAATGGTCAATTGGGGTTATGGTCAACGGTGGTCGCCGGCCATTATCCCGCGCTGACTCCCGTTTGCGCGCAGGCGCATTGGTTCGAACGCGAAATCGCCGAGCAATGGGGTGTCCGGCCCGAAGGCCATCCGTGGTTGAAGCCGGTTCGTTGTCATCGTTCCTACCGCGAAGGCCACGACGCGTGGAACCGTCCGGCGGAAATTCCCGTTCAACCGGGCGTCACGGATTTCTTCACGATGACGGGTGAGGAAGTTCATGAAGTTGCGGTCGGACCGGTACACGCCGGCATCATTGAACCGGGGCATTTCCGGTTTCAATGCCACGGTGAAAAGGTTTATCACCTGGAGATTTCTCTCGGTTACCAGCATCGCGGCGTCGAGCGCGCGCTCATCGGTGGCCCGGACAAGCGGACGATTCCCTACATGGAAACGCTCGCCGGCGACACGACCATCGGGCACACGCTGGCGCATTGCGAGGCGGTCGAAGCCTTGGCGGCCTGCCGCGTGCCGGCGCGGGCGCAGGCGTTGCGCGCCATCGCCCTCGAACTGGAACGACTCGCCAATCATGCGGGCGACCTCGGCGCGCTGGCCGGTGACGTTGGCTACCTGCCCACGGCGAGTTTTTGCGGACGCATTCGCGGCGATTTCCTGAATCTGACGGCGTTGATTTGCGGGAACCGCTTCGGACGCGGTTTGGTCCGGCCTGGAGGTATTTTGTTTGATCTCGACCAAACCCGGCATGCGCAGTTGGAAGAGCGTTTGGAACAAGCCCGAAAAGACGTGACGAACGCGGTGAATTTGCTTTGGGACGCGCCCTCGGTCCGTTCACGGTTTGAGAACGCGGGTCCGGTGCCGCGCGAGACCGCCCTGGAGTTGGGACTCGTCGGCCTGGCGGCGCGCGCCAGCGGCATCGAACGCGACGTGCGGGCGCAGTTTCCTTCGGGCATCTACCGGTTCGCACAAATTCCCGTGTCGTCGTATCACACCGGCAGTGTTTTTGCGCGGGCGCATGTGCGGTGGATGGAAATCCAGCGTTCCATCGCGTTCATTTTCGATCAACTCAAGGCGTTGACGGACGGCCCGGTGCGGACCGAGGTCGGCCCGCTGGCGGCGAACCACGCTGTGGTGTCGCTCACCGAAGGCTGGCGCGGGGAAATCTGTCATGTGGTCCTGACGGATGCCGCGGGGAAATTTGCGCATTACAAAGTCGTGGATCCGTCGTTTCACAACTGGATGGGGCTGGCGCAGGCGATGCGCGACCAGCAAATCTCCGATTTTCCGCTGTGCAACAAAAGTTTCAACCTGTCCTATTGCGGACACGATTTATGAGAATTTACGATCTACGATTTGCGATTTACGTGCTGCTCGGCGTTAGCGTGTCAATCGTAATTCGTAAATCCAAAATGGAAATGACATCATGTTGAAAGCACTTCTGGCGCGCGCCCATCAGAAACACCGCACGGTCGGTTTTCCGAACCAACCGCCGGTATTGCCCGACCGATTGCGCGGCCGCCCGGAAATTGATTCTGCTAAATGTCCGGACGGCTGCCGCGTCTGCGCCGATGTCTGCCCGACCGATGCGATAACCGTGGATGCAAAGGGTGTGCGGCTTGATCTCGGTCGTTGCCTCTTTTGTCCGGAGTGCGAGCGCGCCTGTCCGGAAGGCGCAATCCGCTTCACGACGGAACATCGCCTTGCTACGTCATCCCGAGACGCGCTGGTGCTCGGTGAACAGGAATTTCAACTGGCAAAGGCGCTGGACGAAAAGGCGCGCAAGCTTTTTGGCCGTTCGCTCAAGCTGCGGCAGGTGAGCGCCGGCGGCTGCAACGGTTGCGAGGCCGACGTGAACGTTCTGAACACGGTGGTGTTCGATTTGGGCCGGTTCGGCATTCAATTCGTCGCCTCACCGCGTCATGCCGACGGACTGCTCATCACCGGTCCCGTGACGCGCAACATGGAGTCGGCTTTGCGCCAGACTTACGAGGCGGTGCCGTCGCCGAAGCTGGTGATAGCGGTGGGTGCGTGCGCCATTTCCGGCGGGCCTTACATCGGCCACGCCGAACAGCGGAACGGCGCCGACGGCGTGGTACCGGTTGACCTTTACATTCCCGGCTGCCCTCCACACCCGATCACGATTTTGGACGGATTATTGCGCCTGCTGGGGCGGATGGATTCCGCTTGCAGAACTTCGCCAAATATGAGATAACATCACATACGGGTTTATGAGCGAAATACTACAAAATCTAATCAAGCTTCAGTCACTCGAATTTGGAGAAATCAAAGAAAAAAACGCCGAGGCAACCATCGCGGAATTGCGCGGCAAAATCCCCCCGCAAATAATCGCCCACTACGATCGCCTGCTGGCCAAGGGAAAGAAAGGCGTGGCGGCTGTTCGCAACCAGGTCTGCACCGGCTGTCACATGCGCGTGCCCATCGGCATGGTCGCGACGTTGATGCATGACACGGACATTCAAATTTGCGAAAGCTGCGGCCGGTATCTTTATCTGTCGGACTCGACCAAGCCAGCAGCCCCGGAGGGGGCTGCCAAACCGAAACCGGCCCGGAAGGCGCGAAATCCAAAAAATGCTTCACAACCGGTTTCGACGCCGAATCCGCCGATGTCTCTGGCCATGGGTGAACTTGGGCAGGGTAAGATGCGCCCGAGTCTTCGTTCAAATCCCAACTGAAACGCCCGCATATTGCGCGGTCATTCCTGCGTGAAATAACTCAGGTTTTCCAGTTCGATGGCGAGGTTGACATTGTTGACCATGACCTCTTCGGGCACGGAAAGCACAATCGGCGCGAAATTCAAAATACCCGCGATGCCGGCCTCAATCAGTTGGTTCGCGACTTCCTGGGCCACGGCTGCCGGCACGCTGAGAATGGCCATCTTGATGTTTTGCTTCCCAACGAATTCCGGCAGTTCGTCCATGCCGTAAATCGGCAGCTTGGTTTTCTTGTCGCGCTTCCGTCGCGGGTCGGCGTCGAACGCGGCGGCAATTTCAAAACCCTCCTTCTCGAAACCGCGATACGACAACAGCGCGAGTCCGAGGTTGCCGACGCCGACCAGGATCACCGGCTGCAGGCGCGACGTGCCGAGTTCGTCGGCAATTCTTTTGGAAAGCGCCGCCACGTCATAGCCGAGGCCGCGCGTGCCGAACGTCCCGAAGCAGGCAAGGTCTTTGCGGAGTTGGGTGGACTTGACGCCGGCGGCCCGGGCGAGCATCTCGCTGGAAACGGTGCCAATGCCATTCTCCCGCAGCCGCGCGAGGCAGCGCAGGTAAAGCGAAAGGCGGTAAATCGTCTTGCGCGGGATGGTGAGACGGCCGTTTTTTCTCAAGGGCGCAGAGATTAAGCAGACGAATGTTGAATAGCAAGTCTGCGAATGGTGAAAAAATGCTGGAATATCCGGTGGCCGGCAATTACCGCGGCACGCTCAATCGCAAAATGGAGGTGAAAGTGAAAATCACGCCGGTGGAATAAAATCATGAGTCAAAATGAATCAACCACGGATGAACACGGATGGACACGGATCCGAAGGACATGGGTCATTTCAATCATTCAAATCGAACCCAGTAACTAATTCTACGAAATCAGCGCCGGCTGCTTTAGGAACAACTGTGTCATCTCGCCGGAACGTTGCGACGACATCAACTAGCCTATGAACTGTGATACCAGCTTCGCGGATTAAATCCAACTCCTCGGAATGTTTAAGTTTGTGAACCACAAGCTCACGAGTCCACTGTCCGCCAAACAGCGCATTGCGTTGTTTGATTTTTTTTGGATGGTCGAACTTCTGTTTAATCCACTCCCGCACAAATTCTCGCAATTCTTCAACAGACCGATGCTTTGCGCTGCCTGCACCTTGTCCCGGAAGGCGTTTTGCTTTCGGAATTTTGGTTAAATAGCTAACCGGGTTAAATGATGCTTGGACTTCAACATGACGGCATTGGACTCCGCCTTCCATCGGCTTGATCGCAAGGATGTCAATTTCATCAACACCAATCTTAATGCCACGAATCGTAAACCAGCCATCGCGATTTAGCCATTCCTCTACAATTTCTTCAGCAAGTAGCGCCATAATTTTCTAAGCTTATCTGCGTCTATCGGCGTTCATCCGCGGTTAAAAATTCTGCTTTCACCGGCCGCCTGCCAGATTTTTTGGCAGATCTTCACGATTGACGAGCCACGGATCGTTCAGCATTTCCGTGACGTTGGTGTTCGACGCCAGGCTCCATTTGGCGTTCCAACTCATGAAAAAGACCGTGCGCGGAAAGTTTGTCTTCACTCCATCGAGGAAGCACCGGTAGTCGTAGTCACCGGGCGGATTGCTGGGCGAGTGCGGGCCGAATTCCGTGAACCCGAACGGCTTGGGCAGCCGCGCGACTTCCGCGTAACCGAGGATGTGGTTGGTGTCCACGAAATCGGTGTAGGCATCGAGGCCGACTAGATCCACGTAGCGGTCGCCGGGATAATAAACGGCGGTGTTCGTGCGATGGTTGGGCGCATAGACCCAGAGCAGGTTGTCCAGACCTTTCGTTTTCGTGAAATAATCGAACTCCTGCCGCCAGAGTTTTTTGAACGTCTCCGGGGCCTTGCCGTCCCACCAGAACCAGTCGCCGTTCATTTCATGGAACGGCCGCCACAAAACCACCACGCCGTTGGTCTGAAGCTGATGCAAGCCGCCGGCGATTTGATCCAGTTCGTGCATCCAGCGGGCGTGCGTTTCCGTGTTGGTTGCCAACAGAGTGTTCAAGTCAACGTCCTTGTCGCGCAATCCGCCGAACGTCGCATTCGTCCGTGCCGGATTGTAGAGATGCGTGCTGAGCGTAACCAGACCTCCCTGCCGCCAATATTCAAGAGCAGCTTGGTTGGGCGCTTCGGTGTTGATGCCGCCGCGACTGGCGTAATCCGCGCCGAAAATTGCCGGCCAATGACCGGTTTGGTTGTGAATGTCGTCGAGCAGACGCAGATTTGCGCGGTCTCCGAAATTGGAAAATTGGCCGGACAATAGGCGTTTGTCGGAGCGCCCCTCAAGGCTTTGGAAATACTTGAGCACGGCTTTAGTTTGGGTGTTGGCGTGGGGATTGGCGGGCGGCTGAGGCGTGCGGCAGCCGGAGGCAAAAACCATTGCGAGCAAAAGGCAGCTAAGTTTTTTCATGGTGGATTCGTTTGGAACGGATAAATCGTCTTATTTTGTTTTTCCGAACAAAGCTTCGTGCATTCCCGGCAAAGGCTGCTGGTTTTTCTCGTCCCAATAACGGAACAACGCGCCCCAATCCCACATCGCCCAACCGAGCTTCTCCGCGTCCAGCGCTTGCCGGAATGCGGTAAGGTGACGAAGCCGCGATTGCGGGTCAGCCTTGATGTAACAACCCCATTCACCGACGTGTACCGGACGACCATAATAGTCCGACCAATCCCGCGCCAGGTTCAATTGGCTGACAAAGGCCGAGGGGCCGGATGGATTTTGGTCCGCAGGCAAAGTATTGTAGGCATCAATCCAATCCAGCACCCACGGATTCAACTTCAGCGACGGATCGGGCACCAGCGGTTCGGCGGGCGGGCCGGGATATTGGATGCCGGTCACCTGCGTGTCAGGGCCGGCCCAAGTGGCGCCCTGATGCGTGAAATGGAACGGCTCGTAACAGTGGACGGATACAATCACATTGTTGTCCGGCGGGAGCACGAGGTTTTTCAGTTCGTTGATGCCGCCCCAATTGCCCGGCTGAACAAAAATCGTGCGGTGGGGATTGGTCTGGCGGATTTCGGCGATGAGCCGGGCATAAATCGGATTCATCACCTGCGTGGTGGCCGCGGCGTTTGGCTCGTTCAACAATTCAAACGCGAGCGAATCAGGAAATTTTTCGTAGTGCACCGCGAGCTGCCGCCAGATGGCCAGCAACTTATCCGTCTGGCTGGCGGGATTAGTCGTGAACGCATTGAAATGGCAGACGTTAATGATAACCGCGAGATGATTGTTCAATGCGTTGGTGACGGCCCGGTCCGCCTTCGCAAAAATTTCCGTTGAGATTGTGAAGTCCGGTGCCGGACCGGTGTAATGTTGCCAGCCGACCGGCACGCGCACGTGATCAAACCCCTCGGCACGCATGAAGGCAAAATCGTTCACGGAATAAATCTCATTCCAATGTTCGCCGGGCGGCACCTCCAGATAATTGCCCAGATTGATGCCATGCATGAACCGTTTCGCGGCGCGATAGGCGGGTGAATGGTGATCGGTGAGCCGTTGCATCTCCTTCGGATTCGACGGGACAAACGCTCCACTGTCAGTGGCACGAGCGCAGCCAGCGCAAGCCGTTAGCGTCAGGATTGCCAAAAGGAATAGAGCAAAGGTCTTCATGTCGGGCTGTTGTTTCGACGGCATGATGCTCGTTTTGCAGTGCCAATCAAGTCATTGAAATATGGGGCCCAAAAACAGACTCGCCAACATGGCCGTTTTCGCCGATGCTGGCCGCTGGATTATCATTATGTTCACCGGTACTTACACCGCGATTGTCACCCCGTTCAAAAACGGCGAGGTGGACGAAACCGCCCTCAACCGCCTGATTCAACTCCAAATCAAGGGCGGCGTGGACGGGATTGTGCCCGTCGGCACCACCGGTGAGTCGCCCACGGTGGATTACGAGGAGCACGTCAATATCATCGCGCTGGCGGTGAAGTTCGCCGCGGGCAAAGTCAAAGTGCTCGCCGGCACCGGCGCGAACTCGACGAAAGAGGCGATTTATCTGACGCAACGCGCCGAGGACGTCGGCGCGGACGGTTCGCTCCAGGTTGCACCGTATTACAACAAGCCGTCGCAGGAGGGCTTGTTCCAGCATTTCCGCGCCGTCGCCCGCGCTACGCGGTTGCCCATTGTGCTTTACAGCATTCCCAGCCGTTGCGGCGTTGAAATTGGCGTCGAGACGGTCCGGCGTCTGGCGGCGGAATGCAAAAACATCATCGGCATCAAGGAAGCGGGCGGCAGTTGCGAACGGGTATCGCAATTGCGCGCGGCACTCGGCCCAAAGTTTGAAATTTTGTCGGGCGACGATTCATTGACGCTGCCATTCATGGCGGTCGGCGCGCAGGGCGTCATCAGCGTGGCGGCGAACGTCATTCCACGCGACGTAGCACAGATGGTGAATGCGTTTGCCGCCGGCAACGCGCGAAGGGCAGGGCAGCTTCACGCGAAATTCACCCCGCTGTTCAAGGATTTGTTCCTTGAGACGAACCCGGTCCCCGTCAAGGCCGCACTGGCGATGATGGGTGTGATCGAGGAGGAATATCGTTTGCCGCTGGTGCCGATGAGCGCGGCGAACCGCGCGAAATTGCGCGCGACGATGAAGGCGTGCGGACTCTTGTAAGCGAAGATAGAAGATGGAAGATGGGAAAATCTGCGAAGCGCGAACTCCCAACTGCTATGATTAAAGTCATCATTACTGGTTCGAAAGGCCGCATGGGCCAGGCGTTGGTTTCGTGCGCGAAAAACTTTCGCGAACTCGAAGTTACCAGCCAGGTTGACAAGGACGACGACCTCGGCGCGGTCATTGACAAAGGCGACGTGGTGGTTGATTTCAGCGCGCACACCGTCACGCCGGAAGTCGCGGCGCTTTGCGCCGGCCACGGCAAAGCCCTCGTCATCGGCACTACCGGCCACACCGACACCGACCGGTTCGACATTTCCAAGGCGGTGGCCAAAATTCCCGTGGTGTGGGCGTCGAATTTTTCTACCGGCGTCAATACGCTGTTCTGGCTCACGCGCAAGGCGGCGGAAATTCTCGGCCCGGCTTACGATCTCGAAATTGTCGAGATGCATCATCGTCTCAAGCGGGACGCGCCCAGCGGCACGGCAAAGACGCTGGCGAAAATTCTCGCGCAAGTGCGGAGCCTGCATCTGGCGGAGGCCGCCAGAAATGGCCGTGTGGGCATCACCGGCGAACGCACGCCGGGCGAGATTGGCATTCATTCCGTGCGGGGCGGCGACGTGGTGGGCGATCACACAGTCATCTTTGCCACGAACGGCGAGCGGCTGGAACTGACGCACAAGGCTTCGAGCCGCGACACGTTTGCCAACGGCGCGTTGCGCGCCGCGCTCTGGGTCGTCAAACAGAAACCCGGCCTTTACACGATGCAGGACGTGCTGGGACTGAAATGAATTCGGAATTCGGAATTCGGAGTGCGGAATGAAAAACGCCGGCCACCCCGCGACTGACTCCGCACTCCGCACTCCGCACTCCGCACTTGCAGTTGTCGCGCTTGGCTCCAACCTCGGTGATTCGCGGCAGACCATCCGGGATGCGATGGCGCGATTGCAAAATTTCTCCGACCGTCCGATTCTCAAATCCTCGCTGTGGCAAACGTCGCCGGTAAACTGTCCGCCGGGGTCGCCGAATTTTGTAAATGCCGTCGTCGGCCTCGTGCCCCGTGCCGGCGAAACGCCGGAATCGCTGCTCAAAAAGCTCCGCGTGCTCGAAAAGGAATTTGGACTGCGGCCGAGGAAGGTTTTAAACGAACCGCGTCCGCTGGATTTGGATTTGATTACGTTTGGCGCGGAGAAACGCAATTCGCCGGAGCTCACATTGCCGCATCCGCGCGCCCACGAACGGCGGTTTGTGCTTCAGCCGTTGAGCGAAATCGCGCCGGAGTTGATTTTGTCAGGGCAGGGAAAGACAGTTTCAGAATTGTTGGCCGGGTTGCGGAGCGAAGAAACGATCACGCCTCTCGAATGACTAATGACTAAACCATAATGACTAAAAAATGAACAAACCCCAATGACGAATCGAAAGCGATTGAGTCATTCGGCATTAGGGTTTAGTGATTTCTGCGAACGTTTTCCCGAAAATCCGTTTATATTCGAGCGCGACGTAGCGGTCGGTCATGCCGGCGAGGTAATCGCAGACGGCGCGGTGGAGCCCGGCTCGGCGGATCCGGCGGCGCGCGCCTTTGCCGATTTCACGCGGGTGGGCAAGGTAATACTTGAAAAGGCGCCCGAGCATCCGCACGGCGCGCAGGTTCGGCTGATACACGACGGGGTTGTAATAGAGATTTTTGTAGAGGTAATCGCGCAGTTCGAGGTTCAACTCGCGGCGCTCGGGGCTGTATTGCACCAGCGCCTTCGGGAAACGCCGCACGTCGTCGGCTGACTGAACATTCGCCGCACGAATAAGGCGTTCGCTGTTTTCAACAACGTCCTGGATTTGCAGGTCAATGAGGTTGCGGATGATGGAATAACGGCGGGATTCGTCGGGCAAATCGCCGTGTTCCTTTTTCACGAGCCGCGCGGCATGCGCCCAGAGGCGGACATTGCGCATCAAATTCTTTTCCGAGAGCAATTCCGAGTCGAGGCCGTCGTCAAGGTCGTGACTGTAATAGGTGATTTCGTCGGCGAGATTGGCGATTTGTGCTTCGAGCGAGGAATTTTTCGCATCAAAACCTTTGCGCCGTCCGGGGTGGTCGTAAGCGGTGTAATGCTTGGCCAGCCCTTCACGGACCTCCCACGTCAGATTCAGGCCGGGGAAACCGGGATATTTTTGTTCAAGTGCCTCGACAATGCGCAGGCTGTGGCGGTTGTGTTCAAAGCCGCCGTGATTTTTCATCAGGCGCGCGAGCGCGGTTTCGCCCCTGTGCCCGAACGGCGAATGGCCGAGGTCGTGCGCGAGGGCAATGGCCTCGGCCAAATCAGAGTTTAACCGCAGCGCGCTGGCGATGTTGCGCGAGACGGCGGCGACCTCGATGGTGTGCGTCAGGCGCGTACGAAGGTGATCGCCGGTGCCGTTGAGAAAAACCTGCGTCTTGTATTCGAGCCGGCGAAAGGCGCGCGAATGGATGATGCGGTCGCGGTCGCGCTGGTAATGCGTGCGCCAGGCGGGTGGCGGTTCGGGATGGTCGCGGCCGTGGGTATCGCCGCTGAATTGGGCATAGGGCGCGAGAATTTGCCGCTCGATTTGCTCCAGTTCCTGGCGGGTGCGCGGCATGATTCAGATTTGTGACAAGTGACGAGTGACACGTGACATGAAAAGCGTGCCGATGGAGAACGATTTTTTTTCCTGCCACTTGTCACCTGTCACGGGTCACCTCAATTTGCCAGCAGTTTTTGGACGGAAATTCCGCGAAACTCAAAGAGCCGGTGGATTACATCTTCAATCAAGTTGTTCGGGCAGGACGCGCCGGCGGTGATGCCAACGGTGATTTTGCCGGATGGCAGCCAGTCGCGGGCCTCGATTTCCTTTTTGTCGTGCTGGTCGTAGTGGCGGATGAGTTTGTCCGATTCCATTTTTGCCGCGTTCTTGATGAAATAGGTTGGCAGTTTGCCTTCACCCATTTCGGCGAGGTGGGACGTGTTCGACGAATTGTAGCCGCCGATGACGATAAGCAAGTCCATCGGTTCACGCAGAAGTTTCTGGAGCGCGTCCTGCCGGTCCTGGGTCGCGCCGCAAATCGTGTCAAAGAAGCGGAAATGTTCTGCGACATTTTCGGCGCCATATTTTTTCTCCATCGCGGCTTTGAAACGGCGTTGCACCTCCTCGGTTTCGCCGCGCAGCATGGTGGTCTGGTTCGCCACACCGACGGCCTGCAAATGCAGTTCGGGATCGAATCCCTGCGAATACGAGCCTTCGAACCGATCCAAAAATTCCCGTTTGTCACCACCATGAACGATGTACTTGCAGACGTAATCGGTTTCTGCGAGGTTGAAGACAACGAGATAATGTCCGCTGCCATAGGCCCGCGCCTGCGAACTGGTGGCCTTGGTTTCCTCGTGCCACGCCTTGCCGTGAATGATGCTCGTGACGCTTTCCTTTGAGTATTGGCGGACGCGCTTCCAGACGCTCATCACGTCGCCGCAGGTGGTGTCCACCAGCACACACCCCTTTTCCTCGAGGCGTTTGCGCGTGCCGACCTCGGTGCCAAACGCAGGAATCATCACCACGTCGCCGGCGTGCAGGCGCGTCATTTCGTCCTCGGTCGGCTTGGGCGAAATGATCTGGATGCCCATGTTGCGGATCTGGTCGTTGACCTCCGGGTTGTGGATGATTTCGCCGAGGAGGTAAATGGGCTTGTCGGGTGGGAAATATTTTCGCGCGGCGTAGGCCAGATCAATCGCGCGCTCAACGCCATAGCAAAACCCGAACTCTTTCGCGAGCCTGACGGTGAGGCTGTCCGCGGAAAGCACGCAGCCGTTGGCGCGGACGCGCTCGACGAGTTCGCTGCGATAGTGCGACAGCACCTGGGCCTGCACCGCTTCGAGGATGTCGGGCCGGCGGAGATTGACTTTTTTCTGCGCGACAGGCGCTTCGGTTGACATGACAGGAAGTTAGTCGCGAATGTGCGAAGCGTCCAGCAACTTTGTCGCTTGTTGAGTTGTGCGGCAGAACCAATGACTAATTCCTAAATCCTGATGACTAAAGAATTTCAAATGACGAGTAACGAACGGCCTGTGCGCCGGGCCATTCGGGCTTGGTCATTATTTAGTCATTACGGCTTCGTCATTAGTCATTTCGCGTAAACTTTGAAATCACTGGATCCTTCAGGGGAAAGCGCTTGCAAGATGGCTGATTCCTGCAATCATTGCTGCACTTGTCGGAGCGTAGCTCAGCTTGGTAGAGCACCAGCTTTGGGAGCTGGCTGTCGCAGGTTCAAATCCTGTCGCTCCGACCATTTTATTTTCGCGCCTCGCTGTTCAAATTGATTCACCGGTTGTTCCCGTTTTCTCCCCAACCTGAACGCTGGCGAATATTTTCTTCACTGCGCAAATCACAACATGCGTATTTCACGATGACGTTTTGGGGGAATTTTATTTTCTCCAATAGAATCAAGGCCTTTTGCGCGTTTCCTCGCGGCGAAATCCCGCTTGGCATTGCCGCTGCTTAGCGCCCGGCAACGCAGGTGTGCTCCAGCTTCAGTTGGAGTTCGGCCTGACACCATTGAAAAAAATATGAAGAAAATTGAAGCGATCATCAAACCGTTCAAACTCGAGGAAGTCAAGGACGCCCTCAGCGAAATCGGCATCGAAGGGATGACCGTGAGCGAGGTCAAGGGGTTTGGCCGCCAGAAGGGCCACACCGAAATCTATCGCGGCAGCGAATACACCGTGGATTTTCTGCCGAAGATAAAAATCGAACTGGTCGTGGCCGACGGCCAGACCGACGCTGCCGTGGGCGCAATCGTCAGATCCGCCAAAACCGGCAAGATCGGCGATGGCAAAGTGTTTGTTTCCGGCGTCGAACAGGCCGTGCGCATCCGTACCGAAGAGAAAGGCGAATCCGCCGTTTGAACCACCCGACAACTTGAAACCCATTTTCAATTATAAAACCATGAAAAGATCTCTTCTAACTATCGCTTTAATTGCAACCACCGCCTTAGGCGCGTTTACGTTGCGCGCTGATGACACGAATGCTCCAGCGGCGGCCACCAATGCCATGGCAGCCGCAGCGGCGCCGGCGACCAACGCGCCAGTGGCGGCGTGGACCACCAACGCGCCAACGATGGAACAACGCCTCGAATCAATTGAGGCGTATTTTCAAAATGGCGATCCAACGGCTACCTACAAGGACACCAATAGTAACTGGACGGTGAATTTCGGATTAGCACCGAATATCATCAACACCAACTTGATCAACAGCCAGGGCAATTATGTGTCATTCCCCGGCGCCGGTCATAACGCCTGGTTGCTGACCAGCACGGCGCTGGTGTTGTTTATGACGCTACCCGGTCTGGCATTGTTCTACGGCGGTCTCGTCCGCAAAAAGAACGTGCTTTCCGTGCTCGCGCAATGCTTCCTGATCACTGGCTTGACGACGATACTGTGGGTGATTTGCAGTTACGGGATGATCTTCGGCGGTGATGGCACCCCTACCGGCCCGTTGGGCATGACCCATGACTGGATTAAAGGCATCATGGGTAATCCTGGCATTTGCTGGATGTTTAAGGGCGTCACTTCCGCGCCGAACCCGGGCTACTCTTATTGGGTGTCGGAAAACGTGTATTCCATGTTCCAATTGATGTTCGCCATCATCACTCCGGCGCTCATTATCGGTTCGATTGCCGAACGCATGAAGTTCAAGGCCATCCTCGTTTTCATGACCTTGTGGATCCTGCTTGTGTATAACACGCAAGGCCACATGGTTTGGGGCGTCAACGGCATGATGAACGGCTGTTGGAACGGGGCCGCGACAATTAAAGGATTGGACTTCGCTGGCGGGACGGTCGTGCATATGTCTTCCGGTTGGTCGGGCTTGATATTGTGCATCATCCTCGGCAAACGCCTTGGCTATCCCAAGGACAACTTCACGCCGCACAGCATCGTGCTGACTTACATTGGTGCGTCCATGCTGTGGGTCGGCTGGTACGGGTTTAACTCCGGCAGCGCAGTCGCGGCGGACGTGATTGCGGCCAACGCCTTCACGACGACAACGATTGCCACGGCGGTCGGCTCCTTTGTCTGGCCGATGTGGGATTGGATTGTCAAAGGCAAGCCCACGGTGCTGGGTTTCTGTTCCGGCGCGGTGGCGGGCCTGGTGCTCATCACTCCGGCTTGCGGTTATGTGCTGCCCTCGGGCGCAATCTGGATTGGCATCGCCGCCGGCACCATTCCCTGGTTCTTCTGCTACAAAGTCAAAGCCTGGCTCGGCATGGACGACGCGTTGGATGCGTGGAGCGTTCACGGTATCGGTGGAATGTGCGGTGCGCTCATGACCGGCATGTTCGCCCGTCAGGCCGCCAACCCGAACCTGGCGACTTATCTGAGCAAGACTGTTACGGACAGAATCTTTCAACCGCAATTGTGGGAACAGATTAAAACCGTCGGGGTTTCACTGGTGCTGTTCATAGTAGGCACGATTGTAATTGCTTACATTACAAAGGCGCTGGTGGGCTTGCGTCCGACCGAGGAGGTGGAAATGGCCGGGCTCGACATCAACGAACACGGCGAAGAGGGGTATCACAGTTAAACGAAAAAAATGCTCGACGCTGCGCCGGTTGTTGGCGAAAGTCACACCGGCGCAGCTTTCGGTTTTCGACTGCACTAACAGACAGATAAACAAATTAACCACTTCACATCCTAAAATATGGCTACACCCAAGAGCGTTATTGAAATGGCAAAAAAGGCGGGGGCGAAAATGGTGGACATCAAGTTCGTGGACACCTTCGGCACCTGGCAGCACTTCACCACGACCATCAACGAACTGTCCGAGGAAACCTTCGCCGAAGGCATCGGCTTTGACGGCTCCTCGATTCGTGGCTGGAAGAGCATTGAGGCCAGCGACATGCTGGCGATGCCCGACCCGGAGACGGCGTTCATTGATCCGTTCATGGCTGTTCCGACCCTTTCCCTTACCTGCACCGTTGCCGAAACCGGCTCGTTGGAGTCTTACAGCCGCGACCCGCGCGGCATTGCGCAGAAGGCGGAAAAATATCTCATTTCAACCGGCCTCGGCGACCAGGCCTTCTTTGGCCCGGAAGCCGAATTTTTCATCTTCGACAACGTGCAATTCGATTCCAAGTGCAACGGCACGTTCTATAGCATTGATTCCGACGAAGGCATCTGGAACACCGGCCGCGATGAAATGCCCAACCTCGGCAACAAGATCCGCCACAAGGAAGGTTATTTCCCGGTCGCGCCGCTGGACACCCAGCAGGACATCCGCACCGAAATGGTGCTGATGATGGAACAACTGGGCGTAGTCGTCGAGAAGCAGCACCACGAAGTCGCCACCGCCGGTCAGGCTGAAATTGATTATCGTTTCAGCACGCTCGTTACGGCCGCGGACTGGATGATGATTTACAAATACGTCGTGAAGAACGTCGCCAAGAAGCACGGCAAAACCGCCTGCTTCATGCCCAAACCCCTCTTTGGCGACAACGGTTCCGGCATGCACACCCACCAGAGCATCTGGAAAAAGGGCAAACCGCTCTTCGCCGGCAACGAATACGGCGGCCTCAGCAAAATGGCGCTTCATTATGCCGGCGGGCTGCTCAAGCACGCCAAGGCCCTGTGCGCCATTTGCAATCCGACCACGAACAGTTACAAGCGCCTCGTGCCCGGGTACGAAGCGCCGGTGAACCTCGCTTACTCGGCACGCAACCGCAGCGCCGCCGTCCGCATTCCGACCTACAGCGATAGCCCCAAGTCCAAGCGCCTCGAATATCGTCCGCCGGACCCGGCGGCGAATCCGTATCTCTGCTTCGCCGCGCTGCTCATGGCCGGCCTTGACGGCATCGAAAACAAGATCAATCCGGGCGAACCGCTGGACAAAAACATCTACGAACTACCGCCGGAAGAATTGAAGAAAGTCCCGAACGTGGCTGGCAGTCTCACTGAAGCCATTGAATGCCTTGAGAAGGACTACAAGTTCCTGCTCAAAGGCAACGTCTTCACCGAAGATTTCCTCGAAATGTGGATTTCCAACAAGCGGAAGGAGCACGACGCCATCCGCCTGCGTCCGCATCCGTACGAATTCTTCATGTATTACGATGTATAAGGCACGAAGAAAATCCTGCTTGCCGCGCCGGCTCGTCTCGCCGTAACCCGGCGAAGGCGGAAGCGCGCAGCGCGAAGGCGGGATGTATTACGACGTGTGAAGATTAGTCAGGAGGAGGAACTGGGGAACGGCGTGGATCGAAAGGTTCACGCCGTTTTTACTGCTCTGGGTGGGGCGAGGCTTCTGACGAGCCGTCGTTATAATGGTTTGACGCACCAAGGCCGGCTCGCGAGTACGCTCGCCCACCAATTTGTGCCACTACCGAATGGATTTGCGATTGGGGCATTCATTGATTACGTTTGGAGCATGACAGGAGTTCAGCACAAACGACTGAGGCGGATCATGAAGGATGCGCTCAGGATTCAAGACCGTTTTGCTGCCGAACCGGTCCTGGCGCGGACGGGAAAAGGCTACCTTAAAAGTGAAGGGGTCGTGACGCTGCAACGGATTAAAGCCGGTTTGAGAAAATCCGCGGCTCACTGAAGCAGCCGGTTTCTTATGTCGCGCCTTGTCAAACCTTGGCTCGCCTCATTCGACTGGGAAATTGTCACTGAAATCAATCGCGGCCTCTGCAAAAAGAAGAACGCTCTTCACAAACCCACTTCCGACGGACATCTGCCTGCCAAAGCGCTTTGGGAGAAGAATCAAGCCAAGGAACTCGCCTTGACCGAAGCGCTCCAAATCTGCCTGAAATGTCACCGGCTGGCACCGTTTTGCTTTTACAACGGAAATACTTTTGCCGCCATCGCGCGCGATTTCATCACGGAATTATCGCCGAAGCTGGCGCCGGACAAGGCCCATATTTTGCGAAGCATTTCCGGACACATCGTTGCCGGCACAGCAACGGACATCGAACGAAAACAACTGGATTCCATCCTCGCTGCTTTGGAAAAATAATCAGGCAGATGTGGGGATTGCAGCATTAAGAGGCGCTTCGTTGGACAAGGTTCCAGAATTCCAGCTCCGCATTCAGGAGACGTTCGATGTAGGCAACATTTCGTGGGACGGGTATGAGCAATGTGGGATAACCCGGCCAGTAACACCAAAAGTCAAGTGAATCAAGACCTGTGACTGCCAAAATATGCTGCAACTGCCCGTAATAATAATCAGGGACGGAACGAGTCTGCGAGGCTTTCTGATAGGCCGATTGCCCGCATTTAATCTCAACAACCGCGTCGTGGTTAATAGCAAGACCATCAAGGCTCGCTCGCAACCAGTCATATCGTGTGCTCTGAAGGCAAGCGGGATGCACCTCTCTGCAGGTCTTGGCGACGTAAAGTCTGCGCGCCTCTGGCTCAAGTTCTGTGCCGCGGGCCATTGCGGCATTCTGGCCGTAATCTTGTGCCGGACCGCGCTTCTCTTGTAGCAACTGCGCGGCGCTCTTAAAACGGTTCTCACCCATGATGGTTGAAGCGTCGGATGCACCGATTCCGTTATGGCGCCATTCTAGCCATTCGGCTGTGCCCTGTTGTAATTCAACAATGGTAAAATGACTTGTGTTTATTTGAGCACCTGTATTCGTATGAGTAAGTTCTGCCGATGGATTTCCACCACGATCACGAATGTCTTGAAATTGCCGTTCAGTTGCTTTGGTTGAATGCAATAACTTATCAATCAGTTCTATGGCTGTAAAACGCGTTAAGTCTGGCGGCGGATTTACGCCAAGAGCGCGAATATACTCAAGTTGTTTTTGGGTTGGCTGATGATATAGCGTTTCTTTTAGTTCGTAAGCTTCCGCTGCTGTTATGCCTTGTGGAGGTTTTCCTCCGAGTTCGCGAATGCGGTCAAGCAAACCTTTGCCCGCAGGCACGTTGTTTCGCAACTGTGCTTCAACTTGAGTCCGCTTTGCAACAATCGGCTCTCGAATCTGCTTTGGCAGAACTCTTTCGATCGCGACTTGAAGTTCCAATGCAATCATTATTTCCGGTACCGTCCTCGTGCTTATTTCCCCGGCAGCCAAGACCAGCCTTGATGTATCCAAAAGAAAACGGAATGCGGGAATTTCAGAATCTTGTTTCGCCTCCAACCATGCGCTAAGTCTACGTGCGCCAAGGTCGGTAATAAAACCGTCTTCCTCGATTTCAATCAGCAAGGCAATCAATTCTCGGACAATTGGAATCTCGCAGTGTGCGCTGGTTAGTGTGACTCTTTGCGATTTGGACTCCCTTGCGGCATCCGCCAATTGCACCTTCAAATCGTTATGCTTCCGCCATAGTTTATTTAACTGTCCATCAGTCAATTCAACCTTGGTGCTTTCAATTTTATTTTGGCATTGTCTCGCTTTGATAAACGCCTCCAGCGTGGCCGGTGTAAAACGAACGCCGGTTTCAGGATTCATCAATTTAAAACGCGGATCGGCTATGTAGCGTCGGGCATCTTCAAGAGTCATGGCTACGTCTTGTTCACCCGCGTGGTATAGTTTGACAGCCATATCATCATTTGGGCGTTCGCCAACCGACTTGATTTGGTCTTCAGTCAAGTCCGAGGCTTGGGCTACAGAAGGCTCGTTGCCCACATGTTCCTGTAAAATTTCAGGCATGCCAGAAAAAAAACCCTCGCGTCTCACAGTGTTCGGGGTGGCAATTGGAGATGGTAATTCTGTTGGAACTTTTGGGGGTTGTGAAATTGGTTTGAAGATTTTTGTTTCCAAACCGCAATGCGGACACGGCACTATGCTGTTTTCCTCCGTCAGTGCGTTGGCATCAAATTCGATATGGCCGTCGCAATGCTGACAGCGGCAAGTAACATAGCGTGGCGTCGGCGGGTTGTCCTGTTCGTTCATATTCCACCCTCACGCAGCAGAAACATTCAAACGCCATTTGTCCCAGTCGTCCATCCCAAAAAACTGCTGCGAGGTATTGGCTTGCGCTCCCGCTCCGGCATCGGCGCCCTTTATTTCAACTGCGCCGCCAGTTCCTCGCCCAACGCCGCTGCTTCGGCCACCGGACGTTTCCCTTCGCTGCGTTTGGCCAGCCCGTCGCGAAATGACACCGCGCGCATCTGCATCCGGCTGCCGTCAATTTCGGCGTGGGCTGCCACCGGACTCTGACAACCGCCACCCATCGCGCGCAGGAACGCGCGCTCGGCCGTCACGCATTGGAACGTGTTGAAATGGTTCAGTCGCTCGCAAATCTTGGCGATGCGCTCGTCGTCCGCGCGAATCTCAATACCAATCGCACCTTGGCCCACGCACGGCAGCATCACGTCCACGTCCAGAATTGTCGCCAGCAGGCCGTCCGGCACAGCGTCGCCTTCGAGCTGGCCTTCGGGCGTGACCCGAAAGTTCAGCCGCGTTAACCCGGCCAGCGCGAGCACCGTGGCGTCCAGTTCACCGCGTTCGGCGACCTTTTGCATCCGCGTGGTAACGTTGCCGCGAATTTCCACCACATTCAAATCCGGCCGCGCGGCGAGCAGTTGTTCCTTGCGCCGGGTGCTGCTGGTGGCGATGGTCGCCTTCGCCGGAAAATCTTTCAATTTCAAGTGCGGCTGGAAGCCGCGCAACGCGTCCTGCCCTGGTGCCCAGTCAGCGGAAGTTGTGGCCGCGGCGCGGGTCTTGATAAATTCGGCATCGCGATAAATCAACAGATCGCGCACATCGGCGCGTTTGGGCGTGGCGGCGAGTTTCAAGCCGGCAGGCAAATCGGTCGGCAAATCCTTCAGGCTGTGGACGGCGAGGTCGGCCTGGCCTTTTACGAGCGCCACTTCGAGTTCCTTGGTGAACAGGCCTTTCGGCAGGCTCTCGACCTTTTTCGACATGGAAGCCGTCTGCAGTTTATCGCCGGTGGTCTTGATGATTTTCAACTCGAAACGCAGCCGGGGAAATGTTTCGCGGCATTGCGCGGCAATCAGATTGGCCTGCGCGAGGGCGAGCGCGCTGCCGCGCGTGGCGATGATGATGGGGCGTTCCATTTTAAAGCGAGGATGGAGAATCGAGGATTGAGGATGGCGAAGCGCCTGTTCCATCTTCCATCTTCCATCTTCTATCTTCGTGTTTGTGCAAAAGCGCCTTCATTTTTTCCGCAATAATTTCCTCGCACCGCGCAATCTCCTCCTTGCGCAGCCGGAGATAGTCGTCGGCAATGGTCTGGAGGTCGTCAATGTTGTAAAGATAAACGTTCTCCAGAAAATTCACCTCGGGATCAATGTCGCGCGGCACGGCGATGTCAATGAGCAGCAACGGCCGATGATGGCGCAACCTCATCAGCGGTTCAAGCCGGGCGCGGTCGAGAATGTGATGCGGCGCGGTCGTGCTGCTGATGACGATGTCAATTTTGCCAAATTCCGCTGCCCAATCGTCAAATTGCACGGCGCGTCCGCCGAGCTCGTTCGCCAGCGCCACCGCACGGTCGTGTGAACGGTTGGCGACGATGATGCTGCGCGCGCCGCGGGAGAGCAGGGCGCGGGCGGTCTTTTCGCTCATTTCGCCGGCGCCGATGACCATGACTTCGCGGTCGTTGAGCGAACTGAAAATCTTCTCCGCGAGTTCCACCGCGACCGACGCGACGGACACGCTGCCGCGCTGGATGTTTGTTTCGGTGCGGATGTGCTTGGCGACGTTGAATGCGCGTTGAAAGGCCTTGTTCAGCCGCGCACCGGTGTGGCCGTGGCGATGCGCGAGCGCGTAAGCCTGCTTGAGCTGGCCGAGGATTTCAGTTTCGCCGAGCACCATCGAGTCGAGGCCGCACGCGACCTTGAACAGGTGATGCAGACTTTGCGGTTCGGCCAGCGTATAGAGTTCGTCGCTCGAAAGCCGAACTCCCTCGCCCCGCCCAAGCGGGGAGAGGGTCGGGGCGAGGGGATTTGAATCCGGCAAAACGGCCTCCTCACCCCGGCCCTCTCCTCGTTGAGAAGAGGGAGAAGAACATTGCGCACGGATGTCAGTTTGGTGGGGCGAGTGTCCTCGCGAGCCGGAATTGTCTTCCACCAACGGTTCGCCAGTAGTCTCACCGCACCGGGCAAGAAATGTTTTCAATTCGGCAAACGCCTTGGCGGGTTCCAGCGCGGTTGCGGCGTAGATTTCCACACGATTGCAGGTCGAAAGAATCACGGCCTCGCCCGCAATGCCGGATTCGCGCAATGACCTGAGAGCGTCGGGGATGTTTGCCTCGGCAAAAGCAAACCGTTCCCGCAGTTCCACGGGCGATGAATGGTGGCTCAGGCCGATGACGACAACGTTCATGGATGATGCAGGGGCGAAAGCAGGTTGGTGCCCCAGAAGGTCAGGAGCAAAAACACAAACGCGCCGATGATACTGATGGCGAAACCACGATTTGACGGCACGCGCAGCCGGCGCAAAACCAGCAACGCCAGATAAACCACCCACATGAAAATGGACCAAACCACCTTGGGGTCTGTCCAGTAGCCCACGTTCGCCGGACGCGGCAGATGCCTGCCGGCGGCGAGGCCAACTGTGAACAGCAATAGCCCGGCGAGCACCAGCCGGCTGGCGATGATTTCCAGCCGTTGAATCGGCGGCAGGAGCGACAGCACGGCGCGAAGTTTGTGGAATTTCAAGTCGTGCTGTTGCGTCAAAAACATTCCCGCCGCCACCGCGCCAAGACCGAACGCGCCATAGGCGAGCATGATGGTGGCCGCGTGCAAACTGGTCAACGCGCCGGAAAATTCCGGCTGTGGCCCACGGGGCGGGTCGAGCGCGGGCATGAGCGCGAACACGCCGATGCCAAACAAAACCGGTGATGCAAACGCGCCGAGAAATCGCAGCCGTGGCAGCAATCCGACGACGAGGAAAGCGGCAACGATGGCCCACGCAATAAACGTCGTGGCTTCGTAAAGATTATTGACGGGGCATTGGTTGATGGAAAAACCGCGTTTGAACATCGCGGCCGTGTGGAGCGCAAATGCGGCGAGCAGCAGGAAATAATTCACGTGGTCATCCTTGCGAAAGCCCATCCGCCACAGGAAAACCGAATACACCGTGCTCAACCCGTAAATCATCACGGCGAGCAAAAAGCAATGCCGGTCAGTGAACCAAGCCATGCTGACAGGTTAATTCAGGAAAACCGCCCGGCAAGCGGCAATTCAGAACGGAATTTAACGCACAGGCGCAGAGGTGCGGAGAATGCAGCGTATCCTCACATTAGGCCACAGGTTACGCCTCACTGTCTGAACGTGAAGCCAACAATCACCAACACCGCAAAAGCAAAATAGCACCAGAAAATCAGGAGACGACAACAATCACAAAGCCTCACAAATCCCCGATTATCAAGTGAACGATACTCTCGCCGCATGACGAACCGCATGGACTTTCGGCTGGATATGAAATTTGTGAATGGGTTTCGATGAATCATGTCTGGGTAAAGAGTCGCGGCCAAATCGGGATACAGCGCCCTCAATCGCCTTCGGTAGAGCAGATATACAAAAAAGCTAAGAGCCATACTTGCGAGATATATCGGCATCAAAATGGAAATGGCATCTTTCATGTTTGCATCGCTCTGTGGCCTAGCTCGTTATGGGCGCCGCGGTGTGCAGCCTATCCATTTTCATGGAAATGATTCTTAATCTGGCAAAGCTGTTTGTCCAGAGAAAGGTGAATGGGGTGCATCCTTTCCCCCCACGATTAGGATTAAGAGCAAGATTAAGATTAAGATTCAGGTGAAAGCGATTGAATCCGTGCCTTGCAATTCAAAAAGGGCGCTTTTATTCTCTGGCAAAGACGCACGCTGGTATGAGCTATACCATTCAATATCTTCAATCCGAAGGCGCGGCACAGAACTTCGAAGTCAGCGCGCTGGTCAACTGCATGGTGCAGGACGCCATCAAGCTCAGCGCGAGCGACCTGCACATCGAACCGTGGGAGAAAGCCATCGCGGTGCGGGCCCGGGTCAATGGCGTGCTGGTCGAGGTGGCGCACCTGCCGCTGGAGTTGCTGGACAAAATCGCCATGCGCTTCAAGGTCATGGCCAACCTGGTCACTTACCAGGCCGGCACGCCGCAGGACGGAGCGGCGGTGGGCGGGCCGGAACTGGAAGGCGTGCAGTTGCGTATCTCGATTTTTCCGACAACCCGCGGCGAAAAAATCGTCATTCGCCTGTTCGATCCGCGCGACCGGCGGTTTGATTTAAACTCGCTCAACTTCGATGACGCGGCGTTGAAAGGGCTGGTGCGCCTGTTGAAACGTTCCAGCGGGTTGCTCCTGTTCACCGGCCCGACGGGCTCGGGCAAGACGAACACGATGTATTCTTCGCTTTGCCACATCATGCAGCGCGACGGGACGAGCGTGAGCATCAGTACGGTGGAAGACCCGGTGGAATTCAATCTACCGATGATCAGCCAGACGCAGATCAACCCGGCGCAGGAATTCACTTACGCCATCGCCTTGAGAAGCATCATGCGGCAGGACCCGCAAATCATCATGGTGGGCGAAATCCGCGACCCGGAAACGGCGGCCATCGCGGTGCAGGCGGGACTGACGGGACATCTGGTCCTCAGCACGATCCACTCCGGCAGGTCGGCCGGTGCGTTCACGCGGCTCATCAACATGGAAATCGAACCGTTCATGCTGGCGTCGGCCATCCTGGGCGTGCTCGGGCTGCGGCTGGTGCGCTGCAATTGTCCGGATTGTTCCGAATCGTATGAGCCGGACCCAAGCCAGCTCCGGGTCCTGCCCGAAGAGTTGAGGTCGGAGGCGCAGTTCCGGCACGGCATGGGTTGCCCGCGTTGCACCAACACCGGCTTTTCCGGACGCCTGCCCGTGACCGAGTTGCTGGTCGTGAACGAACCGTTCCGCGAAGCGATCTTGAAGAAAAATTCGACTTCGGCCCTCGAGGAAATTGCGATTCAACAAGGCATGAGAACACTCTGGCAAAACGGGCTGCAACGCGTCATTAACGGCCAAACGTCACTCGAAGAAACAGTGCGTGTGCTGGCGGCGGACATGATGTAACCGCGGCGAGGGTCGTAATCTTAATCATTTTCTTAATCATAATCTTCTCACCCGACGATTAAGATTAAGATTATGAATCAGGATCAGGAGGAGACTGCAAGTGTGACCTTGCCAACCGCTCCCGCGTTTTGTCTAATTTGCCCGTGCTTAACCAACAGACGCTCAATCGTTCCGCCGCTTTTTCCGGCATCGGCCTGCACAGCGGCAACGGGGTGAACATGACGTTGCTGCCCGCGCCCGCCAACAGCGGCGTGCGCTTCCGCCGCGTGGATCTCGAAGGCAAACCGGAAATCGAGGCGCGCGTGGAAAACGTCGGCGAAACGACCCGCTCGACGACGCTCGCCAGGGGCAACGTGAAAATTCACACCGTCGAACACGTCCTCGCGGCGCTAGCGGGTTACGGCATTGACAATGCCGTGGTCGAATTGGATGCCAACGAACCGCCCATCGCTGACGGCAGTTCACGCGAGTTCTGCAAAATCATTCAGGACGCCGGCATCGCGCCGCTGGCGGAAAAGCGCGAACCGTATTCGCCCACCGAACCGATTGAGTTGCAGATGGGCGAAACGATGATGACGTTGTTTCCCGACGAAGCCTTCAAAATCACCTGCACCAGCGCGGACAAGCAGGGCCGGTTCACCCAGTTTTTCAGCACGGAAATCACGCCCAAGACCTGGGAGAAGGAACTGTCGCACGCGCGGACGTTTTGTTTTTACGAGGAAATCGAGTATCTCATCAAAAACGGCCTCATCAAGGGCGGCAGTCTGGAAAACGCCGTCGTCATCCGCGACGACGCGGTGCTGACGACCGAGCCGCTGCGGTATCCCGAGGAATTTGTGCGGCACAAGATGCTCGACATCCTCGGCGATTTATCGTTGCTCGGCCGGCCGGTCCGCGGGCATTTGATTGCCGTCAAGCCAAGCCACGCGGCGAATTGCGAATTGGTCCGGCGCATCGTCGCGCAGATGCAAAAGCCGTTGCGCGCCGCGCAGACATTCGCGCCGCCGCCGCCAAAAATCAACGCGCCCGCGCCGCTGGTCGCCGAGGGCGGCGCGATGAATGTCGAGCAAATCATGAAGTTGCTGCCGCACCGCCCGCCGTTCCTGATGGTGGACCGCGTTCTGAAAATCGAAGGCAGCAAAATCGTGGGCGTCAAAAACGTCACGATGAACGAGGCCTATTTTCAGGGACATTTCCCCGGACACCCCATCATGCCGGGTGTGTTGCAACTCGAAGCGATGGCGCAAGTCGCCGGGGTTTTGCTTTTACGACAGGCTGAGCACGTGAGTCAGATGGCGTATTTCATGTCCGCCGAAGACGTGAAATGGCGCAAGCCGGTCGTGCCCGGCGACACGCTGATCATCGAGGTTGAATTGACCAAGATCGCGTGGAAAAATCGGCAAGGCCAGGGGCGTATGCAAAGTCGGTGGACGAAATTGTGAGTGAGGCTGGAGTCACCTTCATGCTCCGCGAGGTGTGAAATGACTCATCCGACTGCAATCGTTCATCCCCAAGCGCAAATCAGTTCCGGTTGCGAGATTGGTCCTTATTGCGTCATCGGCGAACACGTGGCGCTCGGCGACGGGTGCAAACTCCATTCCCACGTCGTCCTTGATGGCCATACGAAACTCGGAAAAGAGAACCAAATATTCCCATTCGCGAGCATCGGGTTGAAGACGCAGGATTTGAAGTGGAAGGGCGGCGTCACGCGCACCGAAATCGGCGACGGCAACACCTTTCGCGAATACGTCACCGTTCACAGCGCGACCGGCGACGGCGAGGTCACGCGCATCGGCTCGCACAATCACATCCTTGCCTACTGCCACGTCGCGCACAACTGCACGCTGGGCAGCCACATTGTCATGTCCAACGTTGCGACGCTCGCGGGCCACGTGACTGTCGAGGACTATGCGGTGATTGGCGGGCTGGCGGCGGTCCACCAGTTTTGCCGCATCGGCAAACTGGCGATGATTGGCGGCTGCTCGAAAGTGGTGCAGGACGTGCCGCCGTTCATGATTGCGGACGGCAATCCGGCGGAAACGCGCACCATCAACAAGGTCGGCATGGAACGCAATGGAATTTCCGAGGATGTGCATAACGCCTTGCGCCAGGCCTACAAAATTCTGTTCCGCGAAGGCCTCACCATTCCCAACGCGCTGGCGAAAATAGAAGGCGAACTGCCGCCACTGCCGGAAATCAAACACCTCGTACATTTCATCCGCACCAGTGAGCGCGGTATCAGCAAGTAATTTGATTTTGTAACCGCAACTTCAGGGTTCGAGGGTAGGGACGGCTCGCCGGTGTGGAGTATCAGAACACCTGTTCCCTTCTCTTGACAACCGAACAGCAGCGCGGCGTCCCTGCCTAAGTTCTTGCCAGCCAATCGAGATAGCGTTGGCTGCCGGCGCTCAACGGCAGGACGAGAAATTCCGGTGTGTCGTAGGGATGCCTGGCGAGAACCAGTTTCTCCAGCGCGGCCAGCTTTGATTTTGTGGTTTTCAAAATCAGCAGCACCTCCGCGCCAGACTCGATTTTTCCCTGCCACCAGTAATGCGATTCGATTCTGGGAACGAGATTCGCGCAGGCAATCAAACGCGCCGACAACGCGGCCTTGGCCAGTGCGCGCGCCGTCTTCAAATCCGGCGCGGTGACCAGAACGACAGCGAATTTTGTGGCGGATTTCATGGCGCCATTTCAAAGTTTGACTTGCTTGCCCGTTCGCGCGGACTTGTGCGCCGCGTCCAGGATTTCCACCACAATCATGTTCACTTCCAGCGAGGCAAGGCCGGTGGGTTTGATTTCGCCGCGCACGACGGCAGCAAGATACGAAAGTGGGTCCGCATTTGCGCCGGTGAGTGGCGGCGGGGTGATTTCAGTTTCGCTGGGCGTTTTCGCGGTTCGCACGCGCACCAAATTTGGTTGCGGCACAAACACGCAGCCGGTTTGCCCGTAAACCTCCATGTCTTTGCGCTCGACCGGCCAGTTCCACGATGGCTGAAGAATCACTTCAGCTTTGGGGTAAGTCAGCACAATCGTCGCGTCGTCTTCGACTTTTGGATAAACGTCCGGCTTGAGGTGTTGCGCGACGGCAAAAACGGAGAGAGGTTTTCCCCCATTCATCAGCCAGGTGGCCAAATCCGCGCCATAACAGCCAAAATCATTGATGGCGCCGCCGCCGTTGAGAACCGGGTCGGTCAACCACGCCAGAAAATTGGTCGAGCAGCCGATTTCCTTCGGCCCGCGATGGCCGTCGTGAAAAACGATTCGGCGGATGGCGCCGATTTGATGTTCGTCGTGCACCATCGTGTAGGCGGCCTGATTTCCCGGATACCAGCTCGTTTCATAATTGACGATGATTTGAATGCCGCTCTTTTTTGCCGCGGCCTGGATGGCGCGGGCCTGCTTCATATTCGCCGCCAGCGGTTTCTCCATCATCACATCCACGCCGTGCGCGGCGCACGTTGCCACGACGCGCGCATGATCGAACGTGCTGGTGAATGTCGCCACGGCCTGCACATTCGTTTTGGCAAAGAGCGCTTCGAGGCTGGGGTAAAATAGATTTGGATTGAGATGAAATCGCCCGGAATAACGCGCAATCAAATCCTGATTCGTCTCCACAATGCCGACCAACTGCACATCCGTCCGCCCGGCGAGGCGCGGAATGAAACCCATCGCGTGATCGTGAACCAGACCAACCATTGCGATGCGCACCGGCGGCTGCGCCGGTTGTGCGAGCAAATTGCCGGCAATAAAAATGAATCCAAACAATAGCGGGAGAAACCTTTTCATAACAATTTGAACTGGATGTTAAGTTAACAACCTGGCCGAAGCGACGGCAAATTATTTGGCGGGTTTCATCCCATTGAGAAACCGATCAACCGCAAAGTCGCGAAGGCGCAATGTGGAATTCAATTCCTGGCGTTATTGCAAAATCAACAGCCTGAAGAATTGCACGCCCAAACCTTGATTGCTGATGATCTGGCTAATGTTCGTCGAATCGTCAAATGGACCGTTGGTACTTATATCAGTCCACGTTGACAGGTCGGCGGATGCCTGAAGAATATACGTGACAGGCGGGCTGGCGGGGTAGCCCGTGAAAGTGATCACGACGCTGTTCGATAGTGAAGTAATAGACAGGGACTGGACCTGGTCCGATTGATATTCATATGCCCCCATGTCCGGGCCGGCGCCAAAGGGGCGAGCGAATCCGCGCTGATCGGTGGAAGGGAAGTCTGCACTGTCGCCGGAATCAATCGCCGGACTGTCTGGCAGCAAGGCCATGCACAGGGTCGGACCGCCGTAATTTGCCAACCGACCGAGCAGGGGGTCGGTGAAATTGTAACTCGAACCGCTGAACAATTGTGCCGTTCCATCGGAGCAGATGTTGTAACCGTCATCGGTGATGGTGCCGTAGGCATTGCCATTGGCGCCGCCATAGGCGATGAGGGTGTTGTGCAGGCTCAATGTGCCGTTGGTGTTGGCAATCTGGGTTCCCACAGCGATGCCGTTCGTAAACTGCAGCGGATTGGAAGGTGAAAAGCAACTGTTGCTCGCAATCGTGAGATTCATCGCGACAAACGTCGCGTTGGTATTATTGAACACCCCCCCACCTAAAGCGTTTCCAGCCACGCCCAAGAAGATAGAAATATCGCCGACGCTGTCTCCACCGACAGCGGAGTTAAGCGCGATGGTGCAATTCGTGGTCGCCAGTTGCGACGCGTTATAGATGCCTCCGCCCAATCCATTACCACCAGGTTGCGGATAAATCAGTATATAACCATAGAGATTTCCACCTTGAACATAGTTGGAATAGACTGAACAGCGATTAAGCAAAGCCATCCCTGAATTATAAACAGCCCCACCGTATCCATCTACACCCCTTGACGCAGAGGTCGGAACCGTGGTCCAGTTGCCAGCAAAAGTCTGATTCGCATAGAACGAGCTGTCGTTAATTGTTAGCGTAGAAGCAGAATAAATCGCTCCGCCGAATGCGGAAGCGCCTGAGCCATGATAGCCTGCATCTCCGCCTCTCGCTGTATTCGCAAATAACTGGCTGTAATTAATCGTCACGCTGCCGCCATTGGCTGCCAGCACTCCGCCATACGCCGGGCTCCCGTTTGGCGCAGACATTCCCATTCCGTTGCCACCCAAGGCCAGATTTGATGCAAAGAGGCTGTTGCTAATGTTCAAGGAACCGGATGCTTGAAAGGCAGCACCACCCATCGTCAGACCAGTGCCGGATGGTGCGAAACCTTCACAGAAATTACTGCTCAGGTTGCAACTGATGATCGCCACTGATCCGTTGGTGTTGAAAAACGCCCCGCCCAAGGCTGTTCCATAAGTACCATTCGTGTAGCCGCCCATTGCCGCATTATTTAAAATAACGGATTGGTATAATGACATTATGCCGCCGTTATTGAAAATGGCGCCGCCGCGCGCCAGACCGCCAGCGATCAAAGATTGTGCACTGTTGTTCGTCAACGTGCAGGCGACCAAGGATACCGTGCCGCCATTATTGTAAATCGCGCCGGCATCGGCAGGCGTTCCCGGCGTGCCGTTGGTGACGATGCAACTGCCATTGGCCAAAGTCAGATTGGTTGCGCAAAATGTCGCGCCCGGCGCGACGTAAAACAGGCGCACCGCGTTACCACCGCTGATGGTGGCTGAGACATTCTTGCCATCCAGAATCACTTTGTTCGTGATGTCGATGGTGTTCGTGATGGTGACCGTGCCGTTGAATGCAAGGCTGACCCAGCCGCCGATATTGATGGCCGCGCGCAGGCTTCCCTCATCCGGCGAATAGACCACGTTGGTTGACCAGCTGGAGTTGGTTAGCGTAAGTAAAACCACGGAACTGGTCGCACTGCCATAGTTGTTGGTGGCAATGACCCAGTAATTGCCCGCCTGGCCCGATAAAACATTCGTCAACGTAAGCGTAGTGTTGGTCGCGTGGGTCAGGGAACCACCGCTAAAGTACCATTGGTATCCCAACGGCGCATTGCCCACCGCGTGAGTGGAAAAACTCACCGTGCTGCCCACGGCGTTGGTCACACTGTGCGGCTGCAGGTCGAAGGCGGGCAACTGCGCGAAGGTGCCCGTCAAAGAGAGATTCCTCTTGATCGTGAGCGATAACGGATTGACGCTGCTGTTCGTGCCACCCGACCAGGAAGTAAAAACCCAGCCCGCCGCGGGGGTGGCGGTCGCGGTGACAACGGAATTGCTCAAGTAACTTCCGCCTGCGGGATTCAACGCAATCGTTCCCTGACCATTGGTCACCAGTGTCAGCGTGCAAATGATGAAGGGCAGAAAGTTTCCCGTGATGACCATGTTGGAATTCATGGTCACGTTGAGCGGATTGTTTGTGCCGGTGGCATCGCCCGACCAGCTGGCAAAATACCAACCTGCATTGGGCGTGGCGGTGACGATGACGGTGACGCCCGAAGGATAAGTGCTGTTCGTGGGATCTTTGGTCACCGTGCCGGAACCTTGGGCACTGACGGTAAGCGTGTAGCTTCTTGCGCCTGCTGTGCTGGTCATCAGGAGCCATATCAACAGAGCAAGTGTTGCCGCGATCTCAAATGTTCTGTTTTTCATGAAGATGCTACCTTGCTGAATGCTAATTGTTTGCTCGGACATTGTCAACCCGGTTAATTGTGCGTGAAGTTGGCAAAACCATTTCACCCAAAATGCAAATAAGCAAATTTATCAGCCGATGTAATCAGTCTGTCGAATCCGGTTTATTTCACGGCGACTTTCTGTTTAAGTCGAGGCATGGACGCGGCAGCAAATCAGAACATTACCAAGCCATCTCCGTTCTGTCCGCTCATGCCAACAGCTGACACGTTTATGGGCCGGATGAAAGGCGTTATGGGGAATGAACGACCTGCGCATTCAGCTTCCGAATCAGATAATATTCATTGTAGGGCCGGTCGTCGGTGAGTTGAATTTCCGGGTCCGGATTAAGCAGTGAGGTGACAGGCACTTCCATTGCAAGAACCCGTTCGAGATACTGGGGCAAATCCTTGGAATCCTGCCATTCCAGCAGGTCCTGCTTCGCTTCTCGGGCATCCGCTCCGCCAGTTGGCGGGCGTTGAGTTGGTCGCTGGGTTCCTGGAAAGCCAACAGATGCACTCCCCAGCCTTCGACCGAAGGAAAGCAGCGCACATAAGGGAAGGATTCCCGGATGGAGCGGACCACCGCCTGCTCGGTTACTTTGTCTCCGCCCGGAAACCACATCTGGAGGACGCCGCCGGGGTTCAGATGTTGCCGGGCCAGGGCGTAGAATTCCCTGGAAAAAAGCAGGCTGGATCCGGCTGCTTCCACCGGTGGCGGCGGGTCAACTGTGATGACATCGAACTTTTTCGGGATGCGTTTGAGGTAACGTCTTCCGTCATCAATGATGATGTGGCCCAGGGGATTGCTCATAAAAGTGTCCGCGTCCGCATGATAGTACCCGAAGGCCCTGGTTACGCTGGGCACCAGTTCCACGGCGGTCGTGTCAATGTTCCAGCTCAAAGCCGAGCGATACGTCGTCCCCATGCCGAAACAAATGACCAGGGCCGATTTCGGCGGGCCCGGATGAAACGCCAGCGGCAGATGAATCATCAGTTTGGTGATTGGGGTCAAGCCCGTCATGCCGACGCCATTGACCAAAAGACGCTTGTGACGATCTTCGCCATACGAAATTACCGAAGCGACGTGATCGCGCCGGATCGTGGTGTTTTTTTCCGTGCGGACCAGCATGCCTTCAAAATCCTCCGAGAAAAACAAGGACCACGCCAGAACCGCGCCGGCAGCCAGACCCCAAGCGAGGTGCCGTGGCTGGAACCGGGATTTGGCGAGCCACACGTAGAACCCGGCAAAGGGCAGGTTGAGCAGAATCAAGGCGTGCCGCTCACTCAACCCGGGCAATAAAACATAACCGGCAAAGAGCGGTCCCAGGATACAGCCGAAGACATTGATGGCATAGGCCTGGCCGGCATCCGCCGGCTGACCGGCCGCATATTTATCAATCAAACTCGGTGTGAGATACCCCAGCAGGGCGCAGAATGGACAGATGCTGGTCAGCAAAATGCACACGCCCCGTGGGTAACTCCACCCGGCCCAGTGTGACGGCACGAACCGCGGATCATTGATCAGCACGGGCAGAAATGCCGCCACCGTCAGAAAGGTGATCAATTCCAACGTGGAAAAGAGGCGCTGGTGCCGAAGGTGCCGGCGATACAACCACGAACCCAGGAACGTTGCCCCCAGATACGTGAACACGATGAGGGCAAAGGAATAAACCTGCGTTTTCAAGACCGGCGTGAAGGCCCGGGTCCAGACCACCTCCATAGCCATCGCCGCAAAACCCGTCGAAAACAGAATCAGCCGCGTCACCCAGACGCCGCCAATCTGCCGGGAAAGCAAACTGGCTGCCGGGACGGATTGTCCCGTTGCCTCCGCCGGCCGCGTGTCGGAACGTTGCCCCCAGCCCAGACAACCGCTGATCAGCGCGATGGTGAAATTGCCTGCCGCCGCCAGCCAGAGCGTGTGATGGAAACCCAGAATCTCAACCCAAACGACGGCGGTCATGAATGTGCCACACATTGCCCCCAGAACATTGGCCAGATAAAGAAAGCTGAAACTGTCCGCGTTCCGGTCATCCCGCTCCCGGATGTAAGCCATCATCAAGGGAAATGTTGTGCCCATGCACACGCACGAGGGCAGGATGGAGACCGCCAGCACCAATGCCGAGAGCGACAGGTAGCGGAAGGAATCCATTTCACCACTGGACAGCAAAAGACGCTCACCCAAGGCGAACAATTTCGGAACGGCAAAGGCGCCCAAGCCGATCAACAATTCCGCCAGGCCATAAAACACGACCGCTGAGAGACCGCTTTTCCTCGTCAAAAGGGCAATCCACCGTCCGCCGCCCCAGGAGCCGGCGGCCAGCCCCAGCATGAACACCGAGAGCACGATCGACAGCACCGGGGTGATGATCCCGAAAGACGCAAACGCCATGCGCGTCCAGACCACCTGATAAACCAGACTGCAAAACCCGGACAAAAAGAAGAGTAAAAACAAAACCCGGCGGATAAATCGGTTCATGGCCTGCAACTTTCTATAGACCGGACCCGGCTTGGGCAAGCTTCAACCTTCCGGTTCTGCGACCGATCCTACGGGGTCATAATGGGTGACCCGTTTTGCAGGCAATCAAAGATGTTTACAGCGCTGCTCGGGCCAGTGCGCGCGCGGTTTTCAACTCCGGCGCGGATCACCAGAACGACGGCGAATTTTGCGGCGGATTTCATTTAGCGGAAATTTCTTTGCAGCCTGTCCTCATATTAGGCATCGGATCATTAACAAATCATTCTTGCTGACTTGGTTTATCGCCAGGCGTAGGGAAGAGATCTTTGGAAAACGGCCACAAACTTGACAAAGGCTCGAACTTGGAAATGTCCTGATGCGCCGATGCCTTCGCAAACAATGCCTCCTCAACAAATATCGGAGCTTTCATCTTGATAGCGAGTGCAAGTGCGTCACTGGGGCGCGCATCAAGCTCTTCGGAGCCACCGGAATGATCCAGGACTATCTTGGCATAAAACATCTTTTCCCTTAGGTCCGTAATCACCACATGGCGAATCGCCGCGTGAAACGTAGTAAGCAGTGCAGTAATAAGGTCGTGAGGAAGGGGCCTGGGGGATGGCAGCGGCTCTAGCGCGTGAACAATTGCATCTCCGACGAAAAAATCAACACCGATGACCAGACGACGATTTGCATCTTTCTCCTTCAAGACTACGCGGATCACCCCAGGCGTTTTCCATGAATAGACCAGACGTTCGATGGTTACATTTTTCATACGCTTGTTTTTGTTTCAGATGCCTAACAAAGATTAGGCAGCGCGTTTGGCAGCCTATCCTCGATGATGGTTTTCCTTTTGTTTGCGAAACACTTATTTGTCCACAAAGACTTGCGGGTGAAATTGGTTGGTTTCAGGTTCAAGCAAAGGCGGCAATAGTTTCCGTGGCTTTTCATTCAACAAATCCGATTTATTTCACGCCTGATTTCTGATTAAGTCAAGCCATGAACGCCGACCTGCCGCCGCTCACGCCGGGCACGCTTTACCTCGTGGCCACGCCCATCGGCAACCTTGAGGACATCACGCTCCGCGCCCTCCGCGCGTTGCGCGAGTGTGACGTGGTCGCCGCCGAGGACACGCGCCACTCCGGACAATTGTTGAAACATTTCGGAATCTCCAAGCCACTGCTCAGCTATTTCCAATTTAACGAGGCCAGACGCAGCGAGGAAATCATCGAACGCCTCCGGCGCGGCGAGAAAGTCGTGCTGGTTACCGACGCGGGCAGTCCCGGCATCAGCGATCCGGGCGAACGCGTCGTCAAAGCCGCCATCGCCGCCGGTTTTCGCGTCGAGGCTGTCCCCGGGGCGTGTGCGCTGGTCGCCGCGCTCACGGCCGGCGGTCTGCCGACGGAGGAATTCCACTTCATCGGTTTTCTGCCGCACAAATCCGGCCAGCGGCGGAAAAAACTCGAATCGCTCGGAGCCGAATCCGGCACACTGGTGTTTTACGAATCGCCATATCGCATCGAAAAGCTGCTGGGCGAGCTGGCCGAAGTGTTTCCCGAACGCGAAGTCGTGCTGGCAAGGGAGCTGACGAAAAAGTTTGAGGAGTTCCTGCGCGGCAAACCGTCGGTGTTGTTGGAAATCGCCCGGCAACGCAGTTTGAAAGGCGAGTTTGTGGTGATGGTTGGAGCGACCGGGTAGGACGCGCCTGAACAACTCACTCGAGGCGGCTTCGAAGTGGCGTGTTCCCCAAGCGCTCGGAGCGCGAACCGCCGAGTCCGCGCGTTCGTGCGACCTCACGATTCCAGCCTGTTTCTGCGGGTGCGGCTCACGCGGACATGGCTGTCCGCGCTCCGTGTTACTATTGGCAACTCGCCCGAAGAAACCGTCCTGCCATCGCAGCCTACGGCGAAATTCCTACTTCGATTTTTTGGCGGCCCTGACTTTCGCCCAGCGCGCCTTCGCGGCCAGGGAAATTTTCCGGCGCGCTGCCGCGCTCATTTTCCGCCGCTTGCGAACCGCTTTCCGGCCCGGCGACGAAGAAGAGTTTGCCGCCAAAGCTTCCAGCCGTGATTGCAGACGTTCGATTTGGCCTTTCAAGGCCGCCAAGCGTTTCAGTTTGGCGACTGAAAGGTTGAGGAGTTCGTTCGTATTCATTGTGGGTGCATTCTAAAAATTTGTTGCTGGAATGCAAGGCATTAAATTTATTGTAGAACCAGCGGACGATTTTCGCTCCAGCGGAAGTTCCGCCTCCCGGTTGCCGTCGGCTCGGCCCGTCCTCGCCATTCTCCGTAGCAGTGCTGCTGCGGAGGACGAGCGTAGCAGTACTGCGGTTGGACGAGCCGTCCCTGATTTTTCACACGAATTTGCCCGGATTCAAAATGCCTTTCGGGTCAAGCGCGTGTTTGACGACGCGATGGAGTTCGCGCGCTTTTGGGGAAACCGCCAGTGGCCACCAGCGTTTCTTGGCCAGGCCGATGCCGTGTTCGCCGCTGATGGCGCCGCCCCAGGCAATGACTTGCGCAAACAGTTCGTCGAGCGCCGCCCCGGCGCGCGCCTCGGCGTGCGGCTGGGTGAAGTCCACCATCACGTTGGTGTGGATGTTGCCGTCGCCGGCATGACCGAAACACGCGATGGGCAGGCCATGTTTCTTTTGCAGGTTCGCTGTAAACTTGAAGAGATCTTCCAATCGCCCACGCGGAACGACAATATCCTCGTTCAACTTTGTGAGGCCGGTGTCGCGCAGTGCGTAGGAAAATTCGCGGCGGATTTGCCAGACCGCCTCGCATTCCCGGTTGCCAAAGCCGCGTTCGACAAACAGCGGCTGCTGCCGGCAGATGATTTGTTCCAAATCCTTCAACTCGCGCCGGACGGAAATTTTCTGGCCATCGAGTTCGGTGATAAGATGGGCGCGGCAGCCGCGCAGGCGTTTGCTTTTGGTGCGTCGGTAAGCGGCGGCGAGGGTGAATTCATCGGCCAGTTCCAGCGCACAGGGCAAAAAGCCGGCGGACAGAATCGCTTGCAGTGCGCGCACGGCATTTTTCATGGAACCGAACCCGACGGCGAGATTGGCCCGGAACGGCGGGAGTGGAATCAATTTCAGCGTGGCTTCGGTGATGACGCCGAGCGTGCCTTCGGAGCCGACGAAGAGACGATGGAGGTCGTAACCGGTCTTGTTTTTGTGCGTGCGACCGCCGAGTTTGGCGATGGAACCGTCCGCCAAAACAACCTCAAGGCCGAGAATGTAATCGCGGGTGACGCCGTATTTGAGGCAGCGCGGCCCGCCAGCGTTGGTGGCGATATTGCCGCCGATGAAATTGTTCGCGCGGCTGGCGGGGTCGGGCGGATAAAACAAACCGCGTTTCTCGACCGTCGCCTGCAATTTTTCCGTGACGACGGCAGGCTCAACCACGGCGACAAAATCGGCGGCGCTGATTTCCTTGATGCGATTCATGCGTTCGAGTGAGAGTACGATGCCGCCATGCACGGGCACGCAGCCGCCGACGTAGCCGTGACCCGCGCCGCGCGCCGTGACGGGAATCCGGTGCCGGTTGGCAAAGCGCAGAATGGCCGAGACGGATTGGGTGGAGCGGGGCAGGGCAACGGCGTCGGGTTGATGCGCGGCGAACCATTTGTCACCGGCGTATTTTGCCAGTGTTTGCGGATCCAACACGATTTCGCCCGGCAGTTTTTTTTTCAGGCGTCGGAGCGATTTTGATTTTGCGGAAGTCATTCGGCGGGCGGATTAAGAAATTCTTTCGCGTCGGCGGCCTCGGCTTCGGGCACCTGCACGTGGATGCCGCCGGCGGCCAGCGCATAGCCGTCAATGCTTAACGCGGAGAGTTCGTTCTTGACGAAGGGATGAAATCCCGCCGCGTCGAGCCGTGAGCGGACCAGTTGCGCCTCGGCGGGATTGAAGGCGGTGAAAATAGTGCGGAAGTCCATATTCGAGTTTGGTTGGAGTTCAAGCTTCAGCTTGTTTTCACGCCGGCGTGCTAAAACACGAACTCCAACTTTTTAGACGTGTCAGGTTTCATTTGTGAATGAAGGCGGTATCGGGGGTGGGAACAGAACCCGGCCGCACTTCGGCAAAGACGATGATGCCGGCGCCGGTTTGGAGCAAGGTTTGCACCTGGGCTTCGATATGCTGGCCGATGTGGGGTTGGCCGTTGTTGACGACGACCATCGTGCCATCGGGCAGATAGCCGACGCCCTGTCCCTTGTCCTTGCCTTCGCGGACGATTTTCAACTGCAGGATTTCGCCGGGGAGCAGGATGACTTTGAGACATTTGGCGACCTCGTGGAGGTTGACGTAATTGACCTTTTGCAGCTCGGCGATCTTGGCGAGGTTGTAATCGTTGGTGAAGAGCCTGGCGTTGAGGTTGCGCGCGAGGCGGACGAGTTTGGCGTCCACTTCCTTTTCCTCGGGAAAATCGCCGTCGTGGATGCGGACTTCGATGTTGGTGTTGCGCTGGATGCGGTTGAGCATTTCGAGGCCGCGCCGGCCGCGGGCGCGTTTGATGGCGTCGCCGGAATCGGCGATTTGCTGGAGTTCCCTGAGCACAAAACGCGGCACGACGATGAGGCCTTCGAGGAAATGCGCTTCGATCAAATCGGCGATGCGCCCGTCAATGATGACGCTGGTGTCGAGCAACAGCAGGTTGTCCGGCTTGTTTTGCGGCGAAAAACGGACGATAGGGAATGATGAGCGAGAAATCCTCCTTGTTGCTTCGCATGGCGAGGATGATGCCGATGTAGCCGAAGCCGAGGAACAGGCAGAGCCGGATGAGCCAGCGGGTTTTTTCGCTCGGTATCTTCAAACAGGCCGGAACGGTCAATGAGAATGGCGACGAACGTGCCGAGCAGCAGGCCAAAAGTGGTGGCGGAAAATGCGCGGAGCGAAAAGCCCTTGAGCATTTCGTCCAGCGCAATCAGCAGTCCGCCGAAGCCGAAGCCGATGACCATGCCGATCAACGCGCCGTGTTCCTGGCCGACGAATTCCGGCCGGACCTGGCTGATGGCGTAGCCGGCCAGTGATGCACAGCGCCAGAAACAAAAGTCGGATGGCCCAAAGTGGTTTCATGGCGGTTCAAGCGGGTAACAGGTGAGGGCGCCGGTGCATTGGTGGGCAACGGCTCATGGTGCCAGAGAAAATGCCACAAGCCGAGCCGGTTCAGGTTGCTCGAGGCGATGGCGAGATTGTTCGCGATGGCTTGCACGTTTGTGGCCAATTGTTCGTTTTGCAGCATCGTTCCGGCAAGTCCTTTGCCGGATTGCAAATCGTCGGCCAGTTTTTTCAGGACTTCGGTGGAGGATTCAATGTTTTTTATGGCGGCGGAGATTTCCGGACCGTTGGTTGCCAGCACGCCGTGGGCGGAATCGGCCACGCGGATCAGTTCCTGCGAGAAAAAAACGGCATTGCTCACGGCGAGGTTGAGCTGCGAACCGTTGGTAGCGATGAGCGCGTTGACGTCGCCGACCGCGCCCAACGCCTGTTCGGAGAATGAGCGCATGTTATTTATCACCACCGTGAAATTGGTAAGCGTTTGCTCGTTCAACACCACGCGGCGCAAATCCGTAACGGAGGCGTCCAGTTTTTTCGCCGTGTCATCAATGCGCTGGATAAAGCCGGATGCCGAGCGTGCGACTTCCAGCAGGTTGAACGGCTCCTGGCATTCCACCTCCGCGCCATTCTGCAAAACCGGCAGCGTGTTGGCTGTGGGATTGATCGAAACATATTGGTCGCCCAGGAAGCCGGATTGCTCGATGACGAAGCGCGCGTCGTGATAAATTTTGCAACTTTTGTAGATTTTCAGGATAATCGTCACGCTCTTGCCGTCTTCGGCGAGTTGGATGTCCGAGACGCCGCCGACCTGCACGCCGGCGAGGAGCACGCCGGCGCGCTGCTTGAGGCCGCCGACGTTCGAAGCGTGCAGGCGCAGTTCATACGTGCCGCGAAAGATGCTCGTGCCCTTACTGAACTGGATCAGCAACACCGCCAGCAGCGCCAGCCCGATCAACACGAACAGGCCGACTTTGGTTTCCAGACGCGATTTTTCCATGACTCAAAACGGAGTTTCCTTCGGATCGGCGACGCCGTCAATGAATTGCCGCACCACCGGGTCCTGTGACGCAAAAAATTCTTCCGCCGCGCTGCTCGCGTAAATCCTTTTGTCGTGCATCATCAACACGCGCTGGCCAACGCGCCGCGCCGTCCGCATGTCATGCGTAACGACGACCGTCGTCACCTTCAGCCGGTCGCGCACGCGCAACATCAACTGGTCAATGCTGTCCGACACAATCGGGTCCAGCCCGGTCGTCGGCTCGTCGTAAAGCACGATTTGCGGTTCATACACAATTGCACGCGCCAGCCCGACGCGCTTGCGCATGCCGCCGGACAATTCCGCCGGGTTCTTGTTTTCCGTGCCCGGCAAATCCACCATTTCCAGCGTTTCGGCCACGCGCCGGCCGATTTCCGTCTCGGTCAAATGTTCATGCCGGCGCAACCCGAACGCCACATTTTCCGCAACCGTCATCGAATCGAACAGCGCTGAGCCTTGAAACACCATGCCGAACTTCCGGCGCACGCGCAGCAACTGGCGTTCGTTCATCGGCACGATGTTTTCGCTGTCAATCAGCACCTCGCCCGCGTCCGGCTGCAACAGCCCGATGAGGTGCTTGAGTAAAACGCTTTTGCCGCATCCGCTGCGCCCGATGATGGCGACCGATTCGCCATTTTCAATCCGAAAGCTGACGCCGTCCAGCACCGGCTGCGTGCCGAACCCTTTCCGCAAATTCCGCGCCTCAATCATAACACGCTCGCGATTTTGCCCAGTACCAGCGTGAGGAAAAAGTTCGTGATGAGAATGGTGATGGACGAATACACGACCGCTTCCGTCGTCGCGCGTCCAACGCCTTCCGCGCCCAGCCGGCACGTCAAGCCCTTGTAACAACTGATGAGCGCGATGATGCCGCCGTAAATGAACGCCTTGATCAGCCCGATCACCACGTCAATATCGTGCGTGTATTTCAACATGTTGACCCACGAATACGTCGCGTCAATGCCGAGCAGGTAAACCCCGACGAGATAACTCGCGCCAATGCCGAGGCAGATGGATTCGATGGTCAGCAGCGGCAGGGCGATGTGCGCCGCAACGAGCCGCGGCACAACCAGAAAATCCACCGGATGCGTGGCCAGTGTGCGCAGCGCGTCAATCTGTTCCGTCACGCGCATCGTGCCGAGTTCGGCGGCGATGGCGGCACCGACGCGCCCGGCGACCATCAACGCCGTGAGTACCGGGCCGAGTTCGTCGCACAGGGAAACGCCGACGACTGCGAGCGTGGCCGTGTCCATTTTGACCTTGTGAAACTGGTAATACGTCTGCGCGCCGAGCACCATGCCGGTGAACGCGCCGGTGATGAGCACCACCGCCTGCGATTTCACACCAATGAAATAAATCTGGTAGAGCAAATCACGCCACGCAATCTTGAACGTGAAAAGAGACAGGAAAGATTCCCGGGCCAGCAGGGCGACCCGGCCCAGCCCGGCGAGCCATTCAGCGATCCATTTGTTGGCGGCAAAATTCATCGCGCTTCGCAAAATAGCAAACCGGCACGCCCTTTGGCCAGCGTTTGATTTGTTGCAGCGGCGGACAACTCTTCTCCCTCCGCGCCGGGGAGACCGTCCCCATAGGCCGCGCCATTTATGATTTGGTGCGGAGAAATTTCTTGATGAAGAGGAGATAGCCCAGGAACGGCAACGCGGAACAAGCCATCAGCCACGTCATTCGGTTCCCAACCAGCAAGCCGGTTTTTTGCATCTGTTCGATTTGCGCCTCGGGATAGTCCATCAGGCGATACATTTCCATCAGATCATGCCGCGCAAACGTCAGAAGGGTGGACACCATAAACACACACAAGGCGATTAAGACCAGCCACCAGCCCCGCTGCTCAAGTTTATACAACGACCAGGCGGCGTAACTCCAAAGGGCGGCGATGGCCAGACATAACATCGAGCCGGGCAGACCCGTGAGAAAAGTTCCAAAAAACGGCATCACGCCATGGCCCGCAATGGGCATGATAAGCATTGTCGGCACGGAACCCGCCAACCACAAACAAAAGCCCAGCACCGGCAACGGACAGGCATCGGTCCAACGCGTTACGGGGTCGCGCGTTTCGCATGTGGCCTTCACATGCCGGCTGCTATAGAAAAATGTCCAGACCGCCGGCAAAATGGCGAAAAAGACGCCGAACACCAGGGACATGAAGACCATCACCATGCCCATCGTTGGCGAAGGTATCGGCGGATGGCCGGGCGCTCCGCCGTCTAAAAAGTGTATCCTCGACATCATGAACACCATGAAAGAAAAACCCAACACTCCCATGATAAGCCAGGTCCAGGAAAAGATGAGCAACAACCCCCTCGCCCAGCGTCGGGCCATGATGGAACCAATTCCCAGCCATACCAACGCCACCGCCAAAACACCGTAGATGGACACGGCGGGCAAGATGGTCGAAAGGGAGGCCTCCGCACCTGTGGTTCTGGCAGACGCCGCCTGCCCGACCAGCATCAAGAGGACAAGAAGCCCGGCCAGACAGCCCAGCAAAATGGTGAGAATGCCGAAAACGATCAAACCCGCCGAACGGTCCTTGTACGGCACGGGCAACGAAGTTGATTCAATCGGAGGGGCTGCTGGATTTTGTTCGTTCATGGGCCTCGAGTGGATTGTATTTGATATTCCCCGATGGGCCAGGGTTTGTCCATACCGGAAGTTGAAACGCGGCGCAAAGGTTTCGCCTCGCGCGGCAAATCGTGCAGCAAGGCGGAACACCGTTCTCCCGGGTGAAATCCGCCGGGACAGATTTTGGCGGCGGTGAAAAATTTTACGGCGCGGTGGCAGCGGGCTTTTGCCGGAGGGTGAGATAATCGAGGTATTCAATCAGCCGCGGCTTCATTTCTTTGCGCGGCACGATGGCGTCAATGAGCCCGTGATCGAGGAGGAATTCGGCAGTCTGAAAACCCGGCGGCAATTCAGCCTGTGTCGTGTCCTTGATGACGCGCGGGCCGGCAAACCCAATCATCGCGCCCGGCTCGGCCAGAATCAAATCGCCCAGGCTCGCGAAACTCGCCATCACGCCCGCCGTGGTCGGATGCGTGAGCACGCTGACGTAGGGCAGGCGGTGTTGTGCGTGGTAGGCAAGGGCGGCGGAGGTCTTGGCCATTTGCATGAGGCTGAACATGCCTTCATACATCCGCGCGCCGCCGCTGGTGGAAATGATGATGACCGGCAATTCCTTTTCTGTCGCGCGCTCGATCAGCCGCGTGAGTTTTTCGCCGACGACCGAGCCCATCGAGCCGCCGAGAAAATCAAAATCCATCACGCCGAGCGTGGCGCGGTGCCCGCCGATCTTGCAGATGCCGGTGATGACCGCGTCCTTGAGCGACGTGGATTTCTGGTATTCCTCCAATTTCGCCTTGTAGGTGGCAACCCCGTTGAAGTTGAGCATGTCCACGCTCGTCATGTCCGCGTCCATTTCCTCGAAGGTGCACGTCTCGACGAGTGAATGAATGCGTTCGCGCGAGCTGATGGGAAAATGGTGACTGCACTTGGGGCAGACCTTCAGGTTTTCGTCCAATTCCTTGTCATAGACCATCGTGCTGCACTTCGGACATTTCGTCCAAAGCCCCTCCGGGATGTCGCGCTTTTTGGATTTGGAGCCGGTCGGCTTGAGCTTTTTGGGCAACGGCGGCGCCTTGTTGGCCGACGGCGGTGTCAACGCCGGTTCGACCGTTTCAGCGCCAAGCGCCTTTTTGGTAAAAGTAGTCGTGGCCATTAACAATCAAATCATACTAAAGTCCGCGCGCCACTGTCCAGACGCAAACATCACCCGCGCCGGCGGCCAAAAGTGCTTGCGCGCACGCGCTGGTGGTCGCGCCCGTCGTAAAAACGTCGTCCACCAGAATCACCCGCTCCCCGTCCAGCCGCGCGCCGTCGCGCATGGCAAATGCGCCGCGCATGTTCGCCGCCCGCTGTGCCCGCGTCAGCCGCGTCTGGGTGTTGGTGAATACGACACGCCGAAGCAATTTTTTGTTCACCCGGATTTTTGCGGCGGTGCCAAGGCGAACGGCCAGGCGTTCGGCCTGGTTGAATTCCCGCTCGCGCTGCTTCAAGGGATGCAACGGCACGGGCACGATCAAGTCCCGGTTTTGTCCCCGCAACGCGGGCACGGCCTCGCGCAAAAGCAGGCCGGCGAGAAATGGCTCAAACCACAGCGCGCGCTGGTATTTGTAGCGATGGATGATTTCCCGCACCGCGCCGCGCGCGACCACCGCCGATCGCGCCGCGCTGAAGTGCAGTTCCATTTCGCGGCAATTCGCGCATTCGAACGGCGTCGTCAAATCGCCTTCAAACGGCAGGCCGCATCGCTCGCAAAAAGGCGGTTTGATGAAGCGCACGTGCGACCAGCAACGCCCGCACACATAGCCTTCCTTCGCCGTGGCGCGCTGTTCGCCGCAAAGCTGGCAGATTTCAGGATATAAAAAGCCGAGGCCGACATTGATCCAGGTTTGGAACGATATGGCGGCGGTCGTCATGATGAAATGGTAAACGCCGGACGTTTGTTCAGGACCGGCAGGCGGCTGGAAACGGCGAGCGTGAGCACGAGCACAATAAACGCCAGCCAGCCGTCAATCATTTTGCCCGTGCCCCAAAACCAGTTGGCGGCCTGGGGAACGTCGGCGGTGAACGCGCCGAAAAGTTTGAGCCAGAAAATCCAGCCCGCGTGCAAGCCGATGGAAAAATAAAGGTTGCCCGTGCGCTGATACGCCAGGCCGAGCAACAGGCCCGCCAGCGTCAGGCTGAAAAAGCCCGGCACGAGCGCATGAAAATCTACAAAACCGGCCAGCAGGCGCGGCAGCAGTTCGAGGCCGGAATACCAGACCACCGCGCCCGCGAGATCGGCGCGATGGAGAAAATGCACGAGCGCGTAAATCAGGCTGCTCAATACCAATGCCAGCGGCCAGTAAAACATGCGGCGAAGCCCGCCAAACACGCCGCCCCGAAATAAAATCTCCTCGAGGGTGGCGACCACCGCCGCCGTTCCCGCCGCGCTCAAAACAGTTTCGATGATTTTTCCAGCCGGGATGCCTCCCGTCAGTGTACGCCCGCCGGAGACCAAAACAATTCCCGCGACCACCGCCAGCGAGATGAAGCCGAGCAACAAACCGCCGAACAGTTTATTTGACTGGGCGTAGGGTGGAACGAGGCCGGTTTCACGCAACGATTTTGCGCCAAGCGCGCGCAGCAACGGCCACACGCCGGCCAGGGCGAGAATCAAAAAGGAACGATCCAGGAAACGATGGAACGGTGCGCTGGCGAGTTTGGGAACGGAATGGGCGAAATGCTGCGCGAGCCAGTAAAGCCAGGGCGCGAACAATGCGCCGCCGAAAAACACCAGGACAATGTAGATGACCAGCGCCCAAAGAGGCCGCATGACCGGATGATAAACGCAGCGCCGATTCGCGCCAAGCGCGAATTCCTGACACCGGCTGCCGTTGCGTTGCCGGGGTCGCGCGTCTCTGAGCCTGTCTGAGAATTCGGGATGTTGGCAATGGTCCGTGGCGGCGGGCATCCTTGCCTGCCGAAGAGCCATGGCTTCCAGCCCGGCGGAAAAATGCTTCCAAGGAAGCCAACCAAGCCGGACGTTTGAAATGTTTCTGCGTCTCAAGTTCTTCACCCCGGTTCCGGGTGGCAGGATGCCACCCTCTACGGCAGCCAAGATGGCTGCCGCCACCCATTTTCAGATAGGCTCTAAATCCCGGTGTGAACAGGTTTTGTTGGCTATTGCGGAAGGGATGTGTTATGCCATTGGCGTAATGGCGAGCGGCACACAAAGCACGGCAGGTCCCGAAGGAACAACGCAAAAAAAATTCGGGCGATTTTATCTTCAGGAACGTCTGAACGATGGCGGCATGGCGGAAATCTGGCTCGTCACCGACGGCCGCGGCAAGCCTTATGCGTTGCGGAGGTTGCGCGACGGTTTGCGGTTCAATCTCCTGGCGCGCCGGCGTTTCCTCCACGGCTGCGAAGTGTTGGCGCACGTGAACCAAAGCGAATATGTGGTCGGCTACGTCGAGCACGGCAAAATGGAGGGGACGCTTTACCTGCTGATGGATTACGTGGAGGCGGAAAACTTGAAGATGCTTTTCGGGCGGCACGACCCGGTGCTGACCGAAAACGTGGCGCAAATCCTCATTGACATGGCCTTGGGCCTCACGGACGTGCACGAAAGCGGTTACATGCACCTCGATTTCAAGCCGGAAAACGTCCTCGTGTCGCGCAACGGCAGCGTGCGGTTGATTGATTTTGACCTCGCCCAGCCGATTCCCGAAAAGCCGAAGAAAATGTCCAAGAACCCCGGCACGCCGTCCTACATGGCGCCGGAACAATTGCAACGCAAGCCCATTGACCCGCGCGCGGACATTTTTGCCTATGGCGTCGCGGCCTACGAACTGGTGACAAACCAAAAGCCATTTGCCGGCGATACGCCCGGCGAAATTCTGGCTCGCCAGCTCGATCTCTCAGGCCCGACACCGCCGCGCGAGCACAATCCCGATCTTCCCGCCGCGCTCGAGAAGGTCATTTTGAAGTGCATCGCGCGCGACCCCGACCGGCGTTATCCGTTCATGAGCATCCTCGTTCGCGATTTGCAGAACGCGTTGTATTTGTAATCCATCGAGTCGGTAGGGCGACGCTGCCGCGGCGGGGTACCGCAGCCCTGGCATTCAAACTTAGCAAACGACTAGGCAAACAGTCTTTTGAATTGTTGTGCGACTTCCTCAATCCACTCGTTGCCGGGAAGCGCGTAGGGGCGGAAGGTTTCGATGGAGCCTTCCCGGTCGTTGTACAGGAGCGCGCGATGCAACCCGAGGGTGCTGGCGTTGGGCGCGTCAATCAAACTGGCGGAATCGCCGGCGCTCATCTGGAACAGCACACGCATTTCAAATTCACTCATCGTTTTCCGCCCCAGAAACCGGTTCACGTTGTTGTAGGTGTCGCAGGTGGCAATCACGTGGAAGCCGCGGCCAGGCCCTTCGCTGATTAAATTTTGGAGCACGGCTGCCGGTTGCACAGCGCCTCCGCTGTCGCCGCTCGAAAAACCAAATTCATCCTCCGACCGGAGTTTTTTGAAATTCTGCAGACCGTGGATGAGGAAAAATGTCTCGGGCGCCTTGGCGGACGGCTCATCCTCCCCGCGATTTTTCAGGTCATTTGCCAGGCGGCCCATTATTTCCGGCAGCTCGCCGTGGGCCACGCGGACAATTTCGTGCGGAATGGCGTGGATGACGCGCTCCAGAAATTCGCGCTGCGGGACGCCGGGCGGTGTGCTGTCGAGCAGGAAAAGCCGCGCGGCGCCCCTGGGATACTGCGCGGCCAGCGACACGAGCGCGACGGACAAAATCGTCAATGCAGGTTCCTCGCTTTGGCCGACGATCAGCAGGTTGCTGCCGCTTTGCCTTTGGAAAACCGCTTCGGTCGGCCCTTTGATGGCATTCGGCGCGCCCAGCCAGATGCGCGACCTGGTGGGAATGGGTTTCGACCTCACTTCACCGCTTCGATTGGTTGTCACCCTACGGCCCTCACCCGGCGCAGTCGCGCCACCCTCTCCCGCTCCCGCAGGCGAGGGACTGCGGCCCTCTCCCCTCCCTTTGGAAGCGGAGAGGGAGAATGCGCTGCGAGATTTCAGTAATTCATTCAACAACAGGTTTTCCTTCACGTCCGCCGGCGCGTTGCCTTCAAACACAAACGGTCCCGGATACTGACTGGCCTTCCGGTCGGCGCGTTCGCGGATTTTCGCGAGAAAGCGGTCGCGCACTTCTTCCGGCAGCCAGACCGTCTGGAACGGGCTGTTGCCTTCGATGGAACCGGCGGCATCGTTGTAGATGCCTTCGCCGGGGCGCGAGAGCAGGCGCGGCGCCGGGTTGTCCTGGTCCATGATCAGATAAGCATCCGCCTCGTTGCACATGAGCGCGATGCGGATGACCATCTGGCCGATGGTGGCGCGGGCGAGCGTGTAAGCGCCGCCGAGCGTTTGCGAACCGAGCAGCACGTGGATGCCAAACGCGCGGCCCTGCCGGACAATGCGGTCGAGCAGCACGGCCGCGCCCTGGGACACCCGGTCTTCCTCGGTAAAATATTCCTGGAACTCGTCAATGATCAGCAGCGCGCGCGGCATCGGCTCCGTGCCGCCGGCTTTTTTGTAACCGGCGACGTCCTGCACGCCCAATTGGCGGAACAAATCGCCGCGCCGGCGCAATTCCGCGTCCACGCGCTCCAGCACGCTCAACCCGAATTCGCGGTCGCTCTCGATGGCGACGACTTTGGCATGCGGCAACCGGCGGGTGGCGTAGCACTTGAACTCGACGCCTTTCTTGAAGTCCACGAGATAAAACTCGACCTGCTCCGGGCTGCACCACAACGCGAGGTTGGTGATGATGACGTGGAACAGGGTGGATTTGCCCGAACCGGTCTTGCCGGCAATCAACGCGTGCTGGCGCGTGCCTTTGCCGATTTCGAGACGTTGCAACTTGGTCGCGCCGGAACGTCCGATGGGCACGGTGAGTTCCTCGGACGTATCCTCCGTCCAGAGTTTGGCCGGCGGCGGGGCCACCTGCTCGAAAGGCACTTCGACGCGATTTGAATCCTTGCCGCTTTCACCCACTCGACGCAAAAATTCCGTCACGAATTCCGGCGGTGGCGGGGCATCGAGCGTGAGGCGCGTTCCGCCGGGTTGATGGTCCGCCAGTTTGAAACCGCTGTCGCCCCGGACAAGGCAGACGCTGCTTTTGCAAAGTTCATCGGCAACGAAACCCTGGGGCAAGGCGTGGCGGCGGTCCCAATGAATCAGGGTGAACACGCCGCAGCGGGCGCCGCTGGTGGCGATGTTGATGAGGCGGCGGGCGGCGGTTTCGCTGAAGTTCACCGGGAAATCGGCGATGACGAGGAAATGATATTTCTCCGCAATGCTGCCGGCCTGGGCGTTGTATTCCGCGATGGTCTCGTATTCGTTGCGGAGATACATCTGGATGACCTTCTCCATGTGTTCGTTCAACTCCGCCAGCTTTTCCTCGAGCTGCGCGGTTTGCGTCCAGATGCGGCTGTTGATGTGGCTTTCCTCGTAATCGGCCAGGTGCATGAGGCCGGCGAAATTCTGGCCCAGCCCGACCGGATCAAAAATGGTGAAGCTTAACTTGCCCGGCGGATGGGTCGAAAGGAGGCGGAAAATGATGTTATTGATGGCCGCAATCGCTTCTTCGCCGCCGGTCTTGGCCGTTTCAAAAAGAATGGAGCCTTGGCTCGGATATTTAAGCGTGAGCGGGACGGAAAAATTGGCGGGGAAGGGCAGAGCCAGCCGTTTGTCCTTCAGTGTCGCCTCGGCCAGTTTTCCGGTATCCACTTCCATGCGCCCGAATTTCGCCGTGTTTTTGAATTCCTCCGGGAGCGTCCATTGTTTCCAAACCGGATGCTGCCATTCGGGAAAAAGTTCCTCCGCCGCGGCGTTGGCTGCGCGAATGGTTTCATGGATGGGCTGGATGCAATTTTTCCATTCCCCGGCCAGCGCCTGCCAACGGCCCTGGATGTCCGCGTTCAGTTTCGCCACTTTCGCCTCGTGAACCCCGGCAAGTTGTCCGGCCTGCGCCTCCGCCTCCTGCTGCAGGCGCGCAACGTGGTCGGCGTGCGCGCGTTCGAGCCGGCTCGATTTTGCGCGGCTGAGTTGCTCGTTTTTTCTCAGGGCGCGGGACGCCTTTTCATCAACCGCCTGTGCCCGACTGCCGCGCGTACCCACCGCCTCTTTAACGGTTTGTTTCCACTGTTGGTTGAGAGTGCGGCTGGTGTTCTCGAATTCGGTTTGGATTCGTTCCTGTTCCTGCCGGCAGCGCCACTCGGCTTTTTCAAGGGCAACGTCATGCAGCCGTCTCGCCGTTGCCAGATTGCGGGCAATCGTTCTGGCAAGCGGTCTGGCCCGGCGCCCCCCATACAGGTAAATTGCCAGCGCGATCACAAAAAGACCTGCCAACGCCGCACCGGTTTGGAGTTGAGAAATGGAGTTTATGCCGGCTCGCCTGAGCAGAATGGGTGAAAAGGCGAAAAGCAGCAGGAGCACAATCAAGAACAGCCACACCGGGAAAGACCTGAAAAATTGCGGCAGCGGAAATTGATTGAAGCCGTCCAATTCACGGCGGATGACCGCAGGCAGGCGGTGGAGCTCCTCCAACAATTGATACTCATCCGGGGTCTGGTTGGGTTCCGGCCATTGCCGGTTGGGAGAAAGGAGCCTGCGAAATGTGCCATAGCCGCGAAAAGCGCTCCCGGCCTCTGCCTCCAGCAAGTTGAACGCCTCGCGATTTTCAGCCAGTTTAGTTTTGAAGTCCGCCAGGGTCGCAACGGTGTTTGCCAGACCCGCTTCACGGTCGCGCTCCGCCTGGGTCGAGCCTTCCGATATCTTTTGCTTTCTGCGCCCTTCGCGTCCGCCAACTCCCTCCCGAACCTGCTTTGTGACCACAAGATGGGCCTGGGTGATCCGCGCCTTCCGCTTTTCGAATTTGGACCGCCGTTTATCCTTTTCAACTTCAAACGCGTCTTCGGCGTCGGCGATGGCCACTGCCAGACGTGACTCCTGCCTTTGCGTGGCCGCATCAAATACCTTCGCTTCCGCGGCCGACCGGGTTCGAAATTCGCCGGCCAGTTTTTCCTCCCGGGCGGCAAAATCCTGGATGGCGCTTCGGAGCCGGTTCAAAAGCGCGAGCGTTTCATTTAGTCCCAGATGGCTACTCACAGTCTTTCCTGACTTTGGCCAGAATTTCGTCCAAATTTTCGAGCACGGTGACGGTTTTGTCCACGCTGGCGAAGAGTTCGGTCATATAGCGTTGCTCGAATTCCAGGCTTTTGGCGTCTTTCCAGTAATTTTTGGTTTCGTCCCAACGGGTGGCAAGTCCCTTCGTAAGTGACACGAGCCGGTTTTTGATTCCGCTTGGATTCATGATCGCTTTTCCTCTCCGTCGTCCGGCCGGCCTTCGACTCCGCGCAGCGGGGATGCGGTGCCGGGAGCGGTGACCGAGGCATACGCGTCCAACGTTTTTACCACTTGAGCCAGATAAGCAACCGCGTGTGCCATGTCGGTCGTCAGGAACCCCTGCAACTGATTCAACTGTTTGAGCAACGGGTCCGTTCGATTCTCCATCTCCCGGCTCCATTTTTTTATCACCGACAACTTGGCCTCGCCCTCCCGGATGGCACGTTCCGTCCGTTGTACGGCCATGAGGCGGAGGGCCGTTGATTCCTGGAATTGGGAAAGCCGGGCGCTGAACAATTCCGCCCGCGCTTCCTCCAGTTTCCGGCCCCGGATGCGCATTTCGTTTTCCCAGTGTGGCCGCCGATCATCCTGCACCCAGGCGCGAGCGCGAAGAATCTCGTCGCACGCCTCCTCCAGGGTGGCGCGCGCTCTCTTTAAGAACACAATCAGGTCTGCCCGGAAGGATTCCACGGCCTCCACTGAAGTGACTTGGGCGCGTTCGGCCATGTTAAAGGCGGTTAAAAGTGACGGGTGACAGGTGACAGGAGCAAAATGGCTGGACGTGACGTGTGATGAGTGATTGGCTTTTTCCCGTCACTTGCCACTTGTCACTTGTCACGTTTCTTTTCAATGTTGGTGCAGATATTCCTCGATACGCTGCGCTTTTCTCAAAAGATAAGGTGTGTGCTCCTTTGAGAGTTCGTTGAATTTCTTCAGCGCCTTCATCGCCAGTTTGAATTCCTCGGCGAACTTCTCGTGCTCCTGGTCCTGCCACGTGTCGCCCAGCGCGCCGAAGCGGGCCTGGAGCAGGATGATCCGGTTTTCCAGGTCGGTGTTGAACCGGTGCAGCTCGTCGGCAAATCGCCGCACCTTTTCAGGATCCATGATTGCTTGCGCCATGTTTTCCCTTTCGTTGGATTTCTTTTCCGGTCATCAAGATAATGCAGAACTCGCCCGGCATACAGCCCTTTTTGTTTCTGCATAAAAAGTTGCCTTCCGTCCGGCAGGTTTATAATTTGCACGCAGCAACGGCAAACATACCAACATTATGATTACTCTCGGAATTATCGTCGGCAACCGCGGTTTCTTCCCCGCCCATCTCTGTGACACTGGACGCAAGGAAATTCTCGCCCTGCTCGAAAAACTCGGCATCGGCACGGTCACCTTGCCGATTAGCGCAACCAAGTTCGGCGCGGTTGAATCCATGGAAGACGCGCAAAAATGCGCCGACCTGTTCAAGCAGAAGGCCGGCAAGATTGACGGCGTCCTCATCACGCTGCCGAATTTCGGCGACGAACGCGGCGTGGCCAACGCCCTCCGCTGGTCCGGCCTCCGCGTGCCGGTGCTCGTTCATGCCTTCAACGACGATCCCCGGATCATGACGATCCGGGACCGGCGCGACAGTTTCTGCGGCAAGATGTCCGTCTGCAACAATCTCCGCCAATACAACCTTCCCTTCACGCTGACCCGCTTGCACACGTGCACGCCGGACAGCGGGAGCTTTGCCCGGGATTTGCAGGATTTCGTCGTGACCTGCCGCGTTGTCAAGGCGTTGAGAAACCTGCGCATCGGCGCGCTGGGCGCGCGGCCCACGGCGTTCAACACCGTCCGTTACAGCGAAAAATTGCTGGAACAATCCGGCATCAGCATTGAGACACTTGATTTGTTCGAGTTGTTCGGTTGGGTGGGCAAACTTGGAGACAACGACCGGGCGGTGAAGGCAAAGCTCAGGGAAATCCAGGCGTACGTCGTCGCCCGGAGCATCCCGCCGGTGGCGCTGCTCAAGATGGCGAAGTTCGGCGTGGCCGTGGACCGGTGGATGAAACAAACGCGCCTCAACGCCACCGCCATTCAATGCTGGACCGCCATGGAGGAATTTTTCGGCGTGGTGCCTTGCACGTTGATGAGCATGATGAGCAACCTGCTGATGAGCAGCGCGTGCGAGGTGGACATCATGGGCACGGTGGCGATGTATGCGATGGCGCAGGCCAGCGGCAAACCGAGCGCGCTGGTGGACTGGAACAACAATTACGGCGAAGACCCGGACAAGGGGGTGGTGTTCCATTGCAGCAACCTGCCGAAGGACATCTTTGTCGAAAAGGGCGAAGGCGCGCCGGTGATGGATTATCAGGAAATCATCGCCGGCACGGTCGGCAAGGAAAACACCTACGGCACCGTGGTCGGTCGCGTGAAAGCCGCGCGGTTCACCTACCTGCGCGTCAGCACCGACGATATCGCCGGCAAAATCCGCGCCTACGTCGGGGAAGGCGAGTTGACCAACGACCCGCTCAAATCGTTTGGCGGTTACGGCGTGGTGAAGATTCCGAATTTCCAGAAGCTGTTGCGCTATATTTGCGAGAACGGCTTCGAACATCACGTCGCCATCAACCCGACGCATATCGGGCTGGGCGTGCAGGAAGCCCTGGGCAAATATCTCGGCTGGGAAGTATATCGCCACGAATAAAAGTGGAGTGGGGAGCGGGAAGATGACGCAGTCGTGGCGGATTTCTCAACGCACCGCGCTGCCGGTCGCAAAACGCAAGGTGACAGGCGTAATGACTTCCTGCACTTGTCCGCCTTCCGGCTTTCTGCTAAAACTCGTTCGTGCCAACAACCTTCGAGGCAGCCTTCGCGCGGGTGAAGCAGCTTGTGGCGGATTTCCGGGCCAACGAGAAATTCCACCTGTCCTTTGCATACCGCCGCAACGGCTTGGATCGCAGTCCCTCGCCCGCGGGAGCGGGAGAGGGTGGTCGCAGACCGGGTGAGGGATGTCGGGAGCAAACAAGCTTCCCCGCCCTGGTCTATGACCATTACGCCTCTACCGGTGAAGAAAGAAAAATTGTAGAAATAGCCAGATGAATAAATCCATCCCATCCATGATTCGACAGCGCACCTTGGTGGCCATGATTACGGTCCAGTTTATGGTTGCGCCTAACGGATGGACTTTTTCAGGGCCTTCTGATGCGATTCAAGGCGGGCGAACATTTTTGGTGAACCTTCTGGATCCCGACCTGGGGCTGTTGCCCGAGTATCGGGGCGCGAACGTCTACTGGCTGTTTCATGACAACTATCTAGCCGCGAAGGTGCTGGCCGTCAGTCATCCGAAGACCGCCCAGACGATCATGGCGGCGATCCACCGTGAGGGAGTCTACACGTCTGGCAGGATTCAAGCGGTTTTTGGGGAGTCCGCAGAACCCTTGCCGTTTCGTCAGCATCAACTGAAGGACGTGCGTCGAGCCGGAAACAAAGTCATCCGTACCGAGGTAGCGACGAGCCAATTGTTCGATGGCTGGGAGAAGTATGCCGACCTTCTGTTTCTGGCATGCCTCACGGAAAAGAACCAGACGGCAGCCCGTCAGCATTGGGAAGCAGCCATGCGGATGTGGGACGGCAAAGGATTCCTCGATGCTGCGGCCCGGCACGACCAACGCTATTCAACCTACAAACTCGGCCTTGCGTTGCTCGCCGCCCGCCACCTGTCGCCGCCCGCTGAACCACCGCAAGGCTTGCTCGGCAAGTTGCTGGCTCTCCAAGACGACTCAGGCGGCTGGATCACCGATTACGATGCGACCGGCAAGAAGCTTGGTGTGGCAAATGTGGAAACCACATGCCTCACCATCCTGGGCGTTGAGGCGTTCATCGGGCATAAACAATCACCAGCGAAATGACCAAAACGCCCAAACCCGACCGCCAGATTGACGCGCTGGGCGATGTCCTTTACGCCCTCACCCCCGCCGAAATCAACATTGTGGAATCCACATCCGACGGCGCTCCGGCGTGACAAGGGAGTGCGGCCAAATGAAATTCACGCAAACATTGGAAACCATGAAAACAGACTTCCCGTTCTGTGCGGTCGGCATTTTCGTGAGCCTGATCTTTCTTTGTTCCTGCGCCACGGAACCGTCCGCCCGCCGCTCGCTCCCGCCGGACGTGCCCGTCAACCAGGACGCCAACCGCTCGCTCCCGCCGGACATGCCCATCAGTCCGGACGCCGGGCGCGGAGGCGATTTGACTGTGACGGTCCAGTTGGAAAACGGCCAGGAGCTGCCAATGATCCTGGACACGGGAGCAGGTTCCACTGTTCTTGATGAATCCCTGAAGTCAAAGCTGGGAAAACCCCTCGGCACAGCGCCCATGCATAGCGTCTTCGGCATATCCACCAATAACTTTTATACGGCGCCAAAGCTCTATTTAGGAGACGCTCCGTTATTGATGACCGGCACGGCAATCGTAACTTGGGATGTTAAGAAGCGGCTGTCATCTCCCGCGCACCGTCCTGTCATGGGCATTCTCGGCATAGACGTTCTGGAGCACTACTGCATCCAATTGGATTTTGCCGCGGGCAAAATGCGCTTCCTTGACGACCAGCACGCCGACAAATCCACGTGGGGCAAAGCCTTTCCCATCGTGCCGGTGAGCGATGACGACCCGCGGCCCGCCGTCGCGGAAAATCTGCTCGGTCTGCAAGGCCCGCATTCGCTTATCGACAGCGGTTGGCTCGGAGATGGAGCACTGATGCCGAAGTATTTCCAGCAATGGACGAACCGGGCGGTTGTGCCCACGAACGGGGAGGCGCGCTCGCCCGACGGCGTGTTCGGCGGAAAAAAGTATTTCTTTGTCAATTTATCGGAGATGGATTGGCCGTCGGATGCCATCGGACTGAACTTTCTGGCGCGCCACCTGGTCACGTTCGATTTTCCCAATCACACCCTGTATCTCCAGCGCCGATCCATCGGCCCGCTGCCCAATCCGAAGTTGGCCGCGTTCAAGCCTATTCCTGACAAGGAACCGAAAGTCACCGCCCACTTGCGCGCCGTGATACAGGACTTGATTGACGGCACTGAAAATGCCGATGACTATACCGCGTCGGCCTGGAAGAGGTTGCAGTCCAAACAAAGGGACATTCAAGCGCTTACAAAACGCGTCGGTGACATTGTCTCGCTAACCCTGGTGGAACGCAGTAGTGTGTTTGGCTGGCGGCGCAGCTGCTGCTACCGGATGGAGTTCACCAATGCTACCCTGCTGGCACACTTCGTCCTCAACGGAAAAAACAAGCTGGCCTCGGGTAAGATGGAAGTTGTGGAGTGGAAAGAACCGGTTGACTGAGGCATCGAATGAATTGGACAGCCTTTGTCCAAGGGTTCGAAATACAATTGAGCGAATGAAACGTAAAATGTACGAGCCAGTCAGGGAATTTGAACGGCAGGGAAAACAAAGGGCGAAGGCTGAAAGCTAAATTCTAAAATGAGCGTGAAAGATTTGAAACCGAGAACGAAGGAATTCGCCCTTCGGGTCATCCGTATGTATTCCAAGCTGCCCAAAAGCGACACGGTGGCACAAATGCTCGGCAATCGTCCGCATTTCGTTCGCGGCTACGAATTGCTCGCTTTTTGACACTGATAAAGCGCAAGGATCGGCCATCTGAGATTGCGCATCGTCTGCCCTTTTTTTACCCTTCGCCCATCATGAGAACCCAATCACCGGTTGTCTGTGCCTGTTTGCTTTTCACTTGCTCCAGCCTTTCCGCCCAAATCACTGTCAAGATTGATCCGCAGAAGACCGGCGCGCCGATTTCAAAATACATCTACGGCCAGTTCGTCGAACACCTGGGCCGCTCCGTCAACGGCGGGCTGTGGGCCGAAATGGTCGTGGACCGGAAATTCTTTTTCCCCATCACGGACGATTACAATCCGTGGGGCACGGCCGAGGAGAGCTATTTCAAATCCGGACCTTTCAAGTTTCTCAATGCTTCGCCGTGGAAGGTCATCGGGCCGCGCGGCACGGTGAGCATGGACACCAATAATCCGTATGTCGGCAAACAGTCACCGGTCATCCATCTCCCCGGGGGCGGAACGGTCGCGGGAATTTCCGAGGGCGGTCTTGGCGTGGTGAAGGGTAAAAAATACACCGGCCACATCGTTCTGGCGGGAGATGAAAGCGCCCAGCCCATCGAAGTCAGGCTCGTCCTGGACAATGGCACGGTGTTGAACCAAAGCATCAAAACAATCAGCGCTGAATTTCAATCCTATCCGCTCCAATTTACCGCCCCCGCGTTTTTCACGAATGTGCAAATCGAGATTATCAGCCGGGGCAAAGGCTCTTTCAAAATCGGTACCTTGACCCTCATGCCGGCGGACAACCTCAACGGTTGGCGCAGTGACGCGGTGACCTTGTTGAAAAAATTGGACTCGCCCCTGTATCGCTGGCCCGGCGGCAATTTTGTCAGCGGTTATGATTGGAAGGTCGGTATCGGGCCGGACCGCGACAAGCGCGCGCCCATGAAAAATCCGGCCTGGTGGGGGATTGAACCAAACGATGTCGGCATTGATGAGTACATGGAGTTGATGCATCTCATCGGCGCGGAGCCTTATGTCGCCTTGAACACCGGTCTGGGCACGTTGGATGAGGCCCTCGCCGAAGTGCAGTATTTCAACGGTTCCGCGGACACGCCAATGGGAAAGTGGCGCGCGCAAAACGGACATCCGGAGCCCTACGGTGTCAAATTCTGGGCGGTGGGAAACGAAATGTGGGGTTCCTGGCAATTGGGCCACATGCCGGTGGACCGGTATGTCAAAACCAACAACCTCTTCGCTGACGCTATTTGGAAGGAAGACCCCGGCGCCCAACTGGTCGCGGTGGGCAACGTCGGTGATTGGAGCAAGAACATGCTCGAAAATTGTGCCGACCACATGAATTTCATCAGCGAACACATCTATTGCAAGGAAGGATCGAATGTGGTGGGGCATGTGAAGGAACTCGCCGACGAAATCCGTCACGTGGCCAGTGTGCACCGGGAGTATCGCGAGGAAATTCCCGGACTGGCGGCAAAAAACATCCGGGTCGCCCTCGATGAGTGGAACTATTGGCACGGCTCCTACTCCTATGGCGAGCTGGGCGTGCGCTATTATCTGAAAGACGGCCTCGGCGTGGCGGAAGGCCTGCATGAACTTTATCGCAACAGCGACCTTTTCTACATTGCCAATTACGCCCAAACCGTGAACGTGCTCGGTTGCCTCAAGGTCACCACCACCGCGGCGGCTCTTGAAACAACCGGTCTGGTTTTGGAGCTGTACCGCCATCATTTCGGCACCATCCCCATCGCCGTCTCGAGCACGGGCAACAATCTCGACGTCTCCGCCGCGTGGACGGATGACAAAAAGGCCATCACTGTTGCCATCGTGAATCCGAATTCGATTGATGAAAGTGTGTCACTGGATTTGAACGGGGTTTCGCTGGCAAAGAACGTCACCCGATGGATGATTACCAATCCCGATCCCGAAAGTTACAATGAACCCGGCAAGACGCCCAATATCGCCATCGAGAAAAAGACGGTGGCCTTCAAAGATTCGAAGGTAGTGGTGCCGCCGTATTCTGTCAGCCTGTATCGGCTGGAAATTCATTGAACGTCATTTTACACGGACAACTTGCATCCATGACCGCGAAAAACGCCATCGGCCTTGAATACGGGACAGATTTTGTTCGCCCTCTGATTATCAATGCCGCCAACAGACACAATATTAGCATATGAAAATCCGTCAAATCTCCATTTTCCTGGGGTTGGCGATGATCGCGTGGGGCGCGCGCGGCGATGTCGAACTGGCGGTCGCGTTGCAAGCGCGACCGTTTCCGCTTTCGCAAGTGCGGCTGCTGGACGGGCCGTTTCGCGACGCCATGTTGCGGGACCAAAAGTATTTGTTGAGCCTCGACCCCGACCGGTTTCTTTTTAACTTCCGCAAAAATGTCGGCTTGGATTCGTCCGCCAAACCTTACGGTGGCTGGGATTCGCCGGATTGCGAACAGCGCGGGGCGATGCTCGGTCATTATCTTTCGGCACTGTCGTTGATGTATGCCAGCACCGGCGACGCCGAACTCAAGCGGCGCGTGGATTATCTAGTTGCCGGGCTTGCGGAGTGCCAGAGTAACTCGGTGAGCGCCGGCTTTCACGCGGGTTATCTCTCCGGGTTTCCGGAATCGTTCATTGACCGCGTGGAAAACCGCCAGCCCGTCTGGGCGCCGTGGTATGCGCAGCACAAAATCATGGCCGGCCTGTTCGATGCCAGCCAGCTTTGCGGCAACGCGCAGGCGCTCGAAGTGCTGACGAACATGGCGAACTGGGTGAAGTTCCGTGTGGACAATCTGCCGGTGGAAAAAATGCAGGCGTCGCTCAACACGGAATTCGGCGGCATGAACGAGGTGCTCGCGAATCTTTACGGTGTCACGGGCAACGAGGATTATTTGAAAACGGCGGAAGCGTTCAACCAGAAGACAATTTTCGATCCGCTTGCCCGGGGCCAGGACAAATTGAACGGCCTGCACGCGAACACGCAAATTCCCAAAATGATCGGCGCGGCGCGGCAATATGAACTGACCAGCGAGGCGCGCGACGCGGACATCGCGAAATTCTTCTGGGAACGTGTCGCGCTGCACCGTTCCTACGTCATCGGCGGCCACAGCGACAGCGAACATTTTTTCCCGACGAACGATTTTGCGAAACATCTTTCCGTCGAGACCGCCGAAACCTGCAACACCTACAACCTGCTCAAGCTCACGCGCCACCTTTTCGAGTGGCAGCCGGATGCGACCACGATGGATTTTTACGAGCGCGCGCTTTACAACGACATTCTCGCCTCGCAAGACCCGGACACGGGGATGTTCACCTATTTCATGTCGCTCAAGCCCGGACATTTCAAAACCTATTCCAAGCCGGACGTATCCTTCTGGTGCTGCGTCGGCACCGGCATGGAAAATCACGCGAAATACGGCGACACCATTTATTTTCACGGCGACAATTCCCTGTTCATAAATCTTTTTATTCCGTCCGAATTGTCTTGGCCGGAAAAAAACCTCGTCGTGCGGCAGGAAACGAAATTTCCTGAAAGTGACACGACCTTGCTGAATTTTCAAACGCAAACGCCGACGCAACTCGCGCTGAAAATCCGCTGGCCGGCGTGGGCGGAAAAAATTTCCGTGCGGGTGGACGGCATAAAACAGAAAATTGCCGGCGCGCCCGGCTCTTACGTTTCGCTCAACCGCGAATGGCATAACGGCGACCGCGTGGAAATCCAGTTGCCGATGAAATTGCACACCGAGCCATTGCCGGGCACGACGAACATCGTCGCGCTGCTCTACGGCCCGATTGTGCTTGCCGGAAATCTCGGCACGAAGGGAATGCCGAATCCTTACGCCAAAGACCAGCTTGATTTGGCGCGAATTCCCGACCCGAAAGTTCCGGTTTTTGTCGGCGACCAAAAAACTTTTCTGAAAAAAATCAAGCCGACGGGCGAGCCGCTGGTTTTCCAAACAAAAAATCTTGGCCAGCCGAATGACGTGACGCTGGTTCCGTTTTACAGGGCAAATCACGAACGCTACTCGGTTTATTGGAACGTCGTCAGCGCGGTGGACTGGAAAAGCAATCCCGCGCAAACTTCGGCGGCGGGCGACCTGCTTTTGCAAACGGCTTTGTACGAGAATTAAAATGGCAAATCAATACACCGTTGGTCTGGATTACGGGACCAATCCCGTCCGCGCGCTGGTGGTTGACACCGCCAACGGGCATGAAGTCGGCACGACCGTTTGGAATTATTCGCACGGTGCTGCCGTGCGGTGTGTGGGTAGTGCCTTAATTTGAATCTGAATATTCATATTCCAATCTGGCGCCTCCATGATACTTGAATTTGTATCTCACCTTTGAAAGGACGCGCCATTCGCCATTCCTTTCCATAACCCGGTGAGCAATCTCGATTTCAGGGTACGCTTTATCAAGTTCCCAAATTTGGCCATCATTTGGCCCGCCAATCATAATTGCCTTTTTCATTTTCTCACCTTTTTGATTTGATAGGAAACGCCAACCTTCACCGCGCTTTGGGCATCGGTTACGGGTGGAAGTTCCAAGATGGTGATAAACTCCTCTGGCTCACCATACGTCCAGCCGTAGCAGCGTTTGGCCTTTGCATGGCCGGTTAGGTCGAAAACCTCAACATCACCCCGCCAAAGGGTTTTGCCTTTGAACAGTTCCTGCACCGGCACAGATTCACGCCAAATCGCGCCGCAACCGTGCAAGTGCATTATCGCCGTTTGAAGGCGAGACAGATAAATTTGTTTATTCGCCACAGCGTTTAACCAATTCTTCAACCGTCCAAATGCTGCTTTCGATGCCTGCGGCCTGCGCTGGCGTCATGCGGATGGCACGATTGATTTTGCAGAAGTTGTAATACGCGAAATTCAGAGAAACCGCAGCTTGAAAGTTTTCAAACTTTCTGCTGAAAGCGTTTGTCAGGCGAGTAAGCCTGCGGCAATGCATCCGCAACGTATGATTCTGCTTTTCGATGTGGCTTGTCGTAATGCGGCGCACATCAGGCATTCCAGTAATGACCGTGCGCTCTGTTTTCACGACTTCCGCAGGGCTATACCTACTGGCCGCGTCTTTGTTGAGGTTGACGACACTGTAGGTTTTTACGAGTTGCCCGTAATCCACTTCGCTGCCAAAGCCGCGTTCAACCGCTTCTGGATAGGCGTGAAGGGCATCGCTCGAAAGTTGGACGCGACGGGAAAGACGGCCTGCCAAATCTTCCATGAAAGCGCGGGCGTGATACATGTCGCGCTTGCCGACGATGAAAGACGGAATCAGCTTCGTGTCCGCGTCCAGCGCAATGAACGTCCAGACATCGCCGTAAGCACCAACTCGGTTGGCCTTGTTGCGTTTTGCGCCGATGAATCCCCAAATCTCATCCACTTCGATTTGCTGGCAATTCAGACCGCGCATTTTCTCGTCCATGATTTTCTTGCAGGCATCGCCAACGCGACGGGAAAGGCTCATAATCGTGTTCTGGTTAACGCCGGTGATACGTTCAACTGCGCGGATGGACGCGCCTTCCGCCAGCATGGAAATCACGGCCACTTTCTTTTCGGTTTTCAGTATGTTTGCCATATCGTTTTTTTATCTTGCAATTATTGTTACACAGATATACATTGAATGCAAGATATTTGTTAAACAATTATTATGAGAAAACACGCTGGCAGACCCAAGATTGGCACACAAAATGCCAAGGGAATCTTCTTTGCAGCCCGATTCACCCCCATTGAAGCGAAACAGCTTAACGGGGCAATACGCAAGGCTCGGCAGAGCAAATCTGAGTGGATGCGGAAGGCATTGCTTTCCGCTGCGGCGAGTGATAAACCAGCGTCATAATCATGTGGATGCGGCGAGCCTCGGACTCGCAATCTGCGATTGTAAGGAACGCCAGGTTTGCCAATTAACCTACGCACCCAGAACGATTGGAAATTATTTCTGTTTTGGAACATGTCAAATTCTTTTGGTGAATATTTTAATTAACCCAATGACAGCAAGCACGGCCAACGCAATAGCAGTCCAAAAGTTCAACCGTTCCTGCCGTTTATAAAAATCACGCATGACCGCTCTTGATTCAGCATCGCTCAAGTTTTGGGAGTCCGTGGGGCTGTGGGGATTCATATTTGTCTGGGTTGGGGTGGCCGGAGAGGGCGTGGAAATTTTCATTAAGTTGTTCCAGCGAAAGCTGTATGAGCGGAAGCAGTTTTGTCTGGATGTGATTGGCGCAGCCTTTTGGGTTGTGCTCGTTGTTGCTTTGGCGGTTGAGTTTTGGGGCAATGTAAGAGCAATGCGAATTGCAGATTCAATAAATTCCCAATTGGATGCTGAAGCTGGGAAGGCTAGGAAAGATGCTGGCGCTGCGATTGAACGCGCAGCGATTATCGAATCAAATAATGTCGTGCTTTCACAGCGGGTTGAATGGCTTCGGTCAAACAACATTGCACTCGAACAGCAAATGGCTCCCAGAGAAATTGAACAATTTGCGCCCGGTATGGCTCTTAGCAGGTTTGCCGGGATTAATGCTGTCATTGTTGCTGGCGAAGTTGGAGATTCCGTGAGTTTGGCCGGGAGAATTCGCACTATATTGCAGATAGCACACTGGAATGTTTCCCATGTTTTTCCAACCGCACAACAAGTTTGGAACGGGGTGACTGTATCGGTCTGTTTCACAAACCAGTCATCATCACAAAGAGATAGTATCTCAGATGCAGCCGATATGCTTATTTCGCAATTAAATAAAGGCGGAGTAGCCGCGCAATATTCGCGCTGGCTCGGAAGCCAGTCAAGAATCCAGTTTGATGGTGTATTTATTGTCATCGGAGAAAAGCCAACCGCCGATGAGGCTGTGGAGATGAAGATGGAAAACGAGGAAAACGATATAGCAATCGCCATGCGAAATAATAGCCGAGAAATGTGGGCGACTAATTCGACACCGGAAAAACGGACTGAATTGGAAAGGGATATTGAAAATGAATTAATGAAAGATAAGGAGATACAGAAGAAACTAATGAATCTTAAAAGAGCAAAACTCGATATTTTAATAAAGTCAGGGCAACACGTTTCTGAGCATGATGACCTGATTAATCCCGAACCCCTCCGTGAAATTTATACGTCCATGCCCAAATTTCATGGCAAGTCCAGCCTTGTAAAGCCCCCCACCATTTCAAATTAAGGCACTGCCGGTGTGTGCACTTGCTTGCGTGTCATTAAAATATACGATATGCCCAGCGGGCTTTTTGGTGTATTCAGGAGACAGAGCATGCTCGAAGAACTGAAGAAAGACGTTTGCCAGGCCAACCTCGATTTGGTGAAGGAAGGCCTGGTAATCCAAACGTGGGGCAATGCCAGTGGCATTGACCGCGAACGCCGCCTCGTCGTCATCAAACCTTCCGGAGTGCCTTACGCCAGCATGAAACTCCAGCACATGGTTGTAGTTTCACTGGAAACCGGCGAGGTCGTAGATGGCTACCTCAAACCGAGTTCGGATACGCCGACGCATCTGGTGCTTTACCGTGCGTTCCCGAAAATCGGCGGCATCGTGCACACGCACAGTCTCCACGCGACGGCGTGGGCGCAGGCGCGCCGGGCGATTCCGGCTTACGGCACGACGCAGGCGGATTATTGGTATGGTGACGTGCCTTGCACGCGCCTGCTCACGGCACAGGAAATCAAAAGCGATTATGAGGTGAACACCGGCCGCATCATCATCGAGACGCTCAAGAAAAAGGATCCGCTGCAGCATCCCGCCGTGCTCGTGGCGAGTCACGGCCCGTTCATCTGGGGCGCGAACGTTGACGACGCAGTGCACAACGCCGTCGTACTGGAATTCATCGCGCAACTGGCAGGCGAAACGTTGCGCCTCAACCCGAAAACCAGACCGATGCAGCCGGTGCTGCTCGACAAGCATTTCCTCCGCAAACATGGCCCCAAGGCGTATTACGGGCAAAAATAACCGAACCGCAGATTGAATATGAAAACAAACACATCCCTTGTCATATTGGCATTGGCTGGACTCGGAATGACCGGTCTGGCAGGCTGTACTTCAATGTCAAAATCAACCGGGACCCTCAGCCAGGCCCCCTTCGGTAAAACCGCAGACGGCACCCCCGTCGAGATTTATACATTGCGCAACGGCCACGGTATGGAAGCGCGCATCATGACCTACGGTGGCATCGTTCAGTCGCTCAAGGTGCCCGACAAAAACGGCCAGCTCGGCGATGTCGTGCTCGGCTTCGACAATCTGGACGGCTATACGAAAGACAGCTATGTGAAAGGCTGCCCGTATTTTGGCGCGCTCATTGGCCGTTATGGCAATCGCATCGCCAACGGCAAATTCACGCTCGATGGCGTCACTTACCCGCTGGCCGTCAACAATGCTCCCAATCATCTGCACGGCGGAATCAAGGGCTTTGACAAGGTGGTCTGGAAAGCCATGTCCCTCCTGACGCCCGACGGTCCCGCGCTGGAACTCACCTACGTCAGCAAAGACGGCGAGGAAGGCTATCCGGGAAATCTTTCGGTGACGGTCGTCTATACCCTCACGGAAGATAATGCCCTGAAACTGGAGTTCACGGCCATGACGGACAAGGACACGGTATGCAATCTCACCCACCATTCCTATTTCAATCTGCGCGGCAGCGGCGACGTCCTCGGCCATGTCGTTTACATTAACGCGGACAAATTCACGCCGACGGACAGCACGCTGATTCCCACCGGGGAATTGCGCCCGGTGGACGGCACGCCGTTTGATTTCCGCACGCCGACGGCCATTGGCGCCCGCATCAATGACACGAACTACGATCAAATTAAATTTGCGAATGGCTACGATGACAACTGGGTGCTTAATCATCCGCCCGGAAAACTCGGCCTGGCCTCGCGCCTTTCTGAACCAACCACCGGCCGCGTCATGGAAGTCTGGACGACCGCGCCGGGCGTGCAGTTTTACACGGGGAATTTTCTCGACGGCACACTCACCGGCAAAGGCGGCCGGGTCTATCAATTTCGCGACGCCTGCTGCTTTGAGCCGCAAGGTTTTCCGGATTCACCCAATCACCCGGACTTCCCGACGACCGAGCTGAAGCCGGGCGAGATCTACCACAACACGATCATTTACAAGTTTTCCACGGAGTAAAACTGCTGAAAACATTCTACCAATTTTAACCATGAAAAAAATCCGTCTCCTGTCCCTGGCGCTGTGCCTGGCGGTGATTCTGCCCGGCTGCGGCAAGAAAGAAGAAAATGCAGGCAATCCGCCCACGCCTTCCGGCGGTGCCGCGCCCGCCAAAAAACTGAAGCTCGCGTTCGTCAGCAACAATGCCGCGAACTTCTGGACCATCGCCCGCTCCGGCTGCGCAGACGCGCAGAAGGAACTCGGCGACGTGGAGGTGGATTTCCGCATTCCCTCCGCCGGCAGCGCCGCGGAGCAGCAGCAGATTTTGAATGATTTGGTCGCGCGAGGCGTTGACGGCATCGCCGTCAGCCCGATTGACCCGGCCAACCAGACCGATTTTTTGGATAAAATCGCAAGCCAGGTGTTATTGATGACCACCGACAGCGATGCGCCCAACAGCAAGCGTGTTTGCTATCTCGGCACGGACAATTACGCCGCCGGCGAGCAGGCCGGCGAACTCATCAAGCAAGTCATTCCCCAGGGCGGCAAAATCATGCTTTTTGTCGGTTTCAAGGACGCGGAAAACGCGAAAGACCGGATTGGCGGCATCCAGCACGCGCTCCAAGGTTCGAACGTTCAAATCATTGACATCCGCACGGACGACGCTGACGCCGTGCGCGCGCAGAAAAATGCCGAGGATACACTTGTGAAATATCCCGATATCGCCGGTCTTATCGGTTTGTATAATTACAACGGTCCGGCGATTCTTAATGCCGTCCATGCCGCGAACAAGAACGGTCAGGTGAAAATTGTCTGCTTTGACGAAAACGATGAAACGCTCGCGGGTGTCGCCGCGGGTGACATTTACGGCACCGTGGTCCAGCAACCGTATGAATTCGGCAAGCAGACCATCACCCGCATGGATAAATATCTGCACGGCGACAAGACCGCGTTGGCCGGGGGCAAAATTTTCATCCCCACGCTGGAAATCAAAAAAGACAATGTTGCCGACTTTCAAGCCCGCTTGAAAACCTTGCTCGGCAAGTGAATCATTGCCGGCAATGACCGCCGCGCCACTGCTCGAAATGCGCGGGATTTCCAAGCGATTTCCCGGTGTCGTTGCCCTTGATTCCGTGGATTTTCGGGTCGGGCGCGGTGAGGTCGTCGCGCTCGTTGGCGAGAACGGCGCCGGTAAATCCACCCTGGTGAAGGTCCTCGGCGGCGTTTACCAGCCCGACGGCGGCGAAATCAAAATTGACGGTCGGCCGGTCAAAATCCCAAACGTCAACAGCGCCATCCGCCTCGGCATCGCCTTCATTCACCAGGAACTCAACGTGCTCGACAACCTCGATGTCGCCGCCAACGTCTTTCTCGGGCGTGAGCCGGTCCATGCCCTGCGGCTGGTGAACCGGAAGAAAATTCACGCGGACACCGAACCGTTTCTGAAACAGCTCGGCCTGCAGATTTCCACGCACACACGGCTTGACCGGCTTTCCCTCGCGCAGCAACAGATGGTGGAGATTGCCAAGGCACTCTCGCTCAACGCACGTCTCATCGTCATGGACGAGCCCACTTCGAGCCTGACCCTTTCCGAGACGACCCGCCTGCTCGAACTGGTCCGCGAACTCGGCCAACGGGGCGTCAGCATCATCTACATTTCGCACCGCCTGGCTGAGATTGACCAATGCGCCGGTCGCGTCGTCGTCCTGCGCGACGGTCGGAACGCCGGCGAATTGACGCATGACGAGGCCACCCACGACCGGCTCGTCAACCTGATGGTGGGTCGTGAAATCAAGAGTTTTTACGTGCAGTCCGAAGCGAAAAAATCGGCCGGCTTTTTCAAAGTGCGCAATGTCAGTTCGCGATTATACCCGCGCAAATCAGTTTCATTCGACGTGGGACGGGGGGAAATCCTCGGCTTTGCCGGGCTGGTGGGGGCCGGGCGCTCGGAAATCGCCAAGGCCATTGTCGGCCTCGACCATTCACCCGCGAAGGAAATCTTCCTGGATGGCGAAGAAATTCCCATTCATGCGCCACGCGACGCCATCGAGCGCGGCATCTGCCTCGTTCCCGAAAACCGGCGGACGGAAGGGCTCATCGTCGAAATGTCCGTTCGTGAAAACGTCACCCTGCCGTCGCTGCACCGTCTTTCGCGCTGCGGTTTGATTCAGCGGAAACGGGAGCGCGACGTTGCCGTGCGGCAGGCGGACTCGCTCAAGGTCAAGACCCCCGGCGTTGAAACGCGGGTGATGAACCTCAGCGGCGGCAACCAGCAAAAGGTCGTCCTCGGCAAATGGCTGGCGCGGCAGCCGCGCGTGATGATTCTCGATGAACCGACGCGCGGCATTGACGTTGGGGCGAAGGCAGAGATATACCGTCTCATGCGCGACTTGGCAGGGCAGGGGACGGTCATCCTGATGATCAGCAGCGACATGGAAGAGATTTTGAACGTCAGCGACCGCATTGCGGTAATGCACGAAGGCGAAATCACCGGCGTGCTCGAACGCGCCAATTGCACCGAACAAAACGTCATGCAACTGGCCATCGGTAAAAAAATCCCGGCCGCCAAACCGGCTTTTTAAACCACGAAATACACCAAACACTCGAAAGGAGATCCGCATGAATATAATTCACAAACTTGAAAGCTATGAAATCATGGGAGCGTGTTTCGAGGTCTATAAAGAGAAAGGCAGCAGATTTCTCGAATCAGTGTACCAAGAGTGTCTTGAAATCGAGTTTGCCGGCAAAAAGATTCCATTCAAGGCACAGCCGCCACTCGCGTTAACCTACAAAGGCCGGTTATTGAAAAGCAAATTCACGCCGGATTTCATTTGTTATGACAAAATTGTCGTCGAGTTGAAGGCGGTTTCAGGTTTGAATGACGAACATCGCGCTCAAGTCCAGAACTACTTGCGCGCCACGAAGTTCAAACTCGGCTTGTTGGTGAACTTCAGTCATTATCCTAAACTCGAATATGAACGCATCGTGTTGTAAAGGTAGCTTTCGTGTTTTTTGTGTATTTCGTGGTTAGCAAATGAAAAAAGAACTGGGCATTTTTGTTTTGCTGGTGGTGATGTGCGCCGTCACCGGATTTGAAAACCCGCGCTTTTTCTCGCAAACCAATCTGGTGAACATGGCCAACATCATCGGCCTGTTCGGCATTTTCAGCCTTGGCGCCGGCCTTGTCATCATCACCAGCGGCATTGATTTGTCCGTCGGCTCGATGATTGCCCTCATCGGGATGTTGCTCGTGATGGCGTTGACCGACTGGCATTGGGCGTGGCCGCTGGCGGTGCTTTTCGTGATCGTGGTGGCGATGATGCTGGGTTGGGCACACGGCGTGCTCGTCACGCGCTTTCACATGCAGCCGTTCATTGTCACGCTCTGCGGTTTGCTGCTGTATCGTGGCATCGCGCGGTTCATTGCGCAGGACACCACCAGGGGTTTTGGCAGCGCGGCGGGTTTTGAAATGCTCCGCAACCTGGCCAATGGGAGCTGGTTGGGACTGCCCATGCCGTTCGTGTTGCTCATCATCATCGCCGTCATCATGTGGATTGTTCTGCATCGTTCGGTCTATGGCCGTTATCTGCTCGCGGTGGGGCGAAATGAAGAGGCGGCGCGCTTTTCCGGCATCAACACGCGTCTCGTCATTGCCGGCAGCTACGTGATTGCAGCGCTCTTGACCTCCATTTCGGCAATTTTGTTCGCGTTTTATACCAACTCCGTCTCGCCTTCGACCCACGGTAATTTCTACGAGCTTTACGGCATCGCGGCAGCGGTGCTCGGCGGCTGCAGCCTGCGCGGTGGCGAAGGCTCGGTCATCGGCATCCTCATCGGCGTGGCGCTGTTGCAGGTGCTGCAAAACCTGGTGAACCTGCTGGGCATCCCCAGCTCGCTCAACTTCGCCGTCATGGGCGCGGTCGTGCTCGTCGGCGTGCTGGCCGATCAGATTTTCAAAAGCCGCGCGGCCAAAAAAGTCGCGCGCTGATGCGAATGAGAAAAATTGCGCTTGTCTGGGTTCTTTTGCTTTTGGCGTCGAATGTCCTGAACGCCCAAATGCTTTCGCCGGACACCAACTTCACCGCGCGTGAGGAACAAATTATTGCTGCCTCAAAACCCGAAGGCGCTCCCCATTTCAACGGCGCGTTAATGGTCGGCATCCGCTCCGGCACGCCGTTCATTTATTCTTTGGCCGTGACCGGTGAACGCCCCGTCACTTTTTTGGCAAAAAAGCTGCCGCGCGGACTGGAACTGGATTCCCGGACCGGCATCATTACCGGTTCACTTGCAGGCGCTGGCGAATACTCCTTCAAAGTCACCGCCAAAAGTTCCGTCGGAAAAGCCGAAACAAAAATCAAAATCATCTGCGGTGACACACTTGCGCTCACGCCGCCAATGGGCTGGAACAGTTATGATGCCTTCGGCGACAACGTCGTCGAATCCGAAGTCCTGGCGAATGCGCGTTACGTTGCGGAGAAAATGCAGCCCGTCGGCTGGGATACGGTTGTCGTGGATTACTGTTGGTCCGACCCCGGCGCGCAGGACAACAACCGCAATGCCCGCACCGATGCCCCGCTCGCGATGGACAAATTTGGCCGCTTGCTGCCCGCGCCCAATCGTTTTCCCTCCGCCGCTGACGGCGCCGGTTTCAAACCGCTCGCCGATGCGGTTCACGCGCTGGGTTTCAAGTTCGGCATCCATATCATGCGGGGAATTCCGCGCAATTCCGTCAAGGCGAACCTGCCCATCGAAGGTTCGGACTTCACCGCTGCTGAAGCGGGCAACACCAACGACAAATGCGTCTGGTGTCCGGACATGTTTGGCGCGAACAGCAATGCCGCCGGTCAGGCGTGGTATGATTCCTGTGCGCGACTTTGGGCTGCCTGGGGCGTGGATTACATCAAAGTGGACGATCTGTCGTCGCCCTACCATGCCGCCGAGTTGGAAATGATCCGTCACGCCATTGACCGGAGCGGGCGCAGCATTGTCTTCAGCACGTCGCCCGGCCCGACGTCCGTCAGCCGCGCGGCGCACATTATGGCCAACGCGAACTTGTGGCGCGTCTCCGGCGATTTCTGGGACAACTGGAAAGCGCTCGACCACGAGTTCACGCTCGCCGGACGCTGGCATGATTTTGTCAGGCCGGGACATTGGCCGGACGCGGACATGCTGCCGGTCGGCCATCTTTCCGTTGGCCGCCGCTCCGTCGGCCCCGACCGGTTCTCCCATTTCACGCGGGACGAAGAGCTTACGCTCATTTCGCTCTGGAGCCTGTTGCCCTCGCCGCTGATGGTCGGCGCGAACCTCCCGGACAACGACGACTGGACGACGGCTCTGCTGACGAATCCCGAAGTTCTCGCGGTGAACCAGGATCCCGGAGGCAAACCGGCCCGGCGCGTGACCAACCCGTCGTTGGCCCCCGAAACGTGGATGAAACCGCTGGCGGACGGTTCTTCGGCCGTCGGATTCTTCAACCGGACCGACCAGCCGGTGAAATTGGATGTTTCGTGGCGCGAACTAGGATTTCGTTCCACGCCAAAAGTCCGCGACCTGTGGTTGCGGAAGGATTTGGGTCGGCAGGAAGAATTTATCGCCGAACTTCCGCCGCACGGCTGCGCCTTGCTGAGGGTGAAGTGAGTGCCGTCTCAAGTTGGGAAGGGAGGCGGGAGGCGGTCACGGGCGGTGTCAATTCCACAAAGTGAATTAAGATTACGCTTCAAATTCCGAAATTCCAAACTGGCGGAGAGAGGGGGATTCGAACCTCCGAAGCGCTCCTTGCCGGCGATGCTCCCGCCGCACCGATTTTTCCCAACGCTTATGCCGTGTTGCAACGAGAGGGCCGGGCTGGAATCTTGAGCAACCGGGTTCACAAGATACTTGTTGCTGCTGGATTTGGCAGTAAACGCAGCCATGACAGCACTGGCAAAGGCCGTAACGCCTCGCGTGAACAGAACGAAATCAGTTTTCACTCGTTGCGGCACACGGCCACCACCCTGCTTAAGGCTGCTGGTGTATCGGATGCCATGACACGGGAATTCATTGGCCCCGATCAGCGAGCGTAAAAATTTGATAAAGGGCCTGGTGGATGCGGCCAAGGCCGACGTGGATGCACCACCGAGCAATTCTAAAAAGGGAGGCGGAGCGTGAATCAAGCAAAGAAAGAATTTCTCTCCCTTGTCATTCCGCCCGCGCGGCTGGGAATTAACGAGACGGCCTGGCTGCTGGGGTTCAGCGAGCACGACATTCCGGTGCTGGTTTCCGTGGGGTTGCTCAAACCGCTGGGCCGTCCGGCATCCACCGGATCCAAATTCTTTGCGACGGTGGAACTGCAAAATTTGCGGAACGATACACGCTGGCTGGCCAAAGCCTCCGACGCCATTGTGAATCACTGGCGCTCAAAGAACTCCGGTCGCAAGAATTGTCGCGTCGAACAACACGCCATCGCCGCTTAATTTGGATTTGTCTTCGCCCTTATGACGATGGCGGTATCACGCCGCCTGTTCAATCTTCTCCGCCGCTCGCTGCTCGTAAGCCCGGCTGACGGCGGAACAGGTGGCGTGGGTTTTGAACTGTCAGCCGCATGACGTGCCGATCTTGGTAGGGGCGCGGTTACTGAAACCCTTGGGCAACCCAGCGCCAAACGGGGTTAAGTATTATGCGACATTCGAAATTGTGGAACTGGCCAAAGACCGGAATTGGCTGGCAAAGGCAACCAATGCGCTGAACCAGCACTGGCTAAGAAGAAATGCCAAAAAGCAATTTACAGCGCCTATGGGCAGTGGTAGAATCGAGATAGCGGTTAATTCGGTATGAGAGCAACGAAGACAATTTATGGGATTGTCTTGGCGCTGACGTGTGGTGTGGCCGGTGCCGTCAATGCGCAAAACATATTCGTTGCATATTCTGGTAGCAATTATAACGGCGGCATTGGTGAATACGGAATGAGCGGGCAGACAGTCGATGCCTCTCTGATTACGGGTATCAGCGATCCCTTGGGCATTGCGGTTTCTGGCAACGATGTATTTGTTGCGAATGGCTTAGCGGGCACTGTCGGGGAATACACGACCTCTGGCGCGACCGTCAATGCCTCGCTGATTTCCGGGTTGAGCAACCCCTGGGGCATCACGATTTCTGGGAACGACCTGTTTGTCGCGAATCGAACCGGCGGCACCGTCGGGGAATACAGGACCTCTGGCGCGACCGTCCATGCCTCACTCCTTTCTGGGCTCTATCTGCCCGCCAGCATTGCAATTTCGGGCAACGACCTCTTTGTTGTGAGCAGCGGCGTATCAGGCAGCATCGGCGAATACTCGCTTTCCGGTTCAACGGTCAATTCCTCGCTGATTACGGGATTGAGTTCCCCCGTCGGCATAGCGATTTCGGGGAACGATCTGTTTGTCCCGAATTATTCTACCGGGACCATCGGCGAATACACGACTTCTGGCGCGACCGTCAACGCCTCGCTGATTTCCGGCCTATCTGTGCCTTGGGGCGTTGCGATTTCAGGGAATGACCTCTTTGTCACTTGTTATAACGGCAACGTCGGAACCGTCGGGGAATACACGACTTCTGGCGCGACCGTCAACGCCTCGCTGATTTCCGGGTTGATCTACCCTGATGGCATCGCTATCAATCCGGTGCCGGAGCCGTCCGCAGGTGCGCTGGCGGGCCTGAGCGCGGCAGCGTCGTGGCTGTGGCGTCGTCGTAAGTAACATAAACACTCAATTTGTATTACTGTCGGAGAGTTTCCTTAGTTGGGCATTCGTATTCTTCAAGCGACGGCAGTTTCATCAGGGCGCGTTTCGCGTAGGCGCGATGCACGGCTTTGCTGTTGTGTCCCAAGCCCGGCTGACGGCGGAGCAGGCGGCTTGGGTGCTGAATTGTCAGCCGCATGATGTACCGATCCTGGTGGCCGCGCACCTGCTCAAGTCGTTGGGCAATCCGCCGCCGAACAGCGTCAAGTTCTTTGCGGCGTCGGAATTGCTGGAACAGATGACAGATCGGACATGGCTGGCCAAGGTCACGAATGCGCTGAATCAGCATGGGCAGAAGCGGAATGCCATCAAGAAAAAAAGTCCAGAGACCGGTTCGTCCTCTGGTTTGCTTGCGGCATGTGTTGGTTAAGCTACGACGCAAAACGGATGCCCCAGTAAATTATGTGTTGAATTGGGGAATTTAATTCAGCCGGAAAAAAGCGGTGCCGGGGGGGTTGGTAATTTGCAATCCAAAAAAGGGAATGCCGTTGGTGACCGTCACCCAGTTGCCGGATGCCGGATTGGTCGTCATTTGCAGCACATAATTCGTGGCCGAGGCCGGCCAGACCACTACCGGCAGGCTGCTCACCGTGGTGATGCCCAGCGTGGGCGGAAGTGCGGTAATAATGATCTCGCCATTGGGCGAGTCGTCGGGGCTGGCGACGCCGGAAATCTCGGCAAGATTCGTTATGGCAGATGAGTTTATGTAGGAACCGCCGCCGCCGCCGGCGCCGCTTAAGCCACCGCTGTTGTAGCCGCCCCCGCCGCCGCTATAGCCCCCGCCGCCGCCGCCGCCGGCGCTGCTGCCGCCGCCACCGCCACCGCCGTAGCCGCCGGCACCGCTGCCGGAGCCGGGGCTGCCTCCTCCTCCTCCGCTGCTAAAGGCAAGTCCACCGCCACTGCCCTGCGAGCCGCCGCCGCTGCCGCCGCTGCTGTAGAAGCCGCCCCCGCCGCCGGCGCCGCCGACGCCAGCGCTGCCGCCGGCGCCGCCGCTGCCGCCGCTGCCGCTGCCGCTGCCGACACCAGCGCCGCCGCTGGAACCGATTAAGCCAGCGCCGCCGCCGCCGTAGAAGCCCATGCCGCCGCCACCGCCTGCGACAACCAGCGGTGTGCTGCCATTCACAACAAAGCTGCCGCCGCCTCCGCCGCCATCGAAGGTGGTGCCGCCGCCGCTGCCGCCGACCAGGAGGGTGAGTGTCGTTAGCCCGGAAAAGGAAAATTTACCCTGCATCTCAGCTCCCTGTCCGCCGCTGCCGTAGAGGCCCGCGTTGAGACTTTCGCCGCCCTGACCGCCGTAGGCAGTGATGTCGTAGAGGCCGGGGTTCAGAGTGATATTCGTCTCCGAGCCAGTATAGAGGAACAGGTTGGTGGTCTGGGCAGAACCGGGGAGCAATCCCAACTGTAAGACAACCGCATTGGAAAGGCCATAAAGGCTGCTGGTGAGTTGCAGACCGCTAAAGGGAATGCCGTTGGTGGCCGTCACCCAATTGCCGGATGTCAGATTGGTGGTCATTTGGAGCACAAGATTCGTGGCCGACGTTGGATAGACCACCACCGGCAGGCCGCTGACCGTGGTAATGCCCAGCGTGGGCGGTGCGGGGACTGCGGTAATAATAATTTCGCCATTGGGTGAGTCATCGGGGCTGGCGACGCCGGAAATCTCGGCGAGATTCATTATTGCAGATGAGTCGATAATGGAACCGCCGCCACCGCCGCCGCCACCGGTGCTGTTGCCGCCGCCGATGCCGCCGCCACCACCGCTGTAACCACCGCCACCACCGCCGCCACCGACGCCGCCGATGTCCCAGCTGCCGCCGCCGGCGCCGCCGCCGCCGCCATAGCCGCCAGTGCCGCCACCAACACTGCCGCCGGCGCCGCCAGTGGCACCGCCGCCGAAGCTGGCACCGCCGTCGCCACCGATGCCGGCACCGCCACCGTAGGGGCCATTTTGGCCGTTGCCGCCGTTCCCGTAGAAGCCGCCGCCGCCGCCGCCGCTGGCGTTGTTGCCGCCGGTGGCGCCACCGCCGCCCTGGCCATCGACGCCGCCACCACCACCGTCGCCGGCGTAGCCGCCGACGGCGCCGATGGCATTGGTTGAACCAGAGCTGCCCTGGTTGTCGGCGCCGCCGCCGCCGCCGCCGGCGACCACCAATGCGGTTGTGCCATTGACAACAAAACTACCGCCGCCCCCGCCGCCGCCGCCATAGGGACCGACGCCGCCGCTGCCGCCCTGGCCACCGACCAGGAGGATGAGCGTCGTTGGCGCTGAAAAGGTAAATTCACCCTCCATCTCGGCTCCCAAGCCGGCGCTGGTGTAGAAGCTGCCGCCCTGCGCGCCATAGGCAGTAATGATGTAAGTGCCCGGTGGCAAAGTAATATTCGTCTCTGATCCAGTGTAAAGGTATAGGTTGGTCTGGGCGGAACCGGCAAGCACTCCCAATAGCAAGACGACCGCAACGGAAAGGGCGCACAGAGCGTTTTTAGATTTCATGTGATCTCCTTGATTTGTTTTCTTAAAACATGATGGCAACGACTGGCTTCAGTCGCAAAACCGGCTGTTGCTTCGGACTCTCTCCTTGCGTCACCGGTAAGATGCCGCTGCGCAGACAGTTTACGAGAATGACCTTCATAGAATGCACGATTTTCCTTCCCACAACTTTAATTATTTGTCAACGAAATCAATGTTATTAGGTTTGCTTACTAAAATGGCGTTTATGCCACCGTTTCAACCTTCACCGCTGCATGTTGCTCGTATTCTTCAAGCGACGGCAGTTTCATCAGGGCGCGTTTTGCGTAGGCGCGATGCACCGCCTTGCTGTTGTGTCCCAAGGCCTCCTGCGCGAAGCGTTCGGGGTAGCCGACTGTTTTAGCCCGTTCCGCCCAGGCGTAGCGGTAGCTATGGAGTGTGACGCCTGTGATTCCAAGTTGACGGCAACGCGAGGCAAATTCCGTGGCGCGATCTCCTGCGCGAAGAAGTGACAGATGCGCAAACAACGGACCTTCGCTGGGCAGGTCTTTTAACAAATTGAGCGCTTCGCTGCCCAAGTGAACAAGCACAGGCACGCCGGTTTTTTTGCGGGTGAAGCTCACGGTGTTGTTGTTCCAGTCCACATCCTCGCCCTTCAAGTTCGCAATGTCGCCCTGGCTACCGCCCAAGTGCCAGCACAACTGGTAAAGGGCTTTCCGTTCGGGGTTCAGCTCGGCAGCGATGATCCGCTGGTGTTCCTCAAAGGTGATGGCGCGTTTGTCTTTGAAGCGGACGGCGGGCCATTGGCGTTTCGGGATGAGCGGCCACGGCAACCAGTTCATGTCCACGCAGAAGTTGTGCAAGCGCCGGAGAAAAACATTCGCCGAAATTGTCCCGGCGTGCATGGCGTTTAACAGGGCTTCGCCCTTGGTGTCGATGATGACTTGCGGCAGCAGCGGTGCCAACGCGCGGTCTTTCGCGACGCGCAACCAACGCTCCTTGTTCGCGGCCTGTTTCGTGTCGGTCAGTGCCTCGATGGCGTTCCGCCAAGTTCGGGTCGTCACGCCGTTGTCGGTGCCGGCCAGATACGCCTTGGCGATCTGGAGGTTGAGTGTTGGTTGCCGGAGCGATTGATTTTTCGCGAGGATGATCTGCTCGGCGGCGTCCCGGTCCTTGGTTTTCAAACTGAACCGCCGGCCGGTTTCGGAATCCACGCAGTAGAACTGATTGCCGCGTTCGCCACGGTGAATCAAACGGAAACGAGTTTTCATAGGCATATCGCGCAGCCTACAAGAGAAGTGAACCGAGTAGTCACGGTGTAACGGGCGTGTTGGTGTGCGCTGGCACGATTAGGCGTCCGTCACAAAGTTAGTGCCCGTTTTGGTGCCCGTTGTGGCACCCTGCCGGGGTAAAACCTTAACGCAGAAGCGCTTCGATTTGGAGGCGAGGGTCGGAATCGAACCTAAACAGGTCGATTTCAGTGCCAATATTGCCTATTTTTATTTAATTTACTATTCAAGCACTATCCCGGCACTATTTCTGACTATCCTTCCACTCTACTTTGTTAGCCATTTTGTTAGCCATCAATCCGGCCTCGTAAAGGCGTTAAAAACCGATTCTCGCACCCTCTGCTGCGCGATGTGCCGCTGTCAACGTCCAGAAATCTCTTCCCGCTACCGGCTGAAAATCGGCACGGTTGAGTTTTTTGGTCCTACGGGCATTGCCTCGTGGTTCCGCCGCTTCAGCACTCTGCCGGCATGACAATCCTCGCACTTAACAAAATGTATGTTCTGTGCGCTACACGGTGATTTGAATGTTGTGTCCATGGTTTCAAGGTCGAGCCCGCCGTTAGACAAGCGCGGGTGACACTGGGCGCAGGAGGCTCGTGCGCTTTGATCATGTCCGGCGTGGCTGGCCTGGCAACTCAAGCCTTCATGCGCTCCCAGGCACGTGCATGCCGTAGCGGACCAAGGTGCGGTGATCCGTTTCGGTCAACGGAACTCGTTTGCCAAACTGGCTGCGTAAAATCCTATTCTCCCGTCGGAGGAAATCATTCTCCTTGGCCAGATTGTGGCTGAAAAGCTTCTGGATCTGGGTGATGAGTGGAGAGGCGGTGCGGTCAATGTGGAATTTCAGCCAGTCAAGTTTAGCTGACGCAAAGTCAGTTGAGGATGGGAAACTATGAAACCCGAACACTCTGACGGCTTCGAGTATTTACACAGTACACGCAACTCAACTTATTTTTTTTTCGCCTCCTGCGCGCTTCGAGCACTTTGTTCAAGCCGGAAGGTTTGATGGCAATCCACGCAGTCCGCCGTGACCTGGGTGTAAGCTTTGAGAAGAACCGGGGTGTTGGAAGCGCGGGCCGCATTCAGCATGGCCGTGACATCCGCCTGGAAATGGTCTGTTTTTTCCAGGTAAACGGGATGCTTCACTTCCATCCAGGCATTGGATTGAGTCATGATCCTCAGTTGAACGGCATTGGAGATGACGAGGCTGTAGTTTTCCAGAGTAATGCCTTCGACAATCTTTTCGGAATAGCCAAGTTTTTGGCGCATGAAGATTTGCATAGGTGTCATCTTCTTTTGCGCGACCTCCGCGGCGAACAAGCCGCCGGCAACCAACGTGGTCAGAACCACCGAACTTATCCATTTTGCTTTCATAACACGGTTACTCCTGGGAATTGGCTTTTTTGACGCTCCGCCGTTCAGGGAGAATTGCCTCTCATCAGTATTCGCTTTGGAAGCTTGCCCCTGGCCGTTTGGGTTGTAAAGCGCCATTTGTCGCGTCACATTTGGCGAAATACCCTTGTCTCCCGGCGATGGCGGGCGCACGCTTGGCGCGTCCTGCCGGACAGCCAGGAATGAGATTGCAAATTTGGCGCAGCACAGAGAATTTGGGATGGCTGTGGAAAAATTTGAACCATGAAAATCATCAATCGGCTGTCCACCAGGACGCAAGGAATATTCTCAATCGGACTTTTTGCCGCGTTGCTTTGCCAGAGTTTGCCGACCCGTGCCGCTGAAGTTGACGTGGCCGTGCGCCGGCTGATCGAGCGCATAACGCCGGGGCATGGCCAGGACTTTGTAATCGAAACCCTGGCCGCGTCTGCCGGTGAAAATATTTTCGAAGTCGAGGCACGCGACGGGAAAATTGTTTTGCGCGGCGACAGCCCGCTATCGCAGGCGGTCGCGTTCAACTGGTATTTGAAGCATGACGCGTTCGTGGACGTGTCGTGGTATGCCGATGACGCCGTAAACGTGCCGGCCAAACTGCCGCTACCGGCGGAAAAAATCCGTGAAACGACCAGAATCAAGGATCGTTTTTTTCTGAATTACTGCACGTTTGGTTACACCATGCCCTTCTGGCGCTGGCGCGATTGGGAACGGTGCATTGACTGGATGGCGCTCAACGGCATCAACCTGCCGCTCGCGCAGACCGGCAATGAATACATCTGGCAGAAAGTCTGGCGCGACTATGGTTTGAGCGACGAGGAAATCCGGGCGTTCTTCACCGGCCCGGCCTATTTGCCGTGGCATCGCATGGCCAACATTGACCGCTGGGACGGCCCGCTGCCGCAAAGTTTCATTGACGGTCAGCGCGATCTGCAAAAGCAGATTCTGGCGCGCGAACGCGAACTGGGCATGAAGCCGGTGCTGTGCGCCTTCGCGGGGCACGTGCCCGAAGCGCTCAAAACCAAACAGCCGGCGATGAAGATCGAAGCAATTCCGCCGGGCTGGGGCGGATTTTCCAGCAATTATAGCTGCTGTTTTCTCAATCCGCTGGACCCGAAATTCAGGGAAATCCAAATCAAATATTTGCGGGAACAACAAAAGGAATACGGCACGAGCCATTACTACGGCACCGACCCGTTCAATGAGATCACCCCGCCCAGCTGGGAGCCATCGTATCTGGCCAGCGTGTCGCGGGCGATTTACGACGGCATGGCTGAAGTTGACCCGGATGCGATCTGGCTCCAGATGGCCTGGACGTTTGGTGCCGACCGCGGGCATTGGAGCGACGAGCGGCTCTCGGCCATGATTGGCGCCGTGCCGGCAGGCCGTATGGTCCTGATTGATTATGTCTGTGAAAACACCGAATTGTTCCGCAAAACCAAGGCTTTCTACGGGGCGCCGTTTGTCTGGGATTATCTCGGCAACTTCGGCGGCAACACGTCTCTGGTTGGACCGATCAACAAGATCAACCGGCGCGTGGCGGCGGTGATGAATGACACGACGCTGACCAACCTGACCGGTGTGGGCGCCACGCTCGAAGGTTTCAACAATCCGGTCGTGTACGAAATGTTGTTTGGCCGGGTCTGGGCGGGCACCAATCTGGATCTCGCGCAATGGGTGCGCGGTGAGGCCCGCGCCCGTGCCGGAGGCGCGGATCCCGAGGTCGAACAGGCGTGGGACATCCTGCGCGAGAAAATTCTGGTGGATAGTGTCAATCCCATCGGCGGTCATGGGGTCATTTTTCAGCAGCGGCCTGCGTTGCGTGGCGAGGCAAACAACATGCTGTCGGCCAGAATTCCCTATCACAACGAGGATTTGTTTCGCGCGTGGGGACGGTTGTTGCAGGCCGGCCCCGCCGCGCGGAAATCCAGCGCCTATCAGCGGGACCTGGTGGACACCACACGCCAGACCCTCGGCAATCTGGGTTTCGCGTGGCGCGACCAGATGACGGCGGCTTACGAACGGAAGGATCCCGTGGCGTTCCAGCGGGCCGCCGGCCAATTCATGGCTCTTGGCCGCGATCTGGACAAATTTCTCGGCGCGCGCACGGAGTTCATGCTGGGCAAATGGATTGGCGACGCCAAATCATGGGCGGCAAACAAGGAGGAGCAGGCCTATTACGAAAAGGATGCGCGCAGTATCATCACCATTTGGGGCGGCGGCCTGACGGATTACGCGGGCCGGCAGTGGAACGGTTTGATGAGTGATTACTATCTGCCGCGCTGGCAAATGTTCATTGAGGCCACGCTTGCGGAATTGAAGGGTGGAATGCCGGTGGATCGCCCGGCGCTCGAACGGCAGTGGCGCGGGCATGATTTGAAATTTGCGACTACCACCGGCGGCAACTATGCCAGCAAGCCGCACGGCGATTATTTTGCTCTCAGCCGCGCGCTTTACAAAAAATACGCGCCGCTGGCAACCAGTGGTTTGTTTTCGCCAGCCAATTAACCCCTCATCCGAATGCAGCAACAAACACCTATGACAAATACCCCGACTTCTCCGTCGGCCAGCGCCGCCAGCGCCGCCGCGAAGCCCGGACGCCTGATGTCGCTCGACGCGTTGCGCGGCTTTGACATGTTCTGGATTGTCGGCGCGGACGCGCTCGTCGAGGCGTTGCGCAAGTTGAGCGACGGCCGTGTGGTTCAAGGACTGGCCGGGCAACTCGAACATGCCAATTGGGCCGGGTTCCATTTCGAGGACCTGATCTTTCCGATGTTTGTGTTCATCGTGGGGGTGTCGCTGGTGTTCTCGCTGACCCGGACAATCGAGCAGGAGGGGCGGGTGGGAGCTGTGCTGCGCATCCTGCGGCGGGCGGGGCTGATGTATTTGCTCGGCATTTTTTACTACGGCGGGTTCAGCACTCCGTTTCATGAAATCCGATTGTTGGGGGTGCTGCAGCGGATCGCACTCGCCTATCTGTTTGCCGGGTTGATCTTCTGCTTCTTTCAGCGCCGCGGTCAGATCATCTGGTGCGTTGGCCTGCTCGTCGGTTATTGGCTGGTGATGACCTTTGTCCCGGTGCCGGGCGGCACGGCGGGCAGCTTCGCCGAGGGACAGAACCTGGCGAACTGGGTGGATCAACAATATCTGCCGCTGCGGAAATGGGACGGCGACCATGACCCCGAAGGACTGCTCAGCACGCTGCCGGCGATTGCGAACTGTCTGCTGGGCGTCTTCGCCGGGGTGTTGCTGCGCGACACGAAACGCAGCGACTGGACCAAGGTCTGTTATCTCGCCGCGGCCGGACTGACCCTGGTCGCGCTTGGCTGGCTATGGAATTTCCAGTTCCCCGTCATCAAGAAGATCTGGACGTCATCATTTGTGCTGGTGGCTTGCGGTTACAGTTGCCTGCTGCTGGCGGCCTTTCACCTCGTCATCGAGGGCTGGGGCTGGCGCGGCTGGGCCCGCCCTTTCGTCTGGATCGGGATGAACCCGATCACGATCTACATGATTCACAACCTGGTGGATGTCGGGCAGATTGCGCAGCGCTTGGTCGGCGGTGACCTGAACAAGCTTTACCTCGGCCGCTTTGGGGATCTGGCCGTCGCGCTGGCAGGGATAGCCATCACCTTCGGCATCTGTCGGTTCATGTACCAGCGAAAGATATTCCTGCGGTTGTGAGCGCGGCGGAAAGCGGGCAGTTCTTATGAATGGCACATCATCCCCGTTCCAGACCTGGTCTCGCGCTATCGGTTCCGGCCGCTGGTCAGCGACCAACTTGATGGCCGGCAAATCGCCATTCCTCTGGAAAGCTTGTTCTGGCAACACGGCGCGCCGTTATTCCTCAAACACGACAACGAATCGCCCTTGAAATTCTGCGACACCCGTATCGTCGTTTTGGCGATCGCGCCAAGTGCAAGTCACCGGAGCTACCTTATGACCGTGATCACCAGATGGCAAAAAGGCGTGTAGAAACAACTTATACTGTTACTTTTTATGAAACCTTTCCGGTTCAGGCGTCGTCTACGGTTGCGATTGGCGGCCTATAACGACTCGCCGCTTATTGGTTTTTGCATGAAAAACAATGGCTGTTTCTTTGAGTTGGAGGATGGCCGAAGCCAAAAGACCCAAAGGCGGTTCTCGGGAACTGGAAGTGCGCCGTACCAAAGTGGTATCGCTTTTACGGGAGGGGCATTCCCACCGGACTGCGACCCGGTTGGTACAGTGCTCCATAAATTCTTGAGCACGTCCGCTCGATTGATTTCAACCTTATGATTCAACAGTTTATGATACGCACGCTCGTTATGACTTCCCTGATGGTGGCGATTCTGACCGTTGCCCCGCGATCCCATGCCGTAACCATCTTGTCGGGACCTTCTTTTACCCCGGCAACCAATGCTCCGCTTGCCGGGCTTCTGTCGCTGGCCACCGATGTGGATTCCCGGGTCAGCGTTCTGGTCAGCGACGGGACGGACCTCTGGGAACGGGATTTCTACGATTTCGCCACCACGCATTCGGTGCCGCTGCTCGGATTTCAGGCGGGTCTGACCAATCAAATCCTGGTTACCGTTTACGACAAAAATCGGAATGCATACACGGCCACGCAACTGTTGACCTTTGTCACCGCGCCCCTGCCGACTAATTTTCCAACCAGTGTTGTCTTGCAAAGTGAACCGAGCGAAATGGAACCAGGTTATGCGTTATTCATGGTTTTGCATAATAATACTGCTAATCCTGGTTATATCATCATCATGGACAATTACGGAGAGGTGGTTTGGTACAGCCTGTCTCCGTGGGCTGGCGCCATCGATGTGCGGCAACTTGACAACGGCGATTTGTTCATTGAAGAGGATGGTCCGGCAAACTGCTTTCAGGAGATCAACATGCTCGGAGAAACGGTCAGGACTTGGTATGCGCCTGCGGGATACCCGGTAGATTCTCATGAAGCCCTCGCAACCGATTATGGCACCATCCTCTATTTGAGCGATGTCAGCGAGGTTGTGAGTAACTTTCCGAGTTCCGCCAACCCGCCCCCAAACACAAATTACACTTTGGTAACGGTCACGCAGGAGGACAACCCGGTGGTCGAAATTTCGGCCACCAACGCGGCGCTCCTCAACGCATGGTCCTTTCTGGACCTGTTGGATCCGACGCGGGTGACCTATCTGACTTACACACTCAGGTCGTCTTTTGGAGTGGATAATGAACACGCCAACGCGCTCATTGACGTTACCAATGATAATTCCTTCATCGTTTCCCTCCGCAACCAGAATGCGGTCTTCAAATTCTCTCGATCCGGGCAACTGCAATGGATTCTAGGGCCGCCCGCAAACTGGCCGACGAATTTTCAGCAATATCTGTTCACTCCCGTTGGCACGCCGTTCGACTGGAATTATGGCCAACATGCACCGGAGTTGACGCCGCAAGGCACGTTGATGCTCTACAACGACAACAATTACCAAGCCAGTCCCTTCGATCCGCCTGTGCCCGACCAGGATAATTACAGCAGTGCCGTTGAATATGACCTCGATGAAGACAACATGGAAGTGTCCGAGGTGTGGAATTCGTCATGGCAAACGAATCAGGACCGGCTCTATACGCCATACGAAGGGAGGGTCCAGTGGCTTCCCCAAACCCGGAACGTACTGGTCACCTATGCCGCCGTCACCTATATCAATGGAGTTCACCCCAGTACCAACTCGCCCGGTGCGACCATGGTTCGAATCATAGAATATACGCACGACCCGGTGCCGGAGGTGGTGTTCGATCTTTCCTTTTTCGACTACAACAACACCAACTCGAATTACACCGGGTATGACTGCTATCGCGCCTACCAGATTACCGATCTCTATGCCCATCCCGCCGAGCCAGTTGCTGACCTTGCCGTGAACGACGAGAATCAGATTCCGCTTTTGGAATTTTCGGCGGACCCGACCCAAAGTTATATAATCCAGGCTTCAACCGACCTGACGAACTGGACGACTATTGGAACACCGGTGCAAGAAGGGGGCGTCGGCGATTTTGATTTTGTCGATTTGAACGCGAATCAGTTCACGGCCCGGTTTTATCGCGTCGTCACGCAGTAGCAGAGCGCAGGCGCCTCGAAGGCCGGTTCGCCGGCCATTCCCGGCTGCGAGTTGGAAAAATCCGGGTGATTTTCATTAAATGAATATACCAGTTAACGACCTTCTTACCGCGAAACTGCTTGAACGCCACCCTTGCGCGAGTTTTTGAACAGCCAGGGATTCCGGTGACCCAAGCCGAAACGATAAGATTTCAAGTAAAACATTTTGTTGAAATTTCCAAACATTCACAGCGCAACCGGGCCGAAGCGGGTCCGCACGGGCTGATCCGCAAATCGGATGGCTGGCTCACGGCGTCTTCGCGGGAACGGCCTGCTTGCTCCAGCGCACGGTCGCCGACTTCAGGCTGGCCGAGTCGCCGCCGATCCGGACAATGAATTCCCCCGGTTCCCAGTCATATTCCAGTTTGCCATTATAGAATTTCAAATCGTCAGGGGTGATGCGAAACGTCACCTCCCTGGTCTCGCCCGGCTGCAAGCGCACTTTTTGGAACCCCCGCAGGTCCTCCACGCTGCGCGTCACACTGGCCGCCGGCTGGCTTAGGTACAACTGCACCGTCTCCTCACCGGCGCGCCCGCCCGCATTGGTCACCGCAACCGAAGCAAGCAGTGTCTGGTCGCCGATGAGGTTGGTCTGGCTCAGTTTTACATCCCCATAGGCAAACGTGGTATAGCTCAAGCCGTAGCCGAAAGGATACAACGGGTCATTTGCCACGTCGAGATAACGGGAAACATACTTGGCTCCCGGATCACTCAGGTAGGGACGCCCCGTGTTCTTGTGATTGTAATAGATGGGGATTTGCCCGACGTTCCGCGGAAAAGTGGCCGTCAGTTTTCCGGACGGGTTGTAGTCGCCAAACAGCACGTCGGCCACGGCATTGCCGGCCTCGGTGCCGCCAAACCACGTTTCGAGGATTGCGCCGCAATGCTCCGCCTCCCAGGTCAACGTCAACGGCCGGCCGTTCATGAGGACCAATACCACGGGTTTTCCGGTTTCCACCAGCGCTTGCAGCAGCACCTTTTGACTTTCCGGAATGCCAATGTCGCTGCGGCTCGCCGCCTCGCCGCTCATGCTGAAGGCTTCGCCGAGCACCGCCACCACCACGTCCGCGCGGGCCGCCATGGCCACCGCCTCCGCCACCATTTCCCGCGGCGAACGACTGTCCACCGGTATCTCCTCGCCGAACGCCTTGAGCGTTGACCGCAGCAGAGGATCGTCGGTCAGGTTTGCGCCTTTCGCGTGCAGGATCGTCACTGCCGAACCGGCTACATTGCTGATCCCCGTCTGAAGGCTGACCGCCTGTTGCCAGTCGCCACCACCACGACAGCAGCCCAGCAGATTCTCCTGGTCATCCGCCAGCGGACCCACCAACGCAATGATTCCCGATTTCTTCAAGGGCAGGAGCTGCCGGTCGTTCTTCAGCAGGACGAACGATTGCTCCGCCATCTCCCGCGCGGCTTTCCGGTTTTCCGGCGTGAGCATTTCCCGGCGGGCCCGTTCCGCCGTGCAGCCGCGATAGGGATCGGTAAACAACCCGAGTTTGTACTTGGCCTCGAGAATTCGCCGGCAAGCCTGATCAATCATTGACTCGGAGATTTCTCCGTGCGCAACCAGTTCCGGCAAATACTTGAGGTAGGCCTCGCTCACCATGTCCATGTCCACCCCGGCTTTCATCGCCGATTCGGCATCTATTGGGATATCGCCCAGGCCGTGCTCGCGCAACTCTTCGATGGCCGCATAGTCAGTGACGACGAAGCCTTGGAAATCCCACTGCTTTCGCAGGAGGTCTGTGAGCAACCAGCGATTGGCGGATGCCGGCACCCCGTCAATTTCGTTGAAGGAACTCATGACACTGCCAACGCCGGCCTCCACCGCCGCTCGATAAGGCGGCAGGTAATACTGGTACATCTTGATGCGGCTCATATCCACCGTATTGTAGTCCCGCCCCGCCTCGGCGGCGCCGTACAAGGCAAAATGCTTTACGCACGCCATCAGTGCGTTGCTGCGGCTGAGGTCGTCGCCCTGGTAGCCGCGCACCATGGCCCGGGCAATCTGCGCGCCCAGATACGGGTCTTCCCCCGCGCCCTCTGCAATTCTTCCCCACCGCGGGTCCCGGGCGATGTCCACCATCGGCGAGAACGTCCAATTGATGCCATCGGCGCTCGCTTCAGTCGCGGCAATGCGCGCGCTCCGCTCGATTAAATCCGGGTTCCAGGTGCAGGAGAGCGCAAGCGGGATGGGGAAAACCGTCTTGTGGCCATGAATCAGATCATACCCAAACAGCAGCGGGATGCCCAAACGGCTCTCCTTGACGGCCAGCGATTGCAGCTTCCGCACCGCGTCCGGCGTGTAGGTGTTCAAAATCCCGCCCACCAGGCCGTGGCGAATCTTTGTTTCCGCGTCCTTGCTAAGTTGCGGCCCGGTTACATCGAAGCCCACTGCCAGCAGGTTCAACTGCCCGATTTTTTCCTCCGGCGTCATCCGGCTCATCAAATCGCCAATGAAGGCGTCCATTTGGGGATTGCTGGCTGGCGTTTGGGCGTAAAGACAGCTTGAAATCATCAATCCGATAAACCAAGAGATCAGTTTATTTTCTTTCATTTCGAGTTTATTGTTCTGGTAATGAACGAACTTTATCACAATTAACCACGCGGAATCATTGTGGCAAAGGCTGGGAGCGGCGGTCAAAGATATATTGACAATCTCGAACTCGCATGCAAATCTGAGTCACAGCTGCCAGTGTAAATGTATGAAACATTTGATAAATTTGTTCGCCGGCAGTTTTTCGTCCTGTCAGAACCCGCATGGGAGAACAAAATGCACATCCTTAAACGTCCCGCGCTTGGCATTGGCCGCCAGCTTGGTGCTGGCCGCCAGCCCGGCTCCAGCCCAAAACCTCCTGGTGAATCCAGGTTTTGAGACCCCACCCAGTGGGCAGGTCGTGGCAACGAACTGGACGTATTTTGCGCCGCCGACGCTTGGCGCCGGTGTTCAGGATTATTGGGTGGTTAACCTGAATACTGTTGGTTGCAGTGATATGCCCCCACATTCGGGAACTTACTTTTGGAAGGAGTGGGGTGCCCTTTATGCCGCTGCGCCCACAAACAATGTGGCGGGCATATACCAAACCTTCGGCAGCGCTCCGGGAAGTATCTATCAGGCCAGCGGGTGGTTCTGTACCTCAACTTGTGACAAGGAGGGGACGGATTGCACTAATTGGATTCAAGTCGAGTTCCTCGATGCGAACACGAATGTTCTCGCCCTTTACAAGTCGCCTGATTTCTCGACCAGTGTGGGGACAGAAACCTGGTTTCAATATCAGGTGACCAGCGCTTGCGATTTAACGCAACCGGTATCCACTGGCGATCCGTATTTCACCACTTACGCGGTGACGGGTTCGGTAAGTCAGTTGGTGGCCCCGCTTGGAACGGCAATGGTCCGTTACCGGTATTGCTATCTTCAGTCTGGCAGCGAAGGGGGGTCGGCGTTTCTCGACGATGCCGTTCTGAACCGGGTCAGTGTCGCTACGAACACTCCCGTACCCCCAACCGGCTTAGTGATCCTATCCGGGGATCAAAGCGTCATTTTGCACTGGGATGCGGATACTGTAACCAACCTGTCAGGATATAACGTGTATCGTTCGCTTTCCAGTGGCGGCCCGTTCGTCGTGCAGAACAGCAGTCTGCTGACCACACCGGGTTTCTGTGATCTCAACGTTAACGATGGGCAGACGTATTTTTACCAGGTCACGGCGGTGACCACGACCCCCCAGGAAAGCCCGCCTGCCGCCACCGTTTCAGCCGTTCCCAATCCCTTTGCCAGTGACGATGCCTTCTTGGATTACGTCCAGGAAGCCTGCTTCGATTATTTCTGGTACTTGGCCAACCCAGCCAATGGTCTCGTCCCGGACAGGACCGCAACCGGGTCGCCCTGCAGCATCGCGGCGGAAGGATTTGGGCTGACGGCCATCGGCATTGGGGTTGACCATGGCTGGATTACCCGCGCCCAAGGCGCGACGCGCGTCCTGACGGCGTTGACCACCTTCTGGCAAGGCCCGCAAGGGCCGGGAACCAATGGCGTCATGGGCTACGAAGGCTGGTTTTATCATATGCTGGATATGAACACCGGGTTGCGCTCTGGCTCATCCGAACTCTCCTCGATTGATAGCTGCCTGTTCCTGGCGGGAGTCCTTTACGTCGAGCAGTACTTCAACGGCACCAACGCCACGGAAACGTCCATCCGGTCCACGGCGGACGCCATTTTCAACCGCGTGGACTGGAACTTCATGTCCCAGGGCACCGCCGGAGTTGCGATGGGCTGGCAGCCCACGACAGGCTTCAGTGGCTATGGCAACTGGATTGGCTATAACGAGGGAATGATTATTTATTGCTTTGGCCTGGGCACGGCTACGAATCCATTGCCGAGTTCCGCCTGGAGCGTGTGGACCAGTGGCTATACCTGGGGCACGTATTACGGCCAGACCTATGTCGCGTTTCCTCCTCTCTTCGGGCACGAATTCTCCCACTGTTGGATTGACTTCCGTCAAATTGCGGATGTTTACATGAACGACCAGAACAGCACCTACTTCGAGAACTCGCGACGCGCGGCCCTGGCCGAGATTGCCTATTGCAGCACGGCGCCCTACCCTGGGTACAGCAGCACCATTTGGGGAATCACGGCATGTGACGGCCCGCCACCCACCGGCTACACGGCCCGTGGTCTCCCGCCAGCTGGATTCGATGACGGCACCATTGCCCCCACGGCGGCTGGCGGCTCCATGTGTTTTACCCCCGAATACTCGTTGCCGACCTTGGAGGCCTTTTACAGTTTATACCGTACGGACATTTGGACCGAGAATGGCTTTCGCGATGCCTTCAACCTGGGTCTTGGATGGTGGGACACCGATGAAATTGGCATTGATCAAGGGCCGATCGTGATCATGATCGAAAACTATCGCACGCAGCGCGTTTGGCGGCTTTTCATGCAGAACGCCGAGGTTCAGCGCGGCTTGCAGCGCGCGGGCTTCGTCACGCTGCCCTATGTCTCGCTTAATATTCAACCCGTGTCCGCTCAAGGCTCATTCAACCTGTCTTGGAACGCATCCTCCGGCAACTATTACCAGGTCGAATATTCGCCGGACTTGTTCACTTGGGCGGCCTCGCCTGGGTTCGTGCAGGCCACCAACGCCGGAACCTTCAACTGGCTGGACAGCGGTCCACCCGCCACGGTGTCCGCCCCGGCAACGGTGCCGCAGCGATTCTATCGCGTGTTCCAGGTGGGCCAGGCACAATCGCTGTTGAATGGCGGTTTTGAAACCGTTGGTGCAGGTGGCATATACACTGCCACCAATTGGACGACCTATGGCTCCTGCGAGCGGGAAACGTGGGCGGCGCATACCGGATCTTACGGGATGGCCCATGAGTGGTGGTGGGGCACCAGCTCGGGCTTTTACCAGGATGTCGCGGTGATTCCAGGCGCAACCTATACCTTGAGCGCCTGGTGTTTGGATGATGCGGCGTCAGTGGTAACCAGCATCTATGAGATGAAACTTGAATACTATGACAGTTCGCTAAACCTGCTGGGTTCAGACATAGAAAACATTTCTCCGTTGGTGAACAACACCTGGCAACAGTTGAGCCTGGTGGGCAATGCAATTCCCGCCAACACCGCTACCGTCCGCGTGGTGTTTGATGCCAGCAATATGATCAGCGGAGAAACGTTGAAGATTGATGATGTGTATCTCACCTCGGCAGGCCCGTAGCTGTCAAGCGTGGCATGGCACCCCGTCGGCCCGGAATTGTCTTCCATTGGTACGACCTTGTTGCTGTCGGGAATCCTCTATGCCAAACAGTATTTCAATGGCACCAACAGCGCTGAATCCGGACCATGGCGGATGCGACCTTTAACCTGAAAACAGGAGTTGGGGGAGCACACCCGCCCCGGGTGTGGCTGGACGCGCCTCGCGTCCAGCCTCTTGGCGCACAGCTCTGGTCGAAGCATTCGAAACTATCTTGTATGCTCAAGGTTTTCCGCGAGGGCGCGGAAAACAGCACGCGAGGCGCGTGCTCTCCCCATTTCAATTTCGGTTTTCGGGTTTAACCGGGTGAACTGGAACTGGATGGCTGCCATTACCGCGATTGTCTCCGGGAAATGTTAATTACATCCGCCGGCAGATTCACACCAGCGAGTTCGATGGCAAAACCATCCCCGCCGAAAGCATTTGCGCCTGGTAACTGACTGCCAGTTACCAGGCGCATGACTTGTTTTTCCGAGCGCAGGCCCTTTTGCCAGACGCTCAAGCTTTCTTCACAGCCCGAACCTCAGTGCTGGAACACTTCCCGATAGAACGCACTGGGGGCTATCGGCAGAGTGTAGTCAACAATGTACTGCGGCTGCGTCGTCAACCTGACCGTGGCCACCGCCGTCCAAGGCCCGCTGGGAGTGAGACTGCGGTCCACCTCGTAGGTGTCCCCAATCGTGCCTGTGACGCTGACAGTTGGGAACAGGTCGATGCCGGTGATCGCGAGTGGGGCGGCTTGGCTAAAGGACGTGCCAAATCCGTTGATGAGGGTCGCCCGGTAATGACCGATATCATTGGTTGTAACGCCCGTGACGGTGAGCGTCGCGGTGGCCGAGCCTGAAATGTGGCCGGGGCTATCACTGAGGAGGGCGTTGTTGAATTCCCATAAATAGGTAACTCCTGCGGTGTTGGAGACGCCAACGTTGAAGATCGCGGTTCCGCCAAGCGCAACGTTCGCGAAACTCGGTTGGTTGGTGACGACCGGCGCGCCAGGAGGCGGCGTAGCTTCCAAATCAAAATCGTCCGCGAATAACGACGGGTTATTGGGATCAAGAGTATTCCACTGATAGGCCATTAGCAGACCAGCCCGCACAATGGCCGTGCCGACGGGCGCGGTATATACCGGGGTGGTGAATTGAGTCGTGGGCTGGGGGGTGCCCGCCGAATTCAGACCATTGGCTATCAAGTCATACGTGTTGCTCTGGAGTATCCCGCCCGAGGCGTCAAAGAACACGACGTAAAGAGCTGTCGCATTCGTGACATACGTGTTGCTTACGGCATCGTAAACTAAATTGGTATTGTCATAACCGGAGTAACCGTGCCCGCCAGTGACATACCCGGACAGGGTGTAGGTAGTGTTGGACGAAGACGGGTTGTCTTGATAAAAATACATGCTCGCGAGGTTGTCTAGATTAGGATCAGCGTTTGTGGCGCCTTCAAACGCCTTTATGAATATGCCATAGCCGTTGGGATTCGGATCATTTACGCCGTTGCACCAAGGTTCAGAAGTTTCGCAGTCCAGCCATCCGCCACCGGGGTTGTTGACGCTCTGAATACCCAGCGCGGTCCAGCCGACCGGCGGGTAACCAGGGGTGTCAACCAGTGTAACCTGGTTAAGATTGCCGTTGAACAGGACAGGAGATTGAGCACCTGCCACACCGGTTCCCAGAGCCGCGAGGCCCAGAACCGCAGTAAATGCCAGCAGTCGCTTCATCATGGATTTTGGTTTGGTTGTTTTCATAATGTTTGATTTTTTGTCTTTCAGAGTTGATTGACTTTCAGTTGTTTCATTTGTTTCGAGTTTCCGTCTTCAGCTTCCAGGTTAGATACGTTTACTGTTTTCATCGTTTGAACTACTCACTCGAAAGAAGTTTTGTTGATGCATCTTTCAGATAGATAGTCCTCTTTCCGCCGTATTTAAGCATGGAGCAAGCTGAGTGTCAACAATTTCTTTCATAAGAGTTAATTCGAAGCCTTATTGAAAAAACGGCGGCTCGGGTGGCGACTCCAAGCCTCTGTCCGGCAGCGACTTGTCCGGCGTTTTTAAACACGGCCTCGCGAGTTCAGAAGCGGATTTTGAAAGTTCAATGTGCGTTCAAATCTCCGTCAGGCCTGAAACCAATCGCTCCCAGCGCAGGCCGGATCTCAGGGTTCGCCATGAAATTCTTCCAGACCACGCCACTGCGATAGTTCTCAATCATGACCACAATGACCGCCTGGTTGAGGCCCATCCACACCGGGTCAAACCAGTTCTGGGTTTCGTTGAAGCCGTCATGAAATCCGTAAATGCCCCAAATCTTCGCGCCCAGGTCGCGATAGAAATGTTTAAGCGCAGCCATGGATTCCTGCGGCGTGTAGGGGAACGAGCCCAGCGCGGCGGAACAGCAGATGGTGCCGTTGTCGTCACGAGGCAGCGGGCGGCCACCTCCGTCGTTCATGCCGGCTGACAGCCCCCAACAATCGGTGCTGTAGCCGAGGTATCTGCGGGAGTTCTCCGCGCAATAGGCGTGGTTGATGAGCGCGATGTTGCGATTGTTCCGGAAGTAATCCGTGTACTGATCTTTCTTGCCGCGGGGATCAAACCCCATGAACGAAAACTGGGTGAAAAACAGGTCAGCCCCGTTGCCTTCGCCGACGTCGAGTTTGATTCCGTAGTAAGTGTTGCCATTGGTGTAGTGATCTCCCTGCGTCGTCCGGCTCCAATTCTGGCGATACCGGACCGCGAAGTCGGATTGGCCGGCCCAGCCGGTATGATAAAGGCTGGGGGGCACCGGATGGGTCGGCGAAGCAATTGCGAGCAAATAGACAATCATGGTTTCATTCCAGCCCACGAGCGGGTGGCTGATGTGCCAGCCAAAATCAGGCGACCAGTGCCAGTAAAGAAAATCGCTCGACGGCGTCTTGCGATACCAATCCCACTCCACCCCGCGCCACAGGTCGGTGATGGTTTGGCGTATCTCGCGCTCCGCGGCGTTGTCGCGATCAAAGTATTGCCGCGCGGTCAGAAGTCCCTGGACCAGAAAAGCGGTTTCCACAAGATCGCCGCCGTCGTCGTATTTGCCGAAAGCGGAGACGGCCTTGCCCGTTGTTCCATTGAGGAAATGCGGCCAGGCGCCATGGAAACGATCCGCCTTCCTCAAAAATCGCGTGATTTTGAGCAGGCGTTCGGCGCACTGTTCGCGGGTGATGAAATGCCGTTCGGTCCCCGCAATCAAAGCCATGATCCCAAAGCCGGAGGCGCCCACCGCCACGAGGTTTTCGTCCCCGGGCAGGATTTCGATGGCCATGCCGGCGTTGGGATGCGCGGCCTCCCAATAGTATCGGAAACAGCCTTCCTGAACCATGTCCAACAGTTCTTCGTCGTTGAATGGCCGGGTGGAGGCCGAGGCTGCCGTTGACAGCGGGGACTCGTTCCCCGACAGATCCAGCGCACTGATCCGATAGAAGGCTTTCCGGCCCGGCTCGCCCACAAAATCCACGAAGCGATTAAACTGGCCTTGTTGGATGCCGATGGGCACATACTTTTCCCCATCCCACGAGCGGTAGATTTGATACCGCAACAGATCGCTCTCCGGGTTGTTCGACCACGTCAGGTCAAAATGGCGCTCAGCGCCTTTGACCACCAGTCCTGCGGGCGCAACGGGCGCCTTGCGAGCAGCGCGGTCGCGGTAATAGATTTGCACGTCGTCGAGATAGAGCGTGTGTTCCTTGCCGTCGTCAAGTCCCTGCTCCAGCCAGATAATCGCCAACTTGCGCGGATCACATTTTAAATCATCGGTGCGTTCAAACAGCGACTTGAAATGATCGAAGGGAATGCTGATCCGCACCCACTTGCCTGCCGGCAGACGCCCGTAATCTGCGAGCAGCGTGATCGTTGGCGACCCGATGTCATTCCCATCCTGCAAGGCGATGCGCGGTGATTCCTCCGGCGACAGCTCCGTTTCCGAGAAGCACCAGAATGAGATCGTGTCGCCCTCGAACGCAAGCTTCCGCCCGGATTCCAAGGCGGACTTGAGCCGCATCTGCCAGTGACCACCGAACGCGGACGTCCATTTCAAACGAAGGCAGTTGGGCGGACTCACGAAGTGATTCGTGTCCACCGGCAATTTGTAGTCCACCATTTCCAGTTTGCTGGGAGGGGTGACCATCCCCTCGCTCTGGTAGTACGATCCGTCGGCGGGGCTGTTGTCGAAAAAGACGTGGCGATCATAGAATGTCTCCGCGCGGGCGGCCCCCACCAGGTTCAAGCCGAGGAGCATGCCCCCGGCCAATCTCCGCAGGCGGCTCATGGGCATCCTCCGAATGATCCGAATTATCATTTCGAAACTTGTGCAAAACAACTGAAGCGGCGCTCGGTGAGCGCCGATGACCGCTGGCTTTCCTGGAAAAACACGGCCGTCACAAACCGCCGCCACAAAGTAAAGTGGGTTTTGCCGGAGTCTCATTTTATCGTTGGTCAGGTCATCCACGTTGGTCAGGTCATCCATTTTCCTGCCTTCATTTGGGGGTTTCAACCGCTGGCAATTCCTCGGGGGAAATTGCGTTGAACTTCAGGATGAACTCGTGATGACCGCCTGACGGCGGAGTTGAAGAAACTGAAAATTTTAAAACGTTTGCACAACTCATTGGTTTACAAGAACATCAAAACAATCATAAATTTCGCAACTCAAGCATTACAAGAATCCCAAATTTTGTAAAGAAAATTACTTGACATTTGTACGTCTGTGGAACAGGCTTTCGTATTCTCACAACTTTTACTAATCATGGTCGTTAACAAGCAATTCAGTTGCCCCGGCAAAGCCGGAGTTGAACGGATCAAACCCCAGCCAAAGGCACGCCGTGGCTTCACGCTGATTGAGCTGTTGGTGGTGATTGCCATCATCGCGGTTCTAGCCGCGCTGTTGTTGCCGGCATTGGCGGCGGCACAGAGCAAAGCCAAGGCGATTCAGTGTATGGGCAATAGCCGGCAACTGATGATGGGTTGGATTGGATACGCGAACGAAAGTCAAGACCGGCTTGTCAACAACTATGATACCGCGTCAATTGAGGCTGACCTCTCATTGCCAAGTCCGACTTACGCCACCTGGGTGGACGATGTGATGAGTTGGGGCCTTCCTTCTACTCCCGACTTTTGCTTCAACCTCGACTATCTCACCAAAGCGTTGCTCTTCAATTTCGTCAACAACAACGCGGTTTATAAATGCCCGGCCGATGATTATTTAAGCCCGATTCAGCGGAGAGCGGGTTACTTGTCCCGCCCGCGCTCCTATTCGATGAACTGCTTTTTCGGCGCCTCGACGCCCGATTGGGGGAACAAAACTGGGAACGAATTCTTCACGGGCTACTGCCAGTTTCTAAAGCCGAGCCAGATGCCCGATCCGTCGAACCTGTATGTGACACTGGACGAACATCCCGACGGCATCGACGACGGCTATTTTAAAGACGGTGCCGACCCGAATATTGCGAATGCCGTGGCTTGGCCCGGTGGGATATGGGGCAATATTCCGGCTTCGAATCACCATAATGGTGCTGGCTTCGGCTTCGCGGATGGACATTCGGAAATCCACAAATGGCAAAGCGGCTCATGCACCATTTTGCCGGTGAAGTATCAGCCGCTTCCGCACAACTCCCTCCTCGCCGACCCGAATGGCTGGGCAGATGCCGCATGGCTCGCATCACACTCGAGTGTGCCACTCAAGTAAATACTCGGATGTCTGATTATTACCGCGAAACTGCTGAATGTTCTTGAAACGACCCGGCCCCGACCCGCACCTCAACGGGGCGCAAAGCTCCGGTTGCGATGGGTGACCCGACATTGGGGAACTCGACAACGGCGACTTCGCCATTATCGGCATTGACATCACGACTGCGGCGATTGTGAAATTGCCGCCGATTGCCGGTTGCGGGCCGGATGAACGGATTGTGCGTCTGCCACGTTCCGCTGGTTCCGTTTAATACCAAGTTGCGTTCAAAATACTACAGACCAATGAACGCACCCCCCTCACCCGCCCTTCCGCCTTCGCTGCGCTCCGGCGCGACAAGTCGGGCACCCTCTCCCCCGCTGTTAGCGGGGGAGAGGGCCGGGGCGAGGGGGCGCGTTGCCAGAATGTTTGATGTCGGCCAAGGTATTTATAGCAGTTTGATTGCACATCAGTATAACAGCTTCAAAAAAGCCGTCAGGAAGGTGTTGTCAAACACCAAACCGGAATCGGACAAAGAGTTGGCTGAATTTCCGGCCAGCAACTTGAAGAAACGGGAAGCCAAAAGGCACCGTTAAAATCAGTTCAGCCAATGGCAAATGACCGTCGAAGGCCGTGTTGCGATAGAGATATTATTACCCTGTTAAGTCGGCCCTGAAAAACCTTCTCAGGGCCGACTCTTTAGCGCGGGTGACCCGTCGCGTCATATGGAAAGCCGACAGACCCCTCCTCCGGGCAGGCACTCGCATTGAAAAACGCCGCCCTTACCCGAATCTTCGTTAATTGCCGGCCAAAGGCGGAGGGCTTTGCACCGTCAACAAATTCGGCTGAACCAGCGAAAGTCCGCCGTGGAGATCGTCATTAAATTGCGCGCCGATGATGACGTTGTTGGTGCAGGTTATGTCATTGACCCGAAAAGCCGCGCTGCCGCATTCGTCGGCGATGAGATTGGTGAAGGAATTTTCTGTGCACTGGGTTTGCGGCACCAGTTGCCATCCTTGCTCAGTCAAATCATCGGATTGCGCCATGAACACCCCGTAGTCGTGGCTGCTGTGGATGGCTATGTCGCGAAATTGATTGTCGTGGCTCCAGCGCATGAAGATGCCCTCGTCGTTGGCAGCGAGCGTGGCGTCGTCAATGATGTTATGATTGAAATTGCCATCGAGCGAAATGCCCGCGCCGGGGTTGTCGTGCAAATACAGTTTCGTAAAAAGGCAGTCCACGGTCAGGAAACACGCCAGGCCGTCGAACTGATTGTCATACGAATTCAAATCACACACTGTCAACCGCCGGGTGCCCAGCGTCGTGACTAATCCGCCCGAACGGCAGCGGGCGCAGGTCACGTTTTCAATGATTGAATCACTCACGTTTTGGACCGTGATTCCGTTGTTGCGGATTATCGAACCTTCGCCTTGCAGCCGCCAGAGTTCGCGCTGCTGGCGCAGACGGTTTCCATCAATAAAAAGGCCGCCGACGCGCAAATGACTTGTTTGTTTTGGCTGATTAACCGGCTCGCCCATGATAATGACCGGGCAGTTGGCATTATCCGCCAGAAATAAAATCGTTTCTCGGCCCGCGCCGAGCAAGGTTTGATAATCCCGCTGCAAAACAATGGGCTGGCTCACTTCAATTTTTCCGGGCGGCAACACCACTTCGCCGCCGTCTGCCGGCAACGCGTCCAACGCCTTTTGAATTTCGGCGGCCGTCACGCCGGCCCTTAGTGCCACCATAAGCGGCTTGGCGACGGACGCTTGTGAAATGGCCAAAACCGCCGTCGGAAAAACCAAAAGACGCACGAATGGAAAATTTCCCGGCGTTTGCCAGAACGTCGTTACGATTCGACTAAAGTTCCTTATGACTTTATTGTATATCATTTATTAACCGGGATACTGTATCCAGTCTAGCCCAAATCAATCTGTTTTCCACAGAAAAATATGGTTTTTAGCAACAATTTTTCCGTTGGAAACCGTTAAAGCGCGAATGCGGACTTTTTTATTGCAAAATTCCCGCAACAGAATTGGTTCGCCTCTGACTGTTTTCGCAATCGGAGCAGTTGGTTCGTATCCGGCTGACGGGCCACGTCCGGTTTCTTGCGTTGGGTTATGAAATGATGTTGGTTCTTCAAATCTTCGGGGATGGCTGAGAATTGTTCCGGGGCGGCTTCGAGGTCAAGCTGTGATTCATTTGGCCCATTCCGGAAAGGCGTTCATCGCGTCGAGAACGTTGTGGAGCTTGTCGGTGTGGGCGTCTTCCTGCCAGCCGCCGCGACCACTCGTCATTGCCTGGTCGCTCGGACAGCCGTCGTCGTTGACGGCGTACAGACAGTAGTTCAAGTCTTGCCGGGCCACGGCCTTGAATTCATTCGATCCCGTGGCTTTGCTGTACATCGCCAACACCGCGCCGTAGGTGGACAGGATGCCGCCCCAAGGGTTCACATCGTTGGTCTGCTCCCCACAAACCGCAACCCCATCACGAACGGTTATGAAACGCCGGTTGACGAATTCGATCAGCGCCCGGCTGTGTTGCTTCCAGTCTGGATCCAGTGCGTCTTGTTTCTCGATCAGGTAGCGGGCAAGGTTGAGGGGCGACCAGGCGGTGCGGTTGTCCAGTTCATGGTGATCTTCAAAGAACTGCACCCAGAGCCGTCCGTCCTTCGTCAGGTCGGGGATCTGGAATTCCTTGATCCACGCCCACAGTTTGTCGCGGGCAGGCTTGAATTCCGGGTGACCCTGCTCAATCAGCTTGTCAAAGAGTCGGAGAATGAAAGACATGTTTCCGGAAACCTCGCCCCGAGATTCACCGGTTCGGTAATCCACACGGAATGGCCAAGGCGAATTCGTCGCTGACCCTTCACGCATGTTGATTGCCAGCACCCGCGCGTTTTGCAACGCCTGCTGGAAATACTTTTCGTCCTTCGTCTCCTCGTACAGTAAAAGGAGCGCGTAACCGGCAATGCCGCCTTTGTCCGGTTGGATTTCGTAAGGTTTGTCGCCCTGGGAACCGCAGTCGGGCGGTTGCGGAAACTTTTCCCGCCAACCCGTAGAGCGACTGAAGCGCGGATACTTGCCGGTGTCCGGCGTGATAGCTTCCTTGACCAGATAATCGCCCATGTAGCGCGCCATTTGGAGCGGTCGGGAGTCTTTCTTTCCCTTGTAAGCGTAATATTTCAAGTAGGAGATAATTCCCATGCCGTTCTGCGTTGCCGGGATGAACGAGGGGCGGTCGGCGATAGCCTGGTAATTGCCGTCCATGAACGTCATATAAACAAAGCGCGGATACCCGTGCTCGACGGGGCACTTCAAATACCAGTTCACCTCCCGGTCGATGGCGTCAGCCCACGACGTCCAAGGCAGCAGCAGGCCGCGCTCATCGTAAATCGCCGGGTGATTACCGATGGTTGGTGCGGGAGCCGATAGTGCGGATGGAAAGGGAACAAACAATAACAGAAGTGGCAAAGCGAGCTTAACGATGGGTCGTGGCAAATGTTTCATTCGTTTTTTCTGGTGGTGTCCTAATTTGACCGGAGCGCGGATTGTCCCCAATCCGCAGCGGCTGGACTGATCAAGGATGCTGCGAGTTGGGACAACTCGCGCTCCGTTTCGGTAATTCGGTTTTCAAATCCGGACACTACCTTTTTTCTCCAGCGTTTGATTTTCAAGATGCGGCACGATCGGATCGCGAACTCTTTGTTCCAACCCAACGGAACCCAGCACCGGATCGGATCGCTCATCCGGCCAAACCGGCTTCGTCTTCAAACTTCAGGCGCAACGGTTGATGCGGGTGCCCGGCCGCCACTGCTCTGAATCCGACCAAATTCGTGCCAATGACTTCGTCAATTATCCCCATCCAATAGGCATCTTCGGGCGTTCGTCTGACGGATACGGAATAAGAATCTCTATAACCTTACTTCCACAATATTCTCTTGCCGATCCAGCATGGCCAAAAATTGCTCAACTAAAATCACTGCTCCGCCCTTGCGGTATTTGTTTTCTTCATACTTGAACTGAATGGCCTTGCCATTAATGGAAACAGCTTTGGGGCCGAAATTACCTTCCTTGACAGCATAATTGAACCTCACGGCGTGATTCAATAAATCCATTGAGGCGGATAAACCATCCAGGGAATACGGCATGACAGGATCGACGATGATCTTCCCGGATACAATCCGCAAGCCAAGTAATTGCGAAACGACCAGGCCGATATAAATACCAGGCCCGCTGGAATACACCCGCCACCCGCCTCTAAGCGTGATCTTGCCGGTTTGTATTTCATCGTAACGTTCATCCGCCTCATAACGGTTCCTGAAGGTAACATCCGAACTGCTGTAATAGCAATTTGACTGGCGGATATCCCCGCAGGGGACAACATCCCTGTACCCCACCGGGATGGCTTGGCGGAGCGCTTTCATGAAGGCATCTGCCCTGCCTGTACGGGCCTGTGATTCTGCATAACGGATATGCTCATGCAAGTACATCAGGCCAATTTCGCGGCCAAAGAAGGTGCTGCTCTCCGCCCTCTGGAAAATGGTTTGGATGCCTCCTTTGTACTTTAGCGGACGGTCCATAAGGCGGGCGCCGTCAGGACCTTTCAGATGCTTTTCAATAAGATCCTGGTGATGCTGCGCCTGTTCGCCAGTGAATATCTCGCTGATGATGCCACGGTTCATTGGCAAGATACTGTACCGGATCCCGGTTGTGGTATCACTCGGGTGTAGCAGTACGCTGATGCTACGGTCGTCTTCAACCAGGCCATATCCCGCAACGACGCCATCCTTGATCAGGTATTTGTTGAAATCAGCTTTGATCTTTTCACAGATTTCTTTCAGTTCTCCGGCTTTTCTTGTATTACCGGTCTGTTCATATACCAATTGATATTGAGAAAAGGCCTGGTAATTCATCTCGACTGTCCAGCTTGAGATCATTCGTTGTGCCAATTGCTTACTGACCGGCTGCAGGGAATCATTCCAGTCACCGCCGCCAAAGGGTACAAAGGCAGTACCCGGAATGAATGAACCAACGATCATTTTAATAAGGCGGTCAACATGCTCGCTGAGCGGCGTTTGCTCAGCCTGGGCAGGACCTGGTTCATGATAATAAGGAAGGACCTCGTCCAGAATTTTCAGGTCGCCGGTAATTTTGACATAGTTGCTGAGGGCAATGATGCACCAGTAAAAAATATCGCCATGGGAGCCGTCAGCCCGGATATTCGAGTAGCTGTCGAACATCCACCATTGCGGCCATCCGCCATCCGGGTTCTGGTTTGAGAATATGATGCACAACACCTGCCTGGCTTCATCATACTTTTCGAGGGTTAACATCAGGTCAATCGGCCCTTGGGACACATCGCGCGTGCCCCAGGCGGCCCCGCTGAATTGCTCCAGCCCGTAAGGGGTGAGAAAATGGGTGATGGCATTCATGCCATACCAGGGCAGGATCTCCTGGATGGCGGCGATGTCTTCCCGGGTTCCTTGCAGGGAAAGGTTCAAACTCAAATTTTTCCAGGAAGACCGTGCATCGTGGCAATCTGAGAGCCACTGACGATCAGCATCTTCAAATTTAACTGCATCAGCCGCAGAACACACTTCACCGACGAAACTCATGCAAAAATGTGCGGTTTCACGGACATCGAGGACGAACAAACAACCTCCCTGGCCGTTAGGATGCGGATATAACGCTTCGGCGCCACAAGCCCGGTAATCAGAACCGGTGCTGTTTATCAAAATCCTGAATCGTGCATCCGGAAATTTGCCCGCGATCATGCTGTCTGTCCTGGGTTTGGCCAGATATTCACCGGCGTTGCTCCCGGGGCAAATGGTCCATCCGTTCAGAGCATCAAAATCATGAGTGATGAGCATATTCACTTTGTTTCCACTGATCACTTTGAAGTCCATATTGACTTGCGGAGCGGCTTTGGAGGTCCAGGAACGGACTTGGAAACAGCAATTGCCGTGTTTATAAATCCACCGGCAGTGATTCAAGCCCATCTCGAAAGCTGAGGGAACCCCGAGCAAATAGCGCCTCCCATCCACTTCCACAAGAATTCGCTGGCCCGTTTCCGGAGCGAGATTGAATTGGCTGGTGCAGACCGAGAGCAGCACATTGAAATTGGTATTGCCCTGGGTGATATGTGAATTGAAAACCCCAAAGGCAAAGGCGGTGGTGGACATAATGCTTTCATCAGGCACGTACCCGGCCCGGGCTTGCATAATGTGCGCATGCGGCCGGTCAGCCATTACCTCTTTAGCCCGCAGCACGACATGGTTGTTTTGTGCGCTAAAGAATGACAGCAACCGGCCATTTACATCTTCGGAATGGCGCCTTTCCTTATCAAAAAAGCGGCTAAGCTCATCATCATTCAAATCATCCACCGGCAGGAAAGGAGTTGTATTGAATAAATTCATTGCCGGGGAAATCATGTCATTCGCGTGCTGAGACGGGGTCTCATCACTGCATTCGAGCATCAGGCTGGGTAAACGGTTAAGATCATCCTCTGATGTAGCCTGTGGATGATCCGGCAGATAGGTACCAACAAAGACACTGTGATGAACCCCGCCGGCGGCCAGGCTGAAGGGTTTTTCCTGCAAGGCAAATACCGAAGATTCTCCAGCATAATCACCCCCCGGGCTGTCTGCCAGCAGCCCTTCCGGGATGCCTGTTTCCCGGTATGTCTTGCCATAAAACTGCATGCCGTCGACACTACCCGCCACGGCTGTGTTTTTGCATGCCATCATAAACCAGGGATGGCCGGTTGATTCCTTCATGTTCTGACGGCAGCACGCCACGGCACCAAAGACTTTATCTTCGAGGATGCGGCGTTCCAGGTACTGGGCCACATAATATTCGTTGATCAACCCGGCATTCACCGGCTTCAGCCCGGCGTCCTGCACGTAAATCAGATCCAGTTCAACTGGATTATCAGACAGATTTTTGATATCAACACTCCATTGCCAGCTCAGGCTGTGCTTTGACAGTTGCAGCACGCAGGTGTAATCAAGACCGGCCCAGCTTCCCCTGGCAATATAAGTGTCACCGGCCATTTTAAAAAGGCTGTTGCCTTCCGGGCCTAGAAGAGCGGAAAATTCAAATTGCTTTTTTCTATTCCTCAGATAGAAGTTCGTACCCGGCTTGGAAAAAAGAGATGCAGCTTTGAGACTTATCCTGATAGGATTAACCTCTATGCTTTTAAGCGAACCATTTTCAAGGAATTCGAAGGTTAAACCGAATGAATTCTTGAGAGTCATATTGCTGTTCGAAGGCATTTTCTTGTACTCTTTCAAAGTGATTGGTAATGAGAGTATATTATGCGTTCTCCGCGTGATTCCGTGATTTCTCTACGCAACTGTGTGAAACTTATACATTATTGTTACGCAGAGGTTCACAGAGTCACTTTTCATGATGGTAACTTGATACTTAGTGTTATTTCTTCCTTGTGTTTGTGAGTGTATATGAATGCGATGCGTTTGTCGTCACGAACCATTTTTACAGGGTCGGAATAAATTGTCGCAGATTTTATCCTATCAACCTTAGTACCCTCGAAAACGATCTCCCCGGTCAGATCCCGATCTCCGTGCAGCGTGATCTCCAGTTGGCCGTTATTCCCTGCAACGCCCAGAATATCCGAGGTGCTGTGCAGGATCTTAATGCCCTCAGAAACCTCCATGCACACCGGGGTCAATACACCGTAAAGGGCCGGCCATGTCATCCCGTCCTGCGCGTATGGTACATTGATGGCCTCCCCGCTTTCAGGATGCGTATAGGTGACTTTGCCGTCTTGTTCTTCGTTGTAATAGTTCCCAATGAAAAGAACTGCCGCCTGATCACCCGTAAAGCGCTCCCTGACGGCTATATTGTCACTGGATGCTGATGCCTGCCTGAGCTTTGCACCTGATTTCTTCAGGATGGCTTCATACACCGCTTTATGCCCTTCAGTGTCGAACCCGATCCACGTTCCCAGGTGGATGATGGAGCCGCGGCCAAGGGTTTTTGTGAATCCGCACGCGGAACCGCGAATCGTCCTTGCGATGACTTCTGCACCGGCTAGCGATGGCTCATCATAAATGATCTGCGGATTGGCACACTTGATATCTTTCATGTCATAGACATCGATTAGGGGAGAATCGATGATTTCTGTGCCGGATGGCTTTATTGAGACAGCCTCTCGTATGATGGTGCAAGGTTTTTGCGACATCTCACGGTCAGGCAGATATGGAAACATAACCAAATTGCCGCCGGCATTGGCATACTCAACCAGCGTCCGCTGATCCCCGTCATTCATTTCATCGGTGCTGAACGCCCAGACCTGCTTGTATTTGCCTAATGTTTCAGCTGTAGCCTGGCACAGGTCCACTATGTCATAATCGATGTTGAGCACCTGGAGCACTTTGAGCAAGCCGTCGAAGTAGGCCGGCCTGCGGATGGCTGAAGGGTTGAATCGAAGCGCGCTTGCTCCGGTTTCAGACCTCTCCAGTTCGGTGGCATAATAGGGCGGATAGAAAAGGACGCAGACCTCAGCGTTGCGTTTTGCGCCAACGATCAGATGTTCGGAAGTTTTAACGATTTTGCTCATCCGTTTAATCAGGGGGAAAGAGCTGGTGCGCTCGCCTTCCGCCGTCAACGGGTTAAACCAATAGAACGTCTCCCCGGAATAGCCCCTGTGCCTTGGGTTTCGCCCCTGGGAGAACATGTAATAATTCCAGCCGGTTAGTCCGTGGGCGATGCTGGCTTTGTAGAAAAGTTCCATCTCACGGGGGTTCGTCACCACGTGGTATTCCCGGGAGCCGCACTGGAACTCGGCGGCATACAACGGCTTGTTCCCTTGCATGGCAAAAGTGATGTCATTTATGATCCGATCATCGTGCATGTTACGGTGTGAAAGGAATTCCGGGATATGATCGACTCCGAACATGATCTCGCTCTTATCCCCGAAGAGATCCTGGTACATTGTGATATTGACCGGGAATTCATAGCCGCCGCCATAGATCCAGCCCGGAAGATTATGATAAAGCGGAACCGTCACCCCCCTGTCCCTGGCCATGCCGGTCAGCATTCTTAAATAATCGCCATAATAGGTTCTCCAGAAACAGTGCCATTCGTAATCACGGCCGCGGTCAACCTTTGAGGCATAGGGAAGCCTGCCGTCAGGGGGAAGTTCTACGTCGGCAAAGTCCGGATAAACTGTTCCCCACAGGCCGTTCACTTCGGCAATACTTTTAAATTTGACTGACAAGTATGAAATGAAACGAGCCCTGACATTTTCAGAATAGTCTCCCTGGTGGGCCAGCCATGAGAATACGCCGATCTCATTACAGATCTGCATCATGATAATCGGACCGCCGGCCGATATTTCGCGTTTGCTGATCAAGGGCATGACCCGGTCATACCAACGCGTTACCTTCTCCAGGAATTTTGGGTTGAACAGGCTGACGCCGTCGCCTGGCACGATCTCGCCCTTACTGTTGCGCATCTTGACTTCTTCCCGGTATTGATCCAAGAACCAGTCCGGCAGCCCCGCTCCACGGGTTTCGGCCAGGATAAACGGCCCCGGTTTGACGATGCAGGTCAAGCCGTTGGCTTGGCATCGCTGCAGCCAGCCTTCGAGGTCACGTTCCGGGCAGGAGGTGCCGTCAAAATCAAAAATGCCTTCCTCTGATTCGTGCCATGCCCAAGGGACATAAGTGCTGACGGTGGTTAGACCGGCCTCCCTGGCCGCTTCCAGGTGCTTATCCCAAAGTTCCCGCCCAACCCTGAAATAATGGATCTCCCCTGAATTGAGAAATACTTTCTTGTTGTTTAAATAGAAATTGCTTTCCTTAATATTGAATATCATTCTCTTCATTGTACATTTTTATTACTAAGCGTCACAGGCCGAAGGATATACCCGTGGCCTGGCTTAAACCGTCGTTGACCCCGTCGCCTTGTTGACCGCTTTTGAACGTTCCTCATTACGTTGCTTTAAAAGATTTTTGATCTCCTGTGACCGCTTTTCAGTCAACGAATAACGGAGGAGAAAGAAGATGGAAAAGATGCTCAATAACACTGGCAGCCCGATCTCGACCACCCGCATCATCAAAAGAGTATAAGGCGCTTGTTTTGTCAGGGGTAAAATGTCCTTTTCCAGGGCTGTAAGCTCATTGTCCAGGATATGCAGGGATGACGCTGCGTTCAGGCTGGCAAGCTGATTATTTAATGTGGTGATGTTCTTGATGATCTCCTGATAATGCTCTACGCTGTTTTTACTTTCCTTTGCTTTGGATTCCAGATGCGACATAAGCTCAAATGAATACATCCTGGCCTTTTCAAACTTGGTTTGAAGTGTCAGGGGAATGGCTTCTGCCACAGCGGCTTTAACCTGGGAGTCTTGGGCCTGGGGCCCCAGGTTCTCCAAACGCAATCGTAACTCTTCCAGTCTGCCTGCCGTAAATTTTGTCGCGGACAATGCATTCAGCAACTTGTCGCGCTGACGGCTTTGGTATTCAGTAACAGATTCCTCAGACTGCTGCTGTTGTTTTACAGATTTCTTTTCCAGGTAGCTCAGATATTCTTTAGCCTCATCGAGCGCTTCAGTGACCTGCAGTTTGGTTTTCCCCAGCAACTGCGTGTTGGTGCCGCTGAAGGCCCGATCACCTCCCCAGGACTGAATCTCGCTGCGAATTTCCCTGATAATCCCCGAGAGGCTATCGACTTTTGTAACCTGGATTTCGTCAAACGCAGTCAATACTATCAGCGCGCCTGCGACAAGGCTGGCAAATGCAGTTCCCATTTTAATGAACCACCAGAATATCGAGTAGTAGCTTCCCTCCGCGCGATAACCCGTCTTTAATTCATCTTCATCACAGATATCGCCTACCATGGAAGAGCCAAGTGTGAAGAAAAACAGCATCCCGATGGAAAGCAGGACGGTGGGTATAATGAGCAGGTAGGGATAATCAGGGTTGTAGCAGACAATCTTGGAAAGTTGTGCCAGGCACATGAGCAAGATCGAAATCGTAAGGGTATTCCGTTTGCCCAATTTCGGGCTGATCCAGATCAGTGGGAAAACGGCCAGTAGTCCGGTGATGGCCCAGACGGTGCCGTTGATTCCGAGCAGATAAGCGCCCGCAATTTTGTTGCCCCCGAAAACATAAAAAATAGGGATGTATGACCCGAGAAGCTGGACGAAATTGAACCCCATGGCCAGGGTGAAAATTGTCAGGGTCAGCATGACAAAGTTCCGGTTGCTGGCGGTGCGTTTCATATCCATCCAGAAGGGGGTTCTTTCATGCTTTGCCGCTTTCACAAATCCCGGCTCGCGCAATTGGAATGTCCACCAGAAGGAGAGCGGGATGATCAAAGCCGCGACCATGATGGACACATAGCGCATGCCATCGGCTTCGTTTCCTGTGCCTTTGAAAATTTCCATATTGGCGAGGGCAAAAAGCCAGGGTGTGCTCATGGCAAAAAGATTGCCGACAAAACTCTTGGCACTGAAAAGGCGAGTGCGTTCATGGTAGTCAGTGGTCATCTCCATGCCCAGGGCACCATGAGGGATCTCAAAAATATTACAGGCAGTGAAAAATAACAGGAGGGAGAAAAGAATATAGACCAGCTGAAACGCCTGGAAGCCTGTTTCGGTCGGGAACCAGACCCGCACCCTATCCCCTTTGGGGATCCACCACATGACCACAAAAAAAACAGCAACCAGTATGCCTCCTATCAGCAGGTATGGACGCCGGCGCCCCCAACGGGTCCTTGTATTATCGGAAAGGTGACCGATAATGGGATCAGAAAGCGCATCCCACAAACGCGGGATGATCAAGATTACGCCCAGCCAGAAGGCACTGAGCCCCAGGCTTATATTTCCCATCAAACCTACAAGTATGCCGGCAATGTTGAAGAGGGCTATGGGAATAATGCCCCCGGCCCCATAGGCAGCCAATTGTGAAAGATGAATGCGGTCTTCCGGTTTTGTTTTGTGAACCGCAGTTTTTTCCTGTTCCATCATAATTGAGCGGCAAAGTTAATGATGAGACCACTTTTCCGGATAATTGGTTGACACTTTTGGTTTTTGGTTTTGCTGGACACAGATCAGACCCTGGGGTCGGAGCCAAGCTTCGACGGTGACTCGCCACAAGGCGGCCAGACGCCGGTGATCATGCTGCAGCGTAGTTCCGATCATCCGTTCAAAGTCCTGGAAAAGCAACCGGAAAATGATTTGACGTTGGCGCAAGGTCCAACGCAGTCGTCTGGCGTCATCGTGGAAGGTGGCGCAGGTGGTGCCGCCTTTTCGCACCCCTCCCGAGCTGAAAAAAGCGAAGCCACGTCAAGCTTATCGAACCCTAGCAGCGATTCAGGCGCGGTTACGGCGTGCGCAGAAAGCGCGAGCGCGAACGAGTTGGCGAGAGTTCAGCAGGAATTCAGTTGAACCAGGATAGTCAGTTCGTCAGGAAGTTTTCGTCCTTGAGCAACGGCAGGGATTTTTGGGCGATCGGATCTGCGGCGAAATGCTTTTGAACACACTGGTCGCCCAGGTAATTCGCAAGCGCGAGAAAGATCATTCCCTGGTCCAACACGAGGTATTTATGGGCGACTTCGCCGGAAACGGGGTCAACGGCGTCGTAGAATCCATACTGGCCGTACATGTCGTATTGCTCGATCAAATTGCGAAGGTTCGCAATGGCTTCAGCGGGTGTGACATAGAGAGCGAGCGCGGTCACGTGCGGCGTGATGACTCCCGCCTTGTATCCGCGAACGCCGAGCACCTTCACGCCATATTCCGAATAGCTGTCGGTGGCCGTCATGGAGCATGGCGACATCCCCCACACGGGATATTTCAACGTTTCAAGGGCATAGCGGCGCTGGATCACAGCGTGGATCACGTCGTTGGTTCCGACGTTTTCCGGTCCGTATTGCTTTTCGTCGATGATGACAGTCGGCATCAGCGCCTCGAAAAGACTGCCACCCCAGCTTGGAACATATTTGAGACCGTTCCATTCGTACCAGCCGCCGATCGTTTCGTGTCCGTGCACGGTTTTCACCTTGCGCTCATGTGGTGTGAGGGATTGCCAGTCCGCGTCGGACGGGAAGGTGCGCAGGAGTTGGAACCAGTGTTCCTCGGGAACATCGCCCTTGCCGATGGCGATCAGGCTGCCGGCGCGCGACTCCGTGTAGAGCAGGCCATAGGTGTATTCTGCGCGACAATTCATGTGGACCCAGAAGCCGTGGTTCATCACTTGTTCGACATCATCGTAAAAGAATTTGTAGTTGGCGCGATCGACAAGTTTCGTACAGCGCGGGCTCAATTCCGGAAAAGCCTGGCGCACCACCATGAGTCCCGCCGTCAGCCACGCGCTGTCCACGAAGGAAATGAAGTTGCTCGTGCGCTCCGTCGTCGTCGTGTCGTAATAGTTGTAGAGAAACCCTTCGTAGAATTCCATTCCCTCGATCGAGTCGAGCGTGCGGCGCAGGCGTTCGAGAGCTTCGTCGCGCATGATCAGCTTAAGATCACAGGCGGCTGTGACCGACAGAAGGTAGATGCCGATGTCGGTGACGTTCGCATAATCGCCGGCGCGGCTTTCCGCGGGATCGACCGAATTGGTGCCGAAACGCACCTGGTCGAGAGGCAGCCGATGCTCCCGGTCACAAAGCGAATCGATGCCCGTCCAGGTGTCGCGCGCGACCCTCAGCAGAAATTCCCGATCATCCTTAGGAAACGAGGATTTGTTGGCGAGCAGATTGGTGGGCCATCCAACGAGGCGCTGAATGACGAACGGGTAGGACGCGATCTCTCCGCCATGGGCTTGTTCCCAAGCGCGTTTCTTCGGAATCGGCACGAGATCGCGGATGGACGGGCCGGGCTCCCCGGTTTTGACGAACGCGATATCGTCGATGAAAACCGCCCCGTGCGTCACCTTTTCGCGCCGCGAATGGAACCCGATGACGAGCACGTCGAGATCCCTCCACGTCTCGATGCCGGTCATCATGTTGAGCGGAATGCGAAAGCGCTGCCACTCATCGGTGATGCCCTGGATGACGAAGCTGCCCTTGAGCGTTTGACCCGGTGAGTCCGGCTTGGGCTGCTTCACTTCGATTTTGAGCGACTTGGCGAAGCCCTGTTTCGGATCACCCTTGATCCAGAGCTCCAGGTGATCGTAGTCGCGGGCGTCGAGCCCTTTGAGGCTCATCCAGAACCCGTTCTGGGACGATTTGTTCGGATTGAGTCGGTAGGCGAGGTGGAGCGAATTTCCTTCAGTGCCGCGTTTGGTTTGCGCATCGAGGTTATAAGTGCAATCCGACCGGGAATCGGTAGGATCGAGATTCCATGTGGCCGCATTGCCGCCAAGATTGTCTTGAATGCTCGGACGGTCGAAGTCGTGCACGACGAGCCGCTTCAGTGTGGCATCGGCAGACTGGTATCCCTTGCTGCTGGTTTCGATTTGCTGTTGGAGCTCGGCCTCGCGAATTGACGGACCACAACCCGCCCCGAAAAGAACAAGCAGCGTGCTCCATAGAACAGGCTGGAATGGGACAAGACGCATAATGTCGGTGGTTAACATAGAAAGAAGGCATGAGTTGAGTCAGAGGTCGCTACCGGCGACAACTCTTGTATATGAAAAACATACTCAACCATGCGATGAAAACAACTACGCTCCCAAAACCCGAAACGCAAGCCCGTATCCAGCAAGTCAAGTTGGGTGTGGACTGGCACAGCGACCATTTCCGGGTGGCCCGGATGTGCGATGGGCAATCGCCGCAACCGGCGCAACGGTTCACCCCGGCCCCGTTCCTGACCTTCGTGCAGAAACAACTGACCCTCGCCGACCAGGTGTTGGTGGTTTACGAAGCCGGGTCGAACGGCCACAACAGGCATCCGGCTCATTTTTCATTCAATGTACTCATCAATGCCAGGTCGGAAACGCTCCAAAGCCGGACAGCCTTTCGTGAGGCGTTCAAGCAACGATGCTGCCTGATTCCTGCCGACAGTTTTTTCGAGTTGAAAGAAATGCACGGGCAGCGGCAGCCGTTCCGGGTATAGTGCATTGCAAAATTGGGAACCAACAGGGTGCAGATAGCTGAAAAAGCCTAAAAAGAACTTTCACAAAGGCAATTGAAGCAAAAAACGGCAGCGAATTCGGCATCGTTCGTCGCTGGAATTCGCTCTCGTTACCTCGTTTTCAGGTGGTGCCGGCACACATATTCGGATTCTCAATTTGACTCAACGATGGAAGCCACCGTGAAAACCACCTCCACGCCAACCAAATCCAAATGAGAGCCCCACCGGCGGCCAGACATAGCCGTAATAAGGGTAATAATAGGGATAATACGGATAATAATAATAGGTCGGCGCGGTCTGAACGGTAGTTATTGCCGGCTGCGTCGTGATGTAGTTCGTCTGCGAATTGGGCGAGATCGAAGCCCCCTTGGGCGATTGGGCAATGGTGTAACTTCTGTAGCTCGCCGGCGAATTGGGCAAGGTCGCAACCGGTGTGCTGGCACCCGGCCAGTTGAAGTGCTTGATCATGGCGTTGATGATGTTCGCGGAAACACCCTGCTGCTTCAGATAAATAATCTGGGCTGCGTCAAGGCTGTAGCTGTTCCCTGAATTCTGGACGAACGTGATGATGGTGTCCTCGCCGATGTTCGCCTTGGAAAGTTGGATGACTTGTGAAACGACGGAAGACAATTTCGGCACGGCCTGGCTGGTGCCTGGGTTTTGGGCGCTTGTGGAATCCTGCGCCGGAACGCTTCCCACGGCTAGTGTCAGGGCGGCGGCGATGCCAACGGCCAGGAACGGACTTTGAAAATTTCTCGTTTTCATAAAATCAATATCTACATATACCAACACCCTTAATTTGCGCCGGTTGCGACATCTGTCAATTGCCACGGAAACGGCAGCCTTTGCTTGCCCCCCACGTTTTTGGAATCAAGGCAAAGCAAAATCGGTCATTTGTCCCTGTTCTTTGAACTGCTGGAAAAAATCAGCGCAATGGTCACGATCAAAGAAAACAGGATGAGGAAAAAAACGGCTCCCAGTATGTGGGAATGCGGCGCGATATGGGCTAACAATATTTGTGTGTTCATTATTTTAACCTTTCAACTGCCAATACGGATGTAATCGCACAACCTTGCATAAAAAAGGAACTTCTTGTCCATTGGACATCCCGATGCTGGCGAACGCAGCGCGGTGATCTATACGCTGCCGGGCAGTTGCCGGCGGCACGGGATCAACCCGTTTGACTGCTTGAAAGGTCTGTTCACCCGCTTGCCAGCGGCCAAGATTACCCAGATCAAACAGTTCACCCCGGCAGCGTGGTCCAAGGCCAAAGCGAAGGAGAAACTGTTCGCTCAAACAGGTAGAGAAGGCAGCGTATGGTAAAGACGGCGTAAAACCGGACTGGCGAGCAGCAAATGAACTGTTTGTCCACGTTGACCCGCGAAGATTCTCCGATGCCGCTGCGCGTTTGCAAATCGAAATTACCGAACCAAGTCCGCAAGTCTCACTAGACGATCTAAACCGCGCAATGCAGTTTTTGGACGTGTCCTGTAACAACCATCTGGCCGCTCATGGAGCCCCGCGCGAGTAACCCGTATGGTCAAATAATTCAACCGCGGAATTTCGCTGCCGTCATTCTGCCTTTGTTTTCGGGCGTTTACGCTGGCACGCTCACACCCTCGCGCTTGGCCTGCTTGATTTCTTCGATGACCAGCCGCCGCGCTTCATCGAGAGCGGGCCGCCCGGCCTCGACGTTGTATATCCGAATCGCGCTCATTTGCTGTCAATCATCACTAGAGGAAGAATCTTTAATGTTGAGTCAGGTTGCTGGTTCCTTGGGGCGGTTCGGCCAAGCACTTGAGGACCCGGCCGATTTCCGGGGCTTTCCTGAAGGTCATCCAGCACAAACCGGAGCGGTAGTTCTCGATCATGGGCGCGATGGGGCCGACATCGTTAGCCAGATAGTCGCGGGCAACCCAGTTTCGCGACAAGTTGATCCCATCATAGAACCCGAACGGCCCCCAGAGTTGCCGCCCGTACTTCTCATACATTTCAAGCAAGCAAGCACGGCTCTCGTTGGGGACGTACGGCATCGAAGAGAGGGCGGCGCTTGGGTTAATGGTGCCGTTGTCCCCTGGGCCAGGCGCAAAGACGTGGTAACCGTTGGGTCCATAACCAGCCGTGATACCCCAGAGAGGACCGTAGCCCTTAAACTCAGCCCTTTTAGACTCCGCATACAGGACCTGCACGCGGCAAAAATCCTGGAAATGGTCAAAGTAGGTCTTCCCATGATATGAAATTTGCCGAGGGTCGAAGCCCAGATAAGAGTAGTGCGTCCAGAACAGCGGTGGACCTACATCGCGGCCCAGTTCGAGGGGAATTCCGAACTCCGTGCGTCGCGTCGCGTAGTGAGGCGATTCCCAACCCAGCCAGTAATATTTAGGCTGAATGGCATGAGTCGGAGAGGCCAGAGCCAAAAGGTAAACGATCTGACATTCGTTAAAGCCTAGAATTGGATGGTTTTTAAACCAGCCGTAATCCGGCGACCAATGCCAAAGTAGAAAGGCTCGTCCATCCTTCTCTTGCGCGAACCAGTCCCATTCAACTGCGCGCCAGAGCGCATCGGCAAGCTTTCGGATTTCCACCTCGTTCGAGTTATCTCCCGAAAAGTACTCGCGCAGGAGAATAACTCCTTCCATCAGAAAGGCCGTCTCGACGAGATCTGCCCCATTATCAAACTTGCTGAAAGGGACCACCTTGCCGGTGGAGCCATCGACCCAGTGCGGGAACGCGCCATGGAAACGGTCGGCCTTATCGGAGAGGAAGCGCAGTATCTTCAAGGCCCGCTCACCACCCTCCTGGCGGGTGATGAATCCACGTTCGATGCCGACTACCAAATTATACATCTCCCAGCCGGTGGCTCCGGTCGAGCAAAGGTCCGCACTCTTCCGAGTGCCGACTCGAGCCAGACCCGATACGGGGTGAGCGTAGTCATAGAAGTAACGGAAGCCGGCTTCCTGCACCTCCGTGAGCAATTGTTCGACATCCAGAGGCTGTGGGCTACCACTACGAACCTCGGACCAAGTCGAGACCGCGGAAGGCTGGTTCGTTTCTCCAAGGCGGCTCGCCCGCACCCGATAGTAGTAATCACCCCCGGACTGCCCGATGAAATCGGTGTAAATGGCCAGGCTCGGGAATTCCACCGGGAGCGTCTCAAAAGGACCTTTTGGATTCCGGGAACGCTGAACCTCAAAGTTCACCGGCGTTTCAGTCGCACCCCAAGCGAGATCCACGCGAAGCTGCCGTGAGAGGACTCTCAGTTCCCTCGGCGGAGCGAGGGGCATACTATCATTGAATGGAGCAGCGACTGAGGAGAGAACGGTCACGAGAAGGAGACCGCGCGATCCAAGAGTTGTCATATGCGAACGGTTATCATTCTGGTTCAATAAAGATCGCTTTGTTTTTGTTCCAGTCATTATTTCATTTCCTGGCTGGCTCGAGGTCTTGATTTAGACGGTACTCGCTCTCGGTATGGGCAACGACGAGTGAAAACGGTTCAACGCGAATTTTGTCTTTTGCCGATTGCAGCTCTTCGAGTCCAGCCTGCTTATCGTTGGCCACAACAATCCAGTCTCCCCTGACGGTTAGATCTCTGCCCTGCCCAGTCCCATTATAAATCACGAGGATGTTCTTCCAACTGTCCCCGTAGGCGTTGTTTCTGATGACGAATTCGACAAGGTTGTTCGGGACGTTTGTCGCGAAATCCAGGGCTTGATCCACACGAGCCTTTACTGTCATGCGAAAGGCCGGGTGCGCTTTTCGCAGCGAAATCATTCCCCGGTAATACTCGAAGACCTCCTTATGTTTGAACTTCAACCTCCAGTTTATGGGGTTCACGCGGGGATCATTGTCATCGTAACTATTGCTGACGAGGTTCTTGGAACGTAGGAATTCATCCCCGGCATGGATGAAGGGGACGCCTTGGGCCGTCAGCACGATGCCCGCCGCCAATTTGTCCATGTTGATACGCAGGTTCTCCGGCACCTCCGCTGCCGATACCAGCAATTTATCCCAGAGACAGAGGTCGTCGTGGGCGGAAGCGTAATTGATGGTCTCATTGGGCGAAAACACCTCGATGCTTTTGCTGCCCCGACCCGTGCTCTGCCCTTTGATGTTCAATCGAAACCGCTCCATCCCGCCATAGGGCGGCCCGGCCCCCTGAACGAACCCCGGTGCCACTCCGTTTCCGGCATCCCCTTTGATATTGTCCCTGATCCCATCGTTGAATGCGGCTATTCCCGTCCTTTGGACATTGACCTGCGTCATCATCCTATCGGGTGGCAACAGGCGCTCCATGTCCCAGCCCTCCCCATAGATGATGGCACTGGGATTGATTTTTTTTGCCGCCCGATAGACCTCCAGCATCGTGTCGCGATCCTCTATGCCCATGAGATCGAAGCGGAAACCGTCAACGTGATACTCCGTCATCCAATATTTAATTGAATCCACGATAAATTTCCGCGCCATCGGCCGCTCCGAGGCGAATTCATTGCCGCAGCGGGTTCCATTCGCGTACCGGCCGGAGGCGTACGTACGGTAGTAATAACGGGGAAATATCTTGTCAAAGATCGAAGACGGATTGGAGCCAGTACTGGCAGTGTGGTTGTAGACCACATCAAGGACAACTCCGATGTTATGCTGGTGAAAGGCGTGAACCAGCCGCTTGAATTCTTTTTGCCGCGCTGTTCCATCCGGCTCAGTGGCATACGAGCCCTCCGGCGTGTTATACAGGATCGGGTCATAGCCCCAGTTATACCACGTGTATTCGTCAGCCTGCTGCCTTTCGTCTCCGCCAGCATAATCACTCACCGGCAGGAGATGAACATGGGTAATGCCCAACTCTGCCAAGTGATCGATGCCGCTCTTCTCACCGTCGGAAGTTTTCGTGCCCGCCTGGACCATGCCCAGATATTTGCCCCTGATGGCGGCGGGAACACCTGAATTGCTGCTAACGGTAAAGTCGCGGACATGCACTTCATACAGGACAGCATCGTCGTTACACTTTAGCTTTACGAAATGGTCCCGCTCCCAGCCTTCGGGATTTGTCTTTGCCGGGTCGTATATCAAAGTCCTCCCCGTGTTGGCAGAGCATCCCCGCGCGTAAGGATCGTTTACGCGATAAGTGACCGGCTGGCCAGCCCTCCTCCCCGGCAGGGTGATTACGAACAGGTAGTATTTTCCATCCAAATTTCCATTGATCACAGCGGACCAGATCCCGTTGCTATCGCACGCCATAGGTTTGGAGGAAAAGGACTGGTTGGTGGCGTCATCAAAAAGCTCCATGTCGACGGCCATTGCGGTGGGTGCCCATAGTTTAATCGTCGTCGCCTGAGGGCGGTAAACCGCGCCAAGATCATCCTGTGAATATAAATACGAGTAGAGGCTTGATGCCTCTTGAGACGCACCGAGGGATTTGCCCAACATTAAACTGCCTGCAACCATCAATGTGGAGGCGACCCGCAAAAAGCACTGGCCATCAGCCATCCGCGATTGTCGCCACTTTGTCATTCCCGCATCATGATACTCGGCTGCCAGTCTTGCCCAGCTAAATGACTGAATATACCTGCATCACCCCTGACCGGCCTCGCTTTTCTGTACCACTCCCTGGGTTAGTTCTGGGATTGGATTAATGTTAGTTTGTAGTTCCGGTTTTGTCCATCTCCGGCGGAGGGAGGGCGAAGGATCGTAGTTGGTGATTCCGCAGCAAAGCGGTCACAGGACCGTTGGGGATCAGCTGGGACTGTATCTGAAAGCGGTCGGCGACTTCCTGCAGGCTGATTCCAAATTGCAACGGGTTTGAACTTGCAATCGGGGAAGCGTTGGGCAAGGTGTCGTCAAACAAAGAAACTTTATGGCTATATTCGCACTCGACCTTACCAAACAGGCCCCTCGCAGTCCACGTGTCCGCCTTGGCGGCTTCGTCATTCTTCCCCGTTGCCTCGATAAAGGCCGCGCAACCCTCATCGGCAAGAATGGTGAATACATCTTCGATTGTCCGCTGGATCAGCGGTTCCTGGGCTTCGTTGGCATCAAGGCCGCAGCCCTGAAAAAGCAACTCGCCGCTGGCAAGGGTGACGGGGAGATTTTAGCGTGGATCACCGCCAACGCGAAGTTCAAGCGCAGCGAACTGGAAATCGCTCAATGGTCAGCCTACGTGGAAAAGCGCTTTCCGACTGATCCGGAAACGCGGGAATACGTCAACGCAGCGCACAAGAAATACGGTCCTAAACGTGAGGACATCGGGACGTTCTTTGACCTGCTGGATTTGGACGACTACGTCAGCTTCGGGGGCAAGGCGTAAGCTTTCGGCACCAGCATTCATTGTGGGATGGAAACATTTGCCATCCAACCTGTCCACAACATCGGCGACCGCATTCCCCGCAGACACGATAACTCTCTGGGCGGCTCGAAAAGATGAGTCCAGTCACCTGGGCTGCTTTGCCAGGAATATCTCCAGGCGCTTGATTATCTCCTGGTGCCTTTCGGGATGCCTGGTTATTCCACTTTCGACGGCCTCCCTTTCCCTCAACAGCGCGTATCTTGGGTCGATAACGAATATTCTCTTACCACCAACATCACAGGCAACTCCGTTGAAATACCCCAGCGGATGATGTGTGGGGTGTTTATCCCCAGTACACTCGATGCAGCCGTCAACGTCCTTGTGCAGACAGATCCGGATATGATTTCGCGGGATAAACTCCTGGCAAACCATCTTTGCGGCCGGGTCAATTCTCGTAAGTTCCAGGTTGCGTCTGGGTTGCCGTTTAGGACCCAGCGCCTCTTCGATGGTTGCCGGGTGGAAAAAGTGATATTTCATTGGGCTCTTCACGCTGAGTTTGGCGCTGACGCGTCGCATGAGGTAATAGTTGTGAGCCTTGGCCGCAGTGACGTGTGCCTCTAAAACCGCCCTTTGGGCGAACATGGACAGTTCGGTATAGGTTTCCTGCCACAGGTAATCGTTGGTCAACGTAAAGACGCCCAGCGGCCCCGACAAATACCTGCTTTGGGCCGGAATGTCCTCAAACATGGCCGCGAGTTCAACCAGCCAAGCGACCGTTTCTTCCTTTAGTTCGGCACGGCTTTTCCGAGTCGGGGCGTTGTAATCAAATTCCACCGCCAAGTACCATCCAGGTTCGATTTCTGGGCCTCCCTTCCCATCATCAATCAGTTTCAAACGCAATTGGTTCGCAATGATATGGTCGAGCAGTCCCATAATACCACCGACAAAAGGGCGCTTCAACGCCCCGACAGAGTTTGGTGCTGCAACAACCCGATGTCAACGGTCGCGGGTGGTTGCCTGGGCGACTTGTTGCCTTCGGAGGCAGCGCCGATGGCTTGGTGCCTTAAGCCGGAGACGAGGGAACAGGGACCAGTGATTCGGCCTTAAAGGGGCCGCCGCCGCGCGGCGCACGCTGCGCGTGCGCTCGCGCTGGCTGGCAGCCACCCCCACGCTGGTTGGCGAGCAAAAAGGAAAAACTGAAAAACAGTGTTCATCGCTCATCCTCCAGAGAATTGACGATGGCGAGAATCGCCGCCTTGAGTGGCGCTGGCAGTTTGCCCCAAGCACTGACAACTTGTGCCAGTTGAGGACAGGCAGAGACTTTGCTTTGTGTGCCTGGTTGTGTGTCACCCTGAGAATTCCCTTGTGAATACTGGCGGAGAGAGGGGGATTCGAACCCCACAGTTTCCCGGCGAAAATAAGGGAAATCCGCACAACGACTCACAAAGAGACTCACAAATTTCAGTCCCGTCAAGCCCCGAACTGTCCCAAGTAGTCACTGTTTGGGAAAAACTGCCGGCTCCACTCAAGGCGGCAATCCTCGCCATCGTCAAATCAGCGGAGGGCCAGCCATGAACCTAAATCCGGCTACGGTGCTGAATCCCGTGTTCAACGCTCTGGATGCCCTGATCCAGGATTACGGCGTTTATCTTTACCTCGTGTTCGTCTGGCTGTCTCTGGCGGTGATTGCCTGGGTGTTCAGCGGCGGCTTGCGACGGAAGCGGCCACAAGGCAACTCTGCCACGGTCATTCCCGGCATCATTTTCACGATGCAACCGCCGATTCAATCACCACCGCCAATCATCATCACCGATGCTGACCCGGCACGGAATGATGACAACGAAACAATGGACTAACCGTGATCACATTTCATTCCAGCCAACCAGACTGCGACCGACACGCTCGCAAAAACGAAAATGCCGACACGTTCAAATTCACCACAGGAATTGCATCAGCAATTTGCGCACTCATGCACACGAAGCGTGTCAAAGCCGATGCAACCATTTTCAAGTCACGGTGCAGTCGCACGGTTATGTGCTACCGCCTTGATAGGGTGCAAGCCTTACCCCTTGTCAGAACAAGGTTTTTGCGGCTCGCCAATAGCTCGCCGAAAACTGTGCGGAGTCCCGCGAGACGGTCGCGCGATGGGCGCGAAACATCCGGCAAGAAATCCGGCGAAATATCTTGCGCCATGTCCACGCAATTTCCCGGCATTGGCCGGGCAGTGGCAACCGCAATGCCGCCGCGCGTCCGTCAAGACGACTCGCAAGACAACTTGCCGTGCGCCCGACTTGGCCGCGCCATGTCCGCGCCGGGAACTGGCGAGACAACTCGCAATACGTCCGCACAACAGCCGTGCCGCAGTCCGCGCAACGGCCAAGGCAACATCTCGCAAGCGGCTCGTGGAAATTCCCTCGTCAGCTTTTAACCATGACATCCAAAAATTATGAACACACCAACCATACCAACGCCTGATCTCGAATCGCTGCACAAGGCGGTTCAGGAGTTCCGGCCTGTTCCGCATCGCATCCCGTTCAACGGTTTGAAACCCGTCCATGATTCCATTGTGGAATTACGTAAGCAAAATGTGTCCTACGCCGCCATAGCTGAATTGCTGCAACAACATGGCGTCAAGACCAGCCGGGCGCGTGTGGCCGAATACGGCCGCATTGTCCTGGAAGGCGGGAAATCGCGCAAACGGCGAAAACGGGCGAGAACCGCGCCAGCCGCAAATATCCCGGCCACGTCTCAAAGTGCGCCAGCCGTGGCAGCAAAACCCACACCGGCCACGCCAGCGCCGACCGCTGCGCCGGCGGGCAATGTCCCGCCGCCGCCAAAAGAATATTCTCCATACCATTCACGCGGACCGCACATCGCCAACGTGAAAATGATGACTCCAAGCGAACGGGAAGAATTCGAGGCCAGCCTAAAATCGAAACCGCCAGCGAGCTAACACAGCCCGGAAAGCATTCAGGCGATGCGCCAGCATCGCCACGCTGCCCGGCGCGGCAGCCAGAGCGCCTAATAAGCAGGCCAGCGACGTTCGCCAGCCATACGCGGCCGCAAAAGTTCGGACGCCGCACCGACAAGCCAGTGACGCCACCATAGAAGCAAGTTTTTTCCGGTTAGCAGCACGGTTAGCACGACTTCGCAACAGGATTGGCTACGGCGAGGCAACAGGGCTAGCAACAGGGTGGTAATCACGCGAGGCAACATCCGAAGCAACAAAGTTCGCAACGCGATTAGCAACACGATGAAATAACAGGGTTAGCACCTGACGCAACAATGCGGTTTCCATGTTGTGCAACTCGCGCAGCCGCGTGGCTTCCGCACACTCTATGAAGGTGGCCGCGATTTCGATGGAGTGTTTGAGTGGACGCCGCGCGCCGCGCGCCCGAAGACCGACGCCGCGCCGCTACCAATGACCCAGCATCTTAACTTGGAATTCTGGTCTGGCGAGCGAGACGTGTGCGTCGTCAACGACAATGCCGGCCAACTGTTTCAATTTGAAAAGTTGGCGCAAGGCGAAACGTGGGTGACGCGCGACGCCGTGGATCAAATCAACGCACAGCGACTGGAGAACCGACTGCAAACAGTGTCAGTGCGATATGCGGCGGCGAATCCTGATGTCCGCGCGTTAGGCTCAATCAAACGAACCGACCTGCTGGTGCTCGGTTTGCGCGCTGCGCCGCCGACGTTGGATTTAGACCCGCGTCGCGTCGAAGGTCGTGCCGCGCTTTACTCTCTCGGATTCTTGCTTCGTCGTGCCGCCGCCGTTCTGCTCGACATCAATGAGTGGGAACTGCGCGTCGGGCTGCGCGTCGTTCGCAGTGCGCAAGGAAATGTAGTCGGGCAAGTTTTCCTTTCGGATGCTTTGGAGAATGGAGCGGGCTACTGCTCACAGTTCGCAACGCCTGCTGCAATGGAGCGGCTACTCCGTTTCGTTTCCGATCCGGCATTTCGTTTGAGACCATCAGACAACTGTAACACATTTCTCGCGCCCATTATTGCCGCGCGCCACGCTGACGAATGCCGGACTTCATGCCACGGCTGTCTGCGGGACTACAGCAATCTCGCGTGGCACAATATTCTCGACTGGCGCATGGCTCTCGACCTGGCACGACTCGCACTCGACGGTAACGCGCCCGTGGATACTGCCACGCCCCACTGGCAGCCGCTCGTCGCAGCAGCGACAACGCCTTACTTCCATGCTCTCGGCTGGACAGAGATAACGCTCGGTGGTCTGCCCGCCGCACGTTCCGGCGGACGTGGGGAGTTAATCGTTCATCCACTTTGGGCGGGTGTTTATCCACGCGTATTGCAGGCGCGAGTTGAAGCGTCAACCGCTGGAATCACGCAGCTTCCAACGAAGACGTTGTTTGAACTTGTTCGCAGACCCTTCTAATCGCAGTGTTTTTACACCGTGTATTTCGACAAGCCGATGCGGAATCACACGCTGAAGGGTTAGATAAATCTAAATCTCCCTGCGCCAACTCATCACGTGTGCGAATCCATCGGCGCTCTGATTAAAGCTGGACGGGACTGATTTTATGTTGTAAAAACATATCACTTTTTTCAACATGAAAAGACAGTCGAAATCAACGCAAGTCATTGAGCCAAAGGCTAGAGCGATTATATTTGGCCACGGCAGGGGTTGGGTTTTTACCCCACGAGACCTTACCCGGCTTGGAGACCCGCGTTCAGTCGGCATGGCTTTGACCCGCCTTTCTCGCAAAGGCGTTATTCGCCAGCTCGCGCGGGGGCTTTACGATTATCCGATTGACCATCCTGCATTGGGCCGCGTGGCCGCATCCGCTGACGCGGTGGCCAAGGCGCTAGTCAGCCGCGACTCTGTCCGGCTTCAACCCGCCGGTGCCTACGCCGCAAATGTCCTCGGTCTTTCCGATCAGGTGCCGATGAAAATCGTCTTCCTGACCGACGGAACATCCCGACGGGTCAAGCTCGGCCAGCGTGAAATTATTCTCAAGCACACCACCCCGCGCAACGTCGCCACCGCCGGGCGCAAGAGCGGCACCGTCATTCAAGCGCTCCGCCACCTGGGTCAACGCCATGTGGATGACAAGGCGCTTGCCATTCTACGCCGTCAACTCGACGACACTGACAAGGCGCAATTGCTGAAAGACCGCAAACACGCCCCGGCGTGGGTTGCGCACATTCTGCAACGGCTCGCCGCCGGGACGCCCTGAATTATGGACGGCTTCCTAAAAATGTCGCCGCAAGAACGTCGGCTCGCCTGCCTTCAGGTTGAGGAGAAAATGCGCTTGCAGGCCGCAAGCGTGGAAAAAGATTTCTGGATTTGCTGGACGCTGCGCGAACTTTTCGCGCTGCCGGAAATTGGACCGCACCTCACCTTCAAGGGCGGCACTTCACTTTCCAAGGCGTGGAAACTTATTGAGCGCTTCTCCGAAGACATTGATCTCATCGTGGACAAGCAAACTCTTCGCTTCGCCGGCGATGCCTCACTCGACAAAGCTCCGAGCAAAAAGCAACGCAAGCTCCGCCTCGAAGCCCTCATGGAAGCCTGCCGGATTTGGGTGCAAAATACTTTACAACCCGCGCTCGCTGCCCGCATCAATGCCGTGCTCGGCCAGACCGGATGGAAACTCGAAGTTGACCCCGACATGGACGACGGCCAATGCCTTCTGTTTCACTATCCCGGTGTCTTTGCCCCGACCGAAGCCGGTTATGTGCGTCCGGTTGTGAAAATCGAACTTGGTGCCCGCTCCGATGACTGGCCGCATCAGGAAAAACCGATTCAACCCTATCTTGCCGAAGTCTTCCCGCAATTGGCAATGGGTGCAAGCTTTCCAGCCCGCGTTCTCGCCGCCGAACGCACCTTCTGGGAAAAAGCCCTGCTCCTGCACGAAGAAACATTCCGTCCCGCCGATAAACCACGGAAAATCCGCATGGCCCGGCATTACTACGATGTCTGGTGTCTCATCACACATGGCGTGGCCGAGCGCGCCGCCCAAAATCGCCCGCTCTTTGACCGCGTGGCCGCGCATCGTGAAATCTTTTTCCGCTGGTCATGGGTGGATTACACCACGCTCCATCCCGGTGCGCTCCGATTCTTGCCGCCTGCTCACCACCTTGAAGCCTGGCGCAAAGACTATCAGGAAATGCGCAGCGGAATGTTCTTCGGTGAAGTTCCCACCTTTGACGAAATCCTTCGTGTCGTCGGTGCCTTTGAGAAACGCTTTAACAAATCGCCGACAGCATGAAACGGTGACGGATTAACGGCTGTTTGTCATCACGGAAATTGAGTTGGTTTCATTTTGCCAGCCGCTAAAATTTCCCGTGCCCATTAAAATGCAACTGGAAATCCACAGCTCCTGTCTGATGACGAGCAAGGCGCGGCATCTTGCTAATCGGCACCCTCCGCCACACGCGGTTCAGTCGGGTAATTGCGCTCCCGCCAGGCATCAATTCCTCCTAGCAATGGCCGGACACGCGAAATGCCATTTCGTCGAAGTGCCAATGCGACTCGCGCACTGCTCACCTCGTTGGGACAGGAACAATAGAGAATAACGTCGCGATCACGGGGTATTTCGTGCTGACGACGTTCCACCTCTTCCATGCTCATGTGAAGCGCGCCCCGAATCAGCGAAGGATTTTGTTCGAGTTCAATGCGAGGCCGCAGATCCAGGATTATTGGGTTTTCACCCGCTTCCTGCTTTTGGTGCAATTCATCCACCGTAATCCGCGCTATCCGCAGTTCGCGCAACAAGCGATGTCGCTGGAAATATCTGTAAGCGATGTAGAGTGCCACCAGTCCGGCAAGCACTCCGAATGCACTTCGTCCAAGACCAGCAAGCGCGTTGATGACCTGTTCCAGTTGTTGGCTGAACAGAACGCCCACCAAGATGAAGCATCCGCCATGCAGAACTGAACTCAATCCATCGAAGAAAAGGAATCGAGGGACGGTCACACCCGTGCTGCCCGCAAGCGGTGGAGCCAGGGTGCTCAATCCGGGAATGAATTTCGCCACAACCAAGCCTTTCATGCCATGCCGGACGAAAAGGTTTTGCGTCCGGCGGGCACACGAGTCCGGCTCCAGCGAGATGCGGCAAAGGAAACCCAACACCCGGTTGCCATAATTGCGCCCCAGATAGAACCACATTAAATCGGCAAGTAAAGAGCTGGAAGCCGCAGCGCCAAGCGCCAGCAACCAATTCATTTTAGCAGCACCGGCCAAAGCGCCTGCTGCCAACAACCACGGCGCGGCAGGCAGTGGAATGCCAATTTGTTCGATGAATACCGCAGCAAACAAAATGGCGATTCCATGCCGGACCAGCAGATCAAGCGTTTCGTTCATGGAATATCGTGTGCGCCCTTTTCGAGATTTAATTCTCTGTGTTTCTCAAAGATTCAAATGATGTTTGATTTCGCGCTCGGCCTGGAGCCAGTCATCCAACTCATGTCCGGGCTGATGGTCGCGAGCTTCAAAAAGTTGATAAGCACGTTTGCGGATGAGGTCTGGCACACATTCAACAGGGCAACCGCTGGTGTCCGCTCGATAATGGAGTGCCGAAACTTTCTCGGTCGGTTGATCTCTAGTATTGGCCATATCGATTTATCTGCGGTGGTTTTATTTCAGTTTTCGATGAAATTCGCGCGTCGAGGGAATATTTTCCACCGCCCAGGAACACGAGCGTGACGACTACCAATGTGTAGAGAATTGCCAGTTGCGGATCGCGGCTGGCAAGCAGGTTTTGACAAATTGCACCGCTGAGGGCGCAGACAAGCAGCGCGGCATTGATTCGCGTGAACAACCCAACCACTATGAACAATGAGCAGATGAACTGCACCAATGTTGCCGCAACGGCCGATGCGAGAGGTGCGGGCACGTGCATTCCAGCCACTTCCTCGGCCAATGTCCAAGGCGTGTCGTGCTGAACATACGCAATCCAGCCTTCGAGTTTATGCAAGCCATGAATGTAGAAAATCATCAATCCCGCCGAAACGCGGAGGAAGACATGCCCGAAATTTGCCGCCGCGCCGATCGGTTCGACCGCTAGTGATTTTTTCAACAGGTTCATGAATGAGTTAGAACGCAAAACAATCGCAACCCAGGCCGAAGAAGTCGGCATAGCGATTTCGCGCGGCTTCGATGCCCGCAAGAAGTTGATGCGCAGAGTGGGTGCAGCCGTGATTACACTCGGCACTGTGCTCATGCGTCTGCGCAATTGGCACACCCATGCGCGCCGCCTTGCGAATGTCCAACGGTGCGCCGTAGCCGCCGAATACTTTGACTGGCGACCAATCCGGCAGCACGGGAATTGGCGCTGGTGAGTGCGGGGTGAATTCTTCCGTTGCATGAACAACCTTGCCGCCAACGATGGTGAGAACGGATTCGATGCCTTTGATTTGTTCCTCCGGCACGGAAAGATAATCATCGGTGAGCGCGACCAAGTCTGCCAATTGACCGGCGGCAATTGCGCCTTTCTTTCCGCTCTCACTTGAAAACCAACTGCTGCCTTGCGTGTATAGCCGCAACGCTTCTTCACGACTGAGGCAATTTTTGTCTGGATACATCGAAACCCCGCCGACCGTTTTGCCTGTGACCATCCAATACAAGGAAACCCACGGATTGTAACTGGCTACTCGCGTGGCGTCCGTGCCCGCGCCAACGGGAATGCCAAGCTCCAGCATTTTCCGAACTGGCGGAGTTCGCTCGGCAGCTTTCTTTCCATAGCGATCCATGAAATATTCGCCCTGATACGCCATGCGATGTTGAATGGCGATGCCTCCGCCCAACGCTTTGATGCGTTCCAAGTTTTTATCAGACACAGTTTCGCAGTGGTCGAAGAACCAGTTTAATCCTTTGAACGGAACGTCGTGATTTACTTCCTCGAACACGTTAAGGAATCGGGTGATGCTTTCGTCGTAGGTGGCGTGAAGACGGAACGGCCATTTGTTAGCAGCCAGCAACGATACGACACCCTTTAACTCGCCTTCCAGCGAAGCAGGAAGGTCGGGACGCGGTTCAAGAAAATCTTCAAAGTCGGCTGCCGAAAACACCAGCATTTCGCCCGCGCCGTTGCAACGGAAAAAGTCATCTCCCTTGCCCGGCCCCGTCATTTTGATCCAGCGCGCGAAATCTTCCTTTTCCTGTTTCGGTTTTTGGGTGAAAAGGTTGTAGGCGATGCGCAACGTCATTTCGCCGCGCTTGTGCAACTCATCAATGACTGCGTAATCCTCCGGGTAATTCTGAAAACCTCCACCGGCATCAATGATGCTGGTCAAGCCGAGCCTATTCAATTCACGCATGAAGTGGCGCGTGGAATTGTATTGATGTTCGGGCGGAAGTTTTGGCCCTTTGGCCAGCGTGGCATACAGAATTGTCGCATTGGGTCGCGCAATGAGAAGTCCGGTGGGATTGCCGCTGTGGTCACGCTGGATTTCGCCACCGGGAGGATTGGGCGTATCCTTTGTGTAGCCACACGCGCGTAACGCCGCCTTGTTCAACAGCGCGCGGCAATACAAATGCAAAATGAAAACAGGCGTTTCAGGAGCGGCGGCGTTGATTTCATCCAGTGTGGGCATCCGCCGTTCGGCAAATTGAAATTCAGTCCAGCCACCGACCACGCGCACCCATTGTCCAGGTGGTGTGCGCTGCGCCTGTTCTTTGAGCATCCGCAGCGCATCGGACAGTGAAGGGACGCCGTCCCAGCGCAACTCCATGTTGTAGTTCAAGCCGCCGCGAATGACATGGAGGTGCGAGTCATTCAATCCGGGGATGACGCGCCGGCCTTTGAGATCAATGACCTTCGTGTCCGGCCCGTGCTGGTATTCTTCAGCGTCATCCACGCCGATGATGCGGCCATCTTTGACGGCCAGATTAGTCGCTTCGGGATATTTAGAGTCGAGTGTAGTAATGCGCCCGTTGTGGAGAATGAGGTCGGGAACCTGTGATGTTTTCATAATGTTTGATTGTTTGTTAATGCGTTAATGGTTGTTAAATGTGAAATCAGAAGGTTGCTGTTTTTCATGCGGGAATTTTTTCTTGTTTGGGTTGCAACCAGTTGTGAAAAATGCGCGTAAGTAGCGGCATCGCAATCCAAGTCAGACAGGCGACGACGACGACGTTGAACGCGGAATTACGAATCAGAAACGGCCAATTTTGAATCGCCGGGCCGATGACAAAAAACAGGAGCGTGGTGACAACATCAACCCCGATGTAGGTAATCAAAGCCATTTTCCATTGGGGCAGCGGACGGAGCGGTTGGCCGGGCAAAGTGAACCAGCTTTCCAAGCCGCAAAGTTCCTCGACATGCCCGCTGCCTTCCGTCAAACCCAGCGCAAATTGATTCCACTCCAGGTATTCAGGGGATGTGCGAAAAGCCGAGAGCGCATCGCGGTTGGCAAACCCTCGGATGATGCCGTATTCGCGCGAATCGCTGCCCGGCGCGGGTCGAATAATGTGAACACCCGTCTGACCCGGGAGCGTGAGCGACCGCTGCACGAAATCATGCAACGCCTGCTCAAATGCCGCTTCGCAACCGGGCTTTACTGTTCGGACTATCGCTACATGGAGGGGTTCGTTCATAGGTTTGATTCCTTTATGTCAAAAAAGAAAATCGAGTGTCGCGGAGACGTAATTTACATCGCTGCCGCCTGCCTGGTGAATATAGCTTCCAGTGAAAAAATGGACGTAGGATGCTTGAAAACTGACGTGCCGCTGAATCTGCCACGTCAAATTCACATCCAGTGCGGTGCCGACATAACTGGAGGCATTACCTGACGCTGGTATCGCTATGTTGCCCGGCACGCCATAGACCGCGTCGTTTTTTGAATAACGCCAGAACACATCCGCGCCGCCATCAGCAGAGAGAGTTCGCGTGAATTGCAAGCCCGCATTCGGATGGACATCAATGATGTTTTGAGGACGGAGCAGGCTGGCGTCGTTGAAATAGCCGGATTTGAAATAAAGTGCGTCGAAGGTTTCCTGGCGTCCGCCGCTGGTGCTGCCGCTGCCGCTGGTGACATCCGCTTTCAACCCGAGTCTCGGCTGCCACATCGCGTCGAAGGTGTATCCTGAATCAATGCTGGCCGTCCAAGCGAGGATGGAATTGTTTCCAAAACTGCCCACTTGAAGAACATCTTCCTCATTCCAATCCCACTGGTTCCGTTCACCAAAAATGCGCAAACCCAGCGAATGACGATGTTCATCAGCCGTTCCCGAAGCGTAAGTTGCCTGCTCGTTGTAAATGCCAAGATAATACAGGTCAACTCCCGACTGGTGCGGCGCGTCGAACCAGTGTGTGAGATAAAGCCCCCAAAATGTCGTTGAGTGATCCTCCCCATTGAATGCTCCCGAATCCGTGGCCGGCTGCGTGAGAAATGCGGTGGCTTCCCAAAGCGGTCGTTTGTAAATGGCTTCAAAACCGTCGAACCGAAAGAGGATGTTCACCGCCGCGCGTGTGGCAACAAGCCGGCCCGATCCAAAACTCATTCCGAAACGCCCGGCACGCAACGTGAGACTTTCGTCGTCCGTCAAATACGGAACGACGTCAAGAAACGCGAATTGCAGATCAATCGGGTCCTGCTGCACCGGCGGCGCGGGTTGCGATTCGCCCTCCATCAGCCCCGAAACCCCTTCCGCAAAAAATCGCACGCGCTCGCCCAAGTGCAGGTCAGTGAGCAGAGTGATGCGTTGCAGCAGATAGGAATTAGCACCCGCGCCGCCAATCCCGAAATTGGGATCGTAATTTCCTTCAAACCGCTCACGCACCTCGCCGCCCAGAGTCAGATACCAAGACGGTTCATTAGTTCGCAACGGGATATGCTTAATCGGGTCAAACCAATCGGTTCGGTTCGTCGGGTTGGCCAGACAAGAATAATTCTCGTCGAACCGCAGGATGTTGTAGGCTGGAGGCGGCGAGGGAATTTCTCCGGTTGTGGTCATATCGTCGGCCAAAAGGGTTGGCGGCAGCACGAGCAACAGTGAAATGACCCAGGCATGGCGCATTGGTTATTTCATGTTCGAGCAGTAAGGAGCGGCATCGCGTTGAGTCAGGCCAGCGCTGATCGAGTCAATGCCTTCGCCGACCTGCTTCACGGCACTGTCGAAATAACTTGGCCCGGCTTCGATGACGAGACTCTCTATGCTGAACTTTGGTTCAAGCCCTTGCGCTTGGAGCCGCTTTTCTGTGTCGTAGGCCGAAAGGAATTGTTCGGCAAAAGTGCGGTCACCGAGACCTACTTCAATCACTGAATTGCCTTCGTCACGGATGACCGGCGCCCAGGCAACGTGCTTTGCCTTGAGTCGAACTGCTTCACGGGCGGCGATTCGTCCCACTTCCCGTAATGTATCCAACGACAAATCCTTTTCGTCGCCGAGACCAATCACCATGAAACGCCTTGCCGGGATTGAACCTTTGGGCGGCGTGAACAGGATGGTTTCCCCAAGTTCTCCGACAAACTCGCCCCGATTTCGCAACGCGGACAGAATGCCGCCGAGATGCGCGTCGGTGTCTTTCGCCGCACCCTGATAGGTGTCGCCGGTTGGCTTGTGCTTGAACAGGCAGATGATTTGCAGATCCGCTGCTTCCGAGTAAGGACCAACCATCTTGATGGACAATTGGATCCCGAGTGGCTTCGTGGCAAAGACGTTCTCTTTTGGAGCCGACGTCTCCGCAGCCCTTGCGCTGGCGAAAGAGAACGCCAGCGCAAGGCTCAAGGCAATAACCTTTGTTTTCATATTTTATCGAGGTTAGGTGTGAATGCCTGTTCGCATCAGTGCGCTTTCTTGGGCACGACCTGCGGCTTCTGTGCCGATTGCGGTGCGTGATGCACCATCGTGTAGGCGTATTCGACGCCAACGCCATAAGCACCCGCCTGCGGCTTCAGCAAGCTCATGAGGTTGTTGTAGTGTTCACGCTTCGCCCAATCACGCTGCCATTCCAGCAGCGCCGCGATAGTCGTTACGCGCACCGCGCCAGCCTGCACCATGCGGGAGAGTGCGGCTTCTTGGGCTGCGGGCGAAGTCGCACCGCAGCAATCCTCGACAACATAGACGTTGTAACCCGCGCCGAGCATTTCGATGGTCGGCCAGGTGATGCAAACTTCGGTCCACAGTCCCGTCATGAGAATGTTCCTGCGGCCTGTGGCTTCAATGGCCTTGCGAAAACCAGCGTCGTCCCATGAATTCATGGAACTACGCTCGACGACCGGTTGGCCGGGAAATATATCGAGCAACTGCGGCCAGATGTAGCCGCTGAAGGATTCTGTTTCGACGGCAGTCAGCACCGTCGGCACGTTAAACTCCTTCGCGACTTTGGCGAGAAGCGTCGTATTGTTGATGATCGTCGCACGGTCAGAGCTGGCCACGCCGAAGGTCATCTGCGGCTGTTGGTCAATGAATACGACAGCGCTGTCCTGCGGTGTGTAGAGTTTATTGTATTGGTTCATGTTATTTCCTTTCTTGTTTTGTTATTGGTTGTTGTTTGTTTAGTTCAGATCGAACAGCAGAAAATGCGCTCCCTTTGCCGACGCAAGCCGGACTTCTTTTTCGTCGTCCAGCGAAGCGCCGTCGCCGGGCGAAAGTTTCGTTCCATTCAAATCAAGGTCGCCTTCGATCAACTGGATCCAAGCGTGACGCTGTTCCCCCAGCGGCTGGATAATTTTTCCCTTTGGGGATAGTTTGCCGACGTAAAGGCTGACATCTTGATTGATTTTGATGGAACCGTTGCCGCCGTTGGCCGAACACGCCAGCGTCAGCGCGTTCAACGGTGCAGCCGCAAACGAGGCTTGGGCATAGCTCGGTGTTAGCCCTTTGCGGTTTGGAACCAGCCAGATTTGCAAGAAATGGACTTGGTCGGTCGGCGAATTATTGAATTCACTGTGCGCGATGCCGGTTCCGGCCGAGATTCGCTGCACCTCGCCAGCTTTCATCACTGCGCTGTGCCCCATGCTGTCCTGATGTTTGAGCGCGCCGCTGATGACGTAACTGATGATTTCAAAATCGCGGTGTGGGTGCGTGCCAAAACCTTGGCCTCCTTGCACTCGGTCTTCGTTAATCACCCGCAAGCTGCGGAAGCCGACGTGTAGTGGGTCGTAATAGTCCGCGAAGGAAAACGTGTGGTGACTGTCCAGCCAGCCGTGATCGGCATGGCCTCGTTCATTGGCTCTGCGAATTTTAATCATAGCGTTGACGAGAAACTAGCACCACGATGTTGCGAGACTTACCGAATTTTCGGTCGCCCTTTGCGGCTCATTTTTTGGAAACATCATGCCGCAATTCTATCACCCGGCACGCTTTTGAGAATTGGACGATGGACGGAGAAGCTTCTCCTACCAAAGTAGGACAGCAGCAAGGAAAGGCAGAAATGAATTTTACCGATGGAGCAATCCCCGACGAGTTGCCACCGCAATTGCTTCCGTCCGGCTCAACACGTTGAGCTTTCTGAAGACGGATTGAACATGGCTCTTGACCGTGACTTCCGCGATCGCCAGGTCAGCGCCGATCAATTTGTTTGGCTTTCCTTCGGCAACCAGCCGCAAGACCTCCAGTTCGCGGGGAGTTAATTCTTCCGCAGTCAGCCGTTCGGCAAGTATCGTAGCAACGGCAGGCGGCACAAATGTCCTGCCGGCGTGAACTTCGCGGATGCACTGGAATAATTCCTCGCGTTTCACATCTTTGAGCAGATACGATTTTGCTCCTGCGCGCATTCCTCGATAAATGTCTTCGTCGCCATCAAATGTCGTGAGCACAATAATCCGGGCGTTGGGGTCAGCCGCGCGGATTTCGTAAATTGCGTTCACGCCATCCAGTCCGGGCATCCGCAAATCCATGAGGGTGACATCTGGCCGATGTTTTTTCCAAAGCTCAACCGCCTCATGTCCATCGCCGGTTTCGGCCACCACATCCAGGTCACACTCCTGTTTGACGATGGCCACCAAGCCGTCGCGGACAACGGTGTGATCCTCCGCAATGAGAATTCGGATGCGATTCTTGCTTGCAGCCGCACTTTTCTTTTCGCCGTTTTTTTTAGCCTTAATCATTTCCGTTTTCCGGGTTCACTGCGGATTGATTTTTCAACATGACAAGAATTTCCGTTCCGACGCCGGGTTTTGCGCGGATGATGAACTCGCCGTTCATTTGTTCAACTCTTTCTTTCATGCCAATCAAACCAAATCCCTCATGCTCCGTCTGCGGATCAAAACCACGGCCATCGTCCACAAGCTGAAGTTGGATTGTTTTTGCGCCGACACTCAACGTCGCCTTGAAATTCCGGGCGTTCGCGTGTTTGACGGCATTGGTGAGAGATTCTTGAGCAATGCGCATCAACCCGTCCTCATATTCCGCGGGGATTGCGCGTTCATCGCCCTCCGCGCGAAATTCTGCGTTCAAATCCGTGCCTTCCGTCATGCGCTTGAGCATATTGTCCAAGGTCATGAATAATCTGCCATTGCGGAGCGAATGCGGGCGCAGCGCCCGGACGGAACGGCGGGCTTCACCGAGACTTGACCGCGCGAGTTCTCCGGCGCGTTCGATACGGGTCTCCGCCTCCACAAGATCGCCTTGCTTGGTCGCGCCTTTAGCAGCCTCAAGTTGCATGATGACCCCGGTAAATCCTTGGGCAAGGGTGTCGTGAATATCCCGCGCCATGCGGTTGCGCTCCGCCATCACCGCCGTTTGGCGGCTTTGTTGCGACAGACGCATCAATTGAATCGCGAGCATTGCTTGATGAGAGATCGCCCGGGTCAATTCGATTTCCTCTTGCCGAAAGGTGCGCTTTTGATTGAAGCGGATACTAAAAAAACCGATCACTTTGCCGCCAACCAGCATGGGGCTACAGAGCGTTGCTGCCACCCCCAAAGTGGAAAGACGTTCGCAAATCTTGAGAACGAGCGGGTTTGCCGCAGAGATGCCGAAATTATCATGCCACGGTCCATTTGGGTCTTTCGCAACAAGTATTCGCACAGGATTGGAATCTATCCGGCCATAAACACAAAAATTGCCATCACGGAAGAAATCAGACCAAACCGGATGAGGGCTGGTCGCAAAACCTTCTTGTGGCAATACCTGCATTTCTTCCGGTGTGGGGAGATGCAACCGGTTGCCTTCATAGCTGGCCACCAAGTCCATGCAACCAATGTTGCGGTTAATCTCCCATGCACTGATGCTGTGTGCATCCAACTGCTGGCAAATCACGCGCAGCACCTGCTCCAGAAATTTTTCCGGTTCAGATTCCAGGGAAAGTCTGTCGAGCGTTTTTTTCAGGGCGTCCAATTGACCGCGCGCCAGGAGGTCCGAGGCACGCAAAGCATCGGCCGCCTGCTTTCGTTCCGTGACATCCATCACGGTTCCCATCAATCTCAACACGGTTCCGGTTTCATCCTTTACCGGCTGGGAAATGGTTTCGATGTTTTTTTCGACGCCGTTCGGCAGAATAAAAACATATTCGAGCGGTCTTGGCTCGCCGGTTTCAAAACTTTCGCGCAAACCACGATCAACCGCTTCGCGATCTTCCGGCCGCACCCGCGCGCGGAACTCGCTGTAATGCGGAGAAGGCGGCGGATCAGGAAATCCAAAGATGCGGCAGGTCTCAACGGACCAATCCGTGTTCCCGGTATGATAATCCAGAATCCAGCTTCCGGTTTTCGTGAGCCGCTGGCCTTCGGCAAGATTTTTTTCGCTCTGTCGCAAGCGATTTTCCAGACGTTTCTGCTCGGTAATGTCGCGCAGAATGACCGTGAATAAAGTTTCCTTGCCCAAATCCAGTTTGGAAATGGAAGCCTCTGCCGGGAATTCACTTCCATCCTTGCGTCGGCCAAAGACCGCGCTGCGTTGCGCCATCGAACGGGAAATCTCCGAAGTCTTGGCGAATTTCTCAATATGTGACCGGTGTGCTTGGGCGAATCGTTGCGGCAGGAGAAGGTTGAGCGACTTGCCAATGACTTCGGCCTGGGCATATCCAAAAACCTTCTCCGCACCCTGATTGAACAACAAGATGCGCTGATTGGAATCCACAGAAATAATTGCGTCTTCGGCAATTTCAAGAATGCCCTCGAATCGGGCTTTCGCCGCGTGCAGTGTGTCTTCGATTTTTTTCTTTTCCGTGATGTCCATGACCGCACCGACAAATTCCAATGCGCCCGCTTGGGTTTTTGCAGGTTGCGCCAAGACGCGGACGTGCTTGACCGAACCGTCCGGCATCAAAAGACGATGTTCAAAGTCCAAGTTGGCATTGCCGTGAGTCGCGTGATCAAGAGTCTGACGCACAATAGCGATGTCGTCCGGGTGAATCCGCTTGAACACCAGTTCCAAAGTCGGCTTGATTGTCTGGTCGTATCCGAGAATACAAAAGGTTTCCTCGGACCAAACAAGCGCTCCGGTTGCAACATTCCAGCCAAAGCTGCCCGTGCGGCTCAATCTTTGCGCTTCCGCCAGATATGCTTCGCTCTGGCGTAATTTGTCTTCGGCTCGGATACGGTCATGAATATCGAGGTCAATGCCCCACCACGCAACGAGACGTCCCGATTCGTCGCGCAACGGCGCGACGCGAAACAGAAACCAACGATACTCACCATCGAAACGCCGCATACGCGCTTGGATTTCGCCCGGTTGCCCGGACGCCACAATAGCGCTCCACGTTTCAAAGAGTCCCTGCAAGTCATCAGGATGAAGTATGTTGGAATCCTTCCAGTTCCATCCGCGAAGCTGCTGCATCGTGAACCCCGTGTATTCCAGTCCGCGTTGGTTGAGGAATTCAATGGAGCCATCAGGTCCGGCACTCCAAACGAACGCGGGAATCGTATCAATGACAAGTCGGAGATGATCCGCACTTTGTTGAAGTGCCTCCACAGGGAGCTTGCGCTCTATGTCGTCCGTCTTGTCCGGGCGTGAATTCATGAAAGGTTGTGACCAGCGTTTGCTCGCAAGATAATCTTCGAGCCGGGGCTGATAAAGCATGAATCTCACGAGAATCTTCAACCGGTTTGTGGAATATGGCGACAAAAGCCGGCGGCACTGGAATGTGCATTTGTTGCATAAACGTGTTCATGTTCCGCTGAAGCCGTAACCGCAGAACCAGCCGAGCACTTTTTGCGTGCCATGCGGAAACATGACAGGCCAAGCGCCAGCCGTGCGATGAGCGGCGCGAAATTGCTGCTTGTTCCTGATTTGCATCCGCAATGGCTGACTCCGGCGCGCCTCGTTTCGTCCATTGTATGGCTCGACTGCGCCTGTCAAGGTTGTCCAAATTAAAACGATGCGCTTCGCGCCGGGTTTTCTTTTTGTGGCTCCACCTTGACAGTGCTCGCCGAGCCGGGGACGTGGCTGGTTAGGAAGGCGCGTCGGGATTTTCAGCCGGAGATTTCAGCAATCATGTTCAATGGCAAGCTACGCGCAAGACGGCATCCGAGCTGATGACGGGAAATTCAGAAATATAATTTCGAGATTTATGGTTGACAACTGTATCTACAATGCTACGATAGGGAATATGCCGTTTATTCAGTTTCCTTTCATCGAGGTGCCGAAAGAACTGCACAAGCTGGTCGGCGAGCCAACGCCCGGCACTCGTGCCTACCGCCGAGAGGGAACTTTCAAGGAATGCGGCGAATGGCTGGAAAAACTCGGTGAGTTTTACAAAGGAGACGTGGGGCTTTCAACCAGCAGCGTCGTTCTATTCGTTCCCGTCTCACGCGCCAGCGTCTATAAACGCATCAAGGAAGGCAAATTGACGGCCTTTTTCTTTTACGTCACACACGAGGAAACCAGATTGTTCGGCGCAAAGCGCAGAGCCAAGGAACGCCCTTTCATCGTCGTGTCAGTCAGTGAATGCAAGGCTTGGGCGGAGGAAATCAAGCGCCGAGTCGGTTTTGTGGACGATCCGAACGAGAGTCTTTTTAAGGAAAGTGAACGCCTGTTGCAAGCGGGAGGCGGAGATGAGCCAACCGAGAAGGAAGCCAGGGAAGCCTTGGAATTTACCGAACGCGACCCGAAGGACAAGGGAAACCGGAAGGTGAAATATCAAAAGGAACGAAGCACCATTTACGAGGACTACAAGCAACAGGATATGCTTTATCTGTTGACGGAATTGAAGGCGGCAATGGCTTCCCCTGAAAAAGCCGCCGCGCTTCGGAAACGGCTGCGCAAGGGAGTGGAATGGGACAAGGAAAACAAGACTTGGAAATTGAAGGAGGAGAAATGATGTTTTATGCCAGTCGAGCATTCATTTAATGACCGTTTGATCCGGTTCCCGGAATTGGAGAAGATTTTCGGTGTCTGCAAGCGGACGGTGAGGCGCAGGGCGGAAAGCGGCGAGCTGCCCCCGTTGCGGCGAATTGGTCGTGCGGTGGGAATGTTGGAAAGTCAGGTCAAAGCGTATTTTCAAAAGTTGAGTCAACCGAGTTAATCGAAAGGAGAAATATGATTGCTTACATTTACCGTCCCAAACGGCAACGCAACGGCAAATTGGTTTCCAGCCGGATTTGGCGGGCGCGGCTGAAATTGGACGGCGACGTTAAGGCGCGGGACATTTCCCTTGGCGTTTCCGACCGGCAGGTTGCCGAGCAAAAAATGCGGGAAAACATCCGCGACCGAGAACGGGTATCGGTTGGTTTAATGGCTCCGGCAGCACAACGCGAGACGTATGAAAACCCGATGGAAAAGCTGGTGGACGGCTACGTGGCCGATTTGAAGGCGTTAGGGCGTTGCGCCGATCACGTCCGGCATGTGGACAAGCGGTTGCGGCGGCTGATGCGGGAATGCCACTGGCACAGTCTGCGCGAGGCCACGGCGGATGCGTTCCTGCGCTGGCGCGCCGAACAAACGCAGGCTCCCAAAACCATCAATGAGTATCACGCCGTCTTGTCGGCCTTGTTCACCTGGCTCCGCAAACAAAACCGCGTTGCGGCCAATCCGTTTGAAATCATCAGTAAAGTGGATACGCGCGGCAAGCAACGCAGCCAGCGGCGGGCTTTGAATGATGATGAGGCCAAGCGATTGCTGGCGGGGCCGCGCAAGCTGCTTTATCTGCTGGCCATGCACACGGGTTTGCGGCGTGGTGAAATCAACGCCTTGCATGGCGGCGATTTTCATTTGGATACGGCTAATCCGTATTGGATGCTGCCCGCTGCCTTCGTCAAGAATCGCAAGGAGCAACCACGCCCGTTGCATCCCGAACTGGTGGCGGAATTGCAAAAGCTGAAAGCCGCCGGAAAACTAAAGCCGGAAGATTTGGTGTTTCCCGATGGTGTTCCGACGATGAAAGAAATTCGCAAGGATTTCAAGAAGGCGGAAATTCCGTTGAAGGATGAGCGCGGCCATGTGGTGGACTTCCATGCGCTGCGGACGACCTACATAACCCGTCTGCAACGGGCTGGCGTTTCGCCCCGTGAAGCGATGGAACTGGCACGGCACAGTGACATGCGGCTGACGATGAAAACCTACACGGACGTGGCGCAGTTGCCTTTGGCGGCAACCGTTCGCAAGTTACCTTCAATTGGCGACTCACAAATAGACTCACAAACTTTAGTCGCCGACCGTCCAGCCGTGTCACCGACTGTCATCGGGTTGAAGGCCATCAAAGTAGGTAAAACCGTTGGAAACATTGACGGAAATCACGGTGCGTCATCCATTGTCACTTTCGGTCACGAAAATGAAAATGGCGGAGAGAGGGGGATTCGAACCCCACAGTTTTGCCCGTAAATAAAGGGGAATCTCACGGAGACTCCCGAATAGACTCCCGAAATCCAATCCCTTCTTGTCCTGACTTGACCCAAGTAGTCACTGCTTGGGCAAAACTTTCCGCGCCAATCAAGGCCGCCATCCTCGCACTTGTTCAGGACGGCAAGCTGATTCTCCACCGACCACTCATGGCCTTGAACATAACATTTCACTTGGGCGCGGCACAATCGAATTTAACGCGCTTGCAGGCCGGGGATTTTGGCTGGCGGCATTCGGAAGATCGCCGCTTTGGAAAAACGTGCTGGCAAGGCTGGCAACCGCCACGGCTGCGATTTGGATACGTGAGACTGACAAACTGAAAACGGAGAACGAACCATGAACTTGAATCCCGCTGAATTGCTCAAATTGTTGCCGCCCTTCTTCAACGCGCTGGACGCCTTGATTGAAAACGACGGCGTTTATCTCTACCTGGTGTTTGTCTGGCTGGCACTGCTGGCCATCGGTTGGATTTTCAGCGGCGGCCTGCGGAAACGGATGAAAGGAAACTCCGCCACGGTCATTCCCGGCATCATCTTCATGATGCAACCGCCGATGCAATCCGCCGCCGCCAATCATCGGCATCGAGGTTGAGCAGACGTGGAACGGTGACGACGAAACAACGGACGTAACCATGACACTTTTCATTCCCGGCAATCAGACTGTGGCCGACGCGCTCGCAAAAATGAGAACACCAGCACGTTAAATTTCACGTCACAAATTGCACCATCAATTTGCACAGTCATGCACACGAAGCGTGACAAAACCAGATGCAACAATTTTCAAGTCACGGTGCAGTCGCACGGTTTTGTGCTACCGCTTTGATAGGGTGGCAAGCCTTACCCCTTGTCAGGACAAGAATTTTACGGCTCGCCAATAGCTCGCCGAAAATTGCGCGGAGTCCCGCGAGACGGTCGCGCGATGGGCGCGAAACATCCGGCAAGAAATCCGGCGAAATGTTTCGCGTCATATCCGCGCAACGCCCCGGCAATGGCCGGACAGTGGCAGCAGCAACGCCGCCGAACGTCCGTCAAGACAACTCGCAAGACGGCTCGCCTTGCGCCGGACATAGACGCGCAATGTCCGCGCCGAAAACTTGCGAGATAACTCGCAACTTGGCCGCGAAAAAGCCGCGAAACATCTCGCAAGATGACTCGTCAGAATCTCGCCGTCATGTTTTTAACCATCCCGTTCTAAAATTATGAACACCTCACCCACATCACCGACAACGCACAATCTGGAATCGCTGCGCAAAGCAATTCGGGAATATCAACCCGATCCAAGTCGCATTCCATTCAGCAATTTGAAGCCGTTCCATGATTCCATCCTGGAATTGCGCGGCAAAAATGCGTCCTACGCTGCCATTGCTGATTTGCTGACACAAAATGGAGTAAAGACCAGCCGGGCGCGTATAGCCGAATACGGCCGCATTGTCTTGGAAGGCGGCAAAAAGCGCAAACGGCGCAGAAGGGCGAAAACCGCGTCAGCCGGAAATATCCCGGTCACGCCTCAAAGTGCGCCAGCCATGGCCGCAAAACCCACGCCGGCCACGCCAGCACCAACGGGCGATGTCACGCCGCCCCGAAAAGAAAATTCGCCATACCATTCACGCGGACCGCACATCGCCAACGTGAAAATGATGACTCCAAGCGAACGGGAAGAATTCGACGCCAGCCTGAAATCGAAACCGCCAGCGAGCTAATGCAGACCGGAAAGCAATCAGGCGATGCGCCAGCATCGCCACGCTGCCCGGCGCGGCAGCCAGAGCGCCCAATAAGCAGGCCAAGCAACGACCTCCAGCCACACGAGCCGCAAAGGCCGGCGCGCCTGCCGCTGGGTGGTGGAACGCACGCACTCGTGGTTCAATCGCTTCCGCAAACTGTTGGTGCGCTATGAAAAGACCGCCGCCAATTTTCTGGCGTTGCTCCAATGCGCCGCCGCCCTGATTTGCTGACGTATGTGCTGACTTTAACATGAAACTCTATTTACGGATAAGTTCTAAATCATTGCACTAGCCACTTCACTATCGAAGGTTTTGGTTGAAGCCAATCAAATGCTGGCGCTCCCAGGCTATTGGCTGCCGGTGAGGCGGTAGAATTTCTGCGGGAAATTCGTCGCCGACAAATCCCACAATTTAAACAGGCCGTTTTGGTCGGCCACGGCGTTCGTGACGAACATCCACAAAACCGGCGGCATGAGGTTCGTCGCGGCATCCAACTCATAGGTCACACCCGCGGCACCGCTGCCGTTGAATCGGAAATTGCCATCGGCCATTTGCGCCAGCGCGGCGAACTGTGGTCCGACGGTCGTTACCACCGACAACACGCCGTTCGTCAGCGCATTGGTGTTCCAGGCCAGACCTGCGCCCAGCGCCGGCAAGGAGTTTGAACTGAACGAGCCGCTGATCGAACCGGCCAGGAACAGTTTGAAACAGTCGCCCGCCGCGAGCGTGCCGGAGAGATTGGTCACCACGAGCGTGCCGCCCAAGGTCAGCGGGCCGGCGACCAGCAACTGGTCGTTGGTCTGCGGCATCTTGCTGATTTCCATCACCGTCGTGCCGCCCGGCTGCAATGTGACGCTGCTGTTTGCCGTCAAGACACCGATGCCCGTTCCGGGCACAATCGTGCCGTTGTTGGTGACCGCGCCGTTGACGGAGCCGCTGCCCGAAAGGGTCTGTGCCGCGCCGAGCGTAAAACCGCCGGTGACTGCCGACACATCGAGCACCGCGCCGCCGGCGACGGAAATGTTCCGCGAACTGGCGATGGAACCGGCGCCGACCAATGCGAGCGTGCCGGCATTGATCGTGGTGGTTCCGGTGTAATTGTTTGCTCCGCTCAGAGTAGTCGTGCCCGAGCCTTGGAAGGTCATGCCGCCGGAGGTGTTGGCGGTGGGCGCAGGCGCCGTTGCGGTGGCCGCCGTGGTGCAGCCGCCACCCGTAAGCGTGATGGTGGGCGCTGAACTGTATCCGGTGCCGGGGCTGGTGATCACGATGCCGTTGACCGCACCACCCGAAATGGTGGCATAGCCGGAGGCACCAACACCGCCGCCGCCCGTGAACGTGACCGCCGGCACCCCGAGGTAACCGCTGCCGCCGCTGGTCACGCTGGGGGCGGCGTTCAGGCCGTTCCCGACAGGTGCCGAGAGGACTTCCGGTATCGTGATATTCACGCCATTGTTGTTAATCGTGCCGCCTTTACCATAGACATTGACCGCCGTGTTGTTGGCGGTGATGAATGTCGTGTTTGCGGTGTTGGCTTTCAGCGTGCCGCCGTTGAAATTAACGAGGCTGATGCCGGTGGCGGAGCCGGGCGCAATGCTGTTGGCCTGCATGAGGCCGCCGGACAGAAGGTTGATCTCGCCCAAAGCACCAGTGCCGCCGCCCCGCATATCCACGTTTGCGGTTAACGCAAACAGACTCGCACTCGCCACGTTGATGACGGCGGTTGCATTAGCGCTGTTATTATAGTTTGCCGCAAAACCGCCTGACCAGCCGGTATAGTTGAGCGTGCCGCCGGTCATATTGAGAATGCCCGTGCCACCCGTGCCGCGTGCCGGCACAAACCAGTTGGTCACGTTCATGGTGCCACCGGACATATCAAGCACGCCCACGGCGGCACCATTGAAACTGCCAAGGTCCAACTCCAGCATACTAACGCTCGCACTGCCCGAGAGCTTGTAATAGCCATAGGAAGCGCCACTGGCACCGGCACCGAGCTGAAGCTGGTTTATTCCGGTAATGGTGCCGCCGCTTTGGTAAACAAAGCCGTCGCCCGCAGTGACGGAGGTGCCATTGCCAGCCAGCATATTGGCGCTATTCATTCGGATATTTGCGCCCGACTGGATGTTGAGCGTTGCGTTCCCTCCGCCGGCCACGCCCACGTTGATTTGAGCGGCCGCAGTCGCCGGAGACACGCCCAGTGTTCCCGAATAGTTGAGCGTGCCGGCGCTGACCGTCGTGGCTCCGGTGTAGGTGTTCGCGCCAGAAAGTGTCAGCGCGCCGCCGCCGGTTTTGGTGAAACCATAACTGCCGGACAGCGGCGTGGAAATGGTCGCGGTGTTTTGATTCACCGCAATCACCGGCACATTGCCACCGCCGGCGTCGAGCGTCAACGTGTTGGCACCGGCCAACGTCCAGGATTGCGAGCCGGTTGTGGTGCCGAATTTCAATCCGCCAATGGTGCGGGCGCTGTCGAGCGTCACGGTGCGGCTGGCGGTGATGGTGATGGTGCTGAAATCCGCGATGAAACCGGTGCCATTGGCGACAATGCCGCCGCTCCAGTTGTTGTTCGTGCCCCAGTAGCCGCTGGCGTTGGTGGTCCAAATGCCGCCGGAAACGGGCGACGCGCTGCTGTAAAGCGCGGAAATCTGCGCCGGCGTCATGGCGTAATCGGCGATTTCCACCTCGTCCAAATTGCCGTTGAACAATGGATCGGCGGCGAACTGGCTTTTACCGAGGTAATTTTTGATTGGGCTGAAACTGGCGGGCGTAATTGAAAAGCTCGTGGACGAGGCGACCTGCGCGCCGTTGACGTAAAGTATCACGACATTATTGCTGAGCGTGACCGCAACGTGCTGCCAGGAACCGGAGGCCAGCGCACCGGAGCGTTCCAAAACTTGCTCGCCACTGCCGCTGTCGATGACGAAACGCAGCCCGCTGCCCGAACTTGGCGTGAGGAACATATATTGGCTCGGCGTGCCGCCTTGACTTGTGCTGGGGTTGCCGAAATCGAAAATGCGCTGCCAGTTGTTGCCGCCATTCCAATAAACCCACGCGGCGAACGTGAATGCGCCGCCTTCGGCGATGTTCGCGGGAAGCTGGACGTAGCTGTTCGCGCCGTCCAGGACAATTGACTGCGCCTGGCTGATGTGTCCGGTTGAGTAATTTGGCGCACCGATGGCCATGCCATTGTTGTAATAGCCGGAGGTGTCCCAGGTGTTCGTGGCAAAGAGAAATTCCGCAATCCCGCGCGTGCCGTTGTCCGGCATGGCTTGCGAATAGCCGATGGCGGAAACGAGATTAGAATAAGTCGTGCCGGCGGGCGTGACGGTGTTGCTGCTGGTCACCAAAGAACGCGTGTCCTCGACCCAGTTGTAAAGCGCGTAGCGTTCCACGAACGGCGTGGATTCCAACATCTGCGTCATCGCCTGTATGTCCGCCTGTTGCTGTGCGTAGGTCGGCGCGGCATACGGACTACCGTCCGTCCAGTTCGCGCCGTTGTTCCATTCCGTGACCCAAATTGGCAGATGCGTGTTGTTCCAAATATTCAGCAGGAAATTATACATTTGCGACGCGCAAGCTGATGGATTGGAAGGGTCGGCCGATTGATAATAATGCTGCGCCACGAAATCCACACGCAAACCGGGGGCGTTGTCCTCATTGGCCTGTGACGTCGCTATGTCTGTCATAAACGGCAAGAGCCAACTGGAAACCCCGCCGTCCGTGCAGGCCGGAGAACCCACACGCAGCCCGGTGCCGAGCAAATCCGGCCATGACCAAAAGGCGTCGCCAACCGCAATATTTGCCTGTGCTGTGTTGTCTGGCTCATTGTAGCCGAGCACGGTATTGATGCCCAGTGATTGCCAATTTTGATTCATGCCGGGCCAATACCGAAGCTGGTGGATGGCGACGTATTCCAAATCGCGCGAGGAACTGGAATCAATGTTCCAGTCATACCACCAGTTCACGTTGAGGTCGGAATAAGGCGGATTTCCGGCGATGCCTTTCTTGCTCGTCCAGCGCCACGGCGTGACGTAAATGAACTGCACCTGATTGGCCAGCGTCGCCGGCAAAACGCCGATTTCCAGATCGCCGTCCTGCGCGACATAGCATTTGCTGTAATTCGCGCCGTTGGCCGATTGCGCCAAAACCGCTTGGTAGCCGCGCTTCAATTTGAACGAGCTGATGTTGGTGTAGGCTGTGCCCGTGTAGTAAGTCCACTGGCTGTAGGACGTCGCGGCGCCGGTGAATTCCGCGCCGGTGAAAACGGTCAGCGGCTGGAAGGTCGAGGCTTGCGGAATCACCACCGCGCCGTTCTGGCCGTATTGCACCACGCGCACATTGCTGTCAGCCACGGCACTCGCGCCGCTCACGCGCATCTGGCCGAGATATGTGGACGCCACGACGGATGGCTTGACATTCGGCAGAAACAGCCAGGCATCAATGGAATTCAAATTGATGGTGCAGCCGGAAAGCGGCGTGGCGGCATTCGTCACCCACAGCTCGCAGCGCCCGCTCATGTTCACCGTGGTGCTTGTGAGTGAAGCGTATTTCTGGACGCCGTTGGTGAGCGTCAAAGTTTGAGCGTTCGCCACCAGCGACAAACTCGCCACGGACGCAAGCACCAATTGTTTCAGCAGTCTCAATTTCATAGTAAAATTTTTGCAAAACCAACCAGCCGGCAAAATGCGCTGCGGCGAGCGGTTTCTTGGCTTCGAATCGCGGCGGCAAATTTTAAGCACAGGCAAATCGCCCCCTGCCGCCTGACGCACATGAAAACGGCGGCACAGACAATCATAACATGGCTTCATCACACTATAACGCGATTCTCGGCATAAATCCCCGCCAATTATCCACTGAATTCGGACCAACCAGGCCGGCCGGCACAGGCAACGAAATGATTCGGTGAAATTTCACGCATTACCTTGCCCGCAGCGAAATTTTGAAGACGTTGGCGAAATCGTTCGGGATTGTTTTCGGCTGCGAAATATCCAGAGCATCGTCGGCCTGCTGCCATTTCAATGTTTCTCTGCTGCCGAAGAGTTGGATTTCGGAAATTTGTTTGTCGAGCAGTTTTGCATTTTTTCCGAGCGATGCGATGCTCACGCCATTGGTTGGCGCGCCCAGCACGATGGCATAAAGCATTTGACCGTCCTTGCTCTGCGTGAAGCGACGTCTTCGGACGTGAACGGTTTGCCTTTGCCCTCGTTGAAACCTTGTGCGCTCAATGCCGCGCCCGCGGAGGCCGGGCCTTCGCCAAACACTTTCCACGGGCGTGTGCCAAAAATACATTCCTTGTTCACTTCCATCCAGTCGCCGATGCCCTGCACGACTTTCAATTCCTTCTCGTCAATCGTCCCGTCGCCCCGCACGGGGACGTTCAGCAGCAGATTCCCGTTCTTGCTGACTACATTCACGAGCGTTTGGATCACCGTCTTGGTGGACTTGTAGCCATTGCGATTGTAAAGGCCGCGGTCATAGTGCCAGTCACCAAGGCAGGTGTCCGTCTGCCACGGCTGGAGTTGAATCTCGTTGGCCGAACCGCGCTCAATGTCCCACACCATGCATTGCTGCTGCTCGGGCGTGAGGATTTTTCCGAAGAGCACGCCGTCGTCGCCATGCAGCTTTTCGTTGTGTTGTAAAAATCTGCTGCGATTTTCAATCCCGCATCGCTTACGGGCCAGAGCGGCAGCGCGGTGTCATCGAAGTAAATCAGGTCGGGATGATATTTTTTGATAAGGTCGGCGGTGCGATTGTAGAACTTTTCGCAGTAGGCTTGGTCTGGAATTGAAATGCCGTTGCCCCAATTCCATTGTGAATGGATCTTCCCGGGATTCGATGTCCTTCGTCGTGGATGTTTCTGCGCATACAGATCCTGCGGATCGAGGCCGTCCCACCATTTGCCCGCACCGTCGGCTTTCGTCAGTTTGCCGTCGTAATCCTGCGCCGTTCATACCAGCTCCACGCGTGCGCGGCATGGACACTGACGCCGAACTTCAATCCATTTTCGCGCGCTGCTTTCGCCCAGCCGCCGATGAAATCTTTCTTTGGACCGATGGCAACCGAGTTCCACGGTTGATAGGTGGAATCCCACAAATCGAAGTTGTCGTGATGATTGGCCAGCGCGAAAAAGTATTGCGCCCCGGCGCGCTTGTAGAGCACCATCAATTTGTCAGGATCCCAGTTTTGGGCCTTCCACTCGTGAATCACGTCCTTGAAACCGAAATCCTTGGGGGAACCATAATGCGCCAGGTGGACTTTATATTGCGCACTGCCGGGCTGATACATGCCGCGCGCATACCAATCGCCGTCCTCGGGTTGGCATTGCGGCCCCCAGTGCGCCCAGATGCCAAACTTGGCGTCGCGAAACCATTCCGGGCACCTGGTATTGCTTGAGCGATTCCCACGTCGGCTGAAATTTACCCTCGGCCACGGGTTCGGCGTTCACGGTG
>CAWEAA010000012.1:0-167004 GCA_963806905.1 uncultured Verrucomicrobiae bacterium | reverse complement strand
CCAGCGGTGGCGTCACCTTGGACGCGGCATCGGTTCCAGATACGACCACAACGATGAGCGTTGATAGTGTATCGGTGAATTCGTTGCTTCTTGGACAAACCATCTCCTTTGGTTCGTTGCCAAACAAGACCTATGGCAATGCACCATTTACAGTAAGTGCGACGGCATCTTCAGGTCTGCCGGTGACGTTTAGCATTGTTTCTGGGCCGGCTACGATATCGAGCAATACCATCACTCTCACCGGCACGGGTTTAGTCACTGTTCAAGCATCACAACCAGGTAACACAAACTACCTGGCTGCACCCAATGTGAATCAGTCCTTCACCGTGGTGCCGGCGGTATTGGGAGTGAGCGCGAACAACACGAACCGTGCGTACGGTGCGACCAATCCGGTGTTCACGGTGAGCTACAATGGTTTTGTGAATGGGGACGGATTGAACGTGCTGTGCGGGGCGCCGGTATTGACGACGAGTGCGAAGACGAACAGTCCTGTGGGGAGTTATGTGATCACCAACACGATTGGGACCTTGGTGGCGACGAACTACGCGGTGAGCCTGACGAATGGGCTGCTGACGGTCAATCCGGTGGGATTGACGCTGACGGCGAGCAACCAGGCGAAGGTGTACGGGCAGGCGTTTAATTTTGCGGGGACGGAGTTTGGGGCGAGCGGTTTGTTGAACGGGGACAGTGTGAGCAGCGCGAGTTTGAGCAGCCTGGGGTCGGCGGCGGGGGCGGCGGTGGCGGGGTCGCCGTACAGCATCGTGATCACCAACGCGGTGGGGAATGGGCTGACGAACTACACGATCAGCTACGTGAACGGGATATTGACGGTCAACGCGGCGGTATTGGGAGTGAGCGCGAACAACACGAACCGGGCATACGGGGCGACCAATCCGGTGTTCACGGTGAGCTACAATGGCTTTGTGAACGGAGACGGGTTGAACGTGCTGAGCGGGTCACCGGTATTGACGACGAGTGCGAAGACGAACAGTCCTGTGGGGAGTTACGTGATCACCAACACGATTGGGACATTAATCGCCACCAATTACGCGGTGAGCCTGACGAACGGGTTGCTGACGATCAATCCGGTGGGGTTGACGCTGACGGCGAGCAACCAGGCGAAGGTATACGGGCAGACGTTGAGTTTTGCGGGGACGGAGTTTGGGGCGAGCGGTTTGTTGAACGGGGACAGTGTGAGCAGTGCGAGTTTGAGCAGTCTGGGGTCGGCGGCGGTGGCGGCGGTGGCGGGCTCGCCGTACAGCATTGTGATCACGAACGCGGTGGGGAATGGATTGACGAACTACACGATCAGCTACGTGAACGGGATATTGACGGTCAACGCGGCGGTATTGGGGGTGAGCGCGAACAACACGAACCGGGCATACGGGGCGACCAATCCGGTGTTCACGGTGAGCTACAATGGCTTTGTGAACGGAGACGGGTTGAACGTGCTGTCGGGAGCGCCGGTATTGACGACGAGTGCGAAGACGAACAGTCCTGTGGGGAGTTACGTGATCACCAACACGATTGGGACATTAATCGCCACCAATTACGCGGTGAGCCTGACGAACGGGCTGCTGACGGTCAATCCGGTGGGATTGACGCTGACGGCGAGCAACCAGGCGAAGGTGTACGGGCAGACGTTGAGTTTTGCGGGGACGGAGTTTGGGGCGAGCGGATTGTTGAACGGGGACAGTGTGAGCAGTGCGAGTTTGAGCAGCCTGGGGTCGGCGGCGGGGGCAGCGGTGGCGGGCTCGCCATACAGCATCGTGATTACGAATGCGGTGGGGAATGGGCTGACGAACTACACGATCAGCTACGTGAACGGGATATTGACGGTCAACGCGGCGGTATTGGGAGTGAGCGCGAACAACACGAACCGTGCGTACGGGGCGACCAATCCGGTGTTCACGGTGAGCTACAATGGCTTTGTGAACGGAGACGGGTTGAACGTGCTGTCGGGAGCGCCGGTATTGACGACGAGTGCGAAGACGAACAGTCCTGTGGGGAGTTACGTGATCACCAATACGATCGGGACGTTGGTGGCGACGAACTACGCGGTGAGCCTGACGAACGGGTTGCTGACGGTCAATCCGGTGGGGTTGACACTGACGGCGAGCAACCAGGCGAAGGTATACGGGCAGACGTTGAGTTTTGCGGGGACGGAGTTTGGGGCGAGCGGTTTGTTGAACGGGGACAGTGTGAGCAGTGCGAGTTTGAGCAGCCTGGGGTCGGCGGCGGTGGCGGCGGTGGCGGGCTCGCCGTACAGCATTGTGATCACGAACGCGGTGGGGAATGGATTGACGAACTACACGATCAGCTACGTGAACGGGATATTGACGGTCAACGCGGCGGTATTGGGGGTGAGCGCGAACAACACGAACCGTGCGTACGGTGCGACCAATCCGGTGTTCACGGTGAGCTACAATGGCTTTGTGAACGGAGACGGATTGAACGTGCTGAGCGGGTCACCGGTATTGACGACGAGTGCGAAGACGAACAGTCCTGTGGGGAGTTATGTGATCACCAACACGATTGGGACATTAATCGCCACCAATTACGCGGTGAGCCTGACGAACGGGTTGCTGACGATCAATCCGGTGGGGTTGACGCTGACGGCGAGCAACCAGGCGAAGGTATACGGGCAGACGTTGAGTTTTGCGGGGACGGAGTTTGGGGCGAGCGGTTTGTTGAACGGGGACAGTGTGAGCAGTGCGAGTTTGAGCAGCCTGGGGTCGGCGGCGGGGGCAGCGGTGGCGGGCTCGCCGTACAGCATTGTGATCACGAACGCGGTGGGGAATGGATTGACGAACTACACGATCAGCTACGTGAACGGGATATTGACGGTCAACGCGGCGGTATTGGGGGTGAGCGCGAACAACACGAACCGTGCGTACGGTGCGACCAATCCGGTGTTCACGGTGAGCTACAATGGCTTTGTGAACGGAGACGGATTGAACGTGCTGAGCGGGTCACCGGTATTGACGACGAGTGCGAAGACGAACAGTCCTGTGGGGAGTTATGTGATCACCAACACGATTGGGACATTAATCGCCACCAATTACGCGGTGAGCCTGACGAACGGGTTGCTGACGATCAATCCGGTGGGGTTGACGCTGACGGCGAGCAACCAGGCGAAGGTGTATGGGCAGACGTTGAGTTTTGCGGGGACGGAGTTTGGGGCGAGCGGATTGTTGAACGGGGACAGTGTGAGCAGTGCGAGTTTGAGCAGCCTGGGGTCGGCGGCGGGGGCAGCGGTGGCGGGCTCGCCATACAGCATCGTGATCACCAACGCGGTGGGGAATGGGCTGACGAACTACACGATCAGCTACGTGAACGGGATATTGACGGTGAACGCGGCGGTATTGGGAGTGAGCGCGAACAACACGAACCGTGCGTACGGTGCGACCAATCCGGTGTTCACGGTGAGCTACAACGGTTTTGTGAACGGGGACGGATTGAACGTGTTGAGCGGTGCGCCGGTGTTGACGGCGAGTGCGAAGACGAACAGTCCGGTGGGGAGTTACGTGATCACCAACACGATTGGGACCTTGGTGGCGACGAACTACGCGGTGAGCCTGACGAACGGGCTGCTGACGGTCAATCCGGTGGGATTGACGCTGACGGCGAGCAACCAGGCGAAGGTGTACGGGCAGGCGTTTAATTTTGCGGGGACGGAGTTCGGGGCGAGCGGATTGTTGAACGGGGACAGTGTGAGCAGTGCGAGTTTGAGCAGCCTGGGGTCGGCGGCGGTGGCGGCGGTGGCGGGGTCGCCGTACAGCATTGTGATCACGAACGCGGTGGGGAATGGATTGACGAACTACACGATCAGCTACATGAACGGGATATTGACGGTCAACGCGGCGGTATTGGGGGTGAGCGCGAACAACACGAACCGGGCATACGGGGCGACCAACCCGGTGTTCACGGTGAGTTACAATGGTTTTGTGAATGGGGACGGGCTGAACGTGCTGTCGGGAGCGCCGGTATTGACGACGAGTGCGAAGACGAACAGTCCTGTGGGGAGTTATGTGATCACCAACACGATTGGGACATTAATCGCCACCAATTACGCGGTGAGCCTGACGAATGGGTTGCTGACGGTCAATCCGGTGGGATTGACGCTGACGGCGAGCAACCAGGCGAAGGTATACGGGCAGGCGTTGAGTTTTGCGGGGACGGAGTTTGGGGCGAGCGGGTTGTTGAACGGAGACAGTGTGAGCAGCGCGAGTTTGAGCAGCCTGGGGTCGGCGGCGGGGGCAGCGGTGGCGGGGTCGCCGTACAGCATCGTGATCACCAACGCGGTGGGGAATGGGCTGACGAACTACACGATCAGCTACGTGAACGGGATATTGACGGTCAACGCGGCGGTATTGGGAGTGAGCGCGAACAACACGAACCGTGCGTACGGGGCGACCAATCCGGTGTTCACGGTAAGTTACAATGGCTTTGTGAACGGAGACGGGTTGAACGTGCTGTCGGGAGCGCCGGTGTTGACGACGAGTGCGAAGACGAACAGTCCGGTGGGGAGTTATGTGATCACCAACACGATTGGGACCTTGGTGGCGACGAACTACGCGGTGAGCCTGACGAACGGGCTGCTGACGGTCAATCCGGTGGGATTGACGCTGACGGCGAGCAACCAGGCGAAGGTGTACGGGCAGGCGTTTAATTTTGCGGGGACGGAGTTTGGGGCGAGCGGTTTGTTGAACGGGGACAGCGTGAGCAGCGCGAGTTTGAGCAGCGCGGGAGCGGCGGCGGGAGCGGCGGTGGCGGGGTCGCCGTACAGCATCGTGATCACCAACGCGGTGGGGAATGGATTGACGAACTACACGATCAGCTATGTGAACGGGGTATTGACGGTCAACGCGGCGGTATTGGGGGTGAGCGCGAACAACACGAACCGGGCATACGGGGCGACCAATCCGGTGTTCACGGTGAGCTACAATGGCTTTGTGAACGGAGACGGGTTGAACGTGCTGTCGGGAGCGCCGGTGTTGACGGCGAGTGCGAAGACGAACAGTCCTGTGGGGAGTTACGTGATCACCAACACGATTGGGACCTTGGTGGCGACGAACTACGCGGTGAGCCTGACGAACGGGCTGCTGACGGTCAATCCGGTGGGATTGACGCTGACGGCGAGCAACCAGGCGAAGGTGTACGGGCAGGCGTTTAATTTTGCGGGGACGGAGTTTGGGGCGAGCGGTTTGTTGAACGGGGACAGTGTGAGCAGCGCGAGTTTGAGCAGCGCGGGAGCGGCGGCGGGAGCGGCGGTGGCGGGGTCGCCGTACAGCATCGTGATTACGAATGCGGTGGGGAATGGGCTGACGAACTACACGATCAGCTACGTGAACGGGATATTGACGGTCAACGCGGCGGTATTGGGAGTGAGCGCGAACAACACGAACCGTGCGTACGGGGCGACCAATCCGGTGTTCACGGTGAGCTACAATGGCTTTGTGAACGGAGACGGGTTGAACGTGCTGTCGGGAGCGCCGGTATTGACGACGAGTGCGAAGACGAACAGTCCTGTGGGGAGTTACGTGATCACCAATACGATCGGGACGTTGGTGGCGACGAACTACGCGGTGAGCCTGACGAACGGGTTGCTGACGGTCAATCCGGTGGGGTTGACACTGACGGCGAGCAACCAGGCGAAGGTATACGGGCAGACGTTGAGTTTTGCGGGGACGGAGTTTGGGGCGAGCGGTTTGTTGAACGGGGACAGTGTGAGCAGTGCGAGTTTGAGCAGCCTGGGGTCGGCGGCGGGGGCAGCGGTGGCGGGCTCGCCATACAGCATTGTGATCACGAACGCGGTGGGGAATGGGCTGACGAACTACACGATCAGCTACGTGAACGGGTTGCTGACGGTCAACGCGGCGGTATTGGGAGTGAGCGCGAACAACACGAACCGTGCGTACGGTGCAACCAACCCGGTGTTCACGGTAAGCTACAATGGCTTTGTGAACGGAGACGGGTTGAACGTGCTGTCGGGAGCGCCGGTATTGACGACGAGTGCGAAGACGAACAGTCCGGTGGGGAGTTACGTGATCACCAATACGATCGGGACGTTGGTGGCGACGAACTACGCGGTGAGCCTGACGAACGGGACACTGACGGTCAACGCGGCGTTATTGGGAGTGAGCGCGAACAATACGAACCGTGCGTACGGGGCGACCAATCCGGTGTTCACGGTGAGTTACAGTGGTTTTGTGAATGGAGACGGTCTGAACGTGTTGAGCGGGTCACCGGTGTTGGCGACGAGTGCGAAGACGAACAGTCCGGTGGGCAATTACACCATAACCAACACGATCGGGACGTTGGTGGCGACGAACTACGTGGTGAGTCTGACGAACGGGACACTGGCGGTCAACGCGGCGTTATTGGGAGTGAGCGCGAACAACACGAACCGTGCGTATGGTGCGACCAATCCGGTGTTCACGGTGAGTTACAGTGGTTTTGTGAATGGAGACGGTCTGAACGTGTTGAGCGGGTCACCGGTGTTGGCGACGAGTGCGAAGACGAACAGTCCGGTGGGCAATTACACCATAACCAACACGATCGGGACGTTGGTGGCGACGAACTACGTGGTGAGTCTGACGAACGGGACATTGACGGTGAACGCGGCGGTATTGGGAGTGAGCGCGAACAACACGAACCGTGCGTACGGGGCGACCAATCCGGTGTTCACGGTGAGCTACAATGGCTTTGTGAACGGAGACGGGTTGAACGTGCTCTCCGGCGCGCCGGTATTGACGACGAGTGCGAAGACGAACAGTCCGATTGGCACGTACACGATCACGAACAGTTTGGGGACCTTGGTGGCGACGAACTACGCGGTGAGCCTGACGAACGGGCTGCTGACGGTGACGGGGGCGGTGTTGACGGCGACGGTCAATACCGGTATCAAAGCCAACAACAAGGTCTATGACGGGACGACGGTGGCGACGATTAGTTTGACCAACGTGGTGCTGACAGGAGTTGTCAGCGGTGACACAGTCAGTCTGTCAACCAACGGTTACACGGCCAACTTCGCGAGTGCCGGTGTCGGCACGGGTATAGGAGTCACTATCAGCGGTTTGTCGCTGACCGGCCCCAGTGCCGGGAACTACACGCTGGTTCAACCTGTCGGGCTCACGGCCAATATCACGGCCAAGGCACTGACGATTACATCGGCAGTACCCCCGCCTGTGATTACTTCGATTCAACTAACCAACGGGGTCGTTACCATTACATGGAGCTCAGTTACCGGCGGCATCTACAGGGCGCAGTATATCAACAGCCTCAATGGTGTTGGCTGGACGGACTTGTCGCCGGACGTGACGGCAACCGGTTCAACGGCCACCCAAACCAATGCAGTTGGCAACGCGACACAACGGTATTATCGCGTCGTGCTGTTGAACCCGGGGTTGAGTGCGAACAACAAGGTCTACGACGGGACGACGGCGGCGACGATCAATTTGAGCAATGTGGTGCTGGTGGGTGTGGTGAATGGGGACAGTGTGAGCCTGGTGACCAACGGTTACACGGCCAACTTTACCAGTGCGGGGGTGGGGACGAACATTGCGGTGAGCGTGGGCGGGCTGACGTTGACGGGCGGGAGTGCGACCAATTACACGCTGACGCAACCCGCGTTGAGTGCGAACATCACGAGCAAGGGAGTGACAATTGGATCGGGGCTGACGGCGAACAACAAGGTCTATGACGGGACGACGGCGGCGACGATCAGTTCGAACAACGTGGTCCTGACGGGAGTTGTCAGTGGTGACACAGTCAGTCTGTCAACCAATGGTTACACGGCCAACTTCGCCAGTGCCGGTGTCGGCACGGGTATAGGAGTCACTATCAGCGGTTTGTCGCTGACCGGCCCCAGTGCCGGGAACTACACGCTGGTTCAACCTGTCGGGCTCACGGCCAATATCACGGCCAAGGCACTGACGATTACATCGGCAGTACCCCCGCCTGTGATTACTTCGATTCAACTAACCAACGGGGTCGTTACCATTACATGGAGCTCAGTTACCGGCGGCATCTACAGGGCGCAGTATATCAACAGCCTCAATGGTGTTGGCTGGACGGACTTGTCGCCGGACGTGACGGCAACCGGTTCAACGGCCACCCAAACCAATGCAGTTGGCAACGCGACACAACGGTATTATCGCGTCGTGCTGTTGAACCCGGGGTTGAGTGCGAACAACAAGGTCTACGACGGGACGACGGCGGCGACGATCAATTTGAGCAATGTGGTGCTGGTGGGTGTGGTGAATGGGGACAGTGTGAGCCTGGTGACCAACGGTTACACGGCCAACTTTACCAGTGCGGGGGTGGGGACGAACATTGCGGTGAGCGTGGGCGGGCTGACGTTGACGGGCGGGAGTGCGACCAATTACACGCTGACGCAACCCGCGTTGAGTGCGAACATCACGAGCAAGGGAGTGACAATTGGATCGGGGCTGACGGCGAACAACAAGGTCTATGACGGGACGACGGCGGCGACGATCAGTTCGAACAACGTGGTCCTGACGGGAGTTGTCAGCGGCGACACGGTGAATGTGAGGACGAACGGTTACACGGCGAGCTTTGCCAGTGCGGGTGTGGGAACGGCGATCCCGGTGAGCGTGGGCGGGCTGACGTTGAGTGGGGCGAGTGCGGGGAATTACACGCTGACGCAGCCGACGCTGGCGGCGAACATCACGAGCAAGGGCATAACGATTGCCTCGGGGATCAGTGTCAACAACAAGGTCTATGACGGGACGACGGCGGCGACGATCAGTTCGAACAACGTTGTGCTGACGGGTGTGGTCGGCGGGGACACGGTGAATGTGAGGACGAACGGTTACACAGCGAGCTTTGCCAGTGCGGGTGTGGGAACGGCGATCCCGGTGAGCGTGGGCGGGCTGACGTTGAGTGGGGCGAGTGCGGGGAATTACACGCTGACGCAGCCGACGCTGGCGGCGAACATCACGAGCAAGGGAGTGACGATTGGATCGGGGCTGACGGCGAACAACAAGGTCTATGACGGGACGACGGTGGCAACGATCACATCGAACAACGTTGTGCTGACGGGTGTGGTCGGCGGGGACACGGTGAATGTGAAGACGAACGGTTACACAGCGAGCTTTGCCAGTGCGGGTGTGGGAACGGCGATCCCGGTGAGCGTGGGCGGGCTGACGTTGACGGGCGGGAGTGCGACCAATTACACGCTGACGCAGCCGACGCTGGCGGCGAACATCACGAGCAAGGGAGTGACGATTGGATCGGGGCTGACGGCGAACAACAAGGTCTATGACGGGACGACGGCGGCGACGATCAGTTCGAACAACGTGGTCCTGACGGGAGTTGTCAGTGGTGACACAGTCAGTCTGTCAACCAATGGTTACACGGCCAACTTCGCCAGTGCCGGTGTCGGCACGGGTATAGGAGTCACTATCAGCGGTTTGTCGCTGACCGGCCCCAGTGCCGGGAACTACACGCTGGTTCAACCTGTCGGGCTCACGGCCAATATCACCAGCAAGGGCATAACGATTGCCTCGGGGATCAGTGTCAACAACAAGGTATATGACGGGACGACGGCGGCGACGATTACTTCGAACAACGTGGTCCTGACAGGTGTTGTCAGCGGTGACACAGTCAGCCTGTCAACCAATGGATACACAGCTAACTTTGCCAGTGCCGGTGTGGGGACGAACATTCCGGTGAGCGTGAGCGGGCTGACGTTGAGTGGGGCCAGTGCGGGGAATTACACACTGACGCAGCCGACGGGTTTGGCAGCCAATATCACCAGCGAGGGCGTAACGATTGCCTCGGGGATCAGTGTCAACAACAAGGTGTACGATGGGACGACGGCGGGGACGATCAGTTTGACCAACGTGGTCCTGACGGGTGTTGTCAGTGGTGACACGATCAGCCTGTCAACCAATGGATACACAGCCAACTTTGCCAGTGCCGGTGTGGCGACGAACATTCCGGTGAGTGTGAACGGGCTGACGTTGAGTGGGGCCAGTGCGGGGAATTACACACTGACGCAGCCGACGGGCTTCGCTGCCAATATCACCAACAGGAGCGTAACGATTGCCTCGGGGATCAGCGCCAACAACAAGACGTATGACGCGACGACGACGGCGACGATTACTTCGAATAACGTGGTGCTGGCGGGTGTTGTCAGCGGGGACACGGTCAACCTGTCAACCAATGGTTATAAGGCCAACTTTGCCAATGCCGGGCCGGGGACGAACATTCCGGTGAGTGTGAGCGGGCTGACGTTGACCGGGGCCAGTGCGACCAATTATATTCTGATCCAGCCTGTTGGGCTCACGGCCAATATCGCGGGGGGCCACGGTGGGGCCGTGACGATTGGGTCGGGAGCACCCCCGCCGGTGATCACTTCGATTCGCCTGACTAATGGTGTCGTTACCATTACATGGAACTCGGTTACCGGCGGCATCTACGGGGTGCAGTACATCAACAACCTCAATGGCGGTGGCTGGATCGACTTGTCGTCGAACATCACGGCAACTGGTCCAATAACCATCCAAACCAACGCCGTCGGCAGTGCGCCGCAGCAATTTTATCGCGTTTTGCTGCAGTTGCCTTGAACGGGGCATGCTTTCACGGGGTTCTTCAGCTCGACGGCGACAAAATGCCATTTTTAGGCTGACACCAATATAGCCATGCAAATAAATGTTCTTGAGTATTTAGAAAAGGGCCCGTTGCTCAAGTGCCGGGACAAGGTGGCGGTTATAGACCATGATCGCCGGCTTACATTCGGTCAGATTGAGCTGTACGCCAAGAATTGTGCCGCCTTGATTCTCAAGCAAACTTCCAGAGTCAACTGTCCGATAGCGGTGTTTCTTCCCAAGAGCGCCGAGGCAATTATTGCCGATCTGGGCATCCTCTACACAGGCAATTGCTACGCCAACCTTGACATCAAATCCCCGGCGGAACGGCTCAAAAGCATGTTGCAAAACCTTCAGGCAGGCGTGATCGTCACGTCGGCAGTCCACGCACCCGCCTTGCGCGCTGCGGGCGTTCCCGAAAAACAATTGCTCTTTATGAAGCAGGCGCTCACTCCGGAAGTCATTTACGATAACGCAAAGTTGATGGAGCGACTCAAATCCGTGATTGATACGGATCCCGTTTATATCATTTACACATCCGGATCGACCGGCATACCCAAGGGGGTTGTCATTCCACATCGCGGCATAATTGACTACATTGACTGGGCGAGGGATTGCTATCGGATCTCTGAAAGTGAAGTGATTGGCAACCAGGCCCCATTTTTCTTCGATAACTCGACCTTGGATATTTATCTGTGCCTGTCCTGCGGGGCCACATTGGTGCTGATTCCGGAGGAAATATTCGGCTACCCGCTCAAATTGATGCAGTTTGTGGATCAGACGGGCATCACCACCTTTTTCTGGGTGCCGTCCGTGATGACCAATGTGGCCAATTTCAAGATCCTCAATTCGCTGGCACCTCCCTCCCTCCGGAAAATCCTCTTTGCCGGCGAGGTCATGCCCACTCGTACACTCAATTACTGGCGCAGTAAATATCCCAACGCGCTGTTCTCCAATCTTTACGGGCCCACCGAGATCACCGTGGATTGCACGTATTATACCGTGGACCGGGATTTCCAGGATCAGGAAACCCTGCCGATTGGATTTCCCTGTCGCAACACCGACATCCTGATCCTGAACGAAAAAAATGAGCGGGCCAAAACCGATGAAGCAGGTGAGTTATGTGTGCGCGGGAGTTCGCTGGCATTGGGTTACTGGAACAATCCGGAAAAAACGGCCAGCGTCTTTGTACAGAATCCGCTCAATCCGCATTATCCCGAATTGATCTATCGAACTGGCGATCTGGTTTCCCGCAATGCCCGCGGCGAAATCCTGTTCATCGGACGCAAGGATTTTCAGATTAAACATCTTGGTTATCGAATCGAATTGGGCGAGATCGAGCATGCCGCCTTCCAGGTGGACGGCATCCATAACGGGTGCGTCATTTATAACCAGGATAAAAAGGAGATTGCCTTGTTTTTTGAGTCGGATCGCGACCTGTCGCCAACGTTTATCCGCGAACGTATGCTGACCCGCATTCCCAAATACATGCTGCCAACATCGTTTCACCGTCTTGATAAAATACCGCTCACAGCGAACGGGAAATATGACCGGGTTAAATTGGCCGCCGTCCTCCAAACCAAACCGGCTTGAAACCCGAGCAGATCATCATCATCGGCACCGGGCGGCTTCCCTGCCATTGTCTGGAAGCCTGCCAGGCCGGCCCGATTCCGGTTGCCGCTTGTATCGAATCCGGGAGTCAGGGGTTTTCCCCGCTGGCAGCCCTCTGCCGCAAACTTGGCGTGGAGTACAAACTGATGCTCGACCGAAAGCCCTTGGCGCAATTCTTTCTTTCGATTCGCAAACCTACCCTGGTGGTAAGCGCCTATAATTATTTTATTTTTCCCGGAGAGGTACTGGCCAACCCGGCCCTCAACATTGTCAATTTCCACAATTCACTGCTGCCACGCCATCGCGGTCGAAACGCACCTACCTGGAGTATTTATGAAATGGATGCGATCACAGGCATTACCTGGCACCAGGTACATCCGGCCGTGGACACCGGCGAAGTAATCCTGCAAAAACAGATCACACTGGCCAGCAACGTCACGGCCCTTGAACTGACATTGCAAACGTTGGAAGTGGCCGCCGCGGCATTTAAGGAAATCCTCCCGTCGCTACTCGACCATTCCTATGTGTGCGCCCCGGTTCAAGACGACGGCAAGGGAAGTTACCACCGTTCGACGGACGTGCCCAATAATGGGCTTTTTGACCCGGGTTGGAACATCCGGCAGGCGCATGCGTTTTTGCGGTCGATGGATTACGGCAAGTTTAGCGTCTTTCCCGCTGCGAAACTTCGTCTCTTGGGAAGGGAATTTTCCGTCGTCGGTTACCAAATCCGGGCGGGCAACTCCGGTGGAGTGGGTGAAACATCCGTCGCATTTGAAGACCAGCAACTATTTCTGCGCGATCAGGGAACAGAACTCTTGATCGCTTGCAAATGATTGTCTTTCCAGCATCAAATTGAACGATATCACCGCCATCTTAAAAACAATCCGCCCGGAAGTGGATTTCTCCCAATCCAAGGATTTCATCGGGGACGGTTTGCTTGACTCGTTCGACGTGGTCACACTCGTGTCGTCGTTGGACAAACATTTTGGCATTTCCATCCAGGGAGTGGACATCGTGCCGGAAAATTTCAAAGATATGGCAACCATCGAGGCGCTTTTGCGCAAAAACGGGGGCAAGTTGTGAATTTCAAATTCCGGCGCAAACGCATCAGCGGCATTCTTACGGTCCTGCCGGCGAGGGAACAGTCGTTTGTTGAAGACATGAAAAACTTCAACTTTTCTGAGGCGCGTTCGCTCAAGCTCAAGGAAGTGATGGGTTATGACAAGCACCGCATCGTTGAGCCGGGCGTGTGTGTGTCCGACCTGGCCGTGGCCGGCCTGGAACATCTGTTCAAAAACGGCCTGCTCCGTCCCGATGAATTCGACGCGCTCATCCTGATCACGCAATCGCCGGACTATTTCATGCCGCCCACCAGCAATGTCATCCAGGGAAGGTTGAACCTGAAGCATGACCTGCTCTGTCTGGACATCAATCAAGGTTGTGCGGGATTCGTCATCGGAATGATCCAGGCGTTTTCTTTGCTGGAACAGGAGAGCATTGGCAGAGTCGTGATCATCAATGCCGATGTGCTCAGCCGGAAAACATCCCCGAAGGATCGGAACAGCTATCCGCTGATTGGCGATGGGGCCTCCATCACGGTCGTGGAGCGCGAGACGGAAGATTCGGTCATTTATGCGAATCTCAAGATGGACGGCACGCGTAACAACGTGTTGATGATTCCCGCGGGCGGGTTGCGGCTGCCGGGTTCACCGGAAACCGCCCGGCTGGAGGATGTGGGTGACAACAACCTCAGGGCCCGGGATCATTTGCACATGGACGGTTCGGCCGTGTTCAATTTTGTGCAGATGGAAGTTCCTCCGTTGATTGACGACCTGTTGAAATATGCCGGGGCGACGATGGACGAAGTGGACTACTTTTTCTGCCACCAACCCAACCGGTTCATGCTGCAAAAACTTGCGGACAAAATGAAAGTGCCTTACGCAAAAATGCCCAGCAACGTGGTTGAATGCTTTGGCAACAGCAGCGGCGTGACCATTCCGGCGGCAATCACCTTCAACCTGCGCGATCGTTTGGAGAAGGAAAAATTCAAGGTGTGTTTCGCGGGATTCGGCGTGGGGCTGGCCTGGGGCGCTATGTTGCTGGATCTGGGCGACCTCAATTTCAACGACATGATTGATTATAAATAGCACCTTGGGTGGCTTTGGTGCAGGGTTGGTTTGGAATGCAAAGTGCTTGTCAGTCCCGGAAATGTGGATTTTAATACAATAATCGAACTAATACACGCAAAACATATGGACAAAATTCAATTCTACGAACAACTGGCTCAAATTCTCGATGCCGAGGAAGTAAAGCCGGAAAATGTTCTCAAAGACTTTGAAACGTGGGATTCGCTGGCAATCCTCTCGGTCATGGCGATGGCTGACTCAAAATACAGCGTGGTGATCAAAGCGGACGAGATTCGTTCGGTGACCACGGCGGCGGACTTGGTGAATCTGGTCGAAGCCAAACAAAAGTAGAAGTCCGGCTTTTGGGTCGCCGATGCTCCGTCCGAATGGAGCGCATGAAGCACATTTTTAAAAACAGGAAAATCAGCGCCATCATCGCGGTGGTGCCGAAGGAGGAATACTGTTTTGACGACGAATACCCTGCCTACAAACTCACCGAGGACAAGGCCCGGCGGTTCAAGAAAATGATTGGCCTGGACCGGCACCGTATTGCGCCCCCGGAAGTGTGCTCCTCGGACCTTTGCCTTTATGCTTTGCAGCGGCTTCTGGACGAAGGTGCGCTGAAGAAGGAGGAAATTGGCGCCTTGGTGTTCGTGTCCCAAACTCCGGACTATTTTGTGCCACCGACCAGCAACGTAATTCATGGGAAGCTGGGGTTGGGCCACGATGTGGTTTGCCTCGACCTCAATCAAGGTTGTGCGGGTTTTGCCCTCGGTTTGTTGGAGGCCTTCCTGCTGCTGGAAATCACGGCGCTGCCCAAGGTGGTCCTGTTGAACGGCGATACCGGCAGCAAACAGGTGGGCCGGTGCAATCGTATTTCCTATCCACTGACCGGCGATGCCGGTTCCGCGACGGTCATCGAACGCTGCGAGGCGGAGAATCCCATTTACATGGACGCGAAGAATGACGGCTCACGGCATGAGGCAATCATCATTCCGGCCGGCGCTTACCGGACCCCCGCGACGCTTGAGACATTGCAGCTGCACGAGGTGGAGGAAGGAATGCTTCTGAGCCAGCAACATGTTCGCATGGATGGCGCCGCCATCTTCAACTTCACGATGGACGATGTCCCGTTGCAAATTGCGGAGGTGCTCTCGGACTCCGGCGATAGCCGGGACTCCATCGAGTATTTTCTGTTCCATCAACCCAACGCCTTCATCCTGAAACAGATGGCGGACAAGATGAAAATCCCGCAGGCAAAGCTGCCGAACAACATCGTGAATCTCTATGGCAACAGCAGCTCGGTGACCATTCCGCTGAACATCGCCCTGAACTGCGGTGAACCGATGCTGCGGAGATCCCATCGGGTATGCATTTCCGGATTTGGCGTCGGGCTGACCTGGATTACAACCGTCATGGATCTGGGGCCGCTGAAGGCCTGCAGGATTGTGAATTACGAACCAGCCTGACCCGGGTGATTTGGGTGAAATTTGCACGCGGATCGCCGGTGTTTTCCGGGGTTCGACTGAAATCTGGCACGGAAACTTGCGCATGAAACATATTTTCAAAAACAGGAAGATCAGCGCGGTCGTCGCGGTGGTGCCGAAGGAGGAGTATCGTTTTGACGACGAATTCTCCACCTACAAACTCACCGAAGACAAGGCCCGGCGGTTCAAGAAAATGATGGGCCTGGACCGGCACCGCATCGCGCCCCCGGAAGTGTGCTCCTCGGACCTTTGCCTTTACGGTTTGCAGCGGCTTCTGGACGAAGGCGCGCTGAAGAAGGAGGAGATCGGCGCCCTGGTGTTCATGTCTCAAACCCCGGACTACTTCCTGCCGCCCACCAGCAATGTGATCCATGGGAAGCTGGGGTTGGGCCACGATGTGATTTGTCTCGACATCAATCAAGGTTGCGCGGGTTTTACCCTCGGTTTGATGCAGGCCTTCCTGCTGCTGGAAATCACGGCGCTGCCCAAGGTGGTCCTGCTGAACGGCGACACTTGCAGCAAACAAATGGACCGTCATAACCGTGTCACCTATCCCATCACCGGCGACGCCGGTTCCGTGACGGTCATCGAACGCTGTGAAGCAGAGAACCCCATTTACATGGACTTGAAGAATGACGGTTCGCGCCACCAGGCGCTCATGATTCCGGCCGGCGCGTATCGCATGCCCGCCACGCCGGAAACGTTGAAGTTGCAGGAGGTGGAGGAAGGGGTGCTTCAGAACCTGCACCACGTTCACATGGATGGCGCCGCCATATTCAATTTCACGATGGAGGACATTCCATTGCAAATTGAAGAGATTCTGTCCTTTTCCGGCAATACGCGGGACTCCATTGATCATTTCCTGTTCCATCAGCCCAACGCTTTCATCCTGAAACAGATGACGGACAAAATGAAGATCCCACCGGCAAAGCTGCCGAACAACATTGTCGGCCTCTACGGCAACTGCAGTTCCGTGACCATCCCGCTGAACATCGCCCTGAACTGCGGCGAGCTGTTGCGGCAGGGGACCCGTCGCATATGCTTTTCCGGGTTTGGGGTCGGGCTGGCCTGGATTTCCATGGTAATGGATCTGGGGCCGCTGGCGGTTTGCCGGATAGTGGATTACCAATCTACCTGATCCAATCCTATGGGCGAAACTTACACGCTGATTACGGGCGCTTCCTCCGGCTTCGGCCGCAGCATCGCGCAGAAACTGGCACCCACCCGGAAGCTCATCCTGGCTGGCAGGAATTTGGAAAAGCTGGAGGCCGCGCGGAAGACGTGCGAAGCCCCGGAACGGCACCTTTTGTGGGTGCGGGATTTGAGCCGGGTGGACGGGGTTGGCGACGATCTGGCTGCCTTCCTGGCCGCAAAGGATATTGGCGTCGAGCACTTCATTCATTCGGCGGGGATCACGGGAGATCTCATTGCGCGCGCCATTGAGATGTCAATTGTCACGCGGGTGTTCAACGTGAACCTGTTCTCCGCGATGGAAATCATCCGGCCGCTGGTCCAGAAAAGGGTGAACAACGGGGCGTTGCGGAGCATCACCTTCATTTCCAGCATCAGCGGCAAATTGGGGGGGAAGGCCATCTCCATTTATAGTGCCAGCAAAGGCGCGCTGAATTCGCTGGCGCGCGCTCTGGCCGTGGAACTCGCGCCGGCGGTTCGCGTGAATGCCGTCCTGCCGGGCTATATCGAAACGGAAATGACCCAGGCGTCCTTCACCCATCCTGAATTTGTGGCGCACCTCCAGGCAACCTATCCCCTGGGCCTCGGGCGCCCGGGGACGTGGCGGACGCCGTGGAGTTCCTGTCCTCCGACCGGGCCCGCTGGATCACCGGGCAGGAGATTGTCGTGGATGGCGGCAGATCCATTTCCTGATGAAGCGGTAGCAGCAGACGGAATTATTCCAAAAGCAACCGGCCACGTGCGTCGTGGCAGCTTTGATTTGTGAACCTCGCTTTTTCGTCGAAAACCTTGAAGCACTTTCGTCCCGCGGTGGAGGAGTTGTTGTTCTTCAATCCCCGCCAGTTCCGGGTGCGGGAGGGAATCGTCAACTCGCTGGAAAAATTCGGCCAGCCCCGGCTGGAGGAGACGGCTGACAGCCTGTCCATCCGGGTCGGAGAATGCGAGGCGCAAACCCTTTTCGCTTTGGACCAGGACCGGCGCAGCGGCGACCCCGTCGGCATCGTGGTCTTTATCCGGACGTCTCCCGTTGAAATTGCCATCATGCATCTGGCGGTGCATCCGGACTACGGACTGCGAGGCAGCCACGCCGATCTGGGATTGGGCATCATTTTGGTCGAAAAGGTCAAGGAGATTGCCTCGCGGATTGTGGGCGTCCAAAGAATTGTGTTCTTTTACCGGCAAGAAGTCGTAATATGGCTCTGAATCCGGGTGGGAAACCGTTGCCGATGTTTACGGCTCCGGAGGGAAGATGGCCCGGACTCAGGCGGGCGATTATTGGCAACTGACTGATCGTGCGACATTCATTGCAAGTGGAGGATTTTGGCATACGCCTGCGTCCGGTACGCATGGGCGACGCCGCCTTTATTGTGTGGCTCCGGAATCTGGATTACGTGAGGGGAAATGTCGGTGATTCGGCTGTGGATGTGGCGGGTCAAGAATCCTGGCTTAGAACCTATTTTGAAAAGAAAGATGATTATTACTTCATTGCCGAGTCGGCGGAGGGAATACCCTTGGGCACACACGGCATTTACAACGTGAAGGGAATCACCGGGGAGAAAGGACGGCACATAATGCGTCCGGAAGTGCTGGCGGGGGTGCCCACCGGCATATTGTCAACGGACCTGGCCTTCGAAAGGCTGGGATTGCGCGAATTGCGGGCCAAGGTGGTGATAACCAACGTGACGGTCCATTCCCTTCTCCGAAAGTCCGGTTTCAAACAGGTCGGAACCATTCCTGCTGCCCAGATGATTGCCGGCAAGCCCATGGATATGATTGAATTTCTCATAACGGCGGAAGACTGGTTCAGGAACCGTGTTGGTCAATTGCCTTTGGCCCGTCTGGCCGGCGCCCAAGTGCTGGAGTGGGAAAAAGCGCAACTGGGAAAACGGCAGCCCTGGGAAGAAGCCAAAAATTAACCGGCTATTGAGCGCGCTTCCGATCTGACGGTATTTAACATGCCCTATGTCAATTTTTGCCGAATTCAGGCTTGGTCCACAGGCAAAGAGTTGCAGGCTTCCAGGCAAATGACTATTTGTGAGGGTCTGACTATGCGGCACTCGCTACATGCGGAAGGCTTTGGCGTGCGTCTGCGCCCGGTTCAGATAACCGATGCGGCGTTCATCGTCTGGCTGCGCCATCAGGATTATGTCAAAGGCCGGGTTGGCGATTCCGCTCCCGATGCCGCCGGCCAGCAGAAATGGCTGGAGACTTATTTTCAACGTGAAGACGATTACTATTTCATGGTCGAAACGCCCGGCGGAATCCCGCTGGGCACGAATGGCCTGTACGAAATATCCGGCAAGAGCGCCGAGTGGGGACGCTTTATCGTGCGTCCGGAAGTCCAGGCAGCCTTGCCCAGTGTAATGCTGATCTTTGACCTGGCTTTCGAAAAACTGGAATTGTGTGAATTGCTGGCGAGGTGTGTCTCAACCAACCGCACGGTGCATTCCCTCGTCAAAAAATGCGGGTTTCGTCAGACGGAGACAAAATTTGCGAGCCAGATCATTGGTGGCCAGCCGGCAGACATGATCCACTTTGTCTTGAAAACCGGGGATTGGCCCGGATGCCGCAAACGTTTGCTGCCTTTGGCGGAGTTTGCCGAAACACAAATCAAGGAATGGGAGAAACACAGCCACGAACCCAGGACCGCAGTCGGTGTCACATGTTAACAAACCCGGATTATTTATGGATTTGAAACAATGCCAGATGGTCAACCTGCCGAAAATGACCGATCCACGCGGAAACCTGACCTTCATCGAAGGCGACCGCCATATTCCATTTGCCATCAAGCGGGTGTTTTACCTGTACGACGTGCCCGGTGGCGCCGACCGCGCCGGTCATGCGCTCAAAAGATGCCATCAATTTCTCATTGCCATGTCCGGCAGTTTTGACGTGGTGGTATATGACGGCAAGGAGAAGGAACGATTTCACCTGAATCGTTCGTATTACGGATTGCACCTGCCGCCGATGATTTGGCGGGAGATGGATAATTTTTCCTCCGGCTCCGTCTGCCTGGCGCTCGCCTCGGAGCCTTACGACGAAAAGGATTATTACCGCGATTACCGTGAATACCTCCTTGCTGTGGGAGGCATTAAGGCGTGAAAGTCCCGTTTCTCGATTTCGCAAAGCCTTACGAGGAACTGAAGGCGGAATTGGATGAAGCCTATTCCCGCTTCATGCGTTCTGCCTGGTATGTTTTGGGGCGTGAGGTGGAAGCCTTCGAGCGGGAGTTTGCCGACTATTGCGGCGTGGGGCATTGCGTCGGCGTCGGCAATGGCCTTGAAGCTTTGCATCTCACTTTGCGCGCCTATGGCATCGGGAAAAACGACGAGGTCATCGTCCCGTCCAACACCTACATCGCCACCTGGCTGGCGGTTTCGTATGCGGACGCCACACCGGTGCCGGTCGAGCCGGAGGCGAAAACTTTCAACCTTGATCCAAGCCGGATTGAAGCGGCCATCACACCCAGAACCAAGGCCATCATGCCGGTTCACCTTTACGGCCAGCCGGCGGACATGGATCCCATCATGACCATCGCACGGAAATACAAACTGAAGGTCATCGAGGACAACGCACAGGCGCAAGGCGCGCGTTACAAAGGCCGCCGAACCGGTTCGCTCGGCGACGCGGCGGGCAACAGCTTTTATCCCGGGAAAAATCTCGGCGCGTATGGCGAGGCGGGGGCGGTGACGACCAACGACAAGGAACTGGCCGGTAAAATCCGAGTTTTGCGCAACTACGGTTCGCAGAAGAAATATTACAACGAAGTGAAGGGCTACAACTCGCGGCTGGACGAATTGCAGGCCGCGTTTTTGCGCGTGAAATTGAGTAAACTGGACGAATGGAATGCGCGCCGACGCGACGCAGCCTCGCTTTATCAGGGCGGGATGTCCGGCCTGTTCGGTCTGACTTTGCCATTCGTGCCGGCTTGGGCGGAACCCGTCTGGCACCTGTTTGTCGTTCGACATTCCAAACGCGATAGCCTGCAACAAAAGTTGACTGAAGCGGGCATTGGGACACTGATTCATTATCCTGTGCCTCCACATCTGTCCGGCGCTTATGCCGATGGAAAATGGAAGCGAGGTGCTTTCCCGGTTGCGGAGGGCTTGGCCGATACCGTTCTGAGCCTGCCGATGGGACCACATCTTTCGAAAATGCAGCTTGATTTGGTGGTGGGCGAGTTGGGTGACTCCATCCGAACTTTTCAGTCGTGAACCTTCTACTTGGAGTCTTCAACCGCTGCCAGCGATATTCGGCGCGATGCCGTTCCGCATGGTATCGGCGGTGGTTCCTGTTCACTGAAACGCCAAGACACAGGAAGATCGCTTTGGGCAAAAATGTGATTTTCCATGTGCCAGTGATGGGAGGCGGGCAGGGAACCATTCACATCGGCGACAACACGAATTTCGGCTTTCGTCTGGCCGGTCGTTTGGGCCGTGGCGAAATCCTGCTCCAAGCTCGAACGCCTGAAGCTGAAATCATCATTGGCCGCGATAACTGGCTGAACAACAACACGAGCCTTTGTGCGGTGCAGAGCATCCGAATCGGGAACCTTTGTCGAATCGGTGATTTTGTTGCGATCATGGACGCGGACTTTCACGAGATCAATCCGGCCACGCGGGACCGCAGCGTGGGAACGGTCAAACCCGTCAACATCGGCAACAACGTCTGGATCGGAAGTCGAGTGATGGTTCTGAAGGGAGCGAGCATCGGCGATAACTCGGTCATTGCCGCCATGAGCGTGGTCACTACCGCCATCCCTGCAAATTGTGTTGCGGCCGGTGTCCCGGCCAAAGTCATCCGCAAAATTGAGTAACCCCGGCAAACATACCTACGGGCAGATACTGAAATCCTCGACGTTGATCGGGGGTTCCTCGGTGTTGAATCTCGCCATCGGAATGGTCCGGACAAAAGTGATGGTCTTGTTGTTAGGGACGGCCGGCTATGGCCTGATGGGCTTCTACATGACCATCTCCGACTTGGTCCGCAGCGTTGCCGGATTGGGAGTCAACACCAGTGGTGTGCGTCAGATTGCTGAAGCCACCGGCAGTGGGGATGCGCAACGTCTAGCCCGCACGGTAATTACCCTGCGGCGCGTTGCCCTCTACTCCGGCGCGTTGGGAGCCTTGTTGTTGTTGATTTTCTGCAGACAGGTGTCGCGGTTGACGTTTGGAGACGAGCATCACGCCCGTGGCGTCGCGTTATTGTCGTTGGCAGTGTTTTTCGGCGATGTTTCCGCCGGTCAAGCCGCGTTGGTGCAAGGAATGCGCCGGATTGCCGACCTTGCCAAGATGAGCGTGCTGGGAGCCCTCTATGGAACCCTCTTCAGCATCCCTATTGTTTACTACTATTATCGCCAGGGCATGGCGGAAAAAGGTGTCGCGCCATCGTTGGTCTGTGTAGCCGCCATGAGCATCATCACTTCCTGGTGGTATGCGCGAAAAGTAAAGGTGGAACGGGTCAGAATCAGCCTGCAAGAGACCCTTGGCGAAGTTTCCGCCCTGTTGAAATTGGGGGTCGTCTTCATGTCAACTGGTTTAATGACCTTCGGCGGGGCCTATCTTATCCGCATCTTCCTGCGGCACGAGATGAATATGGCGGCGGTCGGCCTTTATCAATCCGCTTGGATGCTGGGCACTCTCTATATCGGGGTCATTCTGCAGGCGATGGGAGCGGACTTTTTTCCGCGTTTGACCGCTGTCGCCGGCAACAACGCCGAATGCAACCGCCTGGTCAACGAGCAGGCCGAAGTGGGAATGCTGATGGCGGCCCCGGGGATCATCGCCACCCTCACGTTTACGCCCATTGTCATCAGTTTGTTTTTCTCAGCCAAGTTTGGACCAGCCGTGGATCTTTTGCGCTGGATATGTCTGGGCATGGTGCTGCGGGTGGTCAGTTGGCCTATCGGCTTTATCTTTCTTGCGAAGGGCGAGCGCAGCATTTTCTTTTGGACCGAAGTCCTTTGCAATGTGGCTTATGTGGGGTTCGTATGGATGGGCGTTCTGGAATTTCGGTTGACCGGCGCGGGTATCGCTTTTTTTGCGACCTATATCGTCAGTTTGAGTGTCAATTATCTCATCGCCCGCCGATTAAGCGGCTTTCGGTGGTCCCCGGCAAGCCGGCGGCTGGCCTTCCTGTTTATTCCATTGATTACCGCGGTCTTTGTCGCCCAGTACACCCTGTCCGCTCCGGTGGCGATCACCCTGGGTGTGGCCGCGACGCTGGTGACCGGGATTTACTCGCTTAAAACGTTGTGCACCCTGGTTTCGTTGGAACGGATGCCACAACTTGCCCGCAGGATGATTGTATTTCTCCGGCTGGCGACGCCGACCACAACGGTTTGATTCATTTGCTGGACGCAGTCAGTAAGGCCATTTCCCGCCGCCACCACGACGCACGTTTTGACCGCCGATACACCAAGGAAAATCATAGAACCCGGATATTAGAAACCAGGAGAGGAGATAAATTAATGAAAATAGGAATTGTTGGTTTGGGTTACGTTGGGCTTCCGCTGTCGCTCCAGTTTGCCCGTTCCGGAGTAACGGTTTTGGGGCTGGACGTTGACAGGGCAAAAGTGGAATCGCTCAATTCCGGACGGAGTTATATCAAGCACATCACGTCCGTGGACATCGCGCAGGCGGTGAAGGCGGGAAAATTTTCCGCTTCCACCGATTTCAAGCATGTCAAAAAAATGGAGGCGGTGATTATTTGCGTGCCGACGCCGTTGAACAAGAACCGGGAGCCGGACATTTCATTCATTATTGAAACCGGCAAATCCATTGCACCGCATCTGTCGAAAGGGACCTTGGTCGTCCTGGAATCGACGACCTATCCCGGCACCACGGATGGAGAATTGCGCGAGGTGCTGGAGGCCGGTTCCGGACTGAAGGCGGGCGTGGATTTTCATCTGGCATTTTCGCCGGAGAGGGAGGACCCGGGAAATTCGCAAAGCAAAGTGGCAATGATTCCCAAGGTGATTGGCGGATACACCCCAGCCTGTCTTGAACGGACAAAATCGGTTTATGGCAAAGCCATCAAAACCCTCGTGCCGGTTTCGTCTTGTCGCGCAGCCGAAGCGACGAAGCTGCTGGAAAATATTTTCCGCAGCGTGAATATCGCGTTGGTCAACGAACTGAAACTCGTTTATGGGGCGATGGGGATTGATGTCTGGGAAGTCATTCAGGCCGCGAAAACAAAGCCGTTTGGCTATATGGCGTTCTATCCGGGGCCGGGCCTGGGCGGCCATTGCATTCCGATTGACCCGTTTTATCTGACTTGGAAGGCCCGCGAATTCGGGCAGCACACGCGCTTTATTGAGCTGGCCGGCGAAATCAACACCGCCATGCCCCTGCACGTCGTCAATCGGACGGCCGAAGTACTCAACGCGCGAAAAAAATCAGTGAACGGCAGCCGCGTATTGCTGCTCGGTCTGGCCTACAAACCGAACGTGGATGACGATCGCGAGTCACCGACTTACGAGCTGATGGACCTTTTCAAACGGCGCGGGGCGGAGGTGGCCTATTACGATCCTTTTGTGCCGGCGATTCGCGTGACCCGTGAACATCCGCACTGGGCAGGGACGCGGTCGGTAAATTGGGATCGCAAAACCATCGGAAAATTCGATGTCGTGGTCATTGCTACCAATCATCAATCTGTCAACTACCAGGAACTGGCGGGTTGGGCCGATTGCATAGTGGACACACGAAATCAAATGGCGGGTGTAAAAACAAAACCCGGCCAGGTGTGGAAAGCCTGAACGTCGGATAGACAAATTCTCGTTTTGCTTTTGGACAGAAATCCAGTGTCCAGTTCCGACAGACCTCCAACAGTTGTATAACACGTAACTTTGCCATGATCTTGCTACTGGGAGCCAGCGGTTACGTCGGCCACGCATTTGCGCGCGAGTTGCACCGGCGGCGCTCCAGCTTCATTCCGTTGACCCGGACGGCGCTGGATTACACAAACTTCGATCTGCTGTTTGATTATGTTCGGAAAATCAGGCCGGAGTTTACCATCAACGCTGCTGGTTATACCGGCAAACCCAACGTGGATGCCTGTGAAGCGACTCGTGAGGAAACGTTGTTCGCCAACACGCTGCTTCCCCAAACCATTGCCCGCGTTTGCCTGCTGACCAACACGCCGTGGGGGCACATTTCTTCGGGCGGAATTTATACGGGCGCAAAAATCATTGACGGCGGGAAAATGCGGGTGGTCCGCGACCTTAACCAGCCTGAAGTGCGGCGGCTGTTCGAGCAGTCTCCGGAAAGTCTCTTCGGCTTCACCGAATGGGATGAACCCAACTTTTCCTTCCGTCATGCGCCGTGCAATTTTTACAGCGGCACCAAGGCGCTGGCGGAGGAGGCCATTCGCGGCATCGGACAAAGCTACATCTGGCGGCCCGGAACACCGTTCGGCGAGCATAGTGAACCGAGAAATTTCCTGTGGAAGCTTCAGCATTATCCGAAAGTGTATGACGCCATCGCCTCGCTTTCGCACCTGGACGATTTTGTGCGTGCCAGTCTCGACCTTTGGGAATATCGTGCCCCTTTCGGCATTTATAATATGACGAACCCTGGCGCCATGGCCACCCGACAGGTCATCGAGATGATTCAACAAATCCTCAAACCGGCCCGCCGCTTTGAGTATTGGAAGGATGACGAAGAGTTCTACAGTCTCGACGCCGAATCATCCGGTCCGACTATCAAGCCTTTGGGACATGATTCAATTTTATCGTCCGGCCGTCTTGGCGCTAAATCACCCCGTTCACACGCAATTTTGGACGTTTCCAAGTTACTCACTACCGGGGTCAAAATGCGACCTTTGAAAGAGGCGCTTGAGGATTCATTGCGCAACTGGCGTGAGGAAACGCCGGCCGGGCATTGGGCCAACCACGTTGGTTCTGCCGGTCAGATTCGAAAATAATCTTATGAACATCAAATCCCCAAATCGTATTCTTGCCGTTCACGGCATCAGGAAATCAACGGCCCTGAAAGTAACGTTGGCCGTCCTGCTGGCATTGTCTTTCGCGGCCAGGGCGCAGCAGGTCATTATGCCGGCCCCTTCATATCCCGTGACTCCACCTGCCGTCCAGGAAAGCCAGGCCAATAATGAGATGACTGTGTTCAGCGCGGAAGAAAACGTTGCCAGCGGCGCGCAGGAGACACAACCGTTTCAATATGGGATATTCACTCTGCGCCCTCATCCATATTACCGTTTTCTTTACGGGACTGGAATTCTATCAAGCACAAATCAGGCGGCGAACACGGTCATCAACCAGATCTCCCCCGGCTTTCTTTTGGATATAGGCAGACATTGGACGTTGGATTATACGCCTACCTGGACATCTTATTCGAGCAGCCAATTCAAAGACACCTTGGATCACGTCGTCACCCTGACGGGCGGAACAAGTTATGAAGATTGGAACTTTGGGTTGTCGCAAGGTTTCACATTAACCTCGGATCCACTTGTCGAAACGGCCACTCAAACCAGTCAGACGACCTACACAACCGCAATCAACGCTTCCTGTCAGATCAACAGCACAATGTCCGTGGATTTGGGTCTCGGCCAATATATTATCTCCGCCGACCAGTTTAACAGTTCCCGTGAATGGTCCACTCTCGACTGGTTGAACTATGAGTTTTGGCCACGATTGAATGCCGGCGTCGGTGCGGGTTTCGGCTATGTCAATGTGCAGACCGGCCCAGACATGACTTACGAACAACTTCAAAGCCGGATTAATTGGCGGGCAACGGACAAGATCAGTTTTCAGATTAACGCCGGCGGGGAAGACCGCCAGTTTCTGAGCGGCACCAACGGCGATTTGTTGAATTTTGTCTTCGGAGCTGCGATTCAATATCAGCCGTTTGAAGTGACAAAAATTTCCATCAGTGCGGATCGCACGGTGTCCCCGTCTTATTTCGGAGGTGCCACCGAAAACACGGACTTTACCGGCGAACTGAATCAACGTTTGCTCGGAAAACTATACCTGGATTTGCAAGGTGGTTACCACACGATCAAATATGTGGCTTCGGCCAGCTCCTCTTCCGTGAACCGCGAGGACGACCTCTATTCAGTCAGCGTCCAGTTGAGCTATCCCTTCGCCCAGCGGGGGACAATAGCGACCTTTTATCAAGCCAGCAGTAATTCGTCCACCCAACCCGGCTTCGGTTACTCAAGCAGTCAGGTTGGATTCCAAATTTCATACTCGTACTAGAAATTGCGCAGGAAGCCGCCGAAAATTGATTCAAACGGGTCTTCAAACGAAAACTCTCGAAGCAATCGCTTCGAGAGTTTTTTGTTTGGTTTTAGAACACCGAGAATCGTTCCGGCACAAACACGATGTCAGAAGGCTGGAGATAAAACTGTTTGTTCTCCTTCCCGTCCAGAACCAGCTTCAGGTTCAACGTGTAGTTTTCAACCCGGTCGCCTTCGTGACGAATCACTCTGACGGCCTTTAAATTGGCCTTTGTGTAGTCAAACCCCCCAGCCTCCATGATGGCATCAAGCGCGGTTATGGGATGGTCGGAAACTATCTTTCCCGGACGAATAACCGAACCGGTCACGAAAACCGGGAAAGTGGAGGACGTCAGTGTGACGGTGACCTCCTTGGATGACAGTTGCGGCGCGTATAATTTGACCAGATTCTGCTGCAATACTTCGGTGCTCATTCCGGCCGCTTGGATTTCACCGACCAGAGGCAACGTTATTTTGCCGTCCCTTCGGATTTGTTGGGTTGTATCCAAGCTGGGGGAGCCGGGAAATGAAATTTTCAAGATGTCGCCCTCTCGCAACGCAATGATTTCAGGGGGCGCGGTTGTCTGATCCTTGACTCCGCCGGATTGAGGGGTTTGGGTCTGACAGCCGCTGGCCAACGCCAAAAGCCAGAGCGCCAATCCCCATTTGATCATCGGCCTTGCAACATGGTTTTTTTTACCGCAACAATCTACGCGGCCCGTCTCGACATTTGAATCCTTCTTCATATGTTTGAATAGCCTCTGTTCTGCGAAACTAGGGCCACAAAACCGGGAAGTCAATGATCTTCTGAGAGGGATTTGCCTGCATTCCATTGAAGCAATACATGTGTTAGTGATGCGGTTTTTCAACGAGCAACGAGGTGGTAAAATCGCGTTTTGGGAGCGATTCCGAAGGAACGTGTCTAAAATTTACCGGATGTGGATGAAAACAGGACAAAGTTTGTCCGCAAACCGCCTTCCCAACTCACGGATTAAATCGGCACCGTATATGCTTAAAAAGCAGCATGATGAGCAAAATATTGTTGCCGGTTCTGACGTTGAATTTGTTGATCTTCGGTCTTGCCGCCAAAGTGCGCGAGATGCTTGATAACAAAATACCCCTCGGCTATCAGGACCAGACAGGGTTCCATTTCGGCGTAAAGAGGTAAGCCGCAGTTCACAGCGGACCTTGCCGTGAAGACATACCTGCTTCACCCGCGGGTTGTTTCAATTCACGGCGTTTCACGTCAGCAATTTTATTCCACCAGCGGTTTTTCCCAAACTCCAGCCGTCATTTTTGATGGATGCAAGCGGGAGCTTTGCGGCGTTTTGGTGAGAATTATTTGTCACCAAACAAAAATCTTTGGCGTTCGTGTGCCGCTTTGGCTAATTTTCAGCCGTGCAGCAAACAACGTTGACGCTTGGCCACTCGCCCGATCCCGATGACGCTTTCATGTTTTATGCGCTGGCGAAGGATTTGATTCCCACGCACGGCTTCCGCTTCGAGCACATTTTGCAGGATATCCAGACGCTCAACGAACGTGCCACGCGCGGCGAACTCGATATCACCGCCGTCAGCCTCCACGCCTACGCCTACGTCGGTGACAAGTACGCGCTGTTGCCCAGCGGCGCGAGCATGGGCGACGGCTATGGTCCAATACTCGTCGCCGGACAAAAATATTCCCGCGAAGAAATTTCGAGGAAAAAAATCGCCGTGCCCGGGACGTTGACGAGCTCATTCCTCGCGATGCAACTCTGGCTCGCCGCTGAAAACCCGGACTCCGGACATCGGACTCCGAACTTCGACTATGTCGTTGTACCGTTCGACCAGATTTTCAAGGCGGTCCGCTCCGGCCGGGCGGATGTAGGCCTCATCATCCACGAAGGCCAGCTGACGTATCAAAATGAGGGACTCGTCGTTTGCGAAGATTTGGGCGTCTGGTGGGGCAAACAAAACGATGGCCTGCCGCTACCGCTGGGCGGAAACGTCATTCACAAGAAATTTCCACCGGATATTCGCAGAAAAATTTCCGATATTTTGACCGCGAGCATTCAGTTCAGTCTCGACCATCGCGCCGAGGCCGTGAGGCACGCGCTGCAATTCGCGCGCGACATGGGTCATGACCTCGCCGACAAATTTGTCGGGATGTATGTAAACCACTGGACGCTCGATTACGGCGAACGGGGCCGGGAAGCCATCCGTCGCTTTCTCGGCCAGGCCTTTGAGCGGGGCCTGATTCTGCACCGGCAGGAATTGGAATTTGTCGTTTGACTTTGTCCGTTCAGGACGGAACTCCTTTATAACCAGCACCAACGACGTTTCAATCTGCCGCTCGGGAATGTTCCAGTAGGTTTTGAGCAACCGGTTCTTCTCTTTCTCGCTGACCAGTCGGAAGCCGTGCTTCTGGTAAAACTTGACGGCCCAATCGGCGGCCTTCCAGGTCCCGACGAGAATTTCCCCATCCGCCTGTCCCAACAAATGCGCCAGCAGTTTTCCGCCGATGCCTCGGTTGCGCATCCCGGTCTTGACGTAAGCGTGCCGGATCAACGTGACCTCCTTGACCGGCTGCATGCCCATGACGCCGATGAGCTGGCTGCCATCCTCGTAACCCCAGAATTTGACGCCCTCCGCGATTTCCTCCTTCAACTCTTGCAATGGCATATACGGCTCGTGCCAGCGGTCGGACGGTATCACGCCCTTGTAAGCCTGGGCGGCATCGTTGACGATGGTGTAAATCTCCGGGACATCGGAATCTGTGCAAGGGCGGATCATATTAAATGAATTTTGCCGTCGGCGTCCATTTGAGCAACGAGCGGGCAAACATCACTTTGCAGGCAGAATGGGACGTCATCGCGCAGTTCGGGAATGGCCAGCAACCGCCGCGCGTTTTCCGAAGTGCGAACCGTCGCCAGCAAATCAGGTTTGGCCTGCGCATAAATACGCCGCGCAATTTCAGCCGAATCGGAAAATTCGCAGACTTCTTTTTGGTGGGGCGAGCGTCCTCGCGAGCCGGATTGCTTCAATTTACTGTTCGGCTCGCCGGGAGGCTCGCCCCACCGGATCAGCATCTCACACATTGCTCCTGCGGCCAGCACGTCTTCGAGTGCCGTGTTCTCGCGCGTGCCGGCGCAAACAACCAGCACATTTGCAGGCCGCAGTTTTTTTATGAAGTTCACCGTGGCGGTAAGATTCAAGAACGAGGCGGCGAGGACTGTTTTCGCACCCGTGCAGGCGCGTAACGCGCGAGTGCCGTTGGTGGTCGTACTTACAATGGTTTTGCCGCGGACTTTGTCCGGCGTGAATTCGCGCGGTGAGTTGCCGAGGTCAAAATCAATTCCGCCCGTTTGCGCGGCGCGGATTCGCACGCCGTCGCGTTCTCCGCCGAGCAGAACGTCCGGCTGTTTTTGGCGGAAGGCCAGCGCCTCGGCGATTTCGGAGACGGGCACGATGGCCTTTGCGCCGTTGTGTAGCGCCGTCACAAACGTGCTCGTGGCTCGCAAAATATCGAACACGACGCAGATGGTTTCCCGCAAATCACGCTTGGCGAGCGCTGGCAATTCCGCCGGGGTCAGGATGGTTTCAATGTTCATTCTGGAAACGCTTCTCTGAACGTTTTGAATAAATTTATGTAGCCTCGCGCGGCATCAAGTCGGTAATACTTCAGCTCGCTTAAATCCCTCAATATATCTGCAAACGAAATTGGCTCAACTCCCCGTCGTTTTAGTTCTGATGGAAATCGATCACTTTCTGTTTTTGGCAATGGTAGTTTTCCAAATACGAACCATTTTTCAAATCTTCTTCCGAAGTATTTTGTTACCATTTGTTTTTTATCTGGTCTCTTAAAGTCTTTAAGACATTCACCTAAAAAGGACTGAAAGCGGATATCCTTTTTGTAAATGCAACGTGGATGAGTTGAGACAGAAACTTCCACCCAGACCTTTTTGCGTTTCCCGGTTGCTAAAATATCAATTTCGGCACCCATCCCACCTCCTTCCTTTGGAACTTTGATATTGTTCATCGTAAAGAATCCTTTGCATTCTTGGAGCCACGCGGTAACAATTTCTTCCGCTGGATTTTTCATAATTGGAGTCGATTTTTTTACTTCGGGATGAATGCTACTTCAATATCTTCCGCATGTAATGGAAAAGATATTGCTGGGCGTAGCCTGCGTGTGGCCCGAAATGCGTCGCGGCGAAGTGGCACAACTTTTTTTCGCTGACGCGGCGGCGCGGAAAATAAAGCTGGCGCAGCGCGCGTTCCACCCAGACGTCCACGGGAAACGCGGCATCAAAACCGTACGCGAACAGCAGCACGCAATCGGCGATTTTGCCGCCGACGCCGCGGAGTTTCATCAAGGCTTCGCGCGCTTCGGTCAGCGGCAGGCGGCGCGGCTGTTCCAAATCCAATTTGCCGTCGGCAATCTGCCGTGCGGCGGCGAGCAGGTGCGGCGCGCGAAAACCCATCTTGCACGCGCGGAGTTCGGCTTCCGTAGAGTGCGCGATTTTTGCCGGTGTTGGAAATGAGTAATAGCAATCGCTTGAAAACGATGGCCGCGGCGCAAGCCGCTCGCCGAACCGTTCGCAAAGCAGCGCGACGATTTGCCGGATTTGGACGATTTGTTTGGTGGAGGACAGAATGAATGACGCCAGGCATTCCCATGGTTCCTGGCGCAACACGCGCAGTCCGCGGCATGCGGCGATGGCGTTCCGCATTGGCGCGTCGTCAGGAAAAGTTTTGAGCACGGCGTCCAAATCCACTTCGGTTTGCAGGTAATCGCGCAACCATCGCCAGTCGGCGGGCGCAGCATCAGTTTCGGCGTGGATACCGTCACGGGTTTGGGTCAGCCGCACCCCGCGCCGGTCGACGACACCACTCCAAGTACCGTTTTGCTCCCGCCAGCGGAATACCTGGCCGGAATCAAGCGTCGCAGCCAGATCATAATCTCGAACACGAAGCAGGATTTCCGGCGCGGTCATGTCAACGCAGGTTGTAGCACGCCCAGAGATGCACCCGGCGGAAGACGCGGTCACCGAATGTGATTTCGTGTTCGCCCAGGTCGGTGACGGATTCAAATTCCTTCAGCATTTGCGCCGGCTTGGGGAATGGCGCCGGGATTTCCGCGTAATTCACCGGCTGGCGCTTCACCCATTTCCAGAGCCAGCCGCGTTCGAGCGGGTAGGGGTCAAGCTCGGTGACATAAATGGCGTTTTGGCCTTTGCGCCGGGCGCGGTAATCGTATTGCGGCCAGAAATAAAATTGATTCTGCGGTTCATCCGAATCCACACAATAAACCAGCGGCTCGGATTTGAGGGCGGCTTTGGCGTCGGGCAGATAAAACGAGAACAGCCCGGTCATGCCGTAATGATCGGCGATGATGAACGCCGGTTTGCCTTCGGCCTCCAGTTTTTCGCGCGCTGCTTCAACGAGCGCGGCGGTCGGTTTCCACGCGCGCACGCGCCGCAACGGGTCTTTCTCGCCGGGCAGCAACTGGCCGGTGATTTTGCCGGCGAGATTGCTTTGATACATCAACGCGACGGCAAAAATGCCGAGCGCCATTCCGATCGTCAGAATCGGTTTGACCCATTTCAAACCGGCGTTCTGGCGTTCCTGCCAATAAACGACCATCAAACAGAACAGGGGCGGGACAGCCGCCACCGGCCAGTTTGGCAGAATGCGCGAGTGAAACGAGTAAAGCCAGTAGCCGAGGAAAAGCGGCGCGGCCATGCAGAAAAAGTAAAGCCACAGCCCCGACATCTTGTGTCGGGGTTGCCGCCAAAACGCAATCATCGCCCAGAGCATGCCGACAAAGAAAATTGGATTCAACAGCAAGGCCTGCGTGAACAAAAAATCCAAGAAATAACGCAGCGTCGGGTGCCACTGATTGTGCAGTGACGCGTTTCCCGCCATCTCATCGAAAGTGACCCAGCCATGTCGCGCGTTCCAAATGACTACCGGCATGGTGCAGAACAGGAACACCAGCAGTGCCAGCCACGGGCCAGGCCGCCGCAGATGCGCGCGCGCCGGTTTCCAGAGCGCGAAGAGGACCACCCAACACGCAATTTGGCAGGCTGCGGTGTATTTGCAGAGAAAACCCAGCCCCATCGCCAGACCAACGACGAGCCAGTCGCGCGTTTTGCCGTCCGCCTGCGCGGCACGCCAGCCGGCGACCACCGCCCACATCCAGCACAAGACCAGCGGCGGATCAATCGTCATGAGAATCGTTCCGATGCCGAGCAGCGGTGTGGCGCTGACGATGAGCAGCAGCCAGAATCCGGCGCGTGCGTTGACTTCCCGTGCGAGGAAACGCAACACCATCAAGCTCAAAATGGCCGCGAACAACGGCGCGAAAAACCGGACACCAAATTGCGTGTCACCAAAAAACGACGTGCTGACAAATTGAATGACTGCGATGCCCGGTGGTTTGCTGAAATACGACAGCGCCAGGTGTTTCGACCACAGCCATTGATAAGCCTCATCCTTTTCCAGATCAATCGTGCCGCTGGCGACGTAAAGCCAGCGTCCAACCAGCATGATAAAAATCAGGAGGTAGCCGAGATGAAGCCATTCCATTCCGGAGCTCTGAGCTCTGAGCTCGGAGTTCGGATCTTGGATTTTCAGTTTCGGATTCAACAGTGAAGGCAGTTGCGCGTGCCAGATTGGAAACCATTTTTTCCCAAGCCGTTGCCACGCGGTTTCAAACGTGACTGCCAGCGCCGCCGCATAACCCGCGCCCAGGATTGCGCCGATCAGCACGTCGCTCGGGTAGTGGACGCCGTTATAGACGCGCGAATACGAAACGGCCAGCGCCAGCGGCAGCATGAACCACGCGCTGCGCCGGTAATAAATGAAGAAAATCATCGTGGCGGCGAACCAGTTGGAGGCGTGAGAGGACGGCATGCTGGTGCCGCTGCCCTGGTTGGCCGACATTTCCGGGCTGTGGTAGCTGGCTTCGGGAGCGATGTAACCTTTGCCGACGCTGCCGAACAACCGCGCCTCTGGCAGCGTGGCAAAAGGACGCTGGCGGCCGACCGCGTGTTTGACGGTGTTGATGACAAGGTTGTCGCCCAGCGGCAGAATGATCGCCAGCATCACGACGCACAACCGCACCCGAATACCGCCTTTCCAAAGCAGACCCGCGCCGAGAAGAAACAGGAGCGGAAAGAAAAAAACGTTGTTGCTCAATATCGGCATCAGCCAGTCGAAGAACGAATTGCTCAACGTCCGGTTGACGAAATAAAACAAGCTGGTATCGAGCGTTTGCAGCCAGTGCATCGCCGCCAGTGTAGCGGGAAATAGGAAGTTGAAAACTGAATTGCGCGGCTCAGTAAACGCGGATTGACGCTGATAATTTTCCGGCGCACACTCCCGCCAATGGCTGCTTCGACTTACCAAGAAATCGGAAACTCGCTACGGCAGCTTTACTTGAACAACTCGCGTCCGTGGCTCATCAGTTTCAGTTGCGACAAGGGCAACTCTGTGGACGCCAATGGATATGCCAGTTGGAATTAAAAGAGAATCCAAAGGCATTGGGTGCTGGCCGGAAGACGAACGGCCGCGGGAACGCTTGCTGTCGCGGGGACCGCAGGATTTAACCGATGCCGAGTTGATTGCCATTCTGCTGCGCGTAGGCGTTCGAGGCAAGAGCGCCGTCGAAATGGGCCACGACCTGTTGAAACAGTTTGGGTCTCTGTCGGCAATGAAATGCGCGCCACTCGCCGCCTGGCAGGGAATTAAAGGGCTGGGCACCGCCAAGATAGCGCAGTTGCAGGCGGCGCTTGAACTGGGCCGGCGCGCGGTTCTGCCGCAGAAGCGCGAGGAGATATTGATCAAGAACACCCGGCAGGCGGCTGATTATTTCAAGGTTCGGCTCCACGGGCTGGCCGAGGAACACTTTCGCGTCGCGTTTCTAAACCGGAACGGACGGCTGCTGAATGAATCATCCATTGCCGAGGGTACCGTGGACACAGTGCGCCCGCATATCCGCACGATTGTGGCGCATGCCTTGCGGACGAATGCTTCGGCCTTGATCGCCGGCCATAATCATCCGTCGGGCAGGGCCGAGCCAAGCGAATCAGACCGGCTCCTGACCCGCGATTTGATTGCCGCTTGTCATCCAATCGGGGTGAAGGTGCTCGACCATGTGATTGTTGCGGGTGATGAGCACTACAGCTTTGCGGACACCGGGTTGCTGGATGAACTCGGCTTGGAAACGCTCGCGCCAACGCCGGCACAACACGGATAAATACATGCACGAACAGACAGCATTGATACCCATCGGTCGAATTGACCAACTCATTTTCCTGGTACGCGGCCATCGGGTGATGCTGGACCGCGACCTCGCGACCTTGTATGGGGCGGAAACACGCGTGTTGAATCAGGCCGTACGCCGCAATCTGGACCGTTTTCCGGAAGATTTCATGTTTTCGCTGACCCGCGAGGAGATTCGGAACATATCACAAATTGTGATATGTTCGACCCTGAAGCATGCCCGCAATGTCTTTGCGTTCACCGAACAGGGTGTGGCCATGCTTTCCAGCGTGCTGAACAGCCCGCGCGCGGTCCAGGTGAATATCGAAATCATGCGCGCCTTTGTGCGCCTGCGCGAAGTAACAGCTACGAACCGCGAATTGGCGCAGAAACTCGCGGAATTAGAGCGCAGAATTTCCAGCCACGACGAAGAAATTCAGACCATTTTTGAGGCCATCCATCAACTGGTGACGCCGCCGGAGCCGCCGCACAAAGAAATCGGCTTTCACGTCAAGGAAGACAGCGTGACTTACCGCATCAAAAGAAGGACGGCCTGCCGATGACACCCGAAGAACGACAGGAAATCATCCGCCGGCTCGCAGCCGGGGAAGACCTCCCACCCGAATGGGCGCGTACCCTGTTCCCGCCGGAGAAACGCGAGTATGAACTGGTGTATCACGGCAAGGAGCGTGAGGAGGACATTCTGGCCGACACGCTGGCCTTGCCGCTCCAAGCAGTGCGCACGTTCGGCAGGAATGGCGGCGGCGAGTGGCACAACATGCTGATCTTTGGCGACAACCTCCAAGTGATGAAGTCGCTGCTGGAAATGAAAAAGGACGGCAAGCTGTGCAATGCCGACGGGACACCAGGCGTCCGGCTCGCTTACATCGATCCACCGTTCGCAACGAAACAGGAATTTCGCGGGACGCAGGACCAGAAGGCGTACCGTATTCAATCATCAATGAACTCCACCACCGGGATTTTACGGCCCTGCAACAGCCGAATGATGAAACGGCGGTGAACGAGACCGTTGACGCGGTAGGCTTTGATTTCATCCGTCCGCCGAAGGTGGACTGGTCGGCCGGCTTGAAAAAGCGCAAGGGCCAGTTGTTCGACGAAGCCTTCCTGAAGGTGAAGCAGTTCGAGAGCTACGCGCGGCTGCGCGGCGAGGAGACCCGCGGCGGTCTGGAGAGTTTCTCGATGCTGATGCTGGATTTTGACTACAACGGCGACGTTTTCGATCTGGATGCGGTGTTCTATGCCCATCAATTGGAGGAAGCGGGCGGTGAGGCGTTGTTTCCGGTCGAATCCCTTGGCCGGCAAGTCATGGCCGTGTTCATTGACATTCACGGCAACGAAGCGAGCGAAGTGATTGCGCGCGAGAAATTCGGGTTGAAGCCCGCCAAAGCCGTTCGCAAAACGGGAAAGCATGTGTAGCCATGCCAGCGAACGCCGATCGCCAACGATTCCGCAACGAGGACCTGGTCCTCAAAGTCAGCCCGAATGTTGACCGGGAGCGGTGGGACGAGAGCCGTTACGAGGAGTTTATTGATGAATTGTGCGATGACCGCGAATACCAGAAAGAGGCCATCCGAACGGCGTTGCGGTTTCTGCTGGGCGGCGAATATGCCAACCTGAAAGAGCTGGCACAGGAGAATTTCGCGCAGAATCCGGTTATAGAGGAACGATACGGTTCCTGGGCCGGGATGGAAGAGCATCTTCAATTGCCGGACAAACTTTCGGCTTCGCTCGATCTGGCCACCGCCACCGGCAAAAGTTACGTGCTCTACGGCATCGCCGCGATTCTGCTGGCGGAGGGCGTGGTGGACCGCGTTCTGGTGTTGTGCCCGTCCAGCACCATTGAGACGGGACTGCTGGAGAAGTTCCGGGGTTTGGCAGGCAACTCCGACCTCCGCGACCTGCTTCCCGCCGATGCAAAGATTTCTTCGCCACGCATCATCAACGCCAGCGAAAGCATCACCGAAGGCAGCATTTGCGTGGAAAATTACCACGCGATTCTGGAACACGTCGGCTCGTCCATCCGCGAGAGTCTCTGGGGCAAGGGAGCGCGGGTTGCGGTTTTGAACGATGAGGTCCATCACGTGGCCAACGAACCCGCCGGCAAGGTCAAGAAGTGGAAGGAATTCCTGGCAGATAAAGGTTATGGGTTTCGCTATGTTTTGGGCGTCTCGGGTACTTGTTACGTCGGAAACGATTATTTTGCCGACGTGATTTGCCGCTATTCCCTGCTCGCCGCGCAGGAGGAACGCTACGTCAAGCGGGTGGATTACGTGGCCGACATGCCGGAGACCGCCGACCCGGACGAGAAATGGCAACTGATTCGCAATCGCCATGAAGATACCAAGCGGAAGCTAAAATCCCGCAGGCTGCTGCCGTTGACAATCATTGTCACCCCGACCATCAGCCGGTGCAAAGATGTGGCGGATGAGCTCAAAGAATTCCTGATTGAGACCGACCGTCTCAAGCCGACCACAGCGGACGAGCGAGTTCTGGTCGTTTACAACAATGCTCCCGACCTTCGAAAACTGGCACTTGTGGACAGCGCCGGCAGCAAGGTGGAGTGGATCGTTTCGGTTTCGATGCTGAACGAAGGCTGGGATGTGAAGCGCGTATTTCAGATCGTGCCGCACGAGGAACGCGCGTTTGACAGCAAACTTCTCATTGCGCAGGTGCTCGGACGCGGACTGCGAATTCCGAACGGTTGGAACGGCGCCCAACCGGCAGTGACGGTTTTCAACCATGATCGGTGGGCGGAGAGAATCCGGCATCTGGTCAACGAGGTTTTGGAATTCGAGAAACGGCTTTCGTCGCACGTGTTGGAAGACTCCCCATTTCATTTTGATTTGCACAACATCAACTATGATCTGCAGCCGGCATCGGTGAAGAAACTGATGACGGGAGAGTACACGCTCTTTGCGAAAGGGTTTGTGGATTTGATGGCGGATGTGCCGGCGCAGGACGTTGTTGTCGAATTCGAGCGCGCCGGCACCGGCGAGCGGACACGCTGGGAAACGACGATTCAACACAAGACCTACACGCCAAAAGCGGTGGCGTCCGAGATGTACCGGCGGCTGGAAGAGGCGCAGGACCCGGACGATCCCGATCCAAAGATGCGCACAATCTACACTGATAAATTCCCAGTCGAGCGCCTGGAAAAAGTGGTGAAGGCGTCGCTGGCGCGGTTGCACATGAAGGTCGTCACCGAGACGATGAAGCAGAAGTTTCTGCAATCATTGGGCACGCTCCGCCGGAAATCTTCCGAGTATGTCCGTTACACTCCTGTTCCAAAGCGCTTTTATGAAATGTCCACGCAACAGCGGCAGGCTGACAGCGTGAGCGCGGCTGATCTCCGGCGTGACAAGGTTATTTATGTCACCGATCAAACCCGAGCCAGCCTCAACGGTGAACAAGTCGAGTTTTTCGATGAGGTGGCTGAACCTGGCAGCGGCTACAAATGCATTTCTATTCCGAACCATCACGACTTTAAAACGCCGCTGAACGCCGCAATTGCTGATTCCGAACCAGAACGAAAATTCATCAAGGCGCTGCTTGAATCAGTGAACCTGAGCCATTTTGAAGCCTGGATCAAATCAACTGCCACCGGCTTCTACCAGATTGATTACGCCTGGAAAAAGGGTGAACACCCCAAACGTGGCAAGTTCAGCCCCGACTTTTTCAGTAAAGCCGGAAACCTTATTCTCGTCGTGGAGATCAAGCACGATGTCGAACTGCGCGAGCCGTCAGAAGAAAACCGGAAGAAAAGTGAATACGCCGTCGCCCACTTTGATCGGGTAAATCAGCATCTGCAGGAAGCGGGAAGTCCCATTCGTTACAAATTCAACTTTCTCACTCCGAAAAACATCGGCACGTATTTTCAATACCTGCGTGAGGGACGCATCGCCGATTATAGGTCAGAGTTGGACGTCAAGTTGGCGGAAGTGGCATAAGAAAGCCACAACTCGCGGCGAAAGCTGCTACCCAAACACGCGCTTCGAGAAAGCCAAAGAGAACGAGTGGCTTCTTTTCAAACGGGGCGACCAAGGCGTGCTGCAGATAGTTGCGCGGCTCAATAAATGATGATGGAGCGCACCGGATAGCCATTCAATTTTTTACGGCCGTTCAAAAATTTCAGTTCGATGAGAAAACCTATTTCCAGGATTTCCGCCCCGAGTTTTTTCACCAGGGCGGCGGCGGCGGCGGAAGTGCCGCCGGTCGCGAGCAGGTCGTCAATCAACACCACGCGCGCCCCCGGCTTGAGCGCGTCCACATGCATGGCCACGGTCGCCGAGCCATATTCGAGCGCGTAATCCTGTTCGATGGTTTTGAAGGGCAGCTTGCCTTTTTTGCGCACGGGCACGAAACCGGCGTGGAGCTTCGTGGCGGCGGCGGCGGCAAAAATGAAGCCGCGCGCGTCAATGCCCACCACCGCGTCCACCGAACCGGGCTGGAATTTTTCCGTCAGCAAATCAATCGCCCCGGCGAACAGGCGCGCGTCGGCAAGGACGGGTGTGATATCTTTAAATTGAATGCCCGGCTGGGGGAAATCCGGGACGTTGCGGATGGCGCGTTCAATGTCGGCGGGAGTGGCTGGAGACATGATATCAATTTTAGCTTTGAGCCGTTTGGGTTGAGTGGAACCGGAAAATGACGAAGGACGAAGCGCTAATGACTAAAAAATGACGAAGCCCGAATGACAAAACAGCTTCGGTCGCGCCCCGGTTCATTTTGGGTTTGGTCATTGGGGATTCTTCAGTCATTCGGATTTAGTCATTCGAGATTCTGCCAACGGACGTGGCGGCCCGGGGCATGGCTTCAGTTGTTTTTGGTTTTGGAACTTTCAAGTTTTTCGATCATTTTGCGGAGTTTCCGCAATGCGAGATTCTGGATTTGGCGGACGCGCTCGCGCGTGACGCCGAATTTTACGCCGACTTCCTCCAGGGTTTTTTCCGTCCCGCCGTCAAGGCCGAAACGGTATCGCAAAATCGTCGCTTCGCGGTCATCGAGATGTTTGACCATGTCCTGCAACATGGCAGAGACGGTCTTGTCTTCGAGGTTTTCGTAGGGCGTCGTGGCATTTTCGTCCTGGACCACCTCGGAGAAATTGTTCGACTCATCATCGCCGATCGGCGCATCGAGTGACGCGGGCCGGATGGCCGCCAGCCGCATCTGCCGCACGCGCGTGGGGGTCATGTCGAGTTCGCCGGCCAGTTCCTCGTCCGTTGCCTCGCGTCCAAGTTCCTCCTGCAATTTCATCGCCACCCGGCGCATCTTGGAAATTTTGTCCACCAGATGCACCGGCAGGCGGATGGTCTTGGACTGGTTGGCCAGCGCGCGTTTGATGGATTGCTTGATCCACCAGGAACCGTAGGTGGAAAGCTTGCCGCCCTTTTTCGGATCGAACCGTTCGACGGCCTTCATCAAGCCGATGTTGCCTTCGCTGATCAAATCCAGCAGCGGCAGGCCGATGCCCTCGTAATCGCGGGCGATTTTGACGACGAGGCGGAGGTTGGCCTTGATCATCTGTTCGCGCGCCTTTTTGTCGCCCCTCTTGATGCGGGCGGCCAGTACGATTTCCTCCTGCGGCGTGAGCAGTTTCACCTGGCCGATTTCGCGCAGGTAAAGTTTGATGGCCGTGTCGCCGTCATAACGCGAACTTTCCTGCCGGATGAATGTCGTGGTGTCGCCTTCGGCGGCTTTCGGCAGCGCCGGCTTGGACGCGACCGGGGCCATTGCCGGAGGCGCAGAACGTTTTCTGCGCCGTTGAAGCCTGGTCACTCTGCGTTTTTTGGTCTTTGGCGCCATGAATGGTGACAAAAGTTAAGACCTCAACGCAAAGCCGCAAGATAATTAACCATCGAGTTACCTGCGTCCGCCGCGCGCGAGGAGGATGTAATAAAGCAAAGTCATCGCGCTGCTGATGAGCGCGGCGACATAAGTGAGCGCCGCGGCATCCAGCACCTTGCTCACGCCCGTGCGTTCATCCTCATGTACGAGGCCCAGACGGAACAATTGTTCCTTCGCGCGGCGGCTGGCGTCGTATTCCACTGGCAAAGTGACAAGCTGGAACAACGTTATCACCGCAAAAACCGCGATGATGATGGGAAGAATGATATTAAGCATGTGGAAAATGATGCCGATAAAGAAAATGGCCATGTAGGCAGAACTCGCGAACTGCGTGATGGGCACCAATGCCATGCGCACATTGAACAACCCGTAAGCCGCCTGATGTTGGAGCGCGTGACCGGCTTCGTGCGCGGCGACACCCACGGCGGCAACCGTCCGGCCATGAAAGTTGTCTGATGACAGAAAGAGCGCGCGCTTGGTTGGGTCGTAATGGTCGCTCAATCGGCCGGGGATCTCCTCCACCGGCATCTCGTTGAGACCGGCCTGGTCGAGGATTTCGCGCGCTGCTTCCGCGCCCGTCATGCCGGATTCGACCGGCACCTGGCTGTATTTGCCGTAGGCGTGGCGCAGTTTGATTTGCGCCCAGATGCCGATGAGCAAACCCGGTACGGCAAACAAAAAATACAATGGGTCGAACCACAACATATGTTTAATCAATCCAATCGACAGCTTGTAACTGTTTCCATTCAACCAAGCTTGCTGCGTGCCAGTTCAATTTCCCTGTAATTTATGGGTCTTTGGGTTTGTTGAAAGATTTTTTTGCGCCAGCCTGACCCAATTGGGACACCGCACTTTGGCACAAAAGCTTGATCAATTTGTATCCTTTGCCGTTGCTGATTTCAGTGGAGCGCAGTTTTTGGCGATTTATCGAATACCACATGACCGACGTTGACCAGTCCATTTCTCCCTTGCCATTTCCCAATGCCCCAAATTGGAACCGTCCCCATTTTTGAAACGGCAGGGTGTCAAGAATATGATAACGATGCATGTTGGCAATCGTATGATGAGGAATGTTGGCAACCATAGTTTGCCCCCGAAACGGGTGGTTGAAAATATCTTCTGAGCACCACGCGAAACCGAAATAATCCTCTGTTCCGGTCCCGTGCACCGCCGGGCTGTTGGTATCGTCAAGCCACACCATGTTATCGCCTTCACCCCACCATTTGTCACTTTGGCTGTCCACGCCGAGTGTGCAGCCCGCAAAACGTCCCTCTCCCGAAACGTCAGCCAGCGTGAGGATATTGACCACATCGGTTTGAAGCCTTTTGAAAGTTAGAAAATTGGAGTGAAATCGGAGGGGATAATATAAAACGTCAATTGGCTGTGTCCAGATATCAACGGTGAACTTGCATACATGATCGGTTGTGTTGGTGCAAATCATCTGCCCTTCCATACTGAAAGGCATAAACCATCGCAAAATCAGTCGGGAACCGTCCACTGTTGCCGGAAAAGATTCTGTATTCTCCATGCCGGATGATACTCCGGCAAGTGCGTGAAGCGGCGATTGCACGCATACTTCTCCGTCCCAAGCGGCTTTGAGCCAAAGCCCGCTGAGATCGGATTTGGATTTCCCGATGAATCTGATTGCCGTAATGGCTTTCGGTCCTTCCGCATGAAAAAGTTCCAGGCTTTGGCCAGGCCGAATTGAATAATCAATCCGTTTGATCGTGGCAACACCCGCCTCAGCTGGTTCACAGGATTTGGAAACGGCGCATAGTTTGTGTCCGAATTCTCCTAACAAACCAGATTGTTGCTTGATGGCCGCTACGTCAAACGAATGAATTATCATTCCGGTCCCGAGAGATTGCCAAGCGACTTGATAGTAGAGTTCAGACAAATCGGCTCGGCTCGGCACGGTAACGACCAATTTGCAGTATTTCACGTGGACGATGGGGAAATGAAGGTTATAGCCACGCGCAGTTTCTGCTGCGAACGGCCATCGAACCGGAAGGAAGTGCCCGCGAAGAAACTCGGTAAATGGCATAGACAGGACTGGTTGTTCTTCGTTATCCACATAGAGTTTGAACGTACCGACCGGATTTGCCGACCAAATCCAAGTTACCACTCCCGGCCCGTTGAATTCAGCCAAAGTTGCACTGACGCCGTCTTTCCCTTCAGTGACTTCTGGAAAGGAACCGTAGTCCATGTCTCCGATTATTTGGGGTGCCAGGTAAGTGAACGAGACTTTGTTGGACGAAAAACAGCTTGAGGACATTTTCGTTGCGACCGAAAAATTTGCAGGCTCCGCCAGCGATTTGAGATCAATCGCGTTTGCCAAAATGGAAGCCCACGAAATTCCCGGTGGGATTCTGTCGGTTCCACCGTCTTTCCTGTCCCCACACCCCGTGGCGAGAGCTATCAGGCCAGTCAAAAGAAATATAATTTTGCGATTCATGCTTGATTTCAATCGCAATCCGGAATTCAGTGCCGTGTCGGCGGGCCGAATTCAGGGACGGCGACACGCCGTCCCTCCCGGGTTCAAATTTCCAGCACCTTCTCAAACCGGGTCAGGTTGCGCGCACCGTTGGTCGTCACGAGCGCGACGTCTTCGAGCCGCACGCCGCCGATTTCCGGATAATAAAGCCCCGGCTCAACGGTCACGACGTGGCCGGGTTTCAAAGTTCCCATGGAAGTTACTCCCACGCGCGGAGCCTCATGGATTTCCAAACCGAGTCCGTGTCCGGTGCCGTGAAAAAAACCTTCCATGCGACCGTTGCGACGGCCGGTCTGGTAACCTTGCTGTTCAAAAAAGTGTTGCACAGCTTTGTGAACATCGGTGGTTGGCGTGCCCGCGCGGATTCTTTTGAATCCGATTTTTTGTCCCTGGAAAACCGTGTGATAAAGCTTTCGCGCGGCTTCGCTCGCGTGCCCGCGCACGACCGTGCGCGTGATGTCGCCAAAGTAACCGGTTTTTTGCGAGCGCGGGAAAATATCAATGATGATGAGTTCGTTGGCGCGGAGCGGGCCGTAGCCGCGTTCATGCGGGTCGCACGCCTGCCGTCCGCCGGCAACGATGGTGTTGGCCGCCAGTCCGCTCGCTTGCAGAATCGCGCAGTCAATCACCGCGCGCAGCTTTTCCGAGGTCAGCGGCAGGTTGTGATAAATGAGCTTTCGGTCACGCCCGATTTTGGCCCGGCGCAAAACCTCCATCCCTTCGGCCATGCCGACCTCGGCCATCACCAGCGCGGCGGAAATCTTTCTGACCTCGGCGGCGGATTTGATTTCGCGTTCCGGGAAAAATGTTCCGGGTCGCGCCCTGACCTTGACGCCGAGTTTTTCCAGGTCCGTCGCCAGACCGAGCGGAAATTCGTCCGGCACAGTGACGCGGCGGATGCCTTTTTCGCGCAGAATCTGGCGGACGACGTGCGCCAGGCCCGGTCGTTTGATTCCGCGGGCGCGGAGTTTTTGCTGGTATGCGCTCAACGAAGCGACGCGGCAGTGCGGGGCTTGCGCGCGGGCGCGGTCAATTTCCAGGTCGCTCATGACGATGAGCGGACGTCCGCGGGTTTTAAGATAAATGAACGGGTCAGGCACGAACAGGCCCGTGGCGTAGAGCATGTTCGCGTCACGCTCGCTGTCCGCGATGATGAGCAGGGTTTCCGTTCGGTTCATTGGCAATTGTAATTCGTGAAACGTAAAACGTGATGCGTGAATCGTGTTCACGTTTCACGTTTCACGCATCACGTTCCAAAAAGTCTGTCACCCGCATCGCCGAGACCGGGTAAAATGTAGCCTCGTTCGTCGAGCCGCCGGTCAATCGCGGCGGTGAAGATCGGCACGCGGGGATGGCTTTTTTGCACGCGGCGGATGCCTTCGGGGGCGGCGACCAGATTGACCAGCCGGATATGTTTCGCGCCTTGCTCGGCCAGCAAATCGAGCGCGGCAACGGCGCTGCCGCCAGTCGCCAGCATCGGATCAATCAAAATGACTTCGAAGCGGCCGAGATTTTTCGGGAAACTCTTGTGATAAAACTGCGCGCGCAACGTCGTTTCTTCCCGTTTGAGGCCGATGAAACCGACGCGGGCGTGAGGTATCAATTGCAAAATGGAATCCAACATGCCGAGCCCGGCGCGCAATACCGGCACCAGTGCCACTTCGCGTTCGAGCCGAAGGCCGTGCGCGCTCGCGAGCGGCGTTTCAACCGAAACGGCGCGGATGGCGAAATCGCGCGTAGCTTCGTAGAGCATGAGCGAGGCGATTTCGCCGAGCAGCCGGCGGAATTCCTGCGACTGCGTCCGCTGGTCGCGCAACCGGGTGAGGTTGTGCTGCACCAGCGGGTGCTTGATGACGGTGACGCCTTTCATTCAGTCTGCGGGCGGCAGCCAAAGAAAATAACGTTCGCCCAGCCGCAATTTCGGAATGTCGACGCCGAGATCCAGTTTGATGTCTTGTGCCTTGCTGCTTTGACCGAGCAACGAAAGAAAATCGCTGATGTCATAACGCTCGCGGTATTCAATCAGATTCGCATTGGAAATTTTGGCGATTTTTTCCGTGGTTTTGACCGCGTCGTCGAAATCGCCGAGCTGGTCCACGAAACCGTATTTCAGCGCGTCGGCGCCCGAGAGCACGCGGCCATCGGCATAATCGGGCCAATTACTGCTTAACGCGCAGCCGTTGGTGGTGTTCAACCGGTGGGCAGCCCCGCGTCCGGCGGCCACGACGTTGGTGAACTGCTGATACGTCTGGGTAATCAATGCCTGTACCATCGCGTGCTCTTCCGGCGGAATTTCATTCGTGCTGCGCATGCCGCTGAGCATGTCTTTGAACTTGCCGCTCTTGTAAACCACGGGTTCCACGCCGACCTTGTTCATCAGACCGCGGTAATTCACCGTTTCCATAATCACGCCGATGCTGGCGGTGAAGGTCAGTTGGTTGGCCACAATCCAGCGGCACGGCGCGGAGATGTAATAACCGCCCGAAGCCGCCAGGCTGCCCATGGAACAAACCACCGGCTTGCCGGACTTATCCTGGAAGTTTTTGATAGCTTTGTTGATTTCATCCGACGCCATCACCTCGCCACCGGGCGAATCCACCTTCAAAATCACCGCCTTGACGTGCTTGTCTTTTTTCGCGCGGTTCAATTGCGCCTTGATGACGTCCACCAGATTGTTGCCCGCTTGATCAACGATGCTGCTGGTGATGATGCCGTCCACGCGGACAACGGCAATTTTATCATCCGCGTCGTTGTCTTTCAAAAGGCATTCTTCGAGCCGCGGGCCGACTTCACGCGTGATGCCGGTGGTGAAATTGCGGTTAAAACTCAGTGCGTGCGAGATGAACTGGGTGAAATTGATGAGCAGGCTGAACATCAGCACCACGAGTAAAATGATCGCAAAAATCATCCAACCCCGGCTCTTGCGCGGTTTGAGCGGCGGCGGCGGCGTGATGACTGGTGGCGGCGGCGAAGCCATCGGTGGCGGCGCGCCCGGCGAATCGTAGGACGGAGTTTCCATAGCGCACCCAAGCTAACCCAATGCAGGCAGGGGAGCAAGGCGGATTGGAAGCATCTAAATCTTAAACCATCTTAATCATAATCTTACTCTTAATCTTGATCGTCATCGCCGTTCGAAGGAGATTAAGATTAAGATTAAGACGGATTAAACTTCACCAATACGCGTGCACCAGCGGCTTGATCTCCGCGTTGTAAATGGCGCCAATCTTTTTCATCGTGGCCCTGGACAACGGCCCCAAATCTGAAGCCGCGATATTTTCCGCGACCTGCGCCGGACGTTTCGCGCCGGGAATCGCGCAGGTGACGGCGGGAAAATCCAGAATCCACCGCAACGCCAGTTGCGCAAGCGTCGCTTTTGCGGGAACCAGTTTTTTCAACTGCTCCACCGCGCGCAGGCCGGTCTCAAAATCCACGCCGGAAAAAGTTTCGCCCCGGTCAAACGCCTCGCCGTGGCGGTTGAAATTCCGGTGGTCGTCCTTGGCGAACTGGCTGTTGTGCGTGATTTTGCCCGACAACAGCCCCGAGGCCAGCGGTACGCGCGCCAGGATGCCGACTTTGCGCCGTTGCGCCTCCGCGAAAAACAATTCTGCCGGGCGCTGACGGAAGATGTTGAAGATGATTTGCACCGTTTGCACTCCGGGAAACTCGATGGCCTTGAGCGCCTCCTCGACCTTTTCCACGCTCACGCCGTAATGCCGGAGTTTGCCGGCCTTTACCAAATCGTCGAGCATGCCGAAGACTTCCGGCCGGTAATAAACTTCCGTGGGCGGACAATGCAGTTGCAGCAAATCAATCGCGTCGGTGTCGAGGTTCTTCAAGCTGCGCTCGATGAACGCCGTGAGGTTCTGGCGATTGTAACCGTCGGCGGTGTGCGGGTTGAGTCGGCGGCCGGCCTTGGTGGCGATGTAAAACTTTTCCTTCCGCTCTTGGCGCAATTTCGCCATCAGCCGTTCGCTGCGGCCGTCACCATAAACATCTGCGGTGTCGAAGAAATTCACGCCGCCGTCGAGCGCGGCGTGGAGCGCGGCGAGCGATTCCTGGTCGTTCACGTTGCCCCAGGCGCCGCCGATGGCCCACGCCCCAAAGCTGATTTCCGAAACCTTCCAGCCCGTCCGGCCCAAAGCGCGATATTTCATGCGGGGAAACTAAACGAAAAACGGATTAACGCAAAGCCGCAAGACACGGATTACACTGATTCGCACAAATTAGGTTCGTGTTAATTCGTGAAATCCGTGTCAAAAAATTCACGTTTATTTCGCGCCTTTGCGTCTTGGCGTCTTTGCGTTAAATTCAGCCGCGGCTTATGCAACCGGAAAAATTCACGCTCAAATCACAGGAAGCCTTGCAGGAGGCGCAACGGCTCGCCCGCGAACTGTCGCATCAGGAACTCGACGGCGAACATCTCGCGCTCGCCCTCATCGGCCAGACCGACAGCCTCATCCCCGATTTGCTCGAACGCATCGGCGTGCCGGTCGCAAAACTGAAACCGGATTTGGAAGCCGAACTCGCCCGCCGTCACAAGGTCCAGGGCGCGGGCGACCCTTACGCCGGCCGCGATTTGCAAAAAGCCCTCGATGCCGCGCAATCCGAAGCGACGAAGCTCAAGGATGATTACGTCAGCACCGAACATCTGCTGCTCGGCCTGCTGGACAATGGCGGCGCGTCGCTGAAAAAGATTTTCGCCAAAAACGGCCTGAAGCGCGATGCAGTGCTCAAGGCGCTCGCCGAATTGCGCGGCAACCAGCGCGTGACGGATGAAAATCCCGAAGCCAAATTTCAGGCGCTCGACAAATACGGACGCGACCTCACCGCGCTGGCGCGCCAGGGGAAGATTGACCCGGTCATCGGGCGCGACGAGGAAATCCGCCGTGTCATGCAGGTGCTGACGCGCCGCACGAAAAACAATCCTGTCCTCATCGGTGAACCGGGCGTGGGCAAGACGGCCATCGCCGAAGGCCTGGCCCGGCGCATCGTCAGCGGCGACGTGCCGGAATCGCTCAAGAACAAGCGGCTCGTGGCGATGGATCTCAGCGCGATGATTGCCGGCGCGAAATATCGCGGTGAATTCGAGGACCGGCTCAAAGCCTTTTTGAAGGAAATCGTCGCGAGCGAAGGCAAAATAATTTTATTCATAGACGAATTGCACACGCTGGTCGGCGCGGGCGCGGCGGAAGGCGCGACCGACGCAGCGAACATCATGAAACCGCAGCTCGCGCGCGGCGAACTCCGCTGCGTCGGCGCGACGACGCTCGACGAATACCGCAAGCACATCGAAAAAGACCCGGCGCTCGAACGCCGTTTCCAGCCGGTCAAGGTGGAGGAACCAACGGTCGAAGCGACCATCGCGATTTTACGCGGGCTGAAAGAGCGTTACGAGGTGCATCACGGCGTGCGCATTCAGGATTCGGCGCTCGTGGCGGCGGCGACGCTGTCGCATCGCTACATCACCGACCGGTTTTTGCCAGACAAGGCGATTGACTTGGTGGACGAGGCAGCGTCGCGCATCAAGATGGAATTGGATTCCAAGCCGACGGAACTGGACCAGTTGGATCGGCAGATTTTGCAGTTGGAAATTGAACGCACTTCGCTTGCGAAGGAAAAAGACCCGGCGAGCAAGGAACGTTTGAAGCGACTCGACAAAGAACTGGCTGACCTCAAGGAAAAATCCAAGGCGCTCACCGCTCAATGGCAGAATGAGAAAGCCGCCGTTAACGCCGTCAGCGTCGTCCAATCGCAACTCGAGCAGGCGAAACTCGAATTGGAACAGGCGCAACGGCGCGGTGATTTGACGAAGTCCGCTGAAATTCAATACGGCAAGATTCCCGATTTGGAAAAGAAGCTCGTGGCGATGGAACGTAGCGCAGGCGTCTCACCTGCAAGTGCCAGCCGGGACGGCCGGGCTACTTTGCTGCGGCAGGAAGTCACCGACGAAGACATCGCCAAAGTGGTAGCAGCATGGACGCACATTCCCGTAAGCCGGATGCTCGAAGGCGAACGGCAGAAGCTGGTGAAGATGGAGGAACGGTTGGCGCAACGCGTCATTGGCCAGAAAGAGGCCATCAAGGCCGTGTCGGACGCCGTGCGCCGCGCGCGCAGCGGGTTGCAGGATCCGAACCGGCCCATCGGTTCGTTCATTTTTCTCGGCCCGACGGGCGTCGGCAAGACCGAGACCGCGCGCGCATTGGCGGAATTTTTGTTCGACGACGAAAACGCCATGATTCGCATTGACATGAGTGAATACATGGAAAAACACACTGTGGCGCGGCTCATCGGCGCGCCGCCTGGTTACGTCGGCTACGAGGAAGGCGGGCAATTGAGCGAAGCTGTGCGGCGGCGGCCATATTCCGTGGTGTTGTTCGACGAGATTGAAAAGGCACATCACGACGTGTTCAACGTGCTGTTGCAGGTGCTCGATGACGGACGGTTGACGGACGGGCAGGGGAGGACAGTGGATTTCAAGAACACCATCGTCATCATGACCAGCAATCTCGGTTCGCCCATGATTCAGGACTTTGTCCTGAAAGGAGATGGCAGATCGAAGATGGGAGATGGAAAAAAACCGAACTCCGAACTCCGAACTCCGAACTCCGAACTCGAAGAGTTGGTGATGGCCGAGTTAAAACGGCATTTCCGTCCGGAATTCCTGAACCGTGTGGATGACGTGATTATTTTCCAGAGCCTCGACGAGGAGGAATTATCGCGCATCGTGGACATCCAGCTTGAACGGCTGAAGAAACGGCTGGCTCAGCAGCAACTTACGCTGGACGTGGACGTGGCCGCGAAGAAACTGCTGGCGAAGGAAGGTTATGACCCGCAATTCGGCGCCCGCCCGCTCAAACGCGCCGTGCAGGAACGAATCCTCAATCCGCTGTCCATGAAACTGCTCGAAGGCGAGTTCAAGCCGGGTGACAGAATCAAGGTTACGGCAAAAGACGACGGGTTGGTATTCCAGCGGAAATAAATTCCGGCCGATTCGTGATTCTGTACCGCGCTGATATGACCGGGTGGCGCAGCGCGCCGTTCCGGCCGGAAACAGTTCCCGGTTTAATACCAGAGGCAAAAACCGGCGCGGAAGGCGTGGCTGGGTTCGTTGTATTGACGCAAGGTCTGGCCGTAGCCGGTAAAATATTGCAATTGAATGGCCGGGTTGAAATGAGAGCGATGCGGCAGGTTGAACCGTAAATCGAACAGCAGGCCGGCATGGCTGCCTTCGTCGCCAAGGCGGAATCGGGTTGCGAATTGAACTTTTTCTCCACTCCTGGGATCGGTCCAGCTCAAGGCGCCGAGCAGATCGGCGTAACCGCGATAGTCCGCCAGGTCCGGATTATTGTCGCTCAAAGTGATGTAGTACCAGGCGCGGGGCTGGAAGGTAAGCTGGAAATGATCCGGCAGGTCGAAGCGGACTGTCGGTTGCAGGTAAACCGTGTTCAAACTGCGTTCCGTGGACCCGCCCTGGCCATTGGATTCATGCTCGATACCGCCTTGCAGATCGAACTGGTAGCTGTTCCTCCGAAAAATATCGGGATAAAAAAGGAATGCGGACGGTTTGTAGCTGGTATCGTAAAACGACGGGTTCCGGGAGATGAGGTCCCAGAAAGATGTCTGAGTGTAGGCAAAATAGGTGTGGGCCAGAGGATTCCAGTCCCCTGCGAGATCGAAGAGTTTGTATTTCAGGCTGAACTGAAATTCGGCGGCAGGATATTCGCCCAAAATAAAATAAATCGGTTCGTAGGCGTAAATATGTCTGCCCAGAAATTCAATAAGCGGAGATTGAGGCGCCGTGTTGGTTGCCGGCAGCGCTGCCGGCGTCTGACTGGTCACCGGAGCCCCGGCAGCGCTGCTTTTCACCAGGATGACGACCTGATTGTAGTTGCTGACGTCCAATGTTGCTTGACCACCGATGGTGGGAGGAACATCGAACAGATATTCCAGTTTCACGAAGTTGCCGGGGGCAATTGTTGCTTCACCCCCGATGCGGTTGGTCAAAACCAGAACCATTTTGAACGAGTTGGAGTCCGAGGTGAGCGTGCCATCAAGGCGCGTCTCGAAGGTCCGGCTGACTTCATTGGACGAGTTGTTCAGACAATAAAGCCAGATACTGCCCGGGGTGCCAGCCGTCAGCGGCTGGGAGGGTGAAACCAAAGCGCAAGTGACCTCCTGCGCCAGGGCGGATGCTGGATTGGTCAGAACCAGGACTGACAAGAGCAACCCGGATTTGGTGCTTCTCCCAGCGAATGATTTTGCCAGTCTTAATAGGCATCTCACGGCAGGAGGATTCAACAATTGAAGAGAAACCTTGTCAAGTTGGTATCCCCGCGAAAACTTTTTAACGCCGAGGCACAGAGACGCAGAGTTTTAACCGCAGATGCACGCGGATTCACGGTGAAGCGAATCGAAGCCTTGCTGGAGTGGAATAAATTTGCCCGGGGAAACCGGTAAAAAAAGATTGTCCCCTTTGCCCAATCGGCGGCATTTACAGGTAGATGCGGGAATTGGATGACAGCGCCCTGTTGCGCGAATACGTCGAGCGCGATTCCGAGGAGGCCTTTGCCGCGCTCGTCACGCGGCACGTGAACAAGGTCTATTCCGTCGCGCTGCGCCTTACCGGCAATCCGCATTCAGCCGAGGAGATCACCCAGGCGGTCTTCGTCATCCTGGCAAAGAAATCCCGGCAGTTGGGCAAGCGGGTCATTCTTTCCGGCTGGCTGTATCAAACCGCCCGGCTGACAGCGGTGACTTTTATCCGCGGCGGAATCCGGCGCGCCCGCCGCGAACAGGAGGCCTGCATGCAAACCGCTTTGAATGAAAACGAATCCGACTTGTCGCGCCGAAGTGATACGGAGGCGGATGCAATCTGGAAACAGTTCGCCCCGCTGCTGGACGCGGCGATGGCGGGGTTGAATGAAGCCGACCGCCACGCCGTCGTGCTGCGATTTTTCGACGGCAAAAGCCTGAGGGAAGTGGGCGCGGCTTTGGGTGCGAATGAAGATGCCGCCAAGAAGCGCGTGAGCCGCGCGGTGGAAAAGTTGCGAGCCTTTTTCGCCAGTCGCGGCGTGACGCTGACGGCCACGGTCATCGCCGGGGCGGTAGCGGCGAACTCGGTGCAGGCCGCGCCGGCGGGCCTGGCGGCAACCGTTACGACGACGGCGGCGAAAGGAACTTTGATCTCGGCAACCATAACAACCCTGGTGAAAGGAACCATGAAAACGATGACCTGGATAAAACTCAAATTCGCGGCGGGTGTGGGCATGGCGGCATTGCTGGCCGGTGGAGTGGCAACGGTGGCGATTTCTCAAACCGGCGGCGATGACAAACCGACGGCACAGGAAATTGCCGGAAAATCGCGCGACGCCTACGTCGCACTTTCCAGTTACAGCGATAGCGGGACAGTGGTTTCGGAAATCGCCGGCCAAAACATAACGCTCGCTTTCAATACCCGGTTGCAACGACCGAACCTGTATCGGATTGATTGGACGCAGGGGACGGGACTCAAGGGAGTTGTTTGGTCCGGTGGCAGCGGGGATTATTTGCAGATCGACCCGGGATCGCCGGCGACACCCGGGGCGTTGGCGGCGCTCACAGCCGCCAGACAGAAGAACAACCCCAACCCTCAAAAAATGCCAAACATGAAGACGGCCCTGGCCTTGGCCACGGGGCTTTCCTATTCCGCCGCATCAACGATACCCGGACTTTTCTTTAATCAGGACCTCGGTGATCTTTTCTTTGCGCCAGCCGCATCCGGCCGCTATCCGCTCCAGAAAAAGGAAGACGCGAAGGTTGGTGACGTTGATTGTTATGTTGTTTCGGGCGTGATGGACTTGTCCAAACAACCTGACAAAGGCAAACCCGGAACAGCAACCACGGTGCTTTGGATTGGCAAAAGCGATTTTCTCGTCCATCAATGCCGCACGACGTATGTCGAAAAGGTGGACTCCAGCGTGGCGAGTGATGAAGCGATTGATGAAGCAATAAAGAAATCTCTGGAAATGCAGAACAAACCCGTCACGCCTGAGGCGGTCGCCGCCATGAGACCACAGATGAAAGTAATCATGAAACAGGTCCAAGCCACGCTCAAAACAGGCTTCGCAGCAGGCATTGTATTCACCCAGACACACGAGAACATTTCCGTGAACCAGAAGTTTTTACCATCGGATTTTGACAGGTAAAGCCAACCCGCAGGGATGCTGGAGGCGGGAAATGTGAAGCAGGCCATTCGGCGAAGTGTATGACCCGCAATTGGGGACGCGTCCGCTCCAGCGCGCCGTGCGGGAACGAACATTCAATTGGCGTTTATCGGCGTCCATTGGCGGTTCAAATGAATTTCCTCAGGCAAAATCCAAAACTTGTTCCGGCCTGATTCTTTGATATTCTTCACGGCTCTTGTGAGCATTACGGAAGAAATTCGAAGGCGGCGCACGTTCGCCATCATCTCGCATCCGGACGCGGGCAAAACCACGTTGACGGAGAAGCTGCTGCTGTACGGCGGCGCGGTGCAGCTCGCCGGCTCCGTCACCGCCCGCAAAAATCAACGCGCCACCACGTCCGACTGGATGGAACTGGAAAAGAAGCGCGGCATCTCGATCAGCTCGACCGTGCTGCAATTTGACTACCACGGCTATCGCCTTAACCTGCTCGACACGCCGGGCCACAAGGATTTTTCCGAGGACACCTACCGGGTGCTCACCGCCGTGGATTCGGTGGTGATGGTGATTGATTCGGCCAAGGGCATCGAGCCGCAGACCCGCAAGCTGTTCGAGGTCTGCCGCCAGCGCGGCGTGCCCATCTTCACCTTCATGAACAAGTGCGACCGGCCCATGAAAGATCCGCTCGCCTTGCTCGATGAACTGGAGCGCGTGCTCGGCATCGGCGCGTTCCCGGTGAACTGGCCCATTGGCAACGGCCCCGGGTTCTGCGGGGTGTTTGACCGGCAGACGAAGCGGATGCATTTGTTTGAGCGCACGGCGGGCGGCCAATATCGCGCCCCGGTGCAGGTCGGTGGACTGGATGATCCCGCCGTTCGCGGTCAACTCGACGACGAAACTTTTCACCGGACCGTTGAAGAGCTTGAGATGCTCGAGCACGCCGGGCACGACTGGGATGATGCCGCCGTGCTCACGGAAAAAACCACACCGGTGTTCTTCGGCAGCGCCCTCAACAATTTTGGCGTGCAACTGCTGCTCGACGGATTTCTCAAACACGCCCCAGGACCGAAAGGACGGTACAATGGCGCGTTCGGAGTTCCGCCTTCAGGCGGCCCGTCAAACAGCGATTTCAGCGTGAATAGGAAACCGCCTGAAGGCGGAACTCCAAACTTCATCACGCCCGAACACCCGGCGTTTTCGGGTTTTATTTTCAAGATCCAGGCGAACATGGACCCGAAGCATCGCGACCGCATCGCCTTCGTCCGGGTTTGCTCGGGAAAATTTGAGCGCGATATGACGGTGCATCACTCGCGTTCCGCGAAGAAGGTGCGTCTTTCCAGCTCGCACAAGCTTTTCGGCAACGAACGCGAGACGGTGGACGAGGCGTATCCCGGCGATGTCATCGGTCTCGTCGGCCATGACAGCTTCGGCATTGGTGACACGCTCACGACCGATCCCGGCATCACCTACAAGGAAATCCCGCGCTTCACGCCGGAAGCCTTCAGTTATCTGCACAATCCGAACACGGCGAAGTTCAAGCAATTCCGCCAGGGCCTCGAGCAGTTGATGCAGGAGGGCGTCATCCAGGCGCTTTACCTGCGCAATTCATCGGTGAAAACGCCGTTGCTCGCCGCCGTCGGTCCGCTTCAATTCGAGGTGGTGCAATTCCGGCTCGAAAGCGAATACGGCGCGGCGTCCCGCCTCGAATCCGCGCCGTGGGCGGTCGTCCGCTGGCTGCCGCCGGACATGAAGGAAGATGACCTTGATGTCCTGTCGCTGCCGACCGGCTCGCGGGTCGCGTATGACGTGGGCAAAAATCCAGTCGTGCTTTTTCCCAACGAATGGTCGGCTGATTATTTCACCAAAACCAACGAGCGGGTACCGCTGTCCGCACTGCCCGTGCAGACGGCGCGGGAGTGACTGGCATACAACTTTATGCCTTCAGCCTTTAGCATTTAGCATTTCTTTCCATGTCCACCATCCTCACCGCCACTGAAATCACCGTAAGCTACGGTGACCGCACGGTGCTCAACGCCGCGACGCTGGCTATCGACGAGGGCGACTGCATCGGGCTGGTCGGTCGCAATGGCTGCGGCAAAACAACGTTCCTCCGCATTCTGGCTGGGCTGCAAATGCCCGACAGCGGCGATGTTACCCGGCGACGCGAACTCGTCGTCAGTTACCTGCCGCAGGATTTCATGCTCGATGCGGCCAGGAACGTGCTCGAAAACATCCGCGACGGCGCGAAGCCGGTGCTCGATTTGATTGCGGAATTTGAATCGCTGCCGCACGACTCGAAACGCCACGAGGAATTGGAACATCGCATCGCATCGCTGGAAGGCTGGACGCTGGACCGGCGCATTGAGACCGCGATGTCGCACCTGAACTGTCCCGCCGGTGACCGGCGCATCGAAACGCTTTCCGGCGGCGAGAAACGGCGCGTGGCGATGTGCCGCGCCCTGGTCTCGGACCCCGACCTGCTGATCCTTGACGAGCCGACGAACCATCTGGACCCGGAATCCATCGAGTGGGTCGCGGAATTTCTCGATGAGTTCCATGGTTCGTTCCTGATCGTCACGCACGACCGCTATTTTCTCGACCGCGTCGCGAAGCGCATGGTGGAGTTATCCGATGGCCGGTTTTTCTCGCACGCCGGCAACTACACCGATTACCTGCTGGACAAGGCCGAACGCCAGGCCGCCGACGCGACCATCGAGCACAAACGTCAGATGTTTCTGAAAAAGGAACTGGCCTGGGTGCGGCAAGGTCCACGGGCGCAGCGCAGCAAGCAGAAGGACCGTTTCGAGCGTTACTACGACACGGCCGCGCAGGCAGGGCCGGTAATTGAGGAAGACGTTGAGCTTTGCATCCCGCCGCCACCGCAACTGGGCAATCGCGTCGTCGAGTTGAGCAACCTCGGCATGGACCTCGGCGGACGGACGCTTTTTCGCGGGTTCAATTTCACGTTCGAGAATGGCCAGCGCATTGGCGTCGCCGGGCGGAACGGCCTCGGCAAAACCACGTTGCTCAAGATCATCCTCGGCCAGCTCGCGCCGACGGAAGGCACGGTGAAGGCCGGCCAGCTCACGAAATTCAACTACGTGGACCAGGGCCGGATTCAATTGCGCGAGGAACGCACGGCGCTGGAGGAGGTCGGCGACGGCACGGAGTTCGTCATCTTCGGCGACGGCAAAATTTCGCTGCGTTCCTATCTCAAGCGATTTCTATTCGCCGACGAACGCATCACGACGCAGGTGAAATACCTGAGCGGCGGCGAGCGCAGCCGGCTGTTGCTCGCGCGCATCCTGAAAAACGGCGGCAACTTCCTCATCCTCGACGAACCGACCAACGATCTCGACCTGCCGACCCTGCGCGTGCTGGAGGAGGCGTTGATCGCGTTCCCCGGCACCGTGCTGGTGGTGAGCCACGACCGCTATTTTCTCAACCGCGTCTGCACGGACATCCTCGCCTTTGAGGGCGACGAAAAAATCCATCACAGCGCCGGCGACTACGATTACTACCTGGAGAAGAAGCAACGGCAGTCCGTAGCCGCGACTCGTGAGAGCGCGGCCATTCTGGCAGTTAACAAATCTTCCGCACTCTCACGAGATGCGGCTACGAAGGCGACGAAGGCAACGAAACCCCCAAAACCCCGCAAACTCTCGTTTGCCGAAGCGCGCGAACTGGAGGGGATGGAGGCAAAAATTCACACGGTGGACGCGGAAATCGCCCGCATCGAAGGCCTTTTCGCTTCGCCGGATTTTCATCGTACCCACGCCACGCAAACCAACCGATTGGTGGCCGACCTCGCCGCCGCGAAGGAAAATCTCGCCCGGCTGTACGCGCGATGGGAGGAACTGGAAGCGATCAAAGCTGCGGCGGAACGCCCGTAATCGCTGAACAGAGGTTGAGGGTGAAAGATGGGGAATTGGTTTTCCAGAAAAAATAAATGGTAAGGACGCCGCGCCGCGGCGTCCGGTCATCGCAGCGCGATGACCCTGCCTCTGTGCGGACGGTTCGGCGAGCCGTCTTTACCATGGCACTTTTCAAATAACGAACGGCACGAGCGCTTTCACTCGCTTTTGATAAACGGGATATTCGTCGGGGAAATGCCGTAACATGAGCGATTCTTCCTGCTTGAGCTTGATCCAAAAGCCGATGCCAACCACGACGATGCTCAGCCAGCAACGAAGCCTGCCGATTTCGATGGCCGAGCCGAGACACATCACCAGCAGACCTGTATAGATCGGATGCCGCACGAACCGGTAAGGCCCGGTCTTCACCAGTTCGTGGCCTTGCTTGAATGTGACATCACTGCTCCAGTTCCCGGCCAGCGTCCGGCGCGCCCAGATCGTTATGAACAACCCGAACACGCAGACCACGGCACCGATAACCAGCGCCCTATCCGTGCGCGGTATCAGCACCAGATTCATGGGCGGCGGCAGTCCCTGATACGCTAGCATCCACCAGCCCAGTCCCACGGGAATCCGATGCGCCAGCGCGGACAACAGACTTTGCTTTTCCGCTATCGCCTTCGCCCGCTGTGCGCTGATCAGCCAATAGCCGAGGAAAATTAACCAGCACCCGAGGATGATTGAATCCGAAATCGTTGCCATGTTGAATCCGACTCAGACATATCGCATTCAGTCAAAAATTCAAGCCCGGCGATAAAATCAAGGTCACGGCCAAAGAGTTTAATCACGGATGAACACTGATGCGGTGGCACTCCAGGTTTCCCGACAAGTCGGGATTGACAGGCCCGGTCCATCGTGGCTCAGTTTCCGGTGTTGACGGCTCGTTAATGGAGTAGGCGACGACGTAAGGGGTCTCTAACTGATCTTTCAGGAACCGAGGAAATTTGAGACTCGTCACCGGTCTTCGCGCCGAAGCTACGACCCGGCGGGCCTCGTCTCCTACAAAGAAAGGAGTTTGCCATGAAAAAGAATGAACGGCCGAACGCAAAAATCGAAGTCACCAGGGACGGTCCTTACCTCGTCACCGGCGGCTTGCCGCTCAGCGAGCAATGGATTGTCACCAACGCCGAGGGCGATTCACTCGATTACCGGGAGGGGAAGAAGCATCCGTCGCCGCCGCAATATGCCCTGTGCCGATGCGGTCAGTCCGGCAACAAACCGTTCTGCGATGGCAGCCACCAGAAGGCCAAGTTCGACGGAGCTGAAACCGCCAGCCGTCAGCCTTATCTGAAGCAGGCCAAGACCATCGAAGGTCCGACCCTGAACCTTACTGACGCGGAGGGCCTTTGTGCCTTTGCCCGTTTCTGCGACCCGAAAGGGCGGATTTGGAACCTGGTCAAACAAAGCGATGATCCCGAAGCCCGGCGACTGACGGAATTTGAGGCGGCGCATTGTCCGGCCGGTCGGTTGGTGGTGTGGGATAAGAAGACCGGCAAACCCATCGAACCGAAATTCGAACCGTCGCTCGGTTTGATCGAGGACACGGACAAGAAAGTCAGCGGCCCGATCTGGGTCAAAGGCGGCATCCCGGTAATTTCCGCTGATGGCAAAGCCTATGAGATTCGGAATCGGATGACGCTGTGTCGCTGCGGCGCATCGAACAACAAGCCCTTCTGCGACGGCTCGCACGCGGCCTGACTCCCGGCATATTCGGCCAGACGCGGCGGCTGGTGAAAAACTTAACATCGGGTCTATCTGTCCATTCGTCGCTGGACGCTTTGTCTTACATCGAATATTTTTTCAGCGTGGCAGAAATAAGACGCGCGATAATCAGTGGCACAATTCGGGATCTTCCCGATCATAGGGAAAAGATTCTCCAAGCGTGTCTTCGCCAGTCTGTTTTTCCAAGCATGATGGAACATTGGCCATCTTTGGATGCCGATGGAATTGCAGCATCCCTCGCAAAAGTTGATGAAGCAGAGATTTACATTGGCATTATCGCCCATCGATATGGATTTATTCCTAAGGGACAAGATAAATCGATCACAGAAATGGAATACGAACGTGCAGTTGCGCGAGGAATTCCGCGGCTCATCTTCTTGATGGATGAAACCCACCCTTTACTCATTTCTCAAATAGAAATTGAAGCAGCCGAAAAACTGCGCTCTTTTAAAGAACGCCTTAAAAGTGAGCGAGTCGTTTCGTTTTTCAAGTCAGCAGATGATTTGTCGGCTAAAGCAATTCAAAGCCTTTCAAATCTTGGACCAACGTCAAGTTCAACTCATAAAGACTCGAAGGACACATCTGCGGTGTGCGCTCCAGTATTCGACCCGCGGAACTATGTTTTTTATGTGCCATATCGCCCAAAAGGAGACCAAGTTGTAGGCCGAGATGTTTCGCTTAAAGCGGTGCGTAATCAACTCGTTAGCGGGCACAAAACGGCTATTGGCCAGACAGCTTCATTTCAGGGGTTGGGTGGTTTGGGAAAAACCCAACTTGCTGTCGAATATGCTCAACTTTTTCGGGACCAATACCCAAACGGAGTCATTTGGCTAAATGCGGATCAAGACATTGACGGACAACTAATAAAAATTGCCGAGAAGGCGTACTGGGTGGCTGCTGAGTCTGAGCACAAAGACAAATTGGCCATCGCAAAGCAACGAATAAAGACTCACTCGCATTGCCTTATTATCTTTGATAACTTAGAAAAACCAGAAGCAATCAAAGAATATCTTCCCGAGCCCGAAGCTGAACCTCATATTTTAGTTACCAGTCGGTTTGACCAACCTAATTTTGTCCCGGTTCCACTTGACATTCTCGATAGTGAATCCTCAATTAAATTGCTTACACAGGAAGCTGGACAATCTCCGACCACAGAAAATGAACTAATAGCCACCAAAGATATTGCAGAGCAACTAGGCGGACTGCCACTTGCGCTCGAATTAGCGGGTGCATATTTACGCCATAGACCAATTGGGTGGATTTCTTATCGTGATTTACTTAATGACAATTTAAAGGCCGCAATGCCAGGTAAGTTTTTAAGTGGTAGCTTTACTCGTCACGAATCCGACATTTACTCAACGCTAAGAATAAATGAAGGCATACTTTCGGAGGAGCCATTGCTCCGAGAAATATTGAATATTCTGACTTGGAGTGGATCTGGCGCGATGGGGTATTCGCTGCTCAATGCGCTTCTTGAAACTAGTAACCAACCACATTTTCAAGCGGCACTGTCTTTAGGCGTTTCGCTTCGGTTGCTTCAGAAAACACCCGGCACCGAAAGTTATGCACTTCATAGGTTGGTCCGGGAAGTACGCCGCGAAGAAGTGCCTTTGGCGGAAAGGCAGGATTGGTCAGTTAAATTATCTAAACGATTGGCCGACTGGTTTCAACCTCTAAAAAGGGATTTTGCTAAACTTCCTGCATTTGAAGCTGAAATTGGACATCTCCGAGCGTGGCAGACTAATATTGAGAGAATCGCACCTAAATTGGCAAGTAGACTTGTTTGGTTGCAAGCTTACCCGCCTTTTCATAGAGGTCGTCCCAAAGAAGCGCATGATTGGCTGCAAAATGCTGGTCGTTTACTAGGAACAGTCCAAGAAGAGGACGGCGCGTTTTTGAATTAATGACCTCAGCAGCGGTTTAATTACGCTACAAGGGAGGCGGTCATGGTTGTGTGGTTGTTTGTTTTTGGTCTGCCGGTTTTCTGTTTTTGGTTTTCTACTCTGCGCCGGCGGCGCTGAGCAAGTTTTTTACTGCGTCGTTGCGCCACGATTTTCTGCCGCAAGCCCTGGTGAGCTTGTTGCGGGGTGACGTAATCGATGCCCGAATGGTAGTGCTCGGTGTCGTACCAGGTAAAGTACCGATTGAAATAGGCGACGGCTTGGCCGTCGTCCAGGAAGCGACCGGGATACTCCGGGGCTCGTTTTACGGTGCTGAAGGCCGACTCGATGTACGGATTGTCATTGGGAGTTCGGGGGCGAGCAAACAACTGGGGCATGCCGTGATCCTCGCACAGCCTCTGGATCGGCTTGGCTTTCATCTGGCGGCCGCGGTCGTTGATGAGTTCGGGCCGTTGGTCCTCCGGCAGGTCCAGGATGTTCTGCGCCACCAGGCCGCCTTCCAGCAGGCCCCGGGACTCCTCGGTCGTCTGCTGCCAACTGATGCGCCAGTGGATGGCTTTGCGGGACCACTCATCCAGCAGCAGGTAGAGGTAGAGATACACCCCTTTTTGGAACGTCATCAGGTAGCTGATGTCCCAGCACCAGCGCTGGTTGGGCCCGGTCAGATCCTTGCGAACCGGAGCCTTGGAGTGGCCGTTGTGCGCCCCACCCGGACCGCGTGCCCGCATCAGGTTCTGTTCCTTGAGGACGCGGTAGACGGTGGAGAAGGAGGCCTGGAAGAGGCCTTTATCCCAGGCCGTGACCGCCAGGATGCGATGGGACAGGTCCACGTACTCCTGACTCTTGGCCATCGCCACAATCTGGTCGATCTCCTCGGGCAACACCCGATGCCACGGTTCTTGGGACCGGGGGTGAGATTGGCCAGGCTCTGTCCTTGGCGAACCTGCCGTTGCCAGCGAACGATGCGGCGATGTGCGATCGTCAGGATCGCACAACTGCGCCGCGCCGAAACGCCTTGGTTTTGGGAGGTCTCAATCACGGTCAGGATTTCCAGTTTGGTTTGCTCGTTGAGCCACTGGCCGGCTATCGGTCCCACGAACCCCCATTCGTTTTTTTTCGCAGAATCGCCAGTTCGACCGACAGGTCTGCCAAGGTCCGCTCCTTCTCCTGGAGTTCGTGCTTGAGGGCTTCGTAGGCTTCGGTGCTGACCTGATCCTGCTTGCGCCCAGGTTTGGCGCCCAGCCGCTGGAGCGCCCCTTCCCTGACCTGCTGGCGGATGCGGGCCAGATCGGTCGAGTAGAGGCCTTCCCGGCGCAGGAGTTCGCCCACGGGTTTGTCGCTGGCTTGAGCTTCCAGATAAATCTGGAACTTTTTCTCGGCGGTCAGATACCGCCGCTTCTTGTCGGAACTCGCGCGGGGTCCATCGGATTGAGTGCTATTATTCATGTTTCCGTTTCGGTTTTGGACCGCCAAGGGCGGTCCTGGCTCCGGTCGCCCTACGGGCTCCCTTCGCCAGGACCAGCCCCTCTACCCTGTAGCGTAATGGAAACCTATTTTGAGGTCACGAACTCAGAAACGGCGGGAGGATTTAGAACTAAAAGCAAATTTGCTAACAGATCTATGTACAATAAACAATGTTCTAGGCGATTTTAAAGAATCAAAACGGTGTGGCGAGCAGGCGCTTGAAATCCGAATTAATCTATTTGGAGAGGACAATTCCGAAACGGCCATGTCGTTTAACAATCTTGGAGGCACTCTCAATAGGATGGGCACCCGCCGTTTCTGAGTTCGTGACCTCAAAATAGGTTTCCATTACGCTACAGGGTAGAGGGGCTGGTCCTGGCGAAGGGAGCCCGTAGGGCGACCGGAGCCAGGACCAGCCCTTGGCGGTCCAAAACCGAAACGGAAACATGAATAATAGCACTCAATCCGATGGACCCCGCGCGAGTTCCGACAAGAAGCGGCGGTATCTGACCGCCGAGAAAAAGTTCCAGATTTATCTGGAAGCTCAAGCCAGCGACAAACCCGTGGGCGAACTCCTGCGCCGGGAAGGCCTCTTCTCGACCGATCTGGCCCGCATCCGCCAGCAGGTCCGGGAAGGGGCGCTCCAACGGCTGGGCGCCAAACCTGGGCGCCAGCAGGATCAGGTCAGCACCGAAGCCTACGCAGCCCTCAAGCACGAACTCCAAGAGAAGGAGCGGACCTTGGCAGACCTGTCGGTCGAACTGGCGATTCTGCGAAAAAAAACGAATGGGGGTTCGTGGGACCGATAGCCGGCCAGTGGCTCAACGAGCAAACCAAACTGGAAATCCTGACCGTGATTGAGACCTCCCAAAACCAAGGCGTTTCAGCGCGGCGCAGTTGTGCGATCCTGACGATCGCACATCGCCGCATCGTTCGCTGGCAACGGCAGGTTCGCCAAGGACAGAGTCTGGCCAATCTCACCCCCGGTCCCAACGAACCGCGGCATCGGGTTTTGCCCGAGGAGATCGACCAGATTGTGGCGATGGCCAAGAGTCAGGAGTACGTCGACCTGTCCCATCGCATCCTGGCGGTCACGGCCTGGGATAAAGGCCTCTTCCAGGCCTCCTTCTCCACCGTCTACCGCGTCCTCAAGGAACAGAACCTGATGCGGGCACGCGGTCCGGGTGGGGCGCACAACGGCCACTCCAAGGCTCCGGTTCGCAAGGATCTGACCGGGCCCAACCAGCGCTGGTGCTGGGACATCAGCTACCTGATGACGTTCAAAAAGGGGTGTATCTCTACCTCTACCTGCTGCTGGATGAGTGGTCCCGCAAAGCCATCCACTGGCGCATCAGTTGGCAGCAGACGACCGAGGAGTCCCGGCGCCTGCTGGAAGGCGGCCTGGTGGCGCAGAACATCCTGGACCTGCCGGAGGACCAACGGCCCGAACTCATCAACGACCGCGGCCGCCAGATGAAAGCCAAGCCGATCCAGAGGCTCTGCGAGGATCACGGCATGCCCCAGTTGTTTGCTCGCCCCCGAACTCCCAATGACAATCCGTACATCGAGTCCGCCTTCAGCACCGTAAAACGAGCCCCGGAGTATCCCGGTCGCTTCCTGGACGACGGCCAAGCCGTCGCCTATTTCAATCGGTACTTTACCTGGTACGACACCGAGCACTACCATTCGGGCATCGATTACGTCACCCCGCAACAAGCTCACCAGGGCTTGCGGCAGAAAATCGTGGCGCAACGACGCAGTAAAAAACTTGCTCAGCGCCGCCGGCGCAGAGTAGAAAACCAAAAACAGAAAACCGGCAGACCAAAAACAAACAACCACACAACCATGACCGCCTCCCTTGTAGCGTAATTAAACCGCTGCTGAGGTCATTAATTCAAAAACGCGCCGGGCAAATCGGAGGAGGCGCTTAAATATGCAAAAAAGGCACTCGCAATTTACGAAAATATTTATGGGGAAGACCATATCGATACTGCAATGGCCTTGGATAACATAGGTCAAAGTTATCGTGGGCTTAACAAAATCAAAGAATCTCTGGCATTTGCTGAGCGCGCCCTGTCAATTAGAGAAAGGGTTTTGGGCCGTTTACACCCAGACACAGCGATGTCATTCGCAAACGTAGGAAACGTTTGTGCGGAAATTGGTGAGCATGATCGTGCTTTTCAATGTGAAGAAAAGGCTTTGGAAATTGTTAATACTCTTTTCGGGTCGCAAAGCGCAATTAAGGCGGGTGTTCTTACTTCATTTGGGCTCATCTACTACAGGAGCGGAGACTTCAAGAAAGCATTGGATTATTGCGCAGAAGCTTGGGCTATGAGAAAGGAACTTTTTGGCGACCGACATCCAGATGTACTGGCTAGTGCTATCGATGTTGCAACATGTAATTTTGAATTGGGACGTACGCATGTAGGTTTTCAAATAATTGACGATTGTACAAAGAAAATCAACAAAGATCATCAAATGCATGAATGGATAAAAAGCAAGAAACGATACTTCCAATCACATTATCAACGTCCCGGCTTCCGCCAAGTTCCAAAACGAATCAAGTTATGACATTTCAACGGCCAAATTGAAATCTCTTGGCGCTAAATCCTTAACACCGGATTTATGGTCGCCCACGCTAAGAACACGAAATTCGACGAATTTCTTCACGCTTTTCATTGCCGGCGTTGCGCGCTTTAATGCTGGCGTGGCGAACTTGCACATCCAAACCATTCAATCTCTCGATGCGCCGGAGCTGGCGTTGTATTGCACCCTCCGCCGTGTCGAGGAACACGAACGGGCTGGCGTGTTGGTGGCCACGAATGCCAAGGTGGTCAAGCGGCTGCTCGCCAGCCGGTTCACCGTCGTCTCCGCGCTGCTCACGCCCGCATGGCTGGAAAAGCTCGAACCGCTGCTGCGCGCCCGGTCGGAACCAGAGATTTGCGTTTATGTCGGCGAACGGAAACTGTTGGAAACCATTACCGGCTACCAGTTGCATCAGGGCGCGCTGGCCGTGGCCAAAATTCCGCCGCAACCGGATTTTGAAACGCTCTTGAAAAATTCTCCGCGTCCGTTGCTGCTGGCGGCCGTCGAGGGCATTGCCAGCGCGGAAAATCTCGGCGCGGTGGTCCGTAACTGTGCGGCTTTTGGCGTGCATTTTCTGATTGTAGGCGAGACGTGCGGCAGTCCGTTCCAGCGCCGCGCGGTTTCCGGTTCCATGGGCACCACCTTCGAGCAACCGCTGGTGCAGGTGGATAATCTGGTGGAAAAATTGACGTTGCTGCGCGCGCGCGGCGTACGATGCCTGGCGGCGCATCCCCGGCCCGGGGCGAAGAAGTTGTCCGCCGTGGATTTGCGGGGCGATTGCTGCCTGGTGTTTGGTGCGGAAGGGCCGGGCCTGACGGCGGCCGTGCTGGCGGCGTGCGACGACATGGTGGAAATCCCGATGCCGAGCCACATGAATTCCCTGAACGTGGCCGTCGCCACGGGCGTGTTCCTTTACGAAGCGACCCGGCAGCGCGGGTGAGCCATGGATCACAGAAGCAAACGAAGGGAACGAAGAAGTGAAAAGGATTTTCAACCTTTGTTTCCTTGGTTTCCTTTTGTAGGAACTTTTCTGCCCTGCGACTCTGCGCCTTTGGCGCATTTGAATTTGTGTTAATTCGTGAAATTAGTGTCAAAAACTTCATGTCTCCATGGTTTTCCGCGTTTGACTTTCGTTTCAATTAGTTCCTAATTCCATCTGCGTGGGTTTGTCCGAATACATTCTGCTGGCGGTCGGTTCGCTGTTTGTGATTGTGGATCCGCTGGCCACCGTGCCGGCGTTTCTGACCATGACGCCGAATGATACGCCCGAACAGCGTATCCGGATGGCGGGGCTGGCTTGTTGCGTGACGGCGGGTGTCCTGCTGGCTTTTTCCGTGGCCGGACAATTGATTTTCAAGGTCATGGGTATCACCATGCCGGCCTTCCAGATCGCCGCGAGCGTCGTGCTGCTACTCGTGGCGCTGGACATGTTGCGCGCCCAACGCTCGCGCGTCATGGAAACCCATGAAGAAACCAAGGCGGGCATCGAAAAGACGGACATTGCGGTAACGCCGCTGGCCATTCCCATGCTGGCGGGACCGGGAGCGATTTCAACAACGATTCTGCTTCAAAATGAGGCTAAAAACATTTCCCAGCACATTGCGCTGTACGGCTCCATCCTGACGGTTTCGCTGGCGAGCTATCTGATTTTGCGAATCGCGGCCCGCGGCAGCCGGTGGTTAAGCCCGATTGCGATGAGCATCGCCACCCGCATCATGGGCTTGTTGCTGGCGTCAGTCGCCATTCAATTCATGCTGAACGCCATCAAAACCTTTCACGCGGATTTGATTTTGGGCAGTGGGTCGGGCTGAAGCAAAAGGCGGGCGATTGCCCAAGGTAAGGTCATCGCGCTGCAAAGACCGGACGGCGCAGCGCGGTATCCCTACCGGGAATTGAATCCGTGTTCATTCGCCAATTTGTTTTTTGGCGATGCGGCCATACCAGATGCCCGAGGCAACGAAGACGACACTGCAACCCGCCGTGAACCAGACCAGGAACGGTGCCGGCAGATAAAACGACGCGCCGACGGCCGCCGCCGCCGAGAGTCCGGCACAAAGATAACAGTAAAACGCGCTGGCCCGCGCGCTTTGCAGGCTCTTTTGCAGGATCAGTTGCATGGCTTTGTCGTCGCGCGCGAGCGCCGCCGCACAGTATCCGGCTGACGGTCCACGTCTAGTTTTCGGTGCCGGGGTATGAAATCATGGCGGGATGGAAACATCAAAAACCGGATCGGGACGGCGGCGTTGGACTTCTAAACGACGGCAGCGATTGCTGGCAAAGTTTCACGAAAGCCAGTTAACCCAAAACGAATTTGCCGCCCAGCACAACATCGGGCTGTCCAGCCTGAGCAGATGGTTGCGTCTGGAACGTGAGGCCGGTCCCCCGAAGGTAAAGTTTCAAGAAGTGCGGCTGCCCAGCCCAGTCTCACGCTGGCCGGTTGAAGTTGTCAGCCCGCAAGGCTGGACCGTGCGGCTACAAAACAGCTCAGATGTGCAGCAGTTGCCCGCCCTCCTGCGGGCACTACCATGCTGAGCGTCACCAGCGCGACGCGGGTGCTGGTCGCCACCACGCCTGTAGATTTACGCGGCAGCTTCAACCGGCTTTACAGCCTCGTCGTGGAGCAGCTCAAAGCTGATCCGTTGTCCGGGCACCTGTTTGTATTCACCAACGGTCGACGAAACCGGATCAAGGTGCTTTATTGGGATGGCGATGGCCTGTGGGTTTGTGCCAAGCGGTTGGAACAAGGTCGCTTCACCTGGCCGGTCAGTGAAACTGGCCAGATAGATTTGCGGGGCGAGGAGTTCAGCGCGTTGATTCACGGGCTGGAAGTGCGGTCAAAAAAGAACTGGTATCGCCGATGAATGGCGGACAAAAATGTTTTTCAAAAATCTTTCGCCACAGTGAAACCTTTTTCTGCGGTGTGTGTCTGTAAATGCGAACTGATGAACACCGACGCTACGCTGCTCCAAAAAGTGGAAGAGTTGAGTGCGCGTGTCGTCGCGTTGGAGATGGAGAACCGGCTGTTGCGCCAGAAGCTAGACCAATATATCCGCCATTACTTCGGCGGTCAGCGCAATGAAGGTCTGGACAAACACCAACTGGAACTGCTGCTGCAAGGTTTGCCCAACGTCATCACGGTGCCGACAGCAGAACCCAAGACCACGACCGCTACGCGGAATGGCACCGCCCATCCAGTGCGGCGGATGCTAGCCGAAGTCAAATTGGAGACGCAAGAGATCGTGATTGAGCCGGTGGAAGTTCAAGCCCAACCCGAGGGCTGGAAAAAGATCACCGAAGAACGGACCAGCCAACTAGACTGGGTCGCGCCTAAAATCATCAAACGAGTTTATATCCGGCCGCGTTACGTAAAGCAGGAACGCTTTGCCCTGGCACCATTACCGCCCCAACCGATTGAACAAGGCATGGTGGGACCGGGCTTGCTGGCCCAGATTTTGGTCAGCAAATATGAATATCACCAACCGCTATACCGGCAGGAGAAAATGTTCCGCCAACAGTTTGGAGTCGAATTGAGCCGCAAGACGATGGGTTGCTGGGTGGAACAGGCTGCCGAGTTGTTGAAACCGGTGTATCGGTCAATCCGGGAAGATTTGCTGCGGGGCAATTACCTGCAAGCTGACGAAACCCCGATCCGATATTTGGATCCCGATGTGAAGGGCAAAAGCCAGCAAGGTTATCTTTGGGTTTACAGCCGGCCAAAGAGCGATGTGTTGTTTGAATGGCGGGTAAGCCGGTCACGGGAAGGACCACAGGAATTTCTGAAAAACTTCCGTGGAAAATTGCAAACCGATGGCTACTCCGCCTATGAATCACTGGCCAAACAACGTGGTGATCTGACTTTGGTTGGCTGCTGGGCACACGTTCGTCGGGGTTTCCACGAAGCGTTAGCAGAGACCAAACTGGCGGCGTGGTTTGTGGGACAGATTGGACAGCTTTACGCGGTGGAAAAGGAACTGCGTGAACAACGGGCAGGGCCGGCACTCCGACAAACGATGCGGGTCTGTCAATCACAGCCCGTATTGACTCGGCTGCATCGGGCCATGGAGTTGATACGGAGAAAAACCTTGCCACAAGGGTTGCTCGGTCAAGCCATTGATTACACGCTAAAACGCTGGGTAGCACTGACACGGTTCGTGGATGACGGCACGCTGGAAATCGACAACAACTTGATCGAGAATGCGATTCGGCCCAGCGCACTTGGAAAAAAGAACTGGTTGTTCGTGGGGCATCCTGAAGCTGGGGAACGCAGCGCAGTAATCTACACGCTACTGGGCAGTTGTCGGCGGCACGGAATCAACCCGTTTGATTATTTGAAAGATTTGTTCACCCGCTTGCCTGCGGCTAAAATCACCCAGATCAAAGAGTTCGCGCCAGCGGCATGGACCAGGGCCAAAGCGAAAGAACAAGTGGTCGCTCAGGCCGCTTGAGCCACCCCCCCCCGCAGCCGTAAAACTTGTTGTGCCGGTGCCAAAGAAGCTGCAAATGTCTTGAATATACGACATGGCATGTAGTAGGGTTCGACCGTTGCCAGTTTTTCTGGTTCCGCAGCCGTGAACCTCCAATATTGGTGACACTGGTGTCAAACGGTGAACTCACGGCCCACGAATCCATGAAAAACAAATTAATTACCTTCTTGATATTAACGCTCGTCGCCGCCCTCAACTCCCAACTCTCAACTGTGCAGGCCCAAGGCACGGCGTTCACCTATCAGGGCCGGTTGAATAATGGCGCGAATCCCGCCAACGGCAGTTATGATCTGCTGTTTGCGGTCTATGACTCCACCAACGTCCCCGGCACACTTATCGCCGGGCCGGTTACCAATTCCGCCACGGCGGTGAGCAACGGACTGTTCACCGTGACGCTGGATTTTGGCTCCGGCGTGTTCACCGGTGCAAACCGCGCCTTGGACATTGCCGTGCGCACTAACGGCGCGGCCAGTTTCTCCGAGCTTGCGCCGCGCCAGCCTGTTCTGCCCATGCCTTATGCGGTGTATGCGGGCAATGCCGGCAGCGCGGCAAGCGCTTCCACCGCCACCACCGCTGGCAGCGTGCCGGCCGCCGGCATCGGTGCCGGCACCGCCAACATCAACATCACCGGCAACGCCGGCACCGCCACGAGCGCCGCTGTCGCTGGCACGGCGGCATCCGCAACTCTCGCCACCACCGCCACCATGGCGACGACCGCAACGACGGCTACGACGGCGTTGACAGCGCTTACCGCCGGCACGGCCACCAATTTGATCGGCACCGTGGCGGACGCGCAGTTGTCCACGAACATTGCGCGGCTCAATGGCACCAATGTTTTCACCGGCACCAACACGTTCAGCAACGTCCTCATCGCCACGAACACCGCCAACCAGATTGTGGGGGTGTTCACCGGGAGCGGCGCGGGGCTGACGGGGTTGAGCGCGCTCTCCATCGCGCCGGGCAGCATCACGGCGGCAATGCTCGCGCCGGGCGCGGTTTCCAGCCTGGGCGCACCGGGCGGTTCGCCCACCAACGCGGTGCAGGTGAACACCAACAGCCTGGTGGGCATCGGCACCAGCACGCCGGCGGCGGGATTGCAGATCACGACCGGTGCCACGCAGACCATCCTGCCCGTGCTTTATGAAGTGAAAAATGGCAACAGCGGCTATACCAATTTAAGCGGTGCCTACAGTCTCGCCGTGAATGGCAACCTGCTGGCCATCGGGGCTGTCCCCGGCATCACGCTGGTCAACATTGCCAATCCAGCCGCACCGGCGCTGCAATCGCAGTTGGTGCAGGGCTCGGGTGTGTTCACGAATTTCGGCGAAGTTACCGGCCTGGCTTGGACGGGATCCAATCTGGTGGTGGGAGCTTATGATCAGAGCACGGTGACGATCCTATCCTGCACGAACCCGGCCAACCCGGTGAAACTGGCCGAATTGCGCAACGGCGTGGGCGGCTGGAATTATTTAAATTCTGTGGAATCGGTGGCGGTGTCCGGCAACCTGCTGGCCATCGGTGCCAACGGCAGCAGCGCGGTGACGCTGGCGGATATTTCCAACCCCGCCGCGCCGGTGTTGAAAAGTTCCATGGTGAACGGCACTTTTGGTTTCACCAATCTTTCCGGTGTGGTTTCCGTGGCGCTGTCCGGCAACCTGCTTGCCATCGCCGCCCAATCCAGCAGTGCGGTGACGCTGGTGAACGTGGCCGACCCCACCAATCCGCAAAAGCTGGCGGAACTGCGCAATGGCATTGGCGGTTACACGAATTTGTCCGGTCTCTATTTCAATTCGGTGGCCTTGTCCGGCAACCTGCTGGCCATCGCGGCCGTCAGCAGCGGCGCGGTGACGCTGGTGGACGTGAGCAACCCGGCCAGCCCCGTGAAGCTGGCCGAACTGCGGGACGGCGTGGGCGGTTATTCCTTGAATGGCGCGTGGGCGGTGGCGATTTCCGGCAACCAGCTGGCCATCGCCAGCGGAGGTGACACGGTGACGCTGGTGGACGTGAGCAATCCGGCCAGCCCGATGCTGCTGGCCACGGCCACGGATGGATTGAATGGCGCGGATTATTTGAACGGCGCAGATGGAATGGCTTTTGCCGGCAACAATCTGGTGACGTGCAGCGATTATGACAACGGCCTCACCCTATTGGGCATCGGCACGCAGGCGGTGGGGCTGGACAGCGCGGGCTGGGTGGGCATTGGCACCACACACCCGCAGGCGGCACTGGACGTGGTGGGCAACGTGCTGGTGGAAAACGCCACGTTGTTCGATGTCAGCGCGACGCGGGTGGCTTTGGGCGTGAATGCCAATGCCAGCGGCTCTTATTCCACCGCTCTGGGCTATAACACGACCGCCAGCGGCCAGTCTTCCACCGCGCTGGGCTATAACACGACTGCCAGCGGCCAGTATTCCACCGCGCTGGGCTACGTCACGACCGCCAGCGGCAATTATTCCACCACGCTGGGGTATTATTCCCAGGCCGCGAACGTCGGCTGTTTGGTCTGGTCAGACGAAAGCACTTACCCGGCCGCGTCATCCGCCAGCGATAACTCGGTGACCATGCGCGCCGCCGGAGGCTACCGGCTCTTCTCCAACAGCGGCATGTCGGCCGGCGTGTCCCTCGCCCCCGGCGGCACGGCGTGGGCCACCATTTCCGACCAGAACGCCAAGAAAAATTTCGCGCCCGTCAACGGAGAGGAGGTCTTGAACAAGCTCGCTTCCGTGCCGGTGGAAAAATGGAATTACAAATGGGAAAAGGATAACTCCACGCCGCACATCGGCCCCATGGCGCAGGCGTTCAAGGCCGCCTTCTACCCCGGCCGCGACGACAAGAGCATCACCACCCTGGAATTCGACGGCGTGGAACTCGCCGCGATCCAAGGGTTGAACCAGAAGTTAGAAGACAGAAGTCAGAAGTTGGAAGCGGAGAACGCGGAATTGAAGACACGGCTGGAAAAACTGGAACAATTGATGACCGAAAAACTCGGAGGTGCGAAATGAAAACAGAGACCTGGAAACCGGGAGTTGGCAGATGGCAGTTGGGTTTGTTTTGTTTCATCATTCTTTATTCATCCTTCTGCCTTCCTGTGGCGGCGCAGCAATACTCGATTGACTGGTATAAAATCGCCGGGGGCGGTGGGACGAGCACGGGCAGTGTCTATTCCGTGAGCGGCACCATCGGTCAGCCGGACGCCAGCGGCGCGATAAACGGCGGCAGTTATTCTTTGACCGGTGGTTTCTGGAGCATCATCGCCGTGCAATCGCTCGGCGCCCCGTTGTTGACCATCACTTACGCCGGCAATCAGGCCATCGTCTCCTGGCCGTTATCGAGCACAGGGTGGACGCTGCAAACCAACAATAATCTTGGCACCGGAATCTGGGGCAACTACGCCGGCATTATAGCCAATAACAGCGTCACCAACTCGCTGCCGAGGGGAAATCTCTTCTTCCGCTTGACGGGGCCCTGAACCGGTGTGAAGCGGTATATCTGACACTCGAAACCAGACGTAGCGGCTCAGACGGATACGCCGCACAGGCGTCCGAGCAGACCATGCGTTGCGTCGCAGAGGGTTTGGCGCAATCGGCGCACATCGCCCGTCCGCAGTAAGCGCAAACGGCTACAGCTTCGGCTTGGTGTGCAGCGCATTTCATTGGCGGTTCGATACGCGCTTCAAAACTTCTTTGCAGACGGCCTGCGCCGATTGCGGGCGGCCCAGGGATTTGGCGGCCTTGGCCATTTCACCGAGCTTCTTCGAGCCGAGCAGTTGTTCGATGCGGAAGGGCAGGTCTTCGACGCGGTTGACCTTGGCCGCCGCGCCGCGTTCGAGCAGGAAATCGCTGTTGGCAGCTTCCTGTCCGGGAATCGGGTTCAAGATGAACAGCGGTTTGCCCAACGCCAGCGCCTCGGACGAGGTCAACCCGCCGGGCTTGGTGATGATGAGGTCGGCGACGGCCATCAACTCGTGCATGTTCGTGGCAAAACCCAGCACCTGCGTTGGGTGCCGGCGGTTCTGCGTGGCGAGGTCGCGGCGCAATTCCTCGTTGCGGCCGGTGACAACGACGGTCTGGAACCGCTGCGGCACCTTGTCCAATTCGGCCAGGATTTCCGCGACCGGTCCCATGCCGAAGCCGCCGCTCAGCACGAGGAAAACCGGCAGGTCATCGCGCAGACCAAGAATTTTGCGGACAACCCGCGCGTCAGGCTTCGATGAAAATTTTGCCGCGATGGGAATGCCCGTGGCGACGGCGTTTTCCGCCGGGGCGCCGCGGGCGACGAGCCGCGCCTTCGTTTCTTCCGCCGCGACGCAATACAAATCCACGCACGCATCCATCCACAGCGCGTGCGCTTCGAAGTCCGTGACGATGCTGACGACGAAGGGTTTGTAGCGGCGCTGTGTGAGCGCCGTCTTTTGGGGAGGGGTTGAAGGACGGCGGTCACAGACCGCCGCTACAGCCTTCTGCCGCAGCAACCCCAGTGTTTCCAGTGGCGCGTAGTGCGTGCACAGCACGACGTTGGCCCGGAAATGTTTCAAATGGCGGGTGAACTTTTTGCGCGAGCTGCTGGGAAAGGCGCGGCGCAGTTTGCTCAGGCGCCGGGCGACCTTGAGATTATCGGTCTTGCCGAACAGCATGCCCCACAGTTCCGGCGCGCGCTCGACCAGTTTTACATATCCGTCCGAAAAAAGCTTTTTATGCAAGGGAGAGAAAAACCTGATGAGGTCAATCCGTTCGACGACGTTGTCCGGGCGCATGGCGCGCCACGCTTCCTCCAACGCCGCCGCGGCGGCGTTGTGCCCGCCGCCCGCCGTAACCGTCGCAATCAGGACGCGCATGAAATTGTTCCGAGCTTGCCGGAGCGGGCCGGGATTGAGAAGCAGAAACGCAAACTGTGCCGCCAGACTTGATATGGGCGGAGGCGGCTATTCCGGCAATTTACCCTGCTGGTAACTTGTCAAAAATTTCTGGAGCCGTGCTTTGATGGGGTCTTCAGCCAGATTGACGGCCTTTTGTTCGGTGGCCACGGCTTCGTTGGTTTTGCCGGCCATGAATTGCACGCGGGCGAGCGTATCGAGGACACCCGGCTCTTTTCCCTCGGTTGCCTGGTTGGCGCGCCCGGCCATCTTTTCCGCCAGAACGAGATCGCGTTTCTCCAGGCCAGGCTGCGTGGCGATAAACCATGCGAGTTCATTTTGCAGGCTGGCATTGTCCGGATGGGCGTCGCTCAAAGCACCAGCAAGCTTGTAAGCTCCGGCATAGTCCTTCCGGCCAAGGAGAATTTGAAAACGCACCGCGCCCAAGCCGTCACGCTGGTTGGCGGGCAGCAATTTTTCGATTTGGGCAACGGCGGCTTCAGCGCCGTCCCAGTCCTTTTGTTTCAGGCTGGTGGTGAGTTTTTTGGAAAGGTCCATCAACTTTTGCTGGTTTTGCTGCTGCTGCTGATATTCCGTGGCGGCCTTGTCCAAGTCGTAATGATCCACGACGATGTCGTTCAACAGTTGTTCCGTCAGCTCCATCGGATGGCCGATCCAGGCGATGCGGCCTTGTTTATTGACGATGAACGCCGTGGGAATGCCGTTCTGATCCGCTGCCTTCATCCAGGTGGTTGCCATGGCCCCGTCTTTGTCCTGGCTCTTGTCGTCCAGCGCGACGCGATAGGTCATCTGGTCGCCCATCTTTTTCACGAACGGCATGACGAGGCTGTCGTCCTGTTCCCAAGCGTCCTGGCCGATGACGACCACGCCTTTGTCTTTGAACTTTTGCCACCATTGGTTGAGGTGCGGGATGGACGCGCGGCACGGGCCGCACCAAGTGGCCCAGAATTCGACGATATAGACCGTGCCAGTTTTGAATTCCTTCACCGGTTCGCCCTGCACCCACTGGGCGACCTGGAGCTTTGGCGCGGCATCACCAATTTTCAGCGCGGCATTCGTTGATTGAGCGGCAATGGCGAATGTAATACCAGTCAGCAACGCCGGTATTTGTGAAAACATGGATTTTTTCATAGGCAATCTGCGGTTGGCGAAAATTTGCGTTCTTGGTCCGGTTATTTGGATCGCGATTACTTTTGGCCCTGGGAAATTCTTTGTCCAGCCACAAAACGGTTTTTGTTTGAACCAGACGGGCGCATCTCGACTTCTGAGGGGGGTGCGGACTTGGCCTTGTTCCGGAGAAACATTTGACAATAGCCCGGCATTGAAATGCCGGGTTCCTTGAGAAAAAGGCATCTCGTCCCGCAGGGACGGTTGAATTGATTCGCTTCTTTCAGCCGTCCCTGCGGGACGTGCGGCCGGCTGACCCGTTCCCGGCGTTAAAACGCCGGGCAATTTTCAGGCAGTCCCTCCGGGACACGGCGCGATGGCCGGAATCAGAACTGCAAACAGAAAAGTTTGGAAACCATGAAAATTCAGCCGCGCGGAGAAATCGGAGAACAATTGCAGCCTATCCTTTGGCGCGCGCGGCCTATCCTTTTTCACAAAATGACTGTAAGCTGGACTGAAATCGTTGTCCAGCAGGAAATTGCGCCGTTTATGACCCGCAATCCGTTCCAGCAAAGACTGCAAGCCTGTCTGTTTCATTTGATTTTCTCGACCAGAATTTTCGCGGGGTCGTTCACGCCCAGCTGGAGCAGGGCGGCGTTGGTGTAAAGTTCCAGGTTCGGTTTGAAGGCGGGCGCGTCCAGGGCGCGGCGTTCGCGGTCGAGCTCCTTCAACGCCAGCGTGTCGAGCGCGACGGGATCGCGGCTGAACCAAAGCTGGTTCGGCACTTCCGAATACTGTAGCAATCCCTTCTCGCCGCCTTCGTATTGGCCGATGAGCGCGTCGGTGATGTTCAGTGCCACGCGGTCGCCCAGCACGGGGAGGGCGTAGATTTCCGGCACGGCGACGGCCAACCGGTCAGCATTGCCCTCGAACCGCAGGGTGTTGTCCACGCTGCCCATGGCCAGGCCATAAAGATGCCCGCAAACGCCGGCGGTGTTTTCGTTGAGCAACGGCGCGATGCTGATGATTTTCGTGATTTGCCGGCTGACGAGTTTGGAGACGAACGAACGGCGTCCGACGCCTTCACCCTTCCGGCCGAATTCCAAATCGCCCCAGACGAGATGGCCGATGATGGCGCTATCGGGGTTGTAAAACGTTTTTTCGTCATAACCCGAGTCCGCGGCGCCGGCGGCGCGCACACCGAACTGCGCGGCGAGCTTGAAAAATCCCGCCGCGCGCAAATCGTCCTCGTGTTTGTCCCAAATGATGATGTGTTCCCCGGGCACGCCGGCATCGAGGAGGCTGCGAATCACGGCTGCGACGACGGCGGGGCGGGTGCCGCTGATTGACCCGGCGGTGGAAAAAACTTTGATGCCGAGGACATCCTGCGTGGAAACCAGGCTGTGCCAGGCTTCGGCGGAAGTTGTTTTGCCGGACAGACTGATGAGGCCGCGGTCCACCATCGTTTGCAACCGGGCATTGTCCGGCTGAAAATTGAATGTGGCCTCCGGGTCTTCGACGACGACGACGCGCGCCTGGTTGTTGTTGGAACGGAGCGAAAGAAAGTCGGCGCCGCGCAACGGCTGTCCCGCAAGGCAAAGCACACCTGCGACCATCAACCAGCCAAGTCCCTGAATGAGCCGGATTGGGAATGATGCCTTAATCCTGATCATCCCCGTCAGCCTGATTTGTTCCATCCCATGATTACGATCGCCCGCGGGATTGAGATTACGGCAAAGCCGGATTTGTGCGTTTCTTGACACGTCAGGGCATGGATGCTACCACCAGCGCCGATGCTGGCCATAAAAAAGGAAAACGAAGATGGAAGATGGAAGATCGAAGATGGAATCGGACGCGCGGTTGAGAAATGCCATTCTCCATTCTCCATCCTCCACGCTCGCTTTTTTTCCCTGCTCCTGCTCGCGCTCGCCATTTTGATATCGGGCTGTTCGCCGTCCGGACCGCGCGCGCTGCTCAAGGGCAAAATGTTTCTGGATCGCGGCGATTACGCCGACGCGGCGGCGCAACTGAAAATCGCCACGTCGCTTCTGGCCACCAATGCGCAGGCGTGGAATTATCTCGGACTGGCGTATCATCGCGCCGGCCAGCCGGCGGACGCCGTGGCCGCCTACCAGCGCGCGCTCACGTTGGACCGCGATCTCGTCGAGGCGCATTACAACCTCGGCTGCCTCTGGCTTGAGCAAAACAAACCTGACGCGGCCAGGACAGAGTTTACCGCCTTCACGCTTCGGCGCAGCAACGCCCCCGAAGGCTGGCTCAAGCTCGGGCTCGCACAACTTCGCGTGCATGAGCTGGCAGCCGCGGAAAAAAGTTTCAACACCGCGCTTTCTCTCAATCCGAACAATGCCGAGGCGCTGAACGGCCTGGGCCTGACGCAAGTCCAGCGCGACCGTCCGCGCGAGGCGGCGCAAAATTTCAACGCGGCGATCAAGGCGCATCCCGATTACGCGCCGGCGATTTTGAATCTGGCGACGGTGGCGCAGGAATATTTGCGCGACAACAAGCTGGCTTTGCAATATTACCGCGCGTATCTGGCCCTCACGCCGCGCACGGCAAACTGGAATGAGGTCAAAGCCATCGTCGGCAGCTTGGGACAGCCCGCAGCGGTCGCCGTGGCGAATCCGCCGCCGCGAACCGCAACTGAAAATAAAAATGTTCCGCCCGCGCCGCCGGTCGCGGGCGAAACCAGGACGCAGACGACGAGTATCGTTCGTCCCGCCACGTCGCCCAAAGCGCCGCCGGCAGTCAGGACTTATTCCAATCCGCCGCCGGCCCAAGTCGTGGAGGTCCAGCCCGAGCCGGCGATTGTAGCCACGCCGGTTCAAACCGGGGCCACCGCCACGCTGCCGGCGGAAGCGCCGCCGGGGCCGGCCCCGGTTGAAAAGCCAGGCATCTGGCACCGGCTCAATCCGGTTCACTGGTTTCATTCTTCCGCACCGGAAAAAAAGTATGATGAAAATGGCGTGACCCCGTTACCGCCTCTGGATTCGGGTAAAACCGTGAATCCGACTCCATTGGTGCCGCCGAAGGCCAGTCCACCATCCGTTCCGCCGACGCCGACAAGTGCGCCACCGGTCGTTGAAACCAAACCGGTTAGTATTGTCCAGTCTGTGCCACCGGCGTTTCCGCGGTATCAGTATCTGTCCCCACGCAAACCGAAACCGGGCGACCGGCGGACGGCCACAGGCGCGTTTACCCGGGCCAGGGAATTTGAGCAGGATGCGCGCTGGTTGGACGCCTTGAAAGCGTACCAGCAGGCGGCGGAAACGGATCCGGACTGGTTCGAAGCGCGATACAATTTCGGCGTGTTGTCGTACCGCCTGGGGGATTTCCAGCAGGCGCTGGCAGCATATGAAATGGCGCTGGCCATCCGGCCGGATTCCGTGGACGCCCGCTACTACTTCGCGCTGGCGCTCAAGGCGGCGGATTACGTGCCTGATGCGGTGAACGAATTGGAAAAAATCGTGAAGGCCAAGCCCAACGAAGTTCGGGCGCATCTGGCCTTGGGCAATCTTTACGCGCAGCGGTTGCACGATGGAGCGCGGGCGCGGCAGCATTATTTGAAAGTGCTGGCGCTGGATCCGGCCAATCCGCAGACAACCGACATCCAGTTCTGGTTGTCATCGAATCCGCCCTGAGAGGAACGGTGACTTGCCGGTTGCCCGTGCGGAACAGGTTGCCGGTGTTTTGAAATGGCCGCCGGCGCGCAGGCCGGCAACAATGTAAAATCGTTCCGTTGAAGCAAGGGAAGAACGCAGCGATTGATCTTGACAGAGACGCTCGACAGGAATTAGACTAAGTTATCGTTTCCCCAATGACCTGAACAAAAGATCAAAAGATAATGCCAGCTTGGGCTGTTACCCCAAGCGAATTTGGTTTGGCGGACAGGGAACGCTGGAAATGGGAATGTGAAATCAATCAGGCATATTTTCAGCGGGTTGGAAATCATCGGCGTTGTCGTGTTATCGTGCTGCACGCAGACCCAAGCTGCCACTACGAACGATTTATGGCTGGAAATCACCGCCTTTACCAACGATACCGCTGCGCTGGTCATTCATCCGCCCTGGAACGACACCAATCTTTCACATGATCTGTTTTGCGCCGCCAATTTGTCATCGCCGACCGATTGGCATTATCTGGTGCGCTGTGTTTCCACCAACGTCCTCGTGTCGAATCTGGCCAAGCCGCACGGATTTTTTGTCTTGGGCCAGACCAACGGCGATTTGACGGTGACGACCAATGTGACGCCACAGGAAATGGCGCAACTGGTGGTGGAACCGGAAGTCACGATCAGCAACGTGACTTACACCGGCGCGGGCGTGGCTTGCGGCCTTTTTACGGGTGGCAACGGCTGTGGTCTGCCGATAGACAGCGGGGTCATCCTCTCTTCAGGCGATGTAAGATTGGCCATCGGCCCCAATACCGTACCAGACGCGGGTGTGAACAACGAGACCCCGGGGGATGTGGATTTGAGCAATATAGTCGGAGGCCAGACAACCTACGATGCAGCCGTGCTGGAGTTTGATATCGTTTCGTCAAATTCGTTTGTTTTGCAATTTCAATACATCTTTGCCTCTGAAGAATATCCGGAATATGTAGGTCAGTATGACGACCCATGTGCAATCTTCGTTGATGATATAAACATTGCGCTGGTGCCATTCACTTCACAGCCAGTGACCGTTAACACGGTCAATGCGGCAACGAATTCGCAATACTACGTGGACAACTGGTATTTGCCTGCGTTCAACATACAATATGATGGGATGACCACTCTGCTCACAGCGCAAACACAAATTTCTCCCGACATTCCCCACCATGTCAAAATTGCCGTCGCTGATTGTGGCGATCAATATTATGATTCAGCCATTTTCGTCAAGGCCTGGTCGTCATGCTCATCCTCTCAAGATTACCAACGTTCACAGGCGAACAAATGAAGAACGGAGTTCGTGGCCTTGCGTTGATGTTGCAGGCCACCGGCGGGTTCACCCGGCTTTGGGCGATCTTTGCGTGCAGGAGTGGTACGATGTGACAGTGGCACCGCGACATTGCTTGCAGGTGCCGGGGTCATTCCGGCCAACCTCCAGGTGACGGACATTCGTTACCGCAAGCCGCTGTCAAATTTGCATCAGTCGGTCGCCTTGATCGCGTGTCATTGGAATTATTGCTGGCAGCATACCACGACAAAGCAGACACCAGCGCAAGTTTCAAAGCTGACAGACCGCGTTTGGACTGTCCAAGAATTGATAGACACCGTTTCCAAGACAGCACCTTGCACAATCTGATCGAGTGCTGTCAATAATCGGCGCACGAAATGCTTCGTTTTTCCTTCGCGTTGCTCCAGCAATCTTCTGCCCTGGGGCGCGTGGGGGGCGTGTCGATTCCTTTCTCAAATCGGGGACGCGGCATGCCCTCAAATTTGGAGGGAATCCCTTTCCCCCATGCACAACCTGATACTAAATGACCGGAATTTGGGTCATGGTGCCTTAGATTGTGAACATTGACTTTTCTCAGTTTTGGGAGTTTTCCGGTTGATGGCTTGCCATGCGGACGCGGTTGCAAAGCAAAATTACAGAGGCTTCAAACTTGCGGTGGCCACTAGCTTTTTTGGGGTTCTACCGATTACATTGTGGGGCTTATTTGCTTCCGATGAACGGAGCAGTGCGGCGTGTGAATTGAGCCAGCAAAATAAAAACGGAAGCGGCGCGGCCTTCGGAACTACTTCTTACGTCTTTTCCGAAAAAGACAGTGATTTAGTTGTGCGGCTACAACAAACTCGTATTCCGCCTCATTCTGAATGGGCCGAATTGAGTCAACGGCTTCTTGCGAAAGGTGAATCTCCTCAAAACTGTGGGGTTCACCGTCCAGAGCCGGTGCAATCAATAAATCAATGTGTGGGGGATTTAGGTGGATTTTGAACTCGCCAATTCGGGTGTGGGCTTTCCCGTTTATCATAACGCTAAACAACGCCTTTTTGTATTGGTATCGTTCAAAGGCATCGGGACACACTACTGGAATTATTTGGGATTCTTTGGACATAATTTCGCGCCAGAACTTCAAATTTTTTGGTCATGCACGGCTAAAATAGTTCTAAGTCATTCATGTTGTTTCGCGTCAAAGAAGTTGCTGTCGGTGCTTTGGTTGTTGGCTGTCGGGACATATTTCCACGCCTGGCCAGTCTGGGTGTCCAGTATTACAGCAAAAGTCGCCGCAGATGAAATTTGGTACTTGCCGACTTCGTTAGTTGATGTTCCCGCTCCGATTGCCAGCATTACCAGAACGCCGACAGCAAGCCCGCACAGAGCACTTTTTAGGTCAATTTGAGTTTTCATAGTGATGGCATTGAACCAGATCACCTTAAAAACAGCCACGTAAATATATGATTAAAAAAGTAAAAAAACACTTGACTAGATTTACTAAACGTGCTAAACGTATCGGCATGAACGCAAATCCCAACGACCGCTTGGAATTGCTCAGGGCGGAATGTGAGGCGGCGATTAGCCAGAAGGAAAACGAGCTAAAGTCGCTGAGGGCAAAGCTGCAAAATATCATTCAGCTTTCGCAGGAGTCTGACAAATTGCGGAATCCGAAACTTGAACCAGACAAGTATTCCAACACGGGATTGACGCCTGCCGTGCTGAATGCTGTGGCATGTTTGTGGCGGGGGGGTCTTGGTGAAAGCGACGGCGTTTCCCCCGGCCAGATTAGCAAATACATGCTGGCGCACGGATTCAGACCGCAGGGCGATAACTTTGAAATTTCTGTCATCGTGACCCTTAAACGACTCGCCCAAAGCAGGCGGGTTGAGGAATCAAGAGATAGCGGCAAGCGAAGATACAAGCCGAAAGAGATTTTGGGCGTGGCGGCTGGCAGGCCGATCAAACAGTAAATTGCGTTTCATTAGCGTAAGACACCACGCCCGATTAACAAAAAGAACAAACTAAAATCAAGCCCTGCCGGTGTTAGAAGCACCAACAGGGCGCAACCAAGCGCAGGGTTAGCTGCGTCCGGTCACACATCGGTTAGATGCGACCTCACGATAACTGACCTTGCCTAGAAAGGCAAGTTGAAATGCCATTGCTGCTCCGGCGAAGCCAAACACTTCGCCAATTTCCGTAATAAAAATCGTGTTGTTCGCCGCTTCCGTTGTATCCGTTGCGGCAAAACTTTTAGCGAATCGCAACCATTGGATGGCCTGAGAATCGAATCCCAAAAGGTCAACGAAGTTATCAGGCTGCTTTGTGAAGGCGTTGGCGTGAGAGCCGTCAGCCGATTGACTGGACTGGAAAAGAAAACCGTTTTGCACATTCTCAAATCGGTTGGCGCGAAGTGCGCCGCGTTCCATGATGCCACTGTCCGCAATGTTCCAACCGTAAACGTCGAGACAGACGAGCTTTATAGCTTCGTGTTTTGCAAGCAGGAGCGCAACAAAACCGGCGACCCCGAACGCGGCGAGCAATACACGTTCCTGAGCTTTGACCGCAATTCAAAGCTGGTCATTTCATTTAACACTGGCAGACGCACAACGGAGAACGCACAGGAACACATTCAGGATTTGAAAGAAGGACTGGCCAACCGTGTGCAAATTTCGACTGACAATTTCAGGGCGTATCGCGGACGGAGCGGCGCAATAATCCGGTCATTCGGCAGCGATGGGATTGATTATGCAATGCTCACAAAGGTCTATGCCAAAAGCGCACTTTTCCAAAACCGCTACTCTCAGCCGGTTTGCATCCTGACGAAGAAAACGCCAATCTTCGGCCAGCCAAACCACGACCTGATTTGCACAAGCCATATCGAGCGGCAAAACCTGAACATCCGGCTTTTCAATCGCAGATTCACTCGGCTGACTTTGGGATATTCAAAGACTTTGGAAAACCTGCGTCTTTCGATTGCTCTGTTTGTGTGTTACTGGAATTTCTGCTGGCAGCATACCACAACGAAGCAGACACCCGCACAGGCTAGCAAATTGACAGACCATTCTTGGACTGTCCAAGAGTTGATTGACACGGTTTGCAAGCCAGAACCTTGCACAATCTAGGGCACCATTACCGGAATTTGGCACGGAACGGGCTGTAGATTCTATTGGTATCTTGAATTGGACAAATTAATTTCTGGCTTATGACTGCTGCGACCACACAATCGCTCGCGCTCGACAAGTTGCCGGTCAACTGGTTTGACATGGCGGTGCTGTTGATCCTGGCCCTGGGGCTGTTCCGCGGACGCAAAAACGGCATGACGAAGGAGGTCCTCCGGGTGTTCCAATGGCTGGCACTGGTCATCGTGTGCGGGTTGTTCTACGAGAACGCGGCTCAAGCCGTGATCAACATCGCGGGGTGGAAGAAGCCGACCTGTTATGTGACGGGGTATTTGCTTCTCGCGTTCGGGGTGTGGCTTGTGTTTGTGGTTCTCAAGAAGATTTTTGTTCCCCGGCTGACCGGCAGCAACATTTTCGGCAGTGGTGAATACTATTTGGGAATGTTTTCGGGCATGATTCGTTTTGCCTGCATAGTTTTCTTCCTGCTGGCCATGCTGAACGCGCCGGTTTACACCCAGGCGGACATCCTGGCCCATCAGGCCTACGTGAAACGCTGGTTTGGCGGCGGCGTCTATGGTGGTAATTACATTCCCGATGTGCATACGGTGCAGGAAAGCGTTTTCAAACAATCCTTCGCCGGTCCGTACATCAAGGAATATCTTGGCACACTGCTCATCAACATCGCGCCGCCCGAGTCCCAAAAGCCGGTGGCCAAAACCGGCGTGGTTACCATCCGTCAATGACCCGCGCCAGTGCGCGCTGGAGGAGAATGGATTTGCCGTACGCGCGCGCCAATGCTAGACCGGATGCATGGCCGGTTTATTTTCCTCCGCCACGCTCGAACGCATCCGCGCCGCCAGCGACATCGTGGATGTCATTGGCTCGTATTTGCCGCTGAAGAAAGCCGGCGCCAACTTTGTCGCGCTCTGCCCGTTTCATAAGGAAAAGACACCCAGCTTCAGCGTCAATCCGCACCGCCAGATTTTTCACTGCTTCGGCTGCCACAAGGGCGGCGACGTGTTCACCTTCGTCAAGGAATACGAAAACATCGGGTTCATGGACGCCGTGCGCCGGCTGGCTGACCGTGCGAAAATCCCGGTTGAATTCGACCAAAACCCCGGCGAACAACAATCGCGCCATCTCAAGGACCAGCTTCTGCAAATCCACGAGCAAATCGCGCAGCGCTGGCAAAATTGTCTGCTCAATGAAGCCGCTGGACAACTGGCGCGTGATTATCTGGCAAAACGCGGTGTATCACCGGAAGCTGTGAAACTGTTTCGGCTTGGCGCCGCGCCCGACGCCTGGGACGACACCGTCAACTGGGCCAAAAGCAAGGGCCACGAACTCGCGCTCGTCGAAAAGGCCGGTCTCATCATTACACGATCCGAGTCCCGAACTCCGAACTCCGAACTCCGAACTCCGAACTCCGAGACCCCGGACCCCAGACCCGAGACCCGAAATTACTACGACCGCTTCCGCGGGCGGCTGATGTTTCCGATTTGCGATGAGCAGGGCAGGGTGATTGGCTTTAGCGGCCGGGTTTTGTCCGGTGATGAAAAAACGGCGAAATATGTCAATTCGCCCGAGACACCCATTTTCACCAAGAGCAGGGTCTTCTTCGGTCTCGACAAATCGAAGCGCGCCATTTTGGATGCCGGCTTCGCTATCGTCTGCGAAGGCCAGCTTGATTTGATTGCCTGCTTCATGGCCGGCGTGCAAAACGTCGTCGCGCCCCAAGGCACCGCCTTTACCGACCAGCACGCGCGGATTATTACCCGTTACGCGAGTGAAATCGTTTTGTGTTTCGATTCAGATTTAGCCGGACAGAAGGCATCCGTTCGTGGATTAGATGGCCTGCTGGCTTCAGAGTTTGCCGCGCGGATGAATATCTCAAGTATCGCCTTTCAACCTGGAGCCCCTGTTCAAGACGCCATGCTCGCTTCAGGTTTGGCAATTCGTGTAGTAGTTCTTCCCGCTCCCCACGATCCGGACAGTTTTATCAAACAATTCGGAGCTGGAGCGTTTCAAGAATTGGTTTCTAAGGCTGAAAGTTTCTTCGACTTTTACCTTAAACACTTATGTTCAGTTAACGATGTCTCAACAGATCGCGGCAAAAGCGAAGTCGTAAAATTGATGGCCGAAGTATTACGAAAAACCGGCAACCATATTCTTATCGATCACTACACTCAGAAAACCGCAATGCGGATAGGTGTAGGAGCTGAAGCCGTTCGGTCTCAATTCAAGAAACTGTCGAGTGCCAAACCGAGTAGTGCCACAGGGGCAGAAGAACCAACCGAAACGTCCAATGAATCGCCGCGTCCGTCCACTCAGGAATTCTGGTTGCTGAAACTGCTTCTGTTGCACGACGAACTGGCCGCGTGGGTGGCGTTGCATCTGGATGTGAACTGGATTGCGCATCCACTGGCGCGGCAGATTGTCACGCAACGGCTCGTTGCCCAGACCAATGAGAGCTGGAAGAATCTCGCTGCCTTTGTGGACGAGTGCGAAACGCCCGAAATGCGGAGCCTCGTCACCGAAGCCGCCGCCGAAGATCGCAAGCTTCCCAATCCCGAACAGCAACTCGCCGATGTGGCGCTGCGCCTGCGCAATCAATTTCTGGACCGGCAGATTGCCGCCTGCATTCAGCAGGCAAGCCAACCGGGAATTTCCGAGTCCAATCAAGTCAAATGCTCGCGCGAGGAACAGGAATTGCGGAAACAAAAGCGCGCGCCGCTCAAATGAGGTAACGAGTATCGTGTGGCGTGTGTCGCGCAGTCATCAACTGATGGTAGGGCGGGCAGTCCTGCCCACCGCCCGTTCCATCGCAATCCACAGCGCGCACGGAGTGACGCGCCCTACCCAACGTCACCTGTCACTCACTTCGCTCCCTGGTCAATCCACGCGCGAACCAGGCCGATCTGCTCCGGCGTGAGAGGCCCGATGTTCGCCCGGTTGTGGAGCGGCGGCATCCACTGGTCATGGTCTTTCGTTGCGTGCGCGGCGGCCTGAACCATCAGGCTTTTCGCGCTGTCGCCGGGGACGATGACCTTGCCGTCCTTGGCGCCTTTGAGCGCGTTTTCAAGGCTGTCGAGTTTCAGCTTCGCCTTCGGCTTGTCGCCGCTGTGGCACTTGACGCAGGAAACATCGAGGATGGGTTTGATGTCGGTGGCATAGGTGACGCCCTGTTTGGTCGAAGCGGCCGGCAATGTGCCGGCCGCGTCATCGGCGGAAGCAACGGCAGCCAGCCCGAACGTGGCGGCAAAAGCGACAGCGGTGAGTTTAATCGGATTCATTATTTTATTGTTATAGTTGGGTTAATTTCACGGACAACCTGAACTTAAGACACCCCAAACGCCAAAAGGTTTCAAGCAAAAAATGTCCCTGGAGCGCCGGCCTCCGGCCCGGCGGTTGTTGAGATGGTTTCAAAAATGCGCCGGATCGGAGATCGGCGTTCCGCCATTGCCATCGGAGTAGAGGGCAGTGCCGGATGCGTCTGCTTGCGGACGGCCGGTTCCTGGGTTAACCCTTTCACGTGAACGGTGAAAAACTTTCCGACGCCTGGCTGGTGGTGCTGGGACACGGCACGGAGCAAAACGTCAATTCCGCCGCCCCGGTGTACCAGCACGCGGCGGAATTGCGCCGCCGGAAAATTTTCGCCGGCGTCCGCGAAGCGTTCTGGAAACAGGATCCGCAAATCAAAAAAGTCCTGTCCGGAATTTCGGCGCCGCGCGTGTTCATCACGCCCCTGTTCATCAGCGAAGGCTATTTCAGCAGCAACGTGATTCCCCGTGAGCTTGGCTTTGGTCCCAACTCCCATTTGCGAACTCCCAACTCCGAATTTTTCTACTGCCAGCCCGTCGGCACCCACGACAGCATGACTCATGTGCTTCTCGGCCGTGCCCGGGAAATCGTCGAACAATTTCCGTTCCCGCGCCCGCCCAAACCGCGGGACATCACACTGTTCATTGCCGGTCACGGCACGGAGGAAAACGAAAATTCGCGCCAAGCCATCGAGCGGCAGGCCGGATTGATTCGCGCGCTGGACCTTTACGCTGGCGTCCATGCGATTTACCTGGAAGAATCTCCGCGCATTGCCGACTGCTACGCGCTGGCGCAAACAAAAAATCTGGTGGTCGTCCCGTTTTTCATCAGCGACGGTTTGCACACGCAGGAAGACATTCCCGTGATGCTGGGTGAAGCGCAGCCAATCGTCGGGCAACGGCTCGCCGGCGGACAGCCGCCCTGGCGCAATCCGACCGGAAAAAACGGCAAGCTCGTCTGGTATGCGCCCGCCGTCGGCAGCGAACCACACGTCGCCGACGTGATTTTGGAGCGCGTGCGGGAAGCCTGCAGGAGTCGAGGTGAGGAGACTCAAACTGAATAAAATTCAGAGACTTCTTACGTCGTCTCCTACGAAGAAGAGGATTGAATCTATGAACAAGTTGCGAATCGGATTCATGAGCACGGCCAACATCGGCCGCCAAAACTGGAAGGCCATTTTCAATTCCGGCAATGCCATCGTCACCGCCGTTGCCAGTCGTGACGCGGCGCGCAGCCGCGAATTCGTCCGCAAAAGCCAGGGCGAGTTTCCGTTCGCTGCCGAACCGGCTGCGCTCGGCAGTTACGAGGAATTGTTGGCGTCAAAAAATGTTGACGCCGTGTACATTCCGCTTCCGACGGGACTGCGCAAGGAATGGGTTTTGCGCGCGGCGGCGGCGGGCAAACACGTCGTTTGTGAGAAGCCGTGCGGCGTCAGTTTCGCCGACGTCCGGGAAATGACGGATGCCTGCCGCAAAAACCGCGTGCAATTCATGGACGGCGTGATGTTCATGCATAATCTCCGCCTGAACCGCATTCGTGAAGTGCTCGAGGATGGCAAGAGCGTCGGCCCGGTGCGGCGGATTTCGTCGGCGTTCAGTTTTCTCGGTTCCGGCGGATTTTCCGACAACAACATTCGTATGGACGGACAGCTCGAACCGTTCGGCAGCCTCGGCGATTTGGGGTGGTATTGCATCCGCTTCACGCTTTGGGCGCTCAAATGGCAACTGCCGCACACCGTCACCGGCCGGATTCTCTCGCAATCCGGATCCACCGGCGGCCGCAAGCCGGCGCCCACTGAATTTTCCGCCGAACTCTTTTTCGACGACGGCGTTTCAGCGGAATTTTATTCTTCGTTTCTCGCCGGGTATCAGCAATGGGTTTTTGTCAGTGGCGCGGACGGTTGGGTGTGGGTGCCTGATTTCGTCCACCCGTTCAACAGCCGGGAACCGGCTTTCGAGGTCAACCGTACGGAAATTCGCGTCCCGGTGGTTGCTGGCGCTCAAGCGCCAACTCCCGGTTCCGACCCGGCCGAGCTGGGCCATGAGACCGCGCAGAACACCATCATGTTCCACAACTTCGCCAACCAGATTTTTTCGGGGAAACTCAATGACGAATGGCCGATGTGGGCGCTGAAAACGCAGCAGGTGCTTGACGCGTGTCTTCAATCGGGTCGGGAGTCTGGAAAGCCCGTAAGAATTTCCTGAAACTGCAAAGCGCACGAAATGACAGGAAGGAACCATTTCACGTGGTTCGTACTACTATCTCGAGAAATTTTGTTTGCTTGCGCAACTTTGAGGCGGCGCAATGCTTTCTCGTAGCGCAGGTTGGCAACCTGCTGTGTCGCCGACTGGCAGTCGGCCGGGCGTCCGAAGCGGGTGGCGCCTGCGGATTACCAATCCGTCCACCCTCCGCAGTATTGCTACGGAGGACGGGCGATACAGCAGACAGACTGTCTGCGCTACTTTGGTTGCGGCTATTGCCGCGCTAAGTATTTCGTGGTTAAAGAATTTACATCTTCCATCCGCCATCTTCCATCCGCTATCCTCACCGCGTGCAATTTCGCAAAATCACAATCGTCGGCGTCGGCCTGCTCGGCGGTTCCCTCGGGCTGGCCGTCAAACGCCGGAAACTCGCGCGCCAAACCGCTGGTTTCGTCCGCCGCGCCGCCAGTCTGAAGGACTGTGAAAAAGCGGGCGTGGCGGATTTTGTCACCACCGATTTGCTGGCCGCGGTTTGGGAAGCCGACCTCGTCATCCTTTGCGCACCGCTCGCGCAAATGGGTCCGCTCGCCGGTCGGCTGCTGCTGGCGCTAAAACCCGGAGCGATTGTCACCGATGTCGGCAGCGTCAAGGCCGGCGTCGTGCGTGAACTGGAATCATTCATCGCCAATTCCGGCGCGCATTTTGTCGGCAGCCATCCGATGGCCGGCGCTGAAAAAACCGGTGTGAGCGCCGCGCGCGCGGACCTCTTCGAGAACGCCGTTTGCGTGGTGACGCCGACAAAGAAGACAAACCGGGCGGCGCTGAAAAAAGTCGAACGCTTTTGGAAAGCGCTCGGCTCGCGTGTGCTGGAATTAACACCAGAGACGCACGACGCGCTGGTCAGCCGGTCGAGCCATTTGCCGCACGTGGTGGCCGCCACCCTGGCGAACCTGATTTTGAATCCGGCGCAACCGAAGTTACAGGCCGCGCTTTGCGCCAACGGTTTTCGCGACACGACCCGCATCGCGTCCGGCTCGCCTGAAATGTGGCGCGACATCGCCCTGGCCAATCGCAAAAATCTGGTGAGGTCGCTGAATGTTTTTGTCGCCGATTTGCAGAAATTCCAGCGCGCGGTGAAAAAGGGTGATGCGCAGGCCATTGCAACATTTTTTGAGACGGCCAAAAGACGCCGCGACGACTGGTGTGTGAAATCAACTTCAGATTCATCGGAATGAAAAGCACCAAGCACCAACATCCAAGTTCCAGAGAAGCACCAATGACCAACATCCAAAAACATTCTGCGCGCCATCGGGAATTTCCAGCCGACATTTGGAGCTTGAAGCTTGGAATTTCTCTGGAGCTTGGTGCTTGGAATTTGGAGCTTTAATGCCACTGCCCGACTTCATCGAAATCGTGCCGCTCGACAAACCGGTGCGGGCGGAAATCACCGTGCCCGGCTCGAAGAGCATCACGAACCGCGCGCTCATCCTCGCAGCGCTGGCGGACGGCGAAATAAAGCTGAAGGGTGCGCTCTGGAGCGAGGACACGCAGATAATGGTAAAGGCGCTCAAAAAGCTGGGCTTCAAAATCATAGTCAGCCCAGACCCGAACGAATTTTGCAATCGCACGATCACGGTCAATGGAATGGGTGGGAAAATTCCGAAAAGGGGCGGAACGGCGAGCAACCCTCTTAAGCTCAGCGTGGGCAACGCAGGCACGGCAGCCAGATTTCTGACTGCCTTTGTTTGTCTCGGCAAAGGAGTTTATCGGTTGGAAGGGGTGTCGCGAATGCGCGAGCGTCCACAGGCAGGGTTGTTCAATGCGTTGCGCAAACCAAAATTGCACGAACTTGTGTTCAGCCGCTTTTTTCCAAGCCTGCAGAAGCTTGGCTACCATGTAGTTTCGCGGGACGGCAAATTGCCTATGGATATTTACGGCGATGGTCCGAAACCAGGTAAATGCACTGTGAGCATCGAGGAAAGTTCGCAGTTCGCGTCGGCACTATTGCTCTGTGCGAAAGTTGGCGGCTGGAAGGTCGAAGTCGTCGGTGAGAATGCCGAAGAATCGCCTTACGTGGCGATGACCTCCAAAATGGTCGAGGCATTTCCGAAGAACGGCGGAACATTTCAAATCGAGCCGGATGCTTCGAGCGGGAGTTATTTTTTGGCTGCGCATCAACTACAAAATTATGCTTTTGGTTTTGTCGGCGATATTACAGTCAAACATTGGCCTAAATCAGGCTGGCAAATTGATGAAGGATTTCCTCGTTATTTGAAACTTCCAAAAATTATTTCACGCGTTGCGGACCTTGGAGATAGCATATTGACAGCGTTTATTTTAGCACCATTCGCTGAGCAACCGGTTATTTTTAAAGATCTCGAGCGAATTCGAGTGCAGGAAAGTGATCGTCACGAAGCCATGTTTCAGGGGCTTCAGCATTCCGGTGTGATGCCCTTATCTGGTAGTGCAGCAGATTCTCCTGCGAATTTTAAGCCTTATGTTTCTTCGGGAGACAATGCATTGATAATTGGTCCTTTAGCTTCGACCACTAGTACGCCTACTCCTATAGATCCAAGAAACGATCACAGAATAGCGATGTGCTTTGCAATTCTGGGATTGAAAGTGCCGGGCATTAAAATCAAGAATCCCGCGTGCGTGAAGAAGACGTTCCCGAATTTTTTCCAGAAACTCGCCACGCCGCCACCCAAAGGCCTGGGTGCGACGATTCTGGATGCGAAGACCGGCAGAAAATTGGGAGTTGAGGAATTGTTTGCGGATTAAGGTTAGGATTACGATTAAGATTAAGATTGAAATCGAGATTGAAATCGAGATTGAGATTGGGATTTAGATTAGGATTAGGATTAAGATTTTGGCAAATTGAAACCTGAAAGTTGACATTTGAAACGTCCAATTATCATCGCCATTGACGGCACGAGCGCCAGCGGCAAGAGCACGAACGCCAAGCTCGTCGCCCGGGCGCTCGGCTACGTCTATGTTGACACCGGCTCGATGTATCGCACGCTGGCGTGGTATTGCCTGACGCACCGGATTGACGTGCATGACGCCAAGGCTGTCGCCGCCGCGTGCCGCAAATGGAAGACATCGCTGGTCTGCGTGGATGGCCGGGTGCGCCTGCTCGTGAACGGCCATTATCCCGAAAAGGAAATCCGCACCGCCGAGACCAGCGCCGCCGTGCCGCACGTGGCCGCGGTGCCCAACGTGCGTAAGTGGATGGTCAAACGTCAGCGCGAGTGCATGCAATTCGGCAACCTGGTCATGGAAGGCCGGGACATCGGGACGAATGTGTTTCCCGAAACCGATTTCAAGTTTTACCTCGATGCGAAATTGGAGGAACGCTCGCGCCGCCGCGCTGCCGATGGCGTTCAGGAAAATCTCGCCGCGCGCGACCAGCGCGACAGCCAGCGCGCCGTGGCGCCATTGATGATTCCGCTGGGTGCCAAAATCATCAACAATTCAAACCTGACTTCCGAGCAGACGAGCGGTTTGATCCTGGCAGAGGTCCGCAAACGGCTGCCAGAAAAACGAGGATAGAGATTGGAAGATGGAGAATAGACGAGACAATCAGCGCAATTTTTTTTCCATCTTCCATTTTCCATTTTCCATCTTCGCTTTTGTTCTATGAACCTCAGCTACCGCCTCGGCTGGATTTTTTTCCGGACGATCTACGCGGTTTTATTCCGCTGGCGCGCCTTCAACGCCGGGCGGGTTCCCCAAACCGGCGCGGTCATTCTCGCCTCCAACCACGCGAGTTTCATTGATCCGCCGCTCGTCGGCTCGGCGCTTCACCGTCCGATCAATTACCTCGCGCGCGAAAGTCTGTTCCGGTTTCCGGGAATCGGTGCGCTGTTGCGTTCGTGGAACTCGGTGCCGGTGGATCGCGACGGCGGCGGCGCGGCGGGATTGAAGGCAATTCTCACCCGGTTGCTGGCCGGCGATGGAATCATTTTATTTCCCGAAGGCACGCGGACGCGCGACGGACGGTTGCAGCCCGCGCGCTCCGGTATCGGGTTGGTGGTGGTCAAGTCCGACGCGCCGGTGGTCCCGGTGCGGGTATTCGGAACTTTTGAGGCCTTCGGGCGAAATCACAAATTTCCGCGCCCGCGCCGTATCGCGGTGAAATTTGGCGAGCCGATGCGCTTTGAAAAACTGCGGGCCGAGGCGAAGCATTGTTCCAAGACGCGGCTCAAGGAAATTTACCAGGAAATCGCCGACGAAATCATGGCGGCGATTGCGAAACTGGAGCCGCGGGAGGATTGACTTCACCTTGCGGGCAAGACTGTATGGACAAGTCATCCGCGGATAACACGGGTTCTTACAAATGCACTTGCGGAATGACTAATCACTAAGCACTAATGACGAAAAAATGTCCCAATACCCAAATGATGAATTCGGGCTTTTGTTATTCTTTAGTCATTCGGATTTAGTCATTATTCACTTAGCGCGGGTTTTTGTCAGATCCCCAGGTTGGACAGCGTGTTGCTGATGGTATTGACGATTGCGACGAGCTGCGGATGGGATTTCTCGAAACCTTCGACGGACGAACGCAGTCCCTGAATGGAAAGTTCACGCAGTTGTGGATTTTGTTCAGTGCGCGTGGCTTCATGGGCCGACAACTGGGCAAAGCCGGCGATGCTCCGGGCCTGTTCATCGTGCGTTTTTTCCAAAACCCCGACCTCGGATTTGAGCGTGCCGAGCAATCGGAGCAATTCGCGTTTGCGGTCATCGCTGATGGAATCCGCGCCACGGATGCGCGCCTCAATTTCGCCAATCGTCTTTTCGTTCATGGTTTCCAATCAGAACTTTACCCATTGCCGCCAATTCGGCAAGAACGCGATTTTGTGACTTGCCACCGGTTTGACGCGATTGGTAAGAATCCGGCGTGAGTATTTCCAAACAATGTTTTTGGCTCATGGCACTCTTTCTGTCCGTTTGTTTATTTATAGCTGGATGTGGCCAGCAAAAGAACGCAAAGGACTTTATTCAAGAGGGAAAACAAAAATACCAAGAGCGTAATTGGGATGGCGCCATTGCTGATTTTGACCAAGCAATAAAACTCGATTCAGAGAATTCAGACGCCTATCTCTACCGTGGAAATGCGGAACGAAAACTGCACAAATTTGACGAAGCCATCGCTGATTACAATTACGCCGCTGAGCTTAAGCCGACGGATTTCTGGATTTATGACAATCGCGGTTTGGCGAAGGACGAAAAAGCTGATTTTGACGGGGCAATTGCTGATTTTAACCAGGCTATTACTATCAACCCAAAATCTTCCAATTCGTATTATGTTCGTGGAATAGCGAAAATTGGCAAAGATGATTTGTTAGGAGCTTCCGCTGACTTGACTCAAGCCATTGTGCTTGATCCAGCAAATGCGCTGGCTTACCACTCGTTGGGGGTTGTGAATCGCGAACTGGCTGATTGGGACAAAGCGATTGAATGCTACACGCGCGCCATAGAACTTGATCCTAAGTTCTCTGCTGCTTATGCCGATCGCGGGCTTGCGAAGGAACACAAAGAAGAATGGACGGGCGCAATGGCAGACTTCAATCAGGCCATAAAACTCGATCCTGCAGATCCATCCCTCGTTTTTGACCGTGGATTTTTGAAAGTCAAAATCGGTGATAGGGATGGGGCTATTGCAGACTACAGCAAAGCGATCGAACTCAGTCCCACGAATGCTGCTGCCGCCTACGACAACCGTGGAGCTGCAGAGCGTGAAAAAGGCGATCTGGAAGGCGCCATGGCTGATATCAATCAAGCCATAAAACTCAACCCTTTCGATGCCTTTGCGTATATGAACCGGGGGGTTACGAAGCGCAACAAAGGGGATTTAGATGGCGCGATTAGTGACGAAAGTAAAGCCATCGAACTTAATCCGAAGCTTGCATCGGCTTACTTCGAACGGGGAATAGCAAAAGGCAGGCAAGGCAACATGGATGGAGTTATTGCCGATTACAGCAAAGTGATCGAACTCGATCCCACGAATTCAGCCGTCTATGATGACCGCGGAGCTGCGAAACGGCGTAAAGGCGATTTGGAAGGCGCCATGGCTGATATCAATCTGGCCATAAAATTCAACCCCACAAATGCCTTTGCATATTTGAACCGGGGCATCACGAAAAACAAACAATCTGATTTGGATGGGGCGATTAGTGACTTCAGCAAAGCCATCGAACTTAATCCGAGGAATGCGAGAGCTTACGATGAGCGAGGATTTGTTGAAAGTAAGAAAGGCGATTTAGACGGTGCTATCGCGGATTACAACAAGGATATTGAACTCAATCCGACAAACTCAATAGCTTTCAATGGTCGAGGCTGGGCGAAGTTTCAGAAAAACGATCTTGATGGTGCTATTGCCGACGCAGCGCAGGCAATCCAGTTGAATCCTACAGACGGGTACTTTTACGGCACACGAGGTTGGGCGCGTTACGCCAAAGGTGATACTTCTGGAGCGATAGAAGATTGCACAAAAGCTGTTGAGCTTTACGGCACCAATTCAGTTGCGATTGCCTATGATCAAGGGATGCTCAATTTCATCAATGGTGATTTCGGAAGAGCCATTTCTTCTTGGGAAAAGGTGATTCAAAATGACGCTACCTTAAAACGAGAGCTCCAGCCATGGATTGAAAAAGCCAGGGCAAAGCTGCAAAACAATAATCCTTGATTGATCTACCACCGCCCGATGCGGGGCAGAATGGGCTGGACGAGTTCCCAAATTTTGGAACAGACAACTTCAACCGGGCCCGTCCCGTCCACCACGCGGATGCGATCGGGTTCAGCCGCGACGAAGGCCTGGTAATCTTTGGCGACACGCTCAAAAAAATGGCGGTCGGCTTCTTCCAGCCGGTCGCGGGCGAAAGGGAGGATGGCCTGGCTCGCAGCGCTTTTGTCTCAGCGCTTCGCAAAACAAACATGACTTTCAATTTGCATTTCCCTTGGTCGGGGCGAAAATATGGAATTGGAATTCAGTTCATCATCGAAGGAAGGACTCGATCCAGATTTTTTGTGAAGATCAAACTACACTTTCTGTTCATCGTGCTGGTGTGTGTTGCCGGTGTTCATCAAGTTGCCGCCCAGGGCACGGCGTTCACCTATCAGGGTCAGCTCATGGATGGCGGCAGTCCCGCCGCTGGCAACTATGATCTTATGTTTGCCATTTTCGATGCGGCCAGCAACGGCAACCAGGTCGGAGCGAGCCTGACGAACGCGCCAACCGCGGTCAGCAACGGGCTGTTCACGGTGACGCTGGATTTTGGGAGCGGAATTTTTTCCGGACCGCAGCGCTGGCTGCAGGTCGGCGTCCGTACCAACGGGAGCAGTGGTCCCTATGCTCTATTGAGTCCGCTACAAGCGGTGACGGCTTCGCCTTATGCCATCACTGCGGGCAATGCCATCACTGCGGCCGGTGTGTCCGGGACAATCAACGGCAGCCAGATTCAAGGCGGTACGATTACGAGCACGCAGATGGCGCCGGGGACGGCCGCTGCCAACCTTCAGGCTTCCGGTCAAAGCGGTGTGGCTGCGGGTGGTATTGTTCTTTCCTCGTCTGCCAACGCCACCAATCTGCTCAACACCGGCTACTTGAAAATCGGCCAAACCCAGCTGGGAGAACTCTGGACCACCCTCGGGCTGGCGGTTGCACCCGAGCCGCGTTACGACCAGACCGCCGTCTGGACGGGAACGGAAATGATTATTTGGGGCGGTTATGACGGGGTGAACTACTACAACGACGGACGCATTTACAACCCGGCACTCAACACGTGGTCGGCCATGACGCCTTACGGTGCTCCCACCGCCCGTGTCGGCCACACGGCGGTCTGGACGGGAACGCAAATGATCATCTGGGGCGGTTACAATGGCAGCAGCTGGCTCAATGACGGCTGGCTTTACAATCCCGCCATCGACCAATGGACACCCTTGTCCACCAGCAACGCGCCGCCGGCGCGCGAAAATCACACCGCCGTTTGGACAGGAACAAACATGATCATTTGGGGCGGCTACAACGGCAGCAGTTATCTGAGTAACGGCGCGAGTTATAATCCGGCCAGCGACACCTGGACCGCAATCAACACCAATAGTGCACCCACCCCACGTGAAAACCACACGGCTGTGTGGACGGGAACGAATATGATTATCTGGGGCGGTTACAACGGCAGCAGTTATCTGAGCAACGGGGCGAGTTATAATCCGGCCAACGACACGTGGTCCGCAATCACCACCAACAGTGCGCCCACCCCACGTGAAAACCACACGGCCGTGTGGACGGGAACGAACATGATTGTCTGGGGCGGTTACAACGGCAGCAGTTATCTGAGCAACGGGGCGAGTTATAATCCGGTCAACAACACCTGGACCGCGATCACCACCAACGGTGCGCCCATCCCGCGCGAAAACCATACGGCCGTCTGGACCGGCAACCTCATGGTGATCTGGGGTGGCAAGAACGGCAGCACTGAATTCAACACCGGCGGAGGTTACAATCCTTTGACGGACAGTTGGACTGCGGTCGCGACGAACAACGCGCCGACGGCGCGCTATGATCATACGGCCGTGTGGACCGGTGTTCAAATGCTCGTTTGGGGCGGCACGGTGAACGGCAGCAGCGGGCTTGGTAATGGCGGATCTTACAACCCAACGAACAACGCCTGGGGCACCATAGCTTACTCCGCGCCGGAGCCGCGCTACTCGCAGGTCTCCGTCTGGACCGGGAGCCAACTGCTCATCTGGGGAGGCTATGACACGAACGTCTTGAGCGACGGCGCCGTGTATAATCTTGCGACCGACACTTGGACGCCCATGTCAACTTCGTCCAACACCCCGTCGGCGCGCCATTATCATACGGCGGTGTGGACGGGAACGAACATGATCATCTGGGGCGGTTACAACGGCAGCAGTTATTTGAGCAACGGCGCGAGTTACAATCCCGCCCTTGACACTTGGACTCCCATTTCGAGCACCAACGCCCCGACTGCGCGTTGTTATCACACCGCCATCTGGACCGGCAGCGAAATGCTCATCTGGGGCGGTGTCGACAGCAGCAGTTATTTGGGCACCGGCGCCGCGTATAATCCCGCGTCTGATACCTGGACCACCATCACCAATACCGGCGCGCCCGCCGGGCGGGAACAGCACACCGCCGTCTGGACCGGCAACAATATGATTATTTGGGGCGGCTACAATGGCAGTTATCTGAACACGGGGGGAAGCTATAATGTTGCATCCAACACCTGGACCGCACTTTCTACGAACGGCGCGCCCACCACCTGTGCCGACCCAACCGCGGTCTGGACGGAGAGTCAGATGATTGTTTGGGGTGGCTACAACGGAACCGCATTGAATGACGGTGGACTTTACAATCCGTCGGCCAATTCTTGGGCGCCATTGAACACCAACAGTGCTCCCGAACCACGATTCTATCACACGGCACTATGGACCGGCAGCGAGATGCTCGTCTGGGGTGGAGAGTCAACAAACACATTCTTCAATGATGGCGGATATTACAGTCCGACCGCGAATTCCTGGCAATCCATGACTACGAGTGGTGCGCCAGCACAACGGGCGCTTCACACAGCCGTTTGGACGGGCAACGAAATGCTCATCTGGGGCGGCGGAAACAGCGTCACCAATTTTAACGACACCTCCGCCTACACGCTCCCCCAGTTGATGTATCTCTACCAACAGCAATGAGGACGGACGCAGGAGCGGTTTGAACGAATCCATTTTTCATCCCGCTGCCTGCCATGTCGCTGTCGGCAAGATTGATCTACCACCGCCCGATGCGTGGCAGGATGGGCTGGACGAGTTCCCAGATTCTGGAACAGACAACTTCCACCGGCCCCGTACCATCCACCACGCGAATGCGATCGGGTTCAGCCGCGACGACAACCTGGTAGCCTTTGGCGACACGGTCAAAAAAATGGCGGTCGGCTTCTTCCAGCCGGTCGCGGGCGAAAGGGAGGATGACCTGGCGCGAGCGCAGGCGTTCGGCGCTGACTTCCGGCGGCACCTGCAAAAACAAGGTCAGATTGGGCCGTGTGTCGCCAACGGCAAAATCAATCACATTTTTGACCAAAGCCAGTTCCAACCCGCGTCCATAACCCTGATACGCGGTGGTTGAATCGTAAAAGCGGTCGCACAGGACAATCTCACCGGCGGCGAGGGCGGGGCGGATGACCTCGCGGACGAGTTGTGCGCGGCTGGCGTTCATCAGCAGCAATTCGGCTTCCGGCGTCATTTCCACGAAGTTTTTGCTGTGCTTGAGGGTCTGGCGGATTTCCTCGCCGACCGGCGTGCCGCCCGGCTCGCGGAACACGCGCACACGGTATCCCAGCCCGTGTATCTGGCTCGCGAGCAATTCAATCTGCGTTGATTTGCCGCAGCCTTCCGTGCCTTCAAAGGTGATAAATGGAGCCTTCACTATTTATGATTTACGATTGATGATTTACGATTTGCGCCAGGAATCAAACCACGAAATACGCGAAACACGCGAAAGAAATTTTCCACCAGGTTCTGTTTTCCGTTTTCGTGTAATTCGTGTGTTTCGTGGTCAAATTTTCTTCAACTTCGGTCCTTTGGGCGTGTCTTCAATGACCCAGCCTTTGGCCTTCAACTCGTCGCGAATCGCGTCGGCGCGTTTGAAATCCTTCGCCTGGCGCGCGGCCTGGCGTGCTTCCAGCAGCGCGTTCAATTCGGCGGGGACTTCAAGTTCCAACGTTGTACCGATGCCGAGCATGGAATCAATTTTATTCCACTCGGCCAAAGCGGCAGCAGCATCGTTCGCATTCAAGGAATTAACCGCAATGCGCTTGTTCAATTGGGTCACCCATTTAAAAATTTCGCCCCAGGCGGCTGAAATGTTCAAATCGTCGTCCAATGCGGCGGTGAAGCGTTCGACGAGATCATTTGGAGCGCCGGTCTCCGACCCGGCGTGTTGCGCTGTTGCCGACAAATCGGATCGCGCCGGGCCGGAGGCCGGCGTTCCGACCGCCACTTCGCGCAGCTTGCCGAGGCATTCGTCAATTCGTGCCAGCGCAGTGCGCGCGCCCTGCAAGCCTTCGAGTGTGAAATTGAACGTCTCGCGGTAATGCGCGGAGAGCAACAAATAACGGATTTCGCGTCCGTTGAAACCCTTGGCCAGCAAATCACGCAGCGTAAAAAAGTTGCCGAGCGATTTGCTCATCTTCCTGCCTTCGACCAGCAAAAACGCCCCGTGCAACCAGTATCTGACAAACGGCTGGCCGGTCGCGCCTTCGCTCTGGGCGATTTCGTCCTCATGATGCGGAAAAATCAGGTCCTCGCCGCCGAGATGCAGGTCGAAGCCAGGCCCGAGAATCTTCATGCTCATCGCCGAACATTCGATATGCCAGCCGGGCCGGCCTTCGCCCCATGGACTCGGCCAGAAAACGTCGCCATCCTCCGGCGCGCGTGCCTTCCAAAGTGCGAAGTCGGCCACCGACTCCTTGGCGTATTCGTCGCTATTCACCCGTTCGCCCGCGCGCATTTCTTCAAAATTCAATTTCACCAACTGGCCATACGTGCAGCCGCAGCCGCGATATTTCTCGATGCTGAAATACACGGAACCGTCCGCCGCCTGGTAAGCAACGCCACGAGCGACGAGCCTTTCAATCAACTCAATCATCGCCGGGATAAAATCGGTCGCGCGCGGTTTGTGGTGCGGCTCAAGGCAATTCAACGTTTTCATGTCCGCGAAGAACGCCGTCTCGTATTGGCCGGTGAAGTCGCGCAGGGAAGTTTTGGTTTCCCGGACGCGCTTGATGATTTTGTCCTCCACGTCGGTGACGTTCATCACGTGTGTAACGGTGCGGCCCTTGAATTCGAGGTAACGGCGGACAAGATCGGCGAAGACGAAGGTGCGCCAGTTGCCGATGTGGGCAAAATCATAGACGGTTGGCCCGCAGCAATACATGCCGACTTTTGGTGGATCAAGCGGCGCGAATTCCTGGATCGAGCGCGAGAGCGTGTTGAACAGTTTCAGGGCCATTACGTCCGCGCAAGTTAAGGCGCGGCGCGGGAAAGAAAAGAAATTTTGTCATGCGAAATCGCAAGGCTGGCAAAGGAAGTTTGCAGCCTGGCCTCAGATTAGGCGGCATCTTTGTCTAATTATACTTTTTGAAATCTACAGCGAGCTTGTCTCTCGCTTCGGCAATTCTATGGTCATAAGCCGAGCCATCGCCTCCCTGCTTGAGCGTTTGTAATGCTTGGTCAAGCGTATCGGCATAATCTCGCATGTCTTGCTGAATTTCCAGAGGAGTGTGTTCAAGATTTATTGCTCTTATTTCTCGAATGAATACCTCCGCCCTTGGGATGCCTGGCGGCCTCTGATTGAGGCGCTTAACTGCAGCGACATATTCGTGCTTTACGTGTCGCACGCGTGCCTGTGGAGTCAAAAATAAAAATGTGTATAACGAGACAATAAAAACCACGAATACGAGAAGTAAAAGTGGTAATTTTTTCATACGCTTAATGCCGCCTAACTGAATAATAGACGCAGGCTTGTACAGCCTGTCAATTTGCACGTACAGCCTATCCTGTTTGATGTTTTAACTTTATTTCGCGCCCAAGTTTCTGTCCAGCGCTTTTGGTTGCAGCCGTTGAAAGCGTTCGACGAACAGGAAGAACACGCCGGGGCCGAAGCAGAGCAGCATGACGGAAATGCCGGTGGCGATACCCCAAAACGTGCCGGCGGGCGCGCAACAATCGTCGCGGCGGCGGACAATGACATGGCTGGGCACGGCGACGAGGAGTTCAAGGATGCTGCCGCGCAGCAGCCAGCGCGTGAGACGCTTGAGCAACGAGCCTGGGTCGTCGGATTTGGCGAAGCGCCAAAAGACGACGGTCCAAATCAGCCAAAAAATCAGCACGGTTAAAATCACGGTCCAGAACATCCCCCATCCTGAGTTGTTGTTGGCTTGGCCGTTTTGATTTGTGCCGGTTGTGAAAATGGCGAACAGGTCGAAATAGTTGAACGCGTTGTCGGTGAAAATGGCGCAGAGGACTGAAAAAATTCCGGCAAAGCACAGGTTGGCCAGAAAAAATGCGCTGACGATGACCGGCATCTTGAGCGGACGCCGGGCGGGCAGCCGGCGTTCCGCGATATTGATGGGCAGCAACAGGAGCAGGGCCTGTCCGGCGACCATGACGACAAGCCAGAGCCAATAGCCCCATTGCAAATAAAGTTCGAGCGCATCGTTGATTTTAAAATTTCCGTCCTTTAACCCCCAATTGGCGAACGCGATGAACACCGTCGGCAAGGTGAGGAAAATCAAAGCGAGCGCGTAGAGGAACACGGTGAGAACGGCCCAGCGTTTCATGATGGTCGGGATTGAGTCAAAAAGTTGAACACCGCGCCAGCGAAATCGGTGCGTAAATTTTGTCGAAATTTCACTTTCACGCCTTGCCAAAAGCGATTTTCAACGCAAACTGTTAAAAACGAGTTTTACGATAATGCGACTAATGGAGAGCACATGAGCAAAGAGGCAAAACTGGAATTGGATGGCAAGACCTATACGCTGCCGACCATGATCGGGAGCGAGGGCGAAAAGGCGGTGGATGTTTCGGCGCTGCGCGCGAACACCGGTTACATCACGCTCGACGAGGGCTATGGCAACACAGGTTCATGCGTCAGCCAGATCACGTTCATTGACGGCGAGCAGGGGATTTTGCGGTATCGCGGCATTCCCATTGAAGAGCTGGCCGAGAAGTCCACCTTCATCGAGACGGCCTACCTCGTGATTTACGGCGGGTTGCCGAACCGCGCCCAACTGCGGCGCTTTTCCGATTTGCTCACGGACAATCAGTTTCTCCACGAGGACATGAAGTTTCATTTCCAGGGCTTTCCGGTAGGCGCGCATCCGATGGCGATGCTCTCGGCGATGATCAACGCGGCGAGTTGCTTTGACGAGGGGCTGATGCGCTGGCATTGGGGCAAGGCGAAGGAATTCGACATTTATGCCGCCCGGTTGATTTCACAAGTGCGGACGATTGCCGCCTATTCTTATCGCAAATCGCTCGGCCTGCCGCTGATTTATCCGAAGAAGGCGTATAAATATACCGCCAACTTCCTGCACATGCTGTTCTCGACACCGTATGAGGACTATGAATTAAAGCCGGAAGTGGTGCGGGCGCTGGATTTGATTTTTTTGCTGCACGCCGATCACGAGCAAAACTGTTCCACCTCCACGGTGCGCATGGTGGCGTCGAGCCAGGCCAATTTGTTTGCCAGTTGCGCCGCGGGCGTTTGCGCACTTTGGGGGCCGTTGCACGGCGGCGCAAACCAGGCGGTGCTCGAAATGCTCGAAGAGATACACAAGACGGGTGATGACGGCTCAAAATTCATTGAGGCGGCCAAGGACAAGAACAGCAGCAAAAAGCTCATGGGCTTTGGCCATCGGGTGTATAAAAATTACGACCCGCGCGCCAAGATCATAAAAAAGGCTTGCGACGACCTGTTCAAGGTTTTGCGGCTCACCGACCCGCTGTTGGATATTGCCAAACGTCTGGAAGAAGCGGCGTTGCGGGATTCCTATTTTGTGGAACGCAAATTGTATCCGAACGTGGATTTTTACAGCGGCATTATCATGCGGGCGATCGGCCTGCCGGTGGAAATGTTTCCGGTGATTTTTGGCATTGGCCGCATGCCCGGCTGGATTGCGAATTACAAGGAAATCATGGAGGAGACAAAGAGCCGGATTTATCGTCCGCGCCAGATTTACACGGGCCGTACGCTCAGCCACTACTTGCCCATCGAAGAGCGGAAGTAGTTGCACGGATACAAGTTACAAAAGGCGGAAGCAGGGCCAACCGGTTTGGCGGGCACGGTTATTGCTCCATTCAAACGCATTATTTGATGAAAAAAATCCTGGTCATAGACGATGAGGAGTGGTTGCGCGAGATGATGCATCTGGCGCTGAAGCAAAAAGGTTTCACCGTGGTCGAGGCGGCCAATGGCGCCGAGGGCATTGAAATCGCGCGCAAAGAACTGCCCGATCTCATCCTTTGTGACGTCAACATGGAAAAGGTGGATGGTTATCTGACCTTGACCTCGCTACGCAACGAAGCGCCCACCGCCGCCATCCCGTTCATTTTGATGACCGGCCTCGCCGACAATGTCGGGATGCGACACGGCATGGAACTCGGCGCGGACGATTACCTGCCGAAGCCGTTCACCACCGACGCGCTTTATGCCGCCGTGGATGCGCGCCTCAAAAAGGCGCAGACGGTGCGCGACGAAGCCGAACGCACGCTGGCCAGCCTGCGCGACAACATCAGCCTCATCATGCCGCACGAAATGCGCACGCCGCTCAATGGCATCATTTCCAACGCCGAACTCCTGGCCACCTCCGCCAACACCCTTAAACCGGGCGAGATTGCCGAAATGGGCCAGGAAATCCACAAGTCCAGCCAGCGACTCGAAAGGCTGATTGAGAATTTTCTGGTTTACGCGCAACTCGAGCTGATTGCCGCCGACCCGAAAAATGTCAGCGCTCTGCGCATTGGGAACACGGAGCACACCGCCACCCTCATCAACGAACTCGCCACCGCACAGGCCGCGCAGGCCGCTCGTCCGGCGGATTTAAGCGTGGAGGCGTCCGACCTTTCTGTGCCGATGTCCGAAGAGTATTTCAGCAAGGTCGTCAGCGAACTGGTGCAAAATGCCTTCAAATTTTCCGAATCCGGTTCGCCCGTGCGTGTCACACTGGACGAAGAATTCAACAATCTTGTTCTCTCCGTCAGCGATCAGGGCTGCGGTTTTTCCACCGAGCAAATTAAACACATCGGGGCTTATGTGCAGTTCGACCGGAAAATGCAGGACCAGCAGGGATTGGGACTGGGGTTGGTCATCGCCAAACGGCTGGTTGAATTGCACGGCGGCTCGCTTTTCATCGCCGGAGAAAAAGGCGCAGGGGCAACTATCACCGTCAAACTGCCCAAGACGAGACCGGTGGACCATTTTCAGAGCGACAACCGCTCGTAGATAAAAATCAGCCCGCGTTCGGCCAGCCCGGCCAGCAAGAACACCAGCGCAATGCCCACGACCGGCGCGAAATCCACCTTGCCGGCGCGCAGCGGCACGCGGTGCAATGGCTGCAACAGCGTCCGCGCCGTCGCGTTCACGTAATTCCAAAACGGATGCCGGCCCCAATAGACGTAGCTGTTCAGCAGGTGCAACGCCAGCACCACGCCGATGACATATTTCCATACCAGGTAACTGCCGAGGCCGATAAGCAGCGACTCCTCAATACGATGCACCGTTGAAATCGGCCCGGGAATTATCCCGCGCCATTCCAACAACCAGCTTGCAAGCCACCACAACAGCGTCGTCGCCATGAGCGGCAAAAATAATTTCATCCACCGCGGCCGGCGGTCCATCGCGCCCAGTTGCATGCGCACCAGCCCGTGAATTGGCTCCGGTCCGGCCAGAATCGAGAGCAGCAGCAGCCACAGATAAAACACCGCCAGCACCAGCCCGAAGCTAAAAATGGAAAACAGGCACATCCGGCCGAATGAATTGCTGAGAAATGAGGGGGAGATAATGCCCAGATCCAATGTTGCCGCCCAGACCGGCTTGGACAGGGGGCCGATCTGCCAGTAAAACCCGGCGCGCACCAACAACAGCCCGCCGATGGCCGCCAGCAGGTGCCAATGCCGCAAACGCTGCGGCTCGACGCGCCGCAACGTGCCAATCAATGTCGCCGGCTTCCGTTTGCCGAGCGGATCGAAGCGAAGCGCACGCCAGTTGAGCCACAGCAGCAAGCCCGCAAGGTTCAGTATAAAGTCAACCAGTCCCATGAGAAACGTGATGCGTAATCCGTGATCCGTGAAAACGGGAACGAGCGTCCAGTGATAATTCACAATTCACGGCTCACGTGTCATGAATTACATCATTTTCAAAAGTGTGTCGGCGATTTCACTCGGGGTGGCGGCCACGCCAATGCCGGCGTCCTTGAAAGCCACGATTTTCGCCGCCGCCGTGCCCTTGCCGCCGCTGATGATGGCGCCCGCGTGGCCCATGCGACGGCCGGGCGGCGCGGTGGCGCCCGCGATGAAACCTGCCACGGGCTTTTTGCAGTTCTTTTTGACCCACCCGGCGGCCTCCTCTTCGGCCGAACCGCCAATTTCACCGATGATGATGATGCCGCGCGTGTCCGGGTCGTCGTTGAACAGTTTGATGATGTCCAGATGCGACAGGCCGGGCACCGAATCGCCGCCGATGCCGATGCAGGTGGATTGCCCGGCACCGCGGCAGGTCAATTGCCAGACCGCCTCGTAAGTGAGTGTGCCGCTGCGCGAGACAACCCCGACGTGGCCCTTTTTGTGAATGTAACCCGGCGCGATGCCGATGCGGCAACCACCGTGCGAATCCTTGCCCTCGCCGGGCGTGACGATGCCGGGACAATTCGGGCCGATCAGCCGCGTCTTGCTTCCTTCCATTGCGCGCTTCACGCGAATCATGTCGCGCGCGGGAATGCCTTCGGTGATGCACACGACCACTGCCAGTCCGGCATCCGCACCTTCAAGAATGGCGTCCGCCGCGAAGGCCGCCGGGACAAAAATTGCTGACGCCGTCGCGCCGGTTTGTTTTGCCGCTTCGGCCACGGTGTCGAAAACGGGAACCTTCTTTCCGCCGTGTTCAAAAACCTGGCCGCCTTTGCCGGGCGTGACCCCGGCGACAATTTGTGTGCCGTAATCAATCGAGAGCTGCGCGTGTTTCGCGCCGAAGCTGCCCGTGATGCCTTGGACGAGGACCTTGGTGTCGGGTTTAACGAGAATGGACATGGAAAAATTTTCGATTTCGGATTTCGGATTTACGATTTGTTCCGTTTGTGAATGCAAATCGTGTTGCCGTCGGGGTCGGAAATCATCGCCATGCGGCAGACGGGCGTGGGAAATGGTTCCATGCGGAACTTCACCTTGTTCGCCCGCAGATGCGCGATGGCGGCGTCAAAATCCTCCACTTCCAGCGCGACGGAGCAGCCGTCCGCCAGGGGCTTCCAGTCCGGTGCGCCGCAGCCGAGCGAGAGTGTGCCGGGGCCGATGTCGTATTCCGTCCATTGCATTGTGCCGGGTTCGCCGAAGACCATCGTGGGTTTCAAACCGAGCACACCCTCGTAAAACTTCCGCGCCCGCGCCATGTCGGTGACCGGATAGCAACTGAATGCGATTTCGGTGACTTTGAGCATAAAATATTTACAGTTTTGGGCTGTGCATGTAGAGAAACTCATCAAGAATTTCCTTCGGCAATTTATAATAATCGCAATCGTCTTTTGAGCTAAACCAGCGGATAACTGAACTGCCTTTATTGAATTTGTAAAAGCCAACGAAGAGCGTGCCATCTTGAAGGTTAATCACAACCATCGCATTGTCACACGGAGAACAATGCTCCTTGGAGACTTCTATGATCAAATAATTTGTTACACATTCAATTGGGGTTTCGAGTGTAAGCTCCTTTGTCAAATGGCGAAAATCGCTTCTGCTTAGGAGTTCTTTCAATGGTTTTCGAATTTCTGGAAGATGGAAAAAATCTTGCTCTTTATCTGTTGGATATTTGCCAACCCACGATTTCAAATCGTTCAATTTGTTTTCTTGAGCTGGCGCAGAAACCAGTCCAAAAAAAAGAAAAGAAAACAAGATGACGCTTTTTATAGTCATTTCGTTTGCGAGACAGCCTTCACCACCTTCTGCGCCGCATCCGCCATCGAATCGCCGGGGATGAGTTTCAAGCCGGATTCGGCCAGCGTCTTCTTGCCGGCAATAACGTTGTTGCCTTCCAGCCGGACAACCAGGGGCAGTTTCAAGCCGGTTTCCTTCACCGCCGCGACGATGCCGGTGGCGATGACGTTACAATCCATGATGCCGCCGAAAATGTTCACCAGTATGCCCTTCACGTTTGGGTCCTGGAGAATGATTTTGAATGCCGCCGTCACCTGTTCCTTGGTCGCACCGCCGCCCACGTCGAGAAAGTTCGCCGGCATGCCACCGGAATGCTGGATAATATCCATTGTTGCCATCGCCAGACCCGCGCCGTTCACAAGGCAGGCGATGTTGCCATCGAGCTTGATGTAATTCAGGTTGAACGTGCTGGCCTCGATTTCCAGCGGGGCTTCCTCATTCAAATCGCGCATCGCCTGAATGTCCTTGTGGCGGTAAAGCCCGTTGTCATCGAGCGAAATCTTCGCGTCCAACGCCACGACGGCTTCCTTGCCGTCGGAGAGTTCGACGACGCACATCGGGTTGATTTCCACGAGCGACGCGTCGCATTCCCACCAGGTCATGAAAACGCCGGTGACAAACTTTGCGGCGGCGTTGAATAAATCAGCCTTGAGACCGAGCGCGGCGGCAATTTTACGCGCCTGAAACGGCATGATGCCGATGGCGGGATCAATCCATTCCTTGAAAATCTTCTCCGGCGTTTTGGCGGCCACCTCCTCGATGTCCATGCCGCCTTCGGTGCTGGCCATGACGAGTGGACGGCCGATGGCGCGATCGAGCAGCACGGCCAGATAAAATTCCTTTTTGATTTTGGCGCCGCTGGCGATGAGCAGCGTCTGCACGCGGCGTCCATCCGGGCCGGTTTGTTTGGTGACGAGCAGGTTGCCGAGCATTTTTCCGGCGCAGGAAACGGCTTCGTCCACCGACGATACGGCCTTCACGCCGCCTTGAAATCCGCTGGTGAACATGCCTTTGCCGCGTCCGCCGGCGTGGATTTGCGATTTGACGACGACTTTTGCACTGCCACTGGCGACGATGGTCTCTGCCGCTACGCGGACTTCATCGAGTGATCGGGCGGGGATTTCAAGCGGGACGGCGACGCCGTATTGGGCGAGCAACTGTTTGGCCTGATACTCGTGGATGTTCATTTCAAAAACTAAGCCGACACATTAAAAACCATTGCGCCCGGAAATCAAACTTTTAACGCAGAAGCTGGTTGAAAGTTGATCGATCTTCGTTTCGCCAGGACGCGTTTTGTTTGAAAGAAATGATATCCGATGGTATCGGTTCCCGGCCATGGTTGGCAAGATAGCACCAAATCAAGGGCCACAAACTTCAATCAACCACGGATAAACACAAATTGAGACAGATGGAAATGGCGACGGCATCATCTCTCAACTCTCAACCAACTCTCATCCTTCCTTGCCGCGCCGAAATCGGATGAAGGCGGGAGCCTTTCCCTTCCTAGCGCCCGACGTCTTTAGTTTTCGGTTCGTATCGCTGCCGCAGTTCCTTGGGAAGTTCTTCAAAATAGATTTTGGTCATCGCCATTCCGCCAGTCCTGGGCGAATAACTGATAATGATTCCGTCCGGTTCCACCTTTTCCACGTGCGCATTTCTGTAGATATCTCCAATGACGGTCACAATTTGATCGGTCGGCACCAGTTGCGCCGGTGGATTTGACGATTGGGTCGCAGCGGGGGCCGGGATGGGGTTGGGCGTTGCCGGTGCCGCTGCTGGTTGAGTCGTGGTTGGCGCCGCAACAGCGGCAGGAACAGCCAGCGGGGCGGTTGGCGAAGTCACCGCATTTGTGGAAACCGTCCCGGTAACGTTGGTTGCGGATTTATCGGGTTGCACCACCACGGACCCGGAATTTGTGCCCGATGCCAGTGGCGGCTGGGTTTGCGAATGGTCCGGCACGCGCCCATGCGCAGGCGCTTGACGCTGAAGACCGTCTGACTCGCGCCGTGCTGGTGACAATTTTTCAACGGGTTCGCAAGCGTGCGCGTAAGGCACAGAAATTGGCGCGGCGCAGGTTGAACCGGGTAATAGAAAAAGGGATATGATTGCTTGCTCAAAGCAAAACGGAATTATCCCCCTTCGCATAAGTAAATGCGGAATTGACGGATTATTGGCATTGAGGGATGATTGTTTGGTATGGACTTGGCCAAAATCTTCACTTGGATTTTCGCAGCCCTTGGAGTTGTTGGGACGCTTGTGGGAATCGTTGCTGGCCTGCTTTATATTGAGGAGTGGAAAAGAAATAAATATCCCAAACCGGGGGCCGGTGTTATGATTGATGCCTCCCCAAAATCACCAACCTGGAATAAATTGAAATCGCTTGCGATGATTTTAATAGTAGTGTCGGTATTAGGAGTCACGATTTCAGGAACTTTCTGGGTAAATGGCCTTGAAGAAAAATTATCCGCCGTCCAAGGACAATCAACAATGCTTGAAAATAGAACGTTCAGCATCGAAAAGCAATTTTCTGAATTTTCAACCCCAAGCCTGCATTGTTCTCTTGTTGGTGGTGGTGTTCTTGCGGCGTTCGGCACCACGCCCCCCACCATCTTATACCAATTAAAAGTTGTAAATAGTGGAAGCCCCTCCATTGCTTGGAAGTGGAGACTTGAAATTACATTTACAACGGGACAGGTAATTAAAATAGATGCCACTGAAAATCCATCTGGAGAAGTATTAATAAATCCAAACACAAAAGAACAATCAGGCAAATTGGACAATAGCAATTATTTACCAAATGCGCTGCTTGAAAATCCACTTCCGACCGGAGCAGGGAGAAGGGGTTGGATTATCTTTCCTGTAAATTCGGCAACACAAGACGACTTGCAAAGAATTGGAAATATATATGTTCTTAGGTTTGAAGATTGTAGGGGGAATATAACATCTATTACGAATGTTCTTAATAATAGCGGCGGGGGGTTTTAAGATGCACCTCAAAGAAGCCAGAGCAAAACTGGTTCGCTTCATTTCGGGGTCGGTCAAGCGCGAAGCGGAACTGAAAGCGGCCAACCGGCGTGGGTGCGGTCTTGGGCATCATGGATTGTCTAGCCAGAAGTTGGTCGCATCAATCTGAAGGGTTAGGTCGAATGAATGGACGACCCCAGCAAATCGCACGACATCTCCCCTTCGGAGCGCAAGGAGGCGTGTGCGGAACGAGGTTGGAAAGCTAACTTCAACAGTCTCATTCCAGTTTTGGTTTGTCGGGGCGATTATCACCAGCATCGAATCTCGCATATCTCTGACATTATCAATCAATCCTCGCCACACAATGGATTGGCCAACGGTCCGTTTCTGAAATTCGTCAAGCTCAGCAAAGCGGTTCTGCAAACGGTTAAGCTGGTCGTTGTATGTCTCTAGCGACGCTAATTCGGGCATACCTTGAACCTGTGGGGATTGCGAATGCGTATTGGTCAGAACAGGGAGCGCGTTACTGGTTCTGTTGCCATTGTTGGCAGCAGACCACGCAAAAAACACAACCGCCAGCAGCATAGAACCCCCCCCGATGTATGCTCCAATACACGTGAGCTTGCTCGGGAGCGACCAGCGCTTCCATTGCGCCTTTGATGGAATGAGGCCTAGCATGAGCTAATGACATCCAACAGCCAAAAACTGAACCCCACCCGGTAAAATCACAAGCGGATTTTCGACTGCGCGCTGGCTCGCTCCTGCGCCCGCCTTGCTTTGCTGCGTTACGCAGGACGCGCCGGGACTGGACACCGCAGACAAGTAATTTGTGAATTCTTTGGCCTGAAAAAGCAGGGCAAGCGCAATAGTTTCACATTAAAGGACTTGACACACCTCCTTCGTTTTTATTATAATTTTATCTCCGCGAGAGGCGGTTTGCTTCCAAGACAAAACAAACCAACGAAATCGAAACTTATGAAATCAAAATTCAAATCTACCATACGCGCCGCATGTTATTCATTCAGCGGAGTGGTCTGTGCGGGGGCGGTTCTGCTGATCGCCTCCAACGCGCAGGCGCAAAACCTGTTTGTGGCGACCGGCATCAACCCAGGGAGCATATATTCAATCACGCCGAGCGGGGGGGTAAGCACCTTCACCTCCACCGGGCTGAATTATCCTTATGGACTGGCCTTTGACAGCTCGGGGAATCTGTTTGTGGCGAATTCTATTTTAGATATTGGGACAGGAGGCTACGTCACTAAAATCACGCCAGGTGGAGTGCAAAGCACTATTCCCTCCGGGCCGGACCCTAAAGGACTGGCGTTTAATAGCGCGGGTGATTTGTTTGAGACGGATTACCACAGCGGTAATATCTATGAATACACACCAGGCGGAGTGTTTAGCATCTTCGCCACTGTGTCCCCTGCTCCTCAGGCGATGGCCTTTAACAGCGCGGGCGACCTGTTTGTGGGGACTGGATACGGCAACGGCAACGAATCCATCACCGAAATCACGCCAAACGGAACGCAGAGCACTTTTGTTGCTTCAGGATTGGGTTATATCCAAGGATTAGCCTTTAACAGCTTAGGCGACCTGTTTGAGGCGGATGGCGGCAGCGGCAACATCTATGAATTTACGCCGAACGGAACGAGAAGCACCTTTGCGTCCGGGTTGGACGGTCCTACTGGACTGGCCTTTAACAGCTTAGGCGACCTGTTTGAGGCGGATGGCGGCAGCGGCAACATCTATGAATTCGCGCCGAACGGAACGCCAATGGGCGCATTTGCCTCCGGGTTGACAGCTCCTACTGCACTGGCCTTCCAAGGTGAGACCCTTCCTGTGCCTGAACCCTCGACCTTGGGATTGCTGGCCGTCGGCCTGTTTGGGATAACTCTCCTGCGTCGGCATAAGGGTTAATCCGCTCCACAAGCATCACCCGCTTGCCCGCCAGAAGCCCAGCCTGCTGCGCCACGCTCGCCCTGACGCGCCCGCCGATGACGACGCAGCGAACATGCTCGACAGCTCAAAACGCACTTGGGCGCAGTTGACAGCAGTTGACACTTTTCAGCTTATTGCTTGCTATTGAGTTGAATTGATTGCGATTGCGTGAATCAATGGTTGAACGCATAAAACCTTTTATTTGAACGTGTTCTATTGCGTTTTTGATTGACGCCTGAGCGAAAAATAGCTGCTACTTGTCAAGAACTCGGGATTCTTGACCGAAATGAAATTGCGCCGGTCCGACACCGGGTCAAATTTCATGGCGTAGAGGTCCGAAACCGCCACGACATGGCCGGCGGCGCGCAGAGTGTCCTGCGCCGTGCGAAACAATGCGCCATTGAAACTCCGCGGCTCGGCGTGGGCGAAAACGAGAAAAACATTCATGGCCGAAAGGCTAAATGTTCAAAGCTAAAAGCCAAAGGTGTTTTCAACCCTCCTTGCCGCTTCTTAGTGAAACGAAGACGGACCAACCCTCAACCAACTCTCATCCTTCCTTGCCGCGCCGAAATCAGACCAAGGCGGGTGCCTTTCCCTTCCTATGGCCCGGTGTCTTTAGGTTTCGGTTCGTATCGCTGCCGCAAATCGTTGGGAAGGTCGTAAAAATAGATTTTGGTCATCGCCATTCCGCCATTATCAAGCGTATAACTGATGATGACTCCGTCCGACACCACCTTTTCCACGTACGCATTACTGTAGATGTCTCCCGTGGCGGTCTTAATTTGATTGGATGGCGCCACCTTCACCCGTGGACTTGGCGATCGGGTCGCAGCGGTTGCCGGGGTTGGCTTGGGTTTTGCCGGTGCCGCTACCGGTTGAGTTGCGGTTGGCGTTGCAATTGCGGGGGTGACGGCGGTGGGTGCTTCAGGAGCAGGAGCAGGGGCGGCCACCGGAGTCGTTTCGGCCGGAACAGCAGGAACAGGAACTTCAACTGTCGGAGTGGCAACAGCGGGAGCCTTAGTAACCGGAGCAACAACGGCCGAAGCTTCATTTGTAGGAGCTTCAGCAGTCGGAGTAGTTGCTGCTGGAACTTCGGCGGCAGGAACAGCCGGCGCGACGGCAGCGGGAGTGACAGTGGCGGGGGCCTCATTTGTGGGAGCGACAGTGACAGGAGTTTCAGTAGCAGTAACTTCAGCAGCCGGAGCAGCGGCGGCGGGAGTTTCAGCGACCGCAACTTCATTTGTGGGAGCGACAGGAACAGCAGCTTCAACTGCCGGAGCGACGGCGGCGGGTGCTTCAGTAACCGGAGCAGCGGCAGCCGGAACTTCATTTGTGGGAGCTTCAGCAATCGGAGTAGTTGCCGCTGGAATTTCAGCAGCAGGAACAGCCGGCGCGGTAACAATGGGGGCCTCAGTGACCGGAGCAACAACGGCTGGAACTTCATTTGTGGGAGCTTCAGCAGTCGGAGTAGTTGCTGCTGGAACTTCAACAGCAGGAACAGCCGGCGCGGTGGCGGCGGGGGCCTCAGTAACCGGAGCAGCGGCAGCCGGAACTTCGTTTGTGGGAGCGACGGTGACAGGAGATTCAGTTGCCGGAGCAGCGATAGCCGGGGCCTCGGTAACCGCAACAACAACAGCCGGAGCTTCGTTTGTGTGAGCTTCAGCAGTCGGAGCGGGGGTGGTTGCCAGAGTCGTTTCGGCCGGGGCAACAGCTGGAGGTTCATTTGTGGGAGTTTCAGCAGCAGGCGCTTCAGTTGCAGGAGCAGCGGCAGCGGGTGCCTCAGTGACCGGAGCAACGGCGGCCGGAGTTTCATCTGTGCGAGCGACAGGAGCAGCAGCTTCAGTTACCGGCGCGGCGACAGCGGGAGCGTTAGTGACCGGAGCAACAACTGGAGCTTCGTCTATGCGAGCTTCAGTAGCAGTAGCTTCAGCAGCCGGAGCAGCGGCGGCGGGTGTTTCAGCGGGCGGAGCTTCATTTGTGGGCGCAGCAGCAGCTTCAATCGCCGGAGCAGGGGCGGCTACCGGAGTCGTTTCGGCCGGGGCAACAGTTGGAGCTTCATTTGTGGGAACTTCAGTAACCGGATTTTGAGCGGCCGGAGCGCCGGCAGCGGATACCTCAGCAGCCGGAACTTCCTTTGTGGCAGCCGCAGTAGCAGGAGCTTCAGTCGCCGTGACGGTGGTGGCGGGCGCCTCAGCAACCGGAGCTTCAGTTGTGCGAGCGACAATGACAGAAATTTCAGCCGCAAGAGCGGCGGCAGCGAGTCCCTCAGCGACCGGACCAGCGGCAACCGGTGCTTCATTTGTGGGAGCTTCAGCAGTCGGAGTAGTTGCTGCTGGAATTTCAGCAGCAGGAACAGCCGGCGGGGCGGTTGGCGAAGTCGCCGCATTCGTGGAAGCCGTCTCGATTACATTGGTCGCGGATCCGTCAGGTGGCACCACCACGGTCCCCGAATTTATGTCTGCTGCCAGTGGCGGTTGGGTTCGCGAATTGTCCGGCTCATTCGACTGTTGTTCCAAAGCCGCGCGGGCGGCGGTTTGGACCGTGGATTTGTGCGCGCAGCCGGAAAGGAAACTCGTTCCAAGGACGACGCACAAACCTATCGAAATTGTTGCTTTCATAAAATGCTCCTCCAGGGTGAAGCATAAGCAAACAACCTGCCGTCGCGCGCGGAAAGGCCAAACTAAAGGCTGACAATACATTTAGCTTTTAGCCTTTAGAATTCAGCCTTTGTTCTGGCCCTCGACCCCTCAGATAAGCGTCCTGTTTCTGGGCAAATCAAATTGCAAAAGGACATTTTCAGCCGTGGATTATCTTTTAGCGTTTAGCCTTTATCCTTTAGCCTTTGCTTTACGGCGTGGGCGAAAGCGAGGAAACATTCATGGCCGAAAGGCTAAATGTTCAAAACTAAAAGCCAAAGATGTTTTCAACCTTTAGCCTTTGCGCCGAGCGGGGACAAAAATGCCACTTTTCTAGGACCGACGCTTTCTCTTTCTCGGATGTTGGCCAGTTTTGGACTGAATTTTTCAACTATAAGCGAAAGACAAGTCCTCCTGCTTCTGGTATGCAACGCGGAATTGTATCGTATCGAACACACCGATTGCTTCGATTGGCTGCGCGGTTGTGCGCCGCAGAACATTCACGCCGTCTGCACCGACCCGCCCTACGGGCTTATCGAGTTTGGCAAGCCACGTAAAAAGCTTTGCCTCACGTGTTGAACATCGTAACCCGCGAGGGAGTTTTCGCAAACACAAAACCGCGCAAAGCTACGCCACGCGGTTGGGCCGCGTAAAAGGCGTTGCCTCACGCGGTGGAGGGCGGTCACACGGACGGATTGAATCGGGCATCGAAGGAGCTTGCTGGAATGGACAGGTGGTGCTAAACAACCGAAGTCGGTCTTAAACCCTGTCAATTATGAAACCACATCGCGGCACTCTTATTCTCGTCCTCGGCATCCTCGGTCTGGTCGTTTGTGGCCCGCTGGCCATCGCGGCCTGGGTCATGGGAGCCGGTGATCTCAAGGAAATGGACGCTGGCACCATGGATCCCAGCGGGCGCGGCACCACCCAGGCTGGCAAAATCTGCGGAATCATCGGGACGATTCTGCTGATCGTTACCCTCATTGTCGTGGGCATCATTTTCGCGTTTGGTCTTGCTGCCGGCCTGTCACAGCACCACTGAAGCGATACGGCGGCGCCATTTCCCCTTGAATCCGGCGGCGCGGGCGGGCAATTTGCGCCGCCATGAAAATTTGTTTCGCATTGCTGGCAGCGTTGGTTTTTGCGTTCTGCGTGAAACCGGCGCACGCGGCCTTCATCAACAGCCAGAATTATGTGTCGCTGGCGGATTGGGCGCGTGCGAACGGGTTGAACGCGTCGAGGACGAGTCGCGGCGACGAGATGGTTCTCGCCAATCAGACGACGCGGCTGGAGTTTGACGTGGACTCGCGTTACGCGGACATAAACGGCGTCCGGGTCGCGCTTTCCTTCCCCATCTCAAACACGAAGGGCGCATTGCTCATCGCCCAAGTGGATCTCGACACGGTGGTTCGTCCGCTCGTTTTTCCGCAAAAATGGTCGCCGAAGAGAATCACGACAATTTGCCTCGATCCCGGTCACGGCGGCAAGGACACCGGCAATCGCGTGGGCTGGCATTACGAGAAAATTTACACGCTGGCGCTGGCGGCGGAAGTGCGCGACCAGCTCAAACAGGCCGGCTTCAACGTCATCATGACGCGGACCAGGGACACCTACGTTGATCTGCCTCTTCGTCCGGCGCTGGCGAACCGGCGCGGGGCGGATTTGTTCGTGAGTTTGCATTTCAACGCGACGCCGACCGGGAAAAACGAAGTCGAAGGGCCGGAGACTTATTGCATCACACCCGTCGGGGCGAGTTCAACGAATGCGCGCGGCGAAGGCGGTGAATTTGGCTCTGCCGTCGGCACCGGCACGACGATTGCCAATCGCAATGAACAAAAAAGTCTGCTGCTCGCGTATCAAATCCAGAAATCACTTGTGCGGAATCTTGGCGCCGAAGACCGTGGTGTGCGGCGGGCACGTTTCGCCGTGCTGCGCGACACGACCATGCCGGCCATTTTGATTGAAGGCGGCTACATGACGCATCCGGTTGAAGGCCGGAAAATTTTCAGCGATGCCTACCGTCACCAGATGGCGCAGGCGATTGTGAAGGGTATTCTGGCTTACCAGAAATTGACTTCGCCGCTGGTTTCGCCGCTGCCGGCAACCAATCGTCCGGCGTCGAAGGGGGCCTACGATTCTTCTGGAAAATATTCCTCGGATAACGGGAGATAGGGTGGTGGCATGGTTTCAAACATTTTCGCTGTAGCGGCACTCTGCGAGCACCGTTTTCTGCGGTCACAGACCGCCACTACAACCAAACCATGCCACTACCCACAAATCCCGCCCTGCTGCCGTGTTTTGAGACAGGGTTCATCCAAACAGGACGGTTTTTTCCAATCTCTGCCAGATTAGAAATTCCCCTGCAACGTGCTACAGCAACTTACGCTTGATGGCATTGTGGCTGCTGAACAGCAAGCTCGGGAAAACGGGCCAGGAATCCCGTTTGACTCAAACTGCGCTCGTTGTTGGCGGGGCTGCATCAGCGCATTTTTTAATTATAGGGTTTGGTGATGCACCAACTCAAGATGAAGAATTTATGAGAAATGACTATCAGGCAGTACTGGTTCGGCGCGTGTGGGCGGACTTGGTCGGGCCATCGCTCAGAGCGGCATTTTGCGGGTTGGCCGGGCTCATAATGTTTGCCTCCACTTCTGCTTTTGGCCAGACGGCGTATGCCGTGGAGTTTAACCAGGGCAACAACCTTTTCGGAATTATCAATCTGCTGAACGGCGGCTTCACGCAATTGGGCAGCGAGGGGTCGACCCTTTTCAACGACATTGCCGCCTCACCCAATGGCAATCTCTATGGCATCGTCAATACGACTTCACTGGTGACGTTGAACACAAATACTGGCGCGGTGCTGACCAGTGTTAATTTCAGCGTCAGCGGCATTGAGTCCCTGGCAATTGCTTCCGATGGGACGCTTTACGGAGCGACTCAAGGCGCGCTTTACACGATCGACCCTCTCACCGGTTTGGCGACCCTGGTGGGCTCCTTCAACAACAGCGCCATTGGCAATTCGGGACAAAACATCCGCTTTGGCTCCGACGGCAACCTTTATGACACTGATGGCGGAGTCAGTGCCAACAATACGGATTTGTTTCAGATCAGCACGGTCAACGGGCAGGCGACATTAATGGGTGTGGTCACCAACTTTCCCGGGTTGTGCCTGGAAAACTCCGGATCGCAAATGTACGGTGTTGGCATTCAACTGGGTTCGGCCTCTTCTCTGTTTCAGGATTTGGTGGGAATTGATCTGAGCAGCCTCAGTCCCGGCGGAACAAACAGCGATGGTTCACCGCTGGATGTCAGTTATAATTTATTGACCGCCAACTTCCCGAATAATTACAACTTTTCATCGGCGGACTTGTTCGTCGTTCCAGTTCCTGAGCCGAGTTCGGTTGCACTGTCCATAATGGGCGGTGCGATATTTCTGATGATAAGTCGCAGCCGCATGCGGTGTTAGTTGTGCGGGACAACACAACCAGGCCCTGTTCGTGGGGGCAGGCTCGTTCGCGTCCTTCGTGAGGTCTGCTTCGCTGACTTGCACTTTCGATATTTTCCAGCCGCCAAGGTCGCAGACTGCGGCACGACGGCAGCCTCGCCCACCTTTGCACCGAATGAAGCCGGTCAATCAGGGGCGGCTCTGGTAGAGGGCGACCAAGGCCGCGCCAATGGCTTGGGACAGTTCACCCAATGCCGCCGGGACGATGGTCATCTGGGCCCGTTGCGTCGGCCAGAGGTAAGGGTGGGCCGTTTCGCGGATGATCCGAAGGTAACGGGCGCGGAATTCCCCGGTGGTGGCTTCCGGATCCATCAGGCCGCCGCCGATGACGACGAAATGCGGGTCGAGGGCCATGGCGAGGTTGGCCACGTGCAGGCCCAAGGCCCGGGCTTGAAAATCAAAAATTTCGATGGCGAGGGGATCGCCTTTCTGGGCCAGACCGCGCAGGGCCAGTGCTTTTTCCTTTGGAGAGGCCGGGGATTTGGCCAGCTCGTGGTTGGGATACTGGGGCAGCTTTTCGGCCAGAAGATGCGGCAGACCGGAGATGGTGGTGTAGACTTCGACGCAGCCCCAGTTCCTGCCGCAACCGCAGGGAAAAGGTTTGATGTTCAAGAGGTGCAGCGGCGCGGGCATGTGCGCGGCTTCCATTCCGGCCAGAGTGTCGCCGTCGAGCGGCCGACCGTTGCGGTCCACATAGGCGCAGCCCAGACCGGAGCCGGGGGCGAGCATGAGCACGGAGCTGGAGCCGGTGCCGCGGGCGCGCTGCGCTTCGGCCACGCCGCCGTAAGTGCCGTCATTTCCGACGGTCAGCGGAATAGTCCGCCCGGCTTGGGCGGCCAGCGCGTTGCTGTAGGCCGCGTGGACGTCCCAACCCGCGAAACTTGCCGGCAGGTTGGGTGAATGATCAAGCACGCCATAGCGGCGGAAGGGCCCGGGGGTGGCCAGACCCACGCCGAGCACCCGGTCCCAAGTCAGGCCGTTCCGCGCCAGGAAATCGTTGATGGCCTCAACCCAGCCATGGACGACCGCGTCGGGGCCTTTTTGAGAATTGGTGGGCCGTTGAAGGAGTTGGGTGGAAATGGTGGTCCCGTCGGCCCAGACACCCGCGACTTTCGACGTGGTTGCTCCGCTGTCCGTGCCGATAAAGATGTTCTGCCTGGTGCTCACGGTGTTGTCTCAATCAAAGATTAAAATTGTTGGTTTGTTGAGTAAACCGGGTCACGGCGGAAAAGTAAATTCCTATCTTGCGGCGGGTGACATGATTTCGACATTTTCCGGCATAGCGACGCTCTACGAGCGCCCTTTTCGGCGGGCACAGACCGCTGCTGTAGCCAAACCATACCACTTTCCGCGCGGCATTTGCCATGAGGTTCTGCTTGGCAAGCGCGGATTTAGCGGATTAGCTGGTCGCCGTGAGCTTTGCTACCAAGACTGGTGACGACGCCAGGACGGCAGTCTCGACCGCACAATTGAGCAACGCGTGGCCGTTCCGCAAGCCCCCGGCCTGTCCGGCCATTTCCAAAATCGGCCATTTGCCGCAAAATTCTAACATGAATTTCATTCGTGACAACGTGGGAACACAATCAAACCTTCAACCTGCACAATCGCCTGATGAATAAATTCCGGTTCATACCACCGCTCGACCCTGGTTTTCGACCGGCAGTGCTGTTCAACCACCGTTACATTGCAGCCGCGAAAGCTTCCGGCAAATCCGTACCGCTCGTCATTGGCTTGGAACGGGAAAACGGGCTGTCTTCGCGTTTCGAGACGGTTGTGAAGTCTGTCGTTGACGCCGACACGCTGTGTTATGCCGAACGGCTGGTGAAATTTCTGCTCTGGGCACGCGGTGGCTGGCGAATTTACGTCAGCGGGCCACGGGAAATTGGTGAACAGATTGCCCTCAATTATTCCAAAACGGGCGAGCGAAATTTTGACGTGCAATTGATGAGCCGTGTCTACGAGCGCCCGTTTGAAATCATCATTACAGAGCCGGAGCTTGTTCCCGCTGAAAAGGAAACGACCGCCGTGAGTGGCGGTCACCTTGAAGGCTGCCGGATCGGGTTTGATTTGGGTGCGAGCGATTACAAAGTCGCCGCGGTCAAGGACGGCGAAGTGGTCTTCAGCGACGAATTTCCGTGGAATCCCAAAGACCAGTCCGATCCGAACTACCACTACGAACATTTGAATGGCGGATTGAAGAAAGCCGCGGCCCATTTGCCGCGTGTGGATGCCATTGGCGGCAGTTCGGCAGGTGTGATTGTGGACAACAAAATCATGGTGGCGTCGCTGTTCCGCGCCGTGCCGACGGAAAAATTTGACGCCGCCAAGAACATTTTTTTGCGCCTCCGCGACGAATGGAAGGTGCCGCTGGAAGCGGCCAACGACGGCGACGTGACTGCGCTGGCCGGAGCGATGTCGCTCAAGACCAATGGAATGTTGGGCATTGCGATGGGTTCGAGCGAAGCCGCCGGTTTCATCAATGCCAAAGGGGGCATGACCGGCTGGTTGACCGAACTGGCCTTTGCCCCGGTGGATTATAATCCGAAAGCCGCCGCCGATGAATGGTCGGGCGACCGGGGTGTTGGTGCGCTTTATTTTTCGCAGCAGGCGGTCAACAAGCTCTTGCCAGCGGCCAAAATTGAGTTGCCGAAGAAAATGGGCCTGCCTGAGCGTCTCAAGGAAGTCCAAAACCTCATGGCCAAGGGAGATGCGCGGGCGGCCAAAATCTACGAGAGCATCGGGGTATATTTCGGCTACACAATTCCGCACTACGCTGACTTTTACGATTTTGAACACCTGCTCATCCTTGGTCGCCTCACGACCGGCAAGGGGGGAGACATCATTCTCGCCAAGGCGCGCGAATTGTTGAAGGCGGAATTTCCAGAACTGGCGGACAAAATCCAATTGCATGTTCCCGACGAAAAGAGCCGCCGGGTCGGCCAAGCCGTGGCTGCGGCGAGCCTGCCGGCAATCAAAAAATGAATGGCCGCCATGACGAAGAAAATCGTTCCCATTCAACCACCACTTGCCATCGGTCCCGAATTGCGAGCGTTTGATCCGGACGACCTTGCGGAGGTGCGCCTGGCATTCGATCCGGCAACGCCAGTGTCATCGCAACAAGGCTGGCTGGCGAAACCCGATCCAAATTTTGCCCCGATGACCGTCCGTTCCGGCTGGCGCCTCGACGGATTATTTGTGTTTGCGGAATTGACCGATGCAGACATCTTTACGCGGGCGACGGCACACAATCAACGTCTGTGGGAGCTTGGTGACGCCTTCGAAATCTTCCTGCGATTGGCCAGGCAGGAGTCATATCTTGAGCTTCAAGTAGCGCCGAACAATCGCCGGCTGCAATTGCGTTATCCGAACCCAGAGGCAGTTGAGCGCGCGCGCACACTCGGTTCGGTGGAGGATTTCATGATTCAAGAAAAAATATTTCGCTCTTACACTTGGTTGCGCTTAAAGGAGGCAAAATGGTTTGTGCTGGCTCAAATACCAGCTTGCTCGGTGTGCGGTAAAACACAGTTGCTGCCCCGTTTAGAATGGCGGTTCTCATTCAGCCGCTATGATTACACGCGCGGGCGAATCGATCCGGTGATTTCCTCGACCTCTCCGCATGTGAAGGCAGATTTCCACCGTCAGCAGGAGTGGGGCATTTTGCGGCTTGCTTCTGCGACGCATAATAACCAACAACCAAAAATATCCTATGAAGCTTCATAATTCCACGACTGAGATTTTTGTGCCGGACGGATTGCCGGTTGCCCGGGCACTCAAACGCATCACGCACCTGGGCATCGGAGCCCATCAGGATGATTTGGAGTTCATGGCATTCCAAGGCATTCTGGAATGTTATGCCAGCGATGAAAAGTGGTTCGGCGGCGTCACCTGCACCAACGGCTCCGGCAGTGCGCGGACTGGCGCTTACGAACAATTCACCGACGCGCAGATGATGGCGGTGCGGCGGCGCGAGCAAAACGCGGCGGCAGTGGTCGGTCATTACGGCGTGATGATTCAACTGGATTATCCGAGCAGCGAGATCAAATGCGCGACGGGCACGGCGCTCAAAAGCGATTTGGAGAAAATTCTCGCCGCCACCCGGCCGCAGATCGTTTACACACACAATCCGGCGGACAAGCATGACACGCACGTCGGCGTGGTCATCGCGGCGTTGCAGGCGATGCGTGAGCTGCCACGCGGCCAGCGTCCGAAACGCGTCATTGGCTGCGAAGTGTGGCGCAATCTGGACTGGCTGCCGGACGCGGAAAAAGTGTTGATGGACGTGAGTGGCCACGACCATCTGGCGGCGGCGCTGAACGGGGTTTTCGATTCCCAGATCGCCGGCGGCAAACGCTACGACCTCGCCACATTGGGCCGGCGCGCGGCGAACGCGACGTTCTTCGAATCGCACGCGACGGACAAAACCAACCAGCTCATTTTCGGCATGGATTTGACGCCGTTGGTTCAGGATGAAGCACTGGACATTGCAGAGTTTGTCTGCGGGTTCATTGACCAACTCAAGCACGACGTGAGGACAAAATTAAACAAGCGACTTGGAAGAATTTGATTTATAGAAGTCATCATCCAACCCACGGCCAAAGCGGCAACCGGCTTCGTTCTGCGCCAGGAAATCGTTGATGGCCTCGACCCGGCCATGGATGACCGCGTCGGGGCCTTTCTGAGAATTGGTGGGCCGTTGAAGGAGTTGGGTGGAAATGGTGGTCCCCGTGGGCCGGGACACCCGCGACTTTCGCCGTAGGGACGCATTGCGGGTGCCGTTTTCGACGATCACAGACCGCCGCTGCAACGCCGCCATACCACTTTCGCGCGGCATTTGCCATGAGGTTCTGCTTGGCAAGCGCGGGTTTAGCGGATTAGCTGGTCGCCGTGAGCATTGCTACCAAGACCGGGGACGGCGGCACAACGGCACTCATGTATGGCCGCCCCGTCCCCAAATCGCATCCTCGTGTTCAAGCTTTCGGCACGGTGGACGAACTCAACGCCACACTCGGCCTGGCGCGCGCAACGGTGGAACATGATTTCGTCCGGGAAAATCTACTCGCGATCCAGAACGACCTTGTCGTGTTGATGGGCGAGTTGTGTGTTCAGCCGGAGGACCTGGAGCGCTACGTCAAAGACGGTTATTCGCTCGTCGCACCGGGCATGACGGCGAAACTGGACGCGCTCGTCCATGAAATTGAAGCGCAAAACATCAGCTTCAAAGGCTGGGCGACGCCAGGCGCGACAAAGAACTCCGCCACGTTGGACGTGGCGCGAACGGTTTGCCGCCGCGCGGAGCGATGCGTGTGCGCATTGAAGGAATCCGGCGAATTAAAAAACGGCGAGATAATTATTTATCTCAACCGTTTGAGCGATTTGCTGTGGCTGTTTGCGCGTTGCGTGGAGACGAAGGCGGGCCTGGCAAAAAAATAAGCCGTGTGCAGGGCGGATTTTAACTTCAGCCGGCCGCCGAAACGGTTTTCAATTTTACCGGGGTGTGCCACCGCCGCAGTTCCTATGCCCATTAATTTTTAGCGGCGGTTTGTGCGGCGGCAAGTTCAGCTTTGGCTTCGGCAAAGTCTTTCTGAAACGTATCGCTCTTCTTCATTTGTCGCACAATGGCTTGGGCCAGTACGCGTCCGGCGTAGATATCCGTTGGATAATGCCGGGCAATTTCGACGCGGTGCCAGCCGATGGTGCGGGCTTCGGCGATGATGGCGTCGTGCTGGTCTGGAAAAAGATCGGCAAGCACCAGGGCCAAAACCATGGATTCGGTGGCATGTCCGCTTGGATAGCTGAAGCTTTTTTCCAATTTGCCGGAAGCGAGGCTGGGATCGAGAACGAACGGGCGCGGGCGCTTGTAGAAATCCTTGGCATGGTCGGTCGCGGCCTCGGCGTCCTTTTGCACGCGGTGGAAGAAAGCTTCAGTCTTCGGGAATTTGCCGGGCACGAAAAACGGGCCGATGGCCGGGGTGAAGTTAAAGATGTCGAATTTCTTTTCCGTAAAGGCGATGACCACATCGTTGCCGGGGGCGGCGCGGCAAACGGTGCGGACCTCTGTCATGTCGGCCGCTTGTTCCGGCGAATCGAGCGGGGGCGGTGGTGCCAGCAGGGCAATGGCGTTGGGTTTGCCGTCGGCGAGATAGTGAAGGTGGTTTAATTGAACCGGCTGGCTCGGTTGAGCCATCTGGTCGTCGGCGCGCAGGGACGGAGTGATGATGGCGAACAACAGCAGAAGAGCCAGACTGGCGGAGCGGAAAAACGGAGATGATTTGATTGAAAGTTTCATTTGTGTTGAAGGCGCGAGGATTTGGTCTGGCAATCAAGGCACAGCGTGACCGTCGTAAGACCAGTTGATGTCGGAGAGTCCCGGATCGCCGGGCTTGAGGCCGTTGTTGCCGTTGATGGGCGTGATAACGTAGTCGTATTTATACCAGGCAGAATGGCCATCCAGGAATGCGATGTCCGCACCGTCGGAATGACGGGCGGAAAAGCGGGTGGTATAGCACTGCGGCGTGCAGATGACTTTCTGGTAGGTGGTTCCCGGCGCGGCATAAGGCGTTTCGGCCACGAGCGTACGGACTTCGGAAAAGACCACAAACGCAGAAGAATGGCGTATCATGGACGTTTTTAACAAAGCATTGGTGGCGAGGCCGTCCGTTCCCTTGGAATTCATCCCGTAGTTGAATGGCACATAAATGGTGTTTCCCTGCCTTGTTGGGTCAAGACCTTCGGCGTCTGCGGTGGGGCAATGATAGATTGACTTGTTGTCATTGAAATTTGCCGGGCCGTTCGCAATCGTGGCATATTGCCATAACGGCATGCTGCCCACATACGAGGGCAGGGCGTTGAACCAGGCGTCGCGACCGTAGCTTGTGCCGTTTTGCCTGTTCATGAACTCAACGCCGGTCAGATCAGCCCAGGTCGGAGTATCTTCGTTGTAGGTAGGACCAGTTCCCGGCGTGCCATTCGGGATTTTAGTGTCCGGAAAAACATCACTGCTGTCTTCCACATACAGGTTCTGGGCCGTGGACCATTGTTTGAGGTTGTTCAAAGAGGTAACGCGGTAGGCCTTTTCCCTGGCTGCGGCCAGGGCTGGCAGCAGCAGTGCCGCGAGAACGGCAATGATGGCAATCACCACCAGCAGTTCAATCAGAGTAAATCCACCCTCGCCCTGTCCCCGTTGATTTTTTGAATTCATGATTTTTGGTTTTTCATCCCGCTTGATGTTCCATTGATGGTTTGAATCCTCAACATTCCGGCGGATTATGAAAAGGCAATGTTACAAACAAGTGTAGAAAATGTGACAATTCGGTGACGTATGAGGCGGATGGGGAAGCCTTTGGTCGAAGTCACAAAATCGTCACATGAAAGCCATACGGCTGTGACGCAGCTTTTATTTACTCAAGGCGGAATTAAGGCGGACTTGTTATCACAATTAAAAATCAAAACATGAAAAAACTAATCATTACACTCGGAATGGCAGCGGCAGTGGTCATAAGCAGCCAGGCGCAAACAGCATTCACCCCTGGCCAACTGGCCGTGTTGCGGATCGGCAACGGTCTGCCGGACACTGGCAACACGAATGAAGCTTCAGATTGGAACTTCAAGCAGAACCCTGATTTCATTGATGAATTTAACCCGAATGTTACGGGCCCCACCGCGCCGACTTATACGATGGCATTCCCCACCAACGGGGCAAATTCCCTGTGGAATAATGGCAACGCCGGCAGCGAGGCCGATAGCCTTGGTCGTTCGGCGGATCGCAGCATTCTGACTTATTCCGCCTATACGGGTGATATACTTTCAATACCAGGAACGCCGTCAGCCGAGCCTTACCACCGCATCATTTCCGTGATTGATGCCTTTGGCAACAATACGGCCGCCTATATTGGCGACAACTGGTATGGCATTGCCACCGGAAAAACCAATCCCAGAGGTGTGGTGAGCGATGGCACCAATAATTTCTGGGGTTCCGGCAATAACGGTGGAACTTTGTATTATAATCCAGGCGCCAATGATGGTCAACCCGTCGAAATTCAGGACTTTACGCCTACGCGCGCGGTCAAAATCATCAACGGCTCGGTTTACACGACCATCACCGGCAAGGATTCCCTCAACGCCTATCCCTGCGGAATCTACGACTTCGTTGATTTTGATAACAACCCTGATCCCATGCCGGCGGCGTTTGCCGGCTTTCATTTGGTGGTTCCGGCCGCTACCAAATATACCAATATCTCCGGCTTTTTCATGAATGATCAAGGGACCATTGCCTACATGGCCGACCAGGTTTGGGGTATTCAAAAATACGTCAAATCGGGTGGCACCTGGCAGTTTCTCTGTAATTTCAATGTCCAAGGATATGAACAATTCAAAGGCTACAACGGTCTGTTTGTTACCAACGACGTGAAAAATGACATCGGTGGCGCATGGGATGTAGTGGCGGATTTTAGCGGCACCAATCCGGTTATTTATGCGACTACCTGTGATTTCTCTTTTTACTCCGGCAATTTCAATTCAAACCGCGTCGTTCGCATAGTGGACACCAACACCACATTTTCCCCGGTGGACATCACTAATTTTACAGTCATCGCACAAGCCTACGGGACTAACGTCGGTTTCCGGGCCATTGAGTTCAGCCCTGACCTGCGCCCGGTAATCAGTTCCGTGTCAGATGACCAATCAGTGGTTGCCGGCACCCCGGTTTCATTCAGCGTGACCGCCTCGGAAAGTGAGACGGCGGCGTCCTATTCTCCGATTAGTTATCAGTGGCTCGAAAATGGCACCAATGTTCTCGTGGGACAGACAAGTCCCACCCTTACACTCAATTCACCGGCTTTGACTGACAGCGGCAGCACCTATCAGTGTATTGTTACCAATCAATTCGGTTCCGTGACCAGCACTCCGCCTATAAACCTTACGGTGACGACCACTAATGTTCCTCCAAACATCTCGGGCAGCGTCCAAAATCTGACCAACGCCATCGGCGATAATGTGAACATCACCGTCAAAGCTACCGGGACAACGCCCTTGAGCTATCAATGGTATGTTGGTGGACAGCCACTCAGTGACGCAAATGAGTTCAGTGGCACGGCAACCAAAACTCTTTCGATCAGCGATGCGCAGATTGGCGTTGATAATACCAATTATTATTGTGTTGTGACTAACATTGGAGGTTTGACCTCGAACCTCATAGCCAATCTGACATTGGTTTACACTCCGCCAGTGTTTTCGTCCGTGCCGGGATCAACCATTGTGTTGTCAAATACTGCCGCGTCGTTCAGTTGCACCGTTTTTGGCGCTTCACCGCAATTTCAGTGGTTCACATCCAATAAAGTGGCTATTGCGAGTGCCAACTCGTCCACGCTACAGATCAACCCCGCCATCACCAATCAAGGTTATTACGTCGTAGTCACCAATCTTGGCGGGGCGATTACCAGTGCGGTTGCCACCGTTACGGTGATCGCGCCGCCGCCGCATTCCTTTGTGAATTACACGAATGCCGGACAAATCTACGTTCAAAATTTTGATTCGCTCCCGGTAATCACCAACGCCACGGTGAACACCGCCAATCCCGTTACTTTCCTTCAAGTTGGCAACAGCCAGGTTGGCGGTGGGAGCGTGACCTATTCCGTGGACGACCCCTTTGATTTCACCTATCCGGTTCTCAGCAGCGGCGGCGTTGGCGGGCTTGGCCTGACCAATACCATGATAGGCTGGTATGGCTGGGGTTCAGTAGCCTCAAAACTGGGTGCGCATCAAGGTGACCAAAGCACGGGCGGTATTATTGATTACGGCACGCTTTCAACCAATGTCAACATTGGTGAAACCAACCGTGCGCTCGGCGTTCAATCCACCAGCACGACCGGCAACAGCGCATTCGGTTTGAAGTTAATCAATAACGGCACCAATGCGCTGTCATATATCACGCTGCAGTTTATCGGCGGATTGTGGCGCAACCAGCCGAATGCAAACACGATTGAGTTCGGCTACTACGTTGATGCCAATACCAACGACACATTCATACCTGCAAACGCGCTGGCGAATCTGGTTCCCAATCTGTTTGTGAGCTTCGCTCCGAGTGGATCGTTGACGACGGTTGACGGTTCACAACCGGCAAATCAAATCAGTCTTGCTGTGACCAACTTTAACATTGGAAGTTGGCCGGCCAATACGGCTCTGTGGCTCGTCTGGCAGCAGACCAACAGTGCTGGCAGCGCTCAAGGATTGGCGATTGACAACTTGAACTTCAGCGCCGCGAGCGTCCTTCCTTCAGCAGTCATCACCCCGCTTAACATCACCGCCGGTTCGATGCATATCACCGGTTCAGGCGCATCTGCCGCGGCGCAATTCACCTTCACCAACGCACCCGGCTTGAGCTTCTCGATTCTGGCCACGAACAATATCGCCGCGACGATCGCCAACTGGCCGGTCATCGGGACAGCAGTCGAAAATCCGGCAGGCTCCGGCAATTATCAATTCACCGATCCGAACCCGGCGACCAATTCAACGCGCTTCTACATCCTGCGCCAGCCGTAACAGGTTGAGGCTGGAAATTTGAATCACAAGTCAGGGCGGGCAAAAGCCCGCCCTTCTTCTTTATCGCTGTAACCGCCCAGAATCGGCAAAATCCACTTTCGGCCCCGGTGGCGAAGGGCCAAAAATGTTACGCCCGCCTTGTGAATAACATCAGGTTTAGTTACTTATGCCCGCAGACAGTGAACACGGCAAATATCTCATTGCCAATGCGTTTGAAAGATTTGATTTGAAGCGGCGTGGCTTCGGCCAGCCGACGGAAACCGCCGCCCTCGGAAATGGTCGGCGCCTTGCGGCCGCCAAAAATTTTCGGGCAAATTGTCAAATGCAACTCATCTACCAGACCGGCTTGGAATAAAGCTGCATTCAATTCCCCGCCACCTTCACAGATCAGGCGTTTGACGCCCCGGTTCCCGCGCAACCAGCAGAGTGCCGCGCGAAGATTGATTTTTTGTGCTCCGAAAACCTTCACTTCATCTGCGACGGCCCGGAGTTGGCGCAGCCTTGCCGGTGACGCGCGCCTAGTGGTAAACACGATGATAGGCGAGAAACGATGTCTGAAAACTTCCGCCTGCGGATTGACCAAACCGTTGCCGCTCACGACGACGCGCAAATTGTGCTCAGCCAACCCCCTTTTTAAACGCAATCGCCTGAATTTGGCGGGTCCCGGCCCCAGGTTGATTGGAGCCGAAGCCACCGTTCGCGCTCCGGCCATGACTGCGTCCGCCGTGGCGCGCAATTCCAGCAGATGCTCGTGGTCACGCGCGCTGCCGAAGGACGAAACCGCCCGGTTTGCCGTCGCAATTTTACCGTCCGCCGTCATCGCCATGTTCACAAGCACGAACGGCAACTTTGAACTTTGAACCTGGAACTTTGAACTCATAACAACAGCATCGCGTCGCCATAGCTGTAGAAGCGGTAACGTTCCCGGATTGCTTCGGTGTAGGCCGCCAAAATCATTTCACGTCCGCGTGTTTCACCCGGCGCGGCGAACGCGCTCGCGAGCATTAACAGCGTGGAGCAGGGGAGATGAAAGTTGGTCAGCAGCGCGTCCACGATTTGAAACTGGAATGGCGGATGTATGAAAATGCGCGTTTTCCCTGTGTTTTCAACAATTGTTCCGTTGTTCTGCGCGGCGATGCTTTCAAGCACACGCACCGTCGTCGTGCCAACGGCCATCACGCGCCGCCCCGAACTTTTGGCTTCGTTTACGATGCGCACCGTTTCTTTACCGACCTCAAATCGTTCTTCGTGCATTTTGTGTGCGGCAAGGGTTTCGGTTTTCACCGGCAGAAATGTGCCGGGACCGACGTGCAGCGTGACGAAGCAAATCTGTACACCGCGCCCGCGGATTTGCCCCAGTAATTCCGCGGTGAAATGCAGTCCCGCTGTCGGCGCGGCCACCGAGCCGCCAATTTCGGCAAAGACCGTCTGGTACCGCTCCCGGTCCTCCAACAGCTCGTGGTCGCGATGAATGTAGGGTGGCAACGGGGTTTCCCCGAGCCGTCCGAGCTGGTCGCGGATGTCCGGTGTGCCGGAAAATTTCAACCGCCGGTGGCCTTCGTCATTTGTTTCAGCGACGTCAGCCCAGACGCCGGCCGGATTTCCCTTTGGGTCATGCAGGCCAATTTGCACGCCGACCAGCGCGCGCTTGGCCGGTCGTAGCATTGCCCACCAGTCGTTTGTGGCGTTTTCTTCGACCAGCAGGATTTCGAGCCGGCCACCGGTGCGGGCGTTTATGCCACGAAGCCGTGCGGGGATGACGCGCGAATTGTTCATGACCAGCACGTCACCGGCACGAATAAATTCCAACAAATCGCGGAATCGGCGATGTTCAATATGCCCGTCGTTGCGGTTCAAAACCAAAAGCCGCGAATCATCACGCCGGGGCGCGGGATGTTGTGCGATCAATTCCAGTGGCAGTATGAATTCGAAATCGGCGCTTCGCATCCCGCTGAGTTTCGAGTTTCGCGTTTTAAGTTGCAAGTTGTCAGACAATGAGATTTAAAATCCAGCCTTTTGGCCCGGATTTTTGGGTTGTGAATAACTCCTGAATAATTCGCCAAAAAAGATGCAATTTTTTTGTTGACGTAGTGGGTTAAAGTGGGTAGAAATGGGGCGTCGTGGGGAGAAAGGCCGTTCGCTGTTCCCACGGTGAACAAATGGGCAGTACGACAAGCAAAGAACCGACTTACTACAATTCACGCTTTCGGCATGGCGTGGATGAGAAGCGGCGCGTGCAAATTCCGGCCAAGTGGCTGCCGCAAAAGGCGGATTTGGAACTGACGCTAATCCTCTGGCCGCGCGAAGGCGTCGGGCCGTGTGTGCGGGTGCTGCCGCCGACGCAGATGGCGAAACTGATGCAATCCATTGACGAGATGCCAAACAGCGACCCCAAAAAAGTGGTTTTGAAACGCATTATCGGAAGCGGTTCGGCGCAGGCCACCGTGGACAAGGCCGGACGGATTTGTCTGCCGGAGGAAATGGCCCGCGAGGCGGGACTCAAGAACGAAGCGATGTTGATCGGGTTGCTCGACCGGTTTGAGATTTGGAATCCCGAACGTTACGAAAAGGTTCAGGCCGCCGACACCGCGTTGGCGCCGGACGCCTTCAGACTGATGGAATAATTATGAAACTTGGAACATTGCTGGCTGCCGGAAAAAGTTTGGCGCTCGGTCGCCGGGGAGAAAGTCCGTATCGCGCCGACAAACAGATTTATCTTCCTAAATTTGGTTCGCCGAAGAATCCATTTGCATCTGCGAACCAACCCGGAGGGGCAACCCCGCCGGAAGAAACCGCCGCTGCGCCGGTCAAAACACCAATCACAGTCGTTGCAGCCAAAACCCAAAAGCTGCCGACGTTTTCTCCGGCGCCGCGGGCGGTTAACAACCGGTCGGCGGCCCTTGAAAAACCGGCTGGCCCGGTCCCAAGACCGCGCCATTCGTTGAGGTGGATGGGCAAGTTGAATCCATTTGCGTCCGATTCTGCGTTCCTGGCTGCCCGGGCGGGAAATGCGAAAGCCCCCGTGCAGGCGGAATTGTCATTGGATGCGGTAAAAGTTTTGCGGAACGACCTCAGCGATGTGGACGTTGAGGTTGTTCCGCTCAAATCCCATCCGCCGGTCAACACGGGGGAGCCGGGTCCGGGACCGGCTAAAAACACGTGGGGACTGTTGGGTGAGCGGCTTTTGAAGATGAAGGCGGGTTGAACGGGCGAAAAACCCATGCACAGTGCCAGATTTCGTTCACAAACCGGTGATGGCGGCGGAGGTGCTGGACGCACTGAAGCCCCGGCCGGGCGGGCGATACGCCGACGGGACCATCGGTGGGGCTGGACACGCGGCAATTATCCTGGCCGCGAGTTGGCCAACTGGATGGCTGTTTGGATGCGATCGCGATGGCGACGCGGTTGAAGCGGCGCGTGCGAGGCTGGCGGAGTTCGCCGGACGATTTGAAATCCGCCGCGGCAATTTTGCGGAATTGGCCGAGTGGATCCCGGCGGCGGGTTGCGACGGTGTGCTGCTGGATTTGGGCGTGAGCTCACCGCAACTGGATTACGCCGAACGCGGATTCAGTTTCCAGCACGACGGGCCGCTGGATATGCGGATGGACACACGGCAATTGCTGAAGGCGGCCGATTTGGTGAATGGCGCGAGCGCCGAAGAACTGGCGGGAATTTTCAAGGAACTGGGCGGCGAACGGGACGCGCGGCGGTTTGCGAACACGATGGTTTACGACCGGGTGAGGCAGAAGTTTGAAACGACGCGGCAACTGGCGGAATTGATTGAGAAAATTTCACCGCGCCGCGGGAAAAAGGCGCATCCGGCGACAAAAGTTTTTCAGGCGTTGCGAATCGCGGTGAATGACGAGCTTGGCTCTTTGAAACGGGGATTGGACGCGGCGGTGAAAACGTTGAAGCCCGGCGGACGGCTGGCGGTCATCACGTTTCATTCGCTGGAAGACCGGGTGGTGAAAGATTTCGGCCGCGCGCGGTCGCGGGATTACACGTTCGCGGGAGGAGTGGACGTTCCGGAGTTGCGCGAACCGCGCGTGCCGGAGTTGAAATGGGTGACGCGCAAGGCCATCAAGCCGGGGGCAGCGGAAATTGCTGAAAATCCGCGCAGCCGCAGCGCGCAATTACGGGTGATGGAGAAAATTTAAGCGATGAAAAATCGAAGAAGTCAGTCAGCGGTGATCCGGTTTGGAGCGGCGTTAAAGGCGTCGTTTCTGTGCCTGTTGATTGCAGGTTCGGCGGTCGGTTATGTCTGGCAAAAAAGCCAGATTTACCAGCTGAGCCAGCAAATCCGGCAGCAGGAGACCCGCCTGGCGCAGGCGAAGGACACGAATCAAAAGCTCGGAGACCAACTGGCGATGCTGCGTTCGCCAACCATGTTGGACAAGCGCGCGCGGGAATTGAATCTCGGGCTGGGACCTGCGCAACCGTCGCAAATCTGGCGGCTGCCCGAACCTCCGCCGGTGTCGTCAGTGGACCAGGACGCGGCGCGACGACTGGCCGTGCGTCGAACCGACGCGATGACTCAATAACGTGTGAAATTTTGGCCGCCGCCCGTGACGCCGTCGGGTGAGGAACCGATCGCCGCGGGCGGCCGGCCGTTTTGGAAATGTGCAACAAACTGCAACTTCGACGTGTGTTGCTACTCATGCTGGTGCTGGGCGCGGCGTTCGCCGGGCTGGGTTATCGGCTCGTGGACTTGCAGGTGTTGCGACATGATGAATTGGCCCAAATGGCGGAGTTGAACACAGAGCATGACTTTTTCAAGCCGCCGCGCCGGGGCAACATTTTGGACGTGAACGGCAACCTGTTGGCCACGAGCATTTCCGTGAAAACGATTTGTGCCAATCCATCGTTGATTGGCAACCAGCAGGCGGTAGTCGCGCACGCGCTCGCGCCGTTGCTGGGCATGAGCGAGGGCAGTCTCAATCAACGGCTGATTCCCCGGGTCTGGAAAAATGAAAAAGGCGAGACCGTCACCAACGGTCTTTATTATGTCCGTCTCCAAAAAAACGTCCCGGATGAGACTTGGCAGAAGATTCAAATGACGATGACCAATCTTTCGTTTGGTGTGGATGAAAGCAAACTGTCCAGAACCAACCGCGCGTTTTTCCGCAACCTGCGCCAGGGCGCAATTTTTGCCGAGGCAGACCAGTTGCGCGTTTATTTCAACGGCCCGCTGGCGGCCCACGTGCTCGGGTTCGTGGGTACGGATGAGGTGACGTTGGGCGGTACCCGCGTTTCGCAGCTTTCAGGTCGCGACGGCATCGAATTGTATTTGAATTCCAAGTTGAGCGGTGTGGCTGGCTGGCGCGTGACGGAAACGGACCGGCAGAAGCGGGAACTGGTTGCGTTGCGCGATCAGGATGTACAGGCACGCGACGGCCTCAATGTCGTGCTCACCCTGGATTCGGCCATTCAGCATATTGTCGAAACTGCGCTGACCGACGCCATGCAAAAGCACACGCCCATCAGCATCACCGGCATCGTCATGCGTCCGCGCACGGGCGAAATCCTGGCAATGGCGACTCTGCCGGATTTTGATCCGAACAATCCCGGCGCCGCGACCGTCGACGCGCGCCGCGACCGCGTCATCGGCGACATGATGGAACCGGGTTCGACGTTCAAGATTGTGGTTGTGTCTGGCGCGTTGAATGATGGCGTGGTGCATTTGGGCGACACGTTTGATTGCGAAGAGGGGCATTTCGCCTATGCGGGGCGGGTTTTGCATGACCACGAACCGTTCGGGATTCTGACCACCAAAGGCATCATCACAAAATCGTCGAACATCGGTGCGGCCAAAATCGGCATCCGCCTCGGCGAAAATCGGCTCTACGATTATGCGACTGAGTACGGTTTCGGCGAAAAGACGGGCATCTGGTTGCCGGGCGAAGTCAGCGGGATTTTGCATCCGGTGAAAAAATGGAGCAAGGTTTCCATTGCACAAATCCCGATGGGGCAGGGTGTGGCGGTGACGCGGCTGCAAATGCTCATGGCCATGTGCGCGATTGCGAACGGCGGCTGGCTCATGCAACCGATGCTTGTGAATCGCCTCGAAGACCGCAGCGGGGACGTGGTGCAATCGTACACGCCGCAAAGCGTGCGCCAGGTCATCAGCGACGCCACGGACAAATTGATGGTTGAAGCGCTCAAAACGGTCGTTTCGCCGGATGGCACCGCGCCGGGCGCGGCGATGAAGGATTACACCGTGGCCGGCAAAACCGGCACGGCCCAAAAAGTCGGACCGGACGGTTATGAACGGGGCAAATATTTTGCGTCGTTCATCGGATTTTTCCCGGCGGACGATCCACAACTCTGCATTTCCGTTGTCATGGACGAGCCGAAGGAAGGCTACTACGGCGGCCAGGTTTGCGGCCCGGTGTTCCGGGAAATCGCCGAGCGCTGCGCCAGTTATTTGAACATTCCGCCGGACAAAACTTCGGGGCTGACCAATTCGCCGCCCCTCGTGGCCGCGGGAGGCCCGCGAAGGCCGGCCAATTTACAGGCCCCGTGAAGTAACCGGATATTTGCCGTGGAACCACGTTCTTTGAAATTTATTGCCGAAGCCTGCGCCGCCGATGTTCGCCGCGGGTCGGTGAAAACTTTGGCGAAAAATGTCTGCACCGATTCGCGTCAGGCGCAGGCTGGCGACCTGTTCTTTGCCATCAAGGGTGAAAAATTCGACGGCCATGATTTTATCAACGAAGTGGCGGCAAAAGGCGCTGCGGCGGTAGTTGTTCCAGAAAGGGGAAAAATTCCAGCGCGAATGCCGGACTGTGCAGTGCTGGTTGTTAAAGATACGCGTGTAGCGCTGGGTCAGTTGGCGACGGTGTATCGCCGCGAATTTGATTTGCCGGTTGTTTGTGTCGGCGGCTCGAACGGCAAGACGACGGTGAAGGAATTAATCGCCTCGGCGCTCCGGCAAAAACTGGCGACGTTGTGGAGCGAGGCGAGTTTCAACAACGACATCGGCGTACCGCTGACGTTGTTGCGGCTGGAAAAATCGCATCAGGCGGCCGTGCTCGAAGCGGGGACGAACCACCCGGGCGAACTCGCGCCGCTCGTGAAAATGATTCAGCCGAAATATGGGGTGATCACAAACATCGGGCGGGAGCATCTGGAATTTTTTGGCGACGTTGCGGGCGTCGCGGAGGAAGAAGGCTGGCTCGCGGAACTTTTGCCGGCGGACGGCAGACTCTTTGTCAACGGCGACAACGAATGGACGGAAAAAGTTGTCCGGCGCACGCGCGCGGGCATCGTGCGCGTCGGCCTCCGCGAACGGAATGGCTGGCGGGCGAAGGCAATTCGCCCCGACAAAAATGGCGTGACGTTCCGCGTGGATGCGCCAAAGATTGAATGGAACGGCGAGTACCGGATCAATTTGCTGGGCCGGCATCAGGTGACCAATGCCTTGTTGGCGATGGCGGTCAGTGAGGAACTGGGCCTGGGCCGTCCCGCGGTGCGGGACGGCCTGGCCGGGTGCAAGCCGGCGAAGATGCGGCTGCAGTTTTGGGAAACCGGCGGCGTGCGTGTGCTGGACGACACTTACAACGCCAACGCCGATTCGGCGCTGGCGGCGCTTGAAACGCTTTGCGATCTGCCGTTGCAGGGCCGGCGGGTGGCGGTGCTGGGTGACATGAACGAGCTGGGCGCGCACAGCGAGGCGGCGCATGCGGAAGTGGGAAGGCGCGCGGCGGAATTGGGCATCGGACAGTTGTTTGCCGTCGGCAAAATGGCCCCGGTCACGGCGCGCGCGGCGCGCGACGCGGGATTGAATCGCGTGATTGAGTTTGCGGATGTCGAAACGGCGATGGCGGCGGTGAAAAGTTTTTTGAAAACCGGCGACGTGGTTTTGTTGAAGGCGTCGCGAGCGGTGCGTTTGGAACGCATCACCGAGACGTTGAAGGCCGGAAAATCGTGAGAGAAGACGAATGTTTTATTTATTAAGCCAGCACCTGCTCAATTGGTCGAAAGGGACGCCCTGGGCGGACCACTTTTCGGCGTTGCGGTTGTTTCGTTACATCACGGTGCGCAGCGCCGGCGCGGCCATCACGGCGCTGGTGTTGAGCTGGTGGCTGGGGCCAAAGATCATCCACTGGCTCAAGCAACAGAAATTCGGCCAGGATTACGCCGACAAGGCCGAGGCCGCGGGCGGTCTGGCGGCGCGTGTCCTGAGCAAAAAAGGCACGCCGACGATGGGCGGCATTTTGATTGTCGCGGTGTTGTTTTTTTCGACGATGCTATGGTCGCAATTGGACAACAAATTGGTGTTGTTGACCCTGCTCTCGGTAATCGTGCTGGCGGGTTTGGGATTTTACGACGATTACGCCAAAATCATCCAGCAGAGCGGGGGCGGCACTCCGCCGCGGGTGAAATTGTGGGCGCAAATGGCGGTGAGTTTGTTCATCGGCGTGTATTTGTGGGAGACCCCTTCGATCAGCAAGCTCGTCACGGAAATCACGGTGCCATTTTACAAATATCCGTTGGCGAAACATGCCGCCTGGCTGGGAATTTTAATCGTGGTGCTGGCAATTGTCGGCGCCTCGAATGCCGTGAACCTGACGGATGGTCTCGACGGCCTGGCGATTGGCTGTTCATTGATCGTGGCGTTTGTGTTTCTCGTGTTCACCTACGTGGCGGGCAACATCAAGGCCGCGGCCTATTTGCAGATTCCGTACGTGAACGGCGCAGGCGAATTGACGGTGTTTTGCGCGGCGCTCCTCGGCGCGGGTCTGGGGTTTTTATGGTTCAACTGTCATCCGGCACAGGTGTTCATGGGCGACACGGGGTCGCTCGCCATCGGCGGTTCGCTGGGCATCGTCGCGGTGCTGATCCACCAGCCGTTCGTGCTGGTGATTGCCGGCGGCGTGTTCGTGATGGAGGCGGTTTCGGTGCTGCTCCAAACCGGCTGGTTTCGCTTTACGCGGATGCGTTACGGCACGGGTCGGCGGATTTTTTTGATGGCGCCGCTGCATCATCACTTCGAGAAAAAGGGCTGGTATGAATCGCAAGTAGTGACGCGCTTTTACATTTTGTGCGTGCTCTTCGCGCTCATCGCGTTGAGCACATTGAAACTGAGATGACGACGGGGCATTTGACAATGTTCGATCCGGCAGACAGACATGTTTTAAGAATGGGGCCAAAGCGCTTTACCCCTTGCGCGTGCGCGGGCTTGTTGTTAAAACGAACAGCGGCAACGGCTCAGTGCGCGTCAGGCGGGATGTTTTTATTTTCACGCGCAAATTCGGGGTTTGGCCAATTTCAAAACCGCCGCCGGTGTGCCGTGCAAGTCAGGCTCATGAACAAACTGGTTTTAACAAGCCGCGAAGTTTTTAGAGGGAAAATCTCGCGGCCAAAAACTCAACCCAACCTCAATGAAAGGACGCAATCAGCGCCAAGCCGATGAATAATCCCAATCCGTTCGTTCCGCAAGGCTCCCTGTTGGAGGAAAAAAACAAAACCCGCTCCCGCGTGAAACTCGCCGTGTTTTGCGTGGTGGCCATCAACGTGCTCGGTTTGACGGCTCTGCTCATGCAAGGCTGCAAACGTGAGCAGACCGAGGCCGAAAACACCCCGCCGCCAGTGGACACCAATGCGCCGCCGGTGGTGGACACCAATTTACCACCAGCGGTGGCAACGAATCCACCCGTGACACCGCCACCAATGGCAACTCCCACACCGCCGCCGGTCCCGGAAGGGGCCGCGACCGAATACGTTGTGGTCAAAGGCGATACGTTCTCGGGAATCGCCAAGAAGTTCGGTATCTCGGTCAAGGCCGTTGAGGCGGCGAATCCCGGAGTTGAGCCGACCAAATTGAAACTCGGACAAAAGCTTTCAATTCCTGCTGCGTCCGGCAACGCGGCCGCTCCGACGCCAACCGGACTGGCCCCCGCCGGTGCAAGCGGTGGCGAGGGAATCTATACGGTCAAATCCGGTGACAATTTAGGCAAAATTGCCAAGGCTCACGGGATAACCCTCAAGGCAATTGAGTCTGCCAACCCGACCGTGGATCCGAATCATATCAAGGTCGGAGACAAGCTGAAGATTCCAGCGAAGGCTGAAGCCGCAACTCCGGCTCCAGAGCCGGCCCCCGTATCGACGGCGCCTGCTCCGGCAGCCCCGGCTTCCGCACCCGCGCCGGGCGCGGCACCCCAGCAATGACCGCGGGTTGAACCGCGGCCGGCATTATTTTGAACTGTTGCAATGAAAGTCGCCGTCACTACGTTGGCATTTTGCGTCGCCGCCCTGCTGGCGCTGGGGCTGGTGATGCTCTACAGCTCGAGCATGACGCAAGTGGGTGCGCACTACCTGATGCTGCAGCTGGTCTGGTGCGCGCTCGGCTTCGTCCTCTGTGTGGCGGCGACCGTCCTCGACTATCAATTGCTTAAAAAAATTGCGTGGCCGGTTTTTATTTTCGCCCTTGGTGTTGCTCGTGCTGGTGCTGCTGCCCCTGCCGCACGGCATCACCAAAAAAATCAACGGTGCGCACCGATGGTTCATCCTTCCCGGGATGCGTCTGCAACCGTCTGAATTCGCCAAACTCGCGCTCGTCATCATGCTGGCATGGTGCGGCGACCGCTATCAGCGGCAGATGCAAAATTGGAAACGCGGGATCCTTTTTCCGGGAATACTCATCGCGCTGGTGCTCGGCCTGATTTTCGTTGAACCGGATCGGGGTACAACCATTCTCCTGGCCGCGGTCAGCGGTTCGCTGTTGCTCGTTGCCGGCGTCCGCTGGAAACACATCCTCGTTCCGGCCTCGGTCGGCGCGGCTGGGCTGGCGGTTTCCATTTTGCATGACCCGATGCGCATGAAGCGCATTTTTAGCTGGTGGGATTTGGAACAACACAAGGACGGTGTCGGGTACCAGGCATATCAGGCGATGATTGCGCTTGGCTCCGGCGGCTGGACCGGGCTTGGCCTCGGCAACGGCCGTCAGAAACTCGGCTTCGTGCCCGAACATCACACCGATTTCATTTTTTCCATCATCGGCGAGGAATTAGGTTTGATTGCAACGTTGCTCATCGTCGTCGCTTTTGTCGTCGTCGCTATTTGCGGTATTTACATCGCGCTGAACGCCCGCGACACCTTCGGTTTTTTACTCGCCACGGGCATCACGTTTTTAATCGGTCTGCAGGCGGCCATCAACATTGGCGTGGTCACCAGCGCGTTGCCGAACAAGGGCCTGCCGTTGCCGTTCATCAGCTATGGCGGTTCAAACCTGCTCGTCATGCTCACGTGTATCGGCATCTTGTTTAGCGTCGCGCGGCACGCGCGCCCGCGCGGTGCCATTGCTTCTGAATCAGTCGAGACCGATGAATTTTCACCCGTCCGTGCGGCCAAAAACCCTTTCGCCCGGCGCAGGCCCGCGCATGCCACATGACTGAACCCGGAGCCAACACGCCCTTCGTCGCCATCGCCTGCGGCGGGACCGGCGGGCATCTCTTTCCCGGGCTGGCCGTCGCGGAGCAATTGAAACTGCGCGGCTGTGACGTGGCGCTGCTCATCTCGCCCAAGGACGTGGATCAACAGGCCGTGAAATCCGCGCACGGCATGGAAATTTTCACGCTGCCCGCGGTCGGGCTGCAAAACGGAAATTATTTCTCCTTCGGCGGCCGCTTCGTGAAATCATTGTTTGCCGCGCGGAAAATTTTCCGCCGCCGCCGGCCCGACGCCGTCCTCGCCATGGGTGGATTCACCAGCGCGCCGCCGGTTTTTGTTGCGAAGGACATGGGCGTAAAAACTTTTCTGCACGAATCCAACACCATTCCCGGTCGCGCCAACCGTTTTCTGTCGCGGTTCGTGGACGAGGTGTTCGTTGGCTTCCCCGAAGCCGCCGCGCGGTTGAAGACGCGCAAGGTCACGACGACCGGCACGCCGGTCCGCCCGCAATTTCAGCCGCGCGATGCTGCTGCCTGCCGAACGGCGCTTGGCCTCGAACCAAATCGTCCCACGATTCTGGTCGTCGGCGGCAGCCAGGGCGCGCGCGGGCTGAACGAAATGATTTTGTCCGCGCTGCCGCTGCTCGCCGGACGCGGCTGGCAATGGCTGCATCTCACCGGCGCGAGCGATTTTGAAAAAGTGAACGCCGCCTATGCCACGCGCGGCATCAAGGCCGTCGTCAAACCGTTCCTCGCGGAAATGGATTTGGCGCTCGGCGCGGCAACCGCGTGTATCAGCCGTTCTGGCGCATCGTCGCTAGCGGAAATTGCCGCGATGCGATTACCTTCGTTACTCGTTCCATTTCCCGCTGCGGCAGATAATCATCAGTATTTTAATGCGCTCGCTTTTGAAAAAAGCGGAGCCGCCGACCTTTATTTTCAAAAGACAGTGCCTGATCAAAAAATGAAAGATTTAATTTCAAATCTGCTTGCTGGATTGATTTTAAAATTGGTTGAGGACACGGACGAACGAACAAAAAAGCAATCTGCGCTGGCGCAGTGGCACGCGCCGAAGGCGGCGGAGCAGATTGCTGAAAACATTTTACAAGCCGTCGGCAAACCGGTTTTGCAAAGCTCCAAATTCCAGGCACCAAGCTCCAGAGAAATTTCAAGCTCCAATAATCAAACCGTGTCGCGCGCCGGAGTTTTTGCAGCTTGGATGTTGGTGCTTCTCTGGAATTTGGTGTTTGGCGCTTGGAATTTCCAAATCGCATGACGCCGCCAACCGACATTTTGGAAAAACCGATGGCAGGCCCATTGCATATCGCCGATGAAATTGCCGGGTGTGTTTCGCCCGCGACGGTCGTTCGCCGCGACGAGCCGCTGGCGAAACACACCACACTCCGCGTCGGCGGGCCAGCGGATGTGTATGTCGAGCCGGCGTCGGAAGAGGATTTGGCGGGGGTCGTGAAATTTTGCAATGGGCACGACGTGCCGTTTTTCGTGATGGGGCGCGGCTCGAATCTGCTCGTGCGCGACGGCGGCTTTCGCGGCGTCATCATTTGTTTATCGCAAGCGAATTTCAGCCGCATCGAGGCCGCGGGTGAGCGTTTGGTTTGTGGGGCGGGCGCGAAATTGAAAAATGTCGCGGCCGAGGCCAGACGCCACGGGCTGAGCGGGTTGGAATTTCTCGAAGGCATTCCGGGCAGCGTCGGCGGCGCGTTGCGCATGAACGCGGGGGCAATGGGCGGCGCGACGTTTGAGGTCGTGGAGTCTGTGCGCCTGATGGATTTTGACGGCAATACGCGCGAACTCAAACCGAAGGAAATGTCAGTGGAATATCGCGGCTGCGGCGCTTTGAAAAATCTCATCGCGCTGGGTGCGGTGTTCAAAGGTCGGCCGGATTCCCAGGAATCCATCGTGCAGCGGATGAGTGCGTTCAGCCGGAAACGCTGGACTTCGCAGCCGGCGGCGCCCAGCGCCGGTTGCATGTTCAAAAATCCCGAAACCATGCCGGCTGGCAAATTGATTGACGAACTGGGATTGAAAGGCACGCGCGTCGGCGGCGCGGTGGTCTCCGCCGAGCACGGGAACTTTATTGTGAACGATGGCAACGCGACCGCGCGCGATGTTTTCGAATTGATTGCGATTCTCAAGGCGCGGGCCAAAGAAGCGCGCGGCATCGAATTGCAGACGGAAGTCGAAATTATTGGCGAGGAATGAGTCGAAAATTGAACATCGCCGTCATGCTGGGCGGGCCGAGCGCCGAGCGCGAAGTGTCGCTGCGTTCCGGCGCCGGCGTCGTGAAGGCGCTGCGGTCGCTCGGGCACACGGTTTTTGAAATTGATCCCAAAACGCCGGACTGGGTTTTGCCGCCCGGGACAGATGTCGTTTGCCTCGCACCGCTTCACGGGACTTATGGGGAAGACGGCACGGTGCAGCAGCAGCTTGAAAAACTCGGCGCGCTTTACACCGGCTGCGATGCCGAAGCGAGCCGCATTGCCTTCGACAAGGTGCTGACGAAACAGCGTTGCATCGCCGCGCGGGTGCCCACGGCGAAGTTTTTCGTGGTGAATTCGGAAAAAACGCCCTGGCCGCAGGACTGGCAGCCGCCGCTGGTCGTGAAGCCGGTGCGGCAGGGTTCGAGCGTCGGCTTGCAATTCGTTGAACGCATCCAAGACTGGCCAAAGGCCCTGGCCGACGCGTTGAAATTTGATTCGGAGGTCTTGGTCGAGGAAAAAATCGTCGGACGCGAGACAACCGTCGGCGTTTTGGACGGCAAGGCGCTGCCGGTGGTCGAGGTCCGTCCGAAGGTCGGCCATCTCGACTACAAAAACAAATACACCGCCGGGGCGAGCGAGTATTTCTGCCCGGCGGATTTTGACGCGGTGACGACGAAACGGATTCAGGACGCCGCGCTTGGCGCATTCCAGGCGATAGGCGGACGCGATTACGCCCGCGTGGACGTGATGGTGTGCGCGGACGGCTCGCCGGTCGTGCTCGAAGTCAACACCCAGCCGGGCATGACGGAAACCAGCTTGCTGCCCAAGGCAGCGGCGGTGGTAGGAATCAGCTACGAACAACTTTGCCAGCGCATGATTGATCTAGCGCTGAAGCGAGTCTCAAAAAGTATAACGAATCAAGGATGCCTGATGACGAAATCCGAATGACGAAAGAATGTCCAAATGCCCGAATGACGAATCGCCTTGGTCCGGCCAAGGCCGTCCTTTGTGATTATTTCGTCATTATGGTTTAGTCATTAGTCATTGAATTATGTGGTTCAGGCGTGAAAAGAAAAACCGGCGATTGAGCCGCGGTCGCGTGCTCGACGTGAAACTGCGTTCGGGCCAGGTGCGCGCGACGCGCACACGGCTGGCGGCGGTGGCGTTCGGCGTCCTCTTCGGCACGGTCTTCGGCCTTTATTTGTTCTGGCGGGCGGGTGAATGGGCGCTCGACCATTTTGTTTATGAAAATCCCGAGTTCGCCATCCGACACATTGACGTACGGACGGACGGCGTGATTTTGCCGGACCAATTGCGCCGCTGGGCGGGTGTGAAACCCGGTGACAATCTGCTGGCGCTCGACCTGGCGACGGTCAAACGCAATCTCGAACTGGTTTCCATGATTGATTCGGTGTCGGTGGAGCGCGTCCTGCCGCGCACGCTGCGGATTCAGGTGACCGAACGCGAGCCGGTGGCGCAAGTGAACGTGCCCAGCGCGGACGCCGCGGGCAAAATCCAGGTGACCGTGTTCGAACTCGACGCGGACGGTTATGTAATGCAGCCGCTGGACCCGCGCCTGTGCGTGATGTCGCTCGCACAGGTGAGCGATCAATTGCCGGTCATCATCGGCTTGAATTTCTTTCAACTGCAGCCGGGCCGCCGCCTGGATTTGCCACAGGTGCAGGCGGCGTTGCAATTGATCACGGCCTTCAACCGTTCGCCGATGGCCGGGCTGGTGGATTTGCAGCGTATTGACGTTTCCGCGCCGGAAGTTTTGGTTGCGACGACGTTGCAGGGCGGCGAAATTACTTTCGGTCTGAAAGATTTTCCCCGACAATTGGGCCGCTGGCGGGAGATTTATGATGTCGGACAAAGTATGAACAAGGCCATCGCTTCGCTCAACCTGGCGGTGCCCAACAATATTCCCGCGCGCTGGATGGAAGGCGGCGCTGTTCCCGGTTCGGCGCCGAAACCGGTCAAACCCGCGCGCACTGTGAAAAACAATGTTTGACACCGCGAACATCATCGTCGGACTTGAAATTGGCACGTCGAAAGTCTGCGCCGTGGTCGGCGAACAGAGCGCCGATCCCGCAAAGGCGGGACTGAACATCATCGGCCTCGGCCAGGCGCGCTCGCGCGGCGTGCGCAAAGGCGAGCTGGTGGACACGCAGCAGGCCGAGGAGGACGTGCGCAACGCGATTGTCGAAGCCGAGCAAATGGCGGACGTGGAAATCCGCAGCGTTTATCTCGGCGTCACCGGCGGACACATTCGCGGCTTCAACAACCGTGGCGTGCATCCGGTGGTCTCCGCCGACCGCGAAATCACGGACGACGACGTGCAGGACGTGATCAAGAACGCGAAGGCGATCAATTTGCCGACGGAAAACAGCGTCGTGCACGCCATTCGCCAGCACTTTTTTGTGGATGGGCAGGATGGCGTGACCAACCCCGTCGGCATGCTGGGTTCGCGCCTCGAAGTGGACATGCACGTAGTTCACGGCAACACGAACCGGCTCCAAAACGCCATCCGCCTCGTCAAGGGCATGCAACTCGAAGTGGATGAAATCGTCTTCAACGGCCTCGCGTCGTCGCTCGCCCTGTTGACGAGCGAACAGAAGGAACTCGGTGCGCTGGTCATTGACATCGGCGGCGGGACAACCGACTACGTCGTTTACACCGATGGCGTCATCAAACACACCGGCGTGCTCGCGGTCGGCGGCGACCACATCTCCAACGATCTGGCCTACGGCCTGAAAGTCCCGTTGAGCCGCGCGGAGAAACTCAAGCTGGAACACGGCTCGGCGTTGGTGGACGACGCGGCGAAGGGCCAGACCGTCACCATCACCAACGAACTCGGCCTGCCGCTTAAAACCGTCAATATTGAGCATTTGCGCCGCATCATGTCATTGCGGTTGGAGGAAATTTTCCAGCTGGTCGCGCAGGATCTGAACCAGCTTGGCCTGCTCGATTATTTGCGCGCAGGCGTTTTTCTGTGCGGCGGCGGGGCGCGCGTGCCGCACATCACCAGGCTCGCCGAGCCGATTTTGCAAATGCCCGTTTCGCTCGGCCAAACCGATTCCGTCAGCGGACTCAAATCCGCGCTTGGCCAGCCGGAATTCGTCACCGGCATCGGCCTCGCGAAATTTGGTTCGTTCAAAGCCCGCAAACGCGAAGGCAAACCGTCGCTGGCGCAGGGAATCAAAGGTGCGCTCGGACGTTTTTTGCAACGGCCGTGACTGAAATGACTAATTCCTGAATCCGAATGACTAAAGAATTTCCAATGACTCAATTCCGAAAGCGTTCAGCACGCGCCCAATGCCATGGGTTATTTGGATTTTGGCATTTTTTAGTCATTAGGGCTTCGTCATTCGTCATTGGCAATGCGCTGGAAATATGAAAGCCAAAATTCAAGAGGCGACGAAGGTTGCCGAGGTTCCGCGATCGCGGACAATCAAGATATTCGGCGTCGGTGGCGCGGGCGTTCAGTTGCTCGATACGGTGATGCGCGATGAATTCACGGGTGCGTCGTTCGCCGTGATTGACACGGACGCGACGTCGCTGGCGGCATCCACCGCGCCGGTGAAAATTCAGCTGGAGACAAGATTGATGCGCGGGATGGGCACCGGCGGCGATCCCGAACGCGGCCGCGCGCTGGCCGAAGAACAATTTTCCACGCTCAAAACCGCCTGCGAGGGTGCGACGGTCATTTTCATTCTCGCCGGTTTGGGCGGCGGCGCCGGCAGCGGTATCAGTTCCGTAATTGCCCGCGCTGCCAAGGAAACCGGCGCGCTGGTGCTCGCGTTCGTAACCTTGCCGTTCGCTTGCGAAGGCAACCGCCGCCAGCAGCAGGCGCAGGAGGGACTCGGCGAACTCAAGGCCGTTGCCGACGGCGTCATCTGCCTGCCGAACCAGAAGACGTTCAAGTTGATTGACGAGAATACCAGCGTCCTCGACACGTTCCGCATCACGAGCGGATTGCTTTTGGAAAGTGTCCGCGGCGTGTGGCGTTTGCTCACGCGGCGCGGTTTGATTCAAATTCATTTCGACGATTTGCGCGCGCTGGTGCATGACCGCCATTCGGAAAGCGTTTTTGCCTCCATCGAAGCCGCCGGGGTGGGGCGTTCGCGAGAGATTGTGGAAAAACTGCTCGCGCACCCGTTGCTGGACGAAGGCCGCGCCCTGACCGAAGCCGACGCGGTGCTGGTGAGCCTCATGGGTGGAAAGGATTTGACGATGTCTGAAGTCAACCGGGTGATGGAACAAATCAGCCGCCAATGCGAACAGGCGCAAATCATCATGGGCGCGGCGGTGGACGAAACGTTGAAGAACCGGCTGTGCGTCACGGTCATCGCGGCGAAAAATGCCGCTGCCAAAACTGAACTTCCCGGCGATGCAACGGAACAAACGGTTTCGCGCGTCGCGACGGCGCGAATGGCTGCCCACGCCATGCCGGCGGCGCCGCCATTCACCATGGAACAGCGCGAGCAGTTGGTGTCCCGGCGCGGTGGTCGCGGACGGAAACCGGATTCAAAAATGCTCCAAACGCAGTTGCCACTGGCAATTATCTCCAAAGGCCGGTTCGACAAGAGCGAGCCTACCATTCACAAGGGCGAAGACCTCGACATCCCGACTTACATCCGCCGCGGTGTGGCGTTGAACTAGAGGGCCGGCCTTTGTTGGCTGCAGGTAGAAGCTGCCGACGCCTCTGGCCGGCTCGACAAATTTTCAAAGGACGGCGAATAACTTCTCCCTCTCCGCCAACGGAGTTGGGGGAGAGGGCCGGGGTGAGGTGGTGCGTTCAATCAATTTGATTTTGACGCTCGCCCTCAACCTGGCCTTCTCCCCCGGTAGAAGGGATAGCAATAGCGCATTTCTGATTGTACGGATGATCGTCCGGCAAATCCAGTTGCGCGAATTTTCATGGGGACGGCGAACGTTTCTCCTGTCCCTCGCCCATCGGATGGGAGAGGGTGGCCGCAGGCCAGGTGAGGGTATGAGCTTGGTCGGGGTGAGGTTCGGCGCAGTCAACTTCAACCGTTTATGTCACATTGAACGCAAATGCGTATGATTCGTCACAGACTGGCCTCAAAATTCCAAAAGTAATTTCCGCTTTGCCTTGCCTGTTTTGGCTGTTTTTTTCGCATTGAAGAGTGAATGATTGAATTTGCCCATGCCTCAGCCATCCGAACGCGAAATTGAAGTATTCAACGCTGCGCTGGAATTGCCGGCTGCGGAGCGCGCCACTTATCTTGACCAAGCGTGCGCTGGCGACGCTGCCTTGCGTCAGCGCGTCGAAGAACTCCTCCAGACCGGCGAAGAAGCCGGCACCTTCCTCGAAACCCCGGCGCCCGGAGCGGAGGCATTCTCATCAGGAGCAGGTCCACCCAAGCCGGCCGGAACCGTCCGCCTCGCGTCGGTTCCGGCCGAGAAACCCGGCGACCGCATCGGCCGCTACAAACTGCTCCAACAAATTGGCGAAGGCGGCTGCGGCGTGGTCTATATGGCCGAGCAGGAGGAACCGGTTCGCCGCCGGGTCGCGCTCAAGGTCATCAAGCTGGGCATGGACACCAAGAGCGTCATTGCCCGATTCGAGGCCGAGCGGCAGGCGCTGGCCCTGATGGACCATCCGAACATCGCGAAGGTGCTGGACGCCGGCGCGACGGACACCGGCCGGCCGTATTTCGTCATGGAACTGGTGCGCGGCATCAAAATCACCGATTACTGCGACCAGAACAATCTTTCCACCCATGAACGGCTGGATCTGTTCATTCAAGTTTGCCAGGCCATCCAACACGCGCACCAGAAAGGCATCATTCATCGGGACATCAAGCCCTCGAACATCCTGGTGACGATGAACGACGGCGTGCCCGTGCCCAAGGTGATTGACTTTGGCATCGCCAAAGCGACGCACGGCAAATTGACCGATCAAACCCTCTTCACCGCCTTCGAGCAATTCATCGGCACGCCCGCCTACATGAGTCCGGAGCAGGCGGAGATGAGCGCGCTGGACATTGACACGCGCAGCGACATCTACAGTCTGGGCGTGTTGCTCTACGAATTGCTGACCGGCCAGACACCGTTTGACGCCAAGAAATTGCTGCAAGCGGGTCTGGATGAAATCCGCCGCACGATTCGGGAGCAGGAACCGGCGCGACCCTCGACCTGCTTGAGCACGATGCTGGGTGCGGATCTGACGGAGATCGCCAAACACCGCAATGCCGAGGCGCCGAAGCTGATTCATTTGGTGCGGGGCGACCTGGACTGGATTGTGATGAAGGCGTCTGGAGAAAGACCGTGCACGCCGATACGAGACGGCCAATGGCCTGGCGATGGACATCACCCGGCATTTGAACTGCGAGCCGGTGCTCGCCCGTCCTCCCAGCCGCCTCTACGAGTTTCAGAAGACGGTGCGGCGTCACAAATTTGGCTTCGCCGCCGCCGGGCTGATAGGCGTAGTGCTGGTGGCCGCCACAGGCATCAGCGCCTGGCAGGCGACCCTGGCCAGACAGCGCCTGGTCGAGTCCGAAGCGATTTCCAAATTCCTGACGGAAGTGTTCCAAAGCCCGGACCCTGCTCGCGACGGTCGCACTATCACCGTCGCCGAAACTCTCGGCGCCGCGGCCAAGAAGCTGGAATCCGATCTGGCCCACCAGCCTGCGCGCCGGGCCAACCTCCAAGCCACACTCGCCTGGACCTACCACACGCTGGGTCTCAACCGCGAGGCCATCCCGCTGCAAGAAAAGGTTCGAGATTACCGCCAGGCCGCCTCCGGCCTGGAGCACCCCGACACGCTCGGCGCGATGCACACTTTGGCGATTTTTTACGAGGACGTTGGCCGCCGTGACGAGGCCCTCAAGCTGCGGGAGGAGGTGCTGCCGCTCCGCCGCAAGGTCAGCGGCCCGGAAAACTCCGACACCCTCTGGGCGATGTTCGACCTGGCGACTTCCTACGACGAGGCCGGCCACCCTGATGAGGCCCTGAAGCTGCGGGAGCAGGTGCTGGCGGTCCGGCGCAAGGTGAGTGGTCCGGAAAACCCTGCCACGCTCTGGGCAATGAACTCCTTGGCAGCTTCCTACGACGAGACCGGCCGCATTGGCGAGGCCGTCAAGCTGCAGGAAGAGGTGCTGGCGCTCCAACGCAAAGTGAATGGCCCGGAACACCCCGACACGCTTACGGTGATGCGCAACCTGGGGTCTTTCTACGAAGACGCCGGCCATCGTGATGAGGCCCTGAAGCTGTGGGAACAGGTGCTGGCGCTCCAACGCAAGGTGCTCGGCCCGGAACACCCCGACACCCTCATAGCCATGCAGGACCTGGCGATTTCCTACGACGAGGCCGGCCGTCGTGACGAGGCCCTGAAGCTGCGGGAGGAGGTGCTGGCGCTCCAACGCAAAGTGATTGGCCCGGAACACCCCGACACGCTGAGTTCGATGCACAACCTGGCGATTTCCTACGACGAGGCCGGCCGTCGTGATGAGGCCCTGAAGCTGCGGGAGGAGGTGCTGGCGCTCCGACGCAAGGTGAACGGCCCGGAACACCCCGACACGCTCAAAGCGATGATGAACCTGGCGAATTCCTACGACGACGCCGGCCGTCGTGATGAGGCTCTGAAGCTGCGGGAGGAGGTGCTGGCGCTCGAACACAAGGTGAACGGCCCGGAACACCCCGACACGCTCGTCGCGATGGCAAACCTCGCGGATTCCTATGACGAGGCCGGCCGTCGTGATGAGGCCCTGAAGTTGCGGGAACAGGTGCTGGCGCTCCAACGCAAAGTGATTGGCCCGGAACACCCCGACACGCTCACGGTGATGGCAAGCCTCGCGGATTCTTACGACGAGGCCGGCCGTCGTGATGAGGCCCTGAAGCTGCGGGAGAATGTGCTGGCACTCCGACGCAAGGTGCTCGGCCCGGAACACCCGGACACGCTCATATCACTCAATGAAATCGCCCGGACCTTGGCTACAAGCGATGCGCCAGAGATCAGAAACGGGACAAACGCGGTGAATTTGGCTGAAAGCGCGGTTGCGGCGACCCACCGCACGAACTCCGCTTTTCTCGACACTTTGGCCGCCGCTTATGCGGAGACCCAACGGTTTGACAAGGCGGTAGCTGTGGAACAAGAAGCCATCGGCTTGCTACAAAGCGAGCCGGAGAAGTTGGATTTCAACTCGCGATTGAAGCTTTATCAGTCGAACAAACCTTACCGGGGGCAAAGAAACCCCTGAAAGGTCGAACACCTTCAATTCGATTAGCGCGGCGCTCTGCCGAGAAGCGCTACAGCGGTTTTGCTGAGGTCTCCATATCTGTTTCCTTTTTAGAGCTACCCTGGGCGGTCGGTTGACCGCGGTTAATCCCGCCTGCTTCAAAACCGCGCCCCGAAAAATAATTTGCCCCTTTGGCCCCGGAATCTCGCATTGGTTAACGGTGGGCCAAACAGCTCACCCACGAAAAATGAACTTTAACTGAAAAGGCACCATTTATGATGAACCTGAACCGTTCCCGCAGTGTATCGGTGAAGCTTTTTCCTTGCTTTAGCCAGCCTACTGTAGTAAAAAACTTTTGTGGCCACCATTCTTGGCTCACCGGCCCAGGGTCATCAATTCTGGCGATTTCGTTTTCGGAAGTTAAACCAAAGGCCAATTGAGCCATGAAATCCTTATTTCTGCCTCTTTTGGGGGCTGCCTCGGGCGGCCTGTTTACCACGGTGAATCGCGTCTTCTTTAAGTCGCGCCACGGCAAATATCTGGCGGCGCCTCCGCGCGCCGGTTGCTTCGTTGTCCTGCTTGTGCTAGTCGGTTTGCTGGCCGCCAGTGTCCAAGCCGACGTTGTCTTCACCAGCCTTTATTCATTCACCGGCACCAATGATGGCGCAAATCCCGAGGCTGGATTGGTGCAAGGCAGCGACGGCTATTTCTACGGCACGACTTACTCCGGCGGCACAAACAACTATGGCACCATTTTCAAAATCAGCACCAATGGGGCGCTGACCAGTTTATATTCATTTGCCCTTTATGATGGCACATGTCCTGAGGCCGGGTTGGTGCAGGGAAGCGACGGCTATTTCTATGGCACGACTTACGGCGGCGGCACCAACAACAATCCTAACCTCATCGCCACCAACAACTATGGCACCGTGTTCAAAATCAGCACCAGCGGTGCCCTGACCAGTTTGTATTCCTTCGGCTCTACCCATGACACCTATCATGTGCTGGATGGTTTTAATCCGTCCGCTCCTTTGGTGCAGGGCAGCGACGGCTATTTCTATGGCACGACCTACTCCGGCGGCACGAACAACTTGGGAACTGTGTTCAAAATCAGCACCAGCGGGGCGCTGACCAGTTTGTATTCCTTCACCGGTTTCTATGACGGCGCGCGACCCGCAGCCGGGCTGGTGCAGGGCAGCGACGGCTACTTATATGGTACTTGTGAATACGGTGGAGAATCCACAGGAGTTTATTTACCTAACGGGGCTGGCACCGTGTTTAAAATCAGCACCAATGGAACAATAACCATTTTGTATGAATTCCCAATAACTGGAGATTACTATGCTCCCGCCGGCGCAAACCCCCAAGCTGCGCTGGTGCAGGGCAGCGACGGCTATTTCTATGGCACGACTTACCTTGGCGGATACTCTTCACACACCGGCAATGGCACCGTTTTCAAAATCAGCACCAATAGTATATTCGTGAAATTGTATGATTCTTTCAGCACCGGCGCGCGATCCGCAGCCGGGCTGGTGCAAGGCAGCGACGGCAATTTCTATGGCACGACTTACGTTGGTGGCACGCATGGCGATGGCACCGTGTTCAAATTTGGCACCAATGGGGCACTGGCCACTTTGTATTCTTTTTCCGGCACTAATGATGGCGCAAATCCCCGTGCTGCGCTGGTGCAGGGCAGCGACGGCAGTTTCTATGGCACAACTCAAAACGCTGGCACGAACAACTTGGGCACCGTGTTCCGGCTGACCGTAGTGCCACCTCAACTGGCCATCGTTCCTGCGGGAGCTAATGTGATTTTGTCGTGGCCAACAGATTACGTCGGATTCACTGCCGATTTCACCCTGGAGTTTGCGACCAATCTTGTTTCGCCGACTATTTGGCAAACCAATTCGACGGCTCCCGTTGTGATCGGCGACCAGAACGTCGTGACCAATCCCATCACCGGCACCCAAATGTTCTTCCGGCTCACGCAATGAAAATTAACTCTAACCAAAAAGGGCACCATCTATGAATAATGTCAAACATTCCCGAAAGCTGGCGGCGCGTCCGCGCTCCAATTATTTCCCAGCCCTGTTCGTGCTAGCCAGTTTGCTGGCCATGGTGACACCGCTCCATGCGGATAATCCACCGACTTATTTGTTTCAGATTGATTCTTCCGTCGTGCCTGGCGGTTTCAATGAACCTGCATCCGTGGCGCTGGATTCTAGCAACAACGTTTATGTGACCGATTCCGGCAACAACCGCGTTGAGAAGTTCGATGGCAAGGGCAACTATCTGATGCAATGGGGCAGTCCTGGCAGCGGCAACGGCCAGTTCAGTGACCCCGAAGGTGTCGCGGTGGACCGTAGTAACAATGTTTATGTGTCCGACTTAAGCAACGCCCGCGTGGAGAAATTCGATAGCAACGGCAACTATCTGACGCAGTGGAGCAGTTATGGAGGCGGCAATGGCCCGTTCAGTTTCCCCAGTGGTGTCGCGGTGGACCGCAGCAATAACATTTACGTGGTTGATGCTTACAACAACCGCGTTGAGAAGTTCGACGGCAACGGCAACTATCTCACGCAATGGGGTAGTTATGGCAGCGGTAACGGACAATTTAACAACCCCATAGACGTCGCCATTGACAGCAGCAACAATGTTTATGTGTCCGACTTCAATAACAACCGCGTTGAGAAGTTCGACGGCAACGGCAACTATCTCACGCAATGGGGCAGTCCTGGCAGCGGCAATGGCCAGTTTCAGTCTGCCGAAGGTGTCGCGGTGGACAGCAACAACAACCGCGTTGAGAAGTTCGACAGCAGCGGCAACTATCTGACGCAATGGGGCAGTTCTGGAAGCGGCAACGGCCAGTTTGATAGTCCCACAGGCATTGCGGTGGACGGCACGGGGAACTTTATTTATGTGGTTGACATATTTAACAACCGTATTCAGGTTTTCGTTAATAATGCCAATATCGTCCCGCCTTTTATCACCAGCCAGCCTGTGAGCCAAACTGTTGTGGTGGGTGTCACTGTGACTTTTGGTGTCAGCGTGGTTGGCACTGCGCCCTTCGCTTACCAATGGATGTCCAACAATGTTGCATTGCCTAATGCGACCAACAGCACCTTCACGCTGACCAATGTCAGTCTCTCTGCCTCCGGCAGTTATTCCGTGCTGGTCACCAACAGCTATGGCAGCGAGTTGAGCAGCAATGCCGTGCTGACAGTTGTGCCGGCTCTAGTGACCACACTGCCGGCGAGTAGCATTTCGGCCACCGGCGCGGTGCTGAATGGTTCGGTCACGGTCGGGCCGGATGAAACGGTGGTTTGGTTTGACTGGGGCACGGATACTAATTATGGGAATATCGCGGGAGCGACCATCGTGCCAGGGATAAACAGTAACACCAATATCAGTACCACGCTGACCGGATTGCCCGGAAATTTTTATCACTATCGGATTGATGCCGCGAATGATTTTGGGATTGTTTATGGAAATGACCAGTCGTTCACGGTTGGCTTCGCTCCCACTGCAACTACGCTTCCCGCGGTGAATAGCGCAAATGGCACGACTTTGAACGCCACCGTCAATCCGAATGGATGGGACACGACGGTATATTTTCGTTGGGGGATACTAGGCTTCCTTACCAATTCAACACCTGTTATAGATATTGGGGCTGGCACGGCCCCATTGAATGTCGGTAGTTTCATTACTGGGATGGCTCCCTTCACACAATACTATTATGAGGTAGTGGCTTCGAACCACTTGGCCACAGTTCTCGGTGCAGAGCTTCGTTTTTTGAGCCCGCCGTTTAGCAGCACACCGCAGGCACAATGGCAATCCGTCGCCTCCTCGGCGGATGGAACGAAGTTAGTGGCCGGATCAGTCACTGCTGGAATCGGTGTTTTTACTTCAACGAATGGAGGTACTAATTGGACACAGGCGAGCACGGTAGCGGGGGAGGGCGTGGCTTCGTCTGCCGACGGCACCGAGTTGCTGGCAGGCAATACCGGAGGAATTTTCATTTCGACAAACTCGGGAGCCTTTTGGTCAAGAGCCACAAATGCGCCCCTGGCCAATTGGAATGCAATTGCCACGTCAGCAGATGGAACAAAATTGGCGGCGGTGGCCATAAATGTGCAGGGGATTTATACGTCCACCAATTCAGGTGTGAACTGGACACGCCAAACCAATGGGCTTCTGCCATACTTGGGCTTCACCTATATCGCCTCATCGGCCGACGGAAGTAAATTGGTGGCCGCAGTAGGAACGTCAGCCAATGGTTCGATTTTTACTTCCAGCAATTCGGGAGTCAATCGGGACCAGGCCACCAACGCCCCGTTGGCGCGCTGGTATTCGGTCGCTTCATCAGCGGATGGCAACAAGTTGATGGCGTGCGCTTACTTCCTCGGCAATGTTTATCTCTCCACCGACGCCGGAGTGACCTGGACCAAGACCAGCCTGCCTACCAATAACTGGAACAGTGTCGCTGAATCGGCGGATGGGACAAAAATGGTGGCGTTGGCCAATAGTGGCTCAACCGTCCCTGGCACTGGCAACGGTGGAATTTATACTTCGACAGATTCGGGAGCGACGTGGGTTTCCAACAACGTGCCGAGCGGAGCATGGACTTGCGCCGCCATGTCTGCCGATGGAAATGAGTTCATCGCCACCATCGGCGGTCCGTCAACAATCGGCGGCATCTACGTTTCGCAGACGACACCCGCGCCGGTTTTGGATCTGTCGGCTTCGGCTAATAACACGGTGGTTTCATGGATTATTCCATCCATGGATTTCACCTTGCAGCAAAGTTCCGACCTGTCGAGTTGGGCGGACGTGACGAACGTGCCGGTGCTCAATCTGACGAACTTGGAGAACCAAGTCGTCCTGCCTCCGGCAACCGGAAACAGTTTCTTCCGGCTCATGCACTGAAATGGCGGACGGGACATTTTGGGTTGCGGCGCCGATGCGCAATCCTCTGGCGCAACCTTGGAGAATCGGATAATCGTTGCTGATTGAGCGACGTTACCCGCATTCTTGAGTCCATCGAGCAAGGCGATCCCAAGGCCGCCGATAAACTCCTTCCGTTGGTCTATGGCGAACTGCGCAGGCTGGCGGCGGCGAAAATGGCCAACGAAGCGCCCAACCAGACCTTGCAACCCACCGCACTCGTTCACGAAGCCTGGCTGCGGCTGGTCGGCAATGACAATCCGCAGTTTGCCAATCGCGCTCATTTCTTCTCTGCTGCGGCCGAGGCCATGCGCCGCATCCTGATTGACAAGGCCCGGCGCAAGCGCGCCCAACGGCACGGAGGGGACCAGAAACGCGTGGACTTGGAGGGCTTGGATGTTGCCGCGCCAGACGATGACGATCAACTGCTCGCCGTGAACGAGGCTCTCGACAAACTCACCGACCAAAACGAGGTCGAGGCCGAGGTGGTCAAGCTGCGTTATTTTGTGGGTATGACCAACGTTGAAGCCGCCCAGGCCCTGGGCCTTTCCGAACGCACGGTCAGGAATTACTGGACCCACGCCCGCGCCTGGCTTTATCGCGCAATCAAGATGCAACTTCAGTAAACCACGAGTGGATTTAGCAGGCCACCGGGTGACTTTTCTGTCGCAATAAACGTCCTGACCCATTGTCGACTGATGCCGCACGTCAGGGAATCTGCATTCTCCAATCCCAGCCAAGTCAATTCGTGGTTCTTAATTTTATCATTAAAATAACTTGCCCCTTTGGCCCCGGAATCTCGCATTGGTTAACGGTGGGCGATTTCGCTCAAAAACAAAAACTAAAACCAGGCGCCTTGCGCCTGAAAAGAAAGAAAAAAACATGAAAAATCAACTCATACTAACAAAGTTAATACCCCGGCCCGTTCGATTCGGTTCGGCTTTGGCGGGTCTCCTGCTGCTGGGAATCGCCGCTTCGTCCTCGTCGGGCCAGGTCCTCCCGCCGTCGTCACTGCCTTATGGCTACAGTTACCAGGAATGGTCGGCCAAATGGTGGCAGTGGAATCTGGGGCAGAACACGAACCATGTGGAGCTGGTTGGTTATCCGGGGATTTGCGAAGGGCCCGCCAGCCGCGTGGCGTTTCTGGCTGGAGCGCCCGGAAGCATCACCGTAACCAACCATATCTTCATTCTCGCTGGGACGCCGCTGTTTTTTACGATTCTCAGCGCCGAGGCGGATAACACCGGTTGCCCTATGACCTCGCTTACAGCGGATGAACTGGCGGCGGAGGCGGTGGGAAATTGGAGTGCCGTCACGGCAACCACCTGCACCATTGACGGAGTCCCGGTCGCGGGTTTGAGCAACCCGCAAACCACCGCCTACCTCGTGCAGTCCCCGCCATTCAGCTACACCACGGCGGAATACGGCAACTTTCTCCCGCTATTCAATGGTGTCACGTGCATCCCGGGGGGAACGACCATTTATCCCGCAGTAACGGATGGAGTGTATCTCATGCTCTCCCCGCTTTCGCCGGGGAAACACACGATTCACTTTGTCGGGGAGGTCGGCCCTGGCGGCATCTATCTCACGCAAGACTTCACCTATGACATCGTGGTGCTCCCGTTCTGATAATCTCACGGTGTTCCGGGACTTCTACCGCGACGGCAAGCGAGTAGAATGAGAAGTATTCAATCGCCCCTGGTCTTGTGGGAACACCCCACAAGATCAGGGCTTTTTTGCTCCAGGCCAAAGAGCCAAAGCGCTCCTGGCGCCGTTATCGGACACCCAAAACCAGACGCGCTCCGTCAAGACGCATCCGCAAGTGCAACGACATTTCCCCCGATTCAATACGGGTGTTCATTGCACTTGGTTGAAGGAACGCACGTACTTTGCCAGCGCGTCAATTTCCGATGAGGACAATTTCTTCTCAAAGGCAGGCATCACGCTCGGCCCGGTTTTGATCGCTTTGATTATCTCCTCATCCGTGGTGTTCGCCTGAAACTTTGCTTCGGTAAGATTCTGTGCCCCGACGAGCCAGCCGTGGAATGTGTGGGCGCGTCCGTTTTTGCCGTGACAGACGGCGCAATTTTCAATGAACAAGCCGTGGGCATCCACTTTGTCTGCTGGATAATTTGCCTGTTGAGCGGCCAAGGGACGGGTTGATGCGCAACCGGAGACCAGGAATAGAAGTCCCGGAAAAACGATCAACAGACACGATATGGCGATTTTACTTTTCATGCTTCGATTCACTTGCTCCATTCTGTTCAATAATTTTTGGAGTACGCGGTGAGCACCTGATTTGTGCCAAAGGTGAGCGTCAAAATCCTGTCCGGGTAAGCCGAGCCGGTGGTTTGGCCCACGCCAACGCCCACGCCGCGGGTGTAAAATCCCGTGCCGACGCTGAAACTGGAGCCGCCGTTGCGATGCGTAATCCATTGCGCCACCAGCTTGCCGTCGCTCAACGTCGTCTGTTTGTCCGGCGGACCGAGTTCGGTCACGGCCTGGTCAAAGGTGTAAGTGCCGACGCGGCTGTTCCAATCAATCGGCTTGGTTGTCTTGCAGCCAACGATGAACGCGGTGGCCAGGGCAAGAACCGCCAAGAGCGAAAGTTTTACGGCCAGGTTCATTTTCATGGCCGCAATTTAACAGAATTCATCCGCTATGCAACGATGCAGGCGGAGACGGTGCGCTGATGCAACATCAACTGCGTCTTCGTGGGGCGGTGCTGCCTTGTCGGGGCGAAGCCACGCGAAGACCGGCGCACCGCCAAGGCTGCGGCGCACGGCAGGCCAACCACAAATCAACGGACGTGTCAGCGCCGGGCCGTCCGTGTGTGGGAGGCGGAACCTCCGCCGGTTGCTTCGGCGAAGCGACCCTGCCTTTCGATTCGTGAGGCTTGCCGGCAAATTTATTTTCTGGAAAGTGGAGGCGCTTTTCTCCAAAGTGTTTGCCCTGTTAATTTATGGATGTCAAACTTCCCAAACTGGGTGAAGGCGCGGACTCCGGCGTCGTGGTCAACGTCTTCGTGAAGGAAGGCGACATGGTCGCCAGGGACCAAGCTATTCTGGAGTTGGAAAACGAGAAGGCCGTGGCCTCGATTCCATCCACGGCAGCCGGCGTCGTCGCGAAAATTTATGTCAAGCCCGGCGACAAAATCACCGTCGGCCAGCGTTTGCTTTCATTGAGCGGTGGAGAGCCGGCGTCGGCCGCTGTGCCTGCCGCAAAGCACGCCCGATCAGAACCGGAAACCGAAATTGCTGCCGAAGAACCTGACGACGCGGGGGAGGAAATCCCGCAGGGGGTGGCGGCACCCGTCGCGTCGCCGTCCGTGCGCAAGCTCGCGCGCGAGCTGGGCCTTGATTTAAGCCGGGTTCGCGGCCGTGAAGCCGGCGGGCGCATCGGCATCGGCGATATTCGCGCTTACATTGCGCGTCTGCAAAAAACTGCGGACAAACCCAGGCCCGCCGCCGAGGCCGCGCCGGCCAAACCCGCCGCCGAGCCAATTGATTTTTCCCAATGGGGGCCGGTGACAAAAAAGCCGGTGACCCCGTTGCGCCAGGTCATTGCGCGCCGGATGTGGGAAAATTGGAACGCGATCCCGCACGTGACGCAGTTTGATAACGCGGACTTCACGCGGCTGAACGAGTTGCGCAAGAAGTACGCGTCGGCCTACGAGCAAAAGGGCGCGAAGCTCACATTCATGCCATTCGTGCTCAAGGCGTTGGTGGAGACGCTCAAGAAACATCCGATTTTCAATTCCAGCCTCGACGAGGTGGCCAATGAAATTGTCATCAAGGAATATTTCCACATCGGTATCGCGGTGGACACAGAGCAGGGCTTGATTGTGCCGGTCATCCGCGACGTGGATAAAAAATCCATGCTCGAACTGGTGAAGGAAGTGGAACAGCTCGCGCAAAAGGCGCGTGACCGGAAAGTGACCGCCGAAGAACTCAAGGGCGGCACGTTTACGATTTCGAATCAGGGCGCGCTCGGCGGCGCGCATTTCACGCCCATCGTCAACAAGCCGGAGGTGGCGATTCTCGGTCTTGGCCGCGGCGCGCTCAAGCCGGTCGTTCGCGACGGGAAGGTCGAGGTGCGCATGATGACCCCGCTGGGCCTGTCCTTTGATCATCGGGTGATTGACGGCGGCGAAGCGGCGCGGTTTATCGTGGATCTTGTGAAAGCGATGGAGGATTTCAAAGAGGAAGGTATTAAACTGTGAGCCGAATTAAGACCAAAGTTTGCGCGCGCCCTCACCCCGACCCTCTCCCCCGGGGAGAGGGGGGAGTGCGTGACGGTGTTCGGCGATGCGCTTGTCGTGATTGCAGTCTCCGCCTTTCCAACATTCGCTTCAAAACGTACTCGATTGCCAAAGACATTCACATCCCCAAAGAACGGTGGATGCTTCTCCCTCTCCCGGGGGAGAGGGCCGGGGTGAGGGCGGGATCTTTTTACTGACATTTTTTATGGACCCGATCAAAACTCAAATCGTCGTTGTCGGCGCGGGCCCGGGCGGATACGCGGCGGCGTTTTATGCCGCCGACCTTGGCAAAAAAGTCATTCTCGTCGAGCGTGAGAAGCGGCTCGGCGGCGTTTGTCTGAATCGCGGTTGCATTCCATCGAAGGCGCTGCTTTACGCAACACACCAAATCACCGGCGCGAAGGAATCAGAACATCGCGGCATCACGTTCGCGCCGCCAACAGTGGATTTGTCAAAGCTTCGCGCCTGGAAAGAATCCATTTTGGAAAAACTCGGCGTCGGCGTCGCCTCGCTTGCCAGGATGCGCGGTGTGCAGGTGATTCAAGGGCGCGGTTATTTTGAAGGCTCGCAATCCTTGCGCGTCGAGACGGAGCAGGGGCAGCAGTTCATCCAGTATGACCAGGCGATTCTCGCCGTCGGCTCGGTCGCGGCGATGCCCAAGGTGTTTGACCTCGGCAACCCGCTCATCATGACTTCGACCGAGGCGCTCGAGGTTGAGGAAATTCCGGAAAATCTGCTGGTCGTCGGTGGTGGCTACATCGGCATGGAACTCGGCACCGTCTATGCCGCGCTCGGCAGCAAAATCACGGTCGTTGAGGCGCTCGACAATGTGCTCACCGGCGCCGATCCCGACCTTGCGCGGCCCGTCGTGGCGAACGCGAAAAAGATGTTCAAGGAAATCCGGCTCAAGGCGAAGGTCGTGAAAATGTCCACCGCCGGCAAACAGATCAAGGTCGAGATGGAACACAACGGCCAGAAGGTGTCTGAACTTTACGATCGTGTGCTCGTGGCCGTGGGCCGGGCGCCAAACAGCGCCGATCTCGGTTTGGAAAACACCAGGGTTGAACTCGATGAAAAAGGTTTCGTGAAGGTCAACGAGCGGCAACAAACCAATGACCCGAACATTTACGCCATTGGCGACATCGCGGGCGGCGTTTTGCTGGCGCACAAGGCGCACAAGGAAGCGCGCATCGCCGTCGAAGTCATCAACGGCGAGAACAGCGTGTTTGAACACGTTATCATCCCGGCGGTGGTGTTTACCGATCCGGAACTGGCGTGGTGCGGCCTGACCGAAGCCGAGGCGAAGGAACGCGGCGTGAAATATGAAGTGGCGAAATTCCCGTGGCCGGCGTCGGGCCGGGCAATGACGTTCGACCGCACGGACGGCTTGACGAAAATGCTGATTGATCCCGAAAGCGACCGTGTGCTGGGCGTGGGCATCGTGGGTGCGGGCGCGGGTGAATTGATTTCCGAAGCCGTGCTGGCACTGGAGATGGGCGCGACCGCCGAGGACATTGCGCTATCCGTGCATCCGCATCCGACGCTGTCCGAAACGCTGATGGAATGCGCTGACGTTTTTTACGGCCACGCGACGCACACGATTTCAAAGAAAAAGACAGCGGAATAAAATCGGCGTAGGCCGGGGCGAAGCCTGCTCCATCCCGCCTTTATTTCTGTAGCAGCCGACGTGAGTCGGCTTAAATCTCATCCGAGAGTGGAATCGGCGGATCAACGTACACTACTACAAAATAATTTCGCCCGCCGGGGCTCAATCATGGCTTGAGGCTGCGTGTTTGGCGGCGTGGTTCCGGATGTGGGCGAAATTCCCCTGCTCGCAACAGGCCACAAAACCTTCCGTCACCGTCTTCAATTCCTCCCAGCGCGCGCGGATTTCTTTCGCTTCCGGTTGCATGACTTTGTCGTCGGCCGTGGCGGTGGCGATGACGTGCAGCAGGTCGGCAAATTCCTGCACAATCTGGTTCGTGACCGGAATCAGATAATGCGGATGCGGGGTATTCTTGGGGTTGAGAATGAAAAAGCCGCCGGCGCGCTGACAAATCCATTGGACGAGCCGGTGATCGCCGGTGCTCATGAGCAAGGCTTCGATGCGGTCGAGCGGATTGCCCGTGCCGCTGCCGGAGGCGTGGTTCGGCGGTTCGGCCCATTTATAAACCATCGAGAGCGACAGGCCGAGATCGGCAGCGACCTGCTTGGGCGTCTTGTTTTCGAAAACCTCGCGCAATAGTTCGTAGGATTGCATGAACCAAACAATGAAAAAGCCGGGTTCAATTGGCAAGTGGGAAGCACATTTACCGTCTTAATCTTGATCTTTCTCTTAATCGTAATCGTAGATGAGGAGATTAAGATTACGATGAGGATCAGGATTAAGAGACAGAAGCCCTTACAAATCTGCCGCCAGATTATAGGTGCGGGTTTGACCGGACTGATGTTTGATAAGCGTGAAATATGAAGCAACCCGGCAAAGACAGATCCACCTTTCCTGCTTGCGTTGGAAGCGGGTTGGGATTTTACTCGCTTCAACAACAACTCAGCGAGGGCTTATGATTATCTACGGAATCTGTCTGGTGGTCGGTCTGGTATTCACTCTGGTCACAGTGCTCGCGGGGCACTTCTTTGGGCATGACGGGCACGTGGCGGGCAGCGGCGGTCACGTGGAGGCGGGCGCGGACAGCAGCGATGCGCCGGGCATTTCCATTTTCAGCCCTACAATCATCGCTTCCTTCATAACGGCCTTCGGCGGCTTTGGCCTCATCTTCACGCAGTTTCACGCGACCAGCAATGCGGCAATCAGCGCGCCGCTCTCCCTCCTCGGCGGCTTGGCGGTGGCGGGAGTGTTGCTCGTGTTTTTGCGCTCGGTATTTCGCCATACCCAAAGTTCCAGCGAATCCCACGTCGCCAACCTGATTGGCGCGGAGGCGAATGTCATCACTCCCATCCCGGAAAATGGCGTCGGCGAAATTGCCTACGTCGTCGGCGGAACACGTTATTCGGCGCCGGCCCGTTCGGAAAACAGCGCGGCAGTGGCCAATGGCAAGATGGTCAAAATCACCCGCATTGTCGGGACCCAGTTTTACATCACGTCGATTTAGAACCCAACAACTCAACCTCATTATATCATCATGCACTTGAATCTCTCACCCATGCTGGCCGAACTGAACTTCATGCAGGGCGGCATCATCATCATCGCCGCGGTCGTCATCGTCATCGTGGTGTTTCTGCTGCTCTACATGGTGTTCAGCCGCTACACCAAAGTCGGGCCGAACCAGGTGCTGGTGGTGTCCGGCATCAAGCACCGTGAGCAGGATGGCACGAAGGTCGGCTTCCGCATTGTCAAGGGCGGCGGCACGTTCGTCTGGCCGATTTTCGAGAAGGTGGACATCCTCTCGCTGGAACTGCTGACCATTGATGTGCAGACGCCGGAGGTCTATACCAGCAAAGGCGTGCCGGTGAAGGTGGACGGCGTCGCGCAAACCAAAGTCAAAGGCGACGATGTTTCCATCCGCACGGCGGCGGAGCAATTTCTGGGGAAAAGCACCGATGAAATCCGCAACATCGCCACACAAACGCTCGAAGGCCATTTGCGCGCCATCCTCGGCACGATGACCGTCGAAGAGATTTATCAGAACCGCGACGCCTTTGCCCAAAAGGTCCAGGAGGTGGCCGCCGGCGACATGGCGAACATGGGGCTTAACATTATCAGCTTCACCATCCGCGACATCCGGGACGGTCAGGGCTATCTCGACGCCCTCGGCAAACCGCGTATTGCTCAGGTCAAACGCGACGCCATCATCGCCCAGGCCGAGGCCGACCGCGATTCGCAGATCCGTTCCGCGCAGGCGAAACAGGCCGGGCAGGAGGCGCAGTTCGCCGCCGATACCAAAATTGCCGAGGCGCAACGCGATTATCAATCCAACGTGGCGCAATATCAGGCCACGGTAAACCAGCAGAAAGCCCAAGCCGACCTCGCCTACGATTTGCAGAAGTTCAAGACCGGCCAGTTGGTGAAAGCCGAGGAAGTCCAGGTCAGTATCATCGAGAAGCAGAAACAGATTGAACTGCAGCAGCAGGAAATCCTGCGCAAACAGCGCGAACTTGAAGCTACTGTCCAGAAACCTGCCGACGCCGAACGTTACAAGGTCGAAACGCTGGCCAATGCAAAGAAATTCCAGCTCGAAACCGAGGCCGCTGGCGCCGCTTCCGCGACCAAGGCGACCGGTTTTGCGGGTGCCGACGTTGTGAAAGCTACGGGTTTGGCTGAAGCGGATGCGAACAAGGCGCGCGGTCTGGCCCAAGCTACCGTCATCGAGGCACAAGGCAAAGCGACGGCGTCTGCCATGCAGGCCAAGGCCGAAAGCTTCAAGCAATACAACGAGGCGGCGGTCATCGAAATGATTGTGCGCGTGCTGCCGGAAGTGGCGGGCAAGATCAGCGAGCCGCTCAGCAAGACCGAGAAGATGGTCATCATCAACAGCGGTAACGGTCCCGGCGGCGGCGCGAGCAAGCTGACCGGCGACGTTACCACTATCATCAGCCAGTTACCGCCGGTGTTGGAAGCCCTGACCGGCGTGAAGTTCGAAAAATTGCTGGAGCAGGTTCCCGCGCTCAAAAAGGCGATGAAGAAGGATGACGATAAAGACAAGTAATTTACGATATACGATTTACGCGGCCTGATTAAATCAAGCGGCGGTCCGGCAACGTCGGTGGAAAAGCGGTGGAGGGCCACCGCAGTCCAAGACGCGAAGCGCTTGCTGGTGGTTTGTGAATTGCGCGAAGCGTCTTGGAGTGCGCCAGTCCTCTGGCGCTTTCGATCCGCGAGCAGGCAGTGAAGTTGACAGAAGACGACTATGGACCTTTGCCGTTCACAAAGTAATCGGATGATTGCCGGGGTTTGCGGCGGGTTGGCGGAACATCTCGGCTGGTCGCCGTCTCGGTTGCGCGTGGTCTGGGTTCTGGCAACCATTTTCACGGCGTTTGCCGGGGTGATAGCTTATTTCGCTCTCTGGTTTCTGATGCCGAAGCCGCCGCAGCCTTCAGCGACGTTTGAATCGCCGCCATTGCAGCCGTGGGAAAAGACGGCATGAATTGAATACTTGGTGAATCATGATTTACGAAATTCACAAAAGCGGTGCAAAGCCGCCTAGCGAGCTTGATGATTCAAGCCTCTCAAAACATGGTTGGCGTGAAAAGAAACTGGAAGATTACCTATTTCAATACCTATGGAAATTCGTCAGCACTGATTTAATGGTTATAGGCCAGTCATCGCCCGGCGAGAAGGCGGATTTGGTTGCTCTCGACCAAGAAGGAGAATTGTGGTTGTTCGAACTGAAAAAAATCGAAGGCAAGGCAGAAAATTTGTTGCAAGTGATGCGTTATTCTCAAATCTTCGGCACTCTTAAAATTGACGATTTAGACAAACTTTATAGAGATAATCATAAAGAGGCTAAAGATTCTCTCGCAGTAGCTTTCTGTAACTACTTTGGATACGACCCTGATCGTGCAGTCGAGTGGGGCGAGAAATTAGGAAAACGACATCACCTCGTTGTAATGGCAAATGGCGCGGACAATGCAACACTTGATGCCGTTGCACACTGGCAGCGTCACGGCTTGGCTATTCAACCGTGGCCATACCGCATACACGATGGAAACGAAAAAGAAAAAACATTCTACATAGATTTGCCAGAACTTTTAATCGAAGGGAAACGCATCAGTCGGAAACCAGCACCTGTCTTTTTCGTCAACACATCACGAAAGAACAAGCGTGTTCCGTCGGAAATGGAGAATTACATGATTAAACATGAGTGTGCCCTAACCACCGGTGGTGAACGTTGGATTTCCAAGATTCTAAACATTCCGGCGGGAGCTAAAGTGATGCTTTACGCAAATCAAGTTGGCGTCATTGCAAAAGGAATTGCGACGCCAGCACGCCGAAAGACAACAAATCTCAATGAATTCAACGGTGATACGGCACATTTCCTGAAACTCCGTGAGTTCAGGCAACTAAATCAACCGC
>CAWEAA010000011.1:0-20702 GCA_963806905.1 uncultured Verrucomicrobiae bacterium | reverse complement strand
CAGCTCAATCCTGACCTGACTAACTAGAAACTAAGTCAGTTGAGATTCCTCAAAGAGCACTATGATAGTGTCTCTGTGATTTTTCAGTCGCGCTCGCATCATTGAATGGCACGCTCCGATGACGCCAAAACCAGACCTCACGGCTACGGAACGTGCCGGAACCTCAAGACGGAGTCATGGCTTCGTAGAATACGCGCGGATGATCATGGTTTGCGCAGCCGATAGAAGGTCGCGCCGCTTGATGTGTCGGCGTTGATGAACAACGTGGCTCCGTTGGTCTGGTATTGCGACGCTGAAACCTGAGTCCATGGCGGCGGATTCCCCGCCAGCGTCGTGCTTGAATCCAGCACCCACTCGGAATAGGTGTTTGGCCAGGAGACATTCACGGTGCCGTTGGTTGGCGTAATCGTCAACTGCGGCGGCGCATCGGGCGTGGGCGACAGGATGAGCGCGCTGTAAGGCCCGATGGCGACGCTGGCCTGAACCGGATTGCCGCCGGCGGTCACGACGGTGCTGCCGTTATTGCCGAAGTCGGAACTGTAGTTGGTGGAGTCGGTGTTGAAGTGGACATACCAGATGCCGGCGTAGGGGAAATTTAGATTGTAAACCGGGTAGTTGACGTTGGCAAAATTGGCGATGACCACCGCGTCCTGGTTCGTGGTGCCGGATTTCCAGCGATGAAAAGCAACCAGCTTGCTGTTGTTGTCCGACCAGAGCACGCTGCATTGATCGCCCTCCAGTCCCGGCGTGTAGCCCTTCAAATCGCGCCGCGCGGTGACGAGGTCGCGATAGAGTTGCACGATGCCGCTGTAAGTGTTCGTTTTGGTCCAATCCAGGGGCGTGTAGGAATAGAAGGCGTTACTCTCGAGCATTTCCTGGCCTTGATAAATCATCGGCACGCCGGGTGCCGTCAGCGTCACGGTGGCGCCGAGGGTGGAAAGTTTCCTTGCCCGATAACTGCTGGGCGCATTCGAAGCAATGGCCGTGACTAAGCGCTCGCCTCCATTTGGACCGTAGACGACATCATGCGATTCCAGATAGACCACGCGGCCGAAACCAGCGGCGAAGCCAGAGTAACTGATGTCGTTCTGAATCGCATAGGTAACCGTGTTCATATTTCGATTGGCATCCACGGTATTGGTCAGCACCGGCGTGAAATAGCCTGGGTAGCCGGTGTCCCAGGAGCTGTCGAATCCCCAGGTATCAATGACATCCTCGGCAATGCTGATTTTGCCCGGGTAATTGGCGTGAGTCATGTTGTTGATGCCGTTGAGGAGATTGCCCGCATTGGGGATATAAGTGCCGTCGTAGCCGTGCGTCAGGGTATAGGGGTCGTCCCAGCGGAAACCATCCACGTGATATTCGCTTAACCACATGACGATGTTGTTCGAAACGTAGTTGTCAACCTGCTGGCTGTTAAAGTTTGGCCGCGTCGCCCCGTACGGTGTGTTTTGAAGGTTGAAATTACTTTCCCAGAAGTAAATACCGCCCCCCCAACCGAGTTGGTTGGAGTGCCTTCCGCCCAGCCATCGAAATTCCACATGTCCAGATAACCTGTCCCGTAATGATTGTGGACCACGTCCAGCAACACGGCCAGTCCAGACGCATGGCACGCCTTGACAAAAGTTTTGAACGCATCAGGCCCGCCGTATGAGGCGTTGCCGGATGTGGCGTTGGTGTATTGCACGGCGAAGGGTTGCGCCGGGTCATAGCCCTCACTGTTGCCATTGTTGCCAAACTCGCAAATCGGCAGGACTTCAACGGCGCTGACACCGAGACTTTTCAAATAATTCAGCTTGTTGGTAGCCGCGAGAAAATGATAGACGGACCCATTGGTGTAGAACGTGCCGATGTGGAGTTCGTAGACAAACAAATCATTCAAAGCCGGGTTGGTGAAGTTGTCGCCGTTCCAGTTGAAGGCCGTCGGGTCGTAAATAATATCGTTATTGCCGCTCCCGGGGCCGGGAAAGGTCACCCAGCGCGCGCAGGGGTCGTGCTTATAGTCGCTCTCGCCGCTGGTGTAGGGGTTGTTGATGTAGTATTTATATTGCTGGCCCGGCGAGGCGCTGGTCACATCTGCCGACCAGACGCCATCCACAACCCCATTGGTTTTCTCTTCGACTAGAGGAGTTGCCGTCGTGGACCAACTGTTGAACTGTCCGGGAAGATAAACACTGGTCGCATTGGGCGCCCAGACGCGGAAGGTGACGCCGGTTCCCTGCGTGTCGTGATAGGGAATGGAACCCCACCCCGGACGGCTCGACTGCGCCAATCCCGTATTGACCAGCGCAAACGCGGCGAAAAACAGGGCCGGGCGGAGTTTCAACTTTTTCGAGAACATATTCAAACATGCCCTAATTCCGCCGGAAATGCTACCGCATGGATGTGCGAGTGAAACCGGCGGTGGAAGCGGTCTTTGCCCAAGCAGTGAAACCAGCGCCAGTTCTGTCGGGCGCATCCTGACACTGCCCCCGATTAGGTGGTGATCCAGAGTTCATCCCAGTGGTGGTTATGCCGCGCTTCGGTCAGGGCGCTGAGGTGGCGCATGCCCTTGGGCGTCCAAAATTGGCCGGGGCGTTTGAAGCGACACTGTCTTTGCCGACAGGCTGACTCCACCGGTCCGGAGCCAATCGGCCAGCCGCGACGTTGGATCGTCCGGTAGTTCATGCGTCCGGCGTGCGTGGCGAAATAGTTCTGTTCGCGTTTCACCACTTCGCCCGCCGCGCCGCGCGGCACCTTCAGCGCGGCAAGTTCCGTCAGCACGTGTTGCTCGCGCCCGGAGCGCAGTTGGTGGCGGCGCGGTTCGACCCACTGTGCGGTGGCCGCCGCGTCGTCGCCGTGCAAGGCCTGGCCCATGTCCCAGAGGTGTTGGCTGGCGTGATAGAAGTCCAGCACTTCGGTCGCTCCAGCCCAACGGTCTTGCGCCACGTTCCAGATCCACGGCGCGCCGTCGGCCACCACCAGTTTGGCTTGGGCGCGCCCCAGTCCGGCGCGCAGGGCTTCCCAGTGCAGTCGCCGTCCAAACTCCAAGGGCTCGCCTTGCCACCCAATCACGATCTTCTCGGCGAGCACGCCGCGTCCGCCCGCCGTGCGTCCGGCTTGTTCCTGCCGGTAATACACGCCGGTCTTCCATTCGTGCCATGCCACGCGGGTTTCCTGCGTCGTCGGCTTCCCCCAGCCCGGCCCGCGTTGGCGCACTTGCCAGCCGTCCAACATCAGCACGGCCAGTTTCGTGGGCGCTCGCTCGGGTTGGCGTTCCGGCGGCGGAGTTTGAAGCTGGGCTTGGGTTTGCGCTTCAGCGCGGGCGCCCAGACGTTGCGCCAAGGCATGCAACACGGAGCCGGTCACGGGGCTGCCCCACTTCTCGGCGACAGCGGCGGCCTCCTCGTAGGAAGGGGTGGCAGTAATGGTGAAGGCGAGTTTGTCTTCCAGGGCCAAGCTCAATTGTTGGTGCTGGGTCAAGCCCCAGTGCTCGCGTACCGGACAGCCCCAGTGTTCATCCGCCGGGTCTTGGCCGTGGAGCACTTGCAGTTTGACCACGCCGACGGCGGTGCGCAGTTGCATCGGGCGGGTGCGCCGATGCACCAGCCGCCGCCCGCTGAGGGGGGAAAACTTCGCCGTGGCGGTCGGCTTCTGCTTGCAGACGTTGTTGGAGTTGTTGGCGCGTCCACTCGCGCCCTTCGGTTTCCACTTCCATCTCAATCTCTCGCAGTGTCCGAGGGCGCGTCTGTCCTGTGTTCATCCGTTTCCTTTCGTTGAGGTTCTTGTCGCTACCGGATGCGGAACCTTTCACACCCCAATTATGGGGGCAGTGTCAAGATGCGCCCGTTCTGTCTTTCGCAGGCAAATTTCCTTTTCTTCACCCGCATTGCGGTTATTCTGTAGCGCTCTGATTTGAGATTAAGAGCAGGATTAAGATTACGATTAAGAGGCACACGGGATGGACGCAGCGCATATTCGCAATTTCAGCATCATCGCCCATATTGACCATGGGAAGACGACGCTTTCCGACCGCCTGCTGCATCGCACCGGCACCATCTCGACCCGCGACATGGAGGACCAGTTGCTCGATTCGATGGAGCTCGAAAAAGAGCGCGGCATCACCATCAAGGCCCACCCGGTCACAATGCTTTACATAGCCAGGAACGGCGAGACGTACGAGCTGAACCTGATTGATACGCCGGGGCACGTGGATTTTTCCTACGAAGTGTCGCGCAGTTTGAGCGCCTGCGAAGGGGCGTTGCTGGTGGTGGACGCGGCCCAGGGCGTCGAGGCGCAGACGGTCGCCAACGTTCATCTGGCGATGAAGCAAAACCTCGAGATCATCCCGGTCATCAACAAGATTGACCTGCCACACGCGGATGTCGCTCAGGCGAAACAACAACTCGAAGACATCCTGGCCATTCCCGGCGACACGGCGATTCCGTGCAGCGCGAAAGAGGGCATCGGCATTGACGAGATTCTGGAGGCGATTGTGGCACGGATTCCGGCGCCAAAGCCGACGGGCGCGCCATCGTTGCAGGCGCTGGGCTTTGATTCGTATTTTGATACTTTCAAAGGCGTCGTCACGCACGTACGCGTGTTCAACGGCGAGTTGCGGGCCGGTCAACACGTGAAGCTGTTGCATTCGGGTAAAACGGTCGAAGTGAAGGAGGTCGGCAGCTTCAATCCCAAGCCTTACGTCCGCGAGAAGCTGGAAACAGGCGAAACGGGTTACCTCACGGCCAACATCAAAAGCCCGCAGGAAGTGAAGATGGGTGACACCATCACGGACGTGCGGCGGCCGTCGGAGGCGTTGCCGGGGTTCAAGGAAATCCATCCGATGGTGTTCAGCGGGATTTATCCGATCAACACGGCGGATTACGAGCATCTCAAGGTAGCCATGGGCAAATTGCAGCTCAACGACTCGGCATTTGTGTATCAGGCGGAGACGTCGGTGGCGCTGGGGTTCGGTTTCCGGTGCGGGTTCCTCGGCCTGTTGCACTTGGAAATCGTGCAGGAACGCTTGCGGCGCGAATACAACATGGACATCATCGCAACCTATCCCAGCGTGATTTACCGCGTGACCATGACGGATGGGACGGTCAAGGAGATTGACAACCCGGTGTTCCTGCCGGAACCGAATTACGTCCAGAAAATCGAGGAGCCCACCGTGAAGGCGTTCATCATCTGCCCGAACGAAAATATCGGCGACATGATGGCGTTGATTTCCGAGAAACGCGGCCTGCTGGACGACACGGAGACGCTGGATGCGCGGCGGGTGATGATGACGACGATGCTGCCGTTGAACGAAATCCTGATTGACTTTCATGACCGCATCAAAAGCCTGACGCGCGGGTACGGCTCAATGGATTACGAGTACGCGGGTTACAGCGACAGTGACATGATCAAGCTGGACATGCTGGTGAACGGCGAGGTGATGGACGCGTTTTCGTCCATCGTGCACCGGTCGAAGGCGGAGGGCAGGGGACGGGCGCTGGCGGAAAAGCTCAAGGAAGTCATTCCCCGCCAGCAGTACCAGGTGAAAATCCAGGCGGCCATCGGCGGCAAAATCATCGCGTCCGAGCACGTGAGCGCGTTGCGCAAGGACGTGACGGCGAAGTGTTACGGCGGCGACATCACGCGCAAACGGAAATTGCTTGAGAAGCAGAAAGAGGGTAAAAAGCGCATGAAATCCATCGGGAGCGTGAACATCCCGCAGGAAGCGTTTATTGAAGTATTAAAAGCATGATTCAAACTCGACAGGACACGAATTCAAAAGGGCAGGGGAGCGCAATCGTTTCATTGAAATTATATTTGTGAAAATTCGTGAAATCCGTGCCAAAGTTTTTTAATTGATTATGACTCTACGCTGGTTTTATTCCAAAGCGGTCCGCGAAGCGTGTGCGATGCGCAATCATGTTTATCGCCTGCTTTCCGCGCAACGCGATTTGCTTTCGCCGATGGCGCTGGGCGCGGTGACCGCCGCGATGAACGAAGTGCAAAAGACGATTGCCGAAGGTGCGAACACAGGCCGGATCCGGATCAAGGCGGAGGAACTTGAGTTTGCCGCCAACAAATGGCTCAAGCCGTATCCGCACCCCGTGTGGCGCGAAAACGTCGAGGTGCTGCTCGTGGCAATCGCCGTGGCGATGGGCGTCCGCACGTTCTTCCTGCAACCGTTCAAGATTCCGACCGGCTCAATGCAGCCGACGCTTTATGGGGTCCAGTCGGTGCCTGACTTCAGCCGCATCAACTATTCAGAGGACAGACCCAAAGTCCAGGCCCAGTTCAATGAGCAGTTGAAGCAGCGGAACAGCTTGATCATCCCGACCGGCTGGGAACGCATTAAAGAATGGTTTGAGGGGATTTCCTATGTCCGGGTCGTTGCCGAAAATGACGGCGAATTGCAAGCCGTTGACCCGCCGGTTGGAATCAAGATTTTCAACTTCAAGCAGACGCTTTGGATCGGCGGCGGCGCGCACACGATCTGGTTTCCCCCGGACTTTGGCGAAGCCCCGCTGGAATATCGCGCCGGATTGCACAAGCACTCGGCTTTTGAAGACGGCCAGTTTTTTCACAAAGGCGATGAAGTCATAAAAATGCGGGTCAGCGCCGGCGACCATTTGTTTGTGGACCGGCTTACCTACAATTTCCGCAAGCCGGGACGCGGTGACATTGTGGTGTTCGAAACCAAAGGAATTCCCGAAGAGATGCGTGATCGTTTTCGCATTCCCGCTGATGAATTCTACATCAAGCGGCTGGTGGGCCTTGGCGGGGAAACGCTTTCGCTGGCACAGGATTATGAAGTGGCCGGCGCCCCGCCATACGGCACGAGCGTGCCGGTCGGTCATCTGGTGGTGAACGGCAAGCCGCTGTCCGCCTCAACGCCGCACTTTGAAAACCTTTACTCATTTTCCCATCCGCACGCCCGCACGAACGTTTTGGTCTATCACGATAACCAATATTACGGCCACGCGCTGGTGCAGAACCTTTCCCCGGGCAGTGAGTTTCAAATTCGCCCGGATGGCGATTTTGTGATGGGCGACAACACGATGAACAGTCTCGACTCGCGATACTGGGGTGATTTCCCGGCAACGAGCATCATCGGCAAATCCTTCTTTGTTTATTGGCCAATCACCAGCCGGTTCGGATGGGGAAACCAATGACGGCCCCAACCCGATGAGCGTGGCCAGAGGCGAAACAGTTGGTGGCAGACCCGTTGGGGTGGGGCGAGCGTCCCCGCGAGCCGGTTCCGACATACCAATCTGGTGCAAAGGCTCGTCAGTAGCCTCGCCCCACCAAAATAAAACATGCAAAGCGAAACGGTTTTGATCACCGGCGCTTCGTCGGGCATCGGCCTGGAACTGGCACGCTGCTTCGCGGCGGACAAATGCCGCCTGGTGCTCGTCGCCCGCAATACCGAAGCGTTACAATCCCTCGCCGATGAATTGCGCCTCGCACACGGAATCCAAACCATGGTTTTGACCGCGGACCTTTCGCAGCCGGAAACCCCGGCGCGCGTGTTCAACGAACTGCAACAGGCCGGCGTGACGGTGGATGTTTTGGTGAACAATGCCGGTTTCGGCGCGCACGGCGCTTTTGCCGGATTGCCGTTGCGGCTACAGTTGGAAATGATTCAGGTGAACGTCGCCGCTTTGACGGAGCTGACCGGATTGTTTCTTCCAGGAATGATTGAGCGCAAACGCGGTGGCGTGTTGAACGTCGGTTCGGTTGCCGGATTTGTGTCCGGGCCTGGCATGGCGGTCTATTTCGCGACCAAGGCTTACGTCCTGTCATTCACCGAGGCACTGGCCGAGGAGCTTGCCGGCACAGGATTGACCGTAACGGGGTTGTGTCCCGGCCCGACCGCGACCAATTTCGGCAACGTCGCCCGCGGCGAAAAGGAGCGGCAGTTCAAGTCGCCCAAAATGTCAGCGGAAGCGGTTGCTCGCTGCGGGCACCGCGCCTTTCGCAGCCGCCGGGTGCTGGCAATTCCTGGACTGCAAAATCATTTTCTAATTTTTCTGACGCGCATTACACCGCGCCGGTTCCAACGGACAATTGTCAAATCACTCAACAAAACACAGGATTGATCGACAGGATTGGCAATGGGGTGGCGAAGAGGCTGCCTGGATATAAAATAGACATCCTCCCAAGCGCGATAATTATAGTTATACAATGTTTGTTATATGTAATCTGTCTAAAGTTGTTTTTGACAGGTTAAAGGCATTGTGCGATATTGATTCGGGTTAAAAAGGTCCGTAGGGCTTCGGTTCCATCTGGCTAGCGGGAGTGAGTGATCTAAGCGCCAGACGAGTACAATGTCTCCCCCTGTTGATTCGCTATGTACTCGAGCACTGGCAATTTGCATTGGATGTGGCGTGAAACGCGTGATGCGCTGGATGGATGGTTGTATCGTGTGAACGAGGGAAAGTGTCTCATGGAAGCTGCGGATTTCTCCAAGTTCGTTTTTAACTGCGGTCTGGTAAAACTTTTCAAGGAAAACTCATCGCCTGAACCTCTCAAGGTGGATGGGGCTTTCATCGAGTGGCAATGTGGGGAAATTCTTCGCGTCTGTGCCGAACGCTGGAAAAATCCTGCGCTGCCTGTCTCGCTTTCGCTCTCGGTTTTGGAAGATGTGAACCGAAAGCTCGACTTGGTCGCCGCTGAACTGGTTCGCCTTGATTGCATTGCTGGGTATCGCTCCAAGCTGGTAGTGAATGGGGCGGGCGCGCGGAGCGCGGGCGTCGCCCGCGAGGACGACGCCGCGCCCGCGTCTCCCCTGCCCTTTAGTTTATTAACAGAGGGAGGATTCGGTGAGTCCGATGAGACGAAACACACGGCTGTTATGCTTATTGGAGGTTTGAGTGATACTGGAAGGCTGATTTTGGTGGTATTGGTAGCTGGCAAATCGGTTACTTTGAAAGTCATGTTATCGCTTAAGTCATAAGAGTAGATGCTGTTGGTAGTTAGAGGGGTTATTACAATGTTATTGCCTTCAAAATAGAAGTTCGTCACCTGAAGGTCGGCAGCAAAAGTTCTAAAATTGATGTCGTATCTGTCCTGTTCAAGCGGTAGTGGAATCATATCCTTTACTGTTTGGCCGTCACCTGACCAGTACGGTGCTGCGTTGGGAAAAGAGTAACGTTGGTTGTTAACAGTGGCCAGTAGCCTGAATGGTACTTTGTAAGCGACTGTGGTTGTCGTTGGTATCACACGCCATGAGTTTATTTTTAGATAATATTGCACACACGGATTGGTAAAGTTGTGTGGTTTATTGGTCAGCTCTGCGATTGTGTTGGAGAGTTGGGTAGAGTTTGATTCAGCGAGTTTGGCTCTTTGGGCCGCTCTGCAAAATAAGACGGCGGTGATGGTGAACCAAATGAGGGTTATTACCACTTTGGGCCAGAGCCTGCTTGCAGAAAATTGTCGCGTTTTGTTAGCGTCGCTAGCTCCGGATGGCATGCCTTTAATACGGCGCAAAACCCACAGGAAGAAGTTCCTTATATCCCCTGCAAAAACCGTAACCGGCAATGCAATAATTGCAATGACTGCTGTAGCATCCATACGCGTGAATGTAGGATGGTCCTTCGAACTGGTCAATTTCGTAAAAGCTGCGCAATTGGATCAGGTGGCTCTCTGTTCGGTTGGCCTTCCAAGGCGAGACGCTGCCCGTGCCTGAACCCTCGGCTTCCTTAGGCGGCTGGATACCGCGCTGGATTTCGTCTAGGGGGTCACCCTGCTTTAGCGTTCACAGGTTGATTGTTCTTCAAGGCAGAGCGGAGAACGCGTCCATTGCCAAGCGGCAAAATAGGTGACGGTGGCCACCAAGCCACACCACCAATGCCAGTGGATGTCTGAAAGAGGTTGGCTGGCGAAAGGTTTTGGGTAAAACAACGGGAACGAAGTGGGGAGAAATATTAAAAATAAGTTACGATACATAATCTTCTGCGCAGATAGCATGAAGGATTGTCGGTAATTACGCCACAAAAACTGGCATCGAACGTCGGTGTCTTTGATTGACTTCGCTAACCGTTCTCCCTGTTCGAGATGCCTCTGGATTTCCGGTGGTTGGTCGGGGAAAGACCGGCATATAGTGTTTGTAGGGGCGCGGTGTTTTAAAATCTTACGGATGAAGGGGGAGCGCGAAATCTGTTTGTCGAGCCAGTGTGAAAAGGTGTGATAGCGGGTTCGTTGCAGGCTTTTTTGATGGAGCTGGCGCAAAAGGCTCATGGAACCGAAAAAGGCAGTGATTGACGCGACATCGAGTGTGAGGCCTACAAGCCAAGCTGTTAGTGAAAGAAAAAGGCAAAATGTGAAGCCTGAATAATTAAGTGCGAGAAGGATTTGTCGAATAAATTGGTGGCCGAAGAGAAAAATGATGACGAGCCCTGGCAACATATGCGTGATGGCTTCGTCAAAAAATTCTGATATGATTGCGTTCATTTGTGAAAGACAACTAATTACTTTCACATCGTTTGTCTAGTCGCATTGCCATAGTCCCCTACCCTGTTGCTACGCTCTTCAATCACACCGTCTATAGCAACGTGTTCTCTGATAGGTCGTTGGCTCTTTAATTAACCAGGTTATTCACAGTGAAGATTTTCCTTGTTTGTTAGTATTGAATCCGCGCCATTACGCTCGGCGGCAGATAGGTTTAAACAGTCAACACAGTCGCGCCCTTGCGCATGGCCGAATTTGGGTCCGCGGCGAATCTGAATTGCCGACCGCCGATGATTTGGTCACTGGTGATACTTGGACACCAGTATTTCTCGATGTGCCAGGTCATCAGGTCATTAGCTGTGAAATGATCGACGTACGGTTTTCTTCGTGTATTGTGTAAGCAATCTGTAAGGTCACGCATTAAGACCACGTTTTGGCCCTGGGCAACCATCTGGCGGATAGAAAATGGCCGGCCCAATACGCACAAGTTTAAGTGAACACCCATGACGATGACATTTGTGACACCGCGCTGGCGCATCAAGTTGTACGCCTCTGAATTGTCAGTAATAGCGTCACCTTCCGCAATCTCAATGGAGTCAATCTCGTGCCGCCAAAGCGCTTTTCCATGGCACCGCAGCTCATGGTCGCAGCTACCACCGGAATCGTCGATTGGCAAGGACGACTCCCGGTTGGTATCGAGCCCGCGCCAGACTAGAAACGGAATCCTGGGTTCGGCCTTGGGTGCTGATTGGGCCAGTATTCGGCCGGGAGCGCCTTGATAATAGTTCATGGTCTCGCTCGGGCAGTGTATTATGAGCAAACCACGTTGCCGAAGTTGCGAGATGACCGTATTCATGTGTGGCGCCATTTCCGCTACCCGAGCCATGGCACTCTTGCACCAATGCTTGTCCCACATGTCGCAAATGACCACCGCTGTACGGGCCGGTTCCCATTCTGTCTGGTGGTAGAACACCCGCCAATGGTCCATGCCCGCTTCGGCCTCTTCGAGGCCGCGAAGGTTCAGTCGCAAAGCCCGATCTGGGGATTTAGCCATAACAAAATCTGCAATTTGTGCTTCATGCGCAACTTAATGAGCCCTGACGCCAAGGCATTTCACTGATAGTTTGTAGTAGCCTACATACTATTTTGTTTCCACAAAAGCAAATAATGGATGTTAAAGAACGTGACTGCGTTCCGGCCCCGATTCCCAATTATACCGCGTCCTTCGAGCGTCTCGAACCCTATAATTAGACCTTGAAAACCGGGTCGTTAAAGAGAAAAGCGGCGCGCGAATTGCTTTGTCTGGGCGTCTGGCTTGCTCCAGCGAAGGAGATCGCTGGGGTGAAATCGGGGCGCGTCGTGTACCCACTTACGCGGCGCGCCCCAAAGGGTTTGGCTTAAAACGGTCCATAGCTGCAATTTCAGTCATGTTCGCAACCCAAAAACTCGTCGTTTACCAATTTGTGACGGGATCATTGACGAATGTCCGGGTGCAGGTTTTAATAGCCAACATGAGAATTCGCCTGATTGTTCTCATACTGACCGGTTTATGCTCGGCGGCAACTGTGTCCGCCATGGACCGGTGGGCCGCGCTTTCCATGATTGAAAGCGGCGATAACGACCGTGCCGTCGGTCCGGGCGGCGAAATTTCCCGTTATCAAATCCGGCCACAACTTTGGCCGGGCGGCAATCCGACCAACGCACAGATTGCGTTGACGGTTGCGCAACAGATCATGCTCCCGCGCATCGAGGAGTTCAGACGGTCCCATCAGCGCATGCCGACGGACTTTGAATTTTACGTTTTGTGGAACGCGCCGTGGCAGGCGGACCACCCGAGCGCTGCCGTCACTGAACGCGCCCGACGTTTTTCAAATCTGGTTCAACGCTGACCTTTTATGGTGGCGTAAACTTTCAGATATTCGCCAACGGTTTGGTCCCAGGAAAAATCCGATTTCATGGCATTCCGCCGGAAACCTTGCAGCAAATCAGGATGCTGGTAAAGCGCCAGCGCCTTGCGAATTGCCTTGGCCAGCGCCCGCGAGGAATATTCGTGAAATTTAATTCCATTGGCGCGCGCTGCGTCCTGCGAAAAGTCAATCACACTGTCGTCGAGACCCCCGACTGCCCGCACAATGGGAATCGTTCCGTAACACAGGCTGTACATCTGGTTCAGGCCGCTCGGCTCGTAACGGGACGGCATGAGATAGAAATCGCAACCGGCTTCGATGCGATGCGCCAGGCCTTCGTCGTAACCCACCCGCACGGCGACCCTGGAGGGAAACCGCCGCGCGAGTTCGTAATACCCTCGTTCATATGCCGATGAGCCGCTGCCGAGCTGGACGAATTGTATGTCCGTGCTCAACATTTCTTCGAGTGCCCCGAGCTGGATGTCCACGCCCTTTTGCTCGGCCAGCCGCGAAATCGTGCCGAACAACGGCGTGTCGGCGGTTTCCGGCAGATCCATTTCGTTTTGCAACGCCAGTTTGCAGGCAGTTTTCCCCGCCAGGCGTCTGGCCGAAAATGTCTGCGGCAAAAGTGGATCGGTTGCCGGGTTCCATTCTTCGTGGTCCACGCCGTTGAGAATTCCGAATAGCCGGTTTTGCCGCTGGCGCAAAAGTCCATCGAGGGCGCAGCCGAATTCCTCGGTCATGATTTCGCGGGCATAGCGCGGGCTGACCGTGGTGATGGCGTCGGCAAAAGCGATTCCGGCCTTGAGACAATTCAGTTGTCCATAAAACTCCGCGCTTTCTGCCGTAAAAAGTTCTCGCGGCAGATTGGTCAGTGCAAACGCGCCGGGCGCGAAAATGCCCTGGTAGGCGAGGTTGTGAATGGTCAGGCACGTCGGCGGCGGATTCCCCCACCCTTCCGCGCGCCGTTGCTGCAAGATCAACGCCGGCACAACCCCGGTCTGCCAGTCGTTGATGTGGACCACGTCCGGCCGCCACGGCAAGTAGCGCGCGAGATGCGCGATGCATTTCGAAAAAAAGATGAACCGCTCCGCGTTGTCGGGATAGCTGATGTCGTTTTCCTGATATAATCCGGCGCGCTGGTAAAATCCCGGCTGGTGAATGAAATAAACCATCGGCCCGTTTTCGATTTCGAGCGACCACAATTCGGCCTGCACGCGCCGCGCGCCCAGCGGCAAATCGAATCCCCAGTCCACACGCCGGATTTGTGGATATTTTTCGCGGATGCCCCGATACAACGGCGTGACGATCCTCGTTTCGTGGCCGGCGTGTGCCAGTGACTTGCCCAGCGCGCCCACCATGTCGGCCAGCCCGCCGGTTTTGGAGAACGGATGAACTTCGCTGCTGGACAGAAGGATCCTCATAAACCTTAGCCGCAAAGAAACGCAGGCAAACTTAATGACGAATGACTAAATCCGAATGCCGAAAGAATTGCCAAAATCCCAATGACAAACGGGGTTCGAGCGCACCACTTTTGGATTTCACTGATTCGGCATTCTTTAGTCATTAGCGCTTCGTCATTAGTCATTTTTTGTGCCTCAAGCGTGAATCCGGTCGGCTTTAAAGTAGGGTTGCAACGGGGACGGAATTAACACACTGCCGTCGGTTTGCTGGTGCGTTTCAATGAAGGCCACGAACAACCGCGCCAGTGCCGTGCCGCTGCCGTTAAGGATGTGCGGAAATTTGTTTTCGCCCGACTCGCTTTTGAAGCGCAGGCTCATCCGGCGCGCCTGGAAATCCTCGCAATTCGAGCAGCTCGAAACTTCCAGGTAACTCCCCTGCCCCGGCGCCCAGACTTCGAGATCATAAGTCTTCGCGCTCGCAAATCCCATGTCGCCCGTGCACAGCAACAGCACGCGATAATGCAACCCGAGCAGTTGCAAAACCTTTTCCGCGTTGGCCACCATCTTTTCCAATTCTTCGTAGCCGTGCTCCGGCTTCACGATCTTGATCAGCTCGACCTTGTCGAACTGGTGCACGCGAATCATGCCGCGCGTCCCGACCCCCGCCGCGCCCGCCTCGCCGCGAAAACACGGCGTGTAGGCGCAGTACCGGACCGGCAATTGCTTCTCCGCCAGAATTTCCTCGCGATGAATATTCGCCACCGGGGTCTCGGCGGTCGGAATCAAAAACAGTTTGCCGAGCTTCTCCTTGTCGTCGCCCTCGGCCACGCCGTAATACTGGTCTCTAAATTTCGGGAATTGCCCGACGCCTTCGAGGCATTGCGGCCCGACCATGAAGGGCGGCGACACTTCCGTGTAGCCGTGTTCGCTGATATGCAAATCGAGCAGAAATTGGATCAAGGCGCGTTCGAGTCGTGCACCCCAATTCGTGTAGAGCAAAAATCCGCTACCGGAAAGTTTCGCCGCACGCGCGAAATCCACCAGCTTGAGCGATTCGCAAAGCTCGACGTGCGATTTTGGTTTGAAGGTGAAACTTGCCTTCTCACCATGAACCCGGACGACCGGATTATCTTCCGCGCTCTTGCCGGTTTTGACCGATTCGTGCGGCAGGTTGGGCAGTTGCAACATAAGCGCGGTGCGCGCGGCCTCGGCCTCAGCGGCCTGCTGGTCGAGCACGGCTATGCGGTCGCCCAACTCGCGCGTCTCCGCCTTTTTCGCCTCCGCCTCACCGGTTTTCTTCTGCCCCATCAATGCACCGATTTCCTTGGAAACGCGGTTGCGCTGCGATTTGAGGGATTCGACTTCCGCCAGAATTTTCCGCCGTTGCTCGTCGAGCTTGAGCAATTCATCAATCCGGGCTTCATCCCCTGCCCCGCGCGTCGCCAGACGCTGACGCACAAAATCCGGTTTCTCGCGAATCAATTTGATGTCGAGCACGGGGCCATTATAGAAATAAAATCGCCTGCGGCAAGGTGGAAGCCTTACCGTGTTGAAATCTGATTGAAAACCACGCGCATTCACGGCACATTGCCCTTGTATGCAATCTGTTTTTACCGGACCGGTTTACGTCGTGCGCGACAATATTGACACCGACCAGATCATTCCCGCGCAGTATTTGACGCTCGTGCCGACGATACCCGACGAATACGAGAAGCTGGGCAGCTATGCGCTTGCCGGACTGCCCGAATCGCTCTATTCCACGCGCTTTGTCAAGAACGGCCAGCTCGACAGCGAATATCCGATTGTCGTCGCCGGAAAAAATTTCGGCTGCGGCAGTTCACGCGAACACGCGCCCATCGCGCTTGGCTCGGCCGGGTGCAAAGTCGTCCTCGCCGAAAGTTTCGCCCGCATTTTCTTCCGCAACAGCGTCGCCACTGGCGAACTCTATCCGTGCGAACTCACCGAACGCCTCTGCGATACGCTCACGAACGGCGACGTCGTGACCGTTGATCTTGACGCCGGAACGGTCACGGTCAAGGCGACAGGCAAGGTATTCACATTCAAACCGCTTGGCGACGTGCGCCCGGTTGTGGACGCCGGCGGCTTGTTCAATTACGCTCGCAAGACCGGCATGATTCCGGCGCAAAAGTGAGCCAGTCGAATGTTCAGCGTTCGGTGTTGGACGTTGGGTGTTCGATGTTCCGTTTGTTTCCGATAAACAAACATTGAACTCTGAACTTCAAACCTTGAACCTGCTTCCCTGCCCTCGTTCGCTGAAACGGCTTCCCGGCACATTCACGCTGCCGAAACGCGCGGCAATTCAATTCGACAGGTCGCTTTCACCTGAAGTCGCAGCGGTGATCGCCAAGCGCTTGCAGGATTGGAGCGCCGGCCTCCGGCCCGGCGTGATAGGACTTCAAACTGAAACGCGGCGGATCGGGGATCGGCGCTCTATAAACATCTGCATCGTCCGCAGCAAATCCGCGCCGAATCACCCTGAAGGTTATGTACTGACGGTTGATCAACGCGGGATACAAATCGAATTCCGGGAAGCACCGGGATTGCGCGCCGCCGTCGCCACTTTGCGACAGTTGTTGCATCAATACGGCCGTCAGCTGTCCTGTCTGAAAATCCGCGACTGGCCGGATTTTGCGCGCCGCGGCGTGATGCTCGACATCTCGCGCGGACGCGTGCCGAAACTGGAAACGCTGCTCGATCTTGCTGAGCATCTCGCCGATTTCAAAATCAACGAGCTGCAACTCTACACTGAACATACGTTCGCCTATCGCCGTTACAAATCCGTTTGGCAAAGCTGGGGCGCTTTGACCGGCGCGGAAATTCGCCGGCTCGATGCGCGCTGTCGTGAACTCGGCATTGATCTCGTGCCCAATCAAAATTCCTTCGGCCATTTGCGCTATTTTCTGGAACGTCCCCGCCTCAAGAAACTCGCCGAAGTTTCCAAACCTTACGAAGACGCCGGCGGTGAATTCCTTCGGCGTCCGACGACGCTCGCACCGAATCATCCCGGCACCCTGCCCTTCCTGCGCGGACTATACGACGAATTGTTGCCAAACTTTTCCAGCCGGTTTTTCAATGTCGGCTGCGACGAGACCTGGGACTTGGGCCGCGGCCAGAGCAGGAAACTTTGCGAAACCAAAGGCAAAGGCCGCGTGTATCTTGATTTTCTAAAAGAAATCCACCGCGAAGTTTCCGCACGCGGCAAGCGAATGATGTTCTGGGGCGACATCATTTTAAAATATCGAAAGCTGATTCCTGAACTGGCTTCGTTTGGAGTTCCGCCTTCAGGCGGTTCGGGCAATTCACGGCAAAGGCCGCCTAAAGACGGGACTCCGAACCTCATCGCTCTAAATTGGGGTTACGAGGCAAACCATCCGTTTCCAAAGGAAGCCGCTCAATTCGCGAAAGCAAAAATACCCTTTTACGTCAGCCCCGGCACTTCGACCTGGCAAACGTTGATTGGGCGGCACGACAACGCGCTGGCCAATTTGCGCGCTGCGGCGAGCGCCGGGAAACAATTCGGCGCCATCGGTTATCTCATTACCGACTGGGGCGACGGCGGCCATCCGCAACCGCTGGCCGTAAGCTGGCCGCTTTTTGCCGCCGGCGCGGCGTTGGCGTGGAATGCCAACGAGTTTGACGAACAAAAACTCGTTTCGGTTTTAAGCCGCGATGTGTTTGAGGATTCGACCGGCGGAGTCGCCGACGCAGCGGCGGCCATTCTCCGCGGTGGGATCGTCGAACACATCGCGGCTCAAAACCTGAACCAATTTTCGTTCGTCGAAATCCCGTGCGTTCCACGCGAGCGCCGCGCCGGCGACAAACATCGGCCAGCTCACCGCCAGCGGCTGCGGATGGCCGCCGTCGCCCCAATCGGTGATGAGATAGCCGATGGCGCCGAATTTCTTGCCCGGCCTCGGCCGCGGCGCGCAGATTGGCCAGCGCATTGTCGTGCCTGCCAATCAGCGTCTGCCAGGTCGAAGTGCCGGGACAGACGTAAAACGGAATTTTCGCCCTCGCAAATTGCGCCGCCTCCTTTTCAAACGGATGATTCGCCTCGTAACCCCAGTTCAAGGCGATGAGGTTCGGAGTTCCGCCTTTAGGCGGCCTGCTGAGCGAACCGCCTGAAGGCGGGACTCCAAACGCAGCCAGTTCCGGATCAATTCCGGATATTTCAAAATGATGTCGCCCCAGAACATCATTGTTTGCCGCGCGCGGAAACTTCGCGGTGAATTTTTTTCAGGAAATCCAGATAGACCCGGCCCTTGCCGCGCCGTTCGCAAATTTTCTTGCTTTGGCCGCGGCCCAAGTCCCAGGTCTCGTCGCAGCCGACATTGAAAAACCGGCTGGAAAAATTCGGCAGCAATTCGTCGTACAGCCCGCGCAAAAACGGCATCGTGCCGGGATGATTCGGCGCGAGCGTCGTCGGACGGCGGACGAATTCGCCGCCGGCGTCCTCGTAAGGCCCGGAAACTTCGGCGAGTTTTTTGAGTTTGCGGATGCTCCAGGAAATAGCGCAGATGGCCGAAGGAATTCTGGTTGGGCACGAGGTCAATGCCCAGTTCGCGGCAGCGCGCGTCGAGATTTCGCATTTCCTCGCCGTCAGCGCGCCCCAGCTTTGCCAGACGGATTTGTATTTGCGATAGGCGAACGTGTGCTCGGTGTAAAGTTGCAGTTCGTTGATCTTGAAATCGGCCAGCTTTTCGGCGAGGTCGAGCAGCGTTTCCAGTTTCGGCACGCGGCCGCGGGAGATGTCCAGCATCACGCCGCGACGCGGAAAATCCGGCCAGTCGCGGATTTTCAGGCAGGGCAGGCGGCGGCCGTATTGCCGGAGCAATTGCCGCAACGTCGCGACGGCGGCGCGCAAACCGCCGGTCTTCGCGGAATGAATTTCAATCCCGCGTTTGATAATCGCCAGCGCATAGCCTTCGGGATGATTGGGCGCAGATTTGCTGCGGACGATGATTTTATGAGCGCCGGTCCCAGACCGCCGCGTTTCAGTTTGAAGTCCTATCACGCCGGGCCGGAGGCCGCCGCTCCAATCCTGCAAGCGCTCGGCGATCAATGCTGCGACTTCAGGTGAAAGCGGCCAGTCGATTGATTTCCGCGCTTTCGGCAGCGTGAACGCGCCGCGAAGGAGTTTCAGCGAACGGGGGCAGGGAAGCAGGTTCAAGGTTTGCAGTTCAGAGTTCAATGTTTGTTCATCGGAAACAACGGAACATCGAACACTCAAGTCCAACACGGGCGCTTCACATCCGAAAGGCTCATTTTGCCCGCAATCATTCCGCTCTGGCGCGCGTAATTGAACAGGCCGCCGGCGTCCACCACCGGGCGCACGTCGCCGAGCGGCTTGAATTTGAATGACCTTGCCGGTCGCCTTGACGGTCACGGTTGCGGCGTCGAGGTCAACGGTCACCACGTCGCCGGTTCTTCAGCGTGTCGCAGAGGCGTTCGGTGATTTCGCACGGATACAATTCGCCGGTGGCGACGGAGTTGCGGAAGAAAATGCGCGCGAAACTTTCGGCGAGCACGATTTTGCAGCCGGCCGAGCCGAGCGCGATGGGCGCGTGTTCGCGCGAACTGCCGCAGCCGAAATTTTTCCCGGCGACGACGATGGGATATTCGCTGTCGAGCTGGCCTTCCTTGACGAAGCGCGTCGGGTAAAGCGATTCCGGCAGGCCGGCGAGCGCGTAGCTGCCGAGCTTCTCATATTCCTCGGGAATGGTCGGCACGAGCGTCAAGATATTGCGCGGAAATGATCTGGTCGGTGTCAATGTTGTCGCGCACCACGTAAACCGGGCCGGTAAAAACAGATTTCGTCATGGGCAATGTGCCGTGTGCGCGCGGTTTTCAATCAGATTTCAACACGGTAAGGCTTCCACCTTGCCGCAGGCGATTCTATTTCTATAATTGCCCCGTGCTCGACATCAAATTGATTCGCGAAAAACCGGATTTTGTCCGCCAGCGGCTGGCCACGCGCGGGGCAGGGGATGAAGCCAAAATTGACGAATTGCTCAAGTTCGACGAGCAGCGGCGGAAAATCCTGGCGGAAGTCGAATCGCTCAAAGCCCAGCGCAATCGCGTGTCCAAGGAAATCGGCGCGCTGATGGGGCAGAAGAAAACCGCCGAGGCCGAGGCGAAGAAAGCGGAAACGCGCGAACTGGGCGACCAAATCGCCGTGCTCGACCAGCAGGCCGCCGAAGCCGAGGCCGCGCGCGACCGAGCTGATGCTGCAACTGCCCAATCTGCCGCATGAATCGGTCACGGTCGGCAAAACCGCGGAAGATAATCCGGTCGTCCGCGTTCATGGTGAGAAGCCGAATTTCGCCTTCAAGCCGAAGTCGCACGTCGAGCTTTGCGAATCGCTCAAGCTGGTGGATTTCGCGCGCGCGGCGAAACTTTCCGGCAGCGGATTTTTGCTCTACACGAATTGGGGCGCGCGGCTGGAGCGGGCGCTGATCCAGTTTCTGCTCGATTTGCACATCAGCGAACACGGCTACACGGAGGTGTCGCCGCCGTTCATGGTCGGGCCGCAATGCCTCGAAGGCGTCGGGCAATTCCCGAAATTCAGGGACCAGTATTACGGCGTGGCCGAAGGCGACGACGAGGAGAAGCTCGGCAAACTGTATCTGGTTCCGACCGCCGAGACGCCGGTGGCGAACATTCATCGCGAGGAAATTCTGGCGGAGAAGCAATTGCCGATTCGTTACTGCGCCTACACGCCGTGTTTTCGCGGCGAGGCGGGCGCGGCGGGCGTCGGCACGCGCGGCATGATTCGCGTCCACCAGTTCGACAAGGTCGAGCTGATCAAAATCGTGAAGCCGGAGAACGGCTACGACGAATTGGAAAAGATGGTCGCGCAACGCGGAAAAGGTTTTGCAACTGCTCGGCCTGCATTATCGCGTGATTTTGCTTTGCACCGGCGACATGGGCTTCGGCAGCGCGAAGA
>CAWEAA010000010.1:0-110294 GCA_963806905.1 uncultured Verrucomicrobiae bacterium | reverse complement strand
CCGCGTTGACCGTCAATACCCCGTTCACATAGCTGATCGTGTAGTTCGTCAATCCATTCCCCACCGCGTTCGTAATCACGATGCTGTACGGCGAGCCCGCCACCGCCGCCACCGCCGCCGACCCCAGACTGCTCAAACTCGCACTGCTCACACTGTCCCCGTTCAACAAACCGCTCGCCCCGAACTCCGTCCCCGCAAAACTCAACGTCTGCCCGTACACCTTCGCCTGGTTGCTCGCCGTCAGTGTCAACCCCACCGGATTGACCGTCAGCAACCCGTTCGTCAGGCTCACCGCGTAGTTCGTCGCCACCAAGGTCCCAATCGTGTTGGTGATCACATAACTCCCCACCGGACTGTTCGTCTTCGCACTCGTCGTCAATACCGGCGCCCCCGACAGCACGTTCAACCCGTCTCCGTTCACAAAGCCATTGTAGCTCACCGTGAACACCGGATTGGTCGCCCCGTACGCACGGTTCGTGTTGTTCGCGCTCACTCCCAATACCGCCGCGTTGACCGTCAATATCCCGTTCACGTAGCTGATCGTGTAGTTCGTCAACCCATTCCCCACCGCGTTCGTGATCACGATGCTGTACGGCGAGCCCGCCACCGCCGCCACCGCCGCCGACCCCAGACTGCTCAAACTCGCGCTGCTCACACTGTCCCCGTTCAACAACCCGCTCGCCCCAAACTCCGTCCCCGCAAAACTAAACGTCTGCCCGTACACCTTCGCCTGGTTGCTCGCCGTCAGTGTCAATCCCACCGGATTGACCGTCAGCAACCCGTTCGTCAGGCTCACCGCGTAGTTCGTCGCCACCAAGGTCCCAATCGTGTTGGTGATCACGTAACTCCCCACCGGACTGTTCGTCTTCGCACTCGTCGTCAATACCGGCGCACCCGCTCAGCACGTTCAACCCGTCTCCGTTCACAAAGCCATTGTAGCTCACCGTGAACACCGGATTGGTCGCCCCGTATGCCCGGTTCGTGTTGTTCGCGCTCACTCCCAATACCGCCGCGTTCACCGTCAGCAACCCGTTCACGTAGCTGATCGTGTAGTTCGTCAGCCCATTCCCCACCGCATTCGTAATCACGATGCTGTACGGCGAGCCCGCCACCGCCGCCACCGCCGCCGACCCCAGACTGCTCAAACTCGCGCTGCTCACACTGTCTCCGTTCAACAAACCGCTCGCCCCGAACTCCGTCCCCGCAAAACTAAACGTCTGCCCGTACACCTTCGCCTGGTTGCTCGCCGTCAGCGTCAACCCCACCGGATTGATCGTCAGCAACCCGTTCGTCAGGCTCACCGCGTAGTTCGTCGCCACCAACGTCCCGATCGTGTTGGTGATCACATAACTCCCCACCGGACTGTTCGTCTTCGCACTCGTCGTCAATACCGGTGACCCGCTCAGCACGTTCAACCCGTCTCCGTTCACAAAGCCATTGTAACTTACCGTGAACACCGGATTGGTCGCCCCGTATGCCCGGTTCGTGTTGTTCGCGCTCACTCCCAATACCGCCGCGTTCACCGTCAGCAACCCGTTCACGTAGCTGATCGTGTAGTTCGTCAGCCCATTCCCCACCGCGTTCGTAATCACGATGCTGTACGGCGAGCCCGCCACCGCCGCCACCGCCGCCGACCCCAGACTGCTCAAACTCGCACTGCTCACACTGTCCCCGTTCAACAAACCGCTCGCCCCGAACTCCGTCCCCGCAAAACTCAACGTCTGCCCGTACACCTTCGCCTGGTTGCTCGCCGTCAGTGTCAACCCCACCGGATTGACCGTCAGCAACCCGTTCGTCAGGCTCACCGCGTAGTTCGTCGCCACCAAGGTCCCAATCGTGTTGGTGATCACGTAACTCCCCACCGGACTGTTCGTCTTCGCACTCGTCGTCAATACCGGCGCCCCCGACAGCACGTTCAACCCGTCTCCGTTCACAAAGCCATTGTAGCTCACCGTGAACACCGGATTGGTCGCCCCGTATGCCCGGTTCGTGTTGTTCGCGCTCACTCCCAATACCGCCGCGTTGACCGTCAATATCCCGTTCACGTAGCTGATCGTGTAGTTCGTCAATCCATTCCCCACCGCATTCGTAATCACGATGCTGTACGGCGAGCCCGCCACCGCCGCCACCGCCGCCGACCCCAGACTGCTCAAACTCGCGCTGCTCACACTGTCCCCGTTCAACAAACCGCTCGCCCCGAACTCCGTCCCCGCAAAATTAAACGCCTGCCCGTACACCTTCGCCTGGTTGCTCGCCGTCAGCGTCAATCCCACCGGATTGACCGTCAGCAACCCGTTCGTCAGGCTCACCGCGTAGTTCGTCGCCACCAAGGTCCCAATCGTATTGGTGATCACATAACTCCCCACCGGACTGTTCGTCTTCGCACTCGTCGTCAATACCGGCGCACCCGCTCAGCACGTTCAACCCGTCTCCGTTCACAAAGCCATTGTAGCTTACCGTGAACACCGGATTGGTCGCCCCGTATGCCCGGTTCGTGTTGTTCGCGCTCACTCCCAATACCGCCGCGTTGACCGTCAGCAACCCGTTCACGTAGCTGATCGTGTAGTTCGTCAATCCATTCCCCACCGCATTCGTGATCACGATGCTGTACGGCGAGCCCGCCACCGCCGCCACCGCCGCCGACCCCAGACTGCTCAAACTCGCACTGCTCACACTGTCCCCGTTCAACAAACCGCTCGCCCCAAACTCCGTCCCCGCAAAACTAAACGTCTGCCCGTACACCTTCGCCTGGTTGCTCGCCGTCAGCGTCAACCCCACCGGATTGACCGTCAGCAACCCGTTCGTCAGGCTCACCGCGTAGTTCGTCGCCACCAAGGTCCCAATCGTGTTGGTGATCACATAACTCCCCACCGGACTGTTCGTCTTCGCACTCGTCGTCAACACCGGCGCCCCCGACAGCACGTTCAACCCGTCTCCGTTCACAAAGCCATTGTAGCTCACCGTGAACACCGGATTGGTCGCCCCGTACGCACGGTTCGTGTTGTTCGCGCTCACTCCCAATACCGCCGCGTTGACCGTCAATATCCCGTTCACGTAGCTGATCGTGTAGTTCGTCAATCCATTCCCCACCGCGTTCGTGATCACGATGCTGTACGGCGACCCCGCCACCGCCGCCACCGCCGCCGACCCCAGACTGCTCAAACTCGCACTGCTCACACTGTCCCCGTTCAACAACCCGCTCGCCCCGAACTCCGTCCCCGCAAAATTAAACGCCTGCCCGTACACCTTCGCCTGGTTGCTCGCCGTCAGTGTCAATCCCACCGGATTGACCGTCAGCAACCCGTTCGTCAGGCTCACCGCGTAGTTCGTCGCCACCAAGGTCCCAATCGTGTTGGTGATCACGTAACTCCCCACCGGACTGTTCGTCTTCGCACTCGTCGTCAATACCGGCGCCCCCGCACAGCACGTTCAACCCGTCTCCGTTCACAAAGCCATTGTAGCTCACCGTGAACACCGGATTGGTCGCCCCGTATGCCCGGTTCGTGTTGTTCGCGCTCACTCCCAATACCGCCGCGTTCACCGTCAACATCCCGTTCACGTAGCTGATCGTGTAGTTCGTCAACCCATTCCCCACCGCGTTCGTAATCACGATGCTGTACGGCGACCCCGCCACCGCCGCCACCGCCGCCGACCCCAGACTGCTCAAACTCGCGCTGCTCACACTGTCCCCGTTCAACAAACCGCTCGCCCCGAACTCCGTCCCCGCAAAATTAAACGCCTGCCCGTACACCTTCGCCTGGTTGCTCGCCGTCAGCGTCAATCCCACCGGATTGACCGTCAGCAACCCGTTCGTCAGGCTCACCGCGTAGTTCGTCGCCACCAAGGTCCCAATCGTGTTGGTGATCACATAACTCCCCACCGGACTGTTCGTCTTCGCACTCGTCGTCAATACCGGCGACCCGCTCAACACGTTCAACCCGTCTCCGTTCACAAAGCCATTGTAACTTACCGTGAACACCGGATTGGTCGCCCCGTATGCCCGGTTCGTGTTGTTCGCGCTCACTCCCAATACCGCCGCGTTGACCGTCAACAACCCGTTCACGTAGCTGATCGTGTAGTTCGTCAATCCATTCCCCACCGCGTTCGTGATCACGATGCTGTACGGCGACCCCGCCACCGCCGCCACCGCCGCCGACCCCAGGCTGCTCAAACTCGCGCTGCTCACGCTGTCCCCGTTCAACAAACCGCTCGCCCCAAACTCCGTCCCCGCAAAATTAAACGCCTGCCCGTACACCTTCGCCTGGTTGCTCGCCGTCAGTGTCAATCCCACCGGATTGACCGTCAGCAACCCGTTCGTCAGGCTCACCGCGTAGTTCGTCGCCACCAAGGTCCCAATCGTGTTGGTGATCACGTAACTCCCCACCGGACTGTTCGTCTTCGCACTCGTCGTCAACACCGGCGCCCCCGCTCAACACGTTCAACCCGTCTCCGTTCACAAAGCCATTGTAGCTCACCGTGAACACCGGATTGGTCGCCCCGTATGCCCGGTTCGTGTTGTTCGCGCTCACTCCCAATACCGCCGCGTTCACCGTCAGCATACCCGTTCACGTAGCTGATCGTGTAGTTCGTCAACCCATTCCCCACCGCGTTCGTAATCACGATGCTGTACGGCGACCCCGCCACCGCCGCCACCGCCGCCGACCCCAGACTGCTCAAACTCGCACTGCTCACACTGTCCCCGTTCAACAAACCGCTCGCCCCGAACTCCGTCCCCGCAAAATTAAACGCCTGCCCGTACACCTTCGCCTGGTTGCTCGCCGTCAGCGTCAACCCCACCGGATTGATCGTCAGCAACCCGTTCGTCAGGCTCACCGCGTAGTTCGTCGCCACCAACGTCCCGATCGTGTTGGTGATCACATAACTCCCCACCGGACTGTTCGTCTTCGCACTCGTCGTCAATACCGGTGACCCGCTCAGCACGTTCAACCCGTCTCCGTTCACAAAGCCATTGTAGCTCACCGTGAACACCGGATTGGTCGCCCCGTATGCCCGGTTCGTGTTGTTCGCGCTCACTCCCAATACCGCCGCGTTCACCGTCAGCAACCCGTTCACGTAGCTGATCGTGTAGTTCGTCAGCCCATTCCCCACCGCATTCGTAATCACGATGCTGTACGGCGAGCCCGCCACCGCCGCCACCGCCGCCGACCCCAGACTGCTCAAACTCGCACTGCTCACACTGTCCCCGTTCAACAAACCGCTCGCCCCGAACTCCGTCCCCGCAAAACTCAACGTCTGCCCGTACACCTTCGCCTGGTTGCTCGCCGTCAGTGTCAACCCCACCGGATTGACCGTCAGCAACCCGTTCGTCAGGCTCACCGCGTAGTTCGTCGCCACCAAGGTCCCAATCGTGTTGGTGATCACATAACTCCCCACCGGACTGTTCGTCTTCGCACTCGTCGTCAATACCGGCGCCCCCGACAGCACGTTCAACCCGTCTCCGTTCACAAAGCCATTGTAGCTCACCGTGAACACCGGATTGGTCGCCCCGTACGCCCGGTTCGTGTTGTTCGCGCTCACCCCCAATACCGCCGGCACCACGGTGAAAGACTGATTCACATTGGGTGCAGCCAGGTAGTTTGTGTTACCTGGTTGTGATGCTTGAACAGTGACTAAACCCGTGCCGGTGAGAGTGATGGTATTGCTCGATATCGTAGCCGGCCCAGAAACAATGCTAAACGTCACCGGCAGACCTGAAGATGCCGTCGCACTTACTGTAAATGGTGCATTGCCATAGGTCTTGTTTGGCAACGAACCAAAGGAGATGGTTTGTCCAAGAAGCAACGAATTCACCGATACACTATCAACGCTCATCGTTGTGGTCGTATCTGGAACCGATGCCGCGTCCAAGGTGACGCCACCGCTGGTAAATGGGGCGGCTGAATCGTTGGTGCTGATCTCCAACGTGCCATCAAAATACGCACTGAGGTTGGTGCCCTGGAGTCTCAGTAACACCGTGTGCACATTCGTACCCACCGAAGGCAAGTTGACCTGCGCCAGCACGGAGTATTCTCCACCTCCGGCCTGCCAAGCCAGGAACTTCATCAACTTCAACACCGGGATTCCTGTCTGACCGTATGTCGGAGGATAATTCGGCCCATATGATCCTTCCGGAAATACCCAGGCCGCATAATGTGCTCCCGTCGTCGCATCCAATCGCCCGCCGACGCCTTCAGCCCACATATTGGTTGACAAAAATTGCATCTGCGCCCGGATCGAATAATCCGTCCAATTGGTGTCGATAAAGACATTCCCATAATAATTGGGCAGGCCATTTCCTATCCCCTGTAATTCATTGTTGGTCAGCGTCCAGGTGCCATCCTCCAAAATCCATGGAAAGAGCGAGTTGGAACTGTTCAGCGAGCGTGTGAAATTATCATAGAAAAAGCTGCCCGGCGGGGTGACGTCAATGGTCACAGTCGCAACGCTGGAAGTAAGCGACCCATCCGTCGCCTGATAGTTGAAACTGTCAAGCCCGACAAAGTTGTTGCTGGGGGTGTAAATGAAGGAGCCGTTTGTATTCAACGTCAACGTGCCATCCGCCGGCCCACTGGCCAGCACTGCCATGAGATTTCCACTCCCGCCTGAGTCGTTGGTCAGCACGCCCGGAGCAGCGATATTCAATGTCGTGTTCTCCACCACACTGTAATAGTCATTGGCAGCGACGACAGGATTGGGCGTCACTGTAATGCTCACTGTGGCAATGTTCGAGTTGGTCTGGCCATTGCTGGCTTGGTAGGTAAAACTGTCCGCACCGATATAACCGTTGTTGGGCGTATAAGTGAATGAACCGTCCGTATTCAACATCAGCACGCCATTGGTTGGCCCACTCACCTGCACTGCGGTCAAGCCCGTTCCTATGTCGTTGCCCAACACGCCGGGGGCCCCTACCGTCAAAGTTGTATTCTCCGCCACACTGTAACTATCATTGTTGGCCAACACAGGTGATGCGGTTACGGCCACATTATCAAAGCTCAAAAACACGCCTGGTGCCAGATATGATGCCGTATCCAGAGTGACACCTCCGCTGGTATAGGGAACCGGGTCGTTGGTGCTGATCTCCAACATGCCGTCAAAATACACACTGATATTGGTGCCTTGGAATGTCAGGGTCACCGTATGCACATTCGTGCCCACGGGAGGCAAGTTGACTTGTTGCAACACAGTGAATTGACTGGAAGTAGCCTGCCAAACCTGGAATTTCATCAGCTTCAATACAGGTATGCCGGTCGGCCCTATGGTGGGGGGAAAATTCGGTCCTTGCGATGCTTCAGGGAAAATCCAAGCGGCGTAATGCGCTCCCGTTGTCGCATTCAATCGCCCGCCGACGCCTCCTGCCCACATCGTGGTCGAGGAAAATTGAATCTGTGCCTGGATTGAATAATCTGTCCAGTTGGTGTCGAGGTAAACGTTACCATAATAGTTGGGAAGTCCATCCCCCACCCCCTGCAACTGATTATTGGTCAATGTCCAAGTACCGTCCTCATAAATCCACGGGAACAAAGAGTTGGAACTGCCCAGCGAGCGAGTGAAATCATCATAGAATAAATCGCCCGGCGGAGTGACGTCAATGGTCACAGTCGCAACACTGGAAGTGGTCGTTCCATCGGTTGCCAGATAGTTGAAACTGTCAAGCCCGGCAAAATTGTTGCTGGGGGTGTAAGTAAAGGAGCCATCCGGATTAAAATTCAATATGCCGTCTGAAGGCCCGCTGGCCAGCAATGCCATCAGCGGCCCGTTCCCGCCTGAGTCGTTGGTCAACACTCCCGGTGCAGGGACATTCAATATCGTGTTCTCCACCACACTATAATAGTCATTGGTGGCAGTCACCGGTTCTGGTGAATCTTGGGTCACCATGATGCTCACCGTGGCGATGTTCGAATTGGTTTGTCCGTTGCTGGCCTGATAGGTGAAACTGTCAACTCCAATAAAGTTATTGGTTGGCGTGTAACTGAAGGCGCCGTTGGCATTAAACGTCAAAACGCCGTTCGTCGGCCCGCTCACCAATGCCGCCGTCAAACCCGTTCCCACATCGTTGGCCAACACGCCGGGTGCTCCGACCGTCAAGGTCGTGTTCACCGTCGTACTGTAACTGTCATTGTTGGCAACTACCGGCAAGGTGGTGACTGTCACGTTTTCAACGTCCATTATCGTGTTCGTATCCGGATACGATGCCGCGTCCAAGGTGATTCCGCCGCTGGTGTAGGGAGCCGGATCGTTTGTGCTTATCTGCAAGGCACCATCAAAATACACGTTGATATTGGTACCTTGGAAGCCCAGTGACACCGTATGCACATTCGTGCCCACGGGAGGCAAATTGACCTGATATAGCACAGTAAATTGGCTATCGTCGGCTTGCCAAACTTGGAACTTCATCAGTTTCAACACCGGAATTCCTGTCGTTCCCAAAGTGGGTGGATAGTTTGGCCCCTGTGATCCTTCTGGAAAAACCCAGGCCGCATAATGTGCTCCGGTTGTCGGATTCAATCGCCCGCCCACGCCTCCCGCCCACATATCGTTTGAGGAAAACTGCATCTGGGCCTGGACCAAATAATCTGTCCAATTGGTAGCGATATAGACGTTGCCATAATAATTCGGAAGTCCATTCCCCACCCCCTGCAATTGATTATTGGTCAACGTCCAAGTGCCATCCTCATAAATCCACGGGGAAAACGGATTGAGATTATTCGTTGAACGTGAAAAATTATCAAAAAACAAATCGCCGGGGGGAGTAACATCAATCGTCACAGTCGTCACGCTGGACGTGAGCGAGCCGTCAGTCGCCTCATAATTGAAACTGTCAATCCCGACAAAGCTGTTGCTGGGGGTGTAAATGAAGGAGCCGTTTGCGTTCAACGTCAACGCACCATTCGCCGGCCCGCTTGCCAGCAACGCCGTCAATGGTCCGCTCCCGCCAACGGCATTGGTCAGAACTCCCGGCGCCGCCACCGACAATAATGTGCCCTCCTGGGTGGCATAAAAGCCGCTCTGGCCGGATGGGTAGATAGTATAATCTATAACTACATTGGTGACGGAGGTCCCGACCAGAAGTTTGACCACCTGGCCATTTGTCCAGTAGATGCTGCTACTGGCCTGAACCCCATTGGTCAACACTTGATTGATCTTAAATGAAGCGCTGGGAGTCAGGATTTCCACGGCCGTGTTCGTGCTGTTTGCCCCGGCAACGTTGATCGTGATTAGTGATTGGCTTCCGTTGGTGGTAAAGGTGGCGGCAGTAATCTGTGCATTTGATCGTTGCAACCACCAGGAATAGATGTCTCGCGAGTTCGCAGCCCACAACCTCGGATGGAGGCTCGTGTTCATAGCGTAGGCAACGTATTCTGCGTACTGAGGACCGGCTCTGCCAGCATTATTAGCCGATGAGCTGTGTCCGTAAAGGTTGATCAGCGCTCCCAAGTTGTAATAGTAGTCCACAACAGTCGGGACGGTGGCAAGGGTTTGCTGTTCCATGGACTGCCCAATTTGAGAACCAACAAACCAATCGCTCATCGGCAGGGTGATGAAGGGATAACGTTTATCTGGCGTTTGGGTTGACAACACCCAGCTCGGAAATGGGCTGAGTTTCTCGTCGCCCGCCGTCTGAACCCCCAATTGCTCCAAGATTTGATAGGAACGCTCGCGCACGGCGTTAAAATTTGGAGACGCCCACGTCCGTATATTGCCATTGGTCAGCCCCCAACCCGCCAGGTCAGAATAAGAGTTCGAAATTGAGGTCGATGCATACTGGTCGCCGGTGGCATAGCCTGGGGGCAAATTGGTGGAATCCAATATTTCATCCGGTCCCCAATGCCAGTAAGAATAATCGGTCGGGATAAACCCATAAGCTGTATCGTAGCCATATGGGTTAACACTTGTGTACCAGGTCGGATCCGAATTGAAAATTAATTCGACTATGGGCAAAGGCGGAACGAACGGATAAATGTTTGTCAACCCGCCATTGTGAGAGCTTATGGTGGCACCGTAGAGCGAAATCGCCCGCTTCAGGCTGGCAATCTCATTGGTTTGGGCAGAGAAGCTGTAATCCTCCCGCAGTGAGCCGGTGCAAAAGTAGTACTCCCCTTTTGCACCATTCGTGTATTCAACTTGCGCTGAGCTCTCGATTGAATTGATCAAGGACGGAATCGCCTCCATGTCGTGGCGGAAAATGACCGCAGCCTGATAGGGATAAGGCCACGGGCTGAGTTTGACGACCGGCAGGTTGTCTGATTGAAACGCCCACTGGATGGCATTTCGGTAAATGTTATAGGCATAAGTGGAGGGCGCCCATGCACCGTGTCCGACGAGCGGTTCCATTGCCGCATCGTAGATAAAATATCCCTTGCCGAATTGTTGCACGAGCACGTTGGGATACAAGTCCGCCTCCGCAATTGCTGCGGCGCTGCTCGCCTGAACCTGCCATGTCATATAAGGCAAAACTTCCGGCGGCGTTTCGTCGGGTGTCAGATCCGTCAGGGCATCAGCCGGTGGAACGGTTATTTCGTCGGCCGATGATGGCATCTCCCAAAAGAGTGTGCCGGCCGGAATTTGCGAGACCAGCAGGTGATTGGCAAGCTTGGTAAAGGTGAGATCAAGCCCCCAGTTCGTCAGCCCGGGGTTCACCATGTGAATACCCATCGCATTGGCAATGGCAAAATCGCCGCGCGTCGTCCCATTGGTATTGCGCGTGAAAGACGATGAGCCGACGAACAGAAATCCGCCGGCTGCAACATAGTTGGTCAATTGTGCAACTTCGCTGTCGCTGACTGCTTCGGAGGCCAGGCTGATGACGATGGGGTACTTGGGGGAACCGTCGCCATTGGTTAAAACCCCAGCCACAATATTTGAATCGCCGACGACCGCGAACGTCGTGCCATCGGACCGCAGCATTTCCTTGACCGAATCAGGCATCACAAAGTAATTCCAATTGGTCGGCCACCACTGAAAGCCGGTGGTTCCCGGGCCCGTGGGCGTCGAGCCGGTGGCGGGCATGGTTTGCAACGCTCGCGTCAACTCGGAATCGTGAATGGCCACGACCGGCAATGTTGCGTGGGCTGCTGACATCACTCCTAAAATACAGAAACAGACAGTGACCAGTGTTTTCATCGTGCAAAAACGCATAAAACTAGCGCAAATTCAGAGATTAGCAACTATCATTTACCACTCAAAATTGAGTAATGACGTGAGGAACCAGCCGCCCGATTGGTTCCCGAGCAATGAGTTTGGAAACAGATGTTTCAAGATTCCTTTGAATGTCCATCTGGTTTGACAGGACTCATCTGCTTGAGCCGCCAAGAGAGTGGTTCCGAAAGATGGTTCTTAATGCCACCCTCGTTGAATTCGCCATGACCTTCATCGAACAGAACAAAGGCGCGGGCATCAAGCGGAGAAGCATCCATTTGATTAATGCGCCATCTGCGCGAGCCCGCCAGAGCGAAAATAGAATCCGGAATTTCCGCGCCGTTCCGGCGCTTGCATACTCTGCCCGATGGCTCAACAACTGACGATGATAAAGGCAAGCACTTTTAAGGTCGGCCCATTGCTTATCACTGATCAATTTTTTCCCTCTCGCCACCTGCAAATCAGCCAGGAAGACGTCATACAGCACCGCGCGGCTCCTGGCATCTCGAATCATCCGCTCCTCCTGTTGCCTGACAGCGGTCCATGAGGCTGCCAACTCGTGGCGGCGGGAAAAAAGGTTGTTTCCATGGATGCGTCGCTTGATAAGCGGGGCATTCACGAACATCAATGATCCCAGGCATATCGCGCGCAAGGCGGCCACGCTGTCTTCGTGAATCACAGCACTTGGCAGGGGACCAAAAGTCGAATACGTAAGAAGATTACCAGCAAAAGCGCCCCCTACTATCCCGGGTTGCAGAGTGCGAACATAGTCTTCCAAAGTGGGTCTTTCTTCTCTGAAGGTGACAGTTTCCGACGGCGAACGATTTACCGGACCGCCGATGATGTTTCCCTTTTCGTCGATGTCAATGAATTCACCTTGAATTCCCATGGCCCTTCTACCGGACCGCTCCCAGGCTTGGTACACAATTTCGACCCGGTTCGGAAAACAGATGTCATCGCCCGCAGCTCCCACCCACAACTGGCCGTGAGCAAGCTCCGCCAGACGATTGGAATGTCCGGCCAAGCCCAGGTTGTTGGAATTCCGGTTTAATATCAGCCGGTGCGGACCCCGGTAGGCTTCCGCCATCTCACGCATGATTTCAAAAGTCCGGTCCTTGGAACAGTCGTCGGACAAAATAATCTCCAAGGGCGAATACGTCTGCGCGAATGCACCCTCGACCGCTTCCCGGATGAACTGTTCCTGGTTGTAGGCGCAGACCATCAGTGTTAACAACGGTCTGGTATTACCGGACATCATAAATGCAAAAACAAAAATTACACTCTTGGGTTCGAGCGATTGCCCTTCAGGAGGAGCGCAGTCTGGCAGGCTTTCCTTCGGTCCACACAGTAAATGTTCTGCCGAACACGCGGAATTTACGGGCACGACCGAGTTTTTGAAACGGCATACGGCTCAAGGAATTCAATTGCGGCAGGTTCCACTCAGCAACCTCGATATATGCGCGGCTTTTCTTCTCCGCCGCGAGCACCTCCAGGATTTTCAATACCAAGGAACGATTGACGCGTTGGCCGCGAAATTCTGGATACACAAAGAAATCGAACAGATGGACATCATCGGTTTCCAAAGGGAAGAAATACGGCTCAATCGTGCTCCCATTCAGTGTCCATCCGTAACCTGCAAGGTCATTTCCTGACTTTGCCAGCCACAAGGTGGCCCCGCGCTCAAAGCGCTCGGAAATCAAGCGCCGCATGATTTTGGGATTCCAGAAATTTACTATTTGCAGCAAGTCCCGAGCGGCCACCGTTTGTACTCCCGTATTCCGCTCGACAGTCAGAAGATGCTTGTCATGCAAGCCGGATGCTTTCCAAGAGCCCAGATCGCAATAGAATAGCACCATTCTGTTTCCGGTCAGCACCCGCATAACCGAGAGCGATGCCCGTTTAAGAGCCGACAGAATCCCATGGCGCCTTTTATACTCGACGAAGCGATTGGCCAAATCCTGCAAATGCATAGTTCCGAGGCGATAGTTCATTTATCACCACTCTTCCAGTTCGTCCCCTAGACGCACTCGATGCGATTCTTCGAGAATAGAGAACGCAAACAGGCTCTGAAGACCCGAATTCGAATGCCGTTTTCCTTGCGTCTCGAGGGCTGGACGAGACGACCGATCGAGGCCGCCGCAAGGCGGATAATTTTATGGACGCAAATTAAACAGGCCATACTAAAACACCCGACAGCGCCATGGTGCTTTCGCCAATAGCGCAGGATAGAACGTTGCTGGGTTACGGCCACCCAGACAGGGTCCTGCTTTGTGCTGCTTCCTCCCCGGTAATGGATTGCTTGCGCTTGAGAAAAGAACACCACACGCCAGCCAGCGTTCCGACATCGCTTGCACCAATCCACATCTTCGGCATACATGAAGAAACCTTCGTCGAGCAGCCCGAATTCATTGATAGCCTCGCGTCTGGCCATCCAAAAACAACCTACCAGAACGTCCACATCCAGAATACGGTCACCCTTGAAATAGAACATATGTTCGCCACTGAAAAGCTTTGACCTCCTGAAAGTGCCCGCCATCCCTGTCGCCGAACAAAAATTATTCCAGAGGTTGGGAAAAGCGCGGCATGAACTCTGATGCGTCATGTCGTCGTTGAGAATCCGGGGGCCGATTATTCCTATGTCGGGGTATTGATCCAGATAATTTGCCAACACATCGATGCAGCCATTGCCGACTTTGATGTCGGAATTGAGGAGGCAGACATACTTTCCCTGGCCGGCCTTTACTCCCATGTTGTTGCCCCGGGCAAACCCGAGATTTTCTTTGTTTTTGATCAATCTCACGTTCGGAAACAGGGCTTCAACATTTTCAGGTGAGCCATCCGTCGAGGCATTGTCCACTACGATGATTTCAATAGTCCGCGATTGGGCACGGTTCGAAAGACTTTTGAGACATTCCTCCAAATGCTTCCAGTCGTTCCAGGAAAGAATTATTACGGAGATATCCACCTTCATGTTGTCTGAGTTTTTGCAGATCATTGGGGAATTCCGGTGGGCTTCGCGCCGTAAGCTCCGGACAAATCCTGTGCCGGCCGGACGGCCAGGGATCCTTGGCGCCGCCGGCGAACAAAGTCTCCTGCATGCATCAGCAACGAGCTGACAAAGTTCTCGCACAAGTTGAGTTGACCGATGCGGGACACATCCTGACCCGAGAGGCCGCGCTTGAAGTGGTAAACCCCCGGGTTACCGTCTGGATCAATTCCACCAAGGTCGTAATAATGAAATCCGTTTTCCTTGAGCCATTTTATCATCGTCCACTGCAGGAGATAAGCGCCTTTTGCCTTCAGTCCATCATCACTGGTTGCCCCGAGCAAATAAATCCCAAGGTTGCCCATGGCGGAACAGACAATACAAGCGACTGGTACGTTATTTTGCTTGCCGATCAGAATCTTAATGCGCTGAGTTTTTGGCAAGGTTTTCTGAATGCGGGCGAACTCCTCAACGTCCACCGTTGTTTCGAATCTTTTACGCTGCCACATTTGTTTGTAAATGTTTAGAAACGTGTTGTATTGATCCATTCCATCACCTTCGATTATCTCGAGACCATTCCTTTCAGCTCCGTTGAGTTTGTTCCGCCACTTTTGATCGAGATTCTTGCGCAATTCTTCGAGTGACGGCGTCAAATCCAACAGAAATGTCCTCTCTGTACCGCCGGTTTCCCATGGCGCCGCGGCCCGTTGAGAAAATGTGGTCTGGAAAAGTTCAGCGCGTTGTGAACCGACAAATGCGTTGGGCAAAACGCGCAAAAACAGACCTCGCTTTCGGACATATTCTTCATGCAGCGCCACGGCCATCCGGTGGAGAATCTCCGGCTCAAACTCCCTGCCGCGCAGGTGGCACAAGGGCCCCCATCGCAGATAAGCCACCCCACTTCTGAAAAGTGGGAAACGGATGATCCGAAGCTGCGCGATGGCCACTACTTCAGTATCACGATATAGAACCAGGTGGCTGAGGTGCTTTTCGCCCCATCGGACGGCCCCATAGCTCCAAGTCTGGTAAATGTTCGCATCCTGAAAACGGTCCACAAGTCCGGTCCACTCTGACTCTACGACGCTGTTGATCTCGCTTCGATAGTGTGAACCGTCCGGAACGTTATTGGATCTTTGTTGTACGCGCGTCATGGTTTTCGCGATTTGTGGGGTTTCGGCCTCAAGACTGGCGCTTCTCATCGATCATCCTCACTACAACTGCCTGCCGCCCGGGAACTTTCACTCCATCGACAAGGTTCTTTGCCCTTGCTTTTAGCGAAGACGCAAAGCCGACCCATCGGTAGGCACCGAACAATTTGAGGCGGAATTCCATTGGGGAATCGGTTGGCCCTACTGGAGTGCGACCGACGACAAACTCATGGCCCCGCACCGGAGTGGGTATGGTTGTAAAGACGCGTTCATAACCCGCTTCACGGCAAAGGCAGATCAAGCGGTCGTTAAAGGCTCCATACGGAAAACTGAAAAGCGGAATCGGCCGGCCCAGAAGTTCCTGGAGTCTTAAACGGGATTCGAAGATTTCCTTCTTGGCTGTCTGCTCATCCAAGGTTGTCAGAACGGGATGAGTCAATGTGTGTGCACCAAAGCTGACCAAGGCTGATGACATTTTACGAACCTGGTCAAGGGTCATGATTTTTTCATTGCCGTGAGTCTCGCCGATGTCCTCCCAATTGGCAGCTTTGCCGAGCGTCTCGCTTACCGCAAATAGTGTGCAAGGGATGTTTCTGCTATTGAGTTCGGGCAGGGCATTGTCCACCAGGCTCTCAAAGGCATCATCAAATGTCACCGCCACATATCTTCGACCATCGGACATTCCAGGTTCTACTTCGGCACCAATGGGGATTGCGCGGCGAAGGAGAGTGTCCATTTGGCTGGCAAACAGTGCCCGGTGTTGCGGGGGAACGGAGTGGTAATAAAGAACGACAAAACTGGAATCGCACTTTCTTCCACTCACCCGCTGCAGGCACATCCGCAGACAATCCGCGAGATAAACCAACAGGCTTATGGCCAGTTTCAGATTTCGTTTGCTTTGACGCCGGATTTGCATCCACTTGTTTTTCAATTTCCTTCAACCATGCGGTTATATCGTTCCAGTTACTCAAACTTCCAGCGGTACTCTGCCAACCATTTCGTGCTGGCGTTCCGGTTGAATGCCGCGTCCGCATTTCCTCGCTTGAATTATCCAGTCTTCTGCCATGAGACGTCCCAGGAATTTCCGGATTCCAAAATGATTTGGCGGCGGTGCGTTGTTAAAATGAGGACGATTGAACCACCGTTCCCCTGAGACTTGAAATCCAAAAGTATTTAGTTGTTGCACCACGGCAGAAATGCCAAAGGCGCTCACACCGCCTTCAGAAAAGCTTTTGAGTTTTCGCATCTCTCCCAGACCGAGAGCCCGGCGAAACAAGATTGGAAGGTAATTAAAATTGGGACTTTGAATCACAAGCGCACCGCCTGGCGTAACCAGTTGCGCGCATCTTCCGAGAACCTCCCACGGATTGAGCTGCAAATGAAGTAAGTCGGTAACGAGGACGCAATCAAATTCCCTTCCCTTGAGCGTGTTCAATCCTTCCTGCAGATTTTGGTAAACCATGTCAACCCCGACGCAGGCGGCCATTGCGCCAATGACGGAGTCCAAAGGCAGGGCTGTGATGCTGGCTCCTCTTTCCTTGAGTTTCTCTTCGACGGCACCCCACCCACAACCTACGGAAAGAATCGTCTTTGATCCGGAGGGAACCATGTCCAGCAATTCCTTGTTAGGCCCCTCGTAGTAAATTTTGGACCACCGCCGGTGGCTGAATTTCGTCTCGACCTCGCATAAAGTACTTGCCGGATGACTGCCGTTCCAGACATTGATCAACGTTTGCATCTGTATTTTAAACATGTCCAGTGAAAGGCCAACCCTCCCGGCGTACCGATTCGGCAAATGGTGCAGCAGGAAATCCTCGATTGCCGAAAGGCACATAACCTTGGTAAGCCCGCAGTTGGTGTAAATATCCGTCCCAGCCGTACATAGCATGTCAAACCGCCCTTTGTAAGGGTCGCGAACGAAACCGCCTGACGCGATGGCCCGTTTTAACTGGGCCTGTGTGACCATGTAAAACGCTGAATGTTCGTTTGTGAACTCAGCCACCAGATGATTTCCCCTTTGCCTGACTGAGTCCAGTTTCCAGTGGAACGGCCCATGAACCCCCGGCAATGATACTTTTCCCGCCGAATCCGCTTCATAAAGTTGAAAGCCGGCGATTTCATTTTGTTCGAGGGAGGATGTCAAACGTAGAAAGGCTGAAATATTGTCTTCCGTCGCCGCTATGTCATCTTCCGAGTACACAAACAGGTCGTATCGCTCCACATTTTCGGCAAAGATTCTTTTATGACCGAACGGAAGCGACCATGGGTTTTTTGCGGGCAGACCAACCCTGACCTCAACGCCGGGCCCAAGGTCTTTTGGGGCCTCGGAGAGCACCACCACATGGACATCCATCGCCATGCGTTTGTAGGTTTCAATGATCTGCTTGAGATAATTGAGGTGGTTTACTCCGTAGCTCGTAATAACAACTAAGAGCCGAAGATTGCCGGCATTTGCTTTTGGACCATTTATACTCATCTCACGAGTTATAACAGGGCAGGAGCAGTCCATCCCCTCAAGAAGCACTCTGAACATCAACCTTGTTGAAATCAAACCCCAGTAACCGGAAACCGGCAGAATCAGCCTCATTTTCAATGGGGCAACGCACCAAATGCTGCACATCGTAAACACTCACAGAGCAGCCCGTTTTACCAAAATGAAACCCTTGTTTGAGTCTTGAAACAACATGCGGGTCTTGCAGAATTGACGTCATCAGTCTCAAAGACGAAGGCCGCTTTTACTGGACACTATGCAGGCTCCAGCTTAATTTGAGATAGTCTTACTCTATTGAATTAAAATACGTTGCGGCAGTTGCACAATCGTAACTGGTCCCAGTTCCGTACCGGCTTCCCTGCCTTCTATGATCAGTTGATGCAAACCTGCGTTAAGCGAAAAATTCTGCTGAGGATAAATACTCATCTGGTCATTGGTTCCATTTCCACGCCAAGTAACGATTTCATTGGTCCACCCTGTTGTCACAATAAGATCCCATATGTTCGTTGGATCTGTTGGTGGAGCGTCAATGTTGACGTAAAACGAGTTTGCTGCAGTATTGGGTGCATTCACCAGCGCTTCGACGGCGAAGATGTTTGAATTGGCAGTTCGGAAAAAATAGATCAATTGCCCGCCGTTGGTACCCGTTGTAACTGACTGGGAAACATAACCGCTACTGAGCACAAACGGGCCAGATATGTTAGCGGCAGATGGTTGAAAAGTCAGGCTGCCTGCAACGACCGGCGGCGCCTCGACTCCAACCGTGAGATCCGATTCCGAGGTTGAGTAGCCATTGCTGACACGCAGTTTCCAAACATAGGTGCTGCCAGCAGCACTGGCGGGATATGTGTAAGAAATAGTGGTCACAGCACCCGTGCCGCTCCCAAGCACGCTTCCAGAAACGCCAGTAGTTGCATTTGTATAAATCCACTGCCAACTTAAAGGCAACCCTGAAGGATCCGTTGCGGAACCGGAATAAGACTCATTGTAGCCCGCAAAAACCTGTAATCCTGGCGTATTCGTATCCACGTCTGAACCCGACTGACTGATCGCGGATATCTGTGGGGCAGGATAAGTGGCGACCCCCGTCCCAGATAACGTTCCGGTCGTCCCGTTGCCGCCAATAACTGTAAAGGTGATAGTATTGGTGAATGATCCAACCGCAATTGGTGAAAAAAGAACTGTCATGTTTGTGCTTTGGTTGGCCCCAAGACTGTAAGTTCCACCCGATACAATACTAAACAGCGACGAACCCGACGACGAAAGTGTCGCTGTCCCTGTGAGAGTGCCACCACCCGAATTTTGCACGGCATTCGTGAGATAACTGGTTGTGTTTGTTAAAACCGAACCGAAGTTCATGCTGGCCGACGGTTGGACTGAAAGCACAGGATTAGTGCTGATGCTTCCATACACATACGGCCCAATGTCCCAGTTCCCCGTTGCCTGACGAGGATTGCCGTCCCGGTCGAAGGTAAAATACGCGTATTGATTCGCACCTTGTCCGATTGCCGTTGTTGCGGTTGAGTTCAGGTGAAAATTGTTGTTCGTACCCGCGCCTTTGGTATAGGAAACGAAACCGCTCGTTGGAAAACTTTGAATATCATCGGCTTCTGTGATTGTCCCGGTAACAGTACCCGAATTATTTATCTGATTAGCACCGCTATTAATAGTCATATTGTTGTAACATCTCACGTTGGATATGGTTGAGCCATAGTTAACGGCTCCTCCCCATACATAGATACCCAAACTACAATCAATAACCAGATTGTTAGCAACCAAAATGTCGCTGGCAGTAATAGCGCCACCACCGATCGAAATAGCTTGGTCGCTACCGGCGATAAACACATTATTCACCACATGCATGTTGCTCCCGCTGTAAGCCCACTCACCATAAAAGCCGTAGTTCCTCATTCCCTGAAACCAATTGTTGCAGACTAAAACCTGACCCGCAGAAGTCTGAATCATATCCGGGTGCTGTGAAGTCCCATAAAGATAATTTGCTACAGGTTGGGGGAAAAAGTAACAGTTCGATATTGTGCAACTATAGGGGGCAATTCCATCGTCGCCGCCTTGTCCAGAAGGGCCATAAACCGGTTGAAAAATGCAATCATGAATAATATTTTGTGTTGGGTCATTAGTATTTAGGTTTTCTATGAAGAGTTGTCGATTATCGCCATTGATTGGTTCCCACTTACAGTGGTCAAATTCTACATGTACAGCCGGATTTATAACAAATCCACCGCCAAAATCCAGATACCGAAATTTCACTTGAGTCAAACTACCCGCACTACACAGAGTAGAAAGATTCACTCCATCACATACATAAACATTACTGAAGGACATACTTATTTGGTTTGATACGTTTCCACTTATATCCGAGTAATTCGCTGGTTGAAAATAATTCCAACCTTTATTGCAATTGAAAATGACCATTCCATTGTGAAGCGAATCGGTTCCGACCTTATAATAAACTAAATTTCCTGAATTTCCGCCCGGTGGTGCCCACGGGCTTGAAAGTGTGTAGGTCTGACTAGAGCCAAAGGCTCCCCCCGAAATATAAATTGTGTCCCCCGCATTAATTCCTGAAATAGAGGCAGGGTTAATCCATGCATTCGTCCAAGAGGTGCCGTTGTTCGCCCCAGTAGCAGTATTGTCCACATACCAAGTGGCGGCACGGGCGGGAACGGCCAGCACAACAAGAGTGAGAACCGTTATGCACCACCCGGCTAACGTGCCTGTCTCATACTCAACCAGCGTTGCTACCAATTGGAACACTGATCTGTAGTGCAATCTCGCGGCTTGGTGAAGTGCTGCGTGCCCCTTTTCCCTACTAATTGATACGAATTTCATACTTTTCCGGCACTGTTCGCATCAGCTTGCTAGCGTGTTGCAAGCTGGCTGCGCCTTAAAAGCTACAGTCGTGCCAACCGCGAAAAGCTTGGTGAATTAGGCAAAGTACGAGGTTTCACAGCATGTACTTTGGCCCCAAACCAATGCTGCATGTCCTGTCCTTGCGGACGGCCTTGATCCAAGCAGGTGAAGCATGCCTTCCTGACTATCTCGCCCTTTGACGGCCCGACATTCATCCGGTTTTGACGTGAGAACATGGTTGAGGAGAGTGCTTGCGCACCCGGCTGACCCGGCAACTGGGAAAAGGTTTGTGTTTTTCATGGGATGACAATGGGCTGGAAAACCCGCAGGCGCTATGGGGTGTTACCCTACCTTGCCGGAAAGTTCATGAATCATCAGGTCAATGGAAGCCATGTCCATTTGTGATTGTCGTCCTAAATCATGAAGTCGTTGCAGATTCGGATAATCACTTCGTCTCACATGGGGCCATCGATGAATCGCTCTCGAGTCGCCCGGACAAATATAATTTCGATCACCTTCAATGTCGGTCATGCAATTCGCCGTTGACTTGACGGCCACGCCGGTTGTGAGAACCTCGGTATGCAAGTCAGCAATAACAACACCAACGACTTCGCTATTGATTTGAGATTTGCTGAAGTCTTCACAGATTCCCAAAAATGCCGCCGTGCATCAGCAACTTTGCCAGCCCCCATTAAAAACTTACCGCAGTTGCGTCGTCTGGAAGCAAAAACCGATTTGAATACATCGTATAATACCAAGTCGTCAGCTTTTGCATAAAGTTCCTCAAGCATTTTGAATGCATCTACTACCAACAACGACATCCTTAATCGGTTGGCAGAAATAGAGGAACCGGTAATCCTATAAGCAACCAGCGCGACTGGCGTGTAAACTACGGAGCCAAAAAGGGGGAGTATGTTGTGCAAATACGTGTCATCTGCTCCGCTAACACAAACAGGAAACGGTCGCTCGCCGATTTGCTTTAACACCTTTTGCGGGACACAGCAACAACTCATCTGAAAGCTCAAAGGGGTCCTGCTATATCGCTTTATGAACTCGGAAGGGTTAATCACTTCAGAAACAGTTGGATAGCCTGCCGACTGTGCCACCCATACATGGTTTTCATAGCCGATCAAATTCTCGTGTTCAGTAAAATACGCAACGGCCCCAGGATGTTTTTCAATTACTTTAAGCTGAGTATCCAAATATGTCGGGTGCCAAATATCATCAGCATCAAGAAAAGCAATAAGATCTCCTCTCGACTGCTTACAGAGAAAATTACGTGCGTGCGCAACACCATTGTTGGATTGCCGAAACACGGTAATTCTAGGCTCATAGGCTTGCAGATGATCAAGTGTGTCGTCTGTGCTCCCATCGTCCAGAACCAAAATTTCACAAGGGACAACCGTTTGCGCGAGCACAGATTCGATGGTGGCACTGATAGTCGCAGCTGCATTATGAGCCGGTATGACGACGCTGATCTGCATTCTCTGGTACTATGCGCAGACTGATTCTACAGATGCGCGGCGATGCTTGTTGTCCAAAACCACCTCCCGGTACGCTTCCAGCAAACGCACACCAGCAGCACTCCAAGTGACCTCGGGCGCCAAAGCCAACCCTGCAAGCCGCAGTTTTTCGAGGAGCGAACGATCCTGGTCCAGCATCGTGATGTGCTTAGTCAAAGCACCCACGTCGCCGACCGCGTGAACCAGCGCATTTTCATTATGCCGGCACAAGTCGGTGCATGCCTCCGAAACCAACGGAACACAACCACTGCCCATGGCCTCCGTGCAAACCAGACCGAATCCTTCCTCGATGCTGGGGAGCACCAGGATATCACTCTTTCGCATCAACTCCGGCACGTCACGGCGGTGTCCCAGCATTTTGACGCTGGGATGCGCAAGCATGGGTGCAAGCTTTTTGGCATACGCGGGCAAAAAGTCTCCGGCGATGAGAAAGGTGCCACGCTGGCTGGCTGAAGATCGCAGCCACGCTTCAAGGGCATAATGGATCCCTTTTCTTACTGCGCATACACCAACAAACAACATGGTCAACCCGCGCTTTTGGCCGCGTGATGCGGTATCAGGGTAATAAATATTTTCGTCGAACCCGTATATGTGCCTTGCCAGCACATCGCGCTTGAACCCCTTTTCAAGGAAGGTCTTCACCACAAAATCCGAGGGACAGAGAAGCCGGTAAGCCTCTCGGTACTCGGCTTCCTCTATGGCCAACAGGTTTGCTTTGTATGCATGCTCATGGTTGCGGGGCAAAGTCACACCCAGTTTATCGCATTCCTGTTGGACCACTTCATAGGCAAACCGCGTATGGGCGTTGGGCCTCTCCAAGACAGTGGGGATTCCCAATTTAGTTGCCGTTTTGAGCGTCCGCAGCGCACCTCCAGGCCAAGTGTGGATGATGTCTATCTGTCCGGCCAGTTTTTCGAGCCGGCGCGCCACGATATAGTCATGCAGGCCACAAGCCCGGAGAGAGCCGAACAGTTTGTAGGAGATCCTGAGTTTGCCCCACGCGAGAGTCGGCCGGACTTTGACCCCCGGCGCAACGGGCTTGTGCAAAACGCCGGGAAAAACCAAGACATCCGCCCCCGCAGCAGCGAGGCCGTTTACCTGTTGCCATGCAGTATAGCAAATCCTGTCGGCGCCCAGCTTGTGGGGGAAGCTGTACAAAACCCTGATTTTGGGCGGCATGTCGTTGTTTGCTGCCATACGAAATTATGCCGGACGCAGTTCCTCTTCCGGTCCACCAATCGAAGTTTTGGATTTGGCAGCCATAACTTGCGCAGTTTGGAAATCTTGCTCCGGCATAGGGTTTTCATCCACCACTGCCACCGGCACGGGTTTCAAAGGCAAAACGGCAATCACGGCCCATAACCAAAACCAGAACACTTGAATTTGATCAAAATAGGAAATCGAAATGAAAGCGGCGCAATGTGCGGAGAGGCAGACGCCTAAGGCCCACCACAACTTCACTGTGCCGGGATCCGTTCGCTCAACCCGGATGGCTGTCCCGACTTTTTTGAAGCAGATCACGATGATTGCCAGAAAAAGACCGAGCCTTAAGATTCCTCCCTCAACGCCTTCAGCAATATATTCATTGGTGATGTCTATATTGTTCGGATCAACCGGCAGCGGCTCACCACATGGCCAGTTCGCGGTGTAAGAAGTGCCAATCAACCACCATTCATTGAAGTGATAAATGGCCTGTTGAATCAGGTTGGCGCGATACCAACCAGTGCCTCCCAACAAATCGCCCATCCGGGCAATCAGAAACCAAACCGGCGCATTCATCACCAGCATCAACCCAAGAATCGCCACGACTATCCCGCGCCGGATCCATCGCATGTGCAACCGCAGCGGCCAAAGGGCGGAACCGATTATCGCCATCACAATGGTAATCAACGCACCACTGGAGGCGGCGGCGCCGGTGCTGAAAGCGCAGCCCGTCATTCCCAGCAACGCCAGCTTTTTGTCACGCCCGCCTTTGCGCCAAAGTCCCAGCAAAAGCGGGAATAACGTCGCGGCGAAAGTGCCAGCGAGGATGCAGACTCTGAAAGGTCCCTGGCAGCGAAAACGGCCATCGCGTTCCACCACAAACTTCGGGACACCACCAAAAACATAAAATGGATTTCTGTGTGTGGACAGTTCCCAAGCCATCGCAATGGCAATCACGATTGCCGCAAACGCCAAAAACCGAAGGTGCCCGATCACTTCTTCCGGTTCCTTCGTTAAGCAACGGATGAGGAAATAAACCCCGATGCTGTTGTATGCCGCGCCAAACAGTTCCGCTTTGGGCGACCGCATTACTCCAAAAACCAATCCCACCAGAACCCACCACAGGAACAATTTGTCCACGCCTTGCCACCGGAATTCCCTGGCCTCCCCGCGGGAGAGAACGCGGCAAAGCCCTACCAAAATCAGAATCCGCAGGAAAGTAAAATGCAGCCCCATGATCACCACCTGCTGCCCAAGCGGCAAAAAGGCCGCTATGGCCAAAAGCGCTCTGACCGCAGCCTGCCTCCTGCCCGACAGGATGAAGTATCCCATCGCCAGCAGAAACAGCAGAGCCACCGGATTGATATTGCTCGGATTATTGACAGCGTCTTCCATTGGCCAATCAGTTCGTTCGAACTCCTTGCGAATCAACAAATTCGGTATGCCACATTTCCAAAGTCAAAAGCGAAAAAACTTCTTTCATCAAGGACCCATGCACAGAATTGTTCTGGATCAAATCCTCAATGGCGCTTTTACGAAAATAGCCCCGATGGATTGACTTTTCGCCGAGAAGAACCTCGCGAATGTAATCTTTGAGATCATTGCGCATCCATTTCTTCAAAGGCACGGGTAAACCGGTCTTTCGCCGCTTGATGATTTCCGGTGGTATCTTGTCCCTGAACGCTTCCTTGAGAATTCTTTTGGTAGCCATGCCCTTGACTTTGAACCGGGTTGGCAGCCTGGCGGCAAATTCCAGAACCAAATGATCCAGCAGCGGCACCCGCAACTCGAGCGAGTTGGCCATCGTCATCTTGTCCGCTTTGACAAGCAAATCATCAGGCAGCCAGGTTTTTGTGTCCACATACAGCATCTGGTTGAGAAGCGGCTGCCGGTCAACCCGGCTGAACAGTTCGTCAATGATTTGAACATCAGCTTTGCCATCGGCGGCACTCAGAAAATCTCCGGTGCAAAACCCGGCGCGGTGGGTATTAAAGAAGCTGAACGGCGTGCCGACGCGGCTATAATAATAAGAGGACAACGGTACTTTGAAAAGGGGGGCGTATTTCTTGAACCTGGCAGAACCGTTCATGCGCCCAATTGCGCCAGCGGCGGAAGACAGGAGGCCGTTGAATGGTCCGGCGGTCGCTTTCAACCGTTCGAACAGCATGAAATTCCTGTAATTTTGATAACCGCCGAAGGCTTCGTCGCCGCCTTCACCGGAAAGGACCACCTTGACGTGCTGGCTGGCGAGCTTTGAAACATAATAAAGAGCGATGGCTGGCGCTTCGCAAACCGGTTCCTCCATGTGCCATACATACGATGGAAGAAAATCGGAAAACTCCTGCGGTGAAATGGTAATTTCATGGTGATCGGTGCCAAAGCGCTCAGCCGCCATCCGCGCGAAAGGCCGCTCGTCGGCAAATTCTTCGCCGCCAAAACCAATTGTGAATGTCGCTATCTTTTTGCTCGTTTCATGAACCGCACAACTAAGAATGGCCGTGGAATCAACGCCGCCGCTCAAGAGCACCCCGACCGGCACGTCGCTGATCATGTGCTCTTTGACCGTTTTCCGGAGGAATTGGTACAGTTCGTCCGCCGTTTCAGCCAGACTCTTCCCGTTTGCTGTGGGGCCAAAACGGAGGTCCCAATATTGTTCGCATTGGACCTTCCCATCCTTGATGAAAAGATAATGACCGGGATCCAATTTGTGGATTCCCTTGAATAGCGTGTCCGAGCCGGGAAGATACAGAAAGGTCAGAAATTTATGGATGGCTTCATGGTTTACTTCACGTTTGACTTCCGGATCGCAAAGGATGGACTTGATTTCCGAGCCGAAGACAAACGCACTTCCCAGGTTCGCGTAATATAAGGGCTTTATTCCCACCCTGTCTCTGGCCAGATAAAGCGCCTGCTGGCGTGAATCCCACACGGCGAACGCAAACATCCCTCTCAAATGGCTAGCACATTCAACCCCATATTCCTCGTAAAGATGAATGATGACCTCCGTATCGCACTTGGAACAGAAGATGTGGCCTTTTTTAATCAGACCGTCCCTTAACTCCTGAAAATTGTAAATTTCGCCGTTGTAGACCAGCCAGATTGTCCCATCTTCATTGGTCATCGGCTGGTCACCCGTGCTCAGGTCAATGATCGCCAAGCGGGCATGACCAAGCCCCACCGGGCCGGATAAATATTTCCCCTGCCCGTCCGGACCACGATGTGAAATGACTTTCATCATTCGATCCACCAGTTCGGTGGCGACTTTTTGCCCGGAATCAAAAGCCAACTTGCCGCAAATGCCGCACATGTTCAGTGACCTCCAGTAACGCCCTGACTCCAGAGGCTGCGGCGTCCGAGCAAACGCTGCATCTGTTGCCGGCGGAAGTAGCGTATCAGGGATGGATCACCAACCTGCGGAGCGCGTTTAAGATAGCCATTTAGAAATCCCACCCAAAGACCCAGTGCTCCGATCAGGTATGGTTTTTGAAAAAATCGTTTCGCGCATTTCACCAGCATGAAGAGCGGATGGTAGCCTGCCACGTAGTTCGCATAACCATTTTTCATCCAATTGGACCAGGTTCCATAAGCACCTCCTGCCGGACGGTGATGGACCAACTTGATGTCAGGAAAAGTCTGAGTGACCCAACCGAGCATGTTGGCCTTCAATTCATCCAGCGTGTCCCAGCCTGTCACCGGCATCAGTCCGCCAATCGCCTGCCAACATTCATACTTGTATATCTTCGTCGCCCCCCTCACATGAAAGGGAGGATCCCCACTGGATTCCGCACAAAGAGTCCCGTTGACAAGGTTGCAGACCAATCCACCTGCGATGCCCAGCTGCGGATGCGCGGCGAAACGTGCGAAGCAGCGCTCGAAGTAATCAGGTTCAAGCGTGACATCACCATCAAGTTTGACGAGGTATTGCCATGAACGTCCCTCAATCAATTTAAATCCGTCGTGGAAAGCCTCCATTACCCCGCTGCCCGCGCGGCGAAAACCCCGGTCCTGCCGGTGCAAGACCCGTATCCAACTGTGCTGGCTGGCCGCTTGATCGATGATCTCGCCGGTTTTATCGGTTGAACCATCATCCACGATGATCCACAGCGCCGGCCGGTTCGTCTGAGACCCCAGCGACTGGATGGTGGTATGAATATAATCCTGCTCGTTTCGAACAGGACTGATCACAATGTAATCAACGTTCGTCATGCTTTTGGTTGATCGAAAAAACCACGGACCTGTTCAACCACGTAAGCAAGCATTTCATCGGTCATTTCCGGAAAAATCGGCAGCGATAAAATGCGGGATTGGTTGGCGTAAGCCACCGGGAAATCTGCCGGCTTGTGCCCCAGGTAGTCGTAAGCAGGGTAGAACGGCAGTGCCTTGGGATAATTCAACACGGTGGCGATGCCTGCGTCTGCCAGATGCTTTTTCAAGGCGTCACGCTTTGCGGTTCGAATGACGTAGAGGTGATAAACGTGATCGCGGTCGCGACCGATTTTAGGTGTCTCGATATCTCCAATCCCGCTCAAAAGTTCGTCGTAATGGGAAGCGACTTTCCGTCGAGCCTCGGTCCAAGCAGCCAGATGCGGTAGCTTGACATTCAGGATTGCCGCCTGAAGTCCATCCAACCGGCTGTTAACGCCTTCCATAATGTGATCGCCTTTGCCACCGTGACGGGCGAAAGCAGCCGTCCAATCCGCCAGTGAGTCGTCATTCGTCACAATGCACCCGGCGTCGCCGTAGGCGCCGAGGTTCTTTCCCGGATAAAAAGAGAACGTTGCCGCGTTTCCAAATGTGCCTGTGAGCCGGCCCTTGAAACGCGCCAAGTGGGCTTGAGCGCAATCTTCGATCACCCAAAGCTTGTGTTTTTTGGCAATCGCCATGATGGCATCCATGTCCGCAGATTGACCATAAAGATGGACCGGAATGATTCCCACGGTGCGCGAGGTGATTTTGGCCTCAATGAAAGCAGGATTTATTGTGAATGTGTCATAATCGGTATCACAAAACACAACCCGCCCCCCGGCTTGGGTGATGGTTTCAGAGGTGGAAATCCAGGAGTGTGCGGTTGTGATTACCTCGTCCCCCGGTTTCAACTGCAGTCCGCGCATGGTTATATAGAGCGCGTCGGTACCATTGGCGCAGGAAATACAATGCCGCATGCCCATGGTCTTTGCCCAGGCTCGCTCGAAATGTTCGACATGCGGTCCGCGGACGAAGGCAGATTCGGCGATAACCCCGGCAACGGCAGCATCAATTTCCGATTTGATGCCCTGGTATTGAGCGTGGAGGTCAACGAAGGGAACTTTCATGGCGCGTGCCGCGGCGGGATTCATCATTTGAGTGGAGGACATAGAAATAAATACTTTTCAGCGCTTGTCAGCTCAGGGCTGCATTTCCGTTGCCGGACCAGCCGGCTGAAAATGTTTAGGAGGTTCTGCCAGGCGTCGTAAGAAGCGCGCAGGGTTGCCCGCATAAATGCCAGCCTCAGAAATGTCCCGGGTTACGACCGACCCTGCGCCAATGACGACTCCATCGCAGATGGACACAGGCAGGATGGTTGCATTCGTCCCTATGCTTACACGACAGCCAATTCTGGTAGGCCGCCAGACCTCCCGGTTTCGCATTCCAGGACCTCCAATGGCAAAAGGATCGTTTATGAACATCACCCCATGTGAAACAAAACTGTCATCCCCGATCGTCACCATGTCACAAATGAAGGCGTGCGATTGGATCCGACAACGTTTTCCGATGACGGCCCCGCGCTGGATTTCGACGAAGGGACCGATTGAACTGTCGTCTCCGATTACACAGCCATAAAGATTGACCGGCTCAACGATGGTAACGTTTTCGCCAAACGTAACGTCCACCACCCCGACATTTCGAATTTTCGGCTCACCCATAAATCCTGAAGCGTTGGCTCAACCGCGGAACGGCTTGGATCGTTCGAGAATTGAAACCACCTTGCGCGCATGATCAATCCCCGTCAACGGAACACGCTGGTTGCGGATACAATCGACATAATGTTCGGCTTCCGCCCGGAGCGGCTCGCTGAATTTGATCTGCGGCAGAAGGATGTCACCGCTCCGATAATCAAACTGCAGGCGGCGGGGATTGTCGAAATCCATGTTCTCGCCCAGAATGGCCCTGTGATCAATGCCCTTGTCGTAAATGGCGATTTTGTCGTCCGCCACGTCATCATACACCACCATCTTGCGTGAGCCGACAACGATCATTTTGCGAACCTTCTGCGGATCCAGCCAACTTACATGAATGTTGGCCATGATCTTGCCGGGATAAACGAGGCTGAGAAAGACAACGTCATCAATCTGCGCCTGCATGTAATCCATTCCCTGCCGAGAAACGGACAACGGTTCGGGATTTCCCAGCCAATATTGGATAATGCTGATGTCGTGGGGGGCAAAATTCCACAATGCGTCAATATCCGACCGAATGCGGCCCAGGTTCAGCCGTTGGCTGTAGATGTAGCGGATTTCACCCAGCTCCCCGGCGTCCATCAACTTTTTTACGTAACGAACCGCAGCATTGTAAATGAACGTATGCCCGGCCATGACGACCAGTTTTCGCTCGCCAGCGTATCGAGCCAACTCGTCCACTTCCGCCACTTTGGTGGCCAGGGGCTTTTCAACGAATACATGCTTGCCCGCCAGGAGTGCCTTCTTGGCAAACTCAAAGTGGGTTCCAGCTGGTGTTGCGATGATCAATCCCTTCACTTCCGGATCGCCCAGAACCGCGTCGCTTGATTCGGTAGCCTGGGTGCGGGGGAAATTGGCCTCGACATAAGCGCGGCGTTCGGGACTCGCGTCCACTACGTATTTCACCCGACAATTGGAAAGGGCGGAGAAGTTCCGAAGCAGGTTGGGCCCCCAATAGCCACAACCGAATTGTGCCAACACCATCGTATCGTTGTTCATGATCTGAGAGGTCTTATACGCCGGATCAAATTCCTCGGGCGCAGCAGGTCAATACTGTATTTCAGTATCAATTTGTTCTTTGAAGGCCATGTCCACGAAAGCTGGTGACGATTGAGCCGGCGTTCCCTCCGCGCCGTTCCACGTTTTGGGTTTGTGCATTCGAACTCTGAGTCCGGGCAAACTGTGGCCCGATCTGACCGAAGCCTTGATTCTGACCTTTCCGTTTTCTACAAGCGCTTCCTCGACCACCGCCGAGCGACGCTTTCTAAACCAGGACACGGCTTGAGTCGCAGTCGCGAACCAGGCTCCTCTGCTCTTTAATTCCCGTAGTAACTTCAGATAGAAACCATCCCACAATCGTTCGGGTGCGATACTGCGGTCATGCCAGTTAATCGTCAGGACACCTCCAAACTCCACAGCGCCATCAATAAGCTTCCATACCATCTGTTTGGCATCTTCCTCGGAGAGGTTCAGATAATTCGGGTAGAACAGGGCAGTGTCCATGACGTGGAGCGGCAACTCGAACAGATTCGTCGCTCCAAGGGGTCTGTAAACTTGCGTTGTGCCGGCACGATAACCAACCGTCTCATTGTAACCGACAGTTGAGTCGTAAGAGAAACCGGCCTGTTCTAAAGCCGCAGGGGATTTCTCGTCAAAGAATAACCAATGCATCCGCACCCCGGTTATGGTTGTGCCCAACGTTTGTGTTACCCGATCGCGCTCCTCACGACCTTTGGTGCTGTCAACCCAAGTATCAATCCCATGCAACCCAACCTCGCAACCTGACGAGATGACTTTCTGTAATTGCGGTCTGATGTCAGTTACATTGTAACGTGCAGCGCGTCTGGAAACGCCCTTGCCCGCAAACGGGCGACCCGGGTAATTCCTTGTGGGAATGACAAAGTAGGTCGAAGCCAGTCCGGCTTCCAGTTCGACATAGCGGTCAAATCCGCGCCAGAAATCCTTTGCCATTCCCAAATAGATAAACGGCAACTTCAATGCCGCCGTCCAATTGGTGCACAGATTCTTCAGCGACTTCCTTCTGCGAAAGACGTTGACAATGGTTCCAATGGTAGCGCGATACAGGAAACCAACCATCGTATGATCGCAGCAATGATTCCGGAGGACCGGATGATCGATGTCGTGGGTCAAGCAGATGACGAAACTGTGCCCTTCGGGAACGGGGGGTATTTCGACAACGGGAATTCCTGATTTCGTGATTAGATCTCGCAGCAGCACGATGTGCAAGTCCAACGTGGCGCTTGCGGCGTTGGCCACCGGTTGTCCCGCGTTGAGTACGTAACGCACTTCCTTGAACAAATCGTATCCGATCCGCAACAGGGTACTGTTGCCCGAACTTCTGGTGAAGGCAGCCGGCTCCCCCGTGCCTTCCTCCGCAACGGGAGTAAACTGGCTGCCAGGAAATGTTGCAACATCGCCGTAGATCGGAATACGCCTGCCTTCGTAGACCAGTATCGTTCCGCCGCGCCGTGACTTTACTGACTGCCCGGCATCCGCGTCCGGCTCTGTTGTTTCCGCGCTGTAAAGCAGGACGAGCTTCGCTGCGCTCTGCGGAATCTGCTTGCGCGTGCAAACCAAAACATCGTATCGGCCGTCGTTTCGATGAAATTCCCACGGGGTTTTGAACAGTTCGAAGAACTCCGCCACCACATCCTGCTCAGTTGAGTAAACGGCGACTCCTATCATTCGGAATAACTGGCAGGATTTTGATCAGTGGAAAGGCACGGACAAGACCATCCTTGAGTAAGCGGAAGCATTGTCGTTTCCGAAAAAACGCGCAAAGACATCTGCTAGTTGCGGGCGGTCAGCAATTCACCCGCCAGATTCGTGAACTTCGTCCGCTCCGCGCTCCACCTGTGGTCTCGATAGACCGCCTGCCCCAACTCCACCGTCTTTTCCACTTCCTCGGGGTGAAGGTAAACATATTCGAGCTTACGCGCCAGATCGTCCGCATCCCCCAATTCAAAAAAGACCAGTTGCCCATCGGAAAAGTAATCCCGAATCCCCGGCACTGCCGGAGCGATGACCGGTTTGCCCCGGGACAGGTATTCAAAGATGCGCGTTGGCGTATTGATTTCAGTGAAAATGCTGCGACGATTCGGGATGATCCCCACAGCGCATTCATCAATGGCTTCCACGATTTGCTCGAGTGTCTTGGGGCCAAAGTAGCGGACAGACTTCTCCAGGCCGGAACTTCGCACCGAATTCAAAACCTGTTCAAGAAACAGCGTGCTTTGCCCGTAAATCCTGAGTTCAGCGTGGGGAACGGTTTGTTGGACAATGCCCAAAGCGCTGACCCCGATATCCAGACCGTGCCGTTCGACCAGTGAACCGTGGTACATAATGACAAATGGCTTCGTGCGACTGCCTTTGATCAAGATTCGTGGCGTGTCCTGGTATTTGAAAATGCCCTCGTCGGGCGAGTTCATCACCACGTGAACTTTCTCCGGCGGACAACCGCGGGCCGTAAAAAGCTTTTTGCACGCCTGATTGACGGTCAGTACCGCATCCGCGAAGCTGATGCTCCATTTCTCAAACCTCTTCAAGAGGCGAACACCGAAGCTCTCCGGCGTCAGTCCGTAGATCGTCATCATCAACTCCGGCATCGGGTCGTGCAGGTCGAGAACGACCCTTGCGCCGCAGACCTTGGGAACCAGCGCGGCAAAAACCAGAATGTCCGGCATGTTGTGTACGTGAACAAGATCATAACGCCGCCTCAACGAACGAAGCGCCAGTAAAACGAACGAAACAACAAGGAAGGCTGAATATTGAAATACATACGAAAACTTGCCACCGCGGCGGCGTTTCAATGAAATTCGCCGGATGCTGACTCCATTGTAGGTTTCGCACCGGGGTTCACACGCATCCTGCTTAAGGCACAAAACCTCGACGTTCATGCCAAGCTGAGCGAGAACCTCGGCTGCGCGGCGCGGTCGTGGGTCGCTCGGATAATGAGAGAAAACGACGACCGCTACACGCTTACCGCGAAGTCGGGTTGTCCCCGAAACCTCGGAGGCACGCGAACTTGAAGAGCTGGTTTTTACCTCCGGAGAAATCATCCTCAAATACCACACAGCTGAAAGCAGTGTGTTCTCCAGCACGAATTGCACCGCACTCAACTTCGGGTTGCAATCCGCGCGTGCCCTCAGACATTGTCCAGAAATTCCTGATGCAGGCGTGTCGGAATGTAGTTGCGGGTCTTATTGAGCACGGTGCTGACTTTCGCCTTGGATTCCGCCAGCAATTGATTGACCCGCTTGACCACGTCTTGATTCGTTTTCTCCGACTCGATCACCAGCAAAACCATGTCCATGAGTCCGGCGAGCCGCGCTGTGACGCTGGTCTGGCTGACCGGTGGCATGTCAAAAATGATGTAGTCATACTCGCTGGCCTTAAACTTGGGCATCAAAGTTGAGATTTTTTTGGGCAGGTTGGCCGGCAGCATATCACCGTCCGTTTGTTCCGTGGTCGTATAAAGGTTTGCTTTGACGAGCACGCCTTGTTTTTTGTCGGTTGCCAGGGCTTCGTCCAAGCTGCAGCCGGGTTTGCCCTTGTAGAATTGCTGCGCTGCACCCTGCTCGCCGCTGATGTTGACCAACAGCACGTTGCCATCGCCGGTTTCGGAAAGCGAGGCGGCCAATCCGGCGGCGATGCTGCTGACGCCAGCGCCCTTACCGCAGCTTGTTACCGCCACGAGCTTCGGTTTGTGGGTGAGATTTCTTGTTTCAAAATACACAATCAACCGGTCCCTCAAACCTTCATAAAACCGATGGAGAGGATGCTGGCGATTCTGCAAATCCACACCGGCCGGTTCATAGGGCGCAACCCTTCCAGCGGTTTCACGCTCGTCGCCCCCGACATCTTTCAAGCGCAAATGGTTTCTACTTTTTACCATATAACGATGACCATTCCTAGCTATGGCCGGAATTGAAATAAAAAGGGGCAATCGCAATTTTGTCTCGATATCTGTGGGGCGCTTTACGGAACGATCCAAAAACAACTCGATAAGAAATGCCAATGCCAGCCCGCCAAAGATTCCTCCGGCGGCCACCATTGCCACTTTCTTTTTGAAAGCCTTTGACCATCCCTTGCCCGGCGGCGTTGGAGACTGAATTATGCTGATGTTTGGGGCTTTGTCCCCTCCAAGTGCTGTATCAATGCGGGACTGTTCCAGGCTGCTTGCATAATATTTAAGATCGGCCTCTTCAATCTGCCTTTTTTGTTCTAATTTCGAAATGAATGCTCCCGTTTCATCAAAATTGGTCGCTTCCGTCCACACTTGGTTCAATTGCAAATTCAACGCCTGGATTTTTGCCTTGAGCCCCGTTATTTGCTTTGATTCAGTTCTTAAATCAATCGAGGCTTCTGCTTGCTGTCCGAGGGGGGAACTTGATAAAGGAATATCCAGGGCTGTAAGGTTCGGATACTTTTCTTCAAGATTCTTTTTGAGCGCTTCGTTTTGCTGAATTTGTTCGTGAACCTGCCTGACCAGCACATTTTCTACAGTGAACCCCTGCTGAGTCAGATAATTCTGCTCTTTGCCTTCGAGAAAAATGAGACTCGCACAAATCCTCTTATAGTTCTCAAGCTGTTCAGAGGGCACCTCCGTTGCCAGGTCAACATTTGTTGTTTCCGGTTTTGCATCCGCGGATTTTGTCAGTTCCCCAAGCATGGCTTGACGTTCTGACAATTCAGCTTCGGCACTAAAGAGATCCTGGTGAATTTTTGCGATCTGTTCGGCATATGCCTTTTGCGTATCTCCAACGGAAATCACACCGGCTGCGCGTTTGAGATTCCCAAGTTGATCATCGGTCTGGGCAAGTTCGGCGCGTAACCGGGCGGTCTCATTAGTCAGGAAATTATCAGATAATCCCATGCCTTGATGCATCTGCACGTGCTTCGTGAAATAGGCATCAATAATTTCACCCAAGACCGGTTGAACGACCGTAGGATCTGGATTTTGAAAGACGATTCGGATTACGCTGCTGTCAGGAATCTGTTCCACAGTCAAACCGCTTCTCACCAGAAAGGCGGCTCGATTGGTGTCTGTGCCTCCTCCGACTTTGGCTAGAATCTTTTCCGGCGTCACAACTTGAGCCACCAGCTCAGCCAAATCCAAGCTGTGAAGAGTTGCCATTTCTGTATTAATAATACTGTCGCTATGCTCATTCAGCGACCTCGTATTCTGCTCATCTCCAGGAGGATTCAGGGCTTTCCCTTCCACTACATAACGAATGGAAAGCAGGGCCTCGGATTGATATTGGGGCGGCTTCACCACAAAAAGCAGCAGAATGGCCCCCATTATTCCCGCAAAAGAGAAGAAGAGAATTATCCACTTATGTCGGAACAGGATGAAATAAATGTCACCCAACGACATTGCCGCGGCGGGCGGGTCTTGGCTTTTGTCACTCATTCAAAACTAAGGATTAGGACATTATCTGGCCAAGTCCATTCAAACTTTGGACTGAAATGACCGCATTACTCTTGCGGGGTTGCCAGCCACCACCGCGCCCGGCGGCACGTCTTTGGTCACCACGCTGCCAGCCCCGATCATCGCATTCTCGCCAATGGTAACACCGCAGAGCAGTGTGGTTCCGGAGCCAATGGAGGCGCCTCGTTTTATCAGGGTGCGAATGCAGGCCCAATCTGCATCGGTCTGCAGTTGCCCGGTGCCGTTGGTCGCGCGGGGATAGCGGTCGTTGATGAAGGTGACACTATGGCCAACGAAAACATCGTCTTCCAGAGTCACCCCTTCGCAAATGAAAGCGTGACTGGAAATCTTGCACCGGTTGCCGATTTTAGCACCTTTTTGGATTTCAACAAATGTGCCGATTTTCACATCGTCTCCAATTTCACAACCATAGAGGTTCGTGAAATCGCGAATGCAGACATTCTTCCCCAGTTTTACGTCGGGAGCGATTCGTTGACACGATGGTTGAAGCGGTGAATTCATGTAGAGAAATCTACGGCCCGTTCACGCGTAATTTAATCCGCAATTTCCGCCCGTTCCCAGACGGGCGCTTTTTGGCACCCTGCCGGGGCATCAACACTGGAAACTCCGGGCCGCGAGAAGAAATAGAAATCCTGTTTGCTTCCGATCGATGGTCTTCCTTGCGCGCGTCTGCGAGCTCGACCGGGGCGCCGCCTTTCTCCAACGATTTTGTGGAAGCCTCCAAAATCCGGACCAGTTCCAACCCTTGTTGGCCGTCGGTCAGCGGGGGTGTGCCGTGCTTTATGCAATCCAAGAAATGCTGGCACTCGGTCTTCAGCGGCTCCTCCTGTTTGATGTAGGGCACATACATGTCCCCATAATGATAGGCGTATTGGAATTCGGCAAAAGTGTCATAATGTGGCAGGCTTTCAACCCGCGTGTCGAAAATGCGGATTTTTTCCAGTGGCGCCACATCATCATATACAATCATCCGCTTGCTTCCGACGATTGTCATCTCACGGACCTTTCTTGGATCCAGCCAGCTGCTGTGGATGATGGCCGAGCGTTGTTTCGCGAAACCGAGGCACATGGTCGTCACGTCTTCGATGCCTTGTGTAATATGAGCGCTGCCGCGGCAGTTCACTGTGATGGGTTGCTCCCCAATGACGGACAAAATGATGGAGATGTCGTGCGGTGCAAGATCCCATGCCACATTGATGTCTTTCTGGAACAACCCCAGGTTGAGCCGGCGCGCACAAATGTAACGGATTTCCCCAACGTCACCGGAAGCCACGATTTCCCGGATTTTTGTGACCGCCGGAGAATAGAGAAAGGTGTGCCCGACCATCAGCACCAATCCTTTTTTTCGCGCAATCTCGATCAGTTCTTCACACTGCTCGGAGGAACTGGCCATCGGCTTTTCAATGAAGGTGTGCTTGCCGGCCAGCAGACTCGCCTTCGCCATTGGATAGTGCGATTTTACGGAAGTTGCTATGACCACGGCGTCAAGTTCAACACCATTCAATACGTGTTCATAATCCATTGCGCGCTGGACTTCTGGATACAATGTTTTGAGATGCATGAGACGCTGTTGGCTTAGATCGCACATGATTTTCAGCTGGCAGCCCGGGAGTGATCTGAAATTGCGAATAAGGTTTGGGCCCCAGTAGCCACACCCCACAACACCGACCTTGAATTTCCTGGTCATAATTACTCTTTTTAGTTTATTTGTTTATTACGGAATACAGGATGACATTCCCCCCAACAACTAACGGAAAGCGGCACGCAAGTTTGATTCTGAAACGATTACTGACGGACAGCCCCTTTGGAAAGATTGGATGCCGGAGCGGTGTCGAGGTGGGAAAATGATTTTCGTTCCACAGGCTCAGGGGATTCAAGTACCTGAACCACTATGGCGGGGAAAGTTTTTAGAAGCACCTTTAAATCCAGCCACACCGTCTTGGTGCGAGCGTAGCGGATATCCAAGCAGATCATCTCGGTGAAAGTGGTTTTATTTTTCCCGCCCACCTGCCACAATCCGGTTAGTCCCGGCAAGGTGTTGAACCGCTCCTTCTGCCATCGCTGATATTTATTGTACTCGTAGGGAAGACAGGGCCGTGGCCCAACCAAGCTCATTTCACCCCGCAACACGCTGACCAATTGTGGCAATTCATCCAGTCCGGTAGCACGCAACAGCCTGCCGAAGGGAATGATCCGCGGGTCACCTTTTGCATCCATCTTTACCAGGGGAACGTCCGAATCCATCAAATGGTCCAAATGACCTTGATGAACATTTGTGTCGGCATTCACAAACATCGTCCGAAATTTGAAGCACATAAACCGCTGTCCCAAATAGCCCACGCGCTCCTGTCGAAACAAAATGGGCCCCTCAGAAAAGATTCTAACCAATATTGCCACTGCTGCCATCAATGGCAATAGGATCGGTGTTGCCAGGATGACAACACTCACATCCAAGAGGCGCTTCCATCTGGGAACAGCAATTGGAGGGACCGGGAAGTCTCCCTGGTCGTAGATTTTATTACAATACATGGTAAGAAAATTCGTAGAATTGAAATTCAAAGAATCATTAGTCCCCACCAAATCGTTTTATGAATAGGCTTTAGGTAAATGTCCAAAGCTCCGCATTTGCTGGCTCCTGTCGCTTTTCCAAAAAACCAGCTTTCCGTCCGGTAAAAACCGGAATTTTAATTTTTGCCGCACCTTCTCTCACGCCAGTTCCCTTTCTGGCTTGGGGCTGCCAGAACCGGCACAAAATCCGCTAAAGTGTTTTTCTCCAACACAACCGCACTCCGCTCCACCTCTACGGGAGTCGGACCACCCAAAACTTCGAGCAGCACCTGCACCCGCTTTTTTGCCGGCATGACACGCAAAACAAACCCGCGCATCCCGGCAAACGCCCCCTCGACAAAGATCACTTCATCCGCTGGCGAAATTCGTTCCTCAACCGTCATGGGGTCGTCTGCCTCAAAGCACTCCCGCAATTCTTCAATGATCGGATCTGGGACAGTAGGAATTTTTTGCCCAAAATGCACAAGACTGCTGATTCCACTGGTATGCCGAATGTCACTGAAGTTTTCTTCAAGTACGCAACGAATAAAAATGTAGCAAGGAAACAGCGGTTCCACGACACGCATTACACCGCGCGGTGTTGCCCGTTCTATACGGAGCCGTGGATGAAACACCTCCAATTCCAAATTCTGGCGCAAATTAGCCGCCGCAATGTGTTCATGCTTCGGCTTCGTCCGCGCACAATACCAAGCCAAGGAATTATCAATTTCCCGCTGGTTGGCATCCCTCTGGCCAGTTTCCCCACTTGAAACACCCAACATCGGACGTAGTACTGAATCATCCGTCTCCTGAGGCGTGTACACTTTAGGGACACAAATTCCCCCGGTGCTCGTCAATATAAATGAACCACCAATCACATACATAGAATACCTGAAATAAGAGATAAGTCAGTAGTTCAAAAGTGGATTATTCTGTAGCGGAATTAACTACGCGTTCGCGGGGTTCACGCTTCATTTTGTGCGTTTTTTACGATTTTGCTAAGAGTTCGGCGTGTTTGCCCAGTTTATAGCATGGCGTACAAGCTCCAGACCGCTTTCAATGTTTAACTTCTCTTTAATTCTGGCTCGATACGTCTCCACGGTGCTCACGTCTATATGTAAAGTGGCAGCAATCTGACGTGTGCTTTGACCGGAACCAATAAGTTGAAAGACCTGCATCTCCCGGTCCGTCAACAAATCAAATTTTGTGACGGTCGGCGCCGCTCGGGCAATCTTAGAGGCAACCCGCGCCGCAGCCCTTTCGCTCCAGTAAATTTCACCACTCAGAATTTTTCGAATCGCCAGCAAAATTCTCGCGGGAGCTTCGTGCTTGGTAATGTATCCGCGAGCACCTGCACGGATCGCCCGTTCGGCATGAATCATTTCATCGTGCATGGAAAGCACCAGGCTTTGCACTTCTGGAAAACGTTCTTGAAGGTCTTTGATGAGTTCCAGTCCATGAGAATTTCTCAAAGTCAGATCAACAATCGCCAGGCGGGGTCCGGTGGCACTCACAATCTCCAAGGCCTGCTCGCGATCCTCCGCTTCACCGCAAACGACCAAATCCGGTTCCCCTTGGATGATTTTCTTCAACGACTCGCGAACCAGCGGATGATCATCAACGATCAAAACGCGTATACGCGGTTTGTCCTTGCCGTCGGATTGGTCGGAATTGACGTTGCTCACGAGGGTCGCATGCTAAAATGAACTTGATTATTTACAAGCGGTTTTTGCGAATTGTTCGGCGTGATAAATCGATTTTGGGGGCAATCGGTTCAAACTCAGTTTCACTAACGTAGCATGGTCATACTGACAAGCAACCACTTCAACAGTTTTCAAAATTCTCGCTGTTGCTCGCGCCAGTGGTCCGCAGAACCTAGAAAGGGACAGCGGCACCAAATTTCAAGGAATCTGCATCTCCCGCTCGGCCGTGGCAGGCACGCACATATGAACCACTCAAATACTTCGTTAAAAGATTCTCGCAGAAATCTCATGCACTTTTTCAAGACAGTGCTGTCTTGAAGACCTTCAGGAAAGCGCGATTCCGCTTCAGTTAATATTATCCTTTAAGATTAAAGTTTTCACAGTCTCCGAGGTCAGAACCGACGGAATCTTTGATTTCAACGGGGATTTGTAGAAAACCTCTGTGTTTTCGCGCCACAACCTTCATGCCCTGGAAATTCCGGGCTTAAAACGATTTCGTTGGCAAAGCAAATGCATAGGGAGGTGCAGGCGTAGTAAAATGAGTAGTATAAATATTCTTGGCTGGGTAGAGCGTGCCGCTCTCAATTCACTTCTATTAAGTGGGATGGCCCTCATACAGTTGCCGGCCTTTGCCCAAAACGTAACTCTTGCATGGAATCCAAGCACTGATCCAACTGTGGTGGGTTACAATCTTTACTACGGTGGAGGCAGCGGCAATTACACAAACACGCTTTCTGCCGGCAATGCCACAAACATCACGGTTTCCGGTTTGGTTGGGGGGTTTACCTATTATTTTGCGGCCACAACATATAACAGCTCAGGCGTCCAAAGTCCGTTTTCGAACGAAGTGTCTTACTCTGTTCCAACGAATACCGTGACCGCCAATCAACCCCCGACGTTGAACCCCATCGGCAACCTGACGATCAACGAAAATGCCGGCCTGCAAACGGTGAATCTGTCCGGCATCTCTTCCGGTGCCACCAACGGAAATCAAAAGCTCACTGTCACTGCGACATCCGGCAATACCAATTTGATTCCCAATCCGACCGTCAATTATACCAGCGCCAACACCAACGGCTCCCTGACCTTCACGCCGGTGATCAATGCCAACGGTTCCGCCATCATCACCGTCACCGTCAATAACGGCGGCGTGAGCAACAACATCGTCACCCGGACTTTCACGGTGACGGTCAATCCGGTGAATCAGCCGCCAACGTTGAACCCCATCAACAACCTGACCATCAACGAAAACGCAGGCCTGCAAACGGTGAATCTGTCCGGCATCACTTCCGGTGCGGCCAACGAAAATCAAAAGCTCACCGTCACGGCCACCTCCGGTAACACCAATTTGATCCCCAATCCGACCGTCAATTATACCAGTGCCAAAACCAACGGCTCCCTGACCTTCACGCCGGCGATCAATGCCAACGGTTCGGCCCTCATTACTGTTACTGTCAATGACGGCGGCTCGAGCAACAACATCATCACGCGGACTTTCACAGTGACAGTCAACCCGGTGAATCAGCCTCCCACGTTGAATCCCATCAGCAATCTGACCCTCAATGAAAATGCCGGCCTGCAAACGGTGAATCTGTACGGCATCACTTCCGGTGCCGCCAACGAAAATCAGGTTCTCACCGTCACGGCCACCTCTGGTAACACCAATTTGATTCCCAATCCGACCGTCAATTATACCAGCGCCAACACCAACGGCTCCCTGACTTTTGCGCCGGTGACCAATGTCACTGGCACGGCCGTCATCACCGTCACCGTCAATGACGGCGGCGTGAGCAACAACATCGTCACCCAATCCTTTACGGTCAACGTTCAAACCAACAACGATCATACCTCGCCCACCGATCAAATCACCGCACCGACTTCCAACCAGCAGTGGACCAACGGAACGTTCACGGTGACGGGCAAGGCCGGCGACAACGTGGCAGTGGGGACGGTGTATTACTCGCTGAACGGTTCGGGCTGGACGGCAGCCACCACGACCAATAACTGGACCAATTGGACGGCCAACCTGACATTGACACCCGGCACCAACACCGTCCAAGCCTATGCCGTCGATACCAGCGGGAACCTCTCAACCACCAATACGGTCAGATTTGAATATGTGGTGCTCAAGCCCCTGACGTTGTCCATCAACGGGAAGGGAACAGTGAATCCCAACTGTACAAACGGGACGCTGCTGGCCATCAACGAGAACTACACGTTGACCGCCAGTGCGGCATCGGGATTTGGTTTTACAAACTGGACGGGGAGCCTGACGACCAACGGCGCGACGCTGCAATTCACGATGAGGACCAATCTGACGTTGACGGCCAATTTTGTGGATGTGACCAGGCCGACGGTGAGCATTGCCACCCCGACCTCCAACCTACAGTGGACCAATGGAACGTTCACGGTCACGGGCAAGGCCGGCGACAACGTGGCGGTAGCGACAGTTTATTATGCGTTGAACGGCTCGGGTTGGACGACGGCAACAACGACCAACAATTGGACCAACTGGACGGCCAACCTGACGTTGACTCCCGGTACCAACACCGTCCTGGCCTATGCCGTTGACACCAGCGGGCACTTCTCGCTCACCAATACGGTCAAATTTGAATATGTCGTGCTCAAGCCTCTGACGCTGCAGATCTTCGGGCTCGGCACGGCCAATCCCAAATGGGGCTCGCTCAATCCCAACTACACAAACGGGACGCTGCTGGCCATCAACGAGAATTACACGTTGACCGCCAATGCTTCACAGGGGTTTGCCTTCACCAACTGGACGGACGGGTCCGGCAACCTGCTGACCAATCGTGCCACCCTACAGTTCACCATGGTGACGAACCTGTCGTTGAGGGCGAATTTTGCGGATGTGACCAGACCGACGTTGAACATCTTGACCCCGGCCTCCAACCAGCAATGGACCAATGGAACGTTCACGGTCACGGGCAAGGCCAGCGACAACGTGGCGGTGGCGACAGTTTATTATGCGTTGAACGGCTCGGGTTGGACGACGGCAACGACGACCAACAATTGGACCAACTGGACGGCCAACCTGACGTTGACACCCGGCACTAACACCGTCCAGGCCTATGCCGTCGATACCAGTGGGAACCTCTCAACCACCAACACCGTCAAATTTGAATATGTGGTGCTCAAGCCCCTGACGGTGCAAATCTTCGGACTCGGCATGGCCCGTCCTAATTGGGGCACGCTCAATCCTAATTACCACACCGGAACGCTGCTGGCCATCAACGAGAACTACACGTTGACTGCCAATGCCTCATTAGGGTTTGCCTGCACCAACTGGACGGACGGGTCCGGCAACCTGCTGACCAATTCTGCCACGCTGCATTTCACCATGGTGACGAACCTGTCGTTGCGGGCCAATTTTGTGGATGCGAGCAGGCCGACTGCGAACATTCTCACCCCAGCCTCCAACCTACAGTGGACCAATGGAACGTTCACGATCACGGGCAAGGCCGACGACAACGTGGCGGTGGCGACAGTTTATTATGCGTTGAACGGCTCGGGTTGGACGACGGCAACGACGACCAACAATTGGACCAACTGGACGGCCAACCTGACGTTGACGCCCGGCACCAACACCGTCCTGGCCTATGCCGTTGACACCAGCGGGAACTTCTCGCTCACCAACACCGTCAAATTTGAATATGTCGTGCTCAAGCCTCTGACGCTACAGATCTTCGGGCTCGGCACGCCCAATCCCAAATGGGGCACGCTTAATCCCAACTACACAAATGGAACGCCGCTGGCTATCAACGAGAACTACACGTTGACCGCCAATGCCTCATCCGGGTTTGCCTTCACCAACTGGACGGACGGGTCCGGCAACCTGCTGACCAATCGTGCCACCCTACAGTTCACCATGGTGACGAACCTGTCGTTGAGGGCGAATTTTGCGGATGTGACCAGGCCGACGTCGAGCATCTTGACCCCGGCCTCCAACCAGCAATGGACCAATGAAACGTTCACGGTCACGGGCAAAGCCGGCGACAATGTAGCGGTGGCGTCGGTGTATTACTCTCTGAACGGTTCGGGCTGGACGGCAGCCACGACCGGCAACAACTGGACCAACTGGACCGCCAACCTGACGTTGACTCCCGGTACCAACACTGTCCTGGCCTATGCCGTTGACACCAGCGGGAACCTATCGCTCACCAACAAGGTCAGTTTTGCGTATGCCACGGCTCCGAGCTCGCTTGCCGGGTTGATGGGGGCTGTGAATGAGACCGGTGGCGGCACATTTTATCTTTGCTTTGGCACCAGCACCTTCAGCCAGAACTCGGGCAATACCAACTACGACAACGGCGTTGGCAACTATAGCTACAACCACCTGAGTCCGAGTACAGCGGAGTTGTCCATCACTTACACTGCCCCGCCCAATATCTCGGGCACCAAGACGGTCGTGTTGTTGACATTCATCACCAACAACGAGTGCGCCTTCAGCAACCAGAGCAATGTGGTGAACACCGGGACAATTAACCTCTGGTCGGTGCCCACTTGGGCTCCGACCTCGGTGAATGGGAAGACGTCGGTGCTGATCGCCAGCGGGCAACTGACGACAGCGTCCTTTGGGTCGAGCACGCTAACCATTACCAATCCTGTCGGCCAGGTGACAAACGGGAACTACACTTTCAAGCAATACAGCCCGCTGGGAGCATTGCTGACGGTAACGCAACCCAAAGTGACGAACTACATGCTGCTCACCTTTGGCGCGACCAATTACGGTGCGTATTATGCCGCCACCTACGCCGCAAGCAACGCGCCGACGGCTGGTACCGGCATATTTGCAATTGTGTCCCAGTCGCCGGGCGGCAATGCGCCGGCCGCGTTGGCGAATCTGGAGGCCACGGTGACGCAACCAGACGGCTTGTTTGAAATGAATTTTGGAATCGCCACGTTCGCCCAGAATTCGTTTACCACCAATTACGCCAATGGCGTTGGCACTTACACTTACACCAATTCAGGCACCAACAGCGCCGAGTTGAGTTTCGCCTACACCGCACCGCCAACCGTTGTCAGCGCCGCCGGGCCGGTGTCCCTGACTTTCATCGCTCCCAATTTCTGCGTGTTGACCAATCAGGACGCCGGTGGCAGCAACACCATTGCGGCCATGAGCTTCTGGACGCCGCCCACCAATTGGGTTCCGGCCTCGTTGGCTGGCCGGACCATTTACACAACTAACACGGAGGGAATTGTTGACGTGGTAACTTTCAACGGAGATGGGACATTCAGCCAGACTGAAACCGGTTCCAGCACCCCGGGAGTATCAACGGGCAGCTATACCTTCACGTCTTACGGTCAGCTGGGTGCAATGTTGATTCTGACTTACAGCGGCGGCGTGGAAGCGGGGAGCGTGTCTTATATTCAGACCACGTTCACGGGCCTGTGGCTGGGCGATTTCTTCGTGACGTTCTACGACGCTTCCGCAGATCCGCCGGTGACCAGCTTCGGCAACTTTACCGTTCAATAATAGTGGCAGGGAAAAGCCACCAAGCCGGCAAGATTCTAATTGCGATTGATCGGCAAAAAAGCGCAGCACTTTGAGCGCGGCTTGCTGGAATTTCGGCAGCTTGTGAAACACGACACGACCCATGCCATGAAGTTCGCACTTTTCTTCGAGGGGAATCACGACTAGCGTTTGCGCACGGAGCGCCGGTGTGGCGAAATGGCAGACGCACAGGACTTAAAATCCTGGGACCGTAAAAAGTCGTGCGGGTTCGAGTCCCGCCACCGGCACCAACCGCCGCTCGTCAGAACGAGCTATGGTTGGCGGGCCAGCCTTCGCACTTTGGGCTTCGACCCGGCATGCCGGTTTGAATTGAAGTGCACGCGGGCTGTCAGACACAGATTTGATTCAAACACGCTGCGAGCTACGGCTCGGCAGGCCGTTGGAATTTCTTGTCACGCCGCAAATACGGGAGTATTTCCCCGTCCATCCCGTCTAAATGAGAAAGCCAATCAGGCTTGAGACGAATAAAACGATTATGAAAAATCTGACCTCGATTCTTTTACTGGCCGGTGCGCTGGCCCCGGGCATCGTAACCGCCGAACCGGCCCTCACGATTTACAACCAAAACTTTGCCGTCGTGCGCGACACCGTGCCGCTCGACCTCCAAGCCGGCATCAACTCCGTCCGTTACGCCGGCGCCACGGCGCAGGTAGAGCCGGACTCTGTGATTTTGCGCGACCCGGGCGGCAAACATTCCCTGCAAATTCTGGAGCAGAACTACCGCAACGACCCGGTTTCACAGGAACTGTTGCTGTCGCTGTTCGAGGGCAAAACGATTGATTTTGAAAACATCCGCATCAAGGACAACACGCAGGTGCGCGAACTCATTCCCGGCAAAATCATCCGGAGCGGCTTCGTGCCGGGCGGCAGTCCGGAGCAGCCCATCATCGAGGTGAATGGCAAACTGCAATTCAGCCTGCCCGGCCAGCCGCTGTTTCCCGACCTCGGCGACGATACGGTGCTCAAGCCCACCCTGAACTGGCTGCTGCAATCCGACAAGCCGGGCAAATTCGACGCCGAAGTCGGCTACGTCACCGGCGGTTTCGACTGGAGCGCCAGCTACAACCTCGTCTCGCCCGAAAAAGGCGACACCGTGGATTTGGTCGGCTGGATAACGATGAACAACCAGAGCGGCAAGACGTTTGAGAATGCCAGAATCAAATTGATGGCCGGCGACGTGAACAAAATCCAGCCGCGAACATTCGGCGGATTTGCCAGGCGCCAAATGGTCGAAGCTTTGTCGGCGGCGGCTCCAGAACCGGCGGTCACCGAAAAAGCCTTTGACGAATTTCATCTTTACAGCATCGCGCGGCTGACGACATTACACGACCGCGAGACAAAACAGGTTGAATTTGTCCATGCCGAAAACTTGTTCGCCCCGACGATTTACGTTTATGACGGCGCGTCGGATTACCGGTTCTACGGTTTGAACTACGACCAGGGCTACGGCACGGAATCGAACAAAAAAATCTGGGTGATGCGCGAATTCGTGAACGCCGAAACCAATCACCTCGGCATCGCGCTGCCCAAGGGCAAGCTGCGATTCTATCGCCGCGAAGCCGACGGCCAGTTGCAGTTTGTCGGCGAGAACGAGATTGACCACACACCGCGCAACGAAACCATCCGTGTGAAGACCGGCAATTCCTTCGACCTGGTCGGCGAACGCAAGCAGACAAATTTTCGCTTAGATACCGGCGACAAGTGGCTGAACGAATCGTTCGAGATCAAGCTGCGCAACCGCAAGAAGGAGCCGGTCGAAATCCGCGTCGTTGAACATCTCTACCGCTGGAGCAATTGGGAAATCACTCAGAAGTCAGACGACTTCAAGAAAACCGACGCGCAGACGATTGAATTCCGTGTGCCGGTCAAGCCCGATGAGGAACGGACGGTGACTTACACCGTGCATTATTCGTGGTGATCCCTTTCAAAAAATCCCAAGCACCAAGCTCCAACATCCAGAGAAACTTCAAGCACCAAACAAAAATTGGTGCGCAAGGATAATTTGATTTGAGGTTTGAGGTTTGGAGCTTCTCGGGAGCTTGGATGTTGGTGCTTGGAGCTTTCCCCCACCAATCAATTCGCCGCCGCCAGTTCTCTTTCCTCCGACGGCGCGGGCGTTCCGTCAGTCTTGTGGAATTTCACGCTGACGATCTTGCTCACGCCGTGTTCCTGCATCGTCACGCCGTAAAGCACGTCAGCCATGCCGATGGTGCGCTTGTTGTGCGTGATGATGACGAACTGCGAATGCGCGAGGAACTGCTGCAACAGCCGGACAAAGCGATTGATGTTGGCCTCGTCCAACGCCGCGTCCAATTCATCCAGCACGCAAAACGGACTCGGTTTGACCTGATAAATCGAAAACATCAAGGCCACCGCCACCATTGTTTGTTCACCACCGGACAGCAGTGAAATGCTTTGCAACTGCTTGCCTGGTGGACGGGCCATGATTTCAATGCCGCTCTCCAGCACGTCGTTTTCGTCCACGAGTATCAGGTCCGCTTTGCCTCCGCCGAAGACTTCGACAAACATGGCTGCGGAAATTCCCGCGGATTTTCTCAAACGTCTCGACGAACATCTGCCGCGTCTGGACGTTGATACGGTTGATGATTTCCAGCAACTGCGCCTTGGCCGAAACCAGATCGTCGTGCTGCTTGCTTAAAAATTGATAACGCTGCTCGGTTTCCTCGTATTCCTCAATGGCCACGAGGTTCACCGGCCCAATTTCATCGAGCCGTTTCTGCAACACCTCGACCTGCTGCGCCACGGCCGGCCAATCCGTCGCCGCGCCCGCCGCCGCCATTTCTTCCGGCGTCAACACGTGCACTTTCGCCGGGCCTTCATCGGCCAGCGTGATGGTGATGCACTCGCTGCGCACGTCGTCGAGGTTGACGTGGTATTTCTGGTGAATCCGCTCGCGCAAATTCTGAACGGACATGTTCTTCTGCGCCAGCTCCACGTCCAGCTCACCGCGCTGGTTTTGCAATTCCGTCAGCCGGCTGCGCTGGCCGCGCAAATTTTCATCGCGCGACGCGATCTCGGTTTCCTGCGCCTGCTTCTGCGAAAGCAATTCCGCTGTTTGCGCGTTCACCTGTTCGCGCTCTTGCGATAACCGCCCAATCTGGCTGCGTGAATCCTGAATCTCCGATTCCGCCTGTTCCTTGCGCGTGACAAACGACGAACACTCGCTCCGGCGTTGTTCGATCACCTGCGTCAATTCACGGATGCGCTGCGCCAAAGCCTGTTGCTGCTGGCGGAATGACGCCGAGAGTTGCTCCTCCGCCGCGAACGCGACTTTGCTTTCAGTAAGAGCCGCGTTGGCACTGTCGCGCTGCTGGCGGAGATTTTCAAGCTCGGCCGTGAGGGCAGTGACTTTTTCCTGGCCCGCGCGTTCTCGCGCTTCCAATTCACTCAACTGCGTCGCCAGCGCATTGCGTTTCTGCGAGCCTTCCTGCTCCTGCGCAGCGAGGTTTTGAATTTCGAAAACCACCGTTTCAATTTTCTGGTGCAGCAGCCGGTTTGAATTCTGCAGCGCATTGAACTCGCCTTCGCGCGTGGCGATGGCGACTTCCTGCTCCCGCAATTCCGTCTGCGCCTGTTGCAGGCTGGCCTGCAACTCCGTCTGCTCGCTCAACAGCGCGCCGCGTTTGCGGCTCATATCGGCGACGCGGAGCTGGACTTCAGTCAGTTCACCATGAAGTTCGGAGATCTGGTTTTTGCGTCCGAGGATCGAAGCCGGCGCTTTGGGATTGCCGTTGCCGTTCAAATAACCGCCGGTGTAAACGCCGTGCCGGCTCAACAAATCACCGGTCAGCGTGACAAAATCGCAGCCCGCGTGGCCGTTTTGAACCTGGGCTGTGGCCGTGGTCAGGTCGGAAGCAATGAAGGTGCGGCCCAACAATGCCTTCAGGAGTTTATCCACGGATGGTTCGGCCTGGACCACGGCCAAAGCATGAATGACTTGCCCCTTCTGCAAGCCGTTTTGAATCACCTCGAGGCCGCCGCCCGGCGCCATGTCGCCTTCAAACGCGAGCTGCTTGGAGTCGTATTCCATCGCCAGGGCCGCGACGCTGGCGCGACCGACTTTCTGGGCGCTGAGGTCGGCGAGAATCTGTTGTGCGGATTCGGGGCGTTCGGTGAGAACAAGTTGCAAATGATGGCCGAGCGCGTTTTCGATGGCGACGACATACGAATCCGGCACGCGAATCCGGTCGGCCAGGGAGCCGATGACCTTGCGCGACTGGCGCAACGCGGCCTGGGTGCCCGCGCTGAAACCCTCGTGCGAGCCTTCGAGCTGTTCGAGCACCTTCAAGCGGGTGCGCTTCTCGGCCTGCGCCTGCAAAAACTGGTCCTGTTCCGCGGACGATGCCTGCAACTCCACCTGGAGTTCGCGCAAACGGTTCTGCCGTTGCTCCACCGAACCGCGCTTCGTCTGCGCGTTCAGCTTTTCGACCTCGACGGTCGCGGTGAATTCCTGCAACCGCGCTTCCAGCCGCGTGCGCTCCTCTTCAAGCTGGATTTTTTCCGCGGACAATTTTTCGAGCCGGATGCTGTTGCCCTGCTTCTGCAAGTCAAGCGCGGTGATTTCGTTGCGGATGCGCGTCAAATCCTGCGCGGCGGCGAATGCAGCCGCCTGCCCTTCGCGCAGCGATTCCTGCCGTTGTTTCAAATCTTCTTCAACTTCCGTCAACGTCCGTTGCCTTGTCTCCAGCGTCCGGCGATGCTGCGCGAGCGCGGCCTCGGACCTGGACAATTTTTCGGTGACTGCCGCCAACTCCTCCTGCGCGGCGCGGCAGCGTTCCTCGGCCTGCGTGATGTCGGCGAGCGCTTTCGTGTTTTGCGACGCCAGTTCGCGCAGACGTTCCTCGTTGAACTGAATTCGGCTTTCGTCCCGGTCCATTTCGCCCTTCAATTCCAGTCTGCGCTGCTGCTGCGCGGCAACTTCGTGCTCCAGTTCCGAAAGCCGTTCGCGGAGCCGGGCGATTTCGTTTTCAAAACGCAGCACGTCGGCGGAACCCTGTTCGATTTCGTTCCGCAATTTTTCGACGGCCGCCTGCTTCCCGGAAATTTCCGCCTGCAATACGTCGAACTGATGGCGCGCGAGTTGCGTGTCGAGGTGCTGAAGTTCTGTTTGAATCTGTTTGTAGCGGCGCGCCTTGCCGGCCTGGCGCTGGAGCGACCCAATCTGCCGCTTCACTTCGCGGACGAGATCGGCAACGCGCAAGAGGTTTTGTTCGGTGTATTCGAGTTTGCGGAGCGATTCCTTTTTCTGACTCTTGAACTTCGTGATGCCCGCGGCTTCCTCGAAGATGACCCGGCGGTCTTCCGGTTTGCTGGAAAGAATCTGCGTGATGTGGCCCTGCGCGAGGATGCTGTAACTTGTCCGCCCGACGCCCGTGCCCATGAAAAGCTGTTGGATGTCCTTGAGCCGGCACGGCGTGCGGTTCAGAAAATATTCGCTGTTGCCGTCGCGGAAAATCCGGCGTGTAAGCGTGACCTCGTCGTAGGCCACCTCGACGCCCGCCGCGCGCAGGCTTTCCTCGGCCACGCCGCCGAGGGTGAGCGACACTTCGCCCATGCCCATCGGTCTGCGGCCGTCCGTGCCGTTGAAAATCACGTCCGCCATTTCGCCGCCGCGCAAAGCCTTGGCCGACTGCTCGCCAAGCACCCAGCGGATGGCATCGGAGACGTTGGATTTACCGCAGCCGTTGGGGCCGACGATGGCGGTGACACCGGGTTGGAAGTTCAACGCGGTCTTGTCCGCGAAGGACTTAAAGCCGAAAAGCGTCAAATTTTTAAGATACATGCTCTTGAACGCGGCTAGGCAACCAAAGTTGCCAGATTAAGTAAAGCAAAAACCACAATATACAGCGTAGCCTTGCTGTTGCAGGCACAACTAATTGGTGAGGAACCATGATTTGCTTTGTGCCGACAACTGCTTACTCTAATCTCTCAAATCGTTGGCATTTATACGCCCGCCGAAAGAATCCGTCAACTGGTTTTTTCAGGAAAAATTTAATCAGCAGCAGCCGACGCAGATCCACTCAAATCCCTGAAGGCCGGACCGAACTCATGTTGGCCGCTTTGATAATCGGGTCGCGAAGGGGCTGTTGAAATCATTGCAGCTTGAATTTTAATGCCACGTAAGACCGAAAAACCAATTGACACGTTAACAATTCTGCATCAGTTTATCCACATTCGTTGATACAACGGTCTCATGCAGAGTGGCTGAGGGACTGGCCCGATGACGCCACGGCAACCGGTTGAAGCGCGAGCTTCAACGACCAGGTGCCAAATCCAGCCTGAACGTGGTTCGTTCGGGAAAAATGAGAAGCGTGCGTAGATTTTGTCAGCCCCTTCTCAGCCATGAGTCGGGGCTTTTTTGTTTGCCCGGAAACGGAATTAAAAACGGTAGGGCTGGCTCTCCGAGCCAGCCGCGGCGCGATGGGGACATCGTGCCCTACCGGAAAAAATGGATTTATGGAAAAGCACAGTGGTTACATGAAGGCGCTGAAATGCCGGGAGTGCGGACGCGAATACCCGCTCACGGCCAATCACGTCTGCGAGTTTGACTTCGGCCCGCTCGAAGTCGCCTATGACTACGACCGCATCAAAAAGTCGCTGACCAAAGCAGCGATTGCCTCGCGCCCCAAGACGATGTGGCGTTACCGCGAATTGCTGCCGGTGGCGAACGACCCGACCGTCGGTCTGCAAGTCGGTTTCACCCCGCTCGTCAAGGCCGACCGCCTGGCGAAAAAACTCGGCATCCGCGAATTGTGGATCAAAAACGACACAGTGAACTACCCCACCCTGTCGTTCAAAGATAGGGTCGTGAGTGTCGCATTGAGCCGCTCACGCGAACTCGGTTTTGACACCGTCGCGTGCGCCTCGACCGGCAATCTGGCGAACGCCGTCGCTGCCCAGGCCGCGAGCGCCGGGTTGAAAGCTTACGTGTTCATTCCGTCGGATTTGGAGCAGGGCAAAATCGTCAACTCGTTGATTTACGGGGCGCACGTCATCGGCATCAAAGGCCATTACGACGAGGTGAACCGGCTTTGCGCCGAGATTGCCGGCAAGTTCGGCTGGGCGTTTGTGAACGTGAACATGAGGCCATATTACGCCGAAGGCTCCAAGAGCATGGCGTATGAAATCGCCGAGCAACACGGCTGGCGCATCCCGCGGCATACCGTCGTGCCGGTGGCATCCGGCTCATTGCTGACAAAAATCCAGAAAGGCTACCAAGAATTCATCAAGCTGGGCCTCGTGCCGGAGACGGAATACGCCGTCCACGGCGCGCAGGCGACCGGCTGTTCGCCGATTTCCGTCGCGCAAAAGGCTGGCCTCGATTTCTTCAAACCGGTCAAGCCGGACACGATTGCGAAATCGCTGGCCATTGGCACGCCGGCGGACGGTTTTTACGCGCTCAAGGTGATGCGGGACACGAACGGCGCGGCGGAGGACGTGACCGATGATGAGATTCGCGACGGGATGAAGCTGCTCGCCGAGACGGAGGGCATTTTTGCCGAGACCGCCGGCGGTGTGACGGTAGGCGTGGCCAGGAAACTGATTGATTCAGGCAAAATTCCGCATGATGATTCGGCGGTGCTCTGTGTGACGGGCAATGGATTGAAAACGCTTGATGCTGTGGTCGGCCACGTCGGCAAGCCGCGCGAAATCAAGCCGAGCCTGCGCGAGTTTGAATCGCTGATCGCGAATGAAGAGAAAGTGAATGCGTAAAAATGTTTGCGCAGACACAATTTGAAATGGGGAGCGCACGCGCCTCGCGTGCTGCCAACGACGCCCTCGTCGTTGGCTTCGCGGTGCGCGCGACCAAAACAAATTGTTCGGGCTTTGCCAATGGCTTGTTGGCCACGCGAAGTGTTCGACGCGGGGGCGCGTCGAACCGCAGCCGGGGGCGGCTGCGCTCCCCGGTTTACCATGTCGGCAAGCCGCGTGAAATCAAGCCGAGCCTGCGTGAATTCGAGGCGCTGCTGGCGCATGAGGAAAAAGTGAATGCGTAATCAACAACGTGTTGAGTAGTATCGAGCACATGAGTAATTCAATCTCAAAAGAGCCTGAAGTCGTTCATAAAGATGAGCCAGTTTTCCGTCGTTTCAGAGCATCGTTGCGCATCAGTGGCGACGGTCTCGACATGGATGAGATTTCAAAGACACTCGGACTTACACCAACCCACATGCACCGGAAGGGCGAACCTCACGGACATGGCTCTCGTTCACAGTCGATTTGGATTTTTGAGCCAGCAATTGACAGAACACGGCCGCTTGACGAGCACATCATGGCACTTTGGGATGCAGTCCGGCCTCACATTCCATATTTACGCGAACTTAAGAAAAAGTTTCATGTTGATATTTTCTGCGGTTATCGTAGCAACAACGATAATGCTGGTTTTGAAGTTGATTACCATTGCCTTGGCCTATTTGCCGAGCTTGAGATTCCATTCGGCGTTTCAGTTATTATTTCATAAAATTCTATACTGACCGGCGCGTCGCGAAATCAATCGCACTGAAAAATTAAAATTTAATTTATGCCAAAAAAAGTCCGAATCCCAACGCCGCTCCGCAAGTTGACGAACAACGAGGAGCTGGTCGAAGTCAATGCTGCCACCATCGGCGAGGCGATCGTCGAATTGCAGACGCGCTTCCCCGGCATCCAGGAACGCCTCGTGGATGAAAAAGGCGAGGTGCGCCGCTTCGTGAACGTCTATGTGAACGAGGAAGACATCCGCTTCCTCAAAAACAAACAGACCCCGCTCAAAGACGGCGACGAAATCAGCATCATCCCGGCCATTGCGGGCGGATAAAAATTAACAGGTGGGGCGAGGCTACTGACGAGCCGGCTCGCGAGGACGCTCGCCCCGCCAAAAATTCAAAAACTGTTTTTGATTTTATGACCACCAAGAAAAAAATTCCGGCGACCAAATCCAATTCGCCCACCCAACAGCGTTTGTGGCTGATGTATCCGCCCAAGCTCATCAAGAAACCGTTCATCTGGGAAGTGGCGCGCAAATTCAAGGTCGTCACCAACATCCGGCAGGCCAGCGTGACGGATGAAATCGGCATCGTGTGTCTCGAACTCGACGGCCCGCGCGATGAAGTGAAGGCCGCCATCAAATGGCTGGAGAAACACGGTGTGAACGTGGAGCCGGTGGAAATCAGCGTGATCGAAAGCTGATGGTTTTTCAGTACCGGGCCCAAACCGCGCCGTCGATCCGATCCTTGATCAGGGTTGCCGATGGCTTCCCTCGGGCCAAAGTTCTACCCTGGAAAAAAACTGGCCGGCCAAGCTGGCCGGCCTGATCCCCAAGTTAATGGAATCGGTGACCTTACCCTGTCTGCCCCCGGAAAAAAGCTCGCACTTTTTTCATGCCGAGTGGCAGCAAAATCAAAACGCCAAAGCTCACAGCACCTGGCTCAGGTACGGCACTTAACTCAGGAACTATCATCAACTGATCCTGAGCCGCCGCGCCATTGGAACCATCCGGGTTGGGAACCCACAAGTTTAAGGCAACCACGCCATAAGCCCCGTTGGCGGCATTGTTGATGGTCCCGCCCAATGCTGTTTCCGCAGCGTTGTAGAAAGCTGTCCCGTCAGCACCACTACCACCATTTACCAGACTGGTTTGTTCACCTTGAAGGTACCAAATCGCTTGTTGTAGATCGCCTGCCGAAGTTGTACGACCGCTGTCATTGTAGTCATACCCGCTTAAAGCGCCTGCGGCGAACTGGCTGTAGAGCCAGGCGGTACCGAGCGTGATCGGTTCGCCGTCGGGGAACTGCTCGCCACCAGACAGGATTCCGTCGCTAATCGTAACATTATAAGTCGTACCGGGATAAAAATATACCTCCGTTTCGATGCAAAACGTCTGGAAATTTGGATTTCCAAACGTCAAATCTGCTGTCGCCGGGGTGTAATCAGTCAGAGCGGGATTAACGGAGAGTAGGGCTGCATCAGGCACGGCGTTGAATTCGCCACCATCACTATAACTATAGATATCCTGATAGAGAGTGATCTGCATCTGGGCCTGAACCGCAGGCACCGCAAGGACTCCTGCCAAACCAGCCAGTACGCATAGTCTCTTTGTAGTTTTCTTCCGGATTGACGAAAAACCAAGGCGAAGGCTGCGAACCAGGATCCAGAAGGCCTTCTCACTCCATGATGGAGAAACAACAGAACGGCTCATAAAATTATTACCGGGTGCTTAACTTGTTATTTGCATTATTACTCTTTCGACCGGCATAGCCAAAGCTGACTTTGCCTCGATTGAGCGGATAACCGTTCAGTCGAGTTTCAAGGAATACTGGCTTTCGACCATTTCAGCCTGCCTCTTAAGCAGCGCGTTTTGTTCCTCGATGAGTTTGCGTCTTTCTTCAATAAGCCGGGTTTGTTGCTGCATCAAATTCTTTTGCTCTTCAATAAGGTTTTTCTGACTGGTAATCAAATCCAAGGTGGCTTCAGCGATTGTCTGATTTGCGGCACCATTATTATTATTTGTTCCCACCGTCTGGTTGTTTGATCTCCCATTCAGCATCGGCCCCGCTACTGCGTTAGACTTGGAAGAGAGTTCCATCACTACGTGAGTATAGAACTTGGAGTAATCAAAGACTTTTCTTCGACGGAGCTTGCCGCGGTCCTCCGGGATGCTCCCGGCTTTTTGAACAACCGGCCTCGCACTCACTGAACCCGAGCCATTTCCATGGCCGTTTCCTGACGAGGCCCGCGCCGCGGTGATTGCGTGTCCTCCATTTGCATAAATCGCGCTGCGCACCCTCCGCTGCCGGCGCTTTTGGTAAAGGAGCACGCCACCACCCATCACGGCACAGCCGGCCAAAGCGGAATAAATCCAAATCACAACGCCCCCCCCGGAACTGGCCATCAATTCCCCGCTTCCAGCCGACTGTTTGTCATCAACGATGAGTTGCGCCAGACTGACGTCAGCGATTTTGTCGCCGTTCTGGTAATCAGCATAGCGCTGTCCTTCTTTGAAAGTGATATTCTTTATCAATTGCTGCAAAGGGATGGAATCGGATGAGACCTCATAAGGTTGCACGGTGATGACTTCCAGGACTCCCCGCCGGCCAAGTAAAAGCACCGTACCATTAACCACCTTCGACGATTGCGTTGCAGCCTGGAGCGCCCATTCCAATGAATGTCCCTCCGCATTATACGCCGGCGGGCGTTCCCAATTTACGGATTCAATTGATGCCATCCCCTGTTCGGTGCGCTCGCGGTTTTGCATCTCGCTCCGCTTCTGCACGGCCTTCAAAACCGCCGCCGGATCTATGCGTTCGTTATCCGCATTCTTCACATAGCCAACGTCCGTGAACGTCAAGATAGCCCACCATTTCCCGGATTCCGGAGCCAGGATGCCAATCAGACCATCAGGAACGGGATTTTTCATCCGCTCAAGAAGAATCCGCGCTCCCCTTTCATCCGCCAGACGATAACCTTGAGGGACGTCAATATCCGCAAGCGTCCCCAAACTCGCTTTCTTTGGGCCGACAATCCGCCACACGTCTTGCGATGGCATAACCGGAGTAAGAGAGAGTTGATCTCCCCAACACGGCTGACTCCAAAAAGCAGCCAAGACCGGCAGAACGCAAAAAACGACCGGATATTTCCGCCAGTTGGATTTTCTCAGAAGGCAGGCATTCATATTTACAACTTATACAACGTACCCCACTATGTTCAATCAGTGTCCAAGTTTCAAACAAAAACTGTCCAAAGTCAATACATTTTTCGCGTGTCTCGAAGATTTAACACAATCGTCAAATGGCTTTGAGTCACGTAACCAGCCTGTCCAAAGATACTTACAAGACTAAATCCCCTTGTAATTAGTAATTTTATTTCCGGCGGTGGCGTTTGACCTTGAGTTGAGTCGTGGCGTGAGTGAGCGCGGCGTGAACCCGCGCGGCTTCTTCATCGCTAACTTTTTCGGCCAAACGGACTTCGGCTCGGTGGCGGGCTTCCTCGGCCCTCGCCTCGTCTATGTTCTCGGCACTGATGGCCATGTCGGTGAGAATGGAGACGCGGTCACCGGTGACCTGCACGAAGCCATCACCCACCGCGAGGAAAAAGGTTTCCTTGCCCTTGTTCACGACAATTTCGCCAGCGACGAGTTGTGTCATCAACGGCATGTGCTGTGGCAAGATGCCCATCTCGCCCTCTGAACCGGTGAGCGTGACCATGTCCACGTCGTCCGAGAAGACTTTCGCCTCCGGCGTGACAATTTCGAGTTTTAACGTAGCCATGTTGAATCGTTACATTGTTAAATCATTGAACCGGTTTAACGATTCACGTTTCTTTAATTTCTTCAATTCCGCCTTTCATGTAAAAATTCTGCTCCGGCACGTCGTCGTGTTTGCCATCGAGAATTTCCTTGAAGCCGCGGACGGTTTCCGCCACCGGCACTTGTTTGCCGGAACGGCCGGTGAACACTTCCGCCACTGAGAACGGCTGACTGAGGAAGCGCTGGATTTTTCGCGCGCGATAAACCATGAGTTTGTCGTCCGGCGAAAGTTCGTCCATGCCCAGAATCGCGATGATGTCCTGCAAATCCTTGTAACGTTGCAGCACGCGCTGCACACCCCGTGCGACTTCGTAATGGTCCTGTCCGACGATGTCCGGCGTGAGAGCGCGCGAAGTCGAAGAGAGTGGATCCACAGCGGGATAAATTCCCAACTCGGCGATGGCCCGTTCCAGCACAATCGTCGCGTCCAAGTGCGCGAAGGTTGTGGCCGGCGCGGGATCGGTCAGGTCATCGGCAGGCACATACACGGCTTGGAATGAAGTAATGGAACCCTTCTTGGTCGAGGTGATGCGTTCCTGCAAATCACCCATTTCGGAGGCGAGCGTCGGCTGATAACCAACCGCGCTCGGCGTGCGGCCCAAGAGCGCGGAAACCTCGGATCCAGCCTGCGAGAACCGGAAAATGTTGTCAATGAACAGCAGCACGTCCTGGTTTTTCTCGTCGCGGAAATACTCCGTGATCGCCAGACCCGACAACCCGACGCGCAAACGCGCGCCCGGCGGCTCGTTCATCTGGCCATAGACAAGCGCAATCTTCGAGGCGCCCAGATCGTCCTGCCTGATGACGCCCGCTTCGGACATTTCGGTGTAGAGGTCGTTGCCCTCCCGCGTGCGCTCGCCCACACCCGCGAACACGGAGACGCCGCCGTGCATTTTGGCGATGTTGTTGATCAATTCCATGATGACAACGGTCTTGCCGACGCCCGCGCCACCGAACGCGCCGACCTTGCCGCCTTTCAGGAAAGGGCAAATCAAGTCAATGACCTTGATGCCGGTCGTCAAAATTTGCGGGCTGGTGGATTGCTCGGCCAGTGTCGGCGCGGGACGATGAATGGGATAATACTTTTCGGCCTTGACCGGACCGCGTTCGTCCACCGGCTCACCGACGACGTTGAATACGCGGCCCATGACACAGTCGCCGACGGGCATGGAAATCGGTCCGCCGGTGTCCGCCACTTCGTAGCCGCGCTTCATGCCCTCGGTCGAGCCCATGCAAACGCAGCGTACCCAGTTGTCGCCGAGGTGCTGCTCGACTTCGAGGGTCCGCTTTGCGTGACCCTGCCCGGGCACGTCGAACTCGAGCGTGAGCGCGCTGTAGATGGCGGGCAGCTCGCCAGTGAACTCCACGTCCACGACTGGCCCGATAATTTGAACGATTTTGCCTTTGTTCATGTTCTAAATTTTCAGTTAAAATTACCAGTTCAGGCCACGGCCATTTGGGCGGTGGCAATTTCCAGCAGTTCCTTTGTGATGTTGGCCTGACGCAGCTTGTTGTATTCGAGCGTGAGGTCCTTGATGAGTTGCATGGCGTTTTCGGTGGCATTTTTCATGGCCACCAGTTTGGCGCTGTATTCGCTCGCCCGCGCCTCCAGCAAAATTTGATAAACTTTGAAATTCAAGCCGTGCGGCAGCAACTCACTCAGCACCGTGGTTTCGTCCGGCTCGAACTCAAAAGTATCCGTCGTCGCGCCGCGCGTTGGCAGTTCCTTCGGTTGCGCCTGGCCGGAGGCGCCAGTCGTGAGGGCATGGATTTTTCCGACCGGCAGGAGCGGCAAGGTTTCCGGCCGTTGGGTCAAAGTGGAAATGAACCTGGTGAACAAAATGTCCACGGCGCCCACTTCGCCCGTGACGAACAGCTCCTGCGCAAATTTGGAAACTGCCCGTGCCTCCCCAAAAAGTGGCGCGTCCTTGTAGATGAACTCGGCGGCGAGCTGCCGCTTGGTGCGCGAAACGAACTGCGCCGCCTTGCGCCCGGCAGTAATGAACACCGTGGAATCCCGGTCAAACTTCACCGCCTCGCGGAACAAATTGCTGTTGAGCGCACCGCACAAACCCTTGTCGGTGCTGACGAGGATGACCGCGCGCTTCCTCACCAGACGTGTCTCCATCAACGGATGTTTGAACGCGGCGATGCGGGGGGCGGCCTCGGCAAGCACCTCGTTCATCAAGTCGGCATACGGCCGGCCGGCCAGCGCGGCCTGCTGGGCCTTGCGCATTTTGGCTGCGGCCACCATTTGCATCGCCTTGGTGATTTGGGCGGTGTTCTTGACCGACTTGATGCGTCGGCGGATGTCGCGTGTGCTGGGCATGGCTTAGTGATACGCCTGTTTGAACTCCATCACCGCCGTTTTTATATCGCCGGCGATTGTGTCACTCAACGACGTTTCCCTGGCGATGCGCTCCATCAAATCCGTTTTCCGGCTGGTCATGTAATCCGTGAGCTTGGTCTGGAAATCCTTGATCTTGTCCACCGGCACGTCGTCCACGAAACCATTTTGCGCCGCCCACAAAACCACCACCTGCACCTCCACCGGCATCGGGTTATATTGAATCTGCTTGAACAATTCGACGATGCGTTTGCCGCGTTCGAGCTGTGCCTGCGTTTTGGCGTCGAGGTCGGAACCGAACTGCGCGAAGGCCGCCAGTTCGCGGAACTGTGCGAGGTCGCCCTTGATGCGACCCGCCACTTGTTTCATCGCCTTGACCTGCGCCGCCGAACCCACGCGCGATACCGACAAGCCCACGGAAATTGCCGGACGCACGCCTTGATAAAACAAATCCGTCTCCAGATAAATCTGCCCGTCGGTGATTGAAATCACGTTCGTCGGGATGTAGGCCGAAACGTCGCCCGCCTGCGTCTCGATGATCGGCAGCGCGGTCAAAGAGCCGTTGCCATTCTTCTCGTTCAGGCGCGCGGCGCGCTCGAGCAAACGGCTGTGAAGATAGAATACATCGCCCGGATACGCTTCCCGGCCCGACGGACGCTTCAGCACGAGCGAGACCTGGCGATAAGCAACGGCATGCTTGGACAAATCATCATAAATAATCAACGCGTCCATGCCGTTGTCCATGAACCATTCCCCCATCGCTGCACCGGCGAAGGGCGCGAGATACTGGTTGGTGGCCGAATCAGACGCCGCCGCCACCACGACAATCGTGTAAGGCATCGCGTGCGCTTCATCCAGCACGGCCACGGTGCGCGCCACGTCCGATTGCTTCTGGCCGATGACGACGTAAATGCAATACAGCGGGCGGTAATCCTTGTCGCCGGCCTGCTGCGCCGCGAGGTTGAGCCGTGCGTTGTTGATGATGGTGTCAATGCCGATGGTCGTCTTGCCCGTCGAACGGTCGCCAATGATCAATTCGCGCTGGCCGCGGCCAATCGGAATCATCGCGTCAATGGCCATGATGCCCGTCTGCACCGGCTGGCTGACCGAACGGCGTTTGATGATGCCGGGCGCGATTTTTTCCACCGGATACTCCGTGGCCGATTTAACCGGGCCTTTGCCATCGAGGGGCTGGCCAAGCGCGTTGACGACGCGGCCCAGTAATCCCTTGCCGACCGGTACCTGCAGCAATTTGCCGGTCGTACGGACTTCGTCGCCTTCCTTGATTTTGGTAAAATCGCCCAGAATGATCGCCCCGACCTCGGTTTCCTCGAGGTTCAGCGCCAGGCCGGTGATGCCGTGGCCGAAGTCGAGCATCTCGTTCAACATCGTGTCCGTCAGGCCCTCGATCCTGGCCACGCCGTCGCCAATTTCGCGCACCACGCCGACGTTCTGCCTCGCTGTCGCCAGCTTTGCGCCGGTGATTTGGGCTTCAATTTCCTGCAACAAGTCGCTCATAAATTTTCAAGCTGTCCCGCTTCGATTAAAATTGTTGTGCCAGCGCGTTCAACCGCGCCCGCACGCTGCCGTCGTAAAGGTCGCTGCCCGCCTGAATCCGCAGACCACCGATCAACGCCGGATTCCGGACGAAGGAAACGCTCATTCCCGCCCCATAAATTTTTTTAAGTTGCTTCGTTATTTTCGCCTTCAAATCGGGCGGCAGCGGCGTCACGCTTTCCACGCGCGCGGTTCGCCTTTCCAAATCCAGCTTCACGAGCCGTTGCAGGCGCGACAAAATTTCAATGTAGCCGCGCGGCTTTCGCGCCAGCACCAGCGCGAAGGCCTGCCGGACGCGGTCCTCATCCAACAGGCCGTTGATCAGGCAACTGCGAAACAATTCCCGGGCGTTGCGCTGGCCCTGTTTGGAAATTTTCATTTCATTTCAGGTAGGGTCGCTTCGCCGAGGCGACTGGACGGCTCGGCGAGCCGTCCCTACCAACAAATTTTCATGCGGCCAATTGCCTGGCCGTCTCCTCTGCCAGCCGCCGCTGGTCGTCTGGCGTCAGGATTTTGCCGGTGACGGTCGCTGTGGTTTGCACGACCAGCCGTCCGACTTCGGTTTTCAATTCCGCCAGCATCCGCGCGTGGTCTTGCGCGGTGGCTTCACGTGCCTTGGCCATGATTTGTTCGGCGGCAGCAATGGCTTTTTGCGTTTCCACCTCGCGCACGCGGGCGGCGGCATTCCGCCCCTCTTCGATCATCTGGTTGGCCACGTCGCCGGCCTGGGCCAGGATGCGCTTGCGCTCGGCTTCGGTGCGCGCGAGTTCCGCCTTGATTTTCTCGGCGTTGGCGAGGCCCTCGGCGATTTTCTGCCGGCGCGCTTCAAGCATGTTGAAGACGGGCTTGTAGGCGAACCGCCACAGGACGAACAACACGATGGAAAAATTGATCGTCTGCGCGGCCAGAATCTTCCAATGAATGCCCAGTTCGCTCATAAGCCGCTTTTGCTGACGAGGAACCAGGCGATCACCGCCCAGCCTTCGGCCAACGCCATGCCGATAAACATGAACGTCAGGATTTTGCCGAAGAGTCCGGGATTGCGGCTCATGGCCACCAGACCGCCAGCGGTGGCGATGCCGATGCCGATGGACGCGCCGGCGAAGGCCAGACCGATATGGATGTTGCCAACTGTTTCTGCGAGCATCATATGCTTCTTCTTTCTTATTGGTTTTGGTTGCCGCCCCGGCATCCGATGCCGGGGCAAATTCAATGACATTTTAATCTTCCTGGTCCGCGTGCGTGCAAATCGTGCCGACAAACGCAATCGTCAGCAGTGCGAATACAAACGCCTGCAATGTGCAAACAAAAACTTCGTAAAAATAAAACGGCAGCGCCGAAATGACGGACAGCAGAAACGATTTATGACTCAACATCATGTCCAGCATGTTTTCACCCCCGAAAATGTTGCCATAAAGGCGCATCGCCAGCGCCACGGGCCGGACCAGGACAATCGAAAGCACTTCCATCAGTCCGACAAAGATAAACAGGAGCAAAAAGAGCGGGTACACCCATTTGTTCGTCTCCATTTTCACGCCGAAAATGTGTTTGACCAGCCCCCAAAACCCGTTGTAGCGCACCGCCCAAAAAAGATTCATCGCCAGAAAAATTCCCGCCATCGCCACCGTCAAATTCGCATCGGTTGTCGGCGGGCGGAAAAAAGGCCTGAACGACGGATGTTGACCCGGCGTGCTGACGCCGATGCTGCCCACGCCCGGAATCAAATCCACAAAGTTCGAGATGATGATGAAAATGAAAAACGTTGTCGCGAACGGGAAAACCCATCGCGTCACCCTGGGTTCGAGGATGTTGCCCATCAAACCTTCCCAACCTTCGACCAGTGTTTCCATCACATTCTGTCCGCCGGTCGGGATTTCCTTCAACTTCCAGGTCGTCGCACGCACGATGACAAAAATCAGCGCCGCCACAATCCACGTGCAGACAATCGAATTCGTCACCGGCAATCCCAAAACCGTGAACAGCGCCGGCGCGGCCTGTGGAATGGCTTCTGCCGCTGCTTCCGCTGCTGCCGGGGCGGGAACCCCCGGCGGTGCAGAAACGCCTTGTGTCGGCTGAACGGCAGGAGCCGGCGTCGCCGACGCCAACATTACCAGCAGACCGCAGGCAAAAATGACTTTTATCAACCGCATTGGGTTCAAAAAAAACCGCCTCAGACGACATAACCTCCGTCAACCCGACGTTGCGTCTGAAGCCGGGAAATCTTGCCCATCGTGAAAAAATTCACAAGCCCTTTTTTGACGAAAATTTGCCAAAAATTACCTCGCTTCCTTCAAAACAACTTATTGTGCCCAATCCTGTCGCAGTTTTTCCGGCGTTTTCCCCTGCCCGCGCAGGGCGCGCAAACTCAGGGCATCGTGCCGTTTGGCCAGTCGTTGTCCCCTTTCATCCCGCACCAATGCGCAGTGAAAAAACTCCGGCGCCGGCAAACCGAGCGCGTGGTAAAGCAACAACTGCCGCGCCGTGCTCACCAGCAAATCCGCGCCGCGCACCACTTCGGTGATTTGCATCGCTGCGTCGTCCACCACACAGGCGAGTTGATACGCCGGAACGTCATCGTGCCGCCACACTACGAAGTCGCCAAAATCTTTCCCGGCCACAAATGTTTGCGGGCCGCAATTCCCGTCCGTGAACGAAATTATTTCGCCGTCGGGAACGCGGAAACGCCAGGAGAATTTACGATTTACGATTTCGGATTTACGATTTTGCCGGCAGGTTCCCGGATAAATCACCTCGTCATCACCGGCATTGGGCGCACTGGCGGCATCGCGGATGTCTTTGCGTGAGCAGGTGCAGGGATAGACAAATCCGCCGTCACGCAGTTTTTCCCGCGCGGCGCGGTAAAGGTGAAACCGTTCGCTTTGATTGTAAGGCGCAAATGGCCCGCCACAATCCGGCCCTTCCTGCCATTGGAAACCGAACCAGTGCAGGTCTTCAATCATTTGCGAAACGAACTCCAATTTGAAACGCGTGGAGTCAATGTCTTCGTTGCGCAAGATCAACGTGCCGCCCTTCGCCCGCGCGCGCTCCTGCGCCACCCAAAACGTCCGGGCATGGCCGAGATGCAAAAGTCCCGTCGGCGACGGCGCGATACGGCCGCGATAGTTCGGTTTTGCGGAAACTTTCACCGGCGCAATTAACCACCAAGACCGGATGGCACAAAGCTTTCTTTTCGAAAGCACCCCCGGAAATGGGTATGGACTTTCGCCGCCGGAAAACTCAGCTTTATTCCCATGCACCAGACCCGTTCCACTGGAAGGAAATTGTCGGCCCAACTTGGCTTTTTACTCGTCGTCATGAGCATCACCACCCCCGCCCTGTTCGCGCAAACGACCAACCCGGTCCCGGTTTTGCAAATCAAGGCCGACCGGGTCGCCGCGCCGGTCAGCCCGATGCTTTACGGGTTGATGACGGAGGAAATCAATTATTCCTATGAAGGCGGTCTTTACGGCGAGCTGGTCCGCAACCGCACGTTCAAGGCAAATCGCACGAACGCGGTGTTTTGGAGCGTCGTCGGCAACGGAGCGATCTCGCTCGACACCAACCAGCCGTTGAACTCCGCGCTGGATGTGAGTCTGAAATTGGACACGCGCAAGACCGCAAAAAATTCCCCGGCGGGAATTGCCAACGGCGGTTACTGGGGGATTCCTGTCCGCCCGGGCACGACTTATCATGCGTCGTTTTACGCCCGCGGCAAGGGTTTCACCGGACCGCTGACCGTCGCCCTCACCAGCACGAACGGTGAAATGGTTTATGTAAGCGCGCAGGTCCCGAAGATTACGAAAAAATGGCAGAAGTATGAGGTGACGCTAACGACCGGCGGGGTCGCACCGTCGAAGGACAACCGGCTGGTCATCTCGACAACCAAACACGGCACGCTCTGGTTCAGCCAGGTTTCGCTGTTCCCGCCGACCTACCACAATCGCCCGAACGGAAATCGCCCCGACATCATGCAGTTGCTCGCAGACATGCAGCCGAAATTTCTACGCTTCCCCGGCGGCAACTATCTCGAAGGCAACACCAGCGGAACCCGTTTCAACTGGAAGAAAACCATCGGCGACATTTCGCAACGGCCCGGGCACCTCGATGACGGCTGGGGTTACTGGTCCACTGACGGCTTCGGGTTGCTGGAATTTCTCGAATGGTGCGAGGACCTGCGCATGCAACCGCTGCTGGCAGTTTACGCCGGCTACTCGATGCACCAGCAACACGTCACCCCCGGCCCTGATTTAGCCCCTTACGTCCAGGACGCGCTCGACGAAATCGAATATGTCATCGGCGACGCGACCACAAAATGGGGCGCGCAACGCGCCAAGGACGGGCACCCCGCGCCGTTCGTTTTGAATTATGTCGAGATTGGGAATGAAGATCTCTTCGACCGTTCCCACAGTTACGACGGACGGTTCGCGCAATTCTTCGATGCCATCAAAGCAAAATATCCGAACCTGCAGGTCATCGCCACCACACCGGTCAAAAGCCGCGTGCCGGATTTGGTTGATGAACATTATTATCGTTCGCAGGAAGATATGGAAGCGCACGCGCTCGACTATGACAAACGCCCGCGCACCGGCCCGAAGATTTTCGTCGGCGAATGGGCCACCCGTGTCGGCTCGCCCACACCCAACATGGCGGGTGCGCTCGGCGACGCCGCCTGGATGACCGGGATGGAACGCAATTCCGACATTGTCCTCATGGCCAGCTACGCGCCGCTGTTCGTGAACGTCAGCAAGCTTACGGGTTCGGACCACTCAATGCAGTGGCGCACGGACTTGATCGGCTATGACGCGCTGAACAGTTACGGCTCTCCCGCATATTACGCGCAAAAAATGTTCAGCACGCTTCATGGCAATGAAATTCTCGCCACCGATTCGCAGGGCATTCCGACCTGCTCGTGGCAGCCGCCCGCCAGCCGCCGCTCCGGTGTCGAGCAGCCGCATCCGGCCCCGCAAGAGGTGCCGTCGCTTTTCTTCGACGCCACCCGCGACCGCCAGTCGGGAACGATTTATCTGAAAATCGTCAACCGCCTCGGCACGCCGCAGCCGGTGAAGATTGAAATCAGCGGGGCTCCCGCCGTCGAAGCCGAAGGCGAAGCCGTCGTGCTGAAGGCAAACAGTCCGGACGACACCAATTCAATCCAGGAGCCGGACAAGGTCGTTCCGGTCACGGAAAAGGTGGACGGGTTGGGAACGGACTTCACCCGCGAATTCCCGCCCTACTCCATCACCGTGCTGGAATTGAGGACGATGTAAACGGAAGCCCCAAACTTCAAACATCGGAAACCGGTGGCTGATGATTTTGGAGCTTGGTTCTTGGAATTTCTCTGGAGCTTGGAAGTTGGTGTTTGGAGCTTTTTTTGGTTCAAAAGGCCTCATCCGGATATGCCGCCAGCCATCCGGTCAAGCCCGGCAATGGTGCGGACAAAAATTTTTGCGCCTTGGCAATGTTCAACGACGTGTCCAGCGCGCGGGGCGGGCCGGGAAAATCCCTGGCCGAACCCGGCTTGATTTTCGACGCCAACTCCGGCCGGCGTTTGACGAGCAACTGGCCGATCTGCCAGCGCGAAAGTTTTTCCGCGCCCGCGACCTGAAAAAGTCCGGTGCAATTTTTGTTCGCCAGTTCCCAGACCGCGCGCGCCGTTTCGCCTGCAAAGATCGGGCAGCGAAATTCGTCCGTGAACAGTGTCATCCCCTGCCCTGCCTGCAACGCGAGCCGCAACTGCTCGTTAAAGCCGCGGTTGCCCGCGCGCGAAACGCCCCCATTGAGCGATGTGCGCACGACCAGATGATGCGGATTTTTCAGAACGATTTGTTCGGCAGCGGCCTTGGTTTCACCGTAAATGTGAAGCGGATTGGTCGCGTCCGTCTCAAGGTAATTCCCCTTGCGCCCGTCAAAAACCAAATCCGAGGAAAAGAAAATGAACCGAACTTCCGCCGCCAGTTCCGCGAGCCATTTTGTGACTTCAACGTTTACCCGCCTTGCCAGTGCGGGATTCACCTGCGCCTCAGCGACGGCAGTGAGGGCAGCGCAATGAATGACGAGTTGTGGTTTGTCTTTCTGGAATTCACGGCCGACGGCCGCGAAATCGAGCAGGTCAAGCTGGGCGTGCGTCAATGCCCGCGCGCGCCAGCGCGGGGCAAATCGTGGTGCAGTCCGGACGAGATAATTTCCGATGAGTCCGTTCGCGCCGGTGATCCAGACAAGGGGAGCGACCATTTGTTTGTAGATGGTTGAAAGCTGCGAGTTGAGAGTCAAGGCACAAGCGACTCTTGCCGACAGGATGGCTTTGGTTTAAGTTGCCGCTGTGAGCACGGCTGAAAAAATCTTTCACAAGGCGCAATCGCTTCCGGAATCCGCGCAGACGGCGGTATTGGAAATCATTGAGCAATTGGCCCGGCATCCAGCCCAGGAACAGGCCGCGCCGTTGACGCTCCGCGAATCCGCTGAAATGCGCGGCAAGCTGGCCGCCTGGGAGGAAGATTGGAACGCACCGGGAATGGAAGCGTATGACCAGCCTTGAACGCGGTGACGTGGTGCTGGTGTGGTTTCCAAACAGCGACCTCGTTACTTTCAAACGCCGCCCGGCACTCGTCGTTGAAGCAAACAATCTCGATACCGGTCTTCCGCAAGTTCTGGTTTCGATGATTACGAGCAATCTCGCGCGGCGCGATCATCCCAGCCGCGTCTTTATTCCGCTCAATTCTCCCGAAGCCAAAGAGGCGGGACTTCGCACAGATTCGGTCGTGATGACGGACAATCTTGCAACGGTCCTGGATAATGCTATTGCCGGGAAACTTGGACGTGTGAAAAACATGGCACGCGTGGATACGGCGTTGCGACGCACGCTGGGTTTGTAGATCAATCCATCAACCGCTTCGTCAAACCACCATAGGCATCAATCCGGCGGTCGCGCAGGAACGGCCAGTGCGTCCGCGTTGTGTCCACGTCGGCCAGATCAACCGGCACGACCAAAATTTCTTCCTTGTTGGCCGAGGCTTTGGCGAGGATTTCACCGGAGGTCCCGGCCACGAAACTCTGGCCCCAGAATTCAATGCCTTTGCCCGCGAGTTTTTCGTGCCCGATGCGATTCACCACCGCAACGTAACAGCCGTTGGCGATGGCGTGGCTGCGTTGGACGATCTCCCATGAGCTGTGCTGGCGTTCGCCGTATCTTTTCTTTTCGCAGGGATGCCAGCCGATGGCGGTCGGGTAAAACAAAATTTGCGCGCCCTGCAACGCGGTCAGCCGCGCGGCCTCGGGATACCACTGGTCCCAGCAAATGAGCACGCCGATTTTGCCGTGGCGCGTCGGCCACGCCTTGAAGCCGAGGTCGCCGGGCGTGAAATAAAATTTCTCGTAGTAAAGCGGGTCGTCGGGAATGTGCATCTTGCGGTAGATGCCGAGCAGCGAACCGTCGGCGTCAATGACGGCGGCGGTGTTGTGATAAACCCCGGCGGCACGTTTCTCAAAGAGCGACGCGATGACGACCACCCGGTGTTTTTTGGCGAGCTTGCAGAAAGCGTCGGTGCCGGGCCCGGGGATTTTTTCGGCGAGTTTGAAATTCCCGAAGTCTTCGCTCTGGCAGAAATACTGCGAGCGGAAGAGCTCCTGGGTGCAGATGATTTGCGCGCCGCGCCGGGCCGCGCATTCAATCAGATCGAGGGTCTTCTTCAGATTTGCGTCGGGATTCGCTGAGCAGGCGGTTTGGATGAGCCCAAGTTTCACAACCTGGGCGGTGGCGCGTTTCATGGGCGTCAGGATTTGGCGCGACGAAGCCGGGCGGTATGTTCGAGGAGTTGGGTGCTGCCGCGGGAGTCGAACGCCTCGGCGGCAGGCGGTTCGTCGTTCCCGAAGAGTTCCCGAATGAATTTGCCGAGTGTCTCGTTCGTTGGACCGTAGCCGCCGCGATAGATGTAGTATTCGAGGTCATACATCAATTCATCGGCCGTGGCATAACGGCGGGACAGGTCGCGTGCGAGGCAATGATGCAAAATGTCGTTGAGCGGCTCGTCAATGCGCGCGTCCAAGGCGCGGAAATCCGGGATCGGCTGGTTCAGGATGCGCTGGCGCGATTCCTCGGGGGTCGCGCCTTTGAACAAGTTCCGTTCGAGCAACAAATGCGCCAGCACGACGCCGGCGGAAAAAAGATCGGAGCGTTTGTCGGTCACCTGAAAATCCGCCTGTTCGGGACTCATGTAATCGGCCTTGCCCGCAACGACCTCGCCTTCCTGGTCGGTCAAAAAGCCGCGCGCCTTGGCGATGCCGAAATCGCTAAGCTTCACGTCGCCTTCAAAGGCGATCATGATGTTTTTGAAACTCACGTCGCGGTGAACGATGCCGAGTGGCCGGCCGTTCTTGTCGGTTTTGGCGTGTGCGTAGGCCAGCCCGCGCGCAATGCGACTGGTGATGAACACGGCCAGTTCCTTTGGCAGTTTCCGGCGTTTGTCGGTCAGTTGCTGGGAGAACTGCTCCAGATTGGCGCCGCGAATCAATTCCATGCAGATGAAACAAACGCCGTTGGCCTCGCCGAGATGGTAGGTCTGGACAATGTTGGTGTGGATCAAATCGGCGACGAGCTTGGCCTCGCCAATGAAATTCTCGATGAACATCTTCTGGCTGGCGAAGTTGGGGCGGATGATTTTGATCGCCACGCGCTTGACAAAATCCCGCGCACCGTGCTGTTCCGCCTCATAGACAATGCCCATGCCTCCCTCAAAAATTTTGCGGGCGATTTCGTAGCGGAACTCGCTTTGGATCGTAAAGAGCGCCACACGCGGATGGTGTGAAATTGCCCCGCGAAGTCAAGTCCGGCGCTCGCCAGGCCAAAACGGGCCTGTGATTTTTTTAATTTTTTTGCTTGCGCCGCGCGTTCAAAAATCCTTAATTCACGCCGAGTCACATGACTGTTTAACCAAAAGAACAACATAAACAAGACCAACAGGAAGGACACCGATACTATGGCAAAAGCTATCTCGAAAGCCCAACTCGCCGCCGCGATTGCTGAAAAGGCTGAAATCTCCAAGAAGCAAGCGACGGAAATCCTCGACCACATCGCCTCTCTTGCCTACAAGCACGCGAAGGACACCTTCACGCTGCCAGGCATTGGCAAGCTCGTGCTCCGCAACCGCGCCGCGCGCATGGGCCGCAACCCCAAGACCGGCGAAGCCATCCAGATCCCGGCCAAGCGCGTCGTCAAATTCCGCGTCGCCAAAGCCGCGAAGGAGGCCATCCTCGGCGGCTAGTCATTTCCGGATTTTCAAGGGGCGCTCTGGATTTTTCGGAGCGCCTTTTTATTTATGATTTACGATTGACGATTTACGATTGACATGGGCTGACGCAAACTGCCGAAAGAAACGGTTCTTTGTGGCGGAGCGGATAAATCATAAATCCAAAATCGTAAATCAAAAATGAAGATCGCCATCGTCGGCTGTGGCGCGGTGGGCAGTTTCTATGGCGCCAAACTTTGCCGGATCGGGCAGGACGTTCATTTCCTGCTCCGCTCCGACTACGACGCTGTGCGGCAAAGAGGCGTGACCGTCCGCAGTTTCGAAGGTGACTTTCACGTTCAACCCGAATGCGCCAGGACGCCGGATGAAATCGGCGTGTGCGACATTGTGCTGATCGGACTCAAAACGACCGCCAACGATCAGTTTCCGAAATTGCTCCCGCCCCTCATTGGGCTGCACACGGCCGTCGTCACGCTGCAAAATGGTCTGGGTAACACGGAACAATTGGCGCAGCTCTTTCCGCCGGAACAGATTCTCAGCGGACTCTGCTTTGTTTGCCTCAACCGCGTCAAACCGGGCGTCATCCATCACATGGAGTACGGGATGATCGTGCTTGGCGAGTTTCAGCGCCGGGCCGGGCCACGCACGCACGGGCTGGCAGCGATGTTTCGCAATGCCGGCGTGCCCTGCAAAGTCACCGACAACCTGGCGCAAGCGCAATGGGAAAAACTGGTTTGGAACATTCCCTTCAACGGACTTGGCGTCGCCGGCGCCGCTGGCTACGACGCGTTTGCCCATCCCCCATCTGCCGGCTCCCATCTGCCATCCGTCGGCCCCTGTCTGCCGACGGATAAACTTCTGGCCGACCCGCGCTGGGAAAAACTCCTGCGCGACCTGATGCGGGAAGTTATTGCCGCCGCCGGCACCCTGGGGTTTGAGATTCCCGTTTCCTACGCCGAAAAACAGATCGAACGCACGCGGACGATGGGCGCCTACCGGGCGTCCACGCTTCTGGATTTCGAACGCGGCCGGCCGTTGGAACTGGAGAGCATGTTTCTCGAACCGCTGCGCCGGGCGCAATCGGCTGGAGTGCCCGTGCCGCGCCTGAGCCGGCTTTGTGATGTGTTACGGCAACTGGAGCCGGCGCGTTAAGCCGGGGATTATTTCCGCCGAAACTTTTTCTCCGACACCAGACTTTCGGGCAACGCGATCAATTCGGATTTGGTGCCCGCCGGTTGCCAGACGACGCGCCCATCGTCGAGAATCTGTTTTATGATGCCGTGGGTCGAACCCCGTAGGGTTTTCACGCGGTCGCCCGGCCGGTAACTCGCGGTTTCGCAAAGGGACTCGACGATTTGCACCATTGCTTCCCGAGGCAGAACACCAGCAATGTAATGCGCAACCGCAGACATGACTTCGCGGCGACGTCCCGTTTGCAATTCGGCGAAAACCAAATCAACGAGCGTCCGCCCAACGTCTGCAAAAGTATTGCCGTTGAAGAAAAGAAACGGGGCGCGGCGATGGCACTGCCGCAGAAATTCTATCGTTTCGGCGAGCGAACTGGTTTCAGCTTGTCGGCTGCGCCATTCCGCTTCAACCGCTGCATAGCTCTCTGAATTCTTGCCGTGCTGCGCGCCTCCTCTTGTGCACGCTCCTTGGTTGAGGCCGACGACAAGCTCCCAACTCCGGTTTTTGAGAAAAGCGGCTCGGGTTTGTAGCGGTGATTGTTCGCCAGGACTTCCTCCAGGATGTCCTGGTCGGTCAGGTGCTCCAGCAAATCGGTTCGCAGCTTCATCTGCCATAATATGCCCTTTCCTGAGCGGAGCGGCAAGCCGCAGTTTTGATCGGCATCGATTGCACACACGGCTCGCTTCTGACCACCACTCATAGCCAATACTGGCAGACGCGGCAATTTTTGTTTCCATCCGCGCGAATCCGCGTAATCTGCGGTTGAATTAAAATGAAACCTCGTGTTCGATTCGCCCCTTCACCCACCGGTTTCCTGCACATCGGCGGCGCGCGCACCGCGCTCTTCAACTGGCTTTACGCCCGTCACACCGGCGGCACGTTTGTCCTCCGCATCGAAGACACCGACGCCGCGCGCAATTCGCAGGAGGCCGTGGACGTCATCCTCAACGGCCTGCGCTGGCTCGGCCTTGATTGGGATGAAGGCCCGCTCACCGGTGATGCCACCGGCCCGGGCAAGGGCGACCGCGGCCCGTATTTCCAAAGCCAGCGGAAGGAAACTTATCAGCGCCGCGTCGAGGCGCTGCTGTCGCACGGTCTCGCCTACGAACACGAAGGCGCGGTCAAATTCAAAATGACCCGCGAGCCGATCACGATTCACGACCTCGTCGTCGGCGACGTTGTGCGCAAACTAACCGACCGTGAGGAGCAGGACCCTGACTTTGTGATTCAGCGCTCGGATGGTCAGCCGGTGTTTCATCTCGTGAACGTGGTTGACGATCTGGAGATGGACATCACCCACGTCATCCGCGGCGAGGACCATTTGAGCAACACCTCCAAGCACATTGCGCTCTTCCAGGCGTTCGGCGTGCATCCACCACATTACGCACATATCCCGCTCATCCTGAACCTCGACGGCTCGAAGATGAGCAAGCGCGACAAGGGCGCGTCCCTTACAAATTATCTCGAAGAAGGTTTTCTGCCCGAAGCGGTGGTGAATTATCTGTGCCTGCTTGGCTGGTCGCCCAAGGACAACCGCGAAAAACTGACGCGCAACGAGGTTATCGAACGTTTCGACTTGCCGCAGATTCTCCGGCACAACGCGCGGTTCGACTACGAGAAACTCCTCTGGTTGCAGGGTGAATACGCCCGCGAACTCGGCGATGACCGGTTTTACGAACTGGCCGTCCACGCCTTCGCCAAGGCCGGAATCAACACGAACGCCTTTCCCCTGCCCTACGTCAAGGCCGCGCTCGACACGTGCAAGGGCAAGTTCAAGATGTTCAGTGAACTGCCCGGATACGCCGGATTTTATTTCACCGACAAGATCGAGTACGACGCCGAGGCCGCGAAGAAGGATTTCGTGCCCGAAAACAAACCGCGTCTGACGCAACTCCGTGATGCTTTCGCCGCCGCGCTGAAGCTCGACGCCGCAACGCTTGAAGCCGCGCTCAAGGAAACCGCCAAAGCACTCGGCGTGAAGGCCGGCGTGCTTGTGCACCCGTGCCGGTTGGCCGTCACCGGCAAACCCGCCGGTCCGAGCCTTTATCATTTGCTCGAAGTGCTGGGGAAAGAAAAGGTGATGCAGCGGATTGAGCGGGCGCTTGGCCATGCGGGGTTTGGCGGGTGAAACATTTCGGCCACAGTTGAAACATGGATTTCTAAAACCGTGAGGCGCTTAATTCAAACAACACTGGTCGTATTGGGACTTTGTTCCGGCTGTTCAGGAACTGACATTCTCTCTCCGACTCAGTTCACAACCGAATTTGCCGAGGCTTTGCGAAAATCTTCTCCCGGATTGAAGGTGGAGATTGTAAAAGACATGGAATTAAAGGTGACTACCACCGATGGTCGGGAATCCACCTCATTTCTTGACAACGCATACGACACTTACAAACAAGATCCAAAATCAAAAAATGACGTTGTCAGGAGATTTGTGGCCGCCAGTTTGGAAACAATCGCCAACATGCAAACGTCAGAAGAGCTTGACCGAACCCGCATCGTTCCTGTCATCAAAGACCGTCCTTGGCTTGAGGAAACTCGAAAGGTGCTGATGAGTCGCGGCGCCAAAGAAGTGCCTGAAAATGTTTACGAAGAGTTGAATTCGGACCTGATTATTGTCTATGCAGAAGACTCCCCGAAGAATATCCGTTACTTTGCGCCAGGGGATCTGGAAAAAGCGCACATTGATCGAAAAGAGTTGAGAGGTCTTGCCATTGAAAACCTGAAACGCTTGTTGCCCAAGATTGAGCGCCTTGGAACGAATGGCCTTTATATGCTGAGTGCGGGGGGAGATTACGAAGCCAGTTTGTTGCTCATTGATTCGGTCTGGAGCGATCTCCAAAAGGATGTGCGCGGGGATATAGTTGTGGCCATTCCGACTCGCGATCTTTTGATTGTGACCGGGAGTGAAGATCGTCAGGGCATCGAAAAGATGAAACAGATGGTCCAGCAGGCTACCGCTCAAGGCTCATACCGACTCACAACAAAATTGTTCGTGCGTCGCGGCGAAATATTTGATGAGTTCAAGGGTAATGCTGGGTCGGGTGCTTCACCGAATAATCAGTAATCCTTCACCTCCCACGCGCGCGCTGGCTTTCAGTCCGGTTCGTGGTGCCGCCGCAATCCGCTTTCGACCAATCTTTGACACGGATGGCACAGATTATTGCAGATTTAATCCGTGTTAATCCGTGAAATCCGTGTCGTCTTAAAACTTCAATGTCGCGCCCGAAAAACTTTCCGTTAACCTCCCGCCCGTGCTCAACCCGTTCATCCATTGGATTGAAGCCAAAGGGCCTTACGCGCCGTGGCTGTTTCTGGCGCTGTTTGTCGTCGCTTCGCTCCTGATGATCTGGCGGCTGGAAGTTTTGAGCGCCAAAGGCTTCGAAGGCACGGTGCTCGGCACGCTCGTCATGCCCTATTGCACCGGCATGGGCAATCTCATCTTCGCCTTCATCCTCGGCCGCAACGGAGGCTCCGGCGCGGACGTGATGGTCAACTCCCTCGTCAACAACGTCACCAACATGACGCTCGTGCTCGGCCTGCCGACGATTTTTTGGGGAATGAAAATTTTGCCGTCGCAAAAGAAAAAAGGTAAAACCGGCGGCAAGGCGCATGAACTGAACCGGCTCTCGTCGCTGTTGACGCTCACCGCCGTTTTGTTTTTCACGGGCGTGGTCTGGACGATGGGCCGCAAGGGACGGATTGTTTTCAACGACGGCCTGATTCTGGTCGGACTGTTTTTATTCTGGCAATGCTTTCATGTATTCGACGTTCTCAAAAACAATGTGCGCCAGGGCAAATCGCTGAGCTGGACGCTGCCGTTTGACCTGGCGCTGCTCGCCATCGGCGCGTATGGAATTTACGTGAGCACCAACTGGCTGGTAGCCTGGATCTCCAACATTCACACCGGCTTCATCAGTGCGACATACCTCGGCTGGCTCAGTGGCTGGCTGATGGTGCTGCCAAACGCGATCCTGGCGTTTTATTACGGCTGGTGCAAACAGCCGGAAACGGTCTATACCTCGCAAGTCGGCGACGCGCACGTGTCCATCCCGCTGTGCCTCGGCGTTTACGCGCTGTATCACCCGATGGACCTGCCGCCGTTTTTTCACATCGGAATGTTCATCCTCCTCGGCGCGACGCTGGTGCATTTCTTTTTCATCGCCCTGTTTGGACGGCTGCCGCGTTTCATCGGCGCGGTGCTGGTCGCCGCCTACGGATATTTTCTCTGGAAAGGCCTGCTCGGGTGAATTGCGTAGCAGCGAACGTGAGTTCGCTCAAACTCCAGGCCGGTCGGAAACCATTTTGAGCCGACTCACGTCGGCTGCTACGAATCTAACTTTTCTTGAAAAGCTGCGTGTCGCCGGAGATGACCACCGGGCGGGCGCGGACCTTGTCGGCCAGTTCCGCGAACGGCACCTGCGCCTCCAGCCAGCGGGGATTTTTCGTGATGGAATCCATGGACTCGTGCGTGTTGTTGCAGATCAGGTAAACACCCGTGCCCAAAACCAGGAACGACTCGAAACCCGTGCCGATGCCGTGCCGCGCAAATTCAAAATCGCCGGCGCCGTATTGTCCCGCGACCAACTCCGCGCGCAACGTGCCCAGATCCCTGGCGAAGTTTTTCAGAAAATCATCGTTGCGCGGGCCGATGTAGCTCAGAATGCGCGCCTTGTTTTGCACCAGCGAGACAATCGCCCACTCGTCAAAAACAACGGCGCCGTAACGCGCGTTCATCTGGCTCGCGCAGTTTTTAATCTGGCTCGTGATTTCGTCCAATGTCATGACGCGACCCAAAAAAGCAGTTTTGCTGCCATGAAACAAGGCAATTCCTGCCTCCCCCGTCACCGTCAATTTTGAGAGTGCGCCCGCGTCCGCAAATTCATAGCGTTTCCAAAATGCAACCGCCGACATCGTCCCAAAACCAGCCAGCGCCCGTCTCCGGTGGGAAAATGACGGTTTGGGTTCATTGGCTGCTTACGGCCCTGTTAACCGTGTGTTTTGCGGCCGCGTTCGCCATGCTTTGGACCTCCGCCAACCTGCCGGACAAGCCGGAATGGCTGGACGCGCTGCTGATTTCGCTGGCCACGGCCAGTACGGTGGTCGCGCTGTTGCGGCGGTTGCCCCCGCAAAATGTTTTGTGGGCGGCGCTGATCATCGCGGTCATCGGCGGCGCGGCCCACGCGCTCGGCGAGATTACCGACATGCCGTTCGGCCCATTTGTGTTCGGACCGGAAGCGGGACCGAAACTCCTCAAAACCCTGCCCTGGGCGGTGCCGTTGCTCTGGGTCTTCGCCATTTTGAATTCGCGCGGCGTGGCACGGTTGATTTTGCGCCCGTGGCGGAAGACCAAAACCTACGGATTTTGGGTGATTGGCATTACAGCCGCGTTGGTGATGCTGTTTGATTTCGCCCTCGATCCGTTCGCTTCGCGCGTGAACCATTACTGGCTTTGGACACCGACAAAATTTCCGGTCACCTGGCAGGGCGCACCGCTGGTGAATTTCCTCGGTTGGGCGGTCGTGGCGCTGCTCATGCTGGCGTTCGTCACGCCCATGTTGATCAACAAACGGCCGAAGGGAAAAAGTTCGCCGGATTATCATCCGCTGGGCCTCTGGCTGGGCGCGCTGTTGCTTTTTGCGGGCGCCGCGGCTTTGAAGGGGCTTTGGCCGGCGGTCGCCGTGGACGCCGGCATCGGTGTGGTCACGGCCGTTTTTGCGATTCGCGGAGCGCGGTGGTGAAGATAGGTTCTTCCGGTTCCTTGCGTTTGGTGATTTTCAACCTCGCCACGAGCGGGCCGTCCATTTCCTCAACGCGCAATTCGCACGCGCCGAGGGTCAACACGTCGCCCGCCTTGGGAAAACCGCCGAGCCGTTGCGTGATCCAGCCGCTCGCGGTCGCCGCGCCCTCGCCCCGCCCGATTTCGCCGACGAGTTTTTCCAAATCGTGCAACGGCAGCGTGCCGGCGGCCTCCCAGACGTTTTCACCCAGGCGCGTCAATTCGGATTTTTCCTGGTCAAACTCGTCTTGAATCTGGCCGACGAGTTCCTCCAACACGTCTTCCAGCGTGACGATCCCAACTGTCCCACCGTATTCGTCCACGACGACGGCGAAATGCAATTTCCGTTCGAGGAACAGTTGCAACAATTTTTCCAGCCGCGCGGTTTCGGGCGCGTAAATCAACTTGCGCGCCACCGGCAGCAAATCCGCCGCCGTGCGCGCCCGGGCATCCCGCAATGCGGGATAAAGGTCCTTGATGTGAACCACGCCGCGCGTCCGGTCCAGATCGCCGCCTTCGCACAGCGGGAAGCGCGAGTAGCGCGTCTTTTCCGCCAGCGCGAGACATTCGGCCAGCGTCGCGTCGGTGTCGAACGCGGTGATTTCGTGACGCGGGCGCATGACTTCGCGTGCGACGCGCCGGCGCAAGTCCAGCGCGTTCAAAATGATGTTGCGTCCGAATGCCGCGCGGGGCGTCGCGGCCAGCACCAGGCGCAATTCCTCCTCGGACGGGGCGCGGTCGCCCTGACCGTCCGGCTCAATTCCCATTTGGCGCACCAGCCAGCGCGCGGAAAAATTCAGCAGCCGGTTGAAGGGATAAAATGCGAGATAAAACCAGCGCAACGGGCGCGCGGCCCACAGCGCGACCGGCAGCGTCTTTTGCATCGTCAGCCATTTGGGCGCCAGTTCGCCGACCACGATGTTCAAAAACGTCAGCGCGCTGAACCCGACGATGAACGAGATGGAACTCAGCAGCGCCGGGGATTTCACGCCCAGCAAATCAAGCGCCGGCGAGAGCAACGTGGCGAAAAACGGCTCGCCCATCCAGCCCAGCCCCAGACTGGCCATCGTGACGCCCAGTTGCGTCGCGCTGAGGTAGGAATTCAGGTTGCGGACGATGTGCCGCGCCAGCTTCGCACGGCGCTGGCCCTGGGCGACCAGCGCGTCCAGTTGCGTTTCGCGGATGCGGACGAGCGCGAACTCGGCGGCGACGAAAAACCCGTTCAGCAGCACAAGGGCAAACACTGCCAGGATCTTGAGCGCAACCAGGATGACAGAGTCCCAATTCATGGAAATTGAATGACTAATAACGAAGCCCTAATGACTAAAGAATGAGCAAGTCCCAATGACCAAACACAGCAAAAAAGCGCGAAATTGTTTCGGGATTTTGTCATTGGGAATTCATTCGTCATTACGGTTTAGAAATTAGGCATTTTTATTTTACAACTTCACCTCGCCGAACATCACCTTTAAAATGTCTTCCAGGCTCACGATGCCGATTTCGCCGCGGTCGCGCCCCAACACAATCGCCAGCCGGTGGCCGGCGCGTTGCATCAGACGCAACGCGATTTCCAGCCGCATGCCCTCGTCCACAAAAAGCGCCGGGGCCATGTGCGCCGACGCGGGTCTTTCAAGCTCGAGATCACCGCGAAACAGCAACACATCCAGCGCCAGCAAACCGGCGATGCGGCGCCGGCCATCGCGTGTTTCCCAGACCGGCAGGCGCGAAAGCTTCTTTTCGCGCGCCAGCGCCAGCACTTCGCGAATCGGCGTTTGCGCCTCGACCGCCACCGTCTGCGCCAGCGGCGTGGCAATCTGGCGAACGGTGAAATTCTGCAGGTCGAGCACACGGTTGACCATGGCGCGCTCGTCGCTCGAGAGCGCCTGCGCGGATTCCTGCATGACGGCGCGCATTTCCTCGCGGTTGCCGAACAGCCGCCCGGTGAACGCACTCCCACCTGTCCAGCTCAACAAGGTTGTGGACGCCGCCCTGACCAGCCAGACGAGCGGGCGCAGCACAACGTGAACGGGCCGGAACACATTGGCCATGGCGAGGCACAGCTGATTGGGATGCGCGCGAAACAGCATTTTCGGCAGCAGGTCGAACAGCGCGTAAAATAAAAACACCGCCGCCGCAAAAATGATGACGATCAAGGCGTGATGCCACGCCAGCCACTCGTGCAATTTCACGATGACCCAGCCGAGGATGAGAAAATTGGCCAGCGTGTTGCCAACCAGGATCGTCCAGAGAAAACTTTCGGGATTTTCGAGAAAACCATGAAGCAATTTTGCCGAGGGCCGCCCCGCGCGCGCCAGCCGCCGTACGCGCAACCGGCTCAACGCGAACACGCCCGCCTCCATTCCCGAAAGCAGGAATGACATCGCCAGGCAGCCCGCCAGGCCGAGCCAGTTGAAAATCTCAAGGTTCATTTCATTTCACCTGTTGCACGAGCAATTCACGCACGCGGCGTTCGTCGGCCACCTGCGCCGTGAGCTTCAAACCGCGAAACGCCGCCGACTGGCCGGCTTCGGGCACCACGCCCAGCAGATGCGCCAGCAGTCCGCCCATCGTTTCAACTTCGGACACGTCGCCGAGCGGCGGAAATTCACGGCGGAAATCGTCCAGCCGCATTGTGCCGTTCACCCGCCAGCGGCCCGGCGCGAGCTTTTCCATGATGAAACCTTCCGGCTTCAATTCCGCGCGAATTTTGCCGACCAGTTCACCCAAAATGTCCTCCATCGTGACCAGCCCGGCCGTGCCGCCGAATTCGTCGAGCACGATGGCCAGACCGCGTTGCTGTTTTTGCAGGCTTTTGAAAAGCTGGAGCAAATTCATCGTCTCCGGCACAAATGACGGAAACTCAATCGCGTCGGCCAGGTCAATTTGGGGGTCCAGCAACAGCGCCCGCGCGTTCAAAATACCGACGATGGTGTCCGGCGTTTCGTCGTAAATCGGCAGGCGGCGGTGCTTGAATTCGCGGGCGGCGGCGAGCATTTCCTCAACCGGGGCATCATCCGATATGCACGCCATGCCGGCGCGCGGACGCATCACTTCGCGCACCGTTCGCTGGTCGAGGCTGATGATTTGGAGGATGATTTCTTTTTCCGCCTCGGCCAGGGTGCCCTGCTGATAGGCCATTTCGAGCAGTTCCTGGTATTCCGCATCGGTCAACGCCGCTGGTGGCACGAGGAATTTGGGCGCGGCGAGTTTCAAAATGCCTTCGTTCAACTTCTGCGCCACGCGGCACAACGGCGTGGTGACGTTCACGAACAGCAACAGCGGCCAGCTCACGCGCAACGCCCACCGTTCCGGCTGCCGCACCGCCAGCGTCTTGGGGAAGCCCTCGCAACCGATGAGCACCAGCGCAAACAGCACGCCAACGGTCAACAACAAGGGCCATTCGCCGCTGAACACCTTGCGCAACGCGACGGCGAGCATCGCGGCGTTGGCGAACGTGTTGCCGAGCACCATCGCCGCCAGCAAATCCTGCGGTTGTTCGAGGAGCCGGGTGATGATTCGGCCCGCGCGCGGGTGGCGTTCGGCCAGTTGCTGCGCCTGCCATTTGCTCAAGGAAAGCAGCGCCGTTTCCGCCAGCGCGAAAAAGAAACTTGCGCCCGCGAAGATCAAAATCGCCACCATCGCCACCAACGCCGTCCCCATGCGCGCAGTTTGCCGGGAAAAACGCGTCAAATAAAGGAGAAACGAAAAGAAGCACCAAGCACCAACATCCAAGCACCAGAGAAGCGCCAAATCTAAAACATCAATTTACAGCGGGACCGATTTGGAATTTGGTTCTTGGAATTTCTCTGGAGCTTGGTTCCTGGAACTTGGAGCTTTTATTCAGCCTTCCAAAACCGCCGTGGCGGCCGCGTAATTTTGCGTGTGACTCAAACTGACGAGCAACTGCTTGGCGCCGCGCAACGCGAACAATTCCTTTCCCTTGCCGTGCAGGACCACGAACGGCTCGCCGGATTCCTTGCGGCGGATTTCCATGTCCTGCCAGCCGAGTTGCGCGCCGATACCGGTGCCGAACGCCTTGGAAATCGCCTCCTTGGCCGCGAACCGTGCCGCGAGAAACGGCGCGGGATTTTTGTGCGACAGGCAATACGCGATTTCGTCCGCGACCAGGAGGCGATTCAGAAAGCGTTCGCCAAACCGCTCGTGCGACGCCTTTACCCGCGCGACTTCGATGATATCAATGCCTGTGCCCAGGATCATTTGCGATTTACGATTTGCGATTTGCGATTGACGCGCAAGCAGCCAGCTTTTTTACCGCGCATTTCGCGGATGACACGGATAAAAAATCCGCGCTATCCGTGTAATCCGCGGTTAATTTCAGCTTTTTATCCGCCATACTTTTTCATCAGCCTCAGCATTTCCTTGACGGCCTTTTCGAGGCCGACGCTCACCGCCCGGCTGACGATGCTGTGGCCGATGTTCAATTCCACCAGATGCGGCACGCGATGTAGCGCTGGCAGGTTCACGTAATTCAATCCGTGCCCGGCATTCACTTGCAAGCCGAGCGCGTGCGCCTGCTTTGCGCCGGAAATCAACCGGTCAAGCTCTGGAAGATTGGTGGGGCGAGACTCCGTCGAGCCTGAAAGTTTTAGGGATTTCTTTGAGTCAGGGCTCGAGAGACTCTCGCCCCACCGATGAAATTCCTCCGCAAACGCGCCGGTGTGCAGCTCGACGAACTGGCTTCCCACGCGCGCGCTGGCCTCAATCTGCTTTTCATCCGGCGCAATGAACAAACTTACTTCGATGCCCGCGGTGTTCATTTTCTTGCGTGTCTCGGTCAGGGATTTTTCAGCGGCGACCACATCCAGTCCGCCTTCGGTCGTCACTTCCAGCCGCCGTTCGGGCACGATGCAGACAATGTCCGGCTTTAATTTCAGCGCGATGCCGACAATGTCCGGCAGGTTGGCCATTTCGAGGTTCAGCCGCGTTTTGACGATTTCGCGCAGCTTCCAGATATCGCGGTCCTGGATGTGGCGGCGGTCTTCGCGCAGGTGGGCGGTGATGCCGTGCGCGCCGGCGGCCTCGCAAATCCGCGCCGCCGCGACGGGATCCGGCTCGCCGAAACCGCGTCCGCGATACCGCGCTTCGCGGAGCGTTGCGACGTGGTCAATGTTGACGCCGAGTTTGAGCATGGTCAATGCGGCACCGCCGGCGCTGCCGGCGCGGGCGCGGCCGGCGCGCCGGGCATATTGGGCGGCGGTCGCATTGGTCTCGCCCGCGGTGGGGGCATACGCAAATCGCAGCCGGGAAAGTTCCTCGCTTCGAGCCAGTTCGCCAGCGCGACGAGTTCAATCGCCGTCAGACCGCCGGGTGATTTGCGCAGGAAGTTCAATTCATTTGGTCCGGTCTGCGTGACGGTCGTGACCATGGGACCCAGGGTCGGCCCGACATGATTGAGCCATTTGCCGGCGGCGGATTGCGGGTTGAATTGTTTGTGCCGCGTCAGCAGAAGCATGAACTGGCTCAACTCCGGCAATTCTTTCAAACGTTCGCCGGTGATTTCCCAATGGTAATAAACCAGATTCGGGGTGTTCAGTTGCTGGAGCAACTCCGGCGGCAACGCCTCCGAACGCGGCGGGTTGGGGAAAAAACCGCCGAACAAAAAGTCACCCGCCGGTTCATGCAGCGTCCGCACAAACGGCGCGATGAACGGCAAGCCGTGCCAGGCAATCTGGCCATTCGTCATTTCCTCTTTAATCGTGTTGAAGAAAAGGTTTTGCGAATTGTTGGCGAGCACCGCGGACAGTTTTGCGTCGAGTTGCGTGAGCGCGGCGGTCGCATCCGGCACTGTCGCGGCGGCAAAGGTTTGAAGCGGAACCTGCGGCAGCGCCCAAATGAAAAACTGGTTGGGCGGCGGCTGTATCTCATATGGCTGCGCCCAGCTTTGTCGTTCCAGCCATGGCCCGATGCCGCGCACCGCCGTGAAGCTCACCATCGGCTGGTGAAAGACGCTGGCCGGCATCCGCCATTTTTCCAGTGGCAACAACGGTTGCGACAGGATGAATCTGCCGTTTGCCCATAAATCGCCGTCACGACCAATGAATTGCAATTCAATCTTCGGAAAATCAAATGCTTTCAGCGGCGGGAACCATCGTGCGAGACGCGGCCAGTCCGCTTCCACATTCAACCAGTAATTCTTTCCGAATGGCGCGGGACGCTTTTCGGCCAGCACGCGCTGGACGATGCCATCGCTCAATGGCAGTTCGTTTTCGCCGCAGCTCAAGACGACCCAGTCGCCGGCGCGGATGAAACGAATGAGATTGGGCAGCAGGTCTTTCTTCAACAACCAGCCATTTGAAGTCTTCCCGGCGGGCAAATGCGTCCAGGATTGGAGAACTCCGGCGAGATTTTCCTGCCACAATTGTGCGCGGGCGGTGTCCAGGCGTACCGCCAGGGCGGTTTCCGGCACGCCGTTGGTAGTATCGCGGATTTCCAGGAACCATTCCGATTTCAGCAGATCGTCAAGCAAGGGACGAAACTGATCCGCCCCGTCGCTGGCGCCGGCGGCAAGGCGGCTTTTGAACCAGGTATAAGGAAAATGTGACAGTTTGTTCAGCGTCTGTTCGCGGAGCGCCTGCGCCTCGGCGGAGCAAAAGAAATTGGTCAACGCGGCGGAATTGGTGTCGGCGGAAATTTGTTCCGCGCCGACAAAATGAATTCGCGCAATCAAATCCGGCGGCGGCGAGGCCTTGGCCGCCATCGCCATCACCGCACACAACGAAATGGTCAAAAACTTGTTCATTGAGGGGCTTTTCTGTGCCAAATGCAACGCCACTTGGCAAACTCAATTATAATTCTGATTGCCGCGCGCGTCGAATCCGGTTTTCATCCGGCGTGCTCAAACTGCGCGCGTTTTGCAAATTCTGGCTGCCGGTGCTGATTTGGATGGCGGTGATTTTCACCGCATCGAGCGACAAGCATTCCTACCAACATTCATCACGCATTATCGAACCGCTCCTGCGCTGGCTGTTCCCGCACCTGTCGGAAGCACAAATCCACGCTGTTCATGAGCTGTTCCGCAAATGCGCGCACGTGGCTGAATACGCCGTGCTCGCGCTGGTACTCTGGCGCGCGGTTCGCCGGCCCGTGAAAAGCGATCCGCGCCCGTGGAATTGGCGTGAGGCCCGGCTCACACTGTTGTTGGTCATGTTCTACGCGGCGACCGACGAGTTTCACCAGATTTTTGTGCCCACACGGACGGCACAGGTTTCGGACGTTCTAATTGACACCAGTGGCGGCGCGGCGGGTTTGCTCGCGCTTTGGCTGTTTGGCCGCTGGCGAAAACATTGGTAACCTCACACCATGAAACGTCCGCTCGTCGCTGTCGTTTCGTGCTACGTCATCGGTTTGCTGCTGGCCGCATTTTCTCAGCCGCCGCTGGCAGTGCTCTTTGCTGCTTCGTTTCTCGTTCTCGTCCTCGTCCTCGTCCTCGAAAAATTCAGGTCCTGGTTGATTTGGCCGCTGCTCGCGCTCGTTGGCTGGACGAACCTCGCCAGCCGCACCGCCGCCCTTTCGCCATACGACCTGCGCACCCTGCTCGGCAATGACGCCGCCATCGCAACCGTGCGAGGCATTCTGGTTGAGACGCCCCACATCAAAATCGTTGAACGCGATGACCAGGAAACCAATCGCACCGTCGCTCAGGTCAGGGTGACCGGGTTGCGCCGCGGTGAAGAAAACTGGCAGCCGGCCGCCGGCGAAATCGTCGTCACCACGCCCGGCACTCTCTCCACCGATTTTTTTGCCGGACAACCCGTCGAAATCCGCGGAGTCATCGCGCGGCCGCCACCGCCGCTGGCGGAAGGACTTTTCAACTACCGCGATTATCTCCAGACGCGCGGAATTTTTTACCAGCTCAAAGCCGATTCCACCAACGATTGGCAACTGGGCGCATCGTCATTGACCCGGCCGCCGTTGACCGACCGGTTTTTGAACTGGTCGAAGAATACGCTGGCGCTGGGTTTGCCCGTTGAAGACGAGCCGTTGCGCCTGCTTTGGGCAATGACGCTCGGCTGGCGCACCGCGTTCACGGGCGATATCAGCGAACCATTCCTGCGTGCCGGCACCATGCACCTCTTCGCGATTGACGGGCTGCGCATCGCGCTGATTTCGGGAATGCTCGTCGCCCTGCTCCGCGTCTTGCAGGTCTCCCGCGCCTGGTGCGGCATCGTCGCCATTCCGGTCATCTGGTTTTACACCGCCGCGACCGGCTGGGAATCCTCCGCCATCCGCGCCTCCGTGATGATGACCATCGTCATTGGCGGCTGGGCGTTGAAGCGGCCGGGCGACCTGATTAATTCCCTTGCCGCCGCCGCGTTCATCATTCTGCTGTGGGAACCGCGCCAGCTTTTCGAGGCGAGCTTCCAACTGTCATTTTTCGTTGTGCTCGTCATCGCCCTGATGCTGCCACCGTTGAATAAAATTTCCGACCGTCTCCTGCGGCACGATCCGCTGTTGCCCGACGACTTGCTGCCTTACTGGCGGCGTGTGCTGAACACGACGCTGCGGATGTTGTCGCGGTATTTTGCGCTTTCCATTGCGGCCTGGGCCGGTTCGATTCCCTTGTCAGCGCTTTATTTTCATCTGTTCAGCCCGGTTTCACCGCTGGCGAACATTGTCGCCGTGCCGCTCGGCACACTCGCGCTGATGAGCAATCTCGGCAGTCTTGTCTGCGGCAACTGGCTGCCGTGGGCAACCGGACTGTTCAATCACAGCGCCTGGTTTTTCATGGTGGCGATGACCTGGGTTAGTGTGGTTTTCACAAAAATTCCCGGCGCATTTTTCTATGTGCCCGAACCGTCGTGGTTCAGCATCGGAATTTACTATGCGATTCTCGTCGGCGCGGTGAGTGGCTGGCTGTTCGTGCCCGCGCGAAGAATCTGGAGCGTGGCGATTTTAATCCTGATTGCGGGGCTTTATTTTTGGCGTTGGGAGCAGTCCCGCGCTGAAATCCAATTGACCGTGCTGCCGCTCAACGGCGGTCACGCCGTCTTCGTGGACGCCGCCGGGCGGAAAAATGACTGGCTGGTGAACTGTGGCGACTCAAACAGTGTCGCCTTCACGCTCAAGCCGTATCTGCGGGCGCAAGGTGTCAACTGGATTCCGCGGCTTGTTTTAACGCATGGCGACTTGCGGAGCATCGGCGGCGCCTCATCGCTTGATGGACTCTTCGGCATCGGCGAACTGTGGACGAGCGACGCAAAATCCCGTTCGGGCGCGTATCGCGAAATCGTCGCCGGATTTGAAAAACCGCCGTCGCGGCACAAAATACTGAATCGCGGCGACAGCGCAGGTTGCTGGCGGGTTTTGCATCCCGGCACCGGTGAAAATTTCGCGCGCACGGACGACGCGGCGCTGGTGCTGCTCGGAAAATTTTATGACACGCGCGTTTTGCTGCTGTCCGATCTGGGACGCAATGGGCAAAGCGCGTTGCTCGCGCACACAAACGACCTGCGCGCCGACGTTGTCATCGCCGGTCTGCCGGATGCGGGCGAACCGCTCTGCGATGCGTTGCTCGATGCGGTTCAACCGAAAATCATCGTGATTGCCGACTCGGAATATCCTGCGACGCGGCGCGCGAGCAGCGAATTGAAACAGCGATTGTCCGGGCGGAATGTGTCGGTGATTTACACGCGGGATTCCGGCGCGGTGAAAATTGTGACGCAACCGTCCGGGTGGATTTTACGAACAATGAACGGACAGATTATTCGCTTGCGCTGACACTCTGCAGTGTTTGAAAATCTTCTTGTCAAAAGAGCAAACCAGATATGTTGCCTTCGAATATTAAAGCTTTATTAGACGAAGTAGTTTCTCACAAAAGGAGGGAACACGAACGCGAAAGAAACGCCACGCTCCGAGAATTTGAATTCGAAATGGTTCGGAAAGGATTGGGCCAATCAAGCCAGTTTGTGCAGGGAAGAACCGATATTTATTGTGACGCCTTCGAGAAATTTGCGGTCAATGTTTGGAAGGAAATGCAAAGGGTTTTGGATGGCGGTTTTGAATATTATTCGGATGGTGAGCATCATTTGATTAATTTCTTGAAAGATTCACTAACTGTAGCTTGTGAGGCAGACAAGAACGGCCTGTCCAACAAACTTGGCCCACATATAATGGTCAGCAGTCCATTAAAACCAACACCGTCGGATGGCAACCGCCTGAATTGCCGCTAGGTTGTTCCAATGTTTTTGTAAATTGCGGCGGACATGAAATGACAAACTCCATCTCCGAAGCGACAATTCCTCCTTCTGGCAGAACATTCCGTTTGAAAGATTTGCCGCCCGAATTTAGAGATCAATTGCCTAAAGATTGGATTGGAGACAGTGTAACTATTAAATTAGAACCGGTATGGTTCTTTGGACCGATTCCTGGTGGGTTTACCCTCGATAGCCCAATCTATCCATACGTCAAAAATGATCGCCTTTTTGTGGATGTTACTTTGCCATTTAGAAATGAAAGACACCTTATTTCGATGAGCGATGATTCGGACTCTGAAATCCCAAATATTTGGGATAGAAATTATAGCTCCAATGCATTTGAGATAGTACGTGAGGATGGATTACCTGTGTTGCAAGTCTTTTATAAAAGGCCCAATGAAATTCAGGTCAATGGCATTTTCGTTATTGAGACAAATTTTGTCTTCGCAGCATTTGGAAATTATACGGAATTTGCACAAAATTTGATTGGAGGCAATCCCATTCACATTATTATTGGAACTGCACAAGAGGTAATTCCAGCTACCAATATGGAACAGATTTTTACAATGACATTTTCCAACCAAATCCCGATTTTTAAATATCCGTCTTGGCGACATTTAGGAGAATATGCGAATTAGAGTTTTCTTTCGTTGATTGCGGTGCAAACAGGACAAAGTTGAGAGATGATCAAAAAACCAACCACGCCAATTCTTGGGGCCGGGATGTCCGCGGACGCCGCTGGCCGCGCGGCAGCCGGCCCTACCTTGCTCGCGTAACAATTGCCGAAACATAATGCGCTTCCGGAATGGGAAATTTCTTCACTTCGACCGTGACGCGTTCAGGTTTGAACTCGGACAAAACCATATCCGCGATGTCGGCGGCGAGTTTTTCAATGAGTTTCCAACTATGGCCTTCGCCGAATTTCAACAGCCGCTGGCTGACGGCGAAATAATCAATCGTGTCGCGGATGTCATCGCTCCGGGCCGCCGCCGAGAAATCGAAGTCCATCTCCACCGTCAGCAACAAACGCTGCGGTTTGACACGTTCCGCTTCCGGCACGCCAACGCGGTAAAACACTTCGAGGTCAACGATGGAAATTTGAGACATTTACGATTTGCGATTTGCGATTTTTAATTTGGGGAGCACACGCGCCCTCGCGTGTTGCCGACGACGCCTCGTCGTCGGCAGTCCCGTTCGCGGTTGACGAGGCGTCAACCGCCGCACCCGACCCAGGCTGCGCCGGAGGCTTCGCCGAGGCGAGGGCGTGTGCGCTCCCCTTCTCAGAACGGCATCGAGCAGAATCCGTGTCGGTGTGTTAAGCGGCATTTTGGCGGCAACCGCGGGCGTGACCCATCGGGACTCGCGCGCCTCGTCGTTGAGTTTCACCCGCGGTTTGCCTTTGCAGCGGCAGGTGTAATTCAGCAGGACGAAATGGGCGTCGCGGTAAAATTCCTTCGAGTGAATGCAGTCCTGCACGAGCACAAATTCGATGCCGGTCACGTCGAGATTGGTTTCCTCCTTGATTTCGCGGCGGAGCGCGGCCTCGGAGGTTTCGCCCCATTTGATTTTGCCGCCGGGGATGCCCCAGAGATTCGACCATTTGTGCGTGCGAATCATCAGCACCTCGCCCGCGCCGTTGAAAATCAACGCCCCGACAGTCGCCAGCGGCGGATGCGTCTCTTCAAACTTTCCCGCCGCCGGTGCGAGGTTCAGGTGGTTTTTTTCCAGCACACCGCGCAATTCGCCGAGGTGCTCGACGACCAGATCCGGTTTCGCCGCGCGCAACTGTTCCAGCGTGTTGTAGCCGGTGAGCACGGCGCACGAGTGGACCCCGCCGTGCCGCGCCGTCTCGATGTCGTGCTGCATGTCGCCGATGAAAAGCGTTTCCTCCGGCTGGAGATTGTTTTCGGCGAGGATTTCGTGGATTTTTTTCCGCTTGTCCCAAACGTCCGTGTACGGCTTGTCGAGAAAGGCATCGAAGCCGGTGACACGGCATTGGGCAGTGAAATGTTCTTTGTGAACGGTGCTCAACAGGAACGTGCGGAGTTTTTGGGCGCGGCAGAATTCGAGGAACTCGCGGGCGTACGGCAGTTCGCAGACCGAATCCTGGGCCTGCCGGAAGCTGGCGTGGAACCATTCCTCGAGCTGCGGCATCGGCACGTGCGGCGTGTGGCGGTCGTAGAAATTGGTGAACGGCAGGGAAAACTCGGCGCGGAATTCGTCGAGCGTCATTTCGGGGCGGCCCGCCTGCGCGAGGACAAAATTGGACGCCTTCAAAACGGCGGGCAAATCGTCCACCAGCGTGCCCGACCAGTCAAAGATGACGTTGCGAATCACACGGGGAGTTTAACGAAAGGAAAATCTGAGGCAACAGAATCAGAGTTCCGGCCATGTCTTAATTTGGCGGAGCGCGGTTTGTCTCAAACCGCAGCGTGCCCGAAGGCAAGAGAACCTGCCCCTGTTTTCCAATGATTCTCCATGCAACACCCGCTGCGAGTTGGGACAACTCGCGCTCCGAGCCTCGAATGAAGACACTGCCAAAGTTCCTTGTTGCGCGGGACGCCGGCAATTTGCATAACACCTTTATCCAACTATAATGGATTTGAGCATGAGCCGAACAACGCCAAATTTCCGGTTGCTATCAGCCCGGCTGCCAGCCAAAGGCGGCTTTACGTTGATCGAACTTCTGGTCGTGATTGCCATCATTGCGATTCTGGCGGCTCTGTTGTTGCCGGCGTTGGACAAGGCGAAATTCAAGGCGCAGGGACTGCAATGCATGTCCAATCACCGGCAATTATGCCTGGCCTGGAAGATGTATTCGGAAGACAACGGAGACCAATTGTTGTTTGCCAGCGAAGATCCATATAACCCGCCGACCACCAATGGTGCATGGATTACCGGCATGCTCGACTTCAATCCCGCAAACCAATCGAATTGGGACCCATCGTTCACCATTGAGCAGAGTCCGATGTGGCCTTATTGCGGCAATAGCCTGGCAATTTGGAAATGCCCGGCGGACACCTCGTTCGTGATGGTCAACGGGCAACCCCAACCGCGCGTCCGCAGCATGTCCATGAACGTTTATCTCGGCGGCTGGGGCGGCACTTACGGCAATTGGGATCTGGTCATGGGTCCCGTCTGGGGCAATTTCAAAATCTACAGAAAACAGTCCGACCTGATCAATCCCGGTCCCTCCAGCGTGTTCGTGTTTCTCGACATGCGCCAGGACAGCATAGACATGGGCAATTTCGCCGCTGACATGGCCGGCTGGCCGGATCAGCCGGCCAGCTATGGGTTCTTTGATTTGCCCGGTTTTTATCATCATTTGGCGTGTGGGTTTTCGTTTGCCGACGGTCATTCCGAAATGCGCCGCTGGCGCGACGGCCGCACCATGCCGCCACTGGTGCCCGAAGGTCTCGTCAACGACCAATTCGCATCGCCAAACAATCCCGATGTCGCCTGGCTGCAGGAAAGGGCAACCCGGCCCAAGCAATGAAACATTCGCGTCAGGCGGCTGAATCCCAATAACTCCATCAACCGCGTTTGACCCATGCTCATCGCGTTCCACAAACCTTACGGCGTTATTTCGCAATTCACCGGCGATGGCTCGCCGAACCGCACGCTGGCGGAATTTGGGTTTCCGAAAAACGTTTATCCCATCGGCCGGCTCGACGCGGATTCCGAGGGTCTGTTGCTCTTGAGCGATGAACCGAAGTGGAACGAGCGTCTGCTGCACCCGTGCCACGCCCACGAACGCGAGTATTGGGCGCAGGTTGAACGCATCCCGACGCCGGAAGCGTTGAAAAAATTGGGACGCGGCGTCTTGATTCAAGGCCGGAAAACCATGCCCTGCCGCGCGTGGGTTTTGGAGCCGCAACCGGAGGTAATCCCCGCACCCGTAGCGGCGTCTCGGCAGAGCGCCGCTGACTGTTTTCCCGAAAAAATGGCGGCGCTCTGCCGAGACGCCGCTACGCCAAAACTCCCGCCTCGCCATCCGCCGATCCGATTTCGCAAAAGCGTTCCGGATTGCTGGATAGGACTGGAATTGATCGAGGGCAAAAACCGCCAGGTGCGGCGGATGACAGCCGCCATCGGGCATCCGACCTTGCGGTTGATCCGGGCTCGGATTGGAAATTTCAGGCTCGGCGATTTGCCCGCCGGCCAATGGCGAACTTTGTCGGCGAAAGAATGTAAATTCGTCTTGAGCCACAGATGAAACACGGATGAACACAAATTCCTGAAATCATTTTGGGATGTGCGACGGGAAGTTTGGCGTAGAGACGGCGGCAAGTGTGCGAGACTCGGATGCGGCAGCCGGAAAAATTTAGAATACGACCACATCATCCCCATCTCAAAAGGGGGCAGCAACACCGCTCGTAACATTGAACTTCTTTGCGAGAAACACAACCGGAAGAAACGAGATTCTATTCAATAACAGAAAAGTCAATCTCCTGTGCTTGGCAGGCGCGCGCCTGTGCCAAACTCTGTGCGTGGCGCAAATCAAATTTGGCGCGGACGGCTGGCGCGCGGTCATCGCGGAGGATTTTGATTTCGCCCGCGTTGCGCGCTGTGTTAATTTGCGGGCATGATTCAAGCGGATGAATTGGTGGGAGCGGAATGGGCCGAATGGTATCGGCTCACGCCCGTTCAACGCTGGCTGGAAAGCGAGAAGCTGTGGCAAACCTATTCCGCGCTGGGAGGCTCACTTGACCCCGAACCCGATACGCAAAGTCCTTTCTTCAATGCGCGCGCATCGCGTCCGCGCCCTGCTCATGGGCGGACAGGCGTGCGTGTTTTACGGCGCGGCAAAAAAAAATGAGCACCATCAAATTCGGCACGGACGGTTGGCGCGCGGTCATCGCGGAGGATTTCAACTTCGCGAACGTCGCGCGCGTTGCACAGGCCACCGCCGACTATTGGAAGTCCGAACTCCGAACTCCGAACTCCGAACTTCACGGACGCCAGTCCGTTGTGGTCGTAGGTTTTGACCGCCGGTTTTTCTCCGACCGTTTTGCCCAAACCGCCGCTGATGTTTTTGCCGGCAACGGTTTTCAAGTCATCCTCACACCGGAGCCAACGCCCACGCCGTCGGTTTCCTTTGCCGTCAAACATCTGGGCGCGGTCGGCGGCGTGATGATTACCGCCAGCCACAATCCGCCGATTTTCAACGGCTTCAAACTCAAATCGTATTATGGCGGCTCCAGCAGTCCCGACGAATGCCAGGCCGTCGAGAACTTTCTCGGCCGCAATCCCGTCCACGCCGTGACGCCCGCCGTGGCCGCGAAACAGATTTTGACGCAGGACGTCCGTCCGGCGCATTACGCCGCGCTGAAAAAGCTCGTGGATTTCAAATTGATCGCGAAATCAAAACTGCGTTTCGCCCACGACGCGTTGTTCGGCGTCGGTGCGGGTTGCTTCGAGCAATTGCTCGCCGGCACGACGTGCCAGGTCACCACGCTTAATGCGCGGCATGACGTGCTGTTCGGCGGCATCAACCCGGAACCCATCGAGAAAAATTACGGGCCGACCCAAAAGTTTCTGCGTGCGCATCCGCATGACCTCTGCCTCGTGACGGACGGCGACGCCGACCGCGTCGGCGGCATGGACGGTCGCGGCAACGCGCTCACGACACACCAGATCATTTGCCTGCTGCTGCATCACCTCGTCGTGAACCGCGGTGGCAGTGGCACGGTTGGAGTTCAAGCTTTAGCTTGTCAGGACCGGAGCACGCTAAAGCGTGAACTCCAACCCACGCCCGCTCGCCGCGTCGTCAAGGCGCTCACGACGACTTCTATGGTGGACAAAATGTGCGCGGCTTACGGCCTGCCGCTGGTCGAGACCGGCGTGGGTTTCAAATACATCTGTGCCGAGATGCTCAAGGGCGGCGTTCTGCTGGGCGCGGAGGAAAGCGGCGGCATCGGGTTTCCCGGCCACATCCCCGAACGCGACGGCATCGCCGCCGGCTTGATGCTGCTGGAATTGCTCGCGACTGAACGCGTGCCGGTGAACAAATTGCTGGCGAGACTCGAGAAACAATTCGGTCCGCACCGTTACGGCCGGATTGACACGCATTATCCACTGGAGAAACGCGCGTCGCTGATGGAATTTCTCCAGAAAAATCCGCCGGCAAAGTTGTTGCGTTCGCCACTCGCCGGCATGAAGACCTTTGATGGCGTAAAATTCATCGCGCAGGACACGTCCTGGCTCATGTTGCGCGGTTCGGGCACGGAACCCATTCTGCGGATTTACGCGGAGGCGAAATCGGACGCGGATGTCCGGAAATTGCTGCAACTGGGCGTGGCGCTGACTCGAAATTGAATTTGGCAATGTCGTCGGATTGAATCCAAAAACCGGAGTTGAGACGGGGAGCGCACGCGCCTCGCGTGCCGTTTTCCGCGCCCTCGCGGAAAACTTCGCGCGCACCAAAAAGTTCCGAAGTTTCAAGCCAGCGTCGCACGCGAAAGCGCTGGACGCGAGGCGCGTCCAGCCACACCCGTGGCGGGTGTGCTCCCCCGATGTCGGAGTTCGGTTTGAATGTTTGTAAAATCGGCGTACCCTGCGGCTGAAATGCGGCGCAACCCCGACAAAAGCAATCCTGAAATCCGCGACCCGTGGATCCGGAAATTCCTCGCGCATCTGGCAACGGACCGTGGCGCGTCGGCTTACACGCAAAGGAATTATCGCGACGCGCTCAACGAATTTGTCCGCTGGCATCTGGGAGAACAGCAGGCACCGTCCGCCTTCGCCGAAAAATCCGCTCCGGCGCGACAAGCTGTCGCTTGGGAGAAGTTGCAGCGCGATGATTTTCGCAGTTACCTGCGATTTCTGGGCCGGAACAACCTGGGTCGCGCGGCAACGCAGCTCCGGTTTTCCGCAATGCGGACGTTTTACAAATTTTTAATCCGGCACGGTGTACTCGGGGGTTCGCCGGTCAAAAATCTCGCCCTGCCGAAACCGGCCCGGCGTTTGCCGAAATATCTGACGCGCCAGCAGATTTTGGATTTGCTCGCCGCCCCAGCAAAATTACTGGAAAGGCAAAAGCACAGGAAAGGCCCCGGCCGGCCGATTTCCGCGGCCGTTTGTCTGCGCGACGTGGCGGTGCTGGAAACGATTTATTCCTGCGGCCTGCGCGTGAGCGAACTGTGCGGTCTCCGCGCCGAGGACGTTGACTGGAGCGAGCAGCTCGTGCGCGTGCGCGGCAAGGGCAAAAAAGAACGGCTCGTGCCGGTTGGCGAGCCGGCGTTGCGAACGATTCAAAATTATTGGCACACGCTCAAACAGCCGCCGTCCGGAGCGTCACCGGTTTTTTTCGCGGACACAAAAAAGGCCGCGCCACTCCAGCCGGTCCAGCTTTCGCGGCGGCTGAAGCAATATCTGGTCATTGCCGGGCTGGATCCGGACCTGACACCGCACAAGCTGCGGCACAGTTACGCCACGCACCTCCTGGACGCGGGCGCGGATTTGCGGAGCGTGCAGGAACTCCTCGGCCATGCGCATCTCATCACGACGCAGATTTATACGCACGTGACGACGGAGCGATTGAAGAAGGCCTACGACGCGGCGCATCCACGAGCGTAGGGAGTGTCAGGGTGTGACGGCCCGATAAAATCGGCCCGGTGTATTTCCTGGCGGCCGGTCGGTTATCATGACGTTTCCGTTTTCAACGCCGCCGGCTGGCCGGCTTTTTTCCAATCAGCCGCGCGTGTAATACAAGCGCATCGGGAAACTCGCCGCGTTCGTATCGGTAAAACCCACCGAACCGCCAGCTCCGATGGTTACGGTGCCGATGACTGCCCAGTTAACGCAATCCTGCGTCGCCAGGATGTCATACGTGTGACCGGCCGGGCCGGTCACGGTCAGAATAAACTGCCGCGGGGGCGCAATGCGGAGCTGTAACGTGGGCGCATTCGTCGTCACGGTGTAGGCCACCTCGTTTGAAAAAGGGCTTTGGACGCCCGAGCTGTTATACGTTGTGGCTGTAAAATAGTAAGTGGTTCCCTGGATCAGGCCGGAAATGGTTGTGTTCGTTACATTGCCGGCATTAATCATGTTGGTGTAGGTGCCGCTGGTTCCACCGTAATAGAGGTTGTAACCCACGACGGTGGGGTCCGTGCTTGGATTCCAGGCCAAAGTGGCGCTTTGCCCCGCTGGAACGGTTGCGCTGAGAGCCGGGACGGGGTTGTGGAGCAGGGCGAAGAAAAATATTCCTTCGAAAACTCTCGTCAGGAGGGTTCTCGCGATTAAAAGAGCCTTCAATCGAAGTGAAGCCGGCAAAGAACAGGTACAGCAATTCATGCCTCCGTGTCTTGCTTGGATTATGCCAGCAACCGGCTCGCGCAGGAAAAACGTTAACCACCCATTGTCATTCTATTTGCATTGATTGTCATCTCACGGCAAAAGCGGAATTTACGCCCGTTTCGCGCTCTGAAAACCCGGCTTGCAAGTCCAAATCCAAACACAAAATCCCGGGAAACCACCGGACTTGATTCGTGCGAAGTCAAAGCTGGCCCGCGGGAATCCAGGCGCCAATTTCGCGAAGTGCAGAGTTGCTTGGAATGGAGTCACGGGTGACCCTGCGGAATCCAGGCACAAAGTCTCGCGGAGCACTCGAACTTGCCCGCAACTCCCGGTTGCAGCCCGGTTGAAAAAAACCGAAAAAACCTGTTGACAGGGATTTGCCGGTTCCCTAATTTGGACGCTGTCGGTAGTCCGTAAAAAGTCAAAAAGCTGTTAGCTCCTTTGGTTTTTCGAAAGAAAACGGGGGGGCGCTGGTTTTTTGTCGTTTTGCATTTCGGGTTGAATTGATGATAGATTTGCGCCCATGTAGCTCAGTTGGTAGAGCGCGTCCTTGGTAAGGACGAGGTCATCAGTTCAAACCTGATCATGGGCTCCAGTTTGACGATTTGAACAACTAAAAACTAAACGCAGGAGACAACAATGGCTAAAGAGCAATTCCAACGAACCAAGCCGCACGTCAACGTCGGCACCATCGGACACATTGACCACGGCAAATCCACTTTGACGGCCGCCATTGTAAAGGTGCAGTCGAAGAAGGGTTTGGCGACGCCGATTTCTTATGCCGACATCACCAAGGGCGGCACGGTGCGCGATGAAACCAAAACCGTGACCATCGCGGTTTCCCATGTGGAATATCAGAGCGACAAACGCCATTACGCCCACATTGACTGTCCCGGCCATGCCGACTTCATCAAAAACATGATTACCGGCGCGGCCCAGATGGACGGCGCCATTCTGGTGGTGGATGCTTCGGAAGGCCCGATGCCGCAAACCAAGGAACACGTGCTGTTGGCCCGCCAGGTGGGCGTGCCGGCCATTGTGGTTTACCTGAACAAGGTTGATCTCGTGGACGACAAGGAATTGCTGGATTTGGTGGAGATGGAAGTCCGCGACCTGCTGTCCAAATATGAATTTCCCGGCGACAAGACCCCGATCGTTCGCGGCAGTGCCAAGGCGGCGATGGCGGGAGACAAGGCCGCCGAGGATTCCATCCAGAAATTGATGGAAGCCATTGACGCGTTCATTCCGCTGCCGACGCGCGAAGTGGACAAGCCGTTCCTGATGTGCATCGAGGACGTGTTCAACATTGAAGGTCGCGGCACCGTCGTGACCGGCCGTGTGGAGCGCGGCGTGCTCAAGCGCATGGAAGACGTCGAGATCGTGGGCTTGAAGGACACGCGCAAGACCGTGGCGACGGACATCGAAATGTTCCGCAAGCTCCTCGACTCGGCGCAGTGCGGCGACAACGTCGGCGTGCTCCTGCGCGGCACGAAGAAGGAAGAAGTCGAACGCGGCATGGTGCTGGCCAAGCCGGGCAGCATTACTCCGCATACACAATTTAAAGCGGAAGTTTATGTGCTGTCGAAGGAGGAAGGCGGACGGCACACGCCCTTCTTTACGAATTACCGTCCGCAGTTTTATTTCCGCACCACGGACGTGACCGGCACGGTTACCCTGGCGCAGGGCGTTGAAATGGTCATGCCGGGCGATAACGTTTCAGTGTCAGTAAGTGTCATCGCGCCGGTGGCGATGGAAAAAGGCCAGCGGTTCGCGATTCGCGAAGGCGGCCGCACGATTGGCGCCGGTCGCGTGACGGAAGTCATCGCGTAAGGCGGTTTTCAAATCTGGAGCGCGGGGCGATGAACCCCGTGACTCCTTTTTTGTCCGAAAGACAAACGAGATTGGGCGGATACGGCAGTAGCTCAATTGGTAGAGTAGCGGTCTCCAAAACCGTTGGTTGGGGGTTCAAGTCCCTCCTGCCGTGCCAGCCTTTGCTCGCAGCGAAGCCAGAGCGAGGCTGCCGCGCCGGAGTGAAACGAAGGCGGGCTGGAGACGAAGGCCGGATAAAAAGAGCTGCGAGCTTCGGCTCGGCAAGCCAGTCTGCCAGATTGTGGAGAGGTGGCAGAGTGGTCTATCGCGGCGGTCTTGAAAACCGCTTTGGGTGAAAGCCCAACGGGGGTTCGAATCCCTCCCTCTCCGCCAGCCTTCGCTCGGAGCGAAGCGCAGAACGAAGACTGTCGCGCTGTAGCGCGTAGCGCGAAGGCGGACTGAACGGCAGTTTCGGTAACGTGCTCCGAGCTTCGACTCGGCAAGCCAGAAAGAAAGAGTTGTGAGTGAGTATTTGTGAGTAATTTGACAATTGCATTTTGGGTGGTGGCGATTGGATCGGTCTTTGCCTATCTATGGTGGCAGGGACAAATCCGGCGTTTTGCCACCTATGTCCAGGAAACACGGGAAGAGTTGAAAAAGTGCACGTGGCCGACGTGGGAGGAGTTGAAGGGTTCAACCGTGCTCATCACCATTACCATTGCCCTGATGGGCGGGTTCGTCCGGGTGGTTGATATGGTCCTGATTTTCATTTTCCTCAAACGTTGAGCACCATGCACAGCCAGTGGTTTGTCATCCATACGCTTTCCGGCCAGGAACAGAAGGTCAAGGAGAGCATTGAAAAGCGCGTCAAAACCGACGAGATGCAGGACTACGTCAAAGAAGTCCTCGTCCCGATGGAAAAGGTCGTTGAGGTGCGCAACCAGAAGAAGACCGTGTCCAGCCGCAAATTGTGGCCGGGCTACGTGTTCGTGGACATGGTGTTGCTGGATGAAACCAATCACATCATCGAAAAGCCCTGGTATTTCATCAAAGAAACGCAGGGGGTGATCGGCTTTGTCGGCGGTGAACCGCCCGTGCCGACGCCCACAGCGGAAGTCGAATCCATCAAGGCGCAGATTTCCGCGTCGGAAGAGACGGAAAAGCCCAAGGTCAATTTTGAAGTCGGCGAAACCATCAAGATCAACAACGGGCCGTTCCTCAATTTCAGCGGCGTAATTGAGGAAATTGATCCCGAACGCGGCAAATTGAAGGTTACCGTCAACATTTTCGGGCGCAACACGCCGGTGGAACTCGAATACTGGCAGGTGGAAAAGGCATGAGAATGAAACGTGAAACGTAAAACGTGAACTTGGGCGTTCGTTTTTCACGTTTCACGTCTCACGCATCACAGAAAAATTTATGGCAAAGAAAATCACAGGACAGATCAAGTTGCAGATTCCGGCGGGGCAGGCGAACCCCGCGCCGCCGGTCGGCCCGGCGCTCGGCCAGCACGGCGTCAACATCATGGGCTTTTGCAAGGAATTCAACGCGGTAACCAAGGCCGACGCGGGACTCGTGATTCCCGTCGTCATCACCGTTTACCAGGACAAATCGTTCACGTTCATTACCAAGTCGCCGCCGGCGTCCGTGTTGCTCAAAAAGGCAGCGGGCATCACCGCCGGCTCCAAAGAGCCGAACAAGGAAAAGGTCGGCAAGGTCACGCGCAAACAGGTTCTGGACATCGTGAAAATGAAGCAAAAGGATTTGAACGCTGTAAACGAAGAAGCCGCGTTCCGGGTTATCGCCGGCACGGCGCGCAGCATGGGAATCGAAGTCGTCGGATGATTTTAAACAACGCGATTAAGATGAAGAGCAGGATTAAGATTATGATTACGATGAAGACTGCCGGGAACTTGTTTCCTGATCTTAATCTTACTCTTAATCATAATCTTTATCCAAAGTGAACAACCGCGGGAGAGTCATCGAAGGCTCGCTTGCACCGCACCTGAACAAATGCCAAGCAAACGATACAAAAAAGCGCTCGAAGTGGTGGATGGCAAAAAAGCCTACCCGCTCAAAGATGCCGTGGGCGTCCTCGCCAAATTTCCCAAGGCGAAGTTCAATGAAACGATTGACCTCGCGTTCTGCCTTGGCGTGGACCCGAAGCAATCGGACCAGATGGTCCGCGGCACGGTCCCGCTGCCGCACGGCAGCGGCAAGACCGTGCGCGTGCTCGTGTTCGCCAAGAGTGGCACGGCGGCTGACGCGGCCAGGGCCGCGGGCGCGGAATACGTCGGTTTTGAAGACATGATTGCCAAATGCCAGGGCGGCTGGGCGGATTTCGACGTGGCGGTGGCCACGCCCGAAGCGATGGCCGAAGTGCGCAAACTCGGCAAGGTGCTCGGCCCGCGCGGCCTGATGCCGAACCCGAAGACCGGTACCGTGACGGACGACACCGCCAAGGCGGTCAAGGAAGTCAAAGCCGGTCGCGTCGAGTTCAAGGTGGACAAGGCGGGCAACGTCCATGTGGGCGTCGGCAAGGCGTCGTTCCCGGCGAACCAAATCGAGGAAAACGCGCGCGCGGTGATTGAAGCCGTGTTCAAGGCGCGTCCGAACAGCCTCAAGGGCACTTATGTTCACACCTGCACGCTTTCGGCCACGATGAGTCCGCCGGTGCGCCTGGACGTGCGTGAATTCACGACCCATTAACCCGAAACCGATTTTGAATCATGCGTGCTGAAAAACAAATTTTGACGAAGGAATACGTTGCGCGGCTGAATGCCTCGCCGTTCTTCATCGTGGTAAATTACCAGGGCCTCAAGGTGGCTCATCTGACCGAACTCCGCAAGCGGCTGCAAAAGGCCGGCGCGGAAATTCACGTGGTCAAGAACTCCATCTTCCGCATCGCCGCCAGGGAATCCGGTGTCGGTGAATTTACGACCGAACTGGCCGGGCAACTCGCCGTGGTCACCGGCCAGAAGGACATTTCCGCCGCCGCCAAGGCGGTCAAGAATTTCGGCGCGGAATTCGACAAATTGAAGGTGCAGTTCGGTTATTTGGACAATAAACGCCTGGAACAGGCGGCGATTCTGGCGTTGGCCGATCTGCCGAGCCTGGACGTGTTGCGGGCCAAACTGCTGGGCCTTTTGAACGCGCCGGCGACCAAACTGGTCGTTTTAATCAACACGCCCGCGACGCAGCTCGCGCGCGTCATCAAGGCAAAGGCGGAGAAAAGTTGAACCATTTCCGGTCCGCCCTGACCGGCAGACCGGACAAACAAACAAGAACAACAACGTAAATCGCCGGTTCGGGAACGGACTTAAAAACGCCGTGGCGTGTCGCGCCGAATCCCGCAAAACGGGAGCAGGCAGACTGCGGCGGACGACGAGACGAAGGAAAGGTAAAAAGGCAATATGGCTGACATAGCAAACCTCGTAGAGGAATTGAGCAAGTTGACGGTTCTCGAAGCCGCCGACCTGGTGAAGAAACTGGAAGAAAAATGGGGCGTGACTGCCGCCGCGCCGGTGGCGGTGGCTGCTGCCCCGGCCGCCGGTGGCGCCGCTGCGCCTGCCGCCGCGAAAGACACTTTCGACGTGATTCTCTTGTCCGCCCCGGCGGACAAGAAAATTGCCACCATCAAGGCCGTCCGCGAAGTGAAGGCCGGACTCGGCCTGGCGGAAGCCAAGGCGCTGGTGGAAGGCGCGCCGAAGCCGGTGCTCGAAGGAGCGAACAAGGCGGATTCGGACGCCGCCAAAAAGAAGCTCGAAGAAGCGGGCGCCAAGGTGGAAGTCAAGTAATGGGCGAATTCCGGGGCGGCTCCGGCAATGGCCGGAACCGCTCCGCTGTCGCCCGTTCTTAAAGTTACGATTTCGTTGCGAAAGGAAAAGCAGGCAGTTTTCGGGAAGGCGGGTCGGCCGTTGACCCCGACATCAAATGTCGGGGTTGAACGCGGCACGCGCGCCTTGTGTAGTTGAATAAAACGCGCCGGCGTAAAGCCGGGGCCAACAGAGAAAGTCCAAATGCCATCGCGAGCCACAGAACGAATCAATTTCGGCAAGATCAAGGAGATCGTCGCGCCGCCGAACATGATTGAATTGCAGACGAATTCCTACGCGGAATTTTTGCAGGCCGACGCCACGCCCAAAAAGCGCCAGAAAAACGCCGGCCTCGAGGCGGTTTTCCGCGAAGTCTTTCCCATTGAAAGTTACGACGGCAAATGCAAGCTCGATTACGATTCCTATGAAGTCGGCGAGCCCAAGGTCAACTGGCTGGAATGCCTGCGCGAAGGCCTGACCTACGGCGCGCCGCTTTACGTGACGTTCATCCTCAAGGACGAGGGCAAAAGCGCGAAGGAGGAGAAGGTTTTCATGGGCGAACTGCCCCTGATGACGCCGCAAGGCACGTTTGTCATCAATGGCGCGGAGCGCGTCGTCGTCAGCCAGCTTCACCGCTCGCCCGGCATTGCATTCGAGGCCACGCAACATCCCAACGGGAAAATCCTGCACAGCTTCCGCGTCATTCCCGACCGCGGTTCGTGGTATGAGGCGCAATTCGACACGAGCGATTTGCTCTACGTTTACCTTGACCGCAAAAAACGCCGCCGGAAGTTTTTGACGACGACGTTTTTCCGCGCCTTGAGTTTCCTGGATGTTGAAGGCGCCGGCAGCGGCAAGGGGAAGGACACCGGTGAAAAAACGCGCGGCACCGACGAGGAAATCCTCAAGCTCTTTTACGAAATCGAGGAACTCACGGTCAAGGAAGCCGAAAAGCTCGAAGACCTGTCGAACCGCGTCTTGATTCAGGACGCCTTGGACGAGGAGAAAGGCCTCGTCGTCGCGCGCGCCTTTGAGCCGCTTTCCAAGTCGGTGGTCAAACAAATCGCCGAACTGGGCGTCAGCAAAATCAAGGTCGTGGACACGGCGGTGGACGAGGGCATCATCATCAAATGCCTGAAGAAAGACCCGGCCAAAAACGAGGAAGAAGCGCTCAAGGACATTTACCGGCGCCTGCGTCCGGGCGATCCGCCGACCGCCGCCAATGCGCGCGCGTTGCTCAAACGGCTGTTCTTCGACCACAAGCGTTACGATTTGGGCCGCGTCGGCCGTTACAAAATCAACCAGAAGCTCGGCCTCAAAGACAAGGAAGACTCGCGCATCCTGACCAAGGAAGATTTGGTCGCCGCGACGAAATATCTGCTCCGCCTCAAAAAGGGCGAGGGCAGTCTGGACGACATTGACCATCTCGGCAGCCGCCGCATCCGCACCGTCGGCGAACTGCTCGCCAACCAGTGCCGCGTCGGCCTCGCCCGCACCGAACGCCTGGTCAAGGAGCGCATGACCCTGTTCGACCAGAGCGTCGAGCAAATGACGCCGCAGAAGCTCATCAATCCCAAGGCGCTTTCGGCGGTCATCCGCGATTTCTTTGGCCGGTCGCAATTGAGCCAGTTCATGGACCAGATCAATCCGCTGGCCGAGTTGACGCACAAACGCCGTCTCTCCGCGCTGGGGCCGGGCGGCTTGTCCCGCGACCGCGCGGGCTTTGAAGTCCGCGACGTGCATCCGTCGCACTACGGCCGCATTTGTCCGATTGAAACGCCGGAAGGCCCGAACATCGGCTTGATCGCGTCCCTGGCGACCTTCGCGCGCATCAACGATTTCGGCTTCCTCGAAACGCCCTATCGCAAGGTCGAGAACGGCAGCGTCACCGAGAAAATTGATTACCTGACCGCCGACCGCGAGGAGCAATTCATCATCGCGCAAGCGAACTCGCCGATTGACGACAAGGGCAAATTCCTGACCGACCGCGTCGTTTGCCGCGCCCGGACCGACTTCATTGATGTCGAACCGGCGCGCGTGGATTACATGGACGTTTCGCCGAAGCAATTGGTGTCCATCGCCGCCTCGTTGATTCCGTTCCTGGAACACGACGACGCCAACCGCGCGTTGATGGGTTCCAACATGCAACGCCAGGCCGTGCCGCTGCTCGTGACCGAGGCGCCGCTCGTGGCCACCGGCCTCGAAGACCGCGTGGCCCGCGACTCGCGCGCCGTGGTGGTCGCCGAGGAAAGCGGCAAGGTCGCCTCCGTCAACGGCGATCATATGGTCATCACCGCCGACGGCAAATTGCCCGAAACGAAGAAGAAAATTAAACACGATCCGGAAAAGGGCGTCTGGGTTTATCCCATCCGCAAATTCATGCGGTCCAACGCCGCGACGTGCATCAACCAGAAAATCCTGGTGGACAAGGGCGACCATGTGCGGAAAGGCCAGGTCATCGCCGACGGTCCCTGCACCCAGAACGGCGAACTCGCGCTGGGCCGCAACGTGCTCGTCGCCTTCATGCCGTGGAACGGCTACAACTTCGAGGACGCCATCCTCATCAGCGAGAAAATCGTGAAGGAAGACATCTTCACTACCATTCACATTGATGAATTCGAAGTCGGCGCGCGCGACACGAAGCTCGGGCCCGAGGAAATCACGCGCGACATTCCCAACCTTGGCGACGAGGCGCTCAAGAATCTCGGCCCCGACGGCGTCATTCGCGTCGGCGCGGAAGTCAAGCCGGGCGACATTCTGGTCGGCAAAATCACGCCCAAATCCGAGACCGAACTGGCCCCGGAGGAACGTCTGCTGCGCGCCATTTTCGGCGAGAAAGCCGCCGACGTGAAGGACACCTCGCTGAAAGTTCCGTCCGGCACCTACGGCATCGTCATGGACGTGAAGGTTTCGTCCAAAAAGGAAGGCGACCACGTCGGCAAATCATCCGCCAGCGAGGAAAAACGCCACTCCAAACAGATTGAGGACGAACACAAGAAAAAGACCGACGAACTGCGCGACCAGTTGACCGAGGCGTTGAGCAACATTCTGCTCGGCGAAAAAATCCCGCTCGACGTGGTGAACAGCGAGACCGGCGAAATCATCATCCCGGCCAACCGCAAGATCACCAAGACGCTGCTGCGCAAGCTCGCGACGGTGTATGACCGCATCGAGATTGATCCGTCGCCCATCCGCAACAAAATCAACGAAATCATCGGCAGCTTCAAAAAGAAGTTCGACGATTTGCAGATGCAATACGACGAGGAAATGGAGCGCGCCGAGGCGGGCGAAGGCGTCGAGGCCGGCATCGTCAAGTCGGTGAAGGTTTATATCGCCTCCAAACGCAAGCTGTCCGTCGGCGACAAAATGGCCGGACGCCACGGCAACAAGGGCGTGGTCGCGCGCATCGTGAAGGAAGAAGACATGCCGTTCCTCGCGGACGGAACGCCGGTGGACATCGTGTTGAACCCGCTGGGCGTGCCGTCGCGCATGAACGTCGGCCAGGTGCTGGAAACGCACCTCGGCTGGGCGGCGAAGATGCTCGGCTTGAAGTTCGCCACGCCGGTGTTTGACGGCATCAAGGAAAAGGAAATTCGCAGTTACCTCAAGGAGGCGGCACTGCCGGAACACGGCAAGACGCATCTTTACGACGGCCGCACCGGCGAACAATTCGACCAGGAAATCGTGGTCGGCTACATTTACATGATGAAGCTCGGCCATCTGGTCGCCGACAAGATTCACGCCCGCGCGGTCGGGCCGTATTCGCTCGTCACGCAGCAGCCGCTGGGCGGCAAGGCGCAATACGGCGGCCAGCGCTTCGGCGAAATGGAAGTGTGGGCCATGGAAGCCTACGGCGCGGCCTACACGCTGCAGGAACTGCTGACCGTCAAGTCCGACGACGTGCAGGGCCGCACGCGCATTTACGAAAGCATCGTCAAGGGCGACAACGCGCTGGAGGCGGGCATGCCCGAATCCTTCAACGTGCTCGTCAAGGAAATGCAATCGCTCGGCCTCGACGTGAAGGTCGGTTATTCCAATCCGATTGAACATCCAACCGACGGCGAATCCGCCGCCACGTTGGCAACGGTTTAAGTTGTAACAAACATTATTCGCTGAAACCAAACGCGTATGATTAGCACCAAAGAAAGCGCCCGCGAATTGCTCGGTCTGGACAAGGTCAACCAGGTGGACTACGTCGCGATCTCCGTCGCGTCGCCGGAGGCCATCCGTTCCTGGACCAAGGGCGAAGTCAAGAACCCCGAAACCATCAATTACCGCACGTTCAAGCCGGAAAAAGGCGGCTTGTTCTGCGAACGCATTTTCGGCCCGGTCAAGGACTGGGAATGTTCCTGCGGCAAATACAAGCGCATCAAGCACCGCGGCATCGTCTGCGACCGCTGCGGCGTCGAGGTGACGCTCGCCCGCGTGCGCCGCGAACGCATGGGCCACATCGAACTGGCCGTGCCCGTTCGCCACATCTGGTTTTTCAAGTGCATGCCCTCCCGCATCGGCCTGGTGCTGGACATGACCGCGCGCAATCTGGAGCGCGTGATTTATTACGAGGATTACCTGGTCATTGACCCGGGCAACACGCCGCTGAAGCAAAACCAGTTGCTCAGCGAACACGAATATCGCGAAGCCCGCGAGACCTACGGCGCGGAGGCGTTCGTCGCCAAAATGGGCGCGGAAGCCGTGCGCGAGGCGCTGGCGAAGGTGGATCTGGCCAAGCAGACAGAGCATTTGCAGCAGGCCATGACCGAAACCAAGAGCAAGCAAATCCGCAAGAAACTCGCGAAGCGCATCAAGCTGCTCCAGGGTCTTGCAATTCTCCAAGAGCCGTCCGGAATGGATGATTCTCACGGTGCTGCCGGTGATTCCGCCGGACCTGCGCCCGCTGGTTCCGCTCGAAGGCGGACGTTTTGCCACTTCCGACCTGAACGATCTTTATCGCCGCGTCATCAACCGGAACAACCGTCTCAAGACGCTGCTCCAGCTCAAGACGCCGGAAGTCATCATCCGCAACGAAAAGCGCATGTTGCAGGAAGCCGTGGACGCGCTGTTCGACAACGGCCGCCATGGCCGTCCCGTCACCGGCGCGGGCAATCGCTCGCTGAAATCTTTGAGCGACATGCTCAAGGGCAAGGGCGGACGTTTCCGTCAGAACCTGCTCGGCAAACGCGTGGATTATTCCGGCCGCTCCGTCATCGTCATCGGCCCCGAACTGAAGCTGAACCAGTGCGGTCTGCCCAAGAAGATGGCGCTCGTGTTGTTCGAGCCGTTCATCATCCGCCGCTTGAAGGAACTCGGCTACGTTCACACCGTTCGCAGCGCGAAGAAAATGATCGAGCGCCAGACGAAGGAAGTGTGGGACGTTCTGGAAGAAGTGACGAAGGGCCATCCGGTGCTGCTCAACCGCGCGCCGACGCTGCACCGTTTGTCCGTGCAGGCGTTCGAGCCGCAGCTCATCGAAGGCGAGGCCATCCGCATTCATCCGCTGGTCTGCACCGCCTACAACGCCGACTTCGACGGCGACCAGATGGCCGTGCACGTGCCGCTGTCGGTCGAGGCGCAGATGGAAGCGCGCCTGCTGATGATGGCGACGAACAACATCTTCTGCCCGTCATCCGGCAAGCCGATCATCACGCCGACGCAGGACATCACGCTCGGCTGTTATTATCTCACCGCCGAACCGCGCACGCCGGCGCCAGTCCGATTCGCGCAAACTGCCGCTGTTCGGCTCGAAGGAAGGAAGTCGTTGTTCGCCTACGAGGACGGCGCGTTGAAGACGCACGACCGCATCCGCCTGGCGAATCCCGATTTCGGCAAGAAGACCGTTTTCGGCAATGCCGACAAAAAGTCATCGAGACGACGGTGGGCCGCGTGCTGTTCAGCGAAATCTGGCCGCCGGAACTGGGTTTCCCGAACAAGTCGGTCAAGAAGATCCGAACTCGGCGACTTGATCTGGAAGTGCTACAAGTTTGCCGGCCACGAAAAGACCGTGACCATGCTCGACAAGCTGAAGGAACTCGGTTTCCGCGAGGCGACCAAGTCCGGCGTGCTCCATCGGCATTGACGACATGATCGTCCCGAAGGAAAACGACCAGGAAATTGACGCCGCGCAGAAGCAGATCAAGGAAGTCGAGAAGCAGTATCGCAAGGGCGTCATCACCCCGGGCGAACGCTACAACAAGATCGTGGACATCTGGACGCATTGCACCGACCAGATTTCCAACGTCATGTTCAAGACGCTGGAGCAGAACCAGGGCAAGAAGGAATACAACCCGGTTTATCTCATGGTGGATTCCGGCGCGCGCGGCAACAAGCAGCAGGTGCGCCAGCTCGCCGGCGTGCGCGGCCTCATGGCCAAGCCCAGCGGCGACATCATCGAGAAACCGATTCTCGCGAACTTCCGCGAAGGCCTCACGGTGCTGGAATACTTCATCTCCACGCACGGCGCGCGCAAGGGTCTGGCCGACACCGCGCTCAAGACCGCCGACTCCGGTTACATGACCCGCAAGCTCGTGGACGTGGCGCAGGACGTCATCATCCAGGAAGAGGATTGCGGCACGACCAACGGCATCTGGGTCTCGGCCGTGTATGAGGGCGAAGACGAAGTCGTCAAGCTCGGCGACCGGCTCGTGGGCCGGTTCGCGTGCGACGACATCGTCAATCCGACGAACCCGAAGGAATTGCTCATCCAGGCCAACGAGGAAATTGACGAGGTCAAGGCCAAGCGCATTGAAGCCGCGGGCGTGGACCGCATGCGCATCCGCTCCGTGCTCACCTGCGAAAGCAAGCACGGCGTCTGCATCCATTGCTATGGCCGCAACCTCGCCACCGGCGCCGCCGTCAAGCTCGGCGAGGCCGTCGGCATCATCGCCGCGCAATCCATCGGCGAGCCGGGCACGCAGCTCACGATGCGGACGTTCCACATCGGCGGCACGGCGGCGCAGGTGTTCAAGCTGCCGCAGATCAAGTCCAAGCACGACGGCACCATCCGTTACAACGAATTGCGCTGCGTCGAACTGGAGGACGGCAACAACATCGTGCTGAACAAGAACGGCTCGGTTTCCATCCTCGGCGACGACGGCCGCGAACTGGAAAACCACACCGTCGTCATCGGCGCGGTCATTTCCGTCAAGGACGGCGCCAAAGTCAAGAAGGGCGAGACCTTCGTCCAGTGGGACCCGTACAACGTGCCGATTCTTTCCGAAAAGGCCGGCAAGGTGAAATTCCACGACATCATCGAAGGCGTGACGATGAAGCAGGAAATGGACGAAACCACCGGCCAGGAAGCCATGGTCGTCATCGAGCACAAGGAGGATTTGCACCCGCAAATCATCATCAGCGACGACAACGGCGAAGTCGTGGCCAATTATCCCATTCCTTCCGGCGCGCACATCGTCGTGGGCGAAGGCGACAAGATCGTGGCCGGCACGCTGATGGCCAAGACGCCGCGCAAACAGGCCAAGACCAAGGACATCACCGGCGGTCTGCCGCGCGTGGCGGAATTGTTCGAGGCCCGCCGTCCGAAGGACGCCGCGGAAATTTCCAAGATTGACGGCATCGTGGACTTCGGCGCGAGCGTGCGCGGCAAACGCTGCATTCTCATCAAAGACCCGCAGACGCAGGCGGAAGAGGAACACCTCATCCCCATCGGCAAGCACGTCATCGTCTTCAAGGGCGACTTCGTCAAGAAAGGCCAGCAGCTGACCGAAGGCCCGATGGACCCGCACGAAATCCTCGAAGTCTGCGGCCCGCAGGAATTGCAGGAGCACCTCGTCAGCGAAGTGCAGGAGGTCTATCGCCTCCAGGGCGTCACCATCAACGACAAGCACATCGAAATCATCGTCCGCCAGATGCTCCGCAAGGTGCGCATCACCGAGCCGGGCGACACGCAGTTCCTCTGGGGCGAACAGATTGACAAGCTGGACTTCGAAGAGGAAAACGAGCGCGTCGAGAAGATGGGCGGCAAGCCCGCCGAAGCCTCGCCGGTGCTGCTGGGCATCACCAAGGCGTCGCTCGAAACCGACAGCTTCCTGAGCGCCGCATCCTTCCAGGACACCACCCGCGTGCTCACCGAGGCCGCCACGCGGTCGCAAGGTGGATTACCTGCGCGGCTTCAAGGAAAACGTCATCATGGGCCACATCATCCCGGCGGGCACCGGCTTTGATTTGCACCGCAAGGCGCA
>CAWEAA010000009.1:0-180193 GCA_963806905.1 uncultured Verrucomicrobiae bacterium | reverse complement strand
TCTCAAGCCGCTGGTCGAGCTCGAAGACGTGCCGGAACCGGCCGAACAACCCGTGGCAGCGGAAAACCCGCTGCTGGCCTGAGCGAAGCACTGTTTCACCACGGGCGTCTGGCGAAAGTCAGGCGCCCTTTTTGCTTTGTATGCGTCTGAGCTGCCACGTCTGGTTTCTGGCGCCGGGTTATGAAACCATGGCGGCATGGATTCACCAAAGTATCCGGCTGGTAGTGCAAGAGGACGGCAAGATCGTGGTGAGCGGAATGTTCGGCACTTTGGGCGGACAGCCGTGCCAAAACATTGGCCGAGTGAATGCCGATGGAAGTGTGGATTTCACGTCATCCGCAGATCCGCGCTTTCTGTGCCGTCACGGTGAGCTCAATATGTAAAAGCGTGCGGGGAAGTTCGTGCTGTTAGTGTCGATGAACTGATAAAGGGTGTTTGAGAGCACAGAGGCGTTCCCTAACGTAACCCAATTTGAAAGTGGAACGGCCAGGTTTGTTGAGGCCAGTACTGTGTACTCGGCGTTCGTGCTGCTGGTAAATTGCAGCAGGAACTGCCCCGACGGATTTACAATTGGCTTAAGAACAGGGCTTATACCCGACACCGTCAGGGTAAAAGTGGTCGGGCCGTAATTCGTCTGCCAAACGAAGCCGGATGGCAGTTCGGTATTCGTAAAAGCCCCGGTGAACGAGCCGTAGGTCAGCACCGGAAACGAGTTGCTGACGGCTGGCATAAAACCGTTAAGCAAGGTTGCGGCTACAGTGCCAGCCAGAGCGGCGCTTCCTGATATTTGAATTTTTCCAAAGGTATTCGTGTTGCTCAACCCAAATTCGAGCGTCCCGCTCGCGAGATTAAAGCTCCCATCCAGCGCCGCAGTGCCAAGGGTCGCCGCCAGTGTGCCGTTGTTGTCAAACGGCTCCGCATCCATAAGAATGGTTCCCCCGCTGACGTCCGCCGAGATGACCCCTTGATTGACCACCGACACATTCTGCGGGCCGCCCCAGGGACTGCTGTAGCCAATGGTCCCGTTCTGTCCCTCCACCGTCATCCCCAATCCAATCGTCAGGGTCGTGGCCGCGTCGGCCAGCCGCACGGCGTTGTAGGTGGGATTATCGCCGAAAACCACCGTCCCGGTGCCCCCCAGCGTCTGGCTGCCGGCAAACGTGATATACCCGGCATTGACGTTGGTCGGATTGCCCACCAGCGCCGTCCCGTTCAACACCAGCCCGTTGGTCACCGTCAGGTCCGCAGCATTGACACTGCTGCCCACGTCCAAAGTCCCGTCCATCGTCACCCCGTTGAAAGTGCCGGTGCCATTCACCACCAGCGTGGCTCCGCCCGCCGTCGTGATCGTTCCCCCCAGCACTGTGCCCCCATCCAACACCCACGAACCGCTGGCCGCGTTGAGCGCCAGAGTCGTGCTCGTGTTGGTGAGCACCCCCGTCAGGTTGACCGTCCCGCCGCTGCGCGTGAACGCTCCCAAGGCTGCCAACGTAAAACTGCCACCGAGATCCACTGTCACATTGGTCGCGTTGATCGCCCCTGCGTTGGTCCACGCCCCGCTAAGGCTCAATGTGCCGGCCCCGTTCATGATCAACGTTGCGCTCGGGTCGTTTTGCAGCACGTTAATGGTCAGACTCCCGCCGTTGGTCCCTTGCGCCAGAGCCTCGTTGATGAACGGCTGCGCCTCGATGGAAATCGTCCCCCCGCTGACATCCGCCGAGATGACCCCCTGGTTGACCACCGACACATTCTGCGGACCGCCCCAAGCACTGCTGTAGCCAATGGTCCCGTTCTGCCCCTCCACTGTGATCCCCGGTCCAATCGTCAGGGTCGTGCCCCCGTCGGCCAACCGCAAGGCGTTGTACGTGGTGGCATTCTCGCCGAATACCACCGTCCCGCTGCCCCCCAGCGTCTGGCTGCCGCCAAACGTGATGTACCCGGCATTGATGTTGGTCGGGTTGCCCACCAGCGCCGTCCCGTTCAACACCAGCCCGTTGGTCACCGTCAGGTCCGCAGCATTGACACTGCTGCCCACGTCCAAAGTCCCGTCCATCGTCACCCCGTTGAAAGTGCCGGTGCCATTCACCACCAGCGTGGCTCCGCCCGCCGTCGTGATCGTTCCCCCCAGCACTGTGCCCCCATCCAACACCCACGAACCGCTGGCCGCGTTGAGCGCCAGAGTCGTGCTCGTGTTGGTGAGCACCCCCGTCAGGTTGACCGTCCCGCCGCTGCGCGTGAACGCTCCCAAGGCTGCCAACGTAAAACTGCCACCGAGATCCACTGTCACATTGGTCGCGTTGATCGCCCCTGCGTTGGTCCACGCCCCGCTAAGGCTCAATGTGCCGGCCCCGTTCATGATCAACGTTGCGCTCGGGTCGTTTTGCAGCACGTTAATGGTCAGACTCCCGCCGTTGGTCCCTTGCGCCAGAGCCTCGTTGATGAACGGCTGCGCCTCGATGGAAATCGTCCCCCCGCTGACATCCGCCGAGATGACCCCCTGGTTGACCACCGACACATTCTGCGGACCGCCCCATGCATTGCTGTAGCCAATGGTCCCGTTCTGCCCCTCCACTGTGATCCCCGGTCCAATCGTCAGGGTCGTGCCCCCGTCGGCCAACCGCAAGGCGTTGTACGTGGTGGCATTCTCGCCGAATACCACCGTCCCGCTGCCCCCCAGCGTCTGGCTGCCGCCAAACGTGATGTACCCGGCATTGATGTTGGTCGGGTTGCCCACCAGCGCCGTCCCGTTCAACACCAGCCCGTTGGTCACCGTCAGGTCCGCAGCATTGACACTGCTGCCCACGTCCAAAGTCCCGTCCATCGTCACCCCGTTGAAAGTGCCGGTGCCATTCACCACCAGCGTGGCTCCGCCCGCCGTCGTGATCGTTCCCCCCAGCACTGTGCCCCCATCCAACACCCACGAACCGCTGGCCGCGTTGAGCGCCAGAGTCGTGCTCGTGTTGGTGAGCACCCCCGTCAGGTTGACCGTCCCGCCGCTGCGCGTGAACGCTCCCAAGGCTGCCAACGTAAAACTGCCACCGAGATCCACCGTCACATTGGTCGCGTTGATCGCCCCTGCGTTGGTCCACGCCCCGCTAAGGCTCAAAATGCCGGCCCCGTTCATGATCAACGTTGCGCCCGGGTTGTTTTGCAGCACGTTAATGGTCAGACTCCCGCCGTTGGTCCCTTGCGCCAGAGCCTCGTTGATGAACGGCTGCGCCTCGATGGAAATCGTCCCCCCGCTGACATCCGCCGAGATGACCCCCTGGTTGACCACCGACACATTCTGCGGACCGCCCCATTCATTGTTGTAGCCAATGGTCCCGTTCTGTCCCTCGACTGTCATCCCCGGTCCAATCGTCAGGGTCGTGCCCCCGTCGGCCAGCCGCAAGGCGTTGTACGTGGTGGCATTCTCGCCGAATACCACCGTCCCGCTGCCCCCCAGCGTCTGGCTGCCGCCAAACGTGATGTACCCGGCATTGATGTTGGTCGGGTTGCCCACCAGCGCCGTCCCGTTCAACACCAGCCCATTCGTCACCGTCAGGTCCGCCGCATTGATGCTGGCGCCCACGTCCAAGGTCCCGCCCAGCGTCACCCCGTTGAAAGTCCCGCTCTGAACAATCAGGGACGTGCCGTTGGTCAAGTTGATCGTGGCGTTTGCGATTGTCCCGCCTGCCAACGAAATCGCTCCGTTTGTCGTTTGCGTCGAGATGTTTGTCGCAGTTAATGAACCTGACGAAAGAGTGAGCGTTTGCGTGCCACTGGACGAGCCCAGAAACACATTCGAAACACCAACCACGGTCGTGTTGGTTACCGTGTAAGTTCCGGAATTGGTGATGAGGGCGGTGTCGGAAATGCCGGGGACCTGGTTCGGACTCCAGTTCGTGGCAACACTCCAATTGCCGCCGCTGGTGTTGGTCCACGTGATGGTGGCGGAATCAGCAACGGTGTTGCCAATGACGAGAAGCAGCAGAAGCGCAATTGCAGGTTTCATAAAGCGTCCTTTCCAGCCTTACAGGAACAAAGGTCAATTGTTGAGAGTCTAATTGGCCGCGGAAAGCAGCGTGGGTTGGGTTGGGTTGAGTTAGCACAGGTAAAGTTGATTTCCTGCGCCTGCGAATTTTCAGTTGTAAAGGGCAAAACACAAGACAACCTTCCGGAACTGAACTCACTCTTAATAAGACTAGCAAACCCCCGGGTGGATTTGCAAGAAACATTAATGTAAAAAATGAGCGCCCCTTAGTCTCCACAGAACGGACTTCAGACCGCAATACCAACCAGAATTTCGCGTCGGTAGACCCGCGCAAGGTGCTGGACACAGAGTGCTGATGATGTCAATCTCGACTTGGAATTATAAACGCAGGACAAAGCCATCCGTCATCTCAGCCCCAGGGCGCAGGACTTTGATACCTGAAACCGGACGTATTCCGCCAGACGCATACGATGAAAGTCAGGCGCCCTTTTTCTTTTCACCACGGATGGCGCGGATGAACGCGGATCAGTCCCAGACCCGAAATCCCGGACGTTCAGCCTGCCGCGTGAGGCAGGGCTTGCACTCCCTTTAAGGTTGTTTTTCTCCTGCCGGAGGTGAATAAATGGATTGCACAATGATACGCCCCAAAGGTTCTCTCGTTTCCTTGAAGGCGCTCCAGGCTCTGGCCATCGTGGCTGGCATCGCCGTGGCAGGGATGATCCTGCCGGCGACATCGGCGCAGGCTGATTCAATCGAGGACGGCTTTCGCCATCCGCCTGATTCCGCCCGGCCGCAGACCTGGTGGCATTGGATGAATGGAAACATTACGAAGGAGGGCATCACTGCGGACCTCGAGGCGATGAAGCGTGTGGGCATCGGCGGCGCGACGATTGTAAACGTGGATTGCGGCATCCCGGCCGGGCCGGTGAAGTTCCTCAGCCCGGAATGGCGCGAGCTGGTGATGCACGCGGCCCGGGAGGCGGACCGGCTGGGACTCGAACTCTGCGTGGAAAACTGCGCCGGCTGGTCCAGCAGCGGCGGTCCCTGGAACACGCCCGAGCACGCCATGCAACGCGTCACAACCAGCGAACAGAAAGTAAAAGGGCCGGTACATTTCAGCGGGGTGCTGCCTTCACCTCCCTCCAAACTCGACTATTACCGCGACATCGCCGTGCTCGCATTCCGCACACCGGAAGGCAAAAACGTTAAAGGAAAACCATCCGTGATTGAAAACATTGAAGCCAAGAGCGGCGCGAACGGGGAATTCGTGTTGTCTTCGCCCGCCAAGGACCACGCGGCAGCGGACCAGATCGTGTCACACACCGGGATTGTGGATTTGACCGGCGAACTGCAAGCCGATGGTCGGCTCGAATGGGAGGTGCCGTCAGGCGATTGGACCATCCTGCGCCTCGGGTACACCCCCACGGGCGTGGAGAATCATCCGGCCCCCGCGGAAGGCACCGGGCCGGAGTGCGACAAGTTCAGCCGGGAAGCGCTTGACGCGCACTGGGCGGGGTTTGTCCAGAAAGTGCTCGACGACCTCGGGCCGCTGGCCGGTTCCGGGAAGACGTTGAACAACGTGCTCATCGACAGCTACGAAGTGGGCGGGCAAAATTGGACGCCCCGGTTCCGATCGGAATTCCAAAAACGCCGGGGATACGACCCGCTGCTTTATCTCCCCACGCTTACCGGCCGGGTGGTGGACAGCCCGGAGGTGTCGGAACGGTTTCTTTGGGACCTGCGGCGGACGATCGCGGACTTGTTTGCTGAAAATTACTACGGCCATTTCCAGGAACTCTGCCATGAGCACGGATTGCAGGCCTCGTTCGAACCTTACACCGGGCCGTTTGAGTCGCTCCAATGCGGCGCCGCGGCGGACATCCCGATGGGCGAATTCTGGGTCGGCGGCGAACCGGATTCTTCGATCAAACTCGCCGCTTCGGTCGGTCACATTTATGGCCGGCCGATCATCGGCGCCGAGTCATTCACCGGTGCGCCGGCCCCACGGCACGGGCGTTGGCTGGATGATCCTTATTCGCTCAAGGCCTTGGGCGACCAGGTCTTCTGCAAGGGCGTCAACCGGTTCATCTTTCATCGTTATGCCATGCAGCCGTGGACCAACCGCTGGCCCGGCATGACCATGGGCCAGTGGGGCACTCACTTCGATCGCACCAGCACCTGGTGGGAGCAGGGTCGCGCGTGGCTCCAGTATGTCGCCCGCTGCCAATACCTGCTCCAGCAGGGCCGCTTCGTAGCCGACGCCGCTTATTTCTGCGGCGAAAGCGCGCCCGTCGAGATGCGCGCCGGCGATCCCGCCCTGCCGGCAGGTTACGACTACGACGCTGTTAACGCCGACGTCCTCCTTCACCACGCTGCGATGAAGGACGGGCGGCTGGGACTCGACAGCGGCATGAATTACCGCGTGCTCATCCTGCCGCCGTCCGACCCGGCCATGACGCCGGACCTGCTCCGGAAATTGGCGGAATTCGTGGCGGACGGCCTGGTCGTGGTAGGTGCCCCGCCCCAGGCTTCTCCGAGCCTTGAAGGATATCCGGAATGCGATGTCGAGGTGAAAAAACTTGCGGCCGGGATCTGGGGCAATTGCAATGGCCGGACCGTGACTGAACATACTCTCGGCCGCGGCAAGGCGGTTTGGGGCAGGACCCTGACCCAGGTGCTGGGCGAATTGGAGTTGAAACCGGACTTTGATTACCCGGTGTCAGATGGCACCCGGCTCAACTTCATCCACCGTCGCGATGGTGAGACGGAGATTTATTTCGTCGCCAACCAGCTGAACCGGTTTGAAACCGTCAATTGCAGTTTCCGTATCGAGGACAAACAGCCGGAGCTTTGGAATCCGGAAACCGGCGACATCACAGCGGCACCCGTCTGGCACGAGGAGAACGGGCAGACCGTGGTTCCCCTGCCCTTCGGGCCGTCGGGTTCGGTGTTTGTGGTGTTCCGCGCCAAAGCGCCCGGCGACCACCTCGTCGCCGTCGAGCGCGACGGACCGCCGGTTGCCGAAGCTCCGTCCAAGGCGGTTGACTTGCGCATTCTCAAGGCCGTGTACGGCGCCTTCCCGATGTGGATCGACGTGACCGCCAGCGTCAAATCGATTGTCGCCGATGGCGAGCGTCACATCTCCGCCGGCAACGATCTGGCGGGAGACGATCCCGCCCCGGGAATCATCAAGCAATTGCGCGTTGAATTTGTTCACGATGGCCGGCACCAGAATGTCGAAACGAACGAAGGCAAGGCCATCGACCTGCCCGCGGACAGCGAAGTGGTCAAGGCCCTTTATGGCTGTTGGCCCGGTGTTGTCCATCCCCCGCGCGACGTGACTGTAGACCTGAAAGCGCTGGTTGCCGGCGGCACGCACGAAATCCGGGCGGACAACGGGTTGACCGGCGATGATCCGGCGCCGAACGCGGTGAAGCAGTTGCGAGTGGACTATCGTCTGAACGGCCGGCGGCAAACGGTCGAGGTGACGGAAAACAAAATGCTCGAACTCCCGGAAGGCGCGGAGGTGGAAGAGGCTCTTTACGGTCAGTTGCACCCGCCGCCCGCCCGCAGCCAACGGGAAGTGGACCTGACGGCAAAGCTCTCAGCCCGCGTCAAACATGGCGCGTTGAGCGTTCGCATTGATAACACCTTTGCGGGCGGTGATCCGGCCGTTGACATCCCCAAAGAACTGCGTGTGGAATATTCGATCAACGGCGTTCGCAAGAGCACGACAACCAAAGAAAATGAAACGTTGACCCTGCCCGAAACAGCGCTTCCCGCCGGTGCGTCGCCGCCGTATGTCTTCCTTTCCGGAGCGGATCAAATGCGGCTGCTGGCCCTGGCGCCGGGCAACTTCACACTGCGTTGGGCCTCCGGTCAAAAAACAAAAGCCCGGTGCCAATCCGTGCCCGCGCCGTTCGTGATCACCGGGCCCTGGGAAGTGAGCTTCCCGCCCGGATGGAACGCCCCGGCCAAAGCCACGTTTGAACAGTTGCAATCCTGGACGGTGAACGCGGATGCCGGCGTAAAGTATTTCTCCGGCACGGCCACTTACAGCAAGGACTTCGATTTGCCGGCGGACCTGCCCGGTTCCCGACGCGAGCTGTGGCTCGATCTGGGTGCGGTCAAAAATCTCGCGGAAGTCTCGCTGAACGGGAAATCCCTGGGCATTCTCTGGAAACCGCCGTTCCGGGTCAACGTGACCGCCGCGGCCCGGCCTGGACGGAACACGCTCGAAATCAAGGTCACCAACCTCTGGCCCAACCGCCTCATCGGCGACGAGCAACTTCCCCCGGACAGCGAATGGAAGGGAAAAGAGTTGAAGAGTTGGCCGCAATGGCTGCTCGACGGCAAACCGAGTCCGACCGGCCGCGTCACCTTCACCACGTGGCATCACTGGAGCAAAGATGCGGCCCTGCTGGACTCCGGCCTGTTCGGGCCGGTGACCATCCAGGCCGCCGAAGAAGTCACCCTCCGGTGATCAAAGGCTAAAGACTGAAGGCTAAATGCTAAAGAAGGACAAAAAATCAGTTTCGGGAGTTGACCGGACATTGCGGCAAATCGCGTGAGCGTGAAACGCCTGTGTTCCGACCGTCCCCCTGCGCACCGCACTGTTCCGGCTTCAGCCTTTAGAATTTAGCTTTTAGCCTTTCGTTCCTAACCGCTTTTGCAATCCTCTCCCACATGATCTCCCCTGCTCCACCTTGCCCGCTGCGCCGCATCGGCGCCTGTCTCGGCCTGCTCTGGCTGGGCCTCACGCTGACCGCCCTGCCCGCCCGCGCCGCTGATACGCATCCCGCCAAACCCGCGCCCATCCCCGTCATCCTCGACACGGACATCGGCGACGACATTGACGATACCTGGGCGCTGGCCCTGCTGCTCAAATCGCCGGAGCTGGACCTGAAGCTCGTGGTGGGCGATTACGGCGAGGCGCAATACCGCGCGCGGCTGCTCGCCAAACTGCTCGAACGCGCCGGGCGAACCAACGTGCCCGTGGGCGTTGGCCTCGACCTCGCACCGCACGGCGATGGCCGCCAGGCCGCGTGGGTCAAGGACTACGATCTCAAGTCCTATCCGGGCAAAGTCCACACCGACGGCGTGCAGGCGCTCATTGACACGATCATGAGTTCGCCGCAGCCCGTGACGTTGATTTGCATCGGCCCCGCGCCGAACATCGCCGAGGCGCTGAAACGCGAGCCGTGTATCGCGCAACATGCCCGGTTCGTGGGCATGGACGGCAGTGTGCGTGTGGGCTACGGCGGCGCGAAGCAACCCTGCGCGGAATGGAACGTGAAGGCCGATCCCAAGGCCATGCAGGCGGTGTTTGCCGCGCCGTGGGACATCACCATCACACCGCTCGACACCTGCGGCCTCGTGATGTTGACCGGTGACAAATACCGGCGCGTCCGCGACGCGACCGACCGCAACGTCGCCGACGTCATCGCCAACTACCGCATCTGGGTGGTCAACCAGCCCACGTTGCCGGCGGACATGGCCGACCAGCGCAGCAGCACGCTGTTCGACCCCGTGGCCGTCTATCTGGCCATCGGTCCGGACCTGTGCGTGATAGAGAAGCTCGGCCTCCGCGTCACCGACGACGGTTTCACAGTCATCGACCCGCACGGAAAACAGGTCAACGCGGCCACGAAATGGAAAGACCTGGGCGCTTATGAGGATTTCCTGGTGGAACGGCTGACGGGAAAGCGTTGAAGCCGGCAGACCACAGACGCCAAATCCCCAAAACCGGACCCGAACCGAGCCGGCCTTGATCCATCATCAACCCGCATCACGGCATGACATGTGCCGGGCTTACCGTGTTGCCCAGCGAACAAACCGGCGCAGCGCCCACGGCACTCACGCTGTAAGTGCCACCTGCGGGGCAACCGGGAATGCTGCGGGCCGCGTTTAGTTTGATGTAAGGCGTCAGGTCACCGGGATAATTGATCGCATCCCCGTTCTTTTTGCCATATTCCAATGCGAATTCCTCTGCGGCAGCGTCAATTTTGGTCAGATTATTGATGCAGGCCCGGGCCTGTGCGTTGGCGCGGGCATTCGCAAAGTTGGGGATGGCCATGGCCGCCAGCAGGCCGATGATGGCCACCACGATCATGATTTCCACCAAGGTGAAACCGGTGTTGGGGAGGTTGGGAATGGTTTTCATTTTATAGTTTCTTTCATGCAGCGTCGTGAACAGGGCGGCAGGCCGGTTAAATGATGACAAACACTGTTCACTGATTGCCTGTCGCCAATCGCTCCTGATAAAACGCTGGAAACGTCCTTTGGTTCCGGTCCAATCATCGGCGACCTGACCTTGGGATCCTTGGCGCTCTTTTGCGGCCAGCCCCAATGCCTTTCCACCCTGTACTCTCAACCTTCAACCAATCGTCAACCACGAAAAACGCAGAAGACAGGAAATCGTTACTACAAAAGAAAACAAAGGGAACAAAGACCGGAAACAGCCTTCGCTGCTTCGTTCACTTTGTTTGCTGCTGTTGATTTTCCCTTTCAGCCGCAAAAGGCGTCCGCACCCCTCAATCCAAACCGTATTTTTCAATCCACGCTTGTGGCAAAGTGCCAAAACTCAACAACCAGTCATTGAACTTTTGAAGGCTCCAGCCGCGGCCGGCGACCAGACGTTGGCGCAGCCGTTCGTTTTCCAGCCGGCCCAGCCAGTAGCTCATCGGTACGGCGGGTGACGCCGTGTACCAGTTCACGTCCGCCTCGGCGCGACTGCGGGTGAACCCGATATTTGCCTGCAAGTGTTTTACGGCTTGTTGATGGGAATAGCGGCCCGTTTGCAGGCGCAAGTCCACGAGAATGCGATGACAACGCCAGAGGGCATCATGCAGTTGCTGCAAACGCAGCCACGGCGAACGAACGATTTTCAAATCCGCCATCATCTGTTCGCACCAGAGCGTCCAGCCTTCGTAAAACACGGCGTGGGCAAACAGCCGCCGCCATTGGCGCGGATGCCGATTGGCGGTGACGAATTGCAGGTGATGCCCCGGATACGCCTCATGCGCGCAGGTGAGCGAAAGACCAAAGTGCTGTTGCTGCTCGGCCAGCTTGTCCGCCGGGGCGGTCTTGATCACGCTGAGGTCGTTGACCCAGAAAATGCCGCGCTGCCGTTTCTCGAACGCACCCGGCTGTTTGTATGCCGCGGTGGGAAACAGGGAACGCATGAAATCGGAAACCGGGCGGACCAGCAGCTCCTCGCCGGTTGGAAACGTCACCGCCCGGGCGGCGCGAAATGCGCCGGCCACGCGCCGGGTTTCCTCACGATAAAGTTCAAGCAGGGGTTTGGCCGGCCGCCATTGCGAACGCAGTTTTTCAATGATTTCCTCCGCCGTATGCGCCCGTCCGAACGGCCGGCAGGCATCCTTGAGCAATTTGCCGATGCGCTCGGCCTCGCCGAGGGCCAGCGTCTCAATTTGACCCAGCGTGTAATCGAGACCCAGCTCGTCCCGCACCCGGCGCTGCAACGTGGTTGTGCCAATGGCGAAGGAACCGGCTGGTGCCAGCGACCGGTTGACGACCGCGGCGCGGTATGAAGTCAGGGCTTTTTCCGTCGCTTTGATGAGGTCTGCGTCGGTTGTTTTCGGCTGGTGACGCAGAAGAACCGTGCGCACGGCAGCGAACAGACTGCCCGCGCCGGCCAGTGTCCGCTCCATGACATTGCGCCAGACGGGTTCCGGTTTCCGGATGAGCGTCGCGGCTTCACCGAGATAACGCGGGGCCTGGCGCAACAGCGACCGGAGATTCCGCACCGCCCGCGCCGGCTCGTCCTCGGCCCGCTGCAATTCATGGAGCAAAATATTGAGCAACTGTTGCGGCGCATCCGGCTCGAGCGCATGCCGTCCGCGGGCGAAATCCTCGGATTCACGCAAAAGCATCGCGCGCAAGGCCAGCCGATCCAATTGCTGCTCATTCGAGAGCGTCCGCGGCGAAATGTTTTCCAGCGCCGCCAGCGCACTCTGCCGCTGGCGCTCCCGGTGAACCTGGAATTTCAATGAAGCCTGGTCCAACCGGCCTTCGCCTGATCGCAGACCGGCATAAGTGGCAAGCACCGGATAATCTTCCAACAACGTTTCGAAATACCGGTCCAGGACGCCTTCAAACGGTTTCGACAATTGTGTCATGGGCAAAAAAAAACACAAAATCAACCAACTCGCACGCTCAAATCAGGCCCAGACCCAAAATCATTTTCCACAGAAGGAAACGAAGGGAACAAAGATCGGAAACAGCCTGTCGCGTGAGCCAAAGGCTTTTACGCGGCCTTCGTCGCTTTGTTTGCTTCGTTTGCTTCTGTTGATTTTCCATTTCAGCCACAAAGGGGCGCAAAAGGCGCGAAGAAACCCTCAACCCTCAACCTTCAACTCTCAACAGACCATTAACCGCGGCCTGTCCGCCATAGCCTCGGAGCGTGTTGCCCAAAAGCCCGGAGCGCGGACCGCTGAGTCCGCGTGATCAAATTGCCAAGGTTTTGGAGTTTTCAAGGGTGTTCGCAATGCGCGGACATGGCTGTCCGCGCTCCTGTTCGATTTGGGCAACACGCCCCTCGGCGACGGCGGAATGAACGCGGATTAGTCCTGGACCCGAAATCCGAGACGCCAGACCCGAAATCCGAAACCAAGGTAGGGCCGTGCTGCTGCGGGGCCATGGTGGGGCGAGAGTCCGCGCGAGCCGTTCCCCCTTTGCGCGGCGAAGCGGAGCGAAGACGGATCAACCGACCAACGATTTTTTTCTCCAAACCGGCTTCCCGCAACAAAATCGCGCCTTGGCTGGCCACCAGGCTTGTTCCAAACTGTTCATGCGCCGATGAATTGGCTCAATTCATTCTAAATCATGAGAAATGGCATCGTTATTTTCCTGTGGATGTGGACGGTCCAGGTCCTTGGCGCGCGGGAGTTTCAGGTATCCGTCAAGGGAGACGATCACAATGAGGGAACGGCGGCCAGGCCTTTCCGGACAATTTCAGCCGCCGCGCGGGTTGCCCGGCCCGGCGATGTCATCACGGTGCATGAGGGCGTTTATCGCGAACGCATCAGCCCGCCGCGCGGAGGCGAATCGGACCGGAAACGCATCGTCTATCAGGCCGCGCCCGGTGAGCAGGTCGCGATCAAAGGCTCGGAAGTGGTCACCAACTGGGTAAAGGTCCAGGACGATGTCTGGAAGGTGACGCTGCCGGATTCTTTCTTCGGCAGTTTCAATCCTTACCGCGATCTCATCCACGGCGATTGGTTCGAGGCCCGGGGCCGGGAACATCACACCGGCGCGGTCTATCTGAACGGCGGGTGGCTGACCGAAGCGGCCAGACTGGACGAGGTCGTGAAACCGACGACCACCAACGCACTCTGGTTCGGCCAGGTGGACAAGGAGAACACCACCATCTGGGCGCAGTTCCAAGGGATCAACCCTAACGAACAATTCGTGGAGATCAATGTGCGGCGGACCGTGTTCTATCCGGAAAAGACCGGCATTAATTACCTCACCGTGCGCGGCTTCACGCTGGAGGCGGCGGCCACGCCGTGGGCGCCGCCCACAGCCGAGCAGATCGGTTTGATTGGCACGCATTGGAGCAAAGGCTGGATTATCGAGAGCAATGTGATCCGCTACTCCATTTGTTCGGGCATTGCGCTCGGCAAATACGGTGACGCGTGGGATAACACGTCGGCCAACACCGCCGAGGGCTACGTCAAGACCATTGACCATGCTCTCACCAACGGCTGGTCCAGGGAAAACATCGGCCACCACCTCGTCCGCAACAACATCATCTCGCATTGCGAACAGGCGGGCATTGTCGGCAGCCTGGGCGCGGCGTTCAGCACCGTCACCGGCAATACCATCCACGACATTCACGTCCGAAAATTGTTTTCGGGCGCGGAGATGGCGGGCATCAAATTTCACGGCGCCATTGATGTCCAAATCACCCGGAACCACATCTACCGGACCTGCCTGGGGCTGTGGCTGGACTGGATGGCGCAGGGCACGCGCGTCTCGGACAATCTCTTCCACAACAATGATGCGGATGTATTGGTCGAGGTGGACCACGGTCCGTTCCTGATGGACAACAACCTTTTCCTCTCGCGCTCGTCGCTGATGGACCGTTCGCAGGGTGGCGCGTACGTTCACAACCTGTTCGCCGGAACCATCCAATTGGCCTCATACGACGGTCGCCGGACGCCGTTTCTCAAGGCGCATTCCACCCGGGTGGCTGGATATCACGACAACCCGGCCGGCGATGACCGCTACTACAACAACCTGTTCGTCGGACACGAAGATCTGCGCCGCTACGACAAGGCCCAACTGCCCGTGTGGATGGACGGCAATGTTTTTCTCAATGGAGCCGTGCCTTCCGCCCATGAAACCAATGCGCTCGTCCAACCGGAGTTTGTTCCGGCGCTCAAGCTGGTCGAGGCGGCGGATGGTCTCCAGCTTGAAATGAAGTACGACCCGGCCTGGCACACGGAGCGGACCCGCAAACTCGTGACGACCAAACTGCTCGGCCGGGCCGTTATCCCCGATGCTCCCTTTGAACAACCGGACGGTGCGCGGATTCGAATCAACAACGATTACTTCGGCCAAAGCCGGAACGCATCGAATCCGGCTCCGGGACCATTCGAGCATCCCGGCCCGGGGGACCTCAAACTCAAAATCTGGAACGTAATTCCGGCTGGTAATTAGAGCATGGACAACAATGACGGAGGACGGAGTTCCACGAGGCCCAAACTTCATCCGCTAATTTCACGAATTAACACGAATTTTATTTGCCACAAAAAGGCGCAAATCCGTCAGCGATCGAACACGGCGCGATAGAAACGGTTTGTGAAGGCGCCGGCGGAAACATCGTCAAACGGCAGAACCCCGGTGACGTCCGTGTTCGTGGCCAGCGGGCTCCACTGCGGGACCACGAGATTCGTAGTTGCCTGAATGATATAAACCCGGCCGGTGGTGCCGGTCAGATCCAGATGCATGGTGCCGGCGTTGGTAGGAAAAATAGCGCTGAACTGCGGCGGCACGGTGATGCTCAGGATGGCGTTGGAATTGACCGTGACGGGAACCACGACCGCCTGTGCATTTACCAGCAACATGTTGCTTAACACCAGCATTTCGTCGTGGTCGGGCGCGTTGCTGGCGATGGCGAACGGCACGTAGGACAAAACTCCGTTGGTTATCGGCGAGTTCGAAAAGGAAAACCCCAAAACGCGGAACACGCCCGGCGTCACCACGGCGCTGGCAAGCTCTTGATCCGCCAGGGCACTGCCGCGGATTGGCGTGCCGGGCGTGAGATAATTGGTCGCATACAACAAATCGAATTGGAACGACACCACATTGACATCAATCGTGACGCTCACGGGGACCGGGTTGGTGGTTCCCGGGGCGCCGGCGGTCGTGCCCAAGGACATGGACGGCGTGGCCAATCCTGTTCCGCAGAACAGCAACCACATTCCTGCTGATAAAAATCCGAACCTCCTCCACTTCATAGGCCCAACCATAAACCGGCAAAATGCTTTGTGCAAATGGGTGATGAATGCCGGTTTGATTTTTTAACCGCCAGGAACTTAGCGCGGCAAGAGCCGCAACCAAAGTAGCGCAGACAGTCTGTCTGCTGTATCGCGGATTGGTAATCCGCAGGCGCCACCCGCTTCGGACGCCCGGCCGACTGCCAGTCGGCGACACAGCAGGTTGCCAACCTGCGCTACGAGAAAGCATTGCGCCGCCTCAGAGTTGCGCAAAAAAACAAAATTTCTCGAGATAGTAGTGCAGAGAGCGCAGAACTTTAACCACAAACACACCAACTACACGAAAGGTCGGGCCGTGCTGCCGCGCGGCCATGGTGGGGCGAGAGTCCGCGCGAGCCGATTAACCGCTGTTTGCCGCCAAAAGGCGCAGAAGGCACAAAACTTTAACCGCAGATTTCGCGGATGACGCTGATCAGCTCCAGACCTGAAATCCGGGAACCAAGAACCGAAGCAAACCGCTCATCCCCGCTCATCAGCGCTGATAAGTGCAGATTAGCGGTTCCCAACCACCTCCTGACTCCTGAATTCTGGATTCCGGATTCTGTTTTCATCCCCATTTCTCATCTCCCAGCTCCAATCTCCCATCTCCAATTTTCAGTCCTCCGAAAAATCAGGGGGAATAAAGCCGATAGAAACGCCCGGAATAATTTGTCCATTGCGGGTCGCTAAAATAAACCGGACTACCATTGAGCACGTTCGTTTGGATCGGCAGCCAGTTCGGCGAAACCAAATTCGTGCACGTCTGAATCACCACCGCCTGGTTCGAAATGCCGGTGATGTCGAATCCAAACGCATTCGCTTGAAAGCCGAAGTTCCCGTCCGCCAGCAGTATCTGCGGCTGCACCGTCAGTCCAAACACTACGCCGCCGCCATTAGTGCCGCCGTCAGCCGCCGTTCCATAAAGTGTATTGCTGCTCAACACAAATTTCGAATCGCATTGAAGGCCGACGGCCATATCAAAATTTTCCAGCGTCGTAAAATCCGCGCCATTGGTCAGAATCATAAAAATGGTGCCGTAGTTTGAAGCGCCACCGGCCGCAGTTGTCCCGTACAGGGTGCTGCCATCGAGCAACAGGGCATTGTGGGGAAATGCGCCGTCACTGTGCAAAAAATCATGCAAATCAGTGAAGCCCGCGCCATTGGTCTTCAATTTGAAAATATTCCCGCAACCCGCCACCCCGCCGCCAACCGTAACTCCGTAGAGCGTATCGCCGCCCAAAGTCAATCCCGCAACCGGCGCGGCTCCGTCGCTGTTGGTGCCGACGCCGTATAATCCCGGGAAATATTTGAGCACCGTGTAGCCGCTGCCATCGGTTTGCATGGCGAACACGACGCCGTTGGAAGTGCCGCCGTGATAAGTCGTGCCGTAGAGCGTATTGCCATTCAAAACCAGTCCGCCAATCGGCCGTGCGCCGTCACTGTTGGTTCCGGGGGAAGTCAAAATATTCAGGCTGACGTTGTTGGTTCCGAGGAACGTGGCTGAGAATGTTTTGATGACGGTAAATCCCGACCCATCCATGTTGATTTTGAAAATGGTTCCGTTGCCATTCGTGCCACCGAATTCAGCCGTTCCGTAAAGCGTGCTGCCATCCGTTACCAAATCCCCTTGCGGCCGGTTACCATCGCTGTTGGTGCCGGGAAAAGACGGCACCATCGCCGAAAAACTGTGCAGCTCGATGAAACCAGTACCGTCGGTATTCATTTTAAAAATGCTTCCGCTGTCGGCAGACCCGCCGGTGAACAGCGTGCCGTAAAGTGTGTTGCCGATTAAAACCATGCCACCTTCGGGAGCCGGGCTGTTCGTCAGACTGCGGATGATGCCATACCCGCTGCCATCGGTGTTGATTTTGAAAATGGTTCCGTTGCCATTGGTGCCCCCGCTGGCAGTGGTGCCATAAAGCGTGTTGCCGTTCAGGACCAGGTCGGTCAGTGGAGCATAGCCGTCGTAGCTGGTGCCGCCGAAATTATGGAGAATTGTATAAGTCTGTGCCTCCGAAACTGCGCCCGGATAAACGCAGAGAACGACGCTGAAAATCGCAGTCCGTAACGACGACAAAATGCTGTTTGTCCTCATACCACGCTGATATGAAAATTAGCCCGGGATCCGATGGGGCGCAATCGGCCGATTTTGTCCTGGCCGCGCCAAAACAGGGTTTACGAAATGGCCACGAGCGTACCCGCGAGCCGCCCCGGACACGAAATCCGGGGGCCGGACACTGCCACCGGCCCAAGTGGGTTGACGCCCGGAGATTTCGGGTGCACACTCGCGCACCATGGGCAGTCGCAAGCTCCAGTCCGCCTCGGCCGATAACCGGACATGAAAAGGTTTCTGTTCCTGCTTGTTTCACCGCTGATTCTATCCATCGCGCTGCCGGCAGCGGAGGTGACGGGCAACACCGGACCCAAATCCATCCCTGAGTTGCAGGCGGCGATTGAAGCGATTTTGAAAGACACCCGGACGCCGGGTGCGGCCATCGCCATCGTCTCCCGCAACAAGGCGGAGTGGGTGGCGGGCATCGGAAAGGCCGACGTGGCCACCAATCGGCCCGTCACTGCCGACACCCTGTTCCGCCTCGGCTCGCTCTCCAAAACGTTCGCCGCCGTGGCCGCGCTCCAATTACAGGAGGAGGGCAAGCTCAAGCTGTCGGACACGGTGAAGCAATGGGTGCCGGACGTGGGCTTTGTCAATCCGTGGGAAGCAACCCATCCGTTGCGCCTCGTCCATTTGCTTGAACAGACCTCCGGTTTTGACGATATGCATCTGCGGGAATTTGCGCTGAACGACCCGACACCGCTGTCGCTGAAGGATGCCCTGGCTGATGACGCCGCCTGCCGGGTCTGCCGCTGGCCGCCCGGCACCCGGATGTCTTACTGCAACGCCGCCCCTGGCGTGCTGGCAGCCGTTATTGAAAAAGCGTCCGGCGAACGTTTTGAGGATTACGTGCAGGAACACATCTTCAAACCGCTGCACATGGACACCGCCGGTTATTTCCACACCCCAGCCGTGGAACAGCGACTGACCTGTCTCTATCATCCCGACGGTGTCACGCCCTATCCTTACTGGCACTGCGCACTCCGGCCCACCGCCGCCGTGAACGCCTCCGCCACGGACATGGCCAACTACCTCCGGTTTTATCTTCAACGCGGCAGCCTGGACGGCACGCAGGTGCTTCAGACCGCATCCATCGAGCGCATGGAAACCACCGAAACCATGCCGTCCGCCGGATTGGGCAGGATGCTTGATTACGGGCTTTGCAACTATCCGATTGCCGAAGGCCCGTTTGTGTTTCGCGGACACAACGGGGCGGTCATGGGTGGTCTCGCTCAAATGGCCTATCTTCCTGACCAGGGACGTGGCTTCGCCGTCATGGTTAATTCGGGAAGGCTCGACGCCATGTACCGGATTGGAGAACTCCTCCGCCGCTATATGACCAATAATCTCGCCACGCCGGCCTTGCCACCCGTCGTGCCGGTCCCGCCCAGTCTGCGCCAGCACTATCAGGGATATTATCAGTTCATCAGCCCCACCGCGCAATGGGCTTACGGCTTTGAACGATTGATAACCGTGAAGAAACTCACCTTCGACGTCGGCGGACTTTCGACCAGCACCTACGGTTTGAGGCGCAACCGATGGGTGCCCATGTCCGACCGGCTGTTCCGCCACGAGAACGAAACCATCGCCATGGTCGCCTTGCTGCCGGATGCCGATGGAGAAACGCTGATTCAATACGGCTTCAGCACTTTTAAAAAAATCTCCGCCTTGCGGGTTTGGTCGCAGCTCATCGGGACTGGACTCGTTTCCGTCCTGATATTGAGTTCGCTGGTGCTGGCTCCCGTCTGGATTTGCCGAAAACTGTTTGGCAAAAGCTATACGCGGCCGGTTTTGGTGCGGGCCTGGGCGGCGGCCAGCGCGGCCCTGCTGGTGGCCTTTGACCTTCTCATTCTCTGGGCATTTCGGGGAATCGTCACCTACAAATACTTTCCTGATGTCAGTCTGGGCACCCTCAATCCCCTGACAGCCGGCATCATGCTCACCAGCATAACCTTCCCCGTGGCGGCGGTGGCGGGCCTCTATGTGGCCTGGCGCGAGCGCAATACGCCGATGAAACGCCAGATCTATTGGCAATCCGTCCTGGTCGGGCTGGCCGCGCTGGCCGTCGCCGTTTATTACGCCTGCTGGGGTCTGATTGGCCTGCGGCTTTGGGCATAAGGAAAGAAACTCCCTCCACCTCCCCGTCTTCCATAGCGCTGCCCGGTGGGGCGAGCGTCCCCGCGAGCCGTCCCCTCGCCCTTCGACTCTGGACCTTCGACTGCCTTCATCGGATGTTGAGCGTTGAGTGTTGAATGTTGAATGTTTTTCATCTACCCGCCACTTGTCACTTGTCACCCGTTTTGGTCGTGGCACCATCCCGTCATGTCTCGCCGTCCATCATCCAAAGCCCCTCGTTGCATCATCATTGCCGGACCGAATGGCGCCGGCAAAACGACATTTGCCCGGGAGTTTCTGCCAAAGGAAGCCGGAGTGCTTTATTTTGTGAACATGGATTTGCTGGCGGCGGGGTTGTCGCCGCTCAAACCAGAACTGGCCGCCTTGAAAGCGGGAAAACTGTTTCTGCAAGAATTAGATCGTCTGGCCGGCGCGCGACTCGATTTTGCGTTTGAAAGCACGTTGAGCGGATTGGCTTACAGAAGCCGGCTCAAACACTGGAAAGCCATTGGTTACCAAATCGAAATCGTTTTTTTGCGGCTGGCGTCTCCACAATTGGCATTGCGTCGGGTTGCCGCCCGCGTCAAACAAGGCGGACACCAGGTCGCGCGAGCCGAGGTCCTGCGGCGATTTGACCGTAGCTGGAAAAACTTCCAGGCTATCTACAAACCGCTGGCGGACGCGTGGAAAGTGTACGATAATTCCGGAGACAATCCGCGACTATTTCAGTCCAAAGATGAAGACGAGAAACGGTAAATACAAAAACTCCCTTGCCGGCGCCGGACGCGCGTTGCGCCGCGCCGCCTTGGTGGCCCGCAAGACCGCCCGCCTCCACGGCACACCCATTTATCTCTGGCGCAACGGCAAGGTCGTCGCCGAAAAACCGTGACGGCTCACTTGTGAAGTAGCGGGTGTGGCAGGGGACGTGAATCCAGACCGCGTGGAGTTCAGCTTTGAGCAAAAAACCGGTCATTCACCCATGAACTGGTTCAAATCAATTTGGAAACGACTGATGGCGCCGGACTCGCCGCACGTTTACGTTCAATCCCGGAGCCTGCCAGTGCCGTCTGCCGAACCTTGGAGCACTTTCACACCGCGCGCCCAACAGGTGCTGGCCCTCGCACGCGAAGAAGCCAACCGCATGCACCACAACGTCATTGGCACAGAACATCTGCTCCTGGGATTGATCGCCCTTGGAGGAGGAGTCGCTGTGAACGTCATGCGCCGGATGGGCCTCGATCTTGAATCCGTCCGTACTGAAGTTCAAAAGACGGTTGGCCCCGGCCCGGCCGACGAGTCCAGCGGCAAGGTTCCATACACGCCGCGCGTAAAGAAAGCTCTGGATCTGGCGAGGAGGGAAGCCAAAGCGCTGAATCACACCTGCGTAGGGACTGAACATATTTTCCTTGGTTTGCTGGCTGAAGGCGAAGGTGTTGCCGCCCGGATTTTGAAAGAATTCGGCGTGGACCGTGAGATAACCCGGCAGGAAGTCCTGAGAGAACTCGATCCAAACTTCATTCCGGCTGAAGCCGCGCCCGGAACGTCGCCATCGCCCACAACCTCCAAACCGACGGAGTCCGCGGCAGGCCCGCGCGTCATCTCACCCCAGCCGCAAGGCGAACCCGTGGACACCGGCAAGCGATACGACGTTTATTGCAACGACGGGAGTGAGCGAACGATAATTTATCGCAACGCCCGATTCAAAGGCAGCAAGCACCTGTTTCAGCGGTCCCAGCACGACACCCTCTCGACCTTCGTGGAACTCGAACAAGCCGACGGGCAAATCGTTTTTATAGCGAGGCGAACCATCATCCGGTTCTGCGAGCCTGGGGTGACGCCGGCGGCTGAGGGCGAAGCCGGCAAAAAGGAATAATCGCTTCGCACTGATCTCCGACCTCTGACCTCGGACCTCCGATTTTCCGCCTTTTCAGTTTGTAGCCGATAGTCCACAGACGCCAGTCGCGCAAAATGGCATAATCTCGAGGACATGCCGTCGCAACAATTTCCATTCAACATCTTGACTCATCGTCCGTGGACAAACCGCTTGTCAATCGCTTCAATTCGACCGTGATGAAACTCATTTCATTTCTGAAACTAGGCGAGAACCGCCACAGCCCACGCGTTTGGATCGAATCGCGACGACTTAACTCGCTGGGTTTCATGTCGGGAGTTGGGTTCACTGTCGAACCACGGCCGAACGGAATACGACTTCGCCCTGCTTTTTTGGCGGAGAATCATGTATCGAAACGTATCTCGGCCCAGCAAGAACGACCGATCATTGATATCGCGAATCGGTTATTGCTCGCGCCGCTGGATGGCTTTCCAGAAATCAAAGTTACTGCCGCTTTCAAGCAAATAGACGTGGTGCCATCGGCACGAGGATTTCACATCCGGCGCGGACTCGCAGCGAAGCCACCTTTCAAGACAATTGAAGTTTTCTGTGGCGGCGGGACTTTGTCGGCGGCAATTGCTACCAGCGACGGTTTCGATCTTGTCGCAGGCGTTGAAGTCGAGCCGAAGTACGCCGACGTCTGGCAACAGGCACATCCGCGAGCGGTTTTGTATCAGGCTGACATTCGGCGCATTCACGCTGGCGAACTACCTGCACATGATGTTTTGGTTGCCTCAATTCCCTGCACAAGCCACTCAACGCTGGGGTGAGCCAAGAAATCTTTGGCCGGGAAACCGGAGTTAGGTGACACCGGCGATCTGTTCCTAAGCGTTGCACACATCGTAGCTCATCATTTGCCGTCAGCATGCGTATTTGAAAACGTGCCCGCGTTCGCAAATTCATTGGCGTGCCTGAGCCTCGCGAAGCATTTGCAGAAAATCGGCTATTTCCTCACAGAATCCATCATTGACCCGTTGAATGAGTGGAACGAGCCACAGGATCGAAAACGATGGATTATGGTTGCCACATTGAAACCGGGTTTTCAAATACGCTCGCCGCTGATTCCGTTTACCGGAACGGTTGGTGAGTTTCTGGACGCCCCGGTAGATTCGGACCGGCTGGAGGTTGAGCGGATTGTCAAAAGCATAGAGGCATTGCGTCGGCACAACCGGCGCCACGCGAAACTGGGCCACGGATTTGGTTTCACTACGATCAACCGGGAATCGACACGAGTCCCGACGATTGTTCGTTCATACCACAAAATCAACACAGGGCCATTTGTCGAAACACCGTATGGCTTGCGATTGCTTCACAAAGAAGAAGTCGAGCGTTTGATGGGCTGCAAGATTGATTGCGACCACTATGCAACCGCCGTTGAAATTCTCGGCCAAGGTGTTCAGACAAGAGTTTTCTGTGAAGTACTCCGTCAATTGGCGGGGTTTTTATCCCCTTGATTTTGGAGTTGCGGAAAATTGAATTGCATTCAGTTCGCACGTCCGGCCAAGTGAACCACCGAGGGTGAACAACTTTGGTTGCCGAGTAAAACTGAAGAGCCGGTAGAGTTGGTAATGCTCATTGCGAGATTCAGACACATCCACCTCATTACGCGACGCAAAGAATGGAGTCCATGCACCAAACCGAGTGGTTTTCACTTTTATCAGTCGTTCGCGACCATCAATCTCGAATGACTTGATGTCAAAACCAAGGTTGTCTTGAGTGTTCGCGACATGTTCGATCCGATTGGCCAATGTTTTTTTGTTCGCGCGCCATAACCGTTCGTGTTCAAAACGAAGTATGAATTCTTCGCCAGCACGACCTAAGGAACGATTACGCGCCTCAACCTCGAGATAATTCCGAGGAAGGAGCTTGCGCTTAAATAGAGGTTTCTCTCGCAAAGATTCTGGTTTGTCATCACGAATCGGCGGTGGCACGAGTATGGATAGGATGTCTTCCACGACTGGAGGCGCATCGGCTGGTTTTTCGACGGCACTGTTGGCAGCCTCCTGAAGTTGTTTTGCGCCAGCTAGCCGATCTTCTACCACGACACGCAAAAGCTCTTGATAATTAAAACGCGGCTTATACCCCGGTATGTTTGCAAAACCGAGTTCAATAAGGACTGCGGTGATATTCTGATGTTTAAATTCAATCGACCCCTTTGATCGTCTAGACAAAATATTTTGAAGACGGCGATTGTGCTCCGCTTTGTTGTAAGAAACGCCAGCGAGTTCCTTCGCCAGCATATCGAAATAATCCGATACAGCCGCTTCCACTTCTTCGCGTGACCAATCGTCTGCCATTTGGGAAATTTTTAACTTCACCGCCAGGTTGCCCTTGAGACCGTCGTTCAAGCAAGAATGTTTTCACCGAGGAGAAGCGGGTCTTGCCGGTCGGTGCTTGATGCCATTGTGCCGGCTGATATAGTCCCGGCCAGGTCAGTTTGCCCGCGAGGTTTTAATCATGTTAGCACCGCCATCCCTGAAGCATGTGCCGCATTATCCGGTGACGGCAGGCGTCGCGGCAGCGGCGCTCATCGTGACCGGGATGTGGTGGTCGGGGCAGGACATTGATAGTTTCGTGATGAACGTCCGGGTCTGGGCAAATTGGGAATTGTGGCGCGCGCTAACCTCCACTCTGCCGCACGTAAACTTCGTTCATCTGGCATTCAATCTGTATTGGCTGTGGACGTTTGGAACCCTCGTCGAACGGGTGTACGGACATTTGAAGTGCGCGGGGATTTTTTTGCTGCTGGCGTTCGGTTCGTCACTCGCCGAATTCTCGTTGTTTTACGGCGGCGTGGGTTTGTCCGGCGTTGGCTATGGTTTATGGGGCATGTTGTGGGTGCTGGAGAAGCGTGACGCGCGGTTTGCCGACGCGGTGGATTACCAAACGTCACAGTTGTTCGTGTTCTGGTTTTTCCTCTGCATTGTGCTGACCGTCGCCAATGTGATGCCGGTAGGGAATGTCGCGCACGGTGTGGGAGCGGGCCTGGGAGCGCTTTTGGGATTGGCCATGAGCAGCAAGGGGGCCATGCGACAGAAGAGTATCGCGGGACTCGTGGCCGTTTTGGCCCTCTGCCTGACCGGGGCAACCGTGTTTTGGCCCTGGGTTAATCTTTCGGCGTATGCCCAACCGGAGGTCGAGCGAATGGGATTGGAGGCCATGAACCGCGACGATAACGCAAACGCGGAGAAGTTGCTGGAGATCGCCGTGCGGATGAGGCATGCGCCGGCCCGGACCTGGTACAGCCTCGGAATTGCCTATCATCGGCTGGGAAGATATGAGGAGGCCACCACGGCCTACGCGCATGCGGCGGACATGCCTGATGCGACGAGCGAGATGCAACAGGTTGCACAAGAAATGAAGGATTATTTGAACAGAAGAGAATTGAAGCTGTGGCCGGAAATCGGAAACGAAACCAACGCCGAACCCGTCATATCGAGTCCGCAGACCAACCGGTGAACAACCACGCATTCTGGCAGCGCAAACTTTCCCGGACAAAAGGCGCGACGAAGCGGTGACGCGGACGCTGAACCGCTAGTCTGCACGAACCAGCCCTGATCCATCCTTCGCTGCTCAGCTTCGGAGGACAGGTCAGCGTGGAGGAGCGGTTTAATCCGGATCTGGCGTTTCGGATTTCGGGTTCGGGGGTTTGATCCGCGTCCATCCGCGTCCATCCGCGGTTGAAAAAATGCCTGACATTTTCACCAAGGCGAAGCGGGAAATGAAGGCGGGAAGCGAAGGCTGAAGGCTGAAGGCCGGGCCAAGTGCGTCAAATCATTTGGCAGAGAACATCAGCCCGCCCTCCATAGCGCACAGCGCGACAGAGGGAACATTCAACATTCAACTTCCAACCTCGAACAGAAGGCAAAAGAGCGAATCGAGCGGAGGCCGTTGAAATGCGGAGTGCGGAATTCGGAATGACAGATGCCGTCAAAAACCGAAATCTTGCGGCGTCCGGCCGGATTGGCGAACACTGCAAGTACCCTTTGTGACAAGTGACAAGTTGCGGGTGACAAGAAAACTGCGGGCTTTAGGCCTCAAAATAAAGTTCGACCGCCTCCTTCAGGTTGGCCACGGCTTCCTCCCGCGTGGATCCGAAGCTGGATACGTCCACGTTGAGGCATTGGGCGACAAAGAATTCGTCCTCCCGGTAAATGACGTAGTTCATCTGTTTCACAGAATGAATCTATCAGCCAAGGCGGAGAATTGCAACCATGCCTGACGTTTTCACCAGGGCGAAGCGGTTTTTCCAAGGCTAAATTCTAAAGGCTGAAGGCTAAAGCACGAGTGGATGCGGAATCGGAGTTCGGAATGCGGAAGGGTGACGAGTGACAGGTGACGGGAACCTTTTCGACACCTCACCTTTTTCCTCTTCCCGGTCGAGGCGGAGAGGAAATTGTTTTTGCGCGTTTTGCGCCTTTTCGCGGCAGACAAATTTCGTGCGGTTTGTGTTTTTAGTGGTTATGGAACGGCTCGCGGGTACGCTCGCCCGACCGTTTGATTCGGGTCAACCGATCAACTTCGCGAGCTTTCGACTAAGTCGATCCAGTGTCTTTGGCTTTTCGGTCTGACATTCCCAGATAACAATCGAGCGCCAGCCGAGTTTGCGCAGGGCGCGCTGATGCAGCTTGTCGCGCGCGGCGTTGCCGTTGAGTTTGGCCAGCCACCATTCGCGCCGGTGCGTGGGCGTCGTGCAGTTTTTGCAGCCGCGATGCCGATGCCAGAAACAGCCGTGGACAAAGATCGCCATTTTGTATTTGGGAAGAAGAATGTCCACAGAGACAGCACGCGGAGTTCGACACCTCACCTTTTTCCTCTCCCCGGTCGAGGCGGAGAGGAGAATCTTTTGCGCGCTTCGCGCATTTTTGCGGCCAACCGGTTTCGCGTGTTCTGCGTTTTTCGCGGTTACGGGGATGCGGACATGGAGGCGAAAGCGGTAGCCCAGCCGATGCAGCAGGGAACGTACGATGCGTTCAGGCGTCGTGTGCTTGCCGCGAATGCGCGACATGTTCCACGAACGGCGCTCACGCGTCAGGTGATCTCGACCCTCACCCGGTCTGCGACCACCCTCTCCCATCCGATGGGCGAGGGACAGCGAACGGCGCTCACGCGACAGGCGATCTCGGTTCACGTCGCCAGTTTAGCGCGATGCAAAGGGAAGCTCAACAGAAGCAAACAAAGTAAACGAAGGCGGTTTCCAATCTTTGTTTCGTTCCCTTCTGTGCCCAAAGAAAATCCGCGTCCATCCGCGTCATTTGCGGATTAATGTTGGTTGAGAGCCGAGCGTCGGCTACCAGGGTTTATTTGCAACAGTGCGGTATAGTCCCCAACCACCAAAACTGACAAGCAATCCCCCAAACAGAAACGAGAACAGAGACGTTACCGAGAATCCGAGCATCTCCGGCAACTCCGCCACGTCTGGTTTGGCCGGTAAATAGATTAAGGGTATTTCGTGATGGGTAAATTTGCCGTCAGGAAGTGTGTTTTCCTGGTAAACCCTTCCATTCACTGCAAAACTCCTGGGCCTTCCAGCGTAATTGATGGTAAAAGTGTAACCTGCGGGGATGAAGTTAACGTAGTGTTTCGTCACCATTTGCAGCGTGCCGGTGGTGGGTTGGCCTGATTTTTTCAACTGTGCATGATTCCAGAGTTCCAAAGCTTGAACATAAACAATGCAAGAGCCAATTATGACCATTGCTCCACAGCCCAACCCGGCCGTAATCCGCGGCGGAAACAAGGTCACCCGATAACCGAGCCGGGATGATTCAGAAAGCGTCCGACCGCAAAGGAGAATCAAGGCAACCGTAGCCGTTGGTGGTATCAGAACGAAGAGTGAATAATAAATCAATATATTGCGGGACCCGGTGATTCGGGAAAGTTTGTAAAGGCAAAAAATGGCCAACGGGCCAACGGTCGCGAGCCCAACCAGCATCACCCATCCACCCGACGGATGCTCGTCAATCAGCAACAAGCATCCCCAGAACGTAAGGATATTTAAAACAAACAAGCCAACAAACCACCGCAGGCAACGAGTCAACTCTGATAATTTTTGGCCGGTTGTCCAAGGCTTGACTATCCTGGCATCGGATTCAGGGACATTCGATTTCACCAAAACGGGCGAGGGGTCCTGAGGCACTCGCTGTGTCTGCGAGGTGTCAATGGTGTGGGCGCAGACCGGGCAGTAGTTTTCAGGCCATTCATTTCTGCATGTAGAACATGTAAACATATTCAAATGCGTAAAATCTCCTAACGTAAATCCGGATCCTGCACAAGTTTAACCATGTCCGGCGTTTTACCAAGGCGAAGCGGTCGGAAGTCATGTCGCTTAACCGGCTCAATCAGAACCGGAATCCAACCAAAAGCCGGCGGGATGGCATGGTATGGTAATTGCGGCTTCTATCGGGATTTATGACGGGGAAATTCCGAAAATGAGCATGTGCAAATCGCCAATCCAATCAACGGTTTTGGTTTTGCTGGTTTTTCTTAACCCGGCTGCACGGGCGACTGAACCGATTCAAGACATCAAGGTTGGCAACGTGGTACAAATCACCTGTGAAAATCCCCTGACCGTTCTGGGAAAGGCAAACGTCACCGCAGTCTCGCCGGGCAGCATCACCGTGAAATCAAAAGGCCAGGTCTACACCTTCGACCTGACCAACATCACCATCAACGGCAAGACCTACGCCCAATCGTCCCTGCTGGTGGCCAGCACCAGCCCGGGTGCTGCGTTTGCCAAACTGCTGGACCTGGTCGAAAATCCCGCGCTCACACCGCCACCCGATCTCCGGTATTCCAAGCCCATTCCTAATTACACCTATTATCCCCACAGCGGCGGCCGGCAAATCCTGCCCTACCGGGACCCGGACAGCCGCGACCGGACCCTGGACGAGGTGGTTCGTTTCGTCAAAAGCACCCACATCAGCGAACAGCTCTACGTGCCGGATCATTATGTGTGCGGCAATTTCGCCCATGACCTGATCCGGGGCGCGGAGTCGGCGGGGATCCGGTGTACGCTCGCCTCCATTGAATTCCGGGGCGAAAAGATCGGACACGCCATCGTCGCCTTCCACACCACGGACTACGGCCTGGTGTTCATTGATTGCACGGGCGGGACGGCGCCGCGCAAACCCGGAATCTACAACACCATCGGCTATCTTAAAATCGGCAAGACCTACGGCCGGCTGCCGTTGGACCTCGGTCAGACCGACCCAAACCATTACGAATTTTACGAACTGGCGAAGTCGGCGATAGACGGTTCTGAACATGCGAGCGCCGACTCGCAATCCCTCGACGACAAAAAACGGGCGCTGGCAGAGGAACTGAACAATTTGAAGATGTTCGCCCTGAACCATTCCTCCTACGCCGATCCGGCACTGAAGGAAAAAATAGCGCATTACCATCAGCAGGAGAAACTCCTCAAACGGGCGACGGCCGCGCATGAGCTTCGGGAACAACTGCGGGAAGATCCTTACATGGATTATGAAAAGGTCGTCACCTCAATAACGCTCTGGTGAGAGACTGGCATCAAGCCACCACGCGCGGCCACCCGGAAACGAGCAACCAGGCATTCGACACCCAACCTCAGCCCTCACGTCGCCAGTTTAGTGCGATGCAAAGGGAAGGACTACAGAAGCAAACAAAAGCGGCTTTGAACCTTTGTTCCCTTCGTTCCCTTCTGTGCCCAAAGAAAATCGGCGTAATCCACGTAATCCGCGGTTAAAATGTCCCGTCGCAATTTGCTTTGCCCGGGCTCAAAATAACGCCGCGTTCATTCAACTAATGGGAGTATCGGGCAATGATGTCGGCCACCACATTTTCGTTCAACTCGTAGCCTTCCAAAAACGGAAAGCCTTCCCAGCGGACAATCCCCTGCGGGTCAATGATGAGCACATGCGGGATACCGGTCACTTCCACGGCACTTTTCATGCGCGCCCGGGTGTCTATGGCCACGGAGTATTCGATGCGGGGATTCACCAACCGCCGCACCGCCTCCTCGGTCTCGTCGGAAATGCCGATGACCACCAGTTTGTCGCCGAACTTCCGGTAATAACCGTTCAGTTCAGGAATGGCCGCGCGACACGGCGGACACCACGTCGCCCAGAAATCTATCAGCACAAATTTGCCCCGGCAGTCCGGTTCGCTCGTCAGCCATTTCTCCACCACCAACTCGGGCGCTTTCTGGTTCAAAAAGGACCTGGCCCAAATCTTTTTTCCCGAGGCCGCCACCGGGGATGAAATTTGCCCGGCATCTGCGTTGCCATCCACAGATGATTTGTGAGCCGGCTGGCTGATGACGTTGATATGGAATTGGGCATTGGCAGCCATCTGTTTTTGTTCGACCGCCCGGGCGGTTTTGGGGTCGTATTGGAAATGCTTTTGCAATGCGGGTTCCAGATTCTTGAGCTTGGCATTGCCCATCCCGCGGTCGCAGGTGAAATAAATGTCCGTGGCGGAAACGGTGGTCACCGTGACATTACTGTAAACCTCGCTGCCAACCTTCAGCACCGGCAACTTTTCATCGGCCCAAACCAGCGACGTGGTGGCGGCCCAGCCCAGGACGATGAAAAGTCCAAAACGCATGTTTTGTTTATGAACAAGGAAGCCGCCGGAGTCAAGCCGGTGTGCCGAATGGCGACACCGCACCGGAACCGCTTGAGCGGTTTGGGATTTGGCTTCTTCCGCATTGCGGGATTCGCTTCGGCAAGACATTTAACATCCAATGTGGACAACCCGTGCGGCGGATTCGGCGGGCGTTGGGATGAATTCAGGCATTGCTTAACTGCTCTTCTGCCGCACACGGCGCAAATCCTCAGAGTTCATCCGAAGCAAAACCCATTCGTTCATCACGCGTGCACCCAAACCGCGATAGAATCCCAGCGCCGGCTCATTCCAGTTCAAGGCTGTCCATTCGAATCGGCCACAGTTGCGTTCCGCGCCGATCCGGGCGACCGCCTCAATCAGGCTGCGGCCCAAGCCGCGCTTCCGGAATGGGGGCCGCACATAGACATCCTCCAGCCAGAGGCCCGCGCGTCCCACAAAACTGGAAAACGTAAAGAAATAGATGGCGTAGCCGGCGATTTCACCATCACAGCTTACGAACAGCGCGCCCGCCACGGCTTGCGGGCCAAACAACGAACTTTGCAACGACTCCACCGTCGCCTGCACCTCGTGTTCCAGGTGTTCGAACCGGGCGAGTTCGTGAATAAGCTCCAGCAGAACCGGAACCTCGGCCGCGGTAACCGGGGCAATGGCGACGTCCATGCCGTCAAGCTAAGGACGCGCCGGGCGTTCGACAAGGTTTTCGTCGGCGAACAGAAGCCGGCTTCAGGAGACAGGAGCCGGAAGGCTGGCAGGGCCGCGTAAAAAGCTTTCAGCCTCACGCGGTGGGGAAAAAACCGGTCTGGCTCAGGCAGCGGATTCGGCGGGCGTTGAACCGCTAGTCTTCATCCATCAGCGTTGATAAGCGTGAATTAGTAGTTAAACCTTTTGCGGTTTTTGTGCCTTGTTGCGGCAGAAAAATCAGCGTCATCTGCGGAATCACCGGTTGATGCCGGTTGAGGGTTGAAGGTTTCCTGGCATTTAATAACCCGCCTTGTCAGCAGCAGGCTGTTCGGGTAAGGGAACGCCGATGAATGCCGCCCCACCTCCCCTCGCCGGCCCGCCTCCGCTGCCGGAGCCGCAATCCGCCGGGACCGTGCCCAGCAATCGCCGGCGTTGGTGGATTCACCTGTTTCTCATCACCGCCTATATCTTGTTCGTCGGGGTGATTGGAAAGATGCACCGCAAAGCCCGTGAACATTTTCCAGCACTTTCGCACACCGCCCGTGGCCTGCTCATCGTGTGCACCATCGAGCTGTCGGTTTTTGCCCTGGTATACGGCCTGGCGCTGGTCGCTTCCCGTGCATCGCGCGACGACCTGTTATTGCGCTGGCGCCATGGCTTCTGGCCGGTGCCGCAGGGCATCGGTTATTCCATCGCGATCCGCTTCGCAATCGGCATGGTTACGATGGCTGCCAGTGTCATGTTGATGGTCACGCATTTGATGACACCACAATCCCTCCAGCAATTTTTCGCCGACAATCGGCCAGAGGTGGAAACCATTGTTGATATTTCCGCGATGCACCAGAATCCGGTGTATTTCTGGCTCACGTTGACCCTGGTGAGTTTTGTTGTGGCGGGTTTGCGCGAGGAACTCTGGCGTTCGGCATTTCTGGCCGGATTGCGGACGCTCTGGCCACAACATTTCGGCACACGAACGGGCCGGATTACCGCCGTCGTCATCGCAGCCATCGTATTTGGCTTTGCGCATCTGGGCATGGGACTGCTCGCTGTTTTGATCGCGGCGCTGATTGGCCTGGGACTGGGGCTGATCATGATTTTTCACCGTTCCATCTGGCCGGCCGTGATCGCGCACGGAATGTTCGATGCGACCACCCTGGCGCTGCTGCCATGGATTGCGAAAAAGCTGCCGGAAATTCAACGGACCCTCGGGCATTGAACGAAATGCCCGGCGGAAATCCGCGCAAATCCGGACAATGGACCCGCTCGCGCCCGCTCGCCCGGCCCTCGCGAACCTTCGCCGCTGGTGAATTCCTTTCGCGGTTTCCCAAACCGCTCAAGCCGGGTCAAAACCGTTTCTTCCGCTTTCGTTTACTTCGGCGCGACAAGCAGTGGTTAAAAAACAGCCGGGTGGTGGTACGTTTGTTCTCCAGAAACGGGACACGGCAACATGCGCAAAAGCGCTGGCCGACGCCCAAGCCGGGCTGTAAAAAAAACAAAAGTGCTGGCACGAAAATTGCGTTTATATGGCGATGATGAACGAACGCGCTTGCCAGCAAAGACACATTCTGGTGGTGGACGACGAACCTCTGGTTCGCCAGACCGTCCAGATGCTTCTCCAAGGCGACGGGTACGTCGTTGACCAGGCCAAAAGCGGCGCCGAGGCGCTTGCCCTGTTTGAGCCGGGCAAGTTCGACATGGTTTTCACCGATTACCTTATGCCGGAGATGAAAGGCGATCAGTTGGCCGCTGCCATCAAAAGGCGCTCACCCAAGCAGCCCGTCGTGATGCTGACGGCCTTTCCTGAAAAACTTCAGACTTCCGACTGCCCGCTGGGTGGCGTTGATTCCTTCATCTGCAAACCTTTCGAACTTGAGACCCTGCGGACGGCGATCGCCCGGTTCGCTCCCGGCTAAAACCTGGAGTCCACCATCCAATTACCGGCTGCGCGCGCCAGCGCACCCGGAAGCCCCTTCCTGATACCCGGGCTTATTTTCTCTCAAAGTCGATGAAGCCTTTGGCCGCATCCACCGACACCAACCGGACGCGCACGGGGTCGCCGACGTTGATTCCCTGCGTACCCCGAACCACCATGCCTTCGGCGGGGAATTTCAGCAGCCGAACGTAGATGCCTTTGGGCGAGGCACCGGTGATGATGCCGTCGAACACTTCGCCGATGCGCCGGCTCAGCAGGCAGGCGGCGGCCACCTTGTGCATCAGGCGCTCCACTTTTCGGGCAGCATCCTCCCGTTCGGTGCAATGAGCGGCGATGGCGCTCAATTCCGATGCCGAATAAGGACCCGGGCTGCCGGGGGTGGTCGCCTTGAGCAACCGTTGCGTCACCAGGTCGGCGTAGCGGCGATTGGGCGCGGTAGAATGGGTATAATCATTTTCGGCCAACCCAAAGTGGCCTTCGTGTTCGCCGCCGGGCGGTTCCACGATGTATTCGCCGGGGCCGAGAAGTTTTACCACCGAGAGTGAAAGGTCCGGAAAATGCCCGGGATCGGCAGCCTTGCGCTGATCGAGGAATTCGGACAACGCGCGTGGATCGGGCGCGACCGGAAGCTTGACGCCGAATTGCGAGGCGATGGCCTGGATGCGGTCCCAACGTTTCGGAATCCGCACCACCCGGCGGATGGAGAGGGAACCTTGCTCCTTGAGATACAGTGCCATGGCCACATTCGCGGCCACCATGAAACTTTCGATGATGTCGTCGGCCGCCGTGCGCCGGCTGACCATCAGGTCTTTTACTTCGCCATTTTGCAGCACCGGCGTGGTTTCGACTGACCCGAAGGTGAGCGCCCCGTGCAGCTTGCGAATGCCACGCAAACTTTCCGATGTGTCCTGTTGCAGGCGAAGCTGTGCCTCCATACCGGGCACGTTGGCGACCGCCGGCGGGATTGGCCCATGCCCCTCCAACCAGGCGCCAGTCGAACTGTAAGCCAATTTCGCCCGGTTGCGCAGCCAGGCCGGATAAACATCGTGCGTCTTCACGTCGCCCGAATCGAGGATTTGCAGCTCGATAACGATGCAAAGACGATCCTGCGCGTCCAGCAATGAAGTCAGGTCCGTGGAAAGTTCAGCCGGCAACATCGGGAAAGTCGCCACCCCGGTGTAAACCGAAGTGGACTCCACAGCGGCGTGCTGGTCCATGGCGGACCCTTTGGGGACGGAGGCGTCCACGTCGGCAATCCCCACCAGCAGACGCACGGTGCCATCCGGAAGTTTGTCCACATACTCGACCTGGTCCAGATCCCGGGAACTGTCGTTGTCAATCGAAGACCAAAGCAGTGAACGCAGGTCGCGGGCCTCGGGCCCGGCATTTTTTGGCGCTCCCTGGTTGAGGGCTTGCACTTCCCGGGCAACCTCGGCCGGAAAATCCGGCTGAAATCCCGCCTCCAGCATGGCCTGATGCGCCCGGGCTTTAAGATCGAACGGGGTCGTCGTCACAACGCCATTCTGGTTGGAGTCGGGTGACCCAAGCAATTGGAAACGCGGTGGATTTGGGAGCACGAATTGCATAAATTCGCGCTAATGGGCGTAATTTCGTGTCAAACCGCTTACCTGTGCGCTTTGCGGAAAGCATTGGCGATATCGCCTGCTTGTGCTATATTCAGGCGTTTTATGCAATGTGGGGCTGATGGATCGGTGGATGTGAACTTATTTTTGCAAAAATTCTTGTTTGCGGGGCCAAGGAAATGTCGTGCTGCAAACTCCTCCATGGAAGTGCGTAACGCGCTCATCACTCGCCACAAAAAATTGTTCAACGGAATTCGTCGGGTTTGGAACACCTTCATGGTTTTGATGATTGGGATGGTGTTTGCCGGAACGGTACAGGGGCAGATATTTGTGGCATATGATGGGGCCTACAATGGGGATGGTGGCGTCGCCGAATACTCGCTCTCCGGACAAACCATTAACACCCGGTTTATTTATGGATATGATGGCATTGGCGGCCTGACTATGGATGAGAACAGAAATTTATGGGTGGCAGACACGCTTGGGGCGGGAGTAGATGAATACACGAGTTCCGGAACCTATTTAGGCGGACTCCCTCTTGCGCCGGCGACGGCCGACGAACCGGCAGCTCTGGCAGTGGATGGCACAGGAAATTTGTTCGTGGCCTCTGGCGGTGGGTTTGTTGGAGAATTCACAACCTCGGGAGCGATTGTGAATTCCTATCTGATTTCGGGATTTCCCGTGAGCGACTTGGCGGCAGCCGGGAACAATTTGTTCGTGGAGAATGGTCTCAACGGCACCATCATGGAATATTCCACTTCCGGGGAACTGGTGAATGCGTCACTGATAACTGGAGTGGGTGGACCGCTGGTGTACGATGGGAACGGGCATTTATTTGTGGCGAATGCGGGAAATGGCACGATTGGGGAATACACCACCTCCGGACAGACAATCAACGCGTCACTGATTACGGGGTTGGGCGGCATCGGGAGCCTGGCATTGGATGGAAATGGGGATCTATTTGTGTTGAGCGGAGATACGGTCGGGGAATACACCACCTCCGGACAGACAATCAATGCGTCACTGGTAACAGTAACGGGGTTGGTTGGCTTGGGTCAAATAGTGGTGGTGCCGGAACCGTCGTCGGTGGCATTGGCAGGGCTGGGGCTGGGCCTGTTATGCCTGGGCCTGCGCCGTTTGCCGCGCTACAAGTTGCAGCCGGAAAAATCAGCATCATCCGCGAAATCCCCGGTTCGTCCGGGGTCTGGCGGTCAGGATTTGCCGTCCGGGCGGCGCACGAAGTGACGCGCCTGCGTTTGCGTTTTTTGTGCCTCTTCGCGGCGAAAAGAATTTCGTGTCAATCCCTGTGTTTCGCGGTTTCGTCAAATGACCGAAATTGTTGTTGCCACGGGTGGTTTATTTGCTATATTCCACATTCCATATTTTGAGACGAAATGCCGACAATTAATCAATTGGTCCGCAAGGGCCGGCGCAAAGTAAAATACAAGTCCAAGTCACCCGCCTTGGAGAACTCGCCGTTTCGACGCGGCGTGTGCATCCAGGTCATGACGCGCACGCCCAAGAAGCCGAATTCGGCGATGCGCAAGGTCGCCAAGGTCCGCCTGACGAACGGCTACGAGGTCATCGCCTACATCCCGGACGAGGGCCATAATTTGCAGGAGCACTCGATTGTGATGGTGCGCGGCGGCCGCGTGAAGGATTTGCCGGGTGTGCGGTATCACATCGTTCGCGGCCGGCTCGACGCCGCCGGTGTGGAAAAACGCCGGGTCAGCCGCTCAAAATACGGCGTGAAACGTCCGAAACCGGGTTCCAAGCCCGCAGCGCCCGCTGCCGCGGCAGCCCCGGCTCCGGCCCCCGCCGCCTGATATATAAACACGAAGAGGGAAGATCGAGAATCGAGAATAGAACGCAAATAGAACACGAAATAGCACCGCCATCCTCCATCATCCATTATCAATCCTCGCTTAAAATAATATGTCCCGCAGACGACAAGCCACCCGACGGAAGATTGCCAAGGACGGAAAGTTCCAGAGCGCTTTGGTTTCGCGCCTCGTGAACACCGTGATGATTTGTGGCAAGAAAAGCACGGCGCAACGGATTGTTTATGGCGCGTTCGACAGCATTTCGCAAAAAAATCCGGCGAGCAACCCGGTGGAAATTTTGCAGCGTGCGGTGGACAACGCCAAGCCGCGGATCGAAACCAAGGCGCGCCGCGTCGGCGGCGCCACGTATCAGGTGCCGCTGGAGGTGCCGTCCGACCGGCAGGCCTCGCTGGCCTTGCGGTGGATTGTGGATTTTGCGGACGCGCGCAAGGGCATGCCCATGCGCGACGCGCTCGCGGCGGAAATTCTGGAAGCGTATCAAGGACAGGGCAACGCCATCCGCAAGCGTGACGACGTTCACAAGATGGCGCAGGCGAACAAGGCTTTTGCCCACTTCCGCTGGTAGTGCCCGCCGCCGCGGGAATGACTAATGACGAAGCACGAATGACCAAGGAATGTCGAATGACAAAATCAAACTCGATTTGTTCAATTCCGGCTTGTCATTGGGGCTTGGTGATTCTTTAGTCATTAGAATTTAGTCATTCGTCATTGGATTCGCCCATGACTTTTCAGTGCGTTAATTTAACCATTTAAACATCCAAACCGTGGCAGAAAAAGATAAATCGGCCAACTCGCCCAAGCGTGAATACACGCTGGAGCGCACGCGCAACATCGGCATCGCCGCGCACATTGACGCGGGCAAGACGACGACGACCGAGCGCATCCTGTTTTATACCGGACTCATCCACAAGATCGGCGACGTGGACGACGGCAACACGGTGACGGACTGGATGGAGCAGGAGCGCGAACGCGGCATCACGATCACCTCCGCCGCGGTCACCTGTTACTGGACGCAAAAGCAGACCAAGCACGGCGAAAACGAATTACACAAGGCGTTCCTCGGCGTGCCGCAGCGCATCAACATCATCGACACGCCCGGGCACGTGGACTTCACCGCCGAGGTGGAGCGCTCCATGCGCGTGCTCGACGGTGCGGTCGCAGTGTTCTGCGGCGTGGCCGGCGTGCAGCCGCAATCCGAAACCGTCTGGCGGCAGGCGACCAAATACAAGGTCCCGCGCATCGCGTTCGTCAACAAGATGGACCGCACGGGCGCGAATTTTGAGCACGCGCTCGCCGACATGCGCAACAAGCTCAAGGCATACGCTTATCCGATTTTCCTGCCCATCGGCGCGGAGGACAAATTTGAAGGCGTCATTGATGTCGTCAACCAGAAGGCCATCGTCTGGGGGCCGGGCGACGTCGTCAACGAGGGTCTGAATTACGAGGTGAAGGACATTCCCGCCGAGCACAAGGAACGTGCCAGGGCCGCGCTCGCGGAGTTGATTGACGCGGTTTCCAACAAGGACGACCAGATTGCCGACCTCGTGCTTCACGAGAAGCCGGTGACGCCGCCGGAGCTCAAGGCCGCGATTCGGCGGCTGACGTGCAAGATTGAACTGGTGCCCGTGCTGTGCGGTTCTGCCTTCAAGAAAAAGGGCGTGCAACCGCTGATTGACGCGGTGGTGGATTATCTGCCGGGGCCGCTCGACGTTCCGCCCGCCGAAGGCATCGAACTGGGCACGGACAACAAGGTCGTTGTCGAAACCAGTGACGGCAACAAGTTCTGTTCGCTGGCGTTCAAGCTGTGGACGGACCCTTACGCGGGCAAGCTGGTGTTTTTCCGCGTTTATTCCGGCCAACTCGAAAAGGGCGACATGATTTATAACCCGCGCACGCGCAAACGCGATCGCGTCAGCCGCCTGATGATCATTCAAGGTAGCGAACGCAAGGACATCACCCAGGTCCACGCCGGCGACATCGCCGCGCTGGTCGGCCTGCGCAACATCACCACCGGCGACACGCTGTGCGACGAGGACTTCGACGTCACGCTCGAACCGCCGACGTTCCCCGAACCGGTCATCAGCATGGCCGTCGAGCCGAAAACGCGCGCCGACCGCGACAAGATGTCCGAAGGCCTGCAACGGCTGGCGGAGGAAGACCCGACGTTCCGTTGCTTCACGAACCCGGAGACCGGCCAGCTCATCATCGCGGGCATGGGCGAATTGCATCTGGAAATCATCTGCGACCGGCTCAAGCGCGAGTTCAAGGTGGACGCCAACACCGGCGCGCCGCAGATCGCCTATCGCGAAACCATCACCAAATCCGCCGACGGCGAAGGCAAGTTCATCCGCCAATCCGGCGGTCGTGGTCAATACGGCCACGCCTGCGTCCAGATTCAGCCGAACGAAAAGGGCAAGGGCATCGAAATCGAAAACAAGATTGTCGGCGGCGCCATCCCGAAGGAATACATCCCGGCGGTCATTGACGGCTGCGAGGAAGCCATCAAAGGCGGCGTTCTGGCCGGCTATCAGATGATTGACGTGAAGGTGCAGGTCGTGGACGGCACGTTCCACGAGGTGGACTCCAACGAACTGGCGTTCAAGATGGCCGGCATTTTCGCCTTTAAAGACGCGGCCAAAAAGGCCCACATGATCCTGCTCGAACCGATCATGAAGGTGGAAGTGACCACGCCCGACGAATACCAAGGCGATCTGCTCGGTGATATCAACCGCCGTCGCGGCCACATCGTCAGTATTGAAGCCAAACTGGGTCAAACGATTTTGAACGCGCAGGTGCCGCTGGCCGAAATGTTCGGTTACGCCACCGCGATTCGGTCGCTGTCGAAGGGCCGCGCGTCGTATTCGATGGAACCGTTGACGTTCGAGCAGGTGCCGAAGAGCGTGCTCGACACGATTCTGGATCAGGCGGCCAAGAAACCCGCCGCCCGGAGCTAAAGTTTGGCAGGGACGCGCGGGGGTCCTTTTTTCGGTAGGGCTGCGTTGCTCCTCAGCCTGGACAAAAGGAAACGAAGAAAACACTTTTTTCGGCTCGTTCGCTCGCTGGCTGTTAAACTTTCATCGTTGTTCCGGCTTTTGGATTTAAAGAAAAACGGCAGCGCTTCGGGTGGAGCGCTGCCGATGTAGCGAACTGGACTTGCGTAACTTTTCCCTCCTTGGAATGCCAGGCGGGGAGAGCTTGGACTGAATCCGTGTCAAACAAATGTCGGCCTGGTAAAGTTAAGGTGACAAACCAACTCCCACTGTAGGAGACGAGGTAACGAGTCTCACTTCTTCAACTCCGGACACCGGAAAAATCAAGACTCCTCACGTCGTCGCCTACTTTGTTAAGAAGCTGTTCGCCGAAATTTCCAGCATCCGCTCAATCGGCAGGCGCGCGCGCTTTAAAATTTCCGCCGGCAATTCGATGCGCGGCGCGAGGTGTTTCATGCAGTCGCGCACCTTTTCGAGCGTGTTCAACTTCATGTATTTGCACTCGCTGCAACGGCAGTTGTCCGTCGGCATCCGCATCACGTCAAACACCGGCGCGCACAGAAATTCCTTGCCCGGACATTCCTTCTGCATCCGGTGGATGATGCCCGATTCCGTCACGATGACGAATTGTCTGGCCGGACTCGTCTTGCAGTAGGAAATCATTTTCTCCGTCGAGCAAACCGCGTCGGCCAGCTCGCGCACCTCGCGCAGGCTTTCCGGATGGACCACGACTTTCGCATCGGGAAACTGCCCGCGCAGTTTCAGGACTTGATCGCGCCGGAACTCGACGTGCGCGTAACAATTGCCCTTCCACAACGTCATCGGCCGGCCGGTCTGTTCCATCACCCACGCGCCGAGATTTTCGTCCGGCACAAACAGCATGTCCTTGTCCTTCGGCGCGGCCTCGACGATTTTCACCGCGTTGCCGCTGGTGCAAATCACGTCGCTCAGTGCCTTCACCGCGGCGCTGCAATTGATGTAGGCGATGGTCCAGAAATTCGGATTGGTCTTTTGGAGCGCGGACAGCTTATCCGCCGGACAACTCTCTTCCAGCGAACAGCCGGCGTCCTTGTCCGGCAGCACGACGATCTTCTTCGGGTTCAAAATCTTGGCCGTCTCGGCCATGAAATGCACGCCGCAGAAAACAATCACGTCCGCGCTCGTCTTCGCCGCCTGTTGCGACAGGCCGAGGGAATCGCCGACGTAATCCGCCACGTCCTGGATTTCCGGCACCTGATAATTGTGCGCGAGGATGACGGCATTGAGCTGCTTTTTGAGCGTGAAAATTTCCTTCGCCAACGGCTCGAATCGGCCTTTCGTCATCGCGCCGCGCGGCTGGATTTCAGCAACATCAATCATGGTAAAAGGTTACTTGTGAGTTGGGGAACCGTCAAACCGTGAGAGCATAAGCGCGCGGGCAGACATTCATCCAAAAGGATTCGCATCTAAGCGGTGGCCAGCATCCGTTCACTGGCCTCTTCGAGAAAGGCGATGGCTTGCTTGCGTGAAACGGTGGGAAATTGTTCAAGAAATTCATCCAGCGTTTCGCCGCCTTCCAGGTAATCCAGCAGCGTGCGGGCGGGAACGCGCGTGCCGGCGAAGCAAGGCGTGCCGCTCATAATCTCCGGATCAACCGCTACAACGGAATTTTTCTTCATGCCACTAATTAAACCTCTTTTGAAACAATTACAATCCCCCGCCTGCCATCGCGCCGCGCGGCTGAATTTCAGCAACATCAATCATCTTACAAAGCTACCGCTGCCAGCCGCCGGCGTCAATTTCCGTAGCGTGGCACAGACGTCCTCGTCTTTGAAATTCAGCACACAGGCCGTCCGAGCCGAATTTGATTCGAGCTACGAATCAGATTCCAAACGATTTCATTCCGGCAATGAAGTCCCTTTTGCCGCCATATGCCGGATGGCGAATGTAACCCGCCAGCAACGGGTGTTTGAATTGTGAGAGTGTGTTGGAAGCGGTCCTGCCAATCGCCAATATCCGTTTCGGGGCAAAAATTTCCACGACCCGGTTCAAAATCCCGTGGCCGAACTGCGCTTCTTCAGCCGTGGGCGTGCGGTTCCCGCCGGGATTGCCGGGTTTGTGCGGATGAAACGGGAAGATGTTCCAAAAAGCGGGAACGGCGGGGCGCTCCGACAGGTAATCCCAAATGATGGTGGCCGTTTGTTCGCTTTGAGTACCAGCGGTGCGTAAACGCGGGCGGAGTCTGCAAATAAACGGGTGCCGGCTACTTTGAATTACTGCCTCACTCGTGAACGGCATGCCCGTGCGCGCGCAACCCGCATGGCCCGGCGCTTCACCCACCAGCAAATCACCGGAGCAGGGCCATCGAATCAGCGCCTCGAAATAGGCACGGAGATTCCCGCGTTGCAATTCATGGCCATAAGGATTCGCCACCGTGTGGCCGTCCGGACAACCCTCCAAAATCGCCAGCAAATTTGAAATCGGATCCGGCATCGGATTTTTCCGAACCGAGCCTTATTAACTCGGCTCCCATGGTTTGAATCAGACTGCCAAATCCGCCAGCGCCGGATCGTTGGCGTTGACTATTTTCCGCATCTTTTTCACGGCGGCTTTCAGGTTGTGCGCGCGGAACAAGGTCGTGCCGCTCACAAATGTGTCCGCGCCGGCGCGCGCGCATTCGGCGGCGGTCTGGTAATTGATGCCACCATCCACGCTGATGCGATACGCCAATTTCCTTTCGCGACGCCACGCCTCGGCCTGCTGGATTTTCGGCAGCGTTTCGTGGATGAATTCCTGTCCGCCGAAACCGGGATTGACGGTCATCACCAGCAGCAAATCAATCTGGTCGAGGAGCGGCTGGACTTCGGTGATGGCCGTGGGCGGATTGATGGCGAGGCCGACTTTTTTGCCGAGCGATTTGATTTTCCACATCAGCGGTGCGACCTGCCCGCCGAGTTCGACGTGGATGATGATTTCGTCCGCGCCGGCTTCGGCAAACGGTTCAAGCAGAATTTCCGGTTGTGAGCACATGAGGTGCACGTCGAAGAACAGTTTGGACAGCGGGCGGACGGCCCGGACCACTCCGGGACCGAAGGAAATGTTCGGCACGAAATGGCCGTCCATGATGTCAAGGTGCAGCCAGTCGGCGCCGGAACGGCTGACGCGTTCGACTTCCTTGCCAAAGCGGGTGTGGTTGGCGGCGAGCAGCGAAGGCGCGATAATCATGGCCGCGAGGATAGAGGATGGCGGATGGCGGATGGAAGGCGGAAAATAACGACCCCGGGCGGCGATCTTCAATCCTCCTTCTGCCACCTTCGCCGCCTAATGGCTGACGAGGACGCGCGCCCGGCCATTTTCAGATTGTTTTCCGTCGAGGCAGCGCCGGACCGCCACGATGAGTGTTTGCGGCTGGTAGGGTTTTTGCAAATAATTCAATTCCGGTTCGAGCTTGAAATCCTTGCCCACGATGTCGGCGCTGTAACCGCTGGTGAAAATGACCTTGAGGTCGGGGCGGTCGGTCCACAAGGTTTCGGCGAGTTCGCGGCCATTCATATTTTTGGGCATCACGAGGTCGGTGAGCAGGAGAGCGATTTCGTCTTTGTGTTCGTGCCAAAGATCAACGGCTTCCACGCCGGTGGCGGCCTGCAACACCTTGTAGCCGTATTTCTCGAGGACGCGGGCGACGAGTTCGCGCACGGGCTTTTCGTCCTCGACCAGCAAAATGGTTTCAGTGCCGCCGCGAATGGTGATTTGGGTCGTCGGTTTTTCCGTCTCGGGCCGCTGCTTGCCGGCATAGGGAATGTAAATGCGAAATGTGCTGCCTTTGCCGACGGCACTTTCCACTTCGATCCAGCCCTGATGCTGTTTGACAATGCCATAAACGGTGGCCAGGCCGAGGCCGGTGCCCTTGCCGACTTCCTTCGTGGTGAAAAAAGGTTCGAAGATGCGCGGGAGATATTCGGGCGGAATGCCATTGCCGGTGTCGGTTTTGCTGATGCAAACGAACCGGCCCACGCGCGCTTCGGGATGCTGTTGCACGTGGCCCGGGTCCACATCCACGATGGCAGTGCGTACCACAAGCTGGCCGCCGCGCGGCATGGCGTCGCGCGCGTTGACGGCGAGATTGAGCAGGACCTGCTCCATCATGCCGGCATCGGCGTCGACCGTCGCGGGCGACGGGCTGTAATTCAATTGCAGTATCACGTCTTCACCCAACATCCGCCCCAGCATGTCGCTCATGTTGCCGATGATTTTGTTCATGTCCAAACGTTTGGGCTGGATGAGCTGGCGGCGGCTGAACGCGAGCAATTGCCGCGTCAGGCCGGCGGCGCGTTCGGCGGCCTGCCCGATTTGCTGGGCGGAGTGGGCCGCCATTTTGTCGAGATTGGACGCCTGGAGCAGCGAGGCGTGGCCATGAATAACGGTGAGGATGTTGTTGAAATCGTGCGCGACACCGCCCGCGAGCTGGCCGATGGCCTCCATCTTTTGCGACTGGCGCAGTTGTTCCTCCAAACGCCGTTGCGCCGTGACGTCGCGAAACAAACTGAGCAACAAGAGCGGTTTGCCGCGCAGTTCGACGAGCGAATCGGCGATTTCAAACACAATTTCGTGCCCATTGCGAAGCTTGTAGCTGCGCTCCCGCTTCCGCTCCACGGCATCCTTGCTGAAACGTTCGTGATATTGCCCCAGCATTTTTTCCTGCTGCCCGGATTCGGCGTAAGTGACGGTGAACGGCTTGCCTTCCAAATCGCCCTGGTTCAGCCCAACCAGTTCGCAGAAGGCACCGTTGACCGCAACGATGACGCCGTTCTCATCGGTCAACCGCATTCCGTCGACCGAGTTTTCCCACACGGACCGGAACAGGGCTTCGGAGCTGCGCAGGGCGGCCTCCGCGGCGCGGCGTTCGGTGACATCGCGCACGTGCAGCAGCAAGGCGGGCTTGCCGGCGTACTCAATGCGGCTGGCGCGGACTTCCACCGGCACAATGTGCCCATCGGCACTTTCGCTTTCACCTTCCACCCAGGATAATTTGCCGCTGGCCAGTTTTTGAAAATCACGCCGGGCTTCGTCGCGATAGGCCGCCGGGATCAAATTATTCAGCGCGTTACGGCCGACCAGCTCCTCCCGTTTGACGCCGTGCAACGCGCAGGCGGCCATGTTCACGTCCAGCACGTTGCCATTCAGGTCTTCCACAAAAATCGCGTCGGGCGAATTTTCAAACAGATCGTGGAACCGTTGCTGGCTTTCGCGCAGGGCCTGTTCGGCGCGGAGGCGCTCCAGCGCGCCACCGCATTGGTCGGCGAGGGTCTGAAGCGTTTCCAAATCGCGTTCCGTGTAGGCGCCAGCCAGGTGGTTTTGAATCAGCAGCAAACCGATGACATGCTCGCCCTTGCGAATGGGGGCGACCATGGTGGAGGCGGAATAATCCTTCTCCTGGGCAGGTGACAATTTTTCCGCGCCTTTTCTCACCACACGCTGGAGGAGAGCATTGGCGGTTTTGGGCTGGGATGACGAGGGGATTTCGACCCGCCGGTTCTCAACCGTGGTAATGTTGAGCAGTGAGAAAACCTCGTCGTGCTGGGCGGAATACAAATCAAGGGCAAAGTCGTCCCATTTGAACAAGGCGTCGGCGGCCTCGCAAATAACCCTCGCGGCCTCGACCGCCGTCGTGGCCGAACTGAGACGGTGGCCGAGTTTGGAAAAGACCGCGTTGCGATGCTCGGTGCGGCGGCGTTCGGTCACATCGGAGGCCATCGCGAGGGCGGCGAAACGGCTGCGGAAAACAATTGGGCTCCAGATGACTTCCACGTCAATTAGACTTCCATCCTTGCAACGATGCCGCCAGACGTGGTTGCGGTCGGCGGTATTCAACGCAATGCCTTTGGAGGCATCGTCCTTCTCCGGCGGCCGAATATCCGCGACCGTCATCGCCAGGAATTCATCGCGGGAATAACCGTAATGCCGGGTTGCCGCCTCGTTGACTTCCAGGAACGCCTGCGTTTCCAGGTCAAAGACCCACATCGGGTTGGGATTGTCCTGAAAGAGCAGGCGGTATTGTTTTTCGCTGCTGCGCACGTCCTCCTCGGCGCGCCAGCGGTCGGTCACGTCGCGGGAATTAATCACAATGCCGGTGATTTCCGGGTCCTGGAGGCGGTTCCGTCCGACGGTTTCCAGGTGCCGCCACTCGCCGTCTTTTCTCTGATAACGCAGTTGGATTTTGAACGTGCGCTCCGGGTGATCAATCCCGGATTGGAGCGCCACCACCGCGCGCGGCAAATCCTCCGGATGCACGTGCGCGAAGGCGTTCTGCCCGCGCAATTCCTCCGGCGCGTAGCCCAGGACATTCCCGATGGAAGGGCTGACGTAGAGAAAGTTTCCCTGCTGGCTTACAATCGAAAGAACATCAAGTGAATTTTCCGTGAGGGCGCGGAAGTACTTTTCACGCCGGACCAGTTCGATCTCTGCATTGCGCCGCCGGGCGCGCTCCTCGGCTTCCTGTACGGCGCGGCGGATGGCCGACGCCAGCCGTTCCGGCTGCTGTTTGAGCAGATAATCCGTCGCGCCCGCCTTCAAACTTTCAATCGCCGCCTGCTCGCCGATCGTGCCGGAGATCAGAATGAACGGCGTGTGCGGGCACTTTTTCATCACGATGGCCAGTGCATCCAAACCGGTGAACGATGGCAGATGAAAATCCGAAAGAATAATGTCGAATGATTTGGCGTCCAGGACCGCCTCGAATGCCTCGCGCGTTTTCACCTGTTCCACCTCCGCCTCCAGATTGTCCTGTTCAATCATGGAACGGACCAACTCGGCAAAATCCGGCTCGTCTTCCAGATGGAGGATTTGCAAGCGCTTATTCATGATTTCCCGCTATCACACTTTCGAGACATTCATCAAAAAAGCAGCAGTCGCAGTGCCAGTAATGCCCCCAAAGATGCTTGTCATTTCAGGTTCAAAAGCCTTGAAACAAGCGGCTTTCATCGTTGACACTGGCCCGGATTTGATTATTGTTCCCCGCCTTTAATCGAAACGAAATATGCCGAACACTACCTCTGCCGAACGCCGGATGCGCAACAGCCAGCGCAAGCACCTGCACAATCTCAGCGTCAAATCACGCCTGCGCCGCCTGGAAAAAAATTACCGCGCCCTGCTGGCCTCGGGCAAAAAGAGCGAGGCCGTCAAATTGCTGCCCGGCGTCAACTCGGCCCTCGACAAGGCCGTCAAGTCCGGTGTGTTGCACCGCTCCGCCGCCAACCGCAAGAAATCCCGTGTGTCCGTCGCGCTCAACCGCGTCCACCCTCCGCAGTAGCCTTGCTACGGAGGACGGGCGGCGTAAACCGTTTCGATTTCCACAACCCCAATTTCGCCAGCCGGAATGCCAGTGCCGTGCCCAGGCACCCGAAGCCGTATTTCAAGCTCCGGCGGAAATTGATCGAAGACGCCTCGGGGAAATACTTCGTCGGGCAGCTCACCTCGCCAATCGTAAACCCGTGCCAGAGAATTTGTGCGAGCATCTGGTTGTCGAAGACAAAGTCGTCGGAGTTTTCGGCCAGCGGGAGCGTCTCCAGGATTACCCGTGAGAACGCCCGGTAGCCGGTGTGGTATTCCGAAAGTTTCGCGCCGAGCAAAATGTTTTCGGCGAGGGTGAGGAAGCGGTTCGACACGTATTTCCAAAACGGCATCCCGCCCTGCAACGCGTAGCCGCCCAAAATGCGGCTGCCCAGCACGCAGGGATGCAGCCCGTTGGCGATGATCGAGGCCATTGCCGGAATCAGCCTGGGTGTGTATTGGTAATCCGGGTGCAGCATGATGATGATGTCCGCGCCCATTCCGAGGGCAAGCCGGTAACAGGTCTTTTGATTGCCGCCATAGCCCGTGTTTTGCTCGTGCACGTAAACCTGCATTCCCTCGAGCGAGCGCGCCACCGCCACCGTGTCGTCGCGGCTGCGGTCATCCACGAGAATGATTTCGTCCACGATGCCCTGGTCGCGCACTTCGTCGTAAGTCTGGCGCAGCGTTTGCGCCGCGTTATACGCCGGCATCACCACGACAATTTTTTTTCCGCGATACATCTGACTTCCGGATTTTCGCCCCGCATCCTGCCTGAAATGGACGGCGCGCGGAAACAAAAAATGCAAATGATACGCCAAAAACCCGCTTGCTACGCCAGACACGTTAACCTATCTTGCTCACGAGTGAACAAGAGGGTCACAGCGTATAAAATCATCGAAGGCGAGTGCGCCGGACCGGCGGTTTGTCCGTTGAGCCGGGTCAAGGCCGGCACCACCGTCTGCATCAAGGAACTGGCCGCGTCGCCGGAAGTGCGCGACCGCCTGCGCGAACTTGGCCTCGGCGAGGAACAGCGCGTCAAACTGGTGAGCAGCGAAGCCAACGTCATCTGCCAGGTTTGCAATGCCCGCCTCGCTTTGAGCGAAAAACTGGCCAGGGCGATTTTGGTTGAGCCGTTGCCCTCTCCCACCGCGGTTTGAAATTCTTTATGATTGCCGCTCCCCAGCCGCTCAGCTCGGTTGCCGTGGGCACAACGGCAACCGTCACCGAAATAAAACTCCCGCCCGAAAGCCGCCCGCGCCTGATGGAAATGGGTTTGCTCGTTGGCACCACGGTCGAACTCGTCCGCTTCGCCCCGCTCGGCGACCCGGTTGAAATCAAAGTCCGCGGTTACAATCTCACGCTCCGTAAAAATGAGGCGGAACAGATTCTGGTCAAGGTGGCGGGTGACCCGCGTTCGCCTGGCGGCTACGGCGCGGCAGGCAAGTGACAGGTGACTTGATGCCGAGTTTCCGCAGGCCGGCGCAATTCTCCGACAAAAAATCGCAAAACAACGCTAATGCGAGTTTCTTCAAAATCTGTATCATAAAGGGCAGTTTATGACCGTGAGCGCCACAGAAAAACCGGAAGACAGCCAACCGGGCGCAGAATCCCACCGCGTTTCACCCGCCACCCGTCACCCCTATGTCATCCTGACGGGCAACCCGAACTCCGGCAAAACGACCTTGTTCAACGCGCTGACGGGTCTCCGCGCGAAGGTCGGCAATTACGCCGGGGTCACGGTGGAGCGCAAGGAGGGCCGGTTGCTCGGCGCGCCGGCCGGGATGAACGTCCGCGTTCTCGATTTGCCCGGCACGTATAGCCTCAGCCCCAATTCACTTGACGAGCAGATTTCCCGCGACGTGCTGATGCATCGCCTGCCGGAACTGCCGCCGCCGGATTTGATTGTCGTCGTCGTGGACGGCTCGAACCTGCAACGAAATCTTTATTACACCACGCAGGTGGTCGAACTGGGCCATCCGACCATCATCGCCCTGAACATGGTGGACGTGGCGGAAAACAACGGTTATCGCCTTGACGAAAAGAAGCTCGCCGGGGCGCTCGGCGTACCGGTGATGCCGGTGGTCGCCAGCAGCGGCGCGGGTGTGCCCGAGTTGCGCGCAAAAATCATCGCGACCCTTCAGAATAATACCGAAATAAAACCGAAGTTGTTTTGCCAGTTGCCCGGATTGTTCCGGATAGAAGCGACCGGGCTGGCCGATTTGCTGGCGGAAACCTTCAAGGAACGGCGGTTGCAGGCCACCGCGGAGGCGTTGCTGCTGCTCAGCAACGAAAAGGCCCTGGCGTCGAGCAAGGAACATTATCCGCAAAAAATCCAGGATGCCGTGGCGGCCGCGCGAAAGCGGTTGGAAGCGCACCGGATTGACTGGCGCGGCGCGCCGATTGAGTGGCGTTACGCGCGGGTTGCGGAAATCCAGCAGGCCGCCACCACCGAACTCGCGCCACCGGGCGAAACGCTCAGCGACAAAATGGACCGGGTGCTCACGCACAAAATCTGGGGAACGCTGATTTTCATCGGCATCATGACGCTGATGTTCCAGAGCATTTTCACCTTTGCCAAAATTCCGATGGACGCCCTGCAGGCCATTGTTGATTGGGCAGGCGCCCTGGTGGGAAGGTTGATTCCGCACGGTGATTTGAATGATTTGCTGGTCAATGGCGTCATTGCCGGCGTCGGCGCGGTGATTGTTTTTTTGCCGCAAATCCTGCTGCTGTTTTTGTTCATCGGCTTTCTGGAGGACACCGGTTACATGGCGCGCGCGGCGTTTTTGATGGACCGGTTGATGAGCAAGGTGGGGTTGCACGGCAAAAGTTTCATCCCCATGCTGAGTTCGTATGCGTGCGCGATTCCCGGCATCATGGCCACGCGCACGATTGAATCCCCGAAGGACCGGCTGGTGACAATTCTGGTCGCGCCGCTGATGAGTTGTTCGGCACGGCTGCCGGTCTATACGTTGCTCATTGCGGCATGCATTCCGGACATCAAAATTCTCGGTTTCCTCAAACTGCAAGGTTTGACGATGCTGGCGATGTATCTGCTCGGCACGGTCGTGGCGCTGCTGATGGCGTGGCTGTTTAAAAAAACGCTGCTCCGGGGCGAAACCCCGATGCTGATCATGGAGTTGCCGCCTTACAAACGTCCGCTGCTGCGCGTCGTGCTGCGGCATATGTGGGACCGCTCGAAACTTTTTGTGAAGCGCGCCGGCACGGTGATCCTGGGGGTGACCATTCTGCTCTGGTTTCTGGCGACGTATCCACACAATGCGGAAGTCGAAAAACAATTCGCCAAAGCTAAACAACAAGCCATCGTGGAATTTTTCCCGAGTGCAGCAACCAAATATTGGAAAGATTCAGAGATGCGCGCCTACTTGGACGCGGTAGCTACAAAGCCTGGAGCTGAAACAAATTTTCCCGCTGCCTTTGGTTTATATCAGCGTCTCCAAACACTGGAAAAAGAATACAACAACCCCGAAAATGCTGGCGCGAAGCTAAGGAACAGTTTTGCCGGACGGATGGGCCGTGCGATTGAACCGGTCATCGCCCCGCTGGGTTTTGACTGGAAGATGGGCATTGGCATCATTTCGTCGTTTGCAGCACGGGAAGTTTTCGTGAGCACGATGTCCACGGTCTATAACGTGGGCAGCGGCGACGAGTCCGACGCGGGCAAAAAGGCGCTGGTGCAGACGTTACAGGCACAAACGCGAAAGAACGGGTCGCCGCTCTACACGCCGTTGCTGGCAATCACGTTGATGGTGTTTTATGTCTTCGCGTTGCAATGCGCCAGCACGGTGGCGGTGGTGCGGCGCGAGACGAACTCGTGGAAATGGCCGCTGTTCCAATGGCTTTATATGGGCGTGCTGGCGTGGGTTCTGGCCTTTGTCACCTATCAGGGCGGGCGCTGGCTGGGCTGGAATTGAGCTGTAACCGTGGTTTTAAGCTGCGCTTGAACAAGGTCAAACGCTTGTGTTAGCCTGCATTTGTTGTCCCCGGTGAATATTTTTATACAAATTTCAAGCAAGCGGTGTCTATGGAATGAAACCGTGAACGGCGACGAATCATCGGATTGGAGCGAAAAGCTCTACGAATTGAAGGCAGCGGAGTTGATACTCTATGGCCGCGCCCTGGGTTTGAGCCACGCCGAGGCGGAGGACGTGCTGCAGGAAACCTTTCTGGCGCTGATGCAAAGGCCGCAACCGCCGTTGCGGCTGGAACATTACTGCGTGCGCAGTTACCGGAATCGCGCGCTGAATTACCGGCGGTCGCTGTGGCGGCGGCTGACGCGCGAGTTGGAATCACGGCGATGGTTTGAAAAATCCGCGGGTGAAAATCCGGCGGAGCGCGCGGCGATGCGGTGCCTGGCCGGATTACCGGTGGAACAGCGCGAAGTGATTGTGCTGAAAATCTGGCACCGATACACGTTCGAGGAAATTGGCCAGTTGCTCGAAGCCCCGCCCAACACGATCGCGGGGCGATACCGCTATGGTTTGCAGAAAATAAAATTCCAACTGGAAGGAGCAGCTTATGAAAGAGATGAATTTACCGGAGACTCAGTTGCGTTCCTGGCAGCCGCGCCGCCCGTCGGCGGGGCTTAAGCGGCGCATTTTTTCCGCCCGACCCGGCACGCCGACGACCGCAGCTTTCCTGGGCTGGCTTGCGCCGGTAACCGCTTGCGCACTGCTCACCCTGCTGGTTTTCAATTCGGGCAACAGCCTGCCCGGCAGCTCGACCAGCCGTAGAGCGATGATGGCCATGGTGTTGAGCAACCAGAACTTTGCGGCGTACGCGTCGGATGGCTCCCAAAACGTGCAAAATCGCCTGTCCAGCGTCACTTTTGATTGGACAAACCGCGGCGCTTCCTCTCCTAGTATCCGTTTCACACCGTTCACCAAACCGAACGACTAACATCAAAATGGAAAAGCAGAAACCGAACAACGGCACGGGCAAGGGCAAGGTTGCCAAGCCGGCGTCCAGCGGCAAATTGCCGCCACTGGCGCCCGTGGCCCCGCTGTTTCGCAGAATTGACTGGCTAGTAATGGGCATCGTCTTCGTGGTGATGTGGACCATTTATTTGCTGACGCTGGCGCCGGAGTTGACGCTGGAGGATTCCGGCGAATTATGCACCGGCTCGTTCTACGCCGGCATTCCGCACCCGCCGGGCTATCCGTTCTGGGCGATTTACAGCTGGTTTTGGACGGCCATCCTGCCGATCGGCAACGTTGCCTGGCGTGTGGAAGTGGGGGAATCGTTCGCCATGGCGATGGCATGCGGGATGCTGGCACTGATGGTTTCGCGCGGCAGCAGCATGCTCATCGAGGGCATTGAAGAACTCAACAGCATCACCAGCAAATGGGAAGGCACCATCTGCATGGTCTCCGGATCTGTCGCGGGCATGATGCTGGGACTGGATGGTTTCGTGTGGAGCGAGTCGGTGGCCATCAACCGCATTTCCCTGTTTGCCGTGCCGTGGCTGATCCTGGTGCTGCTGATGTTGATGCGGTGGATGTACGCCCCGCATCAGAAACGTTACCTTTATCTCGCGATGTTATGCTACGGCATCTGCGCCACCATTCATCAGACCCTGCTGCTCAGCGCCATGGGCATTGAAGTCGCCATCGCTGCCGCGCAACCGCGTCTCGGTCGCGACCTGTTTCTCACCAACAGCATCTGCTATTTGATCGGGCTTTACGCACTAAGCAACCATTCCATCCCGGCGCTCAATAACATGACTTCAATCGAAACCGCCATTTTCCACGCCGTCGGTGTCGGTTCGATCTTCGCCGGCGGCTGGCTGAGCCTCCAGACGAAGGGAATCTTTTCCGAGTGGAAGGTCGTCTTTTGCATGGGAATTCTCTGGGCTCTCGGCGTGTCGTTTTATCTCTACGAACCGATTTCCGGCATGACTGTCCCACCCATGCAATGGGGATATCCGCGCACGGTGGAGGGCTTTTTTCATGCGTTGAGCCGCGGCCAGTACGAAACTTCGCATGGCACGAACATCTTCCAGGACCCGGTCCGCTTTGCGAACCAGCTTTGGTATCTGGTTCAAGGCCTTTCCGAGTCATTCAGCTGGGTCTTTATGTTTGTCGGAGCCTTGCCCTTTTTGTTTTTGCTCAAAATGCATCGGCGGGAGCGTTCTTGGATTATCGGCCTGACCGCCATTTATTTCTGCCTCGCCGTGCTCCTGGTCAACCTCCTGGACGTGGGTTTGGATCGTTCCTCAGCGGATCTCAACAAGGTATTCTTCACCGCCTCACATGCGCTGTTTGCCATCATGATCGGTTACGGGCTGACGTTGATGGCCGCCTACATGGCCACGCATTATGCCAAATTCCGATTTTGGGGAATGATTGGCGGGGCGGCTGCTGTGATTCTGGCCTTGTATTGTCTTGCCGACGCGGCAGCCAAACTTTACGTCGGCCCGGGTGGTAAAGCCTTTTCCATCCTCTCCCAACTGCCGCATCTGGTCACCCAATCGTTTGCCAGGGATCAATACGGCCTCCCCATCATTGCCAATCTCATTTTGGTCGCGATGCCGATTATTTTCATCATCTCGCTGCTCGTTTACCGCAACCGCGGACCGGTCCTGATCCTGCTTGGCCTGTGCCTGATCATGCCGATCTATTCCGGCCTGTCCCACTGGTACAAGAGTGAACAGCGCAATCACTGGTTCGGCTACTGGTTCGGGCACGACATGTTCACGCCGCCGTTCGGCATTTACCCGGAGATGACGCGCAATACGATCCTGTTTGGCGGCACCGACCCGGGGCGTTTCAATCCGACTTACATGATTTTCTGCGAGAGCTTCATTCCGCATTCATGCCAGCCGAAGGAAGATCAAAAATTCGACCGCCGCGACGTTTATCTCATCACCCAAAACGCGCTCGCCGATGGCACGTATTTGGACTACCTCCGCTCGCAATATTTCCGCAGTGCGCAGCACGACCCGCCGTTTTTCCGGGAATTGATAAAATACGTGCTGGGCATTCCCCTGAGTCCGAACAATGCATTGGTCAATGACCTTGCCAATGCTGCCTACTATGTTTTGGACGTGCCGTTCACAAAATTCGGCGCGCACGTCGAGGCCAGGCGCCGGGCCGAGGGCGTTTATCCGCCGGTCGAAATCTATATCCCATCGCCGGATGATTTGCAGGTGTGCTACGATACGTATCGCGAAGACTTTCAGCGCCGGGCCGCACTCGGCCAGCTCCAGGCGGGTGAAGGCGTTCAAACCGAGGGCAATCAGATGGCCATCTCCGGCCAGATTTCGGTAATGAAGATCAACGGCCTGCTCTGCAAAGTCATCTTTGATCAGAATCCGACCAATGAATTCTTTGTCGAAGAAAGTTTCCCCTTGGACTGGATGTATCCCTACGAGACCCCGTTCGGCATCATCATGAAGATTCACCGCAATCCGCTGCCGGAACTGTCCGACGACATTTTCAAAAAGGACCATGCATTTTGGAGTGAATATTCCAAGCGCTTCATCGGCAATTGGATCACTTATGACACCAGCGTCCAGCAAATCGCGGACTTCGCCGACAAAGTTTATTTGCACGGTAATTTCAGCGGCTTCACGGGCGACCGAAAATTCATCCGCGACGATGACGGGCAAAAGGCCTTCTCCAAGTTGCGCAGTTCGCAAGCCGGCGTGTATGCCTGGCGCCTGAACCCGCAATGTCCGCCCGAATACCGGCAAAAGACCGACGCCGGGCAACTGGCGCTGATTCGTGAAACCGATTTTGCCTTCAAGCAGGCCTTTGCGTTTTGTCCTTACAGCCCGGAAGCCGTTTTTCGGTACATTAATTTCCTGCTCCAATACAATCGCCTGGAGGACGGCCTGATTGTTGCAAAAACCTATCTCAAGTTCGATCCCTACAATGGCCAGGCGATTGACCTCGTCAAAAACCTCGAGGACTTCAAAACCCGCGCTGCTGGACAAACCCAGCTTCAAGCCCACCTGCAGGGAATGGAGACTGAATTGCAGAAAAATCCGACGAATTTCCAAAATACCCTCGAACTGGCGCGCTTTTATTTCCAAATCCAGCAAACCAACCGCGCGGTTGAACTGCTCCGGAACGCCATCGGATTGTTCGACCAGGCATTGGCCAATCCGAACATCCGTTACCCGGACGTGGCCGCCATGGCCCAAATTGCCGCCCAGTTGGGCGATATGCCCAAACTCGAAATTTTGCTCCAAAAACTCATCAGCCTCGCCCCCGACCAGCCCGAACCGCATTACGACCTCGCTGCGCTGTACGCCATTGTCGGCAAAACTTCCGAAGCGCTGCAAAATTTGCAAGCCTCACTCGACTTGAGCGCCAAACGCCTGGCGACCAATCCCACCGCCCACGACCTCCTGGCCGAAGTCCGCAAAGACCCGCGCTTCGACTCGCTGCGCAACCTGCCCGCTTTCCAAAAACTTGTCCCGCCTGGTTAGAATTTGAAATTTCAAACCTGAAATCTCAAATTGCCGGATACGTCCCAGTTGCCGACGCAAGGCCAATCCGCTAATTTGGCGGTCCGGAAACGTTATTTTGCCGAAACCATCGCATGAAGAAAGCCGAGTCAAACACGCACAAATCTGAAAAGGCGGCTGAAACCCCAACTGCCGTGACCGAACCGTCGGCGGCCAATCTGCCCGTCGCGGCGGAATTCACGCCGGAGCAGCTCGAAGAACTCAAGGCGCGCGCGGCCAGGGCCGACGAACATTGGGACCGCCTCCTGCGCACCGCCGCCGATCTGGAAAATTTCAAGAAACGCGCCGCGCGCGAACGCATCGAGACCGCGCAAGCTGCCGCCACCGCGCTGATTCAAAAATTACTGCCCGTCCTTGACCACTTTGAAATGGCGCAGTCCGCCGCGCAAACCGCGCAGGACGACAAGCTCGCCTCGCTCCAAGCCGGTGTTGCCATGATCCAGGAGCAGCTTAAAAACACCCTCGCGGAGAGCGGACTGGAAGAGATTGACGCCAGCGGCAAACCTTTTGACCCGACGTGGCACGAAGCCGTCTCTCAGCAGGAAACCGCCGACGTTCCCGAAGGCCACGTTGTCCAGCAGCTCCGCAAAGGCTACAAGCTCCGCGACCGGCTGTTGAGACCGGCGACCGTGATTGTTGCGAAAAAACCTGCGGCCAATCCGTAATCCCAAAATTCGCAACCCGAAAGTTCCCGATGTCCAAGCGCGATTATTACGAAATCCTCGGTGTGAGCCGCAACGCGGAGGCCGACGAAATCAAGAAGGCTTACCGCAAGCTCGCCTTGAAATTCCATCCGGACAAAAATCCGGGTGACAAGACCGCGGAGGAGAAATTCAAGGAACTCGGCGAAGCCTACGAAGCGTTGGACGACCCGCAAAAACGCGCCGCTTACGACCAGTTCGGCCATGCGGCATTCGATCCGCGGGCGCGCGCCAGTCGCACCGGCGGCTTTGGCGGCGGCTTTCACGATCCCTTCGATATTTTCCGCGAAGTCTTCGGCGGCAGTGGCAGCATTTTTGAAAGCGTCTTCGGCGGCGGCCAGGATCCTTCACAGCCGCAACGCGGCGACGATCTGCGTTATGATCTGGAAATCACCCTCGAAGAGGCCGCGCTCGGATGCGAAAAGGAAATTACCGTCTCCAAACTCGACCGCTGCGGCGTGTGCGGCGGTTCCGGCATGGAACACGGTTCGAAAATGCGGACCTGTTCCACCTGCGGCGGACGCGGACAGGTCATCACGTCGCGCGGTATATTCAGCATCGCGCAAACGTGTCCACACTGCAAAGGCGCCGGGCGCATCCTGGAAAAGCCGTGCAAATCCTGCCACGGCGAGGGGCGGCACGAGCATGGTTCAAAAATCAAACTCCGCATTCCGCCCGGTGTGGACGCCGGCTCGCGTCTGCGCTCGTCCGGCAACGGCGAAGCCGGTTTCCGCGGCGGACCGCCGGGCGATTTGTATGTGGTGTTGCACATCAAAACGCACGAAATTTTCCAGCGCGACGGCGACGATTTGCTGTGCGAAGTGCCGGTGAGCTTCGCCCAGGCCGCACTCGGTTCGGAAATCGAGGTGCCGGCGCTCGACGGCAAGGCCACAATCAAAATCCCCGCCGGCACGCAATCAGGCACGGCCTTCCGCGTCAAAGGCAAGGGCGTGAAAAATCTGCAAGGCTACGGCCATGGCGATTTGCACGTGCGCATCCAAGTCGAAGTGCCGGCGCGCCTGACCCCCGCGCAAAAGGCCAAGTTGCAGGAATTTGCCGACCTTTGTGATGAAAACGTCAATCCCATCACCAAGAGTTTCTTTGAAAAGGCCAAAAATTTGTTCCGATAAAAACGGGTAAGGACGGCCCGCCGGGACGTCCGTTCGGACGCGCAAGCCGCGCGTCCCTGCCAACATTTTTCACCATGCATCACTTTTATCTGCCGCCCGAACGCTGTGCCGGAAACACGCTGCGGCTCGACGGACACGAAGCGCACCATGCGCTGCACGTGCTGCGTGTCAAGCGCGGCGAACAAATCATGGTGCTGGATGGCGCCGGCAATGAATTTCTGTGCGCCGTCGAAAACTGCGCGCGCAAGGTCGTCGAACTTTCCGTGTCGCTGAAAAATTTCACGCCGCCCCCGCCCTGCTCCATCACGTTGCTCCAAGCGTTGCCCAGGGGCAAAATCATCGAGTCCATCATCCAGAAATCCGTCGAACTGGGCGCGCATCGCATCGTGCCGCTGCTGACCGAACATGTCGTGACGCAACTCGACGAAGAGAACGCGGAACAAAAGCGCGAGAAATGGCAGCAGGTTGCCATCGAAGCCATCAAACAGTGCGGCGCGGCCTGGCTGCCGAAAATTGAAGCGCCAACCACCATTAAGGAATTTCTGGCGCGCCGGAACGCCGGCCTCCGGCCCGGCGAGTTTCCGAAATCGCAGCGCGCCGGGCCGGAGGCCGGCGCTCCAAGTTTGGGATCCGTCTCGTTTGAATTGTCACTCGTCGGCTCACTGCAAACTGAGCGCCGCCATCCGCGCGAATGTTTCCTGGAATTTCAGACCAGGCACGGACGTTTGCCGAAAACGGTCGGCGTTTGGATTGGACCGGAAGGTGATTTCACGCTCGACGAACTGAAGGCGATTCAAGCTTCAGGGGCGCTGCCGGTTTCGCTCGGCAATTTGGTTTTGCGGGTCGAGACGGCGGCGATTTACTGCCTTTCGATTCTGAATTACGAGTTGAGTCGGTAAGGCGCGCCCGGCTTTGATTGGACGAGCACGCGGAAAGCGCGGCCCAGATGTTCCGGGTGGGTGAGCGTTTGAAATTGACGCGTGCGACGGGTGTCCCATTCGCCAAAACTTTTATCCTTAGAGGCCTTTTCCAAAATCCGCGTCAGAAATTGCGCCTGCGTCAAAAAACTTTCGGTCGCCAGCCCGGCGGATTCACCGGCGGTTTGAATCGCGGAAAAATGGACGTGCGCCGTGAGGTCCTGCTCGCCCACGTTCGCCAGCAGGTCGTCCGTGGCGTGATGGCGAAAATACGCGCGGAGCGTGCCGCGCATCCGGCCCGGCAAAAACAATTCGTCATTGGTCAAGCCGTAATCAATCGTCAGCAACCGTCCGCGTTCCAAAATGTTCGCCGCGTCACGCCACCAGTTTTCAGCGGCGGGGCAGGTTTCGACGGTGTACCCGTCCGGAAGCACCTCCAAAAGCGAAGGTGGAAGATGGAAGATGGAAGATGGCGAATCGGAGTTTGGAGTTTGCCGGTCTGCGCTGCGCTTCGACGCGGCCTGGGTTGAGGCTTGCGGCGCCGGAGCCGAAGGCGAAGGCCGGAGTTCGGAGTTTGGAATTTTTGCCCAGATGAATTTTTTGCCGTCAACCGCGACACCCCACTCGAACCATTTTTTATTTTTGGCGTCCCAGCCGAAACGGTGAACGGGCATGGCATCGAGAAGTTCGTTGGAGAAAATGATGCCACAAAGTGATGCGTGACGCTCGACACGTGACAAGATTTCCAAATCGGCGAACCAGCGCACGCGCGGCGCGAAATTTTTCAACGTCTCATTTTGCCATTCCCGCCGGCGCGCCGAGGGTTCGACGATGCCGTATGCGATTTGTTCGAACAATTCTGGTCGCGCCGATTGCAGCCAGGTCAAAATATCCCTGGCCAATGTTCCATCATGCGCACCGGCTTCGACAATCCGCACTCCGCACTCCGCCTTCTGTAATTCACCGAGCCACTCGGAAAACTGGAAGGCGAGCAACTGGCCAAAGAGTTCACCGGCACTGACGCTGGTGTAAAAATCGCCGCAGCATCCGGGGTTGTCTTTTTTCGTTTCGTAATATCCAGAATTGGGACAGTAAAGGGCGAGTTCCATGAAGCACGCGAAGGGCAAAACGCCGCGTTCGGCAATTTTGCGCCGGATGATTTCATCGGGTTCTCTCATGGCTTGCAGTGTGGCGCGGGTCTAGCTAGTGTTCCGACAACGGAAAAAATTTATGGCCAAGATAGATGCGTTTTTCAACCTGATGTTTGAACAGAAGGCGTCCGACTTGCATATGGTAACCGGAAACCCGCCCATGTTGCGCATCAACGGCGAGCTTCAGCGCGTGGATTTTCCGCCGCTCGAAAACGACACGCTCAAGACGATGCTTTACGAAATCGCGGCGGACTACAAGATCAAACAATTCGAGGAAACCGGGGACGTCGATTTCGGCTACGAGATTCCGAACATCTCGCGTTTCCGTGTCAACTTTTACAACGAGAAAAACGGTGTCGGCGCGGCGTTCCGGCAAATTCCCAGCCGCGTGCTTACGTTTGAGGATTTTGAAAAACTCGACGTGCCCCTGCCGCCGGTGTTGAAGAAATTTTGCATGCTCAACCGCGGGCTGATCGTGGTCACCGGCCCGACCGGCTCCGGCAAATCCACCACGCTGGCCGCCATGGTGGATTACGCGAACCGGAACCGCAAAGACCACATCATCACGCTGGAAGACCCGATTGAATTCGTCCACGAAAGCAAAAGCTGTCTGGTGTGTCACCGCGAAGTCGGCGTCCATACCAAGTCCTTTGCCTCGGGCTTGCGCGGCGCGTTGCGCGAAGACCCGGACATCATTCTCGTCGGCGAAATGCGCGACCTGGAAACCATCGAACTGGCCATCACGGCGGCGGCCACCGGCCACCTGGTCTTCGGCACGCTGCACACGCAGAGCGCCTCCAAAACGGTGGACCGCATCATTGACGTTTTTCCCGCGGACCAGCAAAACAAAATCCGCCAGACCCTTTCCGAGGCGTTGAAAGGCATCGTGGCCCAGACGTTGTTCCGGCGCACGGACAAGAAAGGCCGCGTGGCGGCGTTTGAAATCCTCGTCTTCAACACCGCCGTCGCCAATCTCGTGCGCGAGGGCAAGACGCATCAAATCCCCGGCATGATCCAGGTCGGCAAGAAGACGGGCAACCAGCCGATGGACGATCACATCATGGAGCACGTGCGGATGAAACGCATTTCAGCGGAAGAAGCCTATGACAAGGCGCTGGACCGGAAAAAATTCCGTTCTTTGCTCGCGCATCCGCCGGAAGAAGATGATGTCACCTGATTATGCGAAGATTCGAGTTGGACCAAATTTTGACGACGATGCTGGCGTCGCAGCCGGAGGTTTCCGACGTTTTGTTCACGGTGGGCCGCCCGCCGCAGGTCGAGGCTTACGGTGAACTCAAGCCGGTCGTGCTCGATCCGCCGATTGACAAGCTCACGCCGTATCAAACCGAGATCATCGCGCTGAACATCATCGGCGATAACCTCTGGCAGACGGAAGATTTGCTGCGCCATGGTTCGTGCGACGCCTCCTACGGGCTTTCGGACGTGGCCCGTTTTCGTGTCAACGTCTTCGCGCAGCGCGGAAACTATTCCATCGTCTGCCGCCAGCTTAATTCGGCCATCCCGACGCTGGAAAAATTGAAGTTCCCGGAAATTTTCAAGGAAATCCCGAAGGAGAAAACCGGTTTGATCCTCGTCACCGGCGCGACCGGCTCCGGCAAATCCACCTCGCTGGCCGCCATTCTCAACGAAATCAACCGCACCAAGCCGGTCCACATTGTCACGCTGGAAGACCCGATTGAATACGTTCATACGCACGACCAGGCCACCTTCAACCAGCGCGAGCTGGGCATTGATTTTGATTCCTACGTCAACGGCCTCCGCGCCGCGTTGCGCCAGGCGCCGAAAGTGATTCTGGTCGGCGAAATGCGCGACCGCGAGACGGTGCGCATCGCGTTGAGCGCGGCGGAAACCGGCCATCTGGTGTTGAGCACGCTCCACACCATCAACGCGGGCGAAACCATCAACCGTATTCTGGGCATGTTCGAAACGGAAGAGCAGGAACAAATCCGCATCCGGCTGGCCGATTCGCTGCGCTGGGTGGTCAGCCAGCGGCTCGTGCCCAAAATCAGCGGCGGGCGCATCGCCCTGCTCGAAATCATGGGCTCCAACCTGCGCACGCAGGAAACCATGCGCCTTGGTGAAAGCGAAGGCAAAACGTTTTACGAAATCATCGAGGCCAGCCATCCGTTCGGCTGGCGCACGTTCGATCACGCCTGCCTCGAAGCCTACGATCAAGGTATAATCACGGAGGAAACCGCCATGCTTTATTGCACCAAACGCAGCGTTGTTTCGCGCGGCTTGGACAACACCAAAAAGGGCCGCGGCGAGATCATCAGCACCGTCGGCTCGTTGCGGATGAAATCAGCGCCCAACGAGAGCCCGCCCATCCTTAAACTCAAGTAATCAAATCGTTATGAACGCCTCATTCGATTTCGTCAGCACCGCGGACAAGCCGGCCTTGATCGCCTTTTCCACTCCGGAATGGCTGGAGACCGCGAAAGGCGCCCTGGTGGAACTGGGATACAAGGTGCACACCGCCGCCACGCACAGCGATTTCCTCGTGCGCTTCGGCCAGGTGCGTTATAAAGTCGTCATCGTCGAGGAACGGTTCGGCGCGAACAGCATCGAGGAAAACCTCACGCTGAAGGCGCTGCAGCAAATGCCCGTCAGCCAGCGCCGCCACGCCACCATCCTCCTGCTCGGTGACTCGTTTCAAACCTTTGTGCCGATGGAAGCTTTCAAACAAAGCGTCCACGCCGTTGTCAACAGCTCCGAGATGTTCCTGCTCCGGCAGCTCGTCGAAAAAGCGGTTGCCGACAATGACACTTTTCTCCACAGCTTCCGCGACGTCCAGAATCGCGTTTATGCCAGTGACAACCACATGTAACCGTCACGGCTTTTGCTGAAAGTTTCCGCCGGTCAATTCCATGACCCGCCTTGATCAAGCGTTGGTTGAACGCGGCCTCTGCGAAAGCCGCGAAAAAGCCAAACGCGCCGTCCTCGCCGGCCAGGTCCGCGTCAATGCCCAGTCCGCCCGCAAACCCAGTGACCCGGTCAGGCCCGCTGACGCCCTCACGCTCGAGGCCGGCGAAAAATACGTCAGCCGCGGCGGCCACAAGCTCGAACACGCGCTCCAACATTTTCAATTCGACGTGGCCGGGCGCGTCGCGCTCGACCTCGGCGCGTCCACCGGCGGGTTCACCGATTGCCTGCTTCAGCACGGCGCGGCGAAAGTCTTTGCCGTGGATGTCGGCCGGGGCCAGCTCGCCTGGAAACTCCGCCAGGATCCGCGCGTCGTCGTGATGGAAAAAACCAATGCGCGCCTTTTAATCGCCGCGCAATTCCCCCCGCCGTTCGCGCCCGCGGACCTGGCGGTGATTGATTGCTCCTTCATTTCGCTGCGCAAAATCCTGCCCGCCGCCGTCTCGTTGTTGAAACCGGACGGCAAAATCGTCGCGCTCATCAAACCGCAATTTGAAGCCGGCAAGGCCGAGGCCGATAAGGGCCGCGGCGTAATTCGCGATGCCGCCATCCATAAACGGATCCTGGCGGAGCTGCAAAAATTTGTTGCCGAGCAGTCTGGCCTTTGCTGGCGGAATGTGGTTGAATCCCCCCTGCTCGGCCCGGCCGGCAATAAAGAATTTTTGGTGCTGATTGAAAAAGTTCGCTGACCAAATCAAACGCGTCGGCCTCATCGGCAACGCCGAAAAGCCCGACAGCGCCGGCATCCTGCGCAAGGCCGCGCGGCTCCTCCAGCGCGCCGGACGCAAGGTGGTTCACAACACCGACACCGCCGCGCTGGCGCGCGAAGCGGATTTGCTGCTCGTCTTCGGCGGGGACGGCACCATGCTGCACGTTGCCCGCGAAATCGCCGGTTCCACCACCCCCATGCTCGGCATCAACATCGGCGGCCTCGGTTTCCTGACCGCCGTTTCGTCCGACGGACTGGCACGCGCGCTGAATCACATTTGGAAAGGCGAATTCCAGTACGAATCCCGCGTCCTGCTGGAAGTTGGCGGGACCTGCAACGGCCGGTCCGTTCACGAAAACGCGCTCAACGACATCGTGGTCGGTCGCGGCGCCGTTCCCCGGCTGATTGGCCTGGACGTCAGCGTGAACGGCGAATGGGTCACGCGCTACCGTTGCGATGGCCTGATTGTCAGCTCACCGACGGGTTCGACGGCGTATTCACTGGCGGCTGGCGGCGCGGTGATTTTCCCGACCGCCGACGTTCTCGCGCTGGTGCCCATCTGCCCGCACACGTTGTCTAATCGCCCGTTGATTTTGCCGCTGGCCTCCACCATCGGTATCAAGGCCATCAGCCCGGCGCCTGCCACCATCCTGAGCGCGGACGGCCAGTTGGTCGGCGAACTCAATGCCGGCGATGCCGTGACGATTCGCCGCAGCCGCCGCTCCGTGCGCCTGATGCACTTGGCGGACAGTTCGTTCCTGGAAGCCTTGCGCCGCAAACTCCACTGGCGCGGAGCCTATTTGTAAAATGAAGAAAACAGGTCGAGAGCCGAAAGTTGAGAGCCGAGGGCATAAAATTACCCCCGCATCCCGACTTTCGCCACTCGCCACTCGACCCTCCCCGAACTCCGAACTCCGAACTCCGAACTCCGAATTCTGACCATGGTACGCCTCAAAGACATCGCCCAAAAAATCGGCGTCTCCGTCATGACGGTTTCCAAGGCGCTGCGCGACGAACCGGACGTGTCGGCGGCGACGCGGGGGCGCATCAAGCTGTTGGCGCAACAAATGGGCTACGTACCCGACTCGACCGCGCAGGGGTTGCGCTCGCGCACCACCAAGCTGTTCGGCGTCGCCATCCCGTCCATCACCAACCCGATTTTCGCGCGGGTGTTTTTCGCCCTCGAAGAGCGGGCGCACGATCTGGGCTACGACCTCCTGCTCGCCCACACGCAAAACCAGCCGGAACGCGAGGAGTTTTGCATCCGGCGGCTGCTGTCGCGCCGCGTGGACGGTCTGTTCATCTCGCCGGTTTATCGCATGGAACCGGAGGCCCGCATCTATCAGGAATTGCTCACGCGTCAGACGCCGACCGTTTTGCTCGGACCGCCTGCGCCGTTCTGCAAATCGTTCGTGAGCGTGGAAATCGAGGAATTGATCGCCAGTTACACCGTCACGCAACATCTTTTGAAACTGGGCCACAAACGCATCGCCTATCTCACCGGGCCGTCCGCCTCGCCTTGGTCGCAGGAACGCCTGGAAGGCTATCGCCGAGCGCTGCGCGAAGCGGGCCTGGAAGTGGACGACCGGCTCATCTTTCAAGCTGGCAGCACGATTGAAGACGGCACGAAAGCCACGCTGCAAATGCTCAACGAATCGTGCAACGCCACCGCCGTCCAGGCGGTGAATGACATGGTCGCCGTCGGCTGCGCCGAAACGCTGCTCGCACAGGGCTTGCGGATACCGGAGGACATTTCGGTGGCGGGCTTCGGCAATATCATGGTCGCCGAACATTTCCGCGTGCCGATGACGACGATACGCCAGCCGAAATTCCGGTTGGGCGTCGCCGCTGTGGACGCGATGATGCAACTGCTGAAAGGCGAGCGCCCGGAAATCAAGCGCCTGACCGCCGAATTCATCGAACGCAAGAGCACCGCCCCGCCGAAAGCCGTCCCCCCTGCCGCGGAGAAGGCCCACGAATAAACGCAAATTCGCTGTTGGCAGGAATGTGCGGTTTGCACGTCTGGTCGTCGTGGGCGGCACGTCATCATGAAAATTGACAACCAGACCCTGCGGCTCTTTGCGAACTCGATGGCAACCTGCCTGTCGTCAGGGCTGCCGCCGAAGAGGTCGCTGGAGCTGAGCGGGGCAGGAACGCAATCCAAAGCTCTTCGGGCGGTGATTCGCGTGGCTCTGGACCGGTGCGATCAGGGCATGGCGATTTCCGAGGCTCTCGAGCCCGGTGCGCGGGCTTTCCCGCACTTCTTCCTCCCGGTGATTCGCGCAGGAGAAGCGGGTGGCCGGTTGGTGGAAGCCTTTCAATTGCTTGACCATCAATGCCGCAGGATTGGTCCCTCAGTAAAACTTGTGCGCAACACCTGGCTCTATCCCCTCATCTGCATCGTGTTCGGCTGGATCATCCGAACCGGGATCTTTGTGTATTTCGGAAGGTATGATGCGGCCCGGCACTTCGTTTGCGCGACCTTTGGGACCGGCTCGCTGCTCGTCCTGTTGGGTTGGCTCCTGTTCAAGGTTCAGCCGGTGAAAAGGATGGTTGACCTCGTCCTGTTGCAGATACCACTCATCCGCGAGACCGAGCTTCGTCTGGCGGTCGTTTTGTTTTTTGCCACGTTCCGGCTCGCCTACGAGGCCGGGGGCCTGGGAGTGGTCGTCATGTTCGACCTGGCGTGGCAGACCGTTCGCAATGACGCGATTCGTCAGGATTTGCTGAAAGCCCGCCAAATACTGGCAGAGAACGGCACCTTCGAAGATGCCTTCGAGAAGTCGGCGCTGCTGGAGGATGACCTCAAGGGGCTGATTAACACGGGGTCAATCAGCGGGAAACTGGACCGGAGCCTGACCCAAATCGTGGAGACGGCGACCCAGCAGCTCGAGACGACGCTTCGGATATTCAATCAATTCTTCCAGCGCGTGGTCGCCATTACAGTTGCCGGGTCAATCGTGGAGACGGTGCTCATCTGCATCCTGTAGAACTCCGTAAAGCGGTCACCCGGGATGAGATTTTGAGGATATCACAAACTGTGACATCCTTGCGCGACATAAAGTTTTCCAAGCGCGACGAAACCTTTGGCACGAATTGCCATAGATTCATAAGCGTCTGACGATAATTTTCCCTCTCCGCCTCGAACGGGGAGAGGGCCGGGGATGAGGTGTCGAAATCGCCTTCAACAACCCAAAACCAACCAGCCAGCCCTGCGACGAATTTCCCGAACGCCGTCGAATCCCGTTCCCGATTTGCAATTCCGCCGGAATGCTTTACAGCAATTGGAAGCAAAATCGGTTTGACGCCTTGCGACCTCACCCACCCCGCCGAAATCGAAACTGAGGAAAGCCCAGCCAAATAATTTTTGCTTGGACTGCATTTGTCCAACCTTGCCGGATAAAATCGCGGGCGTAATGGAATATTATATGATTGAGATTGACCACGGAACCTGTGCCGGTGTGACACTAAAACTGTGCCTTTGGCACAAAACCGCGTCTCCTATGTCACAGAGGTGAACAGTTCGGTTTTTGTGAAAAGCCCTGTAATTGGGGCACGATTTTCTGTCTCTACCACAGGTTGTGGGAATTGGCATGACTAAAGCTGGGCACTTCGCATGTGATCTTTTAAAAGCAAATCCAAGCGGCTCTGAAGACTCGGACGGAAAACCCGCACGAAACGTGGGCGTAATCAACAAATTAGAAACTATGTCAGACGACAAAACGAAGAAGGGGCCGCAAGACGCGAGTAAAATCAACATTCATGAGCCATACGAACTCGAGTATTGGCAAAATATTTTACCTTGGACCGTATTTGTCCTACCCCTTGCGATATAATTTTGAGCGTATGATACCGACCTACACGTTCTTCGCTGTTGGCAAAGGGAACATGACTTTGGTCCAGTTTAGTAACGGAGTGAATATGCTTGTTGACTGCCGCCGGTCAGACGATTGGCCAACCCCGCTCGAACATCTCAAATCGAAGATCAGCAAGCTGGACATGGTGGTCATCACGCACCCGCACCTAGACCATCTCACTGGTCTTCAGGAACTGTGCGAGTCCTTCAAGCCGCCTGTTCTGTGGCACAATGGGCGCTACTTCAAACCCAATCCAGTTTACGACGATTGGAGCTACTACGAGCGATTGCGCAATGGGAAAATCTCTTATTGCACGCCGGTCCAGGTGCAGCGCGGCCATCGCCTTACGGTTGGAAATTCATCGGTTTACGTTGCCGGGCCTTCTGTGCCGAATGTGCAGGACACCGAAGACGACGAGAACAACAATAGCATTATTTTAGCGATTACTACTGGCAATGCGAAGGTGGTGCTTACCGGCGACACTGAAGCAGAACAATGGATGGCCACGGACCTAGCACCACTCGGAGATGTCTCTGTACTGGCAAATGCGTCTGTATTCCTAGCTGGTCACCATGGTCGAGAGGACGGCTTTTCTAAACGGGCACTAGATGTTATTAAGCCGCAGCGCATTGTGATCTCCGATGGGGAGCCCGGTGAAACCGATGCTACAGCCAAGTACGAGCAGGTCGCACCGGTCTCGACAACGCGGAAGGGCTCCGTTGTCGTCCGTCCGAGTGAAGTCGCAGCTACAGTGTAAACAAATATTAGGAGGATACTATGTCACACAGTTCTGAGGAAGTTTTGAACGAGCAGACACCTGAGGAAATTATCGAAATCGACGAGAACGGTGTAGTTCACGCAGCCGGCAAGACGGCAGCCGACCTGAAATCGACCGTTCTCCGCGATCCGGAAGGTGAATACTGATGACTGAGATCACAGCAGCACCAAACCTCACCCTCACGCCGGCCGAAATGCAGACGCGATGGTATTACGAGAGAGAAAAGCTCCGCCTTTTCTCCGCGTTCGCTCTCCTTGGTGCGAACGGACAGGTCACGGCGGCCGAGGGCGCTATTGATACCCAGTACGCTAATACTTACGGGATCCGTATCGTGCTCGATAACTACCCCTACGCATTGCCAGAAGTGTTTCCTAAAGCATGGACACTTCATCCCGATGTGCCGCACAAGTACAGGAACGGCTCGCTTTGTATTATGAGGTCCGACCAATGGCGGCAGCACTTCACGGTCGCGTTTGTGGTGGCAAAAACCGCTATCTGGCTTGGCAAATACGAACTCTGGAAACGTAATGGTCATAATTGGCCTGGCCTTGGGCAGACGCACTAAATATGCTGCGCTTCGACCGAATTCAACATTTGATCTCTCCGGACGATCTGCATGACAAACTCGTTGTGCAGGTGGGTGTCGGGAGCGGGGGCGCATCGGCCAACGAACACTTGACAATGAACGGTGTACGTCGGTGGATACTCTTCGACCCAGACACCTACGAGGAAGTTAATCTAGTTAAGCATCCGCGCCTCCGTTCCGATATTGGCAATCTCAAGGTGGATAATCAGAAGAAGTGGATTCTCGACCGGAATCCAGATGCGGAGGTTAAGACGGTGGCAGAAAACGTGTTGAAATCATCTTGTTTTCGGGAAGCCGTAAAAGCTGCGGACGTCGTGATGTGTTGTACCGACACCCAAGAGGCACGGCTTTTCGTGAACGCTGTTGCTGTTGAAATGCGCCGTCCGTGTGTGACGGCAAGCGTATTCCGCCGGGGCTTCGGCGGGGAAGTCTATGCTTACGTTCCTTCGGTATCGGCTTGCTTCAATTGTATGTTGAGGGTGGCTGCGGAGCAGGGTTGGAATCTGGAGGAATCTGTCGATCTCCTGCAGGTTGAGGAAGAAACCATCTACGGTTTGAATCGTAGGGATTTCAAGGCCTCAGGATTGTCAATGGATATCCAAGCCATCTCAATTCTGCAGGCGCGTATGGCACTCGACATTCTTCTCTCTGGCACTGAGCGACATTTCGCCCCATTACCAGCGAACTGGATGATCTTCTATAACCGTCCAATACCCAACGTCCCAGGAAGCGGTTTTCTAAAGAGCGTCCCGGTTAAAATAAAACCAAGACGTGATTGCGTCTGTAAAGGATTATGAAATTCAGCCGAGCCAACTCACCCGGCCGACGGGAGTTAAAAATACAAGTAGGACTAGATCGGCGGGTACTATCGTACATCACCGAGGAATTGGGCAAGAATCCACACGTGGAAGAAGGTGGGAAATATGTGGGCTACTTGTTGCCCGCTTCAGATTCGAGACTCCGAGATTGCGGCTTTGATCCGAAAGCGCAAGTGATGGTAATCACAGACTTTCTTCCAAGCGGTCCGAACGCGACCCGGACTGCAGTTGAACTACAGCCAGATGGGGAATACCAAGAGAAACTCTTTCGGCATGCGGAAAAGATGGACCATGAAATAGAGCACGTCGGCACCTGGCACAGCCACCACTGCAATGGCCTTCAAACTCTTAGTTCCGGAGATTTGGCAGGATACCTACGAACTGTGAATAGGCCCGAATACCGTCTTGATTATTTTCTGGCATCGCTCGTGACTCGTCTGCCTCAGGGTTCGAGCGACCAAGGTTGGATCGATCACTATCTCTTCGTGCGAGGCGACGAGGAGTGCTACAAAATTAATCATATGATCAAATTCATCGATTGGCGCACAGCGTTCGGGCGTATTACCGGCCATTTAGTCGACTTCGGCAAAAGGCCAGTTCCCGGCCCCACCGAAGAAGAGACCGCACCTGTCGCCGATTCGACTTCAGACGTATGGTACGAGATGGCCCAAAGCAGAAAGATTTTAGCGGACGATAAGAGATTTTTCACCGAGCACTTCAAAGGAAGTGTGACAGCAACTCGACGCGGGAAGAGTATCACACTTATTGGGCGGACTGGACCGGTTACAATTTCGATGACCTATCCGAGTGAACCCGGCAAGTCGCAGGTGACTGTTTCAGTTTGCCGCGACGATGTAGTCACCCTAGAAATTAGTAGTGAACTACAGTGGCGACGACTGGCCATGACGGCAGCGCTTGCCGCGGCGGCTGAACTCATTTGAATCGTCGCCAGAATCACTTCAACCCGCCATAGGTGTTGAACATTTCATACGAGTAATGCCGGAAGAACTTGAGGTACCGGTAAAAGAGTAGGACGCCGACAACTAGAGCAGTACAACCATAGTGAATGAACTCTGGATCGGGCGACTTCAACGATTTCACAAGTAGTGCTCCCCCAACAAGTAGACTCGTGAACGCAAGATTGCGCGCAAAGCCGTACCTGTTAAGGAACGTATCAAGTCTGGTCATTAGCTTTTCGTTGCCGAGGATCTGTGGGTGATAGCGAACGTGAAGGAAAAAGGCTTCCCCGGTTTCAGGAGCTCCATCGCTTTTCGCTTTGGCATGAACACGCGCCTGTGTTTCCTTTGGCAGCGGTTTGTAGAAACCTGGGAAAAGAAGACCCCGAACACAGGGCCTCTTCTTACGAAACAGATTGGCGTTCGGTCGCCCGAGTATCTTGTCCACGACAACATCCTCAAGAACGGCTTTGGCCGGCGTCGCGATGAGCTGGCCTGCGACATACATAGCGAGGAGCAACATGACCGTGTCAACGACCTTGAAGTCCTGCCCCATGACGTGCGGGAAGCCCAGAACCAGATCCATCCCCATGATCAACAGAAAGCCGGAGGCGAGGTACCCGAAGAAGTCGTACGGATCGAAAGGGATGCGGTTCATGAGGCAATTCTACCAATGCAAGCCGCGCGTACAAGTCAACAAGAACGCGATTTGGGTTGTTCTTCGCGGCAAGCGCGTTCACAGCGCCGAGACTTTATTTACCCGACGTTCCTCCTAACAGCGGAAACTTCAAGGACAGCGTGAATCAGTCATCTTTGCGATCAGCGTGTACCAGAACCGTGGTTGAACATCAGACCAGTTGCAGCGGCTCGAATGGGCGGCCCAAAATCGGCGCGCTCTTCGTCTTTAACCAGCTTTCCAACACACCGGCATAGACGTTGCGGAAATCTACGTTGTATTTGATGTCGCCCTCAAACAAATCCTGCGGCGCAAGACTCGGATAAGTCCCCAGCAACCCGGCCTTCACTTTGTTCCCCACAATGAACATCGGCGCCGCTGCGCCGTGGTCGGTGCCGCCATTGGCGTTTTCCGTGACGCGCCGGCCAAATTCGCTGAACGTCATCACCAGCACGCGCGGCAAATTGCCCTGCGCCTTCAAATCGTCCACAAACGCCTTCACCGAATCGCCTAGCTCTTTGAGCAGGCGTTGTTGCGTGGGGATTTGATTGGTGTGCGTGTCGTAACCGCCCTGCGAAACGTAATAAATCCGCGTCGGCAAACCGCCGCCGATGAGCTTGGCGACCAGCTTGAGCGAATTGCCGAGTTGCGATGCCGGATACGTCGCCTGATTCTGGACGCGGTCGGCAATTTTGCGCACTTCGTCGGAGCTGACCTGCGCGTCGAGCGCGGTGCGTTCGATGAAGTCCACCGCTTTCCCGCCCTGCATCGGCATTCCGGCAGCCAATGCGCCGATGCTGCCGCCGGAGTTGTCGTCCGGCGTGGCGCTGGACATGTCCACTTCATTCATTTTTTCGTAAGCCGCCTCGGTCAGGTCCACGCCACCAGGGCCGCGCCGGCCGTTGGCCATGAAGCGATAGCTCTGCGGATTGTTGAAGCAGATGCCCGTGGGCGTCTTCGCGAAAAAGGCCTCCGGCAACTGGCTGCCGATGGTCACGCCGACGGTCGGGTCGGCGCCGGCACAGCAATTGTCGAAATAACGTCCGAGCCAGCCGTATTTCTCAATCTTGTCCGAATCGCTGGCGGTCTGCCAGATTTCCGTCGAGCGAAAGTGTGAGCGGTTCGGGTTCGGATAACCGACGCCCTGCACCACCGCCAGGTTCCCGGTGTCGAACAGCGCCTTGAATCCGGTCATCGCGCCGTGCAAGCCAATCTCACCGTTCAAATTCAACACCTGTTGCGCGGTCAGCCCGAGTTTGGGGCGCGCCTGGTGATAAAAATCATTCGCATACGGGACGACGGTGTTGAGGCCATCGTTGCCGCCGGCCATTTGCAGCACGACGAGAATGGTGGCGTCCTTGCCGGTGATGATTTGCGTGGCGGAATCCGCCGCGTCGCTGTGCAGCGCGGCGAAGGTGTCGGCCAGAAACGCCGGCACCGTCCACGACAGCGCGCTGCCGAGCACGGTCGTCCGCAGGAATTGGCGGCGGGTTTGGAGGGAAATTTCGTTTTTCATATCACGTTTCACTTTTTACCGAATCACGGCGCGCACGGAGTGACGCGCCCTACCCTTTTTCATTTTGCCTTTTCATGTCACTTGTCACCCGTCACTCGTCACTTTTAAGTCACTTGATATTGCGGTGTGGCCATGACGAGCCGGATGGCGGTCCGGACATCCGCGTCGTCCAATTTCGTTTTGGAACCGAGAAAATCGCGCAACGCCTTTTGCTGTTCGTCCTTGAGCGTCGTTTGCAACAGGCGGGTCTCCAACGAAGCGACCAAAAGGTCCTTGTCCGCAAGCAACCCGGGGGAAAGAATTTTTCCCACGTCCACACCGCCGATAAGGACGCGTTGTGCCTGGCGTTCAACTTTGGCGCCGCCCTGCCCGCCCGGTTTGCGCGCGAAATCGGAAGGGGCCAGCGGCGGGAACGTGCCTTGAACGAGCATCGCCGCGTCGTTGTAACGGGCCAACAGCGTGTTGGTGGTGATCCAGGTGATGCCGCCGTCCCAGCCTTTGACGTTCGGCGGCGCGAACAGGTCCTGTCCGAGATTGCGCAGGACGGCTTCGCAGACTTGCGTCGGCGGCAGATCGCATTCGAGTATCCGCGCACTGCCGACGAGCCATTGCACCGGACTTTTAACCTCGTTGCGAATGATGGCGGCGTCGTAAAATTCCTCGCTGCGGAACAGGACGCGCAGGAACGGTTTAAAATTGTTTCCGTACCCGCGAAGAACGGCGGCGAGCGCGTCGTTCAGCGCATCCGGCGGCGGTTGCCCGGCGAAATAATTCCAAAGCTTGGCGGTGATGAAGCGCGCGGCCTGCGGTTGGGCGACGATTTGCACCATCACGTCGTCGCCGTTGAGATTGCCGGTGCGACCAAGAAACGTTTTATTGCCGTTGTCGTGGAAGACCGGGCGGAAAATGAATTTTTCGGTCAGGCGATCCAGCGACCAACCGGTCAAGGCGCGCGCGCCCTCGGTGACGTCTCGCTCGGTGTAGTGGCCTTCGCCGAGCGAAAAAAGTTCCATGACTTCGCGTGCGAAATTTTCGTTCGGATGCTCCTTGCGGCTTTCCGCCTGATCCAACCAGATCAACATCGCCGGGTCTTGACCGGCAAACGTGAGCAACTCCAGCCAATTGCCCGTGGCGAGCCGGCGGAACAATTCGTTCTGCCGCCACATGTAATAGGCGTTGCGCACCTTTTCGAAGCTGGTGGCAAAATGTCCGTGCCAGAACAGCACCATTTTTTCCTGAAATGGCCGCGGCCCTTTGGCCATGCGTGTCAGCCACCAGCCGCGCAGCTCCATCAGGCGATCAAATTGGAGCCGTTGTTGCTGCTGCTGAATTTGCCGGCGTTCCTCCGGCGTCGCCTTTTGGACGGCGTCCCGCAGGTTTTTGTTTCCTTCCGGATCGGGGACTGCCCAAGCCGGGTCGGTCGTGGGGTCGGGAATGTTCTCGTAGTCCAGCAACGACGAAGCCGCCCGGTCCGGGCCGAGGCTGGCCAGTTTCTGGATGGCGGCCGGCGGCCCGCCGAAGCCGGCCCGGTTCAACAGATGCGCCGCCGTCTCATAATTCCAGCGGTCGGCTGAAAGCGACTTAAGCATACATTCTGAAAGACGTAAGCCAGACTACAAAGGTTTCGCGGAGAATGAAACGTGAAACGTGATTCGCGATGGGTGGTCGTTCCTCCAGTCACGTTTCACGCATCACGTTTCAGTCTTTTCATGTCACCCGTCACTCGTCACATGTCACATCTTCAGGCGAAACGCCGCAAGCAACGTGTGGCTCGCCCCGGCCGGCAACAAATCGCTGCGAATCAATTCGACCTCACGCGCCGTCCATTCGCCGAACAGGCGGTCTTTGACGGCCTGCGCGTACACCGCCAGTTTCTCGATTTCGGGCCGTTTCAGAAATTTGACCCGACCAATCGTCACATGGCCGGCAAACCTTTCCGTCCCTGGCTCCGGCGTGAACGGCTGGACCGCCGCTTCAATCTTTTTTTGTAAATCCACCAGACGCCCTTCGCCGTCGTTGACGCCGGCCCAAATGACGCGCGGTGACCGGCCATTCGGGAAATAGCCGACGCCTTGTGCACGCAGACGCAGAGCCGGCTCGCCTGCACAAACCGCATTGATGGCCTCCTGCAAAGCCGCCACGCGCCCAGCCGGAACCTCGCCGAGGAACCGGAGCGTGAGATGGAATTGCTCCGGTTTCGTCCAGCGAATGGCGTCGCGCGATACCAGTTGCCGCAATTCCTGCTGAACACCGGTGATTTCATTCCTGACCGCTTCCGGCATCGGAATCGCCACAAACAGCCGGAGTTGCTCCGTGGAACTATCTTCTGCCATTGCTCTGCAATCTGTTGCCCGGACCGCTGGAGTTCAAGCTAAAGCGTTAGGAGACGACGTAAGGAGTCTCTGACTTGTGTTGCAAAATCCGAGGAAATTTGAGACTCGTTACCTCGTCTCCTACAATCGAATGAATTATCTCATCCTTTTGTCGCAAAACCGCCCCGAGCCGCACTATAAGATGACGGTGGAGTTCGTTTGAGCAGGACATGGCATGGACTTAACTGACAAAGCATACGTCGAGCACTGCCGTGACGGTCATCCAGAGGACTTCGGTCAGCTGGTAGAGCGTTACCAAAAGCCGCTGTTCTCCTATCTGGCCAGCCGGGTCGGAGACGGCGGGCAGGCTGAGGAAGCGGCACAGGAATCATTTGTGAGAGCCTTTCTGTCACTGAAGAAGCTGCGCAAGCCGGAGTCGTTTTACTCCTGGCTGCTGGGCATCGCGGGGCGGGTCGCCAAGGAACAATTCCGCGCTGTGGCGCATCGGCAACGCGACCGTGAGGCGGCCGAAACCATGATGGCCGACGCGACTGACAGCAGTGAAGCGTATCCTTTGGAAGAGGCCATTGCCGCCCTGCCTGAATCCCATCGTCAGGTGATTCTGCTGCGGTATTACGAGCGGCTCTCCTGTCAGGAAGTGGCCACACGACTCGAAATGCCGCTGGGCACGGTCACCAAAACGCTTTCGCGCGCCTACGCCCTGCTGCGGCAGGAGCTGGCGGCCCGCGAAGGCGCGGAACCAACAGTCAACCAAACGCAATAATTATGAACTGCGCTGAATGCCGGGACAATTTAGTCGCCTGCGCGGAAGGGTTGCTGGACCGCGAAGCCTTGCTCGAATGCCAGGCTCATCTGGAAGCCTGTGCCAGTTGCCGGGCTGAATACCAGGCAATCGCCAGCCTGCAACAGCGGCTGGTCGCTCGTGGCCAGGCCGCCGCCGAGGTGTCCATTGTCGCACCGGTGATGCAGCGGGTTCTCCAAAAAAGAAATGAACCGGAAAGAGAAACAATTATGAGCAAAATATTAAAATACCGTTGGGGATTCGGATTGGGCACTGCCGCGGGCGCGGCCGCCATTATTCTGATGGCCTTCCTGATCTTTCCCAAGGCACAAGCCACCGCCGCCGAGATCATGACCAAAGGCGCCCAGGCCGTGGCCAAGCTCACCAGCATCCATCTGCGCGGTCAGCTGCGCACTGAACCCCAAGACAACTTCGGCGGCATCAATCCCGACTGTCCGTTTTGTACCATTGAACTGTGGAAGCAGTTCGAGCCGGAACTGAAATGGCGCGTCGAGAAGCCCGGACGAGTCGCCGTCATGGACGGCTTGTCCACAGTGCTTTATATCAAGACCGCCAATTACGGGGCCAGGTTTCCACACCCCTCGTCCAGCGCCTTTGACACCGATTGGTTGCAAAGGATCGCCAATCTCAGCAACACCATCAGCAATGAGCTGAACAAAGCGCAGGCCAAGGGCTGGAAGCTGGACACCACTGAAGAAACCGCCGCGAACGGCAGGGTGAAGTCCATCGTCACGATCCACGCCAAGTCCGGCATTCCGGAAAATGACTACGGCAAGAACAGTTTCTTCGACAACGCGGACACCCGCCGGGTCTATCGCTTCGATGCCCAGACCAAACTGCTGGAAACCGTGCAGGTCTATCTGGTTCGCCCGTCCGGCGAAACGCTGATTTTTGACCTCAGCCAGATTGACTTCAACCCGCCGATTGATCCGAGCATATGGAAACTTGAATTGCCGGCGGACGTGAGCTGGAGCCAGGAACCGCAAAAATTGCCTGATAACGAAAAATATGCCTCGATGACTGCGGAGCAGGCCGCCCGCGCCTTCCTGGAAGCTTGCTCCCGCGAGGATTGGAATGAAGCCGGGAAATTCATGTCACCCATCACCGAGGGCGTGAAACAGGCTTACGGCGGCCTAGAAATCATCAGCCTGGGTGAGTCATTTACTTCCAAGTCTTATGGCGGCCGGTTTGTGCCTTACGAAATCAAACTTCAACCGCAGGAGTTCAATATGCGGGTGTCCAACGCCAACCTGGCGAAACGGTGCGTTGTCACAGGAATGTATGACAGCAAACTGCGGCTGCAGCAGGATTTTAAATGGTCCACCGAGCCGGAAGTTCTGACCAACAACGATGTCTATGCCCGGCTATCGCCCACGGAAGCGGTGCAAGCCTACTTCGACGCCCAGTCAAAATTGGACTGGGTCGAAATGCGCAAGTTCACCTCGGAATCCGACGTTAAGGAAACCAAAGGTCAAGTTGAGATGGCGGAGAAACAAGGCATGGACATCCATAAACTGATGCCGGTCATGGAGGCGGGCGAAGCCACCTGGTCGCCGGAACAATCAGTCTGGTTTGTGAAGTGCCGCATGTTACAGACCAAAAAGTGGAACATGGCCATCAGGAAGGATAATCCGGCGGGCCGCTGGCAGGTGGATGGCGGGCTTTGATCCGCGTGTTTGATCGCAGGCCCAAAGACGGTGCGGGCGGAACGCCAGGGTTCCGCCCGTTTTTTATTCGACACTCAACTCCCAACTCTCAACACTCAACGACATGAAATGGCCCGCCGATTATCACATGCACACGCCGCTCTGCCGTCATGCAACCGGTGAACCGTGCGACTACGCCGCCCGCGCCATTGCCCTCGGCTTCACGGAAATCGGCTTCTCCGATCATGCGCCGATGCCGCGCGACGATTTCGACAACTGGCGGATGTACGCCCGTCAGCTCGACGAATACGTCGCCAAAATCCGCAAGGTGCAAAAGGATTTTCCGAAGCTCACCATTCGGCTGGCGCTCGAAGTGGATTATCTGCCCGGCTACGAGGACTGGATACGCGGACTCGCCGCGCGGCATCCGTGGGATTATTTCATCGGTTCGGTGCATTACGTTTCCGACGGCTGGGCCATTGATGATCCGCAGAAACTGTCCGAGTGGAAACATCGCAACGCCGATGAAGTCTGGTCAGCCTATTTTGAGCGGTTGACCAAAGCGGCTGAGACCGGCTTCTTCGAAATCATCGGTCACGCCGATTTGCCGAAAAAATTCGGCCACCGCCCGACACAGGATTGCGCGCCGCTCTACGAAAAATTTCTCAACGCGGCCAAAATGAACAATTGCGCCATTGAGCTCAACACCGCCGGTTTGCGGAAGGATTGCCGGGAAATTTATCCGAGCCGCGAAATCCTCGCGCTGGCGTTTCAAAAGGGCGTGCCCATCACGTTCGGTTCCGACGCCCACGCGCCGGGTGAAGTGGGAATGAACTTTGCCGAAGCCGTCCAGCTCGCGCGTGGGGTTGGTTACACGGAATGTTGCCGGTTTGCGCAACGGAAACGGGAATCGGTTTTGTTCTAACACTGGACTTTGGCACGCAATTTGAAAAACTCTCCGTCTGTGAAGCAACCAATTGTCACTTTGGACATGGAAGGCGTGTTGACGCCGGAAATCTGGATCGCCGTCGCCGAGAAGACCGGCATCCCGGAATTGCGCCGCACGACGCGCGACGAGCTGGATTATGACAAGCTCATGCGCGGCCGGCTCGCCATTCTCGACCAGCACGGCCTGAAACTGTCCGACATCCAGAACGTGATCGGCACGCTGCGTCCCCTGCCCGGCGCGAAGGAATTTCTGGATGAACTCCGTTCGCTGGTGCAGGTCGTCATCCTGTCCGACACGTTCGAGCAATTCGCCTCTCCCCTGCTCCGCCAACTGGGCTGGCCGGTGCTGCTGTGCCACCGGCTGGTGGTGGAAAATGACCGCATCGTGAATTACCAGTTGCGCATCCGGGAACAAAAGCGCGAGGCCGTGGCGGCGTTCAAGCGGATGAATTATCACGTCATTTCCGCCGGCGATTCATTCAACGACACCGCCATGCTCATCGAAGCGAACGTGGGTTTTCTCTTTCGGGCGCCGGACAACGTGAAAAAACAGTTCCCGCAGTTCAAGGCCATCGAGGCTTATCCGGATTTGCTGAAGCTCATCAAAGGAGCGATGTAATGCCCACCCGCCAAGGCTCATTCCACCTGTTCCGGCTGTTTGGGATTGATGTGTATTTGCACTGGGCCTGGTTTCTGGCCGTCGTGTATTTTGTCCACCAGGCCAGGGGTTACTCTTCTCCGATCTGGAGCGTGCTGGAATGTCTTTCGTTGTTCCTGATCGTGCTGATACACGAATTCGGCCATCAACTGGCTTGCCGGCAGGTGGGCGGAAAAACCAGTCAAATCATCCTCTGGCCGCTGGGCGGTGTGGCCTATGTGTCCCCGCCGCAACGTCCCGGCGCGCAACTCTGGAGCATCGCCGCCGGACCGCTGGTCAACGTCATCCTGTTCCCGATTTTGGGCGCGCTGGCTTTGCTGGGCGGGCACCTGGGGTGGGACGACACCCTGCCCGACTTGTACAAGTTCCTGAACAATATCTGGCTCATCAATCTCGTGCTATTGATTTTTAACATGCTCCCGATCTATCCACTGGACGGTGGACAAATATTGCGCTCACTGCTCTGGTTTGCCTTTGGCCGCGCCAACAGCCTGCTGGCGGCAAGCATCATTGGCTTCATCGGCGTGGCAGTATTGATCGGACTGGCGGTGCTGGCGCACTCCTACTGGCTCGGCATTATGTGCGTGTTCATCCTGCTGAACTGTTGGGGCGGATTGATGCAGGCGCGCGCACTGGCCCGCATTGCCAGAATGCCGCGGCGCGAAGGCTTCGCCTGTCCGGTGTGCAAAATTCCGCCGCCCGTCGGCACCATCTGGCGGTGCGGCAAATGCGGCAGTCCGTTCGACACCTTCGTCACTCAAGGCACCTGCCCAAACTGCGGAACCCAATTTAATGCGACGCAATGTCTGGACTGCGGCAGCTTGCGCCCAATCAGCGAATGGACGACTTCGCCCCCTCCGCCACCAACCATCAATGTGTGACGAAGTTGGACAATGGAACAGGATGACCCTCACCCCGCCCCTCTCCCATCGGATGGGAGAGGGTGTCCGTCAGGACGGGTGAGGGAAAATCTGCACTCCGAATTCCGCACTCAATTCAGTCTTCGGCCTTGAATGCACGTGAAATCAAATCGCGCACTGTTTTCTTTGGCTCCTTGCCTTCGTAAAGCATCTGGTAAACCTCGTCAATAATCGGCGTCGGCACATTCTTCTCGCGTGCCAGCCGATGCGCCGAACGCGCGGTGGGATAGCCTTCGGCCAGTTTCGGATGCGATGCCTGGATCGCCGCCATCGTTTCGCCGCGCCCGAGGCGCTCACCCAGATTGCGATTACGGCTTTGTTTGGAAAAACACGTCAGCATGAGATCGCCCAAACCGCTCAGGCCGGCGAACGTTTCCGGTTGCGCGCCGCACGCCACACCGAGCCGGCGCATCTCGGCCAGCGCCCGCGTGACCAGACCGGCCTTCGTGTTGTCGCCGTAACCGAGGCCGTCGCTCACGCCCGCCGCAATGGCGATGATGTTTTTCAGCGCACCGCCGTATTCCACGCCGAGAACGTCCGTGCTGCGGTAGATGCGGAATTCCGGACGGTGGAAGAGTCCTTGCACGGTGCGCGCCGTGCCGTCGTTTTCGCAGGCGCAAACCACCGCGGTCGGGACGCCCAGCGCCACTTCGCGGGCGAAACTCGGTCCCGAAAGCGCGGCCACATGGTTGGCTGGGGCGTGTTCACGCAAAATCCGGCTCATGGTTTCGCCGGTCTCAAATTCAATACCCTTGGTCACGCTCACCAAAATCGCCGGTTGCCCTTTCAATTTCACTGCCACCTGCCGAAAAGCCTGGGAGGGAATGGCCATGACGACACATTCGGCCCCGCCCACGGCTGTTTTGAAGTCCGCCTCCACCCGCCAGTTTGCCGGCAAGGGCACGCCGGGCAGGTAACGTTCGCTGCGCCCGCGCCGGAGTTCCTCCAGCGTTTCAGCGTCAATGTCCCACAGCGCCACGGCATTGCCGTTTTCGTGAAGGACCTTTGCCAGCGCGGTGCCCCACGCGCCGGCTCCGAGCACGGTGATTTTCATTTCGTCGCCTCCGGGGTTGCACTTTTTTTGCCGAAACGCTGCTCCGTGCCATTGAACAGCCGCTCGATGTTGCGCTTGTGTTTGGCAATGGCCAGCAGGCCGAGCGCTGTCGTCGCGATGCCGAGCAATAAATTATGAGGCGGGAGCATCCAAACCGCGGCGGGCAATGCCACCGCCGCAGCAATGGACGCGACTGAAACATATCGGCTGAGGGCAAACACGACAATCCACACGCCCAACGCGATGCCCAGGGCCAGCGGCGCAAGCGCCAAAAAAACGCCAGCGCTCGTGGCGACGCCTTTGCCGCCCTTGAACTTGAGCCAGCAGGTGAAATTGTGGCCGAGCACGGCAAAAACGCCGGCAATGATAGCAAAACGCTCTATCTCTTCTGGCGAAAAAAGGACAATAGAATCTGAAGGAGCATGCCATTCACACAACCTGCTATAAATAAATGCTCCCAAATAACAGGCGGCAAAACCTTTCGCGGCATCCACGAGCAACACAAAAATTCCCACCGGTTTGCCAAGCGCACGCATGGCGTTCGTGGCGCCGATGTTGCCGCTGCCGACGGTGCGGATGTCAATGCCCCGGGCGCGTCCGGCCAGATAGCCCGTCGGTATCGAGCCGAGCAGATACGCGGCCACGGCGAGGACGGCATAACTCAAAATTGGCACGGGGATATTTAACGGTTGAAAGTTGAAAGTTGAAAGTTGAAAGTTGAGTTGGAGTTCTCGCTTTAGCGTGTCTGCCAGTGGAGCACAACCTCCTCTTTCCAATGAACGGACTCGGAAAATCCCGGACGGCCTTGATTCCGCCAGGTTTTGGACTGCGGCAGCCCTCTGCCGCTTTGAGGGCGCACTGTTTCCAAAGCGGCAGAGGGCTGCCGCAGTCCAAGACGCTATCGCGTGATTCGGATCCAACCTGCGCTGATTTCCGCTTTTAGAAACAGCCTTCCACTGGCAAACTCCGCGCATGGCATCGAAGGTCAAGGTCGCCGTCCTCGGCACCGGTTCGCTCGGCAAGGAACACGTCCGTATTTATTCCGAACTCGCCGCCGCCGGTCTGGTGGAATTCGCCGGTATTTTTGACACGAACGACGACACCGCCCGCCGGATCGCCGCCAAATACAAGGCGCGCATCTTTAAATCCGTCGCCGAAGCCGCTGCCAACGCCGACGCGCTCAACGTCGTCACCCCGACCGTCACCCATTTCGAACTGGCCAGAACGCTGCTCGCGCAGGGCAAACACGTGCTCGTGGAAAAGCCGATGACCGACGACACCGCGCAGGCAGCGGAACTCATCCAGCTTGCCCAACGTAAAAATTGCGTCCTGCAAGTCGGTCACGTCGAGCGGTTCAATCCCGTTTTCAAATATCTTGAATCCGTCGCCACCGAACCGCGTTTCATCGAGACGCACCGGCTTTCACCCTACCCGGCCCGCTCGACCGACATCGGCGTCGTACTCGACCTGATGATTCACGACCTCGACGTCGTGCTGGCGTTCGTGAAATCGCCCGTCACGAGCGTGGACGCCGTGGGCATTCCGGTGTTGAGCAAGAGCGAGGACATCGCCAACGCGCGGCTGCGCTTCGCCAACGGCTGCGTCGCCAACCTCACCGTCAGTCGTGTCAGCCCGGAGCGGATGCGGAAAATTCGCGTCTTCAGCGGTCCGACCAATCCGTGCTACATCTCGCTCGATTACCGCGCGCAGGAGGGTTTTCTCTACCGCGTCGCCCGCGACGATGAGTGGGTAAGTTCCAAGTTGAGAAAGCTTTTGGCCCTTGCTGGCAGCAACGTCACGGTTGTCAGCGAATTTGCCGGGAAAAAAATCGTGCGCGAGCCGGTGCCAATTGCGAAGGACGAGCCGCTCAAGCTGGAACTGCAAAGTTTTGTGAGCTGCGTCCGCGAAAAACACACGCCCCTCGTCAGCGGCGAATCCGCCAAGCGTGCCTTGGATCTGGCTTTTGAAATTACACGGCAGGTGCAGCAGAGCAAATGAAAGATCAAACGCAGAGGCGCGGAGACGCAGAGAAAGTTTTATGAAGCAGGAAGACAAAAAATTAGCCGAAAAGGTGCTTAATCATTTGTGTCAAGGCGCTCAAATTGGAGGCATTCGGTTTGGCCCTATTTTGCAGCTTCTTATTTCAAAAAACGACTCCAATAAAGAAAGTTTGCGAGGACAAATTTATCTTAATCTTGGCTCGAAATGGGCAGTTTTTAATTCGTTGCCAACGCAACCGCCAGAAAATGAAAGCGGCTTTACTGAAACGACAACGGAACAAGATTTGCAAATTCTATGTGGAATACGCGAAGCTAAAATCTCCAACATCGAATTAGGAAATAATTCTCCCCATCTTTTTATACATTTTACTGACGGGCGTATTTTGTATGTCAACGGTCACCACGAAGTGTACGAATGCTGGGATTTAGGCGTTAGCTTCAACGACCCTAAAGAAACTTGGACGGTCGTTGCATCTCCCGGCGATGGGATTGTCATTTTTGCTCCAGAAAAATTTGTTCAAAGCCCTGCGCCACGATCTGTTATTTACGAGGAAAATGATGCTACGATGATTAAGGCTGTAGCCGTAAACTCAAATGCAACAATCATTCAACGATTGGAGAAATCCAATTCTTAATTTCTCCGCGTCTCTGCATCTCTGCGTTAAAATAAAATCGTGAACCCGAAATCGTTCATGCTCATCGCCGGCGAGGCGAGCGGAGACACACTCGCGGCGGAGCTCGTCTCGGCGTTGCGTTCCAAACTCCCAACTTCTAACGCCCAACTTCCATCTTCGCCGGTCTTCTTTGGCGCGGGCGGACCCGAAATGACCGCCGCCGGGGTCGAACTGGCGTTTGACCTGACGCGGTACTCGGTCATCGGCATTGAGGATGTGCTGAAAAATTATTTCAAGTTCCGGCGGCTGTTCAACCAGTTGCTCGCGCTGGCGATTGAACGGAAGCCGGACGCCATCATCGGCGTGGACTTCGGCGGATTCAACCTGCGCTTTGGCCATGCCATTAAACAATTCGTCCGCGACAATCCCTTTGCGAATTGGAACCCGAAAATCATCCAGTTCGTTTCACCGCAGGTCTGGGCGTCGCGTCCGGGCCGCGCGAACGTGCTGACGGCGGATTATGACCTCGTCCTGAGCATTTTCCCGTTCGAGAAGGACTGGTATGCGCAGCGCGTGCCGAAATTGCTCGTGGAATTTGTCGGTCATCCGATGATTGGGAGATTCGGAGTTCGGAGTTCGGAGTTCGGAGTTCGGAATTCGGCGGAATCGGTTCTCCTGCTGCCCGGCAGCCGCGTGGATGAATTGCGCCGGCATTTGCCGGTGATGCTCAGTGCGTTGAAGCTGGTACGGGAAAAATTGCCGTCGGCGAAAGCAAAAATGATTTTGCCGAATGAAGGCTTGAAAGAACTCGCGGACGAGCTGTCCGCGCCCCCGGTGAATTTTGAAATTCAAATCGGTAACTTGTCGAACGCGCTGGCCGGAGCCGACCTCGCCATCGCCTCGACCGGCACGGTGACAATGGAATGCGCGTTCTTCGGCGTGCCGACGGTGACACTCTACAAAACGTCGTGGTTCAACTGGGAGATCGCCAAACGCATCGCCACCGTGAAATGGGCGACGATGCCGAACATCCTGGCGAACGAGGAGATTTTCCCCGAATTCATCCAAAGCGCCGCCACGCCGGAGAACATCGCCGGCGCCGCGTTAAAACTTTTGCAGGACGAATCGCGCCGCGCTCAAATCAAAAAACGGCTCGCGGAGGTGGTTTCAACCCTGGGTGAACCCGGCGCCAGCGCGCGCGCGGCCACGGCCATTTTGAGTTTGTTCTCCCAGTCGTAGCGACTTTCGGCAGAAAGCCGAATATTTGTGGCGCTCTGCCGAGACGCCGCTACGGACAAATTCAGTTTGAGTCTCGTTACCTCGACTCCTACACTTGCCCACATGGAATCGCTGCACGCCCCGTGGCGGATTGAATACATTCTCGCGCCCAAACCGCAGCTCGACGCGAGCCTGTTCACCCGCATCGCCCAGTCCAGTGACGACGAAGCCAACTGCGTCATCGTCCGCGACCGCACCTGTTTCGCCTTGCTCAATACCTATCCCTACAATGGCGGGCACCTGATGACCGTGCCTTACAAACAAGTCGCCGATTTGAACGATCTGACCGATGAGGAACTCGCCGATTTGTGGAAGCTCACCCGCCGCTGCGTGAATGCGCTGACGCGGTTGATGAAGCCGGACGGTTTCAACATCGGCATCAATCTCGGCAAGGTCGCCGGCGCGGGCATCGCGGAACACCTGCACATTCACGTCGTGCCGCGCTGGAACGGGGACACGAACTTCATGCCGGTGCTGGCGAACACCCGGGTCCTGCCGCAGGCGTTGAGCGAAATCGCGGCGAAACTTCGGGCGGAATTGGCAAAATAATCTGTAATTGTGGCAACTGAAACCCTTCATTTTGAGAACGCGCGGGTTGCGCTGTCGTTTGTCGCGGGCTTGCCAAAAATGAACTTTGGCGGATAATTAGAACATGAGCGCGACAGAAATAATTGAGCAGTTCAAAGTTTTGCCCGCCAGCGAACGGGCGCAGGTGGCGAAGTATGTCGTGGAACACGACGATTCGTGGGTGCCGGAATCTTTCAAAGAAGGAATGAAGGCCGCTGCGGAGGGCCGCTTTGTGGATATGGAGACGGCCTTGTTTGAAACACCACCGCCGCATCTGCAATGAAATTTTACCATGAACTCTTTACTGAAACGCATCACCATTAAACCGGAAATTTGCCACGGCAAGCCGGTCATTCGCGGCTTGCGTTATCCAGTGGAATCCGTGCTCGAATACCTTGCAGCGGGCGACTCATTTGAAAAGATTCTCGCCGAGTTTCCTGATTTGGAACGCGAAGATTTGCTGGCGTGTCTTGAATTCGCGGCACGCTCACTCAAAGTGAAAAGCCGGCATTTGGTCCTTGCATGAAATTCCTGGTGGATGCGCATCTGCCACGCGGCCTGTGTGGACTATTAAAGGCCGCCGGGCATGGCGCTCGACACACGCTTCAGCTTCCGGCAAAAAATTTGACCACGGACAACGCCATCAATTTTTTGTCAGCCAAAGAAAAGCTGGTGGTAATATCCAAAGACACCGACTTTTATTATTCGCATTTGTTGCGGCGAGAGCCATATAAACTGATTCTGGTGCGCACGGGAAACATCAGCATTTCAGAATTGCACAAGTTGTTTGCCCGAAACCTTCCGGCGATCGAGAAGGCCCTGAAAAGGCATTCACTCGTGGAATTGGATCGCTCCGAAGTCCGCATCGTAATTTGAATTTATTTCCTGATGGCCACTGAAACCCTTCATTTTGAGAACGCGCGGGTCGCTCAACAGCTTTTCAACAACGAACCGCGCAACCTGCAATCGCTCGAAACCGAACTGGGCGTCAAAGCCACCTCTCGCGAAGGCTGGATCAAGCTCGAAGGCCAGGCTGACGCCATTGAGCGCGCCAAACACCTTTTCGTTTCGCTCGAAACGCTGTTGAAGGCCGGCACGCCCGTCCGCAACCGCGAGTTCACCCACGCGTTGAACATCGTGAAGCACGAGGGCGCCGAAACGCTCAAGGACCTGGTCAGCGACCGCGTGATGACGCACGACCGGAAGCCCGGTGTGACCGCCAAAACGGTCGGCCAGAAAAAATATCTTGATGCCATCCGTAAATACGACATCACCATTGGCGTCGGGCCGGCGGGCACGGGCAAGACGTATCTGGCGGTGGCGGTGGCGCTCTCAGCACTGCGCGACGGCCGGGTGTCCCGGCTGATTCTCACCCGCCCCGCGGTGGAAGCCGGCGAAGCGCTCGGTTTTTTGCCGGGTGACCTTTACGAAAAAATCACGCCGTATCTCCGTCCGTTGCAGGACGCGCTGCATGACATGCTGCCCGCCGAGGAAATCCAGAAGCACACGGAGCGCGGCACGATTGAAATCGCGCCGCTGGCCTACATGCGCGGGCGCACGCTCAACAACGCCTTCATTATCCTCGACGAAGCGCAAAATTCGACGACGGAGCAGATGTTGATGTTTCTCACCCGCCTCGGCCACGGCTCGAAAGCGGTCATTACCGGCGACGAAACGCAGATTGATTTGCCGCCGAACAAACATTCCGGCCTGCTCGAAGCGCATCGAGTATTGAATAACGTCGAGGGCATCGCGGTCGTTGAGTTCAGCAAGCGCGACGTTGTCCGGCATCCGCTTGTCCAGCGCATCATCGCGGCCTACGAGGAACATCGCGGACAGAAATGAAAGCTCCAAGCTCCAACACCCAAGCTCCAGAGAAACTTCAAATTCCAATTGCCAAAACTTTCCCGCGTGGCAGCCTGATTTGGAGCTTGAGGCTTGGTGCTTCTCTGGAGCTTGGAGCTTGGAATTTGGAGCTTCGATTCCGATGACCCTCGAGATTTTCAACCGCCAGCGGACGAAGAAAATCAACACCCGGCTGCTCAAGCAAATCGTGGGCGACCTGTTTGCGGAATCGAAAATCGAACAGGCCAACCTCGGCATCCATCTCGTCGCCGCACCGGAAATGACGCGCTTGAACGAAAAATTTCTCCGGCACGCCGGCCCGACCGATGTGATTACGTTTGACTATTCAAACCCCAGGCCCCAGACCCCAAGCCCGGGACGCCAACTACACGGTGAAATTTTCGCGTGTGTGGACGAAGCCGTTTTGCAGGCGCGAAAGTTCGGCACCAGCTGGCAGTCGGAAGTGGTGCGCTATATCGTCCATGGCGTTTTGCATCTGCTCGATTTTGATGATGTGAGTGTGGGCGTCAGGCGCAAAATGAAGCGCGAGGAAGACCGCCGGTTGCGCGCAATTGCCTGCCGCTTTCCCTTGAGCAAACTCTGACACGACCCTAGACTGGCCGCATGGAATCGAGAAGTTTATTCGCCCGCTGGCGCTCCAGTTTTTTGACCGGCTTGGCGGTCACTTTGCCCGCCTTGCTCACGCTGGCGGCGGTCAAGTGGCTTATCGGCACGATTTCCAGCGTGACGGACGTGCTGTTGTTTTTTCTGCCCAAAAGCCTGACGCACGAGAGCCTGGTGTATCCCCGCGACGGCATGGGACCAATGTACTGGTATTGGAGTCTGGTGGCGTTGCTGCTCGCGGTGGCGCTGATTTCGGCGGTGGGGGTGCTGGCGCGCTACTATATCGGCAAAAAAATCATTGATTGGACTGATCGCGTGTTGATGCGGGTGCCGTTCCTGAACAAGATTTACGGCGCTATCAAACAGGTCAATGATGCCTTTTCCGGCAACAAGCATTCGTTCAAAACCGTCGTGTTGGTGGAATTTCCGCGCGAGGGCATCTATTCCATCGGCTTTCTCACCAGTGAACAGCGCGACGAGGTGCAACAGAAAACCAGGGAAAAGGTGGTGTGCGTGTTTGTCCCCACGACGCCGAATCCCACCTCGGGCTTTTTGATTCTGGTGCCGGAGGAAAAGGTGACCAAACTCGACATGTCCGTCGCCGAAGGCATTAAATACATCGTCAGCCTGGGTTCCCTCTCGCCGGAATACACACCGCCGCCTTCGCTGAAATGATCGAATCTGCCACCGGCATCATCCTGCGCACGCGACCGCTCACGGACACCAGTCTCATCGTCCACTGGCTCACGCCAAATTTCGGGCGGATGGCAACGGTGGCCAAGGGCGCGCGCCGTCTCAAATCACCGTTTCTCGGCAAGCTCGACCTGTTTTACCTCGCGGATTTTTCGTTCAGCCGGAGCCGCCGTTCCGATTTGCACATTCTCCGCGAAGTCCGCCTGCGCGAAACGCATGGTCCGCTGCGCCAAAATCTGGCCAGCCTGCGCCAGGCTGCCTACGCCGCCGCGTTCATCGAGCTGGCGACGGAAACCGAAACGCCGTTGCCCGCCGTATTTGAATTGATGCGTGAATTTCTTGATTGTCTTTGCCGCCAACGCCCTGTGCCGCAAGCGGTTTTCGCCTTTGAACTGAAGTTGCTGCACGAACTTGGCCTGAACCCCGATTTGTCAAAGACCGGATTGACAGCGGGCGCAAGGCAAATTCTCCGCACCCTGGTGGCCGGCAATTGGCAGGCGTCCTGCTGCTTGAAACCCACCAGCGGGCAAACCGAAGAGTTATGCAGGTTTTTACACGGATTTTTGATTTTTCACCTGGGCCGTTTGCCTCGAGGCCGAGCCGCGGCATTGGCGGGTTGAATCTGCTTTTCGCACAAACCCGTCTTATAGTATCGTCGGCCCGCCGTTTCGGAGCCGAGCCATGATTAAAAAAATAGCGAAAACGTTTTCCACGGTGAGGATGCAGCTGGTCGCCAGCGTGTTTGTGGCCATCGCGCCGGCGTTGGTGTTGACGTATATCGTCAACCAGTCGTGGTTCTGGCAGTACGCGCCGGAAAGGCTGAAGGAGTATGCGCTGGACGTGCCGTGGGCCAGTTTCATGGTGGGTTTGCTGGCGTTGGGCGCGGCGTGGTTCGGCGGTGAACATTTTATTCTGAAGCAGGTGCGCGCCCTGTCCAGTGCGGCACAACGCCTGGCCAAGGGAGATTTGACCGCCCGCACCGGCCTGAAAGACACGGAAAGCGAACTCGGCCAGCTGGCAAATGTTTTCGATCAGATGGCCGAGTCGTTGCAACAGCGCATCAAGGAGCGTGAGGCCACCGAGAAAACCCTGCTTAACCGCGCGTTGCAACAAACGACCGTCGCCGCTTTGGGACAGTTTGCGCTGACCAACAGCGACTTGATGGCCCTGTTGAACCAGGCCACCATTCTCGTGGCGCAAACGCTGGAAGTGGAATACTGCGCCGTCTTTGAATCGGTGCCCGGCGGCCAGTTGCTCATGCGGGCAGGCGCCGGGTGGAAATCCAACTGCGTCGGTTCGGCCACGGTGCCGGTGGATAATTACTCGCAGGCCGGTTTGACGTTCAGAACCGGCGACGCCATTGTGGTCGCCGATTTGTGGACCGAAAGGCGGTTCAAGGCTTCATCGTTGTTGATGGATCACGGCGTCGTCAGCGGGGCGACCATCCTCATTCCCACGCGCGAGCGACCGTTTGGCGTCTTCTGTGTGCACACCGTCAAGCATCGGGAATTCACTCCGGACGACGTGCAATTCCTTCTGGCCGTGGCCGGCGTCATCGGCATCACGGTCGAGCGGTTGAGGATGGGTGAACAGCTGCGCCAGTCACAAAAAATGGAATCCATCGGCCAGCTGGCCGCCGGCGTCGCGCACGACTTCAACAACATGCTCACCATCATCCAGGGACATACCAGTTCGCTCCTGGCCAGGCCGACGCTGCCGCCGGATATCCTTGACCCGATCCAGGCCGTGTATTTCGCCACCGAACGCGCCGCCGGGCTGACGCGTCAACTGCTCATGTTCAGCCGCAAAAACGTCATGCAGGTCAGACCGCTCGACCTGCGCGAAGTCGTCGGCAACATGAGCAAAATGTTGCAGCGCCTCTTCGGCGAAACCATCACCCTCGAATTTCAGCCGCCGGATGAATTGCCGGCCGTGCAAGGCGACACCGGCATGGTTGAACAAGTCATCATGAACCTCGCCGTCAATGCCCGCGATGCCATGCCCCAAGGCGGAAAACTCGCCATCGGCCTTGGCGCAATGCCGGTGGATGCCGCCCATGTTGAAATCCATCCCGAGGCGCGCGCTGGAAATTTTGTGCGATTGCGCATGAGCGACACGGGCATCGGCATGGATTCCGCCACGCGTGCCCGCATCTTTGAACCGTTCTTCACCACAAAAGATGTCGGCAAAGGGGCGGGCCTCGGCCTCGCCACCGTTTACGGCATTGTCAAACAACACGAGGGCTGGATCGAAGTGGAGAGCGAACCCGGCGAAGGCGCCACCTTCGACGTGTTCTTCCCGGCCACCATGCAAACAGTGCAACCCGTGCCAACCGTGGAAGAAAAGACCGGCCCGGCTGATTCCGTGACCGGCGGCGCCGAAACCATTTTCCTCGTCGAAGACGAACCGGTCCTGCGCGAAATGGCCCGCGACATCCTCGAAAGCTACGGCTACCGGATCCTGGAAGCCTCCTCCGGCAAGGAAGCGCTCGGCATGTGGAACGTGACCCGCGGCAAAATTGATTTGCTGCTCACCGACATGATCATGCCCGACGGGATTTCCGGCGCGGAACTCGCCCAACGGCTGCTGGCCGGCCAGCCGCACTTGAAAATCATTTTCACCAGCGGCTATACCGCCAACGAGGTCAGCCCCGAAATCCTGGCGAAGACCCGCGCGCGTTTCCTCCAGAAACCGTACACGCACGACATGCTCGCCAAAATCGTCCGCGACACACTGGATGGAAAGTCTCCAGCCGACAATCCATCTTAAGCAATCACGACTTGACCATCCCCGTGACGCGCTCGACAACGCCGACCCCGTCCATGCCACCTTTGCCGCAGCCGCAACCCATTGACACCGCAGAGAGATGAGCGCGTCCGGCGAGGTCATCGTCGCCATTTTGAGCGACGTCCATTATGCGGGCCCCGCCGAACGCGCCCGCGGCGAGGATTACGAATTTTGCACCATCGCCAACCCCCTCTTCCGCACCGTCGCGCGCGCCTACCGGCATCTGATTTGGATGCGCCATCCGCTCGACCAGGGACGGCAACTCGACCGGTTTCTGGCTGAAGCCGGCCCGCTGGATTATCTCATTGCCAACGGCGACTATTCCTGTGACAGCGGCTTTGTCGGCGTGAGCGACCCGGCGGCGTTCCAAAGCACGCAGGAATGTCTCGCCAAACTCCGAGCGAAATTCGGCGACCGCGCCCGGTTCACTTTCGGCGACCACGAACTGGGCAAGCCGACGTTGTTTGGCGACACGGGTCAAACGCGGTTCGCCAGTTGGCGCCGCGCCACGGAGCAATTGGATTTGAGAGGGTTCTGGCAACTGAACATTGGCCGCTACTCACTGTTCGGCGTGGCGTCGCCGCTCATCACCCTGCCGGCGAATCAAACGGACGCCCTGCCGGAAGAATGGCCGGTATGGCAACGCTTGCGCGAGACGCACCTCGCGGAAATCCGCGCAGCCTTCGAAGCGCTCCAGCCGGACCAGCGCGTATTGTTGTTCTGCCATGACCCCACGGCGCTGCCATTTTTGTGGCGTGAGGAATCGGTCCGCCGCCGTTTGCCGCAAATCGAGCAGACCGTGATTGGCCATCTGCACACGCGGCTGATCCTGTGGAAAAGCAGGGTGTTGTCGGGGATACCGCCCGTCCGGTTTCTGGGCCGCTCCGTCGGCCGTTTCACCTCGGCACTGCACGAGGCGCATCATTGGTGGCCGTTTCACGTGCGTTTATGTCCGGCGCTTTCCGGCACCCAACTGCTGAACGACGGCGGCTATTACACGGTGCGAATTGACCCGGCGGCAAACCAACCGGCGAAGTTCACATTTCACACGTTGCCACGATAAAAATTCACGCCGGGCGCAAGGCGGCATTGCCAGCTTCCAACAATTTCATCACCGCTTCCACCGCCGCCTCAGCCTTGACCGGTTGCAAGGCGCCGCCGCGCGGTTTGATTTCCACTTCGCCCTTCGCCAATGATTTTTCGCCGAGGCCGAGCCGGATGGGAAACCCGACCAGGTCCGCGTCCTTGAATTTCACGCCGGGGCGCTCGTCGCGGTCGTCCAGAATCACTTCCACGCCGCGCGCCGTCAGTTCGGCGTAACATTTTTCCGCCAGCTTCATCGCTTCGTTGTTCGGGTCAACGTTCAACGGCGTGATGCAAACCTGATACGGTGCGACACTCAACGGCCAGATGATGCCGTCCTTGTCGTTGCCCTGCTCGATCACCGCCTGCAACGTGCGCGTGATGCCGATGCCGTAACAACCCATCACGCACGGCTTGCGATTGCCCGCCTCGTCGAGGTAAAGCGCGTTGAATTTCTCGCTGTATTTCGTACCGAGCTTGAAAACGTGGCCGACTTCAATCGCTCGCCGGATTTTCAGCGGCTTGCCACATTTGACGCAGGGTTCGCCGACGGTAACCGTCCGCAAATCAAACCACTGCGTCACCTTGATGTCGCGCTCGATGGAAAGGTGGCGGAAATGAAAACCGTCCTCATTCGCGCCAGTGGTCATGTCGTTCGCGCCACGCAAACGTTCGTCCGCGTAAACAGGAATGGTAGGGCCGTGCTGCGGCGCGGCCTCGGATGACCGGCAAATTGTCTCTGTCACCGCCCCAAGACTTCCCGGATGCGCGCCCATGGCATTGAAAATTTCTTCCGGAGTCGCTGGACGAAAGACGGTGCCGAGCAACCCGGCCAGTTTGGCTTCATTCAACTGGTCGTCACCGCGAATCAAAGCAATGACCGGCTTGCTGTCGGCGATATAGACGAGCGTCTTGATTTGACGATTGGCGGGAACGCTGTAAGGCGCCTTGGTCAGCGCTTCGATGGTAACGACGCCGGGTGTGGCAAATTTTTCAATGGCCGCGCCGATTTCGCGCGCGGCGGTGCTGGGAATACCGCTGGTCGCTTTCTCGATGTTCGCGGCGTAACTGCAGCCCTCGCAATAAACCACCTCGTTCTCGCCAGTCTCGGCGGGCACCATGAACTCATGCGAGAATTTGCCGCCGATGACGCCGGTGTCGGCCTCCACGGGAAACGTTTTCAATCCACACCGCTCAAAGATGCGCGTGTAGGCGTCATACATTTTCTGGTAGCAGACCTGCGATGCCTCGTCGTTCACGTCGAAGCTGTAGGCGTCCTTCATGATGAATTCACGCGCGCGCATCAGGCCGAAGCGCGGACGGATTTCGTCCCGGAACTTGACGCTGATCTGGTAAAAATTCCTTGGCAACTGCCGGTAGGAATTGATCTCGTTGGCCGCAATTCCGGTGATGACCTCCTCGGCGGTCGCGCTCAAAACCCATTCACGGTTGGCGCTGTCCTTGACCTTGAACAGCACGTCACTCGCGGTTTCGTAGCGTCCGCTCTGCTGCCAGATTTCCGGCGGTTGGAGCGCGGGCATGAGCATTTCGAGCGCGCCCGCGCGATCCATTTCTTCACGGACAATTTGCTCGACCTTGCGCAACGCGAGCAGGCCGAGCGGCAGGAAAGTATAAACGCCGCCGGCCAGCTTACGGATCAGCCCGGCGCGCAGCAGCAGTTTGTGCGACAAGATTTCCGCCTCGGCGGGAGGTTCGCGGAGGGTCGGAATCAATGTTTGTGTCCACTTCATGTGACAGGAAATTTAACAACAAAGGAACCAAGGAACGAAGTTTTTTCTGTTGTTTGGAAGGCACGGCTCCGTCAGTACCCTGGAATTTGGGCAGCAACGAAGCGCTGCCCTCCAAGTCGAATCCGTTTTACGGCGAGCGGATGCGGTAGAGACGCCGATTACACAGATTCTCCCCCTGCGTCATCCATGACATCTGTGGATGCTTAGCATCACAGGCATATTATATTAGTTGCCTATCGGGTTTGCCGATAAGGAGTATGAGCGCGGAAGAGCTGGAGTAATCCCTGAGTTTGCTGCTGCAGATTTGTTTCACCTTGCCGCCCGGCAAGGGTGGATGCTTTTTGCGCCGTGGTCACGGCATCATCGAAACGTCCGGCCTCGGCATAAGCGACGGCCAGTGTCGCGATAAACATTGGCTCCTGATATTGAGTCAGTTCACATGCGCGGTCGGCCAGACGGACCGCTTCGGTCCCGTTGCGCAGTCGGTCCTCGGAGCCGGCCGCCAGGAGCCATGCCAGATTGTTCAGCGTCCCGGCATCATCCGGTTGGAGTTGAAGCGCCCGCTCAAAATGTTCAATGGCTTCAGCCGGCTTCCCGGCCGCGGTCAACGCGTTGCCCAAATTGCAGTGAGCTTTGGCAAAATCCGGTTGGAGTTGAAGCGCCCGCTCAAAATATCCAATGGCGGCAGCCAGCTTGCCTTGCTTCGCCAACACGTTGCCGATGTTAAAACAGGCTTGCGCATCATCCGGTTCCAGTTTGAGGGCGGCGGAGAACTCTTTGATTGCGTCCTCATAGCGGTTGTTTTGGGAATAATCATACCCGCGTACATAATGCGTGGCATAGGTTTCACCACGAATCCAATAAGAGGCATAGGCGTTCAAGGCCCAGACGCCGAAAACCACGCATAAGACCGGGCGGAAACCCCGCGCGTGCCGGTATAAAACATCCCAACCCACCGAACCGAACACACAAATCGGCAGCAGAGCAATCAGGCAATAGAACGCTTTGACCAGGTTGGCGTAAGGAACTTTTAGATTGAGGTAAACCAAGGCGGCAAACGACGCCAAAGGGATTCCCAACAACAGAAACCAAACCGGCCCGGGTCGACGGAAAAACCTCCGCAGGCAAACCGCCAGCCCGGTTAAAATGATCGCTGTGGGCAGTAACGCCAACAGCATGCCGGCCGCCATCAACTCATAGTTCCAGGGAGGACAACAGATAAAACTGGTACTACCACCACACAAACTATCCCCCCAGAATGTCGAGTAAATCCCGTCCGCAAATCCATAAAATGCGCTGAAAAATGGCTGCGTCAGACTCCTGCCAAATCTGGTGAAATAAGCGGCGGTTCGAAAACCGTCATCCGCCCACCAGGAAAATCCCGATGCTGAAGTCCACACCAGGACAAACGGGGTGCCAAAGGCCCTCCAAGTCCGCAGATAGTGCCAGCCACAGACTGCGAACGCAGCAGCCAGAAAAAGCCCCAGGGTGGTGAACCAAATTCTGACCGGGCGTATTCGCTGCAACATCAGCCAGCCCAGCAACGCCCCGCCGATGATTGGAATTGCGATAAAGGCAGTGATCTTCGTCAGGAGCGCCGCCCCCCAGACATCCACCGCCGGCAACGGACAGCCGCCAATCGGGGCGGTTGTCTTTCAGCAGGCGTAAACAGAAATAGATCGTTGCGGTCATCCAGATGTCGGCGAGGGATTCGTTGGTCACATACTGGGAAATATAAAGGTGTTCCGGCAGGCAAGCCGCCAAAATCAGACCGAACAGTTGCATTCCCACCCGCCCGGGAAACAGAAGCCGGAGACAGAGAAAGATCAGACCCAAATGGGCCACCCCGACCAGCAGCCCGAAACCTCTGAACACTTGCGTGGCCGCAACGCTGTAAACCTCCAGCTTCAGGAGCGCGGCCAACGCAGCGGAAATGATATAGTAAAGTGGCGGTTGCCACATCTCCCAACCTTGATTCGCCAGCGGCAGGGAATGCCTGCTCCTGATAAAATCGATGTATTCCAGATGATGCTGCACATCAAAACCGAACTGGACGGGCAGCCGGCCCAGATTGTTCACAAACAGGGCAATCCAGCACCCAGCCATCACGACCAGAACCAGCACCGCAAATTGGGTTGAATCAACCGGCACAGGGAGCTCACCGTGGCCGCGATTTCGTTTGAACCACCACGTCCCGGCAAGAAAAAACCCGGTCGAAAGAACGGCGAAAAATAACAACAGCGGCAATTGCCTGACGAAACAACCCATCACAGTTTCCTTGTCAAAGAGTGGACTGCCCTTTTCGATTGGCGGCGGATCGGAAGCCAGCCGCACTTTCCGCCAACCACCGCCCTCCAGCGAGGCTTCCCAATCACCATCACTATTCAATCTGAAATCATCAGCCTCCAGGGAAAGCCACAATGCCTGCGGACCATCACTATTCAGGACGGTGACGGCAATCTGGTTGGTGCCCGGATGCAGCATTCCGGCAACATCCAATTTTGTGCAATTCTTGAAATTTGATTCCGGCGGAGCAGGCACGTCCGCCGCCACGCCATTCAGGGTGACCTTAAAACGCTTGAAAGCCCGGATCGCAAGGGTGGCTTGGGTCGGAAGTCGTTCCAAACAAAAGGTCTGGCGAAATACCACCCTTGATTCCGTCACGAGATGTATCCCCGCATCAGGAGAACGAGGATAAATCACCCACTGCGCCGGTTCGTGCCGGGTTAAAAAACTGATGCGCGGACTTCGGGTGCATAACCACCAGCAACCTGCCAGGCCGAATATCAATATCATGGCAAATCCGGCAAACAAAAAACGCTTCCATCGGATGTCAGTCAATCCGACTGACTCATTGTCGCCTGAATTGACGATGGGAATGGAACGTACCGCCGGCACCAGGTCATCGCAAAGCTTGCGTTTTGATCGTAGGCTCATGGCCGTTTGAACCGAACGCTATACGGAAAGTTGTGCGCGTCAAGTTCTGCCCTTGGGCAGCAGTCCCATGATTTGGAATAAAGGTACGGCTCTCACCCTGACGAACGCAGCGGCTTTTGAATGAAAGCCGCAGATAAAAACGTGGTGCTACGGCGAACGGATGCGGTAGAAACTACCGGGATAATTCGTCCAGTCTGGATCGCTGAAATACACCGAACCGTTGGTGAGCGTGCAGCTCTGCACTTTTGCGTTTCTGCGTCAAATTTATTTCACCGTATTGACCAATGGGGCTAAACCATGAATCCGCACTTCCAGCCGGTCGCCGCTCTGAATCGGCCCGATACCGCTGGGTGTGCCGGTCAGAATCACGTCGCCGGGCAACAGCGTCAGATTCGTGGAAATGAAACTCACCAGCTCGGCGGGTTTGAAAATGAGCTGGCTCGTGTTCGAGTTCTGACGCAACTGGCCGTTCTGAAAAAGTTGGATGTTCAATGCATTCGGATCAATTTTCGTTTCCACCAGCGGACCGAGCGGCGTGAAGGTGTCGAACGACTTCGCCCGCGCCCACTGGCTTTCGGAATTCTGGATGGTGCGATCGCTGATGTCCTCGGCCGCGGTGTAACCGAAAATGTAGCGCGGCGCCTGCGTGGCCGTAACGTTCCGGATTTTGCGCCCGATGACAATGGCCAGTTCGGCTTCATAATCCGTGCGATGGTCGCGAAACGGGATTTCAATTTTACCGCCATCCGGAATCAGCGAGGTGGTGGCCTTGAACCAGAACAACGGCTCTTTGGGCAATGTCTTGCCCGTCTCGCGCGCGTGATCGGCGTAATTCAGGCCGACGGCGATGATTTTGGACGGCACGACCGGCACCAGCGTCTTCACGCCCTTGCGCGGAGTCGGCTTGCGGTCGAAGGAGGGCGAGCCGAAGACGTCGCCGCGCAGCCGGAATAATTCGCCGTCCACGACCCGGGCGTGGAAAATCTCGTCACCCTTTTGAAATCGGCCAATGGCTGCCATACGACATTCGCAGACTAACAAACGCTGCAAAGTCGTCGCAAGGTCAAAGCCATTGGAACTGGTCGGTTTTATGAACGAATGTGGACGGTTGGAAACGGGATTCGCACAAAATATACCCTAAGCACTAAACCATAATCACTAAAGAATTTCCAAATGACCCAAAGATCAACATGCCAGCCAGCTTATTTATTCGAGCTTCGGACTTTGGGCTTCTTTCGTCATTATGGTTTAGGAATTAGTCATTCAAAGGAGGTGCACCTTTCGCAAGGATGCCCCGCCAGTTTAAATTAGAATATCGCACTACCCGGTCCAGAGGACGGTTGCCCGAAAGCCATTCTCACGCTACATTATCGGCGTGAAAGGGCTGACGAAGCAGGAACAACTGGTTCTCTGTATCGTTCTGGGTTTGTTGCTGACCGGTTGGGCGGTAAAAACGTATCGCTCCGCGCATCCGCCGCTGGCAACAACGACTCAACCGGCCAAACCTTAAACATGCAAGAAGTCAATTTTGACGAAGTAGTGGAAATGGTTCTCGCCAAGGACCCGCGCTACACGCGCGAAGCTTACGGATTTGTTCGCGAGGCGCTCGATTTCACCCAGAAACACATCGGCAAGGAATCCCACGGCCAAATCCGCCATGTCAGCGGACAGGAACTGCTGGACGGCATCCGGCAGTTCGCGCTGCAGCAATTCGGCCCGATGGTGGTGACCGTGTTCGAGGAATGGGGTGTGCGCAACTGCCGCGACTTCGGCGAAATCGTCTTCAACATGGTCGAAATCGGCCTGCTCGCCAAGACCGACCGGGACAGCCGCGACGATTTTCAAAACGGCTACGATTTCACCGACGCCTTCCGCAAACCGTTCTGGCCCGAAAGCAAACTCAAAGCCGAGCGCAGGCCGGTGGCAGGGTGAACGCGCCGTTTCGGCGCAGCGAGACTCGTTGCAAAGTTGGCCGCCCTCTTTCATTGCCCAACTGCGCCGCTCGCATAAACTGTGCGCGTGAAATCCAAAGGCGCGGTTTATCTCGTCGGGGCCGGGCCGGGCGACGTGTGCTTGCTCACGTTGCGCGGCGCGGAACTGCTCCGGCGCGCCGACGTGGTCCTTTACGACGCGCTCGTGAATCCCGAGTTGCTCCGCCTGGCGCCGCCGTCCGCTGAACTCGTCGCGCGCGGCAAAAACATGTCCATGCCGCAGGACGAAATCGTCGCGCTGCTGATTGCCAGGGCGCGCGAAGGCAAATGCGTCGTGCGGCTCAAGGGCGGCGACCCTTACGTCTTCGGTCGCGGCGGCGAGGAAGCCGAGGCGCTCGCAGTGGCGAAAATCCCGTTTGAAGTTGTACCCGGTGTTTCATCCGTTATCGCCGCGCCGAATTACGCGGGCATTCCCCTCACCCACCGCGAATATTGCTCCAGCTTCACCGTCTTTACCGGGCACGAAAATCCCGCCGACGCAAAAACGGATTTGTGTTACGAGCAAATCGCCCAAATTCCCGGCACGAAGGTCGTGCTCATGGGCACCGACCGGCTGGATGATTGGACCAAGTCGCTCATCGCACACGGCATGTCGCCGGACACGCCGGCGGCGATGGTCCGCTGGGGCACGATGGGAAGACAAAAATCGGTCGCCGGCACCCTGGCGACGATTGCCGCGCTTGCCGCCGGGGAAAAAATCTCGCCACCGGTGCTCACCATTATCGGTGATGTCGTGAAGCTGCGCGGGAAATTGAACTGGTTCGAGCAACGGCCATTGTTCGGACAACGCATTGTCGTCACGCGACGTCCGGAACAGGCTGGAAGTTTCGCGCACCGGCTGGCCGAACTGGGCGCGGACGTTCGTGGAAGTGCCGACGATCAAAATCACCGGGCCGGCCGACCGGAGCGCCATCGTGGACGCGTTGCTGGAATTGAATTCCTACGACTGGTTGGTGTTCACGAGCGCGAACGGTGTGACGGCGTTTTTTGATTTTTTCTTTAAACGGTTCCGGGACATGCGCGACCTTGGCGGTGCGCGCATCGCGGCGGTCGGCCCGGCCACGGCGGCGAAGTTGCATGAGTTGCACCTGCAGGTGGATTTGACGCCCAAAGAAGCGCTCGGACAAAAAATCGCCGGGGAGTTTGCGAAATTTGAAAGCGTCGAGAATTTGAAAATCTGCCTGCTGCGCGCCGAGGCGGCGAACCCTGATTTGCCACGGGCATTGGAAGCGCTCGGCGCGATCGTGGACGACATCGCCGTTTATCGCACCGTTGCCGAAACGGAAGATCCGGCGGGCGCGGGCGCGGATTTGCTGGAGCACGGCGCGGATTGGGTAACGTTCGCCAGCGGCTCGACGTTGGAGTATTTTCATGCGCGGTTTGATTTGCCGAAGCTGGCGAAGAAATTTCCGCAACTGAAAATCGCGTCCATCGGCCCGGAAACAAGCAAGGCCATTCGCATGCTCGGATTGACGCCGACGCTCGAAGCCAAGGAACACACGACGGATGGTTTGATTGCGGGCTTGTTACGGGTTGAAAAGTGAACGGGCAGCCATGCCAGTCAAAAGCGCCCGCCGCTCGTTAGCTTCGATTCCAACCTTGTCTATGGAGTTCGTTTCGGGGAGCACACGCGCCTTCGAGTGTTCCGCGAGGGCGCGGAACACAGCACGCGAGGCGCGTGCGCTCCCCGTTCAGCTGAATAGTTACGGCTCAAACCTACAAATCCTTCGCCATGATGTAATCGTCCATAACGAACCCGTGGCCGATGTCCGTGACCACGGAATCAGCGATGACAAAACTATTTCTTTGGTAAGTGGCAATGGCTCTGGCGTTGCGCTTGTTCACGGAGAGAATCAATCGGCGCCCTCCTCCGGCACTGGCTTCATTCTCAACATGCTGCAACAAGCGGCTGCCCAACCCGCGACCGTGCAGCTCCGGCAACAGGTAGAGCTTGTGCAGCTTCATCACACCCGGTGCGGATGTCGGGCCGTAAGACGCAAAGCCGACCAGTTTGCCATCCATCAGCAGGCAGTTGTAGTGGATTCCCTGTGAATGGATCTCGTCGCGCAGCACGTCGAGCGAATACATCCGCGTCAACATGTAATCAATCTGCGCGTTGGAAATGATGCCCGGATAACACGCTCGCCAGATGACACGCGCCAATCTGGAAATGGCCGGCAAATCCGCTTTGGTGGCCGGGATGATTTCCACCCGGTCCAGCCACGTGGCGTTTAGGTTCTTTGCCGTTTCTGGCCGTTTCATCGCCGAAATAACTGCTCAATGACTAATGCCTAAGCACGAATGACGAAAGAAATCCCAATGAGCAAATGTCTAAGGCAGCAGTCTGGTTGCCTATTCGAGCTTAGTGATTCTTTCGTCATTATGGTTTAGAAATTAGTCATTCCGCACAGCGGCATGGTTTTGTCATTCCTCGGCTATCCTCAATCGGCACTGAATGGTCGCAGGGGCGCCATCTGCTTCCACTGCAAATGTCGAGGAACCACCGTTCATTTGCGACCGCGAAATTCATCCATCAATTTCAGGATGCCTTCACGGATTTCGAACAAATCCTTCCGCGCTTTGGAAATTATTTTCTCCGGCAGCAGGTTTTTGGGCGCGACGGCTTCGAGCCCGGTCTGTGCCTTGTGCAAATGGTCGAGCGCGCGTTTCAGATACGCGACCGTGAAGGGACCGTCACGATAGCCGCGTCCCTGGGCGATGCCATTCAAGGCGCCGGCAAGCTTTGCCGCCGTTGTGTGAAATTCAAATACAAACTGGCTCAGATCACGGTCTCCGGTTTTGTCGAGGCCCAATCGATCGCACTCGCGCCAAACTTTCATCGCGCTTTCATGGCAACGGTGCTGGAGCGGATGGCGGAGGTCGCCATGTTGGGTTCGAATCCAGTCAATGCCTTCACGATGCGGTTCGGGTTCGGGCGGCGGTTCATGGGCGGCTTCTTCGGTAATGCGATTCATTTCCTCAACGGACATCAATTCCCCATCGTCTTCGTCTTCGCCTGCCGCGCCGAAGCCTTCAGGCGAAGGCGGGTCCTCGCGGTCCCAGCCCATTTCTTTCGCGATTTTCTCCTCGGCTTCCCTGGTGTCGCCATATTTCTCCAGCAACTCCATGTATTTATCCGTGCGCGCGTCGCACTCCTTCATGAACTTTTCGTAATCGTGTTCGTCCCATTCCGCTTCCGAGTCTTTCTGCCCGCGGTGCTGCGCTTCGATGGCCCCGGTCAGCTTCTGCATGAAATCGTCCATGCCGGCTGCGGCGTCCTGCGCGCGTTGCTCGTTTTCCTCCGGCGTCATCCGCCATTCCGGCGCAGAAATGGTGAGATTGTAATCCGCGCTTTCAATGACCACGCGACCGTTTGCTTCGCTGAACCATTCCAGGTACAGGCAATTGGCCATGTGCTCCGGCGGTTTCTCTCCACGTTTGCACATCAGATAGGCTTCCGGCATCGGAATATCGAACACGCGCACCTTCCGCGAAGCCGTCAGGTCGCCGATCGTGCCGCGCTGGACAGGATGCAATGTGTCAAGGCCCGGATGCGGAATGCGCTTGAGTGGATTGGTGAACGTGAGCCGGCAACCGGCAAAGTCGGGCCAGGCGTTGCCCTTGAGTTCGAGCGTTACCGGTTCGGCCCGGCCCTCCACCCAGATGCGTCCGCGCACCACGCCTTTAACGCGATTGTCAATCTCGCCGCGCACCACGCTGTCATGAATCCGAAAGGCCATGCCGAGATTTTGCCAGAACGTGGCCGGCTTGGGAACAATTCTTCAAATCGCGTGACCATATCCATTATTGACCCCCCTGCTTCGTAATGTTCCGCAACCCGGACAGTTCCTGTTCAAGATGGTTCTGTGCGGCTATGTGCTTATTGGAATCTGGCAGCCGTTTTACAGCCTCAATCGCTGAAAGAAGTCTTTCGACAACTCGCTGATGACTTAGACGAGTCATTGGATTCGGAAGGCTGGTGTACAGATAGCCGTGCATCAAGTAGGGAGTGTATCCAAATTGTTCTGTAAATTTCTTTTGTGATCGGAATAAGGCAGTGCCGATCGATTTTCCAGAAGTAATCGCCTTGGCGAATGAGGAGGCAACTATCACAGCGACTGGATTCAAGACATCGGTCGCAGTTCCTATGTAAATCGAAGCACCGTTACACCCAAACTCCATTGACTGGCCTCGCCAAGACGAACAAGCGTTATTGAAGACGACAGGGTAGTGGCAGCCGCCTACCATTCGAGGCATTGGAAAGTAATTGCCATCACTCATCTTGAGCGCTTCAAAGCCTTTCATTCGTTTTGATTCTACAATGGTGATTATTTCACGTCCGTCCGATATTTCATTGTTCGCTCCCGTATGCTGCACAAAGTCCTCCATTAATTCTCCGGCCTTGATTCTTTCTTTTGCTGTATCATCTGTCCAATTGACCCCGTCCATCGAAATCGGAATGTAGAGGACGACGACTTCGAAAAGGTCAGAACCCGGAGACGGGCAGATGCTGAGGGCACGGTCATAGCAAATCTCGTGGGATTTGCCGTACCGATCAGGAAATCGCTCAACGATTTGATGTCCGTCGGGTTCACCACAATGAGTTGAAAAGAAAATGAAGTCAGAGGGCAAAAACTGTGAAAGGTAGGTTGTGTTTTGAATTGTTGCTCCTCCGCCGTACGCCAAGCGAAGATGATAACCAGCTGCCCCAAATGTCTTCCGCAACGTTTCGAATTCGCTTTGCCCGACGGTATTTGGATCAATGAGGACAACGATAGGACACCGAACGTGAGCCTGAGATTTTAGCATTCCAGAAAGCACGCTTAAGCCAAGAAGTGGAAAGGAAAAGTAGTGTGTGCTCGGACAGCGGAATGGCAGCACGCCGTACGGAACACCACGCGTAATGAAAGAAATGGACCGCGCGTCTGAGGAGTCGAGCAGCCAAGCGGGTAGTCTTGCGCGAGCGAATCGCATGATAGCCTCTCGGGCTTGTCTCTTCTCGTCTTGTGAACCATTCGACCATGTCCGGGACTTCTCCTTGAGAAAATTCACTTCGCCATCCAAAACCTCAGCAACGGAAATCACACGCCCTTCATGTGCTACTGCCAGATTTGCAGCTATCACGTGAGAGACGGCGAATTCACCTTCCACGACGAAGAGATCCGATGAGCGGCTGGTTGAGTCATCTATCAGCAAGCTAAGATACCCAATCGTCTTTGGGGTAAATTTGACGTGCTTTAACAGCAGGGATTCGTCAAAGGCTTCGACGATGACCGGTTGAATTTCTGGAAAGCAACCTTTGAGTTTAGCTGCCACTTGTGGATCAAGTCGCAGGAACAGCACTGTCTTTGGTTTGAGCGCTCGCACGGCGTTCGACACACGGATGCAGTCGGCATCAAACATGCCATACTTTACCAAGCGCATCATTGGCGCTTCGATAACGGGTAGATAGAATCCGGGCTTGCGGAGTCGTGAGCAAACTTGTTCTGTCAACTCTGCATCGCCAGCTACAATAACAACTTTTGCAAGATTAACCATGTGCGGCGACGGACACGCCTTCGGGAATACCGGGTGAAGCAGGTGCTTTGCTTCACAACCCCACCTTCCTGAACCGGTTGTTCACTTCCTTGAAATGAAACTCGAGCGAGCAGAGTTTTTCCAGTTCGCCGGCCTTGAAATGCTTCGCCACGGCGGGGTCGGACTCGAGTTGCTCCACAAAGTCGGCATCGTCGCGGCCGGCGTGTTTGACTTCCCACGTCTTCATGGCCGCGTCCTGAACCAGCTTGTAAGCCTGTTCGCGCGTCAGGCCCTTTTTGATGAGCGCCAGCAAAACCGTCTGCGAATTCCACATGCCGAGCGAGAGCCCGAGGTTTTTCTTCATGTTCTCCGGATAGACGTTCAGACCATCCATAAGCCGGGTAACCAGGCCGATCATGTAATCGAGCAAGGTACAGGAATCGGGGAAAATGATGCGCTCAACGCTGCTGTGGCTGATGTCGCGTTCGTGCCAGAGGGCGACGTTTTCCAGCGCTGCGACGGCGTTGCCGCGGAGCACGCGGGCAAGGCCGGTGAGACGTTCCCACGTAATGGGATTGCGCTTGTGCGGCATGGCGCTGCTGCCTTTCTGGCCTTTGGTGAAAGGTTCCTCGGCTTCGAGAACCTCGGTGCGCTGGAGATGACGGAACTCAACGGCCCAGCGTTCGATGCTCGCACCGACCAGCGCCAGCATGGTCATGAATTCGGCGTGGATGTCGCGCTGAATAACCTGCGTGGCGATGGGGGCAGGACGGAGACCCAATTTTTTGCAGACGTACGTTTCGACACGCGGCGAGAGATGTGCACTGGTGCCGACGGCACCGCTGAGTTTCCCGACGGCGACGGTCTCGCGAACGCGTTCAAGACGTTCGAGCGCGCGGCCAAATTCGTCATACATCAGCGCCAGTTTGAGGCCGAAGGACGTCGGTTCGGCGTGGATGCCGTGACTGCGGCCGACGCAGGGTGTGAACTTATATTTGCGCGCCTGTACGGCGATGGATTTCCGCAGGGTCTTAACGCCGCCGATGAGGATGTCGGCGGACTGCATCATCTGCACGGCGAACGCGGTGTCAATGATGTCGCTGCTGGTGAGGCCAAAGTGGAACCAACGGCTGGCGCGGTCGTGGATTTTTTCGGCAACGGCAGTGGTGAAGCCGATGACGTCGTGATTGAGGGTCTTTTCCAGTTCCTTCTGGCGGGCAACCAAACCGGGCAAATCAACAAACCACTTCTCCGCGCCGCGATTTATTTTGGCGAAATCGGCGCGCGGCACGATGCCCTGCCGGGCGAGCGCCTCGCCGGCGAGCAGTTCGATTTGCAGCCAGAGGCGGAGCCGGTTTTCGTCGGTCCAGATGGCCCGCATTTCGGGACGGGAGTAGCGCATTATCATGAGGCCAGCGTAAAACGTAGAAAACCGGGAGTCGAGCCGCATTCGCTCCGCTCCAGCGCGCCAAAGAGTCGAGTGCCGTTAAATTGGAGCGCCGATATCCGATCCGGCGCTTTGATCGGATAACCAATCGAATCACGCCGGATCGGAGGCCGGCGTTCCTACCGCTTCGTCATCCGCGCGCGGGCCTTCTCCAGAATTTTGCGTTCGCTTTCGGTCAGGCTTTGGATGCCGTGGGCGGAAATTTTGTCGAGGATAGGGTCCACTTCGCTCTTCACGAAGTGGTCGGTGGACTCTTCCTCGTCCAGTTCGCCGGCGGATGAGCGCCACGATCCGGATTTGGCCGCGCGCACGTTCACAAATTCGCGCGGTGCCGTCCTGCGCTTGTGCAATTTTTCCTGCCACCAATGACTTTGAAAGAACAGGCGCACGTAAAATCCGCCCGTCAGGATGCCGCCGAGATGGGCAGCATTGGCGATGCTGCTGTTGGGAAGCATAATGCCGACGAACGCCAGCACGAGGCTGACCGCGAGCAGGGTTTTGCCCGTCATGGAAACGGGAATGAAGTAAATCAGCAGATGGAACCGCTCCTCCCAGTGCAGGAGGGCAAAAGCCGCGACCAGGCCGGAGGCGCCCGCGGAGGCGCCCACCACCGGGGCATCGAAATAATGTGGCATCAGCACCGCGAACAGCATTTGCACCAGCCCGCCGATGATTCCGCTCGACAAATAAAGTGTCAAAAAATGGCGGCGACCCAGCGCGTTTTCCACCGGCTGCCCGAAGAAATAAATGGCCAGCGAATTGAAAATCAGGTGCATCCACCCGGCGTGCATGAATTGAAACGTCAACAGTTGCCAGATGAAACCGTGTTTCAGCCCCGCCAGGCTCAACGCAAAATAGGCGTCGGCCGTGGCGGCGGCGGACAATGAATTGGATGACGCCAGTTGAATGAAGAAAACCACCGCATTAACAATCAGCAAAGCAATGGTGAATGACAGGGGCGGCATCCGCGGCCGGTCACGGTAAACCGGCTGGCGCATATAATCACGATCGTCAAGCATACATACAGAAGCTAACTGTGCGGACAGCGCTTTTCAACCGGCTTTCCGCCGCCACCAGAACATCCGTTCCCGCCCAACCCGGTTGGGATAGGAACGCGGCATCCACTCCGCGACCAACTCAAAATGCGGCGAAAATCGCCGCCACAATTCGTCGCGTGTCGCGGGAAACGGCGGGCCAGCGCCATCCTCGACGATCATGTAATTGACCGCCAGATATTGTCCCTCCGGACGGAGCCAGCGCAGCACCGCGCGGACATAATCGTTTCGTTCATCGGGTTTGATTGCGCAGAAGAGCGTATGTTCAAAAATCCAATCAAACAATTGCGGCGGGTCGTCCTGCAGGAAATCGGCGCGCTGGAACCCGGCATTAAGTCCGGTGGTTTTGGTCTTCTCGACGGCGAGTTGGACCGCACTGGGCGCGATATCAAAACCCGACGCAGCAAAACCCGCTCTGGCAAACTCGCGCACGTCATGGCCGGTGCCGCAACCGGGGACGCAGACGGTGCCACGCGGCAGGGCCGTATGCGCCGCCAGAAAATCCATCAACCCCGGCGACGGCGCGCCTTTTTCCCAGTGCATTTCACCGGATTGGTAGCGAGTTTCCCAATAGTCTTGGCTCATAGGATTTTCGATGTACGATTTACGAGTCGAATTGGGGGAGCGCGCGTCAATCGTAAATCGTGAATCGTAAATCACAATTGGATTTGCCCGTCCACCAGTTCAATCACCCGGTGGGCATTGGCGGCCACGTGGGCGTCGTGCGTGGCAATGACCAGTGTGGTTTGTTTTTCGGCGCGTAGGCTTTTCAGCAATTCAAGAATTTCGCCGCCGGTGTGCGAATCGAGATTGCCTGTCGGTTCGTCGGCCAGCAGCATATCCGGTTCGTTAACAAGCGCGCGGGCGACGGCGACGCGCTGTTGTTCGCCACCGGAAAGTTCAAACGGCTTGTGTTCCATGCGCTCCGCCAGGCCGACCTGGGCGAGCAACTCGCGGCCCCGCGCCGTGGCGCGCGCGGCGGGCACGCGGGCGACCCGTGCCGGAAGACAGACGTTTTCGAGCGCGGTGAGTTCCGGCAGCAGATGATACGCCTGGAAAACAAAACCGACGCGGTGGTTGCGGAATTCGGTCAGTTCACGTTCGGAGAACGTGGCAAGATTTTGCCCGGCGAAATGGATTTCACCCGCGTTCGGCGTGTCCAGACCGCCCATCAAATGGAGCAAGGTGCTTTTGCCCGCGCCGGACGCGCCGCGCAAGGCGAGGAATTCGCCGCGCGCCAGGTCGAGGTTCACCCCGCGCAACACTTCGAGCGTGCGTTTGCCCATGGCGTATGTCTTGGCGAGGGCGCGGGCTGAAAGGAGCGGGTCGTCGTTCATGGGAATCCTCCGTTTCTGAGATAAAAAACATTCAACGCCCAACATTCAACGTCCAACATCCAATCAAGAATCGTCAGCCGGATCATTCGGCGTTCGATGTTGAATGGTGAATGTTGAATGTTCCGCAATTTATTCATACCGCAGCGCCTCCACGGGTTTCAAAATTCCAGCCAAAAGGGCCGGCAACACTCCTCCAATAATGCAAATCATGATAAAGGAAATGCCGCAAATGATGGCAACATCGTAGGGCATGATAATCGCCGGCAGCTCGCCGAAGCCGTAAATGGATTGGGGAAACAATTGCCAGCCGGTGGTCCGGCGCATGAATTCGAGAAATTCATTGCGACAAGATATGGCGAGGATTCCCAATCCCAATCCGGTGAGCACACCGAGCGCACCGATGACGGCACTTTGGACCAAAAACACTGTGGAAATTTGCAGGTTTTTTGCGCCCAGCGCTTTCAGCATTCCGATTTCCCGCGTTTTTCGGATTACAAATGTTATTTGCGCGCTCAAGATGCAGAGTGCGGCGACCGCCACAATACAAAGCAACAATATCAACATGACGTTTTTCTCCACCACCAGCGCGCCGAGAATCGCCGAGTTTTCCTCCGTCCAGGTTGTGATGTTGTAGTTCGAGCCCAGCGTGGTTTCCAATTCGCGCTGTACTTCGGGCGCCTGATAGGGATCGTGCAACATCACCATCAGCCCGTGGACGCTGTCGCCCAAGTCATAAAGGTCCTGGGCGTTTTCGAGCGAGGCCACCACCACCGAAGAATCATAATCAAAATAGCCCACGTCAAAAATGCCCGTCACGGTGTATTCGTCCGGCAGAATGGCCTCCTCATTCGCTTTGCCGCGCTGTTCCCTCATTTTCCTCAACTCCGCCGGCGAATAAATCGAAACGCGGTCGCCGACGAACAGGCCGTAGGTCTGGGCAAATTCGCTGCCGACCACCAGACCGCGTCCGCTCAAATCGAATTTACCGCCGTGAATGCTTTGCGGCAGCACGCTCACGTCGGCTTCGTGGCCGGGATCAACGCCGCGCAAATACGGCGTGGCGAAGGCCGACTGCTCGCCGTTCGTCGGCTCCGTTTCGAGCAGCACCGGGCCGAGCACGAACGGCGCGACACCGCGCACGTTTTTGTTGGACGTGACGAGGTTCATCACCTGCGCGTAATTTTCCAGCGTCCGGCCGCGCGCGAAAATTTTCAGGTGCGCGTTGAAGCCGAGGATTTTCTCGCGCAAGTCATGGTCGAACCCGCTCATCACGCTGATGACAATGATGAGCACGGCGACGCCGAGCGCGACGCCGACGACGGAAATGAGGGTGATGATGGAAACAAACGTCCGTTTGGGCCGCAAATAACGCAGCGCCAGCATCAGTTCAAACGGCAATCGCGACATGATGCACGCAGGCTAAGGGCCATTGACGCGGGTGTCAACGAAGTCGGTCTTCATTCTAATCGTAATCTTTATCCTGGTCTTAATCTTAATCGTCCCCCTCAACCACCGAGAGCAGGATTACGATTATGACTAAGACCTGGTTAAAAATGGATTCTGCTTTTCCGTCGGCGACACCCGTTGCAGAAACAACGGACTAATGAACAAATAAATCCAGCCGAGGACCAAATGCGCGCCCAAGGCGAAACTCATCTGGATCAAATCCAGCGCGCCCAAGCCGTAAAATGCAATCGCCGCCGTCAGCAATAATGCGCCGGGCATGAGCGCTGCGCCCGCCAGCCGCCAGCATTTCCGGAAGTTCAAATCGCGGTCGGCAAAAAAGCAAATCAGCCAGACCGGAAAAAAATAAACGGTCGCCAAAACCGCCCACGAAAGCATCAGCCCGACAATGATCGCGCCGGTTGCAATGGCCAGGATGTCGGGTCTCCAAGCGTCCCAAAGCGGTTCCAAGTCAGTCCGGTTGAAGGCCACGATCCAACCGGGCGAATAACGCCATTCGCGGTAGCCGAGCAGGGAAACAACGCGGACGGTTTCCCTGCCGAATTCGATTTGCACTTGCGCCGGGGAGTGGATTTGCCCGGTATGTTCCAAATCAACATCAAATGCAAGAAAACCGCCTTCGGCCAGAAGCGCCGGCGATTCGCCATGCCACTTCAATTGGCTGGCGCGGATATCACCCTGGTCCGGCAGTTGTTTGATGGCGGCAGTGATGGTGGGGAAGCAGCCCAAGTCCAAAAAGCAATCCACCGCGATGGCGGCCAGCACCGCGACGACAAATTGCACCACCAGCAGGCGACCAAGTCGCGCATGGGCAAAAGCCGCCACCCCGCGCGGGGTGAGCGGTTCCCAGGCAAAAGTTGATCCAGCCGATGCGTTCATCCGTTGCAGGTTATCCCAAGTTGTCGAAACGTGAAAGCGTCGAAGGAAATGCCCGTTTGACCCGCACTTTCGGGACGCCGTCCCGGCAATTGCGGGACGGCAGAAAATGACGAAGGTCAACCCAAATTCCACAGTTGAGACGGGGAGCGCACGCGCCTCGCGTGCTGTTTTCCGCGCCCTCGCGGAAAACCTCATGCGCACCAAAAAGTTCCGAGGTTTCAAGCCGACGTCGCACGCGAAAGCGCTGGACGCGAGGCGCGTCCAGCCACACCGAGGCGGGTGTGCTCCCCCGATTTCGGAATTCAGGTTCTATGCCGCACTCAGGCGCCGGGCGCAGTTTCAGGAGGCGGCGGGGATTTTTGCGATTGCTCCGGCGGCGGGACGTGAACCACCGGAATGGGGTAACGCAGTTTCATCACGTCGTCCACGAGCACTTCGATAAAATAGGTTCCGGCGGCTTTGAATTCAATCTGGCCGAAAACCATAACGCTGGTGGTGTGCAGCGCCGCGTCGCGCAGTTCAAATTTCATCTCGCCCTTGCGGACCACGGTGGTCTGGTCGGGCGCGATGAGCCGGATGCATTCCGTGAACCGGCCAATGCCCGCCGTCCAGCGATTAAAAACGCAGAGCCGCGTGGCGACGATGGGCAGTTGCGGCACGCGGATGAGGCTGATGACGCCGATGAGAATCAGATTCCCGTTGGCTTCCTGGCGGACCTCCTCGCACAACAGCGAGGATTGCAAATCGGGTAAAATTCGAGTGGCTTCCATAATCTGTTTTTCTTCGCAGGAGTCGAGGTGACGAGACTCCAATTTTTGGTTTTTTATTTGTGCATCCGTTAAGCGGAGCCTCCTCACGTCGGCTCCTGCGCAGCAGACATTTCCGCCGCGCGCACGGTGTTTTGCATCAGCATCGCAATCGTCATCGGTCCGACGCCGCCGGGATTCGGCGTGATTTTTCCCGCCACCGGCTGAACGCGCGCAAAATCCACGTCGCCGACCAGCCGTGAACCGCCTTTTGCCTTCGGATCGCTCACCCGGTTGACGCCCACGTCAACCACCGTTGCGCCGGGCTTGACCATGTCCGCCTTCACAAACTCGGCGACGCCCATCGCGGCAATCAAAATATCCGCGCGCCGGCAGTGCGTCTGGATGTCGCGCGTGGCCGAATGACAAATCGTGACGGTCGCATTTGCGCCTTTGGCTTTTTGGCAAAGCATCGCGGCCATCGGTTTGCCGACGATGTTGCCGCGGCCCAGAATCACCACTTCCGCGCCGCCGGTTTTCACGTTCGAGCGCGTGAGCAACTCGCCAATGCCCGCCGGCGTGCAGGGCTGAAAACCCGTCGCGTCACCGAGCATCAATTTGCCGACATTCACCGGATGAAAACCGTCCACGTCTTTCTGAGGCAAAACGGCGGAATAAATCACCGACTCGCGAATTTGTTTCGGCAATGGCGCCTGCACCAAAATTCCGTGGAGGCGCGCATCTGCATTTAACCTTTTCAGCAGCGCAAGCAGTTCATCCTCGCCGGTCGTTTCCGGCAAAACGTGCGTTTCCGAAAAAATGCCCAGCTCGGCGCACGCCTTTTCCTTGCGACCGACATAAACCCTGGACGCCGGGTCTTCCCCGACACGCACAAACGCAAGCCCGGCCTGAATGCCGCGCGATTTCAACGCAGCGATGCGGCCAGCCAGTTCACGCTGGATTTGCGCGGCGATTGCGCGCCCGTCAATTATGGTGCCCAGTGCGCGGGGTGACGGATTGGAATCTTGGGACGGCATTTGTATCTGCGGAAACCACAAGAATACGTTGAATCGTGAGGACGGGCGTCTGGTTCCACCGCGCCGCAAGACCCTCCTCGCCGGTCACGATGATGTGCAGGCCGTTGTAACGGCTCAAATCGAGGTTCGTCGTCGTCGTGTAGAGGTAATCAATGGCTATGTATGTATTCGGGTCATATAGTTCATAAGCCGTCGGCTCAATGACGCTGGGGACATGGCGAACGAATCCTTCGTGTGTCACGACGCGCGGTGGCGGCGGCGCTTGTTCAACCGGCGCGGCCGGCGTGTTCGTTTCCACTGCGGGCGCTGGAACGGCGTTGGTTTCAGGCGCAACCGGCGGGTTGGCCGGTTCGGTGACGACGGGTCGCGCTTCGGCGACCGGCGTGGGCGCGGGTGCCGGCATGGTTTCCGCCGGCGCGGGCGCGGGTACCGGTACGGTCTCCGCCGGTGGAGTGGCGTTGGCCGGTGCAGCCGCCAGCGCTTCCTGTTTCAAATAGATCGCGGCCACGAAGGCGTAGGCATTCGTCGGCGGTTCGATTTCCGTCCAGTCGCCTTTAGTCAAGATTTCGTTGACCGGCGTGCCATGCTCAATCAAACCGACAACGCTGTAATTTTCACCCGGCCCGGCACGTAGATTCAGTTTCTTTGGTTTGACCGTCTTGGTGTCGGCATCAATATATTTGGCGTTGATCCACACGTTGGCGTTTGTCGGGTAGGCGATTTTGGCCCATTGCGCCGGCTCATCCGCCTTGTGCTTTTGCAAATTGATTTGTTCCAGCACCGTCACCGTGTCGCCTTTGGAAAGGCGGGCGATGACTTCGCCCTTGAAACTGGCCTGGCCGCGGACGTTGATGGTGCCGGCGTTGACTTCCGCCGGGCCGGGCACAAGCGCGAGGGGTGTTTCGGTGAACATGGCTTCCTTCGCCGCGGCGAGCTTGCGCTTCTTGCGCGGGACAATTTTCTTTTTGGCGGGCGCGTTTGTCACCACCGTCGCGGGTGCGGTCACCGCCGGCGGCGGAGTTGCGGGGGGTGGTGTTAACTCGGGTGCGTTCGTCTGCGCAAACAAGCTTGTTGAAACGGTTGCCACGAAAACCAACCAAATCTGCTTTTTCATAATTCAGCCAAGTAAAGTTCTTATTTCTGTCTCTGTCAATGTCCGCCAGCGGCCCGGTTTCAGTTCGCCCAATTTGATTTTGCCAATCTGCGTCCGCTGCAATCGTTTTACCGTCAAACCCTGTGATTCAAACAGCCGCCGCACTTCGCGGTTTTTGCCCTCGCCCAATTCCAGTTCCACCACGCTTTTGGCGCGGCTGGCCGAAATCAGCCGGGCCGCCTCCGCCTTGAGCTTCTCGCCCGCGTCCCAGACACCGCGCCTGAACCCCGCGAGCATCGCCGCGTCCACGCTGCCGGCGACGGTCGCCACGTATTTTTTACGGACGCCGTAACGCGGATGCGTCAAGTGCAACGCGAATTGTCCATCATTGGTCAGAAAAATCAATCCTTCCGTGTTGAAATCCAGACGGCCCACGGAATAAAGATTTTGCCATTCCCTGGGCAATAAATCGTAAATCGTCGGGCGGCCCCACTCGTCCTCGCGCGAACAAACACACCTGACCGGCTTATGCAATGCCACCCACAGCTTGCGCCGCTCGCGAACCGGCCGGCCGTCCACCGTCACTTTATCGCACGCCGGATCAACCCGGGTGCCGAGCAGGCGAACCGGCTGGCCGTTGACGCACACGCGCCCGTCCAGAATGATCTGTTCGCTCGCGCGGCGCGAAGCCACGCCTGCGTCCGCCAGAAATTTTTGCAAACGAACGTTCAAGTGCGGAGTGCGGAGCGCGGAGTGCGGAAAAGTCAATCAACGTGCGGCTTTTCATTCCGCATTCCGAATTCCGCATTTGTCAGACTGCGGGCTTGGTTTTGCGGAGGCCGGTGATGCGGTCGCCGTCCTTCCAGTGGCCGCGTTTCTTGAGCAATTCGACGCGCTCGAAGCGCTTGAGGACATTGCGCTTGCCACCGAGGGTGGACGCCGCGCGCAGACTGCGATGCTGTGACATAAATTCTTTCGGTTAAAATTTTGGTGAAAAACGAGCGGTCAAGATACCAAAACGAATGCCTGCCGCAATGATGAAATTTCACCACTTCAATTCCGTCCCGCGTCATTTCCGTTCCGCTGCGCACATTACCTCACGCAGCAGCGTCTCCAGGGTCACTGACTTGCTCAACACCGGCAACTTGACCAGGTCGATGAATTTTTGGAAATGTGAGTGGTCGTCCAGTCCGGTGATAAAAATAAACCGCCGGGCCAGCGACGGATTCGAGCGTTCGACCGTGGCATACCACAGGTCGCCTTCAACCTGAGACATCTGAAGATCGCAGACCACGGCATCCAAGTGGTGTCGGAGGACAAACTTCAACGCCAGCGCGCCGTCCGGCACAATCGTCGCCTCATAGCCTTTGGATTCGAGGGTTTCTTTGAGGGACCATGCGAGTGGAATATCGTCGTCCACGATCAGGACGTGCTTTTTCCGAGGTGTGCCATTGTTGGTTTCCATGACAACCGGCCTCGCCAAGACAATACACCCGAACCTGAACGAAGCAAGCCCGGTGAAACGTCTGAATCAACCTCCCGCCATCGTGGCTTCAGTTCTGGCAAAACGGGCTTTGTCACCATTTCAACACTTGCAACCGGCGGGCGGCTTCCTTGGCGTTGCACCATCAATTGCGGCGTTGCTTCCATTGCCGCCATCAGCTTTTGCGTTGCCCGCACCTGCGCGTGAACCAGAAAATGCCGCCCGCAGTTCCCAAAAGCACCGCAGCCTGCAGCGAGAGCAGAATGATCGCGCCTGTCTTGTGGTAAGCCGGCCAGGTCACGAGCGCGTCCAATGTCCAGGGTCGGGGCTTCAGCGGAGTTTCTCTTTCGACAACCTGGCGCTGCCGCTGTTGCACACCCATTTTCACAACCACGTTTGTGTCTCCAACGCGCGCCTGCGCACTGCCGGAATTGTTTCGACCCGAACCCGATGACGACCACACGAAAATGTCTATCGGCCCGGCGCAAACCTTGAACTTGAAATGTCCGTTCTCGTCCGCTCTCACCATGCCATTCGGCTGGCCGTTGCCGTTGATATTGACCTGCGCGCCGGCCAACGGTTTGCTGTCGGCGCCCAATACCTGGCCGGCGAGCTGGCGGTCGGCAGTCTTTAGTTTGAACGGCGATAATTGAATGCTGTTGGTCTGGCTTTGTGTTTTCCCGACGCTTTTATTCGCGGAGCCATAGCCCGTTGCAGAAACATACACGTGATATTGCCGCCCCATCGGCAGCGCCGGAATGGTGAACGTGCCATCGGAATTCATCTTGATTGGCTGGTATTCCACCATGCCGCCCATGTTCCCGGCCATGATGTTCAAATTGATGTTCGCGCGCGCCAGCGGTGCGCCTTTCGCGTCCTGCACGGTCCCCGAAATGGAAAGGCCCGGCTCCAGCCACAGGTTCACGCGTGTTTGATTGGTGCCAATTTCTTCAATCGCGGCAAAGTTGCGTTCGACATCACGTGCGATGGCAAAATATTTCGCGCCGCGCATCCCAGGCTGCGACTGCCAATTGAGGGAATACTCGCCGTTGGCATCGGTCTTGGCGGTATCCACCGTTCCCCCAGCCGGCGTAACGACCACGCGCGCGCCAACGGCGGGAATGCCGGAAGGGTCATAAACGGTACCGGTCAACGTTTGCGGCGATGCCACCATGAAAGAGCGGTTTCCGGCGTCGAAACGAATGACCATATTCGTATCGCCGCCCATGGCTTGGGCTGAACCGTAAGCGCCTTTCATGTTGGCGGACACCGTCACCGGGCCTGCGCAGACCGCATCATAAACAAACCGCCCATCGGCATCGGTGGTCGCGTTGCCATTCGGCTGGCCCTCGCCTTGCATAAAGATTTGAGCGCCGGCGACGGGCGCGCCGTTTGCGCCCAACACGCGGCCTGCGAGCTTGCGGTCGGCAAGCTTGACGACGAGTGGAGGAAAATCATAGTGGTCCACCTTCGGGTCTGCCGCATCCATCTCCTGATGGGCGCTGCCATAACCACGGGCGGAAATATACCAGCCGTAACGCTCTCCCAGCGGCAACGCTTCCGCCTGGATGCGGCCCTGTTCGTCGGAATGAACGGGCTGACGGCTGATTGAAAAACTCGAGTTTTCCAGATGAAGCATAACGTAAGCCATCACGTTTGTGACCGCTTTGCCCTTGGTGTCCTGCACGCGACCGGACACACTCATCGCCGGTTTCAAAGTCAAATCCAAGTTTGTTGTTGTCTCTTCCATTTCCTGAAAGGCCGCGAGCTTTCGCTCCTTATGGCGCGCGAGCAGATAAAAACTCTGGTTTTGCGACCCGGCCCAGGAGGGTTTCTGCCAGCTCAATTCGTAATGTCCGTTCGCGTCCGTTTTTGCACCTGTGCCGCCATTCCCGTAATCCGGAAATACCCCAACGCTAGCGCCTGCAACCGGCGCATCCGAAACGTCATGCACAACGCCGGTGACTTTGAACGATGCGCCCAGCTCAATCGTGACGCTGGTCGTTTGTCCTTCCGTCACCGTGGCCTGTGTTTGCGCCTGGGACCAATCCTGTTTGTTCGCGAACAGGTTGAATTGCCCAACCGGCAATCGAAAATAAGCCACCCCGTTCGTTCCCGTTGAACCGCTGCGGTTGTAGTCTTCGTTGTTCACTGACACGCCCGCGTCCGCGAGCGGTTCGTGATCGTTTTTTCCGCGGACAGTCACTTCGACGACTCCGCCTTTGTAAGCCTGTATTTGCACGTCGGATACAATCTGGCCGGCGGCAACCGTGACCGGAACCGGATTCGCGACCCAATCGGAGATGGGTTCGTTGGTAAAATTTGCCATGACCCGATAAGAACCGGCGGGGACATCAGGAATCTGAAATGACCCATCCGCCGCGGACACAATTGTTCCCAGATTGAACAAAAAATATCTCATCCCCGGCGTCGTCGGTTCGAGGCCGACCACCGCGTGCGCGAGTGGCTGGCCGGAACCGTCAATGACTACTTTTCCAGTTACGCTTCCGGCCTGGTCGAGTGTGAGAGTGATGTCTTCTTGTCCGGCATGAAATGGCAGTTCATCGTATAGGAGCGAATTTGCAGTTTGATGGAGCGCTTGGCCGGTTTTTTTCACCGAGAGATTGGCTTGCGCGTCGTCGGGAAAGTTTTCGATGCGAAATTTTCCGTCAGCCGAAGTCCGCGCGGAAAAGAGTTCGCGGGCGATTTTGCCAAACACAAAGTTTGGCTGGCCGATGTCTGTCGTGGTCTTGTTTAACGCGGACGATACCCACACTTCCGCATCAGCCACTGGCCGGCCCGCATCATCTGCCACCACACCCGCGAGCACGGATGAGGCGCTAAGAACGATTTTGGGGGATTCTTCCGGAGCGGCATACCACGTTCGCCAAGTTGGCGCGAACCCGACCTTCGTTACCAGCACGAGACCCATTCCGTGAAACGTTGGAAATGCGAATGCGCCCTGGCCGTCAGTCGTGGCATGCTGCTTCGCCTCCATATCCACCGGTCCGAAACCCGCGCGCGATGGGTATTGGTAACAATCCACAATCGCGTCCGCCACCGGATTACCCTGCGCATCCACGACCGTGCCGGAAAATTTCAGAACGTCATTGGTTGCAGCCCGCAAGTTGAATGTCAGCACCAACGCCGCCAGCAAAGAAAATTTCTGAAACGTTTTCATGATCGATACCCCTTCATGATTTACCATTCCAACATTTGGCAGCCGTAAAGTCCGCCGGCCGTCATGCCCGCGTGCGCCTGAAATTCCACCTTTACCCTGGCTTTCCCGCGCGTCAGGCTCTCCGGGATTTTGTATTCCATGTCGAAAAAATGTCCGGGCGCGATCGCCGTGAGGTTCTGCGTCGCAATGATCTGGCCGTCCACCGCGATGTCAAACACGTGGCCCTTGGCTTCGCTGCCCCAGTAACGACAGTTCAACGTCATCGCCTGGTGCGGCAGGACTTTCATCATATAACTGAACGACCCGCCGTGGGTCGCGCTGCGGTATGATTTCCCCTTGTTCGCGGTCGTGAAGTGCATCTGCCCGTCTACTTCATGGTCGTCTTCGTTTTCGCCAATGATCACTTCATCCACAACACGCGACTGCATGGCCGCGATGGCTTCCGGCGTCTCGCGCATCACCTTTACCGGACTGAAACGCCCTTGTTCCAAAAGGGAGATTCCGGCCACCGCCAACGTCGCCATCAGCACGCAGTAACTGATGAGCAGCCCGGCGTTGGCCATTTTCTCTCCCACCAAAAAAAAGTTACGACGCATCCGCGCCTTGGCCAAGTGTCCGCAAATTATTCCTGGAATCGAACCGAGCGGCACGAACACGGAGCAAATCAGGGACGCGATTGCCAGCGCGGAAAAACGGTCCGGAGTTTGTTGCTGGCGCCCAGCTGCGGCCGGAGAAGACGACATGGATCGTAAGGCCGTTTGGGGAATTGGCGAAGGCGAAGAAGGTGCGCCGCCCGTCGCAATATCCGCCAAGGCTGGCTGCATAACCGGCACCGAAGCAGCAGCAGGAATGATTATGGTCTTCTGGCAGGTGGGACAGGCGATTTTAGCGCCGCTGTCAGCAGTGTCGCCCAAAATTTTCTGGCCACACTCCGGGCAAAGGAATTTAAAATCGCTCATCGGGCCTTTCCGGTATTTGATACCACCCTACAAGCGGGCGAAGCCGATGCAACATCAAACAGAAATGGGTCGTTGGATGCCAGTCACCACTTCAAGTCCTGCAACCGGCGCTTTCAAATACGGTTAAGCGGATAATGCTGGTCAATGAATTTGTAATCGCGGTCGTTTTCCAGAAAATTCACACCCTGCTGGATGACGACGGCGGAAATCAGGCAATCCACGGAATTCCGAATCGTGATCCCCTTGCGCCGTAGTTCACGGTAAATCGTCGCGCCAAGTTCAAAAGTGGAACGGTCATCTTCGAGATAAATTAGATTGTCAAAATTTCTTTTGACGATGACTAATTGTTTTTCGTCGCGGATGCCTTGCAAAACTTCCGCCAGCACGAAGCCGCAGTAACAAATCTCGTCGCCGTTTTGAAAACATTCTTCCAGCCTGGCAGTTTGGACCGTTTCCCGTCCGCCGAAAAAATCAATGCAAACCGTAGAATCAACCAGCAGTTTCATGGAAACCGGCTGCGCCGCATTTTATTGAGGTTACCCGTCCAATTAATTTTTCCTTTGAGCGCAAGGAATCCCATTTGCTTTTCACGTCGCACCAATTCCTGCAACGCGTGATGCACAAGTGCGCGGCGGGTCTTTATGCCGGTGGCTTTCAAGCCCTGCCGCACTAAGCCCTCGTCCAAGACTATGTTTGTTCGTTTAACCATATACACACAATATCAAACTTAAATGTGTATGCAAATTAAAACTCACCACTTCAATGCCTGCAAGCGGCGGGCGACTTCCTCGGCGTTGGCGCGGCTGTTGAAGGCGCTGATGCGGAAATAACCTTCGCCTCTCGAGCCGAATCCGCTGCCGGGCGTGATGACCACGTTGGCCTCGCCAAGAATTTTGTCGAACGCCTGCCAGCTGGTGACGCCTTTCGGCGCTTTGGCCCAGAGGTAAGGCGCGTTCACGCCGCCGAAAACTTTCAGCCCGGCCTGTTTCGCCCCTTCGCGCAAAACCTTCGCGTTGCCGAGATAATGTTCGATGAGCGCGCGCACCTGCGCCTTGCCTTCCAGTGAATAAAGCGCCTCGGCCCCGCGTTGCACAATGTAACCCACGCCGTTGAATTTCGTCGTCGTGCGCCGCAGCCACAATGGGTGGAGTGATTGCATCTCACCGGTTTTGGCGGCTGCCCGCAAGGGCTTGGGAACAACGGTGAACGCGCAGCGCACGCCGGTGAACCCGCCGTTCTTCGACCAACTGCGGAATTCGATGGCGCACTCGCGCGCGCCGGGGATTTCATAAATCGAATGCGGCAGGTTGGCGTCGCTGATGTAAGCCTCGTAAGCCGCGTCGAATAAAATGACGGCCTTGTGTTCGAGCGCGTATTTCACCCACGCCTCGAGCTGCGGACGATTGGCGGCCGCGCCGGTCGGGTTGTTCGGCGAGCAAAGATAAATCACGTCCACGTGCCGTTTCGGCGGTTCGGGAATGAAACCGTTGGACGGCTTGCACGGCAGATAGACAAGCTTCGAGTAAGTGCCGGTTTCATCCGCCTCGCCCGTGTGGCCGGCCATGACATTGGTATCCACATAGACCGGATAAACGGGGTCGCTGACGGCAATTTTGTTTTTCGCGCCGAGGATGTCGAGGATGTTGCCGGTGTCGCATTTGGCCCCGTCGCTGACAAAAATTTCATCGTCCGCCACGTCACAGCCGCGGTCGCGAAAATCGTTTTTCGCAATCGCGGCGCGCAGCCATTCGTAGCCCTGTTCCGGGCCGTAACCCCGGAACGTTTCGCGCACGGCCAATTCGTCCACGGCCTTGTGCATCGCGGCAATGGCGGCGGGCGGCAGCGGCTCGGTCACGTCGCCGATGCCGCAACGGATGAGGCGCCGGGCGGCTTCGGGATTCGCCTCGCAAAAAACTTTTACCCGCCGGCCGATTTCAGGAAAGAGGTAGCCGGCTTTCAGCTTCAAAAAATTGTCGTTCAGGAGCGCCATGAAACAAAGAATTCAGAATTCAGGCTGGAGAATAAAGCGCAAAATTTAGCGCGCGAGGCGGAGAGGCGACAGCTTGATTAACCGGTTCAAAGCCACTTTGCTCAGGAAACCGTCGAATTGACGGGCTTTGAGGGTTCGCACCGCACCGCAATTTTGGGGTTGCCAGTGCTGAGACCCGCTTTTATAATGTGCACGAAGCTCACGAGTTGAACCATGTTGGGTTATGTTTTTTGGCGTTGATTATTATCCTGAGCAGTGGGTCTTCCCTTACGGCGGCACGGCCGACGATCCCGAGGGCGCTTGGGAGCGTGACGCCGAACTGATGGTCAAAGCCGGCTTCAATGTTGTCCGCATCGGCGAATTTTCCTGGGGCCTTTGCGAACCAAAGGAAGGCAAATACGATTTCCATTGGCTGCGCCGCGTGATGGACATCATGGCGGACCACGACATCAAGGTGGTGCTGGGCACCCCGACCGCCGCCCCGCCCATCTGGCTGGCGCGTAAATATCCTGATATCCTGCCGCTGGACGAACGCGGGCTGGTCAAACACGAAGGCACACGCCGCGCGGTGTGCTTCAACAACGATACTTTTTGGAACGCCGCCAAACGCCTGGTCGAAAACATGGCCCGCGCCCTGGGCGATCATCCTCAACTGCTGGCCTGGCAGATTGACAGCGGCATCGGGGGCCACCAAACCGAGTGGTCGTTCAACGAGGATACACGGCTGGAATGGCAGAGTTGGCTCAAGTTGAAATACGAAACCATCGAGCGCCTTAACGACCGGCTGGGTCTGCGCTATTGGGGACAGGTTGTTTCTTCGTTCGACCAGGTGCCGATGCCCCGGTATGCGCCCGGCAATCACAATCCGGCGCTCCTGCTCGACTGGAACCGCTTTTGCAGCGACGCCATCATCGCCTTCATCCGCATGCAGGCCGAGGTGCTGCACGAACTTTGCCCCGACCATCCCGTCACCGTGAACCTCCGCGCGCTCCAGCGCAAATTCGATCATTTCGACATGGCGGATGTGGTGGACTTTGTGTCCGTGGAAACCAATGCCGCCATCAAAGCCAAATCCGCCGAACTGGCCTGCGACATTGACATCCTCCGCTCGCTTAAAAAAGCGGATATCAAAACGCCCGACGGCGATTGCGGTTTTTGGGTGATTGAACAAAAAGCCGGCCAGGTCAACTGGCAGGACGTGAATTCGCTCGTGCGCCCCGGAGTCATCCGGTTGTTCACGTATCAGTTGATTTCGCGTGGCGCCTGCGGCGTGCTTTATTATCACTGGCGGCAGTCGCGCGTCGGCTATGAGAAATTTTTCGGCGCCGTGCTGCCGCACCACATTGAGGGCAACACGCGCGTCTACCAGGAAATCAGCCAGATCGGCGAGGAGCTCAAGTTACTCGCGCCCGCGATCAAGGACACGAAGGTTGTCCCCCAGACCTGCATCCTTTACACCCACGACAACGAGTGGGCATTGCAACTGCCGATGCAGCCAAACAAATTCTTCAACTTGCGCGAGCACATCCAGCTCATTTACAACGCGTTGCACGACCGGAACATTCCTGTGGATTTCGCGCGCCCGACGGAGGATCTGTCACAATACAAACTGGTCATCGCCCCATCGCTGCATTTGTTGTCCGCCGGCGAGGCCGACCGCCTCAAACTTTACGTCCAGAACGGCGGCACGCTCGTCAGCACGTTCAACACCGGCCTGGTGGACCAATACAGTATCGCGCCCGACACTGGCTATCCCGGCGACATGACCGACTTGTTCGGGATGGAAGTGTTGGAGTTTGATCCCATTCCGCCCGGCGAGGAAAATCATCTCACCTTCAAGGGCGCGTTCCAGACGAGTCATCTGCATCCCGCGCGGCTCTGGTGCGATATCATCGAGCCGAAGGGCTGCCAGATTCTGGCGACTTACGCGAAGGATTTTTACGCCGGGCGCCCGGCCATCACCATGAACAACTTCGGCCTCGGCAAAGCGATTTACATCGGCACGATGAGTCACCAGCATTTCTACCACGACTTCGTCGTCTGGCTGCGCCAGATGTGCGGGCTGCAACCCTTGCTCAAAGTCCCCGAAAACATCGAAGTCAGCATGCGCGAAAAGGAAGGCACGCGAGTTTATTTCCTGCTCAATCATCAGAATTCTCCCGTCCGCATCCAGTTTTACAAGCCGATGCACGACTACCTCACCGGCAACACCTTCTCCGGCAACTACGAACTCCCGCCGCACGGCGTGCTCGTGCTCGACGAGCATCCCGAAGCCAAAACATCTGGCGCCACCGCCTGATTTTTGTTGTCCTCTCCCCGGTGAATTTCGCCAACGCAATTCTTGCCGCCCTTGCGTTGTTGAGCCTTGCACTCGCGCTCTGGCAATGGTTCGCCGCGCGGCGATTCCCCCTGCACCGGCGCATCGCCGACTTTTCCTTTTCGCCCGCCATCACCCTGCTCAAACCGCTTAAGGGCTGCGACGAAACCACCCTCGAATCCCTTCAAAGCTGGTTCAACCAAAATTACACCGGCCGCACGCAAACCCTCTTCGGTATCGCCGACCCAAACGACCCGGTTTGCAAAATCGTCCGTGAACTCATCGCACAAAATCCAGGCCACGACGCGCAACTCGTTGTTTGTGACAGGCTGTCCGGCGCGAACGCCAAAGTCGCCAAGCTCGTTCAGCTTGAAAAACTCGCGAAACACGATTTGATTCTGGTCAGTGACGCCGACGTGCGCGTGCCGCCGGATTTTCTCGCCAACATCGTCGCGCCGCTACGCGATCCGAAAACCGGCCTGGTCAACTGTTTTTACCGCCTGGCCAATCCGGCCACGACCGCCATGCAGTGGGAAGCCGTCGCCATCAACGCTGATTTCTGGAGCCAGGTTTTGCAGGCCGCCAGCCTGAAGCCGCTCGACTTCGGACTCGGCGCGGTCATGCTCACGCGACGCCAATTGCTCGAAGAAACCGGCGGGTTCAGCGCGCTGGCCGGCTGTCTGGCGGATGATTATCAACTCGGCCACCGCATTGCCCAAAACGGCCATCGCATCGTCCTTTGCCCGGTCGTTGTGGAATGTTGGAACGAGCCGATGAATTGGAGCGAAGTCTGGAAACATCAACTCCGCTGGGCGCGCACCATCCGCGTCTGCCAGCCCCTGCCCTACTTTTTCAGCATCCTGTCCAACGCCACGTTTTGGCCACTGTTGTGGCTGGTGGTTTCACTCATTTCAGTGGAGACGCTCTGCCCCCCGCTTGCCGCCGCCACCTGTTTATTGATCCGAATTTGCCTCGGCCAAAATCTACAGCGCCGGTTTACGCCGGATCGCCGGCCGATTTCACCGCCTTGGCTTGTGCCGGTGAAGGATTTGCTGCAAGTGGCGATCTGGCTCGGCGCATTCGCAGGCAACACTGTCGAATGGCGCGGACGACGAATGAAACTTCGTCGTGACGGGACTTTGGTTGAGGTAAAGTGAGCTGGCTTGCCGAGCCGTAGCTTTGAGCGGTAATTGACGGGAGTAAGTCCTGGCCCGCCTCCGCTTTTTGCTTCGAAAGGCTGGTTTGCCAAGTCGTAGCTCGGAGCATTGCAGCCAAATTTGTCCGCCTTCGCTTTCCTGATGAAAGCTTCGGCGCGACAGTCTTCGCTCTCCACTATGCTCCGAGCGAAGACTGGTGGGCGCTGAGGGATTCGAACCCCCGACCTACTCGGTGTAAACGAGACGCGCTAGCCACTGCGCCAAGCGCCCGACCGCAAATAAGCTAGCAAAGCCGAGTAACAACAACAAGTGTCTGGCGAGGGGCGACCAGATTGCGTCAGACCTGACCTGTCGAACCAAGAGACCTGTTCCCGACCTGCTCATTTATACTATTAGTAAATAAACTTATTGTAATATTGTTTAATTAATTTTATTGACAAACAGTCTTGCTTGTAATGTGCTCGCGCTTGACATAATCCACAAACCCGTTCGATGCGACCCACCATTTCAAATGGGTGGCGCTTCTGGCTTCTTGAGCTTGCCGTTTGGAGCGTTAGAAAGCTAAAGGGAAATCTGCAACCTCACAGGACGACTATGCAATCACACAAATTGTTGCTTACCTCATTATTCACGGCGGTGGCGCTCTCGGCGAGCGCCCAAGGCACGGCCTTCACCTATGAAGGCCAGCTTCAGAACAACGGCAGTCCGGCCAGCGGCACCTACAACCTGACCTTCACGCTGTTCAGCACCAACATCAGCGGTGTCGCCATCGCCGGGCCGGTGACCAACAACGGCGTCGGTATCACCAACGGCCTGTTCACGGAGCTGATTGATTTTGGTCCCGGCGCTTTCACGGGCGCGACCAACTGGCTGGAAATTGCGGTGGCGACCAACGGTGTCAACGCGTTCACCACACTGGCCCCGCGCCAGCAATTGACGCCCACGCCGTATGCGATTTATGCGGAAAGCGCCAGCGGTTTGAGCGGGACATTATCGGCCGCTCAACTGACCAGCCTCGGCAATTCCAACAGTGTGTTTGGCGGGAACTTCTTTGTCGGCCCTTCGGGCAATTCGACGACCAGCGGTTACGACAACACGGCCATCGGTGCTTATGCGCTTCTCTTCAACACGAGCGGCTGGTTCAACACGGCCAATGGTTTTGCTGCGCTTTCCGACAACATGAGCGGTGTGGACAATACGGCCAACGGCACGGCGGCGCTTGCCCACAACACGAGCGGCTCCGACAACACGGCCAACGGCACGGCGGCGCTTCTCGCTAACACTACCGGCACCTACAACACGGCGAGCGGTTCGGGCGCGCTTTACTCCAACACGAACGGCTGGTTCAACACGGCCGACGGCGATAATGCGCTTTACTCCAACACGAGCGGCAACAACAACACGGCCAACGGCTATGAGGCGCTTTACAACAACACGAGCGGCTCCTTGAACACGGCCAGTGGCAATAATGCGCTTCTCTCTAACACCACCGGCTCCCAAAACACGGCCAATGGCACTTGGGCGCTTCTCGCTAACACTACTGGCTCCTACAACACGGCCAGCGGTTCGGGCGCGCTTTACTACAATACGAACGGCGTTTACAACACGGCCAACGGCTTTGCTGCGCTTTACAACAACACGAGCGGCTCCGACAACACGGCTAATGGCGCGGCGGCGCTTGGCTCCAACAAGAGCGGCTGGTACAACACAGCCGACGGCTTTGGTGCGCTTTACAACAACACGAACGGCTGGTTCAACACAGCCGGTGGCGATAATGCGCTTAACTACAACACGAGCGGCAACAACAACACGGCCAACGGCTATGAGGCGCTTTATTACAACACGAGCGGCTCCTTGAACACGGCCAGTGGCAATAATGCGCTTCTCTCTAACACCACCGGCTCCCAAAACACGGCCAATGGCACTTGGGCGCTTGCTCGCTAACATTACCGGCTCCTACAACACGGCCAGCGGTTCGGGCACGCTTTACGACAACACATAACGGCGCCTAACAACATCGCACTGGGCTATCAGGCCGGTTACAACTTCATCGGAAGCGAAAGCAGCAACATTGACATCGGCAATCCGGGGTTCACCGGCGATAACAACATCATCCGCATCGGCAGCGGGCAGAGCCAGACGTTCATCGCGGGCGTCATCAACGGCAACGGCAGCGGGTTGACCAATCTCAACGCTTCGCAACTGACTAGCGGGGCTATTCCCCAGGCGCAGACTGGCCGCCAGCTGCCGTCCTGACCAATAACGAAGACCGGCGTGACCCTGAGCGGGAACCTTCAGTGGCAACGGCAGCGGGTTGACCAATCTTAATGCCTCGCAATTGACCAGTATCGGCAACGCCAATGGTTAGCGGTGGCAACTTCTTTATCGGTCCGGATCGGGCAATTCGACAAACAGCGGCTCCGGCAACACGGGCTAGTGGCGTCGGTGCGCTTAATTCCAACACGACGCGGCTCGGTCAACACGGCCAACTGGCTCTATGGCGCTTCTCTTTAACACGAGCGGCTCTGCCAACACGGCCAATGGCTATGGACGCTTGTACTTCAACACGAACGGCTCCTGGAACACGGCCAATGGCGTTGAGGCGCTTTGGAACAACTCGAACGGCTCTTTCAACACCGCCGATGGCAACGGTGCCCTTTTCGGCAACACGAGCGGCTCCAATAACATCGCACTGGGTTATTTTGCGGGCTTTAACATCACCACCGGCAATTCCAACATTGACATCGGCAACCAGGGCTTTTCTACCGACATCAACATCATCCGCATCGGCGATGGCCAGAGTCAGACGTTCATCGCGGGTGTCATCAACGGCAATGGCGGCGGGTTGACCAATCTCAATGCCTCGCAATTGACCGCCATCGGCAATACCAACGGCGGCGCTGGCAACTTCTTTGTCGGTCAGTCAGGTAATGCGACGACCAGCGGCTCCTACAACACGGCCAATGGCTATCGCGCCCTTGAGTTCAACACGAGCGGCTCCTACAACATCGCGCTAGGTTATCAGGCTGGCGATAGCATCATCACCGGCAGTTCCAACATTGATATCGGCAACTACGGCCTTTATACCGACAGCAACATCATCCGCATCGGCACATTGCAGACGGCGACTTATCTGGCGGGCACGGTCTATGCCAATGGCGTCGCTTTGACCAGTGACCGCAATGCCAAGGAGAATTTCACTGCCGTCAACGCGCGTGAAGTGCTGGCCAAGGTGGCGTCGCTGCCGGTGACGGAATGGAATTACAAGACTGACAGCAAGGACATGCAGCACATCGGCCCGATGGCGCAGGATTTCCACGCGGCCTTCCAACTGGGCACGGACGACAAACACATTTCCGTGGTGGACGAAGGCGGCGTGGCGCTGGCGGCCATTCAGGGGTTGAATCAGAAGCTGAAAGAAAAGGACGCCGAGATTCAAACTCTCAAGCTACAGAACGATTCGCTGGCCGAACGTTTGAATGAACTGGAAGCGGCGGTAAAATCGCTCGCTGAAAAAGTGAAGTAAATTCCATGAAAAAAGTTATTTTGCCTTATGAGCCTGCTGATTCCAACGATCAGCTACGCGCAGTCCTACACGATTGACTGGTATAAAGTCTCCGGCGGCGGCGGCACGAGCACTGGCGGCACTTATCAAGTAAGCGGCACCATCGGCCAGCACGATGCCGGCGGGCCGATGACCGGTGGAAATTATCTCGCTCACGAGCGGGTTCTGGGCGCTGATCTCCGTCGGTGCAAACACCCGGCGCGCCGACGCTGTACATCACCGGCTCGGGCAACACGGTGACGGTGTTTTGGCAAAACGTGTCCGGCTGGAATTTGCAGCAGAACAGCAATCTGGCCACGCCTGTGGGTTGGACGGCCAGCGGCGGCGTGACGGCCTCCAATGGCACCAATTTTCTGACTGTCACGTCGCCCGCAGGGAATTTGTTTTTCCGGCTGTTCAATCCCTGAAACGCTCGAAGCAACGTATCCGACACGGGAAACCAGACGTGCTCCGTCGGGTACGTTGTTTTGACTCTCAAATGGGAGAAAATCGTCATCCCCGATTGTCACCCCCGGTGAAAAAAACTGGGGGGTATATGGTTCCATTTGGTTCCACTTGCCGAAGACAGGAAAACAGCAGAATCAGCCCATCGTTCCACTTGGTTCCGCGCGAGGGGCACATGGTTCCAGGATGAGCAAATCTTTGTGTAAACGAGACGCGCTAGCCACTGCGCCAAGCGCCCGACCGCAAACACAGTACGAAAGCCAAGCCATTACAACAAGTGTCTGGCAGCGCAAATTAAGAAGCAATCCAGCAATCTTTGCCTCAAATGCAGTTGCTTGAAGACCCCGCTGCTTAAAATAAACACTCGGGCTGTCGCCAGCGGCGCGTTCACGAGCACGGCTGCGTTTTAAGTCGTTGGAGACGACCGCGCAGGGCGAACGTAAGCGCTTTGACGGTGATCTCCGAGGTAAGGAACGGTTTGCCCATCAGGTCGTTGCCCCCGGTGCGACCCATTTGGGCGCGCGCGTCGAAGTCGTCATGGCCGGTCACAAACACCACGGGCGTGGCGTGATTGGGAACAGTATCGCGAATTCTTGCGCAGACCTCGAATCCGTCCATGCCGGGCATGACCACGTCCAGAAATATCACGTCGAACGGTTTTTCCAGCGCCAGGGCGAGCGCCGCTTCCCCGTTCTCCGCGCTTTTCGGCTTTTTAAAAGCAGTTTGCAGGGCGCTGACGAGAGCCCGGCGCGCCACGAGATCATCATCCACCACCAGCATGTGAATCGGCGGATGGATGGCCAGGTCGGCTTTCAGTCCCGGCACGCACAAGTCATGGAGCAAATCCACCGCGGTGGCCACGGTGGCCAGCGCGGACGGAGTAGTATGCTTGGAATTCTGCAGCATTTTTCTGAACAGTCCTTCCAGCGCGGCACTCATTTGATAAGCCGGGTGCACCACTTCGGGGCCAGACTTGGCAATCAATGAATTGATGCGAAGGAAGCCATCCGCCAGCAGGGTCTGCCGCGTCTCCTTATTCGAGATCTGAAGAATTGTCTGACAAAGTTCCCACAACGGGCCAAGGTGTTTTGACGCGCGGATCAGGAAGGCATTGATGATCTCGTCCGTCTCCGGCGGTGGAGGCGTTGAATGCGGCGGTTGCACGGCGTCGGTTGATCGGACAACGGGACACGGACCGTCCACGACTGTCACCAACGCATCCGCCGGGTCCCGGGCCGGGTCGGATTTCGGGAGAGGCTTCCGGGCGCGCCCTTGGAGCCGACCTTGCAGCGCGAGCGTGAGCGCCTTGACGGTGACTTCAAAGGTGAGAAACGGTTTCCCCATGAGTTCGTTGCCGCCGCTGAGGGTTGACTTGCAGCGCGCGTCGAAGTCGCCCTGGTGGGTGACAAAGACGACCGGAGTGGCGCGGTTGAGAGCGGTGTCGCGAATTTTTGTGCAAAGCTCAAAGCCGTCCATGCCCGGCATCTGAACGTCGAGGAAGATGACGTCATAGGCCTGCTGGCTGGCCTGGGCCAAGGCCGTTTCGCCATCCACGGCGAGGTCCGGTTGGCTGAAAGCCTTTCGCAGCGAGTGGGCCAGGGCCTGGCGGCTTATCATGTCGTCGTCCACGACCAAAAGCCGGAAGGGACATTCCGTCAGGAGATCGGGTTGCAATCCCGGCACGCACAAGTCGCCCAGCAAATCCAGGCCGCCAGCGACGGTTCGCAGAGTGGAAGGCGTGACGTTTTTTATTTTTCCGGTGAGTTGTTTGAGCAGTCCCTCGAGGGCGGAAGCCACCTGCCACACCGGCAGCACCTCCGGAAAACTCGCCTCGCCTTTCAGCACACCCATCTCGAAATACAGATACTTCAGCATGCTTTGCCGGGCCGGAGTGCCCGGCTCGTGACCGATGTCCTGAAGGAGTTTCCGCAGCGTGCCGAGGTGCTTGCTCATCCGTGCATAAAATTCGTTGAGCGGATTGTCCTGCTCCGGCAAGCTGATGGGTAGTGATGCGGTCGGACCGACTTGGAACACCTTGAGGAACTCGCCAAAGGCTTCCTCCTCCGCGCGAACTTTTGCCGAAAGATCCTTCCCGGCGGCAGGGGAAAGTGCCCACGGATCGAACCGCTGGTTGATGTCAACGAGGATCCGAGGGGCAAATCTTCGGACAATCAGAACCCCGGTAAAAACGAACGCGGCGGCGAAAAAAACCGCCTGCAAGATGATTCCGGATGAGACGCGTGGAGGTGGCGACGGGGCGGCCACCATTTTGGGACCGTTGATCAAATTTGCGGCGGCGGACCTCGGAATATTTGTGCCAACGGCATCGGGGATGGACACGCGTTCCCGATAGCGCTCCTGGCGTTCCTTGGCGATTTTATGGTCTGTTTCCCATTGAATGGACCCCGGCTCCGGTGGTGGTGTCTCGAATTCGCAGGTATTCGTATCCGCGGCTCCGCGCATTGGCAGGCACCAAAGTCCCGCCGTGAGGAAAATCAGGGACGGTTTAATCCACGACGCCCGCGCCACACCGGGAATCATTCGTTGGACAAAATCTCTCGCTCCCATTTTGAACTGGTTTATCAGCCCAAATGGAATCAGCCTGGCAGCTGCTTGCGACCGCAAGCCTGCCGCCAATCCGTCGAATGCCGATTTTGGTCCCATTTTTCCGATCATGCATGAAATTCAGCTGGACCGGCGGCCTTTCCGCCGGACACGGAACTACGGTGCCGTATTTTGGCCCGGAGGGACGGTCGCCCACTGGCCACGAATCACCTGCAGCAAACTCGGCGTCTTCGGCGGAAGCTTAAACGGGTTATTGAAATTGGCGTCATAGGCCCAGTTGCGTGTGGGCGGGCTATAAATGTTATTATTGTTGTTCCAATAGTTGGTGGCATAGAGGCTCGGGAACATCTTGATCATCGAACCATTGTAAGTGTTCGTGTTGGATGATCCCCAAGTTTCAAGAAAACGTGGAAAGTTTTCCATGCCACCGCTGTACTGGCCCAACGTAGTATCAACGGCGCCGGTCAGAATGGCGGCGTTGACGGTGGTGGATGAAGCAACGCGCGAACCCACCGCGCTTGTGCTGTTCGCGTCCGACCACTTGTCGGACAGAATCGTGATGGCATCGGCCACCAGTGAAGCCGGCCGGGTGGTGGCGGTGTTGGTGGTTCCGAGATTCGCAGCGTTCAGTTGGTTGTAATCGCCCCAAATGTAGAGTGGACGCCCGGTGGCGACGGTAAGTCCGTTTGGCGGTAAATTGGTTCCGTTGAACACCCGAACTGCGTTCAGGTTGTTACCCGTCAACGTGCGGTTGTCCAATACGTAAACAGAACTCAAAATCAGATTCGACCCAACGGCAGAGTAACGCAGACTGGTATTGGTCTGGCTCCAGGCTGCAAGTTTCCCGATATTGATATCAATGGGCTGGACGGTTTTGCCCTCGCGCCAGTCTTTAAAACTGTTTGTGGTCAAGACAAACGTCATCAACTCATTGGTCGGGATGGCGGTTGCGAAGTTATTGAAATAGCCGCTGCTGGCGCTGATTCCGGTATTCGCGGCAACCAGCACCATGTCACACTGATTGTAATACCGCAACTGGCCGATGGGTAAGTTGGGGTTTTCGCCGGTGGGCGGCGGCTCGATGATTTCCCGGATGGCTTGCGGCGTGTTGGTGGTTCCAATGGGCAGTGTCAGGGACGAAACGGGAAAAACCGGTTGATTGGTTTGCGCATAAACCACGGTGCCAGCAGGCGGAGGGCGGGTATCGAGCGGGTCACGTTGAAACAGGACACTTATCACGGCGGTGACACTGGATTCAAACGTCAGAGCATTGTCCGGTTCTACGTAGAGTTCCCCGTTGGAATGCACCGGACCGGTGATTTTGAAAGGCTGGCCGCAACTGATTTCCATTTCACCCGAGGAATACATGGCAAATTGGAAAATGGGGATGCTGGCCAGTTGCAATTGCTGAAGTACCCCCCCGCTGACGCTCTGCGGACTGGCCAGATCCTGCGCGTGTGACACAATCGTGTATGTCGAAGCATATCCATTCAAGCCCGTGTAAACCGAGTCCCCCACGATGTAGCTGGTTCCCGGCAAGCGCTGCACGTAAGTTTGGCCAATATCCCCGTTCCCGTCATCAAATTGCCACGTGCTCCAGTACGGGTCATCCGACGGGGTGGGCACCGTGTTCTGGCGATAGAAACTCAGGTTGTTGCTGACCAAACTTTCGCCACCAGACAAAAAGTCCTGGTTGATGTGGCTCACCACCTTTTCCGTGGCCGCTTCCGCCGCCGCGACCGACTGGTTATATTGGATGGAACGGTACGTCAATCGGGTGCTGTTGGCCGACCATGACATCGCCGCCGCCAGCAGGGCGAGGGCGAGGGCGCTCAGGATCATCGTCAGCATCAGGGCGCTGCCGGTCTGATTTGACTTTTGAGTTGCAAAGGTGGTCTTCATGTTCATTGCAAAGCACGTCGTGTCACGGAGGTTTCCATTTGGTAATGATCCGCGTCCACCATGAAAAGCGCCGGTTGATAGAACTCAAGAGTGAGGTGAATCACCCGGTTATTCAGATTGTTGGTCAATACATTTTCCGAGAAGTCTTGCGCGCTAAATGCCATGCTGTTGGTAACTGAATCGGCCAGGATGACGGTGTTGGTGCCGCTTGGTGTGGCCACGGTTTGCCTGAACGTCTCGTCTGACGGATCGACAAAATAGATGGTGAAGGTATTGATATTCGTGGTCGGATAAACGAGCAGAGCGCTGCCCTGCTGCGTCTCCCCATTCAGCAGCCCTTCGAAAACACCATTCGTGTAATATTGCCGACCGACACGCTGTTGCAGGAGTGGATTTCGGTTGTTATTTGTTCGACCGTTTGGCGGGACCACGTGATGGCGTTGAGCTTGGTTTCATTGATTTGAAACATCCTCAAGCCAAACAAATTCGCGGCGAAGATGCCTGCGAGCATCAGTAGAAACACCGCTGTCGCAATGAGGATTTCCGGCAAGGTGAAGCCTTTGTCCGGCATTGGCCGGTCGGCGCAAACTGAATCTGAAGATGGAAGATGCAGCTTCATTCGTCAGGAGCGCGGATGGTTTCAATGGTGTTGGTGATCCACTGGGCTCCCCGGAATTGCCAGATGCAATCCACTCGGATATCCATGATCGGCGGGCTGAGTGAAATCTGGGAAATGGTCGTCTCAATGGTGGCAGACGTGCCCCCCGTATCCGACCCAGGCACGTCCAATGAGACAACCTCGTTTGGAAAATTCGTGGCCACCAACTGGTCCACGATCGGCCAGACGGATGTATCCCATTGGGCACTTCGTGTCTCCTCGATGCGTTCCATCGCCCTGGCGCTCGCCGCCTGAACCAGTTCGGCCTTTACCGCGGCCGTCGTGCAATAGATATATCCTGCGACGATTCCCCCCACGGTCAGCCCTGTGATGGCCAAAGCGATAACCACCTCAACCAGCGTCATTCCCGCCCGGCCTCGCGGCGGGAATTGAACGACTTTTTGATTTGGAAACCTTGTTTTCATCTAAATTTGCTCTGCCCGCAAAGGGAGCATTACTTTGCTACCCAAAGAATTCCCCATAAATTGCATTTTTAAGGGCAAATTGAGCATGTTTCGGTCCAATTAAAGGGGTACGGGAGTGTGTCCTTTACGCAAATGGGCAGGCATTATTATGTGCAAAAATAACCGTCTTGTTTTGGCTGCTTGATCAGAGAAACGTCACCCCCAATTCGCCACTTCCCGGTGAAAGCAATTGGGGCTTTGGGGTCCATCCCGGCAGGTAAAGAAAACAGCAGGACCAGCTCGTCTGTCCAAGTGAGTCCTGATGGAGGTCAATGAGTCCAGAAAACTCAAGCCTTTGTGTAAATGAGACACGCTAACCACTGCGCCAAGCGCCCAACCCCGGTAATTATCGCACGCGGCACCACTTTGACAACGGCGAACATTTTAGCTTCGGACTTCGTTCTTGAACCCCTGCTGTCGCAAGGCCTCGAACAAAACCAATGCCACGCAGTTCGACAGGTTCAGTGAACGCGATTTTTCGTTGAACATCGGAATCCGCAGCCAGCGCCCGCGGTGTTGCATCAACAACTGCTTCGGCAAGCCAGCGGTTTCGCGTCCGAAAACCAGATAATCGTCCACTGAAAATTTCGTGTTGCTGTATATTTTCGGTCCGCCGGATTCGATAAACCAGAGTTGCGCGTTCGCCGGGAGCTTTTCCTCAAACTCTTTCCAGCTCGGCCACCGGTGCCATTCGACGTGCTGCCAGTAATCCATGCCTGCGCGCTTGAGTTGCGCGTCGCCGAGCTTGAAGCCCAACGGCTCGATGAGGTGCAACCCCGTCCTCGTGGCCGCGCACACCCGCGCTACGTTGCCTGTGTTCGGCGGAATTTCCGGCTCAACCAAAACAATGTGCATATTAGTCAGTGGTCAGTAGCTAGTAGTCGGCAGCAGTGCAGGGCGATTGGTCCTGCTGACTACTGACTACGAACTGCTGACTGTTTGTAAAACACCTTCCACAAAACCAGTCCTTGCGCCGGGGCGGTCATGCCGGCCATGCGGCGATCTTTTTTGGCCAGCATTCGCTTAATCTCGTCCGGCGGAAATTTTCCAAGGCCAACTTGCACAATCGTTCCAACGATGCCACGGCACATCTTGTAGAGAAACCCGTCGCCTTCGATGATAAACGTCAGCAATTTGCCGGACTGTTTGATGTCGCAACGGGTGAGCTGGCGCACGGTGGAGTTCATTTCGTAGTTCCGGCTGGCGGCAAACGATTTGAAATCGTGCCGCCCGACAAACAGCGGCGCGGCGGCGCGCATGGCCTTCAAGTCGAGTGGGCGCGTTACCTGCCAGGCGCTGTGCCGAAGCAACGGATTCATCGCCGCGTGGTTCCAGACGAAATAACGATACTGTTTGCCTGCAGCGTCGAAACGGGCGTGGAATTTTTCCGGTGCGCGCGAGGCTGAAAGCACCCGGATGTCTTCCGGCAGCCAGGCATTGAGCGCCAGCGCGAGCTTGTGCGTGGACATTTTGGATTCGGCGCGGGGAATTTCAAAATGTGCGACCATGCCGAGCGCATGAACGCCGGTATCCGTGCGGCTGGCGCTGTGGAGACGCGGTCCGCTGGGAAACAACTTGGCCATCGCTTTCTCGACGATTTCCTGCACGCCGGTGCCGGTTTTCTGCACCTGCCAGCCTTCGTATGCCGTGCCGTCGTAGGCGATAGTCAGTTTGATTTTAAGTGACATGTAACCGGTGACAGGTGACACAAAATTCATCATGTTACGTGCCACTTGTCACCTGTCACGTCCAGATAACTCTGCAGCAGTATGGCCGCGGCCATTTTGTCCACTTTTTCTTTACGCTTGTTGCGACTGACGTTGGCCTGAATCAAAATCCGGTTTGCCTGAGCCGATGTCAGCCTTTCGTCCCAGGTTTTTATGGGCACGGTGATGGCCGTTTTCAAAACGGCGACGAACGTCTCCACCTTTTGTGCCGCCGGACCGTAACTACCGTCCATGTTGCGCGGCAGGCCGATGAGGACGAGGTCAATTTCCTTGGCGACAAGCAATTTTTTCAGCCGCGCCAGAAAATTTGCGAATGGCTCGGCGGGGATGTATTCCAACGGTTGGGCGATGGATTTGGTTTCATCGCTCACAGCGACGCCGATGCGCCTGGTTCCGTAATCGAGGGCGAGGATTCGCATGACAAACACAGTTTTGCAGCAAACGGCCAAAAATTCAATGACACGGATTTCACCGATTTTCACCGATTCAATCCGTGTTAATCCGTGCAATCGGCGCCGAAATTCCGTAGCGCCGTAGGCGCGATATATTTGTAGAAAAATATTCCACCAAATTTTCAAGCTCCGTCAGGAGCGACATCGGAATATGCCGCTCCTGACGGAGCTCTTTTATTTTTGGCCGATGAACTACAACGATGCCGCGCCTTCGGCGCTGAATATTGCGGAGCAAAGAGCGCTGGACAGAAATGGGATGGCAAAAATAAAGTCAGTTCCTGCAGCCTGTTACAATCGGGCAGTCTATTCCATTAAAAGTTTCTCGACTTTGCCCTTGAGGTCATCGCGGGCATTTGTCTCCCGCAAATTCCCCTTTTTGTCCACCAGCCACATGGCTGGAATGGCGGCAATGCCATATTGTATGCCAAATTTGTTCTTCCAGGCTTGGCCGTCGAAATACTGCGGCCAAGGTAATTTTTCGCGTTCAACAAAACGCTGGAGCGCTTGTTGATCCGAATCAAAACTGATGCCGACAACTTCAAACCCTTTTGAATGAAATTGTTCATAGGCTTCCTTTACATGAGGAATTTCGCCTACACACGGTCCGCACCAAGTCGCCCAAAAATCCACCAGCGCGACTTTGCCTTTCATCTGACTCAAATCCACTTGCCTGCCGTCCAGCGCCGTGAATTTGATGTCAAGCGGCTTTCCTGCCGCATCCAGCCGCCGAAGAATGCCTTCGGCCCTGGTTTTGATTTCATCTGAAACAGGAAATGTCAAAGTTTCGTTCGCAATCGAGCGCGCCTTCGCGTCGGGAGAATTGGCGGCAAGGCTAAGCAACATATTATATGGCCTGTCTTGCTTGGGGTAGTCCTTGATCAACTCACGAATATCTTTTTCACGCTCAATTTCACGGGTATTCTCGTCCAGCCAGCGGTCGAATACTTTTCGTTGAACTATTGCCACACGCAATTGGAATTTGTCTGTGTAGGTCAATTCCGGATCGGCCAGCAATGTTTGCTGGGCGGCTGCCCAATTGGAAAATACATTTTTGTCATAACCATCAAAAAACGCGGTCTCCAACATTTTACATTGCAGTCTCTTGGCTGCGATGGCGTTCGTGCTGTCAGGAAAGCGCGTGTAGAAATCTTTGGCCTTGTCCGCCGCCGCCACCGCTAGTACCGCTTCTTGCTGTGCAAATTTTTCCGTCTCTTGGCCGGTCGGCGGAGGTGGCAACTGGCTGACCTGCTGCAATTCTTGCCAGGCGGCATCGGGTTGGTTGCTCATAATTTGGGGTGTTGTTGGTTGGTTCCGCCCAAACGGTTTCGCAACCCGTTAACATGAAAACGAGGGCCGCTGCCGAAGCGCTATTGAAATACTTCATGGAATCTTGTGGACAGGTTACTTTATTGCCACACGGCGACAATGGATATTTTCATTCGAAGTGGCTGTTCCCACAATTGGCAGCCGCCCCGCCAGATCAGCTGTAAGCGTTTCGCCCGGCTAAATTTCTTTTTCCGGCGGGCGTTTCGTGGTTAAATTTTTCCCGCGATGATTCAATACCTCGATTTGCTGCGGCACGTCCTCGAACACGGAAAGTTCAAGGCCGACCGCACCGGCACGGGTACGTTTTCCGTGTTTGGCGCGCAGGCAAGGTTTGATTTGCGAAAAACTTTTCCCGTTCTCACAACGAAAAAGCTGCATCTGCGCTCCATCATCTATGAATTACTGTGGTTTCTTCGCGGAGACACAAACGTCCGCTACTTGCAGGAGAACAAGGTGACCATTTGGGATGAGTGGGCGGATGAACAGGGAAATCTGGGACCGGTTTATGGAAAGCAATGGCGGCATTGGTCGAAAAACACCCCGCGTCCGCGCCGGGACCCGTTTGCCGCCCAGCCGCCGCTTTTCGACTTGAGCGAATTAAACGACGGCGCCAGCGTCACGCCGTCAGGCCCGCGGGTGCGAGGAAGACAAAACGGCATTGACCAAATCGAACAAGTCATCCGCCAGATCAAAAAAAATCCCGACAGCCGGCGGCTCATCGTCAGCGCCTGGAATGTCGCGGACATTGACAGCATGGCGTTGCCGCCGTGCCATTGCTTGTTTCAGTTTTACGTGAGCGACGGGGAGTTGAGCTGCCAGCTTTACCAGCGCAGCGCGGATATTTTTCTTGGCGTGCCGTTCAACATCGCCAGCTACGCCCTGCTCACGCTGATGGTTGCGCAGGTCTGCGGGTTGAAGCCGGGCGAATTTGTCCACACGTTCGGCGATTTGCACCTTTATGCGAACCACGTCGAACAGGCGAAGCTGCAACTCTCACGTGAACCGCGTCCACTGCCGCGGATGAAATTGAACCCGGCTGTAAAAAAGATTGATGACTTCAAGTTCGAGGATTTTGAACTGGTCGGCTATGACCCGCATCCGGCCATCAAGGCGCCAATTGCGGTGTAGTTGGAGTTCAAGCTTTAGCTTGCTCTGGTGAAGCGAAAAGAGATAAACACGGAACAAGCTGAAGCTTGAACTCCAACATGAAACTCTCTGTCGTCAGAATCGCATCCGCCATCTGGGTGATTGGCTTTGTGCTGACAATTTTTGGTATTAGCCCCCTTTCTGTTCCGCCAGCTGATCTTCCGCTTTATATCGGGCTTGCGTGCATTACCCTAGTTCCCCTGATTTTTGGTCCACGTCGCTACCGTGTATTTGGAGCAATTGCCTTGGGAGTGTCGTTGCTCTTGGTTGTTTTGGAATGTTGGGCTGGCATCCGTATTAAAGAACAGCGGGCGCATGATCGGCGCGCAATTGCCGAAGAGAATCAACAAACCAACGCGACCGCAACTGAGCAGCAAAAGCCGTGAAACACTTCAAAGCCATTGCCGCGATGTCGCTGAACCGCGTGATTGGCGCAGGCGGCAAAATCCCATGGCACCTGCCGGATGATTTCAAGTGGTTCAAAAAAATGACGATGGGCAACATCGTTGTGATGGGACGCAAGACGTTTGAAGGGCTTGGCCATGCGCTGTCCAACCGCAAAAACATGGTGCTCACGCGGCATCCGCAGCGGCTTATCAAGGGTCACCCGGAGATTTTTGGGCAGTATCACGAGTGGCGCGGCGGGCGTTACCTCAAGCGCGCCTACCAGTTTCATTTCACGAAGCTGGGGGAAAAACAGGAGACAGAGATTTTGATTTTCAACTCGTTGAACCGATTGAATCCCGACGAGTTTCCCAATGATATTTTCATTTGCGGCGGCGCGGAGATTTATGCGCAGGCGTTGCCGCGCTGCTCTGATCTTTACCTGACGGTCGTGCAGCGCGAAGTGGAAGGCGACGCGTTCTTTCCGCCGTTTGAAAACCGGTTTGAATTGGCCGGGGAAATCGGCGGCACACCGGAATTCAAAATTCTGCACTACCGGCACAAGTCACTGAAGGAAGCATGATGAATTCCCTCACCCGTCGCTTCGCGCCACCCTCTCCCGTCCGACGGGAGAGGGAATAAAAACAGGCGGGCCGTTTCCAGCCCGCCCGAGTGAATTTCAGATTTGAAACCGGCGATTTGAGATCCCGCAGGTTTATTCCGGTTTGGGCCCGTCCTGCTTCGCTTCGTCGGCGGCGTCGAAGGCGTGTTGCAATGCCACGAGGTCTTCACCGGGTTTGAGCGCGTCGAGGAGTTTTTGTTCTTCCTTGAGTTGCTCGTCGGTGTAGCTGGCGGCCTTGATGGACAGGCCAATACGGCGCTCGCCCTTGTCGATTTTGACGACGCGGGCGGTGACTTCCTGCCCCACCTTGAGGACGTTTTTGATTTTGTCCACGCGTTCCTCGCTGATCTGCGAGATGTGCACCAGGCCGTCAATGTCGTGTTGCAAGCCGACAAAGGCGCCAAAGCTCGCGAGCTTGGTGACGTTGCCGGTGACGAGATCGCCGACCTTGTAGAGCTGGTCAATCTTCTCCCACGGATCCTGCGCGAGCTGTTTCATGCCGAGCGCAATGCGCTGGTTCGGACGGTCCACTTCGAGCACGATGGCCTCGACTTCGTCACCCTTCTTCAGAACCTCGCTCGGATGATTGATCTTGCGCGTCCACGAGATGTCGGACACGTGGATCATGCCGTCAATGCCCTCTTCCAGTTCGACAAACGCGCCGTAGCTGGTGAGGTTGCGCACCTTGCCCTTGACGTGCGTGCCGGCGGGATATTTCTGCTCGGCGGTGTCCCACGGATTGCTTTCGAGCTGGCGGATGCCTAGGGAAATCTTCTGTTCCTCGCGGTTGATGCCCAGCACGACGGCCTCAATTTCCTCGCCCTGCTTGAGTATGTCGCTGGGTTTGGCGACGCGCTTCGTCCACGACAATTCGGTGACGTGCACCAGTCCTTCGACACCCGGTTCCAGTTGTACAAACGCGCCATACGGCACGAGGTTGACAATCTTGCCCTTGACGCGCGCGCCGACGGGATATTTCGTTTCGATGCTGTCCCATGGATTGGACATCTTCTGTTTGAGGCCGAGGCTGACGCGTTCCTTTTCTTTGTTCACGTCGAGCACCACCACGTCAATTTCCTGGCCGATCTTGAGCAATTCGGACGGATGCCCGATGCGGCCCCAGCTCATGTCGGTGATGTGCAGCAGGCCGTCAATGCCGTTGAGATCAATGAAGGCGCCGAAATCGGTGATGTTCTTGACCGTGCCCTTGCGGATGTCGCCCGGCACCATTTCGGCGAGCAACTGCGAGCGGCGCTCGTTCCGTTCCTGCTCGATCAGTTCGCGGCGCGACAGGACGATGTTCTGCCGTTCCTGATTGATTTTGACGACCTTGAACTCATAGGTGTTGCCGACGAATTGCGCGAGGTTCCGCGGCGTGACAACATCAATTTGCGACGCCGGCAGAAACGCCTCGACGCCGACATTGACGACCAGGCCGCCTTTGACCATTGACTTGACCTTGCCGGTGATGCGGCCCCCCTCGTTGCAAATTGTGAGAATCTTGTCCCAGTTCTTCTTAAACTCGGCCTTCTCATGCGACAGGACGACCATGCCGTCCTTGTCTTCGAGCTTCTCAATCAAAACATCAATCTCGTCGCCGACTTTCAGCGTTTTGATGTCCTCAAACTCCATGCCGGAGATGACGCCTTCACTTTTATAGCCGATGTCCACCAAAACTTCCTTGGGGCGGAGTTCGATGATTTTGCCTTTGACAATTTCGCCTGCCGCAAAGCGCATCGTGCTTTGCTTCATGGCATCTTCCATTGTGAGCATAACTGTATTTGGACTGCGGGAACCTGGGGACCCGAACGGCGGGAACCGAAGCTCCATTGCCTAACTACCGGCGCTGCAAACGGCAACGGAGGTTGAAGGTTAGGTTGTATGTTAACTGCTTTTTCTCAGCCTTAATGAACATCCACCCTCCGCAGTACTGCTACGGAGGACAGGTCCGCACACGCGGCGTTCAGGCAGGATGAATAATACAGAAAATGTGGAGAATGGCAAGTGGGAATTTAATAAACCAGATTCGCGCCAAAGTTAGGAATGTTACCGGCTTTTACTTCGTCGCTCCACTGATTCAATTTTCCATAATCCATTTTCCAAAACTTGCGACAAAGTTCAAAGTATTGCAGCACCGTATCTCGCTCACCTTTTTCAAGAAGGTCTTTTGCCAGACTCACATTTGGACCAAAACTGTTCATTTGTGGAGAACCCGGACTTTTGCCAGCTTCGAGCAAATACTTTTTTGCCTCTTCAATTCGCCCATCTCGCACCGCAATGCGACCGAGCACAAGATTTCCATCTTGAATGGCGTTGCCGTAGTTCCAATTACCTTGAAATTTTGGGGCAAGCGCAAGCAATTCCGTGGCGTAATTCTTGGCATCGTCAATCTTGCCAACGTTGAAACTCTCTTTTGCCGCAGAATCCAATGCGTAAAATCTGTTTTCATCAGTTGACGCCGCAGCCAATTCATTCGTTGCTTTATCGAGTCGCCCTTGTGGTGTCGTGGGGAATTTATGCCCTGTTACGAAAGGCAACAACAGAGGAACAGCAACGAGTAAAACTAACAAAAGTCCATTGAGGCAGGTTCCAATAAGTGCTTTGCCAAAAACACCCTTGCGTTCGTGTTGCTTGGTTATGGCTAACGATATAATACCGAGTACGAGGCCTAAAATAATCAGCAGCATCGGAAGTAATCCAACAACAGCAATTACTGTGAGTCCAACGCCACCATAAACGCAAAGGAGAACGATGAAAAACGCAACCAACGGAGCGAGAACGCTGAAGGTTGCCGCCAATCTGGCAAAACGATTTGTAGTTGGCGATTCGCCTAAAACTGGCGGCGGCAATTCATTCATAACAATTCCGATTTTAATTTGTCGTTCTCCGCAAAACTTCCAGCTTGATCTTTTCCACCAACCAGACGCTATTTCGCGCCGTCTCCTTTTGTCGAGAATAATTTTACAGCGCCGTCGGCGCGACATATTTGTAGCTCATATTGGGAAAATTGAAAAGCTCCGTCAGGAGCGGCATATTCCGATTTCGTTCTTGACGGAGCTTTGTTTCATGGATTGCCGGAACTACAAATATTTCGCACCTACGACGCTTTGGGCCTTTGCGGTGAATTTTATTCCTTCACCCAGCCTTGCTGTTTCAGCCAGAACAAACAGTCGCCGGCCCACGGATGCGGATGCGCGAAGGGCAGTTTGTCCTTCAACCCCATGCCATGTGCGCCCTTCTGGTAAATGTGCAAATCGAACGGCACGTGATTTTTTCGCAGCGCCTCGGCAAACATCAGCGTGTTCTCCATCGGCACAGTCCTGTCCTCGAACGTGGTCCAAAGGAAACATGGCGGCGTGTTCGTTTTGACCTGCAATTCGTTGGAAAGCAGTTTCACCAGTCTCCGTGACGGAAGTTTGCCCAGCAAATTTTCCCTGGAACCCTGGTGGGTGTATTCGCCCATCGTGATGACCGGATAACACAAAATGCCGATGTCCGGCCGCGAGCTTTGCCGCTCAATCGGGTCGTCCGAGTTCGGATTGCCGGAATCGAAATGGGTCATCAGCGTCGCAGCCAGATGCCCGCCCGCCGAGGAACCCATGATGCCGACGCGCTTCGGGTCAATTTTCCAATCCGCCGCCGTCGCCCGGACCATTCGCATCGCGCGCGTCACATCTTCGAACATCGCCGGATAATGATAACCGCTCGAACCCAGCCGGTATTTGAGCACGAAACAGGTCACGCCGTGCTGGTTCAGCCAGAGCGCGTAATCGTTTCCTTCATGCGGCGCGAGATGGATGTAACTGCCGCCCGGACAAATTACCAACGCCGCGCCCGTCGTATTGGTCAGGTCGGGCAAATACGGCGTGAGGGTCGGGATGTCATTGGTGGTTTTGCCCAAGGCACCGGGCGCGCCGTCTGGCCAGAGCGGAATGGGCGCCTGAACTTCGGCGTGCGACAAAATCAAAGACGAAAATAAAATTGCCGATGCAATGATCGTTTTCATGGTTTGGACGAAACCATAAACTTGAGGTATCTCACTGCCGATTCAAACAAAAAGATTGTTTTTCACCGGCGCTCAAGGCGGAAGCGGTTTGCCTTTGGTTTCAGGCGCGAACGGCAAGATCAGAAGTCCGACGATATAAATCGCGGCCACTGCGCTGGCCGCACGGCCAAAACTGCCCAGCACTGTGACCAGACAGCCGGTCACAAACGGGCCGGCGGAAGCCAGCACCCGACCGATATTGAAACAAAAACCGGCGCCGGTCGCGCGAATCCGCGTCGGATACAGTTCCGGCAGGTAAATGGGGAAGCCGCTGAAAATGCCGTTGTTGAAAAAGCCCAGCAGCGGCAAAAGGAGCAGCACGTGGACGTAGGTCCGCGGTGTCAGAAACGTGATCGGCAGCATCACCAGGCTGCCCGCACACATCAGCGCAAAGACCCATCGCCGGCCCACGCGGTCGGCCAGTGGCCCGAAACTGAGATACCCCGCCAGCGCCCCGACATTCAGCAACATGATGGCGTAGCTGACGTGGCCGGTCAGTTCGGATGCACCCAACCCATGCAAGTCCGGCAAGGCGCGGATGAGTGTCGGCGTCCAGTTAGTCGCGCCCCACAAACCGAACACAGCCACAAACGCCAGCCCAGAGCCGACCATTGTGGAGCGCGCCAGCCCCGGCGCAAACAGTTCCACCAGTTTTGGCGGACGCGTCCCGCCGGCTCGCAGTTCTGCGGCGCGTGCCTTGACCCAGCGTTCCGGTTCCTTGACCCATAAGAAGACGAAGAGCGCGACGAACGCCGGCGCGATGCCGACCACGAACATGGGCCGCCAGCCATAATCACGCAGGAGCAAATTGAGGATGGCCGCTATGAAAAATCCTCCCGCCCAAGCCGATTGCAACAGGCCCGCTGCTTTGGTCCGTTTCTCCTCCGGCCACACTTCGGCCACCAGCGCCGCACCGGCCGCCCATTCGCCACCGATGCCAAGCGCCGTGATGAACCGGAACAGCGCCAGTTGCCACCAGCTCTGCGACAGCGCGGCCATGCCGGTGAACACGGCGTAAATCAGGATTGTGAAAACCAGCGCCTTGGTCCTCCCGAAATGGTCCGCCAGAACGCCGAACACGACTCCGCCAATCGCCCAGCCAATCAGAAAAATTGAGAAAATGATTCCGCCATACCAGCCAATGACATCAGCGGTAACAGATCCACCGCCGGGTGAGTGCAGGAGGTCGTGCAGTGCGGGTTGCAGAACCAGCGCGTAAATGGTGGAATCCATCGAGTCGAACACCCAGCCCAGCCACGCGACGAAAAGCACCAGCCATTGGTAGGGCGTGACCCCGTTACGCCAGGAATCAGGTTTCACTGGGAAACAATGTAACGGTACGTTTCAACAAAGAGAAGCTCCGACATGGCCGGCAGGCGCTTCATTGACTCTCTCCCGTTGCCCTCCTACCTTCCACTTCGGATGTTCGAACTCGTCGCGCCATTCAAACCCGCCGGCGATCAGCCGCAAGCGATTGCGAAGCTGACCGACGGCATCTTGTCCGGCGCGAAACACCAAACGCTCCTTGGCGTCACCGGCTCCGGTAAAACCTTTGCCATCGCCAACGTCATCAAAAACGTGGACAAGCCCACGCTGGTCATTTCGCACAATAAAACGCTCGCCGCGCAGCTTTACGCCGAGTTCAAAAGTTTTTTTTTGAACAACGCCGTCGAATACTTCGTCAGCTACTTCGATTATTACCAGCCGGAGGCTTACATCCCGCGCACCGACACGTTCATCGAAAAGGATTCAAGCCGGAACGAGGAAATCGAGCGGATGCGGCTTTCCACGATGAGCTCGCTTTTCGCGCGGCGCGACGTCGTCGTCGTCGCCAGCGTGTCTTGCATTTACGGCATCGGCAGCAAGGAGGATTACGAGGCGATGGTCATTCCCATCCGCGTCGGCGGTGAAATTTCGCGCGAGCAATTCCTCACGCGCCTCGTGGACTTGCAATACGACCGCAATGACATCGCGTTTGAGCGCGGCGATTTCCGCGTGCGCGGTGACACGGTGGAAGTCCGCCCCGCCGGACGCGAAGACGGCTTGCGCGTCGAATTTTTCGGCGAGCAAATCGAGCGGCTGACGCGTTTCGAGCCGTTGACGGGAAACAAAACTGAATTGCTCGATGCGGTCACGATTTTCCCGGGAAAACAATTTGTCACCACCGGCGACAAGATGAAACGCGCCATCCTCGCCATCCGCGAGGAACTCGGCGAACGCATCGCCTGGTTCGAGCAGCGCGGCAAACTGCTTGAAGCCCAGCGCATCAAGCAACGGACGGAATACGACCTGGAAATGATGGAGGAAATGGGCGTTTGCTCCGGCATCGAGAATTATTCGCGCCACATCGCCGGACGCCCGCCCGGCTCGCGCCCCGCGACGGTGATTGATTTTTTTCCGAAGGATTACCTGCTGGTAATTGACGAATCGCACGCGACCGTGCCGCAAATCGGCGGGATGTTCGAGGGCGACCGCTCGCGCAAGACGGTTTTGGTCGAGCACGGCTTCCGGCTGCCCAGTGCGCTCGACAATCGTCCGCTGAACTTCCCGGAATTCCAGGCGATGCAGGGCCAGACGATTTATGCCAGCGCCACGCCGGCGCAGAGGGAACTGGAATGGTCGCGGCAGAGCGCTGGAGCGCCGGCCTCCGGCCCGGCACGGTCAGATAATCTTCCGAAGCGCGCCGGGTCGGAGACCGGCGTTCCAATGCCCGGCGTCGTGGAACTGGTCGTGCGCCCGACTGGACTCATTGATCCGAAAGTGACCGTTAAACCACTCAAAGGACAGATTGACGATCTCATCGAAGAATGCCGCAAACGCGCCGACGCTAAGGAGCGCATACTCGTGACGACGCTCACCAAGCGCACCGCCGAGGAATTGACCGATTACCTCCGCGGCATCGGCGTCAACGTTCAATATCTCCACAGCGAGATTGACGCCATTGAACGCGTCGAGATTTTGCGTTCGCTGCGCAAGGGCGAATTCGACGTGCTCGTGGGCATCAATCTGTTGCGCGAAGGTCTCGATTTGCCGGAAGTTTCGTTGGTAGCAATCCTCGACGCCGACAAGGAAGGTTTTCTGCGCAGTGAAACGAGTTTGATTCAGACCGCGGGCCGCGCCGCGCGCCACCTCAACGGCGAGGTGATTCTCTACGCCGACGTGATGACGGACAGCATCAAAAAATTTCTGGCCGTCACTGAATACCGACGTCAGCGACAGATCGAATACAACCGGGAACACAATATCACGCCGCGCAGCGTGAGCCGCGCCGTCGAGGAAAGTCTGGCCACTTACGAATCGACCCGCAAAGAAGCGGACGCCGTTTTGCGCGAAGGCGGGGGGGACATTGATTTGACCTCGACGATTCAGGAACTCGAAAGCGAAATGCTCAAAGCCGCCGAGGATTTGCATTTTGAAAAAGCCGCCCTGCTCCGCGACCAGATCAAAGAATTGAAACGCATGATTGCCGGCAGTAAGCCGGAGGAAAAACCGGGAGCGGTGGACTACCGCAAAAAACGCAACCCGCGCCGCTTTCCCTGACAAAGACGTTGCGCCTGAGAAATCACGCACCCAACCTGATGCCATGACGACAGCAGAAATCATCGGTCTGAGCCTGGCCTTGCTGGTGATGCTGGCGGGGTTGATTGGCAGTCTCTTGCCGGGATTTCCCGGCACGCCGTTGGTACTGGTGGCAGTGGTCGGTCACCGGCTCTGTTTCGGCCCGGCCAGTGTCAGCAATCTCGTGTTGATCATCCTGGTGGCGCTCACGCTGGCTGCCTTGCTGTTTGATTTTCTGGCCGGGCTGCTCGGGGCCAATAAATTTGGCGCGACCTGGCGCGGGGCGGCGGGCGCGGTGCTCGGCGGCATCGTCGGGCTTTTCTTTGGCCTGCCGGGAATCATTCTCGGTCCCTTCCTTGGCGCGACGCTGCTGGAATTGAGCGGCGGACGGGAATTGGAAAAGGCGGCGAAAGCCGGCCTGGGCGCGACGTTGGGTTTGCTCGTCGGAATCGTGGGCAAATTTTCAATCAACGTTGTGATGATTCTTCTTTTCACCACGAATGTCATCCTCCGCTCGACAAATTGACGCCGCAGTCAAATCAAGGAATTCAAGCGCGCGCTGAGGGGTTCGCCTCCGGTCGAGGAAACCAAACACTCATCCGCCAATTCCGTCAGCTACACCCGGCGCCGGAAGCGCGATAAACGTCGGGTGCGGACTGTTCGACAAGGGTAAACAATTTCAATTTCGAAAAGGCGCTTGCTCCGGTTTGCCTCACGACTAAAATCGCCAGTCATGAAGCTGCTTGTCTCCGCTCTATTCGCAGTCCTGGCAACTTTCTACAGCGTATCGGCTGCCGAAACTTTTCCCGCCCTGCCGCCCGGCTCAACCGCGCCGGATTTTAATCTGCCCGGTGTGGATGGACGAAATTGGGCGCTCAAGGATTTTGCGGATGCCAAAATCCTGGTCGTCGTCTTCACATGCAACCATTGCCCGACGGCGCAGTATTACGAGGAACGCATCAAACAAATCGCGGCAGACTACAAGGACAGGGGCGTGGCTGTGGTGGCCATCATGCCCAACGATTCCCAAGCCGTCCGGCTCGATGAATTGGGCTGGACGGATTTGGGCGACACGTTTGCCGAAATGAAAATTCGCGCCGGGATCGCCAGTTCAATTTTCCTTATCTCTATGACGGCGACACCGAATCCGTCGCACACGCCTACGGCCCGGTGGCCACGCCGCATGTGTTTGTCTTCGACGCCGCACGCAAACTGCGTTATGCGGGCGCCATCGACAATTCGGAACGCATTCAACACGTGACCAAACATTATCTGCGTGATGCGCTCGACGCGTTGCTGGCCGGCAAGGAACCGCCCGTGGCGCAGACCAAAGTGGTCGGCTGCTCCATCAAATGGTCCGGCAAGGAAGCCTCGGCGCAAGCTTACTTGAAACAACTGGCGGCGGAGCCGGTGTCGGTTTCACCGGCGGACACCAACACCCTGCAAGCCTTGCGCAAAAACGATTCCGGCAAATTCCTGGTGGTGAATTTCTGGGCGACGTGGTGCGCGCCCTGCCTGGCGGAATTTTCTGAATTCGTCACCATCAACCGGATGTATCACCATCGCGATTTCGAATTGGTGACCGTGTCCATGAACGAGCCGGACGAAGAGAAGTCCGTGCTGGAATTTCTGGAAAAACAACAGGCTTCGAACCGCAATCTCATCTTCGCTTCTGCGGACCGTGATGCGCTTATCAATGCCTTCGATCCCGATTGGTCGGGTGCGGCGCCTTACACCGTGCTCATCAGTCCGGAAGGCAAGATCATTTATCGCGAAACCGGCAGTATTGATTCCCTCGCGCTCAAACGGGCCATTCTGAAGGCACTGAACGAACAAAAGCCGTGGTAGCTCCGGCCGGTCGCTGGACTTTCCAGAAATAGCATGAGAGATTGGCGCAGCGTTTATGATTACTGTCAGCGATCCATATCAGGTCGTCGCCGGGTTTGGCATAACATTATTGTTCCTGGTCGGATTGTGGCAACTGATTGTTTGGGTCCGCGAAGCTCCCATCAAACCGGATCCGTGGGATGCCGAGGTTGAGCAAAAACTATCCGAACCGGAAGCGGTGGAAATTTGCCCTCACTGTTTGACTGAACAACCGCCCACCGCGTGGTTTTGCAGTCATTGTGGAAAGGCCGTTGGTCCTTACAACAACCTGATGCCCTTCCTGAACGTGTTCTCCGAAGGCGAGGTCTTGAGAAACGGCACCAGCGGCCGGTTTCGAAACCGGCCGCTGGTTTTGATCGGTTATTTCCTCATCACTTTGGGCATCAACCCCTTCTTCGCGCCGGTTTACTGGTTCTTTCTTCTGACCAATTTGAAACGTCCGCACAGCGAACAAGAACCCGTCGAAGAACAAAACGCCCAACAATAAATCAGCTTACTTCGCCGGATTCGCGCCTTTGACACGCAGTTGAATCGAGTAAAGCGACTTGCTCGCGGTGATGAAAAGTGTTTTGTGATCCTTGCCGCCGAAGCTGACGTTGGCCGTCCACGGTTCCTGCACGTCAATGCGCTCAATTTGTTTTCCGGTTTTGTCGAAAACTGTCACGCCGTGGCCGCAAAGGTAGAGGTCGCCTGCTTCATCAATTGTCATGCCATCTGAGCCTTTCGTGCAAAACAGCGTTTTGTTCGTCAATGAACCGTCGGGCAAAATTTCATAACGCCAGGTTTGATCCGCCTCAATGTCGGCGACAAAAAGTGTTTTCCCGTCCGGCGTGCCGGTGATGCCATTGGGTTTCTTGAGGTCATCGGTCACACGCGTCACATTTTTCCGGTCGGGCGAAAGATAAAAAACTTCTTCGTTGGTGAGCGCCATGGTGCTGTGATCCCACCACGTGCGTTTGTAAAACGGGTCGGTGATATACATTGCGCCGTTGGGCGCGACCCACACGTCGTTCGGGCCGTTGAGGTATTTGCCCCGGAAATCCTTGACGAGCACGGTCACCTTTTTGTCGGGCGCGATGGACCAAAGTTCGTTGTGCTCGTCGCAGCAGGCAATCAAGTTCCCCGTTCCGTCGAAATACATTCCATTCGCGCGCCCTGCGGGTTGCATGAACGTGGAAAGTTTTCCGTCCGCGTTCCATTCCATGATGCGATTGTTCGGCTGGTCGGTGAAAAAAACATCGCCATTCGTGTCGCACGTCGGGCCTTCGGTGAAGAGAAAATCACTTGCGAGCTTTTGGAGTTTCGCCCCGGGCGCGACGACGCCTTCGGCAAACGTCAACGGCACAACTACAAAACCGGGCAAGACGAAAAATAAGAACAAAGCGGCTTTCATAATGGGTGAAAACAGTCTGGAGCGACGGTTGCGGAGAATCCACTCAAAACGTTGCTTGTTTTTCGATGCAATGTGACGCATTGTGGAGAACACTTATTTTCGCGCGACCATGCAGCCCGGAACCAAACGATTCCTGCACTTTCTGCAAAGCTGGCTCATCAACACCCTTGCGGTGCTGGTGGCTTGGTACATTGTGCCGGGCATCCACTTCGGCCAGAACAGCAATTTCGTTGCGCCATTCATCGCGTCGCTCGTCCTCGGCATCCTCAACGCGTTCATCCGGCCGGTTCTGATGCTGCTCGCACTACCGCTGCTGATTTTCACGCTCGGCCTGTTCACACTCGTCATCAATGCGCTGCTGCTCTACTTCGTCGGCATTTTGCTCGCGCCGCACTTTCAGGTGGACAGCTTCGGCGCGGCGTTTCTCGGCGCGCTGATTATCAGTGTTGTTTCCATCGCGCTAAACATTTTGACCGGCGCGGGCAGCACGCGCGTCACCCTTTCGCGACGCCGGCCACCGCCAAAATCCAATGACGACAACGGCCCGGTGATTGATGTTTGAGCATCAGGTCGATGCCCGATAGGCCGCGCGCAAAGTCCGGATTCCCCGCTCATGAAATTCACGCTCGAAATCCGTGGGTAACTCCGCCAGTTCGGACGGCGTTTCGGTTTTACGAAATTCCGCGCCCGCCTCAAAAACCCCGGCCATTTCCTCGAAATAATCCTCATCGTCCGTCCGCAAATAAACCACGCCACCCGGTGTGAGCGCGGCTCGGGCGATTTTCGGAAACCGTTCGTTGACGAGCCGGTTTTTGTGGTGTCTTTTCTTTGGCCAAGGGTCGGGAAAATAAACGTGCAAGGCGGACACCGACTGCGGTGGCAGCAGATATTCCAGAAAGTACGATGACTCGATGCGCACGCCGCGCAGGTTCGTCAACCCGGCACGGCGGCCCTTGCGGTCTAATTTGCGGATGCGCCCGAGCAGCCGCTCGACGCCGATAAAATTGTGCTCCGGGTGCAGCTTTGCGTAATCCACGAGAAAGGACGCGTCGCCACAACCCAGTTCCACTTCCAGCGGCTGTGGTCCGGGAAAAATTTGTGACAAATCCAGCCGCTCAACAATGGACGGCAAATTGTAAATCAAGTCGGCTGGCATATTTTCATCGGACGGCATGGCACAAGTAAATTGTACGCTCAATCACCTTGACAAGCGTGTATCATCGTCACATGAAAAACAATCCCTCACGTCCGGCTCGCATCCTGGTTTTGTATTACAGCCGGGACGGTCACACGAAGCTGATGGCTGACCTGGTCGCCGAAGGCGCCGCCAGTGTGCCCGACACGGAAGTGCGGCTCAAAACCGTTGCCGAAGCCGTTGCTGACGATCTCGTCTGGTGCGACGGTGTTGCGGTCGGATCGCCGACCCACATGGGCACAATCGCCTGGGAAATGAAACAATGGTGGGACGTGGTTGCGCAACCGCTCTGGCCGAAGGTGGAAGGCAAAATCGGCTGTGCCTTTACTTCGTCGGGGGGGGGTTGGCCGGTGGCGGTGAATTAACGTGCCTGGCGCTCCAAATCGTGCTCATGAACTTCGGCCTGCTGGTCTTCGGCATTCCGGATTACGTCGCGCCGGGGCAAACGTTGCATTACGGCGCCATCTGCGCCGGCAAGCCGCGCAACGATGGCGAACGCGAAGCCTGCCGCCGCCTTGGCCGGCGCTTGTCCGAGTGGGTGCAGACCCTCATCTGCCATCGTCCCGAACACGACCCGCGAAATGCGACTTACGCCCGGTTCCCTTGAGCAAAGGCAATTGCCCTCTTGAAGTTGAAAATTGAATGATGGTCGGGGCGGTGAGATTCGAACTCACGACCTCTTGTACCCGAAACAAGCGCGCTACCAGGCTACGCTACGCCCCGACTCTGAAGCAGAGGAACTTGCCCGCCGCCAGCCCGAAAGGCAATGCTGTTTTTTATCAAAACCTCATTCAAAGCCCAAAACGAGTCCGGTCGAAGCCAGCCATCGCGCAAAATGCCGGCAAAACGAGGCTACCCTCATCCACACCCGGCGAATATCCCGGCGATTCCGCCGGGTAGCGGTCACCGCTCACACGGCAAATAAGGGATTCACCTATATGCCTAGTTATTTGTCCCTAACTACAATCAGGCGGAGCACCAATTGTAACCAGCGCGTAATTCCCTTAATTTGCTGCCATGCAAACAATATATGCGAAGCCAGACACCGACAACCCCGCTGACGCGGTTCACCTTCGGTCGAACACTCTGGCCGCCCCGAACGGGAATGGCAACGGAAACGGCAACCGTGCGCTGGTGGATGCGCTGGTCGGTTCCCGGGTTTACCGGGAATACGAGCGCGCCTTCAGCGATATGACCGGGTTGCCGGTGGCCTTGCAGCCGGTGGAAACCTGGCAGCTGCCGCACCATGGCAAGCGGAATGAAAACCCGTTCTGCGCGTTGGTGTCGCAGAAGAGCCGTGCTTGCGCCGCGTGTTTGCAGGTGCAGGAACGGCTTTGCGCCAAGGCGGTGAGCGAACCGCAGACGGTTGCCTGCCCTGCCGGACTTTGCGACACGGCCGTGCCGGTGCGGTTGAGCGACCGGTTGATTGGCTATCTTCAAACCGGGCAACTGTTCCGGAAAAAACCGAGCGAAGCCCAGTTCGAGCGGACAGCCAAACTGATGGAAAAGTGGGGATTGGAAATGAACCGCGAGACGCTCCGAAAAGCCTATTTTGCCGGCAAAGTGGTTTCGCCCAAACAACACGAATCCGCCGTCAAATTGTTGACCATTTTTGCCCAGCACCTCGCCATATTGAGCAATCAGGTTTTCATCCAGCAGGAAAATGCCGAGCCGCCGGTCATCAAGCGCGCCCGGGAATACATTCACGAGCACCAGGCCGAGGAACTTTCGCTGAATCAGGTCGCGAAGGCGGTCAACATGAGCACGTTCTACTTTTGCAAAATGTTCAAGAAGGTCGCAGGCATCAATTTCACCGATTACGTCGCGCGGGTGCGCATCGAAAAATCGAAAAACCTGCTGCTCAACCCCAACCTGCGCGTGAGCGAAATCGCGTTTGAGGTCGGCTTCCAGTCGCTGACGCACTTCAACCGCGTGTTCAAGAAGCTCCTCGGCCAGTCGCCCACCGATTACCGGGCGCAACTGCTCACCCACTGACGGGAAACGTGACGAGTGACACGTGACAAGCGACGGACGTGGGACTGCTTGTCACCTGCCACTTGTCACTTGCCACTTCTTATGATTGAGATTGGCAGCGGCGCGGGATTTCCCGATATTCCCTTCATCCTTGAAATGAAGGAGTACCGAAAAATGTCCCGAGCCGAACTGCTCACCTGGATTGAGAAATTCAGATCCAGGCAGGCCACGCGAACGAGGGAGCAGCAGCAGCGGGCTGCCGCCGCGTTGCGCGACAGCGAGAAACGGCTGCGCGCTATTCTGGAAACCGCGGTCGAGGGCATCATCACCATTGTCGAGCGCGGCATCATCGAGTCCTTCAATCAGGCGGCGGAACAGATTTTTGGTTACAAGGCGCGTGAAGTCATCGGCAAAAATGTCAGCGTCCTGATGCCTTCGCCGCATCGCGAGCAACACGACGCTTACATCGGCAATTATCTCCGCACCGGTCACGCAAAAATCATCGGCATCGGACGCGAAATCGCCGGTCGCCGGAAAAACGGCGCCATTTTTCCAATGGACCTTTCGGTGAGCGAAGTGCGGCTGGCCGACCGGCGAATTTTCACCGGCTTCGTCCGTGATATCACCGAACGCAAACGGCTGGAGAGGGAAATCCTCGAAATCAGCGACCGCGAACAGCGCCGCATCGGGCATGATTTGCACGACGGCCTTTGCCAGCATCTGGCCGGCATCGAATTGATGAGCCAGGTGCTGGAACAAAAATTGGCACCGCAGTCCAAGGACGCCGCCAGGCGCGCCGGCGACATCGCCAAAAACGTCCGCGAAGCCATCGGCCAGACCCGTTCGCTGGCGCGCGGCCTTTCGCCGGTCACGCTCGAATCCGAAGGACTTGCCTCCGCGCTCCACGAACTGGCGGTGAACACGGAAAAACTGTTCAATGTGAAATGCCGTTTCGATGGCGACCTGCTGGTCACGGTGCATAACCAAGCCGTGGCCACGCACCTTTTCCGTCTGGCGCAAGAGGCCGTGTCCAATGCGGTCAAACATGGCAAAGCCAAGCGGATTTCCATTCAGCTCAAGGCCGGTCCCGGGCGCATCTATCTGGCGGTGAACGACGATGGCAGGGGGTTCCCGGCGGAAATCCCGAAATCCAAAGGCATGGGCCTGCGCATCATGCAATCCCGCACCGGGATGATCGGCGGCACCTTGACCATCGAACGGAATGCCGGCGGCGGCACCAGCGTCATCTGCTCGGCCCCGAACAGCTCAACTCCACCATCAAATTAAGACCCAGCCATGCCCGCCAAAAATAAAATTCCCGCAAAGCGCGTGCTCATCGTGGATGATCACCCGATGATGCGCACCGGACTGGCGCAGTTGATTGACAACGAACCCGATCTGAAGGCCTGCGCCGAGGCCGACAACGCCGGTCAGGCGCTCGATGCCGTCGCCCGGCAACAGTTTGATTTGATCCTGCTCGACATTTCCCTGCCCGATAAAAACGGACTGGAACTCATCAAGGACATTCAGACGTTAAAACCAGGGTTGCCGATTCTGGTCGTCTCCATGCACGACGAACTGCTTTACGCCGAGCGCGTGCTGCGGGCGGGCGGGCGCGGCTACATCATGAAACAGGAGGGCGGCAAGAAATTTTTGCAGGCCATTCGCCAGGTGTTGAGCGGACAGGTCTATGTGAGCGAAAAAATGTCCGCGCAAATTCTGGAGAATTTTTCCGGCCGGCACGGCGAGACGTCGGCTTCACCCATTGAACGCCTGACCGACCGCGAGTTTGAGGTCTTCCAATTGATCGGCCAGGGCAAGGGCACGCGCGACATCGCCGAGCACCTGCGCCTGAGCGTCAAGACCGTCGAGGTGCACCGCGCGAACATCAAGGGAAAGTTGAAATTAAAAACGGCGACCGACCTCGTCAGCCACGCTATCCGCTGGGTGGAGACGGAACAGAAAGGCTGACAGGATTGGTTGCGACACGTTGTATTGCCAAACACAAAAAAGCACAAGTTACATGCGGGTTTCAGTCGGCGCGAATCCAAGAATCGTGAGGCGGAACTAGCGGCGGGTTGGTGTGCGCGGCTTGACTCAAATTCATTGATAGGTCTTTTCTCCATTTGCCCGCCACGCACACCAACCCGCCGCAAATTTGGCCCAGCCTTCTGAACCTGCGCCCATCAGCGAAATCTGCGGTTGGTTTCCGATTCACCTTTACAAAAAACGGAAAGCCTTTAACAACATTTGGCGAGCGTTCCGGTTGAAAAACGGGGACGTTCTGTGTGACGAAAATGGTTATGCTGGAGACGCTTTTATATCCCAAGGCCGTGGCTGTCATTGGCGCTTCGCGGAAGCCCGGCAAGGTGGGTCACGCCGTGCTGGCCAATCTCGTGAACGGCGGGTTCAAAGGAACGATTGTTCCCGTCAACCCGGAAGCCGGGGAAATCCTCGGCCTCAAATGCTACAAGTCACTCGCTGATTACCAGGGACACATTGACCTCGGCATCATCGCAGTGGCAGGCAAACACGTGGCGGATGCCCTCCAAAGCTCGATTAACGCCGGCGCCAAATCAGTCATCGTCATCACCGCCGGCTACCGTGAAGTCGGCGCCGAGGGCGCAAAGTCCGAAGCGGAACTTGTCGCCATCTGCCGGCAGAACGGCGTGCGGATGGTCGGCCCGAATTGTCTGGGCGTGCTCAACGCCGACCATCACATGAACGCCTCGTTCGGGCCGTCCGCTCCGCCGCCTGGAACAATTTCCATCATCTCGCAATCCGGCGCGTTGTGCGGGGCCATTCTTGACTGGGCGGCCAACCAGAATCTCGGCCTGAACAAGGTCATCAGCTTTGGCAACAAGGCCGACCTCAATGAAGTGGACTTTATCCAGGCGCTGGCGGAAGACACGGGAACGAAGGTCATCGTGGGTTATTTGGAAAGCATCAAGGAAGGCAACAAGTTCCTGCGTATCGCGGAACAGGCGGCTTCCATCAAACCGGTTGTGATTCTGAAGGTCGGCATCACGCAGGCGGGCGCGAAGGCCGCGTCGTCGCACACCGGCAGTCTGGCGGGTGCGGACATCGCCTACGGCGCGGCGTTCAAGCGCGCCGGCGTCATCCGCGCCGAGAATTTTGAGGCGCTCTTCGACTATTCAATGGCGTTTGCCATGCAGCCGCTGCCCAACGGAGAACGCGTGGCGATCATCACCAATGCCGGCGGACCCGGCATCATGGCGGCGGACGCAGCCGAGTCGCTCGGTCTCAAAATGGTTTCACCAACGCCAGCGACCGACGTCAAGCTCCGCGCCTTCCTGCCCGCGTCGGCGGCGTTCGGCAATCCGATTGACGTGATTGGCGATGCCGATCCCGACCGCTACGCCAAGGCGTTTGAATTGCTTCAGGCGGACGAAAAAATTGATGCGATTGTCGTGGTCGTGACGCCGCAGAACATGACGTTCCCGCTGGAGTTGGCGGAGAAACTTGCCGCGGCGCACAAAGGCCAAAAGCCGGTGCTGGCGTCGTTCATGGGCGGCACGGAAGTCGCCGCCGCCAAGGAAAAACTGATGGCTGTGGGCATTCCAAATTATCCTTCGCCGGACCGCGCCGTGACGGCGCTCCGGGCCATGTGTGATTACGCGGCGTGGAAACGCCGGCCGCCCCGCATCGTCACACGTTTTCCAGTCAATCGCCACCGCGTGGACCGTATCCTCAACCTGCAAGCGCGCAGCGGCGCGGTACAAGTGGGCGAAGTCGAGGCGAAGGAAATTTTGCGCGCCTACGATTTCAATATTCTGGGGGGCCAACTGGCCCGGATCGGCGATGAAGCGGTGGAAATTGCCGAGCGCCTCGGTTACCCGGTCGTGCTGAAAATTTCGTCGCCGGACATCATCCACAAATCCGATTTCGGCGGCGTGCGCATCAACCTGGCCAATGCCGAGCAGGTGCGCGACGCGTTTGATTTGATGATGCTGCGCATTCAGAAGCGCGCCCCCAACGCGCATTTGCGCGGCGCTTACGTCGAGAAAATGGGCCAGCGCGGGCGCGAAGTGATTCTGGGCATGACACGTGACCCGCAGTTTGGTCCGATGCTGATGTTCGGCTTGGGCGGCATTTTTGTCGAGGTGATGAAGGACGTGACGTTCCACCTTGCGCCCATCACGGCGGAGGAAGCGATGCAAATGTTGAAGGGCACGCGTTCCTACGCGCTGCTACAGGGCGCGCGCGGCCAGGCGCCCGTGGATTTGGACGCCATCGCCGGCGCGCTGCAACGCATCAGCCAGCTCGCCACGGATTACCCGGAAATCATGGAGCTGGACATCAACCCATTCATCGTCGGCCCGGTCGGGGTGCAGGCCTACGTGGCCGACGCCCGCATGACGCTTTCCAACGTCGCAACCGTCAGCAAGAACCATGAATAGCTTTCATCCTGTAACGCAGACTGACAGTCTGCCGTATCGCAGAATGGTTTTCTGCGGAAGCGCCGCCGACTGCCAGTCGGCGACACAGCAGATTAACAATCTGCGCTACGTTCCAGGCACACTCATTCCTTTTTGAAGCATGCAAGACAAACCGATTACCTACGACCCGAACTGGCAGGAGAGCTGCAAGTCGCAACTGCTCACCGCGGCGGAGGCGGTGAAGAAAATCCGGCCCGGGCAGCGCATTTTCATCGGCACCGGCACGGCCGAACCGCTCGAACTGGTGAGCGCGCTCAGCAAACGCGCCGCCGAATTGCCGGACACGGAAATTGTCCACCTGCTCACCTTTGGCGAGGCGCCGTATGCGCACCGGGAACTCGCTCAGTATTTCCGCGTGAACAGTTTTTTCATCGCCGAAAACGTGCGCGACATCATCCAGGAGGGTCTGGGCGACTACACGCCCATTCACCTGTCGGACATCCCGCGTCTGTTTGATTCCGGCCAACTCCCGCTTGACGTGGCCCTCATTCATGTCACGCCGCCGGATCAGTACGGCATGTGCAGCTTCGGCGTGTCGGTGGACATTGTGAAGAGTGCCACCGAAAACGCCTCGCTCGTCATCGCGCAGGTGAATGCCAAAATGCCGCGGACGCTGGGCGATTGTTTCATCCATGTCAACGACATTGACGTGCTGGTGCCGTCCGACGCGCCGATTCTGGAGGTGCCGGCACCCGAAGTGACCGAGACGACCCGGCAGATCGCCGAATACATCGCGGCGCTGGTGGAGGACGGCTCGACCATTGAGTTCGGCATCGGGCGCATCCCGCAGGCGATGTTCGGCTTTTTGAAGGGCAAAAAAGACCTCGGCGTCCATACCGAAATGGTCACCGACAACCTCATCGAGCTGATCGAGTGCGGCGCCGTCACCGGCAAGCGCAAGGCGATCGACCACGGCAAAATCGTCGCCAGCTTCTGCCTCGGCACAAAGAAAATCTACGATTACGTGGACAACAATCCGCTGTTCGCGTTTCACCCGACCGAATATGTCAACGACCCTTCCATCATCCGCCAGCAATACAAGATGGTGGCGGTCAACACGGCGCTGGAAATTGACCTGACCGGCCAGGTCTGTGCCGACTCCATCGGCTCGAAATTTTTCTCCGGCGTGGGCGGGCAGGTGGATTTCAACCGCGGCGCAGCGAAGTCGCGGGGCGGCAAGGCCATCATCGCCCTGCCCTCCACTGCCAAAGGCGGTACCATTTCGCGCATCATGACGCATCTCAGCCCCGGCGCCGGCGTCGTCACCACCCGCGCGGGCGTACAGTATGTCGTGACCGAATACGGCGTGGCGTATCTGCATGGCAAGAGCATCCAGGAACGCGCGCTGGCGCTCATCAGCATCGCGCATCCGAAATTCCGCGCCGACCTGCTCCGCGAGGCCATCGCCGCGAAATACCTTTCCGCGGAGATGAGCGACAAGGAAGGGAAAATTCTTGTCGGGCCGAAGGAACTGCGCACGACTTATCTGCTCAACAACGGCACGCAACTCAACTTCCGCCCGATTCATCCGACCGACGAACCGCGGATGCGCGACCTGTTTTACAAATTGTCCGAAGCCACGATTTATTACCGGTTCATGAGCCACCAGACGCGGGTCTCGCGGCATCAGATTCAGGACTTTGTCTATATTGACCACCGCAACGACGTGACCATCGTCGGCACGTTGCCGGAGGCTTACGGCGAAGAAATCATCGCGGTCGGCAGCTATTATCTCGATCAGAAAACGAACCTGGCGGAAGTGGCGTTCGTGGTGAGCGACGACTGGCAGAACCACGGCATTGGCACGTTCCAGTTGAAACACCTGATGCGCATTGCGCGCCGCAACGGCATCCGCGGATTCACCGCCGAAGTCCTCACGGAAAACAAACCGATGCAAGCGGTCATCAACAAGTCCAATTGCACGATTCACAGCAAGCTCGCCGGTAACGTTTACAGTTACGAGATGGATTTTGAGTAACGGAGCGCGTAGGAGCAACGATCTCATTAACACCCTGCTTTAGCGGGGTGTCCCAGCCGCGGAGAGACCTCTGAACCGCTTCAGCGGTTTTAGCTTTAAACCGTTAAACCGGTTGAAATTCACAGGTATCAGCCCACACCCCGCTGAAGTGGGGTGTTAATGAAACCGGTCGATCAAAGTGTTCAAAATTTGGGGTGCGCCTTGTTTCTGCCGAAACTCGAAAATAATCTGTTCCTTTTTCCGTTTCGGCGGACATTTATAAGCAAATGCCGGAGATGGACGACATCGCGCTGCTGCGGCAATACGCCGAAGGCAGCTCTGAAGCAGCCTTCGCCACGCTGGCGGAGAAATATGTCAACCTGGTGTATTCCACCGCGTTGCGCAGCGCCGGCAATACACACGCGGCGGAGGAAATCACGCAGGCCGTGTTCATCATTCTGGCAAGAAAGGCGCGGGGTTTGTCCAGGCGAACCGTCCTTTCCGGCTGGCTTTATCAAACGACGCGGCTGACGGCGGCGAATTATCTGCGCGGCGAAATCCGCCGACAACAGCGCGAACAGGAGGCCTACATGCAATCGCTCTTGAATGAATCCACATCGGATGCCGATGCCTGGCGGCAAATCACGCCGTTGCTGGATCATGCCATGGGCCGGCTCGGCGAAAAAGATCGGAACGCCGTCGTGCTGCGATTTTTTGAGAACAAAAGCCTGGTGGATGTTGGTGCCGCTTTGGGTGCGAGCAAAGACGCGGCGAAAATGCGCGTTGACCGCGCGTTGGAAAAGCTCCGTGCGTTTTTCAACAAACGCGGAATCTCAACCACGACGGCCATCATTGCCGGGGCGATGTCGGCCAATTCCGTTCAGGCCGCGCCGGTGGGTTTGGCGAAAACAATTTCTGCCGTCGCGATTACGAAGGGCATGGCGGCAACCGGTTCAACCTTAACCCTCGTGAAAGGAGCATTGAAAATTATGGCCTGGACAAACGCCAAAACGGCAGTTGTGATGGGCGTGGGCGCGCTGCTCGCGGCGGGGACAACAACAGTTATTATCCATAAGGTCGAGTCTCCTTCCGTTGATGAATCGCTGTGGGAGATGAAACTCGAGAACTTGAAAAAGGCCCCTCCCGTTATAATCATCAGGCCGACACATTATTCCGACCATACCGCCATGACGGACCACGAAAAGTGGATCGCTCACAACATGGACTTCAAGGGATTGCTCGAAGTTGCATATGCGTTCACCAATTCAGATGGATACCAAGTCTTCAGCCGGGAACGAATGATTCTACCACCCGACGCGCCAAAGAGCAGGTATGATCTCATGTTCACCTTGTCTAACCACTCGAGGGAGAAGCTGCAACAGGCCATCAGCCGGAGGACCGGCTTTGCAGCCCGAAAAGAAATCCGCCAGACAGACGTCTTACTGTTAAAAGTCAAAGACCCCGAACTGCTTGCCCTTCATGCAAGTAAAAAAGAAACCAAAATGCACTTCAAATACGATAAGGACATGTGGACCAATGCTAATCACCCGATATCGTCAGTAACATCGTTTCTGGAAATATCTTTTCACAAACCGGTTCTCGCGCCGCCCGATTTGTCCGGGCGTTATGACTTCACGTTCCAATGGCAGGACCGGCAACCGATGGAAGAAGCGTTGACCCGGGAATTGGAAGATGCGGGCCTCGAACTGATACCGACCAACATGCCCATCGAAATGCTTGTGGTCGAAAAAGCTGAATAACACTGGACAACCGTCAATCTTCGGCATGTTATTGAAACGGACACCATGAATCCCGGCGCGGCAAATCAGAGTCGTGCGTTCACTTTGATTGAGCTTTTGGTCGTCATCGCCATCATCGCGATTCTTGCAGCGCTGCTGCTTCCGGTTTTGAGCCGGGCCAAGGCGCGCAGTTTGGGCGTCGCCTGCACGGGCAATTCCAGACAACTGGGACTGGCCTGGCACGTTTATGCCGATGACAATGCCGGAGGATTGGTTAACAACGGCGTTTTCAATGGCTGGTCAGTTTTTTCGGGTCCGCAGACCGGCCAACCTATCGAAACGCCCAACTGGGTTTATGGCATGATGGATTGGACGGCTTCGCCGGATAACACTAACTCGCAACTCCTCGCCGGCGGATTGCTATTTCCCTACGCGCAGCAAGCCAAAATCTACAAATGTCCAGCGGATTCGTATCTGTCGCCGCAACAGGCAGCCAGCGGATTCGAGCAAAGGGTCCGGAGCGTTTCGATGAACATGTTCGTTGAAGGCAGCGCGATCCCCGGCGAATACTGGCTTTCCGGATTTGCGGTTTATGCGAAGGAAAGCGACTTGATTGCACCGGCGCCGTCGCAACTCTGGGTTTTTGCTGACGAAAATCCCGACACCATCAACGACGGCTGGCTGCACACCTCGATGGACAATCCGAACGAATGGAACGACATGCCGGGAAGCTATCACAACGGCGCCTGCGCTTTTAACTTTGCCGATGGCCACAGCGAACTGCACAAATGGCAATCGCCCAAAACCAGCCCGCCCGTCATTTACGAACGGATTCCGATTGAAGACCCGGGCAGCGTGGATATCCAATGGATGTTTAATCATTCGAGCGTACCGCTGCCTCAACCTGCTTCGGCGCTCACACCTACAGATTAAAAAAGATTGTCGGATTCCCGGCGCGGCGGACAATTAAGGATGAATGCGACAGTGGAACGATGCGGAACCGTTGTCCGCCTACGCAAAGCGGCCATAGGAAGAAGCCTTTGCCCACCAACCTGCCTGTCGAAATGCTCATCGTCGAAAAGGTAAATTAGCACTGGACAAATTCCGTTCATCAGCGCGTTATCGGTTTGTTCACCATGAATTTGCCCCGGTGCAAAGTGTTTCCGAAACGATTCGCCGGCAGCGGTGTGCAATTGAGCATGGATTCCCGGCGCGCATTCACGCTCATTGAATTGCTTGTGGTCATCGCCATCATTGGGATTCTGGCGGCGCTGTTGTTGCCCGCATTGTCGTCGGCCAAGCAACGGGCTTGGACAACGCAATGCAACTCCAATCTACATCAAATCGGCCTGGGCATGAGAATGTTTGCGGATGACGCCAACGGATTTTTTCCCGAATCCGGCTACACCATCCCGTGGGGAACCATTGACCAGGCACCTCCGGATGGGTCTGGAAAACCCAGTTGGATGCAGCAGATTGTTTCCTACATGGAAAATACAAACATTTATCATTGCCCCGGCAACGCCCAGTTGCCCGCTGCCAATCAATCGCCGTTCAACTATTTCAACGGCGTGCGGGCCGCCACTGTGGTTGCGGATAACGCTTACGCCCCGGTTGACAGCAAGCGGATTTTGTTTCCCTCCGCTTACGTGCTGGCGGGCGACACCATTGACAATGGACAGTATTTTGCCCGGAACGATGCGGACAAGGACGACTACTCACAGAATTGCGTCGGCGGTCCCGCAAACGGTACGCCTTGGGTGGACTGGCAGGCGCACACCAAGGGCCAGAACATCCTTTTCGATGACGGCCACGCGCAATGGTATAAAGGCTACAACACGAACGATATGACTTTCCGGTACGATTCGATGCATGGTTGGGAATGAATTGAATTGGTATGCGCCCGCGAAGCTAAAGAGCCGGTCGCTTTGCCAAAAAACTTGAAGCGAAATGTTTTTATGGTTGTTTGACTTAGCATGAACTCCCGGCGCGCGTTCACGCTCATGGAATTGCTGCTGGTTATTGCCATCATCGGCATTCTCGCGGCATTGCTATTGCCGGTTTTGTCCAGTGCGAAGGCGCGAGCCAAGCGAACGGCGTGCTTGAACAATCTGAGGCAGATCAATCTGGGCGTTCACACGTATGCCGGGGACAATGGTGATACATTGCCCAACACGGGCAACGCCACATATATCCTCTACAAAGAGGTCGTGAAAAGCTACGTCGGCCTGCACGGGCCGTCGTCATCGCAGGACAAGATTTTCACCTGCCCTGTCGACACATACTATTATGATGAGTCTTCCGGCGCCTATGTGCCGCATGGCCGATACGAGCAGCGGATTTCTGATTTTTCGAGTTATGAGTTCAACGGCTGTAACCTGATCACCAACTATCCCAATATCGCTTACAACGGAGTCTTGCCCGGTATCGGCGGCCAAAAACTCAGTGGCGTTAAAAATTCCGCCAAAACACTATTGGTTGTGGAAGCGTCGGCCCTCATGCCTTATTCATGGCATCAGCCGAAACCGCCCGTGCTGGGAGGCGTGGGATTTTACAATAATTCCAGAAATATGGTCAGTTTTGTGGACGGCCACGTCAGCTACATCAACATGTATTGGAACAGCACGCTTAGCTATCCCAATGGGGGTTATTCAGTCGCAGCTTATTACGATCCGCCCGCCGGCTACGATTACCAATGGAGCGGGGATTGATTTGCCGGCCGTGCCTGCGTTCGGTCCCGGAATCCGCCAGGGCTTGAAAAAGTTTGTTCGCTTTCCGCTTCTGTGTCCATGTATTGGGTGAATGATGACCGACGACATGGAATTGGTGCGGGAATACGCCACCCGCCAGTCCGAGCCCGCGTTTGAGACGCTCGTCGCCCGTTATGTCAACCTTGTCTATTCGGCCGGGTTGCGGCAGGTGGCTGATCCACACCTGGCCGAGGAGGTGACGCAGGCGGTCTTCATCATTCTGGCGCGCAAGGCTCGCTCGCTCGGACCCAAAACCATTCTCCCCAGCTGGCTGCATCGCGCGGCCTGCTTTGTTGCCGCCGACGCATTGAAAGTCCGGCGTCGCCGCGCGCAACGCGAACAGGAGGCGCACATGCAATCGCTGTTGAATGAACCATCTCCCGGGACGGAGGATGCCTGGCCGCAAATCGCGCCGCTGCTGGATACGGCCATTGCCGGGTTGCATGAGCAAGAACGTCATGCCATCGTGCTTCGGTTTTTCGAGAACCGAAGCCTGGCCGAAGTGGGCCGGGCACTCGGCGCAAACGAAGATGCGGCCCGAATGCGGGTGAACCGCGCGCTGGAAAAACTGCGGAAATTCTTCACGAAACGCGGCGTGAGTTCGACCACGGCCATCATTGCGGGGGCGATGTCGGCCAATTCCGTTCAAGCCGCGCCGGTGGCGCTGGCAAAATCTGTGACTGCCGTGGCGATTGCCAAAGGCGCGGCAGCCAGTGGCTCAACCTTAACCCTCATCAAAGGAGCATTGAAAGTTATGGCATGGACAAAAGCAAAAACCGCCGTCGTAACCGGCGCGGTCCTGATTCTTGCAGCCGGCACAACCACCGTGGCAGTCAAATCGGTTCACGCGGCCCAAACCAGGACTGCCCTGGCCGTGATGCAGGGCAATTGGGAAGGCACCGTGGAAGCGAACCATGTCCGGCTGCGCCTCGTTCTCAGGATTTTCAAGACGAACGACGCCTACCGCGCCGTGATTGACTCGGTTGACCAGGGCGTAAATGACATTCCGATCGCCAAACTCTCGGCCGGCCCGGATTTCATTCATGCCGAACTGCCGGCGCTGGATGCCGACTATCAGGCGGCGCTCAGCGCGGGTGGAACGGAAATGTCCGGCTCGTGGAAACAGCTCAAACGCTCGTACCCGTTGACACTTAAGCGGACCACCGAGGCAGACCGCGCCCCAGGACCGATGGCGGCCAACGAATATGCGCCACGTCCGGATTCCGATCTGCAGGGCGCGTGGGAAGGAACATTGAAGGTCGGGAACGTCGCGTTGCGATTGAACTTGAGAATCGCCGAGCCCACGTCCGGGACTTTTCATGCCCAAATGGACAGCGTGGACCAGGGCGCCAGAAACCTGCCCGTCACGTCGCTGACCTATAATCAACCCGCGATCCGATTCGAGATGAGCTCCATCAACGGCGTGTTTGATGGGAACCTCGATGACCGGGGCGATCAAATGACGGGCACCTGGATTCAGGCGGGTAAAAAATTCCCATTAACTTTCAAGCGCGCTAAAGCCAACGCGCAAACCGCGGCCGATACGGAAAAGGATTACGGCCAGGGAGCCAGCGATCAAGTGCAGGGCCACTGGAAAGGCGCTTTGGATGCCAACAAGGTCGTACTGCACATCGTGTTCCATATCGCCCTCATGCCGGATGGTTCGTATTCCGCGACCATGGACAGTCCCGATCAAGGAGCGACCGGGATCCCGGCGACGGCGGTCAAATTTACCTATCCCAACCTCCGCATGGAGTGGAATGGGTTCGATGGTGTCTTCACCGGAAAACTGGAAAATGGCAGGCTCTCCGGCACCTGGCGTCAAGCCAACGTGGCACTTCCATTGCAGCTCGCGCGAAGTGCGGCGGAATAATTGTCACTTTTCGGCCTTAGCGGACACTTACTTGTAGAATGACACGTGTCGGCAGAGAACGGATTTGCGCGCGTTGGCGCGATCAGAACCGTGAAACGAACCGGCGACATCGGTGTCTATATGGGCATGACCCGGCATTTTCCATACAAATCCGGCCTGACCGGTGTCTATCCCGGTAACGACATGAGTTCAACACGCGCTTTCATGCTCATCGAACTGCCGACGGTCGTTACCGTCATCGCGATCCACACCCCTACAAAAATCGCAAAATCATGTAATTCCGGACTGCGAGCGGCATTTGGTATAAGAATTTGCAAGTTTCCCTGTAACCAATCCGCAAAAATGCCTAAGAATGGAAATAGAGGCTCGTGAAAGTGAAAACCCGCAATGAAAAGTGACACGCGGCAGGTGACGGGTGACAATAAGGCGAGCGCGTCGTCCAAAACGCGCTCGTGTCACCTGTCACCCGTCACCTGTCACCCGCCGGCTTTCACGCTCATGGAATTGCTCGTGGTGATAGCCATCATTGGTATCCTGGCCGCAATGTTGCTGCCGGCATTATCCGCGGCCCACGAGCGGGCGCATCGTCTGACCTGCCTGAACAATCAAAGGCAACTCGGCATCGCTTGGGAGGTGTATGCCGGGGAATCCAGTGACAGAATGGTTGTGAATGACTGGGAGTTTCGATCGGCGAATGTGGCTGTAAGCCCCTCGAATTCATGGGTCGTCGGCAACGCCGTGCTGGACGCGGACCCGGGAACCATCACCAGCGGCACCCTTTTCCCCTATGTGAAGAGTGTGGATGTGTATCATTGCCCGGATGACCGCGCTTTGATTCAAGGAACCAGCACACCCAAACTCCGCACCTATTCCCTGAGTTGCTACATGGGCGGCCCGACGGCGGATACCGACAACTATAACATTTACCCGTTGAGCCGGACGAGCCAGATCCGGAATGCTCCCAGTACGCTCACCTTTATTGATGAGAACGATTTGACCATAGACGACGGCCATTTTCTTTATGTCACCAATGACATCGAATGGTATAACATTCCATCGTGGCGGCACACGCGCGGCACGGTTCTGGCCTTCGCCGATGGCCATACTGAATACTGGAAATGGAAGGGGCCGGAGCCAACCACGACCTCGTTCTCCGGTGGCACTGTCACTGACCCCTTGTCGGTGCAGGACGTTGAGCGCCTGGAACAGACCGCGCCGGGTGCCAATTGATTGCAGTGCGAGAAATTGATTTTCTTTTTACGAACACTGGATTGGGGTGGATTAATTGAGAAATGAAAACCGACCGGGCATTCACGCTGATGGAATTGCTCGTGGTGATCGCCATTATTGGCATCCTCGCCGCGATGCTGTTGCCGGCCCTGTCACGGGCAAAGCAGAAAGCCCAGGGCGCCGCGTGTTTAAACAACGGCAAACAGATGATGACGGCCATGACGCTTTATACGACCGACAACAACGAGTTCTTCCCGCCCAATCCGGACGACGGGAATACATTGCCCGGTTATAACTGGTGCGCTGGCCAGGCGGGGATTGGCGGGGCGGAGGAATTTAACCCGGATGTGCTCAAAGACCCAACGCGCTCGTTGCTGACCAGTTTTTTGGGGGGGAACGCCGATGTGTTCCGGTGTCCGGCAGACCTGCGTCAAGGCAAGTATCAGGGAACGGACCCGGCTTTCATCGGCCAGATCGTGCCGGTCGCAAGAACCTTTTCGATGAGTCAGGCGGTGGGCACGATTGATCCCGGCTTTGAAGCCACTGAATTCTCCGGCTCCAGCTACGTTCACAGCGGCGTGCCGAACCTGTCGGTGAACGGACCCTGGTTGAACAATCAACAAACTCACCGGCGAAATTCGCCGTGGTCAACTTATGGCAAAACCACCGATGTCCGTAATCCGAGCCCGTCCATGTTGTGGGTCTTGGTGGACGAGGATGCGCGGGGCCTCAACGACGCGGCTTTTGCCTTTGGGATGGAGACCCCACAATGGTTCGACGCACCCGGAGTTTACCACAACGGAGGTTGCGGCTTTGCGTTTGCCGACGGACATTCCGAAACTCACCGATGGCTTGACGGATCACCGAAGGGAATCGGAGGAACTGTTATTACCGATCCGGCGGATCAACAGGATTGGGGCTGGATGCAACAACGGACGTTGGCGCGGTATTAAATCCTGTTTCCCCTTTGCGCGCGGGGCGCGTTGGCGGGATAATCAAAATATGAAAACTGGTCGGGCGTTCACCTTGCTTGAACTGCTGGTGGTCATCGCCATCATCGGCATTCTGGCGGCGATGCTGTTGCCGGCGCTGTCGGCGGCCAAGCAGAAGGCGCAGCGCATTGACTGTATGAACAATCTGCGGCAGTTGAGCATGGCCTGCAAAATGTATGCCGACGACAGCCGGGGACAATTGGTCTCAAGCTGGCCGCTGGGTTTTGACAATTATCCGGTGAATCCTTATTCATGGTGTCCGGGCTGGGTGTCGTTCTCCGAACCTCCAGGCGCCGATTATGGCCCGGATCCTCAATTCAATTGCACCAATGTTTATGCCTTGCAGCAGGGCGCCATCTGGCCCTACGTCAAGTCGGCGGGCGTCTATCGTTGTCCCGCTGATAACCGGAGCATGGGCGGGGTGCTGGTGGTCCGCAGCTATTCGATGAATGCCTGGATGAATGGCAGAAGCTATGGCGATCCGACAGGGTCGTCCACTTTTGTCACGCCGGAAGATGACGGTTCATTGACCTACACACTTTTCCGCACGGAAAGCCAGATCGCGCAGCCGTCCCAAATGTGGTGTTTGATTGACGAGGATGCGAGCAGCATCAACGATTCCTTGTTTATCGTGGACATCGGCCCGGTGAACGCAATCATCGACATGCCGTCCAGCCGGCATGGCAAGTCATACGAACTGGGCTTTGCGGATGGGCACATGGAAAACATCAAGCTGTCCGTGTCGCTGGACGATTGGACCGACTCTTCATCCGGACCGGACCCGGATTGGGTCAGGTTGAAAGGCTGGACAACGGTTCTAAAGTAACCGCAGTTATAATGATTCCTGGTCTGGCAGAAAAAAATGAAACCTTGACGGCAAAGGGCCGTCTGAAGTTTTTGCGTGGTCGTTTTTTTCAAAGGCAAAAAAAAGCGCGCGGCGTTCACCTTGATTGAACTGCTGGTGGTCATCGCCATCATTGCAATTCTGGCCGCGCTGTTGTTGCCCGCATTGTCGTCGGCCAAGCAACGGGCGTGGACGGTGCAGTGCAACTCCAATCTGCACCAGATCGGCCTGGGCATGAAAATATTCGCCGATGAAAACAGCGAACTGTATCCCGAATCCGGCGGCACCATCCCGTGGGGTACCAATGACGTCGCGCCTCCGGATGGAACTGGAAACCCCGGTTGGATGCGGCAGATTGTTGCCTACACACAAAATACGAACAGTTATCGTTGCCCGGCAAATATACTTCTCCCTGTAGATCAATAGTCGGACTTCGTCAATTATCCTCGACTTCGAGCCTTATAATATCCACCCCAAACTCCAACGCAGCACGTTCACACTCCCGCCAAGCTTCGTCCGTAACTCGACGCGCTATTTCCGTGTGTCACTAACTAAACCCGTGACGGTGGTTTCGTGGTAATCTAGAATATACCAGCATGAACGAATTTCATGCCAAATCCGGCGAACTAAAGCCCACCACGATTTCAAATTAAGGTACTGACGGAATCAGGCCCTGCATCTGCCGATGATTTTTTGCCAGCCGTTTTTCAGTCGAGTCTTTGGAAAATGCGTTTCGGCATCAGGATAAGAATTAAGACGGCTTGACACATATCACCACATTTCATAAAAGGCTTATGAACGATTAACCCCTAAAACGATGAAAACCAAAACACTCGTAAACCACTCGATACGATCGCTGGCCCTCCGGATCAACCGCTTCAAGGAGAAACACCTAAAGATTGGAAAATATGAGCACGCCATATCCAATTGTCCGAGATGGAATAATCGTGTCGCAACCTTTTGGCGAATTTTTCGTTGCGTCATTGCCCGCCCGTATATTGCTAAAAGTGGCATACAGTGAGGGTCTTTTAACTGGCAATGGAGCATTGAAAGGATTGACCATGCTCATGCAAGCAATGGGTGAGGACAAGCGATTGACAGGAAAATCTACGGGCGGATGGTGAAAAAGAATTAGTTAGTAATCGAATTCCATTGACTTTGACGAAAAGAATTATTCTTCTACAGGAATGGAAGATAAGTTTTTGCCATGTAATAAATCCGATGCGCTTTAACGTGAAAAATAAAATGTATGAAAAACAAACTTTTCCTGATTTCGGCTATAGTCTTCATTCTGATTGTAGCCGGATTCGCAGTTTACCTGAAAAGTGTAAAAGACCAAACAGCTAGAGAACTTCAGGAGCAGAAACTATTACAAACACAACTTACACAACAAACCGAAGCATTCAATAAACAGATTAGCTCCCAACAAAGCACAAATGATTCTTTACGAGCCGAATTGGATACAGCCAACAAAACAATTGAGAAAATGCAGGGAGATTTACGATCTGCCCAAAGCGAAATAGAAGTGCAAAGATTAAATCTTGAAGAACTCACAAAAGCGTCTTTAGCACAGCAACACACTATAGAAATACTAGAAAGGGATTTAGCCCAAAAACCTCATTGAAATAGCAGCAAAGAGTTTTGTTTGGTTTAGGGTTAGTTCTTATGCGCAAAAATAAAAGTGCCCAAACTGGAAAACCGAATCGTCGTGAATTTCTCAAACTTGGGGGTCTGGCCGCCGCCGCCGTGATTGGAGAAGCCGCTTTGCCAACCGCTGCCCGGGCCGCTTCGGAACCCCTCTCAAACCCAGCAACGGCCAATGCCATGCCCACGCGGAATCTGGGAAAGACCGGCCATCGGGTCGGCATCTTCAGCCTGGGCGGTCAGGCGGCGCTGGAACGCGCCCACAATGATGCGGTGGCAGTGCCCCTCATCAATCGGGCGCTGGATTTGGGGGTAAATTACCTCGACACCTCTTCCATTTATGGCGGTCCGGACCGTTGGAGCGAGCATTACTTGGGTCAGGTGATGCGCCAACGCCGTTCGGAAGCGTTTCTGGCCAGCAAAACCAAGGAGCGCACCCGGGACGCCTCGCTCCGGATGCTGGAAAAATCCCTTGAGTTTTTGCAGACCAACCATCTCGACCTCTGGCAACTTCACGATGTCGGCACCGAAACGGATGTCGAAGCCATCTTCGCCAAAGGCGGAGCGATGGAAGCGCTGACCCAGGCCCGCGATCAAAAGCTCGTCCGTTTTCTCGGCGTCACCGGCCACCATCGCCCCGATTCGCTGATGGATGCCATCCATCGGTATCCCTTTGACTGCATCCTGATGGCCTTGAACGGAGCCGACAAACACCATTTCAGCTTCATGGACCAACTGTTGCCGCTGGCGGTCGAGAAACAAATGGGCATCATCGGCATGAAGATTCCCGCGCGTGGACGGATTCTTTCCAGTTGGACGCCGCCTTCTCCCGAACAGCAAAAACATCTGTGGGAAGGCGTGGTGGAAGCCAAGGGACCGGGCACGCTCCAAATGCGCGAGGCCATGTATTACACGCTTTCCCTGCCGGTGAGCACGGTGATTATCGGCTGCGACTCCATCGCGCAACTGGAAGAAAACGTGCAACTCGCCCGCGACTTCACGCCGCTCAGCGAATCCCAGATGGCAGCCATCTCGCAAAAGACCGAACCAGTTTCCGAACAGGCCCTCTTCTTCCGCTTTTTTGAAAGGGCATAGCTCGTTTTCCATTTGCGTCCTGGTGGGGCGAGGCTCCTGACGAGCCGCTGCTTGGCTTTGGGCTGAATTCGGCTCGCGAGTACGCTCGCCCCACCAAGCCAAACGCTTTTCGTCCTCCTGCTGGTCCTCGTCCCCGGTTTTTATGAATTGTTTCGAGGACGAGCACGAGGACGAGGAGGATTCCGGCCACATTTGAGGTTTCTTGTTTTCCTTTGCGCACTTGGCCTTTTGGCGGTTTAATGTGCAGACACGCAAATTGTTTTAGCCTGTTCCGGCGGCCTCGACGCGCCGGAAATTAAGGGTTAAAATCAACCTGATGTACCCGATGGTTTGTCTTCCTTGCGCCGGCGTGCAAATCGCATTGATCCTGACCGGCGGGTGGTGCGTGTTGCAGGCGGACGCCGCGACGTATTTCGTTGCTACAAACGGCTCGGACCTCAACCCGGGCACCAATCTGGCCGCGCCTTTTCAAACCATCCAACACGCGTCTGCGAGGATGGTGGCCGGTGACACGTGTCTCATTCGCGCCAGCGATTATCATGGGACGCTCGTGCCCTCGAGCTCCGGCACCAGCAGCGCGCCCATCACATTTGCGGCTTACTCGAATGAGGTCGTCACGCTCGACGGCGCGGATGCCGTGACGGGCTGGACGTTTTTGTCAAACGGCATCTACCAGGCATCCGTCAGTTGGGATCTGGGAGAAGGCTGCAACCAGGTGTTTGTGGACGGCGCGATGATGCATGAGGCGCAGTATCCGGATTACGGAAGCGGCGATGTGTTGCATCCCGCCACGGTCAGCGTGACGGTTGACAGCGTAAACACCAATCTTATCACCAGCACGGCCTGGGGCGGCCAACCGGACAATTACTGGGCCGGCGCGTGGTTTGTCGGCGGCGTGGGCCTTTCCTGGGCATGGCAGAGCGCGCGAGTGCTCAGTTCCACGGGCAATACCATCACGGTGGATCCCGCGACGGAGACACCAACCTGGTGGTTCACGGGCAGCGGCAACGGTTTTCTCTGGGGGAATTTTAATTTTCTGAACGCCGATAATGAGTGGTATTTGCAGACCAACTCAGGCGGCAACACGCTTTACCTGCGGATTGCCGGTGGTGGCAATCCCTCCACGCACACCGTTGAGATGAAGCATCGCAACTGGTGCGTGGACATCAACGGCCGGAATTACATCACCGTGAGCGGCCTGAACCTGTGGGCCGGGGCGGTATTGCTCCAGGGCAACGGCAACGTGCTGCAGAACTGTCAGGCGCAATTTTTAAGCCACTTCATGATTATCAGCCAGGGTTACTATGAAAACGATAACACCGAACAAGGCGAAGGGGTGGCGATCAATGGCACCAACAATGTTGTCCGTGGCTGCACCATATTTAACACCGCCGGGTCCGGCGTGTATAGCAGCGGCAGCAGCAATGTCATCACCCGCAATTTGATTTACAACACTGATTACTCGGGCACCTATGCGTGCTGCATTGCCCTCCACGGCAGCGGGGACATCGTCACCTTCAACACCGCGCACAGTTCGGGCCGTGACATCCTCCGGCCCGAGGGCACCGGCTCCGACATCCGTTTCAACGATCTTTCCGTTCCGGGACTGCTATGCAAGGACCTGGGAGTGACTTACCAGTGGGGCATTAATGGCGGGGGAACGCGCATCGCCTTCAACTGGGTGCATGACAACACCTCGGCCAACGACCCGCGCCCCGGTATTTACATTGATAACTGGTGCCGGAATTTCATCGTGGACCACAATGTCGTCTGGAACTGCCCCACTTTCGACGGCATCCTCATCAATGGTCCCTCCACGAACCTTCTTATTTACAACAACACGCTCTTCAATTGCGAGAACCTGGGCACGCACCCATACGATCAGTGGCCCAGCCCCAATCCAGATCCGGGGTTTTGGACTTCCGATGTTTACACCTATTCGGCCTCGAACAACCTATTTCTCGCCACCTCACCGCAGACACAGCTCGTGAACTGGACGAATGACGATTTCAGTCTGCTGCCCAATGCGCCCGCCATTGATGCCGGTGTGGTTATTCCCGGGTTCACCGATGGTTACCTTGGCAGCGCACCCGACCTGGGCGCTTATGAATTTGGCAGCCTGGCGTGGAATGCCGGTGTGGGTTCCCGGCCCGCGTTCGCCATCGCCAGTCCCGACAATGGTAACCTCGTGCTGACAGCTTCGCCCGACGCCGCCTATTACCAGCTTTACGCCACTACGAACCTGGCGTCGCCACTTTGGACTCTCGTTACCAACACCCCGCTCGTGTCAGCCAATCAATGGTCCGTGATGTTGCCCGCTACAACTAATGCGCCCTGCTTCTATCGCTTGCAGACGCAATGAGGTTCGAACTGGTGCCGGGAAACGCGTTGAATCTCCGGCCAATTTCCCCTTTGCGCACGTGGCCGTTTGGCGGTTTAATTCCACAATGAAAACGTCCTGGGCATTCACTTTGGTTGAACTGCTCGTGGTTATCGCGATCATCGGCATCCTCGCCGCCCTGCTGCTGTCGGCCTTGACCGGCGCGAAATTGCGAGCACAACAGGTTCAGTGCCTGAACAACGTGAAGCAACTGTCACTGTCGGTTTTCATGTATGCCAACGATAACAGCGAGCGGGACGTTGGCTACAATGATTCCGCCTACCCCGGCGGCGGGAATTGGGCCGGAACCCTGATGGATTATTACGCCGCGAAGAATGAGTTGCGCCTTTGTCCCGCCGCACCTTTACACCAACCGGTGCAGACATCGCATGGAAACGGGCAAGGCTATGCCGACCGCGCCTGGGCGCGGTGGACTTCGGATAACAAAACCATGTTCTACGGCAGCTACGGATACAACGGTTGGCTTTATTCTGACACGCGCCAGCCCTTCACCTTCACCAGTGCCGGTGCCTTTCAGAAACCGACGCTCACGCCGGTCTTCGCGGATGAAAACTGGGTGGACGGCTGGCCGATGGAAACCGACCCGCCCGCCACCAACCTCTACACGGGCCGGTCACTTTGGAATTGGGGCGACGATCTGGCGCGCTGGACCATCGCCCGGCATGGCGGACGCAGCGCCGCCAACGCACCGCGAAATGTTCCACCGGGCCAAAGATTGACCGGCTCGATTGACATGGGCTTTGCCGACGGACACGCGGAACCGGTGCGCCTGGAAGACCTCTGGAATTATTACTGGCATCTCGACTGGCAACCGCCGGCCGTGCGCCCGCCGTGAACTCAAAATTCGCCAAAGCCTCGTTTTCAACGCATTTTCCTTTTGCGCAGGCACGGTTTTGGCGGGATAATTCCACGCGATGAAAATTGTTTTAGCTTATTCCGGCGGCCTCGACACCTCGGTGCTGCTCTCGTGGCTCAAAGAAACCTACGACGCCGAAATGATCGCCTTCTGCGCCAACATCGGGCAGGAGGAAGAATTGCGCGGCCTCGACGCCAAGGCGAAGAAAACCGGCGCGTCCAAGATTTACATCGGCGATTTGCAGGAGGAATTCGCGCGCGACTTCATTTACCCGATCATGCAGGCGGGCGCGATTTACGAAGGCCAGTATTTCCTCGGCACCAGCATCGCCCGGCCGCTCATCGCCAAGGGCATGATTGAGGTCGCCCGCCGGGAAAAGGCCGACGCCATCGCCCACGGCGCCACCGGCAAGGGCAACGACCAGGTGCGGTTCGAACTGACCGCCGCCACGCTCGCGCCCGACTTGCAGGTCATCGCCCCGTGGCGGGACGCGCGGTATCGGAACGAATTTCCCGGACGGCAGGAAATGATTGCGTATTGCCAGCGGAGAAAAATCCCCGTCCAGGCCAGCGCGAAGAAACCGTTCTCCAGCGACCGGAACCTGCTGCACATTTCCTACGAGGCCGGCATTCTCGAAGACCCGTGGATGGATGCGAGCGACAAAAAGTATCGTGGCTCGTTCACCACGCTGTCCGTGTTCCCCGAAGATGCGCCGAACAAACCGGAATTTGTAACGCTCGATTTCAAGAAAGGCAATTGCGTGGCGGTGAATGGAAAGAAATTGAATCCGCTCGGCGTGATGCAGGCGCTGAACAAAATCGGCGGCAAACACGGCGTCGGGCGGGTGGACATGGTGGAGAACCGGTACGTGGGCATGAAATCGCGGGGCGTGTATGAAACGCCCGGCGGCGCCATCCTGCACTTTGCGCACCGGCAGATGGAAAGCCTCACCATGGACCGAGAAGTCATGCATCTGCGGGACTCGCTGATTCCGCGGTACGCGGAGCTGGTGTATTACGGCTACTGGTTCGCACCAGAACGGCTGGCGTTGCAGGCGTTTGTGACCGAGAGCCAGAAGAACGTGACCGGCACCGTGCGCGTGAAACTTTACAAAGGCAACATCATGGTCGCCGGCCGCAAAAGCCCGGTGAGCCTCTACAACCCGCACATCGCCACGATGGAAGCCGACCCGACGAAAGCCTACAACCAGGACGACGCCACCGGCTTCATCCGGCTCAACGCGCTGCGGCTGAAAGTCGCGGCCAAGGTGCAGCGGAAGAAATAAAGGTCAGCAAACTTGAATTCACAATTTGTGACTTCAAGTCAAAATTGCGAACTCATCGCAAATTGCGATAGGTTCAGACAAACTTGAGATGCCAATTTGGCACCTCAAGTTGAGGGGCAGGAATTCCAAGGTCACAATTTGTGATCTTGAATGACGAAATTGTAACGCTACTTGATATCGCAATTTGCGATTTCAAGTTGCGCAAGCAACCGGTCGCAAATTGCGACCGCATCGGGAATGGAACGCTATGAGCAATCAAACGCTAGCGCGCGTGGACGACATCGGCTCGTTGATCCGCACGATACGCGGACAGAAGGTCATTCTTGACTCTGACCTTGCGCGGATTTACGGCGTGACGACGAAACGCTTGAATGAGCAGGTCGGGCGCAATGCAAAACGGTTTCCGCATGATTTTCTCTTTCAACTTACTGCCGAAGAAGCAGAAATCTTGGTCATGGTGCGTTAGATTGTTGCTGGCTTCAAGTCTGCGGCAATGGATGTTGGTGGAGAGTGTGGGAATCGAACCCACACCGAAGGTTTAGAAAACCGCTGTTCTACCATTAAACTAACCCCCCTATCTTATATTAGGTTTTGGGGGTGGTTTTTAAACTTTTTCTTTATTTATTTTGGCCGGTCTTTCCTGTGAACAAGTTGCGCTGGTCAGTAACGCGGCAACCTATCACGATTCAACCAAAGCACCGCAACCACCAAAATCGCTACTATAACCACTACAACCAAGCCCATACTCCCACCCAACACAATTTTATGAAAGACTTCATCGCTGCTATACATGACCCCATCATCGCCGCTGGCATTTTCACCCTCTTGGGCGCAGCCATTGGTTTCCTTGCAACAATTACAGTCACATTTTTGGCAGCACGCTTTGAGAACAAAAGGCACATACGCGAACTTGGGTTCAGACTGGCACTGTCCAGCTTCAAACAACGCATTAAAGAACAACAGGCGTTGGCGGAGAGAGATGGCCGGGAGCGAGAAGTCGTATCCTTGCCCGTCTTTATGGCTGAAGCAACGAAAGTCGCCGAAATCGTCTGCAATCCGCGACTCAATGCGGATGAGATTGGTAAGCGGCTTTCCGGCTTGGCTGATTTCACCACAACAATTTTGAAACGCATGGGTTCCAAGGCATAAAGCTACTGCAAACACATACTTCCGTTTGTTGTTTTTCATTGGATTTTGAATTGAACGCCGGAATGAAAATCCCGCCATCGTGAAACGGTAGCGGGATGCCTGAACATGCTCCGGCGGCGCGTCAGGAAATTGAGTAATTCAATAATTCGTCAACTGTCCAAGCATGGTCTGTGACTCGCCGCTTGCGCTGGCGTCTTGCCGTGTGCGCTGTGCCTGCGGACAAAGTTGAAATGCGCGATGAACAGCGCAACCGCGTGCCGCAAATTTTCCAGCGTCTTTGAATAACCGAGTGTGCAACGGGTGAATCGGCGGTTGAACAGGCGCACAGACAGGTTCATGCGCTCGACGTGGCAAGTGGTTGCCATGCTCAGGTCGGGATTTCCGATGCGGGCTTTGCGGTTTATCCTCACCACTGCTGGCAAACGACCGCGCCAGATGCTAAACGGGTTCTCTTTTGAAAAGACCTTCACCTCGGAAGCGTAATCAATGGTGTCCTGAACACCTCACGCACCACGCCGGTCTTGCGGACATAAGTTGTCAGGCCGTCCGTTGTCAGCATGAACCGTCCAGCCATGCGGTTTTTGAGGTCTTGCATTAACGCCAGTGAATCTCCCGCGACCGCTTGGACACCTGAAAATTGACAATCAGTTTTGAGTCTCGGCAAACGGAAAGATGCGTGTAGAAATTGCCGCAAGTTTCATCACCACCGGCGTTTTGCTGCTTCTTTCTGACAAACGAAAGCAGTTCGTCAACCTGCATGAAATCAGATTTCACGTTGCGGATTTTGGCGTCCAACAAGCGGGCGCATTTCTCCCCTGCCGTTTCAAGGATGCTCAAGATCGTGCGCCGGTTAAACCCGGTAAGGCGTTCACAGGCACGGATGCCCATTCCCTCGCAGAGCAGGTGAACCACTTGGCAGGCTTGCTTGAAGTCCACGCGCAACCCGTCCAACGGCTGTTTTTCGGAGAACGATTTGCCGCAACGCAAACAGCGATAGCGTTGCACTGTGAAGTTTTTGTTTTTGAATCGGCCAAACTTCTTGGCCTCACCGTTACAGCAATGAACACGTCACTTGACCCTTTCACGGCCAAGACATATCGTATGCGTGTATCCTCAAAGATACGCAACCGATAGGTCTATGGCCTTTGGTTGCGACGCCGTTGGTGGTAGAACACCAGCGGCGTCTTTGTTGATGGGAAGTCTATTTGAGCGAAATCCTTTTCGCCAGTCTTTGCATGAAATCACTGACGCGCTCGAATACGCCCAATGCTTCGGACGCCTTGTAACCGCCATGCGAGTGCATGACATCATTCCGGGTGTCCTTTAATATGTTCAGGTGGTCTGCCAAAATTTCGTAATCTCGGAAGTGTCCTTTTATTTTCCTTGCCGCTTTGGGTTTTTGCTTCTCAGCGTCTATCGTGTTATTGATTTCCTTGATAAGTTCATTCCATGTCGCCTCTATGATTTTTATTCTCTTACCGTCTCTATAAACTATCACCTTCAAACGAGAAGCAAGGCGGCGCATCCCCATTTCTGCCGCGCGTATTGCATGGAATACCGCAGCGGTGTCGAAATCAGCGGCCAAGCAGTTGCCTGCGGCTTTGATTTCGGCGTTATCTCGTCGGATGCGAGCGGTTTGAATGGCTTACCCACTTCGCCGAACGCATCCTCTTGTTCAAAGTATTTGGCTTTGTCTGCCGGGATGAACGCGAATTTTTGCGCGCAAAGTCGAGCAACAAACGTGCTCCTCATGCTTGACATTTCGTTTTTTACAACCGCCCAATGAAGCGGGCCGCGATGCGTTTGCGCTTTGAATATATTGTTTAGGAAAAGCAACGCGCGGCTTTTAAGAGTTTCTAAATTGAGCTGCGCCGCCAGTCGGCGAATCCCTTCAACAAATTCCCGAATTTCCGCCAGTTCTTTTTCACCAGGGAACTGGTCCGGCTCGGATTTTTGGCCTGCCGAGACTTCGTAGTGGTCGCAGCCAGAAATGATGTTGAGGGTTTGAACGGCGGGATATTCAATCATATCCCACAGACTGAAAAGCCGATGCGGGGCTAGGACAAGCGTTTTGTCTGGCAAGTTATTCACATGATTTTTCATAAATTTTCGTGATTGACCCCGCCGAAAAGCGGGGGTTTGATGGGGTTATGAAGAAAATTATTCTTCTCTTGGCCGTGACCTTTTTGCTCTGTGGTTGCAACACTCTGACGCTCACCAATTTTGACACCGGCGAAACGCTCAAAGGAACGGCTCACAGAATGTCGAGAAACATTTGGGTCACGATGCCGGACGGCGAAGTTTTGAAGGGCAAATTCGCCGCTGTTTCCAACAGCAGCATGGCCGTTGGATTCGGTTCGGCAACCGCCTTTGGCGGGGAGACATCGGCTACTGCATTTGGCAACAGCACGAGCTACGCTGTTGGCGGTTCGGGGGCGGTCTATGCTTTGCTCAAAAGCACCAAGCCGGGTTCAAAGCTGATGATGGAGATAACGGCCAATTTCAATCCGATGAACTCGCATGGATTCGGGCAGGCCAGAACCAATGACGGACGCACTTACCGGATTATGTTTTAGTCCGGCAACATTCTGGCCCACCATGACCGAAATCTTGAAGTCGCAATTTGCGACTTCAAGTTCACATGGCG
>CAWEAA010000008.1:0-705566 GCA_963806905.1 uncultured Verrucomicrobiae bacterium | reverse complement strand
CCCAACTTTCCAGAAGGTTCTGCTAACTCTCGGCCTGTCACATCAAGGTCCCGCAACCCCGGGAAGACAAGTCCTCCCGGTTTAGACTGTTCCGCTTTCGCTCGCCACTACTGACGGAATCGCTTCGTTTTCTTCTCCTGGGGTTACTGAGATGTTTCACTTCACCCCGTTTCGCCTCGCCGGACTATGAATTCATCCGGTCGATAACCAGTGGTTAAACTGGCTGGGTTGTCCCATTCGGAAATCCACGGATCAAAGCCTGCTTGCGGCTCCCCGTGGCTTATCGCAACTTACTACGTCCTTCATCGCCTCTTGGCACCAAGGCATTCACCATAAGCCCTTAGTAGCTTGATCACAAAAGTTTACCTACAACCTCTTTCGAGATTAATAGGAACTCAACGAACTGTATTTGCCCTAGAATTACCTATGTGTAGTTGTCAAAGAACATCCCGAACCTTTTTGTCCGAGCTTTTCGAGCCCGGGCAATCCGTTCCGGTAAAATTGTTTCTGCCAGTGGTGGCTTGCCGAGCCGTAGCGCGCAAGCTTCTCGCCGCCCGCCTTCGCCTTTGGCTCCGGCGCGGCAGCCTCGCTCTCCGCTTCGCTGCGAGCGAAGGCTGGTGGGCGTGACTGGACTCGAACCAGTGACCCTGCGCTTATCAAGCGCATGCTCTAACCAACTGAGCTACACGCCCCACATCGTGGGCTGGCTTGCCGAGCCGTAGCTCGGAGCACCGTCAGTTGGCTCAGTTCCCGGCCCGCCTTCGCCTTCGGCTCCGGCGCGGCAGCCTCGCTCTGTCGCTGCGCTCCGAGCGAAGGCTGGTGGAGCTGAGGAGACTCGAACTCCCGACCTATAGCTTGCAAAGCTACCGCTCTACCAACTGAGCTACAGCCCCGCCATATTGGTGATTTACGATTTCAGATTTACGATTTGAAAGACCCACAGCCCCGTCAATTGTAAATCGCTTATCGTAAATCCGAGTTCGATTCTCTTCCACTTGCCAAAGAACATGACTGCCCATTGGAAAACTGAACTGTGCGATAAGGTGTTGAGCCTAGTCCCCCGATTTTCATCGGGGTTCGACCTCGGAAGTCCGGTTATAATCCCGGACCCGTGGTTTCTCCTTAGAAAGGAGGTGATCCAGCCGCAGGTTCCCCTACGGCTACCTTGTTACGACTTCATCCCAATCACCATCCATACCTTCGGCGCCTTTCAAGGGGCGACTTCGGGTACAAACGGCTTTCATGATGTGACGGGCGGTGTGTACAAGGCCTGGGAACGTATTCACGGCGCCGTAGCTGATGCGCCATTACTAGCGATTCCAGCTTCATGCCGTCGAGTTGCAGACGACAATCTGAACTGGGCCCGGTTTTGGGGGATTTGCTCCACCTGACGGTCTTGCTTCCCTTTGTACCGGGCATTGTAGTACGTGTGCAGCCCTGGCCGTAAGGGCCATACTGACTTGACGTCATCCCCACCTTCCTCCTCGTTGAAGCGAGGCAGTCTGTCCAGAGTGCTCCAGCCTTTCGGCCGGGTGGCAACAGGACACAGGGGTTGCGCTCGTTGCGGGACTTAACCCAACATCTCACGACACGAGCTGACGACAGCCATGCAGCACCTGTGCAAGCTTCCCTTGCGGGATCGTCAGACTTTCATCCTTCTACCACTTGCATGTCAAGGCCAGGTAAGGTTCTTCGCGTTGCATCGAATTGAGCCACATACTCCACCGCTTGTGCAGGCCCCCGTCAATTTCTTTGAGTTTTAATCTTGCGACCGTACTTCCCAGGCGGCACGTTTAACGCGTTGGCTACGCCACAAAAGGGGTCGATTCCTTTTACAGCAAACGTGCACCGTTTACAGCTAGGACTACCAGGGTATCTAATCCTGTTTGCTCCCCTAGCTTTCGTGCCTTAGTGTCAGGAGTTGTCCAGGGACTCGCCTTCGCCACTGGTGTTCCTCTCGATATCTACGCATTTCACTGCTACACCGAGAATTCCAGTCCCCCCTCCAACCCTCCAGCCGAATAGTATTCAATGCCATTTCCGGGTTAAGCCCGGAGATTTCACATCAAACTTACCCGACCACCTACGCACCCTTTACGCCCAGTGAATCCGAACAACGCTTGGGACCTCTGTATTACCGCGGCTGCTGGCACAGAGTTAGCCGTCCCTTCCTCTTCCGGTACTATCAACCTGCGATTTGTTTGACCGCAGGCATTGATCCCGAATGACAGGGGTTTACGGGCCGAAGCCATTCATCCCCCACGCGGCGTCGCTCCATCAGGCTTTCGCCCATTGTGAAAAATTCTCGACTGCTGCCACCCGTAGGTGTCTGGACCGTGTCTCAGTTCCAGTGTGGCTGGTCGTCCTCTCAGACCAGCTACCCGTCTTAGCCTTGGTGGGCCGTTACCTCACCAACTAGCTGATAGGCCGCGGGCTCATCATGAAGCGTCAGGCCTTACGGTCCCCAACTTTGAACATCAAACGATGCCGCCCAATGTTCACATCCGGCATTAGCTCGCCTTTCAGCAGGTTATTCCAGACTTCATGGCAGATTACCCACGTGTTACGCACCCTTGCGCCGCTCCAACTGCGGAATATTGCTACCCCGCAATCAGCGCTCGACTTGCATGTCTTATCCACGCCGCCAGCGTTCGTTCTGAGCCAGAATCAAACTCTCCGTTAAAAAACGTTAGTTTAATCCCTGTCCGATGATTAATCGGACGAATTACAATTTTTAAAACTCTCCAAAGACAACCACTAACGGGCTGCCCTTGAAGGGGCTCTCACTTATCGCACAATTCAATTTTCAATGAGCAGCGGGTGTCTTAACACCCGAAAATTCAATCAAAACATCCACTCTTTCTGTCCATCCAAACGACAAAGAACCTGCTCGCCGAATTCTTCTTCTTTAACTCGGCATTCAGATTCGAGTTTTGAGGGGGCGAAATTTATCAGATTCGCACCGGTTGTCAACAGGCTTTTTTGCCCGCCCTGCTTCCGCCACAGCGAAAGCGTTCGAATCAACAATCTACCAATGCCCAAATTCATGCAAGAGAAATTTTTGCCTTTTTTTGACGCTAAACCAGCAGTTTGCCAATGATTTTGCCATGACAACTCATCCGGGCCTGTTTATTATTCAGGGAATGGCCAAGCTGCCCTTGATTCTCGTCTCGCCCAGTATCGAAAGGCGTGGGGTAGAGTTTCTCGATTTGTCCATCAGCCTCTCGGTCAAATACGATTTCGCCGTTCTTCAATCCGGCGGCATTCCGGTCACGGCCCCGGCGACAACCGACCGCGCCCTGCTTGCCGAGTCCGTGCGCCGCACGGACGGTGTGCTGCTCACCGGCGGCGACGACATCAATCCTGACCTTTACACCGAATGTCTGCCGCGCGCCGTGCATAAAACCATTGGCATGACGCCGGATGGTGGCGGGCGTGATTTGCGCGAGTTGAGACTGATTGACGAAGCGCTGCGCCAGCGCAAGCCGCTGCTGGCGATTTGTCGCGGGCATCAATTGTTAAACGTGGCGTTCGGCGGCGATTTGGTCGCAGACATCCGCCGTCAGGTGCCCGGCGCGATCAATCACCAGCGTCTGGACAAGGCGGCTGCTTTGGTGCATGAAGTAACGTTGACAGCCGGCTCGTTACTGGCCAAGATTACCGGCACGCGAACTTTAGGCGTGAACAGCTCGCATCACCAAGCGGTGCTCCGGCCGGCGGAACCATTGGTGGCTGTGGCGCGAAGCCGCGATGGAATTGTAGAAGCGATGGAATTAAATTCGGAAGCAGAGCGGGTGGTGCCGTTTTTGTTGAGCGTGCAATTCCATCCGGAGCGGTTGACGGAGCGATACGGGAGACATCGCGCCATTTTTGAGCGATTCATCCAGGTTTGTGCACAACCCAAACACCACGAATTATGAATGGAATAGTTCTCATCGTTGATGACGAGGCCGATACCCGTCGGCTGCTGACCCAGATTCTGGAGGAAGACTATGTGGTCGCCGAAGCCGACAGCGGCACGGCTTTAAAAAAGGCATTCACCCAGAGTCAGCCGGACGTGATCGTGCTGGACGTGATGTTGGGCAGCGGGCCGGACAACAACGGGCTCGAACTGCTGCCCCAGGTCAAGAAACGCTGGCCCGACACCGAGGTCATCATGCTTACGGGCAAGGGAACGATGGAGATGGCCACCGAGGCCGGCAAACGTGGCGCCTACAATTTCCTCTCCAAGCCTTTCGAAAACGAGAAGTTGCTGGCGGACGTCAAGTGCGCCATCGAACGCAAACAGCAAAGCGAGGAAAACAGCAGCCTGCGGCGGGCTTTGGAAACCATGAGCGGCACCGCCTCGCCGATTTTCCGCAGCGCGGCCATGCAGGAAGTCGTGCGTACCGTCGAACGCCTCGCGCCCAGCGACGTGACAGTGCTCATCACCGGCGAAAGCGGCACGGGGAAGGAAGTCATTGCCGACCTGATTCATGCGCTCAGCCCGCGCAGCAAAAACAAAATTATCAAAATCAATTGCGCCGCCCTGCCGCGCGAATTGATCGAAAGCGAATTGTTCGGTTCGGTCAAAGGCGCCTTCACCGGCGCGCATACGGATCGCGAAGGCCTGTTCCGCCAGGCCGAGGGCGGCACGCTGCTGTTGGACGAAATTTCCGAGATGCCCGTGGACACGCAAAGCAAACTGCTGCGCGTGTTGCAGGACCAGGAGGTCCGGCCGGTGGGCGGCAAAACGAGTTACAAAACCAATTGCCGTTTGATTGCCTCCACCAACCGCAAGCCGGAAGAGGCCATCAGGGACGGCAAATTGCGTGAAGACCTTTTCTATCGCATCAGCACTATTTCCGTTCATTTGCCGCCGTTGCGCGACCGGCGCGACGACATTCCCCCGCTGGCCACCGCGTTCCTCAAACGCTTTTCGGCCCAGGCCAACCGTGTCATCCACGGCTTCAGCGCTGCGGCCGTTGATCGTTTGACCGCCTTCGATTGGCCGGGCAATGTCCGGCAACTGCAAAACGAGGTTCAACGCGCCGTGCTCCTGTGCGAAGGCGATTCCGTGGGCGCTGCCGATCTTTCCATTGCCAGTGCCAGGGTCGAATCCAGCGAAGGCGGCAATGACACCAGTTTCACTCTGCTTGAAGGCGTCGAACGCAACACCATCATTCAGATGCTCAAGGAAACCGGCGGCAACAAGCTGGAAACCGCCAAGCGCCTCGGCATCGGCCGCCAGACGCTCTACAACAAAATCAAGGCGTACGGCATTGAAGTCTGATTTGATTGCAGCCTTTGCTGGCGCATGTTCAGTAAAGCTTTTGACTGGAAGCGCGTGCGGGACAGATAGTTACGTTTAGAATACGGTTCAACTGTGAAATTGGATAGGCTGCACATTGCGGCGTCCATTATCTGTTAGGCAGCGTTCACGCACCGTGAAATATCCGTGTCCATGTTGCGGTTATTTGATGTTTGACGAGCCACCCGGTTCCTACGACATCTGCAAGATTTGCTTTTGGGAAGATGACATTTCACAGTTGCGGTTTCCACGCACGACAGGCGCAAATCATGTGTCACTTATTGACGGGCAGAAGAATTTCCGAGAGTTTGGAGCATGTGAGCGCCGGGTATTGCAGTTTGTCCGTGCAGTATCGCCAGCCGACCTTCGTGATGAGCATTGGCGGCTCATTGATGCTCGCGACGTTTTCGCGGAGCCAGTGTCGGGCGTTGATTACGGTGCCACCTACCCGAAAGACACCACACGGCTTTATTATTGGAGACGGTGAACACATGACCACGCTGCCTAATATGAGGATAGGCTGCAATCGTTTGCAATGTCGGTTCAAAGTTTTTCCAGTTCCTCCCGCAGCATTTTCGCAAGCGGCTGAATGGTCTTTGCGCTGAATTCAAATTGGCAGCCGGCTGCCTGGAACAATTCCGGCAGCGGACGCGAACTGCCACGCAATCTGTTTCCCTCTCCCCGCCAAACGGGGAGAGGGCTAGGGCGAGGGGTTCGTTTCCTTTTCCGATTTAATTTTGCTCAAATCCGGCGGAATAAATTTCTGTTCCCCGGCATTTTTCATTATCCGAACGCAGCCCGTCCTTCGCTGCAAAACGTTCCAAATTTCCAGTAAACATCCGTCGCGATTCTTTTGCCACTGATGGTTCCAGAACCGGAGGGTTTCGATGCGCTGCTCCGCCAGAAGTTTTTCGCGGGCTTCGTCCCGTTGAATTCCTCCAGGCAAGCCGTGTTGAAAGCCGTCCAGTTCGACATCCAGCTTCGCGTCGGCGCAGTAAAAATCCAGGATATGTCCGCCAAGTGTGTGCTGCCGGCGAAATTTGAAGCCGGCGAATTGGCGCCCTCGCAATGCCTGCCACAGTTCTTTTTCCCCGTCGGTTTGTCTGCGGCGAAGTTCGCGGGCGATTTGTTTGAGGTTCACGCTGAAAGGATGCGAATTGCTGGAAAAAATTCAAGCTCCTCACCCCGACTCTCTCCTCGCTTGGCGAGGAGAGGGAGAAGACCAGCAAAATGTGTCGCCGTTTTGATTTTCCAGGTTCAAAGTTTTCCCAGTTCTTCCCGCAGCATTTTCGCAATCGGCTGAATGGTCTTTGCGCTGAATTCAAACCTGCAGCCCGCCGCCTGAAACAGTTCCGGCAGCGGACACGAACCGCCGAGCGCCAGGGCTTTTTTGTAATCGCCCAGCGCTTTCGCCTTGTCGCGCTTTGAATTGGCCCAGACCTGCAAGGCGCCGAGCTGCGCGATGCCGTATTCGATGTAATAAAACGGGTGCAGGAAGATGTGAAGCTGCCGGTGCCACAAGTGCGCGCGGGCTTCCTCGTGACCGGACCAATCCACGTCGCCGCCGAAACGGTCCATCAATTCCAGCCACGCGGCGGCACGTTCGGCTCGTGTGTGATTCGGATGCGTGTAAATCCAGTGCTGAAAAGCATCCACCGTCGCAATCCACGGAAAAATTCCCACAATGCCCTCGAGATGGACGCGGCGGGCGCGGTTGGCATCAGCGGCGGAATAAAATTCCTCGATGAACCCGTTGCCGAGCAATTCCATGCTCATCGAAGCGACCTCGCAGAATTCAATCGGCGCGCCGCGATACGCATACAAATCCTCGTCGCGCGCCGCCAGCGCGTGGAAGGCGTGGCCGGCCTCGTGTAAAATCGTTTCCACGTCGCGCTGCAAACCGACAGCGTTCATGAAAATGAACGGCACACGCGCCTCCGACAACGTGGACTGATAGCCACCCGGCGCCTTGCCTTTGTGATTATCGAGGTCAAGCAGACGCAAATCCTGCATTTTTTGAAACCCGCCGCCCAGTTCGTAGTCGAGCCGGTCAAAAATTTTCTGTGTGCGCGAAACCATTTGGCCGATTTCGGTGAACGGCTTCAGCGGCGGGCGGTTTTCTGGGTCAACGGCCAGGTCCCACGGACGCAGTTTCTCGAGTTTCAGTTGCCTTCGCCGTTCAGCCTGCAACTCGCGTACCACCGGCATGAATTCCTTTTCGACCGCGTCGTGAAACCGCGCGCAATCTTCCGGCGTGTAATCAAACCGGCCAAGCCGGCGAAAGGCATAATCGCGGTAATTTTCGAATCCGGCGTTCTTCGCGATTTGCCCGCGGAGCTTCAGCATCTGGTCGAAAATACCGTCGAACTTTTCAGCCTCCTGCAAGCGGCGCCGGGCAACCAATTCCCATGCCTCCTGCCGCAAAGGGCGGTCCGGCTCTTCAAGGTAACGCCCCATTTGAACCAGCGTTTTCTCCTCGCCGCGGAACTTGACCGTGAGCGAGCCGCTTAATTTCTGGTATTGCTGGGAAAGCCGGGCCTCCTCGGTTTCCAGTGGAACATTTTCAGGACGGAAGAGTTCGACGTGGTTTTTCACGTCACGGTCGAAAACCTGAAAGCGCGGCTGCGGCAACGCGTTGCGTTGAGGATGCGCGACGTAAATTTTTTCGAGCACGAACTGGCGCGGCTTGGCCTGGGGTTCGACGTTTTCGACAAAATGCAAATACGCTTTCTCCGCGTCCGGATTGTCTGTGTGGCACGTCATGGCGATGTAGCGACGGGAGGATTCCTCGTCGAGCGCGGCGGTGAGTTCACTCCAATCGAGCAGCCAACACTCGAGCGCAGGCACGGTTTTGCAATTGGCCGCGCGCCCTTCCAGCTGTTCGAAAAGCGGCTCGATCTGCGGCCAGTCGCCTGAATCAATTTTTTGTGGGACAAATTTTCGCGGCTTGTACGCAGGCAATCTTCCGAAGGGCAGCAAATTCATGCGTGCAAAGGATAGGGAAAATTGCCGTGATGAAAATGAATTTTCCGTCCAAGAATGCGTGGACGCCCGGAGGGTCCCGCGCTACGATACCCCGCAGTTTGAACGCCGACCCAGCCAAATCAGGGGGTGCGGAATATCGTCCGGTTTCGCGACGGCCGATCGGGGATGCGTTCCGAAGAACAGCCCACGGAGCCGTGAAGGTCTGCTTACGGTGCAACCTTCATCCCGACGCCATTTCCTATTTTTCCATTTTGGCGGCGGCGGCGGCGGCAGTTTGCTTCTGGCAATCTGGAAAAAATCCGTGGTGGTTGGTGCCGGGGCCGCTGTTTTGTTACGCCCGGTTGTGGTGCAACATGCTGGACGGCATGGTGGCCCTGGCTTCAGGCAAGGCCAGCCGGCGCGGCGAAATTCTCAACGATCTCCCCGACCGCATTTCCGACGTATTGATTTTTGCCGGCGTGGCCCATAGCGGGTTGAACGCCGTTGTCAGCGGTTATTGGGCGGCACTTTTGGCGGTATTGACGGCATACGTCGGAATGTTTGGCCAGGCGGTGGGCGTCCAGCGCGAGTTCAGCGGTGTGATGTCCAAGCCGTGGCGGATGGTCACTCTGCATGCGGGCGCGTGGATCACGCTGGGTTTGATTCTGTGGGGCAACGGTAGAATCCGTTGGGGCGGTCTGACCGTTCTGGATTGGACGTGCGTTGTGATCGTGCTGGGTTGCTTGCAAACCATCGTGCTGCGGCTCAAACGTATCATGCGGGCGCTGGCCGAAAAGAAATCCAACGCGGGCAAAGGTTGAACATGACTCCGCAACTGGCATTGCAGAGCGAAATTTTCCAGACCTACACAATCATTGTCTTTGGCGTGCTGATGGTGGCGGGGTTCGTGTTGGCCCTGCTCAAATGGGCATTCCGAAAGGAGGTCACTTCCCTCTGGTTGACCTATCGCAGTTGGCTGGTGATGGCGCCGCTGATTTTGGGTTGTGTCTTCGGCGGACGGGTGGTGGTCATTGTCTTCATCTGTCTGCTGGCGGGTCTGGGCTTCAAGGAATTCGCCCGCGCGACGGGACTTTATGGCGACTGGTGGATGACCGGCGCGGCCTATCTGGGTATTGTCGCCGTCGGCATCACTTCACTCGTTTCGCAGCCTCAAGGCGAAGAGCCGGGGCACGGTTGGTATGGATTGTTCATCGCACTCCCGGTCTATGCCGTGGCTTTGATCCTGTTGATCCCCATTCTCCGGAACAAAGTCCAGGGCCAGCTGCAATACATGTCTCTGGCCATCGTGGGATTCATTTACATCGGCTGGATGTTCGGTCACCTCGCGTTTCTGGCGAATGCCACCAACGCCTACGGCTATCTGCTTTACATTTTGTTTGCCACGGAAATCAACGACGTGGCGGCGTTCACCTGCGGAAAACTTTTTGGCAAGCGCCAGTTCCGCAGCAACATCAGCCCGAAGAAAACGTGGGGCGGGGCGCTTGGGGCGTTGGCGGTCTCGATGACGCTGCCGTGGCTCCTGCGATTCTCCTTTCCGCACTTCGGCGCGACGCAACTGGTGCTCACCGGTTTGATTGTCGGCATCGGCGGCCAGTTGGGCGACCTGTCCATCAGCGTCATCAAGCGCGATGTCGGCATCAAGGACATGGGCGCGGGCATTCCCGGGCACGGCGGCATTCTCGACCGCATTGACAGCCTCATCTATGTCGCACCGTTGTTCTTCCACATGACGGGCTTTTTTTATGGCCTGCGGTGACAGGCCTGACATTCATTATGTCAATGTTGGGGAATTATCTTTCAATTAACACCTCCGCACCCGGTTGTGGCAGGGTGGCGTCGTGCAAGACCAACCAAAATTTTACATGACCTGGCAATACGACCCGGCGCCCGACCTTGACCAGCCGCTCACTGAACGCCTTCGCCGATTCCCCCGCGAACCGGACCTTACGATTTACGGCCTGCGTTCACTCGCCGCGTTGCTCATGCGCGGCTGGTTGCGGCTCTATCACCGCCTGGAAATCGTCGGGCGCGAAAACCTGCCCGCGCAAGGTTCTTACGTCATCGTCGCCAACCACACCAGCCATCTCGACACACTGTGCCTGCTGTCCGCGCTGCCGTTGAGGAAACTTCACCGCGCGTTCCCGGCCGCCGCAAAGGACTATTTTTTTGTAAGCGTGCCGCGGCTGGCCGTGGCCGCCGTGGTCGTCAACGCGCTGCCGTTTGGCCGACAGAAACACATCCGGCAGAGTCTCGATCTCTGCCGCCAGTTGCTCGCCAACTCCGGCAATGTTCTCATTCTTTTTCCCGAGGGCACGCGCACCGCGACCGGCCAAATGGGTGAATTCAGACCCGGCATCGGCTCGCTGGTGGCCGGAACAAATCTTCCCGTCGTGCCGTGTCATTTGAGTGGCGGATTCAAAGCGTGGCCCAAGGGCAAATGGATTCCACGCCCCCGCAAGTTGTGCCTGCGCATCGGCCCGCCACGAAATTATTCCGCGCTGACACCCGGCAGGGAAGCCGTGGAACAAGTTTGTGCGGATTTGCACAAAGCCGTGGCGGGGCTGGGCGCGGCACAATAAACCCGGGGAAAAAAACCATGAAAACGATCGAACAGACATTCGCAAGCTGGGACGGCATGAAACTGTTTTATCGTGCATGGCTTCCGGCAAAACCCACCGACAAAGCGTTGCTGCTGTTTCACCGCGGCCACGAACATTCCGCGCGCTGGAATGAAACCGTGGAGGCACTTGGTTTTGAAAACGTTGCCGTTTTTGCGTGGGACGCGCGTGGACACGGCCGTTCGCCCGGCGAGCGCGGCTCAGCGGAAAATCTTGGCGTGGTCGTCCGCGACGTGGAGGCGTTCGTGCGGCACGTGTCCGCTCAACATCAAATCCCCGTCAAAAACATGGTTGTGCTGGCGCACAGCGTCGGCGCCGTCACGGTTGCGGCGTGGGTGCATGATTACGCGCCGCCGATTCGCGGATTGATTCTCGGGGTACCGGCATTTCGCGTGAAGCTTTACGTGCCATTTGCCGTGCCGCTGCTGCGATTGAGGCAAAAACTTCTCGGTCACGGCTACGTAAAAAGTTACGTGAAAGCGAAGATGCTCACGCACGATGCCGAACAGGCCTCTGCTTACAAAGCCGATTCAATGATTTTCCGCCAGATCGCCGTGAACATTCTGCTCGACCTCTATGACACGTCCACCCGATTGATGGCCGACGCCGGCGCAATCGTCACACCCACGCTTTTGTTTGTGGCGGAAGCGGACTGGGTGGTGAAGAAGTCGGCGCAGCAAACATTTTTCAACCGGCTGTCGTCACCAGTGAAAGAAATGGTGAGGTTGCCCGGTTTTTATCACGCCATTTTTCATGAAAAGGAACGGCAACGCGTCGTGGCAAAGGCTGGCGAATTTATCCGGGAATGTTTTCAGCGAACACCGCAGCGCGATTTCCTGGTTGGGGCGGACAAGCGCGGTTTTACGAGGGATGAATTTGACCGGCTTTGCCGACCGGGCAATCCGCTGTTCGGTCTGACCCGTTTCATGATGAAGACCGTCGGCAGATTGAGCCGGGGGATTCAACTGGGTTGGGAGGCCGGGTTCGATTCCGGCCGCACGCTGGACTACGTTTATGAAAATCAGCCGCAAGGCGTCACTTTGCTGGGGCGCGCGATTGACCGTTCTTATCTCAACAGCATCGGCTGGCGCGGCATTCGCGAACGCAAGGTGAACTTCCAGAGAATTCTCCGCGCGACGATTGAAAATGTTCAGGCTCAAGGCAAGCCGGCGAACCTGCTCGACATCGCATCCGGGCCCGGGCGGTATGTATTGGAAACCGTCAAGGAATTGGCACACATCCCCGTCTCGGTTACGCTGCGTGATTACAAACCCGAAAACGTGGCAGCCGCACGCCGTCTCGCCGGCGAACTGGAGTTGAAAAATGTCACCGCCACGCAAGGTGACGCTTTCAATCGCGCAACGCTCGCGGCCATTACTCCCAAACCCACCATCGCGATTGTTTCCGGCCTGTTTGAATTGTATCCGTCCAACGAACCGGTTTTGAATTCGTTGCGCGGACTCGCGGATGCCGTTGAGCCGGGTGGTTATCTCATTTACACAAACCAGCCGTGGCATCCGCAGGTGGAATTCATTGCGCGCGTGCTGACCAACCGCGAAGGCAAACCGTGGATTATGCGCCGCCGCACACAGGCCGAGATGGATGAACTGGTGCAAGCGGCGGGCTTTGAGAAAATCCGCCAGGAATGCGACCCCTGGGGCATTTTTACGGTCGCTTTGGCGTGCATCAAATAACGTTTGCGGCTTCCGCCAGCGACGCAATGAACCGGCCAACCAAACTCGCAGCCGCTGCAACCTCGGGTTCGTTGTCATTGCTGTTCATGGTCGTCTATGGAAGCTGCAATTGGATTACCGCTCACCGCCAAGACGTGGGAACCTGGTATTACTCATGGGAACACTTCATCCCATTTGTACCGGTGATGATTGTTCCCTACATGTCCATTGATCTGTTCTTTGTGGCCGGACCTTTCCTGTGTCTAAGTCGCGAAGAACTCCGGACGTTTACCCGCAGGATCACCTTTGCGATTCTGGTGGCAGGTGCATTTTTTCTATTGATGCCGCTGAAAATGGGAATCGCCCGTCCTCAATCCTCCGGCTGGACGGGCGTGATTTTTAATTTCCTGCATGGCTTTGATCAACCATACAATTTGGTCCCGTCGCTGCACATCACCCTGCGAACCATTCTGGCCGATCTTTATGCCCGCCATACAAAGGGTGTGACGCGTTTGGCCAGTCATGTCTGGTTCAGCTTGATTGGATTCTCAACCGTCCTGACTTACCAGCATCACGTCGTGGACGTGGCGGGCGGCTTCGTTTTGGCGGCGGTTTGTTTTTATCTTTTTCGCGAAAGCAGTGCGTGGTTGCCGGTAATGCGGAATCGTAAAATCGGCGCTTATTATTTTACGGGCGCTTGTGCCTGTCTGGCGGCAGCTCTCAGTGGGTGGCCATGGACAGGCATTTTGCTATGGCCGGCCGTGTCGCTCGCGATCACGGCTACGGCCTATTGGGGGACCGGCCCCGCAATCTACCGAAAGATGAACGGTCGCCTGCCTTTGAGCGCGCAAGTTTTACTCGCTCCCTGTTTATTCGGCCAATGGCTGTCGCTGCTTTATTATCGCCGCCAATGCAATGCCTGGGATCAAATCATACCCCGCGTTTGGATTGGCGCGAAGTTGAATAAGCACGAAGCCGAAGAAGCCAAACGCCAGGGAGTCACTGCGGTGCTCGATTTGACTTGCGAGTTTTCCGAGAACCGGACGTTTCTCAAGCTGGCCTACCGGAACCTCCCCGTCCTCGACCTGACCGGATTAAGCGCAATGCAATTACGCGAAGCCGTTGATTTTATCACACAACATTCCACAGGAGGCGTCGTTTATGTGCATTGCAAAGTCGGCTACTCGCGCAGCGCCGCCGCAGTGGGCGCCTTTTTGCTCGCCACGGGTCAGGCAAGGACGGTTGACCAATGCCTCGCAATGATGCATCAAGCCCGTCCATCAATCATCTTTCGACCGGAAGTAACCGCCGCGTTAGAGAACTATTATTCGTTCAGGGTTTGCGTTTAAGCACGATGCCGACTAGACGCCATTTCTGCCCAAATTCGTCGTAAGACATTTTATCCAAACCATTAAGCGGATCGCCTACGACCACTTCGGTGTCCGTCACTTCCAGCACAGTTACATAGTGGTCAACCAGGAAACCAAATTTGGTTACAACCAGGGTGAGGCCGGCCTTTTTTAGTTCGGAAACATCTTTGAACACCCGATAATCAGTGACCAAACCGTCCTTGCCATAACGATTTTGCAATGCTTCAGCAAGCAGGTCCGGCGGTGTTCCAGTGGTGGCACTGGTGCATGACAGAATGGCAATTTCCCCCTCGTCGGCGGGCAATCCAAGTTTGCGCAACGCCGTGACCGCTGACGCCGGTCCGCAAGTGTAATCAGTGGTCTGAAGGCAAACTCCGTCCGTGCCCATGTGCGTCCGCAGATGCGCGAGTTGATTTCGATTAAACGCAGGCGCAAGAAATGGCCAAACGGACATCACGAAAACAATTACCGTCATCAAAATAAAAATCGCAATGCGGTCGCGTTTCAGCGGCAACCTGGAAAGCGGCGTCGTCAAAACCAGCGCAGCGATAAAACCCAGGATGGCAAATTTACTCCGTCCCATCATCATCCATGAAATTGGCGGCATGAATGCCAGCGTGGGGAGGTGAATCGCAACTCCGTAAATCAAAACCAGCATGAGCGGAATGAAATAACCGAACATCCAATACGGTTTTGGCAGGCGTGAAAACCAATAACCGAGCAAAACTCCCGTTCCTGCAACCATGGCAGCGCAGATTCCTTCAAACCACAGGTTCATTTGCGTTCAGCATAAACGAACGCGTTGCGAGGGAAATGAATTTTGCGCGGTCAGACTTTGGTTTTCAGCCCGCAGGCGCGCACGAGGCACCAGCGCGTTACGGCTTCAAAAATGGCAAACAGTCCCGCCACCACCAAAACCAGTCCGAGCCACAGCACATAGTCCACGACGATGATGCCCGCGATGAGGCAAAGCGCGCCGATGACACCGCGCGCCATGCGCCCGCGATGACTGATATTAGGCTGAAAGAAACGACTCACACGATAGAATCTAGCACATGGCGTGCCTACAAAACAAGTTGTTCAATTGCGAGAGCCACTGGCTTGCATTAACGCGATGGTAATTGTTTACTGGCTGGCAAAACGAACATTTTGTCATTACAAGTGAAAATCTTAAAAGCTCTCTATCTTTATCTCATTCTCGCGCTGTCAGCGCTCAATTCCTGCACTGCCGGGCCAACGCTGACCGCAACGCAGGATGTTCCCCCGAAATCAACAGCGCAGGCAGCTCAAACCAGCCGTTTGACCCTGCGAATCGCGGCGGGAGATGAGCATTTCCGCTACGAAGGCCGGATTGATTTCTCCAATACGAACGCGCCTGTTGTCATCTGGCAGGCGAGCCGGATCAGCATTGATTTTGAAGGCAGCACCATCCGTCTGCTGTTTGACGACGCGAAAGGTCAGAACTTTTTCAATGCGCAGGTGGACGCCTCGAACACGGTGGTTGAAGTCAACGAGGGAATACCAGTCAGCCCCGCAACGCTCTCCGGCCTCGGAACCGGACGGCATCATTTGATGCTGTTCAAACGCAGCGAGGCAAATGCCGGCACGGTGCGGTTTCGAGGCATTGAAATCGCTCCGCAGGCAAAAGTGTGGGCGCCCACGCCACCCCGCTACAAGCTCGCGATGGAATTTATTGGAGATTCCATCACCGTCGGCGCCTGCAACGAGGACGGCGCCACGGATCAGTGGGACGATCGCCGTACGCACGACTGCGCCCTGAGCTTCGCCACTTTGACCGCCACCGCCTTCTCGGCGGATTATCGCAACACCGCCGTCAGTGGCATGGGCATCGCCACCGGTTGGGTCCCGATGGAAGCCGGCGAGATTTGGGACCGGCTTTACCCGGACACAAACTCACCGCTCGCCAACCTGCACGCCTGGACCCCAAACATCGTTTTTGTGAACTTCGGAGAAAATGATGATTCCTATCCGAGGGCTCATGGACAGCCGTTTCCTTCCAAGTTCACCGATGGGTATGTCGCGCTTATCCACGCCATTCGCACCGCCTACCCCGATGCCCGAATCGTACCGCTGCGCGGCGGCATGTTTGGCGGCGCGCGGAGCGAGCCGTTGCGCAAAGCATGGGAATCCGCCATCACACAACTGGAAGCCAAGGACAAAGGCGTCAGTCATTTCGTTTTGGAGCACTGGAAACCAACGCATCCCCGGGTGGCCGATGATCGCGCGCTGGCCGATGAATTGATTGCGTGGCTAAAGCAGCAGCCATTCATGCAAGCCTACCGTTAGCCGACACAGTCAAACGGCACAAACCGGCAACGTGAAGAAGAAAGGCGAAGCCCCGCCCCCAATTTCCGGTCCTGGAATCCGGCAGGGCGGCGCGTTGGGTCACCCGAAACGGACGCGCGACCGCGCTTCCCGGCAACCAATGGCTGGCCAATTGCATAAAGTTGCGGCATATTGATCAGTAGTGAATTTGTTGAACCAAAATTTTTTGTGGGCCTCGATGATTTGGGGTTCCATCGCCGGTGGCTATTGCATTTATGGCTGGCGGCAAAAGGCATTGATTCCATTTCTCGGTGGTCTGGTGATGACCGTTGCAGCTTGTATCCCGATGAGCGTGTGGTTGATGTCGTTGGCCTGTATCGCAACGATGTTCGCCGTCTATTGGCTGGCAAGACAGGGATATTGAAACCGGAGGCGCAAGCCCCGCGAGCTCCAAAGTATTTGAGTTTGGGCGTCGCAGAGCCTCGCCTTCCGAAACCAAAGCCCGGAAGCCAGTCACCTGACGTCCGGGTTTGAATTTGTTGGTAGGGACGCGCTGCCGCGCGTCCGGCGTCGCGGCAGCGACGCCCTGCCGTCAAATGTTTACCGCCCCTTCGGCAGCGCGCTCGTACCGGCGTAAACCGCGTTCTTGCCGAGCAATTGTTCAATGCGCAGGAGCTGATTATATTTGGCCAGCCGGTCGCTGCGGCTGAGTGAACCTGTCTTGATCTGGCCGCAGTTTGTCGCCACTGTGACATCGGCGATGGTCGCATCCTCGGTTTCGCCGGAGCGATGCGAGACGACGGCGGTGTAGGCATGCGTCTTGGCCAACTCGATACAATCCAGCGTTTCGGTGAGCGAGCCGATTTGATTCAATTTGACGAGAATCGAATTGGCCACGCCCATGTCAATTCCTTTCCGCAGGAACTTCATATTTGTGACAAAATTGTCGTCACCGACGAGCTGAATTTTGTCGCCGAGTTTGTCCGTGAGCTTTTTCCAGGTTGCCCAGTCGCTCTCGCCGCAACCGTCTTCGATTGAAACAATCGGGTATTTCGCGATGAGCTTCTCGTAAAAGCTCACGAGGTCATCGCCGCTGACGGTTTCGCCAGTGCTCTTTTTGAACGTGTATTTGGCGTTGCCGCTGTAAAATTCAGACGCGGCCGGGTCGAGCGTGAGATAAATGTCCTTGCCCGGTTTGTAGCCGGCGTCCTTGATGGCTTGAATGATGGTCTCCAGCGCCTCCTCGACGCTGCCCAGTTTGGGCGCAAAACCGCCTTCGTCGCCGACCGCCGTGCTGCAGCCTTTCTTTTTCAAAACTGATTTCAGGGCGTGAAAGGTTTCCACATTGGCGCGCAAGCCTTCACTGAACGTCGGCAAACCTAGCGGCATGATCATGAATTCCTGGAAATCAATCGGCGCGTCCGAATGTGCACCGCCGTTAATCACGTTGGACATTGGCACGGGCAGCACCTTCGCGTTCGGCCCGCCGAGATAGCGGAACAGCGGCTGGTTCAGCCCCGCGGCGGCGGCCTTGGCGTTCGCGAGCGAAACAGCGAGGATAGCATTCGCGCCGAGCTTCGATTTCGTTTCCGTGCCGTCGAGCTTGAGCATCGTCGCGTCCACGGTCAACTGATCGAACGGGTCGAGCCCGATGAGTTTGGGCGCAATGATGTCGGTGACGTTTTTGACCGCCTTTTGCACGCCCTTGCCAAGAAACCGCTTCTTGTCGCCGTCACGGAGTTCGATGGCTTCGTGTTCGCCGGTGCTGGCGCCACTGGGCACCGCCGCGCGGCCGAATGCACCGCAGCACAACGTCACGTCCACTTCCACGGTTGGATTACCGCGCGAATCGAGGATTTCGCGCGCCGAAATGTGTTGAATTTTTGCCATAAAATTGAACAGATATGATAAAAACAACGCGCGGCGAGTCAAGGAATGCGTTAGCGATTCAATCGCATTTATGTCCTCCAGTCTGTCCTCTAATAGGGAGCTGCCGCCTGTTACAATTTCCGTTTCAAAATATACTTCACTGCGTGTCCGGTTGGGAATAGGGTCTGACCAGTGAACCCGATTCAACCCATCACAGCCCGACCCCGGGAAATCAGCGTGGCCGAGCCGGTCAGCCCGGCGCTCGAACGGGTAAAGTTGATGCTGTTCCAGCCGTTCGACCTCGGCAAATGGTTCGTCATCGGCTTTTGCGCGTGGCTGGCTTACTTGGGCGAAGGCGGCGGCGGTGCTGGCGGCGGGACACATTTCAACAACAACTTCGGCAACCATTCACACGAAACCGGAGCAGATTTTCGTCAAGGGCTTGAACACGCTTGGAATTATATCTCGAGCAATCTTTATTGGATCGTTCCCGTGGCGGCCTTTGTAATCCTGCTGTGTGTGGCTCTGGGCGTGCTCTTTCTCTGGCTGAACTGCCGGGGCAAGTTCATGTTTCTGCACTGCGTGGCGCTGAACAAGGCGGAAGTCGTCGAGCCATGGAACAAATTCGAGCGTGAGGGCAACAGCCTGTTTTGGTTTCGCCTCGTACTGGGATTGATCGGGGCAGTTTTGACGCTGCCGCTTTTGGTGACCATCGCGGTGCTGATTTTGCGGATGTTTCTCCGCGGTGAACCGGACGTGGGCGGCATCGTAACGGCGGCCGGCCTGGCACTGGTGTTGTTCGCTTTGGCGATTGTTTTCGCGATCATCAAAAAATTCACGGCGGATTTTGTCGTGCCCATCATGTTTCTGCGCGGCGGGAAATGCCGGGCGGCGTGGAAGGAATTTTACGGCCTGCTTTCGACCCATCCCGGACAATTTGCGTTGTACATCCTGTTTCAAATTGTTTTGGCCATGGCCATCGGGGTCATTGTTTTTGGCGCAATCATCATCACCTGCTGCATCGCGTGTTGCTTGATGGCGCTGCCCTATCTCGGGACGGTGGTGCTGCTGCCAGTGCTGATATTCAAGCGGGCGTATCCGCTTTATTACCTTGCGCAGTATGGTCCGCAATACGACGTATTCCCGCCGCCGCCCGCGCCGCCGATGGCCGGCACATCACCTTTGCCGGCATAAGCAACCGGTTTGCGATTGCCAACGCGCCGCTGACCTGGTATGGTTTTCCCGGCAATGGAGTTTGCCTTTCCTGTCCGAGGGAAAACCGCCGGATTGTTTTCGGGCTAATGACTCCTACTGACGCAGGAAATGCGTGAGCAGGATTTTGTATGCCCGGTTACGTTTCAACCAGTACAGTTGGAGTGCAGTGGAATTTGGATTTCCTCCGGCGGATTGCTTTGGAAGCAAGCCGTGGCGGGATGTTTCTTGTTTGCACAAAGGCCGTGCGCAAGGCGAACCGCGTAATCTGGAAATTCGTGCGCGCAACCGTCAGATTTTGCCTGACGCCGCCAAATCCAAAGGAGCTTCAAACATGAGCAACCGGATTCTGTTCAACTTTCTGCAAGTCCTGGTCGTCATGGCCTTCGCGCCGCTGGCGTCCGGCGTTTTGAGTCGGCTCAAGGAAATGGTGCAGTCCAAACGCGGGCCGAGCATTTTCCAGCCCTATCGCGATTTGTGGAAGCTGTTTCACAAGGACGAAATTATTTCGGAAGACAGTTCCTGGATTTTCCGGTTCACGCCTTATATCGTTTTCGTCACACCGATTTTCGTAACGCTGTTGATTCCGGTGCTGACAAACTACCCACTGTTCTTCGCGTTCATGGGCGATATGATCGGCGCGGGGTTTATTTTATCGCTGGGTGGATTTTTCGCCACGTTGGCGGCCATTGACACGGCCAATCCGTATGGCCCGGTTGGTGCAAGCCGCACACGCATGGTGGGCTTTCTAGCCGAGCCGGTGTTCATGATTGTCTTTTTCACCGTCTCCTTTGTGGCTGGTTCGACAATTCCCTACATCGTTCAGGAAAAGTGGGTGACGCCGCTCGCGAATTTTTTCATGCCGTCGCACGTGCTGCTGGTGCTGGCGTTTCTCATGCTGATTCTGGCCGAAGGCGGGCGCATTCCCGTGGACAATCCGACCGGCCATTTTGAACTGGCAATGATTGATGAATCGAAGTCGCTCGAATACTCCGGGCGCGGCTTCGCACTGGTGAAATGGGGCGGTCAGATGAAATTGTTCGTCCTGATGATCGTTTTCCTCAACGTGCTGGTCACGCCGTGGGGTTTGGCGGGCGACCAGGCACTTGGCGCCGTGCTGCTGGCTATTCCGCTCGTGCTGTTGAAAATCTTTTGCTTCCTGCTCGTGCTGGTCGTCATTGAATCGTCGCTGTCCAAGCTGCGGCTGTTTCGCATCGCCGAATTTTTGGGCGCGGCATTCATCACCTCAGTGGCGGCGATGATTGCGCAGGTTTTCCTGCCTTGAACAAACCGGACGCAACTGAATGAACATGAACGAACGGAACAAACGAAACTGGATAAATGGATTGGTGGATAAATGGATGGAAGATTTCGTCGCGGCACTCCCATCAATCCATCAATGGGAATCCGCGTGCGTATGAGCGAAGCAACAAACCAACTGTTGGACAATTTGAACGCGCTGGTCACCGGATTGTTTCTGCTGACAGCTTTCGGCATTGTGGCGATGCGGCAGGCGCGGGGCGTCTTGAATTTGTTTATCGCGCAGTCGCTGTTGCTCGCCGCGTCCGCCGTGTTGCTGGGTTTGCGTTACAGCTCGGAACATCTTTACGGCGTAGCGCTGGTGAACATGATCAGCAAGCCGATCATTGTGCCGTGGCTGTTGCGCAAAACCTCGCCGTCGGAAGTCTACACGCGCCGCGAAGTGACTCAGGCGTTGAACATCCCGACGGCCCTGCTCATCGCCTTGGCGCTGGCGATCCTGGCTTACTTTTTGAGCCTGCCGTTGTTGAACGCCGTCGCGCCGGAATTTCGCGGCCCTAACGTGCCGATTGGCATCGCGGGCTTGCTGCTCGGCGCGTTCACCATCACCGTGCGGCGCGAGGCGTTGCCGCTGCTCATCGGCATACTCGTCATGGAAAACGGCGCCTTCCTGGCCGGCATCGCCATTGCGCGAAATCTCAAGTTGCTGATTGAACTGGCCATCGCGACCGACGGTTTGATCATCGTCTTCATCATGGGCGTGCTGACGCGCGCCGTCCAAAAACACGTCGGCACGACAGCGGTGGGTGAACTTGCGAGCTTGAAGGAAACAGCGGTGGAACCGGCGGCAAAGGAGGCGGGCAAATGAGCGTCATCATTATTTTGCTCCTGCCGTTGATTGCCACCGCGCTCGTTTGCATTCCGTTCAAAAGGTGCTGGGCGGCGGGTGTGACCGTCGTGTCCTGCTTGGCCATTCTGATTTTGGCGGCGCGAATTGCGTTGCAGGTTGCGGCGGGCAACCCCGTCACCGCCGCGCTCGACGTGGGCATGTTGAAATGGATTTCGGTGGACGGTTTGAGCGCTTTGATTCTGCTGCTGATTGCACTGGTGGGTGCCACTGCGGCCATTTTTTCCGTGGGTTACATGGCGCATAAAAATTTGAGGCCGTGGAAGCTGCGGCTTTATTATGCGAATTACAATCTGTTCGTTTTTTCCATGCTGGCCATTCCGGTTCTTGCCGAACCGACGCTGGTCTGGATTGTCGTCGAATTGACGACGCTGTGTTCCGCGCTGCTTGTCTCGTTTGAAAACACGCGCGAGGCATTGGAGGCGGCGTGGAAATACGTGGTGCTCTCGCTCATGGGCGCGGGCATGGCACTGTTTGGCTTTCTGGTTTTGTTCGCCGCGATGCAGGCGTCAGGCAGCACTGGCGCTTACACTTGGGATGGTTTGATTGCCGCCGCGCCCACGATGCCGCCGGTTCTGTTGCAAACGGCGTTCCTGCTGATTTTGATTGGCCTCGGAACGAAGGTTGGTCTCGTCCCCATGCACACCTGGCTGCCGGATGCGCACAGCCAAGCGCCGTCGCCGGTGTGCGCGCTGCTTTCCGGCATCGAAACCTCGACGATACTTTATGTGATTCTGCGACTGTTTCCGGTGATGCAAGCCTCACCCAATTCTCATGCCGAAACCTGGGCGCTGGTTCTCGGCCTCATTTCAGTCGGCACCTCCGCATTTTTGCTGCTGCAAGTGAAAGACTACAAACGAATGTTCGCTTTCTCCACCGTTGAACACATGGGCATTATTTTAACGGCGGTTGGACTCGGCGCATCCGCCGCCGGTTACAGCGCAATGCAGCAGATCGTCAGCCATTGTGTGACCAAATCCTTCTGCTTCTTCGCTGCCGGCGCGGTGCTGCTGGCCGTGGAAACGCGCCAAATCGCGTCGGTGCGCGGATTGATTCGCAAATCTCCCGTGGCAGGTGCCGCGCTGGTTTTTGGCGGACTGGCCATCGCCGGCGCGCCGCCGATGGCGGTTTTTTTGAGCGAATTCTCCATTCTCAAAGCCGGTTTAACTCAGGCACATCTGAACGAAAAATGGAGTTATTATTATTACGTGGCGACGGGGCTGCTCGCCATTTTCATCGTCATCGCCTTTTTCGGAATCATGCTGCACATCAACCGGATGGTTTTTGGCGCGGCAGAAAATGATGCGACAAATTCCGAACTCCGAACTCCGAACTCCGAACTCCGAAAATTCAGCCTGCCGTTCAGTTGCCGGCTGGCGTTGATTCTAGCCGCCGTGCCGGTGCTCGTGCTCGGCGTTTACGTTCCTCAACCGCTGCACGATTTGTTGACGCAAGCCGCAGCCGCCTTGACAAAATAAATCGCCATGAACCGCACCGAACTGAAAAACCAAATTGACCAACGCTGGCCCGGCCAGGCGCAATGCCGGTTCGACGCCGGTTCTATTTGCGAAGTGACCTGCGCCAGCGCCGCTCTGCCGGAATTGTGCGGACGCCTTTTCCTTGAATGGAATTTCAGCTTCGCCGGTTTGATTGTCGAGGAAGGCGCGAATGAATGGCAATTACGCTACTGTTTTTATGGTGAACGCGAAGCCGGCTGGGTTCACATCCTCGCAACCGCGCCGCTTGCCGAAAAAACGTTTCCGAGCATTGTCAAATTCGTTCACGCGGCGGACTGGCACGAGCGCGAAGCCGAGGATTTGTTCGGTTTGAATTTTGAAGGCCATCCGCGCCTCGGCGATTTTATTTTGCACGACGATGCCTGGCAGGAAAACGTCGAGCCGATGCGCCGCCACTTCGATCCGCAGGCGGCCATGCGCCATCGCAAACCGGACGCCGACTGGCGGCCGCACCGCATCGTTCAGGAGCCGGGTGCTTTTGTGATGCCTGTCGGCCCAAAATTTTCCGGTGTGACCGAGTCAGTTCATTTCCTGCTCGAAACCGTTGGCGAAGATGTTATCCGCTCCACGCCGCGCCTGTTTTACAAATGGCGCGCTGTTGAAAAACTCGCCCAAGGCAAAACGGCGGATGAAGTTTTGCTTCTCGCCGAACGATTCGCGGCGACGACGGCCTTTGCTCACGGGCTTGCTTTTTGTCAGGCCGTTGAAACGATTTGCGGCGCGAACCTTCCGCCGCGCGCCAAAATCCTGCGCGTGTTTCTGGCGGAGCTTGAACGCCTGCGCCAGCACGCCGGCGCGATTCAGGAAATTTGCGAATCCACCGCGTTGGTCGTCGCCAACAGCCAGGCCGGAATTTTGGAGGAAGATTTGCTGCGCATTTCCGGCGAACTGACCGGCCATCGCTATTTGTTTGGCCTGCTCGCGTTGGGCGGGCTGCCTTGCGATTTGCCAAATGATGCCTGCGCCAAGGCGCTCGAACAATCGCAGCGTGCCTTGAAACAACTGAACGAACTTGAAAAGCGATTGCGCGTCTCCAGCAGTTTTCTGGACCGGCTCGAAGAAGTCGGCTTCGTGCCGCAGCGGACGGCGATGGTTTACGGCCTGCTCGGCCCGATTGCGCGTGCGTCCGGCGTCGTCCGCGATTTGCGCCGCGCGCAGCCGTATTTGGGCTACGAAAATTTCCAGTTCGACGTGCCGGTCGAGCAGGAAGGCGACGGCTACGCGCGGTTGCGCATTTTGTTCGCCGAAGCGAGACAATCGGTTCGCATCATGGAACAAGCCATCGCCGCATTGCAAAGTGGCGGCGTTCGTGAACCGCTTCAGCTTCGCGCGGGTGCGGCATTGGGCTGGGGCGAAGCCCCGCGCGGCGGGACATTTCATTGGGTGCGGCTGGCTGACGATGGACGGATCGCGCGTTATCGCGTCGTTACGCCGTCGTTTGCCAACTGGCACGGCTTCCATCTCGCCGTCGAGAAATTCGCGTTCCAGGATTTTCCGATCATGCTTTCCACGTTCGATCTGTCCGTGGCGGAAAACGACCGATGAAAAATCGCGAATCATAAATCTTAAATTGTATGAGCCAATGGGTTATTAACGGGATTCGCACGGGGATCAAAACGACCGCGTATCCGGCAAGACCGGAAACGGCGGCGGGCGTGTCACCAGGATTGCCAATGGCGTGTGATTATCCCGCAAACGAAATTGATTCGCTGATTGCGCGCTGCCCGGCGCGGGTATTCAGCGAAAGCGACAGCCGGATCGTTGTGGAGAATCGCCGCTGCATTCATTGCTACCGTTGTGTTCGCGGCGTGGAGCATCCGGTTGATTGGCGGCAAAGCTATGAGTGGGGAAGTGTGCGTGACGGTCAACATGAGTTCGGCCAACCATTCCATCGCTCCATTCACATTTGCGTCGTGGACGCGGGTGATTGCGGCGCGTGCCTCAACGAAGTGAAGCAGCTCAACAATCCCTATTACAATATGCACCGGCTGGGATTTTTCATCACGCCCACGCCGCGCCACGCTGACGTGCTGCTGGTCGTCGGCCCGGTGACGGATCACATGAAGTTCGCGTTGAAAAAAATTTACGACGCCATGCCGACGCCCAAACAGGTTATTGCCGTCGGCGCGTGCGCGCTGTCCGGTGGCGTGTTCGCGGAAAGTTTTGTTTGCGCCAAAGGCGTGGCGGACGTGCTGCCGGTGGACGTGGAAGTGCCGGGAAATCCGCCGCCGCCGCTGGCGATTCTGCACGGCCTGCTGGTGGCGGTTGGACGCAAACCACCGGCAATTGGAATCAATCCGGCGAAAGCATAAATGGAAACGCCAACGCTCGTTCTGATTTTTTTCGCGCTGTGCGGCATGGGTATTTTGCTGTCGCTGGCGGCTCCAGCGTTGCAGCAGGGCAACGTGCTGACATGGCTTGGCTGCCTCGCGGCCATGGCTCTGGTTTTGGCGGGCGCAAACGCATTGCTCGCCGGGAAAACTTTCAGTGAGCCGCTGTGGCCGCTGCCGGGATTGACGACGCTGACTTTGAGTCTTGACCGGCTTTCGGCGGTATTTTTGTTAGTCACTGGCCTGGTGTTTTTTCCTGCTTCAATTTATGCGGGTGGCGAATTGAAACGTGAACCAAATTCTCACAACGGATGTGTGTTCACGGTGTTAATGTTCGGCCTTTATGCGTCCATCGCCCTGATTTTTCTGACAGGCGATGTCGTGCTGTTCCTGCTCGCGTGGGAAGTCATGTCCATCCTTTGCTGGCTGCTGATCGTCAGTGGGCGCAACGGAGAAAACGGCCACGTCGGCGCGGGTTATCTTTTGCTGGCGATGGGCGAAGCCGGAACGCTCGCGGCGGCGCTGGGGTTTCTCGTGCTCGCGGTTGGCGCGGGAACGCTGGATTTTGGCGCTATCAAATCGTCCGTTTCGGGATTGAGCGCGGGCATGCGCTGGACGATTTTTTTGCTTTCGTTTTTTGGCTTCGGCGTAAAGGCCGGACTCGTGCCGGTGAATTTCTGGCTGCCGCGCGCCTATACCGCCGCGCCACGCGCGTTTGTTCCCGTTCTGGCGGGCGCGACGTTGAATCTCGGACTCTACGGCATTTTGCGGGTCAATGCCGATCTCCTGCCCGCGATACACGCTGGGCCGGGCTTGGTGGCGCTGGTTGTCGGAACAATTTCCGCGCTGCTAGGAATTCTCTACGCGACCACGGACAACGACCTCAAAATCATGCTGGCGCACAGTTCGATTGAAAACGTCGGCATCATCGTCGCTGGCTTCGGGGCGGGCATGGTTTTCGTCGCCACCAATCATCCGGCGCTGGCGGCCATTGCATTCGTCGCGGCGCTGTATCATTTGATCAATCATTCGCTTTACAAAACGCTGCTGTTTTTCGGCGTGGGTACGGTGGAAACGCAAACCGGCACGCGCGACATGGACCAACTCGGTGGTCTGATCAAATGGATGCCGCTGACCGCGCTCGGCTTTCTCGCGGGAACGCTGTCCATCGCCGCGCTGCCGCCGTTCAACGGGTTCGTCAGCGAATGGCTCACGCTGCAAATGATGCTGCGCTCGGCGGAATTGTCTTCGACGGGGGCGAAAATGGTTTTCGCCTTGTGCGGCGCGGGACTGGCGCTCACGGCGGCGCTGGCCGTCACATGCTTTGTAAAAGTTTTTGCGATGAGCTTTTTGGGAATGCGCCGGCTGGACGAGGAGCGGCGAGTGACTGAAGCAAAATCTGATACGCTGGCGCCGATGGCCCTTCTCGTTGTGTTGTGCCTCGCGTTCGGCGTATTGCCGACTTACGTGGTTCCCGCACTGGACTCGGCCACAAATCCGCTGGCGGGAGCAAGCGCCGCTGATGCGCTGGTGCCGCCGTTCTTCGCCTCAAATCCGGCACACAACACTTTGCCGTCCGCCTTCGTGGATGATTTTCACAACCTCGGCGCGCAAGTCGGACAAAGCGTTTTGCCCGGACGCGGCCTCGTCGTGCTCCATCGCGGCGGAACGGAGAATCCGGTCGTCTTCGCCATGTCCACTTCCTACACGTTCGTGGCGCTGACGGTTTTGCTGTTGCTGACTTATGTCATCATCCGTTTGTGGCTGACGCGCAGTCGTCAATTGGCACGGCGGACACGTTGGGATGGCGGCGTGCGGCGGTTGCTGCCGGAGATGACTTACACGGCAACGGGCTTTTCCAATCCGGTGCGGGTGATTTTCGACGCGGTGTTTCGACCGATGACGGTGGAGGATACCCGCGAAACAGTGGCTGAACATTTTCGGACGGCCATCCGGCGCGAGAAGGAGCGCGTTCATCTCGTGGACAAATTGGTTTTTCATCCGGTCAGGACGGCGGTGATGTGGTTCGCTGGTCGTCTGGCGTTAATGCACCACGGACGATTCAATGCCTACGCCGCCTACGCGTTGTTGACGTTGCTGGTCGCGTTGGTTGTGTTTTTATTCCAAACATCGTAGCGGACTTTAAAAAGCAGAAGCCGACGTAAGGCGGCTCTGAACAATGGCTTGTTTTGGAAGAAAAATGAGCCTCGTTACCTCGGCTCCTACGAGTGAAAGTAAAAAATTATGAGCGCCGATGGATTGCTGCTCACGCTGGTTTTCGCGCTGTGTGTTGCCGGCGCACTGCTGGGGATTTTTGTCCCTGAGCGGCGCAATCCCGCGCTGCTGGCTTGGGCCGGCTCGCTGGCGGCGCTGCTGACGTTATGGGTCAGCGGAAACGTTCTCTGGTCGGGGCAAATTTTCCAAGCTGAACTCTGGACGATTCAGCCGGTGGGAACGCTTATGATCTCGCTTGACCGTTTGTCGGCGCTCTTTTTGTGCGTGGCGGCGGTGGTGGTGCTGGCCAGTTCCATTTTCTCGGCGGGTTATTTGAAACGATATTCCGGGCACTACAACCTCAAGGCGCTGACTGCGTGGTATCTGCTGCTGTTTGCTTCCATCGTGCTCATCCTGATTGCGAACGACGTGCTGCTGTTTTTGCTGGCGTGGGAAGCGATGTCCATTTTGAGCTATCTGCTCGTCAACTTCGAGCACCGGCGTGATGAAACCAGCCGGGCGGGTTATCTCATGCTGGCGATGGGCGAGGCGGGCTTTGTGGCGGTCGCCTTGGTGTTCCTGTTCCTGGCAGTCAAAGCGGGAACACTGGAATTTCCGGCGCTCAAAACAGCGGGCGCGAGCCTGGGTCTGACCTCACGCTGGCTCATATTTTTGCTGACGTTTTTTGGATTCGGCGTCAAGGCGGGTCTGGTGCCTGTCAATACCTGGCTGCCGCGCGCACATCCGGCCGCGCCGGCGAACGTGTCCGCGATTCTTTCCGGTGTGATCTTGAACCTGGGACTTTACGGCATCATTCGCGTGAACCTCGACCTCGTGCCCGTCAACATGACTGGCGCAGGCGTGGTCGTGCTTGTCGTGGGGACGATTTCGGCGCTGGTGGGAATCCTTTACGCGACCACCGAGAACGACCTCAAGGCCATGCTCGCCCACAGTTCCATTGAAAACATCGGCATCGTGACCGCCGGCCTGGGCGCGGGTCTGATTTTCAGGGCTTATGGACGGCCGGTGCTGGCAGGCATTGCATTCATTGCGGCGTTTTATCACATGATCAACCATTCGGTGTATAAGGCGCTCCTGTTCCTCGGCGCGGGAACGGTGGACGACCGCGCCGGCACGCGCGATTTGAACCAGCTGGGCGGACTGATTCGCACGATGCCGTGGACGGCGGGCGCGTTTTTGGTCGGCGCGCTGGCGATTTCTGCGCTACCGCCGTTCAACGGGTTCGTCAGCGAATGGCTCACGCTGCAAACGATGCTGCGCTCGGCGGAACTGCCTTCAACGCTGGTGAAAATTGTGTTCGCACTCTGCGGCGCGGGACTCGCGCTGACGGCGGCATTGGCGGTGACGTGCTTCGTGAAAGCCTTTGCGATGGGATTCCTCGGCATGTCACGCTCCGAGCAGGCCGCGCAGGCCGTCGAGGGGAAAACTTCATCCATCGCGCCGATGGTGTTGCTGGCTGCGCTTTGTTTGCTGCTCGGCGTGTTGCCAACTTATGTGATTCCCGCGTTGGACACGGCGGTTCGTGGCTGCGACGCCTCGTCGCAGAGCGTGGGCGCGACACCCTCGTCGCGCGGCGCTGGCGACGAGGCGTCGCCTTCACCTTGTGCGACGGGGGCGTCGCCGCTACCAAACGCCGCCGACGCGCTGGTGCCGCCGTTCTTTGCTTCCAATCCCGCGCATAATACTTTGCCTCCGGCATTCGTGAATGACTTCCACGATTTGGGAGCGCAGGTCGGACAAAGTGTTTTGCCAGGACGCGGCCTGGTCGTGTTGCATCGCGGCGGCACGGAAAATCCGGTTGTTTTCGCCATGTCCACTTCCCACATGCTGGTGGCACTGATTGTTTTGCTGGGACTCACTTACATCGTCATCCGATTGTGGCTGACGCGCGGCCGGAAATTGGCGCGGCGGGAGCGTTGGGACGGGGGCGTGCGGCGCTTACTTCCGGAGATGACTTACACGGCAACGGGTTTTTCCAATCCGGTGCGCGTGATTTTTGATGCGGTTTTTCGACCGACAACAATCTCGGACACGCGCGAGACGGTGGCGGAACATTTCCGCACCGCGATCCGCCGGCAATCCGAAGCCGTGCATATCGTGGATCGGCTCGTGCTCCGGCCCGCGCGTAAATTGATGCTGGGCATCGCCCGTTTCCTGGCGCAGATGCACCACGGGCGAATCAACGCTTACACTGCCTACGTGCTGCTGGCCATACTGCTTGCGTTGGTGGTGGGACTGCTTTAGTGAAATAAATGGAACAACACAAAGTTATGAGCAAAATCGCAAAAATAAGCGCACAGGAAATCCTCGATTCACGCCGCAACCCAACCGTCATGGTCAGCGTCGCGCTTAACAATGGCATCACCGCCTCGGCCTGCGTGCCGTCCGGCGCATCCACCGGCATCCGTGAAGCGGTGGAATTGCGCGATGGTGACACCAAACGCTACAGCGGCAAGGGTGTCCTTAACGCGGTTGCCAACGTGAACAAAATCATCGCGCCGAAACTCAAAGGCAAATCGCCACACGCACAGAAGGAGATTGACGAATTGATGTGCCAACTCGATGGCACAGAGAACAAATCAAAGCTTGGTGCGAACGCGATGCTCGGCGTTTCGATGGCCAGCTGCCGCGCGGCCGCGTTGGATTCCGGTTTGCCGCTTTACGCTTACATCCGCAAATTGCACGGCGTCAAAGCCGGCGCTCCCTGCGTCCTGCCCGCGCCGCAAATGAACGTGCTGAACGGCGGCGCGCACGCGACGAATAACGTGGATTTTCAGGAATTCATGCTGTTCCCCATCGGCGCGCCGACGTTTGCCGAAGCCTTGCGCTACGGAGCGGAGACATTTCACACCTTGAAGAAGCTGCTGCAAAAACGCGGCCTGGTAACTTCAGTCGGCGATGAAGGCGGCTTTGCACCGAACCTCAAGACGAATGACGAAGCGGTGGATGTGATCGTGGAAGCCATCGAAGCCGCCGGTTACAAACCAGGCAAGGACATCGCCACGGCCATTGACCCGGCGGCGAGCGAGTTTTACGACAGCGGGAATTATGTTTTCAAAAAATCCGGCGGCTCGCGCAAGACTCCGACGCAGATGGTCGAACTGTATCGTGGCTGGCTGGATAAATATCCGATTCTTTCGCTGGAAGATGGCATGGGCGAGGAAGATCGCGAAGGCTGGCTGGCCATCACCCAGGCGCTCGGCATAAAGCGGCAACTGGTCGGCGACGATAATTTCGTCACCAACCCGAAAATTTTCGCCGAAGGCATCCGCGACGGCATCGCGAATGCAATTCTTATCAAGCTGAATCAAATCGGCACAGTCAGCGAAACGCTGGTAACGGTGGCGATGGCGCAAAATGCCGGCTACGGCACAGTAATCTCGCATCGTTCCGGTGAAACCGAGGACGCCTTCATCGCGGACTTCGCGGTTGGAACAGGCGCGGGCCAAATCAAAACGGGCTCGCTCTGCCGCTCCGAGCGCATCGCCAAATACAACCGCCTATTGGCAATAGAACGTGAGTTGGGCAAGAAGGCAAAGTTTGGCGGCGCGGTGTTCCGCGAACGCTGGAAATGAAATTGTCGCTGCCTTTTGTCGGTCGTGAAAAAGAAATCGGGCGGCTTCGCCAGTTGCACAAACAACATAAGCCTGTGCTGATTCTTGGCCCGGAAGGTGTGGGCAAATCGGCACTCGTTGCACATCTGCGTGATTCGCTTCGCTTGCGCGTCTGTCCGGCATCGGAACGTTTGAGTGAAATTTGCGAAGCGCTGGAGTGTGGACTCGGCCTCGAAGCCGGCGAACTCCATCTTGTCCAGCGCAAGCATCGCCTGCTGAAATCGCTCAAGGGGACGAAACAAGCCGTGGTTTTCGATGGCGCAAGCTGGACGACGCCCAAACTCGGCTCGTTCATCGAGAATGTGAGCGAGCGCGTGCCGGTGTGGTTGTGCGCGCGTTCGGAGCATCCGTGGGACATCGGTCGCATCTGGCCGTTGCTGGTGCGGTTTGAACACGTGGAGTTGAAACCGTTTCATCCCCGTGAAACTCAAATGCTGATTGAAGCGGCTGTTCGTGACGGTTATGTCCCAGCCAATGTCTTGGACATCGCGGATTGGCTGCATCGTCGCGCGGCGGGCAGCCCGAAAATTTTGTGTGAATTGCTGAAGGAGATCGCGCGCGGCCACTACGACTTGGGCAACCCCCACGCGCTTCGGCTGCTGAACTTGGACCGACGCATCCACGAACTGTTCCCGACGGCGTGAAATGGCCTTGAACGAAAACCATCAACGGCATCTGTTGAGCACGTTTCAATACGTGGACCACCTGCTTTCCGAGGCGGAACACATTATGGCCGCGACCGGATCGGCCTCGCCGTTTCAGGAGTATTCGCAGGACACAACTCCCATTCAGCGCAAGGTGACACACGAATACATCGTCCGCGTGCGCGGGGCTCGGCATCGGGCTGGCGTCGCTCTTCAGCGATTGGTCGCACGAAATCGCCACGGCAGTTTTGCCGACATTTTTGGCGACGACGGGCGTGGCCGCGCTCGAACAAATGCTGGCGCAAACACAATCCAACGCACCGCGATTGCGTCAAATCATTGCGGACTTGGAAAACGGCGCGCCCGCGGCCACCATCTGGAACGTGAATGAATTGCCCAATCAAATCACGTCGCTGCTGAAAAGCGGCGGAAACCGCGAACGTGTTTTGGAACAAGCACTGCGGACGGTACTGGAACATTTTCATTCGGAGACCGGCACGATTGTTCTGCTTGATGCCGAAAAACAATTGCTGCATCTGGCCGCACAGGTCGGTTTGCCGCCGCGAATGCTCGAAGTCGTCAAAACCATTCCCGTCGGCAAGGGCATCGCCGGACAAGTCATTGCCCAAGGCCGGCCAGTGACGATGTGCAATCTGCAAACGGACACCAGCGGCGTCGCCAAGCCTGGCGCGAAACAAACCGGTGTCGGCGGCGCGCTTTGTGTTTCGCTGCGCCACGGCGGAGCAATCATCGGCACCATCGGCATCGGCACAATGCGTCCTTACGAATACACGCCGGAGGAAACACGGCTGCTGGAGGAAATTGGCCAAATCATCGGGACACACTTGAGCAAAAGCCAACCGGCAACTGCATCATAAATTTACCGGCAGCGTCAGCAACGGGCGGTAAAATTGAATTGTCCCCTGCTCAATTTCGCGGCAATCTGTGCGTTCCTATGCAGCAGGTGAACCTCGGAATGATTGGCGGCGGCACCGTGGGCAGCGGCGTGTTTCACGCCCTTCAGCTCAACGGCAACCTCATGGCTTCACGCATCGGCGTCAAGGTCGCCGTCCGCAAAGTCGCGGTGAAGGCATTCGACGAACCGCGTCCGTATCCCATTCCGCGTTCGTTGATGACCACCGACTGGCAACGCGTCGTCAACGACCCGGACGTTCACATCCTCGCCGAACTCGTCGGCGGCACGGGCATTGCCAGGACGATGATTCTTACCGCGCTCAAGCTGGGCAAACCGGTCATCACGGCAAACAAGGCGTTGCTGTCGGCGCACGGCGAGGAGCTGTTTGCGGCGGCCAAAAAATACGGCACGAACCTTTATTACGAGGCCAGCGTTTGCGGCGGCATTCCCATCATCAAATCGCTCCGCGAAGGTTTTGTCGGCAATCGCATCAACGCGCTTTACGGCATCGTCAACGGCACCTGCAATTACATCCTCACCCGGATGAAACTCGAAGGCGCGGACTTTGCCAACGTGCTCGCCGACGCACAAAAACAGGGATATGCCGAAACGCCGCCCGATCTCGACATTGACGGCTTCGATTCGCAGCACAAAATCGGCATCCTTGCCTCGCTCGCTCACGGTTTCTGGGTGACCCCCAAAAAAATCCACGTCGAAGGCATCCGGCATCTGAGCGTGCTCGACATTAAATTTGCCGAACAACTTGGCTACATCGTCAAACTGCTCGGTATCGTCAAAAAACTGGCTGGCGGCGGCGGCGTGCAGGTGTCTGTGTATCCGACCTTGATTCCCAATTCGCACGTCCTGGCCGGTGTAAATCACGTTTTTAATGCCGTCTTCGTGCGCGGCGACATCGTCGGTGACACACTCTTTTACGGACGTGGGGCGGGCAAGGACGCCACCGCCAGCGCTGTCTTGAGCGATCTGGCCGACGCGGCTTTGGATTTGAAATTCGGCACGAAACATCGCGTGCCGCCGTTTGTCCCGCACGAATGCGCCGGCACGGTTGTGCCGATTGCAGACGTGGTTTCCCAGTATTTCGTCCGGCTCAACGTCGTTGACCGTCCGGGCGTTCTGGCAAAAATCGCAGCCATTTTCGGGCAATCCAAAATCGGCATTTCATCAGTGATTCAACCCGAAGGCCACGAAGGCGCGAGTGTGCCGTTGATTTTCATGCTCCACTACGCGACCAACGGCGCGGTGGCCGGCGCATTGAAGAAAATCAGCCGGTTGCCAGTCATCAAAGGCAAACCGGTGATGATTCGCGTCGAAAACTTCGAGTGAATGGCCACAGCATGACAAAGAGAAAGTCAGGACACGCAACCGGAATGGCGGGAGAATTTTTCGTTATGGAGAAACTTTTCCGTTTGGGGCATGAACCAGCTTTGACTCTTGGCAACGCAAAGAGCATTGACATCATTGTCCGGACAAAAAATGGATATCTTAAAACCATCAATGTAAAATCGGCTTGTGGTGGTGGCAAATGGGGAGTGAACAAGGATGACTTGTCAAAAGAGAAAAATCTCCTGTTCGTTTTCCTTCTTTACAAATCTTTCGACGACGTGAAAACCAGCCCAGAGGTTTGGGTCATGCCTGCGGCGGATGTTGAAAAGCGCAAACGTCCTTGGTTTGAGAAATCGGCTGTTTATTACGGCGTTCGCGCTCATACTCCTTCCGATTTGGAGTTTTTCAAGAACGGATGGCATTTGATTGGAAAACACGCCGCTTGACAAGCCGCATTAAAGGCGCTATAAGGCCGATATGACGACGCTAACCATTACCAAAGCCCGCGCCAACCTTTCGAAGTTGCTGGAAAAAGCCAAGCGAGGCGAGGACATCGGCATTGTATCCGGCGACCAGATTGTGGCGTTGCGTCCCGTGACGGTGTCGTCCGATGATTACGCCTGGCGCGAATACGGCGCGACGCCGGCGGAACTGGCGCGTTTTGCGAAACGGATGGAACAACAAATTTCAGCGGAGCGGAAGCGCGGAAAAATCAAACGTTTTTCCGGCAATCTGGAAAAGGATCTGGCTGATTGAAACCGCTGGATTTAAGCGGGCCGTTCCGCGCGCGCGTCCGGGATTATCCCAAAGAGACGCGTGGGAAAATCGGGCTGGCATTGCAACATTTGGAACGGGATTTTGGCCATCCGCACCGTCATCAGGGTTTGGGCATTCGCAAGCTGACGGGGAATTTTTTTGAAATCCGGGTGGGGCTGGACATCCGGCTGGTTTTCCAAAATCGCGCCGAGTGCCTTTGGTTTATGATGGCCGGCAATCACGACGAAGTGCAAAAGTTTTTGCGCGGACTTTGAATTCCAATTCCGCACTTTTCAAACGCCGGGCATCTGATATTCTGCCGTTCCGACAATTCATAACATGGCCCTGATTGTTCAAAAATACGGCGGCACTTCGGTGGGCAACACTGAGCGCATTAAAAACGTCGCGGCGCGCGTGGCCAAATATCGCGCCCAAGGCGACCAGGTCGTCGTCGTCGTCTCGGCCATGAGCGGCGTGACGGACGGTTTGATCAAACTGGCCAAGGACATCATGCCGCTGCCCAGCGAACGCGAGATGGACGTGTTGCTGGCCACCGGCGAACAGCAAACCATCGCCCTCACCGCTATTGCCTTGCACGCGCTGAACGTTCCTGCCGCGTCGCTCACCGGTGCGCAAGCAGGCATCGTCACCGACGTGGTTCACACGAAAGCAAAGATCCACGACATCTCGCCGAAAAAAGTGCGCGAGCTTTTGAAGCTAGGTAACGTTGTTATCGTCGCCGGTTTCCAGGGCGAGACGCCCGAGGGCCAGATCACGACGCTGGGCCGCGGCGGTTCGGATTTGACGGCCGTTGCGCTGGCCGCCGCGCTCAAGGCCGACCTCTGCCAGATTTACACGGACGTGGACGGCGTTTACACGGCCGACCCGCGCATCGTGCCGGACGCGAAGAAGCTTCCGGAAATTTCCTACGATGAAATGCTCGAGCTCGCGAGCCTTGGCGCCAAGGTGATGCAGAGCCGCTCGGTCGAATTTGCCAAAAAATTTGGAGTCGTTTTTGAAGTCCGCTCCAGCTTGAATGACAACCCCGGAACCATTGTGAAAGAAGAAACCAAAAACATGGAAGACGTCGTTGTGCGTGGCGTCTCGCTCGACAAAAACCAGGCCAAAGTCACGCTTGTCGGCGTGCCCGACAAGCCCGGCGTGGCCGCGCGCATCTTCAAGGCGCTCGGCGACGCGACCGTGAATGTTGACATGATCGTCCAAAATATCAGTCACGGCAGTGGCGTGCCGGCAACCGACCTTTCGTTCACCATGGACAAGCCGGATTTGCTCAAGGCGCAAAAGGTCATCGACGGTTTGAAAAAGGAACTCGATTTCCGGAACGTGATCGCCACGGAAAAAATCGGAAAGCTGTCCATCGTTGGTGTCGGCATGAAAAGCCACACGGGCGTGGCGGGGAAATTGTTTGAAACGCTGGCGAAAGAAGGCGTGAACATTGACATGATTTCCACCAGTGAAATCAAAATCTCCGTTGTGATTGATCTGGCCAGGGGCGAAGCGGCGATGAAAGCCGTTCACGCGGCGTTTATTGGCTGATGCCGCCGCATTCGGCACTCCCGCCGGCTGCCGAGAGGAGACATGAAAAGATGCGAATACTGCGGAAAGCAATACGCCGACGATGTCGTGGTTTGTCCGCTTGACGGGCAACCGGTCATTAATCAGGAGGAGAAACAAGGAAAGATCGCGGCCCAGCCTGAAGCCACTGGAACCGCATTCAATGTCAAACTGGTTTCTCCCCTTTCGTCCGCCGGCAAATACCGGGTTTTTGTCGAGCGGAGCGACCTGCTTTTCATTCAGATTGAGGGAGGATCGAGATCCATTTTGGAAGCAGCAGCTCCGTTCATCGGTCCGGCGGGCAACATAATTCCGCTGACCCTGTGGCTATTTGGCAAAAGAAAAACCAAAGCGAAACTTCAACGTCTTGAAACCGGTAGTCCGGAGGAATTGCTTCGCGAAAGCGAAAACAATTTCAAGTTGAACCTGGCCGAAATTCGCGACGCCGCCATCGAAGCTCCGGCCTTGTTCCAGACCAGCGGAAAAGCCGGGCGGCTGAATTTTATGGTGCGGCATGGAGAGAAAATCAAATGCGAGTTTGATAATGCCGCAGAAATGACCAAGACCATCCATCTGCTCGCCCCGCTGTTGAATTCGACTTTGAAAGTGAATGTGGAATGGAATGAAGAAAAGCGGCGATATGAAAAGAAAAAAACAATTTAATCCCACGAAGTTGACTTGTTGCTTTGGCCACGCGAACCGCAATTTGAACCCCGGCCCGCTGCCGGGCCACGCGGCGTTTATCGGCTGAAGCGAGAGCCGGGAAATCAACCGCCGCATTGTCAGGTTGAGTTCTTAATCGGAAATCGCGACGCCTTCGCCGCCGGTTCCCTTGGCTTGCCGCTTCCGTCGGTCGCGGTACCAGGCGAAGAGGCACCCTGCAAAGGTCGTTGCCGAAATCACTGCGCCCATCCGAAAAGCGGCGTCTTCATACACCACGGTCACCTGATGCCGTCCTTCCGGCACTGCGAGAGCCTGGAAGGCATAGTTAGCCCGCCACAACGGCACGCGCGCTCCGTCCACGTACGCGTGCCAGCAATGATAATACGATTGGGCAACAACCACCATGCCCGGCTGGTCGGATTCGCTTTCAAATTCAATCCGTTGCGCGGTGAACTGGCGCACCTCGAGTCTTGGGTGTGCCGGTTCGGCCATATTGATTTTGGATTTTGCTTCCGGCGGCAGGTAAACCACGCGCCGCGAATCAAAATCCGGCGCGAACACTGCCCGCAGAGCTTCGTCGTCGCTGGCGAATACCGGCCGCTGGCCCGCGGTTACCAGCGGGAGATAATTCGTGCGCGTTTTCCAGTTCAAGACGTTGGTTAAAGCATTGACGTGTGAGACGCCGAGGAACGCTTCCACCTGCGGATACTCGCCGCTGTTCGTGGCGTAGAGCACCGAGTTAAACCGGTTGGCCTCGTGCAGATGCATCGGGAAATAGCCGGTGACCTTCGGGATGCCGTCAATCAGATTGCATTCGCAGTAAAGCCCCTGGCGGCGGGACAAGACGTCTTCAATTGCATTCGTCGGCGCGAACTCATGCAACGCCAGCTCGGCGGCAGGGCTGGTCATCGCGCGGGTGGCGCCGATTGCGGGTTGCGGCGATAGTTGCAGCAGCCCCGGCCGGTAAACCCAGCGCGGCACCGTCGGGTTCTGGCGCGGCACCTGCGTGAGCAAATCGAGCCAGACGGCCAGCAACAATCCCAATCGCAGCAGTCCCTGCCGGCGGATCGGCCCGGCTTTTCCAGCCCACCAGAGCAAGCCACCGGCGAGGAGGAAAAATCCCAGCCGGCTCAAGCCGTTTTCCAGCGTTTCCGGCCAACGATTGAACGGATAATTGTACTGCGGGTAACGTTGGGCAAACCACAAAATCAAACCGATCAGTCCCGCCAGAAAAACCCATAGCATCGCCAGCCGCCGCCAAAACCCCGACCGCTCCACCGCTGTTGCCGACAGCGTGCGAGCCACGCCGAAGCCAGCCAACAAAGGCAGCAGAAACGTGGGGAGCAGCACGAACTTCACTGGATAGCGCATGAATCCCAAGGCGGGAAACGCTTCGCGCGCCCAGCGGTACAAGTAGCTGTGTTCCCCCATCGCAAACATCAGGCTTACCAAACACGCTGCGCCCAGGAACCAGATTCGAAGTTGCCGTCCAAACCAGACCGCCGCGATGGCCAGTGCCAGCACACCGATGCCGGCGTAATACGAGGAAGTGCAGTACTGGTTGTATTGAAAGAAAACGCCGTGCGTCCATTCAAAACTGAAAAAAAGCGGCACCAGCAGGTTCGCCCAGCCCGAGCCCGGCATGCTCCAGTGTTCACCCTGGCCGAACCCGGTGTCGCGCTGCGAGTGTTTCAGAAAATCCAGGAACGGCAGCAGTTGGATCGCGGCCAAAGCGCCGATCAAAGCAGCGATTGCCGCAAACCGCAGGAGGCCTCGCATCCGCGGCATACTGCCCCGGACCCATTGTCCCAAGTGGAGCGCGATCAGCAGCAGCCACGTCAGCAGGATCAACTCCGGCACACCGGCCAGCATCTGCAACGTCCCCACCAGGACTGCCGCGAGAATGTTTCGCAGGCCGCCGTCACGCCAGGCACGCTCCGCCAGCAGGACAACCCACGGCATCCAGCCCAAGGTCGCGCAATAGTTGGGCCATTGAATGTCGTTTATCGTCATTCCATTGAAGGCAAGCGCCACACCGGCCAGGGCGCCCGCAAACTGGCTGCCTGTCCATCGCCGGGCGAGGAAATACATTCCGAGGCCGGCAATGAAAATGTGCCCCAGGCAAAACACCCCCAGCGACCAGGACAACGGAAAGAGCAGGTAGAACAAGGACAGCGGATACAGGGTGATCGTGGACCATTCGGCGAGGAAAGGATTGCCACAGTTGTTCAGCGGATTCCAAAGCGGCAATTCGCCGTGCCAGAAACAGTCGCGTTGATATTGCGCCCAGGGATAACCCAGGATGGCGAAGTCCCGGTAAAAGAAAGTGCCTAGCCCGGTGATCACCTCCGGGTAGGCGGCGAAGAGCAGCAGAAACAGAATCAGAGCGAAGCGCCATGGCCCGAACCAGAAATCCGCGGTTTCCGGTGGGAGCAACCGCGGCTTCGCTGCGGGAGCGTTGCCAATCACGTGTGTGGTTTATCAAAAGCTGCTGCCCAACCAAGCCCAAATTGCGAACGTCCCGCGCAGGCGCGCGCCTTTTTCCTTGTCCACCACAAATCCTCCTTTTATAAAACTGCTCAATGGCGAGCGCAAATCAACTACTCTGCATTGTGATCCCCTGTTATAACGAAGCGGAGATGATCGATCTCTTCTACCAGACGATCAAACCCGCGCTGAACGGTTTGCCGAACCTGGACCACCAAATCATTTTCGTGGACGACGGCAGCAACGATGGCTCGCTGAAGCTGCTCAATCAATTGGCGCAACACGACTCCAGTGTGCGGGTCTATGCGTTGTCGCGGAATTTCGGCCATCAGATCGCCCTGACGGCCGGGCTGGACACCGTGCAGGGCGACGCCGTAATCATGATGGATCTCGATCTGCAGCATCCGCCGGCGTTGATTCCTGAGATGACGGGCCTGTGGCGGCAGGGAAATGACATCGTTTCGGCCGTTCGCACGCACACCGCCGATGCGACCTGGTTGAAGCGCGCCGCCTCGGATGGCTTTTATCGCCTGATCAATCTGCTCAGTGATACGCAAATCATCTCGGGCGCGGCGGATTTTTGCCTGCTCTCCCGTCCCGCTTATGAGGCGCTGCGCCAGTTCCCGGAGCGCCATCGTTTTTTGCGAGGGCTGGTATCCTGGATCGGTTTTCAACGCGCCTTCGTGCAGTACAAAGCCCCGCCCCGGGCGGCGGGTCATACAAAGTACACCCTCGGCGAGATGTTCAAGCTCGCGGTTAATGCCACGTTGTCGTTTTCGGGCACACCCGTCCGGCTGGCCGTCAGGTTCGGTTTCGCGACGATTTTTATCAGCCTGCTCTATCTGGTTTACATCGTGATCTGTCTTTTTACGAACAAAGAACTGGTGCCCGGCTGGACTTCCATCATCTTCCTCACGACGTTTCTGGGTGGAGTGCAACTGGCATTCATCGGCTTGCTCGGCGAATACATCGCGCGCATTTTTGAAGAGGTGAAACGCCGCCCGCTTTACGTGCTGAAACAAAGGCCGCCGCCTGCGGGACCTGAAGCGCCCCCCTCTGCGGCGCAGCCGTTGAAATGAATTCCGCCTGCCCGTGTTGCGAAGGCCATGAATGGAATACCGGTCGGCCTGGCTTCGTCATTTGCCGGAGTTGCGGCATGATGACCGTCGCGCAGGACTTCGACCTGGCGACGCTTAAACCGCATTACGGCGCGGAATACTTCCAGGGCGCGGAATATGCCGACTATCTTGGCGACCGGGCCGTGCACGAGAAAACACTCGCCGGCCATTTGCGCCGGCTGCGGCGCTATGTGGCTCCTGGCGGCCGGGTTCTGGAGATCGGTTGCGCCCACGGTTTTTTTCTGGAGATGATTCAACCCGCTTACCCCGGATCGATGGGCATCGACATCTCCGAAGCAGCGGTGGCCCATGCCCGGCGTCGCGGAATTGATGTCCGTGCCGGCGATTTATTGGAAACCGGGTTCAACACATCCTTTGACGCCGTTTGCATGTGGGACACCATCGAGCACTTGTCCCGGCCGTACGAAGTCGTGTGCCGCGCAGCCGCATTGCTCAAGCCGGGCGGGTATCTGTTCCTGACGACAGGCGATTTCGGAGCGTGGTTGCCGCGATGGCAGGGATTGAAATGGCGACAAATCCATCCGCCGACTCACCTTTTTTATTTCACTCGACCATCACTGCGACAATTGTGCGGCCGTGCCGGTCTTGAGACTGTTCGCTTTGACACCGTGACGGTTTATCGCCGGCTGCATTCCGCCTTGCAGGCAATGGAACGGCGCCATGGCAGCTCCGCCAGCGGCCGCCTGGCGCGGATGGGACTTCGTCTGCTCCCGGCAACCGTATTGGCTTGGGGCATCCCGCTGAACCTGCTCGACACACTTTGTCTGGCAGCGCGCAAGCCAGCCAGGCGTGAAAAAACGGATTGACGTTCCCGCGCGCCCCTGCTAGGTTATGGCCGTGAATCGTAATTTGAATCTGGGCCTGTTGCTGAACGCGCTGCGGTTGCGCCGCGCGGCGGTCGGGTTCTGATTGCGTCACCAGATTTATCGAACCCCACTGCCAACCGGCGGTGGGGTTTTTGTTTTTTACAATCGTCATCTTAATCGTAATCCTGCTCTTAATCCGGCAGGCGAATAAGGTTACGATTACAAGCAAGATTAAGATTTATGCACAAGAATCCGTCGAAAAAGTACCGTTCGTTCCCGCCGGTCGCCTTGCCCGACCGGCAGTGGCCCAACCGCGTCCTCACCCGCGCGCCCATCTGGTGCAGCGTGGATTTGCGCGACGGCAACCAGGCGCTCGCCGTGCCCATGAACGTCGGCCAGAAACTCGAGCTGTTCCAGACGCTCGTGAAAATCGGCTTCAAGGAAATTGAGGTCGGCTTCCCATCCGCGTCGAACACCGAGTTCACCTTTAACCGCCGGCTCATCGAGGAAAACCGCGCGCCTGATGACGTGTGGTTGCAGGTTCTCGTCCAGGCGCGCGAGGATTTGATCGAACGCACGGTTGAATCGCTGCTTGGTGCGAAGAAGGCGATCATCCACCTCTACAATTCGACCTCGCCCGCGCAGCGCCGCGTTGTCTTCGGCATGTCCAAGGAGCAAATCACCCAAGTGGCCGTGCGCGGCGCGGAATGGATCAAGGAACGTTTGTCACGTCTCAAGGGCACAGAAGTCATGCTCCAGTATTCGCCGGAAAGTTTTTCGGCTACCGAAGTTGAATTTGCGAAGGACATTTCCGAGGCGGTCATGGATGTCTGGCAACCGACGCCAAAACGGAAAATGATTTTGAATTTGCCCGACACCGTCGAGGTCGCGATGCCCAATGTCTATGCCGACCAGATCGAATGGGTCTGCCGGAACATCAAAAACCGCGACTCGCTTATCGTCAGCGTGCACACGCACAACGACCGCAACACCGGCGTGGCGGCGACGGAACTCGGTTTGCTCGCGGGCGCGGAACGCGTCGAAGGCACGCTTTTTGGCAACGGCGAGCGCACCGGCAATCTCGATATCGTCACCGTCGCATTGAACCTTTACCAGCACGGCATTGATTCCAGGCTCGACTTCAGCGACTTGAATTCAATCATTGAAGTTTATGAACGTTGCACGGGCATGACCGTGCCACCGCGCCAGCCGTATGCGGGCGAATTGGTTTTCACTGCTTTCAGCGGTTCGCATCAGGACGCGATTCGAAAAGGCTTGAACGAGTGGAAAAATGACCGTCAGAAAAATTGGGACGTGCCATATCTCACCATTGACCCGACGGACATCGGGCGCGAATACCGCGAGGTCATCCGCGTCAACAGCCAGTCCGGCAAGGGCGGCGTGGCCTATTTGCTTGAAAGTGAGTTTGGCATCGAATTGCCCAAGGACATGCAGCGCGAGTTTGGGCCGATTGCAAACGAGGAGGTGGACAAGCTCGGTCGCGAGGTCAGCGCTGCCGAATTGAAGCAGATGTTCTGGCGCGAATACATCGAACGCACAAAGCCGTGGCAGCTCAAGAAATTTGAAACCGAAAGCAAAAACGGCGTCGTCCGCTGCCGCGCGAAATTTCTACGTGACGGAAAGACGGTGGAAATCTCCGGTGAGGGCAATGGCCCGCTGGCCGCATTGGTCCACGGATTTGGAAAAATCGGCGGGCCACGTTTTGAGATCATGGCCTACAGCGAACATGCGTTAAGCTCCGGCGAAGAGGCCGCGGCCATTGCTTACATCCAAATCAAGCACGTGAACGGCCAAACCCGCTGGGGCGCGGGGGTGGACACGAATATCGAACTCGCGTCCGTGCGCGCCGTGTTGAGCGCGTTGAACCGGTCCTGACCCGGTCTCGAACATGAAGAAATCCTGCTCGTCAAAAGCAAGCGAACCGTTTAGTTTTCCAGGACGTTTATGAAATTGAAGTGGACAATTTTTTTTGCGGCAGCCGGATTATTTCTCATCGGCATGATGGTTTTTGCCGCCGGGCCGCCGCCAGCCACCAACGCGGTCGTGACCACCCCGCCGGTTTATGTGCCGAACATCTCGCACGCCAACGACCCCCTGCCAGACGGCATATTTGCCTGGGATGAACTCTCAAAATCAACGGACGCCGCTGCTGACCAACAACTCGCGCGTTTCCTTTTCAGCTTTACGAACGTTACATCGGGTAACGTCGTTATTTTGAACGTTCATCCTTCATGCGGCTGCACCACGGCGGAGCTGCCGCCTACGCCGTGGACGATTGCGCCAGGTGCCAACGGCCAAATTCGTCTCACCGTGGATCTCCGAGGAAAGAGCGGCACGCTCTTCAAAACTGTCAACGTGTCCACGGACAAGGGAAGCAAAACCCTCATGCTGCGCATCAACATTCTGCCGCCAGTGATACTCAGAATGACCGAGGAGGAGCGCGCCCGTGACATGGCGGCGGCCAGGATTGACCGGCAAGCGGTCTTCCAAGGTGATTGCGCCAAGTGTCATTCAAAAAATATCCAGGGCAAATATGGCAAGTCGCTTTTTGATTCGGTTTGCGCCATCTGCCACGAGGCTGAACAACGCGCCACCATCGTGCCGGATTTGCATAATCTCAAAACGCCGACCAGTGATGAATTCTGGCGCACATGGATCGCTCACGGAAAACCCGGTTCGCTCATGCCCGCGTTTGCCATCAGCGATGGCGGTCCGCTCACGGACATGCAAATTGCCTCGCTCGCTGCTTATTTGGACGTGGTCGCCAAATCACAAGTCCCTGTAAATAAGTAACTTCTGTTTATACTGCTGAACTTTACATTTTTTTGTTGCTAAATTGGACATAACTGTCTAAAATTTAGGCAGCAAGAGCGATGTAAATGTTGTTAAATGTCGTAAAAAGCAGGGGAGTTGTGGCAGTTCTAGTGCCATTCAGAACGTGTGCAAGTTCTTTTTTCTATTTTCTTAAAGATTGCCGCTTGTGGTTGTCGTGGTCATGGTTTTTCCAGCAATGCTGGGTTTTGGTGACTTTGGCGGTTGCGGGGACATTGAGTTACTTGGTGATCAGTCATTTTGCCTTTCAAACTGTTCGCGTGGAGGGTGCAAGCATGTATCCCACATTGGCAAACTCGGGATGTTATTGGTTGAACCGGTTTGCTTACCTCGTGGGTGAACCAAAGCAGGACGACATCGTGGCACTCAAAGATCCGCAGGACAATACACCGGTGGTTAAACGCATTATCGCCATGCCCGGACAATCCATTTACCTCAAAAACGGCAAAGTCTATGTTGATGGCCAATTGCTGCGTGAACCTTATCTCCCGGCCAAGACACCAACCTACGCCTACGAAAAGAGCGAAAACGAATTCATTTGCATCGGCAAAGATGAGTACTTTGTCATGGGTGATAACCGCAACAACAGCATGGACAGCCGTACGTTCGGAGCTGTCCCGCGTCAAAACATCCTCGGCAAGCTGATTGAATAGCCCGGCAGCCCCCGCATCCGATTCAGAACGGAACTCAGTCCTGCCTTGCATCAAGCGCGAGTGGCGTTAAGCTGTCAACCATGACGGTGAAACTGGTTGACGCAACAAAACACACGCGCATTGCCGGACTCGGCGAACGCGCTTTGAGTGGCGGCACAATCACGCGCGACGAGGCCCTCTGGCTGTTCAATCTCGAAGATTCCGCCGACATTTTCGATTTGCTGTCCTGGGCCAATCGCATCCGCGAGAAATTCAAGGGCAACAAAATCCATCTCTGCTCCATCGTCAACGCCAAGGCCGGCACGTGCTCGGAAAATTGCAGTTTCTGCGCGCAATCGTCATTTTATCAGACCGGCTCGCCGAAATACGGTTTTGTGGATCCCGAACCGGTTCAGGAAGCCGCCGATGAAGCGAACAAAAACGGCGTCACGGCCGTCGGCCTCGTCGCTGCGTGGAAAGGGCTGAGCGAAGGCCCGATGCTCGACGAAGTCTGCGACCGCATCCGGGAATTGAAAGCTAGCGGCAAGACGCGGCCTGACGGCTCGCTCGGCATCATCAAAACCCAAAAGGTCGCCAGCCGTTTGAAGGAAGCGGGGCTCGAGTGTTACGGCCATAATCTCGAAAGTTCGCGCCGGTTCTTTCCGCAGACCTGTACCACGCATACCTACGACGACCGGCTCGAAACCATCGGTTACTTAAAAAAAGCCGGCATCAAGATATGTTCCGGCGGCATCATCGGCATGGGCGAAACGCGCGAGGACCGCTGTGACCTCGCGTTTTCGCTCAAGGAAATCGGCGCGAACGTCGTACCGGTCAACATCCTCAACCCCATTCCCGGCACACCCTTTGAGAAAAATGAGCCCCTGCCCGTCCTGGAAATTTTGAAAACCATTGCCTGCTTCCGTTTCATTTTGCCGCGCCAGGAAATCATGATTGCCGGCGGACGCACGGTGAACCTGCGCGACGCGCAAAGCATGATCTTCATGGCCGGAGCCAGCGCCCTCATGGTCGGCAATTACCTCACCACGCTGAACCAGCCGGTTGAAAAAGATTTGCAGATGCTCAAAGACCTCGGCCTCGATCCGAGCTGGGACAAGCACGGCTTCACCGACCAGGAAGCGTGTGGTTGCGGACAGGAGATCGAAGCAACTTGTTAGTCGTCTGAGGAATTGACGATTTACGATTTACGATTGACGCGGTTTCGGTGTTTGACTCGTAATTCGCAAATCGTAAATCGTAAATCATGGAGCGGCTCGGTAAAAATCGCGGCGGTTACCACGGCGAGACCATTGACATTCGCACCGTCCTGCGCGACGTTGAAATCGCCGCCCAAACGCACGGCTGGACTTCCGAAACGTTTGGGAAGCAGGGTGAATTCAACCTGCTCGCCCTCCATCGAGCGCCACTTTCACCCCGCACTCCGCACTCCGCACTCCGCATTTATCTTTCGACCGGCATCCACGGTGACGAGCCGGCCGGTCCGCTCGCCGGGCTGCGATTGCTTCAGGAAAACCAATGGCCGGCGAGCGCTGAACTGTGGTTTTGCCCGTGCCTGAATCCCGTCGGCTTCGTGTTAAACCGCCGCGAAAACGCCGACGGCAAGGATTTAAACCGCGACTACCGTCATTTGGAAACCGCCGAAGTCCGCTCACACATTGCTTGGCTCGAGCACCAGCCGCGATTCGACGTGTACCTTTGCCTCCACGAAGACTGGGAATCACACGGTTTTTACCTCTACGAACAGAATCCCGACGGCAAACCATCGCTGGCGGAAAGTATTGTCAATGCCGTACAAAAAGTTTGTCCGATTGACCCATCGGAAATGATCGAAGACCGCCCGGCAAAAAACGGCATCATCCGCCCGAATCTCGACCCGCGCACGCGTCCGCAGTGGGCCGAGGCATTTTATCTCGTCGTGAACAAGTCCCGACAGGGTTATACCCTTGAAGCCCCGTCGGATTTTCCACTGCCAGCCCGCGTCAACGCGCTCGTCGCCGGCATAAACGCGGCGCTGGAAAAACTTTCCGGGGAATCATTCGTTTGAAGTGGAGCGCCGGTCTCCGACCCGGCACGAAGGTGCCTTTGCAGAAATACGCCGGGCCGGAGGCCGGCGCTCCTTTCACTTCAATGCCGCATCTCGCCGTTTCATCCATTCGTCACCCTGGCTGGACAGTGTCTTGGCCTTCAAGACCCGTTCCGCGAGCGGGAAAACGATGCGTTCTTCCTTGTCGAAATGCTCGCGTGACCGCAACACGGCCCGCAACAAAAGGTCACGCGCTTGTTTCGGTCCCCTTGCCTTTTGCACCTCGGCCAGTCTGGCATCAATTTCCTCGTGCTCCTCGTGGAAAAGTTCGCTCTGGCCGATTTGCTCCAGGCAATGTTCCAGTGGCCCGATGAGCAGGTCGTCCTCGGTCCTGGCGTGCGGACGCATGAGCGCGTCCAGCGTGGTCGCCAGCGATTTGACCTCCGCCAGCGTCTTAAGCCGCGGCAGGGTTTTTTCGATATGATCGAACAAATTGTGGAACACCGCGTGTTCCGCCACCAAAATTTCCGTGATTTTCATGACATGGACCCGTTCCGAAATCTCGTTATGAGATAACAGCACTTGCAGAATTCCGCCAGCGGTTTTTTCTGCCGAGCTTTAAATTCCTTGAACTCTCCATTTTTCCAAAGTTATCTTGCGGCGCTTTGAAAGTGGACAAACCGCAAGATTCCTTGCCTGCCAACTCGTCCCAATCTCTTTCCACCAACGCCGGCTTGGTTCCCACGCTGGGCCTGTTCAGCACGGTGATGATGGTGGTGGGCAGCGTTATCGGTTCGGGTATTTTCAAAAAATCGGGCATCATGGCCGCGCAGGTCGGCTCGCCGGAATTGCTGCTCATCGTCTGGGTGCTGGCCAGCGTCATCACGCTGTTTGGCGCACTCACCAACGCCGAGGTTGCCGGCATTGTTCCCGAAACGGGCGGGCAATACGCTTATTTCAACCGCATGTTCGGGCCGTTTTTTGCCTATCTTTACGGATGGGCGGTGTTCGCTGTCATCCAAACCGGTTCGATTGCTGCGGTAGCCTATATTTTCGCGGAATACGCCACGAAATTTGTGCCGCTGCCGGAACTGCCCTCCTCGCTTGCCTCGCTTTCATTTCATGTGCCGTTTGTCGCGGACATTACTCCGTTTGCGGATATCGGCACGAAAGGCGTTGCCGCGTTGCTGGTTATCGGATTGACGGTGGTAAACTACCTCGGCGTGCGGTTTGGCGGCGTGGTGCAGAACATTTTTACCATCGCGAAGGTGGCGGCAATGGTGCTGCTGGTGCTCGCGGCGTTTCTGTTGCCGACGGGAGGGAGTGTAACGAACCTTACCGCCGCCAGCGCGATCATTCACCCAACCGGACTGGCGTTGTTCGCGGCGGTGGTGGCGGCAATGCAGGGCGCATTTTGGGCCTATGACGGCTGGAATACAATCAGTTACATCGGAGGCGAAGTGAAACAACCGCAGCGCAACATCCCGCTTGCCCTGGCCATTGGGATGGGGGTTGTAATGGTGGTCTACTTGCTGGTTAATCTCGCATACGCCTACGTGTTGCCGGTGGACGTGATGGCACATTCAAAACTGGTCGCCGCGGATGTCGCGGAAAAATGTTTTTCCGGCGGCGGCCGCTGGGTTGCCGCCGCCGTGATGGTTTCCACGCTTGGAACCGCCAATGGAATGATTCTCGCCAGCGCGCGCGTTTATTTTTCCATGTCGAGGCGGAACGTGTTTCCCGGATTCCTCGGCCGCACGCATCCACGCTTTCACACTCCGGCGGCATCGCTCGTCGTGCAAGGCGTGTGGAGCACGCTGCTGCTGTTGAGCGGCACCTTTGACACGCTCACGGACATGCTCATTTTCGTGAGTTGGATTTTTTACGCGGCGGGCGCTTACGGGGTTTTTGTGCTGCGACGCAAAATGCCGGACACGCCGCGTCCTTACAAAGTTCCCGGCTACCCGTTTGTGCCGTGGATTTTCATCACCTTCGCCGCGATTTACCTCGCGTTCACGGTTTACAACGACATCACCGGCTACCGCGCGGCAATCGCCGCCGGAACGCCGGCGCGGATGGATTCTGTTTTTGGCGTCGTGCTGGTTTTGGTGGGAGCGCCGATTTATTGGTTTTACCGGAGCAAACCAAAAACTCCATCGGCGCAGCGCGAAACTTCCAGTTGACCGTGACGATTGGATAAAACAACCGCTATGCGCGCGATGAGAAAAGTTTCGTGTGGTTCGTGTATTTCGTGGTTAACCCGCCTTCGCTTTGCTCCGTCGCGGCTAGGAATAATTCTCCATCCCCGCGCAAGTGCAAACCGGGTTGCGGTCGCCGAAGACGTTGTCCACGCGGCTGACGTGCGGCCAGAATTTGTAGTCGCGCAGGCCGGGCACCGGAAACGCCGCCTGTTCGCGCAGGTAAGGATGATTCCAATTATCCGCTGCAACCATGTCCGCCGTGTGCGGGGCGTTTTTCAGCAGGTTGTCTTGTTTGTCGGTCGCACCGGATTCGATCGCGCTGATTTCGCCATGAATGGCAATCATTGCATCACAGAAACGATCCAGTTCCGCTTTCGATTCGCTCTCGGTCGGCTCGACCATCATCGTGCCGGGGACCGGCCACGAAATCGTCGGCGCGTGAAAACCATAATCCATCAACCGCTTCGCCACGTCCTCAACGGTGACGCTCTTGAACGAGCGCAAATCGAGGATGCACTCATGCGCGACGCGGCCGTTGCTGCGGTAAAGCGTCGGGAAATAACTTTCCAGCCGTTTGGAAATGTAATTCGCGTTGAGAATGGCGTATTTCGTTGCCTCGGTCAGTCCGTCCGCGCCCATCATGGCGATGTACATCCAGGAAATCGGCAGAATGCCTGCGCTGCCCCACGGCGCGGCGGCTACGGCGCCAATCGGATTTTCGCCGCCAAGATTCACGACCGGATGGCCCGGCAAAAATTCAACGAGATGATCTGCCACGCCAATCGGTCCGACGCCCGGTCCGCCGCCGCCGTGCGGAATGCAAAATGTTTTGTGCAAATTCAAATGGCAGACGTCCGCGCCGATGTCCGCCGGCCGGCAGAGGCCGACTTGCGCGTTCAGGTTCGCGCCATCCATATAGACCTGCCCGCCGTTGGCGTGAACGATTTCACAAATTTCCCTGATGGTTTCCTCAAACACACCGTGCGTGGACGGATAAGTCACCATCAGACATGCGAGATCCGATTGGTGCGCTTCGGCTTTGGCACGCAGGTCGGCCACGTCAATGTTGCCATCCTTGTCGCACGCAACGGCAACGACTTTCAGTCCGGCCATGACGGCGCTGGCCGGGTTCGTTCCGTGCGCGGAAGTTGGAATCAGGCAGATGTTGCGATGATTTTCGCCACGGCTTTCATGCCAGGCGCGAATGACGAGCAGGCCGGTGTATTCACCCTGCGCACCGGCATTCGGCTGCAACGAAATGCCCGCGAAGCCGGTGATTTCCGCGAGCCAGTCTTCGAGTTGCTGAAAGAGCATCTGGTAGCCGCGCGTTTGTTTCAACGGCGCAAATGGATGAATGTTCGCGAACTCCGGCCAGGAAATGGGAAACATTTCCGCCGCCGAATTCAGCTTCATGGTGCAGGAACCGAGCGGAATCATCGAAGCGGTGAGCGACAGGTCCCGTGATTCGAGCCGCTTGAGGTAGCGCAGCATTTCGGTTTCGCTGTGATACGAATTGAAAACCTTGTGCGTCAGGAAAGTCGCGGTGCGAAACACAAGGCGCAATGTGTCAGGCTTAAAATCGCCAACGGCAAAATCAACCGGTTTGTCGTCATTAAAAATTTGCCAGATTTCGATGACATCGGATTCGTCCGTGGTTTCATCGAGCGAAATGCCAAGTGTGTGGTCATCAATCAGCCGGAAGTTCATCCGGTGCGTCTCGGCTACTTTCAGAACATCGGTGGCACGCTTGTCGCCGAAATCAATTTGTAACGTGTCAAAACGAGATTCGGATGAAAGGGCGAAGCCGAGTTTCTCCAAACCAGCGGCAAGAATTTCTGTCAGCGCATGAACTCGCCGCGCGATTTTCTTCAAGCCCTCCGGCCCGTGATAAACGGCATACATGGAAGCCATGTTCGCCAGCAGCGCCTGCGCGGTGCAGATGTTGCTCGTCGCTTTTTCGCGGCGGATGTGCTGCTCGCGGGTTTGGAGCGCGAGCCGCAACGCCGCTTTGCCACGGGAATCTTTTGAAACGCCGACGAGGCGGCCGGGCATGTGACGTTTGAATTCATCGCGCGTGGCAAAAAACGCCGCGTGCGGTCCACCATAGCCGAGTGGCACGCCAAAACGCTGTGCACTGCCAACCGCAATGTCGGCCCCAAACTCACCCGGCGGCTTCAGCAAGGTCAGCGCGAGCAAATCGGTGGCCACGGTGACGAGCGCGCCCGCCGCGTGCGCCTGTTTGACCAATCCGGTGTAATCGTGAATCGCGCCGAACGTGTCAGGATACTGCACCAACGCGCCGAAAACCTTTTCGTTGAACTGGAAATTTTCGTGCCCGCCAACCACGATTTCGATGCCGAGCGCCTTGGCGCGTGTTTGTACGACTGCAATCGTCTGGGGATGGCAATTCTCCGAAACAAAGAAAACGTTTCGTTCATCCTTGAGCGAATGGCACATCGTCATTGCCTCGGCGGCGGCAGTTGCTTCGTCGAGCAATGAGGCGTTGGCGATGTCGAGACCGGTGAGGTCGGCGACCATGGTCTGGAAATTCAGGAGCGCTTCGAGCCGGCCCTGCGAAATCTCGGCCTGATAAGGCGTGTATTGCGTGTACCAGCCGGGGTTTTCGAGGACGTTGCGCTGGATGACCGGCGGCGTGATCGTGTCGTAGTAGCCCTGACCGATGAACGAGCGGAAAATTTTATTTTCGCCGGCGATTTTTTTCAAATCGGCGAGGGCTTCAAATTCGCTGCGTGCGGCGGGCAGATTCAGCTTTTTGCCGAGGCGGATTTTCTTCGGCACGGCGGCGTCAATTAAATCGTCGAGGCTTTTGAAACCGAGTTGCGCGAGCATGGCGCGGGTTTCAGCGGCGTTTGGGCCAACGTGGCGGCGGACAAATGGGTCGGGATGTTCGGTCAAAGCCATCCGTGGAAAATAAAGTTCATGCTCGCAAAAAGCGAGTCAAAGTAGGATAGGCGTCGCGCCTGTCTCCAACTTCGAGTTCCGCTCAAGCGGAAAATTGAGTCAGAGACAGGCGCGACGCCTGTCCTACGCTTTTTGCATCGCGGCGCGGACAACGCGGCACTGGCCATAATCGTATTTCCCGCCGAGTGATGCCACCACGCTGCCGAGACTGCCGAAGCCGTGTTTGGCAAACGCGGTGGCGATGTCGTGTTGCGCCTCGGCGGGGAGCAACGACTTCACGTCAATCGTCTCGCCCGCGAGCAGGGCTTCTTCGAGATGGCTGTAAATCGTCCCATCCTTCACTCCGCGAATGCGCGCGATTTCCGAAACCGTCTTGCCCTGACGGAAAAAATGCAGCGTCTCGCGCACCGTGTCGGTCAGCCGTGAACGGCGCGGCATTGGAGCGGTGGGTTCCGCGAACGAATCGTCGGCGAAGACCTGGCGGGGGTTCGATTGCAAATGCGCCGCAATCTCGCCCAGGAACAGTGCGCCGAACTCGCGCAATTTCCGGTCCCCCACGCCGCTGATGCGTGAAAGCTCCCGTTCTTCCACCGGATAAAACCGCGCCATCTGCCGCAACGACACGTCTGAAAAAACAATGTAAGGCGGCACGCCGCGCTCGTCGGCCAGTTCCTTCCGCAAGCCGCGCAACTTGCCGAACAACACCTCGTCGCAGGCGATTTCGCCGATGCGATGCTTCGCCGGTTCGGTGGGCGCGACGGGCCGGGTGAGGGTGACTTTCTGCCGCGATTTGAGCGCCGCGCGGCCGTGGTCGGTGAGTTCGAGGATGTTGAACTTTTCGGCGTTTTGACACAGCAGACCGAGCCGCACGAGTTCACGGCCGATGGTGCCCCATTCGGCACGCGAATGTTCGCCACCGATGTTGTAGGTGGAGAGCGATTGGTGGCCAAATTTGCGGACCTTTTCCGTGTCCGCGCCGCACAGCACCTCGACGACGTGCTGGAGGCCGACACCGAACCGGCTTTTCTCGCGGATGCGATAAACGCACGAGAGGAATTTTTGCGCGGCAACAGTCCCATCCCATGTCTGCCGCGGCGCGAAGCAGTTGTCGCATCCGCCGCAATTGACCGGAGCGCCGGCCTCCGGCCCGGCGTGACCGGAGCCGCCATTGCAACGCGCCGGGTCGGAGACCGGCGCTCCAAATTTTTCTCCGAAATAGCCCAGCAAAAACTCGCGCCGGCAGGTCGCGACCTCGGCGTAATGAATCATCTGTTCCAGTTGTGCGCGGGCGATGTCGCGTTCCTTCGCGTCGGGTTTCTCGTCAATGAACCGCATCTGCTTCACGCGGTCGCCGGGGCTGAACAGCAGCAGACATTCGCTGGGCAGGCCGTCGCGCCCCGCGCGGCCGGTTTCCTGGTAGTAACCTTCGATGTTTTTTGGCAAATCATAATGAATCACGAAGCGCACGTTCGGCTTGTTGATGCCCATGCCGAACGCAATGGTGGCACAGATGACGCGCGCCTCGTCGCGGAGAAACGCCTCCTGATGGCGTGAACGCGCGCCGCCTTCCAAGCCCGCGTGATACGGCAACGCCTTCACGCCGTCGGCGGAAAGTTTGGCAGCCATGCTCTCCGCCGTCTTGCGCGCCTGAACGTAAACGATCCCGCTCTCGCCCGGCCGCACGCGGATGTAGGAAAGAATCTGCTCATACGCGCCGGCCTTGGCCGCGACGCGGTAAGTCAGGTTCGGGCGGTTGAAACTGGCGACATAGCAAGCGGGCGAACGCAGGGGGAGCTGTTTGACGATGTCCTCGCGCACACGTCCGGTGGCCGTGGCGGTGAGCGCCATCATCGGCACGTCAGGAAACAGGCCGCGCAACGTGGAGAGCTGCCGGTATTCGGGACGGAAATCGTGTCCCCACTCGCTGATACAGTGCGCCTCGTCAATCGCGAACAGATTCACGTTCCATTGCTTCAAATCATCGAGGAACCCGGACAACATCAGTCGCTCGGGCGCGACGTAAAGCAGCCGGAATTCGCCGGCGTGCAGCCCGCGCAAGCGCGGACGCGACCCGCCGGCGCCGAGCGAGGAATTCAGGAACGTTGCCGCCACGCCCGCCGCCTGGAGCGCGTCCACCTGGTCTTTCATCAACGCAATAAGCGGCGAGACGACCACCGTCAGTCCGGGCCGCACGAGGGCGGGGAGTTGAAAGCACAGCGACTTGCCGCCACCCGTGGGCAGCACGGCAAAGACATCCCGGCCCGCGAGCGAGTCACGGATGATTTCCTCCTGCAACGGACGGAACGAACTGAAGCCGAAGTATTGTTTCAGCGGCGCGAAGAGTTGGTCGCGGCGGAGATTCATGGACTGAGAATAAAATGGGGCACGGTCAGTAGCGAGCGGCAAAATTTGAAATCGAGATGCCGTTTCGGTTTTCGGTTCCGATTGTTGATACTTTCGCCAATCAGCATCCACACGAAAAAGAGTTTCTTTGGCTAAATGTTACCGCCTTGTTTTCTTGCGTTTGCGCGTGTGGTACTCCCTGCCGGTTTCGTTTAAAACTGCCGCCGCGTCCGCGAGCGCACCCTGCGGCTTGAATTCGATTTGTAATTTCGCATTTCCGAACAGGGAGGCGTTCTCGTTCATCAGCCGAGAAGCCGCCATCTTGCAGTAGGCGGTGTCGAGTTCCACCCCGATGCTGTTCCGTCCATGCTTGAGCGCGGCGACCATCGTCGTGGCCGTGCCGCAGAACGGATCCACGACCGTGTCGCCGACAAACGAAAACATCTGGACCAGCCGGGAGGCCAGTTCGAGCGGATATGGCGCAGGATGTTCCTTCGTGGATGCTCCGGTCAAAGTCCAAAACTGCTGGAACCATTTGTCGAACTTGTCCTTGGGAATCATGCTTAACCGGCGCTGTTCCTCGGTGGGCTTGCGGTAGCCGCCGGGTTTTCGCTGCATGAGGATGAACTCGATGTCGTTTTTTATGATGGCGTTGGGTTCGTAGGGCTTGCCCAAGAATTTTGAACCGTTGCTCACTTCATAACTGGCGTTGGAAATTTTGTGCCAGATGATCGGGTTCAGATTGTCGAAGCCGATCTTGCGGCACGCCACGCAGATTTCCGAGTGCAAGGGGACAACCGTATGCCGTCCATTGTTCTCCTTGCGGGAGAGGCAAACGTCGCCAACGACGCACACCAGGCGGCCTCCTGGCACCAGAATGCGGAAGGTTTCGTGCCACACCCGATTCAATTCCGAGAGAAACATTTCGAAATCCTGGACGTGGCCAAGCTGCCCTTCCGAATCGTTGTATCGTTTCAGGGTCCAATACGGCGGAGAAGTGACAACGAGATGAACCGATTCGTCGGGGATAAACGAGAGGTCGCGGGCGTCACCCTGCACCAGACGATGCACCGTTGGAACATCGTCCAGCGTTTGGGGACCTGTGGTCACGTACTTCATAGTTCTTTGATTCGACCTGAGAACGCCGCCACATGCCCGACCAAAGAATTGGCAAACATCTGGAAGGTCAGGTCGGATGCGGGTTCAGAATATTCTCCGTTCGCTCCCTTTTCAGCGTTCGACATCATGAATGACGCGGCATCGTAATGACGCTCCAAAACCAGACGGCGACAAAACAATTCATACCGTTTCGCGTAGGATGAGTCGCGAAACTCGGGGAACACTTTGAAATGCGGTTCTTTGACGCCGACAGGGCGGTTTGAAGGGGCACAGTCTTCAAGCAGGAACATGTAGCCGATCCAAGGCCGAATCTTCGATCCGAAGGCTTTTTCGCGGAAGGCCGTCCACAGATCCAAAGCACTGCCCATAGCTTCTTCGGTGCGATTGTTGAAATTGTTGCCAAACGACGGACCGACCTGGGATTTGGCCTCCAGCGCCGCCACTAACTGGCCTTTTACTACCACGATGAAGTCCCATTTCTTGTTGGGTCGGAAGTAACCCGGCAGCTCGAGCGAGTCCTGATAATAAATATGTGCCCGATCAATCCCGGCTTCGATTACAAGCTGCGTCAAGAGTTTGATGAAGCCGTCCATCTACGCACCACCGGTGACGGCTGAACGCAAACCTTGATCCGACCCACCGGCTGCGCGTTGTTTCTGCAACTGCTTGGAACGCGTTTGCCAATAAAACCTCACGGCGTCTGGAACATGCTTCCGCAGTTCGGCGAGAGTTGAAGGGTTTTCAGCCATTGCGTGAGCAATAATGTTGAGGGTGGAAAGTTGAGAGTCAAGCGGCAAGGCGTGGCGTCAATTAGCAACCTGTCACGAATGAACGGAATCAGGCAGTGATCCAGCGGGAGAAGCGGCGTTTCACGGAGGATGCCGGCGCGTGATTGAGCATGGCTCCGGCGAGTGGCAAGTTTTGGACCTGCAAACCCATGAGAAATCGCGGGCATTCCGGGCTTTTTCCAAGCATGGACTGGCATGAAAATCATGGTTTCAGCGGGTTTTCCATGGCCACAACATATCCGGTCAACCATTAAACACCCGCCCAACTAATGGTGTTTTTGGGGCAAAAAATCATGAATTCATCATTGTGCAAAAACGGCCATTTTCATACAATTTTTGCATCTGAAATTTGGCGCTCGCAAACGAGCTTTTTAAAGAATTTATGTCGAAAAAGAATGAGTCGGATGAATCAAAAAAGCAGCCGGCAAACACCGGATCTGCGGAGAAATACGACGCGTCCAAAATAGATAAACTGGAGGGTCTGGAGGCTGTCCGCAAGCGGCCCGGCATGTATATCGGCGACCCGGACGAGCGCGGATTACATCACAGCGTGTTCGAGGTGCTCGACAACTCGATTGACGAACATCTGGCGGGTTTCTGCAACAAAATCGAAGTGACGATTCACGTGGACGGCTCGGTTTCGATCCGCGATGACGGACGCGGCATTCCGGTGGACATGCATCCGAAGTGGAAGATGCCCGCCGTCGAACTGGTGCTGACGAATCTGCACGCGGGCGGAAAATTCGGCCAAGGCGCCTATAAATATTCCGGCGGCTTGCACGGCGTCGGCGCAAAATGCGTCAACGCGCTTTCCGACTGGTTCAGGGTCGAGGTTTCACGCGATGAAAAAGTTTATTCGATGGAATTCGAGCGCGGGAAGACGACCCAGAAACTCGAAGTCATCGGCAAATCAAAGAAAACGGGGACGTTGATCACCTTCAAGCCCGACCCGACGATTTTCACCATCACGACCGAGTTCAAGTTCGACATTCTGGCGAACCGTCTGCGCGAACTCGCGTTTTTGAATCCGGGCATTGAAATTGTGCTCAAGGACGAGCGCGACGAGAAGACGGAGACATTTTTTTACCGCGATGGCATCGAACAATTCGTCCGCCAGCTCGGGCGCAGCAAGCAGCCGCTGCATCCCAAGCCCGTCGTGCTCACGGGCAAACGCCAGAGCAAGATTGACGGCAAGGACGAGGATGTGTTTGTGGATTGTGTGCTGCAATACACCGACAGTTACAGCGACCAGATTCTCTGTTTTGCGAATTCCATCGCGAACACGGATGGCGGCACACACCTCACCGGCTTCCGCTCCGCGCTCACCCGCGCCATCAACCAATACGCCAAGCAGAATAATCTGCTGAAGGAAAAAGATCCGACGATTTCCGGCGATGATGTCCGCGAAGGCCTGGTCTGCGTGCTCAGCGTAAAACTGCCGAACCCCCGCTTCGAGTCGCAGACCAAAGTGAAGCTGGTGAACACGGAAATTGACGGCATTGTGTCGTCCATCGTGTATGACGGGTTAATGACGCACTTCGATGCGAATCCCGGCGCAGCCAAGAAAATCGTTGAAAAAGGCCTGCTGGCCGCCCGGGCGCGCGAGGCCGCCCGCAAGGCACGAGAGACCGTGCGGAAAGGCGCGCTCACCGGCGGCGGTCTGCCCGGCAAACTGGCCGATTGTTCCGACCGCGACCCGGCGAATACCGAATTGTTCATCGTCGAGGGTGATTCCGCCGGCGGCTCGGCCAAACAGGGACGTGACCGGAAATTTCAGGCCATCCTGCCGATTCGCGGCAAACTCATCAACGTTGAGAAGGCGCGGCTGGACAAGGTGCTTCAAAACAACGAAATCCGCACGATGATTACCGCCGTCGGCACGGGAATCGGCGACGGAGAAGGCGAGGGCGCGTTCAACCTCGAAAAGCTCCGCTACCACAAGGTCATCATCATGACCGACGCGGACGTGGACGGCTCGCACATCCGCACGCTGTTGCTGACGTTTTTCTACCGGCAGATGCCGTCGCTGATCAAAAATGGTTTCGTTTATATCGCCCAGCCGCCGCTGTACCAGATTGCGCGCAAGAAGCGGGTGGAATACGTGGACGACGACACGCGGCTGAACAAAATTCTGATCGAACTCGGCACGGAAGAGGTGCGGCTGAAGAACCTTTCGGACAAAAAAGAATTGTCCGAGAAGCAGCTCGCGGAAATCCTCGAACTGCTTGAGTCGCTCGACAAGTATGCAAACGCCTTGAAACGTCACGGCGGAGACTTTGCCGAGTACGTCGAGCATCGCCAGAAAAAGACCGGTGATCTGCCGAAGCACCTGGTCAAGGTGCGCGCGGGCAATGATGAAACGGTTCATTATTTCCATACCGAGGAGGAGCTGGCGCAGTTCGGCGCAAAGAACGCCGACTTGAAATTGTTTGGCGGCGAGGAGGAGGGTGACACCACAACCATCGAGAAGAAAAACGGTTCGACCCGGCGCGCGCACCACGTTGAATTGCACGAAAACAAGGCCATCGTCGAATTGCTCGACAAGCTCGACAAGAAGGGGTTCAACGTCGAGCACTACGCCGGCCAGGACGAGCCGCTGTTTGAAATTCGCGAGGGCGAAGGCGACCGGGAAACCGTCAAACCGCTGTTCTCCATCCCGGAAATCCTGGCGGCGGTCAAGGAAGTCGGCCGGCGCGGGCTGTCCATCAAGCGGTTCAAGGGCCTCGGCGAAATGAATGCGAAGGAGCTGTTTGAAACGACGATGGACCCGGTGCGGCGCAAATTGTTGCGCGTCGATCTGACCAACGCCGTGGACGCCGAGGAGATGTTCACCAAACTCATGGGCGAGGAAGTCGAGCCGCGCCGCCAGTTTATCGAGGACAATGCCCTCAACGTGCGGAATCTGGATATTTAATTTTCGTTTGCGGGAATTTTTATGGCTGAATCCAAACCATCGAATGATTTGCCGGTGATCAACACGCCGTTGTTCGCTTCGGGTGAAAAAATTGCCAAGGTCAATGTGGCCGAGGAAATCAAGAATTCCTTTCTCGATTACTCCATGTCCGTGATCATTTCGCGCGCCCTGCCGGATGCGCGTGACGGCCTCAAGCCCTCACAACGGCGCATCCTGCTGGCGATGCACGATCTCTCGCTGTTTCCGAACCGCCAGCATCGTAAGTGCGCCAAAATTTGCGGCGACACCAGCGGCAATTACCATCCGCACGGGGAAGCGGTGATTTATCCGACACTCGTGCACATGGCGCAGCCGTGGGCCATGCGCGAACGGCTCGTGGATGGCCAGGGCAACTTTGGTTCCGTTGAAGGCGATCCGCCCGCCGCCATGCGTTACACCGAGGCGCGCATGACGCATCTCGGCGCCGCGCTGATGGAGGACATGGACCAGGACACCGTGGATTTCGTCCCCAACTACGACGAAACCCGCACCGAGCCGACGGTCTTCCCCGCCGCGTTCCCGAATTTGATCGTCAACGGCGGCACGGGCATCGCCGTCGGCATGGCCACCAACATTCCACCGCATAACCTCGGCGAAATCGTTGACGGCATCTGCGCCCAGATTGACGACCCGAACATCACGGTCAAGGGCCTGATGAAATTCGTCAAGGGTCCCGACTTCCCAACGGGCTGCATGGTGTGCGGACTGGACGTCATCAAAGAATATTTCACGAGCGGGCGCGGCAGCGTCAAGGTGCGTGGCAAGGTCGGCGTGGAGCAACTCAAGGGTGGGCGCGAGCAAATCGTCATCACGGAAATCCCCTACAACGTCAACCGCGCGGTGCTCGTCGAGCGCGTCGCCGAATTGGTGAACGAAAAAACGACGGGCTTCACGGACATCACGGCCATTCGCGACGAGTCGGACGAGAACACGCGCGTCGTCGTCGAGCTCAAGCGCGACGCGATTCCGAAGGTCGTCATCAACAATCTGTACAAGCAGACGGCGCTGGAAAGCAGCTTTGCCGTCAACATGCTGGCCATTGATCATGGCCGGCCCAAGACCCTGGGACTGAAGGAGCTTATCAGTTGCTACATCGAGCATCGGCGCGAAGTCGTGCTGCGGCGCACGCGGTTCCAGTTGAAGAAGGCCGAGGAACGCGCGGAAATCCTCGAAGGCTATCTCATCGCGCTGGCGAACCTCGACGATTTCATCAAAATCATCCGCGGCAGCAAGACGCGCGATGAGGCCAAGGTCAAATTGCTCGCGTTCGAGTGGACCCAAAAACAGGTCGAGCGCTGGGGCATTTTGATTCGCAACGAAGCGCGCCTGACCAAGGGCCGTTACGCGCTGACCGAACGGCAGGTGGACGCCATCCTGGAACTGCGCCTGTACCAGTTGACCGGCCTGGAAATCGACAAGGTCGAGGGCGAATACAAGGAACTGCTCAAGCGCATCGAGGATTTGATGGATATCCTGGCGAAGGAAGCCCGCGTACTGGCCATCATCAAGGCCGAGTTGAAGGTCATCAAGGAAAAGTATGCCACGCCGCGCCTGACCGACCTCGTGCCCGATGAAGGCGAAATCAACATCGAAGACCTCATCGCCAACGAGGGTGTCATCATCACGCTCACACACAATGGCCTCATCAAACGCACGAACGTCAGTTCGTATCGGGCCCAGCGCCGCGGCGGCAAGGGCGTCATCGGCATGACGACCAAGGAGGGCGCGACCGACGAGGAACATGATTTCATCGAGCATTTGTTCACCGCCAGCACGCACGATTACCTGATGTTTTTCACAAACACGGGCCGTGTTTACGTCGAGCGCGTGCACGAGATTCCCGACATGGGCCGCGCCGCCAAGGGCCGCAGCATCGCCAATCTGCTCGAACTGAAAACCGGCGAGACCATTGCCGCGTTGATTCGCGTGTTGTCAAAAACCAACACGAACAAGGAAGACGTGACCTGGGAACAGCCGGGTTTTGTGCTGTTCTCGACCAAGCAGGGCACGGTGAAGAAAACCGCGCTGGCCGATTTCGCCAACGTCCGCAAAGGCGGCATCATCGCCATCGGCATTGATCCGGGCGACACGCTGATTGACGTGAAGCTGACGACCGGCCAGAGCGAAGCCGTGCTCATCACCCGCGACGGCATGAGCATCCGCTTCAATGAGGAGGACGCGCGCCCGATGGGCCGGCCTGCCGCCGGTGTGCGCGGCATCAAATTGTCGAAGGGCGACGAAGTCGTCGCGCTGGCCATCGTTGTGCCGGATGCGAAATTGCTGGTGGCCGGCGAAAACGGCATCGGCAAGCGAACCGACTTCGAGGAATATCGCGCTCAATCCCGCGGTGGCAAGGGCATCATCACGATGAAGACCACCGACAAGACCGGCGGCGTGGTCGGGGCATTGACCGTGCGCGATGCGGACGAAATCATGCTCATCACCGTCAAGGGCCAGATGGTGCGGACCTTCGTGAAGGACATCCGTGAAGCCGGCCGCAATACGCAGGGCGTGAAACTCATCGAACTGGAATCCGGCGACAAACTTCAGGCCATCGCGCCGGTCATCGGCGAGGACAAGGAAGACGCCGCCAGCGAAGACGAGCCCGTGAAATAATTTTCAAATGTTCCCGACGGGTGAAGCTGATTCCAGCCGGCTATACCGGCCGGCGGCGGCATGGACGTTGCTTACGTATTGCCGCGGCTGGGGCATAAGTCTTGGTACCGGTTTTACAACACCAGCCTGCATTATCGGAAACAAGTTTTATAACTGTTTGGTTGAGAGCAACTTTTGATTTGACGCGCTGCATTTAACAATAACTACTCTGGCAGAAAATTTCAGGGGTTTGTATGTCGAGGCTTGTGGTCATTAGTGAGGAATTGGCCGGTCTGTCGCATGAACTGGGCAGGCGCTGGGTCACGATTGGGCGCGGTGACGAGAATGCGTTTCAAATCGTTGAAAGGTCAGTCTCGAACCAGCATTGCGAAGTGTTGCTGCGCGGCAACGAACTGGTCGTTCGCGACCTGCGCTCAACCAACGGCACGTTCATCGGCGGCGAGACGATTTCCGAGGCCGTCCTGCAACCCGGGCAAACCCTGCGCCTGGGCCTGGTGGAGTTGCGCCTTGAAATTTCCGAACCCGCCCCGGTGGCAGCGCCCGAGGCAACCGCCCCGGCACCGGCTGGTGTTTCTTCCCCCGCCCCGGCAAAAAAAACTGAATCCGCTGACAGCCTGAAGACCTATCGCGTGCTCTTCGTGGATGACAGTCTGGCCTTCCTTGAGATGATCAACGAACTGTTTGGCGCCCAGGCAGATAAAAACTGGGAAATCCATACAGCCCCATCCGCCGACAAGGCGCTGGCCATCCTGGAACATAAGCTGATTCACCTGGTCGTGCTGGACATCGGCATGCCGCTGCTGGACGGCGTCCAGTTGCTGAGCATTATTCATCAGAAATATCCCAACATTAAAAAGGTCATCTTGACCGCACAAAGCGACGAAAGCCGCCGGGCAGTCTGTCTGGCCAACGGAGCGGAACTTTTCCTTTTAAAACCGGGTGACGAGGACGGGTGGAGGCTGATTTTCAACATGCTGACCAACGTCCTGCGGTGGTCGGACGGCAACGATTTTATCAGCACCCTGGGTGAGACTGGTTTGTTCGATGTGATCCAACTGGAATGCCTGGGCGGCAACTCCGTGATCCTTGAAATTCGGAACCACCAGGCCGCTGGCGAGATTTACATTGAAGATGGCGCCATTGTTCACGCCTCGGCCGGAAAGCTGGTCGGAGAAAAGGCGTTTCATCAATTGCTGTCGTTGACCGATGGCGAATTCCGCTTGATCCCGTTCCGGGCGCCCCCAAAACGCACCGTGCAACGCCAGTGGGAATCGTTGCTCGCGGAAACCGCCCGCGTGCAGGAGCAGGAAAATCATCCAGACGACGATGAAACCATCCTGGTCACAAAAAAGATGGCGGCGAAGAAATCACCCTCCCCCCCGCCTCCTTCAGCCTCGCCGGCCACCCCACCGCCGCCCAACCCCATTCCGGCCGAACCGCCTCAACCCAAAGCCCGACGGGCCACGTCAGGCATGGATTTCATCTCGTTGGAAGAAATGGTGGAGGCCGATACCACCTTGTTTTCCAGCCGGGACAACAAAGGGCGACCGTCCGAGGATCCAAAGAAATAATCGGCCGCAACACGCAGGGCGTGAAGCTGATTGAACTCGAAGCCGGTGACCAACTTCAGGCCATTGCGCCGGTTGTTGGTGAAGACAAGGAAGACACCACCGGCAAAAACAAACCAAAGAAATAATTTTCAAGAACGTTTACTTGCCCGCTTGATGATTTGGGTTAGAATGGCTACGCTCAGTTTGTTTCCGGGCTGTTTGCTGTCAGGATTTCCGCTGCATCGGTTTCCCCGGTCGGAATTCAATTTGTCGGCGTGAAGAAAAAATGAAAAAATATATTCTGACCTTGTTCGTTCTGGCCGCTTTGACCGTGTGCGGTCGCGCTGGCGACACCAATCAAACCGTCACGGTGTCAACCAACAAATCGGCCAACGAAAGCAACGGCGACCTGGCGCTTTTGGCCGCGGTGGCCAACGCCACTCCTGCCACGCCAGGCGCCGCAATCCCCACCAACAAGCCGGCATGGGAAAGCACTGTGGCCTTTGGCCTCACGTTGACCAGTGGCAACAGCGAAAGCGTGCTGGCCACCGGCAGTTTCAGGACCCATCGAAACAACCCGACCAACGAATGGACCCTGGGCCTCGAGGGTTCTTATGGCGAAAACAATGCGGTGGAAAACAACGAGACCTTGCATGGTTACGGCCAATACAACCACCTGTTCAACGAGCGCTGGTTCGGCTACGCGCGCGCGGACGCGCTGCACGATGGCATTTCGGATGTGACTTATCGGTTCACGTTCAGCCCCGGCGCCGGCTATTACTTCGTCAAGAACAAGCAAACGTCGCTGGCGGGCGAATTCGGCCCCGCCGTCTTGTATGAAAAACTGGACGACGAATACCACACTTATCCCACACTGCGCCTGGCCGAACGTTTCGAACACAAAACGGTCGAACACACGCGCTTCTGGCAAAATGTGGAATTCCTGCCACAGGTGGACCGGCCCGACAATTATCTCGTCAATGCCGAAGTGGGTGCCGAAGCCGCGCTCACAAAGCGACTCAGCCTGCGGACGGTGGTGCAGGACAATTTTGCCAATGACCCCGCGCCCGGCCGCAAGGACAACGACGTGAAGCTGGTCAGCGGCCTGGCTTACAAATTTTAAGGCGCAATCCGTTCCAGTCTCCACGAATTGCCCGGTTGCCGCGTGTAGCAAAAACGGTCGTGCAACCGGTTTGGTCGCCCCTGCCAGAACTCGACGCGCTCCGGCTTCAACACGTAACCACCCCAATTCGGCGGCAACGGCACGTCACCGGGAAATTTTGCCGCCATTTCGTTCCACTTCGCGTCGAGTGCCGCGCGGTCGGCGACCACGTCGCGCTGGTTCGATGCCCATGCAGCAAGGCGGCTGCCGCGCGGCCGGCTTTTGAAATACGCCTCTGATTCCGCCTGCGACAATTTCGTGACCGTGCCGGCGACGCAGACCTGACGTTCCAAATCCGCCCAGTAAAACGTCAACGCCGCGTTGGGATTTTCCGCCAGTTCAAGCCCCTTGCGACTGTCGTGGTTCGTGAAAAAAGTGAAGCCGCGTTCGTCCACGCCCTTGAGCAACACCGTGCGAGTCGAGGGCCTGCCATCCTTGCTCACCGTCGCCAGTGTCATCGCGTTTACATCCACCGGCATATGGCCGAGTATGGCGTGCCAGAGTTTATAGAGGGCGATGCCGATTTTTCGCCAGCGGCCGCCCGCCGACGCCTGCACAAACCACTGGTTGAACTGCACGACCGGATTCGCGTCCAGGTCCGCGCGCTGCAGACCGCCAACCGAGTATTCCCGCCTGATGTCCGCCATGCCCATAAACCGAACGAACCTTACAACGGTAAAAGGTTTTCAGCGAATCTATTTTGCCAACCCGGCCCGAAGGACGGCTGCTTGCGCGCTCCCGGCAATCAGTCCCCGTCATAAAATTTCATGGACTTTTGGCACGTTTCCACGACCCTGTCCCCGCCATGTTTTCGCTCCAAATGCTCTTCGGAAATGCCGACCGGTTCTATCAACTGCTGGAAGATGCCGCCAGCGAAGCCCACGGAAGCGTCCGGATGGTCATTGAGTTGATCAAGTCACCGGATTCCGCCAAAGGGCTCGACGACCTCGCGCTCTCGCGGCGCAAGGAGAAGAAAATCGGGGAACAAATCACCGCCGAGCTGGTGAAGACGTTCGTAACGGGGCTGGAACGCGAGGACATTGAGGCGCTGGCGCTGGCGCTGCGCAAAATCCCCAAGACGGTCGAGAAACTGGCGGAACGCATCAACCTCGGCCATCAGCACATCCAGGGCGTGGAGTTCAACCGGCAGATTGAAATCATGGAACAGGCCACCGATGTGGTGCTGGCCATGGTCAAACAACTGCGGGATATGAAGCATCTGGAGAAAATCCACGAGTTGAACACCAAACTCCAGTATCTCGAAAACGAGGCGGACCGGCTGATGATGGAACTGCTGAAAGACCTTTACAGCGGCCGCTACGAAGCGCTGCGCGCCATGGTCATCCGCGATCTTTATGAATTGATGGAGAAGGTCATTGACCGTTGCCGCGACGCCGGCAATGTAGTCATGCACATCGTGCTGAAGAATTCCTGATTGGCGCGATGACCCTCCTCCTTCTCGTCATCCTCGCCGCGTTGGTCTTTACCTACATCAACGGGTTTCACGACACGGCCAATTCCATCGCCACCGTCGTCGCCACCAAGGTGTTGACGCCGCGTCAGGCTGTCATGCTGGCCGCGGTTACCAATCTGGTCGGCGCTTTTGCCGGCACCGCCGTCGCCACCACCATCGCCTCGGGATTGGTGGATCCAGAAGTCGCCACGTCCGAAGTCCTGATTTGCGCCCTGGTCGCCGCCATTCTTTGGAACCTGCTGACGTGGTGGTTCGGGATGCCGTCCAGCTCGTCGCATGCACTCATCGGCGGCCTGTGCGGCGCGTGCCTGGCCGCCGCACGCAACGACTGGCATGTCCTGGTCTGGTCCGTTCCCAATTCCGAGCATTGGTGGTTGAGCAAGGGCCTGCTGTGGAAGGTCATTGTGCCGATGATCTCCTCGCCCGTATGCGGATTGGTGTTCGGCTTTCTGTTGATGGGCCTGCTCTATTTTCTATTGCGCAACTGGCGTACGGCCACCGTCAACAGGACCTTCGGCAAATTGCAGCTCCTCAGTTCGGCTTACATGGGTTTCAGCCACGGTACCAACGACGCACAAAAAACCATGGGCATCATCGCCCTGGCACTGCTGACCGGCACCAGCAGCGGCCTGTTCGACCATCTCCCCGGCTGGTTGTCTTTTTTGCGCACCGCCGAACCGGCGGCAGGACAACCGCTGGCGATCGCTGCCTGGATAAAAGTCCTCTGCGCCCTGACCATGTGCGCCGGCACCGCCGTGGGCGGCTGGCGAATCATCAAGACCCTCGGCCATAAAATGGTCCGTCTTCATCCTGTGCACGGTTTCGCCGCCGAAACCACCGCTGCCACGATACTCGTCACCGCCGCGCATTTCGGCATGCCTGTTTCCACCACGCATGCCGTCACCACTTCCATCATGGGCGTCGGCTGCGCGAAAGGATTCAATCACCTTAAATTCGACGTGGTCGAACGCATCCTCTGGGCCTGGGTCATGACGCTGCCCGCGAGTGGCGCCATCGCTTATCTGCTGGTCAAACTGGCCCAGGCCGCTGGCTGGATTTCGTAACAAAACCGGACGTTTCGGCCTCTGAACCGTTAGGAGTTCCGCGTTTACGCGGCAGGGGAAATGTATGCCACCGAACCGCCTGAAGGCGGAACTCCCAACACCGAATCACCCATTGAGCTTGTCCAGGATTTGCGCCCTGATGGCCTGGATGACGGCCTGGGCTTTGGGGTCTTTTCCTGCCCGCCTCATCCTCGGGCGGCGCGCCAACAACGATACCCGGCGCCATTCGTTTTTGTCGGGGAGATCAAATTTCTTGAGGCCAAAGCGCGGGTCGGGGATGCCCAGGCTTTGTTTGATCTTGAGCAGTTCCTGCAACTGCGTGCGAGAAATGGTGTTCGGCGTCCGAACCAGTCGCGAGGCGACAAGAACGGTGCGGCAATAGGTTTCGAGAACTTCAATCTTGAAGCCGGCGTCCTCCACGTTGTTGTGGCTCCACGAAACGACCCCATGATTGGCCATGAGAACGACATTCTGGTTGTCCACCAAACCGGCGACAAGCCGGCCCATTTCCGGCGTCCCAGGCGTGCGATACGGCGCGATAGCCACTGATGTGAAAAGCTCGTACTCCGGCAACAGGCCCGGAGGCGGCAATATGCCCGCGACCGCAAAGCCCGTCGCATACGGCGGATGACAGTGCACCGTGGCCACGGCCCGCGGCTGGTGTTGCATGATTTGCAGGTGCATGAGAATTTCGCTCGTGCATTTTCTCGCGCCCAACAGTTGGTTGCCCTCGAAATCCACCAGGCACAGGTCCTCCGGTTTCATGAAACCCTTGCTGACGAGTGTGGGCGTGCAAAGCGCAAGGTCTTCGCCAACCCGGATGGCGATGTTGCCGCCGTTGCCGTCCACGTAGGCCCGCTGCCACAACCGCCAGCCGATATCGCAGATTTGCAACTTGAGGGCGTGACAGGATGGCGAATGAAAAAAGGCCTCGAGGTCGGCTTTCGGACTCTTTGAGTTGAAAGTTTTAACCGCCTTGCTGACCGTGAACCGCCGATGGTTCACGGCCCGTTTCCCGGGAAATGTCTTCTTCCCCGGCTTGGTGGATGGATTGTTGCTCATCGCTTGGTCAAATTATAAGAATTTATCCATGAACGACGCAAAAGTTGTGCCAAAAAAGGTCAACCACAAAGCCGTGTCCGTCAACCCGGGTCTGGGAAGCCTGTTGTGGAACGCGCGGGTAGTGGGCTGGATTAACAAACCAAGTCAGGCTTTTCGCGTTTCACATCGCGCGAAACGCCGTCAGGCCAAGGAGCATTACGAATACCGCGAACGCCAGCCGGATGGCGCTGCCAAGCCGCACGCGGGTTTCATTCGCCATGGCAAAGTTCACCAGGTCGCGCAGCCGCCACGGTGTTATCGTGAACCAGACGCCGGCGATGATGAGCCCGTAAGCCCAGATTTGAATCACGTACACCCACGGCGTCTGGCCCAGATGCGGACGCCCGGTATCCACCATCAATTTCGCCAGCAACAACATCAGAACGGCCAGACCGCGCACGGCCAGAAAGTCCTGGACGAAAAAGCACGCCAAAATCCCCACCGCCGCAAACCCGGCCATCATGGGTTGTTTGTAGGCCGAGAAATCCGCGATCGGCTCGTTGTTGACGTTCCACAAAAACCAGGCCGTGCCCAGCAGCATTAGCACAACGCCGACGGGCAGGTTGCGCGGGAATTTGCGCGCCGTGGCGGCGAATTGTGCCGGCTTGGTCAGACCGTAAATCTGCGGCACACTCATCCCGGCGCCGAGCAGGATGGACAATAACGACAGCTTCATTGTGAAAATCTAACCACGAATTGACACAAATGAACACGAAAAATTCAATCTGTAATTTATCTCTATTCCGACAAATCTCCTAAATGAAGTTCACTAGGATATTTGAATAGTGGTTTTATCTGCGGCAGCGGGCGTCCAGAATTTGCTGGTAAAAAAGAAAAAAAAGCACCTTTTGCTTTTCCAACTTCTGTAAATCCAATTCCGTTGCCATCTGAATCGAAAAAAATGCCCTGAAAATGCGCAACGCCCAAACCGCCGAAGTTTGAGTCTTTTTCAATTTTGACCTGAAACACAATTTCTCCGTCAGCATTTTGAACTTCAAATGCATTAGACGAGTAATTTCTGTCCCAACTTTTTGAAGGATTAACTTTCCATTCATTGTCGTTTATTTCCGCGATTAGACCGTCGCGACCGCAAATCCGAGCGGATACGCTCAATTTTCCGTCTAATGTATTGCCAATAATTACAGAATTCTGTTTGGCAATTTTTTGAATCATTGGGGGAAATGGAAGCGCATCAAACAACGATGCAGAGCGGAAAGAAATAAAAGCTGTTCCAGAATCTCCGATTACGAATGCTTGAGATAAACCCGTAAGAGTTTCTATACGTCCAGCCGTTGCATGTTTTTTTCGGTCATCAGCCGCTTCCCTAAGTGCCTTTGCTAAACGCAGGCTTTCCTGTTCTGCGCGAGTTTTGTCATACATCGTCAGAGCTAGTGCAAAAATCGACGAAAGAATGAAAAGGACAAACAAATACTTTCGCGCGATTTTGTATTTCTGCGTTCTGCCATCTTTCCAACGGTATCTTAATAATAACTCAAGCAGGCCAAGAAACGAAGAAATCACAATCCAAATTCCCGTAGCAATCAAGCTAGGCGACCAATTCATATGTTTTTATTATTTCTCATTCCAAAATCCCTGGGACGCCGTAGAGCGTGAAGGAGCCGGCGCGGGTGATTTTCACGTCCATGAGCTGGCCGCGATGCCGCTCTGACCCATCGAACACCACAATCTTGTTGCAGCGCGTCCGGCCCGTCATCCGCGCCGGATTCTTTTTGCTCGGCCCTTCCACCAGAATCTGCGTCTGCCGCCCGACAAACGCGCCGTATCTGCTTCCGGCAATTTCGTTGATGACGTTGAGCAATCGCTGGTTGCGTTCCTCGCGGATCTTTTGCGGCACTTGTCCGGGCATTTCGGCGGCGGGCGTGTCGCGGCGCTGCGAGTATTTGAAGATGTAAGCCTGGTCGAATTCCACCTCGCGCGCCAGCGAAAGGGTCTGCTCGAAGTCGTCCTCGGTCTCGCCGGGAAACCCGACAATGATGTCGGTGCTGATGCCGATTTCCGGCCGGGCACGGCGTAATTTTTCAATGATGCCAACGTAAATGGCTCGCGTGTAACCGCGGTGCATCAATTTCAGCACGCGATCGCTGCCGCTTTGGACGGGCAGGTGCGCGCTTTCGACGAGCTTGGGCAACCGCGCGTAAGCCTCAATCAAATCGTCGCCGTAACCTTTCGGATGCGGCGAGGTAAACCGGATGCGTTCCAGCCCTTCGATTTCGTGAACGGCTTCGAGCAGTCGGACGAAGGGAGATTTTTGGAGTGCGCCGGCAGAGCGCAGCGGCGACGGCGCTTTGGCTTCGACTGGTTCATCGGCAGTTGAAAAGCGGCGTCGTGCTTCGCTTGCCGCCGCAGTCCAAACTTCCCCCCGCCGCCCATAACTCGTCACAATCTGGCCGAGCAGCGTGATTTCCTTCACGCCCTGCGACACAAGCTGACGGCACTCGGCTACGATATCGGGAATGGTGCGACTTCGTTCCTCGCCACGCGTGTATGGCACGATGCAAAAAGTGCAATACTGGTTGCAGCCCTGCATGATGCTGACAAATGCGGTGATCTGTAGCGGCGGTCTGTGACCGTCGCCATTGCTGGCAGTATTTCCGTAAAGCAGATGTTCGCGGATGGTTGCTTCGCTGCCCTGCTCCGCTGCCACGTCCACGATTTTTTCGCGGCGGCCGGCGAGCAATTCATCGAGGTATTCCGCAGCGCGATGAAATTTCTGCGTGCCGAGCACGAGGTCCACGTCCGGCAAACGGTCAATCAGTTCCTGTCCCCGGCTCTGCGCCATGCAGCCCATGAAGCCGAGCACGGCCTCCGGGCGGTTGCGCCGCGTTTCGGCGATGACGTTCACCATCTTGTTCAAGGCTTTCTGTTCCGCAAAATCACGCACGCTGCACGTGTTGAGCAGAATTACGTCCGCCACGGCTTCCGACGGCGCGAGGGTATAGCCTTTGGCCACGAGCTGGGCGGCCACGGCCTCGCTGTCGCGCTCGTTCATCTGGCAACCGTAGGTTTTGATGTAAACACTCGGCATGTGATGAGAATAACGGCAAATTAAGCCATCGGCGCGGGCTTGAAAAGGCTGAAAGGCACCAGCCAAGCCGCATCCAGGCAAAATTATTTCAACTTTTTCAAAAATTTTACTGGCCAGCCGGGGCAACTTGGGCTTTATTAGACGCAGGTAATGGGAACGAAGCAAGCAGTGCACCGACCGCAAACCTCAACCTGGAGGACTTCCAATGGACATACATCACCCCTTCCTGAGTGAATTCCCCGAACATCGCGAAACCATCCGCCGGCTCCGGCTCGCCGACAACCAGTTCCGCCAGATGTTCGAGGAATACCATCAGTTGGACGACAGCATCTGCCGGATCGAAGAAGACATCGAGTTCGCCACCGATCAGGAAATCGACGAACTCAAATTCAAGCGCGCCAAACTGAAGGACGCGCTCTATTCCGCCGTGGTCAAAAACGAAGCCGCGCTCGTTCACTGAGCGCCGCGCCGCTAATCTGCTCCAGCCGCTTCAATGCGGCTCGGGGCTGGCTTTTCGTTTCTTTGCCTCTTCAATCACCTTTTCCGCCGCGTCGCGCGGCATTTCCTCGTAGTGGCTGAATTCTTCCGTGTGGACGCCGCGCCCGCCCGTCAGCGAACGCAGCGTGCTGGAGTAATGGTAAAGTTCCTTGGTCGGCACGCTGGCCTTGATGAGTTGAAACGCGCCGGCGGTGTCCATGCCGATGATTCTTCCGCGCCGGGACGACAAGTCGCCCATCACCTTGCCCATGCAATCTTCCGGAATGCGGATCTCGACGGTCTCAATCGGCTCCAGCAGGCACGGCTTGGCGGCCGTAAACGCCTCCTTGAACGCAAAGTAACCGGCGATCTGAAACGCAATGTCCTTCGAGTCCACCGGATGCATCTTGCCGTCGTAAAAATCAACCTTCACGTCTGTCACGCGGCAACCGGCCAGAATGCCTTCCGTGCAAGCCTGATTGACTCCCTTCTCGACCGAAGGCACGAACACGCGGTCCACGTTCTGGCCGACGAGCGAGTTGGTGAACTCGACGCCGCTGTCACGCGGCTTCGGCTCGATGCGCATCCAGACTTCGGCGAATTGTCCGGCGCCGCCGGTCTGTTTTTTGTGGCGATACTTTGAATCGCCCCTGCCTTTGATGGTCTCGCGGTATTTTACGCGCGGCTCGCCCAATTCGACATGAACGTTGTGCCGGCGCCGCAACCGGTCGGCCACAACTTCCAGGTGCAACTCGCCCTGCGCGGAAATGATTGTCTGATGCAATTCCGCGTCCACCACGTAAAGAAACGTAGGGTCTTCCTGATGCAACGCGGCGAGGCCGGAGGCGATCTTGTCCTCTTCGCCCTTCACCTTGGCGACCAGCGACGCGTGGATGTTGGGTCTGGGATAAACCACCTTTGGCAGCGTCACGGCCTTCTTCGCGTTGCAAAGCGTGTTGCCGGTGTGCGTCACCTTGAGTTTGACGACCGCGGCGATATCCCCGGGGCCGAGCGTGTTGGCCGCCTCGCGGTTCTGGCCGTTGAGCAGATAAATCTGCCCGATGCGCTCATTCACCTTGCGGTCGCTGTTGTATAAATCCATGCCCGTGGACACCGAACCCGCATAGGTGCGGAAGAATGACAACTCGCCGAAATGCGCTTCGGACATCGTCTTGAAAATGTAGAGCACCGGTTCGGGATCATCCAAACCCACTTCCACCTCCGCGTCGTTGGCATTGACGGCCTTCACCTTTTTGCGGTCCACCGGCGATGAACCATACTTGGCGATGAAATCCATCAACCGCGCCACGCCGATGTTGTTTTCCGCCGACGTGCAGAACAGCGGGATGAACAATTGCTTCTGCACCGCCGCGTGAATGCCGGCCCGGAATTCCTCTTCCGAAAGGCTGCCCTGCTCGAAAAACTTGTTCATCAGTTCGTCGTCCGACTCGGCGATGTGCTCGATGAGCTGGCCGTGCAGTTCCTTGCCCTTTGCCTCCCACTCGCCGGTAGCCGGTTCTTCCTGGTATTTGCCGCTGTAATCGGCCGCGTAGGTCACGATTTCGCTGCGCAATACGTCCAGCACGCGGTTGAAACCGGGACCGGGATTCACCGGCACATTCAACGGAAACACATGCCGGCCGAACCGCTCCTGTAATTTCCTGACCACGGCGTCGAAATCCACGTTCTCCTTGTCCACGGCGTTCACGACGATCATTTTGGGAATGCCGTAGCCGGTCGCGCAATCCCACACCCGCTCGGTGCCAACCCCGAGGCCGTGCTGGGCGTGAACCACCACCAGCGCAAAATCGCCGACGCGCAGCGCGCCCAGGCCTTCGCTGATGAAGTCAAGGTAACCCGGCGTGTCAATCAGGTTGATTTTCTTTCCCATCCACTCCGTGTGCATCAGCGACGCCGAAACCGAAATCTGCCGGTTCTTCTCGCTGACATGGTAATCCGACACCGTGGAGCCGTCGGCGATGCGCCCCATGCGTGTGATGATGCCGCCGCACATGAGCATTGCCTCGCTTAACATCGTTTTGCCCGATGAGGCGTGACCGACGATGGCGAAGTTCCGAATTTCCGCTGGTTGATAGGTTTTCATAATTAAATCTGCCAAAAGGCGACGGTCGCAACGGCGGGCATTTCAAGCCGGAGAACAGAAAAATCGAGGAAATGAACCCCGTGACTGTCGGCACGCCATTTCATCCGCCGGATGATAAACAAAAATCCGTGGTGAACGCAACCCACTTGCGAGCGCGCCCCAACCTTGTATGCTCATAGGACGACCGCGAGGTAATTCAGGTCCGCGCCGGTGGCGCGGGGCCAAATCGCGATATGGAATCCGAACCGTTGAAAATTTTATTTGTCGGGAATGACGGCAGTTTTGCGCGCACCGTCGCCCAGCTCCTGCAAGCCGGCGGGCCTGCGGAGGTCGCGACGGCGACCACCATTGAGGCCGGTTTGGCCCTGCTGGCGGCCAATTCATTTCAAGCGGTTTTGTTTGATTTGCCCGCCGACAAAGCGACCGGCCTGTCCCAGGTCACCTCGCTCACCACCAGGGCGCCGCGTCTGCCGGTTCTGGTGCTCGGCATGCCGAATGATGAAAGCTTCTCCGCCGAAGTCATCTACAACGGCGCGCAGGATTATCTCGTCAAGGAACATCTCGGTGGCCCCGCTTTGCGGCGCGCCATCCGTTGCGCGATTGCGCGCCAGCTCGAACGGCTCGCGCTGATCGAGGAAAAGGACAACTACCACGGCATTTTTGATCATTTGGTCGAGGGCATTTTCCGCACGACTCCGGACGGCCACTACCTGCTGGCAAACGTGGCGCTGGCGCACATTTATGGTTATCACTCGCCGATGGAAATGATGGCGAGCATCAAGGACATCGGGAAACGGCTGTACGTGGAACCAGGCCGACGCGAGGAATTCGTCCGGTTGATGCTGGAACACGACACGCTGAAGGGATTCGAGTCCCTCATTTACCGCAAGGACGGGCTCGTCATCTGGATTTCGGAAAATTGCCGCGCCGTGCGCGATGCGCAGGGCAAATTGCTTTACTACGAAGGCACGGTGGTGGACATCACGCAACGCCGGCACATGGAGCAGGAACTGCGGAATTCGGAATCCCTGTATCATTCCCTGGTGGAGACGATGCCGCAAAATGTCTTTCGAAAGGACCTGCAGGGGCGGTTCACCTTTGCCAATCAACAATACTGCAACCATTACAAATGCAGGCTGGAGGACATCCTCGGCAAAACGGATTTCGATTTTTTTCCGAAGGAACTGGCTGAAAAATACCAGAAGGACGACCGCCGCGTGATGGAAACCGGCCAGACCTACGAAATCGTCGAGGAACATCAACCGTTGGGTCAGGAGAAAACCATCGTTCAGGTCGTCAAAACGCCGCTGTATGGCGCGGAGGGAAGCATCATCGGTTTGCAGGGAATTTTCTGGGACATCACGGCGCAAAAACTCGCCGAAGAACAAATCCGCCGCGCGAACGCTGAACTGGCCCGCAGCCGTGAAGAGTTGCGCACCAAAAATCTGCTGATGGAGGAAAACCTCCACATGGCGCGCGAAATCCAGTCCGCCATGCTGCCGCAGCAGTATCCGACTTTCCCGCGCAACGTCCCGGTGGAACAAAGCGCTTTTCAATTTGTCCACCGCTATCAGGCCGCCGAAACGGTCAGCGGCGATTTTTTCAGCGTCTCCGCGCTTTCCGACACGGAAGCCGCCGTTTTCATCTGCGACGTGACCGGCCATGGCATTCGCGCCGCGCTCGTCACCGCCATGATCCGCGCGCTGTCTGAGGAATTGAAACCGCTCGCGCGCGACCCCGGAATGTTTTTGCGCAAGCTCAATTCCGATTTGTGCAGCATCCTCAAGAGCACCGGTTCCCCGATGCTCACCACCGCGTTTTATCTGGTGGCCGACTGGCAGACCGGCGTCATGCGCTTTGCCAACGCCGGTCATCCGAAGCCGCTGCTGGTGCAGCGACCCACCGGGCAGGTCCAGGTACTCAACAACGCGGATGGCCGGAGCCAGCCCGCCCTCGGCTTGTTTGACGACCCGCCGTATCAAACCACCGAAATCACCATCAAGCCCGGCGACCTTTTGATGCTGTTTACCGACGGCCTCTTCGAGGTGCAGGGGCAGAATGAAGAATTGTATTCGCAGGAACGGCTGATGCTGGACGTGCAAAACCTGCTGCCCAGGCCCACGGGGGAATTGTTCGACGAACTGCTGAAAGTCATCCGCGCGTTCTCCGTGGACCACGAATTCGCCGATGACGTCTGCCTCGTCGGCGCGGATTTCATGAAAAAACCCGCTTGAAAAGTTAATCCGAATCGCTACTCCGCCAGGATTTTTATCACGCGGGATTTTTCGGAGCGTTTGCGCTTCGTCTCATCGAGGATTTTTTTGCGGAGCCGCAGATTTTTCGGCGTGGCCTCGACATATTCGTCCGAACCGATGTATTCCAGCGCGCGTTCCAGCGAGAGCTTGAGCGGCGGATTGAGCTGGATGCCCTTGCCGTCGCCCTGTGAGCGCATGTTGGTCAGCTTCTTCGCCTTGCAGGGATTCACCGGGATGTCGTTGTCGCGCGCATTTTCACCCACAATCATGCCGGCGTAAATGGCGTCGCCCGGTTCCACCATCAACCGGCCGCGTTCCTGAATCATGTTCATGGCGTAGGCCATCGCCTGGCCGCTTTCCATGCTGACGAGTGAACCGTTCTTGCGCGCGGCGATTTCCCCGCGGTCGGGGCCGTATTCGTGGAACAGGTGGCTCATGACTCCCAGGCCGCGCGTCTGGTTCACCAGGTCGGTCTCGAACCCGATCAGGCCGCGCATGGGTATCAACGCCTCGATGGTAACCTGGTCACCATGATGGTTCATGCTGCTGATCTCGGCCTTGCGGCCGGAAAGGTTTTCCATGATGGCACCCATGAATTCCTGCGGGATTTCCAGGAACAATCTTTCAATCGGCTCCAGCATGTTGCCGTTGGCGTCCTTTTTGTAGAGCACTTCGGGGCGCGAAACCAAAACCTCGTAGCCTTCGCGCCGCATTTGTTCGACGAGGATGGCGATTTGCATTTCGCCGCGGCCCTCGACCTCGAAAATTTTCGGATCATTGGTCTGCTTGATGCGCAACGCGACGTTCGTGCGGATTTCCTTTTGCAGCCGTTCCCAAATGTGGCGCGCGGTGACGAGCTTGCCGTCCTGGCCGGCGAGCGGGCCGTCGTTCACGGCAAATTCCATCTGGATCGTCGGCGGGTCAATCGGGATGTAGGGCAGCGCGCCGTGTTCCGGCTTGTCCGTGATGGTCTCGCCGATGAACACGTCTTCAAATCCCGTAATGCCCACAATGTCGCCCGCGTGCGCCTCCTGCACTTCGATGCGTTTCAAGCCCTCGAAGTGATAAATCATCGTGATTTTGCCCTGCGTGATTTTCCCGTGACCGTGCAGGCAGCACGCCGCCTCGCCAACTTTCACCTTGCCGGCCATGATTTTACCGAAGGCGATGCGCCCGAGGTAATCGCTGTAATCCAGATTCGCCACGAGAACCTGGAAGCCGTCGCCCGCCTTCGCGCGCGGCGGTGGAATGTGTTTGATGATGGCGTCGAAGAGCGGTTCCATCGTGCCGGTAACGTGCTCGAGCTCCGTCTTGGCATAACCGGCCTTGGCCGAGCAATAGATGAACGGAAAATCCAGTTGCTCGTCGGTGGCGTTGAGCGAGATGAACAGCTCGAAAACCTGGTCGAGCACTTTCTTCGGGTTCGCATTCTCGCGGTCAATCTTGTTGATGACCACAATCGGCTTGGCTCCGGCTTCGAGCGCCTTGCGGAGGACGAAGCGCGTTTGCGCCTGCGGCCCTTCGGCGGCGTCCACCACCAGCAGCACGCCGTCAATCATGTTCATGATGCGTTCGACTTCGCCGCCGAAATCGGCGTGGCCGGGCGTGTCCACGATGTTGATGTGGTAATCCTTGTATTTGAACGCGGCGTTTTTGGCGCGGATGGTGATGCCCTTTTCCTTTTCCAAATCCATCGAATCCATCAGGCGTTCGTCGGTGGATTCATGCTGGTTGGCGCGAAACGTCCCGGACTGCTTGAGCAGGCAATCCACGAGCGTCGTCTTGCCGTGGTCCACGTGCGCGATAATGGCGATGTTCCGGATGTGCTGCATAATTTAAAACCCAGCTGGGTAGTCTAGCTTTTAAGCGGCAAAGGTCAAGCCGCGTTTGGCGGCGATTGCCCCACACCGTAGCCGCGTTTGTCAAAACGCGGATTTTCCCATCCGTTACCCCCGACCGCGCTCTTGCCAGAGCGGCTCCATTTCAATGCAAAGGCGGAACCGACGGCGCCGGCGGTTCATTTTCCCATTCGGCCGCATAGAGTTTCCAATACTTCTCCCAGAAATCCTCCTGCCTGGGATGCAACGCTGGATAACCGGGTACCATCGCGCCGCTGAACGGCCAGACCCCGTCCTCAGTCACCAACTTTGCGAGAACCGGATTGGCCAGCACATAGAAACAAACCCGCGCGAATGCGCCGCGTTTGTGCTCTTCCTCACGCAGAACATGGTCGTGGGCCTGATGTTGGAACTTGTGTGGCTCGAGCACGGGCGCCAATTGGCGACGGAGGAATCTCATGGCATTGAGCTGGTCACTTTCACGTCGCATCCCCATCCAGACGAGGTGCAGGTGATCGGGCATCAGACAATACGTCGGACACCAAACTTGCTCACGAACTGCCGCGTGCAGCATAAGTTCTCGAAAACAGGCATGAAAAGATTCGTTCAACCAGCCGGTGGCACGATGCTCCAAAGTCAGCGTCCACAGGACAACCGCATGGCCTTGGTAATGATGGCGAAACAGCCGTGGTAAATTGTCCTTCTGTTCAATAAGCCTGTCCATTTTCACCGTAGCCGCTTTCATCGCAGCCGCGTTTGTCAAAACGCGGATTTCTTCCATCCGTTAATCCCTTCCGCGCTTTCGCAAGCGCGGCTACGGGCGCTCCAACCGCGTTTTTACAAACGCGGCTACACGAGCTTCTTCAACTTCGCGTCCTCGGACAGTTTTCTGACCAATTCCTTGACCTTCTGCGCCTGGCTTTTATGCGCGAGCAACACCGCGTCATCGGTTTGCACCAGAATCGAATCGCGCAAACCGACTACCGCAATCGGCGTGCGGTTTTTGATGCGGGCGTCGAAGATGATGTTCCGCGCACCGTCCACATGGATGAAATCCGCCACGGCGCAGTTCCCTTCCGGGTCGGCCTTGAGATGCCGCGCCAGCGCCGTCCATGAGCCGATGTCGTCCCATTCAAACGCCCCGTCGGCCACGATGACGTTCTGCGATTGCTCCATCAGCGCGTAATCAATCGAAACCTTTTTGATGCCGGGATAGTCCTTCGCCAGCACCCTGGCGAGTTTGGCGGGCTGGTTAGCCACCTTGAACCAGCGCTGGCACGCCGCGTACATCTCCGGCTGATGCTTCTGCAATCCTTCCGTGACGGTCACAAACGACCAGACAAACATGCCGGCGTTCCAGCGGTACTGGCCGCTGTTGACGTATTCGAGCGCGCGATCAAAATGCGGTTTCTCGACAAACCGTTCCGCCCGATAAAAGGTGGTTTTGGTCTTTTTCGCGCCTTGCGCCGGTGGCAATTCCGGGCCGACGTGAATGTAACCGTAACCCGTGTCTGGCCCGGCCGGTTTGATGCCAATAGTAATGATGGCCTGGCCACGACTGGCCAAATCGAACGCGTCGCTTAAAACCTGCTGGAACTTTTTCTCGTCGGGAATCACGTGGTCGGCAGGCAAAACCGCCATGACGCCGGTCGTCGAACGCGCGCCAACGAGTGCCGCGCCGAGCGTGACCGCCGCGCACGTGTCGCGGCCAACCGGCTCGGCAATGAGATTGGCTTTGGGGATTTTAGGGAGCTGTTTGCGGACTTCCGGCAGTTGCACCTCAGTCGTGATGACAAAAATGTTTTTGGCCGGAACGAGCGGCAGCACACGGTCAACGGTCTCCTGCAAAAACGAGCGGTTGCCGAACAGCGTGAGCAGTTGCTTGGGCATTTTCTCGCGGCTGACCGGCCAGAACCGTTCGCCGCGCCCGCCCGCCATAATGATGACGAACCGGTCTTTGGTGTCAGATTTAGTTTTCGCACTCATAAATTTTTAACCACGGATGGACACGGATAAACACAGATTTTTAACGCACCCCTCGCCCTGTCCCTCTCCCCGCTCGGCGGGGAGAGGGTGGCCGCAGGCCAAGAGAGGGGTTTTATATTCATCCGTGGTTGCTAAATTACTTTCACCGCATCTGCCAGTAATTTCACAAACTTGCCAACGCGCTTGACCAAATCCTTTGATTTGCCATGCTGCGCGATTTGATTCACCACCGCGCTGCCGACAACAACGGCTTCCGCGACGGACGCCACTGTTTTCGCCTGTTCGGGCGTTGAGATGCCGAAACCGACGGCGATGGGCAGTTTCGTGTGCGCGCGTATCTTGGCGACCTGCGACGCAAGGTTCGAGGCGACCCTCACTTGCATCCCGGTCACGCCTTCACGCGAAACATAGTAAATGAACCCGCTGCCGCGTTTGACGATGAGTTCGATGCGGTCTTCCGGCGTCGTCGGCGCGACCAGGTAGATGTGGCAGAGACCGGCCTGGCGCATGAGTGTTTCGTAGTTGTCCGATTCTTCCGGCGGCAAATCAAGCACCAGCATACCGTCCACACCCGCTTCCGCCGCAGCTTTGATGAATCGTTCCAAACCGACCTTGTGAATCAGGTTGAAGTAAATGTAGAGAATAATCGGAATTCCCGAGCGCCGGCGGATGGCGGCCACGGTTGCCAAAACCTTGGGCGGTGTGGTGCCGGATTCCAATCCGCGTTGCGCGGCGAGCTGGTTCACCAAGCCGTCGGCCAGCGGGTCGCTGAACGGGACGCCCAGTTCCAAAATGTCCACGCCCGCTTGGTCAAAGGCCAGGGCAAGTTCGCGCGTGGCGGCGAGGTTCGGGTCACCCGCGCCGATATAGACAATGAAACCCTTCCGTCCGGCTTTTTTGAGTCGGGCAAATTTTTCTACGATGCGATTCATGCTCGCCTGAGTTTCCGGTTTGAAGATTCAAGTTTCAAGCGGGATTTGTCTCCAATCTTAATCTTAATCGTCATCATAATCATAATCTCCCGCAGTGTGGATCGTGATTACGAGCAGGATTAAGCACAAGATTAAGATGAAGCAGATTTGACCCCGCCGTGACTTTTTAGCATTATTCCAGCATGGCAAGCACCTTCGGCCATCTGTTCCGCATCACGACGTGGGGCGAATCCCACGGCGGGGGAGTGGGTGTGGTCGTGGACGGCTGCCCCCCGCGCCTCAAGCTTTCCGAGGCCGATATCCAGCCCGATTTGGACCGCCGCCGTCCGGGTCAGTCGCGCATCGTCACGCCGCGCAAGGAATCCGACACGGTGCAAATCCTTTCCGGCACGTTCGGCGGCAGGACGCTTGGCACACCGATTTGCCTGTGGGTCAAAAATGAGGACGCCCGGCCCGAAGCCTACGCGGAAATGAAAACCAAGTTCCGCCCGTCGCATGCGGACTTCACGTATTTCGCCAAATACGGCATTCGCAACTGGCAGGGCGGCGGCCGCGCGAGCGCGCGCGAAACGGTCGGACGTGTCGCCGCCGGCGCCGTCGCCAAAAAAATTCTGCGCGAACGGTTCGGCGTTGAAACCCTGGCTTACGTCAAACAAGTCCAGCGGCTCGTCGCGGACGTGAACCCGGACAAGGTGAAGTTCAAGGACGTTGAGTCGAACATCGTCCGCTGCCCCGACAAAAAGGCTGCGGACAAAATGATTCGGCTCATTGAGAAGATGCGGCGCGCGGGCGACACCGTCGGCGGCATCGTCGAAGGCCTCGCGCGCGGCGTGCCCGCCGGCTGGGGCGAGCCAGTGTTCGACAAGCTGGAAGCGGACCTGGCCAAGGCGATGCTGAGTCTGCCGGCGTCGAAGGCGTTTGAAATCGGCTCCGGCTTCGGTGGCATCACGCTCACCGGGCGCGAGCACAACGACCCGTTCCGCGCGAAACACGGAAAGGTGGTCACCACCACGAATTTTTCCGGCGGCATTCAAGGCGGCATTTCCAACGGCCAGACCATTTTCTTTCGGGTCGCCTTCAAGCCCGTCGCCACCGTCATGCACAAGCAGGACACGGTGGACGCGCAATTTCACAACACGACGCTCAAGGGCCGCGGGCGCCATGATCCCTGCGTGTTGCCGCGCGCCGTGCCGATGGTCGAGGCGATGACCGCGCTGGTGCTGGTGGACCACGCGTTGCGGCACCGGGCACAATGCGGCTGATCCGTAAGGCGTTCGGGATTGATTTTTAGCGTGCCAGGTGCAATTCTGGTTCAATCAAGCAGACATTATGGCAGAAAAAAGCATAAACGAAATTTCGCGCGACCTGCGTGTGCTTTTCGCCAAGGGCAACGAAGCTGCGCAGCGGGAAAATCTTGATTACGCCATCGCGCTGTTCAATCAGGTGCTGGAAAAAGAGCCGGGCTTGTTTGAATGCCGCAAGGCATTGCGCGAGGCGCAATTCCGGAAAGCCGGCGATGGCGGCAGCGGATTTTTTAAAAGGATGCTGAACCGCGCGGGCTCCTCACCGCAAGAGGCCAAGGCCAAGATGGCGATGAGCAAAAATCCTGCCGAAGCCATGGCCATCGCCGAACAGATTTTGAACGGCGACCCGAACAGTTCCGCCGCGCACCACATCATTGTCGAGGCGGCCCAGGCCTTGGACCTGCCGCACACGGGTGTGTTGTCGCTCGAAACCCTGTTGAAAAATTCGCCCAGGGACACCGGCCTGGCAATACAATTTGCCGACGCGCTCGCCGCCAGCGGCGGAGATGCCGGCCGCGGGGAACAAATCCTGAGCGAACTCCTGCGCGCGCGGCCCGGGGACGGCGAACTGTCGAAGGCGTTGAAAAACCTGTCGGCGCGCAAAACGATGGACAAGGGCGGTTACAGCTCGCTGGAGGGCGGGCAGGGTTCTTATCGCGACATTTTGAAGAACAAACAGGAGGCCGTTTCGCTCGAACAGGAAAAGCGCGTGGTGAAGGCCGAGGACGTGGCCGAGCGGCTCATCGGCGAATACGAAGCGCGCCTGGAAACCGAGCCAAAAAATCTCAAGCTCGTCCGCTCGCTCGCGGAGCTTTACACCCAAAAAAAACAGTTCGACCACGCGCTGGCACTTTATGATCGCATCAGAAATTCCGAGATGGGCAACGACCCGTCACTCGAACGCGCCATCGCCGAAACCGTCGTGCGTCGGTTTGATTATCAGGCGGAGCAGCTCGACCCCGCCGCGCCGGATTACGCCGAACAATCGGCAAAAATTCAGGCGGAAAAAGTGGATTACCAAATCACCGAGTGCCAGAAACGCGTCGAAAAGTATCCCACGGACCTGGCGATCCGGTTTGAGATGGGCATGCTGTATTTTCAGGCGGGCAAATTCAGCGGGGCGATTGCGGAATTTCAGAAGGCGCAGAACAACCCGCACAAACATCTCGCCGCCATGAGCTACCTCGCGCAGAGTTTTGCCAAACGCAAAATGTTCGACCTCGCTGCGCGTACCCTGCAGAACGCCATTAAGGAAAAACTGGCGTTCGACGACGAAAAGAAAGACCTCGTTTACAACCTCGGCTGCGTGCTCGAAAGCATGGGTAAAAAGGACGACGCCATCGAACAGTTCAAGCAGATCTACGAAATGGACGCCAGCTACAAGGACGTCGCGGCCAAGGTGGATGCATTTTACGCCGGGCAGTGAAGGCGGGGGGGGGCGAGCATTCCCTCGCGCCGGACTCAAAAAGTAGAACAGGCATCCTGCCCGTTTCCAGCACTCAACTCTTAACATTCAACATCCAACTCTCAACTCTCAACCGCCAACACGCCCCCAGTCCCGGCTCCGCCTCGAACGATGTCCCTTGCTCGCGGGAGCGGGAGATGCCCTTAAAAGAGTAATGGATTTGCTGTCACTTCGGTTTGGGAAGCCTCACTTTAAATGTGCCGGCGACGCAGCTTTTTGAATCGTCAGGAAAACACAAATAGATTTTCCCGGATACCGTCCGGTTTATGGCTTGATCGAATTGCAGCTTCATTCCATAGCCTTTGTTAAAAGTCGAGGTCTGAACCACGTCTCCTTCATTCCAAGTCATCTTGACGTGCGGATTGGTGTTGTCGCTGTCAACGGACTGGATTTCATAACTGTGGTCTTCAATGGATTCACCCAGACGAAAGATGTCCAGGAACATTCCGTTTGCGGAACTTATTTTAAGGTCGCCATTTCTGAACAATGCGGTCTTGAGTGTGAAATCAATTCCATGAAGTTTCCCGCTGACCGGATGGTCGGGAAACGACATTTTGCTGATGTCAGATGTCCACCCGGATGTGGCGGGTTCCGTTTGCTGCTCGTTGGTGGCCGCGGCCACAGGTTTGACGGGTTCCACCGGTTGGTTCTCATTGGAAACAGTTGTGGATTGAGTTTGTGTGACAATTATATTGTTCGTAGCCAGTTCTTGCCGGGCATTTTCGTAACCGTGTTTCAATGCGGCTGAAAAAGACCATATGCGAACTGCGGCGGTGCCCACTTCCAGCATCAAAAACAAATAGCCGATGATGAGGCCCGCCGTGGCGAGATTACTTCCTTTGAGCAATGGATTCCGGCGAATCCGGTTTTTGGCCAGATGCCCGCAAATGATTCCCGGGAGCCAGCCCACGCACGTGATCAATGATGACAGGGAACAGACAAGCGAAGCGATGGCCAAACCAGAAGTCCGTTGAGCGGTGGTTGCAAGGTTGCCCGGCGACGCCGGCGGGAGGCCCGTCCGGATGGAAACATCAGCGGTCCCGGCAGTTTCTTTTGGCACAGCGATGGTGGCATGGCAGCCCGGACAGGCGATCTGAGTCCCCACATGGGTCGTGTCACACAAAATGTTTTGGCCGCAAGCAGGGCATGAAAAATTGAATTCACTCATAGAGCTTCCCGTTCGTTGAAGATTAAATCATATCACGTTTAAAATGTCGGTTCAAGCCTTTGCCACAGGTTTCGACACGGGTTCAACGTGGTTGGCGTCGGCCTTTATCGGAACGAACTGACTGCGTCCCAGCAGGCCGGGGCCAATGCCGTGGAATGTCCTCGTTTTCAATTTATCTCCGGGTCGCGTCAACGAACGGAGATTTAACGGCCTGGAGGATAATGTTGTCTTCGAAACCGGGATTCCCTTAGATTCACTTTCACAGCGTGGCACCCGCACTCATAGGATTGGCCGTGTTACTTCCCATGGCGAAGGCGGAAATTGAGACCCGTCCTCCGCCGGCTGAATCTTCCCTGCAATCCGACGGTTCTTTGGCGCTTTCGGGAGGCAATTGGAAACTGCAGAACGCGATGTTCGTCAAAACCTCGCCGGAACGCATTGCTCAATCCGGCTTCGATGACAGCGAATGGCTTCCGGCGGTTGTACCCGGCACGGTCCTCGGCAGTTATGTGGCGGCCGGCGCCGTGCCCGATCCCTGGTTCGGCGATCAAATGAGCCAGATATCGGAGAAGTTTTTTTCGCGGAACGATTTTTGGTATCGCGACACGTTCATGGTCCCGGCCGATTATTCCGGCAAGCGCGTCTGGCTGAACTTTGATGGTATCAACTGGAAAGCGGAGGTTTTTCTGAACGGCCATGTGGTCGGATGCATTGACGGCGCATTCATTCGCGGACGCTTTGATGTCACCCAGATTGCCCGGCCCGGCGTTTCGAACTGCCTGGCGATGTTGATTCACCGGGTGGCGCATCCCGGACCCGGAGAGAAAAAGGTAACCCACAAGAAACTTGGCTCGCCCACCGTCAATGGCGATATCCTCGGCGCCGACAGTCCGACTTTCGTTGCCAGCGCCGGCTGGAACTGGCTGCCGATTGTACGCGGGCGCAACATTGGCATCTGGAACAACGTCCGGCTGGAGACTTCCGGCGATGTCACCATCGTTGATCCGTGGGTGACCCCGGAAATTCCGCTCCCGGACATTTCGCGCGCCGATCTCATCGTGAGAACCGAACTTTGCAATCATTCGACCCAACCCCAGTCCGGAAAGCTGGTTGGCACCATTGGCAATGTGACCTTTGAACAGCCCGTGTCACTTGACCCCGGAGAGACCCGGGACGTGACGCTAGATAAATCCAATTGTCCCGCGCTGACTTTTCCCAATCCGCGTCTTTGGTGGCCGAATGGCTACGGGGCCCAACCGCTCTACACGCTCAATCTGCGTTTCGAATGCCGCGGCGCGGTCAGCGACAAACAAGTGGTTGCCTTCGGGATTCGCAAGATTGATTACAAAGTAATCAACAACGTTCTCACGTTGTTTGTGAACGGCAAACGCATCCTTTGCCGTGGCGGCAACTGGGGTATGGACGAAGGCATGTTGAACTGCGACCGCGCCGGTTATGACCTTCGCGTGCGGCTGCATCACGACGCCAATCTGAACATGATCCGCAACTGGGTGGGCATGGTCGGGCGCCAGGCATTCTACGACGCGTGCGACCGTTACGGCATTCTGGTCTGGGACGATTTCTGGCTGGCCAATCCGGTGGACGGCCCCGACCCCGACGACCATGCGATGTTCATGGCCAATGTGCGCGACAAGATTCGCCGGGTGCGCAGTCATGCCTCGCTGGCGCTCTACTGCGGCCGCAATGAAGGCAACCCGCCTGCGGACCTTGACGCCGGGATGCGGGAAGCCGTGGCCGCGCTGGATGGTTCGCGACTTTATATCCCGAATTCGGCTGCCGGAACCGTCACCGGCCACGGTCCGTATGAACTCAAGGATGTCGAATGGTATTTCGCAAATCGCGGAAAAACGTTCCACTCGGAACTGGGAATCGTGGCCGTGCCGGTGGTGGAAAGCATGCGCGCGATGATGCCCGCGGAAAATCTCTGGCCCATCAACGACATGTGGGCGGTCCACGACTATCAGTCGCCCCGGATGCCGCTCTACTCCGAACGCATCGAACACCGGTATGGCCAGCCCGCGGACATTGAAGATTACTGCCGCAAGGCGCAGATGGTGAACATGGAATCGGCCAAAGCCATGTACGAATGTCTGCAAGCCAACCAGGGCGGCGGCGTTCTGGTGTGGATGACGCAGCCGGCGTGGCCCTCGCTGATCTGCCAGCTTTACGATTATTATTTTGAACCGACGGCCGCCTATTTCGGTGCCAAGAAAGCCTGCGAACCCGTGCATATCTTTTGGAATTCAAACGCCGACACAATCGAAGCGGTAAATGACACCATAACCAACTGCGACGACCTCACCGCTGAAGCCTGGATTTACGGCCTCGATGGCGAGGAACGCTGGCACAAGTCCAGACGGATTGGCCTGGCCAGCACGCGCGTCAAAGAGTGTTTTTCCCTCGAACGGCCAACCGACCCGACGCAGGTGTTTTTTGTGAAACTGGTTCTGAAACGGGGCGCGGAAATTGTTTCGGACAATTTCTATTGGAGCAGTGGAAAAGGCGAGTCGTGTTCGGTCCTCAACCAGTTGCCTAAAGTGACACTCCCGGCCACCGCCAGCCGGTTTGACAACGGCCAAAACTGCCGAATCCGGATCCGGATTTCCAACCCAACCCCGACCGTGGCGCTGATGATCCGGCTGAAGGTCTTGCGAAACCGCTCCGGCGCCGGGGTTCTGCCGGTGTTTTACAGCGACAACTATTTCTCGCTCCTGCCCGGGGAAACCCGCGAAGTCACTTTGGAATTTGCCGAAGCCAGTCTGGCCGGCGAATCACCAAAAGTGTTCGAGCAAGGTTGGAACGTTCCTGCCCGGGAAATTCCCCTGTCGCCGGAACCAACAAACCCAGCGAAAACCGGTCATCGAATAAGCAACTGAATCTGCTTCTCGTCCAAGTCAATCACGTCTGCAAAGGCCTTGACGCCGTCACGGTGTACGCCGCCGCACAACTTCTTGCACATTCTCATCCGCTCGAAGGCCGATTCGTGCCCGTCAGATTTGTGAATGGTAACAAGGCGAACATCACAACGGCCGCGCCGAAAATCCACTCCAACACTTTTTTCATTCAATTTGGCTGACAGCGGGCAATAGAAAAAGTCCGTTTCGGATGCAAACTCCAATTTAAAGCCGCTTTGGCGTGTTTCGCGTGATTGGCGGGCAAAATAATTTCTGGATCAGCCGTCCTTCACGGCATCATCCTGCAGCGTCATCGAACCCGATGGCGTCTATGAAGAAGCTGCAATCCACCGGTTGCTCCGCAAGCAAGCCCATCTGCAATTCGCACACTTTGGTCGGATCGTACCCTGCGACCGTGCGCAAATCAGCCAGCGGGATGGCGACTTTGTGCCATTGGCCATCCAGCAGCGTGGGACAGTATTTGAGCAGGTGCACCTTTTGAGTATGATGTTCGGGGGGTATCAAACTCCTGGCCGCCACAGAGCAGGTTAATTTGCAGGTCGCCGCCTTTGCCGGAGCACTTCACCCAGAGTGTCAGCCGTTTCATCCGCCGGACATCGGTACCTTCGCCTTTGGTGAAGGCCACCCAGTTCCACCCGGCTCCGAGCCATTCGGTGCCTTTGCAACGCATCTCCAGTGCGGTATTGCCGCTGTGCGCGACGGTGGTTTGCCGCCGAAGGCTGACCTCGCCTTGCTTTGGGGCATGGGTCCAGCCGGCGCCTATGGCCGCCTGTTCACCATCCCACACAACTAAACAGTTTGTGGTGGCATCTCCGGCGGCGACACAGTTCGCTGCCATCGCCAACACCGCGAAAAATGGAATCAAAAACTTGAACGCGTTCATGTTGAGGCCGGGCAGTTTCCGTACTAGCCCATTATAAGGAGGACTTCGTTTTCTTTTGCCATTTTGGAAACGGGAATCAGGTTGCCCTCGATTGCTTGACCGTTCAGGGTGATTTTCTTGACGCCTTTTTGGACGCCCTTGGGATTCACGACTTTGATATTCAGCGTTTTGTTGCGGAATCGGCGAATGGCGGTGAATTCCTTCCACTTGGCCGGGATGCAAGGATCAATGAGAAGGCCTTTGTAATCGGGCCGGATGCCGAGGACATATTGTGTCGCTGCATAATATGCCCAGGATGCGGCACCGGTCAGCCAAGGGACGCGCGAGGCACCGTAACGCGGGCTGAAAATGCTGTGAGTGTATTGCGAGTAAACGTACGGCTCACTGCCGCGTATCTCGGCTTTATGGTTGAACGAGGCAGGCATGGAGCTGCGGAAATATTTAAACGCCCGGTTGCCGTGGCCGAGCATCGTTTCCGCCATGACCGCCCAGCCCTGTGTGTGGTTGAAAATGCCGCAGTTTTCCTTGACGCCTCCGTTGAACACAACCGAGCGGACTTCTGCGCAGGGGATATTTTCATAAGGCGGCGCGCAGAGCATAAGCCCATAATCGGTGGCGAGCTTTTTGTTTACAGAGGTCATCGCCTGCGTGGCGCGTTTTTCGTCGGCGTGGCCGCTGATAACGCCCCAGGACTGCGTATTGAGATAAATTGAACCCTGCTTGTTTTCGTGCGAGCCAATTTTCTCGCCGGTTTCCTTGTAGGCCCGGACGTACCATTCGCCGTCCCAGCCCAACTTGTCGAGCTTCGCGTCGATTATTTCGAGCTGCTTTTTCGCCCATTTGATGTCGGCGGTCTTGCCAAACATCCCGCAAATCTCGATATAGGTCGTCAGGCCGTAACGCACCTGCAGGGCGACAAATACCGAAGTGCCCTTTGTGCCCAGCCGAAGGCAATCGTTCCAGTCGGCGAAAAGGCCGCTGGGCAAACCGTGTTGGCCCGTGCGTTTGAGATTGAATTCAATCGCCCGACGCAAGTGGCCGAGCACGGTCGCCCTGCCTTTGTCGGCGTATGGCAGGACTTTGTTATAAAAGCCGGTATCGCCCGTTTCCTTGACGTATGTAGTAATCGCGTTGAACAGCCATAGGCAATCGTCGGAGCGGTATTCGTCCTCCTTCGGCAACTTCTCTTTGCCGGGTTTGTGTGTAAAGGCCATTACGATTGGCATCGCACCGCCGGTGGAACCCTGGCCGGTAATCATCAGCTCAAGACGCTTTTTGGCCTCATCCGGAATGATTTGCATAACGCCCATGAAATCCTGGACAGTATCGCGATAACCCAGCCCGTCTCGTTCGCCGCTGTAGATCAGACTGGCCATTCGTGACCAGGAATAGGTCATCAGGCAGTTGAACGGACTCCACATGTTCATCATGCTGTTAAACTGCGGATCCGGCGTGCAGACGGTCAATCCCTCGATGCGGTTGTGCCAGTATTGACAAAGTTTTTCGAACTCGGCTTTCACCCTGGCGATATCGCCGAACTGTTTGACGGTTTTTTTGCCTTCGACTGCCGCCTTGCCGACGCCCATCAGAACAACCAGCTCTTTTGTCTGGCCCGGTTCGAGTTCAACATCGATCTGGATTGAGCCGCAGCCGTCGTCGCCAAAGGCCTTTGAGCCGGTGCATTTGCCTTTTTCGACGACCATGGGGTTCGTATAACCGCGATACGGACTGATGAAGACGTCACGGTCGGTATCGAAGCCGACCACGTCGCCGCCAAGGAACGCCAGAAAAGACCGGTTATCCTGGTCGCTGATGAGGACGGAGCTTCCGTAATCAATGATGCCGTCAACGAAATCCATTTTCACTATACCGTGAGAATATTGCAGGTTGAGAAAATCGTGGAAGCACTTCCAGAGGTTCGGGTATTCGACGTAGGTGAACAAGCTTAGCGTTCTTTTGACGCTGTCTTTATTCGTAACCTTCAACAGCCAGCATTCGAAATGTTTGCCCAGCGGAACGAAATAGGTGGTTTCCGTTTCAATCTTTGAATACTGGGAATTGATAATCGTGTAAGCCGTGCCGTGCCGGCAGGTGGTTTTATACTGGTCCAGCGGTTTGCCCACGGGCTGCCAGGCGTTCGACCAGTAGTCGCCTGACTGTTTGTCGCGGAGGTAAATATACCTGCCCGGCTGGTCGGTCGGAACGTCGTCGAAACGCAGCCGCGTCAGGCGTCCCTGTGCGGCCGACAAATAGAAGCTGTAGCCGCCCGCGTTATTGGTGATGATGGCGCCGTATTCCGTCGAGCCGAGATAGTTGGCCCAAGACCGCGGTGTATCGGGTCTTTCGATTACATATTCCTTTGCTTTGTCGTCAAAATAGCCGAATCGCATAATTTTGGCGCGATTAAACTTCCGAGTTCTTCTTGATGTAATTGATTAATTTATCCACCTGCGTGAACGCAACGGCCGTGCAGGTGTCGGCGGCGCCGTAATAAATGGCGATTCTGCCCGTCTGGGCGTCGTATAGGTTAGCACAGGGGAATGTCACGTTTGGGACAAAGCCGGTTGTCTCGTACGGCTTCTCCGGCGTGAGCAGATAGTCACGGGTCCGGTATAACACTTTCCACGGTTTGTTGATATCGAGTATCGCCGCGCCAAAGCTGTAAACGAAGCCGTTGCAGGTTCCTGACACGCCGTGGTAGAACAACAACCAGCCTTCCGTTGTCTCAATCGGGATTGGGCCTGCACCTATTTTTGTGCCCTGCCACCAGCCGCTTCCGCCCCTGCTCATAACGTGTCTGTGATTGCCCCAATAAATCAGGTCAGGACTTTCGCTCATGTAGATATCACCGAAAGGCGTATGCGCGCTGTCGCTGGGGCGACTCAATAACAAATACTTGCCGTTGACCTTTCTCGGGAAAAGAACTCCGTTCCGGTTGAAGGGCATCAGCGGGTTCGGCATGCGAATGAAAGTCTTGAAATCATTGGTCCTGCCCAATCCGATTGAGGCCCCATGCATATCGTCGCACCAGACGATATAGCAGGTACCGTCGAGCTTTACGAATCTTGGATCATAACCGTAGCTGAGCGGATTGGGTTTTCCCTTTTCGTCCACCCACTGGATCGGGTCGGGTCCGATCTTCCATTGGAGGCCGTCCTTGCTTTTGCCGAAAAACAACGTCGCCCGCCCGTTTTTCTGGTCGGCCCTGAAGACCCCGACAAATTCATTTTTATGCGGCAGGACCGCGCTATTGTAAATACGCGCCGCCTTGGGGATCGGATTCCAGCTCAATATGGGATTGCCGCTGTACCTCCACAGCACGTCAATGCAATCCTTGGGTTTATCTTCCCACGGTAGGTTGGGTAGTGATTCGCCGATAATTGTGTTTTTCATCTCTTTATCCTTTTTCGTGGTTAAACGGAAAACGATACAATTTTACCGCGGCGCGCGCCGGGAACGCGGGAAAAACAAAACATCACGCTGCGGCGGCAGTCTGGCCGCTGGCCTTGCGTCTTTCGTCCAGGTCCGCCTTGATTTTCTTCATGGTCGGTTCATCCAATTTGTAGAACAAGAGAACGATTAATCCGACCACTCCTATCGCGACCGGGATTATACTCATCATCGCCTTTAAACCGTTCTGGACGTCCACGTTTTGAACGACATTGGCCACGAATCCGGTCCGCGAAAGAATTATGCCTGCGATCACACTGCCAACGGTCCAGCCGATCTTGTTCGACATGATGGAAGCTGAAAACACGAGTCCGGTGGCCCGGCGGCCGGTTTTCCATTCCGAATAGTCGGCGGTATCGGCGTACAGAACCCATAACAGCGCGGAAATGGGGCCGCCCGCCAGTGAGCCGATAGTCTGAAAGATGAAAATCAGCACCAGGTTTTCCGGCTTAAAGAAATAGAATGAGCCGGTGCAAATGAGCGCGGTGACAAAAAGAATGATCAAGGCATTCTTTCTCCCGCAGACTTTTGCAAACCACGGAACCAGAATCACACCCAATATGGCCAGCGCCTGTCCGATGGTGTTGAAAGCAGATGCCAGCACTTCAAAACCGTATTTGTGGGTTGTGCCAAAGAGGGTTACTTCCTGTTCTCCGATGTAATACTTGAAATAGTGGGTGGTCACACTCATGCGAATGCAAACGAAGAGGATGAAAAGAATCGTCGCGGCAAACAACAACATCCAGGGCACGTTCTTTGTCAAATCCGCCAAGTCCCTTGCGATGGAGGTTTTTTCCTTGGCGATGGGTTGAATCCGTTCGTGGGTTGAAAAGAAAGTGATCAAAAAAAGGATAACTGCCGCCACGCCGTAAATCAGCAGCGTCATATGCCAGCCCTTCTGGGGCTCGGCGCCGTCGTGCCCGAAATACCGGGCCAGCGGCAACGCCGTGAGCGAAACAATAAAACCGCCCACATAAGCGCCGATAAATTTGCAGGACGAGGCGCTCGTTCTTTCGACCGGATCCCCACTAATGACGCCCAGCATGGCCGTGTAGGGAATGTTGACCGTTGAATACATGAACATGAAAAAGATGAAAGTGACATAGGCGTAAACTATTTTCGCCGGTCCGCCAAAAGCAGGCGTCGAAAATGCCAAAATCGCTGAAATAGCCAGCGGAATAGCCCCCCACAAAATGTAGGGCCTGAATTTGCCCCAACGGGTTCTGGTGCGATCCGCTGTCATGCCGATGACCACGTCAAAAAAGGCATCCAGCAACCGGGAGACACCAATCATTATTCCGGCGGCGGCGGCGGCCAGACCGAATACGTCCGTGTAAAAGAACAGCAGATACAACGTGATGGTCTGCCAGAACAGGCAGGATGCCAAATCACCAAACCCATAAATAGCTCTTTCCCTTAATGGGCATTTTTGGTTCTGGATTTCGTTGTTCATTATCTTGCCTGTTTTGTTGGTCTATTGGCCGGCACTGAATTTCTGAGTGGTGAGAATCTGCTTTCTGACGCCGCGAGGTTAAGACGCCAGATAAATTTTCATCACTTTTGTGTCGGTCATCCTAGTTGCACGTCTGATGTTGTCGAGCGAAAAAACGGACGTTCCGACCTGCGGTTCGTAGGGATTGCGGCAAAGGTTGCACTCGTTGGAACAACCCGCTAGGATGCGTTCCTACAGATAGCACGTGGCCGGGTGAGATTGCACCAGTCATGAAGCGACAAGAGGTACGGCCAAAGGGCTTTTCACACCCAAAGATGACAACAATGTGGCCTGAGAAGATTGAACGCGCGAACTGCGATGAACAGCATCGGGATGGCAGTCGTCTGCTTTGCGACCACAATCCCAAGCTTGGCCGTTCGCATTTACGCCCATCAAATCGTCGGTAAAGGGAATCAAAATGAATTCGCACCCCACACAAAAACGGTCCTGTAGTTACTCCCATCGTCCCTGGCCGAATGGTCAGTCAAAGATCAGGCCCCAGCCATCGTTGGTTAGTTACGCCCTTTTATTCCTGCTGATTGGGCTGTTGGCCGGGCGGGCCCAACCTTCCGGCGGTCCTTATGGCCCGATCCAGCAGAGCTATGACCTGCCCAGGAACGCCGCCCACATTTACTATGTGGCACCGGATGGAGCGACCAATACCCCGGGAACGACGCTGGACCAACCCACCACCCTGGAATCGGCCGTCGCACGGGTGGTAACCGGCGACGCCATTATACTGCGCGGAGGAACCTATCGCACTGGCGGTCTGACCTTCAACCAAGGGATCACTCTGCAACCTTACGCCGACGAACATCCGGTTCTTAAAGGTACCATGGTGGCCACCAATTGGGACGCCCAGACCAACGGCCTGTGGCGGACTTCCTGGTCACATTTGTTCCCGGCCAAAGCCGCGGACTGGTGGCGCCGGCCACGGGAAGGCACAAAAACGCCGCCTTGGCGCTTCAACAACGACATGGTCTTCGTTGATGGCGAGCTGTTGAAGGCGGTCGGTTGGGAGGGAGAAATTGACGCGCACTCATATTACATTGATTACGATGCCGGCCAGATTTACATCGGCGTCAACCCGGCAAACCACCTGGTCGAGATCACCGCTTACGACGGTGCGGTCACCCGGACGACCAGCCCCTGTCACGGAAAAACCTCGGACGGCAAGGGACCGGTGATTCGCGGCATCACGTTCACCCAATATGCCTACCGCGCGCTCGAAATAGAGGGTAAGGAACCTGTGGGTCTCTCCGATCCCGCCACCTACGGAAAGGATGTCACCGGCACGACACTGGAGAATGTGACGATTTCCTATTGTTCCCGGGTGGCCGGTTATTTTCGGGGCGACCGATTGACCGTCCGGCACTGCCTCATCAGCGACACCAGAACGGAAGGCATTTACGCCATCGGCTCGGCCGACGTTCTGCTGGAGAAAAACATTTTCCGGCGGAACAACATCCAGCAAATGACCGGGTATTTTCCAGCGGCGGTGAAGATTTTCAATCAATGTTACCGCGCCACCTGCCGCGACAATCTTGTTATTGACCAACCGTATTCGAACGGCATCTGGTATGACGTCGGCAACGTGGACGGCGTGTTCATCAACAACCGGGTCGAGAACGCCATTGATGGATTCTTCTTTGAAATTTCGAAGGGCGCGATTTGCGCCGGGAATGTGTTCGTCCATTGCGATCACGGCGTTCGCGTGCTCAACAGTTCAAACGTCCGGGTCTATCACAACACCCTGGTCAACTGCGTCGCCTCCTTTGAGCGCACAGAACGAAGCGCGGTCAACGATCACTTCGGCTGGCATCCCAGCACCGGTCCGGATGTGGACAAGCGCGAGGGGCACGTCTTCGTCGGCAATCTGCTCACGGCGGAAGCAGGGTTTGACAAACCCCTCCTGCGGTTCACCCAGACGAAAGTGCTGTGCGGGCGGCTCACCCGGCCACAGGTCACACAGCTCAACGACAATGTCTATGTGCGAAGCGGCGATGCGGGAACGGCGCCCTTGATCGTGTGGAGCCCCGCGGAGGGTGAAAATTGCACGACCGAGTTCAAGTCACTCGACGAACTGCGACAGTTGCATCCGGAATTCGAAGCGCATGGCCAGTATTTGAATAATTACTATGGGTCCGTCTTCAAAAGCCCGGAACTGGGCAAATTTGAACTGGCCCGGGTATTGCCGGTGCAGACCTTGGAAAACTCCCTGCCCGCTGAAATCCGGCAGTTGCTGGATTGGCCAAAACAGGACGCACTTACTCCCGGCGCCTGCCCGTTCCATCCCTAAATCCGCTTTTCGTCCAAGTCAATCACGTCCACGAACGTCTTGACGTCGTCACGGTGTGAGCCGCCGCACTGCTCCTTGCGCATCTTGAGCCGCGCGAGGGCGGCTTCATCGTTCGGCAACGGTCGGCTTAACATCTCTTTGGCGTGAGCAGCCTTGTCCGCCGGTGATTTTCTCACGTTTTTGCGCACCCAATCACATACCTCGCCGTCGGTGATAGATTTTTTTACGACCTCAATCATCTGCTCGTGGGTGACGCCTGCGGTTTTGAGCCACATGCCGTCAAAACCTTTGCCGAAATTCTCCTGATAATCGGCGTGCAGTTTGCCCGCCAGGTGCAGGCGGATTTTGTCAAGGTAACGCGGCAGATACATCCAGCCGTCCATCGTTTCGCGCGGGCTGCGCGGATAAATTATGTCGCTCATGGTTCGTGAATCGTTGAATGGTTGAACCGGTTTGTCAAAACGAATCCCTCGCCATGCTTGCGGCAACGGACGTGAGTCCGCTCAAGCTATTTTGGCAGAAAGGGACGCACGCGTTCCGCCAGCAATTTGTAGCCTGCAACGTTGTAATGAAGCTGGTCGGCGAGGAAAAGTTCCGGGCGCGGCTTGCCGTCGGCTCCCAGCACCATGGCATACGTTTCGATGTATTGCAGATGCGGCGTCCGGCGCGCGTATTCCTCCACCATTGCATTCAGCGCCTTTTCCTTGTCCCGCTGTGTCCAGCGCGCGGGGGTCGGGCTCCAGGAGATAAACACAATTTCCGTTTCGGGCAATTTGGTTCGGACCCTGGCCACGAATGCCTTGAAATCCGCAAAGACTTCCTCCGGTGATTTGCCGGCCCAGAGATCGTTGCCCCCGGCGCGGAAGAAAATCATCCGCGGCGCATAGGGAAAAACAATCCGGTCGGCAAAGTGGGTGGAATCCACAATTTCCGACCCGCCGAAACCACGGTTGATGACCCGCTGATCCGGAAAATCTCTGGCCAGCGTCGTCCATTTTCGAATGGTCGAGGAACCGATGAACAACAGCGCGTCCTTGGGCGGCGGATTGGTGCGGTCCATCGCTTCAAACGCGGCGATTTCGCTTTCCCATTTGCCAAAGTCGTGTCCGGTTTCGGCACCCGGCGCAACCCGCGGCGGTGCGATGACGAAAAAGCAAATCAATGAGAACAGGGCGGCCCGGTTCAAGTTCATGAAGTCATTGTCAGGGCAATAAATCCGTGCGGCAAATAAATTTCGACTGTGAGGCAAATTGACTGGCGTCGGCTGCGTTCTTGTCAGCGCCAATGTTCTGGCTCATGCTCGCAGCATGAAGCAGCGTGGCGGATACGATTTTGACGTGGCGGTGATTGGCGGCGGCAGCGGCGGCTACGCGGCGGCGCGAACGGCGGCCAGCGCGGGTTTGAAAACAATCGTCATCGAAGGTGGCGAAGACGTTGGCGGTTTGTGCATCCTGCGCGGTTGTATGCCGACCAAAGCGCTGCTTTACGCCTCCGAAGTCATGCATCTAGCCGGTCATTCCGAACCGTGGGGCATCTGCGCCGGAAAAGTCGGCTTTGATTTCAAAAAGGTGATGGCGCGAAAAAATGCGCTTATCAAGGATTTTGCTGACTACCGCGTTAAGCAGCTCAACGCAGGAAAATTCAAATTCATCCGCGCCAATGCGCAGTTTGTGGATGCACATACTGTTGAACTCGGTAGGGCCGACCTGCCGGTCGGCCAAGACGCGCAGCAGCGCGTCCCTACCAAACTCACCGCCAGATACTTCATCATCGCCACCGGCTCAAACGTTGCGCCGCCTTTGCCTCAACTCTGCGAAACCGGTTACATCACGAGCGATGACGCGCTGGCGCTCAAGCGATTGCCGAAATCACTCATCGTCCTCGGTGGCGGGGCGGTTGCATGTGAGTTCGCCCAGTTCTTCGTGCGGTTCGGCGTCAAGGTCACACTCATCCAGCGCAGCCAACACATTTTGAAGGAATTCGACACCGACGCCGCGGCAGAAATCGAAAAGGTTTTCCGGCGCGGAGGTGTCAAGGTTTTCACCGACACAAAGTTGATCGGTGCGCGGCACAAACGCGGGCTGAAGACTGTTTCGTTTGAACATAACAGCAAAGTAGTTTCCGTTTCCGCTGAAGAAATTTTGTTCGCGCTGGGCCGTGTGCCGAACACGGCGTCGCTGAGTTTGGAAAAGGCCGGGGTCGCCACCGCCAACGGCCGCATCATTGCAAACGCCTTCATGCAGACGAGCGCACCGCATATTTACACTGCCGGCGATTGTACCGGGCCGCACGAAATTGTGCATATCGCCGTCCAGCAGGGCGAAATCGCCGCGCACAACATTGCCCATCCAAACGCGCCGCGAAAAATGGATTACCGGCTGCTGATTTCAGTCGTGTTCACCGAACCGCAGGTGGCTTTTGTCGGTTTGACGGAAAAAGAAGCCAAGGCGCGCGGCATCTCTTTTTTAGTGGCCGGCTATCCGTTCAACGACCACGGCAAATCGCTCATCATGGAAGCCAAGGACGGTTTTGTAAAACTGCTGGCCGACCCGAAGTCGGGCCTTCGCCGCGCCGTAGTGCCAGCGGGTTCACTGAACGCAGGCAGTTCAAGCAGCGATGCGGGAAAACAAGCCGGTGGAGCTTCGGCCACGCGGGCGGGCGAAATTCTCGGCGGCGCGTGCGTCGGGCCGGTCGGGGGTGAATTGATTCACGAAATCGTCGCCGCGATGGCCAAGCACATGACCGTTCACGAGCTTGCCGCGATGCCGCATTACCATCCGACACTTGCTGAAATCTGGACTTACCCGGCGGAGGAGCTGGCAGGGCAAATTACAATTTCTTGAATACCTCTTCCACCGTAAAACCGTGAAGCCTGACAATCTTGTGCCGCGATTTGTGGCCACGAACCAGCTCAATCCGGTTGCGACTGCAATCCAATTTTTCGGCAAGTAAGTCAATCAGCGCCATGTTTGCCGCGGCATCCACAGGCGGGGCGGTTACTTTGATTTTTAATTCGTCGCCCAGCGGCGTTCCAATTTCATCGGTGGACGCGCGCGGCTGCAGTTTTACTGACAATAAAACTCCGTCCGGCTGTTCGCGGAGAAAATTCGGAAGCGGCACGTTGCGTTATAGGCGTAGCGGCTTTCGGCAGAAAGCCGGACAGTTCAACAGCAAAATACGGCGCTCTGCCGAGACACCGCTACGATGCACATTTTCATTTGTTTCCAGAATGGAAATGAACCGTTACGGATAAACCAATTGATAGCTGACAAAGGCCACAGTCTGACTGTCTGGGGACCAGGATGGAACGTTGATCGTTCCCTGCCCACCGAACAATTTCGCCAGCACTTGGATTTTTTTGTCCGAGAGCGACATGAGCCGGAGCAGCACATCCTTGTTTGCGGGATGCCCCTTCACATCTTTTGCGTACGAGAGAAAAACGATCCACCGGCCGTTCGGTGACGGATGCGCGAACCAGTTGTTGTAATCGTCGGAAGTGATTTGCTCCTGCTCCGTGCCGTCCGGCCTCATCCGCCAGATTTGCATCAGGCCAGTCCGGTCGGAATTAAAATAAATATATTTCCCGTCCGGCGAGTAATCCGGGCCGTCATCCAGACCGGGTGCGGTAGTCAGGCGGGTTTCTTTCCCGCCGTCAACCGGAATCGTGGAAATGCCGAACTGACCGTTTCGTTCCGCGCAATACGCGAGCGTTTTGCCATCAGGCGACCAGCCGTGCCAATACGACGGCCCCAGCGGTGTGACCAGCCGCGGTGTGCCGCCCGCCACCGGCAAAACGTAAATGCGCGATTTGCCGTCCTGGGTTTGATCGCTGATGGCTAGTTGCATTCCGTCGGGCGAGAGGCCGTGGTCGTTGTTGCAATGAATTTGGTCCCCGGTGTTTATCGGCTCCGGCGTGCCGCCCTTCACCGACAATTTGTAAATCCGCCCGTTGCTGTTGAAGAGGAAAAATTTTCCGTCCGGTGACCAGTTCGGCGCTTCAATGTGGTCGCGGGTGCGATAAACCACGCTTCGATCGCTGGATGCGGCGGCGACTGTTTCGAGCGTGCTTTCGAGGACCGGCTGGGCCTTGTCGGGTGTGGAAACCCGCTTGAGTTCGACGTTCGAGAAAACCGCTTTTTCAATGGCCTTGTTGTCGTGCGCGCAAACACCGAGGCCGACATAAAATTTCCCCTTGAACGGAATCTGCAGATAACCACCGGCAGGTTTCAGGTCTTCACCCGCGGCCGCAAGCCACATTGAAATGTAATCGCCGCGTTTTTCGATTCGCATCCGCGCGGGGGCTGAAATGTTCGATTGAATTTCATGCGTTGTACCGTCCGGCGCGTCGCGGTATTGAAGCGCCGTCAGGCCGCTGCCATGAAAAGCGACGTCCGCGTAAACCGAGTCCGGCTGGAGCGACTGGCGGATAAGCAGGCACGCCTTGCGATGCGGATTGCCGCCGGTGCCGATGAATTTGACGTCCGCCGTCAACATAAAATCGCCCGACATCTTCTTCCAGACGAAATGGAAGGCGTCGTTGGTGAACCACATGTTTTCGCCGCCGCCCGCGATGAGATATTCGCCGGTGGCCGGGTTAAAGTCCACCAAACCGTGCCTGGCGACGTTGCCGATGTCGCGTTGGTGCGAAAAGATTCCAAGTTCGGCTGAAGCGGCATAAGTTAGTTTTGCGCTCATAAACAAAACGACGATGGCAAGAAAATGCCGGAAATTGGGCGTCATACGGCTTACTAAAACATGCGGCGCGAAAATGAAAAGTGTTTTTTTGCGCTTGCGGGCGCGGCAAATCATTTGTCCTCGGGGTTGATGAGTTTGCTTCCTCGACGTTTTCAGTAGAATGCGTGTTTACGCCCGCCCTCACCTTTTATCCTCTTGTATCTGCCTTTCCCTCTAACCTTGTCTGGCCTTAGCGACTTGGGAAGATGGGACTGTCATGCCGCCACCGTTGTCGGCGTCAATGTCCGCGCCGTGTTCGAGCAGCGCGGCAATAATTTCTCCGTAGCTTTTGAAAGCCGCGCCGCCCAGCGGGGGTTTGTCCACGATCATTCCGGCGATCCGCGTCCGCACCATGCTCCAGCAAGCAGGCGATGGCTCGATCGACGAACGATTAGCGGTTACGCGAGGTCGAAGCGATCAAGGTTCATCACCTTGGTCCAAGCCGCGACAAAGTCGTGAACAAATTCCCCCTGCGCGTCCGAGCTTCCGTACACTTCCGCCAAGGCGCGGAGTTGGGAGTTTGAACCGAAGACGAGATCGACCCGCGTGCCGGTCCACTTGACTTTGCCCGTTTTGCGATCGCGGCCTTCAAACACATCTGCGTCTTTCGAAACCGGCTTCCATTCGGTGCCCATGTCCAGCAGGTTCACGAAGAAGTCGTTGGTCAGCGCTTCCGGTCGCTTGGTGAAAATACCGTGTTTCGACCCGCCGAAGTTGGTCTTCAGGACGCGCATGCCGCCGATGAGCAGTGTCATTTCCGGCGCGGTCAGGGTCAGCAACTGCGCCTTGTCCACCAGCAGCGCCTCGGCCGACAGGGTGTATTTGCCCTTGAGGTAATTGCGGAACCCGTCCGCGATGGGTTCGAGCACGGCGAAGGAAGCCGCATCGGTCTGCTCCGCCGAGGCATCCATGCGTCCCGGCGTGAACGGAACCGTGACTTTGTGGCCGGCGTTCTTCGCGGCCTGCTCGATGCCAGCGCAACCGCCCAGCACAATCAGGTCGGCCAGCGAGACTTTGTTGCCTCCTTTCGCCGTCTTGTTGAATGCGCTCTGGATGCCTTCCAGCGTCTTCATCACCTTCGCCAACTGTTTCGGCTGGTTGACTTCCCAATTCTTCTGTGGCGCGAGGCGAATGCGCGCGCCGTTCGCACCGCCGCGCTTGTCGGAGCCGCGGAAGGTGGACGCCGACGCCCAGGCCGTGGAAACCAGTTGCGAGACGGACAGGCCGGACATCAGGACTTTGCCTTTCAGCAGGGCAATTTCCTTGGGACCGATCAATTTGTGATTCACTGCGGGAATGGGGTCCTGCCAGATCAGCTCTTCGGCCGGCACCTCCGGGCCAAGATAGCGCGAGCGCGGGCCCATGTCGCGATGCGTCAACTTGAACCACGCCCGCGCGAACGCGTCGGCAAACTGTTTCGGGTTTTTCAGGAAGCGCCGCGAGATTTTTTCGTAAACCGGGTCGAAGCGCAACGAGAGATCCGTGGTCAGCATGGTCGGCCGGTGCTTCTTCGACGGGTTGTGCGCGTCCGGAACCGTCGCGTCGGCTGCCTTCGCCACCCACTGATGCGCGCCCGCCGGGCTTTTGGTCAACTCCCATTCATACTTGAACAGATTCTCGAAGAAATAATTGCTCCATTTCGTCGGCGTCTGGGTCCAGGTGACTTCCAAGCCGCTGGTGATCGCGTCAGCGCCTTTGCCGGTGCCGAAGCTGCTCTTCCAGCCCAGACCTTGCGCTTCGAGGCCGGCCGCTTCCGGCTCAGGCCCCACATGGGACGCAGGGCCGGCGCCGTGGGTCTTGCCGAAGGTATGGCCGCCGGCGATGAGCGCCACCGTCTCCTCGTCGTTCATCGCCATGCGAGCGAAGGTCTCGCGAATGTCCCGTGCCGCGGCGATCGGATCCGGGTTGCCGTTGGGGCCTTCCGGGTTGACGTAAATCAGCCCCATCTGCACGGCGGCGAGCGGATTTTCGAGATCACGGTCGCCGGAGTAGCGCTTGTCAGCCAGCCAGGTCTTCTCGGCGCCCCAATAGACGTCCTGATCCGGCTCCCAGACGTCCTCACGCCCGCCCCCGAAACCAAACGTCTTGAATCCCATCGTTTCCAAGGCGACGTTCCCGGCGAGGATCATCAGGTCGGCCCACGAAATCTTCCGGCCATACTTCTGCTTGATCGGCCAGAGCAGACGACGCGCCTTGTCCAGGCTGACGTTGTCCGGCCAACTGTTGAGCGGCGCGAAGCGCTGCTGTCCCCTACCGCCGCCGCCGCGGCCGTCCCCGGTGCGGTAAGTGCCGGCGCTGTGCCACGCCATGCGGATGAACAGGCCGCCGTAGTGGCCGAAGTCCGCCGGCCACCAGTCCTGCGAGTCGGTCATCAGCGCCGCGAGATCGTTCTTCACCGCCGCCAGATCGAGGCTCTTGAACTCCTTGGCGTAGTCGAAGTCCTCGCCCATCGGATTGGACTTGGAGGAATGCTGGTGCAGGAGATCGAGCCGCAACTGGTTCGGCCACCAGTCTTGGTTCGTGGTGCCGCCAGCGGCGGCGCCGTGATGGAACGGGCATTTGGCTTCGGTTGACATGATTTCCGGTTTTGTGCTCATAAAAAAATTTCGGTTGTTGTGTTTTGTTCATTGAAGCATTTCGAGGGCTATTGTTGAAATACTTTTTTCCTTTTGCCATCATAGGCATTGCCTATAGAAATGCATCAACTTCGTTACGCGGTCGCCGTGGCGCGATCCAGAAACTTCTCCCGCGCCGCCGAGCAATGCCCTGTCTCCCAGCCTTCGTTGAGCCAGCAGATTCTAAAACTCGAGGACGAATTGGGCGAGCAGCTGTTCGACCGCATGAAACGCGAGGTGAAATTGACCTCGCACGGCGAGGTGTTTCTGCGGCGGGCGGTACGTATTCTGGAAGAGGTGGACGCGGCCAAACGCGAGGCGGCCGACGCGCGGGCTTTGCTGCGCGGCACCTAGACCATCGGCGCGCTGCCAACCCTCGCGCCCTATCTGCTGCCGGTGGTGCTGGTGGAATTCATGGAAAAATTTCCCGGCGTGGAGACCGTAGTGCAGGAAGACACCACCGCGCAACTGCTCAAGCTCGCGGACGGTTATGAAATTGACTTCGCCCTGGCCAGTCAACCGATTCGGGACGAGCGTTTGGAGGTGAAGGAGTTGTTTTTCGACGAGCTGTTGGTGGCACTCCCGCCGGGCCATCCACTCACGCGCAAACGCACCGTGGCGGTCGCCGACCTGAAAGGCGAACGGTTGATCGTGATGAAAGAGGGCCATTGTCTCGGCGACCAGGTGCTGGGCTTCTGCGACCGCCGTGACGTGAAGCCCAAAATCAGCTTTCGCAGCACCCAACTCGAGACGATTCAGGCGCTCGTCTCTTCGGGGTTTAGCATTTCGCTGATTCCGGCGATGGCGGCGCGGGACGGGTGCAAGGATTTGCCGGAGTATCGCTCGCTACGGTCACCGAAGCCGCAGCGAAAAATCGTCGCCGTCTGGCCGAAACAACGTCCGCCCGGTCGTGCCGCCAACGAGTTCCTGAAGTTGGTTGCAGCTCGATTCGGCAGATCCCGGTCTGACATTTCAAAATGGGCTGCGCCCCGGTTCGATGACCGGCGCCAATGATGCGGCGGCGAACGGGCCGATGAATTCAACGAGATTTTGCTTGCAGATTAGCGCAAGGTGGGCGCGAGTTTGGAAAAATAGATGGCGGCTCGCGAGCGCAAAAAGCGGCCTGGAGGCGGCAGTCGGACACCGCTATTATTTTTTGCCTTGCCGCGCTTGCACGGATGTCGTCACAGAGTTGGTCGGATCGCGTTTCAGGATTTTGATACCGAACAACCCGTTTTGGAGCGGTTCCTGGCCGATCAATTGCACGGGCTGATAGCGCGCCTTGATCCATTGCATGATCTCCATGCCGTAGCCCGGGTCGCGGCCAAAGTAGTCCACGCCGAATTCAAAGGGTTTCCATTCCACGAGCGCCACGTAATCCGGCGGCGTTTTCTCAAAGGCTGCCGTCATGTTCAACTCGCCGAACACCTGCAGCATGTTCGGGTTCCAATCCACGCACGGCGTCGGATTGATGTGGCGGCTGAAATAATTGATCATGGCGCCCTGCGGCAGGGCAGCGAGCGTTGCGTCCGGTGGAACGTTTTTTGCGATCCATTCCAGCGCCGTTTCCATGGTGCGGGCTTCCGTGGCGTTGCCCGACGGGCCGGCGGCGATGATCCGGTCTCCGCCGCGGCCCACCGCCAGGTTTTTTGCGGCATAAAACTGTTCCGACTGTTGAAACAGGCGGACAAAGCCGGCCAATAGCATCAGTCCGACCGCCACGCGGAGATACCGTTGGGGAACTTGAAATTTCCCTTCCAGCAACCGCGGCAGCAACCAGAGCAGCAGATAAACCGCGCCGACGAACGCCGGCATTGCCAGCACAAATCCATACTGAAAGAGGCGCGGAAACAAGCCCATTTTCAGCAGCAGCACCAGGCCGAAGACATTCCATAACAGCGGGAACACTATCGCGTTTTCATCGGGGGATTTCTGATATTGCCGGCGCAGCAGAACGCACGCAGAAGCCGCCAGCAACGGCAAAGCGGCTCCGCAACCGCTCACGTCAAACCGCGCGATCGCCAGCACGGCCGGGACAACCAGCACGAGTAAGATCGTCCATTGCACGCCGGGCTTTTGATTTCTTACGGCGCGGAAAACAAGCGCAAGAAGGACAAGCGCGGCGACGGCAAAAACGGATTGAACGGCGAGGTCGCGCAGGTGCGTCGCGGGCTGATCGAAGCCCAGGCACCATTGGTAATACGGATCTTTCACCACACCGGTCTGGAACAACGGTGTCCAGCCGGCCAGCACCGAGCGCAGGCTTTCCCGCCAGTTTTCCCGGCCCAGAAAAAAGAGGAAAAATCCCAACGCCGGCAACCCTGCCGCCAGTACAAATCCTGCCGCCGATTTCGCGGCAAACCCCGTGCGTTGCTGGACGATGCCATGCAGCGTAAACGCGGCAACGACACAAATTGCCAGCGCCAGAAAAATGTCCGGCTTGGTGAGAAATACCAGGCCGGCGCAAAAGCCGGCTCCAATCGCGAACTGCCGCCGTTCCATTGTCATCCAGTCCGACAACAGCGCCACCGCCAGAATCGAGAGGATCAATCCATGCAACGCCTCGTGGGAATAAGGCGTGATGTAATTGTAGTTTGCGATGGTGACGTATTGGGCGAATGCGAAAACCAGCACGATGCCGAGGCCGATGGCAGTTGCCGTCCAGGCGTCCGCCGCCGCCAGAAACCGGCGATAGGTCAGCCACAGCAAGGCGGCCACCGCGGCCAGGTTGGCGATGATGATCGTGAGGAAGGAAACGCCGAAAACTTTGAAGAGCAGGGCGTGGTAATACTGCGACAGCGGCCCGCCGGTAAAATAGAAGATGTCCCGATACAGCACGGCGCCTTCGGAAAGCCGCCACGGGATGTACATCTGCACTCCGAAATCCCCGATGAGGTCCGGCCATTTGCGCCAGGTCATTACGGCGGCGAAAGCGAACGCCACCGCGACAACCGCCAGTCCGATCCAGTTTGAAAAGGCTCGTCGAAGATTTTGGTCTCGTCCGCAGGCCAGATTTTCCATGCCGTTTTTTTTGGAGCAAAACCGGACGCGGCAGACTTCAAGCGTTGTAGGTGCTGCTGGAGACGCGACCGCCGTGACCGGTCCAGTTGGTGTGGAAAAACTGGCCGCGCGGCTGGTCGAGCCGCTCGTAGGTGTGCGCGCCGAAATAATCGCGCTGGGCCTGAAGCAGGTTCGCAGGCAGACGTTCGCTGCGGAAACCGTCGAAGAACGCCAGCGCCGTGCTGAAGGCCGGCACCGGAATGCCCTTCTTGACCGCCGTGCTTACCACTTTGCGCCAATTGCGTTGGCAACCCTTGATCGCTTTCTTGAAAAACGGCGCGAGCAGGAGGTTTGTCAGGTTCGGGTTCTTGTCAAAGGCCTGTTTGATATCGCCGAGGAACGCGCTGCGAATGATGCAACCTCCACGCCACATGAGGGCGATGCCGCCATAATTAAGGTTCCATTTGTATTGTTCCGCAGCGGCGCGCATGAGCATGTAACCCTGCGTGTAGCTGACGATTTTTGAGGCGTACAACGCCTTGCGGATGTCATCAATCCACCGCTTGCGGTCACCGGCAAATTTAGTCCTGGACGGCTTGAAAACTTTCGATGCCTGCACACGCTGGTCTTTCATCGCTGACACGCAACGGGAATAAACCGCTTCCGCAATCAGCGTGATGGGAATGCCCATATCCTGCGACGAAATCACGGTCCATTTGCCGGTGCCCTTCTGGCCGGCGGTGTCGAGAATCTTGTCCACCAGCGGCTGGCCGTCGGTGTCCTTGAAGGCGAGGATGTCCCGGGTGATTTCAATGAGATAGGAATCCAGTTCGCCCTTGTTCCATTCGGCCAAAACCTCGTGCATCTCGTCGGCGGTCATGCCGAGACCGTCCTTCATGAGGTGATAGGCTTCGCAGATGAGCTGCATGTCGCCGTATTCGATGCCGTTGTGAACCATTTTTACGAAATGGCCGGCGCCATTTTCGCCGACCCAATCGCAGCATGGCGTGCCATCGGCAACCTTCGCGGCGATGGCTTGAAAAATGGATTTGACGTGTGGCCACGCGGCCGGAGAACCGCCGGGCATGATGCTCGGACCGTGACGCGCGCCCTCTTCGCCGCCGCTCACACCGGTGCCAATGTAAAGCAGGCCTTTGCTCTCGACATATTTCGTGCGGCGTATCGTGTCCTCAAATAGCGAGTTGCCGCCGTCAATGATGATGTCGCCCGGTTCCAGCACCGGCAGCAAATGCTCGATGAACTCATCCACAGCGGCGCCGGCCTTGACCATGAGCATGACGCGGCGCGGTTTTTTGAGCAGTGCGGCCATTTCCTGAAGCGAGTGGGCGCCGATGACTTTCGTGCCCCTGGCCTCGTTGTTGATGAAATCATCCACCTTGGAAACGGTGCGATTGAAGGCCACCACGGTAAAACCGTGGTCATTCATGTTCAAAATCAAATTCTGGCCCATGACAGCCAAGCCAATGAGCGCGATATCAGCTTTTGGTTCCATTTGTTGTATTCGTAAAAATTGAAGAAAACATGATACAAAAGCCCACCCCCTTGTACCAGCAGTTTTTTGGCAATCACTGGCTCACTTCTGCCATTCTCACCCAAGCATCGTGTCGTTGTGCAGCTCGCGCAAATAATGCGGCACATTGCCGGTCATCACGAGAATGGTGTGACAGGAGAAGCCACCAATGCCAAAGAACCCCGACTGACAAAGAAGTCATCGGGCAGACAAGAATGTCTGCCCGTGCAACCGGGTCCCCGATCACCCTGCGGACTTTCCTTTACAGGGAGACCGAAGCCATACGAGGAACCTGGTCAAGTGAGCCGTTCGCATCAGCGGGGCGACCGAGAATCTCAGAGACTTTGTAACGCTCCAAGGCAATGCGTGTCAACCGCACGTTCATTTCCGTGATGTTTTGGTCTCCGAAGATAATGCGCGCCACTCCCTGGGCGATCTCCTCGGAACCTTGCATCTCCGGAACGTTGTAACGTTCCAGGGCAATGCGCGTCAGCCGCACGTTCATTTCCGTGATGTTCTCGTCTCCGAAGATGATGCGCGCCACTCCTTGGGCGACCTCGTCGAAGGCTGGTTTGTTTTTCGTTTCCATATTCAAATTCAGGTTTTTTTCTTTCGGCAGGGAATTTCGTTGCATGGCCATTTGTTTTGCCAATGGTATAGGCTGGCTGGATGGTGGTGCATCATTGCGAACCTCCGGTGAGGTCGATACGTCCTTATTTTCAGGCGGCACAGGCTGGGCCGATCCGTTGTTAATCTCCGGCCGGACCAATTCAATTTGCCCCTCGGGCTGGGGCAGTTCGACATGATCCTCGGGCTGGGACAATTTGATTGTTTCTACAGGAGCAGGCGGCATGTCTTTGGTGCCGTTGGTGGCGGTTAAAATCGGCGGTGGTGCCGGTTTTGCCGCAGCGATCGGAGGCGGAGCGATCTGAGACTTGCCGTTCTGGGGCGAACCGTTTTGAGACTGGCCGTTTTGCACCGGCGGCGCGGATTGCAATGCGGCCGGTGGTGCGTCCAAACGTTGCGCCATTGCTCCAACAGCTGATTCCGGTCGCCGGCCTTGCGGCTGCAGCAAATGCATGGTCGTCTTAAGAACCAGTTCCAAGGGAGAAGACGGTTTGGTGATAAGGTCGTTGCCACCGCTCAGGATGCTCTGCGCGCGGTTTTGGAAATCGCCATTGCCGGTGATGAATACGACCGGTGTCTCCTTGTATTGAGGCAGGCGGCGCAGCGTTTCACACACTTCGAAGCCGTTCATGCCCGGCATGTTGATATCCAACAACACGATGTCGTACTGGGTGGCTTGCGCCATTTGCACGGCCACAGTGGGATCTTCGACGCTGACCGGTTCGAAATGCGCGCGTTTGAGGGCCGCTACCATGGTATAATTACAAACGGCGTCGTCGTCCACGATCAATATCTTCGCCTTGAGATTCAATCCGGCAGTTCCGGTGTCGCCATTCTGGAACAGACGTCCCAGACAGTCCACGGCCTGGGCAATCGTTTGCAACACGGAAGCCGTACCACTCGCCGGTTTGAACACAACTTCAAAGAGCAAGGCCTCAAGGGCGCTGGCCAGAAGGGCGCTCTTGGCGCAGCCGGCCAGCCCGGCGCGGGCGGTAAAAAAATGCACCCGCTGATACAGATTGTTGAGCTGTTGCAGACCCGTGGGCATGGCGGCCGACTTGATATAAGCCAGGCAATGATCGCGGATCTTGGCAACCTCGACCGGCGCATCCTTGATAAATTCTTCGCGCGTTGCTTTAAGCGTCATTTCATCCGCGTGCGCAGCGGCAGCGGCGGCAACGAACGCTTCGGCCTGGCTCTTGCCCGATTTACCGGCGACAAGGCCAAACGCAGGGTCATATCCGAGCATGTCCCGTATGGCTTCAACGAGCTTGGCCGGCGTGCATTCGGTTTTCAACATGCCTTTGTTGGCGCCGGACTGCAGGGCTTTTTGCGCCAACTCGGTCATGTAGGCATTGGAAAGGATCAGCACCGGCGTTGCTTTCAAACGATCATCGGCACGGATATGCTTGAGCACGTCCACGCCGTTGACCTTGGGCAACATCAAATCCAACACGACCAGGTCGGGGCGCACCCGTGAAAGAACGTCGAGCGCGACCTCCCCGTCTTCAGCGAACAAGACTTCAAATCCCTCGCGCTGCAACCGGTTCCGGTACAGCGTCAGTACGACAGGATCGTCTTCTACAAAAAGAATTTTCTTTTCGGTTCCGTTCATATTCGCCACTCCATACACGCTTTTCCCCGGAGTGGGACTTCTTCACAGCATAAACAAGGCCAATTGAACTATCGAAAGAAACGGGCAAATAATGCCGGGTTGACCTCAGGTTCTGAACCCATTTTGGACACTGAAGGAATGATTGCTCCGGTCAAGCTGTAGCGGGGTTGACAGTCGAAAAACGGGTTCTATGCCTTGGTTGTTCCCAACTGCAGCCGCGAGTCGCTTTCGAGCATTGTCTTTAAATTCGTCCAGTTTGCCTCATTCATCTCGTTAAAGGCATTGAGGTAAACGGTGACCACTTCCTGTGGATGTTTGGCGAGCAGGGTGGCCACAGCCGATTTCAACTTCGTGTCGTCCATCTCCGCGGGCAAATTCTCGATGACACCGTCTTCGTGTTTGATGCCGAGCGCATCCAGAAAATCGACGAGCATTGCCTTCTGCTGTTTCAAGAGCCAGGCACGGATGAGTCCTCCTGCGACCGCATCCAACGCGGGCCGCGCGAGCGTTGCCACCATCGCGATATGGCGTTGTGAACGCGGCTGACGTTCGAGAAAGACCGGGCGGACGTGGCGCGCCTGGGCGACGGCGGCGAGCGTGGCCTTGTAAGCCGGCTTGTCCGATTCGTGGGCGAAGGCGAGAATATCATTCGCCAGAGCCGGCGACATAAAACCAAAAAGTTCGTACGATTTCAGCATTTAAATTGGAAGTTGGACTTCATTCAACGACAACGAGTGCCAGTTTATTTTTTTGAGCCAGTGCTTCGCAAGCTTTCCGTTCGAGCAACAGAGTCCGGCCGGCCTCCAGGGCGAGCACCGAAATTTTGGCGGCAGCGCAAGCCTCTATCGTGCTGGCGCCTATGCAGGGAATGTCGAACCGCATGTCGTGGTCCAATTTGGCCACTTTGACGGCGACCACCCCGCCATCCTTGCCGGCGAGTTCGCCGCCGCGCGCAAGGCACTTGTCCGTCCCCTCAAATCCTTCCACTGCCAGCACGGTGCCGTTTTTCACGACGACGGTCTGGCCGATTTCCAGACGCGAAACTTCCTTCGCAATGCGAAAACCAAACTCCACGTCCGCGCGTTGCCCGTCGGACAATGGGGGGCCAAGATGAAATCCCGCAGCGGGCATGAGCGGCTTGAGCCACGGCGTGGCGTCAATCAATTCCACACCGTCTTTTTTCAACTCTTCGGCAATCGCGCCGAAAATCGTGTGGGCGTTTTTTTCCGGGAGCCGGAGCCATAGTCCCATCGCCCGCAAATCCGGCCGGAGGTCGAAAAGGTTTTTCGGCGCAATCTGGCCAACCATGACGCATCGTCTGATGCCACGGTCGGTGAACGCCGAAATCATTTTGGAAAGCTGGCCGACCTTGAGCCAGACGATTTCGTCCACGAGCGGGGTGAGCGCGGGATCGGTTTCATTTTCGAACGCGACGGCGATGAGCCGTTTGACGCCGGCGGTGCGTGCCTGCCGCGCGAACTCCAGCGGCAGCGAGCGGTTGCCGGCGATGAGACCCAACGATTCAAGCGCGGCGTTCATTTCCGCAACGAGTGTCGCGTGACCGGCGGCCAGTGACAAGTGACAAGTGGCGCGGAAATGGCTTACGGTCCTGATTTGATGTTGGTGGATGCGCCGCTGCTGCGGCGCACGGCGGTGCGGCGGCACCGCCGCCACCGAATCAGGGCACTATCGGAAATGAACGTAGCATGTCACTCGTCACTCGTCATCCGCACTGTCCCGCTTCAAAGCAGGCCGCCCTGGGCGATGACAATTTGAGAATGCCGGGCGGAAAAATGGTTCAAAAATTCTAATGTTCCCCCTCGAAACAAGTTGGCCCGCGAATTGCTGGCGGTATGTCAATGTCGTCATCCGAGTTCATCTACAAAAAAATGGCGTCGCTGGAACAAAGCGGAGCCGGCAGGTTTCATGAAACCGCCTGGAAACTCGACTCGGCCCGGCAAATGCCGCCAACGGTCAGGCATGAACTCAACAACATTCTTACCATTATTCAGGGCTATGCCGACCGATTGCTGCTCAAGCACGGGGAGGATCCGGCGCTCCAGTCGCAGTTGCGCATGATCTACGAATCGGCCAGACGCGCCGCCTCGCTCATTCGCGAAGCCGCACCGCCGGCCCAAAACCTGACACCCAGGCAAAACTCCCCGCCGCCATAGCCCCCAAGGCCTGATAGCGGCTTTTCTCTCCAACGAACGAAACTCACGGCGATTCGCTTTGACGCTGCACGTTTCATTGCGTAGCGTGTTGGTTCTATTTTCAACTGACTATTTGGGTTTACCGTGAATTTTTTGAAATGGATTTTTGGGTCGAAGAATGACCGCGAAGTGAGAAAACTCTGGCCCCTCGTTCACCAGATTAATGAGATCGAGGCCGGTCTGCAAAAGCTTTCTGACGACGAACTGCGGCAGAAAACCATCGAGTTCAAGGCGCGGATCGAAGAAGGCCGCAAACAGCACGGTTACGATGAACTGATGGCCGAGGCCCGCGGTGACGAGGGCAAAACCCAGCGACGCAAGGCGTTTGAAATCGAACAGCAACTCCTCGCCGAAATTTTGCCCGAAGCGTTCGCCGTGGTGAAAAACGCCTGCCGCCGCCTGTGCGGACAGGAAATCATCGTCCGCGACCACCCGATCAAATGGGAAATGATTCCGTTCGACGTGCAGCTGATCGGCGGCGTCGGGTTGCATCGCGGTTTCATTGCGGAAATGGCGACCGGCGAAGGCAAAACCCTCGTGGCGACCATGCCGGTTTATCTCAACGCGCTTGCCGGCCGCGGAGCGCACCTCGTGACGGTCAACGATTACCTCGCCGCGCGCGACTCGGAATGGATGGGCGCGATCTACAAATTTCTCGGCCTGACCGTCGGCTGCATTTTGCACGACCAGCCGCCGCACGTCCGCCGTGAACAATACAACTGCGACATCACCTACGGCACCAATGCCGAGTTCGGATTCGATTATCTCCGCGACAACGGCATGGCTGCACGCAAGGAGGAACAAGTTCAGCGAGGCCATTACTTCGCCATCGTGGACGAAGTAGACTCGATCCTCATCGATGAGGCGCGCACCCCGCTCATCATCAGCGGCCCGTCACTGCACACCTTTGACGAGCAATACGCGCAGTGGAAGCCGCCGGTCGAATCGCTTGTGCGCGCGCAGGAGCGTCTGTGCAACCGATTCCTCTCCGAGGCCGAGGCGTTGATCAAAAAATTGAATCCCACCGACGGTTCAAATGTTGAAAACGCCGCCGCGCTCGAACACGAAGCCGGCCTGCTGCTGTTCCGTGTCAAAACGGGACAGCCGCGTTCGGAAGGTTTGGCGAAACTTTTGGAGAATCCAGAAAATGCCCGGATGATGAATCAGGCTGAACTGGAGTTGCACAAGGACCAGAAGAAGGTGGACCTTTACCGTGAAAAAGAGGAATTGCTTTTTGCCATTGACGAGAAAAGCCACGAGGCCGACCTCACGGAAAAAGGACGCAACTCCATCAGCCCGAAAGATCCGGACGCTTTCGTGTTGCCGGACTTGACGACGCTGTTGCACGACATTGACGTAGGCCCCGAGACCGACGCACGCAAACGCATGGAGTTGAAAACCAAGGTGCAGGCGGATTTCGAGGCCAAGGCGCAAAAGATTCACGCCATCTCGACATTGCTCAAGGCTTACAGCCTTTACCAGCTCGACGTGGAATACGTCATTCAAGACAACAAAGTCATCATTGTGGACCAGCACACGGGCCGGCTCATGCCGGGGCGCCGTTGGAGCGACGGCTTGCACCAGGCCGTCGAAGCCAAGGAAGGCGTCGAGATCGAGCGCGAAACGCAGACGCTCGCCACCATCACGATTCAAAATTATTTCCGTCTTTATCAAAAGCTCGCAGGCATGACCGGCACGGCGGAAACCGAAGCCTCCGAATTTTTCGACATCTACAAACTGGGGGTGCTGGTCATCCCGACGAACCGGCCCGTGGCGCGCAAAGACGGGCATGATTCGGTCTATAAAACCAAGCGCGAAAAGTTCACTGCTGTCGTCAAAGAAATCAAGGAACTGCACGTGCAGGGCCGTCCCGTGCTGGTAGGCACCATCAGCGTCGAAACCAGTGAAATGCTCTCGCGGATGCTGAAACGCGAAGGCCTGATTCACTCCGTCCTCAACGCGAAATACCACCAGCAGGAGGCCGAAATTGTTTCGCGCGCCGGCCAGCGCGGAGCCATCACCATTGCCACGAACATGGCCGGTCGCGGCACGGACATCAAACTCGGCCCCGGCGTGGTCTGGAACGTCGAAAATGGTCCGCATCCGGAGGGCAGCGGTCTGCGATACACGTTGACCGAGGCGACGACCGGAGAGATTCGCGAGATTGATTCGGACAGTCCGGCGGTCGGCACTTTTAATCTTACGCCGCAAAGCAAGGTCGTCGGCGGCCTGCACGTGCTCGGCACCGAACGTCACGAGGCGCGGCGCATTGACCGGCAGTTGCGCGGACGCTGCGCGCGCCAGGGCGACCCCGGTTCATCGCACTTTTTCATCTCGCTCGAAGACGATTTGATGCGCTTGTTTGGTTCGGACCGCATTGTGAAATACATGGAGAAGATGGGCCTTGAGGAAGGCCAGGAATTGACCCATCCGCTGCTGAACCGTTCCATCCAACAGGCGCAAAAGCGCGTCGAACAGCACAACTTCCAAATCCGCAAACGCACGCTCGAATACGACGACGTGATGAACAAGCAGCGCGAAGTCATTTACGGCTTCCGCAACGAAATCATCCACGGCAAAGACGTCCGCGACCGCCTCATGGACATCATCGAGGAGGTCGTCATCCTGAAAGTGGAGGAATTTACCACCGCCGATTTCGACGCGAACGAATGGAAAATCCGCCAGTTGGCCGACTGGGTGAATTTGAATTTTCCGCTGGGCATGCCCGAAGCGGAAATTGCCAAAGCCGCCGAGTCCGGCAAGGAACAGCCGGTGTCCGGTTCGGTTTTCGACGGCCTCAGCCCGGCGCAATTCGCCGTATGTAATTTCATCAGTGAGAGCATCCGCAAGGCGTATGAATTGAAAATCAGCTTCGAGGATCCCGAAAAACTCGCGACTGTCGAGCGCTACACGATTTTGACCGCGATAGACAAACTGTGGCAGGAGCACCTTTACGAAATGGACAGCCTGCGCTACAGCATCGGCCTGCGCGGTTACGGCCAGCGCGACCCGCTCATCGAATACAAGGCTGAGGCCTATAAAATCTTCGACGAACTGATGGTCAACGTGAAGACCGAGATTTGCCACAACGTCTTCCGCAGTGCGTCATCCATGATGGCCTTCGAGAATTTTCTGCGCAATGTCCCGCAACAAACGCTGCATCAATCCACCAGCGCCTTTGGCGGCGGCACACCCACCGCCAGTTCCGGCGGGGCCGCGCAGGGCAAACCCAGCGACGTCGTCAGCGAAGCGGCGGCGGCGGCGACCGCGGAAAAAGCCAAGCCCGTCCGCACCGGCCCGAAGGTTGGCCGCAACGATCCCTGCCCCTGCGGCAGCGGCAAGAAATACAAGCACTGCTGCGGCAGGTAGGGCGCGCTCTCCGCAGTGCGCCCCAACGGCTGGTTCGGAGAGTCGGTCCTGCCTTGATGCCTTCCAAAATTAGACTTGCGATTTCGCCGGCTTTCAGTAAATTGCGAATGATTTGCAATTAAAAACATGACCGCTTCGCCCATTTTGCACCAGATTTTCGCGGCGTTTGCCATTGCGATGGCCGGCGGCGCGTTCAGCGGCTTGCTGGCCCGGACGCACAAACAACTTTGCGCCTTCATCAGCCTCGGCGCCGGAACGCTGCTCGGGGTCTCGCTTTGCGGCATTGCCCCGGAATGTTGGGAAGACCTGCGCTGGTGGTTTTTGCCGGTGGCGGCTTCGGGCTATTTTCTTTTCGCGGTTATCACCAGATATGTTTTTCACATTTGTCCGGCATGCGCGGCGAGCCATTTCGACGAAGCCACGACGCACCGGCTGGCCGAATTCGCCACGGCGATGATGATTGCGCTGGGGATTCATTGCACCGTGGACGGGCTGGCGCTGGCAGCAGGACTCGAAGAAAGCGAGCCGATAAAACTTTCCATTCTTTTCGCCATTTGTGTGCATAAATTCCCCGAAGGGTTGGCGCTGGGCGCATTGCTGCTCGGCGGCGGATATCCGCGCAAAAAAATGTTGTGGTTTGTCGCGCTGGTGGAATCCACGACCATCTTCGGCGGGTTGCTCGGTTGGTTTGTTTTGCAAAATGTTCCACAACACGCACTGAAACTGACGCTGGCGCTGATGCTGGCGAACGCTGCCGGCGGATTTTTGTATCTCGCCATCCACGCGGTGCTGGGCGAAATCTGGAAACATCACAAACTGCTTGTGCTCGCAAACTTTGCGGCCGGTTTTGGCCTGATCGCGGGTTTGATCCTCTATTTCCACATTTCCATTTGAAAGCTGGATGCGAAGCGCAATCGCCTTTTCAAAAAATCCGGCAACCCGGCGCTCGCGGCCTTGCTGCTTGCAACCTCAGTGACCTGCCGGCTTGCAGGAATTTAACGAGCGATGGAGCAAAAGGAAGGAAAGATGACTATTCGCCATCGAGTGCGTAGTATAATCCCTAAAAGCGTTTTTTACGCAGTTTATTTACAATGCCTTACTTATGGAGAATATGAGTTCGTGAACGATAAAAACCGCATTATTTGCTTGATTTATAGATACGGTAAATGTATAAAGCGCGCCAAGGTTTTGATTCCGGTATCAGAATACAAGTAAACCTCTGCTGCAAAACATTAAATTGTCAGTATTTGCCCAACTGAAGGGACTCCAACCCGAAACGACAACACTATGAAAACCGCAATTCATGCCATTTCAACCCGTCTGTCCGGCTTCGGACTTCTAATCCTCGCCGCGTGCCTGTTGTTTGCACCGGCCGTCCGTGCCGGACTGTCGGTCAATATGCATCTATACCACGACAACAATGGATATTTTGCTTTTCCGCTGTTGAGCACCAACACCGTCACGTCGAATAACCCATCCAATACCTATTTTGTTTCGTCCCTGCCTGGAAACATTCACGGCGAGCTGGACGCCGGCTCCACTTTCCCGCAGGCCGGCAGTGGTTACTTTGGCACCTTGGGATCCCTTTTCCAAGAACTCACCAACGGCAACTGGAGCTTGCTGATCACCAACAATACTTCGACCAATCAATATTCCTTCACAGTCAGCGTGACGGGTGTCACGAGCAATATGTTTGCCCCGGTGATTGTCACCTTCCCCACCAATGGAGCGGTTTTTATCACCAATACACCGACTTTTACCTGGCAGGGCCCGACAAACTGGCTGGGTACGCTTAATGTGAATGAAAATTTCATCGATACCAGCGGCAACAACTACGGCGAGGCCTCGGCCAGCCTGCCACCCGGACAGACCAACTGGCCTTGTCCCGTGGTGATCCCGAATGGCACCAACAATTTCAGTGCGGATTACCAGAGCAATGTGACCGCGCTGATTGTTGCCAATATTCCAACAAACAATTTCGTTCAACCACTCAGCGGCTGGGTTTCCACCGCCACGCTCGAAACTTATTATAACTCCCAATTCATTGTCGGCTTGCCCGTTATCAGCACTTCAAGCGGCGGACACACGAACATTGCCCACTACGCCTTTGACAACAGCGGCAACCTGGGCCAGGACAGTTCGGGCAACGGCAATGACATGTCCGGCCCTACTTGGTGGGGGCCGGTGTATCAGTTCGACACGGATGCGGAAGCGGGTGGTGGCGCCGTCCAGTTTTTTGGAACCAGCGACCTCAACGCCAACGGTCAGGCCCTGACCAATCTGAATGCGGTGCTGGCCGGCAGTTTCACCTTTTCAGCCTGGGTAAAAACCACCGTGACAAACGGTGCTGACTACAACAACGCCTTTTTTGGCGCGGTCATATTCTGGGCCTACAACGACCACGGCAATACCAACGACACGATTCCACTGTCCATCACCGGCAGCAAAGCCGCTTTCACCACCCGGGACCACCTCGGTAATTTCACCACGCTGCACTCGACCAGCAGCGTCAATGACGGCAACTACCACTTGATCACGGTCACCCGCGACCAGGGCACCGGCGAAATGAGAATTTACGTGGACGGCAACTTTGAAACTTCCGAGATCGGCACTACCGATCCGCTCAACGGAAACAATTACAACCTGACCATCGGCGGCTGGGACTATTACATTGATGACACTGGCACCAACTTTTCCAGCTACAAGGGCCTGCTGGATGACTTGCAAATTTATTCGGGTGTGCTGTCAGCAACCGAGGTAGGCGAGATTTACACCAACCCCGGCACGACCATTCCTAATCTGGCAGGGAACGCTGCCAATGGCATCGTCGCGCATTATGATTTCGATGAAGGCAACGTCGTGGCGCCGGACGTTTCCGGCAACGGCAATAACATCGTTCTGGCCGGCAATTTCGGCGGCGCCGGACCCGCTATAAGCACAGATGCCGTCGCCGGGGCTGGATCGGTTTCTTTTGACGGCGGCAGCTTTTTGACGGCTCCATCCAACCTGTTATCCACTCTCGCCAGCAGCTTCACAATTTCGCTCTGGGTCAACACCACCCAGAATTATGACTATCCCGGTGATTTCGCTTACAACGGCGCTGGAATTATTTCAGCCGACATCCCTGGCATTGCCAACGATCTCGTCCCCGTGGCTTTGACCGGCGGCCAAGTGGCCTTCAATACCGGAAACACCCAATATGGCTACGATGACACGATCAACTCCTCCGCAACCGTTAACGACGGAAATTGGCACCACGTGGTGGTTGATCGAAATCAGACCACCGGAGAGAAAGACATCTACATTGATGGCGTACTGGACACTTCTGATTTCGATACCACGGCTTTGCTGGACGATCCCCAACTGCTGACCATTGGAGCCATTGCGGATGCAAGTAATCCCGATCCTTCAAGCCCCAGTTACACCGGTTACAACGGCTATCAAGGATTGCTCGACGACATCCAAATCTACAGCCGCGTATTGAGTGCCAATGAAGTATCCTTCCTTTATGATAACCCCGGCGCGACGCTCACCAGCTCCTCCAGCACCCCGTATCCGGTGGACGTGAATCTTCAATTTAGTTTTATCCGGTCGCAGGATCCGAATTTGGGCGAAATTTATGGCGCTTCGGTGTCGTTCAACTCCGTCAGTCCTGCGCCCACCACCACGAACAGCGTGCACTCGCCCAACGACTACTTTTCCACCGAGCAATATCCTGGCGGCGGCAGCGGCAGCGGCGCGATTCTCAACTCATTGGGCGATGTCCTCAACGAATTCACCAACGGGCTATGGAAGATTTACATCAATCAAGGCAGCCCGACACAACAAGTCTATTCGTTCCAGGTTTCCAGCAGCGGTTTGGACACCAATCTGCTCCGGGCCGTCAGGATTCTTTCGCCGACCAACGGAGCGGTTGACGTCCCCGCCAACGTGCCGTTTTACTGGAATGGCCCGACCAATTTTTCGTCGTTGTCCCTGGATCTCGCCGGCGTGGTGGAACTGTTGAGCCTGCCGCTCAATGCCACCAACTGGGCTTCCGCCCCGACGTTGAGCAATGGAAGCCAGTTCTTTGATCTGAATTATGTCTCCAACAATTTCCCCGGCGTCACCTTTACCACGCCGGTGGATGCTTCCTCCAACCCGGTCAGAACCTGGTCAACGGCCGTCACTCTGAGTTCCGAGGCGTTTTCACTCTTTTTCGTTGGCCCGAACCCAACCCAGCTGACCAACGCCCAGTACACCGGCACAAATTTCCAGTTCTCCTTCCTCTCGCAAGCCGGCGTCACAAACAGCGTGCAATACCGCACCAACCTCGTCCTCGGCAACTGGCTCACCTATTCCAACATCACCGGCAATGGCAGCCTGAAAACCATCCCGCTTCCCATCTCCGTGTTTAATGGCTCCAAGCAAGGTTTCATCCGCATATCATCGCAATAAGGAAACGAGGCAATAACCGGAAATGAAGGGTTGTGATCGGGATTTCCCGAATCACCACTTTCAATTCCCTCACATGTGCACAATGATGTTGTCGCCAAATTGCGAACATTTAATCTCCGTCGCGCCTTCCATCTGGCGCGCGAAGTCGTAGGTGACTTTCTTCGAGCCGATGGCACCGTTTAGTCCCTTCATGATTAAGTCAGCTGCTTCGTTCCAGCCGAGGTAACGGAACATCATTTCGCCGCTCAACACAACCGAGCCGGGATTCACCACGTCCTTGTTTGCATACTTAGGAGCAGTGCCGTGCGTGGCCTCGAAAATCGCGTGGCCGGAGATGTAATTGATGTTGCCGCCGGGCGCGATGCCGATGCCGCCCACCTGCGCCGCCAGTGCGTCGCTCAAGTAATCGCCATTCAAGTTCAACGTGGCAATTACGTCGAAGTCCGTCGGGCGCGTGAGCACCTGCTGCAGCGTGATGTCGGCGATGGCGTCCTTGATGACGAGGCCGGCGCCGGGTTTGCCATCGGGAATTTTGCACCACGGGCCGCCGTCCATTTCCACCGCGCCGTAACGCTCTTTGGCGACTGCATAGCACCAGTCGCGAAACGCGCCTTCGGTGAATTTCATGATGTTGCCCTTGTGAACAATCGTAACGCTTTTGCGTTTGTTCGCGATGGCGTAGAGGATGGCAGCATGAATCAACCGTATCGTCCCCAGGTGACTGACGGGCTTAAAACCGATGCCGACAAACACACCAGCGGGGCGATGTGGAGCGACCAGTTTGAGGTATTCCTCAGTCGCCTCTTTTGTTCCAAAGCGGATTTTCTTGAAGTCCTTGGGAAAATTCTGGGCCAGAAAATCCAGAATCTTCTGGCTCTCCGGCGTGCCGCCGGCGTATTCGATGCCGGCGTAAATGTCCTCGGTGTTTTCCCGGAAGATGACCATGTTGACCTTTTCCGGATGTTTCACGGGCGACGGAACGCCTTGAAAATACTGCACGGGGCGCAGGCAGACGTAGAGATCGAGCATCTGGCGCAGTGCGACGTTGAGCGAGCGAATACCGCCGCCAACGGGTGTGGTAAGCGGGCCTTTGATGCCGACCAGATATTCCTTGAACGCCTCGACCGTGTCGTCTGGCAGCCAATTGTCGAATTTGTTCTTGGCCGCCTCGCCGGCGAACACCTCGAACCAGGAAATCTTCCGTTTGCCGCCGTAGGCCTTGTGCACCGCGGCGTCGAACACGCGCACGCTGGCGGCCCAGATATCCGGCCCGGTGCCGTCGCCGCGAATGAACGGCAGGATGGGATGGTCCGGCACGTTGAGCTTGCCGTTTTGGATCGAAATTTTTCCGCCCGCGGGCGGTTTCACGTCTTTGTAAGCCATGGTCGGATTTTGGATTTACGATTTACGATTTACGATTTTCAAATCTTTCGCGGCTGAGAGGAAAAGGCCGAATGCGAGAAAAATCAAGGAAAGAAACGCTGGTCCCTGACATTTTTGAACCCATTACGACGGCAGGCAAAATCACCGTTGATATTTGCGGCTTTCTGTTGAAAGCAGCTATGCTACCTCAATCAACTTTGTTGCCACTGCGGCAGTTTCTCCAAACTGCGCCTTCACTTTGGCCACGGTGTTTTCAACCGTCAGGCCATATTTGCGGCGCAGTTCGTCCTGTGTGGAGGCGTGCTCGATGAATTGGTCGGGCCAGCCAATGCGCACGACGGGCGTCGTCACCCCTTTTTCACTGAACAGCTCCAACACCGCCGAGCCGTAGCCACCCATGAGCGCGTGGTCTTCCATTGTCACGACCACGTCGGCTGCCTTGCCGAAAAATTCGTGCGTGCCCGCGTCCAGCGGCTTGGTGAAGCGCGGGTTGATGACGGCACAATCGAACCCTTCCGCCGCCAGTTGCCCGGCCGCCTTGCGCGCCAGGGTGTTCATCGGACCGAGGCCGAATAACACGACCTTGTGCCGCGTTGGGACATTGCTGGAAAAATTCTGAATGACTTCGGCCTTGCCGACTTCAAGCAGCTTGGGCTGTTCCTTGATGGGCACGCCCTCCGCCGCGCCACGCGGGTAGCGGATGAAGGTCGGATGCCGCTGGTGCGTCGCGGTGAACATCATGTCCACCAGTTCGTCCTCGTCCTTCGGTGCCATGGCGATGACATTCGGCAGGCAGCGCAGATACGCGATGTCAAACAGACCATGATGCGTCGGGCCGTCATTGGCGGAAAGCCCGGCGCGGTCCATGCAGAAAATCACCGGCAAATCCTGCAGGCAAACATCGTGGTGAATGCAATCGTAGGCACGTTGCAGGAACGTGGAATAAATCGCACAGACGGGATGGAAACCCATCGTCGCCATGCCGGCGGCGAAAATGACCGCGTGTTCCTCGGCGATGCCCACGTCGTAGTAACGGTCCGGCATGGCCTTTTCGAGGTATTTCAAGCCGGTGCCGCTGGGCATGGCGGCGGTGATGCCGACGAGCGTGTTGTCCTTCTGGCAAAGTTTCACCATCGCCTGCCCCATTACGTCCTGGTAATTCGGCGGCACGCCGGGCTTGGCCGGCAGCGAATCTCCGGTTCTCACATCGTATGGCCCGGTGCCATGGAATTTTTCCGGTGATTTCAGCGCGGCATCGAAGCCTTTGCCTTTTTGGGTGAGCAGATGAATCACAATGGGCTGATCGCACGTCTTGGCGAATTCAAGTGTGCTGATGAGCAACGGCAAATCGTGTCCGTCAATCGGGCCGAGATAACGCAGCCCCATTTCCTCGAAAATAATCGGGCTGCCATAGCCACCGCGGCCATCCGCATCCACCAGGCTGCCGGTTTGTCGCAGGGCGACGTCGGTGATAGCGCCCTTGACACCCCCCTCGGCCTTGTGTGCGAGTTTCAGCGCCAGATCGCCTTTGGGCAGGCGGCGCACAAAATTCTGAAAATCGCGCGCGAGCTTGTTGTAACGGGGGTTGGTAATGAGTTTGTTGAGGTAATTGGAAATCGCGCCAACGTTTTTGGCTATGCTCCACTCGTTGTCGTTCAAGATACCGATGAACCGTTTCGTCGTGTGCGCGATGTTGTTGAGCGCTTCAAATGAAACGCCGTTCGTCAACGCCGCGTCGCCGAAAATACAGACGACGTGTTCGTCCGTGCCGCGCTTGTCGCGCGCCGCCGCCATTCCGAGCGCCGCCGAAAGCGCCGTGCCCGCGTGCCCGGCGCCATAGCAATCGTGCGGGCTTTCCGTGCGCAGCGCGAAACCGTTCAAACCGCCGGTGGTGCGGATGGTGTTAAAACGATCCTTGCGCCCGGTCAGCAGTTTGTGGACGTAGGCCTGATGGCTCACGTCCCAGACAAATTTGTCCCGGGGCGTGTTGAATACGCGGTGCAACGCGATGGTCAATTCCACCACGCCGAGATTGGGGCCAAGATGGCCGCCGTTATGAGCCAGCACGGTGATGAGTTCATACCGAATTTCATCGGCGAGCTGCAGGAGTTGCGACGCGGTCAGATTTTTGACGTGCGCCGGTTCGGCTATCATGTCGAGATATCGGCTCATAGCTTTTAAATCCGAATGTCTAAACCATAATGACGAAAGAATCACCAAGCTCCAATGACGAATAACAGCGCGGCCGGCCCGTTCGGATTTTTGTATTCGTCATTCTTTAGTCATTAGGATTTAGTCATTAGTCATTCCTTCGAGCGGTTTTAATTTCAGTTCACCCGCCGTGTTTTTTTCCAACTGCTGAATCTTCAACTCCGCCTCGGCCAGTTTTTCCTGGCAGATTTTCACCAACCGCGTGCCTTCCTCGTATCTGGCCAGAAGCGTCTCGAGTGGCAAATCATCGGTCTCCATTGCCTCGACGATGCCTTCGAGTTTTTTCAAGGCCTCTTCAAACGGCAGACTTTTGGCGGGATTATTGTGACCCACGCCTTTTGATGGATTTGGCACGGGAAAAAGGGTAAAGCAAGAAACCGGCGGCGTCCAGTTTGGAGTCACCAGAAAAATGCCGGCTTGCGTTTGCAGCGCTGTGTGCCTAAATACGGGGTCATTGTTGCATGCGGCGGAAGTCACAAGTTGGGCGATGCGCCGGAAGAATTTTCCTTCTTGGCACGGTTTTCTTTTCAGCCTCGGCGCTCGCACAAAGCAATGTCAACGTCCGGGTCATGGCAGCGAACCTGAACGGCAATACGCAAAGCTACCAACCTTTCGCGATCCGCATTTTCCAAGGACTCAAGCCGGACATCGTCTGCATCCAGGAGTTCAATTACAGCAACAACGCCGACTCTGATTTCCGCTCGATGGTGGACACTGCCTTCGGAACGGATTTTGTATACTACCGCGAACCTTACACCGGCAGCGGCGACATCCCCAACGGCATCATCAGCCATTATCCGATTCTTGCCGCCGGTTCGTGGGTGGACACCGTGCAGTCGCAGCCGAACCGCGGCTTCGCCTGGGCACAGATTGCCGTGCCCGGCACGAACGACCTTTACGCCGTCAGCGTGCATCTGCTGACCAGCTCAGCTACCGCCCGGTCGAGCGAGGCGGCGAATCTGAAAACGCTGATTCAATCCAATTTCCCGAGTAACGCGTGGATCGTCGTGGCCGGGGATTTCAACACGGACACCCGCACGGAATCCACCACGATGACGACCTTCGACAGTTATTTGAGCGACAATCCGGTTCCCGCCGACAACAACGGCAATTCCAACACCAGCCAGAACCGCAATCATCCGCACGATTACGTGCTCCCGAGTTTTTCCCTGACCAATTTTGAAACCGCAACTGTCTTCCCTTCGCACTCGTTCCCGAACGGACTGGTTTTTGATTCCACCGTTTATACGCCTTTGAGCGATGTCCCGCCGGTGCAATTCAGCGACTCCACCAATGCCCAGCACATGGCGGTGATGAAGGATTTCTTGATTCCCGCGGGGAACGATTCGGGCACGAACCCGCCGGCGATCGTTACGCAGCCGCAAAGCCAGACGAACGCAGTTGGCACAACCATCACGTTCTCCGTCGGGGCCAGCGGCAGCGGCACGCTTGCCTGGAAATGGCAGTTCAACGGCACGAACATTGACGGTGCCTCAGCGAACCAGTTGGTACTTGGCAATGCGCAGCTCACGAACAGCGGAAATTATTCCGTCATCGTCACGAACCTTTTCGGCAGCATCAACAGTTCCAACGCCGTGCTGCTGCTGACCAACGCGCCACCCGCCATCACGACGCAACCACAGAGCCAGTCCGTCCTCGCCGGACAAACCGCCACCTTCAGCGTCAGCGCCACCGGCACCCCGCCATTGAATTATCAATGGTTCTTCGGCGGCACAAACATTGCCGGAGCGACCACCAATCCCATCACGCTGGCCAATGTACAACTCACCAACGCTGGAAATTATTCCGTCGTCATCACCAACATCGCCGGCAGCGTGACCAGTTCGGCAGCCTCGCTCGCGGTGCTGTTCACGAACCCAATGGTTTTCGCGCAATGGAATTTTAACAGCGTTCCCGCCGACAACAACACCGGCACCGGCACGACCGCGCCATCCGTCGGCAATGGCACGACTTCGATGGTCGGCGGCGTAACCGCGAATGGATCGGGCTTCGCGACCGGCGACACGACGCTTGACCCCGCCGGTTCGACCGACAACAGCGCGTGGAACACGACAACTTATCCGGCAAGCGGAAATAACAAGACAGCGGGCACTCAATTTGCCGTCAGCACGGCGGGCATTCAGAACATCGTCGTGAGTTGGAGTCAGCAATCCAGCAAGACCGGCGGGAAATATTTCCGGCTGCAATTTTCCACCAACAGTGGCGTGAGCTTCGTTGATTTCCCGGTGGCGGCGGTCCTGCCGCTGGCGACAAATTTCTTTGCCTTCACAAACGATTTGTCGGCGATGCCGGGTGTGAGCAACAACTCGAATTTTGTCTTCCGCATCGTCGCCGAATTTCAGAGTACTGCGACTGGTTCCGGCAGCGCCGCCTATGTCGCGGCCTATTCGGGCAGCACTTATGCGCCCAGCGGCACGACGCGCTTTGACATGGTCACCGTATCGGGGACCTCCTATATCGTCGCCACGCCAGCGGCGCTGACATCGGCAGCGTTCACCAACGGCCAGTTCGTCCTCACCGTCAGCGGCAGCGTTGGCGCGAGTTACGTCGTCCAGACCTCGACCAATCTGGCGGCGAGCAACTGGATTTCGCTGTTCACGAACGCCGCGCCGTTCACTTTCACGGATACAAACATCACCGCGTCGCCGCAACGATTCTATCGCGCCGTTTCATCTCCCTGAACGCGGCTGATGATTTCGCCTTCGCTCACGCGTGTCCGCAAATTTTCTCCACGTTTCACGTCCTTCGCACGACGGATGATTTTTCCCGTTGCCGCGTTCATCGTGATGGAATAACCACGCGCCAACACCTGCTCCGGCCCCAGCAAACGCAATCGCGCTTCCAGCGTTTCAAAACGGCCCTTCCCATTTCGCCAACCAACGTGCATCAGCTCGCGTAAGCGTCGCTGGCTCGTCACCAATGACTCGCGCCGCTGATTCAACAACTGTGCCGGGCGAATGCGCAACAGGCGGTCGGTCAGATTTCGCCACGCCACCTTGCGGTCGCACGTGCCTTGCTTCGCGCAACGCAACAGTCCGGATTGCAAGTCATCCAGACGTTGCAAAGATTCTTGGAGACGACGACGGGGATGCAGCCGTGCCAGCCGTCCCTGAACCTGCTCAAAATCTTCCGTCGCGCCCTCCAGCCGCTGCCGGACTTTTCGCCGCAACAACTCCGGGACTTCGGCCACAAACTTGCGGCTGGCAAACATGCCTTCGGTGATGATTTCCGCCGCTGCGCTCGGCGTTGCCGCGCGCACGTCCGCCACGAAATCGCTGATGGTGAAATCAATTTCGTGCCCGACCGCCGACACAACCGGAACGGCTGATTCAAATATCGCCCGCGCCACGACCTCTTCGTTGAATGCCCATAAATCTTCGAGGCTGCCACCACCACGAGTGACGAGAATCAAATCAATGTGGCAAAGGCTTCCAGCCTGTGAATCTTTCCCTCTCAGGCCGGAGGCCTGAGCCACATTAAATTCATTCAACAACCGGATGGCTGCCGCAATTTCATCCGCGGCACCGTCGCCCTGCACGCGGCAGGGCGCCAGGATGATTTCCAGGCCCGGATTCCGCCGTTGCACGACATGCAATACGTCGCGGATCGCCGCGCCGGTGGGTGACGTGACCAGGCCGATGCGGTGCGGATATTTCGGCAGTGGCCGTTTCCGTTCTGACGCGAACAGCCCTTCCGCCGCGAGCTTCTGCTTGAGTTTCTCGAAAGCGATTTGCAGCGCGCCGACACCCTGCAACTCCACGGCGCGCACGATGAGCTGATATTGCCCGCGCGCCTCATAAACCGTCACATCGCCTTGCAACAGGAGTTTCTGGCCATCCTGCAGCACGCTGCGATTCATGACCGCCTCGCCCCGGAACAACACGCAACTCAGTTGCGCCCCGGCGTCTTTGAGCGTGAAATAGATGTGACCGGAAGATTGCGCGCGCAGATTGGTGACCTCGCCCGTCACCCAGACCGAGCCGACCGATTTCTCCAGCAACCGTTTGACCTGCGCCGTCAGTTCGCTGACCGACAAGACGCGCCGTCCGGCTTCGGCCGGGAACAGTTCGCCAAAGTCCCATTGCGATTTGGGTTGCTGGCCCATCAGAACGCGTCAACGTTTGCCGGAGGAAGGCGTTCGCAGCGAGGCGGCCACGCGGCGGAAGTGGTAGCCGATGATCGCAAGTTCGATGGCTTGGGGGAACTGGCGCGGACGCCGGATGAGCGTGCCCCAGAACAGCCGCCAATAACCGACGCGTCCCCGGTGCCACACGCCCAGCACCCAGAAGGATTTTAGAAACGCAATGAAATCGGCACGGGACAGGCGCAGTCGCGGACCGGTCGGACGATGGCTTTTGAGAAATGTCCGGATGCGCTGGTAGTAGTGCCGTGGCTCGTAAAGCTTCTTCACCAGTTCGCGGTAGCCGGATTGCAGGAATTCGCGGTTCAATTTCGGTTTGAAGTTCAGCGTGGCATCGGAATTGTTGCCGGTGCTTTCGGTTTCCAGCCGTCCCTCGCGTTTCAACCGCTGCCACAATCGCGTCTGCGGCAGCGCGCTCAGCAGTCCCACCATCGCCGTCGCCACGCCGGAACGCTGGATGAATTCAAACTGCCGCTTGAAGATGTCGCTCTTGTCGCTGTCGAAACCCACGATGAATCCGCCCATGACTTCCAGTCCCGCGCGTTGCAACGTTTGCACCGAGGCCACGAGGTCGCGGTTCCGGTTCTGGAGCTTATGACATTCCTCCAACGCCTCGACCGAGGGCGTTTCGATGCCCACGAAAACCTTTTTGAAACCAGCCTCGACCATCAGCGCGCACAATTCCGGGTCATCGGCCAGATTCATGGACGCCTCGGTGAGAAATCCGATGCCGGGCCGCGTGCGTTGCCGCCATTCGATCAACGCGCGCAGCAGCGTCTTCGTCCGGCCTTTGTTGCCAATGAAATTGTCGTCCACGATGAAAACCATGTCCTTCCATCCGCGCCGGCAGAGCGCATCCAGCTCGGCAATCAATTGCGCCGGCGTTTTCGTGCGGGGCACACGCCCGTTCATGACGATGATGTCGCAAAATTCGCAATCGAACGGGCAGCCGCGGGAAAATTGCACGGACATCGTCACGTAATGCCGGAACTTGATGAGGTCCCAGCGCGGCGCCGGTGTCCGGGTGATGTCCGGCCGGTTCGTGGCCTGATAAACGGGTTGCAACCGGCCGCTCCGAATGTCTTCCACGACCCGTGGCATCACCTCCTCGGCCTCCCCGAGAACGAAGTGCTGGATTTCCGGGAAAGATTCGTGGCCGGTGGTGAATAGCGGTCCGCCCGCGATGACGGTCTTTTTCAACGCCGCGCACCGGGCAACGATTTCCCGCACGGAATCCTTCTGCACAATCATTGCTCCAATCATCACGTAATCCACCCAGCGCAGGTCTTCGTCTTTGAGCCGTTCCACGTTCAGATCCACCAGTTTGAGTTCCCACTCCGGCGGGAGCATTCCTGCCACCGTCAGCAAGCCCAGCGGCGCCATGGACGCCTTCCGGGAAACAAAACGCACGGCGTGCTTGAAGCTCCAAAACGTGTCAGGAGTCCGAGGGCTGACAAGAAGTATTTTCATGAGGCTATTGCCAAGCTTAAGCCATCACGAAGATTTAACAAGGTTATTTCCGGTGTTTCCACGCCGGGCTGCGGAAGCGCAACCAGGCACCACCGCCAACCCCAGACAAAGGCCTCGGAAATGAACGCCGCGTTCATGCGGCAGCATGATAGAAAGGGAGCCTCTGCCGGTTGAAGCCGGCGTTCCGGTGGCAATGTCAGGGGCGTGTTGCCCAAAAGCCCGGAGCGCGGACCGCTGAGTCCGCGTGATCAAATTGCCAAGGTTTTGGAGTTTTCAAGGGTGTTCGCAATGCGCGGACATGGCTGTCCGCGCTCCTGTTCGATTTGGGCAACACGCCCTCAAGTTGCACCCGGGCTATTCAAGCTCGATGCCCACCGGACAATGGTCGCTGCCCATGACATCAGGTTCGATGAACGCGCGTTTGAGGCGCGGGCGCAGGGATTTTGAAATGAGAAAATAATCAATGCGCCAGCCGATGTTCCGGGAGCGCGCACCGCCCATCGGACTCCACCAGGTGTAATGTCCGCCGCCCTTTTCAAATTCACGAAAGGTGTCCACGAACCCGGCGTCCACGAACGCCGCGAAGCCGTTGCGCTCCTCGATGGTAAAACCGTGGTTGCGGATGTTGGCCTTCGGGTTCGCGAGGTCAATCTCCGTGTGCGCCACGTTGAGGTCGCCGCAGAAGATCACGGGCTTTTTCTTCTCCAGCTTTTTCAGATAACGCAAAAAGTCGGCGTCCCAAACCTGCCGGTAAGGAAGCCGCTCCAGTTCGCGCTTGGAGTTGGGCACATAAACGTTCACGAGAAAGAAATCGCCGAATTCGGCGGTGAGCACTCGGCCTTCGTTGTCGTGTTCGGCGATCCCGATGTGGGGCGTGACTTTTAGCGGGCGCACTTTGGAGAAAATTGCGGTGCCGGAGTAGCCTTTCTTTTGCGCCGCGTTCCAGTAAGTCGTGTAGGTCGCGGGCCAGAGCTGTTCGACGTTGTCGGGGCTGCATTTCGTTTCCTGCAGGCAAAGCACGTCGGGTTTCCCGACGTCGAGGTAATTGAGAAAATTCTTCCGCAGCACGGCGCGCAGGCCGTTGACGTTCCAGGAAATTAATTTCACTCGCAAAGAATAAACCATGCATGGACACGGCGTAAAGCCGCGGCGCGACCGCGCCGCGATACGCGGACAAACACGGATTTGCGTTTTCATCTTAATCTTAATCTTGCTCTTAATCATAATCGCCGGAGGGATTAAGATTACGATGACGATTAAGATTAAGCGGCAAGGCGCGTTGACGCTGACAACGAACGCGGCTAACTTGTTGCACGTCGAATGATTGCCAACATTGCCAGCAAACAAACCGCAGCGCCGAATTTTCGCGTCGGTGACGAACGGCTGGTCAAACTCACACCGAGCGCGGCGGGCAAGGTTTCGTCGCTGCTGGCCAAGCAAGGCCGGCCGCATGGCGTCCTGCGCGTGGCGGTGATCGGCGGCGGCTGTTCCGGGTTGCAATACAAGATGGACTTGCAGGATGCGCCGGCGAACCGCGACATCCTCGTCGAGTCCGGCGGCGTGCGCGTGGTGGTGGACCCGAAGAGCGCGCTTTACGTAACCGGCAGTGAACTGGATTACCTCGACGCGCTGGATGGCGGGTTCAAGGTGAAGAATCCCAACGCCGCCACGACGTGTTCCTGCGGCGAGAGCTTCAGCGCTTGAGTTTAAAAACATCAAACATTCAACATCCAACGTTCAACGCCCAAGGCATATCACGGAAGCTTTAATTGGATGTTCAGCGTTGTATGTTGAATGTTGGGAGTTTCATTTCTGATTCATACCGATGACCGATTATTTTGCCCTGCTCCGCGCGCCGCGTCGTCCGTGGCTCGATCCCGATTCGCTGAAGAAAAAATTTCTCGCGCTGGCGGCGGGCATTCATCCCGACCGCATCCACAACGCTGACGAATTGGAAAGGGCCGAGGCCAATCGCCGTTTCGCGGAGCTGAACGCCGCTTATAATTGCCTGGCCGAGCCGAAATCGCGGCTGTTACATCTGCTCGAACTGGAACTCGGTGCGAAACCGAACGACGTTCAACAAATCCCCCCCGCCCTCGCTGATTTGTTCGCCGAGGTCGCGACGACCTGCCGGAACGCGGACGGTTTCCTGGCTGAAAAGGGCAAGGCCACTTCACCGTTGCTGCAAGTCCAGCTCTTCGAACGCGCGCAGGACTGGATTGAACGGCTGAATTTGCTGCAAAAAAAACTGAATGCATGCCGCGAAAAGTTGACGGACGAATTGAAGTCACTGGATGAAAAATGGAGCGCCGCCGCCGCCGATGCGCACGGGAACATTTTGACGAAGCTGGAGGAGCTTTACCGTTTGTTCGGTTATTTCAACCGCTGGAACAGCCAGATTCAGGAGCGGGTGGTCCGGCTGTCGCTCTGATTTTCTGTCGTCCCTGCCGGGGCTTTATCCATTTGGGCCAACGAACCCACAGTTGAAGCCGTGGGTTATCTGCGGTCGCCGCTCCGCGACTTCATTCAGGCTGGAACGCAAGCACACTCAACGGCGGCAGGCAAAATTCGGCGGAATGCAGCTGGCCGTGGCAGGCAACACTTCCGGCGGTGACCCCGCCGAGGTTTCCCTGATTGCTGCCGCCGTAAATGGCCGCGTCGCTGTTCAGGACCTCGCGCCATCGGCCCGGGCGCGGCAGGCCGATGCGATAATTCAGACGCGGGACCGGCGTGAGATTCAAGATGACGGCGCGTTGATTCGCGCCATCGGCGGTCTGGCGCATGAAGGAGAGCACGCTGTTGTCGCGATCGGCGCAATCAATCCAATAAAAACCGCCGTGGTCGTAATCGGATTGCCACAGTCCCGGGGAGGCGGCGTACAGTTTGTTCAAATCTTCAACAAATTTTTGCAGGCCACGATGAAACGGCCCGGCGTCGAGGAGCCACCAGTCGAGCTGGCCATTTTCGTTCCATTCGGCGCGCTGGCCGAATTCGCCACCCATGAACAGCAGTTTTTTGCCGGGAAACAGCCATTGATATGCGAGCAGCGCGCGGAGGTTCGCGAATTTCTGCCAGTCGTCACCGGGCATCCGGCCGATGAGCGAACCCTTGCCGTGAACGACCTCGTCGTGCGACAGCGGCAGGATGAAATTTTCGTGATGGTGATACAGCGTCGCGAACGTGAGGTCGTCCTGATGATACTTCCGGTGGACCGGCTCGTGGCTGAAGTATTTGAGCGTGTCGTGCATCCAGCCCATGTTCCACTTGAAGGAAAAACCGAGACCGCCGAGATACGGCGGCCGGGTCACCAGCGGCCAGGCGGTGGATTCCTCGGCAATAGTCATCAGCCCGGGAAATTCCGTGTGCGCGATGTGATTGAATTTTTTCAGGAACTCAATCGCCTCGATATTTTCGCGCCCGCCAAATTGATTCGGAACCCACTCGCCCTGCTTGCGGGAGTAATCGAGGTAAAGCATCGAGGCCACGGCGTCCACGCGCAGGCCATCCACGTGGAACCGGTCGCACCAAAACAAGGCGTTGGCGACCAGAAAATTGTTCACCTCATGGCGTCCGAAATTGAAAATCAACGTGCCCCAGTCCTGATGCGCACCCTTGCGCGGGTCTTCGTGTTCATAGAGCGCGGTGCCGTCGAAACGCGCCAGTGCCCAGTCATCGCGCGGAAAATGCGCCGGCACCCAGTCCACCAGCACGCCGATGCCGGCTTCATGCAGGGCATTGACGAGGAACTGGAAATCGTCCGGCGTGCCGTAGCGGCTCGTCGGCGCATAAAAACCGGTCACTTGATAACCCCACGACGGATAAAAGGCGTGTTCCGCCGGCGGTAAAAACTCGACGTGGGTGAAACCCATGCGCTTGACGTATTCAACCAGGGGGGCGGCGAGGTCACGGTAGCTGAGCGATTCGCTCATCGTCTTTTTCCGCCAGGAACCGGGATGCACCTCGTATATGCTCACCGGCGAGCGGAGCGGAACCTGTCCGCGGCGCCGTTTCATCCAGGCATCGTCCGTCCACTTGAATTTGCGGGTGTCCCAGACGATGGCGGCATTTTTCGGCGCCACCTCGAAGAAAAATCCATAGGGGTCGGTTTTGAGCGAAATGCTTCCATGAGCATCGCGAATTTCGAATTTGTAATGCGCGCCGATGCCGACGCCGGGAACGAAAATTTCCCAGACGCCGGACGCGCCGAGCAGACGCATGGGATGAAACCGCCCGTCCCAGCCATTAAAATTACCGACGACGCTGATGCGCTGTGCGTTGGGCGCCCAGACGGCGAAGCTCACGCCGGGGACGCCGTCTATCGTGCGCAACTGCGCGCCGAGCTTTTCGTAAATGCGCCGCTCGTCGCCCTTGCCGAACAAAAACAAATCCGCCTCGCCCAAGGTCGGCAAAAAGGAAAACGCGTCCCGCGTCCGTCGCACCCGGCCCTGATGATTGGTGACCACCAAATCGTAGGCATAAACCCGATTGGCTGATTTGGTAACGCCTTCAAAAAGTCCGGCATCGTGGATGCGTTGGAGTTCAAACTTCGGTTTGGTTTTTTCGTGTGTCGGCTGAATTTCAACTTTTGCGGCGTCAGGCAGAAGGGCACGGACCACCAGGCCCGATCTGTCGCCGAGCGGCTGCATGCCCAGCAGCGAGTGAGGCGATTGGTGCGTCAACTCAACCAGGCTGTGCAATTCTTCCGGAGTCAGAACCATGCGAACGCAAGGTAACAGAACGGAGCCGCCAAGGGAAATGTTCTTGAGCGCGCGATGGTAATGGGACAAATCCGCCGGACAAGCGCGGCAAGAGTGGTTTTGACTCGGTGGCCGGGCTGTTGTATCAACCTTCGATGGCGGATTTTCTGACAGCGCTCAACTCCGCGCCTCTGCTCACGGATGGCGCGATGGGGTCATATTTGTTCGAATTGACCGGGCGGTTGCCCGAAGCGAATCACGTTTATGAAGCATTCAACGCCGACCAGCCCGAACTCATCCGCCGTGTCCATTGTGATTACCTCACTGCCGGGGCGCGCTGCCTGAAGACAAACACCTTCGGCGCAAACCGCCGGCAATTGCAATCCTTCGGCCTCGAACATCGCGTCGCCGAATTGAACCGCGCCGGCGTCGCGGTGGCGCGGTCGGCGGCCACCGGGTTTTCCGCCGAACCGGTCTTCGTGTTGGCATCGGTCGGGCCAACCGTCGAACCGCTGACGGAACCGGCCACGGTCGCGGCTTGCTATCGGGAACAGCTTGAGACCCTCATCGCCGCCGGCGTGGACGCGTTGCTGCTGGAGACGTTCCGTTCGCAGAGCCAGCTCGAACTGCTCATTGATTTGATCCGGTCAATTCCGCAGGCGCCGCCCATCATCGCGGAGATGACGTTCAGCCCCGAACTCGAGCCGCGGGTGTTCATCGCGCGCATGGCGGAAAAAGGCGCGGCCCTGGCGGGCGTCAATTGTTGCGCTCCGTGGGACGCGAGCGCATTTGTGGACGCCACACAAGGCGCAGTGTTACCGTTGTCGGTGATGCCCAATGCCGGCGGCTTCCAGCGCATTGGCAACCGGTTCATGACGTTGGTGAATCCCGAATTTGCCGGCAAGCTGGCGCGCAGTTTTTTGGATCGTGGCGTGCGCCTGATCGGCGGCTGCTGCGAGATGCACCCGCCGCACATCCGCGAGATGCATAATTACCTGCGCTCGCGCCAGACCGGCACGATCGTGGCAGGCGTGCGCGCCGCAAGCACCCATCCGCCCGTCAGCAACACAGAGAAGATACAAAACGGCCCGTTCTCCCGCAAACTCAAGGAAGGCCAATTCGTTGTCAGCGTCGAAATGCTGCCACCGCGCGGCACGGATGAACGGTTTGTGGCCGGCAAGATCGAGTTCCTCCGGCAACTCGCCGACAGCGGTTTGGCCGATGCGATAGACATTACGGACGGCTCGCGCGGCATTCCGTTGATGCCGCCGGGCGATTTCATCCATCTGGCGCGCGCGCGCCTCGGTTGGCCCACCGACCGGCTGGAGTTGATTCCGCATTTTACCGGCCGCGACTTGAATTTGATGGGCATCCAAAGCCGGCTGATCGGCTACCACGCCAACCGCATCCACAACGTGCTGTTCATTACCGGCGACCCGCCGAAAATGTCGCCGACCTACCCGCGTTCCACAGCGGTGTTCGATCTCGATTCGGTGGCGATGATCCGTTTCACGCATGCGTGCTTGAATGCCGGCGTGGATTTTGGCGGCGCGCCGCTCGGCAAACAGGCCGATCCGCGCACGCACTTCACCATCGGCACCGGTTGCGAGCCGGAAGCCGCCGACCGGAAACGCGAACTGGAACGGCTCCGGCAAAAAATCGACAACGGCGCCGACTATGTCATGACCCAACCGGCCTTCCACCATGAACCGCTGGCGGCGTTGGAACCATTCCGCGCCCGGTGCCCGATTCTCGTCGGCGTGATGATCCTCAGCAGTTTCGAACAGGCGCAACGACTCGCCCAAGTGCCGGGCGTGATTGTGCCCGACGCAATTTTGCAGCGGCTTGCCGTCCACGCCAGCCCGGCTGACCAGGTGAAGGCAGGACAGGACATTGCCAGCGAACAAGTCCGTTGGGTCAAACACGAAGGCTGGACGGGAATTTATCTGATATCACCCGGGACAACCGCCGTGATACAGCGGGTGTTGGAGGCCGGTTTGCGCTGAGTCATTCACGCACCGACGGACCTCTCTTCGTGAGATCAATCCTTGCTAAAGGGCGGCGAGAACCCGTTCGACCTGCCGGGCGGGTACATCGAGCGCGCCTTCGGTCCAAACCACAAAATCGGCGCGGGCGATTTTCTGCTCAACCGGCCATTGGGCGGCGAGACGCTGCTGGATTTGCACCGGGGTCCAGCCGCGGGCCAGCAGGCGTTCACGCTGGGCCGAGGCTGAACAGGCGGCGCAAATGGTTTTGTCGAAGTGCGATTCGGCTTTGGTTTCAAAAAGCAACGGAATTACGACCACCGCCAGTGTGCGATTTTCCCGGCGCCAGGTTTCGACTTGCGCGAGCCAGCGTTCGCGGATGCGCGGGTGCAGGATGTCTTCAAGTTTTTTGCGGGCGGCGGGATCGGTGAAAATGATTTGCGCCAGCTCATCACGGCGCAACTGGCCATCCGGCGCGACAATGCCTTTGCCGAAAACCGCCTGGATTTCCATCAGGGCGGGCTGGCCGGGTTCAACGAGTTGGCGCGCCAGTTCGTCCGTGTCCACGACCTGCGCGCCATGTTGGCGGAGGAATTGCGCGGCGGTGGATTTACCCATGCCCACGCCGCCGGTCAGTCCGCAGACTTTCATCGGCTAAAGGCGGAACGTTCCGTCATGGCCCAAGCACCGTGCGATAGAAGCGGGAAGGATAATTCGTTGCCTTGGGATCAATGAATTGTAACAGGCCGTTGACCGGGGCCATGTTGGTGAAAATGGGCACCCAGTTAATCATATCGGTGGACGCCTGGACAATGTAGGTTTGCCCAGCCTGGCCGGCCAGCGTGAATTGCACCTGGCCGCCGGATTTGAGGTAACTGGCCGACAGTTTTCCGTTGAGAGGAGTGCTGGGGGCAGCAACCCCGAGCGCGGTAAAGTTTTTCACATAGCGCAAAAAGCCGCCGGTTCCCGGAGGGAATTGCTGGCCATTCAAATAATTTTCCGGTGTCGCGCTGCCCGTCGGGGTAAAGCCAACCAGCGCATGCGCATAATAAATGGTGAGGCTGGGATCAATCTCAAGCATGTTGGCGATATTGGTGCTGAGCTGGGACAAGTCGAGCGTGCCGACATACAAACCGTTGCTCACGCCGGTCCCGCTGAAGAAGAAAAGCGGATAATAGGGCGGGGAAACGTACTGCGGCGACAGCACCAACGTGCCCAGCGCCTCGTTGTTGGTAAAACCGGTGGCATACGCACCGGTGGCATTCGTGCCGTAATCCACGCCCGCCCAGAAATGGTCATATTCACCCACAAACGGGGCCATGGTGGTGATGGTGGTGCCCCACAAATCTCCGGTTTGGGGTTTAATCCACAGATTAAATCCGTTCTGGCAACTGAAGCCATTGCCCGAGCTAATGCCGGCGTCCGACAGGTTCGTCGTCACGGTGAAGTTGAGCGCCCCGCTGGCCGAGAGAGAGGAAGGATCAATCAGCAATGTGCCGGCGGAGATATCAATGTCGCCGACGGCGGTAATCTCGGAATTTGAGACTATCATCGTCCCCGCCGTGGCGGAGAAATCGCCGATGGTCGCCTCATTCGCCCCGTTGTTAATTTGCAGGTTGACGCTGTCAATCGCCTGGTCGCCCGCAGTAATGATTCCGTTGTTGACGAACACCTGGTAATTGGTCGGCCCGTCATCCCCAAAGTGCGCGTCGTTGGCAATGGACAGAGAACCGTTGTTGGTGAAATAAAGGAGGGTGGGCGCCTCGGTATAAACCCAATTCTGAATGGGATTGATGGAAAATGGCGTCCCGGAAATGGGATCGATCGGGGCGGTGCCGGGGAAATTAAGACTGCCATTGAGGGTAAAACTCTGGCCATCGAGGAGAAATGACCCAATCACGTCCATGGAATCGGTGATGACGATGTTGGTGCTGTGCAGGAGCAAATCATAAACCGTCACCGGCACCTCGCTGGCAAGCTGGCCGGCATTCACCAATAAAGCATAGACCCCGATTTGAACGGTATTCGTCAAAAAGGCGGGCGCATTCGTGAGCTTAGGCGGGGTATTGGTGTCATAACCCACAATGTAATTGGTAGTCACCACGAACGTCACATTGCTCCAAACGGCGCTGCACTCCGAAACCGTTCCGTTGAGCCGGACAGCCGTCAGGGCCGCGAGATACTGGACGTTCAGATTGCCATTGGTCGAGCCGAGATTATAACTAAGGTTCTCACAATCCACGCTGGCATTCTGACTGCTGACCAAATGAGTCGCCTGGACCACTATTTCCCCTTCCCCCCGCATTTGCGTGTCATTGAGATTCAAACTGCCGGCATAAATGTGGACCCGGCCCGGCAAATTGGTCACCGAGGAGGCATTGCCGGTGGGATTGCCCGGATTGGATGGCGGCTCCGAGGCCTGATTATCCACAAAACAGGAATAGGCGGCATAGTCGGCGGCAACCGCAGTATTGCTCCAACCGGTGTAGAAACTTAAATTATTGCTGGGGGGCAAGTTAAAGTTGATGGGGTTGAAGAAAAAGTTGGTGGGCACCACACCGGCGCCGGGAGACCCGATGCCGCCAAAGTCAATCCGCTCCACAGTGTAATTGGTGGGCCGGAAGGTCACGCCGCTGCAAGCGGCGGCAGGGTCAATAACAGTGTTGGTGAGCAGTCCCCTGCCGGTGTCAGACGCCAGCGTATCCACGAGGAACAGCGTGTCTCCGAATGTGGTCTTCAACTCCACGGTCACGGTCGCGAAATAATTCGATGGGGTCGTGGTGGGCGTGAAGCCGATCGCTCCGGCCATGTTCGGGTCCGTGATGTTCACGAACGCCCCCTGATAGATGAGATTCGTGGCCACCAGGACATTCGTTACGGAAAACGTTGTTCCGTCAGGGCTTATATTCGTAACCGTCAGCAACAAATAACCGGCCGCATAATTGATGCAACCTTGCACAGCGGGGCTGAAGGAGAGCATCGCATTGCCGCCTGCCCCGCATTGCTCTGTCACAGGGAAAGGCACAAACGGCGGCAAAATCGCAGTGGTCCCGTCCCAGATCGCCTGGCTTTGCAGATCATTTCGATTGGTCTGCGCCCAATACTCGTCATAGATGGCAGTATCGGGCGAAAAAACACCGACGCCATTGACGCTGCCGATTCCGCTAATCGGGGCAATTTCCACGACGCTGCGGGAAAGATTCACATTCGTGCCGGCCAGTTTGATTTCACTGGCGGCATCCGCCTCCAACACACCTTTATTGACAATGTTGGTAGCCGACACCCACAAATAACCTTGAGGATAAGTAAAAATGGAACTTAACGGGTTGGGCAAGCCACCACTGAACGACTCAATCAATCCTTGCACCGGCGTGCTGGAGGGATTGTAGTTGCCATTGTAAAAACTGGCCGCCATGCCGCGTCCCCCACTGGGAAGCGGGCCATAATCAAATTCCCAGCCGACCTCTCCAAGCATTTCGCCCGTGTTGGTGAAGTTGAGCGTCTGCGATGTCATATAGGGAGGTGGATAAGCCAGTATCTCCATCGTGCCCCGGTTGACGAAATTGGTTGCGTGAACCTGCGGCGGATAACCGGGAGGCGTGTTTCCGCTGTAGCCTGGGCCCAAATAGATGATAGTGCCGAGATTGGTATAGGTGGAAATGGCTTGCTGCCCCATCACCGTCGGCGGAACCAGCATCAAGCCAAGCGGCAGCAGCCGTAACCATGACTTTGACCACAGCCACCCGGTCATCCTGGAAAAAACTGATTTCATAACCATCATCGGTCAATTGATTGTAATCGAATAATTCACCGCCACCGTCCGGTTGACGGCATCCGTCATCTGGATAGTGACCACATACGAACCGCTCTGCGTCGGGGTGCCGGAAATCACGCCGCCGGACGACAAATTCAGGCCGGGCGGCATGGTCGAACCTGAAGCCAGCGACCAAGTATAAGGCGTCTGGCCGCCCGTGGCTGAGAGCGTCACTGTGGGATAAGCTACCCCATTGGTGCCATTTGGCAAGCTGGCCGGGGAAATCTGGATCAGCACCTCGGCGGCCAGGTTCGCGATGCTGGTGCCGTCGGGATAAACCACCGGATCATTGGTCGAACCATCAAAGGATCCCCAGACAAAATAAAAATCGAGTTGGTCGAGGTTGGCCGGATTATTCGGCCCGGTCAGATAGGCTGGGCCGACATTGTAGTAAACGGGACCGACTTTGTTGAAAGCGACGGTCGTGCTGGGATCAATGGTTCCCGGTCCGGCGAGACCCGGATACACGTTGGCGGTATTGAAATTTACGTTTCGGGAAAACACGCTGTTAATAGGTATAGCATCCGGGCCGGCGGTTTGATCCGTCGCGGAGAAAAGGAAGTCCGGCGTTGTCACCACGCGCTGGAAAAACTGCACGCTCGGCTGGTTGTTGGTCACCACGATCATCGAATAGATGTTGGTGATGGGCTGGAAGAACTGGCTGAGCAGCGAATCATAATTGGCCCGGACAAACTGAATCCGGCCAATGCCCTGGTAAAGCCTGGGAACATTGGGCTGCGTAGAACAGATGAGGGGATCAATCAACAGGCCGTGGTTGGTGAAATAGGAAATCGTGCTCACCGAATACTGCTGGCCGATATTGGCGACGCCGGGAGGAATGGTGGCCACCACCGTGGTGTTCGTGCTGGCCGTGGCATTGGTGAACGGAACGGAAACGATGGTATAACCGCAGTTCCAATTGGTCGGCACAATCCAGAAATCGCCGGAAGGGAGATTGGTCACGATCGTCACCTCGGTGATGTTGGTCACCAACAGGTTCGTCGGACCACCCGGCGGCAGGTTGATGTTTGTCGTCAGAATGGTTATCACGCTGTTGGTGAAATAACTGTTGGTCACCACATTGGCGAAGGACTCCGCATAGGTGATGATGTTGCTGCCAAGAACGTTGGTGGCGAAGACGAGCAACGGTTCGCAAATGCCTGGAAAAACGGCGTAGATGCGGTTGGTGTAGTAAAAGATGGTGTTCTGCGTAAATTGAGCTGAACCAAACCCGTTGGTCGTGCCCGCCGCCACCAGCGTATTGGTGAAGCTGGGAATCACCTGGACCCACTGGGTCGCCAAAATTGAATAGCCACACCAGTTGGTGGGCACGATGAAAAATTCACCGCTGACCGTGTTGGTGAGCGTCACACGGGTCATGGTGATATTGGTGCTGGCGGGACTGCCGGCCGGCGCGCCGATCAAATTGGTGACCGAGATGGTCTGGTTGGTGACCGTGGCCCGCGTGGAATAGATGTTGGTCACAATGTTCCCAAAGGTGTAGCTGTAAAGCGGAAGGAAGCTGACGGATATGGGGTTGTTAGGGTTGGGTATAGTCACCACCACAGGCGGCGACCCGGCCGGCGCGCCGATGCGATTTGTCAGGAACGTCTCATAATTCGTCGTGACGATGTTGGTGTAGCCGATGATTTGTGAGTTGACGATCCAGAGGTTGGGATACAAGGCCTGAAGCACAGGCGGGGCATCCGTTTGAATCAACGCGGAAAACAAGGCGAGGTCGAAATTGGTCCACAAAATCAACGTGCCTTCATTGGTGGCCGCCGGTCCCGGTTGATTGGTGTAATAGGGGGTGAGGTTGGTTACGACGGCAAACGCGTAGTTCGTGACCGTGGCGGTGATGTACAGCCCGGGATACAACGCTGCCAGCGTGTTGGGATCGATCGTCTGCGCCTGCAATATGAACAAGCCGAGGTTCGTCGTGGTCACCAGTTGGGGCACCGACACATTGGTCACCCACAACAAGCTTCCCGCGGTCGAACTTTCAGTGTTCAGGTTGTTGGTGCTCAAAAGATAGCGCAGCCCCGCCACGTCATCCCGGGTCAGACCCGTGTAAAATTCGCCGGAAATCAAAGCGTCCTCGCCGATGCCCGACGCGACCGGCGGATTGTTATACAAAGGATCCGTGGGAATTTCGAGAGCGTCCGCATCCGGCGGAGACACCAGCGGAGCGCCGCAATTTTCATAAATGAAATAACTGTAAAGTTCCCCATTGACATAGGGCGAGTATTGAATCTGGTTGAGCGGCGTGGCGGTGATGTCAAAATTCCGTTGAATGACCAGGTAATCCACAACCGGACAAGGTGCCGGGCCGGGTATGAAGCGATCATGCAACGCCCAGGTATAACGGACGGCATCCGCCAATCCCAATTGCTCTGTCATCAAAGCCAGGGTTTCCGATTTGAGATCACGCAAATACAAGGCCTGCGCCTGATAATTCACCTCCACCGAATTCAAGGAAAATTCCGTCAGGCCGGTACTGTAGAGGTCCACATTGGTCAGGGCATTCAGGATGGCGAAAGCCTGGTCAATGGCCACCACGCCGTTGGAACCGAAGTAGTCCAGGAAATTGGCGTCGGCGGCGTAATACAGGACCGGCGTGTTGCGGCGGTATTCCTCGCCCAGGTTTTTCGGTCCCGCCGGGAGCGGGTCAACGAAAAACGGCGGCGCCGCGCCGATGCTGAGCGGATTGTAACCGTTGATCGTCACCTGCCAAGCGTCACCGCCGTTGCCCACCGGTCCCAGCAACGAAAACGCCCAGGCGGATTGGAGGCTGAACACCAATCCGACAACCCACAGAAATTGTTTGATTGTTTGCCGCATACAAAATTTCATTGGGGCAGAAGCAGGATGCGGTAATAACCCACCGAACCGCCCCCGACATAAATTGAATCGCTCGCGCCCGCGGCGAACCGCGGCGCGCCCACGTTGCTCCACGCGGCGAAATTGGTCGTCACCTGCACCTGATAGGTAAATCCCGGCTGGGTATTCCAACTCAGGAACAGCCCTTCCTGCGTCTTGGTCAGCGCCGTTTGCAGCCAGGTGCTGGAATCGAACGGATTTCCGCCACTCACAAACACCTGGAGCAGCGTCGGGCCGCCGGAGGCCAGCAGCGTGCCGGCGGACGGCCAGTAATTCGTGGTGTATTTGCCGTTGGAATATCCCCCGAAATACTCCGCCATCCATTCATACGGAATGCCGCCCCAGTTCAATCCGCTCCAGGTCGAGCCGCTGACCGATGGTGACAAAGGCGAACGGGTGCCGGCCGTGGTCACATAATCCACCTGGAACGAATGCGTGCTGTTGGTCGTCAAACCATTCACCGCCGTCATCGTCCACGCGTTGCTCGTCGTCAAGGCGGTCGGTGATGCCGCACCATCCACATAGACTTCGCAGTTGGAAACGGAAATACCGAGCAACGTCGGCCACGAAACCTGCAACTGCGGCTGATAAACGCCGTTGCTCAGGACGAAGGGCGCATACACATACAACGTGTCAATCGGCAGCAGGAGCGCCGACACGTTGAGGTAGCGCTGGGCAAACAAATCGAAACTGTAGGGCTGGCCGGTGTAACTCGTCCAGACCACCAGGAATTGTTCGGCGCCGTCCGAGGCCACCGTGGGCTGCATCTGCTGGCTGACGGTGGTCGTGTTCACGCGAAACTCGCCGCCCACCAGCGAACCGTCCTCGTGCACAAACTGCCCATACACGCCTTCGCGCGAGCCGTCCTCCCACAAACTCGTCCAGACAATCAAATAATCCCCCCCAATGGCGCTGATGCGCGGCGCGTATTGATCGTAGGGCAAATAAGTATTCACGCGCACCACGGCGCCGCCCGCGCCGGCGCTGGAAAAGGGACGCGCCCAAATATCCCAGCCATTGGTCGCATTCACCATGTCATACGCCCCCCAGGCCACCATGAAGCTGCCATCCGACGCCGCGGCCACACTCGGGTTCGCGCAGGGACTGAAATTCGTGTTGACGAGAAACTCGCTGCTTTGGGCCACGCCGTTGTTGTCGTAAATCCGCGCGTCAATATCCACGCTCGGAGTTGGCGCCGTGCTGGCGGTGACATACGTTGAATTTGTTCCCAGGACGGGCGCCACCGAGCGTTCCTGCTCGGAGACCCAGGCGACGACGAATCCGCCATTCGGCAACGCCGCGACGGTGGGCGTGCGTTGGTTATAGGGGATGAATTGGTTGATCAAGAATTCGCCGCCGACTTGCTGCCCCGTCGGCGAAAGAATTTGTCCATAAACATCCTGCAAACTGTCGGCGCTGGCCTCATCGAAACTGCCCCACACCACGACCACATTGCTGTTGTTCAGCACCGCCACCGCGGGATTAATCTGGAAATTGTTGGTGAACGTGTTCACCAAAATGTCGTTCGTCGTCACAAAGGTGTTGGTCGGGGTGAGAAAACGCGCATAAATGTGCTGGTAGCCTTTCAGGCCGCCCTGCCACACAAAAACCGCGCCGCCATTTTTCAACATTGCCACGCGCGGATTTTCCTGATCGTTTGTGCCCTGAACGTTCACGCGAAACGTGCTCAAGGTGCCGGACAAGGTGCTGTCCAACCGCCGCGCGCTCACGCCCCAGCCGCTGCCGTCCGTGATATTATCCTGCCACACGACAAAACCGCCGGCCGGGGTCACCGCCACGTCGGGCCAAACCTGGTCGCCGGGCAGGGAGCCGATGATGGCATATTCCGTTCCATTGGTGGCGTAATAATTGGTCTGGCCAAAAACGGCGGCGGGAAGCGTGAGCACCAACCCCCAACAAAAGCAAACGGCGGTCTGGCGGGTGAACGACAACAACGACATAAAAGTTTTTTGCCATCTTAAAGTCGTCCGGTGGTTTTGTCCAAAAATTACTTCGGCAAAACGCGACCGGCGCGGCTCGGGTTTGCCCGCCGCGACCGCATTTTCAACACTGCTTCTCAAATTCATGTTTCTAAATCAAAACCGCCTGCCGTTCGGGCGCGGATCCTTCCAGCGCCGCGAGCATGCCCTTGAAGCCCCAGCACTGATACAACTCGCGCAACCGCGCGGCGTCGGCCGGTTTTTCCGCCAGTTCGTCCGGCGAAAATTCGCACGGCAAATCGTCCCGCAACCTGACCAGTTCCCGGTTGCGCCGGACCACGTCCGCCGCGTTGCGCAACGCCGCCCGTAATTTTTCCGACTTCACCTCGTCCAGTCGCGCATACAATTGCGCGACCGAACCAAATTGTTTCAGCAACTCAGCGGCGGTTTTCGGCCCCACGCCGGACACGCCCGGAATGTTGTCCACGTTGTCGCCGGTCAAACTCAGCCAGTCCACAACCTGCGACGGCCCCACACCGCTTTTGGCCCGGACTTGTGCGTCCGTCCAGACCGTTTCGCTTTTGTCGTTCGGATTCAGCAACCCAATCCGCACCGACACCAACTGCATGAAATCCTTGTCGGCACTGGCAATGACCACCGCCAGGCCCGCATCCGCCGCGCGCCGCGCCAGGCACGCGATGTAATCATCCGCTTCCACACCCTCGCGACAAAACGAAGCAATGCCCGCCGCGTTCAAATAAGCGACGATTTCGTCCAGTTGCGGCTTCAAATCGTCCGGCATTCCCGGCCGCTGTGCCTTGTATTCCGGCAAAACCGAAACCCGCTCGGCGCTCAGTCCGCCATCCCATACAACAATCAAACGCGTCGGCTCAATGACCGAACGCATTTTCGCCAGCATCTTGACGAAGCCGTAAATGGCATTCGTCGGCCGCCCCGATGGCGAACGCAAACTGCGAATCGCGTGAAACGCGCGATAGGCGTAAGCGTGACCGTCAATAATCAACAACCGATCCACAAATCCTTCCGGGCATTCACAACCCGCCCGCCGATTCATACGCTTTTCACGAACCGGCGGCTGCGTCCCCGTCATTTCGTCACCGTCGCCGGGCCGGGTTGAAAGGTCTGGCCTTCGACCACGGGCTGCTGCGGGATGGCCGTTTGCGCAAACGGCAATTCGTCATCCGTATGCACACGGTTGCCGGCCGGGTCCACGATGGTGGCCGTGATAAAAATCATCAAATTTTTCTTGATGGAGTTTTTGCTCTCGCTCTGAAAGAGACGTCCCATTAACGGTATGTCGCCCAGAACGGGCACTTTGTCCTTGGTGCTCTGAACCGAGGAGGAAATCAATCCGCCAATGACGACCGTCTGGTTGTCCCAGATGTTCACGGTGGTAACCACTTGGCGGATGGTGAAATCCGGCAGGACCACCGGCAGTTGCACAACGTTCAGACCGCTGGTGACATTGGGAATGTTCGGCGGCGTGTCGTAACCGTTGAAATCGGTCAACGACGGTATCAAGGTGAGGTTGATGGTGCAACCGTCGGACAAGACATAGGGCACGACGTCCAGAATCGGGCCGATTTCGACCTGTTGCACGCTGACCGTGATGGCCGAAACTCCCGGCGTGAAAGTGTTGACCTGTGCGCGGACCACACTGGCGGCAGCCAGGCCGGCCCACAGCAACAACGCCACTTTGCAAATTCTTTTTGATTTGAGAGCTTTCATATTTCCTCTTTGCTGAATTATGGAGTCGCACCGGTTCCAGTTGTCGTGGTGGCGGCCGTGCCCTGCTGGAAGTTGAAGCCAGTGATGACGTTAATGATTTGCGTTGCGCGCATTTGCGTCTGCCGCCCGCTGAGGGTAACTGCTTCCGGCTCAGCGAGCGTTTCCGTTCCCGAGCGTTGTGACAAAGCCTGAATCGCGGCCCGGAAATTGGGATCCGTCAAAATGCCCGTGACGGTGGCCAGGGTGGGAGCCCCGAGGGCATTGCGCAGACCGGAGGTCAGCAGCTGGTCGTTTCCGGAAGGTGGAACCACGCTGGATGCGGTGTTGCCGGGGAAAATGCCGAGCGGATTGGCCGCCGAAGTCGGCACGTTGAGCGAGGGCGAGCTGCCACCATTGGCAATGACCGAGCCATTGACGAAATTTCCCAGATACCATTGAAAGCCCAACGCATTTTGATCCTGTTGCACCACTTCGATGAACCGGGATTTGATGTGAACTTGTGGAGCCACTTGATTCAAAGTCTGAATGGCGCGTTCGATCATGTCCAGGTCCGACAACGTTGCCCTCACAAACAACAGGCCCAAACGGTCATTAAAAAACACCGATTTGCCCGGCGGATTTTCCATGTTGACTCCCAGAACGGTGAAGAAGTTTCTAGCCGCCACACTGACGTCGGAGGCAAGATTAACCGTGGTGATGGAACGCAAACCGCCATTGGCGTTAAGACTGCTGCCGCCACCACCGGCACCACCGGCGGCACCACCGGTACCACCGAGAGGGCTGCCTACCCCTGTACTGCTGCCGCCGCCGCCGCCACCGCCGCTGCCGCCGCCTGTGCTGCGTAAACCTCCCGCTCCGGGAGAAGCATTCACCACGGCGATAACCGAGCCGTTGTTTTGTTGACTGCCACCGCCGCCGCCGCCACCGCCGCCACCACCGCCACTTCCGCTGCTCCCATTGTTGTTAACCGCGCCAAAGCTGGCGGAACTGACGCTTTCCAAGCCTGAATAAAACGTATTCGGATCCACTTTGAATGTCCGCATGTAAAGTTGGGGGGTTTCTGCCCCTTTGCTGGAAAAGACAATGCCGTAATCCAATACCGAGTATTTGATGGGGTGGTCGGCGACCATCACAATCGCGTCCAACAGGTCCGCCAGGCGCACGTCGGTCAAATTCAATTTAATCACAACCTGGTCAACCGGCGTTACTTCTCCGCCGGCGGCAGGTGCTCCTGCTTCCGGTGATCCTGCGGCTGGCAATCCGGTGGCTGCATTCATGAACGCCGGCATGCCCGGAACACCACCACCTGCACTCGACGGCGTTGCTGCGGCGAACGCCTCGGAAGTGTCCGGATTGGGATTGATCAGGAAGTTTATTCCTTTCTTCTCGGGATCACGCAATCTGGCCTGCTCGCTCAATTGACGGATGACTTCGCTCAACGGCAGGCCATCGTAAGAAACATTGTCGAGGTGGATGCGGTTAAGTTTGTTGTCAATGATCTCACGACCGGGGCCGGTGTAGGTCAAATTCGTTTCAGCGTAAGAATTAGGCGACGGCAGGGGGCTGCGCGGCGCGGGCTGCACCCATTGTTTTTCCACCTGCTCCATGCGAGACTGGGTGTCCACCGTATGCTGGTGTGCGTCGCGGCTGTACCGGGCTTGTTTGATCAGATTTAAATAATAAAAGGCGCCGATATTGTCCGGGTCTAATTTCAGCGCTGCTTTTAATTTGGACTCGGCTTCTTCAAATTTGCCCATTTCGTACAGCAGTTTCCCGTCGCGCACCAGTGTGTCCGCATCGGTTTTCTCTTTTACCATGTAAGGAACTTGTTGCAGGGTCGCCTGGTCGGGCATTTTGCCATTCATGGCGGCAAGCATCTGATCGTTCTGTTTTTTGAAGGAGAGCGCGGCGGCATTTTGCGGGTCCACTTTCAACACCTGAATGACTTCCGTGTCAGCTTCAAGAAATTTGCCCTGGCTTTGCGCCTGGTGGGCGAGCGTCAGACGGGTGGAGGCCAGGCCCGAAACGGTTTGCGCCGCCTCCACGTCAATGCCTGAGCCGATTTGCTGCACCAGCGTGTAGGCTTCCTGGTAAAGCTTGGCGGCGCCGGCCAGATCTCCGCGCGCGGCGGCACTTTTGGCGTCGCCCAACTCCTGGCGCAGGACGATGGTGTTGGCCTGTCGCAACACTGCCTCGGTGACCGCCATGTCCTCGGGACTGTTGGTTTGGGCCGGTGACGTGGCGGTGGAAACCGCCAGCAAAATAAAACCGAGCGAGAGGGATGCTGCCGTTCTCATGGTGTGTTTCAGGTTCGTCTTACATCAGCGCTGTTCAACCGGAATGTTCTAGCACTCAGGGCGTATATCGCAAAGTCCATTTTTTTTGGTTTGACTGGGCAGACAATACCACTTCGTTCGAGTTGATGTCAACGATTGTGTAATCATCCCCGCCAAATCGGAGATGACTGCCAATCCGTTGTCCTGACCAGCTTGCTTTTTCGGGTTCATGTTCATACTTCAAATCCGCCTCATATCCATCCACACGCTGGAAGGGAGCGCCGTTCGTCAACTCAATGATCTGGCCGGTGTCGGCCAATCTCAATTCCAAATGATCCGGATTTTCCGGCGGGCCGATGACGTGGAGCAGCGTGAAAACATCTTTTTTGGCATCATCCGTCGAGACATAACGCGCTTGCTTGTGGCGCAGGGCTGGATTCGCTGCCGCTTGCCGTTCCACCCCGATAACGTAGCGCACCGGGGACAGGTTCGTCTCGACCGAATCCAAACTCAGCACCAGATAAAGCGGATTGATCCGGGTGACGACCGCGGTCTGCGGACCCGCTGCGGTCGCTTTGGACAGCGTGCCGTCCGGCCTTCTTTGCCATTCAACCGGATTGAAAAGTTTGTTCGTGGTGTCGAAGTCCAGCCGGTAGGGCGATTGCAGCCGCTCGACGACATTGCTTTGTTTCGTCAAGTCGAGATTCGTCAGTGCCACGACTCTGCCGCTAATAATACCCTCACCGATTTCCCTGACCTTTTCCTGTTCGCTGGGAATGATGATCGCCATGAACACGAGCGCTCCAACCAGGCCCAACAACACAACGCTGAGCAGGATTTTTTCGTAATGTTTCTTGAGGAAATCCATGCGTTTAATTTTTCGGCAACAATTTCACAATCACAACCTCGATGGTTGCGCGCAGCAACTGTTCCTGCAACACCGTCTGTAAACCGCCCTTGCCGGGCATTGCCACCGGCATGGGTGTGAACGGCACACCCATGCCCATGCCCGGTGACGCCTCCGTCAGGGCCGCACCTGCCGGTTGGACATTGATGCTTTTGACAATGAACCCGTGCGGCGATGAGGCAAAACCGGCAAGCGTTTGCGCTATTTCCGGGCTGAACGCGCGGATCGTGACCGTGTAAGGCGTCACCACCACCAGCCCTTTGGTCACGGAATTCCCGACCACGTAATCCGTTTGCGGTCCGCTCGCGTCATCATCTGACACGCGCACGCGTTGGATGCCATCCAACTGGTTGATGCGCGCCGCAAAAAGAATTTCCGAAATGACTTTCACTTCGCCGAGTTGCGCCGCCAGCGCGCCCAGGCTGCCGGGGGCGAATTTCACCCGCGAGCGTTGCGCTTCAAATGAAAAGCTGTATTGGGGCAGGACACTGACGTTGGCATTGGTGGCGTTGCGCTGCAACTGGTCAATCGTCCGGTGCAGCGCGTCCGCAAACAATTCGTTCGAAATCGGGCCGTTAGTCGGATTGGGAACTGGCGTAATTGGCTGGAAGTAATTATGCGCCTGGTGAATCCACTCGCGGAGTTGGGCCTCCTGTTGTTTGGCGGCTTCGACGTTGTTGATTTTATCGTTGCCCGGCGAAGGGTTTTGGTGGGCCAATTGCCGCAACGTATTGTAAACCTCGTTCAATTTATCAAACGCCGCCGAGTTGCGCTTCCAGCTGGCGTAATCGTAAAAGCCTGCCGCGCCCAGCAATCCCAGGGCCAGGACGCCGCCGATCACAAACAACAGATTTCGCTTGATCCAAATCATATTACAATGTCAGCGGATTTTGCGGCGTGATCATGATGCTGAACGTAAACGTGCCGTTGGCATCCACCGGCGAAATTTGTGCGGAAGACTGCACCGATTTGGGATCGAACACCGGGCTGGCTTTTAATTCACGTTCGACGGCGTAAACGACTTCATTGTTGGCCGCGGAATCAACGCCCGACAAATCCACGGCGCGGCAGACCAAAGTGATTGGCCTGTTCTCTTCACTCGATACCCCGGGCGCTGCTCCATTCTCGTAAGGATTCGCCCCGGTCGTCATTTGTTCAACCCAAATGCCGGCTTCCGTTCCCGGCCTCTGCACGACATATTTCTTCCTGACGTCGTCCTCGGCCCGGATGAGCGAGCGACGCAGTTCGGCCAGCACGTCACCCCAATAATATCGCTCCTCCATCCATGCTGTGATTTGATTCGCTTCATTTTGAGTTGCCTGGAGTTTTGAATAGGCACGGGTCATCTGGTCAACCTTCCCTTGCATCTGTTGCACTTTTGGCTCCAGGTTTGCGATTTCGTTCTCTTTGGATCCCGCCAGCTGTTGGAACAAAAATCCGACTGCGAACGCCACCCCCACCAGACTCAGCACCGTGCAAAAGAAATAGGGCTTCTTCTCGTTGAACGCCCGCCAGCGCAATGTGCTCTCCGGCATCAAATTCATTTCCACCGGACAGTGCGCCAGATTCCGCAAACCCAGACCCACGACTTCGCCGAGCGAATGCGCCACGCGCGCGAGTTCCTCCAGATTCACCGCCGGATCAATCTGCACATTGCGGAAGGGATTGAAATATTCGACCGGCACGTTCAGTTTCTCCGCGAAAAACTGCGCCGTGTAAGGCATGATGGACGCGCCGCCGGACAAAAACAGGCGCTGCGGCGCCGAGCCGCTTTGTTGCCCGCGATAGAACTGCATCGTCTGGTTGACCTGGATATGCAGCTTGGTCATGAACTGCCGCGCGATCTTGGAAATGGCCGCCTGATTCGGATTTTCCGGTTCCTCATAGGCGCCGCCCAGACTCACGAAGCCCTCGGCGATCTTGATTTGCTCGGCGACACCAAATTTCAATTTGGCCTCGTTCGCAAAATCCTGCGTGATGGCATTCGCCCCCAGATTGATGCTGCGGGAAAAAACCTTTCCTTTTTCAAAAAACAGCAGGTTGCTCGTCTTGGCGCCGATATCCAGCAGCATGGTGCAATCTTCCAGGTCGCCGTAGTTGTAACGGAAGGCGTTGCAGAGCGCCGCCGGCGAGGCGTCGCACAGGTTCAGCCGCAGCTTGGCCTGCTCGGCTATGCGGAACAAGCCCTCGACCACGTCGGATTTGATGGCCACCAGCAACACTTCGAGTTCGCCGCTGGGCGCCGAGCCGAGAATCTGATAATCCCACACCACCTCGGCCAGCGGGAACGGCACGTTTTGCTGGGCTTCATACTGGATGATCTGCGTCACCTTGCCCGCGTCCACCGGCGGCAGTTTGACAAATTTTGAAAACACGTGGAAGCCCGGCGCGCAAACGTTGATGTTTCTGGACTGGAGGCTTTTCTCAACCAGCACTTCCTGAAGCGCCTTGAGAATGGTCGCTTCGCGTGTGGATTCCTGTGCGCCTTCGGCGCCGAGCGGCTTGATGGCAAAACCTTTGAGACGCAATCCACCGGCTTCGTTGACTTCAAATTCGCCGAGCTTAAGGCTGCCCGCCCCAAAATCAATCGCCAGGAATGATTTGATGTTCAGCATTGTCGCTTGCTTCAATTGCCGCCGCAAAACACGGACACTTTCACGGTTTTGTTCTGGCAGCGCGTGCTGATTACGGCAAATTGTTCAAACGGTCAAACCAAATCGCCAAAAAAAATGCTCCACCGGCCGGCCAATAAAACATTGCATCCGGCGTCCGGGTCTGGCTTTATTCCTGTGGCAGGCATGAACTGTCGCCGCATGAAAATTCTTTATTCCGGCCATGTGCAGGGCGTCGGTTTTCGTTATACCGTGAAAACCGCCGCCGCCGGTTTTGAGGTTGCCGGCATCGTGCGTAATTTGCCGGACGGGCGCGTCGAACTGACCGCCGAGGGCGCGCGTGAGGAACTCGAGGCGTTCCGCCAGGCCATTCGTGGCGCGGGGCTTGCTGGTTTCATCCGCGACGAAAACGTGACGTGGAGCGAAGCGCAAAATGAATTTCATGGATTTGAGATTGTTCACTGAAGAATGAAATACGCCATCATCGCTGACATTCACGGCAATCTGGAAGCGTTCCAGGTCGTTTTGGCCGACATCAAAAGCCAGAACGCCACGCACATTGTTTGTCTCGGTGACGTTGTTGGCTACAATGCCAACCCCAAGGAATGCCTCCAAATGGTCCGCGAGCTGAACGTGCCCTGCGTGAAGGGAAATCACGACGAATACTGCTCCACGGATGACCGCCTCGAAGGTTTTAATCCCCATGCCGCCGACGCCGTCCACTGGACAAGGGCGCAACTGAATGCGGAAGAAAAGCAATGGCTGCGCGACCTGAAATATACCCGCATGGCCGCCAACTTCACGATCGTCCACTCCACGCTCGACGCGCCGCAACGCTGGGGTTACGTTTTCGACAAACTCGCCGCCGCCGCCAGTTTTCCGTATCAAAACACCCAGGTCTGCTTTTTTGGCCATACGCACGTGCCCGTCGCTTTCATGCGCGACACCGTTGTGCGCGGCGGTACTTATTCCAAATTCAAAATTGACCCGGCCAAAAAATATTTCATCAATGTCGGTGCCGTCGGCCAGCCCCGCGACAACAATCCCAAGTCCGCCTACGTCATTTACGACATGGACGCCGGCACCATCGAACTGCGCCGGCTCGATTACGATATCGCCGCCGCCCAGAAAAAAATCCTCGCCGCCGGCCTGCCCGAACGCCTCGCCGAACGGCTTGAGTTCGGAAGATAACCGGACCCACCGGGTGGCGGGCGGGACGGAGTTGACTCACACGGGCGTTTGCCACGGCACTTCGTAGATGCGCACGGCGCTGCGAATGCCCTTGACCGTGACCGGAAACATTTCGATGCACGTGCCGGCCAGCGCCGGGTCGCCGCGCAACAAATGGTTATAGGTCGTGTCACTGATGATGATGCGGCCGCTGCCGGAAACGTTTTCCAGCCGGGCGGCCAGATTCACCTCACGGCCAAATACCGTGTAGTTGTATTGGTGCGCTTCCGATCCCATGAGCCCGACGGTGACCAGACCGGTGTTGATGCCAGTGCCGAACTGCAGGGCGCGCAAGGGCGGCCGGGGCGGCAGGCCGGCGGAAAGCCGCGCGCGGTTTTCGACCTCGCGCGAGGCGTTTTCGGCCAGACGCCTGTGATTCAATTCATGGATGGCGCGCTGGGCGTCAACCGCGGCGCGCACACAGGCCAGCGCGTGTTTTTCGTTGGGCGTCGGCGCGCCCCAAAACGCCATCACGCAGTCGCCGATGTATTTATCGAGCGTGCCGCCGTGTTTTTTCACTGCGTCGGCGACGACCGAGAGGTAAAGGTTCACCGTGTTCAGCGTTTCACGCGCGAACTCGTCAAAGCACGCCTCCGCCGTGTCGAAGTCCAGTTGCCGTTCACGCACAAATTCCGCGACGCGCTCCTGCATTTCATCCGTCAACGTGGTGAACCCGCGCACGTCCGCGAAAAACACCGTCACTTCACGGCGCGCGCCGCCGAGGGAGAGTCTTTCCGCGCTCAACAACTCGTCCATCACCTCGGGTGAAACAATTTTGGAAAAGACGGATTTTACGCGGCGTTGTTCCCTTTGTTCAAACACGACCCGATAGGTGACGAGGCTTATATGCTCAATCAGCATCGCGCCGGCCATTGGGAAAACGAACGGCAGCCAGTAGCGGAAATGGATGAAAACAAAAAATCCGATGCCGATATAGGCGAGCAGCAGCAGCAAAACCGCCGCGCTGGCGGAAACGGCGCGCAGCTGCCAGGTGAGAAAGGCCGTAAGCGCACCCAGTAAAACGATAAGCGCGATCTCGACGGGTAGCGAAGCGCGGCGGACAAACTGGCCGGTGATGATGGAATTGGCGATGTTCCAGTGAACACTGGCCAGTAACGTGTGCTTGTCCAACGGCGTGGCGCCTTCGTCGGTTAAATTATTGCCCTGGATAACGAAGGCGACGACGGCCAGCTTGCCGCGAAAGTCGTCACGCAAGCCATTGGTCTCACCGCTCAGCCGCCGCTTATCCTGCCAGAGCAGGCTTTCCATCGGCGCACGCATCAGGCGGGGATCGTTGGGCGTAAGTAGCCAATCAACGTATAAACAACCGTTGGCGTCCACCGGCAGGATGCGCTCGACGCCCTTTGCGCCGCGCAACGTGATGCGCCCGCGCGGCAAGTCCACGTCCGCGCGATTCAAATCCAGTTTCAATGCCTGCGCCGCGAGGACGATGCCCATGTGCCAGACGCGCTGGTCGGTGAAGGCTTTGGCCTTGGGCGCCACCCCCGGCGGGAGTTTGTCACCGATGAAATCGGCAAGTTGAAAATAATTGTCTGCGTCCACGGGGACTTCAATGACGTTGGTGGTTCCGGTTTGCGGCAGCATGATTTTGCCGGGCGCAAACCGCGCCTGGCTCAAGTCCACGCCTAATTCAGGATCAGCCTGAAGTTTTTCAAAAAGCGGGTGCCAGCGGCGGACGGTGCAAAAGGCCTGGATACGCCGGAAATTGCCGTCGGAATCCTTTACCGAGGAAATATCGCCGAGCGCGAACGCATTGGTGGCAAAAAGTTCCGGTAAAACAGTTTCCGGCGCGGTGGCCAGGATCGTATTGCCGGCCCGGCGCATTTGCATCGCAAAGAAGTCGTCAGACTCGACCAAACCGCCATTGGCCATCTGCACCGGCGGATGGTCGGGGCGCAGTTCGCCAAACAGCACGTCAAAGGCGACAACTCGGGCGCCTTCGGCGGAAAGTTCCTCAACGAGCCGGCCATAAACCTGCCGTGGCCACTCCAAGCCATAGCTGTATCCAAGCCGGCCGCTTCTAACGGCAGCGAGGCTGGATTCCTCCACGGAGATGAACGCCAGGTTGGTGGCGGCCGGCGTGGGAAATTTTTGGGCCGCGCGAACCCGGAGATCGTAAGTCATCCGCTCCATCCGCTCGAAGAAATCGAATCGCAACAGGCGCACTCCGCAGACGAGGCCGAGAACGACGACTGCCAGAATGGCCGGTGTGCGTTTGAGCGGTTTGAAGTTCACCGCACCCAATTAAACAAAAAACCAGAGCAATTCAAGGCTGCTCTGGTTTCGTTGAAAAACTTTGTCCCGCTGGTCGTTTAGATTTGGCCCACACCGGCATTCATTATTACCGCCACACCATCATCTTCATAGCCACCACCAACCGCCGTGGCCACCACGATGGCCGCTGGTCGGCGAAATGAAGCAGAACGTCTGGTCATACTCGAACGAAACGACTTCCACATACACGGTGTCCAGCGCCAGGGTAATTTGCTGGAATACACCGAGCAACTCTTGCGGCACGGGAGAAACTTGACTGGTCTGAGGAGTAAATTGATTGCCTTCATCCACCTGATACGTTGTCGGAGTCCCGTTTGGCCCCAGGATGGAAAGCAGCAAGGAACCCTTGTGGGAAAGAGGCTCCAACGGATCCTTGATGACCGCACACCACCCGCTCGCGTCAATTCCAATCACACACCCGCGCACGCCGGCGATGCCGTTGGGAATTTTAATCAGGTATTGGGACGCCGCCGAAAGCTTTTTGACACTGCAGAAGATGCGGCCCTGCTTCAAATCCAGTTCCGTGTCGCTGACGGTGTCGAAGCCGGTGTCCGAGACGGTTAATTTGTCAATCGCCAGCATGGTGTCGCCCGTCAGGCGAACCATGTTCTGTTCGACGGCAGGTTTGTAAGCAATCAGACCGCGAATGCTGGCATCCGGCGCCGGTGCGATCCGGTCGGGCACCGGCGAGGCTTGCGGCATTTCAATGGTCTTGCCCAGCACCACGTCCACAGTGGCGTCGTGCGCCGTTTGAATGATGGCCCCCGCGCGAAGTATTTTGCCAACCACCAGCGGATGCCAATTCCCGTCGCCCAGTGAGTATCTGGCTTCGCCCTGGATGCGGGCAATGGTGGCGACGCCGGGTTTGAGGTTTTGGGCGGAAGCGGCAACGGCCAGCACGAGCATCGTGCCGCACATGACTGTGGAATATATGTTTCTCATAATTGCCTTTCAGAAACTGCTGCTTATTTGATACCACATTAAAAGCCGGGGCGCAAATGTCAAATTCAAAAAAAAGAAATTCAAAAACCGGCCGGAAAAATGGTCTTGCCGGAGGCTCTATCAACGAGCTTTTGCTCCACCAGCTCCAGATATGAACGGCCAATGTTTCCGCCTCCGAGCCGCAACGACCGTTCAAACCACGGCTTGGCGGCGGCGTAGTCTCCGATTTGCACGTAATGCCAGCCGACGATGGCGACCGTGTAGTAACCGTTCGGATCAAGCGCCTCGGCCTGGCTGAAATACGTTCCGGCCTGGTCGTGGCGATCCAGCCAGTCGAGGCACATCCCGTAGCGTAAATAACTGTAGGCGTCGTAACGGTCGAGCTTCCGGGCGCGTGCATACCATTGCATCGCCTTTTCCCCGAGATCTGCGTAATTGTCTCCGCCGTTGAAACTTTCCACGCGATACGCTTCGCCAACCTCAGAGGCCGTTTCAAAATTCATCGGTTCGGCGGCAAACGCCCTTTGCATGGCCGCCGCGTGCTGGGGCGAAAAATAATCCGGGAATTGCGCCGCGCGCGCCAGCCAGAATGCCTCATGACCGCGCCGCCATTCCTGCCCGGTCAAATAAACGACACCGCCGGCGAGCGTGACCGTCAGCAGAATTTTCACCGGCAATCGTGCGATGAGCCAGTAACGCTCCGTCGCAAACCGCAGGTTGCTGCTCAACATGGCCAGCAGCGTCACCCCGACCAGCGCGTTGGCCGGGATGTGCAGATTGAAATCCGCCACCGAATGCACCGCCAGCGCGAGCAGGCCGGTGGCCGCGCCGAGAAAAAACGCGAAGCGATTGCTCTGCCCGCTGCCGAAATCCCTTTCCGAACGGCGGACATACCGCCACGTTCTGGCCAGACCGGCGACAAAAATTGTCATCCCTGCCAGCACGATGATTCCGCCGGCAGTGCCCCAGTCGGCCAACAGATTCAGGTAATCGTTGTGCGCGCGATCGGGGCGCATCTGGACATTTTCCGGCCGGTACTCGCGGAAGCGGTAGTCGTAATGCGCCGGGCCGACCCCCCACCAAAAATGATCCAGCCACATCCGCTCCGCCGCCGTCCAGATGTCGAACCGCACATCAAGATTGAGGTTGCTGTTGTTTGCCTTTTCCACGCGCTGCATGTAACCGACGGTTTGGGATAAATAGTTTGTGACAAAAATCGCTCCGCTGCCGAGCAAAACGAGCAACAACAACAGCGCGCGCCAGCGATGATTGCGATGGCCGGCCAGCGTGAGCAAAAGCGCCAGCAGCCCGACCGCCGCCGCCACCCAGCCGCCGCGCGAGAGCGTCACCGCCAGGCCCGCCGCCATAATCAGTGTCGCGTAACCGAGCAGGATGCGGAGAACCGCGTTCATCCGTCCGGCCAGAAGATACGCCACCGCCAGCGGCAGCAGCATCTCGAGAAATCCAGCCAGATTGTTCGGCGAAATATAAGTGCCCGAGGCGCGGCCCGCATAGGGCGAAATCAAATTCCAGACGTGGTTCGAGTGCGTCAATAACTGGGTGACCGCGTAGCTGGAAATTCCCACGGCCAGAAAAATCATTGTGTAACTCACGATTTGCACCGACTCCTGGCGAAACAAATTGTTGACGATGGCGAAATACAAAAAAGCGTACACCATCACCTGAATCATCTCCAGCCGTGCGACGTATTCGATGTCCGCCGTGAGATAACGCGCGACGGCATAGACCGCGAAGGCCAGCACCACCCAGCTGATGGGCGGCCAGAGCAACCGCGGCTTCGGGCCGAGCCACAACCGCAACGCCCACACGAGCATCACGGCGATGGTGAGTCCCTGCACGACGAGAAATGCCCAGGCATCCACCGCGCCCATGGCCAGCGGGGCGAAAACCAGAATCGCGAGCACCAACCCCAAAATGATGCGCTCGCACCCGATGTCCAGCCGCTTGCGGTCAATGGCCATTTTGCTTGGCAAAATGGACGACAAGCGCCGCCATGTAAAGCGCGGCAAATTTAATTTGTAGGAGCCGAGGTAACGAGGCTCTGACTAAATTTACGATATACGATTTACGCGGCGGGCATGAATCATGGAAGGGTTCATAAATCGTAAATCCCATATCGTAAATAATGAGACTCCTTGCGTCGTCTCCTGCTGTTTCAAGCGCGCGCCGCGAGTTTCTTTCTCGCGGCTTCCGGGCGGAATTCCAGAATTTCGCCGGGCTGGCATTCGAGCGTTTCGCAAATCGCTTCGAGCGTGGAGAAACGGATGGCCCTGGCTTTGCCGGTTTTGAGGATGGACAGGTTTTGCGGCGTGATGTCCACGGCTTCGGCCAGATCGTTCAGCCGCATTTTCCGTTGCGCGAGAACCACGTCGAGATTGACGATGATGGGCATAAACTTAAACGGTCAGTTCCTGTTCCTCTTGCAATTCCTGCGCTTCCTTCAACAGCCATGCGACAAAAATCAATGTCAAAGCGGCAAATAAGCTGCCAAAATCCCAAGTCATTTTCACTTGAAAGAACAGGGTTCTAATTCCATAAAAGAGACCTTCGTAAAGCCAAAATACAATCCACCATTTTCCAGCAGCATCAAGATTGCCGACGGTTTTGGCATCAAACAACTCGCCGTCTTTAAGCCGGTCAAAAAATCGGAAGAGTTTTAGATTAACCATGAATCCAAACAATGTCATCAAAGCCGAGCCGCACCACACATATATTTGAATCGGATAAAGTTCTTGTCCTCTCGGGAAAATAAAAACGAAAGAAAAGGGAGCCAGTGATGCGAAAAATGCAAATGTCCAGAGGAGCAATCCGAAAAGCAAAATGCCTCTTAAAATTTTGCTGACCTTGACAATTTTTACCTTGTTCTGAAAATTTTTCATAACGTGGTTGGGTTTGGTTTTTCGCGCAGTTAAACGGTCAGTTCCTGTTCCTCCTGAATTTTCCGGCCTTCGTCCATGATCCAGGCGATGCAAATGATTGCAAAGCCAGGAATGATCCTGAAAAATGAGTTGAGGATGAACAGCGGCACTGTAGCCGACCAAAAATTAAGCGGCCTTGGATCAAGGTTGGCGGCTTGAATCACCGAGGAAACACAGACCAAAATTCCTATTAAAATGCTCATGCCGCCAATTCGCCGCAAACAATGGACGATACCCGAACTAAACAATTCGCCGCGGGCGTAAAACATAAAAAGCCTGTAGGCGAACCAGAGACCAGCAGCCCAAGCCAGATTCACCACACCACCCCAAACCAGACCGGCTTTGGCCACGGGATGAAGTTGGTGAAATCCCAGTCCATAAATGATTTCCGAGGCGCCGCCAAGCCCGGCCAGCCCGGCGGTGAAAAAAAAGAAAGTTCGGAGCGCCGCGCTGACTTTTTGGATTCGATCCAATCGAGAACCGGCCTTCGGAGAAATTTCCTTCGCATTCATGGCGCAAAGAATAAACCCATCAATTCCGTTAGTCAAGTCTTTTTTATCGAAAAACGATAAATAGTTGGCTTTTAGCATTTGTTCTGAGAAAAGCGGCGGAGAGCCGCCGCACTCCAAAACGCTGGCGCGCTTTGCCACGACCACCGGTATTCGCGAAGCGTCCTGGACTGCGCCAGTCCTCTGGCGCTTTCGACACCCGGAGACTGCCCGGCAGTTTGAATCCCACTTTGCTGCGTGTTTGATTGTTCGGACCCTTTGTTTTACGCTCTCCAAAATTTATGACCGACCCGCGTTACCTGAAACTGGCCAAACTGCTGGTGAATTATTCCACCGAATTCAAAAAGGGCGACCGCATCCTGCTCGACATGATTGACGTGCCCGACGAATTCACCATCGAACTCATCCGCGCCGTCCGCGCGGCGGGGGCGACGCCGTTTGTCGAAGTCCGGCACACGCGGGTCTCCCGCGAGCTTTTGCTGGGAACCAATGAAAAGCACGCCGCGCAGGTGCGCGACATCGAGTTGTTCCGCATGAAAAAGATGCAGGCGTACATCGCGATCCGCGGCAGCGAGAACGCGAGCGAAAATTCCGACGTGCCCGGCGACCGGATGCAGCTTTATTCGCGCATCACCCGGCCGGTGCAGGATTATCGCGTCAACAAAACGCGCTGGTGCGTGCTGCGCTGGCCGACGCCGAGCATGGCGCAGGCCGCGGGCATGAGCACCGAGGCGTTTGAGAATTTGTATTTCGACGTTTGCACGATGGATTACGCCAAGATGGCGCGCGCGATGGTCCCGCTGGAACGCCGCATGAAACACGCCGACCGCGTCCAGCTCAAGGCGCCGGGCACGGATCTGACTTTCAGCATCAAGGGCATCGGCGCGAAAATGTGCAAGGGCGACCGGAACATTCCCGACGGCGAGGTTTTTTCCTGCCCGGTGAAAAATTCCGTGAACGGCGTGATTCAATTCAACACGCCGACGATTTATTCCGGGACGAAATTTGAAAACGTCCGGCTGGAATTCAAGGACGGCAAAATCGTCAAGGCGACGGCGAACAACCCGAAGCGGCTGAACGAAATCCTGGACACGGACGCCGGCGCGCGTTACGTCGGCGAATTTTCGCTCGGTTTCAATCCCTATATTTTGAACCCGATGTGCGACATTCTGTTCGACGAAAAAATCGCCGGCTCGCTGCATTTCACGCCGGGGCAGGCCTACGAGGAATGCGACAACGGCAACCGCTCGGCGGTGCATTGGGACATGGTGCTGATCCAGCGCCCGGAATGGGGCGGCGGCGAGGTGTGGTTCGACGGCGAATTGATCCGCAAAGACGGCGTGTTCGTCCCGAAGGATTTGAAGCCGCTGAATCCGGCGAATCTGAAATGAAAACGCCGCCGCGAACCGAAGCTCGCGGCGGCAACAAATCCAACCGGCACTTTATGCCGCTTCCTTGAGCATCGCGAGGAATTGCTTCATGGCCGGCGAGAGCACCTTGTTCTTCTTGTAGATCGCGGCGATGGGCCGGTAATAAGAACCATCCTCAACCTGCACGGCCGCCAGCGTCTGCTTGGCGACTTCCTGTATGACCGTGCCTTGCGGCACAATGGAAACGCCGGCGTCAATTTCCACCGCGCGTTTCACCGTTTCGATATTGTCGAATTCCATCGCGTGTCTGGGGTCCACGCCGTGCTCCTTCAAAATTTTGTCCAGCGCCTTGCGCGTGGGGATGTCCGGCTCGAAGCCGATGAGCTTCTGCCCGGCGAGTGATTTGAACTTGATGGATTTCTGCCTGGCAAACGGATGCTGCGGATGGCAAATCAACACCAGCGGGTCCTTGCGCAGCGCGACGATCTCGAGCTTGGAGTCCTTCGCCGGATACGCGACCAACCCCATGTCCACGACGTTGCTGAACACGTCCTCATAAACCTGATTGGCGCGGCGGTATTCAACGTGGACGTTGACCGGCGGATACAACTTCATGAACTTTTTGATATACGGCGGCAAATCGTGCAGGCCGATGCTGTAAATCGTCGCCACCCGGATCGTGCCGGAAATGATGTCTTTCAATTCCTGCAACTTGCTGTGCAGGGACTCATAAGTCTGGATGATTTGTTTGCTGTAATCGTAGAGTGTCTGCCCTTCGCGCGTGAGGCGGAACTTCTTTTTGCTCCGCTCAATCAGCAGCGACTTGAACTGCCGTTCGAGTGAACTGATCTGCTGGCTCACGGCAGATTGAGTGACTTCGTTGATTTGTGCGGCTTTGGTGAAACTGCCCGTTTCGGCCAAATCGCAGAACACTTTCAAGCTTTCAATTTGCATAAGTGGGATTGAACAACAAATTCAAGTTCTAGTCAATAGTAGTTTTGCTGGCGAGCACGTGCTTTACTTTGGCCAGCAATTCCGCGCTCGTGAACGGCTTCTGCAAATAGGCCGTGCCCGTTTGTCCGTCCGCCGGCATCACATAGCCGCTCGTGCATAAAATCCTCAGGGTCGGCGCCAGTTGCCGGATGTGCTCGACAAGTTCGCGCCCGCCCATGCCCGGCATCACCAGGTCCGTCACCACCAGGTCCGCCTGGATGTCGTCGCGCGCCAAAATCGCCAGCGCCTGCTGACCGCTGTTCGCCGTCAAAACCTTGTAGCCGTATTCCGTCAAAATCGTCTCGGCCATCGTCAACAACAGATTTTCGTCGTCCACCACCAGCACGGTTTCTGTGCCATGCAAATTGGCATCCACCGCGGTGCTTTCGTGGATGAAATCTTTTTCCGCGGGCAGATAAATCCGCGCCGAGGTGCCGGCGCCCGGCTGGCTGGAAATCACCACGCCGCCGTCGTGATTGGTCACAATGCCATAAACCAATGCCAGCCCCAGACCCCGATGGGATTTTTTGGTCGTGAAAAACGGCTCAAAAATCCGCGGCAACACATCCGGTTCAATGCCGGCGCCGTTGTCCGTAATTTCCACGCAGACGTGAGCGCCCGCCGCCAGCCGCACGTTGCGGTCCTGCGTCGGCTCGGTCAATTCCAGGTTGCGCGTTTGCACGGTGATCTGTCCCTGGTGGCTGTCACTGACCGCCTCCACGGCATTCTCCAGAATTTTTGTCAACACCTGCTGCAGCTTGACCTCGTCAAATCGCACGGCGAACAGGCTCTTTTCCAATTGCACGTTCCACGAGATTTTCGCGCCTTGCGCGTTGCGGAAAAACTCCACGCAACGGTTCGCCACCGCGTTCAAGTTGCCCGATGGGGCGCGGTGGGTCTCCTTTTCCTGGCGGCTGAAGGTCTGGAGCTCATTGGCAATTTCCGCCGCGCGGGAGGCGGATTTTTCCACCTCCATCAGCGAACGCCGCCACGGATGCCCCGCCTCGGCCTTGCTCAAAAGCAGCGATGTGTGGCCGAGCACGCTCGTCAGCGCGTTGTTGAAATCCAGCGACACCGTCCGCGCCAGTTGCAGTGCGCAATCCAGTTTCTGTTTGAGCGCCGCGCCGCTCGCGTCGGGCGCGGGCGCCGGCGCCCGTTCCGCCGTGGGCAGCAATTGCAGAACATACCACTTGCTCCCGTCACGGCTGAAGGCGCAAATCACCGCGTTGAATCTGGCCGTCGCGCCGTTCGCGGTGCGAAGCTTCAATTCTATGGTGGGCGCGGGCGATTGCTCCCAGCGCACGAAATAATCCTCCGGCTTGCCCCCGTTTTCCGGCGACCAAATCGCCGACAACGCCGGCGCTTCGCCGGTCAAAGCCTTGCCAAACGTGGCCGCCGCCGCCGCGTTCGCGCGCAACACCACGCTGCCCGCGTTCAACAACAGCGCCGGCCAGGCCGCACTCTCCAGACCAAATACAACTTCAGGCTTCATTCAAAATCGCAAAAACAAGGCAGCCTACCGTTCCTCCGGAAAATTTCAAGGAACGATGACGAAGGCCCGCGGTAAAAGTTCGCGCACGGAAAATTCCCGGCTTCTTTTCAAATCATGGCTGTCCGCCACCCACACCCTGGCGTCCGGCGCGTATTCGGCCAGTAATTGGCGGCAGGCACCGCAGGGCATCGGCCCGCCCGGCGCGCGCGCCACGACCGCCACCGCGACAAAATTTTTCTTCCCGCTGGTCAACGCCTTGAACAGGGCCACCCGCTCCGCGCAGCAGGTCAAACCGTAGCTCGCGCTCTCGACATTCGCGCCGCCGATGATTTCGCCGGATTTCGTGAGCAGGGCCGCGCCGACCTTGAATTTGGAATACGGGGCGACCGAACCTTCGCGCGCCCTGGCCGCCGCGCGAATCAATTTTTGAGAATCAATTTTCATTTTCACTCAACCACGGATGGACCTGGCGCGGCAAGGCCGCAACCCAAGTAGCGCAGACAGTATGTCTGCTGTATCGCGGATTGGTAATCCGCCGGCCCACCCGCTTCGGAAGCCTGGCCGACTGCCAGTCGGCGATACAGCAGGTTGCCAACCTGCGCTACGAGAAAGCATTGCGCCGCCACAAATTTGTGCAAGAAAACAAAATTTTCATAGATATAGATAGTAATACGGATTGGAATATTAAACCAGCCCCTCACCCCGTCCCTCTCCCCGCCCGGCGGGGAGAGGGTGACGCGAAGCGGCGGGTGCGGCGATTTTGTTTTTCATCCGTGTCCATCAGGTTTATCCGTGGTTAATTTTCCCGTAAAGTTCTGCAAAATTTTTCAGCCATTCCGCGGCCGTGACTTTCACCCGTTCGGCCGTTTCCAGCACCTCGGCATGGGACAGTTTCTTTTTGCCGCGCCCGGCGGCCAGATTGGTTACACACGAAACGGCCGCGACGTTCAAACCGCATTGCCGCGCGACCATCGCCTCCGGCACGGTGCTCATGCCGACCGCGTCCGCGCCGAGCCGCGCAAACGCGCGGATTTCCGCCGGGGTCTCGTAACTCGGCCCGCAAACGGCGAGGTAAACGCCCGAACGAAGTTTCATTTTGCCTGCGCGCGCAGCTTTCAGCAACAACGCATTCAACTGCCGGTCATAAACCTGCGTCATATCCACGAATCGTGGCAACAGTGGCTGCGACGCCTCCGTCGCAGAAACTCCCGGCGACGAGGCGTCGCCGCTACTCGGGCGCAGCGGATTGGCGCCCATGAAATTGATGTGGTCGGTCAACACCATGAAATCGCCGGGGCGAAAATTTGTGTTGATGCTGCCCGCCGCGTTGGTCAGCAGCAAGTCGCGGATGCCGAAGGCCGCGAGCGCGCGAACGGCGAACGTGACGCGTTCCATCGAATGGCCTTCGTAAAAGTGCGCCCGCCCGCTCAACACCATCACCGGCGTTTTGCCGAGCCAGCCAAAATACAATTCGCCCGCGTGGCCGCTCACGCTGGGAACGGGAAAGCCGGGAATTCCCGCGTAGGGAACTTTCATCTCCACGCGCAGTCCGGTCAGGACATGATGAAATCCGCTGCCGAGCACGATGGCGAGTTTCGGGCGCAGCTTGGAACTGTTTTTTAGTCGGGCGCCGGCGGTTTGTGGATTCGGTGAATTCATCTTGCGCCAGCTTCAACAAAATTCAAAGTTCGCGCAAGAGGCGTTCGTATTCGTCGTGCGGCCCGATCCAGAACCAGATCAGATGGTCATTCAGTTGCCGGGCCAGAGCACGATGGCCGCCACCAATGCGTACAGACCATAATTCCGGTTTCTTGCGTTCGAAGTGAAGCGAAGGGTGCTGCGGATTGGTTTTGAAAAGCTGAAAATTCTTGTCCGCCAGCTTTTGGATTTCGGGCGACAGCGCATTGTAATGGCGCCAAAATCTCGGGGAGGTGCAATTGTTCATGGAAGTGGCTTGCAGCGACCCGCCAGATAGTCCTGCTTGGCCTCTTCCATCAATTTATCGAGCTTCCCGGCCTTGGCATCCGCTTGAATCTGCTTGTCCCAAAGTTCCTCGCGCAGTACCTGAAGCCAGTCGGCGACTTCATGGATTTCCTGCGGCTTCAGTTTTTGAATGGCCGTTTCGATTTCCTGCACGGTGCTCATGCCGGAAGTTTAATCCAGCAATGACCGCATCGCAACGGGCTTTTCGCTGCCCAGCACGATGGCGAGCATCGGGCGCATCAAAAGGAACTGCAACCGGTGTGAAAATTCTGAATCCCGATTGACACCACATTGCATCAGATTATCTTGAATCCATGAATATTGTCCTGCCCCGAAATCTCGAGGATTATGTGGCCGAACTGGTTCAAACCAGCGGTTACAGAGGGTCGGATGAAGTGGTTTCGGAAGCGTTGCGCGAGCATCAGTCCCGCCGTCAAGGCAAGGAAGTGGTGATGACGCCGGAGCTTGAGCGGCTGCTGGACGAAGGGCTGGAAAATCTGGATCAAGCCAGGACCACCGACGAGTTGCGCCGCCGGTCATGATCCGGGCCAGATTCAGTCCAAAAGCTGCGCGCGATTTGGACGAGGTTTCCCGCCACATTGCCACCGACAATCCTGAAGTGGCGGAGCGTGTCCGTCGAACCATTCTCAACACCTCCGATTTTCTCGCCCAGCATCCTGAACTGGGCAGGCGCATCCTTGCGCAAGCAAAAGCGGCTTGAGTTTGTAGGAGACGACGTAAGGAGTCTCTAATATTTTCCCGTTTTTGGTTTTGATCAGAGCCTCCTCACGTCGGCTCCTACGCTGAAATTGCGCCGCTTGATTTATTTCGCAACTGCAATACTCTTATAAACTCGATTTATGGAATTGAACAATGACGAAATCCGCCGGTACTCGCGGCACCTGATCCTGCCCGAAGTCGGCCTGGCAGGCCAAAAGAAAATCAAGGCTGCCAGCGTCCTGTGCATCGGCTCCGGCGGCCTCGGCTCGCCCATCGCCATGTATCTCGCCGCCGCCGGCATCGGCAAACTCGGCCTCGTGGATTTCGATACCGTGGATTATTCCAATCTCCAGCGGCAACTGCTGCACACCGACGCGGACGTGGGCCGGCCGAAGACGGAATCCGCCCGGGAAACCATCCGCGGCATCAATCCGAACGTCGAGGTCGTCCTGTACAACACCCGCATTAGCTCGGAAAACGCGCTCGACCTCATCCGGCCCTACGACATCGTCGTGGACGGTACCGACAATTTCCCGACCCGCTATCTCACCAACGATGCCTGCGTGCTGCTCAAAAAGCCGAACGTCTATGGCTCGATCTTCCGGTTCGAGGGACAGGCGAGCGTGTTCGCGCCGCATCTCGGCGGGCCGTGTTACCGCTGTCTTTATCCCGAACCGCCGCCGCCCGGCATGGTGCCCAGTTGCGCAGAAGGCGGCGTGCTCGGCGTGTTGCCCGGCATCATCGGCTGCATCCAGGCCACGGAAATTTTGAAGCTGGCCATCGGCCGGGGCAGTTCGCTTGTTGGACGTTTGCTGCTGTTCAACGCGCTCGAATTGAAGTTCCGCGAATTAAAACTACGCCGTGACCCGCAATGTCCCGTCTGCGGCGAGCATCCGACCATCAAGGAATTGATTGATTACGAACAGTTCTGCGGCATCACCCCCGAACCGGCGGCATCGCAGGCCAATCCGGATGAAGTCACCGTCCAGGACATGAAAAAGGCGCTCGACACCCCGGCCCTTGGCATCAAGGTCGTGGACGTGCGCGAGCCGGATGAATACGAAATCGCGAAGGTCAAGGGCGTGCCGCTGCTGCCGTTGAGCGAACTGCCGAACCGCTTCACCGAGCTGGACCCGAACCAGCAATATTACTTGCACTGCAAGGCCGGCGTGCGGTCGCTGAAGGCCGTGGACTTTTTGAAGCAGCAGGGGTTCAAATACGTCAAGAGCGTCAAGGGCGGCATCAACGCCTGGTCGGAGGAAATTGATTCGAACGTGCCGAGGTATTGAGCCGATGCCCGCCGATAGGCAGAAGCGCATTCGAGCCGCGCCCGCCAAACTGCAAAACATTGGAAAATTCAAATCTCTCTCGCCTGACGCGGACAACCTCAATCGCGAGGTAACGAAGACAGAATCGGCATCGCCTGTCGGCAGCCTTTTTCCACAAGTTTACACGCGGCTGCGCACCCGGTAAATTTGATGCGCATGGCCCGAACCGTTCGAGCGGTTTTGTCCTGCACGTTTTCCGCTGAATGTTAAGAAGCCGGAGTTAATGGCGGGAACAAGAGTCAATCATTTGCCCGCCGCCCGCCAAGCTGTGAACGCGGGAAAGCTGGCTACCGGGTGAAAACCGGCTTGAGCCAGATAATCTGCCAGGACACCGTTACTGTCAAACAAGTCCACCTTGGAAGTCAGCACCAAATCCGGTTTGGGCAGGTCACGCTCAAAACCTTTCCCTTGACGCTCTATATACACGGCCATGCCGGGTTTCACGGGTTTTTCCGTCAAGGGCAGATGATAGACGGTGGCGCCATATTTATAGGCGTTCCACCAGACCGTCTCGCCGCGCGCCAACGTTTCACGCCCCATGGCCGCAGCATCACGATAATCCTCCTTTGCGTGACGTTCGCTGAATCGCAGAGACAGGCAGGAAATCAGGCACAACCCAACGAATGCCGCCACCACCAGCCGCCCCACCCGGTCTCGCCGTTGCCACAGCGCCGCGACGCCCGATCCCAACACGAACAAGACCAGGGGCAACAACGGAGTGCAATGCCGTCCAAGAACCCTGAACCGGACCGCCATACCGACGGCCAGAAGGAATCCCAGTACGAGCGCGAAGGTCAGGGTCCAGCAGAGCAGTGTGCGTCGTGAGACGGAGGCAACCAGGCTCCGGCAGCTGGCGGCCAGCACTACCAGCAACACTCCGGCATAAATCGCCAGCCCTGGCAACCAGGGCAGGAATACCCTCCACTGGCCCGCGCGCATGACGTTGCGTCCCGGCCCGAGTCCGCTGAAGCCGAGCAGTTCGTATGCAATGAACAGCACGTTTCTGGGATCCACGGGGCCCAACCGGGCGGCGCGGGCGCCAACGCTCAAGGTCCAGAGATAATACAAGCCCAGCATGAAGAGCAGCAGGCCCGTGCCCACCCACCACAGCCAATAAGACCTTGCCAATCTCTGAAGGTGGTCTTTGGGAGCGCTCAGCAGGGCGGCGCCCAGATAGGCCCCCACCCACAACATCGCCAGCATGCTGCTGGCGGAAAGGAGCAAAGACGCCACACATAATCCGGCCACCCAAAGCCGCTCCCGCGCGGGTTCGTCTTGATTCGACGCCAGGCGAAACAGCGAGGCAAAGACAACCAGGCTGGTGCCGATCTGCATGGCGTACGGGCGCGCCTCGTCGAGATAGAACCAGACAAACGAGTTGCACAACAACACGAGCAATATACTCCACCGGAGGCGTTGTGCCGCTGGCAAGGCTCGTGCCATGGCCACCAACCCGAATAGAAACCACGGCACATTGCCAGCCCGCATTGCCCATTCATCGAGCCCGGATAGCTTCTCCCAAACCCAGGAGTAAAACATGTACAGCGGGACTTGCAGGTCCGCCATCGCTTCTCCTCGCAGGCATCGCCACAAGTCAGCCAGGGTTGGAAGTGAGGCCCGATAGGCGGTGTCACATTCATCAAGCCAGAAACTTTGGTTGCCGATGGCCAGCGCGCATACCAGCAGCCCCAGGACGAAGATGCCTGCCGTCGTCAGCCTCGAAATACTGGAGTTTGTCGCCAGCCCGGCAAGAGGTCGGTTCATAAACAAGAATTGGTACGCTCGATTAAGGTGATTTTCAACAATTGGAATTGTGCAAACCGGGTTATCTGACCGCAAGGGCAAACGCCACCGTTGCATCTCACGCTGCCGGCCTGGACGACTTGCCGGCATAGCCGGAGGGCAGCCCCTTGCGGAACCAATCCAACATCAAACGAAAGCCCGTTTCGAAATTGTTGCGATATTGCCAACGCAACTCCGAGCGGATTTTCCGATTATCACTTACCCAGACATTCGTATCCCAGGTACGGTTGGGCATCGTGTTCCAAACCGGTTCCACGCCGATATTCATAACACGCCGCGCCACCTCTACCGCCTCACGGAGTGTTGTCGCCACGCCCGTTCCCACGTTGTAGATGGCTCCCAATTCCCGCGGACGGACCCTGGCCGCCAGCAGGCAGGCTTCGACCGCGTCATCCACATAAACAAAATCCCGCTCCACGTCCGGGTCCGCCAAAGGCGGCAGTTCCCCCTTCTGTCCCCGCTGAATGAGTGTCGGCAACAACCGCCCCGGGTCCTCATAAGGACCGAAGACAGAGTACAATCGCAGGGTCGGCAGATGGACGCCCCGGCTTTGTGCGGTGTAGCGGCAAAACATGGTCGCCGCGGCTTTGGTGACCGCATAATGGCTGTTGGGTTCGAGCGGCTCGCTTTCGGCAGGCGCGTGATCCTTGAATCCATATTCCGACGAGGACCCCACATTCACGAACGCCTCAAAGCCTGTCTGCAAACACGCATTCACCAGGTTCATCGTCCCCTGAAGGTTGGTCAGCACCATCTGCTCCAGGTCAGTTTGCCAGGAATACGCCCCGTGCGCAGCCAGATGGAATATCCATTCAGGACGAATCCGGCTGACGACACGCGACACTGCAGCGGCGTCGTGCAACCGTAACTCGTGCAATCTCACGTGCTGACGAATTTCTTCGATGCGCCAAGCGGCATGGTTCGGTCGAACCAGCAAATGCACCTCGTGGCCCTCGCCGAGCAATCGCCGGGCCAGGTTGGCGCCAACGAATCCGGTTGCTCCCGTGATGATGACTCGTTTCATTTTCGTCTGGCAACCACGATAAAAATGGCGCATCCCAGCGCGCGAATTCCCGGCAGGCCCTCCACCACAGGCTCCACCGCCTTCATCGCCCGCGCCAGCCAGTCGGGGCAGAACATCGGGACAAAGCCGGCGTAACGCTGCCATTGAGGCTCGCCGCCCGCTTCCTCAATCCAGCGCAGGAGCTGGCGCGCGGTGTAAGACTTCTCGCCGTGTTCGCGATGATAGCGCGAGGTCTTCTCGATGATTTTCAAACCAAAGTTGTTTCCGTTGGGCTCGTGAATCAGGATGACGGGAGCCACTCGAAACGCCTCACGAATGACGTTGGCCGGATCGTCGTCGTGGTGGAGGATGCTCTGAACCAGCGCCACGTCGAAACTGTTGTCCGGGAATGGCAGCGCGTGCACGTCTCCCACCTCGAAACGGATGGGCCGCTCTTGCTTCTGCTCGCTGGCAACTCCGATCGCGGCAGCGGCGGCATCGATGCCTGTCATCGCCCGCGGCCGGCCCTGGTCCCAATGCCGGATCGTGTAGTATCCGTCTCCGCAGCCCATGTCGATGACCGAATGGCCGGCCAACTGGCCAGTCGCCAGGATGACCTCCAGCGAACGCCCGGTGGCCATACGACAGCTCAATCGTGTCGTCAACGTGTACACATAACCGCCGCGGCTGGAGGCGTCCTTCTCGAAAACTTCGACGTTGGCTTTGGATGAACTCATGAGAGCGATTTCAGTTTCTACGGTTGCCGTTCAAGCCCGTCTCGACCGGTGAATCGGGTTTCCGGGCCACGAGATAAAGATTGCCGAGCGGCACACACAAGCGTAACCGCCCGATCACAAGCCGTTTCAGCCACACCAGCGCCGCACGCTTCAGCGCTCCGGGCAAAGGCAACAACCGTGCCAGGTACTGCAGTGAATAGCGGTTGTAGGCCGCACCGACGTGCCGGATCTGGAAACCGTGCGCTGTGAAAATCCGCGACATCGTGGCCGGATGGTAAAGATAAGTGTGCTCGATGTCGATAATCGGGCTGCGTTCACCCAGCAGCCGCGCCGAAAATGCCCTGACGTTGTGGTTGAACGAGAGCACCAGCCCGCCCGGTCGCAGCGCGGCAAAGCAGGCGTCGAGCAAGTCTGCCGGATCGGGGGCATGATCGAACACCTGGAACAAACAAATGACATCAAACGAGGCCGGGGCAAACAGCCCTGCGCGCATGACATCACACACAATCGAGTCACGCACCATCGGTACGGCCTGGCTGATGGCTGCGCGGCTCGGCTCGACGCCCCGCACCGTGCGATAACCCCGGGCCAGGGCTTCCTCAAGGAAGAAACCATTCCCGCAACCGATCTCCAGCAGCGCCTCCTTGTGTGCCCCGTACTGGTCGAGCCTGGCCAGGTAGCGGCCATACGTGCGCTTGAGGTCGGCCACCTCATCGCCATAAGTGAAGGCGCTCTGCTGGTAGAGTTGCTCCAACAAGGCCGGGTCGGCGACCGGGTCGGAACGGACCAGGCCGCAGGCATCGCAGGTCACCAGGCGGTAATGGATGCGATCGGGCAGCCGGCGTGCCGAGAACACCGCCGGGTTCAGAGCCTCCGGATCGAAATTGGCCGGGTAGAGTTCGGTCGCATTTCCCGGCGTTCCGCAGATGGCGCAACGAGTGGGCTGTAACTCAACGGTGCGAGTCATGTTCACCTCGCTTGCCCGCTTCCCGCGAGCGGGGATCATTCAGAACGCTCTCGACGATGTACGGCGGGCGCCGTTTGACCTCGTCGTAAATGTGCGCCATATACGACCCGATGATGCCGAGGCACAGCAACTGGATGCCACCCAGGAAAAGGATCAGGCAGATCAACGTCGTAAGGCCCTGCGGGGCGAGGTCGGGATAGCATAGCCGCAAAACCACTTGGACCACGATGGCCATTATGGAAAGGCCGATGGTAACCAGGGACAACCAGGTGATCACATCCAGGGGCGTATAGGAAAAGGAGAGAATCGCTTTGCGCGCCCATCCCAGGTTCTTCAGCAGTGAATTGGTGGTTTGTCCAAACATGCGCTCCGGCCGGACGTAGGGCACACCCGTCTGCTTGTAACCCACCCAGGCCCGCAGGCCGCGGAGGAACCGGTTGTTCTCGGGCAGCCGGTTGAGGGCATTTACCACGCGCCGGTCCATCAACGAGAAATCGCCTGCGTCCAGGGGCATCGGGACATACGAAGCCGAGCGGAAAAGACGATAAAATGCCTTGTACGCCACCTGCAGGAACCAGGTCGCTTCACGCTGAACCCGCTCACCATAGATGACATCGTAGCCCTCCAGCCACTTCTGATGGAAAGACTCGATCAGCTCGGGTGGGTCCTGCAGATCGCCATCCAACAGCACGACCGCGTCGCCCGTGGCAATCTGCATGCCGCTGGTAAAGGCGCCTTGCGACCCGAAATTGCGCGAGTGGTTGATGACGACGACGCGCACGTCCCGCGCGGCCAGGGCGGCCAGGACTTCGCGCGCGTTGTCGGGGCTGTTGTCGTTCACGAAAATGATTTCATAATCAACGCCAATCTTTTTGAAGACAGCCGACAACCGCTCGTACATGATCGGGACGGCGGGTGCATCCCGATAGCAGGCGATGACCGCGCTGATTTTTTTTCTTCCGGCATTGTCCACGATTTCACTCATCGGCCGGTCCCCCGCAATTCCTGTTGCACCGTCTTCACGAGCGCGTCACATGAAAGGCCATATTTACGGTAAAGGTAAGACTGACTGCCGCACAAGCCGGTCACGGGCGTTTTGACCGCAACCCTCACGACCCGGCAGGGAAGCCGGCGTTCGGCGGCAACTTCGGCCACCAGCGATCCCAGGCCGCCCGAGACGTAGTGCGCCTCCACCGTAATTGCCAGCGGGAACCGGCTCAAGGCCCTGACCAGATCATCCACCGGCGCGGGAGTGACGCTCGCCACCACCAGCACGCAACTGGAAATGCCCTGTTTCGCCAGCTCCCCGGCGGCGGCGGCGGCTTCGGTTGCCACACTGCCCATCACGATGAGCACCACATCGCTTCCGTCGCGAAGCTGCTGCGCGCAGCCAAGCTCAAAACGTCCGTCCAGTCCCGCCACCACGGTCTTGTCATCCTTGCCAATCCTGTAATAAATCGGGCCGGGCAGGTTCCAGGTTGCCAGCAGGGCGTTGCGCGCTTGTTGATGGTCCGCGGGAGCGATTACCTTGATGCCCGGCTGGGTGCGCATCACCGCGATATCCTCCAGGCCGTAATGGCTCAATCCATTCAGCCCGTACTCCATGCCGCCACCGACGCCCACAATCCGCACGGGCAATTGATGCTGGATGGGTCCGTTGCGAATAAACTCGTACGGCCGCAACGCGGCGAAAGGAACGATCGAATAAACGAAGGGGATGAAGCCGGCTTCCGCCAGGCCGGTCGCCACCCCGACCATGTTCTGTTCCGCGACGCCCACGTTCAGGAAACGCGCCGGATGTTTGTCCGCGAACGGTTCCAAAGCCATGTAACCCAAATCACCGGTGAGTAGCATGATCCGGGAATCACGCGCCGCCAATTCGGTCAGGGTTTGAACCAGTGCCAGCCTCATGGAGCCGCCTCAACTTCCTCCAAAGCCTGGTGATATTCCGCTTCCGACATGGGCCAGTAATGCCATTTGATCTGGCCTTCCATGTAAGAGACACCCTTGCCGAAAATCGTGCGCGCGATCAACACGTGCGGCGGGCCGGCCGAGGTGTCGAGCCGACCCACGGTGTCCCGCATGGCCACGACGTCGTGGCCATCCACCTCGTGCACGTCCCAGCCGAAAGCGCGCCAGCGTCCGGCCAGCGGCTTGAGCGACAACACCTGCTCCGTGTAACCCAGCGCCTGCTGGCCATTCAGGTCCACAAAAACAACCAGATTCGCCAGCCGGTGATGGGCCGCGAACATGACCGCCTCCCAGATTGAGCCTTCGTTGCACTCGGCATCGCTGAGGAGCGCGAAAGCGCGGCGGGGAGATTGCTGCATGCGCGCGGCCAGGGCCGCGCCGGCGGCCAAAGACAACCCGTGACCGAGCGAACCGGTGGCAAAATCCACGCCCGGCAACCCGTATTCCGGATGCACGGCCAGGAACGAGCCATCGCCGCAGTAGGTGTTGAGTTCTTCCCGGCTCAGCCACCCCTTCAAATGGAGCGCCGCATGAACCGCCAGCACGGCGTGGCCCTTGGAAAGCACAAACCGGTCCCGCTCCGGGTCTTTGGGACCGCTCGCGCGCAGAATGTCTCCATAAAGCGCAGCCACGATGTCGGCAACCGACAATGCGGATCCAATATGACCAACATTCGCCCGTTTCGCCTGTTCGAGGATGATACGCCGGATGCGCTTTGAATCCGATTCCGCCATGGTTAAAATGAGATGCTAATTGCCATTCAGAAACCGTCAAGTGAATTGGGTAGGCGAGCAGTGGGTCAATTTGAATTTCCGATTCAAAATTTGAATGGCAGGGCCGTGCTGCTACGCGGCCTCGGACGACCGGCAGGTCGTCCCTACCAACCAAAATAGCCCACTACCGGGTCACGCGGGAACGCACAGGTGCGCGGAGACGAACCTTTCCACCTGCGCCCGGACTTCTTCCTCGCTGATGTTCCACAAGCAATGCGGGCTGGCGAAACGGCAGTAATCCGAGCAGGGTTTGTAAGGACAGGCTTTGCCCTCAATCCACTCCGCCGCCGGGTGCAGCGGCGCAAACCACTCCGGCAACTGTGGTCTGAACAGCGTGAACGTCGGCACACCGCAAAACGCGACCAAATGCCCCGGCCCGGAGTCGTTGCCGACGAACACGCCTGTAACATCCATTAGCGCAATCAATTCAGTCACGGTGGTTGGTGGGACCAGCCGTGATGGGCGCCCTTGACACTGCCTCGACCCCCTCTCCTTCCCGCAGGGCGGGAGGAGGAGAGGGAGAAAAACGGGACAGTGCGCGGATGCGCCCGCTGCGATGGACTTCTGCTGATTGACCTGACAAGGTTTAGCTGGTCTCTAATGGGCGTCTATTGCTGACAACCCCCAATCCAAATTATCTGAAGAACAAGTTTAAACATTTGAGCGTGCTTCAGGAACACTCCCATCTGTCCCGGCATTATCCGGATTGTCTGGCAACCCGGTTGCGCCTGGTCGGTTTTTCCAGGGTGAGAGTGTATGGCCGCGGCCGGGTCAGCCGGTTCCTTGGCCAGCGGTTCCCGATTCTTTCTTTGTACGGCAGCTATCTGATCCGTGGGGACAAGTGGTGGCGGAATGGTCTGTGCTGGCAGCGCGTTTTTTACAGACCAACCCGCAAGTGGACCTTCGCAAATTTCTCCACACGTTGCCACACCTCGTCCTCACCGATATTCCACAGACAATACGGGGTGGCGAAACGGCAGTAATCCGAGCAGGGCTTGTACGGACAGGCTTTGCCCTCAATCCACTCCGCCGCCGGATGGAGGGGGGCAAACCATTCCAGCAACGACGGACCAAAAATCGTGAACGTAGGCACGCCGCTGATGGCGGCCAGATGGCCGGGGCCGGAACAATTGCCGATGAACACCCCGGCCCGGTCAATGACCGAAAGCAACTCGGTGACGGTGCGCGGGCACGCGACGGCGGTTTCGCCCGCCTTCTGCCACCCGCTTAATTGGTCGGGGTCGCAGGCCACCTGCACGGGACAGCCCGTTTCACGCAATCGCCGGACGATTTTCTGGTAACGTTCCAACGGCCAGATGCGGGCGGGCAGCCGGGCGCCGCTATGCACCAGGGCCAGCGGGCGGGCCGCGCGCGCCGGCAGGGCAATCCGGTCTCGCGGCGGCAGTTCGATCCCCACCGCCCGGCCGGCCACCTGCCAGGATTCATAACGATGCGATTGCGGGGCGGGGCGGATGAGCCGTTGCGTCAAAAAAAACCGGCTGCCCACGCGGGGAAATCCAAGCCGCCGTTTGGCCCCAATCAGCTTCAGCAACAAATGGTCGCGCGGGTCCCAGCGCGCGGACAATCCCAGCTCGAAATGTTCAGCCGCCAATTGCCGATACAGGCGGAACATTCCGGGCCACGGCCAGCGCCAGAGGTGATATTTGTCTTTGAACGCGGTCCACGGGGCATTGCAAGGGACGACTTTCACCTGCGGCCACAGGCGGGGCCGCAGATCGAGCGCGAAGGGCTTGGCCAATAAAGTAATGTCGAATTTTTCGGCGACGGCGCGGATGAACGGCGTCGCAATCACCAGGTCGCCCAGCCCCCACAGTTCAACGATGAGCAATTTGGGTTTCATGATGGACGTTGCTCCCGGGCCCGATGGAACGAGCGCCGGTGGCATTACCGCGGGAAGGCCGGACGCGACCGGGGACCCGGCAAAGCGTCCTGTGGACGGAGGAATGTTTCCCTCGCCGGAATCGGCCGCCGTTCCGGCTGACACACCCCTCCATTGAAGGCGATGCTTAATCCAAGATAGCCGGCAAATCTCCCGATGTCGCTGGCTATTGCGCCGCCCAAAGTCATGAACTGGATAATGTAAACCAGGAAGGCAACAAAAAGGAAGGTATTGACGGTTTGCAGCGACGAATCACCATACCGGAAGTTGCAGTAGGTTACGCGCAGGCCGGCCGCCAAAAACCAGAGAACGGTGATGCCCCCCCAAATGCCGAAGGGGATGAGGACTGAAAGCGGGCCGTTGTGGTAATCGTAGGAAAGTGCCATGGGGTCTTGACTGGGGTCAAAACCGGCGGTTTGGCTGCCCAGTGGCGTGCCCATCATCTCGTTGTAATCCTCCTGTGAGATGGCCATGCCTTTGCCCAAAAGCAGGTATTTGTGCACTTGCGGCAACAGGGCTTTCCACATGTCAACGCGCCAAACCACCGTGCCCTCTGCCGCCTGCCTGACCTCGGGATCCAAGTGCAGGGGTAAAATAGCCAGCGTCCGTTGAACGGTAAAAGGGAGCCTGGACGCCAAAGGAATCAGGGCAGCCGCTGCCATTATCCCCACCCAGGCGAAGACTGGCAGCATTCGGGTCCGATGCAATCCTTCCGCAAAAAATTGGAATGTAAAAATCGCCCCACCCAAAAAAAGCATGAAGCGGAATCCACCCAAAAAAATCAGCGAAAAGGACAAAAAGAAAATCAACGGCCGCCATAGTTTGCCCGAAAGGAAAATCCCGCGAATGCCGTATCTGGCCATTAAAAAACTCCAGACCGCAAAGCCGGCAAAGCTAAAACCACCCAGTCGCGTTTCTCCCAGTTCAAACGAATTAAAAGAATTGAGAGAGGGTGGGAAAAGCCAGAAGATAAAATGGGCCCATGAGGGAGTTATTGAAAATAGATCTTGGATAAAGAGCGGCACCCCGCCCAGAAAAAACAGCGCCAGGTATAATCCGGCCCGCTCGGGCGGGATGCGCCGGGAGGTCAACGCGAAATAGCTCAAAATGCCGGCCAGCAATAAAACATATTTTCTGCCGCCGTAAACATCCGAGCCAAACGAGCGCACGCCAAACCCGCCCGTAAATTTGGAGGTCAGGAGCACCACCCCGATCAGGCAAAGCAACGGCCAGGTTATTTGGCGCACATGGATAAAATGCATCTCGCTGTTCAAGGCCCGCCCCAGCACCGATATCCCCAGGCTCAACGCCACCATCACGAGCCAGAAACTGGGCGCTGCGGGCAGGAAAAACAGGGACATGCCCATGTTCCAGCTTAACACCAGCAACGGATGATGCCAGCGGAGGAGCAGGGGAGAAGCCAACAGCAATGCCACGAGGCCGAAGATTCCAAAGGTTGAATAATCCATCGGATTGGTCACCATATAACCGATGGCGATGGCCAGCGGCACGCAGATCGCATAGACGATCAGCGACCTTAAAAGGGCGGCATTATTGGGACTATTCATTTGCTGACAAATCCGGTCTTATCAAGCAGTATGGACAATGTATCGCCTGACCATGCTCACTTTATTCGATTCCATCGGCCCCGGGCAACTGAATAATCAGGGGCATTCCCCCGGTCCCTTGATCGTCCCGCCGGGCATTCTGTCATTTTCAATGGTAGGGACGCCTCGCCGAGGCGTCCGGACAGCAGGGCGCGCTGTCCCTACCTTCAAATTGATACACTACCGCCAGCCGGTTTGCGCATGAAAATCCTCTTCAACTGCAACGTTCCTTTCGCGCTGGCCCACGGCGGACAGCAGATACAAATCGAGCGCACCCGGGCCGCGCTGCAATCCCTCGGCCTCCAGGTTGAGCCGCTGCGTTGGTGGGATCACGAACAAACCGGTGAGGTCATTCATTACTTTGGTCGAATACCCGCCGTCCAGGTCGAACTTGCCCATCAGAAAGGCATCAAAATTGTCATGGCGGAATTGCTCACCGCCCAGGGTTCCCGCTCCCGGTCTCAATTGCGATTCCAAAAAATCATCAGCCGCACGGTGGAACGCGTCGCTCCACGCAATTTCGTGGCCGCCTTCAACTGGGAGTCATGTCACCTTGCCGACGCCAACATTGCACTGACACCTTGGGAAGCGCACTTGATGACTTATCTCTTTGGAGCCCCCAGAGAGCGTGTGCATGTGGTCGCCAATGGGGTCGAGGAGGTTTTTCTTAACTCACTTCCGTCCGCCCGGGGAAAATGGCTGGTATGCACCGCGACCATCACTGAACGCAAACGCGTGCTGGAACTGGCCGAAGCCGCGATCGACGCACAAACTCCGGTCTGGGTCATCGGCAAAGCCTACGCCGAAGCCGATCCCTACGCGCAAAAATTTTTCGCCCTGGCCAAGCAGTATTCCCAAATCATCCGCTACGAAGGCGCGATCCAGGATCGCGAGCGATTGGCCCGGGTTTACCGTGAGGCGCGCGGATTCGTCCTTTTGAGCAGCATGGAAAGCTTGAGTCTTTCAGCGCTGGAAGCCGCCGCGTGCGAATGTCCGCTGCTCTTGAGTGATTTGCCCTGGGCCCGAACGGTATTCGACCGGGGGGCCGCCTTTTGTCCCATCACGTCAGCGTCGCGCACCGCGGCGTTCCTGCGCCGGTTTTACGATGCCGCACCGGACATGCCGCTGCCGGCCAAGCCGTTGAGCTGGGTCGAAGTAGCCCGGCAGCTCAAAACCATTTACGAGCAGCTGGTGTTAGGCCCTTCGCGATGAATTTCCACCCTGCCCCGGCTTTTTTTGCGCATTGGTTTTTGGCGGGTCTCACAATTTCCTGGCAGGAATTGCGAAGGAACAGGGGAACCCGGCAGAACAATATGCCGGAGATTTTCCCGGTTCGCTTTCCGTTGCGCGTTTCGACAAAGAAGTTTACTTTTTTCAACTGACTGCAATTATGGCGCCTGTCAACGAAAGCAAAGATATGGAACTCAAGGAACGCGTGCGCAATTTTTGGAATGAGCAAAGTTGCGACACCCAGGTGGCACGGTCTGAAAAGTTCTCGCGGGAATATTTTGAGGAGATTGAATCATTTCGTTACTTCGACCAACCCTTTATTCATGCCTTTGCCCGGTTTACCCGTTACCGCGGAAAAAAGGTTATCGAGGTGGGATTTGGTGCGGGTACGGATTTCATTCAATGGCTTCGGGCCGGGGCCATCGCTTCGGGTGTGGACTTGACCCCGGAGGCATTGGACAACCTTCGCCATCGCATTGACGTTTATCAGTTGCCGGCGCCGGAGAAGATCATGGTGGCGGATGCGGAGAATTTGCCGTTCTCTTCGGACAGTTTTGATCTGGGATATTCATTTGGCGTGCTGCATCACACGCCGGACACGGTGCGGGCCTTGCGGGAACTGGTTCGTGTGGTCAAACCAGGTGGCGAGATCAAGGTGATGCTTTACAACCGTCATTCCGTATGGGCCTTCAATCAATGGTTCAAACATGCTTTGCTCAAAGGCCGGCCGTGGAAGGGTTTGGCCTGGGTGCTTTGGCATTTCAACGAAAGTGTTGGAACCAAGGCTTATACCCGCGCTGAATTGGCGCAGATGCTGCCACCACTCGGCTTGCGTCGGATTCATGTGCAAACCGAAATCACGGCGGCGGATTATCTGGGGTCTTCGACTTTCCCACCTTTGAATTGGCTGTACCGTCTGGCCATCCTGCTGGCAGGTGAACGCCATGCCTGGCATCCCAGCCAGTATGTGGCGCGCGTTAACGATCCGGAGCAACGTGTCCGGCGGGTGACGCCGGTTTCATCCAACCCGATTGTTTATACCGGCAATCCGCTTGGTTTTTTTCATTGCATAACGGCGGAGAAAATTTGACCAGCGGCTGTGATGGCCGGCGGAGTTGACGCGCTATGGGTGGGTGAAACCAGAACGCTGAATTTCAGGCAGTGGGCTGTTTTGAAATTCTGATATTATCTGGAGAAAAGGTTTCAGGCAATATTCTGCTCGTACCACTCCATGGCCAATGCCAAACCTTGCTGGAATTCATAGGCCGGCGCATAACCAAGCAAACGCCCTGCCTTGGTTATATCGGCCAGGGAATGCCGGACATCACCGGGACGAAAATCGCGGTAAACCGGTTTCTGGTCCGGCAGAGACGGGGTTTTCTGCCGGAGAATGTCCCTGAGCAATTGAAAGAGCTGATTGAGGGTTGTTTGTTTACTGAGCGCGATGTTGTAAATCTGGTTGAGCGCCGGCGCGTCGGTGACCGTGCCCGCGAGCAAATTCGCCTGCACCACGTCTTCCACAAAACAAAAGTCACGCGTAGTTTCGCCATCGCCGTTGATGAAAATCGATTCCCGCTTCAGCAGGGCGGCGATCCATTTTGGAATGACTGCGGCATAACCGCCTGCGGGATCCTGGCGTGGACCAAATACATTGAAATAGCGCAGGCCAATGGACGGCAGCCCATAAAGGCGCGCGAAAACATCGGCGTAAGCTTCGTTCATGGCTTTCGTCGCCGCGTAGGGCGACAGCGACCGGCCAACCTTGTCTTCCACCTTCGGTAACGTGGCATCGTCGCCGTAAACCGCGCTGCTGGAAGCGTACACAAAACGTTTGCTCCCGGCGTCGCGCGCGGCCAGGAGCATGTTCAAAAAGCCAGTCACGTTGCTGGAATGACACAGCAGCGGCTTCTCCAGGGAAAGCGGAACCGACACCAGGGCCGCGTGATGCAAAACGATTTCCACTCGCGCACAGGCTTCCCGGCAAAGTTCAGGATTGGCAACGTCTCCCTTGCAGAGCTGAAATCGCGCCCATTGAGACGGCGTCACCCGCGCCTGCACGGCCTCGAGGTTCTGCTCCTTGCCACTCGAAAAATCATCCAGTCCCCGCACCCGCTGGTCGAGTTTGAGCAGCGTTTCGAGGAGATGGGAGCCGATAAATCCGGCGACGCCCGTGATGAGCCAAGTGCGCGTCGCGGATTTGAGCCGGTCCCGGAGGTTATCGTAAGGAGAAGCTGCCGGTTTATGATGGCGGACGTCCATAGGCGTTGGATGACAGGACTTCACGGTAGATTTCCACATGCTGTCGCGCAATAACTTCGGGATGATAACGCTTCCGCATGAGGGCGGTCGCGCCGACGGGTTGCGGGTAACCCTCTTCAATCCAACGGGCAATGGCATTTGTCAGCCCTGTCCAATCATCGCTGGCGAACAGTTCCGCGCCGGGCGCTCCGTTCGTAATCTCCACAATGCCTCCAACGCGCGCGCCGAAAAACTTCAGATCACGGGCGAGACCTTCAGCCACCACACAGCCGAACGCTTCCTCCGTTGGGAAATGGACCATCCCCGCCGCCGCGTCGAAACAACGAACCATTTCGCTGTTGGAAGGCCCCCCCAGATAGCGCGCATATCCGGCGGCCTCCATCGGTTTGATTCGCTTCAGAAATGACCCTGCGTAGGGGTCGCTGGAATCGAACATAAAGCCCACAAACCGAAATTCAAATTTCAATCCCCGGCGATGCAGCGCCTCGGCCACGTCCAACAGTTCCAGTTGGCGTTTCCGCTGACTAATGACTCCGGCAATGACCAGCGCACACTGACGCGGACCGGTATGTGTGTAAGGCCCAAGGGAAACGCTGCGCAACCCCACGTAGATCACCCAGGTCTTTCTGGCGCGGGGCCGAACCAAACCTTCGGTGTAAACCGAATTGCAAATCACGCCGTTAGCGCGCGGAAGCGTAAAGTTTTCCAACCGCGCCGACAGCCAGCCGTAACTCCCGATGCGTGGCCGGCTCAAGCGTGCCAGTTCAGCCATGTTTCCCTGGATTGTCACAATATTGGGAAAGCCGCAAAACACGGCGCTGATGGCGCAATCCCGCTCCGTGCCCACACCATGCACAATGTCGGGTTGTATCTCCCGCAGTTTCTTTCGTACAGCGCGGATGCAACCCTGATATCCGGTGCGCAACCAGCCGATTTTGGGCACAGGCAAAGCGTGAAACCAGATGTTATCCGCCAGTTTCTCTGGCGACTGCATCGGTCGCTGGACACAGGAGAGGACATGCACCTCCACTTCGGGTAAGGACGGAAAGCCTTCGATTAGCGAATCTGAATTCGTGCTGAAGTGGGGCGTCGTTTCGGAATAAGTCCGATTATTCTCGCGATTGTCTGTCGTAAGAAGGGCTATTTTCATGCCAGTCAACTCTTTACAAAACAAGCACGCATTTCGAGTCTTCACCGCTTTCAACCATACCAACCCACATCGTTCCGCCAAGATAATTTTAAGGCGCGTCAACGATGCAGAAAAAAGGAGCAGACTGATTCCTCTTCAACCTTGAAGCCCCGCGCGCGCATTTGATCCAGAAACGCGTTTTTTGTCACTCTGCCGCGCGGGTCACCGTGCAATTCAAGTGAAACGGCCGCCACCTGGCGCCACGTGTCAGGCGGCGTCTGCTCCAGGATTTCATATTCCGCTCCTTCCACGTCTATTTTTGCGAGCGCGACCGGTTTGGGCAGGCTGGCGATCACATCGGCAAAGGCCGCGATTTTTACCCGGCAGGGTTTGCCTTGTTGTCCAAACAGGCTTGACCCGCCGGGATTTTCTTCATCGAAAAACCAGTTGTCCTCGCGGGCGGTTCCGCCCACCGCTTCACGGCGCAGTTCAATGCGCGGACTTAATTCAGGATTTGCCAGGCAATTCATTTCATATATCCGGAAGTTGGGCGGTCCCGGTTCGTAGGCAAAGATGCGCGCACCCGGCACGCGCCGGGCGCAAGCAAGGCCGAAAAGCCCGATATTCCCGCCCAGATCAAGCACACTGGCGCCCGCGGGCAAATGCGAGATGAATTCCAAAGCCCGCGCGTAACCGCCGGCAAAGGCAATTTCATGAAGGACATCCCAGTCGCGCGTGCCGGCGCGCAACACCACGTTGAGTCCATTCCGGAACGACAGCAGGCGAAGCCCGGTCCGCCGATGGCGGGAAAGCCGCATTCCCACCGCCGTCGGCCAGTTGTGAATGCGGCGCATTATTTGGAAGACCGTTCTTAATTTGTTGGCTCGATAGTCTTGCATAAATCAGGGACCAGCCACGGCTGTGCGCGCGTTCAGCCGTTTTTGATACTCGGCCAGCAACCGGTCGCCGTAGTCCTGCCAACTGTTGCGCACCGCGCCCTTTTGCCATGCGGCTTCGCCCATTTTCTGGTTCATCGCGGGATCACCGGCAATCTTGATCATGGCGTCGGCGATGTGTTTGGGGTCGCGGCCACGAACAATAAAGCCCTCAACCCCATCTTCCACCACCGTTGTGGCTCCGCCTTCGTGAGTTCCGATCACTGGCAATCCACAGGCGAGCGCCTCAATTTGTGCACGGGCGATGCCTTCCTCCTGCGAAGGAAACACAAAGGCGGTGCAGGTTTGCAACAGCTTTGCCAGATCCTTTTGCGGCAGGTAAGGGATGTGTGTGAATTTGCCTTCCCATTTCGGCCGCTCCTTGCGAAAATCACGCTTGTATTCACCCGCACAAATCAATTCCGCCTCCGGCAACCTCGCTTTCACCTGTTCAAAGGCCCGGAACAGATATTGGTGCCCTTTGCGCAGGCAAATGGCGCCGACCGAAATGAATCTTGGCGTGGCCGGCACCGCTGCCCGTTTCTTAAAAATAGAAAGGTCCACGCCCATCGCGTTGATCATCACTTTTTCCGCCGGAATGCCGTTCCAAATCATGGACTCCTCGCAAAATTTGGACTGGACGATGATCATATCCGCCCGTTCCAGCTCCCGATTCATCCGCGCAAACATCCATTGCGGGATGGGCACCTTTTCGCCCGGACACCACAAATCACATTCCCGTTGCATGAATCCGAAATAAGTCAACGGGTGACTGTTCTGACAATCCACCACCTTGAGCACGCCATGCCGCTCGGCCCGATCAAACGGCTCGGTCGCATAGCCCATGATGGCTTGGACGATATTACAGTCCGGCCAGTGCTGGCGTTTCAACCACCATCGCCAGACCGGAAAAAGAGCGTAAAAAGCGTGTTCCGTCCAAATCTGCGGGGCCAGATGATAGAACGGCTTCATGAGCAGATGAAACGGCCAGCAGCGCCGGAATTTGTTCGGGGCAATACCGGTGCTGTTTTTGTGGGTCATCCACAGACCCGCCAGCGCATGCCGGGTCTGAAAAGCCTTGGCGGGGTGAGGCAACCACCACGCGCCGCAGGTTATCAACAAAGTTTGGGGTGTTTTCATTGTTCCCATCCAATCGCATTCAACAGGCGCTTCATGCGCACCGTGGTGGCTTCCAGCGAATAGCGCTCGCAAATCGCCGACCGATCCAGTTTTTGGCGGACGGCGGAAAAATGTTCAATCACTTCCTTCATGGCCGCAGCCAATGATTGTGGCGTCTCTTCCTCGAAATACAAGCAGGCGTTCCCGCAAACCGCCTCCACGCCGCAGGCTTTGCTGCTGATGACCAGCAGACCGGCGGATAAATAGGTGAACACCTTTGAGGGAAAAGTCACCCCGGAAGCCGGGTCGGATGTCCGCTGGCAATTAAGCCCCACGTGGCACCGGGACAACAATGCGTTGTAAGCCTCCGTGGGCAGGGCTTGATGATAGGCCACCCTACCCCGCCATTGCGGTTCCTGCACAAAACGGGCGACCCGTTCCGCCAGTGGACCCTGTCCGGCAATGAGCAGGCGCCAGCCCTGATCCGGCAGATGGACGAGTGATTCGAGCAGTAAATCAACGCCATGCGCATGATCAAGCCCGCCACCGTATAAAAAGCGGACTTCGTTGTCCGGCACACCCGCTCCCGACGACAGCGCATTGGGCACAAATCCCGGCACCAGTTCCTTAGGGATGGCATCCACCAGGCGTTTCCCGAGCGTGGGGTTTGACAACAACGCACCGTTCAAAATCGGTCGTCCCAGTGTCTCCGCCAGCCAGCTCAAAACACGGAGCCAGCCGCGATCAATCAGATGTTTTCCATCCAGATAGACGAGCAGGAATTTCACCTGCCGGAACAGTTGGACCAACCGGGCGGCCACCACGTAAACAAACTCGTAATTGTCAATCAGCACCAGATCGCCATTGCGAACCGACCGCAGCACATGGCGGGCGTAAAAAAACCACGAAAGCGGAAATCGCAATTTGGGAACGTCCCAGTTGCAGCAAAACGATTGCCGGTGGGTCGCGAATTCTGTTTCCACCGCCGGCAGCCATTGGGCCGTGCGCCGTTCCGCCGCCTTCGGTGGGACGGAGAGCACAATGACCTCCCGGCCCGAAGCCATTTCCAAGCAACGGAAAAGATCCCGCCGGAATGCTGTCGTCAGATGCCGTTCAACCTTCTCTCCGCGCACATCATGGTAGTGCTGGTCAAAAATGTTGCTCAGACAAACGATTCTTGGGCGAATTGTTTCTTCCATCAATGAATTTGCATCGGGTTTGATTTGAAGAAACACAATAGAAACTGTTGCCAAGAGTCGAGCACAAATTCCCTCATTGTCTCGGCGCGGTATTCGTGAACGGATCCGGCTCAAGAAATCATTGCCCTTAGGGCCATTCCTGCTAAGATTCCCGGATATAAAATGAAGAATCTTTCTGGCTCGGTGATTCTGGTCACTGGCGGCACCGGTTCGTTCGGCAACCGTGTGGCCGGCCACTTGCTGAAGTATAAACCCGCCCAAATCCGGATTTACAGCCGCGATGAAAAAAAACAATGGGAGATGAGAAGGGCATTCCCCCAGTTCCGTTACATTGTGGGAGATGTGCGGGACGCCGACCGGCTGTCCGAAGCCATGCGCGGGGTGGATTATGTGTTTCACGCCGCGGCGCTCAAACAGGTCCCTTCGTGCGAAACTTATCCTTTTGAAGCCGTAAAAACCAATGTCCTCGGCTCGCAAAACGCCTGTCAGGCGGCCAAATACAACGGCGTGAAGTGCCTGGTGGCTCTGAGCACCGACAAGGCGGTCAAACCCGTCAATGCCATGGGCATCAGCAAGGCGATGCTGGAAAAGATTGTCTGCAGCCAAAACGAATTCGACAGCCGGACGGTTTTCTGCTGCGTGCGCTATGGCAACGTGATGGGGAGCCGCGGTTCGGTCATTCCTTTGTTTCGTGATCAGATCCGGAAGGGAGTACCGCTGACCCTGACGGTCCCGACAATGACACGATTTCTGTTGACGCTGGATCAGTCAGTGGATCTGGTCCTGCACGCAATGACGCAAGCGCGAGGCGGTGAGGTGTTTGTTCGCAAGGCACCAGCTTGCACCGTACGGGCGCTGGCGGAAACGATGCGCTTGAAATACAGCGAGCAGCGCAAACGCCATCCCATCGAGGTCATCGGCATCCGTCCCGGTGAGAAGTTGCACGAAATCCTGGTCAACGAGTACGAGATGCAGCGTGTCACCGAAGAGCCCTCCTACTACACGATTCATCCTGAATATCGCGTGTCGAAACATCTGACGTTAAAGACGCTGGGGGAGGAGTACACTTCTGCCAACACACAGAGACTTAAGCGACCAGAGGAAATTGGCGCGCTCTTGGATGCGATGGGCGAGGTGGAATCCTACATATGAGAGTCTTCGTGCTGGGTCAGCAGGGGATGCTGGGCCACGTCGTTGCGCGCTACCTTGCGCAACTAGGTTGTCAGGTCGTGACTTCGCCCTTGCGGTATGCCGCGCAAGCCCGGGATCCCTTGATCGAGACCGTACGCGATTCAGGATGCACTTGGATTGTCAATGCGATCGGTCGCATCAAGCAGAAGAGCGACAACCCAGCTGAACTGTTCTTAGCCAACTCCTTGTTTCCGCTCCATCTCAGCCTCCGGCTGCGCCCCGATCAACGCTTGGTTCATGCAAGCACCGACTGCGTTTTCTCGGGCAGGCAAGGGCATTACTCGATCGAAAGCGAGAGGGATGCCGAGGATATTTACGGCCTCTCCAAAGTCCTCGGTGAGGCAGTGGCCCGGCCGGGACGGTGTGTCGTGATTCGCACCTCCATCATCGGACCGGAATTGAGAGGCGGCCACGGGTTAATGGGCTGGTTCCTGCGCCAGTCCGGCGAGGTCAATGGTTACACCAATCATTTGTGGAACGGTATCACGACTCTGGAATGGGCCAGGATCTGTTGGGAACTGATGAGCGGCCGGCTGAAAACAGAGGATCCGGTCGTCCAGCCGGGCTTTGAGCCGCCGATGTCCAAGTGTGACATGCTGCAACTCATGGGGAAAATCTGGGGTTTGACCGTGAATGTGCGACCGGTGGAAGCCAAAGATGCTGTGGATCGGACATTGGTCCCGACGCTGACCTGCCCCGGCTTGGAGCAGCAATTGCGTGAATTGAAAACCTGGTACGATTCGAACCAACCCGCCGGCACGCTCATGGGGACGAGCGCCGGGTTGGCAGTTCCCATACACACTTCAAACCTATGATCCGTTGGGCAAAACGAGCCGTTAAGAGGCTGATCCGCATGCCCGCAGCTGAAGACTACCTACAACAAATGATAGAGCGCGGCGACTGCCAAACGGCGCTGGACATTGGCTGTGGCAACGCGTCGAAGCTGAGTCCGTTCCGACCGGGCATTCGCACCGTGGGGTTGGACGCGTTTGAAGGAGCGCTGGCCGAGGCCCGCGCGCGTGGGCAGCACGACGACTATGTGCTTGCGGATATTTTAAAGGTCAGCCCCGAAACGATCCTTGAACCGTTTGGCGGCCGGCGCTTTGACCTCATCACACTTATTGATGTCATCGAGCACTTACCCAAGCGCCAGGGATTTGAATTACTGGAGAAGTGCGAGCGGCTGACGTGCAAGTACATCCTGGTCCAAACCCCGAATGGGTTTCTGGAACAAGGGCCGGAGTTTGGCAACGAATTCCAGCGCCATCTTTCGGGTTGGTTTGCGCACGATTTTGAAGGCATGGCATACACGGTGCATGGCTCGGGCATCAAAGCCCTGCGAGGCTATTCCGCCAAGCCGCGCTACAACTTCCCCGGCGCGCTCAAGTGTGATGCCTTGCTGTCCCGGCTGCTGCGCGTCGATAAAAACTATCACAGGGCCTTCGGTCTGATTGCCATCAAAGACGTGCGGGGAGTTCCAGCCAGACTGAACGCCGCCCCGCGTCAACGCCCGGTGTAATAACCAAACGGCGGGACTCACAACTCACGATTCGGCGACGGGCAGCCGGCCGAAAATCTTCGCGAGCAAACCGCCGACTTTCGCCGGGGCACGTTTTCGAAATTCCACCTGCAGATCGGCGGGCACCCCGAAACGCAGCAGCACGAACAAACCCAGCGTTGCCGCCAAAGCGCAGGCGATCACCAGCCGGGGCAACGCGTCCAGACTGCCGGTCATCCACCAACACAACCCGGCGGGCAACCCGAACCCCAGCAGCACGATGACGGCATGCCTCATCCAGCGAAACACCACCTCGTTGAGCGGACAGCCAAAATAACGGCTGACCCGCCAGGCACCATACATTCCGCTGAACAGGGTGGTGCAGCAGACCGAACAGGCAATCAGGGCCGGCAGGCCGCCCCGGGTTACGGTGAAGACGGCAAGGACGACGTAAATGGCGCCTTCAATGAAAAAAACAAAACGCATGAAACGGATTTGCTTGGTCGTCATGATCAGGCTGCTGTGACAGGATTGCACGGAAAGGACAACCAGCCAGATGCCCAACAGCAAATCATTCAGCGGCGGCCAGGCAATGCGCCCGGAAGTCAAGACCGTGACAAACACGCCGTTGCACAAGGCAAAACTCACGCCCATGAACACGCTCAAGCTCGCGACGAGAACCACCAGGCTGCGGTAGCGGTCATGGAGCCGCGTCCGCTCGCCGCGAACCATCATCTCGGAAAACGCGCTCAGCGGGGAGTACACCACCCGCCCCATCGCTTCCCGGAGTATGACGAAAGTGCGGGTGCCCACGTTCCACGCCGTCGCATTTTCCAGGCCCAGCAGGCGCGTGATAATCATCGTCTGGCTGCCCAAAATCACCTGCACGCCCAGCGATATCAGAAAGAGGTCGCGGCCGTAGTTGAAAATTTCCTTGAACCGGGTCCACGAAGTGGTCCCCCAGCCGCCGCGCCGCGGGAAGAAGCCCCACATTTCACAGGCAATCCCCTGGACGGCCGCATTGGCCAGCGTGGCGCAAAGCGTGGCCCACACAATGCTGAACACACCGAATCCAAAGTAAAAGCAAACCCACAGCGCCGCCAGGTTCACCATTGGGGCCAGCGTTCCGGCGTAGTTCGCGAGGTCCATTCGCTGGTGCGCCGTGAGCAGGTGGCCAAAAATGCGCACCGCATAGCCCAGAGCCACAACGCCGCATTGCAGTTTTATCAATTGGATGAATTCCGGCTGCAAATCCGCCGGTATCGCCATCAACTGGGTAAATGAACCCGCGAAAACCAGTCCGGTGGCGAAGACGATCAGTCCCTGCGTCACCAAGACCAGCCAACCCGTCTTGATCAAACTGCCATAGTGTCCGCCGTCACGATCATCCTTGAAATCAATCAACAAACGCGCGATGGAACCCGACATCCCCAGGTCAACGAGGTTCAGATAGCTGAGCAGCGTCCACATCAACGCCCAAAGGCCAAATTGCTCTTTGCTGAGGTAATGCAGCGCCACCGGCACGGAAGCCAGTCCGCTAACCGCAGTCACTGCCAGCATCACGTAGCCTGAAGCCACACCATGAATCGCGCGCTTGAGCCGGGACATAATTCACTTTTCCTGAAAACGGCCGCAAAATAAACCGTCCCCCGTTCCGTTGAGAAGGCTTGATGCGTCCGTGCCCGGCACGGTCTTTGCAACTGAAAGTTTACTTGTTTCCATGCAGGTTCTGCGGGGCAATACTCTTTGAGGCTGGCTGGTCTGTAAACGTCAAATTTGTTTTCCCGTCACCGCCGGCCGGCTCACGTCGAAATTGAACCGGACCCGGATGCCGCATCCGGCAGGAATTGGATGGATTTTCAACCCTGACGTTCAATCAGGCGAACGAATTACCGCAAAAACGGCATGACGCCCGGCACGGAGGGGGCCGCAACCAACGGAGCGCGGACAGCTTTGTCCGCGAGTCCGAGGCCACTGCAAACCAACGCGCGGACAAGGCTGTCCGCGCTCCGCGAAGATTTGCGCCAGCGAACAGAATTTGATTGGCAGCGGTTCAAAACCATGCCTTCTCAATTGCTTCATGCTGTTTGGATTGCGCTTGCAGTCCGCCGCCGCGCACGGCAGCCGGTTTGTTTTTCTCCGCTCCTGCGCGCGCTCCGTGGCTGGCGGCAAAATTCCGGCAATGATGTAGCGGAAATGTCCGAGGCGGACTGACAGTTACCGCGCCGAAAACGGATTGACAAGCCGGTGACAAAGTGGCACCATGTTGTCATGGGATATGTAATCGAAGTGCCTCGCAAGAGAATAACCGCCCGCGTTTCCGACAAAGTGCGCGTGACGCTGGAACAGGCGGCGGAGCTTTTGGGCGCGACCGTCAACCAGTTCGTCGTGCAAACCGCGTATCAGGCAGCGCAACGCGTGATCGAGCAGGAATCGGTCATTCGCCTTTCGCAGAAAGATGCGCGGACGGTGCTTTCCCTGCTCGACCATCCGCCCAAACCCAACAAGCATCTCAAGGACGCGGTAAAAGTGTTCAAAGGCGCGGTGCGTGCATAAAATCGAACTGCTGGCGAAGTCTCACGACCGGGATGGATTTGATTGCGGGAGTGAACCGCTCAATCTGTTTCTGAAGCAAACCGCGCGTCAACATGCTACGCGGGGAATTTCACGGACCTTTGTTCTGGTGGATGAGGGCGCATCCGATCCAAAGCCTGTTGTGGGATTTTTCTCCCTCAATCTCTGTCAGATAAAATCAGAATCCCTGTCAGCGGAAGAAGCGAAGAAACTGCCGCGGGATGTGTCCGGTGTCAGGCTTGGCCGGTTGGCGGTCGCCCGGGAATATCAGCGGCAAGGCATCGGGAAAACCTTGCTGGTTGCGGCCATGGTAAAATTCACCGAAATTTTCAACAGGGCGGGCGGGATTGGGCTTTTCGTGGACGCGAAAGACCAGGAAGCTAAACGCTACTACGAGCAATTTGGCTTTGTTTCCCTGCCGTCGAACGAACTTGAATTGTTCCTGCCGGTAAAAACGATTCAAGAGGCGTTGACACCGCACCCGTAAGACGGTGAGTTCTCCTTTCAAGCGGGTTTGATTTGCGCGGGTGCAGACGGAATTTTCGGTGGCGGTTATGACTGACCGTTGGCTCGCCGCTCTTCCTTAAAATACTCCGGCCATCGGCGCCTGGCCGACGGACCGGGAAAGCAAACCACCACTGGTCGCACGGCAGCCGGTTTGTTTTTCTCCGCTCCTGCGCGCGCTCCGTGGCCGGCGGCAAAATTTCGGAATTAAATTGCAACCTCCGATTATTCGCTGCTCGTTCGGATCCAACGTACACGGTTCGACGACAAAATCACCAGCCGGTTGCGAAAATCCGATTGCAACCGGTTTGCCAAGAGGGGAAGCAAAACCCGGGTAATATTTTCCACGGAGGGCGGATGCGCTTTCACCCGGATAACGCCGAAATGTTCGGACAACGGCAGTATCACCCAGTCGCCAAAATGTCCATCGAGCGTGACCAATACCCGTTCCTCCTCTCTGGCGCGCTGGAGAATGAGCGCATCATCGGCTCGAGCCTGGCCGACTTCAGAGGCTCGTACAACCTCATGCCCGCGTGCGCGCAAAAGTTCCGCCAGCCCGGCGCGCAGACATTGATCGAGATAAAGACGCACAGGGAATCAGGCCGGATTAAAAGCCTCAATTTCCGTGTGCAGGATGGAGTGGCGGGCGTAATCCAGAACCGCCTGAATATCCGGGCGCGTGAGTTCCGGGTAGCCGTGCAGAATCGAATCCCACGATTCGCCTGCCGCCAGTTGTTCCAGAATGGCGGAAACAGAAATCCGCGTCCCCTTGACGACGGGCTGGCCGCCGCAAACGCGTGGATTGATCTCAATGCGGTCACTCATACCCCAACCTTAACTGCGCCGCTGGAAAATCGCAAGCGCCATGCTGGCCATCTGGCCAGACGAAGCGACGACGGCTCGTCCACCCTCCGCAGTAGCGCTGCTACGGAGGACGGGCGCGGACGCTCGCCCCGCCGAAAATTGCACATTGCACCACCACTCAAATGCGCTTGCAGTCCGCCGCCGCTCTGCTTCCATTGCATGGTCGCGTTTCCGACGAAGGGATAATATGCATTGCGTCATCGGTTCCGGTCCGGCGGGCGTCGCTTGCGCCAAGGCGCTGCTGGCGCGCGGCGCCACCGTGCTGATGCTCGATGCCGGCCTCGAATTGGAGTCCGACCGCGCCCAAATCGTCCGTCAATTTGCCGGCGCAAAACCTTCCGCCTGGCCAAGGGATGACCTCGCCAGATTGAAAGGCGACATGGCCGCCAGCGCCAAAGGCGTTCCGCTCAAGCTGGCGTTCGGTTCGGATTTTCCCTACCGCGAAACCGGAAATCAGATCCCGTGGGAAGGCCAGGGTGTGGATATTCTCCCCTCCCTGGCACTCGGTGGCCTCAGCAACACCTGGGGCGCGGCCCTGCTGCCGTATCGCGACGCGGATATCGCCAGTTGGCCCATTAAAATCGCGGATCTGGAGCCGCATTACCGCGCCGTGGCAAAAATAACCAGCCTCGCCGCGCAACCCGACGCGCTGGCGGAACTTTTTCCGCTGTATGGCGACGACGCACAACCGCTGCCGTCCAGCCGGCAGGCGAACCTGCTTTTGGGCCAGCTCGACCGGCATCGCGCCCATTTTCATGAACGCGGCTGGCATTTCGGCCGCGCGCGCGTCGCCGTGCGCGCCACCGACACCGCCCGGGGCATCGGTTGCATCCGCTGCGGCTTCTGCATGTATGGCTGTCCTTACGGCTGCATTTACAACAGCGCGGACACCGTGCGGGAATTGTGCGCTGATAAAAATTTTTCGTATCAGCGCGATGTCATTGTCACCCGGCTGCGTGAAAATTCCGGCACGGTTGTCATCGAGGCCCGGCAGCGGCAGACCGGCGAACCGCTTGCCTTCGAGGCCGACCGGGTCTATCTGGCCGCCGGGGTCATCCCGACCGCGCAGATTCTCCTGCGCTCCGCGGCAGCCTACGATCGACCGTTGCGCCTGCGTGACAGCCAGTATTTTTTGCTGCCGCTCCTCATGGCGCGCGGCACGCGCGGTGTTGAAACGGAGCCGCTTTACACCCTGAGTCAGGCCTTTATCGAAATCTGCAACCCGCGAATCAGCCGCCACACCGTCCATCTGCAAATTTACAGCTACAGCGATCTGATTGGACAGGCGGTGCGAAAATCGCTCGGCCCCCTGAAATTCCTGGGGCGACCGCTGGTCGAGCGGATGCTGATTGTGCAGGGCTTTCTGCACTCGGATGAGTCGCCGACCATTGAAATGACGTTGCGACGCAAGGGCCTTCGCCAGGAAGCGGCTGCGGCCACGCAAGCCGGGGAAAATGGGCGCGATTGCCTGCACCTGATTCCGCAATCGAAACCGGAAGCCCGCCGCACGGTCAAACGTGTTGTGCACGAATTGCTCCGGCAATCGCGCCGCCTCGGCGGGATGGTTTTGCCGCCGATGTTGCAACTGGCCAAACCCGGTCGCAGTTTTCACAGCGGCGGTTCGATACCCATGCGACCACAACCGGGTCCCTGGGAAAGCGATCGCCTGGGCCGTCCGCATGGCTGGACCCGGGTTCACGTCGTGGACGCCTCGGTGTTCCCGAGCGTGCCGGCGACGACCATCACGTTTTCGGTGATGGCCAACGCCCATCGCATCGGCTGGGAAACCGCTTTAAAAAATGACTAATGACTAAATCCGAATGTCTAAAGAATGTCCAAATGGCCCAATAAACAACGCGCCGGCCGGGTTGCGCTTTCGCACTTCGGGCTTATTTCGTCATTATGGTTTGGGAATTAGTCATTCCGCTCAGCGGCATGGTTTATCCATTCGTCATTTTCCTTTTCGTGTGTTTTGTACTACTCTCTCGAGAGATTTTGTTTGCCTGCGCAACTTTGAGACGGCGCAATGCTTTCTCGTGGCGCAGGTTGGCAACCTGCCGTATCGCCGACCGGCAGTCGGCCGGGCGTCCGAAGCGGGTGGGCCGGCGGATTACCAATCCGTCCACCCTCCGCAGTATTGCTACGGAGGACGGGCGATACAGCAGACAGACTGTCTGCGCTACTTGGGTTGCGGCTGGCCGCGCCAGGTATTTCGTGGTTGAATCATTCAAAATGAATCCATGAAGAACCTGTGCACCATCACCGGTACCGGCGGCTACATCGGTGGCTGCCTCAAAAATTATTTTGCGGCGCGCGGCTGGGAAATTTTGGAACTGACCCGCCGGCCGCGACCCGGCGCGCGCGCGGTGGCGTTCCAGCTCGGCGCGGAAATTCCCCCGCCGGCGCTGGCGGGGGTGAACGCGCTCGTGCATTGCGCCTACGACTTCCAACCGCTGCGCCCGGAGGAAATCCGCGCGGTGAACGTGGACGGCACGCAAAAACTTTTTCAAGCCGCGCGCGCGGCGGGCGTTGGACGCATCGTCTGCCTCTCCTCCATCAGCGCCTACGACGGCTGCCGTTCGCTTTACGGCCGGGCCAAACTGGAGATTGAAAAAATCGCGCTGGACAGCGGCGCGCAGGTGATCCGGCCGGGGCTGGTTTATGGCAGCCAGCCGGCCGGCATGTTCGGCAGACTCGTCGCGCAAATCCGGAAATCCTCCCTCATCCCGCTGGTCGGCGACGGTTCGCAGATCCAGTTTCTGGTTCACCACGAGGATTTGGCCGCGTTCATCGAGAAATCTGCCGCCGGAAAAATTGAAAGGGCGCCGCGCATTCTGACCGCTGCGCACGAGCAGCCCTGGCAGTTCAAACAATTGCTTTTGGAAATCGCGCGCGGGTTGGATAAACCGGTGAAATTCGTCCCGCTGCCCTGGTGGCTGGTCTGGGCGGGGCTGAAAAGCGCCGAGACGTGTGGTTTGCGATTGAATTTCCGCAGCGACAGCGTGGTGAGCCTGATGCACCAGGACCCGAAACCGGATTTTTCACCAAACGCAGCGGCGGGTTTGATTTGCCGTCCGTTTGAGGTTCAGAAACTACGGTTCTAAGCTCCGGGCGGCCGGCGCGAAACCGTTTTCAGGCCGAGCACACTCATGAAGAAGCTCGAAAAGACACTCTGAATGCCAAGAATCATGAGCGTCGCCGCCGGAATCAGTCGGCGCAGGTTTTCCTCCGTGGACGGCAGCAGGCCGAAGCCGGCCTGTTGCCAAAGCCACAGCGCGCGCAGAAATAAAATCGTTCCCACCAGCAACACGACCAGGCCGGCGACAATGCCCCGTTCCAGCGTGAAAATTTTGAAGACGCGCGTGAGTTTGGGGTCTTCCGGCAGCAGGCCTTCGGCGATGGCAAAAACCTTGGTGAAAAACGCGAAGGCGACGAGTTGGAAACCCACAATGATTGCCATGCACGCCATCATCAGCGTGCCGACGTTCAATTGGACGCCGCCGATCTGGATGTCATTCACCGACAGCGCGGCGGCAAGAATGATTCCCAGCGCCGAGAGCAAAAGCCCCGGCGCGAGAAACAGCCAGCGCGGCGAGTAAATGAGCATGAATCGCAAATGCCGCCAGCCATCGCGCCACGGTTTCAAATGCGGCGGGCGCGAGCGCCCATCCGGGTGCAACGTGATGGGCACCTCGGAAATTTTAAACTTCCGGAGCGTGGCCTTGATGACCATTTCGGAGGCGAATTCCATGCCCGTCGTCTGCAATTCCAGTCTTTCAAACGCCGCCCGGGTGAAACCACGCAGGCCGCAATGAAAATCGCGCGCCGGACACTTGAAAAAAAAGCGGCCGATGAACGACAGCGCCGGGTTGCCGAGCCAGCGGTTTTTCCACGGCATGGCGCCGGGCAGAATGGTCCCTCCGCCAACCGGCAAACGGCAGCCCATGACCAGCTCAAAACCTTCCTGAAATTTTTTGACGAAGCCGGTCAGGTCGGAAAAATCGTAGCTGTCGTCCGCATCGCCCATGAGAATCCATTTCCCGAGAGCGGCGCGGATGCCGCCGCGCAGCGCGCTGCCATAGCCCTTTTCCTTTACCGGAACGATGCGCACGTCCATTTTTTCCGCAATCGCCTGTGACCCGTCAGTGCTGCCGTTGTCGGCGATGATAATTTCGCCGCGCACGCCGGCGCGTTGAATGCCGAGCCGTGCCTTTTCGATGCAACGGGCGATGGTCTCGGCCTCGTTCAGGCACGGCATCACGATACTCAGTTCAACCGGTTCGTTCATGAGTGCAACTTACCCAGACACCCGGGCACATGGCGAGCGCGGGTTTCGGTTCACTGCAACTGGACCAGATACCAGTCGAGCGGGCCGTGCGAAGCGCGCAGGTTGAGTGGAATTTTCCAGACAACCTGCCCGTTCATGCGCTTGAGCCATTCGTCCAGCGAACCGCCAAACGGTTTCCCCAACATCTCCCCCGTGGCCAAAACATATTCGATGCCCCGCCGCTTCAAATCCGCCGCGGTGTCTTCGGGGCAAACGTGTTCGATGCGGCGCGAACCAAAAGGACACCACAGGGAGGTTTCCGGATCGTCCCAGGTGACCATTCCGAGAATGCGCGCGTCCGGCGGCAACATGGCGCGGACCGGGGCAAAACCGTCGGGGCGTTCGCGATAAACCAGATAAACCTCATTCACCCGCGCCAACAATCTGGAATCGGGGGCGCGCGGTTGAATCTTTCCCAGAATGGTTTGGACCGGAAACAACGGTCGCGCCGGAGAAAGGACCAGCAATCCCGCCGCCATAAAGAAAACGGCAAACGCCGAAATCTTCCACCAGCGCCAGGTCACCACTCTTTCGTGTCCGGCGCACACCAGCAGCGGCGGCAACAGGAAGGCATAATAGGCGATAACCAGACGGCTGGTGCCGCCCATATGAGTTTGGGTCAGCAGCGCCACCAGCGAAACCATGGGTGCGAGCCGTACGCACGTTTGCCACTTCAGGCCGCGGTCCCTTTGCCGTGTATCACTCGGATGGTTTCGCGCCGTGAACCTTGCCGCCACAATGCTGGCCAGCAGCAAAACACAAACGCCAAAGCCGAGTCCCGCGTTTTCCTCCATTTGCATTTCAGGCAGTTGCAATTTTTCGTCACGCCCCACGATGGTTTGTTGCAGCCGCCCGCCCAACCCCGCCGGCATCACCCGGTCCACGAATTGATTCCATTGGCCGGCCAGCGGGAAAACCGGCGGCACGAAATTTTCGATGGTCAGCAGCACGGTGTTCGCTCCCGCCTGAAACGCCGGTTCATTTTTTAAACCCACGGTCTCCGGCGCCAGCCCGGACCAATCGCCGCAATATTTCGCGTTCATAACCATGGTCGGCAGCGCCGAGGCGAAAATGGCGAGCGCGCAAACCGCGGCAGTTTTCAGCGGCCAGCGGAAGACCAGTTTGATTGAAGGGAGCATCGCCACCGCCCACGGCAGCAATAGCGGCAGGTTGCCCGTCTTTGCGCTGGTCATCATCGCCGCCGCCAGGATCGAGGCAAAAAAGTCACGCGGGGAGCGGGAAACTTTTGCGCGCAGCGCAAAATCCACCGCCGCCAGCACGAAGGTTGCGCCGAACAGATCGTTGCCAAGGCTCCCGGCTTGCAGCAAAAGGCCGTAACCCGTCGGCACAATCCACATCCAATGCCACGCCACGCGGCGCCGCACACCCAGGCGCGTGAACACGCTGAACACCAGGCCGGGCAACAGCAGAAAAGAAATCACGTTGATCAGGAACAGCGGGCGAACGGTTTTAAACAACGCGATGCAAGGCGCGGAAACCCATTCGATGCCGCAGGAGCGCGTGTTGATGCGCGTGAACGTCGTGTGAATCCAGTGCCATTGACCCGCCGCGAGCCAATGCAACACACGCGGAATACGATAGGCCAGCGCGTCGTAATTGCTCGGCGCATACAAAACACCGCCGAGAAAGGCCATCGCCGCCAGAATCAAGAAGGCCGCCGGAAATAGCCGCCGGAATCGGCGACGATACTTCCGCCACCGAACCCCGGGAAAAGTCGTTCCGGACGTTTTGAGCTGCCAGGCGCACAGAGCAGCCATCCCGACCAGCACTGTCACTGCGTAACCTGCGGCCGATAACTGATGCATCGCGGAAAGCGTCCAGCCCGCCACATTGAGATACGCGCAAATCCAAATCCAGATCCCAACCGCACCCGGCATGTCCAGTCGGCGCGACTCGATATCGAAGTTACGTTTGATTTTGTTCATTTGAACCCGTCAGGCTCTCACCATCGGCGAGGACCGGGGGGTTGTCGCCCGGTTAATCGCCCTGCCGGCTGTTGATCCCTGCATCATTTCGTGGTGTTCCCGCCATGGTTTTTTGCGTTGTCGGCGGCCATTTCAACTCCGCAATCCGGGTTTGCTCGGTTCCTTCCGGACACAAATGTGCCAGTGGAGCGCGAACAGCGAAGCAAACGGTTCGAGCAACCGCTCCAAGCCGACCAGCAAACCATTCATGAAGTTTGGAACCAGGTAACGGGCCGTCACACCACCGGAAACGAAGTAGGTGAACCAGGGCAGCGGCGCCAGCGTTTCGAGCTTCAACGTCGGGTAGCGCTGCTCGAACCGGGAACGGTCGCGGACGAAAACGATCCAGGCCAGCGCCTGGTTCGAATCGAGCATGGAATCCGCCTGGGCGAACGACCATTCCCGATAGTCGTCGCGGTAGGGTTCGCGGTGGCAATGCGTGAAGAAAAATCGCGCAAACGGGGTATGCGTTATTTCGATCATCGCAATCACGCCGCCCGGGATTAACACGCGCTGCGCTTCGGCGAAGAACGCGTCCACGTCCGGGATATGGTGCAAGGTGTGGGTCAGCAGGATGGCCCGGACCGATTCGTTTCCGAAAGGCAGACGGCGCGCGTCAATGACGCGGTCTGCGATATGCTCCACGACATCGGACGTGATGATGGACGGCTCCAGATCTTTCAAGTAGCTGCCGCCGCTGCCCAGTTCAAGGATGGCACCCCGGGCCGGAGCTGACCGGGTGTCGCGCAGCAGCCGCTCGTACCAATCGTCATAACAACGCTTGATCAAAGGCCGGTTGAGGAGGAGCGACTTCTGGGCCGCAAAGTATGCCGGTGTTCCCGGCGGCAGTCCTTCCAACAACGGTTCTTTGAGCCAGGCCAGCATTTTTTCAGTTCGCGATTTTCGATTTCGCGCCGGTCATGACGGGTGTTGGGAACGGTTGTGCCGGGAAAGTCGCTTGCAAATCAGCCTCTCCAGTTCCAGCAGACGCAGGTTGGTGCTGTTGAGAATCAACCCCAGGCCCAATGTCAAAAATGCCAGCAAGACCAATGAAGCCGCGAGGATGGCGCTGGGAACTGCGTGGACGTATCGTTCGGTCACGTATTCGTAAATCGGTCGGGCACCTGCCGCGCATCCCAGGATAAAAAGCACGATGCTGCAGATGCCAAAAAACGTGAGCGGCTTGTACGATTTCAAAATCAGGAAGAGCTTCAGGACCACCCGCAAGCCATCGGACAGGGTGCTCAACTTGGAAAAACTTCCTTGCGGCCTCGCCCGATACGGAGCGGAAATTTCTTTGATGACCAACCCGCGATAAAGCGCCTGCAAGGTGAGTTCCGTTTCCACGTCAAACCCCCGCGCCGTGATCGGAATCTGCGACGCCGCCTCCCGCGTGAGAGCGCGGTAACCCGAAAAAATATCGGTGATGTGTGTCCGGAACATCCAATTGATCGCGGCGCAGACCAGTTTATTTCCCAACAAATGAAATCGCCGGAAGGATTTTTTCCCGTAAGTGTGCTGCCGCGTGGCCACCGTCATGTCGGCATCACCGTTGAGAATCGGTTCCAGCAACGCGCCGACGGCCGACGCCTCGTAAGTGTCGTCACCATCCACCATCACCAGAATGTCCGCGCCCACGTCCTCGAACATGCTGGCCACGACGAAGCCTTTTCCCTGCCGCTTTTCCCGGCGCACTTCCGCGCCGGCCCGGCGGGCCACGGCCGCCGTGGCGTCCGTGCAGTTGTTGTCGAAAACCAGAATTTGCGCGCCGGGCAGCGCCTGTTTGAAATCCTGAATGACTTTGGCAATCGTCAACTCCTCCTGATAGCAGGGAATGACGACGGCCACCGTCAATTTTTTCCGTTGCAATTCCTCGGTGAGGCTCATGATTTCTGTCGCAGCGGTTTCAACGCAATTTAATCAGGTACCAGTCCGATGATCCTGTGCCGGCGCGCAGGTCCAGACTGATACGCTGCACCAGCTCGGCGTTGTTTTTCGTCAACCATTGGTCCAATGAAACTCCCTGATTATGCGTCAGCGTGCGCGAACTTGCCAGCACGTATTGGATCCCCTGGCGGCGAATTTCCTCCGGCGTGTCGTCCCCGCAAACATGCAGAATCCGCCGCGACCCGAATGGACGCCAAAGGGACGCTTCGGGGTCGTCCCCGGTAATCAGCCCCAACGGATTGGCTTCCGCCGGCAACATTTCGCGCGCGGAGCGGAAAGCATCCGCGCGATGTCCGTAAACGGAATAAACCGCCCAAGCCCTCGCCAACAGGCGATGCGAAGATTGGTCGGCTCCCAGGGCGCGCAAAATCGAAACCGCCGGCCAAAGTGGCCGGGCAGGAATAACGACAATCAGCAAACCCGCCAGCAGAAAAACCAGCATCTCGGCCCGCCGCCACCACGCGCGGCGCACCAGTTGCAGTTGGCCGGCGCCACCGGCGAGGATGGGCGCGAGCAGCAGTGCGTAAAACGGCGCCAGGTATCGGGCCGGACAACCCAGGCCGGATTGACACATAAACACGCCCGTCGCCGCCCACGCAGCCAAAGGAACCAGCCACTCCGGCTTGAACAGGGTCCGAAGTCCCGGCCATGAAAAACAGGGACGCGGCTGACGCAAAATTTTAAAAATGAAAACCACCGTCAGCAGAATGCTCAGTCCGAATCCGAGTCCCGCGGCTTCTTCCTGTTGCATTTCACCGAGTTCCAGCCTGGCGCCGGCTTCCTCGAAGTTCTGGTAAAGACGCGCCGACAGCGCTGGAGGAATCAATCGCGTCATGAGATGGTTCCATGCGCCCGCCAGGGGAAAAATCGGCGGCACAAAATTGTGCATCACCAGCAAAACGGGGTTCACCAAAAAATGAAACACCGGCGAGCCATTCGCGAGGCTTTGGGCGTGTTCTGCGGCCATTCCCGTCCAATCGCCGCAATATTTCAAATTCAACAGCGCGGTTGGTATTAACGAAGTGCCCGCCGCCATCGCCAGCACGAGGGCGGAAACCATGGGCCGGCGAAACAGCAGCCGCCACGCCGGCCACGCTACCGCGAGCCACGGCAGCAGCAACAGAAGATTGAACGCCTTGCTGGCGGTCATCAGTCCGGCGCCGAGCATTGCCACCCACAAATGCCCGGCGCGGCCGCTCTCCCGCGCGCGCAGGGCAAATTCGACCGCGGCCATCGCGATTACCGCGCCGAACAAATCGTTCGCGATGCTGCCGGCTTGCAGGAGATAGCAATAACCGGTCGGGAACAACCACATCCACGGCCACGCCACGCGACCTCGCACGCCGAGGCGAATCAGCAGGCTGAACACGCGCCCGGGCAACAACGCAAAGCAAATGGCGTTGATGACAAACAGGAAACGGTCCGTGTGGGCCAGCGCGATGATCGGCGCCGTCACCCATTCAATTCCGCATCCGCGCACGTTGAGCCGTTGGAAATCGGTGTGGATCCAGTACCAGCGTCCCTCGGCCAGCCAATACAAGACGCGCGGCGTCCGGTACGCCAGCGCGTCATAATTATTCGGGGCATAAATCACACCGCCGAGAATCGCGAGTGATCCGACAATTAAAAACGCGAGCGGAAACGGGCGCCGGAAACGGCGGCGGATTTTTTGCCAGCGCACATGAGGCAGCATCTGCGTGGAAGTTCTTTTCCGCCAGACGCACAGGGCGATGAACCAAATCAGCAGCGCGACGGCGTAACCGCGGGCGTTCAGTTCGTGAATCGCGGACAGCGCCCAGCCCGCGCAATTGAGATACGCGCAAAACCAGACCCAAAGGAGCACGACAGTCGGCATTTGGCTGGCGATTTCTATGCTGCGCCGGTTTTGAAATCAATCAAATTGGTAGGAGTGTCTTAACTTGAAAATCGGAGCGCGAGTTGTCCCAACTCGCAGCAGGTTCTTACGAGAAGAACCATTGAAATCACGGGCGGCTGGCTTTGCTTACAAAAGCGCTGCGGTTTGAGACAAACCGCGCTCCTTCAAATTAAGACACTACCAAATTGGTTCGGACGATTTAAGATTTGCGCCCGCGCACAAAATCGTAAATCGTAAATCGCAAATCATAAATTGAATCATGCCTTCATTCGACATTGTTTCCCAGGTCAACTCGATGGAAATCGAGAATGCCGTCAACCAGGCCAACAAGGAACTGGCCAACCGCTTCGATTTCAAGGGCACCAAGGCGGAGATCGTCCTCGAAAAAAACGAAATCAAGCTCGCCGCCGCGGATCAGTTCAAAATCAACGCCCTCACGGAAATCGTCATGGGCCGGCTCGCCAAGCGCAATATCAGCTTGAAGAGCGTGGAAAAGGCCGAACCGGACGTCTCGCCGCTCGGCCACGCGCGGCAGGTCATCAAAATCAAGCAGGGCATCGAATCCTCCATCGCCAGGCAAATCACCGGCTTCATCCGCGACGGCAAATTCAAGGTGACGACGCAGATTCAGGGCGACGCCATCCGCGTGACCGGCAAAAGCCGGGACGAACTACAGGCCGTCATCGGCGCCGTGCGCGCGCAGGATTTTCCCGTCCCGGTGCAGTTTGTGAATTTCAGGGAGTGAAATAATATGAAATGTCCTGTTTGCGAAGAGGAGCTTAATGGTGAATCCAGAGAGCTGTCTAACAGCAGCAATGTGCGTTTTGTCTGTGCAAATTGTGGCACATTCGATACCGCTAACTTAGCAGCCCAACTGATTACAGTCCTTGGGCGGGACGAGATTAAGCGTGCTGTATTAAGTCATGCCTTACGAAAAATGCAGGTGAACGGCACGCCTTTGTTGACTGAAAGCATCTTCAAGAAAATCATCGAGAAACCATTGCCAACGGCTTCTGAACAATGTGACAATTTGATTCTTTGGCTTGGCAGTAATTTAAGCTTCGTAGGCCATAGGGTCTGGATAACTCCGCAAACACATCGGGCAGTATTGGGCGCAGTAAACAGAAGTGCCTTCGGCCAAGTCATAACTCATCTTGCAAAACAAGGCCTCATTGAACTAATTGACATGGCAAAAAACGGCCTATTTGAATCGCATACGACTTTGTCAGTGGATGGATGGGTTTATTACGAAAAGTTTCGCCGAAATAATCCGCGCAGCCGTGTCGCGTTTATGGTGATGCAATATGACAATCAGGATTTAGATCGGCTTGTCAAAGATGTCTTCAAGCCCGCCGTTTCCCAAACAGGTTTTGATTTGCGAAGGCTGGATGAAAAACCACGAGCAGGTCTCATTGATGATCGTCTCAGGGTGGAAATCAGAAACGCGCGGTTCGTAATTGCCGACTTAACAGACGATAATGAAGGTGCATACTGGGAGGCAGGTTTCGCTGAAGGCTTGAACAAGCCGGTTATCTTCATTTGTGAGAAGACAAAATTTGAGGAAAAGAAGACTCACTTTGATACAAATCACCATTTGACGGTTAAGTGGGATAAAGCTTCACCACAAGATGCAGCTGAAGAACTCAAAGCCACCATCAGAGCCACCTTGCCGGATGAAGCACGGATGACTGATGATTGACAGCCTCGGCATTTTCGTCACCGTCGTTTTGCCGTTATATTTTCAGCGCCGTAGGCACCAAATCAAATTTCCACCACCTGTTTGTATTCCGGGACGAGCACCTCGGCCTTCGGCTTCATGGCGCGCAAGGTTTCGGCATGGGCCAGGCACTGCGATTCTTCACCGTGGATGCAAACGATTTTTTTGAGGTCGCCGGAAATTTTTTCGACGTATTGTTTCAACTCATTTTTGTCCGCGTGGCCGGAGTAGGTGTCCAGCGAAACGATTTTGGCGCGCACCGCCTGCGGTTCGCCAAAGATGTTGACCGGATTTTGTCCCGCCACGATCTGCGCGCCCAGCGTGTGTTCCGCACAGTAGCCGATGAACAGAATCAGATTGCCCGGGTTGCCGATGTGGTTTTTGAGATGATGCCGGATGCGCCCGGCTTCGCACATGCCCGACGCGCTGATGATGATGGCGGGTTCCTTCAAATCGTTCAGTTTCCGCGAGTTCGCCGCTTCGCGAATATAAGTGAGATTTTCCATCCCGAACGGATTTTCCTTCTCGTGCAGGAATTGGTTGATGGTGTCATTGAAACATTCCGGGTGCAGGCGGTAAATCTCCGTGGCGTTCACGCTCAACGGGCTGTCCACGAAAATCGGCACGCGCGGCAGTTTCCCGGCCAGCGTGAGCTGGTGGAGCACATAGACAATCTGCTGCGTGCGCCCCACTGAAAACGCCGGAATGATGACCTTGCCGTTCTGTTTCAAGGTTTCCAGCACCAGCCGGCCCACGGTTTCGTCAGCGTCCGTACGGATGGAATGTTCGCGCCCGCCGTAGGTGGATTCGATCTGGAGATAATCCACGTTTTCGACCGGCGCCGGATCGCGGAGAATTTCGTCATTGCCGCGGCCAACGTCGCCGCTGAACAAATAACGGAACTGGCGTCCACCTTCCCGAATGTCCAGAACCACCTGCGCCGAGCCGAGAATGTGTCCGGCGTCGCGAAACGTGACCGTCACGCCGTCGAGCACCGGAAAGGGGCGGTCGTAATTGAAGGCGACGAATTGCTGGAGCGCCTTCTCGGCGTCGGCTTCGGAGTAAAGCGGTTCAACCGGCGGGAGTTTTTGCTTCGCGCGTTTTTTGGAGACGAACGCCGCGTCATCCTTCTGGATTTGCGCAGAGTCCACGAGCATGATGCCGGACAGGTCGCGCGTGGCGAAGGTGCAGTAAATGTTGCCGGTGTAACCCTGCTTGCACAGGTTCGGCAGATTGCCCGCGTGATCAATGTGCGCGTGGCTCAACACCACGGCGTCAATCTGCCTCGGGTCGAAGGGAAAACAGCAGTTGCGCTGGATGGATTCCTCGCGGCGGCCTTGAAACAAGCCGCATTCGAGCAACAATCGGCGGCCGTTGACCTCGAACAGATACATCGAGCCGGTGGTGGTGCGCGTCGCGCCGAAGAAATGGATTTTCATTTTGAATTTACGATTTGCGATTTGCGATTTACGCGTGGACTTTAGATTTCGAGCAGGCCCGTAAATCGTAAATCATAAATTGAAAATGGATTAACTATGCCGGTAGGTGATGCGCGCCTTGTTCAAATCGTAGGGTGACATCTCGACGTTGACCTTGTCGCCGACGCTGATGCGGATGAAATTTTTCCGCATCTTGCCGGAGATATGCGCGAGCACTTCATGCCCGTTCGGCAGCGCGACGCGAAACATCGTCCCCGGCAGCACTTGCTTGACGTTGCCGGTCAATTCGATCGGTTCTTCTTTGGGCATGTCTATGGGCCGGCAAGTAATGCCAATCGTTCCGCCCAAAATCAACCTCTTTTCCTGCTGAAAAAGGCATTGGACATTTGCCGCCGACCCGTTAGAATCCAAACGTTCATTATGAAATGTGAAACTACGAACACCGTTTTGACCTACATACTCGGCGTGCTCGCGCTGTTGGGCGTGATCTTCGCGCTGCAAACCATTTTCCGCACGCGGGAGTATCGCTCGATGACCGTGCAAGCCGCCCAGGCCAACAATGCCCTCATGCGGGTTAAGTCCCTGGCCAACGATGCGCAGGCATACAACCAAAAGAATCCGAGCCAGGAACTCGCCCGCATTCTTCAATCCGCCCAAGCCAAACCCGCCACCCGCTAATTGCCATGAACGAACCCGAAATGAATTCTCCCGCGCCCGCCGACCTGAGCGAGCAACTGGCCGCCTTGCAACGTCAGGTTTTCACGTTGTTGCTGGCACTCATTGTCGTCAGCGGCACGCTGACCGTTTTTTTGTATCGGCAGGCCAGTCTCACGGGCAAGGACATCGCCACCATCAAACCGCAGGCGCAACAACTCATGCAGGTGTATAAACAAAACCTGCCCAACATGGAAACGTTCGTGAACCAGCTCGTCGCCTACGGCCAGGCGCACCCTGATTTCCGTCCCATCCTCCAAAAATACGGCATCAATCCGGCGGCGACCGCGCCTAAGAAGTAGGCGCCGCCAATTTCGCACCGCAGTTCGGGCAAAAATTTGACTGTGGCGGACAACTCCGGCCGCAACCCGGACAATTCGTGTGTGCCTTTTTATGGCGGTAGTGAATGATTAAATTTCGCGTGTAGGGAATCCAAGTGAAGGCGTAGGCAAAAATAAAAACCGAATCCCGCTGGTGGATTGAGTAACAAAGAAATGTCAGCGAGCCGATGAGGCTCAACCACCAGAACGCCTGCGGCACTACAACCCGCTTCTTTTTTTCCGTCGCATACCATTGCACCAGAAACCGGGACGAGAATATCGCGTTGCCCAGCCAGCCGATGGCCTTCCAGACGCTCCAGTCAATGCCGAATAATTTGTCATTGTGCCAGATGAGGTCTTGCCAGACGAGATGGGTCAGCCAATCCATAATGGCCACAGCTTAAGCGCCCGCCTCCTGGATTTGGAGACAAATTATCCTCAACTTCCATCTCCCATCTTCCAATTCATCCGCCCGCGACGATTTTTACGATTTCCAGCCGGTCGCCCGTGTTGAGCTGCCGTTGGGAAAATTCGGAAGGTGCGACTGCTTCGCCGTTGTGTTCGACGACCACGCTGCGCGGCAAAAGCTTTTGCGCGACCAGAAATTCCTCCAGCGAGCACGGCAGTTTCGCCTCGATTGGCTTTCCGTTGGCGGTGACAAGCGAATTCATGGCTTCACAAAATCGTTTGAGATGCTGTTAAAAACAATGTCGTCTGCGTCGCCAAATTGTCGGTTCGGGCCAGCGGAGCGAACGATAAAATTTGTCTGCTCTACGAAGGTGATTTGAAAAGGCATTTGCCAAATATCAATCAATTCCCCCGAGGCGTTGGTGCGACTGGTAAATGAGATTCCGCTGTATTTATTGGTGGTGAGGAATGGGTTCAAAATGAATTCGTTCGGGACGTTTGTCAGGCCGCCGCTTTCCAAAGCTTTTCCCTCCAGCAATTCAGCCATCGAACGCTCTTCGACGTAAGTTTCCAAAACTTTGGCCTTCGTCTTTTCTTTTTCCGTCGGAACTCCGCCGGTAACTAACCAACCCACAAATGCAAAGCCCACCACTGCCAAACCCAGCATGAAGCCGGCTCTCACTCGCGTTTGAGATTTACCCATGATAACTCCTAAAATAAATCAAGCCGTCAGCGCCGCGTCCCAATCCTTCCAGACCGGTTCGTAGCCCAGCCGCCGGATCAGGTCCGCCACTTCCTGCGACGAGCGTTCGTCGGCAATTTGAAATTGTCCGGTGGCGTTCGTCGCGCGATTCGGTACGGAAGCCCATTCGCTGGCGCCGGACGCCAGTTCCACCACCCGGCCGCGCACGGTTTGATGCAATTTTTCTTTGCCTGCGCCAGTGTAACCACCCGGCTCGGTGTGGCTGCCCGCGCTCATCATCGTGATGCCCAGCGGAAGCAGCCCATCGCGGAGTTTCGCCGGTTCGCGCGTCGAAAGCACCAGCCCGACATCGGGAAACATCAGACGAAACGCGCAGACCAGTTGCGCCAGTTCGCGGTCGCTGATGTGCGTGAGCGGCTGGAATTCACCCGCGCACGGACGCAGCCGGGGCAGCGAAATCGTCAACTGCGCCTTCCAGCAATTGCGCAGCAGATAATCCGCGTGCGCCGCCGCGCAAATCGCCTCGTAGCGCCAGTCGGCCAGACCGTAAAGCGGGCTGATGCCCAGCCGGCGAAAGCCCGCCGCGTAGGCGCGTTCCGGCGTTTCGAGCCGCCAGTCAAAATTCCGTTTCGGCCCGGCGGTGTGCATGTCCGCGTAAACTTTCCGGTCGTAGGTTTCCTGATAAACCACCAGCCCGTCCGCGCCCGCCGCAACCAACGGACGGTAATCCTCCGTGTCCATCGGCCCGACTTCGAGCGAGATGCCCGGCCAGTCGGTGTGCAACGCCGCAATGCATTCCCGAACATAATGGCTGGAAACGAACTTCGGATGTTCGCCCGCGACCAGCAGGAGATTGCGGAATCCCTGCGATTTGAGTTCCGCCGCCTCGCGTTTCACTTCGTCGAGCGACAACGTCACGCGCAGAATCGGGTTGTCCCGCGAAAAACCGCAGTATTGGCAATTGTTGATGCACTCGTTGGAAAGGTAAAGCGGCGCGAACAGCCGGATGACCTTGCCGAACCGCTGCTGCGTCATCGTGTGCGAGCGCCGGCCCATGTGCTCCAGCAATTCAGCCGCCGCCGGCGAAATCAGGTTCGCAAAATCCGCGAGCGACGGTCTGGGTTTCGCCAGACTTTCCCGCACCGCCGCCGCGCCGGCCGCCAGCGACCTTTGTGCCAGCGACTGCGCCGGCAACGAATTGAATTCCGAGACAAAGCTCACAAAACACAAGTTAACAAATTGACGGGCAAAGTCGAGGCGCGTGAAATGGCATTTGACCTTCGGCCGCTTGAAGGCGGCGTTCCTGATACGCCCGGAACGCCGTGTTCAGGCGGCAGAAACATGCAAACGGGTAAATTGCGCTCGCGCCGCAACCCGATGCGACGATGGCGAAGGCCTGCGCCAACATCCGCAGAATCCGGGTTGTTGGCAGCTGCGTCCGGACGGACGTTGGCCAGAGTTTATGGCCGCCGGGAACCATCAGAATTTTTTCGATCCTGTAACGCATCCGCCTTGTGTTCATGGAACGCTGCACGCTCAAGCTTGTTGGCCGACCTAAAATACGCCGCCAGTTCGCGTTGCAGTCCGTATTCAACGGACTCGCGCTGGAGTGAACGTTTCGACCAAACAAAGCCAAGCGCCGCCAAACCGGCCAGCAAGGCGATGATTCCCGCCGGATTTGCCGGCGCCAAACCGAAGGTCCCGCGTGCCAGTTCGTATCCGCCAAGACCGGCAAATAAAAGCAATCCGCCGGCCAATATCATCACGGAATTTTGCAGCAGCCATTGTGAAATGGCGGTAAACCGGCCGGTGAGGGGCGGAGAAGCCGGCGGCAGACACGCCGCCGGCAGGATGGACTGCAGTTTCGTGTCGCGCAGCAACCGCAGAGCCATTTCCGGCTTCGGACGCACCGTGGGCGGTTCCAGAAAACTGTGTTCGTCACCGGTCGCCCAAAGGGTTTCCACGCGTTCTTCCTCCACCAAGGTCATTGTGCGGGTGGGAATCAGAAGATTGTCCACCACGATTTGTGAAATCCGGCAAAGGCCGAAAAAAATGACGCCGGCAAAAACCAGCGGCAACAGCATTCCCGCCCACCTCGGAAACTGGCCGTGCGACCATAACTGCGGGAGCAAAACCGTTGCAAAAAGGCTGGCAATGACAAAGATATTCAACACGTCCATGTACCGGCTGGCCGGAATAATGTCCCCGTAATTCGCGCGGCCATAGGCAAGCCCGGCTGATTGCAGACCGCTCCACAGTCCCAATGCCAGCAGAAACTCGGCCGCCCGCGGCTCCGGAAAGTTTGGCCGGAAATACAGGGCCACCAGGAATGCGAGGGGCAAGGGCATCAGGCACACCATTTCCGGAGCGCGGAAAAACGGCCAGGTCAGGTTGCGCACCAGGGCGGAGGTGAATTCCATCAGCGTATGCGCCCGCAACGGACGGTCCGCTTCCATCGTAACGCGGAGAGCCAAACCCAACCCAATGACCACCAGGCAGGAAACGAGTGTGATCAAGCTTCCCTTTTCCATCCGCCGATGTTTGATGGTGCGCAAAATCGTAAGTCCGCCAACGGTCACGGGCGCAAGCAACCCCGAAGCCATGGTAAACAAACCCAGGATTGCCGCCGTCAATCCGAACCACCATCGCCGGCCGCCCGGTTTTCCAAACCCGAGTCCGGCCAGGGTCGCCAACCAGCAGAGGCTCATGAAATATTGTTGAGAATTCATCGGCCAAAGGGCGTTTTCGGCGGCATAGGGCAGCGCGAAAAATGGCGCCAGGAGAAAACAGACGAGCCATCCTTTTTTTCGCCCCAGAAAATCCCACAGGCAAAAGGCCAGCCCGCAAACAAAGGCCGCGTGAATGAACGCGTTGACCGTCATTTGCAGCATCGGCTCCCATCGCCCGTTCAGCCGGATGAGACCCAGATCGAGCAGGCGCGTGAAGAGAATGCGATGCTCATTAAAGGGCGCAACAAAGTGTTCCCAGGTCAGATGACCTTCCACCCACGGCCGGAAGAACAAATCGGCCTCAAACCACTGATCCCACATCGGCAGTGGCGACCCATAAAGTTGCACCACCCACAATTGTGCGCCCACCACGACCAAAAACAACGCCACCAACCATGCGATAAAATGCTTGAATGAATCGTTTGGCAAGTTTGTCGGCCTGGTCATTTCGAGAAACCTCAATCGGGCGCGAGCCTAAATCAATTTCAGAACGACGCAAGTCCGCAAACCAATCGCCGGTTCCCGACCCGGCCGGCGCTCCGGATTTTTCGTGTCTTTCGGGTGGATTCATGGTTAAACAATTCCGACGTTTTATGGATTTTGATTCGACCCTTTTTCCGCTGCGGCCGGCGTGGGTTGAAATTGACCTCGCGCGGTTGAGAAACAACCTGCGTCTCATCCGCCGCGACCTGGCGCGGCACGTGCGGTTGCTGGCCGTGGTGAAGGACGAGGCTTACGGACATGGCGCACTCGACGCGGCGCGCATCGCGCTTGAAGAAGGCGCGTGGGGCCTTGGCCTGAGCACGCTCGAAGAGGCGATGACCCTGCGCAAGGCGGGCATCACCGCGCCCCTGCTGCTGCTGGGTGAACGGCAGGAGGCCGAACTGCCGTTGTGCGTGGAGCATGACCTGACCGTCTGCATTAACGGGCTCCACACCGTCCGCCCGCTCGCGCGCATTGCGGCTGCGCATGACAAACGCGTGCCGGTGCATCTGAAAATCCACACGGGCATGAGCCGCTTCGGCGTGCGCTGGGACGAAGCGCTGCCGCTCATCGAACAAATCCTCGCCGAAAAATTGCTGTTGCTCGAAGGCGTGATGACGCACTTCGCACAATCGGATGAAACGGATAAAACTTTTGCGAATCTTCAGTTCGCGCGGTTTAGCGAAGTTTTGCGCGCAATGGAGCAGCGGAAAATTTCCGTGAAACTGCGTCACACTTGCAACAGCGGTGGCTTTCTTGACTTGCCGCACGCGCACCTCGACATGGTCCGCGTCGGCATTTTGATGTATGGCGTTTTTCCGTCGTCGGTTTGCCGCCGGATTCCGGGCATCAAACCGGTGATGTCCGTCAAGGCGCGAATTGCGGCGATTCAAAAACTGAAGCCGGGCGAAGTTATCGGTTACGGCATGCGTTACACGGCGCCGTCCGGGCGGCGGATTGCGGTGTTGCCCATCGGTTACGGGGACGGTTTCCCGCGCGTGCGCAACCAAGGCGCCGCGCTCATCCACGGCCGGCGCGCCCCGCTCATCGGTGGCGTTGCCATGGACGCGCTCATGGTGGACATCACGGATGTTCCCGAGGCGCAAATGTGGGACGAGGCCGTGCTGATGGGCAAACAAGGCGACGAGGAAATCACCGCGCATGACATCGCGAAATTGAAAAACTCGGTGAGTTACGACGTGCTGACGAACTGGCGGTTGCGCTTGCGAAGAAAATTGGTGAACGGCGGAGACAAAGTCAGACGCAGATTGCACAGATTAACCCGGACTTAATCAGTGCAAATCCGTGAAATCCGTGTCTCTCGCATGAAGCTGCTTTTCTCCGAACAAAATTCCGATTGCGAGCATTACCAGTTTCCCTGCGCCATCCGGGCGGTGCCGGAGGCAGGCGAAACGCCATCGGCCATCTTCAATGCGGGTTTCCTGCCGTCGTCGCGCGATCTCGACCGCTTTTACCTCTGCCGGCAGGTGCACGTGGACCTGGCGAAGTTCAAGCCGTCGTCCGAGAACCGCCGCATCCTGCGCAAGGGCGCGGGCATCACCTTCCAAATTCGTTGACACTGGATGTACCCTTTGTCTAGTGTCAAAGCATGACAAAGGAATTTGTTTCAGGATCAATTACACAGCATTTTCTTTTGCGTAAATTCAGGCGGGTTTTGTTGTCGGTCGTTATTTTAATGACAGTCTCATCGGTACGGTCTTCAGAAAATCCTCCCGATTCGCATGAACCGCTCAAACAATTAATTGACGGGAACGTCACAAATGCACTGGCAGCGAGCCAGGCTTGCGTTGACTATTACAAAGCACAGACGGCCAATCTTAAGCCAAACACTCCTCTCCGGGGCTGGCAACCGCTCGAGGTTGTTTTAGTTGGGTACCATTTATGCGCTAAAGCTCAAATCCAAACAATGATGGATGACACCAACGGAGCGTTAAAAACAATAGCAGAGGCAGAAAAGTTTTCTAACATCTGGTCAAATTGCTATGACGGATTCTCAACCGCGAGTGGATGGTCCAACATTGTCAATGTCACTAGCGGTTTCTATCTCGAAACGGCTGGTGATATTGCGGGTGCAAAAAAAATCTACCTTGCGAACCCCTCTGCTTATACCTGTGCGCGGCTGGCTATTATCGCGTTATCAAATTCACCTGATCAAGAAGTCCGTAAATGGGTAAATAAAGCGCTCGGTGATGACGCCAACGATGCGACTGCGTTAGCTGCGCTTGCGGCCTTGTTGGAAAAGGAAGGACGCGGGGAACAAGCCTTAACCCGATACAAATCGGCCTTAAGGCATATGATTGAGAAAGGTCAAAATGGAAATCAGTTTCTTCCAGTTACCGTTGCAGAGTGCGCCAAAGTAAAATCGGCAATTGAACGACTAAAAACTGATCCAAAGTCTTCACCGTAGAAGATGATTATGAAAAACCATTATGGGACTCAAAACCGTATCACCCGGTTTATTCGCGGACATTCAACCGTGAAATCTCAAACAAGAATCGCGCCTTTTACTTTATGAAAAGGTTCATGCTCGAAGACAAATCATGCTGCCGGTCAGCGTTTCGGGCACATCTGGTTTTTGGCAAACCGACATTGATTCAAATGGTGAAACTATTGAATTTATCAATTTGTTCGATAACTCTGCCGGGGTGATGCTGCCGACATGAATTCTAATGAACCGAAGAAGAATACGGAATCTGTCGTTGATGATGGCCCTCCCGCCCTTTCTTGGGAGCCTGGTGACACAAAAAGCACTGGGATAACGGATGGTAACGAAACCGAAATGTTTGTATCCCTTCCGATTTGGTGTTCCCTTTTCCGATTATAAACGGTGGCTGAAAAGTATAACGGGTGTCAGAAGCCGGTGCGGCTTTTTTTCAGGATGCTTGGTGAATAACATTTGCTTGATTGCATGATTCAATTCTGTTATGCTACGTCTTGGAGCCACCAATCACGGCTCCAGTTGTAAAACAGTCGCATCGGATTATTACTACTCTCCGGTGCGGCTTGTTTTGTGCCAGCCCGATTCGCTGCGGGTGCCGAGTCCTGATTTTGTTGGTATCGCAAGACTTTATGGAAATAAATTATAACCCCAAACCGAATCACACTGAGCAGACCAAAGCCCTTGTCAGAAAACTCAAAAGTCTGGTCGCGGAAATGGACGCCGTCATTCAACTTTACGAAATTAAAACCGCCGTGCCACCCATTCCGATTGCCGACCTCAAGAAGGCTGTGAAAATAGCGATAAACATCCGTGAGAAAGTGAAGGCGGACCAGCCGCAAGCCCCCCGAGTGCCTACGGACATTCCAAATAGGACTAGCTAATACCAGAGCGTAACAACACCCACCGGCGAGGTTTTTGACAGACGCCCAACAACAACAAACCTGAGCCAACCCCCTCACTACGGTTGCGGTAGCCCGCCAGACCGGCCTGTTCTGCTGTTAGTGTGGGTGTGGAAGAATTAACTCCGATGCCGACGCAAGAGAGTTACCCGTCAATGTTGTTGTCACCTAATCATGCTAACTAACTCTTGACATATGGAGGACACATCGTATAAAATCCCCGCATACACGTGAACAAGGTGTTCTGGGCTTTCACCGACGCACAAACTTGAAACCCATGAAAACCAAACGAAATCTGATTCAAATCTTGCTGCTGTGTGCGGCGATGCTGCAAGCGGTCAGCAGCGGAGCGCAACCCGTGACCAAGGTTGCCGGAGGATTTGAACACAGCCTGTTTCTCAAGAGCGACGGCAGCCTGTGGGCCATGGGCTATAACCAGAATGGCCAGTTGGGTGACGGCACTTACAATAACACCAATCGTCCTGAGCAGATTTCGGTCAGCAATGTCATAGCGATTGCCGCAGGAGCCGCTCACAGCCTGTTTCTCAAGAACGACGGCAGTCTATGGGCCATGGGCTACGACAACTATGGCCAGTTAGGCGACGGCACTTACAACACCACCAACCGGCCCGAGCAGATTGTGGCCAGCAACGTCACGGCGATTGCCGCAGGAAGTTACCACAGCCTTTTTCTAAAGAGCGATGGCAGTCTATGGGGCATGGGCTGGAACCAGTATGGTCAGTTGGGCGACGGCACTTATGGCGGCATTCCTGCTTCCACGAATCGGCCCGAGCAGATTCTGGCCAGCAACGTCACGGCCATCGCCGCAGGATACGAGCACAGCCTGTTTCTCAAGAGCGACGGCAGCCTGTGGGCCATGGGCGGCAATGGCTATGGCCAGTTAGGCGACGGCACTTACAACACCACCAACCGGCCCGAGCAGATTGTGGCCAGCAACGTCACAGCAATTGCCGCAGCAAACTACGTTAGCCTGTTTCTCAAAAGTGACGGCAGTCTGTGGGCTATGGGCGATAACGAGTTTTATGGCCAGTTGGGCGACGGCACTTACAACAACACGAATCAACCCGATCAGATTGTGGCCAGCAACGTCACGGCGATTGCCATAGGTGGCTACCACAGCTTGCTTCTCAAAAGTGACGGCAGCTTGTGGGGCGTCGGCGAAAACCAGAATGGCCAGTTGGGTGACGGCACTTACAATGACACCAACCGGCCTGAGCAGGTTGTAGCCAGCGGCGTCACAGCGATTGCCGCAGGAGGCGGCCACAGCCTGTTTCTCAAGAACGACGGCAGTCTATGGGCCATGGGCTGGAGCGAATATGGCCAGTTGGGTGACGGCACTTCGGGCCTTACCGACAAAACCAACCTTCCCGAACAGATTGTGGCGGGTCCTCCGGGCTACAATCAAATCTCCATCCAGCTTTTGAGCGGGGGCAATGTGAGTTTGTCCTTTGTGGGCATCGCCGGAACCAATTACGCGCTGGACTCCACGTTCAACCTGTCACCGGCCAACTGGATGCCGCTGGGAACCAATCCCGCAGGTGCGGACGGAGTGCTCGTGTTCGCCAACACGCCGGACGCGGCTACCAACAATTTCTGGCGCATTCGCTCCGTGCCGTAGTGAATAGCGGTTAACAAGCCGCTACAACCACCCGGTTCAACTAGAGCGGGCGTTTGAGAGGCGGTTGCTGCGGTTATATCCCCGGCAAACTTCCGACGCTTCCTAGACTTAAAAACCGCTCGACCCAGCCAACCAATAAAAATGCGGTAAGCCGGTCGTTCAAAACAGCCAGCGGCGAGGTTGTGGATTGGGTTTTTTTACGCAGCTAGGTTGAGCCGGTTGCTGAAACGGAAAATTCTGCCTCCGGTGAAATGAAAATAAAAAGCCGTGCACTGATATGGCTGGACAGCAAATGAAACCGGACTTGGGCTCGCTGCTATGGATACCAAACTGTCTCACCTTGACGTATACAAAACGTTGCGCGACGAAATCACGCTGTATCAGCATGAGATGCATCGCACATGGTTGTGGGCAATTATTGCAGCAGGGGCTGTTTATACATGGCTTCCGTTGCACAAGTCGGATATTCAAACTAATTTGCCTTGGTACGTCTGGTGTATCCCACCAATTCTTCTCTCCTTCTGTGCCGTCCGTTACTTCGTTTTCAGGTACTGCATCGGATGGCTTAAAGATTACCTCTACAATCTTGAAGAAGAAGCATTCGGCCAAGAAAAAAAGTTACGTGGCATTGGGCACTGGAAACGCAAACGCTTCTGGGATGTTACTTTCTACATTGGCCCAGCCTTTTTTGGGTCGGTTTTGATTGGTTGTTCGATTGCTCTTTCTTGGAGTTTATCCAGCGCGAAATAAAGTGTTTTGTCGATGGTTGCACCATCCAGAAATGAAATCGAACGACACGCCCAACAAATCGCGCAGCCAGCGACTATCGCTGAGCTTGGGTGGTTAGGCTGCTCACGCATCTATGTTTTCATATCGTCCACCCAAAAGCAGTTGCTGGGGTCATGCCATTCGGCCTAAAGACCCGCTCAAAGCAAAACAGAGAGTCAATGCGTTCTTCGAGACCTATTTCGGGCGACTAGAGCCTGAGTGGGACACCACCAGACAGTTGACATTGACCTTGAACTGGAAAACGTCAGTTTTGCCAAACATTGATTGGCCAGAAGAGTATTTGAAACCAGAAAATCAAAAATGGCAGCAGACCTTGTTAATTTTAACAGGCGACCATATCATGTGCATGATGTTGGTGATTCCTATTTCTCCGAAGGAGCCGTCGTCATACGAGTTTCTCGGGAGGTTCAGTGAAGATGCGCCATTCAAAATGAGTCCCAAACATTTTCAAGTCGGTATCCTTGGCAAGACGGGCAAGCTGGCATGGAGAAAGCCCGATGCGGATGTTGCCGGACGGTTGCATGAAGTCATAGTTTGAAATATGCAGAGAAAACAGCCTGACAAATCGGGCAGCCACCGGCGAGGATTTTTGCCAGAAATCCCGCCAGTGGAGTCAGCGATTGCGGCGGTGTGAGTGCGGGCTGTCAAAGACATCAAAACCGGCTACGCAAAATGACCATGACCATTTTTGGCATCCAACGGTGGCATTTTGGGGGAACAACAGTGGAGTAACCCGTTTTTACCATCACCACCCTTGGTTGTATTTGAGCCTCCTAGTCGTCGTTATTGTGTCTATCATCTGGCGGAAATTTTCAAATTAGGACACTACCTAATTGCCAGAACCCCGGCGAGGCTGGGGCGGCGGGGCACCGCAATGCAGCCCGTCCGAACCGAAACATCTTGCTTTCCGCTGCCCCCGCTGATAGACCGCCAACCGCAATCAGAAATTGAGGGGTTCCAGCAATATGCTTGGCTTTCTGTGCTGGCTGGCTTTGTTTTTGCTGGTAGGACACTCGACGATTATGAAACCATTGCGGGATTTATTGCTTGTATTGGGAATTCCGATGCTACTGACTGCTCCGCTAACGGCTCTGCTTTCTCGCTATGGGATTGCACGCAAAAAGTGTGTTTCGTGGAGCGCCCTATACATATTATTCATTTGTAATCATTCATCAGCCGCTATTTATCCCGACCTAGCTAACAATATACTGACTAACACTATTGCCTCTACCAACGGCCTTACTTGGGGAGAAGCTTGGAATATGTTTAGTTTTATCCAGTATCCCAATGGAACCAATCTTCAATATACAATTAACCCTAATTTTTGGTTTAGCTTTGCTCCGGAAAAGACCGCTTCCTCTGTGATGAAGTGGTCTGGAACCTCAACCCCCACGAACGTTACTGACCAAGAAGATGTTAATTTAATCGCCCCCTGTTATGCGGTAACATGTTACCATGCTCCCACAGGAGTCGGGACATGGGTTGCTTTCGTAGATGATAACGGAAATGTAGTTGTTAGGCAGGTAATAGCTACGACCAACTTCGTTGGAACCGACGTGCAATTGCTTGTACTTAACGCAGACGTTCCCACTAATACGGTTCATCCTTACAAAGAGTTGCCCCTTAGTGTTACGAATTACATTGTAAATCCAATAACAAATCTTGCAGTAGAAGCTAAGCACCAAGACCAAGGGTGGGGAGCCGCAGTATTGTCGGGGGATATTGTAAACAGTGAAATTCCAACCGTAGACCCTGTTGACCCAAACTATTTAGGTACAAACTGGCTTCAACCTGTTACTGGTGGAGACAGCGGATGTCCGATTACTGCTTTGATAAACACTAATCTGGTTTTGCTGGGACACTGGTTTTTTCCTGAAACGGAAGAAAATTATGTTTATAGCCAGAATGTGGTAAACCCCATGATGCACTATTTCAGCACCAATTTAAATCTGGGGACGGATTATCAAATTCAGACTGTAAATTTAAGCCAATTTCAGAATTATCACGTTCCTTCTCCACCTGCAAATCTTCATATAGAACAGTGAAATGAAACCTAGAGGCCGTATTCGGTGGCAAAATCTGCAAGTGGAAATCCGAAGCGAATGAAGGCTGGGTTGCAGAGCAGGGGCAGATAATCCCGTTCGACAGCATGGTTTTCTGGGCGGCCTCGGCGGCTAAAAACGTAGCAAACCCTGACCGGCGAGGGCTGGGGCGGCGATGTTGTGCAGCGGCTCGAAAAACCCGTCCTGCGGCCATCTATTTGCCACGGGTGCGATGCTTTGCCGCCGAATCTGCCGCTCACCAAGTCCAACCAAAACAGTAATGAGGTTTGTAAAAAATACTACGTTCGGGAGGTGAAAAAGACCGACCGTGACAAATTTTGGGGATTACGTCCCAAAATGTAATCCACCCTCAAAACCCCAAAACCTCCGTCTCTGGAGGTTTTTTTGTGCATCCGTCACAAATTCGATTTGTCAGAGTTTTGACAGAACAAAATCAATATAATAACACGGACACCCGCGGAAACCCTTGATTTTAAATGGAGCCAGCTGTCAGGATTGAACTGACGACCCACGGTTTACAAAACCGTTGCGGCTTCATTTTCATCCTCTAAAGACGGTCACTTTTGAAAATCCTTCAGCTCGCCGGCGCCGGTGCCGGGGTTTAACCAGGCCAAACGGCCGTCAGCTCGCCGGCGCGGTCCTCTATACGTGACGAACAATCAACACAGGACAAATATGACAAAAGAAATAACCTATGACGTTGCAGCGATCGCGCTGCACTGCTCGCCTCGAAATGTCAGGCGACTCTTGAAGCGACACCGGATCACCACGATCCGGAGAGGGCATCGGACTGTGCGTCTTCCAGCCGAAAAGATCGGCAGGCTCGTCATCGAGCTTGCAGTCAACCACAAGGGACACACCAACGGGAAAGGCCAGCGATGAACGAATTCAACGGGAACGGCAACGGCCATCAGAAAGCCTTCGAGCTCACACAGCCGAAAACGGCAGAGCAAATCAAAAGAGAGGCGCTCAACAACATGATGCCTCAGCTACGGCGAAATTGCTCGCAGGATCAGCGTCTAAAGAAGTTTGTTGGGGCAAAGTGGCTTTTCACTGTCTTAACCGATAACTCTTTCATGAACAAATTCGGAGGCGATGGGTGGGGTCGCGTCTATTGCTCTCTCAAGGACCTTCGACGCCTTTACGGTCACGATGAAGACACGATTGCCGTCTGGCGTGACAAGCTCATCCAGACTGGTTGGATCTGGTGTCAAAATCGCTGGCCAAAATGTTGCTGGGGGATCTGCGGCGCTTGTGATCAACCCGAGCTTCCTTTTGCCGGGCAGGAATACATGGCCATCATGGCGAAAACGAGCGCAAGAGGCCAACCGTCAGTGGCGGTCGGTGACGAAGAAATACAGAAAACCGTCAATTCCGGTGCAAATGGCCATGCTGCTCGGTCAGACCAACCGCCAGCGGCGGTCACACCAACCGCCAACGGCGGTTACAGTGACGGTGCCGTCCGGGCAGAAGAACCGTCAACGGCGGTCTCTTTACCGGCTAATTCCGGGTCAGACCAACCGTCAATGGCGGTCACACCAACTGTCAACGGCGGTCACTGTGGCAGTGAATCTCCGGTTGATCGAACCGCCATTGACGGCCATATAAGGGAGACTCCAGCGTTAAAACCATCAGGAGGGAGGAAATTCTTTAAGCGTTCAACGGATTTTAACGCCTCTAAGACGGCTGGTGGGGCAAAAAAACTCAACGCTGAAAATCTCTTCCTGCTCGACGTTGGTACTGTGATCGAAAATTGGCGCCAGGGCGCGAGCAAAAAGGAACTGGCCGAGTTCGGGGCCTGCTGGCGTCTTGCACATCGCCTGAATCCAACCGTTGCACGATCCACCCTGGATGAAATCTCCTCGATGGTAAAGGAACACAAAATCATCCGATGCCCTAGCGCGGCGGCTTTCGCTACGCAAAAAGGAGTGTGGTTTATCTTCGGCGGCGCGCCGATCTCGCGCGAGGCGGCAGACAAGGCGCTGGCCGCACGCCAACAAAAAGCCGCGGGGGGGACTGCGGCGCGAACCTGAAAATTTGCCGGGGGCACTCACGCCCCCGGCACAACCAAAAAACCGAATGACAACGAAAACATATCAAGCGCAGCTACCGCTGCGCAACTATCGAATCGTAACGCCGCGGCCTTTGCCGCGTCCACTCCAGCCGGCGCGGCTGGAGGACGTGGACCTGATCCGCGATCAGTTGAAACGCAAAATCGAGACGGTGCTCTTGAAGGGCTTCTGGTATTGCACGGACTGCGACGCGATGTGTGAGCGCGTCGAGGGTGAGAACGGGCAGCCGGCGCACTGCGACCGCTGCCGTGGCCATCACATCGTCTGGAACCCGCCTGTCGATCAGGTGCTACGACCGGAAGCCCCATGAAAAAAAAGCGTTGCCGCAAATGCGGCTGTAGTTACTACAACGCCTGCGTTCATCGAAAGACCGGCTTAACCTGTCAGTGGGTAGAGGAAGATCTCTGCTCGGCATGTGTGGATCCGAAAACGCGCCGGGAATACAGGTTGCCACTTTCCGATGGGAGCAGGCGTCCGCACGCTCTAAAAAGGAGGATCACATGACGAGGGAGCAACGGCTGCACAAATTTTTCAACCTGCTCCGCTTCGGCTACAGCCAGGGTTGGGTTGTGCCGAGGAGCGAGGGAGGGAGGATCATCATTGCCGAGAATGCTCCGGACCACTTCCAGGCGAAGCTGCACAGGTTTAGAGATCTGTTCGAGGAACAAGAGAGTGCAATCGCTTTGGGAAAGGAGAGGGCGTGAACATCCAGGTCCACCGCAACTCGGATGAATCCCTGGGCTGGGCGTTTTTCAGTCTGGTCCTGGTGACGTGCCTGTTTCCCCTGGCTCTTGTTGCCGAGCTCGTGCGCAAAGCCGTTTACGGTTTTTGCCAATGGCTGGCCGAAAAATGACAACACAAAACGCCATCCGGTTTCTGCATTTTGAAGCGGCGAAATGCCGGGACCGGGACACGTGTGAGGCGTTGTGTTTGCTTTTGCCGCCGCTGCTGAAGATCCTTCGACTGGACGCGATGGAAGAGGTGGAAGCGGCGGCTTTCCGTTATGAATTCAAGGAGGCCGTGGAGAAAGCCCCATACCAGGACGACACGGACCGGGTCGATGCCCGGTCCACTTTTTTGGCACAGCCGATGCAAAGCAGCCGTCCATGACTGCTACAGCGTTAATGAGCCCGGAAGAACTCTCCCGGGGTATCCGCACCCTCCAGGAGACCGTCCAACGCCTGCAGCGGCTCATCCTGAACGTTCCCCGGCTGCACAAGAAGGACGTGCAGGCCCGATACGGCTGGTCCCGGGCCACGCTGGACCGGAAGATTGCCAGCGGCCATTTCCCGCGGCCGGTGAGGTTAGGTGGACAGCCTTTGTGGCGCCTGGAGGACCTCGAGGCGGCGGAAATAGCCGGACAACTTCCACGGCCGGCGTCCATGTAACCCCCCCTTTTTTGAGCTTGGGAGAGCCGGATCCGGAGCATCTGTCCGCCTTACCCCCCGGAAAAACCCCCTCCAAAACGTCCGCTTAACCCATCCGCTTATCCCCTTGAAAATGGTCCTGCAATGCGGTAAATTACCGCTGTGAAAACGCTCACAGTTGACGATTACCAGAGAGTCCGGCTGCCGTCCGCCAAACCCCGGCAGAAACTCGCCTACGAAGACCACGGGGATGGGTCCTACACGCTCACAGTGGTCCGGGCAGAGACGAAGGAACCATTCCCGCCGGATTATGACTTCGGCATTACGCCGGCGCGTAACCGCGAACTGCTCGAACTGGCTAAAGCCTCGAGCCTGGAGGTCCCTGAGTGAAGGACCAATTCGACGTTTGGCAGTTCAAGTTTGACAAAAAAGGGGAGCACCCGGTCGTTCTGGTCTCGCATCCTAGGCTCTGCGCCAATGCCTCAGTCGTCAATGCGCTTTTTTGCACGAGCCAGCGTCAGAGTCGAGGCCCCAAAGGACACGAGGTTTTGCTGAACGGTGAGGACGGGCTCGATTGGGAAACCTTCTGCGACTGCTCGGTGATCTATCTTTTGGACAGCAGTAAAATTTTTGGACGCAAAGGGCACGTCAGCCTCGAACGCCGGCGCGAGATCCGGGCGAAAATCAGGGACGTGTTCCGCCTGGCAGCTACGGACTGACTTCAACGGGCAAAAATCTTCCTGGTGGCCATCCCGGCTCGAGCATCCCGGCCGCGGTCCCGCCTGAGTTGCGATCGTAAGCGAGAAATTGTCCCGCCTGCAGTCTCGCCGCGGCTTCCACTCCGGACCAATACGGCTCGATGGACTCCAGTTGCGCCGGCTCGATCGTATTGAACGCGATAAACTCGGTTGCCTGGCTCCGGATGAGCTCGTGATATTCCCGCGGGCTATGAGTGGCGGACAGAAGCTCGAGGCCTTCAGTGCGTCCGGTCCGGATCACGTTCTCCAATTCGGGCGGGACCGGCCGGCGTGAGTTGGACCATTGCCAGAGCTCATCCACAAACAGGATTTTTTTTCCCGGTCCACGTTTGCTGACTTCAAACACCCAGTTCAGGAACCAAAGGAATCCGTCCGGGAGTCTTGCTCCAGGGAACATGATGTGAGGATTGAAACAGACCCAACGGGTGAGAAGCGCTAGCTCGAGATCACGGAGCGTTGTGCAAGCTTTGAGCTTTAATCTGGTGGAAGCCTGGCCGCGATCGTCGAAGATGAAACGGCAGGCGGCAAGCACGTTGAGCAGGTACGCGAAAGCAAAAGTGGTTTTGCAACTACCGCCCTTGCCGAAGATCAGCGTGATGCAACTGGGGAGTGAATAGTCGGGCATGGCAGGGAGAGCAGAAATAAAAAGTCGCGGCGAGCGCGTCTGGAAAATCGGATCCTCCCGGCTCGACTCTGGGCAGCGGCAACGTGGCATCGGTGAACCTGAGAAACGAAAAGCCATGCGGCCGGATCAGGATCCGGAATTCTGCGGGCCTTGCAAAAGCGATCGGGATTCTCATGCGGGTTGGGAAGCGGGCTTGAAATTTGCGATCGCCTCGAGGATGCAGCCCATGTAACGGAGGTCCATCGAGACGCTGGCTTTGAGCTGGCGGATCTGTTGACGAATGATCCGACGATTCTCGGCCGGCGTGCGCGATCGATGAAAACACGGACCGTGATACATCCGGCCGGCCGCTGCAGGCGTCAGTTTGAGTGTTGAGTTCATCAGCAGCTAACTTCGTTCATCGAGCGAACGAAAATTGCTAAGGCTTGGGGACCCGTCAGAGTCTTGCGCTTGCCCAGCGCATGGTGGAAGTTCCGCAAGGCGCGCTTCAATCTTGGAACCTCGATCCGCGGTTGTTTGAATTTTTTGTTCATACCTTGATCACCTCCGGACCTTTCTTTACCGGCGCCGGCGCCGGTTGTTTGTTGGCGTGGACGATTTCCTCGAACCTGGCGTTCAGTTTGGCATTCTGTTTGATGATCAGGATGACGGCCGTGAGGACGGAAATTTCCTCCTGCCACTCAGCGGAGATGCCGGCGCGGTTCAACCACTTTGCCGCCAGGCGCGGGATGCTGTGCTTGAGCAGGGCCTTGGCGGTTTTGGGGAAGTGCGCATCGGCCTCGATCTCTTTGCAGAGTTTTCCGGTGATACCCGCTTCAGCGCACTTGGCGATAAAACCGCCGACTCGATTCTCCTCCGCGGCCTCGATGAGATCGTCAACCAGGCCGGTCAGTGTCTCTGGCTGCCAGGGGACTGGCGGAGCTTCCTCACCAGCAAGCTCGCCAAGAAGACCAGGCTTCGGCGCTGGGCCTGGACCAGCGTTCGGCGCAAGGGCTGAAGGGAGCGCCGGCGGCTCAGCCAATTGAACGGCCGTTTCACGAGCCAGCTTGTGGCGCTCCGAATCGTATTTCTTATCAGCCGCCTGAGCCTGCGGCGAGCCGGGAGGCAACCCGTCTTTGCGAGGACGTCCTCCTGTTTTTCCCGGAGGCGGTGGAGTTGATGGCGCAGCAGGAATTCCAGCGGGAGGTTTTCCAGACGATCCTGCAGGCGGCCGCGGCGCCACTGGCGGAGGAGCTCCGTTTCCTTTTGCTGCTGTGGACTCGGTTTTCGCAGCCATGACATTTTAAAGCTTGAAGGGGCGCCAACGGTACTCTTCTTCCTGGCCGGTTGGGGCCGGCTGCGGATCGGACGGCGGCGATTTCAGCCGATGATTTTCATCCTCGAGCCTCGGCGATCTTTATCTCCCGGTCCTTTTTTTCCTTGGCCAGGCGTTGATTCTCTTCTTCAAGCTGCAGTTCGCGCTCGGATTTGGTCCCCTGGAGGACCGTAGTGGCCGCTGGCGGCGGAGCAGGCGGCGGCGTTTCTGCATTATGCGGTTCAGAGGATGAACTCGGGGTAGCCGTTCCACCGCCAGTGCCTGGGAGCGGATCGAGAAGGATTTTTGTCATCATGGATTCAATTTTCAATTGCATTGACCCCTGCCTGGCAGCAGTGCCGGAGCCAAAAAGGGGGATGAGGCAAAATGCGCCTCGCGCGTCCACATCGCCGTGCGAAATTTCCCTCACTTAACGCTTCGGCGTTCTGAACCGCGGTTCGGACCGGTGTCTCCGGTTGATCGCGCTGACGACGCCACACGAAGCCGACAGTTCGACAACGTCCCTCGGGACAGTCCCCCTCCTGTTATGAAAAAAATCTTCTCTCGCGAAAACATCGTGACCTTCGTCCTGGTCACGCTCGCTTGTGCCACGGCGATCGTGGTCATCGTGCCATTGGTCCGGAAGTTCCTGCCCAAGAAAGCTTCCACGGTCACGACCGCGTCGCCGGCCACCGCCTCGTAATCTCAATCGAGGTCACGGAATCAACATCATCAACTTCTAACCTTTTTCGTTATGCCTTTTGCTCCCAATCGTAAAATCCAACTTCAAGACATCACCGGCGTGGCCACGGGGACCGTCGCAACCATCAATTGCCCCAAGGGGCCCCGGTATAAGAGCATCCAGCTCATCCTTGGCGATGCCGGCGCCGGCAACGCCAACGCACCCGCACTCTCTGCAGTCACGAGTGGCGACATCCAGATTCTTCTGGCGTCGAAACAAATCCGGCGCGCGACGGCCGTGCAGATTGACACGATCAATCAGCTCAACGGCTCGAAATATGCCTCAATCGGTTACGCCGGCACCGGCGCCGGCAGCGGCCGCACCTTGCTCTCGATCTTTTTTGAGGAGCCGTGGCGCAAACGCGCAGATTACCAGAACGGGTTGGCCTGCACGACCGACTGGCTCGGCACCAACGACACGTTCCAGGTGAAGATCCCGTTGATCGGGACGACTCCTGTCCTCGCGGCCACAGCTTGCGTGGACGATTTCGGCATCGGCGCAGCCACGCCGATCATCAAGTGGCAGGCGGATGATTCGCAGACGAGCTCCGCTCTGGTGCCGCTGGCGAACATCTTCCAGGGCATGCCCGGCACGGACCTGATCTCCGAGGTGGACATCTTCGATCCCTCCGACAGCGTCGCGGGCAGCAAGGGCATCATTCAGGCGCGGCTGCTCGCGGGCGCCAACGTCATTTATGACGACATCACCGCGAACGAAAACGCGCAGTTGCTGACCAACTACGACATGAATCCGCAAGCGGGTTTGTTCCCCCTGATGTTCGATCACGACGATCTGTTCGAGTCATTGCGCGCCGTGAGTTCGGTTGCTTCGACGCAGCTTAATCTGACGCTGGCGGCCGCTTCCAACGGCACCTTGCGCCGCATTACGCAGCGGCTTGGTCTTCCGACACTCGGCTAGTCCGGACCCGCGTTTTTAAAATTCTGGACGGCGCGGGTCAACAGCCTGCGCCTTTTTTTAAATATGGACGATCCAACTTTAGACCTTTTAGGGCTCGGCTCGGATTCAAGCAGCTTGGGTCTGAACCTTAACGGTTCCACGGCCCCCAACAGCAGCCCGCTGTTTCTATCAACCCCGGTTGACAGCAGCGGCGGCAACACCAACACCAGCGGCAACTTCTTTTCTTCCCTGGTGAGCGGTTTGTCGGGGTTGGGGACCACGGCTGCCAACGCTTACAAACTTTTCAGCGTTTCACCCAGCACGACCGCGGCCAAACCCGCCACCACGACTTCGACGCTCACCCAGTATCTGCCGTGGATCCTGATCTGCGGCGGCGTGCTCGTGGCGATCCTGTTGTTGTTCCGCAAAAAATAAATGGACACAGCCCAACTGTTGCTGAGCCAGGGAAACCAGACCCAGCGAGTGCAGGCAGTCACCAGCACGGTCCCCTGGATCGCCGTGGCGGTTCTTTTCGGGCTGCTGGTGTTGGTGCTCCTTAGAAAGAAAAAATGAGCTTGTTAGGTGGAGGCGGAGGCGGTTTGAGCGCCAGCGCATCGTCGGGAGCTTCGACGGGCGGCGTCGGCCCCGTCACCGTCAACAACAGCGGTGGCCCGCTGAGCACTACCACGATCATGGTCATCGCGGGCGGTTTTCTGGCGATCCTCCTCACCTTTGGTTTGTTGTATGCACGCCGATAAAAAACGCCTGCTGATAACCGAGACGCAGCTGTTTTCCATCCTGGAGAGCAGCGAAGGCGAGCTGCAGCAGGCGGAAGCCGAGCTCGGGGCGATCGCCGGCAAGATTCTGGATGGCATCTATGAACCGGGGATGTTCACGCGCCTGGTCAAGGCCGGTGCCTTCCAGGCCTCAACCGTCCAGGTGGACGACAAACCGGCTTTCGTGATGATCCACTCGCGCAACGCGTTGGGCTGGCTGATCATCGAAGGCGTTGCAGCCCTGGGGAAAACCTCCTTCAAATTCGTTTTCGATGCGGGCGACGCGCTAGCCAGACATTTCTCCGCTCCAACAATCATGTGGGTGACGCGCCTGGCCAGTTTGTATCGCTTCGGCGCGAGCCAGGGTTACAAGCCGCTGGGACTGATCATGTGCAAGACGGTATGATACTTCACCTCATCTATCATCTGCCTTTTTTCTTGCCGTTGGTTGGCTGGAGCGCCTCGAGCAGTTCACAGCAGAGCCTCGCAAAAGACGTTGACCACGAGCGGAGCGGCCTCGCCGAACGTGACGGACACGGGCACCGCGGCCACGACCGGTTCGATCGCGGTGGGCGCCCAAGGCAAATACCAGGAAGCCGGAGCAGTGGATCTAAGCGGAGCATCAAAAGTGGGCGGCCAAGTGGGAACGATCGATGCCGGCACTGGCTCAACGATCACGGTGGGCGATCCGAACGCGGACGCGCTGATCAGTCAGCTGGCTGATCAATTCTCGAATGCGGTCCAGGGGGTCTCAGCTTCCGCAGCCAACGGCCTGCAGACCGCCAGCAACGCTTTAAACCAGCCTGTGCCAGGGACTGGCGGCTCGATCACCTACAAGACTCTGGGCCTGATTCTGGCCGGCGTGGGGGCCCTGGTGGCCTTGATCGCCCTGTTCAAACACAAATCATGAAACCGATCACGCTCACAATTCCCATAGCCGGCAATGCGTCAGGCGTCTTCGCCATGTGCATCACGGGGAAATACTTTTTGCTGACAGCAACCAACGGGGCCTTCCGTGTCATCACCAGCACCGGCGACGAATATGATTTCAGCGAAACCGGCTCGGGCTTCGGCGACGATGCCTCTCCCCAGTTCGGCAAGCTGACTTTTTACAACGACTCGGGCGTGCCGGTGACGATCACCTTCTACGTCAGCAATTCGCCGATCAAAACGGCGACGTCAGCGTCACCAGCAACGTCAATGTAAATCAGGCGCCCATCTCCAACACGCTCGCCGGTTGCGCCCTCGAAGCTGAAGGCCAATTCCAGAAAAATACTGTGGGCGGTGGCGCGGCCATCGCCTTTGCGGCCGCGGGATCCTATTTCCGACGGGCAATCATCATCGCACAGCAAAGCCTCGATCGCGCAGCCAACGCCGGCGCGGTTTACATCGGCAATTCTGGAGCGCATCAGCCGATCCAGCTTAACCCGGGTGATCAATACGAAATCGAAGCGGACCCTGGTGGGAAGCGCGACTTCGGATCCTGGTACGTGTCCGCAGCCAACGGTGGGGACGGCATCTCAGTCATCTATGTTTAAAAAAATCCTGACATTCTGTTTTGCGCTTGCAGCCTGGCACGCCGCGGCTGACGGCCCGGTCGTGCAGACGACGCCTTTCTCCCGGGGACTATTGCAGTCTCAGAATGCGACGGCAGCGCTGGCCAAGCTCGGCGTCCTGGCAACCAACAACTGGCCGATCACGAACGCAAATCTGGTCAACCCCGTTTCAACTAACCCGACCAACGTGGGCGGCGTTTATAGCAACGGCACTTTCTACGGCCTGATACATGGGGTGTGTGACTCCGCCAGCAACAATCTGCCCGTGTTCAACGTGAAATTTTGGGGAGCGGTCGGGGACGGAGTGACGGATGACTCGATTGCCGTCTCAAACACGATCCAGGCAGCCTATAATGCCGGCGGAGGCATCGTCTTTTTTCCCGGGTCAGCTTATTTTCTTCCCCGCGTGATTTTCATTCCTCACGGCCCCATCGCTTACTATGACAGTTGGGACGGCGGATCTAATTTCTGGCAACCCACGATCCGATTAACGGGGGTCGGCAACGATTTCAGCGGCAACCTGCAGCTTGCCCCCACCAACGGCACGATCCTTCTGTTGGACGCAACCAATGCCATAGCGAAAATTCAGACCATCGGCCGTGGGACACTGGAAATTGATCACCTTTCGCTGTACGATGCCAGGGATGGCACTTCGCCGTTCATCCTTGATACCTGCACGACGCTTTACATGCATAATTTCCTTTTGTGCGGCAAGACGGCTGCTCACCCGGGTGGCGGGATCTACCCGCAACAGGACGGCATTATTTTGGGCGGGACCAACGCGGTGTCGGGCTTGGACGTGACCAATGCTTTTCAGGGCTACGGCACAGTCATCGCGGATGGGCAGTTTGATCGGTTGCGCCGGGTGATTTATTTCCGCACCTGGGCGAATGCCGTGCCCTTTGAGAACAACATCATCTGGTTGGGATGCGGCGGGGACTGCGCGATTGAAATTGACGGTGGCAGCTTTGGCAGTGGTGGAAATATAATTGCTAACAACACGATTGAGGCCGGGAGTTACACCAACGCCATGCGCCTGGCGAACACTACCTACAACAAAATCAGCGGCAACAGCATCTGGGACTTCGCATCGTTTTACGTAACGCCAGTGCATTTCATGAGCACGGCCACTGGAAATTTTTACGACGGGCCGGACACGCCGGTGGACGACAGCCAGGGTCAAAATCTGTGGTTGTCACCGGATGGCGTAATTTTTCCTTCCAGCCTCAGTGTCGGAACGACAAACAATCTCGCAACTTTCACAGTTTTCAATCAGGAGGACGGCCCGGGTTATATCCAAGAGTTGGAGTACAGTTCGGGCTACTACCTGATATGCCAGGAATTCGTTACTGGCGGCAACGTGGCCTGGGTCTGGCACCAAATGAACAACACAGTGCTCTACACCAACGTCCTCTCATTCAACAAAGGGAACATCGGCATAGGGACGAATGCAGCATCGCAACCATTAGAAGTTAACGGCAACACAAAAGTCGATGCAACGCTCACTGCCGCTTTCTTGGCGGGAGATGCTTCATCAACCTCAAACACACCTGCAGCCAGCCTCACTGGCTTGCCACCCTGGTATCGGGCCGGGTTGTTGTACATTTCAGCAGGCACCTTATCGCACACCAACGTTCTCTTTTCATCGCCTCTGCCTTCAACCAATTATTCAGTCAGCCTGGCGTGCTCGTCCCCAAGTGGTGCAACTGTTTTTGTGATCACCAACATGACCACGGCGGGCTTTTATATTTCCGACACCGGTAACTTCCCTTCCGCGGACACCATCTACTGGCAAGCCATCCTCAACCAATGAAAAAAATCCCCTGGAAACACATCATGATCATCCTCACGCTCGGTGTCGGGGTTTACGTGGCCATCGAGATGTACAAGGCGTATCAAAATTTCAAGGCCGATATCGCCGCCGGCACGAAGACTTTCATGGATGTCCTTCTGGCTCCGTGGAACACGCTCGTGACCGCGGCTTCAGCCGTCAAAAGTGCAGTTGTCAGTTCAACTCCCTACCAGGGCGCCGTTGCGCTCACCCAGCTTCCTTTGCTGACGGCCACCGAACAGCAAAACGCGGCCGCGCAGGACGTGGTGGCCGGCTCGTATCAGCCAGGCGGCGCCATGTACCAAACGATTGCATCCACCCAAGGCACCGCCGCCGCCAACGCGGCTGCCACGGCCGCATCCAACAACGCGGCCACTGAATCCGCCCAGGCCGCGGCGGACTCGAGCTGGTCCACCTCTCCCTGGAATCCCACGACCTGGTTCTCATGAGCACTGGCACCAAACTTTTTTTGACCGTGATCCTGGTGGGGATGCTTTTCATCCCCGCCATCGGCGAACTGCTGGCACTCCCCGTGCTGGCTGCGCTTGGTTACATCTGGGGCTTTGCCCCCACCACGAAATGAACATTCCAGTTGAAATCGTCGCCGCCTGCCTGGCTGTCGCTCTCACAGCCTGGCTGCGCTCGCAACGCGCCATATGGAAACACATCCGCAGCAACGAAAAAAAAACCGCCACCATCATCATCATGCTCCGCGATCGCGGCTTTAAAATTCCCAGCGAACACGAAACCGAACACTTCCTCAAATCTGACCTATGAACACACTCAGCACATTGCTCCAACTCCTATCGGGTAAAAAAACCTATCTCACCGCACTCGCCACCGGCGTCCTGCTGTTCGGCAACTGGCAACATTGGTGGCAGATCCCCAGTGAAGTCTATCTGGCCCTGATGGCCGCGGCCGTCGCCTTCCTGCGCGCCGGCGTCGCCAAGGGTCCGGATGATCCGCCGGCAAGCGATACGGCTCCGGCAACTGCAGCGGCCGCAAGTTCAGCGCCGAAAATTCCATTGATGATGCTCGCCTTTGCATGCCTGGCGATGGTGGCCATCATCGGTTGCCAGTCCACGCCACAGACCATCGCCTATCAATCGGCCGGCACGGCCGTTGTCAGCGTCGATACCGCCATGAATCTGTGGGGCGCCTACGTCGCCGCAAGTCATCCGTCCACCAACGTGGAGCTCCAGGTGGAGAACGCTTACGAAAAATACCAGGCCGCGGTGGCCGTGGCCTGCGACGCCGGCGCCGCTTACGCGGCCGCCAGTGTCACCAACTCCACGACGGCCGCTCAAATGAGCCTAGCGCTGCAGCAGGCAACGTCCACCGCAGGCCAGGACCTGACTGACCTCGAAAATCTGATCACCTCGCTTGGCGTTAAATTGCAATGACCGAACTCGACGCCACCATCAACGCACTGACCAAACTGTTCACCAAAAACAACATTATGACACCCGCAATGCTCGCTTTGATTCTTTCCCTGGTGGAAGAAGCCATCGCCGTCACGCCTGGCGTGATCGATGATCTCAAACTCATCTTCAACAATCCGGATCCAACGCCGGCCGATTGGGAAGCGCTCCGGGCCAAGGTGCTCGCCAAGAGTTATGCGGATTACGTGCCGGCGTCTGCACTACCTTCAATCGCGGCCGTTCGGGCAGCCGCTCCGGCGCCGGCAAATGTCGTTGCGCTCTCAACACCGGTTCCGCCTCCCCCGGGCGCTACGCCGCTTGCCAGTGCCACGCCTGCACCCGCCGCGGCCGCGGCTCCTTCGGCCGCTTTGAACGGCGCGGTGGATGCAAATTATAAACCCGGATCGTGAAAGATTTCTTTTCGATGCTTTTGGCCGTGACGCTCGGCGTGTTCATCGCGCTGATCGTCTGGACCCTCATCGTCAAGAGCCAGTTGTCCTCTACGCTGAGTTCCAACAGCACGCTGGGGACAGTTCTCTCGCTGTTCGGATCCAAACCGGCTTCCTCCTGACTTTATGAAAAAACATTGGAAACTCTGGCTGTTGATCGGTGGCGGAATTTACCTGGCGATCGCCTTGTACCGGGCCATCAAAAATGCCCCGCTCACTCCCCAGGCGACTGCCCCGTCGCTCTTCTTCACCTACGCGTTCAATCCGTTTGCAAGTTAGATCCGGACCTTTGCAGCCATTCGCCGGCTGTGCTCGTCCACCAGGTGGAAGTAGGTCCGGGATAGCAACGCTCCTCCGTCCTGATGGCCGAGCCAACGCGCAACCGTCGGCAGATCTACGCCGCTCTCAATGCAGCGCGTGGCGAACAAGTGACGGAAACTGTGATGCGACAATCGCGGCAGGCCTGCAAGCTCGCAGGACGTTTGCAGCGACCGTTTGCACTCTCCCTGGGGAATCACCGCCCCCGAATCGCCGGCGAGGCCTCTCAAGCCCTGCAGTGCGTCGGCAACGCCGTTCACAAACGGGATCACACGCGGCCGGCCGCTCTTACTGACGGTGCCAGGCACCAGGATAAAATCTTCGTGGACGTCGGGCCATCGGATGGCCCGGGCCTCCGCGATTCGCAAACCCGTGTGCGATAGAAAACGGATCACCAGGCCCGCGTGACTCTTCGGCCGGCCGTCGAGCTCCTGCAGGAGTCGAGAAAATTCCAGTTGTGAGAGCAACGGCCGGTCCTTCATCCGGATCCGCCGGCGTCGAAGATTTTTTGCGGCCGGCAGGACCGCTTTAAGCATCGTGAGGATTCCATTGTATCGCGTCGCACTCAAATGCTCGATGCGCTCGATGAACTCCAGGACGGCCGGCTCCGCGATCGCCAGCACGTCCACGTCCTCCATGCCGGGCCAGTTCCGGAAAATGCAGCCGATAAGTTCCTGATGATAGTCCCGCGTCCGCGGCTTCACGACCGGAGCACGCAACGCAGCCCATGTGGTGAGAGAATTTTTGAGAGTCATACCCGCGGCAGCGTAAACGCCGGGTCAAGTGGCAAGCCCTGTGCTTTGATGGCCATCATGAAAACCGAAGCGAGCACCAAAATTGAAACACCCCAGTCAGTCAAATGGCCGACGTGGATGTATGCTGTTCACTATCATTGCCCACGTTGCGCTGAGATCGTCGAGTGTGAAGTTGCTCTAGTCTCGAACGTGCATACTGGCGTTCGGCGAATCGGTTTTTGCGAGTGCGGCATGATGCTCATCGAAGAAGAGAAAGGACGAAAGAAGCGATGGCAACGGCTAGAGACAAAAGGGCGATGGCAACGGCTGATAGACTCAATTTTCGATTTTGTTTGATAACCTTCTTGGTGCTCGCTGAAGCCAGACGCTGCAACTGCGCTTCCGCTGCCGGCCGCAAATCGGCTCCTTCCGGCCATTCCTCCCGCTGGTAAAGCAAAAATTCGTGAAGCAGTTCTTCGGGCAGCGCTAGTACCATGTCCATTCTCTCGGATTCCCTGAACGTCCTGGCCTCGAAAGTCTTGGGGTTAATTTTCCGCATAGCTCATTGATCAGTTGCGTACCGGATCGAGGTCCTGAGCGACCTGATCCAGGAACTTTTCGATGCTAACTTCATCAGCCTCGACTTTTTCCCACTCCACAAAAAAACGCTCTCTGTTCCAACATCTGATCGAGTCCGGAGGAGCCCCGAGCACGTCGAGGACGATGTTGATCAGGTTGCAACCTAACGGATCAAAACCGTCTGGCTGATTCACTTTTTGTGCCAACAAAATCCTAATTAAAATTTGTCTTGCATCGTTCGTGACATTTTTCATAATGCTCCAATGTTAACTGGAGCCAGCTGTCGGGATCGAACCGACGACCCACGGTTTACAAAACCGTTGCTCTACCGCTGAGCTAAGCTGGCCTTGAAGTTGAAAATCGACGACTTACTCCAAGGCTTGGCAAACTTCCAACCAAGCCAAAACCCCGTGCCTCAATTTCGGACATCATAAACCCGATAGCAACTATTTTGAAAAGGGCCGATTGTATGGCAAGTTAATTCGCCATGATTGTCCGTGCCAGGGGCCTCAGCGTTATTGGCCGCGGGCAACGGGCGGTTCAGGCCTGGCGCAGTCCGCTTCGGCCGTCGTCGAAATGGCTTGAAATGGCCGTCGCTTAGTGGACTCTGAAAGCCGGACTATGAAAAAACTGCTTCAAGAAGCCGCGTTCGAACGCCGCCTCGTCTGCGACGGCGCGATGGGCACGCAACTTATGCTTGCCGGCCTCGAAAGCGGCGCCTGCGGCGAACTCTGGAATCTGACAAACCCCGACCGCGTCCTTGCGATCCAGCGCCGTTACGTGGAAGCCGGCACCGATTGTCTCATCACCAATACGTTTGGCGGCAGCCGCACTGTCCTGAAGCGGCATGGCGTCGCCGGCAAAGTCCGGGAAATCAACCAGGCCGGCGCGCGCATCGCGCGCGAGGCGTTTGGCAATCGCCCGGGATACGTGCTGGGCGACATCGGCCCGCTCGGCGCGATTCTGGAACCCTACGGCGACCTTTCGCAGACCGCCGCGCGTGTCGCGCTCGAAGAACAGGCGCACGCCCTCGTTGAAGCGGGTGTGGACGCGATCATCATCGAGACGCAAACATCGCTCGATGAACTCGGTCTGGCCATCGACGCCGCCAGAACCGCCGGTGCGCCATGCATCATCGGCTCGCTCGCTTATGATTTGTCCGCGGACAAGACATTTTTCGTGACGATGATGGGGGTGTTGCCCGACCAGGCCGCCCAGTTTGTGGAAGAAAGAGGCGCACACATTGTGGCGTTGAATTGCGGCACCGGGATGGACATGGCGGGCGCGACAAAGGTTGTCCGGCTTTATCGCGAGAATTGCACATTGCCCGCGATGGCGCAGCCCAATGCCGGCCTACCCGTGCTGGAAAGAGGAAAGGCGGTTTATAAACAGACCCCGGCTGAAATGGCGGCCGGCGTGCCGGAACTGCTGGCCGTTGGCGCCAACATCATCGGCTCCTGCTGTGGCAGCACGCCCGAACACACCTACGCCATCCGTCAGGTTGTTGATGATTTTAACCGGGGCAAATAAGCCGTTGTTCGAGGTTGCAGCTTCAGCTTGAAAGCGCGCACGGCGCCAGAATCGCGTCCATCATGCCGTGAATGATTTTCTTGTCCGCGGGATTCACCGTTGCCAGCACCCCGCCCAGTTGCGGACGTGCCGCGTCGCCTTCGCCGGAAACAAAATAATACGGACACAGCCGCACCCGCCCCTTCATCGTCTCAACGGAGTTTTTCTCAAAAACAAACCACTGTGCCTCGACGAGCGCGGGTTTGTGATAACGCTGGAGAACGCGCGGCGACCGGTTGAAATGTTGAATGGCGTCGTCCACCGCCTTCGCCCAGTCCGCCTGCGGCAAATCGCTGCCGAGAAAAACCCCGCGCGCACCCCACGCGTGTTCGGAAAACCCGGACACTTTCAGAATCAAGTCGCGCTCGCGCTGCGACAGCGTTTTGAGCTGCTGCCAGTCTGTCAGGTTCAATTCGGGAATCGCCGCCTGCGGCGGTAACGGCGTCGGGTCAATGATCCATGTGTAAGGGACCAATTTTTTCAGCCGGACAAAAAAACCTTCGCCGAGTTCCTGCCGCCAGAAACCTTGCAGGTTCCGGTTCCATAGCAATGCGAAAAGCATTTTTTCCTCAAACACCGGCTTCGGAGGCGGCGTGAGACGAATCCGCTTTTCAGCCGCCAGTTCAAAAATCTTTTTTGAATTCGGCACGTTTGCCAGATCGAACAACTCGAAAAAACGATACACCGCGTCGCCCCCGGCAAAATCCGTGAACCCGGCACTTCGCACCTCGCACTTCGCACTTCGCATCTGCTTTGAGAGCCAATCCATTTCCGGCCGGTAAGTCGCCGATTCCTCCGAGACGACAATGTGAACTTGTTTGGCATCGCCGAATATGCTTTCAAAGCCGCGAATCATTCCGTCGGGGCCGCCAATGAGTTCGGAGTTCGCAGTTCGTCGTTCGGATTGATTCTGTGAGCCAGTCGCTCCGCATTCCGCATTCCGCATTCCGCAATAAGTTTTATTGAGCCACGCTGTCAGCCCGATGCCGCCGGGCACGCTGTCGAGTTCGGTGATGCTGATGCCGGTCTCCGTCAGCAAAATGTCGGGACGGATGACACGCGGCACGTCGTTTTTGAACGCAGGCGATCGCTGGAGCGCGATGAGTTCCGCCGGCTTGCCAAGATCGAGCCAGCGCGCGACCCATTCCGCCTGTTTGCCCTCGGCGCTTTTGCGGTAAAGCAGATTGACCGCACGGTAAAATTGCAGCAACACCCGGCCCAGCGATTCGATTTCCCCGGCCAGTTCCGCGCTGAGCGAAAACGGTTCCGGCGAAATCCGCCAGTCAAGTCCGGCGAACAAACCCCCGGGCGGGAGCGAGTCACGGATGAATTTGGCTTGATCGGCAGCGTTCACAAATATTTAACCACGGCCAAAGAAGTTCTCAATTAAACCGGCGGCTGACAAGCGCGCTGCTATGGATTAGAAGGTTAGTCCCGGTTAGCACCCGTCCTTGAAATGTGGGGCGTGGTCATTGCCGACGACCAGCCCGGCGCGATAGCGGAGATTTCAGGTTGCGGGCTAATTTGCTTGAAAAGAAATGAATATCCTCTAAACTATCATGATATCAGTGTCGGCAACCGCGTGGAATTTCAAATCGTTCCGGATCGCGCGCACGGTTAAGGAAGCCATGAAAAGCCGCGAGGATTTTCCTGCGAGATAGTTGACCGACCAGAAAATTCATTGTGAAAGCGTCACTCAAGCTGCCGGTCGCAGGGTTGGCTTTGATTTTTCTTCACCTTCACCTCCATGCCCAAGTCTCTTTCACCCTCGCCTCCTCGCCGGCAGTGGGCGGTTTTCCGGTGTCGGTCACGGCCGCAGATATCAACCGGGATGGCAAGGTGGATTTGATCTGCGCGAACTACAGCTCCAACACGCTCTCGGTGTTAACCAACAACGGGAGTGGCGGCTTCACGAACTCCGGCACTTATGTCGTGGGCGGCAATCCGATATCCGTCACGGCGGCTGACGTGAATGGCGATGGCAGGATGGACTTGATCTGCGCGAACTATGGTTCCAACACACTTTCGGTTTTGACCAATAACCGGAGCAGCCGCTTTGTGACCGCCGGCACCTATCCCGTCGGCCTCCACCCCAGGTCGGTCACGGCGGCAGACGTGAACGGGGATGGCAAGGTGGATTTGATCTGCGCGAACTATGGTGCCAATACACTCACGGTGCTGACGAACAAAGGGAATGGCGCCTTCGTGACCGCCGGCACCTACGCCGTGGGCGCTGCGCCCATATCCGTTGTGGCGGCGGATGTGAATGGGGATGGCAAGGCGGATTTGATCTGCGCGAACTCCGGTGCCAGTACGCTTTCAGTGCTGACGAACGATGGGAGCGGTGGCTTTGGGACTGCCACCAATTATGCCGTGAGCGGCATTCCTTTTTCAGTCACCACGGCGGATGTGAACGGCGATGGCAAGGCGGATTTGATCTGCGCGAATCTGATGGTTGACACACTTTCGGTATTGACGAACGATGGGAGCGGCGGCTTCGCACTCGCCTCCTCGCCGGGCGTGGGCATCGGGCCTCATTCAGTTACGTCTGCAGATGTCAATGGCGATGGCCGGCCGGATTTGATCTGCGCCAATTACGATGACAACACGCTTTCGGTGTTGATCAACGTCGGGAATGGCAACTTCGCGACCGGCGGCACCTATCCCGTGGGTGGGGGACCTTATTCAGTCACAGCGGCGGATGTGAACGGGGATGGCAAACCGGATTTAATCAGCGCCAACTCCGGTTCGAACACGCTTTCGGTGGTGATCAACACTTCGACTTTCCCGCCGCCCAAGCTTATCATCAATCATTCGGCCAGCAATGTCATCGTGTCCTGGCCGTCGTCTTGGTGGGGATGGACCTTGCAGCAGAATTCAAATCCTGCGACGACGAACTGGTCGGCCAGCGGTGGCATTACCGACAACGGGACCAACAAGAGCCTCACCCTCGCGTCGCCGTTGGGCAACCTGTTCTTCCGCCTGATGTATCCCTGACACTGTGATGAACCGGCGTTTCGCGGGCGGCTGATCGAGTCCGCGCGTGCGCGTTCAGACGATGGAACGTCCCAGCCGGCCCGTCAAAGGAACCGGAGCCGGGATTCCGGGAGATGATTTTTGTTACGGTGAGTTAAAAAGACCGCGATAAAACATTTTTGCCGGGTTGGTCGTGCCGACCAGAAAACTGAAAGAATTGCTGGAAAGCGTGTTGGTGCTGACGCCAACCCAGTGAACGAGGTCCGTGGAAGATTGAAGAATATAAGCCAGCCCTGCTTGGCCATTGAGCCAAAGCGCCAGTTGATTGGTCGGGTTCCTGGCGCCGGCTTGTAAATTGAAAGCGTTCAGGGCAGGCAAAACATAAAGCGTGATGCTTTGAGACGGAACCACATCGCTGAGAACTCCATTCGTGAGTGTGATGTTCGCAAGCTGGCTAATGACGTTGGCGGAGGTCAGTTGCCAACGCTGGACCGTTCCAGTGGCGTTGAAGTTGGTGATGCTTGCGGTTATGGGCGTTGCATTGTTGAGGTCTTTGTTGATGACCATGAGCGTCATCGCACCGTCACTGGTTCGCACAGCGCCGAAGGCCGAGAGATCATCCGGGTCGGGCACCACGGTCAGAATGCTCGTGTCACCGAAGGTGGATTTGTTGCCGTCGTAGTTGCGATACAGCTTCATCGCCAGATAAGTAGGGGTGCTGGGGTCAGGCGTGGTCCAGCGCGTGGCCAGGTCAAGACCCTGACTTCCAAAGATGCCAAGAATATCAGCCTGGGCGGTCGCTCCGTTGATGTAAGGTTCGGCTCCCCAGTTGTATTCCGTGATGCCGATCTTGGTACCGGGATAATTGGTCGTAACCCAACTTCGCATCCGGGGAATGAGCGCAATTTTGGCATCAATCCAACTGGGATCGGTGTAATTGGTGTCCCAGAACTGGCGTGTTGATTGGTTCCGCAACAACTCCGTCGCGGAGTCAACCGCGTTTCCGCTGACGCTGCCTTCCTGCGGATAACAATGAAGGGTGAAATAGTCCAGGAGACGCTGGTGGTTGGTGGTATTGTACTGTTGAAAATGGTTCAGGAGCCACGGCATATAATCCCATCCTCCGTTGGCCGTGCGGTCGGGGTAGGTGCTCACGCTTGGATATCCATGTTGACCGGCCCATTGTTGATCGTAACCGCTGTAAAGGTAACCGTTCCAGCCCCATTCCTCCGGCCCGCAAACCAGTGCGTTGGGATCGTTGGATTTTACCATGCTGGCGTAGGTGAGCATATCGGTCCAGATTTCCTGCATCGTCGGGCCGACCGGATGGATGTCCTGATGCGTCCCAAACCAGATACTGTGCTCGTTGTCCATGAAGTAATAACCCACGCCGCCATTGGTGGAGGAACCCCACTGATTGAGGAGGTGTTGGACGTAGCCTTGTTGAAAAACAACATTGGTTGTAAAATTGGCGTCATTGGGATTGTTCCAGGTAATCGGGGTATCGTTGGTGACGCTGATACCGTTGCCAGCATCCGGATTATTGTATGGCGCGTTGTGGATGTCACTGTCGGTTTGCGGGCCATATTTGGCAATGGAATAACTCCAGAGTTTGCTGCGGCCCGTTCCCAGCTTGGGCGACCAGCCGATCATGGGAATCGTGATCATCGGCTGCGCCCCGCCGTACTTGCTGTTGGCGACAAAGGCGTCCGCCGTCGCGCCGGGCGTGGCGTTCCCATCATCGATGCTTTCGAAATACCAGTCGGCCGCGTGATTATGCGCGTTGAGCTGCCAGTTGTACCGCGTCTCGGCGTTGCCCCCGGAACGGTTCATGGTGAAATTCAAATCCGCCAGTTGATTCGAGGTCGCGAACGCCACGCCGTAAATCAAAGGGCTGATAGGATTCCGGTTTGCCTGCGCATTAACCGTGATGGAAACCGGCGCATTGGTGCCCGACACGACAACGTTGGCAACCAGTGAAATGTCGTCCAAGTAAAACGTCGGCTCGGCCGTACCCTGCGAATCCTGGATCACGAAACCCGTAAAGTTGTTCGAACTGGCGACTCCCAACCCCGAAAGCGGCACGATGAATTGCTGCCAGGTATTGGCCGCCTGTGTGCCGATCGAGTACCGGGGGCTTTGGGCCCAATTATTTGTGCCGTTAAGGTCCACCAAGCCATACATCTGAAGTTTTTGCCCGCCGCTGGTGCCGCCGTTCAGCCAGAAGCTGATGCTCGCATAAGGCGTGGAATCCATGTCGTTATGCCAGATTTGAATCCCATCCCAACCGTTGACAATCGTGACACTGATGGAATCGCTGCCGGAATGAACCGGCGAGGTGTTCGCGTAATTGATCGTCGCCCAGCCCCAATTCTGCCACCCGTTTTCAAGCGCATCATCGTAAATGATCTGGTCAGCCCGCGCCGTCAAGTGGAGGGTCAAAGCCGCCAGCAGCCAGCACGACCATCGGCAACGTACCCGGCATCTCGAAATATGGGTTTTCATGAACATTCTTGAAATATTACATCACAAATCATGCCAGCGCACATTTTCAGGTGTAACCAATAAAGAGGACACCAATCCGGTTATGCGGCTGGCGACTTGATTCAAAACCAAATACCCGCGGACCTTTTGCATTCGATAAATCAGGTCCGCACCTGTCCGGTGCCGATGCCGATCCACTTGTAGCTGGTCAATTCCTCCAGCCCCATCGGGCCGCGCGCGCCGATTTTGTCGGTGCTGATGCCGATTTCCGCGCCCATGCCGAACTCGCCGCCATCCGTAAACCGCGTCGAGGCGTTCCAATAAACCGTTGCGGAATCCACCTCGGCGAGGAATTGCCTCGCGTGCGCCTCGTTCTTCGTGACGATGCTGTCCGAATGCGCCGAGCCGTATTGATTAATGTGATCAATCGCCGCCTGCACCCCGTCCACGACCCGTATGTTCAGGATGTAATCGTTGTATTCGGTGTAAAAATCCTGTTCGGCCACCGGCCGGATTGTGGATTGCGGATTGCGGATTGCGGATTGAAGAATGGCACGGGCCTGTTCATCACAGCGTAACTCGACCCTTTTCTCACCGAGCCGCGTTCCGACGATAGGCAGAAATGTTTCCGCGACCGCCTTGTCCACGAGCAGCGTTTCCATCGCGTTGCAAACCGCGGGACGCTGGACTTTGGCGTTCATCGCGATGTCCCCGGCCATTTTCAAGTCGGCTTGAGCGTCCACAAAAACGTGGCAGACACCTTTGTAATGTTTGATGACCGGCACCTTCGAGCACTCGGCCACGGCGCGAATCAATCCTTCGCCGCCGCGGGGCATGCAAAGGTCAATATATTGCGTGAGCGAAAGCAAAATGGGAATCGCCTCGCGATCGGCCACGGGCACGACCTGAATCGCGTGTTCGGGAAATTTCGCGAGCGCCTGTTTCCCCGCCTCAATCATGATGCGTGCAATGGTTTGATTCGAATTCATCGCCTCCCGGCCGCCGCGCAAAATTGTCGCGTTGCCGGATTTGAAGCAAAGACTCGCGGCGTCCGCCGTCACGTTCGGGCGCGATTCGTAAATGATGACCACCACGCCGATGGGCGTGGAAATTTTTTGGAGTTTCAATCCGTTCGGCCGGACCCGTTCGTTCAGGATTCTTCCGACCGGATCGGGCAGCGTGGCGACTTCACGTAATCCTTTGGCCATTGCGGCAATGCGTTGGTCGTCGAGCTTGAGCCGGTCGAGCATCGCGGACGAAAGCCCGTTTTTCGCCGCGGCGTCCATGTCCAGCGCGTTCGCCTTTTTGAGCGTGTCAGAATTTTTTTCGAGCGCAACGGCCATGGCGAGTAAACAATCGTCCTTCTCGCGGGTGGTCAGTTTCGCGAGTTCGCGCGACGCGGCCCTGGCCTGTTTGGCCAATCGCGTCATCTGCTCGTTCAATGTCATGTGGAAAGAAGGTAAGCCAAAACGCCGAAGTGAAAAGTGCGAAGTTTCCGGCATTTTTCGGAACCCGCGATGATTGTCGGCTCATCAGCCGCCCAACCATCGGGCGGGTCGTGTGTGAGCAGATTGTTGCTGAGATTGAGACTGTGAGCATTGGCTTTTCTCAGTTTGGTAGTTTGCAGGCTGAAGGCTTGCGATGCGGACGCGGCTGCAAAGCAAAATTACAGAGGCTTCAAACTTGCGGTAGCCACTAGCTTTTGGGGGGTTCTACCGATTACATTGTGGGGCTTTTTGCTTCCGATGATCGGAGCAATGCGGAGAGAAATGAACAACCAAGATTTGAAGAAACCGACCAACGGGGGGCGTGGCCCTTACACACGCAAGGAACTAAAACGATTACTCAAAAGCGGCTTCATTTCAAACGCAATGCGCCGCGACATTGAAGCGGCGTTCAAAATTTGCAAGACCGCGATTCGTGAAGTGAGCAGAAAACACTCACCTAACAACATTCGCCGAACTAGCCTTTAATTTCCAGTGTTTCAAGAATCTTAACCAAGATACTGGTTTGATGTCTCAAAATGGCTTCCAAAATTGCCATTTCGTTTGGCGCAACAATGTGCCCATTTTCGCATTGAATTACAAAAAGGGATTGGCCACCATATTCAGGCTTTTCATTCTTGATAGCAACATTGGCAAACTTCGTAGCTGTGCAGCCAGCCACCGGACACCTTGGTTCACTGAAAGTCTTCATTGCGCCAATTAACCCGCAAACCACTGGCGCGGTCAACCCCAAATGCCAGCCAATAGCAGCAAGCAACACCAAGTTTTACGAGTTATTTATTTCTTCTGTTTTCAACTCGTTAATAATCAAGGAGATATAGTTTTCATTATTTTCTTGCTTTTGGTTGGGCTTGTGCGAGGCTCATTTGAATGAGCCTACGCAAAGAACTCGAAAGGAAAATTGAGAGGAAATTGTCCGAGATTTCGGATTGGGAACACAGCATTGATGAGGCGAGAGCATTTGTTGAGGGTTTGCGGGAGGCTCTAAGGATGTGTCCACCAGAGGACGGCCAATCTCTGTCCGATACGTTGCGCGTTGGCAGTGACATGGAAAGGGTCAGGAACATTTTAAGAACGAGTGGAGTTCCAATGCACATTGACGAAATTGTTCCGTTCATGGGCAAGGATTATTCGGACAGCATGAAGGTTGGCTTGGCTGGTTCTCTAAGCTCATACGCCAAAAAGGGAAAGGTTTTTACCAAAACAGCCCCAAGAACATTTGGATTGATTGAGTTTAACGCGCCCAAGGCTGTAGGAGTGGAAGATGTTCCTGACGCTTAACAATGTAAAAAATTTCCCCGCCAGTTTGGGCTGGCGGGGTTTGGTTCGGGGCGAAGTTCAATTGGATGAACACCGCCTTACACCTCGTGTTTCACAACACTTGTGCGGGCGGAGGTTGTTGGTTCAAATCCTTCCGCCCCGACTCTAAAGAACAACTAAATTAAGCCCTGCCGGTGCTAGAAACACCAACAGGGCGCAACTCAAACAGGGTTAGCTGCATGAGTCACACATCATACCGATGCGACTTCACGATAACTTGCCCTGATTGGAAAGGCAAGCGTGAAATGCTATTGCTGCTCTGGTGAGGCCAAGAAATTTGGCCGTTTTCAAAATAGAAACCGCACGGTCCAGCGTTATCGCTGTGCGCGTTGCGGGACAACCTTCAGTGACTCACAACCGCTCGACGGCCTGCGGCTCGATCATGACAGGGTTGTGCAAATCTGCAAATTGCTCACAGAAGGGCTTGGCGTCCGCGCCGTTGCCCGTTTTGTGGGCTGCGACCCGCACACGGTTTTAGCTGTGCTGCAAACCATCGGCCAGAAATGCGAATCGTTTCTTGACCGCACAGTGCTTAATCTCTCCGTTGAGTCGCTACAAATTGACGAACTATGGTCAAAGGTGGGAGCGCGAGAAAAAAGAAAAACATCGGATATGGGAGTCTTTACGTTCTTGGGCATTGACGCCAAGACCAAGTTGATTGTGTCACATTACACAGGGAGGCGCGATGCCGTCAGCACCGATTTCTTTGTTGATGATTTGGCCAAGCGCATTGCCGGTCAGACACAAATCACAACGGATGGGTGGAGGGCTTATCCTGACGCGCTCCGGCGATACCTCTTTGATCGCTTGAACTACGCCACCCTCCATAAAAATTATTACCCTGATTTTTTCAACCCCAAGCAACCGGAGCGGCGTTACGCGACTCCGGTTTGCAGTGGCATGAAGATTAAAGTTCTCGCCGGAAATCCGCGCCGGGAACTCATCAGCACCAGCTTTATTGAGCGCGCAAACCTGTCTGTGCGCCATTTTAACAAGCGATTTGCCCGCTTGGGCTTGGGCTGGTCACGCAAACCGGAGAACCATTGCCACGCAATCAGCTTGTTTGTCGCGGCGCATAATTTCTGCAAAGTTCACAGAACGCTCGGCACAACGCCAGCGGTGGCATCGAAACTGACAACGGAAACATGGACGATTGAACGACTTATAGACGAGGCAACAAAGTAATCACACACGACCCATCGGGCGAAATCGCAATTTTGGTTTATTTGTTGCCAAAAAATGGAAAGCTTAATTCCGCCTTATCACCGATCTTCACAACATGGTTACTGGCAAGGAATTAGCGACGGGACACGTTGACCCAACAATGACTCTGCCGTCTGACGGTAACATCATACGGATTGCAGGGTATAAGGTCGGGTTGCCGGTTTGTACCGTCACCAGGTTATGTGGCGTGATCGAATCTCGAGTGCCGATTGGTTATGAGGATGAAGGTGGATTCCATTACGGCGCGAACCTGGCCGATTGGTTCTTTTCAATTTAGGGCCCGTTGCCGCGTACCACTGGGGGATGCGCGGAAAAGGGGCAGGACGGATTTTGGTTCGGGCGGACAGCCGTTTTTCAGCGGGATTCTTCATCCCCACCTCCTTGGCGGCTGTCGCCCGAATCGCATTTTTATCACACGACGGTTTTTTCGTAACGCTCAGAGACAAAATCCCAATTGATGACGTGGAAAAATGCGGCCACGTATTCCGGTCGCCGGTTCTGATATTTGAGATAATAGGCGTGCTCCCACACGTCAATGCCCAGCAACGGTTGTTTGCCTTGACTGATCGGTGAATCCTGATTGGGCGTCGGCTCGATGCTCAACTGTTTGTTTGCGTCCACAACCAGCCAGGCCCAGCCACTACCGAACTGACCGAGAGCGGCTTTTGTCCATTCGTTTTTGAACGCGTTGAAATCGCCGAAGCGCTGGTCAATGGCCGTGGCCAGCGCGTCCTTCGGTTCGCCGCCGTCTTTTTTGAGCATCTGCCAGAACTGGGAATGATTGAAGTGACCGCCACCGTTGTTGCGGACAGCCGTGCGGATTTTTTCAGGAATCGCGTTCAGGTCTTTGAGCATGGCTTCGACGGACATTTTTCCTGCGCCGGGAAATTCAGCGACGGCTTTATTAAGGTTGGCGACATAGGCGGCGTGATGCTTGCCATGGTGAATCTCCATTGTGCGCGCATCAATGTATGGTTCGAGCGCGTCGTAGGCATAAGGCAACGGCGGCAGCGTGAACGGGCCGGTCGGTGCCGCTGCGGCGGGCGCGGCAGGATTGTTTTGAGCCATCGCGCCGGGCAGCGTGGCCAGCGCGACGCTGGCGAGCGCGGTGGTTTTTATGGCTTGTCGTCGAGTCATCATAATTTTTCTCCTTTGGTTGTGGTTGGCATTCGGTTTCGCAAAACAACCCACACATTAACGTGGGTTTTGGCTACCATAAGTCGTCATTGGCTGGTCGGCAAGCGATGCTTACGGCTCGTGTTCGAGTTGACTCACGGTTTCAAACGTGCGGCTTCCATGATTGCATCGGCGAGTTCTTGCGGTGTCCACTTGTTGCCGTCCAATTGGCGGAAAATGTGCCCTTGCGGGTCCAGCACAACCGTTCGCAAACTGTGTGACATGATGTTTTCGCCGTCGCGCATAATCATCAAGTCAAGGCTCGGAGCGAGGTGGGCAAGAGCATTCGTCGGCGTGGCGGCGAAAAGCCAGTGGTTGGTGTCGCCATTACGATAAAAATTGGCATAGCCTGACAGCACTGTAGGGTTGTCAAATCCGGGGTCAAAGGAAACTGAGAGCAATTGCCAGTTCGTCGGCGCGTTGGGCGTGGACAGCATCAATTCCCGCGTTTCCGCAAAATTTTTGTTCATGCGCGGACAGTAATCCGGCAGCGGACAGCGCGTGAAAAAGAAAGTGAATGCCACAGCCTTTCCTCGAAAATCCAAAAAACGAATGCGGCTCCCATCTTCGGAAATGAGTTCGCAGTCCGGCAACAGATCGCCGGGTTTGAGTTCAGCCGATGGAACGTGAAAAATGTAAGTGTTGTTGGTCACGTTCTCAACGCGATGCGCAACGAAATGGATGCCTTCAATCCATGAATCATCTTCACCCACAACCAGTTTGAAGGTGATTTCGTCTGACGGGGAAATCCCGTTAAGTTCGTTGGTGTCTTTGACAGTAAATTCCATTGTCATCGCGGACATATAACCGGGAATTTCTTCGTGCTGGATGGTAACTTTGTGCCGGTCGTCTGCAATTTGCCGGACTACGCCGCGCGCGGAGTAGGGCTTGGCAGTTTGGTCGCTGACATTTGGCGCAGCGAAAATGGAGTTGCCCACGGCGGCCATGAACAGCAAAAGCGCGCAGGAGAAATTCAGATTTTTCATGATTTTGTCATGGTTATAGGTTTCATAAAATTTATTTTCGCAAACGATTGATTTCAGCGACGACAGCGGACTCCACGCCGTCGTTCAACCCGTCAAAGTAGGCTTGCACCTGACCCTGCGGGTCCACGACGGCGATGCGTTCCGTGTGGGAAAAATTACCCGGCATGTAGCTGAATGGATCGTCCGAATCCTGCGCGAGGAAACTTGTTCCAATCAAATCATACAACGTCGTCTTCGCACCGGTGAGAAACAGCCAACGATTGGTGTCCGCGCCGAAACGTTCACTATATTTTGCAAGGACTTCGGTTGTGTCATCGCGCGGGTCAACCGTCAGTGAAACGAGTCTTACATCCGGCTGGTTCGTGGTGAGTTGCTGGATTTGCGCCATGTGTCGGTTGACCGCCGGACAAGTCAGCGAGCAACTGGTGAATAGAAAGTCCACAACCAGAAATTCGCCATTGAGTTCCGACCGTGTGACCGTCCGGCCAGTGCGGTCGGTGAGCGAAAAATTGACCAGTTGCCGGGGGTGATCCGGCGGGATGACGACCGCTTCTTTATTTTCCACTGGCACAGTTTGCGTTTCATCCCGGCTGTTCAACGCGAACAGCAACCAACAAAAGCCGGTTCCAAAGACCAAAGACGCGATGATTGCGGCATAAAAAAACAGTCGCTCATCATTGCGTTGTTTGGAACCGGCTTTCTTGCGCATACCGCTTATTTTTTCAATTTGGCTTCGGCCTCCGCCAACTTTTTCAGGTATTGGTCCGGGTCTTTGTCGAAGTCCGCTTTTTCGGATTTGTTGCAGACTTTGATTTCCTGCCCCTTATAGACGAACACATATGGTTTTCCCATTTCGCCAAGCTGCATGCCGCAGACCAGGCAGGTTTTGAGCAGATATGGCTTCACCGGCGCGTTGGTGGAATCGCCGGCGCGAGCCGCCAACGGAATGGCGGCGCACGTTGCAACGAGGATGGTTCCAATGATCAATTTCAGCTTTTTCATATTTTGTTTTGGTTGGGATAAAATCAAAACATGTAGCTCACGCTCAGTTTGAAAAGCACCGGCGCGGCCAGTTGATTGCCGGTGAAATTTTGATAAACGGGAAATTCCGCGTCCGCATAAATCATCACCGGATGAATGTGAAACTCGATGCCCGGTGAAAGCAGGATGCGCTGGTAACCGGAGTTGTCGGGATTGGCGGCTTCACCGATGTCACCGGTCCGCTCAGAAAAGATTACCTGCGCCAGCGGTGAAATCCTTGCGCGACCGAGCGAGAACCCCTTGTAATCAATTCCCGCCGCCGTATCGAGTTCGACGCCCGGACGATATTCTGCTTGAGTCAGCACCGGCACATCCAGTTGCAATTGCGCGAACCAGTCCCATTTTTGATCGCGGTCCAGATTGCCGCGATAAAAACCGCCCAGCAAAATGTCCGTGCTGCCGCTGCCGATTTCGCTGTCGCGGTCAACGTCGCCATACGCATTGTTGTAAGTCCAGTCACCGGTCGGCAACTTGACGCCGAATGTCACACCTGCGGACATGTCCGCAAAAAATCCCGTGTAAATGCCTTCCAGCCTGATGTCGCCCAGCGCGCCCCAGTTTACGGTTGCGGTTTGATTGCCATAGTTTGGAAGGCTTGGATTTTGATTGTTAGAAACGGTTGTAAATTTGCGATAGTCATAAGGCACTTCAACCTTAAGACCCCAATTGTCATTGAACACATACTGGAAACCGGCGGTGATGAAGTGCGTCTCAATTTCCTTGTCGCCATTGATCCCCCCCAGCCCTTGTGAAGTCCCGTTCCAATTATGGTTCTGGTCCTGATAGTCATATTGCAACCAGGCCATTCCGCCCGGGCCATTGGGAAGCATCGAACTCGTCGCCACGTCAAAAACACCGCACCCGCAGGCGCAAGCGTGAACCACACCTGGTGCGAGCACTCCGGCCAACAAACCACAACCCATTTTTACCGCTGCTGAATTAATTTTTTTATTTTTCATTTTCAAATTTCAAAGTTGCGAGAACGTGTAAGGCGCTCTCAAAGATAAAGGGAACATTTTGTGAGGGTTGGCATTTTGCCGACCCACTTATTGGGGACGGCGACACGCCGCCCCTCCCGATTGAATCAAACGAAGAAACCGCGCGGTGGCGGTGTCAGCGGCTTTTGAGTGAGAGATTCGGCAAAGAAATTCATCTGCGGCATAAGTCGAAAATCTGAAGGCGCAAACGAAACCGGATTTTCTTTCGCGAGGGGAAATTCCAGCTTCTGTGTTTGCAGCACGAAGTCGTTTTTCTTTTCAGATTTTTTGGCGGCGGCGATGGCCTTGCAAATCGGGCAGGGATATTTGCCGTCAAATGTGCGGGCCACGGATTCGGAGAGCGAGTGCGTGCGCAGGTTGTTCGCCAGCATCGCCGTCCACGCCACCGATTGCAGCACGGCCCAATGCGCGCCAGTGCTTGCGATGAGCGCAACCACCACAAAAATTTTGCAGAACCTGACGAACACAGGAGGCAACTTAAGCCACATTTGCCAAATCACAAGCGCAAATAATTGTTTGTAGCAGCCGAGGTAACGAGGCTCCGATTGAATTTATGATGTTCGATTTGCGATTTACGAATCAATTTTCGGAAATCCAAACGAGCGTACCAACAGGCAGCAAATCGAAGAGCGGAACCAAATCATTGGCGGCCAGGTGAATGCAACCGCACGACGCCGGACGGCCAATCGTCGTCTCATCGCCCGTGCCGTGAATGTAAATGTAGCGCGCGTGCGAATCCACATTGCCGCCGCGATTGAGGCCGGGTTCGAGTCCTTCGAGCCACAGGATGCGTGTGGTGATTTTTGCGTCCGGCATCCCCCGCCAGGTGTAGCCCATGGGTTTGCGGCTTTCGAAAACGGTTCCGACCGGCCAGCCACCGCCAATTTTTTCCGCGATGCGATGCAAACCGAGCGGTGTGCAATTCGAGCCGGCGTTCTGACCGATGCCAAAACGCGAAGTCGAGCAGCGGAATCTTTTTACAAACCTGTACCGGCGGTCTGTGACCGCCGGTAAATTCGAATGCGTTTTTTTCTTTGAGCGACAGTCATAGACCGCCGCTACAGTTCCTTCAAAAAGTGAAACGGTTTGTTCCGCGGCGTTGACAACAAGAATAAATTGAGCCGGCACGACGCCATATTTTTCGCAAGCGCAGAAAAAATCCGACAAACAGTTTTTGAATCGTGACATTCTAAAACTCCACGATCAAATGGGTGATGATACCAAAACGATCGGAGTCCCCATTCAAACCGACGGGAATGCCGGCGCCAACTTCCACGTTGCCGGACAATTTCCAAATCACCCCGGGCGTAAGATACATCACATTTTCGTTGCCGTGATTGTTCCATTGGTTGTTGTCCCAATTAAATTCCATCGAGATTGCGCCGCGTGAAAATGGAACGAAAAATCCCGCGTTCCAATCCAATTCATCAGCGGCAGGCTCTCTTTCATCGGGATCGGATGGAGTTTCCAAGCGCTGCACAAGATTGAATTCCACTTCGGTAAATAACTGCGCGTTATGAAACCGTGGAAAATCCCGCGCCACAATCACGGCAGGCTCATATTCGATGAATCCCTCCGACAAATCCTTGTTCACGTCACCCAACGGAAATTCAACGGAAAAACGCGGCGCAACATGAAATAAAGAGCCGCTGACGTTGAGAAAACTGTATTGAGTTCCCAGCTCCAAATCACCAATGCCATGGGTTGTGGAACCGCGTGTGGGATGGTGTTGAACAAATGCGTTCCATTCTGCTTCCGCCTGCCACCTGGAAGTGAGACCGTATTCCATGGAAAGGGGAACCGTCCAGGTATCCCCGCCTGCGGCGCGCTGAAAAGTTGGAGCCAATTCAAACTGAAATTCTCCTTTTTCTTCCGGATAGACCACATCCGTTTTGAAAAGTTCTTCAATGGGTCTTGTAAATATATTCGTTGATTCGTCCGCACCGGCGCGGGAGACCAAAATTGAAATTATGAATAATTGAAGCCAGCTCGAGCATGGAAATGCGGCCCGGAACATTTATTTCAACTTCTTCACAAGCACCTTGGAATTTCTTCCGCTTTGCTCGTATTTCTCGCGGCGCGCGGGCGGCAAATCGTCGGGCGTGCCCTCGGCAAAACCGGCTTTGGATTGAAAATACGTGAACGCCTGCGTCGAGAGCGTGAGGAGCTCGGTCAGGTTCATCTCCCGCGCCTTGTTTTCGACGTATTGAATCAGCTTGCGCCCGATGCCCCGGTTTTCGTGCAGGGGATTGACGTAAAGGCATGCCAGCTCGCCCTTTTTCTGTTCGGGATAAACGTGCAACGCGACGCACGCGACCGGGTTTTTATCAATCTCAAAAATGAAATAGTCGCCGAGACTTTTTTCAATGGCCGCGCGGGTGCGCTTGAGCAATTCATCCGACTCGACCGCCGCCTTCGTCAGCAACTGGATGGCCCGCACGTCCTTCTTCATCGCTCGGCGGATCTGCTGATACTCATTGGCGTAGATGAGCGTGCCGATGCCGTCATTGGAAAACACCTCGGCCAGCAGCCCTTCGTCCACGCGCGCCGTTGATGATGTGCACGCGCGGCACGCCGGCCTTGCAGGCCGCGACGGCGTGCAACACCTTGGAAAGATGTTCCGGTGCGATGTCGTTTTTTTGCAGGGCGAGAACGGACTCAAGGTCGGCCACCAGCATTTGGCGGATGAGCCGGCCCTGCACGAGAATGCCGTCCTGCGGCGTGATGAAAATCAACTTGATGGCTTTCAGCGCGTCGGCCACCGCGACCGCGACCCCGTCCGAATTCACGCGATACGTTCTGCCGTCCCCGTCAAATCCGAGCGGCGGGATGACCGGCACGACGCCCTGCGCGAGCAGCGTTTGGAGCAGTTCCACGTCCACGCGCTCGACCTTGCCGGTGAACAGATGGTCCACGCCCTGGATGATGCCCATCGGGTGGGCGATGATGACGTTCGTGCTGGCCGCGCGGAGGTCGTTGGCCGAAAGGCCTTCGAGAATCTCGTGCGTGAGCCGGTTCGCGGCCGTCAGCGCGAGCTGGAGCGTGGCTGCGTCCGTCACGCCGGAGCCGTCGAGATTGGACGGTTGGATTTTTTGCTCCTCGGCAAGCGCCTTGATTTGCGCCGACGCGCCGTGGACGAGCACGACGCGGATGTTCAACGAGCGCAACACCGCCACGTCCAGCAGCAACGTGGCGAAGTTTTCGTCGGTGACAATCGCACCGTCAATCGCGAGAATGAACGTCTTCTCGCGAAATTGCGGAATATATTGCAGGATGCCCCGCAGGTCGGTTGGTTTCACTTTTGGCTCATCATTAAACTGTCAACGCCAAACAAGTATTCGGTTTTCGCCGCGATTCAAACAATAATTTTCGGTCCCGGTGGTCCGTTCAAATGAATTGCCATCGAACGCGGGGCGGGGCATCGTTGTCACTCTTAAAAATCAAACGAATATGAATGCTGCCATCGCAACCGAAAAGGCGCCGGCGTCAACGGCTTTGAGCCAGCTCGACCAGCTGAAAAAAATGACGACGGTGGTCGCCGACACCGGTGACTTTGCCGCGCTCAAACAATACGCGCCGCAGGACGCCACGACCAATCCCTCGCTCATCTTCAAGGCCGCGCAGATGCCGGAATATCGGTACCTCGTGGACAAGGCCATTGCCGAAAACAAGAAATCCGGCGCCAGCGGTGAAAAATTGTTGCGGAGCGTCATGGATGATTTGCTGGTGCTGTTCGGCGTCGAGATCCTGAAAATCGTGCCCGGCCGCGTTTCGACCGAGACGGATGCCAATCTGGCCTTTGACACCGAAGGCCTGATCAACAAGGCGCGCCGGTTCATCGAGCTTTACCGGGCGCACGGCATCGGGCGCGAGCGCGTCCTCATCAAAATCGCGACGACATGGGAAGGCGCGCGCGCGGCGGAAGTGCTCCAGCGCGAGGGCATCAACTGCAACATGACGCTGTTGTTCTCGCTGGCGCAGGCCGTCGCGTGCGCCGAGGCAAAGGCCAGATTGATTTCACCGTTCGTGGGACGGATCATGGACTGGTACAAGGCCAAAGAGAAAAAGGATTTTGCCCCGGCTGAAGACCCCGGCGTGCTGTCGGTGAGGGAAATTTACGGTTACTACAAAAAGTTCGGGCACGCGACGGAGGTCATGGGCGCAAGTTTCCGCAACGCGGGCGAAATACTCGAACTGGCTGGTTGCGATTTGCTGACCATCAGTCCGCAACTGATGGGTGAATTGAAAAAAAGCACCGCGCTGGTTGGGCGCAAACTCAGTCCCGAACTGGCACGCGACAGCAAAATCGAGCGGTTGCAGCTGGACGAAAAGAAATTCCGCTGGCTGTTCAATGAAAACGCGATGGCCACGGAAAAAACCGCCGAGGGCATCCGGCTGTTCAACGCCGACGCGCTGAAACTGGAACAGTTCGTCGCGGCGAAGCTTTAAGTTCTGGACTCGCGCGCTGGACTCTGCGAAATTCAGGACATGGATGGAGACGAGCGTGAAATTTTTCAATTTCTGAAGAGCCGGGGCGAAGATTTTGTCAATGCCGTGGAAATTGCCCGGCGCGCGGGTGGCAAAAGGAAGTTTCACGAAGACCCCGAGTGGGCCAAGCCGTTGCTGGTGCGCATGACTGAACGCGGCATCCTCCAAAGCGACGCCTTGGGCCGTTACCGCGTCAAGCCCGTTGGCAGAAAGGGAAAGGACAAACGCTGGGTCTCGCCCGACATCGCCAAAATCCTGAAGGAAAGCGGCGTTGAAGCCGAAGGCGCGAACGAACTCGGCTCGGACGACTATTACGAACAACTGTAATCACTCGTTCCGGCTTCGCCGCGGCATCATGAAAATTGCCGCGTCAAACTTTTTCCGTCCGTATCCGTCATGTTTGCCGCGCTCCTGACCACGCTGCTGTTTGCCATGTCCGCCATTTGCGGGCATCGCACCGCCACGCGGCTGGGCGGTGTCGAGGCCAATTTCTGGCGCATCTGTGTCGCGTTTCTTTTCCTGGCAGTCTGGGCGAACCTTCTCGGCACGGGCACAACCGGCGCCGCGTTTCCCATCTTCGTTTTGAGCGGGCTCGCCGGCATCGGCCTTGGCGACACGGCGTATTTTCAGGCCTTGCCGCGGCTCGGCAGCCGCCGGACGGTTCTGCTCACGCAATGCCTCGTCGCGCCTTGCGCCGCGATGATTGAATGGCTCTGGCTCGGGACCAAATTGAATCTCGCGGAAATTTTTTTCATTGCGGTCATTCTCGCCGGTGTGGCCATCGCGATGGCGCCGGGCGACCATTTGAAAATTGCGCCGGCCCGCCTGTGGCCCGGGATCCTGGCGAGCGCCATCGCCGCGATTGGCGGCGCACTCGGCGCGGTCCTGAGCCGCAAAGCCTATGCCGTCGCGCACGCGGCCGGCGAACATCCTGATCCCGGCACGACCGGCTACCAGCGCGTCATTGGCGGCGCGGTCGCGCTGGGCCTCGTTTTTTTGATTGTCAAATGGCGGCACGCCCGCAAACGCGGCGACGACGCGCAAATGAAGGATTCATTTTCTCCGCGCGAAAAATCAAGGCTCTGGCTGTGGGTGCTGGCCAACAGCCTCGCCGGCCAGACGGTCGGCGTGAGTTGCATGCAATGGGCGCTCGAAACCACGCCCACCGGCATCGTCACTGCCATCATCGCCATGACGCCCATCGTCATGCTGCCGCTGGCACGCGTGTTCGAAGGCGAAAGAATCATGGCCCGCGAACTCGGCGGCGGTTTCGTCGCCATCGCGGGTGTGATCGGCCTGGCGTTTTGGCATTGAATCATTTTGGAAAACAAACTTCCATTCGTCCTCGTGCTCCGGTTTGTGCTCGCAACTGAATGATCGAGGACGAGGACGAATTTTATGAAAAGCGAACTGCAAACCGCCGTCGAAACGCTCGGCCTTGAAAAATTCCGGCGCCACATTTTTCTGTGTGCCGACCAGACCGAACCGAAATGTTGCGCGAAGGAACAGGGGCTGGCCGCGTGGGAATTTTTGAAACGGCGGCTGAAGGAATTGAATCTGGCTGGACCGGAGCCGCTGGTTTATCGCACCAAGGCCAATTGCCTGCGCGTCTGCCTGCGCGGGCCGATTGCGGTCGTTTACCCTGAAGGTGTCTGGTATCATTCCTGCGCGCCGGAAACGCTGGAGCGCATCATTCAGGAACACCTGATTGGCGGAAAAATCGTTAAAGAATTCATGTTTGCAAAAAACCCGCGCGGGCGATAGGGGCCGTGTCCGGGCGGTGCGGCCGGCCGCGGAATTACATTTTCTTCTCGACATTTGTTTCCCAAACGTGCAGGTTGCTTTTAGATCAAATAGTTCGGAGGTCACATGGCCAGACTGCTCATCAAAACGGACGGTTTGGAAAACCAGACGCTGGAGCTTCGTTTCGGCGTCAATCACATTGGCCGCGATCCGGATTGTGATTTTCCCATCGCCCACCCCAGCGTGTCGGCGTTGCACTGCGAACTGGTGCTGTCCAACGACGGCGTGCTGATTCACGATTGCGACTCGACCAACGGCACATTCGTCAACGGCGAGGGAATCAAGGACGCCTGGTTGCGAGCGGGCCAGACCGTGCAACTGGGCGAGGTGAAATTGTTCGTCGAAAACACCGACATCGCCATCGCCATCCCTCAATATGAGCACGAACGCCCGAAACCGCCGGTGGTGCTCCCGGGTGGCGTCATGTTGTGCGCGCGTCACCCACACCTCCAGGTCACGTATAAATGCACGCATTGCGGCGAAGTCATGTGCGGAAGTTGTGTCCACACGGTGCGCCTCAAAGGTGGTCGGCCGCTGTTCCTTTGCCTGTTTTGCAGCCACCCGTGTGAACTCATCAGTGTCGTCGAGCCGCCGAAGAAAAAACGGGTCTTTCAAGCGCTGCATCGCACGGTGAAATTGCGATTGGCTCATTTCCTCGGCCTTTCCAAATAAGAAGGAATCAGCCGCCCATTCAGGACAAAAATCGCCGGACCATATTTTCCAGTGCCGCGAGCCAGCGCGGGTGTTCGTTCAAACACGGAACGAGCGCGAATTCCTTCCCGCCCGCCGACATAAATGTCGCGCGCCCGCGAATGCCGATTTCCTCCAGCGTCTCCAGACAATCGGAAACAAACGCCGGGCAGATGACCAGGAGCTTTTTAATTTCGCGCCTGGGCAATTCGGCCAGCACCGCATCCGTGTAAGGCATCAGCCACAGGTCGCGGCCCAGCCGGGATTGAAACGACACGGAATATTTTCCAGCGGGCACGCCCGCTTGCTTCACGAAAGCGGCAGCGGTCTTGAAACATTGCGCACGGTAACACGTCGCGTGCGCCGGGCTGGGCATGTTGCAGCAGTTCACCGCTGTCAAACAATGGCGGCCGGTCGGGTCGGATTTCCTGAGATGCCGCACCGGCACACCGTGAAAACTAAACAGCAAGTGGTCGTAGCCCGTCTCCAGATGGTTCCTGGCGCTGGCCGCGAGCGCCGCAATGTAATCCGGCGCGTCACCATAAGGCGGCTGAACCTCAATTCGCATCCTGGGCGCGGCCCAGGCCGCGACCTTCTTCACCCGTTCGACGGCCGTCTCGTAGCTCGACATGGCGTAGTGCGGAAACAAGGGAATCAGCAGAACCTCGTCAACCTTCTCCTCCGCCAGCTTGCGCACCGCTTCCCGAATTGATGGATTCCGGTATCGCATCGCCAGTTCCACCGGCACGGTGACCCGCTCCCGTAATTTCGCCTGGATCCTGCGGCTCGTGACAATGAGCGGCGAACCTTCCGGCGTCCAGATTTTGTCGTAGGCCTCGGCGGATTGTTTCGGCCGGTTGATGAGAACCATGCCCACGATGAACGCCCGCATCGGCCATGGGACGTCAATGACGCGACCGTCCATCAAAAATTCACGGAGATAATGCCGCACGTCGCCGACGGCAGTCGTGTCCGGCGAACCCAGATTGACCAGTAAAACGCCCTTGTTCATTTGGCGGTCAGGAACTTTTCCACGCGCCCGACCATGTTGCAACCCGACAAAATTGAATCACCCAGCGAAACGCCGTCGCGATAGTGGCCGGCAAAAAGCAGCCCGGGCACCCTGTTTTCAATTTCCGTCAGCAGTCCGCGGTAACGACCGTAACCGAGATTATATTGCGGAATCGCTCTGGGATAAACCACGCAATGTACAAATGTCGGCTGCCCGCGCACCCCAAGCAGGACACGCAAATCCTCGCAGGCCAGTTCGACCAGTTTTTCCGTCGGCAGCAACGCGAGTTCCGGCTGTCGCTCGCCACCGACGTAGCTCGTGAGTGTGAGGTGTCCGGCGGGAGCACGGTTCGGAAACAGCGACGACGAGAAAATCGTGCCGAGAATATTAAATCCTTCGACTTTCGGAATCAACATCCCGAAGCCCTGGCAAGGGTGAGCAACATCTTCGCGACGAAAGCCCAAAACGACGCTCGCCACCGGCGGATAACGGATTTCCGAAAACGCGGTCAGATTCAGCGATGTGCCCTCACCCAGTCCCTCTCCCATCGGATGGGAGAGGGTGGCCGAAGGCCGGGTGAGGGTTGTCTGCAACTCCGCCAATTTGTACGCCGTGCCGCAATAAATCACCGCGCTGTGCTCCGCTTCAAATTCCCGGATAGTCAAGCTCTGCGAACCCCCCATTTCAGCGGCAGCGGGAACCCGCCCCTCCGAAAGTGTGAGGGTCCAGCCATCACTGGTTTGTGTGAGTTTTGTTGCCGATACGTTGAGACGCACCGAGTCACCGAGTTGCAGGTGGAGCGTGTCCGGCAGAACCTGCAAACCTTCGTCGAACGAAAATTTCGGCGCGCGGTCCTTGGCAATTTCCCCGCGCCGTTTGCGTTCGCCCGCGCCGAAAATCTGGCCTTTGATGAGCGAACCGTAACGCGCCTCGAGTTCAGCGAGCCTCGGGAGCGCCTGTTGAACGGATAATTTGTATGGATCACCTGCATAAACGCCGGCGACCAGCGCATCAATCGCGTGGTCGAGAAATTCCTGATTCAGCCGCCGCTTCACGAAATCCGCGACGGTTTCTTCCCGGCCGTCGCGGCGGCGCGGCACGAACGGCTCACGCAACACCGCGAGCTTGGCTTTGAACGAAAAAAGTTCCGTTGTAAAAAATCCGAGCGGCGAACCCGGCATGTCAATCGGGCGCCGGTAACGAACCACGTAACGCGCCTCGGCTCTCGAATGGGAATAAAGCCGGCGTGATTCCAGCTCGACGTCACGAATGAGTCGAGCGATTTTCGGCGACGTTTCGAGAATCGTATTTGGTCCAAACTCGGCCAGGTAGCCATCCTTCCAGATGGATTGAATTACGCCACCCACGCGACAGCCCGCCTCATAAACCGTGACCGGAATGCCCTTGCGTCTCAGGTAAAACGCCGCGGTCAACCCCGTGATGCCGGCCCCAATGATTGCAACCGATTTCATGGCGAAGGGCAGACTTCGTGCCGAATCCGGCGCACCGGAACGGGAACGGGTTCTTTTAATCGGCGGCTGAGTGCGTCTGCATAGATTCGCATCCATCCTGTGTGGTGCGATTTCAGAAGGTGTGATTGCCTTAAATCCCAGCCAGTCATGATTACAGCATTGACCGAGGAATTGGCGGGATCTAAAAATCCGCCGGCCGGATATACCGTGATTTCCCCTCCGAACAGTTCGGTGCCATTCCACAGAAAATCGAACCGGGCATAGTCCACTCCGACACTAAGTTTTTGGGCGAACTGCACGGCTCGGTGATAGGGCTCCATCAACGCAAGGCCTTTCGGCAGCGGGCTGATCAGGCTCCCTTCTGGATCACGCATTCCCAAGGCCGGTACTCCCTCGGGATCAAGATAGACCGACCACTGGTTGGGTGTTTTGCACTGACCCATCACGGAACTCAAGATCGCCTTTCCATTGCCAGCCCGCACATTGATTTCGATCAGGCCGGCTTCAGCATCGCCGACCGCCTCCTCAACGAACAGCCTGGGCTCGACCCTGGAGTAGGCCCATTCTCCACCTTTCCGCCCATAGACAGAACTGAGCCATCGCTCGGTCTTCGCCCGAAGCGCACCCCGGTCGCATTGGCCCCTGCGAATGCGATGGTTGAAATTGCAGCCGTGATTCGCTTTTACAAAAACATCGCCGCGCAGCAATTCATCCGGAATCGCATTGGCATCGCGGCCAATCCAGAGGGTTCGCGGAACGGGAAGATCCGGGCAGCGGCTTTTTAAAAAAGCCTTGGCGGCCAGCTTGTCCGCAAGAAGGACGAACTGCGGATTGTGATCAACGATCTTTCGCCAAAGCATCCGCTCGGAATAGCGTTGCGGATTGGCAATGTCGGGCCGGCAACCAATTGTCCGCCGATAACGCCGCACTAAACCCATGTTTTTAACGCGAAGAACTGCGTTGGTAACCGCAAAAACAAAATCGTCGTTGAACATGGAAATCGCCACGCACTGAGACTAGATTATCCCCTTGAATTTTCCAGCGAAGAATTCCCTTCAAATCGTCCGCGAATGTTTCCGTTCGCCCGCCGGCGCGAGGGTGTTGTCGAAGCACATCGCGATGTTGCGAATGAACAAACGGCCAGTGTCCGTCACTTCGAGACCGGTTGGCGTGCGCTTTACTAGCCCGTCGGCTTCAAATGACACGAGCGCGGCGAGTTCCTTGGCGAAATGTTGTGCGAAATTGATGCCGAGCCGCTGCGACATCGCGGCGTAGTCGAGCGAGAGATCGCACATCACGCGCATGATGGTTTCGCGGCGGATTTTGTCCTCGTCGGTCACGAAATACGCGCGCTGTAGCGGCACACGGCCGACATCCACGGCTTTCTGCCATTTCGGCAGTTCCTTTTCGTTCTGCCAGTAGGCGTCGGGTATCTGTGAGATGCTCGACATGCCAAACGCATAAATGTCGGCCCCGGCGCGCGTGCTGTAACCCTGAAAGTTCCGCTGCAGTTGCTTCTTTTTCTGCGCCACGGCCAGCTCATCGTCCGGCTTCGCAAAATGGTCCATGCCGATATAGACGTACTGGCCGTTCGCCGTGAGTTTTTCAATGACGAGTTTGAGCACTTGCAGCTTGGTTTCGGGCGCAGGCAGGATTTTCTGCTCCAGAATCTTCTGGGACGGCTTGATCCACGGCACATGCGCGTAACTGAAAACCGCCAATCGGTCCGGCTTCATTTCCAGCACGGTGTTGAGCGTTTCATCAAACGATTCCGGTGTCTGGTGCGGCAGGCCGTAGATGAGGTCGAGGTTGATTGAGCCGAAGCCGAGTTCGCGCATCCAATCCATCGCCTGCTGCGTCATCGCGCGGGGCTGGATGCGATGGATCGCCTCCTGCACTTTCGGGTTGAAATCCTGCACGCCCATCGAGGCGCGGTTGAAGCCGATTTCGCGCAACGCCACCAGGTGGTCGCGCGTGAGCCGGCGCGGGTCCACCTCCACGCCCGCCTCGATGTCCGGCGAGAACGTGAAATGTTTGTGGATGATTTCACCGAGCCGGCGGATTTCATCCGGGCGAAGAAACGTCGGTGAGCCACCGCCAAAATGGAGTTGGACGACCTTGCGCTGTTGGTTCAAATGCGGCGCGAGCCGCGCAACTTCGCGCCCGAGATAGTCAATGTAATCCCTACCCTTGTCGTGATTGAGCGTGATGACGGTCGTGCAACCGCAGAACCAGCAGAGCGTCTCGCAAAACGGGATGTGAAAATAAATCGAGAGGTCGCGCGCGGTGCGGTTGTTCCCGTCAATCTTCGCGGCGAGGTCGTCCCACGAAATCGCGTCGGTAAATTTCGTCGCGGGCGGATACGACGTGTAACGCGGCCCGGCCACGTTGTATTTCTGCACCAGATCGAGATCGACTTTGAGCGTGCTCATTTAAAACCACGAACAGTTTCGACCAGTGCGGCGATGTTGTCCAGTTTGGCCCCGGGCGGCACACCGTGGCCGAGGTTGAAAATATAACCATTGCGCCCGCGCATGGCTTCAAGCAGACGCGCCGTTTCGGCGCTGACAGCCTCCGGCGTGGCGTCGCTGAGCAGCGCGGGGGCGAGATTGCCTTGAAGACCGATGTCGCCGGGCAGCAACCGGCGCGCGTCCGCCAGCGGAAACCGCCAGTCAATGCCCAGCACATTCGCGCCCGTGGCCAGGAGGTCGTCCCAGTTGCCGTGCGTGCCGAGGGAGAAAACAATGACGGTAAACGCCGGATGCGAGGCATGAAGCGTGGAAATGATTTCCTTGAGCCACCGGCCAGAAGCTTCCTGAAATTCCGTCGGCGCCAGCAGCCCGCCGTGGCTGTCAAAAATTTGGACCGCGTCCACGCCCGCCTTGATTTGCATTTGCAGGTGGGCGATGACGGCAGCCGTGAGCTTTTCGGCCAGTTCGAAGTAGGCTTTGCGGTCCTTGCGAAACAGCGCCAGCGCGCGGGTGTAATGTTCGGCCCCGCCACCTTCAGCCATGAACGTCGCCAGCGTCCACGGCGACCCGGCAAAACCGATGAGCGCGGTCTGGTCCCCGAGCGCGGCCTTGACGAGCCGCAACGCGCGCGGGAGATATTGCAGGCGTTCGGGCAGCGCCTTGAGGTCGAGCCGCGCGAAGTCCGCCGCCGAACGCAGCGCAAAGTCCATTTGAATGCCGTGGTTTTCGTCGAAACGATATTTTTGCCCCAACCCTTCGGCGGTAACGAGAATGTCGCTGAACAAAATCGCCGCGTCGAAACCGAACCGCCGGATGGGCTGGCGCGTCACTTCGGCAGCGAGCTCGGGCGTTTGCACCAGTTCGAGAAAGGAATGTTTCTGCCGGAGCGCACGGTATTCCGGCAGCGCGCGCCCGGCCTGGCGCATGAGCCAGACGGGCGGATGATCCACGGGCTGGCACGCACAGGCATTGAGGAAACGCCGCCGGCTGGTCGGCACAGTGGCGGCGGGCCCGGGCGATCCGGCAGTAGCAGCGGTCGTTCGCATTTCGACCCCGTTTTCTATCACATCCCGCGGGTTTTGAACAGACGCGGTTTTGAAATTTTCCGGCGCAACTTTGACCCAGCGGCGGTTTTTAATTCAAAGGACACGATGAAAAACGAGCCCCTGCCAAACCAATTACGCGAACTGGCCTGGCGTCGAAAATTGACCGACGTTGAAAAAGCCCGGTTGCGCGCGCAACCGGAGGCGCAGGCTGACCTGGAACTTGAATCGCGCCTGAGCGAAGCGCTCGCCCGTGTGCCGGATGCACCCATGCCGTCCAACTTCACCGCCCGCGTGCTTCAGGCCATTGAACGCGAAGAGGTGCGCGGCGCGCAAACGCGAAGTGTGTCATGGTACTGGCGCGTCCTCGTGCCCCGGGTCGCGGTGGCGGTGGCAGTCATTGGCTTTGCCGGTCTGACTTATCAGCACCACGAACTCGACAAACGCGCCGAACTCGCCAAGGACATCGCGCTCCTGGCCCAGGCACAGCCGATGCCGAGCGTTGAGGCATTGAAAAATTTTGACGCGATCCAGCGCATGAGCCAGGCGACTCCGCGCGCGGACGACGAATTGCTGGCATTGCTCCAATGAATTGTTTGCGGCAGGTGCGTTGGCGGACCGTCGTCGTTCTTGCGGTTGGTCAAATCGCCATGCTTCCGCTCTTCGCCGCATCCGTGACAAATCTTCCGGCCCCGCGCCGGTTGCCTTTTGCGCCAACGAACATGGTGTCGCCGATGCCACCCGTGTTGCCGGTGAAGCCGCCGGTGGAATTTTTCCGCGAGTTGCTGGCCATGACGCCGGCTGAACAGGAAAATTACCTGACCAACCGCCCGCCGGAAATTCGCAGCCGTCTCCTCGCCAAAATCCACGAATATCAGGCGCTTGACCCCAACGAGCGCGAAATGCGGCTGCGCGCCACGGAATTGCGCTGGTATTTGCCGCCGCTGTTGCATGAATCACCGACCAACCGCGCCAACCGGCTCGCGGCGGTCCCGGACACTTTGCGCGACCTGGTCAAAGCGCGCCTTGCGCAATGGGACATTTTACCGCCGCCGTTGCAGCAGGAATTCCTCGAAAACGAACGCACGCTGCGCTACTTCACGCATGTGGATTCCACCAACGGTCCGCCCGCGCCGGGAGGCGGCTGGGAACGCACTCCGCCCGATTCCGATCTGGCGCGCTGGAACGCGCTTTCCGAAAATCAGCGCCAAAGGATCACGGACCGGTTCAACCAGTTTTTTGAACTCGCGCCGACGAAAAAACAGGAAACGCTCGACACCTTGTCTCCGATCGAGCGGCGGCAAATGGAGAAAACCTTGCAGGCGTTCAACCAACTGCCGCCCTCGCAACGCGCCCAGTGCCTCCACGCGTTCACGGAATTCGCGGGCATGAGCCCGTCGGACAAGCGGGAATTTTTAAAGAACGCCGAGCGCTGGTCGCAAATGTCCCCCGAAGAACGCCAGACCTGGCGCGACCTGGTTGCCAACGTACCCAAATGGCCGCCATTGCCGCCAATGCCGCCACCGCCGATGCCGCCGCAACTGGCGCCACATCCGCATCCCGCGGTGGTTACCAACCACAATTGAACGGCGAATTTCAATTTCCCATTTCCGCCGCGCCGCTCTAGCCTTCCCCTGTGCATCCGATTGCGTTTCAACTCGGCGCCTTCACGATCCATTGGTATGGCGTGATGATTGCGCTGGCGTTTCTCGCCGGGCTTTGGACGGCCACGCGCCGCGCTCGTCGCGAAAACATTCCCGGCGAAAAAATCGCCGATGTCGTCCTGTGGCTGATGATCGGCTCCATCATCGGTGCGCGCTTCGTCTATGTGACGACGTATTGGAAGGATGAATTCGCCGACCAGCCGTTCTCGGAAATTTTCATGATTCAACATGGCGGCCTCGTCTATTACGGCGGCCTCATCGGCGCGACAATTGCCGGAATTATTTACATCCGTTGGAAGAAACTGCCGCTGTGGAAAACCGCCGACGTGATCGCGCCGAGCCTCGCGCTGGGAAACGTCTTTGGCCGCATCGGCTGCCTGCTCAACGGCTGTTGCTACGGCCGCGCGTGCAGCCTGCCGTGGGCGATACGGTTTCCCGCCGACCACATAACTCATGGCGCGCCGGTGCATCCGACGCAAATTTACGACGCGCTGGACAATTTCATCCTTTACCTTTTTCTGGCCTGGCTGTTTCGCCACAAAAAATTCGACGGGCAGGTGTTCGCCACCTATTTAATCGGCTACGCCGTAACCCGCACCATCATGGAATGTTTCCGCGGCGATTATCCGACCGACCACATCCACTACGGCCTCACGCCGGGCGAACTGGTCAGCATCCCCATTTTCATCGCCGGTCTCGCCCTCGCCGCGCTCCTCTCGCGCCGCGTTGAAGTGAAGCGAAAATAGAGAATGGAGGATTGAGAATGGCAAAATCCGATCTCCCGGCTCCGAACTCCCAACTCCCAATTTTAATTGCCGGCCCGACCGCCGTCGGCAAATCCCCAATCGCGTTGCATCTCGCCGAACAGCTCGGCGGTGAAATCATTTCCGCCGATTCCATGCAGGTGTATCGCGGACTCGACATCGGCACGGCCAAACCGTCGCCCGCCGAACGCGCCCGCGTGCCACATCACCTGATTGACATCTGCGACCTGACCGAGTCCTTTGACGCCGCGCAATTCGCCCGGCTCGCGCATCATGCCGTCGCGGAAATCCAGTCGCGCGGGCGCGTGCCGATTCTTTGCGGCGGCACCGGACTTTACTTCAAGGCGTTTCTCGAAGGACTGGGTGAAGCACCGTCCGCCGACGCGAAACTCCGCGCTCAACTCGAAGCCATGCCGTTGGAAACTCTGCTCGAAGAATTATGCGAACGCGATCCGGCCACCTTTAGAAAAATTGATAAAAAAAACCCGCGCCGCGTTATCCGCGCGATTGAGGTAATCCGCCTGACCGGGAAACCATTCTCCAAACAGCGTGCAGGGTGGGGCGAGACTCCCGGCGAGCTGGAGGTAGGGTCATCGCGCCGCGATGACTGGACGGCGCGGCGCACCGTCCCTACCAAAGCAAACTTTTTCTGTTTCACACGAACGCCTGACGATTTGCGCAAACGGATTGACATGCGGGTGGACGCCATGTTCGCGCACGGTCTGGTCGAGGAGACGCGTGAACTGCTCAAGCGCGGCCTCGCCGAAAACAAAACGGCGATGCAAGCCATCGGTTACCGGCAGGTGGTGGAACATCTGCGCGGCGAACGGCCATTGGCGGAAACCATCGAGCTGGTGAAAATCCGCACGCGGCAATTCGCCAAGCGGCAATTGACGTGGTTCTGCGCCCAAAAAAATCTGGAATGGATCGAATTGCAGCCGGAGGAGTCGCTGGAAGATTTTGCCGCAAAGTTAATTCGACGGTTCTAAGTTTAACTTTCCCTCGGCCGTTTGACCACGACATCAATTCCCGCCTTGTTTTTCGCGATCATGTTTGCGGGCAGGATGCCGCGCCAGAAAACGTTCGGGTAAATCACCGCACCGCGCCCGACGATGCTGCCGGGGTTCAACACGGCGTTGCAGCCGATTTCCACGCCGTCACCGAGCAGCGCGCCGAACTTCCGCAGGCCGGTGTCAAACGGCACGCCGTCCTTCTCCACCTCGATGTTGCCGGGGAACATCTTGAAGTTGGAAATCTTCACGCCCGCGCCGAGATGCACTTTGTGGCCGAGAATCGAGTCGCCCACGTAATTGTAGTGCGGTGTGATGGCATAATTGAACAGCAGCGAGTTTTTGATTTCGGTCGAGTTGCCGACGACGCAATCGTCGCCAATGATGACGTTTTCGCGAAGATAGGCGTTGTGGCGAATCCGGCAGTTTTTGCCGATGATGGCCGGGCCTTTGATCATCACGCCGTCTTCGACCACCGTACCTTCGCCGATGAAAACCTGTTCACCGATAAACGCGCGCCCATCGCACGTGTTGTGAAGCGCGGGTTTGAGATTCGCAGCGAGGTAACCTTCGATTTTCTTGAGGGCGTCCCAGGCGAATTTGCAGTCGGCAAAAATCGCGGCGTGCCCGGTCTGGTTGAGGTCAAACAAGTCGGCTGGTTCGAACATGGCGGCAAGTTAGGCGAAAGGACGCAGCCGGAAAAGTGAAATGACACGCCATGTCCGGACACGGCTCCCGACTTTGATGACAATGGCGGAGCGCCGATCTCCGATCCGGCGCCTTTTGAGACAATCGCAACAACCGCCGGGCCGGAGGCCGGCGTTCCGGTGGCAGTGTCGAGTTGCGCCCCATCCGGCACTTTTGTCCGGATTTGGATTGGCACACGCGGAGAATACGGCAAATCTTGACGGACGCGTTTTATGCCCTTGCTCGAAGTCAAAAATGTGAAGGTGCATTTCCCGGTAAAGCACGGGCTGTTCAGCCGTGTCCGCGAATTTGTGAAGGCGGTGGACGACGTGAGCTTCAGCGTCGAGCCGGGGGAAACGCTGGGACTGGTGGGCGAGAGCGGTTGCGGCAAGACGACGCTCGCCCGCGCCATCGTGCGGCTGGTCGAGCCGACTGCAGGCAGCGTTCTGCTCAGCGGCGAGGACATCACGCGGATGAGTGGTTCGGTGTTGCGCGCGCGGCGGCGCAAGTTCCAGATGATTTTCCAGGACCCCTACGGCTCGCTCAATCCGCGCATGACCGTCGAGCAAATTGTCGGCGAGGCGCTCGACATTCACAAACTGACCGGCAGCAAACTGGCGCGGCAAAAACGCATCGCCGAACTGCTGGCCGGGGTCGGCCTCGACCCGATTCACGCGCAGCGGTATCCGCATGAATTCAGCGGCGGGCAACGCCAGCGCATCGGCATCGCCCGCGCGCTGGCAGTCGAGCCGGAACTGATTATCTGCGACGAACCGGTGAGCGCGCTGGACGTTTCGGTTCAGGCGCAGATCATTAATTTGCTCCAGGATTTGCAGCAGCAACGCGGCATCGCTTATCTCTTCATCGCTCACGACCTGGCCGTCGTGGAACATATCAGCCACCGCGTGATGGTGATGTACCTCGGCAAAATTGTGGAAACGGCGGATGCAAGAACCTTGATCCGCGAGCCGCAGCATCCCTACACGCAGGCGCTGATTTCCGCCGTGCCGGAAGTGGATCCGGAAACGAAGCGGCGGCGGATTGTCCTGCCGGGCGACGTGCCGTCACCGATTCATCCGCCGTCCGGCTGCCCTTTCCATCCGCGCTGTCCGATTGCCGAAGCGCGATGCAAAACGGAAGTGCCGGCATTGCGGGAGGTCAAAACAGGCCAATTTGCCGCGTGCCATCTGGCGGGAACGAAGATCGAAGCCGCAGCTCAAGCCGGTGGGGCGAAATTGTGACAGGTTGGAGTTCAAGCTTCAGCTTGCAGCCGGCGACAAGCTAAAGCTTGGACTCCAACGCGCGGACCAGCAGCCCGCGTCTCCAATTTCAGTGGGCCTCAGAATTCGATTCTTCGGGAGGCTTGCCACCGATCCAGAAATCGTGTTGCCCCTTCACCGAGCCGGCGGAAACAAACAGGCGATAGGTGACACTGTCTTCCAACGGCCCCGGCTTCGCACCCGGCACGGCGGGTTGCATGCCGCCGATGTTCTCGCCGTAAAGAAAAAATTCCATCGGCGTGGATCTGCGATTGCCCACTAAATGCCAGACGGGAACGACGGCCGGGTTGGCCTGCCAGGCCGCGAGCGGCACGACTTTCACCTCAGTGAGCCGGTATCCCTTTTCCAGCCTGAAAGCGACGGTCGCGGATATCCCGCCACCACGAAAACGCGAGAGGGCGGCACGGCTGGTGGAGGAAATGTGAATGTTCTTATGCTGGAACCAATCGGTGAAATGCCAAACATAGACAACCGCCAGCACCAGCGCGACGGCCAGAAGAAACCATTGCTTTCTCGGCATAAAACACCTATGATAAACCCTGCCAGCATTCTCATGTTCAATTCGCTGCCTGAATTGAATGAATCGTTATGAAAATAGCGGCGCAGACGAAAATGACCAGCCTGAAACAAAACATCGGGCGCAAGAGCGTCGCATTCACCCTGATAGAACTGCTGGTCGTCATTGCCATTATCGCGATTCTGGCCTCCATGCTCCTGCCGGTCCTGGCCCGCGCGAAAGAATCCGGCCGCCGTATTTCGTGCCTGAACAATCTCCGGCAGTTGGGCATCGCCGCCAAAGTTTACGTGGACGACAATCAAGGCGCCTATCCGCCGCGAAATGAAAGCGATAGCTGGCCGAACCATCTTTACGACAACTACGGCAGAAACTTAAACGTTCTGCTTTGTCCCACCGACATCACCGTTCTTCTATCCAACCCGGCAACCGTCGGCTCTTCTCCATCGAACAATGTGCCGGATGCCTCGCCGCGCAGCTATTTCATCAACGGCTGGAACGATTATTTTCAAAATTCGAGCGACCCCGACGGTATGAACGAAGGAGACAGCATGAAGGAAAGTGGCATTGCCCATCCGAGCGACACGATTCTTCTCGGGGAAAAAAGACATGACGCGGGCGATTTCTACATGGATTTGTTGGAGAACGGCGGCAACGATTTTACCGGCATTGCTGAACAAGGACGGCACGACAACAATGGCACGACGAGCAGTCAAAGCAACGGGGCCGGCGGTTCAGGCGGCTCAAATTATGTCATGGCCGACTTCAGCGCGCGCTTTATAAAATTTCCGCAATCAGTGGATCCCCTGAATCTCTGGGCAATCTCCGGTTCCAATGGCGTGACCTACGCCATCATTTACTAGAAACTCCAAAACTGGAGCGGGCGATGGGAATCGAACCCACGTGTGAAGCTTGGAAGGCTTCCGTTCTACCATTGAACTACGCCCGCAAAAAATTCTTGATTTAAAGTTTCGAGTTTTGAGTTGAAGCCGGGCAAGTCGTTTGAACTCAAAATTCAAAATTCAGAACTTAAAACTACCAAACCGGCTTGCCTTGTCAATTCCACGCGTGTATCGTCGCCGCGCATGGCAGCGTTGCTTCTCACCGGCGGGCGCGTCGTGGATCCGGCCAACCGTCTCGACGCCAAAACAGACGTTTTAATTTCGGAGGGCAAAATCACAGCGGTCGGCGCGGACGCGGCGAAGAAGGCGCCGCGCGACACCGAACGAATGGCGGTGAACGGCCTGGTGGTTTGTCCCGGCTTGATTGATTTGCACGTCCATTTGCGCGAACCGGGACAAACGGCCAAGGAAACCCTCGCCACCGGCACCGCCGCCGCCGCGCGCGGCGGATTCACTTCCGTCGTCTGCATGCCGAACACATCGCCGGCGATTGACAATGCCGGGACCGTTGCGCTCATCCGCGAACGCGCCGTGCAGCAGGGCATCGTCAATGTCTTCGTGACCGGCGCCATAAGCAAGGGCATTGCCGGCGAAGAACTCGCGCCGATTGGCGGCCTGAAACGCGCCGGCGTCGTGGCCATCACCGACGACGGCCATTGCGTGCAGAACAACGAACTCATGCGCCGCGCCTGCGAATACGCGAAAATGTTCGAACTGCCGGTGATGGACCATTGCCAGGATTATTCGCTCGTGACCGACGGCGTGATGCACGAGGGTTACTGGAGCACGGTCCTCGGCCTGCGCGGCTGGCCTTCGGCGGGCGAGGAAGTCATCGTGGCGCGGAACATCCTGCTCGCGGAACTGACCGGCGCGAAAGTCCATTGCCAGCACTTGAGCGCGGCTGGGCAGCGTCGCTTTGCTGCGCGAGGCGAAGAAACGCGGCGTGCCGATTTCCGGCGAGGCATGTCCGCACCATTTCACGCTCACCGACGCCGCCGTGGCCGGCAGTGAAAAATTCTGGGCCAACGACGGAAAACAAATCTTCCGAACTCCGAACTCCGAACTCTCCACCCTCCATAGCAGAGCTAATGCGGAGGACGGGCGAACTCCGGACTTTCCCGAATGGCCGAAATACGACACCAATTTCAAAATGAACCCGCCGTTGCGTTCCGCGCGCGACCGCGAGGCGATTCTCGAAGGCCTGGCCGACGGCACGATTGAAATATTGTGCAGCGATCACGCGCCGCATTGCGATTATGAAAAGGAGGTGGAATTCGACTATGCGCCATTCGGCATCACCGGATTGGAAACCGAGCTGGCGCTTTCACTGATGCAACTCGTCCATGCCAAACGGCTTTCGCTGCCGGACATGATTGCTAAATTCACAGTCAACCCGGCGCGGTTGCTCAATTTGAACAAGGGCACGCTGAGTGCCGGCGCGGACGCGGACGTAACGGTTTTTGATCCCGACCGCGAATGGGTTTTCGACCGCGCGACGACGGCCAGCAAATCGGCCAACAGTCCATTTTACGGCTGGAAACTCAAAGGCCGGGCCGTGGCCACGATTGTCGCTGGAAAGCGGGTCTGGTCTGAACAAAACGAACTGGTCACGGTCTAATGACCGAATTTCAATTCGAACCATGAAAAAAATTGTCATCGTCTTGCTGGCCGCCACGGCGTTATGGCGGGTGAACGCGGCGGAATCCACCTGGCTCACCGACTTGTCCAAAGCCGAGGCCCGGGCAAAAGCCGAAAGTAAAATCGTGCTCATGGATTTCACCGGCTCGGACTGGTGCAGCTGGTGCATCAAGTTCAAAAAGGAAGTGCTCGACACAGCGGAGTTTCAGGACTACGCCGCGAAGAATGTCGTGCTCGTCGAACTGGATTATCCAAGCAAAAAAGTCCAGTCCGCCGAATTGAAAAAAGCCAACGCCGCCTTGAAGGACCAATACAACATCCACGGCTACCCGACGCTGGTTGTGCTGGACAAGGACGGCAAGGAAATCGGACGGCAGGTGGGCTACTCCAAGGGCGGTCCGAAGGCGTTCATCGCCAGGCTGGAAAAATTCAAGGCCAAAGGTTGAGCCAAAATGATTTTGCTTCCCGGCGCGGTCTGAAACAGGTCGCGCCTTTTTATTTTCCTAAAAACTTGAACCGGCGGCGCCGCAACTTTAGCATTGGTATATCTCGATGAAAGCAATTCTGGCCCTTGAAGACGGCTCGGTGTATCACGGGCAGGGTTTCGGCGCGGGCGCATCCGCGTGCGGCGAGGTCTGCTTCAATACTTCGATGACCGGCTACCAGGAAATCCTCACCGACCCCTCCTACAAAGGCCAGATCGTCACGATGACCTATCCGCTCATCGGCAATTACGGGGTCAACGCCGTGGATGTGGAATCGTGGCAGCCGCATGTCGCCGGCTTTGTCGTCCGCGAACTCTCGCCGGTCGTCAGCAACTGGCGCGCGGATTTTTCGCTCGCTGAATACCTGGAGAAAAACGGCGTTCCGGGCATTCAAGGCCTTGACACGCGGGCGTTGACCAAAAAACTCCGCGTGCGCGGCGCGATGAACGGATTTATTTCCACGGAAAACATCCCGGACGAGGAGGCCGTGCGGCGGGCGAAGGAATTCGTCTTCCTGGGTGTGGATTACGTCAAGGAAGTCACGCACAAGAAAGCGTTCCACTGGGATGAAAAGGACGAGCAAAGCGGGGCGTTCGACCTGGTGCGCGGCGAAGCGACGGCTGACGCCCGGCAAAATCGCAAGCCGCTGCCGCCGGCGGACATTCCCATTGTCGCCCTGGATTACGGACTGAAATACAACATTCTGCGCCGGCTGCGTCAGCACGGCTTCAGCGTGCAGGTTTTGCCGGCGACGGCGTCTGCCGCCGACGTGCTCAAGCACAAACCGGCTGGCATTTTTCTGTCCAACGGCCCCGGCGACCCGGCGGCGCTCGATTACATTGTGCGCGAAGTGAAAACGCTCGTGGATACTGGCATTCCGATTTTCGGGATTTGCCTCGGCCACCAGATTCTCGGCCAAGCGTTCGGAGGCAAAACCTTCAAATTGAAATTCGGCCATCGCGGCGCGAACCAGCCGGTGAAGGATTTCGAGACCGGTCGGGTGGAAATCACGGCCCAGAACCATGGATTCGCCGTGGACCCGGCCAGCCTGCCGCCGGACGTGGCCGTGAATCGCATCAATCTCAACGACCAGACCGTCGAAGGTTTGCGGCACAAGACCAAACCGGTTTTCTGCGTGCAATATCATCCTGAAGCCTCGCCCGGGCCGCATGATTCGATACCGCTGTTCGCCGAATTCCGCGCCTTGATTGAACGGCGGGGTTGATGACCAGATAATGAGATTTCCGTTTGACTTGAAACGGGCAGCCGTCATAATCGGTTCACCGTAATTTATGGCCAAACTTGTTATCCTGACTCAGGGCATGACCGACCGGGCGCATGAGTTGAAAGCGGATCGCACCACCATCGGACGGGTGGAGGATAACACGTTTCAAATCGCCGAGCCGTCCGTCTCCAGCCATCATTGTGAGGTGCTTTTGCGCGACAACAACGTCGTGATCAAAGACCTCGATTCCACCAACGGCACGTACATCAACAACCAGAAGATTGCCGAAAGCGTTTTGAAACCCGGCCAGACCTTGCGCCTGGGCAACGTGGAGCTGCGCCTCGATACCGCCGGGGCGCCGTCCACCGCGGGAACTCCGGCATCCGTGCCCGCTCCCGCGCCGGCGCCGTCTGGTGCGTCCGCCAAAAAGGCTTCGGAAAGCACAATGGTCATGCCGCGGGGCGTGAGTTTGGGCGAATTGGAATCGGGCGGTGGACGCCCGTCGGGTTTCGACACCAACAAGGAATTTTCAAAAAAGTCCGACAAGGTCAACCACATCTTTCTCATCATCGGCATCGTTGCCGCTTTGCTTATCATCGGTCTTATCATTTACGCGATCACGCTTACCGGCGGCAACCACAAGTAAAAAAGTCCGGTTTCGCATCATGAAACCGCGCCGTTCAAATCAAAGAAATCAGGCGCTGACGATCATTGAGGTGTTGATAGTGATTGCGATACTGGCTGTTCTTTCGGCATTGCTGCTGCCTGCATTTTTTGCAGCAATGGGAAAAGCTCAAAAAACTAATTGCTACAATAATCTCCGGCAAATCGACATTTCATTCCTGGTTTGGGCTGACGATTACAACGGCAAATTCCCAATGGAGGTTTCGGTGACGAATGGCGGAACAATGGAGTTGGTTGCAACCGGAAATGTCGCCGCCTGTTTTCAAGTGATGTCCAATGAGTTAAGTACACCCAAAATACTGCTTTGCCCGGAGGATAAGTCCCGGGTCTGGGCGACCAATTATTCTTCAGGCTTCGACAACTCACACATCAGCTATTTTGTCGGCGTGGCTGCGGACACTAATCATCCCCGAGCCTTCCTCGCCGGTGATGATAACTTTGCCATCGAGGGCGTTGCGGTAAAATCCGGTCTGCTGCAAATTTCGACAAATATTCCCATCGTTTGGAATTCTAGACGCCATGTTTCGCCAAATTCACATTTCTGGACGGCAGCGCGAGACAGATTTGTCGGTAACATCCTTTTCGACGATGGCAGCGTTAAGCAAACGACCTCATCCAATCTGTGCCAATTGTTTCACCAAACCGGCCTCGCCACGAACCGTTTGGCGATTCCGTGATGGTAGGGCGCGTTTGGAGTTTCGTACTTTTTTACCGTAGGAGACGAGGTAACGAGTCTCAAATATTTTGGACTCCTCCCGGTTTCCGACTAAGAATGAGCCTCCTCACGTCGGCTCCTACATTTTGATTTGTGAAAATTAGTGTCATTCGTGTCAGCTTCCGCTATTTTCCGCCCCATGTTCGAAACGGTCAAAACGGAAATTACGACGGCATCGGAGAAACTCGCGCACCTGCGGAGGTTTCTTTGACGTGCCCGCCGCGCAGAAGCGCCTCGGCGAACTCAATTCGCTGATGGCCGCCGACAATTTCTGGAACAACCGCGAAAAGGCGCAGACGCTGATTGACGAGGCCAATTCCCTCCGCAACAAAATCGAGCCGCTGCTCCTGGCGGAAAAACATCTGGAGGATTTCCGCGTGATGCTCGAACTCGGCGAGGCCGAGCCGCCCGAAGCACAAGCGAAAGTCCAGCAGGAATTGGAACGCGACGTCGCGAAATTTTTCAAGGACCTCGACGCGCTGGAGCTGAAGGTTTTTCTCAGCGGCCCGCATGATCGGAAGAATTGCATCTTCAGCATCAACGCCGGCGCCGGCGGCACCGAGGCGCAGGATTGGGCGGAAATGCTGTCGCGCATGTATCAGCGCTGGGCCGAATCGCGCGGCTGGGAGGTCGAAGTCACCGACGCATTGCCCGGCGAAGGCGCGGGCCTCAAGAGCGTCACTATGCTGCTTCAGGGCGAAAATGCGTACGGTTTTGCCAAGGCCGAACGCGGCGTCCACCGGCTCGTACGCATCTCGCCGTTTGATTCCAACAAGCGGCGTCACACCAGCTTCGCCAGCGTGGATGTGATTGCGGAAATCGAGGAAAATGATTCCGAACTCATCATCCCACCAAACGAATTTGAAGTGGACACGTTCCGTTCCGGCGGCAAGGGCGGCCAGAACGTGAACAAGGTCGAGACCGCCGTGCGCATCACGCACATTCCGACCGGGTTGGTCGTCGCGTCGCAAACCCAGCGGTCGCAGCACCAGAACCGTGCCACGGCGATGAAGCTGTTGCTCTCGCGGATTTATGCCCAGCGGCAGGACGCGGCGAAGGCCGAGATGGAGCGGTTTTACGGCGAGAAAGGCAGCATTTCGTGGGGCAACCAGATTCGCAGCTACGTGTTCCAGCCGTATCGCATGGTGAAGGATTTGCGCACCGGCATCGAAACGAGCAATGTACAGGCAGTGATGGACGGCGATTTGGATCGATTCGTGAACGGCTGGCTCCGCGCCGGCTGCCCGACCAAGCGGATGCAAGGCGTGAAGGATGAGGAGGAATAATTTAGGGCCGCATGAAATGCAGATATATTATGGAATTTCAAACCAAAGTCGCCGTTGATAGTTCAAAACTTCCAGAGTTCAAACAATTACTGGATGAATGGCTGAATGTTCAACAGCGCTATTGTGAAAGGGTTCCACCAGAAAATCCTTGGCTTTATAGTGAAAGACCCTGCATTGGTTTGCTTGCTGCGGCTGCGACACTTGTTGGCGCGGTGACCCTTGAGGAATGGCGGACAAAAAAGAGCCGTGAGGAAGGGGAAGGTTATGGGCGAAACGATTTGTGGCTACGTTTCAATTCACCGCCTAATCAGTCGGACTACGCAATTGAAGCCAAATATGAGTCAATAGAATTTGCTAAAGAACTTCTACCAAACATTAAACAAAAAATTGAAGACATTCTCCGCATCGCTGTGGAAGATGCTTCGAGCGTTCCAAAACATGTAGGTTGTCCCGCAGGAATCGCTTTCATTTCGCTTCGACAATACAATGAACAAGATGTTTCAAATGCTCCAAAGCAGATATTTAATCTCGTCGAATCGGGAATAGAATTTGATGCGTTTGCAGGAATTTGCCTTTCATCGCAGAGCTTTGAAAAATCAAAAGCCGAAGCTCAGAAAGATGGTTGGAAGAACGACACATTTGGAATGATTGTATTGATCAGACTCGGCAAAAAAAATGACGATCCTCGACAAAATCGTTGAGCAGAAGAAACGCGAGATCACGCAATTGCCGGCGCGGCTCATTGCCGCCGGCGATTTGCGCGACGCCCTGCTCGAACGCGGCGAACAACGCGATTTCATTGCCGCGCTGAAAAATCCGCGGCGATGTAGCGTAGCCGTCCCGGCGGCTTGCTTTTCCTCTAACCCGACAGGCGAGACGCCTGTGCTACATTCCATCGCGCTGATTGCCGAAGTCAAAAAGGCCTCGCCTTCGGCGGGCGTGATTTGCCAGAACTTCGATCCAGTCCGCATCGCGAAGGCATACGAAGCGGCGGGTGCAAGTTGCCTGTCGGTCTTGACCGACGAGAAATTCTTTCAAGGCTCGCTCGAGTATCTCCGTCAGATTCGCACAGCGGTGAAATTGCCGCTGCTGCGAAAAGACTTCATCATTGACGAGCGGCAAATCCTCGAAGCCATCGAATGGGGCGCGGACGCCATCCTGCTCATCGTCGCGATCTTGACCGACGACCAATTGAAAAAATTCCATTCGCTGGCCACCGAGGCCGGTCTGGCGGCGCTGGTGGAGGTTCATGATGAACCGGAATTGGAACGCGCGATGAAAATTGGCGCGACCCTTATCGGCGTGAACAACCGCGATTTGAAGACATTCAAAGTTGACCTGGCCACAACCGAAAAAATCGCGGGTAAGCTATTCTCGTCACCCGCCACCCGTCACTCGTCACTCCTCATCGCCGAAAGCGGCATTCACACGCGCGCGGACGTGGAACGTTTGAAGCAATGCGGCGCCAACGCCATTTTGGTCGGCGAATCATTGATGCGCGGCGGTGACATCAAATCAAAGATCCAGGAGTTGATTGGTTAAAATTCGAATCAAGCCCCTCGCCCTGGCCCTCTCCGCCGGGCGGGGAGAGGGTGTCCGCCAGGACGGGTGAGGGGAATTTATTTTTTGTTTTTAGCCAGTTGTTTCGCCAGCCGGATGGCGGCAATCATGCTCGAGGGATTGGCGATTCCTCTTCCGGCAATGTCGTAAGCCGTTCCATGGTCCGGCGAGGTGCGGATGAACGGCAGCCCCAGCGTCCAGTTCACGCCGGTATCGAACGCAATGGCTTTCAACGGCGCCAGTCCCTGATCGTGATACATCGCCACGACCGCGTCAAAATCCCCGCGCAAGGCGTAATGAAAAACCGTGTCGCCGCTCAAAGGACCGACGACATCCAGTCCGCGTTTTTGCGCGGCGAGGACCGTTGGCGCGATGGTTTTGATTTCCTCGTCGCCGAATTCGCCGCCTTCGCCCGCGTGCGGGTTCAAGCCGCAAACGGCGACACGCGCGCGGGGCAACTGCAAATCGCGGCACGCCTGGGCGGCCAATTCGATGGCCAGCGCGATTTTTTCCACCGTCAGCTTTTCGGAAACCGATTTGAGGGAAATGTGAATGGTGGCCAGGGCGACGCGGAGCCAGCGATTTTTTTCGTCCTGGCCGAGCAGCATCATGGCCGTGCGTTTGGTGTTGGCGAGCCCGGAGAGAAATTCCGTCTGGCCGACAAATTTGTGTCCTGCGCGGATGATCGCCTCCTTGTTGACGGGCGCGGTGACAAGCGCATCCAATTCACGGCGCAGGCAGCGTTCGGCGCCGTCCCGCAAAGACGTGACGGCGGCGTTCGCGGCCGCAGGCGAACCCACAGTCAGATTTTCCGGCAATGGCTCCGCCAGTGGATTGGTGACAAAGAACCGGCCGGAGTCGCCGTAACCGGAAAAATTTTTCAGCGGCAGACCCAAGCTCAATTTTTGGTTGAGACGGTTCGCGCCATCCGCATCGCCGACGAGCAGATATTTCGCGTTGTCTTCCGCAGCTTCGGCGGCGATGGCTTTAAGGGTGACTTCGGGGCCGATGCCGGTCACGTCACCCAGTGAAACGCCAAGCCAGCCGGTCATTTTGGTTGAGAGTTGTTGGTTGAGAGTTGACGGGCAACGCGCCTCAGCTCGCGGTGAAATCAGAAATAGCGGATGAACGTTTTTTTCTTCAACGCGTCAATCCATTGTTTTTGAACACGGGCCTGTTCCTGGGTGCGAAGGGTTTTTTCAATGTCGTCGCGGATATCGCTGAGCGGCCGGACATGGGCGGGGCGGGCTTGTTCGACCAGCATGAGGTAGCACGCGCCGGGCGTGTCAATCACGTCACTGACCTGGCCGGGCTTGAGCGCGAAGGCGACATCGGCGAGTTCCTTGCGGAGCACGGAGCGTTCGACCCAGTCCCAGTCGCCGCCCTGTTTTCGTTGCGAGCCTTGCGAATAAACGGAGGCCATTTGCTGAAAACTCGCGCCGTCCTTGATTTGGGACAGGATTTCGTGGGCCAAAGCGGGCGTGTTGGTGTCGTCGTCGGAACTTTTGTTGAGCACGATCATGCGCAATTTGATTTCGTCCTCAATCTTGAAATCGTCCTGGTGGGCCAGGTAGTAGGTCTCCACTTTGTAGGGCGAGATGACGATTTCACGCGAGACATTCATGTTGCGCAGTTGCGATTCGATGAATTGATCGCGGATGTCCTGGCGGAATTGTTCGTACGTCATGCCCTGTGCCTGCAATGATTTCATCGCCGTCACGCGGTCGCCGAACTGCTCGCGGATCCGGTCCTGCACCAGTTCATCCACAACGCTGTCCGGCAGCTTGGTATATTTGGCCTCGAATTCGTGCAGGATCAACTGGCGCTCCACCAATATCTCCAGACTGTTGTCGAGCGCCTCGGCGAGTTTTTGCTGAAAGATCTCCGGCTGTGCGGCGTATTGCCGGCGCAATGCGTCCATCGCCGGCACAGTAAATTCCTCGACCTGCTCGTAGGTGATGACCGTGTTGTTCACGATGGCCTTGACCCCGTCGGCCAGTTCCGCGCGCAAGGGCAGGCTCAGGCAAAATGCCGCCGCCCAAATTGAGATCAATCGGGACCCATTCATCAAATTCGATGCGAATACTAACAACTGACTCCGGCGGGTCAAGCCCCGCCGCTGCATCAAAACGGCCGCGTGCGATTGAACCAATACATGACCAACGCCATGAGCGCGGAGAAAATCAGGCACGCCACGATTGACCATTTTAAAAACCTTTTTTGTTTGCGGCGCGCCGCCGGGCCGCCCTGGCCTGGCAGCAGGTAATAGCGTTCGCGCTCCTTATTGGCCTTTGAGAAAAACATAGTTTCCGTCGCCCCCGATTTTTTAGCATACCATCCGCGGCAACTCAAGTCCGATGCTTGCGGTGGCGAACTTTGCCCCTTACCGTTCCGGTGTGAATCTCGAAGACCATCTGGGCGACATCATCCGCAAGGCGCGCGCGATGAGCAACGTTTCGACGGCTGCCGCGGCCAAGGCCGCAGGAATTTCCGAAGCCGAACTTTCCGGACTCGAAGAAAGCGGACAAACTGGCAAACGACCCGACGTTGCCGCGCTCGCCCGGCTGGTCGGTTTAAATCCGGCCAAACTGGAAGGCCTTGCCCATGGCTGGCTGCCGGCGGAAAAGGATTTGAGCGTCTGGCGTGAATTGCGCGTGTTCACCACCGCCGGCGACGGCATGGCTGTGAATTGTTATCTGGTTTGGGATGAAGTCACGCGCGACGCAGCGCTGTTTGACACCGGCTTTGACGCGAAACCGATTCTGGATTGCATCGCCGAAAACCAGCTCGTGCTGCGGCACATTTTTATCACGCACTCGCACTATGATCACGTGGAAGCGCTGCCAAAAATCCGCGAGGCGTGGCCGAAAGTGCGGTTGCACAGCGGTTCCAAAAACGCGCCGGTGGACCAGCGCAACAAACCAAGCGAAATCGTCCATCTTGGCGGGCTGCGCATCACGCATCGCGAAACGCCCGGCCACGCGGAGGACGGCGTGACCTACATCGTCGGCAACTGGCAGGAGGACGCACCGCACGTGGCCATCGTGGGCGACGCGATTTTCGCCGGCTCGATTGGACGGGGCAACCAGTCATGGGATTTGGCGCGGCAAAAAGTGCGCGAACAGATTTTATCGCTGCCGCCGGAAACGCTGATTTGTCCCGGCCACGGCCCGTTGACGACGGTCGCGGAAGAAAAGGAACACAATCCGTTCTTTTGATTTACCGATGGTTCGATTGGCAAAGCAAAAATTGGACACTGCCAGGTGACCATCGGGACACATTTCGCAATCTTCAGCCTACGATTAAAGTTAAAGCCGCGGTTTTTCTCCAGTCACAACCCGAATTTGCCAGCGGGCAACAATTGCCAAAGCATATCGCTTCCTGCCTGCTGGCGGCGGGCATTGCGAATGAGACTCGCCGTACAGGTGGCACAAGGATTGCGCCTTGTGAAAACCGGGCACAAGCCCACGACTTATGAGATTCACTTTGGAGATTGGCAACACAGACAAACACCTCGTCGAATTCAACTTCAACCAGCTTCGCGGCACCCTGGTCATCCGCGTGGACGACCGGCCGATTTTACAATCCACACGCATTTTCAACGAACCGGTCCATGAGGTTTACCACTTCGTAATTGATGGCGCGGAGAAATCGGACGTACGGATTGAGAAACGGCGCAAACCGCTGTTTGGCCACCACAACACGATCTTTGTGAACGAGCGCCTGACGCGGGTGGTGGACGCGTATTTTTAATCGGTTTCCCGCAAACGAAACCATCGCCTTCCGCATGGCTCAATCCGTTGACGACGGTCGCGGAAGAAAAAACCACGATTTATCTTTTAAATTCGCGAGTTCGGTTGTGGATTTTGAGTTGAATGCGCCCCTGCATTGTTGTAGGATGGAATTGTGATGAAAAAAATCACCGCATTAAAGGTTCTGGATAATTACCGCGTCTGGTTGCGCTTCAACGATGGCGTTGAGGGCGAGGTGGATTTTTCCAAAAAACCGCGCACGGGTATTTATGCCTCGTGGAACAGCTACGAGAATTTTTGCAAAGCGCGTATCGGCGATTGCGGTGAACTGCTCTGGAACGACCAGCTTGATTTCTGTCCCGATTCGCTCTGGCTGCAAGTGACCGGCCAAAAACCGGAAGCGTTGTCGGATCAAAAACCGCAACCCGTCCATGCCTGAAATCAGCCGATTCCTCGGCATCTCAATTCGGATGTATCGGGACGAACATCCGCCGCAGGAAACCTTGATTTGCCATGACCGCGGTCCGTTGGCGGCCGTAGCAAAGGGAAAAGAACACAATCCCGTTTTTGGTTTGTGGTTGTTGACATTCTTGATACGAAGATTACACTTTGTGTATGACAATGCTTTTGCAAACCCGGGTGGAGCAGAAAGTGGCGGCCAAATTTCAAAAGGCGGCACGGCAGCGCGGCCTTTCGCCTTATGCCTTCCTGCAACAAATCGTCACAGATGCCGCTTCGCGGGCGGAAGCCGCCTCGTCCTCCGCCAGCCTTGAATTGAGCCGCGAAGGATTTACTGTGCCGGAATTGCCCGGCAAAACCGAGCGCGGGCAAATCCGCGCCGCCATCGCCCGCCGTCATGTTTCTCGCTGACACCAGTTTTATCGTCAGTCCGTTCGCCAAAACGCCCAAACGCCGCGCGTGGGCGCAGAATTTCTTCAAGCAATACCACGACCGTTTATGGACGACGACGGCGGCATTCGCCGAAGCAAGTCATTTGATCGGGGACTTCAAAATCGTCGCCAAAATCATTGGCGACTACCGTTTTGCGCTGGACGTGGAGGAGGAAAAATCCGCGCTGGCCGCGCTGCTGGAAAAATACGCGCCGGAAATGGACTTTGCGGACGCCACCCTCGTGCGCGCCAGCGAATTGTTTCCGTCGTTCAAAATCATCACCGACGACAGCCATTTCAACTGGTATCGCCGCAACCGCGATGAGAAACTCCCCGTCATCTGGATTCCTGTATGAACGACTGCGCGCCGCCGGCGGAGACGTTGATTTGCCCCGGCCACGGCCCATTGACAACGGTGGCGGAGGGAAAAAAGCATAATCCATTTTTTGGGACTATTTTCTTCCATGCAAATGAATGAACATGAGTTGCTGGATTTGGTTCTGAAAGCGAAAGCAAATTTTGCAAAAGCCAATTCCGGCAAAAATTGTTCAAAGTATTCAGGTGCTGTTTCGGTCGAAATTATCCGGCTCGCCCTTCGACAGAATGGGATCAATACTTCCAGCCGGGATGTTTTTATTAAAGGTGTTCCGGTTGAAATTGATTTTCTCATCGTCAAATCCGACGCTGCGCCAGAACATGGCTTGCTCTATCAGCCTGAAGATGTATTCGCGGCCTTCGAGATTAAGAATACCGGCTCGTTTGGCGAAGCAACAATTGAAAATACCAAGCGATGTTTCTCGCTCATCAAACAGAGCAATCCCAAAATCTACTGTGCTTATGTCACAATTGCCGAACGCCGCAATTTCCGCTGGGCAGTTCATGAAGGCAACCTTGGTTCGCCAGCCTACACTTTGTTCTGGCATAGCGGTGGCCAAAAAAATATTCGATACGAGCCGGGTAAAGATTGGAATTGGAATCGATTAATCACCGATTTGCAGGCATTGAACAAAACCACATCGGCAGAATGAGGATGTAACGCAATTGAATTTGCAAATTGACCACATTCGTTCGGCTTGTTAGCCTGTGCTTCCGTTTCCAAACGGTTTTATGCGACATACCATTTCAATTCTGGTGGAGAACAAGTTCGGCGTGCTCACGCGCGTGGCCGGCCTGTTCAGCGGCCGCGGCTACAACATTGACACGCTCAACGTCGGCCCGACGCAGGACCCGACGACCTCGCGCATGACCATCGTCACCCACGGCGACGAGGCCACGCTGGAGCAAATCGTCAAACAGCTCAACAAATTGCCGGACGTCATCAAGGTGCAGGATTTCCACGAGGGCGAATTCGTGGACCGCGAACTGGTGCTGGTGAAAGTGGCCGTGGACTCCAAATCGCGCGCCGAGGTGATGCAGATTACGGACATTTTCCGCGCCAAAATCGTGGATGTGCAGCCAAAAACGCTCACCATCGAAATCACCGGCGCCGAAAGCAAGGTGGAGAAATTCATCGGCCTGATGGATTCGTTCGGTGTGTCCGAAATCACGCGCACGGGCAAGGTCGCGCTGCCCCGGAAATAATTCATTGAAGTGGAAATGGACTGGAAACTCTTTTTAGAATCTCAACCCCCAAATCAGGAAACCGAAATTGCCAACCTGACAGATGGGACACTTCCTTATATTATCCAAAGGCCGGCTCTGAATCTTTTTTGCGAAGCAGACACCTGCAATGGAGAACGATTCTTTGACACCAGATCATCAACCCCACAATTAAGGGCAGAGGATCAAGAAAAGTGGATTCAATTATTTCTTAATTATTCTTGCCGAAATTGTGGCGACTCTCACAAAGCATATGCTGTCACAATTTGGGCAGCGAAAAACGGTCCTCACGGAAAAGCGATTAAGTTCGGCGAGTGGCCACCCTTCGGCCCTCGCGTTCCGACTAAAATGATTAAGTTACTCGGAGAAGACCAGGAAATTTTTATGAAGGGACGCCGTGCCGAATCTCAAGGGATGGGAATTGCTGCGTTTGCTTATTACCGAAGAGTGGTTGAAAATCAAAAGGGCCGTTTAATCGACGAAATCATTCGCGTCTGTAATCGTATCAAAGCGCCTCCTGCCCTCGTTGAGAAACTTAACGAAGCAAAGACCGAAATACAATTTAGCAGAGCGGTTGACATTATAAGAGATGGCATTCCAGAAATTCTCCGGCTTGATGGTCATAATCCGCTTTTGCTCTTACACAGCGCATTGAGTGAAGGATTACATGCGCAATCGGATCAAGAATGCCTTGATTTGGCTGTTAGCATCAGAGTCGTATTGACTGAATTTTCCGAACGGCTCGTTCAAGCAATGAGAAGCCATTCAGAACTCGACAATGCAGTTTCTAAACTTTTGCAGGCGCAATCCAAATCAGGGCTGAAGGAGCACAAAGACAAAGCCACCACGTCAGAAACGGCAAAGTGACTGCGCAAGACGGCGGTTTTCGTGGCCTCTCCGTCTCCCAGCGTTCTATTTTACATACCGTTTGCATTTGACGGACGGGTACTGATGTTTAAGATTAAAAGTTCATTTGCACGGGTTGAAGACATTGAACCAACACATTGACGAGAAAGACTGAAATTATGGCAACGATTGATTTTGGCGGAACGAAAGAAAAGGTCATCACGCGGAAGGAATTCCCGATGGCGCGCGCCCGCAAGGTGCTCAAAAACGAAACCATCGCCATCATCGGCTACGGCGTGCAAGGCCCGGCGCAGGGACTGAATCTGCGCGACAATGGATTCAAGGTCATCGTCGGCCAGGCCAAGTCGTTCAAGCGCGATTGGGACCGCGCCGTTGCCGACGGCTGGAAGCCCGGCAAGACTTTGTTCGACATCGAGGAAGCCGTGCAAAAGGGCACCATCATCCAGATGCTCGTTTCGGACGCCGCCCAACGCGCCATCTGGCCGGTGGTGAAAAAAAACCTCAAGCCGGGCGATGCGCTGTATTTCTCCCACGGCTTTTCCATCACCTACAAGAAATTGACCGGGGTCATCCCGCCAAAGAACGTGGATGTGATCATGGTCGCCCCAAAAGGGTCCGGCCTGAACGTGCGCCGTAATTTTCTCACCGGTGCGGGCATCAATTCCAGTTTCGCGATCGAGCAGGACGCCACCGGCCACGCGGAAGAGCGTTGCCTCGCCGTCGGCATCGGTATTGGCTCCGGGTTACCTGTTCCCGACCACGTTCCAGCACGAAGTATTCAGCGACCTGACCGGCGAACGCGGCGTGTTGATGGGCGCCCTGGCCGGCATCATGGAAGCGCAATACGACGTGCTCCGCGCCCACGGCCATTCACCGAGCGAAGCGTTTAACGAAACCGTCGAGGAACTGACGCAGAGCCTTATCCGGCTCGTGGATGAAAACGGCATGGACTGGATGTATTCCAATTGTTCCGCCACCGCCCAGCGCGGCGCGCTGGATTGGAAACCGAAGTTCAAAGCGGCCACTCTGCCGGTGTTCAAGAAACTTTACGAGCGCGTCAAGACGGGCAAGGAATGCGCCCGGGTGCTTTCGGCTTGCGGCGCGCGCAACTACCAGGCGCAGTTGGCGAAGGAACTGGGCGAAATCCACAATTCCGAAATGTGGCGCGCCGGCGCGGCTTCCCGCGCGTTGCGTCCCAAGCAATCGGAAAAGGTCATCGCCAAAGGCACCAAGGGCATCGGCGGTCGCGCTGCGAACTGAAGTCTGCTTGAAAGATAAAAGCCGCTGGAGAAATCCGGCGGCTTTTGTTATTTGTGGAGTTAATTGTAAGTCAAAATATGCTCCTCTTTCGCTATTTTGGTTCGCACGCTCTCGAAACCTTGCAAGACAATCTCCTCAAGGCGGCAACTGTCAGTTCTCTGAACGATCCTTTTGAACTATTATACCGGTTGGTCGGAACGATGACTGTGGCGAAGGCTAAACATCATTTGAAACAGAGGATTAAGACCGATCAGTTTTTTGCCGTGGCGCAATTATACAATCCAGCAATTAAGACAAAAAAAGATTTGAAGAGGTTCGTGGCAGCTAATCGTGACTCGTTTGTAAAAAATCTTGCATCCGGCTATTCGCAACTCAAAGCAGAAAAACTTGTTGGGGCAATGTCTGACCGGAGTCTTCGTGTCGTGTGTTTTTCAGAATCAACCGTTGATCGGTTAGATGAAATTCTAATTTGGTCTCACTATGCTGATAAACACAAAGGAGCCAGAATTGGATTTGAATTTCCAGACGGCATAACATTTCCATTCAAAGTCGTTCAAGTTGACTATCGGAAAGAAAGGATTGTTCTTAATTTGACAGAAGGCCTAGGGAGTGACCATGTCAAGAAGGCACTTATTGAAATGCTGAAAGTAAAAAGTTTAGCTTGGAAGTATGAACGGGAATATCGTTTGATTACGTCTCCTCAATTTTGCGTATCTAAGCAACTTCAAACTGGCGAGCCTGCGGATTTTTTTCCGTTCAAACGGGAATGGGTAAAATGTGTGGATTTTGGTGTTCGGACTTCGTTAAAAGAAATTCAAACGATGAAAGAATTTCTTCATAAAGAATATCCCGACGTGCAGCCCCGCAAGGCAGTTTTTCATCCCTCCGACTATGCTTTGGAATACGATCCTGTTTGAAAACAATTATCCTCCGAGCGAACCCGGATCGCCCACGTCGCCCTTGTTGAAATCCACGTAGGCTTCCGTCAAATCGGCGGCGTAAATCACGGCACCGGCTTTGCCAAGATTCAGGTTGATGTGCAAGTCAAATTCCTTCGGCGCCACAGCCGCACAGAGTTGCTTAAATGTCGCCTTCGTCGGCTGGCCGCGTTTCAGACTCCAGAGAATTTTTTCCTCACCCGGAGCGCTGTAGCCAATGTCCACTTTCTCTTCCACCACGGTTGCCGCGCTGTAGCCGACGGCGTCAATGATGCGGCCCCAATTCGGGTCGCCACCGTGCCAGCTTGTTTTCACGAGAGGACTGTTGGCCACCGCCCGCGCCGCGGCATCGGCATCGGCAAAGTTTTTCGCGCCGTTCACGCGCACCGTCACGACGCGATGAACGCCTTCGCCGTCGCGCACAATCATTTTAGCCAGTTCCAGGCAGACGTGATTCAGCGCCGCTTGAAAAATTCGGCGTTGAATGTTGAATGTTGAATGTTGAATGTTTTTGTTCCCCGCCAAGCCATTCGCCAGCACGAGCACGGTGTCGTTGGTACTCATGTCGCCGTCCACGGTGATGCGATTGAAACTCTGCGCGACGGCTTCCCTCAATGCGGCCTGCAGAATTTTCGCTTCAATCGCCGCATCGGTGGTGATAAAGCACAGCATCGTGGCATGAAGCGCGGCCGGCCTTGCGCCGGTGGCGGACATGCCCGGTTGAATCATGCCCGCGCCCTTACATATGCCGCCGATGCGGACGGTTTTGCCGCCCAGCTTGAATTCGACCGCAATCTGCTTGGGCCGCGTGTCGCTCGTCATGATGGCTTCGACCGCCTGGTCAGCGTGTGTTTTTGAATTACCCAAGACTTTTGCAGCCTCGGAGATGCCACGCCTTACGTTAACCATTGGCAAGGTGACACCAATACGTCCGGTAGAACCGACCAGAACGTGTTCGGCGGGTAATTCGTAGCCGCATTCGTGAGAATGCGGATGGCAGGCGGCGAGAGCAGCGAAAGTTTTCCGCGTTTTGATAAACGCGGCTACAGCGCCAGCCACCAAGCGCGTCATTTCGCGCGCATCTTTCAAGCCCTGTTTGCTAGTACAGGCATTGGCATTGCCGGAATTAACGACAATGGCCTGGGCGATTCCCTTTTTGACGCGCTCAACACAAACTTTTACCGGCGCGGCACAGACCTGATTGGTCGTGAACATGCCGGCAACGGTCGCCGGGACCTCGGACACAATCAGCGCGAGATCCCGTTTTTGTCCCTTTTCCGAGCCTTTACCCGTGCCGAGGCGTTTAATGTCGCAAAACACGCCGCCGGCGAGAAAGCCCTTCGGCGCGACGATGGAACCGGCGATTTCTTTGAATATTCTTTTCATGATTGGTGCGGTGTGAAAAAGATGTTTCAACGGGCGGGTTTGCCCCATTGGCGGTCGGCAAAATCCATAAAGATCTTCCAGTCAGCCGGTGTCATGGAATGTCCCCCGGCCCGGATGTAATAGCCGAGGCGGTTTCCGACAAGCTGGCCCGGCGCCGGCATGGGCTGCGCAGCCAACCCGTCAACGCCGAGCAGGCGATAGACCGGGGCGGCCGCTTGCAACACATCGAACTGGCCGGCTGGATTTGCCCACTGGTCCGCCTGGCCGTTGGAGAACAGGACCGCCCGCGGCGCGCACAAGGCGACCAGGCAATTCTGGTCGAAGGGCAGCCGTTCCGGGCAATCGTTGAACTGTTTGAATTTTGCATTAAACCAGTGGGGGAAGACGCGGTTGATGTCGCGGAGCTGCTCTCCAGTCTTGCCGCGGCTGGGGGCGCTGCCGCCGCACCCGGCCTGGTGCACCACGGCAAGGGCAATGCGGTCGTCGAACGCCGCCGCCAGCAGCGCCGCCTTGCCGTTGCGTGAATGGCCCAACGCGGCAATGTGGCGCGGGTCCACGTCCGGATCCGACTCCAAGTAATCCACGCAACGCTGGAAGCCCCAGGCCCACGCGGCGATGGTGCCTCGATCCGCGGGCCGGTTCCGCGCCGGGTCGCCGCCGGCGAGCCATTGGTAAAGGCCGTCGCTGATGTCGGGCCGGTCGGAATCAATGTCACAACTACAGAACGTGGCGAGGCCGTACCCGCGTTCAACGATGTCGGCGACCGGCCATTCGTCTCCCGGCCAGTCAGCGGCACCGGCCGATCGCGCCGCCTCCGTGGCGACGTTGTTCGAGCACCCCTTGCACAACGCGGTCAGCCAGCCGCGCGCCAGCGGCACGCGCGGATCGGCCGTCAGCGATTGGTTGCCGCAAAAGTTCAGCCCGAGAAAAACCGGCACCCGGCCCGGACGATGATTCGGCAGCACCAGCATCAAATTGATTTGCGGCGCGCCATTCGATCCGGTTTCCAGCGTGATCAGCCGGAGCGTTGCCTTGCCGCCGGCAAAATCACCGTATTCGGCCGTCACCCCGGCCCGCATCCGCGCGGGCTTGGGTGGCAGCGTGCCGTACATGTAATGTTGGAAGAGGACCATCAGTTCCGGCCGGCGCTGGTCGAACCACTGCCCGGGCGAGTTTACCCGGCGGCCGTCGAGCATGACGAGGGGATCCGGCAATGCGTCGCACGGCGGCAACGCGGCCGGGGCCGGAAACGACCGGGGCCCGGGCGTCGTCGAGCAGCCAAACGACAGCAACACACTCAGCGTCGCGACCGAAAGCATGACCCACGCGGCATTCATTATCGGGCGGATGATAGGCGAGCCGGTGCTTTTGGCAAAGCCCCGGATGAGGCGAGCGCCTGTGGCTCGACTGCTTTATCGGCGCACAACGCCGACACTACATCCTTTCGTGTGGTTAGTGTATTTCGTGGTTAAACTTTTTCCGCGTAAATTTCGAGCCGCACCATGCGAACATGGACGCGCCCATCCGCATCGGGCGGATGTTTGGCGAGGTACCGGTCCGTGACGGCCATGATGAAATCCTCGCGCAAATTTTCCGGCACGCGCTGGACGTATGGCAGCCAGGTCGTGCGCAACCAAGCCGCAAAGTCTTTGCGCCCGTCGTAGATGGCATCTTTCGGCGACAGTTGCACCTCCGGTGATTTGAACCCAAACTGTGGCAGCCATTTTTCGTAGCTGTCCGGGCTGTGAAAGAAATACGGCCTTTCCATCTTCCGGAAAAATTCGCGCCAGCGTTTGAGCCGCATCTCCGGGCGCAACGCGACGAACACGTCCTGGGCGTTGCCCTTGCCGCCGCACGAAACCACCAGCCGTCCGCCGGAACGCAGGCACGCCGCCACGCCGCGCAAAAACGCCCGATGATCATCCACCCAATGCAGGGCGGCGCTTGAAAAAACGAGGTCGAATTTTCGCCTGAACCGGATATTGCGCGCGTCCATGACCCGAAATTCCACATTGGGAGCTTGGGCCTGTGGAAAAGTGGCGCGCGCGAATTTGATCATTTGCGGCGAGGCGTCAACGCCGACAACGAAACCGCGCGGCACGGCTTGGGCGATTTCGGCGCTGACCTTGCCATCGCCGCAGCCAACATCGAGGACATGCTCATCGCCCAGCAGGTTGAGCCTGACGATGAGTTCGCGCGCCCAGGCTTGCTGCACGACGGAATTCGCGGCGTAATCGGCCGCATTCCACCTGGCAGTTGGTGAAACAGGTCTGGGCATCTTGCAAACTCAGACCAATCCCGCCGTCTCCGGGAAATCGCAGAGGAGGTTCAGGCTCTGAACGGCCTGGCCGCTCGCGCCTTTGACCAGATTGTCCTCGGCACTCATGACGATGAGCCGGCCTGTCCGCGGGTCGAGCCGCCAGGCAATTTCGATGACGTTTGTGCCGTTGACATTTTTGGTGTCGGGCAGATTTTTGCCGTCGAGCAGGCGAACGAACGGTTCGTTGCCATAAGCTTTCCGGTAACACGCGGAAATCTTCTCCGCGTCAATGGATTTGTCCGCCGGCGCGAGGTAAAGCGTCGTCAAGATACCGCGGTTCACCGGAATCAGATGCGGTGTGAACTGGATGGTGATCCCGGCGCCGGCTGCCAGCGAAAGCTGTTCCTCGATTTCCGACAAATGCCGGTGTTTGGGCACGCTGTAAGGCCGGACGCTTTCGTTGCATTCGCAAAAAAGATAATCCGCCTCGGCCTTGCGGCCCGCGCCGCTCACGCCGCTCAACGAGTCGGCGATGATGCCGGCCGGTTTGATCAACCCCGCCTTCAGCAACGGAATCGCCGGCAGCAAAATGCTGGTCGGGTAACAGCCGGGCGACGCGATGAGCAAGGCCTTTTTGATCTGTTCGCGATAAATTTCCGGCAAACCATAAACGGACTTTTTCAACAAATCCGGCACGGGATGGTCGTGTGCGTAAAATTCCTTGTAGATTTCCGCGCTCTTGAGCCGGAAATCCGCGCTGAGGTCAATCACGACACAGCCGGCATCGAGCAGCGGCACGGCGTATTCGGCAGCGACGCCGTGCGGCAACGCCAGAAACACCACATCCGCCTGTTTCGCCAGCCGTTCGGCCTTTGGCTCGGTAAAGCGCAGGGTTTTTGACAGGGGATGACTGGCAAATTTCGGAAAGACCTGCGCGAGCGTCTGCCCGGCGTTTTGGCGCGAGGTCACAGCCGCCAGCTCCGCGTGAGGATGGTTTAACAACAGCCGGATGAGTTCCTCGCCGGAGTAACCGGACGCGCCGATGATGGCCACTTTCTTCGATTTCATATTTCAAATCTTACCGGGAGGGTCGCCATGTCGGCGACCCAAATTTTCTTTCGGGGACGGCGACACGCCGTCCCTCCCAAAACAAAAAAGCCCCGCCGGTTTTGCCAGCGGGGCCTGGAAATTTCCAGCGCGATTAACGTTTCGAGTATTGGAACCGTTTGCGCGCGCCCGGCTGGCCGTATTTCTTGCGCTCTTTCATGCGCGAATCGCGCGTGAGCAGGCCCTCGGCCTTGAGCGCGCCACGCAACGTGGCATCGGCCCGAATCAGCGCCCGGGCAATCCCATGCCGCACCGCGCCGGCCTGTCCGTTCGGGCCGCCGCCGGTAACATTGATGCGCGCGTCGAATTTTTCCGCCATGCCGGTGAGCGTCAACGGTTGCGACACCGTCGAGCGCAGCGTTTCGAGCGGGAAATAATTTTCAAACGCCCGGCCGTTCACGGTGATTTTGCCGTTGCCGGACGCGAGCCGGACGCGGGCGATGGCGGTCTTGCGCCGTCCGGTGCCGAGAAATTCGATTTTGGTTTCCGCTGCCATCTGTCAGTTGAGGTTGAACGTTGGTGGTTGAGGGAAAATCAGGCCGCCGCTTTGAGCGGTTCCGGCTTTTGCGCGGCGTGCGGATGTTTCGGGCCTTTGAACACCTTCAGCTTGGTCAACAACTGGTCGCCCAGCCGGTTTTTCGGAATCATGCCCTTGACCGCGTGCGTAATGAGTTTTTCCGGATGCTTCGCGCGGATTTGTTCAACGGTCCGGTATTTCTCGCCGCCTTTCCAGCCGGAATAGGTCATGTATTCCTTGGCGGTCTCTTTTTTGCCGGTGACGCGGATTTTCTCGGCATTGATGACGATGACAAAGTCACCGGCATCGAGATGGGGCGTATAGACGGGCTTGTTCTTGCCGCGCAGCACGTCGGCCACCTGCGCAGCCAGCCGGCCGAGCACGGCGCCGTCGGCGTCAATGACGTGCCATTTCCGCTCGTCCAGATTTACTTTGGGCAAATGTGTTTTCATTCAAACCGAAAAGGAGCGCATAATTTATCAGACGCACGAATGAAGTCAATAGGGCATTTCGGCTTCCCACACCCCCCGAGTTGACTCACATTAAATGTTACCGGGACTGGGAGGTGGACGAGTGGTCTGCCGATACGTTGACTCATATTCATGGTTACCGAAGCCTTGAATATGAGTTTATCAGCCCAAAGGGAGTATCTGGCGAAAATCCACGGGCGGTATCAGCGTGCGGGGCGTCCGCATAAGAGCCGCATCCTGGATGAGTTTTGCCTGAACTGTGGTTATCACCGCAAAGCGGCGTTGCGCTTGCTGCTGCGTCCCTTGGGCGGATCCGAGCGCAAACGATCCGGTCCGAAAATCATCTATGACCCGGTCGTGCTCTTGCCGGTGCTCAAGGAAGTGTGGCGGGCCAGTGATCAGTTGTGCAGCAAGCTGCTCAAGGCCGCGCTGCCCGAATGGCTGGCGCATCACGAGCGGCGCGGGGCACCACGGCCCGAAGCCCTTAAGAAAAAACTGTTGGCGGTGAGTCCGGCGCAGATTGACCGCTTGCTCCAACCGGCCCGTGTGCGCCATCCGCGCAAGGGGCTTTGCACGATACAACCCGGCACTCTGTTGCGCCGGCAGGTGCCCACGCGCGGCGGCCCGCCCGACACCAACAAACCCGGTTCGGTCGAGTCTGACACCGTGGCTCACTGCGGAGACACGACGGCAGGCGATTACGTCAATTCCCTCACGTTTACCGAGCTTTTCAGCGGTTGGACGGAAAACCGTGCCGTCTGGAACAAAAGCGGCCATGCCGTGCTGGGCCAATTGAAGGAACTGGAAGCCAGGGTGCCTTTCCAGATGAAGAACTTCCACACTGACAACGGCGGTGAGTTCCTGAACTGGGCGCTGCACGAATATCTGAAGGCTCGGCCAATAAAGTTGCCTTGGACACGCAGCCGCGCCTTCCGCAAGAACGATAACGCGCACTGTGAACAGAAGAACTGGACGCATGTGCGCCAGCTTTTCGGCCATGAGCGCTTCGAACATCCCGAACTGGTGGCATTGATGAACGAGATCTACACCCATGATTGGAGTCCGTTCACCAATCACTTCAAACCCACCTTCAAGTGGTTGAAGCGAGACAAACGCGGAAGCAAGACGGTCCGAATCTATGAGCAAAAGCCACAGACGCCCTATCAACGACTGCTGGAGAGCCCCGAGGTGGAGGAAGCTACAAAGCTCAGGCTGCGCGAGGAACATATACGCCTGGACCCCTTCGAGTTGAAGAAAGGCATTGAAAGAAAACTCAAGAACTTCTTTACTCTTCTCGGTAACCTCGATCGTGAGGCAACGAAGCCCTAACGGCTTCAGCCTCCGGTAACATTTAGCCGTGAGTCAACTCGCACCCGACCAAGACGAGGCCCGCCGGCATCCGGTGCGAATTTATCGGGATGCCGGTGGTCCGGTGGCAACGCGCAAGCGTTTTTTCTTGAGCAATTGCCGGGAACCGTTAATTAATCGGAGGATTTTTTTTAAAAAAGAGCCATTTTATAATGGGTTTATAGTGATATAGTGGTTCTATTCCTGTCCCGGATAAAACAAGGCAGGCGTTCAAGCAACCCGCTAAAGTAAAAAAAGTATGAGGCCAGAACAGTGGCAAACATTCAAGCAAGCCGCACGGCTGGAAAAATTGGACAAAGTGCCGATGGCCATGATCGTGGACAGTCCATGGATACCCGGGTATCTCGGTCTCAAACACATGGATTTTTATCTCGATCCTGAATTGTGGTTTCAATCGCATCTAAAAATTCACAAGGAGTTCCCTGACATCATCTGGGTTCCTTCCTGGTGGATGGAATATGGCATGGCGGCGGAACCATCGGCGTTGGGATGCAAGATCAAATTCTGGCAGGACAACACGCCCAGCGAATATCACACGCTTTATCACATCGAAGATATTGAAGAATTCCCGGAATACGAAGTGGAGAACGACGCCTTCATGGCGATGACACTGCATCGCATCCGCATGCAGAAGCAACGCATCCTTGACACCGGAGAAATTCTGCCACTGGTTACGTCGCGTGGACCGATGTGTACGGCGGGTTTTGTGCGCGGCACGACCAATCTGATGATAGATCTTGTGGAAAAGCCGGAGTGGTCGCACAAACTGCTCGATTTATGCACGCGGCTGGTCATTGACTGGTTGAAAGCCCAGCACAAGGCCCTGGGCAATACGGTGGAAGGCATTTTTGTTCTGGATGACATCGTCGGTTTCGTAAACGAAGAGCATTACCAGGAATTTTGTCACCCTTACCTGAAACGCATTTGCGACGCCTTCCCAAGTGATTGGGTGAAAATCTACCACAACGATGCGGAAATCCAAGCCTGTCTGGATCATCTGCCGGATTGCGGGTTCAACGTCTTGAACTGGGGAAAACAAACGGACATCGCCGAGGTGAAGGAGCGCGTGGGTGACCGCATGTGCCTGATGGGGAATGTGAATCCGCTCGAAGTCGGCGTCCGCGGCACGCCGGAGGAAGTGCGCAAAGCGACGCTGGATGTTCTTGAAAAAGGCGGCGACCGGGGCATGATTCTGTCCGTCGGCGGCGGCACCAGTCCCGGAATGCCCAAACAGAACATCCTCGCCATGCTGGAAGCGTTGGCGGAATTCAATGCCAAGCGGTAATTTTCAGGATTTTTCGAAAGAGAAAGACCAGATGCCAGACTACGCGTTAATGAACCAGTGCCTGTACGAAGGCAAGGCCAAGGAGGTCGAACAGATGACCAAAGACGCTCTGGCTGAAGGCCGGAACGTTCAGGAAGTTTTGACCGAGGGATTGATCGCCGGCATGAGCGTCGTGGGCGAGGACTTCAAACGCAACATTCTCTACGTGCCCGAAGTGCTGATTGCCGCCCGCGCCATGAAAGCCGGCATGACCGTGTTGAAACCGTTGCTGACCGCAAAAGACTCCACCGTGCAACCGTCCGGAGTTGTTCTCATGGGAACCGTCCGCGGCGATTTGCATGACATTGGGAAAAACCTCGTCTGTATGATGGCCGAGGGCGCGGGTTTTGAAGTCCATGACCTCGGGGTGGACCAAAGCATCGAGAAATTTCTTGCCGCCACCGAACTGCACAAGCCGCAAATCATCGGCATGAGCGCGTTGCTGACCACGACGATGATTTACATGAAGGTCGTGATTGACGGCTTTAAAGAGCGCGGCCTCAACCATATCAAGTTCGCCATCGGCGGCGCGCCCATCAGCCAGATGTATGCCGACGAAATCGGCGCGGATGGTTATGGCGCAGATGCGTCGAGCGCCGTGGATTTGTTCCTTTATTTGATGGGCAAAGGTGCCGCGCCGAGGGCCTGGTCTAAATTGAAAACCATCGAGTCCGTCAAGGCCGAGCGCGCTGAATCAAAGGGGCAGCGCGATCCGAATGCCAAATCGAAATTCCAGATTCTCTCCTGGCAGGACATTCCTTCCGAAGTGAAAGCATGGGATGATTTCGATGAAGTTAGAGTCAACCTGCCGCCGCGTTTCGCCGAGCGTATTGACGCCTCGGCGCAACGGCAGGGCCTCATTCAGGCTGACCGTTACATGTCGCAACTGCGCTGGAGCGAGCCTGCGGAGCAAGCTGGCTCGCCCGAAGAAGTCGCCGAAACCGTTAAGAAGGAGTTGGAAGCAAAGTTTCCCTGACCACCGAAGGCTGCTAATTTACTGCGAACAGCAAAAATACGTTCCAACACATCGAAGCAGTTGTCATAGGAGGAGAGAAAAATGAACCCCAAAAAACTACGGATTATTGGTGATTTGATCAATAACGCCTACGCCCGGGCCCGCAACGCCTTCATCGCCAAGAATCTGGAAGGCTATCAAAACCTGGCCAAATTACAGACCAATCTCGGCGTGGATTTTCTGGATGTCAACATTGATGGCACCCGGCAAATCCAGGTGAAACTGGAGGAAATGCGGGCCTTTCTGCCCGACGTGATTCCCGCCATTCAGGAGGTAACGCATCTGCCACTTTGCATCGACAACCCTTCCGTGGAATACCACAAAGTCGCACTGAAGCATTATGACCGTTCCAAAGGCGGGGCGCCCATCCTGAATTCCATCGCTGCCTCCCGCGAACGGCTCGAGGAAATGGTCGAACTGGTGGCGGCCTACGACACGCTCGTCATCGTCATGGCTTCGGAACGGTTTGCCGACGGTGGGACGGCGCAGTGCCTCAACCCGCGGGATGTTCATGCCGCCGCAAAGCATTTTGTCGAACTGCTCGTCACCAAGGCAGGCCGGCGCAACGACCAAATCCTCATTGACACAGGACTCGCCCCGGTTGGGGCCGACACCTACGGACTGGTAAACATCGGGCTGGATGCCATGCGGCTCATTCGTCAGGACCCTGATTTGCGCGGCGTCCATTTGACGGTGGGACTGTCCAATTTTGCCTGGGGCACGCCGAAGCATGTCCGCCATGAACTGGAAAAAGCCTATCTCAGGGTAGGGATGGAAGCCGGGCTGGATTTTGCCATAGCCAATCCCGAAAGCGCAACCGGACCGTCGCCTGCGGACCACCCAATGGTGGCGAGCCTCCAAGAAGCCTTGCAGCAAGGCAGGGCCGCCGAAGGCGAATCCCAGGAAACGGCTGGATTCCGCCAAGCCGAGGCCGTTATGAACCTCTGGGGCAATGCCGAAGCCGGAGATTAGGACCGCGATCCCATCCGCAATCAACGGACAAAGTATCTGGCTCCGCGTCGGAACGTTGATGGACGGGGCGGGTTCGAGACCGCTACATGACGCACACGTCGTTTACAGCAAGAAGTAAATTCTTTTTGTTGGCGAAAATTCGCCACCTGCGAATTTGGTGAATCCAAGCCGGTGCGAACCGGGTTTGGACTTGCCGGATTTCTGATCGGTTCAACTTTTTCTGCCGGCTTTGAGCGTTGCGATGATTTGCTCCGCGTCATACACGCACCCGGCCCACGTCCCGCCGCTGGCCAGTTGCAGGGCCGCCCAAAGCCGCGTGTCCTCCGGCAAAGCAGCATTTGACGCAAGATCCTTTCGCTGCCCGCGCGCTGCCAGCACCCGGCGGCCTTCCTCCGGCGTGAAGCGGCGTTGACCCTCTCCCACCAAATCAACACTCCCCTCGTTGCGCTTGCAGTCAATATGAATGCGGATGATGTCGCCGTCCAAAACCTTGCCAATGGGACCGCCCGCCAGTCCTTCGGGGCCGATATGGCCGATGCACGCGCCGGTCGAAAGCCCCGAAAAACGGGCGTCGGTCAGGAGCGCGACCTGTTTGCCAAAGGGCACATGCTTGAGCGCGCCAGTGACCTGGTAAGTTTCTTCCATGCCCGTGCCCATCGGCCCAATGCCGGTCAACACCAGCACATCACCCGCCTTGATGCGCCCTGCTTTGATGGCCGCCATTGCGTCCTTTTCGTTCACAAAAACGCGCGCCGGGCCCTCCTTGCGATAAACGCCGGTCGCGTCCACGACCGACGGATCAATCGCCGTGGCTTTCACCACGGAACCTTCCGGCGCCAGATTGCCGCGCGGAAAAACCAGCGTGCACGTCAGGCCGCGCGCTCGGGCTTTGTCCGGCGGAAAGATGACTTCGTCGGCGTCCACACCGTCCTGCTGCTTCAATAATTCCCGGAAACGCCGGCGCCGTTCGGATTTTTCCCACCAATCCAGGTTTTCACCCAAGGTTCTTCCCGTGACCGTAATCACCTCAACGTTTAGCAAACCCAGGTGGCGCAGATGCAACATCACTTCCGACACGCCGCCCGCCAGGAACACGCGAACCGTGGGATGATGAACCGGCCCGTTCGGCAATACGCTGACCAGCCGGGGAACACGGCGATTGACGGAAATCCAATCCTCCACCGTCGGAGGTTTCAGACCGGCGGCGTGGGCGATGGCCGGAATATGCAACAACAGATTCGTTGAACCGCCGAATGCGGCGTGCAGCGCCATCGCGTTCTGGATGCTGGCATCGGTTAGAATATCACGCACCTTGAGTTTGCGTTCATGCAGTTGGTGCAGCGCGCGGGCCGAGCGCCGGGCCATGTCCAGCCATACCGGTTGACCCGACGGTGCGAGCGCCGAGTGCGGCAATGAAAGCCCAAGCGCTTCACTGACCACCTGCGAAGTCGCCGCCGTGCCCAGAAATTGACAGCCGCCGCCCGGTGAGCCGCAGGCGCGGCAACCCAATTCCGCAGCTTCGGAAAGTGAAACCAGTCCATGCGCAAAGCGCGTGCCCAGCGTTTGCACCGTGCCGGCATCTTCCGCCGCATCCGCCGGCAACGTAACGCCGCCGGGAACAATGACGCACGGCAAATCGTGCAAACCCGCCACCGCCATCATCATCGCCGGCAACCCTTTGTCACACGTCGCTATGCCCAGCACGCCGGCGCGAAGCGGCAGCGACCGGGCGAGACGCCGGAAAAGGATGGCGGCGTCATTGCGATACGGCAGGCTGTCGAACATGCCGGTGGTTCCCTGCGTCCGGCCATCACAGGGATCGGAACAAAACCCGGCAAAGGGAATGACCTGCAACCGGCGAAATTCCTCCGCCGCGGCCTGAACGAGCAATCCGATTTCCCAATGACCGGTATGATAACCGAGGGCAATCGGTTTGCCGTCTGGGGCGCGCAGTCCGCCTTGCGTGCTGAGAATCAGGAACTGTTTCCGCCCCGTCTCGGCCGGGTTCCAGCCCATGCCGGCGTTTTGCGTCATCCCAAACAAATCGCCGCTGGGACTGTTCCGGAGCATTTCTTCGGTAATCGGCAGGCTCCCCGCCGGACCGTGGGCATGGGTCTGAAGCTCGTAGATTTCCGGGATGTCGGAATCGAACACGTCGTGGCTGGAACTCATGGGAGTAATTGAAGCATGTCTGGAAAAAATGAAAATCAGAATTAAGATTCGACGCGCTTCAACCGGCTTGCTAAGAACCCGCACCCTGAGCCTATGACACAACAACGTTGGTTGCGCATCATTCCCGTCGCGTTGCTCATGTACACGATTTCGTACATAGACCGCACCAACGTCTCGCTCGCCCTCGACCCGAATATCTCGACGATGATGAAGGACTTGTTCATGGACGACCGCATGAAAGGCGAGGCCGCCGGCATTTTCTTTTTCGGCTACCTCCTGCTGCAGATTCCGGGCGGCTATCTGGCATCGTATTGGAGCGCCCGCAAAGTCATCAGTCTGTGCCTGATCGGCTGGGGCATTTGTGCGATTGGTTGCGGACTTTCGCAGACCTTCCGGCAATTTGAAGTGATGCGGTTCTTCCTCGGAGTTGCGGAAAGCGCGGTTTTTCCCGCGATGCTCGTCTTGCTGGCAAATTGGTTTTCGCGTGCCGAACGTGCGCGCGCCAACGCTTGCTGGCTCCTTTGCCAGCCACTCGCCATCGCCGGCTCCGCGCCCTTCACCGGCTGGCTGCTCGGAGCCTATGGCTGGCAGCAGATGCTGATTCTGGAGGGCATTTTGCCTTTCATCTGGCTGCCGCTCTGGTGGTTTTCCATCCGCGACCATCCGCGCGAGGCAAAATGGATTTCTCCGGAAGGAAAAAGTTTTCTTGAAACCACTTTGCAGAAAGAATCGGTCGCGTTGGAGCCGCCGCAAAAAATTTCCTGGTCGGAAAGGTTGAGCCACCCGTCAATCTTCGTCATGGTCGCGCTTTATTTTTTGCACAATTGCGCGGCGTACGGTTGCATGACTTTTTTTACCACGGTGCTGAAAGGAAAAGGTTTCAGTGCGTTGCAATATGGCTGCTTGTTCGCCATCCCCTATGCCTTGACGGCAGTCGTGATGATTCTTAATTCGTGGCATTCGGACAAGACGCATGAACGGCGCGGACACGTCGCCGTGGTTTACTTCATGAGCGGGACGAGCCTCATTTTGAGCGTGTTGTTGAGCGGCCATTTCTGGTTGTCGTATGCGTTCATGTGTCTGGCCATTCCCGGGCCGTTTGCCGGCATGGCCCCCTTCTGGGCCATTCCCAGCGAAACCCTGCCGCGCAACGTCATCGGTGTCGTCTTCGGAACGGTCAACGCCTTCGGCAACCTGGGCGGCTTCGTGGGGCCGTATGTGGTCGGTTGGTTGACGCAGGCATATCACAGCACCGCAATTCCTTTCAACGTGCTCGGCGTGGGGATGTTGATTTGCGCCGGACTGGCTTTTCTGCTGCCGAAAGCAAAGCGGCAAACTATCATGACCGGACAACCGAGTTGAAAATTTTGTGAAAATCTGCCGGTTCAAAGACAAACAAGGCCAAGTCCGCGTGGGTCTGGTCGCGGACGATTCCACGTTGCTCGACCTGACCCCGGCGGGAGTCCATCAAATGCATCCACTGCTGGAAAGCGACGACCCGGTCGCGCAACTGAATCAAATCGCGAAACAAAATTTGCCCCGCGTTGCGTTGGCGGAAGTTCAATTGTGCGCGCCGGTGGAGCGGCAGGAAGTCTGGGCGGCGGGCGTCACCTACCTGCGCAGCAAGACCGCCCGCATGGAGGAATCCGATTTCAGCGCCACCGCTTACGACAGAGTTTACGCGGCGGAACGGCCGGAACTTTTTTTCAAGTCGCTGGCGGAAAAAGTTGTTGCCACCGGTGAACCGGTTGGCATCCGCCGGGACGCCCGCTGGAACGTGCCGGAGCCGGAATTGGCTCTGGTGTTGAATTCAAAAGGCAAAATCGTCGGCCACACCATCGGCAACGACATGAGTTCGCGCGACATCGAAGGGGAAAATCTGCTCTACCTGCCGCAGGCAAAAATCTACGACCGTTCCTGCGCGCTCGGTCCGTGGATTCATCTCGGCGCAAACGAAGCCGCCGCGCGAGAATGGAAAATCCGGCTGGCCATCCGGCGAAACGGCAAGAGCGTTTTTGCGGGTGAGATTTTGGTCGGCCAGATCAAACGCCGCTTCGAGGAACTGGCCGGGTTTCTCTTTCGCAGCCAGGCTTTTCCCAACGGCGCCGTGCTGCTGACGGGAACCGGCATCGTTCCACCCGAAACCTTTACGCTGAAGGAACGGGATGTGGTTGAGATTGAAATCACTAGAATCGGTTTGCTCCGGAACCCGGTGATGCTAGTTTGACAACTGCCATGAACTTGCACGGTCAGAATTTTGTCGGCGACCAACTCAGCCACGGTGCTGGGAAGACCCTCCGCGCCATCAGCCCCTTGAACAGCACACCTTTGCCGCCCACCTTCCACAGAGCCGGGGCAAAAGAGGTGGATGCCGTCATGGAACTGGCCGAGGCGGCCTTTGAAACGTATCGTGAAACCACCGGCGAACAGCGCGCGGCTTTTCTCGAACGCATGGCCGATGAAATCATGGCGCTGGGCGATGACCTCATCACCCGCGCGCATCAGGAAACCGGACTGCCCGAAGCGCGGTTGACGGGCGAACGCGCACGCACCGCCAGTCAGCTCAATCTGTTCGCGCAGGTCATCCGGGAAGGTTCGTGGGTGGACGCGCGCATTGACACGGCCATTCCCGACCGGCAGCCGCAGCCCAAACCCGACTTGCGGCGGATGTTGATTCCCATCGGCCCGGTGATCGTTTTCGGGTCGAGCAATTTCCCACTGGCGTTTTCCGTGGCCGGGGGTGACACCGCGTCGGCATTGGCAACCGGCAACCCGGTGGTGGTGAAAGCGCACAGCGGTCATCCGGGCACGTCGGAGCTGGTGGGCGCCGCCGTTCGCCGGGCCGTGGTGGCGGGCAACTTGCCCGCCGGTGTGTTCTCGATGCTGCACGGGGCCGGCAAAATCATCGGCACTGCACTCGTCCGGCATCCCGTCGCCCGGGCGGTTGGCTTCACCGGTTCGCGCGCCGCCGGACGCGCTTTGTTTGACGCCGCCGCCGCGCGACCGGAACCGATTCCGGTCTTCGCCGAGATGAGCAGCCTGAATCCTGTATTCATCCTGCCGGCGGCGCTGCGCGGGCAGACGGCCAAAATTTCCGAAGGCCTGCGGGCATCAGTGACGATGGGGGTCGGACAATTCTGCACCAAGCCCGGTTTGGTTTTCGGTTTGCAGAGCGCCGGATTCGATCAATTTCAGAAGACGCTCGGGCAAGCATTTGAGAATGTTGCGCCGGCCACGATGCTGCACGCCGGAATTTGCGAATCGTATCACCAGGGACTCGTCCGCGCTTCGAAATTGAGCGGAGTGAAATTGCTCGCCCGCGCGAAGGAAACACCGGATGCCAGGAAAACGCACGGTGAACCGGTTTTGGTTTCCACCAACGCAAAAATTTTCCGGAAGCATCCTGAACTGGCCGAGGAAGTGTTTGGACCGTTCGCCGTTTTGATCTCGGCGCAAACCATGTCGGAATTGGAGGACATCGCGGAAAATCTGGAAGGCCAACTCACGGCCACGGTGCACGGTACTCCGGACGATCTTCAACAGGCGAAGCGGTTGTTGCAAATTTTGGAACGCAAGGCGGGCCGGCTGCTCGTCAACGGTTTTCCAACCGGCGTTGAGGTTTGTCCTGCGATGAACCACGGCGGCCCGTATCCGGCCACGACCGATGTGCGCTTTACTTCCGTGGGCACGGCGGCGTTGTATCGTTTTGTCCGTCCGATTTGTTACCAGAACTTTCCCGCATCGCTGCTGCCGGACGCGTTGAAAGATGAAAATCCGCTGAACCTCTGGCGTTCGGTAAATGGAAAACTGGCCAAGGATGCCATCAATGCTGGTTCTCCCAATACCTGAGCCAATCCTGGTCAAAGTTCGGGCGCCACTCGCCCTTCCGAAATTCTATTGCTCCACGGGCGCGGGCTTGCCTTGTCGCAACGCGGGCAGCCAGGCGCTCCAGCGGCGTTTGTCGTAGGCAGCTTGCGTACCGTGCTCGTCCTGATGGCCGGATTTCGGGAGGATAACAACTTCTTTGGGCGAAGTGATCTGATTCTCCAAGGCAAACACGCTGGATGGCGGACAAACTTCATCGCGCAATCCGAGTCCGACGAGCACGGGACATCTGATATGCCGCGCGAAGTTCGCGGTGTCGTAATACCGGCTCGCCTCGTGCACTTTGTTGGGGTCTTTGCCGCCTTCGGTATTGAAATACCAGCGCGGGAAGCCCGGCGCGCGACCGACCTCCGGTGCGAGCATGTCGCCGCCCGCCGGCACGAGCGCCAGCGCCGCGGTGATGTCTTGCGGATGCAGCCCGGCGATCATCAAGGTCTGCTGTCCGCCCTGGCTGTCGCCCATCACCACCAGCGTTTTGCCGTTCCAGTCCGGGCGCGTCTTCAAATATTCAACCGCGCGATAACAGGACAGATACATCCGCAAATAATAGCTCTGGTCGCGGTCGTCGTTGCCGATGGACCAATAATCCTTGAGCGGCCCGGCGAATTGCTCCTTGTAAAACGCTTCGGGTTTGTCAATCGGCAGGTCATGAGGTTCGATGTTCAGTGCCAGCCAGCCTTCCGCCGCACGGTCCGTCACCCAATTTTTTTGCAATCCGTAAACCCCCGCCCATTGCGGGATGAACAAGGCCGGGAATTTTTCGCCTTTTTCAGGGCGCGCAATCTGTCCCTGGATATGCGTGCCGCCGATGTTGTCCAGGGTGATTTTCCAATACGCCACACCCGGTTTTCCACTGTCCACTTTTTCGAGCTTCGGATGGGCGGAGACTTTTTTCAGTTCCTTCAATTTGGCCTTCCAGAACGCATCGAAATCGGCCGGCGGCGGCGCGGCCGGCAGGATTTTATCCGGCGCGGCGACAGCGCCGCCAACGGCACGATTGGTGGCGTTCTCCGGCTGCCACCGCACTTCGACCAGCATTGTGTTCGGCTGGTCAAACTTCGACTCCAGCGTGGCGACATCGTTGCTGAAGGTTAAGTTGCCCTGTCCCAGGCCCGTCTGGCCGCCGCTCTTGAGGATGTAATGCGCGGCGGGCACATTGGTGCCGCCTTTCCATTCGACCATCCAATGAACGGTGTCACCGACCTGATAGACGCCGCCTGGTTTGTCCGGCGCGACCACCATCGGCTGCGCGCAACAGAAATTCGCCACCGCCAAAAAAAACGACGCAATAATAAAATTGGAAGCGTGTTTGTTTTGCATAAGCCGCAGGCGCTGGACTACGCGGTGATAAAAATTTCGCTGTCCGTGACTTTCAATTCAACGCCGGCGGCTTTCGCGGCTTCTTGAAGGGCGGCGTTCAGCATCACGACCGGGTCTTTGCTGACATCGAGCCGGCGCATCAAGCCTTCGCCTTTTTTGGTGCCGACGATGAGCGTCAATTTCAGCCCTTTGCGTTTGCAGCCGACACGCGTGCCATCGGGAAGTTTGGTGTTCATGGGTTTGACGAAGGCATCAGTGTATTGCACGCCGATGCCCGATTTGTCGGCGAACCCGGGCGGAAGTTTTTCCTTTGCCGCCGCATTGATGTCGCAAAGTTTTGTCATCGAAAGTACCGCATCATTTCAAAAAACCCGCCGGTTGTCCAACACTGCCCGTTTCCTTTTCGCGCCGGACCAGTGCGTAATGAATCACCTCAAAGACCAGGCCCCATTTATGCGCGCGCCGGGCCAAATCGCAATAACAGCCGGAAGGATCGTAGGGACGTTCCCAGGCCAGAACCTCGTTCAAGGGTTTGCCGAGCAGGGGTTTCTCGTTTGCAATGCTGCTCATGAGCGATTCAGCGTTGTTCAGATACTCGCACTGGTCTTTGTGGCCGCGGTCGCCGGGAGCCGGAACGCAACCGGTTGCCAGCACCCGGTAGCCGTCGTCGGGCGGCCCGAGTTTTACTTCATAGTCAAATGCCAGCGGCTGCCCCAGGTTGGAACAGGTGGTGCCTTCGTAACGAAAGCGGGCTGCCACCGAACGGTCCTCCAAAAATTTCAATTGCAGCCGTTCCTGCGACCATTTTTGCAACGCACGGGAATTGACGGTATATCTGGCATTATGATCCAGCGTTGAGCCGGCGGTGACCGGCGCTTCCGGCTTTTCAACCGCACCGCCCTGGAACCGGCGCACGTCTTCAATTTGCGGCGGCGAATGCTGATACGGCGCGCGGCGATATTGACAGCGCGGCAGCGAGCAGTTTTCGCAGGGAACCAATGTCGCCAAGTTCCGCACCGTGTCCAAATGCCGCGTGATACCAAACACCGCCAAAAGCGATTTCTTGGGCCGCAACATCCCGGTGTCCAGCACCTGAATGTCGCCGGGAAATTCGCGGCCCGGTTTTTGCCGGATCAATTTCCATAGTTTGATTTGATCGGATATGTCCCAGCCGGAATAACCCGGACTGTAATGCGGCAGGGCTGCCATGCCGTTTTGATCGGCCCAGCCGCAGATGTGGCCGCTGGCCACCGTTACCAGATGCTCGACCACCGCGGAGCCATACATCTCCATGAAAAAATATTCGTCCGGTTTTCCCTCCTGCCAGAGCTGGCGCGCCATCTCCTCGCATTCCCGGCCGGCGCCCACCGCGACGAGCACCGCCGTGTGAGCCTGAGCGACGATAAATTGATCGTGAAGCTGTTTCGACGCGAATTCCGTTCCGTGCATCCGCAGCCGTTTATTTTTCAGTTCCAGGCCGCTGGTCTGCCGGGCATAAATCCACGGCTTCCCGTTTTCCGCATACCATGCCCGCGCCTGGTCGGCGAGTTCGCGCGCCCGCCCGTCCGGCACGTGTTGCTTCGGATATCCGAGCAACCGCCGGTATTCGGCCTCCTGCACGTTGACGGGTGGATGGGGGTCAATCAGTTCGAACATGTCAAAAATTCAGGAAGTTTGCCGGCCCGCCGGCGCGTCTGGAGATACCACGGGATTAAACTGGCAGCCTTCAACGAAGTAATCGAAGAAATGCGGGTGGGCTTCCAGACGGCAGTGCGTCACGTGTTTGACCATATCTTCCAGTTCCATGCGCTTCGTCCGCGACAACAAGGCGATGCAGGCGCCTTCAATCGAAGCGTTGCCAACCTGCAAAATTTTTGAATCGTCAATGTCCGGAATCAAGCCGATGCGTTTCGAGGATCCAATGTCCAGATGCCGGCCAAAGCCGCCAGCCAGATAAAAAACGCCCAAGTCTTCAAATCGGGCTCCGTATTGATCGAAAATAATGTGCAGGCCCGCGACATTGGCGCCCTTGGCCTGCGCCAGTTCGTTGATGTCGCTTTCGGAGAAATAAACCGGCGAGTCGCTGTTCACCTCGAGGACAATCCTGTCCTCACCGTTCTCAAACCGGCCCAGGGAATTGATACGATTGTTCTTCAGAAGTTCACTCAACAAATCCACCAGGCCGGAACCGCAAATGCCTTCCGCGCGACCGTCGCCGATCACTTGCACGGCAAATGAACCGTCCGGGTTGAGCTTCACCTTTTCGATGGCGCCCGGCAGTCCCGGCATGCCGCAGGAAATCTTGCCACCCTCAAACGCCGGGCCGGCCGGACAGGACGCCGCGAAAATCTTGTTTTTATTTCCCAGAATCAATTCCGTGTTCGTGCCGATGTCCATGACGGCCACCAGCCGTTCCTCATTCGCCAGATCCGCGGCCAGCATGCAGGCGGCGGCATCCGCGCCGACGTGACCGCTGATGATGGGCAGGCCATAGGCCCGCGCCCGGGGATGCAGTGGCAACAACAACTTTTTCGCCGGCTCGGCCAGGCTGGTCGTCGTCCGGCGGCCTTCCGCCATTTCCAGTTCGGTGATGGAGCGATAGGGGCTTTGGCCGATGGAATAAACGTTCAAGCGAAAGAACAGGTCGCGCATGGTGGAATTGCCCGCGACGACCATTTCGTAAATCGTCTTTGGGTCAACCGGAAATTCCTCGATGGCGTGGCTCAAATATCCGGCGAGCGTCCGTTGCAGCAATTTGCTGTGGTCGTGCGTGTCGTAATGGATGCGCGCCATCACGTCCGAGCCGCCAAAGCGTTGCGGATTTTCGAATGAAGCATCGGCGACCACCTCGCCGGTTTCCAGGTTCAAGAGCCGGAGAACGATTGTCGTCGTCCCCAAATCCAGCGCCAGCCCGTGAATCGGCCCGGGCGAACGTTCTATTTCCTCCCCGTCCAGAAGGATCCGGTCGCCATCGCGGGTGACGGCAGGATCCAGTTTCCATTTTTTATCTCCCGTCGGGAGTTGAAACGCGTGACGTTCGATTTTCATCTCCCCGCGCCGCATCGTGTGGCAGCGGACCACGCCGGGGTCGGCAATGATTTTACAGGAACAGGACAACCGGAACTGGCCCTGCAAATGTTTTTCCGCCGGCACGGGTGGGGAAAGACACTCCATGCCTTCGACGACCTCCACGACACACTCCTTGCATTTGCCCTGCTTGCGGCAGGACGTCGGCACATGCACGCCGAGCGATTCGGCGTAATCGAACAGCGACGAACCCGGCGTGACGCTGGTTCGCAGACCGTTGAAATGTAGTTCGACACTCATGCGACTGGTTTTGCGCGTATGACTCAAGTTAGTATCATAAATGCTTTCTTGAATTCGGGCAACGACGGAGTGAGGCAGGGAATACAATGTACTATTCTCGGGCGCTTTCACCTTGCGGAGCGAATTGCCTCTCCTACCCTTTGGCGATAAATGCATTCTGAAACGCGATGAAAACATCACATTTCTCCCCCGGCTTTTTTGTCCTGCTGCTTTCAATTTCCACCTTTGCCGTCCAATTGCGGGCGGAGACCGGCTACGAAGGCTGGCTCCGCTATGAAAAGATTGACGATGCCTCAATCAAAAGAAATTACGACGAATCACTGCCCGCCGCCGTCGTGACTTTGGGCAGTTCGGAAGTCGCCCAATCAGCCCAAAACGAGTTGATTCGCGGCGTGCGTGGCATGCTCGATAGAACTTTGCGAACCGAAACGGCGTTGCCGGATGAAAATGCCATCCTGCTCGGCACCTTCGACGAAATTAAAAAAGTGGTGCCGACCTTCAACGCGCCGGCGGATTTGAAGGAAGACGGGTTTGATTTGAAAACGATTCGGCTTGAGGGACGCAATGTCCTTATCATTTCCGCGCCGAACGAGCGCGGCGTGCTTTACGGCGCTTTCACCTTGTTGCGGAAAATGTCGTTGCACGAACCGATTTCGGCGCTCGATGAAAAGGAAAGTCCTTATGCGCCGGTCCGCATCATCAACCAATGGGACAATCCCAACGGCAGCATTGAACGCGGTTACGCCGGCAGGTCCATTTTTTGGGACAACGGACACATCATCAAAAACCTGACCCGCGTGGGCGATTACGCGCGCCTGTTGGCTTCGCTCGGCATCAACGGTTGTTCCATCAACAACGTCAACGCGGATCCGCACGTCATTGACAGTGAACATATCCCGGAAATCGCCCGCGTGGCGGAGGCATTCCGTCCCTGGGGCGTGAAACTGTTTGTCTGCATCAACTTTGGCAGCCCGAAAAGCATTGGCGGGCTCGACACCTTTGACCCGCTCGACCCGCGCGTCATTGATTTCTGGAACCAAAAGGTGGATGCCATTTACGCCGCGATTCCCGACTTTGGCGGGTTCATCATGAAGGCGGATTCCGAGGGCGAACTCGGCCCGTCGGCCTACGGCCGCACGCACGCCGACGCGGCGAACGTGGTCGCCCGCCCGCTCAAGGCGCACGGCGGAATGGTTTTTTATCGCGGCTTCGTTTACAACCATCACGCCGACTGGCGCAATTTGAAAAACGACCGCGCCAAGGCCGCCTACGACAATTTTCACGACCTCGACGGCAAATTCGACGACAACGCCATCATTCAAATCAAGAACGGGCCGATTGATTTTCAGGTGCGCGAGCCGGCGTCACCGCTGTTCGGCGGCCTCGAAAAGACCGCCCTGGTGATTGAACTGCAAATCACGCAGGAATATCTCGGCCAACAACGTCACCTGTGCTTCGAAGTGCCGATGTGGAAGGAGACGCTCGATTTCGACGTGCACGCCAAGGGCGCGAACACGCCGGTCAAGGCGCTGGTAGCCGGAAAGGTTTTCGGCCAACCCACTGGCGGAATTGCCGGTGTGGCCAATGTCGGCCTCGACATCAACTGGCTCGGCCATCCGCTCGCGCTGGCGAATCTCTACGGCTTCGGTCGCCTCGCGTGGAATCCGGACTTGAGCAGCACCCAAATTGCAAACGAATGGACGAAGTTGACTTTCGGTCACGACCCGCAGGTCGTCAGGACAATTTCCGACATGCAATTAAATTCGTGGCGCACTTATGAAAATTACACCGGCCCGCTCGGCGTGGGCGGATTGACCGACATTATCGAAGTCCATTACGGCCCGGGCATCGAATCGTCCGAACGCAACGGCTGGGGGCAATGGCATCGTGGTGACGAGCACGGCATTGGCATGGACCGAACCGTCGCGACCGGCACCGGTTTCACCGCGCAATATCATGCGCCCGTTTCGGACATGTTCGAGTCATTGGCAACCTGCCCGGACGAATTGCTCCTGTTTTTCCATCACGTGCCCTACAACTACGTTTTGCATTCCGGCAAAACTGTGATTCAGCATATCTATGATACGCATTACAAAGGCGTGGGGCAGGTGCAAAGACTGGTTGAGCAGTGGAAATCGCTCAAAGGTAAAATCGACGAACAACGTTACAATGAAACGCTGGCGCGACTGGAATATCAGGTTGGCCATGCCACGGAGTGGCGCGATGCCGTGTGCCAGTGGTTTTTCAAAATGTCCGGCATTCCCGACCAGCAGGGCCGCGTTGGGAACGACCCGAACCGCATCGAAGCCGAATCCATGAAACTGGACGGGTATGAAATCTTTGACGTGACGCCGTGGGAAACGGCGTCCGGCGGCAAGGCGATTCGCATTGTCAGCGCCGATGGCCACGGTTCGGCCAGCTTCAATTATACCGGCCAACCGGGCTGGTTTGATTTGGCGGTGCAATATTACGACCAGACCAACGGCGTGTCGCAGTACAAACTTTTCGTGGCCGGACAGAACGTTGACCAATGGCTGGCGGACGACATGCTGCCTTCGCGCAATGTTCCATCCCTTCCCAACGGCCACACTTCCACGCGGCACACCGCACATGGCATTGCGCTGCGTCCGAACGACGAGATTCGCATTGATGCCATCGCTGACGGCGGCGAGAAGGCACCCATTGATTATGTCGAAATCGAGCCAGCCTCAAATTGAACAGCGTTTGTATTGATAATGCCTTAATTTTGATTAAAGGCCAGAATGCGGAATGTACCAGGCGTCCAACAAATCAAGCACATTGAATGTTATTATACCAGAAACCGCGACTCTGTTTCACGGGGTCAAATTCCAAATTGCGGAATCGAAGCAGGGCGGGCCTATTGATCTGGTACCCGGGATGCTCAGCGCGTCTTGGCAGGCTTTTTCCGCCTCGTCCGGCTTGGTTTGCGTCCGGCAATTTTCCGGTCAGAAACGCAGACGGTTTGCCGCGTTTCCTCCCGGGTTTTGCGCGGTGCGGTCAGCAGGGACTCCCTGTTCTTTTCGGCCGGTTCAGGTTCCGGTTCCGGCGCGATTAATTCCGTGTCGAGCTCGACGATCCCCGTTCGTAATTCCTCGCCATTTTTGTGTGGGGCAGTCCGTGGGGGTTCGCCATTCTTCTCCGCCGGTTCCGGTTCCGGCTTCGGCGCGATAATTTCCGTGTCGAATCCAGCAACCACCGGTCGCGATTCCTCGCCGTTTTTGTACGGGGCGTTCAGCCGGGGTTCGCCGTTCTTCTCGGCCGGTTCCGATGCCGGCGAAGGCTGCCGTTCGATCAGTTCTGTTTCCACCCTGGTTGCGGCCGGCGGCAAGGTTTGCTCGTTCTGGCGCGACGCGGCCAGCAGAGCCTGCAAATTTTTCTCCCCCTGTTCCTGCGCCTGTTTCCGTTCGGCGATTTCCGTCTCAAGCCGGTTGACCGTCTGGCGCAGTTTTTCGTTGACTTTGATCAATTCCATCCACTGTTCCTTGACTTGCGATTCCCATTTGTCCAGCGCCTGTCGTTTCGCCTCCTCTTCCCGCAAGAAGTTCTTGAGGCCGGGATAAAAGCGCGTCATGCCTGCAAGCAGCAGCAGGGAGTAAATGACGTCCACTTTGATTCCCCACTGGGTGCCGGCATCAGATGGTTCCACCGCGAGAAACAAACTCAGCAACGCCAGGAGGGAGAGCGCACCAAAAAGCAACCACCCCATGAGCGTTGACCTGAAAAGCCGGCCCAGGCGCAGCGCGTACCAAGCCACCCCGAACTGCAGTAGCCCCGATGTCAGGCGTATGATGTCTATATCGTTCATATCGGCAACTGTTGCCCCAGTTAAAGCAGGAAAGAGGCCAAAGGAACTGTGACGGATTCAAGACCATAAGACGTTTGGAAAAGCGCCCAATCCGCCTCGAATACCAAAATCTGGACAGTGGCAAACCGGGCTGGGCGCACTTTCCTACAGAGTCGGGAACTCGACCGACGACTTAAAGGAAGCAGCAAAATTCATGAAAAACAAATAAGCGCAGGACCTGTTTGCCGGTCTTTGCCGGGCACGAAATCCCGGCACGCGGCGTCAAGCCGGCCTTGCGGCGGGACTTTTCCACATGCTTTTCGGCAAAAGTCCCGGAACGATGAATCCAATCTGACTGCCGGCAAACACCATCAAGCGGCTCAAAAAAACGAAGTCACGTCAAACCAGACTTGCCGCGGCTGCAATACCCTTTCACCACCCGCGGTGCGCAGTCCAAAAACTCTCGAATGCCAAAAAATCAGGAATCACTTAATCTGAGGTGTGTATTAATGTTTGATAATACAAAAAGTGAATCCAAAAATTGTCAAGGTTTTGCCAAAACACGGTTGGTCGTTTTGCTCCTCTTCCACCATCTTTCTGTCTGAAAGGCGCGAAAACGGCGCCGGCAACGACTAACAAACATAGAAACCAACGATGAAAAAGATACTTGTACTTGCAACTGTATTTGGCTTCGCCGTCGCGCTAAACGTCTCGGCTGCGGATGCCAAGGCAAACTGGGACACAATCTGCGCCAAGTGCCACGGCGCGGACGGCAAGGGCGATACCAAGATGGGCCAAAAATTTGGCATTAAGGATTTTACCGACGCCAAGGTTCAGGCCGGCATCAAGGATGAAGACGCGGTGAAAGCCATTAAAGATGGCATCAAGGATGCGGATGGCAGGACGAAGATGAAGGCATATGTCACCGGAGCGGATACCCCCCTGTCGGACGACGAAGTCAAGGCGCTTGTGGCCTACGTCCGTGGATTGAAGAAGTAACTAAACTGGTTTGTGGGCGCGGCCGTCGAAGTGGCGGCCCTCGTCCGGCAAACGGTCAAACCAATCTTTGGCAATATGCGACGCTTTAAGCTGCCACCACAAATTCTGCGTCTGGTTCTGCTGGCTCTTGCCATCGTTGGATCCTATCTGGTCGCGCGTTCTTTTCTTGTCCCGCCGTCCTTTGGCGAATACGGCTGGTATCGCGGAGATGCGCTGAATCTGATTGCGTCGCGCGATCCCGTGTTTGCGGGCAAGAAGGCGTGTGATGAATGCCACTCCGACATTCTGCACAACCTGGCGGCGGATGCGCACAAGACCCTTTCCTGTGAGGCGTGCCATGGCGTGTGCCGGGAGCATTGCAATAACCCGGACATCCTGCCCGACAAGACCACCGGCAGCCACTGCATCCGGTGCCACGAAGCCAATCTGGCCCGCCCGGCCTGGCTCAAGCAAATCGTCGTCAAAGATCACTACGGGCCAAAATGCACTGAATGTCACCTGCCACATCAACCCAACAAAAGTCCATGAAAAATCAAATCAGTCGTCGGAGTTCATTGTTGAGGATGGGTGGCGCGCTCGCCGGTCTCCTCACGATGTCCGTCACCCGTGCGGCCAAAGCGGCGGTGCAGACCGTGTTCGTTTCCACCAGCGCGCCCAAGGGTTACGACCCGACCAGGCATAAATGGCTCATGTGCATTGACGACAACAAGTGCATCGGCTGCGGGTTGTGCGCGGAGGCGTGCAAGAAGGAAAACGGCGTTCCGGAAGGCCCCTACTACCGTACCTGGATTGAGCGTTATATTATTCCCAAGCCGAAACCGGGATCGGAACAAACCCGGGGCGAGGCGATCGTGGATTCTCCCGACGGCGGAATGCATGGTTTCCCTGAACCGACTTTGCCGAAGGATCGGATTGAGCACGCGTTCTTCGTCCCGAAGCTGTGCAACCTGTGCGAGAATCCGCCTTGCGTCCAGGCGTGTCCGGTCGGCGCGACATTTCGCGCGCCGGACGGCGCGGTGCTCATTGACCCGAAGTACTGTATCGGCTGCGCCTTTTGCATCCAGGCTTGTCCTTATGGCTCCCGGTTCCTGAACCCGGTCACCCACACAGCCGAGAAATGCACGCTTTGTTATCATCGCATCACCCGCGGACTGAAGCCGGCCTGTGTGGAGATTTGTCCGGCGGAGGCGCGCATTTTTGGCGATTTGGAGAATTTGCATGCCGATGATCCACTCCAGAAATTTTACGAAAAAAACCGGGTCCAGGTGCTCAAGCAGTATCTCGGTACCAAACCCCGCGTGCTCTACGCCGGCTTGGACGAGGAGGTAAGATAATTTATGCTTAACGACGTGACTAATATCGTGGTTGAGGCGCTGCCACAGTTTCAGGGCTATGTGTATCCCAATGAAGCCGCCCTTCACCCGGTCTGGAGCACGTTGATTGTCGTTTATCCCTACATCACCGGACTGGTGGCGGGCGCCTTCATCATGGCCTCGTTGGTGCGCGTGTTCAATGTCAAGGCGCTGGAGCCGGTGTATCGGCTCTCGATGTTGACCGCTTTTGCCTTTCTGCTCTGCGCGCCATTGCCGCTTTTATTCCATCTGGGGCATCCCGAGCGGTGCTACGAAATCATGATGACACCGCACCTGACTTCGCCCATGGCGGTTTTCGGCTTTGTTTATGCCTGGTATTTGATGGCGGTCCTGCTGCTGGAGCTGTGGTTTGATTTCCGTCAGGACTTCGTGAAATGGTCCCAAACCACGTCGGGATTCAAGGGAATCCTCTATCGGGTGCTGACCCTGGGTGTGACCGATGTGTCGGAGCAAAGTGTGCGGCTGGATGCGAAGATGGAGTGGATCCTCTCGATTGTCGGAATTCCATCAGCCTTTTTGTTGCACGGCTATGTTGGTTTCATTTTCGGCTCCATCAAGGCCAATCCCTGGTGGGGCAACGTGTTGATGCCGATCATGTTTATTTTGTCAGCCATCGTGTCGGGCATCGCGCTTTGCGTGTTCAACTACATCGTTCTGACCTGGATTCGGCGCAAGACCGTGGATATGCGCTGCCTGGACACCATGGCGATGTTTCTCTTCTACGCGTTGGTGGTGGATGCCGTCGTTGAAGGGTTGGACGTGCTCCATCGCGGCTATGCGGCGGAGGAGGGGTTCGCAGTGTTGCAAACCATGATCCGCGAGAAACTCTTTTACACGTTGAACATCGGACAGGTTGGCATCGGCACTCTGTTGCCGTTGCTGCTGCTGGGGTCGCTCCAGGTTTTGCGTCGGCGCGTGCCGGAGGCGGTCCGGCGGACGATGATTTTCTACAGCGGAGCGATGATCCTGCTCGGCGTGCTGGCGATGCGGTGGAACGTCGTCATGGGCGGCCAGTTTTTCTCCAAGAGCCTGCGCGGCGTGATGAGTTACAAAATGGAGTTTGCCGGCCAGGAAGGCTGGCTCATCAGCGCCATTATTATGGTGCTGCCGTTCATCATTCTGACGGTGCTGGTGAAACTGTTTTTGTCCGAGCGATTGCAACCCAGCGGACACTTGCCGCAGAGCAGTTCCACAACATAGGCTCGACGGAAAAGGTTTGCATTGGCATCCGGTCGTTCGGCTTGGCGCACCGCGCGCCTTTTCTTCGCTTCCGGGAGTTGGTTACTGTCACTTCGCGCCTGACATCTTCAGCGGCGGCGGGAGCCGGCTGGCTCTTTGGAATGAAGCGCTTTGTCAAATAAAAGACAAGCCTTCAGCAAGGTTGGAAAGGTCAAGGCGGCGAGGTGGAATGAGAATGTCGGTGTAACTTTGGCCGTCGGGAAATCCGGTCGAAATCAGTTCGCGGAACGCGCTTGAATGATGAACAGAATTCTGCTGGAATTCCAAGGTTCACGACGATGGGTAATGACCGGAGTTTGTTGGCTAACGGAAAAATAAACTTATGAAAAAACTACTCGTTCTTGGCATCGCGGCATTGACCGTTGCCGCACTGTCCGCTCGCGCGGATGACGCGAAAACCACCTACGCCAATGCTTGCGCCAAGTGCCATGGCGCCGATGGCAAAGGTGATACCAAAATTGGCCAGAAACTTGGCGTCAAGGACTTCACGGATGCCAAAGTCCAGGCAGAAATGAAGGATGATGCCGCGTTCAAGGCGATCAAAGAAGGGGTAAAGGACAAGGATGACAAGACCCTGATGAAACCGGCTGAAGACCTGTCCGACGGCGACATCAAGGGACTGGTCGCGTATATTCGGACGTTTAAGAAGTAAGTGACCGCAGCCCTTGCCGGGTGAATAACCCGACCGTGAACGCGGCGGCAGGGTCGGTTGCTTCAGAAAGAGCCGAAATGAATCCGGTGGCGCCGGGCGGAAAATGCCTGCGGAGCCGGGATGGGGATTACCTGCCTGCGGGAAAACTGACAAACGCAAAGCCGGGCAAATTCCGACGATAGCAATTTGACCGATATATGAATAACGAGAACGCGGGAAAGCCGCCCCACCGGCCGTCTTTGCTGCAAAATTGGATGAGTTTGGCCGGGCTGGTCATCGTGATCGGCGGCCTGTTCTCCCTTTTCCTGCTGTTCATGCTGGATATAATCGGGCACTTTTCCAACCCTTACATCAGCATCCTGACCTGGATGGTGGCGCCGGCGTTTCTCGTTTTCGGGTTCATTTTGACTTTGATCGGTATGCTGCGCACGCGGCACAAGCGCATGGGAAGTGCTTCCATGGTTGCAGCGGTGCAAATTGATCTTTCCCGCCCGCGCGACCGCCGCATCCTGGTCACCTTCGTCATCAGCAGCCTGCTGTTCATCATGCTTTCGGCGGTGGGCAGTTACAACGCCTTTGAATTTACGGAATCGGTCCAGTTTTGCGGCGCGACCTGCCACGGCGTCATGAAACCGGAACTGACGACCCACGACCACGGGCCGCACGCCCAGGTCGCCTGCGTGGCATGCCACGTCGGTCCGGGAGTGAATTGGTTTGTCCGTTCAAAACTCTCCGGTTCCTACCAGGTCTATGCCGTCACCTTCGACAAATATCCCCGCCCCATCCCCACGCCCATCAAAAACCTGCGTCCCGCTCGCGAGACCTGCGAGCAATGTCACTGGCCGCAAAAATTCTCCGGCGATCTGGACCGCACGTTCAATTATTTTCAGAGTGACGCATCCAACTCGCCGTATTCGATCCGGCTCTCGATCAAAGTTGGCGGCGCCGACCCCGCCCGCGGCAGGGTCGGCGGCATCCACTGGCACATGGTCGTGGGGAACGAGGTGGAATACATCGCGACGGACGCGGCCCGGCAGAAGATCCCCTGGGTGCGGATCACCGACCAGCAGGGCGTCGTCACGGTTTATCGCACCCCGAAATTCACCAACGACGTCTCCGGGTTTGAAATCCGAAAAATGGATTGTATGGATTGCCATAACCGTCCGTCCCATCGTTATGTGCCGCCGGACCAGGCCGTCAACCTGGCCATGGAACTCGGCCAGATTGATCGCACCATCCCTTGGATCAAAAGCAACGCAGTCTATGTCCTCACCCGCAAATACAGCACCGGCACCCAGGCGCGCGATGGCATCGCCACCGCGCTGGCGGAGCAGTATCCCCATGATCCGCGCGTCCGCGATGTGATCCCGGTGGTGCAGCAGATTTACCATGACAATTTCTTTCCCGAAATGAAGGCCGACTGGAGCGTTTATCCGGACAACCTCGGCCACATGATCTGGCCCGGCTGTTTCCGTTGCCACGACGGCACCCACAAGGCCGCTGATGGCCGGACCATCAAGGCCAACGACTGCAACGCCTGCCACACCATCCTCGCCCAGGGCAGCGGCGCGGAATTGCAACAACTGACACCCGGCGGTCAAACCTTCAAACATACAGGCGGAGATTACGATCTTTCCTGCTCGGATTGCCACACGGGCGGACTGTAGGTGATTCCAATCGCTTCCGGGTTGATGGACATTTGATTCGGGTTCCCCAAGGTGGCTTGTTCCTTGCAACCTCGGGCTAATTGCTTTTTGCCACGATGGGTTTTCCAGTCAGAGACTTCGCGTCTTCGCATTTCCGCGTCCGAGAAGCCGTGTTCATCCGTGGTTGATTAGCAAGGCGGTCAGCAACGGTTCGGTCTTTCGTAAACTTATTTTAGCACACTCGAGTGTGATGCGAGCCATTGGGCATCTGTAATGGCATTGGGGTCGGAGAGGAGGGAGGAGTGCGGAAGCGGGCCATACGTCACCGGCAGAATGGTGCATACGGTGCTTTTCCATTTGTGCATTTCTGAATGGCCATCCGCAAAAGAGAAACCACCAGACCCAATGTGATTCGAACCCGGAATATTGCCCCAGATCCCGCCGGGCCAATCCGCACTACTTGTAATATTCGTATTAGCACTATCTTTAAAATAGCCGTCGTCGATGCCGTCGGGGTGTTCCTCCAGAAAAACATAAAGGTTCGACGGGTTGGGAATCGTGCCCGTCTTTAGAAACTGACGGTACCACGGGAAGAATTCGTTCCCCGTGCTGGTCGAAGTGGGATTAGGGGGGCCGAAGAAGCAGTTCATCGAGTAAGAACGCGGGCGGGCCGTATAACCCGCTGACCGCTGCAGCGGGCTTAAATAATTGTCGGCCGGACATTTGTAAACACTGACGTTATTCACATAATTGTAGAACGGCGCTTGAACCATTCCGGCCAGGTTGAAGCAATAGTCGGGGGGAGGCAGAGTCCAGCTCATAACGTCGCACACCCAACTACGGTAAAGAGGCGGATTACTTGCGAGATCAGTCTCAAGTGGCGAGGTATCCCAGTTATTCACCAGCCGGTCATGGTTGTCTTCGGCATAGAGCGTCCAAGCCTGTGCCATCTGCCGCATATTGTTCAGGCATTGGAACGCCTTGGCGCTTCCCGGTTGAGTGCTGCTGGCCAGCGCCGGCAGCAGCAAAACCGCCAGAATTCCCAGCGTGCCCAGCACCACGAGCAACTCGGTCAGCGTAAACGCGCGGTTAGCGCGGTCGTGAATCTGCCGCCGAACGGACAACGGTTTGAAATCGGTCGAGCGATTTGTATTCATAGGTTTGGCTCGATGGTTCATTGTCCTACAATCTGGTAAAACCGTTGCCCAGTGACCGGCGTTGAGTCCGTGAAGTATGCGGTGCTGCCCAAAATCGTCACGTTGCCCGGCAGGGTCTGCCAAGCCGGGTCGGTTAGATTATTTTTGAATTGCACCTGATAGGTTTTCCCGGCCAGCACGGGCCAGATGAGCGTGGGATTCTGGTTGGGCGAGGCACTGGGGATGACTTGAACGTAAAAAGTCGGGATCATGCCAGCGGTAAAGAGGTTGAATGCAAACAAGTCGCTGGCGCGGTTCCAATCGTTGGTGCCTGCCAGGTCGGAGGCCGCGCTTTGGAACACGAGCGTCTGCCCGTCGCCGCTGAAGAGGGGAAGAAGCGAGCGGTTGTCACTCGAACGATTGCCGAACTGGCTCGCGGTCAACAGCGTGGTCGCGCCGCTGGCCCGGTCGTAGATGAACACATCCGGCACGCCGTTGCTGTCGCCGGGCACCAGATTGTCGGCGGCGCTGCGATACGCGACAAACCGGCCATCCGGACTGATGACCGGCGAATCGGATGCGCCGTCACCGGCCCCGGTACCGCTGAAATTCTGGCTGATGAGAAGATTGGTTTGGGCCAGAACATCATAGAGGTAAACGTCCTTGACGCCGTTGGTATCCATTGCGGCGAGGGCCGCGCTGGTTTCAAAAACCAGCAGGCTTCCGTCAGCGCTGAAGTTCCAGCCCCACTGGGTTGTAAAACTTCCGCTGCTGCCGGTGCCAACCGTGGCATTGTTGGCTGGATTGCTGCGGTCAGCGATGAATAATCCCGTCGTGGTGCTGTAGGCCAGTCTTTGACCGTTCGGACCGATGGCTACTTGCGCCAACGACGCGGTGGTATTGGTATAAACCAGCATGGCCAATTGCGAATCCCAGACATAGAGATAGGTCGAGGACGAACCCGCAATTTTTCCAATGAACACGACGTAATGGCCATCTGGCGTCATGGCGGCCGAGGTAACCCCGGTCCCGGAACTGGCCGCCGTGAGCGCGTAGTTTGTGCCCAATTGCAAATCGCGCAAAAATAGATTTAGGATGCCGTTCCCGAATGAGCCAGGAGCGAGATTTTGCGATTGGCTCTGAAACAGCACAAACCGGCCATCGCTGCTCATCATGGGCGAATAGGAATTGGAATTGCCGGGACCGGAGCCGTTCAGGTTCTCACTGACCAAAGTGGTGATGCCGTTTTGCAGGTCCCGTTCAAATACGTCCACAGAATTGTTCGCATCGCCTGGCACCAGACTGGCCGCCGAACTGGAGAACACCACATACTGTCCGTTGCTGCTGATGGAAGCCTCGGACGAAAAGCCCGCTGCCGGTAATCCATTGGTGTCCGCACTGACGAGGATGTTCGTGCCTGTATTCAAATCCCGCACGAACACATCGCGTAATCCGTTCGTGTCATTGGCCACCAGATTGTCGGCCTCGCTCGCAAAGGCGACGTATCGGCCATTCAGGCTGAGGGAAAAGGTTGTTGAAAGAATGCTCGGCCCGTTCGGGGTCTGGGAGGAAATCGCCGGATTCTGAACCGAAACCAGTTCGGTCACATTTGATTGAAGGTCGGAAACAAAAAGGTCCTGGTAGTGGTTGCGGTCTCCGAAATTGGCGCAGCCAAAGGTGAGGAACCTGGCATCCGGGCTCCAGCTTGGGTAGGTCTCTGGATTGACGCCCACGCCCACACCGTTGGTATCCGCATCCACCAAAACGGTGGCGACGGCCAGCGTATCACGGCAATAGAGGTGATAGTCTCCCATCAGCACGTTGGTGGTCAGGTTCGTGGAGTTGCTGAGAAAGACCACGTATCTGCCACTCGGATCAACCAGCGGCGCATAAGAACTGCCACTCACCGGCGCGGCATTGCTCACGTCAGCGCTCACCAGAAGATTCGTGCCGGTCAGCGCGTCCCAGAGAAAGACAATGGTATTCACACCTTTCGTGTCAGTGTTGGCTACGCTGGCCACGAACCGTCCGTCCGGACTCATGTCAATGGTGCGCAGGTCCTCATAAGCGCCAACCGGGGCGTTGGCATTGGTGTTCACCACATCCGTCTGGCCCGATGACAAATTGTAACGCAATACAACTCCGGCGTTTTTCGCATAGGCCGCCGCGCTCACCTCGTAGGCAACCAGCGAGCCATTCGTGTTCATTTTATGGCTGAAGCAAACGCCGTTCGAGGTGCCAAAGACGGCTTGCAGTTGGGCACGAGCGCCCGCGCTGACCCAATAGGTGGTTCCCGCCACGAGATCGCGGACGTATATGTCTCCGATATTCGTTACGCCGGCCACCAGATTCGTCGCTGAGCTGTAAAACGCCACGAACCGACCGTCAGGCGTGATGACCGGCCGGGCGGATGCACTCACCACCGTGCTCCCCGCCGACCTGGCACCGGGGCTGGCCAGCGTGGTTGTGCCCGACTGCAGGTCGCGCACGAAAACATCAGAGATGCCGTTGGTATCACCAGGCACCAGATTGCTGGCGGAACTCACGAACGCCACATATCGCCCGTCGGGGGTCATGGCCGCGCTGCCTGAGTTGCCATTGCCAAATCCACCGTTCGTGCTGACGCTGACCAGAATGTTCGTGCCATTGACCACGTCACGGATAAATACATCGGTCGCGTTGTTGGTGTCGCCAGTCATCAAGTCGGTGGTGCTGCTCTCGAACAAAGCATACTGGCCGTTGCTGGAAATTCCGGTGGCGAAGGAGTCGCCATTGCCACCGCCGGTGCCGGTCAGATTCACGCTGACCAAGGTGGTCGTTCCGTTCGTGCGGTCGCGCAGATAAACGTTGATGCAGGCTGGAATCAGAACGGGGATTGGATTGCTGTTGATCGTCAACGTCAGGTTGTTCGCCGCGCTACTAAAGAGGACGTAACGTCCGTCCGGACTGATGATGCCTGGACCGGAGTCACCGTTGCCGCCCTGGGCCGGCGCGAGCGATGAATCTCGAAGTGAGATCAATTGCAAAGGATTGGCTGATGCCCGGAAGCCGGAGTAAATCGTCAAAATCAACAGAGACACAATGCACTGCTGGAGAAGACGTGCATTCATAATAGCCCATTATACTAAGCTTTGTTTTGATTGTCCAAGTTAGTTCCCTTGGCCCACGACAGTATTTTAGTTCGATGATGCGGCGAGGGCTTTGAACATGATGAATCCATGACCTGCTGTCGGAAAACTGAGCCATTGGCAGATGGAGGAAAATCAGATTGGCTGGTTCTTGAGAAAGGGCAGAGCCCATGACCAGACAGAATCTGGCCGACCGCCCTGCTTGAAACTTTCGGTTTGCAAGAAAATCAAACCCAGGCGCTTGTTCCTCCGCTGCCTGGCTGTCAGCACCGTGTCGCCGGTCGGATACGTTCCTTGCAACGCCGGGCTAATTTCTTTTTGCCACGATGGGTTTTTCAGTAAGAGACTTTACGTCTTTGGATTTCCGCGTTGATGCATCCGCGTTCCGCCGAAGTTAATCAGGGTTGCGGGGATTGCCGGGATTGAAAACTCCGCCATAATTTCGCGGGCATCAGGCCGAGGAGGATGATGATGATCTGGCTGCCGATGAACAGCCTCAACCACCAGAACGCCGCGTCGGTGAAGCCGTAGCTGTGCAGGCCGATGCCGAGCATGTTCACGCCGAACCACGACCAACTGGTGACGATGTTGCCGAACACGGCCAAGTTCATCAGGCCGCGCTCGCGCACGAGGCCGCCCCAGCGCGCGTGCAGGATGGTCGCATTCCAAAGCACGATCAGCAGCGCGCCGTTTTCCTTCGGGTCCCAGCCCCAGAACCGCCCCCAGGATTGGTCGGCCCAGATGCCGCCCAGCACCGTGCCGACAAAACTGAACAGCGTGGCGAAACAAACAATGCCATAAACCATCTTGGCCATTACTTTCCCGATTTCCATTTTACCGATTTCGGACGACAGACCTTTGCCAACTGCGAGGCCAATCGCAGGCACAGCAATAACAGGGGCAGCCAGCGCCGTGACTGCCGTCAAGCCAATAGCTGCCTTGGCGTCCAAAGGCTGGGTAAGCCGCTTGGTGAATATTCCCAAGATGATGTAGACAATTGCCAAAAATCCGGCCAGAAAAGTTGAAGCGTAACCCAAGGTGACGGTAACAACGTGGGTGGCGAGCCACAAGTTGGTGTCGAGCACGGCGCGCATCATTTCCATGGTGTCGCCGCTAAGCGCAAGATGGAGCGCAATGATTTGTGTGACGAAGCCGACGAATGACGCCACCAATATGCCAATTCCGATCGGGTATATTTTTTCCAAAACCAATCCGAGTAAAACACAAGCCCAGCCGATGAAGATGGCCGAGGAATAAAGATTGGTCACCGGCGGCCGGCCTTCGAGATACATTCTGAAAACCAAGCCGAAGGTGTGAATCACTACAGCCAAAACCACCAAATAAAACGCTGATTTCCGGATCGATTCAGATGCAACTAGCAAATAAATACATGCCAGCACGAGCGCGAGCACGTAGATGACCGTGGCATGGTAGAACGGCTGGAGGGCGTTGAATAAATATTCCTGGCCGGCCTTGCGTATCTGCGGCGCGAAACGGTCCGCCAGCCAGGCGCGGTATTCACCGACCAGGCGGTTGAAATCGTCCGGCAGCCCGGAACGATAGGCGGTGACCATCGCAGCGTAATATTTTGTCGCCGGGTTGAGTTCGCCGGTGCGCGCGGTCTGCATGAGATTGGTGCCGATATTCTGCCAGTCGTCGCGCGGCAGGCTCGGGTCCACGGGCGGAATGGTCAGCGGCAGGGCAAAGCTGGCGACGGTGTTGTAACCGCCCATGAAACCAAGCAGGTTGTTGAAGGCGTCCTGGTCGAATTTCTGGCCGGCGTCACGGGCATTCACGGCGGCAACGCCCGGCGCGATGCTCTTCTGGTAGGCGTCCAGTTCCGCCGCAAAATCGTCCGTAGCCGGCGGTTTGAGGCTGACTTCGAGCCGCTGGTACAGGTCCATGGCCCCGTAGAGCTTCATCAACTGCGACTCGAAGACGGTGCGTTTGGAGGCATCCAGGGGCCCGATGCGGCTGATCTGTTTATCCATCTCGTTCAACCGGGGCCGGAGCTGGTTGAAGGAATAATATTTCTGGCCGTCGGGCAGTTTGAGCAGCTCGGTGACTTCGTTGTTGTCAATGCGGAAGACTTTCCGGTCGTCGGACGACTCGGGTTTCATCATCGCTTCGAGCAGCCAATCCATGGCCGACCACGTTTCGGTCCGGCCATTCACCTCCACGGGGCTGGTTTGTTTGGTGCGGATCTGGAGCAGGGAATTCCGGGCAACGGAATCGAACGGCTGGAACCGGCCGTTCATGAGGACGGGCAGCTTGCCGAAGGCGCGGGTGTCAAACCCGGTTTCCGGCGGTTGGCGCAGTCCGGACAGTGCCCAGACCGCCATCACCACGACCAGAATGAGGGGAAGCCATTTTTTCATCATTACTTTTTCTCCTTCCCAGGAGCACCAGCGTTCCACCGGATTCTTATGCCGCCGGGTACGGCGCCAGCCGCCGGAGCGGCGGTGGTCCCGGGACCGGCCACCCGGCGTTTCAAGAAGGGAACCAGGTGCCTCAGAAACTGGATGACGAGGCCCAGCGCCACCAGCACGCACGAGAAGTAGGGTGTCAGCCAGCTCGGGTTGTGCACGACCTGTAGCACGCTGCCGTGGTCGTCGGGGTCGAAGCTCGCCTGATAAAATGTTTCACCGGCGTAGCGCAGCGGATTGTTCATGAAAATCCGCACTTCGCGGTCCTCGCGGTTCTCCAGATTTTGCAGCCGGACGCGGCTGGAGAAATTTTTGGGGATGTCGGTGCCGGGATATTTGTCATGCCGGAACTCGATGAGATGGAGGCTGAATGGCAGGTAATACCGTTCCTGGCGCAACAACAACACATAAGAACGGTCGTTGTAGGTGAACGCTTGCGGCTGGTCCAGCCAGGCGGACACGAGGAACGTGCCCAGCGCACCCTGCGGAGTGGCAATTTCAACGGTGGCCGACGGCATGTCCATCCGGTTCATTTCCGTTTCGCGCGGGACTTCGCGCCACCAGACGCCGGCACCGAGGCCGGCGGTGGTTTTGACCGGCTCATAATCCGGTTGGGACTGCTGAGCGAGCAATGAATTGGCGTAAAAAGTCTTCACCCGCACGGAAAACGGCATCTCCGGGTCGCCTGCTTCACCGCGTCGGACGAGCAGGCTGCAAGGGATGGCGACGACCTTGTCCGAGTCCGGGTCGGTGGTGTCCACGACTGCCAGTTCAAAGGCGCGGTCGGCTTCGGTATAATTCTTCGTATCGCCAATCCGCAGATGCATGACGCTTTCCCTGGACAGAAAATCCGTGAGCATCTGCCCGAGCAGCAACAGCACGACGCCAAGATGAATCAGCAGGATGCCGATTTTTCGTTTGCCGGGCTGATAATAGCGGAAGTGCGCGACGAACAGGTTGATGAGCAGGACCGTGCCAATGAAGTAACCGCCGGGGAAGATGGGGAGGTGCAACCCGGAGCCGTCTGGCGTCCAATAGACGAAAAAGCTGCGGAAAAATTCGTTCTGCGCCTTGAAAAGGCCGAGATGCACCTGGGCGATGGTGCCCCAGAATACAATCACGCAGCCGAGCACCAGGCAGGTGACCGTCAGCTTGAGCGATGAGAAACAATTGAACAGGGCTTTGAGCATCTTATGAGAAATGACTAATGTCGAAGCGCTAATGACTAAATAATGACGATTGACGAATGACAAATGTCGGAACGGGCCGACGAAATTCCATTCGGCATTCGATATTCGTCATTGAGAATTCTTTCGTCATTCGGGTTTAGAAATTAGTCATTCCGCTTTGCGGCTTCAATATTTCACGCTTTGGACGAATTGAGTGAATGCGGCCTTCTGGCTTTCGACGACCTTTGCGTCACCCATCAGTTTGTAGAACCAGGTCTGGCCGGATTGAGGGACGACCACGCCCACAAGCCGGGTGGCCTGGCCGGTGCGCGCATCCGTGCCACTCATGTCCACCAGCGACGCCTTGCCACCTGCCACGTCAATCACCATCACCGATTTGTTTGCGTCGTCATCGGACAACGGAGTCAGGCCGAGCTGGCCGCGCCAGCGGTTGATGTTGCCAATCAGGCCGCCGCCTTCACCGCTGGAACTGCTGATATTGACGGCCGCCGTACCGCCGCCTTCACCGGTGAGCATGAATTTGGCGACCAGAAATTGTCCGCCGGAAACCTCCTGCCAGCCGGCCGGCACCTGCCAGTTCGGCTTGCCTTCGCTGGAAATCGGGGCGGCGGCCGGGGACGCCCCAATGCCCATGTCGCCAACCGATGGGTGCGCTGGCGGCAATGCCGTCGGCGCCGGCGCAGCGGCGAAGTTCAACGATTTGAGGAAGGCGACAAAGGCCGGCTTTTGCTGTTCGACCAGTCCGGCGTCACCGGTCATCTTGAAAAACCAAGCCATGTCGTCACGATGCTGGATCACACCCAGAATACGTTCCGCGTCACCACTGCCCGGATTTTGGCCTCCAATGTCGTAGAGCTGCGCTGGCTGGCCGGCGGCTTCGACATTTTCCGCGGATTTCTGAAGTTCCTCGGGCGACACGGGGGACAAACCAACCTGGCCGCGCCAGCGGTTGACATTGGCTTCGTCTCTCCCGGCCAGACCGGGCAGGGGAATGACACTGACGTCGGCCGATTTACCGTCCGCGCCGGTCACCTTGAACGACGCCACGCGCATTTCACTGGGCGGGACCTCGGTCCAGCCGTCCGGTTTTTCCCAAGTCAGCTGCGGCAGGGCGGATGCCGAGGCCGCAGGCAGCGAGGCCGCTGGTGTGGACGAGATGTCTGGATGTCCCGGCGGCAACGACGGGTTGGGCGAATCGGTGGGCAGGGCGGATGTGGTTTGTTGCTGTGGCTGGTCCTGGTCCTTGGCAACGCGATAAACTTTGACTTCGTCGCGGTGACAGCCAGCGGCGAGGAACAACAACGGCACCAGGACGGAGAACCGCCAAACGGCGGCCGCGCACTTTTCAATCGGAGGACTTTTCACAATAGGGAAATTAGATGACAGATTGATGAAGATTCAAGTTTATTCTGGAAAAAGGGCACGGGTAGACAGGGTTCAGCGCAGCCCGGTCAACGCCGCGCAGCGGAGGAAGCCCCGTCCGGGTGCCGGTTAAAAACGGTATTGGAGGCTGGCAAAGATGACGTGGGCATCGTAATTGAAGTTGCCGCCGGACGCCGCATCTTCGGAGTGGGTGAACGCGTATTTCAGGTTGAGGCGCAGATTTTTGGTGATCCGGCGGGAGAGTGCCGCGGTGACGCTGTGTTCCTCGGTGTCGGTTCCGAGCGGCACGCCGTCCACAATGTTGTTCTGGCCGTCGGCGGCGCGGTAATAAAAGTAACCGAGGTTCAAATCCGTTTTGTTATCCAGCACAAAATCGGAGTTGAAATTGACCGTCCAGTAATTGTTTTGCGAGTTGAGCACGGACTGGGTCAGAATGGAGCCGGGGGTTGCGGGTGTCTCCGTCGTGCTGAGGACGTAATTGAATCCGGCTTGCAGGCCGAGCCAGTTCAAGGGGGTCCAGCTCGCGTTCTGGCCGATGATGTGGGTGTACATCTTCGAGGAATCCACTTCGCTCAAGCCAGACGCGGGGTCGGGCTCCGTGCTGATGGTGGAGTACTGATATTCGTAACGGCTGACGAGCATGATATTTTTCGGCAGGCGTAGCGTGAGGCGAATATTGCCGTCCCAGGTTTGAAATCCCTGATACACAATAAACCCGGGATACAACGGGTTACCGGGACCGGAATTGTTCGGCGTGCTGTCCTGCGTAAAGTTGTAGTTGTAGGTGTTGATTTTATAATAGCCGCCGACATCAAGGCTGGCCTGGCTGATGGGATACCACCGGGCGCTGATAAAATATTTTTGGAAAAGACGCGAGTCGTCGGTCGCGAATTGCACCGGATCGGGGCCGATGCCGCCGACCTGGGTCAGACCGCCGTTTTCATATAAATTCCCCTGGCCTTCGGTCCATTGGCCACCGGCGTTGAAGACCCAGTTGGTCATGCCGGTGTAGCGCAGGTCTAGGCGTTCACACACATCGATTGAATCACGTCCGCTGTTGTCGGTGAAAGCTTGCGTGTCGGTGCCCAAGGTGCCGGTACCGGCGGAATTAGCGTTCCAGTCCTCCTTTTGCACCCGGATGGAAGGTGTTATGGTGAAAGTCTTTGTCGGCAGCGACAGGAGGTTGACGTTCAGGACATACTGGTGCTCGTGGGCGACGCCGTTGAGGTTGATGTAGCCATAATCAAGGCCGGGATAAGTCGGCGAATAAACCACGTCAAAATCTTCCCCGTAAATCCGGCTGCCGGTAAAGCTGTCATTGAGGTTGGCAAACATGAACCCGGTGGACAGGAACAGATTGTCCTTGATCCAGGATTCGGCAAAGGCATGAGTGCTAAATTGGTCGTAGGAGGTGCCCTGCTGGTCAGTGACATCCTGTTGAATGGGTTCCCCTGACCAGAAGGTGAGTTCGTGGGCGTCATTCAAATTCCCCGTCGTGTAGCTCACCCCCGCCCCGTAATTCACTTTTTTATAGTGATCGGTCAGGTCGAGTTGGAACGTGTCGGACGTTTCGTCTATGCTGTAAATTCCCGGATTCACGTTATAGGTGCTCCCGCTGCTGGGATCATGGACCGGGCCCCAGAGGGTCGAACTTTCATCACCATTCCGATAGCTGTGGCTGTATTTGAAGGTGATTTGCGGGAGGTCTGGTTTGGTCAGCCCGGCCTCAAAGGTAATCAGGCCGCGATCGAGCGCCAGCGCGTCGCCCGGCAGCGCATACGAAAGCTGCGCGTCGGGGATGTATCCTCCGGTGCCGGAATCCCAGGTGCGGAAATTCTCAAAGTGGACACGGACAAAACCAAGATCTTCGCGAACCAGACCGAGGCTGACACTGTAATCGTGATCGTCAAAAATGGAGTGTCCGTCCAGCGTGAAGGTGGTCTTGTTGGCCACCTGATCTGCGTAGTGCAGGTCCTCGATGCCGCCAAAGACCCCCGTGTTGAGTTGTTTCCCCTGGACCGCCTGGTTCGCGTAACCCTGCGTCAACATGGCGCCGGAGGAAAGTTCGATCCAGTTGTTGTAGCTGTTGGTGCCGCCTTCATACCACTGTTGCGGGGTGATGGCGTCACCCGCCCGTGCCGCTGGTGCGCCGATGACAATCAAGGACGCGCCGATGACATACCAGCCGAGGTCGGGTTTCCACCGCGATGCGCGAATCGGTTTTGACTCTCGATATTTCTTTTTCATCGGCTTCCAGGGCGTTGATTAAAATCGGAGGGACGGATTCACGCGCGAGCCGTGGACCGCCTCATGGCAACCGGCGCTCCAGCAGGCGCCCTGGCTCAAACGCGAGGTGTGGTCAACCCCACCGATCAGAATCGCCCCGCCCTGGACCTGCTGGAAATGGCATTTCAAACACAGGTTCGCGTTGCGTTGGGTGAGCATCTTGGCGTTGACGCTGCCGTGCGGGGAATGGCAGGTGGTGCAACCTTCGCGCAAGGCCTCGTGCTCAAACACAAAGGGACCCTGCTGCGAAGGATGGCATTGGACGCAGTTTTCCTCCTGCGAAAGCAACTGAGTGCTGCCGCCAGCAAAGGCGATGCCCTGGTGCGGAGGATGGCATAGGATGCAAGTCATTCGTCCTTCGGGCACAGGATGGTGGTTGGGCAGATTGAACTGGCCGCGCACGTCCATGTGACATTGGTAACAGGCCGTCTCGATCTTGCGCGCCGGTTCGAGCGGGAACCGGCCGCTTAACGCCTCCGGCTGTGGCCGGCCGGCGGTGAAGCTGTAAGGCGGTTTGACATCGCCGCCCGAATCCTCATGCAAACTGCAAGGGCCGTGGCAGGATTCGCAACCGGCGTCGAGCCCGTTTTTGCCCCGGGCGATGAGCCGCGCGTGGTCGGCGGTCTTGAAGCTGCGGCAGATTTCGTCGTGGCATTGTTCGCAGTCCGCAGAGCCGACGTATTTCGCACCCGGCACCTCCGGGAGCACCACGGCCCGGTGGTTGAGGGTGCTGCAGGAAATCGCCGCCAGCAGCAGAACGACCGCGCCGGCGGCGAGCGCCAGGTTCCGGCCGCGCTGGCTCTGCGATAGCAGGTGTGGGATGGGTGGCAGCTTTGTCATGCGGATTTTTGGTTGTCGATCATTTCTCGCATATTCGGAAAATGTGCTGTTACCGTGGCCTGCCGTTCATGGGTATATTTCCTGGTAGATCAAGTTTTCAGCCGCGGTCAACAAGTCGAGGGCAAAAATCCAATTGTGCGCGCCGAGGCTGCCGTCATTGACCACGAGATATAAATCGAACCGGGCCTTCTTGATGTTGTCCGGGATCAAGGCCTGGTTGGCGGCGCTCGGCCCGCTGTAATCCACGTGGTCCAACTGGGTCCAACCGGTCGCGTACCCCAACGAGTTGGTTTGCAAGATCAATCCCCCGGGCGTCGTGTATTCCCAGGCCACCACACCGCTGGCCTGCAACGCCGCCCCCTTGGTGGCGGCCCAGTCGTTCAACAGGACGATCACCGTGGTCACTTCGTTGGAGATGCCAGGGCCCGATTGTCCGGGGTCATCCAGATGACAGTTCAGGCAGACGTCGTCGGAAGTCACCGCGAAAGTGTGGCTGTGGGTGGTGGCTGGCGGCGCGTCCGGTTGCAAGTGGCAGGACACACATTGATTGGTCAGGTAAAACGTGCCGGAAATCGAGTTTTGGGCGGACTCCGGCAGCCCCGCGTGCGTACCCGGATTGAAGGAGGCCGGGCTGTCCGTCACGCCGTTCCACAATTGACCGACGGAACCGAGCAGGAAGTTGTATTGCAGCGAACGATGGGGCGCGCAAGAGGTGTCCGTCCACGCGGCCCCGCGGGAGTTGTGGCACTGGCCGCAGAGATTGATGTTCGTGTTCGCCGCGTATTTGTTCGTGAACACGTCCGTCGTAGCGAGGGAAAAATAATTGGTCGAAGCCAGGGGGTTGCGAAGCTGTACGGGATTGGCATTGGTCTGGTGCGGATCGTGGCAAACCGCGCAGGTGATGGCGACGTTCAGGTCGTTCGTGAGCGTGAGGGGATTCTGTCCGTTGATCAGCGCGAGCCGGACGGAACCGGAATGACATTGGCCGCAACTGCTGATGTTGGTGGTGGACGAACTCATGACCTGCAGCGCATCCGGCACCACGGTGGCATGGCCGCTGGTGTTCCATTCCTCGTACGTGGGCTGCATGGAGCCGGTGTGACAGCCGCCGCAAACCGTGGCGGCAATTTCCAACTGCGGCACGACGGTGGGATCGGTTTCGCTGGCCGCATGATTGGCCGCCGGACCGTGACAATTTTCACATTGCACACCGGCCAGATTGGTGGTGTAGGAAAAAACTCCGTTCTTGTTGGTGAAACTGAACCCGGTTGGCAAACCATAGGCGACCGTGTGGCAGGGCAAACAGGAACTGTTGGTCTGGCCGCCGGCGGCCTTGAACGCCGGGCTGCTGAAGGCGCTGGCGTGGGGCGTGTTCGTCTCGTACTGGCAGATGCTCAAATGACACGTGAGGCAGACCTTCAAGCCGGCATAGTTAGGCGCCGGACCGGAGACGCGGAAGAAGGCGTTACTGTAAAGCCTGGTGATGACAGCGTACCGGACCAGATTGGTAGCCTTGCCCAGCGCCACCCACGGGGCCAGCAAGTTGTTACTTTTTTGATAGAGTTGATAATAACCGGAGGGGCCGTCCCAAGTAACCTGCACACCGTTGGTCAACTGTTCAACATCACCCATGACCGGCAATCCCGGCATCCCTCCCGGCTGGGTGGTGCCCAGGTGTTGGACCGGTTGGGCCATCAGGGACGATGCAGTGAAAAGAACGGCCGCCGCCAGAATCAACCATGATATCTGGTTGAACGACAAAGCCCTGGCGCGGTTTATCATATCGCAATTGAGCCGCCTCCCATCCTTCGCCGGGCAGGGCAGCGCACGTCGAACTGTTGAATGCAACTTTGCAACGCCAGAACAAAGAACAATAAATGGAACTTTGTTCAACATATTCTTCGCTTGAAGGATACTCCCACCCGGCGCGCGAACTAACCCTCAATTGCTCCATACTTGTCAAATTTTGCCTAAACTGGCCGGTGGCGTCACCTGCGGGGACAATCTGCACGCTCACCACGGAATTTTCTAAAATTGACAGGCTGGAAAAATGCCCGGAGAATAAAAACAAAAAAACAACGCTGAATGAAACCTTTCTCCGCCAACCCTCCCCGGAACCCCGACCCGCAAACCGTCCGGGTATCCGGTCGGAGTACATTGATCCTGATGCTGCTCGTCTTCCTGTTGGGAGCCGTCTTGACCGGCGTCTGGTTCAAATACGTCAAACCCGCAGCGGGTTCCCTTTGGCCGGGACGGAGCGGCCCCGCACTTTCCGACAACACGCGGGAGCAGTTGCGTCATTTGAATTCGCCGGTGGAACTCCGGTTTTATTCGGTGCTCCCGCCGGGCAGTGCCCCGGAACCGCTTCAGGATTTTTCCCGGCGGGTGGACCATTTGCTGTCCGAATTTCAAAACGCCAATGATGGCAAAATCCGCGTGACCCGGAACATCTCGACAACGGGAGCCAATGCGGATGCCGCCACGGCCGACGGCATCAGGGCTTTCAACCTAGACAAGGGCGATGCTTGTTTTCTGGGAATCACCGTTGTCAGTGGAGACCGAAAGGAATTCCTGGCCCGACTCCAGCCCGAATGGGAACCGGCATTACCGTTTGACCTCGCCCGCGCGATTCTCCAGGTGACCGCCACGCCGTCAGCGCCTATCGTCAAGGCCAGCCCCGCGGTTTCCCCCGAAACCACCAATGAAATCCTGCGTCTGATTCCCGATATCAATGGCACGTCACTGGAAGACGGCATCGGAACCCTCCGCCAGGCCGCCGTGAACAAATTCACCGAGGCCGGAGCCGAAATGGAGAAGCAGATTCAGGCCGCGCAACAACAAGCCAGCGATGCGCAAAACAGCCAATCCGAGGCGGAGCAGCAGGCCGCGATGAAACATCTGCAGGACGTGCAGTTTGAGCAGACGGAAAAGATCAAGGCCATCGCCGCGCAACTACAGGTCCAGATATCCGCCTTCGAGCAGATGAAGGCTGCGCCTCCCGCCGCTAAATGATTTCCCACCGGCCGGCGTTGGAACATCGGCGCGAAGACCCATCCCCTCACCCAAAGCCCAGGATGCGAAGGTGGGGACATCGCACCGGGCACGTCGTCAAATCTGCTCGCTCCGAGCTTGTGCCGCCTTGATTCATTCCGTTGCGCCGGGTTGTTGAGAGTCTTCCCGCCTTCACCAACAATCAAAAACCCCCTCCCGTTGCCGGGAAGGGGTTGATGTTAATTTTAACCGGTCAAGGCGTGTGCACCACGCGGAAGAACATCTGCGCGTTGTTCCGCGTCGGGGTCAGGTAACTGATGGAACCGCCCGTGCCGGGGATGTTGGTGCTGATGTTCTGCCAACTGCCGGTGAGGGCCGAGATGCCCTGAATCTGGTAGCTGGTGCCCACCTGCGTGTTGAAGGCAATTTCCGCCGCCGTGTAGATGGCAATGGTGTTGGTGGCACCATTGACGATGTTGTTGCCATCGAAATAGATCACGCCGCTGCCCGCCACGATGGGGGTCGAAAACGGGTTAAGACCCAAGGCATACATCATCCAATTCGGCACGCCGGCGCTGTTGTTGATGGCGTCGGGGCCGGCCATGGCGTTGGTGGCAAATCCTGGACCGAAGTAATGGATCTCCCACGCATCCGGCAGACCGCCGGTGGTGGAAATGCCCGTCAGATTGGCGATGGAAGCCTTGAGCAGACCGACCGCGTAGAACGCGTTGTGGACGCCGAGGCTGCCGTCGCTGTCGACGAACTGCCAGTTGTAAGCAGCCTGCAAGAATTGCGTCGGCCAGTTGGTCTGGGTTGAAGGCGACTTGACCAAACCGTCCGCGACATAGTTGGAGGGATTCGCCTGATAGCCCGAGGGCGGGAGGAGCATGGACAATTGGTTGAGCAGGATCTGGACCTGGGTCTGGATGCCCTGGCTGTAGCCGTAACCAACGTAATCAGGAACCGGGAAGTCAAAGTTGGTGATGGCACCATGACATTGGGTGCAGACATAGGTCACGTCAACATTGGCGCCATTGGTGTTGATGTAACTCATCTCGGTGGAATGGCCGCCGGCCAGGGTGAACGCCGGATCGGTGGAAGCGATCGGCTGATAATGGCAACCAACACACGTGTTGGACACCACGTTGGCGTGTGGCGCGCTCGGAATCGTCTGACCATAAGTGACGGCGTTGATGCCTTCCAACATGTCGCCTTGCGGGCTGTCATGCGGACCAAAAGCGGACCCGCCATTCCACGTCGGTTGGGAGAGCGCATAATTCACTATGCTGTTGGTGACGGAACCGTTGCGGCTGTTGTGGCAGTTCATGCAGAAACCACCGAGACCGGCATTGGTGACCACAAAGCCGGTATTCCCATTAAACGCGACGGTTGTGCTGGTGCGCAGTTGAGCCGGGTTGGAGGCGTCGTGGGGATCGTGGCAGGTCTGACAGTTGATCGCTTCGTAAACCACATTGGTGGCATAGGCATTGGTGGAACCCAGGTTGGCGACGTAATTAATAAAGCCCGGAGCGGTATGGCAGCGAACGCAAGCCATGCGGCTGGCGGAACCGGAAGGCGTCCGGGTCGTAACGGCGTGCAACGAATTGTACCACTCCGCGGCTTGGTATTCGTTGGGCAGGCTGTCATGGCATTGCGTGCAATCGCCCGCGTTGTAGCTGACACTGATGAAATTGGTATTTCCCACTATGCCATTCTGAACCGGATGCAGAAAACCGGGACCGTGACAATTCTCGCATTGGATGTTGGCCAGATTCTGCAATGCCGCCGGCATGGCCGCCCAGTTGCTGTTGGTCAGCACGGTCGGGAAAGTCCAGCCGTACACCTTCGCGATATCGTCAAAGCCGCCGTTGACGGCGAACGAGTTGGTATCGTAGCCAAGAACGTGGCACTGAATGCAATTCTGGCTGTAGTGGCTGCTGACCTGGCCATTGATGGCCCGGGTGAAGAACGAGGCATGGGGCGTGTTCGTGTAAGTGGGGTAAATGCTGGGCGCATTCAGAACGCCTCCGCTGTGGCAGGCCTCGCAAGTTTGCAAGCCATAATAAGTGGCCGCCGTGATGGTGACGGCGATGTTCGTCGTGGCCGGGGCGATGTTCGTCTTATTGTTGACACCAGTCGTGGTGATCGTGGCCAGGACAGTGTATTGTCCGACGACATCCGGGCGGAAAAAGGTCCGGCCGACCAGTTGGGATACCAAAGCGCCGGCCTGGGTGTTGTTGGGTATGGAACGGTCGGCCGGGTTGTAAAGCGGCACATTGGTGCCCAGCGGACTGTTGGTCAGCCCGGCCGCCGAACCCAGCGGCTTGTTGGTGAGGGGCAGCGACCAGACGACGCCAACAATGTTCGAGGGCGCAATGGAGTTGTTCACCAAGGCGTCAAGATAGACCGGCTCGCCCAGGGCGACGGTGCTAATGCCGGCGGAGAATTGGGCATTGGTCAACCCATACATTGCGATTTCGTTCGGTGTGAGGGGACGCTGCTCGACCTGGCCATTTAATGCGATTGACGCCGCGTTGACAGTGGTCGCGGCTCCGACAAACGCCAAGGTCACTGCCGCAAGGCCGGCAAATATCTTCGATCGGGGGTCGTGAGTTTTCATAAGTTTTGAATTTTGTCTGGATTTACGATTGTCGGTGTAATTGTTTGTTTTTTGCAGGTGCGGTTTCTTTCATCGTGTCGTCTCACACAGGATCCAGCCCGGCACCAGTTCCACGTCGGCAAGCGGCCGGGCGATGGGCGGCGGATTCAATTTCATCAGCAGCGCTGCCGCGCGCCGGGCGATAATGCCGTTGCATCTGGAAAGCTCCTGCTCCCGCAGTTTGGAATTTTCGCGGACAATCGCTTCCAGGTGGTCAATGTTGTAGAGGTAAACGTTTTCCAGTTCCTCCACGTCCGAGGCGATGTCCCGCGGCACGGCGATGTCCACCAGAATGAGCGGCCGGTTTGCCCGGGCCGCCAAAATACCGGCGATCTCATGCTTGTGGAGAACCGTCGTCGGGCTGCCGGTGGAACTCACCACAATGTCGGCCTCGACGAGGGCGGCCATGCGTTCATCAAATGGCAGGGCGCGTCCGCCGAGTTCCGCAGCCAGCGATTGGGCGCGTTCGAGGGAGCGGTTGGCCACCAGCACCGAGCGGGCGCCGCGTTTGGCCAGATGGCGGACACAGGCTTCGCCCATCTTGCCCGCGCCCAGAATCATCACCGTCTTGTCGGACAAATCGCCGGAAAAGATCTTTTCGGCCAGTTCGACAGCCACGCTGCCGACGGAAGTGGCGCCGCGGCCTATGCCCGTGTGCGTGCGGACTTCCTTGGCCACCTGCAGCGCGGTTTGAAACCACCGGTTCAGCACGCGGCCGGTCAATCCGAATTGTTGCGCCGCCTGATAGGCATTTTTGACCTGGCCGGTGATTTCCGTTTCACCAATCACCATTGAATCCAGGCCGCTCGCGACCGAGAACAGATGCGCCACCGCGGCGGCGCCCTCCTTGACGTAAACATAAGGCGTCACATCCAGCTCGGGACAAAGTTCTTGAAAAATGCGAAACACCCGGCCCTGGACCCAGGCTGAAGTCGCGCCATACACCTCGACGCGATTGCAGGTGGAAAGCAGCACGACCTGATCCAGACCGGCGCCGAGCTTGAGCCGGCAGCCGTGGCACGGCAGCAACGAAGGCCGCACTGCCAGCTTTTCGCGCACTTCCACCGGCGCGGTTCTGTAACTCAAACCTGCGACAAAAATATTCATGTCTGCGTTTCCTTTGCGGATTCAAAATGGCGGCCGGCCGGACCGATCCGGCTGCCTTCCGCCCAAAGCCTGTGCTCTTGTCTCACACGATAAATTTAGTAGATGGCGTCATCGCTGCTGCCCATCCCTTGGCAACCGTTACACATTTATTGTTATTAGCATAACATATTCATATTACGTATCTATTTATAGATAAGTTTATATGAATTTATGATTTAGCAGATTTGACCTGCGGAAAAAGGGGTTGTCCCCTGCGGTGGGATGGCTCACGCTGTTGCCCGATCCGGGTGAAAGACAATCCCCTACAGCCCATGGCGACCGGCCGCTTGCCCGCAGTGAAACGGGTCTTGCTGGAAGCCGCGTTCGTGGTGGTCGTCGGTGCCGTTTTCGCGTTTGCCGCCAACCGGGTTTCACCTCGGGGCCTGGCGCTCACCCGAAACTATTTTCCGGAGGGGACCGGCAGACTCTTGTCAGCAGCCCCGCTCGTGACCCTGCCGCACAATGCCGCCGGCACAAATTCCATGGCGCTTGATCCAGCGCAATTGCTCGCAGCGGAATTGAAGGAAAAGGGACTGCAACTGGCCGATGCCAGCCAAGTGCTGCAGCTCTTTCACGACCCGCGCTTCAAGCAGGGCACTGTGGTGTTCGTTGATGCCCGGGACGAACAACACTACCGGGAAGGGCACATTCCCGGGGCTTACGAATTTGATCCTTACCGGCCGGAAAAATATTTTGACGCCGTGCTCCCGGTCTGCAAGGCGGCGGAACAGATCGTGGTTTACTGCAACGGCGGCGACTGTGACGACAGCGAGGCCGCCGCCATTTTGCTGCGGGATGTCGGCATTGCCAACCAGAAGCTGCTGGTTTACGGAGGCGGCATCACGGAATGGACCACCAACGGCCTGCCGGTCGAGTTGGGCGGACGGAACAGCGGCAGCTTGCGCAATCCAAACAAATGAAAAATGGTCAACCAAACTGGAATCACATCGCCTTGAACCTCTCCGCCGTGCTGGTGCGATGGATGCTGGGCGCGGTTTTTCTTTACACCGGCTTGAGCAAGGCGCTGCATCCCGTGGATTTTCTGAAGCTGGTGCGGCAGTACGACCTCGTCCAAAGCTCCCTGCTTTTGAATTCGATTGCCGCGGCCCTGCCCTGGTTTGAAATTTTTTGCGGATTGCTGCTGCTGGCCGGCGTCGCGGTGCGCGGGACGGCTTTGACACTGATGTTGATGCTGGTACCGCTTACGGCGCTGGTGTTCCATCGCGCCCTGGCCATTGAATCGGCGCTGGCCATCCCGTTCTGCGCCGTGAAATTCGATTGCGGTTGCGGCACGGGCGTGGTCTTCATCTGCCACAAACTGCTGGAAAATTTTCTGCTGATACTATTGTCGGGCTGGCTGCTGGCGGGATATGGCCGGCAATTCAGCCTGCGCTTCGACTTGATAAAATCAAAACCCCGTGACGACAGGCCGAAAGCGTTGACAACCACGGGGCTTCCACAACAATAACCGCGGTCGCATGCGGTCATTCGAAAGTCATTTGCCTCGCCCGTTCCTCTGGTCAGTCTGGCTGGCCGTGCTCATGCTTTCCTGCGGCTGCCGGACAACCACCCAAAGTCTGTTCACAGCTTCCGGCCCCGGCTGGCACGTTCAACAGGGCCAGGCACTCTGGCAGCCTGAACGCGAATTGCCGGAATTCGGCGGCGACCTCGTGCTGGCCACCGACGCGGACGGTCGCTCCCTCATTCAGTTCGATAAGACGCCGCTGTCCATGGTGTTCGCGCAGACCACTCCGACGCATTGGCTCATCCGGTTTCCGCAACGGCAGATGGGTTTTTCCGGTCACGGACCGGGACCGACCCGGTTTGCCTGGCTTTATCTGCCCGCGGCCCTTGCCGGGAAGCAGCTTCCTTCACCGTTGCATTTTGAGCGCAAACCGGACGGCGGTTGGCGTTTGGAAAACACCCGCACGGGAGAAACCCTGGAAGGCTTCCTTTCGCCGTGAGTTCATTCCTGAAACGCTGGTGGTGGGCGTTGCTCGCGGTGGCGGTCTGCCTCGGAGTGTGGCGGCTCCGCTTCGACGTTGACATCCTCGACCTGCTGCCGCCGGATGAGCCGACGGTCCAAGGCCTGAAACTTTACCAGCAATATTTCGCCAATGCCCGCGAGTTGATCATTACCCTCCGCGCACCGGAAGCCGACCAAGCGGAACGGTTGGCGGGCACGCTGGCAAACCGTTTGCGAGAGCAAACCAACCTGGTCGCGGAGGTCACCTGGCAACCGCCGTGGATGGAACATCCTGAACAACTGGGCGAATTGCTCGGCTGGCTGTGGTTCAATCAACCGCCAGAATCATTTGCAACGCTGACCAACCGTCTGGCCCCCGGCGAGCTCAAGTCCGCGCTGGAGCAGACCAAGGAAGCGCTCGCCACTTCCATGTCGCCGATGGATCTGGCCCGGCGCGAGTTCGATCCGTTCGATTTGCTGACGATGCCGGCGCTGACCAACCTTGCCAGCTTTTCAGGCGGCCAGAGCCAACAGATGTTTGCCTCATCCGACGGGAAATTCCGCTTGTTGTATGTGGAATCCGCCGTGGACCTGGGCAGTTACCGTGCGTGCGAAAGCTGGTTGAAAGCAATTCACGCCGTTGCGGATGGTTTGCAAGCGCGGCAGCGTCTTGGAGTGCGGTCCCGACCAGTCGGGACCGCTTTCATTCCCGCTACTAATCAAAAAGCGCCAGAGGACTGGCGCAGTCCAAAACCTGGCGGCAGTCCGGACGATTCATGGCAAGGCATCGTTGTGCGCTACACCGGGCGTCCGGTTTTTGTGGAAGAGATTGCCACGAGCATGCAACACGACATAAGCCATTCGGTGGGCGCGACCTCCGCCATCATTGCCCTGCTGTTCTGGCTGACGCATCGGCGCTGGCGGCCGATGTTGTGGTTGCTGGCGTTGCTGATGCTGATTTTGGGCGCAACACTGGCATTGGGCGGGCTGGTGTTGGGAACCATCAGCGTGGTGAGCCTGGGTTTTGCCGCGGTGCTGCTGGGATTGGCCGTGGATTACGCCGTGGTGCATTACCAGGAAGCGCTCGCGCATCCGCAAATGACGGTGCCGGAAATCCGCCGCGCGATTGCGCCGAGCATTTTGTGGGCGGCCATCACCACCATGAGCGCGTTTCTGGTGCTGAACCTCGGCGGGCTGCCCGGCCTGGGACAACTGGGCACACTCGTGGCCATCGGCATCGGTTTGTCGGCTTTGGTGATGGTGATGATTTATCTGCCGCCGCTGTTTCCCGAACGCCGGAAACCGCGTCCGAACCAACCACCGTTCCAATGGTGGAATTATTTCGTCGCGCCGCAGCAATCGGCCGCAGCCACGCCGGCGCCGGCGGGAAAATTTCGTCACCGTGCCAACTTGTTGTTGACCGGTTTGATTCTGTTCGTTGCGTGCGCGGTGTTGTGTTTCCGCCAGCCGGGATTGGATCGGACCGGCAACGCCCTGCAACCGCAACACGGCGAGGCCCAGACGACGCTGGATGAAATCACGTCCGAACTGGGACTGCCGCCGCAGCCGCTTTGGGTAATCATTTCCGGCAAGAACGAACCTGAAGTTTATCAGCATCTCACCCAAGCCGAGGCATTGTTGGACGGCGCGGTTTCGAATCATGTTATCGGCCAGTATCTGCTACCGGGCGCGTTGTGGCCACGCATCGAATATCAGGCAGCCAACCGCGCAACTGCGTCTGTCCTTGGAAAGCAAGGCCCTTTGCTGCGAGACGCCGCGACGGCTGAAGGTTTCAACACCAACGCGATGGTCCTGACCGAGGAATTGGTGCGGACGTGGGCGCGCGCCGGCACCAGTACGGCTGCGTTCTGGCCGACCAATCATGTGAGCCAATGGCTGCTGAAACGGTTCGTCACACGAACCTCAGACGAATGGCTGGTGATGGGCTTGGTTTATCCCGCGACGAATCGGGTCGAGGCAGCAGCGCTGACTGAGCTGTCCACGCAGTTGTCCGGAAACGGCGCGTTGCTTTCAAGTTGGGAATTGCTCGGGAGTGCGACCTTGAAGCGCGTGCAGTCAAGAATGTGGCAGGTGGTGACGCCGATGGTTGTGCTCGTGTTGCTTTCCCTCTGGTTCGCTTTCCGCCGGGCGACCGAAATCCTGCTCGGCGTGGCGGTGTTGTGCCTGAGCGGATTGTGCCTGCTGGCCATCATGGCCGTGGGCGGCTGGACGTGGAACCTGATGAACCTGATGGCCCTGCCGCTGATGTTGGGCACGGGCGTGGATTACACGCTTTTCATGCAACTGGCGTTGCGCCGGCATGGCGGCGATCTCGGCATGGTCCGGCGTTCGGTCGGGCGGGCGCTGATGTTGTGCGGCGGAACGGCCATGGCCGGGTTCGGTTCGTTGGCCTGGTCCAGCAATCCGGGCATGGCCAGTTTGGGCAAAGTGTGCGCAGTGGGCATCGGCGCCAATATGCTGATTTCGGTTTTCCTGCTTCCCGCCTGGTGGCGGTTGTTTAGTTCAAAGTCCAAGGTCCAAGGTCCAAAGTCTAAAATCGCCGAGAAAGAATCCATCATCCATCATCCACCATCCATCAACGCGTTTTCCTGGTATCGCGCCGGTTTGTGGCGGCTCGGATTGGTCATCGTACGAATCCTGCCAACGTGGTTGGTAAAAGGATTCGCCGTGAGCATGGCCGAGTTTTATTGGTTGTTTCAACGCGAGCGCCGCGAAGTCGTGGTGCGGAATTTTCTGCCCGTCTTTGGCAGCGACCGGTCGGCTGCCGAAAAAGCCGCCCGCGCGATGCATCGGAAATTCGCCTCGAAGTTGGTGGATTTATGGCGCGTCGAGAGCGGCGTACCGGTGCAAAACTGGCTGACCAATCCGGGCGAACTGGAAATCATCCACACCGCCCGGCAACGCGGACACGGCACGCTCTTCATCACGCTTCACCTCGGCAATTGGGAACATGGCGGTCTGTTGCTGACGCAACTGGGCATTCGGCTGACGATTCTCACGCAGGCCGAACCCGACGACGGCCTGACCGACCTGCGCATCCAGTCGCGGCGACGTTTCGGGGTCGAGACCCTGGTCATCGGCCAGGACAATTTCGCCTTTGTGGAGGTCATCAAACAACTCCAGGCCGGCGTGGAACTGGCGATATCGCTGGACCGCCCACCGGAACGGGGCGGCGTACCGATAGAATTTTTTGGTCACCCGTTTGAAGCGTCTCTGGCAGCGGCGGAACTGGCGCGCGCGTCGGGCTGCGCGTTGATTGGCGTGACCATCGTTCGCCGGCCGAACGGGTATGCCGTGAAAGTGCTCCCGGAGTTCACCTATGACCGCAAGGCGCTGGGCAATCGCGAGGCCCGCCGGGAATTGACGCAGCAAATCCTGCGTGCATTCGAGCCGGAAATTCGCAAGGATATGGACCAATGGTATCAATTTACTCCCATCTGGCCGCGTCAAAAATGACTAAACCATAATGACGAATGACTAAAGATTTCCCAAACACCAATGGCCAAATAAACAATGGCTTGCTAGGCGTTGGAAATTATTTTGGCATTCGGGTTTGGCCATTCTTTAGTCATTATGGTTTGGTCATTAGTCATTCCGCACAGCGGCATGGTTTAGGAATTCGTTGTTCAGCGGCACCGCGGAGGCTGGTTTCCATCCTCGCCTTTTACGTTGCCACCGCATTGTGCCTGGCCGCCTCAATTACTCACGCCGCCGGCACCGACGCGCAATTCAACCAATGGTTCGAGGTGCAGACTAATCTGCATAGCTGGTCCGCCGACTTCACCCAGACGCGCTCGCTCAAAGTGTTGTCCCAGCCGTTGGTGTCCACCGGCAAGGTCTGGGTGACGCCAGGTGAATTCCGCTGGGAGCTGGGCCAGCCGGTGCAAACGATCGTGCTCCGCCAGCCGGACCAGTTGCTCATCATCTATCCGCGGCTCAAGCAGGCGGAGAAATATCCGCTCGGCGCCGTTCCGTCCGGCCCGATCAAGGACGCGCTGGCCTTGCTGGACGCCACTTTACCCCGTGACCGGGCGACCATGGAAAAAAACTTTCGCCTGCTGTCGGCGACGGAAACAAACTCGGTTTTGCAAATGACGCTTCAACCCAAAAGTGAGTCCGCCCGCAAATTCATCGGCGAAATTGTGATTGGTTTTCACACGAACGATTTCACCCTCGCCGCCACCGAGATGAAATTCGCCGACGGCTCCAGCCTGCGGAACGATTTTACCAACGTGGCAATCAACCGGCCGATAGTCCCCACACAATTCGAGGCCAAACTGCCGCCGGACTACACCGTGGTTGAACCAATGAAGCAATGAGCGCCTCGCCCGAGATCCTGCAACTGGCCATGAAATCGCTGCCGCACGGGCCGGAATTCCGGTTCGTGGACCGGATGGTGAGCCTGACGCCGGGCAAGGAAGGTGTGGGCGAATATCGCGTTCGCGGCGACGAGTTTTATTTGCGCGGCCATCTTCCGGGCGAACCGATTCTGCCCGGCGTGCTGCTGGTGGAAGCCGGCGCGCAAGTGGCAGGCATGGTGGCGCAAGAGGACCCGGCCAATCCGGCCTGGCCGAGATTGAAACTGACTGCGCTACGCGCTGTCAAAATCTTCGGCTCGGCCCGGCCCGGAGACACGCTGCGCATCGAAGCCACCATCACCGGTTGTTTGGGTTCCTTGATTCAAGCCCAGGTTTCCGCCTTCATCGCGAACACGAAGGTGTTGTCCGCGGAACTCACCTTGAGCGGCAACGGCCCGACGGAAAAACAATGATGGCGCCGACCGAGCAGTCCGTCCGCACTTTCCGATTCGAGCGGGACACTTTCGCCTTCGCGCATGAACTGGTGTGGCAATATCATTTCGATCCGATGACGGGCGCGATGACCACCTTCCGCTCCAACCCGCCGCCCACTTACTATCATCGCTGCTTCGTGATGGTGCGCTCGACGCGGCAGTTTTTTTATCACGCCCGCTTTGAACCGGAGCTGCCGCCGGTGGAAACGGAAGTTTACCGGCGGATCATTCGCGAAATCGTTTCGCGCAATACGCGCCGGGCGTGTGCGGAGCCGGAACGGGTGGCGGTCCCCGGCTACGACGGATTGCGTTCATTCAGCCGGGCGCATGAACCGTTGCTCAAGGCGGAATTGGGCGGCCCATGGCAATCCTACTTCCTGCGGAGCCACTGGCGCATGATTTTTCGGGTCTCCGGAAGATTCCAGGAAAAGATGGCGGAAAAATTGAAACAATCCCGGCCCAAACGCGGTGTGTCGCTCGTGCATCTGTTTCGCTTTCCCCGCATCACCATCAATCATGGAATTGTGCTGTACGGACTGACAGAGTCGGAACAGAACATGGAATTCGAGGCGTACGATCCGAACATTCCCGAACATCCCGTCAAGCTCGTTTATGAACGGAAACGACGGGCATTCACCTTTGCGCCCAGCCGTTATTGGGGCGGCGGCGTGTTAAGCGTAGTCGAGATTTTTTGCGACTGGCCCTATTAATTTATGATATACGATTTTCGATTTACGAGTCCATCCGCAAGCCAAGTCGCACGTAAATCGTATATCGTATATCGTAAATTTTCAGCGTCGCTGTCGGCGCGGCTGCCAGAAGCTGATGCCAAAAAACAGCGTGCCGCAACAATTGACGCCCACCGCGAAGCCGATGTTGTAGGTGCGCCCGGAATTGTTGGGCGCGTAAATCGGCAGATCATTGCCCATCAACAAACCCGGCAACGCGGCGGGCATCAGGATTCCGTGTACCACCCCAAGGTTGAAGCCGGCGAGGTGGTCGGGTTTGTAATACCGGGAGGACGCCCAGCCCTGGCCAAAACCGAGCGCCACGCCGAGCAGGGTCAAGGCCACGGCTTTAATCGTTATTTCCTTCGCCTTGGAAATAGGGGCAGGAACTTCAATTTGATTTGGGACAGACGCCGCCATACCTCACAGCATGTTCGGACGTTGTAACGCCGGGCAAGTACATAATGCCGCAACCGTCTTCGGGCGCAACCCGACACTGCCGCCAACGGTTCTGCCCGCTGGCGGAGCGCGGATTGTCCTCAATCCGCAGCGACCGATTTTTTGGAGGTGCTGCGAGTTGGGACAACTCGCGCTCCGGCGGCACTATCAAATTGCGCTCACTGGTTTTGAGCTTCCATGCTTGACGACATTTTGAGTCGGGTCATACTCATCGAAATGAGCATTGACTCCAATCACTGCTTCGTCGCTTGCGTAAGGGCCGGGTTCGAACACCGACCGGCTTTTTCGCCGGCAGCCCCGGTCGTTGCGGTCGCAAACGACCGCCACTTCGTCACAGACCAAACCCAGCAATGACCTCTGAGAAGGACCCCAAGACCATCGCCGCGCAGCTCTGTCAGTTTGCGCGAACCAATTTCGTCGTCGAAGGAACGAATTTTGACGAAAACAGCCCGTTGGCCCATGCCGGCATTGATTCCTTTGCGCTGGTCGAATTGCTGCTCTATTGCGAGCGCGTCATCGGCGTCCGGGTGCCGGATTCGCACCTGACGGGCAATAATTTGACCTCCATGGCCACGCTCGCCAATTGCATTGCCGACCTGGCCCGCAACAACCACTCCTCAACCTGAGCGCCGGAGCGGCCGTGCCTATGCCTGACCTGCCTCGTCAGATTCGATTGGCTGCAGGGGATTATTTCATGCACGGCCAGGACTCCCGGATGCGGCGCGCCGGGCTTCCGGGCAATGTCTGTTGTGCAGTCATCCGGCTGGGAACCGGCCTGGATTTGGAACGGCTGCGTCAGCGCATCGCCACATCGCCAATTCTGGACTGGGTGGCGCGAGCGCGCATCATTCGTCCGTTTCCGCTGCTTCCCCCGCTCTGGCGCACAACGGCAAAACCCCGAACCGTCCTTTATGAGCACAACGATCAAAATGGCAGCGTGGACGCGTCGTGGTCGCTGCCGCCAGTGGTGGCGGCACGCGAGTTGCATGCCGCTCGGGGGCCGGGTCTGGCGTTTGACGTGATGCGCCACGCGGATGGGACCAGCCATCTGTTCCTTTCCTGGAACCATACACTGCTGGATGCGCGTGGCCTGGATTTGTTGTTGAATCATCTGAACGCGGACGGCGCGACGAATGGAGCGCCCGCCATTCAGGATTTGATCAGTCCCAAACAATTGGGATGGGGTTTGTCCGGCTGGTGGCCGAACGTGAAACAGGCGCGCGGGTCGGTGGAATGGCTCCATGAATCCGGCGATGAACCACTTTTCAGTCTGGTGCCGCCCGGCCCCGACCCCGTTTGTGCCGCAATCATTATCGCGTCGTTTCTTTTACCGAACCGGAGACGATCCGCATCGACGCGCGTTGCCAGCAACTTGTCGGCGGCTTCCGGCGCAGCCACTTTTATCTGGCGGCTACGGTCCGGGCCTTGCACGCCGTCGCGGCCCGACGTGGTAACAAGGACGGAGCGTATTTGATCCCCGTGCCCCATGACACGCGCCGGCGCGGCGCCAACGGCCCCATTTTTTCCAACCATCTCTCCATTCTTTTCTATCGCATCGAGCCGCGACTGGCCGGGCGGCTGGGTGACATCCTCGGCGAATTGAGCCGGCAGATGACCAATCAAATCCGCGACCGTTTCCCGGAATCCTGCATGGCGGCGCTGGACATGTTCAAGCCGCTGCCGCTGGGATACTATGTGCATCATCTCGGAAAGCCGACCCGCGGCAAGATTGCCACGTTCAGCTTTTCAGATTCGGGTGAGACTTGCGCCGGGATGAAGGAACTATGGGGCGCCCGAATTCTGGAACGTCACACACCTGGTGCCGGCCTGGCGGCCGCCGGGGTTGACCGTGGTGTTTTTGAGATTTGGCAACAGGCTCTCGGCGCTGCTGTCGTCGGTGGATGATTGCCTGAGTACGGCCGAAGTGGACGGGCTGGAACGGGACGTGCGCATGGCCCTGCTGGAGGAGGGAATATCATGAAGGTGCTCCTCGTGGCAACGAACCGCGAACGCTCGCCCTATCCCGTGGCACCGTTGGGCGTGTTGTGCGTTGCCGCCGCCGCCCGCGCTGCCGGCCACAAGGTCAAGTTTTTGGATTTGGGACCGGCGCGGACACCGCAAAGCGCGCTGCGAACTGCGCTGGCGGCGGACAAATTTCAAGCCGTGGCCTTCGGTATCCGCAACCTGGACAACTGTTGGTCATTTGCGCCACGATTGTATTTCGACGAGGTGCGGGAACTGGTCGAAACGCTACGACATCATTTCGATGGACCATTGATTCTGGGCGGCAGCGGTTTTTCGGTGTCGCCGCAAGGCTGGATGCGGCGGTTGCATCCTGATTGCGGCGTGGTCGGCGAGGGTGAGCGCGCCTTCCCGGAAGTGCTGACGCGATTGGAAACCGGACGTTCACTGGAGGGAATGGAAGGCGTCATCACCAACACCAATGGCGATGGCCGTGGCAGCGCGCCCGCAAGAGCGATCGAGTCGCTCGCCCGGTTGCCGATGGCCGCCCACGAGTTTTGCAGTTACAATCGCTACACCCGGCGCGGCGGGTTCGTTGGTGTCCAGACCAAGCGGGGATGTCCATTCAAATGCGCCTACTGCATTTATCCCGAACTGGAAGGGCGCCGCTATCGGCTCCGTCCGCCGGAAGCCGTGGTTCAGGAAGTTGAAACCGTGGCCACCCGCGCGAAGATGCGTGATTTCTTTTTCGTGGATAGTGTCTTCAACGACCCCCGGAACCACGCGCTGGCCATCTGCAACGAACTCCGCCAGCGGCGATTGCCGGTTCGCTGGTCGGCCTTCTGCAACCCGATGGGCTTTGACGCGGAACTCGCGCACGCGATGAAGGCAGGTGGTTGCGCGGGGGTTGAGTTCGGACTGGATGTGGCCTCGGACAAGATGCTGGCCGCATTGAACAAGCCGTTTGGGCAGGAGGAAACCCGGATTGCCCTGCAAGCGGCGCATGATGCCGGCCTGCCGGTCGCGATCTACCTGCTGTTCGGCGGTCCCGGCGAAACCTGGGCGGATGTCGAGGAGACGCAAAACTTTTTGAACGATTGTGCGGAAGCGAATGCCGTCTTCGCCACCATTGGCATCCGCGTTTATGAAGGCACGCCCATGGCCCGGATTGCAGTGCGGGATGGCCAGGTGAAGCCGGACCAGGACCTCTTCGAGCCGGCCTATTACCTTTCACCCGGGCTGGCAGAAGATACCGAAAGCAAACTTGATCGCATCGCGCGGCGGCGCGCGGAGTGGACCTCGCCGGCAGACTGGCGCAAGGCAGTGGTCCGCTGGGGACAGAAAGTAACGGTTCTGCTGAACGTGCGGCCGCAGTGGAAATACATCCGCGGCTACGGCGAGCACATGAGACGGAGAACGCCGTGAGCAACTCGGCTCACATTGGTTCCACGACCATTTCCTGCGATGTGCTGGTCATCGGCGGCGGTGCGGCGGGTGTGGCGGCGGCGACCGCGGCCGGGCGCGCCGGCGCGCGGGTGGTATTATTGGAGCGATACGGTTTTCTGGGCGGGTTGGCCACGACCGCGCAAGTCGGCACCATCTGCGGTTTGTATCTGCGGGACGCGACGGGCGTGGAAGCCACGCCGGTCGCCGGCGGATTTGCGCAGGAATTTGCCTCGCGATTGCAGCGCGCCACCGACACGAAACCCATTCGGGTGATGGATACCGGCCTCTGGGTGTTGCCCTATCTCCCGTCCGCCTTTGCCCGCGTGGCTGACGCAGTTGTGAGCGAATCCGGAAATATTACTGTGGTGCTGCACGCCACGGTGGCGGAAGCGCAAGCCGAGGCTTCCCACCTGTGCCAGATCCGCGCCCTGGCTTGGAACGAGCCGTTGCTTTTCCGCCCGACCACGGTGGTGGATTGCACCGGCGAGGCAACCGCCGCCGCTCTGGTTGGTGCCAGTGCGGAAAACGGTGCCACCGATCAGGCGCCGGCACTGGTTTTTGTTTTGGAAAACGTTGATCCCGGTCTGGCCGGGCGCGGGCTGCTCGAAGTGCGACGTGAATTGCACCGCGCAGTTGAAGACGGAACTTTGCCTGCCCTCTGTGAACGTCTGTCGCTTGTTCCCGGCACCGGGTCCAACGGCCGTCTCGCGCTCAAACTCAGTCTGCTCCCGGCAAATCCGGACCGCGCGCTCTGGCAACAGGTCACGGATTGGGAACGCGAGGCCCGCGCGCTGCTCGGTCCGCTCCAAAAGTTCCTGGTTAAAAACATCGCCTCCTGCCGCAACGCGCGTCTTGACTCCGTCGCTCCGCAACTCGGCGTCCGTTCGGGCCGCCGCATCCTGGGCCGTGCCCGATTGGCGGATGAGGATGTGTTGGATACGCGAAAGACACCTCTTGGAATTGCCCGCGGTTGCTGGCCCATGGAACGTTGGACGAACAGTCCGAGACCGGAAATGACTTATTTCGCCGAGCGCGACTATTACAACATTCCCCTGGACTGCCTGCGTCCGGTGGAACTGGATAATGTCTGGGTGGCCGGCCGCTGTCTCTCGGCAACGACGGGAGCAATGACTTCGGCCCGGGTCATTGGCACGGCGCTGGCGACCGGCTGGGCGGCCGGAACCGCCGCCGCCTTTCAAGCTTCGGGCCGGTCTATTGATGATGCGGTGGCATTGATTCGGAAGCAGATGGAGCAATGAAAGTTGCATCCGACGGTTGAGAGTAAGAGCAAGAGTAAGATTACGATTATGATCAAGATTGGAATTGGGCTTGAAGACGTTTGTTCTTAATCTTAATCGTACTCGTAATCTTAATCTTATTCCGCCAATGAAAATCTATTTTGATCACGAGAAGCTGGATGCTTACAGGAAGGCACTAGCCTTTGCCCGGTGGACCGAGCCTGTCTTGGAGCGCCTGCCCAAATCTGCTGCTGTTCACAACCAACTGGACCGGGCGCGTACTTCCATCGTGCTGAATATTCCCGAAGGGAATGGACGGTTCACCTCTGCCGATCGGTGCAAGTTCTTTGACATCGCCCGTGGTTCCGGATTGGAATGTGCCGGTTGTCTTGATCTTATCTTCATCAAGAAGCTTCTTTCGGAGGCGGAATTGGATAAAGGCAAGACGCTGCTCAAGGATATTATCTCACTGCTCGTCGGACTGATTCGGAGCAATTCGCCGGACCGGCTGCATGAGGAAACGGTTGAGTATCGGGTTCAAGATTAAGATTAAGAGAAAGATTACAATTAAGATTTTTAAAACCGATGAACGTTTTCGACACTCTTTCGCAATCCGCCCGGCAGTGGCCTGACCGCACGGCTATCATTGATGCCGGCGGTTCGCTGGATTATCGATCGCTCTGGCGCGAAGTCGAAGCGCTGCGGGTCCAGCTTGACCGGTTGGGCTTGCGGGAGGGACAGGGTGTGGGCGTGCGGGCGCGCAACGGACGCGCTTTCGTCATCGGCGCACTGGCGGCATTGGGTTGCGGCGCGGTGATCATGCCCATCCATCACCAGATGAAGCCGACCGAATTGCTGGACATGCTGGCGCGTGCGCCCTTGTGTGTGATTCTTGACGATGGCAGCAACCCGGCCCAGGCCGGCAAGACCATCGCTCTGGAAAATCCCGGCGGCAACGGCTTGCGTTTTACCCGGCTGGACGGCCCGCAACAATCACTCGCGCCCGGAATCAAGGACGCCGCGTTTGTGCGATTCACTTCGGGAACAACCGGCAAGTCCAAGGGTGTGGTGCTGACGCATCGTGACGTGTTGGAGCGCACCCAAGCCGCCAATTCCGGGTTGGGTTTGACCTGCGAGGACAAAATCCTCTGGGTGCTGCCGATGGCGTATCACTTTTACGTGTCCATCATCCTTTACCTTGAGGCCGGGGCCACGGTCGTGGTCAACGCCGATTATCTGGCCGAAAATATTCTGGACGCGGCCGCGAAGCATCAGGCCACGTTCCTTTACGTGACCCCGATGCACATACGCATGTTGACCAGCGAAAGTTCGGGACGCGCTCTGCCGCCTTCGCTTCAACGGGTGATGTCCGTATCCAGCCGCCTTGAACCGCAGATGGCGCGGGATTTTTTTGCAAGGTATCACGTCCCGGTATCCCAGGGCTTTGGCATCATTGAAGTGGGATTGCCCATCATGAACGTCACGGAAGCCGCTGAACATCCCGAAGCCATCGGCCGGCCGGTTCCCGGTTTTGTAGCGATGATCGTGGATGAAACGATGAAGCCAATGGCCGATGGCGAAACGGGGCAGCTCGCCCTGCGCGGTCCCGGCATGTTTTCCGGTTACTTGAACCCGCCGCGGTCGCGGCAGGAAGTGTTGCGTGACGGCTGGTTTCTGACCGGCGATCTGGCGCACCGCGATGACGGGGGACGCATCGTGCTGGACGGGCGAACTTCCTCAGTGATCCAAGTGGCCGGGCACAAAGTTTTTCCGGAGGAAATTGCGGGCGTGCTGGACCAGCATCCGGCGGTGCTGCGCTCGCGCGTTTTCGCCCGTCCGCATCCCCAGATGGGCGAAGCGGTTTGCGCCGAAGTGCAATTGCGCAACGGCAGTTCTCCGGCCGCAAGCGAAGACATTCTTGCCTTCTGCCGCCGCCAGCTTTCGAGCCATAAGGTGCCGACCGCGCTCGATTTCGTTGCCGAAATCAGCATGACTTCCAGCGGAAAAGTCCGCCACGGTGCAGGATTATCCCAGCCAAATCCAAACCGGGTTTAAGGCGTGCCTAAAAATAGTTGCAGCCGACGTGAGTCCGCTCTGACTTCAGGGAGCGTTCAGCCTCTTGGTGTAATAGTTTCTAGCTTCTGTGGGTCCGGTAAAATGCCTCGGAGAATCCGGGTAGATTTCTTGCAGCGCATTACATGCGGCTCCCGAAAGATTCAGGGAGGCGGCATCGAGCGACTCGACGAGATTCGTCGTGGCTGGCATGTATCTGTACTTGCCAAAAAGCTCGGCAGTATATGACCATTGCCATGACGAAACAGGATACCGAAAGTAATGCCTGTTTAGTGTGGCGAGCGCTGCGGGATTCCCTTGTTTCGCGAGATAATTAGCAATGTAATAACTCTCCTCATCTTCCTTGTCATCCAAGCGATTTGCAAAGTAGTCATAAATCCTGCGGTCGTCAATTTGGTACAGCACTCTTGAGACGAGCGCTTCTCGGACATCCTCGTTAGTTGAAGCATCGAGCGAGGCGAGGAGAAAATCTACTTCGCGCCGGGCCACCAATTCATCGCAAATGGCCGCAGAAAAGAATGGATCTCGATCCTTAAGATCTTCGGGCAGCCGTTTCCAGTTCAGCCAAGCGATAAGCTCGGAGGATTTTTGGGCGTGAATTCTGGCTGCATCGGAAGGTTGACTCGTGCGGCAGGCCGTTCCCAAGAGGCCGACCAAAATTGCCAGAATAATCTGTTTAATGCCGAGCATTTGACTCCGTTGAACAGGTCTTCGTCCAAACTATGGCTTCAATCAAATTCAGGAAACAAGGAAGTTGGTTTCCATTCCGTGCGGCCAAAAAGTAGCTGGGTTATGGAGGGGGGTCAAGCTGACCCCTGTCGTCCACCTCAAAATGATTCCGCTAAACCGCAACCGTTTGTTTCGCACGATTTTCGAGAAAATCCTTCCGCCATTGCGCGCGCGAAATCTTTCCATTCCCATTGGTTCCGAGTGATTCCACAAACCACCATTCGCGCGGCACCTGCCAACTCGGAAGTTTCTGGAGCAGAAACTGTTTCAATTCGTCCTTGGTGCCGCGCTGGTCCGCCGTGACACACGCCACGATCTGGTCAATCCGGTCCGCGTTCCCGCTCGGCACGCCGAAGACCAGGCACTCCGCGACGGCTTCATGCTCCCGCAACGCCTGTTCGATGGTTGCCGGGGACACTTTCCGGCCGGCCACATTGATGTGGTCGCCGGTGCGACCGTGCAGATAAACCGTCCCATCCTTGAGCTCGGCGAGATCACAGGTCTGAAAGACGCCCCCGCCGAGAGTTTCCTCCGGTTCAGGCCAATAGGTTTCACCCACTGCCCGGCTCCGCACCAGGAGCACCCCGTTTCGGTTGAGTGACACTTTTACATTCTTTATCGGCCGGCCAACGGAAGCCTCCTCCGTCCGCGGAGTCGCCGTTGCATCATAGGCAATACCGCCGCATTCGGCTGAGCCGTAAAAGTTGTGAATTTTGACGCCGTGTTCCTCGAAGACCGCGCGCTCCAATGTCAATGGCAGCGGCGCGCCCGCCGAGACGGCCAGGCGCACGTTGTGCAGGATCGCGCCGGCCTTGTGCCAGGCATGCCACAGTGCCGGCACCGCGGCCACGGTAAGATCCCAATTGGCCTTGGCCGCGCCCCGCATGATTTCGGGCAACGGCGCGGGCGCCAGGAAGAGAGGAATGCCATGCAGCAGAAGCGGCAGCACCAGATTCGAAAAACCGTAGGAATAGGCCATGGAAATTACACCGAGGTTTGGCCAGTCCGGACGCAACCCCATCGTGGTTACGATGTTTTCGGCATCGGCGGCCAGTTGTTCCTCCGTGAAGGCGACCGGGCGCGGCACACCCGTTGTAGCCGGCGTGGTTTTAAGATGACAACAGGGCGTGGGCGGGGTGGAAACGGCAAGCGGCTGGTGGTGCGATTCGAGGAGACAAACCACCCTGTGCTGGCGCCAGGCCCGCAGTATGGTAAAGATGAACTCGGGTGAATGACCTTGCGGAAAAACCATCGCCGGGTCGCCCGGTAAGGGAGTCTCGGCTTCGCGGTCCATTTGTGCAAACGTCCAACTCCGCCCCGAAGCCAGATCGCGCAAAGCGACTTCACTACGTCTGCTCTGAACCACCTTCTGCCAGCGTTCGTAAAGCATCTGGCCCTTTTTTAAGCGAACCGGCGTTTCGGTTGCAAGCTCGAACTTCCAATTCCCCCTGGGCCGGCAGACCTCTTGCGTCCCGCCGGCCCTTTTCCTGCGGATGGCTGACCGCCGTCATCACTTTGACGGGGTTGCTTTTGTCCAAATAGATTCGCCGTTGCCACGTGTCTCAATTTTATCGGATCGCCAGTGCCGCAGGATTGGTTTTCCAGGAAGCGGGGCGTGACATGATTTGCAGCATGCCATGTCCAAACCGCGAGGTTACGTCCAGTCCGGAAGCCATCAGGGCGATTTCGCGATCGAAGAAACGGTGCAGCGATTGGGTGATCCTGCCGGGGAAAATCCGTTCGAAGGCCATGCCGGTATGGTACATGGCAAAGATACGCCCATCATAAAAATACTGGACGAGTTCCATCCAGGCCTTGATGAGTTTGCGCATCTCGCGCGAGTACGCCGGAAGATCGTCCAGAAGTTCGATGAGCAATTCCGCGGAATGCAGCGCCAGATACATGCCCGGCGAAAGCATCGGATCGACAAAACCGAATGCGTCGCCCGTCATCACCCAGCCCGGCCCGTGGCCGTGCTCGGATACCAGCTGGTAGTTGGTGTAAGTGGCGACCTCCGTGAGGCGGCGGCGGTTCTTGCCGGCGGTGGCAAGCAAAGGGTCGCGGGCGATGGCGCCCTCAAGCCGCGCCTCGGGGGTCGTGCCGAGTTGAGCGGCATCGTCCTTGTTCATCACCACACCGACGGAAAGGCGGTCGCGCAACGGGATGCGCCAGCACCAACCGGCGGCCAGCCGGCCGATGATGACCTGTCCTTCAGGCTGGCAGGCATCGAATCCTTTGTAATGTGCGAAGTAGGCCACGTCTTTGCGGGGGCCGACTTCCGCGGGAATTTCCATGGTGCGCGCAAAGAAGCGGCTGCGCCCGGTGGAATCAACGAGCAAATCCGGCTGCCGGCCGTGGAGCCACGGAGCTTGCGCGAGTGTCTCCCCGGCCAGCCGCAGGCCGTTCGAACCGACCCGCTCAATTTGGGCCCGCGTCCGCACGCGCTTCACACCCAGTTCATCGGCGCGTTCATCGAACAAACGGTCGAAGGCGGGGCGCGGGGCGTTGTAGGCGTAGGTCGGCCCTCCGTAATGGGCGAGCGATTGAAAGCAAAACTCGGCCCGTTCGTTGGCATCAAAGGTGAAAGTGACGCCCGGTTTGTGCTGGCAAATCGCCGCGGCGCGCTCTTCCAGGCCCAGTTTCCGCAGCACGGGCACGACCGCCGGAATGAGCGATTCGCCAACGATCAAATCGGGCCGGCGGCCATCGTCGTAAAGGGTCACATTCACGCCCTTCATCGCAAGCAGCGATGCGAGCGTCGCGCCGGCCGGGCCGCTGCCGATGATGCCAACCGTTCGGATTGAATTTTGAACGGCCACTTAGTGAAAGCTCTCCGTTTCAGTCTGAAAATAAGAATTCATTGTTTCCTAATGCAAAGTATTATGACTACCCGTCCGCCCCGGGTCAAGCCTTGAGCGGGCGGTTGGGATCCTGATTTAAATCCAAACTGCCGCTGGCCGAGCGCGGCCCGATTCCGCGCTTGACTCGATTTCACGGCCAAATAGACTTGCGTTCAATGAACGCTGAACGGGAGCAGTCTTTCATCACCCGTCCCGCGCAACCAAAGAGATATTTGAAAACGCTATGAAAAAAATCCTGTTCTCCCTGCTGTTCGCAGCTGCAATCTTGAGCGCGGCGCCGGTTTGCGTCGGTGCGCCGTCGCTATATCCCGTGGTCGTCAATGGGCGCTGGGGATTTGTGAACAAATCCGGCGAAACCGTCATAAATCCGCAGTTTGACCGGGCGGAGGCTTTTGCGGAAGGCCTGGCCCCGGTGCGTATGGGCAGATGGGGCTACGTGGACGCTTCGGGAAAGATGGAAATCAATCCGCAGTTCGACAAGGCGGACGTTTTCAGCGAAGGACTGGCGGCGGTGAAGCTCGGCGGCGGTCCCGGCCCGTTCGTTCCCTACGACCCCAGACCCTACAGTCCATACAATCCATACGGTGGTGGCGGTCGCTATGGTTACATCAGTCCGGACGGCAAATACGCCATCAATCCCCAATTTGAAGACGCCGGAGCGTTTTCCGGTGGACTCGCGGCTGTCAAGATGGGTCGTTGGGGCTTCATTGACAAGACCGGGAAAGTTGTCATCAACCCGCAATTTGAAAAGGCGCAGCAGTTTTCCGAAGGGCTCGCGGCCATCAGGCTGGGCGGAAAATGGGGCTTCGTTGACAGGACCGGAAAGATGACCATCAATTCGCAATTCGACGATGCTGGACGCTTCGTCAAAGGCCTGGCGCCGGTCCGGCAGGGGAAGCGCTGGGGTTACATTGACCCCACGGGGAAATTTGTGATCAATCCGCAGTTTGATGAAGCCGCGGCGTTTTCAGAAGACCTGGCGCCGGTGCGTCAGTCAGGCCACTGGGGATTCGTGGACCTGAGCGGCAAGATTGTGATCAACCCGCAGTTCGACGAAGCCGACTCCTTTGTTGACGGCCTGGCGCACGTCAAGGCGGGCGGGCGGTTCGGTTACATCAACCCCGGCGGGAAATACGTCTGGAATCCCACCAAGTGAGCCGGCGCGATGTCGGCCATGCTTTCCTAGTGGAGCATTCCCGTTTGGGCTGCGGCGGGCAGGGATGTCTGGCTGGCTGAACCCGCCGGATTGCGCAATGTCGAGAGCCGGCCGAAATTCCGCCACCATCTCAACCAGCGTAATGAGTCGGCCACCGGATGAATGTGACTGCTTCGACCGCTGCGAATGACATGTATCGGGACGAACTCGACCCGCCGACCCGCCGCGAGGAAAGCCATCAACGTTTCGGATTCAACTTCAAAGCGCTCCGTCTTGAGGGGCAGGGCTGCCCAGGTTCCAAGGTGCATGAGCCGTAAACCGCATTGCGTGTCCGGCAGGTGCCTGCCGGCCAGCCGCGACAGTTTCCGGCTCATCCACCGGTTCACCTGCCGGCGCAGCCAGGGAATGGCCCGCGCATTCTGCATGCGGTTCCCGATTACCAGTGATGCCCCAGTCTGTTCAGCGCACCGAAGCAGTGCCGGCAAATCCTCCGGCGTGTGCTGGCCGTCACCGTCCAGGGTCAAAGCCCATTCAAAGCCTTGCTTCAGTACCAGCGACAAACCGGTCCTGAGAGCGGCGCCTTTGCCGAAATTCCGCCGGTGACTGACCACCACTGCGCCCGCCCCGCCGGCCAGATTCGAGGTGCCATCGGTCGAGCCGTCATCCACGACCAGCACAGCAGGAAGATACTGGCGCACGGCTGCAACCAGAGGCGCGATGGTCGCCCCCTCGTTGAAACAGGGAATTACCGCCGCGCATTTCTTCGCTGCAAACATCAGTGGAGCTTGAGCAGAATGCCTCCAGGAATCGAGGCAAAACTCTGCCCGCCTGAGTAAATTGCCGGCGGATTTTCCGTTGCCTGATGGGGGCGCGGGATTATACTTTGAGACCGAATTGAACGATGCGAGTTATGCTGTAAGCGCAAGACCCGGCCGGCGAGTGGTATGTCATCACCTGCCTGCACCATAACGAAGCCAAATCCCACTGTCATTCAACCGTCATGCTCTTTCCGACAACGTCTCCACCCCAAACACCTTCCCGCGTGGTCATCACCGGAGCTGGAATTATCACGGCGCTGGGACTGGGTTGGAAGCATAATGCAAAGGGGTTTCGATCGGGAAAGGTGGCGTTCCGTCCGGTGTCGCTGTTCGATGTCAGCCGTCAGCGGGCAAAGCGTGCGGCAGAAATTGATTTGCCGGCGGCTTTGCCGCCAACCCACCTCAACGCGAAACAAATTGCCAGACTCGACCGCGCCGCTTCCTTGCTGTTGTTGGCCGCCTGCGAGGCGTGGCAACAATCCGGCTGGAAACCCACGGAGAGCCTGCCGCTGGTTTTGGGCACGACCGCGGGCGGCATGTCGCTCGGCGAGGCGTACTTTCGCCAGGCGGTGCAAATGCCGCGCAACCATCGCCGCCAACCCACGCGCGCCGTCCACTATCAACCACAGGTCCAGGCGCGATTGGTTCTCGACGCCCTCGGTTCGAACGGGCCGATCACCATCGTCTCGAATGCCTGCGCTTCCGGCGGCAATGCCATCGGCCATGCCTGGGAGCTGATTCGTTATGGCCGGGCCGAATGCGTTCTCGCCGGTGGTTATGACGCGCTCAGTGAACTTGTATTTTCAGGGTTCGACGCTTTGCAGGCGCTCTCGACCACCATCTGCCGACCATTCGATGCCCGGCGCGATGGCTTGGCGTTGGGTGAAGGCGCGGCAGTCGTCGCCCTTGAAACGCTTGAAAGTGCGCGCCGGCGGGGCGCGTCCATTTTGGGAGAACTCATCGGCTACGGCACATCCATTGACCAGCACCATCTCACCCAGCCGCATCCGCACGGAGACACGACGTTGGCGGTCATGAAGCAGGCCTGCGCGACCGCGGGCGTCACACCCGGGGAAATTGATTACCTCAACGCTCATGGCACAGGCACGGTGCTCAATGACAGTTCAGAAGCGCTCGCCATCAACGAATGGGCCGGCCACCGCGCCGCGACTCTGCCGGTCAGCTCCACCAAAGCCAGCATCGGGCATCTCCTCGGAGCCGCGGGCGCAGTCGAGGCGGTGATTTGCCTGATGACCCTGCACGAACAATGGCTGCCGCCTCAGGTAATGTTTGAAACACCTGACCCGGCCTGCAAATTCCCCATTGTGCACAAACCCCGGGACGCGCGCGTGAATGTCGTGTTATCCAATTCGTTTGGATTCGGTGGCGTCAATGCGACCTTGATTTTAAGGAGGTGGACATGAGCCGGGTTTTCATAGCGGGCTTGGGTGCGGTTTCGCCCGCCGGCTGGAATGTTGCCGCTCTCAGTGAAGCGCTGGACAAGGGCGAACCCCTGCCCACTCAACCAATGGAACGGCCCGGTTGGAAGCAACCGCTTCAGGCGCGCCTGGTGCCGAATCCCGCCGTGCGTCCCGAATTTCTCGCGCATCCGCGCCTGCGGCGCACGAGTCCGATCACACACTATGTTGTGACAGCCGCCTTTGAGGCCATGGCAAAGTTGCGTCCGAACCCTGATCCGAAATTCCGTTTGGGTCTGGTAGTCTGTCTTCAGTCCGGCTGCGTGAATTATACCTGCCGTTTTTTTGATGAAACACTGAAGGACCCGGCGACCGCCAGTCCGCTCCTGTTTCCCGAAACGGTTTATGCCGCCCCCGCCAGCCATGTCGCCGCGGTCCTGGAGAATGTTTCGCTGGCCAGCACTCTGGTGGGCGATCCGGCCGCTTTTTTGCAAGGCGTCGCGCTCGGCGCCCAGTGGCTGGATGAAAATCGCGTGGATGTGTGCCTTGTCATCGGAGCTGAAGAAACCAACTGGATTCTGGCGGACGCGCTCTGGCATCTCGAACGTTCAGCCATTCTCACCGCTGGCGCCGGGGCTTTATGCATTTGCCGCGAGCCGAAGCTGTCGGCCGGCGTAGAGCTGGCCGCCATCACCGATCCACAAACTTACTCAGCGCATCATGGCCGGATGCAGGCCGCCCGAACCATGCGCGGTCAACTGGGCAAAAGTTCTCCCGGCGAACTGCTCTGTGACGGTCTCGGGAACAGCCCGCGCGCAGACGCCCCGGAACTCGCTGCGTGGCATGATTGGACCGGCCCGCGCGTCAGCCCCAAGCGCATCCTGGGCGAAGGACTGATGGCCGCAGCCGCCTGGCAATGCGTGGCGGCGTGTGATGCGGTGGCCAGCGGACGATTTCCAGCGGCCAACGTCAGCCTGGTCGGTTCCAATCAGCAGGCAATCGGCGCACGGTTTGTGCGCGCGGATTCCGGCATTTCTCATTTGTCCGCCGGCAAATCCATCGGCAACATCCGGCCATGAGCTTGCGGGTCATACTGATTACAGGAGCCAACGGCGGTTTGGGCCAGGCCATCGCCCGCGCCTTCCTCGAGGAATCACCCGCCAATATCTTATGGCTCGGGGTCCGCTCCAAGCGTGAACAGGCCGACAAGCTGGCGCACGAAAATCCCGACCGGTGCTTCTGCGTCGCTTTGGATGTCACCTCTCCCGATTCATGGAAGCAGGCGGTCAACGAAATTTTGGCGCGCCACAGCCGCATTGACGTGCTGGTCAACAACGCGGGCAGCCACGAAGATGCCCTGCTGGCCACCATGCCGCCGCATTCATGGAAGCGCGTTCTGGCGACAAATCTCGACGGAGTTTTTCACGGCTGCCAGGCGGTGTTGCCGGCCATGATCGGCCAGCGCACTGGCCGGATTGTGAATCTGTCATCCTTGAGCGCGCTCCTGGCCCCGGCCGGACAGGCCAATTACGCCGCAGCCAAGGCGGGAGTGGTCGCGCTGACCCAGTCGCTGGCCAAGGAAGTGGCGCGCATCGGCATTACCGTGAACGTCGTCTGTCCCGGCTTCGTGGAAACCGAGGCGCTGGCCCATCTGGCGGGAGAGGAACGGAAGGCCGCGCAGATGCGAATTCCCATGCGCCGATTTGGCCGGCCCGAAGAAGTGGCGGCGACGGTCCGTTTTCTGGCAAGTGCCGAAGCCAGTTACATAACCGGCTCCGTTGTCAAAGTTGACGGCGGGATTTTATGAGAGGCAATTTCGATGGCTACTGAAGTGATGCAAGTTGCCGACCAGCCACGCAGCTCGCCGACGATGCCTGAGCCCGCAGCCGCAGCCACTCCGGGGAAGGGAAAAGTCATCATCATCGGCGGCGGCATTGCCGGTCTTTCCTGTGGCTGCTACCTGCAAATGAACGGCATCCAGACCGAGATTCTGGAGGCGAGCCTGCTCCCCGGCGGATTATGCACGGCTTGGCATCGCGGACCGTACGTTTTTGACGGTTGCTTGCGCTGGTTGATTGGCACCCAGCCGCCTTCGGCCTTCCACCAAATCTGGCAGGAACTGGGCGCCATCGTCGGCCGGAAAGTTCTCATCAACGATGAAATCCTCCGGGTTGAAGATGCCGACGGCAACACCCTCGTCGTGCCCGCCGACCTGGACAAACTTGCGCGCGAGTTCAAACGCATTGCGCCCGAGGACAGCGCTTTGATTGACAAACTGGTGCGGGCGGCGCGCCGCTGTGCGCCGCTGGAGCCGCCCCTCGACAAGCCGGTGGAATTGATGACGCACCGTGAAAAAATGAGGACAGGACTGCGTTACCTGCCGATGCTGCCCGTCATCTTGAGATGGAAAAACCTGCCGATCACCACCTACTTGGCCCGCTACAAAAACAATCTCCTGCGCGAAGCGTTGAGCGCCATCGCCAGCAACGAACACATGTCAGCCCTGGTGCTCGTGATGGTGCTGGCGTTCCGAACCCGCAACAACTGCGGTTTCGTCGCCGGCGGCTCGTGGGATTTTGCGATGGCGATTGCAGACCGTTACACCCGTCTGGGCGGCACCGTGCGGTATAAAGCCAAGGTGACCTCGGTCATCGTCGAGAACAATCGCGCCACCGGCGTGCGCTGTGACGACGGATCCGTCGTCCCGGCTTCAATCGTCGTTTCCTGCGCCGACGGGCACACGACGATTTTTAAAATGTTGGACGGCCGATTTGTGGATAAAAAAATCCGTTACCTGTACGAAAATTGCCGGCCGTTTCCGGCCATCATCCAGGTTTCATTGGGAATAAAAAAAATCTTCCCGGACGCGCCGCACACACTCAATCTGCCCCTGTCTCAACCGCTGCGCGTGGACGACGAAACGCGGCACGACCGTTTGGAGGTCGAGACGTTTGGTTCCGATTCGGCGCTCTGCCCGGAAGGTACCACCGTCATGACGGTCAGGTTGCCAACCAGCTATGAGTTCTGGACCGGCTTGAAGAAGAGCGATCCGCAGCGTTACCGGGCCGAGAAAAAAAGTGTCGTTCAGGCAATCATCGGCATTCTCGACAAACGCTTTCCCGGATTGGTCCAACATCTCGATCGGTCGGACATTGCGACGCCGGCGACGTTTGTGCGCTACACCGGCAACTGGCAGGGCAGTTACGAAGGCTGGCTGCCGACGCCGCGCATCCTGGGCCGGCGCATCCCCTACACGCTGCCGGGACTTGGGGATTTCTACATGGCCGGCCACTGGGTGGTGGCAGGTGGCGGACTGCCGTCAGCTGCGCTCTCCGGCCGGTACGTCGCCCAGATGATTTGTGCCGGCAAAGGAAAGGTCTTTGCGACCACCGAACCCTGAACGTCTGTGTTGGATAAATGGATTGATGAGGTGATGGATGAATAATAGTTGCAATCCAATTATCCATCAACCCATCAATCCATTTTGTCAATACGCCGCCGGCCGGCCATGGCTGTCGGTGTGAAAATTGAATTCAAAAAGCGGGACGCTCTTGTTCCGGCCGCGCACCCAGCCTGAAATCTCGTATTCCGTTAACGGTTTCAAAATCAAATCGGTCGGCAGCGCATAGGTTCTTTCGTGTGCGCTCGGGTCCGGAAAGGAAACCGGCTGATTGAAGGTCAGGTGCCGTCCGAGCACTGCCTTGGACCGGGAGCCCGGCGCGAGTTTTGCGGATTTGAAAAATGATTTACTTTCTCAATCGTCACATTGACCGGAGCATTGATGTCCAGGTGCGTGAATTGTGGCGACCAGACCCGCAAGAAAACACCATCCCCCGGCAGCGACAGGTAATCCCGGTCAAACGGCCCGTGCGCAATCCGCGTCAGGGCTTGTTCGTTTTTGGTGATCAACTCGGCGCCACTGTCCTCGGCGCGAAAATTTCGCAGACCGGGAAAATTATCAAACTGCCCGGCCACCTCGTCACTCGAAGTGTCCCGAGTGGGCGTGAAATTGCTCAACACGATGCCGTCCGAGTTGAGGTTGTCCAATGCACCGTGAGTGCTGCTGAAGGTTGACAAGTCCGCGCCTTTTTGGATCAGCCAGCCGCAGTGAACGTAATCGTTGCTCAGGCTGATGAGAATGGTCGCGGGATTGAGGGTGACCCGCGTGAGTCCGCGGACAATCCGCTCCAGCGCCAGCGGGTAATGATTGGTCATGGTCGCCGCCATCCAGGCATCGGCGGTGGCAAAGCCGTCGGCGTCAAGTTGGTTGTTCAGGGCGAGCGCCTCGACCACCGGACGGTAGCCGAGCGGGTCGCCCTGCCCGGTTGAATAGCGGTAGGTGTTATTTGTCGGATTCCAATCAATGTCGGCCCGCCCGCCCCGGGAATTCATGACGAGGAAACGATTGGGGCGGTCCGGGTCACGGCCCGTCACGAGATCCGCGCCTTCCAAATGAGTGAGCAGTGGCACAAGCGTGTCGGTGGCGGCGGGCGCATTGTGGATTTCCACCCAGTCTTCGATGCCGGTGGTGGGCAGGACAACGTCCTTGGGATGCTCAATGGATTCGGTAATTTGGTATCCCGCCTTTTCCAGAAAGGACCGGACCTCGACGCGCTTGACGGAGGCGGCGTGATTGTGCCCGTGATCCGAGAGAATCAGGATTTGCAGGTCGCGTCCCTCCTGCGCCTGGTAACGGGCGCGCATCGCCTGAAGCTGGTCATCAAGCCTGCAGAGCATGGCGAAGACGTCGCGGTCCAGGTGCTGGGCATCGTCCGTGCCACGGATGTACACGTAATAGCTGCCGTCGTTGTCCGCGGCGTTCCAAAAGTTTCTGATTGTTTCATGGATCTCATAGCCAAACGTGTGGACCGGATACACGTAACCCATGGTGCGCATCATATTGTTTTCCAACTGCCAATGCATCTGGCTCTCGTGCTCCATGGTGGTGGTGATGCCGTTGATGACGATTTGTGAATTCGCCGCCACGCTGAAATAAGTGCGTTGATAGCCCGGCAACGGGCGATCCCCGAAAATATCAGTCCACGCGACATCGCTGGTGGAGGGAAACGTCGAGACCAGGCGGCTGACCGGAAAATATCCTTCTTTGGAACTGAAAGCCTGACGCTGGAACCGTTTTCCCCAAAAGTTTGTGCAAGTGACCCCCGCCTGCAGGGCCTTCACGTCACGATAAGCAATGCCATCCAATCCCAGGACCAGACGTCCGGGGAGCGCAGCGCTCGTCGAAGGGAATGATGGCATGGCCAATAAAACAAGCCAGATGGACCAGCCTGCCTTTCCGCCGCGACGAATTGATCCACCGGAGCTCGGGCCAAAAAACATGGGGTCAATAATTAGCGAATCCGGTCGGGTGTGTCTAAGACGAAATAATTTCAGTTACTGTTTACAAAAAGGGATGGTGCTTGAACCGGTCAAGGGCGCCTCTTAAACTCACCACCAACGGTGAATGCATTCGCTTTAGGTCCGTACAAATTCAGCGCGCCATGAAAACAAGAGATATATTCAAGGACATCTTCGGCCTGGCAGTCCGGCTCCTGGGACTCTATTTTTTTTATCTCGGTTTAAGCGCCATGCCACCACTGCTGGACCTCGGAGCGGTTGAAACGGCTGGCACGGTCGTCATCGTGAATACCATTTTGCCCATCGTATTCAACCTAGCCATTGCCTGGTGGTTGATTGGCGGCGGATTATTGGTACGCCGGGCTTACCCGGAGTCGGCGCGAATTCCACCTCATTCGCATGCCCGGGAAGAAGGCGCGGCGCCAATGGCCAAACCCGCTCAATCCCAAGGATTGGTGGACATGGAAACAGCCGAAAAAAAGCTGGCGTCATTGGTGGGCAAGCCAAAAGACGGCCATGCGGCCTGACACTGCCCGGGACGAACTGGATAATTTCGGTTCTTCGATGTTTTCAGCGGGTGACTGGGCGTATAACCGGACTCTTCGGGTGCAGCAACGTTATCATGGAGGCAAGAATTACATCCGCCCTCACCCTCCACCCTCCGCAGTACTGCTACGGAGGACGGGCGGCCCTCTCCCCCCAGGAGAGGGAGAATCGTTCGCCGCGCCTTTGAAAATTCATATGACTGGATTGGCCGAACGCTCATCCGCAAAACCAGAAACCATCGAAAGCCGTTTCCTCTCCCGGGGGAGGATAAAAGGTGAGGGCGGGCGTAAACACTCATTCCACTGAAAACGTCGAGGAAGCATAATTTCAAACCAGACCATTGCCCAATCGCTTCCCGGCTTGCACTGAAACCGGCTCTATCGTAAAATCTGCTTCTCAGACTGAATGGTGGATTTTGTAATGGATAATACAGCCGCGCTTAAACAGGACATCAAACGCCTGATGGTGGAGAACCTCATGCTCCAAATCCGTCCGGACGAAGTCAGCGACGACCAGCCATTGTTCGGCCCCGGTGGTCTGGGTTTGGATTCGGTGGACGCCCTGCAATTGGTTGTAGCCATTGACAAGACGTATGGACTCAAGATTGCCGATCCCGAGGTCGCGCGTCAGATTCTCCAGAGTGTCACCACCATGTCGGCCGCCGTCGCCCAACATCAGAACTCGCTGACGGCCAAACCGTAAGTCTGCAACCCACCGGCGCCGGGTCTGCTTTGTCCGAGTGAGATGACCGAACCGTCCGTCGCCGAGAAGATCACCACCCCTCGTCCAGCTCCCCGCCTCGGGAATATTTATCCTGAATCAACACGCCGCCGGGCCGTGCCCCGAAACCATTGGGATTTAATCTTGCTTTGCAGTGCGCCGGTTTGTATCTGCCAGCGGACTTTTATGAATCCGGTCGCCATCGAGGGCCATCTGACACTGGTTTTGATCCAGTGGATGATTATCATCGCCGCCGCCTACATTTTGGGCCGGCTCGGCAAACGCCTCTTGCACCAGCCGCTGGCCGTCGGCGAAATCGCAGCGGGCATTTTGCTGGGGCCATCGGCACTCGGCGCCATCTGGCCATCCGTGGCTCGTTTCCTGGGCGATGTCATCACCGGACTTTTCAATCTGTCCTCCAGTTTCACCTTGCCGGCGGAATTGTTTCCCCAGGAAACGCAAACGTCACTGCAATTGCTCGGCAAGCTCGGCCTGATTTTTTTACTGTTCCAGGTCGGGATGGAATTTGATTACAGCCACCTGCGCTCGCGATCCAAAACCGTCACGGCGGTTTCAATGTTCGGGATGGCCGCGCCGTTTCTTTGCGGACTCGCCATCGGGCCGTGGTTGCATGAGGAATTCGCGCCGGACACACCGCGCCTCGGCTTTCAACTTTTCCTCTGCGTCGCCCTTTCGATTTCCGCGCTGCCGATCATGGGACGGATTCTTTTGGAGATGAACCTCGAACGCACCGCCATTGGCGCGATGGCCATCAGCACGGCAGCGATTGACGACGTGATCGGTTGGGTGCTGCTCGGCGTCGCCACCGCGCTCGTGATGACGGATTTCAATGCCTGGCATCTGCTCGGGCAGATTGTGCTCATCGTGGTATTTTATCTGCTCCTGCAAAAGGTCATCGGGCCGGCGTTGCGGAAATTCTGGCGCAAACACGTCCACGACGCGCACGAAAAAGGAATGCCGAACTCATTTCTAGCGCTGTTGCTGATCGCGCTGTTCGCCAGTTGCCTTGTCACCCATTATCTTGGAATCTTTGTCATCTTCGGCGCGTTTTTGTTCGGGACGTGTCTGCATCAGGAACCCGGCATCGTAAAGGCGTGGCGCGACCGCTTTTCCGGGGTGGTGCTGGTGGCCTTCGTGCCGGTTTTTTTCACCAACACCGGCTTGAACACCAAAATCGGTTCACTGCAAACGCCGGAGGCCTGGGTTGCGTGCGGGCTGGTTTTGGCCGCCGCCGTGATTGGAAAACTGGGCGGTTGCTACTTGGGCGCGCGGCTGACCGGCCAGCCGGCGCGGGAAGCGGCTTGTATCGCATCGTTGATGAACACCCGCGCGCTCATGGCGCTCATCGCCATCAACGTCGGCCTCGAACTCAAGCTGCTCACGCCCGCGCTGTTCACCATGCTGGTCATCATGGCGCTGGCGACGACGGCCATGTGCGGGCCGCTGCTGCGCTGGTGGTTGCCGGAGGATTTGAAGGCGCTGCTCCCGCGGTAATTATCCGTTTCGCCGCGGCTTGTTTACCGGCGACGGTGTTCATCACAATGTGGAAACTGGCGGGAGCGGCGGGGCTCGAACCCGTAACCTCTGCCGTGACAGGGCAGCGCTCTAACCAATTGAGCTACGCCCCCGCAATGGGGCTTGTGAAATTAGAAGATGCATCAGGGAGCGTCAAGGAGGTTTGGAAAAACAAATTCGGGCAGCAGACGCCAAGGAGGTGGGGGTGGGGAACCCCGCTGAAGAAACGTACTGCCACCCGAATGATTCATTCTTGCTTTTTTGAGGCTTTTTGTCAATAAGTTATCATACAGACTCATACGCATTCGGCTTTGCATCTCTTGGCTTTACGCCGACAATTTTTTTCGTAAAGTGCCTGTGCCCGTCCCTTGGGGCCGGCATTCCGTTTCATCTCCTCGGCGGCCGGTGTCGTTGAATCATTGAAACGCTGCCTCGTTGCGTTGTAGCATTGTCCCGTCGGATGGATGAATACCGGCGTTTCGCGAAACTCATGAACCGGATCAAACTGCTGCCTGAACAGGTCGCCAATCAAATCGCCGCCGGCGAGGTGATTGAGCGCCCCGCGAGCGTCGTGAAGGAACTCGTTGAGAACGCCCTCGATGCCGGCGCGAAAAAGGTTTCCGTCGAAATCCAGGCCGGCGGACGCAGCCTCATCCGGGTAACCGATGATGGCGCCGGCATGAGCCGCGACGATGCGCTGCTTTGCCTCGAACGCCATGCGACCAGCAAGATTCAAAGGGCCGAGGATTTAGCGGTGATTGCCACGATGGGTTTTCGTGGCGAAGCGCTGCCGAGCATCGCCAGCGTCAGCCGCTTCACGTTGATCACGCGCGAACGTGACGGCGGTTCGCCCGAAGGCACGCAAATTGTTGTCAACGGCGGAAAAATTGCCGAAGTCAAGGCCGCCGGCAGCGCGACCGGCACCCATGTCGAAGTGCGGCAGCTCTTTTTCAACCTGCCCGCGCGCCGGAAATTTTTGCGCACCGAGGAGACCGAGGCGGCGCACATCCAGCATTACGTCACGCTCGCCGCGCTGGCGTTTCCCGAAGTCGCGTTTTCGTTCCAAAAAGACGGGCGGCTCGTCTGGCAATTGCCGGCGCTGAAATCCGGCGCGGCCACTTCGAGCCGGCTGGAGGCGTTGCGCGAGCGCCTGCGGGCCCTGCTCGGCGACGAAAAGCTTTTGCCCGTGAACTTCTCGGCCGCCCTCGACGACTCGTTCAAACCGGAAGAAACTGATATTTTTGAAACCGCGTCGCCGGAAAACTCCGAACTCCGAACTCCGAACTCCGAACTCCGAATCTGGGGATTCATCGGGGCGCCGGGCGTGTCGCGGGCAACGCGTGAGAGCCAGCATTTGTTTGTCAACCGGCGCCCGGTCGAAAACCGCGGGCTCAATTACGCCCTGCTCGAAGGTTACCACACGTCGCTGATGAAAGGCCGTTATCCGGTCTGCTGCCTGTTCCTGGAAATTGACCCGGCGGCAGTGGACGTGAACATCCATCCGGCCAAGCGTGAGGTGAAATTTCACCGTGAATTTGAAATCCGCAAATTTGTGGCGCAGGCGGTCCAGGAAACATTGCTTGCGTTCCATTCGTCTCCGCTTCGCTCCGGCGCAACCAGCCCCGCGCCGGAAAAACCAAAAGCAACTTTTGACGCAGAGAAGCAAAGACGCGGCGCAGAACGGGCGGGAGCAATCGGAAAACCATTTGAAGCAAAATCTCCACTGGAATTTTCCGCGCCCGTTCTGCCCAACTTTCCTGAAAAATTAAAACCGTCCCCGGCGGTTCAACAAAAGCCTTTGAAAACCGGTTTTGCTCCGACAAAACCGGCGGCGTCTGAACCGCAAACTCCATCTTCGATTCTCAGTCCTCCACCCTCGCCGGAGACCGCCCCCCCATCCGCCATCTCCCAACTCCCAGCTTCCGGCGGTATGCCGCTCCTGAGCGTTCCCCTGCGCCTCGTCGGCGTCATCGGCAAACTTTACGTGGTGCTTGAATCCGACCGCGGGCTGGTCCTGCTTGACCAGCACGCCGCGCACGAACGGATTTTGTTCGAGCAAATGTTGAACCGGATTGAGCAGAGCGGTTCCGCGCCGTCGCAAAAGCTGCTGTTGCCGGAGACCATCGAGTTGCCGGCGCGCGACGCGAATTTTTTGCGCGAGCAGTTGCCCACCCTCACGCGCCTCGGCGTCGGGTTGAGCGAATTCGGCGAGCGGACATTTTTGCTGGACACCCTGCCGCCGTTCGTCAAGGCCACCGACCCGCGCCGTTTCGTGCTCGACCTCGTGGACGAGTTGAAGGCGGCGGGACGCGAAGTGAATCTGGCGCGGCTGGGCGAGCACACGATTGCCAAGACCGTCTGCCGCCACGCGGTGAAGGCCAACGATCCCCTCGGCGGACGGGAACTGGAACAGCTCATCGAAGATTTGCGCCGTTGCGCGATGCCGTACACCTGCCCCCACGGCCGGCCGACATTGATTGAAATGAATTACCGGGAGCTGGAGAAAAAATTTGGACGGACGCAGTAAGTCTGGAACGCAAATGCACATCACGCTTTACAAGCCGGGAACCATCCCGATTCCGCCGAAACTTTATGGCGGGACGGAGCGCGTGATTTACTGGCTCGGCAAGGCGCTGGTGGAATTGGGACATCGCGTGACGCTGATTGCCAGCGCGCGAAGCCACATCCCCGGCGCGGAGTTGCGCCCCATAACCGATGGCGAAACCGACCCGCGCGCGTGGCTGCGACTTTTGCCGGATGCAACCGACATTGTGCACTTGTGGGACAAGTCGGAGCCGAACGCGAACAAACCATTTGTCGTCACGGTTGAGGGCAACGGCCGGCCCGGCCAGAAATTTCATCCGAACACGATTTTCGTTTCACAAAAGCACGCCGCCAATCACGGGTCGCGCCATTTCGTGCACAACGGCCTCGACGTTGGCGAGTATGCCTTTTCGGAAAAACGCGAGGACTACGCGGTGTTTCTGGCCAAGGCGCGCTGGAAGGTGAAAAATTTTCCGGGTGCGGTGGCGGTGGCGCGGCGGGTGGGAATTGAATTGCGCGTGCTCGGCTCGCGCAATTGGCCATTTGATTTGCAAAAATTGCTCCCGCCAATTCGCGGCGTGCGTTACTATGGCATGACCGGGGGGCCGGAAAAACGCGATTTGCTGGCCAGGGCGCGCTGTCTGATCTTTCCCGTGCGTTGGGAAGAACCGTTTGGCATCTCGTTGACGGAAGCGCTCGCGAGCGGCGCTTACGTCGTGGGCACGCCATATGGTTCCTTGCCGGAAATCGTCCTGCCGGGAACCGGCGTGCTGAGCGCCCAGGCCGGTAAACTCGTCGAGGCTGTGAAAAATCCGCAGCGGTTCAATCCGCAAGCCTGCCGCGACCGCGTGTTGCGGGGGGGCTCACACATTTGGACATGGCGCGGAAATATCTCAAATACTACGAGCAGGTCTTGACTCACGGTTCATTGGGCGAAGCGAAAGAGCCGGCGCCGGCGACCAAACCGGGTTTCGTGGCAAAACAGCTTTTGCCGTGGGAAGATTGAGTTTAACCTTCACGCATGAAAGTCAGCGGGTTCACCTTCTTGCGCAACGGACAGAAGCTCGGCTATCCGTTTGTCGCGTCCATCCGCTCCCTTTTGCCCGTCGTGGATGAATTCATTGTCGCGCTTGGTCCGTGTGACGACGACACGGAAAAACAATTGCGCGCAATCGGCGATCCCAAAATCCGCATCATCCCGACGCGATGGAACGAACGCATCCGGCCGGATTACAGCGTCAAAGGCTTTGTTTATGGCCAGCAGAAATCCATCGCCCTTTTCAACTGCACCGGCGATTGGGCGTTTTATCTGGAAGCCGACGAGGTCATCCACGAAAACGATCTGCCGAAAATCCGCGCGGGGATGGAAAAACATCTGAACGACCAACGCGTTGAGGCGTTGGCGTTCGATTACCTGCATTTCTACGGCAACGCCAATACCTGTGTCTGGTCGCCGGGCTGGTATCGTTCCGAAGTCCGTATCATCCGCAACACGATTCCAGCGTGGTCGTCCGAAGCGCTCTTTTTCAACGTCGTCGTTGGCCACAAAAAATCCCGTTACCCGCGTGCCGCGCACACGGGCGCGACGATTTATCATTACGGCTGGGTGCGCAGTGAGGCACAAATGAACCTTAAAACCGCCGCCACCCATCAATTCTGGGATGATCAATCGCTGCCGGCGATGGATTACACGAACATTGATCCGGCCGGGCTCAAACTTTTCACCGGCACGCATCCCAAGGTGGTGCGGGATTGGCTGCCGAAAGCCGACGGAATCTTCCGGGCCGATCCGAACCACAAATTGAGCGCGCGCGAAAAAAAACATCGCTTCATGTTGAAGTTGGAAGAATGGTTTGGTTTCCGGTTCAACAAGAAGCATTATCGGCTGGTACATTAAATTCTTTTGACGACCCTCAACTCGGCAAGCGCTCGCGCACATGCTTCGACAACCACGTCCGTCCTAATCTCGGACACGTTTCCGCCGCCGGGTGGCGTGACGGCCCAGTCGCGGTGTTGATACGGAAAACCAGGTTCGCGGGTTGGATACCCAATCAGCATGAGCACTCGTTTCTGCATGGCGACTGCCAAGTGTATCAGTCCGGTCACTCCGCCCACCGCCAAGGTCGAAAGTTTCATCAGCCCCGCGGTGACGAGCAGCGGCGTTCCGGCGGTAACCAGGAAACCTTCCGCCCGCGCCGGCTCGAGCGCCGCGCGTTCCGCCGGCCCGCCGCCGAAGATGACCTGTGTTCCGCGCGACCGCCAGTGCTCAGCCAAAGCCAGAAAATTTTCCAGCGGCCAGTTTTTGTGCGGTGAACTGGTGAACGGCTGGAGGAACAGCGTCAGCTTGGCCACATCCAGATGGTTTGCCGCGAAAAATTGCCTCGCCTCGTCGAGCGCGTCGCCGGGCAGGACGAAGTCGTTGCGAATTTCGCCGATGCGCAAACCGCATTGTTGAAGCAGGGAAAGATTCCAATCCGCCAGGTGGATGTGTTCGTTGCGCCGCACGCCGCGCGTGTAAGTCCAGCCACGCGGCGGATGATACACGCAGCCCCACCGTTCCGGCGCGCCGGTCCACCACGATAAAATTTCCGTTTCGCCGTAGCCCTGAAAATCAATGACGCGGGAAAATCCGGGCGCGCGCAGCCGGCGCAGCAGCTCAAATGTGCTACGGCACATGGCCTGCAAGTTTTTCGAAGAATAAACCGCGCGGTCAAGCGGGATGACCCCGTCAATTTCCGGGAAGCCGCGCAGGAGCAGCGCGTTTTCCTTTGAGACCAGGAAGTAAAGTTTCGCGTCCGGAAAATTGTCATGTACGGCGTGGACCGCAGGCAACGTGAACAAAATATCGCCGATGGATTTGAGCCGGATGATTAAAATGCGGGGGAAAGCTCCCCCGGGCTTGATAATGACAGTCGGGCCGGTGGCTGTGGCCGGAGAAACCAACGCTCCGTCATCCTTGGGAACCGCTTGCATTGAAAGCCAGTATGCGTTGTGGTGGCGAGCCTGTCGAGTCGCAGCGTGTGTCCTAATCTGTTGCCAGTCCCCAAATACACGCTAATATTTTGCCGTCTGCTGCTGTTCCGGGAACAGAATGATGAAATGATGAAGACCAATCTACTGAATCATTTTTTGTGGCAGCCAAGGGGGTATGTGTCCTCGCTGCAAGATTTGAGCCAGGCCGATGGCGTTGTGGCAAAAAGCGATTTGACTGCCGTCGTTGGCGGCACAACCAGCAACCGCCATCGTTTGACCGCAGTTGAATTGGCCGGGGGCAAGGTGATCGGAGATTTAAGACTGGCAGTCACAAGTGCGGACGTAGTGACGGGGGGCGTCCAGACCTTCTTCAACTGCAAGGAACCCCTGAACCATTACTTGCTGCGCCGCCGGCGTTTTCGAATACCGCGGCGCCGGCGCGGCACGGCCCTGTTACTCGGCACGTCCAATAGCGACAATTATTACCATTGGCTCCTCGACTCCCTGCCTCGCTGGAAGATGTTGCAGGAAGCCGGATACACGGATTACGACTACGTGCTGCTGTGCAGCAAACCGTTTCGTTTTCAGGATGAAACGCTCGACCGCTTGAACGTGCCGGAGGGAAAACGCCTGCGGTGCAACAAATATTTCGTGCACCAGTTCGACCGGCTCGTGGTGCCTGCAATGCCTTTTCCGTTGTGGCAGGTCGCGCCTTGGGCGTGCGAATGGGTACGTTCGCTTTTCCCAGAACGCAGCGGCGGACCGGAACGGATTTATCTCAGCCGCCGCGATGCAGGGAAACGCCGGCTCGTCAATGAAGCGGAACTGGAGGGGCGGCTGGAAAGTATGGGATTTGTCTGCGTTCAGCCGGAAAGGATGTCCGTCGCCAAACAGGCAGCATCGTTCAGCGCGGCAAAATGGGTGGTGGCCCCGCACGGCGCCGGTCTCACGAACCTGGTATTTGCCCCGCATGGCGCAAAGGTGATCGAACTGCTTCATCCCGAAAATCAGACTCCCTGCTACAAACACCTGGCCCTTGCCTGCGGCCTGCGTTACACGCCGTTGCTCGGAACCCGCCCGCGCACGCTGGCGCATCACGGCGACCGCGCCACCGAATTCACAATTGAAATCGCGGAAGTATTGCGCCTCCTGACCGGGAACGAATAATTGCTCATGCCCGATCGAAACGTGATCCTGACAACGCTGCACCGCGCGAACTTCGCATATGTCGCGCCGTTTGTCCTTTCCCTGAAACGCACCGGTTACACGGGGCAACTGGTGGTATTCGCCAGCGCCGTGGATGACGAGACCTGCGCGAAACTTCGCGAACTCGGCGTCACGATTGTGCCGTTCCATTTTTCCGGAAACCGCGAACGCCAAAGACTTGCCCGACTGTGGCCTTTGTGGCGGTGGTATTTTTCGACCCGCGCTTCTCAAGCCGCCAAGGAAAAGCTCGCGCATCGCGTGTTACATGTTCGCTATCGCCGCCACCTGTTGTATCTGCAATATCTGCGCGAACACGGCGCGCGCTTTGATCGCGTGATGCTTGCCGACGCGAAGGATGTTGTTTTTCAGGCGGACCCGTTCTCGTGGAATCCGGAACCGGGAGTTCATTTTTTTCTCGAAGAGGCGCACACGCGGATCGGTCACTGCCGTTTGCACCGGCTCTGGATGGGTTGCCAGTTCGGAAAGGACTACGTTGAGCAGCACGCCGAGGAAACGGTGACGTGCGCTGGCACAACCTTTGGCGACACGGCCAGCATCCTCGAATATCTTCAATGCATGATCACTACGATCATGAAGGCCAGGGACCTTGCGAAAATTTGCGGCGGCGACCAGGGCATTCACAATTATCTCCTGCTGGAAAAACTCCTGGCCAACAGCATCATTCACCCCAACCGCTGCGCGCCGGTGCTCACCATGGGCGTGATGCGCTGGGACCAAGTGCAGTTGAACGACGATGGCCTCGTGGTGAATGAAACCGGCGCGCCGGTGCCGGTGCTGCACCAATACGACTGCATTCCCGAATTGAAAAAGCATCTGCTGGCGCGGCTGCCTCAAATGGCTTAGACGTTTTGGACAAACGTCAGGCCCGGTTCATCGCTGCGGGAAGTATTGCGAGATCGCCGTCCGGGATTTCGGGATTTCCGCCGTCATTTTCAACGGTGTATTCACACGCCAGCCCGGTCTCATGATCCAGCGTGACATCAGGGTTTTGACCAGGCGACAGCATGGGCGGCAGACAGTGCGCGCCGGACGTTGCCGATGGATTTGAGATGTACCAAAAAAGTTTTGGCGTTTTGTCGTTCTATCGCGGTAATCCTGCTTCCTTCGGGCAGCCGCGCAAATGCCAGCGCACGAGCGCAAAGCAAACCCGCCAGCGTTCGCGCCAGCGCACCTTTTGACCGAGCGTGGCCAGCACGCACAGGACCGCGGCCAATGAATCAAACAAAAGCCGCAGCCTCAGGCCCGCGGCCAGAATCAACCGCGCCGACCGGCGATGATTTTTGGCGAAGTAGGCGTAACGCGAACGCCAGTATTCAATTCGCGCGTCAACGGAAACCTGCCGGGCCGTTTGCCCCTGCCCGTGCCAGACACGGACATCCGGCAGATGAAAAACGCGAAACTTATTCCGGTGCGCCCGCAGGCAAAAATCCGTTTCTTCGAAGAAGAAAAAGTAGCGCTCGTCCAGGCCGCCGAGCGCGTCCCATGCTTCCTTGCGAACCAGCAGAAATGCGCCGACAACGGTTTCCACTTCCACCGGCTCGCGGAAGTTGTGTTCCTTGCCGGGAAATTTTTCCGGCTGGAGCCGGCGCAGCAGCGATTTGTTCAGCAGCTCGGTCGCCAGCGTGGGAAAGTTGGCAATGGAGTTTTGCCGCGAGCCATCGGCGTTAAGCAACTGCGCGCCGGCCACCGCGCAATCCGGCCGCCCACGCATCCACGCGACCGCCCGCACGAGCGCTTCGGGCGCAAGCCGCGCGTCGGAATTGAGCAACAGCAAGAATTCGCCGCCCGCCCGCTTCGCCGCGAGATTGCAGGCGCGGGCAAAACCGAGATTTTTTCCCGGACGGATGGCCTGGATTTGCGGAAATTCGCGCGGCAAAACGGACGCGGTGTCGTCCGTTGAGCCGTTGTCCACAACGAAAATCTCCATTGTCGGCGAATCATGACTATCAAGCACGGATTGAACGGCGGCGCGGGTCAGCGCACAGGTGTTGCGCGTGACGATGATGACCGAGACATCCGCGCGGTTGGCTGAGGGTGGGTTCAAGATTTGTTCGATTTGTTGTTTTGCGCGGCACGAACCTTGGCATAGCGCGTGGCGGTGTAAAACGCGGTCATCCACGCAATATAACCGCCCTGCCAGCCGTCCAAAAAACCAAGGCGGATGAAATATGAGCGCAGGAACCGCCACAGCGGCCGCAGGACGATGTCACTTCCATTGGCAGTGCGGTTGTGGGCCGCGGCATCGCGCGCGAAGTCCTCGCTGTAATTCGAAATTTTGGCAATCTGCCGGTCAATCGTCACCGCGTTGTAGTGCAGCAGGTCGGCGCGCAAATTCCCGACACGGCCCTGGACGATGAGTTTGTCGTGCGGATCCACGCCGCCCCAGCGCGCCAGCCCTTTGCGCCACAAACGCGTCTGCCGGTCGGGATACCAGTCACCGTGGCGGATCCAGCGGTCGCAAAAATTCGTGCATCGCGGAAAACAAAACGCTGCGTGGTCGCCAGGCTCGACAATCACGCGACCGATTTCGTCGCGCAACGCCGGTGAAACTTCCTCGTCCGCATCGAGGCCGAGAACCCACGGTTGCGTGGCCTTGTCGGCGGCGGAGTTTTTTTGGGCGACGTGGCCCTTCCACGGCTCCCGAAACAGCTTCGCGCCGCACGCCACGGCAATTTGATGGGTGCCGTCGTTCTCGTCGTCGTTGAGAACCACGATGATTTCACCCGCCCAGTCCGCAACGCTGTCGAGGGCGCGGCGGATGCGCGGCGCCTCATTGCCGGCGATGATGCAGACGGAAATGGGTAATCGTTGTCCGGTTGTCATGGTGTCAGCCAGTCCGGTCCGCTGCTTCGGCGGGCCGGAACCGTGCGCATCTTACCGCAAACTTCGCGCTTCCCGCAAAAAATTTGTGACGCGCCATTTGCGCTGCTGCTACTTGGATAACATTGACCGGCATGATGCCTGCGTTTCGTCCGGGATAGGAATGCGGCGTTACTCTGAACCGGGCGGCATGGCCCCGGCTGGAAGTGCGTCCGGGCTTTCAACTTTTACTTTGAGCTGTCCGGTTCAGCTCCTGCAAATAACCAGCGACGGGAGATGCAACACCGCACCATAACGCATTCGAACCGGGTTCGGCATCTGACCCCAGCGGATAGAAAAATGAAACCCGGCCTCCCCGATCGTAAATTTGTTGTAGCCAGACGCGTTCTCTCCCACGTGCCGGGGAAGTAGAAAAACCCGCATAACCGCGGCTGGTCATTAATCGGCAAATGGATTCGCGATCGCGCGTCATTTCAATATATATCAGTTTCGTGAAGGCCGGGCGAAGGTAGTCCTCCAAACCTTGCAGGACCGCCAAATCATTTCCCTCGGTATCAATCTTCAGAAAGTCTATGTGAGAGAGCTGCCGCTGTTCTATGATTTGTTTGAGAGTTTGACAACGGACTTTCCCGATGACGCGTTTCTCTCCTTCAGCCCAGTTTTCATGAATCGAGTGCGTGCCATCATCGCCGGTGGTGTTCTCGTAAAAAGTCACGTGGCCGGAAGCATTCGAAATTGCCGCCTCGACCAGTTCCGCGAGTTTTTCGAAGTGGTTCAACCGGATATTAATCTCAATGCTTTTAGCCAGCCGCGGGTGGGGCTCGATGAGTATCACCCGCGCCAAACGGTATTGGCATGCGAGCAGGCCCATGAAGCCGCAATTGGCGCCACAGTCGATAAAAAATCCTCCCGGCGGCACAAGTTCTCGAATGGCCCAATAGAGCGGCACATCCGCGTCGCCATCGTACCAAAAAATACCTGCTTGATTCGGTTTCGAAAGGTCCAAACGAAGTTTGAGGCCCGAACGGAGACAGACTTCTTGATCCGGCCGGAGCCACAGCAGGAAAAACCTTTTGATCAAGGAATGCCCCACGCGGATCTTTCCATTGCGGTAAGTCCGATACAGCCACCGGGCGAATTCGCCAAACGTTCCCTTTCGAGTCATTAAGTTGCGGCTGGATTATCTTAAGCAGTGCCGCGTTTGAAAAGTCAATCTTTGGGTTCCAGTATCACGTCCAAGGCTTGTCCGCCAATACTTCTCAACTTGGCAAACTTGGCATGTCACCGCCACTTGACTAAGCTCGATTTCGTGACGAACGAACGTCTCCGTTTGATATATTTGTGCTACGCTTTGCCGCCCGGGGTGATCGGACGTTTCCCTTCGTTACGCACCGCCGCCCATGCGACGGAGACCCGCATGGCGCAAGCGCTTTCCCGGTGGGCTGAAGTTTCGACGGTCGGTCTCCAGCCCCGCGAGCTCTGGGGACACCTCGAGCCGAGGGATAATTCGTTCGGCTTGGAGCACGAACTTGTGCTTTGGGAACGAGAACCGAAGCTCTGGCATCGTTGGCGGTCGTGGCGGCAGTTGCGCCGTTTCTACCTTTTGAAAGCGGCTCGTGAGGGCATGCCTAACGTCCTGCTGGTATGGAATTTAACGACGGTCTTCAATCATTTCGTGCGCTGGCTGCGGCGGCAGCGCCCCCGTCCGGTAATCGTGCTGGTGCTCGCCGATAGCGGAAGCCTCGGACAGCGGATTCCCTTCTCGCGTCGCCTGCGTTATGCATTCAAGCCGATGCAGATGCTGGATGATCAGGCGGTTTTTTTGTATGACGCCTGCCTTTCGTTTGGAATCGCAACCCGACGCCACTTCGAACCGCGCGGTGCGCCCTGGCTGTGGTTCCCATCTGCGTTCAACTTCGCCTACGACCCGCCACCGGACCCGGCCCAAGGCGGACCCATCCGGTTTGGCTACTTTGGGGGGTTGACGGAGCAGGCCGCCGTCCTGCCGATGGTGCGCGCATTCCTTGGGGCCGATTTGCCCGGCAGCCTGCACGTGTGCGGCTTTGGTGCGTTGTCCGATGCCCTGAAGAAACTAGCCGGGCAGCATCCAAATTTTCATTTCGATGGCCTTTTGCCAAATCAATCTGATTGCCTCGCCTGGGCACAGCGGGTTGACGTCCTGATCAACCCGAGGCTTCCGCTTTGGGGGCAGGAGAACAGCTTCCCTTCCAAAATTCTCGAATTCGCTATGACGGGCAAAGCAATCCTCTCCACCCGCACCGGCGGAGTGGACGAAGTGCTGCGGGATGAGGGTTTCTATCTTGAGACGGAGAATTTTGAAGAAGCCTTGCGCCAGAAGCTGCGCGCGGTCGCTGTCATGGAGCGCGCCGAACTCCAATGCCGGGGAACCGCCATTCGCAATCGTGTGCTCAAGGATTTCAACTGGGACGCGCAGGCGCGCCGCGTCGTGGATTTTCTGACGGGGATTGTGAATGCCAAGGCAGCGGATTCCCGGTCACAATCCCGGTAGTGTCCTGATTTCAAATGGGTGGGTGCGCCGCGGCGGCGGCGAGCACGGTTTGAATCGCACGAACCAGTTCGCCGGTCTGAACCTTACAGAGATACTTCGCTCCGGGCTCATTCGTTCCGACAATCGTCCGGTATCGGTCACCGGCGGGCAGCCAGGCCAGCCGGCCGGGGTTGGGCCAAAACCACGAAACCGCGGGGGTGCCGGTCATTAACGCCAGGTGCAACGTTCCGGTGTCCCCGCACAAATGCGCGGCGGCGTGCCGGATGACGGCAGCCAATTGTGTGAGATTGAGTTCGCCGGCAAAGACGCGCCACGGTTTCCGCGGCAGCAACGGAAGCAGTTCATCCATTTTTTCCCGCTCGCGTTCCGTCGGCGCGCAGGAAAGCACCCAGCGTTTGTCCGGAAACATCCCGTCCAGCGCGGCAAGGAATTCCGCGAGTTGGCCAGGAGGCAGTTCCTTGTAATCCGCCGTGGTAAACGGGCTGAGGTGAAAATAGGTTCCGGCGTCCGCCGGGGCAATTTGTGCAGTCTGCAAGTGATGGGGGGCGATTTCCACATGAAACTCCGGCGCGGTGAACGGAAAACCTGCTTTCTCCAGACACCGGCATCGTTGCAGGTAAACCGGTTCGGGCGAAAAGGGATGCCGGACAAAACCAGTGTAAATTCGACGCCAGAATGGCGGGCCGCCGTTGTCTGGCAAACGCCCCAGCCGTTCGCGCGCACCGCTCAGAAACGTCAGCCAGCTGGACCGGTCCGAGCCGTTGAGGTTGATGAGCACGTCAAACTTTTCGCGCCGCAGGCAGGAAACCATCTGAAAATTTTCGCGCAACGTCGCGTGACGCGGATAGCGCATGTAACCCCAGATTTGATCAACCCAGGGCAGGCAATCCTTCAGGGAAACGACGTGTTCCGCCACAGCGCAGTGCAATTCCGCCTGCGGATAGGCCTGTCGAACCATCCACAGGGCGGGGATCAAATGAACTGTGTCGCCAAGAAAACCCAGGTCGAGAACCATGACTTTTCCCGCCTGACGAGTTCGGTCCAGAAAACCCGGTCGGGTCGGCGTGCCGTCGGCGCTTTGATTTTTGCCTTCACCAGACCGCTCAATTTTCACGGGGGGTGATTCAACCAAAAGCACCCGTTAGTGAATAGCACAAACTCAAACAGCCCGGGAATTAGGTCGTGTTCCCTTTCACTTCCTGCAACCTGTCCGCAACGCATGTCACCGCGCCGGGAATTTACGGTATCTCGGCCAGGTCCGGGATGTAGAACTTTTCACGTTCGATCCGGGCCTTGCGGTCATGGATGAGAAAGAGCGGTTTATGGCCGTAGAAGGACGCCCACATCGAAAAGGTGCTCAAGGGTCCAAAAATATAATCGCACTTGGCCAGCGCACACATGTCTCCCACGGCCGAGCCGGCGCCAATGCCCACGCGCAACCCCGGGAATTCGCGCTCGTGCCGGGGTTCGTCACTGCACACAAAAAAAGCCGCTTTGCAGCCCGGAAACTGCTCCGCCAGTTCATTCATCCAGGCCGCATATCGGGAAGTCGGGAAGAAATAGTTGCCACCCCTCCATTTTATCAAGTCCCCGTGGCGCACATGAACCCCCACAACGATATCCGCGTGCTGCCGGAGCTGGTCCACGGCCCTGAAACTCGCCTGCTCGATTTCTGCAATCGGTCGGAAATAGGATTTCAATTTCTCCGCATGCCGCCGCACGAGTTCCGGCGCGCGGAAATTCCAGCCATTCACGAGGACGATCCGGGCGTCGTGGATTTTGGCTTGAACTTCCGGACCGTCGAGCGCGGTGATTTTCCGGGCGGGAGTTTCGCGCAGGGTAAAGACGGTCTTTCCGAAAACCGGATAACGTTCATTCAGCAGACCGGCCGCGCGAGTCGTGTGAAAGAAGATCCGCGTGCCGCGGATGGCATCGCCAACACCGGGAACGATGTCCAGCCAGCTTCTGCGCGTTGCGGGAGGATACTGGCAGTAGATGTCCCCGCGCGTCGCCTCGAAGAATCTGGCGTAGGAATGGAACGTGGGGTTGATCACGCGATGTCCCTGCTCCTCCGCCAAGGCAATGAAATTGGCGAACAGGATGATGCGATTTCCCAAGCGGCCGCACCGGCCCGAGATGACAAAGAGTTTGTGATCTTCTGGAATCGGCTTCTTCGCGATTGTCATCGTGAAACGACTTTGTTGTTCAGTGGGGTCGCCCCGCGGTCGGCGTCCTCCGGCCCATTTCAAGACGCTGTCAACGACAGGTATTGCTGGTGCAGGCCGCCATCAATTCGAGGACACGATGGCGAATCAATAAATGACCCGCCGGTTTCTGTAAAGGCGAATTGCCTTTGACCGGCAGCGCGGGTGACCGCCTGTCAAATTGTTTCCGAAAGCCGCCTCACAGGCCCGTCAACCGTCCAAGTGTGGTCTGTGGGGCGTGCGCCGACTGCTGGCGTGCAACCGAGCAGGCTTTGCGACAGGCGACGACAGCAAATGATCCTCTTCTTCAGGGTGCGCAGTACTGACTCGGCGCGGTTGAAGGACTCGATGCGAGATTCATCTGCTCCCGAAGCCTCCTCGCCACGAGTTCAGGACTGATATTATTGATGTTTTGGGCGTCGAAAAGTGCCTGCATTTTTGTTTCCGGAGGCAGGTACAGTTGCGGAAGATTAAATGGAATTAATGCCAACCCCGGGATTTCCAACGCGACAGCACAATGCATCAATGCTCCGTCAGGTCCAATAAAGAAATCGCAGCCGGCAATCAGCCGGGCCGTGGCGCGAAGGGACAACTTGCCAACAAAAGACATGGCTTGATCTTGATCCAAAGCCGACATGACCTGCTCGACATAGGGCTGACCGTTGTCAGATCCGATCAACACTATCTCCGGGAAAGACTTTTGAGACGGCCAGGATTGGCGTAGCCGTCTGATAACTTCGGGCCAGGACCGATAAGTTTTAAGGGGAAGAACCCCGCCCAGCACAAGGCATGCACGCATACGGTTCCTGCGGGGAAGCGAAAGCGGTTCGTCCTCCAGAAAGAGCCTCGGTTTCAGAAACGAGCTTAACTCATGCTCCGAATATGGATAACCCAGCAAATGATGTATCCGGTAACAGCTAAAAAGCATTTTGTGGTAATGACCCCCATAAAAAAATCCCTGCACGCCTGCAAAAGGCATGCGGGGACAAACGCGGAGTTTGAGTTTTATGGAGTCGGTGTTGAACAGATCCAAGAGAGCAAAATCATAACGGCTTGCGTCCACCGCTCCAGCGTCGGTAAAAATATTTTTAAAATAGCGGTCCGTTTGATACAGTTCGGCGGCGGGGCTTTTGGCAGTTAACAGATCCACATTGTAACCTCCCAGCAGCGCGCGACCAGCCAACTCCACCACGGAATCACCGATGCTGACGCTTGTCGGGTTTCTGAGCCAGAGCAGTCTCGCGGGGGCAGGGGGCAAATGTTCGGAGAGCAGACGCGACTGTCCGGTCAGTCTCAACAACAGCCAGCGCCTCAGCATCATGAAGTCAGAAGCCACTTTCTGTTTCAAGCTCTCGCGCACCAGCATTTCAGCCATCTCCCCGGGCAACACATGCTTGAATGGAGGCACATAACGCTGCGAGAGAAACCGTTTGAGCGAATTCGCCTTCATGCGGTTGTGCTCTTTCGTTTGTCTGCGCGCTTCGACATTTGATTGAATAACACAACCCTTTGCTGCCAAAGGACTTCACCGGGTTGGGGCGACTGTCTGGCAGGTTATCGCAGGCAGGGGCTTTGGTCAACGTCAGGTTTTGAGCGGTACTTTATCCGCGCAAGTTTTGGTTGTAAGCACCACCGGCGTTCCCATAGAAAAATTCTCGCTTTCTTTTGCCGACCGTCAACAATACCGGCTGGCGAATGATAAAGTTTCTGCTCAAAGTCTGGGCTTTGGCCAAACCCTACCGCGCGCGGCTCTTTCTCGGCGTGTTGACGGGAATCATCAGCGGTCTTACCGCGCCCTTAATGATTGGGGCCATCATGTTTGTCTATGGCGCTGTTTTCCCGTCGGGAGACGTTTCGGGTGTTTACACTTTAACCAACAATGTAATGGTATGGCCGGCCATATCGCTTGCCAAAGGCGGTTCAACCGGTTTCAAAATCTCATTGGCTGCGCCCACAAACAACGTTCCGGCCATCAACGCGAAAGCAGCAACTCCGATGACGCCGGCAGCGGATATTTTTGTGCTTTTGTCCGGATCAAACAATATCAGCGCGACAAACAGTTCCGCTTACACGATCATCGTAACCAACAGGGGGCCTCAGACAGTGTCGAATGTGGTGTTGACGGCCGACTTCCCGACGAACCTTGCTTTCGGCGCGTTCGCTCCGGCGCAACTGCCCATTCGCGGACTGCCCGCGTTCGCTCAGGAATGGTTTTTCAACATACGCGCCGCGCTGGAAGGCGGCCTGCGCACGCATCCGGGAGCGGTGCCGGCACTGATTGCGGTTTTTTTGTTCGTGGTCTTTTTGCGCGGAATGTTCGGTTATTTGAACGTTTATTTTTTGCAATGGACGGCAAGCCACACCATCGCCGACCTGCGCACGCGGCTGTTCGCGCATCTGCTGAAACTGTCCGCTGGGTTTTACAATGAAAATTCCTCCGGTCAGCTCATCTCACGCGTAATGAACGATACCGGATCGCTGCAGGGTATCCTGAGTAACGCGACTTCCGTGATTATCCGCGATCCCATCGTGCTGGCCGGCACCCTCGGCTTCCTTTTTTCACAACAGCCCAAACTCACATTGATTTCCCTGATTGCTCTGCCGGTGTGCATCATACCCATCGTTGTTTTCAGCCGCAAAGTCCGCCGACCCAGCCGGGAAATGCAGGCGTTATCTGCCGAATTAACGCAGACCATGAGCGAAGCCTTCACCGGCTACCGCGTCGTCAAAGCCTACAACCTCGAGGACATCGTCGCCGGGCAATTCCACCAAACCGCACGGAAAACCGTCAGCAATAACATGCGCATCATCCGCGCGCTGGAAATGCCCGGTCCGCTTATTGAGTTTTTCGGCGCCTGCGGCGTCGCGTTGCTGCTGGCGTATTTGATTTATCTCTCCCAGTCACGGCCCAGCCCGACCGATTTTCTGCAACTGGTTGGCTCGATTTTTTACATGTACTCGCCGATAAAAAATCTCACGCGGTTGCAGAACCAGGTCGTCCAGGCCCGCGCCGCCAGCGAACGCGCCTTCGCCCTGCTCGACACGCATAACACCGTGCCCGAACCGGCGCAACCACGTCCGCTCAAGGCCGCCGGGGCGGACATTCACTTCGATCACGTGGATTTCGCCTACGGCGACAAGCCTGTGCTGCGCGACATTGAGCTGCGGATTCGCCCCGGCCAACTCGTCGCGCTCGTCGGCGCCAGCGGTGCAGGCAAAACGACGCTCGCCAACCTGCTGCTCCGCTTCTACGATCCGACGCGCGGCGCCATCCGCATCGGCGGTGTGGACATCCGCGAAGTCGCCACGCGCGACCTTCGCGACCAGATCGCCGTCGTCACACAGGAAACCATTTTATTCAACGACAGCGTCCGCCGGAACATCGAACTCGGCCGCCCCGGCGCAACGAATGAAGAAATCATCGCCGCCGCACGGCATGCCTATGCTTACGACTTCATCATGGAGAAACCGCAGGGCTTCGACTCGGTTATCGGGGAAAAAGGCGTGACACTGTCCGGCGGCCAGCGCCAGCGGCTGGCTATTGCGCGCGCGGTCTTGAGAAATGCGCCGATTCTGGTTCTCGATGAAGCCACCAGCGCACTGGATACGGAATCCGAACGCGCGGTCCAGGCCGCGTTGGATGAGTTGATGAAGGGGCGCACGACGATGTGCATCGCGCACCGGCTTTCCACCATTTTCCACGCGGACATGATTGTCGTGCTCGATCAGGGCCGCATTGTTGAAACGGGCAAACATGACGAACTGGTCCGGCGTGGCGGCGTTTATCAAAAACTTTACGAACTGCAATTTCAGTCCTGATTCAAATCGACATGGCTGAAGCGCCCAAAATTCTCGCCATCCAGTTCAAATATCTTGGTGATGTGGTCTTCATAATTCCCGCGCTGCGGGCGCTGAGAGAGCACCGGCCGGATTGCGAGCTTCACGCGCTGGTGGCCGAAGAAGCGGCTCCGGTGCTTGAACATCTGCCGTGGCTGACCAAGGTGTGGCCGATGCCGCGCACACGCGGCAAGGCGCGGATTCGCGAATCCTGGCCGATCATCCGGGCCTTGCGCCGCGAGAAATTTGATTTGTCCGTGGATTTTGCCGGCAACGATCGCGGCGCGATTTTGAGTTTTTTGTGCGGCGCGCGCCAGCGGCTGGGCACGCTTGAAAGAGGGCGGTCGTGGGGGAGAAAAATTTGCTACACTCAAACCGTTCCCGTGGAAACCCTGTCGGATTCCTGGGTGCGTCGCCACGTCGAACTGTTATCCGCCTGCCAAATCCCGCCGCCCAAATCCGTCCACTTGGAGGCCAATGCCGACCCGGCGTTGTCTGGCGAGGCCGCAAGGCTCTTGCCGGACGCCAGGGTCATCTGTCACCTGGCGACCTCGCAGCCCAAAAAGGAATGGCCGGTTTTTCGCTGGGCGGAATTTTACCGTCTGGCCACGTCCGCAGGTTATGCCCTGGCCTTTTCGTCGGGAACCAGTCCTCGGGAACGGGCGCTGCTGGACGAACTCAAGGCAATGGAACCGGGAATCGTTGCCCTGCCGCCGACTCCCAATCTCCGGCTTTTTCTGGCAATCTTGCAGCGGGCCAGACTGTTGATTGCCGGCGACACGGGGCCGCTCCACTTCGCCGCAGCCCTGGGGATTCCAGTAGTCGGGTTGTTTGCCACCGGAGATTCGCTCCTTCACACCGCTCCAATTTACCAGAAAGAGCATGTGATGGTCGGCCGCTCCTGCATCTGTGACACCAGGTTCGTCAATTTCTCGATTTGTCAGGATGCCCACCCGTGCATGGCGTCCATCGAGCCCAATCAGGTTTTGCAAAGACTCGACCGGATTCTGGGCGTTGCGGGCAAGATTGGCCGTTGAGCGAAAAGCCTGGGATTGCTTTGGACGGCAAGATTCACACGACAGCCAATTGTATTTGTGTCTGGTCAAAACCGGATGACCCGCCTATTTTTTCCCGAGTAAATGGCCAACCCCATTCCCTACCTCGACCTGCCGGCGCAATTGCGCGGCGTTCGCGAGGACCTTGACGCCGCCATCGCGCGCACCCTTGACCATTGCTCGTTCTGCCTTGGGCCTGACGTGGCGCAATTTGAAAAGGACTTCGCCCGATTTGTCGGCGCGGAACACTGCGCTGGCTTCAACAGCGGCACTTCGGCGCTGCACGTGGCCATGCTTTTGCTCGGTGTCGGCCCCGGCGACGAAGTCATCACCACGCCGTTCACGTTCGTGGCAACGAGTTGGGCAATTTCCTATGTTGGCGCGAAGCCGGTCTATGTGGACATTGACGACACCACGTTCAATCTCGATCCGAAGTTCATCGAACGGGCCATCACGCCGCGTACCAAAGCCGTGATGCCCGTCCATCTCTACGGCCATCCATTTGATGTGGACGCGATTTCGTCCGTTTGCCGCAAGCATAAACTGCCGCTCGTCGAAGACGCGGCCCAGGCGCACGGCGCAAAATACAAGGGCAAAACCGTCGGCACGTTCGGCGAGATTTCCTGTTTCAGTTTTTATCCCGGCAAAAACCTCGGCGCCTGCGGCGAGGGCGGCGCGCTCGTAACCAACAACACCGCTTTCGACCGGCGCGCCCGCAGCTTGCGCGAGCACGGCTCAACCGTGCGCTATTACCACGACGAAATCGGATACAATTACCGCATGGAAGGCATTCAGGGCGCAACGCTGGGCGTGAAGCTGAAACATCTGGCGAAATGGACAAACGAACGCCGCCGCGTCGCGCATCGCTATCACGAACTTCTGGCCGGCACACCGTTGCAACTACCGCACGAAGCGGATTACGCGCAGAGCGCTTGGCATCTTTATGTCGTGCGCCATCCGCGCCGCGATGACTTGAAGAAACATCTTGAAGCGAATGGCATCGGTTGCGCCTTGCATTATCCGCTGCCGTTGCATTTGCAAAAATGTTACGCGAATCTCGGCCACAAACCCGGCGATTTTCCCGTCGCCGAAAAGGCCGCGCGCGAATGCCTCAGCCTGCCGATTTATCCGGAATTGACCGACCAACAAATCCAGCGGGTGGCGGATGTGATCAAGGACTTTTTCCGCAAGTAAGCCAAGGCCACCCGTTCTAATCCCGGTTCATGCTAAAAAGCGTCGCAGGCGCCAGCGAGTTTTTTCTGTCCATTTCCTGAAAGTTCTGCGAATAATACCCATGTCTTGGCTCGTCCCGGGCCGATCAGAATTTATGAAAGCAACAAAGACCAAAGACACCGCCACCAGCCGCTGGCTCTCGTTCCGGCCGGAAATCAAAGTCCTCGACTGCACCATCCGCGACGGCGGCTTGATGAACCATCACCACTTTGACGACAAGATCGTGAAGGTGGTGTATGACACGTGTGTCGCCGCGGGCATTGATTACATGGAACTGGGTTACAAAGCCTCGCGCAAAAACATCAAGGCTGGCGAACACGGCTGCTGGAAATACTGCCTCGAAGACGACCTGCGCCGCATCGTGGGTGACAACCCGACCGACCTGAAGCTCACCGTCATGGCCGACGCCGAGCGCTGCGATTACCACGAAGATATTCTGCCGAAGAAGGACAGCATCCTGGACATGATCCGCGTGGCGACTTACATCCACCAGATTCCGGTGGCGCTCGACATGGTCAAGGACGCGCACGACAAGGGCTACGAAACGACCGTCAATCTCATGGCCGTTTCCACCGTGCCGGAGAGCGAGTTGGACGAAGGTCTGGAAATGCTGGCGAAATCCGAAGCAAAAGTGATTTACGTCGTGGACAGTTTCGGCGCGCTTTACAGCGAGCGGATTCACGAGTTGGTCAAGAAATACATGCAGCATTGCAAGGCGTCGGGCAAGGAAGTAGGCGTGCACATGCACAACAACATGCAACTCGCCTACGCCAACACCATCGAAGGCATCATCGAAGGCGCCAATTTCCTCGACGCCACCATGGCCGGTCTGGGCCGCGGCGCGGGCAATTGCCAGATGGAACTGCTGCTCGCCTTCCTGCACAATCCGAAGTACAAAATCCGTCCCGTGCTCGACTGCGTGCAGAACCACATCGAACCAATGCGCGCGAAATTGTTGTGGGGCTACGACCTGCCCTATCTGCTCACCGGCATGTTGAACCAACACCCGCGCACCGCCATCAAGTTCAAGGAAGCCGAGCTGAAAGGCGAGAAGGGCGACATCCTCAAGTTCCACGACTCCGTCACCGACCAGGAATAGCCGGCCAACGACTTGCTTTTGCCTCAAAAGCGGCTTAATTAAATCACGAACATGGAAGCTACGTTGCCATTGGATAAGATGACGGTCGCTGAAAAATTGCGCGCGATGCAATTGCTTTGGGCGGATTTGAGCCGCAACGACGCGCAATTTGAATCACCGGCGTGGCATGAAGATGTGTTGCGCGTCCGTGAGGCGCGAGTCAAATCGGGCAAAGAAGCATTCATGGACTGGGAAACCGCCAAAAAACAGTTGCGCGAGGCTTTCTGAAAGTTCGGGTAGGGTAATTCGTGTCAGTTTTATCCGTGTTAATCCGTGTCATCCGCGGTGGACAACTTTGTGTCTTGGTGTCTTGGCGGTGAAAAGTTAAACTGCCTTCATGTCGCACGCGGACTTTGTTCATCTCCATCTGCACACCGAGTATTCGCTGCTCGATGGCGCCTGCCGGCTGGACCGGCTGGTGGACAAAGCCCATGAACTGAAATTTCCCGCGCTGGCCATCACCGACCATGGTGTGCTCTACGGTGCGATTGATTTTTACAAGGAGGCGCGCGAAAAGGGCATCAAACCCATCATCGGCTGCGAAGTTTATGTCGCGCCGGGCAGCCGGATGGAGAAGAAAACCAGCAGCGGCGGACGCGACGTTTATCATCATCTCGGTTTGCTCGCCCGGGACGCGACCGGCTACAAAAATCTCATTAAGCTCACCACCGAAGCGCATCTCACCGGTTATTATTACAAGCCGCGCATTGACAAGGAGCTGCTGGCCGCGCACAAGGAAGGTTTGATTGCGATGTCCGGCTGTCTGGCCAGCGAAATTCCCGATTTGATCACGAAAGACCAGTTGGACAAAGCGCGCGAAACAGTGGATTGGTTCAAACAAACGCTCGGCCCGGATAATTTTTATCTCGAACTGCAAAATCACGGCATCGCCGAACAGGCCAAGGTCAATCGCCATTTGATCCAGTGGGCAAAAGAATTCGGCCTGAAGCTCGTGGCGACGAACGACGTTCATTACATCGAGAAAAGCCACTCGCACGCGCACGATTGCCTGATTTGCATCGGCACGCAGACGCAGCTCGCCGACACGAAACGAATGCGCTACGAACCGGAGCAGTTTTACCTGCGCACGGCGGAGGAGATGAAGGCGCGCTTCGCCGACACGCGCGACGCGGTGAAAAACACTTTGGAAGTCGCTGAGAAGTGCAACCTGGAAATCGAGTTTGGCAAACTGCATTTCCCGGTTTTTGCGCCGCCGGAACATTTCACGCGCGAAGGGTACCTGCGGCAATGGCTGGCGGAAGGATTGTTTCGCCGCTACACGATCCACGCCAAGGCCGAGGGAAAGGAATTCGTCGTCGAGGGCATTGATGACTCAACGCAGTTGCCCACCATTTCAAACCACGCGCCCCTCGCCCCAGCCCTCACCCCGCCGGGCGGGGAGAGGGTGGCCAAAAGGCCGGGTGAGGGGAATTCGACCGCAGCGTTGCACACACAACCTCAGGTTGCCGCTGCCATCAAAGCGGTGATGGACCGGTTGAAACTTGAACTCACCGTGATCGAGAAAACTGGTTTTCTCAGTTACTTCCTTATCGTCGGCGATTTCATCCGCTACGGGCATGAGCACGGCATTGCCTGCGTGGCGCGCGGTTCCGCCGCCGGTTCGATTGTTACCTACCTGTTGGAAATTTCGAATGTGGATCCCATTCGCTACGGCCTCCTGTTCGAGCGCTTTCTGAACCCCGAACGCGTTAATCCGCCGGACATTGACATTGATTTCGCCGACGACCGGCGCGCTGGCGTCATCGAATATGTTCGCGAGAAGTACGGGCGCGATTCCGTCGCCCAGATCATCACCTTCGGCACGATGGGCGCGAAAAGCGTGGTGCGCGACGTGGGCCGCGTGATGGGTTTGAGCTATGGCGAGTGCGACCGGCTGGCCAAGATGATTCCATTCGATTTGAAGATGACGCTCGAAAAGGCGCTCAAGCAATCGCCGGAACTCAAGGAAGCCTACGAGAACGAGGACGTCACGCATGAACTCATTGACACGGCGCTTGTGCTCGAAGACCTCGCGCGCAATGCCTCTGTCCATGCCGCCGGCGTTGTCATTGGCGACCAGCCGCTGGTGAATCTGCTCCCGCTCAAGCAGGATGAGAGCGGCACGCTCGTCACGCAATACGCGATGAATCCGGTCGGCGACCTCGGCCTGTTGAAAATGGATTTTCTCGGCCTGAAAACGCTCACGGTCATCCGCAACACCTGCGAAATGGTCAAACGCACGCAAGGCCTCGAGGTGCCCATTGACCATTTGCCGCTCGACGACGCGAAGACTTACGACCTGCTGAACAAGGCCGAAACCCTCGGCGTGTTCCAGTTGGAATCCGGCGGAATGCGGGACCTGTGCCGGAAATTCCAGATCAGTTCTATTGAACACATCACGGCGCTGGTGGCGCTTTACCGGCCCGGCCCGATGGAACTGATTCCCGAATTCATCCGGCGACGGCAGGGCGAGGTGAAAATTGAATACGAACATCCGTTGCTCGAACCGATTGCCCGCGAGACCTACGGCATTTTGATTTACCAGGAGCAGGTGATGCAGGCCGCGCAGGTGCTGGCGGGCTACACGCTCGGCGGCGCGGACCTGCTCCGGCGCGCGATGGGTAAGAAGAAACGCGAGGAAATGGCCAAGCAGCGCGCCGTTTTCGTGAAGGGTTGCAAGGAGAAAAATCACATCCCCGAGGCGAAGGCGAACGAGATTTTCGATTTGCTGGAAAAGTTCGCGGGCTACGGCTTCAACAAATCGCACGCTGCCGCCTATGCCGTGGTGGCGTATCAGACCGCCTACCTGAAGGCGAATTATCCGGTCGAATTCTTCTGTGCGATGATGACCAACGACATGGCGGACACCGCCAAGTTAAGCCAGTACATCAACGAGGCGCGCGAGTTCGGCATCGAGGTTTTGCAGCCGGACGTGAACGAAAGCCAGGTCTATTTTGCGCCGGCGGAACGTAGCGCAGGCTTCTCGTCTGCTGGCCCGGATGCAGCCGGGACGGCTGCGCTACGTGGCGGCATCCGCTTCGGCCTGGCCGCCATCAAAGGCGTCGGCGAAGTTGCCGTGGAAACGATTCTCAAGGCCCGCACCGAAGGCGGCAAATTCACGTCGCTTTCCGACCTGTGCGAGCGCGTGGACGGCCGGACAGTAAACCGAAAAATTCTCGAAGCCCTCATCAAATCCGGCGCGTGCGATGGTTTCGGACAAACCCGCGCTACGCTGTTCGCGCAAATCGAGCGCACGCTCGCCCGCGCGGCGAGCATTTTGTCCGACAAGCAAAAGGGGCAAAGTTCGCTGTTTGGCGCGCTGGAGGAAAAGGCGCCGCCGATGCCTGAGTCCATCAGCAACCTGCCCGAATGGCCGCAGCACGAGCTGCTCGCCCACGAAAAGGAATTGCTGGGCTTTTACGTCACCGGCCATCCGTTGACGCCGTTCGCGCCGATTCTGGAAAAATACGCGCTGGCCAACACCGCCAAGCTCGCGGAATTGCCAAATCGCAGCCTCACGCGCATCGGCGGACTGATTGCCGCGGTGCAAAACGGCGTGTCGAAGAAGAGCGGCAAGCCGTACTCGATGGTCACGCTCGAAGACCTAGAAGGTTCTGTGCAGGTGCTGTGCATGAACGAGAACTACGAGAAATACCGTGAATTACTCAAACCGAATCGGGCCATCCTCGTTGTCGGCGAGGTGAACACCGGCGACGAAAAGCCGAAAATATTTCCGCAGGAAATTTTGCCGCTGGAGGACGCGCCGAAACGGTTCACCAAACAGGTGCATTTGCGCCTGCACACCGCGCATCTGAAGCCCGAACAGCTTGATTCCGTGCGCGAACTGGTCGCGGCGCACGCCGGCAAATGCCCGTTGCTGTTGGGTTTCATGCGTCCGGGAGGCGGGGTCGTCTTCATGGACACAAACGAACGATTCGGCGTCACACCGTCCATCGAGCTGGAGCAGGCAGCCAACCAATTGTTTGGCGAGGAAACCTATTACGCAAAGGTGGACACTTCCCCGCCCGAACGGCAACCGCGCCGCTGGGAACGCAAAAATGGAAACAACGGCGGCAGAGAATAAAGTGCCGTTTACGTCCGTCGCTTTCCAAACATCCGTAAAATACCGGCAAATGCTTCCGCCTTCGGTTTCGACCAACATTGCCCAACGGTTGTGGGCGGTCACGGTGTCACGCGGGAACCGCCGGAGCATCCACCGGCGTGGCGGTTCGGATGGGCGCGGTCAATCCCCGTTCGATCATCTTGGCCGGCAGTTCCGGCGTCCGGTTCAGCTTGCGCCGCCGGAACGGACTGCTCAAAAGCCGGAGAATGTCGCTGTACTTCATGTGCCGGCCCAGGGTGCGGAGCAGCTTGAAGGTCTTGATGGGGCGGAAGAAAATTCGCCGGGCAAAGAGCAGCGCGTAACCCTTTTGCCGCGCACGGTTGACGACTTCGCTGGGCAGCACCGTCGGGTCAATGTCCGAACACTTGAACCACTTGGCCCAGTCGCGCTCGTCGTCGAGGATGCCGCGCTCGATATACTCGTGCCACAGCGGCGTGCCGCGATAAACACACAGCCGGTTGAAGCCGAACGTGTCGAGCTTGAGCCGCGCGCAGAAACGGAAACTCTCCAGAATGTCCTCTTCGGTTTCACCGGGGGAACCGACCAGGAAAAATCCGTGCGCCCGTTCGATGCCGCACCGCTTGGCTTCGCTGACCGCGTGTTCGATTTGTTCGAGTGTCTGCCGCTTGTCGAGCCGGTCCAGGATTTTTTGCGTTCCCGATTCCACGCCGAACGCGAGGAAGTTGCAGTTCGCCTTGCCCATGATGGGCAGTTGATCCACCGCGACGGAATCCACCCGGCCTTCGCAACCCCACTTGAACGCGAGCTTGTGATCAATGATGTTCTGGCAAATCGTGCTGATGCGGTCCCGTTTCAGCAGGAAATGATCGTCGGTCAGATAAATCGAGCGGTAGCCCTGGTCGTGGAGCTGCTGCATTTCACCCAGGACATGCTCCGGCGACCGGAAACGCCATTTGCCATTGGTCAGCGCGGGAATGTCGCAATAAATGCAGGTGTAAGGACAGCCGCGCGACGTTTGCATCGTGCAGAATTTTTCCAGCGAAAGAACCGCCGGCACGTCGAGCGGCAACGATTCAATGTAATCAATCGGCAGTGTCATCCGATCCGGATACGGAAACAGATTCAAATCCTTGATGATCGGGCGGGCGATGTTCTTGACGATTTTCCCGTTGTCCCGCCAGACGAGACCGGCCACTTTTGCCGGCTGGTCGAGATGATCCAGATAATCCGGCAGCAGTTCCTCGCCTTCACCCACACCCACGGCGTCAATATACGGACAATCTTTAAGAATCCGCTCCTGGTTCATCGTGGCAAAAACGCCGCCGCAGATGATTGGAACATTGGGCATCTCGGATTTGACCACTTGCGCCATGCTCTTCACTCCCGGATAAGTCGTCGTGGATAGAAACGAGAGGGCCACGACATCCGGCGGGTCATCCCGGAGTGCCTGTGCGATGTCCGGCTCCTTCATCTCCGGGTGGCAGGTGTCGAACATCCGGACCTGGTGGCCATGCTGGCGCAGGACGGGCGCAAGCGTTTCGATGCCCAGCGGCGGGAACCCCATCACCTTGATGCGCGGGTCGCCCGGCTTTGAGCCGCCCAAATCCTCCGGCAACAACCGGTAGAAATTCTCATCATTGACATAAATGAGGAATACTTTCATAAGCAGCGGCCTTTCCTGGTTCGGCGGTTGACGGGTCGAAGGCTGGGCGTGGCGACATGGCCGCCTTCGGGGAGGGTGTGCTGACCAACTCCGCCCCGGGCCAACCGGCTCATGTTCGCAATCAGGTTCAATCGCGTGCGACGATTTCTACAACAAAAACGGGCAAAACAAAATCCAAAACCCGCCCCTCGGCAATCTTAAAGAAAACGACTGCAAAGTACAACTTCGTCTAATCTTACCGTTCCAAGCCGGAAACGCAACCCCCTTTTTGGCGGCATCTTAATCTCAATTCATAATCGTAATCTTAATCAGCCGGGGGGAAGGGAGCATGATTAAGGGCGGGATTAAGATTAAGACGCTGCCCATTTTTTGCCACCAGTCGCGCCATCCATGCGAACAGCATTGACCGCCCGGACATCCTTGAATATGAATCGGCCGGATGATTCTCGAAACCCTGGTCTTGTTCATCGAGTTCGCCGTGCAAACGGTTTTTCTTTTGGCGGCGCTCTGGATCATGATCAAAGTCCAAAAGCTCGACTATAATTTCCCGGGATTGTTGGGAACGGCCGCCATCGTGAGCGGCTTGGAAAAGATTTCGGATGTGACTCTCGGTCACTTCTTCGGGATTTATCTGGCTTGCTCCATTTCCACTCCGATCGCAGGTGCCGTATTGTTCATTTGCGTCTCCAAGGTCACCCACGCGGACCGGGTGGACGTCATGTTCACCATTATGGTCGGTTGCGCGCTGATGTTCGGCATGAACCTGTGGCTGTTCGGGGCGCTCCTGGGCGATTTGCGGCCATCTGCGGGAAATGCCGGGGAATTTGACACCGTCACGCAGCGACCGGAAACAAACGAGGTTCATCAAACTGCCATCAGGACAAACCAACCGATTCAAAGCGCGCACCAGCCGGCCCCAACCGCGTCCACCAATTCAGCAGTGCAAAAGGGCCCGGCAAAACCAGTCGCAACGGCGACCAACCTTTTTTCCATCAAAGGTGTCACCCGCAATGGTTCCAATTCGGCGGTGACCATTCAAACCGGAAAGAGGGTCTATACCATTTCGCTCGGCGAATCGGCCTTGACGCAAACGAGCAACGGCCTGGTTTCCGTGCGTTTCAAGGAACTGGACGACGGCTGGGTCGTATTGACCATCGACGGAGTAGAAACGAAATTCCCGTTCCACTGACCCGCGGTTGACGTTGCACAACCGGATGGGCGGTGCCAGGAACGCCGCTCCTTGAGGGGTAGCGTGACCGCGAACACTTTTCCACGACTCGAACGGTTTGGAATTTTTCTTTCCTTTCCCGCCGGCCAGCGGCCCGCATAATGGCGTACGCAATGGCATGATGACAAAAGTCCCACTCTCAGAATTGACAGACCGGATGAAGCGGTTCCAGGCGCGGATGGATACGGAGAACCCGGATTGGGAACTGGCCGCGTTCCTTGGCCGGGTCAACCAATACTATTTCACCGGCACGATGCAGGATGGCGTGCTGCTGGTTCCCCGCGACGCCGAAGCTGTGTTCTGGGTGCGCCGGAGCTTCGAGCGGGCTGGCGATGAATCGCTCTTTCCCGAGATCCGCCCCATGAAAAGCTTTCGCGACGCGGTGCCCACCGTGCCGCCGGCAGCGGCACGGCAGGTCATTCACCTCGAAACCGAACTGGTCCCGCTCGCGCTGGTCCAGCGGTTCCGAAAGCACTTTCCCTGCAAAGCGGTGGCGTCGCTGGATGCGCAGATCGCCCGGGTCCGGGCGGTCAAGAGTCCGTACGAACTGGCCATCATGGAACGATGCGGCGCCATGCACCGGCGCGTCATGGAAGAGAACGTGCCGGCGATGCTGCGCGAGGGAATGAACGAGGCGGAGTTTGCCTGCGATCTGTATTCGCTCCTGGTGCGGGAGGGACATCAGGGAACCGTGCGCTTCGGCAGGTTCAACGTGGACATCGCCGTGGCGCAACTGGGCTTCGGGGAGAATTCACTTTATCCGACCAGCTTCGACGGACCGGGCGGCTGCGTTGGCATCTGCCCCGCAGCACCGGTGCTGGGCAACCGCGATCGGAAGCTCCGGCCGGGCGATCTTGTGTTCGTGGACGTTGGCTGCGCCATGGACGGTTACTCGACGGACAAGACCATGGTTTACGTGTTTGGCCGGGCGCTGCCGGACGACGCGATGGCGCTTCACCGACGTTGCGTGGAGCTTGAACGCCGGCTGGCTTCGATGCTGAAACCCGGGGCGATACCTTCGGAGATTTATGCCCGGACCATGGAAAGTCTCGACCCGGAATTCCTGAAGAATTTCATGGGCTTCGGCAGCCGGCGGGCGAATTTTCTCGGGCACGGCGTGGGGTTGCAGATTGACGAACCGCCGGTGCTGGCGGAGGGATTCGACGAACCGCTGGCCGGAGGAATGGTGCTGGCGCTCGAACCCAAGAAAGGCGTGCCGGGTGTGGGTATGGTGGGCAGCGAAAATACCTACCTGGTCACGCCCGACGGCGGCCGAAGCCTCACCGGCAACCATCCCGGCTTGATTCTGGTTTGAAACAGCGGCGGGACCCATGCCGCGTGTGATAATAACCGCTCATTGCCGAAAGAGAACACAGAGACCGCAAAGAAACGCTTTGACACACTTAAGCGGTTTGGGAATCCATTTATCACTTCACGACGGCAACGCAAACACACACGAACGCCGCATGAACACAATATAAATCTTGCAGTTAACCGCGCTCGCAGTTTGTTTGTGGAGCAAACTTTGCCATCGTTCGCACTTTTCTCCGTAAATGGTCAGCCGGACTTCCTCGCTGCTCCGCCTGTCGCCAGCGCGCCATTCAAAGCCTTCAGGCACCGCTCGTTTTCCTGCGGCGTGCCGATGGTGATGCGAATCCATTCCGGCAATTGATAGCCGCCCATCGGGCGCACGATCACGCCCTGCTTCTGTAGCGCCTCGAAAACTTTCTGCCCTTCGCCGACGCGGACCAGAATGAAATTGGCCGCCGACGGGATGAATTCGAGCTTCAAGCCGCGGAACGCCCGCTCGAAATATTCCAGTCCGGCAAAATTGTTCTGCCGCGTCCTGCGGACGTGTTCAGCATCGTCCAGCGCCGCGAGCGCGGCGGTCTGCGCCAGCAGATTGAGGTTGAACGGCTGCCGGATCTTTTCCAGCGCGGCCACGAACCCGGGATTCCCGATGCCGTAACCAACGCGCAGGCCGGCCAAGCCGTAAATCTTCGAAAACGTCCGCATCAAAATCAGGTTGACCCGGACGTTCTGGTGGACGAGCGGTGACAAATCCACCGGGTCGTTCAAAAACTCAATGTACGCCTCGTCCATCACCACCAGCACGTCATTGGGCACTGCGTTGATGAATCCGATGACTTCCTCGCGCGGCGCGCGCGTGCCGGTCGGATTGTTCGGGTTCGCCACGAACACGATGCGCGTGCGCGCCGTGATGGCCTTGAGCATCGCGGGCAAGTCATGGCCGTAATTTTTGGCTGGAACGGTGATAAGTTCCGCGCCAAACAACTTCGTGACGATGGGATAAACCGCAAAGCAGTATTGCGACACCACCACGTCCGCCCCCGGCGCCAGCAGCGCGTGGCCGACAAACTCAATGATTTCGTTCGAGCCGTTGCCCAGAATCAGGTTCGCCGGTTCCACCCCGAGTTTGGCCGCGAGTTTCTGTTTGAGGTAAAACGCGTTGCCGTCGGGATACAAATTCACCCCGGCCAGCGCCTTTTGCATGGCCGCCAGCGCCAGCGGCGACGGCCCCAGCGGATTTTCGTTCGACGCGAGCTTGATGATGCTGGCGGCGGATAGCCCCAGTTCGCGCGCGACCTCCTCAATCGGGCGGCCGGGCTGATACACCGGCAAATCGTTCAGGGCGGGATTCATTTTCATATTTTTATGCCTCTTCGCCGGGCAGGCGCAGGTCGGCGCCCGGATACAACTAAAATGGCAACTTGTCCTTCTTGCGGTAGGCCAAGCCTTGGAATTGGGCGACGAGGTCGCCCTGGTTGTCCTTCACCTCGACGGCATACGAGCCGACCTTGAAGTTCTTGGACACTTCCCGGGCGTCGGCCCAAAGCGTGCCGGTGGTGGCGGCTTTCATGAAGGTAATGCTCACGTTGAGGGCCACGGTCACCGTGCCGTGCGAATTGCAGGCGGCGGCAAAGGCGAAATCCGCCAGCGTGAATATGGCCCCGCCATGGACTGTTCCCAGGCCGTTCCAATGATGCGGGTGCAGCGTCATCTTCGCCCGGGCATTTCCGTTTCCGGCCTCGAGCAGTTCGATGCTGTTGCGTGCGGCGAACTGGTCGCCTTTGAAAAACTCCTTGATTTCTTTCATGTCAAATTTTCCAGATATGCCCCTCTCCACGAACCTGCCGTTCAGAGTTCCACGTTTACGCAGACCGGACCACCTGAAGGCGGGACGCCAAACCCGTCACTCGTCACCCTTTTAGCCGCCGGGTGAGCTCTTCGCTGCCGACGGTGTTGATGTTCCGCGCCTTGAGCACCTGCAACGCCGTGTTCGGTTCGCTGAACCGGAATAGCAACAGCGCGTGGCCGCTCTTGGTCCGGCCGGTGAGCGAGTAGGCATATTCAATGTTGATACCGGTGCCTTCGAGGGCATCGAGAATTGCTGCCAGACCGCCGGGCTTGTCATCCACCTCCAGCGCGATGACTTCGGTAACCTTCACGGCAAAGCCATTCCGCTGCAACAGCCGCTTTGCCTTGTCGGTGTCTTCCACCACCAGGCGGAGGATGCCGAACTCGCGGGTGTCGGCCAGTGAGCAGGTCTGGATGTTGATGTCGGCCTTGGCCAGCAGCCGGCACGGCGCGCTCAACGCCCCCGGCTTGTTTTCCAGAAAAACAGAAAGTTGCTTGATTTTCATCGCTTCACCTTTCTCGGGGTTACATGATGCGTTTGTCCATGACGCGTTTCGCCTTGCCTTCGCTGCGTTGCAGGGTGCGCGGGGCCACCAGTTTTACGGCGGGACGCAGGCCGGTGATGCCTTCGATGGAATGGACCAGCCGTTTTTGCATCTGTTCCATGGCGCCCACGGTGTCGCTGAACGCGTCGGCAGTCACTTCCACCTGCACTTCCAGCGTGTCGAGGTCCTTATGCCGGTCCACGATGATCTGGTAGTGCGGCAGCGTGCCCTCCACCTTCAGCAGCGCGGTTTCGATCTGCGACGGGAACAGGTTGACGCCGCGGATGATGAGCATGTCGTCGCTGCGCCGGCCAATGCGGCGGATGCGACGGAGTGTGCGGCCGCAGGCGCACCGGGTGGGTTCAAGCGCGGTGATGTCGCGCGTCCGGTAGCGGATCATCGGCATGGCGCGCTTGCAGAGGGTCGTCAGCACCAGCTCGCCTTCCATGCCGTCCGGCAGCGGCTCCAAGGTTTTCGGATCAATGATTTCAGGATAGAACAGGTCCTCGAAAATGTGCGGGCCGGATTGGTGGACACATTCCATGGCTACACCTGGCCCGGCGATTTCGGACAGACCGTAAATGTCGTAGGCTTTGATATCGCTGCCGGCCTCGATGCGTTCCCGCATGTCCTCCGTCCATGGTTCCGCCCCGAACACGCCGATGCGCAACGGCAGTTCCTTCAGGTTCACCCCCATTTCGCCGGCGCGGTCAATCAGGTGCAAAAAATAACTGGGTGTGCAACAGATGACGGTGACCCCGAAATCCTTCATGAGCATGATCTGGCGGTCGGTGTTGCCGCCGGAGATCGGAATGACGCTGGCACCGAGCGCTTCCGCGCCGTAATGCAGGCCGAGGCCGCCGGTGAACAGGCCGTAGCCGTAGGCGACCTGGACAATGTCGCCGTTATGCACGCCACACGCCGCGAGGCTGCGAAGCACGGCCCGCGTCCAGTCGTTGAGGTCTTCCTGGGTATAGGCCACGACGATGGGTTTGCCAGTGGTGCCGCTCGACGCGTGAAAACGCACGATCTCCGACATCGGGCTGGCGCAAAGGCCGAATGGGTACGCGTCCCGCAAGTCCGTCTTGACCGTGAACGGCAGCTTGACGATGTCGTCCAGTGTCCGCAGGTCAGACGGCTTGAGTTTCTGTTCGTCCATGCGTTTGCGGAACAGCGGCACCTTGTCGTATGCGCGCTGGACCATCACCTTGAGTCGGGTGAATTGTACATCCCGCAACTGGGCCAGCGGCAGATAATCCATCGTGCTAGCCGGATGGAGGGGAGGGATTTCGCGGTTCTTGCCCATAGGCGGGTAATTAAGTTTTGGGGGGGTGCTGACCCGCGCGGCCGGCAAGGAATGCCTGGCGGTTGGCGTCAAACAATTCGGCAGGAAAACCTTCGCGCAGGGCTTCCAGCCACCCGGCTTCCGGCAACGGCAGATGCGCGCTCAACGCGCCAAGCAGCGCCACGTTCAATGTTTTCTTGTGTGGCAATTTGTCGACAGCGACCGCGTCCGGCATGATCAACATCCCGTCGGGTTTGAGATAATGTTTGTGCGGTTCCACCTGCGTCGGTTCGAGCACGAGCAAATAATCCGCCTCGCCCGGGGACACCATGGGGCTGAACACAATCCGGCCGAAACGCACGTCACTGGTGACCGAACCGCCACGCTGGCTCATACCCTTAATTTCGCTCTTCTTCACGTCAAAACCGGCGCGCAACACCGCGTCGGCCAGAATGTCCGAAGCTTTGAGCACTCCCTGGCCGCCGAGACCGGCGACCACCACGTTGATCAGCCGGTCGTGCATGGGGCCTCCTTCTTTTCGCACTCCCACTGTTCCAGTTCGCGCAGCCGTTTGACGATGAGAATGCACGGCCGCCGGGCGATGATGACGCACAATTCCCGGCTCGCGAGGCATTCGTCCAAAGTGCGTTCAAACTCGTTCGAACCGACGCGCGGCTCGACCACATGCACCCGCTTCACGCCGAGCGAACGGGCCAGATCTTCCACCACGATTTTGTTGGTCGGCTGATGGTCGAGCTTCCGGCCGGTCCCGGGATGTTCCTGGTGGCCGGTCATGGCCGTGGTGCCGTTGTCCAGAATGATGAGCACATGTCCTTCGGGCGGCGGATTGTAAACCATCTCTACCAGCCCGCTGATGCCGCTGTGGACGAACGTGCTGTCGCCAATGACACTGACCACGCGTCGCGCCTGTTCCGGCGGCAACACGTGACGCAATCCAAGACCCACGCCGAGGCTCGCGCCCATGCACACGCAGGAATCCATGGCCTCAAAGGGTTTCAGCACGCCCAGCGTGTAGCAACCGATGTCGCCCGCCACAATACAATCACGCTGGCGCAGTGTCTCGAACACGAGCCGATACTGGCACGCGTCACACAGTTGCGGCGGCTTGCCTGGCGCCGGCGCCAGTTCGGGGCTGGCGTCGTTATTGAGAATCCGCCGCACCCGCGACACGTTGAGTTCGCCAAAACGGTACATCTCCGCCTTGCCTTCAACCTTGATTCCCGCCGCGCGGATGGCCTCCACGAGGTACGGATCGCCCTCCTCAATGACGATGCACCGTTTCACACTTTTCGCAAACGCGGCGATCTTTTTGATCGGCAGCGGATGGGTGAAGCCGAGCTTGAGCACGCTCGCTTCCGGCGCGGCTTCGCGGGCGTGCATGAAGGAAATGCCCGAGGTAATGATCCCCAGTTTGTTGTCGCCGGGCACAACGTGGTTGAGGGAACACGTTTCATTCCATTCCTCGATTTCGGCCAGCTTTTCCCGCAGCCGTTTGTGCGCGGGGCGGGCGTTGGCCGGAATCATCACGCGCGCACGGATATCGCGCTCGAACTTCGGCGCCTTCGGCGCTCCGTTCGGACCGCGCGGCTGCATGACGGTGTAACTGTGGCAGACCCGCGTGGTACCGCGCAATATCACCGGCAACTTCCAACGTTCGGAAATTTCAAACGCGGCCAGCAGAAAATCGTAGGCTTCCTGCGAATCGGACGGTTCGAGCATCGGCACACCCGCCGCGACGGCGTAATGGCGGTTGTCCTGCTCATTCTGGCTCGAGGCCATTCCGGGATCGTCCGCGGAAATGACGACTAATCCCCCGCTCACGCCGGTGTAGGCCGCGGTGAACAGCGGATCGGCGGCAACATTGAGGCCGACGTGTTTCATGGTCGCCATGGCGCGGGCGCCGCCAAAAGCCGCCCCGATGACGACTTCAAGGGCGACCTTTTCGTTCGGCGACCACTGACCGTATCCGCCCAGTTCGGAGAAGCGTTCCAGAATTTCGGTGGATGGCGTACCGGGGTAACCGGCACCGAGGGCCACGCCGGCATCACGCGCGGCCAGCGCAATGGCTTCGTTGCCACTCAGGAGTTGTCGTTTGGGTGAAGGCATGCAATTCGCAGTGGCTCAAGTTTCAGTCGAATGAAACAAAATGCGCCGATAATGACAAGCGCGGTTTTTACGTTGTCAGGGCCGGGCTGAAGTCCGGCGTTCAAAACCTGATTTTTCCATAATGCTGACAACACTTTTACTGGAATTAAGAACAGATATTTTTTGCATTACACCCCCTGCTTTCTGTAAAAATGGCCTTATGCAGACTGGACAGGCCTGGAATTGTTTCTAATTCTAATCTCAATTCTGCGAACTGGATACCTGCAATTACTCCCGGCGCGTTGCCGGAACCCAGGAACAGTCGCGGAAGCGGAAAATCGAAATCAAGTCTTCAATCACTAATCAGACCTGAAAGCTGAATCTTATGTTGAACACCAAACTGAAACTGACGTTAGGCCTTGCCGCGCTGACCGCGACGACCGCCCTGGCTCAAACTCAAACCACCGCGCCGGCCGGTGCAACTTCCGCCCCAACTGCCCCGCCCGCCGGGGCGCAGGCTGCCACACCAGTGGCGGCAGCGCCGGCAGCGCCGCCGCCGACCGCCTTCGACCACTGGGCGATGGAGGTCAAGAACCCTGTGGACTGGTTTACTTGGGGGGGCGATTTTCGAGTGCGCAATGAGTACTTCAACAATGCGTTAAGCCTGGGTTCGGGTCCCAACAGCGGGCCGTTTGGTCCCGTACATGAACAAGACTATTTCCGTTTTCGTGGCCGGATTGGTGCCAGCTTTTTCCCGGCAGCATTTACGAGCATTACAAACGACCTGAGTTTGAACGTCCGTCTGGCCGCTGAACCGCGGGAGTTCATGAAAAACTCGACCATGGACACATACTTCGAAAAGTCGGGCCTGCAGTGGCGCTACGGAATTATTGACACCCTCAACGTGCAATGGAAGAAACTGCTGGACCTGCCTGCCACCGTGACAGTTGGCCGCCAGGATATTAACCTGGGTGACAACTGGCTGTTTGGAGACGGTACGCCTGAGGATGGGTCCTTCACATCCTTCCTCGATTCCGCCCGTTTCACCTGCGATCTGAAAGATCAGCACACCACCATTGATGCCATCGGCATTGTCCAGTACGGGCGGCCCGACGCCTGGCTGCCCACCATAGGCCCCTCTACCTCACAGGGTGGAAACCCGAACGCGTATCTCCTGACCGACCAAAACGAAAAGGGCGCAGTCCTGTGGATCGCCAACAAGAGCCTGCCGGCAGCCAACCTGGACGGCTTCTTTATCTACAAACACGACTCAGCCCTCAACGACGCTCCGGCCTCGATATTCTCTGACAATGCGGACATCTACACGTTTGGCGGCCGCGTTTCGGGTTTGGTGGAGGAGCATTTTCAGTATTCGGCGGAGGGGGCTTATCAGTTCGGAAGGAAACAATATCAGTATAACATGCCGGGAGGCGCACCCGCGCCGGCAGCGGCAGACGGCCAATTCCACGACCTCAACGCTTTTGGAGTGAATAGCAAGATCAGCTACCTTTTCAAAGACAAGCTGAACGACCAGTTGAGTATGGTTTTTGAGTTTCTTTCCGGGGATAATCCAAAAACGGGGAATGATGAAATGTTCGACGTGCTGTGGGGGCGATGGCCACAGTGGAGCGAGATGTACAACATTTACGGCTACGTTAACGAGACGCGCGTAGGGCAAACCGCCAATCTCATACGTTTTGGCACGACTTGGAGTGTGGACCCGATCAAGGACATGAATTTCAGCCTCAGCTATAACGCCTTGTTTGCGGATCAGGATGTGCCCACTCAAGCGACCTTGCCTACTGCATTCACGGGGACAGGGGACTTTCGCGGCCATTACCTCCAAGCGGTCCTCAAATACAAATTCACCAAGCATCTGAGCGGCCACCTTTGGAGCGAATTCCTCTTCCCGGGTGACTACTACACCAGCCGGAGCATGATGGATTTCCTGCGTGCAGAAGTTATGTACACGTTCTAGACTTGCGAAATGATCCGGTACCTGTGGGCGCGGTCGGTTCCTCCGCCGCGTCCACAGCGCCAGCAAGACCCTATGTTCCGGGACCAAGCCATTGAAACCCTCGATCGCGCCGCGCTGGAGCGGCTGCAACTTCAACGCCTGCAGGAAACCGTCCGCCGCGTGGCCGCGCACGTGCCGTTCTACCAGCAGAAATTTGCCGAGCTTGGCGTGAAGCCGGAAGACATTCGGTCACTGGCAGACCTGCGCCGACTGCCGTTCACCACCAGCGCCGACTTGCGCGCCAATTATCCCACCGGTCTGCTGGCTGTTCCCTTGGACGATACGCTTCGTTTACACACCTCGAGCGGCACCACCGGCAAGCCCAAGGCGTTGTTCTTCTCGCGTCAGGACGTGGACAACGCCGCCGAACTGTGCGCCCGATCCTTTGTCATGACCGGAGTTACGAAGAAGGACGTGTTCCAGAACATGATGACCTACGGCATGTTCACCGGCGCGCTGGTCACACACTATGGCGCGGAGAAAGTCGGCTGTCTGGTCATCCCCGCCGGCCCGGGCAATTCCGAGCGGCAATTGATGCTGATGCGGGATTTTCGGACGACGTTCATTCACGTCACGCCCAGCTACGCGCTCTACCTCGCGACGTTCCTCGAAAAGCACGGCGTTGACCCGCGGCGCGATCTCGCGCTGCGCAAGGCGTTCGTGGGCGCCGAGCCTTACACCGACGAAACCCGCCGGAAAATTGAGGAAGGCCTTGGCCTTGACGTTTACAATTCCTACGGTCTTTCGGAAATGAACGGCCCCGGTGTGGCTTTCGAGTGCGGGCAAAAACAGGGCATGCATCTTTGGGAGGACTATTTCCTTATCGAGATCATTGACCCGCAAACCGGAGAACCGGTGCGCGATGGCGAAGCGGGAGAACTGGTGATGACGACGCTTTGCCGCGAGGCCATGCCCCTGCTCCGTTACCGTACCCGCGACATCACGTCCATCCTCACCACGCCCTGCCCCTGCGGGCGCACGCATCGCCGCCTGAACCGCATCGCCGGCCGTTCGGATGACATGCTCATCGTGCGCGGCGTGAACATTTATCCACAGCAGATCGAGCGTGTCCTGATGGCGCAGTCGGGTGTGGGCAGAAATTATCAGATCGCGCTGGAAGGCCTCGACGAGATGACGGTCAGGGTGGAACTGGCGGAAGCTGGTTTCGAAGGACAGGTGGAGCAGCTCATGAAATTGCAAAACCATCTGGCCGAAAAATTACGCACGGAAATTCTCGTCAAACCCCAGGTCCAACTCCTGCCGCCCGGCTCGCTGCCGGTGAGTGAAGGCAAGGCCACGCGCGTCATTGACAAACGCAAGCTGTGAAACAACGAAGAACCCCATGAAAAACGTCAAACTGGTGGCTGCTTTTGCCGAGAACAAACCGGGGCAGGTCGCCCGCTTCACCAAAATTCTTGCCAGCGCCAACATTAACATTCGTTGGCTCACCGTGGCCAGCACCGGCCCGTTCGGCGTGATGAAGTTCCTCGTCAGCGATCCGAAGGCGGCCTGCCAAGCCCTCAAACACGAAGGCTTCGTCACCAAACTCGTGGACGCGCTCGCCATTGAAGTCCCGGACAAGCCCGGCGGATTGCATGCCGTAGCCGATTGCCTGGCCAGCCATAACATCAACCTCGACAACGCCTCCGGTTTCATCGCCAACAACCGCGCCATCATGGTTATTGAAGTCTCCGACTATGGCCTGGCCCGGGACATCCTGCAAAAGCAGGGCTTCCGCGTGTTGGCGCAAAGAGAACTGCCAGTATAGCCGCCGCCCGCTTCCTTCATTGGATGTTGGGCGTTGGATGTTGGTTGTTGAATGTAAAATTTATTCAGCAAACTTCAGCCTTTTTCAAGCAACGTTACAAACCATTCCGGCGGCCGGGTCGGTTTACCCTGGGTATCGGTGAACGCGTGAATCGTGTAGCCGCGAACCACCGGACGACCGGTCTCGCTGTGTACAATTTCTACGTCGAAACGCAACCTTGCCCGCCCTTGCAGCTCTGCGGTTGAAGTGATGCTCAGCAGGTCGTCATAGCGCGCTCCGCCCTGGAATTCGAGATGCGCCTCCACCAGCGGCAGAAAAACGCCCTTTGCCTCCAGCGCGGCGTAAGACATCCGCAACCGGTTCCGTATCAGTTCCGTCCGCCCGCATTCAAACCATTCCAGTGCACGTGAGTTGTAGAACGTCCCCATCTGGTCCGTTTCACTGTAACGAACTCGCAACTGAAGCACGTCTTTAAGTTTGTTCATGGCGCTCTGCCGAATGTGGCGCAACGATAACGAAGCCGCGGCGCCGCTTCCATCGCAAAGTGGCACAGGCGTCAAAATGTTTCTTTCGCCCGGTCCCGGGACTTGGACGGCTTGCGATTGGCATCCCGCGGTTTCACCGTGGGCGACCATCGGTCGCTGCTGCGCAGCGACGAATAGATTTCGAGCACAAGCCCGGACTCCTTCAGCCTTCAGCTTTTTGGGGTTCAAGCTTAGCTTTTCTCATCCGCATATTTTGATTGCCTGATACCCGCTGGTTGGACCGCCAATCCGCTTGCTTCGATGCCGCCAAATCCGGCCTAATGCTGCCAACCTTATGAGCCCCATCATCTACATCTCGCTCGTCGTTCTCTACGTCTTCGTCATGCTCGCCGTTGGTTACTGGTGCATGCAACGCACGAAGAACGTCGGCGATTTTTTCCTCGGCGGCCGCACGCTCGGGCCGTGGATGAGCGCGTTTGCCTACGGCACCACCTATTTCTCGGCCGTGCTCTTCATCGGCTACGCCGGGCGGCTCGGTTGGGGCTTCGGCATTCAGACGATGTGGATCGTGCTCGGCAACACGTTTGTCGGCACGCTCCTCGCCTGGCTCGTCCTCGCCGGACGCACCCGTGACATGACGGTCCGCCTCAACGCACTGACCATGCCGGAATTCCTCCGCGCCCGTTACAACAGCGTGCCGCTCCAGGTCATCTCCGCAGTGATTGTTTTCGTGTTTCTGGTGCCGTATTCGGCGTCGGTTTACATGGGCCTGAGCTATCTGTTCCAAAAAACCATGGGGCTGCAATACAACGAAGCCCTCATCTTCCTGGCCGCGTTGACCGGCGTGTACCTCGTCATGGGCGGTTACTTTGCCGTGGCCGTGAGCGATTTCATCCGCGGCATCGTCGAGTTTTTCGGCGTGTTGATCATGGTGCTGTTGCTCGTGAGCCTGAAAGGCGGGCTGGGTGCATCGTTCACCGCGTTGCTGAATCCCCAATACATGCCCGGCCTGCACGCGCCGCCGCCACCGACCGGACCACCCTTCCCCGGATGGGTAACATTATTATCCCTTGTGCTGATTACCAGTTTCGGTCCGTGGGCGTTGCCGCAGATGGTGCAGAAGTTTTATTCCATCCGCAGCAAAGCCGACGTGAAACGGGCCATGACCATCGCCACGGTCTTCGCGCTGTTCATGTCCTTCGGCGCGTATTACAGCGGCGCGCTGACGCATCTGTTCTTCACCGACCCGAAGACCGACCTGGCGCCCATCGTGGACGCGGCGACGCACAAACCGAACCTCGACCTGCTGATGCCGTTTTTCATCACGAGTTACGTGCCGCAATGGCTGGTGCTTATCATCCTGCTGATGGTGTTCTCGGCCTCGATGTCCAGCCTGTCGTCACTCGTGCTGGTGAGCAGTTCAGCCGTCGCGATTGATATCTACGGTGCATTCGGCAACCGGGAAAAGAAGTCCAAATTCACCATGATCCTGATGCGTGTGTTGTGCGCGGTGTTCGTGATATTGTCGCTATTGATAGCCGTGAGCAAAGTGGACGTGATAGTGAACCTGATGGTAATTGCGTGGGGCGCACTGGCCGGAGCCTTTCTCGCGCCGTACGTGTATGGACTGTTCTGGCGGCGGACAACCAAAGCCGGTGCGTATGCCGGCATGATCTCCGGCGTCGGCACGGCGGTGGTGCTGTTTTTGTTATGGGGCAAACCGCTGATTCCGGTCGCCGGCGCCATCGCCATGTTCCTGCCGCTGCTGGTCGTCCCTGTGGTCAGCCTGCTGACTCAACCACCCAAACCCGAAATCATCGCCACAGCTTTTGGAGACAAGTTACCTCTGAGTTGAAGTGACTTTCATTCTGAACGGTGACGGCTGGGTTGGAGTGACCATCGACGGAGTAGAAACGAAATTGCCGTTCCACTGACCGGATGTTGACGTTGCACAGCCGGATGGCTGGCGCCGGGAACGCCGTTCGTTGAACGCATCAACTAATACCAGTAATGTCCCCCGCCTTTGGTCTCAGGCCGGGGTTGCCGGGGACCATTCACACATTTGTTCGACGTGCGCCGCCGAACCGTCACGGAGCCAGCCGTCGAGCTGGGACTGGTCCTTGAGCTGCTGCCCGCGCAGGCGGGGCACCACCACAAAGCGTGACTTGATTTCCGCCAGCGCCGTCATGTCCACCCACAACTTCTCGAACTGGCTCACGGGGAATATGTCTTCCTGTCCCTGGCCCCAGCGTTTCTTGACGTCCTTGATGGTGACATAGGTCGGCACACGCGTCGCCAGGGCGCGGACGGCGGCGGTGACTTTCTCCGCATTCGCCAGGTCGCTGCGAGTCAACCCAAACACCGCCAGCAACTGGTCAATGTCAATCCAGCACGTGTTCGAGTTGTAATAACTGAGGGCGAACTCGTCCTCCTCGCGCGGCATGGCCAGACCCTCAACGAGACGCACCTGGCCGTTGACGCGTGCCAGACCGCCGCCACGGTCTTCCAGCCTCCGCGTAATCACTTCAAACGTAAGGCAGGAACCCTGCGCCAGGTGCAGACCAAACATCGCCGGGTCGGCGTCGGCGCCAAGCGTGTCAATGTTGTGGAGCATCAGGTGCCGGAGTTGCGGGCGTTCGCCGAGCAGGCGGGCCAGCACGCCATTGCGGAGCAGGTTCGGCACCTCAAACCAGTGGCCGACCGGGTGCAGGCATTGGCCGGGGAGATTGTCTGTGTAATCACTGCCTTCACCGGCGGCGCGCGCCCAGTTGATGAGCGCGGCGCGGAGACTGTCGCGGACTTTCTGCTGTTGCTCGTCGAGCATTTGCTGCGGCATTTCCTCCCAGAGAAAACGCAGGTCGCGTTCCGTCGGGATCATGCGCAGGCCGATGGAACGTCCGGGCGACAGCAACACCGGGCCGGGATACCCGCAATTGTCGTCCTTCGCGAGATAATCGGCCGTGGCCTGATGCGTCAGGTAACTCGTGGTGACAATGTGCGGCAACGGCTGGCCCGCCATCCGGCTGATTCGCCGGCTTTTGGCCAGATGCGTTTCGACGAATGTGCGGTATTCGCCGCCCAGTTTGCAGAAGGGATGGAGCGCTTTCACCACGCCCGCGCCCTGGGTCCAGCGGCTGCCCACCCCGGCGGCCAAGGTCACGACAGCCAGTTCACCCCGGACCAGCGCGGCGAGGCCGGCTTCGCGCAGGTTCTTTGCCGCCGGTGCGGTGGCGTCCAGCACGTCACCGTCCTTCACATCCTTGATGTCAGCATTGACCGGCAGGCGGTTTTGCGCCAGCCCGATGCGGCCTGCCTTAAGGTCCTCGCTGATTTGCTCGTGCTGGGGGCGGTCAAAGCCGTTTTGCTCGAGCAATTCGGTAAGACTTTGTTCCCGGCCGTTCTCCGTTCCGGGTTGCGGCAGCAGGCGGTCAAAGAGCGAGGACATCATGCCGCCCAATTCGGGCCGGGTGCGGCAGGCGGTGCTGAACTTGCCGATTTCGGCGCGGCGTTCCGGCGGCAAGGTCTGCGGATCCACCCGCAGCCAGTTGGGAACGTGGAGCGAATAATACGCCGCAGGCAGCAGGGCTTCCGCGCCGGAGAGAAGATCAGCCCGGGTGCCCCGTTCGTTGATGGCGAAATCGTAAACCACCGGCTCCATCGCAAAGGGCAGGGCATCTTCCAATTCACGTTTGAGTTCCGACATGACCGCTTCCAGCCGGTCTTGCGCGCGCGCCTTGTGTTCCGGATCAACAATGAAACCCATGCCGCCGCCCGACATGCCGCCCAGCATCCAGAAGCCCCAGAAATTTTGCCCGAATTCCTTCTGCACTCGCCGGATGAGTGATTCGGTGAAATGATTGTTGGCCCAGGGAATGATGGCCTGGATCGGCTCATTGAAATTGCGCGTCGTCAGCGCGCCGATGCGCTGCACATCGCCGTCCCGCAGCGCGCCGAGGATGTCATCCAGAATGCCCATGGCCTGCTGGCGGCCGCGCCATTCGGCATCGGAACGGAGCAAATATTTTTCGGTGACCATTTCGAGGATCGGCCCGACGTTCTGGGCCATGCCGCCGTGGACGAGCACCAGGCTTTCCTGCAAGCGCCGGCGCGTTTCCGGCGAAGCGTCGTGTTGATCCAGAATCTTGTGCGTCGGCATGAGGCGTCCGCGGCTGATGCCCAATTCAGGATCGCCCTCCCCGGCGGGCACGCCGCAAATGAGCTTCATGCCCGGCCACACGCCGCCGGAATCCTGCCAGCCGCCGCCGGAACCGCCGAGCCATTCACCGAGCAACGCGCGCGCCAGCACCAGCCGGCGTTCGTCCTCCTGCAACGGACCGTCCAGCGACCGGGCCTGGCCTGTGGCGCGCATGCAAACCGAAATCAGCGAAGCCAGCAGGTTCGTGGAAACGGCGAGCCGCGAGCCTTTGGGGATGTTGTTGACGTTGCTCACAATTTCCAGGCCGCGGCCCGGTCCGGCGAGGCGCGCCAGCAGGTCGGCGAGCTTCAGACCGGACCCTTCAATGCCCGGGGGCACGATGCCGGCCGCGATGACCGCCGCCTTGAGCAGGCCAAGGTAGTCGCGGGCAAAATCGAAAACTTCGGCGAGGTTGTTGATGTCCGCGCCGGCGCCGAGGTCCGCGCTGGTCAGGCGGAGCACCGGTTCGTCAATGACGCGCAAATAGGATTCGACCGGGGGGCGCGGCGCGGCGTCCCGGCCGTGCACGCCCAAGTCAATGGAAACGTTCAGCACCCGCGCGCCTTCGGGAAAATCCATGCCCAAAAAGAAAATGTCGCTCCAGCCGCTGTGACTGAGGTCCATGCGCACCGGTGTGCGCTCGCGCAAAATCGGGTGGCCACCCTCGGCGTCGCGCCGCAGCAATTCCGGCCGGAGACGCAGCGGATGATCGGCCGGATGCCCCATGCGGAACATCCATTGATTGCCGCGGACGGAACGCACGCTGCGTCGCACCTGGTCGGCCAGCGTTTGAAACGCGAGCCGTTGATACGCCGCCGCCAGCGCGCTGGAGACGGGATCGCAGGGGCCTTCGGTCTTTTGCACCGAGAGAAAGTTCTCAATCGCCTCGGCGAACCGGCGGTGCAGCAGGTGTTTGAATCCTTCAAAGGGAATCAGACCGCGCTGGCTGACGCCCGGCTTGTACGGCAGGTGAAACCGGTGGATGGCGTAAAGAAAGAACAACGCCCGGACGCGCTCATAAAGATTGTCGCTGTGCCGGCGAAAGCCGTCGAGTTCGGCGCAGGCGGCGGTGAGTTGCTCCAGGGACGCGGCGCGACAAACGGAGTCGAGCGACCGGTTCCGGACCTTTGGATCGGTCGAGGTGATGATTTCAATCAGGGGGCCAGCCATGAAAAAAGCGAAAATGATTGGGTTAAAGAGCGATGAATGATTACTTGCCGCCCAGCGTCAGCAACTCGACGAGGCCGGACAGGACCTCGTCGCGATCCTTGCCGTTGAGCGCCAGCGCGAGTTGCGCGGTCAGCAGGCCGTATTGCACGCCAATGTCGAAACGGCGGCCGTCCAGTTCACACGCCAGATACCGTTCGTGCTCCGCGAGCCGCGACAATGCCGTGCTCAAATGCACCCGCCCTTTTTCGCCGGCGGCGGCAACTTCCTCGCCGAGCAACCCCATCACCCGCGGCGTCAGAACGTGCATGCCGAAGAAACAGAGGTAGTAACCGGCACGCAAGCCAGGCACGATGAGTTTCTGCTCGGCTTCGGTGGGCGTGGGCTTTTCCACCACGTCCGACACCACATAAAGCCCTTTGCGCGCTCCGGCCAGCCGGCCACCGACCGTGCCATAATAAGGCAGCTTGCTTTCGTGCGTGGCCTGCACGGCGGAGACAGTGCAGGCTTCGGCGGCGGCCGTTTCGACCAGTTGCTGGGCGCAGCGCTTCGCATTCCGGCTGAGGTAGAGGTGATCTCCGACCAGCAACAAAAATGGCGATGAACCGGTGAACTCCCGCGCGCACCAGACGGCGTGGCCATAGCCGAGCGGCCGGGTTTGTTCGACGAATTTCAATAACCGACCATGCGGCCCGGCGGCGGCGCGGTAGGCGTCCTGGTCGCCGGGGCTGATGATGACACAAATTTCCTCGATGCCGGCCTGGAGGGATTCTTCGACAATGATGGCCAGGGCGGATTTGGTCTGGCCCGTGCCATCCACGAGGGTTTGCAACGGGAGGGTGCGCTGGCTTTGTCCGGCGGCGGTTATGACGGTTTTTTTTATTTCCATGTCGGTTTTCCCTGCGATGGGTTGTCGGTCAGGCGCAGCGGTTCAACCCACCGTGCTGGGCCTTTTAACACGTCAACTCGTGGCCTGCATATTTAAGCCCGCCCCATCCTGATTGCCAGTAAAATGTCCGCGATGGCTTCCGCCTTCGGCTTCGCGCCGGCAACTCCATCGGAACGTCAACGGTGTTTTTCCCCCGTAGCGCGGTTCTTGAAAATGGCCAGCCACGATTCCGCTGTTGTTTGCACATTGGTTTCCGGCCGGTCAAACCACCGATATTCCGTCGGGCCGTCCGGCTGAATTTCCACCAACCCCACCAACTGGAGTTGCTCCCGTTGATACCGGTCAAACCAGTCAAAGATGGTATGGCTGATGGGCGCGGTGCTTTGTACCCACGAAGTGCGGACATTGACATAAACCACGTAATCCGGCCGGGACTTTTCCACTTCCTGGATCATTTCTTTTTGCATCGCGACGGCAAACGGTTGAGGCTCCACCAAAGGGTAGGTACAGATGTAGCCGGTGGCGGCACGCCGGCGGCTGTAGAAATATATTTCCGGCTCGGAGCCGATCACCGCAATCCGGGCATCCGGGGCGGTGTGCAACGCCAGATAACGGCCAATCTCCACCGCCTCGGGAAAAGGACTGGTGCCGTAAATCGCTCGACTCGCCTGCACCGGGGTCAGCCGGAAGTAAATGTCGTTCCATTGAATCAGTACACTGACGCCCGCCGCGATAAAAACCGAGGAGAGCAGCACTGCCATTGGAAATGAGCAGGCGTGCCGGGCAAGGAAGCCGGAAACGACATGGAATGCCGCGGCGGCCAGCAACCCCGCCGCCGGGAGCAAATGGATGAAATAATGTCCGCGGAAATACCCGCCCGGGCAAACCGCCAGGAACGAAAAGAAGGAAAGGCTGACGATGAAATATCGCCAGCCTGGCAACGACCGGTCACAAAAAAGCAGCATCAGGCCCAGAATTGCCGCGCTCCAGAGCCCGGGGGCCGCCGCAAACTGCAGGCCAAGATTATCGAACATCCATTGGATTCCATTCCCCCACGAAAGAACCCCGCCATGGGCACCGGCGTATTGGAACCCCCAGAACCAGAATTGATGAAAGTCACCCGCGAGGACGATGACGAAACATGTCAGGATTAATGGGAGCAGCCCGCCCAAGGCCAGCCAGATCAGACGCGCCACCAAACGCCGCCGCTCGACCCGGCCAAATGAAAATTCCCGATAGCCAACCCAACTGGCTGCAAAAAGTCCGAACGCCGCTCCGGTTTGCTTCATCAAGACCGCCAAGCCGATGAGCAGTCCGGCGGAAAAAATCCGCGCCGCTGAAGTACGGTCATCCAGGTTTTGGAGCAGGACGACGCCCGCCAGCGCCGGCAACATGACAAAGTGAGTTGCGTGAGCAGCCAGCCCCATCGTTTCCGGCACAAGGGAGAGCAGGGCAAACGTCCCCGCAGCGACGACTCCGCCGGCATCGCCGTAGATGCGCCGCGCCAGCACAAAGACCAACATTGCGCTGGCCAGGTTGACCAAAATCACCCCGGCATGAAGGGCGACCGCCGTCTGCCCGAACACCGCCATGATGAGCGCATACGCCACGTACGTGCCGGGCAATTTCAGCGCCACGTTGTAAGCCGCCTTATACGGTGAGACATCCTGGAGCAGCAATTGACCCGCGTAGGCGTATTCCCCCTCGTCCCGCTCCAGGGGCATGTCCAAAAGACGGACCCGGACTGCCGTCACCACCGCTAGGACGAGAAGAAGAGATAAAATCACCCGGGGGTTCCCGGCCGGCAGACGACTTCCAAAGAATTGTCCAGAACGCTTAAACATTTACGACCGCGCCACCAGACATCGTGTGGCAACCATCCATTATGCTTTGCGCTCTTTGACCGCCAGTAAAATATCCACCACCACTTTCGCCCCCGACTTCACACCGATGCGGCTTGGTTTGCCTTTGGGAAAACACTCTCAATCCGCCGGTTTGGCGGGGACCGCTTTGTTCCGCCGGCGGAACCCCAGAAAAATTCCCGCACCGCCCGCTGTGGCCGACGGCAGCAAATGCATGAGATAATCCTTCGTCGCCGTCGCCTCGTGCTGTACCCATTCGCCGCCGCGCTTCACCTCCTCCTGCTCGTGCGTCGTGTCGCAGCCCGCGAGTTTTCCATACGCAAGCAACGCGATGACCAACGCGCCGATGACCATAATGAGTCGTGACAGCTTCCGAAAAAACCAGCCGATGCAAAATCCCGCCACATAACTCACGCCCATCCGCACGTAAAATGGGAAAGGTTTGCTCCAGTTCCAATGCGCGCCGGTTGGAGTGAGCGCCGGGTTCGGGGACGTGATCGCCGACGTGTTGGTGGCCGCCTTGTCCATTTCGCTTTGCGGCGGGCCGTTTTTGATGTCGGAAAACCACAACCCCAGGCCGGCCACGACCGCGGCCAGCACGGCGAGGACGGATTTGGAACGCCAAGGGCCATCAGCACCCAGGCGGGTGAAAACGCCACGGGCTTTTTGAATAAACAGGTTCACGCTCTTCTATCTCAAATCACCGGCAAAAATTTTGATCGCCGCCAGCGCCTCTCGCCCTGGCACATTGGCGACCGGTCATTGAAACTAAATGCTAGACCTGTAACGGTTGGGAATGCAACTTCGGAGGTGAAAGCGTTCAATTCGCATTGTTATTTATGACAAACAATCTGATTTCATCCAACTTTTCATGTGTTTTGATTGCGGTGGTTGCAATGACTGTTATCGGGCTGCCGCTCGCGTTGATGGCGGCGACCGGCGATTCGCCGGCAGCGGTACTGGATGCGCCTGTCCGGGTGATCGCTGCCGATGTGAACGCCGTCCATGGGCCGCTGGACACTTCATTCAAGGAGTGCATCGGCGCCGGTCGGGCCAACGAAGGACTGCGCGCGGATTGGCAGGATCAATTGCGCACGACGCGGCGCGAATGCGGCTTCAAATACATCCGCATGCACGGACTGCTCACCGATGACATGGGCGTTTACAAGAAAGACGCGCACGGCAAGCCCATCTACAACTGGCAATACATTGACCGGCTTTATGACTTCCTGCTCAGCATTGACATCAGGCCGTTTGTCGAACTTTCGTTCATGCCCAAGGACCTGGCCAGCGGCAACAAAACCATTTTCTGGTGGAAGGGCAACGTCACTCCCCCAAAATCGTATGACCAATGGGCCGACTTGATCCGCCATCTGGTCAGTCACTTTCAGGAGCGCTACGGCCATGGCGAGGTCAAAACCTGGTACTTCGAGGTTTGGAATGAACCCGACTTGCGTGATGGTTTCTTTACCGGCACGCGGGAGGATTATTTCAAGTTGTATGCCGTCACCGCCGAGGCCATCAAAAGCGTCTCGCCGGACTATCGCGTGGGCGGCCCGGCCACGGCCAGGGGTCAGTGGGACGAATCGTTCATCAGCTATTGTCACAGCAACAACGTGCCGCTCGACTTCATTTCCACACACGCGTATGGCGTCAAGAGCGGATATTTGGATGAAACCGGCCAGCGCGGAACGGTGATTGATCCCGATCCCAATTCGGTGATAGGCCGGATGGTCGGCGAGCGGCAAATGATCAATCATTCACCCATGCCGGGCCTGCCGTTGCATTTCACCGAGTGGAGTTCGGCCTACACGCCCACCGATTTCATGCACGACACCTACCAGCAGGCGGCCTTCATCCTGAGCAAGGTCAAGGGAGCCTACCAGTCCGTGGACTCGATGTCTTACTGGGTCTTCACCGATATTTTTGAAGAGAACGGGCCGCGCATGACTCCGTTCCACGGCGGCTTCGGACTGATTAATTACGAGGATTTGAAAAAACCCGCTTTCTACGCATTCAAGTTCCTGAACGAACTTGGCCCATCCGAACTCGTCAACGCCGACCCTGCGTCCTGGGTTTGCAAGAGCAAGGACAATTCCGTCCAGGCGCTTTTTTGGAATTACACACCCATCGTGCCGCCGGCGGGAACGAACGACCAGCAGTTCTATCAACACGAAATTCCAGCCAAACCAATCGGCAGCGTGGTGATGAGCGTCACCAACCTTCCAGCTGGAAGTTATACCCTCGAGATTTACCAGACTGGTTACCGCGCCAAGGACGTTTTCACCGGTTACCTCGATCTCAAGTCGCCGTCGCAATTGACGCCGGCCCAGGTCGGAATTCTGCGCGAACACAGCAAGGGCGGCCCTGAATCGGTGGAAACCATCCAGATTGAAACCGGCAAACCCTTCGTCCGCACCTTCTCCATGCGGCAGAATGACGTTTATTTCGTCAAAATTCTGCCGTCGGGAGTCAAGTAAGGCGCGCGCGATTAGGAAACGTGGCCGCCGCCGTCCGTTGGCAATCACGGCTTGCGCCCTTTGATCGCCGCTAAAATCTCCGCCATCACTTCCGCCTTCGGTTTCGCGCCGAGGTTGCCTTTGCCGTGGACACGAGCTGAACCCGCATTCGCTTGCATGTCGCGCGGGCCGATGACAAACGAGCCTTGGTTCACGAGTGGTTTCCCGTCCTGGCGCAGCGTTCGCTCTTCGTGGAGCTTCAATCAGGATGCCGGCTCAATCTGTGTCCTCAAATTACGACCGCTTGCGAACCAGCGGCAGCAATTGCTCAATCACATCTTCCGGCACTCCGGCGTGTCGCAGAAATTCGTCCGGAATTTGACCTTTGCTCCGGTAAAGCGTGTCCAAACCGATTGACGAAGGCCCTTTGTGCTTCACGGTTTCAAGGCCGTTTGTCTCACTCAAATCAATGTCGGCAAGAATCGTGGCTCCAAACACCGCCTCGGCAATATCGGCACCGCTAAGCTTGACCTGACTGAGGTTGGCGCCGGTCAGGTCGGCGCAGTTCAGACGCGCATCGGTGAGATTGGCTCCGCTCAAATTGGCACCGTTGAGGACTGCGTAGCTCAAGTTTGAGTAGCTCAGATCGCATCGCAAGGTGGCTCCGGTCAAGTCGGCCCGACACAAGTCAACCCGGATCAGGATGGCGCCCGTCAAATCAGCGCCGGTGAGCGTGGCATGACCTAGGTTGACGCCCGTCAGGTCCGCCTCGGCCAGACCTGCGCGAGTCAAGTCAGCATGGCTCAGATTGGCGGCGTTTGGATAATCAGCACTGCTATCAGTGGCCAAAGCCGCACCGCATAGGTTCGCATAGATCAGTTTGGCTCCGCTCAGGTCGGTCCCGTTCAGATTTGCGTCGCTCAGATCAGCGTGGTCAAGGATGACGCCGCGCAAGTCGAGATACTTCAGATTTGCGCCTCGAAAATCAGGACTGATTTCCGGGTTCTGCTGCCGCCATTCGTTCCATGCTGCGGCGCCTTTTTTCAGGATTTCTATGGGTTCCTCATTCACGTTGCGGTGAGTGAGTTTAAGCACATCGCTCCCGAATTGCGCGCAAAATGTCCGCAATCACTTCCGCCTTCGGCTTCGCACCGAGATTGCCTTTGCCGTGCACCCGGACTGAAACCGCATTCGCTTGCATGTCGCGCGGGCCGATGACGAGCATCGTATGCACTTTCGCCTCCTCGGCGCGCTGGATTTTGCCGTTGATCTTGTCGGTGCCATAATCGCCCTCGGCGCGGACCATGTTGGCGCGCAACTCTGCCGTGATTTTCTTCGCGTAATCCACGAGCGGTTCCTCCTCGCCGATGGTGAGGACGCGCACCTGTTCGGGCGCGAGCCAAAGCGGAAAATTGCCGGCATAATGCTCGATCAAAAAGCCGATGAACCGTTCGTGCGTGCCCAGCGGCGCGCGATGGATGCACAACGGCGTCTTGTCCGTGTTGTCCTTGTCGCGATAGACCAGGCCGAAGCGTTTGGGCACGGCGAAATCCACCTGATTGGTCGCCAGCGTGAATTCGCGGCCGATGACGCTCCAGACCTGCACGTCAATCTTCGGGCCGTAAAACGCCGCCTCGTTCGGCACTTCCACGTAAGGGATCTTGGATTCGATGAGCGTCTGGCGGACCATGTCTTCGGTCTGCTTCCACAGCTCCGGTTCGTTGACGAATTTGGCGTTGTCACCGGTCAGGCGCGACGGGTCGTGCGTGCTGAAGCGCATGACGTATTTTTCGATGCCGAAAATCTTGAAATATTTCAGGTACAAATCATTCACCGCATTGAATTCCTGCGCGAACTGCTCCGGGGTGCAATAGATGTGCGCGTCGTTCATGTTGAGCGACCGCACGCGCATCAGGCCGAACAACTCGCCGGACTGCTCGTAACGGTAGTTGGTGCCGTATTCCGCCAGGCGCAACGGGAGGTCGCGGTAACTGCGCGGCTGCGCCGCGAAAATGCGGTGATGATGCGGGCAGTTCATCGCTTTGAGGTAGTAGCGTTCGGACTGTTTAAGCAATGCCAACTGCCGGTCGAGTTCATCCCGCTCTCGATACAACTCCACTATTTCTGGGCTTGCTTCCCTCCGTTGAACGAGTCCGCGACCGTAGTTTCCGATTTCTTGATTTCCATCCAATCTTCCCGCTGCCAAAGCCAACGGGCGAACTGCCGGTATAATTTTAGCGGAGTTGGCCATGAGGCGTTCAACCAAAGCATCGCGCTCCACCTTGTTTTCGTCCAACACCATCGGCGGAAACATTGACTCTTTGTAGAGAATCGGTAGATGCCCGCTGGTGAGATACATTTTCTCCTTGGCGATGTGCGGCGTTTTCACGCGCACGTATCCAGCGGCGAATTCCGTTTCCTTCGCCAGCTTTTCCAATTCCTCGACGATGGCAGTGCCTTTCGGCAGCCACAGCGGCAAACCCGGCCCGACAAATTCCGTGTCAATGACGAACAATCCCATTTCCTGCCCGATCTTGCGATGGTCGCGGCGCTTGGCCTCTTCGATCATTTTGAAATATTCGTCGAGCTGGGTCTTATTTTTGAACGCCGTGCCGTAGATGCGCTGGAGCTGCGGGTTGCGCTCGTCGCCTTTGTAGTAGGCGCTGGCCACGGTGGTGAGCTTGAACGCGCCAATGTTGCCGGTGCGCATCACGTGCGGCCCGGCGCACAGGTCAACGAAATCGCCATTCCTGAAATAGGTGATCTGCTCGCCTTCGGGAATTTCTTCAAGATTGCCGATCTTGAATTTACTGGGATTGCCCGGCCGCTCGGCCAATCCGCCCAGCCGTCCGCTTTGGGCGTCTTTCAAGGCCTGCTCGTGCGTAGCGACGATTTTATCAAAAGTGTGGTTCGCCTTGATTTCTTTTTTCATCTCTTCCTCGATTTTCGGGAAATCTTCGGGCGAGATGCGGTGGGAAAGTTCAACGTCGTAATAAAAGCCGGTTTCGACCGGCGGGCCGGCGGCGAATTGGGCGTCGGGCCACAGGCGCAGGATGGCGGTGGCCATCACGTGCGCGCACGAGTGGCGGATGCGCTCCAGTTCGGTCATTCTGGCGCGATCGTCGAGCGTCTTGCGTTCCTTCGGCTCTGGCTGTTCAGCAGACATGGGGAAAGTTTAACCACAAAGGAACGAAGAAACGAAGCGGAAAACAAGTTGCCAACCGGGGAATGGGCGGCACGGCGGGACGCGGTTTCAGGAGGCGGATTGCAGCTTGTTCACGTTCGCAGTTGAATTTGGGGCCGGTGTGTTTATGCTTTCGAGCCGTCAACTTAGTCTGACTAATTGTAAAATGAATCATCCGCAAATTCACTGGAGAACCATTATGAATACAAAGTTATTGCCTCGCGCCACGCGCTGGGGATTGGCCACTTTACTCGCCTTCTCCGTGCTGGCATCCGCGCAGGAGCTTAAACCGATTCAACTTCCGAAACCGCAAATGGACGGCGGCAAACCGCTCATGCAGGCGTTGAAGGAGCGCAAATCCACGCGCTCGTTCAGCCCGGAAAAGCTGCCGCCGCAAGTGCTCGGCAACCTGCTGTGGGCGGCATTCGGAATAAACCGTCCGGACTCCGGAGAGCGGACCGCGCCGTCGGCGATGAACCGGCAGGAAATTGACATTTACGTCGCCACCGCGGACGGCCTTTTTCTTTACGCGGCAAAAGGGCACACGTTGCAGCCGGTGCTGGCCGAAGATCTCCGGGCGGCAACGGGGATGCAGCCGTTCGTGACCAATGCGCCGGTGGAGCTTGTTTACGTGGCGGATTATTCGCGGATGGGCCGGGGAACGGATGAAGACAAGAATCTCTATTCCGCGGCCGACACGGGTTTCATTGGTCAGAATGTCTATCTGTTTTGCGCCTCTGAAGGACTGGCAACGGTGGTGCGCGGATCGGTGAACCGGCCGGCCCTGGCAAAGGCGATGAAATTGCGCCCGGAGCAAAAAATCATCCTTGCCCAGACGGTGGGGTATCCGAACAAGTAAGAGCCGTTGCGAAGATCGGCGCCGGCGTCAACTTATTCGCCAATCTGCCGTTGAATTACGCCGCAGATTTTGTCCGACCATTTTTTCAGGGACGCGGCGTCGCGGCCTTCCAAAAGGAGGCGAGCCTTGGGTTCCGTGCCGGAGTAACGGAGAAACACGCGCCCGTCCTGGGCCTTCAAGGCCTTTCCGGCTTCGCTGACGAGCTTCGTCACGCCATCGAGCTGCTCGAATGGTATTTTTTCGCGCACGCGAACGTTGGTGATGAGCTGCGGAAAACGCGTCCAGCATTTCGCCAGTTTCGAAAGTGGCGTTCGCTTCGCCTTCATGATCCGCAGCATTTGCAGCGCGGCGACGAGGCCGTCGCCGGTCGTGCTGTAATCGCGGAAAATCAGATGCCCGCTCTGCTCGCCGCCGAAGTTGAAGCCGCCGCGCAGCATTTCATCAATCACGTTCCTGTCGCCGACGGCGGTGCGAACAATTTTTCCGCCGGCGGATTTGATGGCGGCTTCCAGGCCGGCGTTGCTCATCACGGTGGTCACGAGCGTTTTTTTGGCCAGCGCGCTTTGTGCGAGCATATCGAGCGCCGCGATGGCCATGATGTCGTCGCCGTCAATCAACCTGCCTTTTTCGTCGCAGAGCAAAACCCGGTCGGCGTCGCCGTCGTGCGCGATGCCGATGCAGGCCTTGTGCTCGACGACCTTGCGGCAAAGATTTTCCGGATGCATCGAGCCGCAATCCCGATTGATGTTCATGCCGTCGGGTTGATTGCCATAAACGATGACTTCCGCGCCGAGTTCGCGCAGGACGCAGGGCGTGGATTTGTAGGCCGCGCCGTGCGCGCAATCCACCACCACGCGCATGCCTTCGAGCGTCAGGCCACGCGGAAACGAGGCTTTGGCAAATTCGATGTAGCGGCCCAGCGCGTCGTCAATGCGCACCGCCTTGCCGATTTCATCGGCGGTCGGGCGGATGTTTTCAATTTCGCCGCTGAAAACGAGGTGCTCGATTTCGCCCTCGATTTTGTCGTCGAGCTTGTAGCCGTCGGCGCGGAAAAATTTGATGCCGTTGTCGGCGTAGGGATTGTGCGAGGCGGTGATGACGATGCCGGCGTCGGCGCGCAGGCTGCGCGTGACGTAGGCGACGCCCGGCGTCGGCAGCGGCCCGATGAACAGCACGTCCACGCCCATCGAAAGGATGCCGGACGAAATGGCGTTTTCGAGCATGTAGCCGGAGAGCCGCGTGTCCTTGCCGATGACGATTTTGTGGCGGCCCTGTCCGCGCGACTGGCGTTCGAGGTTTTTGAAAACGTGCGCGGCGGCGCGGCCGAGTTTAAGCGCGGTTTCCGCCGTGACCGGTTCGATGTTGGCCGTGCCGCGGACGCCGTCGGTGCCGAAGATTTTTTTGGGTGCGCTCATGGTAGTCTTATTATGCGGCGGCGGAATGACCACGTCCACTTCCGGCGGCTCCACACTGACGAGCGTCAAGCCAGATGGCATCGAGACGTCCACGCGCCGGTGCAGTTTGCGCGCGGACTCAATGTCCGTCAAATCCACGAATGCGCGAACCTGGCTCGACTTGAAGTCTGGCGATGTCATCGGGCGAGCCGCTGACGGTGACGGCGACCGTTGCGGGTTTGACGCGGAAATCGCGCACGTCCGCCGCCGTCGAGACGATGAGCACCGGCACATTGCCGAAGGTCAGGGCTGGCCCTGGCTGCCGGTGGCGTCGGATGTTTCCGATTCGGTGCGGATTTTATAGACGGTCAGCCAGATGGCCGAGCGCCAGGACAACGGAAAACAATTTCCAGCCCAAATCTTTTATGAACCAGTCGCGCATGCGCCATAAGCAAATTCAGTTGTCCGGTTCTGTTTATGAGCGCCGGGCGCGGCTCGTTTTTGGTGATGACGGCAGGGCCGGGCTTGGGGCGTTCGCCAAACCGGGTGCGAAGCCATTCGACGCCAGCGTGCGCGATTTCGCCGGTTGCACCAGCACGGAGGTCAGGAACGCGCGCAATTCCTCCAGCGTCACGCCGCGCACCAGCTGGCCTTTGTAGGCATGCGAAATCATGCCGGTTTCCTCGGACACGACGACGATGACGGCGTCGGTTTCCTCGCTCAAGCCGATGGCCGCGCGGTGGCGCGTGCCGAGCGACTTGTTCAAATCCTGCCGCTGCGTCAGCGGGAAAATGCACGCCGCGTAGGCGATGCGGTCGCCCTTGATGATGACGCCGCCGTCATGGATGGCGTTGTTCGGGAAGAAAATCGTCTCCAGCATTTCCGGCGTCGCCTCGCAATCCACCGGGCACGCCGGATTCGACGGCTTCCTGGAGCTGGATGGATTGTTCGATGGCGATGAGCGCGCCGATTTTCACTTCGGCCAGGCGCTCCACCGTCTGGATGATGACCTCGATGCTTTCGCGCTGTTCGTGGCGGTGGCGAACAGCGGCAAATTGCCCAGTTCGGCCAGCATCCGGCGCAGTTCCGGCTGGAAAATGACCAGCACCGCCGATGGCGAAAAACGCCGAGAAGCGTGCCGAGCAGCCAGCGCAGCACCTTGCAATTTCAGCAGCGTCGTCACCAACGCCAGCGCCAGCAGCACGACCACGAAGCCGATGACGACCGGCCAGCCGCGCGTGCCGCGCAAAAAACGGAAGGCGTAATAGATCAGCACCGCGAGGATCAAAATTTCCAGCGCGGGACCGCCATACAATCCTGGATGTGAATCTGGTCAGGGCATCAATTTCTCTTCCGGGCCAGCACCGCTTCGGCCATGCGCAGCGGCCTGGACCGTCTCCGCCACGTCATGCGCGCGGATGATTTGCGCGCCACCGACGACGGCCAGAATCGCGCAGGCGAGCGACGCTGGCAAGCGTTCATTCAATTTCCGCGCCGAGCAATTTTTCGATGAACGATTTGCGCGAAACGCCCAGCAGCAAGCGGACGTGCCAACGTTGTAAAACTCTGCAAGTTTGCGAGCAACTGCAAATTATGTTCCGAGCGTCTTGCCAAAGCCGATGCCGCGGATCCAACACGACCTGGTCCGCACGCCACGCCGCAAGCGTTCAATCTTTTCAACCGTTCCCGAAAAAATTCGCCGACTTCGCGCACCACATCGGATAAACCGGATTCTTCTGCATCGTTTGCGGCGTGCCCTGCGCGTGCATGCAAATGTAACCGGCACGAAATTCCGCCGACAACCCTCCACATCGCGTCATCTTGGCGGTTGGCAGCCACGTCGTTGACGATGCTCGCGCCGGCCTGCAACGCCGCGTGGGCGACGGCGGGCTTCATCGTGTCAATTGAAAGCGGAATTTTGACTGCCGCCGCGAGTTTTTCAATGACCGGAATGACGCGGCGCAGTTCCTCGGCCTCGCTGACAGGTTCGGCGCCGGGGCGCGTGGATTCGCCGCCGATGTCCAGGATGTCCGCTCCCTGCCCGGCCAGTTCCAGCGCGTGGGCGACGGCGGCCTCCGGATTCAAAAACCTTCCACCGTCAGAAAACGAGTCAGGCGTGACGTTGACGATGCCCATGACGAGCGCCGGCCGCGGGAAGGTGAATTCAAACTGGCGCGCGCGGAAAATCATTTTGTCAGGCAGGTGTGGCGCCTGATCGCAACGCTTTCAGACTTTGCGCTTGAAATAAGCGATGGTCCGCGTCAGGCCCTTGGCCAGTTGCACTTGGGGCGACCAGCGGAGGATTTTTTTCGCGCTTGGTGATGTCGGGCCTGCGCTGTTTCGGGTCGTCCTGCGGCAGCGGCTTGAAGACGATTTTGCTGCGCGATTTGGTGGCGCGGATGATTTCCTTGGCGAATTGGAGCATGGTCAGTTCAGCCGGATTGCCGATGTTCATCGGCAAATCGTAGCGGCTCATCATCAGGCGGTAAATGCCTTCGATCAAATCCGAGACGTAACAAAAGCTGCGGGTCTGTTTGCCTTCGCCAAAAACGGTGACGGGTTTGTTTTTGAGCGCCTGGCTGATGAACGCGGGGACGACGCGGCCGTCGTTGAGCCTCATGCGCGGGCCGTAGGTGTTGAAAATCCGGACGATGCGGGTCTCGACTTTGTGTTCGCGGTGGTAGGCCATCGTCGAGCGCCTCGGCGAAGCGTTTGGCCTCGTCGTAACAGCCGCGCGGGCCGATGGGGTTGACGTTGCCCCAATATTCCTCGGTCTGCGGATGGACGAGCGGGTCGCCGTAAATTTCCGAGGTCGAGGCGAGCAGGAAACGCGCGCCCTTTTCCATGGCCAGACCCAGCGCCTTGTGCGTGCCGAGCGAGCCGACTTTCAGCGTTTGGATCGGCAGTTCCAGATAATCAACCGGGCTGGCGGGCGACGCAAAGTGCCAGACGTAATTCACCGGCGCATCAAGAAAGATAAATTCGGTGACGTCCTGCTGGATAAATTTGAAATTGGGATTGCCGCCGAGATGCGAGATGTTGTCCACGGAGCCGGTGACAAAATTATCAATGCCGATGACTTTGTGGCCGCGCGCCAAAAGCAAATCGGTCAAATGCGAGCCAAGAAATCCGGCGGCGCCGGTGACGACGGACGTGGGCTGTTTCTTTTTCATCAAAGATAAATTGCCTGACGGTTCAACGGCCAAGCGAAAGAAGCGTAGTGAAACGGGAGGAGGATTCAACGATTAAACGGCCGGGCCATTTCATTTGGCGCCGGTGGCCGCGAACACGGCGGGAATGGTGCGCAGCAAAATTTTCAAATCCAGCCACAACGACCAGTTGTCAATATATTCGAGGTCGAGCCGCACCCACTCCTTGAAGTCGGCGATTTGGTTGCGCCCGCTGATTTGCCAGAGGCAGGTGATGCCGGGCTTCACGCTCAGGCGGCGGCGGTGGGCCAGGTCATTGAAACGCTTTACCTCGTCCACCGGCAACGGACGCGGACCGACGAGGCTCATTTCGCCGCGCAGGACGTTGAAGAGTTGCGGCAATTCGTCGAGGCTGTAACGGCGGAGCCATTTGCCAATGCGCGTGACGCGCGGGTCGTTGGTCACCTTGAAGACCGGGCCGCGCATTTCGTTCATCGCCTCCAGTTCGTGTTTGAACTGCTCGGCATTGGTGACCATGGTGCGGAATTTGTAAAGCGTGAACGGCGCGCCGCTGAGGCCGGAACGCTGCTGCTTGAAGAAGACCGGCCCCGGCGAAACAAACTTGATGGCGGCGGCAATCAGCAGGAACAGGGGCGAAAGCAGAATCAACAACACCAGCGCGCCGAAGAAATCCATGAGCATTTTGATCAGGCTTTGCCAGGAGGTTTCCGGCGCGGTGCGAAAGACCAGCAAGGGATGGCCGAATAATTCATCCAGGCTCGCGTGCGCGATTTGCGTTCCAAAAAAGTCGGCCACGAGCCAGGCATCGACGCCCTCGAGTTCGCAGACTTTGATGACGCTTTCGACCCGCTCGAAATACGCCTGTTTGGCGTTGACGATGACGCCGCTGGCGGAATGCTCATGGAGCAGTTCAATGAGTTGTTGCAAGGGTGCTTCGGTAAAATCAAACTCGCCCACGATTTCGATGCCTTCTTCGGCCTGCCTGGCCAATTCATGGCGCATCCGCGTAATTTCGTTGCTGGCGCCGACAAGGATGAAACGGCGTTTGTACTGCGCCCGGGCGAGTTTGCTTTTATAAACCAAACATAAAATTTCCTCCTTGAGATACACCAGGGCGAAACTAAGGCAACCAAACCACACGATCACCCAGCGCGGTACGTTCAGGTGCAAGACATACACCGCGAACACCAGGCCGAGGGTGATGAGCACGCAACCTTTCAAGAGCGGCCACAGAATTGCGCGGCGCGGACCCAAAAGGGGCCGGTTGTAAAAGCCCTGCAATTCCAGAACGAACGGCGCGCCCGGGATGAGCACGAAGTAAAGCCATCCGATGTTTTCAAACGCATCCGGCGGCATGGATTTGAGATTCAACCATGCGATAATCTGCGGGTCGGCGCGCAAAACCAACATGAGCCAGAAGCTGACCGCAAAGAAAAACGCGTCCACCAACTGGTTGACTTGCGCCCGCATCTGACGATCACGCCGCAGCATGGTTTAATTCAATTTAAGCAAACAGCCATATCAGCAGATTTTTTGCCAGAGACAACGGTCCTTTCATCTTGACATGGCGGGGTTTGCGGGTTTGGGCGGCAACTGAAATTCCGGCACCGAGGCGGCTATCAGTCTTTTCATCCGCACAAACGCGGCATCTTCCTGTCCCGGCAGGCAGGCGGAGAAATACGAAATATACGCCCAGCGTTGTAAAACCCCTTTGAGCAACAGGTCCCTGACCAGATAACACTGAAACGGAACAATGCCCGTGGTCTGTTCATTATCCGCCACAAACCAAAATACATAAACTCCGGATACTTTGACGTTTTGTCCGTCCGGCTGCTGGACCAGCCGGCTGACCTTCCATTTTGCAGCCGGCAATTGGTAGGGCTTCGACCCCCCTACAGGAATGTCCACCACCACTTTTTCATCACAGGCAAAACCCTGGCCTGCCATACAGTATTCCGGCCGGTGAATGCTGGTGCGATCCGCGCCCATTAAAATGACCGTGGCATAGATTCCGGGCGAATCGTCCGGCGACGTATAGCAACGCTCCACGAAGCTGGTGTCCTTGGGCAGATAACTCAAAACCTCATCGCTCTCCGGTACGTTGGTGGAAGTGAAATCGAGAACCTGCGCCGGCAGATCAATTTTCATCGCCACACTGCCGGGAATCGGTGTGGCCTTGATGCCCGGTTTGCCGAGTTTTTGATTCGCTTTGAGCCACGTCAACACGCCGGCGGTGGCTGCAATCAAAACCAGCACGGCGAAAAGTATCAGCCACTTTTGATTTTTCTTCATGGTTGCGCCGGTTCATCCGGCTTACAGCGTTTTTCCATCCAATGCCCGACCCACAGCAGTCCCACAATCGCGGGAACGTAGGGAACCAGGCTGATCAGGGTGCTTTCATGGACGTAATTGCCGGCCTCCTGACCGCCCAATTCCGCCGCGACGATGATGCAAAGCATTCGTGTCAGGTTCCCCAAAACGGCAAACGGAAAGGCCAGCGCCATGAGGAAAAGTCGTTTCCAGACCGACCGGAACGCGACAAACCCATAAATCGTGGCGAGCAGAAAAATTGCGACCAGACTCCGGATGCCGCTGCAAGCCGGAGCGACGTTGTATTGATAGGTGCCCGAGGGGTCAATCAGCTGTGTGCCCATCCGCATCACATCAATGCCCAGAATCCAATGCGACACCATTTCCACCAATTGGCAGACCAGCAAGCGCAGCGGGAAGGTAATGAACTTGGCTTGATCACCCAGTGGCATTGAAAAGGCAAACAGGAAAAACGGGAAAAAACTCTTTCGCAACCAGTCGCGGCCCCAGCTCAACCCCGTCAATGCGTAAATCCCCGTGAACAGCGCCACGATGGAAATGCGCGGCTGCTGAAGGACGTAGCCCATGACGTGCAGCACCATCGCCAAAACCAGCAGCAACAGTCCCGGCCACCAGAGACTCAAAGGCTGCGCGAGCAGCTCCTTGCGCTTCCACCAAAACAACCCCAGGACCAATATCGGGATGAAGTCGCCATGCCCGTCGTCGGCGGCGGGATTGGTGGTGTTATACGCCTCATACATCCATGAAAACAGCGACGGCGTGTGGATATAGCCCAGAATGGAATTGCCCAAAAACTGAAACAGCGCCAGCCACGCGGCCAAGAGCGCGAAAAAAAAGGCCTTGTTGGTGATTTTGGTCCAGACTCCGCGATCGAGGAGGAATAACATCAGGCCAAATGCGAACAGCGACAAAAAATACAGCCCCCTCCCGGCGGGAGTATTTCTCCATACCACGGACGCTGAAGACCATCCGATGAAGAGCGCGGCAAAAAAAACGACCCCGAGCTTTTGCTCCAAACGCCAAGGCATAGCACCGCTGTTTGATTCGTTCATGCGCGCGATTCCCGTCTTGAGATAGCAGAAGCTTCGTTTTCGCTCAATCAAATTCGCCTGAAACCATTTTATTCAAGCGAATACTTCCTCAGCCCGCAAAGTTGCGCGGCGATTTTGACGGCGAACAGCGGATTGTTTCGGAAATAACGCCTGGCCAGCCGGCGCGGTTCCCGGCACAAACGGTAGCACCACTCCAATCCGCTACGCTGCATCCAGCGCGGCGCCTGTTTGACACGCCCGCTGAGAAAATCAAATGCCGCGCCCACGCCTATCATCAGCGTCACATCCAATCGCGGCAGAAACTCCGCCATGAATTTCTCCTGTTTCGGCGTGCTCAAGCCAACCCACAGGATGTCCGGCCGGGCCGCACGAACCGTTTCCTGCAGTTGTTTTTGTTCTTCAGCATTGAGCGCCCGGAACGGCGGGGCGTAACACCCGGCGACCTGCAAACCCGGAAACCGCGCCGTCAATTTGTCGCGCAACGCCTCCGCCGCGCCCGGAGCGCCGCCGAAAAAAAAGTGGCGGCACGGATTTTTTTCACTCCACGCGCAAACATCCAGCATCAAGTCGGGCCCGTAAACGCGGCTCATCCTGGAGCGACCGCTCAATTTGCCCGCCCAAACCATGGGCATTCCGTCCGGCGTGCACAAAAATGCCTCGTTCAAAATGTTCCGGAAAGCGGTGTCGGCCTGCGCCTCCATCACGCCATGCACGCCGGTCACGCAAATGTATCCTTTGCGCCGCGCACGCACCGCGTCCGCAATCGCGGCCAGTGCCGACGGCAGGTTGATGACGCTGATGCCGACGCCGAGGACGTTGACTCGTTCGATGGCCATAGAAAATTCGGCGGGCAGCATACGCGATTGGTGCTAAAATGCCAGTCGAACCCGGCTTCGGCGCGAAAGTTCTTCCTTCAATCCCGGTTTTCGTTTAAATTGGAGCCTGAAGCTCGCTCACAAATCTGTATGAAGCTGCTCGTATTCGCCCACGTGCCGCCGCCGTACCACGGCCAGAGTTACGCCGTGAATCTCATGCTGGACAGCTTCGGTGGCGACCACCGCCGGCACAAATCGAAATCCAACGGTGAATCGTCGAACCGTTTCGGCATCGAGTGCTACCATGTTAACGCGCAGTTTTCCCGGGGACTCGAAGACATCGGTGAATTTCGAAGCATCAAACTTGTACAGCTTTTCATTTATTGTCTCGAAGCGATCTGGTGCCGGTTTCGCTACGGCGTGACCAATTTTTATTACGTGCCCGCGCCCGGCAAGCACATCGCGCTTTATCGCGACTGGCTGGTCATGCTCATCTGTCGCCCGTTTTTCGAAAGAATCATCCTCCACTGGCACGCCGCCGGCCTTGCCAAATGGCTGGAGACGTCCGTGCAAATCCGAACCCGCGCCATCACCTACCGCCTGTTCAAACCCGTGGACCTCAGCATCGTTCTGTCCAAAAGCAATTTTGCCGACGCCGAGAAACTTTTGTCCCGTCATATCTGCGTCGTGAGCAACGGCATCCCCGATCCCTGTCCGGATTTCGCGCAATCAGTTTTGCCGCGTCGCAAAGCAAGATTTGCCGCGCGGGCGAAATTGCTTAAAGGCGAGAGCCTGAATTCAAGCGAACTCGCCCACGCGGGTGATGACCCTCAAATCGTAAGGGTTTTATTTCTCGCGCATTGCATGAAGGAAAAAGGTTTGTTTGACACGCTCACCGGCGTGGCCTTGGCCAATGCGCACCTGTCGCGCGTAAATTCGCCCATTCGCGTGCGTCTGACTGTGGCTGGCGAATTCGTCAATCTGTCCGACCAGACTGAGTTTTATACCCGCATCGCGCAGCCAGACTTACAGATTGAATCTGGCCGGACGGCAAAATCGTGCGTGACCTACATCGGCTTTGCCAAAGACGAATATAAACGGCGTGTGTTCACCGAAAGCGACTGTTTTTGCTTTCCGACGTATTACCACGCGGAAAGTTTTGGTTTGGTCGCGGTGGAAGCGATGGCCTTTGGTTTGCCGGTGGTGACGACGCGTTGGCGTTCGTTGCCGGAAATCCTGCCGTCCGGTTATCCCGGCCTGGTGGCCATCAAATCGCCAGACCAAATCGCCGATGCGCTGCTCACCATGATGATGCAGCAAAATGGTGAATACTTGCGCGAAAACTTTTTAAACCGGTTCACGCTTCAACACTATCTCACAAATCTTGCTGAAGCCATTCACGGTGTCGAAAACGCCGGACAAACACCACTATTGAAGCCCGCACCGCAAGCCTCGTGAACCCACGCGGGTAAATTCGTTGCGGAATTGACGGTGGTGCTTACTCTCATCGTGTTGAAAATCGGTGATCGTAAGTTTGCCCGGCGGCATTGATGGCGTTGTTCGGGCGGGCGGGCCGTTTATCAAACGATCGAATTGTTACTGGAAATTTCACCACGAAATTTTCCATTGTCATACCGAATTTCCGCAATGCAAGCTGGCTCAAACTCAGCCTTCCTTTTCAGCAAAAATGCAATGGAAGAAGCCAAGCGGGTTACCGGTCAGGATCGGTTGTTTGGTATTAATCAGGTCCGCACCAGTTCTATCGACCGGTTTTCCCGGATCATTGATGTGCGGGACGGACGCCGCTCATAGCTCCCGGTATCGTTGCGCGATGGGAATTCTTCGGCCCATGCCGAAAGCTTTGGTGGTGACCTTCAGGCCCGGGGCGGCCTGGCGGCGCTTGTATTCGCTCAGATCGATGAGGCGAACCACCCGGCGCACATCTGCCTCGGGCACGCCCGCGGCGATGATTTCCGCCGGCCCTTTGAGCCGCACTACGTAGTCTTCAAGGATCCGGTCGAGCACTTCATAAGACGGGAGCGAGTCTTGATCGGTCTGGTTGGGCCGCAGTTCGGCTGAAGGCGGCTTGGTGATGGAAGCCTGCGGGATGATCTCGCGCTCGCGATTGATCCACCGGGCCACGCGATACACCATGGTCTTAGGCACATCGGCAATCACCGCCAAGCCGCCGCACATGTCGCCATACAACGTGCAGTAGCCAACCGCCACCTCGCTTTTGTTACCGGTCGTGAGCAGCAGCGAGCCGAATTTGTTGGATAACGCCATGAGAATTACCCCGCGCAGCCGTGCCTGAATGTTTTCTTCGGCAACATCCTCCGGACGGCCGGCAAAGACCTCCTTCAACTGGCTCTTCACCTCCAGAAATGGCGGCTGGATGGGGATGACATCGTAGCGGATGCCGAGATTCTGCGCCAGAATGCGGGCGTCATCGATGCTGCCCGGCGAGGAGAATTGTGAGGGCAGGGAAATGCCGTGGACCCGTTCCTTGCCGAGCGCCGTCACGGCGATGCAGGCGGTGACCGCCGAATCAATGCCCCCGCTCAGACCCAGCACCACGGATTTGAAGCCGCACTTTTCCGCATAATCACGCAAACCCAGTACCAGCGCGCGGAAAATCTGCTCTTCATCCGAGGGTTCCGGCGGATCGATCGGCCGCGCGGTATCGAGATCGAGCACCAACAAATCCTCCTCGAACCGTTTGCCTTCGGCCACCAGCCGGCCCTGCGAATCAAACACCATGCTACCGCCGTCGAAGACCAATTCATCGTTCCCGCCAACCAGATTGCAGTAAACGACCGGACAGTGCGTCTTGGCGGCAAGTTGGGAAAGCATGCCGCGCCGCGCGCGGTTTTTGCCGAGGTGCCAGGGGGAGGCTGAACTGTTGAACAAAATCTTCGCTCCGGCCCACGCCAGCTCCGCCGCCGGGTTCCGCCGGTAGCGGCGGTCGTCCCAAAAATCCTCATCATTCCACACGTCTTCACAAACCGTGAGGCCAATCATGGCGTTCTTAAAAGCGACCGGGGCGTTTTCCATCGCCGGTTCGAAATACCGGTCCTCATCGAACACATCATAGGTGGGCAACAGCGTCTTGGTGCGCGTCGTGATGATCTGTCCCTGGTGCAGCAACGCCACGGAATTGGTAACTTCGCGGCCGGGCCGCTTCTCGTTGCGCCCGACGTAGCCAACCACCATCGCGGCGTCTCCGGCCGCTGCAGCCAACCGGCCCAGAATCGCGAGGTTTTCCGCGACAAATCGCGGGCGCAACAGCAGATCGCGCGGCGGGTAACCGGTGGTGGCCAGCTCGGGAAAAAGCACTAGGCTCGCACCCGAAGCTGTCGCTCGTCGATAAGCCTCGAGGATTCTCTTCTCATTGCCGGCGAGGTCGCCGACGGTGGTATTGATCTGAACCAGCGCGATTTTCATGAATCAGGCGCAAAAGCGCCCGTGAGTCTGGCAAGGAGAACTCGCGGTAGCAAGGGCCATTTGGCTGCACAGCCTCCGGTAACATTTAGCCGTGAGTCAACTCGTCTCGGCACCCCCACACGCCGCAAGCGTGCGCCAGGTAGCGCAGGCATCCTCGCCTGCAGGTTCCGGCGGCTTCCCGCTTGCCGCACGGAGCGAGCATCAAAAAAGCGCCACTTCCGACATCGACCCGATGGGCTGCGGCGGGCTTTAAACTTGAGCCTACGGCTCGGGTTCTGCCATACTCGCGCCCGCATGAAAACGATTCAATCCGCTTCCGTATTCGGTTTGGGCAAACTGGGTGCCTGCATCGCCGCCACGCTGGCGGCGCGCGGGTTCGACGTGGTGGGGGTGGACATCGATGCGGAAAAAGTGCGGCGGGTGAACGAAGGCTTGCCACCCGTCGAAGAACCGTTGCTGGCCCAAACCATCCAGGCGGGACGCGCCCGGCTGCGGGCCTCGACCGACCTGCGTGAAGCGGTAAAGACCGATGTGTCCTTCTTCATCCCCCCCACCGGGAGCCTGCCGGATGGGAGCTTTTCGAACGAGTATCTCCTCAAAGCCATGCAACCTTGCGCCAAGGCGCTGGCGGGTGCCGGCAAAAAGGGGCATCTGTTCGTATGCAGTTCCACGACCACGCCGGGCGCGTGCGACACGGTGCTGGTCCCGATGATCGAGAAGGAAACCAAGTGGACCTGCGGACGTGACTTCGGTTTCTGTTATAATCCCGAGTTCATCGCCCTGGGCAACGTCATCAACGGTTTGCTGGAACCGGACCTGGTGCTGATTGGCGAGTCCGACCTCGAGAGCGGGGCGGCGCTGGAAGCGTTTTATCGGAAATACAACCATAACCGGCCGCAGATCAGCCGCATGTCGCTGGTCAGTGCCGAACTGACAAAAATCTCGCTGAATAGTTACATCACCATGAAGATCAGCTTCACCAACCAGCTCCGGATGATCGCCGAACGGTTTCCCAAGGCGGACATTCACGCGGTGCTGGATGCCATCGGCGGCGACAGCCGGATTGGCAAGAAATATTTGCGCGCCGGCCTGAGCTACGGGGGGCCATGCTTTCCTCGTGATAACCGCCTTGTCGTCTATACCGCCCGCCAGGTCGGCGTGTCCGCGTCCCTGGCGGAAGCCTCGGACAAGGTAAATGAAGACACCAAACGCGATTTGCTGGAGAAAGTAAAAGCACGAATCACCAAGAGCGACACGGTGGCGGTACTGGGGTTGTCCTACAAGCCGGACACCTATATCACCGAGGAAGCCGCAGGCCTCTACCTGGCACAACATCTGAAACAACAGGGTTACCGTGTGCTGGTGCATGATTTCGGCGCCAAACCTTCCAACAATCCGAGCCTGCACGAATTTGAAGTGATCGAGAACCTCGCCACGCTGGTCTCGCGCGAGGAGATCAAGCTGGCTGTCATTTGCTGTCCGTGGCCGCAGTACAAGGAAGCAAGGTTTGCTGCTGCTACCCAGGTCCTGGCGGCGTGGCAAATCTAAGATGACCGCCTGACAATTCTACGAAAACTCCCCCGCGCTTAAATCAGCAACTGAATTCAGCTTTTTCCCTCCAGCTTGTTCATGTCGATGTTTGACGTGAAGCTGGTTTGCTTCTTCATATGTTTGCGGATCATCCAGTAACCCGGGATAAGATCGACACGCCCGCGGCAGATCAATTTCTGCCACTGCCGCTTCAATCGGAATGCCGTCTGATAAACACGGCCCAACCAACCATCCGGCTTGCCGTATTCGCGAGCGATGGCGGTGGACTCCCGCAACGTATTATGCCGGACCCGCATGTCGGCTGATTGCCCGAATTCGTGAAAGCGGTAATTGACGAGCAGGCGCGGGACATGGCCGACTTTACGGCCGTGCTTCCCCAGGCGCAGAATGAATTCGAAGTCGCAGGCATTCAAGAACTCCTTGTGCCGATACAAACCGAGCTGGTCATGGACCGATTTGCGGACAAAGAGCGTCGGGTGGATTACGTAACACAGGCAGTAGCGGATTACGTTGAAATCGTAACAGGCTTCTTTGCGCCGGAAGATTTCGCGTCCCTGGCCGTCAACGTACTGGACATCTCCGAAAAGTGCATCCCATTGCGGATGCTGCAGAAAAGCCTCCCCCACGGCTCGCAACGCGCCGGGGCGAAAGCAGTCATCGGTGTTCAGGATGTTAATAATCTCCCCGGTGGCACGGAGAATCCCCTTGTTCATGGCGTGATAGTGCCCTTCGTCCTTCTCTGACACCCAGATCAAATGCGGATACTCTTTCAACAACTCGACGGTGCCGTCCTTCGACCCACCGTCAATGACAATATGTTCCCAATTGGAACAATCCTGGGATCGCACGCTCTCGATGGTTTCACGGATGGTATGGATGCTGTTGAAACTCGGGGTAACAATCGAGATCTTGGGCGGCATTGGCACGGTTCACCTGTAGCAGTCAGGCAGAGGCATAGTCAAGCCAACTTCTGAATCTCCTTGCGGTGATACTGCTTGCAACAGGCCGACCGGACTTCTGGAATAAACAAAGAACGGAGAAATCCGACCGATAAATATGTCCGGTTCCGCGAAAAAATGGCGGCCCGTGAGGAGGTTTGTTGTGGTCTTGGATTATCAGGATTTCGCCCCGAAAGGCGAAGGCGACATCACGTCAGCCGGTTGACCGCTTGCTCCTGGCCGGAACCTGAGAGCCCGCGGAAGCCCACACGAACTCGAGGGGCGTTGATTCAAGGGCATGCGCACCCTCTTGAACGGGCGGCATGGCGAGGACTTCGCGAAACACTTCCAGGTTGGCATTCACCCACCGATGGAGTTTACGGATGCCCTGTTCAGCAGAGCACGAGGGACGCCATCCAAAATCTTTAAAGGCCTTCCTGACATCTGCAACAAACACTTTTTGATCGCCCTGCCTGGTCGCGGCAAAACCGATTTCAACCGGTGCCCCCCCCTCCACCTCGAGCCAATGGACGAGTTGCTTTACGGAATATTGATTCTGCGGGCCACCGCCGACGTTATAAACCTGGCCGGCAACTTTGTCGCGTTTCTGCCATGCCAGGCAATAGGCATCAATCAGGTCATCAATAAAGAGAAGGTCACGAGTCTGTTTACCGTTACCAAAGAGGGTGATGGGGCGGCGCAGGGCATGCGCAATCAGGAACCAGGCGACCCAACCTTGATCCTCCATGCCGAATTGGCGGTATCCATAAATGCAGGACTGACGGAAACAGACGGTGGGCAATCCATAAATTCTGGAATAATCCCGCACGTATTGATCTGCCGCCCCTTTGGAACAGGCGTAGGGGGAATAGAAATCAAGCGGCTGCTCTTCCGAAATTCCCTCGGGGCGATCAGCCCATTCATAACGGCCATTGCGCTCAACCACGGGGGTGCCTTCCAGACTGCCATAAACCTTGTTGGTGGAGGCAAAGATAAACAGGGCTTCCGGACAAAACAGGCGGGCGGCTTCCAGAAGATTGAAGGTGCCCAGAACATTGTTCTCCAAGTCATACCGGGGATTGGCAAGGGAGGCAGACACCGCAACCTGCCCCGCACAATGAAGCACCAAATCATACCGTTCCCGCTGGAAATATTCGGTTACGGTCTTTTCATCGCGGATATCAATCTTTGAAAAATGGACCGGGCCGAAGCTTTGCAGCCACTGAAGATTGTTTTCCGCGCCGAGGCGGGAGAGGTTATCCCACACAAACACGTCCCAGCCGTCCTGCAGAAAACGGCGCGCCGCGTTGACGCCGATGAACCCGGCTCCCCCGGCAATAAGTATTCTTGGCACCCGGCGTTTTCGCATTTCTCCCATATTGCGTGGTGGTTGGCGAAAGGAAAGAAATAAATTCAATTGCGCTCTCAAAAATCATGCGGTGGAAAGCCCCTGCATAATTTTTCCGGCCACGACCGGCCAATGATGGCGATGCAGCAGCCCGGCCGCCCAGACGTGAATGGTTTCCGGAGGCATGGTCAAGGCCCTGTCCATTGCCTTAAGAAAGGACTCCTCCGAATCGTTTGAGAAAGGGCAGCCGGCCCCGCCCATTGCTTCACGCAATGGCGGAATGTCTGAAAAGACCGGGCAACTGCCTTCCAGAACCGCTTCCACAGCGGGCATGCCAAAACCCTCATAATCGGAAACATAGATGACCGCACGCGCCCGGCGCATCATTTCGCGCGCTTGTGTGGGAAGCACTCTCCCAATCCATCTCCAGCTACGGCCTTCGGGCTTTGTCATCTTTGATGAGAGAATTCCAATGCAATCAATGTTCCCGTCATATTTCGATTCCCGAAGCCAGCGGGTCAGAAAACGGATGGCGATGTCCGTCCGTTTATGCGGCATGGCGCTGGCAAACAACAAAATCCGGTTTTCTTTTTCGGTCCAGACTGGCTCGGGCGAGGCAAAACCGTAACCCGCCACAATCACTTCGGGACAGGATAATCCGTTGCGTTGAGCCCAACCGGTCAACTCGCGTTTTGAAAACTCGGTATTGGTAAAAATCACGCGGCATTGCTGAAGGGTCGCCGCCAGACTGTGGGAAAAATAGAACGACTCAAGCTTCGACTCAAACGCGGGATAATGCTGACGATAGAAATCGCCCATGATGTCGTGGACAAAGGCCGCGACTTGCAGACGCGGGCGCGCCGCGAACGAGCAAAAGCCCTTCGGTAGAAAAAGCCAGCGGTGCCCTGTGGCCTGCGCCGACCGGTAAAGACCCCACTGGTCCCACAATATCCGGCCCACCCTGCTCCGTCGGGCAAAATTGAATTCCTGGACGCGCGCCTTCGCCGCCAGTCGCAAATCCGGCGAAACCGTGCTGTTGCTGAAAACCGTAAACTTCTGGACTTGCGTGTGCTCCGACAGATACTGCGCCAGGTGAAGTGAAAAATTGTAAATCCCAATGGATTTGGTCGTCTCGAACGTCCTGGTCGGCAATCGAATAGGCCAGATCGATCATGATAGGTTTTCCGGGTTGCATCAGGCTGTTGGCAAAGTTTCAACATTGTTGGGCCTGCCAAGTCTCTGAGTTCGTCAACGATATCCTATGAACATGCGCCGAATTTCGATTTTTGTCACGCGGCATTATTCGGTCGCAACCAACTGGATGACCCGGCGAGAATGTTTGAGCCTGCACTGACCAACTGCCGGACATTTTGCTTTGAAGCTGGCGAACGATTCGATTTACACTTCGCGAGGGCTGGAGCAACGCGTCCGTTCCGACTTGTCCAAGCCCATTGCCGTCTGGTGAAACCGCCCGGTTGGTGGTATGGTTTGAAATCCGAAACGGGTTTCTTTTCTTGATCGAAAAATGAACGACGATTTGCAGAAGCGGATTCAGGCGGCGCTGGCCAATCCCCGGAACCTGGGTGAACTGGCCGGGGCCGACGCCGTCGGAACGGTTGGCAATGCGGATTGCGGCGAAATGCTGCGCCTGTGGGTGAAATTCAAGGAGCAGAACGGCAAAAAGGTCATTGACCGCGCCACATTCCAGTCGTTCGGTTGCGAAACCGCCATTGCCGTCGCCAGCCTCGCCACGGAACTCATCCGCGGCAAGACCGCCGAGGAAGCGCTGGCGCTCAAGACCGAGGAACTGGCCGGCGAACTCGGCCCGCTGCCGCCGATGAAAATCCACTGTGCCCAGCTCGTTGAAGGCGCATTGCGTTCCGCGCTCGAACCGCAAAGTGCTGAAGCCAAGCCGGCGTCAACACCGTCAAACGCGCCGACGTTGCTCGACAGTTTTTCCAAGCCCAAGGAGAGCGGTGTGAAGCTGACGTTTCTTGACGAGGAAAAACAGTAGGCCGCGCGGCGGCGGCCACGGACAGCGCAGCGCGCTGTCCCTGCCTTTACCTTTCCTCCCGCAATTTTTTCAACGCCGCCGAAGCTGCGTCGCTCTCGGCGGCTTTCTTGCTTTTGCCCCGGCCGTGCGCCAGTTCCACGCCTTCGTGCTGCACCGTGCATTCAAAGACGCGGTCGTGATCCGGGCCGGTGGCGGAGACAACGTGATATTCCGGCGCTTCCGGCGAGCGGGCCTGCAACAGTTCCTGCAATTCGCCCTTCGGATTTTCAATGATCGGCAGCACGCTCAATTTGCCGAACGCGGCGCTGAATTCGCGCAGGATGAATTCGCGTGCCGCGTCAAAGCCGCCGTCCAAAAAAATCGCGCCGAGCAATGCCTCAAACGTGTCCGCCAGCGCGGATGGGCGCTCCCGCCCGCCGTGCATTTCCTCGCCGTGACTCAAAATCAAATGCGCGCCGAGGTCCAGCGCGCGGGCGTGTTCGGCCAGCGTACGGCGGTTGACGAGCTTCGCGCGCGCCTTGGTCAACGGACCTTCGTCGAACGCGGGAAATTTCTCATACAGCTCGCGGGTGAGGACGAGTTGCAACACCGCGTCGCCGAGAAACTCCAGCCGCTGGTTGTGCGCAGGTCTTCGCTGCGTTTCGTCGCCGTCTTCGCTCGCCGCGCCGCTTTCATGCGCGACGGACGGATGGGTCAGCGCCAGCCGCAACAGGCTTTCGTCGCGAAAGGCGTAGCCGAGACGGTTTTGAAGTTCGGAAAGTTCGGGCACGGAATTTAATTTCCAGCCGGTTGTTCAGCAGGCTGTGACGCGGTTTCGTTTTCGGCAACGGGGGCTTGTGGCGCCGAAGCAGATTCACCTCCGGTGACGGGCGGGTTCAGTCCATGTTCCAGCAACGACGCCACGTCGCGCTGGACTTGTTCAAGTTGATCCAGCCGTAAATCCGGATCGGCGATGGTGAACACGTCGCCGGTCTTGGGCTGCTCGTAAATGAATACGCGCTTGCCGTCGCGGACGATCTGTTCCTTCACCTTGAACACGCGTTTGCGTTCGAGCATCACGGCCAGAATGAACATCGCGGGTGCATGAACCGGGTCGTTTTGCTCGATGAGCTTGCGCAGGAGCGTCTCGGCGGTTTCGCGGTGAATCGCGTCCACGGGCTGCGGTGGCGCTTCGTAAATCCCCTGCCAATGCGAGATGAACCCGGTGCGGTTGCGGGCGTCGCCGGCGAATTGTTTTTGCCAGCACGGGTCACAGATGTCCGAGCGCCGCAATTCGGGCGGCACGTCGAGGAGCAGCGTATGATACGTTTGCCGGTCGGCAAACGGCTGCGCGCACGCCTCGCAAGCCGAGGCACGGGACTGAATGTTCCAATCGTTCATGAACAGGGAAATTTAACCACGAATGACACGAATGAACACGAAGAAATTTTTACTTTGACACGGATTGCACGGATTAACACAGATTAAAAATTTGGGATCATGTTTTGGTCATCCGTGAAAATCCGTGAAATCCGTGTCTTTCAACCCGCGAAATCGAAATCCGAGCAGCCCATGAAATAATGACAGCGCGGGCAGCGCAGCTTTCACTTCTCATTGACCAGTTCATGCCCGCACTGTGGACAAAACCGCCAATGCTCGCCGGAGTTTTCCTCAGACGATGCGGTAATAACAGTCGTTTCAACTTCTGCGTTTTCTGATTTTCGTTTCAGCTTTCGCATGCAATCAAGCATGTCATCGCGTCTGCTCAAATTTCGACCCGATCCAGTTGAAACCGTCAGGATTGTTGTCCGAGCTTTTTCGATTTTTCCGTTGCGGCGCGGACGGCGCTCATCACGGCGGCCCGCATTTTGCCCTTTTCCAATTCGTGCAAGCCTTCAATCGTCGTACCGCCGGGGCTGGTCACCTGGTCTTTGAGCGCACCGGGGTGCACGCCGGTTTCCAAAACCATTTTCGCACCGCCCAAAACGGTCTGTGCGGCAAGCTGTGTGGCCACGTCGCGCGGCAATCCCGCTGCCACGCCGCCGTCGCTCAAGGCCTCGATGAATTGGTAAACATACGCCGGCCCGCTGCCGCTCAAGCCGGTCACGGCGTCGAGCAGCGGCTCCTTTACCTGAAGCGCGAGGCCGACGGCGGAAAGAAGTTTTTTCGCCAGCTCGCCATCCGCCGCCGTCGCGGATTTGCCGAGCGCGAACGCCGACGCACCCGCGCCGACGAGCGCCGGCGTATTGGGCATCACGCGAATAACGCGTGCGCCGGCGGGCAGCGCGGCTTCGAGTTTTGCGAGTGTCACTCCTGCGGCGATGGAGATGAGCAGATGTTTTTCGGTGAACGCGCCGCGAATCTCCGCCAGCGCGGCGGAAACCTGGTCAGGTTTGGTTGCCAAAATCAAAACGCCGGCGAATTTTGCGACTTCGGCGTTGGCTGTAACGGTTTTTGCGCTGACCTCGGCGGCGAAATGTTTGCGCGCGGCGTCCGCCGGGTCGCTCGCGATGATTTCACGGGGGCCGGCAAGTTCGCCGCGAATGAAGCCGCAGGCGAGCGCGGTGGCCATTTTGCCCGCGCCGAGAAAGCCGATTTTTATTGGGGTTGCCATGAAAGTTTTGTAGCAGGCCGTGTGGTTGAACGGAAGAAAATAACACCGGTCAACTCGCGGCTTGAATTCGCTCCGCTTGCGTATATCATAAGCCTGAGACGGAGAAGCTGGTTTTGCGCCATGTCCAACAACCGCCGCACTTGGGACAATTTTGAAGCCATGCGCCAGGCCGCCGAAGAAGGCGACCCGCAGGCGCAATGCTATCTCGGCGTGTGCTTTCAAAACGGCCAGGGCGTGGCGCAGGATTACCAGGAGGCGGTGAAATGGTACCGGCGCGCGGCGGAGCAGGGCGACCCGGTTGCGCAATGTTATCTGGCCGTGTGTTACCTCCACGGCACGGGCGTGCCGCAGGAATTTGGCGAGGCGGCCAAGTGGCTGCGCGAGGCGGCGGAGCAGAACGATCCGGCGGCGCAATTTAACCTTGGCATGCTTTACGAAACCGGCCAGGGCGTGCTGCAAAATTATGCCGAGGCGGTGAAATGGTATCGCGAAGCAGCCGAGCGCGGCTATCCGGCGGCGCAATTCAACCTCGGCGTCTTTTACGAAACCGGCCAGGTCGTGCCGCAGGATTACGTCGAGGCTGCCAAATGGTATCGCGCCGCCGCCGAACAGGAATGTGCGCCCGCGCAGTGCAACCTCGGGCTTTGCTACCAGACCGGACGCGGTGTGGAGCAAAACCGGCTGGAGGCCGTGAAGTGGTTCATCCGGGCCGCGCGTCAAGGCGACAAAACCGCCCAACACAATCTCGGCCTCCACTACGCCGAGATGGAAATCAGGGAAGCGGAAGCCGCCGAAGCTGCAAAGGGCACGCCGCACTGAATCAGCGGGCGAGTTCTGCGAGCTTCGCGGCAGCCCTGCCGGAATCGATCGTTTCAGCCGCCAGTTCCCAGCCTGCAACCAGCGACTTCGTTTTGCCGGCGACGAACAGCGCAGCGGCGGCGTTGAGCAGAACCGCGTCGCGCTTCGGTCCGCGTTCCTCGCCGCGCAGGATGCGGCGGATGATGGTGGCATTCACTTCGCGGTCTCCGCCGCGGAGATCCGCCAGCGTGGCCGGTTGCAGGGGAAACGGTTCGGGTGACAGCATTGAACAAGCCACCGCATGTTCCTGATAAAACTCGGCAATCGTGGTCGGCCCCAGTGGCGAAAGTTCATCGAGATGCCGAAGAGCCCCGGCTTCATCCCGCACCGCGCCGCAAACCACCATGGCGCGGCGGACGCCCAGCGATTGCAGCACCTGCGCAAGCGGTTCGCACAATTCCGGCCGTGGCACTCCCACCAGCATCGCGGTGGGCCGGGCCGGATTCAGCAGCGGGCCGAGGAAATTGAAGATCGTGGTCTGGCCGCGTTCCGCGCAGAGCTTACGCGCAGGAATGATATGCCGAAATGCCGGATGATATTTGGGCGCGAAGAAGTAAGCGAAGTTGTGCCGACGAAGCGAACGGACGGCGTCCTCCGGCCCCAGATCAAAAGGAATCTCCAGTGCTTCCATGACATCCGCGCTGCCGATGGGCGAAGTGCTGGCACGGTTGCCGTGCTTGGCGACCAGCACCCCTGCCGCCGCCGCCACGAGCGCGACGGTCGTGGAGATATTGAAGGTGCTCAGGCGATCACCGCCGGTGCCGACAACGTCGAGGATTTTGCGAGTGCGGGTTTCGGCATCGAGCGGGGGTGAAATGGATTTGTCGCGCAGGGCGCGGGCGAATGCGGCGATTTCGCCGGTGGTTTCGCCTTTTTTGGCCAGCGCGGTCAGGAAATCGGCCTTGACCACGGTCGGAACTTTTTCGTCGGCGAGTTGTTCCACTGCCTGGCGAATCTCCTCGTCATTGAGCGATCGCGCCGCGCCGAGTTGTTGCGTGAGCTTTTCGAGCACGGCAGGATTCTAAGCATCGGCGCGCGCGGCTCAAACCGAAAGTGGATGCCGACGAAAGCATGGACAGGCGCGGAAAATCACGTAAACTGTCCGGCGCTGACACTGTCTCAACCTTGAGCGGTGAGCGCATTGAAATTTATGGCAGGCAATCGAAGCGGTGGCTGGATAAAGTGGGCGGCCGTTATTTTGGCGGTCGTCGTGGTTGTTGTCGGCGGCGCCTGGTATTTCCGGCACGGACATCAAGACGCGCCGGCTTATCAGACGGTCGCCGTGACGCGCGGCGAATTGATACAAATCGTGACGGCCACCGGTTCGTTGAATCCAGTGGTGAACGTGACGGTAGGCAGCCAGGTTTCAGGCATCATCAATAAACTTAACGTGGACTTCAATTCAATGGTGGAGTCCAACGAGGTCATCGCGGAAATTGATCCTTCGACTTATCGGGCGGCGGTCGAGCAATGCACCGCCGATCTGGCCGACGCGAAGGCGAATTTGGAATTACAGCAGGCTGAGGCGAGACGCAGCGCCGAATTGTTCACGAACAAATTGATTTCCATTTCCGATTACGACACAGCTATCGCCACGTTGCACGAGGCCGAAGCCACGGTGCAAATCAAACAAGCCTCGCTGGACAACGCGAACGCAAATCTGGGTTATTGCAAAATCCGTTCGCCGGTGGATGGCATCGTGATTTCGCGCTCGATCGACCTCGGCCAGACGGTGGCGTCCAGTTTCAACACGCCGACCCTTTTTCAAATCGCGAACGACCTGACGAAAATGCAAATTGATTCGAGCGTGGCTGAAGCCGACGTTGGCGGCGTGGTGGAAGGCCAGAGCGTCGACTTCACGGTGGACGCGTATCCGTATCGCACATTTTACGGGACCGTCGTGCAAGTCCGCAATTCGCCGACCAACGCCAACAACGTCATCACTTACGATTGTGTCATCAGTGTGACCAATTCCGATTACAAATTGAAACCCGGCATGACGGCGAACCTTTCTTTCATTATCGCCCAACGCGAAAATGTGTTGAACATCCCCAATTCCGCGCTGCATTTTCGTCCGCCGGAAAATGCCGTGGTGCTGACCAACACCGTTGCGACACAAACTTCGCCAGCCACAAACGGGAGCAATTTTGCCGGCACGCCCGGCGGGCAGGGCCATCGCAGCGGCCACCCGCACGGCGAACGTCCGGTTTTTCACACGGTATTTGTGCTTTCAGGCACGGGTGACGATGCGAAGCTACAGTCAGTGCAAATCAGGACCGGTATCAGCGACGGCATTTCGACCGAGGTGCTTTCGGGATTGAACGAAGGCGATAAGGTCGTCACCGGCTCGGTTTTAACCGGCACCGCAACTTCGGCTGCCACCGCAAACCCGTTTGGCGGCGGGGGATTCCCCAGGCGCTGAATCTGATTCACTGACGACACCCGCTGTGAAAACAACTCACGTCATCAAGCTGGACGAAATCCACAAGACGTATCACACGGGCGAGGTGGACGTGCATGCCGTGCGCGGCGTTTCACTGGAAATTTTTCCGGGCGAATTCGTGGCGCTCATGGGCGCAAGCGGCTCCGGCAAAAGCACGTTGATGAACATGATCGGCGCGCTGGACCGCCCGACCGGCGGGCACTACTGGCTGGATGGCATTGACGTTTCCACGCTCGACCGTAATGCGCTCGCTGATGTCCGCAACGAAAAAATCGGTTTTGTCTTTCAGGGTTTCAATCTGCTTTCGCGCACGTCGGCGCTGGAAAACACCGAAATGCCGATGCTTTACAACCGACACCGCGTCCAGTCGCACGAGCAGCGCGAACGCGCCCTGCACGCGCTCGACCTGGTGGGTCTCGGTGACCGCACCGACCACCACCCCAACCAGCTTTCCGGTGGCCAGCAGCAGCGCGTCGCCATCGCCCGCGCGCTTGTCAACCAGCCGTCCTTGCTGCTCGCCGACGAGCCGACCGGCAACCTCGACAGCCAGACCAGCATCGAAATCATGGGCGTGTTCCAAAAGTTGAACGACCGGGGCATCACCATCGTCATGGTCACACACGAACTGGACGTGGCGCGTTTCACCAAGCGCATGGTCATCCTGCGTGACGGGAAAATTGTCACCGACGAGGCGGTACAGAACCGCGCGTCCGCGGAAAAGGAATTGCAGCAGCTTCGCGCAGCACAACAGGCCGTCAAACTCGCGTCATGAGAATCTTCGCCTCACTAAGAATCGCCGGGCGGGCACTGCTCCGGAACAAGATGCGTTCGCTGCTGACGATGCTCGGCATCATCATCGGCGTTGGCGCGGTGATCGGCTCGGTAAGCCTCACGACCGGGGCAACCAAACAAGTCGAGGATCAGGTTGCCAGCCTGGGAGAAAATGTGATCACGGTCTTTTCCGGCAATTTCACCAGCGGTGCGATGCGGGGCGGCTGGGGCAGCGCGCCGACACTTACCCTTGACGATGCCAAAGCTATCGCTCAATTGCCGGATGTGCTCGCGGTCAGCCCGGAAGTGCGGGATCGGGAACAGATTCTCGCCAACGGCTTGAACTGGAACACCCAGGTCATGGGCGAATCGCCGGATTACCCGCAAATCCTTAATCGAAGCATCGTCAGCGGCGTGATGTTCAGCGATCAAGATGTGCGCAGTCTTGCCAAATCTGCCGTCATTGGCAAAACCGTGGCGGACCAGTTGTTTCCCAACGAAGACCCCGTTGGCCAGACAGTCCGCATCCGCAATCTGCCATTTCTAATCGTCGGCGTGCTGACCCCGAAAGGTTTTAATCTTTTTGGCCAGGACCAGGACGACGTGGTGGTCGTTCCTTACTCCAGCCACATGCATCGCATCACCGCGCGCACATTTTTGAATGATATCCTGGTGGAGGCTTCCAGCGACAAAACCATTATTAAAGCGCAGAATGAAATCACCGATCTGCTAATGGTGCGGCACCGCAGCAAAGATCCGGATTTCACCGTGCGCAACCAGGCCGATCTGATGGACAGAGTTTCAGCCTCTTCCCGTGTGATGGGTTCTTTGCTGGCCGGGGTTGCCGCCGTCTCTTTAATCGTTGGCGGCATCGGCATCATGAACATCATGCTCGTCAGTGTTACGGAACGGACACGCGAAATCGGCATTCGCATGGCCGTGGGCGCGCGCGCGGCGGACATCCTTGTGCAATTTCTGATTGAAGCTGTCACTTTAAGCGCCATTGGCGGTTCCATCGGCATCGCTGGCGGCATGACTTTTTCCTGGCTGATCGCCTACTTCCAACATTGGCCAACCATTACCCCCACCGTCTGGATTGTGGTCGCGTTTGTTTCCAGCGCCATCATCGGCGTCATCTCCGGCTTTTATCCCGCGTGGAAAGCGTCCAAGCTCGACCCGATTGACGCTTTGCGCTACGAATAGCGCGTGACCGCTGAAATCCTGTCCACGCACACGCCCGTTCTGTTCGCCGCGGCGGTGAAGCGCGCCGCGGAATTGCTCCGTGCCGGCGAAGTGGTGGCGCTGCCGACCGAAACGGTGTATGGCCTTGCCGCTAACGCGCTGGACGAAAAGGCCGTCGCCAAAATTTTCCGAATCAAAGGCCGACCGGCGAACAACCCCGTCATCGTTCACGTCGTCAGCATTGAAATGGCCAAACGCTGCGTGAACCACTGGCCAGGCAACGCGGACAGATTGGCCAAAGCTTTTTGGCCCGGCCCCTTGACACTCGTGTTGCCGCGCGCGAAGGAAATACCCGACAGGGTGGCTGCCGGCGGCGCGACGGTCGGCGTGCGCTGGCCGGGTCATCCGTTCATTCAGGCCGTGATTCGCCAGTGCGGTTTTCCGCTCGCTGCGCCGAGCGCGAATTTGTCCAGCCGCATTTCCCCGACCAACGCCGGGCATGTGCGGAAACAACTTGGCGGAAAAATTCCCCTGATTGTGGATGGCGGCCAGTCGCAGGTCGGCATCGAGTCCACCGTGCTCGATTTGTCCGTCAGCCCGCCGCAAGTTCTGCGGCCGGGCATGATTCATCTGGAATCACTCGCCGCTGTCGTCGGCGAAGTGACAAGTGACAAGTGGCAGGGCACAACTAAAGACCCGCTGCGCAGCCCGGGTTTGCTGGAAAAGCATTATTCGCCAAGGGCAAAACTTGTTGTTTTGAACTGGCGCGATGAAGCCGATTTGAAGTTCCAACTTGTCACCCGTCACTTGCCACCTGTCACTTGCCACGTCATCGCCCACACCCACATTCCGTCGGCGGAAACCTTTGCGCGTGTGAGCGTCATTCCACACGACGCGGAGGCGTTTGCGCGGGCGATTTATGCGGAGTTGCACCGTTGCGACGAGGCAAGTGCGGAGTTGATCGTCGTGGAGGCGCCGCCGGAATTACCGGAATGGTCAGGCATTGCCGACCGGTTGCAACGCGCGGCGGCATGAATGATCGCAGCGATTACCAGCGCACCCGGTCGGTCAGGAACAAACCGGACGCAACCGCCGCAGAACCGGATGGTGCCCGGGGCAACGGGAACTTCGACGAAATTTGATTTTGCGCCAGGGCCTTGAGCAGAAAGTTTTGCCAGCTGTCCTCACCGCCGCGTACACAGTCGGAGAGCAGTTTGGCATCCATCGTTTCCGGCGTGAGGTAAAGCCCCAAGACGGGTTTCTGGTAGCCATCGCCGATGGCGAAGAATTCATCTTGCATGTTGAGCGTCAGCCAGACGCATTGATGGTGGCCATACCACGCGACCGCCCACGGCACGTCGCTCATCATCAATTCATTTTCCTTCATCCAAACGGCGGTTTTCTGGATGTCCGGCGGATAATAAGGCGGGTAGGCCACCGGCACGGTCTTCGGCGCGCACAGGACAAAAATCATCGGCAAACACGACACCGCCACAAAAAGCGCGGTGACGGCGTAATGCAGTTGGGCCGCCGGCAATTTTATTTGCCTCGAAAGGGTCAGGAAGAAAACCCCGCCGTAAATGAACACCAACGGCGCCATCAACACGATCAGGTTCTCGGAATTCACCTGCGGCGATTCGATGGAAAGTTCTGTCTGCCCCAGGGCTTGAAAAACGATGAACGTTCCCAGACACATCAGTAAAAAATAACGCATGCGGCGCGCAGACGTACTGCGGAATCCCAGCAGCAAACCTGTCAGGAAAAACATGGCGGCCCAGCTTCCGCCGAGTTTCGGCAGGTCGTTTTCAAAGATTCCGCGCAGATTCCCGAAAAACTTGTGGATGATTGGTTTCAGCAAAAACACGTATGTCAAATCCGGGTGTGCAGACCGTTCCAGAACTGTTCCTGGAAAAGTGGCTTTTTCGGCGATTGCATAACCTGCCGTGCCAAACGGCGTCCCGCTCACCATCCAATTTCGAATCATCCAGGGCGTCAGCACCATCGCAAAAACGCCCAACGCCACCGTCACCTGCCACCTCCGCTGTTGACTGCCGAACAATGCCAAAAACACCACGGCCGGAATGATCACCCAGCCAAAGGCATACCGCGTCAGGGCGCCCACGCCCGCCAGCACGCCCGCCGCCACCGCCAGGCCGAACAGCCACTCCAGGCGCGGTTGGGGTTCGCGCGCCAGTTCTTCAATTTTCAACATGCACCAGGTCAACCCCAGAAAAATGACCATCAGCAACAGCGTGGACAGGCCCGACACGCTGAACTTCCACAGCAAGGCGCAGCCCAGCACCAGCAACGCCGACAGCCAGGCCGCAGCCGGGTCGAACAATCTCCGCGCCAGAAGAAACGTCAGCGCCATTACCACCAGCAAAAGAATTTCGTTGAACACCGCGATTAAAAAATCGGGTTGATAACGCAGGAAACGGCCGCCGTCGGACCAAAATGGTTTTTTCATTTCCACGTCGAAGTGAAAGGGCAGCACTTTCATCAGCCCGGCCAGCACCACTGGATACACCGGCGGATTGGCCAAATCCGGATGCGCGGTCTGGATTTGGGCGAAATCCGCCCCGGCGCGCACCGGCGCGCCCGCCTGCCTTGCCTCGTTGTGCCTTTGCACCAGATAAAGACTAAACGGACGGACAAACAGCGTCGTGTAACCTTTGCCGTCGGCAATGTTCCTTGCCAGTTGTGCCGTATCCATCGCCTCCGGCGCGGAAAGATTTCGATACGCGCGCAAATCATACCATACCGCCAGCGCCATCACCACCAGGGTCAACGTGGTGATCCGCAAAACGCGGCGCCCTACCCCGATCTCCAGTTTGTGAATCAGATTCTGGACCCATTCGCCTATGTACATAACTCAAAATCCTTCCAGATGATACGCGTGCAATTTGCGATGAAACGTCCGCCGGCTCATGCCGATTTTTTCCGCGGCCAATGTGCGGTTGCCGTCGGTTTCTTTCAAGGCGCGAATGATCAATTGTTTCTCCGCCTCTTTCACCGTCAGATCATTGCGTTGCAATAATTGCGGCTCGCCCCGACCGCCACCGCCGCGCACGGAGGGCGGCAAATCGCGGGCGCCGATTTTTTCGCCGCGGCAAAGCACTACCGCGTGCTCGATGGCCGTGCGCAATTCGCGCACGTTGCCCGGCCATGAATAATTCATCAGCGTTTCGAGCGCGTCCGCCGTGAAATCGTTCACCGGCTTGCCGTTTTCATGGGCAAATTCGCGCAAAAAACCTTGCGCCAGCAACGGAATGTCGCCCGCGCGTTCGCGCAACGGCGGCAGATGAATTTCCACCACCCGCAGCCGGAAAAACAAATCCTCGCGGAATGTCCCGGCCTTGATGAGTTCCTCCAGGTTCTTGTTTGTCGCCGCAACGAGCCGGGCGTCGGCGGTGAGCGTTTTGTTTGACCCGACGCGCTCAAAAGTGCGTTCGCCAAGAAAACGCAGCAGTTTCACCTGGATGGTCGCGTCAATTTCGCCGATTTCGTCCAGAAACAGCGTCCCGCCTTGCGCCTGCTCAAATCGTCCAATCCGCCGCTCGTGTGCACCGGTGAACGCCCCCTTTTCATGGCCGAACAACTCGCTCTCCAGCAACGTCGGCGCCAACGCCGCGCAATGCACCGCCACAAACGGCTGTTTGGCGCGCGGACTCAACTGGTGAATCGCCTTCGCAATGAGTTCCTTGCCCGTGCCGCTTTCGCCCGTGAGCAGCACCGTGGCCCGCGTCGGGGCAACCTGCCGCACGATCTCAAATATCTCCTGCATTGCCGGCGATTTGCCGATGATGTTTTCAAGGCCGAATTTGGAATCGAGCTGCTGGCGCAACGAAACGTTTTCCGATTCGAGATTTTGCTGGCGCAATGCGCGCGCGATGCGCATTTCCAGTTCGTCAATCTGCAGCCGGCCTTTGGCAATGTAATCGTCTGCGCCGCGCTTCATCGCATCCACCGCCAGTTCCTCCGATCCGTAAGCCGTCATCAAAATGCAAATCGGCGGCCTGGTCAGCGATTTGGCGCGCGCAATGAGCCTCATGCCGTCCTCGCTTGGCAAACGGAAGTCCGTGAGCAGCACGTCGAAGTTCTCGCGTTCGAGCAAATCCATCGCCGCCTTCGCGTCCTCGGCCACGTAAACGTCGTAACGCTCCTCGAGCGCGGCGCGCAACCCGTCGCGCGTCGGTTTCTCGTCGTCCACAATCAACAAGGTCGGTTTTTCAGTCACAATATTTTCAATGCCGCGTGAAGCACTTGCGCTCATTTGGGTTCTTCCGCGGTTTCCATTTCGGTTCTTTCTTCCAACAAACGCGGCCTGCGCTCGTGCAACGGCAGCCAGATCCTGAAAGTCGTCCCGCGGCCGACGTGGCTTTCCAACTCGATTCTGCCGCCATGCGCGCGCACGATGCGTTGCACAATCATCAAACCGAGGCCGGTGCCCCTTTTCTTGGTCGTGAAAAACGGCTCGAAGATGCGGTTGATTTGTTCCGGCGGGATGCCACCGCCCGTGTCAGTCACGCTCACCCAGACGCCATCGCCGCCTTCGCCGGTTTGCAACGTGAGGGTGCCGCCCCTGGTCATCGCGTGCATGGCATTTTTGACGAGGTTCACCAGGACCTGCTGCATCTGCGTTGCGTCAATCGGTGTCGCCGTCAACTGCCGCGCCAGTTTCGTTTTCACCGTGATGCCGCGATTTTCAATTTCCGGCCGCAGCAAATCGAGGCTCTTTTCGACCACGTCATTCAGTACCGCGAATTTCAACTGCAACGGCGCCGGCCGGATCGCGCCGAGAAATTGCGTGATGATGTAATCCAGCCGGGCGATTTCGCCTTTGGCCACGCCCAGGTATTGTTCCAGCTTGCGGGAAACCTCTGTCACGTCAGCCTCGGCGGCGAGCGTTTGCGAACGCGTGCGCGAAACCAGTTTCGAAGTGGTTCCGGTTGATTTCAGTTTTTTCAACTCGCGTTCCATGAGCTGCAAATGGATGTGCAGCGCGTTGAGCGGATTGCCGATTTCGTGGGCGACGCTGGCGGCGAGCAGCGTGAGTGCCTGGACGCGCTCGCTTTCGATGGCTTCAAACGTTTTTTGCCGCGCCTCGGTCGCGTCATGCAAAATCAGCGCGACGCCGGAACTGCCGGTGGCCTGGCCGTCGAGTGGCGCCGCGTAGAGCCGGAGAAAACGCGGACGCGGATAATGCACTTCAAATTCGTGGCGCACGACGCGCTCACCGCCCGCGTGGTCGGTCCTGGAAATTTTCTCCCAATCCAATTCCGGCAAAATGTCCGCGATGTGCTGGCCCTCGACGTCCGGTTGCAAGCCGATAAGCCGCGTGACGGCCTGGTTGAAATAAATGATGCGCCCCTGCTCGTCCGCGACCAGCACGCCATCCTCAATGGTATTGAACAGCGTCTCGAGAAAGCTGCGTTCGCGTGCGAGCCGCTGGACGACGGTTTGTAAGCCTTCCGTATCCAACCGCCCGATGCGGCCAAGCACTTTGTCGAGAAAACTGGATTTGGGCGTCGCCATTGGTCGAAATCAAGATTTCAGAGTGGCAAAATGGCACAACGCCAGGATTCGTCAATTCAAAAATGGGTTGCGGTGGCACAATAAGAATCAAAACCGGGAGGGACGCCGTATCGGCGTCTCATATATCGCATTCAATTCGGGATTATGCACTTCACAAAAGTTGACCTGAAAAACGGCGGTTTCAGTCCAGCCAAGTCACATTTCACTTCTTGCGCTTGGCCGGTTTCCGTGCTGGCTTGATCTTCGACACCCGCCGCATGGCTTCGTCGAAATCCATGTCTAGCTTCAAACCCGGTTTATTGGTTTTCGTTTTCAACTTCGACATCATATCGGAAATTCTATCTCAATTCAAGCATAATCACTGTTCTACTGGCTGCCAAATTGGAATTCCATCATGCGCCAGTCCGGTATTAAAAGCCCTGACAGTAATCCCGTCAGATTTTCTTTCTTGCAGGGTTGTTTTTAAGAGTCGCATTTTTTCTCTTTCCTTGCCAACTGCCGCGCTTAATGCTTCTTGAGCATCGGCCCTGGTGGAATCAATCGGCACAATGCTGTAAGCGCTGCTATTTTGGTTAAACATCAGGGTAGGTGAAACCGATTGCGGCACCGTGACAGAGACATATTCATTCGCAATGGCTGCAATTTCGTTTTCCAGTTGCGCGTTGTAATTGCAAAAATTCCGCACCCGTTGAGGCACAGGCAGAAGATAAGCCGTAACATTATTAACACTGGAAGCAATTTGACCACTGAACATGTTGGTTGTAATCGTAAGCGCGCTAAGATGACAAACACCCCATGTGTTGCAATCGCTGATTTTTACCGTGAGTATCGGCCCACGCAATGATGCCAGATATTTTTGCCGCTCAATCTCAGCCTGTTGTTGCACCATCTTTGCCTGCCGCTCATGTTGATCGGCGATAGCAGCCTTTGCCGGGTTATAGTTAAACATGGCCTGAATGTTTGTCGGCAGTGAATCCAGTCTCACAATTCCACCACCTTCCGGTATCCGGTAAAGCAGTTTGTTCTCAGCCATCTTTATCGCGGTCGCGTTCGTGATGAATACGCCGTTGGCATTGGTGAACGAAATGATATTGGTCTGCGCGAACATCGTCGAACAGCAGGACAGCATGATTAAGACAATGGTTTTCATGGCTGCTTTCTTTATGTGATTTTGGAAAAAATATAGCAACTGAAAAGTTGACAATGAGTTTCCATCATGGGAATTTCCAAAAGTTCCGGCCAGTTGCCGGGACACACGACAGACACGAACGAATTGAAATCGTTCGTGTTTTTGTTTTTGGGGTGCAAACCCAAATAAACCGAGCGGAAAATGGTAACGCTTTGACCGTCAATAGTCCGTGCCGAAAGGCATCCCTAGCCGCTCTAGGATTTGCAGGACTATTGGCGGTTGCTTTTTACATGAGAAGATAACGCGGGGGCCGGTGACGCCGAAACCAGTCGCCCAGAAAAGAAAACGGCGGACGAAATTTGCTTTTGCACAGTTCATTTCGTCCGCCGACAGGCATACATAGCGACCGTGGCGAAACTGGTAAACGCTGCCGATCTGGAATCGGCTTCCCTCACCGGATTGCGGGTTCAAGTCCCGCCGGTCGCACTAACGTAAGGAAAGTTTAGCGGTTCACTGGCTGTTTGTAAAGCAGTCTTTTTCCGTTGGCTTTCTTGAGGCCGATTACTGTCCGTTCACCATCCGTCAAAAACCGTGTATTGTGGCGGTGATCGAATTCAGCCAGATACAACGGCAAGTGCTGCTCGCTGATATGGTGGAACGTGCCAACCACGCCGCGCTTTAGCAGCGAAAAATATCCGTCAACCGATTGCGTGTGCGCCAGTCCGCGAACGTATTCCCGCGCCGAATGGTTCACGGCTTGGTGCGATGCGAAGTCTTTCGCGGCTTTGCGATAGGCCGGAAGTTCATCCGTCATAATCGTTGACGCTGGCGTGACGTTTGCCTTCAAAGCTGCCTTCAAATTTTTGCCCGTGACGTGCTTCATCACTTGCGACCGGACGCGACCACCGCGTTCAACCAGAGCAAAGACCGGGACTTTGTTGCCCATGAAGTGACGGCCATGCCCGCGTGTTTTTCCGCCGATGTAGGTTTCATCAGCTTCCACCGTTCCTTTGAGTTTGGTTTTGAATACTGGCTCTTTCAGCGCGTGCCGGATGCGGTGCGTCATAAACAACGCCGTCCGGTAACTGCCCAAATCCAAATTGCGTTGAAGTTGAAGCGATGAAATTCCCTTTTTGGAACTGCAAAGCAGATACCAAGCAATGAGCCATTTTCGTAACGGAATATGGCTGTCCTCGAATATCGTGCCGATGGTTGCCGTGAACTGGCTGTTGCACTCCGCGCAATGATACAGACCGGCGCGGATTTTCTTCGCCTCATTCGGCGTCACTTTGTAAATGCGCTTGGCATCGGCGTTTTTGCAATGCGGGCAAACCGGGCCTTTGGGCCAGTGAATCGCCTCCCAATATTCACGCGCCTTTTCGTCACTGGCGAACCGCTGGTTTATCTGGTCTAGCGTCAGTTCTTTTGGCGTTGGCAACATGTTCGTTTTCATGCCCCAAATATCGCAGAAACGTTACTTTTGTCAAGTGGTCACATGTTATAAATTGCGGCTGTTTTTATAGCCTGAAAAACACCTGTTTTTTCCGGGCTTTTTGCGTCTTGACCGCGCCCATTTTTCAAAGTCATATAGGCAAGACCCCAGAATTAAGCCGATAATAGCCCACATCAAAAGCCAACGCAGATGTTTATACCACTTCCAGTTCTCGTTTCGCTCCTTGTCTGTCTTATTGGTGTTTTGTTTGCCTACGTTCTCCGCAACAGTGGCGAAACTGCTATGAGACGAAAACGATTCAGGAGTTACATTGAACAACTTCGACGCAACATCGAATCCAGAGATGCAAATGATTTCCGGTTTCAACTGGCTAAATGGAAAGACATCAGCAATTTTGAAACTAGAATTTTGGAAATCCGTGATGCAATTCGGAATAGACGAAAAAGACGGTTTGATGTCGCTTGCACCAAATATCGGATTGATACCTTCGACGATTTTCAAGAGAAGCAGAAAAACGAAGAAGCAAAAACAAGACTTGCATCCATTTTGCTTGAAATTGAACAGTGCGCCAGATAGCCGCTTTTTATCCTCTACTTTTGTGAAGTGCATAATCCCGATTCAATTTAGTTTGGGACGGCGGCACGCCGTCCCTCCCAATCAATGTGCCAGCCACCTTTCTCTCGACAACCCGGTTTTCCCGGCGCAAAGTCAAATTTATGAAAGGAAAAATTGTAGCTTAATCCTAGGGTAGGTCGCTTCGAGTATTATGCGTGGTATTGTAGATTTCGTGAACAGTCGGCTTCAGCAGATGCCGCGTGGGTTGTCAGTGTTGACCAACGTTCTTCTCCTCTTTGCAGTTCTTTTTCCAGTGCTGACGCTTCTGGTGCTCGTGTTACACGGTCGTAATTCTTATTTTGTCATGAACGGCACACAGGTAACCTATGACGAATTTTGGCGACATGGTGGTTTTCTGACGTTTTTACTTATTGGCATTTATTGTGCAGTGCTTGTTTATGGGTTTCTCCATGCTTCACGTTGGTCGCGACTACTGCTTTTGCTGCCTTGCGTCGTCGGACCAATCTTGGCTGTCATTCATCATCATGCCACGCTTACGCTCTACAATTATTTGAGTCCACTTTTGGCCATAGCTCTTTTGGTGTGGTATTTATATTTTCGACAGACGGTAAGAGATTATTTTGCCAAAGCTCATAATCCAGAGAGTTAACCTGTAATCAGCCTTTACTTCTCCTCAACCGTCAGTGCCAGAAAAATATCTTCGAGCGGACCGGACGCGCCACTTTGTTTGCGGAGTTCGTCGCGCGTGCCGACGGCAATCAGTTTCCCGCCGTGGATGATGCCGATGCGGTCGGCCATCTCCTCGGCCACGCTGAGTTCGTGCGTGGACATCAGCACGGTCATGCCCTCACGCGTGCGTTCCTTGAGCGTGTCTTTCACGATGCGCGCATGCTGCGGGTCGAGGCCGACCATCGGTTCATCAATCACAAACACCTCCGGACCGTGCAACAGGGCAGACACGATGGCCACGCGCTGGCGCGTGCCGTGCGAGAGACTTTCCAGCGGGAGGTCGGCAAACTCGCCCAGATGAAAACGCGCAATCAGTTCCTGCGCGTTGGCGGCGATGCGCGCGTCGTCCATTTGGAACAACTGGCCGATGAAGCGGAAAAATTCCCGCGCCGTCAGCTTTTCATAGAGAAACGGAAAATCGGGAACGTAGGCCACGCGGCGGCGCGCTTCGAGCGGTTGCGTTTGCACGTCAAAACCACACACCCGCGCATTGCCGGAAGTCGGCTTCATCAGGCCGGCGAGGATTTTCAGCGTGGTCGTTTTCCCGGCCGCGTTCGGTCCGAGCATCGCAAAAAATTCCCCGCGCGGGATGGTCAATGTCACGTCGTTGACCGCGACGAGGTCGCCGAATTTTTTGACGAGATGGACGAGTTCAATCACGGCTTGTTCCATTCGTCGAGCACGGCTGTCACGCCGCCGGGCAGTTCCACCCGCAAAATTTCGCCCAGCGAACTGACGTAAAAGACAATTGGATGATCCAACACGCGCGTTTCCAAGCGATAGGCGGTCACCGGCTCATGGCCGATGATCATACGGTCACGGTGCGCCTCCCATTTGATGGCGCCGGCCACGGCCGCCGGCGAGGACGGAATAGCGGGCAAGTCCAGTTCGTCCGCCAGCCCGCTGCCAAACCCGCCGCCCAGCGTGCGCAACAGCGCATCGGGATTCTGCAAATCGGCGAAACTCAGGACGCGCTCGAAGTTCACGTTGTCACTGGTAATTTTGAAGCGCACCGTTTGTTCTGTGGCGACGGAATGAATGTCCACCGCCGCATACCGCGTGGACAGTTTCAAGTTCAACCCGCGCCAGGCGCGGTCGGAAGAGAATTCGAGATGCCCGTCGAGTCGCATCCGGTTGGTAATGGCGCCAAAACTCAAGTTGCCGGCGAAGTGGATTTGATAGCCGCTTTGCACCGCCAGCCCTTCCGGTGGCACCGTGTTTTCGTCCAGCGCGGCCATCGCCTGTTCGACACTCGTGGAAATTTCGCAGAATCCAGCCCGGCGCCTGTCCTGATAAATGGTTAAAGCGGAGACGTCCGGAGCGGTCAATATTTTGCGCCAGACCAAATCCACCGGCACGGAAATTTCGCCGCCATGCGAACCATACTCCGCGCGCCACAGCAACACGTTCATTGTGATCCAAAACGCCGCAATGAAAAAAAATGTGACGCGTGGCACCATGCAAAGCCCTCACGTTGACGGAATGTTCAAGACCTGGCCAACGTGAATCCGGCTGGGATTCATGTCCGGATTGGCCGCCTCCAACGCGCTCAGTTTCACGCCGTACTTGCGCGCGATGCCCACCGCCGTTTCGCCCGCGGCGACGGTGTGCGTGCGGGGCCGGGCAATCGTCGCCGGACCGGCTGGACGGCTGGCGCTGGCGCTCACCGATGGAACAGAAACATTTTGCGCCGTTTGGGCCGCCGCCGGCTGGGTCGTGGCATTGCCGGGGGGCGGCGCGTTGGTTTTGGCCGCCGCCAATTGGCTTGCGTAATACGCACGCCACTTGTTCACCTCGTCCTGCAATTGGCGGTTTTGCTCGACCAAGGTTTCCAACTGTTTTTGCGCGGCTGGCGCGCTCGGCAACCAAAGCGCGTTGGTGGCCAGTTGTTGTTTGCAACTGTCAACGCGTTGTTTGATGACCTCCGCGTTGCCAGCGTTCGGATACAGCTTCAAGTACTGTTGATAGTGATAAATCGCCGCCGCCGGGTCGGATTCCTTTTCATCGTAAAGCCAGCCGAGTTCAAAATGCGCTGCCGCCGAATGCGGATTTGCCTCCAGCGATTCTTCGAACGCCTCGATCGCGCCCTGATAGTCCATCGCGTTCACGCGCCCCTTGCCCAGCACAAAATGCGGCTCCTTTTCCTCGTCCAGCTGGCCCTGGTCCGACGATGAGCAGCCATTCAGCGCGACACCGGCGGCCATGACACACACGCCGAGCACAAAACGAATCCAACGCAACATGCCGCGAACGTACTCAAATCGCGCGGCGCGTGCAATCGCGCGCTGCGGCGGGCAAAAACTTCACGCGCAACTGCCGGTCAAAACCGGGCTTGAGATTTGGGGGCGCAGGACGCAGGTTGATGGCGGATCGCGCGCGTGGCGGAACGGCAGACGCGCCGGACTTAGGATCCGGTCCCGCAAGGGGTGGAGGTTCAATTCCTCTCGCGCGCACCAGTTTTACGCAAGAAATTGAGTCTCGGCGGTGCATTTGTGCAAAGTGGAAATCAGGGAAAAAGAGGCGCAAACAAGCGCAAACTGGCCGCGCAGACGGTAACACGCCCCGCACCGACGTTGATTTCAGTCTGCTGGCTGAATCCACTTTGAGTAAGCGCGCCCGCCGAAATACTCGTAGCTTTTGTCCTCGTCCGCCGTGCCGGAAAGCAGCGCCTGAATGAATCCATTCCGCTCGACTTGCACGGTGTGAAGAATCTTCCGCTCCGGGTTTTCCTTGAGCAGAAATTGAATCCGCCCGTCGAGCGCGGAAACGGTTTCCAGTCCGCCGTTCGTCCGGCTGGTGAACTGAAATTGCGCGCCGAGGTCGTCCAGCATCGCGTGGCTGCGACCCCAGGTTCCACCTTGCTCGCTCACGAACGGCTTGCCGTTCAGCCGCGCCAGATAATCCTGATACGCCAGCACGCAGAGATGGTTTTCATCGGAAGCGGCCAGCCAGCTTTTGATTTTGTCCGCGTGAAGCTTTGAGTCGTAATCGTAATCGCTGTCGAGAAATGTGATGCGCTTCACGTCATCCGGAATTTTTTCAACCGCGTTCAGATAACCGAAAATCAAGCTGCCGCCGCCGCTGTGGCTGGCGAGAACCACTTCGGTTTTGTTCGACGAAAAAATAGCGCGCACGCCGTCGAGAATGTGAACGATGACCTGGTCATCGTGGGTCTTGCGCCATGCCGGCCAGCTCTTCGTTCCGGCTTCAAGATACGCGACGACGATGGTGCGGTTGGTGATTACGCTGCGCAGCCAGCGCGTTTGCGCCCCGATGTGCTGAATGTCGAAATGCCAGTCGTCGCCCGGCTTCAAGGTTTTGCCGGCGGTCTGCTCAATCGTGTTGCCGTTCGGCAAAGCATAGAAAACCAGGAGCACGGATTTGTTGGTGGCGAATGATTCAGGCGCCGGCGCGTTGATGAGAATCCGCACCGCATCCGCCAGCCGAATTTCCCGCATCATTTCGCCGAAGTTTGCGCTGGCGGAAAACTTCTGTGGCCACGGCAGATTGATCTGTTCACTGACGACGGGCGAAGCCAAAGGCGTTGGCGGGTTGGTTGAGTAACGTGCATTGGTGATGACCCCTTCATCGCTGATGAGGCCGCAAAGTTTTGGGTCAGCCAGGACTTCGGCGACCGTTTTGGTTTCGCCATTCACCAGCATATTTTGCGAAACCAGCCGGATGCCGTGGCTGTAGTCCACCCACGCCGCCGCGTGACCGAGATAAAGCGGTTGAATTGCCCGGCCGTTCGTCTGATGCCAGCCGTAAATGGCGACCTTGTTCGTCACGCCCGCCAGCCGCGCGGAAATCACCACGTCCTTCTTGTGTCCGGCCACGAGCGCGCCCAACGGATGCGAACTTAAATTCGCCAGTCGCTGCGTGCGAATCATATCGTCGCTTTGCACAAAAATGGGAACGGTCGTCATCGCCGGGCCTGGCAGAATCGGTGCCGGCGCAAGTTTCACCCCGGCGGCGGCATAAATCTCATCCACCATTTTGCGCGTCGGCAGAACGCAACCGAGCCGGTCGGCGATGCGTTGCGCGGTGTTGGGTGAAACCGGCATGAGCAGATAATCTTCGTCTGAACCGACGGCGAGATAATCCGGTGTGACGAAGAACACGGCGATATTCGTTATCCCGTCAGCGACATTGATGACGGTTACGGGGCAAAGCCGGCTTTGGAACGCCGGCAGGTTGCCCGCAAAAACCTGCTCCACCACGGCTTGTTCGCGTTGGGTGAAATCAAGCGGGGAAATTATTTTGATGAAGTCCGCGCCGCCGGGTGTGTTGGTGGCGCGCGGCGGCAACGAGATTGTCTGTGCGATTGCGCTGCTGGCGGAACAAATCAAAACGATTTGCAACAGCGCTTTCACGTCTCAAACATCCTTGCGCGGGAACCGCGGCGCCGGTTCAGGCACAGCGGGTTTTTCCCATTTTTCTTTTAGTGTTTCCGGGCAAATTCGCCGGCGGATGAAATTTTTTAACCGCTCACATTTGTGGCGGTGAAAACGGCAGACCGTGCGCTTCGGCCACCGCTTTGTAAGTGATTTTGCCGTTCATCACGTTGATGCCGCCCAGCAGCGCCGGTTGGTGCTGGCACGCATCGGCCAGGCCGTGGTCAGCGAGCATTTCGACGAAACGACCGGTCACATTGGTGAGCGCCTGTGTCGCGGTGCGCGCGTAGGCGCCGGGCATGTTCGCCACGCAATAATGCGTCACGCCTTCCTCGACGAACACCGGGTCGTGGTGCGTCGTGGGGTGCGACGTTTCCGCGCAGCCGCCCTGGTCAATCGCGATGTCCACCAGCACGCTGCCGGGCCGCATCCGCCGCAGCATTTCCCGACGAATCAATTTCGGCGCCTTCGCTCCCGGCACGAGCACCGCGCCGATGAGCAGGTCCACTGCCGGCATAAGTTCCATCAGGTGCGATTCGTTCGAGTAAAGCGTGTGCGCCGTGTGCAACGTGATGTCAAGAAAACGCATCCGCTCCAGATCCACCTCCAGAATCGTCACGTCCGCGCCCATTCCCTGCGCCATGCGCGCGGCGTTGACGCCCGCCGCGCCGCCGCCGATGACGACGACCTTGCCGGGCAACACGCCCGGCACACCGCCGAGCAACGTGCCGCTGCCGCCAAAATGTTTCGCGAGAAAATATCCGCCGACGAGGATGCTCATGCGCCCGGCAATCTCGCTCATCGGTTCGAGCAACGGCAGTCGGCGGTTGACCTCAATGGTTTCGTAAGCGATGCAGGTCGCGCCGGATTTGATCAACGCTTCCGTGAGCGATTTATTCGCGGCGAGGTGAAGATAGGTGAACAGCAATTGTCCGCGTCGCAGCAAACCGTATTCGTCGGGCAACGGCTCTTTGACTTTCACAATCAAATCAGCCTGCGCGAAAACTCCGGCGTGCGCGTCAACCAGTTTCGCGCCGGCCTGCTCGTAGCCGGCATCGGGATAGCCCGCGCCCGCGCCCGCGCCGCGCTCGACGACGACCTGATGCCCCCGTTTGACCAGCTGATACACACCGGCTGGCAGCATCGCCACGCGATATTCCTGCTCTTTGATTTCTTTGGGTACGCCGATGATCATATAATTATTTTTGTTGAATCCACTTAATTGCCTTCTCCGCGAGTTTGTCGAACGCCGTTACACAGAGTTCCAGATATTCTTCCTTCGTGTCCTCGATTTTGTTGTGGCTGATGCCGTGCAAACTTTGGACGAACATCATCACCGTTGGCACGCCGGCGCGCGCGACCTCGGCGGCATCATGCAACGGACCGCTCGGCAGGCGATGAACCTTGCCGCAGGTTTCGCGGATGGCTTCGTCGCACAGTGCAATGAGTTCGTCGTTGAACGGGCGCGGGGCGATTTGCCAGAGGCGTTCCCATGAAACTTTCACGTTGCCTTCCTTCGCGAATTTTTCGCTGGCAATTTTGGCTTCCTGCAACATTTTCGCGAGCGCCGGGCCGTCGAGATGGCGTTGGTCCAGCGTGATGCGGCATTCGGCGACCACGCTGGTGACGATGCCGGGTTTGGTCGTGCAAGAGCCGATGGTGCAAACGCCACCGTGACTGTGTCCAGCGATGCGATAGATTTCCGGACTCATTTTGGCGGCGGCGAGAAAGGCGTCCTTGCGCCGGTTCATCGGCGTGCTGCCGGAGTGCGCCGCCTGGCCGTGGAACGTGATGGCGTGCCGCTCGACGCCAAACGTGCCGAGCACCGCTCCGAGCGGCAAATCCAAATCCAAAAGCACCGGGCCTTGCTCGATGTGCAATTCCAGATACGCGGTGGCGTTCTTGAGTTCCTTGCCACTGTCCTTCACGCGCTCGAAATCCACGCCCACTTCCTTCAACGCGTCGGGCAGACGGATGCCGTCCTTGTCCTTCAGGCCGCGCGCTTCGTTCATGTCGAGATTGCCGGAGCAGGCGGACGAGCCGAACAGACTTTTGCCGAAGCGCGCGCCTTCTTCGTCGGCCCAATCCACGAGGCGGACGGTCACGGGCGGCTTGCCGTGGTATTGGGAAATGATGCGCCGAAGAATCTCGACGCCGGCAAGCACATTGAGGCAGCCATCCAACCAGCCGCCGTTCGGCACGGAATCCATGTGACCGCCGATGAGCAGCGTGCGACCGGATTCGCCGCGCAGTGTCGTCCATGTGTTGCCCGCCGCATCGTTGTGGATTTCGACCGGGAGCGCTTCGAGCTTTTTCCGCAGCCACGCGCGCGTTTTCGTCCACGTCGGCGTGAACGCGACGCGTTGCGCGCCGTTTTCGTCGGCGGTGAGGCCGCGCAGTTCCTTGAGCTCAGCGACCGTGCGCTTTGGATTCAGTGGCGAGTTCATAATTGCATTGCAAAAATTGTATTCCCTTATGGCCTTAAATGTAAAATTATTGTGGCAATCCCGTCCGAAGCCAGTTAAAAGTGAAATAGGCTTAACCACAAAATAAGTCATGCCGACATTGGCCACAAGTGTAGATGGGCTTAAATTGCCGAATCCGTTCGTCATCGGCTCCGGACCGCCGGGCACGAATTTGAACGTCATCGCCAAGGCGTTCACCGAAGGTTGGGGCGCGGTCATCGCCAAGACCGTCAGCCTCGACGCCTCGAAGGTTGTCAATGTGACGCCGCGTTACGCGAAGCTCATGGCCGCCGACGGCAAGGAAGTAGTCGGCTGGCAGAACATCGAACTGATCAGCGACCGACCGTTCAAGATTTGGGAGGAAGAATTCAAGAAGTGCAAGGACATGTTCCCCGACCGCGTGCTCATCGCGTCCATCATGGAGGAATATCGCAAGGACGCGTGGATTGAAATCGTCGAGCGTTGCGAGGCGTGCGGCGTGGACGGATTTGAATTGAATTTCTCCTGCCCGCACGGTTTGCCGGAACGCAAAATGGGCGCGGCGATGGGCGAAAACCCGGACATCCTCAATGAAGTCTGCGGCTGGGTGATGAGTGTCGCCAAGAAACCCGTCTGGGCGAAGATGACGCCAAACGTCACGCACATCGAAGACCCCAGCCGCGCCGCGTTGCGTGCGGGCGTCACGGGCATCAGCGCCATCAACACCATTCGCTGCGTCATGGGCGTGAACCTCGACACGCTGCGGCCCGAACCGAGCGTCGAAGGCTACACCACGCCGGGTGGATATTCGTCCAAGGCCGTGAAGCCCATCGCGTTCCGCATGGTCATGGAAATCGCCCAAGTCATCCGCAAAGAATTTCCCGGACGCTCGCTCTCCGGCCTCGGCGGCATCGAAAGCGGCAACGACGCCGCGCAATTCATTCTGCTTGGTGCGGACACCGTGCAGGTCTGCACCGGCGTGATGAAGTTCGGCTATGAATGCGTGAAGCCGATGTGCGATGAGCTGCTCGCGTTCATGGCCAGGCACAAATTTGAAACGCTCGCCGATTTCAAAGGCAAGAGCCTCGATTATTTCACCACGCACGCCGACCTCGTGAAACGCCAGGCCGAACGCAAGGCCGCGCAGAAAGCCGCCGCCGCAACCAAGGTGGTCAAAGCCGACGGCGAATGGCGCGGGGATGAATTTGTGAAACAGTCGGATGCGCTGTCGCGATGAGATGAAGCCCCAAGCACCAACATCCAAGCTCCAGAGAAGCACCAAACACACAAGCTCCAAAACGAGTGGCGCGCGTCGTTGTTTGGATGTTGATGTTTGGAGTTTCTCTGGAGCTTGGTGCTTGGAATTTGGAGCTTTGATGCCGAGGATCTCTGGATGTTGGTGCTTGATGCCCGGTGCTTTTTAATATGACCAAAACTCTTGAACCTTGTCCTGTCTGGTTTGGCGGCGAATGGCGCGAAATAAAAGACGTTGCCACGACGCCGGTTCACAATCCCTCCACCGGCGAAGTCATTGCCGAAGCGCCGCTGTGCACAGCGGCGCACGTCAACGAGGCCGTCGAAGCCGCCGCGGCCGCGTTTCCCGGCTGGATGGAAACGCCCGCCGTCGAGCGCGCGCGAGTTTTTTTCAAATTCAAAACGCTGCTGGACGAAAATTTCGATGACCTCGTGCGCAGCACCACGCGGGAGCATGGCAAGACGGTCATCGAGTCGCGCGGCGACGTGAAGCGTGGCATCGAGATGGTCGAATTTGCCTGCGGCGTGCCGTCGCTGCTGATGGGCGAGTCGCTGGAAAACCTCGCGCGCGGCATTGATTGCGAGACCATCCGCCAGCCGCTCGGCGTCTGCGCCGGCATCGCGCCGTTCAACTTTCCCTGCCTGGTGCCGCTCTGGATGTATCCCATCGCCATCGCCTGCGGCAACACGTTCGTGCTCAAGCCGAGCGAAAAAGTTCCGCTCACCAGCATCAAAATCGGCAAGCTGTTTGAACAAGCCGGCCTCCCGAAAGGCGTGCTGAACATCGTCCACGGCGGACGTGAAGCCGTGCATGCGCTGCTCACTCATCCAAAAGTGAAGGCGATTTCGTTCGTCGGCTCGACGCCGGTGGCGAAATACATTTACGAAACCGGCACGAAACACGGCAAGCGCGTCCAATGCGGCGGCGGCGCGAAAAACTTCGCGTTGCTCATGCCGGATGCCGACGTGGAAAATTCCGCGCGCGGCGTCATGGAAGCCGCGTTCGGCTGCGCGGGCGAACGGTGCATGGCCGGTTCGACCGCCGTCGTCATCGGTGCGGCGGAGAAAACGGTTATGCCCACGCTCGTCGAAGCCACGCGGCGAATTAAAGTCGGCCCGACGGACCGTGACCCGCAGCCCGACATGGGCGCGGTCATCACCGCCCAACACCGCGACCGGGTTTTGCAATTGATTGAAACCGGCGTTCGGGAAGGCGCGAAAATCCCCGCCGACGGCCGCGGCGTGAAAATCAACGGTGCGCCAAACGGTTTTTTTGTCGGCGCGACGATTCTCGATCACGTCCAGCCCGGCATGACTGTGGCGAAGGAAGAGGTTTTCGGCCCGGTGCTGAACGTGATGCACATGGAGGATTTGGACGCCGCGATTGAGCTGGCCAACAAATCCGCCTACGGCAATGGCGCTTCAATTTTCACCCGATCCGGCAAGGCCGCGCGCGAGTTCAAGCACCGCATCAAATGCGGCATGGTCGGCATCAACATCGGTGTGCCCGCTTCGATGGCGTGGTTCCCGTTCAACGGCTGGAACGAATCATTTTTCGGCGACCTGCACATGCAGGGCAGGGAAGGCGTTCAATTCTTCACGCAGCAGAAGGTGACGATGAGCCGCTGGTTCAGTTTTGGCGAAGGGGACGTGTGGCATCGGGAAAAATGACAACCCAAATGAAGCACCAAATTCCAAGCACCAAGCTCCAGAGAAACATCAACCGTCCAAGCTCCAAATCGCGCGACCTGCGGCTTGAATTGGATGTTGAAGCTTGGAGCTTCTCTGGAGCTTGGATGTTGGTGCTTGGAGGTTTTTAATATGAGTTTGCTAATCAAAAATGGAGAAATAGTGACCGCGAGCGAACGCTACGTGGCCGACATTCTTTGTGAAAACGAAACCATCACGCGCATTGACCGCAACCTCGCGCCACCAAAAGGCGCCGAGGTCATTGATGCGAAGGGAATGTTTGTTTTCCCCGGCTTCATTGATCCGCACGTCCACATTTATCTGCCGTTCATGGGCACGTTTTCAAAGGACAATTACGTGACCGGCAGCCGGGCCGCGCTCGTTGGCGGCACCACGACACTTATCGAGATGTGCTGTCCGTCGCGCAACGACGATGCGATGAAGAGTTTCGAGCTTTGGATGAAAAACGCCGTCGGCAAATCCGCGTGCGATTTTTCGTTCCACATGGGCGTGGCCAAGTTCGACGAAAAGACCGAGAAGCAACTCCGCGAAATCGTGAAGCGCGGCATCAGCTCGTTCAAAATTTTTCTCGCTTATAAGGGCGCGTTCGGCGTGGACGACACGGAACTTTATCGCACGCTCAAGCTGGCGAAGGAACTCGGCGTCATCGTTACCGCGCATTGTGAGAACGAAACGCTCGTGGCCGAGCGCTCGAAGGAATTGCTCGCCGCCGGCAAGACCGATCCGGGCCAGCATCACGAAAGCCGCCCGCCCGCGGTCGAAGCCGAGGGCGTGCATCATTTGATGAGCTTCGCCGAGCTGACCGGCGCGGCGACTTACATCGTCCATTTGAGTTGCCGGGAGGCGCTGGAACAGGCCATCGCCGCGCGCCAACGCGGCGTGCGCGTGGCGGTTGAAACGCTGATTCAATATCTCACGCTCGACAAAACCTGCGCCGAGCAGCCGAAATTCGAGGGCGCAAAATACGTCATGTCTCCGCCGCTGCGCGACAGGCGGAATCAGGCCATTCTCTGGAACGGCCTCCGCGACGGCCTCGTGCAAACCGTCGCCACCGATCACTGTCCGTTCGATTTCAAGACGCAAAAGCTGATGGGCAAAGATGATTTCACCAAAATTCCCAACGGCATTCCGTCGCTGGAAGAACGCATCAAGCTGCTTTACACCTATGGCGTGAAGGCGGGGAAGATTGACCTGCATACGTTCGTGAACGCCGCCAGCACGCAGGTCGCGAAGCTGTTCGATCTCTTCCCGCGCAAAGGCACAATTCAGATTGGCGCGGACGCCGACCTCGTGGTGTTCGATCCGAACTATCGCGGCAAGATTTCCGTCAAGACGCAGCACATGAACGTGGATTACAGCGCGTTTGAAGGCTGGAAAATCGAAGGCCGTCCCAGCGTCGTCACCATGCGCGGTCAAGTTTCGGTGCGTGATGGCAAATTTGTCGGTAAGCTCGGTCACGGAAAATTTTTACAACGCAAACCGAGCCATTTTTAATTCAGCGACGAACCACGTCCACCTGAATGATCGTCCATAAGGTCAAAGTCCATCCATCCAAAGTTCCGTTATCTAAAACGGAGCAACTGGCATGGAAACTCGCCTCCGTCACGACGGATAAAGCGCCGATTCTTCCGGAAGTCGCGGAGATGGTTGTCAACCGCGTCATTGACAACGCCGCCGTCGCCATCGCCGCCATCAACCGCACGCCCGTCGCCAATGCCCGCACGCAGGCGCTCGCGCATCCACGTGCGAAAGGCGCAACGCTGTTCGGCGTAGCGAGCGAGCAGCGATTCGATGGTGAGTGGGCTGCGTGGGCCAACGGCGTCGCCGTCCGCGAATTGGACATGCACGACACATTTCTCGCGGCGGATTATTCGCATCCCGGCGACAACATCCCGCCGCTGCTCGCCGTGGCGCAGCAATGCGGTTGCACCGGCACGCAATTACTGCGCGGCATCGCGGTCGCCTACGAAATTCAGATGGACCTCGTGCGCAGCATTTGTTTGCACGAGCACAAGAAGGACCACATCGCGCATCTTTGTCCGTCCGCCGCCGCCGGCATCGGCGCGATGCTCGGCCTCGACACGGACACGATTTATCAGGCGATTCAACAGGCAGTGCATGTCGGTTTTTCCACGCGGCAATCGCGCAAGGGAGAAATTTCGAGTTGGAAAGCCTACGCGCCCGCGCACGCCGGCAAGCTCGCCATCGAAGCGGTGGATCGCGCGATGCGCGGCGAGAAAAGTCCGTCCCCAATTTACGAGGGCGAGGACAGCGTCATCGCGTGGATGCTCGGTGGCCCGGACGCGAGCTACGACGTTCCGCTGCCCGCGCCCGGCGAGCCGTGCCGCGCCATCCTCGATTCCTACACAAAGGAACATTCCGCCGAGTATCAGGCGCAGGCGTGGATTGACCTGGCGTTCCGGTTGCGCGGAAAAATCCCAGACCTCAAATCCATCCGTGAGGTGACGATTCACACGAGCCATCACACGCACGCGGTCATCGGCAGCGGCGCGAACGACCCGCAGAAATACGATCCGCGCGCCAGCCGCGAGACGCTCGATCACAGTCTGATGTTCATCTTCGCCGCCGCGCTGCACACCGGTTTCTGGCATCACGTCAAAAGCTACGCGCCCGAGGTCGCGCAGCATCCCGACGTCGTTGCGCTCTGGCAAAAAATCAAAACCGTCGAAGACAAGGAATGGACGCGGCGCTATCACTCGCTTGATCCGAAAGAAAAGGCTTTTGGCGGGCGCGTCGAAATTATTTTCAACGATGGTCACAAGCTCGCCGACGAAATCGCCGTGGCCGACGCGCATCCGCTGGGCGCGCGTCCATTTGTCCGCACCGATTACCTCCGCAAATTTGAAACGCTCACGGAGGGTTTGATCCCGCCCGAAGAAGGCGAGCGGTTCATCCGCTCGGCGCAACGGTTGAGTGAGCTGCGCGCGGACGAGTTGAGCGCGCTGAACATCGTGCTGCCGCCGGATAAACTGACTTGCTCACAACGCGACCAAAGGGGCATCTTTTGAAATCGAGATGAAAACACCAAGCACCAACATCCAAGCTCCAGAGAAGCTCCAAGGACCAAGCTCCAAAACTTGCAGCGTGCGATTTGGATTGGATGTTGATGTTTGGAGCTTCTCTGGATGTTGGAGCTTGGAATTTGGAGCTTTTTCTTATGTTTGCTAAAAAATCTCCGGGGCAAAAACGAACCGAGTTTCGCGCGGCGCTCAAGTCCGGCAAACTGCTGCGTTTCCCCGGCGCGTTCTCGCCGCTTGTGGCCATGGCGATTCAGCGGCACGGCTTCGACGGTGTTTATGTTTCCGGCGCGGCGCTGTCGGCGGATTTGGGTTTGCCGGACATCGGGTTGACAACATTGTCCGAAGTCGCGGCCCGCGGCGGCGCAATTGCGCGCGCGACGGATTTGCCTGCGCTGCTTGACGCCGACACGGGCTTCGGCGAGGCGCTGAACGTGGCGCGCACGATTCAAATCCTGGAAGACGCCGGGCTGTGCGGCTGTCATCTGGAAGATCAGGTGAATCCCAAACGCTGCGGCCATCTCGACAACAAATCCCTCGTGACGACGCAGGCGATGGTCGAAAAAATCCGCGCAGCGGTCGGTGCGCGGCGCGACAGGAATTTCGTCATCATGGCGCGGACGGATGCACGGGCTTCCGAAGGTTTGGACGGCGCGATGGTGCGGGCAAAGGCTTACGTTGAAGCCGGCGCGGACGCAATTTTCCCCGAAGCGCTGGCGGACGAAGCCGAGTTTGAAAAGTTCCGCAAGGCTGTCAAAGTTCCGCTGCTGGCGAACATGACGGAGTTCGGCAAAACCAGATTGCTGACGGCAAAACAGCTTGCCGATCTGGGCATCAACCTCGTGATTTATCCGGTGACTTCGCTCCGGCTGGCGATGAAAGCGGTGGAGGATGGTCTGGCGGTTTTGAAAAAAGCGGGCACGCAAGAATCGTTGCTCAAAGAGATGCAGACGCGCACGGCGCTTTACGAATTGTTGCGTTACGAAGACTACGCAAAGTTCGACAAGGACGTTTTTAATTTCAAGCTGTGACCGCATGAAGCGCCAAGCACCAACATCCAAGCTCCAGAGAAGTTCCAAGGACCAAGCCTCAATGCGCGCGGCGGGCAGTTTAGCCTGGCGGTTGAAGTTTGGAGCTTCTCTGGATGTTGGTGCTTGGAATTTGGAGCTTTGAAATAAAATGAGCAACGAAACAGAAGTCATTCATCACGGCCTCGACGGTGTGGTCGTGGACACGACGCGCATCTCGAAGGTGATGCCGGAGATCAACTCGCTGGTGTATCGCGGCTATCCCGTGCAGGAGCTTGCCGAACAATGCAACTTCGAGGAGGTGGCATGGCTCATCTGGCACGGCGAGTTGCCGAATGCGTCCGAACTGAAATCCTTTCAGGCCGACGAGCGGGCGCGCCGCAACCTCAGTCCGGAGCTGCTCGACGTGATCCGCAAATGCTCGCGCACCGCGCACCCGATGGATGTGTTGCGCACGGCGGTCAGTTTTCTTGGCGTGGAAGACCCCGCGCCGGAAAAAATGGACGCTGCGGCAAATCTCGACCGCGCCGTGGACCTGCTGGCGAAAATCCCGACGGTGATCGGAGCGTTTTACCGCCTGCGCAAAGGTCAGGATTTCATCCCGCCGCGCGGTGACTTGAGCATCGCGGAGAATTTTTCCCACGTGTGTTTCGGCAAAGTGCCCGCGCCGGAGGTTGTGCGCGCGTTCGAGGTGTCGCTGGTGCTTTATGCCGAGCACGGGTTCAACGCCTCCACGTTTTCCGCACGCGTGGTGGTGTCGAGTCTGACGGACATTTTTAGCGCGGTCACGGCGGGCATCGCGTCGCTCAAAGGCCAGTTGCACGGCGGTGCGAACGAAGCCGTGATGCGGATGCTGTTGGAAATCGGCGAGCCGGCCCGCGCCCGCGACTGGCTGCTCGCCGCGCTCCGCGAGAAACACGTGGTGATGGGCTTTGGTCACCGCGTTTACAAGAAAGGCGATTCGCGTGTGCCGACGATGAAAAAATATGCGCGGAAAATGGCCGCCTTCACCGGGCACGAGAAATGGCTGGAGATTTCCGACATTTTGGAAGCCACGATGATTGCGCAAAAGGGCATTTTCCCGAACCTCGATTTTTCGTCCGGCCCGACCTATTACATGATGGGGATAGATATTGACATGTTCACGCCGATTTTCGTGATGGCGCGCATCACAGGCATGACGGCGCACGTCATGGAACAACTTGCCAACAACCGGCTCATCCGGCCGCTGTCCAAATACACCGGGGCGGGCGAGCGGCGCGTCGTGCCGTTGCAGCAACGCGGCTGAAATAAAGACGCGCCACCCCATGTCCACCGACTCCGGCCTTGTCGCCAACGCGCCCGATGTCGAAGCCGGTATCGAGCAGAGCCGGCTGTTCAACGCCGACCTCGCGCCCGTGCCGCCATCGCGGCGCAAATGGGGCATGTTGAGTTTTGCCGCGCTGTGGATTTCCATGTCCGCGTGCATCCCGACTTACATGCTCGCATCATCCCTCATCGGCGGCGGCATGAACTGGTGGCAGGCGGTGCTCACGATTTTTCTCGGCAACCTCATCGTGCTGGTGCCGATGATTTTGAACGCGCATGCCGGAACGCTTTACGGGATTCCCTTTCCGGTCTATTGCCGCGCGTCATTTGGAACGACAGGCGCGAACGTGCCGGCCGTTCTCCGCGCGCTCGTCGCGTGCGGCTGGTTCGGCATCCAATCGTGGATTGGCGGCGAGGCGATTTACAAAATTTGCGTGACGATTTCCGGGTTGCATTCCGCGCCGGCGGCAAACTGGCTGGGCATCACCGGCGGACAATTCCTTTGCTTCCTGTTTTTCTGGGGCATCAACATGTGGGTCATTTATCGCGGCATTGACACCATCCGCTTTCTACTGAACATCAAGGCGCCGCTGCTCATCGCGTTGGGATTGCTGCTGCTGGCGTGGGCGTATCGGAAGGCGGGCGGGTTCGGGCCGATTCTCTCGCAGCCGTCGCAATTCGACGCGGGCCAGCCGCAGGCCGGAAAATTCTGGAGTTACTTTTTTCCGGCGCTCACCGGCATGGTCGGTTTTTGGGCGACGCTCTCGCTGAACATCCCCGACTTCTCGCGTTACGCGAAATCGCAGCGCGACCAGGTCATCGGCCAGGCGCTCGGCCTGCCGATGACAATGGCGCTTTACTCGTTCATCGGCGTCGCGGTCACGTCGGCGACCATCATTATTTTCGGCCAGACCATCTGGGATCCGGTGGACGTGTTGACGCGATTCAAAAATCCCGTGGTGCTGGTCCTCTCCATGCTCGCGCTGTGCCTCGCGACGCTGGCAACGAACATTGCCGCCAACGTCGTCAGCCCCGCGAATGATTTTGCGCATCTCGCACCAAGGAAAATTTCCTTCCGCCTCGGCGGACTCATCACCGGCATCATTGGCGTGCTGATGATGCCGTGGAAACTGGTCGCCGACCCGACCGGCTACATCTTCACCTGGCTCATCGCCTACAGCGCGTTGCTCGGGCCCATCGGCGGAATTCTGATTGCAGACTATTTTGTCTGTCGCCGGTGCAGGCTGAACGTCACGGCGCTTTATCAGGCCGATGGGGAGTATCGTTTCACCAACGGCTTCAGCCTTGTGGCGCTCATCGCTTTCGTGGTTGGCGCGTTGCCCAGCCTGCCCGGTTTTCTGGTGAACGTGAAGGTCTTGTCACCCGAAAGCGTTCCGCCATTTCTCGCGCAGCTTTACAATTACGCGTGGTTCATCGGTTTCGCCGTGGCGTTCACCGTTTACCTCGCGTTGCGAAAGTTCACGACGAAGCATAATCGATATAAAAACCAGCACTTCGTTTCTCAAGTTTTGCTCAGGCGATTTATGGTTTCGAAACGTCTGCAATGTTACAATGTTAAAACTGGTAAATGGAGCTCAGAGCGACCTCAAGACGTATTTTCTGAATTCGGCTACAATCAGTTGTTGGTTGGCGGAGTGGTTGATAACACCCTTGAAGATGCCTTTCAAAAGGTAGAGTCTCAGTTGCCAAAAACAATTAAGGCGCTGAAGACGGCAGCCAAAACATCTGTGACGGAATTGCCTCCTCAAATTTACGAGAATATGTGTTGGTATTGCGCTTTTATCCATCACGTTTCTCCATTCGCAAAGGCCGCTGCCCCTGTAGATTTTGTAAAACAGATCGATTTGGAATTGCAACACGGAAAAAGTAAAATGTTGCGCGATGTTTTGAATTACTCTGAAGAAACAATTGAAACCTTCAGAAAAGAATACTCTATTGGACGCAAAGCTATTATCGATTCCAAGGATTTTCTACAGTTGGTTTATAGGATTCAGTTTCAACTTCGGTATCGAGAAACTTACATGACGTTTCGTCACTTCACCGATTGGACAATTTGCAACTCTCCCATTGAATTTCCTGTGTCAGATATTGCATTGGTGCCGCTCGGCAGAGATGACTTCATTTATCATATTTTGCCTATTGGGCCAAAATTGTTGCTCAAAGGAAAAATCAAGCGCGGTCAGTCACAAAGCTCATCGCAATTGAATATCAAGAGTGAAAATCTCACCGCAGATGAAGCCGAGTATTGGCTCGATACAATCTGTTTGTCTGCGGTCACGCAAATGATTTGCAAGCATAGAATCCACGACATTCCAATGGTTCGGGAACGGGCGAAGAAAAAAGGGATTTCATTTTTAAGATTAGTTGACCCGGACGCCGTAATCTCGGCGGGCGTAAAGAATTTCAATAGCAATTTCGGCTTACGACATGTTTCGGTGGAGGAATATGTAAAGTTTGTCCATTCATTCGCAATGCCAGTAACGACTCCCCATTCATCAGCGGCTTAATTCAACTGAAAGAAACATTCAGCGTTGAACATTTCGAGCGGAACAGCCAAAATTGTTTACGAAGCTAAATGACCATGACCGATTCTCGTTTTGATTTATGAAAAACATCCCGTTGCCTCCCACGAGTCACAAACCGCAGAAATATACCGGTTCGTCCGCCGATGAAGTGCTGGCGCTACGCAAGCAGTTCATGAATCCCGGCATCTTCCTCTATTACAAAAAGCCCATCATGCTCGTCGAAGGCTCGATGCAATACGTCTGGGACGACACGGGCAAACGCTACCTCGACGGCCTCGGCGGCATCGTGACCGTCAGCGTCGGCCATTGCCATCCGCACGTCGTCGCGGCGGCGCGGAAACAAAATGAAATCCTCCAGCACTCAACGACGATTTATCTGCATCCGAACGTTGCGCAATATGCCGAAAAGCTCGCGTCAAAAATGCCGGGCGACCTGAAGATTTGTTATTTCGTCAACTCCGGTTCGGAAGCGAACGACCTGGCATTGCTGATGGCGCGGCTTTTTACGAGCAACTACGACGTGATTGCGTTGCGCAACGCCTACCACGGCGGCAACGCGTCGGCCATGTCCGTCACCGCGCACAGCTCCTGGAAGTTCAACGTGCCGCACAGCTTCGGCGTGCATCACGCGCTCGCACCATATCCCTATCGCGGGCCGTTTGGTTACGACGACGCGGACGCCGGGGAAAAATACGCGGCGGACGTGAAATCGCTGATTGACTACGCCACGCCGGGAAAAGTCGCAGCGTTCATCGCGGAATCCATCCAAGGAGTCGGCGGTTTTGTGGAATTTCCGCGGGGTTATCTCAAGCACACTTACGAACATATCCGCGCTGCGGGCGGCGTGTGCATCGCCGACGAAGTGCAGACGGGCTTTGGCAGAACGGGAACGCACTTCTGGGGCTTTGAGACGCAAGGCGTGATTCCCGACATCGTCACGCTGGCCAAGGGCATCGGCAACGGTTGTCCGCTCGGCGCCGTTGTCACCACGCCACAGATCGCCGCCACGCTGCAGGGCAGAATCCATTTCAACACGTTTGGCGGCAATCCCGTCGCCAGCGCGGTGGGAAAGGCCGTGTTGGAAGTCATCGAGAAGGAAAAATTGCAGGCGAACGCCCTGAAGATCGGCGGCCACATCCTGGCCGGGCTGGAAAAATTGAAGTCCAAACACAAAATCATCGGCGACGTGCGTGGCAAAGGTTTGATGCTCGGCATTGAAATGGTGAAAGACCGCGCGACGAAGGAACCCGCCAAGGCCGAGTGCGCTCAGGCGGTGGAAAACGCGCGTGAACTCGGGCTGCTGCTCGGCAAGGGCGGCTTGTGGGGCCAGACCATCCGCTTCGCGCCGCCGATGTGCATCACGCAGGCCGATGCGGATTTTCTGCTGAAAGTTTTTGATGAGGCGTTCTCAAATTTGTAATCGCGCGGAAGGAAGCGTCATTTTACGAATCGGTGATGGGCGTCAATTTCAACGAGCGGCTGGAATTGATTCTCCGCCGGACGCACAGGTTTGCCGGCGTACTGTTCGAAAACCTGAAATCAAACCAGCCCTCCAAAGAAAATTTCCCGACGCAAACCGGTGCGGGTTGAGGAAAGTTTGCCATCGCGCAAACGGCTACGGTTTTTCCCGCCGCACCCGTTCCTTTTTCTCCTCCAACTCGGATTGAAGTTTTTTGCGCTCGCCGACTAATTGCTGCTGCAGCTTTTCGGCGGTTTCAAAGTCGCCGGCGGCAGCAGCTTTGGTTGTCTCGTCCTTCAACGCGATTTCGCGCTGGGCGGTCTTCGCCGCGTATTGCGAATCCAGTTCCGCCAGTTGCTTCTTTTGTCCGGCCGTGAGTTTGACGGTGGGCGCGGTCTTGCCCAGTCGCTCCATTGCAAGTTCGTAGGCGGTTTTCATGTTTTGGGGTCTGGCGTTTGGGGTCTGGGATCTGGGGGATCAGCGTCGGCTTTTTTCTTTTTCCACGGTTGGCTCGGAAATTTGACGGGGGGCGGCGGTTTGGGGTTGGCCATTTGCAATTCAGGCTCATTGCCGGTCTTGTCCCCGGCCTGATTTGCCTTGGCATCAGCGCGCCACGATTCAATTTTCGCCTGCAAGCCGTGATGTTCGGCCTTCTGCCGGTCGCCGTTTTTCATGTAAAAGAGCGAAAGGTTCGTATGGACGAGTTGTTCCTTGGGGCGAAGCGCTTCGGCTTTGTGGCCTTCGGCAATCGCGGACGCAAAATCGCCCTTGCGGTAATAAGCCATGCCGAGAGCGAGTTGCGCGTCAAAGTGCGCCGGCTCAACCGCCAGCACGGCCTCGAGCCTGGCAATGGCCCCGTCGAAATCGCCGCGGCTGAAATCAAACATCGCTTCGTCGTATTGTTCCTGCAAAGTCATGCAAATTACCAAAGGGACGCTACGCACAACGGCAGCCTCGCGCAAGCGACAGATGGCTTAAGCCTAAAAGATAATTTTTCCGGGTCGCCGGAGTTCATAAATGACACTTATCAACGTATTAAGCGCAAAAACCCGCCAGCGCCGTTAATCTTAACATGTTGATATTCAATCAGATATATTGTAGATTAGAATTTGACACGTTCACCTTCAGTGCTTAGTGTGAACGTGGCAATGGTGTCGCGCTGATTTGGTTTCACGAGCCGGTTCACCTTGCGTCGCAGTAAATTTTAATCGTGAGGATTTCATGAGTGATACAACCGCAACCGCCTCGTCGGGCGGCGCGCCGAAAGTTTCGCGGATCAACGAGGTCGTGATCCGCATCGCAGGCAACTCGCAGGACGGCATCCAGGCCATCGGCGGTTTTCTGGCGCGGCTCGCCGGCCGCAGCGAGCAGGAGGTCATGACGTTCATGACCATTCCCGCCACGATTTCCGGTGGCTCCTCGATTTTCCAGGTGCGCATCGGCTCCGGCGAGGTATTGACTGCGGGCGACGACGCCGACGTGCTGCTCCCGTTTTACCAGCATTCCTACGAAGACCACGTCGGTTCGCTCAAAAAGGGCGGCATTGTCCTTTACGATTCCGACCATGTCGTGCCGAATCCGGAATGGCAGAAGGACTACCATCATGTCGGGGTTCCCATTTCTACCCTGACCGTGGAAGCCATCGGCGGCACGGCCAAGGACAAGGGCAAAAACATCCTTTCGCTCGGTCTCATTGCACGGACATTCGATCTGAACGTAACGAAACTTGAAAAGCTCATCACTGAACGTTTCGGCGGCAAGGACGAGAGCATCGTCAGAAACGCGCTCGCGGCCTTCCACGCGGGCTATTCGTATTCCGTCGGCGATTTGCTGGAGACGTTCCAATTTTCCCCCAGCCGCAAGCGTGAAGGCCACCAGGTCGTCATGAACGGCAATGAAGCGCTGGGTTACGGTCTCATCGCGGCCGGGGTGCGATTCGGCGCGGGTTATCCCATCACGCCATGGACGGAACGTCATGGAATTGCTCCGGCGCGAATTGCCCAAGTTCGGCGGCACCTTCGTCCAGTGCGAGGATGAAATTGCGTCCATCTCGATGGCCGTGGGTGCGGGCTATGCGGGCCGGGTGGCCGTGACCGGCTCCAGCGGACCGGGCATTTCCCTGAAGAGTGAAGCGCTGGGTTGGGCGGTCATGGCCGAAGTACCGCTGGTAATCGTGGACGTCCAGCGCGGCGGGCCGTCCACCGGCTTGCCGACCAGCGTCGAGCAATCTGATCTGAACATCGCCCGCTTCGGCAGCCACGGCGACTCGCCCCGCGTTGTGCTGGCGCCGGCCAACGTCGGGGATTGTTTCTACACCGCCATCGAGGCCGTCAACATCGCGCGCAAATACAATGTCCCGGTTTTCATTCTAAGCGACCAGGCCATCGCCACGCGCATTGAGGCATTTCCCGAGCCGAACCTCGAAAAACTTTGCCAGGACATTTCGCCCAACCTGACGACGGTTCCCGATTACAAACCGTATGATTTGTCCGCCCCGGACGGGGTGGTCCCGCGCGTCGTGCCCGGCACGCGCATTGCCAGCGGCAAATATCCCATTGCGACCGGCCTTGAGCACGATGAAGCCGGCCACCCGACCAGCGCGCCCAAGGTGCACCAGGCCATGGTCGCCAAGCGGCGCAAGAAATTGCTGGCCCTCCAGGCGACGTTGCCCGTGCCGAAGGTTTACGGTCCGCCGGAAGGCAACGCCCTGCTCGTCGGCTGGGGTTCGACGCAAGGCCCGATTCGCGAAGCCGTGGATCATGCCCGCGCCGCCGGCGACAGCATCTCGTCGCTGCACATCAAACATCTCAATCCGCTCCCGAACGGTCTGGACAACATTTTCTCCGGGTTCCACCACGTGTTCGTCGTGGAGATGAACGATGAAGGGCTTTACGGTTACGGCCAGCTTGCCGGCCTGCTGCGCGCCCGTTTTTGCGATCCCCGGATCCGGGGCATCAACAAGACCGACGGCCTGACGTGGAAGGTGAAGGAGATACTCGCAGCGGTGAAACTTAAATTGTCATCGGACGGCCAGGCCGCCAAAACCATCTAATTCTCCAAGTATTATGAGCGAAACGATCACTGAAAGTCTTGTGCGAGTGGATGTTCCCGTCGCGGCGCCGCCCCCCGATTCCGAACGCAAAGGTCTGACCAAAAAGGAACTCGCGGCCGATCACCCGACGTGGTGTCCCGGTTGCGGCGATTTCTCGGTGCTCGCGCTTTACTTCAAGCTCATTGAAAAGAGCAAGCTCACGCACGAGCAATTCGTCAGCATCGCGGGCATCGGTTGTTCGAGCCGCTTCCCGTATTTCGTGCAAGCGCACGGCGCGCACTACATCCACGGACGCGCGCTGCCGTTTGCCAGCGGCATTTCACTTTCCCGGCCGGATTTGCACGTGTTTGTTTTTGGCGGCGACGGCGATGCGTTTTCGATTGGCGGCAATCATTTCACTCACACCGCGCGCAAAAACGTGAAGCTCACCTATGTCGTCATGGACAACTGGGTTTATGGCCTGACCAAAAAGCAGACGTCGCCTACGTCGCCGCTCGGTTTCAAGAGTAAGACCGACCAGTGGGGCGCGGTAGATTATCCGATCAATCCGCTGAAACAGGCCATCGCCGCTGGCGCCACGTTCGTCGCGCGCACCACGTCCACAAATCCAAACCATGTTTTGGCGATGATGGAAGCCGCGATGAACCACGACGGTTTCAGCTTCATCGAATGTCTCAGTGAATGCGTGGAATTTTATGAAGGGGCGTTCGACGCCGCGAACCCGCGCAAGGGCGGCGTGTTCAAGGAAGTGCCGAAGGACCACGACGTGAACGACGAAACTGCCGCCTACCAGCTCGCCGGCACGGATTTCCCCGGTTACTTTGGCGTTTTTTACAAGGCCAGCAAGCCGACCAAAAACACGAAGGAAGCCGACATCAACAGGGCTGCGATGGAAAAGGTCAAAGGCCTGAAGCCCTGGCAGATTCTCCAGAAAAACTTCGACCGGCTGAAGTAATTCCCGATATCTGATCTGCAATTTACGAGTCCGCCGAATTTTCGCTGGCTCGTAAATAATTTTCTGGCGCGTCAATCCTAAATCGTAAATCGTAAATCCGATGCCGATTTACGAATTCGCCTGTCCGAAGTGCCGCCGGATTTTCAGCTTCCTCTCGAAGCGCGTGAATCCCGGGCGTCCGCCGGTCTGCCCCAAATGCGGCAATAAAAAAATGTCCAAGCAGATCAGCCGTTTCGCCATGACCAAAGGGCTGAAGGAATCCCCCGCCAAAACCGACACTGACACTCCGGACGGTCCGCCCATGCCGAATTTCGATGACCCGCGCGTCGCCCGCGTGATGGCCGAAATGGAACGCGACATGGAACATCTGGACGAGAATAATCCGCGGCATATGGCGCGCATGATGAAAAAGATGAAAGACCTCATGCCACCCGGCTCGGTCCCGAAGGAACTGGACGTGGCCATCAAACGGCTCGAAGCCGGCGAAGACCCGGAAAAAATCGAGGCCGACATGGGCGATGTGCTCGGCGATTTCATGGGCGGAGAGGAAGGCGGCGCAGGCGGCGGTGGTTACACCAAGGACAGCGGATTGTATGATTATTAAGTCGTGATTCGTGAAACGTGATGCGTGAGTTCTTCGCGTTTCACGTTTCAGGCATCACGCATCACGAACCATGGCCCACATCCACGAAAAAATTGATTTCACCGTCGCCATTTTCGTCGTTCACGACGAAAAGATTTTGCTCGTTCACCACCGCAAACTGGACAAATGGCTGCCACTGGGCGGGCACATCGAACTGGACGAAGATCCGGAGCAAGCCGCGTTGCGCGAGGCGAAGGAGGAAAGCGGCCTGGACGTGGAACTGATGGGCGAACGTCCGCCCACGACCAGCCCCGGCACCCGTGCGCTCATCGCACCACGTTTCCTCGACATCCACCGCATCAGTGAAACGCATGAGCACATCGGCATGATTTACTGGGCGCGGCTGAAGAACGGAAAACTGACACTGGCCACCGGCGAGCATCACGACATTCGCTGGTGTTCCGCCGAAGAATTGGACAAACTGCAGCCGCCGATGTTGGATGCGGTCAAATGGTATTGCCGCAGCGCCATCCGGGAGATTTCCAGCCAGCCATGACGATTAACAAAGGGCTCCGTTTCAAAGCAGCCTGTTACACCATCGAGGGAATGAATTCCTTCGCCACGGTGCTTTTCTTCAACTACCTCTACTTTTTCATGCAGGCGCGGTTTGGTTTCAATGACAAGGACAACCTCGCCTTCGCCGCGCTGCTTGGATTGGTTTACACGTTTGGTTCCTGGCAGGGCGGGCGGTTCGCACGGCGCTACGGTTATTTCACCGCACTCAAACTCGGGTTCAGCATCATGATCGTCTCGCTGGCCGTCGGTTCGCAACTCAACTCCGTGCCGGGTCAGATTCTCGCCACGATCGTCGTGAGCCTCGGCATGTGTCTCATCTGGCCGACACTTGAAGCCCTCGTCAGCGAAGGCGAAACACCCGAAGGCGTGCCGCGCGCCGTTGGCATTTACAACATCACCTGGGCGGTGACCAATGCGACGGCGTATTTCATCGGCGGCACGTTCATCCAGACGTTCGGGTTCAAAAGCATCTTCTATCTGCCAATCGGGATTGTGCTCGTCCAGCTGGCGCTGACCTTCTGGCTCCAACATCACGCCACTGAACTGGCCCGATTGGCGGTCAACAAACCGCCCGCCACGCCGCAGCCGCCCGACCCCCGCCGGCCATCGCCGGCAAAGGCGAAGGCATTCCTGCGCATGGCGTGGCTCGCCAACCCGTTCGCCTACGTCGCCATCAACACCCTCCTCGCTGTCATTCCCGGTTTGGCTTTGCGGTTGCATCTCTCGCCGATGCTGGCGGGATTCACCTGCTCGCTCTGGTGCTTTGCCCGGCTTGGCACATTTCTTGTACTGTGGTCCTGGCCCGGCTGGCACTACCGCTTTCGCTGGCTCGTGACGGCGTTCGGTCTCCTCGTCGTTTCGTTCACAGTGATTCTCACCGTGCCAAGTCTGGCCGTGCTGCTCGTGGCGCAAATTTTCTTCGGTGTGGCCATCGGGCTGATTTATTATTCGTCGCTGTTTTACTCGATGGACGCGAGTGAGATCAAAAGCGAACACGGCGGCATTCACGAGGCAGCCATCGGTGTGGGCAACTTTGTCGGTCCGGCGGTCGGCGCGGCGTCGTTGCAATGGGTGCCACAATACGCCAACAGCGGCGCGGTAGCTGTGAGCGCGCTGCTGCTCTGCGGCTTCGGCGCGCTTCTCGCGATTTGGAAAACTGCACGGTGAAATTGGGGCGCGTGCGGCGCGTCCTCCGGCACGGAACCTAAGGTTCGCCCGCTTTGGGAAGGCCGCGACTCCACTTCGCTGAAAAATGATCGGACAAAATCTGCGGCGCGATGCAAAGGCCGATTGACAGACAGGTTGATGCCAGCTTGGAATTTCGCAAAGGCGATCCGGCAAAATCACTTATGTCGCCACGATTCGGGTGAAAAAGAAATCGAAATTCGCACAGGGCATCCTGTTTCCTCCATAATGCCCGAATGCCCCTCTTTAGAAATCATGCTCGGGGGTCAATTGTTTTGTTCGCTGTTAGACGCAGTGGGAGAGATTTTTTTGCGCGACCGGCGACAGCCAGGTTCCGATTTGGATTTATTGGGCGTGTTTGAAGAAGCGAATAACCGGCTCAACAGCCTTTCAACTTTTGAGACCAGTTGCTGCGGGTCGAATGGCTTCAGGAGGAAATCGTCAGCGCCGGACTCAAGCCCGGCGAACCGGCCAAACTGGCTGCGCATACCCGTCAGCATGATGATCGGCACGGAAGCCGTGGCAGGGTCCCGCCGCAAACTTTCGCAAACGTCAAAGCCGTTTAATCCCGGTAATATCAGGTCCAGGATAATCAAGTCGGGCGATATCGAGCGGGTTTTTACGAGGGCGTCCGTGCCATTGGCAGCGGTGCCAATGGCAAAACCCGCTGCTTTCAAGCTCAAACAGATTACTTCAAGTTGATCGGGGTCATCTTCTACCACCAAAATTTTTCTTCGCATAAGACTTTATTTAACTTATGCGCAAGCAGGAAACGTTATCATTCGTACGCATAAATACCGTCCGCATAAAGCAGGAACAATGCCGCCAAAACCGGAAGCGTTGGTTGAAAAAATCAAATGTTTTTCAAAAACTGTGACATTCCATTGTCACATTATAAAAGCGGCAGCCTCAAAAATCACCAACCCCGGCCTGTTCCCGGGATCAGGGATGCGAGCAAACAAGGAGTTATGAATCAAGTTATGGAAGTTTATCGCCGGGCACAGCCTCCGGTTCCAGTGCCAGCGGCTGGTTGTGATTCAGAAACTCCCCGCACGCGCGGAAAAAATTCGCGGCGGTCGCCACCCGGCGGATTTCATGCAGGAATTTTTCGCCCACACCTTCGCCGATGAAGTTCATGAATTTTTTCATCCGCTGCACCCGCACGGATTCCTTTACGCCGGGCCTTCGCCGCGCCGAAGTGTTGCCAGTCAGAATTTGATTACCTGCGCTCGGCGAATCCGGCAGGGACTTTGAGACACCGGCTTCGTCCACGCAGGCGGGTGTGATTTCGCTTTCCCAAAGTTCGCGCACGTAAGCCAGCACGTCACGACCCGACGGCAACTTTATTTTTTCGCCGCGCAACCGGGTGCGAATCTGGTCAAACAACCACGGATTGCGGATGGCACCGCGACCGATCATCAGGCCGCGTGCGCCGGTTTCCGCCAGCAACGCCTGCGCCTGCGCCGCGCCGTGAACGTTGCCGTTGGCCAGCACCGGACAGCGCAACTCGCGCACCGCCCGCGCAATCAGGTCATAACGCACGCCAGGCCGGTACATCTGCACCACGGTGCGGGCGTGAACGGTAAGCAGGTCAATCGGATGTTTGGCGAACAGCGGCAACAAGGCGTCGAACTCGGCGGGCGACGCAAAACCGATGCGCGTCTTCACCGTGAACGGAATGGTGACCGCGTCGCGCAACGCGCCGATGATGGCGTCAATCTTCTGTGGCTCGCGCAACAGACCGCCGCCGGCGCATTTGCGGTAAACCACCGGCGCGGGACAACCGAGATTCAATTCGATCGCGGCAACGGGATAGCGCTGCAATTCCTTTGCGGTGCGGACGAGCGCGGGAATGTCGTTGCCGATAAGCTGCGCGACGACGGGACGACCGGTGGGGTTTTCGGTGATGGACTGGAGAATCCATTTCTCTGGCCGTGATGACCCGTGGACGCGGAAATATTCCGTCCAGTAGGCGTCCGCGCCGCCGTAACGCGCCAGCACGCGCCAGAATTCGAGCGTGGTCACGTCCTGCATCGGCGCGAGCGCCAACACCGGCGCGGGGCCACGAAGCAGGTTCAAAAACAATTCAGACGGAGTCACGCGGGTTGAAAGTCTGCCGGACACATGCGGCGTGGCAAGCGGCAATGTTCAGTTGAAGTTGCGCTGCTCATCGGCTATGGTGTCAGCCTATGACATTGACGGAAAAGTTGCTCGCGCGCGCGTCCGGCAAAAAACGGGTGGAGGCCGGCGACAACATCTGGGTGAACGCCGACGTGCTCATGACGCATGACGTTTGCGGACCCGGCACCATCGGCGTGTTCAAACGCGAGTTCGGCAAGACCGCTAAGGTCTGGGACAAAAACAAAATCGTCATCATTCCCGACCATTACATTTTCACCGCCGACTCGCTCTCGAACCGGAACGTGGACATCCTCCGCGATTTTGTGAAGGAGCAGGACATTCCGTATTTCTACGATGTGATTGACGATCCGAACGGCCACTGGGTGTTCGACCCGAAAAAGGGAATGTTGAACCGGCAATACGGTTTGCAATACGCGGGCGTCTGCCACACGGCGCTCCCCGCCAAAGGCCATACACGGCCCGGTGAAGTGCTGTTCGGCACGGACTCGCACACGTGCATGGCGGGCGCGTTCAATGAGTTTGCCACCGGCATTGGCAACACGGACGCGGGCTTCGTCATGGGCACGGGCAAATTGCTCATCAAGGTCCCCGAAACGATGCATTTCCGGCTCGAAGGCAAATTGCAAGCGGGGGTGATGGCCAAGGACATCATTCTCCATTGCATCGGCGAAATCGGTTTCGACGGCGCGACGTATCGCGCGATGCAATTCGACGGTCTTGGGGCGGCATCCCTCTCCATGGACGATCGCATGACCATCGCCAATATGGCCATCGAGGCGGGCGGCAAGAACGGCATTTTTGAATTTGACGCGCGCACGCAGGAATACGTGGATGCCCGCGTGAAATTGAACGGCACGAAATCCACTTACGAGCCGGTCGCGCCGGACAAGAAACAGAAGTTCGCTTACGAACTCGTCGTGAACCTCGACCAGCTCGAACCGACCGTGGCGTGCCATCCCGACCCCGGCCAGCGCAAGAAGGCGAAGGAGATGGGGCACATCAAGCTCGACCGCGCTTACGTCGGTTCCTGCACCGGTGGCAAGACGAGTGATTTTGTGGAGTTTGCCCGCGTGTTGCGCGGCAAGCACGTCACGATTGACACGTTCGGCGTGCCAGCGACTCCGGAAATTGTCCATGATTTGCAATCCACACGCTGGGGCGGCAAGACGATCTGGGAAATTCTCGTGACCGCGGGTGTGCAAATGACGGAGAACGCCGGGTGCGCGGCGTGTCTCGGCGGGCCGGTGGACACGTTTGGCCGCATCAACAAGGCCGGCATCAAGTGCATCAGCGCCACGAACCGGAATTTTCCCGGCCGCATGGGCAACAAGGAATCGCAAGTGTTCCTCGCGTCGCCGATGACGGTGGCCGCGAGCGCGATTGCCGGAAAGATTGCTGACCCGCGCGAGTATTTGGGAAATTAAAACATCCAGCTTGTAAATTAAACCGTCCGACGCGTGATTTTTAATTGTGAGACGGCCATTGCAAACAATGGCGCTGTTGCTGCCGCTATTGACCGGCGGCTGCGCGACGAATGCGCTTTGGAACAAAGCGCAACTGGATGATTGGAACGAACCCGCCACCGACTCCAAACTGCAACTGTTCGACGCCGGTCGGCAAAAGGATTTTCTGGTTGTTTATGAAGAATACTCGGAACGACACGATTCAACCCACACGCGCGCCTATTTTTTGAATCAAAACGAAAAGCGCGTCGAGCAGGGGCACAAGCCGCATTTTGTCAGCGCACAACTTTCACGCGAATTGCCGCCGGTTCCAGTGTGGCAAACATTGCCTCTGTCGGACACAAATTTTCCGCCAACGGTTTACGCCGTTATCTCAACCAACAAACAGTCGTTCACAATTTATTCCAACGAACAGAGAACGAACCATGATTTGCCGGTGTATAACGATGGTTGGGGACGGACTGACCGGATTGCTTTGACGCCGGTGGCGGCCGTGGCGGATTTGACCATGATCGGTGGCTATCTCGGTTGCCTGTGGATTTATGCCGGTGGACCTGGTTATCCTCATTGAAGTCTCAAACCGGATTTTTCAGGTTTCGCCAGCTTCGCGGTGGATGGATAAATCGTGAAGGCCGTGCCGTGGCGGGAATTTGTTGATCCGCGCGAGTATTGGGGGAATTGATTCAACGGTGGAGCCGCTTCGGCGTTGAAGAACCGGCGCACTACTTTTCGGCGTCGGATGCGTTGGCCGAGGCTGACGTTGGTTGCGTCGTTGGTTTTTCCGCTGATTCGGTCTGGCCGGGATTTGAATTGGCCGGGGCGGGTGGAAGCATCTGTTCATCCAGCGGATGTTCGTGCTTCTGCCATTCCTCGGACACGCGACCGTTCCAGCACGCCGTGTTCAGCGGATAAACATCCGGATCAAAAATGACGTGATAGAAGTGCCAGACGACAATCGCCAGGCAAGCCAGCACGGCCTCGTAGTAATGAATCGTCAGCGCCACGTCCACCGCCCAGCGCGGCAGGAATCGCGTCACGTCCAGCTTGAACCAGATCATCAGCCCGGTTACGCCCATGATGAGCGTGCCCCAGAGCACGGCCCAGTATTCCATTTTCTCGGCGTAACCGAACCGGCCGATTTTTGGCTTCTCGTCGCTCCAGCCGGCCAGATAACGTACGGCGCACCGCAGGTCGGCAAGGTCTTTTTTCACCGGAAACAAATCCTTGATCAGCCGCCGGCCTTCCTGGGTCCTCAAAACGTGAATAAGATGATACAGCCCGGTCAGCAGCAGCACGATACCGGCAATCCGGTGGATCCAGCGGCGAACCGGCTCGCTTGAACCAAGCATTGCCGCCAGTCCCGAATCGGGAAATTTCAGCGCGAATCCGGTCACGGCCAGCGTGATAAAACTCAACGCGAGCACGGCGTGTTGCCAGCGGTGGGAAAGGCTCATGCGCAGCACGGGCCGCCCGCTGGCACGCAGATGCGCCGCGACCTTTTTGTGAAACAACAGCGCGTTATGGGCAAACATCGCGCCGATCACGCCGAAGATCAGCATCAGATAAATCCGCCGCACCCAGCGGCTGATCCGTCCGCCCAGATCGTGCCCGTTGCCGGCGGCGGAAATGTCCTCGTGAATTTTTCCGCTCACGAACATTTTGTCAGCGCCCGGGTGACATTGGCCGCAGGTGGCGACAAGGTTGTTCGTGTTGATCATGGAATCCGGGTCGGAGGACGGCAGGATTTTGTGGTAGCCGTGGCAACTGGCGCAGTTGGCGACGACGACGGAGCTGTTTTGCGCCGCCAGACCGTGATAGCTTTCCAGGTAGGTTTTCACACGGTCGGCCGGAAGGTTATACTTGTCGTCGAGATAGACCGAAGCGTGGCAGCGGCTGCAAACCCCGGAAATTTCCAGCGCCGAGTCGTTCTTCAACGCCTCGATTTTATGTTCCGAATGGCAGTCGGTGCAGGTGGGCGCGTCGCGTTCGCCAGTGGCCATGGCCTTGCCGTGAACGCTGGCCGCCACGTCGCGTGCCTCCCCGACGTGGCACCGGCCGCACGTTTGCGCCTGTCGCACAAAGTGGAGCGGTGATGCCGGCGACGTTGGCGGTAGAATGTCATGCGAACCGTGGCAATCCACACACGCGGCAGCGTCCTCGTGACCCGCCTTGCGCGCCAGGCCGTGAACACTGGCGCCGTAACTTTCGCCCTGCTGCTCATGGCAGCGCGTGCAATTAATCGGTTGCGCGGGCCGGTTGTCGTCGGGATGTGTCGCCGTGATGTCGGTGTGGCAACCGATGCAGGAATTTGTTTTGTGGACCGAAGCCGCGAGCCTGACTTTATCCACGAACAGTGAAATTTCCCGGCCCGCGACATTGGTGATGGTGAGGGTGTTGTCGGCGTGGCAGTCCAGGCAGTCGGTGTCTCGCATCGCCGGCGCCGCCGTTGCTCCCGTAGCGAACACGAGCCACAGTCCGGTCAAGGCGATTTCAACTGTTCGTTTGCCACTGCCCATATCTCTACAAAAATCCGCAGGCACAAACAAAATCGCTCCACCTGACTTGGCATTTGTTACGCCTATTTTGACGGGGGTGGATGCGGATTTCCCTCCGCCATCAATGCGCCAGACGCGTTGCCATGGCGTAAATGATCAGAATCAACAGCATGATTCCGAGGCCGAAGAAAAAGTAACCAAATGAGCGCGCGATGTTCTTCCAGCGTTCCCATTCGTCCTTCACACGGTGTTCGTCCAGTTTGCCTTCCGCCACCAACCGCTCATACCAGCGTTTGCGCTCGTGCAACATCTCGGCTTTGGAAACGCGGCCGGAAAAGATGACTGTGTCCATCGGGAATTTTTCAATCCGGAAGTGCGTGTTGAAAAAGTGGATCGAGAAAATGAAGCCCGCAGCCAGTAACGCTTCGTCCGAGTGCAGAATCAAGGCGACGTTGATGATCCAGCCCGGCATAAAGCGCGTGAAGAACGTCGGGAACCACATAATCAGCCCCGACGCGCCGATGATGGCCACCCCCCAGAACACGGCGAAGTAATCGAATTTTTCCCAATACGTCCAGCGGTCGAACTGCGGCTTCGGGCCTTTGCCGAAAAACCATTTGTTATGCGCCACAAAATCGCGCAAGTCCTGAAGCGTGGGCACCATGGAATCGGGACCGAACAGCGTTTTCCAGAGCCGGCTGAATCGGAACCTGCCGCTGGCCGGGTCGCGCAAGGATTTCCGGCCCTTCCAGGCTTTGCCCATCAGTGCCGTGAGATGCAGGCCAAAGTAGAAAAAGGTGACAATGGCGCCGAGGCGATGCAACGTCCGCGCGGTTTCCGGGCCGCCGAGGATGTGGAAGATCATCTTGGCCCAGTCCGTGTAGTAGAACTTCAGCGGCATGCCGGTAATCACCAGCAGCAGGAAGCTTGTCACGACCAGAAAATGCAGGAAGCGCTCGAAGGGTGAGAAGCGTGTGAACCACTCGCCATCCACCTGCGTTTGAATCTTGGCCTCGCGGAATTTCTTCGAGTCGTGCAGGTAAAGATAAATCGCGCGCACCAGCCAGCCGAGGGTGTGCAGGCCGAAAAAGGCGAATGTGCCGACGAGCAGGCCGGTCATGCCAAGAAACACCGCATGGAGCAACGGATAATTTTTCCCGTCCAGCGGGTTCGCGTGGGGTTTATATTCGGTGAACCCGATGGCGGCACCGGGATGACATTGCTGGCACGTGGCAAGAATATTGGTTTTGGACAGGCGCGACCGCAGATCGGACGGCGGCAGCACGTCATGATAACCGTGGCAGTCGTAACAGGCCGCAACCATTGGGGCCACGTTGGGCCTGCCCAACGCCACAGCCTTGCCGTGGTAGGTGTCCCGGTAATGCTCCAGCCGGTCGGCGTGACATTTGCCGCAGCGTTCGTCGCTGACGGCTTTAAAATTATTGCCCTCCGGATTCACGATTTCATGCGCGGTGTGGCAATCCGAGCAGACCGGCCCGCGCGGATCGCCTTTGGCCAGCAATTGTCCGTGAATGCTCTGGTCGTAGGTCTTTTCGACACCGAAATGGCATTTGCCACAGGTCTTGGCAACATTGGCGTGGTTAATGGGCGAATCCCGGTCCACGGCGCGCTTGATGTCATGCACGCCGTGGCAATCATCGCACGAAGGCGCCACAATCAAACCCATTTTGAGCAACGCGCGCCCGTGGATACTTTCCATGTATTGCGACGCCGCCTCGGGATGATTGATCTCGTATTCCCTGGTCAGTCCTGGATTGCTGTGGCATTTCGCACACGTGAACGGCTGGTTCAATTTGAACACCGGGGAGGCCGGGTCCTTGACCGGCAGAATGTCATGTGCGCCGTGGCAATCCCAGCAATTCGCCGCCCCGGACGCGCCGAGCAAATGACTCACGCCGTGAATGCTCGTGGCGTAATCCGCGGCCTCTTTCTCGTGGCAAGGTGTGCAATTCGGTGGTGGCAACGGGTTGTCATGGACGAGGTCCTTGATGCCGGTGTGGCAGTTCACGCAGGCGAGTTTGGTGTGAACCGATTTTTGAAAGGCATTCGTCGGGAAAATCAGCGATTCGGTTTTCCCGTTGACCACGCGTGTGGTGCTGGGATCAAGGTGGCAATCCAGACAATCGCTGTTGGAGAATTTTCCTGGCGCGTTGGTCGGTGCCGTTTCCTGGGCTAACGCGACGGCGCCCGCCAACCGGGAAATGGCCAGCACACAAATCCACACCGTCCCGGCAATTCGGAGCCGGGTCACGACCGCGCGTCGGCGGGGAACGAACGCCGGGCAATTACCGGTTGCTGTCATGACAGTTGTTTCATTTGTAGCCATCGGGAATTGCCGCGCCCGACTGGATGAAAGACCCGCCCTTCGCAGTTTTCATCCGCGGGCCGCGCGGTGCCAACAAAAATTTTCCGACGGCGTTACTTCTTAAAAGTCCGCATGTAAGCCACCAGGCCCTTGATGTCTTCGTCCGACAAATTTTCGGCCGGCCTCATCACGGTTTTGCCGTCTTTGTCCTTGAACCCTTCTTTGATGGCTTTGAACGCGGCTTCATCCGTTAGCGCAGCTTGAACGCTCGCGTCGGTGTAGTCCTTGGCGCCGAGCTTCCGGCCCATGTTGGTTTGGCCTTTGCCGTCCGCACCGTGGCATTTGGCGCACAGGGTGTCCCAGTTCCCTTTGGCGTCCGAGGCTGAGGCGGTCAGTGCCGCGGTAAAACCCAGGACGACTGCAAATATGATCATTTTTTTCATCGTTGTCGCTCCGTTTCGTTGGTGCGCATCTGCGCATCTCCAGGGAATAACGTCGGTGAAAAGGCTGGAAACCACTACTCCTGTTTTGGCCAACGCCGCACTTTTTTTGCGTTGCCCCTTGGACAAACTGGTCGGTCTTAGGCACGCGGGGCAACCACTCCGGGCGTCTGCTTATTGTCGGTTTGTGGCCGGAGAAGGCAGCTTGAAATTTACTTCGCCAGCTTTGCGCCGGGCACATAAATCGTAAACGTCGTGCCTTCGCCCATGTGCGTGTGAATGTGCAGCGCGCCGCCGCCTTCCTTTATGAGCCGCTGTACGATATTGAGGCCAAGGCCGGTTCCCTGCCGCGGGCCTTTGGTGGTGAAGTAAGGCTGGAAAATTTTTGGCAGCACTTCCGGTGGGATCCCGGGGCCATTGTCGCGCACCCAGAGTTTCACCAGCGGCGCGGTGTTGTTGAAATTCTCCACGTTCAACAGCCGGTCCTGCGGGCCATCCTTGAAGGCCTGCAAATCAAGCGGCTCGCGCAAAACTTCGCCCCCGATGTCCACGCGGTGACTGAACGGGGCGCATTGAAAGGCATTGACGGCGAGGTTGAGCAGGATCTGGATGAGATCGGTGCCGTTGATTTTGACGCCCAGGTCTTCCGCCAATGGCTGGACGCTGAACTCGTTGTCCTGCAGGCTGGGATGAACGCGAACGAGCTGGTTCAAATCATTGAGCATCTGGTTGACGCCCACGCGCGCGGTTTCATCCGACTGACGGCGGAGAAAGCCGAGGTAACGCCGGGAAATCTCAATGCAGTTGGTCGTCTGCCGCCCGATGATGCCCAGCCGTTCCCGGATGAACTCCAGATCCGTCATCTCCAGCCGCGACGCCTGGCCGAGCCGGCGGTTGAGCACCTGCACGAAGCCGCAAATGACGGTGAGCGGGCCGTTGATGTCATGGATGATGCTGGCGTAGATGTCCCCGCGCGTCTTGGCAATCTGCTCCTCGATGCGCTGGCTCTGCAATTCGGCGAGGAGCTGCTGGACTTTTTCCGCGCTGCTGTGGATTTCGCTTTCCAGCGTGCGCCGCTGCATCGCCTGGCTGACCGCGGCGCGCATGGTCTCGATGTCAAACGGCTTGTTCAGGTAATCCGACGCGCGCAACCGCAAGGCCTGGCGGATCGTATCCGTGGTTTCGTACGCCGTGAGCATGATCGCCTCGATGTCGGGATTCACGTATTTGAGGCGTTCGAGCACCTCGATGCCCGACATGCCGGCCATGCGGATGTCCAACACGGCCACGTCAATGGGATTTTCCTGCGCCAGTTTGATGGCCGCCGGCCCGTCCTCCGCCATCAGCAAATCGTAATCGTCCTTGAAAATCATCCGCAACGATTGCCGCGGTCCGTCCTCATCATCCACGATCAACAACGTGCCTCTCCGCTTTGGAGTCGCCGTTGTTTTAACGAGGTCAGCAGCTATCCCGGTTGCTTCGGTCAGTGGGTCGGCAGTTAAGGCCATGTCTGAAAAGCAGGTTATCTAAACAAATTTCATTCTCAAGCACAAAGCGTCAATCGCAAACCAACCGCGCCCGCAACATTTCCAGGGCTTGTTGTGCTGTCAAATCCTTGAACCGTTGGCGTCCGCAAGGATTAAATTTGCGTTTGACAACGGTTCCCGATGCGCCAGCCAGCGCGATGAACACCGTCCCAACTGGTTTGACTTTTGTGCCGCCGGTCGGGCCGGCAATACCCGTCACCGCTATAGCAAAATCCGCGCCAAATTTTCCCCGTGCGCCTTCGGCCATCGCACACGCCACCGTTTCGCTTACCGCGCCGTGCCACGCGAGCATTTTTGCTCGCAAGCCGAGAAACTTTTGTTTGGCCGCGTTGCTGTAAACCACCATCCCGCCCAGGAAAACTGCCGACGCGCCGGGAACGTTGGTGAGCCGGTGTGCGATGCAGCCGCCGGTGCACGATTCGGCCAACGCGAGAGTTTGCCTTCGTTTGGTCAGCAAACGTATAATGGCCTCTTCAATTTTCCCACTGCGACGGGTTGGGATTGCGGATTTCGGCATGTTCTTTCCATTTTTCCGCACGGCACAAGCAGTCATTTGACCGTGAATTGAAAGAGTTCGTGGCCGAGGACAATTTTCCAGTCGGCCGTGTCCTTCACAAAAAAATAGACATCATAGGGACCCGGCGGGAGCCGGATGCCAAATATTGCCTGATAACTGCCGCGCATATCGGTTGAAATTCTGCTGAAATCGTAAAACTTTTGTGGGTTATTGCGGGATAATTGGTCCGGTAAATTCCCATTTCCCGCATGTTGGACAGCGCCGTTGAGGGTAAGCACGTATTCATGATTGGGGACAAGCCCATCGAGCGTCACTCCGATTACCACTCCGCCGGGAAATGATTTATGATACCGGACATCGCCGATGGCAGTCGGAATATCACGGCCGACTCCAGTGTGGGTTGTTAATGGCAAAGGTCCGGCAAAGGCCAAAGGAGCGGCCAGATCGGCCTTGAAAGCGGCAAGGAACGCAGCCTTTGCCGGGTCTTCCACTTCAGCCTCGTTGGTTCCCGAACCCAGCACGAGACTGTCGCCTTTGCCGAAAACCACAGACGCTAACTCCGGAACCGGTTTGGGCGGCACTGGCGGAGGCGATTGCTCCACATTGGGGGTGGCTGTGATCGGGTTGGTCTGCGCGCCGGTTTGATCTCCGGCGGATTTAAAGAATTTTCCCTTGAACACGAACGCCGACGCAACCACTGCGCAAAGCAAAACAATAACGGCGAACGCCGCCAACGGAAAATGCTTCTCGGGCGCGGTTGCCACCCCCGAATCCCCTGACGCAGTCGGAATGGGACGCTCGCCGACCTTCGTTCCCGTTATGATCAATTTCGAGTCAGCCGTGGCGGGCGCCTGGGGCACGGTGATTTTCTGGAAACACGTCGGGCATTCCATCACCGTGCCCGTCTGCGATGAATCGCACTTGATGTGCTGGCCGCATACCGGACAGGCATACTTGAATTCGCTCATGGCTGTCCGCCAAACATTTCATATCCCCGCGGCGGCGGCAATATGGTTTTTGTCTAATTCTAATCCAGTTCTCAAATCATAATCATTTGACGAAGGGAGTTAAGATTATGGCGACGATTGCGATTTAGATCGGCCAGTCTGCCTTGCGTCTTTGGGAGTGACTTTTTATGCGGACGGGCGCAATTTGGCTGGAGTTCAGGCTTTAGCCTGCCTCGTACGACCAAGCTGAAGCTTGAACTCCAACAAATGAAACAACTTTCTCCAGTCTCCCGCAGCGGACGGTTCGCCGGCGGCCCCGGCGCGGACGTCGCCCAATTTACCGCATCCATCTCCTTCGACCGCCGGCTCTGGCGGCACGACATCCTCGGCTCGATGACCCACGCCACCATGCTCCAAAAAATCGGCGTGCTGACCAAAAAAGAATCGCGCGCCATCGTGAAAGGCCTCGACGCCATCGGAAGGGAAATCGCCGACGGCAAATTTCGCTGGAAAGCCGGACTCGAAGATGTCCACATGAACATCGAGGCCGAGTTGACCCGGCGCGTTCCCGACGGCGCGAAACTCCACACCGCCCGTTCGCGCAACGACCAGGTCGCTCTCGATATGCGCCTCTGGCTGCGGGACGAAATCATTGCGCTGCTCGGTGAAATCGCCGGTTTGCAGCGCGCGCTCGTCTCGCTCGGCGAAAAAAATGCCGACGTGCTGATTCCCGGCTATACGCATCTGCAACGCGCACAGCCCGTTTATCTCGCGCACCATCTGCTCGCCTACGTCGAGATGCTGGAACGTGATTGCGAGCGCCTTTGGGACTGTCGCTCGCGCGCGAACGTCTGCCCGCTCGGCAGCGGCGCGATTGCCGGATCCACGCTGCCGCTCGACCGCGTGCTCGTCGCCAAACTGCTCGGCTTCGTGGACGCGAGCGGCAAACCGCAGCTCACGCAAAATTCCATGGACGCTGTCAGCGACCGCGACTTCGCTGTTGAATTTTGCGCCGCTGCCGCGTTGCTCGCCGTTCATCTGTCGCGGCTCGCGGAAGATTTGATTCTCTGGGCCAGCGCGGAATTTAATTTCATCAAGATCGCCGACGCCTACACCACTGGCTCGTCGCTCATGCCGCAAAAGAAAAATCCCGACATTGCCGAACTCGCGCGCGGCAAATCCGGCCGCGTCATCGGCAACCTCGTCGCGCTGCTCACGCTGTTGAAAGGGCTGCCGATGACCTACAACCGCGATTTACAGGAGGACAAGGAACGGCTGTTCGACTCCGCCGACACGGTGCGCGCGACCGTGCGCATCGTCGCCGCGATGCTACGAAATACGAAGGCCAACCCGCGTGCCTGCGCAGCCGCCGCGAGCGACCCGGCGTTGCTGGCGACCGACCTCGCGGATTATCTCGTCAAAAAAGGAATGCCATTCCGGCAGGCGCATCATGTCGTCGGCGCGGTCGTGGCGCTGGCGGAACAAATCGGCAAACCCTTGAACCGACTGACCCTCGGGGAACTGCAATCCGTGGACAAAGCTTTTGGCCGCGCCGCGCTTGGCGTTTTCAATCTGCAACGCGCGATGGCGAAACGAAATCTGACCGGCGCACCGGGAACGAAGGAAGTTGCGAAGCAACTGGCGCGCTGGCGGAAACAGCTTTCTTGAACCAGCCACTGCGTGGTTGGCCAATATCCTGCTTCCCATCAGGACGATGAGCATGCAAATGCCAAAACTGCTGACGGATTTGCTCAAGCAAACCTCGCGCTCGTTTTATCTGACGTTGCGCGTGCTGCCGGGCGCGATTCGTCCGCAAATCGGCCTCGCCTACCTGCTCGCGCGCACGGCTGACACCATCGCCGACAGCGAACTTGTCCCGCTTGAACAACGGCTCGACGCGCTCCACAAATTGCGGGACCGGATTCTGGGCTCGTCCACCGCACCGCTGAATTTTGGCGAACTGGCCAGACAACAGGGTTTGCCCGCAGAGCGGGCGCTGCTGGAAAAGGCCGAGGACAGTTTGATGTTGCTGCAATCATTTTCTCCGGCCGATCTGAAACTGATCCGCGATGTTCTCACGACCATCATGGGCGGGCAGGAACTGGACTTGCGCCGGTTTGCCGGCGCCTCCGCTGAAAAAATCGCCGCACTGGAAATGCCGGCGGAACTGGACGATTACACGTATCGCGTGGCCGGCTGCGTGGGCGAGTTCTGGACGAAGATCTGCCGTACGCATCTGTTTCCACGCGCGCGGCTGGATGAAAAACAATTCATTGCCGACGGGGTCCGGTTCGGAAAAGGTTTGCAGCTCGTGAACATTCTGCGCGACCTGCCGGTGGATTTACATAAAGGCCGATGCTATCTGCCGACCGAAAAGCTGGAGGCAGCGAAATTATTGCCGGAAACCCTCCTGTCGCCGGCGAACGAGAAACGCTTTCTTCCCTTGTTTCATGAATACCTCGACAAAGCTGCAGCGCATCTGGCGACTGGCTGGACCTACACAAATACGCTGCCCTTCGGCCAATATCGCGTACGGCTGGCCTGCGCCTGGCCGGTTTTGATTGGCGTGCGGACGGTTGAAAAGCTGCGCGCGGCGAACGTGATTGAACTACAGCAACGTGTCAAAGTATCCCGTGAGGAAATACGCGCAATTGTGAAGCGCTCGATCCTGGCCTGCCCCTTCCGGAAGGCATGGCGGAATTTGCTTCCCCCGACAGGAAAAGCAGTTGCATCCGGCGAAAAATTGGCGTAAGAAAGCGTTATGCAAATTTCCAAGCTAATTCCTGCGGTTTGCGCGGCAGCCCTTTGTGCGAGTTTCATCGCCGCCCGGGCGCAGGATAATCCGGCGCAGGCCGCCGCGCGCGCGGTCTTGATGGAAAAAATGAACGAGTTGGAAGCGCAACCGGCCCAGCCGGCCCCACCGCCGATTGTGGTCACTCCTTCCGGCGCCATGCAGGTTCAGCCGAGCCAGCCGACAAACGTCGTCGTGGTTCCAACCCCCGCGCTCCACGCGCAACCGGCAGTCCCGGCCCCCGCAACGAAATCCATGCCGGGCACGGAAGCGGTCCAAACAGCGCCGGCGGTTTCCGATGCTGAAGCCCAAGCCAAGGCGAAGGCCGCGTTGGACCAAAAAATGTCCGAACTGAACCAACAGAACTGGGCGGCTCCGGCGGTTGTTCCCGCAGTGTCCCCTGTGCCGCAGACCAAGCCCGTTGCCACCAGCCCGGTAAAGCCCGCTCCGCCCGCAGTCAAGCCGGAGGTGATGACACCGGCAAATCAGATCAACGCAAACTATCCTGGAAAGGAACTGGGACTGAAGCCGATTGTAGCGCCGCCGCTGCCGATTTCCCTCGCCAAGCAAGCACAGCTTCAAGGGTTGCTTGAAAAATACAAGGCCGACCAAATCACGCCCGAACAGTATCACGCCGAGCGCGCCAAAATTCTGGCCGAACCATAACCGCGTTCCTTTCCGGCCCGGCAGCGCACAGGGATGCCGCCCTAACCGCGCCGGTTTTTTTCGGGTTGCCGGGAATTGCCGGCGGTTGCATAGTGGCGGGGTCGAGGTTGAAAATGTTTCAGACGAAAAACGTTATTTTCCTTGTCCGCGAGAAAGCCAAAGGGAAGCGCACGGCTCCCGCCATCGGTTGGCGATGCGCGGCCGAACAGTCAATTCTGGTCTTCCGCCATGACCCCGCCGCAAACAAAAGTAAAAATTGAAGCCACCCGGTTTGTGACGCTGGCGACTTACGCCGCGAACCGGCCGGTCGAAGGCGAGGTGGTCACGGTGCTGGACTCGACGCATGAATCGCGCGGGCTGAAATTGATTTCCACATACTCGCGCGCACTGCAAAAAAATTCCATCCACGAGTTGATCGCCACGGACGAAACCGGGGGGAAACCGGGCGGCACGGTGAATCGGATTGCCTACCTCGCTTTTTTTGAGGTGAGTCGCGGCGGCTGCCTCATCATCGGCGAAACGCTGTTCGTGGATGATCAACCCGTCGGCGAAATCATCGGGTACGATGAAACGCACGAGCCAAATCACCTCAACATCGTCATCGGCGTGAAGCAGCGTCAAACCGGGCCCCAGTTGAAAATTTCCCCCGGCAGCAAAATCAAGTTCGTCAGAAAATAACCTTTCCGGCGCCAGGCCGGATTCAAAGCTTTATTCGAAGCGCCAATGAACAAAGTATCAAACACGCCTCTGGCCGGTCGTGACGAAACGCTCGTACAGATTCAGAACCGCGCGTTGTGGCTGGCCATGCAGATGGTGTATCACGCCAACAAAACCCGCACCGGCCCGGATGGGGTGAAAGTTGGCGGCCACATGGCTTCGAGCGCCTCGATCGTGACCATACTCACGTATCTCTTTTTTGAATACCTGCGCGCCGATGACAAGATCGCCATCAAACCGCACGCTTCGCCGGTTCATCACGCCATACAGTTTTTGCTCGGCAATCTGGAACCGCAATATCTCAAGGCGTTGCGCGCCTTCAAGGGTTTGCAGGCTTATCCCAGCCGCACGAAAGACCCGGACGGCGTGCATCTTTCGACCGGTTCGATGGGGCTGGGCGCCAGCGCGGCGAATTTTGCAGCGATGACCGAGGAATACGTGCGGATGCACTTCGGCGCCGAAGGTTGTCGCGACCGGCGTTACGTCAGCCTGGTCGGCGACGCGGAACTGGACGAGGGTGCGGTCTGGGAAGCCATCGCCGAACCGGCGTTGATGGATTTGAAAAATGTCCTCTGGGTGGTGGACATCAACCGCCAGAGTCTCGACCGCGTGATTCCCGGCATCCGCGTCCATTGCTGGCGGGAAATGTTCAAGGCGAACGACTGGCACGTCGTCGAGGCAAAGTATGGCAAACAACTGCAGGCGGCATTTCAACTGCCGCAGGGCGAACTGTTGCGCGAGTGCATTGACGACTTGAGCAATGAAGCGTATCAGCGGCTGCTCCGCTTGTCCCCGGAACGCCTCCGCGAATGGCTGCCGCGCATGAGTCGTTATCCCAAGGAAATGTCCACGCTGCTGGCCCAGTGGCGCGATCCGGAATTGCAGGAGTTGTTTCGCAATCTCGGCGGACACGACTTCGCCGAACTGCGCGACGCATTTGCCAAGGCCGATTGCCGCCCCGGCCCGACGGTCATTTTCGCCTACACATTGAAAGGCTGGCGGCTGCCATCAGTCGGCCATCCGCAAAATCATTCACTGCTGCTCACCGCCGAGCAAATGGAGGAACTCCGGATCAAGTTGGAAATCCCCGACAATGAGGTGTGGGAAGGTTTTCCGGCCGACAGCGAATCTGGCAGACTTTGCGCCCAGGTTCGTCGTCGTCTCAAGCCGTCGCCCTCCGGCAAAGATGTCACCGCAAGTCTGAGGATACCGACGAACCTCGCCGGCAACTATGCCGGCAATCTCTCCACGCAGCAGATTTTCGGAAGAATTCTGACCTCCATCGCGCGCGAATTGCCGGAACTTTCCAAACGAATTGTGACCGTCAGCCCCAACGTCGCGAGTTCCACCAACCTCGGCGGCTGGATCAATGCGATGGGCGTTTGGAGCCGGATGGAAAAAGAATTTCTGCCGGAAGAAGCGGAGGCGGGCGTTTTTGCCTGGAAGGAAACCGCCAACGGCCACCACATCGAACTCGGCATTTCCGAAATCAACCTGTTCATGGCACTTGGCCAGCTCGGCTTGTCGCACGAGGTCAATGGCAATTTGCTTCTTCCCATCGGGACGCTGTACGATTGCTTCGTGCCACGCGGTTTGGATGCGTTATACTACGGGCTTTACGCGGGCTCCAGGTTCATCGTCGTCGGCACGCCGTCCGGCATCACGCTCGCGCCCGAAGGCGGCGCTCATCAGTCCTTCATCACCGGCTCGATCGGCATCGAACTGCCGGGTATTTCCGCCTTCGAGCCGTGCTTCGGCCAGGAACTCGAATGGATTCTCATGGCCGGTCTGGAAAACATCCGCACCCGGAGCAGTTCGACCTACCTGCGTCTGACGAGCAAGCCGGTGGATCAATCGTTGCTGTCCGTGCCGCCGGACGCTGGTGGACGCGAGCATTTGCGCAAACAGGTGATTCGTGGTGCGTATCGGCTCGTTGACCGCAGCGGCGAGGCCGGCTATCAGCCGGGAAAAAATGTCGTCCACATTTTCGCCGTCGGCGCAATGGTGCCGGAAGCCATCGCGGCCAGTGGCCAGCTCAAGGACAAAGGCGTGTTCGCCAATGTTTTCAACGTCACGGGAGCCGGGCCGCTTTACCGTGAATTTCAAAACTCCTTGCACATGGCGATGTCCGGCGAAAAGAAGCCGAGTCATTTGCTGGAAGAACTTGTTCCGGCCGCTGAACGCAACATTCCTATCGTGACGGTGGTGGACGGGCATCCGCACAGTATGGCATGGATCGGCGCGGCGTTGCAGGCGCCAACTTATCCGCTCGGCGTTGTTGGTTTCGGGCAGTCCGGCACGATTGCCGATCTTTACCGGGAATACAAAATTGGCACCGCGAACATTCAAGCCGCTTGCGTTCAGGCATTGAATCACTGAATCTTAACCACAACAACCGAAAATAAATATCATGCCCTCGAAATACCGTTTCCAAATCTACAAGGAATTGCACAAGAATATTCCAGCTATTTATGCCGAGGCAAAAAAACTGGCGGATGAAATCGGCATCACGCCGGAAATGAAAGGCAGGATCGGTTTGACCGGCGCGGTGTCGAGTTGCCACGCGCTGCTGACCCGCGAGGTGAGCCAAGCCATCGAAAACGCGTCGCGCAAAGTCATCGAGAATAAATTTCTCATCGAGGAGATCCGTGAAATCGTGAAGGACGTCTACGGCGACGGCTTCGACGCCGCGCCGATGAACACCTGCGAGGCCGCGCTGTGGGTGAGTTTTGATTCGCTGGCCAGCCCGCCCATGACGGGGCGCGGCGAAAATTACCGCGCCCGCTACCTCGCGCCGTTCGAGCGGCATTTGCATCACCACGGCGGTTATGGCCGTCCGTTTCCACCGCGCTACAAGGATTTGTTCGCCGACCGCGGCGTGACGGCAGGCGAACTCGGATTTTCCGGCAAGCGGCTGGACAACACCGACGCGGTTTTCGTTCCCATGGAAGGAGCGCGTTATGAAATACACGGCATCAAACAACATCCTGCCGTTCTGCTCGCCAATTACGACGCGAGAAAAACTTTGGCCCGCATCGAACAAACGGCGGCGCGTCACGCGGCGTATCTCACCGCGTTTTCATCGCTCGGTTACGACACGGTTGGCTATGGCTACGGCGCGAAGGACGCGGGCGGCGCTCCGCTTTTGCAGACAGGCATTGCGAAGCTCGCGCAGGAATATGGCGTGCCTTACATCGTGGACAACGCGTGGGGCACGCCATTCATCGGGGCCGACCCGCGCAAAATCGGCGCGGACGTGATGGCGTATTCGATGGACAAATCGTCCGGCGCACCAACGGTCGGGCTGATCATCGGCCGTGAGGATGTGATGGTGCCGATCCGCCGCGCGCTGGGCTATCACTCGGACCGTTCCGGCACCGGCTATTCCTACGGCAAGGCGGCCTACGTCACGAACGATCCCGGCAAGGAGGCGCTCGTTGGCCTGATCGCTGCGTTGAAAATTCTCCGCGACAAACCGCAGGTGATGACCAGGCCGATTGACCAGTTGCTTAAAATCGTGAAGGAGGAATTCAGGGCGCTGCCGAAGAAATTTCACGACGGCCTCATCATCAACAAGAGCTTCAATTCGCTCGCAGTAGAAATCAATTACGAAAACACATGGCGGGATGGACAGCCGGGCATCCCGATTTTTTCCATCGAAGACATGTATGCCGGCACGCACATTTTCCAGGCGGGCATGGCGCAGATGGGCATCATCCCGACGATTGCCTACGACGCGAACATTTTCATCTCGCTCGGCCTCGGCACGCTCGACGAGGACGGCAACTTGCTGGAAAAGGAAACCCGGTTGATAGTGAAGGCGATGGTCGGCCTGATGAACATCACCTGCAAGCACGCGGGAGTGGTTTAGTGCGAAATTGAAAATGTAAATGACGATGCCATGGGTTCTATTCGAACAAAGTGGCTTTTGATGAAGGCAACGCGTGCGGCTAGGAGTAGCACGGCGGCATCGAGGAAGTCCGGACAATTGGCGAAGGCGTCGGTCTGGTTTTCAAATGCTTCCGTGAGATACTCTCATGCAGCGCAGCAGGCGGAGCGATCTGGTAATTTTTTCCGGTGGCTTTGTCTGCATTTTTACGGCAAGTGGCTGCTTATTTGCGCCGGTTGGCTGATAGGTAGATCCAAACAGTGGACCAACCGCGCTCGGACAAAGCTGCAGACGAGCGCTGCGATTCTGAACTCGTTAGGGCTGAAAATGCCGAATACAAGTATGGCTACAAGCGACGAATTAAAATTATGACCACTGCCCGCGACACCATCGTTGATGCGCTGGACATCGAGAGCTTCGTGCTTTGCGAGAGCGAGAAGGAGGCGAAGGAACTCGTCGGCAAGCTCATGCAGTCGCTCGGCCTGTCGCGGTTCGTCATCGTCTCGCTGGATTTCAACGGCCCGGGCGCGCATTTCCGCGTCCGCGCCTACATGAACAAACCCGGTGAAAACTATACCTGGCTTCAGAAATGAGATGATGAAGAAACGTTCAACATTCAACATTCAACCTCCAACGCCCAAGGGTTTCGCTGCGGGCATTCGTTGGATGTTGAGCGTTGAATGTTGAATGTTCGATGTTTCCCCTTTAATCGTTATGAAAATTCTCCTCGCACCACTCGATCCGGTTCACGACGCCGGCCTCAAGCTCATCCGGCGCAAGCTCGAGGCGCTCGGCTATCCTTGCGTGCTGCTGCCGCCGGACATCACGGTCGAGGAAATCGGCGAGGTGGCGCTCAGGGAAAAGGTGGACATGATTTTTGTTGGGCGCACCGTCGGCTACAACGTGGAACAGCTCTTCCGACGCGTGCGGCATGTGCTCACGGCGCAGGGGATTTTCGGCAAAGTGCGCGTGGCGATCGGCGGCATGGCGGTCACGGATGAGCTCGCGAAGAACCTCGGCTTCGAGGCCGGTTACGGACCGCACACGACCATCGAGGAAATCCACGCGCTCATCGAGCGCAATCCCGAACTGGCGCAGCACATCACCCATCCGGTCAAATACAAGCCGGAATTTCCGTTCCCGCACGACAACACTGTCAAAGATTCGACAACGCAAAAGTATCTCGATCAAATCGTGGATGGAATTCTCGATTGGACTTCGAATAAAACTTCGCCCGGCGTTGTGCGCGCACGCATCACCGAGTCGCAATTGCAGGAGGTGAAAGGCTCGGTGGAAAGTTACACTGCGCTGCCGTTCACGCGCGATTATCTCGCGCAGTGCGATGAAGCGGTCGTGGACTTTTTCCAAAAAAACATCTGCCCGCCGAGCGTCCGCCAAATTACGCAAAAGGAGGCGGACGCCTACAATCGCCGCATTGATATCGCCAGGAAAAATTTTCATCCGCGCGCGCTTCAACATGGCCGCAAGAAACCGCTCGTGTTCGTTCAATACGGAACCGGCTGTCCGATGATGGACGGCATGCACATCAAGGTCGCCGAGAGCTGGGGAGCGGACGGTGTGCTGCACTTTGATCCGGCCTGGGGCGCGCGCACCGAAGGATTGCTGGACGGCTTTCTCGCCAACGTCGAGGATGGCACGCCGGTCACTTATGCGAATCTTTCGCTCATCAAACATTCGCTTGACGCGGCAACGCTGTGGACAGTTCGCGCGCATCGCGGATTGAACACGCCGGAGATTGCCGTGCTCGCCGGATTTCTCGGTGCGGACCTGACCAAGATCAACATCGGGTATGGCTCGATTTGCGGCGGAACCGATCCGGCGCGGCTCACCGTGGACGGCGTGGAAGCCGTGCGCATTGCGGTGCGTTACAACATGCCGTTTGATATTCCGACCAATGAGGAACTCGCCGGTGTGCCGCCGCACAAAGCGTTTGCGGGGATGCTCGTCATGGCGCAACTTGGACGCCGGTTGAACGCGCGGCCGATTCTCAAACCGCTGCTTTGTCACGGCCCCTACATCATGGTGAACGAGTTGATGGAGCAGAATTACGTGGACTATAACTTCGCCAAGATTCGCGCGCTGCAAACCATCGCGGATTTTCCGATCTGGCCCGGCGAACCCATCGGCTTCATGACGCACACTGAAGAAAAAGAACAATCGGCGACCACCACCGCGCTGCATGTCGCGCTCTGCGCCACGCTCGGTCTCGACGCCGTCACCACGGCTTCCACCGACGAAGCCTTTTCGCGCGGGCCGATTACTTCTGCTGGCCGCGTGGGTTCCTTGCGGTCAATCGAAGAGGCCTTCCGCTTTTTCGGCCAGACAGAAATTGCGCCGAGCGCCAAGGCGAACGATTGGACGGAAGAATTGATCGTTGGAATAAACCAGACACTGAAAGCTGTGGCCGAAGCGCCGTCGTTTGTGGAAGCGCTTTACCAGGGAATTCTCGGAAACAAAGAAGATGGGGTCTATCCCGGCCGCGCTGGCAGAAATTCCGTGGTGGCGGCGAGAACTTCAACGCCCGCGGCAGCATTCAAGGCGCCGGCGGATGCCGTGCCACAAGTTTCGGCTTTGGGCAAATAGGCTGCGCCGGCCCGGGTCGGTGGAGAAGCAACGCCGGTTGAAATCCCAACCTTGAACTTTGGCAGCCGAACCTTAAACTCTTCAACGATGCATGGTTTTCATTACGTCGGGAAAAAACTTTTTTGCGAAGGGGTTGCCGTCGAGTCACTGGTGAAAAAATACGGCACGCCGCTTTACGTTTATTCGCAGGGCACGCTGGCGGATCATTACCAAAAGCTCGACGCCGCGATGTCGCTGGTGGCACACCGGATTTGTTTTGCCGTCAAATCGAATTCGAATCTTTCCGTGTTGCGGACGCTGGCGAACCTCGACAGCTGGTTCGACATTGTCAGCGACGGTGAATTGCAGCGCGTCATCACGGCAGGCGGCGACCCGCGCCGGTGCGTTTTTGCCGGCGCGGGCAAGACCGAGGCCGAGATCGAATTCGCGTTGAAGCGGGAGGTTTATTCGTTCAACGCGGAGAGCGAGCCGGAATTGCGGCGCATTAATCTGGTGGCCACGCGGCTGAAAAAAATCGCGCCGGTGGCCGTGCGCGTGAACCCGGACGTTTCGGCGGAGACGCACTCAAAAATCACCACCGGCACCTACGAGGACAAGTTCGGCATCGCGTTCGAGCAGATTGAAGGCGTGTATGCGCGGGCGGCGAAGCTGAAAAATCTATGGCTGCGCGGTGTCCAGATGCACATCGGCTCGCAGATCACGGAGACGACGCCGTTTGAAAATGCCGTGCGCAAGATGCTGCCGCTGGTGCAGAAGTTGAACCGACGGCACGCGCTGGAATTTTTCAGCATTGGCGGCGGGCTGGGCATCGTCTACGAACACGCGCTGGCGAGCGGCACGCCCGGCTGGTGGAAATCCCGCGCCGCGAAAGGCATTTTGACGCCACAAACCTACGCGGACCGCCTCCTGCCGTGGCTGCGACCGCTCGGCCTGAAAATCCTGATGGAGCCGGGCCGGTTCATTTCCGGCAACGCCGGCATCCTCGTCACGCACGTCGAGTATGTGAAACGGACGGGCCGGAAAAATTTTGTCATCGTGGACGCGGCCATGAACGACCTGATCCGCCCTGCGTTTTACGAAGCGTATCACGAAATCGTGCCGCTGACCCGCCGGGTGCGCCCGATGATGTCGTCCGATGTGGTGGGCGGCGTCTGTGAGTCGGGTGATTATTTTTGCAAGGACCGTCCCTTGCCGAAATTCACCGAGGGCGAGCACATCGCGCTGATGAGCGCGGGCGCCTACGGCTTTGCCATGGCGTCCAATTACAATGCCCGCCCGCTGGCCGCTGAAATTCTCGTGAACGACCGGCGCGCCGCCGTCGCGCGCGAACGCCAGCCGGTCAAGGAAATCTGGTCCGGCGAAAAAATCGCGCCGTGGCTGAAGTAAAAACGCTGTACTGTCGAGCCTCTGGCTCGAATTGATTCGGCCACAGGCCGAACGCTACAACTTTCCAATCTGCCCGCGCGTGACGCCGAGTTGATTTATCAATCTCAACTCACGCCACAGTTGTGTTCCGCTGATTTCGCCGCGCAAAAGCCGGCGGTAGCTGGCAATGGTGCGCCCGACGGTTTCCGCCGGTTCATCCAAAAATTCGACGCGGAAGTGCCGAACGCCGAGTTCGATCATCCTTGCCACATATTCCGCCCCGGTCTGTGGCCGGGCGTTGTACACGGTGTTGCGGCAGCCGGCGTCCGCCTTCAATCCGTGCTCCGCGCCCGCCCGGTCGCGTAGTTTTACCTCATGCACGTCGCAAGGCCGGCCGCAGTTCGTATAATCCGTGCCGCTGGAGAGAAACGCACAAAACACGCAGTGCTCCATGTGAAACATCGGCATGTGCTGCTGAATCGTCACCTCAAACCACGCCGGCGGCGCGGCGCGCAGCAGCGCTTCGAGCTGCTGAAAATTCAAATCATACGATGGCGTGAGGCGCTCCAGTCCAAATCGGTTTTTGAAATAATCCGCTGCCAGCCGGTTGGCCACGTTCAACGAATAATCGCCACGCCGGCGGCAATCCGCGAAAAACCTCAGATGATCGTAATTGCGGATGAGGTAGCCGTCGGCATTGCAGGAGCGGACCTGCTGCAAAATCCATTCCTCGCCCGTCTTGAATATGCGCGGCGGAGCAACCCAGATGGACGGTTGCGGGTTGAGGGTTGAGGGTTGAGAGTCAGAACCGCCGCGAGCGGTGTGAAACAACGTCACCGCCTCGCGGTATTTTTTCGGATTCTCAAACTCACAGTAGATGGTTTCCACACCGCATCTCAACGCGGCTTCGAGTTGCGACAAGGTGCGGACGAGGACGATGAGCGTTGGGTGTCGTGTCTGGGCGCTGGGGTCTGGGGTGGACAAAAGCGCGCTTTTCCCCAAAGCCGAGACCCCAGAGCCAAGACCCGAATTGAGCGTCCATCGCTTCGGCTGCGCGCGCAAATTTTCCAGTTCCGCCACGGCTTCACGCCGCAGACGGTTCAGTTCGCTGACGGGCAATAAAACTTCGCCCCTCAAATGATTTTTCAGGTCACCCAGCTTGAACGGGGTTCCGCCGAGCCGGCCGAGTTGCTCCCGCAAACGGTCGGTCGTCAGCGGCTGCTTTTCGGCTTTGGCCAGCGGCCTAGCCGAATCAAGTTGAACGACGTGGCCGGGTTCATCGCGGACGATGAGGGTGAGTGAACCGCCGGCGATGCCGTGGGCCTCGATCTCAATCGGCCGTTGAAATTTGAGTGCGTCGCCTTCAAAACTTCGGCGCAGGCGACGATTTAATTCGGGATCGTCCGTTTTCCAAAGCTTGTCGCCGATGTGAATGCGCGAAAAATCAATGTCGCCGCGGCCAAAACGAAGTTCAGCACACTTTGAATTCCGCACTCTGGATTCCGCACTCCGCACTTCATAAACCCGTCCACCTTCCTCGTTTTCCTCCGGTTTGCCGGCGTCAAAAACCACGCCGTCGCCGCGTTTGAGCGGACCTTCAAGTTTTACCACAACCGCGTCGCGCAATACTTTTGTGACTTCACCGAGATAAACACCGCGTTTTTTTCCGAACCGGCCGTGCACCAGTGCCTGATTGTTCACACCGCCGAACCAGCCGGTGTAAAGCCCGCGCGAAAACGCCATCTCCATCTCGTATTTACGATTTACGATTTCGGATTTACGAGCAGATGGATTTGTGACGCGTAAATCGTCATTCGTAAATCGTAAGTCATCCAGCGCCTCCCGGTAAATCCGCGTGATGTTCGCCACGTATTCGGGCGTTTTGAGCCGGCCCTCGATTTTCAACGAGGCGACACCGGCGCGTATCAAATCCGGCAGGACTTCCAGCCCGGCCAAATCCTGCGGGCTCAACAAATATTTTTTGTCGCCGAGGGGAACCTGTTTGCCGTCGCAGATCAAATCGTACGGCATCCGGCACGCCTGCGCGCATTCGCCGCGATTGGCCGAACGTCCGCCCAGCGCTTCGCTGGTGAGACACTGGCCGGAGTAGGCCACACACAACGCGCCGTGGACGAAGACCTCGATGGGGAGTGCGGAGTGCGAAGTGCGAAGTGCGAAGTTAATCTTTTCAACTTCGGCAATGGAACATTCCCGCGCCAACACGATGAGGTTGCAGCCGAGTTCACGGGCGAATTCAACGCCGCCGACGCTGGTAACGGTCATTTGCGTCGAAGCGTGTATCGGAAAATCCAGCGAGAGCCGGCGGATGAGCTGGCAAATGCCCACGTCTTGCACAATCACTGCGTCCACGCCGGCGGCCATCATGGCGCGCAGATATTTTTCCGCGTCAGCCAGTTCGTTTTCAAAGACCAGCGTGTTCAACGTCACGTAGCCGCGCACGCCGCGCCGGTGCAGAAATTCCATCAGCTTCGGCAAATCCGCCTCCGTAAAATTGTGCGCCCGCATCCGGGCGTTGAATTTTTCGAGGCCGAAATAAATCGCGTCCGCGCCATTTTCGACTGCTGCGCGGGCGCAGTCCCAATCGCCGGCGGGCGCCAGCAATTCAGGCAGAAGCGACGGGCGGGCGGCTTCTTGTCTGTTCCGAACGGGATCCCCTGTTGGTGTCACGGCCATCTGCGGAACAGCATAGCCCCAAAAGTCCGACGGACAAAACCCGTTTCTCCGGTTGTCAGAGCATTTGCAATTGCGCGCTTCGGCGTTAATCTGGAGAGGTGAACACCGAATTTTCCATTGCGGCCCATTGGCCGGGCGGTTTCGATGAGGCCGGGTTGCGCCAGTGGGCGGAAGACCTGCGCCGGCAACTGCTCGCGCCCCAGGTCTCGCTCGGCCTCGTGTTCATGTCGCCGAAATTTTTTCCGCATGTCAGGCAAACGCTGGAGATTTTGCGCGTGCACGCCCGGATTCCGTTGCTGGCGGGCTGTTCGAGCAACGGGTTGATCGTCGGTTCACAGGAAATTGAAAACGCGCCCGGACTTGTGCTCGCGCTTTACTCACTGCCCGGCGCGGAACTGAAAGGCTTTCGCTTCACGCAGGCGCAGGTTGAAGAAGCAAATGGCGCGGTGTATTGGCATTTGGAAACCGGCGTCGCACCTTCGCACACGAACGGCTGGCTCGTGTTCGTTGATCCCTTTCACCTCGATGTGGAGGGTTGGATTCGTTCGTGGAACGAAGCCTACGCGCCGCTGCCGCTTTATGGCGGGTTGGCCAGTGGCGCTGTTCCCGAACCGCTCACCCAGGTTTATCTCGACGGCGAAGTGTTCGAGGACGGTGGCGTGGCGGTTTCGGTCGGCGGCGACGTGGCGTTGACCGGCGTTATTTCACAGGGCTGTACGCCCATCGGCGAAACGTGGACGCTCACGGGTGTGGAACGCAATTTGATTCATCACATCGGCAACCGGCCCGCGTATGCCGTGCTCGCCGAAACGTTTCAGAAACTTCCGCCCGACGAACAGCGGAAGGCGCAGGGCAACCTGCTGATCGGCCTCGTCGTCAACGAATACCTCGAGGATTTTCATCGCGGCGATTTTCTCGTGCGCAATCTCGTCGGCGCCGACCCGCGCTCCGGCGTGCTGGCTGTCGGCGCGTTGCCACGCACAGGTCAGACCATGCAGTTTCAACGGCGCGACGCGGCGGCGGCGACCGAGGACATGAACGAACTGCTCGGGCGCACAAAGACAAAGCTGGCCGGCTCGACTGTTTATGGCGGCTGCCTTTGCTGCTGTAACGGTCGTGGAAAGCATCTTTTCCACCAGCCGAACCACGATGCGGAATTTGTGCAGAAACAACTCGGCCCGTTCGGCCTGGCCGGATTTTTCTGCAACGGCGAAATCGGCCCCATTGGCGAAAAGAGTTTCCTGCACAGATTCACCGCCTCGCTTGCGCTGTTTGTGAAGCAGTAACCACAATTCACCTTTGCTTTTGTCCGGCGGTGCGTCATGCTCGCACCAGAAATGCCGGAGAAACCACAAACTGAACCAAATCTTCCCACACAGCCGCGAAGTCCGGCCGGTGGCAGGCGGCGTGGCCACCGTGGCGGACGTGGTCGCGGCCCGCGACGAACGGAACAAATTCCCCAAGCGGGTCCACCGGCCGACGCGCCGGCATTGCCCGAACGAAAAATCGAAGCCCCTTCCTCCGCCATCAGCCAGGCGATTGAAGAAGTGACCGGAATTGTCGAGTCGCTGAAACAAGCACTCGACCAAATGGAAGAAGTCCTCGAACTCGTCGAACTGGCCGAGCGCCAAAAACTCGCTGACGAACGCGAAATCGAGTCGTTGCGCCAGGCGTTGCGCAAAATCCATCAGCCGCACGGCGACAGGCGGGAACCGTTGCCGCACAACGACTGATCCCGTTCAGCGTTCATTGCAATAATTCCCGCGCTTTTGCGGCTTCACTTGTCGGTGGTTGACACGCCTTGCCGGTGCAGAGATAGACGACCGGGCCGTTTTTTGCGGGCAGGCTGCGCGCAAATCCTTCGACCGCGCCAGTGTTGCCCAAAACAATTTTGTTCGGTTGATAAACCGAGTGCGCGGCGTGCAACAATTTGCGCGCTTCGGCGGAACTTGCATCGCCGGCAATGACAACGCGGCGCGGCTCGTCCAGCCAGAAATCCAGTGCGTGGAGCATGAACGGCATGGCTTGTGGGAAATTTTGCAGGCGATACGCAAACAGTCGCAGCGTCGCCTCAGCCGGGTTTTTGAAATCTTCGCGGCCGGTGATGGCGGCCAGCTTCAGCAGCGCGAGCGTGGCGACGGCATTGCCCGACGGCTCTGCCCCGTCGTAATCGTCCTTGACCCGCAAAATCAAATCCTTCGCCTCGGTTGGGCTTTGCCAGAAACCGCCATTCTCCGCCTCGTAAAACTTTACAATCATTGCTTCCGCCAGTTCGATGGCGAAACTGAGACGCTCCGGCTCGAGTGTTGCCTCGTAAAGCTCGATAACGCCGGACAGCAGGAACGCGTAGCCTTCGAGTAATTGGACGCTGTCGCGTTCGCCATCGCGCCAGCGGTGAAATAACGTGCCCTCACCCGGCCTTCGGCCACCCTCTCCCATCCGATGGGAGAGGGGCGGGGTGAGGATCGGCTGCCACAAGTTTTTCTGAATGAACTTCAGATTTTTCTCCGCTGCCGAACCGTATTTTTTCTCGCCGAGCACGGCGTAAGCCCGCGCAAACGCGCCGAGCATCAGGCCGTTCCAGGAAGCCAGGATTTTGTCGTCGCGATGCGGGCGAACGCGTTTGACTCGCGCGGCGGACATTTTTTTCTTTGCTGACTTGAGCGACGGCAGGTCTTCCGCACTCACGTCTGGCCCGACCATGCTCAAAACATTTTGTCCCGGCAACGGATGCGGATGACTGTGGTCAACAAAATTGCCCCGGTCGGTAATGCCGAAATAGCGGACCGCCACATTGAATTCCTCGACGGTGAGCAGTTTCGAAAGCTCGTCTTTCGTCCAGCAATAAAATTTTCCTTCGTGTCCCTCGCTGTCGGCGTCTTCGGCGGAATAAAACCCGCCATCCGGATGCGTCATGTCGCGCAGGACGTAGTCAAGGATGTCACGCACAGTGTCGGCGTGGCGTGCGTCGCCGCCGACGAGAAACGCGTCGAGATAAAGCTGCGCGAGTTGCGCGTTGTCGTAGAGCATCTTCTCGAAATGCGGCACGCGCCATTCGGCGTCCACCGAGTAGCGCGCAAAACCGCCGCCGAGTTGGTCGTGAATGCCGCCGGCAGCCATGCGTTCGCACGTGTGCAAGACCATGTGGATGGCCTCGTCGTCGGGAAAACGTTTTGCGCAACGCAGCAAAAATGCCGGCATGCTGGGCTGTGGAAATTTCGGCGCGCCGCCAAAGCCGCCATGGCGCGGGTCATGGGCAGACTTGAACATCGTCGCGGCGTTGCGCAAAGCGTCCGCGGTCAGGATAAGATTGCCCGTGGTTACGTTTGTGGTCGCGGCTTCAAGCCGCGCGTGGATTTCTTCGGCAGAAGCGGCAAGTTCACCACGGCGTTCCCGCCAGAGCGCGGCGATTTGCTGGAGCACCTGCAAAAAGCTCGGACGGCCATGACGGTCGTCCGGCGGAAAATACGTGCCGCCCAAAAACGGCTTCCGTTCCGGCGTGAGAAAAACGTTCATTGGCCAGCCGCCGCCGCCGGTGGTGGCCTGGGTGAACGTCATGTAAATTTTGTCCACGTCCGGCCGCTCCTCGCGATCCACCTTGATGCTGATAAAGTGTTCATTGAGAAACGCGCCGACCCTTTCGTCCTCGAACGATTCGCGTTCCATAACGTGGCACCAATGGCAGGTCGAGTAACCGATGCTGAGGAAAACCGGTTTGTTTTCGGCGCGCGCCCTGGCAAACGCCTCGTCGCCCCACGCGAACCAGTCCACTGGATTGTGCGCGTGCTGGAGCAGATAGGGCGATTTCTCGCTGGCAAGACGGTTTGTGTGAGCGGCTGCCATTCGGCAGAAGATAGGGCGCGGACGGAGATGACGTAAAGTGAATCCGGCGACAAATAATTTTGCGTCGTCACTGCCGCGCTACTGCGATAGGCTGGCGGCATGTTATCCGCCAAACCATGGCGTCGTGAAGCCGTAACGCAATTTTGCGCGGCGCAATTAGTCTGCTTTTGTCTCGGCGTGACGATGGTCAGCCTGCTGCAAAAGGCCGGTTTCACGGCATTCAAATCACCGGATGGCTTTGGCACGGTGCTGCTCGGCACGCTGAGTTTTCAAGGTGCGACCTGGGTGCTGATTTATTTTTTTTTGCGAAATCATCAAGTCCGCTGGCGCGAAGTTTTCGGCCTGCGCGAATCGCGATGGCCGCGCGCGGTGCTCACGGCGCTGTTCACCGTGCTTGTGATTTTGCCCGTGGCGTGGTGGCTGCAACACGCCTCGGCCCTCGTACTGGAAAAAATCGGCTTCCCGCCCGAAGAAGAAACCGCCGTAACGCTGCTGGCGGGCGCGAAATCGTGGTGGACACGCGTTTATCTGGGTGTCTTTGCCGTCATGATTGCGCCGGTGGCTGAGGAATTTATTTTTCGGGGCGTGCTGTATCCATTCGTCAAACAGCTCGGGTATCCGCGCTTCGCGTGGATCGGCGTCAATTTTTTGTTCGCGTTGATTCACATGGACGCTGCGGCGCTCGTGCCGTTGTTTGTGCTGGCGCTGGCGCTGACCTGGCTTTACGAACGAACGGACAACCTGCTCGCGCCCATCACGGCGCACAGCTTGTTCAACGCCGCCAACCTGGTTGTGCTTTATTTCGCAAAATGAACGAGTTTGGGCTTATCGCGCACCTGACAAAATCGCTGCCGACCAACCAAAATGTTTTGGTGGGCGCGGGCGATGATTGCGCCGTGCTGGATTTTGGGGTGCCGGACAAATGGCTGCTGTTCAAAGCCGACGCGGTGGTTGAGGGCATTCATTTCACCAAAGACACGCCGCCGGAAAAAATCGGACGCAAGGCGCTCGCCCGCTGCCTGAGCGACCTTGCGGCCATGGCCGGCACACCGACCGCCGCGCTGGTAACCATCGGATTGCCACAACGCTTCGAGCCGGAGTTCATTGGCAAAATTTACGGCGGTATGAGTGCGCTGGCGGAAACATTTGGCGTGGCGATTGTCGGCGGCGAAACGACGGCGAACCCTGACCGCATATTCATTTCCATTGCGCTGCTCGGCACGGTCAGGCGGGGGAAACAAATCCTCCGTTCCGGCGCGAAGGCGGGCGATGCGATTTTTGTCACCGGCGAACTGGGCGGTTCGCGGGCAGGCAAACATTTGGAATTCGAGCCGCGATTGGCCGAGGCGCGGTGGCTCGCGGAACATTTTCCCATTCACGCGATGATCGATTTGAGCGACGGCCTGGCCGGCGATTTGCGGCACATTTTGAAGGCGGGTGGCGTCGGTGCGGAACTGCTCAAAACGGCGGTGCCGGTCAGTCGCGCGGCAAAATTGCAGGCGCGGACGAGTGCCCGGGCCAAACCGGCCTTTACCGCCGCACTGACCGACGGCGAGGATTTTGAATTGCTGTTCACGATTGCGGGCGGCGACGCCGTTAAGCTGCTCGATGCCTGGAAGAGAGAATTTCCGGAATTGAAATTAAGTTGCATCGGGAAAATTGTCGCCGGCGGCGGCGTCACGATTCGTGACAAAAACGGGGCGCGCACGCTCAACGAGCATGGCTACGTTCATTTCACATAGTCCGGGAGAGACGGAATCGCTCGGCGAGGCGTGGGGACGCTCGGCGCAACGCGGTTGGGTCATTGCGTTGTCCGGCGAACTCGGTGCGGGCAAAACGCAACTGGTGAAAGGCGTGGCGCGCGGACTTGGCATTGCAGCGCGCGTGCATTCACCAACGTTCACGCTGGTGAACGAATACGGCGGCGGGCGGCTGCGGTTGTTTCATCTGGATTTATACCGGCTGGAAACGCACGAACAGATTTTGTCCGCCGGTCTGGAGGAATTTTTGTCGCCCGATGGCGTGGCGGTGATTGAATGGGCGGAACGGCTGGAAGATGGAAGATGGAAGATGGAAGATGGGAAAAAGGTTGTTCGCGTAAAAATTGAAATCGCCTGCGAAACGGAACGGCGAATTGTGTATGACGATTTTGGCGCTTGAATTTTCCTCGCCGCAACGGAGCGTGGCGGCTGCGCGAAGGGGTCGTGTGCTCGGCGAAGTGATCGAAACCGGCGCCGGGCTCCGCCCCGATCAAAAAGTCAGGGCTTCGTCCCGGCAAGCTGGCGCGACGGAGGCGTTCAGTATGATTGAGACTGCGTTGCGCGAAGCCAAATTGGAGCGCGAGCAGATCGAAGTTTTGGCAGTCGGCCTCGGCCCCGGCTCTTACACGGGCGTTCGCGCGGCACTTTCAATGGCGCAGGGCTGGCAACTGGCGCGCGGGGCGAAATTGCTCGGCGTAAGCAGCGTGGACTGTCTGGCGGCACAGGCGCAGGCAGAAAGGATTTTCGGCCGCGTGAACGTGATGGTGGACGCGCAGAGGAATGAATTTTATCTGGCAACGTATGAAATTTCAACGACCGGCTGGAACGCCATAGGGCCGCTGCGGATTGTGACGGTGGGGGAAATCCAATCACGGGCCGAGGCGCGGGAAATTTTAATCGGCCCGGAAGTGACGCGCTGGTTTCCCGGTGGCCGGACAATATTTCCCCGTGCGGCGACATTGGCCCGGCTCGCAGCCGGGCGGGACGGCTTTGTCGCTGGCGAAAAATTGGAGCCGATTTATTTGCGGGAGGTGAACTTCATCAAAGCCCCGGCGCGGAAGTCCGCTGCACTTTGAAGGTGCCGTTGTCCCTGGCACCGAGTCCGGGTTGTAGACAAATTTGTCAACTTTCAGGACAGCAGACCGATGGCGCTGTTTGTCGGCCTGCAATCCGACAACGATTCCAACTCATCATAATGGTATGCAGGCTGCTATCTTATGATTCCAGCGAACGAGAAGTTTGACGCAAAAATCTATGGTGGTTCACCTTGGCAAAGCCGCAGGATGCAAATCGCGTGTCGCATGTGCCGCGTTCACGTTGATCGAAGTCATGATCGGGTTCTTCATTTTCGGACTGGTAACCGCAGGGATGATTTACGGATACGTGGAGGCCAACCGTATGGCGGAATGGAGTTCGCAGTCGCTGGCGGCCATGTCGTATGCGTCGCAGGGAATGGAACAGATGCGTTCGGCGCAATGGTCCGCAGAGGAGTTCTCTACGGGCAGCGGTCAGGGAACCACTGACGTGCTGGGGCCTGCTTTTTCAACCAATCAGGTTGACACACTGGATATTCCGACTACTGGCGCCTTGATCAATGTCACGAATTACATGACTGCCACGCAGGTTTCAACCAACCCGCCGCTGAAGCTGCTCGTCTCGCAAGTTGTGTGGACCTTCCGGCTGACCGGTCGATTATTCACCAATACCGTGGTCACCCTGCGCGCTCCCGACCAACTCCAATGAAACTTTTCAAAAATATTCAAAACCGGCCGCGCTGGAGAAGCGTTCGTGGGTTCACCCTGGCGGAATTGGTGATCACGGCCGGGGTCTTCCTGTTTATCTTCACCGGCGTGATGATCGCCGTTCAAATTTTCGGGTTGCGCGTCAACACGCTGGCGGCAACCAAGCTGGTGGCCACCGCCGGTGGCCGCAAGGCGCTGAACCAAATCCGGGACCAAATCCGGGAGGGTAAAATGGTTTATGTCGGGAATTGTTCCGCTCCCAAGTGCACTTCCTTCCAGCTCATTACCAACACGCAGCCGCAGCAGGGCAACGCGCTGATAATTTATCCCACCACGAACGGGAACTACTATTCGATTTACTATCTGGACACCAGCACCGGGACCAATTGCTTGGTCCAATTCAACGCAACCAATACGGCGGCGCCAGCCGGCACTAATTGGGTCACCACCTACACCAACACGCTGGCCAAGTACATTACCAACAACATCGTTTTCGATGCCAGGAGCTGGCAGAACATCATTGTATCGAATTACGCAGTTCTGGATAACCGTGTGCTCATAGATGTGACGATGCAATTTTCGCAATGGGAATACCCCATCGCCTTTGTCGGCGGGGTGGGTCTCAACGCTTACGATTATTACCAACTGCGCACACGGGTCTTCCGCCGCGCATGGAACTGAAAGTCCAAAGGAGGTTTATGCAAACTTTATCCAGCCCCACACGACGGAATGGCGGAGGTTACGCCTTGATCATCATCCTGTGTTTTTTGGTTGTCTGTCTGATCGTCTTTGCTAGCGTGATGCATTGGATCACCAGCAATGCCTACGTGACGCAGCGGAACAACCAGTACAACATGAGCGAATCCGCCGCGGAAGCCGCCACCGAAAAAGTTCTTTCCCAAATGAATTACGACTACGTCGCCCAAACTCTCTCGAACAGCGCGACCTATTACGCCACCACGTTTGTTCCCGGACTGACGACCGATCAGGCGAGCTGGCCCATCAAATATGTCTATAGCGGCACCAACGGCGTGACGAACCAGATCACCGTCAGCATGGGTTCATGGAGCACCAACACACAGGCTCTGAACTCGCAATACGCTGGGCTGTACGGTCTGGTGCAACCTGTCACCATTACCGCCACCGCCACGCCGATTGGCCAACGCTTCAACGTGCCGGCCACCGTCACCGAGACAATTCAATTCGCCTCCATCCCCCTCTTTCAATTTGCCATCTTTTATAATTTGAATTTGGAAATTGATCCCGGTGCTACCATGACCATCGTGGGCGCGGTGTGGTCCAATGCCGGCATTTGGACGGGGTCAAGCGTCTGCACCCTCAAGAATACGGTTTCCGCCGTCGGCATAGCCACCAATACCGCCAACAATCCTTTTTGCACTGGTTATACCGGCACCGGCCCATCCACTTACTCACTGGCCGGCCAGCCGACCTCCGGCAACGACCATATAACCATGCCGATTGGCACCAACAATAATCCCGCCACCGTTGAAGGGATTATCAACCTGCCGCCTTCACCCTATACCATGAACACGGCGGGGGCCTTTACGACCAACGGCCAGCTTTATCTCGCCAACGCTGCCGACCTCTATCTCACCAATTTTCCCAACGGCACCAATTGGGGCAGCCTCACGCCCAAAGGTACCAACATGATTCTGTATTATCAGGATGGGTTAAACAGCCCCTATCTGACCCAGATACCGTATGATTTTTATATAATGACGAACAATAAGGTCGCAAACGGCATTTTTTTCACCAACTGGGTATATACAACCCTGACCACCAACATCAACTGTTATACAAACATTTTGTATGCCGGCTATTCGTTTTTGACGAATGATATCTTCTACGACTGGCGCGAAGGTTGGAATGGTGGGAGTGGGATTGCGGGCAAGGGGAAAACCGTTCAAGCCGTCCAGATTGACATTGCAAAATACAACATCTGGCTCACCAACAGTGCGGCCACCAATAACGGTATCTCCTACAACACCCAATGCAAGTTATCGAGCCACAAATCCCATCCGATTGACTCCATTTATATCTATAACGCCGTTCCCTTGACCAGCACGAACCTCCCGGCCGTGCGCGTCGCCAATGGAGGAATATTACCGTCGCAAACCGCCCCTTATGGCTTCACGGTTGCCACGGCGATGCCGTTGTATGTGTGGGGCACCTATAATGCGTCGAACAACCTCGGCTCATCGCTCGGCAAAAACAGCACCACCTACACCTGGCCTGCCGCGCTCATGGCCGACTCCATCACCATCCTTTCCCCCAGTTGGAATGATGGCACCACCAGCAAGCTTCCCACGCCGACCACCGCCACGGTCAACGCCGCGATGGTTGAAGGGATTGTCCAATCAACTAATGGTATCTACAGTGGCGGGCTCGAGAATTTTCTCCGTTTGCTGGAGAATTGGTCCAGTAGTATCCCCCTGTGGTATAACGGCTCCATTGTGGTCATGTTCCCCAGCCAATATGCGACAAATTCCTGGCTGAACACCGGCAACTATTACAATCCACCTCAACGCAACTGGGCTTTCGACACGAATTTTGTCGCGCAGGGCGGGCTGCCGCCGCTCACGCCGCAAGCCAAGGGCGTCATCCGCGCCAGCTGGATTGCTTACTAGCTTTGCCTGATTAAAAACTCTGCTTCGTTTTGTCCTTTCCTGCGCATAAGCTGTGCGCGTGAAAGCTGCCATCCTGCACGGCAAAGAACACATTCAGATTGAAGACATTGCGCCACGCGCGCTCAACCCGGGCGAAGTCCGCATCCGCATCGAGGCCGCGCTCACCTGCGGCACGGACTTGAAAGTATTCAAACGCGGTTATCACGCCAAAATGATTGTGCCGCCCGCCGCCTTCGGCCACGAACTGGCCGGCGTCATTTCGGAGTTGGGAGATGGCAGTCCGGAGTTGGGGTGGCGCATCGGCGACCGCGTGGCCGCGGCCAATTCCGCCCCCTGCGGCGAATGCTTTCACTGCCGGGCCGGGCAGGAAAACCTTTGCGAAGATTTGCTTTTTTTGAACGGCGCTTACGCAGAGTCCGTTGTCGTTCCTGCGCGGCTCGTTCAAAAGAACCTGCTGCGGCTCAGGCCGGAAACCGATTTCCGGGACGCCGCACTCGTCGAGCCGCTGGCCTGTGTCGTCCAAGGTGTTGAAGACACAAACTTGCGCGCGGGACGGCGCGTTTTGGTTTTGGGCGCGGGGCCGATTGGTTTGATGTTCGTCGTGCTGGTCAAAAAGCTCGGCTGCGATGTGACCGTGGCCGGTCGCCGCGCGGCGCGGTTGGAAGCGGCGCAACGCCTCGGTGCGGACCAGACGATTGACATCGGTGACGGCCGGGGATTGGCCGCGAAAATCCGCGCAGCGACCAGGACGCATTTCGACACGGTGATTGAAGCGGTGGGGCACCCCGACGCCTGGGAAGCCGCCGTGCATCTCGTGCGCAAGGGCGGCATGGTGAACTTTTTCGGCGGCTGTCCATCCGGCACGAGCATCACGCTGGACACAACGCTCATCCATTATTCCAACCTCACGCTGCTTGCCAGCTTTCATCACACGCCGCAGGCCATGCGGCGGGCGTTGGAATTTATTGAAGCCGGCGTGATACGCGCGGTGGATTTTGTGGACGGCGAATGTCCGTTGACGCAACTGCCGGAACTATTCAAATCCATGGCCGCGGGCAATCACGCCATCAAGACGCTGATCCGGGTTCATGAATGACGCTGTTGGCGAATGACTAAACCATAATAACTATTGTCTAAAGAATGGCGAAGCCCAAATGACAGGAGAAAGACGGACACGCAGCCAAAATTTATTCAAGGATTGGTCATTGGCAATTCTCCAGTCATTCGGATCTGGGACCCCGGCTCCCCGTCATGCCTTTCTCCAAATGGCTGCAAAAATGAGATGCAATTCTTTTACTTCCTGCCAGAGTTTGCGGGCTTCGGCTTTTGTCTCTGGTTCGGCAGCCGCAATCATTCGCAACCAAAGCTTTGTTTCGCGGGATTCTTTGCGGCAAGTGCCGATTTTGTTTTTGAAATCCTTCTTGGAAACCGCATCGTCCGCTTCACAGTAATTTGCGCCGACGCTCGTGCCAGCGCGAACAAGCTGACCAATCAATGGCATGTTTACCGGGTTGCCGGAAATTTTCTTTGCAAAGCGGACGATAGCCTCGCCCAAAAGTGCCGTCCGTTCCTCCAAGTCGTATGCCAGTCGGCCTTTGCTCCCGGCATTCGGACTTGGAAATTCACTGGTCATTAGGGTTTAGAAATTAGTCATTTCATTTCTACGGCTTCAGGAACTTTTCCAGGTCCTTCTGCATTTTTTTCAAGTCCGGCAGGTTGATATACATCATGTGGCCGGCGTCGAATTCGGCGCAGGTGATGTTGGTGCGGTAGGCGGCGTCAAGCGCATGTGGTCGAGCGCATAATGCACCGTGTCAATGGGACAGACCAGATCGCAGCGCCCGCCCAGGACGAGGATGCGCATGTAAGGATTCTGGTTCATCGTGGAGGCGAGCTTGTCGCTCCGCGTTGGCGTAGGTGTTGCGCACGCCGTAATTCCACGGCTGCACCCCGGCGAGGATTTCATAGGGCAAATCGTCCTCGAATTTCAATTCACTGCGGACATAGCTGTTTATCGCCGCCGAAAATGGCCCCGTTGTTGCCGCGCTGGAAGGGTCGAAATCGGGATAAGGTGACGCGGGATTATCGTCGCGTCCGGTGATGCGCGCGTCGTAAGCGCCAAGAATCAGACCTTCATCGTGCAGGAGTTGTTTGCGGAACACCCCCTCGTCAATCCGCAAATGGTTGTCTTCAATGACCTGTGGTTTCAAGCCGGTGAGCCGCACAAGTTCGGCGACGATTTTTTTATGTTCGTCGGCGGAGAGCGCGTCGCCCTGTTGCAGCGCGGAGGCGTATTCGCCGCGGGCAAAGGCGCGCGCTTCAGCCAGCGCCCTGGGCAGGTCGGATCTGCAAGTCCGGCGGCAGTTTTTCATGGAAGTGCGCCGCCGCCGTGTAAGCCGGCAAATAGAGCGGATAGGGCAGGTCATTGCCCGGGTTGTTCCAGATGGTCGCAAAATCCAGAACGCCGGAAACCAGGATCAGGCCGTTGAGATACATTCCGTAGCGCGAACGCAAATGGTCGGCCAGCCCCGCCGCGCGGAACATGCCGTAGCTTTCACCGCAAAGATATTTCGGCGAGAGCCAGCGCTCATGCCGCGTCGTCCAGAGCCGGATGAATTCGCCGACGGAATCCAGATCGGCCGAGTCACCGAAAAACTGGTCGGCCTTTTCGTCCTTGGTCACGCGGCTGAACCCCGTGGCCACCGGGTCAATGAACACCAAATCGCTTGCGTCCAAAACCGAATACGCGTTGTCCACCAGCCCGAACGGCGGCGGCGGCAGCGTGCCATCCTCGTTCATTTTCACCCGGCGCGGGCCAAGCGCGCCGAGGTGCAGCCACACGGACGATGAACCCGGTCCGCCGTTGAAACAAAACGTGACGGGCCGCTGTTCCATTTCCGATTTCCGATTTCCGATTTCCGATTTGTCCTGCCGGGTGTAGGCGACATAAAAGACCGATGCGCGCGAAGTGCCGTCGGGCTTTAGAATGGGCAACATGCCTGTCTCGGCCACATAGGTCACGCGCTGGCCGGCAATGGTAACGGTGTTGGTGGTGAAAACCGGTTTGTGCGTGGCGTCGGGAATCGTGGCGGCCTCGTTTTTTGCGGGCGCGTTGGTACCGGCGGCGGGTGAATTGGTTGGGGCAGTGTCGGCGGCGCGGGCGGCCACCGCCAGCGTCAGGAGCGAAATCCAGATTGTTTTTTTCATTTCAAATGCCTGTTTTACGCCGGGGAAAATGCGCCTTCGCCCCCGGAAACGCAAGTGGTGTATCAAACCAATCACCGCCCGATGCCTTCGGTGAAAATTGTGAACAACTTTTCCAGGAAATGCTTGCCAGCGCCGGGAATCCGTGCCAAAAAGCCGAAAAGCAGTTTAACTAAATAACCTTATTTTTTAGATTAGCAAGTGTTAGTCAGCGGCGAAACCGATTCCGGGACCATGGGGCAGGTTTCAATTCCCCGGCGCTCCCGCGCGCTTCGCTTTGGCCTCCCTTTCACGCCTTGCTTCCCAAACCCAGGTAAACCGACAACCAAAGAACCTAAATGAACAACCAACCAAAACTCATGATGAACTCAAAACACCTGTTAACCTGTCTGGCCGCCCTGTTGCTGGCATCGCCCATCGCTTGGGCCGACACGATTGCGAACTGGACCTTTGAAACCAGCCTGCCGGCGGGAACCCCCGGCGCTGGTGTCTGGACCACCAATATCGCTGCCGAAGTCGGCTCCGGCACGGCTGCCGGTTGGCACGCCGGCAGCGCGACTTACAGCACGCCGGTTGGCAACGGGTCGGCCCACGCGTTCAGTTCCACTGCTTGGGCGACCGGCGATTTTTATCAGTTTGCCGTCGGCACGCTTGGTTTTCAAAATGTGACGGTGGCCTACGACCAGACCAGCAGCGCGACCGGGCCGCGGGATTTCCGGTTCTCGTTCAGCACCGATGGCGTCAGCTTCACGCCGGTTGGCCTGTCTTACATTGTCTTGACCAATAGTACCTCGGCCAACAACGAAGGCAGCGGGAAGAGCACCAGCGTGTGGAGTTCCACCGGTTCACAACAGTCGGCCTATACTGTTACATTCGACCTGAGTGCGACCAATTCGCTGGCTAACCAGCCGGTGGTTTATTTCCGGCTGACGGTGGCGGATGGCACGGCTGAAAACGGCGGTTCTTCTATTGGAAGCGGCGGGACGGATCGCGTGGACAATTTCCTCGTGTCCGGCGCGCCGGCCGCGCCGTTGCTGAACATCCAAATGGCGGGCGCCGATGTCGTGTTGACCTGGTCAAATGCCGCATTCAACCTCCAATCCGCGCCCAGCGCCGTCGGCATTTACACCAATATTCCCGGTGCCGCCAGCCCCTATACCGAACCCAAAAACGTCCAGCAGAAATTCTATCGCCTCGCGGATTGATCCGCGGGACAGGCGAAAATTCAGGGACGGCTGCGGCCGCTCTTAGCGGTGAATGCATCACCCGGCTTTCTGCCGAAAGCCGCCAAGCGGGTTTTGCTGGTTTCAAAGCGTGTTTTCACCCCCGGAAACGCAAGTGGCGTGTCGAACAAGCCACCATTTAGTGAATTTCGTGGAAATTGTGAATAACTTTGCGGAAAAAGGCTTGCCATCGTCCGGAATTCATGCGAAAACTGCCGGCAAACAGGGATGGTAATCTGCGTCGGAATAAACAAATACGGAAGCGGTTCGGTTTCGTCAGAAGCATGAAGAAGAAGCGCGAAAGCAGCAGGGCGATTCGGGGAGGAATTTTGCCGGATATTGATTCCTGGCGAGGGCGGCAAAACGTGCTTCAGTTGTTTCCCAAATGTCACGCAGGCCCGGTGCGTTTAGTGTAAAATCAGAACTGCAAACGTAAAATGGTGCCGATACTCAAATGAAACAAGCCAGCCAGAGAAAACATTCAAACAACAACAACCTATGAAAAAAATAACAACCTTAATAACCACCGTTTTCATCCTTTCATTTTTCGCCGCCCTGTCCGCGCGCGCCACTGTGATTTGGAATGACACCTTTCAATACCCCAATGGCAGTCTGGCCTTTACCAACACCACCTACACTCCTTTCATCACCAATTCTGTGTCTCTCGGTCTTTGGCTCAGGGAAAGTGGAACCGGCAACCCGGATGACATGTATGTGGTCAACTCCAGTTTGCAGGTGTGCGCCACCGGTGGATCCAAAATCAGCCGCCAGGATGACTGCTGCCGTTACTTTGCGACGACCAACGGTACAACGACGAATAATGTGGTGGCGACCTACGGCATCACCAACTACGATGCTCCCCAGTTGCTTTATGCCAGTTTCACGGTGATTTGCAGCACGGCCATCAGCAATGGAGCCGCACTCCCCAATGGCCCGGGAACCTACTTCGCCAGTTTCTACAGCAACACAAATTATGGATCTGGCGGAGGAGGAATTGCCACAACAAACGCCAATGGTTATGGTTATTTTGGCCGGGTCCAGGCTTTCACCAATGGCTCCGTTGTGCCGAACACTTGGCGGATCGGAGTAACCGATAATGGCCAGTCAACCAACAGCCCAGACGGTGGATGGCCAAAAAGCCTGGGAGGAGTGGATTTAGCGGTGAATACGGCTTATCAAGTCGTTGAGGAATTGGATCCGACCCCTTCTGGACTGCAAGCTGCCACCATTTGGGTCAACCCCATCAATATCTTCCAAAGCGGCTCCGCTCCGGTTGATCCGGATTACACCGCCGGTGACAGCTTGGGGAAAGCCCTCGTATATGGGGTGAATGGCTATGCCTTCCGGCAACCCAGTTCATTTGGCAACGCAGCTTTCATCATAACCAACATTGTCGTGGCGACCACCTTTGCCGAGGCGGCGACCAATGTGTGGACCACCAATGCCGTACCACCCACGATTGTTTATCAACCAGTAGGCGTGACCAATTTTATCGGATCTACAGTCGTCCTGTCGGCGGTGGCCAATGGCCAGGGGTTGGCCAACATGACTTACCAGTGGCAGACCAATGGCATCAACTTTACCGCCGGCCAAGGCGGCAGCAGCACGGCGAACGTCCTTACCATCTCTCCGGCGTCAACCAACGAGAGCGGCAATTACACCTTGATTGCCACTACGCCCTGGGGGCTGTCCGCCACCAGTTCAGTAGCCACAGTGTTGATTAGCGCTGGGACAAATTCGCCGATATTCCTCACCGAGCCTGTCAGCCAGACCGTCTATAGTGGATCGACGGTTGATTTTTCAACCACAGTACTCAGTCCCGGCGACCTTTCCTATCAGTGGAAATCCAACGGTGTGGATATTGTTGGTGCAAATTCTTCCACCTTGGAGCTTGATAATGTCACGACCGCCTGTTCGGCTAACTACAGTGTTGGCGTCACCAATGATGTCAATCCCAAGGGCGTGGTCAGCACCAATGGCGTGCTTACGGTTAACAATGCACCGGTGGTTTCAATTGCCTACCTGCGCTCGCTGCAGGACCCGGTTACTTTTGCGCCAACCGTCCCTGTGACGCAACCTTTCCAGGTTACCGGCACGGTGACCACCTTTACCAACCTGACTACTGGCAATACGTCGTCCTACTACTTGCAGGATGGCACCGGCGGCATCAACATCTTTGTCACGGGCGGCTCGACTTTCCGGCCCGCGCAGGGTGATGTCGTTGTTTACGTCGGGGTGCTTTCCCAATTCGGCACCGGCTTTGAGCTTTATGCTGACACGGCCGATAATGCGTACCCCTATACTTCTTTCGTTGACACCGGCAACACCGCCCCGTTGCCAACGCCGATAAGCATTCCAATGAATTTTGTCAGCGCCTATGGCTTGGACTATGTGAACACCAACATCGGCGGCTCGCTGGTACAGCTTTCCGATGTTTATTTCGGCGCCAGGGCTGGAACGACCATTTCACCCACCGCCAACGATGTGGTTGCCGTCACCAATTCAATGGGGCAGACATGCAATGTTGAATTCTTCGACTTGGACCTGGACACGACAAATCAGACCCTGCCCACTTACGCCTACACCGTCACGGGTGTGTTATACGGTGATAATGCGACTTGGGAGGTTGCCGTCACACGTTTCGCCGATATTGTGACGACGGCATCGCCGATTCCGCTAAATGCGACTGTTTCGGGTGGAAACATCATACTCACTTGGAGCAGTTCCATGTTCAACCTGCAATCTGCACCCAGCGCTGGCGGGCCTTGGACAACCATCAACGGTGCCAGCAGCCCTTACACCACCAGCACGTCTGGTTCGCCGACGTTCTTCCGGTTATATCATAATGTAATAGTGGATTGACGGAAAATTGAAGGGCGTTCAAGGGCGGCCAGCAATGGCCGCCCTTTTTATTTCTCCGAAATGCTGATTCTCGGAGACGATCGGTGCAACGGTAGGGCGGTGCTGTCCACCCTCCGCAGTAGCTCTGCTACGGAGGACGGGCTGCACCGCCGCGCAGCCAGGCCGAGCGGCAGCTCGGCCCTACCAATAAACCCGCGCGGTAGCGCTGCCTTGCCCTTTCAGAATATGCCGCTTATCCCGGAGAAAGGGTTTAAGACCAATCGCATCGGTTCGTTCCCGATTTTGCCGGGCCTGCGGATACGATGGAAGGATGGCCCTCGACCCGGAGAGAGGAAACAACGGGAATCACAAACCACGCCATGGCTCGGCTCGCTGGAAATGTTCCAGCATGAGCGAACACTCGTTGACCAGTTCCTGACGATTGGCTCTGGTGGCCAGGTCTTGCGCGGTCCGCACAGCGTTGATGGCCTCTTCAAACCTCCCGGTTTCGGCATAAGCAGCGGCGAGCGTTTTCAATTTTAACGGGTCTTGCCGGCCGGTCAAGGCGCAGGCTCGCTCGGACATTTTAACCGCTTCCGTCCCGTTGCGAAAATCCGGATTGGCGTCGGTGCTCAAAATCCAGGCGAGGCCATCAAGGGCATCCGGGAAATCGGGCTGGATCAGGAGGGCGCCGGCGTATTGGCTCATGGCCTCGCGCGTCCTTTTCAAATGGGCGAGCGCCACGGCGAATTCGTAGTGCGCCTTCGGATCGGGCAAATCGCCGCGCACGACTTTGCCAAACAGTTCCGCCGCTTCCTGCCACTGTTGTTGTTGATTCAAGGCAGAGGCCAGATTTAACCGCGTCTCCGAGTTGGTCGGGTTCAACCGCATGGCCTCTCGCAGTTGGACCGTGCCATTCGTGAGATTGCCTTTTTGGAGCAACAAAATTCCGAGATTGTTGTGGGCCAGTTCCAGTTTGGGGTCTATTTCCAGGGCTGCATTATAGTGTGCCATGGCCTCGTCCAACCGGCCCAGCGTGTGGAGGATGCGGGCGAGGTTGTTCTGGGCGACAGCAGAATCGGGATTAAGCTTCAACGCGGCGGTGTAATGCGTCATTGCCTCGTCATATTTTTTTTGTTTGGCCAGGGCGATGCCCATGAAGATGTGCGTCTGCTCCTGCGTGGGCTTGAACCACAGCGCTTTTTGATATTCGGCAATGGCCTCGTCCAGTTTGCCCTGTTCATCCAGCGCGGCTCCCATGAAAAAATGGGCTTCGGGAAAATCCGGATGATAGCGCAAAGCCGTCTGATAATACGCCATTGCCTCAGCGTATTTATGTTCCTTGGCGAGCAGGCTGCCCAGAATGGTGATGGCCAGGTAATTCCGCTGCGTGACCCTGGTGGTGTGTTCAAACAGTGTGCGGCTGTCTTTCCAATAGCTCAATTGCACGGAAGTTGCCGTGATCAACCCCGCTGCGACGCAGACGGACAGGCCCGCCAAAACCATCCGGCTTTTGATGATTTCAGAGGCGAACCAGACAATGGCCACAAACAGGCCGATGAGCGGAAGGTAAGTATAGCGGTCGGCCCAGGCTTGATCGCCGACCTGCACCAGCCCGATGACCGGCGCGAGCGTGCCGAGATACCACAGCCAGCCCACCATGAGGTAAGGCCGCCGCCGTAAATTTTTTATCGCCAAAAACGTGATCAACCCCGGCACAATGACGGCGCACGCGATGGTCAGGGTTGGGAGATGGATTTGATAGGGATAAAAGACGGCCAGATGCCGGGGGACAAACATCGCGACCAGATAGTGATTGTAAGCGGCCAGCACATGGGCGACGCGCGCGGAAACCGGCAGGCCGGCGGTGGCGACAATCGCAATTTCCTGCGCCCGCAAAGTCAGCACACAGGCGGCGAGCGATAAAATCAGGAAAGGAATTTTTTCTCGAACGAGTCGAAAAATCGTAAATCGTAAATCGTAAATCGTAAATCGTTTCAGCGGCCAGTAATCCAGCAGCAGCAACACGAATGGCAGGGTCACTCCCATCGGTTTTGCCATCAGGCAGAGGGCAAAGGATCCGAGCGCGAAAAGATAACGGGTGATGGAAGGCTGCGCGGCATGGCGGACGTAGAGCCACAGCGTAAGCATCCAGAAAAAGGCGCAGAGCACGTCTTTTCTCTCGGCCACCCAGGCCACGGATTCGACGTGGAGCGGATGCCACGCAAACAGCGCCGCCACCGCGGCGCTGCGCCACATCGCATCGGCCTGTGGGACCGTAGCCGTTATAGTTGCGTTGGCTGGCCCGCCTGCCTTCCGTGATGGAGAGTCGCCCGGCGGTTGCGGATCGTTACGGCGAAGGCCCATCATCCGGTTCAAAACTGAAAACAAGAGCAGCGTGCTGGCGACGTGCAGCAGGACATTGGTCAGGTGATGGCCGCCGGCCCTTGCGCCGTAGAGCTGGCAGTCGGCCATGTGCGACAGCCAGGCCAGCGGATGCCAGTTGCCGGCGTAAAAACCGAATGCCCAGACCAAACCGGTCCATGTCAATCCCCCCTGCACGCGGGGGTTGTCCGTCACATATTGCTGGTCATCATAATCAAGAAAACCATGGTGCAGCGCCGGCAGATACACCGCCAGCGTGACCAGCGCCAGCCCGCTGTAAATCAGGCATCGGTTGTGGAATTGTGGATCGCGCTTCCGCATGGCGTCAGCATCATGCGGCGGACCGGTATTTTTTCAATGGCAAAGGCAGAAATCCGGAAACGGTCATCGAAATGTAACGAAGAATGGCTAAAAAAACTTATTCACAGCCGTTGACTGCTTCCACGCAAATGAGTATACTCCAGCTTAGGAATTAGAGAGCTTATGCGAGCCGGTTGATTGGGTTCAGAGATTCAAAAATTATGAAACGGCCACCATTCTCAAAGCCATTGCCAAAGGCTTTTACCCTGATTGAATTGCTCGTGGTCATCGCCATCATCGCCGTTCTGGCGGCGATTTTGCTGCCGGCGCTGGCCGCCGCCAAAGCGAGGGCACAAAAGATTGCGTGCCTTTCCAATTTGCGTCAATGGGGGGTTGCGCTTCAAACCTATGCTGCGGATGCCGCCGACAGCATTCCGAGAGATGGCACAGATCAGGCAAACGCATCGTATTCTTCCTATACCGGCAACACCAGCACCACCGCCCCGGGCTGGCAAGGCAGTCCCAACGACCCCAATGCCTGGTTCAATGCCTTGCCACCGGCGATGGGGACGGCAACGTTGCAATCCTACTACTTGCAACTTGGAAATAACTATCCGAAGAAATATCCTTTCCCCGGCAATGGCATTGGGACAGTCTGGATGTGTCCATCCATTCAAACCGTCCCGGCAGACAACAGCCTGTTTCTTGCCGGAGGGCAGTTCGGCTTTTTCAGCTATGTGATGAATCTTGATCTCAAGCTGTGGTCATCCATTAACAACGGGGTCCTTGGCAACAGTTGGCCGTGGCCAGCCATGCCCAAACTGACCTCAATTCGCAATCCTGATGCGGTGGTTATGATGACTGAATTTTGTTTTAGTCCCACTTTGGAAAATTTTACGGGATCGAGCCAGCCGCAAATGGGTACTTTTCCAGCCTGCCGGTGGACTTACTTCGTCCAACGCCACAGCAATGGCGGCAACCTTGCGTTTTTGGACGGTCACTCGCAGTATTTCAAATACAGTTATGTATACAACCCCGCGGGGGGCCGCGTAGAACTTATGAATTCCGACATTTGGTGGAATCCCAACCGCAATGTTACCACCGCTCCCTAGGGCAGCCAGCGCTGGCCGCCTTTTTTTGCGGGCGAAGATGTAAACTGATTAAATCTCCGCCGCCATCGCGTCGTCCACTTTGAAGGGCCAATCGCCGGCCAGCCGAAAAATAACCGTACTCATCATTCCCCGATGATTTTCACCAGCACGCGCTTGCGGCGGCAGCCGTCAAATTCGCCGTAGAAAATCTGCTCCCACGGGCCAAGATCCAATTTGCCTTTCGTAATGGCCACCACGACCTCGCGCCCCATGACCTGGCGTTTCAGGTGCGCGTCGGCGTTGTCTTCGCCAGTGCGATTGTGCTGGTATTGCGATGTGGGTTCGTGCGGCGCAAGTTTTTCCAGCCACACATCGTAATCGCGGATCAAGCCGTCCTCGGCGTCGTTGATATAAACGCTGGCAGTAATGTGCATGGCGTTGACGAGGCAAAGCCCTTCCTGCACGCCGCTTTTGCGGACCAGCTCTTCGACCTTGTCTGTGATGTTGAGATAATCGCGCCGATGCGGCGTTTCAAACCACAGATGTTCGGTCAGACTTTTCATCCGCTGTGCCCGCCCTCAAATCGCAGCCGCCACCAAATCACCCACTTCGCGTGTGCCATAACCCATCTTGCCGGCAGCGAGCGATTTGATCTTCGTGTTGATGATCTTTACGACGGCGCTTTCAACCGCCGCGCCCGCTTTGGCTTCACCGAGGAAATCGAGCATCATGCCGGCGGCGTTGATGGCCGCAATGGGATTGATGACGTTCAGGCCGGTGTATTTGGGCGCGCTGCCGCCCATCGGCTCGAACATGCTGGTGCCCTCGGGATTAATATTGCCGCCCGCAGCCACGCCCAGACCGCCCTGAATCATCGCCGCGAGGTCGGTGATGATGTCGCCGAACATGTTGTCGGTGACAATCACGTCGAACCATTCCGGGTTTTTGATGAACCACATGCAGGTGGCGTCCACGTGCGCGTAATCGCGTTTCACCGACGGATATTTCGCGCCGAGTTCATGGAAGGCGCGTTCCCACAAATCGAAGGCGAACGTGAGCACGTTCGTCTTGCCGCAAAGGGTCAGTTGCGCGGCTTTACCCAGTTTGATGTCTTCCGGCTTGAGGCCCCTCCACGGCTTGCCGGCGCGCTGTTTCTTCGCCAGTTCAAAGGCGTATTTCAAACAGCGGTCCACGCCGCGGCGCGTGTTCACCGATTCCTGGATCGCAACTTCATGCGGTGTGCCCTTGAACACAAACCCGCCCGAGCCGGTGTAAATCCCCTCGTTGTTCTCGCGCACGACGACAAAATCAATGTGCTCCGGCCCCTTGTCCTTGAGCGGGCAGTCAACGGCGCGATAAAGTTTCACGGGGCGAAGGTTGATGTATTGCTCCAGCTCGAAACGAAGGCGCAGCAGAATGCCTTTTTCCAGGATGCCCGGCTTGACCTGCGGATGGCCCACGGCGCCCAGGAAAATCACCTTGAACTTGCGCAGTTCGTCCACGGCGCTGTCGGGCAGCACTTCGCCCGTTTTCAGATAACGGTCCCCGCCGAAATCGTAGTGATGCCAGTTGAGTTTGAACCCGAATTTTTTGGCGGCCGCTGCGGAAACCTTGAGTGCCTCGCGGGTCACTTCCGGTCCCGTCCCATCGCCGCCAATTACAGCAATGTCATAAGTTTTCATGCGTTATTTTTGCCTGCCATCGAAACAAGGGCGGGCATGCTATCAATTTGACGCGCGGTGACAATGGAATTTTGTGATTCGTTGTTTCTACGGTGGTTCCAGCGTCAAAATTGTGTTTGGGTCAAAGCCTGGGTTTGATAAATTGGCAGTGAATGTTTTCAACACAGCCGGGAACGCCAGTCCTCGCGGGAAAGAGTGCGGATGATTGGTTTACGCCATGGCGTTTTGCCGCGTTGCTTGGCCTGCTGATTGTCGCGTGCTTTCCCCAAGTCGTGGCCGGGTTAGAAACTTTTGTCTATTTGGATGCCGGGCAGTTTGCCTATCCCGTCGCGTTTTATCATCGCGAGTCCTTCTGGCACGGGGAGGTCCCCTTGTGGAACCCGCTCAACAGTGGCGGCATCCCGTTTCTGGCACAGTGGAACACGCTGACACTCTATCCGTTGTCGCTGTTATACTGTCTCCTTCCTCTGCCTTGGTCGTTTGGGATGTTTTGTCTGCTGCACCTTTTCCTGGCCGGCATCGGCATGTATTTTCTGGCATACCGCTGGATAGGGAATCGCCTGGCGGGTGCCGTGGCCGGAGCGATATTCTCGTTCAATGGGCTGACGTGGTATGGGCTGATATGGCCCCACATCATCGTCGCCCTGGCTTGGATGCCGTGGGTGGTGCTGGCCGTTGAACGGGCTTGGCGCGAGGGGGGGCGGTACATCATTGCGGCGGCCTTCGCGAGTGCGATGCAATTGTTTTCAGGCGGAGCGGAGGTGATTTTTCAAACGTGGCTTCTGCTCGGTGTGCTGTGGGTGCTGGAGCTTTTTAAGGGCGAGATTCCTCGAGGGAAAATAATCGTGCGAACACTGGGTGTTGGCTGTCTGGCCGTTGGTTTGGCTGCGGCACAACTGCTGCCATTCCTGGATTTGCTGGCCCATTCACAACGCAACCTCAACTATGGCAACCTCAATTACGGCCACGCAGAATCGGGGGCAATGCCGCTCACAGGTTGGGCCAATTATCTGGTCCCTGTCTTCCATTGTTCACGCAATCCTCAAGGTATGTTAATTCAACCCGGCCTGACTTGGCTCGGTTCCTGGTATTTGGGTGTGGGTGCCGTGATGTTGGCACTGCTGGCAGTCTGGCGGGGACGTAATCCACGCGTCTGGCTCTTGACCGCGTTGGCTGTATTCAGCCTGCTCATGGCCCTGGGCAACTGCGGGTTGGTGTACGAGTGGTTCAAGCGCTTGCTCCCGCTAATCGGGTTCATACGATTCCCCATCAAGTTTCTGGTGCTCGCGACCTTTGTCATTCCGCTGCTTGCCGCCTATGGGTTGAGCTGGTTGCAGGGGTTGCCAACCGGAAGCTGGCCGCGGGAATGGAAGAGGACAAAGTGTCTCGTGCTGGGTTTAACAGGTTTGATGGCGGTAATTCTCTGGCTCGCCTGGAAATATCCGCAGCCGGGGGATGACCTCACCACGACAGCATGGAATGCCTTGGTTCGCGCTTTGTTCCTGCTGCTGCTGGTGGGTGGTATCGCACTAATGCGCCGGGACCCGGATTTGAAACGGCAGCGTCTCTGGCAGACGGGTTTTATCGTTCTGCTTTGGTTTGATGTTTTCACCAATGCTTCCAATTTGAATCCCACGGTCAGATGCTCCGTTTACGAACCAAATCTCATCCGGCGGTTCTTCAAATGGGACGACCAACTCCAAGCTGGTGTTTCGCGCGCTATGCAGAGCAAGGCTTCATACAAGCAGATATTCTTAACCGAACTTGCTGATCCGGTCGTTGATGCCTACAGGCGCCGACTGTCGCTGTCCCAGGATTTTAATCTCCTGGATCATATTCCCACGTTTGAAGGCCACTATCCCCTGGACTTGAAGGAGTCCCTCGATGTGTTCCGAACCATGTATTTAACCACGAATGAGTGTTCGCGATTAAAGGATTTCCTCGGCATCTCGCATACCAGCAATCCGACCAATACTGCGGAATGGGTATTCCGGGAATCTTTTCTTCCGATGATCACCACGGGCCAAAAACCTGAATTTGTCAGTGACGCGGAAACACTGAATGCCCTGATCAGCGACAACTTTGAACCGCTGCGCACGGTGTATCTGCCCTTGGAAGCACGCGGCCATGTCCGTGCGAGCGATCAGGCAAAGGCCAGGATTGTGTCGTCGCAGTTCTTGCCCCAAAGTTTGGATATTAAAGTCGAGGCGGACGCGCCAGCCATGGTTGTGGTGGCACAGGCTTTCTATCATCCGTGGCATGCGTATGTGGACGGCAAGCCTGCGCAGTTATGGCGGGCGAATTACGCCTATCAAGCGCTCGAGGTCCCGCCGGGCAAACATCAGGTGCGCCTGATATACGAAGACACCATGTTCCGCAGGGGTGTACTTTTATCGTTGACGGCAATGCTTGCCTGCGGAACAGCCTGGGTCTGGCGGCGCAAACCACAGGTTTAGACGGTCGCGCAGATACCGTGCTTGTTTGCACCCGTTTCTGCACTGGACATTCGCCGTTTGACATTTGAAATTTTGCGCATGGCATTGCCCTACAAAATCGCCACGTTGCTTTACTGCTTCAGCGATTGCGCCGAAGTGCTGCTGCTCGAACGCGCGCGGGAGCCGAACCGCGGTTTTTGGAGCCCGTGCGGCGGCAAACTGAAAATGGACGTTGGCGAATCGCCCTACACTTGCGCCTGCCGCGAAGCCGCGGAGGAACTCGGCGTCAAAATCCGGCCGCCGGATCTGCACCTGACCGGCATGGTCAGCGAACACGGTTATCAAGGGCGGACGCATTGGCTGATGTTTTTGTTTGAAGTGAAGATGAAATTGAAGTCGTTGCCGCCGGCACATTCCGAGGGAACCTTTCAATTTTTCCCGCGCTCGGCATTGGCCGGCCTGAAAATTCCGCAAACCGACCGTGAACAAATCTGGCCGTGGTTCTGGCAATTCCGCGGCGGGTTTTTCGCGGCGCACTGCCATTGTCATCCCGACGGGCGGAATGATTGGACACTGGAAGAAGTGACGAGCCGCGACTGATTTTATGGATGAACCGATCATTGATTTGCACAGCGATGGCTTTTTCATGGGGTACGCGCTGCGCCAGGCTGCCAAAGCCCGCGAAGCGGGGGAGGTGCCGGTCGGCGCAGTGATCGTCCGTGCAGGAAGAATCATCGCGCGGGCGTTCAATCAGGTGGAATTGCTCAAAGACGCCACCGCCCACGCCGAGATGCTCGCGCTTACGCAGGCGGAGGAAATCGTGGGCGACTGGCGGCTGATCGATTGCGTGCTTTACGCGACGAAGGAGCCGTGTCCGATGTGTGCCGGCGCCATCGTGCACACACGGGTGGCGCGGGTAGTGTTCGGCGCCAGCGATCCAAAGGGTGGCGCAGCCGGCAGCGCGATGAATCTGCTCCAGTGCCCGGCCTTGAATCACCGTTGTGAAATCATGGGCGGCGTGCGTGAGGCGGAATGCCGCGCGTTGCTGCAAAAATTCTTCGCCCGGCAGCGGCTTTTAAAAAAGTGAGAAATAAAGCATGCGTCTGAACGGCCACGTCTGTCTTCTCGCGCCGGGTTATGAAACCATGTCGGCTTGCATTCTTCAGAAGTTGGATTAAGTCGCCGGCGTTGGACCGAAAGTGTGGAAAAGCTCAAGCACAGGGACAGGAAAAATCTAAGCTTGGCCTGGAGTGCCCCTTTTTGCTCGTCACACTGCGCGGGTTTCCTTAAGCATGTATTCAACCCCATGAAGCTAAGATCAAAGGAAAATGCCGGGCCGCAAAAAGCCGCCGCCGTGCATTCGACTGCGCCCGTTTCGCCAGCCGGTGAAAGGCCGGGAGGAGCAGACTCGCGCCCGCCGGATTCCGAATGCCGTCCGGCTGGTTTGAGTGATCGCTGGACGGTCCCCGGCGTCTGCATTTTTCTGGCGGCAGCGATATGGTTGGTCTTCGGCCAGACGCTCCATCATGGGTTTGTCAACTACGATGACAACCTGTATGTGTACGTAAACCCTGTTGTTCAAAAGGGTCTGACTTGGGAGGGATTTTGCTGGGCGCTGACTTATGGCAACATCGGCCACTGGCACCCGCTGACCTGGCTCTCCCACATGCTCGACTGCCAATTTTATGGATTGAATCCCGGCGGCCATCATCTCACCAATATCCTCCTCCACACGGCAACGACGATCCTGCTCTTTCTCGTGCTGCGCCGGATGACGGGGTTCCTGTGGCGCAGCGCGTTTGTCGCGGCGGTGTTTGCGATCCATCCATTGCGGGTGGAGTCGGTGGCATGGGTTGCCGAGCGCAAGGACGTTTTGAGCGCGTTTTTTTTTATGCTGACGCTCGGGGCCTACGTCCGCTATGTGCGCCGCCCGCCCTCGATAATCCGTTATGGCACCGTGGTGGTGTTCTTCGCCCTGGGACTGCTATCCAAGAACATGCTGGTGACGACACCCTTCGTCCTCCTGCTGCTGGATTACTGGCCGCTGGGCCGTTTTTCAAGCTTCTCCCCCCAGGTTTTGCTGCGGCGGGTGGCCGAGAAAATCCCGCTGTTTGTGCTGACGATCGGATCGTGCGTGGCGACGGCCCTGGTTCCGGAAAAAGTGTCCGCTGGCGACAGTCTATCTTTCGGGCTGCGGATGGAAAACGCCGTGGTGTCCTACGTCACCTACCTTTGGCAGATGATCCATCCAGCGGGACTGGCGTGTGTTTATCCCAACCCGGTAAACTATCTGCCGCTCTGGCAAGTGGCCGGGGCACTCGGGTTGCTGCTGGTCATATCCGGAGTGGTATGGGCCTTTCGCCAGACGCATCCCTGCCTCGTGGTCGGCTGGCTCTGGTATCTGGGGATGATGATCCCGGTGATCGGGATTGTGCAGATATCCTACTACGCCCATGCGGATCGCTACACCTATCTGCCGCAGATCGGCTTGTATCTGTTGTTGACTTGGGCGGCGGCTGATTTGTGTGCTGGCTGGCGTCACCGCCGCGTGATGCTGGGCGGCCTTTCCACAGTCATTCTGGCGGCTTTGATTTGCTGCGCGGATACTCAGGCCTCTTATTGGCGGAACGACGAAACATTATGGACGCACACGCTTGCCTGCACGTCTGGCAACATTGTTGGCGAAATCTACCTCGGCAACGCTCTGTGCCAAACGGGCAAGGTGGACGAAGCGATCCCCCATTACCAAAGGGCTCTGCAAATCGAACCCAACGACGTGAAAGCTCACATCGTCCTCGGCAACGCTCTGCTCCAAAAGGGCAATGTGGACGAAGCGATCCCCTATTACAAAAGGGCGTTGCAAATCGAACCCGAGAACTCAGAAGCCCACAACAACCTCGGCAACGCTCTGCTCCGAAGGGGCAGGGTGGACGAAGCGATCACCCAATTTCAAAAGGCGCTGCAAATCAAACCCGACTACGCGGATGCCTCCTACAACCTCGGCAACGCGCTGCTCCAAAAGGGCAGGGTAGACGAAGCGATCACCCAATTTCAAAAGGCGCTGCAAATCAAACCCGACTACGCGGATGCTTGCTACAACCTCGGCAACGCGCTGCTCCAAAAGGGCAGTGTAGACGAAGCGATCACCCAGTACCAAAGGGATCTGCAAATCGAACCCAAGAACTCAGAAGCCCACAACAACCTCGGCAACGCGCTGCTCCAAAAGGGCGATGTGGACGAAGCAATCACTCAATTTCAAAAGGCGCTGCAAATCAAACCCGACTACGCGGATGCCCGTTACAATCTCGGCAACGCTCTGCTCCAAAAGGGCGATGTGGACGAAGCGATCACCCAGTACCAAACGGCGTTGCAAATTGAACCCAAAAGCGTGAAAGCTCACATCAACCTCGGCAATGCTCTATTCCAAAAGGGCAAGGTGGACGAAGCGATTGTTCATTACCAAAAGGCGCTGCAAATCAACCCGAGAACTCAGAAGCCCACAACAACCTCGGCAACGCGCTGCTCCAAAAGGGCAAGGTGGACGAAGCGATTGTTCATTACCAAAAGGCGCTGCAAATCACACCCGATAACGTGGAAGTCCAGAAAAACCTGGCCTGGGTACTTGCAACCTGTCCGCAGGCTTCGCTGCGCAATGGCAACCAAGCGGTGGAACTGGCCCAGCGGGCCAATCAGCTTACGGGTGATGGAAATTCGGTCGTTCTTGGCACTTTGGCCGCCGCTTACGCCGAGGCTGGGCGATTTCCCGAAGCGGTGGCAACCGCGCAGCGCGCTCTGCAAGTGGCCGAGACGCAGTCCAGCACCGCACTGGCCAATGCCATTCGATCACAGATGAAGCTCTATCAAGCAGGCATTCCATTCCATTTACATTGAACAAATATCTTTTAGAGATGTCACCCGACAGTTGATAGGGTTCCGGCCTCATTCGCAACGCGATCTTCATCTTGTCCGGATCATCGGGTGCACAGCCAATTTCGCAAATTAAACCATGGTGCTTTCAAAATTCCCTCAAGTACAAATCGTTTGACCGCCTGATAACTGCCGGCGAATTCGTGGTCGCCGAGCAAATCCTCATAAATCGGCCGGGCGCTCAACCCGGCCGCCCCCGGTACTACCTCAAAGGCCGCACCGCCTGCGCCGTCTTCCATGACAACGCACAACGGCTGCGTTGGACCTTGCGCCAACGCCAAATCATTTTCCGATTGCTGCTCGAAGAGTTTGGGCGGATGATCGGAAGCATGCCGAAGGTTGATCACCGTCGAGTCGCTACGCTGTGGCGAGTGACCGTGGAATCCTGGCTCCGCTGCCAGGGGCCGGCGCTTGGCCGGCATGATCACCCCGGCGCACGGACTGGTTTTGTGGAAGGGGTTTTACGGGAAACAGCATCGTTGAGACGCGATGGAGCGACGCGCCGGATTTTCCCTAGACGGTCACGCTTTTTCCTGTTAATCCCGCCGGATGAATGGGTTATCGCCGCGTGCTACCAATAACGTCGACAAGCGTGTCCGAAAGAGAGAAATTTTGCCGCAGATTGCCGTCGCCGTGTGTCTGATTCTCTTCGTAGTCAAGGCTGTCACAAGCATGGTTCAGGAGTCGGCAACATGGGACGAAACGCATTATCTCGGCTTGGGGAAATATCTTCTGCAAAATCACCGATGGGATGTGCCCGGCTCCATTCTTCACCCGCCACTCCCCTTTTACCTCCAAAGCCTCCCGTTTTTCTTTTTCGACACGGATCAAGGAGTCTGGGAGAGCGATTATACCCGCGCGACCGATCCTAAATACCTTGGGCTTGCTGACTTCAATCGCGGACAGAAACTTCTATCGAGCCCGGCGAACCAGGGGGACCGATTACTAAACTGGTGTCGCTTCATGATGGTGTTGACGGGGGTGTTGCTGGGTTGGTTCGTGTATTCCTGGAGTCATGCAGCTTACGGAAAAGCAAGTGCCATCCTGGCAGCCATAATGTACTCGTTTTCTCCCAATATTCTTGCCAATACCTGTTTGATCACGCCAGACATCGTCCTGACCACGTTCATGTTTATGACCGTGTACTACTTGTGGCGTCTCTTCGAGGAGCAATCGAATCAGCAACGCGATCCTTGGCGGAATCTGCTTCGGCCTGTCATTGCTTTCCAAATTCACGGGCATCCTGCTGATCCCGATGTGTTTTGCGCTGATCGCCCTGTGGGCGGTGAGGCGAAAGCCTCTCAGTGTCTCCCGCGGCTTCATCTTCGGGGCAACAGGCTTGGCGATCCTGCTGGTGGGATATGGAATGAACCTGGGCCCCTACTTCGCCGGCATTACCTTCCAACGGGAGCATGCGAACGCCGGGGAATCGGTTTTTTTCTTCGGACAATACTCGAATCACGGATGGTGGTATTATCTGATCGTCGCGTTTCTCATCAAAACACCGATTGCGACGATCATCTTATTGGCCATAGCGCTGGTTTTGTTTGCCGGACGGTGGCGGCAAGGCCTGTTGCTGAATGAGATGTTTTTACTCGTGCCGGTGGCCACCGTGGTCTGTTTTTTTAGCGTGAACCACGCATCCATCGGACTGCGGTATATACTCCCCGTTTACCCGTTTCTTTTCGTTTTTGCCAGCAGCACGGCGCCCTTCCTTTTGTCAAAAAGGCTCCTGACCGGTGTTTACGTGGCCCTGCTGGCGTGGTACGTAGGCGCTTCCTCCATCATTCATCCTCATTACCTCGCGTATTTCAACGAATTCGTGGGCGGCCCGAAGAACGGTTACAAGTGCCTGGTGGATTCCAACTTGGATTGGGGACAGGACCTGAAAGGACTCAAACGTTTCATGCAGAAAAACGGCATCCCGCGAATCCATTTCAGTTACTTCGGGACTGATTCCCCGGAACGATACGGTATAGCTTATGACTGGCTGCCCAGCGTTTTCCTGCGCAATCCGGATCCTGAAAACCGCGAACAGCCACCGAAGGGCTGGGTAGCAATCAGCGCGACCAATCTGCAAGGAGTTTACCTCGATGATAGAAACCTCTTTGCGTGGCTGAAGGGGCGCCAACCCTTTGCTACGATCGGCTACAGTATTTTCGTTTACAAGGTGGATGATTGATCCGCTATGCACATTGTTTTGGTCGAACCGGAATTTCCGCCGAACACGGGCAATGTGGTGTAGTTCTGCGCGCCACGAAAACGGCGCTGCACCTCATCGAGCCGATCGGCCTCAAGTTGGGTGACGTGCAACTCAAGCGCACCGGCATAGATTACTGGCAGCAGGTCGAACGGCTTCGCTGGCCGAACTCGAAGGCGTTTGAGGAAAAACACCCGGCGAATGCGATTGGCAAGGCACAGGAGTTGAGCGCGGAGAGGCTGACAAGTAGCCGGTTTGCTCAAGCTGCCTGAGCGACCGCTTGCTCCTTCGCTTTGATCGTGGCCCAAGCCGCTGGCGCGAACTCTTGGATCTTGGCCTGGCGCAACGGTGTATTGGGCAGCCCAAGTCCTTAAACTTCACTGGCGGTGAAGTTGGTTTGCACTCACATCGCAACCATTTGCTCAGGGTGGACAATCCGACGCCGTGACGAGTGACAAAGTCTCGTTGGGTCAATTGACTTTCGTGGAAACGCCCCGGTAATCGTTGCCGCTGTTCAGAAGTCCAACGCCGCCGCCCCGAGCTGGTTTTTGAAGAATCCATGCCTCCATGATTTCATAATCCAGCGCCGAAGATGGCGCTGATGTTTCCGGTTGCAACCTCTGATTGGAAGGGCTTCTCCCGTTAAAAACAAACCAAGGCATCCTTGCGGATGCCTTGGTTCTGTTTTTACTGAAAATTCAACGTCCCTTTTAGTTCGGGAAGTTATAGTACGGGTTTGTAAAAGGGGCGCCGTTCGTGGCATTCAACATGGCGGCCCACAAGGAGGAAGGCGTCGTCTGCTGAACACTCCCGTCAGCCATGCCAATGTTGCCGACCTTCAGATGCATATCGTTTCCCGACCAGGCCCATGGCTTGCTCAACGTCCCCGGCCAATTCTGGCCGCCGGTCATAGTTATTGCAGTGGCGTAAGTGCCGGTAGTGGAGGCGGTTCCAAGATTGCGGTCGCCATCCAAAATCATTTGCGGATACGTGTCGGCCGCATCGCCACAGACGAAATAGCTGATGCAGTTTGTGCCTTGAGTGGATACACCGGGGTTGGAGGTTATACCCAATTGTGGAAAGTTCGTGGCGACCCCGCGACCGGCGGCGGTGTCAGAGGTGCAATACAGAATCTTGGGCGTGCTTAATTCATTCGACATCACGCAAAAAACGTTGGTAATGCCGCTAGCGGGGTAGGCGCCGGTCTGTGAAGCACTTTGGATATCTTCCAGCGCGCCGCCTTTGGCCGTGCTTACCGCCATGGGGAAGCGGTCGCCGTTATCACCTTCCCAGGTTTTGAAGGCGAGGTTCATCTGGTGAATGTTGTTCACGCAGTTGATGCGTTGTGCCTTGCGTTTGGCGGCAGCCAGCGCCGGCAGCAACATGGCCGCCAGGATGGCGATGATGGCGATCACGACGAGCAGTTCGATAAGCGTGAAGGCCTTTTTGTGTCTAAAGATGCTTTTCATAAGTTGACGGATTTTGGTTTTTGGTTCAGGTGACAGTTGGCAGGCTTCACAGAAGCACACCCGCTGTCAGCACACATTCCGACAATCACCTTAGCACCGCCGATGCCAACTGATTTTTTTGAAAAAAACCCAATGAAAACGATGCGGGCGGAAATTTTGTTGCGCGCCATGCGTGAGATTTTCACGCATCGCGCGTGAAGGCCACGCGTTTTGAGGTGCGCCGTCTTGCGCCAAGGGTTCTGAAAAATTCGCAGACAAAGGTTAAAAAGGGGCGTCCAAACTCTTTGACGCCCCTCATGTGCCGGTTCCATTGCTTTTGAGAGAAGGTCAGGAAGGCGGGCAAATCTTCAAGTTCACGGCCGGGTTTCACAATGCCAAAGGGCAAAATCTTACTCACGATGTTTCAACATCTTATTCACATCGCCGCGCGCGTCACCTTGACAGGACGGCGCGCATCGCAAACACTATGCGACTGTGGCCGAGCCAAAAGACAATCCATTGATGGAAAAAATCGTGTCGCTGTGCAAGCGGCGAGGGTTCATTTATCAATCCTCCGAGATATACGGCGGCATCAACGGGTTTTGGGACTACGGCCCGCTGGGCGCGGAACTCAAGCGCAACGTCAAGGAACTCTGGTGGAACACCATGACCCGTCAGCGCGACGATGTGGCCGGCCTCGAAGCCACCATCATCATGTCGCCGCAAATCTGGAAGGCCAGCGGCCATGTGGATACGTTCAGTGATCCGATGATTGACTGCAAAACGTGCAAGGGCCGCTTTCGGGCCGATCAGACGAACGAAATTCCCTGCCCCCAAAAGCCGGGCAAAATGGTTTCCGAATGTCACGGCGAAAAGACTGCGCCGCGTGCTTTCAACCTGATGTTCCAGACTTACGTCGGTCCGGTGCAGGACGAGTCAGCCATTGCTTACCTTCGCCCCGAAACCGCGCAGGCGATTTTCGCCCAGTTCAAGAATGTTTTGGAAACGTCCCGGCAGAAAGTGCCGTTCGGCATCGCGCAGGTCGGCAAGGCGTTCCGCAACGAGGTCACGCCGCGCAATTTCACCTTCCGCTCGCGCGAGTTCGAGCAGATGGAACTGGAATTTTTTATCAAACCGGATGAAGTCGTGGAAGCCATCGCCGGCCGCGTGACAAAGGCTGGCGAGCTCACTCCGAACTCCGAACTCCGAACTCCGAACTCCGATTGGGGTTGGGAAGCGTGGCACAAGTATTGGGTCGAGGAGCGCATCGCATTTTACGAAAATATCGGCCTGCCACGCACGACGCTGGAGGAATACTGGCAAAAGCCGGAGGAGCTCGCGCATTACGCCAAAGCCTGCGTGGATATTTTGTTCAAATTCCCGTTCGGCACGCAGGAACTCGAAGGCATCGCCGCCCGCAGCGATTTTGATTTAAGCCAGCACGAACGATTTTCCGGCAAACCGATGGGCGTGTTCGACGAGGAACTCCGCGCTGCCTGGGGAAAACTGGACGTGGCCAGGAAAGCTGAATTGTCCAGGCGCTATTACGAAGCGCGGCTGAAATATCTCACGAAGATGGGTGTCGAGCCGGCAAAGGCGGAAATGGAGGCGAAGGAAGACGCCGATGGCCTGGCGAAGGGCCAATACATTCCGCACGTGATTGAACCATCGGCGGGTGTGGACCGTCTAATCCTCGCCTTGATTTGCAACGCTTACAGCGAAGCCACCGAAACCGGCGACAAGGGCAAAACCGAAACGCGGGTGATATTGAAATTTCATCCGCGCGTGGCGCCCATCAAGGTGGCCGTGCTGCCGTTGCTCAAGAACAAGCCCGAGCTGGTGAAGAAGGCGCAGGAAGTCCGCGACCGGCTGCGTCCGTGGATGAACGTGTTTTATGACGACGGCGGTTCGATTGGCCGCCGTTACGCGCGCCAGGACGAGGCCGGCACGCCGTTCTGCGTGACGATTGATTTCGACACGCTGGGCGAGAAACCGGAATTGAAGGACACCGTGACAATGCGTTACCGCGATGACAGCAAACAGGAGCGTCTGGCGATTGGCGAATTGTTAAATTGGCTGCTGCCGAAAATCCGCTGATGACCGGGACCGCACAAACTCCGACAACTCCGAAGAAGCGCGCCCCGACGCTGTATTTCATTGTTGCCATCAAGTTGACCAAAGGCGTCGCGCTCTTGCTGCTGGCGCTGGGCGTCTTCACGCTGGCGAACAAGGATCTGTCGGACGTGTTTGACCAATTTCTGCGGTGGGTGCATCTCGACCCGGAACGGAGTTTTTTTCAAGGCATCGGCGACTGGCTGGACACCATCACGCCGGCCAACGTGCGGTGGGTGGCGTCGGGCACGTTTCTCTGCGGATTGTTCCTGATCGTCCTGGGCCTGGGACTGGCGTTCCGGGCGAAGTGGGCAATCTGGCTGGCGATTGGCGAGTCGGCGTTTTTTATCCCGATTGAGATTTTTGAATTGGTGCGCCATCACCGGCTTGACGCGTCGGGCCTGCCCCGACCGGAATTGTTTCCTCATCCCAAAATTGGACTGGCCATAGTGCTGGCGCTGAATGTCTTGATCGTCTGGTACTTGCTCGAAAACCGGAAACGGCTGTTCCGGCAGCACCATTGAATTTACGATTTTCGATTTATGATTTATGATTTGACCACCCAATTTTGCGCCAATCGTAAATCATAAACATGCCGTGACAACGACCGAGGCTATTCAATTGCTGGAAAAATTCCGCGCCGGCGGCGTGGGCCGCGACCGGGTTTTGCAGGCGTTCCAGGCCGCGCCGGTGGCCGACATTGGCTTCGCGCAGGTGGACACGCACCGCGCGCTGCGCAAGGGTTTTCCGGAAGTCATTTTCGGCGCGGGCAAAACGCCGGAACAGGTGGTAAAAATCGCGGCCAAACTTTTGGAACATGAACGGCGCGTGCTCATCACGCGCATCACCGATGCCCATGCCCGCGCGCTGCGCAAAAAATTCAAGCATGCCGTCCATCACCCGCTCGCCCGCTGTGTGACCATCGGGAAAAAACCGTGGCTGAAACGTCCCGGAACCATCGGTGTCATCTGTGCCGGCACGAGTGATCTGCCGGTGGCCGAGGAAGCGGCGGTCACGGCGGAAATCATGGGCAACCGCGTCGAACGGATTTATGATGTCGGTGTGGCCGGGTTGCACCGGTTGCTGGCCAAATCGGAAAACCTCCGGCGTGCCAGCGTGCTGGTCGTCGTGGCCGGCATGGAAGGTGCGCTGCCCAGCGTGGTGGCGGGACTGGTCTCCAAGCCAGTCATCGCCGTGCCAACGAGCGTGGGCTACGGCGCGAGTTTTGGCGGCGTCGCGGCGCTGCTGGCGATGTTGAACAGTTGTGCCAGCGGCGTGACGGTAGTGAACATTGACAACGGCTTCGGCGCCGGTTACGCCGCCAGCCAGATCAACGCGTTGCCGGAAAGATGAAAACGCTTTACCTCGACCTCTTCAGCGGCATCAGCGGCGATATGTTTCTCGGCGCGTTGCTGGACCTTGGCGTGGATGCCCGCAAACTGGAGATCGAGTTGAAGCAGTTAAAGCTCGACGGCTACCACCTGCACGTCACACGCAAACAAAAATCCGGCATCGCCGGCGTGAAGCTGGATGTGCATCTGAACGAAGGTCGAGAGCACGCACAGGCGCATGACTCGCGCCACGCGTCACGTCTTGCCGCGTCGAAGCGAAGCGAAGACCGGATCACGCGCCACCACCACCACGACGGCAGCCGCAACTTCGCCGAAATCAAAAGGCTCATTACCAAAAGCAAATTGTCGGCCTGGGTGAAGAAAAAATCCGTTGCCGTGTTTCAGCGCATTGCGGAGGCCGAGGGCAAAATTCACGGCCTGCCGCCGGAACACGTGCATTTTCACGAAGTCGGAGCCGTGGATTCGATTGTGGACATTGTCGGCGCGTGCCTCGCGCTGGAAATGCTCGGCAAACCGCGCGTGCTGGCGTCGCCGGTCGTCGAAGGCGTCGGCTGGATTGATTGTGCGCACGGGCGATTTCCCGTTCCCGCGCCGGCAACGCTGGCGATTCTCGGGGCGCGCGGCATCGGCGTGAGCCAATGCGAGGAGCCGCACGAACTGGTCACGCCGACCGGCGCGGCATTGCTGGCCGAGTTCGCCGAAAGTTTTGGACCCATGCAAGGACTGGTCGCCGAGAAAACCGGTTTTGGCATCGGCACGCGGGAAAACAAGACGCGGCCAAATGTTCTCCGCGCGATGCTTGGAAAACTCTCAACTCTCAACCTTCAACCCACAACCGCTTGGGATTGGGAAACCGACCGTATCGCGGTGCTCGAAACCAATCTCGACGACAGCAGCGGGGAAATTCTGGGTCATTTCCTCGAAACCGCGCTGGCGGCAGGCGTGTTGGACGTTTTTCACACGCCGGTTCAGATGAAGAAAAACCGGCCCGGCGTGGCGCTGACGGTTTTGTGCGCCGAGGCGGACGCGGACAAATACAGCGAATTGATTTTGCGCGAGACGAGCGCGTTTGGCGTGCGGCGCACATTTGCCGAGCGGCGAAAATTGCGCCGCGAATTCACAACCGTCAAAACCCGGTTTGGCAGGGTGACCGTAAAACTTGGCAGGCTGGACGGGAAAGTGGTTCACACCGCGCCGGAATTTGAGTCGTGCAAAAAGCTGGCGGCGCAGGCAAAAGTTCCGTTGAAAACAATTTATGCAGCTGCCATTAAACACGTCAAAACCGGGCCGTAATGCTTCTTGAATTTGCCTTCAATTATTTACTTGCACGCGCGGCCGGAAAGGCTTATTAATAAGCCAGATTTTGAACTGGCCGTGCCAGTTTGGTTGATGCGAAAATTTACAGTTATGACCCAACCGCCGAGGGTGTCTTGAGCCGCCCTTTCCCTTCACGTCATTCTCCGACTGATTCGTTTTTCCGGGTCAATGGCAAAATCCGTGCCCGCGAAGTCCGGGTCATTGGAGTGGACGGCAAACAACTTGGCGTCATTTCACTCAACGAGGCGCTGTCCCTGGCGCGCCAGCATGCCGTGGACCTCGTCGAAATTGCCTCCACCGCCACACCCCCCGTCTGCCGCCTGGTGAATCTGGGCAAGTTCCGTTACGAAAAGGCCAAAAAGGAAAAGGAATCCAAAAAACACCAGCACGCCTCCATCGTCAAGGAAGTCCAACTCAGTCCGCGGATTGACCCGCATGACCTCGGCATCAAGATCCAGCACGCAATTGGTTTTCTGTGCGAGGACATGAAGGTGAAAGTCGTGCTTAAATTCCGCGGACGCGAGATGGCGCATCAGGAATTTGGCTTTCAAGTGGTGAACAGATTTATTGCCGAGATCGCGCCTTTCGGGCATCCCGATTTTAACCCGAAACTCATCGGACGCGGCATCAACGTGATGATCAGTCCGCTGCCGCGTAACAAGCGCGCAAAAAATCCGCACCAGCTTGAAGGCGCGCCTCCGTCACTTAACAACCACACGCCGAAAGCCGCCGCGCCGGGAAGGCCCGGCATGCCCGTGCCCGGGGAACCGCCGGCAGGGGATTTTGCGAACAACCCGTTTGTAAAACTTCAGGTGTAATCGCCGGCTTGAACCCGGTCTGCTGACCGCGACTTAAAAGTCGCGGCTACCATTCGAACCTGCAATGGTCCAATAATTCCGGGAACCGGCAGCTTTCGCACACGGCGTTTGACTGTTCGCAAAAGTCCCGGACGATTTGCATCAAGCCCTGTTGCGCCGCCGCGCTCCGCAACGCACGGCCGGGTGAACCCCCCAGCAAGCGCTGCCGCGCCAGTTTCAAAACCGAATTGTCCCCGGCCGGCGGCCAGGCGAAGTAGCGGTGTTCGATCATGCGCTGAAGCTTTTCGTTTTTACCCTCGGCTGCCCGGATCCAAAGCCAGGGCAGAACCACATTGACGGCCAAATCCGTGATCCGCGCCGTGCCCAGCAATGGCTGGGACTTTTTCAATTGCGCCGAACGAAATGTCCAGTGCCATGACCAGAATTCGTCGCGCTCGACCTGCAGAATTCCAAGCAATGAATCAAGCAGCGTGTTGTCCGGCAGATCAGCCGCACACCAGTTTTCGAGTTTTGTGATCAAATTTCCCGACGCCAGCCAGTGTGCCGCCAGCGCGAGCCGGCGTTGCGGATGATTTGCCGGACGCAGCCCGTGAAATTTCCAAACCGCCCGCGGCAATATGCAGTCGCTGAATTCCTCGCGCTCGCGCCACCAGCAATCCCACACGCGGCGCAAATAACCGTCCGTGCTCTTTTGGGCGTGTGTCAATTCCGCCGGCAGCAAACCGCTGGTGCCGAGCAGCCGCGCTTGCAGGACGAACACTGAACCTGCATCACGCGACCACCGGAGCCGTGATTCAGCGAGATTTTGCATTGGCCAGACGTTGTGTTTGTAGCCGAGCGCGCGGAACAAACCTTCCCATAACGCCTGTTCCCAGCCGACGTGCCGCGCGCGGGCGTGGAATTGTGCAGCTTTGGCTTGAAAACGAACCCGGGCGGCGGCGCGCAGAAGTTCTGTCACCTGCGGCCCATTCAACTCGCGCAAGGTCGGGGAACATCGGCCGCGCAGATGCTCGGGCAACGCGCGCGGGGATTCAGTTTCGAGCCATAAACCGAGTTCGGCGAGCGGCGCGTCGAGCCTGTCGCTAATGGCCAACATCGGCGGTGAAGGTTGGAGTTCAAGTTTCAGCTTGTCCGACGGCCGATTATCCCGGCACGCCGAAGCGTGAACTCCCGCATCATTCCAGATGACTTGCAAAATGACATTTTGAAAACCGGGGTTGCGGTCATGGCCATGCGCATGCCAGCCGCTCGCGCGCAAATCCACCTCCACGTCGCCGGAACGCGGCGCGTCGTCGCCGATTTGAATGACCGCGCCGCGAAAGTCCGGGCCGCCTTCGGCGCTGGCGAAACCGGGATGGAGCACGCGGACGGTCTTTTCGTCGGCGGTCCTGAGCTGGTCGCGGCGCAGGCGTTGGTGCTGCCAGACGGCCTGCAGCAGGCGTTCGGGTGGTGAATCGTTTTCGTCGCGCAGGACGTTTGCCGCGCCGCAACGCAGGCGCCAGTCGGCATAAAAATTTTCGGCCAGCGGTGACACTCGTCATTGCTTTTGCGCCCGCCGTTCAGCAAAGTCAAGCCGTCGCATAAAATTTTTGAACGCATCCAACGGCAGTTTTGCCTGTTTATAAAATAATGCGGCGGATTTTTTGTTGGCCGGAGCGGGAACTTTCTGACTAAACTCCAAGCTGCGCGAAATGAACGGCAACACGATGATTGAAGTAAAGAATCTGACGAAGCGTTACGCGGGACGCACGGCAGTGGCGGACATTTCGTTCACGGTGGCGCGCGGCGAAATCGTCGGCCTGCTCGGACCGAACGGCGCGGGCAAGAGCACGACGATGCGGGTGCTGGCCGGTTTCCTGCCGGCGACGAGCGGCACGGCGCGCGTCGCGGGTTACGATGTCTTTCACGAATCGGGCGAGGTGCGCCGCCGCATCGGTTACATGCCGGAAAACAATCCGCTTTACCCGGAAATGCGCGTGCGGGAATACCTGAAATTCCGCGCGCGGCTCAAGGGCCTCGGCTGGCGGCTTTCACGCCAACGCGTCAACACGGTGATGGAACAATGCGGTCTGGTGGACATGGGCCGCCGCATCATCGGCCAGCTTTCCAAGGGCTACCGCCAGCGCGTCGGGCTGGCGGATGCGCTGGTGCATGAACCGGAATTGATCATTCTGGACGAGCCGACGATTGGCCTCGACCCGCAACAGATCCGCGCGGTGCGGCTTTTGATCAAAGGCCTCGCAGAAAAGCATACGGTGCTGATTTCGACGCACATTCTTCCCGAAGCGGAAATGACGTGCAACCGGATGCTCATCATGTATGACGGCAAAATTCTGGCTGCCGACACGCCGGACAATCTGCAGCGGCTCGTGGCCGGCAACAGTCAAATTGTCGCTGAAATTGCGGCCTCCGCCGAGGAATTGCGCGAGCATCTGGCGCAGTTGCCGCAAGTGGCGCACTTCGATATTTCGGCGGCAGACGGCACGTTTCTGCGCTGCGCGCTCACACCGCGCGAAGGATTGGATTTGCGCCCGCTGATCTGGCTGCTCGCGCGCGAACGCGGCTGGCTCCTGCGCGAACTGACGCGCAGCCGTCATTCACTTGAAGACATCTACGTGCAAATCACCAGACCGAAAGAGGAGGAGGAGGGCTGATGCGAATTTTTGGGGTGCTGCTGCGGCGCGAATTAACCGCGTTTTTTTTCTCCGTGACGGGTTACATCATCATCGCGGCGGTGACACTTTTGATTGGCCTGAGCTTCGTGGTGTTGATCACCAATCTGGGAACCGATCCGTCGCCGATGCCGGTGACGGAGATGTTTTACCGCACTTATTTTTTCTGGCTGATTGTGCTGCTGGCCGCGCCGGTAATCACGATGCGGTTGTATGCGCTGGAAAAAGCCACCGGCACATTTGAGATGCTGATGACGGCGCCGGTGGACGATTTTCAAGTGGTGGCGGCAAAATTCGCGGCGGCGATCATTTTTTACATCGTGATGTGGCTGCCGATGGCGGCGTGCCTGTTCATCGTGCGGCATTTCACGAGCCAGACCAGGGCGCTGGACGCAGGCACCATTGGCGGAATGTATCTGGGCATCTTTCTGGTCGGCTGTCTGTTCCTGGCGTTGGGCTGTTTCGCCTCCGCCATCTCGCGCAGCCAGATGGCGGCGGCCATGATCAGTTTTGTGCTGGGCGTGTGCCTATTCGCGCTCGGTTTTCTGGCCGAGGCTATTCCCGTGGTGGCGCAGTGGCAGACGCAGGTCTTGTCGTATTTCGGCTTGTTTGAACAGATGCACGATTTCGCCCGCGGCGTAGTGGACACGCGCGCGGTGATTTTTTACGTGAGCCTCACGTTGTTCTTTTTGTTCCTGACCTTGCGCGCGGTGGAAAGCCGGCGCTGGAGATAAAATGCCACATCCCCCAACAAGCCAACCCAGTTTTTCGCCGCGTCACCGGTGGAAAATCGGTTTTGACGCAGTCGTGCGCACGGCCCTGGTGCTTGCGGTCGTGATGATGGTGAACTACCTCGGCGCGCAGTTCTTCCACCGTTTTTACCTGAGTTCACAGACACGCGTTGAACTCTCCTCGCGCACCGTGAGCGTGCTCCACTCGCTGACCAACCGGATCACCGTGACGCTCTATTACGACCGGCAGGACGATTTTTACCCGGACATCGTTGCGCTGCTCAACGAGTATCGTTCGGTCACCCCGAAAATTTCCGTCCGCACGGTGGATTATGTGCGGGACGCTGGCGAGGCCGAAAAGGTCAAGGTACAATACAAGCTGGATTCGGCGATGGACAAGAATCTTGTCATTTTTGATTACGAAGGCCGCGTCAAAATCGCCAACGGCGACGCGTTGACGCAATTCAAACTCGAAGAGGTGCCGGCCAAAAATCACGATCAAAAGCAGCTCGAATTCCGACGCAAACCGGTCGCGTTTCACGGCGAAGAAATGTTCACCGCGATGCTGCTCGCACTTGAAAACCCCCATCCGTTCAAGGCGTATTTCCTGCAAGGCCACGGCGAACCGTCGCTCGCTGACAGCGGCAAATCCGGCTATCTGAAATTTGCCTCCACCCTGGCCCAGAATTACATTGCGGTAACCAACCTTGAACTGCTCGGTGAGAATACCATCCCGATGGATTGCAACCTGCTGATCATCGCGGCACCCACGACGCCATTGCGCGACCTTGAATTGCAGAAAATCGATCAGTACCTCGCGCAAGGAGGACGGCTGTTGGCATTCATCAATTATGCCTCCATCAGACAACCGACCGGACTCGAACCCATTTTGCAGCGCTGGGGCATCAACGTCGGCTACGACTACGTCAAGGATCCGGACAACACCATCACCGGCCAGGATGTCATTGTCCGTAAATACGGCCAGCACCAGGTCGTCAGTGCGCTGGTACAGCTTTCATTGCAAATGGTGCTGCCCCGGCCCATCGGCCGTGTGGATTGGCAGAACCCGCCCGCCGGTGCGCCACAAGTGGACGAACTCGCCTACTCCAGCCCGGGTTCGACGCTCGCGGGCGACCCGGCCGAGCCGCCGCGCAGTTATCCGCTCATGGTTGCCGTCGAACAAAAGTCCGTTGCCGGTGTTGCCAGCCTGCGCGGCAACACCCGCATTATTGTGGCCGGCGATTCGATCTTTCTCGACAACGAGGTGATTGAAGGCGGCGCCAACCGCGACTTCCTGACCGCTGCCGTCAACTGGCTGCTCGACCGGCCTTCGCTCCTGCAAGGCATCGGCCCGAAGCCGGTGACGGAATTTCGCCTGCTGATGACGCAAGACCAGCGCCGTGAAGTCCGCTGGCTGCTGCTCGGCGTGCTGCCGGGCGCGGTATTGCTGCTCGGCGGATTGGTCTGGCTGGTGCGAAGGAAATAATGAACTCGAAAACCACTGGAATCTGGTTCGTGATTGCCGCGGCATTGTTCGCGTTCATTTTGTTTTGGGAACACCACCTCCGTGGCCCGGCAGCCAGCGCAAACATCCTCCCTGAATTAAGGCTGTCCGCCGTCACGAGCATCGAAATCTTTCCGGCGGGCGCGCTGGAAATCTGCGCTGCCCGCACGAATGGCAACTGGCAGTTGACCAAGCCCGTCATTTATCCCGCACAGACAACCGCCATCGAAATGCTGCTGGGTGCCCTCCAGAAGCTCGCGCCCGCAACCAGGATCAGCGCGGCGGAATTGCGCGAACACCGGACCACGGAAACGGAATTCGGTTTTGACAATCCACAGTTTTCCATCACCGTCGGGGCGGGCGACCACGGCTGGCAGCTCAAGGTCGGCAACAAAACCGCTCCCGGCGACCAGGTTTTTCTGCGCGTGGTCGGCACCGACGGCGCTTTCGTGACCGATGCCGACTGGCTCGGATTTATTCCGCACTCGGCCAACGACTGGCGCGACACCGCACTCGTGGACACCAGCCATGCCTGCGATCGCATTGTCCTGACCAACGGCACGAAAGCCGTCGAACTCCAGTGTGATGCGACCAATCATCTTTGGCACATGCTCCGGCCTTTGCAGGCGCGCGCCGACAGCGAACATATCACCGAAGCCCTGCAAAAGCTTTACGCCGCGCATGTCTCGCAATTCGTCACTGACGACCCGGCGGATTTGACCGCGTTCGGCTTGCAACCCGCCGACCTTGATTTGTGGCTTGACCGCGGCTCGAATTTTGTTGCTGCCATTCACTTTGGGAAAACCCTGACGAATGATTCAACGCAGGTGTTCGCCCGGCGTGAGGGCTGGAACGCAATTGTGACCACGGTCAGGGAACCATTGTCGTTCTGGCGCGGCGCGGTGAACGATTTTCGCGATCCGCACCTGCTCGAATTGACCGTGCCGGTCGCCGAGATCGAGGTGCGCGGCCAGAACCGCTTCACTCTGCAACGGCACGGTTCGAATGATTGGGCGGTGGCCGGGGAAAAATTCCCGGCAGACACGGAAAATGTGCAGCAGTTTATCAAACTCCTGGCCGGCTTCCAGGTCGCCGAATTCGTCAAAGACGTTGTGACCCCGCCGGACTTGCAGGTTTATGGACTGGCAATGCCGGCACCGGCGCGCCAGATCATTTTGCGTTCGACGGTCGGCGACACCAACGCTGTCATTGCGCAACTGCTGTTCGGCGCGATGCAGACCAACGAAATTTTCGTGCGGCGCGCGGACGAGGACTTTATCTACGGCCTCGCGCTGGCGGATTTCAACCGGCTGCCTGAATACGGCTGGGAATTCCGTGACCGGCGCATCTGGGATTTTGACGGGACCAACGTCGCCGCCATCACCCTGCAACAAAACGGCAAAACGCGGCAAATTGTCCATAACGGGTTGAACCAATGGTCGCTGGCGCCCGGCTCGCAAGGTATTATCAATCCGCCGGCACTCGAGGAAACCGCGTACCGGCTCGGCAAATTAACCGCCACCGGCTGGTTGGGCCGCAACATCACCGAACCCGAAAAAAATTACGGCCTTAACACTAACAACCTGCAAATCACCGTCGAACTCAAGAACGGCGAAAAACACACGGTGGACTTCGGCACAGAATACCCACGCTTGCAAACGGCACTGGCCGCCGTCACGCTCGATGGCGAGCGCTGGGCGTTTGTCTTTCCGCCGGTGCTTTACCAGTTCGTCTTGAGTTATCTCACCATTCCGGCGAACGTTCCGTAATGCGCTTCAATTCCGGTTTCTGGCGGAAATGTCGCATCGGTTTCCGCTGGTTTCGCATCGCCACGTTGCTGGCAGTGCTCGCGCTGGTTTGCGCCTTCGTCTGGTTCAACCGCGTCGGTCTGCCGGAGTTCCTTAAAAGGCCGCTGGTGGAAAAGTTGCGCGCCCGCGGCGTCGAATTGGAATTCACCCGGTTGCGTCTGCGTTTCGTGCGCGGACTCGTCGCCGAAAACGTCCGCCTCGGCCACGCCGCAACGCCTGACAGCCCCACGCTTTCGTTGGCCGAAGTCCAACTGCGATTGGATCATCGCGCCTTGCTGCACCGGCAGTTGCAGATTAACAGTCTGGTTTTGCGTGAGGGAAAACTTGTCTGGCCGCTCACCCCCACCAATGCGCTCACGCTCAACCACATTCAAACCGATTTGCGATTTCAGACGAACGACACCTGGTCGCTCGACCATTTTCAAGCCGGCTTCGCCGGTGTCAAACTGTCGCTGACCGCCGACATCGCCCACGCGCCCGAAATCCGCCACTGGGAAATGTTTCACGGGGGGAGAAACGGCGCCTGGGCGAGACAGTCGTTGCAAAAATTTTCCGACACATTCGACGGGATTCATTTTGAAGGCGGGCCGCAATTAAGCCTCGTGGTAAATGGCGACGCCCGTGATATTCATTCATTTGCTGTCCACCTTGATGTCAACGCGCCGGCGGTGCAAACGCCGTGGGGCGGCGCGCGTGACGTGCAACTGGCCGCCAATCTGACCGCGCCCGCCGGCGCGTCTGCCACTCTTGACCCAGCGTGGGCGTGGTGGACGAACCTGCAGCCGTACCGGCTGGCCTGGACGATGCATCTCACGCAATTGCAATCAGAAAGGTTGAATGTGGATTCGGCCGAGTGCGGCGGCCTCTGGCAGGCACCGGAACTGGCCGTCACCAATTTGTCCGCCGGACTTGGCGGCGGGCAACTCGAGGCGCAGGCCCGGTTGAATGTCGCCACGCGTGAGTTCACGTTCACCAATTCTTCGTGCTTTGACGTTCACGCGGTCGCCGCGTTGCTGACGGAGAAAACGCGCGAGCGACTCGCGGAATTTTCGTGGACGCAGCCGCCATTGGTGCGGGCGGGCGGTGTGCTGATCTTGCCCGCGTGGACAAACCGTCAACTGGACTGGCGTGTTGAAGTGCAGCCAACGATCCGTTTGGACGGCGAACTGGCCTTCACCAACGGCACGGCGTTCGGCGCGAAAATTGATTCGACCTGCACGCATTTTCACTACTCGAATCTGGTGTGGCGGTTGCCCGATCTTGCAATCGCGCAGGCAAAAACCCGGCTGGAACTGGAAGGCGGGGAGGATGACGCAACCAAAAGTTATCGCTGGCACATGCGCGGCGCGTTCGATCCGGAAACTCTCCGTCCGTTTTTGACGGCGAGCAATGCCGTGCGCGGTTTCAGCCATTTCACGTCCACCGGGCCGGCGACTTTGGACTTGGACATGCGCGGACGCCTGTATGATTACGCCAGCATCGAGGCGGCGGGGCGCGCGGCGCTGACGAATTTCGCGATTCGCGGCCAGGCAGCGGATGGTGTTGTCAGCGGGTTCCAATATTCGAATCGCGTCGTGGAATTGTTCAGCCCGCGTCTGTGGCGCGCCGGCGGAACGCAGACGATGACCGCCGACAAAGTCACGTTGGATTTCAATGCCCAGCGGATTTGGTTCGTGAATGGCCTTGGTACCGCCGACCCGGGGGTGGTGGCACGCGCCATCGGTCCGAAAACGGCCCGCGCGCTGGAGCCGTATCAGTTCGTGGAGCCGCCGACGGTGCGTGTGAACGGCTGTGTACCTCTGCGCGGCACGGACGGCGCGGATTTGAGCTTCGACATCATCAAAGGCGCGCCCTTCCAGTGGTTGAAGCTCAGGACCCCGTTCATCGCGGGCATGATCCATTGGCGCGGGCAGACGCTGATTTTGACGAACGTGGCGGCGGCGTTTTACGGCGGCAGCGGAACGGGTTTTGCCAATTTCGATTTTCGCGCGCCGCACGAAGGTGCAGACTATCAGTTTGCCGTCAACGTGACGAACGTGGACCTGCATTTGCTGGCGGTGGATTTGCTGCCGTCCACGAACCATCTGGAAGGCGTGTTGCACGGACAACTTACAGTCACGCGCGCGGATTCGCGGGATTGGCGGGCGTGGGACGGGTTCGGCCGTGTGGACCTGCGCGATGGGCTGCTCTGGGATATTCCGGTGTTTGGCATCCTGTCGCCGGTGTTGAACACCGTCTCACCCAGTTTGGGCAACAGTCGCGCGACGGAGGCGTCCGCGAGATTTGCCATTACTAACGGCGTGATTTCTTCAGACTCACTGGAAATTCGTTCGACCATGATGCGGTTGCAATACGCCGGCACGGTGGATTTGAAGGAGAACCTGAACGCGCGGGTCACCGCGCAGTTGTTGCGCGACACCTGGGTGGTCGGGCCGCTGGTGAGCACGGCGCTGTGGCCGGTGAGCAAATTGTTTGAATATCACGTCACCGGCACGCTGAAAAATCCCAAAAGTGAACCGGTTTACGTCCCCAAATTTCTACTGATGCCGCTGCACCCGATCCGGAGTTTGGAGGAACTGTTCCCCGGCGGTGACCTTTTCCCCGGTCCGCCGCCGGAGAAATGATGCTGATTCCCGTTGGCAATCGGCACACCCTGGCTGGGCGTTACTGCAAAACCGCCCGGTAAAAGCGCCAAGGGTAATTGGTAGCCAGCAGATCGGTGAACTGTATTGTGCCACTTGGTCCTGCCGTGTTGGTCAATAGTGGCAGCCAGTCCAACAAGTTGGTGGAGGCGTCAATCTGCCAGGTGACGTTCGAGAAAGTGTCAAACGTGAGTTGAAAACCGTTGGTGGCGGAGAGCTTCAATACCGGCGGGTTCGGCAGGATGATGACCGTGAAATTGTTGGTGGCCTCCAGCAGCGTGCTGTTGTCCGTTACGAAGACGAAAATGGTGTTCGTGCTGAGCACCGAGGGCGTGGTGTTCGTCCACGTCAATACGCCGCTGGTTGAATTGATAAAAACATTTGTTGGGGCGGAAACAATTCCGAATGTGAACGTGGAATTTGGCAAAATGCTGTTGGTGGCGTAATTGGTGACGACAAGCGTTTGCCCGGCATAAATTATCTGCGTTGGCGGAACCGTTAAAACCGGCGGCGGTGTCTGCGACACCAGGACAAGAAAACCGTTGGTGGCACTCAAGGGAGGCGAATTGTTGTCCGTCACCGTGATGGAAATTGTGTAAACATTCGGTGCCTGTGCCGCGGTGGGCGTCCACGTCAACACGCCGCTGGTTGGATTGATCGAAACACCCGCCGGGGGGGAAACGATTCCGAATGTAAATGTGCAGTTTGGAAAAACGCTGTTGGTGGCGTAATTGGTGACGACAAGTGTCTGGCCGGCATAAATCGCCTGCGTTGGCGGAACCGTTAAAACCGGCGGCGGCGGTGACAATACCTGGACGATGAAACTATTGGTTGCGCTGAGTTGCGACACACTGTCCATCACCGTGATGACATTCGTATAGGTTCCCGCCGGTTCCGCGGTGGTGGTCGCCCAGTTTAAAACGCCGGTGTTTGTGTCCAGGTTAACGCCCGGCGGATAAGGGGGCAGCAGTCCAAATGTAAACGTGTCGTTGGGGAAAAAGTTGTTGGTGGCGTAATTGGTAACGACCAGCGTCTGCCCGGCATAAATTGTCTGCGTTGGCGGAACCGTTAAAACCGGCACCCACGGATTTGTTACTACCACCACAAAACTGTTGGTTGCGCTGAGTGGTGGCGAGTTGTTGTCCGTGACCATGATGACATTCGTATAGGTTCCCGCTGGTTGCGTGGTGGTGGTCACCCAGCTTAAAACACCGGTGTTTGTGTCCAGGTTAACGCCCGGCGGACCGGAAACTAGGGCAAATACCTGTGTGCCGTTGGTTGGAAGGAGAGTCGCATAATTGGTGACGACCAGCGTCTGCCCGGCATAAATTGTCTGCGTTGGCGGAACGGTCAGAATTGGTGGCGCTACCAGCGAAATGTCATCCACATACCAGCCCGGAGCGTTGCCGTAGCCGCTGACGCCGGACTGAAAATGGAAAGCCACCTGCACGGTCTGGCCTGAATAGGCGCTCAAATCAACCGAGGCGTTCGTCCATTGACCGTTGCTGGTGCAAGAGGCGCTGCCGACACTAATGTTGGTCTGCGAAATGGTCTGCCAGGCATTGGTGCCAGACCTGATTTCCACAAAACCCAGAGCGTTCACAAAATTATACCATTGCCAGAAGCGCAACGCTGGATTGCCTGACGAGGGAACGGGAAATGGAGGGCTGATCAGCCTTGTATCAACATTCCAGCCGTAGTCGCCCGCCAAAACCGTCGCCGCGCAATTGGTGCCGCCGTGAGCCTTGTTGGGGCCGCTCGTGGGCGTGCCGACTTCCCATGTTCCTGCATCCACGGACCAATCGCCGAGACCCGCTTCAAACCCTTCCGGGTTGTTGAAGATCGGCGCATTGGTGACCACGGCCACATCGTCCACATACCAGCCAGGATCGCTGCCATAACCACTGCCACCGGAGGTGAAATGAAAAGCGATTTGCACGCTCTGTCCGGCGAAGGCGCTCAAATCAATGGACGGGCGCGACCAAACCCCGCTGCTGGTATTGGCGGCGTTGCCGACGCTGATATTGGTTGAAGAAATCGGCTGCCAGCCGCCGCCGGCATTGATTTCCACATAGCCCAGAGCGTTCACAAAATTATACCATTGCCAGAAGCGCAACCGGGGAAACTGGCTTGCAGCGGGAATCATCAAGTTGGTGGAGCCATTGTAATTGGTGCAAATAAGACGGGCGTCAGCATTGGCGGGAGCGCTCGAATTCAAGGCGGTCGTGGCGCAATTAGTCCCGGAATATGTGCGGTAACCCCCGGAGTTGATTGGGGGACCAGTGGTCGGTGAACCAATCTTCCAAACAGTGTTGGTGGTCCAGCGGCTGGGGGTATTGGTTTCAAAACCATCCGACCAAAGGACGGTCTCCGCGCGGCCCACACCTGCCGCCAGCAAAAGCGCCACGTACAAACAAACAAATATGTTTCCAGAACGGTTCATCTTTCTACACTCCACGATTTGTCAAATCATTACGGATTGAGCGGCGCAACGGTGTTGGTATTCAACGGCGTGACCGGTGGCGGAGGGTTGAAAAAGCCGTTGTCCTGGCTTTGCGGTGCGTAGGAATTCGTCGCCGGCGCGTTATTTTCACCCCCGGTCCGGGCGCGTCTCAGTTCCGCCCTTTGCTCGGCTTCGATCAATTTGTTTTCGGAGGCAGTATCTTCCGCCACGGCAGCGGAGACGCCCGGCAGCCGCCTCTGTTCCTTGACGGCTTGGGCGGCGGCGATTTCGGGCGTCCGCAAAACCGTTGGCCGTATCAAAACGATGAGTTCCGTGCGGTCCTTGCTGTCCTGGCGGCTGGTGAACAGGTTGCCCAGGATCGGGATGTCCATCAGAAGCGGCACGCCGGAGCGGCTGGTGGATTTGTCCGCGCGGATGAACCCGCCCAGCATGATGGTGTCGCGGTCGTTCACGGCGACTTCGGAGGAGAGCGTGCGCTTGTCCGTGTTGGGCACATTGCCAACCCCGCTTATGGCGGTGTAGCCATTGATGTCGTCTATCTCCTGATTGATATCCATCACCACCAGCCCTTCGGGGTTGATGAAAGGCGTGACGTCCAGTTCGACGCCGACGGACAATTGTGAATACGAGGCACTGTTGCCGTAGGCACTGCCGTAAACGCTCCCGCTGACATAAGGCACGGTCTGGCCGACAAAGAATTGCGCGGGTTTTGCCTGCGAGGTCTGGATGCGCGGGCGTTGGATGATGCTCGCGTGGCTGTCAGAAGCTGCCGCCGTCAACGCCACGTTCCACGACTGACCTATGTTGCCAAAGTAACTCAAACCACCCGGAAGCGCATTGGCAAATGATGCGCCATTGGTTCCCAATGAGGATGTGATCGTGGTAATGGGACTGGATAAGAGACCGCTGGAGTTGGTGCTGGCGGTGACGTTTTGCATGAATTGGGCGAAGGTCTGTCCGTTGTTCATTCCGCCACCGCCGATGGCATTGCCACTCGCCGCAGGGTTTTGCGCCGCGGAGATGCCAAAATTAAGCGTATTGGGGCCAAGCGCATAGTCTATGATGGCCGATTCGATGAGCACTTGGGAGAGCAGTACGTCCAGCTTGTTGATAATACTCTTAATTGTGGCCATGTCCTGTCGCGTGGCAAAAACGAGCAACGAGTTGCTCCGCTGGTCGGCAATGATTTTGGTCTGGCCAAAAAGCTGGATTTGATCCTGCTGACCACCGCCGGTGCCGGTGCCGGTGCGGTTGATGATGGACTGCAACCGCGATTGAAAAGTGTTCCCCCCCGCCGGGGTGCCGCTGGGATTGGCCTGCGCGCCAAACGTGCTGCCTGGATAGGCGCCGCCCGCTCCGGTGGTGCCCGTCGTGCCACCGGCTCGTGTGCCGATGCCGTTGATGGGCGTGTTCCCAGCCGAAGCGCCAATGCTTACTGTGCCATTGCCGCTGCCGCCCAGGCTGCCCAAGGCATTGGCAATATCACCGGCCATCGCGTATTTGATGGGGATGACTTCGGAGATGTATTCCGCCGGCACGCTCACGTCAATCTGGTCAATCATTTCCAGCATCCGCTTCACATTTTCGGCGTAGTCGCGGAGAACGAGGATCCCGTTGCCGTCAATCGCAAAGACGGAATTCTGCAGTTTGCCAAAAGGCTGGATGATTTGCGCCATCACGGTGGGCTTGACGTATTTCAACTGCACGATGTGCGTTACGTATGACCCCAGCTCCGGCAAATTGGTCGCGGCCGTGTAATCCAGCGGTGCGGCTGCCGTATTCGCGTCGGTTGACGGCAGCGCCTTCACAAATTTGTCGCCAACATTGATGAGTGAGATGCCGTTAAGCGCCAGCACCGCCTGCAACGCCTGAATTGCCTCGCTGCGGGTCAACAGCGACTGGGTGTGCAGCACAATGGACGCCTGCGGCAGTCCCGCGCGTAAAATCGTGCGCCCGACCAAATCCGCGTAAAGGTCCAGCACTTGATTTACATCCACTCCCTGAAAATTGTAACTGTAAGCGGGGATTTCGGTTCCCGCCGACGCACTTCCGGCCAGAGCGGGTGCCGCGATGTTATTCGACGCTGCGGTGGCGGGGGGCGTCGCGGGGGTCGTCGGAGTTGCCGGAGCCGGCAGCGTGGGCAGACCGGGAAGCGCCGGCAGCACCGGGAGGCCGTTGGTTCCCTTGCCGAACCGGGGCATGTGGCGCTGTCGGGGCGCAACGTTGGTGGCCGGCGGCATTTGCGCCCAAAGCTCAAAACCGGTTAAAAATAAAATCAGGGCGAGTGTGGTCGTTTTCATTTTGCTTTGGCGGTTGCGGATTTCGAATCGGCCGGGGCGGTTGGATTCTTTTGATAGCTGGCGACGAGCTTGATGTTCGCGGTCAGATGCTGATGCGCGGCATCGGGCTGGAGTTCCAGGTCGCGCACGCGGATCATCGAAACGCCGGAGCCGAGTTTGTAAAGGAAGTCCACCAGTTGATCGTCCGTGGCGGTGACGTTGATATTTTGAATCTGCTCGACGAAAAACGCGTCGTTCGTGCGCGTCAATTGCCGCGAGGTGTTGACGATGCCGACACCGCTGGCCGTGGATTGCGACTGGATGGCGCGTGTGAAATTGATGGCCTGGTCTTCCGGCGCGACGAACTCGCCCTGGCTCTCAAAAGTCTTCACCTTCGCCTGATAATCGGGAATTTGCGCCACGGTCGCCTGGTAAAGCTTCAATGTGTCGTTGGCGGTTTTGAGCCGATATTTCAACCTGCCCCAATCGGAGAAGTGCGGCCAGACGAACCACCAATTCAGCACGACAATCAAAGCCACGAACCCGCCGACGGCCAGCCGGCGCTCCAAAGGACGCAGTTGTGAAAAATATTTTTTCATCAGGGCTCCCCCTCCGTGTGCTGCAACTCCAGGCCGAAATTCCACGTCGCCTTGTTGGCCATCGTGCGATAGGTCAGTTGCTCGCTGCTGTTGGGCTTTGGGTTGAACATCGGCTGGCTGTTCAGTTTTGCCTTTCGCACGCTGTCATAAAAACCGCCCTTCTCGGTTATCAGGCCAATTTGGTCGGACTCGCAAGTCCCGTTGAGTGTAAGTTTGCTCCCGTCGGCAAAGCTGAACCGTTGCAATGAGATGCCTTCGGGCAATTGCTCCGCGATGGCTTTCCAGCAGTCCAGCGCGGCGTATTTCAACTCCTGCCGTTCCTTGAGCACCCCGTAGCGCGCCTTGAGCTGGATCGCATTGGTGTAATCGTTGCTGATTTTGGCCACCTCTTGTTCGACGTTGTGCGCGCGATAACTCAAAAACCCGGCGGCGGCAAAATAAACCGCCAGCGCCACCGCATACAGCACGCCCGCTATCCCGAGGCCGTGTAGCCATAAACGGTCAACAAATTGCTGGTGATAACGCACGGAAAACTCCGCCGGCAGGAGATTCGCGCGTTCGCTGGCGGCAGCAGCCCGCCGCGCCGTGCGCCCGGCCAGGTCCGCTGGCGGCAGCGGTTGTGAAACCCGCACCGGCTCGCCCAGGACTTCGCGCAATGCATTTTCCCATTCAGCGGCGTTGACCGGATCCGCCACCAGATGCCAATTTGGCGGCGAGGTCAGCCAGCCATCCAATTCGCCAGACCACGTCAGCAACGCGAGTTGCTTTTTCAATTCCACCGTGCGGTCAGCCGCCGGCGGCAGGGTGACAAAGCTCAAATTCCGCAAAATGCCGCCGCCCCACCACGCGACCAACGCCGCACTCTGACCTCCGAGCCACAGCGGATAAATCCACGCGTCCACCTCCGCTTCACTCCCGCCTTCGTGCAACTTCGACGCGGCAGGCTGGCGCGACGAGCCATCCATTTCCAGTTGATCCAGAAACGGCACCTCGAGCCGGTCGGCCAGAAAACCCCGGCCTTCCAGTTTGCCGAGAAACTCCTCGACCGCGTTGCGCGCGGCGATGACAACAATGATAGTCTGCAAATTGCCCGCCGTCGCTTCGCCGCCCGCCGGTTGCGGCTCGTCGCGCCGGAGCGAAGCAGAGGCGGACAGGGCTTGCATCGTCCAGACAATTTGCGTCACCGGTATCGGCGACAGTTTTTCCAGTTGCAACTCCACCATGGCCAGCGTTTCGTCGAAATTGCTTTTGGGCAGTTCGATGACGCGCAGAAAAACATTTTCCGGCGGCAGCCACGCGACGTTCAATTTCGGCTGCCACAGCGAACTCCAGGATTTCGCCACGAACCGGGCCGGCAGCGATGAACCGTGATGTTCGCGGTTCAGCACAAAGCCGCCCCCTTTGGCGTCAAACTGCCAGAGGCGGTTCGCGTCGGGCGCAATTTGCAGAACGTTGCAGGAATTCCAGCGGGCCATGTTAAAAAGTGACGCGTGACGCGTGACGCGTGGCGAGTGGTCGGGCGTCCGAACCAGTCGCAAATCGTAAATCGCAAATCATAAATCTTTCATTTGCGGGGGGTGATTGGTGTGCGGTCGTCGCCGCCGAGGGCGTCCATGTGTTCCTCGATTTGCGTGACGCGCAGGACTTCCTCGATGGTCGTCTCGCCGTTCCTGACCTTGTTCCAGCCGTCGGTGCGGAGTGTGCGCATGCCGCTCTCAATGGCGTGCTGCGCAATGGTCGTCGCCGGCGCGCGGTTCATCACCAGCGGGCGGATGGCCTCGGTCACGATAAGCAATTCGTAAATGCCTTTGCGCCCCTGATAGCCGAGCTGCCGGCATTCCTCGCAACCGGCGCCGCGCCAGAATTTCGCCGTGCTGATTTCATCCGCCGGAAACCCGATTTTTTGCAGATAATCCGTCTCGACCTTCTGCTCGGTTTTGCAATGCGGGCAAATCGTGCGCACGAGGCGTTGCGCCATGACGGCCTCGACCGACGACGCCACCAGAAACGGCTCGATGCCCATGTCAATCAAGCGCGTGAACGCGCTCGACGCATCGTTCGTGTGCAGCGTGCTGAACACCAAGTGGCCGGTCAGCGAGGCGCGGATGGCGATCTCGGCGGTTTCCAGGTCGCGGATTTCGCCCACCATCATCACGTTCGGGTCCTGGCGCAGAATATGGCGCAGGCCCATCGCAAACGTCAGCCCGATTTCCGGCCGCACCGCAATCTGGTTGATGCCTTTGAGTTCGTATTCGACCGGCTCCTCGATGGTGATGATGCGCTTGTGGACCGAATTGATGGCGCTCAAAAACGCGTAGAGCGACGTGGATTTGCCGGAGCCGGTCGGCCCGGTGACGAGGAAAATGCCGTGCGGCTTGACGATGATTTCGCGGATCATCGCTTCGTCCTTCGGCGCGAAACCCAGCTTGTCGAGGCTCAGGAAGATTTTTCCGCGCGTGAGCAGACGCAGCGAAACGCTTTCGCCATAAACCGTCGGCACGGTGGAAACGCGGATGTCAATTTCCTCGCCCTTGATGCGGACGTTGATGCGGCCGTCCTGCGGCAGGCGCTTTTCGGAAATGTTCATCCCGCTCATCACCTTGATGCGCGAGATGAGCGCCGCCTGAAACCGTTTCAACTGCGGCGGCATCGGCGTCTGGTGCAAGATGCCGTCAATGCGGTAGCGGATGCGCAACTCGTCCTCCGCCGGCTCGAAATGAATGTCCGTCGCGCGGTCCTTGAACGCCTCCCAGATGATCTGGTTGACGAACTTGATGACGCTGGCCTCCTGGTCGTCCTCGGTGATTTCCTTGTCGCTGGCGATATCCAGTTCCATCGGCTCTTCCCCGCCCAGTTCGTCCAGCGTTTCGGCGCCGACGCCGTAATATTTCTTGAGCGCCTTTTCGATTTCGGTTTTTGGCGCCAGCGCGAATTGCACCGGCATGCGCGCGTCGAACCGCACCGCGCTCACCATCGCCGCGTCGAACGGGTCGCTGACGGCGACCTGCAACGTGCCGTTGTTCACCGCGGCAGGCAGGACGGAATATTGAAACGCGACCTTCGTGGAGATTTTGTTCCGCGCCTCCTGCGGAATCGTGTGCTTGTGCAGATCGAGAAACGGCCAGCCGAGCGTCGTGGCCAGCCGTTGCAAAAAGACATCCTCCGCCACGCCGCGTTCGCGGGCGACGAACGACAGCAATGGTTCCGTCGAGCCGCCGTCCGCCGCCGCCCGCCACGCTTTACGCCAGTCGTCAAACTGCGCCGGCGTCGCTTCGGCGACCGACGCTACGAGGTTCTTTACCGAGCCAAATGCCATTTGTTGCGTTTGGTTTAACAGCCAAAACCGGGAAAAGTTTCGGAAACTCGCAGGATTTGCCACACCACACGCCGGTATGGTTTGGCCGCGAATTCCTCGAATTTGCCTGTAAAAATGGATTTCATTTCCCGCCAATTCGTGTAATTCGTGTCTCTTGTGAAACAATTCGCCACCGTCACCGTCATCGGGCGCGACAAAACCGGCGTTATCGCCCGCGTCACCAATTTTCTTTTCGAACAAAAGGCCAACATCGAGGCGCTGGAAGAACAGGTCACGCGCGGCCAGTTCAGCATGACCCTCCAGGCTTCATGGAAGCCGGAGGCTTGCAACGCCGCCGCCTTGCGCGCCGGTTTGGACCGGCTCGCAGAACAACTCGGGATGGAAATCAAGGTCCGGTTCACCGAGCCGAACCGCCGCCAGCGCTTCGGCATCATGGTCACGAAGGAAACCCATTGCTTCGAGGCGCTCTTGGCCGCGAAATTGAAGGCGGATGCCGCGCTGGTCATCGGCAACCATGCCGACTTCGCGCCGCTGGCGAAAAAATTCAAGCTGCCCTTTGCGCACATCAACTGGAACGACCGCGCCCGGGCCGAGGCGCAGGCGCTGCGCCTGCTGGAGGAACGGCAGATTGATTTCGTCGTGCTGGCGCGGTTCATGAAAATCCTCTCGCCGAACTTTGTGTGGCGCTACAAAAACAAGATCATCAACATCCATCCGTCGCTCCTGCCGAGTTTTCCCGGCTCGCAGGCGTATCGTCAGGCCTACGAGCAGGGCGTGAAAATTGCCGGCGTCACCGCGCACTTCGTCTCGACGCGGCTGGATGAGGGACCGATCATCGCGCAAGGCTCGTTCCAGATCCGTCCCGGCATGGCGCTCAAAGACATCATTGCGCGCGGCCAGCAACTCGAAGCCCGCGTGCTCGTCAAGGCCGTGAGGCTTTATCTCGGCAAACGACTGGACGTTTATTGGGGCGTGGTCAAGGAGGTTTAACCATGGGCGCTTTTGAGCCGCCACTTTACGTTTCACGGCGCTCAGGCGCGAGTTTGTGGCAGGAATACCGGATTTACGGGGACAGGGTTGAGCTGCAAGCGTGGATGCTCCTTCATACCATCGTCATTCCCGTGAACGAGCTTCTGGAAATCGAGGTCCGGCCTCCCGTGGCCATCGCGGACCTGTTCCGGCGCAGGGGATCCTGGAACATCCTCGCGCTCAAGATTGACCTGGCGGACATCTGCCGCCATGTCGCGGTCAGGAGAAAGTCAGGCTTCATCAAATGCATCCGGTTTACGCCCGACAATCCGGAGGATTTCGTGCGCGCCTGCAAATCCATCATGCTGGCTACGGGCAATAGCAAAACCATTTGAATCTCTCACTTCCGTCTTTTCGCCGGAAATATTTCTGAAAAACTTTTCCACTTGGTTGAACTGATTTCACGTCATGGTGTCAGAACTAAACGGGGGAGAAAGCAAGGTTGTATGAATGCTATTGCCATCCGAGACGAGCGTCTTATTGAAATGACGCTGAAAGCCACCGTCATTTACGACGACTTCGATTTTGCGACGCGCGCCGCGGCGTTGCTGGAGCGCGTCGCCCTCCGCGTGCACGAAGCCATGAAGTGGGACGTCAAGCCCTGGCGGCTCGATGTGCTGAAACAATCATCGCTGGCCGAGGTCGCCGGGGCCGAAGCCGCTGATGCGGACTTGATCGTCTTCGCCTTGAGCAAGACCCATTCGCCGCCGCCGGAATTGACGGTGTGGCTGGAGGATCTGGGAGGCACACCGGCAAATCGAGAACCCCGCCGTCATGGTGTTGATCCCGGGCGAACACGCCGCCGTAACGCCGCTCTGGCACGAACTCAAACAATTCGCCGCGCGACACGGGCTGGCCTTTTTGAGCAGCCATGACGTGAGGGATAACGGTGATTCAATGCAGTTTGTTCACCAATTGTGGCAACGGAGGCAACCGGCTGCGCCGGCGCTTGAATTGATTGTCGATTCGCCGAGCCCGCCGCGCCCGCCGCCGCAGTGGGGCATCAATGAATAAAGCGGTTTGACGTTGCGTTGTCGCCATCGCAGGCTTAGTTTGCAAACGGCCTGAAAATGATTTTGCGGAAGCGAAGATTCAAACGGCGACCGTTTCCGTCGCAGCGGCATGGAGCGGGCAAGAGACCCGCAAAACGGTTGAGTCCGCTCCGGGCCATCGGTCTGGTTGGAACCGGCTGGCCGGTCGTAGTAAGTTTTTGAAGCGCAACAATGGAGCACCAAAGCGCCGCGGTATTGGGCGCTGGAAAGGAAAAATTATGGCAAAGAGAACAGACTCAAAAACTGGCAGCAATACCCGAAAACAAACCTTCGCGTTCAGCGCGCCGGACGCATTGAGTGTGCAGTTGGTGGGCGACTTCACCCAGTGGCAGGAACGTCCCATCAATTTGCACAAAGGCATGGACGGTGTGTGGCGGACGACGGTGGATTTGGATCCCGGCATGCACCACTACCGGTTCCTCGTTGATGGCGAATGGCGCGATGATCCCGAATGCATTCTCCGCGCGCCGAATCCCTACGGCAGTGAAAACATGATGCGGCAGGTTGCGTGAGGTTGGCGGGGTTTTAATTGCGACGGCAGCGGAATGTAATTCTGTTTCAAGCGGGCGGTTCGCATCTCGACTCGTCACGCGAAGGTGATACTTTGGCTGCGTGAACGAACTTCTCATTGGTCTGGTGGGTGCGTTGGTAGCGACGAATCAGCCGCTGGCTGTCAGCAATTTGATCCAGCAAAACGCCGGGGTTTCGGTTTCCCTTCCAAATCCAAACGACCCGGCGGAAAAGGCATTGCATCAGTTGATGATCGAGGACGACGCGGCCATGGCGGAGGTGGACAAATGGATTCGCGACAACGACAGCTTCGCAGCACAGGGCGCGGGAGAATCGAAGGAGGAATTAAACGCGCGCATCATGGCCCGGCTGAATATTGTCCGCAAGGACTACGAGGATTTGTTGCAGCGGTACCCGGATTTCGCGCGCGGACATCTGGCCTACGCCAGTTTTTTGAACAACCTCAACGACGAAGGCGCCGCGATGCTCGAAAACGAAAAGGCCCGCCAACTCGATCCCCAAAACCCGGCGGCCTGGAACAACCTCGCCCTTTACTACGGCGAGCACGGTCCGATGACAAACGCTTTCGCGTATTTTGGCAAAGCCATTGAACTGGACCCCAACGAATCGGTTTATTATCAAAATCTCGGTCTTGTCGTTTATGTTTACCGCCGAGATGCCATGGCATTCTATCATTTGAATGAGCAGCAGGTTTTTGACAAGGCGCTCGCGCTCTACCAAAACGCCATCCGGCTCGACCCGGATAATTTTCCGCTCGCAACCGATTATGCGGAAAACTATTACGGCATCCGCCCGCTGCGCACCAATGACGCGCTGGCCGCTTGGACGAATGCGCTCCAGACCGCCCACAACGAGGCCGAACGCGAAGGCGTTTATATCCATCTGGCGCGGATCAAAATTGCCGCCGGGCGCTTCGATGAGGCGCGCGCCCAACTCGACGCCGTGACCAATTCGATTTATGCCGGCCTCAAGGACCGGGGCGAACGCAATCTCGCCGAACGCGAATACGCCGCGACAAACCCGGCCGCCGCCGGCATTTCAACGAATGTCCCAAATTCTTCGACAACTAACTTTATCGCGCCGACTAATGCCGCGCTCGTTGCCACCAATGCCATCAATGTTCAAACCAACCCGCGGCCCAAACTTCCAACCGGAGTGCCGGCGCTCACGAATCCACCGCCTTTTTCTCCGAAGAGTGTCACTCCTTTGACGAACGTTCCGCCCTTTTCTCCCAAGCTCGTCACTCCTTTGACGAATGCCCCGCGCGCACAAGGCGTGACGCCTCACCAGCCGCTGCCTTGAAACGGTCGGCAAATTCAACTTTTGCCTCAACTGCTTTATGCTAAAATGATCATCACATGAGCTTTTACGACCAACTGAAATTCGACGCCAACGGCTTGATTCCGGCGATTGTCCAGGAGCAAAAAACCGGCCGCGTGCTGATGATGGCGTGGATGAACCGCGCGACGCTGGAGAAAACCATCGCGACCGGCCGGACGCATTTTTGGAGCCGATCGCGCCAAAAAGTCTGGATGAAGGGCGAAACCAGCGGTCATGTGCAGCGGGTCAAGGACATTGCGTTCGATTGCGACGGCGACGTGCTGCTGATTCAGGTCGCGCAAACCGGCGCGGCTTGCCACGAAGGCTACCGGTCGTGTTTCTTCCGCTCGGTGGAAAAAGATGGAAAATCGTTTAAGCTAACGGAGGCTCGACTCTAAACGCCGGAACAAATTTACAAAAAGAAATGACTTATTCCTGAATCCGAATGACGAATGTTGAATTCTCCGCCACGCAGAAGTTCTGATTTGTCATTTGGGCTTTGTCATTCTTTGGTCATTAGGGCTTAGTCATTAGTCATTTATTTATGGACGACCCGGTCTCATTTGGCAGCCGCGAGTATCTTTTGATGCTCGCGCTGCTGATTTTTTCGCGCGGCATGGATTTTCTCAGCACGTGGATTGCCACGCCAAACCTTGTGCTCGAAGGCAATCCGCTCGCCAAAAAACTCGGTTGGAGGTGGGGTTTGCTCCTGAACGTGGTGATGGTCATGGCGCTGGCGCTGTGGCCGCTGTCGGCGATTGTCGTTAGCACGGCCAGCGTGCTGGTCGCCGCGCGCAAATTCCAGTCCGCATGGCTCATGCATTCGCTGGGCGAAGATGCCTACCGCGAGTGGCACGTGCAGCGCGTGCGGGAAACGCGCGTGACGCTTTACCTGTTTTGCCTCGCCGGCAACACGCTGCTGACCGCCGGCGTGGGCGCGGTGCTGATTTATTTCAGCCGGATGCGGCTCGTGCCGTTCGCCGTCGGCATGGGCATGGTGGCTTATGCCATTGCCGTTGCGTTCTACACGCTGCTGGCCGTCGGGCGAATCCATTGCGCCGCAAAACGCGAAGCACGGCGCTTGCGGGCCGAACAGGACCGGCAGATGAATAGCCGGACTTTGGTGATTGAAACTTGCTCGCGTCCGCCCGACCGGATTGTTTAAGCTGTTGGCCGCATGTATTCGCCAACACCTGATGAATTTTTGAAGCTCGCCGCAGGGGGAAATCTGATTCCCGTCACCCGTCGCATTCTGGCCGATATTGAAACGCCGCTTTCGGCCTACCGCAAAATCCGCGGACAGGGTGAATCGTTCTTGTTTGAGTCCGTCGAAGGCGGCGAACATTTGGGGCGTTATTCCTTCGTCGGCTGCAACCCGCGCGCCATCATCAAACAGACCGGCCAACGCGTCGAAGTCATCGAAAACGGAAAGGTTGTCGAAAGTTTTGAAATTGTGCAAAAGCCCCTCGCCCCATCTGATGGGGAGAGGGTGGCGAAGCCGGGTGAGGGTAAAACCGTTCGCGACGGCCTCGAAGTCGTCGAGCGCGTGATGGGAAAATTCCGCGCCGTACCGGTGCCGGGCCTGCCGCGATTCACCGGCGGCGCGATCGGGTTCATCGGCTACGAATTCATCCATGACGTTGAACCGGTGGTGCCGCGCCCGCCGCAAGACGAACTGCAGACGCCGGTGATGTATTTTCTCATCGCGGATCAGCTTCTGATTTTCGACCGCGTGGCGCAGACCATCACAATTTTGGTCAATGCGATCCTCGATGACGCCGAAAATCCGGCCGAGGCCTACGAAAACGCCGTGGGCGAAATCGAACGCCTCGTTTCGCTGCTCGAACAGCCGAGCGATCATCAGCCGGTAAGCCTGCCCGCGGAAACGCCTTCGATTCCTTTCGAGTCAAACCTGACGAAGGAGAAATTTGGCGCCAACGTCCTCAAGGCGAAGAAATACATCACGGCGGGCGACATCATCCAGGTCGTCGGCTCACAGCGATTTTCCGCGCCGGTCAAGGCGTCGCCGATTGACATCTACCGCGCGGCGCGTTCGGTCAATCCGTCGCCGTATATGTTTTTGCTGGAGCTCGACGGCTTCTCGCTCGTCGGTGCGTCGCCGGAAATTCACGTGCGCTCCGAAGACCGGACCGTGGAAATTCGCCCGATTGCCGGCACCCGGCGTCGCGGCAAAACGGCCGAGGAGGATTTGGGGCTCGAAAAGGAACTGCTCGCCGACCCGAAGGAACGCGCCGAGCACGTGATGCTGGTGGACCTCGCCCGCAATGACATCGGGCGCGTGTGCGATTTCGGCAGCGTGCAGGTAAAGGAATTGATGACCATCGAGCGTTATAGCCACGTCATGCACATCGTGACGCAGGTGGACGGAAAATTGTCCGCCGACAAAACGCTTTACGATTTGATGCGCGCCACCTTTCCAGCGGGAACGGTGAGCGGCGCGCCGAAAATCCGCGCGATGCAAATTATTTCCGAACTCGAACAAACCGCGCGCGGGCCGTACGCGGGCTGCGTCGGTTATTTTTCCTTCAACGGCAACCTCGACACCTGCATCACCATCCGCACCGCGCTCATCAAGGATGGCAGGGTTTATGTGCAGGCCGGCGGCGGCTGGGTGAACGACTCCACACCCGAAGGCGAATTTCAGGAGACGGTGAACAAATCCATGGCCATGCGCAAAGCCGTGGCAATGGCGGAAGGGTTTGCTCAACCAGTTGAAAACGCAAAATGAAGCTGCCACTTGCCGACGAAGCTGAAATTCCGAAAGCAAAGATCGTTCTTTATTTGTTGAACCCGGAGCATCGGCGGGGCAAAGGCAAAGCGCGTTTCTTCGTGGGCCGGGGATTCAGCATGGACAACTGGCGGGTAATGGCTGGTGCGTTACGGCGGCACGCCGCCGAAAATGAAATCGCCGGGGAAGAAACCACGCCACTTGGGGTTCGCCTGGTCGTGGAAGGCGCGATGGCAATGCCCAACGGCACAGTTGCCGAAATCCGTTCAGTGTGGTTTATTGAACATGGCGAACGGACGCCGCGGTTTGTGACCGCCTATCCGCTGAAAAAGAAAGAAGCCGTATGATCAAAGAATTGGACGACGTGATTCTGGCGTGCGACCTGCCCGAACACGGTTTGAACGCGGGCGACATTGGCACAGTAGTGCTGTTGCATCGCAAAGCGGCGGGCTACGAAGTCGAATTCACCTCTTTGGATGGCGAGACGATTGCGGTCGTCACGCTGTTGCCCCATCAGGTTCGTCCGGTTCAGCCCGGTGCCATCGCTCATGCGCGCGAACTGGTCGCGCGCTGATCTTGCAGACGAAGATTGTAGGAGACGACGTAAGGAGTCTCTGATTAAAATGAGTCTCGTGACCTCGACTCCTACAAACGCGGCTTTGGCGCTGGTTTATTGAGCGGGCGTAGCGGCGTCTCAGCAGAGCGCCGCAAACTTAATCTCCATTCAGCGGCGTTCTTCCGAATCGCCGCTGCGGCACGGTCACAGGGCAGTAATTACTGGCGATGACGGCCGGGGGCGGCTACACTCCATTTTCACAGATGAACACAATCTTCGTGACCGGCGCGGCTGGATTTATCGGCAGCAATCTGGTTGACCGGCTGCTCGCCGACGGCAAACAGGTTGTCGGCTGGGACAATTTTTCCACCGGCCAGCAGGAATTTCTCCAGTCGGCGCTGGCCAATCCGAAATTCAAATTGATCGAGGGCGATTGCCTGGATTTGCCCGCCTTGATCCACGCGATGGCGGGATGCGATTTCGTTTTCCATCTAGCCGCCAATGCGGACGTCCGGTTCGGCTTGGATCATCCGCACAAGGATTTCCAGCAAAACGCCGTCGCCACGTTCAATGTGCTCGAAGCCATGCGTACCAGCGGCTGCAAACGCATCGCGTTCAGCTCCACCGGCAGTGTTTATGGCGAGGCGGAAATCATCCCGACGCCCGAAAATCACCCGTTTCCGGTGCAAACTTCGTTGTATGCGGCCTCGAAACTCGCCGGGGAAGGATTCATTCACGCTTATTGTGAAGGCTACGGTTTTGAGGGCTACATTTTCCGGTTCGTCTCGATTCTCGGTGAACGCTACACGCACGGCCACGTGCTGGATTTTTACAAACAACTGCTCGCCCATCCCGACCGCTTGAAAGTGCTCGGCGACGGCACGCAGCGGAAATCCTACCTCTACATCGGCGATTGCCTCGACGCGATGCTGCACGTTGCCAATCGCGCCACGGCAAAGCAAACCAGGCACAATGTCGAAACCTACAACCTCGGCACCGATGAATATGTCGAAGTCAACAATTCGGTGAAATATATTTGCAACGCGCTCGGCCTTAAACCGAAATTGGAATATTCCGGTGGCAAAAAAGGCTGGGTGGGCGATAATCCATTCATTTTCCTGGATACCAAAAAAATCCGCGCCACCGGCTGGAAGACCACGCTCACCATCGAGCAATCCATCATCCGCACGCTCCAATGGCTCCAAAAAAACCAGTGGGTTCTTCAACGCCGATGAACCTCGTCATTACGGGCAGCAGCAGCGGCATTGGCAAGTTCCTCGCGGATTCGCTGACCGCCAAAGGCCATGCGGTCTGCCGCCTCGCGCGCTCGCCCCAGGACGGATTCAGTTTCCAATGCGATGTCTCCGACTGGCTGGCGCTGCAAGATTGCGCGAAGGGCGCGGCGCGAAAATGGCAGAAGTTGGATGGATTGATCTGTTGCGCCGCCATTCAGGAACCCATCGGCCCGGCCATGGAAATTGATCCGGCAGCCTGGCGTTCTACTCTGGCGGCGAACCTCGACGGCACGTTTTTCACCATCCGCGCGTTTTATCCGTTGCTGCGCAAAACTGGTCGGCGGGCAAAAATCATTTGTTTTTCGGGCGGCGGCGCGACTGGCGCCCGCCCGAATTTCGCGGCTTATGGTGTGTCCAAGGCCGGCGTGGTGCGATTGGTGGAAACGCTCGCCGCCGAATGGCGGGGCCAGCCGCTGGACATCAATGCCGTGGCCCCCGGCGCAATTTTCACCCGCATGACCGAGCAGGTTCTGGCGCACGGCGCGGCGGTGGCCGGCAAGGTGGAATTTGAGCGCGCCTCCCGGCAATCGCGCGACGATGGCGCGCAACTCGAAACAGTCCTGGGGTTGATCGCGTTTCTTTTGTCCCCCAAAAGCGACGGCATCACCGGCAAGCTCATCAGCGCGGTTTGGGACCCGTGGGAAAAACTTCCCGAATTCAAGAAGGACCTGGACAGTGACATTTATACGCTGCGCCGTATTGTGCCCAAAGATCGTGGAAAGGCATGGGGAGACAAATGAATTACGCCATCATCGGTTGCGGATTGATTGGGAAAAAGCGGCTGGCGGGCTTGCCCGCCAGTTCAAAACTGGCTGTCGCCTGCGACACAAATCCAGCGCGGGCCGGGGAACTCGTGAAGCTGGCCGGGAGTGGACGTGCGGTTGCCGATTACCGGCAGGCCGTTGCCGATCCGCAGGTGGACGCGGTGATTGTGGCGACCGTCAACGCTGTGCTGGCGGAAGTTTCGGCCGCGGCAATTCGCGCGGGCAAACCCGTGCTGGTGGAAAAACCAGCGGGCGTTTCTGTTCGCCAGATTGATGAGTTGATTGCGCTCGCCAGCAGGCACAGTGTTTATGTTCGGGCCGGTTTCAATCATCGTTACCATCCCGCGTTCCTCAAGGCACGGGAGATTTTTGAATCCGGCGTGATGGGTGATTTGATGTTCATTCGTGCGCGTTACGGCCACGGTGGACGCGTGGGCTACGACCAGGAATGGCGCGCCGATCCGAAACTCTCCGGCGGCGGGGAATTGATTGACCAAGGGATTCACTTGATTGATCTTGCCAGTTGGTTTCTTGGCCGCTTCACAAAGGTCAACGGCCACGCGGCAACCTTTTTTTGGAACATGCCGGTGGACGACAATGCCTTCTTGGAGTTGCGCACGGCCAAAGGACGGACAGCGTGGCTGCACGTCAGTTGCACGGAATGGAAGAATTTGTTCTCATTTGAAATTTACGGGCGCAATGCCAAGCTGCACATTGAAGGTCTGGGCGGCAGTTACGGGGTCGAGAAACTTTATCATTTCCAGATGAAGCCGGAAATGGGGCCGCCTGACGCGAAGTTATATGAATTTCCCGGCCCGGATGAATCGTGGCGAAACGAGATGATTGAGTTCGAAAAGGACGTTCAATTGAAACGAAAACCCGGTACGGGTCTGAAGGAAGTCCGCGCCGCGCTGCGGGTCGTGGAAAAAATTTACCGGAAAAGCGGATTTCACTTTGACTCCGCGCGGCCGAAATCCTAAATCCGGGAACCGAAATGATTATTGTTCGTTCACCTTTGCGCGTTACTTTGGGCGGCGGCGGCACGGATTTGCCGTCGTATTACGAAAAATTCGGCGGATTCCTCATCGCCGCGGCGATTGATCGGTATGTCTATATCACGCTGCATGAGAATTTCACGCCCGACTTGATTGTCAAATATTCGCGGCTGGAGCGCGTGAGCGAGGCCGGCAAACTCGAACACCCGATCATCCGTGAAGCGTTTGCGCTGCTCGACATGGACGGTCGCGGGCTGGAGCTGGCCTCGATGGCCGACATTCCGGCGGGCACCGGGCTGGGTTCATCCGGCAGTTTCACGACCGCCCTGCTCAAGGCCTTGCACACCCACCAAAACAGTCTCGTTCATCCCGCCGACCTTGCGGCACAGGCCTGCGAGATCGAACTCGGCCGGCTGAAGGAACCCATCGGCAAGCAGGACCAATACATCGCCGCCTATGGCGGCATCACCTGTTTCAAATTCCTGGAGAACGGGAAGGTCGAGGCATGGCCGCTCAAGCTTTCCCGGGAAACGCGGGACAATCTGGGAGACAATCTGCTTTTGTTTTTCACCGGCTATTCCCGCTCGGCCTCGGCCATTTTGAAGGAACAGGATCAGAAATCAAAGCAAGCCGATCAGTCCATGATTGAGAATCTGCACTTCGTCAAAGACCTTGGGCTGCAAAGCCAACACGCGCTCGAAAACGGGGACCTCCGCGAATTCGCGCGGCTCATGGACGTGCATTGGCAGCGCAAAAAACAGCGCAGCGGCGGCATGAGCAACCCGAAAATTAACGAGTGGTATGACCTTGCGATGGCCAACGGCGCGCTCGGCGGCAAGCTCATCGGCGCGGGCGGCGGCGGCTTCCTCATGTTTTACGCCGAGGACAAGGCTAAACTCCGCCACGCCATGCGGCAGGCCGGACTCAAGGAAGTCCGTTTCCGGTTCGACTTCGAGGGCACGAAGCTGGTGATTTCGTGAGCGCGCCGCTGGAAATTCCCGTTGCCATCCTCGCCGGCGGACTCGCCACGCGGCTGCGTCCCATCACCGAAAAAATCCCCAAATCGCTCATCCCCGTCGCCGGCAAACCGTTTCTGGCGCATCAACTTGAACTGCTCCGCTCGCGGGGGATTTGCCGCGCCGTGCTCTGCGTCGGGTATCTTGGTGAAATGATTCAGCGCCAATTTGGCGATGGCAGTACGTTTGGCGTGAAGCTGGATTATTCCTTCGACTCGTCGCGCCGTAGCGACTGGCCGCGTCGGAGTGAAACGAAGACGGGAGCGGAGGCGGACGGCCCCCAATTGCTCGGCACCGGTGGCGCGCTCAAGCGCGCGTTGCCGTTGCTCGGCATGGAATTTTTTGTGCTCTACGGCGATTCGTATTTGCCGATTGAGTATCGTCCCATCGCGGAATTTTTCCGGCGCAGCGGCAAGCTCGGTTGCATGACCGTTTACCGCAACGAAGGCCGCTATGACGCCAGCAACGTCGTCTTTCGTGACGGCAGCGTTGTGGTTTATGACAAAAAAATTCGCCTGCCGGAAATGCACCACATTGATTACGGCTTGAGTTTATTCCAGGCAGCCGCGTTCGATGCGTACCCGGCCGACAAGCCCTTTGATCTGGCCGAAGTCATGGGCAAACTCGTCCGGGAAAAGCAACTGGCCGGTTACGAAGTGCGCGAACGCTTTTACGAAATCGGTTCACCGGCCGGCTTGACCGAGCTTGAGAAATTACTTCAGGGTGGAACAGCCGGAATGACTAAACCATAAATCCGAATGACTAAATAATCCCCAATGACAAAATCCCCAAAACAACCGTCGCCTCTTGTTCGTTATTCGGATTTGGTCATCATTTAGTCATTAGGATTCAGGAATTAGGGTTTCATTTTCCCCGCAACTGTGTTTTCATTTGCGCCACAACAAACCATGAGTTTTGCCAAACAATTTCTCGACGAAGTCCAAAAACTGGTCGCGCAACTGAACATCGACGCCATCGAAAAGGCGGCGGATGAACTGGCGCGCGTGCGCGAACGCGGCGGACGGCTGTTCATTCTCGGTGTCGGCGGTAGTGCGGCCAACGCCGGCCACGCCGTCAACGATTTCCGCAAAATCTGCGGGTTCGAGGCCTACGCGCCCACCGACAACGTTTCTGAATTGACCGCGCGCACAAATGACGAGGGCTGGGCGACGATTTTCGCCGAGTGGCTCAAAGGCAGCCGGCTTAACGCGAAAGATGGCCTGCTCATTTTCTCCGTCGGCGGCGGCAATCTGGAAAAAAATGTCAGCCCGAATCTTGTCAGCGCCATTCAACTCGCCAAAAAAACCGGCGCTTCCGTCGTTGGCGTCGTCGGACGCGACGGCGGCTACACGGCGAAGGAAGCGACCGCTTGCGTCATTGTGCCGACCGTTAATCCGGCACATGTCACACCGCATAGCGAAGCGTTTCAAGCCGTCATTTGGCATCTGTTTGTGTCGCATCCCAAGCTCAAAGTCGGCCAGACAAAATGGGAATCCACGAAATGACTAATTTCTAAGCCCTAATGACTAATGAATCTCCAAATCCGAATGGCGAATCCGATGGCCGGGTGTCATTCGATTTGGAGGAACGGACAGCGGTGTTCGGTGAAGCTGTAATTCATTTTGCAAAAGTGGTTCCCAGGAATTCAGTCACATTGCCACTGATTGATCAGATCGTCCGTTCTGGAACAAGCGTGGCAGCAAATTACTGCGAGGCGGATGATGCTGTCTCAAAAAGGGATTTCAAAAACAAGATCGGAACTTGTCGCAAAGAATCCCGCGAAACCAAATTGTGGCTGCGAATGATTGCTGCTGCCGAACCGGAATTGAAAACTGAAGCTCGCAGACTTTGGCAGGAAGCGAAGGAACTGCATCTTATTTTTGCCGCCATCTGGAGGAAGTCATGAGGAGGAAACCCCAATTCCTAAATCCTAATGACTAAAGAATTCCAAATGACAAAAACTCCAATTGGACGGCGCGCACATTTGTCATTCGAGCCTCGTCATTATTTAGTCATTATAGTTTAGTCATTAGTCATTCGCGGCGCACAAATGTTTCCCAAAAGCAAAAACCAAAGTCCGCCGCGCGCGCGCGCCGTTTTTCTCGACCGCGACGGCGTCATCAATCGCGCCCTGGAGCGCGACGGCCTGCCGTATTCACCGGCGAGTCTGGACGAATTTGAAATTCTGCCTGGCGTTGCCGTCGCGTGCGCCAAGCTCAAGCAGGCCGGCTTTTTGCTGGTCGTGGCGACCAACCAGCCCGATGTGGGCCGCGGCACACTCAAAAAAGAAACGGTGGAAATGATTCATGCCGAAATGCGCCGCCGGCTTCCAATTGATCGCGTGGCGGTCTGTTACCATCCAGGCCAGGGGCAATCGGATTGCGATTGCCGCAAGCCCAAGCCCGGTATGTTGCTGCGCGCGGCGCGCGAGCTGGGCATTGACCTTGCGCAAAGCTGGATGGTCGGCGATCGCTGGCGGGACGTGGATTGCGGTTGCGCCGCCGGGTGCCGGACGATTTTCATTGATCGCGGTTACGCGGAGGAACTCCGGCAGAAACCGCACTTTTCGGCTGGCAATCTGACCCAAGCCGCGGACATTATCTTGCGTGAATCGAAAAATCACTGAAGTTCACCGGTCACTTTGAATCATGAGCACATTGAAAGATTTGAAAGTAAAAATTTTTGCCGATGGCGCGGACAAGGCGGGTATGCTCCAATTGAACGCCAACCCGCTCATCCAGGGCATGACCACGAATCCCACGCTCATGCGCAAGGCCGGGCTGAGTGATTTTGAGGCGTTCGCCAAGGACATCCTGCAAAGCATCACGGTAAAACCGATTTCGCTCGAGGTGTTTTCCGATGAATTTCCCGAAATGCGGCGGCAGGCGCTCAAAATCAACGGCTGGGCGAAAAACGTGTATGTCAAGATTCCCATCACCAATACGCGCGGCGAATCGTCGCTGTCGCTGGTGAGCGATCTGACGCGCGAAGGCGTGAAGCTTAACGTCACCGCTATTCTCACGCAGGAGCAGGTCGCCGGGGTCGCGCAGGCGCTCAATCCCAAGGTCCCCGCCGTCGTGTCCGTGTTCGCGGGACGCATCGCCGACACGGGCGTTGATCCGATGCCTCACCTGCGCGAGGCCAAAAAGAAACTGGCCGGGTTACCTCAAGCCGAATTGCTTTGGGCCAGTGTGCGCGAGGTGCTGAACATTTTCCAGGCCGACGCCTGCGGCTGCGACATTGTGACCGTGCCGCACGACATTTTGAACAAGGCGCTCAAGCTCGCCGGCGTCGGCTTGAAGGAAATGTCGCTCGACACCGTGAAAATGTTCGCTGCGGACGCAAAGGCGGCGGGATTTTCCTTGTAATGACTAATTTCTAAAACCTAATGACTAAAGAATGACAAAATCCCAATGGCGAAGGCATTGCGGCACCATGGGAATTTGGATTTCGTCATTTGTAATTCTTTAGTCATTCGTCATTATGGTTTAGTCATTTCAGATTAACTTGGTCACCGTCGCAAACACATCCTCAACTTTTACCGATGCCATGCACGCCAGCAGTTCCTCGCGCGTGCCTTTGATGTCACCGCCATCGTAACGGTAAAAATCCAGCCCATGCCCGTTCACGACCGGATTTTTCACGAGCGTGAAGGGATTGCCGTACGGAAAATTGGTCACATTGAGCGTTGGCGCTTCAATGACGATTTGATTCGGCGCTTTCATCGCCGCGGCCAGATGCATCAATACCGTGTCCACACTGAGAAAGGAGTGACACCGCTTCATTAAGACTGCCGTCTGGCGAAAATTTTTCGTCCCGACCGGAAGCACACAGTCACGGTCGGTTTGCCCCAGAATCACCTCATGGTCACTGGTTTCATCCGGACCACCGAAAAGCAGGACGTTGATGTCGCGCCGCTCGCGGTTCAAACGCCGGACAAGTCCGATGTAATTTTTCAGCGGCCAGCGCTTGAGCGGCAGGTTTTTGGTGCCGCCGGAACCGACGTGGATACCAAGCAGTTTTTGTCCCGCCAACTTATGATTCGCCAGAAAATCATCTGCCCACCTTTCCTCATCCGGCGTCAGGAAAATTTCAATTTCGTGAGTTGGCAGTTTTTTTTGCGCACCGAGCAGCGGCAGCACGTCGAAATTATTTTCAATCGAGTGCCGGGTGTAATCCTGCGGCAGCGTGCGGTTCACGAGCCACCGGTCAAGCGCGCCGAAACATTCATATTCGTGGCTGATGCGCGTGGACGCGCCGACGATGCGCGCCGCCATGCGGTAAAGCCTCTGGCTCTGCGGATGCGTGTTGATGGAAACGTCGTAATGCTCGCGCCGCAGCGACCAGAAAAATCGCAGCGCCGCCAGTTTGCCGGCGGTGTCCAGTTTGCCGGCGGTGATGAGGTTCTTCTGGTGAACGCGGTTGAGATGCGGATTGTTTTCCAGCAGGTCCTTGGAACCGGCCCACAACACCAGCGCATCAATCGTGGCGTCGGGAAAATTCGCGCGCAACTCGTGGATGAGCGGCGTGGCGAGCAGTGCGTCGCCGATGCCCGCCAGGGAAATGACCAGAATTTTCATCGTTTCCGTCTCCGGTAGGGCTGACCTGCCGGTCAGCTTGGACGCGCGGCCCGTCCTCCGTAGCATCACTGCGGAGGGTGGACAGCGCGTCCCTGCCATCTTCACAATCGCGATATTTTTTTTAACAACGCCGTTGTGGATTTGCCGGGCACCAGCGGCAGAATCACGATTTTTCCACCCGCCGATTCGACCAGGCGGCGTTCCTTCTGGTTCAACGTGTCCAGGGTGTAATCGCCACCCTTGACATAAATATCGGGCTTGGCCGCTGAAAGAAATTTTATCGCCGTTTTGTCCGCAAAAATGCAGACGCCGTCAACGCTCGCCAGCGCCGCCAGCACGGCAGCGCGGTCCGCTTCGGAATTCACCGGACGCCCTGGGCCTTTCAACTGTCGCGCCGCGGCATCGCCGTTGATGCCCACGAGCAGCGCGTCACCCAGGTTGCGTGCCGATTCGAGATAACTCACGTGGCCCAAATGCAGGATGTCGAAGCAGCCATTGGTGACGACGAGTTTTTTGCCAGCCGCGTGAAACGCCTTGCGCCACCTTGGCAATTTGTCCCACACGATGATTTTGTCGCGGAAATGCACGACGCAATTTTTGTCCACTTGCCACCGCTTGGCAACGTCCATATTCATGCTTTCGCAGCCAGCCGGTTCCCCAGTTCCATCGCCATGCGCTGTAAATCCTGCGCTGTATTCTGCATGGCTTTGTCCGGTTCGACGAACGCATGGCCGATGGCCAGTAGCTGGATAAAATATTGCCGCAACGGCGCATCCGCCGCCAGCCCCACCTGACCGGCCAGGCCAATCACCGGAATATTTTTTCCTCTGGCCCTCAACGCAACCCCGAATGGCCCCTTGCCTCGCATCGTCTGTTCGTCAATGCGGCCCTCACCGGTGATGACGAGGTCGGCTTTTTGCAGCGCATCCTCAAAATCGGTAATATCCAGGAAATAATCTATTCCCTTCACCAGGGTTGCATTTAGAAACCCCTGCAATCCGGCGGCCACGCCTCCGGCCGCGCCTCCATGTTTAATCGCCGCCAGGTCCTTGCCGGTTTGCCGGAACATGACGTCACGCAATTTTGTGAAGGCGGCTTCCAGTTTTTTTATGACCGGACCGGTTGCTCCTTTTTGCGGGCCGAAAACTTTTGCCGCGCCTTCTTCGCCCAGCAGGGAATTTTCCACGTCACAAAGGACGGTCAGGGCACAACTCAACAGCCTTTGATCCAGGCTGGACAAATCAACGGATTCGAGGTCTAACAGGTCTTCCGGCAGGCACGGTAAATTTTTCCCGGTGGCATCGAGAAAACGAACCCCCAGCGCCTGCAAAATGCCGGTGCCACCATCTACCGTGGCGCTGCCGCCAATCCCGATGGTGATTTTGTTGACTCCCCGGTCCAGCGCGCATTTTATCAATTCGCCGGTGCCAAAGGTGGTGGCGTGCAACGGATCAAACTCGTCACGGCGCAGCAGCCGCAACCCGGAGGCATCGGCCATTTCAATCACCGCCGTATTGCCGTTATCAATCAATCCAAACCCGGCGCGGATTTTTCTTCCCAACGGATCCCGGACTTCGGCGGGCATAATCGTGCCGCCACATTTTTGGATCAGCAGCGCCGCCGTTCCATCCCCTCCATCGCCGACCGGAAAGCATTCACAGGTGCATTTCAGTTTGCTCTGCTGCAATCCATCGCGGATGGCCTCTGCTGCGGCAGTTGCATCCAGGCTGTTTTTAAAGGCGTTGGGGGCAATCAGGATATGCACGGTGCGCTCAAGGCAGGATTTCCTGCTTTCCCGACAGCAATTTCCAGACACGCAACGCCTCGGTCACACCCCAAGCCTGCGCGTCGCAACCGCGCTGGCTGTGCGCGGGCCTTCGCTGCACTTCGTCCCCGCAAGTCGCGTCCCCGTCGAGAATTTCCGGAATCTGCCCAAGACAACCTTCGTTCATCAATCGTTCCATGCTGCCGAGATAGGCGTGTGCCGCGGCGACGGCTTCCGGCGTAAAATCCCAGGCACGCGCGAGCGCTTCGCAAAAACCGGGGAAAGTCCATGTCCACGCCGTGCCGTTGTGATACGCGGGTTTGCGGCGTGTGTCCTCGTCGCCTTCATAATGCGGCTGATACGGTTCGACCGGATTGTTTAAAAGCCGGCCGTCGTTGCCGTAAACCGGAAGCGGAACGGAAACCGGCAGTGGCGCCAGCGAACGCAATGCACCGGGCACGATGAGATATTTTTGCGCCGCCTCAACACAGCGTTTGGCGCGTTCACCGGTCACAAGGCCGAGACTGACGGCGAACAAATAATTGCCGCGTAATGCATCATCGGGTTTGGCCTCGCGCGCAGTAACACCAGATTTGGCGAGCAGCACGTCGGCAAACCAGCCTTTGTCTTCGAGCCAGAATAGTTTTTCAAACGACGCTGTCGCATGTTCGGCCAGGTCCCGCCATTTTTTCTGATTGGCAGGCGCGCCGATTTTTTCAAGCAGCCGCAGCAGACGGATCCACAATGCCTGGATTTCGACGGGATAACCTTCACGCGGCGTGCCAGCGGGATGGTTCGTATCCATCCACGTGAAATGGCCCGGACTCCAGATCAGCGATGAGTCCGCGTCCATGCAGATGCCATTGGGCGTGCCTTTCATGTAATTTGTCGCAATGCTGCGAAGCACGTCGTGGAGGGTGCGACCCCTTTGGTCAACGGTCGTATCATAGAATTTCGCTCCCGTTTTTTCCTCCCGGGCCGCCGTCTCTTCACATGCCACCCCGAACCATAATGGTGCGTCGGAGGTGTCGCGATTCGACGTGTCGTCACCATGAATCGTATTCGGCAGTGTGCCGTCTTTTTCAAATTTTGCGAACGTGAGCAGCGCGTGTTTCACTTCCGCAGCCATGCCCGCCGCCAGCAGGCCGCGCGCGCAGATCAGCGAGTCGCGCGCCCAATCCAGAAACCACGGATAACCGGCAATGACCGTCATGCCTTCGCCGCGGCGGACGACAAATTGTTGCGCGGCGCGAATTAACCGCGCTTCGAAGGTTTGGAGTTCCGGCTTTAGCCGGTCGTTTCCGCCTGAAGGCGGAACTCCGAACGAGTCTTTTTCCGCCGTGGCGACCAGCGTGACGCTCGCTCCTTTTGGCAAAGGCAATTCAAACCAGCCGGGACTGTAAGCATCTCCACTGCCGGTCTGGCCGCGGCTCTGCTCGACCGGGTGCGGGATGTTTTCGCACCATTCCGGTTGAGGATGATATTCGCCGCTGTCGGCAAAGACGCGCAGCTGGCGATCTGGCGCGGGGGTGAAGGCAAAGCCGCAAATCGGGTTTTGGCTCTTGGGTCTGGGGTCTGGGAGTTTGTGCGTGTTCGTTGAAAAATGATAATCCGCGCCGCCGTTGCGTTTGGTTTCCCAGTGGAAATTCCGGTCTTCGATGTCAAAGCGCACTGTCAGGCGCACATCGGTGTCGGCAGGCAGTTGTTTACCGGTGGCACGTTCGGCGTCAGGACGGCTGAAGCGTAAGACCGTCGTGTTTTTGCCTTCAAGCATTTCGGCGCGCAGCTCAATTTCCACCGTGCGGCCATCGCCGGCATTGGCCACGAATTGCCAGACCGCAGGCGGACCGATGTCGAACGCAGCGAGGTTTTTGAAATCGAGTGGCGAAAGAAAACCGTCGGCGTTGACCCAAACGCGGACGCGTTTGACGAAGACATGGCGGTCCACCGGCACGTTTGGATCCAGATTGGCGCCGAGCACACAGTCGTATTTGGAGTTCACGTGGCCCGGATCCACACAAATCCGCGCCATGCCGCCATGACCGTTGGTCAGCAGCACCAGGGAATCGGGAGATGGCAGTTGGGAGTTGGGAGTTGAGGGTTTGGGTTCGGCTGAAAGGAAGCGGATTCCGGCGGTAACTTTTTGTGATGTGGTGGCGTAGCGCTCCAAAAATAATTCAGCGTCCGCAGCCGTATCTCGCAGCGGAAAACAGGCGACATGGCCGTCGCGGACGGCGATGGACTGGACGTGAACCGGGGTCTGGGATTTTGGGTCTGGGGTCTGGAGGCAAAGCGTGGCGCGAAAGGGTGCCGAATCTTCGATCAACAGCCAGTGGCCGGGCGGCACCAGTGTGATCCGGCGGTGGTCGAGCAGGTTCCAAGCGACGACGCGCGGGTAGATTTTTTGCTGTTCGCAGCCGTGCAGCAGTTCAATGAGTGAGTTTTTGCCGGCCTGCGCTGAGAATGCGCTGGCGGCGGCGAGGAAATTTGAGGGCGAGTTTTCGACTTGTTCAGCGAGCCAGCGCCAATCGAGGCCATCAATCATTTCCACCGGCGCGATTTTATTTAGCGCTTCAATCGCCCAGGCGGCCTGGGCGCGGGCGCGGCGGTATTCGTCGCCGCTCAAACCTCGCGGTGTGGCTGTCGGCGCGAGGCAGTAAGACGCACCGGGTTCAAGGATGAAAGTGATTGTGTCGTTTTCGGCGGACAGTTCCGGCAGCGGCTGACCGAGCAAATCAATTTCGGAGTTCGGAGTCGGGAGTTCGGAGTTGGAAATTGTGATTGAATTTTCCTTTCCGACGTCCGTGTTCACGAGGACAAGAACCGAATCTTTGCCTTCGGCGGATTCCCGGAGCAGTGCATAGACCGGCGAATCGGGCGCGCTCAGGCGTGTGAGTTTTGTGCCATCGAAAAAGCATGGATGGTCGGCGAGCAGTTTATTCAGTTGTGCGAGTTCGGGAATGAGATTGTCGCGGCTGTCCCAATTCAATCCGGTGCAGCCGTGGACGCGGATTTTTTCGGCGGCCAGCCATTCGACACCGCAGGTGAAGCCGAATCCCCCGCTTGGGCTGGTCAGCGCGCAAAGACGATTTCGCAGCAGCGACCACGCGCGGCCCTTTTCCGCGAGGCGGTCGTTGTCGTGTGTTTCGCTGTAATGAATGTAAGTGCCGACCCGCGAACTCTGGCGGCTGGCGTAATCGAGGTAATCGGCAACCTGGCGGCCGGAGTAATTTTGGAAAAGCTCCGAGTAGGCCCACTGCATACCGCCGTCGGTCAATAGCGCTTCGGTGGCTTCCCACGAGCCGCCGAGACCTTCGAGCAGGAAAATGGCTTCGGGGAATTCGTCCTGCACGCGGGCAATGATGTATTGCCAGGCGGGCACGGGAATCTTGTATCCGGCATCACACCGGAACCCGTCCAGGCCCCGCCGGCACCAGACCAAAAGTGCATCGGCGATTTTGTCCCAAAGCGCAACATTGTCCTGCTTCAGTTCGACGAGGTCTTCCCAGGTTGTTCCCCACGCGCCGGGGCTGGCAAACGTGCCGTCGGGCTGGCGCAGGAAAAAACCGGGATGGTTTTCCTGCAGGGTCGAACCCCAGCCGGTGTGGTTGACGACGATGTCGAGGAAAACACGTGCGCCGAGCGAATGCGCGGCGCAGGTCAATTCGCAGAATTGGTCCACGCCGGTGGTGCGGCGGTCGAATTCGACGAGCGCCGGGTCAATCGCCGTCAAATCGAGACTCGCATACGGGCTGCCGAAACGGCCAAACCGCGCGAACGTCGTTGGCACGGGCTGCACCGGCAGCAGATGAACGATGCGACAGCCAAGGGTGTTAATGATGTGCGGCAACCGGCGTGCGAGGTCGCGCAGTTTGCCGGAAGGCGGGATGACTGTGAAATTCTTTCCGTCAAGCGATTTGATTTGTGCTTCGAGTTTTTTGTCGCGCGTGGAAGCCCGATTGATGGTCGCGCCGAACAGCCGCGTGAAGGCACAGTAAATGGTGTTGCCGGTGCGGGCGAAATCCGGATGAACACCGATGCCGACGTCCGGACCTTCCGGCCAATGCTGCCAGTTTTTTTCGTCCAGCAAATAGGCTTTGGCTTTGAAGAAACCAACTTCCGCCAGCGGTAATTCTGTTTCCCACCCGTCGCCGGTCTTTTGCATTGGCACATCGCGCCAGGAAGCCCCGGCGTGAACGGCACCGCCCGCGCGGGCGGCGATGATTTCGCGGCGGCGCGCGGCGGCGCGGCCGAGATTGGTGCGCAGCCGGGCGCGCCGGGCGGAGAACGCACTGGCGCCGCGCAGGGAGAACCGGACGCGGTCGCCGACGAAGCGCAGGAGGCGTTCGCCGGTTACCGGTTCCATCACGAGTATTGGATGCGCCATTTTAACTCCGGAGCTGACTGCCAGACGGCGTTACGATTCCGCAGACACAGGCGAAAAGCAACGCTACTTTACAGGAAAAAGCGCCTGAAAATGGCGCAGAGATTGCTATTAAAACCCCTGCGCAGGGGAATCCAACGACATGACAACGCTGACACAAACGCAGGGCGAAGAAGCTCAATTGTTGCAAACGATTGAGATGTTCGAGGTTATTGTGCAATCGCAGCCGAACGATTGCCAGTCACTGGAAATTCTCAAGGAAGCTTACTCGAAGCTGGGCCGTGAGCAGGACGTGGTCAACACGTCCAAGCGGATTGCGCAAGCATACATGCAGCAAGGCCAGCTCTCGTCGGCAATCCTGGAATACGAGACGGTGTTGCAACGCCGCCCGGACGACGCGGACGTGCAGGCGGCGCTCAAACAAATTGAAGACCGGGCCAGCAACGCGGCGGTGGAGGCGGTGGGCGCGGAGCCGGCGGCGCTGGCGGCCTCGTCTGAAGAGACGAAACTGCGCAAAAAGGCGCGCCAACCCGAAGCGGTGGAAATCAATGATGGCCGTCAGGCGATGCAAAAGATTTTCGTTGACAGCAAGCTCATCAGCGCGGGTGATTTTGATTTGTGCTGGCGCACGCCGGAACTGACGGTGGCGCCGCCGGACGTGGCCCAACCGTTCATTCACATGCTGCATGAAAAAAACATTTTCCACATTGAAAAATCACTCAAGCTGCTGACCGACAAGGCGCGCACGGCGTTCATCCCGCTGGACCGTTATGACGTGGACATTGACTTGACGCGCGGTTTTCCGGCGGAAGTTTGCCGGCGCTGGTGCGTGCTGCCGTTTGACCGGATGAGCAAGGCGATTCTGGTGGCGACGGCCAACCCATTCAACCAGCAGGCGGCCAAGGAACTGGCCGAAGCCACTTCGCACCGGCTGTTGTGGTATCTGGCCGCGCCGATGGAATTGATTGTAAACCTCCGCAAAGCGTTTCGTTAAACCATGGCCAAAATCAAGTCATTCGGAGAACGCATCGCCGACGCCCTGGTCGAGGACGGCCTGTTGAGCACGGCCCAGGTGCAGGAACTGCTCGAACAGCAAAAGAAGGAAGGCGCGCGCCTCGTCAAGCTCATCGTTGACAAAGCCTATGTCAGTGAACAGGACCTGGCGGTTTCCATGGGGCGCGTGCTCAATGTCCTGCCGATCAACATCGCCCGCGTGAATATTCTGCCGGAGATCGTTGAACTGCTGCCACATGACACGGCGTACAACCACAAGGTCATTCCGGTTTCGAGGCTGGAAAACAAATTGTTCCTTGCGATGGCCGACCCGCTGAACGTCCTCGCCCTTGACGACGTGAAGCGCATGACCAAGCTCGAAATCACGCCGCTGATCGCGTCCGAAAAGGCCATTATTGACAAACTCAACGCCCTTGACGCCGCCAAAAGCGGCTCGATGGAAGACATCATTGAAGACGCGCAGAAAAAAAGCGAGGAAGATGCAGACGCAGACAGCATCGAAACCGTCCGGGAAGCCCTCGAAGAGGTCAACCTCGACAAGCTCGCCGCTTCCAGTGAAGAAGTCCCCGTCATCAAGCTCGCGAATCTCATCATCGTCCAAGCCATCAAAGACCATGCCAGCGACGTGCATTTGGAGCCGTTCGAGAAAAACATGCGATTGCGCTATCGCGTTGATGGCGCGCTTCTGGACGCGACGCCGCCGCCCAAACAATTGCAACTGGCGCTGGCCTCGCGTTTCAAAATTATGAGCAGCCTCGACATCGCCGAGCGCCGCCTGCCGCAGGACGGCCGCATGCGCGTGCGCGTCAGCGGCAAGGATTACGACCTGCGTGTTTCCGTCCTGCCCACCGTTCACGGCGAGAAAATCGTTCTTCGCGTCCTCGACAAAACCTCTCTCTCCGCGAGCGTTGACAAACTCGGCTTGGATCCCGATACCTTCAAGCAGTTCAGGGCAGCCATTGACGCGCCGCATGGACTAATTCTGGTCACGGGGCCGACCGGTTCGGGAAAGACCACGACGCTCTACTCCGCGTTGAATGAACTCAACAATCCAATTTATAACATCATTACCGTTGAGGACCCCGTGGAATATCAAATTCCTGGCATTAACCAGGTTCCGACAAAAAAGGAAATCGGCCTCACTTTTGCCAGTGCGCTGCGGTCCATCCTGCGCCAGGACCCGGATATCATCATGATCGGTGAAATCCGCGACACCGAGACCGCGGAGATTGCCATCGAAGCCGCGCTCACCGGTCACCAAGTGCTCAGCACCTTGCACTGCAACGACGCGCCGGGTGCCATTGCGCGCCTCGACGACATGGGCATTGCGCCCTTCCTCATTTCCTCCTCGGTGATTCTTGCCTGCGCGCAACGCCTCATGCGTCGCGTTTGTTCGCATTGCCGCGAACCGGTGACGTATCCGCCAAAAATGTATGAAGACCTCGGCATTGACATCGCGATGTTCAATGGTGTGCAACTTTACCGCGGACGCGGCTGCGAACGCTGCAAAAATTCCGGTTATGCCGGCCGTTTCGCGATCATTGAGGCCATGACCATCACCGACCAGATTCGCAAGCTCATCATCGCCCGCGCCAGCAGCCGCGAAATGGCCAAGGTCGCCATCAGCCAAGGCATGCGCACCCTCCGCATGGTCGCCCTCGACCGCGCCCGCGAAGGCATTTCCACCCTGGAACAGGTGCTGCTGATCACCTCGGAGCACTGACTGCGCTCAGAATTTTCGCTGTGGCGTCGTGAAAGGCTGCGGCGTCTGCGACAACCACGGAGGCGGTTGCGGCGCCCAAGCCGGGGAGGCGCCGGACGATTGCCAGTTGGTGGAACCGGTAATGCCCGGCAAGGGCGTCAAACCCGCCGGCCGGCTGATCCCGCTGCTCAACGGCGCGAACGAAGCCCCCACCGGATTGACCACCGGTGCTTGATTGGGTGTCGTGTCCGACAATGGCTGCAGCGAGGAAAGAAATTTGCCGCCCGGCGAGGACTTTGCCATCGTGTCGGAGTACGAACCCGGATCCAGCAATTGTCTGAACCGCTCCCTCTCCGCCAGCTGTTCCGGCGTTGGCGGGGCCGGTTGCGGGGGCAGGCCGAGCGATTTGAACCAGCCTGCGCTTCTGCTTCCGTTTTGTCCCACGAACTGGTTGTTGGCTGGCGTGTCGTTGAAAAACTGATCCAGAATTTGCGCCGCGGTCGGCAACCCGATGTGCACAGGATCGGATGGACTCCCATTGGTCAACCCGCCCCGGTTCCGCGAAAAATCCCAGCCCGATGAGGAATTGCCGCTGTAGTATCCGTTGGTGACCATCGTGTGCGATTGCTGTTGTCGCTCCAAAAAACGCTCAACGACGGTCAAATTTTTTTGATCATCGGCGACTTCCTGCTCCGGCGTTCGGAGGGTGTTTCTGGATGTGTCCACACCAAGAATTTCCTCCGGCGTCATCAGCGCCCAGTTTTCCCTTGCGTCCATCATTTTTTGCAGCCGCTGTGCCTCCGCTCGCGAAAGCATGGGTGCACGTGAGGGAACAGGTAACGGCAGGGATGGACCTTGAGCGTCGAATATCGACACCGGCGCTCGCACCTCGTTGCCGAAATTCGGCTGGTCTGAAAGTCGTGGCATTAGCGACGGAGTATTGGATGCGGCATTGTCCCCCGCCGGCGCGGAAAATATGATGGCTTTGCTCGATGGCGGCGCGCCATTCTGCGCTACGGCGGACAAAACCACCGCCGCCAATGCGCCGGCCACCAGCGATATTCTGAAATTTGCCCGACGAAAACTCATTGTCAGGGTGATATGCTAATGTAATAGACACTCCGCGTCAAAATTCGTTTTATCTTAATCTTGATCGTCTTCTTAATCTGCTTTGCCCAACGATTATGATTAAGAGCAGGATTAAGATTGCGACAAAGCTCTTCTCCTTGTCTCCCAAACCTTCCACCTTCGCCTCCGACCACGGCGCCCCCGCCCCGGACCGAGGAGTTGAAGGCGGGCAACCGGCAACTTTCAAACATTTTCACTGCTTCTCATACTCACCCTTGCCGAGCCGTTTGAGCACGGTGAACCCGGCTTTTTTGGCGTCGGTAATGGAGAGCGGCTTGAGCTTGTGCGGCGAATTGAAGGTGGAAATGATTTTGCGCACCGGCTTTTTGCAGGCCGGACATTTCGTCAACTCCGGCGCGCTCAACGGCCGGCGCAAGGTGAACTTACCGCCGCAGACCTTGCACTCGCCTTCGCACAACTCGTATTCGTAGAGAGGCATACCATTTTTTAGAGGCCTGGAATTTCATGAACAAACATAGGCGCAACATGATTTGTTTTCAAAAATTCCTCCGCACGTTGTTTGCCTGCCGAAAGTTGTTCAGGTGTAAAGTTTGTTGTATTTAATTTCCATACTTCACCGTGAGGCCCTTGGCTGGCCAGAACAAACCATTTATAGCATTCAATTGGATCCTTGGCTACTCCAGCTCCATCGCCATATGCGAACGCCAAGAAAAATTGCCCGGGGGAATAACCTCGGTTCGCTGCTTTGCGATACCATTCTACACCAGTCACGAAATTCTGGTTGGTGAGCTGTTCTTGGGTAACGGGAGCGTCTGGTTTGACCTGTGCTGGAATTCCCAGTTCGGCAAATCCTTTATCGAAGTAATAATGGCCAAGCGCAGCTTGTGAATTGGCCAATCCATTGCTTGCCGCACGTTGAAACCAAATGATAGCTTCAGGCAAATTTGTAAGCGTTCCCTTTCCATCTCGATAGCATGCGGCCAGATGGTATTGTGCTGGAGGCCAGTCTTGATCAGCAGCGGCTTTGAACCAACCGAAGGCCCGCGAATAATCCTTTTGCACTCCGGCACCTAGAAAATAAAGCATCCCCATGTTCTCTTGAGCTCGCGCCCAACCAGAATCCGCAGCCGCTTGACAGAGTTCGACTCCTTTTTGTTCACTTTTGGGAACTCCGTCACCGGTACCGTAAGCAATGCCCAAACTCAATTCCGCCGGAGGATATTTCTGCGCTGCTGATTTCTGCCACCAGTCTACTGCCGTGATTGAATCTTGCAGAACGCCCCTACCAAGATGAAATCTTTCTCCCAATTCAAATTGGGCTTTTGGATCGCCTTTGTCAGCGACAGTTTTCAATTCCACAACGGTCATTTGGTCCAGCGGCTTGGAACTGTTAGGGGGATGGGATTGTTTGCAAGAGACACAAAGCAACGTCACCAAACCCAAAACAAAGATTTTGTTCTTTAAAAAGCCGGCCATCGTTTATTTCTTCAAAAACGCGCTGAATAAATCAATCGGCAGTGGCAGGAACGTGGTGGTGTTGTGTTCGCTGGCCATTTCGCGCATGGTCTGGAGATAGCGCAATTGCAGCGCAATCGGTTCCTTGCTGATCAAGGCGGCGGCCTGCACCATTTTTTCGGCGGCCTGAAATTCGCCTTCCGCGTTCACCACCTTCGCGCGGCGTTCGCGTTCGGCCTCGGCCTGCTTGGCCATCGCGCGCTTCATGCTGTCCGGCAACGCGACTTCCTTTACTTCCACACCCGTGACCTTGATGCCCCACGGCTCGGTCTGCTTGTCAATGATCTCCTGCAATTTCTGGTTGATGACATCGCGTTGCGAGAGCAGATCGTCCAGCGGAGACTGGCCGAGCACGCTGCGCAGCGTCGTCTGGGCGATGAGCGAGGTCGCCTTCCAGAAATTTTCCACCTTCACCACCGCCGCGTTCGGGTCCACCACGCGGAAATAAACCACCGCGTCCACCGTGGCGGGCACGTTGTCGCGCGTCATGATTTCCTGCTTGGGCACGTCAATGGTCACGACGCGCAAATCCATCCGCACCATTTTATCCACGATGGGAATGAGAAAAATGATGCCCGGCCCTTTCGCGCCCTGCAATTTGCCAAGCCGGAAAATGACGCCGCGTTCGTATTCGCGCAGGATGCGCAGCGCCTGCGGCAAAATGAAGATTGCCAGGACCACGACAATAATTACGACCGGGCCGAGCGCCCCAAATAATTTTATCAGCACACCAATAAGGTCATTCATAATTTTCTCCGTTATGGTTTCTTTGGTTTTACTTTCAACGTCAATCCTTCGATGCCGGTGATTTCGGCGGGCTGTCCGGCTTCCACCGGCGTTTCGCTCACGGCATTCCAGTGTTCGCCCTCGATAAAAACCTTGCCGCCCCGCGAGTCAATCCGGCATAGCGCGTTGACGGTCCGGCCGAGCATCGTTTCCTTGCCGGCCTGGATGGGTTTGAATTGCGCGCGAATGCCCTTGCCGACAACGAACACAAAAAATGCCGCCGTGATGAGTGTTGCCGGAACGGTCCAGGACGGTGACAATCCATAGCCCGATCCGGCCTGGCTGAACAGCATCATCGCCCCGAGGAAAAAGGCCACGATGCCGCCCACGGTCAACACGCCGTGCGTCGGCGCAAAAATGTCCACGATGAACAACGTGATCGCCAGCCCGATCAATACAAGTCCGGTGACATTGACGGGCAGGATGGAAGACATGTAAAGCACGAGCAGGAGGGCGATGGCACCGGCGACGCCCGGCAGGATGGCTCCCGGGCTGCTCAACTCGCCGATGAATCCATAAATCACCACCAACATCAGGATGAACATGACTTCCGGCCGCAGAAACAAGCGGGAAAACTGTTCCCAAACGTTCATCGGAATTTCGACAACCGTCGCGTTGGCGGTGTGAAGGATTTTGTCGCCGACCTTGCGGCCATCCAGTTTCTTGAGCAAATCAGGCAGGTCGTTCGCGATCAGGTCAATGACGTTCAACTGAAGTGCCGCCTCGGCATTGGTGGAAACGCTTTCGCGCACGGAGGCCATGGCCCAGTTGGCGTTGCGGTGCCGTTTCTCGGCGATGGTTTTAGCGAAAATGGCCGTGTCGTTCTCGATCTTCGTTTCCATCGTCTTGCCGGGGTTTTCGACTTCGCCGCCGGTGCCCAATTCCACCGGATGCGCCGCGCCGATGCGCGTGGAGGGCGCCATCGCTGCGACGTCCGCCGCCATGGTGATAAAAACGCCCGCGCTGCCCGCCCGCGCCGGCGCCGGTGCCACGTAAACAACAATGGGCACCTTCGAATCGTAAAACGCCTGAACAATTTGCGCGGCGGAATCAACCAGGCCACCGGGGGTGTTGAGTTGAATGATGAGGCACTCGTCGTTTTGCGCCGCCGCCGTGTCAATGGCGCGTGAGATGTAGCTGGCAGTGGCCGGGCCGATGGCGCCGTCAATTTTAATCAGCCCGACTTGCGCGGCCCGGGTGGCCGCCGCACCGAGAACCAACCCGGCGGTTGCGAGGGAAATCCAACGCTTCATAATTCCGGCTCTGATTCAAATTAACAAACGGCGGGAAGTCTGCCAATGTTTTTGTCAGCCGGATCAACACCGCCTTACCGGGGAAGAACTTGACATGAGCAGGCGTGGAATGAAAGAGGTTGTTATGGCGCCAGCCGGCAACCCCATCGTGTTCTTTCCGGTTGGCTGCCAAAGCCAAAGGGTTTATCCTTCCCCAATCCCGCTTATGAAAAACAGATGGCTGTTGGTGACCGTAGCGTGCGTGGTTGCCGGCGACAACGCGAGGGTTGACGCCGCCTTCGACCAGGTAAAACTCGTGCTGGTTAAGTTGCGTTGACAGTTTTAATATTCTCACGGGAACCTGTTCCGTTTATGGCCAAAAATTTCATCCTTCGCTGGCTGCAACGATATTCTGCCCGCCATCGTTTCCTGGGCATGGAGCGCTGCAATGATTGGGCCGGGAAAGCGGTGACCGAATTGTCTCCAGACAGTTTATTGGACGTGGGGTGTGGCGATGGCAGTTTGCTTTTTCGTTACTTGAACGAAAAGAAACCTCGTGATTTATGCGGCGTCGAAGGCGCCCCGCCGTTGAAGGCCAAGGCGGAACAACGTGGCATTAAAACTGTCAGCTATGACTTGAACGGACGCTGGCCATTCGAAGCTGGCAGGTTTGATATGGTTTTCAGTTCCCAGGTTATCGAACACCTGCATAACACGCGGCTCTTTGTCGAAGAAGCCTATCGCGTATTAAAACCCGGCGGCACCGCCATTATCACGTCTGAAAATTTGTGCAGTCTATTGAATTGTTTTGCGATGTTGATGGGTTACACGCCATTTTCGCTGACGCAACTCTGCGGACGTTATCTCGGCAATCCGCTGGGGCTTCATTACAACGAGCCGCTGGCCGAACCACTGCCATTGGACCATCCGGCTTTTTCCGGCGTCTCCGGACACGTGCGAGTTCTCACCGTGCGCCAGGCACGGGAACTTTTCATTCTCAGCGGTTTCAAAGCAGAAGTGCGTTCCATTGGTATATTGCCGTTGCCCGACGGCTTAAGCCGGGTGCTCGAAGGAACGATCCAGAATCGCGGACATTTTCTTTTGATCCGGGCGCGCAAACCGGCCTGATTTCTCACCGTGGCAAAGCAGAAATGATTTGCCGACGCAAAGAATCCGCTTGCGCCTGAAGCCCGCTCCCGCCGAAGCTGTTTGCTGCTACATTTCTATGAGCACAGTGGTTGTCACCGGCGCGGCCGGATTGATCGGTTCGGAAAGCGTCAAACGATTTGCCCTTGAAGGTTTCAAGGTCGTCGGCATTGACAACGACCTGCGCCAATGGTTTTTCGGCAAGGAAGCGTCCACCCTGGCCAACCGGCAAAAACTCATCGCCACCGTGCCGGGTTATCAACACCACGATTTTGACATCCGCGACCGGCAGGCGGTTGAGGATTTGTTTCGCCGACCCGGCAAGGACATCGCTTTAATCATTCACACTGCGGCGCAGCCGTCACACGATTGGGCGGCGCGCGACCCACACGCGGATTTCAGCGTCAACGCCACCGCCACGCTCAATTTGCTCGAAGCCACCCGCCAATTCTGCCCCGAAGCGGTCTTCATTTTTACTTCCACGAACAAGGTTTATGGTGACACGCCGAACCGCCTGCCGCTCGTCGAACTGGAAAAGCGCTGGGAAATCAAAGCCGGCCACGAATACGAACCCGGCATTTCGGAGACGATGAGCATTGACCAGACCAGGCACTCGCTGTTCGGCGCTTCGAAAGTCGCCGCCGACGTGCTGGTGCAGGAATACGGCCGTTATTTCGGAATGAAAACCGCGTGTTTTCGCGGCGGCTGTCTGACCGGCCCGGCGCATGCGGGCACGGAACTGCACGGCTTTCTCGCCTACCTCATGCGTTGTACGGTGGACGGGACGCCCTATCGCGTGTTTGGCTACAAAGGCAAACAGGTGCGCGACAACATTCACAGCCACGATCTGGTCGAAGCGTTCTGGCAGTTTTTCCGGAAACCGCGCGTCGGCGAGGTTTACAACATCGGCGGCAGCCGTCACTCGTACTGTTCGATGTTGGAAGCCATTGACCTCTGCGAGCAAATCAGCCGCCGCAAATTGAAATGGACTTACGTCGAAGACAACCGCATCGGCGACCACATCTGGTGGATCAGCGACGTGCGAAAATTCCAGTCGCATTATCCCAATTGGAAATTCCGCTACGGTCTGAAGGAAATTCTGGATGAAATCCATGCCGCCTGCCACACCGCCTGAATGAGCCTGTCCTTTCCAGAAAGCATTTTGGTGACCGGCGGCGCGGGTTTCGTCGGCAGCAACCTCGCCTTCCATCTCAAAGCCCGCCATCCCCGCACCCGGGTCGTGTGCCTGGACAATTTGTACCGGCGCGGCTCGGAACTGAATGTTCCCCGGTTTCAGGAGGCCGGCGTGGAATTCGTGAAAGGCGACATCCGCTTCGCGAAGGAATTTCCGCCCGGCCCGTTTGAATTCATCCTGGAATGTTCCGCCGAACCGTCCGCGCTGGCGGGCTACGCCGAATCGCCGGACTATTTGATGGAAACCAATTTCCTGGGCACCTACCGGTGTCTGGAGCAGGCCCGCCGCTGGAAAAGCAAATTTCTGTTTTTCTCCACGAGCCGGGTTTATCCCCTGCAAATTCTGGAACAGCATCCGTGGATGGAATGCGCGACGCGTTTTGCGTGGACCGATGTGCCCGGCGCGGCGATTTCCTCGCGCGGTGTTCGCGAGGATTGTCCGATGACCGGTTCGCGTTCACTTTACGGCCTGACGAAATTCGCCAGTGAAGGTTTGGTTGAGGAATATCGCGGCGGATTCGGCCTGTGCGCCGCCGTCAACCGTTGCAGTGTCATCGCCGGGCCGTGGCAAATGGGCAAGGTGGACCAGGGCGTGGTCGCGCTCTGGGTGCTCCGGCATTTCTTCCGCCAGCCGCTCCAATACATCGGTTACGGCGGGACCGGAAAGCAGGTCAGGGACGTGCTGCACGTGGCCGATCTTTGCGAACTGGTCGAAGAGCAAATTTCCAACTTCGACCGTTGGGACGGCTGGCTCGGCAACGTCGGTGGCGGGCTGGAAATTTCCACTTCGCTCCAGGAACTCACTGCCGCGTGCCGGAAAATTGTCGGACGCGAAGTGCCGGTTGGCGCCGAACCGAAAAACCGTCAGGCGGATTTGCGGATTTTCCTCGCCGATTGTTCCCGATTGTTTGCGCGAACCAGCTGGCGTCCGAAACGCGGCGTGACCCAAATCGTCACGGAAATTTTTGAATGGGTGCTGGCCCATGAAAAGGAATTGCAACCGCTCGTATGAAAAGCGATTCACGCGCCGGAAATCTGTTGCAAAGCGGCGTCATTTTTTCCGTCGTCAGTTTTCTGACGCTCCTTGTTCACTATGTCTTTCAAATTATCGTCAGCCCGCAATTGGGCGGCAGTGCCGGCGAATACGGACTGGTTCTGGCCACCATCACGTTCATTGGCTTTCTCGGAATTCCGCTGGCCATCGCTTCACAGGCCGTCACGCATTACATTGCGCGCTTTCATTTCAGTCAGGACAGCGAACGGCTGAACGGCCTGCTCGCGGGCTGCCGCAAATTCCTTTTTCACATCACCATCGCCGGCTCGGTCATCGCTATCATTCTCGTCAAGCCGCTGGGCGATTATTTCAATATTCCGCGCACGAGTCTCACGCTCATCGCGCTCGTTTGCGTGCTGGCCGGACTTTGGAGTTCATACCTGACGGTGCTGTGCCAGGGACTCGGCTGGTTCAAACGGCTTGCCCTCATCGGATTGCTGGCCGCGTTGTTGCGGCTTTTGTTCGGCGGACTCGCCACCAAATTCTGGCCGGCCGCCGAATGGGCCGTCGCCGCCTCCGCGGTGATGTTGCTGGCGAACCTGGTTTTGCTTTTTTGGAAAAAAGATTTTCCGCGCCGGACTGAAACAATTGTTTCTCCGTGGACGGCGGAATTTGTCCAATTCCTCATCGTCAGTGCTGCTTACGTGATTGGCTCAAACTGTTTCAGCCAGGGCGACCTGCTCGTGGCAAATAAATTTTTTTCCAGGAGCGAGATTGATGATTATGGTTCCGCGGGATTGCTCGCCCGCGCATTGCCAACGGCTGTCGCCCCGCTGCTGACCGTTTTGTTTACACACCGTTCCAGCCGACATCACGGCGACGCGTTGCGCGAACAGTTGAAATTACTCGGCCTTTACGCTTTCGGCCTTGTTTCCGGCGCCATCTGCCTTGTCGTGTTGAAAGGGTTTGTCTTGCAACTCCTGCATCGAAACACACCGGATGCCGCTGGAATGATCGCCCGGCTTTCCATCACCATGGTCTTCGTCGGCTTGCTTCAAGCGCTGGCAATGTGGTCGCTGGCCAGTCGCTGGATCAAACTTTCACTGGTTTATGGCGGACTTGGCATCGCCTACTGGATTGCTTTGCTGTGCCTCGGCAAATCGCCCGCGGACCTGTTGCACGTCATGCCCGTGGCGGCGGGCGTTGCTTTCGGCGCGGTGTTTTTGATTTGGCTCATCGCGATGCTCACGCACAAAATTGGCGAACCCGCAAACCTGATTTGAATTTGCCGCTGGTTTCGGCCACCCTCACATCATGCAGTCCAGTTTGGAAAATCTGCCGCGTGTCAGTTTCATCATGCCGACGCTGAACGCCGGGACCTTGTTGGACAACTGCCTCGCCTCGATCGCGCGCCAGACTTACCCGCGCGACCGCTGTGAAATCATTCTGGCCGATGCGCATTCGACGGACTCGACCCGCGACATCGCCAAAAAATACGGTGCCACCGTCATTGACGACGACGGCAAAAACATGGAGGAAGGCAAACGCCTGGCGCTTCAGCACGCGAGCGGCGAATTCATCGTTTTCGTGGACGCCGACAACGAAATTACCCACCCGGACTATATTGAACTGGCGGTGAAGGCACTCACCGCCAATCCGCAGGCGCTGGGCGTGGAGAGTTATTATTTGCCATCGCCGAAAATGAGTTCGTTCTGCGCCTACCTCACGCATTTGCTGCACATCAGCGATCCCATTGCCTGGCTGATGAGCGTGAATCCAAAACTCGTCGCGCGCGAGGGCGAGGTCGAACGCTGGATCCTGCCCGGCGATTCCCTTTCTTATCCGCTCGGCGCCAACGGCTTTGTTTTTCGCCGCGCCGATTTGCAATCCGTGAAGGCGGATGAAAAATTCCAGGATACCCATGTCGCACTGTTCCTGATGAAAAACGGCAAACGCGAATGGCTGCGGATTAGCGGGCGCGGCGTGCATCACTATTACATCCAGACGCTCTGGCGTTTTGTGCAAAAACGCCGGCGTGCCACGGTGCATTTTCTCCGCGTACAGGAGGAAATGCCGGTGAACTGGATGAAGGAAAAACCACCAGTGCCGCTTTGGCTGGCGGCGGTTTATTGCGTTACGTTCATCGGCCCGCTCTGGCACACGCTGCGCGGAATCGTCCGCAACCACGATGCGCGCTGGCTCTGGCATCTGCCGGCGTGCCCCGGCAGCGTGCTCGGCAACGCGTGGGGTGTGTTGACTTACAAGCGCCGCGGCAAGGACAAAAAGCTCATTGCGGAATTGCAGGTAAAACAGAACTTGAAATCTTGAGTCGAATGGAAGCACCCATGCCATCCCCCGAAACGAAATTTTCCGCCGCCACCGGTTCGTCGCGCCGCCCCCGCGTGGTCTTTTTCGTCAATGGCATTTTTTCCGAACAAATTGGCGGGGGCGATATTTTTTTTGCCTACATTGCGCGCGCGGTATTGGAGGCGGGTTATCCCGTACATTTCTTCGGTGGCCACGCATTGAAGCGGTACCTCCAACGCGAAGGCCTGCCACTCAATCTCACACTGACGGACAACCGCATGGCCGAGCTGGGTGATGCGGGGCGGTTGAGCGGTCAGTTGCGATTACTCCTGGATTTCAGCCGCCGGTTTGCCCGGACCATGCGATTATTGTCCGAGGTAAAGCCTGACGACATCGCTTACGGTGTATCCGAGTATTGGTTTGACACGATTCCCGTGATGCGCTGCCGCGCCCGACAAAAGGCATTTCACCTGGGCATGATGGCGCCACGGTTGCGCGAAGTTTTGTTCAAATCCCGGGCGGACGTCACGCCGCTGCGGTTGCCGGCGTTTTATTTTTGGTTGAGCCAGCAGTTTTCGGGGCGATTGTTCCGATTTTGCCGGGGCGGCGTGATCACTTATCCGCATCATGAAATCCGGGATTATCTGATGAAGTTTGGCCACCGCGAGTCCGACTTGTGGTATGTGCCCAATGGCAGCGATGTGGCGATGGCCGGCCACGTGCCGCCGCAGCCGAAAAAATTCGACGTGGCCTGGATGGGGCGCGTGCACCCGCAGAAAGGCATTGATGATTTGCTGGCCACACTGGCGTGGCTGAAACAACAAGTGCCGGACTTCCGCGCTGTCATCATTGGCAAGAGTCGGGACAAGCTCGAGCCCGTGATTGGCCGGATGGGTCTATCAGAAAACGTGACGTTTAGCGGGCTGGTTTCCGAGGAGGAAAAATTTCGTCTGCTCAAAAGCAGCCGCGTGTTTGTGATGCCGAGCCGTTACGAAAGTTGGGGTATCGTCGTGGGCGAGGCACTCGCGTCGGATGTGCCGGTGGTAGCGTACGATTTACCCTGTTACCGGCCCGTCTTCGGGGATTTCGTGCGCTATGTGAAATGCTTCGACAGCGACGGCTTCAAACGCGCCGTTGAGGACGAGGTGCGCCAACAGCGCGCCGGGCGTAATTATCTGGCCGGGATGGATCCCGACAAACTGAAGCAGGCGATGGATTGGTCAACCGCCCAAGAAAGTTTCCTTTCACTGTTGCGAAAACTGAGCGGTGACGGCGCGGTGGCGGGCTGAACCGCCAATTAATTTTGCGGTGCCGTGCGAAGTAAATGCACCTGCAATTAGTGCCAAGCGTCCTCGTATGTGCCTGCTGGCAATGCTATCTGGTCGCCAACAGTTTCCGACGAGTTATCATAAACACACCCACACAGACCAAAAAACAGGCATAAACTTGTGGTTCCGGCACAACTTCGACTACGCCATAAATGCCTCCAGCATCGCCTCCACCGGTGTTCGATAAATCGTTCCAGGATGCAAGCGGCGACGCGTCTTGTGGGCCTCTCATCGAAGCATAGTATTCAACGCCTCCTGCGTTATTGGGTTCACCGGGGTACCAGTCGGTGTATGTCACCGGTTCACCGTCAGCCCAGACAAAGTCTGCGGCGTGTTGCGCACCGGAACCGTCGTTTAGCACAGGGTCATAGAGGCCGATCCACAAACTCGGATCGCTGTTACCCGTCAGCGTTGTAGCCAAGGCTGAAAATGTGTTAAATACCCATTGGTTCTCGGCGGCATTATTGATAGTCACCAAGTTGCCACCGAGGGTTTGGGCAAACGCCTCGGAATCGCTCCAAGAGCCCGCTGAGAGGAGATAATAGGTGTCCCCATTGGCCGGATTCACAACGGGTGACCCCAGGGTGTAAATTGCGGCTTGCGACACGAAGGAAGTTGTAACTAAACCGGTGATGGCTAATAGCTGGTAGAACGTTTTCATAGAATTCAGTGAGTGATTAATGTTTGTTGCGCCTTTCAGGCCATAAGATTTTATATTGTTGGCGCTTGATGTCAATGAAAAAATGAATTCTGCGCGGAATTGAATGCGCTTGCAATTTGAGTCGGGCGTCACTTTCATTCGTGGGACATGCAACCGATTCTCATTCGCCAAATCACGCGGCGAAATCCGTTCAAAATCAAAAAGGTGCCCTGGATTGCCAGAGTGTATGCGCATCCGTTCGACCGTTGGCCGTCTTTGGGTACGCAGGCGGTTTTTGGCGCGCCGAATTTCGCGTTGTTTCTTCTGTTTCAAAAACTTTCCCCCTTCAAGCCGCAAGGCCGGTTTGCATATGCCGTTGACGGGCGGGAAAAGCTCATCCGCTTCAACGGCCTCAATACGCAATTTCACGCACTTTATTTCAAGAGTTTCGCAAAAGGTTTCGAGCCGCAAATTTCGGCGCTGATGGATTTGTTGCTGCCAGCGGATGGAGTTTTTTATGACATTGGAAGCAACTGGGGCTGGTTTTCACTGCTTTTGGCGTCCAAACCGGGATTTCACGGCGTAATTCACGCCTTCGAACCGTTTCCTTCCACCTACCGGGACCTTTGCAGTTTGATTGAACAAGCGGGTTTGGCCGACCGTGTTCACGCCCACAATCTGGCTCTTTCGGACCACGCCGGCTCTGCCCGCATGCACCTGCCGGATCGCTTTCAGAGTGGCCGGGCGGTGATGGAGGAAGCGCAGGTTGATGGAGGTGGGGTCGCACCAATGACCACACTGGATTCATTGAATCTCGACCCGCCCTTTTTGATAAAAGCAGACGTGGAAGGCGCGGAGGCAAAAGTTTTTCGGGGAGGAATCAAACTGTTGGGCGAACACAAACCCATGCTGGTGTTCGAAAACTCCCGGCAGGTCAATGCGCCTTGGCGGGCGCTGGAACCATTGGATATTTTGCGGGGATTGGGCTATGACCTTTTCCAGGTGGCCTGGCTTCGGCGTGCGACGGGTAAAGCCTTCCTTGTCGGTGATGATATTGACCCCGACCCCCAGGATGCGGAGGTGTTGGCATTGTCACCGTTCTGCTGGGAAGACCGGCTTTTGCGTTACGAAGGTCTGAATATCTTCGCCTGTCACCGCGACAAGATTCCAATGTTGAAAAATCTCTTTCAAGAATACACTTTTAGAAACTGAAGTGTGCGCTGAGCCAACAGCCCGTTACGAAGAAATGTGTCATGCCATCCGATCCCAAAATCAGCGTCATCATTTTGAACTACAATGGGCTGGCGTGGTTGCCCCGTTGCCTTGAGTCGCTGGAGCAACAAACCAATTTTCGCGAGATTGAAGTCATCGTAACCGACAACGCCAGTTCGGATGGTTCCGACCGCTTCGCCGAAGAATGGTTCAAGCGCCAGGGCCGCGGGCGGCTGGTACAAAACGGGGCGAACCTCTGGTATTGCGGCGCGAACAACAACGGCGCCGCTGTGGCCACCGGCGAATTTCTGCTGTTTCTGAACAATGACACCTGGCTTGAACGCGATTGCCTTGAAACGCTTTACCACGAAGTGGCCGCCGCCAATGCCGACGCAGCCACTCCTTTTGTGTTGGACTATGACGACAATACATTTCAAAGTTGCGGTGCAGCGGGATTAGACCTGTTTGGCCTGCCAACGCATGGGATTCCTCCAAACCGCACGGCAAAAATCTTCACGGCGTGCGGTTGCAGTTTGTTGGTACGGACAGCATTGTTCCGCAAGGTTGGAGGTTTCCCGCCGGAGTTATTGATTTATGCGGATGAAACCGACCTGTCGTGGCGCGTGTGGATCGCCGGCGGCAAAGTCGTCACCGTACCCGCTGCGCGATTGCATCATCGTGGCGCGGCTGTCGTAAATCCGCAGGGAAAAACTCAAACCGTCGAATCCCGAACCAGCGAGACCAAACGTTTTCTCACCAATCGCAATGGAATTCTTTTCCTGCTGAAGAACAGCCGCCATATTTTGCTGTTACTTTTGATCCCGCACCTGATGCTGTTGCTGGTTGAGGCCGCCGCTAGTCTGGTGCTGGTGCGGCGTTGGAGTTATGTGCGAAAATCGTATTTTTCGGCCATGCTTGAAGCGTTTCGGATGCGTGCGCATGTGCGTGAATGGCGACGACGCATCCGCGGTTTCCGAAAACATGGAGATTTCTGGATGTTGCGTTTCCTGCGACTGAAACCAAGCCGCTGGGCTGATGCAAAACGATTGTTCCAGTTCGGCCCGCCGAAAGTGGACGCAAAATAATCAACCGTCTTCGCGACGGACTTTACGGAAAAAGCGGCGATTGCCCAAGGACTGTCGACGGTAAAACTCAATGCCCGTTTTGAGGGCGTGGATAAATCCAGCCACGCCGGCAAAACGGGGTCGCTTCACCGGCGCGACCGGACTTTTTTCCGAAGCCTGCCACATTGCGGTGTAATCGCTTTGCTGCGGCGCCCGGGCAAAAATGGTTTTGATGCTCGTGCGCTTTGCCTGAACCAGCAAATGCATGGGAGTGAAAGTGATGAGTTCCACCCGTGAACGGATCGCATTCGGGTCGGACACTTCATACCAGCTTCCATACGGCCCGATGCGGAAGATGACCATGCGTTCGACCTCAAAACCGTTTTCGGGACCAAACGCGCGGTAAAACAATTCCGGGCTGAACTGGTAAAAACCGTGTCCGCAAAGATTATTGGCGCAGGTGTGCAGGAACAGCCGCCCGCCTTCGCGCAGTAATTCCATGCTGTTGCGCAATGCCACCGGAAAGTTGAAGACATGTTCCAGCGTGCCGCCGTCGAAGACGACGTCAAATTTCTCCCTCCAATCGGATGGAATCGGCTGGTTCAGGTCATGAACCAGCCGCGCGCCCTCAAAGTCTGAAAAGTCGAGCGAATCAATTTGGGTTGCGCCCAGCGTTTCAAAAAAAGGCTCGGCGTACGCACACGCCTCACCGGCAACACGGAATTTTTCCGCAGGCAAACCATTCCTTTCCAACACGGAAACCATGGTGCGGGGATACACATTCAAGCTTTGTCGCCCGAGCATGGCAACGCGACCAAAACAAACCCCCTTTTTCCGGGCGGCCACCAAAAACTGAACCGAATTGATGTCAAGTCCCATGTCTGTGCTCAGGAGATTTGCTTTCCAATGCCGCCCAGGACGGCGGCAGGTTTTTGCGAATTTCGATGCTTGCGAACGGCTTGCCCTGGCGCGAACCGGTCTTTTTGGCCCAAGCCGCCATGCGCGCGACCCCGTCTTCGAGAGAAACGTTCTTGATGAGGTCACCGAAATATTTCCGGACTTTTTCGTGCGCGGAGTAGGCATGTACAACCTCGTTGCGGGCATCGAGATGCTTGATGGCCGGCTGCGCGCTCATTGCCCTGGCCACAACGTGCGCCAGTTCCGCGACCGAATAGGCCTTGTCTGCGCCAACGTTGAAAACCTGATTGTAGCACGCCGGCCGCGCGATGCTGGCCGCAATGACCGGCGCGACGTCGTCAATGTAGCTGAAGGCGCGGGTCTGCCGGCCATCGCTAAAAATCGTCATTGGCTGGCCCTGCATGATCTGATTCATGAAAATGCCGATGACATTGCGGTAACGGTCGCCAAGGTTCTGGTTTTCACCATAAACATTGTGTGGCCGGAAGATGACATGATTCAGCCCGAACATTTCATGCGCCTCGCGGAGGTCAAGCTCGACCGCGTATTTGGCGATGCCGTAGGGATCTTCCGGTTGCGGTACGAGTTCCTCGGACATCGGAAGTTGATTGCGGCCATAAACCGCAATGGACGACGCGAACACGAAACATTTCACGTCGTGGTTGACGGCGGCGTTGATGAGGTTGACGCTGCCGAGCAGGTTGTTGGTGTAATTGAAACGTTTGATGAAATGGCTCAATCCCTCGGCGGCATAGGCTGCCAGATGGAAAACATATTCGAACCGATGCCTGGCGAACAATTGTTGTACGAGCGCCGCGTCTGTGACCGAACCTTCAACGAATTTCACGCCTTCGGGAACGTGATCACGAAAACCACCGCTCAAATCGTCCAATCCCACCACGCCGTGTCCTTGGCGGAGCAAATGGGTGCATACATGAGAACCGATGAACCCCGCCACGCCAGTGACTAAAACCGGTGAACTCATGCGGGAAGTCTAATGGGCAGCCTGATTGGTGACGAGGCTTTTCCAATGCGACTCACCGCCTTGACACTTGGCTGGGCGCAATCGAGAATGAACCCCGTTTTTAGCCGCCTGTCATTTATTTATGAAGATTGAAAAGAAAAATGGCGTGTCGCGATCCCGCGGACTTTTCTTCGTGGCGTTGCTGGCCGTCATTTTGGCCGTCCTTTTCTGGAAAAGTTTTTTGCCTGGCTATGTCCACTTTTCCAACGACGGCCCCTTGGGACAACAAAACGCCGCGTGGCGTCACCTGCCCACCGCTTTCCTGGGAAGCTGGTATGATATCAACGACCTTGGCATCAGCTCCGGTTCGCTCGCGCCAGCGCCGAGTGCACTGATATTCTGGGCGCTGGGGCCGGTCGGTTATGCGAAGTTCGTCGCGCCCCTGGCGTTGTTCATTTTGGGACTCGGCGCATGGGCCTTTTTCCGGCAACTGAAACTGGCCCCGCTGGCGGCCACCTTGGGGGCACTGGCCGCGACCCTGAATTCCACTTTTTTTGCGACGGCCTGCTGGGGCGTTGCAACACAACAAATCGCCATCGGCATGGATTTTTTCGCATTGGCCCTGGTGATTTCCAATACTTTGGAAACGCCCGTGCTTGTGCGTTGGACGCGACTGGCCCTGGCCGGGCTGGCAGTCGGCGTCAACGTGATGGAGGCCGCGGACATCGGCGCGATTTTCAGTGTGTTTGTCGCGGCCTTTGTTCTGTTTCGAGCCGTCACAAACGAAGGGGGTGCGGCTTGGACAAAAGTGGGGCGAGGCATCAGCCGGGTCGCGGTCATCGCGCTTTTCGCCGGATTCATTGCCACGCAAACCATTGTGGCGCTGGTGGGCGCTGCCATCGTCGGCATCTCCGGCACGGCACAGAACACGGAAACGAAGGAGGCACATTGGGACTGGGCCACCCAATGGAGCCTGCCAAAAACTGAAACGCCCGGCTTGTTTGTGCCGGGCTTGTTTGGTTATCGGATGGACACGCCAATGGACATGATGGGGTTTCTTCAGGACAGTTACAGAGGCGGCAATTATTGGGGCGCCGTGGGGCGCGATCCCGCATTGGTTCGTTATTTCGACAGCGGAAAACAAGGTTCTCCAGCGCCGTCGGGCTTCATGCGGTTTACCGGCGGCGGGAATTATGCCGGCATTTTGGTGGCATTGCTGGCGTTCTGGGCGATGGCGCAATCCTTGCGGCGGGAAAACTCCGCTTTCCCTGAAACACAACGGCGATGTATCTGGTTCTGGTCGGTCGTGTTGATCGGCTCGCTGCTGCTGGCCTATGGCTGTTTTGCGCCGTTCTACAAATTTTTCTATATGCTGCCGTATGCTTCCACGATCCGGAACCCGGCAAAATTCATTCTTATTTTTTCCTGGGCGATGGTCATTTTGTCCGCCTACGGCGTGCACGGATTAAGCCGGCGATACCTGGAAGTTCCGGCGGCCAAATTCGCTTCATTGCCCGCGCATCTCAAGAATTGGTGGGCAAAAGTCCGCGGCTTCGACCGGAACTGGGCTTACGCCTGCGCCGTGGCGTTTATTGTTACTGTTCTCGGTTGGTTGATTTACGCCTCGGAAAAGTCAAGCCTTGTGCGCTATTTGCAGACCGTCGGTTTCGGTGATGAAGATATGGCAAAACAGATTGCTGCCTTCAGTATCAGGCAGGTCGGCTGGTTTGTTCTGCTGTTTGCGTTGGCCGCCGGACTTTGCGTGCTTACCAGCGCCGGCGTCTTTGCCGGGCGGCGCGCCAGGCTGGGCGGCATTCTACTGGGCCTTTTCCTCGTGGGCGACTTGGGGCGGGCGGATTTGCCCTACATCATTCACTGGAATTACAAACAAAAATATGCCAGCAATCCCATCATTGATTTCCTGCGCGACAAACCTTACGAACGCCGCGTTGCCTACGTGCCACCCTGGCCGTTGCAAACTCCATCGCAATTCAGTTTGTTCGACAATCTCTATCGGATCGAATGGGCGCAACACCATTTCCCCTACTACAACGTCCAATCACTCGATAAAATTCAAATGCCGCGCGTGCCGGCGGACCTGGATGCGTTCGAAAGCGCGTCGCGGATTGGCATCAAGCAGGACAATGCCGGGCAATGGATGCTGGATGTGGGCACTTTCCCCCGGGTAACACGACTTTGGCAATTGACGAACACGCGGTATCTGCTGGGTCCGGCCGGCCTGCTCGATTTGTTGAACGAACAAATTGACCCGACACAACACCGCTTCCGCATCGTCCAGCGATTTGACGTTGTGCCCAAGCCGGGAATCGAACAAGCGACGCAACTTACGGAATTGACCGCCGTGCCGGGCGACAACGGCACTTACGCGCTCATTGAATTCACCGGCGCTTTGCCCCGCGCAAAGCTTTATTCGCACTGGCAGGTGAGCACAAACGATCAGGCCACCCTTCAAACGCTGACAAATGCTGATTTCGACCCACAGCAAACGGTCCTGGTTTCCACACCGCTGCCCATTGCCGGTCTGCCCAGTCAAAATTCCGGAACCGTGAACTTCACAGGCTACGCGCCCAATCACCTCGCCTTCAGCACGCAAGCCGCTGCGTCGTCTGTGCTGCTGCTCAACGACATGTTCGATCCGCACTGGCGCGTGTTCGTGGACGGCAAACCGGCGGAACTGCTGCGCTGCAACTTCATCATGCGTGGTGTCTATCTGACACCTGGAGCGCACACGGTGGAATTTCAGTTCAGCCTGCCGCACAAGCCGCTTTACATCACGCTCGCGGCCATCGGCGTCGGAATTCTTTTGGGCAGCTTCCTGATGTTTTCGGCGCGCCGCCATTCCCAGCGGGCGGCTTAACCGTAAATGTTTTTCGGATGCCGTTGCCGGCCCAAAATCCGGAAAAGATAAAAATCCCGCAACTCGACCAGGCCCTGTCCCGCCAGCCAGAGCGGCCAGCCGGTGATGCCGCGCGTGGCCTGGGCGATTTCGCGGGCGTAGGCGGGGTTTCCGTTCTGGCGGACGCGCCTGGCCTTGACGCCGGAACGCACCGCCAGCAGGCCTTTCTGTTTCAATTTTCGATGCCAGCTCCAGCCTTTGCCGCGCAGGGCCTCATTCGCTTCCATCGTCCGCCACTCGTCCAACACGAGCGACTGGATGCTGGTCCCACAGAGAACTGTCTGAGTCGAGCCATGCCAGCGATATTTTGCCAGGGGCAGGTGAATATGAACCAGCTTCTCACAATGCGCGCCGTAGGCCGCCCAAAAAATCATGTCGCCGATGACGGGATAATCCATTGGAAAACGGCAGGGCGAAGGCTGTCCAGCAGTCTTCATCAGCGTCGCGCAAAAGGCCTGATTGCCAATCTCCGCCTTCCATTTCAAAAAATTGTCGCGGGCCAGCACTTCAATTTTTCCATCCGGCTTGCCGGAATCGCTGAGGTGCCGGTTGTCTTCATCAATGCGTTCGTCGAGCGACCAGACCAGGCCCCGACCGGCGCAATCCGACAGCAGGCCGGTCATCACTTCGTAAAACCGCGGTTCAATTGTGTCGTCGGCATGGAGGATTTGGAGGTATTCCGTCTGGTCGGCAAAATCGAGGCAACGATTGAAATTGCCGAACAGGCCGAGATTGGTCGGATTGCGGATAAACTCGCAAGTGATGCCCTTGAAATTCCGGACGATTTCCTCTGTGCGGTCGGTCGAACGGTTGTCCAGCACCACGACACGGTCAGGACGCAGCGTCTGGCGCGAAATGGAATCCAATGTTTGTTCGATGAATTGCTCGCCGTTGCAGACGGGAACGGCAGTGAGAAGTTTTGACTTCATCGGGAAAATCAAAGGCAATAACGTCCGTCAAAAACCGGTTTGCCGGCGAATTGTTTCTTCGCAGCGCGGAACTCCGGCCAGGCTGTCAGTACCACGACCGCCTCTGCTTGTTTGACGACCTTCGCCAGACTGTCCGCATATCTGATGGGATGACGGTAAACTCGCCGGTAGGTTTCGTTGGCCATTGGATCGTAGGCGACGATGTTTTTTCGTCCGCGTTTCAATAGCAGCTCGATGATCCGCGCGGCAGAGGTTTCGCGCACGTCATCGCTGCCGGGCTTGAACGACAGACCCAAGATGCCGATTTGCGTGCGCGGCTTGGTTGCGCGGACGATTTTATCAACGAAATGATGCGCGATGGCAGCGTTCGCAGCAATGGTTCCACGCAGCACGTCCGTTTTCACGCCGACGGCACGGGCGGTGTGCAGCAGGGCCGCAATGTCCTTTGGCAGACAATAACCGCCGAACCCGCAACCGGGATAGAGGTAACTCGTCATTCTTGCCGGATCTCCCGACCAGCGCCGGTCCAGATGCAACGTTTGAAACGCCGCCTTCACGTCAATGCCGCCGATGGCGTCGGCGACCATCGAAGTCTCGTTAGCAAAACTGACGAGCGTGGCCAGCAGCGCGTTGGAGACTGACTTGATGAACTCGGCGGTGCCCGGCGTCACCCGGCAGATACATGTGCGAAACGGCCTGTAAAGTTTTGCCACCGCGTTGAAGCTCAAGTCGTCACCGGCGCCGATCACGACGCGGTCGGGCCGGGTGAAATCCTCCCACGCCAGCCCTTCGCGCAAAAACTCCGGGTTGTTGGCCAGACCGATGTCGCGGCCAATCTTTCGTCCGGCCCGGGCGAACAGCGGCACGATGCTGCGGGCTGTGGTGCCGGGCGGCACTGTGGACTTGATGACCAGGGCCGGTTTGCGCTTCGGCGGCAGCGCTTTCAACGTGTCGCTCACCGCACGCTGAAGAAACGAAACGTCCGCTGCGCCGCTGCGGCTTTGCGGCGTGCCGACACAATAAAAAATCACATCCGCGGCCGCGACGGCTTCTGCCAGGCTTCCGCAAATGAAAAATCTCTTCCCGGCCAGCGCATGTAATTGCTCCGGCAGATGCGGTTCGTGAAAAAGCAGCCGGCCGGCGCGCAGGCTTTTGATAAGGCGCGTCGAGGTGTCAAAGCCGCGCACGGTAAAACCTTTGCGCGCGAAACCCAGCGCGGTGGTCAGGCCGACAAAGCCCAGACCGACTACCGCGACGCGGGATTTTGTTGCTCGTGCCATAAAAATTTCAAAAAGCGTTCGACCCCTTCCTCCACGTAAATGGAAGGCTGGTAATTCAATTTCGTGCGCGCCCGGGTAATGTCGGGGCAACGCCGTTCGGGGTTGTGCGTGAGATAATCTTTTTCTGTGGCCGGTTGAAAAACGACTTTACCCTTGTAACCGGTCAATTTTTCACCGGCCTGCCGGAAATGCTCCGCGAGCTGCCGCACCGAAATTTCCGGGCGCTCGATGCCGATGTTGAACGCCTCGAATTGGTCGTGCAGCAGCGCCTTGAAATAACCGGCCACCGCGTCGGCAACGTAGCAGAACGTCCGCGTGGGCGCGCCGCTGGAATGGATGACGATGTCTTGGCCGTTGAGCACGCATTGCGCGAAATCGGCGGGTGCACGGCGGTCAGTGAGCGCCATGCCAGGACCATAGTTGTTGAATGGGCGCACGACCCGCACGGGCGTGCCAAACGTGTTGGCAAACACCCAACACAGCGTTTCACCGAAGCGCTTCGCTTCGTCGTAGCAGGCGCGGGGGCCGACACAGGAAACGTTGCCTCTATATTCCTCGTTGGTTGGAATCATCTCTGGCGCAGGATCGCCGTAGATTTCGCTGCTGGAGAAGAACAACAGCCCCTTGAGTTTGGTGTCGCGATAGGCATCGAGCAGGTTGCGCAATCCCCAGACGTTGGCATCCAGCGTGACCAGCGGATGCTTGCGGTAAAAGGTCGGTGAGGCAATGGACGCCATATGCAGCACATAATCCGCCGCCGGCGCACTCGGAACTGTTTCCAACCGGTCGGCGGCGATGTCAAAGCTGTGGACGGCGATGTTGGGATACGCAGCAGCGAGCCGGTCAATCCACGGCGGACGGCCCAAGACAAACTTGTCGAGCAGCACCACCGCCTTGGGCCGAATACCCTCGTCTGTCAGATGGCAGAGAAAATGCGAGATGTAATAGCCCAGAAATCCCGCCGCGCCGGTGACGAGAACCGTCGCGCCATCCAGCCGCGAGGCTTCCGGCAATCGGGCGTGCAAATGGCGCATGTCCTCGGTGACGACAGGATTGGCCCAGGCTTGGAGTGATGTTTTGGCTGGCGGCATGGGCACGTTCAATTTCCGAGTAGCCTCTGTGATTTAAGCCGCTGGCTCAAGGCGTTTTTGGCACGGCGCTTTGACGGTTGAAAACCACCGCACCCTTTGCCTATGCTCCCAGGAACTCCGGAGGCAAACACCGGAGGCAAGATTGCTATGAACCAGAAAAACGACCTGTCGGCGGTACCCGTGTTCATCCTTTGTGGCGGACTGGGCACGCGGATCAAAGAGGAAACCGAGTTTCGCCCCAAACCGATGGTGCCCATCGGTGAGCATCCGATTCTGTGGCATGTCATGCAGATTTATGCCCGGCACGGATTCAAGCGGTTTGTCCTTTGCCTGGGGTTCAAGGCCGAGGTGGTGAAGGATTATTTCCATAATTTTCACCTGCACAACGCCGATTGCACCATCAAACTGAATACCAACGAAGTGACGGTTCATGAATCCCGGCTCAAACTGGATTGGGAGGTCACCCTTGCCTACACCGGCGAGAAAAACATGACCGGGAGCCGCGTTGCACAGGCCACGCGCAAATATCTTGGCACGGCCGAACATTTTGCCGTGACCTACGGCGACGGCTTGACCGACGCCAACCTCACCAGTGAATTCCGGCAACATCGTGATTGCAGGAAAATCGGCACTGTTCTCGGAGTCAACCCCCCTTCGCGGTTCGGAGAAATCAAGGTGGCGGGCAACCACGTGGCCGCCTTCGCCGAGAAGCCGGAGATTGAGGATCACTGGATCAATGGCGGCTTCTTTTTCTTCCGCCGCGCCTTTCGGAAATATCTTTCCGAGGATGAAACCTGCGTGCTGGAACGCGAACCGCTCGTGCGCCTGGCGCGTGACGGCCAGCTTGACGTTTACCGCCACCCCGGTTTCTGGACCAGCATGGACACCCAGCGCGACCGCGAACAACTCACGAAAATGGTGGCATCCGGCAATCCGCCCTGGCTCGCACCACAACCATGAAATTCACCGAGACACCGCTCAAAGGCGCCTACGTCATCGAACTCGAAAAGCGCGGCGACGACCGCGGCTTTTTTGCGCGCTTCTTCTGCGAACGCGAATACCAGCGGCACGGTCTCAACCCCAAAATCGTCCAGATCAACAACGCGTTCAGCCGGCACCGCGGCACCCTGCGCGGAATGCACTATCAGCTTCCGCCCAGGGCCGAGGACAAAATCTGGCGCTGCCTGCGCGGCGCGATTTTCGACGCCATCATTGACCTGCGCCCGGAATCGCCGACGTTCCTGAAACATTTCACCGTCGAATTGACGGCGGAAAATCGCGCGATGCTTTACATCCCCAAAGGCTTTGCCCACGGTTATCAGACGTTAGCCGACGAAACGGAGACGCTTTATCTCGTCACGGAATTTTACTCGCCGGAACACGAGCGCGGCATCCGTTACAACGATCCAAAATTCGGCATCCGCTGGCCCCGGGAACCGGTTGTCATTTCGGACAAGGACCGCAACCTGCCCGATTTCAATCCGGCAACCTTGCCCAAATAACGCACCGGCCTTATGAAAATCCTCTTCACTGGCGCCAGCTCGTTCACGGGATTTTGGTTCGTCAAAATCCTCGCCGCCGCCGGACACGAAATCGTCTGTCCCGTGACCGGCGACCTGGAGCATTACGCCGACGTCCGCCGTCAACGGATTGAACAACTGAAACCGCTCGGTCGTTTTGTTCCGCATGCGCCGTTCGGCTCGGATAATTTTCTGAAAGCCATCCGTGAAAACCGTTTCGACCTCCTTTGCCACCATGCCGCCGAGGTCAGAAATTACAAAAGCCCCGACTTCGATGCGTCCCGCGCGCTTCATCACAACACGCTGGACCTCCGCACCGTGCTCGCGGCGATGAAACCGCGCGGATTGAAGGCGGTCGTTCTCACCGGCACCGTCTTCGAACCGGACGAGGGGGCAAGCGATGAGCCGCTCCGCGCATTTTCACCCTATGGCCTGTCCAAAGGCATGACCTTTCAGTTTTTCCGGTATTGCTGTTACGAGGCCGGCGTGCCGCTTGGAAAATTTGTGATTCCCAATCCCTTCGGGCCTTTCGAAGACGTGCGCTTTACCGCTTATCTCATGCGTAATTGGAGGGAGGGCAAACCTGCCGGAGTCAAAACGTCCGACTACCTGCGCGATAACATCCATGTGGATTTGCTCGCGGCGGTTTACGGGCAGTTCGTCAGTCGAGCCGTCACAATGAAAAACGGCCTCGTCAAAACCAACCCAAGCGGTTACGTCGAAAAGCAGGGGCCGTTTGCCCAACGCGTCGCGCGTGAAGTCAAGGCGCGCACCGGCTGGGCTTGCGAATTGGAACTGGCGAAACAGGAGGATTTCAGCGAACCGCTGAACCGCACCAACACCGAACCGGCAGTGAAACTGGTTACGGAGTGGAACGAGAGCGCAGCATGGGACAACTTTGTTGCCTTCTACCGGTAAGGAAACTGAAACGAATCCGTCGGCGAGCAACGGAACCACCCGCCTTTTGGACCGGCCAAGGCCGGTTCAAGCGGGGCTCTTGTCCACAGCGCCAAAGTTCGCCACCTTTTTGAAGGCGTTCCCCACCACGCGCATGGCAACAGCCGGATGTTTGATACATTCCTTGCTGTAGTGGGCCTTGTTCCGCCACAGCTTGGTGATGAAACGCTTCCGGTGCCAGCGGGACACGAGCTTGTGATGCGCTACTTCGATTTCCTCGGGGGTCAGTGCGTCCGTGCGGATCACCGAGCGGTTGGCACCGTCGTATTCGTCAAAATCACCGCTCAACAGATGGCCTTTGGCGATCAGTTGATCATAAAGCAGGCTGCCCGGATAGGGAGTGGCAATCGAGAACTGGACCGAATCCGGATTTACATCATCAACCCAATCCATCGTCTTCTGGATGGTTTCATGCGTTTCGCCCGGCAGGCCAACGGTCATGGAAAGATGGCACTTGATGCCAATACGGATGGTTTCCTTGATATTCATGGTGGCCACCTTCAAATCCAGCTTCTTGCCGCAATCATCAACGATCTTCTGGTCGGCCGATTCCACGCCGTATTTGATGGCAACCATGCCCGCTTCCCGCATCTTGTGGAGCGTCTCAATGTCGGTGGTGTCGGCGCGGGACATGGCCGACCATGGCATGTTGAGCTTGTGTTTGATGAATTCATCGCACAGCGCAATGATACGCTTCTTGCCGATGTTGAAGGTGTCGTCGTCGAAATAGAACGACTTGCTGCCATAGGTGTCGCGGCAATATTGGATCTCATCCGCCACATCCTTCGGGTCGCGGATGCGGTACTTGTTGCCGCCATACATCAACTGCGGCCACTGGCAGAAATTGCAGGTGAACGGACAACCCCGGCTGGCATGCACCTGCAGGCAGGGGGTGGGCATGTTGCCCTGATTGTCCCAATAGATGTCCATCGGCAGAAATTCGCGCGCCGGCCAGGGCAATTCACTCAATTCAACCAGCGGCGCCCGGCCGTTGGATTTCGGCGTGCCATCCGCCGCACGATAGATCAATCCTTGGACGGCGTCCTTGGGGCCATGGAGATTCTGCGCCACCCGCAGCACAACAAATTCATACTCACCCTCGACCGCGAAATCCACTTCGGGGTTGTTGTTGAGGAACTCGGGTTTGTACATCAAGTGATGCGGGCCGCCAAAAAACAGCTTCGCCTCCGGCAGGATCTCCTTGACCTTCTTTGCCTGGCGCAGGTCCGTGTGAATGGACGCGGTGGCCACTTCATGCACCACCAAATCGGGCGCGAACGCCTTCATGCGGGCGAAGTAAACCTCCTCGCTCATTTTTTCCGCGATCGCGTCAATCATCAAAACTTCAAAGCCATTTTTCTGCAGGAGCGCGGCGCAATAGGCGAGATAGAACGGGAACGGCATGTAGGGCGAAATGGCCAGTTCAAAGTGTGGCCACCGGCAGCCGGCGCGGACGCCAATGTGCCCCGGCTTGTTCCAGGGCGCATTCCCCAAAAAGACCTTCCTGGCGGCAGCGCCCCCCAAATGCCCATGGCTAGAAATCATAGGGCAATTCTATTCCACCCACAAACCGTGTCAAGTAGTTTTGTGAATATTTTGTTTGAATATAACTCATTTGCAACATTGCCTGCCGTCCGCACAATCCGTGCCAAAGGCTTATAGTCCGGTCGGGTGGCCCAGAAATTCCCACGGCAGCTTGAATTCCTTGGAAAGATGCGCTGCCAGCGCTTTCACACCGAACGTCTCTGTCGCGTAATGGCCCCCGTAAAAGACGTTCAGGCCGAGTTCTTCCGCTGCCGCATAGGTCCAGTGCGGGCCTTCGCCTGTGACGAACGTGTCCACGCCCGCCTCCGCGGCCTGCTTCAAATCGCCGCCCGCACCGCCGGTCACCACGCCAATATCCCGGCAAATCTCCGGCCCACCCGGAATCACCCGCGGCTTCGCTCCCGTCGCGCGCGTCAATCGTCTGGCCAGCTCCGCGCGGGAAATTCCGACCCGCGACTTGAACCCGATGGTTTGGCCGTGACTGAAGAAAAAGGGCTTCAGTTTTTTCAAACCGAGCGCGGCGCAAAGCTGCGCGTTGTTGCCTAGTGTTGGGTGCGCGTCCAGCGGCAGATGCGAACTGTAAACCGCCAGATTGTTTTCAAGGAGCAGCCGGAGCAGTTCGTGATTTTTCCCGGTCCAGGGCTGGCGCGCGCTCCAGAACAACCCGTGATGGACGATTAGCAAGTCCGCCCCGGCCGCGATGGCTCGTTTCACCGTGGCGAGGCTCGCGTCCACCGCCGCAGCCAGGCGCGTAACATTGCCGCGATTTTCCACCTGCAACCCGTTAGCGGCGCCCTCGTAGTCCTGGATTTCTTTCGTGCGCAAAATCCGGTCGCAATAATTCACAATGGCGGTAAGTGACGGTTTCGGCATGGCGCGATGAAAGCAAAACTTTGCCGGGGTGCAAAGCGTGAAAGTGCCGCAGCCCACGCCTGAAAAATCTCGAAGGATTCGTGAATCACTCAACCAACAACGGAGAAAACTGTGCAATTTTGTCTAAAAAAACATTTATTCTTCTGATTGGGAGATCTCTGCAAAACTCACTTCACTTTGTAGCGGCGGTCTGTGACCGCCGTGTTTTTCCAGGAAAACCAGCGTTCACCGGCGCTCACAGAGCGCCGCTACAGTTATTTTGCAGAGGTCTCATTGGGTCATTTTTAGACGAATCGCATACAATCCCGGCCTTGCGTCTGTGGCCTTTCATGCCCTATAAAAAACCATGCGCCTGAAAATTTTCTGTTTGCTCGTCGTCCTCGGCGGCTGGTTTTCAACTTCCACCGTGTATGGCAATGAGGAAGTTTGCGTTGCCTGCGACAAAAAGGTCCTCATCAGCGGCGAGTTCAGCCACCAGCGGGCCTGGGGAGTGACGACGATTGAAGGCGCGACGTGGCGGGGAGGGGAGGCGTTCCGGGAGGAAATTTATGGGACGAACTTCAACCTGTCGGTGTCCGGATTGCCCGCGGGTGAATATGGCGTGGTCATCGGCCTGGCGGAGGTGGATTTCACCAACGCCGGCCAGCGCGTGTTCGACATCACTTGCGGCGACCAGGTGCTCGCCAGCAAGCTCGATATTTTTGCCGCCGCCGGCAGCGCGGGAAAAGTTCTGCTGCTCACCAACCTGGTTGACCACGCGGATGACGCGTTGCACGGGCCGCTCACCTTCACGTTCACGGGCCGCATCGGCCCGGCCAAGTTGAATTCATTTGAACTCAAGGATGATTCGGGACAATCTCTCATTTACGTGCGCGCGGCGGACATGATCAGTGTGGAGGACACCGCCGCGCTGGAACAACCGGTCGTCGCGGGGCCGGAAATCTGGAAGGACGCGTCACAGCCGATGGACGCCCGCATCAAGGACCTCGTGCGCCGGATGTCGCTCGCAGAAAAGGTGCAGCAGATGCGCAACGCCGCCCCGGCAATTCCGCGGCTGGGCGTTCCCGCTTACAATTACTGGAATGAATGTCTGCACGGTGTTGCGCGCGCCGGCGTGGCGACTGTTTTTCCCCAAGCCATCGGTATGGCGGCCACCTGGGACACGCCGTTGATTCATCAGGAGGCGGATGTCATTGCCACCGAAGCGCGCGCCAAGAACAACCGTTACCGCGAGGGGCATAATGGCGACAGTGCCCAGTATTTCGGGCTCACGTTCTGGACGCCGAACATCAACATCTTTCGCGACCCGCGCTGGGGCCGCGGCCAGGAAACTTATGGCGAAGACCCCTTCCTGACCGCACGACTCGGCGTGGCTTTCATTCAGGGTTTGCAGGGTGACGATCCCAAATACATCAAGGCGATGGCCTGCGCCAAACATTATGCCGTGCACAGCGGCCCGGAACCGGAGCGCCATCGTTTCGACGCCGAACCGCCGGAACGGGATCTTTACGAAACGTATCTGCCACATTTCGAGGCCGCCGTGCGCGAAGGCCACGTCGGCGCAGTGATGGGCGCCTACAATTCCGTTTACGGCAAACCCGCCTGCGCGAACCCGCTTTTGCTCACCGACCTGCTGCGCAACCAATGGGGTTTTGACGGCCACGTCGTCTCGGATTGCGGCGCGATTTATGACATCTATGGCAATCACCAGTTTGCCGGCACTCCGGAGGAAGCCGCGGCAGATGCGGTGAAGGCGGGTGATGACCTTTGCTGCGGTACGGATTACAACAGTCTGACGCGCGCGGTAAAAGAGGGGCTGATTTCCGAGGCGGAAATAGACGCCGCGCTCAGTCACGTGCTCAGGGCGCGATTCCAGCTCGGCCTGTTTGATCCGCCGTCCACGGTGCCCTACGCCCGGATTCCATTCTCGGAAAATAATACTCCCGAGCACGAGGCGCTGGCGCTCAAAGTCGCGCGCGAGTCCATGGTCCTGTTGAAAAATGACGGATTGTTGCCGCTCAACCGAGCAAAAATAAAACGCATCGCCGTCATCGGCGCGAATGCGCGATCAACGTTGGCGCTGCTCGGCAATTACAACGGCAGCCGTCAAACCCGGTGACAATTCTGGAGGGCATCCAGAGCGTCGCCGGCACGAACATCGAGGTGATCTGTGAGCCGGGTTGTCCGCTGGCGATGCGGACCGGCTCGGACGAGCCGAACGCCGAGACGTTGACCAGAGCGATCGAAGCCGCGGATGCGGCGGATGTGGTCATTTATGTCGGTGGCATCAGCCCACAGCTCGAAGGCGAGGAAATGCCCGTGCATTATGACGGATTCAGTGGCGGAGACCGCACGCGCATTGAATTGCCGCCCGTGCAGGAGAACCTGCTGAAGATGTTGAAGGCAACCGGCAAGCCGGTTGTGTTCGTCAATTGCAGCGGCAGCGCCATGGCCATGCCGTGGGAAGTCACCAACCTGCCGGCCATCTTGCAGGCCTGGTATCCGGGGGAGCAGGGCGGACGCGCCGTGGCCGAAGTACTTTTCGGCGACGTGAATCCCGCCGGACGTTTGCCGGTCACTTTCTACCGTGCCACCGACGACCTGCCGGCGTTTGAAGATTACTCGATGAGCAATCGCACGTATCGCTACTTCAACGGCCAGCCCCTGTTCGCCTTCGGCCACGGCTTGAGCTACACAAAATTTGATTACAGCAATCCCGGCATTGACGAGCCGTTTTACAGTCCCGGCGGCACGGTGAAACTTTCGTTCACCCTGAAAAATACCGGCGCGCGTGCCGGCGACGAAGTGGCGCAGGTGTACTTCCGGCACGTGAATTCCGCGCTGCCGCAACCGAAGCTCGCGCTCTGCGGCTTTGCGCGCGTCCATCTGGAGCGGCGTCAGGGGGTGAATGTCACTGTAAACATCCCGGCGGAACGGTTCCGTTACTGGGACACGGCCAATAAACAATACGCCGTCGAACCGGGCGACTACGAACTCATGATCGGCGCGGCGTCGGACGACCTCCGGCTGCGCGTGCCTTTCAAGGTCATGGCACAATAATCGGGTTGCGCATTTATCAAACCAAGCGCGCTGGCCGCCGGCGCGGACGGCTTGCGCGCAACGTTGCCCGTCACAAAACCGTGCGACGACATCTTCGCCCTCGAACTCGCGCTGGCGTGAATAATGGCAGGAGCGCGAGTTGTCTCAACTCGCAGCACGTTTTATCAATCCAGCCGCTGCGGATTGAAGACAATCCGGGCTCCCTGCCAATAGGATACTACTCGTTTTTCCTTGTCCGGCTGGGCCGGTCTACCCTATGGTTCGTGAGGAAAATTTAAGATGCTGACTCCCCGGCGTTTCACAACTACGACGGAACAGGCTTGCGAACACAAAATCATATGAAAACAAAACGACTCGTTGAAAAAGACCCGCCCCTGAATCCAGACGACTTGATTCTCATCACCGGCGCGGGCGGTTTCATTGGCGGCAACCTCGCGCTCTACTTCACGAAAAACGGGTTCACGCGGATTCGCGCCGTGGACAAGAAACCGCTTTACGAATGGTACCTCAAGGTGCCGGGCGTCGAATCGCTTTGTCTCGACGTTAGCCAGGAAGACAATTGCCGGCGCGTCTGTGAAGGCGCGGTTGAGGTCTATCAACTGGCCGCCGACATGGGCGGCATGGGCTTCATCGAACGATTCCGCGTTGAGTGTCTGCGCAGCATTCTCATCAACACCCACATGATTGAGGCCGCCTACCGCGCCGGGGTCCGCCGCTATTTTTATTCCTCTTCCGCCTGCGCCTACAACACCGACCTCCAGCAGGACCCGAACGTCCGCGCGTTGAAGGAATCCGACGCCTACCCGGCGATGGCCGAGCGCGGTTACGGCTGGGAGAAACTCGTTTCCGAAATGTTCTGCCAGGAATACTGGGCCGAACGCGGGATGAAAACCCTGATCGCCCGTTTCCACAACGTCTATGGCCCGCACGGCACCTGGGACGGCGGTCGCGAAAAGGCCCCCGCCGCACTGTGCCGCAAGGTCATTGAGGCCATTGATACCGGCAAAAAGAGCATCACCCTCTGGGGCGACGGCACGCCGACCCGCAGCTTTATGTATATTGACGACTGCGTGAAGGGCATTGACATGATCATGCACTGCGATCGCTTGATTGCCACGCCCATCAACCTCGGCACCAGTGAACTGGTCTCGGTCAACGAACTGCTCTCAAAGATTGAAAAGATTGCCCGTGTGAAACTCAAACGGCATCACGACCTGACCGCGCCGCGCGGTGTCGCCGGTCGCAACAGCGACAACACGTTCATCAAAAAAGTTTTGGGTTGGGAACCGAACACGCCATTGGACGAAGGCCTGGCCGTGACCTACAAGTGGATCAAGGAACAATACCACAACCGCAAAAAAGGCCGGCGCGTCGTGGAATAATCCGTCCGGGCGCAAACCAAAAGCCGTCGCCCGTCGGATTTGAACACGCCCGCGTCAGGTTTGCCCGGACGTTTCAGCACCGGCCTATGTGAGTTTCAGGTTGAATCATTTCCGCGCGTTGCGGGCGTTGTCCAGCGCGTGGTCGGCGGGAAGGTCTTGACCGGACCACGCTTTGCGCGAAGTCCAATCGGTCGCCGGTGCGCTCCAAAACGGATCGCCAGCGGACAATCCCAGCGGCAGGAAAACAAGTGTGCACAAATACAAACTGCCCGTGCTGATGTAGGGTTCCGCCAGAGCGGGCTGATGTCCGGCCAGACCGACGCGCAACCAGCCGTCGGCGTCAAACGTGCCCGGCGCCTCCAACGTGCGGCGAATCACCGCCGTCATCGCCGCGCGGACCTGCGACGGTTCGACGCCTTCGGGCAGTTCACGGCGCGACGCCATTTGGCCGAGAAGCTGAAACGCGCCGCAGCGGTAGGTTATGGAACGGCCCAGCACCGGATAACTGCCGTCGGGCGCAATCAGGCGCTCCTGGACTGCCGCGTAACGACGCGCCCGCCGCCGCGCTTCGTCGTATGCGCCGGCCCACCGGTTCGAGACCTTGCCGATGTGTTCCAGCACATCAATCAGGAATGGCTGGATGACGTAGCTGTTGTAATAATCCCAGTGAAATTCCGCGCCGTCGCCATAGACACCGTCGCCTGCGTACCAGCGCTCAAAGGCGCCAATAGCCGTGTCAATGCGCTCCGCCTGCCATTCCTCGCCGACGCTGGCGAGAAACGTTTCAATCATCGCGGGGAACAGCAGCCAGTTGCTTTGGCCGGCCTTGAGATCGCGGGTTGATTTCAATGCTGCCACCAGCCGTTGCTGCGCTGGCTTCTCTAACGCTCTCCACAATTCACGCGGCGCCCGCAACAGCGCATGAGCCAGGAACGCCGCGTCCACCAGACATTGGCCGCCGGCGGTAAAATTGATGAAGTCCGGCGATTGGGAATCGGTGGCGTTGGTCAATCCTCTCCGGGCGAAGTCAGCGAGACGACGGCTGAGCGCCAGTTCATCCGCCGCCTTGTCCTCCAGTTCCAGCCACGGCGCAATGCCCGACAATGTGCGGCCAATCGCTTCGAGATGCGTCACCTTCCGCCGGTCAGCCACGTTCCCGGTCGGACATTCGACCGGCATCCGTTCGCGCAGTTTTCCGGCTGCCAGATTGCCAAGCACCGGGTTGGCCACCCGCCGCAGCATGGCCAGCCAGTAAGCCCGGTCATTCGTCGGGACGGAAGGCGATTCCTCCAAAATGACCGGCGGTTCGGCGGCGCGCAACCCGGGCAGCGTGAGCAGCGCGCTGAAAATTCCGAGATCGCGAAAGAACCGGCGTCGGGAGTTCATTCGCGGAAAATAAGCTCACGTATTTCCCGACGCAAGCGCCTCGTGTTCGCACGCGGCGTATTTTTCAACCAGCTGGTCGTAAATCTTCGCCGCGTTTTTGTCCGGACGGATTTCGCTGTTCGGAATCGGATCGGTAAAACCGGCGACGACTTTTTCCCATTCCGGTCTTTCCCCGGCCTGGACGAGCCAGCCATGCGCCGCCCGCAACGCCGCGCCCAGCGCCGCGCTCTTGGACACTTCAATGCGCAAGACGCGGCAGTTCATCACGTTCGCCATGATTTGTAGAATGGGTGAATCCTGGGAAGCGCCGCCGGTGGCGAAAATACGATCGGGCGCGACTTTCATCCACCGCGAGTGCAGCCGCATGGACATCATTTGTGCCTCGACGACGGCGCGGCAATTGGCGGCGGCGTCTTTTTCGTCGAGATCAAACCGGCGGATGCCCGGCTGGTTCACGCGCGGAACAATCTCGGCTTCGAACCACGGCAACAGGATGCCGCCGTTGTTGCCGGGCGGCGTCGCGGTCAGCACCTCGCCGAATTTTTCCCAATTTTTGATGCCGTACGCGTCGCGGATTTTTTCACGGGCCAGCGAACCGTTCTTGAAACAGATCAGCGTCATGTAATAGCCCGCCGGCGAACCGAAGACATGCCCCTCGCCATGCGCGTCAGTGTGGCATTTTTTCATCGAACCGAAAAACGTGTCGCTCGTGCCGAGGCTGATGGCGACCTGGCCCGCCTTGATGAGGCCGAGGCCGATGACGCTGCACGGATTGTCGCCTGACCAGACCAACGTCTGGGCGTTGGGATTCACACTGAATTTTTTCACGAAATACGGGCTGACCGCGCCGGCAACCTTCCAGGATTCGGCAAGCGGCGGCAGTTTCTGGTTCAGATCCGGCGCGGTGGCCTTGAGCGCATCCGGGTGCCAGATTTTTTTGCGGATGTCCATCAGGTTCATGCCCGCGCCGTCACCGTGGTCAATCGGCGCGATTTTTCCCGCCAGCAGCGATGCCATGAACGAACTGACCAGCGCGATGCTGGCGGTCTGCGCATAGGCTTCCGGTTCGGTTTTGTAAAACTTGCGGATTTGCGGCCCGGTGAACCGTTCGAAGGCGTCTGAACCGGTCTTTTGCGCGGTGGCCCTGATGCCGCCAAGGGCCTTGCGGATTTCGGCGCACTCGGCGGCAGTCGAGGAATCCATCCAGATCGGCGACGTTTTGCGCGAGAAAATGCCGGTCAAGTTTTCGACCAGTGGTTTTGCGGGATTAAGCCCGGCCAGCGCGTCCGCCGCGCGGTCGTTGAGATAAACCGAACCGTGCTGCTGCCCGCTGCCGCTGATGGCCAGAAAGTTGCCGAGCGCGACGCCGTCTTTTTTCATTCCGGCGAAGATCAAATCGAGCGCGTCGGCCCACATCAACGGCGGGCCGTGTTTGACCAGCGGGTCGGGATTGGGCAGGACGCCGTTTTGTGTCTGGTACTGCGGCAGGGCGTGGTCGAAGTTCAGTGATTTGTCATAAACGACCTTGCGGCTGTCGTAATCAATGACGACCGCGCTCAGGCTTTGGGTGCTGGAATCGAGTCCGAGAAATAATTTGGCCATGAGATTTTGAATGTTTCGTTTGTTTCTGTTCCGGCGATAATAAAAGACAGTCCGTGCAAATGAAAAGTGTTTGTGGCTCCATTCCAATCATGGACACAACTCAGCACCGCTGCCAAGGAACGCCGGCTTCAGCCGGCAGAGGCTCCCTTTTCTGCGATGCTGCCACGTGAACGCAGCGTTCCTTTCAGGGCCTTTGTCCGGATTGGCGGTGGTGCAATGGGCATGTTGCCAAAACCCCGGAGCGCGGACCGCTGAGTTGGTTTGTAGAAACCTTTTCCGTGTGCCAGCGTCCAACAGAGCATGAAACCAGCAAAGAGCGGTCGTGCCCAACTTCCCGTCGTCGAGCCAGTCGCTGATCTGGCCATGCGGTTGAGCCGGCCGCATCTGGCCGATTACGGTGCCAGCCGCAGTCGGCATGACTTTACGCAACGGCAACTGATGACCTGCCTGGTTTTGCGGGCTTATCTCAAAACGACGTATCGTGGGGTTCTGGAATGGTTGGCGGTCAGCTCCACCTTGCGGGAACGTTTGGGAATGACTGAAAAGCTGCCCCACTTCACAACACTACAGAAGTTCAGCGCCCGCAGCAACGTGGTGGCCATTGCCCAGCAGTTGATCGCCCGGATCGGGCAAGCGGCCGCCCAGCAAGAACCGGCGCCCACGGCGGCGGCCATGGACGCCACGGGACTGGCCGGCAGCACGGCTAGTGAATACTTTCGCCACCAGAGCGGAAAGCGGTGCCACCAATGGGTAAAGGTGTCAGTGGTGGTGCTCTGCACGAGTCTGTTGCCTGTGGGAATGGTGGTGAGCCTTGGACCGAGTAATGACCGCACCCAGGCCGAGGCCTTGTTGACTCAGGCCCAAGCGGTGTCGCGTCCGGCCACGCTCTATGCGGACGGAGGTTATGATGCCGAATGGATCCATGCACGCTGTCGCGACCACTGGGGCGTGGAGAGTATCATCAAACCGTTGAATCATCGAGCGGATGGGACGCGAAGTGGGCGATGGCGCAGTGGCATGAGTGAGCAATACTTGCAGGAACGGGGCTATGGACGGCGTTGGGCGGTGGAAAGCTTCTTCAGCGGTCTGAAACGAACGATGGGCGCAGCTTTGAATGCCCGCCGCCACGATCAGATGCTGGCCGAAGCCAGTTTCCGAGTATTGGCCTACGCCCTCCGCCGTTAGGCGAGGTCGCCGCTGCCCGGATGTTTTCAACAGAGCAACCGCTGAGTCCGCGAGACTCCAACCGGGGCAAAACCTCGCGGTGGGTGCAGGATCAACTTTGTGCGGACAAGGCTGTCCGCACTCCTTTTGCTTTTGGGCAACTCGCCCCAATGTTGTGCCCGGAATGATGTTTGTTTGCCCTTTGCCGTTGCTGTGCGCGCTCCCGGCGCTTAATTTCAAGTGCTATGAAAACCGCGCCGCTCCCTGGCTGCCTTTTTGCCGGTATTTTTTTTTGCCTTTGCCGGTTTGCGTTTGTCCGCCGCTCCCAGCCCGCACGATTATCCCTTCCGCCCGGTGCCGTTCACCGCAGTGCATCTGGACGACGTTTTCTGGGCGCCGCGCCTGGAAACCAACCGCGCCGTCACGATTCCTTACGCCTTCGGGAAATGCGAGGAGTCTGGTCGCATGGACAACTTCGAGCGCGCTGCCGCCGTATTGCGCGATGAAAACACTACCAACCGCAAGCTGCCGGGATTCCCGTTCGACGACACCGATCCGTACAAGGTCCTCGAAGGCGCTTCCTACGCGCTGGCCGTCCAGCCCGACCCGAAAATGGCGGCCTATCTTGATCATTTGATCGGTCTCTTCGCCGCCGCGCAGGAACCCGACGGCTACCTCTACACCATCCGCACGATTGACCCGCAACACCCCAATGGGTGGGACGGCCCGAAACGCTGGCTGAATGACCCGCAACAAAGCCATGAACTTTATGACGCGGGCCATCTCTTCGAAGCTGCCGCCGCGCATTACCAGGCCACCGGCGAAACCAACCTGCTTCACGTCGCGCTCAAGGAAGCCGACCTGCTCTGCCAAACCTTTGGCCCGGCTACCAATCAACTGCATCTCTGGCCCGGCCACGAAATCGTCGAAATGGGCCTGGCCAAACTGTACCGCGTCACCGGCGACCGGCGTTACCTCGACCTCGCCAAATATTTCATAGACGTGCGCGGCAGCCGGCCGGGCGGCGATGACTACCATCAATCCCGCATTCCGCCGGTGGACCAGACCACGGCCGTCGGCCACGCGGTGCGCGCCGGTTACCTTTACAGCGGCATGGCGGATGTCGCAGCGTTGACCGGCGACGAGCGTTACGTTCACGCCATTGACACCATCTGGGAAAACGTAGTGAGTAAAAAACTTTATCTCACCGGTGGCATTGGCGCCGTGCCGCGCATCGAAGGGTTTGGTCCCGATTATGACCTGCCCAATCGAACCGCTTACTGTGAGACCTGCGCCGCCGTCGCCAACGATTTCTGGAACGCCCGCCTCTTCCTGCTACACGGCGACGCCAAATACGTGGACGTGTTTGAACGTACGCTTTACAACGGCCTGCTCTCCGGCGTCTCGCTGGACGGCACGAAATTCTTTTATCCCAACGTGCTCGAATCCGACGGTTCGCACGAACGCAGCCCGTGGTTCGGCTGCGCCTGCTGTCCTGGCAACATCACGCGTTTCCTGCCGTCCGTGCCCGGCTACGTCTATGCGCAGCAGGGCAAAACGATTTACGTCAATCTCTACGCCGGCGGCACCGCCGACATCAAATTGGACAACGGCCACACCATCCAACTGACGCAGGAAACCCGTTACCCGTGGGACGGCGCGGTGAAAATCACTGTCGCGTCCACGTTCCGCAGTAGCACCGCTACGGAGGACGGGCCGGACAAAAAATCCAGGTTCGCCATCAAGGTTCGCATCCCCGGCTGGGCGCGAAATGAACCGGCGCCCGGCGACCTCTACCGATTTGCTGACACCAACACAGAACCGGTCACGCTCAACGTGAATGACAAACCCGCGTCACTGAAAATAGAAAACGGTTACGTCAGTCTGAACCGTTCGTGGAAAGCCGGGGACGTGATTGAGCTGAACCTGCCGATGCCCGTGCGCCGGGTTGTGGCGAACAAAAACGTGCAGGCCGATGTGGGCCGCGTGGCGTTGCAGCGCGGACCGATTGTTTTCTGCGCCGAATGGCCGGACAACCCCGGCGGCAAGGTCCGCAACCTGCTTTTGCCCGACGACGAATTGCTTGCCGCCCGGTTCGAGCCGACGCTGCTCAACGGCGTTGAAACCATCACCGGCAAGGCGTTCAGCGTGACCCGGGACGCGGACGGACGTCCGGTAAAAACGGAACAGGCTTTCAAGGTCATCCCGTATTTTGCCTGGGCCAACCGCGGCAAAGGCGAGATGGAGGTCTGGCTCGCCGACTCGGAAAACGGTGTTGCCGGACGGTGACGGAGCGCGGACGGCTGCGTCCGCGTGCTTCGGTGTTCGGTAAAATAACCGTGTATGTTGGCTGATGGGTTTCGTGCGGACACGGCTGTCCGCGCTCCGCAAGTTCGCGCTCACGCTGCAAAGCACCAACATTTACGACAGACTTTGGCTTTGCCTTTGCCGTTTCATTTCATAACTTCGCCTGTATGCAAACCGCCAAATCGTTCCGCTGTCTTTTTGCCACGGCGCTCTTCGTGGTTCTGACTTCAACCCTTTTCGCCGGCGAAACCAATTCGTCCACCCTCAGCAGTATCGCTGCGGCGGACGGGCCGCGTGAACGGCTCTTGATGGATTTCGGCTGGAAATTTCATCTCGGCAATGAATGGGGCGCCGCCATCAGCCTGGCCAAGGCCGGCTCCGGCAGCGGCCCGGCCAGCCGGTCGTTCAGCGATGCAAGCTGGCGCATGGTCAACCTGCCACACGATTGGGTGGTCGAATTGCCGTTCGACCAGGGCGCGGACGGCAGCCACGGGTTCAAACCGGTCGGACCGGGTTTCCCGGCCAACAGCGTCGCCTGGTATCGCCGCGCCTTCGAACTGCCGCAGGCGGACGCCGGCAAGCGGCTGTGGCTGGAATTCGACGGCGTGTTCCGCGACGCGGAGGTGTTCGTCAACGGCTGGTTCATCGGCCATCACGAGAGCGGTTACAGCAGTTTCCGCTACGACATCACCGACGTGGCCAATCCCGGCGGGCAAAACGTCGTCGCGGTGAAGGTGGACGCATCGCAATTCGAAGGCTGGTTTTACGAAGGCGCGGGCATTTACCGCCACGTGTGGCTGGTGAAGACCAGTCCGCTCGCCATCGCCACGGATGGCCTTTTCGTTTACAGCCAGTTCAAAAACAACGTGCCCGGAAAAAAGGTCGAAATCCACATCCAAACCCAGTTGCTCAATTCCCAGACCAATTCCGCCTGCGCCAGAGTGCGCTACGAAATCATCAGCCCCGAAGGCAAAGCCATCGCGTCGGACAGGGAATCCACCGGCCTCAAGCCGTGGGTGAAACGTGACGTGCATTCGGAAATCAGCTTCCGCTCGCCCGAACTCTGGTCGCCCGAATCGCCAAAACTTTACAAGCTGGTGACGACCGTCGAGAGCGGCGGACAAATTGTTGACAGCAAAGAAACCGTGTTCGGCATCCGCACTGTTGCGTTCGACGCGAACAAGGGATTTTTACTGAACGGCAAGCCTTACGAACTCAAGGGCACGTGCAATCACCAGGACATGGCGGGTGTCGGCGCGGCGCTGCCGGACGCCTTGCAGTATTTCCGCATCGCGAAGTTGAAGGAATTCGGCGACAACGCCTATCGCACGTCGCACAACGCGCCCACGCCGGAATTGCTGGACGCCTGCGACCGGCTCGGCATGTTGGTGATGGACGAAAATCGCCTGCTCGGCAGCGACCCCGCGAATCTCGAACGGTTCAAGGGCCAGATTTTGCGCGACCGGAATCATCCGAGCGTCGCCATCTGGTCCATCTGCAACGAGGAATCGAGACAAAGCTCGGCGGACGGCGGACGCGTCGGCGCCCACATGCAGGAATTTTTGAAACAGCTTGACCCGACGCGGCCCGTCACCGCCGCTGAAAGCGTCGGCGACGATTATGCGGGGCTGATGCGCGCGCTCGAAGTGCGCGGCTGGAATTATCATATCGGCCAGGGCATTGACAATTACCACAAGGAACATCCGCAACAGCCGGAAGTGGGCACCGAACAGGGCAGCACCGTGAGCACGCGCGGCATTTACGCGAACGACAAGGCACGCGGCTACGTGGGCGCCTACGACGAAAACGCGCCGCCGTGGGCGCACACTGCCGAACGTTGGTGGAGTTTTTTCGCGGTGCGCCCGTGGCTCTCCGGCGGATTCGTCTGGACCGGGTTCGATTATCGCGGCGAGCCGACGCCGTACTCCTGGCCGTGCATCAATTCGCATTTCGGCATCCTCGACACCTGCGGTTTTCCCAAGGACAACTTCTGGTATTACCAGGCGTGGTGGACGGACAAACCGGTGCTGCACCTGCTGCCGCATTGGAACTGGCCGGGGTTGGAAGGCAAGAACATTGACGTGTGGTGCTATGCCAATTGCCAGCAGGTCGAATTGTTCCTGAATGGCCAAAGCCTCGACCGGCAGACGATGACGAATTATTCGCACCTGCATTGGGCGGTGAAATACGCACCCGGCGTCCTGAGCGCCAAAGGTTACACCGACGGCAAGGTCGTCGCCGAAACAAAAGTGGAAACGACCGGTGATCCCGCCGCCGTCCAACTTACGCCCGCCTGCGTGGCCGAAGCCTCAAACCAAGCAGACTCCACCACGGCTGCCGACCGCGAATACAAAATTGACCCTGCGAACACTTCGGCGCGGCGAAGGCCCGACCGCGCGGCCATCCGCGCCAATGGCGAGGACGTGAGCGTTATCACCGTTTCCCTGTCCGACGCGCAACATCGCATCGTGCCCGTCGCCTCCAACCTGGTTCACTTCACTTTGAGCGGCCCCGGGAAAATTCTTGGCGTCGGCAACGGCGATCCGAGTTGCCACGAGCTGGATGTTTACATTCCCCAATTGGCCACGCACAGCATCCCCGAAAACACCGGCTGGCGTTGGAAGCAAGTACCCAATATTTATGACAACCGGCTCGCCGAGTTCCGAACGGACTTTGACGATTCAAGTTGGGACAAAACTGACGTGCAGTCCGATAGCACCCAATGGAACGCCGAGGAGCAGGCCGTTTTTCGCACGAAAATCACGGTCAGTGAATCCGACCTGGCCGCCCCCGCGGTTGAGTTGTGCTTTGGCCATATCCACAACGAGGGCTTCATTTATGTCAATGGCCGGCGCGTGGGTGAATCCAACGACCCGGACGTGCCGTCGGCCTTCGACGTGAAACCGTTCTTGCATTCGGGCGAAAACACCATTGCCGTCGGCGTGGCCAATTGGGGCGGCCCCGGCGGCATCACCAAAGGCATGAGCCTGCGAATTGCCGACCGCCCAATCCTGCCCGAATGGCAGCGCAGCGTTTTCAACGGCCTTGCGCAAATCCTCGTCCAATCCACGAGGGAACCCGGTGAAATCCAACTGACCGCCAGCGCGGACGGCTTGTCGCCCGCCACCGTGACGATTCAATCGCAGCCTTGCGCGCCGCGGCCGTTCGTGCCCTGAGGGCGACCCTCCCGGCGCGGTCTTTCATCCGCCGCCCCGGCAGCCCGGAAGCCGGCATGGATGAATCCATTTGACAAAGCGCCGTTCATTACCTACCGTTCGGTAGGTTTATGGCCAAACACGGTCCCGTAACACGGCGGCAGATCCTCCGGGCGGCGCTCAAACGCTTCGCCAACGGCGGCTACGCCGCCACGTCCGTCCAGCAAATCGTCGGCGACGCGAAGGTGTCCAAGCCGGCATTATATTATCATTTTCGCGACAAGGCCGGATTATTTCAGGCGCTCGTCAGCGAGGCACATGATGAGCGGTTGCAGGTCGTGCAGCAGGCGGCGGCGCGCGCGTGCGATTTTCGCGGACAACTGGTTGAGATTCTCGCCGCGTTGTTCGATTATTTTCACAAAAACCGCGAACTGACGCGCATTGCGTTCGCCACCGCGTTTTCCGCGCCGGGCGAAGTGCCGCCGGAATTGCGCTATCTGGACCGCTGCCAGCGCAACCTGGAGTTTATGCATTCACTCATGAAACGCGCGCAGGCCGCCGGCGAACTGGATGACCGCTTCGACAGCCGCGACCTGGCCTATGGTTTTTACGGGCAGGCGCACCTTTACGTCACCTCGCATTTATTGATGCCAAATTATCGTTTGAACCGGCGCGCCGCCGAGCGCATCGTGGATTTGTTTCTGGCCGGGGCGGGTGCCAAGAAAAGGAGAGGGTAAAATTGTGAACACTCGAAAAATAAAAGACATCTTATGGGGACTGCCCGTCGCGCTGGCAGTGGCGTTGTTGTCATTGTCATTAGCGGGTTGTGGCCGAAATCAAGCCGGCCCCGGCGCCTACAACCTGCCGCCGCCGGAGGTCGGCGTGGTCACCATCGCGCCGGAGTCCGTGGCTCTGACGACGGAGCTGCCGGGACGCATTGATCCGGTGCGGGTGGCGCAGGTGCGCGCGCGGGTGGACGGCATTGTGCTGCACCGGGAATTTCGCGAAGGCGCCGACGTCACAAACGGCGAAGTCCTTTACGAGATTGATCCAGCGCCATACAAAGCCGCGCTCGATAGTGCGAACGCCAGCCTGATGCAGGCGCAACTGCTGGCGGAACGTTACCAGCCGTTGGTGGGCATTCATGCCGTGAGCAAGCAGGATTACGACAATGCCGTGTCAGCGGCGGCCCAGGCCAAAGCCGCGCAAGAAATCGCCGCGGTCAATTTCGGTTATTGCACCGTCACCGCGCCGATTTCCGGAAAAATTGGCGCGGCGCTGGTCACTGAAGGCGCACTGGTCAGCCAGAGCGCGGCGACGGAAATGGCCCTGGTCACGCAACTGGACCCGATTTATTGCGATTTTACCGAATCGAGCACCGAACTGCTGCGGCTGCGGCGCGAACTGGACAATGGCGCGCTCAAAAGCGCCGCGCCCGGCGAAGCGAAGGTGACATTGCTGCTGGACGACGGGACGACTTGTCCCCAACCCGGCAAACTGTTGTTTTCCGACATCACGGTGGACCCCACCAGCGGCATGGTCACATTGCGGGCCGAGTTTCCCAATCCCGATCATTTGCTCCTGCCGGGGATGTTTGCGCGGGGAGTGCTGGAACAGGCGGTTGATGCCAAGGCCATCACTGCTCCCCAGCGCGGCGTCAGCGTTGGCGCCAACGGCATCGCCACCGTGATGGTGGTGGGGGCGGACGGCAAAGTGGAAGCCAGAGTAATTAAAATCGGCCAGGCCGTGGGGGACAAATGGGTCGTCACGGACGGATTGAAAGCGGGAGAGCAGGTCGTTGTCGAAGGCTTGCAAAAATTTCAGCCGGGGATGGTGGTAAAACCGGTCCCCTTTAATCCAGCCGGTGACAACAGCCCTCCGCCGGCGGCCCCGGCCATGGGAAATTAACCGGACATCGCCATGCCGAAATTTTTCATTGACCGCCCGATTTTTGCCTGGGTGCTTTCCCTGCTCATCATACTGGGAGGGGTTCTGGCCATCACTCATCTTCCGGTCGCTCAATATCCCACCGTCGCGCCGCCGTCCATCGCCATCAACGCCACGTATGCGGGCGCGTCCGCGGAAACGGTGCAGGATACGGTTACCTCCGTGATCGAACAGCAGATGAACGGCATTGACAATCTGCTTTACATCTCATCCAGCAGCAGTGCGAGCGGCCAGTCCACCGTGACGCTTTATTTTCAGTCCGGCACCGATCCGGACATCGCGCAGGTGCAGGTGCAGAACAAACTGCAATTGGCCGTTCCCAATCTGCCCCAGACGGTCCAGCAACAAGGCATCACGGTCGTCAAATCCACCCGCAACTTTCTGATGTTTTTCGCCCTGTCGTCCACCAACAAGAACGTGAGCGACATCGCGCTGGGCAATTTCATTTCGGCAAGCGTGCTCGACCCCCTCCGCCGCGTCACCGGCGTGGGCGAGGCAGACCTCTTCGGCACCGAATACTCCATGCGCGTCTGGTTGAACCCCGACCAGCTCGAAAGCTACAATCTCGATGTCAACGACGTCATCAACGCCATTCAGGCTCAAAACACGCAGGTTCCGGTGGGACAACTCGGGGATCGCCCGGCGGTGAAAGGACAGGAATTGAACGTGACCTTGCAAGGTCAAAGCACGCTTACCACCGTCAAACAATTCGAGAATATTCTATTGCGGGTGAATCCCGACGGTTCGCGTGTTTATTTGCGCGACGTCGCCCGCGTGGAGCTGGGCGGTGAGAGTTATGCCTTGCAAGCCCGCGTGGATGGGCGTCCCGCCGCCGCCGTGGGCATCCGGCTGGCGCCTTCGGCCAACGCTGTGGCCACCGCCAATGCCGTCCGCGCAAAAGTGAAGGAGCTTTCCAAATTTTTCCCGGCAGGCGTGCGTGTGGATTTTCCCTACGACAGTTCCGAATTTGTGCGCGCTTCCATCCGGGAAGTGGTCACGACGCTGATCGAGGCCATTGTGATGGTGTTCCTGATCATCTTTCTGTTTCTGCAGAATTTCCGGGCGACCTTCATTCCCACCATCGTCATCCCGGTGGCGTTGCTGGGCACCTTTGCCGTCATGTATGCGCTGGGCTTTTCCATCAACGTCCTGACCATGTTCGGCATGGTGCTCGCCGTGGGCGAACTGGTGGACGACGCCATCGTCGTGGTGGAAAACGTGGAGCGCATCATGAGCGAAGAAGGCCTGCCGCCGCGCGAGGCGACCATCAAGGCCATGAAGCAGATCACCGGGGCGCTCATCGGCATTTCGCTGGTGCTGACCGCGGTGTTCATCCCCATGGCGTTCTTCGGCGGCTCGGTCGGCGCCATTTACCGCCAATTTTCGCTGGCGATGATTTCGTGCATGTTGTTCTCGATCTTTCTGGCCATGTCCCTGACGCCGGCGTTGTGCGCGTCGTTGCTCAAGCCCGTCGAAAAAGGGCATCATTTGCGGAAGGAGGGATTTTTCGGCTGGTTCAACCGCGGTTTCGCTGCCACACGGAAAGATTACGAGGGTCTGCTGGCCCGGACAATCAACAAGACGCCGCGGTATCTGGTTGCTTATCTGGTGATTGTCGTCGCGGTGGGCTGGCTGTATTTCCGTTTACCCTCATCATTTTTGCCAGATGAGGACCAGGGTTACTTTATCACCAGCATCCAATTGCCGGTGGGCGCGACCCAGGAACGCACAGTGGCCGTGCTCAAGCGGGTGGAGAGTTATTATTTGAATCTGCCGGAAGTAGCGGGCATGGTGGACGTCGCTGGCTTCAGTTTCAACGGCCAGGGGCAAAACGCTGCCCTCGCCTTTGTTCATCTGAAAGACTGGAGCCAGCGCCGCGGCGCGCAACATGGGGTGGACGCGATCATCGGCCGCGCTTTCATGGCCTTGAGCCAAATCAAGGACGCCATCATTTATCCCATCAATCCGCCGCCGATTCCCGAACTGGGCATTTCCTCGGGCTTTGATTTTGAACTGGAGGACCAGGCTGGCCTCGGCCATGACCAGCTCATGCAGGCGCGCAACCAGTTGTTTGCAATGGCTGCGACAAATCACGACATCGTCCAATTGCGCTTCCAAGGACTGGAGGACACGCCGCAGCTCAAGGTGGACATTGACCAGGCCAAGGCCAGCGCGCTGGGTGTTTCGCTGGCGGACTTGAACACGGCGCTCACAACCTATTTCGGTTCGGATTACATCAACAATTTTGTCAACGGCAACCGCGTGCAACGCGTCATCGCCCAACTCGACGCTCCGTATCGCATGTTGCCCCAGGACGTCAGCAAGGTTTTCGTGCGCAACAGCAGCGGCCAGATGGTTTCGCTGGCCAGCCTGGCCACGTTGCATTGGATTTACGGCTCGCCGTCGTTGCAGCATTACAACGGCGTTCCGGCACTGGAACTTGTCGGCTCCGCGCCGCCGGGCAAGAGCACGGGCCAAGCCATGACCGCCATGGAAAATCTGGCCCAACAATTGCCCAAAGGCTTTGGTTACGAATGGACCGGCCAGTCGTTCGAGGAACGCCTGTCGGCCAGCCAAGCTCCCCTGCTCTATGCGCTGTCGCTCATCGTTGTGTTTCTGGCGCTGGCCGCGCTCTACGAAAACTGGTCCATCCCGGTGGCGGTGATTCTCGTCGTGCCGCTCGGCATCCTTGGCGCGCTGCTGGCCGCCACCTTTCGCGGGTTGCCCAACGACGTGTTCTTCAAAGTGGGTTTGCTGACCATCGTCGGCTTGTCCGCCAAAAACGCCATCCTCATCGTCGAATTCGCCAAGGACTTGCAGGCGCAGGGCAAAGGTTTGATTGAAGCTACCCTCGAAGCGGCACATTTGCGATTGCGCCCGATTCTGATGACATCGCTGGCGTTCATTCTGGGTGTGTCACCGCTGGCATTGAGCATCGGCGCCGGGGCAGCCAGCCGGCACGACATCGGCACCGGCGTGGCGGGCGGCATGATTTCAGCCACGGTGCTGGCCATTGTCTTTGTACCGATATTCTTTGTGGTCGTCCGCCGGATGTTCAAATCTCAAAAACCAGCGCATACCATGTTGGCGCCCAAACCGGCCGGCTTTGAGGAGGACGAAGACAATAACAATTCGGCCAAGTCATGAGCAAATATCAATCATTGCAGAAATGTTTGCACTGGATGGCGCGCGGCTTTGGAGTGCGCGGACATGTCCGCGCTTTGGTCCGACGTGACATGTCGCGTCGTTGGAAAGCGGTGACCCGTCACCGCACTCCAAATTCCGATTGCGTCGGAAGCAATTATTTTTGCAACGGTTCATATCTTTCACCCATCATTGCCCTGTTCATCCTGGCCTTGGCCGGTTGCACGCTCACGCCGACATATCACCGCCCCACCGCGGCCATTTCGCCAACCTGGCCCAGGGTGCCAACACAACCCAAAGTCCCGACCAACGCCATTCCGGCGGCAGACATTGGCTGGCGCGAATTTTTCCGCGACCCGCGCCTGCAACAACTCATCGAACTGGCCCTGACCAACAATCCCGACCTGCGCGTGGCGATGTTGAATGTCGAACAAACGCGCGCGCTGTACCGCGTCCAGCGGAATGCCCTGGTTCCCACCGTGGACGTCAACGCCAATGGCTCACGCCAGCGCATTGCCACCGGATTCGCCGGCGGCAGCTATGCGGCGACCTTCAACCAATTCAACGTGAACCTGGGCGTCGCCTCGTATGAATTGGATCTTTTCGGCCGCGTGCGCAGCCTCAAAAGGCAGGCGTTGGAAACCTATTTTGCCACTGAAGAAGCCCGAACGAGCGCCCAGATTGCGCTCGTGGCCGAAGTGGGCGCGGCCTATTTGACGGAGCGCGAACTCACCGAACAACTCGCCGTGGCCCGGCAAACGTTGAAAACGGCGCGCAGCGCGTATGACCTGACCAAGCGCAGCTACGAAGCCGGCGTCATGTCCCAACTCGATTTGGACGTTGCCGAAATCCAAATGCAAACCGCGCGCGCTGCCGTCGCCGGATATGAACAACAGCTTGCCCAGGCTCAAGACAATCTGGTTCTCCTGGTGGGCGAACCACTGCCCAATGATCTTCCGCCGCCCAAGTCGTTCAATCCTCAGATTTGCCTGTCCGATATCCCGGCTGGTCTGCCGTCGGATTTGCTGCAACAGCGTCCTGACATTCTCGAGGCCGAACATCAGCTCGAGGCCGCCAATGCCAATATCGGCGCCGCCAGGGCCGCCTTTTTCCCGACCGTCACCCTCACCGGTTCGGCCGGAACCGCCAGCACGACACTCGAAGGTTTGTTCGCTCCCGGTTCGCAGGCCTGGAATTTTTCACCGCAAATCGTATGGCCCATTTTCGCGGCGGGAACCGCCTGGGCCGAACTTCAGGCGACCAAGGCTGCCGAACTGATCGAAGTCGCCAATTACCAAAAAACCATTCAAACCGCTTTCCGCGAAGTGGCCGACTCGCTCGCTGTCCGGGCGACGGTACAAACGCAAGTTGCGGCCAATCGCGCTCTGGTCCGGGCGCAACGGCAGACTTATGAATTAACCCAGGCGCGGTTCCAAAATGGCGTGGATAGCTCCCTCAACGTGCTGACCGCGCAGCAAAACTTTTACAACGCCCAGCAAAACTTTATCGAATCACAATACTCGCGGCTGTTCAATTTGATCAATCTTTATCAGGCGCTGGGCGGCGGTTGGCGGGAATACTCGCCGCAACCAAGTGCCAAATAACTAAACCATGCCGCTAGCGCGGAAAGACTAAACCATAATGACGAATGACTAGGGAATTCCAAATGGCGAATGACGAACGTCAAGTGGCATGGAGTCGCCCAACTTGCCATTCGTCATTCGGGCTTCGTCCTTCTTTAGTCATTAGGATTCAGGAATTAGTCATTTCAATTTGTTATGAGTGAAAATAAATCTGTTCCTTCAAAACCGCCGCCAGTAAACGGCGCCCGGCTTGCCAAAATGAATTCGCCGTTGTTCATCTGGCCTGCGACCGTCGCGCTCGCCGTGCTGTTGTTTTTCGGGCTGGATTATCTGGTCACCGCGTTGACACACGAATCCACCGACGACGCCTTCATTGCCGCGCACGTCGTTTCCATCGCGCCGAGGATTTCCGGCCAGGTTGCCGCCGTTCACGTGCTCGACAACCAGATGGTCCGCTCGAACGACCTGCTGGTGGAGATTGACCCGGCGAATTACGCGACCACCGCCGCGCAAAAACAATCCTCCGCCGACGCGCAGGAGGCCAATTACAAAGCGTTTCTGGCGGCGCTCGATTTGATGAGCGTGAAGGTGACCACTGCCGAGGCCACCGCCGACCAGTCGAAGGCCGACGCCGACGCGGCCCAAGCCACCGATGCGCGCGCACAGGCGGATTTTCAAGCGCAGCCAGGAATTGCGGAAACAGAACACCATTTCGCAGCAGGAATTTGACGCCGCGCAGGCTGCGGTCAGCGAGGCCGACGCGAATCTCGCCGCCGCGAAACAAAAGGCCATCGCCGATGTTTCGAAAATTGACGAGGCCAAGGCGGACGTGGACGGCGACGAAGCCTCCGTCGGCATGGCGCTTGCGCAATTCCGGCAGGCGCAGACCAACGTCCAGTCGGCGCAATTGGATTTGTCCTACACCAAAATTTTCGCGCCCTGCGACGGCCGCGTGACGCGCAAATCCGTCGAGCCGGGCGATTACGTTCAAACCGGCCAGACGCTTTTGTCCATTGTGCCCGCGAAGTCTGGGTCGTCGCCAATTTCAAGGAATCGCAATTGAAACACATGCGGCCCGGCCAGCCGGTGCTCGTGGAGATTGACGCGCTCGGCAAATCGCTGCGCGCGCACGTGGACAGCATCCAGGCCGGCAGCGGCGCGCGTTTCAGCCTGCTGCCGCCGGAAAACGCGACCGGCAATTACGTCAAAGTCGTCCAGCGCGTGCCGGTGAAAATTCTCTTCGATGAACCGTTGCCCGCCGACCACACCATTGGCCCCGGCCTTTCCGTCACGCCCAGCGTGCGCGTCAGCGGTTTTGAAATTCCCGGTTGGGCGATTGCCTTGCTGGCAATGGTTTTGGCCTGCGGGGCGGCATTTGTTTTCCGATTCGCTTTGACTCGGAAACTCAAAAGCACGCAATGACAAAATTTGTCCGATGAGTCATCCTAAAAAATGGCACAGGCTTCCAGCCTGTGAATTTCAGCCGGGACACAGGCCGGGGGCCTGTGCCACGAATTAATTTTCCCCATGCCTGACAGCGCACATCACGAGGACTGGCATCCGCGCCACGGTCCGTGGCTCATCGCCGTGGGCGTGATGCTGGCGACGTTCATGCAGGTGCTCGACACCTCCATCGCCAACATCGCCCTGCCGCACATCGCCGGCAGCCTGTCGGCCACGACCGACGAGGCGACCTGGGTGCTGACGAGTTACCTCGTGTCCAACGCCATCATTCTGCCGATGACCGGCTGGCTGGGAAATCATTTTGGCCGGAAACGGGTCTTCATTTCCTGCATCGGGATTTTCACGTTCGCATCGGTGCTGTGCGGGCTGGCGCTGAATCTGCCCATGCTGATTCTGGCGCGTATTTTGCAGGGCGCCGGCGGCGGCGCGATGGTGCCCATTGCCCAGGCGATTTTGCTGGAAAGCTTTCCGGTCGCCAAACGCGGCGTGGCGATGGCGACGTTTTCACTGGCCGTGATTGTGGCGCCCATCATCGGCCCCACGCTCGGCGGCTGGATCACCGACAATTATTCGTGGCGCTGGATTTTTTACATCAACCTCCCGGTCGGCGTTCTCGCGGTGTTCCTGGCAAACTGGCTGGTCGAAGACCCGCCTTACATCAAACGCAACGAAAAGGCGGCGATTGATTTCATCGGGTTCGGATTGCTGGCGCTCTGGCTGGCGACGCTGCAAATCGTCCTGGACAAAGGACAGGAGGCGGACTGGCTGGGCGCGGTCTGGATCCGATGGTTCATCATGATTTCCGCATGCTCCATGATCGGGTTCATCGTGTGGGAATTCAGGGTGGAGCATCCGCTGGTGGACTTGCGGATTCTCAAGAGCCGGAATTTTGCCGTGGGCCTGATGTTGATGACGGTGGTGGGCGTCATTCTTTACGGCACGACGGCGGAGCTGCCGCTGTTTCTGCAAACGCTGATGGGTTATCCGGCGCTGCAAAGCGGTTACGCGATGAGTCCGCGCGGCATCGCGGCGTTTATTACCACCTTCATCGTCGGGCGGCTGGTGGGAAAAATCCGGCTGCGCTGGCTGTTGTGCTTTGGTTTTTCGATGCTGGCGTTGTCTGCCTTCCTGTTGAGCGACCTCACGCTTCAGGTGAGCATGCGCAGCGTCATTTTTCCGACGGTGTTGAACGGCGTGGCCATCAGTTTCATTTTCGTGCCGCTGACGACGGCGACGATGAGCCAGTTGCGCCAGCGGCAACTCGGTAGCGCCACGGGCCTTTACAATCTCATGCTCAACATCGGCGGCAGCATTGGCATCGCCACCGTTACCACCCTCATTGCGCGCGGCGCGCAGGCGCATCAGGCGCTTATGGTCGGGCATTTGACCCCGACCGATCCAGCGTTCACGCGGCAACTGCACGCGGCGCAGGCCGTGCTCGCCCGTCACAGCGACCCCGTGACGGCCATGCACCAGGCTTACGCCCTCATTTATAACATGCTCAATCAACAGGCGCATTTGTGGGCGTTCGTGGACACGTTCCGGATATTCGCGCTGATGGTGCTGTGCTGCCTTCCGTTGATTTTCCTGTTCAAACGCGTCCGGCAAACGCCGGTGCGGCAGGTGGAGCTGGCCTGATAATTGCTGAATAAACGGTGTAACAAATTCTATCGCATTCTCGTCCAATATGATGATTATGAAAAAATCAATTATAGCCAAAAGCCTTTTGATTGCCGTCGGCCTGCCGTTGCTCGCCGGCTGTATTATTGAACGCCCCGCCCAGCCAGTCGCCGCCGCTCCGCCGCCGGGTGCCCCGCCGCCCGCTGAGGTGGTAGTGGCCCAGCCGGAGGCCCCGCCGCCGGCACAGGTCGAAATCATGCCAGCCGCTCCCGGGCCGTTGGACATCTGGCTTTGGGTTCCGGGCTGCTGGGAATGGCGCGGCCACTGGGTTTGGGCGGCCGGCCGCTGGGCGCCCCGCCCGCATCCCCATGCGGTCTGGGTGGCCGGTCACTGGGGACACCGCGGCCACGATTATGTCTGGGTTAGCGGCCGTTGGCGGTGAGCCGGGCTGAACTTTCGCGCAAACTTTCACGGCCATCGGCGTTGAATGACGCCCGTGGCCGCTTTCATTTAATCCGTTGCCAATTGGGGAAAAGCGGCGCACATTCCGGGAGATTTCCACAACTGAAAACGAACATGAAAAATTCTATTCCAATCAAAATGCTGATTATCGCTGCCGCGCTGCCGTTGTTCACGGGTTGCGTGTCAAAAGCGCCCACCAACGTCGCGCCGCAGGTCGCCACGGCGGACAACGTCAATCTCGGACAACCCACCCAGCCGCCGCCGGACAATCAAAAGGATGTCATTCCCGCTTGTCCCGGCCCGCGGACCCTGTGGTATTTCATCCCCGGCCACTGGGACTGGCGCGGTCAATGGGTCTGGGTGGCCGGTCACTGGCGGACGCGTCCGCATCCGGGCGACATCTGGCTTCGGGGTAAATGGGTGCAGCAGGGCAATGCTTATGTCTGGCAAAGGGGACATTGGCGTTCCGGCGCGCCCGCGGATGAAGAATCCACCGACCGTTGATTTTTCGGTTGTCGGTTGAACAAATTTACGGCCATCAGCGTTGTGAAATGGGGAGTAGTATGGTTTGCTTGTAGCGGCGGTCTGTGACCGCCGAAAACGGCGCTTGCAGAGCGCCGCTACAGCGAAAAATTTGATGCCTCGCACGTAAAAGTTGTGCCGCGCCGTCCGGCTCGCGAGGACGCTCGCCCCACCATTTTGCCGCCAAATATCGCTTGGCATTGGCGATGCCGGTGATTCAATTGGCAACATGAAAGCCCCGCCTGCCACCAACCGAACCAGAGGAATGACTTTGATTGAAGTGCTCGTGATTATTGCTGTGCTTGCTGTGCTGGTCATTTTGCTGCTGGTGCCCGCCCTTAATGCCGCGAAGCGCAAGGCCGAAAGAATCCAATGCGTCAACAATTTGATGCAAATCAACGTTGCCTTCAAAGTTTGGGAAGGAGACAACGGCGATAAATATCCAATGCAATTTGCTCTGACAAAGAGTGAGACGATGAAATTAATTGGCAGCGGCAATGCTTATGTTTTCTGGCAGACCGTATCCAACCAACTCAGCACGCCGTTCATGTTGCATTGTCCAGCGGATACCAACGGCATCCCTGCTACCAATTTCGACATCGGTTTCAGCGACGCGAACATCAGCTGCTTTTTCAGTCTGGAGGCAGCCGACACTTACCCGCAAATGATTCTAGATGGTGATGACAACCTGGCCGTCAACGGTGTGCCCGTTAAGCCCGGCATTTTAAATCTTCCGATAACCAATTCGCTCGCGTGGACCAAGGAACGGCACCACGGCGTCGGCAATATCGGAATGGCCGACGGTTCAGTGCAGCAAACCACCGGCAACACTCTGAATTCTGCTGTCGTCAACGCCACCAACGGCGCGCCCGTCAGCTCGTATGGTTGGGTGATTCCGTAAATGCATAGGTTTTTGCAGACGCGGTTGAAGGCCGGCGGTTTATTTTACCCGCGGCTGCAATTTTGAATGGCGGCAACTGTAGGCGAAATAAATGACCAACCCGACGGCCAACCAGACGATGAGCCGCGCCCAGGTGTCGGCGGGCAGATTCGCCATCAAATAACCGCATGAAAGCACTCCCAGCGGCGCGACCAGCCAGAACAACGGTGTGCGGAACGGACGCTGGATTTGCGGGTCGGTGAAGCGCAGGACAAACACACCGGCGCAGACAATCGCAAACGCCAGCAACGTGCCGATGGAAACCAATTCGCCCAGCAGCCCGATGGGGAAAAGGCCGGCGACAAGCATGGCGACCGCGCCGGTAATGATTTGCGCAATCCACGGCGTCCGGTATTTCGGATGAACGGCGCTGAAGACCGGCGGCAGCAAACCGTCCTTGGACATCGTGTAAAAAATCCGCGGCTGGCCGAGCAGCATGACGAGAATGACGGACGAAAGCCCGGCGATGGCGCCAATCTTGATGAAATATTCCAGCCAGGCGAGCGACGGGCCGAGGGTGCTGACGGCCACGGCGATGGGCGCGGGCACGTTGAGCTGCGTGTAATTCACGACGCCGGTAAGCACGAGCGAAACGGCGATGTAAAGGACGGTGCAAATCCCCAGCGAGCCGAGCAGGGCGATGGGCATGTCGCGCTGCGGATTTTTTGCCTCCTGCGCGGCGGTGGACACGGCGTCAAAGCCGATGTAGGCGAAGAAAATCACGCCCGCCGCGCGCACCACGCCGCTCCAGCCGAATTGCCCCGGACCGATGGCCGGCGGCACAAACGGATGCCAGTTGGCATGGTTGATGTAAGCGGCGCCGACCGCGATGAACGTCAGGATGACCGCCAGTTTCAGCGCGACGATGACGTTGTTGAAATTCGCCGATTCCTTGATGCCGATGACGAGCAAAATGGTGATGACCGCGACGATAAACATGGCCGGCACGTTGAGCACGGCACCGGTGCTGGTCCAGCCGTGCGCGAACAGTTGCCAGATGTTCCACCAATGCAGATTGGCCGCCGCCACGTGATCGTATGGCGCGGACGTGAACGCGGCTGGAAACGTGATGCCCAGGTCCTTCAAAAAGGAGATGACATAGCCCGACCAGCCGACGGCAACGGTCGAGGCGGCGAAAAGATATTCGAGAATCAAATTCCAGCCGATGAGCCAGGCGACAAATTCACCCAGCGTTGCGTAGCCGTAGGTGTAGGCCGAGCCGGACAGCGGAATCATCGAGGCAAATTCCGCGTAACAAAGGCCGGCGAACGCGCAGGCCAGACCGGAGAGGATGAAAGAATAAACAATGCCCGGTCCGGCGTATTGCGCAGCGGCGTGGCCGGTGAGAACAAAAATTCCCGCGCCGATGATGGCGCCAATGCCCAGCGACGTCAGATTGACCGGGCCCAACGCGCGCTTGAGGCTTTTGTCGGTCAGCACTTCGGCCTGTAGGTCGGCGACTCTTCTTCGGCGAAACAGGTTCATTGGGGAGGGGTCGGCGCGTTTTGAGCCTGTTTAATGGACAGCTAGTGACCGGAAGTCAAGCAAACGTCATCGGTCTCGATGTGAAACGAAGGGTTCAAACTACGAGGTTGGCGGCGGCGATTTCGGCAGCAACCGGGAGATGATGATCAGCAACACCACGACGACCAACGCGAGGATTCCCCAAAACACCACGCCGCCTGTGCCGGGAATTTCGTGCTCGCGCCACGACGATTTCCTGAGCTGCTGCTCGGCGGCGAGCGAAGCGGCCGCCTTGTCCGCCGCCAGCAGTTGTCCGGCGACGAGGCTCAGGTCGTAGCGCGGCGAAGCCGTGCGCGGATTGCCGTAATACAGGAAAAGTCCGTCGTCCGGTCTGGCTTTGAACAAAAGGCGGGTTGCAGGATAAAAAAGCTGGAATGCGTCCAGTTCGATCGGCGGGTTGTCGCCGTTGTGCGTTTCCAGGAACAGCGTGTCGCTTTGCGGCGGGCCGTCAAGGGTCAGGAACAATTCCCCACTCTTGCGGTCTGGCTTTTGAGTCCAGGACGCGCCGCCCAGGTTGTGATGGTATTTATCACCGCGTTCGTCGGTGAGTTCTTCATAAAGCGTCAGGTCACGCTGGAAGAGCGCCGTGCGCGTAACGCAATTCAGGCGGGTGAGGGGCAGGTTGGATTGCGGAAGCTTGATGATCCAGCGGCTGAGTCTGGGGTCTTTCGCATCATTGGTAGCAATGACCGCCGGCGCCAGCGAACGGCTGATGGAGGTGCGTTCGATGATGTAAGGCACCTGATTGCTGCCGTGCAACAGCCGCAAGTCTTGAAAGCCCGGCTGTGCGTGCCCCAGCACGTCGAGATCAAGTTCCAGTTGTTGCGCGCCGTCACGGGCAATTTTCACCGGCTTGCGATATTTCCAGGCGGTCACGTCGAGCGGCGCGCCGGTTTCCTCGATACCCGGCAACACTTCGGGTAGGCGATAACTCGGATTGTCCACCGGCGGCGGGAGTTTGATCGGTGCGACCGCCACCGATTTGAGGTTCATGTCCAGCGCGGCCAGGTCGTAGCTTGGCGCGGCGCAATGGCGGTTGCCCGTCAGCAGATGATAGGCGCCCGCCTGTCGCGCGAGAAACACGAGATAAACCGGACGCCGTTCCACGCGCACCGCCGTGATGGGCAGCGGCGGGCTGTCCTGATTCTGAATGAACAATAGCAATTCCCGCGAGCGGACCAGGCTTTCCAACGGCACCAAAAGGCTTTCCGATGCGGGCTGACCTTCGAGGGCAATGCGATAAACCACACCTTGCCCGACGGCCTGTTCCTGAATGGTGTCTTCCGAAACCTGCGGTACGGCCAACGTCACGTGCCGTGTGAAAAGCGGTTCATCGGTTTCAATCTGGACGGCGGTGGGGTTCAAATTCGCTGCGCCGAGATTCAACGCCAAACGTGTCACTCCCGGGTTTTCATTTCGTTCAGTGATGATCACCGGCAGCCATCCGGTAGGGGCCGGCTCCTTCACGGCCACACGGATGCGTGCGCCAGTGAAGGGAATCGGTTGTGAACGCTGGTCATCCACCGTCAGTCGCAGCCACGGCCACGTGCCGGCGGGAAAGGAGACATGGAGCCGGCTCGCCCCGTCCGGTTGCCGGAAAATCGGCTGTCCCAGTTCGAGCGTCTGCCAGCGGTTGAGGTCGGCGGAGCCCTCGACGCGCACCGGTTTGATGAAATTCCCCGCCGGGGTTTCCAGCACAATGTCATCGAGCGGCTGGGTCAGTCCGGTTTCCACGACGATGACTGTATTGCTTGGGTTCAACGAAACATGGAATGATTTTACGTTTTGAACGACCTTCACCACCGGAACCGGGCGTTCAATCAGATAAGGCACTTCGTTGCCTGCATCGTCATAAAGCCGTAAATCTTCGAGCGCGGGACGCGCGGCATCGAGGGTTTCGACCGGCAGACCCAGTTTCACCAAGCCGGGCGCCGGCACGTTGAACGGCTGTTCGTACTGCCAATCGGCGGGCAGGCCGGCGGCGCCGAGTGAAAGTGTGGCAAGAAAGATGAAAATGACAACGAGAGGCTTGCAGGAAAACCTGCCGTTACGCCGCCAGGTTTTGGAGTGCGGTCCCGATGCATCGGGACCGCTTTTCGCCCGCAATTCCAGCAACGCACTCCTGTCAAAGCGCCAGAGGGCTGGCGCAGTCCAAGACGCTTTCGCGACAGCGGGCGTCATCATTTCATTTCGTTGTGTCACCTTTGGCCTCCGTTTGTTTGGCGGTTGCAGAAAAGAATTTCTGATAGGCGAACGATGCCAGCATGGCAATCACTGCCACGCCGAAGAACGCGCCGATGCGGTAAAGCTGGTTGAGCCGGGCAAGGTCATGGAAGAACAATTTGAGGAGCGTCACGCTCAACAATCCCAGCGCGGCGTAACGCGATGCCGGTATTTTTCTGAGGATGCCAATGACGAGCAGCACCAGCGCGAACAACGCCCACGCGATGGAATACGTCATGTCACGCGCAAAGTCGCCACTGAACTGGAACGTGAGCGTCGAACCGGGCGCACTGAAGTAATCGGCGATTTCAATGTTCAACAGCAGGAACGCCAGCACTGTGCCCAGCCCGGCGAGGATGGGCGGTGCGTTGATCGTGTAAATTTGGTTTCGCGGCGGTGCCAGCAAGCGCGCGCCGGCAAACAGGCAGACGGTCACAATGCCATAGGCGTAGAGATACCAGTTTAAAATCGGCGTGTCGCTGCGTGTGTGGTATTCGAGCACAGCGGGATTCAACGCGAGCCGGACGAAAGCGGCGAATAGCAGGCCTGTGCCGGTGAGCCGCAACCCCGGATGCGGCACGCGATGGAACAGCCACAACAACGCCGCGCCTTCGAGCGCCCAGCCGATGGTGATCCACTGGCGGTCGAACTGGATCGGGAAAATCAGCGTGATGAAAAACAGCGCCACGCCGCCAAACAAGGCGAGTTGTGTCATCCGCACCGGGTTGGTCGCCGGAATGGTTTTCAACACAACGATCAAACTCAGCAGCGGCGGGATGGCAAATGCCGCCGGCAGCAGGCCCATGACCTGATTCGGATACGCGGCAGCCACGAGCCGGTGGATGAGGAAAAATTGCGGCAGGCCGGCCATGGCGGCCGCGGCCCACGGATTAACCCGGTCGCTGAACTTCTTCAGGAACAGGAACGGGAACAGCGCGAACAAGGCGAAGAAAATCAAATACCACGACAACGGCAGTGCGGGGTTGGCCGGGTCGAACCGGTTGAAGTGCCAGGCACATTCCAGTCCCGCCACGCAGGCCAGCCCGATGGCAGGCAGCCAATCGTGGGAGAATATTCTCGTCACGCCCAGCAACAGCACGACCAGGAGCAGGGCGAGGCCAAAGACGGGCGACGGATTGGCGAGCGGCAACCGCAGCGTGGCCATGATGAGCAGCAGGAACGGCAGCGTGGCCGAACACGCCGGCAGCAACGCTGCCACATTTTCCGGCTGCAAGGCGTCCTCGTTGAGGCGGATGGGCTTGGTGATCGTGTCGGGTTTCAGCTTGCGCACCGCCCAGACGCTGATGGCCACAAAGAAAACTGCGAACAGGCCGAGCAGGGCAAATGACATGGACAGTCCGGTGAGTTCGACCGGAATTTTGAAAATCAACGCGCCGGTGGCGGCAAGGGTCAGCACCATCACCACCAGCACTGGCAGCAGTGTGGCCATCAGCATGGCCAGCACGATGGCCAGCACGTCCACCAGCAGGACGAACGGCCAGACGACGAACGAAACCTCCGCGAGTTGAAAAATGGGGATGAGCACCAGCACGAGCGCCAGCGGTGGAAAAATCTGGCTGCCCCACAGGACGGTGTTGATGCCGCGCCGGCGTTGCAACCACACGGAGAAAACCGAGTGAACGGCCGCAAAAATGAAATAGAACGCCAGGGCCGCGTTCAACAGGTCGTTGTTCAGAGACTTGGCCGTCCAGGCGGCAAGCAACCCAAATACCGCCAGGCCGGCGAGGGGTTGGGCGGGGGCAATCTCGTCATCCAACAGGACGAGTGTGGTGACAACGAGGTCAATCAGGAAAATAAATCCGAACATGAGCCACGGCCGTTGTACCAGCGGCGCGAAGGTCAGGAACCATGCCGTGAAGGCGAGGGCAAAAGCGGCCAGTCCAATGGTGGAACCCGAAAGCCATTTGTTCGTCAGTCTGCGAAACCTTGACCACCAGGCGGCGGCGAGATACAGCATGTTGAACCCCAGCAGGACGGCCAGCGCAATCAGGATTTTGTTGCCTTCGAAATACTGTCCCGCGACGAAGAATTCACTCGCCCAGCCGATTTGCATGATGACGGTCCCGACGGCGCCGAGCGCCGTGAGGAAAAACCAGCGGCGATGCAATGCCACCAGAATCAGCCCGGCATCAAGAATGGCAATGTAACCGAACAGGCCGAGCGGGTTGTCCTGCCCCGTGGAGAGTAAATAGGGTGTTAAAAAGCCGCCCAGCATGCCAAGAATGGCAACGACCATGGCATTAAGACGCACAGCGAGCAGGAAGGCGGTCGCGGTGATCAGCGCCATCAGCAGGAAAGTCGGGAGCGGACCGAAGAACTCAAAGTGATAGATGGAGCGGCACGCGAAAGTGACGGCGTAAAGAATCACGATGCCAGTCGCGCACAGGGTTTGCGCCCCGACGATGTATTGCTTTCGGCGATGCAACCAAGCGCCACCGACCAGCAGACCGAGCCCGGTCAGGAACCCGAATGCCATCCGAAGTTCCGGCGAAATCAGGTTGTGATCAAAGGAATACTTGATGGCGAATGCGATACAGAGAAAGAACGCCAGCCCGGCTGCATAGGCAAAGCCCTTCACACCCAGGAACTGTTCCCAATTGATGCCGCGGCCGGTCGGGCGCGGCAGTGGGGGAACCGCAGTTGCTTCGATTGGTGGAATTCGGGGCGGCACTGGCGGCGGAACGGAAGCTGGGGACGGTTCGGCTGATTTTGCGGGTGACCCTTCGCGCTGGCTTTGAAGAATTTGCTCCCGGGTTGGTAATGTGAAAGCTGGCTTTGGTCCCGGCACCGGTTTGGTTGGAGTAATCGGCGGTGCCGCCGGGATGCCCAAGACACCCGGTGCAATTTCTGCCAAGGGTGATTCGGGAACCATTTCCGGTCCGATCGTCGGTGTGGATGGCGGCGGGATGGGAGACGGAGTTGCCGCCTTCACCGGCGGCGCGGGTACCGTCGTTGGAGCCGGTGCGGCCGGTTTTGCGGATCCTGGTTCGCGTTTCAGCCGGCCAATTTCCGATTCCAGTTCGCTGAGGCGGCAGGAAAGGTCCTCGATGCGTCCCCTGGCTTGGACGGCGTGTACTATCAACCAGATGGCCAGAGCGATGGGAACTCCAAGGACGACCAGAATGATGAACGGTATCATTGCTTCCATAAAGTTTCCTTTCTGCGGGCGGAGGCCTGGTTGAAAGCAGTCTGCGCTTCGGTTCCGGATTTTGGCAAGCAGGAATCAGCAACCCTGCCGGCAACCGCATTGACCCGGGATTAGATGTTATTGGATGCCCGACGAGTGCTCGGTGATACGCTGCCCCAATTCATGTTCATCGTGAACCCGCCTGGAAGTGGAGCCAATGGCCGGGATTGCACTACCCCGTAATCCAAAAGCTCCTCAGAATCAAATGCCTATGGCATCGCTGGTGTGTTGAGTGTAAGGCCGTTACGTTTTATGTCAAGCATAACTCCTCTGGATTTTCTTTAACTCAATTTAACCCCCACCAAATGAAGTTTGCTGGCACTCCTGCTGGCACTTTTCAACGGCCGTTTACCCGTTGACCCGCAACAGTCGTATTGCAGCGATATTTACAAAGTTGTAAACCGCTTCGCCACCACCGGGGTTGGCAGTATAGTCCCGATTGCGCTGAAGATAACTCATGTTGCGCGAATAGGGGTCTTCGAAGATTCGAATCGCGTATGTTTCATCGGCTTTCAATGTTGCGCGCACCACGGACGACAAATCAAACCGCCGCCAATCACCCGACTGCGGCATGACGAGATAACCGCCCCCCACAATTTCTCCGGAACTCCTTTCGCGAACTTCAATCCTTTTCATCGCACAAGTGATACCGGTGTTCACAGGTCCGGCACCGTTGGAGAATTTTACGCGCAGCAGATAATTCCCGCTGCGCCTGGCCGTGAAGTCCGCCGAAAGTTCGTCTCCCGGTTGGCCCCAATCCTCGAAGTGACTGCCTTGCGCCAATTTGCCACCACGATTCTTCATGTCGTTGGCCGCGATTTCCCATTGGCTGTTCGGGTCCGCATAACAGCGGCTTTGAGTAAAATGCGAAGCATTGCCTGTTTTGGCGTCCAACGCTTCAACGGCATAGAAGTGAATCCGGTTCGTGTAGTCGGACGAATCCGGGTCGAGCCAGGATGTTTCTTTGAGATGTTCGGCGCAGAGCCGGCCATCGCGGAAGATATTGAACACAACATCGGCGGCGTTGGCCTGACGGTAATGCAGCATTAAACTTCCGTCTTGAACCGTAATCCCGCCATGGCCAACGTCTTCCCATTCCGGCTGCACTGGCCCAAAAATCGTTTCTTTATCAGCAACGTTTGCAATCAAATTGAGACGCTCGCTTTCGGCATTGTCCGCAGGCTTATCCAGGTAAATGTCCCATTGATTCTGACTCTGCAAGGATGTAGCAGCAACAAAATCCTTCCCGATCGGTCTTCCGTTCAACTCGACCTTGCGGATGGTGCATACCCCTTTGCCGCGAAACCCGGCCTGGGGCAGGTGAACGCGGACGGAAATTGTTTTGTCGCGGTAGGAAATATTTGTCAACTCGACAAGATCGGACGAGGCAAAAGTTTCATTGCGGAGGTTGCCGGTGATGCACGGCAGAAAGCGAATTCCATCCCACGAAGTATCCATACCAAAAACCACGTCCTGGACCACCGCCAGATAGCCGGCGACCGACCAGATCTGGCGTTGCGAATCGATGACCGGACCGCTGAGCACGCCATTTTTCACCTGCGTTTTGCCGGTCACGAAATCGTAGTTTTCCATGTTCGACAGATTGAACGCCGCACCGTGCATCAGCGAACGGACACCCTGGTCAACAACGGCCGCATTGCCGACCCTTCGCGCCGCCTCGGTCCAGAAGGCGGTGACAAAAGGCCAAATCGCCTGATTGTGGTAAATCGGAACCGTGCTTTCCTCCGGCCACACGACGGGTGGACCATAAGGTCCGACCGGATAGCGACTCAGAATGGATTCCGCCTTCGACTTGTCGGCAACGCCGGATAAAATCGCGAGTGATTCCCCCAGCAGATCATAGCGCTGCGCGCGGACGCCATAGGCTTCGTCCGTCAGCAGGTAGGTGCTGTAAAGTCCTGCCTTGGCGTCATAGAATTTATTGTTAATGGCCGTTTTGAGCTGCTTTGCCCAGTTTGCGTAACGGGTCTGGTCATCGTGCAAGCCCAGCCTGCCTGCGTATTCGGAAGCGGTGACCAGCGCAAAATAATCCGCAGCGTTCACCGAAAGCGCCTTGGACATCGCAATAGTAAGAACATTGGTCTTCGTCCAACCGGGATAAGTCTGCTCGCGCCAGTCGAGAAATGATTGCTCGCCACGGTAAAGCCCATCTTCCGGATCATAAATCAGCCGGCGATCCTGTTCGAGCGTGTCGTGCAGAACCGGATAAACCTCGCTGAGAACTTTTTGCTGCTCCGCAGCGGACAGATACTTCAGCGCCTGACTTGCACCGAGGGCCCAGACAATCCGATCGCTCGACACTGGATAACTTCCACCCGAACCGGTGTCCTGAATAATCTGGTTGGTAAAACCGCCTGACACCGACGATTTGATGACTGACGTTTTGAAGAAGAGCGAATTGAGAGCACGCTGTGGGTCAAATTGCGCCAACGCCAAATATGTGGAATATGACAAATCCCGCGTCCACACGTACGTCCAAAACGCTCCGGTCTGAAACGCCTCCAGTTTGATTGGTTGGCCGCGATTGTAGGCGCCATCCTTGATTTCGGCGACCGAGTTTTGAAGTGCCTCTTGCACGGCCAATGCGTAAAGGCCATCAAAGAGTATGCTGCCCGTCCGAAGCCTGGCCCGGTCCGGAACCTCCGTAATCTCCAGCGGCTTGTCCGGCGGGTCGTCGGGCAGAGCGGTTGTGGTGGTAAGAATATAACTCCGCAAATCACCATCGTGGCTTATGGCCATCGTCGCCCGGACCGAACCGTCAGACAGGGATTCACTGCCTTTGGCCATCGCGGGTAATGAGCAAACGTAAAGCAGCGCGATGAACGTGCCAATCCAAACCAGTCTTTTCGAACATTTCATAATTTGTAACGCAGGGCGACATATAGAGCGGGTCACGGCCCCAAAAGAACGCGGTAAAAACGACGTGAGAACGCAAATGAATTCGTGTCAGCCCAAAAGAAAGGCAAAATGGGTGAGTTGGCCGTGAATAGTAGATTCCATGAGTTCAGGTTTGTGGAAGCCAAGATCGTGTAGTCCGGCCCGGCGTCGCCGGTGACCCAAAACCCAAACTGGCCAATGGCAACCAAAGGGCCTTTAAGTATGGGTTGGGCCGGCTGAATTACCGTTACTGTGAAGGCCTGGGTGGCGCTCATCGGAGGTACACCACTGTCTGTGACGACCACCTCCACGTTCTGTGTAGATGATGACTGCGCAATGGTCGGTCGCCAGATAAATTCGCCGTTAGTCGCGTTGATGGCCGCATTAGTCGGAGCATTGAGCAAGCTGAAGGTCAAGGTCTGTGGCGGAATGTCGGCATCGCTGGCCGTATTGGTGATCAACAGCGCCGTCCCAGCCAGGATGGTTTGGTTGGAAATCGCGGCTAACACCGGCACCTGATTGAAGGACACGTTATCGAAACTGGCGGTACAGTTTGTCGTATCGTTGTGCGCGGTCACCGCCAAGCCGGCACAGGCGCCGGCGTTCATCGTGACGCTGGTGTTCGTGCCGATTTGCGTCCAGTTCAACCCGTCGGTACTGTAGTAAGCGCTGAAATTGTTGCCGCTTTGCACCAACCTAACCCACTGCGGCGCCGTCACGCCTGAAATAACCGTACTGGTGGTCCCGCCACCCGAACTCGTCCGTTGCTGGAACTCCACACCGTTGTCCGCGGTGATAACCACCGCCGCATTTGCGGCTCCGGCCGCCGTGCTCTGGCGGATCATCACGCCCGCCTTGGCCCACGGGTCGGTGTTCTGCACGCTCATCACCCGGGACCGAATCTCGCAATTCCCGCCGGACGTTTGATATACGTAACGGAATGCATCCGCTGTACTTTCGATGTCCGCACCGGAGCCGGTTACTGTGAACGTGCCATTGCCGTAACTGGCACTGCCGGTCAGACCGACAGACCCGATGTCCGCAGTCACCCAAGGGCTGGGCAGCGAATTATTAAGGTCATTGTAGTTGAAGTTAAACCAATTGAGGTTGGAGGCCGCATTTTTGAAGACGACGAATAGTTTGTGAACTCCTGAAGCGCCGGAAACCGGTGCGGAAATTGTCAGCCAGCTCTGCCAGCCACCCGTGTTGCCAACCGGCACCGCTGCGATCAGGGTTCCAGTTGGACTGTCCAGATGAAACTCGATCGTGCCGCTGGCCAAAGCGGAGGCGACACGAGCCGAGACACTTGCTGGTCCGGCAGCAAAATCAACGTTGTTGAAGGCCACATAACTGTCTCCATTTGTATTATTCACATTGCAGACATCGAGTCCGCCGCCAGTGTCTGACGTTGTTTCCGTTCCGATGCCAGACATGGAATCATAGTTTTCAGCCTGTATCTGGTTTGTGGCGCTGGTCGTGCCATCAATCTCCAGCCAGATCATGTCCCAATACTGAAGCTGAGGAACAGTGAAGTTGATGTAGTTGCCACCACCGTCGCTGCCAGTGGTATAACCGAGTTGCGTGGCCACACCGAAGTTGGTGTCCGGCGTGGCATACCACAGATTCCCGCCGCCAACTGAGCCGGTGTAATACATCTTCACAGCCAGATTGCTGAGCGTCGATGGTGCTGGGCAAGTTCCGTTGTAGTCGTTCCAGGCCGTGCTGGTGCTGTTAAGCAAGTTGACCAGGTGAATGATGTTATACCCCAGGGTCTCCTTTGAAATGATCCAAACCGTACCAGCGCTACCGTTGGTGCTGGTCGTTACCCCCGTGATGGCCGCAGCATTGTTCGCACTGACGGTATCACCACGCAGCAGGTTCTCGTATCCAACCAGGAAATCGTAATAGTTGCGCATGGCTGCCATCAACGAACTGGTCATCAGCACACTGCTGTCATTGGGGAAATAATCGTTGTTTAACATATTGGTGCCATCCCCCAATTCAAGATGCGCGCCACCACAGGCAAACATTGCCGCGTCTGTCAATAGGACCCCCGGCTCGTTAAAATAACCTGAACTCAACCCGGTATCCAAGTAAGCGGGCATCACCAGGGCTTTGCTGCAATAGCTCCGCACATTGTTCACGCGCTGGTTAAATGAAATGTAATTGGGATTACCGCTCCACAATTCCGAATAAACAAAATCAACGTTCGCACTTTGCGCCACCTGATTCTCGCCACCGGCGTCCACTGTGTTGAAAGTCATTCGTACGCCCAATGCCGCTTTGGCGTTGTTGATGAACGCAGGATTGTAATCGTCAAGACTGAAGAAATTGCTGTTGTAATCATACGCTGTGTGCTGGCCCACGGTGTCAATGTGCCAACCGTCGAATGCGAAGTTGGTGAAGACGGCCTGTTCCCGACCATAAATGTAGTTTTGCCAATTGGTATCGCGGTTGTTCATCTCGTAAAGATTTGTTGTCGCCCAACTGCTCGGCAGAGAATAACCGTACTGATTTCCGATGGAGGCTGGTGAACTCGAAAAAATACCCATCGAAAGTGTTGCTCCGCTGCCGTCCGTCAGGTAATTGGCCCACGCCATCCCATACGAATTGTAATTCATTGCCATCATATTGTAAAAATGGGCGGCCGCGATGAGATTGGTGACCGTGCTTCGATAAATTGTCCGGTTGGCGACATCCGGCCAGGTGGCACCGGTATTGTAAGGAAGGTGATGTTTCCACTGCCAATCGTAGAACTGAACTCCGTTAATGTGGTAATTCTTCAGCAGCCACATGGTATGGGTTGCATCCACCGTGGAGTCATAGTGGGCGACATACCCGTAACGCGGGAATTTCGACCAATCACTTGACACATCAACGGCCGAGGAACCGCTGTCCACGACATTGCTATTTGCATCAGTTACGCTCACCGAGACAAGATAGCCTTGATAGTTGGTGACCGGTGGCATCCAGGAAAACACGGCGGTGGCAGTGGCATTCGTACCCAGATTCGACACAGGTTGGGACGGAAGGTTTGTGCAGACGTAACCGAGATGCGAAATCACCACGTTGACGGAACCATTAAATGTCGAAGCCGTGCTGTTGGTAAGACCCACATATATCGTTACGCCATTGCTGGGATAATACATTGCCTCGTCGGTGTTCACATCGACAATGAAAGAACCTGCTTTTATCTCCAGTCCCACAACGCTCATGAAAAAAATGAGCGCCAAAACCAGTAAAGGCTGCGTTCTCATAATCGGCCGGACTCCAATAAGACATGATGAATTGCTGATATGGCGAGGATTAGTCAATTGGTGTGTGTTGCGTGAGATAAATCATGTCGGGATCACTGATGCTGCAAGCCTCACCGTTCTTTGATGTATACGTCACCGGTTGATTGACTACCGGCCCCCTCCATTTGTGGATTTCCGCATGTCCGTCCGCGAAACCCATTCCGCACGCGCCAGCATGCTGGCTGCCTGGCAATTCGGTAAATGTCGTTACGGCATAATTGGGTGTGTATAAAAGACCATCATCAATACTGTCTGGGTGTTCATCGGTAAAGACCCAGACATCACTTGGTCCCGGGTGATGAATATCGGTTGTCTTTTTTGGCACGTAAAAGTTATTGTAGCCTACGTTAAACTTAAGCCCATCGCCGAGGCAGCCGTTCATGGCGACGCTCCGGCTACGATGATCCCATCTCACCTTGGCTTCAGCTGGACTGGCAAAATTTGCCGCCGGGCAGGCAAAAACGTCGTAACGTCTTCCCAGATAGTCCCCCAATAAGGAGTAACTGTCGTTAATAAGATAGTCGGTGTTTGTATTTTTTTGGTCGGTGGTCCAATCTAACGAGCCGGTAAGCCAAGAGGGGTGCCCTTCATAAAATGACGTGCCGTTGACGTGCGGATCACTATTGATGGCAAGTTTTTCATCGAAGTCTGCGGCATACTCGACCCAGGCTAAACCGAGCTGTTTATTATTGCTCATACAAGAAGCCGCAACAGCCCTCATCTTTGCCGAACTCAAGGCAGGCAATAATATTGCCGCTAATATGGCAATGATCGCGATGACAACAAGTAATTCGATAAGTGTAAATCCCGTTCGGCGATTCTTCATGATATTCTATCAAATGTCTTTTATAGCTTTTCCCGCTCAGCCATGCAATGCACGGCTGAGCGGTAATGTCACAATTCTCGGCAACCAAATCTTCTCATGGTTTTACCAGGCGGAAAAATGTATTCCCCGCCGTTGGCCAATTGGTCTGACTCACCAGCCCGTTCATCGAACTGTAACCTGACGTCCAGTTTGTGCCGTCAGTTTCAAAGTGGTCTGTCCAAGGCCCCATCAAATTGTTGGCGGCCTGGAGATGCGCACCAGGACGACCGAGCCATGTCACCGGAACAGTCCCCGCCGTCCGGACACCGATCGCCAACTGGGCGCCATTCCTCTCCGACGAACTGAAGAACGGTTCTTGATACTGGTAACCGAACGTGTCTTGCGGCATCGTGTAGGAGCCGGTCGCGGTGGAACGCACCACGCGATAGTGGTTCTGTCCATCAGGCGCCTCGTCGTCCCTCGGTCCCAAGTCTCCATTTGTGGCGATGCCCATGCCATATTTGTATGCAAACGCTACAGTAGTGCTTCGGGGAAGAACAATGGTATTTGAAAATATTCCACTTCCTGGCGGAGTTTCGTTCAATTGATATTGCGCTGGAGCAGCGAGCGGCTCTTCAGGATTATACCACGGGTACCAGGGGACAAAATCCCCATTGATCCAGACGGTATCTCCCTCGCCATAGGTATGCCCTTCGGTCCCCACGGCACCATTCATATTCACCTTGAAAGTCACGGCTACGGGTTTCGGCAAATAGTCGTCCGCTTCATTGTCATCAAATAACACGGTAGGCAAAACCGTTGCGGAGGCATTCGGCAACTGCAAGAACCGGTTGTAGGCATCGGGGCCGTCATCCAGCGTGCTCGACTTCGGATTGCTGTTCTCGAAAACCGCGCCACTGCCGGTATTATAGACAAATTTGTAGGATTCTCCGCTTTGTGCTGCGCCCACGATGGGAACCACCCCGCTGTAGATGTTAGAAGCGTTCCCGGAGAGCGAGGGGTTGTTGGTCAGCACGTATGCGCCGGAAGCCCAGTCGTTGAAGCTGCCCTGCACCTCAACCGTGTCCGTTCCGGGTTGGAAATTGCCGACTAAGATTTGCACGGTCATATCTACTTGGAACGTGACGTTGTTGGTAATCGGGGGCGTGTTGGCCGTATAGGCCAGATTATTGAAATAGGCGTCACCGTTGTCGCCGTTATCGGTGGAGTTCTTCCAACTAAACATCGCGAATGAGTCAATCGGGCCGCTATTGGCTAACGTTCCCGTCACAATCGCCGTGTCGAACGTTCCCACGCCATTGTAACGATTGATGGACAAGCTGTAGGTATTCGCGCTGGTCAACGTGATCTGGGCATCATATCCGTAGATGGTGAATCCGACCCCCGGGATCTGATTGGTGCCGGAGGCGTCTACCACCGTGAGGTTGGCCGCGCCACCGGCGGAGTAAACCTGCAACCGAGCGCGAGCATTCCGGTTATTCGATCCGTCTTGGGTGGAGCTATTTGGTCCGGTGACGTTTCCATTTCTGAGCGTGAATCCAACCTCACCAGGATTACCAATTCCGCCGCTGTTCTCGAAGGACATCGAGAATGAATCCCCGGCCACGCTTAACGGATTGTTGAGCCGGCGATAGGCGGTCGATTCCTCTTGGTGCAGGTCGCCACTGAAGTTGATGGCGTAGAGTTTAAAAACGGAACCGTCTGAAGCTAAAATGTTCTCACCAGAGTCCACGACTCCAGAACCGCTGAAGCCTTCACCGTGATAGTTGTCATAGAGGCTCCAAGCGCCGAAGCCGATCCCTTCATCCGACCCATTGTTCCAATTAAGGTCGTAGTTTGCGGAGTTGTCCTCGCCGGTTCCGTAAACCCTGAGGGTGTAACTTCTACTCCCGGGGCAACTGTCGGCGTCGATGGCGGTCACCGTGAAAGTATAATCACCGGTATCGGTGGGCGTGCCGGACACGGTGCCATCGGCCGACAAGCTCATACCCGGCGGCAGTGAACCGCCGGCCAACGCAAAGGAGTAGGGTGCCAAACCGGCACTCGCTGTGATAGCTTGACTATAGGCCGTCCCTTGCAAAGGACTCTCCAGACTCCCCAGGAGGATCGTCGGACACGTAAAGGCAGCCTGATTGGTGTAATACAACCTGTTAAAATAGAGGTCACTGTTTACGCCTGTATCGGGATCTTTGGTCCAACTGAACATTGAGAACGAGTCAATCGTGCCGCTTCCGGCCAACGTTCCTGTCACGACAACGGGAGAAGCGGTCGTCCCTATGCCGGTGTATAGAGTGATCGAAACGCTATAAGTGTCTGGCCCCGTCAGTGTCACCGCGAAATCGAAGCAAGCGCCTGGCCCAATGTTCGTGACCGTGGTCGCATGTGGGCCTGAAGCATCTTCCACCACAACATAGTTGCTGCCGCCGAACGCGTAATTGGTGACTGCCGCCAGGTAAACCTGGAGCCGGGCGCCAGCAGCTTGATTTCCCGATCCGGTGGTGTTGCCGTGCCGGAGCGCAAAACCCTGTTGTCCAGGATTACCAATCCCATTGTTGCCGTTTTGCAATTCAAGAGACAGTTTGAAACCGTCACCTGCCTGCTCCAATGGGGTGACGAACGTGCGATAGGCAATCGCTTCCAACCACGGGGACGGTGTGCCACCGAACCCGACGGCGTAGAGTTTCCAAATGGAGCCATCCGCTGCTTCGATGTTTGCATCGCCTGTGCCATTATCATCCCTCTCGTATCCTGTATAGCCGGCGGCTGCGCCGTGACTATTAACATAGAATGTCCATGGGCCAAAACCGGTCCCTCCGGTTGCGGTCCAGGAAACGTAGTTGCTGGAGCTGTCCGAGCCGGTCATCGCAATCGCTTGAATCGCAAAGATGCCCGTTGCAGCAATACAAAGGGCGGCTTTTAACATGATATTCTTCATAAGAAGGGTTTGGGTGGTCTATAGGTTTAAGTTTGGTTCAAGTGTTATTTCGTGGTCATGCTCCTTATTATCTCTAGCTCCTCCTTTTTGCCTAGCTAGCCAAATGGCTAGTTTTGTCCCCCCTCATCCCCCGCGCAGATTCACTAAAAAACCCGCTTTTCAGGGCTTTTCCCGCCTTCAACTCCTTCCCCACTGCAAAAACAAAGTCATCGTGGTCTGCGCCGTTTCATACGACGCAATGCCATTTGGAATCTGGACTTTCCAAAAACTCGTTCACGGCGTCAATCCTGGCCGGCATTCTCAAGCCTCCCAATTACGGCTTTTGTTGACTCTTAAATTTCATGGCGGCTTCGGTGCGGGAATGCACGTGCAGTTTTTCGTAGATGTGTTGGAGGTGCCACTTGACTGCCGCAAGGGTTACGCCCAATCGTTCTGCGATCTCTTTGTTTGCCAACCCATGCATTACCAATTGCAGCACTTCTTTCTCACGCGGAGAGAGGCTTTCCGCCTCTGACGCGGCCGCGGCCTGCTCCCGGAAATGCCCGATCACTTTTCGCGCAATTTCCGGCGTCATGGGCACACCACCTTCCTGTGCCTCTTGGATGGCGGCGATAACGCGTTCGGGCTTGGCTCGTTTGAGCAGGTAACCACACGCGCCAGCGCGTAATGCCTGAAAAATGCGGTCGGAATCTTCATAGACCGTGACGATAATAATATGAACGGACGGTAGCAGTTCCTTGACCTGCGCAGTGCATTCCACGCCTGACTTGTCTGGCAGTTGAATGTCCATCAGCACGACATCCGGGTGGGCTTTCGGAATCTTCCGCAGCGCCTCGGCAACCGTGGTGCACGTGCAGACGCACTGAAGCCCGGGCGTTCGGTTGATGAGCGTTTCAAACCCCTCCCGCAGCGTTTTGTTGTCCTCCACGATACCAACTTTAATCATAGCAATGTTTTGGGCAACGGAACCCGGAAACGAACGGTGGTTCCCATTTGCGGCTTGCTTTGAATATCACAACGGCCGCCCAGCGCGCCCAGTCGTTTCTGCATGTTCGCAAGCCCGTCGGCACCGGCATCCCGTTTGCCGGGGTTGATGCCGCAGCCGTCGTCGGCCACGGTGACCATGAGCGCATGGTCCTGGACGGACATTCGCAGCCAGACCTTCTTCGCACGCGCGTGGCGGACAACATTGGTGAGGGCTTCCTTGAAGGCCAGAAACAATTCCTGCCGAAACTTGGGATCGAGCGGATAATCGGGCAGGTCGTCCGCCACATCCAGCCCACATGCGACGGAAGCCAGCTCCGTCAACTGCTGGGCATACGCCCCAAAATAACTGGCGAGCGAGGCGATGGTGTCGTTGCGCGGATTCATCGCCCAGACGATTTCATCAAGCGAAGTCACCATGCGTAGCGCCTTTTCATTCAATTCATCCACATAGCGTGCCTTTTCCTCTGCGGAGGTGGCGGGACTTTTGACCAACGACGTGAGCATGTTGACCTCGGTCAAGCCCGCCCCCAAGTCATCATGCAAGTCTTGGGCGATGCGGGCGCGTTCCTGCTCGACCGCCTGTTGGTGTTCCGCACGCTGGCGCTTCTGAATTTGCGTTTCCAGCTGGAGGGTGCGTTCTGCCACTTGCCGGTGCAGGAGTTTGATCCAAATCAGAGCGGCTATTAATACTCCAAGCAGCACGCCCACTGCGGACAGCAAGCGTGTCAATGTCCACCAAGGCGGCCGGGACAGTACCCTTATATCAAAGCCGGAGTTGAGCAGGAGTTCGAAGGAATCGATCGGCCGGCCCAAAACCCAGTTGCCGCCCAGTCCCACATAGACCCCAGTGAGTTCAAGCCTGCTGCCGGGCGTCAGCGGTCCTTTGAGCCCTGCCTTGTCTTTCACCATCACCGCAAACCGGCGCAAGCCGCTCTGCATCTCGAGCACCTCCCCTTCCGGTTTACTATTAACCCCCAACAATACGCCATTCACTTCTACCAGCGTCGAGTCATAGTCATCGCGGAGCAAGTTGTCCACTTCTAATTTATGCGCCGTGGGCAACTCGGCCACCCTCAGCCGACGAACCACCGCTTCTCGCAACACGGGAGATGGGCCGCTCAAGTCCGGGAACCCTACCACGTCCACAAGATCACAGACGTGGGCGTTCATCGCCCCAGCGGGGATGAAGCGCAGACCGTTGTTGCCATCCATAAGAAAACATCCCTCATCACCCAGGTAAACGATCTGTCCGGAAATTTTCACGCGCTGGAGTGATCCCGCCTGTGGATCAAATTGCAACAACTCTCCGATATGCTTCGCAGGAATGGCAAACGGATCAATCGGTGCTGGCTGAACCACGTCCACCCACTGCTGATTAATGCGGATATTGCCAACCATCACCCGTTGGGCTTGCTTGTCCCAGTCGGCGAACAGACAGCCGCGCAATCGCACCAGCGCGTTCTCGTCTGTCTTGGGGAGCAGTGGAGCCATGGTATCCAGTTGCACCTTGATACGGCCGTCACGGGTGAGTAACGAGATCGTGTCGCCGTCCATCATGGTTACAACACCTTCCAACTCGACGTATTGGCAGTGCATGCTCCCGTTCAGGAGTTGATCCCAAGTTGGACGAACCGGATTCGGCAAGGTGCCAGGGCCCAATTTTTCAATCCGGGAGGCAAGGATATAAGGTGAAAATTCGCCGGCAGCGGCGACGCCATCCAACTCGCAGTAATCTCCCGCTCGTAGCGGCAAAGGCCTCCCTAAGGCCACATAGAGTCCCCGCGTCGCATCTTGAAGGACAAGGGCATCACCTTCCAAGACAGTCGTGACCACACCGCGTAGCTTCACCGGGTAGCCTTGTTTCAGTTCTTCGCGACTCAACTGGTTGACCTGTTCAGCCGTAGTGAGAACTGGAAACGCCCCGGCCTTGCTGGTGCCCTCTCCGACTTGCCGGAAGAAACCGAAGCGTAAGACTGGATGGGTGTCCTCCACGGCAAACCGCCCCAGTACTTCGGCAATCTGTCCCCCGATATAATCCGGCTCGACTGACTCCAAGAGAATGCGGCCCGAACCATCGTCCAAGTATGCCGGCTGCCCCGGCCCCGCAGACTGTATTTTTCCACGGACATGAACGACCGGTTGCGATCCGCTTTGGAGGGGCATTGTCACCACATTGCTGATCGTCACCAGCGGATACATGGCCCATAAATCCGGCGTGACATAACTTTGGTTGATGTCATTCCAGCTCTGCACGAAAAACTCGCCGGGCACCGTGTTCCCGTCCAGGCTGCGAATATTGCGACAAACTCCCACGGCTCGGATGCGGTTTTGAGGCACAAGGGTAAAAGAGTAACCGGAATTCTCAGCCACCTTCACCCACACATGCCCCGATTCGGTGATTAATTCGAGCTCCAGGGCATTCTGCAGACGGTTCACAGAAGAGACGGTCCCTTCAATTTCCGACCACTGGTATTCCTGGTTTTCGACCGGGAGCGAACCGCTCGCGACCGATTGCGCTTCCGGCAAAGCAACCCGGCCGCCGGTGTTCACCTGGAGGGAGGAATCTCCGATGAACAGACGGCTGCCATCGTCTGACCGGGTGTAAAATTTGTAAAAGCCGTCGTTGGTTACTTGGATGAAGCCGGTGAATTGCAGGCCCACCATTTCCTTTCGACTCTCCACGTCGAGGCTGAAATTGCTCACCAATCCGGAGCGGACCGCGGAGAGGTGGCTGAGGTTGGGAAGCATGCCCCACCACATGCCTTCACAGCAGCGGTAGCTCAACCCATTAACAAAGTTCGTGACTCCGTCTGCAGAGCGAACCTCGGCCCGAAAGAGCGCCGAGTCAGGAATCTCCTGTCGCGGTAAGTCCGGCCCCTCATAAAAAGCCGTCAGTTCATATAAGCCCGTTCGGTTGAACCAATCAACCCGGATCGGATGCATTCCAGCCTTAAGAAAGATGCGTCCAGACTGCTCGGTCGCCACATGAATTCCATCGTTTTCCACTACTGGGATGCTCGACAACTTGATTGCATCGGTCGTTTTAACCACCGTGCCAGCCCCCTGCAAACTCAACCGCTCACCTTGGCGTGGCAACCGGCACGGAAGATCAAGTTCCAACTGTGCTACACCGGTGTCATCCTGTAGAATTACCCGGCCTTCGGCATCGCTTGACCACCACACCGTTCCCTCCAGGCACACCCCAGCAACAAAACGCTGATTCGAATCAGCCAGCTGGCGTAATTGCATGACGTTGGTGATCTGAAGCGAGAATTCCAAAGGCGATTGGGCGACATTGCCGAAGACTGGTTTGACGCCCAAAATCGCCACCGTACTTGCCGCGCACAGGCAGAAAACCCGCAATACATTATTGCAGAAGCGCCACATAGAGTGTTTCGAGTATAGCAGTGGAGTATGGCGATTACAACGCGCCCTTGAGAGAAACACGCTGCGAGTTGTGTTGTGCGGTTTATGCCCCATTGCTTTTTTTAACGGGATTTGGGAGACACGGCGTGATTGGAACGATTCTGCCGGAGTTCTTGATCGCGCCCAGCTAGCCAAAGGGATAGTTTTTAGCATAGCGGATGTGATCCCAAGAGGCGATGACCCAAACGAAGCTCATCGTCATAAGCCATAACCGCAACTAGAATTGCCGCAGGACTCATACGTTTTCCTTGATAAAAGTGATGGCGACGGTGGCAACCTAGGTGTTGAACGTGGCGGCGCAACGCCCATCCGCCCACTTCACAAACTTCAATTCCGTTTCTGGACAGCCCGATCAACGGCTTTGAGTCCGCTGTCCGGCCGCGCGCAGGACGCTGGAATGGGTGACGTGCGAGCGAAACAACCCTATTCTATTTGAAAAACTCGGCGTTGGCTTCTAGGGATGGTTTTGAAGCTTTTGGGGCAACGTACTACGACTCTTGGCGTTGCAAATGCTACATCGCTCTTATGCTATTTATTCAAACGGGTGATAAAGGGCTGTTCGCACAAAATCGGGGTACAACATGCCTCAATTCCGGGTGCGGTCAGGCTTTAGAGGGCGGAACTGCCCCCTTCAAGTACAGGGGGTTTGCATGAGTTTCCCGGGTGTCATGGATTTCGTCACTGGCGCGCTGCAATTCGCAGTCGCCGGCTACGCCTTGCGACTCAACCGAATCTATGGAACAGCGCGCGTAGGCTGGTCTCTATTTTGGGCCTTTTCACTGCTGGCCCTGCTTCACCTGTTTCAATCCGCAATGTCGTTCAATAACGGTGCGCAATTGGGGGTCGAAATCGAGGTGATCTATTCTTTCATTTCACTGTTGCTGTTGACTGGTATGGTCCACATCGAAACCTTGCTCAAGGAGCGCCTGCGGATGGAACAGGAGGAAAAGCGATTACGGGGCGAATTGGAATCAAAGGTCAAAGAGAAGACGGCGCACCTGATGCTGGCCATCGATGAGCTGAAATCAGAAATTGTCGAACGCGAACGGATGGAGGCCGAAGTCGCGAGGACCCATAAAGAACTCCTCGTCGCTTCCCGCCAGGCGGGCATGGCGGAGATAGCCAACTGCGTGCTGCACAATGTGGGCAAAATGCTCAAGAGCATCAATGTTTCCGCCAGCCTGGTATCCGACCAGATGAAGCAATCCAAGATCAACAATATCGTCCGTATTGGTACTCTGATACGCGAACATGAGGAGGACTTGGGTGATTTCATGGCGCATGATCCAAGGGGCAAAAAGCTGCCGGTGTACATCGCGCAACTGGCCGAGCATCTAACCAACGAACAAACCACCCTTTCAACCGAACTGGAATTCATCAAAAAGAACATTGAGAACATCAAGGAAATCGTAGCGATGCAGCAGAATCATGCCAAGCTCACAGGCGAAACTGACACTTCAAAAATCACCGCCTCGGTCGAAGCCGCGATTCGCAAAAATGACAGCCTGCAAGAGCAACGCGACGTGAAGATTTCCCGCAAAGTTGAACCACACGTCTCCGAAGCCACTGTGAATTCTCATTAGAAGTTGTCCCAGGAACAAGTCTAAGGCCACGACAACCAGGGCGACGCGGTGATTCCCTTCCCTTTGCGGCGAGTCGGTCGCTTAATTCTTCCTGAATCTACGACGACAATAACAAAAGGTTGAATACAGCATAAGGTGATGTGAAACAGCTTGTAACACAATGGGTTGCGGTAGGGCCGGATCCTGTTTCGGAACGAAATTTGCTGCAATCTTTTCGTTGCTGGCATTGAGAATCAGCGCAGCGGACACGCTTGGATGATGGGTTGCCGGCGATCTCTTCATCGCCCGTCGTCCCGATTGATCGCCATGGTGGCTGGCGTTTTGTCCGTGGCCACCATAATTCGTATGAGCGGGTTCGAGCGAGGGGACGCGACATTTCCCGGTGATAATATATGGAACCGCTCCATATAAAAAACATACTGCTCCTCCTCTCACTCTGTCCTGTTCAAATTTCCCGACCACGCCGGCCGTACCCACGGCATTGGAAATCAAATCAGCAAATCCCATTGCAGCCACAGACACTCGGCGGGCAAATCAAGAAGCACCGCCTGGAATTGCACTGGTTGCAAACAGACGTTGCGGCAAAGATTGGTATTTCGTCCACGTCGGTCAGCAATTGGGAGCGCGGTATCATCTCCCCTTCGCGCAGAATGACAAAGAAGATTCGGGAATTTCTTGGCTACACACCAGCAAGCCCGCTCCGAGCGCATTGAATTTCTTTCTTCGCTCACCATCGAGCACGTCCTGCCTGACGACTGGATCGAGCAATGGCCACTAGCCAACGGCAGTCGCGGTGTAATCTGGGTTGAATCCACAGCGGTCCAACATCTCAAAGCGCTGCGAGTTAAGACAACTCGCGCTCCATCCTGACGTTTGAATGTCAAGTCGGTTTGTTCCCTGACGGCAAAAATGGATGCGGAAAAATCCGTACCCATTTCCAACAAGGGAGTTGGCTGTTCCAGCCCCGGCGACGCAGGAGCATCGTCAAGACCAGAAGGCCGGAGCCGGAACTCGCAAGTAATAGCGTTGAGGGTTCTGGGATGGTACCGACGCTCAGGTTCACAATCACGTCCGACGTGAATATGGTCGTGTCCGGCTGCGTCGAAACATCTTCGCCCAGGTTTTCATATTGATAAGTTCCGGGATTAAAGTCGGTAACGGGTACATCAATGACCGTGGTGTCTGCGCCGGCCGTGTATCGCAATTGATCGCCGCCCGAAACCAGGAGCGGCGTGTAAGGTTGACCGGCGCTGACAAAATCGCCCAGAAACAAAGAAATCTTCCCGGCGTTGTCGAACTGAAGTCCTTCGAACTGCTGGCTGGCACCGGAATTCAAATCGGTGAGGCTGCCGAATCCTGACAGCGCTATATAGTTGGTATTGGCGCCGAGATCGTTGACCAGGCCCGCGAAATAACCGCTGATGTCATAGACATTGTTGATGTTGGCTGACAGGGTTTGACCGCCGGGGCTGGCAAGATAGCCGGAGATGGACCAGGAGAAAACGGTCTGGTCTGTACCGGCGTATTGCAGGCTAATGCCAATGGTGGTTTGTGGCGGAGAAGCCGCCGCTGCGCCCAACGGGATCAAACCGCACGCGACGGCAATGAGGCTCGCGTTCATGGTTCTCCGATTGCCCGTCCAGACGGTCGTCAGGTTATTTCCGGCGGAAAGGACGGCCACGAAAACCTTCATTACTACTGCTAAAACCATACATTTCGAGCCCTTCAGTAATTTGCACAGCAGTTTCGTTGCCAATCATTTGCCGCGGGGTTCATCGCCTATTTCAATTTCTGCCGTGTCAACAATTGTTCCAGCGAGCGGACGCGACATTTCTCGGAGAGCAGCAGAGAGTAATGCCACGCCGGGTCGGGCAGAATGCGATTGTTCTTTCGCTGGCGCGTTCACGCCGGTTTTTTCACGGCATCCGGTAATGCCGGTGGTTTCGGTCGCGGCGCGGGCTTGGGCGCCGGTTCCTCAACTTTCATTTTCAGTGTGTGGGAAAGAGGCGCGGTCGCCCGGCGATTGTTAATGACATCAATGCGCTGACGCATTTGGGGTTTGTTTACGCAGTACAGCAGCGCCGTTTCCTCGGTGATCAAATCCTCTTCGTAGGCCCTCGTCAGCGATTGTTCGAAGCTGTGCCAGCCATAGGTGCTTCCGCCTTCGATGATTTCCGAAAGCCGGCGATTTTCATTTTCCCCCAGTACGATGGCTTCGCGGGTGCGCAGGCTGCTGCCCATCAATTCGGTAACCAACAGCCGCCCACCATCCTTTTGGGGCACCAGGCGCTGGCTGATGACATAGCGCAAGGTTCCGGCCAGGCGCTCGCGCACCTGTTGTTCCTCGTCCTTGCGGAACATGCCCAGGATACGTTGGATTGTTTGCCCGGCGCTGATGGTGTGCAGGGTGCTGTAAACCGCGTGGCCGGTTTCCCCGGCCGTGAGCGCAATTTCCATGGTTTCGCGGTCACGGATTTCGCCGACCAGGATCACCTTGGGGGCTTGTCGCAGCGCCGCGCGCATGCCGTCGGGAAAGGTGTAGAAGTCGCGCCCCAATTCGCGTTGGCTGAACGTAGCCTTGAGGTGCGGATGCAGAAATTCAATCGGGTCTTCCAGGGTGACGATATGGGCTTCGTTGGACTGATTGATTTCGTTCAGCATGGCCGCCAACGTGGTGGTTTTGCCGCTGCCGGTGGCGCCGGTCACGAAAATGAGGCCGTTCTTTTCTTTAATGACCTCCCGGAATACCGGCGGCAGATGGAGCATCTCCAGGGAGGGAATTTGTGATTGAAGCCGGCGAAGCACCATCGCATAACTCCCGTTCTGGCGGTAGATGTTGACACGGAAACGGCAAAAGTTCTGCAAGGGATAACTGCAATCGCACGAACCGCGATCCGTCAGGTCTTGAATCAACCGGGGATTGTTATTGATGATGGCCCCGGCCAGACCCTCGATGCGCGAACTGGTGAGCACGGATTCCGGCGGTTCGAGTCCGAATGGTTTAAGTTTGCCGTGGACTTCCACCTGCGGCGGCTTGCCGGCCACGAACAGCAAATCCGAAATGCCCTCGGCACTTTGGATCATGGCCGCCAGCAACCGGTCAAGTTCTTCTGTCGGGATCGTTTCCATCGTTCAGGCTGGGACACAGTTATCCATCTAAAGTTTCCGACCGGGTTGGGTTTGAGGGTTGGTTTCCTTGGCAACCGGGAAGGCCTCCAATTGTTTCTGCATTTCACGTGCCCGCTGGTGGAGGAACCGGGTTTGCAGCAGGTTTTTGATCCGCAGTGTGACTTCCGTATAGTCAACCGGCTTGCCAAGGAAATCGTTCGCCCCGGCTGCCATTGCCTGACTTCGGGTCTCGGCCGTGTTTTGTCCTGTGAGCACGAGCACCGGCAGGAAATCCCCGGCCGGTGCTGTCTCCCGAAGTTGTTTCAAAACGGTGAACCCATCCGGTTCGGGCATGTTTAAATCCAGCAGCACGATGTCCGGTTGAAACTGGTTGAATACTTCAACCGCTTTGTTCGAGTCGGTCAGACTTCGGATGTTCGGAAATTTAGCCGCTTGCAACGCCCATTCGAGCACGCGAATATCCGCCTCCTCATCGTCAATGATAAGAATTCTTGCCGCGCAAAGCTGCTGTTCGCTTGGAAATAAATCTCGATTCATGGGTGAAATTGTAAAAGTCCGCGCGTTCTATTCCTTGGCTGCGAGCACTTGGTAAACAGTTTCGAGCAGGCTCTCGCTGGTAAATGGTTTGGAGATGAACGCGTCGGGTTTGACGTCTTTAAGAAAATTCTCCTCGTCCTTTTCCGTGCCGCTGGCCGCGATGATTTTTACGTCGCGCCGGATTTTGCGCAATGCCGCAATCACCGCCCGGCCGTCCATGAATGGCATGTCGAGGTCGGTGATGATAAGGTTCACGGCCTTGGGGTTCCGGGTAAAATGCGCGAGGGCTTCCACGCCGCTGCTGGCGGTCAAAACCTTGTAACTGTAATTTTCCAGCGCCGAACGCATGATGGCCAGGAACGCCTCCTCGTCGTCCACGATGAGAATGCGCTCGCCGTTGCCGGGCGGCAACGACACCTTTTTGTGCAGGGTTTGCCCCGGCATTTCGGTGGCGGCTGGCAGGTAGATTTTGAATTCGGTCCCGCGTCCGACTTCACTCTGAACGGTCATGAAACCGTCGTGGCTCCTGACAATGCCGAGCGACGTGGATAACCCCAGGCCCGTGCCTTTGCCCGGCGCCTTGGTGGTGAAAAACGGTTCGAAGATTTTTTTCTTCTGTTCGGCGGGAATTCCCTCGCCGGTGTCGGCAACGCTCACACAAAGATAATTTCCTAGTTTGGCGTCGGGATGCGGCGGAGTGTCCGTGGGTTTGATTTGCACGTTTTTTGCGGACAGGGTGAGCGTGCCGCCGTCAGGCATTGCGTCGCGGGCATTGACACAAAGGTTGAGCAACACCTGATGCAACTGGGTGGGCAAACCGGAAACCGGCCAGGACAACTTGTCCACTTCCACGTGGCACTTGATGGATTTGGGAAAGGTGTCGGCGATGATCCGGCCCATTTCCTTCACCAACTGGCCGGAATTGACAGGCATTTTGCCCAATTCACCGCCGCGGGCAAAGGCCAGCATTTGTTTGACCATGTCCTTGCTGCGTCGGGCGCTGGCCTCCATGATATTAAGGATGCTTTCGCTTTCTGGCGGCGGGGATTTGGTGAACAGGATGTTAGTGCCCATGAGAATGGGCGACAGGGTATTGTTCAAATCATGTGCGATGCCACTGACCAGCACACCGAGGCTTTCGAGGCGTTGGGCGCGCAGAAATTGTTCTTCCAACAGCTTGCGCTCGGTGATGTCGGTGTTGATGATGAGCACACCTTTTGGTCGGCCTTCCCCGTCGCGAATAAGGGTTGGGCGGGCTTGAACGATGATCTGCCTTCCGTCTTTGGTGAATTCCCGGAGTTCGCCAACCCATTCGCCACGTTCATTCACGCTTTTGACGGTTTCCTGGAGTTCTGGCGGTGTGTCGCCCCGGAAAAGCAGTTGCTTGAGGCTTTGCCCGATCACTTCGTTCGCAGTCCAGCCGTAAATCCGTTCGGCGCTCTTGTTCCAATAAACGACGCGATCATCCAAATCCAAAACGATGATGGCGTCCTGCGCTTTGTCCAGCAGTTCAACCTGTTCGCGGATTTTTTCCTCGGCCCGTTGCAGCTCGCGAATCTGCGTCTGTAGCGCCGCGTTGACGTTATTGATTGTCGCGGTGCGTTCCAGCACCCGCACCTCAAGTTTGTCATGCGCTTTTTGTAGTGCTTCTTCCGCCTGCCGCCGCTGGTCGTCCGCACGGTTCAACAGAATGGCGTTCCACCAGATCAAACCCGTGAAAATGGCGATGCAACCGACCACGACAACGGTGATGCCAAATTCCACAGGATAAATCTTCTGCTTCGTCGTCCAAATGGTCAGCGCGCCGAGGGCGATGGGTACGGCGAAGGCAAACGGTAGCAGTCGCCGCGCAATGGCGCCGCCGGGCGTTTGGCTGGTGAACAGCGCCACCACGCCGTAATCGGTTTGCGCCAGCAGCATTCCCAGCGCGAGCAAAAAGAACAGCACCGCCGTGTGCAAGGCCATGGGGATGTAAGAACCGATGCTGTAAAGATAACTGGCCCGGTAAATGTAGCCGACCAAGGGGACGAGTGAAACAAAGGCCAGCGTCAGGCTCAGGTTTTGGCCCCAGCGCGAGAAACGGCGGACGGGGGAGTTGAGGGACCACAGGGCAAGGCCGCTGAGAATAAAATTGAACGCGGTGTTTGGGGCAATCTGGTTTGGAAAACCGGTCCCGTCGTTTTGCAGTTGAGTCTGGAACAGCGTCTGGTCGAAAGCGAGATGCCAGCCAAAAATGTATTCACTGAGTTTGAGCGTTCCAACGACAACCAGAACGCCGGCCATTGTGCGACCGCATTCCCATTTATGCGCGGGTTTGGTTTCCGCCAGCCAGTAACACAGGAGCGAAACCCCGGCCAGGATGAAACCCAGGGCAGTGACCGGGTTCATGGCGACCAATCCTGGAAGAATGCGCTTGAGCACTTCATTCCTCAGCGACCAACCCAGCAGCACAATCCCGCCTCCAAAGGCGACTACCCAGCCATCCCATCGTGAAAAACTTTTCAACCGATAGGTTAATCGAACGTTATTTGCGATTGAGACCATTTCCTATTGTGACCTTTCGCGCTCTGATGCGGCACAACTGGTCGCCAGCACTTTCCATCAATCACCCCACCATCTTGTCCGGGTAGATTACTCCATATAATTTAATGCGTTAGAACAGCATATACCAGACCATGCGTGTCTCCGGACAGGGCGGCGCGATGTCAAACAAGTCGTTTGCAGAGTTTTCCGACTTGAACCGACATTAAATGCTCCTTGGAAGTTTTCTAGGGGCCTTCACTGTCTTGGAATTGGACATTAACTAAATTGCCGCGTGAAAGGTAGTGGTTGTTGCATTACAATTCATGCAACCGCCCCAGCCCAAAGTCAGACGGTAGATTCCTGCATTAAAACCATAAGCGCATCTGCAACGAAGCCTTTGGAATTTTTCATCACTGGCCACTTGGCCTCACACCAAGATTACAACACTTGGACCTGTAGTTCCCCGAAGCTATTGTGAATTCTCACCAGAAGGCGTCTTAGGAGCGTGTGTGAGGTCTTGACCAGGAATTTAGGGGCGTGTCGCATCACCGGTCTGGAGCGACACGCCCTCGCGTGTGCTCCAGCAGGTGAATCTTTGGAGCAAGCACAAGGTGTAAAATGAAGCAATTCGTACGCCGATTATTAGCAGTATTCGCTTCTGAAGCCCTTATTTACGGCGCGTTTGCGCAACTATTTCCAAGTGGTTCGGATGCACGCAAACATTCTTAAGGTCGAAAAAATTGACTCGATACCAGCAAACGGTGTTCAGGTCTCCAAGGCATTCGGAATAGAGAGTCGTGCCGGATACGGCTCGCGCTCGGCAAGTCGCTGCAAAGGGTGGAGTTGCCCCGGATGACGGCCCGCCACTATGTGCGGAGGCGGGCATGTTTTACAATTTATGCACAGGGGCCTTTAGAACAAACCGTCCGTGCGTTCAACTAAAAAAACGGTGATGCCGGGTTAGATTGCGAAGCGGGCTGTTGAAAAGAAAACGGCGGACGAGGTACGACTTTTGCCAAAGCGCCACGTCCGCCAAGGGCAAACATCGGGGGGTTGCCAGAACGAGTTATGAATCGGACACCCGCCGCTATTGCTTATTAACCTTTAACATCGCCAGCGGCGGAAAACAAGGAATTTCTGACCTCAAAATCCCGTTGTATGTGACCATGCGTGGACCATTGAAGAAATGCTGGAAAGCGCAATTTAACTGAACCCTACAGTGGCGCGAGAATTGCTTTTTCTTATGCGTCATAGTTGCTCCAGTGATACGCTTCCTGGAGCTAAATGGGGGGTGCGGCGTGGACTTTCACTTGCGCGACGCACCCCCCAACTTGCAGCGCAATCTGATACACCATTATCACCTATCGTTGTTTCGGAACCAAATCTGCTAGACGATCTCCGTCGCTGGCATTGCGAATCAGCGCAGCGGATACGCCCGTGTGACAGGTCGCCAGCGATCCCCAATGACCCGTTGTCCACTTCTGAGCGCCACGGTGGCTGGCGTTCTGTCCGTGGCCACCATAATCGTATGAGCGGGTGAGAGGCTTGCCCGCGCATTTAAGCGCGAAGGTTTCGCTCCTCTTCGGTTTCTTCACGCCCCAAGAGACTGGGCAACACACAGTTTGGTCGTCGCTTCAAAAAAATTCCCCCAGCGGCCGAACAGGAATAAATGATGTTGAGGAAGTGAAAATAAAGCGGTATGAAACGGCAGTGAGGCTATAATGGGTGCCGGGGTTTAATCGTGAATTCCAGACAACACAAATGGGTTTTTGTTTTGGTGATTTCCGCTCTTGCCTTCGGGGAATTCATCGCGGATTTGCACACACCGCTGGGGGCCACCGTTTGGGTCTGGTATTTCATTCTTCTGTTGCTGTCGGTTTTTGCCGATGGCCTGTATTTACCCTATCTGCTCGCCGGTCTCTTTTCGGTGATGATGCTGGTGGGGTATCATTGCGCGCCGCCGGGAGCCGACCCCCGCCTGTCGCTCACCCACCGCGAGATCGGCATCAGCGCCTTATGGTTGATGGCGGTGCTCATCTCCCAACGCAATCGGATGGAAGCCAACCTCCGCCGCACGGAGCGCACCTTGAGGGCCATCAGCGCCTGTGACCAGACGTTGGTATGGGCCGACACCGAATCGGCCCTGTTGCAAGAGATTTGCCAGGTAATCGTGAAGGAAGGTGGTTACCGGCTGGCGTGGGTCTGTTTTGCGGAATCGGATGAGCAAAAGAGCGTGCGTATTGCCGCTCATGCGGGTCGCGGTGAAGACCACATCAAAGGATTAAATCTTACGTGGGCCGATACCGAAAGGGGGCGTGGCCCCACCGGCACGGCCATTCGCGCCGGTCGCCCGGTGCTTTTCAGCAACATTTTCAAGGACCCGAACTTTGCGCCCTGGCGCGACCAGGCGCTCAAGCACGGGTATGCGTCATCTCTGGCGTTGCCGTTGCTGGATGGAAACCGGGCGTTCGGGGCGCTGACCATCTATGCCGCCAAGCCCAATGCCTTCAACGCTGAGGAGATGGAACTGTTGACGAAACTGGCCGATAACCTGGCCTATGGGATTCTGGCTTTACGAAGGAAACTCGAACAGCAAATGGCGGAACAGGCGGTGCGTGCCAGCGAGGAAAATCTCAATCGCGCCCAGGCGGTGGCACACATTGGCAGTTGGCACCTCGACATTCGCAACAACATGCTGGCTTGGTCGGCGGAAACGTACCGCATGTTTGGAATTCAGCAGGGACGGTCGCTCACGCTGGACTCGTTTTCGGCCTGCATCCATCCGGCGGATCGGGAGCATGTGCTTGGGGCATGGAATGCGGCCATGCAGGGCGCTCCGTACGATATTGAGCACCGCATCGTTGTTGGAAAGGAAACCAAGTGGGTGCGCGAGTGCGCGGAGATTTCCTTCGACGAGCGGGGGAACGCCCTAGAGGGCATCGGGACCGTACAGGACATTACCGAACGCAAGCTCGCCTCAGCGCGAATTCGCGAACAGGCCCGGCTGCTGGATTTGGCCCACGATGCCATCATGGTACGTGATATGGAAGACCGCGTCCTGTTTTGGAACCAGAGTGCCGAGAGGATTTTCGGCTGGGCGGCTCATGAGGCCATTGGACGGAAGATGAACGACCTTTTGCCCAAGGACACGTTCAATGCATTGAAATACGAGGAAGCCGAAAGAATCGTTTTAGAAACCGGCAACTGGCAGGGTGAATTTGCCGCTCGGACAAAGGGCGGGAAGGAAGTGATCGTGGAAACGCGCTGGACTCTGCTGCGCGACGATCAGGGAATCCCGAAGTCTGTTTTGGGAATCAGCACTGACATCACGGACAGCAAACGGTTTGAATCCCAGCTTATGCGGGCACAGCGCGTGGAGAGCATTGGTGTCCTGGCCAGCGGTATTGCCCACGACCTGAACAATATACTGACGCCACTCCTCGTCTCCGTCCAACTGTTGAAGGAAAAGATTGTCAACGATCCTGATGGGAAAAAATTGCTTGAGACTCTGGAAGCCAATGTCGGGCGCGGCGCCAGCCTGATCAAACAAGTGCTGACCTTCGGGCGTGGCGTGGAAGGCGAACGCATCCCGATCAATCTCAAACACACCGCCCGCGAAATTAAGCAAATCATTCTTGAGACTTTTCCAAAATCGGTGGAGTTCGAACTTCATTCCGCGCCTGACCTCTGGCCGGTCACCGGTGATCCGACACAACTTCACCAGGTCCTGCTGAATCTCTGTGTCAATGCGCGGGATGCCATGCCCAGCGGCGGCAAACTGTCCATACAGGTGGAAAACATGATGGTGGACGAGACCTATGCCAGTATGGACCTGGAGGCCCGGCCCGGCCCGTATGTGATCATCGTTGTGGCGGACACCGGCATGGGCATACCCAAGGAGATTCAGGACAGGATTTTCGATCCGTTCTTTACGACCAAGGAGCCGGGAAAAGGCACCGGTCTGGGTCTGTCCACCACCCTGGCCATCGTCAAGAGCCACGACGGTTTCATCCATTGTGAGAGCGAAGTGGGCAGGGGCAGCACCTTCAAGGTTTATCTGCCAGCCAAACCCACGTCCACCGCCATCGAGAGTACGCCCTCAGAACGATCCCAGTTACCGCTCGGCCACAATGAGTTGGTGCTGGTGGTGGATGACGAAGAACCGATCCTCAACCTCGCGCAACAGATGCTAAAACGATTCGGCTACCGTGTCCTTCTGGCCAAGAATGGTGTCGAAGCCATTTCACTTTACAGGCACCGGCAGAGGGAAATTGATTTGGTCATCACCGATATGCTCATGCCCATCATGGACGGCCCGACCACCATCACTGCCCTCAAAGCGATCAACCCGAACGTCAAGATCATTGGCTCCAGCGGTCTGGTTTCTGAGGGCGGCGAAGCCACAGCCAGGGAGATCGGCATCCGGCATTTTATTCCCAAACCTTACACAGCCGAAACCATGCTTAACACAGTGCGTGAAGTGCTTCAGGAGAATAGTTCGAGGCAAAAACAATGTCCCTGAACAGGTGCGCGCTTCCCGCCGCCCAGCAAGCTGCTGATCGGCTACACGCCACCTGTGCTGGTTCCCCAAAAACGGGGTCCCGTTTCATGCTGTTGGAAGCGCGGAATTTCTGAAACGTCTCCTAACCGTTGCCTGTTTAAGATGATTTGTAAGCAATTCAGCGAAAGTAAGATGCAATCACAAGTTCATGCAACTGACCTTCCCCAAGTGCGTGCCGTATGTTGCCTTTTTATGAAAGGGTCGTGAGCGTGCCGCGCAAGGACGTTGCGCCCGTTTGGACTCGCAGTTTTCCAATCGCAAAGGAGCCTGCAACCCTTGGCCAACATCTCAGGAAGAAACGATTTTCGGCGGGACTCCGCCAATCGGAGGCGGCTCGAATATTGCGGGTTAGTGCCAAGTCCTTGAGTCTTTGGGAATGCGACAGGCTGTTTCCAACCGCTCGTTATCACGCCCGAATTGTCGCGTATATGGGTTGTGACCCATTCCAGAAATTACAGAAATAATGCCCAAAACAGCCAAAGGCAACGAACCCTCATTCGTTGCCTTTTTGTGAAACACGGCCAAGTTATTAAAAATAAATACGCGGACTATCCGGGCTTCATTTTGTCCGCAGCCTCACGTCAATTTTGAGTTAAGCAAGTCTGGCCGTCGAGATTGTCAGGTGCCGTATGGACGGCGCGAATGATTCACTTTGCCCGGAGAAGGAGCACGGGGACGCTAACCCTATGGCGGACGTGCCTGGAGGTGGTGCCAAGAAACAGGTCGGCCAAAAACCGGTGCCCGTGCGTGCTCATCGCCACCAGGTCGCAGCCCTTTTGTTCCACCCACTTGACGATTTCCTTCGGCGGATCACCATAAGCCAGCTCCGCGTCAGCAGGTATGCCGGCGGATTGAAACTCCGACCGGACCCGGTTCAAATACGCGGTATCTTCGGTGATCTCGGGGCTAATCGCGTCCGGTCCAAAGGTGCGTGCCGCCCAACCGTCAGCCACGTGGAGCAACACCACGCGGCCTTGCGTGAGTTTCGCAAGTTGCTTGATGTGTTCGATAATGGCGCGGTCGGTCGGTGTGCCGTCCAACGTCACGAGAATGGTCTTATACATGCGTCAGCCTTTCGTAGTTTACCCGCCGCTGATAACCTGCCAAGCCTGTTTCACGGCGTCAGGCAGACCGTAGAAGTCAAAGGCCGTAATGAGCATCGCCGAACCCCACCCGGCGATGAGCAGAAACCAGCCCAGCCGCCATTGTCCCATTCGCTTGCGGGAACTGGCGAGGTGCAGCAGGGGGAACATCGCGAACGGAAGCTGTAACGCCAGCACCACTTGGCTCAGGACAATCAGGTCGGTGATGTTATTGGCCCCACGGATGCCGATAAAGACAGCCGTGGGGATGATGGCCAGCGAGCGGGTAATCAGCCGCCGCAACCACGGCTTGATGCGCCAATGCATGAAGCCTTCCATCACCACCTGGCCGGCCAGCGTGCCGACGATGGTGGCGCTCTGCCCGCTGGCCAGCAGGGCGACGGCGAAAAGCGTGCCTGCGGCAGCCGTGCCCATCAGCGGCGCCAAAGTCAGGTAGGCCGCCTGGATCCAATCCGTTGAATCATTGAACTGGACCACTTGTCCGCCGGCGACGATGACGCTGGTCTTGCCGTAAAAAACAATCGCGGCGAGCACCAGGATGGCGGCGTTGATCAGAAAGGCGACCGACAGGTTGCCGATGACATCAAAGGTGTTGAAGCGGATTGCCTTTCGGATGGATTCGTCGTCCTTCTGGAATTTGCGGCTCTGCACCAAGGCGGGGTGCAAATACAGCACATGCGGCATGACCGTTGCGCCGATGATCCCGATGGCCACATAAACCATGGTGGCCGAACCCAAACGGGGCATGATCATTGCCCGGCCCATTTCCAGAAAGCTCGGCTGCGTCTGCGGCAGGACGAAAATCTCGATGTAGTAGCAAATGCCGATGGTCGCCACCAGCAACAGCACGATGGCTTCGATCATCCGCATTCCGAACCGCTGCATCGCCAGCAGCACCAGCACGTCCACTCCCGTAATGATGACCCCCCAAAAAATGGGGATATGGAACAACATATTCAACGCTACCGCACCGCCCAGGACTTCGGCCAAATCGCACGCGATGATCGCAATTTCCGCCATGAGCCAGTTCGGCACGCGCGTCCATTTGGGATACCAATCATAGCAGCATTGGGCCAGATCGCGCCCGGTTGCTATGCCGAGCCGCGCGGCGATAATCTGTAGAAAGATCGCCATCAGGCTGGCCAGGCCGACCACCCAGAGCAGTCCGTATTTGAACTGGGCGCCGCCCTGGAGATCGGTTCCCCAATTGCCCGGATCCATGTAGGCCACGCTGACCAAAACCGCCGGGCCAAAATAGGCAGTCATTTGCCGCCAGAAGCCGGCTTTATGATGGGGCACTTTTACGCTGCCATGCAATCCTTCCAGCGACATGGCGCCGGGGCGTGGAACTGCGGCGACTACTGTCCTGTCGCCGGTTCACACAAGTCCCGGGGTGTCTTGTTGTTTTTACTCATAAAGTCCGATTCATCTGTTAAAATCTCCCGGTGATTCCGGCAAACGGATTGAAATCGGGCGCCGCTGGGTCACACCAAAGTAGCAGTCGCAATCAAGCTGGATGTTTTTAGTCACGAGATATTCCAGACCGGTATCCACCGTTCCCACCCAACCGGCGTGACTTTCTGTGGTGAAGTTGCTGAAAAATTCCACATAACCGCTCAACTTCCCAATGATCTGATGATCAACGCTGGCTGAAGCGATGAATTCTTCATGGTCGCCGCCGTTGTCATCATTTTTCATCAAACTGACTGCCGTTTCCAAACTCAGGTCGAAATCATACGGCAAGCTCACCGCCAGCGGAAAAATCACGCCGCCTTCGACCGCGTTGTTCCCTAAGATTTTCCGTGCTCGTCGGAAACGTGACGTAAGGCAGAAGCGCAAAGGCCGTCTTCCCACTGTCATCGCCCCACAAATTGACTTTTAGCCGCGTGGTAAGGTCGCCGAAGCCCGACTGCGTGGTTGATTTGCCCGAACTGTCTTCCGTATGCACATTCAGGTAATTGTCATAGACGAGTTGGACATCCACATTATTGAGCAATCCGGCTTTGAAGTTGAAATCCCCCACGTCCCATGCCTTCGTGGTCGTGCCGTCCGTTTTGTCGTAAGTGAAATTGACAAAATCCATTTCCAACTGGTAGTGGCCGGCGTCCACCGTATAAGCCGACTCGGTCTGGTCGGGCCGGTCGGGACTTAATTCCCGCATATATTCGGTTCGGCGTCGGATTGAAAAGCGTATAATTGCTTTTGTCCGGCGGAACGGCGTTTGTTTCCTGTGCGCTAACCCCGAACGCCGCCGCGCAAATCATTGAAGCAATGACAATCTTTTTTAACATAAACAAAATGATGTAGTAGAGGATACGTTATGAATCCACACCGTCAACAAAAATGTAGCTTGGATTACAAATAAAACCTCGACTAAAACATCTCTGGCTGTTTTAATTGGAAAAATTATGCAGCGTTCCAGACCCAAAGTGCCCGTGTCCACGCCGGGACAGCCGGCGGAGAACTTCCGCCGATCTCGCCGCGACCGCGCGGCGGAAACCGCCCAGGATTATGTCGAAGCCATCGCCGACCTGACGGCTTCCGTTGGCGAAGCGCGGGTGGTGGACCTGGCACGGCGGCTGGGCGTGACCCATGTGACGGTGAACCGCACGCTGGGGCGGCTGAAAAAAATCGGGTTTGTGAACACGAAACCTTACCGTGCCATTTTTTTGACCGACGTGGGGCACAAGCTGGCTGAAGAATGCAAGCAACGGCACGAGACAGTGACGGCTTTTTTACGCTCGCTCGGTGTTTCGGAAAAGGTCGCCGAAATGGACGCCGAGGGCATCGAACATCACGTCAGTCCTGAAACGCTGGCCGCCTTTGAACGGCTGCTAAACAAACGTTGATGTGACCGGTGATGGAACATTCGCGACGAAAAACGAGATCTCGGTTCATACTGTCGGAAGTTCGGAATTTCTGAAACCTCCTGCGAACCGCGCACTGATGAGATTCCCGTCGCTGTAGGATTAAGAACAACGGGCCAATGCAAATGCCCAAACGAAGACGTGAACGCTGCGATGATTTATCTCATGCCTTCTCGAACAGGCGTTGGCCAATAATCCCACCTTCGACAACCCCACCCGGACAGGCAAAGAGTCCACCGCCAGTGTGCGTCACGAATTGGTTCATCATGTCGAACTTCGACATTTTCTCGAAGAGCTTGATGAACCCAGTTCGCGGATCACGCTGATAGCACAGGAATAAAAGGCCGGCATCAAATTCCATGTCCTGCCGCCACAGGGGCCAGCGTTCGGCAGTGAAATTTGCACCGTCGTTGTAGGAGTAAGGGCGACGTAGGATTTGCACACCATCGTTCAGCTCCGCTGCGGCCAAGCGCACATGTGAGTTGTCGGGAATGATGTAGTTGCCGTCCTTGTCCGTCGCGTCATATTCCGGTTTGTCAAACTCGTTGGTTCCACCGAGCGGCGCACCGGAATACTTGTGCCGGCCAACCGTTTGCTCTTGAAACGCAAGATTCATGCGATCCCAATGCTCCAACGCAATCCGAATCCGGCGGACAACCATGTAACTGCCGCTGCGCATCCAGTCCGGCCCTTCATCACCCACCCAAATAAATTGGTTCATAAGCTTGGGATCACTGATCGGCGGATTGTTTGTCCCGTCCTTGAAACCCATCAAGTTTCGAGGCGTCTCCTTGGTATTGGAATTGGCGGTGAAACCGGTTTGCACCCAGCGGATTTGCGCCACGTTGTAAGCCAGACGTGACAATTGGCGAACGGCATGAAACGCAATCAGCGGGTCGTCAGCACACGCCTGCACCGACAAATCGCCACCGGTACGGGCGTCCACCAGTTGGTCGCCGGGGAACCTTGGCAAATCAACCAGCGCCACCGGTCGCCGCGCCGCCAGTCCATATGGAAGTGTTTATCTCCGCTTGCACCCGTATTTTGACTGGATTTCAACTGAGGCACTGAGATACCACGCCATGCCTCCACATTAAAGACTAAAGCCAGCAAGATCCGTGTAATTGCTGGCCCTTTTTCATTCGCCGTCAGATGGAATTTCTCAAACGTTCCCCGAACATTACCTGTTTGAGAGGATTTGTAAGTAATTTAACAAGAGCAGCATACAATCACAAGTTCATCCAACTGACCCCAACAAAGTCGCGTTGGGTTCATTGCCGCGACGAGCATGAATCTATAGAGGAGGCGAAGGTCGGAATCGAGCAGGTCACTCGATAATCCAAAACCTCACCTAAACCGTTCGGCAGCAGCAACTTCTCTAAATGCTGCACTGGCAAGGAGATTAACACTGGTAGATCATTGAATCAAGCCAACAATTGCCAATCACCTCCTACAAACACCAACCCATGCCAACACCTTTAGTGCCCGTTTTGGTGTCCGTTGCCGACGTTACAGCATCGTTGGGACCCTCACATCCATGCGCCAGGGACGGTCATGGCGGACGAATTCGGCACCGACTGGGAGGGCTATTTGACGAAGCTCGAAACGGCCAAGCCTGTAATCCGCGCTCTGGGCATCACGGATTTCAGGAAAGACCTGTAACAGCTTGATCACTTGCTTTCCTTCGCTGCGAACGCATGGGCAGCCAGTCCCTCATCGATGCGGTTGGTAATTGGCTACCCCTCGCAAATGTCCCTCGCAAATGATGTTGGTGCTGTGACGAAAACGCCAATGTATGCTGCCTGTCGCCCCAAATCTCGATTTGCGGGAAAAGGCAGGAATTGACGCCGACCCAACTCAGCCGCACACTCGCGTATCATGGTCAGTCGGAAGAAAAAACCTTCTTCGGGTGAAATCCATGCGCCGCGCCGCGGATTCAACATGTCCAAGAGTCTTGGTCTTACGATGGGGTGCATCCTGCTGGCAGCAGGTCTGGCAACGGGCTGCAAACCGAAGCCGTCCGCCGGCCCGGCAAATCCGTCTGGCATTTTCAAGACTCAATTCCAAAACGAGTCCCAATTCATCGTGGAGGCGATTGTGTCCGATCTGGCGGAGCAGATGTTCTACGCGAAGTTCCATCGGTTGCCCGACCTGAAACATTTCTCGGTCATCGCCACGGAGAAAGCGGGCACGCCGCTTGACACGGCCGAATATGAATTGCAGGTCCGGATGGATTCGATACACGCCGTCTCGAAACTGGAACTGAATCTGGACCAACCCATTTGGTCGCCGGAAGACTATCAGGGCGTGGCGGAGGATCTGGCCGGTGCGCTCGGTTTGAGCGCAGGCAACCGGGACAGGTCGGAAGACGCCTCGCTCCTGTCAAAACTGACGGACGGGGCGGCGGAAACCATCGAAGAACAAAACGAGGAATTGTCCCGAGCGCTGGAGAATGATTTCACCGACCTAGGGTTGCACGAGGAGGCGGCGGTGCTGTTGGGAGTGTTCACGCTGCGGGAACATTCGGGATATTTTTACGATGTCCGGTTTCCGCTTTCGCGCATGACCGCGCATCTGGCGATGGCGCATTTCCTGAACAGCACCAACGCCTACGGCGTCAACGGACAGGTGGCGGAGGCGATGCTACTGACATTGATGGAGGATGAGGCCTCGGCGCTGGCGCGCCTGGACACCATCAACACCAACGATGCTGCCAATGCGGCCTTCGTCCGAGCTTTGCGGGCACGAAATACCGGGGATTTCCGACCCTTGGACGCCGCGGGCGGCCTGGCACTAATCGAAAGCATCGAATGGTTTTCCGCCATGTCTGAATGTCTCGGCGCTTCTTCAGCGTGGCCGAAACTCAACGACAACCAGAAGCAAACGGTTGACTTCGTCCGCGTCGCCTATCAGGAGAGTTATTCGGTTGAGATGGGACACCAACTGCTGGCGGTGTCAATTCCGCTGGAACTGCGGGAGATCAATAGCGCGTATGAACTTTCCCAACATAAAAAGATAACCAAGGATGAGCTGGTAAACGCGCTGAACGAAATGCCGGAACGTTGTTTCACCAAATCCGGCGATGGAGTCCATGTGCGCGTCATCGGCTGGGGACAATGGGCCGCCTTCCTGCAACGGCAACTCTGCCACGCCATCCAGCAGGATTTTAATCTGTTGCAATATATGTGGGGCGTTCCCGATGACGCCAAAGAGTTCGCCGCCAAGTGTGATCAGAACTTTGCGGGGCTGCGATTGTATCCCTTCGTCCGCCTGATGAACTCCACCGAGTTGCAATCATACCGCCAATCAATGGCTGATGGTTTCAAAGTTACGGTTGCGACGCCGCAACTGGTTCCGGCTGGCTGTTGGGACTGGCTGTTCCATCAGCGCAACTTCGCTCCGCCCTTTCCGCCGGATTATGATCCGCACGTCAACGACTGGTTTGTCTACAATCCGCCGCTGGGAACCGTATATGATTTAGGCGCGCGTTTGCACGAGCCGACCCTCGTCGACCGCTCCGACGCCGTCGCATATTTTGAAAAGCTGCACAAACTGGCGCCTTACGATTGCCGCATCGCGAATTTCATTTTGGAGCAAAAATACAACAATCACGCGACTTACAACCAGGCGTTGAATTTATACAGCAACGTGTTGCCTTATTCGGTCACCGCGCTGGAGACCGTGGCCAGCACTGTCGAAGACAAGCCCGGCCAGTATGAAAAACTCATGCTCCAAGCGGCAGCACTAAGTCCAGTCTGTTATTACACGTTGGGCCGGCACGCCTTGGCGCATCACGATGAGGACAAAGCCGCGCAATATTACGACAAGGCCTGTGACAACGATCCGGACCGCGTCCGGGCTGCGAACATGGCCCTTGGGCGGGTGCGGTATTACCTGAAAAGGGGTGAGACGGAGAAGGCCCGTGCGATTGCCGAGGAGGCCGGCGAGGCCTATTCCAACCAAGGACTACAGGCCGAAGGGCTTTTCTTTGAAATGACCAGCGATTATGATGAAGCCTTCGATTGGTATGCCAAGACTGAGGAGCGCTACGACGATTCATCTCCGCTCATTGATTTCTGTCTGCGTTACAAACAACTGACCGGCGACACGCGGTTCGACCCTGAAGTGCAGAAGCGGATGAAACAATTGTTCCCCAAGGGAATGGAAAAGGCATCCCTGAATGATTTTCATGGCCCGCCGGCCGATGGAGCAGTGTTCAAAGGGCAAAGTGATCTTCTAACCGCCGCCGGGCTAAAAGAGGGCGACGTGATTGTCGCTGTCTATGGGGTGCGCGTGCATAATTTCGAGCAATGCAGCTATGGCCGGGGGTTGAAGAACTCGCCGGAACTGGATTTGATTGTCTGGCAGGGCGACGCCTACCGTGAATTTAAACCCAGCCCGCCCAATCACCTGTTTGGGGTGGACATGGGCGATTATACGTCCAAATAATCCCGATGAATCCATGAAGAAAATGGGCATAGAAGCCGCATAGGTGGAACAACAATGGATTCGAACTGAACATGATCCAATGCGGCGTTGAAAATGAAATTGGAGCGGTCACCAATTTCGGTGTTCCGCAAGAATTCGGGCTAACGGGCGGTAGAGAATATTTACTGTAATAGTACGACGCGGTAAAACCGCTGTGAGTCCGGACCAATGGAATCGGATAGCGACATAACCCCATTTGTCGCGACAACCGAGTTACACAAGTTGCTCCAGCCGGTGGAAGTTAAATCGGTTGTGTATTGCAACTGATAGGTTTGATTGGCCACAGAGTTCCAAACAAGAGTGAGAGTCCCGTTCGTTTGCACCACTGATTGAAACACTGGTTGAAGAGGCACACTGAGACGGAAAATGGTTCCATACCCGTTGCTGCCACCATTATACGTCACACCATAGAAATTTCCGTCCGTGGCTTGTATCAGCCCACCTTCAGGATTAGCCCCATCGTTGGCAACGCTTCCAAAAGAATACAAAGTGGTTAACACACCATTGGCAGTTATTTGGAACACCGTTCCGTTCCCATAGGTGTTCATGCCTCCGTTAGCGATAGGACCGGTAAATGTAGGGCCGCCACATACCGTTTCGCCGTAGAAATTGCCATCGGAACCCTGCACCATTGGCCAAGAAAAAGCAGAAGGAACAGGAGAGCTATATCTGAATGCGCCATTGGTTCCATTGAAAGAAAACAAAGTAGTCAGTGTTCCATTGGTGTTCATTCGGAACACCGTACCCCAACCGTTCGTCCCGCCTGATGTAGTCATGCCATAGAAATTTCCATCGGAACCCAATACAAGCGGTCCTGTTGGGACTGAGCCAGCGGTGCTTTCATTTGCAAGCTCGAAAATGTCTAAAGCGTTCAACACGCCGTTCGTATTTATATTGAATATTGCCCCATAGTTATACTCGAAGGCGTCTCCTTCTGTTGTGCCATAAAAGTTACCATCCTTCCCCTCCACTAGACCGGCGTCTGGGTACATATTATAATAATTATATGTGTAATTGAGATAAAATGAATATACAGTTGTGAGTGCGCCATCTGGGGTCATCTTAAATACTGTGCCATCATGAGAAAGAGTATTTGGATACTGTAGTGGGTCAATTCCACCGTTGAAAGTTGTCCCATAAAAATTGCCGTCGGTACCTTGTACCAACCCAGCTGAGACATTTGCGCCATTGGTGTTGGCAAACGACACTAAACTATTGAACGCTCCATTCGAAGTTATGCTAAACACCGTTCCGTAGTCACCATTCGTACCACCCTCTTGGGTTGTGCCATAGAAATTTCCGTCGTTCCCTTGAAATAATGGTGCTTCTGGAAAGCTGCCATTAGCACCATTGAACGAAACCAAGGTCGTGAGTAGCCCGTCGGGGGTCATTCTATACACCGTACCTAGGTTGTTTGTACCTCCTTCAAGGGTCGTACCGTAAAAATTGCCATCAGAACCCTGTATCAAACAAGCATCGGGATACTGACCATTGGTGCCACCAAACTCAACCAGCGTGGTATATGTGATGTTTGACTGTGCGAAAGTTGAAAGCGGCCAGATCCACACATAAAGAAACGCTGCCAATACAACGTTTTTCATACAGAAGTCAGCTTAATAGTATTTGAGTGAGAGTTCAAGCACTTTTTTAACCGCCTGCCACAGACATCCCGATAGGGCCGTTCTCCATGCTCTCACCTTCGCTGTTCAACGCCAACAGCAGCGGTGTCGCCATCGCCGGGCCGGTGACCAACATTATTCATTTTGAGCGAAATGCCAAAATGACTTCTTCCTTGGTCAGCCCTTTGTGACCACAACCGCTTAGGCGCGAGCACTCTGTCCTCGCTCCGGCCAGTGAACGTATCGAAGAGCTTAGTATGAATTATTCGCCCATAACAGCGACTTAGCTGGTGGTAGGGCGAGTCAGCATCAGGAATCCGCTTACTACTTTACGCTGATCCCATCCCCTTACGGTGTAATGGCAAACCGATAAAACTGCTGTGACTGCGAGAACCCGCCAAAGTTGGTTATCATCAACGAACTGCCTATACTTTGCGCAGTCGCACCAACGACATTGGACCACCCGCCCACTACCAGCGAATCCCGATATTGTAACTGATAAGTCTCTGCTGCCACAGATGGGATGGTGATGACGACGTTCGTGCCTGCAATCTGGATGGCACTTATTTGATTGGCAGGCGGGCTAAGGGGGACAACGAGTTTGAATACGTTACCATTCGCTAACCAAGTTGTGCCATAGAAATTACCGTCGCTGCCCTGCACTAGCCCAGCTTGTGGGAAACTAGGCCTATCACCGACGAAGTCGAAAAAGTTGGTGTAGGTGTCGCTCGGACTGATCCGAAACACGATGCCACCCCCAAAATATCCACCAGCGGCGGTCGTGCCGTAAAAATTACCATCGCTGCCCTGCACCAGCCCGCCCAGTGGGGCATATCCATCATCATGGGGACCACCGAACGAGTGCAGATTAGTCAGGGTGCCGCTCGGACTGATCCGAAACACGGTTCCACCGGTTCCCGGGTTGCCAGACTGATTATACGCCCCGCCGTTTTCGGTCGTCCCATAGAAATTACCATCGCTGCCCTGCACCAGCCCGGCCCATGGAAGTGCCCCGTCGCTGCCGCTGAATGAATAAAGATTCGTAAGGCTGCCGCTCGGACTGATCACGAATACAGTGCCCAAGTTGCTCGTCCCGCCGTAGAAGGTCGTGCCGTAGAAATTGCCGTCGCTCCCCTGCACCAGCCCGGCAATTGGAATGGCCCCACCCGGACGGCTGAATGAGTAAAGATTCGTAAGGTTGCCGCTCGGACTGACTAAGAACACGGTGCCCGAATTGCTCGTCCCGCCGCCAGCGGTTGTGCCGTAGAAATTGCCGTCACTGCCCTGCACCAGAGTTCCTTGTGGAGCGGCCCCATCCGGACCGCTGAATGAGTAAAGATTCGTGTAGCTGCCATTCGGACTGATCAGGAACACAGTGCCGCAGTTGCTCGTCCCACCATAGACGGTCGTGCCGTAGAAATTGCCGTCACTGCCCTGCACCAGCGCGTCCATTGGAGTGTTACCATCGCCGGTGAAAGCGGGGAAAGTGTGCAAATTCGTGAAGCTGCCGCTCGGACTGATCCGGAACAAACTGCCTAAGTAGTTACTCCCGCCTGTTGGGGCGTCACCGGCGGTCGTGCCATAGAAATTGCCGTCGCTGCCCTGCACCAGCGCAGCATATGGATAGGCCCCATTCGGACCGCTGAATGAATAAAGATTCGTGAGTGTGACCGATGCGGCCAAGTTACCAGCGGCAGCGAACAGACTAAAGCCAACAACGATTGCGAGAACAAAAATTCGTTTCATGATGGCCCCGTTTTTACTTTACGATTCTGCGGGAACGGCTTTTAAGCTATTTAATAACGGCTTTTATGTTATTTAATGATAGCAAACGTGCGAATTTTCGTCAAGGCTCACTGACCGGACTCATTTTTTCGAGCCACCCAAAGAGTTAGAACAGTTCGCCGTGATGCACTCCACCTTGGTCACCAAGCGCCGGCCGCAGGTTCCGACCGTGATAGCGTGCCACCACCGGTTCCAGCACCGCCCGCCAATACTTGGCGCTATGCACGTTGCCATCTTGGCGGAAATCAATCCTGTCAGTTTTTACAGAGTGGCAGCTTGAGCGTTGACAGTTAAGGAAAACATCGGTAACAAGCGCCTTAAGAGCCTTTCGTTATGGGAAACCTTGGATCGAATTATGAATGACGACCTAAAACTCGCGGAAGAAACTCTGGGACGCTTGCGCAAATGCTGCCGTTCTCTTCAAGAACAAATGGGATCAGTCCTCATCGGCCAGGACGAAGTGGTTCGATTGCTGCTCACGAGTCTCATCTCCGGCGGCCACACACTGATGATTGGCGTGCCCGGTCTGGCCAAGACGATGATGGTAAAGGTGCTCGCCGATTCGCTGGGGTGGGATTTCCGGCGCATTCAATTCACGCCCGACCTCATGCCCGCCGACATCACCGGCACGGAGATATTACAGGCCGATGAAAGCGGCCAGCGACGAGCTCTGGTATTTCATCGCGGCCCGGTTTTTGCGAATCTGCTTCTGGCTGACGAAATCAACCGCACGCCGCCGAAAACACAGGCTGCGCTTCTTGAAGCAATGCAAGAACTGGCGGTCACGGTGAACGGCAAGACTTATCATCTTGCACCACCGTTCATCGTGGTGGCGACCCAAAACCCAATTGAACAGGAAGGCACATACCCCCTGCCGGAAGCGCAACTGGACCGGTTCATGTTGAGCATCCATCTGGATTATCCTTCGCATGACGACGAGGTAAGAATTGCCGAGCGTTCCATACGCGCCAAGTGGGACAGCTTCAAATCGCTCGTCCAGAAGGAGGAGTTTTGCAAGTTCACCGAACTCGTTGACCGGATGCCCGTCTCGCGTCATGTGCTGGAACACGCCGTCGCGCTGACCACCGGCAGCCGGCCGAAAGATTCGCGCGCCGATGACTACGTCCGCCGATATGTGGCTTGGGGCGCCGGACCGCGCGCGACGCAGCACCTCGTAACCGCCGCCAAGGCAAGCGCATTGCTCGATGGGCGACCGACCCCGGAAGCAGGCGATTTGCACCGCATGGCGGTTCCGGTACTGCGTCATCGCATCATTCCCAATTACAACGCGCTCGGCGAAGGCATCGAGTCCGGTGCCATCGTCAAGCACCTGCTCGATACCATCCGCGAACCGTCCGCAGTGCGTTAATTCCGAGGCAAGGTTGTGGGCACTTTGCAACATCCCTACCTCGACCTCGCCGCGATGGAAGCGTTGCGCAGCGTGCGGCTGCGTCCGCACGGCGCGGCGGAAGGCACGTTCGCCGGCCCGCACAAATCGCATTTCCGCGGCACGGCGGTCGAGTTCGCCGATTACCGCGAGTATTCGCCCGGCGATGACATCCGGCAGGTGGACTGGAAAGTCTTTGCGCGGACGGACCGCCATTATCTCCGGCTTTACGACGCCGAACGCAATCTCCTGACGTATCTCGTCGTGGACAAAAGCGGGTCGATGGAATTTTCCGGAGCTGTCACGCACACGCCGTCAAAACTCGAATGCGCCGCCCGTCTCGCCGCCGCGCTCGGCTATCTCGTCTTGCGTGAAGGCGACGAACTCGGTCTCTCCCTGGTGGACACCCGACTGCATCAACATCTGCCAGCGGCGGCGTCATGGCCGCAACTCAATCGCGTGTTGGACTCGCTTGGCCGCGCCCGCGCCGAAGGTCGCACCGACCTTGGCGCGTGCCTCGAACAGGTTTTCGCCCAGACGAAACGACGCGGTGTCCTTGCCGTGATGAGTGATTTCCTCGACGTTGACGCGCGTTTCTGGAAGTCGGTGGATTTGTTCCGCCGTTCACGTTTCGATGTGATGCTCTTTCAGATTGTGCATCCAGAGGAGCTTGAACTTCCGCCCGTCGCCTCCGCCCGGTTTCTGGAAACCGAAGGCAGCGGATTTTTCAACGCCGAACCCGACGCGGTCCGGACGCTTTACCGCCGCCGTTTCGACACGTTTCTTTCTGAAATCAAAGCCAACTGCCAGGCACGCGGTTGCGACTGGTATCTGGCGAAGACCTCGGACGATCCATATGGATTTTTACGGAACTGTTTTCTGGCGCGGGAGAAGGGGCGATGAACTGGCCGGCGCTCACAAACCCGTTGATGCTGGCAGGTCTTGCCGCCGTGGGTTTGCCGCTGCTGATTCACTGGCTCACCCGCGCCCGGCCGCGGCGCATTGCATTTCCGCCGTTCAAATTTCTCGTTGAAGCTTGCGCCGGCCAGCAGGCGATCAATCGTCTACGCACCATTGTCCTGCTTGCCATCCGCTGTCTGCTTGTGCTGGCGCTGGTGCTCCTGTTCGCCCGGCCGTTTCTGAAACCGACCGGCGCGGCGGTCAATGCTCAAACCGCCCGGCGAATCGTGCTGGTCCTCGACGCCTCGCTTTCGATGCGCGCTGTGCAACAAGGCGTGCCGCTCTTCGCCCGCGCGCAGGCTGAGGCGGCAGAGGTGCTCCGCACGCTGCCGTCCGGTGCCGAAGCGGCGGTCATTCTGGAAGGCGCAACCCCTCGTTTGCTGCTGCCCGCACTGTCCGAAAACATTCCAGCGTTGCATGACGAACTTGTCAAAGCCAGTCCCACTTTTGAAAACGGCGATCCAGTTGCTGCGCTGGCGCTAGCTCAAAAATTGCTGGGCGGCACAGGCACGATTTACATCTTCAGTGATTTCCAGAAATCCAACTGGCAAGACGTCCGTGAACTGCCCGGCGGCACCGTCTGCCGCCTGCGTCCAGTCACAACCGAGGCCGTGGACAACGTGGCCATCACCGCCGCGCGGCTGATTCCGGCTGCGCCAGTGATCGGTGAGCCAGTGGAAGCTTCTTGCACCGTATTCAACTGCACGCCGCGTCCGCGTGAAGAAACCATCCGTCTGGAATTTGGCGAGTTCACTCGTGAAACCCGCGTTGTCATTGCCCCGTTCGGCACGGCGGACGCCGTGTTCAACATTGCCTTTTCACATGCTGGTTCGTTCGCGGGCAAAGTCTCGCTCCCGCCGGACGATTTGTGCGAGGACAACACCCGCTATCTGGCGGCTAATGTCAGCAAGGCGCTTGAAATCCTGCTGGTCAGCGATGCCGATGAAACGGATTGGCACAGCGCCGCGTTTTACATCAGTCGCGCGCTCGTTCCGTCGCCGCAGGCCGCGCCCGGCCTCAAACTGGTCCGCCGGCGCGGACAGGACTTGGATCGCGGCGTTCTGGAAACGGCGGATGTTTTTGTCCTCGCGGCTCCGGTCGCGCTCTCCGGCGAAGCGGTCGAAATCATCACGCGTCGTGTCAACGAAGGCGCGCGGCTCATTTCGTTTCTCGACGGGCCGACGGCGCCGGCGTTGATGATTCCCGCGCTGGCTCCGCCATTTCAACTGCAAGGCGCCGTCACTTCAGAGAACGGCGATCCGGTGACTGTAGGCCCGCGCAAACTTTTCACGGAGTTGGACGCGGCAGATTTTTCAACGGTGCGCTTTCGCCGTCATTATCAAAACCAGTTGCTGGAAAATCGCGCCAGTGACGTGCTGCTTTCTTATCCGGACGGCTCCGCGGCGTTGACCGTCAGCGCGGCAGGAAGCGGCGCGGTGGTGCTGGCCAATTTTCCACTGACGCCTGACGGCGGTGATTTCATCGGCAACCCGATTTTCCCGGCGATGCTGCATGAACTGCTCCGCGCGCTGCGCCACGATTCCGCGGAACGCGCCGTCACCCCTGGCTCAACGTGGCTGCTCGACGTGCCCACCAGCGGCGAAGGCGCGGTGACGGTGACTGATCCCGAAGGCCGGACAGTCGAAACGCAAGTCATCGCCAGCGGACGCAACACGCGCCTGGCGTTGCCCCCGCCGAAAACTCCCGGTGTGTATGTGGTCAGACAGTCAGACGCGGTCGTTACCTACGCGGTAGTGAATGTGGATCCGCGTGAAAGCGACACCCGGCCGCTGGCGCTGGAAAATCTCAAGAGTGGAGAAGGTTCCGCCGTAACCGTTCTGCGTGGCCAGGAAGATTTGTCGCTCACCGGCGAAACTCGCGACCTTTGGCCGCAACTGGCGGCCACTGCCGCGATTTTGCTGGGACTGGAAATGCTGCTGCTGGCCTTGTGGCGCAGTGCAAAGAGCATTTCTCCAGTGGTCCCCGAAAAGCGAATGGAGGCCACGCGATGAATTGGGTCTTCCTGCCGCCGTGGAGCATGCGCGCCATCGTTGCGATTGCGCTGGGATTGCTGGCGCTGGCCGCGCTGCGCTGGTGGCGCGAACGGCGCGGCGGCGCGGCGCTCGCATTGCGGACATTGATTGTCGGCACGCTGCTCTTGGTGATGCTCAATCCCCAGTTGCTGATGTCGCGACAGCGCACGGAAAAGCCGAAACTGGTCGTGCTGCTCGACTCGTCTGCCAGCATGGCCACCCTTGACGTCGGCGGGGAATCGCGCCTCGTCGCTGCGACGCGAACTTTGAGCAACGCCTCCACGCTCGCCAAGCTGAACCAAGAATTTGTCTTGGACTTCCGGCAATTCGACCGCACGGTGCGTCCGGCTGAATTGTCGCAATTGATGAGCAACACCCCCGACGGCGATGCCACCGAAATCGGAAAGTCGCTGATGAGCGTGATTTCTGAACGCGCCGACACGAATGCGCAGGCTGGGGTGTTACTGGTTTCTGATGGCCGTGCCACCGCGCCGGACACACTCGACGCGGCGCAACTGTCATTGGCGCGTTCCGTGCCGCTCTGGACATGGACCGTCGGCGGGTTGGTGCCGCGGCATGATTTGTGGATTGAAACGCCCTCCACCGAAGCGCTGGCGTTCAGCGGCGAGGAAGTAGAGTTGACGGCCACCCTGCACGCGGACGGCTACCCCAACCGCAGTTTCAAAGTGGATTTGCTCACGGACAAAAAGATTGTCGCGACGAAGGAATTCCTGCCCGATACCAACGGCATTGCGCGCATCTCCATGCGTGTGAAGGCGCCGGACGCGGGCGAACAGCGTTACGTTTTTCGCGTCCCGCCGGAACCGGACGAGGCCGACACGGCCAACAACGAACGGGCGGTGTTTCTCCGCTCCGTCGGGCGGAAAGTGCGCGTCCTGGTGGCCGAGGGCCAGCCGTATTGGGACACCAAATTTCTCGTGCAATCGCTCACGCGCAATACGAATGTGGAGCTGACAGCGGTTTATCGGCTGAACGCGACGCATTACGTCGCGGTTGTTTCCGCCACGGGCGCGGAAACCCGGACGGAGCAGGATCTTTTTCCGCGCACCGCCGACGCGATGAACGCCTTCGATGTCATTGTGCTGGGACGGGAGGCGGAAGCGTTTTTTGACAATAACACCGAGGCCCTGCTGACGGATTTTGTCGCGAAGCGTGGCGGCAGCCTGATTTTCGCGCGGGGCAAACCCTACGGTGGACAGTTTCAGGCGCTCGCAAAACTCGAGCCGCTGGCGTGGGGCGAGGGCGTCGTTTCCGGATTGAAGTTGCGTCCGACCGAAGCCGGGCGCGACAATCCCATTTTCGATCTGGGCACGGCCGGCACACTCGAAGAACTTCTGGAACGCCTGCCCGCACTGGATCAGGCCAGCGTCACTCTCGGCGAAAAGCCGCTGGCGGTCGTGCTTGCCAACGCGGCGCAGCAGGACGGCCCGGTGCTGATTGCGTATCAACGCTACGGGCAGGGCCGGACCATCAGTTTGAACGCGAGCGGACTGTGGCACTGGGCGTTTCGCGAAAGCGGCCAGGACGAAAGCGAAATCGCCTACCAGCGTTTCTGGATTTCGCTTTTGCAATGGCTTTTAGGTGGCAGCGAATTTTTGCCCGGCTCGGATGTCGCATTGACGAGCGCGCGCCGTTATTACAACAACGAGCAGCCGATGCAATTTCTCATTTCAACGCGCAATCTCGACCGCGCCATTTACCAGCCGCGCCTGCTTATCAGCGGCCACGGAAAAACCACCGAAGTCGAACCGCGCGCGCGCGGCGAATCGTTTGTCGCGGAGGTAGGACCATTTGCGCCGGGAACATATGTCGTCACATTGAAAAACAACATTGGGAGCCCCGCCGAATTTTCGCAGCGCGTCGAAGTGGTCAGCGCGTCCGTGGAAAAGCGCGAATTGAGCGCCGACCCTGACACGATGCGGAAGCTCGCCGAAATCTCGGGCGGCGCGGTGATCGGCGCGAAGGACGTGGCGCGAATGCCGGAAATCGTGAAGCGCTGGGAAGCGGCGCGGGAGCTTTCGTATCAGCGGCAATCAGTTTGGGACCGCTGGTGGGTGATGGCGGGAATTTTTGCGCTGCTGGGCGCCGAATGGTGGCTGCGGCGGCGGGAGGGATTGCTGTGAACTTCCAGGTGCTTCATCACCTGCGCACACGATTCGCAGGCTGGCTTGCGCTGCGAATTTTGCTCGCGGCGCTCGGCGTTGTCGGTGCGATGGCATTGGCGACGGTGCTGTCCGACGCGGCCCTGGACCTGTCGGAAGCAACGCGCGCCGCCGTGCCGTGGCTGCTGGGGGCGGCAATGGCGATCGCTCTGGCAACCGGTTTTTGGGAATGGCGGCGGCTCACCGAAACGCGCGTGGCCCGGCTGTTCGAGCAGGCGGATGTTTCGCTCGGCAACCGGCTGATCAACGCGGTCCAGCTTGCGCAAAAAACCAGCGCCAGCGCGACGGAAGAATTGTTCCGGCGCGCGGCAGTCCAGTTAGGGCGGCAGGCGGCGGCGAAACTGGATGTCTGGCCGGTCATGCGCAACGGCCTCAAACGGGCCAGCACATTTCTCGTTTGCGTTTTGCTCGCGTGGATGGTTTTGCTGCTGGCGGAAAATAATTTGGTACGCGCCGTATTGCCGCGTTTTCTGGATGCGCATGGTGATCACCCGCCCTACAGCCGTTTGAAAATTGAAGCGACGGCGGACCGTGCGGAAGTGCTTTACGGCGGCCAGGTCGAAGTGCGGGCGACAACGAGCGGACGGCCTGCCGAGAAACTCTGGCTCGTGACGCGGTCGGGCACCAACGAAACGCGCGCCATCATGTTTCTGGCGCCGGACAAATCCTTTTTCCAGACGCTCGTCAATCTGCGCGAGCCGACGAAGTATTTCGTGACCGATGGTGCCGCGCGCAGCCATCGTTTTTCCGTTGCCATCCGCTACACGCCGCAAATCACGCTGGTCGAAGTCGCTATGACCTTCCCGGAATACACCGGCAAACCGCCTCACACGGGCAAGTTGGCCGATGAGCCGCAGGCCTTGCCGGAAGGTACACGCGTGGCGTTCCGCGTGGCGAGCAATCGGCCCTTGAAATCCGGCTCGCTTGAACTGACGCCGGTGCTCGGCGGCAAGCCGGTGCATGTGCCGCTGCTGCCCGAAGCGCAAAACACTGTCGTCACGGGCGCGTTCGTGCTGATGGAACCCGTGGTGTTCGACTTGTCCGTGCGCGACGTGGGGAATCTGGATTCCGCGGAAGCGAAGCGTGGGCGGTTCAACATTTTGCCGGACCGCCCCCCGCGATTGTTCGTGCTGGAACCCGGTCGTGACGCCGTGGCCACGCCAAACATCCGGGTTCCGGTGCGCGTTCAAGCCGTGGACGATTATGCGGTTTCGCGCGTCGTCTGGTTACGCAGCCACAACCGTTCCATCGAGCGCCCGTTCAATATGAAGCTCACGCTCAAAAGCGGCCCGCAGTCCGTCGAGGCGGCCGGCGCGTTTGAACTCGACAAGCTCGGTGTGCGGCCCGGCGACGTGATTGAGTATTACTTTGAGGCGGCGGACAATTATCCCAAAGGACCGAACATCACGTTCAGCCGACCATTCCGTCTGGAAATTATTTCGCAGGAACAATACGAAGCGATCTTGCGCCAAGCCGCCGCGCGCAAGGCGCTGTTCGAGCCGTATTTCAAATTGGACGCGTGGCTGCGGCGGCTGGCGGAACGCTCGCGCAATTTGGAATCCGAGGCCGAACGCGCCGATCCTTCCGCCCGCGCCGACGCGGAGGAACTGGCAAAACAACTGGCGCAATACAACGAGGCGCTGGGCAAGCTGATGCAAGACCCGGCGATGTTCGACGTGGAAAATTCCTTCCGCGCCACGCTGGCCGGGCAGCAGTCGCAACTGCGCGAAGCGGCGGCGAAATTGACAGAGGCGCTGGGCAGCGGCATGCCGGACGCGAACCAGTTGAAGCAATTAAGCGACGCACTGAACCAGTTTGCGCAGACGCAGGATGAACAAATTGAACAGCCCGCGCAGCAAATCGCCTCCGTTGTGCGCGTGGTGTTAAAGGCGGACACGTTCGTCAGGCTGGCGCAGGAACAGGCGGCGCTGGCGCAAATGCTCCGTCGGTTTGCAGACAAAACCAATGCCCTGACCCCTCTCGAACAAATGGAGGTCCAGGAACTTTCGCATCAGGAACATCGCATCGGGGAAGCGTTGCATGAATTGCTCGGCGAATTGCCGGAATCGCTGGCGAAAGTGCCCGCCGACGCGCAGTTTGATCCGCTCCGCAACGACGTGAACCAGTTTCTTCAGGCCGTCGCGGACGCGAAAATCGAGGAGGATTTGGGCAATGCAGCAAAGACTTTGGACGAGCCGGATACGATGACCGGCCAGGCGCTGGCGCAGCGCGCGGCGGAAGCCATGGACAAGCTTATCGGCAGATGCAACGGATTTCCGGGCCAGGGTCAGCAATGCCTGACCGCGCATTTCCAACCGAAGCTCACGAAGCCCGGCTTGGGTAATACATTGCAGCAAATCCTGGCGGCATTAAACGTGGGCAACGGCCAGGGCGGACGCGACGGCTACGGATTGTTCAATGAGGATGTCGCGCTTTACGGTCCGAACGTCGAGCTTGCCGGCGAACAGGCCGGCGGCAAAGGCGATGCCAACGGAAGCGGAGGGCAACAGTTGGAAACGCTTACGGGCGGCACACCCGAGGGAGGCTTGCCACAAAATGAAACGCCGGGCCTGGTGCGCTTGCAACCCGACGCAAAATTTCCGCTGCAATACCGCGAACTGGTGGGCGAATACTTCCGCGTGATGGCGGAATCTGGAAAGGAAGGCGAACAATGAAACCGCTTCGGTCTGTCATTATATTGGTTTTACTCCTGCTGCCGGCGGTGCCGGCGGGTTCCGCAGACGATACCACGGGCGAAACTGTGGAATGTGCCAATCTCATTTACGCCGGCACGAAGAGCTCGGTTTGCTTCAGCGAAGAATTTCTTTCCACCGTTGCCAGCGAGACGAGCATCAATACGTCCCGTAAATTCAAACCGGTGAAGCTGGCTGAAAAGGAGATTTTTCATTTCCCATTCGCCGTCATCACCGGCGAAGGCACGTTCACGCTCACGGATGACGAGCGGAAAAATCTGAAGCTGTATCTGGAGAAAGGCGGCTTCCTGCTCGCCAGCGCCGGTTGCAGCAGCAAGGAATGGGGCGATTCGTTCACGCACGAAATCGAAACGATTTTTCCCGACCGCAAGCTGGCCGAGGTGCCGATGGACCACCCGATTTTCCGCACGGTATTTGAGGTCCAACGCCTGGACATGAGCCACGGCGGCGAGGCCAAGCTTTACGGCCTGACCCTCGGCGGCAAGATTGTGCTCATTTATTCGCCGGACGGCCTCAACGACACGGGCACCATGCACGGCTGCTGTTGCTGCGGCGGAAACGAAATCAAAAATAGTCAGAAGGTAAATGCAAATATTCTCACGTACGCGCTGCTGCAATGATGGACTGGAAACATGAAATGAAAAAACTCCGGCGGCTTGTGCCGGCGCTGGTGGCGGCCTGCGCTCTTGCAACCGCGCTGGCGGAGCCGGCTGTCTTTCAGCCGGTGTTTCATTCATCGTTCAAAGCCGCCTCGGATGCGGCGGCAGCGGACCAGTCGCTCGTGCTCTTGATTTTTGGCGCGGAGTGGTGCGGGCCGTGCAAACTGCTCAAAGGCAAAACGCTTTCGTCGCCGGAATTTATGCGGCAGGAAAATCCGCTGCACGTGGCGGAGGTGGATATTGATGCCGATCACAAAATGGCGGACGACTTCGCGATTGAAGCCGTGCCGACGCTGATTTTGCTGACTCCCGACGGGAAACTCATCGCGCGGCAAACCGGCTTTGTGGAGGCCGCGGATTTGATGGCGTGGCTAAAGACCGGACATGCTCGCGCGGCGGCCGGCCAGTGGGAGGGCACGGCGCCCGGCGCGCAGTTTGACGAATTCGTCAAGAAAGCGGCGGCGGACAATCTCGGCACCAACGACTTTCAACGGCTGGTGGAATTGCTGGGCGATGCCGACCCCGCCAATCGCGGGCAGGCCGGGAAAATTCTGCTCGCCCAGCGCGAACAGGCGGTGCCGCCTCTCATCGAGGCGGTGGGCAATCCTTATCTTGGTGTGCGGATTTCCGCCAGCGAATTGTTGGAACGCCTTGCTCCCGGCATCACCCCGATTGATCCCTGGCAGTCGCCGGAGGAAATGAGCAACACGGTCGTAATTTTGCGAAAGTGGTGGGCCGAAACAGGCCGGCTTCCGACAGCGGTTGCGCGACAGCCGGTGGATTCGTTCTCGGAGAATTCCATGAAGGAGGCGCTGGAACAATTGCGTGGCGACGACCCGGTGCGGCGCACGGCGGCGATGACGGCGCTTGTTAGTTGTGGAACCGGCGCCTTGCCGGCGGTGCGCGAGGCCATCAAACGCGCCGAGCGAAGCAGCGACCAGCGCGCGCTCGGTCTGCTGGAGGACGTGCGCTGGACAATCCTCGTGCCCGACGCCGTCGAACGACAAATCGGCGGAACCCGTCATGTACTGGCGCGCGGGAAGAGTTCGGAGCGTCAGCTGGCGGCGGAACGGCTGGGCCGCATCGGGCCCGATGCCCTTGGCGCCTTGACCGAACTCGCCAACGATTCGGACCCGTTAGTTGTGGAAAGCGCAGTTCGCGCAATGTCGCACATTGGCGGCAATGACACCGTACCCGCGCTGGCCGCGTTGCTCAACTCAGCGGACAACAATTTGCGGATGACGGCTGCGCAAGCGCTCGGACACACGAAAAATTCCGCTGCGGTCAAACCGTTGTTGACCGCGATCAACGATCCTGACGAAGTGGTCGCCTGCACTGCGCTGTCGGCGTTGGAGGAAACCGAGTCCAGCGATTCGTATCGGTCCACGCCGAAAGAGCCGCCCGAAGAAATCATCCGCGGGTTAAAATTGTGCCTGGCAGATTCCCGCTGGCGTGTCCGGGCAGCGGCGGCGGAAGTCGCCGGCAAGTTAAACGCGTTCAAGTTGGCCGGTGATTTGAAAAAGTTGCTCAACGACCCCGATGGGTTTGCCGTGAAGAGCGCATTGACGGCGCTGGGCCAATTGCACGCCCCGCCGGAATCGGGACAGCTAGTTGCGTTAAGCAAACGTTTGCCCAGTCTTCAAGGCGACGTGGTGGAAATGATGTTGCAGTCGGAATCGGACGACGTTGCCAAAACCATCACAGAACTTTTCAACTCCGGTACCGCTGATAGCCAGACGGCCATCCTCAACGCGCTGGCCCAAAAGGAAACTTCGGATGAAACAAAATCCGATGAGGAATGGAAACCGTTGTTGACCCGGGCCATCACCGCGGTGGACCCACGTTTGCGGCGCGGCGCGGCGGCGGTCCTTGGCCAGCGCTCGCCGAACTTGGCGGTGAAACTTGTCGAACCGCTGTTGGCCGATGAAGACACGGAAACGCGCCTGGCGGCAGCGAATGTGGTTCTCCGAATCCTGGACCGCGACAGCGGTGGCTTGTTGAGCACGCGAACGTCCTTCTCAATGTCCCCGGCAAAAACCAACAAACCCTTCGCAGCCGCTGAACAGATTGCCACATGGCACACTGTGATGTTGCAACACGCGAAACCGGCCCCAGGCTGGAACCTGGCCGCCGCTGTTTACGTAACCGGCGATGGCAAAACCGATCTGCCAATGCTCCTGGCTGCTCTGGAAAAAACGGACAGCGCGTCCGGCCAAAGCCAACAAAATCGGCAGAAGGACATTATCGCAATTGAATTGATCTTGTCCAAGTTGCCCTGGCCAGAAGGCCGGCCGGTGCTGGACAAGTTGTCGACTTCGCCTGTGTGGTTTGCCACGGCGGCAAGCCGGAACGGACAAGGTCAGCCCGAAGTGGCGGATTATCTGCTGGATCCGGCGCGATTCAAATCGACTGTGGAGCGGGCGACTGGTTCGGCCTTGTCGGAAACGCTCGAACTTCTGGCCGGTTATGACTACGAGTATGGCGAACGCCACACGTGGTCGTTGTGGACCGAGACAGACCACACCAAAGCGGTGGCCTTGGAGCTGTTGGAATCCACCAACGCGGCGTGGCGCGCAGCGGCGGTTTTTTCTTTGGGCCTGCGCGCCGATGCAAAAGACAACATGACGGTTTTTGAAAAGGCGATCGCCGATCCGGATCCGTGGGTGCGCGGGTCAGCCGTCAGAGCAATTGCTCGAAATACAAAGGATCGCCCGGCCTTGGAACAATATTTGGCGCCCAAGTTGGCGGACACCAATCTGCCGGTGGCAACGGCGGCAGCAGTGGCTCTGTTGGAACCGGAAACCCGTCAAGCGGCCGGACTGGAGGGGGAATTGAACTTCTTCGAGTTCGAGGCCGTTCGCGGCGGACGGAGTCAGTCCGTCAACCAGAATGACGAAAGGCCATTGACAATTTTGGAGAGCAAACCGCCATTTTTGCAACAAGCCAGAGATTGGGTGACGGCCACCAATATTGAGGAGCGCGCAGCTTTTGCACTTTTGCTGGCGCAGTACGGCGAGTTCGACGGCGTGGATCGGCTGGCGGCACAATCGGCGGCGCTGAATTCTGAAAACGATCAACGCGCTGCTGACACGCTTTTGACGGGTATTGCGCTAAGTCGTGACATCAAGTATTTACCAGCCTTGAAGCAAATGGCGTCCGCCCGACGCGAAGAATGGGAGTTGCGGAAAGTATTGCAGGCATTGAAAGGGATGTCGGGGCCGGATGCCCGACAATTGCGGTTGGACATCAACAGAAAAATCCGGAACGCGGGCAATTCATCAGCCGCTCCGGCTTTTTAAGAAAGGACCCTGGTTATGTGGAAGCGAATGACACTTGGACTGCTACTGGTGCTTCTGTGCGGCTGCATTAAGACGAAAGATGAACTCACCATCAATGCCGACGGTACCGGCAAGGTGCGAATCGAAACGCAAACCAGCATCCCACCCGAACTTTCCGAGGGTATGGGCCAAGCCCGCATGGGCGGCGCGAGCGGCGGTGTAATTTATCCGCCCGTCAGCGAGGCCGAAGCGCGGAAGTTTTTCCCCGGAAAAGACTTCAGCGTCACCGTGAAACAGCAAAAGGCCGACAACGGCGATGTGACGACGGTCATTGAAGCTGAATTCAAAAATATCAACGCGCTGCTGGCCAGCCCTTACGGCGGCGCCCATCAGTTGTCGGTGAAAATTGCGGACGGTTCGATGGTGGTGCGAGGCGTCACCGGCATGGAAGCCACAGCGCGTTTTGCCGAAATCAAGGACGACACCGGCATGGGCATGGCGACGATGCCCGGGCTCGCCGACCTGCAAAAGAAAAAAGACGAGATGCGCGCCGAATTCCGCGTGACTTTGCCGAATGTGATCGCCAAGGCCAATGGCACATACGACGGAAAAACCGCCACCTGGATTGTGGAACGGGCAAAGTGCAAAGATGATGAGGATTTTGCGCGGCAGCTCGGCGCGGTGTCCGAAGCGCGCTGTCCTGCCAATGGATTGAAAATGACGCCGGTCACGCCGCTGCGGATGGGATTACTGCAATTCGCCGAGCTTGCCGCCGGTGCTGCAGATACGGGTGCCACCGTGGACACAAACAAAATTGCCGCCGCCGCGAAATTTGTTCCCTACGGATTGTCCGTGACGCGGTCCTTGGACTTGAGCGGCGAAGGCGGCGCGCAGCAGAGCGCGGCGCAGTTGATCGGCGCAGTGGTGATTCCGCAGGAATTCACGCCGCAGAAGTGGGGTGATCCAAAATTGGATGAGGTCGTGGATGCCAAGGGAAACGACCTCAAGCCGGGCGACTCCGACGAAGGCCGCAATTTCCTGATGCGCGCACACGCTTTGGAACTGGAAAATGGGGATGAGGAAGAAAGCGCGACCAACAGCTTCCAGCAGCACGTGATCGCCATCGGCTTCCGTCCGCCGGATTGGAAGATCAACGAAATCGCGCGGATCAAAGGCTCGGTCAGCCTGCAATACTTTGGCGGTTCGCAAGTGGTGAAGCTGACGAACGCCATTCCGGCAAATTGGATCGGCGACGCCTCAAAAATGATGGGCGGAGGAGGTTTTAATTCATCGGAGAAGCCGCTGAACAGCGCGACTCTGGCTGGACTGGGTATGTCGCTGTCCGTGCAGATGGGCATAGCCCAAAGCGGGTTTACGATGGTGACGTTGCAGGTCAAGGGCAAGCAGGCGGCAATGACGGACGCGCAGGTGTTCGACGTCGACGGCAAACCGTGGCCGACATTTCTGCAACAACAGGACTTCGGCGGCGGCGACGCGGATATGTGCCAGATTTTGATTGCCGGAAAACCGCAACCGCCTTTGTCGCTTGCAATCGTGGCCAGCGGTAGCGGTTCGACGGTGGAGGTGCCGATATTATTGGAGCATGTACCAATTTCAAAATGAAACCTGGAAAGGAACTTTGACATGAAACCGTTAATACGATGGATGCCGGCACTGGCCTTGTTTGCTGCGTTGATGCAATGGAACGGAACCACGTCCGCCCAGATTTATTCTGAAGACGGAGATTTTGGCAATGGAACGGAACAACACGCGGTCTTGACTATCAAAGCTGACGGAAGCTGTTTGTTTCTCACCGAAACCGTTGAATCCAGGACCGTGGCGGAGCAACAGGAGCGAATCATGGAGCGAATCCAGAAAATGTCCGAATCCGCAGACGAAGGCGTAGGCGAAACCCCGGCGCAAACAGATTTGTCGTCCACCAACGCAACAAAGCTGTACAGCGACGAGGAACTCACCCGGAAAATCGCCGAGACCATGAATGAACGCGCTGGCGAAAGTGCGGAAGATTCCGACCAGAAATTAAACGTGGAAATAAAAAAGGACACCGTGCTCATCATCACCACCCGTTCGTTTGCCTCCATCGAAGAAATGCTGCAGAACAGTGATGCCATCTGGAGCCAGAGCGGCGTGATATTTGAAAATGTGCGGTTCGAAATCGATACCAACGACAACCTGCGCATAACGCTCACGCCACGCAGCGGCATGGGTCGATACCTGAAAAACATTCGTTCCGAATGGAAATTACGCGGAGTGAAAAGCGAATTAAAACTGGTCTTTCCCGGCAGGGTGATTTCCAGCGGCTTTCCAGCGATGCAAACCAATGCGACTTGGCTGGCCGTGAACGCCGAACAGGACGAATCGCTGGATGCGGTCGCAAAACTTTATGCCGCGCCTACGGTCATCACCGCCGAGTCGGGCGGACTCAAATTAGCCTCGCCGCTCGAATCGAAAAGCCTCCGGCGTTCCAGTCGGGAACGCGATGAAGCCGGCAACGATCTTCCCATCACGGATGCAGGACCGGGTTTTGTAGCCGAAGCCCAAAGTATTACCACGACGACCCTTCATGCCTTTCCCGGCGGAGAGGATTATTTCAATCAAAACGCCAATTCTCTTCGGCTCCAGACCGGCGCCGTCGTAAACGCCAAACTGTTTGCGCCGAAGGGACGCACGCTCTTATCTGTGAGCGATGTCCGTGTGTTCACGGCAAGGGACGACAAGGGCCGCTCTGTTGCGGCGGAACCGGAGGACAGTGAAAATGTCCAATCTGAATTTAATTCAGGCAATTCGTCGGATGTCGGTTCATTGAATATTCAACTTCCCCTGCAACTGCCGCAACCGGATGCCCAGGCCATCGATGAAATTTCCGCCGAAGCGGTGACCGTGACCGCCGGCACGTGGAAGGAAATGACGCTAACCAACCTCCAGGAAAATACGACCAACGAACTGGATTTGGCCGACGTGCTGCCGGGAGCAAAAATGGTCATCACAAAATTATCCTCCAAGAACGGTCAATTTAATCTTCAAGCGCGTCTCCAAGGGTCGCGCACGGTGCAACGCCTGGATGTTCGCGCAAAAATTCCTGGCAATGACAGTTTTAACAGCTATTCATCAGAACGCCGTTTCAACATCAAGGGCGGGGAAGCCACCCGCGGACTGACCATCCAAGGCTACGGCTTGGGTGACACTTCATCGCAAGGGTCAATTGTCCTCATCGTCCGCTATCCGGAAGACCTGCGCCGTGAGCGCGTAAAAATTAATCTCAAAGGACTGGACCTGTTCTAATCGCCCGAAATCCGCACAATGCGCTTTCAAATCTCAAAGGGGTTAGATTTGTCCTCGCGCACACGACTTCAACCCAATAGACACAAGCGCTGCGGATCAAGGTAGGCTTCAGCATTGACCCCAATGGTAAGTACCAGAATAAAGATATTTTTGGGTCTTCCTTTAAACTTACAAAAATTGAGAGCAGTCAAGCTAACCGTTACGGTTTCGACTTAAGGCCATTAAGAACGG
>CAWEAA010000007.1:0-384113 GCA_963806905.1 uncultured Verrucomicrobiae bacterium | reverse complement strand
TTTATTGCTAGTTCAAGGGTTGTTCGTTGTGGCTGCGCTTTGGGCTGCGTTTTGATTCAATTTTGAAAGTTCATCGGCGGCAGACGGTGAACCAGCAGCAGCGGCTTTGGTAAAATAATCGCGGGCTTTGTCCAAATCTTTTGGAACACCGTCGCCGTCCCGGTAACGCTCACCCATACGCAGCAAACCGTAAGAATCGCCTTTGGCAGCCAAATCTTGGTTGTATTTGAGAGCTTTTTCATTGGTGGCTTTTTTCGTTTCATCAGCCTTTGCTTTTGCAGCAGCAATTTCTTCTGGAGTAAGCGGCTTCGGTGGTGGCGGATGATAGACATTCCCATAAACCAGCTTATGAATCGTGCGGCTACCGCCTTGTGTTGTTGTATAAGTATAAACTCCTTTTTCTAACGCCGCTAAATTCATGTCGCCGTCCAAAAAATCGTTTTCCGCAACCTCATACGGAAAGCCTTCGACAAAAAATTCCACACCGTCGCCCTCCTTAAATTTTTCTGGGCCATAAAACCATCCCATACCGCCCGGTTTTCCGTATATGCCTCGCACACGGATTCCAGTCGGCTGAACTTCAAGAACGATCCCGTAAAATTTAGACATCGTTGCCGCCGAGAGAATGTTCCCGTCAATTTCACGCAGGGGGTCTTTTGGCGTAAAAACTTCTTGTTGTTGGGGCTGAACCACCGAAATGCCATTCAACGGACTGGGCACCCCACCAACTCCATTATCAGGCCCCCCACCAAAACTCCTGAATGAGACAACGGTGATAATCAAAACGAGGATAATTTTCATACGGGACTATCTGTTTGACATAGCAGCTCGAACAGGGTGTGGTTTTTCCGCATCAGTGCTGTTTTTGTCGGTTAATCAGACGCCTATATCCGCCTCAACAACCGCTTAATCTGTTGTCTAATGGCGGCTTGCCGCCTCTCCCTTTCAGTCAATCCCGCTAATCGTCGCACATCACGCAAATGCCGGGCAATGCTGCGGGATAACACAGAGATTTCTCCATTGATCGAGTTTACCTGCTCGCGGAGTGAAAGGAGCGGGAACGAAAGCGTGTCTTTTTTATGTCTGGGTTTGTTCATTTGGACAACTTAAACGACTGCGGGCCGGGAAAGTCAAGAACCGAGATTTTCCGTTCTTACCGGTATGAGTGAAGCCAGAATTACGTTTGTGCCACCGACACCACCGAGTGCGTTTGGGTACTTGGTTCAAGCAATCAGCAGCGGGGCAGAACTTGGCGGGACAATGCTGTTGCTCGTTTTGGAAACGAACGGTGGCACCGTCCAAATACGCTGCACGCCCGAATGGGCGTTGTCATTGGCAGACACGCTCCAAAAACGTGTCGCGGCGCAATCAGCCAAACAATAGGCAACGGTTCCAATTCAGTCCCGTTCAATCCACGGAGCAATATCAATCACAGTTCCGGCTTTTGGCTCCCTTTCTGCCGGGATCATCTTTAGCAAGCGTCTGATTGCCGCTCGGTAAATTTGGGTCTCATCTTTCGCTGGCTTAACCGTAAACTTGATTCCAGCAACTTCGACTTCATTAACAAGGGCGCTCATGCCGCCATTTTGTAAACAATTTCATCTGGGTCAATTCTTTCCTTTTTCTTTTGGCGGGAGCAGCAAAAGCGCCTTCGACGAAGGCGGCGTTTGTAACGAATGATGTTGCAAACCTGTTGCAATCTTGTTGCACGACTGGTGGTAAATACTTAAACCCCTTTGTTTATGCGGTTGTTCGTAGGATACGCAATCCTGTTCCTAAAGGAACAGGATTGATAATCCTACGCAGGAGCTTCAGATTCTGAAGCCATGCTTTCAACCGGTCAACTATTTGTCAACCCTTCTTTTTCGCACGCGGTATCAACGTTGACACGCACTCAGTCAATCGGCTGGCTTTGCACATAACAACCTAAATTTGAGCCGCTTTTTGGGCAAATGCCAATTCTGCACAAAATCTGGCTCAACTTCCTCAATTGTTCTCCTTTAGGTTCACTGAGTTGGTTTCGGACTTAAAATAATCAATTAAATCTGCTCTATCCCAACGAATAGCAGCGGTGTTCGTGTGCTCTTTTTTGGCTTCAGTTTCTACCATGATGTCATATAGCGGCTTTATATTTGCATACACGGTCTGTCCTTCTGATTTTTGGAGTTTTGCAATGTAACCTGCGCTTGCCAGATAATACGCCATAATATCGTCACAAAAATACTCGTGGAGCACGTCGGGATTCACCAAACCATGCTGCTCATCGTAGCCCATGATGTCAAAGAACCCTAAAACCTCGTCCAGTGCATCAGTGTTATTTGTGACCAGATTCCAATCACCCTTTGAAAGATATTCCTGAATGGCGACCGCCGCCTTCGCTCTTTTCTGGGTCATGTTCTCAAACTTGTCGTCGTAATTCTTGGCAAGCGCGGTGTCAAATTGGGGATTCGCTGGTTGGCCGCCATCACGCTGTATGACTTGTGTGGCTCCGGGTGAATTGTTAATTGATTGAGAAGTCGTTGGCGTAGAATGATGTAAAAGGGCAATGAGCGCAGCGATGATCACCGCGCCCGCTCCGATGAAAGCCGATTTAACCCCTACTGACAGTTGTTTGTTTGCCATAGCACATGGCATGAGCCGGTGTTCAGCGAAACCAAGCAGTCGAAAGCCAATACCCGCAAGTTAAATTCGTCAACATTATTAGTCGGTTCCCGGTTCCCGAACTTGGATCGTCTCTCCGCATTTAGGGCACCCACTCATGGCGCTGGCCTTGATCCAGCCGGGATCGCAGTAAAATTCGTGCCCGCATTTCGGGCATTTAACCGCCGATTCACCGGGAATTTTTTCAGGAGGTTTTTTCAGGTCGTTCTGGTCGAAAACATTAGCGACTATGCGGATAACTCCGCGTATATGCGTTTACATACGTGCCATTTGCTCGGTAATAGCCATGCACATAAACACTGCCTCCGCCTGAAGAATAGCCCGAAAAATCCGAATAATTGTAATCCGGGGCCGTTGCAGTCTGAGATTCCTGTGCAGCTTGTGCAGCTTGTGCGGCAAGAACCTGCTGCTGTTCATTTGTCCGCCATTTTTCTTTTAGTGCATCGGCGGCGGCGGTTTTGACCGGATCATAACCAAATTGGACGCGAAGTGCTTCAGGCAAATCAGCCAATCTGACCATCCCTCCGCTGGCACCATTATTTTTTTCCCAGATTAAGCTGACGCCGTCGATGACGCGCACAACTTCAGCATTCCAGATCACCACCCCGGATGTATTCGTGAACGTGATTGTCGTTCGTGTCGATGGACGCGCAAGTTTCAGTTCGTCGGCAGACCACGCGGAGGGATTGTTGCTCTGACCTGCCTCACTTACTACGTCCGCCTTGGTAACCGTGATTTGTTGCAGTTCTTCGCCGGAGGCACGCGCCAGGTTCAATTTCTGCTCGGAATAAACCGAAATCCACCATCCATTGTAGGCATCTTCGGCGGTTGGCGGCGTGATTTCAAAAGTCAGTTCATCGCGGGTTTTCAGGTCTTTTTTGAGATCGAGTTCCTGCACGATTTCTTTATCCGCCGACTGGCTTAGGAGATTGCCGATAAATTTGACACAGTTGTTCTTTGCCGAACTGTCTTCAAGCAACTTGCGGTAAACACCGATTTCAATTCCAGCCGGGTGATCCAAATCCCCATAAACGTTCACTTCGTAATCTTCGCCGCATCGGAAAGAAGTGTAGGGAACATTTCTCAAAATCCCATTATCAATCACCGTGGCAGGGATCGGGCTGAGGTTTGTGGCCCACGGCTGTCTGCTTAAAGAGAGGATTGTATGCTCGAAATCGGGCAGCCTGTTGGTGTCGGAAAATTCAGCAGCCTCCACCGGCCCGGTTTTGATCGCCTTGATGTTCGCCTTTGAGAAATTATATGCGGCATAACCCGTCAACAGCAGAACGTCATCTCCATTTGTCTGGATCACTGTTCCAGAAACGGTGCTATCATTTGACAAAACCAGCGTGTCAGCGAATGTCACCGGCACACCCAAGGGACATGCCAACAGGCAAACGAACAGAAGACACAGGTGTTTTTTCATGGGGTTTCCTTTCGATTTCAAAACGTTTTTTCCGTTCATAGCATCGTCAGTTGTAATTTGATTGAATCCAGTATTCAATAATTTATTCCAGCGAGTTGAAACGGGCGCTGACCAGTCCGGGCTGATCGGCACGGGTGATCCCGGCGTGGGGAACGCCATCCCTGGTCAAGTCCACAATCGGTGTCCTTGACCGCTGACCGGGACGTGCCAATATCCCACCATGTCTGCATTATGGCCGGATGCCACCGCCACGCCCTCCACGGGGTACAGCTATCGGCCTGGGTTCCGACGACCCAGGGCCACATCAGCCAAAATCAAAAAAGACGGTGCGGATTCTATTCCAAAGCCGGGCCGAGGAGAAAGCCATGACTGAGGTCTGGTCGCCACGACCCCTGACGCCTGTCAAAGCCGGGCTAATCCGAGCCGTCGTACTTCTTTGCGGCATCGTGCTTGTCGGTTGCAGTCGGCAAGGCGGCAAAGAGTCCTTCGAGTTTTTGAAAGCGCAACATGAGATATTGGAAAATACGAAGCTGGAGCTAAAAAAACACTCCAATCCAAAAACCCCGTCTGCTCCCGTTTTTTCGAGACAAACGCCTCTCCGGCAGCGGTTAGAAGCGACAAAGGCGTATCATGAGGCCCTGGACCGTTTCTTGAGCGCCGTGATCCAGAATAGTGAAGAATCAGAACGGTTGCTAAATGATGCGCAGACTCGAATCAGCGCCCTGAACCCCGCAGGAATTCATCCCGATGCAGCCGTTTTGGCAAAACTTCATGAAAAGTCCCTGGGAGATAAAGTTCAAGTGTACTTGGAAATGAAAGCGTTGGCCACGATTGAGCAGAACGAGCTGCGGCAGAATAAGCAGCATGAGTTGATTACCCCGCTCATAATCGGAATCCTGGATGCAGTGGTCACGGATAACCCTGCGGTCGGCGCGGGTGAGTTTTTGAAGGGCGTGTCACAAAACATGAAAAAAGACATCGAGCGGCAGCAGGCGGAACAGTCGCACTTCATGCGCCTTCAGGAGGTGGTTGCCGCATTTGAGCGAGACAATTCGCAAACCATTACGAAGCGCAGCGAATTGATAACATCGTTCGGCGTAAAATACCCTGGCTATCCGTGGAATTCGCTTTTGCCAGCTACAGCCCAGAGCAGCACGAACAATCCTGAACGCCCATAGTTTACTACAAGGGTGTTGCCCAACGCTTGTTGTTGATGAAAGTAATTTTGTCGTAACCAGGCTCCAATGGAGTGTAGGTTCCGTTGGCTTGAGCAAATTGTCTCAATCTGGGGTTCACCCCCGCGTCCCAACTGACAACCTCAATCTTGAATCCCTTAGTGACAGCACGTTCCAGAGCCGAAATGAAACCGCGACCATGGCTGTAACCCGCGCCGTCTCCGGTCAATAGCACAATTGTTTCTGTTTTGGGCAACAGATCAATCACTCGATTCGCCATTGCAAGTTGAATCGCCTCGTCCACCGCTACTTCCTTGCCATCCAACCCGCGCTGCTGCTTATCCACCTTGATATTTAGTGCTCGGAATCTTTTCCAAACGCCGTCTGAAGGCGGTGGTACAGAGCCAGCCACGTACGCATAATTGATGTCCCGATTTCCGCGCACGTAGTTGAACAGATTGGCCAAATGTATGCGGAACGCGAACTCGTCGCCTGGTTCATTTTTGGCGCAGACTGCTCTACCGACGAGCCAGATGTTTGAGTTGTCCCCAAAAAGGTTAATGGCGTCTTTGCCCATACGGTTTTAACGTCACTATAGCACCACTGATTTTGCGGTCGAGTCAAACTTTCTGCTGAGGCGGTCAGCATCTGAGAAGCCGGTGCTGAGTTTGCGATTGGTTTTGAAATGTGCCCTGCCGTAAAAAGAAGTTCTGCGACGGACCTTGGCCAGGTGGCCACCCGACCCGGATGACCAGCGAACCCCGAACCGCAGGTGCAATTAACTGTTCTATGATGTCCTTCTGGCCTGTCCCGATTTTGTCATCCGCTAATCGGTGGATGATTTTTTCAGAGGTTAAAAGGCTTGGGAAAACACCTGACTTGAGCCAACACTCAACATCCTTAAAGTTCGCCCCGCCACACACCTGCCATTGAAAAGGCATTAACGTACTACGTTCCGCATTGTGGTACTCGTAAAGCAGCAGAGCAAGGTACTGCGTCCGATTGCGTAGAATCTTTCTTTGGCTCTGGGTGAAATCACCCCACTTGGCCTTGTGACCTGCGGGAGACCGGCGTTTGATCTTCGCCTGACAAAGCAACCCGCGACTGTAATGCTGGTCCACGGTCAGTGTCCCTTTACGAAAAGGGTGAAAATTGACGTTCGGCCTGATCAAAACGAGGTCAATGTCCCCACCGGTTCTTTCCTCCACTTCACGAGGATGCAACGTCACAGTTGCCGAAATGCCGGAAGCCAAACGTTCGAGATCGCCTGAGTATCCCAACTCAGGGATGTGTAATTTCACGTCTTTGCAAAATGCTTGTTTGACCGACCCTGCTTTAGTGGCAGCGTCCAGCGCACCACGAAACTCACCGTGGAACAATTCGGTTATGAATTCCTCGTTTTTGTCATGAAAGCGTTTTTTGAGTCCTTCACGTGCCTGCTCCTCGGCACTGGTCCAGCATTTGACGATGAGCGCCGTGACATTAGGGATAGGCATCGCTCGGTTCATGGTCGTTCCCAGTTATCAGAGGGTGTCTGGGTTCTGATCAGGATACATCCACTCGTCTGGAAGAACCTGAACGAATAGGGACCGGCCATCAATCACGTTGATAGTGACTTCACTCCGGGTGTGGTTCACCACGACTGAAATGACACCGTATAGCCTGAGACCAACGAGTGAAGTCATAGTCCTTTTCAATTTTACGAATGTTCTCGAAAGCTGGTAAAACGCCTTCGCTTCCTTTTCCCTGGACATCGGAACCGTCGCAATGGTGCCTTTGCACTCGGTCACCAGCAGAATTCGCTCGGTTCCGCTTTTCCCGACTGTTGCGAGGTCATCACAGTACAAACCATACGTCGGCCTCCACCCGCACCCATAGTGCCCTATGGTTTTTGAAAGTTTGTCGCATGAAAGCCCCCAGTGGCGGTCCGCCAACACTAGCATCCCACCCCCTATGATCTCACTGGCGACCTTTTCAGTGGTCTCCCCAACCAGCGCCCGACTCCGCTCTGCTCGAATCCGATTGATCTCTTTCGCCAGTCCATCCGAAGGCACATACGCCTTGCCATCGGTGACCCACCTGCTCGGTATCAATACGATGTTCGGCCCTGAGCAATGAATTCGCACCTGGTATTCAATCTTCATGGCGGAGATGGCAACCCGATGGTCAACTGACGGCCTCTCGCTTCTTTCATTGCCGTTTACGAGATGAACCTGCAAGCCCAAAGGGTGATGGCGGGCAGTACGAATCGTGATGGCAAAGTGTTGGCCACCGACCTGCGGGGGCCAAAGATTAAAGAAGCGGTGGCATCTGCGTTGGGCAAATGATTCCTTCCGGCAGGAATACCTGTGGCATCAGGGGCGGTTACCGTTGCCGTGGTCACGCCCAATCAGTGACGCTGCGTCTTGAACAATGTCAGGAGCTGTTTCATGGCCAGCGAAAGGACTTTGTTCTTTTTGTGAATAGCGGCCAGCGGACGATAAAAGTTGCCCTCCGCAATCGGCAGCGCCGCCAGCGTTTGCCTGGCCACTTCCTGCCGGATCGTGCTCTGCGGCAGAATGGCCACCCCGGCATCAAGCTCCACCGCCTGTTTGATCGTTTCCACATTGTCAAATTCCATCACATACGGCGCAGTCACGCGATGTTGCCTGAAAATCCGATCCAGCGCCTTGCGGGTCGGCAGGCCCGGCTCAAAACCAATCAGCTTCTGCTTGGCCAGCGATGTGAGGCTGACGGATTTCTGTCCTGCCAAGGGATGCTGCGGGTGGCAGGCGAACATCAACAGGTCCTGGCCGAGCGGAACAATGGCCAGTTCCGAATGCTTGGTGGGGTAGGCGACCAAACCCAGGTCCGCTGTGCCGGTCAACACATCCGCGTAAACCTCGTTGGCCTGGCAATACTCGACGTGGACGTTCACGGTGGGATATTGCTCCACCAACCGTTGGATGTGCCTCTGCAAATCATGGAGGCCGATGCTGTAAATCGTCGCCACCTGGATCGTGCCGGAGATGATGTCCTTGATTTCGTCCATCTTGCTCAACAGCGATGCCTGGAGCTGGACGATCTGTTTGCAGTGTTCGTAAAGCACCTGACCTTCCTGCGTGAGGCGAATCCCTTTCTTGCTCCGCTCGATCAGGAGCGATTTGAACTGCCGTTCGAGCGAACTGACCTGCTGGCTCATGGCGGATTGGGTGACGCCGCTGATCTGGGCGGCCTTGGTGAAACTCTGGGTGTCGGCTAAAGCACAAAACATTTTGAGCGTCTCGATGCGCATAAGTGGCATTCAATCGAATACCGATGGCCCGGTCAATCACGGGGATACGGGGTTGGCTGCGCTGGACCTGGCTGTTTGAGCCGGTGGATTTGTCTTTGGACTGGTGGTGGCGATCCGGGCGTTTCAGGCCATGATGCGGGAAAAGACATCGTGGTTTGCGGCTTCAAAATCTTCCTTCGCCTCACGCGGCAGTTCCCCCGCCGCAACCAGCCGCTCCACAATCATTATGTAGAACGTCCAGTGCCCCATCGGCATGGTGCGGGGCAAGACTAGGCGGCCATGCACCGCGCCTTCAAGGAATTGGCAAAAGGTCAGGATCGAGGCGGTATCGTCGCTTGGCAGCGTTCGTCCTTGAGCCAAATCCTCCTCCAGCATGAACCGCTCAATCGCAACGGCCTTCAGCACCGCCTTCGGTGGAAGGCCGTCAATCATTCCACAGAATGTTTCAAACGGACGGTCAACCACGTTGTTTCAATGCAGCCTTTCCTATGCCAACAGCAAACGCCAACTCATGCGGGTTTTATGGATGGCGAGCCATCATGCGTTCCAATCGGGTAATCTCCCAAAAACAGGGGCCGGACTTTCATCCGGCCCCTTGGTGACGGGGTTTTCACGCCTTCACCCAGGCGCTCAGAAGGGTGGAGCAACCAACTTTGGGGGCGCTGTCCAAATTGCGCCACGGGCAAAACCCCTGTGCCGGATACCGAAACAGACAGCGACGTTTTCCGGCAAGCGACTCAGTTTGCAGCAAACGCCGTTCCAATGGGGGACCCGGTTTTGTCTTCGTACGAACTGAAGGCCCAACCGGCGTTGGCTCCAGCGATTTTGCCAGGCCGCGTAATTCTCACCTCTGTCCTTCTACCACGAGCGACTCAGACTGATGCCGCAATACTTGTCACTTGCTTCCGCTTGAACGTGCCATCCTTTGTATGGTCTAGTGAAAATGTAGCTGCTGACAATGCCGATGGCAGCGCCAGCGACTACGTCGTGGGCATAATGCTCGCGGGCCTCCACACGGCTGTACGCGACAAAGGACGCCGCCGCGTAAGCCGGGACGCCATACTTCCAGCCGTAACGCTTGCGCATAAACTCAGCGGCGGAAAATGAAATCGAACTATGTGCCGATGGAAAGGATTGGCTGCCGCCGTTAGGTCGCCGTTCATCAACAGCGTATTTGAGGCTGTAGGTAACACCGAGTGTGAGCGCGGCTGACTCCCCGAACTGGAGCGTGCCTTTGTAGTCTTGGTAGCCCAATGTCAGTCCGCCAGCGGTTGCCGGTAAGACATACTGCAAAATATCGCCCGCCGTCTGGATGTTATCGCCCGCGTGCGCGTCAAGGCTCGCGGTGAGGCACAGGAGAAATGGCACAAGCCAGCGTACACCATTACGTGCGGATTGTTTCATGTTCGGTTGTTGGCTTGGCCCATGTACTGAGCTGGCGACGCGGCCTAACGGACAAGAACCGAACCACGCCAGAACCATGATGTCAACCGCGAATGCGGAACCGACCGCGAACCGGCGCTGGCTCCGCTGATGTGTTGGGCGTCAGCTTACTGCTCCGATTCATTTTGGCGGCCATCAGGAAACATCTCAAACAATACGTGTATCCTCCGGCCACGATAGTCGTTGGGAAACGTAAGGGCAAACAGACCAATCAAATTGTGTGCCGTTTGCGGGATCGGTTGCGACTGCACATTCAAGCTGATGTGAGCAAGGGCCGTAACCCGTGTGGATGTCCCCATATCCTCGCACCTGCGAGTAAATCATCTCCAACTCGACGCGCTGGTTTACAACCGGACAAGTGAAATGCGCGATTTTTGTAATCACACCGTGAGGTCGCCTAACGGCCAAAAACTGAGCCACGCTGGACTCGTGATGTCAACCACGAAGGCGAAACTGAAAAGCGCCAACCGGCAATGGCTCCTACGCTGGAAATACCTCACAATAACTTAATCTGGCCGGTCTGCTCTGGCCTCTCCCTCCGGTTTGCCATAAATTCCTGAAGCTCCTCCACGTCGGCCATCATCGCCGCCCGTCCAAATGCAGGCATCCCGGACTGAATTGTTGTTTCCTGCCGATTTGAAATGAACTCCGGCGTGCCTAAATTAAATTCTCCAGAGCCGAGCGGATTTCGTCCACCCATCCCCGCCATGACTAGCGCCGCCCGCCTGCGTGTCCGCCCCCATGCCAGCCACCGCCACCGCCATGCACGACGCCCCCTCCATGCCAGCCGCCTCCGCCATGCCAAGCACTCCCACCACGCCAAGTGCCGCCGCCGCGATAATAACCGCCACCATGCCAACCTCGATACCAGTGTCCGCCCCAACCGTAGGATACAACCACCGGACAAGGCCAGTAAGAAGAACTATAAACCGGATAGTAATATGGCTCGTAATCGTAATACGTCGTCGGCTCGGTTCCGACATAAGGTTCCGCAGGTTGCGCGTAGGCCGCCGTAGCCACTGGTTGGGGCGCGGGGGTTGTCGGCATGGGCACCGTTGCCGGGGCAACCCCCGGCTTCGGCTGGTTCAACATGGCCGTGATGACTGCATCGGAAACGCCCTGTTGCCGCAGGTAAATGATCTGATCCGCGTTCAAACCATAGCTGTTCCCGGACCTCTCGATGTAAGCAATAATCGTGTCATCGCTGACTTTGGCCTGTGCCAATTTCACGATTTGCGCCACGCCGTAAGCCAGTTGCGGCACGGGCGCGTTGACCGCTGCCGGTTGCACCGGGTTTGGAGCAGATGAATCCTGTGCCAGTGCCCTTGACGCCGCCAAAGCCAGACCTGCCGCCGCTGCAACCGCCAGCATTTTGGGGAAATTCCGCGCTTTCATAATTCACCCCATTACAAGGCACTCTCGCGTGAACGGCTTCGACTGTCAAATGTGGCTCGAACCGTTCCCGACCACAAGGCTTTGACATGGGTTGTCAGCCAAAAGTTCATTTGCTGGCTGGCAGGTATCCGGCAGACGACATGAAGAGTTGCCGCGTTTCCCCGCTGGTGAACAACCCGAAAAATGACGTGCCGGAGTGCATCCAGCCGAGTTAAAATCGCCGTATGAAACCGCTCGAACCACCCGACAACCACCACTTGCGGGCTGCATTGGGCTGGATTGGGTTGGGTAATTTTCAGGAGGCCAACGAGGAATTGGAGAAGATTACGCCGCAGTTGCGGGCGCACCCCGACGTGCTGACCATCCGCTATGAGATAACATCTCTGAACAATGCCCAACTCGATCACTTCCTTTTCGGGAGTCGTTCGGCCTCGGAAATCATTTGCGTCAGCGTCAAGCCGAGCGCCTCGGCGATGGACTTTGCGGCATTAAGGCTCGGATTGCGCAGCGACCGTTCAATCATGCCGACGTAAATCGGATGAATGTCGGCCTTTTCGGCCAAGAGTTCCTGGGACATGCCTTTGGCTTGTCGGTGTTTCCTTACCACCGAGGCAAAGGCTGAGGACATGGCCACATTCCGCATCCGTTACATTGTGCCGGATTGGGGTTTGGCGACTACATACTATAGTATTGACTCCTGACAGAGCCGGTGCAAAGATCGAGCGTTGGCTTCTCTTTGAACTGAAAAATTACGAACCGCTTAACAGCCCGGCTTGGTTATGGCTTTGGTTAAATGTCCTGAATGCCGGAAAGACGTATCTGCCACGGCAATGAAGTGTCCGCACTGTGGTTATGTCCCGCCGATGAACGATGTTGCTTGGAAGTGTCCAGAATGGCCAACCCCGCCCCCGGCAGGGCTGTCAGAGCAGGAATGGCAGCGGCGTCTTGATGCTGCCAAGGCAGAGGAAACGTTACGGGGATGGAATACAGACATGATTTTGCTGGCAGTTATTATCCTCGTATTTCTTATTGGCTTTATTGCCTACATATCCGGCTGTGACATGGCAAATCAATGACCAGAAAACCGGAATCACTGCCATGAAAAACAAAAAGCAAAACCGCCGCACAGGATCGTCTGCCTCGGAATCAAAGAAGCCATCCGAAAGGCCGGACCTCCGCAGCCATGATACCAGTAAAGATGACGGGCTTGATCTGGACTTGAAAGACGTTGTTTGCCTCGACGATGAACCTGATGACCAGCAGCCTCCCACGCCTGAAGATGAAGGACGCATTCTAACGCTTCCAGGGATTCCGCTTCAGGAACTCATTTGCTCGATGCGGCGGGCAGGCTTTTGGTTCAATCCCAACCTGCGACCCGATTTCCCGGATTTGCGGGGACATTTTACAAACTTCCTGCCCCACTTGGCACGCTGCCGGATGCTCGTGCAATGCAACCCGAACAAAACGAGCGATCAGGTCCATCACTGGATGTGGTGGCCCGGTGATGGATCAGCACAGGTCCACGCAGTCTATCACGTTCCCATTATTGACGACGCGGCATTTTTGAACCCGGAAGCTGAAACCGGAGACCGCTGGTGGCGGTATTTGCGTCAGATCGTTCAGGACGCCGTGGAACTGAAGCCGGACCAGCGGTGGCTGCGATTTTATCGCATCACGGTCAGCTTCGATGGCAGGCATGAACGGCTGCTGTGGATCGTGCATCTCGGCTGCCATGCGCTGACGGCCTGCGCATTTTTTCTTGCACCAAACAGGCTGATCCCAGAACGGATCACAGATTTTCGGAGAACCAAATGATGAACGACAACAAAAAAACTGCATGGGGCGGAAATGTAAACAAAACCAAGTTGACCGCCACCAGCAGCGGGCTACGTTAAACCATAGGGAAAGGAAATCGTATGAATGACGCCGTACCTACTCCAACCGGTGGGGTTTCAAAATCTAAATTCAAGCTCAAGCGACGGCACTTGTACCTGCTCGGCTCCATGATCGCCATTGGGATTTTCCTCACCTACCTTGCGGATTATGCCAGCCGGGAAACGACGATAGACGGTCTGTGTGCGCTTGGAACTCTGACGATGGTCATCGCGCTGGCCGCCTTTTTCAAAGCGTATTCCAAGGATTAACTGTAGCCCGTGAAGCGGCACTGAATGCGCCGACTGGCGTTGGCTCCATTGATGGTCAGGCGAACGGCGTGTTTTCACTGACCGCCCAATAAAGCTCATAAAATTTCTTGGCAATCTTTACCGCCGTGGAATTCCTCGCGCTCCTCATGGTGTTATCGGCACTTCCCCTCCATATTTTGCCTTTGAAATCGGTGAGGGGTCCCCGTTTCGTGATCTCCTTCTGAATCCACTCCCAGTCCCTCCGACAGTTTTCAGGCAACTCCTCAGCCCTTAAATGATCGCACAACAAATATGCTGACACGACGCGCTGTCGTGCGTCTCCCGGATGTGTCGCCAAACATTTCAGGACGATGGTTAGCTTTTCGACCGCGTGTCCGTATTTGTTCACGCTTGCTCCGGTGATGGGTTAGGTGCCAGGTTCATAGGTTCAATACCGGGGGCCTTGCGAAATAATCGCAGCAAACAACCGCTTAATATGGCCTCTACGGAATCGCCTGCCGACAAATTCGTTAAAATCAACCTCAATCCAAGAATCGCGCTTATCGCCATTGGCTATGGCCTTGAAAAGGTCTGCACCACTGGCGAACGTTGGATAAGCGCCAGCATCGAACTTGGGCGGTGTTTTGTGGAGGCTAATTCTTTTGATTTGGGTTTCGGGATTCGCGCTGGACAGGAAAAAATCATACGGTGATTTGGGCGCAATCTCGACCGTTTTCCAAGGCAGTAGGACGAAAGCATGGCTGTAAAATCTGCACCCGTAATGAATCCGAACCTCACGAACGAAAAGTGGCAAATTTTTCGTTTGGTTGATGAGCGTGACACGAAAAATATGCCCGCGATGACTTGGGTCTGTGACGCCGCTGGTTGAACCCAGCCGCTGCGCGGCGGGCCTGACGGGCAGCTTGCGCCTACTCGCCAATTCGAGTATCCCTCCGCACATGGGCCACAAGCTCCCGTGCTTTTGGTGTTTTTGCCGGTGGATCAGAAACCACTGGCCAAACAGGCAGGAATGTGTTAAAAGCAATCCGCGTTTTTTACAGGGGGTTTAAGGGGGCTTTTTTAGGTTTCACAATTGGACGGGCTGGTTCAACAACGGATGGAAAGGACGTTCGGCGCGATCACACTCTCAAACTTGGCGACGCTCCCTCCGCGCCTCAGTCCTTTCCAATCCTTTGGTGATTAGGATGCGGAATGGGATTCTTTGCTCTACTGCATCCAAAGCGAGCGTTACGAAATCTTTTATCCAAGCCAATGGTGCGATCATATACCTGCGGGCCGAAATTGGGCCGGTACCGCAGCAATATCAAGTCGTGAATCAACCTCCGGTTAGCCGCCGCACGTGAAAACCACACGGCAAGGTTGCTGCCCGATGGACAAATTATTGTCGCAGGGGGGCTTTACAATGGCACCCATCTTTCCAACACGGAACTGTATGATCCGGCCATCGGAAAGAGAAAGGCGAAACTGCTTGCCCTCCCGCAACGCTTCCTCGGCCACGGCGGAAACCGACAGGCTTGACTTCACACGGGCGCGGGGATTCACTGGCGCAACTATGACGAATCTATCTGCCAGTCAATTGCGCCGTGCGGCAAGTATCAAACACAAGATCGAATCACTGCAAAAGCAGCTTGCCCGGCTGTTGACCAGCGCCGCTGGCGCTGCCGCGCCCCGTAAGCGCCGAAAGATGAGCGCGGCAGGAAGGCGAAAGATTGCCGCAGCGGCCAGAGCGCGATGGGCGAAAGTCAAAGGGTGGAAGTCAGCCGCCAAGCCGGTCAAGAAAGCCCGGCGCAAAATGAGTGCGGCGGCGAGGGCAAAAATTGCGGCGGCAGCCAGGGCACGCTGGAAGAAGGCAAAAGCGGCAGGCAAAAAGACGCTGTAGTTGCAGAGATTTTACGGGATGTCGCGGATTGTCCTGAGTCATCGGATCGGTGTGGTTCGGTTTCGGCGTTAGGTGCGAGCATCCCCATCACGACAGATGTTCACGAAAGAACTCATTCAGGCCATAAACGATTGGCAGATAAACCACAAGCGCAAGAAATTCTGCTGTCCGCCTCCATGCTCAATCGTTGTCTCACAAAGTTACAATCGGAAATCGCGTGGAATCTCGGTTCAGCCATTTACTACAAAATAGGAGGACGACCGTGGAAATTGAATGGCGTGAGAAAAGGGGTTTGTTATGTCGGACTTGCCTACAAGCGTGATGAAAAAAATGCCGATCCACAGGCGGCGTGTTGTGCTGCACAAATGTTCCTTGATTCCGGTGACGGCGTGGTCTTCAAGGGCAACGTCGGCCCGTGGATGACTGGAAAACGCGGACACTTCCATCTGACAACTCATGCCGCCTATGAATTGTTGACGCAAGCCGTTGAATCATACCGGGCGAAGCACGAAAGGAATTTTCCTGAAGAACTTTTTGTGCATGGGAGAGTTCGGTTTGAAGAACCTGAATGGAATGGCTTTTTAGAGGCAGCCGGGAAACGCACAAAAATCGTTGGTGTAAAAATTGACGACGCTGACGCCTTCCGGCTTTATCGTGAACAAGGTTCAATGCCAATAATGAGGGGTGTTGCTTGGGTTCAAGATGAACGGTCTGCCTATTTGTGGTCACGAGGTTTCACTCCGCGACTTCAAACTTATCCCGGTAAAGAAGTGCCGTCACCATTGTTTGTCGAGGTCTGCCGAGGCGAGGCTCCTATCGAAACCGTCCTCCAAGACGTGCTTGCACTCACCAAGTTGAATTATAATTCATGTAGATTTGCCGATGGCGTGCCGGTCACTTTGAAATTCGCTGATGCGGTCGGCGAAGTTCTGATTAGCGGACCAGCCGTTCCTAAAGCGCCGCTGCCATTCAGGCATTACATCTGATGTGAAGCTAGAATAATCAATGAAAATTGTCCTTGATGAATTCCACAAAAGAAGGGAACACCTTTCGACGATTCGTTATGGTGACGACAGAGGCCGGTTAAGCGATTTATTGGTGTGGCTCGAAGCACAACCGGAAATCAACCGGATGATCCTCGAATTGCGAAGCGCGGTTGATGTCAGCAAACTCTTTAGTCCTCACGGGTTTCGCCCAAAAGCGTCCACCCAAGACGAGATTGCTGCGGTGGGCTTGCATCTGTTGGACATGGCGAAGAACGGGATGAGCCTTCACGGTTCCGCCATAAAACTAGGCATCAGTCCGACGTATGGAGGCGGAAACGCCCAAGATTACGTCGACGAAACTATGACGTGTTACATCAATCCATTCCTCGACCATGTGGAAACCGGCTTGGAAAATTTAGGCGACAGCGTGACCGTCGAAAATGTTGCTGAATTGCGTTTCGGATTGCTCAATGATCCGGCCTTTCAATCGGCCTTTCCAGCCACAGCAGAATCATTGAAGAAAATTGGCGAATACTGCGGCCAGTCCGAGGATAGCGGCAGTTGGTTTCATGTAGCGGCGTCCTGTCGTGAAACACTAGGAACTTTCGTTCGTGAATTACAGAGCCAGCAAAGGGTGATCCCTCTGTCTGAATTAAAGCAAGGCGACACGAAAGGGATTCTCAAGCAATTGGTCAGAGAACGCGCTGATGTCAGCGATGCGCTGGTCGAATTGATTCAGGCGGTTTGGGTATATGTCCAATCCAATGTTCACCGGCAGGCGGCTACCAAATCGGATGCGTTAAGGGTTTATTTGTGGACGGGGTTACTCATCTCTGAAATCTGGCTGCTGGTCAAAACTTCATAGTGCTATTCACAAAGGGGAATCAACGGCATGGAAGAATCATCATCCAGTCAGACGGATCACTCACAGGCCCCCTGCTTTGAGGTCGAGCGCCTTGGTATTCCCACGTCGAAGCCCGAACTGGTAGTCGTGCTCAAGTGGATGGAGACTTATAACGGTGACGATCTTTGCGCACCCGATCTACGTTATCTCCAATTCCGAAAGCGCAGGAAGATATTGATGGAACGGACGGTAAACGAGGCGATGGCGAACTACGAGCACGGTTTGGTCAATCGTCTGGCCCAGTTCAAAGCCTGCCTGCGCAACGAGAAGTGGGATTTATTGGCTGTGGCCCCGTCGTGCTATGATGCTGAAGCAAGGATGACCCATTCGGAAGTGTTCGGAGCTGCTGCAAGGGAGCTTCGTTCTGACCGCCCTGAAGCTGCTTTCTTAAAGGATTGTGACGCCAGCCGAAAGACAGACGCCGGAGTTGAATCAAGCACTGTGGACAGTGTGTATGCAGGCATGAAGATTGTCGAACATCCTGATGTCTCACGCTGCAACAGTGCATTGCTCGTTGATGACGTATTTGCAAATGGGAAAACTACTGCTGCGATGATACGACATTTGCACCAGATCGGCCTGTCCGAACAGGCTCAAATCACCATCGCTGTCCCGCTGCGTGTCATTCCATCGAAGCCAAAATCCAAGGTCGATCTCTGGAAGTTTATAAACCAATCGCAGCATTCAAACCTATAGGATTCAGTGGTTGGCAGTGTGGATGTCCTCTGCTCATACCGGCATCGTGAACCCGCATTTCGGATAAGTCGAGCAACCCCAAAACTTTTGACCAGCACCCAAACCCCTGGTCGCCGTCCGCAGCACCATCTCATTCTCGCATCTGGGACAGAACTTTCGGGTGTCCTTCAGAATCGCCAACACTTCAGGATCGGGCCGAGCGCCCCTGCCATCTATCATCTTGGCCAGCCCGTTTTCGTTTACAATTTCAATGCCGTGCTTTTCGGCCAATTGCTTCGCTTCGCCAGTGTAGCCGCTGAGCGTGATGAAAATACCCTGCCGGATTCCGGCGTCGGTCAGCGCACCCAAAAACTCGCGCACTGCCTTGACGCCGACGTTCCACGTTTTCCAGTGCTTGCACTGCACGGCCAAGCGTTGGTTGTCCTTTTCAACCACCAGGTCAATCCCGCCGTCAGGATTCGCCCCGCCCAAGCGTGTGACCGTGTAGCCCAACTTGCGATAAACCAGGGCAACCAGCTTTTCAAATTGAAACCAATCTATGGCTCGCATTTGCCCGATCAGGTCGGCAGTAGTGAGCGGCGGCTTTGGCGTGTCCTTCACATCCACATCCAAGCGCATCCTGTCAACGTTGCGCTCGACGGCCACCGCCCGCTGCGACCGGCTGGCGAATCTGTAAATCCCAAACCCGATGAAACCGATCACGACCAGGCCCAGAAAGCAGATGGCAATGACGCCGATGGCCGAAATCGTCTGTCTCACCTGCGGAGAAATCAGACTGAGAAGCACAACCAAGCCGACTAACTGGGCGACTGGCCCAATCCAATCATCATCATTTCTTCGTCTTGCCATAATGCCTCGCAACAGCCGCACAGATGATGCCAACCAAGCTGGTTAGACCCCAAATCAACGCGCAGAGTGAATCGAATCGCTTGGAACCAGCGTGAGCGTTACAATCACGAAGACATGGGCGACGACATCATCTATTATCAATTCTGCCGCCCGAAAGTGGAGCGGTGTGGCTTCAGCCATTTTCTGGACCTGTATGCGCCGGACAAACTGCCCACCGGCAGGCGGTTGCGGGAAATGATGGACAGGACGATCTTTGTCGTTGACGGCTACGACGATGATACCCGCGAGGTTCATACCATCCCGGAAATTCGCCGGTTCTATACGGCGTTCCACCAGGCGTGGCCTTACTGGCTCTACTTTTGCAATCTGCACACCGAGGCGCTGAAGATGATGGTGATGTGCTGCCTGCCTTCGGTTGCGGCCATCAAGGTGGACGGCAAACCGAACGTCGCCGTGGAATACAAGCCACTCGAACTGCTTCACTTCGTCAGCGACGACTTTGGTCCGATGAACGTCATGTGCGAGCGGGCGGAAATGCCCGAACGGATGATCTACGACCGAAGCAGGGCCGTGTTCGAGTATTTCGGGATGCCGTTTGACGCCGAACCACCATCGGCGTAAGGCTGGCTGGCCGCCTGGGTAACTGAATAGGGCGGCAACAGAGTTCATTGCTAAAACCGCGTTTTCAACTGATCAGGAAATGCAGCCATGATAGACTGTTGGAGATGATGCTGCCGCCCACGAAATCAGGCCGCATTTGGCTGGTCGTGCTGATCGCTGACTGGACTGACAACCATCATCGAACGACCAGCCCTCGCACAGGACAAGTGCAATGCAAAACTCCACGACGGCTAACGCCGCCCTTGAGCCAACGCCGGTTTACGCCTTCATTTTGACAGGGGCGAGTTCATGGTATCCGGTGCCGGGGGATTCCAAACAACCGTTACGCGTTGAACTCGCTGACGATACAGCACCGCTTGATTGAATACGTGTGAGAGGGAATAAAAAACATCGAATCATTGGGGTGATTTCCCTTTCAGGGAATCACCTCTTTTTTATTTCATTAAATCTTTGAGAGCCAAGCGAAAGGTGACAAACGATGAAGACCACCGTTCGAGTCTCAATTGTCGCAAAAATTGTTGCCAAAACAGAAAAAAACGTTAGACCGTACTGCCATGGGAAATGGCCCTTATCCAACACCACCTCCGATAAAAGAAAAGCCCGGTGGTGTCCATTGGGCTATAATGGGAACATTTTGGGTTTGCTTGGTAGCAATGATTTTGAATGCGATTGGAGACTGGCCAGAATTTCGAGACTGGCTTCAGAATTTGAAGAATGTAGGCGAGAGAGGGAGGGTCTTTGCATATACGAATGAACCGACTCGGAATCCGCCGGAAGCTGTTGATAAAAAACCGGATGGGTTCCATTTACAGAATATCGTATCACGTGCAGTCTTCTCCATTTTCTCTAATCCTGAAATTCAGTGCAGCCATATGAGCATCACCCCCACTTCCAATTTCTCTTACAACAATACATTTCCAAGCATGTTCGGAGGTACTTGGCGCATTACTGCTCCGGGCGGAGGGTTCACTGGCACTTTCACTGTGCCAACGGACGGACAGTACGACTTGGTCGTCACACACGGTTCATCCTATAATGATCTACTCCACCGACCCGGTTATTCGCCGGTTACGATTCAGGTGAATTCAAAAACAGTTGTGCAGGGCTACGATCCTGCGGCGCATCATCCCGGAGTTCATGACATGCCGACAGATCGGTGGTTAATCTTTGCTCACGCGGGACAGAACACACTGCAATGGACCTACGACGCGCATGGCACAACGCACTACTGGATACATGGCATTGTAATTCAGTCAGAACAATGACCTAATTGGGATTTTTCTGAATCCGGTCGGCAAAGGCGAAACGATCCGGGTTAACACCGCCGCAAAGAAATACGCGGGCAGGGAAGCGACGGACAAGTAGGTCCGGCTTTACGAGGGAAGGGATGAATGTCAATCGGATCAGCGTTTACCCGGTTCCGTATTGTTCTCCCCTTTGTGGCCTTTGATGAACTCACTGAAAGGTGAGTAATTCTTGATGCCCTTGCCACGGTTGATACTCCCAAGTTGGGTCCGGTCAATTCTGCGCTGGAGGAGATCAACCAGCTCGTCAAAACGGGCGATGGGTATCCGTTCCCAATCCGCCTTGAATTGCTTCTTGATGGTCCCGTAAATGGCAGCAAATGAAAAGTTGGTACGTCCCGCTTGTTTGCTCGCAAAATCGTTGTAACGGTCGATCAGATGCTTGATATAGTTGCGGCGAATGAGGTCTGCGCCAAGACTGCCCTCAGCGGGAAGAAACTTCGGTTTTCCCCTGGATTGGCGGATCGTCACGTTGACGGCCTGAACTGATCCTGGGCTGTTCAGCATGACATGCCCTCCCGCAGTGATATAAACGGCCCGGTAATCTTTCAGGAGAGCTTCCGCCTTTTGGGCGTCCGATTGTGAAAGGTCGATGGAGCCGTTTTTCTCCTGATCCTCCTTCATCTGAAGTAGCTGCTCAACCATGTAGGTCTTTGGGTCGGAATCAATAAGCTTGCTGTGCCTGGCGCACATCAAGATCAGGTTCGCATAGCCATGCCGTTCTTCAGGGGCCTGCTTAGGGTCGTAACGTGGGCCTCCCTTGCTCCGTGCCTTGATGTGGCAGACAATGCCGGTGACAACACCTGAATCCTCGACGATGGGGAGACCGCACTGGGGAAAGGCACACCTATTGCCTGACAGGGCGAAGAGTTTTTTGAGCGTCGGGAGGGACGGTTCATCCATAAACAAGGTGGGGCGGCTCAATAATGCTGCCGGATATACTCGTAGGTCCGGTCAGCGGCAAATCCCGACCGCAGGGACACAGCCACGCTGCGTTATTCCCGGTCACAACCGACTGGTTGGCCTCTCCGCGCTTGAGCACCAGCGGTACCGGTTTCTGTTCCTGACCCATGCCGATAGAACATCAAGGAACGGGTCGGCCAGCAAGATGAAAGCGCCGTTACGGCGATACCAACAACAGCGAACCCGGCGCAGGCGCATCCGACGATTAACTCACGGCTACGCCAACCTCGTTGGCAAAAGCGGTGAGCATCAATGGAGTCTTGTGATCCAGTTGACCAGCCTCCACACGCTGCCGGAATGCCGCCAGCTTTTCAGGCGTGGCGTTGTGGATCAACTGGGCGGCCTGACGGTGATACTTCTGGGGCAGGTGTTGTGCAACCGAAATGGCAACAAAACCATCCCTGCGCATTGTCAATTCCTGAACCATGGCGTCTTTGGCCGGGCATTCCGGGGCTTCCTCCGACAGGCGCTTCAAAATCCTTCCATAGAGATTGACGATTGCTTCAGGGAAGGGGTCCTGGTGGACGCACAGCTCGTCGATCATGGCCAATGTCTGGTCAAGGTCTTCTTCCCACGACAGTTCCCCTTTAAGGGCCGGAAAATCGCCCTGCGGTTGAACGCTGACCCCACCGCCCGGCTGGTCCCCACCTGAAGTGTGGGATTTCACGTCTGACCCAACAATTTCTCCATCGCCACCTAAAGTGTGGTGTTCCACGGGAAACAGCAACCGATGCCGACGCGCACGGCCTTTGCCGGTTTGCTCGATGTATCCTTGGCGGCGCAGGCGGCGCAAAAGGTTTTCAACTCCCCGGCACGTACCACCGATCAGTTTGGCCAACCGGGCATTGGAGCAGCCGGGGAATTTGGCGATGTGCGCCAGCACAACTTTTCCGCCGATGGCCAACGGCAGGGCGGCGATGGCTGCCGGGATTTTGATTTCAAGGCTCGTCGAGTCCATTTTGTTTTCCAGATAGAACCGAATTCTGAGGCTGAGGTTGGGGGGAATCGTTGCAATGCTGATCATCGCCTTCTGCCTCCTCCCATTGTTGCTTCAGCCAATCCAATAGTTCGCTCAAATCCGGGTACTGGCGGATTCGCGGTTCCAGAATAGCCAGCTCGGCCCTTGATTTGGCGACCGCTGCCTCAATCATGGCCGTTTCTTGCTGCCGGTACGGTCGTAGTCTAGCGTAAATGACTTCTTCCGCCTGCCGGAGCCGGTTCAATTGGCGGGTTTGGCGGGCTTTCCTCAGATTTCGTTTGGCCGCCGCCAATTTGTGGCGTGATCGAATGCCACGAGTGGCCCTGCCGCCGAGCATGGCCAAGCCGCTGCGCCGGTTCCACGCCCGTACAGCATCATGATATTCGGTGTGGCTTGCCGGGATGCAGGCTCCGCAGGAACGGCATTGAACGCCAAAAAGCAAGGGGTTGATGCCTTCAAACGTTACATGGCACGATGCCGAGCAGAACGGGCAGCAGCGGATTGAGTTGGGGAGGTTGTTTACAGAGTTGTTTGTGCTCAGATTCATGTCTTACTTACCATTCACAACGCCAGCGTCGTGGCCCAAGCCACCGCAACAAGGTCGGAACCTGTTCCTCTGGGGGGAATGCGCCGGTTTCTTGTTGTGCAAGAACGGACTATAGGTGGACACGGTGATTTTCGATAGTGGCAGCACAAAACGCACTGCCGCCGCTTGTGATTCTGATAATCAAGGATGTTGGATCAACGCAAGGCCAGATAATTCCTGCCAACCCGTCTAATGTACCGAAGGTGAACCAGTCGAGTTATCCGTGAGAGAATTTGTTTTTTCAGCTCTCGGCTTTCAGAGCGGTTCGGCGGGTTGAGGGCGGCGGCGACACCGTTGACCATCGCCCAGGTTGGGACGGCTTCTGGCTGATCACGTAAGAAGTTTACAATTTGACGGTCGAGCGGGAATGCAGGGTCAAATTGGACCGGTTTGACGGGTGGAAGCACCGGCAGCGCCGGAGCCGGACGATAGCACGGGTCGATGAAGATCATATCGTATCTACAGCAGCTGCCGGGCACTTAACTGCGAGACCCGCTACTCCCGGAGTCGGCAGTCCGAAGGTGTCTCACAAACGGTGGTTTGGTGTGACACCCAGGCTGGCTGCCTATTCTGCTTGGTTTGGGTGGGTTTTGTGTCCCACCACGCCGTCTCGGCTTTCTTTGTCAAAAAAGTTCGCCCCGGCAGCTTGGTGCGGGATCGCTCCGCCACATGTTGCTCGGCCCCCGTTGGCAAACCTCGCAGCATAATAGCGAGCAAGCAGTGCTGGTCCCTAATTGAAATAAAAAGGGTGTCCTCTCAAGTCGAAGGGGTGACCGACCGACATCCAATACCACTCAATACTAAACAAGTGATTCCCGTGATGAGAATCGTGTTTTTGACTGACAGAACGAGGTTCATTTTCGATTGACGTTTATTTTCCATAACTTTTCCTTTCGTTGAGGTTGTTTCTTCTTTTTCCGACAGTAGAGAAAACTCTACCGATTTACTCTGACTAATTTTGGTATTGGACTCCACGAGAGTTGAACTCGTGTCCTTGGACTCATTCGACTTGAGGGGACAACCCCAACAAACCCAATTCTATCATTCCAGTGTATTATACATTCAGTTTGCTGAACGTCAACTTTTTATAAAAGTTATCACATGTTGTCGTCTCGCTCGGCGGTGGCCCTGAATTAGTGCATTTTGAATTAGTATTGATCGAACCATTCACAGCGTTTCAGCGGCAGTGATCGACTCAAATTCAGCGCAAATATCATGGTAATTCGCATTCAAATACCTGACAACTTTGGCATTTTCCAGGAGCTTCTTGATGTAGCCACGGGCCAGGGTCAGATTCAGCATGTTTTCCCCATAGGTTTCTTCGACCCCTTTAAGGTCCTGCTCCAAGGTTTCCATTTCCTGCTCCATACGGGCGATGGTTTCCGCCGACAACCCGGTCTTTTTCTTTGGCTCGTCTGGATTTGCCTGTTGGTCCTTTGGCGTTCCCAAAATCAGCGCCTCGACGTAACCGAGTGTGAAATTGTTGTAGTTCACCATCAGCTCTGCAATTTCGATCTGCCGGACCTCTTTGACCTTTTTTAGCAGGCGGATGGTCTTCGGTGACATGTTTTTGTCCTTTAGCAGGTCAGCGGCCCCCTCGTGAATTCCATCCAGCAGGTTCATGGAAGCACGCACAATCCGAACCGGCATATTCAGAGCCGCCGCGATTCGCTCCGGGCTGACTCCGTTGTTGACCGCTTTTACGATCATCTTGTGTTCCTGAATGGGAGCCAGCCGACTGATGCGGGCATTGTAGGTGAAACACTCGTCGTCGGTGGCGATGAGGCAATCGGCGGCGGTTTGCCCCAGTTCCTTCAGCGCAAAATAGCGGAGATGACCGTCCAGCAGCAGATATTTTCCCGGCCCGCCCTTTTGTGGATAGACCACTAATGGTTCGACCAGTCCGATTTCTTTGAGTGAAGCCCGGATGGTTTTATAGCGTTCCACATGCTTCTCCGGGTCCTTGATCTGGCGCACCGGCAGGATCATATCCAGCGACAGCCGGATTTTACGCATCTCGAATCCGAGTTTGATCTCGCTCATGCCGCCTCCTTCTGTTTAAGCGCAAGCTTGTCCCACAGATACTTTGGCATGGTGGAGAGGGATTCGGCCCGCAAAAGGTTTACAAAATTCTCGTCGGCCAGGAGCTTGCCAAAAGCCGTCACGATGAAAACCAGCTTCGCATCACAAATCCTGGCCTTCCGTATCAACAGTTTTTGGCGCTGGCTTTCGCGCCGGTACGCAGCCACCAAGTTTTCGGCGCTGGTTCGGCTTTTTTTCGCTGCACCACCAATCCGGCCAAGCTGCTTGCCCAAAAAACGGCGCTGTTCCAGCAGGCGCTTCACGGTTCGGATGGAAACATAGTTGAGCTGCTTGGCCTCGTAAGCCTTGAGCAATTCGCGCTGTGTTTCCGCGCCATCCGTTTTGGCGATGTCCATCGCCACGGTCAGTGGAATTCTGCCGTTGATGGCCGCCTCAAGCAGGCGCTCCTCCCCGGCTCTTTTCAAGGCGAGATAGCCCCCGACCGTGGTGTGGGCCATATCCAGTTTCGTCCCGATTTCAGCATTGGAGTAACCCTGCTTTTTGAGCCGGTCAATTTCCCGGATCAAATCGAATGGATTGGGATAACGCCGCGCCATGTTTTCGACCAAACTGCGGAGCAGGCGTTCTTCCTTCGGCACTTCGACGATAATTGCCGGGATTTCCTTGTAGCCGAGTGCAATGAAGGCTTCGATTCGGCCCTGACCGCACACCAGATCGTAGCCTGGCCCTTCCGCCTCCTCCTTTGCCGAGCGCAGGCTGACTTGGATCGGCTTTTTCAAGCCGAGGTTTTTAATGCTCTGAACAATCTGCTCGAATTTCTTCCGGTCCCGATGCCTGTAGTTCAGGATACGAATCCGGTCGATGGGGATCATTTTGATTTCGTCTTTCATGCAACCTCCTGGAGTTTGATCCGCTCGGCCATGCCCAGGAAATAATCCAGGGTATCGTAGCGGTAGGCGTCAAGGTAAACACCGTTAGTCTCGGCAATGCGCAGGTTTTCCCAGGTCATATCAATGCCTGGAAGCAAATAATAATCACGGATGCCTTCGTTGGCGGCGTCCATCCGAACTGCGATGGTGATGTCTGGTTTCAGGCCCGCATCCAGCCTGATTACCCACCGCGATGAACCGATATTGGTGGTGATGTGGCGGCTTAACACGACGGAGACATTCAGCTCCTGATTCAGGCGGAGCAGCTCAGACTTGTCATCCCAGAGCGCCAGTGCGCCCAGAGCCTCGACTTGCTGAACCACCGAGGCAACGATTTCGGGGTGTTGTTTCCGCAGCCTGCGGTTGATTTCGATGAAGCTATAATCAATCTGAGGATCGTAGCCGATCAACCGGTAGGCGGATACCAGGCTGCCAAACCGGTGTCGATAGGCGGCGCTGGATGGGAAGTCCTCAATCTCGTCAATCAGGATACCGCTGATGCGCCCGCGCTGATTTAGGAGTCCCCGCAGTTTCTCCAGCATTTCATCATCCGTCAGCTTCCGGCTGCGAGCCAATATAATTTCCTGTGCCCTGTAAAACAGGTCAGGATCGATGATGCCCTTGAACGCGCCCGCAACCCGAATCCATTTTTCCGGGGGGTTGATCACATGCTTGCGTTTCAGTTTGAAGGACGTGCGATGATAGACGTTGTTGCCGATGTATTTTTCATTGGTCAGCACTTCGTGAACGGTGGCTCTGGTCCATGGCCGTCCAAAATCAGTGACAATGCCCTGGGCATTCAACCCCGCCGCGATTTCGGATTCGATTTTCCCCTCGTCAGTGAACGCCTGATACATCCGCCGCACTATTCTGATTTCTTCGTCCGGGCCAGGAGTCAGGACTACTCTGTCGGTCTGAATGCTTTTGTGCTCCCCCATTTTGAGCAAGGTCTTTTGCTGGCCGTTTTGGTCCACCAGCATCCGGCGCAGGCCGAATCCGGCTGTACCACCCTGTTTGAATCCGAGTTTTATCAAAGTGCAAGCCCCCTGAAATACTTTGGCTGACAGTTCGCGGCTGTATTCACCCGCCATGGCCCGCTTGACGCCTTTGACGATGGTCGAGACCGGACTGCCGTCATTTGCAAACTGCTCAGCGCAGTAGTGTACCGCAACCCCGGCCTTGCGGCAGATGTATTCATAATAGGCGCTCTCATCGGCATCCTGAAATCGTCCCCACCGGCTGACATCGTAAACCAGAATTGCCGAAAAGTTTACCGCGCCGTTTTGGACATCCTGAATCATCTGCGCCAGGGCGTCGCGTCCTTGGATGTTCAGGCCGCTCTTGCCGTCGTCCGAGTATTCCTTGACGCTCATCATTCCATGGTGCTTGGCGTATTCCTGGATAACCTCCTTCTGGTTGGCAGTGGAGTATTGCTGGTGTTCCGTGGACATTCGGACGTACACAGCAGCGGGAATTTGAGTCGGTCCTATCCCTTCATCACTCATGGTCCGTCCCCGTCCGAATACATTTTGACGATCTGCACCCCACGGCGTTTGGCGAATTCCCTGATGACATCCTTTTGGTTGCCAGTGGAGCACTGTTGGTGCCCAGTGGACATTCGGACGTAGGCAGCGACAGGAGTTCGTCTTAGTTTTTTGTTCCTTTCCTTCATGCAAAATCAAGTTTGATAACATTTAAGTATGCCTCCCGACATCCAGCGGGAAGAATTACGCCCCTGAACTACCAGAGCACTGTCGGACCAGCCATGTCATCTTGTAACGGTGCCGCCGTTAAGTTGGGCCAAACAGCCTTTCGGCCAATGAGTTAGGCCAGACAGTCTTCTTGTAACGCAGGTTCTTTTTGTCGAGGCGTCCGTTTCCAGTATTGCGGATGTGTTTTGCGCCAGGCACGGACCCGTTCCCTGTGCTCTGGTCCGCACCAGTGTTTGTGATTTTCCGGTCTGGCCAGCCAGCGTTGCTGGCTCAAGGCTTTGCTGGCTTTTTGGCAGGCAACATCCGAGCAGAACCGCTGGTGATAGCGGCTCCGGGGATCAGGGGAGAACAATTGTTTGCAGGACAGGCATCGGCGGCGGCGTTGTTTTGGCTTCATACAACAACCCGTTGCCTGCTTAAGTACACTGCGTCACGCGGGAAAGCCGAACTGTGACGATTAACGTGTGACCAATAGTCAACCGATAGATAGACTCGACTTCGCAGGGACGCAGAGATTCACTGACCTGATTATGATCAATTTATCTGCCAATCAGTTGCACCGTGCGGCTGACCTAAAACACAGAATCGAATCGCTGGAAAAGGAGATTACCCGGCTGTTGGGCAGCACCGTTGGCGCTGCCACTCCGCACCAACGCCGGAGGATGAGCGCGGCAGGAAGGCGAAAAATTGCCGCAGCGGCCAGAGCGCGGTGGGCGAAAGTCAAGGGGCGGAAGTCAGCCGCGAAGCCGGTCAAGAAAGCCAGACGCAAAATGAGTGTGGCGGCGAGGGCAAAAATTGCGGCGGCAGCCAGGGCACGCTGGAAGAAGGCAAAAGCCGCAGGAAAAAATTCGCTTTAAGTCAGCGCATCCAAATCGTAACGGCGAGGAAATGATTTCCAGCCAGCCTCAGTGGTTGGCCGCTTCCGTTCTACTTTCGCGGTTGACATCACAGTTGCAGCGTGGCTCAGTTTTGGTCGTTAGGCATCATCACACACCCGCAAAAATATGGAATCATTCAAAATAATCGAGTTGGTTGGGCTGGCGATTACGATAGCCTTGAATTTAGTCGCGTTGCTTGTGTTGAAGAAGGCATCGGAGCAGTATTTTTCAGACAAATGGTGGTCGGACTGGTTTCCGTCATACTTTGTTTGGCTGGTGTTTACCATTATTGGCTTCGCCAGTTGTTGCTGGCAGAAGTCAGGTGATACGAAACATAATGTCTAAACCGCGCTGTAGCCAATGTTCAAAGATTATCGATGAAATTTTTGAGGTTTTTCCAATTCCAAGTGTTAATGCGCTTGTCTTTCAATAAAGCTGGAAGTGCCGGGCGTTCATTGTTAATCCACATGAGCATTACCGGAATTCCTTCCTCATAGGCACACTGTATTTCCCAGAGTTGCCCCTCTGCATTCTTGATGTTCTTTGAAATTAACGCAAAGACGCCATCACAACCTTTGACCCGCGTGCGGCAGTTTGTCTTCCATTTTTCGTCCCACGGCTCCTTAACAGACATATCGACAAATTCAAATGGAGATTTATCGAGCCTCACTTGAGCTGCGAGATAAGTGTGGAATTGTTCATCTTCCACAGCTAAGGCTATAAAAACACGTTTTGTTGCCATTTTATTATCGCGCTTCTTTGTGTTAACTTGGCCGGTGAACTTTCTGCGGCAGCAGAAATTGCCACGACTTCCGATTTAGTTGTCGTTTTTAGTGTTCCAAATCAAGTAAAAATATGGGTCCGCCGCCCTGCGGCAGGTGTGCGATACTTAACGCTGTGCCGTAGCCACTGTAGCCACCGCCCCTTGAGTTTTAACCGTGACGATGCCCAGATGTACTCCTCTGGCAGGTCTTTGAGTTCTTTGCCCACAGTGGTCATGCCATTCGCCTCAGTCGCGGCGGAAAATGTCACCCGCGTACGGTACAGGTTGGGGTCATCAGGTTGCATAGGGAGCACCGTCCCAGAATTCACGTCTAACGAGATATGAACATGAAGACGCTGTGGGGAACGACCATGCAATGCAACTTCGCTCGAATTTGTGTTGTGGTGATCGCGGCAGTTGCTTTGCAGGCGCGTTCCGCTGAAGGGACGGAAACAAAAACACTCGTCGAAGGCAACACCGCGTTTGCGCTCCAACTTTATGGAAAGCTGCGGTCAACCAAGGGCAATCTGGCGCTTTCGCCGTACAGCATTTCGTCGGCGCTGGCGATGACCTATGCCGGGGCACGCGGCCAAACCGCCCAACAGATGGAGCAGGCGCTCCATTTCGAGCAAAGCAAGACCGACCTGCACGCCCTCTTTGGTCGGCTCGACACGGCTTTGAAGGCAGCGCAAGGGAGCAACGAACTCAACATCGCCAATTCACTCTGGCCACAGAAGAAGTACCCGTTCCGGGAGGAATTCTTGAACCTGCTCAGGAAGAATTACGGCGCAACGGTCACCCCGCTGAATTACGAACAGGAAGCCGAACAGGCGCGGGTGACTATCAACCAGTGGGTGGACGACAAAACGCGGCACAAGATCACCGAGATCATTAGGCCGGGAGTGCTCGACGAATCGACGCGCATGGTGCTGGTCAACGCGATTTATTTCAATGGCACTTGGGCGACACCGTTTGCTGAATCTGCGACGCAATCCGATAAATTCTACAACAAGCCAGACACAACCGTTACCGTACCGTTCATGTACACAGGCGGCCAGTTCAGCTACGGCGAAAATGATCAGTTGCAACTCCTCGCCCTCCCGTATGCAGGGCGAAAGCTTGAAATGCTCGTCCTGCTGCCGCGAAGTCGAGATGGAATTGGACAATTGGAAAACAGCCTGACCGCAGCCAGCTTGTCAGTTTGGACATCGGGGATGCGGAATGGGCAAGTCGATGTGGCGCTGCCGAAATTCAAAATGTCCAGCGGTTTCACACTGGCAAAGACACTCACAGCGTTGGGTGTGAAGGACGCATTTGATCCCGAAAGGGCGGACTTCTCAGGCATGGATGGCAATTCTCACTGGCTGTATATCGGCACCGTGCTGCACAAAGCGTACATTGACGTGAACGAGAAGGGAACGGAAGCCGCCGCTGCCACCGCCGTTGTGATGATGGAAACTGGCCCTGCACCCCCGGCGAAACCGCCACGGGAGTTCCGGGCCGATCACCCGTTTCTTTTCCTGATCCGTGACTCGACGACCGGCTCCATTCTGTTCATGGGTCGCGTCTCCCAACCCGGAAATGACTGAGAGTTTGGAGCCAAAACCACCACGGTTACTGAGAGCCGCCGCGACCGAACTGCCCCACCGCTGCACTCTGCCCAGGTTTCCGATGGGTGGGAAGAAGGGTGTTTTAACGATGAGGTAAAATTTTCTTATTGACATCTAAATACCCTGTTTGACAATGTTTTATGCAATTAAGTGAAAGCCGAAGTCAATCTAACGCTACCCGGTGGAACGTCATAATGGCGGATTGGTAACAGGCAAATTCCGACTGGAATTAATCGCATGTTGGAAAGAGGCTTATATGAATAAATCAGGGCTAAGTTTACTGTTAATATTATTCACGATGACGGGGTGTGTGGGGACGCAGCTAAAGTTAACTACAAGTTCTCTAATTCCGACACTCCGCTCAATCGAGAAAGAGCAGATTCTTGACAATTTGGGGCGGTTTCTTGATGACACCTCGGCTGTGCCGGTTCAGGTGTGCATTACGGGAGGCGGCGTGCAGGTTGCCAATCAAGTTCAGCCGGCATTCAAGTTTCCATTTCACGGGTTGGGAAGCGAGGCCGATCTCCAATTCCAGGGACAATTGACCGAAAATTGGTCTCTTTCACCCGTTTGTGATGCCGACGACCTAAGACGCCTTCGGGCGTTGTATCGTCACGCGGTCGGAGCCATAACCTATGAAACATTCAAAGATGAATATCCTCCGGTAGCAGAAAAGGACGAGAAGGGCAATCCCGCAACCGAATCAAACAACGGGTTAATCACGCTGAAACCGATTCCAACCAATCCGTTGTTTTATCCCAACGCTACTAATATTGGCCCAAGCTTTGTTGAGTCCAGCAAAACCGAAAAAGCCACCATTTACTGCGGAGTTCACCAAGGAAAACAGGTGTGGATTTCAAGCGAAGCGGACTTGGACAATTTTATCATGTGGATTTTCGCCGCCACTCCTAACACAACCGGTGGAGGCGGGGGCGGGGGTGGGGGTGGCAAAGGAAAGCCTGGGCTGATTCTACAAAATGCGCTTCAGTAACCAGCCAGTTGATCATAAGACGTTTCATGGGCTATCGAAGGAGTTCTTAATCAATCCCCAGTTGTCTTGAAACTTTTTGAGGTCTTTACTTAAAAGGGGCGTCATTGGTAGGAGGCGAATCATAAATCAGCGACTGAAATTCCGCCGTTTGTCGTACCGAGTCAAAGTCATGTTCCGTTTTCGCGTACTTCTTTGCGTAATCCCACTGAAAAAGGTTCGTGTCGCCGAACACCTGCCAGCCGTCCTGCAATGGATTGGTGGAGAAGTTTTCAGTGATGGTGGCTGCCCTGCCTGCCGTGGCAGCGGCCAGACCGAGCAAAATAAACATGCAAAAGTGTCTGGCGCAATTTGTTTGAACGGCGACAGCCGTTTTTCCGCGCTTTCCTGTTCGCCGACATAGCCAGAACAAGCCTGCGCCAAACAAAGCCAGCGCCCACACCGTTGGCTCCGGCACGACGGAAACGGCGTCCAAATCCAGCACGCCGCTCTGCACTTCGATCCTGATGTAGTCCGCGCTCGCCAAATCCACGCTGTTGCCATTGGAATCTTCCGCCCACGCAAGGTCATAACCCGTGCCACCCGCCGAGCCGTTGTAAAGCGATTCGATGCCTGCCAGATTTAAGCCGGTGAAATCTGCGAGCGTCAGGGACGGATTGACCGGAATTTGTGGATTGCCGCTGCCATCGGTTGGAAACAATCCACCGGCTTGCGGTGCCAGCGAGGGATTCAGCGTGTACCATGTCGAATCGTCGGAACTCACCTGCACGAGCACCGTGGCCGTGTGATAAAACAATCCATTGACAGTCCCGCTGCCGCTCTCGACGAAAAATTCATTGGCGAACAAAATGAAATTGATTCCGTAGGGATCGGACGGATCATTCAAAACCGGCGTGTCGAGTTGCAATGTGATTTCGCCGCCCGCCCCGATTGAAACAAGCTGGCTTTTTGAAAAGGGCGGGGCAAACGGCGTTACCGAAGCGCCCGATGCCGGAGCGCCGAGCGCGGCGCTCGCATTGGTATAACCTGCGGCGAAGCCGGTGCCCGAATTGTAGGAAATCACCGCGTCGGCAAATTGCGCGTGACTGGTTAGGGGGACGATGACACCACTGGCCAAGGCCAGTGCCAGACAGACTTTTTTCATGTGCTGATCTTTCAAGTTTGTTCCGCAAATAGATGCGGAACGGATTTACAGTTGAGAGACCAGCGCGGGGTTTGAAGATTTTGAAAACTAAAAACCTTCAAACCCCGGCAAAACGGAGAATGAAGGCATTCGACGAATCCTGTCGAAAACAGTTCAACAGGCTGGCCTCATCCTTCTCTTTGACGGAGAAGTTGACCGAAGTTTCCTTCGGCCACGACGAGCACAGCCAAACCGGTATCCTGGCTTCGGCTTCAAACCTCATTCCACCTTCCCGTTCTTGCGAACGGTGGCATTGGAATTTGTAGCCGTTACAGTGGCGCAACCGCCCCGGATTCTCACCGGGTTCCCTGACATTTGGCTGCGATGGCGGATGAACAACGTTCATCCATTTCAAAGAACGGTTTGTTTGTACCCCCGACGCGAAAAGTTGTCAAGAAACAATTTGGGCTTCGCTTGCAAACGGGCGCATTCGCGGTTGACATCGCGGTTCCGGCGCGGCTTAGTGATTGGTCGGTAGGCCGCGTCGCCAGCTCAGTCCATGCGCCAAGCCACCAACCGACCATGAAACAATACGCACGTAATGGTGTACCCTGGCTTGTGCCATTTCTCCTGTGCCTCGCCGCGAGCCTTGACACGCACGCGGGCGATAACATCCAGACGGCGGGCGATATTTTGCAGTATGTCTTACCGGCAACCGCTGGCGGACTGACATTGGGCTACCGAGACTACAAAGGCACGCTCCAGTTCGGGGAGTCAGCCGCGCTCACACTCGGTGTTACCTACAGCCTTAAATACGCTGTTAATGAACGGCGACCCAACGGCGGCAGCCAATCCTTTCCATCGGCGCATAGTTCGATTTCATTTTCCGCCGCTGAGTTTTTGCGTAAGCGTTATGGTTGGAAGTATGGTGTCCCGGCTTACGCGGCGGCGTCCTTTGTCGCGTACAGCCGTGTGGAGGCGCGGGAACATTATCCCCAGGATGTTGTTGCTGGCGCTGCCATCGGCATAGTCAGCAGCTACATTTTCACTAGACCATACAAAGGATGGCACGTGCAAGCGGAAGTGGGTGACAAGTATTACGGCGTGAGGCTGAGCCGCTCATGGTGAAAGGACATAGCCGAGAATCGCGCAGCCTCCAAGTCGCTGGAGCCAGCGCCGGTTTGCGCCTTCCGTTCCGCTTTCGCGGCAGTCGCGGCGACTGCGGAAATCGTAAGGCGGCCTACCAATGAGAGCGATGCAGGTTACTCCCGTTGTTTGAGTGTGGATTTTTGCGTCGGTGTTCGGAGGGGATAAAGCCCCGGACAACAGCCGAACGTCTCATGAAACACCTGGCTGAAATGGCTCAAGCTCGAATACCCTACCGCCATCGCCGCCTCCGTGACGTTGAATTTGCCCGACCGCAGCAACTCTGCCGCGCGTTCCATCCGCAACTGGCGCAGGTATTGCGGGATCGTCAGACCCGTCGCCGCCGAAAAGGTCCGGCTCAAATGAAAAATGCTGCAACCGACCACGCCGCCAATGTCCTCCAGGTTCGGCGGATTCGCCAAATCCCGTCGCAGCAACGCGATGACTTTCTCAACGCGCTCGGCGGAAAGGCGCCGCTGCCGCTGGCAGAATAATTCCTGGCCGCCCGGCGCGAGAAAAAACAGTTCCGTTACCACTTCGAGCGCCTTGGTCCGATACCAGAGTGGCTGTGCTAACGCCAACACCGGCGCTTCGCGCAGGCTGGCCAGCAATTGCTGCTGTCGGCTCGTCATCCGTCGCGGCAGTGTGACGGCGGACTTTTCAGGTTGACCGGCAACCACGTCCCGCACAATGGGGTTCAATGACGTGACGAATTCGCTCAAATGTCGCCGCAAAAAGTCGAATGCCATTTCGACGGTAAGGAAGCGATGCCGCTGATCCGCCTGCCGTGTGGCCCGCAACGGTGGTTCGCCCCGCCGATAAAATCCAACCGTCAATGGCGTAAAGGTGGCGGCGCGGTGATTGAAGGCGACCCGCCCGTTGCCGGTGAGATTCAGACAGACTTCCACGCTGTCAGGATGAAAGCTCTTGCCCCAATCCAATTCCTCATGGGTCTCAAAGTCGTGCCACTCGAAGCTCACGCCCCCATTCCGCACGCTGCCGTGCAAATGTCGCCAGCCGTCGCCGACCGCCTGCCACGCCGGGCGTTCGGTGAAAACCGGCATAACCTCGATATTAGGCGACTGGCTCGTTACAGTGAGTCGTCGTGCAGTTCCAGACACAGGCGACAGTGTGCCATGTTTAATACAGGGAGCAACAATCTTGTCACCAACCTGGCAAAAAATGGCTGGCGCAAGCCGCCGCTAAAAAATAGCAAGCCAGCGGCAGTGGAATTTTTCAGCGTCAGTTATCGTCCTGGCCATGAAGGACATTTTCATGATCGGATGCCTCTGCGCGTTGGCGGTTGAATCCAGCGGTGCCGCCCTGACGAACGAACAAGGCGCCCCGGCGTCCTCGACGTTACCGGCTGATACTCGATACGGTCTTTTCAACTGGCTGGACAGCCGTAGTGAATACGGCCAGGGCGTCTTTCCCGAACCGTTTCTAGTAGATGACTCCGATCTGGAACCCGGCGAGGCGCGGCTGGACTGGCTGCGCACGGGAGCCAACGGTTCAAAAAACGATCTGGTCACGGCAGAAGTGGAAAAAGGGTTCGGCCTGCTGACCCTGGAATTGGAAGTTCCTTACGAACGCGACAGAGCGGCAGGCGCAACCACGCAGGGCTTCGACAACATTGATCTGGGCGCACGCTATCCGTTTTATCAATTTGTCTCGCCAGGTGGCTTCGTGGACTCGACGTTCGGAGCGGCCATCGAAGTGGGCATTCCCACCGGCTCGGCCCTCAGCAAGAACACCGAGCTGGTTCCGAAGATTTTCAATGACCTGAAGGTTGGCAATTTCACGCTCCAATCCATCCTCGGTTATTCCACGCTGTTTGGCCCCGGTAATGACGGCGGTTTGCAGACCTTTGAATACGGCTTTGTTTTCGGTTACACGATTCCACACAACCAGTTGCCACTGCCCGACGTGCAGGAAGTCATCCCGTTTCTTGAATTGGTGGGGGAGACGGAGTTGAACAAGGACGATCCCGGCCATAATAGTCTGCTTGGCAACGCCGGATTCCGCTTCAATCTCAAAGCCATTGGTCGGGTGCAGCCGCGTCCCGGTATCGGGTTTGTCTTCCCGATTGACAGTGGTGCCCGCCAGGACACCCATTGGGGCGTCATTACGAGCTTGGTGTTTGAATTTTAACGCGGGAAGAAGTTTCCTTAAAGGCCCAGAGCATGAGCATGAAGCGGCGAGAGTTCCTGATTCTGGTGGGGGCGGCGGTGGTCACGGGTTGTCAGTCCGTGAATGAAAACAGCCTTTCCCCTGTCGTCCACAGGGAACGAGTGGTGGACGCGGGGCCAGTTGGCAACTATGCTGCTGACGGAGTGTATGCCGCTTTCCGCAGTCAGGGATTTTTCATTGTTCGCCGTGGCGAAAAACTGTTCGTCCTTTCAGCCATCTGCACACACAGGAAATGCAAACTCAACGCGGAACCGGATCGTTCATTTTACTGTCCGTGTCACGGCTCGACTTTTGATCCCACTGGTCATGTAACGCACGGACCAGCACGCCGCGATTTGTCCGTATTCGCCACTTCTGTAAACGAAAGTGGACAGTTGCTGGTAACGGTTCCCGCCGTATGAATGTCCGGTTCTTAACGGTTCGCCGAATGCGGACAAATCCGCAATCGCCTCGACGTAATCCTGGGCGGTTTCTGCTGAGCGGTCGCGCCGCGAACAGCGGAAGGTTTCGGCCTGCGGCACCGCCGAGCGCTCGTGCGGGGCGCGAGTAACGTCGGATGATTTGCGAACAGGATGTAGCATAACTGGGGAAAGTAAATCCCAAGCCATTCCATAAGTCGAGTTTAATTTGTAGTCCAGGCTACATTTCATTTGACGGCCAAGTCTTTCGATTGTATCCAATGCTACTTGTTTTCGTTTAAGCTAAAAGTGAACGGCTTGAGTTTGGTTGTCTGCCTGTTCGTAGGGGCGGAATTGCGCTCGTCAGCTCAGGAAACAAACGCCATTCCACCGGACAAGAGCGTTTTCAATCTTTTCAATCCAACGCCGGAAGAATACATGCGGGAAATGAGTCCAGACCGGCCCGACAAGACAGACAGCCCAAATACTGTGGACGCCGGGCACTTCCAACTGGAAATGGATTTCGCAAACCTCACCTATGACGCGCCCAATTCGGAACGCGGCAACGTAAAGTCTGGAGATTATCAGATTGCTCCGATGAATCTCAAAGTCGGCGTGCTTAACAATATGGATTTTCAACTGGTGCTGACGCCTTGGCAATGGGAGCGCACCGAGGACAGAAGCGCGGGCACAGTCGAGCAAAAATCCGGCTTTGGCGACATCACTCCGCGCGTCAAAGTGAACCTCATTGGCAATGACGGCGGTTTTTTCGCGCTGGCACTCATTCCCTTTGTAACCTTGCCGACCAGTCAAGACCACCTTGGTAATGACTCAGTGGAAGGTGGTTTGGGAATTCCCTTTGCCTTTGACGTTCCGAATTGGGACGTGGGTTTTCAAACCACTTTCAACTGTAACCGCAATGATGTTGGAAGCGGCTGCCATGCTGAATTTGACAATTCCGTCAGCATTGGCCACGCCGTCATCGGCAAGCTCTCCTACCATGTGGAATTTTTTAGCAGCGTGAGCACCGAGCAAAATTCCGATTGGATTGGCACATTCGACACCTGGTACACGTATCAGGCCAATAAAAACCTGTGTCTTGATGCGGGCGTTTATATCGGCGTAACACAATCTGCGGATGATTGGCATCCGTGGGTGGGAATGACTTGGCGTTATTGATTTTCGTTTTATGAATCTGAATCAAATGAAACTATGAAAATGGGCTTCACACGCTTGAAATTAACCGGGGGCACCGTCCTGGATGTCAGGGAAGGCACCGATCAGATCAACCGGCTGGTTCGTGCCGCCGCAGCGCACGGCAATCCGGCTTTGCAATGACGGGGCCACTGCCGGAAGACAAGGGAACTTACGTTCTCATCGCTACGGTTTGCCAGATGAAGCGGTTGAAAATCGGCTCACTCGGCAAATTCGACATTGTTCCTGGGTTTTATTCCTACGTTGGCAGTGCCTTTGGTGCTGGCGGTCTGCGTGCCCGCATCGGTCATCACTTGGAATCCACGGCGGCACCCCACTGGCACATTGATTACCTGCTCCAGCTCGCCACACCCGTCGAGGTCTGGTACAGCACCCAAAACCGGAAACTGGAGCGCCCTTGGGCTGATCTCCTGGCCGAGCTGCCTGGCTTTCGCGTGCCGATTCCCCGGTTTGGTTCTTCGGATTATCACCGCAGCCGGTCAAGCCATCTGTTTTACTCGAAGCGCCGACCTTCCTTCCGGCGTTTTCAGGATTCGGTCATGACCCAATTTGAAGGGGTCGAAGTCGGACGGCATGGCATGATGCCGCAGAGTGAGGGGGTTGGCCCTTTCCGACAGTGGTGGTCAGGCGCATCACATTGTCCAAAGGCCCTGCCGTAGCGGGTTCGGAACGGGTATTCCCGTATAAGCCATTGAGATTGTTGAGGTTGTTGTAAACACATATTCTTGAGAATTTGTGTTGATTTTCCGAGGGTGTCATGGCAGTGTAAGGATATGAAAACCAAAGCCTTCAGCTACCTGCGGGTATCGGGGAAGGGTCAAATCGGCGGTGACGGGTTCCAGCGTCAGGCGGAGACCATCAGCCGCTATGCCAAGGCAAACGGCATCGAGATAGTTGAGAATTTTTTGGAAAAAGGCATCAGCGGGACAAAAGACGCCCTCGACAGGCCCGGCCTCACTGATTTGTTTGTGGCGCTCAAGGCCAATGGGGTCCGCATCGTTTTGGTTGAGAATGCCACGCGGCTGGCTCGTGACCTCATGGTGAGCGAGATCATCCTGGCCGAATTCCGCAAACTGGGCGTCAAGGTAATTTCCGCAGACGGCGGCGTTGACTTGACCCTCGGCAACGATGATCCAACCGGCAAATTGGTTCGGCAGATTTTGGCAGCGGTGAGCGAATGGGAAAAGTGTCTCATTGTCCAGAAGCTCCGGGCGTCACGACTCCGTATCCGCCGTGGGGGCCAACGGTGCGAAGGCCGTAAACCCTATGGCGTCATCCCCGAAGAACAAGCCATAGTCGAACGGATGATCGCCATGCGGAGTGGGAAAAAATCATTTGTGGACATCGCCAACGCTCTCAATACTGATGGTGTTCTGACTCGTACAGGGCAGGGGACAAAGTGGCATCCTACCCAGGTCCAGCGCATCCTCAGCCGTCAGTTCCAAAGGTTGCCTGACGGACTTGGTGGTTGACATCATCATTCCGGCGTGGTTGATGGTTGTTAACGACTCAATACACCAACTACGACCTGCAAGGCTGCGGTATCGGGAAGGCTATCCGCATTATGGGTGACCTGCACATACTCCTGCCTGGAAGGGGTGTTCCCGTTGTATTTCTGATTGATGAGACGCACGCCCCAGATTGCATCAACCAGAACCTTCTCAACGCCAAAGAACTAATCGACCATTGCGGCGTTTCATTTGCGGGGGTGGAGAGCCTGTATGGCGGCTATAAATGGGACGACTGCTATCACCATCGATATACGCAGGAGTTCGATAGAGGCGACAATCCAACTGCCGCGAATGAATACCCTCAATTTGCCGAAGGAATAAGAAAGTTGGGTGTGCCGCCGCTCGGAGTTGAATGCCGGGGCTTATCAAATGAATTGGAATGCGACCTTACGGACAATCCTCCGCCACCGCCGATCAAAGACCGTGCGTTTAACATCGCTCGTTCAAAGCATTTTATACGCACTCTGTTCCAGTTGCGGTCAAAGCACAGCTTGGGTGGAAATTTAATTCTGAATGCTGGTGGCAACCACAATTCGCACATTGCAAACTGGATTCAGGACGGAACTGTTGAATCCATGGCAGGCGAGAAAGCAGCCTATGTCCGCCTGCGTGCGCCAGCGTATATGGAATAAAATTATGCTCTACAAACTCAGTAAAACTGGAGAAACCTTCGACGCGATTGATCCGCAGCCATTCTTCGGCCTACCAAAGGAAAAGGAATTGGAAGACCTGCTGGCACAAAATCTCTGGGATGTGCTTTTTGAAGGCAGTCCCTTGATGCCCATTTTTCAGGAGCGTCCCTGGCAGCCGGAAGCGGATATTTACGCGTTGAATGAGGAAGGCGATGTCGTCATTTTTGAGTTGAAACGTGCTCACGCTAATGGCGGAGCCGTACATCAGGCGCTAAGGTATTGCGAAAAAGCCGGGCGCTTCAGTTACGAGGATTTGGAGATCAAGCTACGCATCTACCGCAATGACCAGAGCTTAAATCTACAATCCGAACACCGCAGCAGTTTTGACTTGGAGCGTCCGCTTGACAGGTCAGCATTCAACCGACGACAGCATTTGATCATCGTGGGCAGCGCAGGTGACGGGGAACTGATTCGCAATGTGGATTACTGGAAGTCAAAAGGTCTTTCCGTCAGTTTCATTCCGTATCGGGTTTATCAAATCGCAAACGAGCATTACTTTGAATTTTTCTCATTGCCCTACGACCAGCACTCAAATCCAGGTCAAGCCAAGGGAGTCATCTTTGATACCAATAGCACCTACGATAAAGACGGCATCTGGTATATGTGCGAAGGCGACCGGGTTGCCGCCTTTGGAGACATAAAGGGAATCGTGCATTCCTTCAATAAGGGCGACATCGTTTTTATTTATCACAAAGGTTTAGGAATTGTGGCAGCAGGTGAAGTCAAAGGTGAGGTTGTTGATGATCCTGCTCATCCCCACGAGGCGATGTATCGCAAATTGAAGTGGTTGACGCCAATACCGAAAAAGGGGAAAGATTTGAAATTCATGCCGGTGTGGCAAATTAAGAAGGTGACGGGGCGGAATTTCTGGTGGGCAAAAACAATGAAAGCGCCTTTCCTCAACAAAGAAGAGTCTTCACAATTGCTGGCAGAGCTGAAGAAAGTTCTGGCATGACAGAATGAACGAATCTTCAGGCTTCCTCGTGCCAGCATTGCAAGTTCCAGAATGGTTCATGTGCCTGACTGTAACGAACGTATCTCGGTATCAGAGAGCAACTTTGGAAGTGCATCAAATTCAATTTTTGCCGTTTCCCTCCGCACCTTATTAGCTAAATCGAAGGCACCTTGCCCGAACACTGTTCGGCCAAATTCGTGTAAAAATCCTGGCGCTACGCGGGCGACCTGCGTTACGCCGCCAATCGTCACGCCCAAGACAGGATCAGCACCTGATATTTTGGCGGTTACTGCGCCAGCCCCGATGGATGCTATAAGCTCCCACAACATGCGAACCGGGCGAGAATCAATTTCGGTTTTGCTAGGTGAGAATAATAGCGAAGCGTCTGAAAGTTCACGGGAAATCGTCCTGGCATCCCCCACCGTCCGGCAACTCGGCAACGCATCTATAAGCTGCCAAACTTTCCTTCGTGCGTCTGCCCATTCGTCCCGAAGGTCTTTAATTACAGTCGGGATTGCCTCCCGCTTCGCGCATCTTGTCAGAACGATGCCAAGCACCGGGGGAACCTGTAATCCCAACCGGTCTGTCTGAATTTGTTTGGTGAAAGCCTGCCAATCTTTGTCAAGCTCATTAAAAAGTGCTGCCGGATATTGCTGCGCTGTCTCTGTTGCTTCCCGCCCAAAATCACTACAAAGCAATGCGCTTCCGCCTCCACTTTTTACAAGGCCGAGAACACGTTGAAGAAAATCAATATGTGCCTTGAAATACACATTGCCTGGACCAGCGTTCGCAAACCTTGAGGCGATCTCGATTAGAGATTGAGACAAATTTAGGTCAGGTACTGCGGCTAATTGTCGGCGTTCTCCAAAAAAAACGTAATCGGTTAGCACGGGTGCCATTCCTGTGATTACAAGGCGTCCACCGGCTTTCTTTTCTCCCTCGGTAAACGGAAAATCCACGTCAGGCACATACGGCTGAGGTGTGATTTGCATCACAATGTCATCATGGAGTACGACGGTGCGCACAAATCGCTCAATTTCAGCTAAATCCTCCAACTTGGTGAATGGACCTCTCACCAAGTCTAGTAACGGGTAGATTGCTTCAGTATCGCAAATGGCGATTTTCACGAGAGATTTTCGACAGATTGAAGCCCAAAAAGCAAGCGGACAACGATTGATTATTTTGCTGGTATGAACTTCTACTCATTCATCATTTCGCCCCAAATTCTCCTTTCAGTAATACCACGGCTGGTGCGCCGAAAAACAGGAACACAGCGTATTAAACAAAGACGACACCTACTTTTTACCTGCCCGATCACCCGCGCTTTTCAGCGCCGCCGTGAACTTGGACTGGCCGAGTTTCATCGCCGTGTTTCCTTTTTCGCCGACCCTGAAGGCACTGGTGATAAGAGCAGCTTTCGGCTCCGCGAGGGCTGCTGGTCGCATTATTAGCTGAACTTGAGTCGTTGTTGTTGGATTTTCCATCTTACCCCCAAATCTTACCCCACAGCTCTCAAAACGGACGACGAGAGACAAAGAAAGAAAAATTGACCTCCCCCGAAAAACTGCTAGGCTCATCAATGTTGATGCAGGTTTTGCGATTTCGGTGAAGCTCAGACAAAGACGGTTAAGAGCGGACGAAATCGCCTTTTTGGGGTTAGAAGGCAGATGCTCTATCCATCTGAGCTACGGGCGCAGCCAAAGGGACATTAGTGGCAGCGCGGCTGGCGCGCAAGCGCGGTTGAGGGTTGAAAATCCATCGGTTTGACCCACAGTTTGTTCCCAAACGGATTGGACACACCTTCAAAACCCGCCGGGGTTAAATTTGCTGTGTGGAATAGATTCACCAACGAATAAGATTAATTAATATAAGTGGATTGGACCGCTTATTTTCTTATTGACATTTTGTCTATTAACCATTTGAATCGATATCGTGGCTGAAAAAGTCAGCGATGCGTGGGATAACCGGGCCAGGTTCCGGCCCATATTCCATCCAAAGATCTGACACTAAGATTTTGTATTCCAGTCATTTGCCAATAAACCAAAAAGTTTCCGAATGATTTCTGAAAGAAACGGCCTGGGTCTTACGAGCCACAGCAGGACCGCACACCGTAGTGGTGTGACTGTTGATTAAGGAAGGAATCGTATGAAGAACAAGGCATTTACAAAAATTGCCCGGCAGGCAGGTGTCACAGGACGCGTTACCACAGCTTGCGCAGTGTTGTTGCTTTTGTTCACTTCGCATGCCCAACCGGCGGAAAGACAAGTGTTGCACGGTCATGTGCCGGCAGTCGTAGCCCAATTGTTACCCGTTGGCAGTCTTCCAGGCACGAACCGGTTGAACCTGGCCATCGGTCTGCCGTTGCGCAATCAGGAAGCACTCACCGATCTCCTCCGGCAAATTTACGATCCAGCCAGTCCCAATTACCGCCACTATCTGACACCGCAGCAATTCACCGAACAGTTTGGTCCGACGGAAAAGGATTATCAGGCGATCATTGCTTTTGCGAAGGCCAACGGGCTAACGGTCACCGGCACGGATCCCACTCGTATGCTGGTGGATGTGAACGGTTCGGTGACGGACATAGAGCGTGCGTTGCACATGACGCTGCGGACCTACCGGCACCCGACAGAGAATCGAACGTTTTACGCGCCGGACACCGAACCATCGCTGGATCTGGCGGTTCCGGTTTTGAGCATCAGTTGTTTGGACAACTACTCGCTGCCGCGCCCACGGCTTCAAGTAACTCCGCTGTCCAATGCATCCAAGGCATTGCCGAATGCCGGTTCCGGGCCCAGCGGCACTTACATGGGGAAAGATTTCCGGGTCGCTTACGTTCCGGATTCGTCACTCAACGGCTCCGGGCAGATTGTGGGACTGCTGCAGTTTGATGGTTACACTGCCAGTGACATAACCTATTACGAAAGCAAGGCGGGGCTACCGAGTATCACCCTGTCGAATGTGTTGGTTGATGGAGCGAGCGGCAATCCCAGCGGGAGTGGCGGGGAGGTTGAGGTGTCTTTGGACATTGAAATGGCGATTTCCATGGCGACGAATTTGTCCGAGGTGATGGTTTACATGGCACCCAATGGCAGCCCTTGGGAAGACCTTCTCAACCGCATGGCCAACGACAATCTGGCCAAACAACTCAGTTGTTCGTGGTATGCGCCCGGGGCGGGTGAAGACCCGACAGCCGATCAGATTTTCCAAAAGATGGCGGCGCAGGGCCAATCGTTTTTCAATGCCTCAGGCGATTATGATGCCTATACCGGGTTGATCCCTTTTCCGGGGGATACGCCTTACCTCACGCAAGTCGGGGGTACAACTTTGACCACGAGTGGACCAGGAGGTTCGTGGGTTTCAGAAACGGTTTGGAATTGGGGTGGCGGGATCGGCAGTGGCGGCGGGGTCAGCACCCAATATCCCATTCCGAGTTGGCAAACGAATATCAACATGACAGCCAACCAGGGATCAATAACGATGCGCAACACGCCGGACGTGGCCCTGACCGCGGACAATGTTTATGTCCGTGCCGATGGCAGTGACTATAATGTGGGCGGCACGAGCTGTGCGGCACCGTTGTGGGCGGGCTTTGCAGCGCTGGTCAATCAGCAGGCGGCAACCAGCGGCAAGCCAGCGGTGGGATTTATCAACCCGGCTGTTGACGCCATTGGCAGCGGGGTAAACTACCCCTCCGCTTTTCATGATATCACGACCGGCAACAACACCAGTGGCAGCAGTCCGACCAAGTTCTATGCGGTGAGCGGCTATGATCTGTGCACTGGCTGGGGCACTCCGGCCGGACAGGAGCTGATTAATGCCCTGGTAAACCCCGAGGCTTTGGTAATCAATCCCGGCTCCGGCTTCGCGTCCATCGGCGGGATTGGCGGACCGTTCACCATCACTTCGCAAAGTTTGTGTTTGACCAACGTGGGGACAAATTCACTGACTTGGTCTCTGATCAACACTTCACTTTGGCTCAACGCCTCGCCCGGTGGCGGCACGCTGACTCCGGGCGGACCTGCAGCCAAGGTGACGGTGAGTCTAAACTCGACGGCCAGCAACCTGGTGGTGGGGGCCTACAGTGCAACGGTGTGGTTTACCAATCTGAACGACAACGTTGGGCAAAGCCGCCAGTTCAATTTGTCTGTGATCAGCCCGCCTACAATCACGCAGCAACCCAACGACCAAGCGGTATTGGAAGGCGCGACGGCGACATTCATGGTGGGAGCCGCTGGCGGTTTGCCGTTGTATTATCAGTGGCAGGATAACGGAACAAACCTGACTGATGGAAGCAATGTTTCCGGCTCCACGACCACCAACTTGACCATCAGCAACGCGTCCTCGGCGAATGTTGGGACTTACAGTGTTATCGTAAGCAACGTTGCCAATGTGGCTACCAGTTCCAATGCGTTCCTCACCATTACCCCATCTGTGCCGGTAATTATTATGCAACCAACCAATCAAGCAGTGGTGGTTGGCAGAACCGCGCAATTCAACGTGGTAGCTCTTGGCAACAAGCCTTTCTCGTATCAATGGAGTTTCATGGGGACAAACATTGTTGGAGCAACGAATAATTTGTTGGTGTTAACCAATGCGCAATTCAGTCAGGCGGGCAATTACGCGGTGTTGGTGACGAACTTGCTTGGTTCAGCGCTGAGTTCAAATGCAGTTTTGACGGTGAATGCAGTGCCGCCGTGTGATCCTCCCCCTTCGGGGATAGTGAGTTGGTGGCCTGGGGAAGGTAATGCCAATGACATTGTGGGTAGCAACAACGGCGTGTTGGAAAATGGGCTCGGCTTTGCTCCCGGTGAGGTGGGGCAAGCTTTCTTCTTCAACAACGCGAACGCAGATGTCCAGGTTCCGGCCGGTACCAGTCTCAATGTCGGAGCCGGCAGTGGATTCACGGTTGAAGCCTGGATCAACCCTTCGGATGTTTCTCAACTTCACCCACTATTTGAGTGGAACACCGGCAATGGAGCATTTGGAGTTCATTTTTATATTTCAACGGATGCGGGTCCCGGCTCATTCTACGCCAATATCGTGGACAATGGTGGGAGTTGGCATCAATTCCATTCGTCGGTGGCGCCCCTCACGACCAATGTATTTCAGCATGTGGCGCTGACGTATGACAAGCCTTCAGGGGTGGCGACGATTTACTGCAATGGGGCGGTGGTGGTGCAACAAACTCTGGGAAGTTTCACACCGCTAACGACATACAATTTGTATTTGGGCAGGCGCCCACTGACTCAAGGTTCAACCTTTAGCTTTTCAGGTTTATTGGATGAACCGAGTCTCTACAACCGTGCGCTGTCGTCGAACGAAATCGCGGCGATTTACAATGCCGGGAGCGGGGGTAAATGTCCTCCGACGCCGACGCCGCCTGCGATTACGACGCAGCCTATCAACCAAACGGTGTACGTGGGACAAACGGCGACATTCAGTGTGACAGCCAGTGGCACGCCGCCGTTAAGTTACCAGTGGAATTTCGACGGGACGAACATCAGTGGGGCGACGAATACAACCTTGGTGCTGATCAATGTGCAGTTGAGTCAGGCGGGCACTTATGTGGTGTTGGTGGCCAACCTTTACGGTTCCACGAACAGCGCCAACGCGCTGCTGACGGTCAACCCACTCCAGTCCTGTGATCCTCCCCCTTCGGGGATAGTGAGTTGGTGGCCCGGGGAAGGGAATGCCAATGATATAATTGGCACCAACAACGGCGTGCTGGAAGGGGTGATCGGTTTTGGTACCGGTAAAGTGGGACAGGCTTTCCTGTTCAACAACACGAATGCCGATGTCCGGGTTCCGGCCAGTACCAGTCTCAATGTCGGAGCCGGCAGTGGATTCACTGTTGAAGCCTGGATCAACCCTTCGGACGTTTCCCAACTTCATCCCTTGTTCGAGTGGAACAATGGAGCGGGTTCGTGGGGAGCGCAGCTTTATATTGGAACTCAAGCCGGGCCTGGCTCACTAACCGCCAATATTGTGGATAGTGGCGGCACCTGGCATTCGATACAAACCTCCATTGCCCCGCTGACGACCAATGTATTTCAGCATGTGGCGCTGACGTATGACAAGCCTTCGGGAGTGGCGGCAATTTACTGCAATGGGGCGGTGGTGGTGCAACAAACTCTGGGGAGTTTCACACCGCTAACGACGTATAATTTATATTTGGGGCGGCGGCCACCAGGGGGATCTGACACCTATACCTTTGCCGGTTTATTGGATGAACCGAGTCTCTACAATCGTGCGCTGTCGTCGAACGAAATCGCGGCGATTTACAATGCCGGGAGCGGGGGGAAATGTCCTCCGACGCCGCCCGCGATTACGACGCAGCCCATCAACCAAACGGTGTACGTGGGACAAACGGCGACATTCAGTATGACGGCCAGTGGCACGCCGCCGTTGAGTTACCGGTGGAATTTCGACGGGACGAACATCAGTGGGGCGACGAATACAACCTTGGTGCTGACCAACGTGCAGTTGAGTCAGGCGGGCACTTATGTGGTGTTGGTGACCAACCTTTACGGTTCCACGAACAGCGGCAACGCGCTGCTGACGGTCAACCCACTCCAGACCTGTGATCCTCCCCCTTCGGGGATAGTGAGTTGGTGGCCTGGGGAAGGGAATGCCAATGACATTGTGGGTACCAACAACGGCACTTCCGTCGGTGGAATCAGCTACGTCAATGGTGAAGTTGGTCAGGCCTTCCAGCTTGATGGAATGAGTGGTTATATTGCTATCCCCGCTTCGCCCAGTTTAAATATAGGTACTGGCAGTGGTGTTACAATCGAAGGTTGGATAATGCCCAATGATCCGGGCCAAATCGCGATGCCAATTGTGGAGTGGGATTCTGCCAGCAGCGACGGTTTGCAGTTGTGGATGGAAAGCGGCCTTAAGTTGTTTGCGAACATCAGGGATACGGCGGGTAATGGCCACACGTTCTATTCGGCGACGGGTTTGGTCAGCACGAACAGTTTTCAGCATGTGGCGCTGACTTATGATAAAAGTTCCGGGGCGGCATTCCTTTATCTCAACGGGGTGCAAGTTGCCTCCACCAATTTGGGCAGTCTTACCCCGCAAACGACCTATCCATTAAATTTGGGCAAGCGAACCACTACAGGAAACCTCTACAATGGGTTGCTGGATGAAATCAGTCTCTACAACCGGGCGCTGTCGTCGAACGAAATCGCGGCGATTTACAATGCCGGGAGTGGTGGTAAATGTCCTCCTACTCCTACTCCGCCTGCGATTACGACGCAGCCCATCAACCAAACGGTGTACGTGGGACAAACGGCGACATTCAGTGTGACAGCCAGTGGCACGCCGCCATTGAGTTACCAGTGGAATTTCGACGGGACGAACATCAGTGGGGCGACGAATACAACCTTGGTGCTGATCAATGTGCAGTTGAGTCAGGCGGGTACTTATGCAGTGCTGGTAACCAACCTTTACGGTTCCACGAACAGCGCCAACGCGCTGCTGACGGTCGACCCACTCCAGTCCTGTGATCCTCCCCCTTCGGGGATAGTGAGTTGGTGGCCTGGGGAAGGGAATGCCAATGACATTGTGGGTACCAACAACGGCGTGCTGGAAGGGGTGATCGGTTTTGGTGCTGGTGAAGTGGGACAGGCTTTCCTGTTCAACAACACGAATGCCGATGTCCGGGTTCCGGCCAGTACCAGTCTCAATGTCGGAGCCGGCAGTGGATTTACGGTTGAAGCCTGGATCAACCCTTCGGATGTTTCCCAACTTCATCCCTTGTTCGAGTGGAACAATGGAGCGGGTTCGTGGGGAGCGCAGCTTTATATTTCAACGGATGCGGGTCCCGGCTCATTCTACGCCAATATCGTGGACAGTGGTGGGGGTTGGCATCAATTCCATTCGTCGGTAGCGCCCCTCACCACCAATGTATTTCAGCATGTGGCGCTGACGTATGACAAGCCTTCGGGAGTGGCGGCAATTTACTGCAATGGGGCGGTGGTGGTGCAACAAACTCTGGGGAGTTTCACACCGCTAACGACGTATAATTTATATTTGGGGCGGCGGCCACCAGGGGGATCTGACACCTATACCTTTGCCGGTTTATTGGATGAACCGAGTCTCTACAACCGTGCGCTGTCGTCGAACGAAATCGCGGCGATTTACAATGCCGGGAGCGGGGGGAAATGTCCTCCGACGCCGCCCGCGATTATCACGCAGCCGACGAATCAGACGGTGGTGGTGGGCGGGACTGCCAGTTTCAGTATGACGGCCAGTGGCACGCCGCCGTTGAGTTACCAGTGGAATTTCGACGGGACGAACATCAGTGGGGCGACGAATACAACCTTGGTGCTGACCAACGTGCAGTTGAGTCAGGCGGGCACTTATGTGGTGTTGGTGACCAACCTTTACGGTTCCACGAACAGCGCCAACGCGCTGCTGACAGTCAATCCGCCACCACCGCCAGTGCCGGTCATTACCGGCTTTAGCCCGATATCAGGGTTTGCGGGGACGACCGTGGCCATTTCGGGAATCAACTTCAGTCCGGTGGCGTCGAACAACATTGTCTGTTTTGGAGCGGTACGGGCGGTGGTGACGGGTGCGAGCGCGACGAACCTGGCGGTGACAATGCCGGTGGGGGCGACGTATGCGCCGATCACCGAGACGGTGAACGGATTGACCGCATATGCAGACCAGCCGTTTCTGCCCACGTTCCCCGGCTTCGGCCAGATTGACAGTTCTTCGCTGGGGTCGCAGGTGACTTTGCCAACTGGGAACGGGCCGGGCCGGGTGCTGATTGCGGATTTGGATGGAGACGGCAAGCCGGATTTGATCATTGCCGATTCCTATGCCGGCGAACTTTCCATTTATCGAAATATCAGCACGAACGGAACGCTGACGGCGGGATCTTTTGCCCCGCGAGTCGTTCTGCCGATGATTGCAGGAAGTTATAGCAACCCCTATACAGTCGCGGTGGCGGACCTGGACGGGGATGGCAAACTGGACATCATCGCGCTGAATGCCGACAGCGATATTGTTTCCATTTTCAGAAACATCAGTTCGCCGGGGAGCATTACGACCAACTCCTTTGCCGCCCGAATAGATCTTCCGGCCGGGAATGTCATGCGCGGGCTGGCGGTGCGCGACATGAATGGCGATGGCAAGCCCGACATTGTGACGGCCAATTGGGGCGATAATACCATTTCGATCTTCCAGAACATGAGCACCATCGGGAACATCGCCTTTGCCCCCAGAGTTAATTTTGCCACCGGCGCCGGCCCCACGGGGTTGGCCATTGGAGATTTGGATGGCGATGGCAACCCGGATGTGGCGGTGGCCAACAGTGCCGGCAGTACCGTTTCGGTCTTCCGCAACCTCGGCGCGGGCGGGAACATTACAACCAATTCCTTAGCTCCGAAAGTAGACTTTCCAGCTATGGCGTCAACCGTAACCATCGCCATCGGCGACGTGGATGGGGACGGCAAGCTGGATTTGGTGGTGGGAGGCGGGAATGGCACTCAAGCGATCTCGGTGTATCGGAACACGGCCACGCCCGGGAGCATTACGACCAATTCCTTTGCGCCGCCGGTGGAGTTTGCGGCGGCGGGCTGGGTAAACGACGTGACGTTGGGGGATATAAATGGCGATGGCAAGCCTGACATTGCGCTGGTGTCCCAACTGTCCAGCTATTTTTCCATCTTCCAGAACGTGAGCACGCCGGGGAGTTTTACGAATAATTCGCTGGCCGCGCGGGCGGACTATGCTGCGGGCTATAATCCCAATGGGGTGGCGGTTGGCGATTTGGATGGCGATGGCCGGCCGGACATCGTTTTCTGCAACTCGTATAACAACACCATCTCGATCTATCAAAATATCGTTCCGTTCGGCACGGCACCGGTGATTGTTAGTCAGCCACAGAGCCAGTCGGTGCAACCGGGTTGTGATGCCACGTTCAATGTGTTTGCGCGGGGCACCATGCCGTTGAGTTATCAATGGTGGAAGGACGGGCTGGCTTTAAGCGGGCAAACCAACATGAGTTTGATGTTAACGAATGTTCAGACATCCAACTTTGGCGGCTACAGCGTGGTCATCACCAACGTCTTCGGTTCAGTGACCAGTTCTCCGGCGCAACTGGCTTTGGGCCATTCGCCGGTAGCCAATGCAGATACCATTTGCCGGTTTGCGTCCGGCGGAGTCCGGGTGAATGTGAGCGAATTGCTGGCAAACGACACGGATGCGGATGGGAATTCTTTAACCGTCATTGAAGTCAATCCGAGCAGCGCAGCGGGTGGCACCGTTGGTCTGACGAACAACTGGGTTTATTACGCCCCGCCGGGAGGCTCAACGAATGGCGATACCTTCACCTACATCGTGAGCGACGGGCATTGTGGCACCGACGTGGGGACGGTTACGGTGCAAATCAAGGCGGACAATCCACAGCCGCTGACATTCGCCATCGCAAATCCGGGTGACGGTTCGAGCCAGCTCACGTTTGATGGAATTCCCGGATACACCTACCGAATTGAATACGCGGATGATTTGTCCAATCCGGATTGGCAGACAATAACCACACAGACGGCGGATGGCTTTGGTGTTTGTCAGTTCGTGGATGGGTCACTGACGAATACCCCGGCGCGGTTTTACCGTGCGGTCTGGCCGTAGTGTTGGTGCAACCGTTGGCGAACAGGCCATCGAAACGGAGCGATGAACGGAGCGATGATTTGAATGGGTTTAGCGGCGGTGCGGTTCGGTCGTGCAGGGAACGGCGCAAAGCAAGTCTTTCGGTTTATGGAACAAGACGGTTGGCCGAAGGCCTTACGCTTGGCGCTTGGGACAAATCGCAGAACACTGAAACAAATTCAAACCATATCACGCCTGTCCGGCTGCATTATCAGCGGCTGATTGAAGATGCTTTGATTTTTTTCAAACAGCGGCGTGGGCAAAAGCTCCTGTGCGGCCGCTTTTATGCAAGGTCTTGCCGGCCCGGAAGTGTGCCGTTTACCCCTCGTTGTGTCCCGTTTAGTGGCAAAGAGCCGGGTTTTCAAGACGAATCGCCGGCTGAACCGATGACCGGGGAAAAGGCATTCAATCTGCTGTGTTTTAGCCGAAGCCGAGCTGTCTTGCGTGCTCAGGATTGGGGTATGAAAACGACTAATTGCGCTGAAATGCCATTGACTGAAATGATGTCCGCGCCGCCAAGCGGTCAACCAGCGGAATGCCAGGAAAACCTGCACACTGCGGTCCTGAACTCACACTCTGCGCCCGAGCGCCTGTTGCTCCGTACGCTAATTGACAACCTGCCGGATGCCGTCTACGCCAAGGACGCTGTCGGTCGGAAAATCCTGGCCAACCCGGCCGACCTGAAAAACCTCCGCTGTAAAACCGAAGCTGAGGCCATTGGCAAAACCGATTTCGATTTCTTTCCGCGCGACATTGCCGAAAAATTCCTCGCTGACGACCAGAAGGTAATGCAAGGCCAGCCGGTCATCAACCGGGAAGAGTATTTCCTGGACGAAGAAGGCGAAAAACGCTGGCTGATGACCAGCAAACTGCCACTGCGCGATCAAAATGGAAAAATTGTCGGGCTGGTGGGTATTGGCCGCGATATCACGGAACGCAAGCGGGCGGAGCAGGCCGTTGCCAACGAGCGGGCGCTCTTGCGCTCCTTGGTGGACCACTTGCCGGTGGCCGTCTATCTGAAAGACCTTGCCGGGCGCAAAACTCTGGCGAATCCGATGGAACTCAGTTACGCCGGCGCAACCTCCGAAGTGGAAGTCCTCGGCAAGATGGATTCCGACTTGTTCCCACCGGGGGTGGCGGTGGCCTATCGCGCGGACGACCAGAAGGTGCTCGGTACCGGCCAGCCAGTAATCAATCGCGAGGGAAGCTTCACCAAACCCGACGGCTCGGTCGTCTGGTTCCTGACATCGAAAGTCCCGCTGCGCGACGCCGCCGGGCGCGTGACGGGTCTGGCTGGTATCAACCTCGACATCACGGGGCGTAAGAAGGCGGAAGAGGCACTGGTCCGGGAACGCCTTCTGTTGCGTACATTGATTGACAATTTGCCGGACCACATTTACGCCAAGGACCAGGAAGGGCGGTTTGTGTTGAACAATCTGGCTCATGCAGTAAACCTCGGCGCAAAGTCGCCGGAGGAGATGAAGGGCAAGACGGACTTTGACTATTTCCCGCGGAAATTGGCCGCTCAGTTTTTCGCGGACGAGCAGAACATTATCAAAACGGGCAAGTCCGTCATTAATCAGGAACAATACAAAGTCAGTCCCGGTGACGAATCAGGCCAGGAACGCTGGTCTGTCAGCAGCAAGGTGCTCTGGCGCGACAACAATGGACACGTTTTGGGGACGGTGGGAGTTACGCACGATATCCACGAGATGAAAGTGGCGCAAGAAGCCTTGCGCAGCAGCGAGGAGAAGTTGCGCCAGTTTACAGCCCAGCTTGAACGCAGCAATCGCGAGTTGCAGGATTTTGCCTATGTCGCCTCGCACGATTTGCAGGAACCGTTGCGCAAAATCGTGGTTTTCGGCGAGCGGCTCAAGGAAAAGTGCGGCGAGAAAGTGGACGCGGAAGCGGGTGACTATCTGGAGCGGATGCAGAAGGCGGCGGCGCGCATGCAGACGCTGATTAACGATTTGCTGAGTTTTTCGCGCGTCACCACCAAGGCAAAACCATTCGAACCGGTGGATTTGGCGAAGGTGGCCGACGACGTTGTGAGCGATTTAGAGGGACGAATCGAACTGGTCAAGGGCCGCGTCGAAGTGGGATCGCTTCCGGTTATCGAGGCCGAAGCGCTTCAGATGCGTCAGTTGTTGCAAAATTTGATTGGCAATGCCCTCAAATTCCGCCGCTTGGAGGTGCCGCCCGTGGTGAAAGTCGAGGCGCAAATCATTGCCAATCCTTCACCAGAGGCTGGCGAGGAGGCTGCGAAGAAAGTTTGCCGCTTGACAGTCAGCGACAACGGCATTGGGTTCGACGAAAAATATCTCGACCGGATCTTCAACGTGTTTCAGCGGTTGCACAGTCGGAACGAATACGAAGGCACGGGCATGGGACTGGCGATAGCCCGGAAAATTGTGGTGTTTCACCATGGTGACATCACCGCAAAGAGCAAGCCGGGTTCGGGGGCCACGTTTATCGTGACGTTGCCGGTGACCCATCCCAAAGAACCAAACAAAGGCGTACAAAACGAATGAGGAACTCATGAAAAAAGAAGGCAAGATGATTACAATTCTTTTGGCGGACGATGATCCGGACGATCGGCAATTGACGCGCGATGCTTTTGCGGAAAACCGTCTGGCCAATGAACTCCATTGCGTGGAGGATGGCGAGGAATTGATGGACTACCTGCGCCGGCGCGGCCGTTACAGCGATTTGGATGGCGAGCCGTTGCCGGGCCTGATCCTGCTCGACTTGAACATGCCACGCAAAGACGGGCGCGAGGCGCTCAAAGAAATCAAGGCAGACCCCAACCTGCGCCGGCTTCCCATCGTGGTCCTCACCACCTCAAAGGCCGAGGAGGATATTCTGCGCAGCTACGATCTGGGCGTGAATTCCTATGTGACCAAGCCCGTGACGTTCAAATCGCTGGTGGAACTGATCAAGGTTCTTGGCCAATACTGGTTCGAGGTCGTCAAACTCCCCCAGGATGGAGCGTAATCCGATTTATGGCCGACACCGCCGTCAGAGTCCTGTTGGTGGATGATGATGAGGATGACTATATCATCACGCGCGATCTTGTCGCTCAAATCGGGAATCCCCCGTATCGGCTGGACTGGATTAACAATTACGACGCCGCTTTGGTGGCGCTCCAGCGTCGCCAACAAGATATCTGCTTGCTGGATTATCGCCTGGGAGAGCGAACCGGACTTGAGTTGTTGCGCGAATCGCAGTCGTTCAGCGGCCGGCCACCGATGATTCTTCTCACCGGCCAGGGCGATCATGAGATTGATCTCGAAGCCACAAAGGCCGGTGCCGTGGACTACTTGATTAAAGGGCAGTTGGACGCCGACAAGCTGGAACGCGCCATCCGCTATGCCATCGAAGGGCAATGCGCCAAGGAACGTCTCCGCCGTGACCGTGATCTCATCAGCCGCATCATGGAAACAAGTCCCGTCGGCATCGTCGTTACCGACCAGGCTGGAAAAATCACTTTTGCCAACCATCAGGCTGAGGAAGTGCTTGGCCTGACCAAGGACGCAATCGCCCGAAGAACATGCAGTGTTCTGGATTGGCACTCGACCGACTTGGAAGGCAATCCATTGGCTGAACAACCCTCACTCTTGAAACAAGTCCTCGATTCCGGCCAGGTGGCGCAGGACGTCCGCTATACGACCGATCGCACCAATGGCAGTCACACGTTGCTCTCCACCAACGCCACACCCCTTTTTGACGCTGCCGGCAGGATTGACGGCATGGTCGTCACGGTCGAGGACATCACCGAACGTCTGACGCTGGAAACCCAATTGCGGCAGTCGCAAAAGATGGAGTCAGTGGGCCAGTTGGCCGCCGGTGTGGCGCATGACATCAACAACATTTTGACCGTTATCCAGGGGCACGCGGGACTGTTGCTCAACATGACGCCGCCGGACTCGAACTCGGTCAGATCGTTGAAGCAAATTTCCGCAGCGTCGGAACGTGCGGCCAGATTCGTCCGACAGTTGCTTACCTTCAGTCGCAAACAAATTTTTCGCTCGAAAATTCTCGATTTGAACACGGTGCTCCAGAATTTGCAAAATATGCTCCCGCAAATGCTCGGCGAGGACATCGCGCTGCAGACCCGCTATCAGCACAACCTGCCGCACATCGAAGCGGACGCCGGCATGATCGAACAGATTGTCATGAACCTGGCGGTCAATGCGCGCGACGCCATGCCCAAAGGCGGCAAACTTCTCATTGCGACTTCCGCCGCTGAAATCGGGGCCACCCATGTGCGGCAGCATCCCGAAGCCCGACCGGGCTGGTTCGTTTGTTTGACGGTCACGGACACCGGCTGCGGCATGGACCACAAGGTATTGCAACGGCTTTTCGAACCGTTTTTTACAACCAAGGACGTGGGCAAAGGAACGGGGCTGGGTCTGGCCACCATCTATGGCATGGTCAAACAACATCAGGGCTGGATCGAAATCCAAAGTGAGATTGGCGCCGGCAGCACCTTCAAGGTCTATCTGCCGGTGGCCAACGAAACCCACAGTGCACCCGCTGCGCCAACTGTTGAACCCAAGCCGGCACAGGGAAGTGAAGAAACCATTCTGGTCGTCGAGGACGAAACCGGCCTGCTGGAATTGGTGCGAAACGTTCTTCAAGGCTACCATTACCACGTTTTGGCTGCTTCGTCCGGTGTCGAAGCCCTGCGGATTTGGGACGAGCACAATGGCCGGGTTGATTTGCTCCTGACCGACATGATCATGCCCGGCGGCATGACGGGTAACGACCTGGCGGCGAAATTGAGAAAACAAAAGCCCGGACTCAAGGTGATCTACACCAGCGGTTACAGTTCCGAATTGATGGGAAAAGATTCTGGCGCAAACGACACCAGTTTTCTCGCCAAACCCTATCTGCCGCTCCAATTGGCCCAAGCAGTTCGGAAGTGCCTGGACACCTCTGAAAAAAAGCACGAGCGCGCTTCCGGTCCGGCTGATGCCGTTACCGCGCCGGCCCGTGCCTTGTCAACGCAACCAGTCTGAGCGGTGAAACGCCGGGGCATCCGTTTCGCCAGTCACGGCGATGGCTCCGGGCATTGAACAACGCGTTTGCCGTTCAATGTGTGATTGAAAATCGCCGCTGCCTCCTGCACCCTTGCCACGTGAAACTCACAGGATTCGTTGCGTTGCTGTTAACCGCGACGCTGTTGGCCGGCTGCAAAAAATCCGGCGGGACCACCGCCACGCCACCGTCCCTTGACGATTTGCTGCCAAAACAGGCGCAGCCGAAACTGCCGACGATAAAAATTTATGTCGGTCCGGAAACCTTGAATGCCGAACTGGCAACGACCGCGCAGGAGGAAATGACCGGCATGATGTACCGCACCAATGTCACCGATGAAAGCGCCATGCTGTTTGTGCTTCCAGAGGCGCTGCGCGCGCCGAACGGATTTTGGATGACCAATTGTCCCGTGTCGCTATCCGCCGCCTACATCGGTCCCGACGGCGTCATCGAGGAGATTCATCATCTCGAAAAAAACGACAACATTCCTGTCGTGGCCACCAACGACAATATCTTATACGTTCTCGAAACCAGCGACGGCTGGTTCGGGCGGCACCACATCGGTACCGGCACGGTCATTCGCACCGGAAAAGGTTCGCTGACTGAAACGTTTTTTCGGAATTAACGGTGGCGGTTACGCCAAACTCACCGTTTTGCCGGTGCGGGCCGCTTCGTAAATGGCCATCATGATTTTCACGTCGCGCAGGCCCTCCTCGCCCGGCACCTTGGTCGGCTGATGGTTCAAAATGCATTGCGCGAAATCGTCCATCTCGGCGGCAAACTGGTCAATGTCGGGGAACTGAATGGTTTGGCCGTCGCTGCGGGTGCCGCGGTTGCCGTCGTAATTGTAGGCCGGATGCAACTGAAACCATCCCCGGTCCGCGTAGGCGGCGTAATAATCCATCCCTTCGGCGTTGTAGGTCGTGCTGCAATTGGCGATGACGCCGCTCGGAAATTTCATCTGCCACACGAGAGATTCCTCCACCTCGCTGAACTTGACCGGGTCGGTCCTGGTTTCCACGCCGGAAACCAAGACGGGTTCCTCGCCGGTCAGATAGCGCGTGGCCTGCAGCGCGTAAATGCCCACGTCCATCAACGGCCCGCCGCCCGCCAGGGCGCGCTTGAGCCGCCATTGCGTCGGGTCACCCATGCGGAAACCGAACCCGGCGTTGATGACTTTCAAGCCGCCGAAGACCTTTTGGCGGACGAGCCTGACGCATTCCAGGTTGGTTGGTTCAAAGTGCAGCCGGTAGCCAATGGCCAGTTGCCTTCCGGCCTTTTTGCAGGCATCAATCATCTGCTGGCATTTTTCGACCGACACCTCCATCGGCTTTTCACACAGAACATGCTTGCCCGCTTTTGCCGCCTTGATGCTGTGTTCGGCGTGAAGGCCGTTCGGCGTGACGACATAAACGATGTCAATGTCCGGATTGTCCGCCATTTTTTCCATGTTGTCGTAGTTGTAAATGTTTTTGTCGGGAATATCGTATTGCGCCTTCCAGCGTTCCGCCTTCGCGGGATGTCCGGTGACGATGCCGGTGAGGCGGCAATACTTCGTCTTTTGCAACGCGGGCGCAATTTGGTGGGTGCTCAGGCTGCCGAGTCCGGCGAGCGCGAAACCGATTTTTCGGTCCGGGTCGGCGGCGCGGGCACGCGCAGCCAGGGCGCCGGCGAACGACACGCTCGCAGCGGCCATGGCGGTGGTTTTGATGAATTCACGGCGGGTGTGGGATTTCATTTTCATGTTCAAGATGGTTGGCGGTTACCTTTACAGCACAATTCAGAAAATTGCTCGCTGCTTTGGCGGTTCGTGGATTAAACTGCGCACGATGACACGGAGTCAATCCGAAAAACTTTTCGCCGAGGCGTTGAAATGCATCCCCGGCGGCGTCAATTCGCCCGTGCGCGCGTTCCGCGCCGTCGGCGGCCAGCCGTTCTTCGTCAACCGGGCCAAAGGCGCATGCATCTGGGACGTGGACGGCAACAAATACATCGACTATGTCTGCACCTGGGGGCCGGCGATTCTCGGCCACGCCCATCCCAAAATCATTTCCGCCGTCAAAACCGCCGCTGCACGAGGCACGAGCTTTGGCATCCCGAATCCTTACGAAGTCACGATGGCGAAGTTAATTTGTTCACTCGTGCCGGGCGTGCAGAAGGTTCGCATGTGCAATTCGGGAACGGAGGCGTGCATGAGCGCGGTCCGGCTTGCGCGCGGATTCACCCGACGCGATAAAATCATCAAATTCGACGGTTGCTACCACGGTCACTCGGATTCGCTGCTCGTGAGGGCCGGGTCCGGCGCGCTCACGTTCGGCCATCCGGACAGCGCCGGTGTGTCGGCGGCGTTTACGCAACACACCATCGTTTTGCCGTTCAACGAAGTTGACGCGGTGAAGGCCGCGTTCGATGCGAACAAAAAACAAATCGCCGGCATCATCGTCGAACCTGTGCCGGGCAACGCCGGAGTTTATTTGCCAAAGCCGGGTTATCTGGAATTTCTCCGCAAAATCACCAGGGCCAGCGGCGCGCTGTTGATTTTCGACGAAGTGATGACCGGTTTCCGTGTGGCGCGCGGCGGCGCGCAGGAACGCTTTGGCATCACGCCGGATTTGACGTGCCTCGGGAAAATCATTGGCGGCGGTCTGCCGGTGGGTGCGTTCGGCGGTCGGGCGGACGTCATGGATTTGCTCGCGCCAGTGGGACCGGTTTATCAGGCGGGAACGTTGAGCGGCAATCCGGTTGCGATGGCGGCAGGCATCGCGGCGCTGGAAGAGTTAGGCAGGGACGCGCGGCCCGCGCGTCCGGACGGCTCGACGAGCCGTCCCTACCAATATCTGGAAAAAATTGGCGCGCAACTTGAAACCGGCATGAAGGACGCCGCAAAGTCCGCCGGCGTCCCCGTTACGTTTAACCGCTGCGGTTCGATGTTTTGCGCCTTCTTCACGAGCGAACCGGTTTGGAACCTGGCCGATGCGATGAAGAGTGATCGCGCGCGGTTTGCGAAATTTTTTCACGGGATGCTGAACAAAGGCGTTTATCTTGCGCCGTCGCAGTTCGAGGCCGGTTTTATTTCCACCGCGCACACATTGGCGGACATTGAAAAGACGGCCACCGCAGCGGCGAAAGTGTTGCGCGGGTTGTAACCTTACGGCATCCTGCGCGTCTGACAGAACAGACCGCCGTTCCAGTTTGGTGCGGCGGAGTCTGAAAACAACGACCGAAGCAAAGTTTATGAAAGTTACAAAACCATTGATTATCACCGCGCTTGTCGCTGGCACCCTGCTGGCGTGGAACCTGGCGCTTCATGCGCAGGATACTACCAACACTCCGCCACCCGCTCCACCGGCAGGCGGACCGCCGCCCGGCGGGTCGCCAGGTGGGCCGGGCATGAGAGGCCGGCCTAACTTCGACATGATGGCCCAGCAACTCAACCTGACTGATGACCAGAAGCCAAAATTCAAGTCCATCATGGAGTCCCAGATGCAGAAAATGCGGGAGTTGCGACAGGATCCTGGTTTCGCCAGCCTGTCTCCTGAAGACCGCAGAGCCAAATTGAAAGCCATCCAGGACGACACAGCAGCACAAATGAAAGCCCTGCTCACGCCGGAACAATTTGAGAAGTGGCAGAAAATGCCCCAGATGGGCACCCGCGGACGCCGAATGGGTCCGCCTCCGGGCGCCGAAAACGCCGTGGGCACGAATGCGCCCCCACCTCCGCCTGCGAATCCGCCACAGCAATAATCTGTGGGGTGAAATAAACTGACACCGGGACGGCCTGCGCCGTCCCTTTTTGTTTTGGTATGTAACATTTCTGCGGCGGCCTGCGTATTGGATAGCAGTATGAAAACAACCAAATGGCTCTCAATCACACTGGCCGCCGCGCTGAATCTCGGCGGATGGATGGCAACACCTTCGCTGGCCGCGGACGGCGCGGCACCCGCGTCCCCGCGCGAATGGATTTCCCAGCGCATTGCCGAAAAACTGAATCTGACCGACGACCAAAAGGCGCAGATTAAAATGGTTTTGAGCGGCGAAAAGGATGCGCTTACGGCGCTGCTCGGCCAATTGCACGGCGCGCGAAAGGCTCTACGCGCGGCCATTCACGCCGGCGACGCGAATGAAACCTCCGTGCGCGCCGCCGCCGCGAAGGTCGCCGCCGTCGAGGGCGATTTGGCGGTTGAACGCATGAAAATTTACGGCAAAATCGCGCCCATCCTGACCGATGAACAACGCCGGAAAATCGCCGATTTCGAGCAACGCGCGGACAACTTTGTGGACGGCGTCATCGCGCGCATCGGCGAACGGTTGGGCGACTAAACCGTGAACGACGATGCCGAATTGCTGGAACGAATCCGCAACGGCGCGACGGACGATTTCGCCGGGATTGTTCGCCGCCATCAGGCCCGCGTTTTCGCCATTTTGCATCGTTACGAGCGCGACGCGCACAAAGTCGAAGACCTCGCACAGGAGACGTTCGTTAAAGTTTGGCGCGCGCTTAATCAATTCGACGGCCGCGCGCCGTTCGAGCACTGGCTTTCAAAGATCGCCGTGCGCGTGGCGCTCGACCATTTGCGAAGGAAAAAGCGGCGGCAAAATGAAGTCGGCCTGCCTGAGCTTGGTGACGACGCGCTCGACTGGCTGCGCAGTGACGACGAAAAGAGCGAGTTGGATGGCCGCGCCGCCGCGGAATTGCTCGACCTGGCGATGTGCGAACTTTCGCCACTCGACCGCGCCGTCATCACGATGCAGGAAATTGAAGGCCGCAGCGTGAAGGAAATCTGCGAGGCCACCGGCGCGTCGGGCGTGGCCGTGCGCGTGCGGGCGCTGCGGGCGCGCGGGAAACTGCGGCGCGCGCTGGGAAAATTGATGAAGGATGAAAATGAACAAACGCAAGTTGAACCAGCTGTTTGAGCTGGTGCGGAACGAACCGGCCCCCGCGCCACCGGAAGATTTTGCGGCGGACGTCCTGCGCGCGGTTCTCCACGAACCGCAGGTCGTTGCGCCGAAAACGCTTTCAATTTTTGACCAGCTGAATTTGCTTTTCCCACGCATTGCGTTCGCGGCAGCGACGGTCATCGTTTTGTGCGTTGCGGTGGATTTTGGTTTGACGGCGGCGGGATTGCCGGGTCTGGGCGATGGCGTGTCACAAATTTCGGCGCAGTGGCTTTTGACGCCGGACCAATTTCAATTATGAAAACGTTCAAATTGCTGTTGCTGATCGGGCTGGTCTTTCTGGCCGGCGTGGTGGCCGGCGTGGTCGGCACGCGCATCGCCATCCGCCACTGGGTGCGCTCGGCCATTCAACGCCCTCAAATGGTCCAGACGCTCGTCGAACGCAGGTTGAAGTGGCAGTTGCGGCTCGACGCGAACCAGCAGGCGCAGGTGCATCAGATTCTGACCGGTGCACGCGGCCAGTTGAAAGGTCTGCGGCAGGAATATCGTCCGCAAGTCGTCCTGATTGTCAGCAACGCCGATGTGGAAATCTCCGCCCTCCTGACACCGGCACAGCAGGGGCGATTTGAAAAAATGAAGCGGGAAAGCCGTGAATTCCTTCAACCGGTGGAAGAAGGCCGGTGACAAATCGCGCGCAGATTCCATTTGAGCAAAGGCGCGCGCACCGGTATTTTGGTGCCGCACACGCGCGAGTAGCTCAATTGGATAGAGCGTCGGCCTCCGGAAGCGAACAGACGATTTCTTCCTCAATCCTCCTTCATCCTCCAGCGTCCTCAAACCCTTGTGAACACTCGACGGAATGAGTTTTGCATGTCCTCTGGAATCATCCCATGGAAGCCAGCATTTTTACCTCGGGTGACACATCGGGTTACAAAAATGGGTTACAATTTCCGGTGCGTGGAAAGGGGGCGGGGGGGTAGCTCGCGGTGGGCGGGTTGAATGTGCCTGATGGGTCTGGTCAACGCGGAATTTTCTGCAAAGGACCGACTTAGGTTCCTCGTTTTCGACTTCTCGGCGGCTTTTCAATTAACGGTGGGCGACATGGCTGCTTCTGATTATTTTACGCAACATGAAAAATTCACCAGAACTTCATCGCTTGGCCGACTCGATCGCCGGCTTGGTCGCAACCATCACTGAAATCGTCAACGCGAAAGTACAGACGGCCACACATGATGCCGTGCCAGCTCAACCGCAACCACTCCTCCAACCACCCGCAATCGTTGAGGTGGCAACGCATGATCCAGTCCTGACGAAACGTCAGCTTGCAACACATTTCCAAGTCTCGCTTCGGACAATTGATAACTGGTGTCAAAATGGTTACTTGCCTCATTACAAAATTGGCAAAGTCGTCCGCTTCCGGCTGGGTGTCATTCAAGAAGTGGCACGCCGAGCCGGAGAAAATCTTTGGTGTTCATGCCTTCAACAAATGAAAGACCAATCGGCTCGAAAGTCTGGCGTCTTCTACCGCCAAAAGTTTGTTTATTGCGATTTATCGCGATGAGTCTTTTCCCGGACTTCGTAAATGATGTCACCAATGCCAGGCCAGGAACTGGGAGCATTGCTGGCCTGCAGCAGCGCACGATAACCTGCTTCACTGCCCAGATCACGCAGCGCATAGGCGGCGGTCCGTTGGATGGCATTGTTATCGTCGTATAAAAAGGGAACAATAAGAGGAACAACAACTTCGGGTTTATTCTGTATTTTGCCAAGACCGGATAGCGCTCCTCCACGCGCCTGCCAATCGGGGTCCTTAAGCGCCCTGGTTAATTCAGGCAATACGGCTTCCGAATCGTTGGCGAAATTGCCTAGCGCCTCAGCCGCATCTCGTCGCACCATCGAATTCGAATCGTGCTGCAGCGCGTTCGTTAAAACCGGCACGGCCAAATCGGGTCGTTTGCCGATGCCGCCCAAAGCGCTGACCACGCCGTCGCGGACCCAATAATCCGAGTCATTGGCCCAGTGAATGAGGGCGGGAACGGCCGGTTCGCCGTTCGTTCCGAGATTCCCGAAATTGTGGAGCAGTTCCCAGAGCTCATGTCGCCCTTGCATGTTGGTAGCGGCCATCAACATGGGAACAATCGCATCCGGCCCCAAATAGGAAATGGCCTTGGCGCTTTCAGTCCACACGGAGTAATCGTCCATGGTTTGCTGTGGCCGATTGATGATGCGGGCCAGCGCTGGAATCGCGGACTTGCCTTCCGCCCCAAGTGCCCACCAGGCAATGTCAAGGTCACTCCAATCTGGAAAGCCTTCCACCGGCTGTTCCGCCCCCGGATGCGGCATCCACTCCAGCAGAAAAGGAACGGCGTTCGATCCGATGGCGCGGATGGCGGCAACAGCGTCTTCGGGTGCCCCATTATATCTTTCGATTTGCCCGACTTTGTCCACCCAGGAACTGAGCGGCTTTCCTTGATAGACCGGTTCTTTGCCGAGGGACGGTTTCTGGGCCAGCAGCCGTTTCATCGCCGCCTGCCGTGATTCTTCCGCGTGTTGCTCGTTACGCTGCTCTTCGGCTTTCGCGTCCGCCACGTTCTTCGCCATGCGTTCAGCCATAGCCTGTGACTGCTGTTTCCTTTGGGCCACCAACTGTGCGGATGACGCGGCCAGCGGCCAAACGATGTCGGATTCCGGAACCGCCGCGTTCGGATTCGTCAATCTTGTGTATCTTTCTTCCTGAGTCGGTGGTGTCTGAACCTTTCCGCCATTGTCCGCGCCATCCAATCCCACTGAATAAAGGAGAAAATTTCCATTATCCGTCACCTGATAATGCAGGGGTTGGCCGGTCATGAAATCCACCGGCACCGATTTCAGAAATTCCGGCGCCAGAACCTGCAATGTTTCCGGATACAGTCCGTATTTCCCGCAATACCGCTCCAGGGCGAGAGCGGCGATCGTCATCCGGCGTTGAGCTTCTGCTTCAGCCGCCTGGCCTAAAAAACTGGTGCCCTGCCACTGGATTCGCTGGTGTATTCTACGCTGTTGCAGGCTCATTTCGAAACGTCCCCGCGAGTGATGCTTGAGTTCAAAGAAAACTGCATTGGTGACGCCGGGCATTTGGCGCATTTGCATCCAGGTGCCGGCGTGCACCGCATTGCGAAATTCGATTTCGCGGTCGCGATAAAAGAGCAGCAACTGCTGTTCATCTTCATAAACATTTTCCTTGGGCATTTGGGATGTCGCCGCATCGCGATCCAGCAACTGAAAATCGCTCGCGCGTTGGAATGCCGGGATCTCCGGCAAGCGGCTCAGGAAATCTGCTTGTTCCCATTCCCGCTGGAGGCGCAAGAGCTGGTCGTCGGTCCAACAGTTGGTCTGCAGCACCTGCCAAGTGGCCTTGAAAACTAGTTTGGCATCATCAAAACGCAAGCGGTGCGAAACCTCGGCCGGCTCCGGATTCCAAGCCGTCACCAGTCGGGTAGCAGCCATCAGGTTGGTCCATGCCGCTGCCCGATTTCCATCATGCAGGGCCAGCATGGCGCGGTCATTCAATGTCTGTGTCAGGTCCTTCAAAAGAGCAAGGTGCGGCAGCTTCATGTAATTGCCTTCGGAGGCATCCAGATCGAATTGAATCGGACCGGACAGCATGGCGGCACAGGCGGCGTCAATTTGTGGCTCGCGCTGGTTGATCGCCTGGCGAAAATCTTCCCACGTGAGTTCGTAACTGGCATCTGGCCAAGAAGGAGATTGCCGTCTTAACGAATTCTGTTCCCAAACGACGATGACCTTATTGCTGTCGGTCGGTTCCATCAGGTCGGGATGATCTAAAAAATGGGTAACGTGCCGATTTGTGACGGTGGATATCAAAATCACTTCCCAGGCTTGCAGCTCAGGAGAAGTCGAAAAGTCAAAGTTGGTCAGGTCCGTTTTGAAGCCTTGCTCCTGCAATTCCCGCCGCGTCTGTTCCAAGGTTCTTTGGGCGGCGGTAACCCCGTCCACAGGTGCGTCCGCCTGGGCAAAAACAGACACGATCACAATTGACATGGCTATCCAGTGCCAGTTAAGCAATCGGATTTTCATGGGCAGTTTCGCTGTGGCTACAGCGATCACTCTTTGCTCCCTTTCTGATGGATTGGCAAGTTTTTTTCGATTTTTGCTCTGCATTTGGAAACCGGCGCGCGATTGGGAGAGCGAGCTTTGACGCTCGGCCTCCCATTATTTCATTCATTCAGGAACAGTTTCCAATCAGCGACGCTGTGAGGGTTACGGATTAACGCCGATACCGGCAGTTCCTTCGGCGCGCGCGGCGCCTTGAGCAGCTTCAGGCCGGCTTCATTGCGGCAGGCGGTTGCCCTTGCGGGTGTTCACCTGCTTGCTCGACCACACAAGGTTTTCCCACGTGTCCGGGCCGCCGCGCGAGCGGGGCACGACGTGGTCGAGGCTGCCTTCGTCCGGACGCAGCAACGCGCCGGTGTATTGGCAGCGATTGTCGTCGCGCTCGCGGATCGTGCGTGCGCACAGCTTCGGGCGCTTCTTCGGCACCCTGGCGAAGTTCACGGCCACAATCACCGTCGGCACGCGGATTGCACCGCGTACCGTGCGCACGGCGTTGTCGCCGTCGCGGATGGGTAGCGTGATCCATTCGTCCCAAGTCACGGGACGGAGTGCTTCCGCACGGGCACCATCGCCCAGCTCGATTTCGAGAGCAGTGGCAACGTTGGTGGCCATCATGCAAAACGCCTCCTGCGGCGTGCGAATGTTGATCGCCTGCCAGTTGCGGTTGAGCACCAGCACAATCGACTTGTTCAATATGTCGTTCATAAAGTGTTTGCACACGGCCACCGCACTTCGCGAGGTGTTTGTTCTTTATTGAAATGTTCTTGCCAACATTTGGTTGTCGTTTCATTTTTTGCGGCATGAATTTCCCGCAATTTTGGGCCAAAGGTCAGAGCGGTGATTTTCTGGTCTGGCGCTGGTCGTTCAAAAGTCTTGCCGAGGCGCAATCGCTGGCCGACCATGCCGCTCAAAAGCTTGCCGACCGCTTTCGCGCCGGCGACCGACCGCCCAAACACGGTGGATATTATCCCGACCGTCCGTTCCGCGAGCAGGTGTTGCAGGAAATCAAAAACGGTTCCGGCGAACCTGCCGCCGTGGTCACGCGCAATTCCTATGGCTGCCAAGTGCTGAACACGGCGCGGGTGATGTTCGTGGATATAGATTTACCGGAGCCGCCCAGGCCGAGGGGCATCGGATTTTCGATCCGGATTTTGGGTTGGCCGAAGCCCAAGCCGCCGCCGGACATGTCGGGCCCGCGGAACGCGGCGCTGGCCAAGGTGGAAAATTGGACGCTGAATAATTATCAATGGGGCTGGCGAATTTACCGGACACGCGCCGGCTTGCGTCTGCTGGCCACCCAAAGTTTGGTCGAGGCAGATTCGAGTCAGACCGCCGAAATATTCCAGGCGCTTGGGGCTGATACGCTTTATCAAAAGCTCTGCCAGACTCAAAACTGTTTTCGCGCGCGGCTGACTCCCAAACCGTGGCGGTGCGGTGTTTACAGCAAGCCCGAGCGCTGGCCCTGGCCGAATGCAAAACGGGAAAAGCGATTTCAAAAATGGGAAACTGATTATCGGGCTTCTTCCGAAGAATACGCGACCTGCGAATTTCTCCGGCAAATTGGCAATCCCGAAATTCATCCGGAAGTCCAATCTATTCTAAAGCTTCACGACGAAACCACCAGAGCGGAATCGAAATTGCCACTGGCGTAAGTAATGTTGTTTTCTTTCGATTGAAAATTGGCTGCCTCGCTTGGATTCGCACCAAGACATCCGGTGTCAGAGACCGGCGCACTGCGGGTTATTCAACGAGGCCCGTCTTCGCGTTTTGCGCTACGACGCGGCAAGCAATGGCCTGCCGAGCCGTAGCCCGGAGGCAAAGATTGGTCGCCCGAGAAGGACTTGCACCCTCAACATCTCTTTGTAGGAGAGACATGATCCTGTTTCACCATCGGGCGGAAATTGGCTGCCGGGGCTGGAATTGCACCAGCATTCGCGCCTTCAAAGGGCGCTGTCCTACGATTAGACGACCCGGCAATATTTAGTGGCCCGCCAGGGTAACGCGCCCTGTTCTGCGGATTAAAAGTCCGCTGCATCACTTTAATGCTTGCAGGCCGAAAATTGGTGCTCGTGGCAGGGGTTGCACCTGCACTGGCGACGCTCTCGACGTCGTGCCTCTTCTGGTTGGGCTACACGAGCGGAATTTGGAGCCCCCACCTGGAATTGCACCGGGCTTTCTCCCATACCAAAGGAGTGCATCGCTCAAAATGCTTTGGGGGCATGAATTTTGGTGTCCCCAGCCGGATTCACACCGGCAACCTGACGCTTAGGACGCGCCGGCTCTGTGGTTTGCGCTATGGGGACAAAGCATCACACCTCCGGTCGGTCTCTTTCACCGACTCATGTCCTGCATGCGGATCGCTTGAGCTTCTTCGCGCTCGGAGGTGTAAAATGGTCGGCGTGCCGGGTAACGCTCCCGGACTCGGCACTGATCTAGTGCGATTCCGTTTATAAGACGGACGGTTCTCTTTGAACTACACGCCGGTGCTTGCGCACGGCCACCGAAGACTGGCGGAATGCCGTGGACTCGCACCACTTGCCCGAAGGCACGCACTCGTTAGCACCGAGGCCCGGTTCGCTTGGCCGGTTGACATTCCGAAATGGTCCGCGTGGCAGGACTTGCACCTGCAACCTTTCCGTCTTGAGCGGAATGCCTCTTCTATTGGGCTACACGCGGTTGGTGCCCACGGTCGGATTTGCACCGACACTGGACGCGTTTTAAGTGCGCTGCCTCTTCATTGGGCTACGTGGGCAAAATTGGTAGCGCGTGAAGGATTTGCACCTTCAACCTTCCCGGTCTGAGCGGGACGCCTCTTCTATTGGGCTAACGCGCCGATAAATTGGTGCATCCGGCAGGACTCCCACCTGCAAACTCTCCGTTCGAAGCGGAGGATGATTGTAATTTCACCACGGATGCGGAAATGGGGCCGATGGAGAGACTCGCACTCTCGTGGGGCAAAGCCCGGCAGTTTACGAAACTGCTGCTGTCGCTGCTGAGCCACATCGGCGAAATGGTGGGTTGCCACGGATTCGCACCGTGTTCTCGCCGGTTAAGAGCCGGGACTTCACTGTCAAAGTTTGCAACCCGAACGCAACGCGAAGGCGGAGTTGAACCGCCGCAGCGAGGCCTGTGAAGTCCTGACCGGCACCGGTGTTCGCGTTGCGAAAGTATCCCCAAGCGCACCGAACCCGGCACCCGACCATTAGTTCGGTCGTGCGAGGCCTCTGTTGGCATGCCGTGTTCACTTGGGAAATTGGTCGAGCATCAGGGTAGCGCGCCCTGTATTCCGGTTTGGAAGGCCGGCGTGTATCTCTCAACACCTATGCTCGTTGGAATCCCGTGCTGGAGTTGCACCAGCCTCTGCGGCTTTGCAGGCCGCCGCCTGAGCTGATCGGCCAACGGGATTTGAAATTAAAGAGCGGACGGAAGCTTTCGCCTCCGCCCGCGTCGGAGCTTCGCGGTTGGATCATTCGGACTTTGAAACTTTGGCATTGGCGCGAATGCGCTTCTGCCTTGGTTCGTCTGTCGAACTTCCAGTGTATTCCTGGGGCTTCCCAAAGACGGCGGCTAGGAAGCGGTCGAACTTCTCGCTTTTGACCAGGCTAAATTCCCGCAGCACAGGCAAGTTGATTATTTGGCCCGCAAGTTCCTTCACGGGAAGGAACTCGTTTATTAACTGCAGGACTTTAACGTAGTCGGCATCGTCGGGGTCGGTTTCGGAAAACGAATCAGCGTATTTCGGCTGACCCGCTTTCCAAGTTTCGTCCTTATCGGCCGCGTCGGCGTCAGGCATCTCCACGCGACGAAAGAATGCTCTTGCGTCATCGCGGATAATCCGGCGATCTCCCAGCAACCAGACAAGCACCGTGCCGCCTTGGAGGCTGGAACGGGCGTTGGTGATGAGCTGCGTTTGCGGCGCGCGTTGAATCAGAATCGAACGAATCAACAGCGCCCAATCGGCCGGAATTTCACCGTTGCCAACCAAGTCAATCTGGAATCGGCGCGGCCTTTTGGCCAACGCCCTTTCCAGATCGGCAATTCGGTCAATGTAGTAAGAATTGCCATAACCCAGAACCTTCAACTGGAATCCACGAAGTCCTGTTTTGGACTTCTTTTTCATAACTATTTTGAATTTTTGATTTCATTGCTCAATTGTTTGATGTTTCAAAGAGGTGGGCGGAGAGGCTGTCTCTGCCCACTTTGTTTAAGTTGCCTCGTTGTGTTCCGTGCTGGCCGGCTTAGCCGGCTGTTTGACCGGCACGAAGCCGCCCGGCATGCCGACTACTAATGTACTACCGGCGTTCTGTGCAGCCGACAGCGACTGCATCAAACGCAGGTTCATCAACGCTGGATTGCCTTCCAGCACACGCGCGGCATTCGCCAGATTGCGCAGCGACGCACTTTCACCACGAGCGCGTTCGAGTGCCGCCTGACCTTCATGCTTTGCCTTCAATACGTCTGCAAAGGCACGCTTGAGGTCGGCCGGAAAGATCACGTCCTTCACTTCGGTAGCGAGGACATTGACGCCAATCTTCATCATTTCCGGCTGCACACGCGCCAGAAGTTGCGTGCCGATTTCCAGTCGCCGATTGAGTAGCGACTCAACCGTGACGCCGTTTATAACCGTGCGCAAAGCGAGCTGGGCAGCGCAGTACAAGTCGCCCAGCCAGTTCTGAGTTTCGTGCGCGGCCTTGACCGGGTCCGTTACCTGGTACGTGGCGAGCAGGCTGAGCTTGAGGCCCACGCTGTCGGCTGTGAGCACTTCCTGTCCGGCCACAAGTTGCGACGTCTTGCGGAGGTCGATCAACTTGATCGTCCAGCCCAGGCCCCAGACCACGTGACGACCGGCGTTTTGACGACGAACGTAGAGGCCGTAGTGATACAGGAGGCCCGTCCAACCTTCCGGCACGCTAAACACGTGGCGCAAGTGCTTGACCACTGGCAGGACCAGTACCAGCGTGAATGCGATGGCGACAGTGATTACAAATAGTATTCCGTAGTTCATATGTGTTCTCCTTTCTTGGTTAAAAATCTTGAAGCCCGAAGCAGGAGACCGCCGTCCAGCGACGGGGGAATCGCTTGCGCATTCCCACAAGGTCATCTTCAGGCTGCGCTCGCGCGCTGGTCTCACTGCCCCGAACTATGTATGGGGTTTCCCCCACTCTCATTACCATTGAGTCGGTTATGGCCGATTGCGGATTCGAACCGCGATTGAACCAGCCCATGTGCAGAATCGTGCCGACGAACTGTCGGAACGACTGCTGGCCTGATTCAAATTCAGAAATTGGGGTGACCAACCGGATTTGCACCGGCACAAACGCCGTCACGGGGCGTGATGCTGCTGTTACATCATAATCACCATGAAATGGAGCCTCTGGTCGGACTCGCACCGACGACTAGCGGTTTACGAAACCGCTCCTGTGGCTTCTGAGGCACAGAGGCAAATGGCGTCCACGGCAGGAATCGCACCTGCGACCTCCACCTTCGCACGGTGGCGCTCTGATCTAACTGAGCTACGCGGACAAATGGCATCCGTGATCGGACTTGCACCGATTAGGCCCGACTTGAAAGGCCGGCTGCGCGAGCTGCTTTGCATTCACGGACGAAATGGTCCCCGAGGTTGGTATCGCGCCAACGTCTCCTCGTCTTCAGCGAGGCGCTAATCTGCCTTAGCTACTCGGGGGAATGGTCGTCCCGCGCGGTAACGCTCCGCGTTCTCTCGCTTATCGGGCGAGTGCTCTGCTTTTGAGCTACAGGACGTGGCGGAAGGCGTCGGTAATGCTCCGACCTCGGCGATGCCGATCCTGTTTTCGGGACAGGTGCAGCCAGCTTATATCTGCCTGCCTTCCATAAACTGTTCAAAGTTGAGAGTTGATGGTTGAGGGATGGGGCGCCCGGCTCTTCACGGGTCCCTCAACTCTCAACTATGAACTCTCAACCAATGATTGGCTGCCAGGGTTGGACTTGCACCAACACCGTGCGGTTTAACAAACCGTCGTGCTACTTTGACACTACCTGGCAATGGCACTGCCGGCAGGATTTCCACCTGCATCGTTCCGCTTAGAAGGCGGATGCCTCATGTATTCGACCACGGCAGCAATTTGAAATTGGCTCGCCGAGCTGTAGCTCGGAGAGCGAAGGCTGGTCAGCGCGGCAGGACTTGCACCTGCGATCCCTCGGTTCCAGGCCGAGCATGTTGCTACTACACCACGCGCTGATCACCCCGATCGTTTGAAGTAGATCGGGGCTTGAGAAACGCAACGCCGAAACCCTGGGATTCGGCCTCGCGGTAAGTTTTGAAACTGGCGAACCCGGAGGGATTTGCACCCTCAACCCTCCCGCAGACAACGGGACGCTCTGCTAATTGAGCTACGAGTCCGAAATGGCCTGCCAGGCCGAAGCCGCAGGCGAAGGCTGGTGGGAAGTGCTGGTAACGCTCCAGTCGTCACTTCCGGCTCGTTTGCAGACACCGGATTTACAGTCCGGCAGCCGGATCACTTCCCTGAAAATGGTAGCGGGAGTGGGAGTCACACCCACCTGAAGAAGTTTATGAGGCTTCTCTCTGTGCTTTGGTCGAGTTTCCCGCAGTGAACCCCGACATTCGATGTCGGGGTGAAATGGTGGAGAACGGCGGGTAACGCTCCCGCTTAAGCCTGCTTGCAGGGCAAGTGCATCACTTTTCTGCCACGTCCCCATGAAAATTGGCAAGTCGCCCTGGTGCTGCCCCAGGCAGGCTGAGTTTTGGAAACTCGGCCGCACAGGCTGGTGCGCGACTTGTTGGAAATTGGTGCGGTTGCCGGGAATCGCACCCGGACATGCTCCCTGGCGAGGAGCCATTCTGCTGTTAAATCACAACCGCGGAAATTAGAAGGGCCGGAAGCGTCATTGCACTTCCGGCCCATGCCATTTCAACAAAGAACAAACACCTCTTGGTGATCTATTCGATCCCAACCCGCGGTTTCACGGCGGTTGTTTCGGTGTTTGGGGGCACACCTCCTCCGAAGCCCTTAATTTGTAAAATCGGGTCAAACCATCTTGGCGCGCTTTCCGGCGTTCTATGGATACACTCCACCGGTTGAGAGCCTCGGCTCCCTCGCGCCATTTTTAGTTTGTCGCTACCTGACATCATCTAGATGTCTCGTTTTTATCTGTTCACAGTTCGCTTATCTTTCGTTAGTTATCGTTCATACTCTCGGTTACGCAGGGAAAATAAAAAACCCTGCCTACATTTCGGTAAGCAGGGTTGGAAATAGTCTATTTCGATTCTTTACCTGCTTACCATAAGTCTATCCAAATTGATTTCGGGTTTTTGCCCTAAATACGACCTGGATAGGCCAAGGCTGAACACACAACCCTGGCTTGACCGATTATGACGTGTCGCTTTCGCGACCGACATGGTCGGCCAACTCGTGGCTGATATGTTCATACAGGTTTTCATCGAACGTAGAGACGGATACTACAAGTGGGTGGTTACAGTCAAGTTATTTCTTTAATTTTTTTTTATGGTTATTAATCATTGCATCCTGATGAAATGATTTGTGCAGAGCTTTTTCAGACGTTAACAGACATCAAAGCAGGCGACGGTCGAGCCGTTCGAGAATGGACGGGGCTTTTCGTTGCGAGTGCTACGGGCCGCGAAGCCACGCCAATTGACAGCGGGCATACGCCCGGACTGCATCAACCTCAACACGCCGTGACGAACACTTTCTCCGCCGCGCAGGGCATTCGCTCAATGCGAGTGTCATTGCAAGCTGAAGTTGCTCCGACAAATGTTTGAGCCGCTGGCTCAAACTACGGCTTCGAAAGCAGGTCCGCTGGATCGAAAACATTTGTGCTCATGGAACGCGCTGGATAATCCTCGATTATGCATGCTTTCGTAAGAAGACCAGTTCGCTGCACAGGTCCAAAGGATTTTGCAGAGACAGCTTGAGCTCACTCAATTAACTTGACACGTTTTGAGGCGTTTGCTACAGCGCGTACGGAAACGAACCAAGGCGTGCATATGAAAATCAACAAAACACCAGGTTGGTTCAAGCATGTGAGTTTGCCGACATTTATTGAGAATTGTTGCGCATTGGCGATAATCGCCGGCCTTCTCGGGTGCAGTTCGGTTCAATCGCTCAGGGTTGATCCAAATAAAGATCCCAATGCTCCTTCAGGGGAGTGGGAGTACACTCCTAAGCACGCTGTCTGGAAGCCCAATACCAATTACGCGGACCGTGCCGGGCTTGCCTATTTTTTGCCCATAGGCAACGTACATATTCTCGCTATTCGCAATGACAACTTGGTGACCAATTACGGGATCATAAAAGTGCAATATGGCGTTAATGACGCCGGGCAGGCTTTATTTGTAACTAATCTCGTCAGCGCAATTCAATTGATCACAAATACGGTGACTCAAGTCACTTCGATAAGTAACTATGCCACGAACATCTTCCCACCCACACTTACATATTCCAACGGGATGGCTCTCTCAAGCGTTAACACCGGGCCAGTTGCGACAAATGGCACGTTGAAATTCGCGGCTACTACCGGAACAAATACTTACAACTTTACAATAGCATCGAATGCGCTTATTTCCACAGCAGCATCTTCGTCCCAGACGACGACCTTTTCCAATCAACCGGCACAGCTTTATGCAACTAACTCCGTGTATTCCGTTAGCAATGTAACGACAATTATTTCGGAGCAGCCGTTGGTCACAACAAACCCTACCTATATCGTAACTGTTAGCGCTAATTATCAGGCTGACCGTAGTAAGCTCTTTTTACTTCGGCCACAAATGGACTGGTTTCACGATGATTCCGGCAACATCACTGTAGACAATAATGGACTGCTTTCGTCAATAAATGCGAGCAATAGCGACCAAACTGGAAATATAATCGTTTCGTTAGCACAAGCAGCGGTGCAGAGCTTTGAAATGGCAGGCGGAATGCCAATCGGAATGCCAACTGGCGGCGGAACGCCTGCGGCAGGTCCACATCCTGAAGACTATTCTGTGAAGCCAGATGACGTACGTAATCCAGTCAGCCTGGCGGAAATGCTCATTGATAGAAGGCGAAATCAGGCAATAACAAATTATTTGACGCAAGAAGATTACACCAAATTAGAACGAATAGTAAGGAAGATAAAACGCGCCGAAACTTATGGTGGGCAGTTACAGGTAAAAGCAACACAACAACACGAGCTCACAGCTATAACTAACTTACTGAATAACATTCTAAAAAATCCCGGCTTAAATGTTGACGCTGTTGACAATTCAGGCGTTAAGGTGCGACCGGCGACTGAATTAATAGATTCATTGGTTCAACCTTCTTCAGACAAGAACAAACCACGATTAAAAGGGTTACTTAACCGTATGCTGCTTGAAGATATTTTGGATTTCGCGCATCCGAATACACTGAGGCCTGTAGATTGGTTAGGCGCCCTGAATTCAATATTTACTCCCCAATCTTGGACACCATCATTTCCGCAAACAATTAATATTTCTTTCGATCCATTTAACTGTGGCCAGTTGTGGAGCGCAGTAAGAACATTGAAAAATGCAAATTTGACGATTGAAAATGTAGATGAATTTACGGACTCAAAAGCATTTGACACGTACGTTCGTTGGACAAAGACTCCGCGCGAGGAAAGCGGAGGAATATTTTACCGCCCCCCCATCCCATACGAAGTGAGAATTCGCGACGCCGCCTCAAACGTGGTTTCAGCAACGGTTTTGCTGCCAAACAAGTCTCCAATTTTGCATTTGGAATTAAATAAAGCTTCGTTCGTAGCAACAATCTCGCAAGTTACGCTAACGAATGGTTTTATCAGTTCGTATTCCTTCTCCAAACCAAGCTCGGCTTTGGCCTTGGCGTCAATTCCGCTGGTGCTTTTATCGGACGTGACCTCATCCATCACAAATCTTCTTCAGTTAAGGATCAACCTTGCAACCGGTCAGAACGCCTTGCAAAGCGCTAATTATACCAGCCAATCTCAACCGTATAATGCCGCTCTCGCACAACAGACGGCGCAGATGATGGCATTGAGTAACAGCATTGCAATATACAATCTAACACAAGCACTAAAAGCGTTGACAAACTCAACGGGAGGGCAAAATCAAACGCATTAGCTTCGTCGCTTACTTGGCCGATACATCGTCATTTAAGCCGAGCTCGCGGAGCGCGGATTTGGTTTTGTCGAGCTTCTGTTTGGATACGCCCTCTTCAGGGGCGACTTCAACTTTTAAGGTGAGCTTCAAGCCGCGAGCCGCGGCGAACTTGGACAGAACGTTTGTGTAGAAATTCATCCACTTTTGCGCTGGCACTTCACCCGTCCACGACAGCGAGGCAATCGCACCTGGAGCCGACTTGCCCGAAGCCAGAGGAGGTGTGACCATTGTTTCACCCAGCGGCGTAAGTCGGCAGAATAGGTGCGCGTGTCGCCGTTGTCAGTCTCGATTGTGATTTGGCTTCGGGGAAACCTCAGTCACTCAATTGAACCCTGGAATCCCCCAGCTTTTTGCAACCGAAGACAAGGACGTTCGAGTGGTCGTTTCTACGCCGAGGCCCCAAAGGACAAGGGCGAAATAATCCACCAGCGAATTCGCGCCAAAGACCGGCTTGGCGTCGTACAGCTCTTTGTATCCAACAAAGAAAAACAACGCGATCATGACCAAATACGAGGTCCACAGATAGGCTGTTGTGTAGGCGCGAGCTTTCGAGACTTCTCGCGGCGTAAAGAGAAGCTGTTTTCCAGATGTGAGTTGTGGGGCGCCGCCGACTGGCCTACAAGCGGTCGCCAACGCCTGAATGGCTGTGCTCAATGGACTTGGTGTGCCGACGCCGGCGGCATCCGCCGCTGCCTGTAGCGCCTGCCCCAAGTGGCTCTGCACATTTGGGTCGGTGCTGGTCGCTGCTTGCTGCCGCAAACTGTTGAGTTGCGCAAATAATTGCAGCCAAGTGGTTTTATAAACCAGCCAGTTATCCATCATCTTCATGGCCGTAGCCATTTCAGCCGTTGCGTCGGCGGATCTTCCCTCGTCAAGTTGACATCTTATCTCGTTCAGCTTGCTGGCGATGGCATCCTTGAATTCAACGGCGGTGAGAAAGCCTTGGTCGGCAGCCAGCATTTGCTCCAGCTTGGACGCCTGCAAAACGAGAATGTCGTGCTGACGACCTGCCTCGCGATACTGCGACAGGGTAAAGCTCAACACAATACCGACAAGGAGAACGATAATCGGCCAACAAGGGCGGTCCTTCACCCTCACGACCACTTGAACGGTGGAAGATGTATTAGTGGAATAGAGAAAGATATCGGCGGTGTATTCGCCGCTGTGAACATCCCCCAAATTAATTTGTACGGGCAGGAGTGTTGGCTTGCCTGGCTCAAGGCTTATGGAATCGCTCTTGTTGGAATTCAGAACGAGGGCCGAGTCGGGAAGGGCATATAGTCCGTCTGCTGTCACTGCCTGTCCCACCACCCAACTGACCGATGACTGATCAACCCCGGGCATCAGCCAGACCTTGCGGGTGGAGCTTTCACCCGAAACCGAGGAAATCATCAGGCGACTGGGGGACGGGACCAGGTTCGATGGTCCGGCAGGAATCTTGGCTGGGTGAGACGGCGGGGCAGAATTGGGGCTGTTACTGGCGCCTGTCGAGGGAGGCGTCTGGTTTGTGGTTTGATCCGTTGGCACGGCTTGGACATCTCCCGCCATGATTGGCAGCATGCAACACAGTGGCAATAACCATCTGGAAAATGGAGGAATCATTGTAGGGCGGCCGGTGCCGGAGGCAGGCCTTCTGTTGGAGGCACACCCTTCGGCCGGTCATCAAATTCCATTCGCCGTTTTGCCAAGGTGGTCGCCAGATTGAAGAAAGCAGCTTCGGAATAGACATTATATGCCTTAAAATCACCGGGAGCGGGTTCAAGCGGAACAAACAGTTCCTCCGTGGCTCCATGCAGCCAGAGAGAAACCAGGTAAATCGACGATATCTGTAACAGCCTCGGTTCGTAATCCTTTTCCTTCACCTGCGCCATGCCCTCGGCCAAGGTAATAGCTGACGCAGTTGATCGCACCTGGGGTCCCTGATTTACGCTTTTGAGATTTCGAGGTTCCGAACCGCCTCCGGTAAATTCGACGGCGGCCACTGGATCGCTGCCGTGAAGGACGATGGTTCGCCAACCAACCATTTTTGCGGCCCGAAGGCCGCTGCCATCGGCGAGTTGGTTAAGCCCAATGGAATAGACCTGGTGCGTCGCAACGGGCGTAACGACCGCGGCAGCGCCCCCGATCGCCCCCGAGAACGCGAAACGACCGGATGGTTGCGCCCGTTGAAGGGCAAGCGCGACAACTTGCTGCGTTCCTGGCGGAGCTGGTGGTAGCTTAAGGCCCATAAGTTTTTTATTTGGCTTTAGTGTAATAGCTATGTGTCCAGGCGCCATCGTTTTGATACGCAGTCATAAAGACAGCAAGAACGACATGAGAACGCCCGTAGAAAGGGTCATCAACCGTGACCTCTTCGACAACGCCATCATTTTGGTAGCCGCTGATGGCGACGAAGTGCCCGCCGCCGTCATTCCAGCCGATCCGACAACAAATTGGGTGAGATGCCCCCAACTCCGTCTGGATTCCATCGGCAGGCACCGTACCCGAAACCCATCTGAGCAGGTTGTTCGTCCGCTGCAACGCCGTGTCCAGCGTCCAGGCCTGGTTACAGGCAGAAGTTGAGCCATCTGTGCAGCACGAGGGATTTCCCAATTCGGCACTGACCAAAGAGCATTGTGTCCATGTACTGGCTGGCGAATAAAAAGAGCATACGCTCACGGTGACCGCAGCCCAACACCATAGGCTCTCGGCCTGCCGTTGCATGGCCAACGACAATTGGTAATTTGGCGCTGCACCTCCAACCAGCGTAAGCGTTCGAGGAGACACAGGTCTGGCGACCGGACGCAAAACAATCGGCTCCAGACGGGACTGTTTAAATAATTCCGAACCAGCCATGGTTTCCTTTCAATTCATTTGAGAGAAAGGTTGTTGATAGCGGCCTGACCGTTCTATTGTGGCTGACCTGAAGTTCTAACAAACCACACAGGTTTCACCTTTGCAAGCGCAAATTGATAATTATGCCAAATGCCATCATCAATATCGCCCTCACATACGCCTCTGCACCTTCGGAACGTATGGTTTGATCGGTTTTACCATAATCTTTCATACCCTTGATCTTTTTCTACACTCACAATTCTCTTTTGAAGGCGCGGTCGCCTGTCGGGTCGAAGCCAAGCGAAAACGGAAGGATGGCGGGGTGCAAGGCATCCAGTTCGACGGCGGGCTCGGCCTGACGTGGGAAAACCCGTAGTCAGCCACCCCCCTTCGTCGGAAAGATTGCTTTGTTCTTGCGCCAGTGACAGAGTTAAACCAGCTTGGCTTCAATTCATGTCAGGTAAACATTGCAACGAAAGCGAAAGGCTTTGTCTTGGAAACATCAACCCCTGATTCCACTCCGGCACCTTCGTCCTCTCCTACTCTTGGACTCGCGATTGCCAGCTTGGTGCTCGGCATTCTGGCTTTGGTGCTGAGTTTCCTGGTCTTGGGCGGCTTTCTGGGATTGATTGGGCTGACTTTGGGTGTAGCGCATTTGGTGAAGAAAAGACGACCGGTCGTCATGGCCCGCTGGGGAGTGGCGCTCTCGGTTCTTGGACTCATTGCCAGCATCGGCTTTGCCGGTCTCTATTATTACGCCTACCAGAAATTTACAAAGCTCGTTCAGTCCGCATCCCAGAGCGAGAAAGTCGATTTCACGAAATGGGAAGGCGTAATCGCTCCTGACATTTCGGTCACGAACCTTGACGGCCAGACCATAAAATTGAGCGGGTTGAAAGGCAAACGGGTCGTGCTGGACTTTTGGGCAACCTGGTGCCCGCCGTGTCGCCAGGAAATTCCGCATTTCGTCGAACTCTTCAACCAAACGTCGCGGGACGACCTGGTCATCGTCGGCATTTCAGATGAGGATGCAAAAACGTTAAGAGATTTCGTCAAGAAGCAGGGTGTAAACTATCCCATTGCCTCCGCCAAAAACCTGCCATCGCCCTATTCCGACATCCAAGCCATCCCCACGACATTCTTTATTGATCGCAAGGGCGTCATCCAAACGGTGGTGGTGGGCTACCATGCGTACAACGACCTGAGGCGCGACGCCCTGGCACCGGATTTTTCTGGTGAATCCAAACCGGCGCCGGCGGGTCCGCCTGCTCTCCTTGACGCGAGCCAAGTGCTGAAACCTTCCGTCTTGTGGTCGCATAATATCGCGGGCGCGGAGGCACTGTGCGTGGGCGATTGGGAGAACGACGGCGTCCCCCGAGTGCTGGTTGCCGCCGGGTCAACGCTTCACGTGCTTGATTTGACCGGAGCCGAAACGTCAACCGTGGCTCTACCCGGCCGGTTTACGTTGATCGAATGCGGACGAAACAAGGAAAAGGGGGCCCGCCTGCTGGGTTACAGCAACTGGAGCCACGATGTGGCGGTCGTAGATCATTCCGGTAAGAAATTATGGAGCGTCGGCTCTTCTGCCGGCATTGATGGAGCACACTGGGGCGACCTCAATGGCGACGGGACAGATGAATTGGTTGTAGGCATGAACGGCGGTGGCGGTCTTCAGGCGTGGTCGGCTGATGGCAAAAAGCTATGGTCGGTTGACCTTGGCAATGTCTGGAACCAGGCCGTTGTCTCGGCAACGAAGGACCAGCCGGCGCGGGTGTTTGCTACCGAGGCTGGCGGGTCGGTCAACGTATTTGACGCCCAAGGGAAACCACAGGCAACCCTGAAACCCGATGGCGGATATTACTCGCAAATGGCCGCCTGCCGGATCGCCGACAAAACCATCCAGATCGCGGCGATCAATCAAGACGCAGTGGCCACAGTGGTCTTTGACGAGACTGGAAAGGTCGTTTGGACGACCTCTGCGATTGGCAATCACGCTGGCTGGCGTGAGGACAGCTTCGCGGTCGGTGATATTAAAGGCGATGGATGTCGGGAGTGGGCCTTCATTGACGGATCTGGGAATCTCGTCATTGCCACTTCAAACGGACAAAAAATCTCCTCCATCGCTCACGCAAAGGAATTTTCACGTTTTGCCATTGCATCGCGCCCCGGCAAGAGTAGTGTTTTAATTACTTTGGACAACGGAACCGTGCAAGCCTACACGTTCCAGCCATAGAATGGTGAACAACTCGTAAATCTTCCTGAAACCGGTCAGTTAAAGCTCTCCTTTGAAGGCGCGGTCGCCTGTCGGGTCGAAGCCGGGCGAAGACTGAAGGATAGCAGGGAGCAAAGCGTCCAGTTCGGCGGCGGTCTCGGCTTGCAGGCGCTTCAGCGCGTCCATCCCCGCTACCATCCAGCTCTCCCGCGTTCCATTTCAGTATGGCCTCTCTCCATCTGAGGCAACGGCAAATAATGTGGCTTCGACCACGCTTTTACGGCGCGGGTTCCGCCAGCAATTTTTTGATGACCGTTTCGAGGTAATCGGGGTAAAGGCCGACGATGCGGACGATGCCTTTGCGGTCGATGACGGCGTATGTGGGATAGTATTGTACGGCCCAGGCCTTCTCGGATTTCAATTCAGGATCGCGAGCGGCCGGATATTCGATGCCATGTTGCTTGGCGTTGGCCGCAAATACTTCCTGCCCGCTATCGGATGTGCAGACGCCGATGATGACCAGTCCCTGAGACTTGTATTTTTTCAGGAGTTCGTTGTTGTGGGGAATGGCCCTCATGCACGGGCCGCACCAAGTGGCGTAGAGATCCACAACCACGACCTTGCCCTTTATTTCATCAGAGGTAACGCCACCATTGATCCAATCGCTGACGTGGAAGGCGGGCATGGGCTTGCCTTCCAGGGCGGCGTGGGCGGCGCGATACTCAGGCTTGTCGTCCCAAGTCCAACTGTCGGGAAATTCGCCCGCACGAACGGTCAGTCCACTCCAAACGAGTGAACCCAGTGTAATGAGCAATAACCTCTTAGTAGTCATATCACCACAGCTATCACAAATCGTGATGGCTGACAATAGATTATAATTCTCCTTTGAAGGCTTTGTCCAAAATGGCTGGAAGTAAAGCGTCGAGTTTGGCAGCGACTCCCAATCCCAAACCCGGGACGCCAAATCGGTAGGGGAGGAATGTCACTTTTCCAGGATTGACCCTTTCATTCCAACTGCGGTTTTCAGGTTGATGGATTCGGGGTCACACGCCGGCAATCCGCCGCTTGTATTCAGCCAGACATTCCTCCAGGCGCTGCCTGGCGTTGGTCACGCCGGGCGCGTTGTGCGACGGATGGATGTAAAGTTTCACGCCACGCTTCACCAAAATGTCCGCTACCGTGCAGACCGTCAGCCAAACGGTGGTGATGGAAGCCATGCTGGACACGGGTCCCACTTTTTCCTGGTGGTTCTTGATTGACACCACGGCGTCCTCCAGCGGCGCGCATGTGTCCACCACAAGATCAGCGATCTGGAAGATGGTTTTCCCGCAGGAATGGCGCGTCGGTTTGCCTTTGGCCTCGGCCACGGAGCCGTAGGCGATCACTTTCATGCCGCGCTTCCTGGCTTCGAGCGCGATGTCAATGTTCACGTTGTTGATGCCGGAATGGGAGAACAGCCACATCGTGTCGCGCGGATCGAAGGTGTAGCCCTTCATGATCTCGACACCGTAGCCTTCGACGCGCTCCAGGAAAACGAACTGATGCACGCCCATCTCGCCGGTGATGCGCGTGAAGAATGTCAGCGGCAGCTCGACCATCGGATGGAAACCGACGAATCCGCCGATGCGCGGATACATCTCCTCGACGGGAATGGTGGCGTGGCCGCAGCCGAAGGTGTGGACCCAGCGTCCGCACTGGATGCTGTCAGCCATGACCTCGGCGGCCCGCCCGATGGCGTCCATTTGCGTGTTTTCGATGCGATCCATGATGCCGCGCGTGGCGGCCAGCCATTGTTTGGCAGTCGTGCTCATTTGCTTTTTAGAATTTGCGGGTTGGTTTTGTTGAGTTGTTTGACGATGAGGAAAATCAGAGCGGCGGAACATACCAGGCAGAGCAGCATGACTTTGGTGTATTGCTGGATGCCGTAAGTTTTGGCAATCAGACCGAGGGTCTTGTTGATGGTCATGTTGCCGATCAAGGCGACGACAAACACCGTGCTGAACGCGGTGCCGGACCTGGCCGGAAACAAATCGCCGATGTAGCCGAGGATCACCGGAAACGCGGCTGACAAGCCGGCGCCAATCAACACGACGCCCGCCAGCGCCACCGGATACGCCGGCGCCGTCGTCAACACCAGCGCGCCGGCTGCGGCGGAAACGATGCTGGCGAACAGCACCAGTTGCGATTGAGCTTTTTTGAGCAGCGCGCCCAGCGCCAGCCGGGTGACGACCATCACCGCCACGAGCGTGGTGAGCGCCCAGAGGCAGTGACGTTCCGTGAGCCTGGCGTCGAGGCTCCCAACGAGAATGACCTTTTTGAAAAAGCGGGTCATCCAGTCGTTGGACATGCCTTCCATGCCGCTTTGGAACGCCAGGGTGATGCCCGCCAGCAGGAGAATCGGCTCCTTGAGCAGCACCAGGCTTTCCGTCAGAGAGAACTTTTGCCCCTGTTGTTTGGGCGGCGGGAATGAAATTAAAAGGAAATAAAGCACCGGCAGGATCACAAACAGGCCGATTCCGGCCACGATGCTGGTGTGGGAAAAATGTTTGGACAGCACGGCCAGCGTTCCGGGCATCCCCAGCGCGCCGAGGCCGAAGAACACGCCCAGCAGACAGAGCTTTGCGCCGCGCTCGCCCTCGCTGACGTCAGCCACCAGCGCGTTGGTGGCGCCGTTGAGAACGCCCCCGCCGAAGCCGATGAGGAAGACAAAAAACTGCACGGCGAGCAGACTGTAGGCGAGCGCCACGCCTTCCAGCCCCACCAGCACCAGCAAAGAGCAGATGACCAACATCCATTTATAGCCGAAGCGGTCCACAATGGGTCCGAAGATCAGCGAGGCGATCAAAATGCCGAACGGCAGCAAAGCAGTCAGGGTGCCGATGCGGTTGTCGTCCAGATGAAATTTCTCCGCCAGCATGTTATTGACCGATCCCAGCGACAGAAAAACGATGCCGAAGAGCAGCATTCCGAAGCAGGCGGCGAAGAAGACCAGGTTCTTGCGATACATCGGCGCCGATTAACGGTTTTTCGCCGCACTTCGTAAAGCCAAATATCCCGCGCCAAATAACCCGGCCTCCCCGCCCAGTGCCGACGCCTCCAGCGTCACCTGCTGGATGCTGATGGGCTGCGCCCATTTCTTCGCCTCGGTGTAAATATCCGGTAGAAGACACGCCGCCGGGCCAAACACGCCGCCGCCGAAGATGATTTTCTCCGGGTTGAACAGGCTGACCAGGTTGGCCACGGCCATGCCCCAGAATTCCACCGCCGTTTGCAGTGTCTTCACCGCAATCCGGTCCTTCGTCTTGTAAGCAGCGAAGACATCATGCGCCGTCAGCTTTTTTGCCTTTCGCAACTTGCCGGAGTATTTTTTGTCCGCCACCAGAAATTCCTTTGCCATCCTGGCGATGCCTCCGCCGGAGGCGTGGTGCTCGAAACAGCCGCACGAGAGGTATTTCTTTTCGTAAGGCCGGTGCAACGCCAGCCAGCCGATCGCGCCCGCGATGTCGTGCGCGCCGCGCAAGACCTCGCCGTCGATCAGAATGCCCGCACCGATGCCAGTGCCGACGGCCAGGAAAATCGCGTGACGGCAGCCGCGCGCCACGCCCTGCCACGCCTCGCCCAAAATGCAACAGGCGCGGTCGCTGTCGAGGCGCACGCGGCCTTTCGGGACGGCGCGGATCGCTTCGAGTTCCGCGCGCAGCGGATAATCCTCCCAGCCGGGGATGTTCGGCGCCCAGACGGTGCCGGTCTTTTGGCGCGCGATGCCGGGAACACAGATGCCGAGGGCGTCGATAACCAGTTTCCGTTGCCGCGCCGTTTGTAGCAAGGCGCGGGTCTGCTGTTGAATCAACCGGCCAACGGCCGCGCCCTGCCGCTTTTCCAGCGGGGCGACGGTTTTTTCCAGGATGGTTCCGTCGTAGTTTAAAATGGCCCCGGCGAGCTTGGTGCCGCCGAGGTCAAAAGCAAGAATAGTGTGGGTTGTCATAATCATCTTATGGAATGACCGGTTTCTAAGAGGAACCAATCGTCTTTTATCAATGGTTGGTGGGCAAGGCAGGATTGCGCGGCCCGCGCGTTCGGGTCTTGATTCAAGGCGTGGGCTTGGAGCCACGTGCTTTGTTGTCCTCAGCCATTTCGTAAGCAATGCGGAATTTTCGCAATTCGTCCGCGATGTCCCGGAGCCGGGCGTAAAACATGTAGAGCACCCACGCCCCAACGAGTAATGCTGCCAGTTGGATTACCAGCAAGGCGAGATAGTTTTGGTGCGCTTGTTGCATGAGTTGATTAGCGTACGCCTGCTGTTGTGCGACCATGTCATTTGGGTTCATTTGTTTTTTCTCCAGTGTTTGATTTTCAGGATGCGGAAGAATGTCATAATGCCAGGACCGACCCTTTCAGGTGATGTGGGAGCCGGGAGGGCCAGCATCGCGGTAAGCTCATCAGGTGGCCGTTTTCTTTCGCAGCCATTCCGAAACGGCCAGTAGAACGCTTTTGTCCACCGGTTGGTCAATCTGCTGCTTATAGGTGGACAAAGTTGGCTCACCGGGTTCGGCCCGCAGGAGGTGCGTGATGTCGGGCAGGAGATGCGACTCAAACTCGGCCTTCACCAGCCCGGCCATTTGGCCTAGATCGGCCGGAGCGACCTGAATATCTTTGGAGCCGGTCAGTGCCAGCACGGGCACCTGGATTTTCGGCAGGTCGTCGGCTGGATTGTAGGCCATAAACTCTCTGAACCACTTGGCATTCAATTTAACGACTCCCCGTACCCGATACGAATTCTTATTTGATTTTTTGATCTTATCCAACTGCTTCTGCTGTGACTTCCGGACATCCATGTGAAAAAGGTTGATCAACCATTTGTTGAACCCGCGCATGCCTTTGACCACCTGTTCACACTGCCACACCAATACATCCTCACCTTTGCGCGCCGGGCCGGCCAGCAAGATGACTCCGGTCACGCCCGCACCCGTGGCGGCCAGGCGCGTGCTCGTCATGGCACCTTCGCTGTGGCCCAGCAGGAAAACCTTGTCCGCTCGGATTTCCTTTTGTGACTTGAGAAAACCCAGGGCCGCGCCGGCATCCGTCACATTGTCAAAAAAACCGGTCTCCCAGAAATTGCCTTCACTGGCGCCCACTCCTCGTTTGTCATAGCGGAGCGTGGCGATGCCTTGCTCTGAAAGGTGAACGGCAATGTCGTGAAAGGCGTTGATGCGGAGTTTGGCGGCATTCTCGTTCCTGTCCACCTGGCCGGAGCCGGGGACTAACAACACGGCGGGCCATTGGCCATCAGCAGCGGGCAACCGCAAGGTTCCGGCCAGGTGCAAGGAACCAGATGCAAATATAACATCGCGTTCGATCATCATTTCTCAGGCCCCTTCTCGGCTTGCAGGCGCTTCAGCGCGTCCACCTCCGCCTGCAACGCGTCCAGCTCGGCCACAATCCGGCGTTCCCCGTTTGCTTGGAATTCAAACGATATACTCATGTATTTACTTGGTCGCTTTCGTTCGTCGCTTCGGTTTTGCCGCCTGTCTGCCCGACTTCGTCAAAAACAATTTCGCGAACTCAACAGGCGTTTTGTTCGAGACAGAAATGTGTGCCAGCGTATGCGGGATGCCATCCAATTCAGCGGCGGTCTCGGCTTGGAGGCGTTTCAGCGTGTCCAGCTTTAATATTGTCGCACGTAATTTGGATCTAATATGACTGGATTTCATTTTCTTCGTCCTCGGCTTCATCAACCAATTCACCCTCTGGGCGTTCCTGTTGCATATGGAGTTCTGATTTGAATCTTACCGATGCTGCGGGCGGCCAGGGCGTCGAGGATGAAGGGCACGACATTTGTCGGATCGGCGACTGCTGGGTCGAGGGCACTGAAAGTCATCCGCTTTGCCATTTCAAACGAATGGGCATCGCGCAGGTGACCGTACGTTTTGGCGACCAGAAATCCACCGTCTTTGTGGCCCACCCAGCCGGCGATAACCTTGAAATCAATCCCGGCTTCGATGGCATTGCTGCAAAAATAATGTCGAAGACTATGATGCATGAAGCATGGCAGCTTGGCCTTTTGGCAAGCTGTGATGATGGCGCGCTTGGCATTGTCGATGGGAATGATGCGGTCTGTCGGTCCAGGAGCAGCGTCACCACGGATGCGTTCGAGCAGTTCCCGCATGGCAGGGAATATCGGCACGACACGCACATCGAGGTTCTTTGTGCCGCGTTCGCCGCCAGTGACGGTGAATGTGTTGCGGTCCCAATCAATGTCGCCCCATGTGAGATTGACCGCTTCGCCAAGGCGCATACCGGAATAACCCAAGAGTTCTACAAGGTCGCCGGCGGGTTTGGCGCGAACGTCGGCTTGGCGGATGGTTTCGACCAGCTTGGTAAATTGATTACGTGTGGGAATGACAATCTTGGATTTGGGGATTTTGCGTATCGGAACAACGCCGCGTGCCGGATTATCGAGGAGCAAGCCATCGCGCACCGCGTAGTCGAGTACCGCTAGAAGCACTCGCCGTTCATGCTTGTAGCTAGCAGGGGAGATTTTCCTGCCGCGCCCGGTGAGCCAGGCCTCACATTGTTGGCTGCTGATGTTCCGGATGGGTACATGCCCGAAATATGGCTTGAGTCCCTTCAGGCAAGTGTCCAGCCGGCCAATGGATTTTTCTTTGAGATGGACCCGGTGGTTAGCGAGCCAGCGTTCGGCAAGGTTGGCGAAAGTTAGCTTACTGGCGCCTTTTGTTTGGTTGAGGCGAGAGACCTTGTCGCGGAGTTCGTTTAGCCGGCGCCGGGCGAGTGCTGGATCGGTTGTCTTCAGCGACCGCCGGATTTGCTTGCCTGCGCGTTTGAACAGGGCATAGTATGTTTTGGATGATTCGAGCCGATATAAATTCTCAGCGACCTTGTGGAAGGTTGCTCCCGTGGGCAATTGAGGCTTATTTGACATGCCTGAATTATAGGGTTACAAAAGTGGGTGACAAGTCCAAAATATCGCCCAGGTTGATATCCACTCAAGTCATTTATTTACAATAGATTGCGCGAGTAGCTCAATTGGATAGAGCGTCGGCCTCCGGAGCCGAAGGTTGTGGGTTCGACCCCCGCCTCGCGTACCAGAATTTATTGGTTTTGAACACACGCCGCCCGGATGTAACAAACTTTGAGCGTTGACCAAAATCCGCTTAACACTTCCTTGAACATTCGATTCAACTTATGAAATCCAGCTGTCAAATAGCAGCCTTGGTAATCGTGCTCGGCAGTTTCGCCGCGACTGCCCAGGCACAGACGACAATATTCGACGAGAACTTTGACGGCGGATATACGGGCTATTTCGGCACCAGTTCGTATTCGGGTGGCAGCCCGACCAATTGTACCGACTATGTGCTGGCGAGTGGCGGAAACCCAAACGGCTGCTGGCAGGAAACCATGACGGCAACAACTTGGAGTGACTATTACGGCGGGCAACTGCAGTTGATGACGGTTTCCGGGAACACGGATCCGAACCCGTCGGACTATGTATTGTCCTTCGATGCCTACGGCAGCCAGGCGGACATCTTCGAGTTTATTATACAAACCTGGCCAGACAATTATTTTGGCGGCTTGGGGCCGATCATAAACGCGACGGTCGACGACGAGTTGACGGCCGCCAATACCTGGCAGACTTTCAGCGTAAACCTGGGCAGCATCACGGCGGCCATGCCGATCGGCGCAACCTGGCAATTGGCCTTCCAACTCAATGCTTGGCAATGGAATGGCCCCGGTTTCACCGACACCCTGACCATCGACAATATTATCCTGAAGAATATTGGTAATCCCATTGGGCTCACATCCTCGTTCAACCCTTCCTTCTACGGCGGGAGTGTCACCTTCACCGCCACGGTCCTGACCAACGGAACGACCGCCGGCAATGCCACAGGTCAGGTGGTTTTTTCTTCTCCCAACGGCCCATTCAGCACCAACACGGTGACTGGCGGCAGCGCCACCAGTTCTCCAATTACTAATCTCCCGGAGGGCACGGACCTGATCACCGCCACCTACTCCGGCGGCAACTATCCGAGTAGCGCCAATACACTGGAGCAAAGCGTCGCCCCCGCCCCGGGCATTCCACAAAACAATCTTCCGATTTACACCGACAATCTGGTGAATGGTTTCCAAAATTGGAGTTGGGCAACCGTCAATATAACTAACACTTCGCCAGTTCATTCGGGAAGCTATTCCATCAGTGTTACCGATGGCGGCAACTACCAGGCGCTCGTCTTTGAGCATTCGGATTTTAATACCAGCCTCTACACCAATTTCAGTTTTTGGGTCAATGGCGGCAGCGCTGGCGGCCAAAAAGTGCAAGTTTGGGGATTGCTGGATGGCACCAATCAGTTGGCTTATCCCTTGGGAACTTCCTTGCCCGCCAATACCTGGCAGCAAATCACCATTCCACTTTCTGCCTTGGGCGTGGCCAACAAACCAAATTGCAGCGGCTTTTGGATTCAGGGGTACGATAACGGCGCGGCGCAACCCACCTTTTACGTGGACGACGTTCAACTGGTGGCCGCGCCTGCGCCGGCCGTGGTCCACTTGAGAGTTGATGCGGGGCAAGCCTTGCAAACCGTGGATGCGCGCCAGTTTGGACTCAATACCGGCACCTGGGACGACAGTCTGACCAATGCCCAAACGCTGCCACAGCTTGAAGCAAGCGGTTGTTTGAATTTGCGCTGGCCGGGGGGCTCGACTTCGGACACATACCATTGGGCCACCGACCCGACCGGGAATGCCACCTTCAGATATATTGCCACCAATTTGGGCGCTCAGGTTTTCACCACTGTCAATTACGGCACCGGGACTGCCGGTGAAGCGGCTGCGTGGGTGCTCTCGGCCAACAAAACCAATAATTGCGGTTTCAAATATTGGGAAATTGGCAATGAATGCTATGGCACGTGGGAAACCGATTCCAATGTAGTTCCTCATGATCCTTACACGTATGCCACCAACGCGGCGGCTTACATTCAGCAAATGAAGGCGGCTTATCCGGCCGTGCCCATCCATGTGGGCATTGTCGTCGCGCCGGGAGAAGGAAGCTATTCCAACAACGCGACGCATTTTGCCATCAATCCGCGCACCGGAACGACCAACTATGGCTGGACGCCCATCGTATTGTCCGAGTTGAAAAGCCTTGGCGTCATGCCCGATTTCCTCATTTACCATTTTTACTGGCAATACACCACCTACGGCTGGACGCCTTACTCGGCATCCACAGACAGCGACCCACTCCTGTTGCAGGTCGCGGGTAATCCGTGTCCCGTGACTTGGACCGACTGGGCCAGCGCCGCCGCCAACTTGCGCCAGCAAATCAGCGATTACATCGGACCCACCGGCACAAACATCGAACTGTGTGTGACGGAAAACAACAGCGATGCCGGGGCCATGGGCCGGCAATCCACCAGCCTGGTCAACGCTCTCTACCTCGCCGATAGCACCAGTCAGCTCATGAAAACCGAATTCAGATCCTGCCTCTTTTGGGATTTCCAAAATGATGAACCGGAGGCGGGCGGCGATTATGACCCAACGATCTACGGCTGGCAGGGGGTCGGTGATTACGGGATCGTGAATGGGTCAAACACTCCGTATCCCACCTTTTACGCTGAAAAACTGCTTCAATATTTTGCGCGGCCCGGCGATTCCGTCCTTAATGGCACCAGCGACAATCTTTTGCTTTCCGCCTATGCTATTCATCGCACCAACGGCGCGCTCACGCTGCTGGTCATCAACAAGGACATGACCACGAACCTCAATGCGCAAATCGCGCTGACGAATTTTGTGCCGTGGACAACCGCAACGATTCAATCCTACGGCATCCCGCAGGATCAGGCAGCGGAAACCAATGCCGCAGCTTCACTGCAAGACATCGCGACGACGAATTTCCCAACGACCGGCACGAATTTTACCTATTCGTTTCCACCCTTGTCGCTGACGCTCTTCACGTTTGAGCCAGGATCTTCGGTGCTCTCCGTGTCGGGCATCCAGCCCGGACAGGTGCAGCTTCTCCTGCAAGGCCAGCGCGGCACGCCTTACGTCATTCAAAGTTCGCCGGATTTGACGTTGTGGACCTCCGTCTCCACCAACACGCTCGTGGGAAGCACTTTGAACGTCACCAACCCGGTTTCTCCGGGTTCCCCGCACCAGTTTTACCGCGCAGTTTGGCAGCATTGAATAATCAGCAGAAAAATCATTTGCACCAAAATGGTTTAGAAGGATTATGCAGGTTAGCCAGCCAAGGATTCTGAGTCTGCGGAAGTGTCGCGGTTCAGACACGGACTATCCGCACAAGAACCTCATCCGGCGTCCGCAACGGCGGCCAGTCTGCGCCCGCGTTCATTCGGTGTTCGGTGTTTGATGTTGAATGTTTCCTCCGCGTGGGGCAGTGCCTTCTACGCGACCATCTAATGCATCACTGCTTACATCACAGAGGCTTGTCAGAAGCTGCGCAGGTGCGACGCGCTGAAACGCCTGCAAGCCGAAACCGCCATCGCTATGCTCTGGCGCGGCAAGGCGGCGCGACAAGAAGGAGAATCGTGACCGTTACATCGCGAGCAGCACGCCAAGCAAGAGCAAACAGATCAGATTGTGGCCACGGCTTTTCCAGTCGCGGTTCTTGTTCGTTCAAGCCGTAAAAGGTTCCCGATGGTTGTTAATTTGTCCGGGTTTCAAGCACCGCCGTCATTGTGTGAACCGGTTCACCGAAGAATTCGCCCGTGGGCAATGTCACATCAGGTTTTAATTCCACGGTGAAATGTTGCGTCGCGGCATCATATTGAACCGCCCCGGCTTTGCCGGATAGAGCTGTCACTTTGGGCGCGCCATCGGCGTAGCCGTGCAGGATGACCGACTCCTCGGTTTTCGCGAAGACGATGTCAACGGTCAGCCTGCCGGGTTCGTCCCGCAGCGAGGCGATACGCTGCTTGCCGGTGGAAACAAACTTGCGCGTGTCCCCCAGGAAGGCAATTCCACTTTTGCCCACCGGCGCCACCACGTAAAACGCGCTGCCTTGCCCGGCGAGAGTAGTGGAAAAAGTTTTGCCGGCATTCAAGCGCCGGGCGGTGCCGGCGAAATAATCATAGACATAAACCCGGGTTTTCAAACCCAGCTCGGACGGGGAAAACCGCACTTCATTATTGTCCGCCTTTGAACGGTTGAACGCAAAAACATATCCGGTTTTCAGCCCGTCGTGATCGGTATAGGTGCCGGCTACCAGGGGCGACTCGACGTGTTGCGCATCAGCAATATAACTTCGGTCAAGTGGCACGATGGAAACATCGGGCTTGACGATGACTCCGTCGGCGCGGACGGCTTTCAGGAGATTATTCTTGTCTTCAGCCCCAATGGGATCACCAATGCCGACCGGCCCGGCTGAAAGCGTGGAGAGCAACAGATTATTGGTTTCGGTGCTCCGATAAACATCGGCCCAAGGCCAGATTCCCATGGCGGCAGCCAGCCGGGAGGTGTAAAGGAAATCGTTCCATTTATCAGGATTGAACCGGTCAACGCTGGTGCGAATGGTGGTGAGATTGTCGTAGCGGCTGCCTTGCAGGAAATAACAGGGGTAAGGCATGCAATATTGGAGCGTGATGCCTTGTTCTTTGCACGCCCGCGCCATGTTATCCAGAAATGCCACGCCAGTATCAATGTTGCTGCTGAAGGCCGGCGAATATTTGTAGATGCGGTCAAGCCAGTCCTGTTCATAAGTGACAACGCCGGAACCTTTGAGATAAGCGCCGATGTCATCCCACCAACTCGGATCCACGGCAGCCAGCCCGGAAATTTTGAATTGTTGATGATACGGGCTGGCTGGATCCATCCAGCGATTATGAGTGACGAGCGGCAGGTCGATGGATTTTTGGAAAGCGCCCAGTCCGTTCGGGAATAGATTAGTATGGGCCTTGTATTCCATCAGGCCGCCGTAGCGATTCCATTCGCCTTCAGGCAATGCCGGCGCCTTCGTTTTGCCCAACACGCCATCGGGGCCGGTAAAACTTTTGTAGTACCACCAACTGTCCAATTGCAGGTAGCGAATCGGAATTTGCTCCTGCCGGTAACGCTCCACCAGCGCCTGGAGCGTGCCGGCATAGCCCTTGTCCACGTCATATTTGTAATAGTAGGCGGCGCCGTTATCGGTCCAGTAACCCAGATATTTCAGGATAATGTCGGCCTCATTACCGGGCCGGTTCACCTCTTCGAGCTTGAGCAAACTGCGTCCCCACAAATCCCAGGTGCGATTGATTCCATCCCCAAACGCCATAAGAGTTTGCTGGGTAAAACCGGCCGGAAGATCACGCAACTTCGGATTCAAACCGCTGGCGACCTGATGCCGGCCGTCGCCGAACATGCTGGCCACCATAAAATGCGAGGCGGGCGAGACCACGAGCGAGTGGGCGCGGTCATCGAAGAACAACCACGGTGTGGAAATGTCATTGGCCGCAAAATGCGGTGGCGCGAAATTATCCAGTCCGTAGCTGAAAACGTGCAGGTTGGCCGGCAACCGGGTGAAGGATGGAAATGGCGCCGGGGCCGCATCCACCGGCAGGCTGCAAGTGTCGGCAAACAGCACCAGCGGATTTTTGTCGTAAAGACGAATCTGTCCTCTCATTGGCGACTGCGCGCTTTGCCATGCAAAAGTGATTTGCTGAAAACTGCCGATGGAATCACTTCCGCGATTCACGGCAGCGTTCGTAATCGGAACCTCGAAATGACCGGCGAATTTCCATGCAGGATTTCTGGTGACAACCTCGTAGTTGCCGGTGGTTTCATCCACCCGCACTGACAAGCCATTATTCGGCGTAGAAACGACAGTTGCGGCAGCGTGAATGCCGCCCCAGCACAGCGTCAGTAAAACGACACCAGGCAACCGGGCTGCAGGCGCGAGAAAATTTATTCCCCACATGGCTACAAAATCATTGGACGGGTGCTCGAAGCGGCATTGTTTTTTACTGGGGACGATTTCATGTTGCTCATGGTTGTCTGTCTAGCAGAGACGGCTTTGCTTGGGAAGCGGCAAATATTTTCCCGCACTTCGCGGGTTCCCTCGCCGCGTGAGACGCAGTCTTTTACGCGGCGCGGTTTTGCAATTGCCTAAATTCCGCCACGGCTTACGATGCTGTCGAATCTGCTTGGTAGGGGAATCAATCTGGATTCAGAACGCGAATGTCAAGGCGGACTGGTTTGGGCGTTGTTTCAAAAACTTTGGGACGGTGCCCTGGTTTAGGTCAGGCCGAATGACTTCTTCAATTTCAACTAACCTAAATTTGTTTTTGGGTTGGTTTGGTTTCTTCATATTATTATCCAATGACTATTCAATCTACGCCGCATACAGCAGCGATTGGAGTTGGTTGACGGCAGTGCGGAGCTGGTCTGCGCCGCCGAATTTGCTGATGATTTCATTGACGTTGCCGTGATTGGAAATGGGCCGGACTTTCAGCACGTCGGGCAGCGTGAATTGCAGTTCGCTGTCAGTGGCGTATTTCTCCAGCAGATCGTCCAGAATTTCGCGGGCTTCGGGCGCATAGTAGTTGAAGAAAGCCACCTGCTGTTTCTTCACTCGGTCGGCGCGCTGGCGGCGGGTGAGCACGGGCGCGTTGAACGCCAGATGACACAGCAGGTCGAACGGGTCGGCCTCGGGCTTGCCCGCTTGATACGCAAGCGTTGGGAAATCAATGCCGCGTTCCGACAGCTTGATCATGATTTCACGCCGCCGCTCGGGATCGCTCCATTGCGCCCGTAATTCTCCGGTGGTTGCACAAATGGACCGCACTTTCTCAGCCGTGTAATCTGTCAGTTTTACGACACGCAACTGCTTGCCGTCGGCATCCAATTCGTGGACGAGTTCGGCGGCAATTTCCACCTGGCCGCCGTCGAAGTAGTATTTTCGACGTTCGGACGGTGGACCGTCCACAATGATGGGCGGTTGGACTTCTTCCTGAAGCTTGCCGTCGTCATCCTCGGTTTCCTCTGGCGTGATGACTTCGGTTTCCTTCACCTTTCCGTATTCGTCAATTTCCTCCTGTGTGGCGAAGGCGGGGTCGCCGTCGAAGGTCGGGTCGGCAAAGTTGCGCGTGGCCGTGCCGGTGTAGTCGAGGATGTTGAACCAGAGTTTGCCGTAGTCGTCGCGCACGCGCGTGCCGCGCCCGATGATCTGCTTGAACTCGACCATTGAGTTGACGAGGCGCACGAGCACGACGTTGCGGCAGGTGGGCGCGTCGAGGCCCGTGGTGAGCAGCTGCGAGGTGGTGAGGATGACCGGCGTGCGCGTCTCCACGTCCTGAAACCGTTGCATGTGGCCGCGCCCGATGTCGCCTTCGTCAGCGGTGACGCGGCAGACGTAATCAGGAAATTGCTGGACGAGGTCGGTGTTCAGATTGTTGAGCGCGGTGCGCATCTCGGACGCGTGTTCCTGGTCCACGCAAAAGACGATGGTTTTGGCAAATCGGTCGGTTTTTTTGAGAAAATCGGTGAGGTGCCGGGCGATGGTTTCGGTTCGCTTGAGCAGAGCGACCTTTCGCTCAAAATCCGCTGTGCCGTAAAGTTCGTCGGGGATGCGGCGACCGTAGCGGTCAATGTCTTCCTGGCTCGGTCGCCACCCGGCCGCGTCCCATTGTGTGATGATGCGGTGGACCCGATACGGCGCGAGGAAACCGTCATCTATTCCTTGGCGCAGGCTGTAGGTGTAAATGGGATTGCCAAAATAAAGGTAGGTGTCGCGGTTGTCTTCGCGTTTCGGCGTGGCGGTCATGCCGAGCTGATAGGCCGGTTCAAAATATTCGAGAATCTCGCGCCAGTTGGATTTTTCCTTCGCGCTGCCGCGGTGGCACTCGTCCACGATGACGAGGTCAAAGAAGTCGCGGGCGAATTCCTTGTAGAGGCCGGGGCGTTTTTCGTCCTCGGCGATGGATTGATAGGTGGCAAAATACATCTCGCGGCTGAACACGGCATTGCCGCCCTCAATCTTGTGCCGGGCGTCGCCGAAGGCGGAGAAAGTTTTGTCCTTGGGGTCGTCCACGAGGAAATTGCGGTCGGCCAAATATAATATGCGCGGCTTCCGCGTCGGGTCGCCTTTCGCGTTCCACTTGGAAGACCAGAGTTTCCAGCAGATTTGAAAGGCGACATCCGTCTTGCCCGTGCCGGTGGCCATCGTCAGCAGCACGCGCTTCCTGCCTTGCAGAATGGATTGCACGGCGCGGTCAATGGCAATGCGCTGATAATAGCGCGGTTCCCTGCCGGTGGTGAGATTGGCCGGAGTGAGCAGGCGGTCGGCGACGGTGTCGTCTTTTATGCTCTCGCCCACGCGCAAGCGCGACCAGAGTTCGGCAGGCGTGGGAAAGGTTTCGACGAACCGCTCGATGCCGGTGATGAAGTCGAACTCGATGATTTCCTTGCCGTTGGTGGCGTAGGCGAATTTCAGGCCGAGGATTCCGGCATATTCCTTGGCCTGCTGCAAACCATCGGCGGCTTTTTTGTATTCAGCCTTGGCCTCGGTGACGGCGATGGGAAAATCGCGGGTGTAACGGAGCAGGTAATCCGCGCGCTTGGTCTTTTTGCGTTCGGCCTTGCTGCCGCGCACGACGATCCGGCCGTCGGTGAAACTGCGCTGCTCGGCAATTGAATGGGGGTCGTTGTCCCACCCGGCAGTTTGCAGCTTCGGCACAACGAATTTGCGGCATGTATCGGCTTCGGTTGCTCAAGTTACAAGCGAATGTGGTCGCGCTGAAGCGCCTGCAAACCGAGACACCCGTAAATAAAAACACGGGGCAGGCCGCCGTAAAGGACACGGGGCGGGCCGCCGTAGAAAAAACGGGGCAGGGGCCGCTGCCGAACTCAACGCTTTACTCCGGCGATTTTATTCAAAACCTTCAAAGGTGAACGCTAATCATTTGCCCCGAACCAGCGTGAATTCGACGCCGAACGGCGCGTGGTAATAACCGTCCGCGCCTTGTTTGAGGGGAATCCCTGTTTCTTTTGTCACCATCGACCAATGATTTTGATCGACGGAAAACGCGACAGTGGAGCCTGCAAAATTATTGCCAGGATCAGAAAAGCTGAACTCGACCTTTGAACTACGGTTGATGGGCAGGTTGTCCGCCGCTGTCATTCGAAGCAGCGGGAAAACCGACTTGACAGTCACGACACGGAAGAGGCTGTTTCCGCTGTCAAAATCAAAGATTTCCCGAATATGTCCGTTGATCGTGCGGTCACGTTCCGGGTTCGTGCCAAGCGTTCGCTCGTTCTCATAATTGCCCAAAAGGAAATCGAGCGCTACCGCGGAGGTCCATGAGAATGCGCGGTTATTCTGGGCTAGTCCACTGCGGGAATCATACCATTCCGCCGGGCTGTAGGCGAACTGCGGGTATTGGGCGGTCGAGGCGGCCTGGTGTGACATCATATCGATCAGTCGGCCTGCCATGTCCCTGGCTTCCGCCTCATATCCGTATTTATACAAACCCTTCACGATGATCCACGCTTCGGGCAGCCATATATTCCCGCGCCACAGACCGCCCGCGACATCTTCATGTGGTGGCATCTGTTTATAATAACGCGAGTCGTTGTAAGCGACCGTCGGGATGGGAAACCGGCCGTTGAACTCCGCCGGGTTCAGGATGTGAGTTTCAATCACCCGCCGAATCCTGGCCGGGTCACGGCAAAGGTCCGTGAAGACGGGATAGAGAATGGAGCTTGTCAGCACGCGGTCCTTAAGCGTCCCGCGATAGGTCACGATCCAATAACCGCTCTCCTCGTCCCACAACGAGTTGATCGCCTGCACGTGCCGCTGGAATTGCTTCGCCCAGTCACTGGCCTCCTGGTTTTTGCCAAGGATTCCGGCAAAGCGTCCCATAACCACAGTTCCATAACCCAATTGAGAACTTGAAGCCGGGTCGTTGAGGGCGTTCTCCCGGCTGCCTCGGGCCCAATCATTCCACCAACTGTTCCATCCCGGCCGGTCCGGGAGTTCCTTGAAAAGGAGATCGGCGCGTGGATTGTCGTCCCAATTGTTTGGCGTTGAACACAAAAGATTGCCATGCGTGGCGACCTGCATCGTCCAGACCCGGTAGGTCTCTTTGAGCAACGGATAAACCATCGCCGCAAAATCCCGTTGTTGCCTGGAATCCGGCAATCTTGAGTACATCTCCCACATTGACCAGTAAAAATGGGGATCCATATTTTGAGACGGGGGAACGAGAATCGGCACGGCGTGCCCGACTGCCCAGGCCGGATTGATGTCGAGGTAGCCGAGTGAATTCCAGCAGGAGTCACTTTGGTAAAAATAGTTAAATCCCCCGCGTGCCGGAAAAGACGCATCATACAACTTGCCGTTCCGCTCCAAGACAAAGCGGTTCTTGCGCAGCGCAATCGCGGCCGAATAATACAACTGCAGGTCTTCATAGCCCGGGTTGTTCAGCTTCGGCAATCCTCCCAGATAATCGTTCCAATCCTGCTCCGCGCGCTCCAATGCCTCTGCGGGTCCGGCAGTGGTCAGTAATTTCTCAGCGCTGACGCCAAGTTTTTCCGCAGCCTTGTCATCGGCTCCTGCTGCGACGTAAAAGGAGAATTCACGGGCTTCGCCCGGTCCCAGCTTCATCTCGTCGGAACTGACGACCGCGCTTCCTGCGTTTGCATGGAGCGCCGCCGCCCAATTTACGCGAAGCGCCTCCTGTAATTCACTGCCACGCCCCGATGCCAGGTAGCGCGGTAAAAAGGCCGAATGGAGTTCTCCCAGGGTTGAGCCGATCATCAGCGTGTCGGTGAAATCTTTCGGGTTTACAGATTTGCCGACGCGCGTGATGCGCCAGGCAAGGCGGTTGTTTGGCGCGGCGTGTCCCACCACCCTTCCTCCAGTCTGGCCATTGTACTCGGAGCGGTCCGTGACGAGCAGCGAGGGCGTCACGGTGACGGTTTCTGCGCCCATGTTTTTCACTTTTGCGTAGATGGCGATGGTGTCGAAGGCGGTGAAGAAGACGGCGGATTCAATCTCAATGCCGCCATGCCGGGTCGTCGTCTTCCATCCAAAGGGATACCAGGAAACGGCGCACTCACCAGGGCTGCCGTCGATAATTTCTCCGGATGGGGTTTTGAAAAACAATGCCAGTAATCCAATCTCAGCGGCGGTGTTGAAAAATTCATTGCCTTCGACGTGCTTCCGCACCGAACTGATCCTGAACCGATTGATGCCGCCGGAGTAGGCGATGTCATACCATGAGCCGAAATCAGAAAGCTCACTGCCCATAACCGGCTTTTGAGGCGCCTCTCCTTGAAAATCAGCGACCAAATAAGCGACATGATCTTGCATGAAGTCCAGCCGGTCCCCCGCGCTGATCGCGGCATAATCGCGAAGCCGGCGCTTCTGGTCGCCGATGATCTCGCGCAACCGGTTCGTGGCGGACTCGATTTGCCAGAGCACCTCGGGTGATGGATTCCTTGCCAGCTCGTCTTTCAGAATGGCGAAGTCGTTGGGGCTTACACCGCGCATCAGGAAATCGGCCGCCCCGGTGCCGGATGATGAAATACTCCCTTCAAGTTCCTCACTCGTTTTGATGCACCGCGACAGCAGTGTCCGGACATCATCCAGAGGCTCATATACGGGAGCGGGAGTCGAACCGTTGGCCGGCGTTACAACCATACAATCAAGGTTGATACTGCCGCTGTCACCCGCATCATATTTGTAGGCAATGGTGTTGGTTCCCGCCTTTAACGCCAGAAATTCGGAGGCATACCCCCACGTGTCCCAACTTTTCGTGTTGGTTAAGGCAAAATTAATTTCCCGGATCTTCATCTTGTTTACAAAAATGGAAAGTGTCTGGTCTTCATTCGATACCGCAGTCGCATACCTCAAGGAAACCTTGTAGGTGCCTGCGGAGGGCGCCGTTACGGTGAACAGGGTGGTTGCTCCGGCATTCCAATAGCCATCAACGAATCCTTTGCCCGAATAGTCGAGGTGATCGTTGTTTACTTTTGCCCCGCCTGAAAGGGTCGCGTCTTCTGCTTCATACGCGACGCCGTCCGGCACTTTTGTTTCCTGTGCGCAAGCGGTGGAGCCAGCAATTATAAGGCAGCCAGTTACCCAACCGATGATTACGAGTTGTTTCATGTTCGTACCCGCGCCATTCGCGCCAGCAAAGAAATAAAATTGGCGTGTTTTTTTAATGAATGCCCCGTCGGCCTGGCGACCAGGAACCAAGAAGTTCTCCGTGTTGCACTTCTCATTTTGGTTCAGGTTGTTGACGGTTTTGCTCTTCGTTCTTGGGGCACTCTACGCTTCCTTCGGCTTGAATTGCAAGACCCGGAACCGCGTCGCTGCTGGTTGCGGGCGTGATACTCGGGGCGTACTGCGTGTGCGTCGGCCACCTCTGCCACAGCGTCTTCAACCACCGCTGCGCCAGTCATTGCAGCGCTCACACATGACTTTTGCCGCGCCGGAGTAAAAGGCAGGCCCGCGAATACGGAATTGAAGACGCAATCAGGGTTGGCTCCAGCGTGCCGTCTAATTTACCAAGCGACTCACGTCCTTCCCGTCGAACTTTTCGTTCCCCGGTTCGTGAGATTTTATTTGACCAAAGTTGATTTTGTAAGTAACCAGATTCCATGAACAACACTGCCCGACGCTGCCCGGCTTTACCTCTCTGGAAAAGCAAGCCGGGGCGGCCTGCGGACGTGAAGCCATCGGAAACTCTATGAAATGGACGGTCATTCCCATCACCGCGCTGATTTTTTGTGTGGGTGTCGTCATTCAAACGCCGGCGCAAAGCCTGGTGCCGCCCCCGATGCCCGCCTATCAACCGCTTTCCGACGCGCAGCTTGACCAGTTGCTGGGGCCAATTGCGCTTTATCCCGACCCGTTGATAGCCGAAATCCTGCCGGCGTCCACCTTCCCCACGCAAATCGTGCTGGCCGACCGTTATGTCAGCGGCGGCGGCGACCCGAACCAGATTGACCAGCAGCCCTGGGACGCCAGCGTCCAGGCGCTGGCCCGGTACCCAAATGTTTTGAAATGGATGGATGATAATTTGAATTGGACGACTGAACTGGGACAGGCTTTTCTCAATCAACAGCAGGACGTGATGGATTCCATTCAACGGCTGCGCCAGTCGGCTTACAATCTCAGCAACCTGCAATCCACGTCCCAGCAACAGGTGGTTAATGACGGCGGCGACATTGAAATTGTTCCGGTTGACCCGCAGGTGATTTATGTGCCGGTTTATCAACCGGATCAGGTCTATTATCAGACTCCGTATGGCCCGCCCTTTATCACCTTCGGCATCGGCTTTCCAATTGGCGTGTGGCTGAATTGCGATTTTGATTGGGGGCACCACAATATCATTGTCTGGGGTCACGACCACCCGCGTCCGCCCAATTGGTGGCATGAGCCTCCACGTCAGCGAAACACGGGTCACACGACGGTATGGCATTCCGGCAATCGTCCAGTCGCAGTCGGGGTGAATCGTGGCGACCGGGGCTATGGTATTCCCCATAACCAACCCGTGGTTGCTACGGTAGGCCGGTCCATGTCCGATTCCGTGGCACCGCGACGGACCCCGGCCCCGGCGGCCCGGCCGGAAGCGCCGGCAACCCGGGCTTCGATGCCCATCGCCCGACCCACACCGGCTCCCATTGAACGTTCTCAACCCGTCAGCCGGTCGGAATCAAACGGCGCGTTCATTGGCATAGAAAGTTCGCGCGACACAAAAACCTATAGCGACCGTGGCCAGCAGAGCATGCAGACGGCCACCCGTTCAGCACCAGCCTCCCGGCCGGCGATGCCTTCCGGCGGCGGCGGCGGCGGTCATAGTTCAGGTCAGCCAAAGCATTGAACCTTTCAACCAAATGATTCCCACGCAAACATTGCCGCTGATGAAATCCAATGGTCTTTCCTGGTTGCGCCGGATGTGGTCGCTCGCGTCCGGTCCCAGTCTGGCGCTCCTGGCGCTGACGCTGCCGGTGCGCGCGTCGGCTGCGGATGAACAGACCTTCGCTGCGCCGCAGGATGCCGTTAACGCCCTGGTGTCGGCGGCCGGGAATCATGACACGAATGCCCTGCATTCGATTTTTGGGCCGGCAGGACAAGATTTGATTTCGCCCGATGTCGTCCAAGCCACCGAGGAATACAAAATGTTTGTCCAACGTCTGACAGAAAAGACGCAGTTGGTCACGAATTCGGATTCCAAAGTGACGCTGAAAATTGGCGCGGACGGCTGGCCATTTCCCATTCCCCTGGTGAAACAGAACGGACAATGGTTCTTCGACACGGGAGCTGGCAAGGAGGAGGTTCTCAACCGCCGCGTTGGCAGGAATGAAATTGGCGCCATCCGTGTTTGCCGGGCCTATGTGGATGCCCAGCGGGAATACGCCAGCCAGGATCGCCTCGGCGATGGCATCCTGGAATACGCCCAGCACTTGCGCAGCACGCCCGGCCAGCATGACGGTCTCTATTGGCCGATGCCGCCCGGCGAAGAAATCAGTCCATTGGGACCTTTGATCGCACAGGCCCATGGGGAAGGTTATCGGCGTCAGAACAAAATCATGACCGGCGAACAAACACCCTATCACGGTTACTATTTCAAAATCCTGACGCGGCAGGGCAAACACGCGCCGATCGGCAAATACAATTACATCATCAATGGTCACATGATTGCCGGCTTCGCCTTCGTGGCCTGGCCCGCCGAATGGGGCAATTCAGGTGTGATGACCTTCGTCGTGAACCAACAAGGCAAGGTCTATCAGAAAAATCTGGGGCTGAAAACGCCTTCCATCGCCAAGGCCATGACGACCTACGACCCGGATGACACATGGACTCTGGTGCAGGACAACTGACAGCCGCGCTTGTGGGTTAGCATCGCCCGCGCAAAACCATATACGCCCCACAAAAAAACAAGGGCCGGACTTTCGTCCGGCCCTGCTGGTGACGAGGTTTATACGCCCTCACCCAGGCGTTCAGAAGGGTGGCGCAGCCACTTTGGGGTCGCTGTCCGGACCGCGCCACGGGCAAAACCCCTATGCCAACCCTGAATGGACAGCGAAATCCGCCGGTGCCAGCGACCCGGACAAAACTGGAACATCAATGGCAAACCGGTTTGCGCTTCGCGACCGGCCAGCATCCATCTGGTTGCATTGTCGAAGAACAACCGCCCCGGCTTGACGGCGGCGTCTTGACGGGAACGGCCACGCCGCTATATTTAGCACATGCAACTGTTGCAATCAACAATTATTTATGGACAACCCCGCTGGGCAATGCGCCCGTGAAATTCTGGAGACGGTGCCGCTGGTGATGCGGTTCATCCGCGACCAGGTCCGCCAGCGCCGCACGGCGGGCCTGTCGCTGCCCCAATTCCGCACCCTGATATTTTTAAACCGCGCCAAAAATTCCTCGTTGTCGGCGGTGGCCGGGCATTTGGGGCTTTCCCTGCCGGCCATGTCGCGGCTGATCAACGGACTGGTGGACGACCGGCTGGTGGAGCGGCAACTGGTCTCAACCAACCGCCGCCAAATTGCCCTGACACTCACGACCCGGGGTCGGGCGACGCTGGAAAAGGTGCGCTATGAAATCCGGCTGCGCCTGACCGACTCGTTGAAAAACCTCCCGGTCGCTGAACAAAGAACCGTGCAACGCGCGATGCGGGTGCTGCACAAGGCCTTTGATAACCCGCGCGACTGCCGGAAACCCGTCACCCAGAGTTAAACCATGATGATTTTGCAAACATCCGGACTGACGCGGCGATTCGGCAATTTGACGGCAGTGGACGGCTTGAATCTGACCGTGGCCGAAGGCGAAGTCTTCGGTTTGCTGGGGCCAAATGGCGCCGGCAAAACCACCGTCATCAAAATGCTGACGACACTGTTGCCGCCGACGGCCGGGACGGCCACGGTTGCCGGTTTTGACATCCGGCAACGTCAGGCGCAAGTGCGCGCATCCATTGGCTACGTGCCGCAACTGGTTTCCGTGGACGGCGCGTTGACCGGTTATGAAAACTTGCTCTTCTTCGCTAAACTGTATGGCGTGCCCCGAACGCTGCGGCGGAGTCGCATTGAAGAGGCGCTGAATTTCGCGGGACTGCCGGAAGCCGCCGGCCGGGAGGTGCGGGGTTATTCCGGCGGGATGGTGCGGCGGCTGGAACTGGCGATGGCCATGCTGCATCGCCCGCGGGTGTTGTTTCTGGATGAACCGACGATGGGTCTTGACCCGCTGGCGCGGCAGGCGGTGTGGCGGCAGGTGCGGCTGCTGGCGCGCGAATACGGCATGACGATTGTCCTGACCACTCATTTCATGGACGAAGCGGACGTCTTGTGCGGCCGGGTGGCCATCATGAATCTGGGCCGGGTCGCGGCTGGGGGCAGCCCGGACGAATTGAAACGGTCCCTCCCGCACGCCGGGGCGACGCTGGATGAAGTATTCGCCCATTACACCGGCCATCCATTGGAAATTGAACAAGAGGGAAATTATCGTGATATCTCGCAAACCCGACGCAACATTGCCCGTCTCGGTTAATCCGCCAACGAACCTTGGCCGGCCGGTGCGCTGGCTGGGCCAGTGCCTCACCCTGGCGGAAATGGAACTGCGCAAGCTGCGCCATGACCCGACCGAATTGCTGACGCGCGCGATTCAACCGGCGCTGTGGCTGTTGGTTTTCGGAGAAGTGTTCACGCGCATCCACGCCATCCCCACCGGCGACCTGCGGTATCTGGATTTCCTGGCGCCGGGGGTTTTGGCGCAAAGCGTGTTGTTCATCGCGATTTTTTACGGCATCGCGGTCATCTGGGAACGCGACCTGGGCCTCGTGCATAAATTGCTGGTCAGTCCCGCGTCGCGTGCGGCGCTGGTGCTGGGCAAGGCGTTGTCGGCGGGTGTGCGCGGGCTTTCGCAAGCCTGCATCGTTTATCTGCTGGCCTGGCTGCTGGGGGTGAAAATGAATTGGAATCCGCTGGCACTGCTCGGCGTGGCGGTAACCGTACTGCTGGGGGCCGCGGTCTTCTCGACTTTTTCGTTGATCATCGCCTGCATTGTCAAAACCCGGGAACGTTTCATGGGCATCGGGCAAATCCTGACCATGCCGCTGTTTTTCGCCAGCAACGCCATGTATCCCATCGCCATCATGCCCGACTGGCTCAAGGTGGTGGCCCACGTCAATCCGCTGACCTACGAAGTGGATGCGATGCGCGCGCTGATGATCCAGGGCGGCGTGACTTCCTACGGGATTGGCGCAGACTTTGCCGTGCTGCTGCTTGTTCTGGCAGTGCTCACGACGATCAGTGCCCGGCTTTATCCGAATCTGGCGAGATAATCCGTCGTTCAAAAATGTGATTGGTATGAGGTATGCGTCTGAGGCAACACGTATTTCGCGGCATGGTCTTTCAGCCACATGCCCTTGACCGGTGATACGATAATCAGCTCACTGGTCATCGTTATGTATGTAACTGCCACGTCGAAACCGGCGTCTACTTCGGAAATATCGGGAATCCCGCAATGAACATCTTATTTCACATCACCCCCCAAAAGCGGTTGCTATCCGCCGTCCTGGTTGTTTCGAGCTTTGCCTTAAGCGCGGCAGAAACGATTGACGCAAATCGCATCCGCGAAATAGCTGCATGGTTGCCGACCCAACCTGCCGGTTTTGGCCAGCCCATTACCAACCGCGCCGCATGGAGCGAAGCCGCCGAGCATCACCCTGAGTTGCGCGATTTGGTTTCGCTGGCCGTCGAGCGCGCGGCCCAGCCGCTGCCGGAACAGCCGGATTCCCTGTTTCTGGAATTTTCAAAAAACGGGAACCGCACCCGCTGGCAAAATGTCGCCACCGCCCGCCGCGAACGGATTCAAATCTTCACGCTGGCCGAGTGCCTTGAAAACAAAGGCCGCTTCCTCGCGCCGCTGGAAAAAACCATTGCCGCGCTCTGCGCCGAGCGGACATGGGTTTTGTCCGCGCACGACGGACAATTGAAAAATTATCGCGGCGAGACGATTGACATTGACCTCGGTTCCTCGGGGCTGGGCGTGGAACTGGCCACGGCCAGTTATCTGCTCGGCGACCGGCTGTCGCCCGCGACGCGGAAGCTGATCCGCGAAAATCTGGAGCGGCGCATCTTCGCGCCGTATCGCGACGCCGTGAACGGTGCCGGCAAGGAATTCTGGTGGATGCGCGGCGCGAACAACTGGAATGCTGTTTGTCTCGACGGCGTCACCGGCGCGGCGCTGGCAACCATCGGGCCGGCGGAGGAACGCGCGTGGTTCATCGCCGTCGCGGAAAAAAACATCGGCCACTACCTGACCGGCGGGTTCGCGCCTGATGGCTATTGTGTCGAGGGACTGGGCTATTGGAACTACGGCTTCGGAAATTTTGCGCTGCTCGCCGAGAACATCCGCCAGGGCACCGGCGGCAAAATTGATTTGCTGACGGAACCGCAGGCGGCGCAGCCCGCGCTGTTCGGTTTGCGCTCGGAAATTCTCGACGGTGTTTATCCGAGCATTGCGGACTCTCATCCGGGCGAGGCGCCGTCAGGCATCCTGATGAATTATTTGTGCCAGCGTTTTGGTTTGAATCGCGCCCGTTGGCGCAACGCCAGGCTCACCGGCGGACTCTACGAAAAAACGGCGATGGCCTTCCTGCCGGCGCAGTTGCCGCAGATTTCCTCCGCAAACACTTCCGAAGAAATGCCGTGGCGGACGTGGTTCCCCGACGGCGGCGTTCTGATCTGCCGTCCCGGAACCGGCGCGAAAGTGCCCTTCGCCGCGGCCATCAAGGGCGGTAACAACGGTGTCAGCCACGGCCACAATGACGTGGGCAGCTTCAGTGTGGTTGTCGGCACCAACATGGTCATCTGTGATCCCGGCGGCGAAGTCTATACGGCGCGCACGTTCAGCGCGCACCGCTACGACAGCAAAGTGCTGAACTCGTTCGGACACGCGGTGCCAGTCGTCGCCGGACAGTTGCAAAGAACGGGCGCGGAAGCGCAGGGCGTGATTCTCGAAACGAATTCTACCGACGCGGCGGACACGTTTAAACTGGATATCCGGTCGGCGTACCCCGTGCCGGCTTTGCAGAAGTTGGAACGCGCGTTTGTTTTTCTGCGCGGCGCAACGCCGTCTCTGGAAGTGCGCGACGAGGTGAAGTTTTCCATGCCGGAGGAATTTGAGACGGCGCTGGTGACGTGGGGCGAAGTCAAATCCACCGGTCCGGACACCCTGGAAATCACCGACGGCGGCAGCACGGTGCGGGTGACGATTGACACGCAAGGCCGCGCGTTCCAGTGGCGGCAGGAAACCATTGACGAGGATGTGCAGACCAGGCGCAAGCCCGTCCGTGTCGGCATCACGTTGAACGCCAAAATTTCCAGCGGTGTCATCACACTGCGGATTGCGCCGGTCGCAAATTAATGTATCCGGCTGGGGGAGAACACGGATGGCCGGTCCGGCCCATAAGTTGAAAACGGGAGGCGAGGTTTGGGCGGCTGCCAATTTGTTCAAGCCGTCTGAGCGACCACTTGTTCCTTCGTTTTAACGCTGGTCCATGCCGCTGTTTTGAAGTCCAACGCCGCCGGCCTGATCCAGTTTTTGATGTGTCCGTGCCACCATGGTTTCATAAACGGGCACTGAAACCAGACGTGGCGGTTGAGATGCATACGGTATAAAATCACCAGCAGCGGCGCTTTGACCGGTGGAGCTTCGGGCGCCGACACCAGCGCCAATGGCGCGACCGTCTTGACGGGCATTCTCCATCAGTCAGGGTTCGCGGCTCCGTGGTATCCGGCTCAAGTTTTTCTCGGAGAGGATCCTGCTTCGAATCTTTTCACCTTTCAGTCCCATTTCCCCTTATGCTCAAAGGCAGGATGACTTAACCGGTATTCCCTGCCAGATGTAGCCGATGGGTTTGCGGCTTTCAAAAACGGTTCCAACCGGCCAGCCGCCGCCGATTTTTTCCGCGAGGCGATGCAAGCCAAGGGGCGTGCCATTCGAGCCTGCCGCCGGTCCGGTGCCGAAACGCGAAGTTGAGCAGCGGAATGTTTTCAGAAAAATGTAGTGGCGGTCTGTGACCGCAGATGAATCCGGCCTTTTAACGTAGAGACGCAGGGGTTTTTTCAAAAAGTGAAACCGTTTGCTCGGCAACACTAACGATGAGAAGTAATAAGGAACAACTCATTTTCGACGCCCGTGGTTCAACCGTCGTCATGCGCCTTGAAAGTGGCTTTGCCAAGAGCGCGTTTGACCGGCCAGGTGGATAATTTCCTGTCACCCCTGTTACCGAAGCCAGTTTCTTCGCGCGATCAGGAAATCAATGACATTGTCCTTGGTGACTGCGCGCGCGGAAAGCAAAATCTTCCCGCCTGCCAACTGCCTTTTGTCGCCGCGAAGATACTTGCCCATGCGGAAGATGGCTTGTTGGCCAATTAAGAAAGGCTTTTGGACAATCGTGCCGTAAATGTCGCCAGCGGTGATCCCGGCCAGCGTATCGCTGTCTTCATCAAAGCAAACGATTTTCACTTGCCGCGCCTTGCCTGCGTTACGGACGGCGCTGAGGATTGCCGGCCCGTCGTAGTCGTAAAGGCCGACCATGCCCGCCAAGTCAGGATACATCACCAGCGCATCCTGGGCGTTTTTCAGTGCCAGCGTGCTTTTACTTTCGTCCGCGAGCGTGTCAACAATCTGGATGTTCGATCCGGCCAGAACGTCTTTGATGCCTTGGATCCGTTCTTTCGCGTTCTGCGCATTCGGATAGCCGACGAAGAGAATGATCTTGCCGCCTCGGGGCAACGCGGTTTTGAGCAGTTCTGCGGCCTGCGTTCCGGCGGCGACATTGTCCGTGCCGATGTAACAGGCGCGCTTGCTTTTTTCTGCGTCGCTGTCGGCGCAGATCAAAAGCGTGTTGGTAGCGATGGAATTCAAAAAGTCGGTTTGGGCCTCGGGATCAATCGGGCTGATGGCAATGCCGTCAACGCCGCTCGCGACCAGATTGCTTAAAATTTCATTCTGCGCCGCCGCCGTGTAGTAGACGGGAGTGCGAAAATCCAAATCCACATCGCCGAGTTGCCGTACCGCACTGTCGCAACCCAGACGCACCATGGACCAATAATCGTCCGCACTGTGGGCGACAAAGGCCAGACGTAATTTTTTTTGCGACCCGGTATCAGCCGTTTTGTTGTTCCTGTTCTCACAGCCTTGAAACAGTGCGGTAACACACAAAGCCATTATGAGGAGACTCGTTTTTTTCATAACTTTATTTGGTTTTGGCGGTATCTAAATATACGCATTTATAGTCATAACCAAGAACAGCGAGGCAAGCGGAATTGGTGTCGCAATGCGTTTCATTTTGTCTGGGATTTCCCATTTGGCTTAACGCCCACGACCGGCGTGGGCCTTTTTCGTGATTTTCTCCTCTCGCGAGAGGTTTGCAAGCCCGTTTTCCAGTCCGCCCTCGGTTTTTCTCTGGCACGGGGGGCGTTTCGGCGCCATTTGCACCGTTTCACAAACTTTCCGACCCGACGCGAAGACGCCGCTTCCGTAGTTTCCGTAGGTCTTGCTCACTGAACTGTCCATGTCCAAGATCAGTTCCCGCATCGGCTGGCGTTCCCGCAGCCGGTCAATCCACTTCCCTGATAGCTTCGTCAAAGTCTTCAGGTTGCCTCGCCGCGTCAACACCTCGGTTTCGAACCGTCCCATCTGGCTGGTGGAAGCCGCCGTGCGTTCCGTGGCCCGCCCGCCAACCACCTGCCGCATCGTGGGATCGACCGAGAGCTGTGCGGCATCATTGGTGTCTTCGTAGCCTGCCAGCCGGCTGAAGATGGACTGCCGCATGAGCGCGACCAGCGAGTGTTGCGTGTTCTTGCCCGTGCACCAATCCTTGAGCAGGTCTTCGGCCATCACCGTCAGTTCGAGTGCCCAATCCAATTCGCGGTAAGCAAGCAAGCCCGCATCGGATGTAACCTTGGACCCGTGAAATTCCAACTTCAAACGACTATCGAAAGTCACCCGCAGAGCCTGTTTTTTGCCTGCACCCATCGGATTCTCCATTTTTCGCCGGTTTGACGTAGATGAAAGCCTTTGTTTATGCGGCTCCATTGTAAGTCAATAACATTGGCTTGTGAAGCGAATCCGGGAAATCTGGGCTTGAACAATGGCACCCATCTCCTCCATCAAAACACCAGCCATGTGAACGGCGGAAAATCGGATGAAAAAGGCGTGCGTCCGCATCTTTATGCGGGTTTGCGCGCACCCGCCGTGGCTGGTAAGAAATATGGATGAATTTGACGTTTCGCATCCGGTTTGCCACGCAGACCGGCCAGTCGCTCTGGCTTGCCGGCGGCAAACCCTTGCCCGGCCGGTTGCCGCTGCAATTTTTTGATCTGGAATCATGGCAGATAAAAATTCCGCTGGCGGCTGGCGCGGAAAAAACACCGCTGAACTATTCCTATATTTTGCTCGATTCCAGAGGCGTGCAAACGACCGACTGGGGCCGCGACCGCGTTTTGGTTCCAGCCAGTTTTCACTGCAAAGAACTGCTGGTCATTGACTCGTGGAACAACGCCGGGTTTTTCGAAAACGCTTTTTACACCGAGCCGTTCAAGCAAGTTTTGCTCGCCGGAAATTTCACCGAAGTCAAAACGTCCCCGACCGCGGAACCCACGCACACGTTCCGCGTCAAATCGCCGCTGCTCGCCCAAGGCCAGACCGTTTGCCTGCTCGGCGAAGGCGCAAGCCTTGGCCACTGGAACACGCAGTCGCCCATTTTGCTGGGGCGCAGGCCGGACGAAGATTATTTCTCCGTACAACTGGATTTGCGCGGCCAGACCTTTCCGTTCGCGTACAAATACGGCATTTTCGATGTCGCAGAAAAAACCTTCGTTCGTTACGAAGACGGCGCGGACCGGGTTTTGAAAGACGAAATCGCCCCGGACAAACACACCGTCGTCCACGACGGTTTTGTGGTGTTGCCTCCGCACTACTGGCGCGGTGCGGGCGTGGCCGTCCCTGTTTTCAGTTTGCGCAGCGAAAACAGTTTTGGCGTCGGCGAATTTGCGGATTTGAAACTGCTCGCGGACTGGGGCAAAAAAGTTGGACTGAAACTCATCCAACTTCTGCCCGTCAACGACACCAGCGCGACGCACACCTGGAAAGATTCGTATCCATATGCAGCGATTTCCGCGTTCGCTTTACACCCGATTTATCTCAATCTTGCCGCGGTCGCCAACGCCAGGAATAAAAAGCTGCTCAAGGCGCTCGAACCGGAACGCCAGCGACTCAACGCGCTCGAAACCGTGGATTACGAAGCCGTGATGTCAGCCAAGCTTGGTTTTCTAAAAACGATTTTCCCGTCGCAGAAGGCGGCGACATTTCGCACCAAGGGATACCAGGATTTTTTTGCCGAAAACCAGCACTGGCTCGTGCCCTACGCCGCGTTCTGTTTTTTGCGCGACCAATTCGGCACGCCGGATTTCAGCCGGTGGCCGGAACACAAAACATTCGATGCCCCCAAAATCGCCGCGCTGGTCAAGGGCAACGACGAAATCGCCTTCCACTTTTTCGTGCAGTATCATCTGCATTTGCAACTCAAGGGCGCGGCGGCGCAGGTGCATTCCGCCGGACTCGTTTTGAAAGGCGACCTCGCCATTGGTGTGTATCGGCACGGAGCGGATGCGTGGCAGCAGCCGGAGCTGTTTCACATGGACATGCAGGCCGGCGCGCCGCCGGATGCGTTCGCCGCGAAAGGCCAGAACTGGGGCTTCCCGACTTACAACTGGCCGCGCATGGCCGCTGACGGTTTCGCGTGGTGGAAGCAGCGGTTCGCGCAGATGAAAAATTATTTCGACGCGTTCCGCGTTGACCACATTCTTGGATTTTTCCGCATCTGGAGCAGCCCGGCGCACGCAGTTGAAGGCATTCTCGGCTATTTCGTTCCAGCGATTGCGATTGAACCAAGCGAATTTTCCGCGCGCGGAATTTTCTTCGACCGCGATCGTTTGACGAAGCCATTCATCACTGACGCCGTGCTGCGCGAAATTTTCGGACATGAAAGCGGAACCGTCCGCCGCGAATTTCTGAAGGTGGACGCCAGTGGCCTCTATTCGTTGAAACCTGAATTCGCGACCCAGAAGCAGGTGGAAAAGCATTTTGCCGCGCGCGAACAGAACCGGCGCAACGCAAAATTGAAGACCGGCCTGTTCGACTTGATCAGCAACGTGATTCTGCTGGAAGTGGATGGAAAATATCATTTCCGTTTCGCGATGGAGCAGACGACTTCGTTCAAATACCTGCCGCCCGACGCCCAGGCAAAGTTGCGCGATTTGTATGTGGATTATTTTTTCCGGCGGCAGGACGATTTTTGGAAGCGCGAGGCCATGCAGAAATTGCCTGCGCTCAAGCGCGTGACGAACATGCTCATCTGCGGTGAAGACCTTGGCCTGGTGCCCGCGTGCGTGCCGGAAGTGATGCGCGACCTCGGATTTTTGAGCCTCGAAATCCAGCGGATGCCGAAAACCCTGGGCCAGGAATTTTCGCGCCCGGCGGACGCGCCGTATTTGAGCGTGGTCACGCCGTCCACCCACGACATGAACACGATCCGCGGCTGGTGGCTGGAAGACCGGGCGTTGACGCAGAAATTTTTCAACCGCGAACTGGGTCTGCCCGGCGAAGCGCCGGTGGAATGTGAACCGAAAATCGTCGAGGCGGCCGTGCGGCAACATCTCGCGTCACCGGCGATGTGGAGCATTTTCCAGTTGCAGGATTTGCTCGGCATGGACGCGCAGTTGCGCCGTGCTGATGTGGAGGCCGAGCGGATCAACGTGCCGGCGATCCCGGATTTCTACTGGCGCTACCGGCTGCACCTGCCGCTGGAAAAATTGCAGCGGGAGGAAATATTCAATTTGCATCTGGCGCAATTGCTACGCGAGAACGGGCGTTGAGTTTCAAAAGAAAAAGCCCCGCTTCCGCGGGGCTTGATAATATTCCGAAAGATTTACTTCCGCCGGCGGAGGACGCGCAGCGTCATCAAACCGGACAATCCGAACAGCGCCATTGAGGAAGGTTCGGGCACAGGCGCGGTAGTGAAAGTTGAAAAACCGACTTCTGTCTGGGTGTTGCCCCAACCGCTCGAACCGGTCAAATTGCCACCCAACGCTTCGGGCGAGCTATAACCTGTTTCAGAAATCTGCATCCCAAAGAACTCGAAACTTTGTCCCGCAGTGATACCAAGGTTGGAAAGATCAAACGAAAAGGTGTAAGTGCCTTGGGTATCGGCCCCGGTCGGGCTTACATTCACACTGGTGATATAGGGAAGGCTGTTGGCGCCACCACCAGCAGTCAGCTGCCACAGGCCGCCAAAGTTGATGCCGTTGCCCGGATCCATGGCAATGGCATAGTCGGGCGTAAAACCGGAGGCAAAGTTTAAAATGCTTTGACCTGCACCGCCGCCATTGCCCGTCGCAGTATATTGGGAAATAGCACTGCGCAGCTGATCTCCTGAATCGTTAAACCCCGATGTCGAACTGAATCCGGGCTGCGAATCGCCTTGAACATAGAGCACAAACGCGTTGCCGTTCAAATTGCCGCCAGTAGTCAAGCTGCCGTTAATGGTGTTCCCACTTTGGCTCAAAGTCAAAGTGCCCAAACCGATGGCGCCACCCCAAGCGCTGCTTCCATTGCCATAATAAATCTGTGCCGACGCGGATAAACTTAAGGCCAAGGTTACGACAATGCTTCCGATGATGGTTTTTGTGGTTTTCATAATGCTAATTCTAAATGGTATTAAAGGGACTTCGATTCGGTGAAATTCTATCATTCTTACCGCTAAAAAAGCTACCGCATGTTTGTGCGGGATGGGTCACAAAAACCCTTGATTTCACGGGTAAAATTGGACCCGGTAAAATCGGACCGCATCAGCCGGGGCGTTCGCAAGACTGGGGTCGAACTGAAGGCGGCAAAGGGAAGGAACAGATCGGTCATGAACCGGGCCTGATAAACCCTGCCGGAAGGGGACGGCATCACTGTACCATCTCGATTTCGTAGAACTTTTGCGGGGCCGGGTTGGCGTCGTAGAAGGAGGTCGTCATGCCTTGGCTTGGAATAACGCCGCTGATGGGTTGGAAGGGCTGGGTGAGATTGGTGGTGGCCAGGACCTCGTAATTCACACCCGGCGTGCTGTCCCACAAGACGAGTTGGTTGTTGTCGCCGAGGCCGGAAATCACCAGCGGTGGCGGCACAATCACTGTCCGGGTGTCGCTCAAAGTCACGCCGGTGTTGCTGTTGGAATAAACCATCTGCAGCACATTAGTGCCGGTTGTGGTGCCGAGCGAATTCGCCGTCCAGTTGTATAACAGCGCACGCAGCCCGGGGCATCCGGAACCCAAGGAGGTAAAGATGAAAGATGACGACGGTTGCGACACGCCGTTGATGGTCAGGGTAAAAAGACCGGGAGCGTTCGTGTCCAAAGTCGGAGTGAAACAGGTCTGAATAAAGTAAGTTGTGTTGCTGGTCATCGTAATAATGCTCCCGTCGGACGCCGGGCTGGAAATATAAACGACTTGCCCCGGCGCCAGCGTGTTGACCGTCGCGGTGAGCATCGTGTAACGGTTGGTATAGACGCTGGTGGCAAGTTCCTTGAGCCGCACATAAATCGTCGCCGTGCCGCTGGTCGGGACGTTGGTATAAACAAACCTGAATTCCTGCGGATCATTCGGATATTGGGCGCTCAAGGTTGGATCGGGGTTGGTGATCGGCGTGGCAGGGACGAATATCGGTGAACCATTCAAGTCATTACCGTTTCCATTGGGCTGGCCGGTATTGACGTTGTCATTGTTGGGGTCGGAGTCCTGAATGTTGAAATCCACGCCGGTCACCGTACTGTCCGCGCGCACCACGACAGTATAGGTGCCGCTGCTGATCGTGCTGCCGCTGGCTGGATAGGGAATCACGCCGGTGGGCAGCGCGCCGTCATAATAAAATGTTTGTGAGAAAGTGTTATAAACGCTTGATTGGCCCGTGCGCGGCAGGAAGGTGCGGGCGCGCAGGATGTGGAAACCACTCTGCAAACCGGTTTCGGTATTGGCCGGGTTAAGGTCGTTGTGCAACCAGACAACGGCGGTGGCCGGGTTGAAATTCGTGATGGCCGCCTGCGTCAGGCCGTAGAGTTTGGAGCCGGAAGGCTCGGCATCGGAAATCGGCTGGATGCTCGGCCAGGAATTGTTCATGTCGCCGATGGTGAAACCGTAGCTGCCGCCGGAAAACAACGCGACCTTGTAACGCACCTGCATGCCGTCGGGCTGCGCGGGAATCGTGCCTTTCCACCAGTCAATGTTGCTTTGCGCGCTGTCATGGTTGACCCAAAATGCCGGCACCACCTGCGTTGTGCCTTTGCCGACACCGAACGCGCCTTCGGGGTTCGAGCCGTCGGTGGTGTAATAAATGTAGCAGGTGTTGATTTGAAACTGGTAGCCGACCTTGACCCAGATGTCCACGGGCTGGCTGGACGCCGGATTGGTCGGCACCATCTGAGTGGCCGGCGCCACAGGCACGTTGGTATTGGTCAAGACGGTTGTGGGCGCAGCGGGATCGTGATAAACCCAGCTCGCTGTCTGGTTGACAATGTCCGCGCCAAAACCGGCGCCGGGAACGACCGTGTTTGTTCCGCCGACGATGTAATAATAGGTTTCCGCGCCGAGCGAGACGATGTTGTTGCTGGCGGTGTTGCGCGCGGCGAATTTTTCCGGACCGTTGCGGAACTGGAAGGCTGTTTGTTCGTAGCCTAGAAAAACATCATCGGCGTAGCCGGGAGGGTTGTCGCGCAGGTCAAGAAAGTTCGTCGGCGCGAGGCCGGCCTGGAAATTGGTCGGTCCCAGTCCCATCTGGCTGTTGAGGTCAATGCCGCCGTCCAGCTTGACGAGCGTGTTGGAACAGGAAGCGTCGCTGCGAACGATGATGTCGAAATTCGCGTTTGTCACGATTGGCACATCAATCGCATAAGTGAGGTTGGAAACGTTCACGCCGCCAATGACGTTGCCATAGGGATCCACGCTGCCGCGCATCTTAAACGGAAAAAGTGGATTGTAATTCGGATCGCCATTCACGCCGTCGGTGCGATAGACCATGAGGTGCGGCGCCTCGCTGCCATTTTGCCGGAGAATGATTGCGTTGGTCGAGACATTCGCGCGGCTGGCCTCCGGCCATTGATAGCCATACATGACCCAGGCATCGCTGGGCAGGTTCAGCTCAATCGCGCCGCCGCCCGACGCCAGGGTTTGGCCGGCGGGAGCGGCCGTGGTGGGGCCGACATAAATCAGCCGCTGCGTTGGGTCGGCGGCGTTCGCTGAATTGGTGGCGTCATACCAGCTCGTCGTGGCGCCATGCACCAACAATTTCTGGTAAGCGCGACCGCCGGTTGGCGAAGAGCTGGCCAGTTGCACCAAAACCGAACCGGGCGCGAAGCCAACCACGATTCCCGAACCGCGCGAATTTGAAACCGCGGTGGAAGTTGTATAGGCGGGATTCAGATAATAGCCATCGCTTGGACGGCTGATACCGTCATCGAATGTGATGTCGCCGGGATAACCGGTATCGTCATTCATGCCGAACAGCGCGACGTCCTGCGTCTGCGGCTGGGAACCGTTGCCTTCGCGATAATCATAGCGTTCAAACATGACGATGTTCTGATCGCTCCAGCGCGACCAGGTGCCGCCGCGCGAAAGTTGGTTGTGGACATACATGGTGTCCGGCATGGAATTGTCGCCGAACTCCCCAAGATAATTCGCGTAGGAGACAATCGGCGTGCCGCCGCCGGTATTATGGTTGAAGCCGTCCGAATAAACCATCGGCAACCCCTCGTGCATGAAGAAATAGGCATCCTCCATTCCCTCATTGGCGGGACAGCAACTGCCGCCGTCTTGCGTTTGCGGCAGATTGACGGCCTGCGCCGCGCTGAAATTGCCGTTGGCGTCGCAATTGCCACCTGGCGGAATGTAATCGCGACCGTCCATGCCGGCCATGGACGCGCCGCCGAACACGCTGTTCATCTGGCTGTAGAGCGGAAAATTCAACAGGCGCATGCCCGAATTGAGATAATCATAAAAGTCATCTCCTTGAGGCAGTGCCGATGGCTCGTATTCGCCGAAAATCATCGCGTCGTTGCGCGGCGCCTCGGTGTCGAACAGACTGTTGCGGTTGCCGTCTGTCTCAAGATAACCGTTGCCGACGTCGTTGCTGCCATAGCCGTGAACGTAATCATACATTGCCTGGATGATGCCGGTGTAGCCGGCGAATGACGGGTCGTCCGTCTGGCCGGTTTCATTGCCGAAAAAGTCCACCGGCACGTGCTTTACCGCGTCCAGCCGGAAACCGTCGCATTTGGTCATGTAAAGTGTCCATGCCACCGCGCGGCAGAGATAAGTTGACACATCTTCAGGCACTGGCTGACCGTGGCCGTCGAAGGGTCGCCAACCCGCGCCCCCCCAACCGATGCCCAGCAAAGGTCCGTTGGTGTCCATATACAAATCCGGACGGCCCGGGAACCGGACAAACACCGGCTTGTTCGTCGTGTCGCCGATGTTATTGCCGAAGTTCCAATTGACCGTGCCCGGTTCCTGCGCCAGGTCGCACAAACCCAGCAACGGCTGATTTTCCACCACTGAAGTGGTACACCAGTAGGGATCGCCAACGGACGGCCAGTTTTCATATCCGCCGGAAACAACTTGCAGATGAAAGTCCTGCGGAATCAGCCCAGGATAATAATTCGTCGGCGTGCCGGAATTGGGATAACCCGGCACTACGCTGGATCGGTGGTTCATGATGTTGTCGAAATAAACGCGGATACCGAACCGATGCGCCGTCTGCACCATTTGAATCAGTTGATCCTCGGTTCCATACATGGTGGCAATCGTTCCCTGCTGGTTGGTGCTGCCCAGGTCAAACGGGTCAAACTGATCGTAGCCAATGGAATACGCGCCGCTGTTGCCCTTGGCCGGGTTCGGCAGCCACAAGCTGTCATAGCCCGCCTCGGCAATCTCCGGCATCTTTTGCGTCACCTGCGGCCAGGTAAGCTGGAACAACTCCAGCATCGCCTCGGCCCGGACCGGGCGGACGCCGGCAACCAGCCACAACAGAAAAAAAAGACTGTGGAGAATAATTCGCGCCGGGGCGCGGAAAGAACTGGGCGATGCAAGTTTCACAGCGGGTATGTCAATTCGTCTGGCTGCCAGTTTGAAATTCCAATTTTTCGTGGCAGTTGTCAAATCTGGCAATGGCTGCAAAGACGGGAGCTGGAATAACACGGCACAATATCAACCATTGGCAAAAAGATTCCACCGCATTTTTGTGCGGTGGGAATCGGAGAAAGTCCATGTATATTAAGAACATCTGAGTTGCCAAAATGAAACTGTTGTCGCACCGCGTGCGGTTCGCGTTCGTTTTTTTCTCCGCCGCACCCTTTCTGGTTTCCGCCACCGATACCAATGTCCACACAACCTGGCTCTGGCACATGCACCAGCCGGTTTACTGGCCTGACCGGCGCGACTGGGGCACCGACCATTACGAAGCCGCCTGGGACACCATCCAGCAACAGAACCTTGGCCGGCCACATCCTTCGCCGGAAGTGTTGAGCACCATTTTCGGCGAGGCGGACCGCGTCAACGTCTATCAAGGCGAAATCGAAACCGTCCTCGGCGGCTTGCTCAGTTACCCCAACGCCGGGGCGCAGGTGAATTACTCCGGAGCGCTCATGGAAAATGTCCAGAGCCTCGGCGCCGCCAGCCAGCTTGGTTATGCCAGCGGCTGGAGCAACAGCTTCCGGATCGCGCGCGGCTGGACGACCAGCAGCGGCAAGCCACGGCTGGACCTGGTGAATTTCACCTACCATCACGCCATCGCACCGTTCCTGGACGACCCGACGCTGGAAATGGAATTGCTCATTCATCAGCGACAGATGCAAATTTTCTGGGGCACGAATGGTGCCCCGACTCCAAGTCGGGGTTATTTTCCTGCCGAAACTTGTTTCTCTGAGCACATCATTCCCATCCTCAACCAGGCTGGCGTCGCTTGGACGGTCGTCGCCAACAATCATCTTGCCCGGTCGTGCGCGGATTTCCCGCTCGCGCTCGGCTCCGGCGGTGAAAATTGCGACATCCCCAATCTGGCGGACCAGATCAACCCGCCCCAAGGCGCGACTAATTATCAGCGCATTTCCATCGAACGAGGTTGCGGCCCCACGCAGGTGATGCCGTTCGGTTTTCAACTGCACTACGCCCGCTACGTGGACCCGAACAGCGGCGCGGCCAGTGAAATCATCCTCGTGCCCGCGGACCAGGTTTTGAGCTGGCGGGACAGTTACGCCACGTGGGACCTCGGCATGATTTCGCCCATCGCTGCCCGCAATGATCCTGCCAAACCGGCGCTGGTCCTGTGTGCGCACGACGGCGACAACGCCTGGAGCGGAGGCTATTCCTACTACAACGAGTGGGTGTCGCAGATGGCCAGCACCGCCGTCAATGATGGCTACGAACCGACCACCATCGAGCAGTTCATTTCCGACTTTCCACCGGACACGAACGACGTGGTGCACGTTGAGGACGGCGGCTGGGTGTTTGCCGACGGCGATTTCGGCTCGCCAAGTTTCATCAACTGGAACTGGCCGCCGAGCTACACCGATGGCAACGGCAATAACATTGTTGACCCCAGCCTCGGCACCACCGACAAGGGCGACAACTGGCGCGTCATCATCGCCACGGAAAACCGCGTGGAAACCGCGCAGCAAATCGCCGGCCTCTCGACGAACATTGATATTGACCAGGTGCGCGACCCCGGCAGCTTTTCGGGCACGCCGAACGCCGTCGAACTCGGCTGGCATTATTGTCTGGCGGGCCTCGACAGCGGCTTTGTTTATTACGGCTGCACCGGCGATGAATGTGAACGCGCCGTCATCGCGCAATCGAACGCCTGCCGGAATGTGGATGCCGTCATCGCCGCCCATCCGGCCGCCGACACCACGCCGCCAACGGTTTTCCTGCCGCAACGGTCTCCGTGGAATCCGGGCGGCACGAATTTCGGCGTGCAATACGGCTACCAGGTGACTGTCGCGCCAAATTCCGATTTCTGGGTTTGGACTTACGCCTATGACGTTTCGGGCCTCACGAACGTCAGTTTGTTGTTGCGCGTGGACGGCACGGACCCGCCGACGAGCGACCAGTTCAAAACCTACGCCGGCGGCCCGTTCGCCGGCGCGTGGCAGACGAGCAACATGACCCGGCGTGTCACACCGATGGTCGCCGGTTACACGCCGGAATACATCGCGGATTATTATTACACGCAGGTCATCGGCATCTCGAACGCGTTCGTGGATTATTACGTCAGCGCGACCGACAGTTACGGCAACACTCGAAAGACGCCCATCCAACACGTCTGGGTGGGGGCCGGCACCGGTGGCGGCAGTGGCGGCAATGGCGGGGGTCCCGTCACGGTCTCTCCTGCTCCGCCGGTGGCCGGCAATTCGGTGACGATTCAATACGTCGCCACCGGACGCGCCATAGCCTCAGCCAATCCGGTTTATCTCCACCTCGGCTGGAACAACTGGAACCCCGTTGTTTCGCCTGATGCGGCGATGACCTTTAACTCGGCGTCGAACTGGTGGGAATACACCGTGGCCGTGCCGGCAAACGCCACCAACTTGAACTGTGTTTTCAACAACGGTTCCGGTACTTGGGACAACAACAACGGCGCGAACTGGAATTTCGCCGTCAGCGCGAACAGCAATCCCCAGCCGCCGGCGCAACCGCAAAATCTCACCACGATACCGGCGCAGACGAATCAAATCAATTTGAGCTGGTCGGCGGCCTCAGGCGCAAACGGCTACGTCGTAAACCGTGACGATTCGCCCATTACCACGACCGCTGGCACGACCTATTCCGACATCGGCCTCACGGCGAACAGCTATCATTGCTACTCCATCGTGGCGTCCAACAGCGTCGGTTTCTCGACGCCCAGCGCGACGGTTTGCACAAACAGCCTGGCGCAAGCGCCGACGAACATTGTGCCGTTCGTGCTGGACGGCGCGTTTGATTATCCCGGTTATTTGCTGGCCTCCAACAGCCTGGTGCTTTACGCCGCCGTGCGCGGCACGACGCTCTACGTCGCCACCTGGTCGCCCGGCACGAGCGGACCGAACGACAATTTCATTTTTGTTTCTGATCAACTGCTGCCGAGTGCCAGCGCACCCGCGCCGTGGGCCAAAGCCGGCAATGTCGCGGTGGCCACGACCAAGCCTTACCTCGCCAGCGAAAGCCAGAACACCTACATCAATTGGTATGTGAATGGCGTGCAGACGAACTGGCTGTGCGCCAAAGCCTCGACCACCAACGGTGCGATGGAAGGCACGATGGATTTGTTGCAAGCTTTCGGCTACCTCCCGACCAATCTTTACCTGTGTGCCGCCGCTTACGTCACAACCAACGGCGGCCCGCTGGTCGCACAGTGCCCCGCCGGCTCCGGACCGGACATTGACACGAACGAGTTTCTTGTGATTCCGGTGGCCGCGTTGCGCGATTCGCTGGGCAACGGCACGTTCGATTTGTGCGACCCGGCGCGCGGGTTCAAGATTTTGTCGGCCAGTTCACAGGACACGAACTGCGCGTTGAGTTTTGCCGCGATGCCGGGCCGCGGCTATCAGGTTCAATTCGTCAATCAACTGGGCCAAACCTGGAGCAACCTCCTGGGCGGCTCGAACTTCGCCGTGCCGCCGCAGATGATTTTGAATTTCACCGACGCGCCGATCACCGGTACGCCGCAGCGCTTCTACCGCGTGCTGTTGCTGCCATAGGGCAGATTTTTTAACGCAAAGACGCAAAGGGCGCAAAGGCTTTGACACGAATTGCACGAATTCAGACGAATTCAAATCCGACTGACGATAATTCTCCCTCTCCGCTTTGGGGAGAGGGCCGGGGTGAGGTGCTGTTGAAAGTTTTGCCTAGACAATCTTTGACTGCTCGGTTCCGCTCAACTCCTTGATTTCATCCGCGAGCTTTTCCGCCTGTTGCTGCAACTCGGCGCTTTCCTGTTCCAACAATTTGGTCCGTTCCGCCGCGAGTTCGTCCAACACGCCCGGTCTTTGTTCGACAATACCGCAAAGCTCGTATTCGGCGCTTTCCTTCAACTGCTCCAGCGATTCGATGACGACGATGATTTCCAATTGCAGCGATTCGTGCAGCCGCCGCAACTCCGCCAATTCCACCTCGTCGCTGAAATCCAAGCCCGTCCAGCCCTGCCGCAGGATGAAGCCCGCCGGGTCCTCGGCGATTTCGCGCAGCGTTTTGATGTCGCCCGCCTCCTTCGCGCGGTTGATGGCGGCGGTCAGCTTTTCGTAAGTCGCCAGCTTGTCCGGCTCGTTCGCGAAACGGTCGGGATGATACAGCTTCACCAACTTGCGCCACAGCCGGTTCAGTTCCGCCTCCGCTGCCCCCGTCAATTCCTTCTTCTCCGCCACCGCTGCCGCCGTTTCGTCGTAATCCCTGTCCGCCTGCGTCCTGGCCTTTTCGTAATTCTCCTCGGCCTGTTTCGCCTCCTCTTCACCGCCGCGCACCAGCGAATCCAGGTATTTCTTCCGGTAATCCAAAATCAATCGCAGCCGGTCGCGTTTCTGGTAATATTCGCGCAACCGCCGGAACAACGCCGCCTGCATCGCGTCCACGCGAGATTTCTCCCTGGCATAATCCACTTCCAATTCCGCCAGCCGCGCCCGCGCGCCCGACACAAGCTGCCGCACTGCGAGACCAAGGCCGCGAATAACGCTCAAGACTTGACTCCATCACGAAGCAAGTAGTCATAAGGTTGCTCTTCGAAAAGTAGCTCGCCGACACCCAGCGGACGAACGCGGCAGGCCACCCCTGTAACGCGCACATGGGAAACTTCGCCGGGCGTCGCGACGTTTTGGTCAAACAAAACTAAATTGAAACCGCCGCCCATCGCGCTCGGATACTTCAAACCGGCGTAGCCATATCTTCGCACCAACTCACAAAACCGCTGCGTCGGACGATAGAGGGCCTCTTCTTCATCGGGTGAAACCGGTCGGGACAATTCAGAACGAAGCTGAAGGAGAAGCGCAAGCAAGTCAGCCCTCCAGCGAAACCCATCCTCGAATGGGCTGGTTGGGCGTAGACTCTCCACTTCGGTCGTGTCCACAATTCGAACCGTTGCTTTCAAGCGGAACTCAACCAAGCCGATCGGCCAACCTTTCCAGCCTCTCACCTCCGCAATAGCAGTCTTGGCGTCGCTGGCCAAGTAAAGCACCGGTTCCCCTTTTCGGTTCGCCCGACCAGCTTTTGCGGACTCAGGCTGCGGCGATTTGAGATTTTCAGCACCGAACCTGATTTTGTCTTTACGCTCGTAACGTCTGGCTCGCCAGAACGTGGCGTCTTTTGACAGGAAGCCGGACAAATCCTCAAGGATCACCTTCGAACTCAGAAGGCAAATCCAGCTCCATGCACGGAAGATCGGTGCCGGATTTAGGATCCTGCTCGGCGAATGGCTGAATTTCATTCCGCTGTTCACCGCTCAAAAATCGTTCCAGTTCGCAAACCCAATTCTCCACCAGACGGCTCGACGTTCGCACGAACCTCCCGGCATAATCAGGATACAGACACAACTCCTTTGGCCGGACGCCCGCTCTTAGCACCGCAAGCACCAGTTCGCGCTTCAGCTCGCTGGACTTCCGCTTGAGGCGGCGGCTGAAAATCCTCCAGTCGTCAAAAAGCAACACGTCTATTGTTTCGCCCATCGGCTCAGACTCGTATGCCCATTCGACAAGCTCCCGGAAGTAGTCGCCAAGTTCTCCCATCGGAAGCGCTCGGACTTGCTTCGCTTGACACCAGAAGCACTTCACAAGTGTGGGGCCATCCTTGAGTGTCTCCCTCAGGACGGCATCCTCAATGCAGTGTTCGCATACACACTCGCGTGGTTCCATCATCATAGCTCGTAATCGCAAACATCAAACGGTTTGTATTCTCTGTAATACTGAATAATTTCCTGGCGGAACTTCGATCTAAAAGGCTTCGTTCTCTCATCCAGATACAGTCCCATCTCCCAGCCAAGAGAATCTTTTACGCATTTTATGAATATGTGGAAATCATATTGCACTCCAATCCTTTTGAGGACTTTCAGGGCGAGCACTCCTTCAACGATAATTCTGGGGCCGCTCGCCATAATTTCGCTACGCAGAGCTTCGCAGTTTAGTTTCTCTGAAAAAGGCCGTTCATCCCCCAAAACGGCTGGCAGATAATCGTCAAAAGAAACCCTCTTGGCGTCAAGTTCACGTGCCATTTCCTTTGCCAGCGTTGTTTTTCCAGCACCAGGATCACCATCTATTACAATGCACGACCACCCCTGTGGCAGCTTTGAATAATCCAATTTCATTCTACCAATTTTTTAACCAATGGTTCGCAAATTCCGCCGCCGCCGCAAGGATTCCTTCCTGGCCAAATCCAAAGGCGCGCTCGTGGGAAGTTGAACAGAAGGCAACCAAGGGAACGAAGAAAAAATTCCCTGCTTTGTTTGCTTTGTTTGCTTCTGTAAGGGTCCTTTGACTTTGCAGCGGCGTGCTGGAAACCGGCCTTCGCCCGTGTGCCAATCCCGCCGGCACCGCTCAATTTTTTATGGACTGCGGTGACGTTTCACCGATTTCAAAGCGCCGACATGTCAGCGCACTCCAAAGGCATACACGCTGGATTTGACGCCACTTTTTTGATCTCAATCTTAATCATGCACAATTGGACTTTTTCACACTTGCCGATGAAAACAAGTGGATTATCTTTTCAGCATGAGCACAGCGACCGCGCATTTGCTTGAGGAATTCGAACGGCTGTCTCCCGGCGAGCAACGGGAGTTCAGCCGCGTCATTCTTCACCGCACGGCCCAACTCGATTACGCCGCGCCCACGGATGAAGAGTTGACCGCCGCCGCCGCCAGCGTCTTCGCCCTTCACGACAAGGAGGAAGATGCCCCGTCGCGGTGAAGTCTGGCTGGTTGACCTTGGTCTGGCGCAGAAGGTTCGCCCCGCACTGATTCTGAACGTCCCCTATCAAGGTGCCGACCGCGCGCTCATCACAATCGTCTCGCATTCGACGGCGCTTCGTGGTTCCGAATTTGAAGTCGCCGTTGACGTTCCCTTCCTCAAGCGGGGCGCTTTTGTCGTTCAAAGCCTGATTACAATCCTGTCCAAACTGGCACTCCGTAAACTTGGCGGGCTGACTCCGATACAACTTGCGCCAATTGAACAAGGAGTCCGACACTGGCTTGGACTGTGACGGCAAGGCGATCCGCCGCCGCCGCAAGGATTCCTTCCTGGCCAAACCCAAAGGCGCGCCAGTGGGAAATCGAACAGAAGGCAACGAAGGGAACGAAGAAAAAAATCACCAGTCTTTGTTTGCTTCGTTTTCTTCTGTAGGAATTTTTGCCTTTGAGGCGGCGTCTTTCAGCCCTTGCCAGGGATGCGCGGGAATCCGCGCGCGGCATGCCAGAATCGGACGATGTCAATGCGCTGCTCATCGCGCCGCAGCCGGTGGATGATGCGATAGGAACGGCAAAGCACTTCCCGCAGATTCGGCTGTTTGAATTCCGGCACGATATGGCCGATTTCAGGAAAATTCGCCAGATTTTCGGCGCGGGTAATCAATTCGTAACCCAGCCGGGCTGCCGCATCGGAATTATGCCGGGCAATGTAGCGGACAATATCTGCCAAATTGGATTGCGCCGACGGGGCGATGATTATTTTCCAGCCCATTGGGCAATCTTCGCTTTGACTTCCTCAATCGGCACGCCTTCGCCGCGATCCAATTCGTCCAAGCCCTGCTGGACGGCCTGGCGAAACTCCAATTCGTAAATGGCGTCACTGAGGGTGGCCTCGGGCGGCAGTTTTTCGGCCACCTCCAGGAGAATTTCTTTGGCGCTCATGGCTTCAATTTGCACTCAAACATGAATAATTTCAATTCAATGCCGCCGGATTGCAACCATTTTCATGAGCGCCAACTTCCCGCCGCCACCGCAAGAATTCCTTCCTGGCCAAACAAAAAAGCGCGCCACTGGGAAGTCGAACTTCGACCGACGCGCCATCAATTCAAAGCCGCCGCGCGAGCCAGCGGCGATTATTTGCGATAAATCTCCCGGCGATGGCCAATCGCCAGCAGATAAATTTCTCCGCGAACTGAATCAAAACGATAGATCACCCGATAATCACCCGCCCGCAACCTGTATTTGTCCGAGCCGGTCATGCGGTAATGCGGAAACGTCGCCAGCCGCAAACTCATGGAATCAATTTTCTTTTGAACCTGCGCCAGAACCTGTTGTGGCAACCGGAAAAAATCGCCGTCGAATTCCCGGGCCGCGATCTGGGTCGCAGCGCCGTTCATTGGCCGGCTTGTGCCTTGTGAATGCGAACGCGGCCTTCCTGGATGTCCCGCTCACCGCGCTCAATCTTTGCCTTGAATTCATCGGTGAATTCGAGTTCGTCCTCCAGCATATTTTCCAGCCAGTCGCGCAAAGCCTCCTGGTCGGCCTTGGGCAACTGCTTCACTTCATTTTCGATTTTTTCCAGCGTCGGCATATTGTAATTAAAGCCAAATTGCGGCGATTTGCAACATCATCCCGCGACCACTTCCACGCGCGGAGTGAAACCGAGTTGGTGCAGCAGCGCTTCGCAATCCTCCCACGCGAGACCAAAGGCGCGCACGTCCGCCACGCCCAGCCGGGCGACGACGACTGAAATCGTTCTGGCGTCGCGTTCGGCAAACTCGCCGTCCATCAAGGCGCGTTCCGCCCAATCCACCAACTGCGCCGGCGTGATCTCGTGATGAAGATACGCGGCGATTTTGTCGGCAACGGTTTGTTTCGTGATCGTCATGGCTGTATTCTACACTTTCTGATGGCCTTTATCCACCGGGAATTTCTAGTGAATTTCAATCAGCCGCCCCGTGTCGTCGTAAATCTCCTGCCGGAAGCGCACGGTGGTTTCGCCAGCGTCCACTTCCTTCCAATAACGCGCCCGCCAGCCGAACCGCCCGATCACATCCAGATTATATCGCCGTCCACCACCGGGTAAGTCTTCCCAGTGCCCGAATTTCTTTTCATTTTGACGGCGCGAACTCACAATTCACCGGTTCATTTTGCGGCTTATCTTTGCAAATTCCGCCGCCGCCGCAAGGATGCCTTCATGGCCAAGCCCAAAGGGGTGCCTGTCTGCATTTTGCAGGATTGAATCTCTGAAGTCAGAGACAGGCGCGACACCTGTCCTACTTAAAGTAGATTTCAACAGACTGGCTTTGGGAAACCGGCGTGGCGGGCAGACTGACTTCGAAAACGTCTCCATCCGGCGCGCCGGATATGTCACCGAACGGCATCGCCGCCGCGTCGCGGCTGAGCAGTTGGATTTGTGCGTTGATTTTTTCGCCGTTCACCCTAATGTCCGTCGGCGCCAGGTTTTTGGGCCAGCCCACCGGCGGATGGATTCGCAGTGTCCAGGCCCGTTTCTTCAACGCGCCGTGGAAGTTTCCTTTGGCTGCGCCAATTCCCACGCGCACGGTTTTGCTCGCCTCATCTGCCGACGCCGTGAGGGACGTATTGCGGAATGCACCGTGCTGGTAGGCCGTCGTCAGCGTATCGTCTTCATACAGATTCGCCGAATTCGTTTCAGCCGCGCGCGCATACAAATCCAGCGTGATGGGATTCCACGGCTTTTCTCCGGTGAACTGCATTTCCAGCGCGAGCGGCAGAATCGCGCCCGACCGGACATAAATTGGAATCTCGTCGAGCGGCACCTGGTTCGTTACGGTCGCCGGGCCGGAAACGGTTTCGCCCATCCAGGCGTCAATCCAATCGCCCGGCGGAATCCGCGCGACACGGGTTGCGGACTTGCCGTTTACGGAATGCCACTGCAATTTCAAGAGTGCATCGAAATCCAGTTGCAAATACTCGATGCGCAACTGGTGCGGCTGCCCGGCGGTCAGCACGGCGTCGGCTTCCGACGTGGTCGCGGCGTGCGGCCCCCACGCATCAATCACCAGCCGGCCGTCAATCCACACCCGCGCGCCGTCGTCCTCCACCGTGGACAGCGTTACGTCGCCGACCGACGCCGGCACTTCAATTGTGCCCGTCCAGCGCGCCGAAAAATGCGTGCGTGGAAAATCCGGCGCGGGACTGGTTTGGCTCCAGTTAAAATCGATGGCTGCGTCCGTCCGCGTGAACGCCGGCGCACCGGACAAATCTTCGTTGGTGAAAAATTCCGCCTTCAATCCCGGCTGCCCGTCCAGCGTTTTCAGCCAGCCACCCGGCACGATCTGCATTGAACCTTGCAACACCGGCGCGACCAGAATGTTTTTGCCGAGCAGATATTCGTCATCGCGGCTGTCCTCGGCCAATTGCGGATAATCGAGGTCAAGCCGGCGCAAAATCGGTTCGCCAGTTTCGTAATTTTCATGCGCGGCGGCATAAAACACCGGTAGCAGCCGGTACCGCATGTCCAAAAATCGGCGTGCGATGTTTTCGGCCTCCGGCCCAAAGACCCACGGCATCCGCTCCAGATTGTGCGTGCAGTGCGGGCGATACACCGGCGACAACGCGCCGTATTCGATCCAGCGGATGTATTGTTCGGGCGTCGGGTTCGAGGTGTGGCCGCCGAGGTCTTCGCTCATGTAAGGAAAGAGCGATTGCACGCCGGAATGAACCGCATTCTCCACACCGCGCCGCAGAAATTCAAAGCCCGGCCCGATGTCGCCCGTCCATTGGTACGGAAAGCGATGGGCCGCCACGTCCATCGGACGTTTGCGGATGCCATTGTCAATGCCGTCCACATTGGCCATGATGAGCGGACGCTGTTCTGGCCGCACCCGCGCCGTCGTATCGTGATACAGCCGCATGCCCCAGACTTCCTTGCGCAAATTCGGCGCGGCGGGGACGAGCGCCACCCACCAATTGCGGTCATACCACCAGATGTCGAGACCGTCCTTCAGCAGGCCCGACAGCCCGTTGAAACGATAATTCAACTCCTTCGCGTCCAGCCCGGTCACATTGGTGTTGAGCGGTTGAGGATGGTCGTTGAACAAAACGCGGACGTTCTTCGCGTGTGCCTCCCGAAAAAAACGCGGCAGATTCGGAAACAGATTCGTGTTCGGCTGATAACCTGTCGAAGCGCCTGCGCGCCAGCCGGTGTCCACCACCAACACATCGAGCGGAATCCGGTGCGCGCGATAATCATCAATCTGTTTCAACGCGGTCGTCTCGTTGTAATCATACCAGCGGCTGTCGAACGCCCCGAACATGAACAGCGGCGGCATCTCCGTCGGGCCGGTCAGCTTGAGAAAATCCTTCCGGAGCTGACGGTAATCGCCGCACGGCACGAAGACGTAAATGTCCGGCGCGTTGTTGCTCAAATCCCAGCCGCCGTCCGGAACTTGGCGTCTGGGGTTTGGGTTCCGGGGTGGTGGCGTGAGACCCCACGGCGGCGGAACCATTCGCGGTGTGTCGGCGAACCACCACGCCTGTGGCTGGTCGGCCGGGCCGGGCAGCCACCGGCTGTTTTCCAGTTTCCCGTCGTTAGTATAAAGCGCCTGTCCGCCGGCGGACTCGACGCGGACGCCATCGAGGGTCGCAGCGTTTTGCGGAATGGTAACGACATAATGCGCGGTTTTGATTTCGACGCCGCCGGAATTCGTTTCCACCAGGAGTGCCGTGCCCGGCCAGTCGCGGTTGACGGCGTGGAACGTTTTCCGATCTTCAAATCCGGCGGGGCCTTTCAATTCGAGCCGCACCAGGGAATCGGAGAGCAATTGTACGCGGACATTTCCGGTCGTGACATTTTCCGGTTCCGAGCCGGGTGCGCCGGCAGCGGCCAGCATGGCGAGGGACAGAACCGCAAGCGGGCGCAGTCGCAACCCGTTGGAATATTGTGGATTCATTTAAAACAAGTGCCGGTTCCGAAGTCCGCTGGCAACCGCATGAATGTGCGGCGGATATTTTTCCTGCCTGCTTGTGCCGGAAGCGGCGCGGCGGCATAATTATCACATGACCCGCCCCGCCGCAACCTTTGCACTGACAGTTCTGGCAGCCGCGTACTGCTGGTCGGCGCGGGCGGCGATACTGTGGAGCGACCCCGCCGCGCGGGCCGTCCACAACACCGGCATGGGTGTGGACATTCTCGGTGGTGCGGTCAAACGAACCGCCACCAACAGTGACGCGCTCTATTTCCGGTTTCACGTTGAACCGGTTTCGGATGCGACCACCGAGCCTTACTTCGCAGGCTTTCAATTGTTTGAAGGCGACGAAGAGCGGCTGGGGGTGGGGAATGCGATGGAAGCCTGGGGTTACTCGGCGTTCAACACGGCGGAGACCGGTCCGTCGAACGCACCGTCCTCCGGCGAATTCAACTTGAAATCCGCGCATCCCGAAACGTTCCGACTGGGCATGTCCTGGCCTTACGAATTGGTGCGCCACGGCGTTGAACGGACCATCATTTTCAAGGTTCAATATGTCCCCGGGGGTGACGACCTCGTGACCGTGTGGCTGAACCCGGATCTCGAACGCGGCGCGACGGACAAAAACCAGCCCGAAAACCTCACCACGAAGTTCAAGGCGAAAGCCACCTTCAATCAAATCCGATTGCGCCACGGCCCCGGCGACAAGGGCGATGGCGGCAACGGCTGGATCTTCAGCGACATGGCGATTGCGACTTCGTTCAACGACTTCGTGACGGTGCGTTTCTGGCAGACATGGTGGTTCAACACGCTCGTGGCGATGGCCCTGGTCATCGCGGTGGGCGCAACGGTTCGGCTCGTCGAAAAGAAAAAATTTCAACTGCAATTGCAACACGCCGAGCAGGAGAGCACGCTGGAACGGGAACGGGCGCGCATCGCGCAGGACCTGCACGATGAACTCGGCTCTTCGCTGACGCGGCTGTCGCTGTTGAGCGGCTTGATCAAGGCGGACAAGGACAACCCGGAACAGGTGGAGGCGCACGCCGGCAAACTGACCGAGTCCGCCGACCAGACGGTGCGGTCGCTGGAGGAAATCGTCTGGGCGGTGCGGCCCGGCAGCGATACGCTCCAAAGCCTCGTGGATTACATCACGCATTTTGCGACCGAATTATTCGAGGGCAGCCCGACGCGCTGCCGGCTGGATGTGCCGGACGAGTTGCCCCTGCGACCGCTGCCGCCGGATGTGCGCCACAACATCTTTCTCATCATCAAAGAGGCGCTGACCAACACGCTCAAGCACGCCGGCGCGAGCGAGGTCCATTTGCAAATCAAAGCCACGCCGCGAATTCTGGAAATCATCATCGCCGACAATGGCAAAGGTTTTGGCGTTGACTCCGTCGCGGCGGCGGGACATCGCAACGGTCTCGGAAACATGAAACGCCGCGCCGGAGCGGTCGGCGGCAACCTTAATTTGACGAGTGTGCCCGGCCAGGGTGCGCGGGTGGAATTTTCGGTTGGCTTTCCCGGTTGACCGGACGCGCGCGCAGTTTATTTTCAAACCGCACCAAAAATTTTATGCAAATCAAGGTCGCCATCGTGGATGATGATGAAGGCATCCGCAGCAGTCTGTCAGCGTTGATCAAACGCGCGCCCGGCTACAAGCTCGTCGGCGAATATGCCAACGGCGAAACGGCGCTGAAGGAAATTCCGCAGCAACTGCCGGATGTGGTGCTGATGGACATCAACCTGCCGGGCATGAAAGGCTACGAATGCGTGCGGCAGTTGAAGGAAGCGCAGCCGGCGATCCAGTTTTTGATGCTGACGGTTTATGAAGACAGCGATTCGCTGTTCAATTCGCTGCGCGCCGGGGCGAGCGGCTACCTGCTCAAGCGCACGGCCTCGGCGCGTTTGCTGGAGGCGGTCCGCGATGTGTTCAACGGCGGTTCACCGATGACGCCGCAACTCGCCCGGCGCGTCGTGCAATTTTTTTCCAGGCCCGCGCCCCAAGCCGCATCGCTTGCCAAACTCACGCCGGCAGAACACGAATTTCTCGAGCAGCTCGCCAAGGGCTACGCCTACAAGGAAATCGCCGACCGCATGAAGATCAGCATTGATACGGTGCGCAGCTATGTGCGGACGGTCTATGAAAAGCTGCATGTCCACTCGCGCACCGAGGCCGTCGTCAAATTCCTGCGGGGATGAACCGTCGCCGGAACAGCAAAAACTCCGCGGATTGAAATCGCAACGCCAAAAATCGAACCCGCTTACAGCAAGGCCCGGGAATATCTCCCTCAAATACAAATGTTGAAAAAGAGCGCGTCGTGATTTCCCTTGCCAGCGTCGCAACAAATCCTAAATTCACAACATCGCATGTGGTCATTGTTTAAAGAATTTCTGAAATTCGCCAGACAGGAGAAAAAATGGTGGCTGATCCCACTCATCATCGTGCTGCTGCTGCTGGGCGTCATTTTGATTTTCACCGCCAGTTCCGGCATCGCCTGGGCGCTCTACCCGTTTCTTTGAGCCTTGCCCCGTGAAATAATCCAGTGAATCAATGTGCAGCACCCAAGGAAAACCTATTTCACGGGGCAGGCCCGCGCCGCGCAACGTCCTCGGCATTTCGGCGTTTTACCACGATGCCGCCGCCGCGTTGGTGTGTGATGGCAAAATCATCTGCGCCGCCCAGGAAGAGCGTTTCACCCGCAAAAAAAATGACGCCGATTTTCCCGCGCAGGCGGTTCAATTTTGCCTCCGCCACGCCAACCTGACGCCGGCGCAACTGGACACCGTGGTTTTTTACGACAAGCCGGTGCTGAAATTCACGCGCCTGCTGGAAACGTATCTCGCCGTCGCGCCCGGCGGCTGGCGGACGTTTCCGACGGTGCTTTCGAATTGGCTTGGCGGAAAACTGGATTTGCGCAAAACGATCCGCACGGAGCTGCCGGAGTTGCGGGCGGATTGCCCGATTCTTTTCACCGAACACCACCAATCCCACGCGGCCAGCGCGTTTTATCCGTCGCCGTTTGACGAGGCGGCGATTCTGACGATTGACGGCGTCGGCGAATGGGCCACCACGACCATCGGCTACGGGCGCGGACACGAAACCAAAATACTGAAGGAGCTGCGCTTTCCACACTCACTCGGGCTGGTCTATTCCGCATTCACCGACTACTGCGGTTTCCGCATCAATTCCGGCGAATACAAGCTCATGGGATTGGCGCCGTACGGCGAACCGAAATATGCCGACGCCATTCGCCGCGAAATACTCGACCTGAAACCCGACGGTTCGTTCTGGTTGAATCCCGATTACTTTAATTTTCTGCGCGGCACGACGATGACGAACGAAAAATTTTACCGGCTTTTCGGAGGTCCGCCGCGCGGGCCGGAGGAAAAAATCGAGCAGCGGCACATGGACGTGGCGCGTTCGATCCAGTTGGTCACGGAGGAAATCATGCTGCGGCTCGCCCGGCACACCCGCGAAGTGACCGGCTTGAAAAATCTCTGCCTGGCCGGCGGCGTCGCGCTCAACTGCGTCGCCAACGGGCTTATTCTCAAGGAGAAAATCTTTGAGCGTATCTGGATTCAACCGGCGGCGGGCGATGCGGGCGGCGCGCTGGGCGCAGCGCTCGCAGCGTGGTACGCGAAGGCGGAGAATCCACGCGTTGCCGTCCCCACGGATTCGATGCAATCGTCGCTGCTCGGCCCCGGATTTACGGATGACGAAATTGAAACGGTGCTGCGCTCGCACCACGCCGTTTTTCAAAAATTGGGAAAGGATGCGCTGCTGGATCTCACCGTGGAGCTTTTGAAGGCGGAAAAAGTCGTCGGCTGGTTTCAAGGCCGGATGGAATTCGGGCCGCGCGCGCTCGGCAACCGCTCGATTCTGGGCGATGCGCGCTCCGCGAAAATGCAGTCGGTGATGAACTTGAAGGTGAAGTTCCGCGAATCGTTCCGCCCGTTCGCGCCCATCGTGCGCCGCGAACGCGCGGCGGATTATTTTGAACTGGACGCGGCATCGCCTTACATGCTGCTGGTGGCGCCGGTCAAAAAGGAGTTGTGCCGTGAGGTTTCACGTGAAGTAAAAGGACTCGACCGGCTCAAGCAAATCCGCTCCACACTTCCCGCCGTCACGCATCTGGATTATTCGGCACGCGTTCAAACGGTGGAACCGGCGGGGAATCCGCTCGTTTATGATTTGCTGCTGCGCTTCGAACAAGCGACCGGCTGCGGCGTGCTGGTCAACACTTCATTCAACGTGCGCGGCGAGCCGATTGTTTGCATGCCGGATGACGCGTATCGCTGCTTCATGCACACGGAGATGGATTATCTCATCATGGGCAGTTTTGTGATCGAACGCACCGCGCAACCGCAACAAAAAATTCAGTGGCGCGTTGCGCCGCAGGCGGATTGAAATGAAATTAAACTTCAAGGAAGACCCGAAGGAATGGCGCAAGTCCGCGCTGCTGACCGCGCTGGGGCTGGCGATTTTAAGTTCGCTCCTCCGCTGGCGGCGGCATCTGCCGGTGAACGTCTGGTGTGCCGTGCTCGGCGTGCTCGCCGCCGTGGCGGTTGGCGCGCTGCTGCAACCGCGCTGGTGCCGCGGGTGGTATCGGCTCTCGTTGCGGCTGGGATTTTATTCCAGCCAGTTCCTCGGGCGCTGCGTGCTGATACTGTTTTTTATTTTCATCCTGACGCCGGTGGGGCTCGTCTTGCGGCTGGCGGGCAAGGACCCTTTGCAGCTCAAACGTCCGCGCGATACGGCGACCTGCTGGCATCCGGCCAAAAACTCCAGTCCGTTGGATAGACTTTTTTGAGAATCAAAACCTGAAACCGCGCCAAAACAAATCGGGGTCCGGCGGAAGTCGGGCAAACCACACCGCGCCAAGCGATCCCCGCAAGGAGACGGTCTATCGGAATTTCGAGGCCAACTTGTGGGACACTGTCGAAGCCGAAGTAAATTCTGGCGCGAAAGTCATTTGAACACGGTTGCAGTGGGTTTCAAGTGCTGTCCTCCGTTGGCTTCAATGGCCGATGGCGATCCGCCTTCGGCGGACCGGCAGCGGTTTTATCAGACTTTTGCCGAGGCGAAATCGCTGTAGCCGCGAAGCAATTTTCTGGCGGCGACCGGGCTGTTGAGTTAAACTCCAGAAGTGTTCCAGGCAGTACCGGGAGGTTTCCCGAACCGCCAAAAATGCAAGCTGGAAGAAAATGCGAATGTTCACCGAAATATTTACCAACAGCCGATTAACCCGCAGCCTAAACATAAAATGAAACCGATCATTTCTCATGGCTTTTCCCGCCACTGGCACGGTGTGGGAATAGCGTTCGTTGCGGCCGTCGCCGCCCATGCTCAAACCCAGGTTGCTTTCCAAGTGGACATGACTTCTTATGGAACTCCGGCAAGCGTTGCCATTGCAGGCACTTTCAACGGTTGGAGCACCAACGCCAACCCGCTGGTTAACGTCACTGGAAACATTTGGAGCAACACGGTTATCATCACCGACCCTCCCGGCACGGTTGAACAATGCAAATTTGTTGCCGATGGCAATTACGAAAGTATCCCCAACCGGCAATTCAAACTAGGCACGGGTACGCAAGTCCTGCCTCGGGCGACTTGGAACGTCATTTCCTGGTCCATCCCCACCAACCAGGTGACTTTTCAAGTGAACATGGCCGCGCAGGTCTTCCTGGGAGCCTTTACCAACGGAGACCACAATGGCTCAATTACCGTCGCCGGCGACTTTGAGGGTCCCTGGGATGGCACTTCACTGGGCGGTTTAACCGCGAGTCAATGGGATAACGGATTGGTTTTGACCAACAACCCCTTGGCCGGTGACACCTCATCGAACGTTTACAGCGGAACCTTTGCGGTTGTGGGCTTTCCGGGTTCCACAACCATCCAATTCAAATTCAGCATGAACGGCGGTCTGGAAAGTCCGGCGTCCACCGGCGGCACCAATCGTCAGGCGGCAATTACCAACGCCAGCCAGATTCTGCCGTTGGTGGATTACAACGACATCAGCATCTACGACCTGGTGCAATCGCCAATCACGGCGACCTTTTCCTTGTTTATTACGAATGGGACACTGGACGATGGCGACTATGCCTTTCAAAAGGGCTCTGATGAACTTTTCGTCAACGGCGCCTGGGTTAATTGGAACAACGATACCTGGGGATTATACCTCTTACCAGCGTCACAACAGATGATTGAAGTTGGCAGCTCTGACGTTTACACGAATTCGTTCGTCATCCCGCGGGGGGCTTCAATCTATATGACCTACAAATACAGTATAGATGGATTCGACGACGAGAACGGCTCTCAGACCAACCATATCCGCGAAATACGCTCCTACGGACCGGCCTATGTCTTCCCGCAAGACGTTTGGTCCTGGACCGTTCTTCAACCAGGAAACGGCAACCCATACCCTAATCCTGGAATTACGCCCACGAATATAGTGGAACCGGACTTTGGCAACCTGGCGATTGGAGCTCCTTCAGGGGGCAATTTCCCCATAACCTGGCTTGGCCGTCCGGGAGTTGTGTTGCAGAACAATTCCAGTTTGACGGGTGGAATCTGGAATACCAACAACGGAACCGATGCCGCCATGTCCACCAACTGGCCCAACTCCGGCCCCACCCAATTCTTCCGCCTGATGGAGAAGCAATAAATGTTGGAGTAATCCCCCGCCGGGGGTGATGGACAATTCAACCGGCCAAGGAAATGACTCAGGCAGACCAACAGACATGCAGATTCGGTCAACATGAAAAAGCTGACCCGCAGTAAACCGCATCACGGCGCTTTTTCCTTGATTGGGTCGCGGTGGTCATTGTCGTCATTGCCAAGGATGCTTTGCGGCTCAAACGACCGCGCGACGCGGCGACCTGCTGGCAGCCAGCTAAAAACTCCAGTCCGTTGGACCGGCTCTTCTAAAATTCAAAATTGAAATCCCGGGCCAAAAAAACAAAAGCCGGTGGAGGGCCAAATAAACCGCCGGAGCAACGTCGGCGCCGCGAACCGGCAATCATTTTGTCGCCGCGCCGCAAATGGCTGTTCCGGCTTTTCGCGCTCGTTGTCGTGCCGCTGGTCTTGCTGGGCGGAGTGGAAGTTGTTTTGCGGCTGGCGGGTTACGGATATGCGACCGGCTTCTTCAAAAAGATTCACCGTGACGGGAAGGATTATTTCATCAACAACGAAAATTTTACCCTGCGCTTTTTCCCGCCGCAACTGGCGCGCTGGCCGGACCCGTTTTTGATTCCGGCGGTTAAATCGCCGGACACCATCCGCATTTTTATTTTTGGCGAATCCGCCGCGTTGGGCGACCTGCAGCCGGCTTACGCCGCCAGCCGGTTCATGGAGGCGCAGTTGCGTGAGCGGTTCCCCGGAAAAAAGTTCGAGGTGGCCAATTTCGGCATCACCGCGATCAACTCGCACGTCATCCTGCCCATCGCGCGCGAGGCTGCCCGGCACAAGGGCGATTTCTGGATTGTGTATATGGGCAACAACGAAATGGTCGGCCCGTTCGGAGCGGTGACCGTGTTCGGCGCGCAGGCGCTGCCGCGCCAGGTGGCGCAGTTTAATATCGCGCTTCAGCGGACGCGCATCGGACAACTGCTGGTTGCCGCGTTGCGCAAACTCGGCGGCAAATCAAAGGACACCTCTTGGGGCGGCATGGAAATGTTCCTCGGCAACCGCGTTGCACCCGATGATCGGCGCAAGGACACGGTTTATCGGAATTTTGAAGCCAACCTGCGCGACATCGTCCGCGCCGGTGAAGATTCCGGCGCGAAAGTCATTTTGAGCACGGTCTCGGTGAACCTCAAGGACTCGCCGCCATTTGCCTCGCTGGCTAATAGCAATGCGCCCGCAGCCGACCGCGCGCAATTCGACCAGAACTTTGCCGCGGGCCAATCGCTGCAATCCCAGAGCAATTACCTCGCCGCCGCCGAAAGGTTCACGCAGGCGGCCAAGCTCGACCTGCAATTTGCCGAGACGCATTTCCGGCTGGCGCAATGCGAACTGGAACTCACCAATCCCGCCGCGCGGGAACAATTTCAAATCGCGTGCGACACCGACGCGCTGCCGTTCCGCGCCGACACGCGCATCAACGCCGCCATCCGGCAGGTGGCGCAGCAGGACGCCGGCGACCGGCTGGCTTTGTGTGACGCGGAGCAAGCCTTGGCGCAGGCCAGCCCCGCGGGCATCGCCGGGGGCGAAATTTTTTACGAGCATGTCCATTTTAATTTAAACGGCAATTATCGGCTGGGAAAGCTCTGGGCGGAACAGGTCGGGCGAATGTTGGCGGCGGCGGGAAGTCCGCCTGCCACCACGAACTGGATGTCGCAGGAAGCCTGCGACCGCGCGTTGGGCTTGACGATTTGGAACCGCCAGTTCGGGTTGCAGGCGAAGATTCAGCGGTTGGGAGATCCCCCGTTAAGCACCCAGTTCAACAACACGGAACGGACCCGAAAGTTGCAGGATGAAGTATTGCATCTCCGCCAGCTTGAGGCGCAACCCGGCGCGGCCCAGGGCGCACGCGAGGTTTTCGCCGCCGCGTTGGCGCGCGCGCCGTCGGATAAATACCTTTATGAGGGGCTGGCGAATTTTTGCGAGGCGAACCATGACTGGCAGGGCGCCATCGCGGCTTATCGGCGGATGACCGAGTTAATGCCGGCGGATTTTTACGCCTGTCTGCAACTGGGCCGGCTGCTCGGCGAACAGGGACAACCGGAGCTGGGGGAACCTTTTCTCGAAGAGGCCGCACACCTGCGCCCCTCCCTGCCCTCGGGCTGGCTCGAACTGGGCTCGGTCCTGCTCGCCCGGCAGAAATATGCGGCGGCCCTGGATTGCCTGGAGCGCGCGATTCGCCTCCGCCCGCAGGATCCGGCCTATGTTTGTTCCGCCGGCCGGATGCTGGCCAAGCTCAACCGGCACGCCGAGGCGATGGCCGACTTCCGGCGGTCCATCCAACTCGATCCGGGTTATTGGCCGGCGCATTTTGAACTCGCCGACGAACTCGCGGCCGCCAATCAACTTGATGAAGCCGCCCGCGAATACACCGCGGTGCTCAACATCAATCCTCGCCATGTCCCCAGCCACATCAAACTGGGGCTGGTGTTCGTGCGTTCCAACCGGCTGGATGACGCCATTGCCTGTTTCCAGAATGCGCTGAAGATCGAGCCGGACAACCAGTTTGCCCAGGAATACCTCGCTTCGGTTCTCGCCCAAAAAGCCAGAAGGCCTTGAAAATGCCGTTTTTTCGCGGCGACCCGTCACCGCACAAACATGCGGTAGCTAGTTTGCCCCCCTCTGTTAGACTTTCTTTGTAAACCAAAAAGCCAACATGCCGTGATACAACACTGTGACAAGTGCGAGGCATGAATAAAAAATATACTCATATGAAACATCAACTCAAAAAATTGTTCGCAGTGGCCGCACTGGCTCAATCAAAAATCGTAACCTGCATGGTAGCCGTGTCCTTTTTGGGCGCAGCCGTATGTGCAAACGCCCAACTCTTGAACGGAACCTTGGATCCAACCTTTTACACCAGTCCACCACTATACGTCCAAACCGTCAACACCGGCTTTGGCAACAGCGCGGGTGGTGGTGACGCAACCGGTTCGGAGTTGGATGCCGTTTATGCCCAGGTTTCCGGTGGAAATCTCTACCTGTTTATCGCCGGTTGCTATCAAGACAACGGCAATCACTTGAACGTTTTCATTGCCGGCGGAGGTCCCGGCCAGAATACACTGAACGTTAGTCCCAGCACGGAAGCTATCATGAATGGTTCTGTTTTCGCTGTGGGCTTCAATGCGACCTACATGATCGATGTCAATGATTCTGGCGGCACTCTTTATTGTGATGGATTTCCGTTGCCAAACGGCAGTCAGGCAACACAAGCATACCTCGGCCCTGATCCATTGACTGGCGGTATTGGCACTGCGACCTTAGGCGGCATTACTTTTGCGTTGAACAACACCCTCGCCAGCACAATGGGCACTGGCGGTAATGCCTTGAGTGGTACTTGTGTCGGCGCCTGTGTGACCACCGGACTTGAAATCGAGATTCCGACATCCGACATTGGTTATACGGGCGGGTCGGTCAACGTCCTTATCGACATCAACGGCGGCGGCGATGGCTACCTTTCCAATCAATTTCTGCCGGGATTGACGAATACTCCTCCGGTGGGTAATTTGGGGGGCACAACTTTCAATTTTGGTGTGGTGGCTACCCCCACCAACTACGTCACGTTTCAGTTGGATATGAGCGAACAGGTTGCGTTTGGCAATTTTACTAACACTGATCTTGTCCCCACTGATCCCACCTACGGTCTGCCTGTAAATTCCGTCGCAGTTGCCGGCGTTAATGCTGACTGGGGCACGGACATGCAATTGACCAATTACACCATATTATATCCCGATGACCCCAATCCGGGTCTCAAAACCAACCTCTACATCGGAACCTTTGCCGATTATGCCTTCCTCCCCGCTTATGTTGGTGGTCCACCTCCAAGTGGTGGTTGGAAGTTCCGCGTGAACAATCTCGACGGCGGTTACGAACAGCCGGTGTCCACCGGTGGAGGCAATCGTGTGACCCTCCTCACCCAGCAAAATACGACCCTGCCTGTGATATCTTATGATGACTACCAACTTGGCGACTTGGTGGTAACACCCATTACGGTGACCTTTTCGTTGTATATGCCGGATGGGACGCTGGATGATGGCGGCTCTCCGTTTGTAAAAGGCGCCTATCCACTCTTCGTCAACGGCGCCTGGGTTGGTTGGAACGGCGAAACTTGGGGATTAGGCCTCTTACCGTCAACCCAAGAGTTGTTTCAGGTTGGCGACTCTGACGTTTACACAAATTCGTTCGTCATCCCGCGGGGGGGTTCAATCTATATGACTTACAAATATAGTATAGATGGATTCGACGATGAGAACCTCGTGAATATCAACCATATCCGTGAAATACGCTCCTACGGGCCGAACTATGCGTTTCCGCAAGACGTTTGGTCTTGGAGCATAGCAAACCAGAGCACAATTCTTAACCCTGGATTGCCAACGTCAACCACGAACATTGTGGAAATAGACTTTGGTAACCTGGCGATTGGCGCTCCTATTGGCGGCAACTTCCCCATCACTTGGGTCGGTCGTCCGGACGTTTTGTTACAAAACAGTTCCGATTTGACGAGTGGAAGTTGGAATATGCTTAATGGAACCGATGCCACCCAGGGCACCAACTGGCCCAGCAGCGGCTCCGCCCAATTCTTCCGCTTGATCAGGCAGTAATAAGTGTTATGTTATCCCCGGCTGGGCGTGATGGAGAATCAGGCTCCCAGCCGGGGAAATAATGTGGGTTGACCATCAGAAAATGGATGCGATTAACTTAAAAAAGGTTACAGGCAACAAATCTCCAAAGGGTGCTTTTACTTTGATCGAGTTACTGGTGGTAATTGCCATCATTGCCATCCTGGCCGCCATGTTGCTGCCAGCGTTGGCCGCAGCCCGGGCCAGGGCGTTGTCGCTCAGTTGCATGAACAACAACAAGCAACTCGCCGAGGCCTGGTTTTTATATGCGCAGGAGTACAGCGACCAATTGGTTATCAACGTGGATGTTTACACATACCCTCCTGGTCTGGGGGGCAAGGGCGCAACCTGGTGCCTGGGCATTGAAGATTGGACGCTGGCGAATGCCAACACGAACATTCAGAATCTGACCCTCGACCAGTACGCCCTGTTGGCGCCGTATTCAGCCCACCAATACCAAATCTACCATTGCCCGGCTGATGTGTTTCTCAGCCCGGTACAGGGTGGGGCAGGTTGGGACCACCGTGTGCGAAGTGTCTCAATGAGTTGCGCGCTTGGCGGCGTTCCGCCTAGTGCGCCAAACAACGGCAGGGCACCGGAGTTTCCATGGTCTGTGAAGATACTAAAAACGACAATGACTCAAATCCGCAATCCCGGCCCCAGTGATGTGTGGGTATTTGCCGATGAAGCGCCGGACAGCATTAATGACGCAATGTTGTACAACAATCCGGACAGCACGGGCGCATTAACGGGCACGGCCAATGGCGGCAATTGGATTGATATCCCTGCGAGTATACATAGGAGCAGCGGCTCGTTCGGTTTTGCGGATGGCCACGCTGAAATTCATAAGTGGGTGGACGGAAACACCATTAAATGGGCCGTACCGACCTTCAAAGGCATATCGGGCAGCAAAAATGCGCCGGATGATGTGGGATGGTTGGGTGCCCATACTCCACTGCCATGAAGACCTCAACCCTGTTTCAAGCTTTCTGAAGTTGTAGGGGACTGTTTGAAATCGCACAAAAGTTGCAACGGCCGGGCTAAAGACCCGGCCTTTTTCATGGAATTGTTTAAAGGACGCCTTGGTGGTTTTTATTAAACGATAATGCAAAAATGAGATTGCGCTCTGTTATTCAGCCATGGCGTTTCTATGTCCAGGCACTTTATCTTCCGGCCGCACTGTGCCTTGCGGCAACCCACTCGCCGGCGCAATCCAATAATTTCTGGCGGACACAAAGCATCTACCAAATTATTACCGACCGTTTTTACGACGGGGACACGAACAACGACAATGCGGAAGGCACTTACGCTCCGGGCAAACCGAAAGGTGTGCATGGCGGGGATTTCGAGGGCATCGAGCAGAAATTGGACTACATCAAGGCACTGGGCGCAACGGCCATTTGGATTTCACCAATCGTGTTGAACACGGAAGGGCAATTTCATGGTTACTCAGCCTGGGATTTTTACCAGGTGGCTCCGCATTGGGGCTCCCTCTCCAACCTCCAACACCTGGTCCAGGCGGCGCACGCGCGCGGATTGCTGGTGATTGATGACATCGTCGTGAACCACGCGGGCGACCTCGTCAAGGGCAGTGGACCGGGTTATCCACATTTTAACTATCCCACCGGTTATACTCTGGCTTATCGGAACAGCTCGAAAACATATCCGGCACCCTTCAATCTGACAGCGACCAATCCATCGCTAACCAATCTCTTTCACAACTACGGCAATATCCGGAATTTTAACGATAGCACCCAAGCCGTATTGGGTTGGCTGTCCGGGCTGAATGATTTCCGGACGGAAACGCCCTACGTTCGCTCGAACATGGCCGCTATTTACGAATATTGGATCAATCAGATTGGCTTTGATGGATTCCGGGTTGATACGGCCCTGGAAGTTGATATGGGTTGTTGGCAGAGTTTCTGTCCGGCGATCCATGCCTGCGCGGCGACCAACGGCAATCCCAATTTCTTCATGTTTGGCGAGGCTTTTGGCGGTTCTGAAACCACGGTTGGCTCTTATACCGGGACCGAAGGCGGTGGCCCATTCAAGTTTGATTCCGTTTTGGATTATCCGCTTTATTTCGCGGTCAACCGCGTATTTGCCAGGGCCAGCGGAGCGACGTCCTTGATTCAAAATCATTACAACGCGGTGGCGGCCAATTATGACCCCGCCTCGCAGATGCAGTTGGTCACCTTCCTTGACAATCACGACAATCCCCGTTTTTTGAGCACCAGCGAAGCGAACAACAACACCAATCGGCTGGAAGTGGCGCTGGCTTTTCTCTACACCTCGCGCGGCATCCCTTGTCTGTATTACGGCACCGAGCAGGGTTTTGATGGTACAACTGACCCGAATGACCGCGAGGACATGTTTGCCGGGGAATTCAAGGATGGCCCGGGGGGCACGGTTTTACAACTTAGTTCGCCGGGCGTTGACAACTTCAACATGACCCACCCGCTATTCCTGTGGGTGGCTCAATTGAACAATTTTCGCCGGTTGTATCCAGCGCTCGCGCTCGGTTCATACGTTAATCAGGCCAACAACTCCAGCGGCCCAGGATTGTTTGCCTATTCCCGCGTGCTGAACACGCAGGAAGTGTTTGTGGTTTTCAACACCGCCAGTTCCAGCCAAACATTGCCCGCGAGCACGCTGACTTATCCCGCGGGCACCGTGCTGGTGAATTTACTGAACACCAACGAATCCTACACGTTGACGAGCGGCTCGCAAACACCGGCGATAACCGTGCCCGGCACCACCGCCAAAATATTCATTGCGCAGTCGCAGTGGCAGCCCCTTGACCCGGTGGTGATCAGCAACTCACCTGCGCACTGGACCACCAATGTGCCGACTTTTTCACCCATCGTGCTTCAATTCAGCAAGCCGATGGATACGAACAGTGTTCAGGCTGCGTTTTCCACCACGCCAGCTACAGTCGGTTCGTTTAGCTGGTCGGCAGCGCATGATGCGATTACCTTTACCGCAGGCGGCACAGGTCTGCCGGGTTTGACAAATATCACAGTGAATCTGACCAACACGGCATTTGAAGCGGCATCGGGTAAAACCCTGTATGCGCCTTACCAATTATCATTCCAGACCGCCGGTGCCGCGAACATTTTACAAAATTGAAATCGTACCTTGACATAAAATTGATTATTAAAATCCAGGTGAGGAATAAAATTGTTTTGGCAATCCTATCTGGTCTTTGCCTGCACCTGATTGGTTTGGTGGTGCAGGCTGCGGACCCGCTGCCGCCAGTTTCGGTTCCGAGTGATGATGGCAATGGTGGTTGGTCGTCGCTCGGTGCGATGCCTGCTCCGACCTGGGATGGCAAGGGGTTGCTGTTCCAGAGCGGCCAGGGCACGCTCGCTATTACACCTTTGTCCGACGATGTTATCCGCGTCCGTTTCACAACCGCAAAATCCTTTGGCCGGGATCATTCTTACACCGTCGTCAATCACGATTGGGGCACGGTGTCGGCAAAAGTTGAGATCGGTTCCAATTCCACCACGCTGGCAACGGCTTCGGTCAAAGTGACCGTGCAACAGTCTCCGCTGCGGATTTCTGTTGCGAATTCCGCCGGTGAAATTCTGGACGCCGATGATCCGGGACGCGGAATCGCTTTCGCCGGCCCGGCGTTCCGGGTGGCCAAACAATTGCGTGATGACGAGCACATTTATGGCTTCGGCGAAAAAAACGGCAAGCTCGACAAACGCGGATGGAAACTGGGCGGCTACAATTATGTCATGTGGGATACAGACACTTTCGCCCACGATGCGGGCACGGACCCGATTTATGTTTCCGTGCCATTCTACCTGGTCGTCCGCCGCGGCCAGGCCCATGGGATCTTTCTGGATGACACCTGGCGCAGCACGTTTGACGTGGGCCGCGAACGGCAGGACTTGTTGACGTTCGGCGCGGAAGGCGGCGATCTGGATTATTATTTCATCAACGGCCCCGATCCGAAAAAAGTCATCGAACGTTACACCGCTCTGACCGGGCGAATGCCATTGCCGCCGCGGTGGTCGCTCGGCTTCAATCAATGTCGTTACAGCTATTATCCCGAGGCGAAGGTGCGCTGGATTGCGGACACGTTCCGCCTGAAGGAAATCCCCGCCGATGTCATCTGGCTCGACATTCATTATCAGGACAACTACAAGCCGTTCACCTGGGATCATGAGCGTTTTCCAGACCCGAAGAAAATGATTGCGGATTTGCGCGCGCAAGGTTTCCGCGTCGTCTGCATCGTGGACGCGCATCCGAAGGTTGAAAAGGGTTATGCGCCGTACGATGAGGGCCTCGCGGGAAATTACTTCGTGAAAAATCCCGACGGTTCGCTGTATGAAGCTCCGGTTTGGCCGTCATGTGCGGATAAAAATCCCGGGCCGAGTGTGTTCCCGGATTTCAGCAATCCGGCGGCGCGCAAATGGTGGGGATCGCTTTACCAGAGTTTCCTGGATGTCGGCGTGGCGGGCATCTGGAACGACATGGACGAACCGGCGGTTTTCGACACTGTGAGCGGGACCATGCCTCTGGATGTTGTTTTCGACAACGAGGGCCAGCCGACCACGCATCGCGAAATCCACAATGTGTATGGCCAGTTGCTGACCCGCGCGACGTTTGAAGGATTGTCACGCTTGCGGCCCAACGAGCGTCCGTTCGTGCTCACGCGGGCCAGTTTCGCGGGCGGCCAACGCTACGCTGCCGTCTGGCCCGGCGACAACACCTCCGAGTGGTCTTCGCTGCGGCAGTCCATTTCCACCCTGCTGGGCATGGGACTGTCGGGGTTTACCTTTGTGGGTTGCGACATTGGCGGCTTTGATGGTTCACCGTCCGGCGAACTTTACAGCCGCTGGCTGCAAGTGGGTGTTTTTTATCCGTTCATGCGGTCGCATTCCACGTGGGGTTCGCCCGACAAGGAACCGTGGTCGTTCGATTACAACCATGAAATCATCAATAAACACGCCATCGAACTGCGCTATGAATTGCTGCCCTCTATTTACAATGCGATGCAACAGGCCAGCCAGAACGGTGTGCCGGCCCTGCGTCCATTGTTTCTCGAATATCCCACCGATGAAAAGGTCGCCGGGCTTGATGATGAATTTCTTTTCGGCGACGACCTGCTCGTGGCACCGGTTCTATATGAAGGCGCGGGTGAACGCGAAGTTTACCTGCCTCAGGGGGACTGGTTCGATTACTGGACCGGCCGTCGGTTTGCGGGAGGCCAGACCATTCATCTGCCGGTCACGCTCGATTCGATACCCATGTTCGTGCGCGGCGGCGGTTTTATCTTCCGTCAACCAGTCATCCAGAACACCGGAGAAATGCCGGGAAAACCGCTTCGTATCCTCATCGCTCCGGCGAACGAGTCTGAATCCTCACTCTACGAAGACGATGGAGAAACGCTTGATTATCACAAAGGCGCCTTCATGAAGCGCCGGTTTCATCAGAACCGCAACGATCGGAAAATGGTCGTTGACGTGTCCGGGCCGGAAGGAACTTATCGTCCCGCGGCGCGCGCTTTGGTTTTGGAGACGTGGACAGACCATGAACCTGAAAATGTCTTCAGGCAAATCGGTGACGTGGCCGCTGACAGGGTTTTATTGCCGCATTTGGATGCGGCTGCGCTGGCACATTCACCGCGGGGGTGGTCGTTCACCAGCGGCTTGCTGACCGTGAAGGATGATGACAGCTTCAAGCCGATGCGATTTGTCATTGAGCGTTAATTTGTCTTCTGCCGGAGCAACAGAGACTCTTTGGAGGACCTGGCTAATCAGAACCAACCAAACGCAAAGCTGCGCGCTTGGTTTGTGAAAATCTCACGAGACGTGGCGGTGGCAACCCACGAAACCAGATCGAACAACGGTGGGACAGGTTGGAAGCTCAAGACCGAGTCGTGATTTTGCAGAACGTGATTGGCCTGATCCTGGTTTGCGCAGCCGATAAAAGGTCGCGCCGCCTGATGGCAGGCAACAGGTTCTTTGTTCGAATACCGATCCGGATATGTTTTGGCTTGCACTGCACACGCCGAAAAATTAGTTTTTAATGACAAGGTTTGTCTCAAATTTAATCCGCCGCATGTTTGTGCGGTAGCGCCAAACCTGCGTGAACTGTTAATCTTGATATTCATGAGCCTTCAGCACTTGAAAAGAATTTTTGTCCTGCTTGCCGCCGCGCTGGTTTTGGTTTCCCCGCGCGTCCGGGCGGATGTGGATGTTTCCACGGCCACCGCGCGCCCGTCACCCGACTGGCTCCGTGCCGGCACCATTTATGAAATTTATCCGCGCGATTTTTCCCCAGCCGGCAACCTCAACGCCGTCACCGCCCAGCTCGACGAGTTGCACAGTCTCGGCGTGAACATCCTGTGGATGATGCCGATTCACCCCATCGGCGAAAAATTCCGCAAGGGTGAATACGGCAGTCCGTATTCCATCAAGGATTTCTACGCCGTTGACCCGAACTACGGCACGCTTGACGATTTCAAGAAACTTGTCGCCGGGGCGCATCAACGCGGCATGAAGGTCATCATGGATTTGGTCGCCAATCATACTGCGTGGGACAGTGTGCTGATGGCGCACCCGGATTTTTACAAGCAGAATGCCCAAGGTCGCATTATCCCGCCCGTGCCGGAATGGTCGGACGTTGCCGGTTTGAACTACACCAGCCCAGCGCTCCGCGAATACATGATTGCGATGATGAAGTATTGGATCAAGGAAGCCGACGTGGACGGATTCCGGTGCGACGTGGCATGGGCGGTGCCATTGGATTTTTGGGAACAAGTACGCGACCAACTGACGAAAACGAAGCCGGACATCATGCTCCTCGCCGAGGCCGACATTCCCAGCTATCTCGTCAAGGCGTTCGACATTGATTACGACTGGTCGTTGCTCCACACCCTGGACAAGGTTTTGATTGACGACGCGCCCGCGTCGGACATCCGGCGTTCGTGGGAGGACAGCCGGCTGCGATTTCCCAAGGACGCGTTGCACATGCGCGTCTCCGACGACCACGACGAAGCCCGCGCCGTCGCCCGCTACGGGCTTAATGGCGCGCTCGCCGCGTCCGCGCTCATGTTTACGCTCGACGGCGTGCCGCTCATTTACAACGGCATGGAGGTGGGCGATGCCACCGAATCCGGCGACCCGGCGCTCTTCGACAAGTTGAATATTTTCTGGCACCCGAAGGAACGCCCGCAATTGCGCAGCATCTACCACGACCTGATTCAAGTCCGTAATGAATACGCCGCGCTCCGCAATTCGCGCGTGGGCTGGCTGCACAACTCGGACGAGACCAGGCTCGTCACCTTTTTACGCGCCGATGACAAGGATGAGCTGCTCATCATCATCAATTTTTCCGACCGCCCGCTCACCGGCAAGGTGGACTTGAAAAACGCGGATGGCTTTGTGCCGGTGGAAATTTCCGGCGTGCAGAGTTCCAACGGCGGCCCGCTGCCGATGTTTCACCTGAACGGCTTTGAATGGCGCATCTATCATCGCGCGGTGCCGAAATAAATCCGCAATCAATTGGTTGTGGAAAATCGAACATTGTCGTTGCTCGGCACCCGTGGTGTTGTGAATTCACTGCTGGTTTAATGCGTGCCGGCCATGCCGTGCGCGGCAGGTTCCCCGCCGGTTTTCTTGAAGGTCACCACCAACAGTGTCAGCAGGGCGGCCAGTCCCATGCTCGCGCCGCCCAGGACGAGCGCATTCATGGGTTCGCTGTGCAGAAAATTTTTCAAGATGTAGCCGAGCAGGCTGGAAGCGGCAATCTGCGGCAGCACGATAAATAGATTGAACATTCCCATCATGACCCCGACTTTTTCCTTCGGCAGCGCGGGCGCCAGCATGGCATAGGGCATGGAGAGGATGCTCGCCCACGCGATGCCGACCGCGGTCATGGCAAACAACAGTTGATGTTTGTCTGTGTCCAGAGCGACCAACGCCAGCCCCAGCGCGCCGACCGTCAGACAGAGAAAGTGCATCAGCTTGGGGCCAGCGTATTTTGTGCCCCACAGCAGCACGAATGAGAAAATGAAGCACACGGCGTTATACGCGGCAAAACAGAAGTCCGCCCACTCGTTGGCGGCTTTCATTTCCGGCGAGCCGGGCGTCGCGTGAAAAATATTTTTGGCAACGGCGGGGAAAAAATAAACCCACATTGAAAACATGCCGATCCAGGTGAAGAATTGAACGAGGCCAAGTTCCCACATGCGCCGGGGCAGGTGAAATACCAGCGCGAAGATGTCGCCCAAGCCAAGCGTCCAGTCAAATTTCCGCGCGCGGATGGCGGCCAGTTCGGAGTCAGATGGCGGATATTCCTTGGTGCTAAAAACCGTCCAGAGCACCGCGCCCAGGAACGCGGCGGCGCCAATGTAAAACGAGAGCCGGACAGAACCAGGAATGTGTCCCTGCCCGCTGGCGTCAGCAGCGAGACCAAACCAATTCGTCATCATCCAAGGCAAGGCCGAGGCAACGGTCCCACCCAGACCGATGAACAGGGATTGAATGGAGAAGCCTTGGGCGTTCTGTTCTTCGGGAAGATTGTCCGCCACCAAAGCCCGGAAAGGCTGCATGCTGGCATTGATGGTTCCGTCCAGCACCCAGAGCAGTCCCGCCGCCATCCAAACCGACGGGCAATTGGGCATCAGAACCAAAGCGATGGATGCCAGAATCGCGCCGCCCAGAATAAACGGACGGCGCCGGCCCAAACGGGTCCAAATGCGGTCGCTGGATTGCCCGACCAAAGGCTGGATGAGCACGCCGGTGACCGGCGCGGCCAGCCACAAGATGGCCAGGGAATCGGCGTTCGCCCCCAGGTAGCCGTAAATGGCGCTCATGTTGGCCATCTGCAGGCCCCAGCCGAACTGGATGCCGAGAAAGCCGAAACTCATGTTCCAGATTTGCCAGAAAGAAAGACGTGGTTTTTGCATGACGGGTTTTTTGTGGTTTCAGATTTCGGGCTTGCGATAACACTGCGGGCCGGAAAGTTCAAGGATTTATCCCCGCATGTTTGTGCTATCCGCCGTTCAAACCTTCGGCGCGCATCACTCGCCACCTCACGCGTAGCGCGGGTTTTATCCCATTTCGCGCACGAACGCGAAATAGTCCAAACCGGTTTGCCCCCTCGCGTACCATTTCCGATTTGACGGCGGCGGCCAAAAAGGCGAAAAGGAGCTTGACCATGACACTGAAACGCTGGGTTCTCTGGTTGTGTATTGTCGCGCTGGTAATCAGCGAACTTCTCCTCTTTTCGGCCAATCAGCAGAAGAACACGGCCCAGGCCGAAGCGCGTGATGCCAAACAACAGATCGGGCAGTTGCGCGCCGAATTGGACCAGGGCAAAACTTCCAACGTCGAGTCGCAAAATGCGGAACTTGCCCGCCTGCGCAGTGAAAACCAGGACCTGCTCCGCCTGCGCAACGAAGTCCGCGAGTTGACGGAAACGAATCAGCAGTTGGTCCAGCAGTTGAAGGCCGCGCACGTCATCCTGCAACAGCAGCAGGAACAGTTGCAAGGATGGCAGTCGGACGCCGTCGCGGCGCAACAAGCCCAGCGCGCCGCTGCGTTGGCGGCGCAACAACAAGCCCAGCAACAGGCTCAAATTGAAGCCGCCCAGCGCAACGCCTGCATCAATAACCTCCGGCAGATTGACGCGGCCAAGCAGCAGTGGGCGTTGGTAAACAACAAAACCGACGAAGCTGTTCCGACCGCGCTGGATTTGCTGCCCTATTTGAAAGGCGGAGTTTTCCCGGTGTGCCCCAGTGGCGGCACTTACATGATTAATGCCGTTGGCTTGCCGCCGACCTGCTCGGTCGCCGGCCATGTTCTCCCGCAATAGTTCGTTGTGCCACCTTATGGCGGGGGCAATCGGGCGAACGAGGGAAAAACGCTAACGCGACGCGTCATTGGTCTTCATGGCCTGCGCGTTTTCCATGGCGGATGAGGTTGTTTCCCGGCCAATCCGATTGACCACCAGCACGCCGGCTGTGTCTTCGTAGGTGAAGGCGAATCGGCCGCCAATGCGCAGATCGCCCAGGCTCCCGCCCGGCTTGCCGTCAGTGACTATCTGGCAGCCATCCGCGAGGTGGAACGTTTTCTCCGCGAGCAGGTCCTTGGCCTTCACTGTTCGCGTATCGGCGTCAATGGCCTTGATGGTTCCCACGAACGTCGGGCTTTTCTGCTCAATTCGGCGTGCAACCAGGGAATTATTATCCACCGATTCATAAATGACATTGACCGTGTGCCCAACCTTCAGGTCGTCCAATGATTTTGTCTTGTCGTTCTTGATGACCACAACGCAGTCCTGGGCGGCGGCGAAGTCGCGTGTGTACACACCATGTTTGACGGCGAGCGTTCCTTTGGCGGGGTCAATCGCGCGGATATAACCCGAGAAAACCATGTTCTGCTGGGTGATCCGGTCCGCCACTGGCACGCCTTGCGCGTTTTGATAGCCGATTTCCACCTTCTGGCCGGGGTGCAGGTCCGCCAGTAAGGCTGATGGCTGGTCTTCCAGAGACACGGTGCAAGTGTTGCCGACATTGAAAATTTTGGCGCCCCAAAAATCCCTGGCCGAAACCGTTTTTTCCTTTTGGTCAACGGCAGTAACGGTGCCTTTGAAAATCTTGTCCGTTTGAACCGGCGCCGGTTGATCACCATTGACAGGACTGGCGCAGATCAGGTTGAACGCCATGCCTGCCATCACCACCGCCATACGCATTAATGACGTTTTCATTGGATTCCTTTCGTTCAGCAAACGTTTTTTTCGCTGCTTGTTCGATTTTCCACGGTTTAAGCGCCGCGCCTGAAGGGGGGTTAAATCCCATCGGACGTCTTTTTGCGCGGCCAGCCACCGGCGACCTGTTGCACAAATGGCAAGTTCCATACCTCCTGTGAAAACCCGGCAAAACAAGGGGTTTTCAGGGAAATTTGTGTTTTGACCCGCCGTGGGCTGGCACATATGACAGCAGCAGTGGATTCGGCCAAGTCAACCGGGCTGTTGGTGGAACTATTTGCTTGGCTCCTCACGTCCGGCAGACAATCCAAACTGCGTGAGCTTTTCCCGCAGACGCATCCGGCCGATGCCCAGCCAGCGGGCGGCTTTGGATTGGTTGCCTTGCGCCAACTGGATGGCCTGCTTGAATAATTCCGGTTCGAGATCCGCGATCAGGCGCGCGTAGGCGTCGTGGACGTCGCCACTTTGCGCGCGGTTGAGCAGTTCCGCGATGTAAGCCGCGTGGGTTTGTTGGGAGGCGCCCACGGGTTTCCGGGTTTTGGCCAGCACCTGCTGCACATGTTCCAGGCTGATGCCAAACGGCCGCGCTGACAACAACGCCTGGCGGATGACGTTTTCCAATTCGCGCACATTGCCCGGCCACGGCTGGTTTTGCAGAAACGAAATGGCTTCGGGTTGGACGGAGGGAGAGTCGTGGCCGAGCTCCTTTCCATAGCGATGAATGAAGTATTTCGCCAGTTGCGGAATGTCTTCCGTGCGCTCGTTCAACGGCGGCAGCGCAATGGTGACGACACTCAGGCGATAGAACAAATCCTCACGAAATTCCTTTTCCTTGATGGCGGCCTCCAGGTCCCGATGGGTCGCGGCCAGCACCCTGACGTCCACCGGGATGTTGGTTTCACTGCCGAGCCGCTGGATGCAGCGTTCCTGGAGCACCCGCAACAGCTTGCCCTGGGTGTTTGCATTTAAATCACCAATCTCGTCAAGAAAAATGGTTCCCTCGTGTGCCTGCTCGAAACGGCCAATGCGCCGCGCCTGTGCGCCGGTGAACGCGCCGCGTTCGTGGCCGAACAATTCGCTTTCCAGCAGCGCATCCGGGATGGCGGCACAGTTGACGGCGATGAATGGTTTGTCCGCGCGCAGGCTGTGTTGATAAATCGCACGGGCAATCAGTTCCTTGCCGGTCCCGGTGGCGCCGCGAATCAGGACCGTGGTGGGCGTGGCCGCGACCCGCCCAATTTCCTTGTAGATTGCCTGCATGGCCCGGCTTTTGCCGATAATTGCCGATTGGTCGGTCCGGGCCTCCCCCATCTCGACCGCTTCGGACATGAGCCGGCTGCTGGCAACGGCCGAAGCGACCAAATCCAGCAGTTCATCCGCTTCAAACGGTTTGAGCAGATAATCGCACGCTCCCCGCTTGGTGGCTTCAATGGCGGTCTCGGTCGTGCCGTGAGCGGTCATCAGGACGATCGGTTGTTTCGGTTTTGCGGCGTGGAGTTGGGCGACCAGGTCCAGCCCGCCCAAGCCGGGCAGGCGCAAGTCCGAGATGACGACGTTGTATTCGTTTTGGCGTGCCAGTTCCAAGCCGGTGTCACCGCGACTGGTGGTGTCCACTTCGTAGTCTTCCGCACACAGCACCTTTTTCAAGGAGGCGGCGGTACTGGCGTCATCTTCAATCAGTAGAATTTTGGCGTTCATGTTCATCAGCGTGCGGCAGAACGATGGCAAAGGTGGTGCCGCGGTTGAGTTGGGTTTGGTAACGGAGTTCACCGCCGTGTTTCTCGACGATTCGCGCCGCGATGGGAAGGCCAAGTCCCGTTCCGCCTTCCTTGGTGGTGAAGAAGGGATCAAACAGGCGCTTTTGCACCTCGGCCGGAATCCCTTTTCCGGTGTCGGCAACTTCCAGGACCGTGGAATCGGCTTCGTCGTGTACGCTCAACCTGATTACTCCTTTGCGCCCGATGCTGTCCGCCGAGTTCTGAATCAGGTTGATCAATACCTCTTTGATTTGTTGGGTATCTGCGCGCACCCAGGCAGTTTCGGACGGCTCCAGCTTCAACTCGATCGCAGCCTTTTCCAATTGCGGCTTCAGCAGGTTATGAACTTCCTGCAGGATCCGTTGCGGCGGGACGGCAACCAATTCCGGCTCGGACGGGCGGGCAAACTGGAGGAAATCCTTGACAATCCGCTCCAGGCGGCTGATTTCGCTGGCAATTACAAGGGCGTCTTCGTTGTCCCCGTCGGGCAAAGACTTTCTCAGACTGTAGAGTCGGAATTTAATGGCCGTGAGCGGATTGCGGATTTCATGAGCAACCCCCGCCGCCAGCACGCCCAGCGAGGCGAGCTTCTCCTGCCGCGCGATGATGGCCTGGCTTTCGGTCAATTGATAGCGTAGCGGCGCAATCATGCCACGATAAACCAATACAGCCAGTGCGGCGATCAGCGCCAGCAGCAGCGCCACTGACAGTTTGAGCAGCCACTGAAAGGTGGTCAACGTGTTATTCGACTCTTCCAGAAATTCATTGAAAGCCAGGCGCTGGCCGTAAATGAATGCATCACATAAGTCCAGCAGATGCTGGGACTGCTGTTGCACTTTTTCGTAGCTGGTCGGAAACGCGCCCACTTTTGTTTGAAGCCGGCTGTTGCTGGCGTCCAGCAAATTCGTGCTCTCGTTCAGGTAATCGTAGTAAGCGCCTCCCATCTGTTCGAAAAACTGGCGTTCCATCGGGGTGACAGCGTTGGTCCGGTTTGCCTCGAACCATTGGGTCAGTTCCCGCACGTTGCCCAGGAACAGATCATAATCGGCGGCTTCACCATGCAGACGGTAGCGGAGCAGGGTGTCGTTTAATCGCTGGATGTCGCCCTTCATGCGAACGCCCAGATAAAAACTGTCCGGATTCAGCCCGGCGAACTCGTGTTGCAAACGGCCCACCCGTTCCCAAGTTGTGCGGCTCACCCAGACAACCAGGATGGAGCCAAGCAACACGGTCAATACCAGCCCGGCAAGGCGCAGTTTCGCCGCCGGGCGGCTCGCGTTGGCTCGTGGGAGAGCACCTGTGGCTTGAAATGTACCATCCATCTGTTTCATTCGGGTGCGGGCGGCTGCATAAATTCATTGGTTTTGCATGAAAATCGCCTCACGCCCCTGCTGGCACAGCAACCGCTAGTCCGTCTGCAGGAGCAGGGCCAAGTATAGGCCAAACCGATGATAACCTCAAACGTCAGACTTATGAAAACGCAAATTGTTCTCGGTTCTTATGGCACCGTGCTTTATCCCGTGCCGCCGGACAAGGCGAGGGAATCCAGCCGCGTTAATGGTGGCAGCCAGGCTTCTCCGCGAATTTCACCGGAGCCAATCGTGGCCGGGCGAATCTCTGCCCGCCGTCCTGCGCGTGACGACAATTCCGGTTTGCCGTCTTCTTTGAAAGACTGGCTGGTTTGCAAGGCAGCCCTGGAAATTTGCCAGAGAGGTCGTGACAGGACGGAAGACGGAAATCACGCCTGGGTTATGACCGCCAAGCCAGCGACTCGCGCAAAAAGTCTGCCCGCCACGAGCATGCTCCCGCAAACAGCATTGTGACCATTCGCCGGTTGAGTTTTGACAAGCACCGGCATGTTGTGAAAGAAAAAGTACTGATTGTGGATGACGACGCCAGTGTGCGAGAATCTTTGCGCAAGGTTCTGGCGGATGCAGGTTACGAAGTCGCCTTGGCGGCAGACAGCCGGGAAGCAGTAGAACAGTTCGAAGGCGGGCATGTTGATTTGCTGCTGCTGGACATCGGCCTGCCAGTCAGGAACGGATGGGACGCTTTCGAGCGCATGACCAACGAGGCCCCCGTGCTCCCGATCATCATTATCACCAGGCAAGCCAATCAACACGACATGGCTGTGGCGGCGGGTGTCGGCGCGCTAATGGAAAAACCGCTTGAGGTGACCGAACTTCTGAACACCATGCGGGAGCTGCTGGTTGAACCAATCGAGGCCCGGTTGCTCCGGCTTTGCGGCCTTGGTCAGGACACGCGCCAGATGCCATCTTCCAGACATCGAGTATGAAATGAGCGTTGATCTGCGACCAGCAACCAGGCCGCCCGTGCGCCATCCGCCCGCCCCCGCTTCCTCCGGAAATTACGCGACCTGCATTCCGCTCATTGCGTTGCACCTTCGGCGATAACTGAGCAATCCCCGGCAACCCCACCCGTCGCGCTGATTTTCATTCTTGGCTTTGGCTGACTTCTCACGTAGTTTCCCCGTTCCATGATTGATACTGACATTGAATTGTTGAAGGGTATTGCGAACCAGTTGCGCATTCATTCCATTAACGCCACCACCGCGGCGGGCAGCGGCCACCCGACTTCGTGTCTGTCGGCGGCGGATGTGATGGCGGCGCTGTTTTTCGGGCACATGCGTTACGACGCGAAAAATCCGCGTTATTACAACAACGACCGTTTCATTCTTTCCAAAGGACACGCCGCGCCGCTGCTCTACGCCGCGTGGGCGGAAACCGGTTTATTTCCCGTGGACGATTTGTTGAATCTCCGCAAATACGGCTGCGACCTCGAAGGCCATCCGACGCCGCGCCTGCCGTTCGTGGACGTGGCCACCGGCTCGCTCGGCCAGGGCTTGAGCGTCGGTGCCGGCATGGCGCTGGCCGCGCGCCTCGACAAGCTGGACTACAATACCTATGCCCTGCTCGGCGACGGCGAACTCGCCGAAGGCGCCGTGTGGGAAGCCGCGTCACTCGCCGGCATTTACAAACTCAACAATTTGATTGCCATCGTGGACGCAAACCGCCTCGGTCAGAGCCAGGCCACTGCGTTCGGCCATGACATTGGCGTTTATGCCAAACGGTTTGACACCTTCGGCTGGCGCGTTGAATCAATTGACGGCCACGACATTGAAGAAATCGTGGAAGTGTTAAACGGTGTTGGTCTGGACGACAAACCGCTGGTCATCATCGCCAAAACTTACAAGGGCGCGGGCGTTTCATTTTTGCAGGACCGGGAGGGCTGGCACGGCAAACCGTTGAACAAGGACGAAGCGGCCAAGGCCATCGCCGAACTTCAGCCGGTCGCAAGGCCGGCCGCCGGCGTGGCCATTCCGGCGCCGAATCAATTACCGGCTCCGAACAACGCCGCGCCCGCCAGCTACCCGCCGGTCAGCTACAAGCCCGGCGATTCGATTGCCACGCGCGAGGCCTATGGCAATGCGCTTGCGCGCATCGGCGAGGCGGACCAACGCATCGTCGCGTTGGACGGTGACACGAAGAATTCCACCTATTCGGAAAAATTCATGAAGAAATTCCCCGCGCGGTTCACCGAGTGTTTCATTGCCGAGCAAAACATGGTCGGCGCTGCCGCCGGCTTCGGCGCGCGCGGCAAGGTGCCGTTTGTGTCCACGTTCGCGTGTTTCTTCACGCGCGCTTACGATCAAATCCGCATCGCGGGCATTTCGCAGGCAAACCTGAAACTCGCCGGCTCGCATGTCGGCGTGAGCATCGGCGAGGATGGCCCGTCGCAGATGGGTCTGGAAGATTTGGCGATGATGCGGGCAATTGCGGGCAGCACGGTGTTGTATCCGGCCGACGCGGTCAGCGCGGAAAAACTCGTCGAACAAATGGCATTGGCCAAAGGCATTTGTTATTTGCGCACGTCGCGGCCCAAAACACCGGTGATTTACAAGAACGACGAATTGTTTCCGATTGGCGGCGCCAAGGTGCTGCGCCAGAACGCGGGCGACAAAGCCACCGTCGTTGCCGCCGGCGTCACCTTGTTTGAGGCGATCAAAGCCGCCGATGCGCTCAAGAACGAAGGCATTGGTATCACCGTCATTGACGCTTACAGCATCAAACCACTGGGCAAGGATGTGATTCGCGCTGCGGCGCAGAAGACGAACCATACCGTGATCACCGTTGAAGACCATTACGCCGAGGGCGGCTTGGGCGACGCAGTGGCAGGCGAACTCAGTTCCGCCGGCATCAAAGTCCACAAACTCGCGGTGATGGCGTTGCCGCGTTCCGGCAAGGCCGAGGAATTGCTCGCGCACTTCGGCATTGACGCCGCAGCCATTGTGAAAAAGGTCAAATCCCTGGGTTGATTTTGGCGCGGGAGGTTCTGGTTGCAGTCGGTGGCGAAACCGTGCTGGTTGTCGCCATCCGTACTTTTTTGGAAACGAGTCAAACCATGCAACAGGGCGCGAGATATCTTTGGATTGTCTTTTTGATGGCGTGTTTTTGTTTCAGCACGTCCCTGGTGGCGCTGGCGGATAATATCTGTGCCATTTGTGGCAAGCCCATTTACGGCGGCACAGTTTATATTGTCACTGACGAGGTCACCGGTGAGAAAAAACTGGTTTGTTCTAACTGCATCAAATTGCCCCGGTGTTCTATCTGCGGTCTGCCGGTCAGGGAAAATTACGTTGAATTGCCGGATGGGCGTTATCTTTGCGCCCGCGACGCCAGGACGGTGGTGCTCAAGGCTGACGACATCGAAGAGACTTGCAGTCAAGTCAAGGATGACCTCGACAGGCTGTTTTCCCGTTTCACGTCATTCCCGACCAATGTGGATGTCGCGGTCATCGATCGGATAGATGTGAATTCCATGTTTAATACGGGAGGCAACAGTGTTGAAAGCCCCGATTTGCTGGGTTGCATCCGCCCCAGGACGGTCAACGACCAGACCCGATACAAAATGAGCCTGTTGACCGGGATGCCGCTGGCTCAGTTGAAAGAAACTTGTGCCCATGAATATTCCCATGCCTGGGTGGGTGAAAATGTGCCCAAAGAACGGCACGCGCGACTGGCCCGCGATGCCGAGGAGGGTTTCTGTGAACTGGTCGGTTATATGTTAATGGATTCGCAAAACGAAGAGCTGGAAAAAAAGAGAGTTCTGCAAAATCATTATACGCGTGGCCAGATTGATTTGTTCATCGAAGCTGAACAGCGTTATGGGTTCGATGAAGTCCTCGATTGGATGAAATACGGCGTGGCCCCGCGATTGGAAGCCGGGCACGTGGATGAACTCAGAAACGTCAGGATCCCTCCAGCAAAGACCGCTGCCGGCACCCCCCCCGTTCTCAATGCCATTACCAAGCCAGCGCCCGCCCCGACGACCATCAAACTCGAAGGGATTTTGTGGGGGAACCGGCCCACGGCCATCATTAATGGCCGTTCCTTTCTCGTCAATGATCTGGGAAAGGTGCCACTGGGGAACACGAATGTGGTGATCCGTTGCCTGGAGATCCAGGAAAAGTCGGTTCGTATTCAGAACATTGGTTCCGGAAACGAACAGGAACTTTCCCTGACGCCGAATTGAAATTCCCGGTGCCAGAATGCCGGGGCCGGGGTGTCCTTCGCTTTTCGAGCAGGGACCCCAGGTGGCACTGAAAAATGAGAAAACGACCGGTTTTCCTTGCGTCCGCGGTGACCCGGCGGTTTTCTTTTTGCCAGCTTGGCAAAGGTGGTGCAAATTAAGCTGGTGAATGCGCCGGGAAAATTCCTCAAAGGCCAGTTTCTGCTGGACAGCGGACAACTGGGCGGGTCTTTTTTTCAGCGCACGGTTGTGCTGATCTGCCAGCACGACGCCGAGGGTGCATTCGGGCTCGTGCTCAACCGCTCGCTTGGCAAAAAAGTCGGCGAGATGATCGTTGCCGATTTGCCCGATGTGCTCAGGGAATCGCCGCTGTATCTCGGCGGCCCGATGCAGCCCACCGCTCTGAGTTTTTTGCACACGGACAACTTCATCCCTGATGCCGACGTGCTGCCGAATCTGGCGCTCGGCCATTCGCTCGATGATTTGGTGGATGTCGGCGAATCCTTTTCGACGCAGAAAAAAGTCAAACTCTTCGCCGGATACGCCGGCTGGTCGTCCGGACAACTTGAGGATGAAATAAAACGCAAAGCGTGGTTAATATTTCCCGCGTCGCTCGAACTGGTTTTCGACACGCCAGCCGAGCAGCTCTGGTCAAAAATCCTCAAACGCAAGGGCGGCTGGCGGAACAAACTGCTCTCCCAAATGCCGGAAAACCTGGCATGGAATTGAAGGGTTGATTTATGAAAAACGGTTTCGTGGCGGACGGCCCCTTGAGAGTCAGGCTTCAGGAAAAAGAGGCGGCGCTGCGCAAATCAATCCAAGCCAGGCACGCCAGCGAAATTGCCGCTGCCAAGTGGCTTCAGAAGCTCTGCATCCGTTACAAAATGTGGCGCGAATTTCGAAGCGAGTGGAAGCGAATCAAGCCTTCTGATTACGCCTTGTATTCAGCGCAGACGAAAATTTAGCCAGGTTCAACCCGCAGCAGAGTCGTTTGCTCTTTTGCCAAAATTTCCGCCTGCTCCAGGCACGCTGGAATCAGGCAAAATTGTCCAGCAGCCAGACTCACCGGGGTCGAACCCCCTTTGATTTCAAGCCGGCCGCTCACCGCCGCCACGATTTGGAGCGTTTTCGCTTTCAACGGACTGCCCGCACCCGAATTCATTTTCCAAATTTCGACGTTGAAAAGCGGGTCGCGTACCAGCGGGCACGTTTTGGTTTTGTTGTCGCCGGAGAATTTTTGGCCGATCAATGCCGGCTCGAAATCGTTGAAATCTATGCTCGCGAGCGATTGTGCGACGTGCAGTTCGCGCGGCTTCCCGTCCAGTCCCACACGGTTCCAGTCGAAGACCCGGTAGGTTGTGTCCGAATTTTGCTGGATTTCAAAAATCACCAGCCCCGCGCCGATGGCATGGACACGGCCACTGGGCAGAAACATCGCGTCGCCTGCCCGAACTGGAATACGATGAAAACATCCGGCCACTTTGCCAGTCTGGATTTTTTCCGCAAATTCCGGGCGCGTAATGCCGCGATTAAGGCCGACGAACAATTCTGCGTCCGGTGCGGCGTCCGCAATGAACCACACTTCGGTTTTCGGCTCGCCACCGAGTTTGGCGGCTTTATCCGCCGGCGGATGGACCTGCAGTGAAAGCTTGTCCCGCGCGTCGAGAACTTTGCACAGCAGCGGAAAGCGGTTTCCAGTGGCGGGTTTCGCGTCGCCGAGCAATTCGTGCGCGTGGTTTTCCATCAACCAATGCAAATTTTTCCCCGCCAGCGGGCCGTTGGCGACAACGCTGACGTCGCCCGGCCGGTCGCTGATTTCCCACGATTCGCCGATGGGCGCGCCCGGCGGCAGATTTTTTTTGTAAAGCCGTTCGAGGTTGCGCCCGCCCCAGACGCGTTCCTTGAAGATGGGATGAAAGGTGAGCGGATAGAGCACTGTGGTTTACGCGGCAGGAGCAGCCGTGGCGGTGGTGGCGCCGTTCGCGGCCGGCTCGGCCTTTTCCGCCGGAGTTGGGACTTTTTCGAGGTAGTGCCCATGCGCCCGGTATTTTTCGTAACGCTTTTTCAACCGCTCGGCGACCGGCAGCGCGAGGAGTTCGTTGAGGTGTTTGAGCAAATGCGTTTTTAACGTTTCACCGGTCGCAGCCGGATCGTTATGCGCCCCGCCGAGCGGTTCAGGCACGATTTCATCCACGAGTTTGAGTTCGAACAGATCCTTCGCGGTGATGCGCAACGCTTCGGCGGCCTTGGCGGCGTTGGCGCGGTCCTTCCATAAAATCGCCGCGCATCCTTCCGGGCTGATGACCGAATAATAGGCGTTCTCCAAAATCAACATGCGGTCGGCCACGCCGATGCCCAGCGCCCCGCCGGAACCGCCTTCGCCGATGACGGTGGCGACGATGGGCACCTCGAACAGCGTCATCTCGCGGAGATTGACGGCGATGGCCTCGGCGATATGCCGCTCCTCCGCGCCGATGCCGGGAAACGCGCCCGCCGTGTCAATGAGCGTGATGATGGGCAGGCCGAATTTACTGGCGAGCCGCATCAGGCGGAGCGCTTTGCGGTAACCTTCGGGCTGGGCGCAACCAAAGTTACGCAAAATGTTTTCCTTCGTGTCGCGGCCCTTCTGCGTGCCGATGACGACGACGCGATGTTCGCCGAGCTTGGCAAAACCGCCGACCACTGCGTGGTCTTCGGCAAAGAGCCGGTCGCCATGCAGTTCCTGAAAATCGGCAAACGTCGTCCGCAAATAGTCCAGCGTGTAGGGACGTTTCGGATGCCGCGCCAATTGCACCCGTTCCCAGGCCGTGAGATTGGAAAAAATTTGCCGGCGGGTTTCATCCAGCTTTTTTTCGATGAGCTGGATTTCTTCCTCAAAGCTGACGTCCAGCGAATGTTTTTCCGGGTGTTCGCGCAGTTCGTCCAGCTTGGTTTGCAGTTCGATGATCGGTTTCTCGAAATCGAGCTGATGTTTCATGCGCCGGGGAGCTTAAACATTTTGTCCCTCCACTTCAATGCGAATCGTATAAATGCGAAAGGCCGGACTTGCGTCCGGCCCCCGCAGTGACGAGGTTTATACGCCCTCACCCGGGCGCTCAGAAGGGTGGCGCGACCAACTTGGGGGTCGCTGTTCGAGCCGCGCCACAAGCAAAACCTCTATGCCAACCCTAAACGAACAGCGAAATCCTCAGTACTTACGATGACATAGACGGAGCGAAAACGCAAATTGTTCAAAGAATTTTTAATATTTTTTTGGCGCGTTTAAATTGGCAAAAAATCGCTGAATATGCTCGTTTGTGTCCTGAATTTAGTCACTCGTGCCAGTGGTGTACAGCCATTGGCAGCAAGCGATTCGTGCAATGCTGCCTCCTTGCCTGCCCCGGAAACCAGCACCCAAGCCTGCCGCGCCGCCGCGATGGCCGCGTAGCCAAGTGTGATGCGATTCGGCGGCGGTTTGGGCGAGTTTTTCACGGCGCGATAAACCGCATTATCAGAACTGACGGCTTCATTTTCGTCAGGAAACAACGACGCCACATGGCCGTCCTCGCCCATGCCGAGAAAAATCAAATCCAAAACCGGCAGTGAATGAACTCCCTCGCCCCGCCCAAGCGGGGAGAGGGTGGGGGCGAGGGGAATTGAATTTGAAACATCGGCCTCCGTACCCCGGCCCTCTCCTCGTCGAGGAGAAGGAGATGCGGCTGGGACGATGCGAAGAATTTCCGCCGTCGCCAACGCAGCAGCTTTGTCTGGCGGCAATTCCCCGCGAATGCGATGGATCTGGCTTTCGGAAATCTTCAGCGGCGTGAATAAAAGTTCGTTCGCCAGACGAAAGTTGCTTTCCCTGTCATCCGGCGGAACACAACGCTCGTCAGCCCAGAAAAAGTGGACGGTTCCAAACGAAACCGCGCGCGCCTTGGCCTGTTCCACTACCGAAGCGAAAAATTTCTGTGTGATGCGCCCGCCGGACAGCGCGACGCAGTGCAATTTGCCTGCGCGATTTACCGATTCAATTTCGTCCAGCCACCTGCCGGCGACCGTGCGGGCCAGTTCGTCGGCGGTGGCGAAGGAAATCAGGTCAAGGTTTTGCATTAAATTTCTGCCATAGCTGCCAAAGCTCCGCAGCTATAGGTTCGTATCTTTTCTGTGTTCCCGCATCAATGCCAAACCATTGCTCAAATTCTTCGTGAACAACGCGACAAACGTCATTTTCCGACAGGCAACTCTTTAATCGAGGAAGAATTGTTCCGACCTCCGGCTCATACTCGTCAGTATTATCGTCGAAATTAATGCCAATAGGGTCGTGACGAAATAACAACGCTGCTGTTGCGTCGAACAGTTCTCCATACATTGTTTTCATCATCCGACGTTCTTCAATGATTTCTTCGCGGATTCGATCCATATATTTCACTTGGTTACCTGTAGCTCGTGCCGAACGTGACCGCTTCGCGCCAGCAAATCGTCCGTAGCCGCCACAAATCTGTTTTGAATCAGGGACGGCGACACGCCGTCCCTCCCAATTACGATGCAGTTCGAATTTTTTCATGGCGCCGGCAAAGGCTCATGCCAAGCGTGGCCGCTTTGGGCGAGCAAATCGTCCGACGCGACCGGTCCCCACGTGCCGGCGGCGTAAAATTCCCGGTTGGTCAGTGGTTTGTCCTTCCAGCCGGCGCGGATGGAATCCACGATTTGCCACGCGGTTTCCACCTCGTCGCGGCGGATGAACAGCGTGGCGTCACCGGCAATGGCTTCGAGCAGCAGCCGCTCATAGGCTTCAGGCGTGTAGGCGCCGAACTCCGCGTCGTAACTGAAATTCATGCGCACTGGCCGCACGCCGAGGCTCATGCCCGGCACCTTGCCGTTGAAGCGGAGATAAATGCCTTCGTTCGGCTGGAGCCGCAGCGCAATGGCATTGGGGTCCAGTTTCTGCCCCAACTGCGCGGCGAACAGCACGTGCGGCGTGGGGCGGAATTGGACCCGCACTTCACTCGTGCTTTGGGGCAGGTATTTGCCCGTGCGCAAATAAAACGGCACGCCGGACCAGCGCCAGTTGTCAATGAACAGTTTCAGCGCGACGTAGGTTTCAACATTGGAATCGGGCTTCACCTTTACTTCCTGCCGGTAGCCCGGCACCGGCTTCCCATCCACCGTTCCGGCGAAATATTGGCCGCGCACCACTTGTCGCGCCACGTCGTCGGGACCCAGCGCTCGGATGGATTTGAGCAGTTTCACCTTTTCATCGCGGATGGATTCGGAGTCGAGCGACACGGGCGGTTCCATCGCGATGAGCGCGAGGACCTGGAGCATGTGGTTTTGCACCATGTCGCGGAGCGCGCCGGCTTCCTCATAATAACCCCCGCGCTGGCCGACGCCGAATTTTTCGCTGACGGTAATTTGCACGCGATCAATCAGGTTGCGGTTCCAAAGCCGCTCGAAAATCGAATTGGAAAAACGGAACATCAAGATGTTCGCAACCGTTTCCTTGCCGAGGTAATGGTCAATGCGGCAGACCTGTTGCTCATGGGCGAAGCGTGTCAGTTCGGCGTTCAGCGCGTGCGCGGAGGCGAGGTCATGCCCGAACGGTTTCTCGACGACGATGCGTTGCCAGCCCGTCCCCTCTTTGTGCAACAGGCCGGCCCGATGCACGTTTTCGATGACCGTCCCGAACTGGCTGGGCAGGGTGGCAAGATAAAACAGCACGTTCTCGCGCAACGGCGCGCTGCCAAATGAGGTGAGCAGTTCTTCAAGCTTGTGGTAGGCAGCCGCGTCGGTGACGTCGCCCTGACAATAAGACAGGTTTTGCGCAAACTTCTGCCAGACGGTGTTGTTGACGGGTTTGGTGCGCGAAAACTGGTCGAGCGCCGCGCGCAATTCCGTCCGCCACGATTCGTCGGTTTTTTCGCGCCGCGCAAAGCCCACAATGCGAAATGCCGGCGGCATCTGCTTGTCCTTGTAAAGATGATAAAATGCAGGAATCAGTTTGCGCGCCGTGAGATCGCCGCTCGCGCCGAAGATGACGATGGCGCACGGTTCCAGCGCCTTGCGTTCCGCGCCGATGTGGCTGGCGAGCGTTTCGTCGGGATGTTCAGAGTCAACCATGGCCCAAACAATGGCGCAAGCGCCGGACAAATTCAACGCCGTTGCGCGAAAAATCAAAAATTGCTCGCCCGGCGGCGGATTTTTTGCAACCTTCCGCCGTGCGCGAATGAAAGCGAAAATTGTCATCACCCCTAAGAAAGCCGTGCTCGATCCGCAGGGCAAAACCGTCCAGAGCGCCCTCGAACAAATGGGTTACCAGGGCGTCGACGCCGTTCACGTCGGGAAATACATCGAGATTGACCTCGCACCCGGCGCGGACAAAGCCGCCGCGCAACGGGCGTTGAACGACGCGGCACGTAAATTTTTGAGCAACCCTATCATTGAGGACTACAAGCTGGAAATAACCGACTGACCATGCCCACGCTCATCGCCAACCCCACTGTCATTCAGGCCGCGGGCAATAAACCCAAGGTCATCGAGGAATTCATCGGCCATGTCAATTCGCACACCGGTGCGCTGAGCATTGCGCGGATGAAAAGTTCGCCCGGCTGGGTTGAACCGGGCCAGACGCCGGAGTTCGACGAATTCACCGTTGTCCTGCGTGGCCTGCTGCGCGTCGCTTCAAAAAACGGAACGCTCGACGTGCGCGCCGGCCAGACCGTCATCGCCCATCGCGGTGAATGGGTGCAATACAGCACGCCCGAACCCGGCGGTGCGGAATACGTCGCCGTCTGCCTGCCCGCGTTTTCACCGCAAACTGTCCATCGAGATTCTTAAATGAAACTTGTACAAAATTCCACAACCGGCCGGAGCGCGGGCGGCTCGCCCGCAAGCTTCAATCTTTGGATCACGCGGACGAGCCGTCCGCGCTCCTTCAAATGAACTTTGCCATTGTCCAATTCCCCGCCAGCAACTGCGACCAGGACGCCATCCACGCCATCCGGTTGCTCGGCCACTCGTCGCGCTACGTCTGGCACAAGGAAAATTCCCTTGGCGCCACCGACGCGGTCATCGTGCCCGGCGGTTTCAGCTACGGCGATTACCTGCGTTGCGGCGCCATCGCGCGGTTCAGCCCCGTGATGCAGGCCGTGAAACAATTCGCCGACAACGGCGGCCTCGTTCTCGGCATCTGCAACGGTTTTCAAGTGCTCACCGAAGCGGGTCTGCTGCCCGGCGCGCTCATCCGCAACCGCGACCTGCAGTTCCATTGCGAACACATTTTTTTGAAAACCGCCACGACGGAGTCGCCGTTCACGAATAAAATTCCGTCAGGCAAATGGCTGAAAATTCCCATCGCCCACGGCGAAGGCTGCTATTACGCAGACGAAGAAACGCTCGCCCGGCTCAAGGTGGGCAACCAAATCCTGTGGCAATACTGCGACGCGAACGGAAACGTGACCGACACAGCCAATCCCAACGGCTCCGTGCAGAACATCGCCGGTATCTGTAACGAACGCCGCAATGTGGCCGGCCTGATGCCGCATCCCGAACGCGCCAGCGAATCGCTGCTGGGCAGCGACGACGGCAAATGGATTTTCGAGAGCATCTTTGCCGCGCTGGAAAAGAAAACGGCGGCGAAGGCAGCATAAACTTTTCTCCAATGACCGAACCCGCCATCACCCCTGAACTGGTTGCCAAGCACAATCTCACGCCGGAGGAGTATGCCAACATCGAGCGTCTCCTTGGCCGCAAGCCGAGCTACACCGAGTTGGGCATCTTCTCGGTGATGTGGAGCGAGCATTGCAGCTACAAAAACACGCGCCCGTTGCTCAAAACCTTTCCCACCAAATCCAAGAAAATCCTCGTCGGGGCAGGGGAGGAGAACGCCGGCATCATTGACATCGGCGACGGTATCGCCATCGCGTTCAAGGTGGAATCGCACAACCATCCAAGCGCGGTCGAGCCGTTTCAGGGCGCGGCTACGGGCGTGGGCGGCATCGTCCGCGACATTTTCACGATGGGCGCGCGGCCGATTTGCTCAGTGAACTCGTTGCGCTTCGGGCCAATCACGGAAAATCACCCGCCTCACCCGCAACAGTCGGTTTTTCTCCAACAACCCTCACCCAGCCTTCGGCCACCCTCTCCCGCTCCCGCGGGCGAGGGACATGCAATCGGAGCTAACGGGAAAACGCGGACGAATTCAGCAACGGCGGCCGCTGGCAGTCTCCCTCTCACCGGGGGAGAGGGCCGGGGTGAGGGCGAGCTATCTTTCGCCGAAGGCGCTGAATCCGAAATCGCAAATCGCAAATCGCAAATCGCAAATAACAAACGCCTGTTCGCCGGCGTCGTGGCGGGCATTGCGCATTACGGTAATTGCTTCGGCATCCCAACCATCGCGGGGGAGATTTATTTCGACAAGAGCTACGAAGGCAACCCGCTCGTGAATGCTTTCTGCCTCGGTGTGCTACGACGCGAACAAATCGCTCGCGGCGCAGCCAAGGGCATCGGCAATCCGGTGTTCTACGTCGGCCCGGCCACCGGCCGCGACGGACTGGCGGGCGCGGCGTTCGCGTCACAGGATTTAACGGAGGAATCCGCCGAACAACAACGCGGCGCGGTGCAGGTCGGCGATCCGTTTATGGAAAAACTCGTGTGCGAGGCGTGTCTCGAACTGCTCGCCACGGGCGCCGTCGCGGGGATTCAGGACATGGGCGCGGCCGGATTGACCTGCTCGACTTGCGAAACGGCTGCGCGCGCCGGGACCGGCATCGAGATTGAGTTGGACAAAGTGCCGCAACGCGCGCCGAACATGAGCAGTTACGAAATCATGCTCTCCGAATCGCAGGAGCGGATGCTCATCATCGTCCACAAGGGTCGTGAAGATGAAGTGAAACGCATTTTCGACAAGTGGGATTTGCCATGGTCGGAAATCGGCGTCGTGACCGACACCGGCCGCATGGTCGTGCGTCATCATGGAAAGATTGTGGCCGACATTCCGGCGAAAAAAATTGCCGATGAATCGCCGGTGTATCAGCGCGAATCGCGCGAGCCGGAATATTTGAAAGAAGTCCGCGCGTTCCGCCTCAACCAGATTCCCCAGACGCCAGACCCCAGGCGCGATCTGCTAACCCTGCTGGCGTGGCCAACGATTGCGTCGAAGAACTGGGTTTACCGGCAATACGATCACATGGTTCGCGACGGTTCGGTGGTCTGCCCCGGCAGCGACGCGGCGGTGCTGCGCATCAAAGAGGACAGTCTTCCAGATTTGGGGAACGCAGCCGCCTCGGCTGCATCGTTCGGCGCCTCGCCGAACGAATCGCCGGCACCGAGTATTGTTGGCGGGGCGCCAACAACCGCACGCGAGGCGCGTACGCTCCCCGAAAAATTCATCGCACTGTCGGCGGATGGCAACGGGACCTACGTTTATCTCGATCCTTACGAAGGCGCGAAGATCGTGATGGCCGAGGCGTGCCGTAATCTGGCCTGCTCCGGCGCGGTGCCGCTGGGCACCACGGACAATCTCAACATGCCCAGCCCGATGAAGCCGGAGTTGTTCTGGCAGATCAAGGAATCCGTGCGTGGCCTGGCTGATGCGTGTCGGGCGTTCAACGCGCCCGTCACCGGCGGCAATTGTTCGCTCTACAACCAAAGCCCGAACGGCCCGATTGACCCGACGCCGACGGTGGTGGTGGTTGGCCTGATCGAAAAACCCGAACACGTGACGACGCAATGGTTCAAGGACGAAGGTGACGCGATCATTTTGCTCGGAGACGCGGTGGATGCGAACGATCCGTTGCTCGGCCTCGGCGGTTCGGCATATTTGCAGGCCATACACGGAAAGAAAACCGGCACGCCGCCGCGGTGCGATTTGGAAACCGCAAAGACACTGCACACCACGCTGCTCGGGCTCATCCAGAGCGGTCTGGTAAAAAGCGCGCACGATTGCAGCGAAGGCGGTCTGGCGGTTTGCCTGGCCGAAAGCTGTATCAGCCAGCTCGTGGCGCGTGAAACACCGCGGCTGATTGGCGCGCAAATCGATCTTTCTTCCTTAGCCGCGTCTCGTGAGAGCGCGGACAAAATCAAAGACGAATCCGCGCTCTTACGAGACGCGGCTACAATAAGATTGGACGCCTTGCTCTATGGCGAAACCCAATCACGCGTGGTCGTTACCACCAGACCGCTCGATGCGGTGAAAGTGGTCGAGCGGGCGAAACTGATGGGTGTTCCGGCAATTCAAATCGGCAAAGTCGGCGGCGACAAGCTGACGGTGAAAACCGCCAGCGGCGAATTCTCCGTCCCGCTCACCGAACTGCACGACGCCTGGTGGAACAACATCGCGCGGGCGATGGAGTGATGGCAATTATTTCGGCAGCCACTTTTCAATCATCGCCACCGCCGCGTCATCGCAGGCTTTTTCCGCGTCGTCACCAGCGACGTTGGTTGCGGCGATGACACAGAAGTTTTTCTCTGGCGCGAGCCACATCACGATATACCACATCGTGTTCGAGCCGTTGTGCCACAAGGTGGTTCCGCCCGCCCAGCCGCGTTGCAAGATGACCCAGCCACAGGCGTAGTTTTCCATCGGACTGGCGATACTCGCACCCGCCGGCGGCGTGTGAAGCTTTGCCAACGTTTCCGGCTTCAATAGTCCGTTGGTCGCGTGCTGCAAGTGTAACATCGCAAAGCGGGCGAGGTCGTCGAGCGAACAATGGACGCGGCCGGCAGGGGCGATGGCGGGCGGATTATCCGCCTGCACTGGAATCGTCATGAATAGTTTATGGATGTGTCCCCATGGCTGGTCCACTTTGTCCGGAGTGCCGGGCGGGCCAAATCCGGCGGTGTCCATGTGCAGTGGTTTGAATAATTTTTCGGTGATCAATGTTTCATAATCCTGGCCGGTAATTTTTTCCAGCATCGCGCCAATGATCGCATAACCTTGATTGGAATAAATCATCCTGGTTCCCGGCGCGGCTGCTGGTGGTTGCGCAAGGACAGCTTCAATAAACTCACGGCGCTGCTGGGTGGGGGTGCCTTTCTCTTCCCACGCCCGTTTCCATGCGGCCGGCGGCGGTGCGCCGGGAACGCCACCGCGATGATGGAGCAATTGCTCGACGGTCACCGTTTCATATTGTTTGTCGATCCTGCCCTTCAACTCGGGAAACACATCGGCAATTGTCGTGTCCCATTTCAATTTGCCTTCTTCAATCAACACGGCCGTGAGGGTGGCCGTCATGGACTTCGTGCAGGAGCCGATGTGAAACACGTCGTTCGTCGTGACCGGCGTCGGGTCGCCCCATTTGCGGACGCCGGCGGCGGCGCGGTCGCAAATCTGCCCGTCCTTCGTCACCACGACCGCGAGCGCGGGCACGCCGTGTGCTTTGCAGATGGCTTCGATGCGCGTGGCCGGAGGGGCGCTTTCAACGGAATTGGGTTTCATGGCGGCGTGGGCGATGACAGCAATTATGCAGACCGCCAGCACCAGCAGCAATGGGCTGAGTGTTTTTTTTGTGTTCATATCGGTTGAATTATTTTCGGCGCCGAGTTCGTTCAGCAACTTTTCCAGTTCCTGCCGGCGCGGCTCCAAAGTTTTTTTTACGGCCGACTGGTTCAGCCAGTAAACCCAACCATAGGTCACCCCGACAAAGCCAACCAGAAACAGGAAAAACAGGATTTTAAAGAGCAGAAACAGGATTTTTGCCGCGACCGGCAACGGCTCCCCCGGCACCGGCATGCTCCACACGGTCGAGCCAAAAAAAACCATTATCGGCACAAAAAATGACAGCAGATACCACCAGAGAATATTTTTCAGCAGCCAGATTTGATGGCGGACTTCCGCGAGCGACGTGGCCGTGCAATCTTTCAGCGAGCCGTGCAAATCCGGCGTCTTTTTCTTTTGCCGCCAACGGTCAACCACGAAATAGGCACCGACCACGAAGCAGCTGAAGGCGCAGAGATGCAGCGTCCAATTGATCATCAGGCCGCCAGCGATGAAAACCGGCACCAGCAGGGCCGCCACGCCGACCTCGCGCACATCGCGCCAGAAAATCATCCGACGGAGGCACAGCTGCTTGCGGCGGACTTCGTTTAACAGCACGTCGGCGTTGAAGGAAATCTTTTTCGCCGTGTCCTGCGACTGCCACGACTTTTGGAAATCATCAAAGTTCATCGTTCGCTCCTTTCAACATCTCCGCGAGCTGCTTGCGGATGCGGTTCAACTTCACGCCGACATTGCTCTCCGTAATGCCCAGCACTTCGCTCATCTCGCGATAACTCAACCCGTCGAGGTGCATCAGCGCGAGCGACGCATCCAGCTTCGGCAATTGGCGGATGGCGGCGTAAAGCTGTTGCACCATCTCCTCGTCGCGCGCTTGCTCGCGCTGGTTCTGCGAAATTTCCGGCGCGACGTTCAGCTCAAAAAACTTCTCATGTTTCACCCGGCGGCGTTTTTCGTCACGTTTCCAGACCAGTGCGGTGTTGAAGGCAACGCGGTAAATCCAAGTGCTTTCTTTCGCCTCGCCGCGAAACGCTGGCAGCGACATCCAGAGTTGCAACGCGGTTTCCTGCAACAAATCTTCCTGGTCTTGTGGCGCAATCGTGAACGCGCGAACGACTTTCCACATCAAACCGGCGTGCTCGGCGAGCCAGCGGCGAAATAGCGTTTCCTGTTCTTCGGCGGTCATTCAGTAAAACCTGTTTGCAGGAAATAGTGACCCGGCGGGCGGTTTTCTTACAACCAAACTATAAATAAATTTCAAAATCGCCGCCGCTGCAATTGCTGTTTGAGAACATCCGCGACGCGGCGTTGGCGCGCTGGAACCGCGACCATCTGCCGCACCGCGAAAAATTGTCGCCGTAAAATTTTGAATTCGGATTTGAACGCAAATCCGGATTTTCTTTCTAATTTTCCACAAAGATTGCTTTCGGTTTCAGCAGAAGTTTCGTAATCTTCGAGCCGACTAAATGCGACAGTTTTTGACCATCGCCACCAACGCCTTCATGGAATTGATCCGGCAGCCGGTGTTTTTGCTGCTGATGACGGCGTCGGTGCTTTTTGAAATTTTCCTGGCGGTGCCGTATTACTTCGCGTTCGGCGACGAGCCGAAGCTGGTTGAAAACAGCGCGCTGGCGGTGATGCTGCTGTCGGGGCTGTTTGGCGCGGTGTTGAGCGCGTCGGCGTCGCTGGCACGGGAAATCCGCACCGGCACGGCGCTGGCGGTGCTGTCCAAGCCGGTCGGGCGCGCGCAATTTTTACTGGCGAAATACGCCGGGCTGGCGGCGGCGTTGACGGTGCTGGCGTATGTGAACCTCATCGGCGTGCTCCTGGCGAGCTGGATGTCGTTCGATGCCTACGGCAAAACCGATTTGCCCGCGTTGGAAATTTTCGCGGCGGGTGTGGTGCTGGCCTACGGGCTGGCAGGCTTCAGCAATTTCTTTTTGCGACGGCCGTTCGTAAGCGACGCGGTGCTGGCGCTGCTGGTGCTGGTGACGTTGGCGACGTTTGTCATTTTTCAGTTCACCCGGCAGATGCAGAGTATGGGCGTGCAGGCGCAGGTGGACTGGCGGCTGGTGCCCGCGGGAATTTTGGTGCTGTTTGCGTTGTGGGTTCTGGCGGCGCTGGCGCTGGCGTGTTCGACGCGGCTGGACACGATTCCCACCCTGGCGGTCTGCTCGGCGTTTTTTTTGATCGGGCTGATGTCGGATTATTTTTACTGGAAGGCGGGCGGGAAACCTGATGGCGGCGGACCGTGGTGGGCTTCGGTGCTTTACACCGTCATTCCAAACTGGCAGCTTTTCTGGTTCGCGGATGCCTTGAGCATGGGCAAAAACACGTTCCACTGGGCCTACGTCGGCAAGGCGTTTGTCTACGCGGTCGCTTACGCGGGCGCAGCGCTGGCCGTCGGGACGGCGCTGTTTGAGGAACGCGAGCTGGGTTGAAACGTGAATCGTTGAATCGTTACATCGTTTTAACCGGTGCAACGATTCAACAATTTAACGAGCCAATGGTCGAAAGACAGATGGAACGCAACGTTCAAAAAAACGGGCTGGTGAATCTGGTCGCGGCGGTGGTGATTTTCATCGCTGCGTTCGTTCTCACGTGTTACGTGGGTTCGCTGGCCGGGCAGGGCTGCTCGATTTTTCTCGGCCTCGGCGCGCTGGTGGCGTTCGCGAGCTGGTTCCAGATGCGGCTGGAGGAAAACGAGCGGCTGGAAAAACTGGAGGTCGAGGAACTCGCCCGCACCCGGGGCGATTCCACCTTGTTTGAATCCAAGGATGCGGAGGTTTTCCCGGCGCGGCGCGCCCGCGAGCAGTTCGAGAAATATTTCGTGCCCGGCTTTGCCGTGCTGCTGTTCCTGCTCGAAGCCGGCGGTGCGTGGCTGCTCTGGCACTGGGTTGCCAAAACCACCAACGCCGTCGCACCCGACCTCGCGATGACGTCACTGTCGCTCTTCGGCATTTTTGCGCTGCTGCTGTTTCTGCTGGGGCGGTTTTCCGTGACCATCGCGCGGCTGGAAAACCACCGGCTGTTGCGGCCGGGCGCCAATTTTCTGCTGGCCGGCGCGTATATTTGCCTCGTCACGGCGCTCGGCATCGCCGGCGTTGAGGCGAAGTTTCCGAGGGCTGATTTTTATCTCGCGCGGGTGTTGTGCGTGCTGCTCGGCGTGATGGCCGTGGAAATGCTCGTCACCCTGCTGCTGGAGATTTACCGGCCCCGCGTGAAGGGCAAGGTCGCGCGGCCCATTTACGACAGCCGGCTCGTCGGCCTGCTGGCGCAGCCGGAAAGTCTGTTCACGACGGCGGCGCAGGCGCTGGACTATCAATTTGGTTTCAAGGTTTCGGAGACGTGGTTTTTCCAGTTGCTCGAAAGAAGTCTGCCCGTCCTGTTGCTGGCGCAACTGGCCGTGCTGCTGCTGTCCACGTGCGTCGTGTTCATTGACGCGGGCGAGCAGGCCGTGCTCGAACATTTCGGAAAACCCGTCGTCATGCTCGGCGCGGGCGCGCATTTCAAGCTGCCGTGGCCGATGGAAAAAATTTACCGCTATCGCACGGAGCAAATTCAAACGTTCGTCGTCGGCTACGTTCCGGACGCGCAAAGCGAAAAGGCAAACACGATTTTGTGGAGCGTTCCTCATGCGAAGGAGGACAATTTTCTCGTCGGCAACCGCGCACCGGTCACAATTCAAAATGAAAACGCCGACACCAATGACACGTTGAAAGCGCCGCCGGTCAGTTTGATTTCCGTCAGCATTCCGGTTCAGTTTCAAATCACCAATGTCATCGACTGGGCTTACAACAACGCCGGCGCGACGAACCTGCTGCAATCGCTCGCCACGCGCGAGGTGGTGCATTTTCTGGCGGGCGTGGATTTGAACAACGTGATGTCGAGCAACCGGCTCGAGGCGGCGGAGACGCTGCGCGACGGCATTCAGGCGTCGGCGAACGAACACCAACTCGGCGCGAAAATTATTTTTGTCGGCTTGCAGGACATTCATCCGCCGACGACGGTTGCCGGCGACTACGAAAAAGTCATCGGCGCGGAGCAGACGAAGCTGGCCACGATTCTGGCCGCGCGAGGCTTATGCCATCAGCACGAACGCGCTGGCCGGAGCGCAGGCGTTCACGATGACGAATCTCGCCGACGCGACGCGGCTGCAATTGAAAGTATCACGGTATGCGCAGGCGGCGCTGTTCACCAACCAGATTCCGGCGTTCGAGGCCGCGCCGTCCGTTTATAAACAGCGCGTGTATTTTCAGATGTTCGCCGACGCGACCCGGAACGCCCGCAAATATGTTTTGCTCGTCACGAACACCCAGGACGTCGTGATTTTTGACCTCGAAGACAAAATTCGCGCGGACCTTTTGAATGTGAACGTGCCCAACGAATAATTGCCATGAAAAGAAATTCCCTGACCATCGTTATCGGCGCAGTGCTGGTTTTGATTTTTGCGCTGCTGCTGTTTGTCTTTCAAGTCCGCCAGTCGGAAGTCCGCCGTCGTCGCGACGTTTGGCAAGCCGGTGCGCGAACTATCACCGAGCCGGGCGCGTATTTCAAATGGCCGTGGCCGATCCAGAAGGTTTATAAATACGACCAGCGCGTCCAGAATTTCGAGGACAAATTCAGCCAGACGCTCACGGCGGACAGCAGCATGCTGCTGACGAGCGTTTATGTCGGCTGGAAGATTTCGGACGCGGGGCAATTTCTGCAGGTTTTTCCCGGCGACCCGGCGGTGTCGCTGCCGAACGCGCAGAGCAAACTCGAAGGCATGGTGCGCACGGCCAAAAGCGCCAGAGTCGGCAAACATCCATTGTCCGATTTTGTTAACGCGAATCCGCAGGACTTGAAATTCGACGCGATTGAAAATGAAATCGAACAGTCCGTGCAAAACGATCTGCGGACGAATAATTACGGCATTGAACTCGAATTCCTCGGCTTCAAAAAAATCGGCCTGCCCGAAAACGTGACGCAGACTGTTTTTGACCGCATGAAATCCGAGCGGCAGGTGCTCATCAGCCTCGCGGAAAACACAGGCAAATCGGAGGCGCAGAAAATCCAGTCCGCCGCCGACGCCGAGGCCGCCAAGACCATTGCCAACGCACAGGCCACGGCGACGCGCATCCGCGCCGAGGGCGAGGCCGAGGCCGCCAAAACATTGCCGGTCTTCCAGCAAAATCCCGAGCTGGCGGTTTTTCTGTTGCGCATTGACGCGATCAAACAATCGCTCAACCAGCGTTCGACTCTGATTTTCGACGAGCGCATACCGCCGTTTGATTTGTTCCGCAATTTGCCGACGAATGCGCCGGGCCAATGACCATGAGCGACGAACACGAACATCACCAGCACGGGCACGAAGCGCCGGAAGCGGGCGACGCCGGTTCGCAGGCGCTGGCCGAGGCGTTGCGCAGCAGTTTTGCGATTGTCAAAATCGTCATGCTGCTGATGGTCGTCGCGTTTTTCAGTTCGGGATTTTTCACCGTCGGCCCCTCGGAAAAAGCGGTCATTCTTCGTTTCGGCAAACCGGTTGGCGAAGGGAAAAATATCCTGCTCGGGCCGGGCTTGCACTGGTCATTTCCGTATCCGATTGACGAGGTGGTGAAAATTCCGATCACGGAGCAGCAAACCGTTCAGTCCACCGTCGGCTGGTATTTCACGACGCCGGAACAGGAATTGAGCGGCGAGGAACTTCCGGCCGGCCCGTCGCTCAATCCGGCGATTGACGGCTACGCCATCACCGCCGACCGCAACATCATCCACACCCGCGTGACGCTGAATTACCACATTGACGACCCGTTCCAATATATTTTCGTTTTCGCGTCCGCGTCCAACTCGATTCAAAACGTGTTGAATAATTCCCTGTTGTTCACCGCCGCGAAGTTCAACGTGGACGACATCCTCACGCGTGATGTCGCCGGTTTTCAGGACGCCGTGCTGGTGCGCGTCACCGATTTGACCGAGCAGGAGCATCTCGGCATCGCCATTGACAACTGCCAGGTGCAAAGCGTTGCGCCGCGGCAGTTGCAGGATGTCTTTGCCCGCGTCACCATCGCGCGCCAAAATCAGAGCAAGCAGATCAACGACGCGAACACTTACCGCGACAAAACCCTGCTCAACGCCTCCGCGCAGGCCGCGGCCATCACCACCGAAGCCGCCACCGCCAGCACGAATTACGTCAAAGCCATTCAAGCCGACGCCAAGGCGTTCACAAATCTTTTGGCAAAATACGAAGGCAATCCCGGACTGTTCGCGCAGCAAAAAGTGGCCGAGACGATGGCGCTGGTGCTGACGAACGTGCAGGACAAAATCTTTCTGCCGCAGCGCGCCGATGGCCAACCGCGCGAATTGAGGTTACAGTTGAACCGCGAACCGCCGCAGCCGAAATCCGCGGCGCCCAATCCGTAAAATCGTAATCGTAAATCGAAATTCAAAAAATTTGTATGCAAGTCACGTCGCTTTTGAGCCATCACGAACATGAGCACGGGCCGGACTGCGGCTGCGGCCACGACCACGAACATTCCGCCGTGCATCTCTGGCAGGCCGTCGCGGGCATCGTTTTCGTCCTTAACGCCTTCATCGTGGACTGGTTGTTCAATCAGGGCACGACGGTGGCCAGCGCCAGCGCCATGATCGGCGCGATTATTCTCATCTATCCTATCGTGGTCACGGCCATCAAGGATTTGCGCATCGGCCGCCTGAGCATCAACGAACTCGTCGCCATCGCCGTGCTCGCGGCGTTTGCTTCAGGCAATTACAAGGCCGCCGGCGTCGTCGCCTTCTTCATGCTCACCGGCGAAATCATCGAGACGCGCACCGCCGAGGGCGCGCGCCGATCCATCGAATCGCTCATCAAACTCACGCCCACGAAAGCCCGCCGTATCACCAGAGACGGCGCCGAAGAGGAAGTCGCCGCGAGCGAACTTGCGGTCGGCGACGTGATTCGCATCCGCCCCGGCGACAACGTCGCGGCGGACGGCCTCATCGTCAGCGGCCAGGGTTCGTTCAATCAAGCGACCATCACCGGCGAATCGTTGCCGGCGGACAAAAAAGTTGGCGACGAGGTCTTTGCCGGAACGCAAAATCTGACCGGCGTTCTCGAAATCAAAGTCAGCCGCGCCGGCGAGGACACGACGCTGGGCCGCGTGCGCGAACTGATTCTGGCGGCGGAGAAGACCAAACTGCCCATCATGAAAATCGTTGACCAATACATGGGCTTTTACACGCCGCTCGTGCTCGTCATCGGCGCGCTGGTCTGGGCCTTCACGCACGATTTGAACCGTGTCATTGCCGTGTTTGTCGTGTCCTGTCCGTGCGCGTTCATCCTTGCGACGCCGACGGCGATGGTCGCTGCGCTGTCCGCCGCCGCGCGCCTCGGCATTTTGATCAAGAATGTTGCCGACATCGAAGCGGCCGCCAAAATCAACGCGTTCATCTTTGACAAGACCGGCACGCTCACGACCGGCCAGCTCGCCGTCAGCCGCCTCATGCCCCTCGGCGAAACCAAACCCGCCGAGTTGTTGCGCATCGCCGCCTCCGCGGAAAAATACAGCAATCACCCGACCGCCAAGGCGCTCGCGCAACTGGCCGGTGAAGCCGGCGTGCCTCTGGCCGAACCGAAAGATTTTTCGGAGACCGCCGGTCGCGGCGTGAAGGCCGACATCGGCGGGGCGAAAGTTTTGGTCGGCCGCGCGCAATGGCTCAAGGACAACGGCGTGGACCACAGCTTTGAGAAGTCGGTGGATCTCGACGAAACCGAAGGCTGGAGTTTGATTTTTGTCGCGCGCGACGGCCGGTGCATTGGCTGGGTGGGCTTGCAGGACCAGACGCGCGCCGAGGCGAAGGAGTCGCTCGTCGAATTGAAAGAGGCTGGCGTGCGGCGCATCGCGATGATTTCCGGCGACCGCCAGTTGGTGGCCACGCGGGTCGCGGCGGAAATTGGCTGCGAAGAAGCCAAGGGCGAATGCCTGCCGCAGAACAAGGTCGAGTTCGTGCGCGGCATGAAGGCGAAGGGCTATCGCGTGGCGGTGGTGGGCGACGGCGTGAACGACGCGCCGGCGCTGGCGGCGGGCGACATCGGCATCGCGATGGGCGCGGCGGGCAGTGAAGTGGCCATCCACAGCGCGACGATCGCGCTGATGAACAATGACCTGCGGCGGCTGCCGTTTTTGGTGAAGCTCTCGCGCAGCACGCGTGCGGTCATCAACCAGAACTTTTTGTTCGGCGGACTGTTCATCATTGTCGGTATGACGGTGACGTCGCTCGGCTACATCGGCCCGATCCCTGCGGCCATTTTGCACAACGTCGGCTCGCTGATTGTGATTTTCAACAGTGCGCGCCTTGTGCGCAAAGGCGAGGAACTGGAACATTTCCATCCCGAAATGGAAGAACCGCTGCGCCGGGCAACCGGCCAACTGACGCCGAAGCTGGCGTAAATGTTTCTCCTTGGTTTATGCCCGTCGCCGAATTAAATCCACAATCGCCAACCGGAAATCAAAAGTCCGAGGAAGTTGTTGTCTCCGTTCGCGGACTGACGAAGGTGTTCAAGGATTTCTGGAACCGGCCCAAGGCGCGCGCGGTGGACAACGTGGATTTTGACGTGCGGCGCGGCGAGGTCTTTGGCCTGCTCGGGCCTAATGGTTCCGGCAAATCCACGACCGTGAAACTGCTGCTCGGTTTGCTCAATCCGACGCGCGGGCACATCGAAGTCTTCGGCCATTCGCCGCGGCACGTGCAGACCAAGTCGCGCATCGGCTATCTGCCCGAAGAATCGTATCTCTACCGCTACCTCAACTCGCGCGAGACGCTCGACTTTTTCGGCAACCTTTTTCATTTGTCCCGGGGCGAACGCGACAATCGCGCCGGGCAATTGCTTGAAATGGTCGGCTTGAGCCAGGTGCATACGCGCTCCGTGGGTGAGTTTTCCAAGGGTATGCAGCGCCGCATCGGGCTGGCGCAGGCGCTCATCAACGATCCCGACCTCGTGCTTTTGGATGAACCGACTTCCGGTCTCGACCCGATTGGCTGCCGTGAGGTGAAAGATTTGATTGTCGCGCTGGCGCGGCGAGGCAAGACGGTGATTTTGAGCAGCCATTTGCTGGCCGACGTCGAGGATGTTTGCGACCGCGTGGTGATTTATTACGGCGGCAAAATCCAGGCCATGGGCACGCTGAAAGAATTGCTGTCCGAGCCGGACACGCTGCGCATCACAACGCCGGTGTTGCCGCGTGAAACGCTGGCCCGCGTGCTCGAAGTGATTCGCCGCGACGTGGCCGCCGACAGGGTTCGCGTGGACAACCCGACGCAAAATCTCGAAAGCTATTTTCTCGATGTGGTGCAAAAGGCGCGGCGGGCGGCGGCGGAAACCAGCGGTGTCACTTCCGGTGCCCGCGTGGCGGCTTACCTGCGCGCCGGGGCCGAAGACCGGCCGCCGGCGGAAAAAATTCTTGAGCGTCTGGCTTTGCCACAGGCCGCCCAACCCGCGGCCGGACCGAAACCGGCGCCGCCTCCGGTCGCCGCACCGGCCGTGGATGCCAATAAACTGGAGGCGTTGACGAAGGCCGCCGCGCCGGCTCCGGCCAAACCGGCGGCGGTGCCGGGACAAAAACCGGCGGACTTGTCGAAGGCGGACGAAAAATTGTCGTCGCTGCTGGGAAAGAAAAAATAGTCACCCAACTTGCAGGAGCCGACGTGAGGAGGCTCTGACTTTTAAGAGCTGGTCGCAGATGCCAATAAGCCGGAAAATTTGAGACTCCTTACGTCGTCTCCTACAAAACAAAATTAATGCAAAGACTTTTAGCCATCGCCGGGTTGACCTGGAAGGCTGCGTTTCGGTTCCGGCTGTTCCTGGTCATCGCGGTGTTGTTGCTCGTCTCGGTCATTGGCCTGCCGCTTTTGGTCAAGGACGACGGCACGGCGCAGGGGTTCACGCAAATTTTGCTGACTTACACGTTGACCATCATCACCGGTCTGCTGGGTTTGTCCACGCTCTGGTTATCCTGCGGCACGCTGGCGCGCGACATCGAGGAGTGTCAAATGCAGGTCGTCGCAACCAAACCCATCGCCCGCTGGCAAATCTGGCTGGGCAAATGGTTTGGCATCATGTCGCTGAACGCGGTCTTGCTGGCGCTGTCGGGCGCGAGTGTTTACGGGATGTTGTACTGGCGCGCGGCCCGGTTGCCGGCGGCGGAACAAAAAGTATTGCGCGAACAGGTGCTCGTCGCGCGCGGTTCGGCGAAGCCGCAAAATTACGAGGTGGTGATTGATGCCGAAACGGAGCGGATTTTGCAGGAGCGGTTGAAAACCAATCCGGATTTGAACCACTCGGTGGATCTGGCGGAGGTGCGCAAACAAATTCGCGAGCAGGTCAAAGCCCAGTATCAACTCGTGCCACCGGCCTATTCGCGCGCGTGGCAGATTGATCTGGGTTTCGCCAGAAATTTTCTGCATGACAAGCCGCTGCAATTGCGGGTGAAGTTCAATACGGCGGATAAAAGCCCGTCCGGCACGTTTATCGCCTTGTGGCAGTTGGGCGACCCTGACACCGCGGATGTGAAGCGACTCGAGCCGATGAGCCTCGCGCCGGACACGTTTCATGAATTTCAAATTCCACCGAATTTGTTCGACAGCAATGGCGTGTTGACGGTCATGTTTTTGAACCCGAACAACACGTCACTGTTGTTCCCCCTCGATGACGGGATGGAAGTTTTGTATCCCGAAAGCGGTTTCGCTCTGAATTTCGCGCGCGGACTGGGAATCATTTTCTGCTGGATGGCATTTCTGGCGGCCTTGGGCCTGACGGCGGCCAGTTTTCTGTCGTTTCCGGTGGCGGCATTTTTTTCCATGGCGGTCCTGGTGGTCGGGCTTTCCAGCGGCACGCTGGCCGATGCGGTGGAAGCCGGTACGGTCGTGGGCGGCAATGGGGAAACGGGCGCGATGGGACATTCCGTCGCGGACACGGTGTTAATCCCGCTGTTCAAGGGTCTTCTGGCGGTCATCAGCCTGGTTAAAAATTTTTCGCCGATTGATTCCTTGAGCAGCGGGCGAAGTATTTCGTGGACTGAGCTGGGAAAAGCCTTCGGGCAAATCGTTTTGTTGCTCGGCGGAATCACCGGCGTCATCGGGATCGCGTTGTTCAACCGGCGTGAATTGGCGACCGCCCAGGGAAATCAATAAAATGTGCCACGCATCATTTGTCGGGTATCATGGAAGACCGGATTTGGCGTGTCAAGTGCGATACGTGACACGCGGTACTTGACACCCTGCTTTCGATGAACCAGCGCTTGAAAAAAGTTTTACTGTTGTCGCTTGCAGCCGCGCTGCTTTTCGGCTCCGGTCAGGTGCAAAAATCCTTGAACCGCGACCGCGATCAGCTTGGGTTGACGCGCGCGTCGGTGCTGGAGAACGCGCCTCCGCTGCTGGCGTTCACAACCGTCGCCCTCGGCGGCTTCCGGGGCTTGATTTCCAATTATCTCTGGATCCGTTCGAACGATTTGCAGTTGGACGACAAATTTTTTGAGGCGGCTCAACTCGCGGATTGGATCACGGATTTGGAGCCCCATTTCGAGCAGGTCTGGATTTTTGAAGCGTGGAACATGGCCTTCAATATCTCGGTGAAATTCAAGGACGCTTCCGACCGCTGGCGCTGGGTGGACCAGGGGATTGAACTGCTGCGGGACCGCGCGTTGCGGTACAACCCGGACGCCGTGATGATCTACCAGAATCTGGCCTGGTTCTTCCAGTTCAAGATGGGGCAAAACCTGGACGACGCGAATTTATATTACAAACAGGAATGGGTGCGGGAAATGAATCCGTTCTTCGGCCCGAACGGGACCAATTTCGCCGCCCTCATTCAACCGCAAACTGCCGGGGAAAGAACCAACGCGCTGGTGCTCCGCGAAAAATACAAGATGGATCCGGCGTTCGCCCAAAAAGTGGACGCGGAATGGGGCCCGCTCGACTGGCGTTTGCCGGAGGCGCACGCGATTTACTGGGCTTCGGTCGGTTTGGAAAAAGCGAAGGTAAATCCCGACAACGTGAAGACGAACGATTTGCCCCAGTTGCGCCGGGTCATCTACCAGTCCATGCAGCAGGCGTTTCGCCACGGGCGCTACATTGCCGATCCTTTCGGCAGCAGTTATGCCCTCGGCCCCAATCTTGACCTCATCCCCAAGGTGAACGAGTCCTACCAAAAGGAGTATGCCGAAGAACCCAATCAGGGGCAGCGGGAAACCATTCAAAGAGCGCGCCGGAATTTTCTGGCCGACGCGGTTTATTTTCTTTATGACCACAATCGCGTGGCCGAGGCGGCAAAATGGTATCGTTACTTGGGCAAGGAATTCCCCGACAAGACCCTCCTCGACAACGACACCAATTCATTTCCGCGAAATCTCACGCTCGACGAATACGCCGTCGGGCGGGTGCAGGCGGACCTCGGCGACACGTCGCAGGAGCGCACGACCTCGGACATTCAGGGACTGCTCGCCCGGGGCTATGTCGCGCTGGCCTTGGGCCAGGACGACCGTTATGCCGGTTACCAACTGATGGCAGCAAAGGTTTATGAACATTACCAGACGCAAATTGCCGCCATGAAAAGCAATCTGCAGCGCATCGGCCTGCCGCCGTTTGCGGAACTCAACCGCGCCACGCTCACCCAACTGCTCGACTCGCAGCAGGGCCTCCCTTACGCCATGCGCGCCGTAATACGCACGCAACTGGGAATGCCGGCGGAAACGAATGCGCCGCCGGCCGCTGGCATTTCGACCAACCCGCCGACTCCGATTATATCTGCGCCGACGAACGCAGTGGAAAGTGCCGCAACCAATTCTATGGCGAAATGATTTGATTTGGTGGGGCGAGACTCTGTCGAGCCATTCTTGCTTCGGCTTGAAACTTTGCTAGTCTATCCCGTCCATGACGAAGAAAAATTCCAATGACCGCCCGCTGCGGGTCGGCTTAATTTCGCTTGGCTGTGCCAAAAATCTCGTGGACGCCGAAATCATGCTCGGCGCGCTGCTCAAGGACGGCATGGAAATTACCAACGACGCCGCGCAGGCTGACGCCGTCATCGTCAACACCTGCTCGTTCATTGACGCCGCGCAGGAGGAAAGCGTGGACACCATCCTCGAATCCGCCGAGGTCCGCGCGGCGAAAAATCGCGGTCAAAGCCTCATCGTTTCCGGTTGCCTGCCGCAGCGGTTCCGCGACGAACTGCCCAAACTGTTGCCCGAAGTGGACGCATTCATGGGCATTGACCAGGTTGCGCAGGTTTCGGAAATCGTCAGACAGGCGATGGCGCGGCGCGCGGAACGGTTTGGGAAACACCGAACATCCAACCTCGAACGCCGAACATCGAAGGAAAAAATCGCAGGGCGGTTGGCAGAATTGGAAAAAGACCGCTCCACTTCCGAACACGAAGCGGAAGAGTCCATCCGTGGCACGGACAAATTTGGCAAAACCAAAACGGCCGGCCCGCATCACACATCGCGCATTACGTTAATCGAGGACGATGGACGAGAACGAGGACGAGGAGGAGCGTTGCTGGAAGTCAACCGGCGTCCCACTTTCATCCCGGACTTTGCCACGCCGCGATTTCGCCTGACGCCGCGCCATTTTGCCTATGTCAAAATTGCCGAGGGCTGCAATCACCCGTGCAGCTTCTGCATCATTCCCCGGATGCGCGGTTCGCATCGCAGTCGGCAGCAGGCCGACATTGTGGCCGAGGCGAAGGCGCTGATCGCCGACGGCGTGAAGGAAATTAATCTGATTTCGCAGGACTCGACCTATTACGGACTCGATTTGCGCCCGAAGTCTTTGCCGACGGCCACCGGCCGCGCCATTTCATCGCCCGAAAAATTTTCCGCCGCCGTAAAATCGTTGCAGGCAGATTCGACAACCATCTGCACGCTGCTGCGCGAGTTGAATTCGCTTGCAGGTGATTTCTGGATTCGCCTGCTCTACACCCATCCCGCTCACTGGACGGACGAACTTATCCGGACCATCGCCGCGTGCCCGAAGGTGGCGCGTTACGTGGACATTCCGCTCCAGCACATCCACGAAAACATGCTCGAACGGATGCGGCGCGAAACCTCGCGGCAATACATTGTAGATCTCATCCGTAAAATCCGGGCCGGCGTGCCGGGCATTGCATTGCGCACCACCTTCATCGTGGGCTTTCCCGGCGAAACCGAAGCGTGCTTTGGGGAACTGCTCGACTTCATCCGCGAGGCGAAGTTCGAGCGGCTTGGTGTGTTTGCTTACTCGCAAGAAGACGGCACGCGCGCCGGGGCGATGACCGGACAAATCTCCGACAAAGTGAAACAGCAACGCCGGAAGCTGGTGATGGCCGAACAGCACAAAATTGCCCGGCAGGTGTCCGAATCCTTTGTTGGCCGCGAAATTAAAGTCCTCGTCGAAGGCCGCGCCAATGAAGAACAACTCCGCCAGGCCAACGTGAGCTCGTGGGAGCATGGTTTATTGCGTGAACGCGAATCTCGTCACGTGCTTGCCGCGCCGAAGCGGAGCGAAGGCGGGTCACCTGTCACTCGTCACTTCTTTGCCGCTCGCGGCGAGGCCGATGCGCCGGACATTGACGGACGGATATACATCCGCGGCAGACTGCCGATTGGAGAATTTGCCCAAGTCAAAGTGGTCGGGCACACGGGCTATGATTTGATCGCCGAACCGGTTTGCTGAACAACATCGTTGGAAAGTCGGGCCGCGAGAGGAAGCGCCAATAAATCGCGCTTTGCAGTTTGATTGGATTCATGATCCGGAGGTCATTTCGAGCTTTCTCTTTCCGCCGGGAATCATTTAGCTCTTGGAGAAGCAAAGCTATGGAACCGGACAAAACCGCGCCGCAAGGGAAAATTCCAGCCCCCACCTTTTTTATTTGTCTCCTGCTGGTCGCGGTAACGCTGGCTGTTTTCTGGCGGGCGCTGGGTTGCAGTTTTGTTGACTTCGACGACCCGGACTATTTTTCGTCGAACCCCCATGTCTGGACCGGTTTGAATTTGAGCAATGTCATGTGGGCCTTCACCACCAGTCACGACGCCAACTGGCATCCGGTGACATGGCTGTCACTGATGTTGGACGCGCAGTTATTCGGGAAAACCTCTTTTGGCCCGCATCTCACGAATCTTTTGTTTCACGCCGCCAACACGGTGCTGCTCTTTCTCTTGCTCCGGCGCTTGACGGCGGCGACGTGGCGGAGCGCGTTCGCGGCGGCATTGTTTGCCTTGCATCCGCTGCATGTGGAATCGGTGGTGTGGGTGGCGGAGCGCAAGGACGTTTTGAGCGCGTTCTTCGGGCTGCTGTCGCTGTGGGCGTATGTGCGATTCATTGAAAAGTTCAAAGTTCAAAGTTCAAAGTTCAAAGTTTATTTTGCATTTTCGCTGTTGTTTTTTGCACTGGGTTTGATGAGCAAGCCCATGCTGGTCACGTTGCCATTCGTGATGTTGCTGCTGGACTGGTGGCCGCTCGGGAGAGTGACAGGTGACCAGCCTTCGCCAGGCTTCGGCACGGCAGGCAAGTGGCGAATGACAAGATTCCGAATTCCCGTTCCTCAACCTTCGATTCTCAACCATTTACTGTTTGAAAAATGGCCGTTTATTGTCCTGAGCGCGGCTTCGTGCGTTGTGACGTTCGTAGTCCAGCAAAGGGGTGGCTCAGTGGCCACGCTGACAAAATATTCCCTCCCGGACCGGCTGGAAAATGTCTTTGTTTCCTATGCCCGGTATTTGGGCAAGACTTTATGGCCGGTCGGACTTGCCAATCCATATCCACATCCGGGGTATTGGCCGGTTGGGCTGGTCCTGTTTGCCGTGGCGCTTTTTATCGGCCTGTGTGCCACCGCCCTGTGGTTGGGGCGCCGGTTCCCTTTTGTGCCGGTCGGTTGGTTTTGGTTTATCGGGACGCTGGTTCCCGTCATCGGCCTGGTTCAAGTTGGGACTCAATCCATGGCTGACCGGTACACTTATCTGCCATTGATTGGTTTGTTCATTGTTTTGGCCTGGGGCGTTGACGCAATTTGCATCAGCCGGCGCGTGCCCGGGCCGTTCGTCATTTTTCTGGCCGGGATCATCCTTGTCGCCTGTGCATTGCGGACGCGGGACCAGTTAAGTAATTGGAAAAACAGCGGAACGCTTTTCCTCCACGCGCTGAAGGTGACAACAAACAATTACCTTGCCTGCGTCAATCTCGGCACCTGGTACTCTAAAAACGGGCAAATCAAGGAAACGTTGGACTGCTATTACATGGCGCTGCAAATGAACCCGTCAGACCCCGATGTTTTATACGACGTTGGCAACGCTTTCGCCAAGATCGGTTACTGGGACGAAGCCATTGGTGATTATCGCCGCGCCCTGCAAATCACTCCGGACCAGGCTGACATTCTGGATAATCTGGGTTTTGCGCTGACGGCGAAGCAGCAGTTCGCCGAAGCCATTACCAATTTTGACGCGGCGCTGAAACTGAACCCGGATTCCGCCAGCGCGCACAACAATCTGGCCACGGCTTTGTTCATCCAACACCGGTTTGACGAAGCCGAGCAACATTATCGCGAAGCGCTCCGCCTTACGCCCGACAGCCCGCAGATTTATGCGAACCTGGGGGATACCCTGGTGCGGCTGGGCCGGATAGCCGAGGCGGTGGAGTGTTACCAGGCGGCGTTGCGGCTCAAACCCGACGACGCCAGGATCAAGGCAAAATTGCAGGCGCAGGGCGCGGCGGCGAATCTCAAGTCTCCCGCCAACTGAATTCGCGAATCATGGCTTTCCACCACGGCGCGAGCGATTCGTCGGGCCGCAACCACGCCTGCTGATGCAGCCACACCAGCACGTGCGCGTCCGCCATGCGCAATTAAATCGCGCTTTGCAGCCTGATTGGATTCATCGTCCGGAGGTCATTTCGAGCTTTCTCTTTTTGCCGGGAACGATTTAGCTCTTGGACAGGCAAAGACATGGAACCGGACAAAACCGCGCCACAAGGGAAAATTCCAGCGACCCCCATTTTTATTTGTTTCCTGCTGATCGTGGCGACGCTGGTTATTTATTGGCCGGTCATTCATTGTGATTTCCTGAATTACGATGACCCGGATTATTTCACGTCCAATACCCACGTCCTGACGGGCTTCACCCCAGGCAACGTGGTCTGGGCATTCACGTCGGGGCACGCGGCGAACTGGCATCCGGTGACGTGGCTGTCGCTGATGCTGGATGCGGAATTATTTGGCAAAGGTTCGGTCGGCCCGCATTTGACGAACCTTCTCTTGCACGCCGCCAACACGGTGCTGCTGTTTCTGTTGTTTCGGCGCTTGATGAGCCTTCGCCCCGAACAAAGCGTCGGGGCTACGGCCCCACAGGCGGGCGCGACGTGGCGGAGCGCGTTGGTGGCGGCGCTGTTTGCCTTGCATCCGCTACACGTCGAATCGGTGGCGTGGGTGACGGAGCGCAAGGACGTTTTGAGCGCGTTCTTCGGGCTGTTGTCGCTGTGGGCGTATGTGCGATTCATTGAAGAGTTCAAAATTCAAAGTTCAAAGTTCAAAGTTAATTATGCATTTTCTCTGTTGTTTTTTGCGCTGGGTTTGATGAGCAAACCGGTGCTGGTCACGCTGCCGTTGGTGATGTTGCTGCTGGACTGGTGGCCGCTCGGTAGAGTGACTTGTGACCGGTGGCGGGTGACAGGTGTTGCCAGTTTGGTGACTGAAAAAATACCGTTTTTTGTCCTGAGCGCGGCTTCGTGCGTTGTGACGTTCATGGTGCAGCAAAAGGGTGGCGCGGTGGCTGCGCTGACAAGATATTCGCTGTCGGAGCGAACCGCAAATGCGTTTGTTTCCTACGCCCGGTATTTGGGTAAGATGTTTTGGCCGACCGCGCTTACCAGTCCTTATCCACATCCGGGGCATTGGTCGTTGTGGCTGGGGCTGTTTGCCGTGGCATTGTTTGCCACCCTTTGTATCGTCGCTGTCCGGTGGGGGCAAAAATTTCCCTTTATACCGGTCGGTTGGTTTTGGTTTGTCGGGATGCTGGTTCCCGTCATCGGCCTGGTTCAAGTCGGCAACCAATCCATGGCCGACCGCTACACGTATTTGCCGTTGATTGGCGTGTTCGTGGTTCTGGTCTGGGGCATGGGCGAAGTGTGCCTGAGCTGGCGTGTGCCAAAACAACCGGTCATTTTTCTGGCCACAATCGTGCTCGCCGCCTGCGCCTTGCAGACGAGAAATCAGCTGGGCTATTGGCGAAATAACGAGACCTTTTTTCGGCATGCGCTGGCGGTGACGAAAAACAATTACGTTGCCTGCGTCAATCTCGGCACCTGGTTGTCGAAAAGAGGGCAAATCGCGGAGGCGATGGACCTCTTCCGTCGAGCCTTGCGAATGAATCCGGATGATTCCGACGTTTTATATAATTTGGGCAACGCCTTTGCCAAACTTGGCGACTGGGACAATGCCATCGCTGATTATCGCCGCGCCCTGCAAATCACTCCGGACCAGGCTGACATTCTGGATAATCTGGGTTTTGCGCTGACGGCGAAGCAGCAGTTCGCCGAAGCCATTACCAATTTTGACGCGGCGCTGAAACTGAACCCGGATTCCGCCAGCGCGCACAACAATCTGGCCACGGCTTTGTTCATCCAACACCGGTTTGACGAAGCCGAGCAACATTATCGCGAAGCGCTCCGCCTTACGCCCGACAGCCCGCAGATTTATGCGAACCTGGGGGATACCCTGGTGCGGTTGGGCCGGATAGCCGAGGCGGTGGAGTGTTACCGGGCGGCGTTGCGGCTCAAACCCGACGACGCCAGGATCAAGGCAAAATTGCAGGCGCAGGGCGCGGCGGCGAATCTCAAGTCTCCCGCCAACTGAATTCGCGAATCATGGCTTTCCACCACGGCGCGAGGGATTCGTCGGGCCGCAACCACGCCTGCTGGTGCAGCCACACCAGCGCGTGCGCGTCCGCCATGATGAGGAGCCGTTCCGCAACGGTCAGTTTATCCGGGCCTCGGGCCAGCAATTTTTCGGCCAACGCACGGACTTCCCCGCTTCCGACACCGAGCCTGGCGAGTTGTTCGGCATAAACCGGGTTGAGCTGCTTCTCGCGCAGGAGTGAAACGTGGATGGCATTTACGTACGGGTCGAGCACGGCTTCGGTCAGGCCCGCGTGCGGATGGGGCGGGGTGGGGTCTTCGGTGAGTTCATGCACCTTCATGCGCGCGCGCAAGGCGACCAGTTCCGGCGGCGGCGCGGTTTCTTCCGGCGTCAGGAACAAATCCATTTTACGCACCCGCGCGCCCAGACTGCGCCGGCTGGTGAACACGCTCAACGGGATGGCAAGCAACATTCCGGCGAGCACGGGCGTGAACCACCAGAACAACGTCCGGTCGAGCTGCCACATGAACACGCCCCAAACCAGTCCCACCAGCGCGTGCCACCAATGCCGCCGGACGGCGGAGACCCAGGCCACGCCATCCGCGGCGCGTTTTTGAGGTCCCCAGCCCACGCTGACGCCGAACAGGTTGGTGACGACGAAGTGCGTATGCCAGAGCATCAGGAGCGGCGCGTGCAACGTGGAGAAAACGGTTTCGCCGACGACGCCCAACGTGGTGCGCGCCAGACCGCCGAACGCGCGCCGGCGTTGCCCGTCGAACGCGAGGTCAACGAGCGCGAGCGCCTTCGGCAGCATGATGACGACCATGCAAATCACGAAGACGAGCAGGGCGTGCGCCGTGCCGCTCCAATTAGCGAGATAGGGATTGAACGCCGGCAGGGTGATGTCCGACAGGCCGGTGTTTTTTTGGTACCAGTGAATCCAGTTGAACGTGATTAAAAACAGCAGCCACAGCGGCCCGGCCAGGTAACCGCAGATGCCCAGCATCAAATGCAACCGGCTCACGCCGCGCAGTCCCTTCGCAAAAAGCACCAGGCCGTGCTGCAAATTGCCCTGGCACCAGCGGCGTTCGCGCCGCGCGTTTTCGATGATCGACTGAGGCGCTTCTTCGTAGCTGCCTTCCAGGTCATAGGCAAACCAGATTCCCCAATTTTCCCGCGACAACAATGCCGCTTCGACAAAATCGTGGCTGAGAATCTGGCCGCCAAACGGCCGGCGTCCGGGCAATTGCGGGAGGTCGCAATACTGCATGAACGGCTCAGTGCGGATGAGGGCGTTGTGCCCCCAGTAATTTCCAACATCGAGCGCCCAATAATTCAATCCGGCGATAAACACGGGCGCGTAAAGGCGGTTGGCGAATTGCTGGATGCGGCCGAAGAGCGATTCGGCGTTCACCAGCGCCGGCACCGTTTGGATCAGCCCGACGCCCGGATGCGCCTCCATCAATTTCACCAAATCCACCACCGTCTCGCCGCGCATGACACTGTCGGCGTCGCACACCATGAAGTAGCGGTAACGGCGGCCCCAGGCATTGAGGAAGTCGCGCACGTTGCCGCTCTTGCCGGCCTCGTTGTTCAGGCGGCGGCGGAAGTAAATGCGACCGAGCGCGTCGAGTTCGCGGACCAAATCACACCAGCGCCGCTCCTCCTCAACCCATTTGTCCGGAACCGTCGAGTCGCTCAGGATGAAGAAGTCAAACCGTTCGAGTTCGCCGGTTCGTTCGAGCGATTCATAAGTGGCGCGCAGTCCTTCATAAACGCGGACCGTGTTTTCGTTGCAGATGGGGAAGACAATCGCAGTGCTCGTGCCGGCGATGCTTTGCGCGCGGTAATCCGCGAGCCGCGTGATGCGCCACCGGGTGCCAAACGTCCGCAACACGAACCCATAGATTCCGTGCATGCAGCCGATGGCGGCGAACAAAAACAAAATCACAAACAAAACCAGCAACACCGTGCGGGAGGCAGACCAGCCGGTGCGCCAGAGCAAATCCGCAAACAGCATGGAGACCAGCCCCGTCAGCAACACGGCGGATGAATAAAAAATGAACAGCCGCCAGCCATGCTGGACGCGGGGCAGGGGAAAGGCGCCGGACGGCGGCGATGGGCTTGGGGCCGGCATGGTTCAGTGGGTAAGGATGAAAACGACCACCAGCAGCAGCCCAAACAATATCCAGACCAGCGTCATTTTGAAATAAGGCAGCCGCCCCAGATTGGTCAGTGTCGTAATCGGGCCGAGATCGAGCGAACGCGGCGCCATTTTGGAGAGTTGAAAATCCGGCCCGGCGCGGAAGTAGGTTTCGCGCATGGCCCCGACGAATTCCTGCGGCCACGGACCCGGCCGCAGAAATTGTTCCTGCCAGCGGCCGGGCATGTCGGCGAGCAACAACGCCAGCCGGCCGCGGGTTGTCAGCATTTGATCGGCGTTCGCGGGCGATTCCTGAAGCACGGCGGCAAACCATTCAATCACCAGGCGGTCCATTTCCTCGGCGGCAAGTTCGGTGGCGGAGCGGCTTGGCTCGGCGGGGGCGCGGCGCATGGCGCGCTCGAGCACACGGAGGACAAGCTGGCCGAGCAACGCCTTGTTGCGCACGCGTAGCGCATGGAAATAATTTTCCACTTTCACATAAGCGGCGTTCCACTCTTCCAACGGACGGCCCGCCAGTTGGCCGGCCGCGCCGATCACTGCGGATTCCATTGATACGTCCATGTCTCGCTTAAAATGTTGGTTCCCGTTTGCAGCGTGCACCGGAGATTCACCGGATCGGCATTGCCGGGCTTGGGCTGCATTTTCAGGATGACCCGCCAGGCGTTGAGAAACGGGTTGCGGATGACGAGATTGTCCATAATCGCGGCGTTGGTGCTGCAATTGGCGATGGCCAGCGGCGGCTTATTTTCCGGCACGGCATCCAGTTTTGGCCCGGCAAAGTCAATGACAAATTGCCGGGCGTTCGGGAAATGCGAGTCGAGGCCGACGCGCGTGGAAATGACCCGGTTTTCCGAGAGCTTCAAGTCCACCCCGCCGCTTTGCCAGCGGATCGCGTAATTGAAGCGATAGGGTTGCAGTGGCGCGGGCTTGTCCTTCGGATCCCAAAACGCGACGATGTTGTCCAGGCCTTCGTAGCCCGCGCTCAATTCAACGAGGTGTAAATCGCCATCGCCCCAATTGCCGTGCGGCTCGACCCACATGCTCGGCACGAGTTGATCGAGGTTGAAAGTATCCTGGTACGCCGCGAACGAGCGCTCGCGCTGAAACAACCCGAAACCGCGAATGTCCGGCGCATGGAAAATCTGGTGGCGCATCACCGGCGGATTGTCGAGCGGACGCCAGAGAATTTCGCCATTGTCCATGTACACCAGCAAGCCATCGCTGTCATGGACCTCCGGGCGATAATCGTCGAACTTGCGCTCGGAGTTTTTGCCGAGCCAGAACATGCTCGTCAGCGGGGCCAGCCCAATGGTTTTGATCGGCTTGGATGCCGGGTTTACCGCCAGTACCGTGTTGGTTTCCCGGACGAAGATCTCTGCGGTCACGTCCACCACCGTTGTTTTGCCGGGGTGGATGTGGAATTCATACGCACCCGTGCACCGTACGCTGTCGAGGATGGCGTACAAGGTCAATGCCGTGTCGTCCTTTTGCGGCTTACCCAGCCACCAGTCGGTGAAGATGGGAAATTCCTCGGGCCGGTCCGTTTCGCCGCAATCCAGCGCCAGCCCGCGTGCGGAGGGTCCGTAACTCTGGTCCTTGCCCAGCAGCCGGAAGTAGCTTGCGCCGAGAAACGCACCGAGTTCGTCCCATTTGTTCGTTTCATTCAACTGGTTCAACAGCCGGAATCCCGCATAGCCCGTGTCCGACGGGATCTGTTTTTGAATGTTCAGGGAGCGGTAATTGAAAAAGTCCTGCACAAAGCGGATCGGCTGCACGTGCGTCGCGGTGAATTCATTCACATGCACCGGTTCCTGATACAAATATCCCGGATGGAAAAATTCGACCCGAAACGGCAACCCTTCGGACGCCCACAGCGCCTTCTCATGGCGGAACTCGATCTCCCGGTATTTGTCGTAATCAAGATTGTCCTGCCGCAGCACCTTCGGCAAATCCGCGCGGGGTGAGTGGAATGGATGATGCGCGCGCTCCAAAGCCCGTTTGGCCACATAGTCCAGGTTCACCTCGGCCGGCTCCGGGCCGGCCAATGCCTGGCCTGCCAGTGCCGTCCCGATGATTAGAATCAAACAACTCCGTTGCCACATGCCGGCTACATGGAAAGCGAACCGGCGGCAATTTGCAAGTTATTGGCGGAATACACTGGGAATCAATGCGTTGTTGATTGCGCGCGGCTTGGTTGAAGCCCTGATTTGCTCAATGGCCGAATCTGCGGTTTTCTCTCTTCCAAGATTCAAATCCTGACAGGCCACGAAACCACAATTGCGTTAGTGGAACGAATAAAATTCGTAAGTCGGACATGTCAAAATGTCGCAACCAATTTATTGGCGTAATTCTGAAATGAGTGGTAGAAATGATCCGTCATTTGAGTTAACCGTCGTTCAAGCGGGTCGCTGACGACCCATTAAGATGAAATGGGAAAATACTATAATACAAGGAACCGACCCGTTCATGGCAGCGCTAAATGCCAGTAGCGAGTTGCCTGATTTGTTGGCTACCCCCAACGCGCTTTGCGGTCGCTCCGCGTTATAATACCTTGCTCTCAACTGCTTGTTCGTCGCTCACGCCGGAACGCAAATCCACCTCGCCCCATTCTCACTTCTTTCTTGGCAGCGTCTTACCGACAACGCCAGGACGTCCTCCCATGCCGGAAAACGTTCGCGCCTTTATGTATCCTTCCGCATACGGAACATCTGCCGCATATCCGTTCACAATCGCCATATGCTCGTACATTCCCCACCAATCCGCAGGGCCTTGCGATTTTTGCTGGTAGAGCGCCTCCTGCTTCTTCTTCATCACGTCGGTAATATCGACATAGTCCGTCGGAACAAAGTTAAACGATTTCGTATGCGGGCTGTTGCAGGTTTCGTAAAAATAGAGATCAAAGTCGAAACGCCTGTCCTGGAACACGCGCCAAGCAAGGAGTCCGGATGCCTGATGATCTGGATGGACATCGAGAGGCCACGGCGCAAGCACGATGTCCGGATTGATTCGCAGCAGAAATTCCGTCAGATTGGTGGTGCTAGCGGAATCAACCGCAAGCGATCCATCAATCGCTCCGAAGAACTCGACGGTCGCACCTAGAACGGAGGCGGCGTTGGTCGCTTCGACGGCGCGAAGCGCGCGCGCTTCTTCCTTGGATTTTCCCCCGATGCCGAGTTCGCCGCCGGTCATGGTGAGGATGACAACGCTATCGCCGGCAGATACGGCATTTGCGATCAATCCGCCGCAGGATGCTTCTGCGTCATCGGGATGAGGGGCGATGACAACCATTTTCTGATGCCCCGGTGCCGCTCCGCAAGAAAGCAGAGAGGAAATGAGAACGGCGATGACAAGAAGAAATTTATTCATGACGAATTCCCTTTCAATGAACGCTGATACTGATAAGATTTCACGTTTTGTCGCGCCGCTCCTTCATTGCTGCTGCGCGAGTAATGGAGAATTGGTTTCCCATCTTACAAATATAATAAAATAAAGGGGTCAGTCGCGCATATTGCAGACTGCCCCCGCGTCTAATCCAAGCTACGTCAAAACAATCTTGTCGCCGTCCTTCAACGTCACGATGGCCTTTTTCCAGCTCGGCGCCTGGCCGGCCTGGTGCGTGCGCTGGCGGCGCAATTTGCCGCGAACGTTCAAGGTGTTCACCTTGGTGACCTTGACCTTGAATAGTTCCTGCACCGCCTGACGGATGTCCGCCTTGTTCGCACGGCGGTCGGCCACGACGGTGTATTGATTGTATTTTTCGCCCTGGCGCGTGCCTTTTTCCGTGAGCCGGACGGTTTTGATGACTTCAAAAGAGTTCATAGTTCGTCAGTCTTTTGCCAGATGCTGCTCCACTTTTTCAAAGGCATCCTTCGTGAACAACAATTTGTCCGGGCGCAACACGTCATAGGTGTTCAGCGAATCGCAGGTCGTCAGCGCAATGTCTGGAATGTTGCGCGCCGCGAGCGTGAGATTTTTGTCCATGCCTGCCGATACAATCAGCGTCTGGCCTTTCAAATCCAACGCGGACATCAAACTGGCAAACTCCTTCGTCTTTGGCGAAGTGAGCTTCAACTGGTCCACCACCACCACGTCGCCGGCCTTGAGTCGCTCGCTCAACGCCTTGCGCAACGCCAGCGCGCGGGTTTTTTTGGAAACTTTTTTACCGAAATCGCGAGGCCTCGGGCCGAAGACCACGCCACCCCCGCGCCACAACGGCGATTGAAACGAACCGGCGCGGGCGCGGCCGGTGCCTTTCTGCCGCCACGGCTTTTTATTCGTGCCGGCGACATCGCCGACGTTTTTGGTGCAGGCCGTGCCGCTACGCTGCGCGGCCTGATAAGCCGTGACGACGTCATGCACGGCTTGCGTGCCTTTCCCGCCTTCAACCAGCGGGAACTTCACTTCGAGTTCGCCCTGGTTCTTCCCTTCGATGTTCTTGATGGCAATCTTCATGGCATTTCGTGGCAGGGCCGCGCGGTTGCGTGGCCGCGGACGACCGGCAGGCCGTCCCCACCCGTTGATTATTATTTGGCCTCCGCGGGCTTGGGTTCGGCTTTCCTGGCTTCGGCGCCCTTCCGTTTCATCGGCGCGACGCTCACCGGCGGTTTCCAGCCCTTGGGCCGTTTCTTCGATTCACGGATGACGACGTAATCGCCCTCCGAGCCGGGAATCGCGCCTTTGATGAGCAACAAATTGTCCGCCTCGCGCACTTGAATCACTTCCAGGTTTTGCGTCGTGCGCTGGACCTGGCCCATGTGGCCGGGCATTTTCTGGCCGCGCATGACCGTGCCGGGAAACAGGCGATTGCCAATCGCACCGACGCGGCGGCCCCAGCCTTTTTGCCCGTGCGACGAAGGGCCGCCACGAAAACCGTGGCGTTTCATGACACCTTCAAAGCCGCGGCCTTTCGTGATGCCGATGGCATCCACAAAATCGCCGGGGGCGAACAGCGCCGGACCCACCACGTCGCCCGGTTTCACTTCCCTGGAGAAGTTGCGGAATTCGCTGATGCGTTTGACCGCCGCGCCGTTGTGTTTTTTGATGTGCCCGAGCAGCGGTTTCGTCACGCGCTGTTCCTTCTGGTCGTCGAAGCCGAGTTGAACGGCATTGTAGCCGTCCTTGCCCGCCTGGGTTTTCACCTGCAGCACGCGGTTGGGGCCGGCGAGAACGACGGTCACGGGAATCAACACGCCGCTCGCGTTATAGACGCGCGTGCTGCCGAGTTTTTTTCCTAAAAGTCCGAGTGGCATGGCAGTTCTCCTTAAATCTTGATGGTGATGTCCACGCCGGCGGGCAAATTGAGCTTCTTCAATTCGTCCACGGTTTTGGCGGTCGGCTCAATGATGTCAATGAGCCGTTTGTGCGTGCGTTGCTCAAAGGTTTCCTGCGATTTCTTGTCCGAGTGCGGCGAGCGCAGTACGGTGAAGCGCTCGATGCGGGTCGGCAGCGGAATGGGTCCGGCGACGCGCGCGCCGGTGCGTTTGACGGTGTCGGCGATTTCGCGGGCGGACTGGTCTATGACGCGATGGTCATAGGCCTTGAGGCGGATTCGGATGCGTTGGGCAGCCATACAAAGAACAATTGTCTGTTAATGGTTTAGTTACATTTGTCGCTTCAATTTCTAATAAGCGGACGCGAAGTGTAACAGTTAAACGGCTCTGCGCAACAAGTTTTTGGAGAAATTTCACCGGGGAAAGAAGGACGCAACAACACGGGCGGCTTGGGCACGCACGATTTGCCGCCGGATTTCAGAATGTTACGATTTTGTAATACCTCCGGGGTAAGAGGAAGTGTTGCAACCGCGACCGGCAGGGCGGGGGAAAAGGATGCCAACTGGCAAACCACGCTGCGGCGGGCCAGCCGGCGCATCTGACCGACCGTAGGGCTCAAATTGGAATGATTTTTGTCAGTGCAGCGCGCCGGTCTGATAATCCAGATTGGCCTGTTGGATGAGAACATTGTAACGCGCGTTGGCGTCGGCGATCTGCGCCGAAGTGAGGCTCAACTGTGCCTGGCTCAATTCCACAATGGAGCTGCTGCCGATTTTGTAACGCGCCTCGGCCAGATCGTAGGCCTCGGCGGCATTTTGGACCAATTGTTCCGTGGTGCGAAGCTGCTCCAGCGCATTGTTCACATCCAACCAGGCGATATGGACATCGCGTACAATGTTGTCTTCCAACGCGCGCACGAGTTCGTTCTCCGCTTGCGCCTTCAATTCAGCCGCGTGCTGGCGCGCCACATAAAATCCGCCAGCAAACAGCGGCAGGCTCAATTGGATGCCGCCCGCCGCGTAATTGTCCGGCAAATGACTGTCATGGTCCGGCGCGGCGCCGGCCACGCCAACGGCAGAAACGGACGGCAGCCGCGAATCGCGTTCCGATTTCGCAAACCGCAACGCGGCGTCGTGTTCGTTGCGGAGGCTTAATAATTCCGGCCGTTCCGCCAGGGCGGTCTCCACCAACTGGGAAACGTCGTTCGTGTTGGCCAGGGCGAACGGCGAGGACTCGGCGAGTTGAAACGGCCGCGGCTCACGATAGCCCAGTGCCGTTGAGAGCGAGGTCATCGCGTCGTCCGCGTCGTTCTGCGCTTTCTGCAGCAGCAATTCGCTTTCCTGAACGGCGACACGCGCAAAACTCACGTCCAGTTCGGACTTGAGCTTGTTGGACGCGAGCAGGCTCACCTGATCGAGCAGCAATTGGCGCGTGTCCACGGTTTGCTGCGCGACGTGCAGGACGGCCTGCGCTTCCAGCGTGCCGAAGTAACTGACGTTGACTTGCAGTAAAACCTGTTCGCGCGTGGCGTTGGCGTTTTGGTTTTCCGCCTGCGCCTGAAGTTTGGAACTGGCCGTGAGATTGGCCGTGCGCCCGAAATCGGTGATAAGCTGGCTGACTTCCAGGCCGCCGGCGTCGCGGTCGTAAATGCTCGGATTATTCAAACCGCCGGCCATGACGCGCGTGCCTTCCGCATTTGCGCCGACAGCGTCCGCGTAAAGATTCACGTTTGGAAAATATCCGGAACGGGTTTCCTTCTCCACTTCCTGCGCGGCAAGCGCGCGATAATTGGCCGCCGCAATTTGCGGATGGTTTCGCAAAGCCAATTTCTGCGCATCGGCCAAAGTCAAAAGGGGCGGCGCGTTGGTGGTTCCGTCCGCCAAAATGTTGCCGGCAAACGAAACACAAAAGGTCAGAGCCAGAATGGTTCGTTTCATTTGGAAATGTTTCAATGCAAATTCGCGTTCGATGCGTCCGCGGAATCTTTCACCACCGTTTCTTGGCGTCGGTAAAGAATAAAATATGCCGCTGGCACGATGAAAACCGTCAGCACGACTGAAACGCCGAGGCCGCCGATAATGGCCCGTGCCAACGGCGCATAGGCTTCGCTGCCGGTGCCGAGCTTGGTCGCCAGCGGAATCAAACCAATCAACGTGGCGAGCGAAGTCATCAACACGGGACGCAAACGTACGCGGCAGGCGAGTGAGACGGCTTCGCGCAATGGCCGGCCTTCCTCGCGCAGCCGTCGGGTGAATTCGACGATGAGGATGCTGTTGGACACCACGATGCCGACCATCATCACCACACCCATCAACGACATGACGTTGAGCGTGGTGCCGGTGGCAAACAGGATGATCAACACGCCGGTCAAGCCGGTCGGCACGGCCAGCAAAATCAGCAGCGGGTCAAGGAACGATTTGAATTGCGCGACGAGAATCAAATAAACCAGCACGGTCGCCAGAATCAGTCCCAGGCCGAAACTGCGAAAGGAAACTTGCATGGCATGCGCCGAGCCGCGCACGACGATGCGGACGTTGGAGGGCAGTTTCAGATCACCAACAATTTTTTGGACACCCTTCAAGACCTTGCCAAGGTCTTCGCCGGACGGCGCGACATAAACATCCATGACGCGCAAGAGCTGGTAATGATCCACCTCAGTGGGCGAATCCATGTGCGTGATATGGCTTACGGTGTCGAGGCGGGTCGGCAACATCGAATTCGCGCCCCGCAGTGGAACCGAAGCGAGGTCGGAAAGGCTTTTTACGATGTTTTCCGGATACTGGACGGTCAGGAAATAATCGTTGCCGCTTTTGGGATCCACCCAATAGCTGGGCGCAATCATCAAGTCGGAGGTCAGGGCGGTGATGACGTTGCCGACGACTTCCTTCTCGTCCAGGCCGAGTTCGCTGGCGCGGAGCCGGTCAATGTTCAGCTGCAATGCCGGATAATCCACATCCTGCGGCACCAGCACGTCGCTGACGCCCGGCAGCGCCCGCGCTTTTTTGGCGATCTCGGTGGCGATTTGATGTGTTTTTTGCATGTCCATGCCAGTCACCTGGACATCAAGCGGCGCGGGCATGCCCAGATTGAGAATCGCGTCCACCAGGCCGCCGGTCTGGAAATAGGCGGCGACCTGCGGCAGTTCCTTTTTCAGCCGCGCCCGCACCAGGTCCATGTATTGAAAGCTGCTCAAATGATGACCGGCGTTGAGACCCACCTGAACAAAAGCCGTGTGCGGACCGGAGTTGGGCGTGTAGATCGAGGAAAAACCCGCCTGGACGCCGATGTTGGAGACGATGATTTTCAAGTCTTTCGGTGGAACGACGTCGCGAACGATCTGCTCCACCTTTTGCACCAACTGGTCGGTGATTTCGATGCGCGTGCCGGTCGGAGCCTTGAGATTGATGACAAACTGGCCGGGATCGGTGCGCGGGAAATACGCCTCGCCGATCAGCGGATAAAGGCCGAGGCTCAAAATGAAGATGCCCGTGATGCCCAGCACCGTCGCCAGCGGCCGCAGCAGCGCCAGGCTCAGAAGACCTTCGTAACGGTCAAGCATCCGCCTGAACCAGTGGTTGAACCAGCGGTTGAAACGCGCGCCCCAATTTTTTGGCGCGGCGATTTCACCCTCATCGTGGCCGCGATGGCCTTTGATGAGCTTGGCGCAGAACAATGGCACCACCGTCATCGCGACCAGATACGAGGCGAACAGCGAAAGGATCACCGCCAGCGCAAGCGCCGTGAACAAGAATTTGCTCACGCCGTAGAGAAAAGTGACCGGGAAGAAAACGATGACGGTCGTCAACGTCGCCGCCAGCACCGGCAGCGCGACTTCGCGCCCCCCGCGCTCGGCGGCGACTTCCGGCGGTTCTCCCATCTCCATGTGGCGGAAAATGTTTTCGAGCACGACGACGGAGTTGTCAATCAGCCGGGAAAACGCCAGCGCCAGCCCTCCGAGAATCATCGCGTTGACGGTGCTGTTGCCGATGGACAAGGCGATGAACGCGGCGAGCGCGGACAGCGGGATTGAGAGAAACACCGCGACGGTGGCCCTCATGCTGCCGAGGAAAACCAAAATCATCACGCCCGTCAGCACAAGGCCGATCACGCCTTCGTGGACCAGATTGTCAATGGCGTTGCGCACGAAGACGGACTGGTCGAAGACCACTTTCGTCACGAGCTGTTTGGGCATGTCGAACAGGCGGGCAATGGAATGCTTGATGCCATCCACGACCTCGATGGTGTTCGCGTCGCCGCCCTGTTTGAGCACCGGCAGATAGACCGACGGCTGTCCGTCCACGCGCACGACGTTGTATTGGATTTCCGAACCGTCCACCGCGTGGCCGACATCGCCGACGACCACCGGGGTGTTATTGATGGTTTTCAACGGCACCTGGTTGAGGTCCTTCATGTCGTTGATCTGGCTGTTGACATAAAGATTGTAGTCGTAAGGGCCAATCTTCACGTCCCCTGCGGGCAGGATGAGATTTGCATTGTTTACCGTACGGACGACATCCATGACGCTCAACTGAAGCGCTTCGAGCTTGAGCGGATCCACATAGACCATAATTTGCCGGTAGCGTCCGCCGAACGGCATGGGCACTGACGCGCCAGGCACATTGGCGACCTGGTCGCGCACGTCGAACTGGCCGAGGTCGCGCAGCTTGGCTTCGGTCAAACCCTGGCCTTTCAGCGTAATCAGACAAACCGGCAGGCTGGAGGCATCGAATTTCAAAACGACCGGCGGCAGCGTGCCGGGCGGCAGCCGCCGCAGATCGGCCATCGCGAGGTTGGCGATGCTGGTGACCGCCGAATCGGCGTTGAAACCCGGTTGAAAATAAATTTTGATCAGACTCACGCCCGGCAGCGAGCGCGATTCCATGTGGTCCACGCCGCTGGCGAGCGTGAAGAAACGCTCGAAGCGTCCGGTGATGTCGGTTTCAATCTGCTCCGGCGGCATGCCGTTGAAGAACGTGGCGACGACCACGACGGGGATTTTGATCGGCGGAAACAAATCCACCGGCATTCGCACGAGACTCGTCACGCCGACGACGCAGGTGATGAGGCAGATGACAATGATGAGATAGGGCAGACGGATGGCGAAGCGGGACATGAAATTGAAATGAGTTCAGGGCCGGTCTTTGGCGATGGCGACGCGCAATTTTTCAACCGAGAAATCCTTTGACTGGCAAAGCGCGATCAATTCCTGTTCGTGCGCGATGATTGCCGCCGCCACCTTCGGAATTCTTCCGGCGATGTCGGCCGGAATGGACTGCACGCCGTGCAAATCGCCGTGGAGCAAGTCGCCGGATTGAATTTTCAGCCCGCCGATTTCAACGGGCGTGCCAAATTCAACAATGTGAACGTAAGCGTGCGAGACGGAAACGCTTCCGGCAAAAAGTTGAAAACCCAGTTTCTCCGCCGCCGGCAGATCGCGCACCGCGCCATTGGTCACCGCGCCCGCACAGCCGAGCGCGCGCAGAATGTTGACATGCACCACGCCCAGCAGTGAACCGAGGCCGACCTTCGTGGCCACATCCTGCACCACGACCACGCGCGGCGCGGGCAGTGAAAGGATGTAATCCCACCAATCGGTCCGGTCAGGATAACGGCGGTCGGCGGTCGGCGGCGCGGAACCGCGAATCTTGACGGTGGCCGCGTAACCGAGCATCGGCGGAAACTGTGGGAAGCAAGCAACGCACCGAGTCGTCGGCAAAGCCTTCATTGCGCAGCCGCTCGTGAAAAGTTTCGATGGCATTGGCCAGCGTGCAGGCATCCAGCCGCCGTAGAATTTCCAACTGCTCGGAAGTTAAAACAGCATTCATGTATTCAAAATATTCTCACTGGCGTCGAAATTTTCCGGTGGACGTTGTATCCAAAAAAGCGGTGAGCCGGTTTCACTGGGCTCGAACATTTTTTGAGCCGCATGAAAATGATTGATGGAGAAAAACGCGCACGGTCGTGGAATGGTTCGATTTCAATTTTCATCGCGCAGGGAAAGCTGGATGAGCTTCGGTTCGACTTCCTGACCGGCCTGAAATCCCGAACGGTTGCCGATCACCACCAAATCGCCCTCGTGCAGGCCGGAAAGGACTTCATATTTGTCCGGCGTTTCCAAGCCCAGCGTGACGGTGCGCTCCTCAATTTGATGGTTCTGGTTGACGACATAATACCGTCGGCGTCTCTCCGCCGGCCACCGCTTCGATGGGAACAGCCAGTGCGTTGGGACGTTTTTCAACCTTCAAGACGACGGTGGCATACATGCCCGGAACCAGTTCCAGATTGGGATTCGGCACTTCAATTTCCGTCGTCATTTTCCGGGTGTTGTCGTCCACATCGCGGGTAAAACGTGTGATGCTGCCAGTGAAGGTTTTAGCGCCCAGCGACTCAACACGCACTTCAACCGGATCGCCCACTTGGACGTCCTTCACGTAATCAACAGTCCACCGGAAAATCCAGCCGCAGCCGGTAGTTGTCGGAAACGCGCACAAGCGGCAGCGATTGCTTGTCGGACGACGTGCCGGCCTGGATGAGCGCGCCCGGATCGGCGTAACGGTGGGTGACGACGCCATCGAAGGGCGCGGTGATTTGCGTGTAGCTGACGAGCGTCCGGTATTTTTCCACCTCGGCTTTGGCGGCGGCAATGGCGGCGGCGGTGGTCAAGTTATTGGCCTGGGCGGTGTCGAGGTCTTGTTGGGCCACGAGATTGGGATGGTCTTTGTTGACCGCCAGCAGCCGCGTGTAAATCAGGTTCGCGTTGGTGTAATCCGCCTCGGCTTTTTGCTCAGCAGCGCGCGCACTGTCCAATTCGTCATGCAATTCCGGCACTTCGAGCGTGGCCAAAAGCTCGCCGGCCCTTGACTTTGTCGCCGAAGTCCACGTTCATCTGGCTGACGTAGCCGGAGACCTTTGCGTGCAGTTCGGCTTCCACATAGGGACGGAATTCCGCCGGAGCGGTCACTTCCTTGTAAAGGTCTTCGCGCGTGACTTTCGCCACGCCCGCTGTCGGCGTACCGGTCAAATCAGCACCCGCGGGAGCTTGCGCGCGCGCGTGATGCACGGCCCACAACACGCCGAGGCCAATGATGAAAACCACGGCCAAAGTTCCCAACAGACCGGTTTTGAGGTCAAATCTGAGATCTGAAATTTTGAATTTCATGGATGGATGGAAGATTTTTCAGTTTTCGGACAAAGGCAGCTTGACGCGAAAACAACTGCCGCTGCCAACGGCGCTTTGCGCTTCCACTTCCGCGCCGTGCGCAGTGCAAATGGATTTGACAATGGACAGGCCGAGTCCGGCGCTTTCGGAACCGTCGGCACGTGTTTGATCCACGCGGTAAAATCGCTCGAAGACATGCGGCAGCGCGTCCGATGGAATACCGACGCCGTTGTCTGCGACTTCCAAAATTGCGTGGCCGTTCACGGCGAGGACACGCAGTTGAATCGTACCCTTTGCGGGCGTGTATTTGATCGCGTTGTCGAGCAGGTTCACCACCACCTGCTTGAGTCGCGCGCGGTCGCCTTCGACCAAAATCGGCCGATTCGCGTCGCAGGCGATGGAAATTTCCTTATCCTCAGCCAGCAGGCTCATCTGGTCGGTGGTCGTTTTGGCCAGTTCGCTCAAATCGAAACGTGTCCATTCCGTTTGTGCTTCACCGGCGTCGAGCCGGGAAAGCGTGAACAATTGTTCCACGATTCTGCCCAAATGCGCGGCTTCCTCCAACAGGCTGCCGGCGCGGTCGCGCAATTCAGAATCAAACCGCGGGTCTTCCGCCATATTTTCCAGTTCGCCGCGTAGAATTGTGAGCGGCGTGCGCAACTCGTGCGAGGCGTCGGCGACAAACCGTTTTGAATTTTGAAAAGCGTCGTCCAGCCGCGTAATCATGCGGTTGAGCGAAACGGACAATCGCTCCAATTCATCGCCGGTGCTTGAGACTGGCAAACGTTCGCTTAAATTGAACTGTGTGATTCGCTCGGCGGCGCGCGTGATTTGTTCGACCGGCGTCAAGGCCCGCCGCACCAGCAGATAGCCGCCAACCGCGATAATGACGACCGCCAGCGGCAAACCCAGAGCAAGTTGCAAAAACAAGTGGTTGAGCATCGTTTCCACCGGATCGAGCAAGGCGCCAAATTCCACAACGTAATCGGGATTGCCGGAGGATTTGAAATTCAGCGCGGCGATGAGCAGGGTGTTGCCGCCCGACAATTTCTGGATGTGCGAAGATTCCGTCTTCGACGACGGCGGGAAAATGGGAATTTCCGCCGGATCGAAACTGCCGTCTTTGGGCGCGGCGGAAACATAAACCAGCGTGCCATCGGCGCGGGTGATGCGGATGAAACGGTCGTTGATATCCGGGTCATACCAGTCAGCCGTTTGATGGGCGACAAAAGGCTCGCCGGTTTGTTTGACATGCACGAGCAAGGTGTTGGCAATCTGGCGCGCCCGCCGCGACTGCGACTGGCGCAGGTCGTTTTCCAAAAAATGCCGCAGGTCGAGATACAACAGCGCGCACAGCAGCAAAAAAATCACGGCGAGCAAACCGGCATACCAGGCGACCAACCGGAAGCTGATGGAGCGTGTGTTCATGCCTGCGTCTCGTCGTTCAAGCTGTAGCCGACGCCGCGCACGGTGCGCAGCAGTTTGACGGGAAACGCGTCGTCCACTTTTTCCCGCAAATGCCGCACATAGACATCCACGATGTTGGTCAATCCCTGAAAACTTTGATCCCAGACGTGTTCAATGATCATGGTGCGTGAAAAAACGCGGCCCGGATGCGTCGCCAGATATTCGAGCAGCGAGTATTCCTTGGCGGTGAGTTCGATTTTTTTCCCGGCGCGTTTGACGTTTTGCGACAGGCGGTCAATTTCCAGATCGCCCACGCGCAGCACGCTGGAGCGGTTGACCGGCCCGCGCCGCAACAATGCCTTCACCCGCAGGAGCAGTTCGGCGAAGGCAAACGGCTTGGTGAGATAGTCGTCCGCGCCTGTTTCAAAATTCTTGATTTTGTCGGCCATGCCGTCGCGCGCAGTGAGGATCAGGATCGGCACCTGCTGATTTTTGCGCCGGACTTTTTCAAGAATCTCCGTGCCGGTCAGTCCGGGCAGCATCAAATCCAGAATGATGAGGTCGTAATTATAGGCATTGGCGGTTTCCCAGCCGCTTTGGCCATCATGGGAAACATCCACGGCATAGCGCTCCGCCTTGAGGCCGCGCACGATGATGTCGGCCACTTTCTTTTCGTCTTCCACCAGCAGGATTCGCATAAACGATGTAACTTCGACAAAGGAATAGACCAAACGTTGATTAAAAGGGCGTAAATGCTTGATTAAAATTCATTCAGAAACTTTCACCACTTTTGTTCGGGGCAAATTTTAATTCAGCTTTCAGGCAGCCTTAATCTTCAGATGGTCAATTAGTTCGGACGATTCACAGCCCGGAGCGGTGACCAGTTCCACCAACAGTGCATCCTCCTGACAAAACAGAGAATTGCTTATGCCAAAATCGAAAGATCAGCAGAGCCGGCCGACGAAGCAGCTTGCCAGCAGTCATTTGGGGGTGCCGGCCGCTGACAATCCGCCGCTGATTTCACTTCTCCCACAAGACAAACGAATGGATTTCCAAAATAAATGACATGAGGAACCAAAATGAAAACGAGTCACAAATGGAAAGAAAGCCTGTACGAAAAACTGCTGTTTATGAATATCACACAAAATCATCCCGACACCGCGCGTTATTCCGCGAAAAACTCGCTCAAGCCGGTCAACTTTTATTGCGCAGCGACCCGCGCCAAACTGGTTGAACTCGCGGGCGATTTCAATCATTGGCATCCACTACCCATGCAACGATTGATGGATGGCTGGTGGTTTATTCAAATGCAGTTATGTCATGGCCAACATCAATACCGGTTTTTGGTGGATGGCGAACCAATGCTTGATCCGCATGCCACCGGAGTTGCCCGCGATGAACATTATGAACAGGTTTCGCTCATTACGATAGGTTGATTCAAGGTTTCAACTCAAGCTCATCAGGTTAATCAATCGTGGAAATAAAAAGGCATGAAGACCACCACGGAACCAATTCGCAACTTGGCAGACCTGCCATCGGATGAACGTATGCAATTGGAAGATCAAATCATGGAACGGGCACTTGCGCTTTGGCACAAAAAGGGATACGCCCATCGAAATGCCCTGAACGCCTTACTCCAGGCTGAACGCGAAATATTGGCGCAAAAAGGAACCGCCAGGGTTCGCTCGTAGTTGGAAGGTTGAACACGCAAGCCTCACATTAAAACGAACTGAACGGCGAATTAAAATTTGTTCAGAAATTTCGATCAGGGGCAGAACTGTAGCAGGAAATGAAGGATGCCATGAAAACATTTTTAACATCGAACATCGTTGCCGGCGGTATTCTGCTTGCGGGTTACGGCGAACCAGAATCCCGGTATCGGTCACAAACATAATCGACGGAGTCTGATAAAAATATTATCGTCGAACTGACAGAAACGAATTCAGTCAGTTCCAACTTTGTGACGCCATCGCAGCCAGCTGACAAAACGCTTGTATCCCTTTAGGAACCATTGGTATGTCCGCTCAGAGTTTGACTCCAACCAAAGCCAACAACAACCGCCGTGGTCTGACCACTGCCGAAGCACACACCCTGCTGAAGCAGTTCGGCCCCAATTCGGTTGTTGAGGAAAAGGCCCACCCGCTGAAGAAGTTCTTCAAGCGGTTCTGGGCACCTATCCCCTGGCTTCTCGAAGCGACGATCATCATCCAGCTCTTCCTCGGTGAGCGCGTGGAAGCGGCGGTGATCGGCGGACTGCTCGTGTTGAATGGGTTTTTGAGTCTGCTGCAGGAAGGCCGCGCGCAGAAGGCGCTGGCGCTCCTGCGCCAGCAACTGCACGTGGAGGCGCGGGTGCGCCGCGACGGTGACTGGACCACGCTCCGGGCCGAGGAACTGGTGCCCGGCGATGTCATCCATTTGCGCCAAGGCACCATAGTACCAGCGGATGTGCGTATGGACGAAGGGTCGCTGCTGGTGGACCAGTCGGCGCTCACCGGCGAATCGGCAGCCGTGTCAGTCGAGGCGGGCAAAACCGCTTACGCCGGCTCAATGGTGCGCGGCGGCGAAGCCACAGGTGAAATCACCGCCACCGGCGCGCACACCTTCTTCGGTAAAACCGCCGAACTCGTCCGCACGGCTGGATCGGCCAATCGGCAGGAACACGAGATTGTGGGCGTAGTGAAGAATTTGTTTGTGGTTAATGCGGCGATGGTGGTGATCGTAACGGGCTACGCGCACCACGCGGGGATGTCGCTCGAATATATCCTACCCCTGCTGCTCACCATTCTGCTCGCCTCCATTCCAGTGGCTTTGCCCGCCACCTTCACGCTCGCCGCCGCGCTGGGATCACTGGAGCTGTCCCAGCGCGGGGTGTTGATCACGCGCCTGAGCGCCTTGCATGACATCGCCTCGATGACCGTGTTGTGCAGTGACAAAACCGGGACACTGACGCGCAACGAGGCCACGGTGAGTGCCCTCTGGGCAGCCGCGGGCTTTTCCGAGAGCGACCTTGTGCGTGCTGCCGCGCTGGCCAGCGATCCAGCCGGACAAGACCCAGTGGATGGCGCGATCATCAAGGCCGCCACCAATCGTGGCTGGCACGATGGCGGCATCGAGCGAACTGACTTCAAGCCTTTCGACCCGGCCGCGAAGCGGGCTGAGGCGGTGTATCGCGAGGAACACGGCTCACGGCGTTATGTGAAGGGGGCGCCCGCCGTGGTCGCGAAACTGGCTGGCACGGTGGATTCTGTCTGGCAACCGCAGGCCGAAGCCATGGTCGCGCGTGGGCAGCGGGTGCTCGCCGTGGCGGCCGGTGATGACAAGGTGTTGCGGTTGGTGGGCTTGCTCGGCCTCGAAGACGCCGTGCGGGACGATTCGAAGGCCGTCGTGGGCGCCATCCGTGACGCCGGCGTGCGCGTGGTGATGGTGACGGGCGACAATGCGATCACGGCGCGCGCCGTGGCCGAACAGGTGGGCATTCCAAGGAGCGTGTGTTCGTCCGAGAAACTGCACGGAGACCTTGGCGGTGACGCGCTCGACTGCGGCGTGTTTGCCGGGGTGTTCCCGGAAGACAAGATCAAGCTGGTGCGCGCCTTTCAGAAGCGCGGCGCGGTGGTCGGCATGAGCGGCGACGGTGTCAACGACGCTCCCGCGTTGCGTCAGGCGGAGGCGGGCGTGGCCGTCGCCAACGCGACGGACGTAGCGAAGGCGGCGGCGGCGATGGTGCTGACCTCACCGGGGCTGGGCGGCGTGGTGCCAGCAATCGAAGCGAGCCGGCGCGTTTTCCAGCGTATCATCACCTACACGCTCGCCATGCTGGTGAAGAAAATCGAGATGATGGCGCTGCTGGTCATTGGCTTTCTCGTGACACTGCACAGGCCCCTTACACCGCTGCTGATGGTGCTCATCCTGTTCCTCAATGATTTCCTCACCATGTCCATTTCGACCGACCGGATGCAATTCTCGCGTCAGCCGAACCGTTGGAATACGCGTGGCATTTTACTGGCCGCCACGGTGCTCGCCTTGTTCAAACTGGTGTTCTCGCTCGGCGTCTTCCTCTACGGCCACTATGCCCTGCTGCTGGACCCGCGGCCATTGCAGACGCTGACCTTTGCCACGCTGATTGTCAGTTCGCAGGCCGGGGTCTATATGTTACGCGAGCGCGGGCATTTCTGGCAGTCGCGGCCGGGGCGCTACCTCGTGGGCAGTTCGGTGTTGGGCTTAGGCGTCACCGCGCTGCTTGCGCTGGGCGGCATACTCATGCCGGCGATCAGTCCTTCGATCCTGCTCGGCGTCGTGGGCGTGGGTGTAGCGTATTTTTTCTGCCTCGACTGGGTGAAAGTTCTGCTGTTCGCCCGGCTGAAGTTGCGATGAAGCGTCCTTGCCGGCGGCACGACTCGCTCGCTCAAGGCGTATTTCGTCCGCGACCACAAACCTTCCAGCGGCCGCTGTCCGCGCACAAACCGTGGAGAACAAGGCTCGCGTTGCCATCGAAGAAAAGGTGGGCACGGTGTGTTTCCGCGCGATCCTGCTCACCGCGCTGGCGGCGGCGGTGGGGGCGAGCGTGATCCTAACCGACCCGATCTTCCAAGGGCTGACCATTCGCCTCATGGCTGGCGGAATTGCTTGCATGCACCTTGCGCCGCTGACGGTGCCGCTCCTTTGCTTCATGGCCTACAGCTGCAAGCAAGAGCCAAAGCACCAGCCAGGCGCGTCGGCGGCTGGTGGTTTGGCCAAGGGCAATTATGTCAGCTTATTATTTCATTGTCGGAATTCCATTTTGGGTCAACCTCGGTGCCGATGATTGGCGGTAACGGCTCACTCGGGTTCACATCGTGAATGTGGCTTGGAATCTTGTCGCCGATGACCTTGCGGACGTAGTCGTGTTGTTTGTCATCGCGGCACGCCTTCAATATCCCAACAACCGGCAAAGCGAAGCGCGGCTGGCGCAGATATAGCCGCTCCAAGATTCGCCCGGCAGTCGCTTGAGTCACTGCAACAGCGAAAACCGGCCATCGGTTTGAAGTGGATAGTTTGCCAGTTCCATTCCCTTTCGGCTTTGCAGCTCAAACCGACTGGCGTTTGCCGCTTGTCTTTGAACCTATCGGGCTTTGGTGACGGTTAGAAGTCCACCCAAAACAAACACAGTTTTGAACGGTGCGATTCAGCGGCAGGAAAGTCGGGTTCAACTTGATGCCAGCCTACGACTGTCGTCCACGCCCGCGGATCAAGACCTTCGACCGGCTTCAGATTCCCTTTGGTTTTCGGCGTCTTGACCGGGGCGCCCCAGTGAAGTTTCAGTTTCTCAACCGTGATGGGCGCGGACGCAGCCGTTGCATTGGTCTGCGATTGCGCACCAGCCTGGCCCGCGGCAAGCAAGGCAAACAATATCAATACACCTCGTAATTTCATGTTATAACCTTGACCCGCACCGTCGCCGCCTACGTTGGCCGGGACCTTGCGGTTGAACCTCAATGTTCACGCCGGCTTGACGGTGATCTGATCAATCAGTCCCAGCACGCCGCGCACGCTTTCGGCGATTTTCACCGCCCGCCGTTTGGCTAGGATGTCATTTGCCGTCCCATTACTTTCAGTGGCTCGATCATCTCCTGGACACCGAACCGTCCACTATTTTGGACGCCTCGAACATTATTCCTGCATGAACGGAAAATTAAAAACCCGACTGCGCTGGGAATCGTTCAGACTTGGGATCAGTCCCGTCGAGCAGGTCGTGTCTTGGTCGGGTTATCGATGACATTTTAATCCGGGGTTCAGAGACGGTTAATGTCCGGGGTGTCAATTACTATGGACGGAGAGGTGTGAAAAAGCCGCCGGTTCCGTCAAGTTGAAGCGGCCTTTTCCGAAGACGCTGCGGACAAAACGCCTGCCTCCGTTCGAGGACGCACGAGCCAGATTAAAACTCCCGCCTGACACCTCTCCAAAAATGAAAGGAATGAAGTGTCATGAAAAACGTCTATTTTGTCCTGGGCACCGGTCTGCTTTCATTGTTGGTTGGATGCGCCTCAACCCCGGTTGCACTTGCGCCCGTCGGACCCAATCCGGTTGGCAGCGAAAGCACGGCTGCCGAGGGCGGGCTGCAAGTCTTCTCCAGCCTGGTCGGACGCAGTGAGGGCGACAATCCCACCTGGTATCAGGCCAAAAGGCGCTTCCAATTCATCGCGACAAATTGGACCATCAACCACCCCCTCGGTCAATCTGGACATCACTAAAACTACTAGCAAAACACCACGTTCGAGTTTTTTGACCATATAGGGTTCAATACCGGTAATGTTCCGGCTTGTAAGGGCCTTCCACTGGTACGCCGATGTAGTCGGCCTGCTTCTTCGTCAGCTTCGTCAGGTTTGCGCCAATTAAACGTCGCGCGGCGAATATCAGGTATAGCCCCCGGCCTGCACTGCTTCAACTGCTGTTGGCTCAAGCCCCCCTTTGGGGCGCACCTTCTCCAGGCACTCCGGACAAATGCCGTGAGTAAAATCAACGCCGGCGTGCTTTTGGAAATACGCTTCCACCCGATCCCAGTATCCCTCGTCCTCCCGGATGCGCTTGCACCAGGCGCAGACGGGCAGCAACCCCTCCAGCGTTTTGACCTGGTTGAGTGCATTCGCCAGATGTACTGAAATCCGCCTTGACTCCAACAGGGCCATAACCTGGCGCGCCAGGGCCTGCATCGCCTTTTCTTGTTCAGGCGAAAGCTGGCGCGGTTTCCGGTCAATGGCGCACAGAGCACCCAAAGCCAGGCCTTCCGGGTTGATTAGCGGAAAGCCCGCGTAAAACCGGATATGCGGTTCGCCGGTGACCAGGGCATTGTCGGCAAACCGCCGGTCTTTCTTTGCGTCCCGGACAACGAACGGTTCGTGCCGAAAAATCGCATGCGCACAGAACGCGATCTCGCGCGGCGTTTGTTGCAGAGGCATTCCCACCCGGGATTTGAACCATTGCCGGGCTTCGTCCACCAGGGAAATCATGGTGGTGGGAACCTCGCATATGTGCGCGGCCAGGGTGGTGATGTCGTCGTAGGATTGCTCGGACCCCGTATCGAGAATCCGATACTCTTTCAGGGCCGCGAGCCGTTCAGCTTCGCTGTTTGGAATTGGTGCTTTCATTTTTCAATGGCTTTCAATTCAGGCCAAACCAAGGCCACAACCACTGGCGTGACATTCCCCGCTCCAGCAAACCCGGCTGACCCGTTGCGGTTTAACATAAGCGAAACGACATTCTATTCGTAGGCTAACTTATCATAAGTTTGATGAAGCAAAAGTTTTTTCTTTTATCCAATGGAAGTGCCACAGGCTGTGCCACTTCCGTAAAGGAAAAGGCGGACGATCGTGATTCGTCTTGTCAAGGCGGCGTTCATATCCAATCTGCTTCACTTGACGGTCTTGCAGCCCTGTTCAGGCCTCTCCCGTCTAACAATTTGGACACCGTGAACATTATCCCTAGATGAATAAACCATTAAAAGCTGTTTGGAAAATTACACAGTTCGTCCCCTCCAGTCTGCACTTGTCTTCGGTTCCGGTTGTGGCCTGTACTATGTAAAAATCGGTCCGCATCAGGCGGCGACCCTTTGGGCATAGTAATGATTCAGCAGTCCGCCCAAGGCGGAATCGCAGCGAACTGCCGTTGGAGGCGCTGGCTGGTCAGGATACTCAAAGCCCAACGGGACGACGTTGTTCAATCCCTGATGCGGTCGTTGCTGATTATGATGATGCTCAATCTTCTTGAGCACCTGTCGCAGGTGACCTTCACCCAGCAGAATTAGCTGGTCGAGCGTCTCCCTCGTCTCCCGCACAAACCGCTCCGCGTAGGCGTTGCACATCGGTGATTGCGGAGGCGTCGGGATGACCTTGATCCCCGACCGGCCGCAGCACTTGATCGAGCGGCAAGAAGGCAGCGTCGCGGTCATGGATGAGATAGGAGGGTTGACGAGCGTTTTCGCCGATCAGCAGGGAGAAATTCCGAGCCTGCTGTTGCATCCAGCAGGCGTTCGGTTGGGGAGTGCAACCGGCAAATTGCACTCGGCGTGTGCCCAAATGGATGAACAACAGCGTGTAATAGGTGACCAACCCCGAACAGGTCCAGACTTCTTCGGTGAAGAAATCAGCCGCCCAGATAACCTCCAGATGCGCCTGAATAAATTGCTCCCAAGACAGTCCCTTCCGATGTGGACTGGGAGGAATTCCATGTTTCTTCATCAGGTCACGGACGCAGGACGGCGAGAGCTCGCATGAGGACGCGAAACGCCCTAATTCGAAAACTTTGAGGGCAGGCGAGTTTTTACATAGTTCGGGGTTTCTTCGCTTTTTTAATTCATTTTTCATGAGCCATTAATTTTTGGCGTGTCAATTAACTGTGGAGAGTAAGTGTGTCAGGCACGTGAACGCCAGCCAGCAGCCTGAACGTTGTACCGGCAATTGAAAAGCCTGATGCCGATAACATTGAAAGGAAACACATGTCAAAAGCAGTCAAAGACACAAAAAGGCAGGCCACTTGCCCCGCCGGTAGGGCGGCACGGGAAGTGGCTTTCATTTTGAGCAGTCGCGAAGCGGAGGAAGTTTATCTGTGCGGCGACTTCAACCAATGGGTCTCGGGCAGTCTGGCCATGATCCGGCACGGCGAAGATCACCAGTGGGAAAAGCGGCTGGCGCTGACGCCCGGCCGCTACGAATACAAGTTCATCGTGAATGGAGTCTGGATTCACAACCCCGATGCCCCTGAAAATGTGCCAAATATTCATGGCTCCCTCAATTCGGTCGTGGAGGTCCAACCATGAACGCGCAACTCGACCGCGTCTCGCGCGAAATATGTCGGAGGTCTGTCCTCCCGGCGCGACTCAACAGCCGGCCCAAAATGCTGCGGCGGGACAGCCACGAAGACACCATTCAGCTGGTCTATGCCTACCTTCCACCAGCCGTTGTGCTTGCCGCGGAACAACGCCTTCGGCCACAAACACAAATCGAGCAAAGGGCGCAGCAACTCTGGTTCGCTAGGAGCGGTCGCCCGGGAGGCGCCTTGAGCGATTGGGTCCGGGTTGAACGTGAGGTGACGAAAAACCTCTGCGATGCCCTCCTGCATCGGAACATCCGGGAACCGGAGTTAGTTCCGGTTTCCCACTGATTTTATGAATCACTCGACTCAAGACTTAGAAATTCACATTCACACGGTGGATGGTTCAATCGAGAGGTTCATTCAAAGTGAAGCCAGTCTGGTGAAACGCATCCTGAATGAATTTCAACCGGCCCGGATTTTCGCCGGGAAAAAATTATCATCGCTGGCGGGAATTCGCTGACTTCCTTTCCCGCCCACCAGGTGGTGCGGATTAATTTGGTTTCCGAACCATCACCTCACTGGATTCTTCCGTCGGAAATCGTGAACGCCGTGGAATTGACCGAGACGGAGTTCCGGGCGCTGCTCCAAAACCCGGAACTGGGTGACCAATGGAATCAGGCGCGGGCGCAAGATGCCTCGGTAGTCGCCTTCCTTGATGTGGAAATGGCCGGGCAGCAACCACTGTTTCTCGCCTTGGAAGCCCCTTTGGAACCGCCGACTGATCAGCCAGAGGAAATCCTCCATCCGCTCTATCCGCTCACCACACCGGCACTGTGTTTCCGAATGCAAACCGGTGGGATTGCCGCCCTGAATCTCCTCCACCTGACGCGTTTCACTTTCTTTCCCACTCCGCAACAGACCCCAATGGTTGCTTGGCCCGCTCATCGAGCCGTTGGTTCGCAGCCGAAATACCAAGCCGGAAATTTCCGAGGATCGGTGGATGGCAGGCCGCTGCATCCCCACTTCCTGCCTGATGGCCAGATGAATCTTGACCCGTCAAGGAGAACGTCAAAATGAAAACGTATCAACGATGGAAAGTAAGTATTAATGAGAAAATTCATTTTATGAACACTCTGCATGACAAACTCGACAATGGGATTTATTCCGCCAATAATTCCATTAAACCGGTCAATTTCTACTGCTCCATACCGGCGGCTAGGGTGGTTCAGTTGGCGGGAGATTTCAATCATTGGCACCCCATTCTGATGGAGCGGCGGGAGGGTGGTTGGTGGTTCATCCAGATCTGGCTACCCCACGGTCACCATCGATACCGGTTCCTGGCGGACGGCGAGCCCATGCTGGACTTGCACGCCACTGGTACGGCCCGGGATGATCACGATGAACCGGTGTCGCTCATCGCGGTGAGTTGATCCCCCATGCCATCAAGCCCGCAAGGTCCATCAGGCGTGGAAGCCCAAACGATGAAAACCACCACGAAAATAACGGCCAATCCGGCCGCCTTGCCGACAGGGGAAAGGATGCAGTTGGAAGACCAAATCATGGAGCGGGCACTGGCACTCTGGCGTAAAAAGGGACGAGCCCATTTGAATGCACCCGACGCCTTGCTCCAGGCTGAACGCGAAATATTGGCGCAAAACGGAACAGCCAGGGTTCGCTCGTAGTTGGAAGGTCGAACACGCAAGCCTCATATGAAAACGGACTGAACGGCGAATTAAAATTCGTTCAGAAACGTTTGTCGCGAATGCAATTGTGCGAAAGCATGATAAAACTATGAAAACATTTTTAACATCTAACATCATTGCCGTTGGTGTTCTGCTGGCGGGTTGTGCCACTGGCAAAAGCGAAATTACACTTGATACCGTCGGACCGGTTCCCGGCCAACCGGCGGCTATCACTTCAAACAACGGCACGCTGGTGGTTTATTCCGCCTACGCAGTCAATGCCGACTTCAACAGCCGTGATCCTTACCGGCCGGAGTATTCCGACTACAGGATTTTCACCACCGCTGGGAAGCTGCTGCAGAGAGTCTATAATAATTCGGGAACCATTCTTCAAGATCCGGTGTCGGTGGAACTTCTACCGGGAGAATATCACGTCTTTGCGCACGCCAATGGCTATGGGTATGTGACCGTTCCGGTAATAATTGAGGCGCGGCAAAACACCGTTTTACATCTCGAAGGCGGTGGTTCGTGGCCTGATGAATTGATGTTCAATCAAACCAACGCCGTGCGTTTGCCGGATGGCCAGATCGTCGGGTGCAGAACTGACTTCCAATCTGCCAAATAGCTGTCAAGTTTGGCAGTGAGCAAGCCTTTGGGCCGGTGTGCAATATGAACGGAAGGCAACGACGCATAACACAGTCACAAGCCAAGCATAAGGTGGTGATCCACTTACGCGGCAGATTATATACGATTGCAGAGGCCGGCGCATTGGCGATTAAGGAGCAATACCTTGGAAACTTTCAGGCGGCAGCAGATATTTACAATCTGATTCTCGCCAAGGTTCCTGACTGTGCCGCAGTGCATAACAACCGAGGCGTTACCCTGCAGGAACTGAAGCGGTACGACAACGCCTTGGCAAGTTTTGACAAGGCCATAGCGCTCAAACCTGACTTTGCCGAAGCCTATAATAACCGAGGTGCTGTTTTGCAAATAATGAAGCTGTATGATGATGCGCTGGCAAGCTACGACAAAGCCATCGCGCTCAAACCTGGCTACGCCAATGCCCATTTCAACCGAGGCTCCACTCTAAAAGGGATTGACCGGTATGACGACGCGCTGGCAAGTTACGACAAGGCCATAGCACTCAAACCTGATCATGCCGAAGCCTATAACAACCGAGGCGTTACCCTACAAGCAATAAAGCGGTATGACGACGCGCTGGCAAGTTTTGACAAAGCCATAGCACTCAAACCTGACCATGCCGTAGCCTTTAACAACCGAGGCCTTAGCTTGGGAAGCAAAGGCGACATGCAAGAAGCAGAGAAGATGTTTCTTAAAGCATTTGAGCTGAAACCGGATTTTCCGGATCCCTTATACAACTTGGCGAATATTCGTAAATATCAGAACACAGATAATACAGATGTAAAAAACATTCACACTTTGCTTAATATGCCAGGCACCTCACTAGACGACAAAGAGTATCTTTATTTCGCCTTGGGCAAGATTTATGATGATTGTGGCCTCTACGATGAAGCTTTCGAATACTATCGGCTGGCAAACCAGATCCGCAACACCAATGTCTCTTATAGCTCCAGCCGAGTCGTGAGAATGACCAATAGTCTCATTGATGTTTTCAGTAAAGATTTTCTGGCTCAGCCGTTCGCGTTTGCGTCAAACAGCCAATCGCCTTTGTTCATTGTCGGTATGCCCAGATCGGGTACGACTCTTATGGCGAATATATTGTCCAATCATCGCTCCGTAGCTACGGCAGGAGAACTGCCAACCATTACAGATTTTACTTCATGCCTGTTAGCATTGACCGAGAACGGGGTTCCCTATCCGCTGGCGGTAAAGCATATCACCCCTGCCGTTGCAACGCGCCTGATAAATGATTATGAGAAGCGCCTGAGACGTGACATTGGTTCCGGGGTGCCGCACGTTATTGACAAAAATCCACTCAATTTCAGGAATCTGGGGTTCATTTCGATGTTGTTTCCGAAGGCACGAATTATTCATTGTACACGTCATCCCTTGGATACGGGTCTTTCCAATTATTTCCAGCGGTTTCCCTTGCATTTGGATTATTCATTTGATCTGCGGAACATTGGCCATTTTTACGGGGAATATGCCCGGCTCATGGAGCACTGGCGGAAGATTCCGACCCTGAAGTTGATGGAAATCAGTTATGAAGACATGGTGCTGAACACGGAACAAACGGTGCGCAAAACGCTGCAGTTTCTTGGGCTGGAATGGGACGAACGTTGTCTGGCCCCTCACACCAACCCGTGTGCGGTGGAAACCAGCCAATGGCAGGTGCGCCAGCCCATCTACCGCCACGCTTTGGAACGCTGGCGGCATTATGAAAAGCATCTTGCGCCCCTGAAGGAAGCGTTGCCGTTCAACGGACAAATTCCGGTTGGACAGCAGGCCGACGCTTTTTCAGCAGCACCCGCTGGGCAGACGCTTGAATCAGTGCAACAGTGAAGACCGGCCACCGGTTTGAAGCGGATAGTCCACCACTTCAATTCTCTTTCGGCATCGGAAGTCAAACCGTCTGGCATTTACCGCTTGTCGTTGAACCTATCGGGTTTTTGGCGACGGCTCAACGTCCACCCAAAACAAACACAGTTTTGAACGTTGCGTTTCACCAGTAGCAAAGGCGGATTCACCCGGATGCCAGCCTACGACGGTCGTCCACGCCCGCGGATCAAGACCTTCGACCGGCTTCAGATTCTCTTTGGTTTTCGTCGTCTTTACCGGGGCGAACCAGTGCAGCTTCAGTTTCTCGACCATGATGGGCGCGGACGCAAACGTTGCATTCGTCTGCGATTGCGCGCCAACTTGGTCCGCTGCGAACAAAGCAAACAATATCAATGCTCCTCGTAATTTCATGTTTTAACCTCAAACCACTGTGGACGCCCGTCAAGCGACTTCGCTGCGGGGTAGTCCCTTCGTCGCCCAGCGTTTGGACCAGGCGAGATCACATGTTTAATAGCTTGTTTCTGTTCCAATAGGTTCATTGGAAATCATTTTTTCTTTGGCCATGCCCGGTTCCAATGTTCTTGGCCCGGTCTTTTGCGAAGTGAAAATTCTCTCAATCACTTCCAGCAGTTGCGGTGTGTCCAGCGGCTTCTCCAAAAAGGCAGTTGCGCCCTGGCGAAGGCATTCGGCTTTGACCTCGGGACTGCCAAAGGCGGTCAGCACGATGATTGGCAGTTCGGGAAGAAACTTATGGATGGCGTACACCGCCGTCATGCCCGACACGAACGGCATTCGGAGATCTGTGATGACGAGATCAATCCGTTTTTTTCGCTCGGTCAGGATGTCAATGGCATCTCCCGCCCAATTTGCGCAGGTCACCGAGGAACCTTCGCCGGTCAACACCTTGTCGAGTGCACGGAGCATCCGGGCATCGTCATCAACAATCAAAACGGATTTGTCGCGAATGTTTTTCATCGTCGAATATTTTGCTTTGCAGGGACGGTGCCAGAAAACGAAGTCCGTCGGGAAATGCTTGATTCTGAACCGGATGCTGTCTGGAAACGTCATTTGTCCCCGTGTGCGAATCCGGCCATTTATGCCAGCGTGGCAGCCTCGCCGCTGCCATTTTGGCCGACGCCTCCAACCCGGCCCAGAGTCGAGAAATGCCGATACATTGTGCGCGGTGGAATACCCAGCATCCGGGCGGCCTGAAGTTTGTTGCCCGCGCATTGCTCAATTGTCGCCTCCACCAGCCGTCTCGTGGCTTCGTCCACCGTCGTGCCGATGGGAATGGAAACGGTTGAACCATTCCGCGAGGTCACCACGTTGGAAACAGCGGGGGGGAATGTGAAGTCTGCAATGGTGTCGTCGCTGGCCAAGGCCACGGCCCGTTGAATGACATGTTCCAGTTCGCGGACGTTTCCTGGCCATGTATGCAGCAGCAATTGCTCAAGTGCCCGCGGGGCGATGGTGCCGGCCAGCCGGTTCATGTCGGAGGCAAATTTTCCAAGGAAATGTCCGGCCAACAGCGGGATATCCTCCCGATGTTCGCGCAACGGCGGCAGCACGACCTGGAAGGTATTGATTCGGTAATAGAGGTCATGCCGGAACTTTCCCTCCGCGATCGCTTTCGGGATGTTGGCATGGGTGGCGCAGAGCAGGCGGACGTTGACTCGGATTTCCTTCGTGCTACCAAGCCGCTGAAAACTTCCATCCTGCAGCACGCGCAGCAGCTTGGCTTGCAATTGCGGGCTCATTTCGGCTATCTCATCCAGCAGGAGCGTCCCGCCATCGGCCAGTTCGAACTTGCCGGGCCGGGCGGTGTTGGCGCCGGTGAACGCGCCGCGTTCGTGCCCGAACAGTTCGCTTTCCAGCAGCGTTTCGGGAATCGCGGCACAACTGATTTTCAGCAACTGTCGGTCGCGCCGGTTGCTTAAATGGTGGAGCGCATCGGCCACAATCTCCTTGCCGGTACCGCTCTCGCCCTGAATCAACACATTGATTTCTGTGGGGGCAATCTGGCGGACCAATTCTTTGACCGCCCGCATCGCGGAGCTGTCACCGATGAGCGCGTCCACGCCCCGCTGTTGCTGAAGTTGATGCCGGAGCTGACGGTTTTCGCTGGCGAGCCGCTGCTTTTCCAGCGCTTTCACCACCGCCTTAAGCAGCGCAGTGCTGTCGAGCGGTTTTTGGATGAAATCATACGCGCCCGATCGCATGGCTTCGACTGCCTTCTCAATGCTGCCGTGGCCGGTGATCATCACCACCTCGGTTTCGGGCCGGAGTTCACGGATCCATTTCAACAACGTGATGCCGTCCAGGTCCGGCAGACGCAGGTCGCTGACCACCAGTGCTATGCCTTCTTGATTCAACCTCTCCAGCGCTTCCCGGCCGGAAGAGGCCAAGACGACGCGGTGGCCTCCGGCGGCGAGCACTTTGCCGGCAGCGTTGCGCAACCGCTCGTCGTCGTCCACCAGCAGGATGTCCGGTTTGACGGGCATATCAGGTTCTTTTGTCCATCGGCAGGAAGATGGTAAACGAGCTGCCCTTGCCGAGGGCGCTTTCGCATTCCACATGCCCGCCGTGTTCGGTGGCGATCTGCTGGACCAGGGTAAGGCCCAAGCCAGTTCCCTCCGGTTTGGTGGTATAGAAGGGCAGGAATACCTGCTCGACCTGTTCCTTGGTCATCCCCCGGCCGCTGTCCGTCACCCGGAGACGCACTTGCTTGCCTTCCCGCCAGGTGCTGACGGTCAACTCGCCACCGTCTGGCATTGCATCCAACCCGTTGCGAATCAGATTCAACGTCGCCTGCCACAATTGCTCCGCGTCGGTGTTGATGGTAGTTAACGCGGGATCGAAATGGGTGTGTAGCTTTATTCTGGCTTTCTCGAATTCGCCATTCAGGAACGTCAGTTTTTGGTTGAGCAGCGAGTTCAACTCCATCGGCCGCCGCTGCGGTTTCGGCAATCGGGCAAACCGTAGATAACCTTCGATCACGTTTTGGATGCGGCGGACCTCGGCACGCATTTCGTCCACGAGCAAATGTCCCTCATCCGCCGAATGCCCACACATCTCAGCGAACTTGTTGATCTCCTTGTAAATCAGGTCGAGATTCAGGATGATGGAACTGAGCGGATTGCGGACCTCGTGGGCCACTTCGGCGGCCATCGTTCCCGCCACCGCGAGCCGTTCCGACTGGACTGTGGCGATTTCGAGGCGTTCGCGTTCGGCGATTTCCGCCTGCAACGCCGCCGTTCGTAGTTGAACGGTTTCCTCAAGATGATGGTGGGCGGCCTGAAAAGCCGAGAGTAGATAGACCACCACCAGAAAAAACACCAGCAACATCAGCGCATTCCAGTACGGAATCAGGGGATGCCAATACAGGTAGCCCGACTTCAGATCGGCTATGAACCATAAAACTGTGCAGACGGTGGCTAGCAGGAGTCCCGCCCGGCGTCCGGCCGCCCAAGAGGCCCCGCAGATCGGCGCAAGATAGAACGCCGACATTGCTATCTCACGCCCCGTGACGTAATTTAAAAAACCGATTAACGCCGCCAGCGCCAGCGTCAGCGATATGACCCACAGCCCCCGCAACGACATCCGCGCCTCCAGGCAGCTGATCGGCAGCAACCTGGAATTGCACTTGAGACGGGGAAATGTCATCTTTTATACTTGTGCCTCGGGCACGCTCCGGCGCAAACGTCACCTCGAGATGCTTTGTGCCTTAATTCGGGAAATTATAGTACGGGTTTGTAAAAGGGGCGCCGTTCGTGGCATTCAACATGGCGGCCCACAAGGAGGAAGGCGTCGTCTGCTGAACACTCCCGTCAGCCATGCCAATGTTGCCGACCTTCAGATGCATATCGTTTCCCGACCAGGCCCATGGATTGCCGGACGTCCCCGGCCAATTCTGGCCGCCGGTCATAGTTATTGCAGTGGCGTAAGTGCCGGTAGTGGAGGCGGTTCCAAGATTGCGGTCGCCATCCAAAATCATTTGCGGATAAGTGTCGGTCGCATCGCCGCAGACGAAATAGCTGATGCAGTTTGTGCCTTGAGTGGATATACCGGGGTTGGGGAACCCTAATTGCGGAAAGTTCGTGGCGACCCCGCGACCGGCGGCGGTGTCAGAGGTGCAATACAGAATCTTGGGTGTGCTCAATTCATTCGACATCACGCAAAAAACGTTGGTAATGCCACTGGGAGGGTAGGCGCCAGTCTGTGAAGCACTGTTGATAGTTTCCAGCGCGCCACCATTGGCCGTGCTTACCGCCATGGGGAAGCGGTCGCCGTTGTCCCCTTCCCAAGTTTCGAAGGCGAGATTAATTTCGTGAATGTTATTCACGCAGTTGATGCGTTGTGCCTTGCGCTTGGCGGCGGCGAGCGCCGGCAGCAACATGGCCGCCAGGATGGCGATGATGGCGATCACGACGAGCAGTTCGATAAGCGTGAAGGCCTTTTTGTGTCTAAAGGTGTTTTTCATAGTGAGGTTTTCCGTTGATGGTTCGTTGGTGGTTTTGGTTCTCGATCAGGCCCGGCCGCTGCTGGCCATTTTCCTGACTAGCAAACCTGGCGGCAGTCTTTGCTTCCGGCGGCTTTGGATGGACCAGGAAGTGTACCATGTTTGCAAGGTTAAGAACCCCGATGCCGCCAGTGCGAAGGCCGAAAATCAAACGCCGCTCTTTGAGCAGGGAATAAATTCTGAGCAACCGTTCTGCCGGCAGCCCGGCGATAATTTCCATCCAAAGCAATGTGTGTTGACCATTTACCATTTCGATGTCCAAAAACACCGGAAAATCGCCTTGCAAGTGCGGAGGTTCCGGCCGCTGCCGGTCATGAAGTTGCTCCAAGAACTCCGTCTCCGTCAGCTCCAATAACGCCCCGATTACGAATGGGAAGTCCCAAACTGAAAGCCGGTCGGTGATCACGTCGACTCGCGTGACCAAGGGCGGGAAAAACGCGGCCACCGAGTGCTCGTCGGCGATGGTGATTCTGTCTTGAGTTAAGATTCGAGTGGGATCGAGCTCATTGAGCGTGCGATTCACCAGATCGGGATCGTTCTGGACAAATGTCCGCGTCGAGCCATCAATCCCGTGGATTCGAACTTGAAGGTCTGGACTTGTATCTTTCATAAGCTGTTTGCCGGTGTCATGGTTTCTACGTTTGGTTTGCGTGCCTGAAAATTCTCGCGCGTATTAAGAATCGCCTTCGAGAGCGTTGATCGTGTCGCTTTGATTTTTTGCTCTGGGCGTGAGTTCGAACGAACTGAAAATCTTTGTTCACGGGCCAGGCAGAATTCCACCAAAACCTCGCGTTCAGCGCGGAGCCAGTCGTTCAGGCCTTTGCCGTCGAGACAGCCTCCCGCCAGCCAGAGCAGGTATGCCCTCCTGTCGATCTGCTGTTGAACCCACAGGTGGTCCTTGGCCGCAAAACCGAGCCACGCATCGGCCTGGTTCTGAATCTTGCTGCTCATCTTCCGCCTCCTCCAGTGACCGTCACTTTCCGCTGCATCCGCATTGGATATGGCCGCTCGCTGTCCAAGTCGTTTCCATTGGTGTCCACAGACGAGATGCGTAATGCCCTGCCGCCTGTGCGGACATTTCGGTCCCTGAACTCTCTAAAAAAGTTGATCACTAGACTCACGACCCGATACAAGTTCCAGCAGCGCTCGCAGGCCCCATCCTCTGTGACCCAGGCGGGATGAGAGGTTTGGATCACTCCGATCGTGGTCCGGCGGATTACTTCGCGCTCCGAGTTGATGTGAACGTGCAGTTTTACGCAGGGACACGCTTTCCCACACAGCGGACAAAAGGATTGAACCAGCGTTTTCACGTTGGGACCTCCAGGACCGAATCAAATGAGCCGCCGGGGTTCAGCACATTCTGGTCGGCGTGCGGGTCGCGGATCCATTCCGCGTCGACGACGCATTTGTATTCGTAACGACCGGGTGCCAACACCAGGCGCTTTTCCCAGCGACCATTCTGGCTGCGTCGGATCATGCGCAGACTGGCCGGTGACAAGCCGTTGAAATCACCGCACAGAAAAACCTCCTGCGCCTCGGGAAGCTCCAACACAAAAATCACCTCAATGCGTTTCGAGTTGACAAGTGTTACGCGAAGATGTCGTTCTTTGGAGTTAATTGGCTTCGGCATGAAATTCCTTTCCCAGGACAGGCAATGTCACTGTTTTGATTTATTGGTGGAAGGTTAATATTCGTCAGCCAGACACTTGACTTTCCAATGGAGGCGCTTGCACTGTCACCCGCCGGTGGATCTCCGGAAGCGACCGCTCCAACCGGTGCCACCCGGCGCCGCGGTTCGATTCTTTTAAGCAAGGTTTTCATTTGCTTTCTTGGCTGCAACGGAACCAACCCATTTGCCCGAAAACTTTCCGTCCATTGTAACTGACAGCGAGAACATTAACCCCGTATGAAAGCTGAATTAAATTCTGAGAACAGGTTTGGTGGGATCAACGCCTGTCGTACACAAGAGTCCAACGCAGCCCCGGTGCGATGAACGTTTGCTCCAGAACAGGCCACTTGGGTTCGCGCCAGATGCAGGTGCCGGCCCCCTTGGCTGTGGCTTGCCACCGGCACCACAGCACACAGGCATCGATCAGTTAATTCCGGTCTTTTTTCTGGATTCGGCCTGCCATCCCACGGGATTGCCGTTGGGAAGGCTGACCGGTTCCGTCTTGGGCGTGTCGGAGGGAAGCTTCCAGTTGTCGTCCAGATGGACTCTCGTTGTTTGACCGCGCTCGATTGTCACCGGCACGTCAACCCAGAAATAATCGTTAGCTTGTGCCTTCACGAGATACCTTCCAGCCGGCAGGGTTACTCGGCGGGGAGCTTTTGCATAATATCCCGTGGTGTTGTCCACGTGCTTCACCAGTTTCCCGTGCAGATCATAGATGTAATAATCGGTGTGCTGATACCAGGTTGGATTGTCACCTTCACTGCGCCCGACCAGGCTGGAGTAGACCTGTAGCCCGCCCTCCGCAGTCATGCTTTCGCTGCCAACCGGATTGGGTCCGACGGGTGCAAGAGCAACCGGGGTTGAGGTGCATCCGACCAACAATGAAACCAGGCCAGTGCCCAGAAGAGAGTAGACATTTTTCATACTACTTCATTCCTTTCATTTTGGAGAGGTGTCAGGCGGCAAACCCAATTGGGCTAGTGCGCCCTCGAACGGAGACGGGCGTTTTGTCCGCAGCGTCTTGAGAAAAGGCCGCTTCAACTTAACGGAACCGGCGGCTTTTTCACACCTCTCCGTCTATATTATAATTAACACTAAGAACATTAATCTTTTCTGAAGCCCGGATTAAAATGTTATGCGCAGCCTGGGCCAAGGCACAACTTGTTCCGCAGAAGCGACTCCCAGGTTGGAACCACTCCCATCGCAGTCGGGTTTTTAATTTTCCGTTCATGCAGGAATAATGTTCGGGGCGTCCAAAATAGTGGACGGTTCGGTGTCCAGGAGATGATCGAGCCACTGAAAGTGATGGGACGGCAAATGAACTCAAATCGTCATACTTATCCGGCCCTGCCGGTTAGAAAAAGAATCTGCCTGATGATCAGGCAATGTTGAGGAGGACAAAGTTATGAAGCGCGTCATTGTCTCGGCCTTGGCCATCGGAACCAGCGTTTTATTGTTATCTTGTGCCACGAGGAATGCCGCGCAACCGGCCGACGGGCCGTTCGATGACGCGGCCGTGACGGCTGCCGGATCGGTTGCCGACCCTTGGCCGCTGGTGTTCATCAGCGGCATAAACACTTACACCGTTTTCGAGCCGCAATGCGACTCGTGGGACGGCCACCAGTTCGTGGGCCGTAGTGCCGTGGCCGTCCAGCCTTATGGCCAGACACAGCCGACTTACGGCGTATTGGGGTTCAGCGCCATCACGCTCGTGAACAAAACCACGCGCACGGTCACGCTGGCTGACGTGAAGGTCACGGGCACGGATTTTCCTTCCGCCCATGATCAAATGCAAAATTGTGTGGCGACGCTGCGACAGGTTTTCCCCGAACGTGCGCCGTCACTGTCGCTGGATCGTCTGGGAGGTAGTTTGACCTACATCCAGCCGCAGAAGGCGGAGCGCCTGATCAACACACCGCCGAAGATCATCATTGCCACCCGGCCGGCCGTGCTGGTCTATCTTGACGGCCCACCCGCTTGGCGTCCCGTGCCAGGGACCGGCTTGGAACGTGCCATCAACACCCGCGTGTTGCTGCTGAAGGATCGATCCGGCCGGTTTTACCTGCACATTTTCGACGGCTACCTTCAGGCCGATTCGCTCGATGGTCATTGGGTGGTCGCAACGCGGGCACCCGACGGTGCCGCCGTGGCAGAGAAGCAGGCGCTGGATTCCGGGCAGGTGGATTTGATGCAGGGAACACCGAACGCCGTCACGCACACGGAGCCGTCGTTGAGCACTTCGGCCATTCCGGACGTTTTCGTGGCCACGACGCCCAGCGAACTCATCACCTTCAGCGGACTGCCCGATTTTGCTTCCATTCCCGGCACGGACCTGCTCTACGCCGTCAATACCTCGGGCAACGTGTTCAAGTTGTTGACCGACCAGCAGAATTACATTTTGATTTCCGGCCGTTGGTATCGCGCTCCATCGTTGAATGGCCCTTGGCAGTTTGTGCCGGGCAATCAATTGCCATCTGATTTTGCCAACATTCCGGATACCAGCCCCAAAGAAAACGTGAAGGCCAGTGTACCGGGCACGTCACAGGCGGAGGAGGCGCTCATTGCCAACAGCATCCCGCAAAGCACGGCGGTGGCACGAACCGACCAGATGCAAAATCCGCAGGTTGACGGCGCCGTGCAACTGGCGGCGATTGAAGGCACGCCGCTCCATTACGTCGTCAACAGTGCCACGCCCATCATCGAAGTGGATCCGCAATCGTGGTATGCCTGCCAGGACGGCGTCTGGTATGTCTCCACCTCCGCCAATGGTCCTTGGACGGTGGCGACTTCCGTTCCACCGGTGATCTATACAATCCCGACCAGTTCACCCTTGCACTACCTCACTTACGTGCAGGTGTATGGCTCAAGCCCTGACATGGTTTATGAGGGTTACACGCCCGGTTACTTGGGAACGGAGGTCGCAGATGACGGAACGGTTGTCTATGGTACGGGATATGATTACGCGCCTTGGATCGGATCGGTCTGGTATGGTCCGCCCGTCACCTGGGGCTGCGGCTTTGACGATTGCTGGACGCCGTGGTGGGGTTGGGGCTTCGACTGCGGGTTTGGCTGGGGCTGTGGATTTGCGGGATTTGGTTGGTGGGGCTGTTATCCGCCATTCCCGTGGTGGGGAGGTTATCGGTGCTGGCATGATTATGGCCGCGATGGATGGAGGGATGGCGACCGTGGCGACTTGGCCAATACTGGTGCTGATTTTTACCATCATCGGGATACTTCTGGCGCATTCAGGGGAAATGGTCAACGCGGGCGGTTTGCCGGGAATAGTTTTAACGCTGCCAACCGCCAAGGCCACGATGGCTGGACCGGTGGCTACGGGCGAGCTTACAATTCGCGGACTGGCCAACTCGCCGCCGGACAATGGGCGCGAGTGCAAAGTGTTTCCGGCAGCGCTTGGAATCCAGCCGGCGGGTCCGGTTGGGCGCGAAACAACGAGTATGCTGTTCGCAATAATGCGTTCGGCATGAATAGCCGTGGGACGGCGAACAACAACGGATGGCTTGACCGAACAAGTCCGATGAATCCGACCGGCTCCCGGGTCTGGTCTGCGCCAGGACAGCAATGGAATTATGGCGCTGGTTTTGGAAATGTTTACCGGCCGTATGTCGGTCAGAACCAACCTTTCTACTCGCCGAAGTTTGGCAGTTTGAACCGCAATTTCCAAAGTTACTCATACGGAAGTTGGCGTGGTGGGAATAATTTCAGCGCAGCCCCCCGGGGTGGAGGATGGTTCCACAGCATTGGCGGCTTTTTTCACGGTGGAGGTGGCGGTTTCCGTGGTGGCGGCGGAGGTTTCCATGGCGGCGGCGGTGGAGGGGGTGGTGGAGGTCATGGCGGCGGAGGAGGCGGCGGTGGTCACCGTTGAAACAGCGGGGCAAAAGCAGCCAAGCCCAGGGTCAGCAGCCGGTCCTTATTTCGATACGAAGGCTGAACGGCGTCGGGGCTTCCCTCCCACTTCCTACACATTTTAATTCACTCTTCATCGGTCATTAATCTTCATCGTGTCAATTAAGATGGTTGGTAAGAGGGTCAGGAACGCGAGCGATTCCGAGGGCGAACGGCATGTGCGCTGCGCCAGCAAGCGAGAAACCTGATTCCGAAAACATGGAAAGGATTCATATGTCAAAAACAGTCAAGGACACGATAAGGCCGAGCGGTTTTTCATCCACCACGCCAAAACGGGAGGTGGCTTTCGTTTTGAATGGTCGTGAGGCGGAGGAGGTTTATTTGTGCGGTGACTTCAATCAGTGGGTTCCCCACCGCCTGCCCATGATCCGGCACGGTGAAAATCGCCTGTGGGAAAAGCGGCTGCTGCTGCCGCCGGGCCGTTACGAATACAAATTCATCGTGGACGGAAAATGGGTACACGATCCTGACGCCCGCGTAAATGTGCCCAACATTTGCGGCTCGCTCAACTCGGTCGTCGAGGTTCAGTCATGATGAACAGATTTCGCTCCTTGTTGTGAGTTTACCCATTAAAACAAGCTGAACGGTGAATTAAAATTTATTCAGAAACTTTCAATCCGAATAAAACTGTGGCAGAAGATAGAAGTTATGAAAACTTTTTCCACTTTGATGCTTATTATGGCAGGCGCTCTTTTGTCAGGTTGCGCCACCGAAAAAAATGGACTTGCTCTCGACACAGTGGGGCCGCCGCTGTCTCAACCGACGGCCGCAAATTCAACCAATGGCACACTGGTGGTTTATTCTGCTTATGAGGTCAATGCCGACTTCAACCGCCGTGATCCCTATCGCCCGGAGTATTCCGACTACAGGATTTTCAGCACCGATGGGAAGCTGCTGCGGAAAATCCATAATAATTCAGGAACCATTCTTCAAGACCCGGTGCCGGTGGAACTTCCGGCGGGAAAATATCGTGTCATTGCGCGCGCCAATGGCTATGGGTATGTAACCGTTCCGGTAATTGTTGAGGCACAGCAAAGCACTATTTTACACCTCGAAGGCGGCGGTTCCTGGCCTGATGAATCGGTGTTCAATCAAACCAACGCCGTGCGTCTGCCGGGCGGGCAGGTTGTGGGATGGCGGGCGCCCGAAGAACATCTGTCCAAGCTTTAATAGCCGGGGAACTTCAGGCATCGAACGTCGAGCCGGTGGACTTGTTCTTGTTGGCCGGTGCGTTCGACCAGCCGTGCGAAAAGGGAGGCTTTCATGGCCCTCTTTCCCAATGTTACGAACGGAAGCGGCTTGTCACTCAAATGTAACAATTCCGCCCCATGGTTGTAACAACGGGTCTCCAACGTGTTGCCTTGCTCAAGATGGCAACCGAGAATAAAAACAAGAGACGGAATTCAACCAAACTGGTGCTGTTTGCCGGCGCGGCAGCCATGGTCGTCCTGACCCCTCAATCCCGTGCGCAATCGTCTTCCGATGCCCTGATTGACAAGCTGGAACAGAAGGGAATCCTCTCTGCGGACGAGGCCAAGGAATTAAGAGCCGAAGCGGCTGAGGAAACCACCAATTTGGTCAATCGGCTTCCGGCCTCCAAATGGATCCTGGCGGATTCCATCAAGAGCATAGGTCTGTTTGGCGACATCCGGCTCCGTTATGAATACCGCGGCGTAGACAACCCCACGCCGAACAACCCCGGGTTGGGCGGCCCGACCAGCGGCGCGACGGGGAACACCTATTATCGAGAACGGTTCCGTTACGCTTTGCGTTTCGGTTTGCGGGGCGACCTGTTTGATGATTTTAACTACGGCATCCGCCTGGAAACCTCCAACAATCCGCGGTCGCCGTGGGTCACATTTGCTGATGACACCGGCAAGAGTTCCACCAGCCCACTCAGCGGCACGCCGACGGACAAATCCAGCGATGGCATTTACATCGGTCAGGTTTACCTCGGCTGGCATCCAACCGATTGGTTTGAAATGACCGTAGGCAGGATGCCCATGCCGCTCTACACAACGCCAATGGTTTGGGATAACGACATCAACCCCGAAGGCGCATATGAAAAATTCAAGTATTCCGTCGGTGATTTTGATTTGTTCGCCGGCTTTGGTCAGTTCGATTATCAAGATCCCAATCCCGCTTCCGCGTTTCCCTCCAGCGACACCTTTCTGCTGGCCTGGCAGGCTGGCGGCAGTGTGAAGTTTGGCAAGGACATGTCCTTCAAAATCGCGCCGGTGCTTTACACCTATACCGGCCAGGGAAACACAACCCTTCCCGGCGCCGTGCCCAATCTTGACAGTCCCTATTACCCGTTCGTCGGACAGGGTGATGTAAACGGACTAAATGGCGGCTACAATCAAGCAGGCATCAATGACCTTCTGGTGCTGGAAATACCCATGGAATTTGACTTCAAGATTTACAACACCGTGCTGGGCACGTTACAGGCGCGGCTGTTTGGCGACATGGCCTATAACTTCTACGGCGACGACCGCGCACGTGCAGCGTATCAGGCCGGAGGCGGTTCCACGGGCGCGTTTCCGGGGCTGTCTTCCGCGGCGACGGGTCAGAACAAGGCTTACCAGGTCGGCTTTGGCATCGGCAGCCCAAGCCCAGTTTATGGCCCAATGCAAGGCCTGGTTTATGGTACAACTTCCAAGAAAAACACTTGGGAAGCCCGGTTTTATTGGCAGTCCATCGAACAATATGCTCTGGACGTGAACCTCATTGACTCCGACTTTTTTGAAGGCCGTGCCAACCTTCAGGGTTTTTACACGGCATTCGCCTATGGCCTTACAGACGCCATAATCGGCACGGTCCGCTACGGTTATGCCAACCAGATCAAAGACAGTCTCGGCACCGGGGGCAACAACCTGGATATTCCGGGCATCAACCCGATCAGAAATTACAACGTGTTGCAACTGGATTTGACGTGGATATTTTAAAATGAACCGGCAGCCAATGGCTGCTGGCCATTTTAACTTAAATGTAACGTGAACAATAAATGCACGGCTGATTAACTGTAATGAAAATGAAACAACTGATTTTCTTGTTCATCGGCAGCGGTTGGCTGCTCGCCATGCAAACCGGTGTGAACGCCCAGACACTCGTCAACGGCGCCGGCTCGACGTTTGATTATCCGGCCTTCACCAAATGGTTTGAGGCCTACGGCAAGCTGGACCCGAACGTCCGCTTCAATTACCAATCCATCGGTTCCGGCGGCGGGCAGAAACAGTTGCTCAACCAGACCGTGGACTTTGGCGCTTCCGACGCGCCGATGACCGATGCGGCTATGTCCAACGCGCCAGGCAAAATTCTGCACCTGCCCGTCGTCGCCGGCGGCGTCGCCATCATCTACAACCTGAAGGGCGATCCAAAATTGAAACTGGACAGCGACGTCATCGCCAACATTTATCTCGGCAACATCACCAAATGGAACGATCCGAAAATCACGGCGTTGAATCCGGGCATGGATTTGCCCGATGCGCCAATTATTCCGGTGCATCGCTCCGAAGGCAGCGGCACGACGTTCATCTTCACGGACTATCTCAGCAGCGTCAACCCCGCCTGGGCGGATACGGTGGGCAAAAGCACATCCGTGAAATGGCCGGCCGGCATCGGCCTGGGCGCCAAGGGCAGCGAAGGCGTCGCCGGACAGGTCAAACAACTTCCCGGCGCCATCGGCTACGCCGAACTGGCCTACGCCGACCAGAATAAAATGCCTTACGCCGACGTGAAGAACGCCGCGGGCAATTTCATCTCCCCTACGCCTGACTCCGTCAACGCCGCGTTGGCCACCGCGAAAATCCCCGATGATTTCCGGTTCTCCATGGTCAATCCGTCGGGCGACAAGGCGTATCCCATCGCCGGCGCGAGTTGGGTTCTGGTTTATCAGCAGCAGAAAAACGCCGAACATGGCAGGAAACTCGTCGCCTTTTTGAAGTGGGCGGTCACGGACGGCCAGAAAATTTCGTCCACGCTCGACTACGCGCCCTTGCCGGACAACGTTCAAAACCGGGTATTGGACCTGATTGGCACAATTAGATGATGACTTCGCTCTGCTGCCCGGTAGTTTTATGAGCGTGAGCCGGACGAAGAGCGCAGTTCCTCCCGCTCTTCGTCCTTTTGATTTTCAAGCAGACGGTAGGGTCGCGCTGCCGCGCGACCAGGCCGACCGGCAGGTCGGCCCTACCTTCGGGATGCGTAAGATGGAAAAATTGAAACGTGAATGAGTCCGCTCCAGTGCGACCGGCTACCATGCAAACGCGTGGGGGGTCCCGCTTTGGCGACCGTGCCTTTAAATGGCTGACGCTGGTCATGGCGCTGGTTGTTTTCGCCCTCATCGTGCTCATCGTTCGCGAACTCACGCAAGGCTCGCAGCTGGCGCTGCAAAAATTTGGCTGGCGCTTTCTGGTCAGCAGCGATTGGGACCCGGTCAACGACGTGTTCGGCGCGCTGCCGTTCATCTATGGCACGCTCGTTTCGTCGGCGATTGCGCTCATCATCGCCGTGCCCATCAGCATCGCCACCGCCGTTTATCTCACCGAACTCGCGCCGTTATGGGTGCGCCAGCCGCTCATCATGTTCATCGAACTCCTCGCCGCCGTCCCGAGTGTCATTCTTGGCCTCTGGGGACTTTTTGTCATGGTGCCCTGGCTCCACAATCATCTCGTTCCGGTGCTGAGAAGCACTTTTGGTTTTCTGCCGCTTTTCCAGGGACCAAACTACGGGCCTTGCATGCTGGCCGCCGGCATTATCGTCGCCATCATGATCATCCCCATCATCACGTCGGTCTCGCGCGAAATTCTGCGCTCGGTGCCCGGCTTGCAACGCGAGGCGGCTTACGCGCTGGGCGCAACGCGCTGGGAAGTCACCCGCATCGCCGTGTTGAGTTATGCCAAAAAAGGCCTCTTCGGCGCGGTGATTTTAGGGTTGGGCCGCGCGCTCGGCGAGACGATGGCGGTGACCATGGTCATTGGTAATTCGGCGCAAATCTCCGCGTCACTGTTCGCTCCCGGCTCCACGCTGGCCAGCGTCATCGCCAACGAATTCAATGAAACCACCGGCAACCTGTATCCGAGCGCGTTGTTTGAACTCGGCCTCGTGCTGCTCGGCGTGACCGTGGTGGTCAACATCTTCGCGCAATTGCTGTTGAAAACGTTCGCCGGGCCATCCGTCAAACCCCAAAACTGATATGCCATTTACGATTTACGATGTACGATTTACGATGGGGTCAACACGGCGTGGCTCCTGCCCAATCGGGGTCGAACCGTTAATCGTCAATCGTTAATCCGATGATCGCCCCCAACCATAGTTGGCGCAATTTCAAGAACGCCGTCGTCCAGACGCTGACGTTCGCGTGCGCGATTCTGGTCATCACGCCGTTGTTGCTGGTCTTTTATCACCTCGTCAAACTCGGTTTCAGTTCCATCAACCTGGCGTTCTTCACCCAATTGCCCAAGCCGGTCGGCGAGGCCGGCGGCGGCATGGCCAACGCCATTGTCGGTACGTTCATTTTGCTGGGGCAGGCCGCGCTGTTCGGTGTGCCGGTCGGCGTGTTGGGCGGCGTGTTCCTCTCTGAATACGGCTCGTCGCGGTTGAATTGGTGGATTCGTTTCGCCGCCGACGTGTTGAACGGTGTGCCGTCCATCACCTGGGGCATGGTCGTTTGGACGCTGCTGGTGGTGCCGATGCACAGCTTTTCCGCGCTGGCGGGCGGCGTGGTGCTCGGCATGATGATGATTCCGCTCGTGATGCGGACGACGGAAGAGGTTTTGCAACTGGTGCCCGGCGGCTACCGTGAGGCCGCGCTCGCGCTGGGCATCGCCAAATGGAGGACCATTGCGCAAATCGTCATGCGCACCGCCCTCAAAGGCATCGTCACCGGCGTGCTGCTGGCGCTAGCGCGGGTGGCGGGTGAAACCGCGCCGCTGCTGTTCACCGCCTTGGGCAACCTGGGCTGGGCGCACAGACTGAATGAACCCCTTGCCGCCATGCCGCTGCAAATTTTCATCTACGGCCTGTCGCCCTACGACGACTGGCACCGGCAGGCCTGGGCGGGCGCGTTCGTGTTGCTTGTGCTCGTGCTGGCCGTCAACATCGGCGTACGTTTCCTTACACGCGACCGTTTCCGCCAGCGCACTTGAAGACAGAAACCGCCATGCCCCCAACCACCAACCAGACACTCAGCCCCGAACCGGAGAAGAAATCCGCGGGCGCTCCCGCGCTGACCGTGCGTCACCTCTCGGTGTATTTCGGCAAAAACCATGTGCTCAAAGGTGTTTCGCTGGATGTCACTGCCCGCGCCGTCACCGCTATCATCGGGCCGAGCGGCTGCGGCAAATCCACTTTTTTGCGCGCGATTAACCGGATGCATGAGCTGACTCCCGAGGCGCGTGTGCAGGGCGAAATCCGGCTGTTCGGCGAGGACATCTATGCGCGCAACGTCGAACCAGTCGTGGTGCGCCGCCGCGTTGGAATGGTTTTCCAAAAATCGAATCCCTTTCCGACGATGTCCATCGTTGACAACGTCACGGTCGGCCTGCGCTTGAACGGCGTGCGCAACCGCAGGCTGCTCGCCGAGCGCACCGAACAGTCGCTCCGCATGGCGGCGTTGTGGGACGAAGTCAAGGACCGCCTGCACGCGCCGGCCATCAGTTTGTCCGGTGGACAACAGCAGCGCCTGTGCATCGCCCGCGCGTTGGCGGTGCAGCCCGAGGTGCTCCTCATGGATGAACCGGCGTCCGCGCTCGACCCGCTGGCGACGGCCAAGATCGAGGATTTGATTCTGGAGCTGAAAAAGGATTACACGATTGTGATTGTGACGCACAACATGCAACAGGCGGCGCGCATGTCCGATTACACGGCGTTTTTCTATCTCGGCGAACTGGTCGAATTCGGCCCCACGGCGAAGATCTTCACCAGCCCGTCGCAAAAGCGCACGGAAGATTATGTCACTGGACGTTTCGGTTAAAATTAAAACTTTAATCTTAATCTTGATCTTAATCGTAATCGTAATCTTAATCCCGTTTGCAATTCGTCGTGGCGGTGGCAGGATTTAAGCTTATCATTACCACTTGAACTTGAGATGAGGCGGAATTAAAATTATGGAAACCCACTTCGAGATGGAACTGGACGGTTTGAAGCAAAAGCTATTGCTGATGGCCAGCCACGCCGAGACCGCCGTGAACCAGGCCGTGCAGGCGCTCGTCCAGCGTGATTCCAACCTCGCGCAGCAGGTCAGGGAAAACGACCGCGTCATTGACCAGTTCGAGGTGGAGATTGACGAACTGGTCATTCAACTGCTCACCAAGGCGCCACTGGCCGCCAACCTGCGCCTCGTCACTGTAGCGATGAAAATTTCCCAGAACCTCGAACGCGTCGGCGATGAGGCGGCGAAAATCGCCAAGCGCGCGCGCGATTTGAGCCGGGAAGCGCCCGTGAAAATCAATCTGGACCTGCCGCGCATGGCCCAAATGGCGCTCGACATGGTCAAGGCTGCGCTTGACGCGTTTGTGAACTGGGATTCCGCGGCCGCCCGCGCCATCATTCCGCGCGACAAGGAGGTGGACGCGCTCAACAGACAAATTCACGAGGCCCTCGCGCAGCACATGGTGGCCCATCCCAGCACCATTGGCCGGTGCCTGAACTGGATGGTGGTCGCCAAAAGCCTGGAGCGCATCGCCGACCACGCCAAAAATGTCGCTGAAGAAGTCGTTTATCTCTGCGAAGCCCAAAACATCCGTCACGCCGGAGCGAAGGGGCAGGCTGCGCTCCCGACTGGCGCGTAACAGAATGCCGCGGTGAATCTGCCAAATATAACATCCAACATCCAACATCCAACATTCAACTTCCAATGAAGGGAACGCGCGCCACTTGGATGTTGGGCGTTGGATGTTCAATGTTTTTCGACCCGCCGTTGCTAAACTGTAGCGCGGCAAGTCGGCGGGCAAGGTGGTGGTCCCACCCGGTAATTTTTATTTGACGCTTTGGATACGCCATTTCCCGCCGATTTTTTTCAATTCAAAGGTGTAAAAACCCGTCACCGCATCGCCCGCAAACCATCGGCCTACCGCTTCAACTGTGCCATCCTCAGGGTCCAGCGTGTCCACACTTAGAATCATCGCCGGACGGTCCGCGTCCCGATCCAGCGGCGATCGTCCCGGGCGCATCTCCACGCGCAACAAGGGCTTGATGGGCGGAACGTGTCCCGGGAACCGTTTCATCAGCGCCTCGGTTTCGGCCTCTCCAGTCTGAAGGAAAACCGCCGAATACCCGCCGTCGTCTCCGAAATGACGCTGCAATAACCAGCCGAAGATTTCCGCCTCAATCTGGATGCGGTCTGGTTTTTCCAACGACTTTTTGGGCGGCGGTGCCGGGAGTGAATCATTCCTGATGGACTGCCGCGGGATTTCATCGCTAAACACAATTGTCTCCCGGTCCGTCGCACAGCCGGCCAACATCAGCACGAGCAGCAGGCCGGTGGCAGGGATCAATTTGATTTTCCTGATCGCGGCCGCGCCCCGTTCAAGTGGGTGGGAGCCGGTGCAACGGCTTCCCAATGGCCGGCAACCATTTTCACCGGGCTGAAGCCGGGAGCTAATGAGAATTGTCCGGCCCCGGTTCAAAACTCGAGATGCGCCCGCGTGCGGACGGGAAACGAGATTGCCTCTTGACATGTATCCGTCCAACAGATTTGTGGCGGTTTCATAGACCTGCCCCTTCCGTGGCCAGGCCAACCTTGGTGATGTCCAATTGCCGGAGGACGTCCAGCACGTAGATCATGTTCTGATAATCCACGTCGTCGGCGCCCTTGACCACCACGCTCAAGTCGGGATTGTCGGCCTGCAACTGTTGCAGCTTGTCCTTGAGCGTGGGGATGGTTACGGATTCGTCGTTCAAAAAGGTTTGGCCTTTCGCGTCCACGACAATCTTATTGATTTTGGGTTTGGGCTGGTTGGTCCTGGGCGGCGGTTTGCCTGACGGCAGCGTCATTTCCAGATTGTTCATCATCTGCGGCGTCGTGATGATGAAAATAACCAGCAGCACAAACACGAGGTCCAATAGCGGCGTGATGTTCAACTCGCTGAGCGAACTGTGATGGCTGTGCGAAGTCTTTTTCACAACATCACTGGAGAATGGGTTCGGTTTCTTCCTGTACGTCGAAGCGCACCGTCACGTGTGATGGGAAGTTTGTCGGCGGTGGCCGGTCCATGCTCTTCACCATTTTGAAAACCTGCTTCACCGAATCGTCCCAAAGCTTGTTCCCCGACTCCTTCTCCAGGATCGGGTCGCTGATCTGGCCTTTCCGGTCCACCGTCACTTCCACTTCCGCCAAATAACCGTCGTCGGCGACGTTCTCGGGCCGCTGCCACTTCGACCGCAGTGCGTATTCGACCTGGCCTTTGTAAAGCTGCACGGGATCGGAACTGGTTTCCACCGCCTTGCCGCCCTCGAAGACAAACGACGGCAATTCCGCCGCCGGCGGCGCGACGGTTGGGGGAGCGGCAACGGTGGGCGGGGCTTCTTTGGGCGGTTCAGCTTTGGGAGTGGCAGCAACTTTGGGTTGCTCGATCTTGGGCGGTTCGACCTTGGGCTTTTCCGGTTCCTTGGGTTTCTCCGGCGGCTTTTCCTTGATCATCTCCACCGAAATTTTCTGGATTTGTTTGCCCAGCAGGCCCCCGCGTGCGGCAAAATACAGCAGCGTCAGCACAATCAACGCGTGAAAGACGAACGAGATGAGCAGGTTCACCTTCGACGAGTTGCGCTTTTTGCGCGGTTGGGTCTGCGGCAGCATGTCAGTTCTGGTTGGCGGTTTCGGTGGCCAGATCCACCCTGGGCACGTTGGCCTGCTGGCAAACATCGAGCACGGCGCGGATTTGCCGGTATTTGGTCTGGCTGTCGCCGCGAATGATGATGTTCAGGTCCGGGTCATCGGTGCGCAGGCCGATGAGGGTTTGCAGCATGTCAGAGGCATCGGCGACTTGCTTCTGGTTCAAATACATCGTGCCGTTGGCCTGAACGGTAATGTAATTGGCCTTGCGGGGAGGGTCTTTGAGATGTTTGGCGGCGGTGGGCAGTTTCAAATCCAGATCGTTGATCGGCGGGATGGTCGTAATGATGAAGATGACCAGCAGCACGAACGCCAGGTCCAGCAGCGGCGTGATGTTCAACTGCGTCAACGACTCATGCGCGGACTTGGAACATTTCTTCATGATTCAACGAGTGCGGGAGCTTCATTGCTCTTCAATGCGCCGACAATGTGCCCGGCGAGGGCTTCGTTGGCGTCCCGGAGTTCCTCGGCCAGCGGACGATGATCCACATAGACGTGTTCAATCTGGTTGGCGTAACGGCTGGCAAACCCGTCGAGTTCCTGGGTGATGGCACGGATGGTGGTGACCATGAAATTGTAGGCGAACATGGCTGGAATGGCCACCAGCAAGCCGGTAACCGTGGCGACCAGCGCCGCGGCCACACCGGGCGCCATAGCCGTGAGGGTGGCAGCATGGCTTTCGGCGATGCCCGCAAAGGTGGACATCACGCCCCAGACCGTGCCCAGCAGTCCAATGAACGGCCCGCCCGCCACCGCTGTGGACAACACAATCATGCCTTTCTCCAATGCCATCGCTTCCCCGCTGGCGGCCTCTTCGAGGATCACTTTTACCGCCTCGAACGACGACATGCTGATTTTGACCGTGATGGATTTGGCGAGATAATCAGTGTTGGTATGCTCCACACCTTTCATCAGGTTCACCCGCCTGACGGATTGGACCTGCACCGGATTGTTTTTTAATTGATATGCCAGTTCATCCGCGCCGCGGATGTAGAGCTGGTAGGCAGGCGCGCCGTCGTATTCTTCGCCTTTGCGCTGGATGTCGAGCGGATCGCGCGTGGAGTTGTAGCCGGCAAAGAACTTTTTGGTTGCCTTCCGCGCGATTGATAACTGGCGAAACTTGGTGATGATGATCGTCCAACTGAACAGCGACAGGACCAGCAGCGCAATGACAGTAATCTTGCCTTCGATGGTGGCGTTTTGGATGGCGTACACCGCGGCATTGGCGGCAAACAAGGGATGAACAAACATGGTGTTATAATGGTTGAGTTGAGGTTTGTTTTCGGGACGAACTCGGCGGTGAACTCTTGGCTGGCAAAATCACAGTGACGCGGCCGACCTTTTGCGCAAGGGCGACCTCCTTTTTCTTCTTTTTCTTGTCGTCGTCTTCGCCTTGATCGGATGAAGTAGCTGTCTGGTTGGCATCCTGGCTGGAGGCGGCTTGGGAGGTGGCATTGGCGGTTGTGCCTTTGGCGAATGTGGATCCGCCACCGTTGGCATTCGCAGATTGAATGCTTGTTGGATCAGCAGTCGGCGCGGTAACGGTCGGTGCAATAAGCTCGCTGGTAGGACCAATCGGGCCAGTCGCCTGAATGCTGCGTCCAAGTGCAATGACAATAATTGGGCCGGTAGAGTCCAGGACGATATTGTGTGCGCTGAATATGACACCTTTGATGCCGCCGGTGGCCTTCAGCACGGCGTTTTGTGCAATGATACCGGAAGCGCCGGTGTCAATGCTTCTGCCCAGAACCAGTATCGGGTTCCCTTGAGCGTCGGTATAGGGTTGGCCGTTGGCATCAAGCGGCTTGGCAACATTTACCGGATTGCCACTGGAATTGAGGTAGGGTTGGATGCTGTCGTTGACGAACTCAACGATCTGCTTCGAGGCATCCGAAGTTTCCACATAAAGCGGATGTCCGCTGGCATCAAGAAGCGGATTGCCATTGGCGTCCAGGACTGGCGTAAGCGAAACCGGCAGGCTGCTGCCCAATGGCAATACTTGGATGGCTGAACCCAGGGTGACAACGTTCTGTGCGCTGAACACCGGCACGGGCGTTCCATTGTCAAGGGTTCCCGCCAAAACCCGGTTTCCATTCGCGTCCTGCAGTTCATAACCGGCCAACACTTCCACGGTTGCATTTGGGCTGTCCACCCCATTTAGCGGCACCTGAATGATGCCGCCAAGACCGGCGCTGATGTCTCCTTCGGGTGCCTCGACCAAAATATTGCCGACGGTGTTATTTTGCACCGGGAAAGTAGAGCCAGGCAGTGGCGGCGGGAAAGTCGTTGCGAGAATTCCACTCCCGGGAATGGCTTCAGTTCTGGTGAAAACTTGATGCGAAACCGGGTTCTCGTAAACGTCTTCCACAGCCACATAACCGTTCGCGCCGGTCCCGGCGTCAACGTTGCCGTGCAGCGATTCCACCGTGACATTGCCGCCATTATAAGCCGCGATGCGCGAACCGTTGATGTTGATGTCTCCGTTGGCGATGACGGACACATCGCCCTGGCCGGCCGAGAAAATGCCAAGGGCAGAAGCGGAATTGACGGTAAAAACAGGCGAGCCGGCATTGACTCCTCCGCTGGCAGAGATGGTGATATTGCCACCATTCAAGGAGGCGATGGAGGTGGAATACATATCCAGATCGCCGATAAGGTCGCCGTTCGCGGTTTCGCCAGCGGAGGGGTTTCCGGTGGTGGTGACGTTGATGTCAGCCCCACGGTTGAACGCACCGCCGTTGCCAAACAAAATTGCCAGCGGATACGGATTACTGCCGCGAACCGTGTAAAGCGCTACTCCCAGCGATTGGATTCCGGCCGAGGTTCCAAGGTCTATGGTCCGCGCCGTAATGTCGAATTGTCCGCCACCGCCAAGGATGTACCCGTACGAACTCGCGTTATACGGAAGTGCGCCCAAAGCGTTGTATTGAGCCAGCAACGCGTACGCCACGGTGCCCGGTGTGCTCGGATTGCCCAGGACAGAAACGGGGTTGGGAGCCGGCAGCGGTATCGTATCATACGGTGGGTCTTCCCATTGAGGAATGCCGTTGATGTATTGTTGAACCGGCAGACTGTTCAGCAGGTTCAGGACATTGAGGAGGGTCGTTCCGGGAATGTTTTGATAGGTCAATGTCTGGGTCGTGGGATTGTAATAAAAACTCGTGGCCAATGTTGTTGCCGAAAGCGAAAGACTGTTGTTCAACGCCTGGGCAAGGACAGACAGGTCGGGGGCTACCGCGCCGGGAACCTGGCTCAAATCAATGGAAGTGAAAGCGCTCCGGTTGATGATGTCACCGGCCACATCAATGCTGGTAACACCCGGGTCAACCGTAACCGTGCGCGCGGTTCCATCCGCTTCCGGCACCTGAACTTGAAAGCTCGGAGCTGCGGACAGGTTCATGCCTTGAAACCCGCAGTTGTTCATGTTGCCGCCCACGTTGATTTGCGCCGCCTCGGGAACAACCAGATTGACAAGGTCCATGTCGCCGGCAATGTCCAATTCAATGGGGGTGGGATTGTTGAGATGAACCGGCGTGGCGGCGTGGTCGTTCACACCAAAATTGGCGGTCGTGGTGTATTGGCTATGGCCGGCATCCGAGACAATCAGATTAAAGAGTTGGGGGGCGCCTTGAACGGAACTGAGATCGCTGAGCAGGGAGCCGGTCGTGTTGATGGTGAGACTGCCTTGGGGCGATGGAAACAGGACGAGGCTGGAGGGCGAACCCGGAGCTCCCAGCATGACACCGCCGGCGCCCGCCGTAATATTCAAGGTGGAGGGATAGATGACGGGCACATTATTATTGGCACCGGACGCGCGTGGGAGCGCGACGGACGCTCCCAATTGCACCAGATTGCCGGCGGACAAATCAACATAATCGCCGGGCGCATAATTGAAGTTATGGTTCAAAGAGGTTCCGCCGCTGATGTCAAAATCGCCATTGGGATTGCGGACTTCCTGCAAAAGGATGTTTTGCGCCGCAGCCACATTCCAGCCACCGCTGATCAAGCTTAAGGCCAGACCGTTGTATGATAGATCCGCCCCCGCACTGCCGGAGGTGCCCAGCACATAATTCCCGGATGAATCTGTGACTGGATTGCCATACGCGTCCATTTGAACCCCGGCAAAAATGCTGCCGGTGCCGTTGGCCACGAGATAATCGCCGGTCACATTGCCACCGGCCACGATGGTCACATTCCCCGGCTGGGAACCATAAGCGCCGGCACCCGCCGTGAGGTAATCGTTGCCATTGTCGGGTGATTCCTGATTGCCATCGTAATAATAAACGCCTTTGCCGGGCAGCACACTGGTCACATTGCCACCCGCGATGAGCGTCACGTCGCCGCCCGCTGCCGTGCTAATGCCGCCCAGGCCGTTTTGCAGGTTGTAGGCTGCGCTGAGGAAACCCACGTTGCTGACAAAATGGTAACCTTGCGCATCGGACCCGGTATCAATGTTTCCCGCCAGGGCATGGGCGTTAATGCTGCCGCCACCCGTTGTGATGACATATCCGGAGCCGACGAGAATGTTCTGCCCGGCTTCCAGGTTTATATTGCCGGCCGCGGTTTGTATGGATCCGCTGCCGCCGTTCAGAAGGATGCTGCCCTGACCGTAACTGATCGCATTGTTGGCAAATCCGGCCTCAAGGTTCACCGACCAGTTGTTGCCATCAGAGATTGAAGAACCGTCTGGCAAGGTGATGTTATTGCCTGCTTCCAAGGTCAATTGTCCACTGGTCTGACCGCTGCTTGCGCTCAAATTCCAGGCCGTGTTCGCATTGAGCGTGATGGTGCCTGAGGCCTGCAACAGAATTTGTGAAAAACCGGCAAAGGCTGTGTTGACGTTCACCATGCCATTTGCACTCGACGTTCCCAGCACAATGTTCACCGGGTCGAGGAAAAATTCCCCGCCGTTCCAACCCGCCTGCGCGCTCGCATCCATGCTCGAATTCAGCGACAGAATGTTCGGCGCGCTGATCTCAATGTTGCCGCCGTTGCCGCCTTGGGACCCACCACTCACGTCAATCTGGCTGCCAATGTTGTCGTTGAAATTATTGCCTGATTGCAACGTCACGCTGCCGCCGGAACTGCCCCCTACAGAATCGTCACCCTTGGCAATGATTTGCGAATCCGCACCGAGGTTGAGCTGGTCGGAGGCAACGAGTTCAATCACGCCGCCGACATTTTGCACCGAGTTGGCTTGCAAGAAGCCGTTCTGGTTGATGACCTTTGCGTTCATTTCAATCGTCCCGGCATCGGCGATAAGAGTGCCGTAGTTGTTCACGGAACCTTGCGGCAACGTGACCTGCATGCTCATGCCGCGTCCGTCCGGCCGTTCGCTCAACAGCACTGTCTGGCCAGACGCAAGGCCGACCGTGCCGCCGGGCGCTTCGATGTCACCGTGATTTTCAATGTTGTTGGCAATGAGAAACGCGGAGCCGCCATTGCCTACGTTGATTTGGCCGTAATTCACGATGCTCGCCAGTGGCGGCGGGCCATTAAACTCCCAACTGCCGCCGCTGTTCTGCGGCGGGAGGCAATTCGCGGTGGAAACGATGAGGCCGCCTGTCCTGACGAATGCATTCGGCCCAAAATAAAAGCCGGCGGCATTCATCAGCACGACCATGCCATTGGCCTGCAAACTGCCATAAATTTGTGAGGCATTGGCGTCGTGGATGTTGTTGACCACGACGGAATAGGCCGACGGCTGATTGAAAATGGTGGTTTCCGTGGAGGCGATGTTGAAGCTCTGCCAGTTCAGGAACGCACTTTGCGACGTGGTAACGGTGAGCTGCGAACCGCTCTGCTGCGCCGTGGCCGTGCCGGAAACCACCGTCATGCCGGTGGGATTGGCTTGTGTGCGCCAGCCGAAGCCAAGCCACAAAACGCTGACCAGCACGCGCCAAAGCAAATGATCGAAATGCCGAATTTTCATAAATGCCCATCCCCTGACCTTTTGCAAATTTAGGCTACTTGCACAGGGCGGCACGTTACAAATCGGTGACAAATTGGAATTCATGTCCGTTTAGAATTGGGCGCCGACGCCGAAATAAACGTGCAGATTGCGTCCGGGTGAGAATCCCGGTCTTCCGGCCGGATCCATCAGCGGAAACGCCACGGTGAACCGCGCATCCAACTGACTGCCAATGTTGGCGGCAAGGCTGAAACCCGTGCCCCAAAAACTCAGGCGGGTGGGATTGCCGGGAAGAGAGCCGAGCGCCGGCCCACTCGGTGGCACACCTTCAACAAAATACCCCCCATCCAAGAGATGAATCTGGCCGTAATCCATGAACACCGAGCCACGAACCCAAAGCGGCGTGTTGTCATCCACCATGCCGATGTTCATCAGTGGTGTTTGCGGCTCAACCGAAACGCGCCAGCCGGTGTCACCATACGCATTGCCGTCCAGGTACCCGCGCACACCTGTCGTGCCGCCCATGCCAAATTGTTCATTGCTGAACAGGCGCGTGTTGGCCCATTGGCCATCCGCGTGCAGTTTGACCGACCAGTCGTGGTAAATTGTCTGCACCCGGTCGGCGCCTGCTTGCACGGTCACATAATGGGCATGCGCTCCGTTGGTGGTGCCGATGGCCTTGGCGAAATCGGCGTTGCCAGACAGAAATGAAAGCACGTTGAAGTTGGCTTGGGCGTTGAAAAATGTTGTGCCCAGTTTGTCGGGAACGGAACCGTTCCACCCGACATTGAACGGCAAATAGTCGAGCGCAGTGTATTGTGGTGGCTGCCCTTGGGGAACGGTTTGGGGTGGCGGTTGTTCGTCGGGGGGTAACAGGTGCCCGCCGGAATCGTATTCGTGGACTTGAAGAATGGCATCGTTGGTGTTGTAACTGGTCAGCCGATAGCGCTTGAAGTCCACACCGAGGGAAAGGGTGCTGCTCAAGTTTTGGAGTTGCGGCACTGGCATGGAAAAACGGACACCGGCGCCCTCGTTCAATGTAATGTTTTCACCGGGATTTTGTGAATAGATCGTTAATAAAGGAGTATTGGTCACAAGAGTTTCCGGGCCGGGCACTACGCCGGTGTCGGTAATCGAGCGGCTGGCATAAAACGTCAGTTCCGGCTGCCCGGTCGAAGGTGGCAGGTTGAACTTGTGTGTTACCTCATCGTAGCCGAAACGGCCGGGATTTGCGTCAATCTGTTCCTGCACCGATGTCACATGGCCCAGCGGCATCCGGTAGTAGCCGCTGTAATTGGCAATCTGTGGGTCGTCGAACGGACTGAACCAGTAATCATGCTTGCCCTCGATTTGGGCGAGGGAATAAGTGTATTGCAAACCGATTTGGTGTTCGAGGTCCCAAAGATTGTCGTACTGGGCGCTGAAGTTGGCCCGCAAATCCGGTGTGTTCGGCGTGTATTCGTTGTTCAACTCCAGCCGCGCGTGCAAAGGGAAGCAGTCCTTGACCTTGAGCGCGAGTTCGCTGGTGCCCGGCTCGGGGCCGGGGCCGATGACCGGATAAATCTGGCGGTCGCGGCTGGCGTTGGCGAGGTCCAGCTCGCGCTGGAAGACATGCGAGTTTAGCAGCATGTTCGTGTGCAGACTCGGCAACGCGCGCATCACGTTGTTGGAACTGAAATAGCGGTTGCCGGTAATGTTGATGGCCGCGAGCCGGCCTTCGGTCACCCGTACTTGCACCGTGGCGTTGGTGAGTTTTTGTTGCGGCAGGCCGACGGACACGGTCACGTAACCGCGCTCGCGGTACGCCATTTGCAAGTCCGTCAACGCGGCGCGAATCCCGTCAAAGGTGACGTTCGTTCCGAACGCACCGGGAATATTCGTGAAGATTCCGCCGAGGTCAGCCGGAGGAAGAATGGAGTTCCCCATGACCAGATATTTTTCCACATCGAAGCTGGGGCTGGCGTTCGTGGAAACCATCCGCGGGTGGGCCGCCTGTCTTTCCTGCGCATCCAGTTCGGCCATTTTCTGGAACAAGGCCGCGCGCGCTTTGGCCATCGTCGCAGTGTCTCCGGCCGGTGAATTGGTTTGGGCGGGGGCAGGCAGGTGGAAAATCAGGCCGAGGATAACAAGCCAGACGGCGGCCCGCGTCGCCGAACGCGAGAGCCGGCGGCGGGGGGAAATGGGGGAATTTTTGTGGAGATTTTGCTGGCGCCATTCGCTCGGTGTGAGGCCGAAACGTTTTTTGAACATGGCGTTGAAGAGTCCGAGGTGCCGGTAACCGCTTTCGTAGGCGACATTGATGATTTTGGCGTTGGAATCCGCGAGCAAATGCTGGGCGCGCTGGAGACGCAATTCGATCTGTCGCGCGCGGAAAGGCACGCCGAATTCCTCGCGGAACAGGCGGCTGAAATGGCGTTCACTGCAATGAAGCTGCCTGGCAAGATCGGTCAGGGAAAACTCCGAAAGTTCTGCCTCGGTCATCTGGCCGACCAATTCCCGGAAATGATCGCGGAGTTTGTTGCCGCCGTTGGAAACGGGAACCAGCGACGTGAGCCAGCCGGAGACAGCGCTGGCCCAGAGCTGAAGCAGCGCGCAACGCATGGCCAACCGCTCGGTATGCGATTGCTCGGCCAGGCGCGTGAATTTTTGACCCAACGGCTCGCCGGCGGTGAAAATTGTAACCGGCGTGGAAGGATCACGGGGAGCGACTTCCAGTTGATGCCATTCCGTCACGGTGAGCAGGCCATTGAGGTATTGCGGCTGGACGGTGAAAAATTGCAGTTTCAGCGGACCAAGCTGGCTGGCCCGAATGACGCCGTTGGCGTTGCGTAGAACCATCAAGCCGTCACCGGCAGTCAGTTGCCGGGTGTCGGCGCTGTGTTGCAACCAATAACCTGTGCCTTCGGCCACACGCGCCACCAGCCATCCATGGCAACGGGGAATCCATTCGGCAGAAGGCGGCAAGGTCAACTCCTGCAAAATGAGATGGCGCTCAACCGTCATTGGGCTAAAAAGTGACGGCTGATTGTGTCAATCACATGTCGGAACGGGGACAATTTTGTAACAACCCCAAATCCCGGACTTTGAAAGGGAGTGGTATCCGTAGCTTGGAAACGGCCATTCGTCATGAAAGGGTCGCTTTGGAAAGCATCTGTGATCGCCACCAATAAAAATTGGAATCGGCGAAGGGCGCCAAAAAAGACAGACCGGTGCGGACGGAATCCGCACCGGTCATTTGTGTCAACGCCTTAAACCTCAAGGCATATTTTGCTCAAACTGAATCATTGAAACGGCGGGAAGATCGTTCCACCCACCGACGGGCGGGTATTAACCATCGCGGCCAGGGGAATGCCGGTCGCGCCGCTGGGCTGGCTCAATATGATTTCATTTTCAATGCTGCCAACAGTGACCACGCCGCCGTTGTTGAAGCTTTGGGCGTTGAACACTCCCATGAAGCTGCCGGGCGTGTATTCGTCGCCCAATTCAAACTGCGAAATGTTCTGTTGTTGTGAGTTGGGAACAGTGGGGTGAACCAGGACTTCAAAACCCCACAATGGATAGTAACCCAGGGTGATGGGCGAGTAATCGTTGGTGCCGCTATTGCCATGGATGCCTGCGCCGGCTGCCGTCGGCCAGATGCCATTGTAGGAGATAACATTGTTCCAGTTGGCGGTGCCCGCGCTCTTGGCGTCGTTGATGGACAAATAACCAATGGCCTGATTGGCAGCGTTGCCATTGTTAAGTGTATTCTTGATATCACCACCGCCGATATAACCATATCCCCAGTTCAAATTCACATTGCCGAGACCCGGGCCTTCCGTACCGATAACGCCGTTGGGAGAGAAGCCATAGCCAGTATTGGCAAGAACGGAGGGAGTATAGAAGAAGTTGTTGGTGTAATCATAGATATAGACGCCAATCGGGTCGTTGTATTGATAATATTCACCGGCGGTTTCGCACCGGCGGGTGCCGGAGTCTTTGGTGCGTTGCATCAAATAAACAAACGTGTTGGTGTCGGTAATATTGCCCGTCCAAGCCGAGAGTGGAATGCGTCCGGCCACCATCCCATATTCACCCTGTTCCCAAGTGATGTTGTTGATATTGGTCACCGCGCCAACGGTAGCTGATGATTTGACCCAGACAAACGGCTGAACACACACGTTTTCTTCAACGAAGTTGCCCGAGGCGGTATAAGGGCTGGCGACGCCGGACGCATCGGAAAAGCCGATGGTGGGGGCGTTCGTGACATAAGCACTGCAATTCTGGTTGGGAGTGCCGGTAGCTGCAGCGAAAATGAGCGGGACGGCATTTTCCGTCGTCTGCAAACCCTGAGTCGAGCCAGTGAAGAAGCCGTGGACGTTCAACGTGACGCCCGAAAGATTCGTAAGCGTGCTGACGGGGCTGCCGGTCATGACCCAGGAAGATATGCTGGGAGCCGAACTGGCCGAGGGAGGACTGGAGAGGGTGGAACCGCCGTGATTCCCGTCAGCGTAATAAATGGTGGGACTGCTGGCAAACAGCTTGGTGCTGGCGTTATAGACGTTGGCGCGGAAGGCCGTGGAACCCGTGATATACACATCAACGGTTGTGGCGGCCAGGCGCGGCGAGACACCGGCGAAGCCGAGTGCCAGAGTGAGGAGTAGCGTTTTTTTCATATTTTTGGTTTTTATTTTTGGTTGATATTGTTTGTTAAAATGTCTTGCTGGTTTGATGGGTTGGTTTTATTGGGCGGTGATTATGTAAAATCTGACGTTATCGGTGGTCGTGTCCGTGATGGAGTGAAGCGAAGTATCACCCGTGTTCAAGGTGGAGATGGCCGGCCACGTCGCTACGGGTGCTGTCAAATTATTGGTTCCAAGCAGCGTGTAAGTGCCATAGGTGCCGGTCGCATAAACGATGGTGGTGGTGGTGCCCGCCCGGCTGAAGGAATTTATGACCGGAATGCCAGTCGGATAGGCCACATAGGTCATCGTGCCATTGGTTGAGAACTCGAAATAGCCCAGATATTTTCCCGACGCATGGCCGCTGGTAGGCGTCAACTGATAAAAATCAGAGCGAACCACCTGTCCTGAAGTGATGAAGTTATTGGTGGTGGTATTTTCCGGGTTGCCCTGAAAATAGCCGTCCCAATCGCTGCCATATGCGCCGGCCAGGGCCACGTGATAACTGTTACCGTCCGGATAATTGTTATTGTCGCTGCCGTCACTATTGTCCTGCTCGACGACGGTCGTGGACGAACTGACCGGATAGATATTGTAGTTCAATTGATCCAGCGCGCCGGGCGGAACGCTTGCCATGCGCCCGGCGATGGCTGGCTGGGAGGACGGGCTTTCGTCCAGCCACGGAGTGGTCTGACTGTTCAGGGAAGTGGACGGCCGAGGCTTGGTTATGAACAGCGTATTGTCGTTGGTCAACCAGGCGAAGGCAGACCAATTGACGCTGTTGGTGCCGACCGCGGCGAGTTGGGTGCCGGTGTATTGTGTAATTGTTATTGTCTGATTCTTAGCTGCATTGGTGAGTGCGGAAATCGGGCCTGCGTCAACGACCATGTCGTTAAGTCCCTCCCGGAAACATACCAACACATCCCCAACCGCATAATTGGTGATCGTGCCTGCCATGATTTCACTGGCCGCAAAACCTACGAGCAAAGCAATCAGTCCCGTCTTTTTGTTTAGCATAGAATTTTACCTTTTTTTATTTATTTACCGTGATTTTCTTAAAGCTCTCCATTTTACCGTGGCACCATCATAAAACTTCTCCCACCCGCCAACCTCCAGAAACCAGCCGACCGCACTCAGTTTCGTGACGGGTCGTTTTGCGATCTTGAAAGCTCAAGCAGCCCGTCACCAAAGGCTTTTGGGCGCATTGTTTCAGGCAGGTGACATCTCAATCGGGTGCGTAACCAAAATGTGACGGGACAATTTTCGCAGCACAGGCGGAATCAGGCGTGCCCGATTTTCCCGGCCGGATTTTCGTCAGTACCCACCTCCGATGGATCCAATTCGGCTTCCGGCCGAATGGCGTTACATATCACACAAAACATCAACGTCCTCGCGCAGCACATGGTGGCCAACCCCAACACGATTGGCCGGTGCCTGAACTGGATGGTGGTCGCCAAAAGCCTGGAGCGCATCGCCGACCACGCCGAAAACCTGGCCGAGGAAGTCGTCTATCTCTGCGAAGCGCAGGACATCCGCCACTCCGGGGCAAAAGGGCAGGCAGCTGATAAGAATTAACGGTTCACCGGCTGGATGGGGTCTTGGGCAACGGCAGGGTTCGCTTCTGCAACTCGATGGCGCCCAGTTCAACCGTCGAGTCGTCGTCCTGATTTTTCGCTTCCGGCACGGTGAATTCCTGCGCCGAGGTGAACATGGTCCACGCGCGGCCATTTTCGTCCAGACGCACGGTCGGCTGGAAAGAAAATTCGTAAGTGCCGGGCAGCACGTCTTCGGCGCGGAAAGTCCCGTCCGCCGCGACGCGCACAGAAAAGCTCTGGCGATTATTCATGGCCGCCTCGACTTCGGGTGATTGATAAAATGCCTGCCGTTCCGCATCCGTTTTCAATTGCCGCGCCTTTTCGAAAATCTTGAACGTCGGCGTGGTGATCACGCCCACGCCTTTGGTGAAATCAACCGTCAACTCGCCGTTGAATTTCACCCGGCCGACAACTGTGCGTCCCATGCCACCGACGTTGGTGACGACGGTTTCGCCTGGTTTCACGTCCACGGTGGCAAGCTGGCTTTGTGTCCAGGAATTTTCGCCGGCGGAAATTTTGCGCCACAGCGACCGCTCGCCCGGCGGCACAAACGCGAGGACAAATTTTCCGTTTTCGTCCGTCCGCGCTTGGAATGCCTGGAAGTCATACATCAGCGGTTGCAGGACCGCCGGATTGGAATTAGTGAGTTCGATGACGCTGTTCGTCTGCCCGATGCGCTGGATTGTTTTCCGATTCCAGCGCGGCGTGGCGGCAGACACATACACAAATTCATTCGTGCCGAGATGATGGCCGACGCGCAGCGTCCCTTCGATGCGGCCGAATTTTTCCAGCCGGATTTGTGGCGACGCTTTCAATTCGCCCAGCGAAACCTGCGCGAATCCATCTTCGTTGACCGCGACCACCGCCACCGCTTTTTCAAACAGCGGCAAATCAAAACTGCCGTCCGCGCCGGCATTGACCAGCAATCCTTTCTCGCGCAGACCGCTCGAAACAAACGTGCCGCGGCCCAGCGACAAATTAAACGGCCCCTCCGTCAATTGCAGCGCCACTTCGGCGTCGGCGGCGGGCTTGCCATTCGGCAGCAACACGACACCTTTCAGACGCTCGCCGGAGACGGGTTTCAACGGCGGCGGCGGCTCGAAGGAATATTCTTTCTCGGTCGCGCGGTCGGACGCGGTGATGTTGACTTCCAGCGTCTGGCCCGGTTTCAAATCTACTTCCTGGAGCGACGGCGTGGCCCAACCATGACCATCGGCCATCATTACACGATAGGTGATCTGCAAATGTCCCGCCGGCACACGGTCAAAAGCAAACCGGCCTTGCGCATCCGTGGTCGTGGAGATTTGCAAGTTGATCCGGTCCGGCCCCGGCTGGCCGGCATCAGCAAACCGCACATCCAGAATCTCGTTGGTGCCCGGCCCGGAAGTCCGTTTCAACGTGCCGACGATGTTTCCGTAAGGTTCAAGCGTGATTGCCGGGTTGGTGGCAAGCGTTTCCAGGCTGACGGTGGCAAATCCATTGGACGATGCAGCCACCACGGATTTCATTCCCCAGACCGGCTTGAACGAAAAACTTCCATTCGTGTCCACCAAGTGCGAAGCTGAACGATTCCCATACGCGGTAAGTTCGCCGGCTGAATTTAATCCGGCCTGATTCACTTCACCATTGAACAAAACGACTGTCGCGCCCGCCGCCGGTTTGCCGTCCGTTGTGACGACCGTTCCCGCCGGCCCGCTGCCCTTTTTCAAAATGAAATCCACATTCGTCGCGTCGCCTGGCTGAATCTCCGTGCCGGCGGGCAAATAACCTTCGGCTTCCACTTTGAGCATCGGCTGCGCCGTGCGCTTGCTGACATAGACTAAATAAACGCCGTTGCTGCCGTCCACTGCGCGCAGCGTGTTCCAGGCGGTGCGGTTGAAATCATCCGTCTGTCCCGGTGTGACGCGGAAATTTTGCACCGGCCGTTTCGTTTCGCTGTCGAGCACGCGCCCGGAAATTTTCCATTCGCGCAAATGATCCGGCGCGCCCTCTGCACCGCGCAGCGTGCGCTGGCGGATTTGATTGTATTCGGGATCAACGAGGCTGTAATCCGGCTCCGGGTCGGGGCCTTTCTCCAGCGTGAAGACCAGGTTGGTGATGTCGCGGTCCACGCGGCCGATGATTTGAAACGGATTCATCTGGTCCACGCTCAAATTCCGCGCCGAGACATGATAGCCCTTCACCCGCGCGCTCAAGGAAATGGTTTCGGACGGAACGCCAGCCCTGTCAAAATTTCCATTTGCGTCCAAACTGATCTGCGTCGAATCCCACGCCGTCTCGCGTGAAATGAGCAGACGCACTTTCGGCGGCAACGGCTGGCCGTCCGCCAGAACGACGCGGCCCGCCAGCCGATGCGCCGGGGCGACGATCAAATCGCCCGCGTCAGTCGTCTCGCCATCCTTGCCCGTGTGAATTTTCCGGAGCGGCACCGCGCCGAATTTTTCCATCGTGCCCATGAGCGTGTAAATCTGGAAATCCGCGTCCGGCGGCAGATTCGCAAAAGCAAAGTTGCCGCGCTCGCCGGTGCCGATTTCAAAATGGCCAAGATAATTCCCCGCCGTGCGATCCACCGCCGACACACCGACCGACACACCGGCCAACGGTTTGCCGCCAAGCAACACCCGCCCGGTCAACGCCGCGCCTTCGGTCATTACCAGTTCGTTCATTTTGCCGCTGGGAAGCTGTTTGAACGGTTTGTCCGCAAACGTCCGCGCCAAAACTTTCACGTCCATCATCTCAAATGGCTTTTGGGAGGTGATGAGAAACTCGCCGTTCTCGTCCGTCACTGCGAGCGGATCAATGCCGGCCAGCGCGCCGTAGCTGCCGCCGCCGTCTTTCATTTCGATGCCGACCATTTCCACGACCGCGCCTTCCACCGGCTTGCCTTGCGGATTCACGACGCGCCCGCGCAGACTGCGATCCGGCGCGGCGTCGGCGGATTGAATCGGCTCCAATTCAATTTTCACGGGCCCCTTCGCCGGGTCCACTTTGGATACGTATTTCGGCTGATATCCTTTAGCGACGGTAAGAATTCGAAACGTGAGCTGCGGATCGAGCGATTCGATTTTGAAATTGCCCTGCGCATCCGTCCGCGAATGTTTGATGCAATCGGTATAGCACGACGGACAAAACGTGCTGGTGCCGGTTTTGGGCGCGGCGGTCGCAATGAAAACCGTGGCTGGCACCGGCAGCGCTCCGCCACCCTTTGCGGAAACGGTGCCGGTCAAATCTGGTCTGGCTTGCGAATTGGTGGCAACGACAGCCGGGAGCGTGCCGGACAAATTAAAATTATTTGCTCGGGCGAAATAAGGATCGTATTGGCTGTACGTCGCCTTGGAGTTTGCGGTGGAAACATCCGTTACATCATTCTCCACTTTGGTTCGCGGTTCAGCCTGTTTGTTTGATTGGGCATCCGTCAACGCCGCCGCTGCCATGGCGGCAATCAATAACACCGCCAGCACCGACCACCGGCCCGGCCGGCGGAAATTTGCAATCATCGAAATGCGCCGGCGCATCTGTTGTTTATCCTCCAAAATGCCGACCAGCCCCGGAATTGCGGCCGGACGATTCAGGTTTTCCAGCAGCTTGACGACCGTTTCGCCGTAGGCCGTGCCCAGGTTGTCGCCGGCGCGCAGCAGCGCGAGTTCGTCGCACGCCAGTTCGCGGTCGGCCCGCAGCCGCGCGAAACCGAACCACAGGAGCGGATTGAACCAGTGCAGAATTTGCAGCGCCGTCACCAGCCAGTTCAGCCAGAGATCGCCGCGTTTCACGTGGGCGATCTCGTGCAGAAAAATGTAGCGCAGTTCGCGCCCGGCAAATTGTCCGCCGAACCCGAGCGGCAACAGCAGCCGCAGCCGCAGCGGGCCGAACAGCGCCGGACTTTGCACCGCGTCGGTCTCAATCAGTTCAATCCGGCGCAGAACTCCGAACTCGCGCCGGCAATCGTCCAGCAGCGTCTGCAAAATCGGATCCGCTGGCGCGGACGTCCGCTTCAGCTTTCGGTAAAAGCGAAGCAACTGCGCCGCCACGGCGCCGCTCAAAACCAGAACGCCTGCGAGCCACAAGCCGGCCAGGCCGGGAATCAAGAAATCGTCGAAGTTCAAAGAATATTCCGGCGTTGCGGCGGCGCTGGAAACCAGAGCCGGCGCTGTTTGATTGTGTTCCGGCGCGGCCGTCATCGGCTGCGGAAAATTTTCCACTTTGGAGGATTCCATTTTTGCCGGTGAAACGGCAGGCGGAGAAACTTGAGCCGGGTTGACTTTCACTGCCGCCGGTTCGACGGGCGTTGAATAACGCGGCCCTTCAACGTGGATGTTCAGCTGGAAGAAGTTAAACACGCTCACTGCGCTTGGCGGGCTGAACGGCAGAAGCAGCCGCGCCAGGACGATCCACCAGAGCGCAAACCGCCAGCGGCTGGCGAGTTGGCGGCGGAAAAGCCATTGCACGGCCAGCACCAACAACACCAACGCGCCGGCCTGCAGCGAATGGTTCAGCAGCCAGTTGAGATTTTGTTCCAGTTCCAAGTGGGCGTTCATTTCTTCTCCTTTCGCTTGAGCAGGTCCTTGAGTCCGGCTATTTCCGCCGACGTGAGCTTCCGGTTTTCGACAAAGTGCGCCAACAGCGGTTGGAGCGAGCCGCCGAACACACGGTCGAGAAAAGATTCGCTCTCGGCCGAGACGCAGTCCTGCTCCGTGACGAGGGGATGATAAAGATAGGCGCGGCCATCCTTCTTGAAGCCGAGCGCGCGCTTCTTGACGAGGCGGCCCAACAACGTCTTGATGGTTTTGGGATGCCAGTCGTCCCGGGCGGCAAGCGCTTCAATAACCTCCTGTGCCGTGACCGGCGGCCGGATCCAGCAGATCTTCATGACTTCCCATTCGGTTTCTGAAATACGCGGAGTTTGGCTCATAATTAACCGATTACAAATGTAATCCGACTGAAAGATTACATCTGTAATCAATATCGGGCAAGGAAAATCTCATCTTTTTTGACTTGCCATTCCTTCGCTGGTTGCCGGGAAACCGGCTGGCGCCGGCAACAGCCGGGGTGCGTTGCCAACCGTGCCGGGCGCGTGGCCAGGAAGGTCGTTTATCCCTGCGAAGCCCAGGACATCCGCCACTCCGGGGCGAAAGGGCAGGGCGCCTCGGCCCCCGCCCCGGGCGCATAACATGCCGCCGCAGAGAATCTGTAAATGAAACATCCAACGTCCAACATTCAACTTCCAATGAAGCGAACCCGCGTCACTTCAACGTTCGGTGTCTTGCCGAGGCGAAGCGAAGCGAAGACTGGTCAATGTTGAATGTTCGATGTTCTTTGACCCGCCAGTTTTAAAAAACCGCTTGACGCCCGCCGCGAATGGCGCAATATTCATTTCGTCATTTGACGAAATATAAAATCATGCGCGAATTCATGGCCATCACCAGGGCGCTGGCCGACCCGACCCGGGTGAGGATACTGTTGGCATTGCGCCGCCGGGAACTGTGCGTGTGCCAAATCACCGCACTGTTCGGCCTCGCCCCGTCCACCGTCTCGAAACACCTTTCCATCCTGCACCATGCCGGTTTGATTCAATCGCGCAAGACCGAGCGCTGGGTTTATTACCGCCTGCCCGGCAAAGCTGCGCCAGTGGCCGTGCGCGAAGCCCTCGATTGGGTGAAAAAATCCCTCGGCAAGTCCGAACAGGCCATCGCCGACGCGAAGAAATTGAACCGGGTGCTGAAAACCGATCTTGCCGAAATTTGCCGCCGCCAATGCCGCTGATGAATTTGCCAGACAAACTTCTATGAAAACGACTACCACCGACTCTCAACAAACCGTCCACGAAATGGTGCGCAAGGGTTACGCCGCCATTGCGACCAGCAAAACTTCAAGCCGATCGCCTTCGTGCGGCCGTGGCGGCGCCAAAATCACACCGCAGGACTTCGCGAAAAAAGTCGGCTACTCCACCGAGGAACTGGCCGCGTTGCCCGACGGCGCGAACCTGGGACTTTCCTGCGGCAATCCGGCCGCGCTCGCGGCGCTCAAGCCGGGTGAAGTCGTGCTCGATCTCGGCAGTGGCGGCGGCTTCGACGTTTTTATCGCCGGACGCAAGGTCGGCGCCACCGGGCGCGCCATCGGCGTGGACATGACGCCGGAGATGCTGGCCAAGGCCCGGCGCAACACCGCGAGTTATCGCCAACAAACCGGTCTGGACAACGTCGAGTTTCGACTTGGTGAAATCGAGCACCTGCCCGTCGCCGACAACAGCGTGGACGTGATCATCTCGAACTGCGTCGTCAATCTTTCGCCGGACAAACCGCGGGTGTGGCGCGAGATCGCCCGCGTGCTCAAATCGGGCGGACGCGTGGCGGTATCCGACATCGCGCTGTTGATGCCCCTGCCTCCCGCAATCGCCGAAATGGTCGAGGCACTCGTGGGCTGTGTGGCGGGCGCGGTACTGGTTTCGATCACTGAGCAGATGGCCAAAGCAGCGGTCTTGGGGGACATCGTGCTTAAGGCGAAACCCGACTACATTGACGGCATGGTGGACTGGCAGGATCCGCTCTATCAGAAGATCATCGCCAACCTGCCACCGGGAGCGAAACCCAGCGATTACATCACGAGCTTAGAGATTACCGCTCGCAAACCGGACAGATCGAAAACGAACACGAAAGGTCCTCTGCAACACCTCGAAATTTACGACCCGGCAATGTGCTGTTCCACCGGCGTTTGCGGGCCAGATGTCGATTCGAAACTTGTGCAATTCGCCGCAGATGTGAAATGGCTGCAGGAGCAAGGCGTGCCAGTAGCCCGGTTCAACCTGTCCCATAATCCCGCGGCATTCGTGGAAAACGAACGGGTCAAGGCCGCCTTGACTGAGAAAGGTGAAGCCGCCCTGCCGTTGCTCCTGGTTGATGGCCAGGTAATCGCCAGCGGCCAATACCCGAACCGCGCCCAATTGGCGGCAGCCACGGGTTTGGCTTCTGACGCGACGAGTCTATTTACCCCGGCGGTCGGGGAGCTGGTTGCTATCGGGGCAGCCATCGCCGCCAATTGTGAGCCTTGTCTGAAACATCACTTCCGTGAAGCGCAGAGCCTTGGCGTTTCCAGGGCCGACGTGGCCAGCACGGTGAAAATGGCTGCCAAGGTAAAGGATTCTCCACATCAGGCTATCCTCCGACTCGCAGGCAAACTGACCAGGGTTAGTTTCGGCAATCCGGCCGCGGCTTCCGATCCATGTTGCGAAACCGCAACCACGAGTGGTTCGGAACCGGCCGCCTCGTGTTGTGTTTAAACATCATCTTGTAGAATGAACAATTCCGCTGACAACAGTTCCCTGAACCGGTTTCTGGAGCAGCCAACGCGCTTCCTGTTCTTTACCGGCAAAGGTGGCGTCGGCAAAACATCTCTGGCCTGCGCTTCCGCCATCGCCCTGGCCGACCGGGGCCGGCGCGTATTGCTCGTGAGTACCGACCCGGCGTCCAATCTCGATGAGGTTCTGGGCCAGCAGTTGGCCTCGACTCCCACCCGGATTCCCGGCGTGCCGAATCTTTTGGCGCTGAACATTGACCCGGAGGCCGCCGCCCGCGCCTACCGCGAGAAACTCGTGGGGCCGTATCGCGACAAACTGCCGGAAGCCATCGTGAGAGGCATGGAGGAACAGCTTTCCGGCGCTTGCACGATGGAGATTGCCGCGTTTGATGAATTTTCCCGGTTGCTCGGTCAACCCGAAGCCACCGCCGAATTCGACCACGTCATCTTCGACACCGCGCCAACAGGCCACACACTGCGGCTCATGACGCTGCCCACGGCTTGGACCGGCTTCCTCGATACGAACACCACCGGCAACTCCTGCCTGGGGCCGCTGGCGGGGTTGCAGCAGCAGCGGCTGATTTACGAGAATGCCGTCGCGGCCCTGGCCGATGGCCAGCGAACGACTCTGGTGCTGGTCAGCCGCACGCAGAAGGCCGCGCTCGCTGAAGCCGAACGCACCAGCATCGAACTCGCCGCCATCGGTGTGCGCAACCAACGGCTCATCCTGAACGGCCTGTTCAAGGCCTCCGACTCCGACCCGGTTGCCATGGCCTTGGAAAGACGGGGATCGAAAGCGTTGAAGACGAGCGCAACTTTTCTCGCGCGCCTGCCCGTCACCGAAGTGCCGCTGCACGCCCACAATTTGATCGGCCTCCCGGCGCTGCGGGCGCTGGTGCAGAACGGCGAAGGGCTGCTTCCGGCGTCTGCCCAGGCCGCCCCAGCCCCGTCTCTGCCTCTCCTGGAATCGCTGGCCAAATTGGTGGATGACTTTGCCCAGGCCGGCCGGGGCGTCATCATGACGATGGGCAAAGGTGGCGTGGGGAAAACCACCGTCGCCGCCGCCATCGCGACCGAACTGGCGCGCCGCGGCTTCAAAGTGCATCTCAGCACCACCGATCCGGCCGCCCACGTCGCGGCGGTGGCAGGGCACATTGAAGGCTTGAACGTCAGCCGGATTGACCCTCAAGCAGAAACGCGGGCCTATGTCGAGCAGGTCATAGCTGCGGCGGGGAAGGGCCTCGACGCCAACGGAAGGGCGTTGCTGGAAGAAGACCTGCGCTCGCCCTGCACCGAGGAAATCGCCGTGTTCCGCGCCTTCGCTCGCACCGTGGCGCGGGGTCAGGACGCCTTCGTGGTTCTGGACACCGCGCCGACGGGTCACACTTTGCTGCTGTTGGATGCCACCGAGGCTTACCACCGCGAAATCGCGCGCAAAGCCAGCAACTTGCCCGAAGAGGTGCAGAAACTCCTGCCGCGCCTGCGCGACGCCCGCTTCACCCGCATTCTCGTTGTTACACTGCCTGAAGCCACGCCGGTCCACGAGGCCGCCGCGCTGCAAGACGACTTGCGCCGCGCCGGGATTGAGCCGTTCGCGTGGGTGATCAACCAAAGCTTCGCCGAAAGCGGCTCGCGCGACCCGTTGCTCATGGCACGCGGTGCGGACGAGCTATCCTACATTCGGGAAGTTAGCGGCAAATTCTCGAAGCGAACCGCCATCGTGCCCTGGGTAACCGAGGAGCCGGTCGGGCCGGAGAAGTTGCGCCAGCTTTTTCAAACCACAAATCTCAACTGACAAGGAATTGATATGACCACCTACGTTTACGAAACCATCCCGCAGAAGCGCGGTGAAAAACCGCGTTATTTCGAAATCAAACAGAACATGAACGACCAGCCGCTGGCGAAGCATCCCGACACCGGCGAGCCGATTCGCCGCGTCGTGCTGGGCGGGTTCGGGGTGCTGTCCAGTGGCAAGTCCGGCAGTGAGCCGTCGTCAGGCAGCACTTGCTGCGGCCCAAGCTGCGGTTGCCATTAACCTCAGTGTTTCACGTTTCTCTTTCAAGCTATTATGAGCAACCAATCCTCCACCGCCGCTGCCGTTCCGGCCAGCGAGCCGATGCGGCTCGCATTATTCGGACGTTATCTGTCTGATTCCATCATGTGAAAGACACGGCAGAAAGAAGAACCGACATGAAAATCCAAATTCTCGGAACCGGCTGCGCCCGGTGCGACGCTCTGATGAAGGTAACAGAACAGGCCGCGCAATCGCTCGGCCTCCAATACGAACTCGAAAAAGTCACTGACCTGAAACAAATCATGGCATTCGGCGTGATGACGACGCCCGCGCTGGTTCTGGATGGCAAGGTGAAGGTCAACGGCAAAGTGCCATCCGTGGATGAACTTAAAACCATGCTTCAACAAACCGGCAGGTAAACCAACAAACAAAAGCACTCTTATGAAAAAACATCCAGGATTCAGTCTGGCGACCGTACTGCTGGTCAGCATCGGGGTTGCGCTGGCCATTGCACAAACCAACCGCCCCGCCTCCAGCAGCACGGGCGCGTGCTGTCTGCCTCTCATCAACGTGGCAGTCATTTCCAACACTGCCTCGACCAATATCCCGGCAACCCAAACTGAAAAAAAAGCGTTGCCCAGGCTGCTCGATCTTGGCGCGGGCAAGTGCATTCCGTGCAAAATGATGTTCCCGGTGCTGGACGAGTTGAAAAAAGAATTCGCCGGTAAGCTGACCGTGGAATTTATTGACGTGTGGCAGAATCCCGACGCCGCGAAGCCATACGGCATCCAGGTGATTCCGACGCAAATTTTCTACGATGCCGACGGCAAGGAACGGTTCCGCCACATCGGTTTCTTTTCCAAGGATGACATTCTGGCCAAGTGGAAGGAATTAGGGGTGGATCTGAAAGGCGCAAACTAGTCCGCGACCGGGCGCTGCATCATGGAAAAACTTTTCACCACACTTGGCCACGCTGTCGAAGGCGCACCGCTCGTTGCGCTGACCGCCGCCATCGCGTGGGGCATCCTCAGCATCGTGCTCAGTCCCTGCCATCTGGCGAGCATCCCGTTGATCGTGGGCTTCATCAGCGAGCAGAACCAAGTGGCGGCGCGACGCGCGTTCTGGATTTCGACGCTCTTTGCCGTGGGCATCCTTATCACGATCGCGATCATTGGAGCGATCACCGCGGCGGCTGGCCGCATGATGGGCGACGTGGGGCGATATGGGAATTACTTCGTCGCGCTCATTTTTTTCGCCGTCGGGCTGCACCTTTTGGGCGTGATTCCCATGCCATGGTCGGGGCCGGGGCAGGTCGGCATGAAACGCAAGGGTCTGCTCGCCGCGTTCATCCTCGGGCTTGTGTTCGGCATCGCGCTCGGTCCATGCACATTCGCCTACATGGCCCCGATGCTCGGCGTCACCTTCAAGCTGGCCGCGACCAACTTCCTCTACGGTGCGCTGCTGCTGTTGGCCTACGGCGTCGGGCATTGCTCTGTGATCGTGGCGGCAGGCACATCCACCGAACTCGTCCAGCGCTTCCTGAATTGGAACGAGCAATCCAGGGGCGTAACGATTGTGAGATGCGTTTGTGGTGTGCTGATATTGCTTGCCGGTGTGTATCTGCTGTGGAGTGCATGAAAAAGTCGGAAACGAATCTTGGAAACATGAGCAACGAAACTGTCACCACCCCGAAACGCCTGGCGTTCTTTGAACGGTATCTGACCGTTTGGGTGTTTCTTTGCATGGTCGCCGGCGTCGCGCTCGGCAAACTCGCCCCCGGGTTCACCGCCCAATTGAGCCAGCTTCAGTTCGGCGAGGGATCGCAGGTGAACGTCCCCATCGCCGTGCTCATCTGGCTGATGATTTATCCGATGATGCTCAAGGTGGACTTCACCGCCCTCGGCGGCATAGCACGCAAACCTAAGGGCCTGGCGGTGACGCTGTTCGTGAACTGGCTGGTGAAACCGTTCAGCATGGCGCTGCTGGCGTGGCTGTTCATGCAGCACCTCTTTGCCCCGTGGATTGAACCGGAGACAGCAAAAAATTACACGGCGGGCCTCATCATCCTCGCCGCCGCGCCCTGCACGGCGATGGTGTTCGTATGGAGCTACCTCACCGACGGCGACCCGGTTTACACGCTCGTGCAGGTGGCGGTGAACGATCTGATCATGCTGTTCGCGTTCGCGCCCATTGTGATGTTTTTGTGTGGCGTGGCCAACGTCGTCGTGCCGTCAAAGGTGCTCATCACGTCGGTCGTGGTGTTCATCGTCATTCCGCTGGCGGCGGGCTGGCTCACGCGCACCGCGCTGCTCAAATCGCACGGCCGGGATTGGTTTGAGCAAAAGTTTCTGCCGAAATTCCATCCCGTGACCATCTTTGCACTGTTGCTGACACTGGTGCTCATCTTTGCCTTCCAGGCGGAAAATCTTACCACCCGCTGGTTCGCGGTGCTCCTGCTGGCGGTGCCGATTGTCATTCAGGTCTATTTCAATTCATCGCTGGCCTATTTGCTGATGCGCCGGTTCAAGGTGCCGCACAATGTCGCCTCGCCCGGCGCCCTCATCGGCGCGAGCAATTTCTTCGAACTGGCGGTGGCGGTGGCCATCACGCTGTTCGGCCCCGGCTCCGGCGCGGCGCTGGCCACCGTCGTTGGCGTGCTCGTCGAAGTGCCGGTGATGCTGTCCGTCTGCCACGTTTGCAACCGGTCACGAGGGTGGTATCAGGCGTATGAAATGAGTCAATGAACATTCAACATTCAACATCGAACATTCAACTCTCAATAAAGCAGACGCCGGTCACCTGGACGTTGGGCGTTGAGTGTTGGGCGTTGAATGTTTTCCATTTATGAAACCCACCGTCCTCATTCTCTGTACCGGCAACTCCTGCCGCAGTCACATGGCCGAAGGTTTTCTGCGAGCGGCAGCGGGTGAACTCGTGAACGTCCAGAGCGCCGGCTCGAAACCCACCGGCTACGTTCATCCGCTCGCCATCAAGGCCATGGCCGAGGTCGGCATTGACATTTCCGGCCACCGTTCGAAACACTTGGAGGAATTTTTAGATCAGCCGGTCCACACCGTCATTACCGTCTGCGGCAACGCGGACCAGGCCTGTCCGATTTTTCCAGGCCAGGTGAACCGCCATCATTGGCCATTCCTCGATCCGGCCAAGGCGACTGGCAGCGAAGGGGAAATCCTGACGTGCTTTCGCCAGGTCCGGGACGAGATGCGCCGCGTGTTCGAAGCCTACGCGGCGGGAATTAACGATGCCAAGGGAATGGAAAACACCGAACATTGAACACCGAACATTGAACATCGAACATCGAACGTCGAAGTCCGCGCGACCGGCAAGATATTCGATGTTCGACGTTGGGCGTTCGTTGTTCGATGTTATTCAAACTGTTCGCCCGCTCTGAGCACATGACCGGCCAGAAAATCCGCTGCGTTCAGGTGCCGGCCGCCTTCGCGTTGCAATTCCAGAATCCGCAGTGCGTCTTGGCCGCAGGCGACAACGATTCCATTTTTGTCGGCGGATAAAATTTCTCCCCGCCTTCGCTCCTGCGGAGCTTCGGCGCGGCAAGCCGTTTCGACAATTTCCGCCTTCCAAATTTTCAGCAACTGTGGCTTTGATTCCACCTGCCAAAAAGTGAACGCCCCCGGCCACGGCGTGAAGGCGCGCAACCGGTTCCAAATCGTTTTCGCGGGCCGGTTCCAGTCAATGCGTCCGTCTTCCTTTTTGATCTTGGGCGCATGGCTCACGCCTTCGACGGGTTGCGGCCGTGGCTGGATTTTGCCGGTGACATACTCAGGAATGGTTTCCACCAGCAATTCCGCGCCGAGTCGCGCCAGCCGGTCGTGCAGCGTGGCAGAATCATCCGCTGGCTGGATCGCCGTGCGCTGTTGCATGACGATGTCGCCGGTGTCAAGGCCCGCATCCATTTTCATGATGGTGACGCCGGTTTCGGTGTCGCCATTGGCAATCGCCCATTGAATCGGCGCGGCGCCGCGGTACTTCGGCAGCAACGACGTGTGGACATTCAGACAGCCGTGCCGTGGCAAATCCAAAATACTCTGCGGCAAAATCTGTCCGTAAGCGGCCACGACAATGAGGTCGGGCTGTAGCGCGCGGAGTTCGGCGATGAATTTTTCGTCCCGGGCGCGCAGCGGTTGGAGCACGGGCAAACCCAGTCGCTGTGCCAGCGTTTTGACCGATGACGATTGAGGTTTGAGTTCACGGCCCTTGGGCCGGTCGGGCTGCGTGACCACGGCGGTGACCTGGAACTGTTGCGAATGCGCCAATTTTTCCAGACTGGCGCAGGACAATTCCGCCGTGCCCATGAAGACGATCCTCATTTATGATTTACGATTTACGATTTACGTGCGGGGTCATCTGCCTGTGCCAATCGTAAATCGTAAATCGTGAATCGTAAATCTTTCAGCGAAGTTTGACGATGTGTTTGAGGATGTCCAAAAGCACCCCGGCCGGCGTTCCATCGGCATTGATGCGATGAACGATTTCTTTGCCGTAAAATTTGATCACGGGCCTGGTTTCCCGCTCGTAAATTTTCAAGCGGTTGCGGATGACGCCGAGCTTCGTGTCGTCCAGCCGGTTTTCCTTGATGGCGCGGCGTTGCAGCCGGGTCACGAGATTTTTTTGGTTGGCACAGGCAAGGTAAAAGACAGCGACCACGTCAAGCGCGTCGCTCAACATCTCGGCTTGCGCCACGTTGCGCGGGATGCCGTCGAGCACGAGCGTGTCCTCGGCAGGACGAAACCGCCCGGTCTTCGTGCTGGCGTCAATGTACTGTCGCCAAAGCTCAACCGTCGGGGCATCGGGCACCAGCCGGCCGCGGCTGGAGTAGGCGATGAAGATTTTGCCGAGCGGGCTGTCCGGGCGCAGGCTGCGGAACACTTCGCCGCAGGCGCAATGGAAAAAACTTGGAACGGTGCCGAGAACTTTTCCCTGTGTGCCCTTGCCCGAACCAGGCGCGCCAAACAAAAGAATCGTCCGGTATTTCATAAATAGCTGGTAACAGGTGACAAGTGGCGCGGCGTTCCCTGTCACGTATCCTTGTGTTTGAGTTGAATTTCCTGGATTTCCCCGAACGGCACCATTACCTCCTGCCGCGCCGCGCCATGCATGACTTCAAAATGTATGTCGTTGGCCGCAATGCGCGTGATGCGTTGGACCTCATACTGCCCGCGCGGCGTTTTTACGAACAACACCATGTCCTTGTCGGCTTCGCGCCGGACGAGGCTGAAGAAATTGGGGAACTTCGTCTCAAAAAACCGGTGGTTGAACGTGAACTGTCCGCGCTGGAAAATCTGCGGTGCGGGCTTCTCGGTGGACGGCGCCTGCTGCCACGACGACGAGGCAATGTGAATGCCGCCCGGGGGCTGCACCAGTGTCGGCGCCGGCGCGACGACCGGGGCGCTGCTCGGCACAGCCATGGTGGTTGGGGCGGCTTCGGTTTCCGCAACCGGCGCCGTTCCCGCCGCACCTTGTGTCGGCAGGGACAAAAAAATGATTGGACCCAAAATCGGCAGCACCGCCGCCACCCCCATCACCACGCCAATGTGGCGCGAGCGAAAGACGGCGATTTCCATCGCCGCATAAAGATTCGCTCCGTAAATCAGGAACATCACCACCAATCCGACCGATGAAGAAAACAGCGCGGCGAACAACGGGGTTTTCGGTGGCTCCTCCAGCCGCGACACCTCCTGAATTTTGATTTCCTCCTTTGGACGCGGTTGCGCCGGTGGGATGATGAATGGTTTGACAAATGGTTTGATTTTCGGGTTTTGCGCCAGTTGCTTCATTGCACTCTGCGAAAACATCGTCCAGGTCACGTTGGTATAAGTGTCCTCCGGCGTGCGGATCAGGACGCCGTTGTCATCATATTTGACGACGTCGCCGGACACCGACGAGCCGTCGGACAATTGGTATGTGTCCGCGCCCGCGGCCAGCAGCAGCCCGCCCAGCCAGAATCCAAAAATGATTCCCAGGATTTTGCGCACGGGACTTTTCTAACAAATGCCCGCACGCCACGAAAGCAAATTCAACGCGCCGAAGTATCTCAAAGACGGATGGGGCAGGCATTCTTGCCGGGCGGACCCCAAGACTGTGGTACAGGCATCCTGCCGGTTGTCATCTTCAACCTTCGACGTTCGTCCCGACACGGGGCGTCGGGGCGGCGACGTTATTCACCGTCAGCCGGGCCTCAGATTCGCTGCGCTGGACGGGCCACCCATGAATCACTTCGGACATGACCCATATTTGTCCGTCAGGCTTTAATGATGTATTACTGCGTGACGTTGCCGAGTTCGCCCGGCAAGTCCTCCACGACCCAATTTGCGCGCGTCGTTTGCAATTTGTCCGCCGCGGTGCCGTGCTGCCACACGGCGTAACGAAGCGTCTGGCCAATGTCAGTTTGCAACGCCGGTTGCGCCAGCAATCCGGCGATAAAACCCGCGAGCACGTCCCCGCTGCCGCCCTGCGCCAGGTGCGGATTGCCCGACGGGTTCACAAAAATTTCACCTGCTTGTGGGGACGAAGCTCCATCGGCGCGAAGACCCGCACTCCGGCCAATGAGCGTTTGATGTCCCTTGAGCGCCACCCAGCAATTGCCGAAACGCTGAGAAATTTCGCGCACGGCCTGCGCGCGGTCCGCCTGCACCTCCGGCACCGTCACGTTGAGCAAACGCGCCGCCTCGCCCGGGTGCGGCGTGATGACGCGAATCCGCTCCCTGGGGAGGGTGAACGGGGCGAGCCAGTCCAGCGCGCTCGCGTCCACGATGACCGGCAATTCCGCATTCAACCAAAGCTGTCGTGTGATGGTCTTCAATTCGTCCGGCAAATTCGGGGACGCCAGACCCGGTCCGATCAGGATCGCGCTGGCGGCGTCGAATAATTCTTTTTCCGGCTTCCACACATTCACCATGACAGATTGCAGTTGTGATGCAACCGGGTAAAAGACTTCCTTCTGGGTGAACAGCGTGATGAGGCCGGGCTGCGCGCGTTGCGCCCCGCGCGCGGCCAGGACCGCGGCGCCATGAAATCCCAAACTGCCCGCGACTATTGCCAGATGTCCAAACGAACCTTTGTGGGCCGCAGCCATGCGGCGCGGCGGGTAGCCGGCGAAATCCTCCGGCAACGTCCAATTCAAATCGCCTTTCTGCGGGCAGGGAACCAGACCGACATCGGTTGCCACTTCAAGGCGCCCGACAAACGGCCAGGCATTTTGCGAAAGCAAGCCGCTTTTGGGCGCTCCGACGGTCAGGGTGACCGCAGCCTCGATTGCCGCGCCCTGCACTTCGCCGGTGTCCGCGTTCAGGCCGGACGGCACGTCCACGGCCAGAATGGAGATTTTTGACTGATTGATAGCGGTGATGAATTTTTTCCAGTCATCGTTAAGCTGGCGGTCCAAGCCGATACCGAACAAGCCGTCAATGAGCAACGCCGGACGGATTTCCAGCTTCTTTTTGCCGGAAACTGAAAGGTGAGAGAAAGGCGGGAGACCTGTCCGGCGTTGGAATTTGGCCAGGGCCGCTTCCGGGTCGGTCACGTCGAGAACTTCCACCCGCCGGTTGCGCAAGAGTTTGCAGGCGGCGCGGGCGTCGTCGCCATTGTGGCCCTTGCCGGCCAGAATCAAAATTGCATCGCCGGCGCGTGTAAGTTGCAACGCGCGTTCCGCGATTTTTTCACCAACGCGCTGGATGACGCCGGATTCGGTCTGGCCGGCGGCCCAGGTGGCGCGTTCCCATTCGCGCATTTGGGCGAGGTTGATGACCGGAACTGGCATTTTATTTACGATTGATGATTTACGATTGACGATTCTTTCACGCGCAGTCGCGCCGGGGCAAATCGTAAATCGCCAATCGCCAATCGCCAATCGAAATTGTCACCGAATTGTCACGTGGTTGTCACAGAAATGAAATTGTGTGACGATTGGGGGCGTGGTATGCAGGCGGGAGTGAAGCCGCGAATTTTAGTGGTGGATGATGAACCCGAAGCGGTGGAACTGGTCGAGTTCAACCTGAAACAGGCGGGTTACGCAGTCATCACGGCCGTTGACGGCGCGGAGGCGTTGAAAAAGGCCCATGCGCAGCGTCCGGATTTAATCATTCTCGATGTGATGCTGCCGGAAATGGACGGTTTCGAGGCGTGCAAAGTGTTGCGGCTGGACCCGGCCACCGTGCGCGTGCCCATCATCATGCTCACCGCGAAGGCCGCCGAAATTGACCGCGTGCTCGGCCTGGAACTCGGCGCGGACGATTACCTGACCAAGCCGTTCAGCCCGCGCGAACTGCTGTTGCGCATCAAAAAAATCCTTTCCCGCGGCCAGACCGAGGAAAAGCCGCGCGACCAGTTGCGCTTCGGCGATTTGCTGATTGACGTGCCGCGGCATCTGGCAAGCTGGAAAGCCAGGACGATTGATTTGACGGCGACGGAGTTCAAGCTGCTCACCACCCTCGCGCAACGCGCCGGGCGCGTGCAATCGCGCGACCATCTCCTGCGCGACGTTTGGGAATACGACAGCCTGATTGACACGCGCACGGTGGACACGCACATGCGCCGCCTGCGCGAAAAGCTCGGCCCGGCGTCGAAGCATCTGGACACCGTCCGCGGCGTCGGGTACCGCTTTGTGGAGTGAATGGAAAACATTCAACATTCAACATTCAACATCGAACGCCCAATGATCAGTGGGCGAAAGTCATTCGATGTTGGGCGTTGAATGTTGGGCTTTGGGTGTTCTTCGACTTTCAAATTTTCTTCTCATGTGGTCCGTCCTGACTATTCTGGCCATCCTCGCCCTGGTGGCGGTCCATATCTGGTGGCGGCGGAAATTTCTCCGCCAGCAACGGCAGGTACAGGCCGAGATGGAGGATTTTCAGCGGCACCAGCAGCAGACAACGACCGACGCCAAAGCACAGCAGCAGGTTTTGTTCAACAGCATGCTGGAAGGATTGCTGTTGCTCGACCGCAACCGCCGGATTTATCTCGCCAACCGCGCATTCAAAAATCTTTTCGGCATCAAGACCGAGTTGCGCGGCAAGACCATCGTGGAAGCCCTGCGCGTGCACGAACTGGCGGAGCTGGTCGAGCGCGTTGAAGGCGAGGGGCAGGTGTTCGATTACGAATTGCAGCTGCCGGATTTGAGCGAGCGCTGGTTGCAGGTCAACGCCGCCGCCATCTCCAACTCCGCCGGGGAACGCGAGGGGACGATCCTGGTTTTTCACGATTTGACGCGGCTCAAGCAGCTCGAACGGACACGCGAGGAATTTGTTGCCAACGTCAGCCACGAATTGCGCACGCCGCTCTCGCTCATCAAGGGCTACGTGGAAACGCTGCTCGACGGCGCGCGCAACAATCCCGAAGTCGCCGAGCGCTTTCTCAAAATCATCGAACGCAACGCGCAACGGCTGGATTTGCTCATCCAGGATTTGCTCACGATTTCCGCGCTGGAGGCCGGGCGGGTCAAATTGAACCTACAGACGGTTGAATTGCGTCCGCTGGTCGAAAAAGTTTTGGGAGATTTGAAAGCGCCCGCGGACAACAAAAGCATCACCCTTGTCAACCAATTGGCCGAGCTTACCGCGACGGCGGACGTGAGCCGGATCGAGCAGGTCTTCGCCAATCTCGTGGACAACGCCATCAAATACGGCCGCACGCAGGGGACGGTGACCGTCGGCGGTGGGAAAACCGGGGATGGGAAGATTGAGATTTTCGTGCAGGACGATGGACCGGGCATTCCGCCGGAATCACTCGACCGCATATTCGAGCGGTTTTTTCGCGTGGACAAGGCGCGTTCGCGCGAACAGGGCGGCACCGGCCTGGGCTTGTCCATCGTCAAGCACATCGTGCAAAACCACGGCGGCAAGGTCTGGGTGAAAAGCGAACCGGGCAAAGGCGCGACGTTTTTCTTCACCCTGCCGCAGGGAGAGAAATAATCTTTATGCCGCGCCGATGGGTGTTTTCCTCAAGAGTCAAAGGAAGCGACCCTCTTTCATCTTTTCAATTTGGCATAACCACTGTTAAGTTCCTCGAAAAGCAAATGTGAACGCGGCAAAACCATTTTGCTTGTCAGTATTGTTGATTTTTCTAGCCCTTCCCAGCTCCCGTTGCGAGCAGGTCGCTCCCGACAAAGAAAACACGTTCGGTGACAGGGCGGACAAGCTCGTGCGGGACAAAATGTATAACGAGCAAATCCCGGGTCTGGCCTTGGTGGTGCTCAAAGACGGAAAGATTCTCAAGGAGCAGGCTTATGGATTTGCCGATGTGGATTCAAAAGTCCCTGTTACGACGAACACAGGTTTTCGCATCGGCTCTCTCAGCAAACAATTTGTTGCCACTGCGATCATGATGCTGGTTGAAGACGGCAAAATCAGCCTCGATGACCCGGTGAGCAAGTATCTTGATGGCACGCCGAGCCGATGGAAGAGAATCACCATCCGACACCTGCTCACCCACACCTCAGGGATACCGGATTTCAACAACGAAAACATTCCGGTGGACGACGGTCCTGGCGATTTCGATCAGCGTGAGTTCAAGGCACTTTCGCGGCGCTGGCTCCACTTTGCACCTGGCGATGAATGGCGTTACAGCAACAGCAATTACCATTTGCTGGGAATGATCATCGACAAAATCACCGGCAAACCCTACGGCGACTTCCTGCGCGAAAGGATATTTGAGCCACTGGGTATGACGCGGACGACAGTCTCCCCTGAAAATGGGATTTATCCAGGTCTGGCTTCGGGATATAAGTGGGATAACGGTCTCCACCCCGTGGCCGCTCCGACCGGGATTACCGCCGGCGGAAATATCCTCTCCACAATCTCGGACATGGCCAAATGGGACGCCGCACTTTACACAGACAAACTGCTCAAAAAATCCAGTCTCCAACAAATGTGGACTCCGGTTCGCTTGAACGACGGAATGACGTGGCGGTATGGCTTTGGATGGAGCGTGGGCCGGATCAACGACCACCTGATCGTCTCGCATTCAGGCAACATTATCGGATTTTCGTCTGTTATTTACCGTGCTGTGGATGATCGGCTCACGGTGATTGTTCTGGATAACCGGTTTTATTCCTATGACGCAGCGGCCACGCTGGTGCAGAAGATTGCAAGGATTTACTTGTGGACTGGGCCGGACTACCAACCCATTCCAGACAAGGAGCCAAAGATCACCGATTGGGTGCGGAGCATAAACGACCGCGAAGACCGTGGCAAATTGAGCGCCGCAGACTTTACGCCAGCAATGTGGGCAAAAATATCGCCGTGGAGAAAGCAGACGCAGGAGGATGGGAAGACGTTCGGCGCAGCACTTTCATTGGTTCTCGTGGAGCGCACTACGGAAGCCGGGCGACGAAGCTACCGTTATCGGGTTCGGTATAAATTTGGAACGATCCTGCTCCATGTCGCAATTGACGAGCAAAACAAGATTGCCGTCTGGAAGGTGGAAGATGTGGATCTGAACTAACGATTTCAGCGTCCGAAAAAGGATAAACGCTACCCTGCACAATAATCTTGGTCGGCAGTCGCGCCGGTTTTATAGTCTGGCATGGTTCACGTTGGCATCGGCTACGACGTCCACGCGCTGGTCGCGGGACGCAAACTCATCCTCGGCGGCGTGGAGATTCCGCATCCGAAGGGACTGGACGGCCATTCGGACGCCGACGCGCTCATGCATGCGATTTGCGACGCCGTCCTGGGCGCGCTTGGCGAATCGGACATCGGCCACTTTTTCCCGAACACCGACCCGCGCTGGAAAAACGCTCCGAGCAAGGTGTTTTTGCAGGAGGCCGCGCGGCTGGTGGCGTTGCGTCAGGGTAAAATCGTGAACGTGGACGCGACGGTCGTTGCGCAAGCGCCGAAAATTTATCCGCACATCCGCCAGATGAAAATCCACATCGCGGAAGCATTGGACATCAATTTCCGGCACGTTGGCGTCAAGGCCACGACCAATGAAAAAATGGGTTTTATCGGCCGCGAAGAAGGCATCGCCGCCATGGCCGTGGCGAGTGTGGATTTGCCGCAATGAAAATCGGGTCTGGGTTCTGGCGTCTGGAATCCGGGAAAGTCCCCACCCGAGACGCCAGAGCCGAGACCCCGATCCCCCAATGTCATGCCCAAGGCTGAAATCAGTTGGAAACGGGTGACCGACGACGGCGTGAAGCTGCAAGTCTATGCGCAACGCGTGAGCCGTGAGTGGCGTTTCTTCCAGCGCGAAAAGCGTTTCGACCAATGGCAACGTATCCCCGAACCGCCGTTGGAGGACTGGCTGGAATTGCTCGACGCGGTGCAGCGGCTCATCACGCGCCGCCGTTATCAACCGGACGACGAGGAACGTCTTCGCCGCCGGATTCGCGAACGGTTTCCGGAAGCAAAAGTTTAGTGAGCGTGCGGTTTGGCGTATTCGCCCAGGCATTTCTTCAGCATCCTTGATACCTTGGCCCATTACGATAAAATCGGACCCATGCCTCGGCCGCGTACCGTGTTCGTGTGTGCACTGCTCGCGTTGGTCACGCTGCTGGTTTACCTGCCGGTGCGGCATCATGCCTTCGTGGTTTGTGACGATCCCGATTACGTCACGCAGAACCCCATCGTCCAAGCCGGGCTGACGTGGTCAGGATTCCAGTGGGCTTTCAACACGTTGGACGCGTCCAACTGGCATCCGCTCACCTGGTTGTCGCACATGCTGGATTGCCAGTTGTTTGGTTTGAATGCCGGCGGGCATCATCTCGTCAGCGTTCTTTTTCATGCGGCCAACGCCGTGCTTTTGTTGTTGTTGATGTTGCGCATGACCGGCGCCTTCCGGCAAAGCGCGTTCATCGCCGCGCTGTTTGCCTGGCATCCGCTGCACGTGGAATCGGTGGCCTGGGTGGCGGAACGGAAAGACGTGCTTTCGACGTTCTTCGGTTTGCTGACCCTGCTGGCTTACGTGCGCTATGCCCACGGGGTGATCAGCGGCATGTGGCAAGTGACACGAACGAACTCCATCGAGCCACTTGTCACGCGCCACTTGTCAAGTTACTACGGTCTGGCTTTGTTATTTTTTGCACTGGGATTGATGGCCAAACCGATGCTGGTGACGTTGCCGTTCGTATTTCTGTTGCTGGATTATTGGCCGCTCGGGAGGGTGACAGGTGACGGGTGGCAGGTGACAAGCGACAAAAAGTCAGTCGGGAAACTTTCAATTTTCAACTCGCAACTTTCAACCCTGCTTCTGGAGAAGTGGCCGTTCTTTGCGCTGGCAGCGGCATCTTGTGTCGTGACGTTTGTCGCACAAAAACGCGGCGAATCGGTCGCGCCACTGGAAGCGTATCCGCTGTCTGCCCGCATCGCAAATGCGGCGGTGGCGTATGTGAAATACCTCGTTAACAGTGTCTATCCGGTGAATCTGGCGGTCATTTATCCGCTGCCCAAGGAAATTCCGTGGGCGCAAGTCGCTGGGGCCATGATTGTGTTGGCGATGATTTCGTGGCTGGTTTGGCGGGCCCGGCGGCAGCGGCCGTATTGGGTGACGGGCTGGCTATGGTATTTGGGGATGCTGGTGCCGGTGGTGGGTTTGGTGCAGGTGGGACTTCAGGCCATGGCGGATCGTTACACTTACCTGCCGCTGATCGGGGTGTTCATCGGAGTGGTATTTGGCTTCGGTGACTTGACTAAAAAACTGCGGCTTAACCCGACGGTGATGATTTCAGTTGCGGGCATCGTTCTGGCAGGCTGTTTGTTTGCGACAGCATGGCAACTCCAGTATTGGCGGGATAGTGAAACCTTGTTTGAACGCGCCTTGGCCGTGACGAAGAACAACCCGGTTGCCCAGAACAACCTTGGCAGCGCGCTGCTCCAAAAGGGTAATGTGGATGAAGCAATCTCCTATTACCAAAAGGCGCTGCAAATCAATCCCGCCTACGCGGAGGCCCACAACAACCTCGGCGTCGCTTTGTTCAAAAAGGGCAATGTGGATGAAGCGATCTCCCATTTCCAAAAGGCGCTGCAAATCAAACCCGACGACGCGGAAGCTTGCTACAACCTTGGCAATGCATTGCTCCAAAAGAACAATGTGGACGAAGCGATCGCCCATTACCAGAAAGCACTGCAAATCAAACCCGATTACGCGGGAGCCCAGAATAACCTGGCATGGGTCCTGGCAACCTGTCCGCAGGCTTCGCTGCGCAACGGCAACAAGGCGGTGGAACTGGCCCAACGCGCGAACCAGATCACGGGTAATGGAAATCCGGCCGTTCTTCACACCCTGGCCGCCGCTTACGCCGAGGCCAGGCGATTTCCCGAAGCGGTGGCAACCGCGCAACGCGCCCTGCAACTGGCCGGGACACAATCCAACACCGCACTGGCCGATGCCATTCGATCACAACTGAAACTCTATCAAGCCGGCGTCCCGTTCCATTTACACTGAACAAACACCTTAAGGATGCACTAAAGTCTGCCGGGAGTGCGGCAAGTTGTGGCGTTTCTTCCAGCGCGAAAAGCGCTTCGACCAATGGCAACGCGTGCCGGAACCGCCGTTGGAGGGCTGGCTGGAATTGCTCGACGTGGTGCAGTGGCTCATCACGCGCCGCCGTTATCAACCGGACGACGAGGAACATCTTCGCCGCCGGATTCGCGAGCGGTTTCCCGAGGCAAAAAGTTTAGCGGGAGTGGGGTTTGGCATACTCACCCATGCCGTTGATGTCAATGACGACAACCGGTTCGTTGCCGACCACCCACGCGTCATGTCCCGGCGGGAGCATTGACACTTCGCCCGGCCCGAATTCATCCTCGCTGCCGTCGTCCATCAGCACGCGAATCCGTCCGGAGACGTGGTATTGCAGATGCGGCGCCTCGCAGCTTTTGGTTTTCACCAGCGGTTTGATGCACGTTGACCATTTCCATCCGGGCTGCAACGTGGCGCGACCGAAGGTGACCCCGCCCAAAGTGACGAGTTCGAGTTTGCCCTTGTCGAACGTGCGGAGTTCGTCCGGCTTCGACAGTTTTTTGCTTTGCATTTTGCCCATAACATTCCTTGCTTTTATGATTAAACAAATCGAATTTTGCTGGACCCTTCCGGGTTGGCAATCCGAAAATATCTTTGGCGGGAGACCGTCGCCGAAGCGGGAAAAAGTGCGTCGCCGTTCGCGGAAAGCTTGTGGTGTCAAAACCTGCGCCTGGAAAACCTTGCAAGAGCCCGGGTGACGGGACTCTGAGTTGAAGTCAGAGACTTCTGATGGCGTCGCCTATGGGATGAGCAAAATCTCCGGACGCAACTGGCCGACAAATTGGCTTGGCAGTTTGAGATCAATCGAGCCGGTTACAGACTTTTCCGAATCCACATGGCCGTCGCAAAAGACAACGTTCGCCTTTTGCGAATGACGGAAATGGCCGTTCGGGTAATTGTTGGCGCTGGAATAATTTGTTTCCAAATCCAGATAATACCATTCTTCGAGCATCGGGTTTGCAGGCGAAGCGGGAGCCTGGAAATTGTTCACCTGCGCCGCGTCGGCGAACAGCGTGGTTTGAGCTGCCTGGCGAATTCGTGAAACATTGATTGGCGGTTTTCCGGTCGGCGTCGAAAGGTAAAAATTGTAGCCGTAACTGAACACCACGCTGTCAGCCTTCAGTTTGAAATTTGCGAGGGCGTATCCCAGCGAGGGACACAGTCGCACATCGCTGCCATCGAGATACGGATACATCGCGCCATAAGACAGATCAAACGGGCGCTGGCCTTCCGCCCCCGGACCAATCCAGCCAAACCAGTAGATTGCGCCATAATTGGTCGGGGCAAAGACATAACTGAAACAATTTCCGCCGTTGTCGTCCCAATACAATTCTGCGGCGACTCCCAGCTGGCGCAAATTGCCCACGCACTCCGCCTTTTGCGCTGACAACTTGCTCTGGTTCAGAACCGGCAGCAACATCGCCGCGAGAATCGCGATAATGGCGATGACGATGAGGAGTTCGATGAGTGTGAACGCGCGACAATTTCGAACTTTGGCCGGTTTCAGACGGAACGATTCAACACAGTTGCGACAGAGGCAGGCGCGATTGCGGAGTTCGACCGGCACGCGCGCAAGCAATTCATCGGGAATTTCCACACGCACACACCAGCACGGGCCTTGGCTGGCGGACAGGGTGCAAAGCTGACAGTCGTTGGGCTGGCGGCACAACGGGCATTGGCCGGAATCAAACGGCGTCTGGATGGGCGTCAGATTCATGGCCGGCTTGCGCTCACGCGGTAAAATGCATGGTCCGCCGGCTGGCTTGTGTCCTGCAAAAGCAGGTTGGTCGCGTTTCCAGGGGCTGCCGGGGAAACGCCGGTCCACGATTGGAAATCCCCCGTGCGCTCCAGAGTGTAAAGCCAGTTGCTCCGGCTGGAAAATTGCACCCGCCAGGCCCCGTTGCTGAACGCGCCGATCAGATTTTGAACGGGCGGCGGCGGCAAGGTGACGACGAAATTATTCATGACACCTTGCGCGTAGATGGAATCACCGAAACCATCGTCCTGATAGCTGTTGACGGAAACCGTGTCCACCCGGAAGTCGGTGAAAGGATAATCAGCATTAGTCAAATTCAGTGGATCAATGATAGTCACGCCCGAGGTTTGCTCGAAATTCGTCATCGTCGTCACCATCGTCTGGTTTGACGCGGTGTAAGTCATCACGATGTGATACCAGTCGCCGGGATTCGGCGCGTAAACGGCGTAGTCACTGGCCCCATTCCAATTGAAGTCACTGTTTGTATCTACAAAGACAGGCCACACCGTCGGGCCAAAGCCGACATCGGGGAAATAAGTGAACTCGACCAAATCCGGCGAACTCCCGCCCTCACCGCTGCTGCGATTGAAGTTTGTGCCCGCGGCCTCCGCCAGATTCAGAAAGCCGATGGCCAGCTCAAAGCCGTAGCCGCCGGCCTCCACGTCATTTAATTGCAAATCAAACGCGAGACTGAAATCATCGCCACTCGTGAGAATCGTGCCCAGCGGATGATAAAAATAACTGTTGGATTGTGACGAATCCCAGGTGACGTCGAGGTTTTGATTGCTGGCGTCCCACTGGAACAGGTTGGTGTCGCCGAATATCTGCCAGCCGTCCTGGGACGGATTGTTGGTGAAATTTTCGACGATGACGGTTGCGTGCGCGACGGACACAACGGACAAGCCGGCCAGTGCCAGCGAAACGAACAAGGCTTTTTTCATGGGCTGATCTTTCAATTTGATTCCGCAAACAATTGCGGAACAGTTTTTGGTTGAGAGACCAGCGCGGGGCCTGTGACACGGATTTTACGGATTAGCACGAACGCTTTTGAGAATTTGCGGAAATTCGCGCAATTCGTGTCTAAAACAAAAAACCTTCAGACCCCGGCAAAACGGAGAATGAAGGCATCCAACGAATCCTGCCGAAAACCGTCCGGCAGGCTGGCCTCATCCTTCTCTTTGACGGAGAAGTGCTCCGGACTCCGGAGCCGACGAGCACAGCCAAACCGATATCCTGACTTCGGCCTCAAACCGCCTTCCCGCCTTCCCGCCGCCGCTCATGTACACATGAAGCGGGGCAGTGGCCCTTGGGAATTTGTAGCCGTTACAGTGGCGCAACCGTCCCGGATTTTCACCGGGTTCCCTGACATTTGACTGCGATAGCGGATGAACAACGTTCATCCATTTCAAAGAACAGTCCTTTTGTACGCCCGAGGCCAAGGTCTGCCAAGAGAATATTTGTAAAATTTTCGTGGCAGAACAAAAAGCATCAGCAGTTCTCCGGTTTGACGGAGCGCCAGTGGTGCCAGTCCCGGCGCGTGCAATAGCTTTTTAGGGCGCGCTTGATTGCGCCGTGAAAATGCCTGCCAGATTGATGTTGCCAGTTTTGGGTTTCGATGGGTGAAATCTTCTCATCTTTGCATATGTTGCGATTATGCCCGCCAAGGATTGTTTAGATTTTGTTAATGACAAGCCCTTGATTGTTTGCTATGCTTAATCTACCCGGCGGTGCAAACCGGACAGGGTGCGCTCCGCCAGAACGTCGTTCGCAGAATTAACAACCAACACACCCCGTCATATGAAAAAATTATTCCTGACGGTTGGGTTGATAGCGATGAGCGGTGCGGCCTTCGCTCAAGGCTATATCAATTTTAATGCAACCGGCAACCCGACAGTGTACACCAATATTAGTGATCCGCTGCTTGGCGGACCCACCGGTGGTCCCACGATGACCGCTCCAGGTAACTATTACTATGCCCTGTTGGTCTCACCGTATAAGTGGCTCCGTCTCAACGGACACCGCTGTTTGGGACGGGAACTGGTCACTTGTTACGTCAACTACCGGCGCCTCCGTTACATCGAGCAACAGTGTTGTAGCTGGCAGAATTTACGCCGGCGGTTCCGCAATTCAAGTGGCAGGCTGGGCCGCCGGCACTTACAATAACATTGTGTTGGTCGGCTGGTCGGCCAATTTGGGTACGACGTGGGCTGAGGTATCTGCTGAATTAATCGCTACTTATTTTGGTGCTAGTTTCCCCGCGAACGCGTTCTTTGGCGAATCCATGATTGGCTACCTCACCCCGAATGAGGCGTCACCCGGCGCCGCGATATTTGGTAGTGCTGCGGACGCAAATGGACTTCCAATCTATAATCCAGCTACTGATCCGATGGTGTTGTATCCTAGTCCCGAACCTTCCACTCTTGCGCTGGCCGGTTTGGGCGGGCTGTCGCTCTGGCTGTTCCGCCGCCGCAAATAACGCAGCGCAGCCGACCGGGCGCTGTGGCCGGTCATGCCCGGAAGATTTTCTTCGTCAGTGCCAGCGCGCAAAGCGTCGGGTCACGCGCTGGTTGTTCAAGCACGTTGAATTCCCCGTAAAGATTGCCCGGATGGATTGCGCCTGACTTCACCAGACTTTCGACGGCGGTTTGAATCAGCACCTTCTGGCGTTTGTGTTCGGCGGTTTCCAACGCGGACAATTTTTCGCGGAGAATGGCCAGCCGGATTTCAGCATGGAGCGTGGCACGCTCGGATTCTTCGCGCGCTCGCTGGAAATAAATTTGCGGGCTTTACGCCCCGGTCGTCCGGCTGGTAGGTTTCAGCACCCGGAACCAATAATAGGCAACCCGACGGCAACGCATGATTCAGGTTGAAGGTCTCACCAAACTTTACGGCGAGTTCGTCGCCGTGAACGAGCTTTCGTTTTCGGTCCAGCCCGGCGAGGTGATGGGCCTGGTTGGTCCGAACGGCGCGGGCAAGACCACCACGTTGCGTTGTCTGGCCGGTATCATTCCGCCCACGCGCGGCACCGTGCGCGTCGGCGGCCACGACATCGTCCGCGACGCGCTGGCCGCCAAGAAACAGCTCGCCTTTTTCACCGACGAACCGCGCCTGTTCGATTACCTCACGGTCTGGCAGCATTTGAATTTCGTGGCGCGGATTTATCAGGTGCCCGGTTACGAAAGCATCGGCCGCGAACTGCTGGAGGAGCTCGAAATCGCAAACAAGCGGGACGCGCTGCCCGGCGAACTGTCCCGCGGCATGAAACAGAAGCTCGCCATCGCCTGCGGCCTGCTGCACTCGCCGAAGGTGATTTATTTCGATGAACCATTGACCGGTCTGGATCCCCTCGGCATCCGCCGGATGAAGGATTCCATTTTGAAACGGGCGCGCGACGGCGCGGCCATCATCATCAGCTCGCACCTGCTGCACCTCGTCGAGGAAATCTGCTCGCGCCTCCTGATTCTGAAGAACGGGCGGAAGATCATTGACGGCACGCTTGAAGAAGTGACCCGGAAATTTTCCGAACAGCCCGGTGATGCCAATCTCGAGGAAATATTCTTCCGCGCCACAAGTGAAACCGGCACGAGCGCGCCGGCCGTTCCGCCGGTGCTGCCACCCTGAAACGAACGATGATCGCCGCGTTGCTCTACCTGCAATACCACACGGTCCGCAACCGGCTGGTCAGCCGGTTCAAGCGGCTCAAGCAGCCGAAATACCTCATTGGCGCCATCGTGGGCGGACTTTATTTCTACTTTTATTTCTTTCGCTACCTTTTTCACGGGTTCGGCGGGCGGCCGGCGGTGAACATGACCGTTTCACCGGAACATCTGCAGCTTTTTGAATTGGTTGGCGCGCTCGCGCTCTTTGTCATCGTGCTCCTGGCATGGATTATTCCGCATGAGCGCGCCGCGCTCACGTTCACCGAGGCCGAAGTGGCATTTCTTTTTCCCGCGCCCATCACCCGGCGCGCCCTGATTCACTTCAAGCTCCTGCGATCGCAGTTTGGAATTCTGTTCACCACGCTTTTATTTACGTTGTTTTCCCGGCGGTTCGGTGGCAATGCCTGGATTCACGCATTCGGCTGGTGGCTGATTCTCTCGACCCTCAATCTTCACTTCCTTGGCTCCTCATTTGCCCGGACGATGCTGCTGGAGCGCGGCATTTCCAACTGGCTCCGGCGGCTGCTGGTTTTCGGGTTGGCGGTGGCGATGGCCGGTGCCGTCTGGGTTTGGGCAAAACGGACGCTGCCGGCATTGAGTTCCGCCGATACCGCCAATCTCAATGCGATTCTGGATTACGCGCAGCGGGTTTTGACCGCCGGCCCGGCGTTGTATCTGCTGTATCCGTTTCGTCTGGTGGTGCGGCCATTTCTCGCGCCCGACGCCCCGGCGTTTTTCGTTGCGCTGGCCCCGGCGCTGCTGCTCTTTTTGCTTCACTACCTGTGGGTCATTTATTCCGACGTGGCCTTCGAGGAAGCCTCGGTGGAAGCTTCGCAGAAACTGGCCGTGCGCATCGCCGCCGTGCGCGCCGGCAACTGGCAGGGCGTGAAGAAAAACCGAAAGGCCAAGCGTCCGTGGTTCAAGCTGACTGGAACCGGGCCTGCCGCCACGGCATTGTTCTGGAAGAATCTCATCGGCGTCGGCCAGGTCTTTTCGGTTCGCCTCTGGATTTCCATCATCGTCGTTGTGGTCGTTTTCGGCGTCATGTTTGCCAGTAAACCCCAAAGTCATGGATTTTCCATCGTCGCGGTATTCCTCATTGCCGTTGCGTTGGGCTATTCGCTGCTGCTGGGACCGCAATTGTTGCGGCTGGATTTTCGGAACGACCTGCCGTTGGCGGACATCCTGAAAACCTTTCCGCTGCGCGGCTGGCAGATTGCCCTGGGCGAAATCCTCGCGCCGGTGGCCGTGCTGGCGGTGTTCCAGTGGCTGCTGTTGCTGGTTGGCGCCGGGCTTATTTTTTACCTGCCCGTCAAAAAGGAAGCCCTGTTTCTGGCCATTGCCCTCGGCGCGGCGGTCGTGTTACCGGTGCTCGATTTGCTCCTGTTGCTGATTCCGAATGCCGCCGTGCTGTTGTTCCCGTCGTGGATTCAAACCGGCAAGGACAGTCCGCGCGGAATCGAAGCCACCGGCCAGCGGTTGATTTTTGCGTTGGGACAACTGCTCGCTCTGCTGCTGGCGCTCCTGCCCGCCGCCGCCGCGTTCGTTGGCGTCTTTTTCCTGCTGAATTTCGCGTCGTTCGGTCCGGTCGCCGCCTTGCTGCCGGCGTCGCTGGCGGCGACGGTGATTCTGGCAGTGGAAGCCGGTTTTGGCGTGATGTTGCTCGGCAAACTGTTCGAGCGGTTTGACGTGACCGAGGAACACACGAGTTGAAAACAAAAATCGAAGTTGGGGAGCACACCCGCCTCGGGTGTGGCTGGACGCGCCTCGCGTCCAGCCGTTTCGCGCACGGGGCATTCCTGAAAGTTCGAAATTTTTGGTGCGCTCGCTGTTTTCCGCGAGGGCGCGGAAAACGGCACGCGAGGCGCGCGCGCTCCCCGTCTCAACGCCGGTTTTCGTTAAAAATGCGCATACGCTCTGCGCTTGCGCAGCGTTGATGGCGGCATATAATCGCAACCCACTTTAATTATGAGCCAGACACCCATTCGCGTGGCCGTCACCGGCGCCGCCGGCCAAATCGGCTACTCACTCCTGTTCCGCATTGCCTCCGGCGCAATGTTCGGACCGAACCAACCCGTCATTTTGCATTTGCTCGAAATCGAACCCGCCTTGCCCGCGCTCGGCGGCGTGGTGATGGAACTGGACGACTGCGCATTCCCGCTGCTGAAGGGCATCGTGCCGACGGCGAATCTCGATGAAGGGTTTCGCGGTGTGAACTGGGCGCTGCTGGTCGGCAGCGTGCCGCGCAAGGCCGGCATGGAGCGCAAGGATTTGCTCGGCATCAATGGAAAAATTTTCATCGGGCAGGGCAGGGCGATTCAAAAAAATGCCGCCCGCGACGTGCGTATTCACGTCGTCGGAAATCCGTGCAATACGAACTGCCTGATTTGCATGAACAACGCGCCGGACGTGCCGCGCGACCGGTTCTACGCCATGACACGCCTCGATGAGAACCGTGCCAAAGCCCAGCTCGCGAAAAAGGCGGGCGTGGACGTGACCGCCGTCAGCAACATGACCATCTGGGGCAACCATTCCGCCACCCAGTATCCCGATTTCTACAACGCCAAAATCAACGGCAAGCCCGCCACCAACGTCATCAGCGACGAAGCCTGGCTCAAAGGTGAATTCATTTCGACCGTGCAGCAGCGCGGCGCGGCCATCATCAAGGCGCGCGGTTCGTCCAGTGCTGCCAGTGCCGCGAACGCAGTCGTGGACAGCGTCCGTTCCATCGTTGAGCCAACGCCCGCCGGCGATTGGCACAGTGTCTGTGTCTGTTCCGACGGCAGTTATGGCATCGAGAAAAATTTGATCTGTTCCTTCCCCGTTCGCAGCAACGGCCAGAAGCTCGAAATCGTCCAGGGTGTTTCAGTCAACGACTTCAGCCGCGGCAAAATTGACGCGACCGTGAACGAACTGAAGGAAGAACGCGCGCTGGTCGCCGATTTGTTGCCGAAGTAAATTTGGATTTATTTCCTGCGGCGGATAAGAACCTTTGCCAATCCTAATCCCAGCAACACGCACGCAGAAGGTTCCGGCACGGTTGCACTTATGGCGATTTGACCGGCGTAATAAGGCGCCGCCTGCCAGCTTGACAGGTCAGTGGAATACATTGGTGCGCCCAAAATCCAACCGGCACTGGACACATAATTGGTTGTTTGAGAAGCGCCAGCCAGGAAAACCGGAAATCCGTTTTGCACAAGTCCGGACGTGACCAAAATCCAATAAGTTGTCGAAGGAGCCAGTGAGACTCCGGATGCGGTATAGGTGCATACACCGCTGGACGTGGGATCCGAACCGCTCAGCGGCGCCAGGCCGCTTCCCGGTACGCCGCCATTGTTGCTGTAAAGTGAAACCTGAAGGTTGGTTCCGCTGGAAGTCCCCGTTACCAGCATCATCAACTGCACGGAATCCAGCGTGTATGGCGAATTCGTCGGTCCGGTCACAAAAGGTTGCGCCATCCAGTAATTGGCTCCCAAGCCGACGAAAATGGGATTGGTTGTTCCAAGGCTGGACACATAAAGTGTGCCTTGTGCGCTCACGGTCGTTGCGGCCGTGAATGCGAACAAACCAAGCATGAATCCAACGATATGAATTTTGCTTTTCATGTAAAAACGTCGGTGAAACCAAGCAATAGCACATTGGATGCCATAGTATCACCCGCCAGCCGTTGGCTTCATGCTGGCTTCATGCGCGTGGCTTGTCGCCCGGCTTGACTATGCCGGTGAACTCAAACGCATTTCCGAGCCTGTTACGAGAGTCAATGAATTGACGGAAAGCGCGCTGGTCGCCGATTTGCTGCCGAAATAGAACGCGGAAAACTTTGACCGCTAATCCGCGCTAATTCCCGCTAATCCGCAGTTTATCAGCGTGGACTAGCGATGATTAGCGGTTGGATTAACGGTTTTCTCCTCGGCGCGGTTGTGTTAGCCTCGCGCGTGTATGGCTTTTGATTCCTTCCGCGATTTTGTCAACCAGCTCGACAAGGCTGGCGAACTCAAACGCATTTCGCAGCCCGTCGCCACCGAACTCGAAATCACCGAGATCGCCGACCGCGAAATGAAATCGCCCAACGGCGGCAAGGCGCTGCTGTTCGAGAAACCGACCGTCAACGGCGAAGTTTCTCCGTTTCCGCTCGCCATCAACACGATGGGTTCGCACAAGCGCATGGCCCTGAGCCTGGGCGCGAATTCCGTGGACGAAGTCGCCGCCGAACTCGGCTCGCTGATGAAGGCCAAGCCTCCGACCAGCTTTCGTGAAGCCATCAAACTGCTCGGTCAGGCGCTTGATCTGCGCCATGCCAAACCGAAACTCGTGAAAGACGGGCCGTGCAAGGAACAGATCCACAAGTTTGACGAGAGTCGAGAGTCGAGAATCGAGAGCTGGCCGAAGGTACCGGAGATTTTGGGGAGCGCACGCGCCCCGCGTGCGGTTTCCAGCGCCCCCGCTGGAAACATTCCGGCAGATGTCGTTGGCGAGGCGCCAACGACTACACGCGAGGCGCGTGTGCTCCCCACCCTTTTGAATCTGCCCATCCAGAAATGCTGGCCTTTGGACGGGGGCCGTTTCATTACGCTGCCGTGCGTCGTTACCAAAGACCCGGACACCGGCGAGCGCAACGTGGGCATGTATCGCATCCAGATTTATGACGACCGCACCACCGGCATGCACTGGCAATTGCAGAAAGTCGGCGCGCGGCACGGACGCCGCTATTACGAAACCGGCACGCGGATGCCCGTTTCCATTTTCATCGGCGGTGACCCCGTGTTCACGTTCGCCGCCACTGCGCCGCTGCCCGACGGCCTGGATGAGTTTCTCCTGGCCGGTTATCTCCGTAAAAAATCCGTCGAGCTCGTCAAATGCGAGACCAACGACCTCGAAGTTCCGGCCAATGCCGATTTCGTCATCGAAGGCTATGTGGACCCGAAGGAACCGCTCCGCGACGAAGGCCCGTTCGGAGACCACACCGGCTATTACACCTTGCCCGAGCCATATCCGGTGTTTCACGTCACTGCTATCACGCATCGCAAGGACGCGGTTTATCCGGCGACGATTGTCGGCATGCCGCCGATGGAGGATTTTTACATCGGCGGCGCGAGCGTGAAATTGTTTCTACCGGTTTTCAAAATGAACTTCCCGGAAATCGTGGACATCGCGCTGCCGGCGGAAGGCGTGTTTCACAACCTGGTTTTCGTGAGCATCAAAAAAACCTACCCGATGCAGGCCTACAAAATCATGCACGGCCTCTGGGGCATGGGCCAGATGATGTTCACGAAATACATCGTGGTGGTGGATGCCGACGTGGACGTCCATAACACCAGCGACGTCCTGTTCCATCTCACCGCGAACACCGACCCGCAGCGCGACAGCATCTTCACCAAAGGCCCGGCCGACGTGCTCGACCATGCGACGACCGAAATGGCGATGGGCTCAAAGCTGGGAATTGACGCGACGAAGAAATTGCCCGGCGAAGGTTTCAAACGCGCCTGGCCGCCGCTCATCAAGATGGATGACGCGGTGAAGGCGAAGGTGGAAAACATTTTGAAAACGAAGGTGTGAACAGAAAATTCTCCCGTCCACTTGAATGAACTCATGACAAAGGAGAAAGAAACCAGCTTTGGGAAGGAAAACACAGATGCCTTGGATAAACTCCATTGCTTCGGCTCTCGCTGGTTCTGTCTTCAAATGCAAGAGGCGTTTAACGCCCAGAGCGCGATACTCAAAGAAATAGCCCAAAACCATGACATCCCAAAACTCAAGCGGGTGCTGCCCCTGATACACGGACTCCATACGACATCTGAAGCAATCTCTCTTTTGCGACGGGACGGACTATTGAACGAGGCGCACGTCCTCATGCGATTGCTTACGGAACGGGCATTAAATCTCTGCTACTTGTTGGTTTCGTCCCCGCACGATAGTTCTGAAGCACCGGAGGCAAAATCAGGCGGCGCGGCGGCAATGAAGCAAGGACCAGCAGCGAATGAGCTGATTGAATTTGCAAAAGAGTTTCGATTCAAGGAAACCTACGACAGCGAAGCACTTGAAACGAAGATTAATGCCATCGCAGCGAACACCAAAATTCCACTCAGTTTTTTACGCCTCATAGTTTCGTCACACTATCCTCAAGCATCGCTCGCGCTAAGTGGTTCTGCTTCTGGCGCAATTTTTCACTTGTATAACATGACGGAAGAAGCAGAAGACCATTTCAGCAACAACTTCGCTACGTTGCTGTTTGGCGGAGTGACGTTGTTAAATTATGTAATCCAAGTGTTGGGAACTTATGGCATCCCCGAAAATCTTGTAAAGGATTCCGAGGCATCAAATGACACGGCGACCAAACTAATGCTCAAAATACGCAACCCCGTTGCACCCAATATTCGGGACACATACGGTTGGTGGCAAAGCTTGTCAGACCATGAATACTTTGCTGGCAATCGGTTGGCTTCGCTGTTGAGAGAGTTCGATGGTGCGTTTGGTGCGTGTGTGGAAGCTGGCATGGAAGTTCCCATGCTTGCAAAACCAGGCAAAAATTCTCTGCGGTTACGAATCTGTGCCTTGTATCTCAAACGAATGCTCAATGATGTCCGGAGTGTATGGGTCATGATGCGGCAGGGATATACTTCGCAAGCTGGTTCAATCGCCGCATCGCTCTTTGAAAACGCGCTGTTAATACAGTGCCTGGCCGAAAACGAAGCGCGAGCCGTTAAGTTTAGTAAAGTCCCATTGGGCGAGTGGCCTTGGTCGAAACGGTCGATGTGCCGTTTTGTCAACGAAGACGAGGCAAAGCGGGAAAATAGAAAACTCGATCCAACGACAGCAGAGGCGCATTATGCACACTACAATTGGTTGTGCCAAATCAAACACGCAACCTTAGGGTATGCATCGCATGATTCTGGCTCTACTCAGGTCGAAGAAAAAGGGTATGCGGTTATGCCCTTCCCCGACATTCGAGAGGAAGATTGGCCCGTGAAAAAGAAAATCCTCCTTATCAGTCTACTCAATGCGAAATTGGCGATTCAAGCATTCGCCCGAGGGGGATTGGTCAAAGAAACGACTTCAAGCGAAATTGCCTTTGCTGCCAAAGTGAAGAAAGTTCACGATCTAATTGTGAAGAATTTAGAGCGTGAACTAACTGGTTAACACCACGCGCCGAGCAGAGCAGAAATTCCATCTTGAATTTTTTCGCCATCTCCATCCCGCGCGGGATGGTCTTTGCAGACGGCCACCACTGTGCCACCTTGGGCTGGAAGTAAGCGCGCCACTCAAGTAAGTTCCGCAACCGATGATGTTGCCGGACAATCCCAACTGGCAGATGACCGTGTTTCTCCTGCTCGTGCTGGCAGTGATGGCATTCGTGATGAAGCTGGTGGCGTTGCTGCTGCCGGCCAAACGTGAAATAGAGCGAAGAGCCATGTCGTGGGTGCTGTTTTCGCCCAACTCGGTCTTGCGCATGCAACGGGCAACCGGCGCCGGATCGGTGGTGCTGCGAATCCTGATGCTGTTTGCCGCTGTGTTGTTGAGTTATTGGGTCTATTGGCAATTGGTCTGTGGTTTTCAAATTCACGGCATTCTCCTGAGCTATCTTGCCGTGCCACTTCTGCTTCTGATCGGAGAATCGCTCGTTGCCATTATGAACCTGTTCCTGCTGCCCTGTGGCTACCTGCTTCCCGCGCTGCATTGCCGTCCGTGGGCGGCGCGGAGCATTGCGGACTTTTGGGGCAACCGATGGAATCTTTGGGCCAGCGACTGGTTTCGCTACGTCATCTTCGACCGATTACGCCGTTGCCCCATGTTCGCGCTGTTCCTGGTCTTTGCGGCTTCCGGCATCATGCATGAATGCGTGATTAACGTCCCGCTTTACTGTGTCACGGGCAGAATTCCCTTCGGCACGATGATGGTTTACTTCCTCCTTCAAGCGGTCGGCATCCTTGTGGAACGCCATTTCCTGAATGGCCATCCGCGTTTGATGGCGATGTTTGTCTGGCTGGTGGTTTTCGTGCTATTGCCTTTGGTGCTTAACGAAGGATACCTTCGCGGGCTCCAGCTTTGGCCGGAATGCAACTAGATTTGTATTCACGCGCAGGGCGGCGGCAGGAATTCCAGCCCGAATTTTTCCGCCATCTCCATCCCGCGCGGGATGTCCTGCGGTGGTTGCTGCATCAGCGTGATCATTTGCGGATTTGCCTTGCACGCGGCACCGGCCTGTCTTTCTATTCGGCGGTCCCAATTCCAGTTATGTGCACTTTTTTCAGAATTCTTTGGTCGCAATCTTACAGTGTCTTTGCCGGACTAATTCTGATGCCTTTCGCCGGTTCTTTATCGGCCCAGACAGAACCTGCCAATACCAATGCCGCACCCGCTCCGCTGAACTGGACGACGGAGCAGGATCATCGGAACATGATGGAGCAGTTGGGCATCACGAGGTTGCGGCCGGGGCGGAACGGCAATGCCAATGCCACCAACAACCTTGCCAATTACGATCAGGGAAAAGCCAATCCTTATCCTGATTGGCCGGACGCACTCACGTTAAGGAACGGGCAAAAGGTCACGACTCCCGAAATGTGGTGGAAGCAGCGTCGCCCGGAAATTGTGGAGGATTTCGAGCGCGAAGTCGTCGGACGCGTGCCCAAAGATGTTCCCAAAGTGACGTGGACCGTTACCACCCAGGCGACGGATCGCGTCGTCGGCAAACTTCCCGTCGTCGCGAAGCAATTGGTTGGGCACGTGGATAATTCCGCCTGTCCCGGCATCAACGTTGATATTCAAATGACGCTGGTGACGCCGGCGAGTGTGAAAGGCCGAGTGCCAGTGTTGATGATGTTCGGCGGTTTCGGCGGCGGCGGTTTTCCGCTGCAGCCGGGCGAGCCTGAGCCGACGAACCGGTTCAGCGCATTCTTCCGCAACGTCAAATTCGCTGATCCGCCGTCCACGGAACAATTGATCGCCGCGGGCTGGGGTTATGCGACCATCGTCCCCGGCAGCATCCAGGCTGACAACGGCGCGGGATTGACGAAGGGCATCATCGGCTTGTGCAACAAGGGCCAGCCGCGCAAGCCGGACGATTGGGGCGCGTTGCGCGCCTGGGCCTGGGGCGCGGCGCGCGGTCTCGATTATCTCGAAACCGACCCGACGGTTGACGCGAAACACGTGGGCATCGAAGGCGTTTCGCGTTTCGGCAAGGCGGCGCTGGTCACGATGGCGTTTGAGCCGCGTTTTGCGATGGTGCTGGTCGGTTCTTCCGGTGAAGGCGGAGCGAAACCGCATCGCCGCGATTTCGGCGAAGCGGTGGAAAATCTGACGGGTTCGGGTGAATATCATTGGATGGCGGGCAATTTTTTGAAGTACGGCGCGGCGGAAGCGACGTTCGGCAGTAAGACCGCGAATGATTTGCCGGTGGACGCGCCTGAATTGATCGCCTTATGTGCGCCGCGTCCGACGTTCATCAGCTACGGCGTGCCCGAAAAGGGCGACGCCAACTGGCTTGATCATCAGGGCAGTTACATGGCCACCGTCGCCGCCGGCCCGGTGTTCCGTTTGCTGGGGGCAAAAGACATCGGCGATACCAACGATTATCACGTCGCCCAAAAACCTCCGGTCAACACGGGCCTGTTGGAGGGCGAACTCGCTTGGCGTCAGCATGACGGCGGACATGAGGATCGCTCGAACATGAAATACTTCATCAAGTGGGCGGACAAACTCATGAACTACCCGCCGCCGGCAAAGAATTGAAAAGTTGCTGGAGCGGCGGCGGCAGGATTTCCAGTCCGGCTTTTTTCGCAATCTCCATCACGCGCGGGATGTCCTGCCGTTGCTGAGGACTTAGCACGCCGATTTCTTCGAAAGCTTGACATCAAAACTTCGAAGCAGGCATATAATGCGAAGAGCAAGCCGGGTAAAACCGTCAAACGCAAATCAAAATAGGAGGTAGTTATGAGCAAAGTCCGGGTATTGGTCGGAACGAAGAAGGGTGCATTCATCCTGACCGCAGACGGCAAGCGCCAGAAGTGGAATGTCAGCGGCCCGCACTTCGCGGGCTGGGAGATTTATCACCTGAAAGGTTCGCCGGTTGAGCCGAATCGCATCTACGCCTCGCAAACGAGCGGCTGGTTCGGTCAGATCATTCAGCGTTCGGATGACGGCGGCAAAACCTGGAACACACCCGGCAGCAGCCCGGAGGAGTTGAAAAGCCCGGAAGGCATGCCCAAGGGTGAAAGCAACAAGTTCGTCTATGCCGGCGAGGTGGGCACTCACAAGTGGTATGATGGCACGCAGCATCCGTGGGAGTTCAAACGCATCTGGCATCTCGAACCGTCATTGACTGACCCGAACACGGTTTACGCCGGCGCGGAAGACGCGGCGATTTTCAAGACCGTGGACGGTGGCAAGACATGGAAGGAGCTTTCCGGATTGCGCGGCGCCAAGGGCCATCTCTGGCAGCCCGGCGCGGGTGGCATGGCCGTGCATACCATTATTCTCGATCCGAAGAACGCGAACCGGATTTTCGTCGCGATTTCCGCTGCCGGCGCTTTTCGCAGTGAAAACGGCGGCAAAACCTGGAAGCCCATCAATCGCGGATTGAAATCCAAATGGGAACTGCCCGACTCCGACGCGGAAGTCGGACACTGCGTTCATCGCATTGCCCTGCACCCTTCGCGTCCGGACGTGCTGTTCATGCAGAAGCATTGGGACGTGATGCGCACCGACAACGCCGGCGAGTCGTGGTCCGAGGTCAGTGGCAATCTGCCGTCCGACTTCGGCTTCCCGATTGATGTCCACGCGCACGAACCGGAAACCATCTACGTCGTGCCCATTAAGAGCGACTCCGAGCATTTTCCCCCGGACGGCAAGTTGCGCGTGTATCGCAGCCGGACAGGCGGCAACGAATGGGAAGCGCTCACGAAAGGCCTGCCGCAGAAGGATTGTTACGTGAACGTGCTGCGCGACGCCATGTCCGTGGATTCGCTCGAACCGTGCGGCATCTATTTCGGCACAACCGGCGGACAGGTTTACGCCTCTCCCAACAACGGCGACACGTGGAATCCCATTGTCCGCGACCTGCCGGCGGTTCTGTCGGTCGAAGTGCAAACGCTGCGATGAGTTAAAACACGAAAGGCACGAAATGGCACGAAAGGATCGAGAAGAATTTGGTGTGCGGTGGCAAAGTGCAGCGGCAACACCGCTTTTGACACGACCGTCAGATCCGGAAAGCGGCGTGGCGCTTCGCTTCCCGCCGCAGTCCAAAAATTTACTATGATCCGCGTGGTGCTTCCATATCACCTCCGAAACCTGGCGCGGATTGACGGCGAGGTGCAGCTTGAGGTCGAAGGGCCCGCCACGCTGCGCTCCGTGCTCGACGCGCTCGAAGCGCGCTATCCGGTGCTGCGCGGGACGATTCGCGACCATGTCACGTTGAAGCGCAGACCCTTCGTCCGGTTCTTTGCCTGCAAGGAAGATCTGTCCTGTGAACCGCCGGAAACCGCGTTGCCGGAGGCAGTTGCCAACAGTGAAGAGCCGTTCCTGATCGTTGGGGCCATGGCGGGAGGCTGATCCCCCGAAAAACCTGCAAACAAAGCAACATCCGGTGAAAATCCCATGTTGAACCTGATCTTCATCGCCATTGCAGTAATCACCGTCGCGTTTGTCATCGTCGTCGTCACGCGGCCCGCCGATTTTCGCGTCACGCGCTCGACTGCCGTGTCAGCTCCGGCGGCGGTGGTGTTCGCGCAGGTGAACGACCTCCGCCAATGGAAGGCATGGTCGCCGTGGGAGAAAATGGATCCCGCGCTCAAGAGAACTTTCGAAGGCCCATCAGCGGGAACCGGCGCGAGTTATTCATGGGCCGGCAACAAAAAGGTGGGCGAAGGGCGCATGACCATCATGGCGAGCCGCCCGAACGATCTGATCCGAATCAAACTGGAATTCCTGAAACCCTTCAAAGCCACCCACACCGCGGAGTTCGCCTTCAAGGCTGAAGGCAATCAAACCGCCGTGACTTGGAGCATGTTCGGCAAAAATAATTTCGTGGCGAAGGCATTCCACCTGTTCGTGGACTTCGACAAAATGATCGGCGTCGATTTCGAAAAGGGACTTGGGCAAATGAAATCGGTGGCGGAAACGACCGGCAAATGAACACGGGCGGCAAAGCCGGTATTGACGTGACGAAGAAATGGCCGGGCGCAGGTTTTAAATGTACCTGGCCGCCGTTGATTCGGATGAATGACGGGGAAAACGGGAAGCTGGATGCCCTCATCCATTTTTGCTAACCTGCTCGAAACATGCCTGACGTCACTCAACTGCTTCAGGCCGCGTCTGCCGGAGATCCTAAAGCCGCTGAAGAACTGCTCCCGCTGGTTTACGGGGAACTCCGCCGGCTCGCCGCACAGAAGATGGCCAGCGAAGCCCGCGGCCAGACATTGCAGCCCACGGCGCTGGTGCATGAGGCGTGGTTGCGGCTGGCCGGGGATGAGGCGGCGCGATTCGAAAACCGGGCCCACTTTTTCGGTGCCGCGGCCGAGGCCATGCGCCGCATCCTGATTGAACGCGCCCGGCGGCGGCTGGCAGCCAAGCGTGGAGGCGGCGTTGTGCCGTTGGATGCGGATGAGATTGAAATTCCATCCCCTGCTTTGGACGACGACAACCTGCTGCGGGTCAATGAGGCGCTGGAAAAGTTCAGTGCGGTTGATTCGCGCAAGGCGGAACTGGTGAAGCTGCGTTATTTCGTCGGCATGAATTTCGAGGAAACCGCGGCGGCGCTGGGCATCGCCGTGCCCACGGCCAAGCAATGGTGGGCCTACGCCCGGGCCTGGCTCAGTGTCGAGATGCGCGGTTCAGCGTCGCGCTGACCATTCGACTCCCGGCCGAATCAGGCTTTTTTGCCCTTCGGCAAATACGTGTCCCAAGTATGGCCGGATTCCGGCTGCACGTGGGTGAAACCAGTACCCGGCGGCGGATTGGGAATGCGGATGAGATGTTCGCAGGCCGGGCATTGAATCTGCCTGCCGGCGTGGCACGGGTCGCACTTCAACGGCTGATCGCAGTGGGAACAGTAGAATTTGAACTCGGATGTGCTCATAAGCTTCGCCCTCATCATGCGCAAACCGGGCTGGAAAAGTATACGGAAAAATTATTAATACTTTTAGTCGGGCGAATGCGCATATAGGATGGGATGAGCGAATTCCAATCAGACATGCCATCGTCTCAAAATCACGAAGAAGCGCTGTTTCGCGCGGCAATCGAGTTGCCGCCGGACAAACGCCCCGCCTTTCTGGACGCAATGTGCGAAGGCGACGCGGCCCTGCGCCAGCGCTTGGAAGCCCTTCTGTCCGCGCACGAGCAACCGAGGAATTCATAGATTCTCCCGCACCGGCCCATGGTGAAAAGAAGACGATGGTCATTTCACTGCCGCCGACCGAGGAACCCGGCGCCATCATTGGCCGTTACAAGATTCTGGAGAAAGTGGGGGAAGGCGGGTTCGGCATCGTTTATGTCGCGGAGCAACGCGAACCGGTCAAACGCCGGGTGGCTCTCAAAATCATCAAACTGGGCATGGATACGCGGCAGGTGGTCGCCCGCTTCGAGGCCGAACGCCAGGCCCTGGCGATGATGGACCATCCCAATATCGCCAAAGTACTCGATGCCGGGGCCACCGACGCAGGCCGGCCCTATTTCGTGATGGAACTGGTGCGCGGCATCAAGATGACCGAGTACTGCGACCAGAACAAACTGTCCACGAAGGAGCGACTGGATTTGTTCATCAAAGTCTGTCAGGCGATTCAGCACGCACACCAGAAGGGCGTCATTCACCGGGACATCAAACCTTCGAACATTCTGGTCACGCTGCATGATGGCGTGCCGGTACCCAAGGTGATTGATTTCGGGATTGCCAAGGCGACGCAGCAGGAGTTGACGGAGAAAACACTTTACACCCAACTCCAACAATTCATTGGCACGCCGGCTTACATGAGCCCGGAACAGGCGGAGATGAGCGGGCTGGATATAGATACGCGCAGCGACATCTACAGCCTGGGCGTTTTGCTCTACGAACTGCTGGCCGGCAGCACGCCGTTTGACGGGAAGGAGTTGATGTCGCAGGGCATTGACCAGATGCGCAAGACGATTCGCGAGCAGGAACCGCCGCGGCCCAGCACGCGCTTCGCGACGCTCGAAGGCGAGGAGTTGACGACGACTGCGAAACGACGTTCCGCCGACAAAGCCAAGTTGATTCACCAGCTCAAGGGCGATTTGGATTGGATCGTAATGAAGTGTCTGGAGAAGGACCGGACACGGCGTTACGAAACAGCCAACGGTCTCGCCGCCGACCTCAAGCGCCATCTGAACAATGAACCCGTCACGGCTCGTCCGCCCAGCCGGCTGTATGAGTTCCAGAAGACCGTTCGGCGGCACAAGTTTGGTTTTGCGGCCACCGCGGCAATCATCATCGTTCTGGCGATGGGCATTGCGGCCAGCGTAGATCAGGCGGTGCGGGCGCGACACGAAGCGGCACGGGCCAAATCGGCGGAACAGCGCGCCGTGGCCGCGTTCGACGAACTGCGTGCCACCGCTCCGGCCTTTGCGGATCAAGCCCGTTCACTCGCGGCGATGGAGCGTTTCGACGACGCCATTGAAAAGCTCAATTACGCCGTGAAGCTGCGGCCCGACGTGGCCGATTATCTGGTGGCAAAAGGTGATCTGCTCCAGTGCCAGATCAAACTCGCCGAGGCCGCCGCCGCTTATCGCGCCGCGCTCCGCGTGCAGCCCGGTCTCGCCCGCGCCGAGGCGTCGGCGAAGCTCTGCGATGAATTGATCGCGGCCAAGCCCTCCGACCAGGGCAGGCTCACGCGTGAAAGCCTCGCGAAGCTCCTCCTCGCGATGCAGCAGCAACAACGCCCGGCGGCGGAACTCATGCCAGTGGCGCGGCTGCTCGGCGAGGAGCAGAAACTCCTCCTCGACTACTGGCTGGCGCGGCTCAAAGACCTGCCGATCTCCGCCGAGAACCCGCTCGCCAAGCGCCTCACCGTCCGCGACGACGGCCGACTCGCGCTCGACCTCAGCGGCACGAAGGTGACCGACCTCTCGCCGCTCGCCGGTGCGCCGCTCGCGGCGCTGAACGTTTCGAGATCCACGGAGCTGACCGATCTTTCCCCCTTGCGCGGGCTGGATTTGGTCGAGCTGAACATCAGCGGGACAAGCGTGGCGGACCTCACCCCGCTGCGCGACATGCACACCTTGGAAAGCTAAACGTGTCCGGCAGCAAGGTGACCGACCTTGCCGCGCTGAATGCGTTGCGATTGAAAAACCTCGACTTCCAAAGCTGTCCGGTCAGCGACCTGAAACCGATCCAGAAAATGCCCCTGGAGGAAATGAATCTTCGCGAGACGCGAGTCACCGACCTCTCGCCCCTCATCGGGATGCCGATCAAGAGCATCGATCTCACCATGGCGCCGGTGGTGGACTTTTCGCCGCTCGCCCAGCTCCCGCTGGAAAAGTGCATCCTCCAGCTCAACCGGATCACCGATCTGGCGGTCCTGCGCGGCAAGCCGCTGAAGGAACTCGTGCTCTGGGGTTGCGTAGACGCGCGCAATTATGCGGCCATCGCGGAGAACCAGTCGCTCGAACTCCTTCTGCTGCCTTCCGAGTATCGCAGCCTGCCGGACGAGGATTACGCGGCCATCGGCCGCCTGCGCCGTCTTCCCAAGCTGCGCCAGCTCGGGTCGGAGATCATGAACCACATGGATTACGCAGAGACCGGATCGAAGGACATCTTCTGGCAAGAATGGGATCGTGAGCAGGGTATTGAGCAGGGTATCATCGCGCCTCTTCGCAGGAGCGGGATCAAGTTCTCGCTCCGAAAGCTGCCCGACGGCACCTGGTATTTGAATCTCGACAACTCGGCGATCCGCGAACTGACCATCCTGAGCAACGCACCCATCAGCCAACTCTCGATCAGTCATACCGCGGTCGCGGATCTAAAGCCCCTGCGCGGCATGGCCCTCAAGCAGCTCTGGTTATTCGATACCAAGGTCACCGACCTCAGCCCGCTCCAGGGTATGCCGATTGATACATTGAATCTAGGCGGAACCAAAGTCTCTGACCTTTCGGCCTTGCGCGGAATGCCGCTGGTTGAACTCTCGTTCCTTACCTGCACTGAGGTCATCGACTTCTCGCCGCTCGCAGGTGTCACCACGCTCAAGTTTGTCACTCTGCCGCCGCAGGCAAGGAACTTCGATTTCCTCCGGGCACTGACCGGGCTGGAACGTATCAGCTATGGGCAGGATGGATACCTCCCCGACAAAACGGCGGCGGAATTTTGGCAGGAATACGACGCCAAAAAGAAATCGGAAAGCAAGCAGCCATGAATCCTTCTCGCGAAGAAGCGCTATTTGTGCTGTTGCCGGAAAACTGATGGCGGATCGCGACTTTGTGGTCAGGGAGTTCGGGGCCATCGAAGGCGGTAAACAGACGCTGGCACGTCTGGCGGAGCATTTGCCGAAGATCGAATCCGAAATGGGAGCGCATTGACCGGGAATGACTTGCTTGAGATTGTCCCTAACCCACGCTAATCTTTCCGGCACTGGAGCGAATTCACGCTCCCAGTGGATACGATAATATATGAAACGCAAAGCATCGGCAGTCTGGCGCGGCGGTTTGAAAGACGGCAAGGGCAGCATTTCCACCGAAAGCGGTGTGCTCAAGGAGACCCAATACTCGTTCAGCACGCGCTTCGAAAGCGGCATCGGCACGAATCCCGAGGAACTCATCGCCGCGGCCCATGCGGGCTGCTTTGCGATGGCATTCTCGGCGGAACTCGGCAAGACCGGCATCACGCCCGAATCCATCTCCGTCACGGCGACGGTCACGCTGGACAAGACCGACGCGGGCTGGACGGTCACGGCGTCGCATCTGGACGTGTCGGCAAAAATTCCCGGCGCGGACCGGGCAAAAGTTCTCGGGGTGGCGAACGTGGCCAAGCTCGGTTGCCCGATTTCGCGCCTGCTCAAGGCGAACGTCACGATGGACGCAAGATTGGAGGGGTGAGTTTTGTCACGGCGGGTCAAGGTTTGAAGGAGGGTCCGCCTTTGCGGTTGTTTCCGCTTCAAAATCACCGGCCATTCCCATTATGGTCTTGCGTTGCAGCGCGCGTTGACCATGCTTTTGGAAACCTAACTTTTCAACAGCCATGAAAAAAATCCTTCTACTCGTTTGTCTGGCCTGCGTCAGCGCCTACGGCCAGAAGTTTGACAACCTCGCATTGACACCGCCGATGGGCTGGAACAGTTGGAACAAGTTCGCGGATAAAGTGAACGAGGATCTGATCCGGCAAACCGCCGACGCGATGGTTTCTTCGGGCATGAAGGACGCGGGATATGAATACATCAACATTGACGACACTTGGGAGGGGGAACGCGACAGTCAGGGTTTCATTCAGGCCGATCCCAGGAAATTTCCCACGGGAATGAAAGCGCTGGCTGATTATGTCCATTCCAAAGGACTCAAGCTCGGGATTTATTCGGACGCCGGCGCGAAGACTTGCGGCGGAAAGCCCGCCAGCCGGGGGCACGAATACCAAGATGCTTTGACTTACGCCCAATGGGGCATTGATTATCTGAAATATGACTGGTGCGGTTGCGAAGATTTGAATGCCAAGGGCGCCTACACCACCATGCGGGATGCGTTACATGCGGCCGGCCGGCCGATTGTGTTCAGCATCTGCGAATGGGGCAGCAACAAACCCTGGGAGTGGGCCGGAGAGGTGGGCAATCTGTGGCGCACGACCGGTGATATTCATCCCTGTTTCGATTGCAAGGAAGATCACGGTACGTGGTATTCCTGGGGCGTTCTGCAAATTCTGGATCAGCAGGAAGGGTTGCGAAAGTATGCCGGCCCCGGACACTGGAACGATCCCGACATGCTGGAGGTCGGCAATGGCATGACAGTGAATGAGGACCGCGCGCATTTTTCAATGTGGTGCATGCTGGCGGCCCCGTTGATTTCGGGAAACGATCTGCGAAACATGTCAAAGGAAACCTCGGAGATTTTGCTGAACAAAGACGTCCTCGCGGTTGACCAGGACAAGCTGGGGATTGAGGGATTCCGGTATTCTTCAGACAGCATCCTGGAGGTCTGGTTCAAACCACTGGCTGATGGAGACTGGGCGATGTGTGTGCTCAACCGGAGCACCCGGCCGCAAAAGGTGAGGTTCGATTGGAAAAATAAAAAAGTCAGCGATGATCTTTCCAAAAGGGAAACGCGGTTTGACACGACCACTTACAAAGTCCGCGACCTGTGGACGAAAAAGGACCTGGGAACCACGGAAGAGACTTTGAACGCCGAGTTGCCGGGCCATGATGTCCTGATGTTGTTTCTTTTATTAGAAAAACCCTAAAGCTCGCGCATTCGCCCTGCTTGCGCCGCTTTCGATTTCGGCCTTTTTTTCTTTCTCCCTCCCGCCACCTCCGGCGCTCCTGGCGCGGTCTGGCGCGCAAGGCGGGGCTTGTGGCGGGCAAGCTGGTGATGATTGTGAAGCGGATTAACCCCGATGCCGACGCAAGAGGGTTATCCCGAACATGCCGACGACCAGCCGCGTGGAAACGGAAGATTCTTCTTCAGGTGAAATGTTTGTGCTCTCGTCGCGATTAAGCTCCTCCTCAGAAGATCTCATCTGGCGTACCGACGGAGCGCAACCAACGACACGACCCCGATTCCGCCCAGCGCAACAATGGATGGTTCCGGAATAGACATCACGTTGACGCTGAACGAACCCGCATTGTCGTCATAACCCCCCGGATAGCCCAGGCCATTGACCACATCCGGAATCCCCAGAAACAAGCGGGTGGCCCCGGCCGGCACGAAGAAAGTCTGCGTGACGCCGCCGGACGTTTGCCCGTCGCCGATGAAAAACACCTGCGCGATGGCCGGCGCGAGTGTGAGAAAATCCATGCCCAATCCCTGGCTGCTGAAGTCCAATGTCGGCGGGGCGGTGCCGCCCGGGGCGGCATCGGTCAGAAACACGCCGGCCAACGGCGTGTTTTGGTCCAAAATTATGCCGGAGATTCCTCCATAAGCATACACCTGCATGCCGTTGTTCGGCCGTCCATCCGGCCCGTGCCAATACCCGTAATTGTCATTCTCATTGACGCTTCCCGAGGCCGAGAACTGAAAGGCACTTTGGCCAAGAGAAACGGCGATGGAGACGGGCAGGGTTCCGGCGCCACCGCCCCCCGGGTCCACCGGCGTCGTGAGCCCTGCTGAAAAGATATCGTCGGTTGCCGGCACGGTGAACACCTGGGCGGTGGCTATACCGGGGGCACTTAAGGCGAGAATTGTTGCGATTGAGATTGAGAGATGTTTTTTCATATTGTGTTCCCAATTTTTGATGTTCATGTTGGTTTGTTGTTCTGCATCAGCAGTCGGTGCGTAGATGCTGCCTGTAGGTCTGTAGTTTTTAGACCTTTCATAGCACTCTCGATTTACTCACCATTTTGAAATCCCGTCAATCCACTGATTTTGCTTTTGGGTTGGCTAAATACATGGATTTATTTGCTGCAAAAATCCGCTTGTGATTTTACCGGGTGAGGTTCAGTTTTGGGCCGGTAGCCGCTGTTGCCGACTCCGATACCAACATGGAAAACATACTGCTTGACGAATACAAAGAAGCCGGAGCTAACATGCGACACTACGGCACTCATGCTCTCACGTTCTTGAGCTTCTTCCTCGCGTTTACTGGCGGCCTTCTTTCAGTTCTACTCGGAGCGAACCCGCCCAAATGCCCAGAGGCATTGAATGTATTTGGGCTAGTCGTGACTCTTTTGTTCTGGGTCATGATTGAGACCTGTCACTTTTTTTGGGGTCATCTTCTCCGTCGTGCTGCGGCCATTGAGTCACAGTTGGGGTTTGGTCAGTATTCCTCCTTGCCTGACTCCCCAATATTTCGCGAGATACGACGACCTGTTGTTTGGGCGACGCGCCTCCTGTTTTCGTTCGGGATGGGTTATTGGATATATGTTATTTTTGGAATCGTCATGTCTTTTGTTGTTTCTCCTTTTTGTCTAGTTGTCGTCATTGTTGGGATGCACCTATTTGAGAAATGTCGCATTATTCATGAAGAGACCATCAACAGAAGAGAAATGCAATCCACGCCAAGCCGGGCAAGCGCCTCGCGCTCGACCTGATTGATCCGCTCCGGCCAGCGCGCAGTCCAAAATCAGGCTTGTGATTCTGCCGGGTGCGATTCAGGCTAGGGTATGAAGGCTAAATGGTCAGAGTCGTTTAAGGTTTGCTCGTATGACGACGATTTCGAGAAGAAGCCGCGGACTCCCGGCGTGTATATCATCCGTAGGGCGCGTTCAGTGCCACGTATCGGCGGCACGGACAAGACAGGAATTCTTTACATTGGCAAAGGTTCTAGTCAGCGGTCTCGTATCTACCAATTCTTGAAAGCTAATCACACCGCTAGCGGTTTCTTGTGGTATCACACAAGCATCGCTCGCTTGGTGCTGAACTCCGGCATTTGCGGTCAGGAAGAGGTGGAGGATTATCTGGGGAAACTCACAGTGAGGTGCGCGACACTTCATGGTCGGCAGATCGCCCGTGCCGAACGTGCACTGTTGTTTTCTTACCTCAAGCTGTTTGGTGAAGCACCTCCACTCAACCTCAACATTCCGAGCAGATGGGTTTCGGAACCTCTCCCACAGGATTTGCGTTGGGCGGAAGTGGGGATAAAACGACGCTCATAACTTTCCGCTGTAGCTGACGGGATGTGGCCTAGTCCCGCTGGAATCATATCGTTCTCTGTTTCAATGACCAGAAAAGAAGTCCCGCCAGCGATGTCAAAACCCTGCCGCTCTCAGGCAAAACACACCGCTGGCGGGTGGAGGCTAAAGTCAAAGATTGAGAATGGTTTGGCGCGTCTCATCGAGCCAGTTGAAAACATCCCGGCGCTTGCTTTCTTTGTCGAGCTTACCCTGCCATGTTTCCGTTTCCTGTTTAAATACTATAAAGTAAACAACATTCTGATGTTGCGGCTCGACAAACAATGATGGAACAGGCGGGAAATCGAAAGCTCACCCGGAAACCGTTTTTTTGCTTGTTGTTGCCCTACGGACGTTACAGCATCCGTGCAACCAGTTACAAATTCCAAATCAAAACCAATAATACTATGAACCATGCAAAATGTTTAACTCTGTGGTCGTGCGGGTCGTTGATTTCGGCGCTCGCGGTAATTCTGCTCGTCGGCTGCCAATCCAGCAAAGAACAGGCCGGCAGCAAAACGACAACCGCGGCCACCCCGGCGCCGGCGCCGGCACCCGCCATGACGGCCGAATCCACGTCCGCGGCAAAGGGCATCCGCATTGATGCCGGGGCCACCAACCCATACACCGATTCCGAAGGCAACGTCTGGCTTCCCGATCAGGGCTTTGCGGATGGAGACACCGTGGATCGGGGAGACGATGTGAAAATCGCCAACACAAAAGACCCGGCGATTTACCGCACCGAACATTACGGCATGACTTCATTTTCCCAAAAAGTTCCCAACGGCAAATACATCGTGAAGCTTCATTTTGCCGAAACTTATGAAGACATCAGCGGCGCGGGACAACGCGTTTTTTCTTTGAATGTCGGCGGGCACGAAATCAAGGATTTTGATGTCTATGCCAAAGCCGGCGGCGCACAGCGCGCCTGCATTGAAACCGTAAATGTGGATGTCACGGACGGCAAGCTCGACATCACCTTCACGGCCAACATTCAAAGCCCCGAGATCAACGGGATCGAAATCATTCCGGCGCCATAACATTCGGCGTCGGGAATTTTTGCATGAATCCAGGGCGGTTCGTGTTTCTGGCTGTTTCCGTTTCTGCCGGAGTGTTACGCTTCGTGCCGAATTCCAAAGGCCAGGTCAGAACCACCACGGTTTGATGAATTTTGGTTTGTGTTGTGCGGTGCGTTGCAGCATTTTTGGCGAAACCAAATTGCGAGTCGCAGAACCCAAATGAAATTTATGCAAAATGCAAAATATTTGATGCACCGTTTACCCGGCTGTTTTGTTGCCGTGCTGGCCCTCGGCTTGTTTGCCGGCTGCAAATCGGAGCAGACTTCCAGCAAGATGGCATCCGCGCCGTCCGCTGCAACCGTTGCACCCGCCGCCGCGTCAGTGCCCGCGCCCGTGGCGCCACCCGTCCGTATCAAGGCGGGCCTGACCACCCCGTACACGGACTCCGAAGGCAACGTCTGGCTTCCCGATCAGGGTTTTGCCGACGGCGACACCACAGATCGCTCCGAAGACCTGCAAATCGCAAACACGAAAGATCCGGCACTCTATCGCACGGAACATTACAGCATGACTTCGTTTTCGTATCCGGTTCCCAACGGCAAATACATCGTAAAGCTTCATTTTGCCGAAACCTTTGACGGCATCAGCGGACCGGGTGATCGCGTGTTTTCGTTCAACGTCGGAGGCCAGGACTTCAAGGATTTCGATGTCTGGGTGAAGGCCGGCGGCGCCAATCGCGCCTACATTGAAACCGTCAACGCGGTCGTAACCGACGGCAAACTGGACATTACGTTCACACCCAAGGTGGAAAATCCCGAGATCAACGGAATCGAGATACTTCCAGCGTCCTGAACGGTTTAACCCGAAAACTGAAATTGAAATGGGGAGCGCACGCGCCTCGCGTGCTGTTTTCCGCGCCCTCGCGGAAAACCTCGAGCATACAAGATAGATTCGAATGCTTCGACCAGAGCTGTGCGCCAAGAGGCTGGACGCGGGGCGCGTCCAGCCACACCCGGGGCGGGTGTGCTCCCCCAACTCCTGTTTTCAGGTTTAATTTTCTCCGCCCCGCACGCGCTGGACTCGTTTGTGAACCATTGCCTCGAACGCCAATAACCATCACGAGCGGGGGCTTTCGTGGCCGTGTTTTGCCCTGGCGCATCAAGGGTTGACGCTTGCCGACTGACGTTCTATTTGATGTCCGCTGATAACCATGAACGATGTGCTGGTGGACAGGATGACGTTGCCGGGCGAAGGCCAGCTGGCTTTGCGGCTTGACCGGACATTCAAGTCGGCCTGGCGTTCCTACCGGCGGGCGTTCAAACGGTGCCAGAACAAGTTGTCCAAGGCGACCGTTCACCAGATGCGCGTGGAAACGCGGCGGCTGCTGGCACTCGTGGACTTGTTTGACCCGTTGCTGGCCGGCGATGCGGCGGACCGGGTTACCCGGCTCTTCAAGCAGCCGTTCAAAACCTCCGGCCGATTGCGCGATGCACAGGTGATGTTGTGCGACGTGGAGCGGCGGCTTGGCCGGTTTCCGGATGCGAAGCATTTCAAAACGGAACTGCTGCGCCGGAAGAAGCGTCTCGGCCGGCAACTGGAGCGGAAGCTCCGGCGCACGAGGCTGAAACCGTTGAAGAACCGGATGGATGCGCTTCGCGAAGAGTTGCGCGTCGCCGTGAAACCGGCGGAGGGATGTCGCCGCGCATGGGTTCGTTTGTTAAACGGCATGGACCAGGCGTTTGCGAACGTAGTGGCGCGCCGGGGGAGCATTACCCCGACGAAGCCGCGCACGGTCCATCGCACGCGCGTTGCCTTCAAGAAATTCCGCTACATGGTCGAGCAGTTGCGACCGTTGCTGTCCCGTCTTCCCGGCAGTTTGCCCGGCAAACTGCGCGGCCATCAAAGGTTGATGGGTGACATCCAGGATTGCGAGACCCTGCTGGCGGCGCTGGACAAGTTCATGCGCGAGGAGAAGTCCGAAGCCCGCCGGCTCCGCAAATTCCGCGCTGCGGTCAAACGTGAACACGCCATCCTCATGACACGGTATCTGCGACGTGCGGATGAGCTTTTTTCTTTCTGGAACCCCGCCGCCAGACCCCGATAACGAGCGTGCGGTTCCGAGCAGGCTATTGGGGTTCGCTCAAAATCGCGGGCCGGCGCGATGCCCGCCTGTTCGGAAATTCTAAAAAAGACGCGCCCGCCGGTTTTCCCGATGGGCGCGCATGAAGATTATCGTTTTGCCGGGGCGAATGTGGTTCAAAGCACTTTCTTTGCGCCATCCGGCACGACCACTTTTGTAGCTCCGACGTCCTTGATTTCAACGGTGGTGTCGCGGTCAACGTCGCGGTCGTTGCCATTGAAGCTCACGGTGCCCTTCACCTTGAATTCATATTTCGTCAGGACTCCCTCTTTGAGCCAGAAATTCGCGGAACCTTTGGGATTGGTGACGGTCGCGCCGCCCCCACGCCGGAACGTGAGCAACTCCTTCGCGCCGGCTTCGGTCAGGTCGCCGGAATAAACGTCGCCATCCTTCTTGAGTTCCTTTACCGCGGCCAACAGGTTTGTGACTTGCGCGGCAGGGACCCTGAAATTGCGCACCATGCCGACGAGAAACCGGCCGGGGCCTTCACTTTCATTTTCCAGATTGGTGAGCGACTGCCAGTTGCCATCGGGATCGGTGACCGCCGCCTTGTCGCCCTGCATCACGATTTCGGTGGTGTTGTCACCGAAGGACATTTTGACGTAAGTGGCCCCGCCTTTCTCGATTTTGCCTTCGGTCGGTCCGGGTTTGAACTGGGAGTCTTCGGGGACCACTACGGTAGTGTGCCAGCTGTAACTGGCGGTGGCGGCGAGCTTTTGGGCCGCGCCGATGACGTCATCCTTGGGACTGGAGTCCGCCGCGAAGAGCGGACCCGCCAGCAAGGCCAATGCGCCGAACAAAATATTTTTCTTCATGGAGATGCCTTTGGTTTGGTTTGATGTAAAATGCCTTTGGAACGGGCGGGAGCCTACGCCCAAAGGGCTTGAGAAGCAAAGCCAATTTCGGGTGATGCTCTGCCAGATTGCGCTGTCGCGGGAAAACGGAACGGAAGCTTTATCTTGCAGAGACTTCTTAGGCCGGCTCAAAATTATTCGTTTGTTCTGCGCTGGCAGGCAAGGACGGAAGGTCTTCCCCAATTATTTCACCCACGAAACAAGACAAATATGCCTCGATTCAAAGACGCGGGACAACTTGCGCCATGCGGTTGCCGGTGCATGTGAAGATTACCGGTTCGCCGGGGCTAATGCGGTTCAAAGCACTTTCTTCGCCCCGTCCGGCACATCCACTTTCGTCGCGCCAACGTCCTTGATTTCAACGGTGGTGTCGCGGTCAAAGTCCCTTTCGTTGCCATTGAAATTCACCCTGCCTTGCACCCTGTATTCATATTTCGAGAGCACGCCGTCTTTGAGCCAGAACTTCGCGGAGCCTTTGGGATTGGTGACGGCCCCGAATCTGAATTGTGCCTTTGCGCCGGCTTCGGTCAGGTCGCCGGAATAAACGTCGCCATCCCTCTTGAGTTCCTTTACCAAGGCTACCATGTTTGTGGCTTGCGCGGCCGGGGCCTTGAAATTGTGCACCATGCCGACGAGAAACCGGATGGGGCCTTCACTGCCAATGCCTTTAGCGTCATTTTCCAGATTGGTGAGCGACTGCCAGTCGCCATCAGGGTCGGTGACCGCGGTCTTGCCGCCTTTCATCACGATTTCGGTGGTGATGTCACCGAAGGACATTTTGACGTAAGTGGCCCCGCCCTTTTCGGTTTTGCCTTCGGTCGGTCCCGGTTTGAATTGGGTGCTTTCAGGGACGACCACGGTTTGTTCCCAGCTATAACTGGCGGCGGCGGCGAGCTTTTGGGCCGCGCCGATAACGTCATCCTTGGGGCTGGAGTCCGCCGCGAAGAGCGGACCTGCCAGCAAGGCCAATGCGCCGAACAAAACAATTATCTTCATGGGGACGCCTTCAGTTTGGTTTGATGCAAAGTTACCTTTGGAACAGGTGGGAACCTACGGCCAACGGGCTTTTGAGGCAAGGCCGATCTGGCGACGGCAAAGAAGTTGCTCACTGCATGTTCCTGCGGCAAACTTTATCGGAATGACCGTTGCCGGAACACAGTTGAATTCGCTGCGATTGAGCGGCCTGGAAAACCGGCGGCTGGCACTGGCTCTCGCCCTGTCGCTGGCGGCGCATTTGTTGACATGGGGCGGTTACGAAGCCGGAAAAGATTTCGGCTGGTGGCGGGTTTGGCACTGGCCGACGTGGCTGCAGCGTTTGACCCAAAAAATGGAAACGGTTCCGGTGCCGGTTGTGAATTACGAGCCGCCGCTGGAATTTGTGACCGTTGAAAATCCGTCAACCGAAGCGCCGCAGAATGCGAAGTATTATTCCGACAGGAATTCGCGCGCGGCGAACCCGGACGCGGACCAGGACACCGACAAACCGAAATTGAACGGGAAACAGACCGACGTGCCGAAGGCGGAGGATGTGCCACGCCTGGATTTCAACAAACTCCAGCCGGCACCAAAATCGCAGCCGGAAACACAACCGCAACTGGCGATGAACGCGGGCGATTTGACCTTGGGCAAACCGCAGGACTTGCAACCGCAGGAACAGCCGCGCCCGCGCACGCTCCAGCAGGCGCTCGCGCAAAAGGCAAACCGTCTGCCCGGCGTGCAAATGCGGCAGGAGGGCGGTGCGCATCAACATGCGCTCGCGCCGTCGTTCGATGTGAAATTAACCGGATTCGGCGAATATGATGCGCGTTTTTATGAGGCGGTGTGCCAACGATGGTTTGATTTGCTGGACAGTCAAAGCTTCGCGCAGGACCGCACCGGCAAGGTGACGTTGCGGTTCCGCTTGAACTACGACGGCAGCATCTCGGATATGCGGTTCGCGGAAAACACGGTCGGCGATTTGCTGGGGTATGTTTGTGAAAAAGCCGTGACCGACGCCGAGCCATTTGAGCGCTTTCCCAGCGATATGCGGCTTAAGCTCGGCAATTACGCTGACGTTCAGTTCACATTCTATTATTATTGATTTGAACCGCGCCGCGGTTGAAAATTTTATGGACACACTCATTTACGTTTTGTTGGGACTGACCTCGGTGGTCGGACTGGCGTTCATCGTGGAACGCGCCTTGACCTTGCGCTGGCAAAAAGTCGTGCCGGCGGAAATCACCGCGTTGCTCGCAGCCTGCAACTCGCGAGCCGACGTGCAAACCCTCTGTCGCGTGTGCGAACAAAAACCGTCGCCGCTCGGCCGCCTGTTGTTGCTCGCGTCGGATCATCTTGACTGGCCGAAGGACGACAATGTGGACGCGCTGCAAACGGCCGCCCGCCACGAAATCGTCCGGCTCGAACGCGGCCTCGTCGTGCTGGAAATCATCGTCGGCATCGCGCCGCTGCTGGGGCTGGTCGGCACGATCATCGGCATGATGACGGTGTTTGGCGACATCGGCCAGGCGGGACTGAACGACGCCGCCAAACTGGCCGCACGGCATTGCGTTGATTTTGCGGGCGACGCTCATCGGCCTGCTCATCGCCATCCCGTCGCTGATCTTCTGGAGTTATTTCAGCAAAAAAGTCGAGGTGTTCGCTGTCGAGATGGAGGCGCTCTGCGACGACTTCATCCGGCGGCAGTACAGCGAATCAGGTCCGGGCGCCCCCGCTCCGGGATCCCGAATCCCAAATCGCCGGTCGCAATCTGCCCCGGACGCCAAACCCTAGACCCCAGACCCCATCACACATGCGCTTCCTCGTCCGCAAACGCCGCACCACGCCGGCCGTCATCATCGTCGCGCTGATTGACGTGTTGATCGTGCTGGTGATTTTTTTGCTGGTGACGACGACGTTCAAGCAGCAGGCGGCGTTGAAGCTGCAATTACCCGAATCGTCGCAGGCCCAAAAGGCCGGTGCGAACGAAAACCCGCCGTTCATTGTGAGCATCGACGACAAGGGGATGTATTATCGGGATAAATTGCCGGTGACCTTCGAGCAATTGCGCGGCGAATTGATTTTGCAAGCATCAATGAATCCAAAACTTGTGCTGGCCATCAACGCCGACGAAAAGGCGCCATGGGGAAAAATCGTGAAAGTGCGCGACGCCGCCGCCGAGGCGAAAATCAAAACCCTCGTCGCTTACACCAGGGAACCTGGCAAGCAGTAGAAAAACAGACGAGTTCCGGGTTTATCCGGCGATTGTTTGCTTTATCGGATTTTCCGCGCCTGTCGCGGGTCGGAAGCGTCGGAAGCAATAGAAAATCCCGCAACCCGCCAGCGTGATCAGGGAAATAATGACGCCCAGATGAAACCGCCGGTCTTCGTAAATGAGCTTCACCTGGTGTGAGCCGGCTGGAACTTCCAGCGCCTGAAAAGCGCAATTGGCCCGCCAGAGCCGTGTCGGCCGGCCGTCCACATACGCCCGCCAGGGGTGATAATACGTTTGCGCCACCACCACCAGGGTTGGCGCCGCCGCCTCGACGCCGGCTTCGATATGCTGCGCGGAATATTTGACCGGCGACAGGTTGACTGCGACAACGTTGCTGGCGGTGACGAGCAATTTCGCTTCCGGCGGCAGATAAACTTCCCGGCGCGGCTGGAAATCCGCGTTGGTGAGCATTCGCAAGGTGGTCAGGTCGTCGGCAAACCGAGGCTGTTGTCCGGCAGTGAGCAGCGGCAGGAACGTCATACGCGGCGCCCAATCGTAACGGTTGGTTTCCAGCATGAGGGTTTGCGACACGCCCCAAAAATCAAGCAGCGCCCCGGCAGGTTGATTGTCGTTGTAAAAATCGTAAAACAGCAGGGCGTAATCACTCAGGTAGAGCGGGTAAAAGCCGTCGCACTTGGGAATGCCGTCGAGCAGGTTGCAATCATCGGTGAGCGCAAACCGCCGGCCAAGATAGTCGGCCGCGGCTTCGGGAAGAAACGAACGGTCGAACGTCTCACCAACGGCGGAAGGAATCTGCGCGCGTGCCATGCCCAACTGCGGCGCGGACCACCGGCGCGGAAGGTCGGGCTGATAAATCGCGCGGTTGACGGTTGGCGGCATCGGCATTTGCCGGAACAGATCCAGCCAGACCAACAACAGGAGCAGCACCTGCCACAGACGGCGGGATTTGAAGGTCGAAAATTTGTCCGCGCAGACCCAAATCAGGGCGATGGCCGTGAAGAAAACCGCGCGCATCACGCCGTTGAGCAACACCGTCTGCCGATCGTGGTCCAGCGGCCCGGACCGCCATTCCCACGCGACAAGGCCAAGAACCAGAGCGACGGTGGCAAACCAGATCCAACCCCCGGCCCACCCGGCGGGTTTGCCACCGGCATCGGACGATCTTTCCGACAAGGCGCAGGCCGCCAGCAAGGGCAGGACAAACACCGGCAGGATAACAAATTTGATTGGAAAACGCATCAGCCCGATGGCGCTGACGTGCCCCGACAACCAGCCATAAACCGGGGTCGCCCCGCCCACCGCCAGCACCAGGGCAAGCGACGCGAGCGCCGCCAGCAGCCAGACCTGTCCGCGCCGCTGTGCCCGCCACAGTGCGCTCAAGGCCAGCACCACCGTGGTCACGCCGGTGTAGTAGGAATTGGTCCAGAACTGGTTGTTCTGCATGAAAACGCCCTGATAGGAACGGCAATGGAAGAGCGGCACGAAGAAATTTGCCAAGCCGGTCGCCGGCATCGGCCACATCGCGGCGGAAACATCCTGTTGCCGCCGTGAATAGTCCAATAGATCGAAGAACGGCAGCAATTGCGCAGCGGACAAGCCGCTGATCAACAGCACGACCAGACCGGCCCGCAGGAGGATTTTACCGCGCGGAAATTCGCCACGAATAAGATCCGCCAGGTGCAACACACCGAGCAACACCCACGTCAGCAACACGACCTCCGTCCCGCCGGAAAGCATTTGCAGCGCGCCGGCAAAGGTGGCGGTCACGACGGTCCTTCCGCCCTCGCGCCAGGCGCGTTCGGTGAGCCACACCACCCACGGCATCCAGCCCAAACCCGCAATCGTCGCCGGCCAGATGAGGCTGTTAAGCATGAGTCCATTGAAGGCAAACACAATGCCGGCAAAGGCGGCGGCAAACCGGTTGTGCGTCCAGCGCTGCGCGAGGACAAACATTCCCAAGCCGCCCCAAAACAGATGCAGCAGGCAGAAGACGCCCAGCGACCAGGACAGCGGAAGCAGCAGATAAAACAGCGCCGGCGGGTAGAGGACCTGTGTGTTCCATTGCGCCAAAAATGGCGTGCCGCAGTTGTTCAGCGGGTTCCACAACGGGATTTCACCATGCCAGAAGCTTTCGCGGAAATGATACGCGATGGGATAGGAAAAAATGCCGAAATCCCGGTAAATAAAGGTTTGAAACCCAAGGAAAATCTGGGGAAACGCCGCCAGTGTCAGCACGGCCAGCAACAAGATGAAGCGGCGCGGCGTCAACCAATTGTCGCGGTCTGCGCCATCTGCGTTTGCCGCCGGCTTGCTGGGAAACGGCATGGCCAACACTATGCGTGAACGAACTTCCAGCCCAAGCCAAAAATCCGCGCCACCGCTTCTGACCACGGCAGCGGCTTCTACCGGCTCAAAACGCCGTGGGAGGATAGGGACGGCTCGCCGAGCCGTCCGTGGTCGCCTCGGCGAGGTGACCCTACCAGATTACTTCACCAACTCCTCCGCGATTTGCACCGCGTTGAGGGCGGCCAAAGAACAAATCTGTCAGCGACTACATCAGGGCAACCGGCAAGCCATAAGAAAATGAGTGACTTGACAATAATTTCATAACATGGTTCAATGAAGAAGGTTCATCAGACGACCGATGAAAACCTTGAGAATTCTGCTGGTGGCTTCGACTGCCCTCCTGACAGCCAATTTCGCGCTCGCCCAAACGTGGACGCAGACCAGCGCGCCCACTAACTTGATTTGGACCTCGATTGTTTCTTCAGCGGATGGAACCAAATTGGCGGCTTTGTCTTATGGTTCTGCAATTTATACCTCAACCAATTCGGGAATAAGTTGGACGTCAAATGCAACACCCGCGAACTTGTGGCATTCCATTGCTTCATCTGCGGATGGCAACACGCTGGCGATTGGACCATTATCCTATGGTCTGCCATACGATCCCCCTCCCTCTATCTACATGTCAACGAATTCTGGCACGGACTGGACGTTGTTGACCAACGGGCCACCATTTGCGGATTCCATCGCCTGTTCAGCAGATGGAATCAAACTGGTAGTAGCTATCTATGAAATTTATACTTCAACAAATTCTGGAGTCACTTGGACAACGACAAGTGCGCCATTAACCCTGTCCTCTTACTTTTCTCTCGCTTCATCTGCGGATGGAACTAAATTAATGGCGACAGCGAGTTCGACTGTAACAGCGGGTCCGATTTATACCTCGACGGATTCGGGAAACACTTGGATGACAAACAACGTGCCCAATCAAAACTGGTGTTCCGCCGCCTCCTCAGCGGATGGAAATACGCTGGCAGCGGTCGCTTTTGGTGGTCCGATTTACACCTCAACAAATTCCGGGAACACTTGGATATCGAACAATGTGCCCATTCAAAATTGGCGTTCAGTGGCGATGTCGGCCGACGGCAGCAAGCTCGCGGCAGTTGTCTATGGCGGCGGGATTTATACCTCGACGGATTCTGGAAATACCTGGACATCGAACAATGTGCCCAATCAAAACTGGTGTTCCGTCGCCTCCTCAGCGGATGGAAGCGAACTCGTGGCAGTGGCCGTTGGCGGTGGGATTTGGATTTTGCAATCGGCTCCCACGCCGCAGTTAAACATCGTGACAACCAATCCCAATCTCACTGTTTCTTGGATTATCCCTTCGGCGAATTTTGTGTTGCAGCAAAGTTTTGATTTGTCCAGTTGGACGGATATGACCGACACACCTGCGCTCAATCTCACGAATTTGCAGGATGAAATGGTTCTGTCGCCGACCAACAGCAGCGTTTTCTACCGGCTCAAAACGCCGTGAAGAAAAGCTCCAAATTCTCCGCCTACGCCTCTGGCTTCGGCGCGACCGCGCCGAAACGAAGTGAAGGCGGGCAAGCTCCAACATCCAGAGAAACTTCAAGCTCCAAACTTCAAGCCGCATCCGATTGATGTTTGGAGCTTTTGATTTGGAATTTCTCTGGAGCTTGGATGTTGGTGCTTAGTGCTTCTATTTCAGCAACTCTTCGGCGATTTGCACCGCGTTGAGCGCCGCGCCTTTGAGCAATTGATCGCCGCTCACCCAGAAGCACAGCCCGTTGTCCAGCGCGCAGTCCTGGCGGACGCGGCCCACTTCGCAGTTATCTTTCTCCGAGGTGAACAACGGCATCGGATATTTCTTGTTCTCCGGCTCGTCCACGAGATCGAGACCGGGCGCCTTTTTCAAGACAGCGCGCGCGGCTTCCACGGTCACCGGCTTGTCAAACTCCGCGCTCACGGCAATCGAGTGCGAACGATAGACCGGCACGCGCACGCAAGTGACGCTCGCCTTGAACGCCGGGTGGTGCATGATTTTCCGGCCTTCGTTTTCCATCTTCATTTCCTCCTTCGTGTAGCCGGTCGGCAAAAAGACATCCACCTGCGGCAGCACGTTGAAGGCGATTTGATGCGGGAAAGCCTGCTTCGTCACCGGTTTGCCGGAAACGATTTCGCCGACCTGCCGTTTCAATTCTTCCATCGCTTTTGCGCCCGCGCCGCTGACGGCCTGGTAGCTCGAGGCAAAAATGCGTTTGCAGCCGAAGGCCTTGTGCAACGGGTACAGCGCCATGAGGGCGATGGCCGTGGTGCAATTCGGATTGGCGATGATGCCCTTGTGCAATTTCACGTCGGAGGCGTTGATTTCGGGCACCACCAGCGGCACCGCGTCGTCCATGCGGAACGCGCTGGAATTGTCCACGACCACGCAGCCGGCTTTGGCGGCGATGGGCGCAAATTCCTTCGAGATGCTGCCGCCCGCACTGAACAGCGCAATGTCAATGCCCTTGAACGAATCCTTCGTCAGTTCCTTGACCGCGATGTCGGTGCCGCGAAATTTGAGTTTCTTGCCGACCGAGCGCGCCGAAGCGAGCAGGGTGAGCTTGCCCACCGGAAAATTGCGTTTTTCCAGCGTCTTAATCATTTCGATGCCGACGGCGCCCGTCGCACCAACCACGGCCACGTGCGGATTTCGGTTCATAAAGGGGATGAATTATACCAGAAATCGCGCTCGCGTCAATCACGCGTCGCCGGCTGTGTATAATTATTTTCGATTTCTGATTGACCAAAGCCGGCACTTCTGTCGAGATGATAGTCCATAGTTGTTTTAATGCCAAAAGTTTCAATCAGAAACGGGAACGGCTCGAAGGCGGGCACGACGAAGTACGACGCGCACCACAAGGTGCTGTCGCAGACCTACGGCGCGTTCGCCGACCTGCGCCGCGAACTCTCCGACTCGAAGGAGACCGTCGGCGGGCGCGAGGACATTTTGAAAAGCTTCGCGACCTGCCCGGATTCGCAGCGCTCGTGGCTGTTGCTGGAGGATTATTTTGAAAAGCTGTCGCTCTCGCGCCGCGATTTTCCGGACACGAACTGGTGGCCGCGCCTGCTGAACACGCAGGGCAAAGCGCGCCTGGAGGAACTCGCGTTTCTCTTTCTCCGTGCCAAACGTCCCGTGCCGCCGGAATTGCAGCCGCACGCCAGCCCCGACCGTTTTGCCCGGGCCGAGGAGGCCGAGCAGGAACAAAACCTTGTCAAGGAACTCGAAAACTGGCTGTCGCCGCCCGCCCTGCCGCTGCTCGAAACGCCGCGCGCCACCCTCCGCGTCGTCTGCCGTCCGCAGCCGGACGAGGAGGAACCGTCGCGTTACCGCCTCGCCGTGCAATTTCTCCTGCTGCGCCCACGCACCGGCGAAAAGGCGCGTCCGCTGCGCGACCTGATTGACCTGGTCGTCCGCGCCACCCATGAACAGGAACTTTTCCCGCCCGCCGACTGGGAGTTCATCCAATGGATTGCCGACACTTACCGCCACCACGATGACGGCGCGGACACGCTGGTTTTGTCCGACGCCGAATTGCTGCAATGGCTCACGCGCTGGGGTCACACGCCGCGCCTCGAATGCGACGGCAAGCCGCTCCGGTTTCAGGGACAAATTGCCGTGCTCACGCCGCATCTGGACAACGGCGACAAGGAACTTTCGTTCACGCACCAAATCGAATTGCCGGGCGGCAAAAATCATTCCATCGCCGATGCAAAATTCTTCAACCGCCAGTCACCGCTCGCGCTCCTCGACAACGTGTTTTACCTGGTGCGCAATGCGCCGCCGCCGAAGGTGCTGAAATATCTGGCCCGGATGCCGTCGGTGCCCGTGCGCAAGCTCAGTCATCGCCTGCTGTTGCACCTGCGGAAAACGCAGTCGAACCACGGCGTGGACTGGGAGCGGCTTTGCGTGGCACATCCGGCCAAGCCGCAGTTTGTTTTTGAACTGCTCGACGACACGGTGCGGCTGCGGTTGCTCGCCCGGAGTCAGCGCGACCAAAGCGTCTGGTTTTGGAACGGCCATGAGTGGGTTCCCAACCGGCCTTCGCCCTCCGGGCTACGGCCCGGCAAGCACGATGACGGTGGAATGGTTCCGGCCTTGCCGCGTCGGAGCGAAGCGAAGACGGGGGACAAACCGGAGATTCTCGACGACCCGCGCCTCGAACCGGTGACGCAATGGCTGCAAAAATTGGATTGGTTCATGCAGGAGCCGGGATTGTGGGTCGGTGACGCGAACGAGAATTTTCTCGGCGCGCTGGCCGGGGCCTGGGCCGAACGCCCCAACGAAGCGGAATTTCTCGGCAACCCGGCGTTTCACCGCCTGTTCCTGCACCCGCGTCAGCTCAAGCCGCGGCTCATCGTCAAGGGAAGCGGTATTGACTGGCTGGCCGTTTCCGCCGAATGGGAGGCCGAAGGACTCAAACTTTCCAAGGCCGATCTCGAACGGCTCGCCGCCGCCACCAGCCGTTTCGTGAAGCTGCCGAATTCCGGCTGGGTGGAACTGGACACCACCGCCGTGCAGGGCGCGCACGAGGCGATGGCCGAAATGGGCGTGGACGGCCTTATCGCCGTGCCACAAAAAGTCGGCCTGGAACACGTCGCGCATCTGGACGAAAGCGAGTTGACGCGGTTCGCCGATTCGCCGGAAGCGAAGGCGTTGCGCGCGCGGGTGCGGGATTTCAAAGGTGTGCCCTCTGTTGCGTTGCCCGGCGGATTGCAGGCCGACTTGCGTCCGTATCAAAAGGACGGCTTTGATTTTCTCTGCCACCTCACGCAAATCAAACTCGGCGGCATTCTGGCCGACGACATGGGGTTGGGCAAAACGCTGCAGGCGCTGGCGTGGCTGGCGTGGCTCAAGGAGCGCAACACGAAAAATCCCAAACCGTCGCTGGTCATCTGTCCGGCGTCCGTGCTGCACAACTGGCGGCGCGAAGCGAACCGGTTCACGCCCAATTTGAAGGTGCTCGTGCTCGAAAGCGGCGCGGCGCGGCACAATTTGCGCAAACAAATTCCGCAGCACGATTTGATTGTAACGAATTACGCGCTGCTGCGGCGCGATCTGGAGGAGCTGCAAAAATTTGCGTTCCGCGCGGCGATTCTGGACGAGGCGCAGTTCATCAAAAATCCCGGCGCGCAGGTCACGCAATCGGTCAAGCAGCTCAAGTCCGAGTATCGCCTTGCGCTCACGGGCACACCGCTCGAAAACCGGCTGCTGGATTTATGGAGCATCGTGGATTTCATCCAGCCAAACTACCTCGGCAATCAGGAGCAATTCGTTGAAACTTACGAACCGCGCGCCCAGGTTGCCGACGAAACCGCGCCGGTGGAACAGCCGGCGCGCAGCGAGAAAACCGAGTCCGTCCAGCGCATCGCGCGCAAACGGCTTTCCGCCCGGTTGCGGCCGTTGCTGCTGCGCCGCTTGAAAAAACACGTCGCCAAGGATTTGCCCGACCGCATCGAGGAACGGCGTGATTGTCCGCTCGGCGACGAACAACGGAAGCTTTACCTGGCCGAACTGCGCCGCAGCCGCGACCAGATCATGCACGCCGTCGCGGAGCAGGGCCTCAACAAAAGCAAGATGCACGTGCTGGCAGCGCTCACGCGGTTGCGCCAGGTCTGCTGCCACCCGCGGCTCGTGGGCAGCGACACCGCGTCGGGCAAGACCGAAACACTCTTCGAATTGCTCGACCCGTTGATTGCGGAAGGCCAGAAAGTTCTGGTCTTCAGCCAGTTTGTGCGGATGTTGAACCTGCTCGAAGCGGAATGTCGCGACCGGCAAATCACCACGCACATTCTTACCGGCCAGACGAAAGACCGGCAGCAGGTCGTCAGCGCGTTCCAGAGCGACACGCGGCCCGGCGTGTTTTTGTTGAGCCTGCGCGCGGCGGGCACGGGTTTGAATCTGACCAACGCCAGTTACGTGGTGCTTTACGACCCGTGGTGGAACCCGGCGGTGGAGGCGCAGGCCATTGACCGTTCGCATCGCATCGGCCAGACGCAGACGGTGAACGCCTACCGGCTCATCGCGCCCGGCACGGTTGAGGAAAAAATCTGGGAATTGCAGCAGAGCAAGGCGCAGACGATAGCCGACGTGCTGGGCGAGGAAGGTTTCGCTCGCAGCCTCACGACGACGGATCTGGAGTATCTGTTCGCCGAGGATTGAAGCAAGGTTTTTGACCGCGGATAGACGCGGATGAACACGGATTTGAAAGCGGCGGAGGGCCGCCGCAGTCCAAAACCTGGCGGAAATTCAGAGCGGCTCGGTGAACGCGAAGCGTCTTGGAGTGCGCCAGCCCTTCCGCGGCGCGCCAGAGCGCGCCAGCGCGACGGCGGCTGGCGCTTTGGCAGGCTGGAACTTGTAGGAGACGACGTGAGGAGTCTCTGACTTTGATTTGAGTCTCGTCACCTCGACTCCTACAAACTGAAGGCGGACGGGTCGCGCTCCCCATTTCAAATCGTAGCAGCGGACGTCAGTCCGCTCCTTATTCTGGCGGGGGAGAAGTTTGAGCCGACTCACGTCGGTTGCCACGGCATTCCGAATTCCGCAGGGGCAACGGGTCGCGCCGTAGCGACTCGCCGCGTCGTAACGCAGTGAAGCCGGGAGCGCAGGCGGACGGGAACTCTTTTCCTGAATTCAGTTTGGGATGGACGATTGGGGCAAAAGGCGTGGAATGCGGTGGCATGACACCGCTTTCCCTCGACGCGACATGTCCACCCTCCGCGGTTCTGCTACGGAGGATGGGTCGCGTCAAATCAAAGCGCGGACATGTCTGCGCACTCCAAAGGTTATTGCAAACGCAGTGGCAACTGGAAGACGTTGAAGTAGAGTTGCGAAAGGGTTGACCCGGTGTGTTCGCTGCGCACGTCCGGACCGAATTGCAGGGTCGCCGCCGGGGCGAAGTTGTGAATTACCAGACAGTAGGTGCTGTTGACCATGATGCCCAGCAATTCGCCGGTGCGGCTGAAAACCAGATCGCCGCGCGAAGGATTGAATTTCCCGAACAACGGGTGCCACAGGCTGTGGTCCAATTTGACGTATTGCGGCGTGTTCAAATCAATCTGGAAATTGCATTCGCCGTAAGAACTTTCGTCCGCAGCCACCGGCACCGTGTCCTGAAATTTGTAGGGGTCGGACGTAATGCGATAAACCTTGCCGCCGAGCCGGCGGACATCCTCCGGGCTGACCGGCATCATTACCACGCGCGGGTCTGCCTTATGAAAAGACAATGAATGAATGGCCACCTGTGCGCCATTGCCGGCCAGTGTGCCGGTGAGCGAGTCCCAATCTGTGCCCGGTTCCCACAACTTCAGCGGCGTGTCCTTCACGTGGCACAAGGCATAGGTGTTGGTGCCGTCGGTCACCAGCACTGTTTTGGTTTCCTTGCTATTGCTCGAGTTCGCGCCGAGAAAACCGGAGCGCGACGCCAGAATGTTGGCCACGATCCGGTTGGAAACGAATTCGCTGAAAATGGTGTTGGGCGCCAGGGGAGTGTTCGCGCGGATTTCCTGGGTCAACTGGCTGGAATTGGTCGCCAATGATTTGAATCCCTCCGCCAATTTGGCATTTTCCGTCCGCTCGGCCTGGACCTCCTGTTGCATCATGGCCGCGCGCTCGGCGGCGGCGCGCTTCTCAACTTCGGACAACTGGAGTTGCTGGACCAGTTTCTGCTTTTCGGCCTGGGCCAGCAGGTTGCTCCTGGTCAGCTGATCGAGTTGCTGACGCAGGGCGGCGGCGAGTTCCGATTGCCGTTGTGCCTCGGCCGCAGTCGCCGCGATTTTTTGCTGCGCTTGCGCGGAAGTGTCCTGCAACTGGCGGTTCAGGGATTCGAGGTTGGTGCGGGCGGCGGCGAACTGTTGCTGCAACCGCTGGTTTTCCTGTTCGCGTGCATCCAATTGCGCCTGCCGCTGATTCGCCGTGTCGCGGGCCGCCGCGAGTTGCTGTTGCAATTGAACGTGCCCTTTGCGTTCCTCTTCGAGCGCCAGTTTCATGACCGCCGAGAGGTCCTTGCCGGTTTCCGCCACGTCATTGGTCGCCACCGCCACGTTGACCGGTGGCCGGGTGTTTTCGTCGGCCATCCGGTTGATGTCCGTTGAAAACGTCAACAGGCTCAACAGCAGGAAATCGCAGATGACGATGAGTATGCTGCGGTTCATGACGGCAAAACGGGCATTGGCACGGAAGCCGGGGCATCGGCGGCAATGGCGCCGGCTTCAGCTTCGAGTAATAATTTCCGGCGCGCCGGGCGCAGGTGAAAAATTTTGAAGATGACCACGAAGATGATGCCGAACGACGTGGAGGAATAGGCCGCCATCAGGCTGAATTTGATCATCCCCATCGAGGCAACGATCAGCGAGATGATGGTGCCGACGAAGCCGAGGTAGAGGCCGGCGTCGAACAGATGGTCTTCATTTTCCAGGAGCTTGAGTTTCATGCGCGGCGGCACCCGTTGCCGGCGGATTTCCGCCAACTTCACGAGGCACGCCATGTAAAGCAACGCCTGTAGCACGAAAAACACCAGCAGTGTCAGTAGTATGGTTGGGTTCATAATGGTTTGTTTGATGCCGGCGATTCCGACAGGGACTGCGCCGCCCGCCATGGGCAGTTGCAGTCGAAAGGGAAATCCCCCTTTCTGGCTCTCTCGCGCGAGAAACGGCTCGCTCAAGAGCAATACCACGAGCAGAAAACCCAGCGAAAATAAAAACTCGCGGACCAGGTGGAATCCGCGCACCTGCAATGGTTGTTCCAAAAATGATACGACAGGCCGCGCAAAATGCAAAGCCCCGGCCAGGAAAAATCCACCGAGCAGATAGAAGGACCATTTCAGCGTCAGGGCCAGCCACGGCTTTTGAAAAGAACAGTCCGTCGCAAAGTAAAAGAACGCTCCAAACGGATCGAACGCGGTCACCCGCTTTTCCAGATTCGAACTGAACATGCGCTGACCGCGTTGCGCCAGTTCGCTCACCCCGCCCGCGCCGTAATGCAGGCTCGCGCCGAGGTCCTCCTGCCCGGTCTGGCTGAACCGGGCGAGATACCCGGCAACCGCGGCGGGTTTGCCTGACAGTTGCACCGCTGCAAAAAGGACGGGTAATCGTTCACCGGCATTGCGGACCTGGCCGGCCAGTTGGTGAAGCGTTCCGGTATCTTGAATTTGTGCGACAAACGCGACGAGCTGGTCCCAGTTGAGCCGGTCGCCCAGCGACATGAAATCCATCAGCACCCGCTCCAGCGGTTCCGAATTGCCGCCGCGGTTGGCCGCCGAAGCCGACAAAAAAATGCCGTCGCTCATGCCCGCCGTCAAATGCCCGCCATCCAGCAATAATCCGCACTCCAACAACGCCACATCGAAAGCCTGTCCCGAGGCCGATGCCGACGGTGGGAAAAGAACGGTGTTGTTCAAGGAACGGGTTCGCAACAACTCCAGCACCACGGACGACGGCGAATCGCGCAAATGGGCCAGCGCCGCATCGCGGTTTTCCTGATGGATGATGAAGTCGGTGAACGGTTCCGTGATGGCCTCCGGCCCGTCCTCCGTAGCAATACTGCGGAGGGTGGACGCTTTGGCATTGTCGCCGAAAAGATTTTCCACGCGCGAGTCATCGCCCCAGGCCAGCGCGTCCGGATATTGACGCACCTGATTGGTCACCGCCTCGCCGAGCCGGTCCCAGCCGGGAATTCCCGCGGCCCGCGCCGCCAGCATGAGCATTTTGGCCGCGCCCAATTTCTTCGCGCCTGCCAGTGCCTGTCCTTGCTCAAGCAAAGTGGGACCGCTCCTGCCGGCTCTTTGGATGACGCTGGCGTCCACCGCCCGCAGATACGCTGGTATCAACAGGCCGCCGACGAGCATCACCAGACCGAGGCTGGCACAAATTAAAAACCCTGGCCATCGAACCTTCATGGATTCACCCTAAAATTTCCATTGGTAACGCCCTTTAGATTACACGCGGCATATCCCGGTTCAAAACGAAAAAAGGGCGGACAAGTTCTCACTGCGCCCTCACAACGATGGCCTTGGAGCATTTGTTTGCGGAGGATTAGGCGCAGATGCTCTTGAAGGATCGCGGTTTTTTAGAAAAAGAACCAACGCAAATCCTGCCCCAGCTACCGAGCCTAAAAATATCCCAGCCAAGACTCCCAAGGTGATGTCCAGCGTTGTATTTGGGCGCACAGGGAAATCATTGGCATGCGCACAATCTATAATTTGCACTCGTGGTTCGTTGGCGTTGGTCGAGGTATAATTTGCATAAACATTTACGATGGTGTTGGCAATTTCAGCAGCGTCTCCAGGCTTGTCATCATACACACGAACCTGAATAAGTGTTGTGTTGATTATTGGGCGTATGTCAATTCTGTGTTTAAGGAAGGCCAACGTCTCCGAGGTTGTGAGTGTTTCGTTATTGAAATACTTTTTTCCCCAAGCTACGTTCAAATTCAATTCATCAATGACCTTTCCCAGTATCAACTCGGAGTTGATGACTTCAGCTTCGGTTTCCGCGAGAACTGGATCGTAATTTTCTTTCTCCTCGCTTGCTTGATTGCTGTCGGCTTCTTTGTACTCAACCTTGATACGAGCGGTGCTGGCGTAGGCTTTAGGAATGGAATATGTGATGATGATGCTGGCACCACAAACAAGCATGAACACGAATAGGAATGTTATGAAAAACAAACTTATTAATGATCCTATTTGTGATCGAGGAGTTTTATTTTCATTCATGGACGCGTCGTGATTTAATTTCCTGCCTTCCCTGTTCAATCATAAGATTTTTGGCTTATTTGCCAAGAGTGAGCTGGTCTCCAGTCTGTCATTATTCATCTTCAATCTACTTTGTTCGCGGCCGACAACGCAACGCAAGTCACCGTCGTTACTCATATCGCAGCGAATCAATCGGGTCGAGGTTCGCCGCCTTGTAGGCCGGATAGGTTCCGAACACAACTCCCACGATGGAGCAAATCACCAGCCCCAGCACAATCCAGTCAACCGGGATGGCCGGCGGCACCTTCATAAACCACGCGAGGGCGTTGCCGCCGAGGACGCCTAAGACGACGCCGATGACGCCGCCGACCTCGCACAACACGATGGCTTCCATGATGAATTGCGTCATAATGTTCCGTTTCTTGGCGCCGACGGCGCGGCGGACGCCGATCTCTCGCGTCCGTTCCGTTACCGAGACGAGCATGATGTTCATGATGCCGATGCCCGCCGCGATGAGGGCAATGGAGCTGACGATGGTCACGCCCACACGCACGGCCCGGGTGAACGAATCAAATTGTTCGATGAGCGAGTTGTTGGAAAACAGTTCGAAATCATCCGGCTTGCCGGGCGCGACCTTGCGGGCGGCGCGCAGGATGCCGCGGACCTGTTCCATGCAATCATCAAAGCTGGCGGCATCGCGCGCCTGCACCAGGATGGTCAGGTCGTCCCACCAGCGTCCGTAGCGGTTGAGCGCCGTGGTGATGGGGATGATGGCAAAATTGTCCTGATTGCCTTCCAGCGACCCGCCCTTGGGGGCGAGGACACCCACCACCGCGTATTTGTAACCGTTGATTTTGATCTCTTCGCCCATCGCCGAGCCGAACGGGAACGCCGTTTTGGCCAGGGCGCTGCCGAGTACACAAACTTCCCGAGCGTTGTCCACGTCGTCTCCGGAAAGGATGCGGCCTTCCTCAACGTCCCAGTTGCGCGCCGGGAAACTGCCGGGGGTTTCACCGTACAATTCGGTGGTGGGCGCTGTCTTGGCAAAGCGGGTCGAAATCTGTCCGCGCCAGAAATCGCCTTCGATGCCCACGCCGGCGGCCAGCGTGGCCTTCTCCTCCACCCGCCGTCCCTGTTCCAGGGTGACGTATGGGCGCCGCCAGTATTTCTGCCAGTCGCTCGAATCACCAAACTGGGCCTCGGGCCAGCGCTGAACCGCAAAAGTCTGGCTGCCCAACTGGCTGAGTCCCGTTTCCGCGGTGCGCTTCAACACGCGCATGGCGGTCATGACGACGATGATGGAGAAGACGCCGATCAACACGCCGAGCAAGGTGAGCGCCGACCGCAACTTGTGCGCCGTCAGCGCATTCATGGCCATGAGAAAACTCTCGCGTACCTCGGCAATAATCAGCGTGGTTGCAGGTTTTGTCTTCATTGGTTTGCCGGGCGTGATGCCTGAAACGTGATGCGTGATGAGTGATGCGTGAAACGTGAAACGTGATGCGTGGTGCGTGAATGCATGGTTAAGCCAAAGGAATGTTCTGGAACAATCGCGCCAGCTCATCGGGATCGAAAGGAGATGCCGTGTCCGGTGGTGTCAAAGAGGTATGGTAAGGGGGGCTGTCTTCGCGGAGGAGCGAGCCGCGCTGATCCGGAACCATCATGAGTAGCAGGCGGATGATTTGGGTCGAAAGACGAATCCGATGTTCTGCGACTCTCTCGCCGAGCACATGACGGCCATCGTAATCCCAACCACGGCTCTCGCGTGCTGAACCCAAACCATATTCATAAAACCGGGCGCGGTCTTTGCCTGTACCTCGTGAATAGCCCTCGGCCACGTTCGCTCCAATCGACCCGAGAGCCCGATAAAGCTGGTCCGAAAGTCCGAGCGTGCGTTTGTCTTTCATCAATTTGCTCACGTCATGCCAGCCCAAGTCCGCAGCGAACAATGCCAGCCGATAAGCCTCGACTTTCCAAAGGGAATCGCCCGTTATTTCCACCGGCACCGACTTCAACCATTCATCATAATTCATAACCGGCCTCTTTCTCGCACCTCACGTTTCACGTTTCACGCCTCACGCATCATTCGCTCCTCAATGCGTCCACCGGGTCCATCCGCGCCGCACGCCAGGCCGGCAGGAAACCGGAAACCACCCCTGTCAACAACGAGACGAGCAGGGCGATGCCGACGATGGTCCAGGACAAAGCCGCCGGGAACAGCAGATAGGTAACCGCCAGCGTTACCAGCCAGGCGATGCCCAGCCCGATGATTCCACCCATCAGACAAATGCAGGCGGCCTCGATCAGAAATTGCAGCAAAATGTTGCGGCGCTTGGCGCCGATGGCCTTGCGCACGCCAATCTCGCGTGTCCGTTCGACGACCGAAACGAACATGATGTTCATAATGCCGATGCCGCCGACGAACAGCGCCAGGCTGGTGACGAACAGGCCGACGATGGCGATGGTGCGGGTTTGCTGATGGAACCATTGCACAATCTGGTCCTGCTGGTTGATGCCAAAATCATCCGCCTCGTCGGGGGCCAGGTGGCGGATGTGGCGCATGCTCTGGCGCAATTCTTCCCGGGTCTCATCCAGTTGCGTCAGTTCATTGACCTTCACCTCGACCCGATCAATGGTAGGACGATTCCAGATGTCCGCCAGAAATTCCCGGATTGGAATGATCACCCGCTCGTCCAGGCTCCAACCCAACATCTTCCCCTGTTTTTCCAGCACCCCGACAACTTGAAAGGACTGGTTCTTGATTTTGATCCGGGCGCCCAGGGGTGAATCCCCGCGAAACAGGTTGGTGGCCACGTCGCTGCCGATGACACAGACCGGCTGCCCGCCTTCGGCATCCGCGGCGGTCAGGAACCGGCCTTCGGCCACGTTCACGCCGCTGGTTTGCAAATAGGGATCCGTGGTGCCGATGATGAGGACGAGGGTGGCGCTGCGGGTTTTGTATTCCAACGTCTCCCGGTCATATACCGTGGGGGCGACAATGGCGATCGGGGCGAGCTGCCGGGTCAGTGCCTCGGCTTCCCTCAGCGAAATGGGCCGGCGTCGCTTCTGGGCTTTGAGCCAGTCGTCATAGGAACCGCTGAACCAGCTGTATTGTTGCACGTAAAAAACATCCGCGCCGAGCGAGGAAATGCTTTTGATGAACGCCTGGTCCAGTCCGTTGATGGCCGCGCCCATGAGGGTGACCGTGACGATGCCGATGACGATGCCGATGGTGGCGAGCACCGACCGCATTTTGTTCGCACGGACGGCGTTCCATGAGATGCCGAGACCTTCGCGGATTTCGGCGAAAAATTTCATGGTGACGTGAGAATTTTCAACGACGATTTTCCCCTCACCCTGACGCTCTCCCTCAGGGAGAGGGAACAGCAAAGTTCGTCACCTGAAAAGTTCGGCACCGCCCGATTCGCCGACCGGCTGGCGACCATTCCCCCTCTCCCGGGGGAGAGGGCCGGGGTGAGGGCGGAAGAAATATTTGTTCTCACAAAACTGTTTAGCCGTGGGTTGTCGCAGTAACCTTGGTTTCATGCTGCTTCTCGTCGCTGGCAATCAGGCCATCGCGGATGCGGATGATGCGGCGCGACTGGCGGGCGATGTCCTCCTCGTGCGTGACGACGATGATGGTGTTGCCTTTCCGCGAAAGCTCCTCGATCAAGGCCATGATTTCCGCGCCGGTTTTGGAATCGAGATTGCCCGTCGGTTCATCGGCCAGCAAAAGGGACGGCCGGTTGACGAGCGCGCGGGCGACGGCGACGCGCTGGCGCTGGCCGCCGGAAAGTTCGTTGGGCTTGTGATGAACGCGGTCCGCCAGGCCGACCTGCGTCAGTGCGTCGAGCGCGATTTGGCGGCGGCCTTCCGCCGGCACACCGGCGTAAATGAGCGGCAGCTCGACGTTGTGCAACGCGTTCGAGCGCGCCAGCAGGTTGAAGGTCTGGAAGATGAAACCGATTTCACGGTTGCGGATTTCCGCGAGCTGGTTGTCGTCCATGTCGCTGACGCTGATGCCATTCAATTCGTAATGGCCGGAGGTGGGTGTGTCGAGGCAGCCGATGAGGTTCATCAGCGTGGATTTGCCGGACCCGGACGGGCCCATGATGGCGACGTATTCGCCGCGCTGGATTTCGAGCGACACATCGCGCAACGCGTGGACAGTTTCCGCGCCCATCTGGTAGCGCCGCGAAATGTTCTGGAACCGGATCAAGCTCATGTTGAGTGATGCATGAAACGTGAAACGTGAGGTCGGTTGGCACACCGCGCTTTTTCACGCATCACGTTTCATGACAACTTTGTTATTTTGTCTCCGCGGCCGCGAGTCCCTTTTTAATTTTGGAGCCGTCCTTTAAATCGCGGCTGATGGCGCGGTAACCGCCGGAGACAATTTCCTCGCCGTTGGTGAGGCCGTCGTTGATTTCCCAGTAATTGTCGTCGCAAATGCCGATTTTCACCGGTACCACCTCCACGTGGTCGCCCTTGACGACGAACACGACATCCGTCGGTTTGGAAGCATCCTTGCCTTTCGAGGCCGTCGCCATGGCGTTCGTGCCCGACGACGCGGCATTGGTGCCTGCCGTCCTGGACGCTGCAACATTTGTGGAAGCCGTGGCATTTGTCCCGCCGGTTTTTGGCGGATCCGTTTTGTTCGGCGTTGGCGGGCGGGTGGTGACGCTGGCCAGCGGAACGGTGAGCACGTTGGTGCAATACTTGGTTTCGATGTCGGCGCTGACAGACATTCCGGGGCGGAAATCTTCCTTGTCGGTTAAACGGATGCGCACCTGGAACTTGGTGGCTTCCTGCGACTGGCTGCTGCCGGAAGAGCTGCCAGCCTGGTTGCTGTCTTTCGAGGAACTGGCCACGTCCGTCACCACCCCGGCGAATTTGCGGTCCTTGAACGCGTCCACGTCCAGCCGCGCCTTCTGGCCGGGTTTGATGCCCACCACGTCCATCTCACCGATGTCCACCCGCGCCTCCATCTGGTTCAAATCCGAGATGACCAGGATTTCTGTCCCGGCAAATTGCGCGGTGCCCAGCACGCGTTCGCCGAGCTGCGAGTTCAATTTGCTGATGGTCCCGTCGAGCGGCGAAACAATCGTCGTTTTAATCAGCGAATCCTGCGCGCTGTCCACAAGAGCCTTGGCGACGTTCACCTGGTCGTCGGCGCTGTCGAGCTGCGCCTTGGCCATGTCCCGGGCGGATTTGAAGCCGATGAAATCCGACTCCGAAAGCAGCTTCTGGTGGAACAATTCCAAATTGCGGTCGTAGTCCGCCTGGGCTTTTTCCAGGTTCGCCACCGCCGAGGCTTTGGCGGCGAGCGAGGATTCGTACCCGGCCTTCGCCTGGTTGACCGCGGCGATATAAATGTCCGGGTTGATCTTCAGCAGCAGATCGCCTTTCTTGACCTGCTGGCCTTCTTTGACCGGCAATTCAATGATTTCGCCGCTGACCTCCGGGCTGATGGTGACCTGCACGACGGGCTGGATTTTGCCGTTGGCCACCACGATGTTGGTGAGACTGTGGCGGGCGACCAGTTCCGTCTGGACCGTAATGGCCGGCTCGCGCTTTTTGAAGACGGCCACCAGCACCAGCGCGACCAGCACCACCCCTATGACAGAAAAGATGATGATCTTCCGGCGTTTTTTGGGTTTGGCCATATTGTTTGCTATTAAGACAAGGTGAACGAGAATTTGTTTCGGGAAATTATATTTTTAGGCCGTTTTTACAATGCCCACTGTCCCAAACCGATGGCAATCAGCAGCAATTCAATCAATACCCAAAAGCCGAAAACGACCGCGAAGACCTTGCTTATTGACCCACCCGATAGTTTGGCCAGCCCGATCGCCAGCACCCCCGTGTGCCAGAGATAGATTACATTGGCCGCGCCCAGCAGGAGATGGCCGCGATTTTTCGGATCAAAATTACTCACCAACAAGGCCAGGCTTGGTCCGACGTAGAGCCGGCCGAGGATCACAGCGAGCAGCGTGCCGATGACCATGCCGAGGACGATGATGATGGAAGACAGCCCGACGACCTCAAGAATCTTCATGTAGGCAAGTTGGGTCTTGAGCACCCAGCGTCCGAGCAGCCACAACACCAAAGCCCATCCGAAAAGTGAGACGCAGCTGTAGATGACCATGCCCACGCTGCCGAGAGCCGCCAGCATTTTCGGTCCCATGAATTTATCCAATATCTGCAACGCCTGATCCTCCTGGGCCTGGGTCATTTTGCCTTGTTGCACCTGTTGATCCATGGTCTTGACCTGTTGGTCGTGAACGGTCTGTTGAATGGCTGGCTGGGCGAACATGATGCACACGGAAATCACGCCCACCACGGAGTAGATAATTACCGGCACAAGCCAGTTCGTAACGGACGACGGGGCGGCCTTGATTTCGTCAAAGACTTCACCCGGCGCGGCAAAGACATTCAACAATCTTCCAGCCAACGATGTCGTTGGCGCTGTGGCGGGCGGCGGTTCAAGTGGCGGCGGAACAGGTTCCATGATTTTAGTCTGGTTTATTCATTACTTAGGCAAAATCCGGCCGAAGTTACAAGAAAAGTCGGCGGTTTTTTTGATCGAACAGCATTACCGAGAAGGATTTTTCCCATTAGATGGAGCGCGTTGAGTCCGTGCTGACTTCCTACGATGACCAAGTGCGCCGACTGACGGCGGCGGCTACAAGGTTAGCGGGGGCAATTGAAAATGTTGGCTGCTGGATCAATCCAGCGGTCAATCGTCATCGACCGTTTTCACCGCCCAGTCGGGATACGGCGTTTGCGAGCCTTTCATCGCGCGCCACAAAATGCGGTTGAACACATCCTCCGGACACTGATCTTCCTTTTCCAGCGGCAATTTCGCGGAAACATAGGCGTCCTTGCGCAACTGCGAATCGGAAATGGTTCTGGGTGACCGGTTCATTTCGTCCAGCGGCACGTTGTTGGTCACCGCGTCGAACGGTGTAAAATCCGGCGTATCGGTAAAACAATCGAACATCGGCGTGGCCGTCGCGTCCATCTGGTTCATTGGCGGCAGGCCGAGCATCAAGTTCCATCGTGCGCAGCAGGCTGGTCTGGTTGTATTGCGTGTGAACCACCGCGCCGCGTTTGGTGTAAGCGCTCGCCAGGTAAGCCGTCGTGCGATAGCCGCTCACGTGGTCCCAGCCGTTCTGCGGGTCGTCTTCGATGGCGAAGAGGCAGGTGTTCGTCCAGAATTTCGAATGGCTGACGGCCTCGACGATTTGGCCGAAAGCCAGATCGTTGTCGGCCACCTGCGCTTCGGGCGTGGGCGAACCGAATTTCGTGCCGCTGGTGTGGTCGTTGGGCAGCCAGACGATGACGAGATTCGGCAGATTGTCCGCCGCTTCAAATTGCTTCAGCTCCTTGATGAATTGCGCGGCGCGGAAAATATCCGGCACGTCCAGGTCCCAACCGATGGTGTTCGTCATGATGCAAGGCCGCAACGCCTCGATGTCCGGCTCGTCCGTCAGCGCGATTTCGTCCGCGCCATTCACAAAATTGCGGTAACAATCGAGGAAGCCGGGCTTGCCCTTGCGCGCGGAATCCTTCCATTGCTTTTTGTCGGAGGTGAACTCGCCGAAATCGCAAACGGTTTTCCCGTGCGCGAGGGCATCGTTCCAGATGAAACCCGCCGGCGAATAGGCCAGCGCGTCCGCCGTGTCCGGGCCGCCGCCGCCGCTGGGATAGCTGCGCGGCCAGCCGGCAAATTCGCGCTCGAGATAATCCGTGGCGATGCCGCTGTCGGTCCAGTTGTGGCCGTCCGCGCTCAAGATGCTGCAGCAATACGTGTTGTCCAGCAGCACAAAATCGCGGACGAGCTGGTGTTCGTTGGGCGTAACGCGTTCGCCGAAAACGCACAAGTCCGCGTTGCCGTTGCCTTCCGTCACGTCGCCGAGCACCTGGTCGTAACTGCGGTTTTCCTTGATGATGTAAATGACATGCTGAAAGACGCTGGGTTCGCCAACGCGTTCCGGCACGGGCTGGGCGGGCCGGTTTTCGCGCGGCGGCAATTTCGCCTGCGCCAACAGCGGGTAACGCAAATCCGCCAGCGCGGTTTGCGTGAACGCCGCCAGTTTCCTCGCCGACGGCACCGGCACCAGCGAAAGTGAGCCGGTGTATTGCTTGGTGTTGAAGCCCTGACCGTGGCCGAATCCCGTTCGCGGCTTTTCCATTTTTGTGCCGATGTTTTTGATGTTCGCCACATAAATTTTCCCCTGCCTTGCGCTGAACGACGATGGCGTCAGGAAACCAGCCGACGGGAATCAGGCCGAGCAATTTCGATTTGCCAGGTTTGAAGTGAAAAACCGCGACGGCGTTCTGCGTGCCGTTGCAGACGAAAAGCCTTTTGCCCGACCGGTTGAACGCGAGCGCGTTGGGCTGCGCGCCGAACAAATCCGCCGGATTTTGCCGCGCGCAAATGGTTTCGACGATTTTGTCCGTGCGCGTGTCAATGACGCTCAGCGTGTCGCTGCCTGCGTTGGCGACGACGAGAAATTTTCCATTCGGCGAAAGCGCCATCGCGCAGGCGCGCGAACCCGGTCGAAGTTCAGTGTTCGATGTTCGATGTTCGATGTTTGTATTTAATTCAATGACGGACACCGAGCCTTCGCTGGCGATGGTGCGATCGTCCACGCGAACTTTTGTTCCTTGTCCCGCCGGGCCGGTGACGCTGTCCGCATCGGGCCGGCGCCCGCCCCAGTTGCTCACGTAAATTTTTTTGTCGGCGAGCACCACGTCGAACGGCGCGACGCCCACGTCCCACGTCCGCAAAACTTTCCGGTCGCGGCGTCCAGTTCCAGAGACGATTGGAAAGGTTGCCCGCGACGTAAATTCTCCTGCCGTCGCGCGAAACGGCGATGCCGGCGGGAATTTCCGCCGCCCGCAAGGGCGCGTTGGCTGGCGGCAGGGCAATTGAAAACAGCGGTGAAACTTTTTGGTCCTTGCCGACGCCGAAAACCTTGATGTCGCCGTTGACGTTAGCCATATAAATCCGCTAGCCGTCCGGCGAAAATGTCAGGCCGGTGAAACTCAATTGCGCCCTTTCGTCCGGGTTGAGAATTTCCATGGCCGTCGGCGCCTGTTCCTGCGCCTCCACCGGACGGGAGAGCAACGCGCTGCAAAATTTTTCCCGTGGCCGGATCCACAACGACCAATTCGTGCGTCAGGCCGGCGGTCACGAGAATTTTGCCGTCGGGACTCAACGCCAGCGCGTTTGGCCGGATGCCCGGCAGTTCGACCTGCATTCCGGCGGGCGTGACGAGCTGGTTGACCGGCGTGACCAGGCCGTTCGTGCCGCGGCCAACGATTTCAGTCGTGGCGTCAAAATCCTCCGCCCTCAACCCGCTCGCGGAGACAATGAAATTGAATCCAACGAACGCGCAAGGCCCAAGGCAACCGATGAGAAATTTGAGTTTCATTCCGGTAAAGTATGACAGCAAAGTGCGGTCGTCGGCAAGTTACATGACAGTGAAATTTCGGAGCGCGGACGGCCCGTCCGCGAGTTGAAGTTGCCAGGATGAACGCGCGGACAAGCTGTACGCGCTCCTGAAAATCACGCCACGGCAGGATCAAGCCGTTTGTCCGGCACCAGATAATTGCGGACGTAATCGGTCACGGCGTCTTCGAGGGAAGTGACGGGTGCGGTGTAACCGGCGGCGCGCAACCGGGCCAGATTCGCCTGGGTGAAATACTGATATTTGTCGCGAATCGCTTCCGGCATTTCGATGAATTCAATGTTTGGCTTCCGTTTCAGGGCGGCAAAAACTGCATTTGCCAGGTCATTCCATGTCCGCGCCTGGCCGCTGCCGATGTTGAACAGGCCGTTCGCCTTTGGCGTCGCCGCCAGATGCAACGTCATGGCCACGGCGTCCTTGACGTAAAGAAAATCGCGCTTCTGTTCGCCGTCGCGACAGTCCTTGCGGTAGCTCTTGAAAAGATGAATGACGCCGGTCTCACGCACCTGCGCGAAACTTTTGTGGACGAGCGAACGCATGTCAGCTTTGTGATCTTCATTCGGGCCAAAGACGTTGAAATATTTCAATCCGGCGATTTTGTCCAAAAATCCGGCGCGCCGGGCGTGCAAATCGAACAAATGCTTCGAGTAACCGTACATGTTCAGCGGGCGCAGCCTGTTGAGTTGCGAATCGTCATCCTCCATGCCCGCCGAGCCGTCGCCGTAAGTCGCGGCGGACGACGCATAGACGAAACGCGGTTTTTGGCGGTGTGCCGTTCGGGCGAGCGCCCACCCCGCGAGGTTCCTGGTGAATTCGTAATTGTTGCGGATGAGAAAACTGGCATCGCGCTCGGTGGTGGACGAACACGCGCCCATGTGCAGGATCAAATCGAACTTCCCCAAGGCGCCGTGTTGCAATCGCGGCAGCAGGTCGTCCGCCTCGACGTAATCGGCGAAGCGCAGCGAGGTGAGGTTGCGCCATTTTTCATCCGTGCCGAGGCGGTCGCAAACGACGATGCGTTCGCAGCCGCGCCGGTTCAGCGCCCAGACCAGCGCGCTGCCGATAAAGCCCGCGCCGCCGGTGACGAGCACCCGCGCATCGGAAAAATCATTTGGTTTCATAGTTCACCCACGGAGCACGATGAGCATGGCGCGAACCAGTCTGGAATTCAAGCCAATGGTTGTTTGCCGTCGGTGGGGCGGACTCCCGGCAAGCCGCGATTTCACCACGACAAGAGGATGCCGTTTTGACTTTCCGGCTTTGGTATAGATTCTGCTGAATTTGTTAAGGCTTTGCGTTTAGAACGGCGCCAAGTGCGAATGAATCTTATGTCATCTGCAAAAATCCCGGGGCTTATCACGGTCGTCAGTCTGGCGGCCATGTTTGCGCCGTATGCTTTTTCACAAACCACGCCGACTGCTGGTTCCTTGCCGCCGCCGAGTTTGGGCGACGCGCCAACGGCGCCAAAGGGCGTTTCGGGTTTGCCGGGCGGCGGGCTGCGCCCCATGGATGTCACCGGCAGTTTTAACGTCAGCGCAAGCTCGCGCGAGCAGGTGCGTGAATTTTACAACGCAGTGTACACCTCTTCCGAGGGCATCGCCATGAATTCCACGGCGGTCACGGCATCCTGCACACCGGGCACCAATGCCACCGCCTTTCAGAACGCGACCTTGCGCCGCATCAACTGGCTTCGCGCCATGGCCGGCATTCCGGCCGCGATCACCTTTTCTTCGAGTGAATCCACGCTGGACCAGGCCGGGGCGCTCATGATGTCAGCAAACAACACCCTCCAGCATACCGGCATACCGCTCAGTTGGAGCTGCTACAGCCTTTCCGGCAGCAACGCTGCGGCCAACTCGAATCTCGCCCTCGGCTCCGATGGCGCGGACGCCATCACGAGCTACATCTGGGATTTCGGCGCGAACAACTACGAAGTCGGCCACCGGCGCTGGATTTTGTACCCGCAAACCCAGGTGATGGCTGCCGGCGACGTGCCGGTGGAAGGCAGCTATAATTCGGCAAATGCCACCTGGGTTTTTGACGCCAACTTCGGCGGCTCGCGCCCCGCCACGAGCCAGCCGTTCGTTTCCTGGCCGCCGGCCGGTTTCGTGCCCTACCAGCTCGCCTTTCCCCAATGGTCATTCGCGCTGTCAAACGCGAATTTCAGCGCGGCGACCGTCACCATGACCAGCAACGGTGTGCCGGTATCAGTTTCGCTCCAACCGTATCTAACCGGTTACGGTGAAAACACCATCGTCTGGGTGCCGATGGGCCTGGATGCAACCAGTTCCGGGACAATTTTCCCGTTCAGCGGCACGGACACGGTCTATAGCATCACCGTGACCAATATCATGTTGGTGCCCAGTGGCAGCATCGTCGGTTTCACCTACAACGTGACGTTGTTTGATCCTTCCGTGCCGGGGACGGATTATGTCGCCACTGTCGTCGTCGGCACGAACACGCCCTATCTCAACACCGGCAATCCTTACGCCTGCGTGCCCATCGCCAACCCCAACACCACCGGTTACCAGTGGCTTGTGGCACAAGCCACCAACGGAAATCTGACGGACAACGCCACCAACGGCCTGACAAATTTCACGATCACACCGCCGCCAATTTATTCGGTCATTACCAATCCGCCGGTCGGCTCCGGCAATTGTTTCCATCTGTGCCATACCAATCCCGTGTCACAATATTTGCAGCTCAACGAATCGCTTTTGCCGGCGACCAACACGGTGCTTTCGTTCAAAAGCCTGCTGGGGTTCGCAACGACCGACGAAACGGCGTATGTGCAGGTATCCACGGATGGCGGCGCGAACTGGCAGAACCTTTTTGCGGAAGCCGGGTGCTACAACGGCGTCGGCGGCGCGTCGCAATGTGAAACCACGTTCACCGCACACTCATATTCCCTGTCCAACTATGCCGGGCAGTTGACCTTGGTGCGCTTCAACTATGCCTTTCCCGGTTCCGGCATCTATTTTCCAACCGCTGATAACTTTGTTGGCTGGTGCATTGAAAACGTCGTGGTGACGAACGTGCAGCAAATCGTCGGTATGGTCACTAATTCCACCGTTTCAACCAACTTTACCTTCACGCCCACGCAGGCCGGGAATTACGCCCTCGCCGCCGCGCCGGTGTTGTTCACGCAATTCCCGTTGAGCTGGGGACCGTTCAAACTGGTGACCGCCATTACCAATCCCAATCCCGTCATCGTGTTGGGCCAGCCCGTGTTGACTAACAAGCAGGTGTTGCTCAACTTCACGATCAGCGGTTCGGCCAGCACGTTCCACCTGCTGCAAACGACGAACTTGACGGTGCAGTGGACCACGAACTCGACCGCGATATTCACCACCAACGTCCCCGGCAGTTCGTATCGTTTCACGGCCACAAACAATTCATCCTTGCGATTTTACAGGGTGCAAACCCCTTGACGGCATCCGCAACGAAAAGCCGGCGCGGCTGCAACGGCCGGATTGCGGAATCTACTGGTTCAAGTGCACCACGTTCGCGGGCGGGAAACCATTGAAGTAAGTCGAAGAAGCGTGGCTGTAAGCGCCGATTTGTTCGCTGTAGAGCAGGTCGCCCAGTTGCAGGTTGCTCGGCAAATTCTCCGCCATCGAGACCACGTCAAGCGCATCGCACGTCGGGCCGAACACCGAGCAAATCTGCGTCGGCCCGCGTTTGAACGAGTTGAGGTGGTAATGGCAGTGGTCGAAGATAACGCCGGAAAAGGTGTGATAGACGCCGTCGTTGATGTAGTAACAGAGTTTTTGGTCGCGGATGGCCTTGCCGATGATCTTGGAAACGGCGGTGCCGGTGGTGGCGCAAAGAAAGCGGCCCGGCTCGGCAAGAATCTGGATGTTCTTCGGAAAGAGCCGGTTGAGTTCGCGGTTGATGATGCCTGCCAGTTCGCGGAACGGTTTCACCGTGGCGTCGTAGGGCGCCGGGAATCCGCCGCCGATGTCCAGCAGGTTCATCCTGGTATAGCCGCGATCCCTGGCTTCCTTGAAGATGTTGGCGGCGAGGTTGATGGCGGCGACATAATTTTTGAAGTTCGTCGTCTGGCTGCCGACATGGAAGCTGATGCCCTCGACGGTCAGCCCCACTTTATCGGCGGCCAGAATCAAGTCCACGGCCTCACCGGGCGCGGCGCCGAATTTTGATGACAGCTCGACCATCGCGCCGGTATTGGGCACCTTCAACCGCAATGCAAGGCCGGCCTGCGGGGCGTATTTCTTGATTTTGCGGATTTCTTCGTAATTGTCGTAAGTGACCAGCGGTTTGTATGGGTTCAACTCCTGCAACGTTTCGTTGGCCTTGATCGGGTTGGCGTAGATGATTTTGTCCCAAATCCAGGCCTGCCGCTCCTTGTCGGGCATGTCCTTGATGTATTCATGCACGATGTGGAATTCCGGCATCGAGGCCACGTCGAAGCTCGCCCCGGCATCGAACAACGTCTTGACGATGGCGGGGTCGGGGTTGGCCTTGACGGCATAGTAGGCCTGGACGCGCGGCAGGCATTTTTTGAACATCGCGTAGTTGCGCCGCAACTCTTCATGGTCCACCACGAACAGCGGTGTGCCGTGTTCCTCGGCCAGTTTTTTTAGAGCGGTGGGAGTAGGCATTTTTTGAATTTGGCGATTAAAGCCATAAACCAATGACGAATGGATAAATCCTGATGACTAACGAATAACGAAGCTCAAATAACAAATCCAGTCGTGTGGCGTCCCCTGTTTTGGAATTCGTCATTGGGATTTCTTTCGTCATTCGGGTTCGGGAATTAGTCATTTTCTACGGGTTCAGTCTCCGTCGGTGATGAGGAAGTTTTTGAACTGCCACGGATCTTTCCGGTCAATCTGCGGATGGTTGTGCCCGTTGAACGCGTTGGTGTAGTGCTTCAACGGCGTCCAATCGGCTGGCTTGGAAATCCATTTGCCAAGATACGGTTTGGAAATTTTCAAAATGTATTCGTGCGGCAGGTCGTCCGGCACGCAGACGCCTTTGGCCGGATTCTCAATCATCCACATGGTCGCCGCAATGACCGAGATGGCGACCTGCATGGTGGTGGCGTTCTGGTGCGGCACCAGCCAGCGGGATTCCTCGATGCTGAGATCGCTGCCGATCCACCACGAGTTGTAGGCGTGCCCCATCAACAAGGCGCCGAGGATGTCGGAGCCGCTGGTAATTTCGTCGTTGAGGATGCGCTGGTTTTTCTGGAGCTTGTAATTGTAGCCGCGCAGTTCGTTCAGCGACGCAATAGCCACGTCGGCCGGGCAGTAGGCGTAATGCACCGTGGGCCGGTAGATGGCCTTGCCGTTTTTCCAGACCGTCAACCGGTCGGAAATAGTGAACGCCTCGCCATGACGCACGACCATGCCGTTGATGCAATAGTCCGGCACCCACGACGAAACCCAGGTGTTGATGCCCATGCGAGCAAGGCAAATCTGGTTGCGCGGGCCGTCGGTGTGCTCATACGCCAGCGGCGGCAATTCCTTCTCGTGCGTGCCCCAGCCCATCTCGGCGGTGGTGGTGCCTTCCTCACGGAAACCCTCGACGCTCCAGGTGTTGACGAACTCGTCCACCTGTTTGGGTTTGTTGGTGATTTGCGTGTCGCGTTCGCTGCAATGAATCACCTTCACCCCGAGTTTCATCGCCAGCTGATTGAATTTTTGATCGGCGATGAGTTGCCGGATTTCATCGGCGGCCCTGCCCGTGACCTTTTTGTCCTTGATGGCGCGGTTGCCGATATCAATCAGGCCCTGCTTGGTGAAATGCGAGATGAGGCCGGGATTCGCGCCGTGTTCGAGCACTGCCGATGGGCCGGGCCGGGTCCATTTGCCGGTCATGCGGCGGATGTTCATGTGCCGCCAGTACAGGGTCATTTTCTGCGGCGTGGCGGCTTTGGCATTCTCGTAGGGGTCCCACAACTCGACCGAGGTATTGACGTAGAGCACGCCGCGGTCGTGACACCACTGGAGGATTTCGCAACAGTCAATGTTCCAAGCCAGATCAATCAGGACGTCGCCCGCCGCCAGATATTTGCCCAGCAGCACGCCCATGTTCTCGCGCGTCACGCGTTTGTGCACGAATTTCACGCCGCGCTTCATCCATGGCGCCAGCACATCACGCCGGTCCTCGAAATCCATGACCGTGATGCGTTGGAGCGGCAGCTTGAGGTGCTTGGCGAGGATGGGAAGGGCGCATTGCGCCACGGCCCCGTAACCGACGAACAAAATTTTATTCCTGAATTCCAGCATCGCAAAATTGTTTTGGCGCGGCACTTTGTCCGAAATTTTTTTGCGTTACAAGAGTTTATTGAAAAAAGGCAGCTTGCGATTTCCGTCCTCATTTTCGTTTTCAGCCTCGTCCCCGAAATTCCCTGTTCCAAAGGGGGGCGAAAAAGAGAGGGGGGTTGGGAAGGGGAAGGATTGATTTACCGCACTGCCACCAAATCCGGCTCCACCAGCGAGAGTCCGCCCAGGGCATTGCCGTCAAACCTGGCGCGGACGATGACATTGTTGGTGCAGGTGGGGTCGTTAACCCGGAAAGCGGCGCCGCCGCAGTCGCTGGCAATCAGGTTGGTGAAGAAGTTGTCAACGCACCCGCTCTGGGGGACGGACCGCCGGCCGCGAGTGGTCAGTTTTTCAACGTCCGCCATGAACACGCCGTAGTGGTGGCTGTTGAAGATGGAAATGTCATGAAATTGATTGTCGCGGCTCGCGCGCATGAAGATGCCCAGGTTGTTCGCGCTCAAAACGGCATTGCTGATGACGTTGTGATTGAAAGCGAGATCAAGCGAGATGCCGGCCCCGGGATTGTCGTGGAGATAAAGTTTCGTGAACAGGCAATCCGTCGTCTGATAACAGGCCAGACCGTCGAACTCATTATCGAACGCGGCCAAATCCCGCACCGTCAGCCGCTGCACGCCCCGGGTAGTGACGAGACCGCCGGAACGGCAGTAGGCGCAGGTCACATGCTCCACGACCGAGTCGCTCACATTCTGCACCGTGATTCCGTTGTTGCGGATTTCCGAGCCTTCGCCCCGAGACCGCCAAAGCTCGCGTTTCTGGTGATTGCGGTTGCCGTCGATGAAAAGGCCGCTGACGCGCAAATTTTCCACGGTTCGTTGCGGATTGTTGACAGGTTCGCCCAAAATAATCACCGGGCAGTTGGCGCCGTTCGCAAGGTGCAAGACAGTCGCATCGCCGGAGCCGCGCAAGCTCTGATGATCGCGCTGCAACACAATGGGCTGGCTGACTTCAAATGTTCCGGGCGGCAACACCACCTCCCCGCCGCTTGTCGGCAGGCGATCCAGCGCCTGCTGGATTTCGGCGCAGGTCACACCCGCGCGCAATGTTGCCACCGCCGCGCTCGAGGCAGGTATCGCGCCCGCGCCCAATGTTACCGCCGCCGGTTCCGGTGCAGGTGTCACACCCGCGCGCAATGTTGCCACCGCCGGTTTCGAAGCCGTTATCTTGGGAACAATCACACCGCCCGTCGAAAAAACCAACAAGCACGCGCACAAGGTGATTTTTGCGGCTTGCACGGCCCTGACTTGATTTGAGCTCATTTTCATACGAGCGAGACGGTTTCGACTCATCTCCATCCCCCGGTTTAACCTCCTTCAGGGCAAGCAGATTTTCAGCCAATACAGTGTTGTTTTTTGAAGATTTTTAAGTTGCACCAGCCGCAAAATGGCCGATGTTAATAATGAGTGGTTTACCAGTCTCCTTTGCACGATATTTCCCCCGCGGTTGGTTTTCTTTCGGGATTTCCCAGCGGCAGCGAAGCGGTTATGCTCTGTCCGATTTTATGACGAACGTACAATCCACAAACGCGTCAACCCCCGCCGTGCCCGGCTGCGCCATGCCCGCCGAATGGGAACGGCACGAGGCCACCTGGCTTGCCTGGCCGCATCATGAGGCGGATTGGCCGGGCAAGATGGAGGCTGTCCGCTGGGTCTATGGCGAGATGGTGCGCAAAATTGCACCGGGCGAACTCGTGCGCATTCTTGTCCGGCACAAGGCCGAAGGGAATCTGGCGCGCAGTTATCTCCAGCGCGCGGGCTGTGATTTGAAGAACGTCCGGTTCATCGTGCATCCGACGAACCGTGGCTGGCTGCGCGACAGCGGACCGATTTTTGTGCGACGTAAAACTCCGAACTCCGAACTCCGAACTCCGAACTTTGAAACCGCCATCGTGCATTTTCATTTTAACGCCTGGGCGAGACACGACGACTGGCAGAAAGACCGCAAAGTGCCGGAGATGGCGGCGCGCGTGTTGCACAAACGTCTTTTCCATGCCGAGGTTGATGACAAACCTTTCGTCCTGGAAGGCGGTGGCATCGAAGTGAACGGTTGCGGCACGTTGCTGACGACGGAGGAGTGTTACCTGCATCCCAAAATCCAAGTCCGCAACCCCGGCCTGACACGGGCGCAATACAACGAGACGTTTAAAAAGTATCTCGGCGTGAAAAACGTGTTCTGGCTGCGCAAAGGCACGGCGGGGGATGACACGCACGGACACGTTGACGACGTCTGCCGGTTTGTGAACCGGAAAACACTCGTGCTCATCCGGGAAAAGAACAAACGCGACGCCAATTATCGTCCGCTCGCGGAAAACTGGGAACGCATCCGGGATTTGCGTTTGGAAGACGGCTCGAAGCCCGAGGTCGTGCCGTTGCTCATGCCCGAGCCGCTTTATTTCAACGGTCACCGGCTGCCGGCGAGCTACGCAAATTTTTACATCAGCAACGCCTGCGTCATCGTGCCGACGTTCAATGACCCGAACGACCGCGTCGCGCTCGGCATCTTGGGTGAGTTGTTCAAGGACCGGCCGGTGGTCGGCATTCACGCCGTTGATCTGGTGCTCGGTTCCGGTTCGCTACATTGCCTGACTCAGCAGCAGCCGGCGTGAAAATCAAGTTGGAGTTCAAGCTTTAGCTTGTTCGGGCGCTCGCTGAAGCGTGAACTCCAACGCGTCGGGTCAATTCGGATAATGCTTGACATCAGCCTGAATGCAGGCTATATTCAGCCTATGAAAATTGCTGGCCGTCCTCGTTTCCGTAAAACGAAGACTCATTCGCAATCGCAAATGTTCACATTGAGCAATGCCAAGACGTATCTGGGCCGCTTGATGGAAAAGGCCAGCCGGGGCGAAACGGTTTACATCGTCCGGGGACGGCAGCGGTTCGTTTTGCAGGAAGTTCCTGAAATCGAGCCGATCCCCATCCGTCCGCCGGGGTTTTTCACCAACGCCTGCAGCCGCGCGGAAATCCAGGAGGACAATCGTCTGGCCAAAGCCTCGGTGATCCGCGCCCCCAAAGACCTTGAATAAAAAGGAACGCCGTGAGGCAATGGGACATCTTCATGTTTCCGTTCAGCAGGGAAAAACGGCATCCCGCCGTCATCATTTCCAATGATGAAACCTGCCAGAATCCCGACATTGAAGAAGTCAATGCCCTGCTTTGCACCTCGGCCAAAGTGAACCGCAGCGCGAAGTCCACCGAAGAAACATTGGACGAGGCCGACGGGTTGGATTGGAAAACGATGGTCCGCTGTGACAAAATTCATTTGCTGCCCAAAGCGCGCTTCGACGGCCAGAAGGGCCAGGTCACCGAAGAACGCCGGCACCTGATTGCCCGGAAGATGGTGGAAGTGTTGCGGCTGCCCCTTTACCGCCGGTAGCCAGGTTGGAGTTCAAGCTTTAGCTTGTGCTGGTGGCGGACACGCTGAAGCGTGAACTCCAACACGCCGACTCGCTGCACGGCCTCATGCCGCCGCCGCCGGTGTGATTTTTTCTGGACAAAATTTTCGACGGGCGCAAAGTCAAAATTGTGAAACGAAAAAAACATACGCCAGCGCCGCACGCAAAGATAGCGGCAATATGAATGTTAAGGTATGAGCACGCCATCACTACTTTATTATCTGGCGCATGAATTCATCGCACCTGTAAAGAGGAAGGGTTTGTTCTCCGGTGAATATGTTTTATTCGCAGAATACCTGTCGCATGCTCAACTCTTGTATGAGACAAGCGCTGTTTTGGGATGTAATTATCGCAACAGATTAGAGACGTTTGCGGAACTTTTTAGCGAACCAGGACGGCAGGCTGATTTGGCCAATTTCTTAATTACAGGGACTGTTGTAGCTGATCGCCTTGCAGCACTGCCAGATGAGCCAAAGAATTTTTACGAATTATTTTTTAAACCAGAATTCATGAAGAAGGCGCATGATTTTGGCCTGACGCAATTTTCAGAATTGGTTAGTCTTCCGAAATTGTCCCGGAAAGTTTATATGCTAAAAATACCGATTAAAGGGGCTTTCGAACACATATACGACACAGCGTTGGAAGGCATCCAATTTGGAAGTCAGCGTCCTGATCTTACTGAGAAATTATTTTCATATAAGCATGACGCCGAAAAGTGGCGCTTCGCGCGTGAAGCTGGTTTGGAAAACGGCTCTTCACCTCCTGAAACTATACCATTGAGAGAGCGCCAATCTGAAGCAAAGGCATTGATAAGGCCATATGTTGAAAAGATACGCCCCGACTTGATCGCAAAATTAGGACTATAGCGTCCATCGCGCGCATCATGCTTTGAATTGTTTCACCGCCTCGACACAACGACCGCACAGCGTCGGATGATCAGCGTTTTTACCAATGTCCATTTCCCAATGCCAGCAGCGCTCGCACTTCTGGCCGCCAGCTTGAGTTGTTTCAACACCTATTGCACTCCCCGGAGAGGTCATTGTCTCCCGAGCAATGTCAAATTGTGAAACATTCAGCAATTCTTTAACGGAGTCCCTATGTCGGTTGAGCACTTCGGCTTCAGGATAATTGAAGTATCTGATTGTAACTTTAGCATCCAGCGACTTGCCTATAGTCTTATCTTTCCGCAGGTGTTCAAGTTTTGGTAAAATCGTTTCATTTCTCAAATTAAATAATACGTGCCATTCGTCTGATTCAGACTTTGTCATTTGAAAAATCGTTGGCTGCCACTTCGATAAATGCACGGAAGCGCAAGACTTTCCCGGCACAAACTCCCACGCTTCGTCCGCTGTGAATGACAGAATCGGCGCGAGCATCTGGCACAGGCCGGTCACGAGCCGAATCAACGCGGTCTGCGTCGAGCGGCGGCGATGCGAATTCGCCGGGTCAGTGTAAAGCCGGTCCTTGATGACGTCGTGATAAATCGAAGAAAGTTCAACCGCGATAAACTGGCTGACTTTTTGATAAACGACGTGGAATTCGTAATCGTCGTAGGCCTTGATGACTTCCTGCTCCAGCTTCGAGAATTCGCCCAGAATCCAGCGGTCGAGGCCAGTCAGCTTGTCGTCCGGCACGTTGTGCTTCGCCGGATCGAAGTCGTAGAGGTTCGATAGCTGGTAACGGAGCGCGTTGCGGATGACGCGGTAGGTCTCGGCGACCTTGGTGATGCGTTCCTCGCTCACGATGATGTCGTTGCGGAAATCCTGCGACGAAACCCACAGGCGCACAATGTCCGCGCCATATTTCTTCACGTAAGCCTCGGCGGTCTGCGGTTTTTCATAACCGCCCTGGCTTTGTTTGCTTTTGGAGATTTTCTCGCGGTCGGCATCCACCATGAATCCGTGAGTGAGCACGGTCTTGTATGGCGCTGCGCCATTGCCGGCCAGCGAGAGCAGCAGCGACGATTGGAACCAGCCGCGATGCTGGTCGCTGCCTTCAAAATACATGTCGGCTTGCCAGGGTAGCGCAGGCGTCCCGCCTGCATTTTTTGCATCGGCGGGCAGGCGGGACGCCTGCGCTACGTTATGCAATAACTCCTTCCGCCGCATCAACACACTTCGTGACGAACTGCCCGAATCAATCCAAACGTCGAGCGTGTCGTTGGATTTGGCGGTGGCATCCGCACCTTTCCAATCTTTCGGCTTCACGAGCGCCCACAGTTCAGCGGCGGATTTCTCGAACCAGACGTTCGAGCCGTGCTTTTCAATCAGATCGGCGGTGTTGCGGACGATTTGGGCGTCGAGAATGGGTTCGCCTTTCGCGTCGTAAAACGCGGGAATCGGCACGCCCCAGGTTCGCTGGCGCGAGATGCACCAGTCAGGGCGGGTCTGTACGGCACTTTTGATGCGGTTGACACCCCAGTCAGGAATCCATTGCACGCGGTCAATTTCAGCGAGCGCGGATGCACGGAAGGTTTGTAGCGCAGGCGTCCCGCCTGCATTTTTATTTTCAGCGGGCAGGCGGGACGCCTGCGCTACGTGGTCAATCTCGATGAACCACTGGTCCATCGCACGGAAGATGACGGGCGTCTTGCTGCGCCAGCAGTGCGGATAGCTGTGATGATAATTTTCCTGGTGGAGCAGGGCGTGCCGGGCGCGAAGTTCATGCAGGACAACTTCATTCGCATCGCTCTTGCCGTGTTTTTCGAGGATGGATTTGCCAACCATTTCCTTTGGCATCTGTTGTTCGACCGGCAAATCGTTCGTGCAGGCGAACTTGCCGTCGTCATCCACCGGCGAATAAATCGGCAAACCGACCTGCGAACCAAGCTGATAATCTTCCAGTCCGTGTCCAGGCGCGATATGGACGAAGCCGGTGCCGGTGTCGCTGGTGACAAATTCGGCGGGATACGCTTTGCCAGTGCGGTTGCAGAACGGATGCTGGTATTGAAGCCGGGCCAGCTTTTCGGTGGCAAAGGGTTGTTCGGTGTGGCCAGTCCAACCGCACTTTTCCGCGACAACCGCCAGCAAACCCTTGAACAAAATGTATTTTTCATTCGCGACTTCGACCTGGACGTATTGAAACTTGTTGTTGTAAGCGACCGCGAGGTTGGCGGGCAAAGTCCACGGTGTGGTCGTCCAGATGAGCACAAACGTGTTCGGCTGGCCGACGACGGGAAATTTCACGTAGATGCTGGGGCTGACGTGGTCCTGGTATTCGACTTCGGCCTCGGCGAGCGCGGTGCGGCAGGGAATGCTCCAATAAACCGGCTTCTTGCCGCGATAAACGAAACCCATCTCCACGATGTTGGCGAACAGGCGTAATTCTTCTGCCTCGTATTCCTTGTTCAGGGTGAGATAAGGGTTGTCCCAATCACCGAGTACGCCTAGGCGTTTAAATTGTTTCCGTTGGATATCAATGTACTTCCGGGCGGAGGCTTCGCAGGCTTTGCGGATGGTGGCGGCATCGAATGATTTTTCCGCAGGCGAGGCGCCCGCGCTCCCCTTGCGCATTTCCTGGGAAACTTTGAATTCAATGGGCAGTCCGTGGCAATCCCAGCCCGGAACGTAGGGCGCACTGTAACCGCGTAGCGTCTTGTATTTGACAATGATGTCCTTGAGAATCTTGTTGAGCGCGGTGCCAATGTGAACATCGCCGTTGGCAAAGGGCGGGCCGTCATGCAGGACAAATTTCTCTGCGCCTGCGCGGTCGGTTTGGATTTTCTTGTAGAGTCCGGCGGTCTCCCACTTTTTCAGCCAGTCCGGTTCCCGGGCGACGAGGTCGGCCTTCATCGGGAAATCGGTGCGCGGCAGATTCAATGTGTTTTTGTAGTCCATTTGACTTTCCAGAAGGACGGAAACTAACAGCCGCTAAAAACAGTGTCAACGCATGGACTTCGCCGGCAGTGGCTTAATTTGAATCTCAAACCGGGGATGGGAGGGCGAGTTGCCTCAACTCGCAGCGCCTCTGACCTATCCTGAGGCTGCGGATTGAGGACAATCCGCGCTCCGGTCAAACCAAGCGCCACCATTTTTTCGACAGTGGCTGATTTTGGGTTGTGGTGTCGGCGCTGTGCCGATTTATTCGAGCCACCCGCCTCTGCGCAAGGCTCCGGCGAGGCAAGCAGGCTCGACGCTACAGCAAATAAAGACATTACGGCATTATCATCGGCGGGAAGGACCGCCATAGAAATAAAAACCGGGCCAAGCGGCCAGGAGATGACCGAGAGGCCCGGTGAATTTTGAATGAGTACAACGCAGGATCACGGAGAACTCCGACCCGGTTTGTACCGGAACCAGGATCGAAAACTGTTGTTAAAAATTCAAAGAACGCCTGACAACAACCCCCAAAACAACGTTACCTGTGATCAACAAATCATAATCGCTTATTTATGTCAACTGGATACAGTTAAGTATAAGTGGATATTGTGTCAACCGATTGTTCAATTAAAGCCGGGGCTTGAATGACATCAACCCGCGGTTGGTGCGCTGCCGGGGACGATGTGCAAAATCAACCGGTGAATATCGGTTTGATGGGTCTTGCGCCCCAATTATACCGTAGTGGCAATGATCTCATTAACACTTCGCTTTGGCTGGTCGTCCAGCCGGAGGGAGATTATTGGAATCGCTCCGACGGTTTTCAACGTTCCAAAACCCTTTGAAAAGTTGGGACTAAGGTCCTTGAGCCCGCGCCTCCAAGTCAGGGTGTGGATGAAAGAGGCCCGTTCACGGGTTCAAAATGTGATGCGCTCGCCAGTCTGCCCGACAAAGATTCCTGTTTACAGCAAGGACAGGGATGTTAAAATCCCTCCACAAACAAACTGGGGAATCCGCGTGAAGAAAATTGAAGCGATCATCAAGCCTTTCAAGCTCGACGAAGTGAAGGCGGCGTTAGCGGCGCTGGGAGTGCAAGGCATGACTGTTTCCGAAGTGAAAGGGTTCGGCCGCCAGAAGGGGCACACGGAAATTTACCGCGGCAGCGAATACACCGTGGATTTTCTTCCCAAGGTCAAAATCGAGATCGTGCTGGCCGACGGTTTGATTTCATCGGCGATGGACGCCATCCTGAAAGCCGCGAAGACCGGGAAAATTGGTGACGGGAAAATTTTTGTGAGTCCGGTGGAGAATGTCGTCCGCATCCGCACCGGCGAAACGGGCGAAGCGGCGGTTTGATTGAAGCACCGCCAGTGTTGTTGGAGCAAAAAATGGTGATTTATTTGACAAGAATGTGCATGTGAATAACTCGTGAACAAGAGTTAATATGTTCTCCTAGGAACTTTTGGCCCAATGCCATAAAAATAGCCGCGTTGTTCGGAGTTGTTTACAGGCGTTCAAATATTTTGATAAAATTGCCGGTGGAAATTTGGTTTGTGAAATATGTAACGTGTTGTAAATCAGCGGGTTGTTTGTAATGTGAAATGAATTTTTTGGCGAACAGAGATGATTTAGCGGCTGCCTATTCGGACCGATTGCTCTTTGCCAAAGTGAGCGCCTGCGGAAATCGGCAATAAACGCCGATTTCGGGGCTAGGTGAATAAAAGGCTTAAAAAACAGGCTTTTTGACGAAACACATGCAGCTTTCAGCGGAAAAAATTTGGAATTCGGCGCAGGAGCAACTTCGCTCCAAGTTGAGCAAAGACACTTACAATATGTGGTTCGCGCCTTTGCGCGTCTGTGCCATGGACAGCAGCTACGTCACCCTCGAAACGCCCAACGAATTTTGCGAGCTGTGGCTCAAGGACAACTATCTCAGCCTGTTGCAGGACGCCGTGGCTGTCGCCGCCAGCCGCCAATTGCAGGTGAAATTCAAAATCGGAACGGGTATTGCCCCGACAGCGATTGTTCCGGCTGCGACCCCGGCCAAAGCCAAGGCCGCCGAATCATCTCACGAACGCTCGCCCAGCAGCGGCGATTTGCCTTTCAACCCCAAAAACACCTTTGAATCGTTCGTGGTCGGCAACAACAACAATTTTGCCTACGCCGCGGCCCTGGCGGTCGCACAAGTGCCGGGCAAATCCTACAATCCGCTCTTCCTTTACGGCGGCGTCGGCCTGGGCAAGACGCACCTGCTTCACGCCATCGGCCAATACGTCGTCAGCAACAAGAAAGGTGCACGCGTTGCCTATCTCTCCTCCGAAAAGTTCACCAACGAGTACATTGATGGAATCCAAAACAACCAACTCGTCAAATTCCGCAAAAAATACCGACAGACGGACGTGCTTTTGATTGACGACATCCAGTTCCTCGCCGGCAAGGAACGCATCCAGGAGGAATTTTTTCACACCTTCAACACGCTGCATGAAGCGCGCAAGCAAATCGTGCTCACGTGCGACCGTCCGGCCAGCGAAATTCAGGGGCTTGAACACCGTCTCGTTTCGCGGTTCGAGTGGGGACTGGTCACCGATTTGCAGCCGCCGGACGTTGAAATGCGCTTGGCCATTCTCCAAAAGAAGGCTCAGATCATGGGTGTGACCCTGCCGGATGAAGTGATGAATTTCCTTGCCAATCGCATCCGCACAAATGTACGCCGGCTCGAAGGGGCGCTCATCCGCGTCGCATCCTACGCCTCACTCACTGGCAAAAAACTGTCCATCGAGGTCGTCGAGGGGTTGCTGCGCGAAATTCTTCACGAAGAGGGTCGGTTGACCATCAGCATTGAAGTCATCCAGAAAAAAGTGGCCGAGCACTATGACATCCGCCTCGCCGACATGACCAGCAAACGCCGCCCGGAAAACATCGCGTTTCCACGCCAGGTCGCGATGTATCTCTCCCGCCAGATGACCGAAAGCTCGCTCAACACCATCGGCGAGGCCTTCGGTGGGCGCGACCATGGCACCGTTCTCCACGCCTGCCGCCTCGTCAAGGACCGCATGGAAGTGGACGCCAACGTCCGCCAGGTTGTTAATTACCTCGAAAAGCAGTTGAACCGCTGACCGTTTCCGCGCTCGACACCCGGCCTTCGACCCTCGACATTCCTGCCGTGCCCGTCATTGAAGTCAATGGTCTGACGAAAGCTTTTCGCACCTACAAAAAGCGGCCGGGATTTGCCGGTGCGGTCAAGGGGCTTTTCCATCGTCAATACGAACAACTCGTCGCCGTCAACGATGTCAGCTTCAGAATTGAACCGGGTGAACTCGTCGGTTTTTTGGGCCCCAACGGCGCGGGCAAGACGACCACGCTGAAAATGCTCGCCGGCCTGCTGTTTCCCACCAGCGGCTCGGCGCGCGTGCTGGGTTACGTGCCGTGGGAACGTCACGATGGCTACCGCCGCCAGTTTGCGCTCGTGCTCGGCCAGAAAAACCAGCTCTGGTGGGATTTGCCCGCGCGCGAATCGCTCGAGCTGAACTCAAAAATCTACGGCATTCCCGCCGACCGTTTTGAGCGCACGGTCGCCGAAATGAGCGAATTACTCAATGTTCGCGACAAACTCAACGTCAGCGTCCGCGAACTTTCCCTTGGCGAACGCATGAAAATGGAACTCATCGCGTCGCTGCTTCACCAGCCCAAGGTGCTGTTCCTCGACGAGCCGACCATCGGCCTCGATGTCGTTTCGCAAAAGACCGTCCGTGAGTTTATCCGCCGGCATAATGCCGAACAAAAGACGACGATTTTGCTCACGAGCCATTACATGGCCGACATCCAGGCGCTGTGCGACCGCGTTATCATCATTGACCATGGCAAAATCTTTTTTGACGGCCGGCTGGCAGAAATTGTGGACCGCTTCGCCGATTTCAAACTCATCACGATTCAATGCGCCAGCACCGATGCGCACCCGAATGAAAATCTCTCCCGCTACGGCGAAGTCGTGGAGAAGAACGCCGGGTCCATCACGCTCAAGGTCAAGCGCGACCGTGTTATTACCGTCTGCAAATCGCTTCTTGATGAACTTCCCGTGACCGACATTGACATTCAGGAAGTGCCAATCGAGGACGTGATTCGCCAGATTTTCGCGCGGTGAGGAGCGCGGGCAGCTTGCCCGCGAGTTGCAAATTTGGAGAGTGAAAGGCGGACGAGCCGTCCGCGCTCCAATGAAGCGGCCAGCTTGCCATCGCGCAAAGGAATTGGTTCACTCCGTGCATGGATATTTTTCTACAAGCCGCGATTGACGAAGCCAAAAAGGGTCTGGCTGAAGGCGGCATTCCCATCGGTTCGGTGCTGGTGCTCGACGGCAAAATCATCGGGCGTGGCCACAACCAGCGTGTGCAGCGCGGCAGCGTGATTCATCACGCGGAAATGAACTGCCTCGAAAATGCCGGCCGGCTCAAGGCGTCGGTTTACCAACGCTGCGTGCTTTACTCAACGCTGTCGCCGTGTCCGATGTGCAGCGGCGCGATTCTGCTCTACAAAATTCCGCGCGTCATCATCGGCGAAAACGTGACGTTCCAAGGTCCGGAAGAATACGTCCGCTCACAGGGCGTGAAAGTGGAGGTGTTGCAAGACCCGGCGTGCATCCAACTCATGCGCGATTTCATCAAAGCGAAGCCGGAGCTTTGGAATGAGGATATTGGGGTGTGAAATATTGTAGGAGCCGACGTGAGGAGGCTCACTTCGAAATCCGAAATCCAAAGGCGAACAGGGCCTCGTTACCTCGGCTGCTACGAAGAAATTACGCCGCTTCCGCGTCCTGCTTGCGCCGCACGATCGGTTTGCTTTCGCCGCGCACGACCGGCCGGGTGATTTTGACGTGGATGATGTCGCCACCGTCCGGCGCTTCATACATCAAATCGAGCATCAGTTTTTCCAGCAGGCTGCGCAGCGCGCGCGCGCCGGTGCCTTTTTTGTGCGCCTGCGACGCCAGTTCGCGCAACGCGTCCGGCGTGAATTCCAGTTCCACGCCTTCCATCGCCATGAGCTTGGCGTACTGTTTCGTGAGCGCGTTCTTCGGGTCGGTGAGAATGGAAACCAGTTGTTCGTCGGTCAATTCCGCGAGCGTCGTCACGACGGGCAGCCGCCCGATGAATTCGGGAATGAAGCCGAAGTTGAGCAAATCCTCCGGTTCGGCGTGCTGTAAAAATTCGTCGCGCGCCGTGCCGGCGTTTTTTTGCGCTTCGCCAATGGCGCCGAAACCCATCGTGTGCCGGCCCAGCCGCCGCTGAATGATTTTTTCCAGACCGACAAATGCGCCGCCGCAAATGAACAGAATGTTCGTCGTGTCCACGCGGATGTATTCCTGCTGCGGATGTTTGCGGCCGCCCTGCGGCGGGACATTGCAGACCGTGCCTTCGAGGATTTTCAGCAGTGCCTGCTGCACGCCTTCGCCCGAAACGTCGCGCGTGATGGACGGGCCTTCGGACTTGCGCGCGATTTTGTCAATCTCGTCAATATAGACGATGCCGCGTTGGGCGCGTTTGACGTCGTAATCGGCGCTTTGCAGCAACCGCAAAATGATGTTCTCCACGTCTTCCCCCACGTAGCCGGCCTCGGTGAGCGTGGTGGCGTCGGCGATGGCAAACGGCACGTCGAGAATTTTCGCGAGCGTGCGGGCGAGCAGCGTTTTGCCCGAACCGGTCGGACCGATCATCAAAATGTTGCTCTTCTCGATTTCCACGTCGGCATGGGGATCGGGAGACGCGGTCTTTGGTGCTCCCTCGTTTTCCGCTGCCGGTTCCGGCTGGATGCGCTTGTAATGATTGTGCACCGCGACGGCCAGGGTCTTCTTCGCGTGCTCCTGCCCGATGCAATAACGGTCAAGCTGGCGTTTGATGACCGCCGGTTTGGGGACGGTGAACTTTGGCTGTTTTTTCTGGCTTTGCAGCTGGAGTTCGCGGTCGAGGACGTTTTTGCAAAGGATGATGCAATTGTCGCAAATATAAACGCCCGGGCCAGCGATGAGCTTGCGTACTTCCGCATGCGATTTGCCGCAGAAGCTGCACATGGTGAGATTGGCGGGACGAGCCATGGGAATTTACGATTTGCGATTTACGATTGCTGATTTCGTTGGAGTTCAACCTTCAGGTTGCTAGCCGCGAGGCACGCTAAAGCGTGAACTCCAACAACATTCATGCCTTCGGTGAGGTTTTTTCCGTCAGGCCGGCGATGTCCTTGCGCGATTGCACGACCTGATCCACCAGACCATATTCCTTCGCCTCGTCGGAGGACATGAAACGGTCGCGGTCGGTGTCGCGCGCGAGTTCCTCGTCCTTGCGCCCGCAATGTTTGGCGAGGATTTCGTTCAGCCGGTCCTTGAGCCGCAGAATTTCCTTCGCCTGAATGCTGATGTCGGAGGCCTGGCCCTGCACGCCGCCCCACGGCTGGTGAATCAGGATGCGCGCGTTGGGCAGGGCGTAACGTTTGCCTTTCGTGCCCGCCGCGAGCAGCACGGCCGCCATGCTGGCGGCTTGGCCAACGCAATAGGTGTTCACGTCGCAGGTGAGATATTGCATGGTATCGTAAATCGCCAGCCCGGCCGTGACGCTGCCGCCCGGCGAATTGATGTAAAGATGAATGTCCTTTTTCGCGTCGGACATCTGGAGGAACAGGAGTTGCGCGATGATGATGTTGGAAACCGTGTCATCCACCGCCGTGCCGAGAAAAATGATGCGGTCAACGAGCAGGCGCGAGTAAATGTCCCACGTGCGCTCGCCGCGGCCCGTTTGCTCAACCACAATCGGAACCAGAAAATTTTGCATGGCTTAATAACTACTCCATTTTTGGCACAAGTAAAGGCGGGAAACGTATGAATAACGAATGACTAAACCATAATGACTAAATAATCACGAAGCCCGAATGACAAAACAGTTCTCACCGCTTGGGCATTCCGGATTGGCCATTGGGAATTATTTAGTCATTCGGATTTGGGAATTAGCGATTTTGGCCTCCATCCACCCCATCATATTTCATCAATCTGACCTGCTGCCGATGGTTTAACGGCTGAACGTTTGCCAGATAAGCCTGAACGCGCCCGCGAAATCCTCCGGTTTTTCGGCAATCCAGCGCGAAACCTTTTCCGGCGCGAACCAGCCGCCGCGTTCGATTTCGTCCGGGTGCAGCCGGAACGGTCCTTCCGCCTGGCAGCGATAAACCCACACAAATTCCTGGTCGGTTTCCGGGCACGCGGCGATTTTGAACAGCCGTTCCGGTGTTTTTGCGACGGTCAATCCAATTTCCTCACGCAATTCGCGCACGGCGCAGGCGTCGTAGTCCTCGCCGGAATCCACGTGCCCGGAGGTCGAGGAATCCCATTTGCCCGGCTCGCGGTCCTTGGTCATCGAACGCTTTTGGAGAAAAGTTTCGCCGCGCGAATTGAACACCAGCACGTGGACCGCGCGATGTTTCAAGCCGAGCCGATGCACGACGCTGCGTGGCTTGCGATCAATCACCTCGTCGCATTCGTTGACGACATCAAAGATTTCTTCGGTCATTTTATGGTGCGTTGCTTTGCTGATTTGGCTCGCACTTTGGAAATAATTTCATTCCTATCCGCATCGCTAAAATCACTGTAAATACAAAGTTCAAACGCTGCACCATAGTCATAAAGACAAAGATGCTCAACCAAGCGGACGGGCAGGGATAAACATTTTTCAGGCGTTAGACTGCTGGTGTCTGACAGAAGTGGAAGGTCTCCTTCATGAATAAGCTGATCGTTAATATGGATTCTGGATTTTGAATGCCCCAAACAATTCCTCAATCTAGCGAGCCTGTCTAAATCATCGTAGAGTGCGTCACCCTTTTCTGGGAAACGATACTCCTTTACGAATTCGCAAGGAGTAGTCGTCCATTTTTTAAGGATTCCATGCCGCTCTAGTGAATTAAATCGCCGCGCGTCACATTTGGAAGCAATGTAGTGGTTGGCTAGCGCTTCAACAAAACAGTGAGAAATCACTATGATTACCATCCTAGCCTGAACTTCTTGATTTTTAAGTTCGGCAATTCTTTTTTTATCTGATTCGGTCGAAGATATTGCCTGAAGTTTTCTGATTGATCCATCCAATTGGCTCCATTGAACCTTGCTCGTTTTCAATGCCCCATAAAGATGGTGCAATATATGATCTACCGATACTTCCTGCATAATTATTTCCCCAATTTGTGGGCCAAATTACCAAACTGCTCCAGACTTAATTTCTCCGCGCGTTCCTGCGGCGAGAGCTTCAATTCTTCAAACACCCGCTCCAATTTCTCTGCCGGCCAGTCTTCGCGCAGTAATTTCAGCATCATTTTCCGCCGTTGTGAAAACGCGCGTTTGACGATTTTTACAAAAGTTTCGTGCTGGTTTTCAGGCAAAAGCGGCGCGGCGCGGCGTTCCAAAACCACGCAGGCTGAATCCACGTCCGGTTCCGGGAAAAAGCAGCTTGCCGGAATCTTGAACCATTCGCAGGGTGTGTAATCGAGTTGAATGAGCAGAGTCAGGATGCCGTAATCATCGTCACCGGCTTTGGCCATGAGCCGTCGGGCCACCTCGAGTTGCAGCGTTGCCACCATCCGCCGCGGTCGTTGGGCCGATTGCGCTAGTTCGACCAGAATCGGTGACGCGACGGAATACGGCAGATTAGCCACGAGTTTCCAGTCGCGCCAATCGCGCGATTCGCTTTTCAAAAAGTCGAGTGCGTCGGCGTGGAGCAAATGTAGCGCAGGCGTCTCGCCTGCATTTTTTTTCCGGTCGGGCAGGCGGGACGCCTGCGCTACGTTAAACCACTCCCGCAAAAACTCCACCAGCCGCGCATCTTTCTCAATCGCCAGGACTTCGCCGACGTTTTCCAGAAGCAGTTCTGTCAGCGGCCCAAGCCCCGGCCCGATTTCCAGGACTTTGTCAGCCTTTGACAATTCAGCGGCCTTGACGATGCGCCGGAGTTGATTCGCGTCGTGGAGAAAATTCTGGCCGAGGGACTTCGTGAGTTGAATCCCGCGCGCCGCCAGCAATTCCCGCATCTCAGAAAGTTTCATCGGGAAAATTAGACACAGATTTCACGAATTAACACAGATTAAAAATTACCTCCGTGAAACTCCGTGCAATCCGTGTCAGAAATCGGTTCTCATTCCTGGTTCAAAACTTCGGCGAGTGTGCCGACCGCCCTGGCCAATTGTGCTTGGGTGATGGTCAGGGGCGGCGTGAAGCTGATGACGTTAGCGTGTTCGCCCTCGGGCAGCATGATGAAGCCGCGAAGCAACATCGTCTTGATTGCCCGCAGCGTCGCATTGGTGGCAGGCCTGCCGTTGGGCAGATGCAGTTCCACGCCGGCCATCAGACCCAGGCCGCGGGTGGAAATGACGAATGACGAATGACCAATGACCAATGATTGCAATTTTTCAAGCAAATATTCTCCAAGTTCGGCGGCGCGTTTGGGCAAATTCAATTGTTCGATTTCCTTGATTTGCGCCAGTGCCATTGCACAGCCGACCGGATTGCCGAGGAACGTGCTGGTGTGAATGGCCTCGCCACGCGATGCCGGCCACGCGGCGTCCATCAAATCCGCGCGCCCGACACAGGCCGACAATGGAAAGCCACCCGTCAATGCTTTGCCAAGGCAGATGAGATCCGGCACGACGCTTGTATGTTCGCAGGCGAACCATTTCCCGGTGCGGCCGAACCCGGTGTATATTTCGTCCAGGATGAGCAGCGCGCCATGTTCGTCGCAAAGTCTTCGGAGCCATGGCAGAAACTCCGGCGGTGGAATGTTGATGCCGCCGCGCGCTTGAATCGGCTCGACCAGAATCGCGCCGATGCGTTTGCGGCGGAAAAGATGGCGGATGCGTTTCTCGATTTCGTAGCAGCCGATGTGAATCGGCTCATTCTGATTTTGATTTTTTAATGTGAGCCGACTGACGTCGGCTGCTACGGGGAAAGGGACGAAATGCCCGAACTCGCCGAGTTGCGTTCGAAACGGCCTGCGAAAGAAATCGCGGTGTGTGGCATTGAGCGCGCCGTAACCCAGTCCGTGATAGGCGCCTTCGAACGCAATGACCCCGCGTTTGCCGGTGGCCAGCATTGCGGTCTTGAGGGCAGATTCGACCGCCTCGAAGCCGGAGTTGGAGAAAATCGTTTTCCCGCAAATCGGGTCTGGCGTCTGGCGTCCGGCGTCCGGGGATTTTGTCCAGCGCTCGAACGTGATGCGGCTTAATTCGCGGGCCAGCTCGGCCTTGCGCGCGTGCGGATGCACGTCGCCCATCGCGTGGGGCAGCCGGGCCATTTGCGCCTGACCAGCCCGGACCACTTTCGGATTCGCGTGGCCCGTGGCGGCGACGCCAAACGCGGCGGTCAAATCCAAGTATTTTTTCCTGTCGGCATCCCAAACGTGAATGCCTTTGGCGCGTTCCCAGACGATGGGCCACGAACCGTCGGATTCCGTGAAGACAACATTCCGCGATTCGAAATCACGGAGCAGATGCAAAGTTTTTTCTGTTTCGGTCACGAATTTACGATTTTCGATTTGCGATTTACGTGCGTTCAAATTTTCCAACGCAATCGTAAATCGCAAATCGCAAATCGGAAATGTCTAAACTCCTCGTTGTTCCGGCGGCCAGATGACCTTGTGCATCTGGACTTGAAATCGCACCGGCAGGGCATCGGCGATAATTTGTTCTGCAAGTTGCCGGCGTGAAATCGGGGTCTGTCCGGACGGGACTTTCTTGAGCGATTTGTCCTGCTGTTTTGGCAATAGCGGATGCACCCACGAGAAGAGCAGGAGACAGATGGCGTCCAATTTGTGCCCGGCGATTTGTTGTTTGGCCCACCCGTAATCCTCGACCGTGCCGATGACAAATTTGATTTCGTCGGTCGCCTTCAAGTGTTTGAGGTTTTCCCAGCGATTACGTTCGACCTCGCCGCTGCCAGGACATTTCAAATCCATGATGCGATGAACGCGCGGGTCCACCGGCGAGATGTCATGTGCGCCGCTGGTTTCGAGCAGCACGGTAAAGCCGCCATCGCAAAGCTGCTTCATCAGCGGCAGGGAATTTTTCTGGAGCAACGGCTCACCGCCGGTCAACTCGACCAGTGGCAATTTCGGAGTTCGGAGTTCGGAGCTCGGAGTTAGGAATGGCGCGGCGAGTTCCCGGACTTTGGCTTGAATTTTCTCGAGCGACTTTCTTTTGCCTTCGGTGAAGGCGTAGGCGGTGTCGCAATACGAGCAGCGCAAATCGCACGCGGTGAGCCGGACAAAAATGCACGGCAGTCCCGCAAAGGTGCTTTCGCCTTGCAAGCTCAAATAGATTTCGTTGATGACCAGCGTATCGGACATGACGGCGCATTGTAGCTGGCGAGTGTTGAACGGTGAATAACGAATTGTGCGCCGAGCGAGGCAGCCGGTTGGGTCACCGGCCAGAACATCCGCGTGAACGCGGGGATTGCGTAACGCGCCTCAGCGGAACAATGGATTCAACGCAAAATGTTTCCGGACGCGATAGCTGCCGGCGATGGCTTGGGTGACGAATTCCTTGGCGCGTTTTACCGCCTGCGGCAAGTTGCAGCCGCGCGCCAGATAACCCGCGATGGCTGCCGAAAAAGTGCAACCGGTGCCGTGGGTACGGACGCCTTTGATGAACGGCGCGCTTAACAGCAATTCCGTCTGTCCGTCGAAAAAAACGTCCACGGCCTCGCGCCCGCCTTCGCAGCTTCCCCGTTTCGTCGCGGAAAACACATTTTTCAAATGACCGCCTTTGACGAGCGCCGCGCAGCCGAAGCGTGCGTGGATTTCGCGGGCGGCGGTGCGCAGGTCTTCAACCGACGCAAGTTTGCGTCCGGTCAGAATTTCGGCTTCGTAAAGGTTTGGTGTCGCGAGCGTCGCGAGCGGCAGCAATTTCTCTTTCAAAATTTTGATTGCCGCCGGTTTCAGCAAAATAACGCCGCTGGTCGAGACCATCACCGGGTCAACGACGAGCGGCGGACACGGACGCCGTGGCGCGGCGCCCCTACCTTTCAAAAACTCGGCCACGACACGAACGTTCTCCGCCGAGAACAACATCCCGGTTTTCACCGCGCCGGGCGGCAATTCTTCAAACACGGCTTCGATTTGTTGACGTAAAATCCCGGGCGAACAAGTTTCGACGGCGAGCACGCGCCTGGGATTTTGCGCGGTCAGGCACGCAATCGCGCTGGTGCCGTGAACGCCGAGCGCGGCAAACGTTTTCAAATCCGCCTGGATGCCCGCGCCACCTCCGCTATCGGAACCGGCGATGGTGAGCGCCACCGGGCCATGGGTGATTCTCGACATGAGCTTGACCTTACCGGCATTTGCAGCAATCGGCACGGAAAAACGGGGTGCGCCGGCGGAAACAACCGGGCTATGTTGTTGGGAGAAGGCGACGGCGACGTACAAGGAGCGCGTTGGGGCCGGCGCTTGTCCTAGGCAGTAAGTTTAAGGAGCAGATTATTCAACTCTCCTATGCGCGGCGGTTTGCCAACCACGGCATCCACTTCCGAAACGATTTCTCCATCCTCCTTCATTATTGTTCCCCAGCCGGTCATCATAATAACCGGTGTGCCGGGAGATTCCGCCTTGATGGTTCGAGCCACCTGATGGCCGTCAATATCCGGCATGCCCAAATCGGTTATAACCGTCTCGTAAGGCTTTTTTTTCTGGATGGCCGAGCGAAACATCTCCAACCCCTGCTTGCCGCCCGAAGCGGTCGTGACCTGATGGTCCAGAGTCGTAAGACAATGCTTCAGCAGATCCTGAATCTGTGATTCGTCGTCGATGCAAAGGATGCGCAGCGAACGTTTTTGATTCACTTGTGACGCGGGGAGGGCGGCGGCTTGCGAAGTTTCTTCCCGAATGGGAAAGGTGAGCCGGATAGAAGTCCCGCGGCCGGGTGCGCTTTCAATTTCGATGTTGCCCTCGTGGCGTTGCATCATGCCATAAACCATTGCCAGTCCAAGGCCGGTACCGCCTCGCGTGGCTTTTGTGGAGAAAAAGGGTTCCAAGCAATGTTGGCGGGTTTTTTCATTCATGCCAATGCCGTTGTCCCGTACCTCTATCTGAATTTGCCGTTCAGGCGGCAGATTATCGCCTTGGGCGGAACGGATTACAGAACGAGTGACGAGGTTGATCGTACCGCCCTGGGGAAGGGCGTCCACGGCATTGAAAATCAAATTGAACAGGGCTTCCCGGAGTTCGGTGGGGTCGCTTAGAAGCAATGGCAGGCCTGACTCGAATTCGTGTTCGATATGGATGGAGATGCCTTCCCGTTGCGAAACGTCGCGCCAGCGCGGGCGCGTGAGCTCGATGACTTCCTCGATGATTTGATTCACGTTCACCTTCGTCAATTGTTCGTTGTCGGAACGGCGGCGGTAAAACTCCCGCATGCGGGCGACGATGTGGGCGACGTCGTCGCCGGATTTGTTGATGGTTTCCAGATAATGCCGCACATTTTCGGAAAGATCCGGCACTGTGGTGAGCAACAGCTCGGAATAGGCGACGATCGGCGAGAGGGCGTTGTTGATATCATGCGCCACCCCACTGGCCATCTGGCCCAAGGCGCGAAGACGTTCCTGCTGCACAACCACCTGCTGGGTCCGGCGCAGTTCATCGTAAGCTTTTTGCACGCCATCGGTGAGGCGCACCCGATCATAAAGGCTGCGGCATTGTTCCTCGGTGGTAAGGATTTTGGCCTGCAATGCCTCTTTCTCGGAGCGAACGGCCTCCATTTCCGCGCGCATCTGTTCGGCATTGTAACGGACCTCCTCCATGACCAACACAATCATGCTGACTGCAATAAACAGTTGCAGCACAGCGGCGATGAGGAAGCCCGCGTTGTAAAGGTTTTGATACTTTTGGGAGAAGGGGTAGCTCGAGAGATAAATCCCCCACAGGAAGAAGCCCAGGGACAACATTCCCGCTCCGACAAACGGCATCTTCTTTCGTACCCGGTAAAAGCACACACCGGCAAACACGCTGCCGAGGCCGATTAGAATGAAAACGGGCAGTTGGATTTGCAGAGTGTTTGAAAGCACTTCCGGACTGACGACCGTCCAAACCAGCAGGAACAGCATGAACAGGGTCAGCAACGTCTGCCGCACGGGCAGGCTGAGGAAGCGCGCGCTTCCCCAAAGGAGAAACACTGCCGAAATGGCCACACAACATTGTTGGAGGATGAAAACAGTTTTATTGTAAGTCGTGCCTTGCGTGTTCAGTCCCAACGTTTGCGTGTTCAGTCCCAGTGTCAGCCAGAGCGCATAAAACAACCAGGCCACGGTCCAGATGGTAAAGTACTCCCGCCGGGTGTAACGGTTCAGATAATAAAAAAGCCCCACCAACACCCACACGCTCAGCAGCGACACAAACAGCGTCGCCTGCAGGTATTGTTGCGAAAAATCCAGATGTAAATTTATGAATTTCACCTTTTCAATTTCCAGCGCACCTGAATCCGCCGGTCTGAAAAATTACAGCAAGCCGCAGGCCATTTTCTTTCGCTGATTCGCTTTTGTTTCTTATAAATAAGCCGGTTCGTCGCTTTTGGGTGGAATCAGAACGCATAACCGCACCGGATCAAATTTACAGTTCACTTTTCTTTTGCCTCCGTTGAAACGCGGCTATCATACTCCTGCTCATGGACAAAGACGGGGTTGCGGTAATTCTGCTCGAAATCGGGACACTGCCTGAATTGAAGGGCGAAAATCCGTTCAAGACGCGCGCACTACATGAATGCCGCACGCACGATTTAAAGCCTGGGCGAGCCGCTCGCGAAAGGTGTCGCTAAAAACCGGCCTGGCGAAATAAAAGGCATCGGTGAAGCACTGGAAAAGAAAATCACCAAACTCGTCACGGGCAGGGTTCACCCCGCTGAATAATTTCAGCGGACTACAAGTTGTGTTGGTTTTCCGGCAGTGGTCAAGACATTGAAAACGGCAGCTAGTTCCCCTGTTTGGGGAACTGTTTTACCTCATTTTCGGCAGCGTCCAACTCATCTTTGGACATGACCTTGGCGCAAGCGGTGACTTCGTTTTCAGCTTCCTGCACCCCCTGCAATTGGGCCAGCTTGAGCCATTTATAGGCCTCGACGTTATCAGTTTTGATGCCCTGCCCCTGGCGGTACATTTTTCCGAGACGGAGTTGGGCTCGCGCGTAACCCTGTCTGGCGGATCGAGTGTACCACAGTACCGCTTCGGCCAGGTCCGGCGGACGGCTCAAACCCTTTTCAGAAATCTGGCCAAGGGCATATTGGGCGCCGGCGTGTCCCTGGTCGGCAGCCTTGCGAAACCATTCGGCAGCAGCAGCAAAGTTTTTCTGGGTGTAGAGGAGCACGGCGTAGCTGTTCTGTCCCTCGGCACAACCGTTTTGGGCGGATTGCTGGAACCATTTGAATGCCTCGTTGTTATCTTGTTTGACACCCAGTCCTTGCAGATAGAGAGCGCCGAGGCTGTTCTCGGCCAGAACGTTCCCTTGTTCGGCGGCACGCCGAAACCACTGCGCAGCCTCGGCATAATCCTTCCGGGAAAAGGCACAAATCATTCCCAGCTGATTTTGAGCGAGGACATGGCCCTTTTCCCCGGCGCGTTGATACCAGATGGCAGCTTCGGCGAGATCTCGTTTGACACCCAGGCCATTTTCGAAACCGTAGCCCAAATCGTATTGGGCATCGGTGTTGCCCTGGGCTGCGGCCTTGCGAAACCAATCATTGCCCGCCTCGTAGTCTTTTGGTGTGCCTTCGCCTTGGACGTAACGCATGCCCAACTCGTATTCGGCCTCGGCATGTCCCTGCTCAGCGGCTTTGTGGAACCACTGGAAGGATTCAGTGAGATTGACCGGGACGCCTTCACCTTTAAGGTAACGTTTGGCAAGCAGGAATTGCGCCTGTGCATCGCCATTTTCTGCCTTGGTTTTCAAGGTGGCGACGATGCGCGCTTGGTGGTCAGGCTTGATGTTTTCACAGAGGGCCTGGTAGCGCCAGGCCGGGACCACGGTGGACAGCCCCATCAGGAAGATGGCGATTGGAATCAGGATTGGAAAAGTTCCGCGCACCGCCCAAGCCGGGGCAGGTTTGAGCGGCAACTGTGTGGCCATGCCCGACCCGGCGTAGTCCTGCCACCGCTCGCTCAACAGGATCAGGCTCAAGGGCAGCATTTGCATGAAAATGCGAAATTCACTGAAGCCGCCATACATAAACTGTCCCCCAAGGAACAACAAGATGACCGCCATGTAGGGCAGGAACCGACGACGCCAGCCCAGCACCAATACTGCCGCCACGGTGCCGGCATTGGCGAAAACGGCATGGTTAAAGGTCGGCGTAAAAAGTGTCTTGAGGTTTCCCATCAGAATCGTGGGCCGGACCAATCCAGCCACACTCGTCGCGTTCTCCATGGACAAGGCAGCCACCGTAAAGTGCAACTGGCTCAACAGAATTTTTTTCCCCACCACATACACCGCGACGATAACCGCAAACAGCAGAACCCGTTTCCACCACTTCCAATGACTGGCGAACAACGCCAGCACCGCACAGGCCAGCACCGTTTCCTTGAAAAAACACCCGACGCAAATCGCCGCCGCCATCAGGGCCATGTGCCGGCGCTCAAAAAAAAGGACGGCCAGCGTGAAAAACAGCGTGGACGGCATGTCCCATGGATAAAAATACAGGCCGGAGGCGGGTGAAAAATTATACATCAGCCCGGCGAAGATGCCGAGGTTGATGAACAGTGAATGACGCAAGGCGCAAATAACAACCACGAACACCAGAAACAACCAAACGCTCTGATACAATCCGAAAATGCTGCTATACTGGTCAATCCTAAAGCTGGTGTTGTCTTTCATCAGGAAGTCAAACAGCGAGCCGGACAACAACAAACCCGACAACCGCCCCTTCCAGACATCGCCGAGTTCCCCCAGGTGAAAATGTGAAGTGGAACACGAGCTGAATACCATGAGATTGGTGGTGTTGTTGGGGACACCCATCGCGAAATTTTTGACGAGGAAGTAGTAGGCGACACTCAAAGAGAGAGCCAGCAGCAATTCCAAAAACAACGTTGGCCAGAAGGATTTCCTTTTGCACAGGCTGGACAATATCCGGAGCATCTGCCTGCAGCTGGAGTAAAACCTTTCGCGTGGGCCAGGCGCTGCCCGGGTTGCGGGCATGGCCTTCTTCGCGGTGTTGTTCTGTTTCATTTAAGGGGGCTGCTTAAAGCCTGGTTCCTGGGCGGGCCAATAATAGTGGGTGGTTTTGTTCCTGTCCACCCTGAGTCTTCCGGCTCCTGCCAGAATACGCCGGCTTGAAATTGGCCGCTTGCACCGCCATGTTAAGCGCATGGACAAAGATCGCGTTGCGGAGATTCTGGTCGAGATCGGAACATTGCTGGAACTCAAAGGCGAGAATCCATTCAAGACGCGCGCTTATTTAAATGCTGCCCGCACGATTGAGAACCTGAATGAACCGCTGGCGAAAATCGTGGCGGAAAACCGGCTGGGCGAAATCAAAGGCGTAGGCGAAGCGCTGGAAAAGAAAATCACCGAGCTGGTGAGAACCGGCAAGCTGGCTTACTACGATGAATTGAAAGCGTCCATTCCGCCGGGCCTGATTGAAATGCTGGAAATTCCCGGACTGGGACCAAAGAAAATCCAGGCGCTGCATCAAAAGCTGGACATTGATTCGGTCGGGAAACTGGAAGCGGCGTGCAAATCCGGCAAGGTCGCCGGGCTGGACGGCTTTGGCGAAAAGACGCAGGCGAACATTCTCGAAGGCATCGAACGCCGGCGGACTTACGCATCGAAACATTTGTTGAACGACGCCTTGCGCGCCGCCGAACCGCTGCTGGAAAACCTGCGCGGGCATCCGGATGTGATTCGTTGCAGCGCGGCGGGCAGTTTGCGGCGGTTCAAGGAGGTCATCGGCGACATTGATCTGCTGGCGTCGTCAAAGAAGCCGGCGAAGGTGATTGAGTTTTTTGTCGCGCAGCCGGGGATCCTCAAGGTCACCGCCAAGGGCGAAACCAAGGCGAGTGTGATTTTGGACGGCGGCATCCAGTGCGACTTGCGCGTGGTGAGCGACAGGGAGTTTCCGTTTGCGCTGGCGTATTTCACCGGCAGCAAGGAGCACAACATCGTCATGCGCCAGCGGGCGATTGCGCGCGGCCTGCGGCTGAACGAATACGGCCTGTTCAAATCCAAGGAGGAAACGCGCGACCCGAAATTGCTCGTGCCCTGCCGGGACGAGGAGGACATTTTTGCGAAGCTGGATTTGCCCTTCATCCCGCCGGAATTGCGCGAGGACCACGGCGAATTTGCCGCGGCGGAAAAGAATGATTTGCCCCGGCTCATCGAGTGGACGGATTTGCGCGGCGCTCTGCACAACCATTCGACCTGGAGCGACGGGCACAACACGCTGGAGGAAATCGCGGAGTTCATGGACGACCTCGGCTTTGAATATTGGGCCATCACCGATCATTCAAAGTCTTCGTTTCAGGCGAACGGGCTGGACGCGAAACGCGTTCGCGAGCAAATCAAAGAAATCAAAAAAATCAACGGGCAATTGGCCGAACGCGGCAGCGATTTCCGGCTGCTTACCGGTTGTGAAGTGGACATTTTGCGCGACCGGCTGGATTTCGACGATGATCTGCTCGCGGAACTGGACGTGGTGGTCGCCAGCCTGCACGTTCCGGCCAGCAGCGAAGCGGAGAACACAAAGCGACTGGTCCGCGCGGCGGAAAACAAGTTCGTTCATATCATTGCCCACATGACGGGACGGTTGCTGTTGGAACGTGAGCCATATCCGGTCAACGCGCAGGCGGTGATTGACGCCTGCGCCGGGACGGACACGTGGCTTGAGTTGAATTGCAATCCGCACCGGTTCGACCTCGACTGGCGGCTCTGGCCATACGCCAGGAGCAAGGGGGTGAAGTGCGTCATCAACCCGGACGCGCATCGCAATGAGCACGCGGGTTTTCTGCGGCTCGGCGCCGGGATCGCCCGGAAAGGCTGGCTGGAACAAACGGACGTGGTCAACACTCGCACCTTGGAATCAATATCGAAGGGATTGAAGCACAAGCGTGTTTAAATTGCGGCGTCAGCGCGTCCAGCAGGCCGGTTTGCGGGGTAATTGGGAGGCCAAAAAAGGCTAAAAATTGTTTTTGACAGTGGGATGGCGTTATTGGCAATATCTTACGCGTCGTTAGTGGTGGGCAATTTTTTGAATGATGAGCAATGTCAGCGGTCTAACTAGAACGTCCAGAAGAGTTATGAAAAAATTCTTTGTTTCTATGGGGCTGGCAGCGGTGGGAACTGCCGGTTTGCATGCCGCTTACGCGCCCGATTTGGGTGCCCTGTCAGATACCAAGTTGTGGAGCGTTTCAGCCACCTTGCGCGGCTTTTACGACGACAACTACGACACCGCAAACAGCGGGCTCAACCCGCGCGGCAGCTACGGGTTTGAAGTTTCCCCCCAAATCATGCTGGCGGTGCCTTTGCAACAAACGGAATTGGGGCTGCGCGATACTTACTCGATGCAGTATTATCAGGAACGGGAAAGTCTGGGCCAAAACCCGATTGACCAAAGCGACCAGTTGGATTTGTGGGTGGATCACGCGTTCACCGAGCGATGGCAGGCAAAAGTGATGGACACGTTTGTCGTGGGCCAGGAGCCGCAGTTGCTCACCCCTAATGGTTCGCCGGAGTCGCTGCCAGTCCGCGTCGAAGGCGACAACATTGTCAACACCGGCACCATCACCTTAAACACGGATTGGACAAGACAGTTCAGCACATCCTTGAATTACCTGAATTCCTTTTACGATTATCGGAACAGCGGTGAAAATCCGGAAGAAATTTTCGATAATTACTTTGGTATCCTTTACAATGGGAGTCCCGCGCCGGGTGCCAGCTTGGCCGGGACGCTGAATCGCGTTGAACAAACGATTTCATTGGATTTGCAATGGCACCTCACGCCAGAGACCATGGCGTTTTTCGGCGGTTCATTTGAGCTAGTCAATTACACCGGGAATGAGCCGATTGCCTTTAACGAAGCCGGGTACCTTTTGGGCCCGCAATACGGTCCTGCCATTTATTATAGTTCCGACCGTGACAGTCGCGCCTACACGGGATATGTCGGCTTCCAGCACAATTTCCTTCCCAATCTGAATGTCTCGGCAAAAGCCGGCGCGTCATACACCGAAGATTACAACGATCCCTTAAGTTCGGGATCGGTTACGCCGTATGCGGTTTTGTCGGTTATCTATACCTATCTTCCCGGCAGTTATGTGGAAATCGGTCTCAATCAATCGCAAAACGCGACGGATGTGGTCGCTCCGGATCCGACGACGGGCAAGGTTACCCAGAATCAGGAAAGTACTTATGTTTACGGTTCCATCAACCACCAAATTACGCCAAAGTTGCTGGGAACATTAATCGGGAGCTGGCAATATTCCACTTTTCAGGAAGGCGCCTACGCCAATGATTCGGAGTCCTATTACAGCCTTGGTTTGAACTTTTCCTATACCTTCACGCCGCACTTTTCGGCTGATGCCGGCTACAATTTTGACGACATTCAGTCGAATATTGGTCTGCGCGGTTACACGCGCAATCGCGTTTACATAGGTCTCACCGCGTCTTATTAAGCCGGCGTTTTAACAAATGTTTTTGAACATTCCGATGGAGGCCCGGTCTTATTAACCTAGGCACCCGCTTTTTTTGACGTATGGACTCATTCAAGACTTCGCCGCCGCAGGAAACCAAACTGCATTTCCTGGATTATTGGCGGATTATTCGTATTCGTAAGGCGATCATCATCACCGTTTTTTTAATCACCGCCATCATCGCCACCGCCGTGACGTTCATTTTGCCGGAATCTTACGCCAGCACCGCCCGCATCCTCGTCGAATCGGACGTCAGCGACATCAGTATGGGTGAAGACCGGTCGGCATCACAAGCCGCCTACGACCCCTTTTTCCTGCAGACGACATATGAGCTGATCCAATCTCAGGCTGTTTTGAGCAATGTCGTCAACACGTTGAACTTGAATGCTGAATGGGGAAAGAAATATTTCAATGGTGAAACGCTCAAAACCACCGAGGCCATCGAGTTTCTCAAGAAACGAATGCACCTCGACACGGTGCGGAATACGAAATACATCACGGTTACCGTCTATAGCGAGGACAAGAATGACGCCGCCCGGCTGGCCAACGCGATTGCCAATGCCTATCAGGATTACCGGCTCCAACAGCGGCAAGGATTGGCATCAAAGGGCATTGACGTTTTGGAAGCGCGATTTCAGATGGAGGAAGAGGAAATTCAAACCCTCCAGACCAATGTGGATAATCTGCGCAAGACATTGAAAATCAGTGATTTCGACCCGAACTCCATCAGCCCGACTCCCACGCTCCCGCAGGAACAGTTGCAACGCTACAACGACCAGCAAATCGAAGGGGAAAAACTCTACAAACAATTGCAAACGCGGTTCGCAGAATTGCAGGCTTACAGCACGGACAAACTCAGAGACGTTCTGCCTACAGTGACCGCTGACTCGGCGTTGTCCGGGTTGTTGGATAAACTGCATGTGGCTGAACAAAGCTATGTCGTTTTGACCAATGACTACAATCCGAGCAACAGTTTGAACGTCGTCCGTGTCCAATCCGAGATTGACGAGTTGAACCATCAAATTGACGACCGGGTTGCCGGCATCATGGCCGCTCTTGACAGCGAAGTGAAATCCCAGAAGGCCGCGCTGGATGCATTTACCACCGCCGTGGAGGAAGCCAAAGCCAGAGATCAGGCGGAATACCTCAGAGGCATGCCTTATTGGGAGAAAAAGCGGGAAATGGAAAGGGCGCAGGATTTTCACAAGATGCTGGCCATGAAAATTGAAACGGAAAGCCTTAGCCGTGCAATTCCCAAAACAGCCATGGTTCAAATCACTGATCCGGCGACGCCGGCGGATACTCCGGTGAAGCCCAACAAAACCTTGAATATTGCCCTCGGCCTCGTCTTCGGTTTGGTCATGGGCATCGGTCTGGCCTTCTTCATTGAATATCTGGATACCAGTGTGAAGACGATTGACGACGTTGAACGCGCATTTCAGGCGCCTGTGCTTGGCGTCATTCCGCAAAATGTCGGTTTTCTTGCGGACGAAGGCATCGAAAGTACACACGCCGAAGCCTACCGTGTACTGCGCACCAATCTGCTCTTCTCGCGCAAGGACGACAAATTGAACAGCCTGGTTGTGGTCAGCGCCGGCGCGGGCGAAGGGAAATCCACCACCGCTTTGAATCTAGCCACCGTGTTTGCCCACACCGGCCAGCGCGTGTTGCTGGTTGACTCGGACTTGCGCCGCCCGAGCCTCCACAAAATGCTCCGTGTCAGCAACAATATCGGTTTGACCAATTTTCTCCTCAAACAAAGCACGCTCGCGGAAGTGATCCAGACCACCAGCGTACCCCTGCTTGACTTCATGGCCAGCGGTAAATTGCCAAACAGCTCAATGGGGGTCCTCGGATCATTGTCGATGAAGGACATGGTCGCCGAGTTGAAGCAGAGGTATGATTTCATATTTTTCGATTCGCCGCCGATTTTGGGCGTGAGCGACGCCTCCATTCTGGCCAGCGAAATGGACCTGGTGTTGCAGGTTATTCAATATCGCCGCTACCCCCAGCCGATGAACATCCGCGCCAAACAGATGATCGAAAAGGTCGGCGGCAACTTCATCGGCATCGTGCTCAACAACATCAATGTGTCCCAGGACGAAAGCTATTATTACTACACTGGTTATTACCACGATTACTCTTCACGCGGTGAGGATGAGCAACCGGTGCCCGCCCGGGAACAAAACGCACCCGATGATGCCGACGAGGGGGGCATCAAACAAAAGTATTGATTGCGGGGTTGGTTTTCTACCAAGATTCGGGCAATGAAATTGTATTGCACGTTGTTGGTGCGGGGACTGTCTGTTTGCGGATTGTTGCTCGCGGGACTGATGTTGGACGGTTGTTCCTCGCCATCAGACGAAGCCCTGTTTTCCGACACGCCCGATCCACCGGCGATGAGCGGCCTGCCGTCGGCCAATGAATCCGCTGCGGATGCCGCACGCTTCCATGTCGGTGACACCATTCTCATATCCTTGAGCGGCTTGCCGGAGGAAATTCCGCTGCATCAGGAACCCATCATGGAAGACGGCACCATTACCATGCCCGATATCGGCAAGGTCCAGGCTGCCGGCAAAACGGCGGGCGAATTGCAGAATCAGATCCATGACCTCTACGTGCCCAGGTTTTACACCCACCTCACCGTCACCGTGAATATCGGGGACCGCGTTTACTATGTCAGTGGTGAAGTCAAAATCCCCGGACGCCTGGTTTATGTCGGCCAAACCACCGTCACCAAAGCCATTACGTCTGCCGGCGATTTTACCGACTTCGCCAATCACAAAAACGTTGTGCTCATCCGCGTCAATGGCGATCGCACCAAGGTCAATGTGGACCGGGTACGAAACGGCAGGGCTGAAGACCCGTCGGTTTATCCCGGCGATCAAATCATTGTTCATCGCCGCGTCTGGTAATGATTCAACTCAACATCCTTTCCGGCAAAAAGGCGGGCGGCCAGACGGTTGCCCGCCGTTTTCCTTTTCGCATCGGACGCGCAACGGGAAACGAACTGCAACTGGACGACGACGGTGTTTGGGACCGGCACATCACTCTGGAATTTCAACGCGAATCAGGGTTTACGCTCACAACCGCGTCAAACGCCATGGTTTCGGTCAACCGCGAGCCCGTTCAAACCACCGTGCTCCGCAACGGTGATCTCATCACGCTGGGTTCCGTTCAACTCCAGTTCTGGCTTGGCGCCGCCCGGCAGTGTGGCCTGCGTGCCGGTGAATTTTTTGTATGGACGCTTGTGGTTGCCGTCACCTTCGCACAATTCGCCCTGATTTACTGGCTCATCCGCTGATTTTCGTACTCGTCGTCCTCCTCGTTCTCGTAATCGAATCAAAAAATCGATGACGAGGAGGATTCAGTTCAATGCCGGAAATGCCGCGTGCCGGTGAATGCCATCGCCATCGCGCGTTTGTCCGCCGCGGCAATCACCTCCGCGTCCTTCACCGAACCGCCCGGTTGAATCGCCGCCGTCGCACCTGCGTCTGCCGCCGCGATGAGTCCGTCGGGAAACGGGAAAAACGCATCGCTGCAAACGACGCTGCCCGCGAGCGAAAGCCCGGCTTCGCCCGCCTTCCAGACCGCAATGCGGCTTGCGTCCACACGGCTCATCTGCCCGGCGCCGACGCCCAGAGTGCGATCCGATGCCGCATAAACAATCGCATTCGATTTCACACGCTTCACCACGCGCCAGCCAAACAACATTGCACTCATCTCCGCTTCGGTCGGCTGGCGTTTTGTCACGATTTTCAAATCCGCCCGCGTTGTCACTTTCACATCACGCTCCTGCAGCAAAAACGAATTGGCCCCGACACTTCGCATGTCCAATGACCGCGCGGCGAGCGGCGATTTCAACATCTTAATCAACCGCAGATTTTTTTTCTTCTGCAAAGTCGCCAGTGCCTCCGCCGAAAAATCCGGTGCGACGATGACTTCGCTGAAAATTTCCGCGATAGCCTCCGCACAAGTGCCGTCGAGCGGCTGGTTGACGGCGATGATGCCGCCGAAGGGCGCCTGCCGGTCGGTCGCAAACGCCTTGTCCCATGCCTCGCGCAGATTTTTTCCCAGCCCGACGCCGCATGGATTCGTGTGCTTGAGAATTGCCAGTGTCGGCGGGTCATCTGAAAAGTCAGCAATCAAGCTCGCCGCCGCCGTCAAATCCAGAATGTTGTTGTAGGAAAGTTCCTTGCCGTGCAATTGCTGGAAAAATTCCTTGAACCCGCCGTAAAGCGCCGCCGCTTGATGCGGATTTTCACCGTAACGCAGCGACTGCGCCAGCGGCGCGTGGACGAACAGCGCGTTCGGCAAATCATCATTCTGGGCTTTGAACGTGTTGGCCAGGTGCGACGCGATGGCTCCGTCATAAGCCGCTGTCCGCGCGAACACTTTCGCCGCCAAAGCGCGGCGCAGTTCCAGGGTCGTGTTGCCGTTCGCCGAAATTTGTTTGGCAACTTCTGCATAATCCAACGGATCCACCACCACCGTTACGCTATCATGATTTTTCGCCGCGCTGCGGAGCATTGAAGGTCCGCCGATGTCAATGTTCTCAATCGCTTCATGCAGGCTCACATCCGGCTTTGCCACCGTTTGCTCGAACGGATAAAGGTTTACTACCACCAGATCAATCGGTGAAATGCCGTGCGCTTTGACCGTCGCCTCGTGCGTTTCGTTGCCGCGAATGAAAAGCAAGCCGCCATGGACTTTGGGGTGGAGCGTTTTGACGCGGCCGTCGAGCATTTCGGGAAAGCCCGTGTGTTCGCTGATGTCCTTCACCGTGAGGCCGGCTTCGCGCAGCGTTTTGGCCGTCCCGCCGGTGGAAATCAGTTCGATGCCCGCCGCGGCGAGAATTTGCGCGAACGGCACCAGGCCGGTCTTGTCGGAGACGGAAAGCAGCGCCCGTTGAATCTTTATCATCGGCGGACAAAATCCACCAGAGACACCAACGCCGTCAATCGGCAAATATTCGTCGCCGGTGACGGTTCACCCTATTTCGCCGCGGGCGGCTGCATCATGTCGGTGCCGGTGGCGCGTTCGAGTTGGGCGCGGGCGGTGTCGTAATCGTGCAACGCCTGGATTTCTGTCGTGCGCGCCTGCGTCAGCGAAGTCTGGGCGTCGAGCACATCCAATTGTGTGCCGGTGCCGGCTTCGGCGCGCGCCTCGGCTTCGCGCAACGCCTCCTCGGCCTCCTCCTGCACTTTTTGCTGCGATTCCAGAACCTCGCGGGCCTCGATGAATTGGGAATAGGCCGTGCGAACTTCGAGTTCAATCTGGCGTCCGGTATCCACCACATCCGTTTTGGCTTTATCGTAGAGCGCCTTGGCCTGAATAACTTTGCCATGCGTCAGCATCCCGTCAAAAATGCTCCAACTGAACTGTCCGCCCGCGTTCCAGCCGTGCAAGGTGTAGCCAATATCATTGGGATCGGTAAATTGCGAATTGTTCCAGGTGTAACCGGCGAAAACCTGAACGGTCGGTTTGTAACCGGATTTGGCGTTCACGACATTGAGTCGCTGCAACTCCTCCGTTTTGCGTAAAGCGGTGAGTTCGGTGCGCCGGGACAGTCCCTGTTGAATGGCCGCCGGCAAGTCCACCTCGTAAGGCGCGGCGTCCAGCGCGTCGGTCAGGTTCAACGGGATGTCCTCCCAGATTTCACGCGGCAGGTTATAGCCGAGCAGGTTCGATAGATTGTTTTTCGCGATGCGATAATTGTTGCGCGCCTGGATCAGCGCCGGACGTTCATTGGCCACGGCGACTTCGGCTCGCAACACGTTGAAATGCGGCACCGTGCCGGCGTTGTAGCGGCGTTGCTGATCTTCGAGTTCCTTTTGCAACAGATTGACCGAGGCTTCATGCACGGTGATTTGCTGGGCGGCCAGCAGCACGTCGTAATACGCCACACGCACGGCCAGCAGCGTATCCGCCACGGTGGTCTGATACTGCGCCAGCGCCTGCTGTTTGGTGGCACTGGCCGCCTTGAGCGCCGCGACCATTTTGCCGCCTTCGTAAATGGATTGGACGATTTGCGCGCCGGCATTCCAATTCTGATGGGGTTCGGTAAATCCCAGCGCTGGAATGGATTCAACCGCACGCGGGTCGGTGTCCTTGTATTGGCCGGTGGCCTGCACCTGTGGCAGCGCCACGGCGCGCGTCTGCACCACCACGCCGTGCGACGCTTCGAGGTCGTTCCTGGCCTTGAGAACGGTGGCATTTTGTTGCAGCGCCAGATTGAGGCTGTCGGTCAGGGACAACGGCCGTGTGATCCAATCGGGCAAAACGGAGTTCGTATTTTGCGCGGTTGTGTACCCGGCAAGACAAACGATTGCCCATGCGCAGACAAACAGCTTTTTCATACGGCCATGAACTTATCAGTTTTGCCCGGCTCGGTGCAAACTTGCAAATTTTCCCAACTTTGGTTCATATCCCATGATGCAACTGCAAAAGGGCACGGCTTTGACCGGTGGACTGGCGCTGGCCGCAATTTTCATCGCGGGCTGTGCTGCGGATTCGTCGAAGGTTTTTCAGGGTTACATCGAGGGCGAATACGTTTACGTCGCCTCGCCGCTCGGTGGCGCGCTCACCAATCTCGCCGTGGCGCGCGGCGATGAGGTCAAGACCGGGCAATTATTGTTTGAGTTGGAGCGCGGTTCCGAAGCCGCCGCCGTTCAACAGGCGAAAAAAAATCTCGCGCAAGCCCAATCCCAGTTGGACGACTTGAACAAAGGCAGGCGTCCGACGGAAATCGCCTCGCTCGAGGCGCAACTGGAAGGTGCACAGGCCAATTTGAAACTGGCCGCAGCGGAATTTGAGCGACGCGCGCAACTCGGTGGCGCCGATGTGGTTTCCAAGGAGGAATTGGATCAGGCCCGTGCCCAGCGCGACGCCGATCAGGCGCAGGTTGACCAAATGACAGCGGACTTGGAAACAGCCAGGCTCGGCGGACGCGAGGATGTTGTTCGCGCCGCGCAGGACGCGGTCGCATCGCAAAGGGCTGCGCTGGACAAGGCGCGATGGTCGTTCGACCAGAAGCAACAGTTCGCGCCAACCAATGCGTTCGTGCAGGACACGTTGTATCGCGCCGGTGAATGGGTGGCGGCGGGCAATCCCGTGGTGGAGTTGCTGCCGCCAGAGAATCTCAAGGTGCGATTTTTCGTTCCACAGGCAGTGCTGCCGCGAATCAAAACCGGCCAGACAGTAAGCGTCACGTTTGACGGCGGTTCACATCCGTATTCCGCGACGGTCAATTACATTTCCACACAGGCCGAATTCACGCCGCCGGTTTTATACAATCGCGAGAACCGCGCTAAATTGATTTTCATGATTGAGGCAAAATGTTTCCCGGCGGACGCGGCGGAACTTCGCCCCGGGCAGCCGGTGGATGTGAAACCGTCACCATGAAAACTGCCGCCAAAATAATTGCTTACTGCATTTGGCTTGGATTTGTCGTGTGGCTTTCGTTTTACAGCGGCGGATTTTTTTCCGAGTGTTTAAATTTTATCGAGCAAAAAATTATTCGAGCCGAAATTCTTCCGGACTATGAATCCGAGATAAAATTCGTTTTATGGAATTGCTTTAATTGTCTCGCGTTGTGGATTCCATTTCTTTTCGCGAGAAAAAAGGCTGCGGATGTATTGAAGACGATTGGCAGAGATATAACTTTTTTGATTCTGCTCGCAGGATTCATGATTTGCGGCGTAATAAATTGGGAAATCATTTTCCAGGAAGATTTTAATCCCAGCATTTTCGTAACGGACTCAGACGCAATTAAAGCGGGTTGGGAAGCTTGGTGCATATGGTGGTCAATTATTATTGTGTCCAATCTGTTAAGCGCTGCGCTGGCATTTTCATTTTGGAGACCACGGGGCCAAAAACCAATTGCTCCCATGACATGAGCGCTTCCGACCTCGTCATTGACGTTCACGACGTCACGAAAAAGTTCGGCGACCGCGTCGTCGTCAACAACATCGCGATGCAGGTCCGTCACGGGGAGATTTACGGTTTTCTCGGCCCGAACGGCAGCGGCAAGACGACTTTTTTGCGGATGCTCTGCGGTTTGCTCAAGCCGGATGCCGGCAGCGGCCAGTGCCTCGGTTTCGATTTTCGCGCGCAAAGTTCCGAAATAAAAAAGCAGGTCGGCTACATGACGCAACGGTTCAGTTTTTATGAGGATCTGACCATCGAGGAAAATCTGGATTTCATCGCGCGCATTTACGGCGTGCCGGAACGCCATGCCGCCGTTGAAAAAAGCCTGGAACGCCTCGGCATGACCAAACGGCGAAAGCAACTCGCCGGTGAATTGTCCGGTGGCTGGAAACAGCGGCTTGCGTTGTCCGCGTGCCTCATTCACGAACCGCAACTGCTCCTGCTCGACGAGCCGACGGCGGGCGTGGACCCAAAGGCGCGCCGCGATTTTTGGGATGAAATTCAGCAGCTTGCCGGCGCGGGGTTGACCGTGCTCATCACGACGCATTACATGGATGAAGCGGAACGCTGCAATCGCGTGGCCTACATCAGCTATGGAAATTTGCTGGCCAGTGGAACGGTTGACGAAGTTTTGAAAAATTCAAAACTCACGACGTGGGAAGTGACCGGCGGAAATTTGCACGGATTCGCGGAAAAAATTCGTGGAAAACCCGGCGTCGAACAAGTCGTCGCATTCGGCTCGACGCTGCACGTCAGTGGGCTCGACGCGGATAAATTACACGCGAGCGTAAGTCCGTTCATTACCGGTGATCATCACTGGAAACAAATTCAATCGGGACTTGAAGATGTTTTCATCAGCTTGATGGAAACTACGAAGGACAACTTTTCCTGAAATGATCAATTCCTGAATCCGAATGACGAAAGAATTTCCAATGATGAATGCCGAATGCCGAATGGAATTTTGGCGCCCGGTTTGCCATTCGTCTTTTGAGCTTCGTCATTCTTTAGTCATTAGGGTTTCGGAATTAGCGCTTGCGACCCGTGACGCCGGCACCGATTTTGACCCCTCGCTGGCAATTAAGATGGAGGCGTTGCCATGAACCGGTTTGCCTTCAACTGGCAACGGTTTTGCGCCATCGTCGCGAAGGAATTCATCCAGATGCGCCGCGACCGGCTGACGTTCGCCATGATGCTTGGCATTCCGATGATTCAGCTCATCCTGTTCGGTTACGCCATCAATTCCGATCCGAAGCATCTGCCGACGGCGATTTACGCCGCCGATAACAGTGTTTTTTCGCGCACGATTGTCTGGGCGATGCGCAACAGCAGTTACTTCGACATCACGCGCGAACCGCGGAGCGAAGCGGAAATTCAGCAGCTTCTCGCGCAAGGCACGGTGCAATTCGCCGTGGAAATTCCCGTGGACTTCTCGCGCAAATTGATTCGCGGCGAACAACCTGATTTGCTGCTCGAAGCCGACGCAACCGACCCGATGGCCATCGGCTACGCCGTCGCCGCCATGAACGCGCTGACGCCGGCCGTTTTGAATCGTGATTTGACCGGACCGCTGGCAAAACTTCACGCGGGTTCTGCGCCGTTCAACCTCGTTGTTCATCAACATTACAATCCCGAAAACATCACGCAGTATAACATCGTGCCCGGACTCATGGGCGTGATTTTGACGATGACGATGGTCATCATCACGGCGCTGGCCATCACGCGCGAACGCGAGAGCGGCACGATGGAAAACCTGCTTTCGACGCCGCTGCGACCAAGTGAAGTGATCATCGGCAAAATCGTGCCCTACATTATGGTGGGCTACATCCAGATCTTTTTGATTCTGGTGGCGGCAAAATTTTTATTCAACGTGCCGATTGTGGGCAGCGTGCCGTTATTGCTGGTGCTGGCATTTTTGTTCATCGTCGCGCATCTGGCGGTCGGCGTCACTTTTTCCACCATCGCCCGAAATCAGCGTCAGGCCATGCAGATGGGAATGTTTTTCTTTTTGCCGAATATTTTGTTGTCCGGCTACATGTTTCCGTTCCGCGGGATGCCCGGCTGGGCGCAGGACATCGGCGAGCTTTTGCCGCTCACACATTTTCTTCGCGTCGTGCGCGGAATTTTATTGAAAGGAAACGGCCTGGTTGAAGTTGCGCCCGACCTCTGGCCAATTGCGCTGTTTCTGGTTGTGATGCTGACCATCAGCATCAAACGCTATCGGCAGACGCTGGATTAGGAAAACGTCCGGCGAAGGCCGCAACCATCACCGTTCCGGCACCGGAGGCAATACCGCCAGGATTTTATTGGTTAGTCATGTGCAACATATGTTTATGTCGGCGGGCCAAATAAACGTGATCTGTCTTTGACTTCGCACGAGCTTCGGTAGAGATTCAGCGCAGCCGGGTTGCAACCGTCCGTTCAACGCCTCACTTCGAGCCGCAGAGCAGCGATTCCATCGAGTCCGGAAAACCAGTTTGTCGAAGTCTATGACTAAAAAAGTTTTATTGACCAGTGTCTGCCGTCCGATGGGACCGCAATACGGCGATGCGCCGTCTGTCGGCTATGAACTCCTGTACCGGCAGGTGACGCGCGCCCAGGGCATCTTCAGCCCGCGCACGGTGAACGTGTTTTTTGGGCTCGATTACATTGCCGAAAACCTCGATGCGCCGACGGTGGTGTTGCAATACCCGTCCCAGCGCGAGTTCATCAAGGAACTCAAGAAAGGCTACGATTACGTGGGCGTTTCCTTCATCATGGCGCTAATACACAAAATGAAGGAGACGGTGGCGCTGATTCGCAAATATGCGCCGAACAGCAAGATCGTGCTTGGCGGTTACGGCACGGTGCTGAAGGACGATGTGCTCAAGCCGTATGCGGACTTCATCTGCCGCGAGGAAGGCGTGGGGTATTTCCGCCGGCTGCTGGGCGAACCGGAAATCCCGATGCCCTACAAACATCCGCTGATCGTAAGCTGGCTGAAGGTGTTTGGCTGGAAGGTTTCCGGCACGGGGAAAATTTTTGCCGGTCTCGGCTGCCCGAACGGCTGTGACTTTTGTTGCACCTCGCATTTCTTTTCGCGCAAACACATCAAGCTGCTGCCGAGCGGGCGCGACATTTACAACGTCGTGGAACGATATTTCGATCTCGATCCCAGCCTCGTCTTCCTGATTATCGACGAGGATTTTCTGCTCAACAAAAAGCGCGCGATGGAATTCCGCGAGTGCGTTTTGCAGGGCGGCAAAAAGCCTTCGATCTTCGCGTTCTCCAGCATCAAGGCCATCAGCCAGTACAAGGTGGAGGAAATTCTGGAGATGGGCATTGACGGGTTTTGGATCGGCTACGAAGGCACGCGCTCGAATTACGCCAAGCAGCAAGGTCGTCCCGTCGGAGAAATCCTCACTGAATTCCGCGAGCACGGCATCACCGTACTGACTTCGATGATTGTCGGGTTCGATTATCAAACACCGGAAATAGTCGCGCAGGAGCTGGACGGGCTGATGAAGCTCAAGCCCGCGCTGGGGCAGTATCTGATTTACGGGCCGGTGCCGGGCACGCCGTTTCACGAACGCATCATCAAGGAAAACCTGTTGCAGGATGTTTACACGAGCGACAAGGACCTGTTTTACCGGCGCGCGGACGGATTCAGCACGATGATCAAACATCCGACGCTGTCGCCGGCGCAGATCGAGGACATCCAGCGCTGGTGTTTCGAGCAGGATTTCCAGCGGCTCGGCCCGAGCATTTATCGCGTGCTCGAAACGCGTTTTCTCGGCTACCTGAAGCTCAGGAATTCGCCGAACCCAATTTTGCGGCAGAAAGCCGAGTACTACGCGAATGAATTGCGCTATGCCTACCCGGTGTTTTTGACGGGTAGATTGCTCGGCCCCAACGCTGCGATCCGGAAATGGATTGGCGGCCTGGAACGAAGCATCCATGCCGAACTGGGACCTTCCCCCTTCAAACAACAATTGAAATCGGTCATGGCGGTCGGTGCGGCGCTCTGGACGGGGTTGGCGTTGAAGCTCGACCTTTTTCAGCATCCGAAATTGCAGCGGACGACGTATCGCCTGCCGGAAAAGAGCTGGAGCGCATTTGATCTGTGGGAAGAATTCCAGAAAAAGCATCCCATCCCGAACTTCTCCGTCAAGGTTGAGTTGCAACACGCCCGGCAACAAGTCTGGATGCGGCTGGAAGGCGCGCTTTCGAGCAAGGATGCGGAAGGATTGGGCCAGCGCATTCGGGATTCTCTGGCGCGGAGCAAGAACCGGCTGGTGCTGGACTTGAACAAGTTGCACTGGCACAAAGCGGACGACCTCCGTCCGTTGTGCGAGAAACTCGCCGCTTATCGTTCCCGCATCCGCGTGGTCCTGCCGAAATTATCAGCGGCCCATCCCGAACTGCTCCTGCTGGCCAGCACCTTTTACCAATACAAAGGTTGAAGCGGGCGGAGGAACGGTTTGGACATGAATTGCGTGAAGGAACGCGAATGGGTTCCTCGCAAGTCCAGCAGCGTGGTCGCCGACCGGGCGGGGGTCGTATCGGAATCCATGATAAACCGGCCTTCGCGTTACGTTTTTGGACACTTAAAATTCTTCAAAAAAGCGCTTGCGTTGAAATGCGTATTTGATATTTTCTTTGCTCCGTTTCGCTCGGAAGGGCGGGCGGTCAGCATGGTTGCAGGCCGATAACTGATTCCCCGCAGGGACAGGAATGATGGTCTTGCCGACTCCCTGAGTTGCTGCTGAAACTTTTGCTTTTATGCCAGTTAAAACATTCAGACCGCTAACGCCGTCTCTGCGCTACGTCTCGTTCGCGGATTACGACGAGATTACGAAGACGCGGCCGGAGAAGCGGCTGGTTGTCACGCGGAAGAAGACCGGTGGTCGGAACCACTACGGTCGCATGACTGCGCGCGGCATCGGCGGCGGCCACAAGCAGAAAATCCGCCTCGTGGATTTCAAGCGCAACAAGCACGGCGTGGAAGCGACAGTGGCAGCGATTGAATACGATCCGATTCGTTCGGCGAGGCTGGCGCTGCTGCAATACAAGGACGGCGAAAAGAGTTACATCATCGCCCCGGCAGGCATCAAGGTCGGCGGGACCATTTTCAGCGGCCCGACGGCCCCCCCGAAATCGGCAATGCGCTTCCGCTCAAGATCATTCCGGTCGGTCTGCCCATTCACAACATTGAAATCTTCCCCGGTCGCGGCGCCCAGATGGTGCGGACGGCGGGCGGCGCGGCAACGTTGATGTCGCGTGACGAGGGTTATGCGCAGGTTCGTCTGCCTTCCGGCGAAATCCGCAAGATTAATGAGGAATGCTACGCGACGATTGGCCAGGTCGGCAACGCGGAGCATGAGAACGTGATTTTGGGCAAGGCGGGCCGTTCGCGGCATCGCGGCATCCGGCCGATCAACCGCGGGGTTTCAAAGAACCCGGTGGACCACCCGAACGGCGGCGGCGCCGGCAAATCAAAGTCGGGCGGCGGCTGGCAGCAGTTGACCTCGCCCTGGGGTTTGCTGGCCAAGGGCTACCGGACCCGCCACAAGAAAAAGATTTCAAACCGTTTCATCATCGTGCGCCGCGACGGTCGGCCAATGAAGAACAAGTAATTTATGGGACGTTCGATTAAAAAAGGTCCGTTTGTGGATTTTCACCTGCTGGACAAAATCCAGAAGGCGAAGAGCACAAATCAAAAAACGCCGATCAAAACATGGTCGCGGCGTTCGACCATCACGCCGGATTTCGTCGGGCTGACGTTCAATGTCCACAACGGCAAGGTTTTCAACCCGGTGTTTGTGACGGAAAACATGGTTGGTCATCGGCTCGGCGAATTCTCGCTGACGCGCATCTTCCGGAAGCACGGTGCGCACACGGCCAAGGCGGAGGCGAAGTAACATGGAAGTTCACGCGATATTGAAAAATGTGCCGATATCTCCGCAGAAAATGCGCGAGGTGGTGCGGCAGATTCAGGGGTTGCCGGCGTTGCAGGCGCAGGCGGTGCTGCAAGTCGTTCCGCGCAAGGGCGCGCGGCTCGTGGCCAAGACGCTCAAGTCGGCCATCGCTAACGCGGAAAACAACAACAAACTCAAACCGGAAAGCTTGCGCATCAAGGAAGCCGTTGCCGGCGCGGCCACGACGCTCAAACGTTTCATTCCCAAAGCGCGCGGTTCCGGCGGACCCATCCTCAAACGCCGTTGTCACATCAAAATCACCTTGTCGGACGAATAATTCCCATGGGCCAAAAAACCAATCCAATCGGTCTGCGCGTCGCCGTCAACAAAGACTGGCGTTCTAAATGGTTTGCCGGCAAGAAAGAGTTCGGCACGCTCCTGACCGAAGACCGTGAAATCCGCGCCTTGCTGAAGAAGAAGCTCGAATCGGCGTCCGTGCCGAAGATTCTCATTGAACGCGCCACCAATCGTTGCCGCGTCACCATCCTCACCGCCCGTCCGGGTGTGGTCATCGGCCGCAAAGGTGCGGAAATTGACAAGCTCAAGGAGGAATTGAGCCGCAAGACCGGCAAGGAAGTTTATGTGGACATCGTAGAGGTGAAGACGCCGGAACTCGACGCCCAGCTCGTGGCCGAGAACGTCGCATTGCAACTGGAGCGCCGTGTTTCGTTCCGGCGCGCGATGAAGAAGGCGTTGCAGACGGCGCAGGATTTTGGCGCGGAGGGAATCAAGATTCGTTGCTCGGGCCGTTTGGGCGGAGCGGAACTCGCACGCGTTGAAATGTATCACTGGGGCCGCGTGCCGTTGCACACGTTGCGCGCGAACATTGACTACGGATTTGCCGAGGCGCTCACGGTTTACGGCAAGCTCGGCATCAAGTGCTGGATTTGCCTGGGCGAAAACAAGCCGAAGCAGGAACAGCCAGCCGAAGCCACGCCGGTTTAGAAGAGGATTTTTACTATGCCGTTGATGCCTGAAAGAGTGAAGTATCGCAAGATGCACCGTGGCAGCCGTGCGGGGCTGGCGTCCCGCGGGCACACGGTGGCATTCGGCGAATACGGCTTGATGTCGCTGGAACGTTGCTGGCTTGACACCAAGCAGATTGAGGCTGCGCGCGTGGCCATCGCCCGCAATCTGAAACGGCGCGGAAAAATGTGGATCCGCATCTTTCCGCAAAAGTCGTTCACGAAGAAGCCGCTGGAAACCCGCATGGGCAAGGGCAAAGGCCCGCTGGAATCGTGGGTGGCGGTGATTCGTCCGGCAAACGTGCTGTTTGAAGTGGACGGGGTGACGGAAATCGAGGCGCGCGAGTCGTTGCGCCTGGCGGCGACGAAGCTGCCGATAAGAACCAAGTTTATTTCGCGGCATCACCTGAGCCGGTAGGCGGAAATTTTATGAAGTTTTCGGAAATAAAAGACATGACGCTGGTGGAGTTGTCGGCCAAGAGCCGCGACCTGCGCCACGAAATGTTCAACCTGCGTTTGCAGCAGGCGAGCGCCCAACTGGAAAAGTCGGCGCGCCTGTGCACACTGCGCCGCGACATCGCGCGGCTCGAAACGCGCATCTCGCAACTGCGCAACAAAGCGGCTTAATCGTATGGCTGACACTGTGAATTCAACGGAAACGGCGCGCGGACAACGCAAACAGCGCGTCGGTGAAGTCATCGCGAGCAAGATGGCCAAGACCATCGTCGTGCGCGTCGAACGCCGGTTTCCGCATCGGCGGTTCCACAAGGTGGTGACCGCGTACAAGAAATTTTACGCCCATGACGAAAAGGGCGAGGCCAAGCCGGGCGACCGTGTGCGCATTGAGGAAACGCGCCCGATTTCCAGGACGAAACGGTGGCGCTTGCTGGAAGTGGTGGAGCGCAATCAAGGCGTTGCGCCGGTGGCCGAGTAAAGAGATTTTATGCTGCAAATTCGTTCCCATTTGGACGTGGCGGACAACACGGGCGCAAAGATCGCCTGGGCGATCGGCGTGTTGGGCCGCAACCAGCGTTATGCGCACGTGGGCGATATTATCAAGGTCCACATCAAGGACGCCGCGCCGGACGGCCAGGTGAAAAAAGGCGAGGTCCACAACGCGGTGATCGTGCGCACGAGGCAGCCGATCCGTCGCAGCGACGGTTCGTATCTGCGCTTTGACAGCAACGCGATCGTCATCATTGACCCGGAAATGAATCCGAAGGGCACGCGCATCTTCGGGCCGGTGGCGCGCGAGTTGCGCGACAAGAAGTTTATGAAAATCATCTCGCTCGCGCCGGAAGTGATCTGAAAATGCTATGAAGTGTCATGTGAAAAAGGGCGACGAAGTGGTGGTGCTGGCCGGAAAGGAAAAAGGCAAGCGCGGCAAAATCATTGCCGTGTCGCCAAAAAAAGCGCGTGTCATCGTCGAAGGCTTGCAATTGATCAAGCGCCACATGCGCAAAAGCCAGCAGCATCCGCAGGGCGCCATCGTCGAGCGCGAAGGCACCATCCACATCTCCAACGTAATGAAGGCGGAGCTTTTTGACGCAAGCGCGCAACAGCCGGCCCCGGCGCCGAATGCATGATTGGGACATGAAAGCCAGACTTTACAACAAATACCTGAACGAAGTGGCGCCGGTGCTGAAGGAAAAGCACAAGTACGGCAACGTGCACCAGATTCCACGCATGACGAAAATCGTCGTGAACATGGGCATCAGCGCGTCGCTCGAAAAAAACGCGGTCGAGGATGCGGCGAAGGACCTCGCGCTCATCACCGGCCGCAAACCGGCCATCAGCAAGTCGCGCCACAACATCGCGAACTTCAAATTGCGTGAAGGCCAGCCCATCGGCTGCCGCGTGACGCTGCGCCGTGACGCGATGTATGAGTTTTTCGACCGGCTCGTTGCCACCGCCTTGCCGCGCATCCGTGACTTCCGCGGCTTGTCGCCGCGCAAATTCGACGGCCGCGGCAATTATACGTTCGGTGTGGCCGAACAGACGATTTTCCCGGAAATTGAGCTGGACAAAATCAAACGCACGCAAGGCATGGACATCACAATTGTAACCAGCGCGCGAACCGACGCTGAAGCGCTGGATTTTTTGAAGCTGATGGGTTTCCCATTGGCGGAAGCGAAGGAAGCGCCGGCAAAACCGGAAGCCAAAGAAGCGCCGGCAAAAGTCGCGGCCGAGCCAAAACCGGAGACAAAATGACGAATGGAACGCATGAATTTCACATTTCACGCTTCACGTTTTACGCCGCTATTGAAACGTGAAACGTAAAGCGTGAATAACAGGCGTCACCGAATTGAGACCGATAACGAGAATTATTTATGGCCAAAAAAGCATGGATTGAGCGCAACAAGCGCAAAGCTGCAACGGTGAAGAAATACGCCGCGGTGCGCGCGGAGCTGAAGGCCAGGCACGATTACGCCGGCCTTGCCAAGCTGCCACGCGATGCCAGCCCCTCGCGCCTCGTGAATCGCTGCGCGATGAGCGGACGCCGTCACGGTTATCTGCGCAAATTCGGCGTTTCACGCCTGACGTTTCGGGAAGCGGCGTTGAATGGTTTGATTCCCGGTATTGTGAAAGCCAGTTGGTAAGCAGACCAGGATCAGGATTACGATCAAGATTTGATATGACAGACCCGATTTCAGACATGCTGACGCGGATCCGCAACGCCGGTCGCGCCCTCCGCCCGGTGGTCGCGGTGCCGCATTCGCGCGTGAAGGAAAACATCGCGAATATTTTAAAAACGGAAGGCTACGTTGCCGAGGTGGCCGTCGAGGGGAAAATACCCAGGACCATCAACATCAAACTGAAGTATCAGGGCAAAAAAAACGTGATTGAAGGACTGCGCCGCATGAGCCGGCCCGGTTTGCGCCACTACGTCGGGGCCGCGGAAATCCCGCGCGTGCTCGGTGGTATGGGCGTCGCGGTCGTGTCCACGTCCGAAGGCGTGATGACCGGCGTGCAGGCGAAGGAAAAAAACCTGGGCGGCGAATTGCTTTGCTACGTCTGGTAAATATTTATGTCGCGTATTGGAAAACAACCGATTGCCATACCTCCAAAGGTGAAGGTGGAGGTCAAGGGCCAGAAAGTTTTTGTCGAAGGCCCGAAGGGCAAGCTTGACTGGGAATTGCCGCACCGCACCAGCCTCAAGGTGCAGGACGGCAAAATCGTCGTGAGCCGCGACGGTGAAGACGCGCAGGCCAGGGCGCTGCACGGACTGAGCCGTGCGCTGGTCAACAACATGGTCAGGGGCGTGACCGAAGGTTTCGTCAAGAAACTTGAAATTCAGGGCGTCGGTTTCAAAGCCGCCGTCCAGGGCAAAAGCGTGAACCTCGTGCTCGGCTTTTCGCATCCCATCAACTACGCGATTCCCGACCAGATCAAGGTGACCGTCGAAGAGAACACCAAGTTGACCATAGAAGGCCCGGACCGGCGGCTGGTCGGCCAGGTCGCCTCGGAACTCCGCAGCTTCTACCCGCCGGAGCCTTACAAGGGCAAGGGCGTGCGTTACGTGGGCGAACATGTCCAGCGCAAGGAAGGCAAGACGGTCCAGTAAAGATTTTTAGTTCACGGCCAAATCCGTGACGCAATGAAATGAGAACGGAACAGAAACACAAACTCGCGCAACTCCGCCACTGGCGCGTGCGCCGGAAAGTCCGCGGCACCGGGGAACGCCCGCGCATGAGCGTTCGTTTCACGAACGAGAACATTTACGTGCAGTTCATTGACGACAACGCCGGCACGACGCTGGCGGCGGCTTCGACTGCGAGCAAGGGCGCGCCGGACCGCGACAAGCTGGCGGCGAACGTGGCCAGCGCAAAGGTCATCGGCAAATTGGCGGCGGAGACCGCGCTCGCCAAGGGAATCAAGATGGTTGTTTTTGACCGCGGCAGTGCGCGCTATCATTGGTCCAAGGGCAAAGGCAAGGACGGCAAGCCGGTAACGGTGCTCGGGAAGCTGGCGGCGCTGGCCGGCGCGGCGCGCGAGGCCGGATTGAAATTTTAACCTGAAACCAGAAAAAATATTGTGGCTGAAATCGAAAAAATTGCAGGTGAACCGCAACGTGGCCCGCGTGGCCGCGGTCGCCGCGGCAAGTCCGTCTCCGATGCGCCCGAAATGAATTTTGGCGGTGGCGCGATGGAAGAACTCACCGAAAAAGTCGTTTACATCAACCGCTCCGCGAAGGTCGTCAAAGGCGGACGCCGGTTCAATTTCAGCGCGCTGATCGTCGTGGGCGACAAGAAGGGGCGCGTGGGGGTGGCGTTGGGCAAGGCGGGTGAAGTGGCCGATGCCATCCGGCGCGGCGGCGAACTGGCCCGCAATCAAATGGTTTTTGTTTCGTTGCGAGACGCGACGATCCCGCACGAGGTTCT
>CAWEAA010000006.1:0-215684 GCA_963806905.1 uncultured Verrucomicrobiae bacterium | reverse complement strand
CGGGTTTTCCTTCCTCGAACAGCGTGGTGTACTTGTAATTGAAATTTTCCAGTTTCACGCGCGGGATTTTCTGGCTGATGAAACGTTCGATGGCAAAAACGTGGCTGGCGTCCTCGGCGGTCATGATGGTGAAGGCGTCGCCGCTCGCCTCGGCTCGCCCCGTGCGCCGATGCGATGGATGTAATCCTCCGGATGCTGCGGCACGTCGAAGTTGACCACGTGGCTCACGTCCGCGATGTCGAGTCCGCGCGCGGCGATGTCCGTGGCCACCAGCACTTCAAAGCGCCCGTCGCGGAATCCCTTGAGCGCCTGCTCTCGTTCGCGTTGAGTGCGATTGGAGTGCAGCACCGCCACGGCGTGATTGTTGCGCTTGAGCAATTGCGCGATGCGGTCGGCGCCGTGCTTGTCCGGCAAAAGATCAGCACCGAGTTGTAATCCACGCGCTTCACAGCTCGAGCAGCAGGTCGGATTTTTGCGAATCGGAAACGGGATAAATGACGTGCTTGACCGTTTCGGCCGGCGTCCGGCGCGTGCCGATTTCGATGGTTTCCGGATTTTTCATCGCCCATTGGATGAGCGTTTCGATTTGCGGCGGAATCGTCGCGGAAAAAAGCGCGGTGTGGCGCTGGCGCGGACAGCGTCGAGGATGCGGCGCACGTCGGGCAGAAATCCCATGTCGAGCATCCGGTCGGCTTCGTCGAGCACGAGAAACTGGACCTTGTCCAGCCGCACCGTGCCGCGTTCGAGGTGGTCCAGCAAACGCCCCGGCGTGGCGACGACCATGTCCGTTCCGGCGCGCAACTCGTCCATCTGCCGCCCGTAACCGACGCCGCCATAAACCACGGTGGTTTTCAAATTGGTGAAGCGGGCGTAATCGTGGATGGCGGTTTCCACCTGCGCGGCGAGTTCGCGCGTGGGTTCGAGGATGAGCGCGCGCGGGCCGGGCGCGTGCTGGCCGAGCTTCGAAAGAATGGGCAGGGCGAACGCGGCAGTCTTGCCGGTGCCGGTCTGCGCGCTGCCGATGACATCGCGTCCGGCGAGCACGAGCGGAATCCCGCGGAGTTGGATGGGTGTGGGCGTGACGTAACCCGCCGCACGGACCCCTTCGAGAACCGCCGGGGAAAGACCTAACTTTATGAAAGGCATGGGGGGAAGCTTAGCAGTCGGTGGAATAAAGAAAGCAAGGATTTTCTTCGGAGGGGCGAGTTACACGAGCCCCAAATTTGAATTTTTTAAAAGTCAGGGTCTCGCGGAATTCGTCCCTTCGATTATTACGAAGGCGTTGCGCCAGTCTCCGCCTTCGGCTCGACCGCAGGCGCAATGGCCGGTTCAATCGCGGGTGCGGCGGCAGGGGATTCGACTGACGGCGGATTTTCAACCGCGGCTTCAGCCGCCGGTTCGGTTGGGGGACCGGAGCCTCGGTTGACGCTGGAATTTCCGATGCCGGTCCAACCTCCGGCTCAGGTTCCGACGCGGGAATTTCCGCCTCAGTCAAAACTGGAATTTCAGCCGATGGCTCAACCGTGGTTGCCGCGACTTCGTCTTCCGCGGCGGGTTTTTCGCCGGTGGATTTCTTTTCCGGTTCTCGCCTCGGCGAAGCCTCCGGCGCAGCCTGGGTCGGCGGTCTGGGCACGGGTTTTTTCGCCGTGTCCATCCGGCCATCCGCGAATTCAATAACGTGGCCCTGATGAACCAGCCAGTGCAAATCGGCAATCAACGCGTTTTGCTCCGGAGTCGGTTCCGACGCTCGCGGTTCAGCCGGTTTTGCTGGCGCAGTTTTGCCTTCAACGGCAGGGGCGTTTGGAGTCCCGCCTTTAGGCGGTTCCCGACACCAGCCGCCTGAAGGCGGGACTCCGAACCCGGTTGCCCCTCCGGTTTGACTTCAATGACCGCCGGCTGGGGCGTCGGCGCAAGGGCTTCGATCAATGCCGCTGCGTGCGATTCGGATGCGCGTTGATGTGGCCGACGATGCGCCTGATGTTTTCCGAATCCGGCGTGGTTTCGAGGTCGAGGAACGGCGGACGGGCGACGGAAACATGGGAGAAGGTCCGTTGACCTTGAAGAAATGCAGGCCGTGCGCGGTGAATTGCCGGCTGAGGCAGGTGGCCAGTTGCAGCGGAAAATATTTCTGCCGTTCCCATCGTGCGAACGGCCGCTGCAATTCCCGGCATCGCAGGTTGCGGCTCAACACCCCGCCAATTGTGTGTGATTCCACCGGCTTGATGATTGCGTCCTTGTGGACGGCGCGGAAATGTTTCTCCACTTCCTCCCGGTTCGGAAGTTTGAGCGGTTCCGGCACGTTGAGGCAGGTGTATTCGGCCCGGAAACTCTGCTCCTCGACCCACTTTTTGACGACTTCCTCGTCGCGCACAATTTTGACGCGCGCCTTGAAGACCTCGAACGGCATCGGAAAAACGCTCGGCATGCAGCTTGCGGAGCTGGTTCTGGTAATCGTGATGGTTCGGCGGGCCGAGGATGACGCCGCTCATGCCGCATTGCGCGACAAACGTGTATTTGCCCTTGGGCGGTTCGATGGCCGTGCGCTCGGCCTGGTAAAACGTCGCAAAATGCTTTCCAGCACGTGTGCCACCGCTTCGTCCTCGCTCAACCACGGCGAGTCGTCGAGCGCGCAAACAAACAGCGGCTGGACAACCGCACCCTCCGGTTTTTTCTTCACGCCCAGTTGGACGGAATAACGCTCCGGCTTCGCCAGGTCGATTTGCGCGATCTGGAACAGGGGGAACGCACGGCCGGTCACCTTGATCTGGCGCGCGAGCGACTCGACGCCGTTTTCGTCCGGCAGAAAAGTGACGGTGATTTCCGGCAACGGCGCGGGCGGTCGGGACGTTCCCGGCGTTCGCCCCGGTCATCGCGGCGGGAAAATTCCCGTTTCCGGTCGCCGAATTGGGGCTTGGAACGCGGCGGACGCGGTCGCGACGCTCGCCGAACGGTTCGCGGCGCGGACCTCTCCGGCGACCTTCACGTTGGCGGTCGTCGCGCGCGGCAGGCTCGCCCGCGAACTTGGCGTAGCGATTCGCCGACGGCGATTCCTGTGCCCACGCGGGCTGGAAAAGCTTTTCCAGATCAATTTCGACGTCAGAAATACTGCTCATGCTTCGAACGGCTTGCAGCCATCAAGCTGCCGCGCGTTTGGTAAGAATAGCATCCACAATTTTTTTTGCCAGTGCGGGTTTTTCGGCCAGCGCGTTCTGGGCGGCTTCCTTTCCCTGGCCGATCAACTCGCCCTCGAATTGCAGCCAGGCACCCTTTTTGTCCACGACTCCGTGCTCGATGCCCACGTCGAGAATGCTGCCTTCCTGGTTGATGCCGTGATTGTAAATGATGTCGAACTCAGCCTCGGCAAACGGCGGCGCCACCTTGTTCTTCACCACCTTGACCCGGACATGATTGCCGGTCGCGTTGCCGGCGGCGTCCTTGAGCGTGTCCTTGCGGCGGATGTCGAGCCGCACGCTCGCGTAAAATTTCAGCGCCTTGCCGCCGGGCGTGGTTTCGGGATTGCCGAACATCACGCCGACCTTTTCGCGCAATTGATTGGTGAAAATGCAGGTCGTCTTGGACTTGGCCAGAATCGCGGTGAGCTTGCGGAGCGCCTGGCTCATCAATCGCGCCTGCATGCCCATCGTGGCCATGCCCATTTCGCCCTCCAACTCGGCCTTCGGCACCAGTGCGGCGACGGAATCAATCACGATCACGTCCAGCGCGTTCGAGCGGGCTAGCGTTTCGCAAATCGTCAGCGCCTCCTCGCCGGAATCCGGCTGCGACACGAGCAAGTCGTCGAGGTTCACGCCGAGTTTTTTCGCATAGCCGGGATCCAGCGCGTGCTCGGCGTCAATGAACGCCGCCAGCCCGCCGGTCTTTTGCGCATTGGCGATGACATGCAGCATGAGCGTGGTTTTGCCGGACGATTCCGGCCCGAAAATTTCCACGACGCGGCCGCGCGGGATGCCGCCGACGCCGAGCGCAAGATCCAGCGCCAGCGCGCCGGTGGAAATCACGTCAATCTTGACCTGCGCCCGCGCGTCGCCGAGGCGCATGATGCTGCCTTCGCCGTAACTTTTGGTGATGGTGGAAATGGCCGCTTCGAGTTCCCGCGCGTGCGACGTGGCGGTTTTGGTCTCGGCCGCGGATTTTTCAGCCGTTTTGGGTGCCATAAAATGTTGCGTTGGTTAATTCTTGATTCTCAGCCCGCCGACGGTAGCGAATCAGTGGCGAATAGTCAAACGCCGGATGGCGCAAATGACAGAACTGTCATCCACGGTTCAACCGGCGTTCACTTTCCTTCTGTCTCATAAGTGTCTGGACACACGGGTGTCACCTGACACTGCCGCCAACACCTTTGCCCACCAGCGGAGCGCGGATTGTCCTCAATCCGCAGCAGTTGATTTTTCGGAGGCGCTGCGAGTTGGGACAACTCGCGCTCCGAATTCCAAATTAAGATACTACTCAAAAATAACAAACGTTGACTGGAACACATTGAGGCGCAAAAATTTCACGAACCAACCAAACTTGAACATGCCCATAAAAAAAATGCTATTGCCGGTTCTATTCAGCCTGGCCGTCGCGGTTTGCCGCGCCGACGGGCCTTATCATTTCATCAACGAAATCCCCATCGGCGGTGATGGCGGATGGGACTACCTGTCCGTGGATTCGGCGGCCCAACGCCTCTACGTTTCGCACGGGACCGAAGTGGTGGTGATTGACCTTGCTCGGGACCAGGTCTGCGGTGAAATCACGAACACGCCGGGCGTGCACGGCGTGGCCATCGCGTCCGACCTCGGCCTTGGCGTCACCAGCAACGGCCGTGAAAACATGGCCGGCATCGTGGATTTGAAGACACTGCAAACGCTGTCCAAGGTGGTCACGGCCCAAGGCCCGGATGGGATGCTCTACGATCCCGGTCAAAAGGAAGCCTGGCTGTTTTGCGGCCGCGCCCAATCGGCGACGGTGGTTGACGTGAAGGCGGCGAAGGTCACGGCCACCATTCCACTCGGCGGCCGGCCGGAATTTGCGACGGTGGATCCGGAAGCGGAGCGCGTTTATGACAATCTCGAAGACAAGAGTCAAGTGGCCGTCATTGACGCCAGATTGCACCGGGTCGTCACCAATTAGCCGATCGCACCGGGCGAAAGCGCTTCGGGCATGGCGATTGACGTGAAGAATCACCGGCTTTTTCTAGGCTGCCACAATGGAATGATGGTGATGATGGACAGCACGGACGGCAGGGTGCTCGCCTCGGTGCCGATTGGCCAGGGCGTGGATGCCAACGCGTTTGATGCGGGAACCGGATACGCCTTTGCCTCGTGCGGTGATGGAACCACGACGATTGCGAAGGAAGAATCGCCGGACAAGCTGACCGTTGTGCAAACGCTGAAGACCGAGCGCGGGGCGCGGACGATGGCGCTCGATCCGGCAACGCACAAAATCTACCTGCCCACCGCCCAATTCGAGTCTTCGACCAATCAGGTTGCCGGCGCGCCGCGCCAGCGTCCGAGGATGGTTCCAGGCACGTTCAAGATTCTGGTATATGGCATGGGAAAATAGCCGGTTGTTCAGCGTGCCGGTCCAGCAGTTTGCCCGAATAAGATTTACCGCGCGCCGGTTTCTGGTTTAATGTCCGGCGCCGCAGCGGAAGGGTGGCTGAGTGGTTGAAGGCACCTGACTCGAAATCAGGCTTAGGAGCAATCCTAACGTGGGTTCGAATCCCACCCCTTCCGCCGGTTTCATCTTCCGGCGAAATTCGACAAAGTTCCCCGCCCGCGATAAAATCCCGTCGTGACGAAGCTGCAAGTCAACGGCATGACCTGCCCGAACTGTGCGCGGCAGGTTACCGATGCCATTCAAAGTGTGCCCGGTGTCCGCAGTGCGTCGGTGATTTTGGAAACCGGCCGTGCTGACGTGCGCTGGAGTTCCGATGCGCAGCCGGATGTTCCCGCTGTCATCGAAGCCGTCAAACAAGCCGGTTACGAGGCGAAGGAAGTCCGGGCTGACACTTCCGCCGGCTGCGAAACCGAACATACGAACTGGCAACTCAATTTGTGGCTGGGCGTCTTCGTCACCGCTTTTCTGATGATTGGCGAATGGGGGTTCTGCCTCGGCCCGAAACCGTGGTTTCAGTGGCTTTCCCTTGCGCTGGGCGGCGCCGTCCAGATTTTCGCCGGCGCGCCATTTTATCGCGGCGCGTGGAACCAGCTCAAAATCGGCAGCTCGAACATGGACACGCTCGTTGCGCTTGGCTCGACGACTGCATTCGGTTACAGCACCTGGGCCTTGTTGACAGGCCTTCGCCCGGAGGCTTCGGCCCTGCAAGGCGGCGGCGGGCATCTCTACTTCATGGAAGCCGCCGCCATCATCACGCTCATCAGCACCGGTCACTGGCTGGAAGCCCGCGTCAGCGACCGCGCGTCCGGCGCCTTGAAATCGCTGCTGAACCTCGCCCCGCAAACCGCAAGGCGGATTCCCAACTCCGAACTCCGAACTCCGAACTCCGAAGTCGAAGTTCCCGTTGCCGAATTGAAAATCGGCGACCTCGTCGCCCTTAAACCCGGCGACCGCGTGCCGGTGGACGGCGTCGTGGTTGAAGGCGATTCCGCCGTGGACGAGGCGATGCTTACCGGTGAGTCCTTGCCGGCAGATAAAAAATCCGGCAGCGAGCTTTTCACCGGCACGGCGAATTTGAACGGCCGGCTCGTCCTGCGCGTGACCGCCACCGGCGAATCCACCGCGCTGGCCCACATCATCGCCGCCGTGCAACGCGCCCAAACCAGCCGCGCCGACATCCAGCGCCTTGGCGACCGCGTGAGCAGTGTGTTCGTGCCCGCCGTCGTCGCCATCGCCATCGCCGCCGGGCTTTGGTGGGGACTCGCGCCGGAATCGGCAGGCAAAATTCACGACGCGCTGGCGTCATTTCTCTGGCATGCGCATCCGCCCGTCGGCGCGGCGGCGGGTTTCATCATCGCGGCGGCTATTTTAATCGTGGCGTGCCCGTGCGCGATGGGTTTGGCCACGCCCGCCGCCATCATGGTCGGTGCCAACGCCGCCGCGCGACGCGGCATTTTGATTCGCGACGGCGTGGCGCTGGAAAAGGCGGGCAAAATTACCGCCGTGGTTTTTGACAAGACCGGCACGCTGACCGTCGGAAAACCTGAAGTGGCAGCGGTGGAAAAATGCGGAGTGCGGAGTGCGGAGTGCGGAGTGGAAAAAATGGCGGCGACACTTGCCCGCAACTCCACACACCCGGTCAGCCAGGCGATTGCCAAAATGTCGGAGGAGATAATCGAATTGGCCGACTGGAAGGAAATTCGCGGAGCTGGCATTGAGGGGAACATCGAACTCCGAACTCCGAACTCCGAACTCCGAACTCAAACCGCCCGTCTCGGTTCGTTGCGCTGGCTCAAGGAATCGGGTGTGGCTTTGGCGGCGGGCGAAACATTCACCGCCGAATGGTCGGGTCAGGGCGCAACCATCGTCGGTCTGGCCTCCGACAAAATTTTGCTCGGCCTGTTTGCCGTGCGCGACGCGGTGAAACCGAACGCGGCGAAAGTCATCGGGCAGCTTCAACAGCAGGGACTCAAAACTTTTTTGGTCACCGGCGATAATTCATTGACGGCCGCGAGCATCGCGAAACAGGTCGGCATTGAAGGCACAAATGTTTTTGCTGAAGTGCGGCCGGAGCAAAAGGCGGAATTTGTGAAAAAACTTCAGGCGCAGGGCGAACGCGTAGCGTTTGTGGGCGACGGCCTCAACGACGCGCCCGCGCTCACACAAGCCGATCTTGGCATTGCCGTGAGCCGCGCCAGCGACATCGCGCGCGAGGCGGCGGACATTATCCTGCTGAAATCGGAAATTGAGGCCGTGCCGGAGGCACTCGGTCTGGCGCGCGCGACGTTGCGGACTATAAAACAAAACCTGTTCTGGGCGTTTTTTTACAACGCGCTGGGCGTGCCGTTGGCCGTGCTGGGCTTCATCAGCCCGATTTTCTGCGCGGCGGCCATGGGCGCGTCGGACCTGATTGTGATTGGCAACGCGCTGCGGCTGTTGCGGTGGCGATAATCGTCGGTGGCGCACCGTTTCGGTGGTGGCGGGGTTACCGCACCGCCGTGCACCGCAGCCGTGGCGCACCTGCCGACATCAAATCCGGACGCTGCCCAATTGTAACGCCGCTCGACAAAGCTTTTTCCCCAAGCCATTCTGCCGGTCATGGCATTTGAATCGGATTCGCCGCTCGATCGGCTCTGGCAGGAATACGGCCGGGCGTTTCAGGAATGCTTCAAAGTAACTTGCGAAACTCATCCGGCGTCAAATCCGCATCGCGAGCAATGCTGCCCATCGTGTAGGGATCAATTGGATTTGAGCGTGGAATCACCAACCGCGTTTCGCCGTTGGACATGATGATGTGTTTGCCTTGCCGGATGATGCGGTAACTGAGTTTCTCCAACGCTCGAACCGCGTCCAGATGTCGGACACCCGGGAGCTTAGGCATAATTCAAACTGTAACTTCGGCTTCCGTCACCTTGAACATCTTCATTTCGTCGGCTTCCGCGGCAAGCCACTCCTGAATGGCCTCGCGGATATTTTGCAGGGCTTCTTCGCGCGTGCGCCCCTGTGAATGGCAACCTTTGAGCGCCGGGCAACTCACTGAAACCCCGCCTTCGTGTTCAATCAGTGTGACACGATAACTATTCATGGCTTCAAAATACAACCGTTGAAAAAGCGAATCAAGCCGCTCTGGCAATTTTATTTTCCCAAATCGGATTCCGCAACGCCGCTCGACAAAACTTTTTCCCCAAGCCATTCTGCCGGTCATGGCATTTGAATCGGATTCGCCGCTCGACCGGCTCTGGCAGGAATACGGCCGGGCGTTTCAGGAATGGGACGATCTCACGCTCGCGCGCTGGCTGGCGCAAACCCTCGGCGAACTGGAAGGCAAGGCGTGGCGGCTGTCGCATCCGCTCGTCGGCGCCTACCGGCTGGCGGCGCAACTGGCGCATGACCGGCAGATCTGGCTCAAGCGGCTGGCCACGCCGCCCGCCGCCTACGCCGAATCGCCGTGCTGCCGCGCGCCGTTCCTGCCGTTGCTCACGCGCGACGTGCGCGAGTCCGGCCTCATCTGCCAGCATTGCAACGAAACGCTGGTGCCCTTCGACGAAATCCCCGCCGATTTGCGCGCCGAACTCGAAGTGTGGGCGCAACAGTATGAACCCGTCCACTCCGTCGCGCACTGGGACGACCGCCAGCGCCGGCGCGCGGGGAATTACGACGCCGCCTACGAAAACGCCGCGCAACAGGCCGAACAAATGCTCGCGCGCGCCGGAAGCGAACTCGCGCCGAAGCTGTTGCATTCCTACGCCGCCGCCGTCTGGGAAGACCAGGACGAATGCCTCGAAGTGCGGCCGGAAGACGTGGCAATTTGATTTATGATTTGCGATTTACGATTGACGATTTCTCCCGCAACTTGGACGCATTACGTAAATCGTAAATCGTGAATCAAAAATCATGAAGTGGCTTTTCAAATGGCTGTTCCGGCTGTTCCTGCTGGCCGTGGTGCTGGTCGTCGTTCTGCTGCTGTCGCTCAACTCGATCCTGCGCGTCGCGGCGGAACATCGCATCCGCGCGCAGACCGGCATGGACGCCGAAATCGGAAAGTTCTCAGTCGGCCTCGTTGAACCGACGGTGGAGATTCAAAATCTCAGGCTCTTCAATCCACCGGATTTCGGCGGCACGCCGTTCCTGAACATTCCGGAAATCCACGTTGAATACGACCGCGCTGCGCTCGCGCGCCACGAGATTCATGTCACGCTCATGCGTTTCAACCTCGGGGAACTCGACATTGTGAAAAACGAGGCCGGCCAGACAAACATCTTTGCCCTCGGCATCCCGTTGACGGCCAAAAAAACCGGCAGCGGTGGTGCCGCCAGCTTCAAGCGACAAACCGGTTACGACTTCAAGTCCATTGACGTTTTGAACGTGTCCGTCGGCACGGTCAAATTCATCGACCTGAAAAACCAGCGGAACAATCGCGAGCAAGCCATCGGCCTCGACAATCTGGTGCTCAAAAACGTGAAATCGCAAACCGACCTGGCGGGCCTGGCCGTGCTGGTGGCGTTGCGCGGCGGGAATTTTTTCGGCTCGCTGCTGGCGCCGCCAAAACCGGGAACCAATTGACCCTGTTGGGCGTCCCGTTTGGAGTTCCGCGTTTACGCGGTTTGGACAAGTGTCGCCAAGGTGACCGCCTGAAGGCGGAACTCCAAACGTTGTTACTTTTGCATTTTCTGCGCGCGAGTTTTTCCCTAACCTCGGCGCGTGCATCGTGACCCGCTCAAAACCGCCGTCCGCCTCGTCGTGAAACTCGGCACGGGCGTGCTCACCGACAGCCGCAAGCAGCCCGACCCGGCCCAACTCGAACAGCTCGTCGCGCAACTCGCCGCGCTCCGGAAATCCGGCAAGGAAGTCGTCCTCGTCACCAGCGGCGCGGTCGGCGCGGGCATGGGCGCGCTCGGCCTGGAAAAGCGCCCGGCGGAACTCGCCGAATTGCAGGCGTGCGCCGCCGTCGGCCAGTCGCGGCTCATGGCCACGTATGCGGAACTGTTCGCGCGGCACGGCCTGCTCGTCGCGCAGGTGCTGCTCACGCACGACGACCTCGAACACCACGAACGCCACCTCAACGCCCGCAACACGCTCGTCACGCTGCTCGGCCGCGGCGTCGTGCCCATCATCAACGAAAACGACGCCGTGTCGTTCACCGAAATCAAATTCGGCGACAACGACAAGCTGTCCGCGCTCGTCGCATCGCTGTTGCCCGCCGATTTGCTCGTCATCCTCACCACCGTGGACGGCGTCATCGAAAATTTCGGCAGGGCCAATCCCCAAACCATCTCTGTTGTCGAGAAAATTGATTCCGTCCTGGAAAAACTCGCGCGCGGCACGGACAGCGACACCGCCGTGGGCGGCATGAAATCAAAAATCGAGGCGGCGAAAATCGCCGTCCGCTCCGGCATCCCGCTCGTTATCGCGTCGGGCAAAAGGAAAAACGTGCTGGCGAAAATTCTCGGCGGCGAAGACGAAGGCACACTGTTTGTCGCGGAACCCAAAAAATTGCAGGGGCGCAAACGCTGGATTGCATTTTTCCACCATCCCCAGGGCGCGCTCTTCGTGGACGACGGCGCGAAACACGCGCTGCGCGAAAAGGGCAGGAGCCTGCTGCCGCCGGGCGTGGCGCGGTGCGAGGGCGAGTTTGCCGCCGGCGACGTGGTGCGGATTTGTGATTTGGATGGGACGGAATTTGCCCGTGGCATTGCGCGGTTCGATTCCGCCGCCGTGCGCACCCGCAAACTGCCCAAGGAGGAACTCGTGCACCGGGATGATTTGGTGGTTCTTTGAGTTCAAACATCGAACATTCAACGCCGAACATCCAACATTCAAGTCATTGCCCAAGTTCCGCCCGTTGGAAGTTCGGTGTTGGACGTTGAATGTTGAATGTTTACAAAATATGAAACGCAAGGCTGCAATTGATGATCTGTTGCGCGTCATGGCGCGGCTGCGCTCGCCCACCGGTTGTCCGTGGGACCGCGAGCAAAACCACATGACGCTGCGTCGCCACGCCATCGAGGAGGTCTATGAATTGATTGACGCCATTGAGGCAGGCGACGACCAGGAGATGGCGGAGGAACTCGGCGATTTGCTGCTGCAAATCGTCTTTCATTGCCAGTTGGCGTGCGAACGCGGCGCGTTTGATTTTGAAGAAGTCTGCCGCCTGCTCGTGAACAAGCTCATCCGCCGCCACCCGCATGTCTTCGGCAAAACCAGGGTCAAGGGCGTGGACGAAGTCTGGGCGAACTGGGAAAAAATCAAGCGCGCCGAAAAGCACGGCACCCGGCACGCCGGCCATTCCGCATTCGACGGCATTCCCAAACATCTGCCAGCGCTGTTACGCGCGGAAAAACTGGTCAAAAAGGCGCGCAAGGCGGATCTGTTGAAAAACGATTTTGGCGCACGCTCGCTTCATCCGGCGTCAAGGCTGCATTCAAAAAATCCCAGACGGGCGATTGCGGAAAATCTTTTTGCCCTGGCCGAATACGCGCACAGCGAAGGCTGGTCGGCGGAGGAATTGTTGGGCGATGAAATCAAGCGGCGGGAACGGGCGTGGCGGCGGCGCGAAACGGCCAAACCGCCCCTTTTCCGCAGTTGACAGCCCGCGCAACCGGCGCGATTGTACGGTGTTGAATCTTTTAGGTTCTGATTTTATGAAAACGCGAAGCCTTCAAAGTCTGGCCCTGACCATGGCAGCTGTTACGGCAGTGACTCTTTTGGCGGCGAAAGCCGTGGCCCAGGATTCTTCCACTTCCACAACCGCAACGGCCACCACGCCTGCTGCTCAACCGGCGGCCGCGAGTCCGGCCGCCCCGCAATTGTCGTATGGCGTGTCGCAAGTCGTGCAACTCGCGCACGCGAATGTCGGCGAGGATGTCATCGTCAATTACATCCAGAATTCCGGCAACGCCTACGGCCTGGACGCGAACCAAATACTTTATTTGAAGCAACAGGGAGTTTCCGACCGCATTATCAACACCATGCTGGGCCAGCGCAGCCGCTTGGCGGCAGCCGCCCAAACCGCACCGCCGCCGAATTATTCGGACGCCAACAACAGCCAAATCCCGACCACGACCCCGCCACCGGCGGTTTCTTATGTCCAAACGGCTCCGCCTCAGACGGTCTATATCATTCCCGATACGCAGACCTATAATTACTACGCCTATTCCTACCCATACTACTATCCTTACTACGGCTGGCCGGCGGTGTCGCTCTCGTTTGGATGGGGCGGTTATTATGGCGGCTACCATGGCGGTTGGGGTGGCGGTTACCGGGGCGGCTGGCACGGTGGTGGCGGTGGCTTCCACAGCGGCGGTGGTTTCCACGGCGGCGGTGGTTGGCATCACTGACGGGGAATGCCGGGCATAATTACCGCTGATACCGCTGATGACACCGATTTAAGGCGGGGGCGTCCTGCCGAGGGGTCTTCCTTGTGGCGGTGGGCGCAAAAAATTGCGATTGTCATCCTCCTGCGTATTCGGAATTTCAGGTGGACGTTCCACTCCCGTCACATTGCAAAGATTTTCGGCCACGCGCCGGGCAATATTAAACGCCCTGTTAAAACATGCCTGGACCCGCTTCGCTTGTACTCCAGTTTTGGATCGTCCTGTTCAGGTAAAGAACCGAAATGGGAAGTACATCTAAAAATTGGCGAGACTCAAAGTCAGTGCCCGCTAAAGCACAGGCCACCGTCAGTCCCGCGAAGAAAACGACCAGCACAAGCTTGGTTCCCTTGTCAATCAGAGCCCTCATGGGCAGGAACAGCGCCACGATGAATGTCCCGGCATTGACCCAGATGAAATGATTCAGATGTGGGGTAAATAAACCTTTCAATACGTTAAAGCTGAGGTGCTCGCCCGAATCTGCCGTAAAAACCCGGGCCTGTCCCATTACCGCATGAGTAATCCACAACTTGAGCAATAGGCACGCAACAAAGGCCGCGCCGAAAAATGCGCACCGCTGGCGCCAACTTATCGTCGTGAAGAAAAAGAGCATGGCCATCACCGCGACCGTTTCCTTGAACATCGTCCCTAACACAATGGTTGCCAGCATCCCGCGATAATTCTTGCGTTGCCAGAGCAGGAACGAGAGCGTCCAGAAAAACACACTCGGCAAATCCCACGGGAAAATCGTCACATTGTCGGGCGGTGTGAGCGAGCAACACAAGCCCGCGAACACAAGCGGGATGACGAACATCGGATTGTCCGCAAGGCAGATTAGCGTGGCAAAAATCAGCAACAGCCACACGGCGTTGTACGCCCCGAACACGTTCTGGTAGGCGGCCTCGGTCAAGCGCCCGTCATAAGCAAAGGCGTCGGCCAGTCTTCCCGCAATCCAGTTGCCGCCAATGCGCGGCTTCCAGACATCCGCCAACTGGTCGTAATGACCGCGGATGTGGGAATCCGCCACGAATACATACAGCGTGAGGCTGTTTTTGCTGTTGCCGTTCGCCGAGCCGCGCGTCAACGAAAACCAGGTCACACACAGTGAAAGCGCAATGAAAGCTGCGATCAACTTCGTCCTGGTCGTGGTCATCATGGTTTTTCGTCTCCAGGCTGAACAAGCTTGAGAATCATGAACCGCTACCAGCCTAGAAAATTTTAAGCACGATGTCAAAAGCGCCACCAGAGTGCGCGCCAGGATGTGTGACGAGCACAATGTTGTCGTTCGAAGCTGTGACCCCAATCATTACGAGCGACGGCGGTTGATGATTTGGGGACGTGAAATTGTATCGCGCGCGGCGGGTCTTTCGCGGCAAATCGTCCTTCAACGTCATGGCACCAGCAGGCGATAGAACCGCTGCGGGTCCGGCCCGATGGCATCGGCAGCGGACATGACGGGGTTGGTCGCGGTGACGGCGCTCACCAAATTGCTCCAGGTGCCTTGGACCAGATTCGTACTGTATTGCAGTTGATAGCCAACACTGACCACTGCGCTCCAGGTGAACGTCACCATACCGCCCGTCGCAGTCACCGATTGGAACACCGGCGCCGGCACGGTAATGGGGATGGTGTAATCGGCCACCACGGGCAGGTGATCGCTCGCGTTGGTGAGGTCCAGATAAAGTTGTGCTGCGCTGATGGGCGCGCCCGATGCCAGATCGTTGTTCAGCGCGGTGTCCGTGCCGTTGTTCACGCTGTTGGAGTAAGCCGTAGTGCCGTTGTTGGCAAAAGTGTGGTAGGTGCCGGGAACATATTGTAATCCGCCCGGCGCACCATAATAAACATTGGTCGTCATCACCTGCAAATCGTCGCGGTATCTCAGTTCGTAATCTTCTTCCGTAAGCATGACGAGAATGTTGGTGGCGGTGGTGCTGGCGCTCCAGTTGATATTGGGATTGTTCGTCGGATTCAGCGAGTCAATGCCCTGTCCCTGATGAATGCCGTTCGGGGCGGTGTTGGACAAAATCGTCTGATACATCGCCTCGCCGCTGTTGTCCACGTTGTAATCGCCCACATAAAGCACCCGGGCATTAGCGGGCAAATTGTTCGCCTCGTCATTGCGGATGATCCTGGCCTCGCCGTTGCGGTTGGTCAAATCGGTGGAAGTCGTGCCGGATTTATAATGGCTCACATAAAGGTAAAACTCGTTCGTGGTCGTGGGCGTCATCCCGGCCGGCGCAAGCTCGTATCGTACCACCTGCCGGTATTCACCGTTCGTCGAGCCTTCCGGTGTGCCGACTCCCGCCGAAGCGAGGAGCTGCACGGTGGTGGTGTTATAGACCATGGCATTGGGACCGTTTCCGTCGCCGTTGCTCCCGTTTTGCGTGCCCTGATACGTGCTCATCGCATACATGCCGGGCGCGTTGTAGAACGAGTTCAAGCCGTTCACGATGGGGGCGACGGTAATCGGGTTGCTCGTCGTCTCCTGCAAGGCGAGCACGTCGAGCGGCTGGGCCGGGTCACTGCCCAGAATCTCTTCCCCAATCCCCTCCAGCACCCCGCCGGCCTGCACATTACCGGGGTTGGTGGGCGGGGCAATCAAACCCGGGAGCGGCGTGGTGGCGCCGTTGATATCATCCTCAATGTTGTAAGTGACGATGCGCAGGGTCCGGGTTTGGGCTGCCGCGACCGGTGAAATGTCGAGGACCGCGCCGAGCGCAAGGCAGCCCAGAAGAAAATGGATTGTGACTGTTTTTATTGGACTGCTTCTTGTTGGTGTTACCGGTCGCGCTCATAATACCACCAATCCGTCCTGAATCAAGAAAATACCCCGCATTTTAATTTCGTAGCCGCTCAAAAGCGCAAAAGGCACAAAAATTTCAGACCGCGGATGACGCGGACAAAAACGGGGTGTTGGAGTACTGGAGTAATGAGATTTTGCCGATTCAACACCCAACTCTCCACCACTCCAATTCCGCGCCGTAACTCATCACATTGAAATATTCTTGAACAGCAGCAAACATCGCGTCAGCATCCCCCCGCCTTTCCACGACAAAAATGAGCGCGAAACAATTCATCCATCTGGCCCTGGCGCTTGCCTGCCTCACCACATTCGCCGGGTGCAAAACGAACTCTCCCTCTGCGTCGCGGCACACCGCCACCGGCAAAAAATCCACCTATGTCATTGTGCACGGCGCATGGGGCGGCGGTTGGGATTGGAAACACATGGACGATTTGCTCACCGCCGACGGCAACATCGTTTATCGCCCGACGCTAACCGGTCTCGGTGAACATTCCAACCTCAGCAGCACGAACATTGACCTCGACACGCACATTCAGGACATCGTCAACGTCATCCTCTGGGAAAATTTGCACGACGTCGTCCTCGTCGGCCACAGCTACGGCGGCATGGTCATCACCGGCGTGGCCGACCGCGTGCCCGGGCGCATCAAGCGCGTCGTTTACATTGACGCCCTGCTGCCTGAAAACGGCGAACGCGAAAACGACATTCGTCCCCGCTCGAGCAAACATTTCGTCAAAGACGGCTTCGTGATTCCGACCTGGGTCACGAACAACACGCCGCCACCGCACGACGTTCCGCAATCGGACAAAACTTTCAGCGAACCCATCATCCTGACCAACCAGGCCGTCGCCCAAAAATTGCCCACCACCTACATCCTTGCCGTGGGCAAGGGCCGCCTGCCGGAACAGGGCGACTTCTACCGTCTTTACCAGCGCGCGAAGGCGCGCGGCTGGACCACGCACATCATCGAAAGCGACCACAACATTCAGCGCTCGCATCCGAACGAACTCGTCAAGCTGCTCGAACAAGCGCCATAGGGACCGGGTGCGAAGTGGCAGGTGGCCAGCCTTCGCTTCCATCCTTCACCCGGCTTCGGAGGACAGGCAGAAGCTTCGGCACGGCGGGCAGGTGACAAGGGCTGGAACGGAAACATCCTAAGCCGGAACGATTCAGCTTGAAAGAGTGAACACCGTTTGGCGGGCTTGGGGTGATGAACCCAACACAAGCTTACGAGCCTCGGCGGGAGGCGGACCAAACGGTGCGCCTGCCAATTGACACCAAAGATCACACTTCGTCCATTCGGATTTCGTTTACCGATCAGCGTTTGACGGCGCATGGCGGCATGGTCGTGTGGTCGCACTTTCTGCATCAGAAGCGTTTTCGCCGGCAATTGCGGGAAGTCTTGCCGCATTGTCCGACCAGTCCCAACGCCTACGATCCCACGGATGTGGCGCTGGGATATGTCGGGGGCATTCTCTGCGGCGCCGACAAGCTCTCCCGTGTAGCTTGGCTGCAAAGTGATCCGGCGTTGAGCCAGGTGCTGGGGGTCGAAGCCATCGCCAGCCAATCCACCTTGAGCCGGTTCTTCGACGTGTTTGGTCAAAAGACAGGCAATGCTTTGAACGTCCTGCATCGCCGGGCCGCGGACAGTCTGCCTTCACTGAAAGAAGGTTACACGCTGGACCTGGATTCGTGGGCACTGCTGCACGAGGATGGCCATCAACAGGGCGTGGCCGTCGGTTATACCCGGCAGGGACTCAAGCCGTGCCATCGGCCGCTGATCGCCGCTTTGGCCGAAAGCAAACTTATCGCCAACTACTGGTTGCGCCGGGGCGACAGTCCTTGCGCCAATGGCGCGGCGGAGTTTTTGCGTCAGACCGTGGCCGGCCTGCCGGCGCACCTGCGGATCAAGCTGCTGCGCGGCGACGCGGGTTTTGGCGAGGGGAGTGTGCAAAATATGGCCCAAGGGCTGGGATTGAAATTTATTCTGGTGGCGCGGCTGACGCAGAAGGTTCAAAGCTGGTGCCGGCATGATGACGCGCAGTGGCAACGAACCGAAGTTCCGGGCTTGGAGGTGCAGGAAGTGGAACTGGACCAACCGGGACGGCGTTTGATCGTGATTCGTCAGCGGATCGAGCAACGTCCGGAGGCTGGCGGCAAGACCTTGCTGGAGGTTCCGGGCTATCGGTTTCAAGCGCTGGCCACCAACCTGCCCGGGAGCGTGGATGCGTTGAATGTCTGGCGCCAATACAATGGTCGGGCCGACCTCGAAAACCGCATCAAGGAACTGGGCGGGCAGTTTGGCATCAAACGGCTGTGCGTGGACAATTTCTGGGGCACCGAGGCCATGCATCATCTCGCCATCCCCGCTTACAACTTGTGCGTGCTGTTGCAACGGCGATTGGGCCAGTTGGAAAAATGCGAGCTCAACACACTGCGCTGGCGGTTGTTTGGCCGGGCGGCGGTGTGGAGTCGCGCGCGTGGCAAACCCACGCTCAAACTGGCGGTGCGTGGCCAGCCCCAGCAAAGTTGGTGGCGCGAAATCCTGACCAAACTCACGGCTTTGCCCAACTGCAATGCAGTTGCCTCGCTGCAAGCATGATCCCGCCAATCCTACTCAAAATGACTGTCCAACTGAATCGTTCCGGCTAAGGCTAAAGCCAAGACCCGAGAGCCTGGACCCCAAACCCGAGACCCAAATCACCGGCTCCCGCGCTGCCACCCGGCAATCGCCTCCGCCAGCGCATCCATCGCCTTGCGCTTTTGTCCCATCGTCCATTGCCCCTCCGTATGCAGGCGGATTTGGCGGACGCTGCCGTCGGGCACCCTGACATGCAGGATGACATGCGCGATGCCACCGAGCACCGACGTGCTCCGGTTATCGGCCTTGCGTTCCATCTGCGCCAGTTGCGCCCGCGTGAGGTCGAACTGCTCATTATCGCCCCGGTACATCAACAGTTCCGGCTCGACCCACAAGGCGCCCATGTCCTCTTCAATCGCACCGAACCGTTTGGCCAGGCCGCTCGCCGGATTCGACAACCCGACCAGTGCTGCGGACTGCCATTGCGCGGGCGTGATGCCCAGCGCCGCCAGCCGTTTTATGATGATTCGCTTTTCGACCGGCGACCAGATCAGCACCCACAACTGTACAATCTGCACCCCGACAACCATCAGCATCACGGGCAGCATATTGGCCATCCCCGCATCCAAACCCAGCGCCGTCAACATCGGCCCCAGGAACGCCGCCAGCATAAAGCCCGCGCCCAGCGCCAGCAGCACCGTCACGATGATGTTGGCGATAAATTTCCTGGTCTTCACCGCGCCCCAGACCGGCTGGCGGAAATTGAAGGTGAAACAATCGCTGAATATCACCGACAGGTAGCTCCCCACGCCCAACACCAGGAAAAATCCCCCGACGAACAGTGAGAAGATGGAATGCACGACGACCCCCGCCGGTTCCTCCACCGCTTCCCCCGCCGGCATCGGGCGATGATTCCACCAGAACGCCAACACTGCCAGAATCGCGATCGCCCCCACCATGAGCAGCCACGTGAGGACGATTCTTAACTTTGAAGGCCGTTGGATTGTCGGTTCCATAAATTTATCCGTATTTGGATCTGAGGCAGTGCTTGCCCGAATGATTCCCCTCCCGGCGAAAAAGGCAAACCGAAATTTACCGCGGCTTGCCGCGCCGAAATGGAATGAAGGCGGGATGGACGCCGATGAACGTGGATAAAAATTCATGGCCGCAAAGAGGCGCAAAAGGCACAGAACTGACTTTAAACGCGGAGCTGCCGAGGACGCCGAGTCGAGGAATTTTTTAACAGAAGCTAACCAAGGCAACAAAGACGCTGACGGATTTTTAACAGGAGCAAACAGAGATAACAGAGACCTTCAGGAAGAAAAAAAGAAAATATCTCTGCTTCCTCCGCCTGCTCGCGACCGGTCGGAGTTTCCTTCTGATCAAGTTCATTCCTGGCCGCCAACAGATGTAAAATGCGCAAACCGAATCCTTTGACACGACTTGAGCCGCTTGGGAAGCGGCGAAAGGAATTTGACCGAAGGTGAAGGTCCGCGAGGACCGGGCGAGCGGGCGCGAGCGAGTCCATTACGAACTGGAATTCATCGTGAATGCCCGGCAAAACACGACTGTTGGGCGCGTTCAGTTTAGAATGTTTTTCCAGCCAGTTCCCAACAGTCGTGTTTTGTTTAGTGACCGTCCACATCCAACGATTGGTTATGGAACTGGCTGTAACTTCGGAATGATGAGAGGATTAATCGAGCCAAGGTCATCTTGATAGAAGTAGTACTTGTAGGTGCCAGATGCAAAACTCGTGATTGCCAAAGTATTCTCCCATTTGATCCAGTGCACGGAACCATCTATCGTCAGATGGTTGCCGCCGTTCGGGAATTGCGCGCCTGGCCGCTGGTGGGCAACGGAACCGCCAGTGCTCGCCCCCCACGGGTTTCCAGTGCCTCCCGTATATTTACAAATCAAATCCGCCGCGAGCACCCAAGTCGCTTTGGAATTGGCCAACTTTATTGGACTGGCCGACGGAATATAGCCACCAGGATACCAACTGTTCCACCACCAATAGATGCCGCCAAAATATTGATAACCGATTTGCCATTGAGCCCCTCCCGTTCCGCCGGGGTTAGCGTTGTAGGATGTCCCATAATCTAAAAGGTCCGGGCAACACCAGATTGAAGCGGTATTGGTGTCTGTCACATCCAGGTTGACATCCTTGGCCATATTTGCTTCCGGCGGGTTAATGGCGGTTTGGTTAAACGTCTGCGGTGTGGTAGGGGGGGCATTAGTGAGGGCCGGTAGCGCCGAAACGACATAATCATTGTTATTGCCGGCATAAACCGTCATGCCAATCCCGATCTGCCGGAGATTGTTGCCACAGGCAATTCGCTTTCCCCTCTCTTTGGCTTGCGATAACGCCGGCAGCAACATTGCGGCTAGAATCGCGATGATGGCAATCACCACCAACAGTTCAATCAAGGTGAAGGCCCGCCTGCGATGAAGGTTCTCTTCGAAGGTCGTCCAGTTGCTAAAACTGCCCGTCTCAAAACCTGGATTGTTCAAAATGTTTTGCGCATGCTCTTCCCCGGCAAACAAGAAGGGCATAATCCCAACACAGCCGCTGACTGCTCTTGGCAGAAAAACTGTTCTGTTCACGTTTAGAGTTTATTGAACCCAGATGGTTCTGAAGAACTGTTGTGCCGGCCCAGCCGGAACGGTGTAGGGAGAATTCGCGCCTGAACCCTCTCCCGGCACGTTGATATAAGGGCCGGCTGCGTTGGTTGCGCTTTGTAGTTGAGCAGTACCTCCGGTGGTCGGATCTGTCCAATAAACTTTAATCTGGCCCGCCGTATTGGTCACAGATACGGGCGGCAAGCCCGGGACAAGTTCCACCACTTTGATGTTATCAATGTCAATAGTATTATTGCTGTCGTAACCAAATATCGTTGCAACATTAGGATTACCTTGGGCTGTAACCTGCACCTGCATCTGGTCAACCCGCGAAACATACTGGTTAAACAGGGCCTGCGAACCACCGTTGTTTACCCCTATCGGACTGGAGGCCCCGTCAAAAACGAATGATTGCCAATTGGTCGTCAGCGTTAATGCTGGAACAAGATCAAATACTACAGCCTGCGATGTGTTTGACGGAGACTCGGCGCCGGGCGGAACAGAAAATAACAGGTCCATCACAGCCGGAATGTTGGTACTGGCTCCGCTAAGAATCCCTCCCGCCTTGGCTGAAACATACACTCTATACAACGCTTTGTTGCTAGAGGTCAGTACGTAAGGAAGCGGATTTTCCGTCGCGCCCACGCCAAAGCCTGAATAGGAAGCGGGCGGAGTGCTGCTCCAAGATGAAAGGTTCACCGTATATTCGAGCGAGGCGCTGCCACCAACTCCACCTGTCAGATTCGTAGTCAAAGTTCCGGTGGCATTGTCAGCGCCATCGCGATAATGAAAGCCGTAGCCCCCACCGCCAGGAAATGTGTTGTCAAAGTTGGCCTGCCAGATGAGTTGTTCCTGTGTTGGCGTGGGAACCGTATTCCCCGTCTGGATCAATTCGATATTATCAACGTTCAACACTCCGGTGTCGGTGAATCCATAAGGCGGTGAGATCAGAGGATTGCCGCCGATGGTTCCCACGGGAAGACCCTCCACCGCGAATTCGACGGTAAAAGCAGCAATTGAGCCGACGACCGCCGCGTTCGTAAAATCGCTGACGGGGTGGGTGGCGTCGCCGCCATTCGCGCCGCCGTAAGCCAACGACGACAACGGCACGGCAATATGAACAAAATTGGAGCCGACATAGCCGGCATCCCCGGTAAAGTCAAAAATGACATTGTTACCACTGTCAAAGAATTGGACCTTACTAATGGTGACATCGGCATTGGTCAGACCGGGCAGCAATCCTGAAACCTGAACATCAGCGCTCAAGATAAACGAGCCCAGAACTGATGTCGGCGTAAGGGGTGCCATCGGGCCTCCGAATTGTGTGCCGTTTCCCACGACTGCATAAACGTAAGCGAGAGACGGGGACGTCCAGTTCGGGTCGCTCGGCAGCAGCGTATAATCCGGCGAAATGGAATTGGCGAAAGTGCCGCCCACGCCAGCACCCGCCGTGAGGCCGCCAGAATAACCCGCGAGAACCGAGCCGGCGGACGAGCCGGCAACGCAATATCCATAGTCATTGTTAAAATTCCCTTCACCAGCATCACCGTCGAAGTCGGTTTGAAGAATAATATTGGTGGTTTGGGCTGTCGCAGCGGATACCGCGCCTGCAATGCCGAAGACGATTAACAATTGTTTAATGGATTTCATAGGAAATGTTTAAACATACCAGGTTGTGATTATTGGGGCACGACGTGAAATTAGCACATGTCCCGCTTTCCAGTCACGGAGGTATTGGTTGTGCTCTCAAGCAATACTTAAGTATATCTTTTATCCCACATTGAAATGTCCAATAATCCCAATAATGTTCGGCGTGAAATGCGCTTTTATAACAAATCGGGTTTGAGTGAAGTCATAAGTTTTGAAATGGCAAATGGCTTCATCAAACCGTTTGCCGACCGACCCAGTGCCGCGATCTTCCGAATGTTCCGGCTTTCGGTTTTAATGCTGGTCCTGTTTCCTGCGAAACTGCTTTTGGCCCAGCCGGCAAATGCTTTGATCTGCTTGACGAACGCTCAACAAGTCCGCGAATTGGATCCGGAGACTGCTGGAAAGAATCTTATAGTCAGGATGTCCGGCGTCGTGACTTACTACGACGCGCCGCTGTTCAATTTATTTTTTCAGGATGTCACTGCCGGGATCTTTGTCCTTGTCGCTCCAAACATCAGCACAAACATCGCTGCGGGCCAGGAGATTGAAGTAGTAGGCGTCAGTGGCAAAGGAGACTACGCTCCGATCGTTAAAGCGTCGGCCATTCGTGTTTTGGGAAAGGCGCAATTGCCTGTTCCACGCCAAGTCTCCATTGATCAATTGCTTACTGGTTTGGAGGATAGCCAGTGGATAGAAGTGAGCGGGGTCGTTCGGTCAGTCACTACTCTCGATGGAAGACATTATCTAAACCTCGCCATGAACGGGCAGCGGATCATGACGTACGTCAAAGATCTCAATGAATCTGACGCCAGGAAGTTAATAAACACCACCATTCGTCTGCGTGGCGTTTGCTATTCCAGATACAATATGAGACGTCAATTGCGCGTTCCTTGGCTGGCAGTTTCGAGCCTGGCTGATGTAGTCGTCGAACAGCCCTCCTCCGAGCAACCAAAAGAGGTATCCATCGCCAATTTGGCCCAGTTCAATTCCGGCGGCTATTACGGCAACCTTGTGAAGATCAGCGGAGTTGTGACGTTGCAAAAAGCCGATGGCAACCTTTTCATCCAGAACCAAGGGAGTGGTCTTTTTGTACAGGTGGCGCAAACGGCCAGGCTCGTTCCAGGCGACCGGGTTATGGCTTTGGGCTACTCCGCGATCGGGCAATACGTTCCGAGCTTGGAGGATGCCACGGTTCAATTCATTGGCCATGGCGAACCGCCTTTGCCAGTTCCGGCTGACTTGGAAACCCTGTTGAACGCTCCGGAGGATCTTACAGGCGTGCTCGTCCATCTGAAAGCCACCCTGATGAATCTTGTTGAAAGCGCGGGGCGACAAACCCTGGTTTTGCAATCTTCCAATTCAATATTTACGGCGAACATCGAAAACCCTCATGCCGACGAACACTTCAAAGCCCTGAAGCTTGGCAGCGAGATTGCGCTGACCGGGGTGTTCGTCGCCCAATCGCCAGGCAAATGGGTTCCAGGCGTCGCGCAGTCGCGGGAAATATCGTCCCGTATTCTTTACTCGCCGCCCGAGTCCGTTCAGATTCTTTTGCGATCCTATGCCGATGTAGCCGTCATCCGGCAACCTCCCTGGTGGACCTTGCCCCGCCTGCTCTGGACGCTCGGTATCATGACTTTTATTCTGCTCGCCGGTGTAGTTTGGGTGGTCGTTCTCGGCCGCCGCGTCCGCCGGCAAACCCGGATCATTGAAGAAAAAGTCAGGCGCGCGGGCGTTCTCGAAGAGCGTGATCGTATCGCGCGCGAATTTCACGACACACTGGAACAGGAACTTGCCGCCATCACGATACAGCTGGATGCCGTGGAAGCGCAGCTAAACGGCTCGCCCGAGGCCGTGCGCCGATTGCTTGGGCTCGCTCGCAATATGTCCCGTCGCAGTCTTTCCGAAGCCCGCCGTTCGGTGTGGGATTTGCGCTCACACCTGCTCGAGAACTGCGATCTCGCCGCGGCATTAACCGAAATGGCCGCGCCCCTTTCCACGGCTTCAGGCGTCGAAATCACCGTTCAATCCACCGGCGTGCCGCGCAGACTTCCCGCCGTCATCGAACACAATATCCTCCGCGTCACGCAAGAGGCATTGGCCAACGCACTCAAACATTCCGGAGCAAAAAACATCAGCGTGGCCTTAAGATACGAATCATCACAAGTCCAGCTCCGCTTCCACGACAACGGCAACGGTTTTGATGTGCTCACGGTCGGCCAGGCGACCGGCGGACATTTTGGTTTGCTTGATATGCGGGAACGCGCCGAAAAAATCGGCGCGCGTTTCTCTCTGGCCAGCCGGCCCGGACACGGCACGGAAATCCTGCTCCTCATCACCGATGTGGCGACAAATGATTCACCGAGCCACACCGAACCGAACCTCGATTCAAAACAGAATCCCCCCCGATGAAAGAAAAGATACGCATCCTGGTTGTGGACGATCATTTCGTCGTCCGCATAGGTCTTGCCGGTTCCATCAACATCGAGCCGGACATGGTTGTTGAAGCCGAAGTGTCCAGCGGCCTGCTGGCCATTGAATATTTTCGGAAACACCACCCGGATATCGTCCTCATGGATTTGAAGCTGCCCGGCATGAGCGGCGTTGAAGCGACCAGCGTTATCTGCAAAGAATTTCCCGATGCGGTCATCATCATGCTTTCCACGCACGATGGGGAAGAAGACATCTACCGCTCAATCCAAGCGGGCGCGCGCACCTACCTGCTCAAAACCGCCGCGCGTGACGATTTGATCCAGACCATCCGTGGTGTTCACTCCGGTGAACGCTGCATCTCACCCGCCATCGGCGCACGTCTCGCCGAACGCATGACCCGCACCGAACTCACCGCGCGCGAAACTGAAGTCCTGAAACTCATCGCCAAAGGCAAAAGCAACAAGGAAATTGGCGGCGCGCTCGGGATCGCCGAAGTCACCGTCAAACTTCATGTCGGCCATATTCTCACGAAACTGAAAGCCAGCGACCGCACCCAGGCCACCACCACTGCGTTGCAACGCGGCATTCTTCACCTGGATTGAATGGAGCGACCAGCCGGGGATGCATGTGCCGATCGCCGTGCTCAGCACCGTGACCAACGTCATCGCCCCCTGTTCGGGAAGTAAACCTTCAGCGAAACTCAACCCTGCCATTTGTATTTCCAGTCCGACACCTCTCGGCAGAAGTGTTACCCATGTCCTGACACCGTGCCGGCCAGCCGTCCCTACCCATCAAAAAGAAAACCTTGGCGTCCTTCCTGTCCGCCGCAGCCTGCGGCGCAGGCGGATGCGCCTTTTGTGCCTTTTTCCGCCTGCATTAAATTTCGGCGCGACAAGTGCGGCAAAAAATTCTTTGTGTTCTCTGCGTTCTCTGCGGTTAAGGCTGGTTGAGAGTTGAGCGTTGAATGTTGAATGTTCGGCGTTTTGGCCTTTCGGTCCTTGTCACCCGTCACGCGTCACTTGCTTGCCAGGTCGAAGCTTCTGCCTGTCCTCCGAAGCCAAGCGAAGGATGGGAGCGAAGACTGGTCACTCGTCACTGCCCTTGTATCCGGAAAAACGCCGCGGCGTTCGTCATGGGCACGGACGCATTTTGCAAACTTGTCGTCACCACGTCGCTCCATGAACCCGCCGGCAACGCCCCCGCCCGTTCCACCACGAACGGCGCCGTTCCGCCCGTCCAGCTCAGGCTCACATTCGTGCCCGTGCGCGCGATGGACACGTTGATGGCGTTTGTCACGGTGAACACTGCCGCGTCGTAAGCCACGGCGTGGACACCGTCGGCGGCGCTCAACTCCAGCGTGTAAACCCCGGGTGCGCTGAACATCGCCGTCGTGTTCGTCAGCGCGGCATTGCCAAAGGTGACCGTGCCCGGCCCGGAATACATCGTCCATTGAATCACCGGTGTTGAGTTGCTGAAAACCACCACGCCCGACAACGGCACCGGCACGCCCGACGGCACCGTCTGGTCCGGCCCGGCATTCGCCACCGGCGCGCCCGGCGACCGCGGGCCACCGTTCGTCCCGGTCGTCTGGATGACCTCGAAATTCGTGATGCTGATGCTCGTGAAATCGTTGAAACAATTCGCCGGCCAGCGGTCATCCGGCGTCACTGAAATTGAAAAGAAATTGCCGTTGTCGGCCACCATCGCGCCGTATTTCTTCAAACCCAGCAGCACCGCCTTTTCCTCCTTCGTCCAGCCGGAGGGAATCACGAAGGCCGCCTTCAGCCGCAGCCGCTGGCCCATCGCTGGCAGGTTCGTGCTCGTGTTGCCCGACGGCGCGGCATAATGCGTGGCCGGATAAATGTAGGTATTGTACCGCGATTGCGCCACGACCAGCCGGCACGCGTGCTCCACCATGCCACGCTCTGCCTCGTCATAACGCACCAGTGCGGAGAACATCGGGAAACCTGCCGCGTCGCCCGAAGTCCAGCCCGCCGACCGCAGCCTGTTTGTGTTCAGATTGAAAATCGCGCCGTTGGCCGCCTGCCAGTTTGTCCCCACCCGCAATGCCTCCCACGTTTCAAAACTAAAACCTGCGCCGGGCTGCACGGCGATGGAATGCCGGTCGCTGCCATCGTTGTTCGTCTGCCATTGCAGCAACGTCTGCCCGCCCGTCTGCGTCGGCCAGCCTTCGATGGGCTGATTCGTCGGCGTCGGATACAAACCGTAGGGATAAACCCCGCCGTTCAAATCCGACTCATCCGGGTAATCCACGAAATTGTTCGACACCAGCATCTGCGAGTCCGGCACCAGCACGAAATTCATCTCCTGAAACGCAATCAACGTCCGCCGGCTCGCCGAAAGGTTCGTCATGATTTGGGCAATCATCGCGTCCGAATTCACCAGCACCGGCCGGTTGGAAATGCATTCGTTCCACGGATTGGTCACCGGGAAAATCTGCATGGCGGACACCACGGCATCGGCATTTGACGTATCGAACAGGATGGCATTGGTGACGACGGGCAGGGTTCCGAGGATGCGCCCTTCCTGGTTGATGCGTTCATTCGCGGCGTACAGCAGGGAAGTGTACAACATCCAGACAAGAACCGGTGCAACAAGACGTTTCATTACGACCAAACAATCCAGCCGAATGAAAAGCAAGACACGTGCCCGGCCTTAACCGCGGATGACACGGATTTATGGTGGGGCTGCGCTGCCGCGCAGCCGGGCCAAGCGGCAGCTCGGCCCTACCAATCAAAAAGAAAATATCTTCGTTCCCTCCGTTGCCTTCTGTTCAAGTTTTTCCTGGCCGCCAAAAGACGCAACACACGCAAACCGAAAACTTTTGACACGAATTACACAAATTTTCACGAATGAAATTTCTCAGGAAAAATCAGCGGCAATTCGCGTAATTCGCGTAAAAACCCCCTGCTTTTTGTTTGCCGGAAAATCTATGATACTCTGTGGCCGGGTTTCGAACCGATGAAACAATTCTCTGTCAGCCTCATTTTAGCCGCTTGCCAGTTCGTGCTGGTCGCGCTCTGGCTGTCCGCCCTCCCGGCGGCCTTTGCCGCCGACCCTGCGCCACCGACACCGCTCGCAGCTTACGATTATGCCGAACCCAAACTGTTCACCGCCACCCTTTACGAAATCGGGTCGGACCGGAAAAAAGCTCTTTACACTTTCCGGCGGACCGCCACGCGTTCCAATTCCATCGTCAACGTCGAACGTCAATTTTTCGGCACCAACGGTTCCCTGGTCGCCTTGGAAACGGTCGTTTATGAATCGAACCGGCTCGTTTCCTTTCAGATGCAGGAATTCCAGGCCCGGGTCTCCGGGGCCGTCCGGATTGAACCCGACCCCAAAAACCCGGGCCGGCAAAAACTCTTCATCAGTTACGGGCCCGGCCTGACTCCCCCGAAGAGCAAAGCCCAAAACCTCCCGCCCGACACCGTGTTTGACGACACGGTGTATCCGTTCATGATGGCCCACTGGGATGTGTTGATGCGGGGCGACCCCGTCAAATTCCGTTTTGTTTCCCTGGAATGGGAGCGGACCTTTGCGTTTCGCCTCGCCAAGACCGCGGCATCCGTGCGGAACGGACGGACGGTGGAAGAGATCCGGATGGAACCGGCCAGCGCGCTGGTCGCGCATCTGGTCAATCCGCTCGTCTTTATCGTGGAAAAGGACAGTCCGAACCACATCCTGTTCTACACCGGGCGCACCACCCCCCGCATCAGGAAGGGGAAAGCCTGGAAATATCTGGACGCCGAAACCGTCTTCGACTGGAGGTAGGGTCATCGCGCCACGATGACGCGGATGAAAATTCGTGGCCGCCAAAAGTCGCAAAACGCGCAAACTGATTTAACGCAAAGGCGCAGAGCCGCAAAGATGCGGAGATTCGCGGAGCAGAACAGTTGAATTCTTTACAGAAGATAACCAAGGCAACAAAGACCCCGACGAATTTCGGAAAAATTTCTTCGTTCCCTCCGTTTCCTTCTGTTCAAGTTTTTGTGCCTTTTGCGCCTCGTTCCGCCTTCGTCGGACTCCGGCGCGACAGGTGCGGCAAAAATCCGTGTCGTCCGTACTACTATCTCGAGAAATTTTGTTTTCCTGCGCAACTTTGAGGCGGCGCAATGCTTTCTCGTAGCGCAGGTTGGCAACCTGCCGTGTCGCCGACTGGCAGTCGGCTGGGCGTCCGAAGCGGGTGGTGCCGGCGGATTACCAATCCGTCCACCCTCCGCAGTATTGCTACGGAGGACGGGCGATACAGCAGACAGACTGTCTGCGCTACTTGGGTTGCGGCTGGCCGCGCCATGCGTCAATTTCCTCTGGACACGAGGCCCGACGGGGAGCAATGTCGAAACCATGAAGACCAGATACTTCCTTGTCTTTGCGTTGTTCATAATCGTTACGGTTCTGGTGTCCGGTTGCGGAAAAACGGATAAGAATCTGGCGTCGGAGAATGCCGACCTCAAAGCGCGCGTGCAACAGCTGGAGCAGCAGCTGCAAGAGTCCAGCAACCAGGTCGCGCCAGGGGCGCCAGCATCACAACCGGCTTCCACCCGGGACGCGAAAGGCCTGTTGGATGAAGCGCAGAAAAGGGTCGAAGCGGCCGCCCATGAATTGAAGTCGCTCAACGACCAGCTCGAAGGCCAAAACAACCAGCTCGAAGCCCAAAAGCAGAAAATTGATGAGTTGACGCGTGAACTCTCGAGCGCTCAACAGGCCAGGGAAAAAGCCGAGCAGGCCTTGCAGCTATACCAGGACAAGGCAACACACCCCGACAAGGCAATCTCGGCGCTCATGCAACTCCAGGCGCTGCGATGCGCCTTGCCCGACAACACGCTAACCTTCGACGGCTACCAGCAAAATTATGCGGCCACGCAATCGGCAGTGGCGAAACTGGTTGACGCACTTCCCGAGTCCGGAGCCAGGCAGGCGATTCTGGGTGTTCTGGCCACGTTCAAGCGCATCAACGACATCTGCGAAACGGCCGCCCTGCAAATGCAGGCACGGACCAAAACCGCCAAGGCCAATTATGATAAATTTGTGGACTTCGGCGGAATGGGTCCGAACGATTATGTGATCGAAATGGGGCAAGACAAAATTTTGGCGCCCGCGGAGAAGGACAATGCGGCAACCGCGGCCCTGCGCGACCAACAGGTTGCTTCCCTGAGAAAGGATCTGGACCTGGGACTAAAAGATCTTCAGGCCTTGGTGAGCGGACCCGGCGCCTGAACCGCCTGAAAGAGTTTCGAGTGACGGGTGACGGGTGACGGGAAAAGAAAAGCGTTATGGTGAACCGCTAATCTTCACTTACCCGCCGTGCTCGCGCCCGTCGCGGCAGGTCAGCGCTGATAAGCGTGAATTGGTGGTTAAAATCTTTCTGTACTACTAACTCGAGAAATTTGTTTTTTGTGCAACTTTGAGGCGGCGCAATGCTTTCGCGTAGCGCAGGTTGGCAATCTGCCGTGTCGCCGACTGGCGGTCGACCGGGCGTCCGAAGCGGGTGGCGCCTGCGGATTACCAATCCGTCCACCCTCCGCAGTATTGCTACGGAGGACGGGCGATACAGCAGACAGACTGTCTGCGCTACTTGGGTTGCGGCGTCAGCCGCGCTAAGCCTCTTTGCGGCCTTTGAGTTTTGATTCGATGTTCGTTGTCTCACCGGAGCGAAGCACTGTGAAGACTGGTGGGTGTTCGATATTCTAAAGCCGGTCTGGGCGAACTCGATAAATCCGGCATAGCCGAATTGACCTTCAAAGGCCGGGCCACAGATGGTTACAGATGAAACACAGATTTAATCACCGCCACACAGCCAGACCATCCGCAGATTACGCAGATCTCCGCATTTTCTGCGCCCCCGCGTTGGAGAATTTAACCCGTCTGAGAGCGGTTTCACCGTGAGTGTATCCGCGACTTTTAAGTCGCGCCGGGCGCCGGCTCAAAGCCTGCGGCCACGGTTCTATTGCAGAGGCTCTAATTCATTTGCACGCGATAAAAGCGTGAACTATTGGTTGCGTTGAAGTCCACGACTGGAAGCATGCTGTTGGTAAGCGTCAGCGATAACAGATTCGACCACCCCGAAGCCAGATTCGTCGAGTATTGCACCGTGTAAGTCACGTTCGTCGCGCCATTGATGGTGAACCCGAATTGCTGGGAGCCGAAGCGCTGCGGCGACGTGATGAACGGGGTGCCGATGGGATAAACCGTGATATTCAGCACAACGTTCGTCGGCGGAACGTTCACGATATGGGGCGCGGAAATGTCAACGTATCCTTGCACGTCAAGATTGCCGGAATCGTCGCCGCCGGTGATAAATTCCACGTACCATTGTCCCGGGGCGACGGCGAGCGAATAATTTCCCGAACCATCCGTCGTCCCGTCGAGCGTCTGATAATTATTGCCGCCAATGACGGCATTGGCCGCGAGCTCGACGCCAATTATGTTTGTGCCGGAATTGCTTTGCACGTGGCCGGTGATGGTGTCCGTCGCGGGCAGGGCGACAAAGTTTTGCAAATTGACCTGGTTCGGAGCGTTCGTGGTGCTCTGAAACGCATTCAGAATATAGCCGCCAATGGGGGTGCCTGTTCCGCTGTTCACGTTGCAATTCCAATAATTGATCAGGTCCCCCAGAACCGCGACGGTGTAATCGCCATTGGCATCGCTGTAACCTTTTGTGCCGTAACTGTTGTTGTCCGTGCTCGCGTCCACCTCCACGTTGGCAAATGGATTGTTCAAATTGTCGGTGATGCGGCCGTAAAAAAGGGCGTTTCCCTTGGGCAAGGCGAGGTTGGCGTTGGTCACGCTGCCGGCGGTCGCGTCCACTTGAAACGTCGCCTCCGGCAGGACATAAGCGCGCCGCGCCAGCCGTTCCTTGGGGGGTTGGATTTTCCAGAATGCCGGTGTCACCGCGGCGGAATAATTGCCGTTGGTATCGGTGAAAGTGACTTCAAACAGGGAGCCGGATTGCAGCGTCACCAGCAATCCGCCGATGCCATTGCTGTTTCCCGCGTCATAAATATTCCCGGAAATCGTGTTCGGCCCGCCGCCTGTCAAAAACAAATCGTTCGTGGCGGAAGCCCCGTTCGTCAATGTCACCGCTGGCGCGGCGCTTTGGTCAAAGTAACAGTTGGGCGCCGTGGCGATGAAACCGTAATTGCCGGGAGGCAGTGTCAGAAAATAATTTCCGCCACCGTCCGCCTGCACCGAGCCAACCGGATTCTGCGCCTGCAAATCCTGCACCACCACCACCGCATAAGGCTGGGGCACGTCATTGCTGTAAACCACCCCGCTGACGGATTGGTTCAAGGCCGCATTCGTCACCTGGAACGTCGCCGTCACCGGCGCGAAACGGCCGGTCGGACTCGTCACGGCATAAACAAAATGCCCCGTCATGTTTTCAATCGCCATGCTCCCCGCAAAATTCAACGCCGTCGTGATGGCGCCCGTGGCCGAATTGCTGTCGAATGGCACGTTGAGATTGGTCACGCCGCCGATGACCATCGCGCCGCCATCGGAAATCTTAAACGCGTCCATCATCCACTCGCCGGCATCAATCACCCCGTTCGCATTCCCGTCAATCCAGCGCTGGACGGTCACCTGCTCCGTATTCGTCAAGCCGGTGATGTTCAGCGTGATGACGCCGGTATAGGTGTTGCTGGTGATGGCCGGGCTGATGGTCAGCCCCACCTGCGCCTGCGCCGTCAATACAGTCAGCAGGGCCGGCAGTGTCCAAACAAAAATGCGGGTTCTGGTTTTCATGATGTGATTTTCAAAAATGGTTCTGGCGTCAGACCGAAATCCGACAATATGTCGCATTGAAGCAATCCCCGTGCCTTTGGCCATGGAAGTCTGGCCCGGCATTAAATCCTGATCCCGATCCGCTGCTCTTTGACCGCGGATGACGCGGATTGCGCGGAGATGATGAGCAACCCGGAGACCGGGCCACAAAGAAGAATTCAAAACGCGCAAAGTGTCTCGAAGTGCTGGGACACGTCACCGCTTTGAAAGCGCGGACCTGTCCGCGCAGCCCAAAATATACGTGTTAAACAGAGTTGTTGAAAAGAAAATCGTTAAGAGAATTACGGTAATTGCCCCGCCGGAGGAAGTCCGCGCCCGTTACACCCGGCTCAAACCCATCCGCGAAATCAAAACTGCGCAACGCGGCTGGACGCTGGACGTGTTGAATGGCATTCGTCGTCTCGTAGAAAGTAGGAGACGAGGTGACGAGTCTCTAATTAAAAAGACAGGAGCTAGTCAGAGTCTCCTCACGTCGGCTCCTACGCGAGAGTTCAGCACCGCCGACGCTTATATTTTCGAGCGCGAGCTTGAACGGTTGCATCCTGACAATCGAAACATCAAAGCGAAGATACGCCAGCAGCTTCAGGTGTTACGCGATCTCGGTTTGCTGCTCCACATCGGTCGTGGCGAATGGCGCTTGCCGTAAATTGTCTGGCGGTAGGGCGGTGCTGCTGCGCCGCCATTCCCGGCAGAGCGGCAGCTCTGCCCTACCATTGAATTCACGTCATCCGCCTTCATCAGACTTCGGCGGGACAGGTCGCGTTGAAATGATGGTGATTGACGGGGTGTTTAACGGGATTAAGATATAGGTGGTTATGGCATTGGAAAAAGAATTGCAGTTTTTCGCTGAAAACAAGACGAACTGGACCAAAGCTCATTTTGGCAAATTCGTCCTTGTCAAAGGGAGTGAATTGATTGGCGTTTTTGACAATGCGGAAACAGCCTTGACCGAAGGAGCAAAAAAGTTTGGCGCAGAGTCGTTTTTGGTCAGACAGTTGAATCCAGAGGAAAAGGACATTTACATCCCGGCTCTCGCGTTAGGACTGCTCCATGCCCATCCTGCATAGTCAATTTCAGGCAGAAGGAAAAACACCCGACGGCAAAATCATCCAGTTGCCCGCCCAAGTTGGACTGGCGGTACGAGGACCGCTGGTTCAGGTGACGGTTTCGTTGGCAGATCAAATTGCCTCTGAATTGATAAAACAAGGAAAAGCCATTCGGCACCGGTTCAGGGTCTTGCCCTGATAGACACCGGGGCCGGCTCGACTTGCATTGATGAAGCAGCGGCGCAAAAACTGCAATTGCCCGTGGTGAACGTGGTGAACATGGCCTCGGCTTCGCATGCTTCAGCAAAAGCAAATGTTTATCCGGCCAAGTTTCAAATCACCGGATTGCCCATGACATTCAACGCGCCCATGTCCATCGGAGCACCCCTTGCGGTTCAGGGATTGATCGCTCTAATTGGCCGGGATGTGTTGCAGCATTGCACCCTGATTTACAACGGCCATCTTGGGCAAATATCGCTTTGTATCTAGGGACACGTGTTTTTGCCGAAGTTCGTGTCGTCACGGAGTCCTGGGGTGAATCCAATCTTTACTGCCCCAACTCCGATAAATCGCGAGCAGGTTGCTCGTTCTCCAAAGCTGATCCGTCTTCGCTTCCGCCTTCATCCGGTTTCCGTCTCCGCGCGGCTCCGACGCGACAGGGCGGCGCGACAAGGCGAGTTCTGGTATCAACTCAAAATGGGGAGCGCGGCCGCCCCGGCTGCAATTCGACGCGTCCCCGCGTCGAAGGTCTTTCACCAATGTTCGCGGACGAGGCGTCGCGAACCACACGCGAGGGCGCGTGTGCTCCCCGGAAATCGCGCCTCGGCGCTGACCGCAAACTGTCTCTGACGGGGTGGACAGAATTCGCAGGATTTTTCCCATCCGGTTCCTCCTGTTAATCCTGTCAAACCATGCGCGGTGTCTGGCGCTTGCCGTAGGCCTCAACTTTCATCGCCGGACCTTCAACCGTTTTGGCTAGTCCCGTTGCAGAACGAAGTGACGAGCGCCAGGCGCATCGAAACTGGAGGGCACTTTGGGATTACCAGGCTCATATCCCGTGACGGTGAGCGTGTCTCCATCCACCCGGTAGATCGCGCAGGCAGTCTTGCCAATGTACTGGGGCGCGTGGCATTGAGTGACCGTGCCAACCATCTGATGCGGATTCGTGTCTGCCCGGACGGTAAAGGTTGCCCTGCACCAATCGTCATTATTGGCCCCCTGGAATTCCAGCGTGTTGCCGGAGATGATAAAGTAACGCGTTCCTCCGGCGTTGCTGCCAATTTCCTGGCCTTTCCACGTTCCTTGAAGAGCCGCCGCCTCTGATTTATGCAGCGTGGCGCATCCCGAAGTCCAAAACAACGCCCCGAGAGAAACCACGCCAAGCATGACTCTGGTTATTTTCATAGTTTTCCTTTCGTTTTTGATTCGACAGGGGCAGCAACTGATTGTCACGTCTAAAAATGGGCTCCAGCGGGCGGGGCATCCGGCCAGTGATTATTCCTGTCCCAAGAGTTTTAACCGCTAATTCGCGCTCATCAGCGCTGACCTGCCGCGACGGGCGCGCGCACGGCGGGTAAGCGAAGATAAGCGGTTTGTTACTGTTGCACATCGAGCGCGGCCGCTGGCGTCTGCCGTGATGCTTCAGACAAAAAGACAGAATGTTGCGGAATTGAGTTTTGTTCATCCGGTTAATTCTGTCCAAATCCCGCGCCGTTCCGATTAGGTTTGACAGATTTGAAAATGTGGCGGCTAATCGTGTCATAAAACCATCACCACCACATGAAAATTAAAGCCATCAACAGAGAACTCTGTGGTGACAACAGTATTGCCATGACCACAGACCCGAAATTGACCGGGCAAATCTATGAGAAGTTCCGGCAGATGTTGGAGACGGACGAGCAACTGGGTCTTTATCAGCCAGCCTTCGTCGAGGATGGAACGCTGATTTTCAGTCCGGCATCCTTCCCGCCGGGATTTCGTGAAAACATCGAACGCCTTTTGAGCAGCGCAGAATCATTCTTGAAACATGCTGCCGAGGCGCGCCAGGAGAAGTCCGACCGTGAGCGCACCGCCAAGGAGCAGGTGATACAGGCGGCGGCCAAGGCCTTGGGTGTGCCGATTGAGTAAGACGCCGCGTTCGCCAGCAATTACAAGTGCTGCGCGACGTCCGCCTTCGTTTCATTTCGGCGCGACACGCGGGATTATTGCTGCATATCGGTCGTGGCGAATGGCGATTGCCATGATACTATAGTGCGCGAAGCAGGCGTTCGTATTCGTCGTGGGTGCCAATCCAGAACCAGAGGTATCCCTCCGGGATGGCCACGGCCAATGCACGATGGCCGCTGCCAAAACACGCCCGCCAGAAACGTCCGCGTTTCTGAAAGCGCAGGGAACCGTGTTGCGGATTTTCCTTCCAGAGCCGATAGGCTTTGCGGGCGGCGGCGCGGGCGTTGGGCGAAAGTGAAGCGTAAGTCCGCCAGAAATCAGGACTGGTCAATGATTTCATCGAGCGGCTTCACCCGTCCGGCGTGGTAGTCTCCAATCGCCTTTTCTGCCAGCTTGTCGAGTTTGCCGGCAGCCAGGTCCGCGTCAATCTGCCGGTCCCACTTCTCGTCGAGGTAATGTTGCAGCCAGCCGGCGACTGTCCACGCGTCGTGAACGGGAAGCGCCTGCAAGGCATTTTCAATTTCAGCAACCGTACTCATGGCCATAGTTTAATCCAGCTACGACCGTATCGCAACGGCCTTTTATAAACGGTCAGTCCGGAGTATTGACACAAACTGGTATTGAAGCAGGTTGCTCGTCCCCAAAACTGACCTGGCTTCGCTTCCGCCTTCATCTAATTTCGGCGCGACAAGGCGGGTTTTGGTATCAACTCAAAGGGTAGCGCACGCGCCGCGCGTGCCATTCGCCGCGCCCCGCGTCGAATATCTTTCCCCAACGTTCGCGACGAGGCGTCGCGAACCACACGCGAGGGCGCGTGCTCCCCGGAAATCGCGCCTCGGCGAGTCCGTCACGGACGGCGCGTATGCGGCGATGATGAATGCCATCCGCCACGACGAGACGCCGGGTTTTTATTTCATGTACTACAGAAGGGAACCAAGAAAACAAGGGTTGGAGATCACCTTCACGGCTTCGTTATCTTTGTTTGCTTCTGTGGTCTAAAACTGGCCGCTGGGTGCCTGCCTTGAAAGGGATGTTCAGGCGATGACTTGCTCGTAGGAAAAGCGAGGGATGTCGGTACGCTGACTGGCGTGCTCGACCGTGATGCCCAGAATATGCCCGGCCTTGTCCACATCCAAAAGCGTGTTCTCATCCAGGTCACGGGTCTCGGCGACCTCGGCGGGCTTGAATTCGATGTGCAACGTGTCAGTGTCTTGAAAATAGCGTATTTTCATGGCTTAAATGTCCGGTCGAAGAACACGTTGTGAACGGTCTCGCCGTCGGACAGCAATATAACCTGGCGCGGCCAGCCGCAACCAAAGTAGCGCGGACAGTCTGTCTGCTGTATCGCCCGTCCTCCGTAGCAATACTGCGGAGGGTGGACGGATTGGTAATCCGCCGGCCCACCCGCTTCGGACGCCCAGCCGACTGCCAGTCGGCGATACGGCAGGTTGCCAACCTGCGCTACGAGAAAGCATTGCGCCGCCTTAAAGTTGCGCAGCGCCTTCACCGTTCCCTTTCCGGCGCCGGCTTCGCGGGTTTGTTTTCCAGTTCCCGGCCAAATTTTTCGTCTTTGTCGGACGGCACGCTCGTGTTAGGGTGCGATTGTATGAGTGCTGGTGAAACCATCAGAGATGTGGTCCGCATCGTCACAACCAGCAGCCCGGCAAAGGAAGTAATGGCCCCACTGCAAACGAAACTCACTCTGCTTCAGGAGCAAGTTGCGGCGCTCGAAGCGGAGAACAGCGCGCTGAGAAATGACAACCGGGATCTGAAAACGGAGAATGACAAGCTTAAAACCCAGCTCCGCACTGCGCGTTCTCCCGACGATGAACTCAGCCGAAAAACAGAAGCTATTTTGAAAGCCACTTTTGACCGGGAAGGCGAATTTTCGGTTCAGGATATCACCAACCTCTTTCACATGAAGCAAAGCGTTGCCGATTACCACCTGGACGAGCTGCGGAAACGGAAATTGATCAAGACTCATGGCACCGGTTTTATGGGGACGGGATTTATGGGGAGCACTCCGACGTATATCATTACTCCCGCGGGCCGCGAGTACGTCCTAAAGAATTTGCCGGGCCGTTGAATCAATTCCAGGTCAACCGCTACAGCAAAGACAAAATCCATCAGCAACTCCCGCCTTCGCTCCCATCTTCGTTTCACTCCGACGCGGCAAGTCGCTATGGCGCGGCAAGTCAGGTCCTTCCGTCTCCGCTCGGCTTCGCCGCGACAAGCTGCGCTGCCGGATTATTGCTGCAATATCGGTCGAGGCGAATGACGATGGCCGTGATTTGGCGGGTGGCAGGGCGGTGCTGCTGCGCCGCCATCCCCGGCAGAGCGGCGCTCTGCCCTGCCGTTGAATTCACACTGAGCGCGGCCTCTAGTGTCTGCCGTGATTGGTTTCACCACACAAACGGGATGAGCCGCCAGGGAGTGCGCTGGCAATATTCGGAATAGCCGGGCAGTTCGCGCCGGAGCACTTTTTCTTCGTTGAGTAATCGTAGAACGAGGATGGGGGCCATGAGCGCAACCATGGGCAGCACGATGAACGAGCCGAGCGCCAGCGGTATCCAGAGCCAGACGAGGAGCGAGACTGAATACATCGGATGTCGCACGAAACGGTAAGGGCCGCGGTCGGCAACGGTCTGGCCGGCTTCGGTTTGAATGATGCTCGCGGCGAAGCGGTTCGCATTGCCCACCGGAATAAATAAAAGATAACTGCCCGCATAGAGGAGCAATGCCAGCAACGTCAGCCACCGCGGCACCGGCGCCAAACAGGTTCGTGACCAGCCAAAGCGATTATCCAAACCGCACAGCATCCAGGCAATGACGGAGACATTTTTCAACAAGAACATGATGAATTTTTGCGCGCCGATTTTTTCCTTTCGCAGCAGCCGGCGGGCGAGGAACTGGGGATCGCGTTTGTAAAAATAGGCGCAAAAGAAAATCGTGACCGCGAGATTGACGGCCATAAACGCCCAGCCCTGCCAGAATTTCAGGGTTCCCGGGACAAACAAGAGAACCGCCAGCACGATCTGGCCGACCAAACCCCAGCCGATCAGCCGCAACAGGAGGCTTTTGGTTGGTGGATTTTCCAATCGGTGAAGGATGCCATGTTTAACAGCGCGTTGCCAGCAACTTCAAGCCCTTCCGTCTTCATCTGACTCCCGCCGTCGCTGCGCTTTGGCGCGGCAAGGCGGCGCGACAAGGCGGGCTGGAGCCGGGGCATCCGGCCAGTGATAATTCCTGCGGCCCGGTTCTTCAGGCCGGAGGATTTTGAAGTTCCCGCTTTGGTTCGTCTTTGAGCCGCTTTTTTTCGCGGCTTTGGACTTTTTTGATGCTCTCGGCCGCGGGCAAATTTTCCGGCATGGTGCCGCCGAGTTCATGGATGGTTTGCCGGACTTTCCGGCCAACGTCATGGTGAATCCGGCCGGCGGTTTCCTTGGAGCGCACGTTTTCCCGGCGGAGTTTTTCCTCGGTCTGGGTGGCGCGGAACAGGTTGGCGGCCAGTTCGGTGCTGCCCATGTGGTCGAGGATATGCTCCTTGGACTTGAGGCGCTTGCGCCGGTGGATGTCGCGCCTGCCCAGTCCACCGTAGAGGCCGCGATAGCCGTGATCCATGAAGACGGCATAATCTACCGGCTGGATGACGCCCGCTTGTTTGGCCACACCGGCCAGTTGTTTGTTGTGTTTTGTCATTTCCTGCCGGAGCAGGAGACGCTTCTGGTTTTCCTTGAGGGTTTCGTCTTCGGCCAACTCCTGCCGCCGCGTTTGGACGGCAAAATAGGTCTGCCCCAGTGCCACCAGTGGCTTGGACGGGTCGGCATTTTGGATGACGAGGTAGCAGGCATAACGGGAAAGGGCCCAATCTTCAATCTCGCGTTGTGCGCCTGAACCGATCCCAACCATTTCGGTGATGTCAACGAAATGGTCCGGGATGGCGCGGCCGCTATTGGCACAAGCCTCGCGTGCCTTGGTGATAACGGTGATGAAGTTGCGAAAGTCGGTGTATTCCAGCACCCGCGCCAGTTCGCGGGCAGACCAGAACTCGCCGCCGTGTTCATTGACGCGCTTGATGCGCTCGAAGGTGTTTGCGGCCGGGGTCGTCAATTTATTGCTCACGGGTTTCCTTTTGCATCGTAATCGGCAGATGCTTTAAGGCAACGCAAAATTGATCCGTCTTCGCTTCCGCTTTCATCGGATTTCGGCGCGCCGAGTCGCTATGCCGTGACAGGCCTGGCTGGAGCCGGGACATCCGGCCAGTGATTAGGGCTTGGTTGCCGGCACCTGTCGCAAGGTGGGCTTCGAGATGATTACGTCTCCGCCGTCAGGCACGACGTTGAACATGACGTATTTTTTCGAGGCAACGTCCACGATCTGCGCGCTTACCAGCTGGTGATTCTGTGAAACAACGGCGTCAGGCCAATTCGCGGGCAGCGGCCGGCGCAGCGTGATGGGATAGTTGTAAATGGAGCGGTCGAGATTATTGGTCACCTGAAGGGTAATGGTGTCGTCCTGGCTGGAGGTCTCCCTGACTGAGGCGGCATTGCGCTCAAGGATGTAACGGGCAACATTGCCGAACGTTTCCACCCAGAATTTATCCCGGTTGGCGCTCATATAATCAATGCTTCCCTGCAGTGCCGCCGTCGAGACCGGTGAATAGCCGCCGTCATTGTCGATGCCATGAATCAGAAATACACACCATCCGTTTGCGGTGACGGCGTCATTGGCTTTGCTGTTAAAATCCTGCGTTGTCCGCACCGAGCCTTGCGAACCGCAAACGAACGAGCTGAGGTTCATGAAATTCGCGGGGGTGGCCGGCACAATCTGGCCCGAGCAGGTCCGCGCGGCAATGTAGTATTGCGAAGTGATTGCTTCGTTGGCTTCCACGCAATAAGGATAAGCCAGAGTAAGGCATTTCTGGCCGGAGACATTCGCATTGATGGCGGCCTGGGAATCCTTCAGTTCGGTGGTCTGCTGCAAATCCGGCAATTGCCCGAGGTTGGGATGCGTCAGGGTATGACTGGCAATTTCGTGTCCCTTGGCGGCGGCGTTTTGGAGCTTTGACCATCCGGGAAACATGCCGCTCGCGGCGCCGACAACGGAAAACAGCGTCAATTTGAAACTCCTGGCATCGAACATCGGCATGGCCACGGTAAATTGATTGGAGCAACCGTCATCAAACGTATAGGAAATCGCCGCCGGCCGGAATCCCCGCCAGGTTCCAATCTCGTACGGAGCGGCCACCGAACCGGCCAGGCTGACTGAAGTGATTAAGGCCATAATGGGAAAAAAGACAACGGCTGTTTTCATAAAGGCATCGTCCCGTTCGGCAAAAGTTGCCACTGAAAACACGGAAAAACAATCCGCTATATTGAAACCGGGTCAGTTCTCATGAATGCATAATCCCGGCATCTGCTCAAAGCCAGCCATCGCGTCTCGGGACTGACTTGCTCGCGCCCGCTCGCTCGGCCCTCGCGGACCTTTGGCTTCGCCCAAATGGAGCTCCCGCTCTTGCCAATGGTTTTCCCTGCTTCACGATTCGTCGCTTTCGCGACCAGCAAACTTTTTGCCATTTCCCAAATGGCGCAAATCCATCACGGACAGCGTCACCTTGAAGGCCCAAGGCTGCCCGTCCTCCGCAGTCGCCCTGCTACGGAGGGTGGAAAGGCTAAAGGCTGAAGTAAAAACAAAAACCAAATCAACGCCATCCGCCACGACGAGTCGCCGGGTTTTTATTTCATGTACCACAGAAGGAAACCAAGGCTGGAAGCCGCTTTCATGCTTCGTGCTCTCCGTTTGCTTCTGTTGGTCTTTTAAGCTTCGCCAGTAACTTCAAGTCCTTCCGCCTTCACCGTGTTTCGGCGCGACAAGGCGCGATGCTGGATTATTGCTCCACCTCAGTCGGGGCGAATGGCGATTGCCGTGAAATCCATTTTCAACGCAAAGTCGCAAGGAGAGGCTTGTTTTTCACCGGATTCAGGGCGATAGTCCGGTCATGGAAATTGTCTTCACTGTGACGCAGGAAAGCGACGGCGGCTATGTGGCCGAGTGTCTGTCGCACGACATTTTCACCCAGGGCAACACATGGGAAGAGTTGCGCGCCAACGTGCGCGAGGCGGTGTCCGCTTATTTTTTCGACCAGCCCAAGCCCGCGGCGGTGCGGCTGCATCTGGTACGGGATGAACTTCTGGCTGGAGCATGAAACTCCCGCGCGATCTGAGCGGCGCGGAGTTAATCAAGCTGCTCTGCAAACATCACGGCTACCGCCGGGTCAATCAGGAAGGCAGCCATGTGATTCTGGAAACGGATTCCCCGCGTCATCACCGGCTGGCGGTTCCCGACCACAACCCGTTGCGCATCGGTACTCTCAACGCCATCCTGCGGACCGTGGCCGAAGTCAAAGGCCTGAAAAAGGAAGACATCCTCAATCCGCGTTAGCAGTTCTCCCTGTCTCTGCACCTCTGCGTTAAAAATGCGCGCTGGCGAGCACCGGCAGTTTTTGAAACCACGGCTGCCTGGATACTTCAACAAACTGGTTCGGGTCGGCGGCGACGCACGGCAGCGAGGGGCAGCAACGGTTGACGCGCTATCATCAAAGCCAATTGACCCTCAACCAATTTGCCACGAACCCGCTCCTTGACGCCACCCGCCACGATTTCTAGTCTGTCCCGGGCAGATTTTCGATGATATGAAAGCGCTTTTAACCGCCCTCCTCGCTCTGCACGTTCTCGCCGCCAGCGCCATGGCTCAGGACAAATCTGTTCCTTATGGAGCCAACCCGGCCGTCGGGAAATATTACGACATCCGCGGCTTCAAGATGTATTGCGAGATTTATGGCAATGGCAAACCGCTGCTGATGATCCACGGCAACAATGGCAGCATCAAAAGCTTCGAGCACAACATCCCGTATTTCGCCGCAAAATATAAGGTGATTGTCGCCGACAGCCGGGCCCAGGGAAATTCAAAGGACAGCGGTGAAACCCTCACCTTCGAAATGATGGCCGACGACTACGCGGCCTTGCTCGATACCCTCCATATCCATTCGGCGTATGTCATCGGCTGGAGCGATGGCGGAATCAACGCGCTGCTGTTAGCGATGCGTCATCCCGGGAAGGTCATCAAGCTGGCCGCGACGGGTGCGAACCTGCGCCCCGATAGTGATGTCTTCGCGCCCGGAGTCTGGCAGGAGGCCAGGAAGCACTATGAGGCGCATAAAGACCAAACCCGGAACACCGAGAAGGAGAAAAACGACTGGAAACTGTTTCTGCTCGATTGGAATCAGCCCAACATTCCGTTGTCGGCGCTCCATTCCATCCGCTGTCCCTCGCTCATTATCTGTGGCGATCACGACCTGATCTCGATCGAACACACGGTCCAGATTTTCCAGAACATCCCGCAGGCTGCGCTCTGGGTGGTCCCCGGTTCCGGGCACGCGACGCTGATCGATCACCACGACGACTTCAATAAATGCGTGGACGACTTCTTTTCCCAGCCGTTCCGTGCCGGGAAATGATATGGTGCGTTGGTTATCCGATTCAGCGTCAAGGAACGGGGCTGAACGCTGGACGTGCTGAACATCGTGCGCCGCATCAGTGTGGTAGGGACGGCTGGCCCCGGCCGTCCGCGGACGCCTCGGCGAGGCGTCCCTGCCAAACCAAAGGACATCCCGGCGAGATGCCCCCGCCAATCATGGCTGCGGCGCACCGCAGCGCTACCGTTGATTCACATCAAGCGCGGCCTCTGGCGCTTGCTGCGAAGTTGAACGGCGCCAGCACTGTTCCCATCTTGCATAAAACCCAGATGCACCCGCTCCCCCCGCCTTTAAACAGCAACGCTTTCGCCGCCGCGCCGAATCCATAAATAAGATCTTGACATGAAATGGAAAAGAAAAAATACTGCCCTTATGAGCACGCAATCCCAACTAAAACCGTTGTTCGTTTGCAGAACATTAAAACCGCAATCCCCAACCAGTCAGGCCGCCAAGGGCATCTCCCGCCTCCGGCGAATGGCAATACACAATTTGTTCGCGCTGGCCACACTGGGTTTCCTGCTGGAGTGCAACATAACGTCCGCAGCCTCCTACACAGTCAACCTTCCAAATGCAGGCTATTTTTATTTTTTAGTCAACCAATTAAACGCCAGCCCCGACAACAGGGCGGATCATGTTTTTCCTGACGGAACCTTGCCCGATGCGACTGAATTGTTAACGTACGATTGTTCATCACAATCGTTTAAAGCTTACCTCTACGATTCTTCCGTGGGGATTAGCCCTAACAATTGGTATGACCTTTATTATGTTCCGATTCCACCACTCAATCTTCCCCTGCTGACTCCGGGAACGGGCTTTCTATTGCTTCCTTCTGCCCCCATCATTCCGCTGACCTTTAGCGGCACGTTGCCCTCACCGGGTCCAATCACTTTGCCCTGTGGCTTGGACACCTACAGTCTGGTTGGCCGGCCGGATTACGTGGTCGGAAACTCCGCTTACCAAGACATTCTGGGTTCACCAGTGAGTAACACGCATGTCGAGAAGTGGAATGTGTCAACCCAGACCTTCGAAGAATATATCTATACTGCATGTGGCATCTGGATACCGAGCGCTCCGGTGTTTGCTCCAAGTGAATCCGCATTAATCTATGTTCCGTCCACTTCTTTGACCGGCTTGCAGATTTTCATTGAGGGGCGCACCGTAACTGCGCTGGGTCATACAATGGATTATACTCTCCGTGTGATCAATTTTGGGCCGGGAAGCTCCACCGGCGGCCTACTGACCCTGACTGGCGTTCCCGGCGCCAGTTACGCAACGTTATATCCGCCAACGGGAGCAACTTCCATTTCTGGCCCGCCCCAGGGATTTTCAATCAGTGTGCCCGCACTGAGCTGTGGTGGCGCGGCGGCCTTCAATTTCCAGGTCTCGGACGATGCATTAACCGTCGGCAATACTTACACGATGATGGCATCGTTCGGCTCGGCGACCGCCACTCTTACGGTGAATGTGGTTGATTCAATTGATCCCAACGACAAAAGCGGTCCGGCCGGCACAGGCCCAAATCACTATCTGACTGGCAGCCTGAACCTTGGCTACACGATTGCGTTTGAGAATCTTTCCACTGCCACTGCGCCGGCGCAGCGTGTTGTGGTCACGGATCAACTCGATCCCAGCCGCGTTTCTCTGGGCAGCTTCAGTCTTGGCTCGATCAGCTTTGGCGATCAAGTGGTGACTCCGCCTCCCGGAGTGGATACCTATAGCACCACCGTGCCTTATGACGTGGACGGCAATAATATCAACGTGAAAATTGATGCAACAATTGATTTGTTCTTCGGAACGCCAGGCAAAGTCACTTGGACGTTTCAAACGCTCGATCCCAACACGGGCCTGCCCCCGAGCAATCCCCTGATCGGTTTTCTGCCCCCCAATATCACGCCACCCGAAGGGCAGGGAATAGTTTCGTTCACGGTTGATCCGCTCCCCGGCCTCGTTTCCGGCAGCCAGATCACCAATGCTGCTGTCATCGTGTTCGATTCCAACCCGGCCATTGCCACAGGCGTCTGGACCAATACGATTATCAAATTTTCCATGACCTACGCAGGAGGACAGGCGACAATTACTTGGTCGGACTGGATCTTGGAAGAGGCAGGCTCACTCAGCGGCCCATGGTCCAATGCGCCGGTGCAAGTGTCGCCGTGGACGTTCACGCCCGTTTTGACGCAGAAGTTTTATCGCCTGATGGCTCCGTAGGCAGGTTTGTGTTCATGCCTTACCCCACTGGCGGTCAGGGAAGCATAATCCCTGCGCCGCACGTGGCGACACCGTGCAGTTCTTCCTGCGCAGACCCTCCGCCCAATGAACCTGCCTGTTATGCTCTGTCCATCGCCCGGCCGTTGATTCACATCAAGCGCGGCGACAGGTCGCCACGGTTTACGTCCGCACGGGCTGGTGTCGTTTTGGCTTCGTTACGGCCAGTAGAATTCCGGACCAGATCAGAAGCACCAACGTGAGCAGGGGTACCATCCAGGTGGGCATCCGGTTGTGTAGTTCGGCAACGCTGACGCCATACGCGGACGCCACCCACACATCGAACCGCAGATTGAATATGGCCAGCATCACGGCGCAACAGGAAACCAGTTGACCAATGTAGGCCCGCCCCACCGTCAATCCGGCCAGACCCCGAAGTTTGAAGAAATTCCAAATTCCCAGCACGACCATCAGTCCCGCAATGATTACAGCCGTCAGACGGTCATGTTCCCGCCACGCCAGAAAAATCACACCCCAAAACATCATCAGGTGCGTGCCGGCCACCACCGCTGCGGACATGCCCGGCTTCATCGGCATCGTGGCCGGTTGAAGAAATTCGCCGGTTTTTTCGGCCGGTTGGCACTTTGCCTGAATCCGCCGAAACACGATGGTGATCCACGTGGCCATGACCATGGCAAAAAACCACCAGAAGCCCGCCACGGCGGCAAAGTAAATCGGGTCATTCCACCCGGAGTGATGTCCAAAGTATCGCACGGCATACTGGCCGCCGACCGCAAATACCACCACCAAAATCCAGGTGACGATGAGTTCGATCCGTCTGGCCCGGCGTTCGCGCGCGGTGCCGCCACGGATCATCAGCCATTGCGCCGCGAAGCCGGTAAAGATTCCGACAAAGGGCGCCAGCAAAGCGACCAGAAGACCCGACTTGGCCGCGGCCGTGCCCTTGCCCGCCATGCCGACACCGACTGTGGCCACCGGGGCAATGGGCAATGCCGCGAGGACCGCACCCGAAAACGCCTGGCTCGGCGCCGTCCGGCGCAAGGCGTTTTCCACGAATGCCTGCACTTCCTCCTGCAACAGTTTGCGGCCGCGCGACAGCCGTTGCTTGACGGCGTCCTCGGACAAATCCAATTGCGCGGCCACCGTCTCGATGGATTCGTGTTCGCGGTAGAATAGAATGAGTGGTTCGCGGTAAAGCTCCGGGATTTTTTCCAGCGAGCGCCACAAAATCGCTTCCTCCTCCCGACTCATGGTTTGTTCGGATGGCAGCGCTTCCCTGGCCGGCGAGTCCTGGATGGTTTCCAGTGTCTCGGCCAGATGCACGGGTTCGCGCCCTTCCCGCCGCAGGGTCTTGTGGATGCGATTGTGGACGATGCCGCACAGCCAGGCGCGGAGTTTGGCCGGTTCGCGCAGGAGGCGGAGATGTTTCCACGCGGTGATAAAGGTTTCCTGGGCCACGTCCTCGCTTTGGCCAAGATGGCCGATGCGGCTGTAGGCGAGCGAACAAATCAATATCTGGTAGCGCGATACAATCCGGTTGAAGGCGTCGCGGTCGCCATCCAAGGTGCGCGAGACCAGTTCCGCATCGCTGTATTCCATTGCTGCCATGGTTTCATTTGTCATCATACTGCTGAAGATGTCCCCCGCGAAGCCAAAGAGGTGACAAAAAAATTTGTTTGGTTTCAAGGGTTCGTCCCTTCCGGACGCGTCGGTGTCGTCCCGAAATCCCGGGGGAAGGCGATCTTTACTGCCCCAACTCCGATAAATCGCAAGCCGCCCGCCACGTCGGCCACACTTGAGCTGTTTGGAATTTGAGCCGCCTGGGAAGCGGTGAAAAGGATTTGCCAGCGGCAAAGGCCGTGAGGCCGACTGAGCGGGAGCGCTTAAGCCCAACGGCGCAAGGAATTCAACCGAAGGTGAAGGCCCGCGAGGGCCGAGCGAGCGGGCGCGAGCGCTTCCAAATCCGCCGGCAATTACAGGAACTGCGCGACCGCAATCTACTTTTGCGCATCGGGCGCAATTGCCGGCGGATTGACTCCAAATAGCGGCTTGACGGATTCTCGAACCAGCACAAGGATGGTGAACACACCGAGCACGGTTCCGAACGGCATGAACAGGCATTCGATGCCCGCCATAACGAGGCAGAATTGGTAATGCTTGCGCCGCGCCAGGAAACGTCCTGTCGTCAGGATCAGCGCCGCAAGAATCCAGCCAAGGGTGATGAACGTGACGGCCAGGATTACAAAAATCCAGCCGATGAAAGCCGGCGGCGGTTCGCCATTGCCGGTGACGTGGTGGGAGGCGAAGATGAATACCAACCCAAGAATCAGGTGAATGATTGGAAAACACGCAAACAAGCCGGCCAGTCCTGCCACCACATAGTGGAATATTGAAAGCAACTGAAGATGTTCTTCATCCCGCTTCATATTTGCTGTCCTTCCGGCAGAACGAACCGAGCCTGCTCCGCACCCCCGACCATGTCAAACCGGAATTGGCTTCCCAGGCCCGCCACGCGATGTTGTGATAGCAGTTTGCCGCTGCAAGTCGTCCGCGGCGAATGGAAGTTGCCGTGAGTTGGTTTGGTGTTCCGGCGTTGAAATCATTCGGGAGTATGTAGATAACGCAAATCAATCAAAAAACGAGCATGGCACGCCGATTATTGGGGCGGGTTGGCCATCCATTGGCCACCAATCGGGTTCTGCATCTTGGCCCATTTGCGTTAAGTACATACTCCCGAAATCATTCTCCATTGAACATTTTTTACGAATCCTCTTTCAAATGAGTTATGCAAGCGGACCAGAAAAAAGGGCGTCGGCCTCACGTTCTGGCAATCCTTGTCGCTTGCGGTTTGATCGCCGGTTGCGACAACAAAGCGGGCCAGCTTTACAGTCCGCCGGAGTTTGGCGACCGGGCGCATCCACCGGCCGTGCGTATCATCGTGCCGGCCGATGGCGCGAAATTTCATGCGCACACGGACATTCGCCTGCTGGCCCTCGCCACACCTTACGGAACCAGCCTGGGACCGGATGATGAAGCGGCAAAACGTTATGCCGACGCGAATAAATGGAATTTTATGCAAGACCCGAGGGACACGGTTTCGGTCGAATTCCTTGCCGGCACGAACAGTCTCGGGGCGAGGACGAGCGGCATGGTTTCGGCGAGCATGAGGTCCCAGCACGGGGAAGCCGTGCCGATGATTGCGGCGATGGTGGGGTATCCGGCGGTGGAATTGATATGGCGCAATGCGTCAGCCGGCAGTTACACGTTGACGGCCCATGCGACCAACGAAAAAGGCCTTGCCACCGCTTCAACACCCGTGACCATCACTGTCCTGCCGTAAAACCGGGCGTGTTCCGCCTGACACAGGCAGCGCCAAGGGCCGTGCTGTTCGATCGTTGACTGTCACTTCGTTTTCTTCGTTTGCTTCCGATGGTCTTTATTATTTGGCGTTTGCCATTATCGAGAGAGTAAGGACGGGGTGAGATGGCAGATACCGCCGGAGGAGACACTGCATTGAAAAATACGGCATTGGATTGATGCTTTGCGCGCGTTTGTGGTGTATTATCTGGCATCGTGGAATTTTTTAATTCAAAGCGCCTGTTCGCAAAGATGGGGAAGACCGCCTGCTTGAATTGTCTGCGCAACGGTGGTTTTTGTCTGGTGCTCGCCTGGTCCAGTCTCACTGGCCTGGCCAGCGATGACATGCTCATTTATTCGGGTTATACCAACATCGTTTACGGCACGATAAACTACAACAATGGGTGGCAGGATTGGGGATGGGTGCCGCATTATGTCACCAACAATCCCAGCTTTAACGGCACCAACTCCATTGTGTTCGCCGCCAGCGGTCCTTATCAGGCGTTGTACCTGGAACATGATCCGATTGATACGACTATATATACCAATCTGACGCTTTGGTTGAACGGCGGTTCCGTGGGTGGACAAACGGTTGGTGTCCAGGCTGAAGAAGGTTCAGCCGGGGGAACCCGGATATCTGTGACGGCCCCGACCAACAACTGGCAACAATTCACGTTCTCCCTGGCTTCGCTGGGTGTGGCCAATATAACCAATCTGACCGGTATTCAGATTTGGAATAATAACACGTTGCAGTCCAATTTTTATATTGGTGGCATCACGTTGGTAGCGGCCCCCACGCCCGCAGTCGTTCATGTCAGCGTTATCGCCACGAACCCGGTGCGTACGGTGGACCCGCGGGTGTTCGGCATCAACACCGCGGTCTGGGACGGCAATTTTGACACTCCGCAGACGGCGGGTTTGCTTCAGGAAATGGGTGCTACCATTTTGCGTTTTCCGGGCGGTTCACTTTCAGACCAATATAACTGGTCAACTGACAAGTCACTGACGAATACCTGGCAATGGGGAACGAGCCTGGGCAATTTCATCCACGTGATTACCAACCTGAACGGGCAATCGATGATCACGGTGAACTATGGCACAGGCTCCACGAATGAAGCGGCGGCCTGGGTGGCGTATGTCAACGCCACGACGGCAAATACGCGGTCTTTGGGCTTTGATGCCATGGGCACCTATTGGCATCTGGTGAGTTATTGGGCTGCGTTACGTGGATCTGCGCCGCTCGCAACGGATGACGGCAAAAACTTCCTGCGCATATCCCGCTCGGCGCCGCTGGGTTTCAAGTATTGGGAGGTTGGCAACGAGGTTTTTGGCAGTTGGGAAGAAGACATCAATACCAACCTGGCGTATTTCGGTCAGGAAGTCGCGAACGATCCGTGGACCTATGCGATGCGGTTCAAGGATTACTATAACGCGATGAAGGCGGTGGACCCGACCATCAAAATTGGCGCTGTTGCCGTGCCGGACGAGGTTTCCTATGCCAACAACACGAACCATCCGGCGGTCAATCCGGTCACCGGCACGACGAACAATGGTTGGACGGCGGTCATGCTCAACACGATGCGGACCAACGGCGTGACGCCGGATTTTTTGATTGAACACAACTACGCGCCCGGCGATGGCGATACCTATAATCTGCTTTGGACCAAGTCATGGGTGAGCGATGCGGTCAGCTTGCGCCAGATATTGAATGACTATCTCGGCAGCGCCGCGGCCACCAACATCGAACTTGTGGATACCGAGTTTGGGCCGGAAGCCGACAAACAATGGATCAGCCTGGTGGGCGGGTTGTTCGCGGCCGACGCCATCGGGCAAGTCCTGCAGACGGAATTCAACGCGCTCTTCTGGTGGGACCTGCGCAATGGCCAGGCGGTCGTGACGAATTCGGACAACGCTTTGTATGGCTGGCGCACCGACAGTTCCGGTGACGTCATCACCGACGAGGGTGTCGTCAACGGCAATGTGCTGCCGCCCAACTCCAACTTCTACCCGAGTTATTACTGCATGAAGCTGATGCAATATTTCGCACGGGGCGGTGACACGGTGGTTACGGTGACCAATGATTGCGAGCTTCTCGGCACGTATGCCGTCAAACGTACCAACGGTACGATGACCATGCTGGTCATCAACAAAAGTTCAAGCAGCAATCTCACCGCGGTTGTGAGCTTTGAGGGCTATCTGCCCACGACCAATGCCACCGCCTACAGTTACGGCATTCCGCAGGACACTGCCGCCCAAACCGGCGTAGGCTCGCTGGACATCGTTCAGACCAACTCGATTGCGGGAATCAGTTTCAGCAACACTTTTGCGCCCTATTCCGCGACGGTTCTGGTGTTTAATCCCGCGCCGCCGCCCACGCTCATTGTGCAGCCGGGCGCAGGCCAACTCGTGCTCCAAATCCAAGGCCAGCCCGGCGCGCGTTACGGCATCCAAGACTCGACAAACCTGACGAGTTGGAATTCCATTTCGACCAACACGACCGGCTTCACCAATCCATTTTCCGGAACGCCGAATTTTTACCGGGCCGTCTGGCTGCCATGAAGGAACAGGACAAGCAGTCGAAGTCCGCGAATAGTTCCGTCGCGGCAAACCGCTGAAAGAAATCAGGGGGAGCGCGCCCGCCGCCGGACTTTCGCCGTGAGGCGCGCTGGACTACGGCCGGGGCACCGGGGATCTCCTCAAATCTTGCGCGACGCCGGATTGCTGTTGTGTGTCAGGCGCGGTCGCTGGCGTCTGCCGTGATTGAGGGGCATCATTTTTCAACGCCGAGACGAACCCGGCTGCATCGAACCACCACAACACGAGGATGAAATTACCATCCGCGGCTCTGATTTGACCTTGCGATATGCATCGTTCATCTTCGGCGTTGGTGCCGCGTGAGCCGTCGCCAGGTGCCTTGTCTGAATGGTCAGCGGTTCAACCCCAACCCTCATCAAAGGGGCATTGAAAGTTATGGCATGGACAAAATTTAAAACGGCAGTGGTGGTGGGCGCATCGCTGCTGGTGGTCGGGGCGACCACCGCCATGGTCGTCAAAAAGGTTGAACGCGCGCGGGTGGCAGCCCGGTATGCCGAGCGGCGATTGCACGTGTGGCCGGAGGAAAGGACGTTGGAGGCCGAAAGAATCAAGGGCCGCCAGGAAATCGATGAAACCACCAATGCCACCACCATTGACCTCCGGCCGTATATCAATGCCAAATTGACCGACGCGCCGTCGTGCTGGAAAGGTAACAATGACGACAATCTGGCCGGGCTGCCGGCAGGAAAGAATATTTACGCCGGCGTTCCGTTCGATGTCGAAGGCTCGATCCAGCTCATGGGCGGCTGGCTGAAGCATTACCACAAAACATACCCCGCGCAGGTCAGCGATATTCGCATTGACCGTAGTTGCACCAAACTCCACCTGCTGCACGGCAATAGTTTCATCACCTACACGAATTTCGGCACGGTGGTATCCAAACTGGTTCTCCACTACGTTGACGGCAGCACCTGCGAGCTCAACCTGGTGGCAGGGGAGCAATCGTTCGACTGGTGGTTTCCGTTGTTCAAGTCCGGGCTGCCCGAAAAATTCCTTCACTCGGCGCCCGGCACGGAACGGGCCTGGACCGGCAGCAATGCGTACATCAGGAAATGGCAGCCGGAACTCTCGCTGGTCCTGTACAAAAGCACATTCAACAATCCGCAGCCGGGGGTTGAGATTTCAACCGTGGATTTTGTCTCGACCGAAACCATCACGTGCCCGTTTCTCGTTGGGCTGACGGTGGAATAGCCAGGTGTCCGCGCCTTCGCACCTTTGTGCTAAAAGGCTGTGGTACTACAGAAGGAGACCAGGGAAACAAAGTTTGGAACCTTAATTCACTACCCCCGACGCCCACGCCTCTCCCCGCGCACTGGAAGTCCTTGCGGACGGCCACCGCTCATCCTGATAACCCCGATAAACGGCATCGGGGCAGGAATCAGGCATTTGCTTGAAGTGTTTCGCGATCGGAATTTACCTCTGCATATTGACCGCCATCTGCCGCGGCATTTTTTCAACGCACAAATTCAGAATGTTTTTTCTGGCGCCTTGGCTTTAAAAAATACCCGCACGCCTTGCGGCACGCGGGTGGGTCAAGACCGGCTAGTGCCATCAACCGGAAACCACGCCCAGGACTCGCGGCAAGAATTCGCGGCTGAAAAGATCCACCCATCTGCCCTCCCGATCTCGAAAGGCCATGCACTTGAAGCCGTCACACTGGACTTGCACCGGCAAGCCCAAAACCGGCAATGCCCCGTATTTATTGTTTTTAAATTCCTCCGCTTTGTCCTGCATGCAGCACCCTACGCTGGAATCAGGGAAAGCGCTCACTTTATTACGGAATATATTTCCCGAAGAATGTGTGGACATTGAAGGAAATGGCAGCTTTAATCAGGTCAATATCAACCAAAGGCTTTCATGCTGGCAAATTATGTTGGAAAATTGCTGTTCCCGCGAATGCAGTCCTCACAATACGGACGCGAGTTTAAAATCATCGCGGCTTCCATATTACTTGGCCTGTTCGGCGGCGGCATCCTGGTCACGGTAATGATTCTGAGAGGGTCTGTCGGCAAATAGAAATTCCCGGCGGATAAACGCATGAACAGCCCAAGACAAAAGTATTCAATCTACCGGGACAATGATTTGATCGCCTCGGATTTGCTGTCCCTGCCCTCCATCATGAAATTTGTAAGGAACGATGCCTTGAGAGAACATTCCCAGGGGCGGCCGGCCTGCTATATGATTATCGGCTCGCTCGGATTCAAGCGCCGGGGAAATCATTTGAAAGGCAGGATGGTTTGGGACGGTTAAACGTCAGGTCCGGGTGCGGCCCCGGTTCGTGCCTCCCGGCCTTGAGGAGCAGACAAAATCCGCGCGGCGCCGTCCGCGCGTAATATTGAAATAAAACTTGCGCGGGCCCGAATCCGGGCGAAATTGACCCAAGCAAGACCGTTAGAGTACCAGCCCCGTCGGGCGTTTATTGAAAGTCCTCCTTCAGTCTTCAAAACAGGAAATTGTTTATGACCATGTTTCTATTTTGGTGCGCTATTGGAGTTGTCGCCGGAGTCGTTTTTGGCTCCTTCTTTGAATGGACGTTGCACCGTTATTTCATGCACCGCCCCGTCGGGTGGTTTCGGTATCCGTTTGAACGGCACGCGCTGGTGCATCACCGGATTTTCAAGGCGGACCACACCTACCATCTCGTGAATGAACGGGACAAAAAGACCATTCCCATGGCGTGGTGGAGCGGGCCGGCCATCGTGGCCTTGTGCCAGCTGCCGTTTTTGGTTCCGGCCCTGTTGCTGCATAAGTGGGGGGTTCTGTGCGGCGCGGCGCTGGCGTGCACGCTGTATTTCACGGCTTATGAATACATGCATTGGTGCATGCATCTGCCGAAGAAACGGCACGTGGAACGCTCGGGCATCTTCTTTCCTTTGAATGGGCACCACCTGTTGCACCATCGTTATATTGGCAAAAACTTCAACGTGGTGTTGCCGCTCGCCGATTTGTGTTGCTTCACCCTGCTGCTGCGTTCCCGGGCCGCCTTTGCCCAGGCGCAAGGACCGTCCGTGCCGAATGTACAGCCGAAGCGAAGCTATCGTTTCAAGGTTCCGGTGCTGGCTGCGGCGAAGAAGGTTTAAGCGCCCGGCGCGAAAACAGGTTCTGCGTGTTGAACAAACGGATGTCCCGCAACCGCACGTATGCCGGCCATCGTGTTCGCCGCGGCCAGTCGCGTTAAATTAAAAGTGCGAATTCCCTTCCTTAGCGCAGGTTTTCTGCTATGCTCGGAGCTTTCATGACTCCGATTTCAGGTTTTATTTTCTGGATGGCCACCGGTTTTGTCGTCGCCACGGTCTATGCTTCGTTCTTTGAATGGACGCTGCATCGGTTTGTGATGCACCGACCGCTCTGGAAGTTCCGTTACCCGTTTGAAAGCCACGCGTTGGTGCATCATCGCGTCTTTCGCGCGGACGAGACGTACCATTTGATTCAAGCGAAGGATGCCAAAACGATACCGATGGCTTGGTGGAACGGGCCGGTGCTGGTGGCGGTGGGGCTGTCGCCGTTCGTCATGGCCGCGTTTTTCCTGGTCAGTTGGGGTTTCCCCTGCGGCGCGCTGCTGGCGTGCGCGGGCTACTACGGGGCTTATGAATACATGCATTGGTGCATGCACCTGCCGAAGAAGCGGGTGGTGGAACGGTCGGGGATTTTCTTCCGTCTCAACGGCCATCACCTGTTGCACCATCGTTACATGAAAAGGAATTTCAACGTGGTGTTGCCACTGGCGGATTTGTGCCTGGGCACGCTGCTGCTGCGCGCGCCCGTGCATTTCAAACAGGCGCGCGGACCGGCGGTGCCGGACGTGCAACCCCGCGCAAAGAAGCCGCACGTGGCGACGGCCTGAATCCCATCCGCGCCGGCAAACGCCGGAGTTTTTGGGGCAGGGATGTCTCGTCGAGGCGTCCGTCGGAAATTCCGCCTCCCATTTTTGAGCGTTCCCGGCGAGAGGCCCACCAATCATAGCGCGCGACCAGCCGGCTTATTCGCTCGAATTCTCATTCAGAGCCAATTAGGGTGATTCCCATGTTGCTGGTCACCTCGAACAAGTCGAAGCAGTTGCTGCACATCCATTACATCGGGCCGGTGCAGTTGGAGGAGTTTCAGCGCAGCCGGGAGGATCTGACGACGCAAATGAAGGAGCTGTCGCCGGGTTTTCGTTTGCTGGCGGATTTCAGCCAGATGGAGTCAATGGGGCTGGATTGCACGCCGGAGCTGGGCCGGATGATGGATTTGATTGGTCAAGCGGGCGTGGATTTGGTCGTGCGGGTGATTCCGGAGCCGGGCCGGGACATTGGAATGAATATCCTGACGGTCTTTCATTACCCGCATCGTCCCCGGGTGGTCACTTGCCAAAATCTGACCGCAGCGGCCAGATTGCTCGAGCTTTAGCGGGAACCCCCATCCGCCGATGTGTGCCACAGGCCAGCGCGGTGCGCCCAATCTTGCGAAGTTCCCAAAATGCTGTTTAATGATTTCCCGGCCGGGGCACCATGCGCCCGGCCTGACACAACCTGGTTCGAATGCCTGTATAATTTGAAAAACGGATTTTGATGAGCATGACCAACCTCTCTTCCGGCTCGCCGTCGGTGCCCATGAATGAAACGGTGATGGGCCGCATTTACGGCCATTTTTCCGGCCATGAATCATCCCTGGGAACGCGGCTGCTGCTCATTGTGTTCCTCGCCGTGCTCGTGCATGTAATGGTCAAGGTCGTCCGGCGCACCAGCGAATGGGTCATCATCAAAAGCCAGGCACAGAAAAATCCGCTCGGCTTTGTGACCCAGCAGCCGAAATTCGTCACCCTCACCCGGCTCATTGCCAGCGGCGTCACCTTTGTCATCTATTTCTTTGCCATGGGATTGATCCTGCAGGAATTCGGCGTCAACCTGACGGCGTATCTGGCGAGCGCGTCCGTCGTTGGCCTGGCCATCAGCTTTGGCTCGCAGGGGCTGGTGCAGGACGTGGTGATTGGCCTGACGCTGATTTTTTCGGACGCCATGGAGGCGGGCGAACTGGTGGAGGTCACCGGCACCACCACCGTCATCGGCCGCGTGGAGGAAATCGGCTTGCGGTTCACCAAGCTCATCAATTTTTACAATCAGGAGGTGTTTGTTCCCAACCGCACCATTGCCAATGTGAGCCGCTTTCCGCACGGCGGGGTGTATGCGTATGCGGACATCCAGCTTCCGCGGGGCACCGACCGGGAAAAGGCCGCGGAGACGGTCGCGAACATTGCCAGGGGAATGTGGCGGCAATTCGGCGCAATTATTTTGAGCGAGCCGGTCATTGGCCCGGTGGAAACGGTGGTGGGCGGCGGCTGGGATTTTCTGCGCGTTCACTTCAAAATCTGGCCGGGACAGGGGAGCCTGATTGAAACGACGTTTCGCCAGCAGGTGGTCAGCGCGATGAAAAACCTTGATCCGAACTACGCCGACTGGCAGGTGCCGGTGACCTATCGCGCCATGACGGCAACCAAGAAATTGTAAGGCCGCTTCCGGACTCAGATCGAGGTTTGCGGCCACCCTGTTTCCCCTTGGGATTATCGCGCTCAAATTACTTCACTCCATTGACCGGATGGCATTTCGGGTGCGTGACAAAGCCGAACGAACACTGTCCAACCAAGTAAGAGCACCTGCCACATCAGGCAGGGCTGGAAAGTGAGGCTGCCATGTCCAGCTATTGTTATGAGGCTGTAGATGCCGGCGGGCTGAAGAGCCAGGGCACGCTGGATGTTACCGATCAAAGCGAGGCTCTGAAACGGATCAAAGAAATGGGGTTGTTCCCGACCAAGGTCGCGGAAGCAAAGCCATTCCAGCGCCGGTCAAGGGCAACCACCGTCTCTCAAACGTTCAAATCCCCGGTTCGAATGCCGCGTGGCAGAATCAAACCGACCGTCCTCGCCGTATTCACCCGCCAGTTAGCGACCCTGATTGACGTGGGAATGCCGCTTCTGCGCGGATTGCGCATTCTGGAGGAACAGGCTGAAAATCAAGCGTTGAAGCGTGTCATCATGGACGTGGCCATGAGTGTTGAAAGTGGAGGAACGTTGTCCGAGGCCTTGGCCGCGCATCCCAAGGTCTTTAGTCCGCTTTACGTGAACATGGTCAAGGCCGGCGAAATCGGCGGCATTCTGGAGATGGTGCTCCGGCGCCAGGCAGAGTTCATGGAGAAGGCGCTGAAAATCAAAGGCCGGATCAAGGCCGCCATGATTTATCCGATTGCCGTGATGGTAACCGCGGCGGGCATTCTTACCCTTCTAATGGTTTTTATCATTCCACGGTTCCAGGCGGTCTTTGAGGGATTGCTAAATGGGAGGCCGATGCCGGCATTCACGCTTCTGGTCTTGAGAATCAGCGATTTGTTCAAAAGCCACTTTCTGGCTGCCGGAATGATCGTGCTGGCCCTGACCGTCGCGTTCCAATTGCTCGTCCGCACCCGGCGCGGTCGGCGTTGGTTTGACCGTTTTAAACTGTCCCTGCCCGTCATTGGCAAGGTTTTCCGCAAGGTGGCGCTGTCACGATTCGCCCGGACCTTCGGGACCCTGCTCGGCAGCGGCGTGCCGATCCTTCAGGCATTGACCATCGTGAAGGAAACGGCTGGCAATGTCATCGTGGCCGGCGTCATTGCCAAAGTCCATGACAGTGTGAAGGAGGGCGGAACCATCACCGGGCCGCTGAAGGAATCGCGGATTTTTCCGGCGATGGTTGCCGGCATGGTGGACGTGGGCGAACAAACCGGCGCGCTGCCGGACTTGCTCATGAGAATCGCCGACACCTACGACGAAGAGGTGGACAACGCTGTCAGCGCCGCGACGTCGCTGCTGGAACCGATCATGATCATTTTTCTGGCGGTCGTCGTGGGCAGCATCGTGATTGCCATGTTTTGGCCGCTCATCATCATCATCAACGACCCGGGCATCGCCGGCGGGGGCGGTGGGGGCATTTGAAGTATCCTGGCATCGCGCGTTCTTCCCGATTTCAACTTTCAGTTTCACCTGATTTCGCTCCGCCGAAGTGGTGCTTTGACAGAAATGCCGACGGGTTTTATGTTGCCGGAATTAATGAATACCATTAATTATCGGCATGAGAGCGGTCGTTTCCGTTCCCGCCGTCCAGGCGCCCGCTTTGGCCTTGGCCGCCCAACCTGTCGTGTGGCATGGCAGGAATCCCTGGGGGAGAAAGCCGGAATATGAAGAGAATGAAATCGCTCGGAATCAGCGGCATCGCCGCCGCGCTGGTGCTGGCGGCAGGCGTGGCGGTGATGCGCGGTGCGGGCGGCGGGCAACCGGATGACGTTTCAAGCAAGCAACCAGTCAACCTGAAGGATATGAAGGATTTCAAAAAACCGGATGCGGCGCAGTTGAAAACAGAACTGACTGCGGAACAGTTCGCAGTCACGCAGGAGTCGGCCACGGAATCGGCCTTTCACAACGCTTATTGGGACAACACGAAGCCGGGTATTTATGTGGATGTCGTGTCGGGCGAGCCGTTGTTCAGTTCATTGGACAAATTTGATTCGGGTTGCGGCTGGCCGAGTTTTTCGAAGCCGTTGGAGGATTCAAGCATCACGGAGCATTCGGACCATTCCTATTTCATGGAGCGCACGGAGGTGCGTTCGAAACTGGCGGATTCGCATCTCGGCCACTTGTTCGACGATGGTCCGGGGCCGACGCATTTGCGTTATTGCATCAATTCGGCGTCATTGCGATTTATTCCGGTGGAAAAAATGGCGGCAGAAGGTTATGGCGCCGAACTCGCGCCCTTCATCAAGGCCGGTCTCTGCAAACCGCCGGCAACCCCATCCCCAACCAACAGTCCGCCGAAAGAGAAATAAGGCCGGCCGTAACCCGCCAAACCATCCGACAGAATTTGTTGAAGCCGGAACGGGCGGGAGGAAAGAACAACACCGCATTCGCAAATCTTTCGCGGGCACCGTTTTGCCTGTAGCTTGCCGACGCGTGTGCGGCAGGATTGGGGGCCGCCGCGTTTGGGGTATATCTGACCCCGCCGCTGTTTTTATCATGCCGATGCACAAAGGCACAGGCTGTCTATGATCCCTCTATCCCTCCCTTCCGGGCCATCGCCAGAAGTAATGTTTATTTCTGCTTGACGATTTTGCCGTTTGGCTGGAAGTTTGGCCCGCCATGAAAACTCTTCTTTCGCTTGTCGTAGCCACCCTTTGGGTCATCGTATGCCAGGCCCAGCCGTCACCCGCGCTCCCGCCAGCGGACGCCCCGTCAGTGGCATCGCCACCGACAACGAGCACCAACGAGCCGGCCAATTATGTCATCAGCGTGCAATGGAAAGATACCAAGCTGGGCAGCAGTTTTGTGCAGATGATGACCGCCGAAGGCCCCTTCAATCTCGACGCGCTCGAGCACAGTACGATGAAGATTAACGGCCCGGACATCCCCACCACCCTCAAACTCTCCGGCAGCCTCGCCTTGTTGGGTCCGGAAAAGGGCCGGCTCAAACTGTTCATTGGCCGCACTGTGCCGTATATGACGGGTGCTTCCCAAGGGCCGGGTGGAACTACTTCATCGTCCTACCAACAGCTTTCGGTGGGAATGGATTCCACGTTTATTGTCACTTTCGGGAAACCGCTGGTGATTCAGGGGGATGAAAATGGACAGATTTCAATTTTGGTGAAACGCGACGAAGGCTAGTGCCCATTCCCCCTGAGGTCATTCTACTGCTTGTCTGTGTTTCAATATGATGCGGCAGGTTGGGTCGGTATGACCAGCCGCGCGGAAATGATTCCCGGATTACACTTGTCCCCAACCGCAGCCGTCAGCAAACCGCGAAGAACACAGGGGTCCCAAAGGCTGCAGATTCTTCCATAAATATTCCCGCGCGCATAAAATGACACGGGGCAACGTCCATCAAGAACGTCGCCCCGGCCAAAGCCGTTTGCGGCAATGATTAGTAACGGTCCCGGCGTCCGCCGCCGCCACCGCCACCGCCGCCGAAGTCCCGGCGCGGCCCGCGATCACCGCGCGGACGTTCCTCTTTCGGGCGCGCAATGTTCACTGTCAATTGCCGGTCCCCCAGCGTCGTCCCGTTCATCGCCTGAATCGCCTTTTGCGCTTCTTCCGGCGTTGACATCGTCACGAACGCAAAGCCGCGCGAGCGGCCGCTGGTCCGATCCATCATCAGGTTGGCTTCCACGACCGTGCCGTGCGCCGCAAACGCCTCCTGCAGGTCATTCTCTGTCGTGTTGAAGGAAAGATTTCCCACAAACAATTTCGTGCTCATAGTTCATTCGCTGTTCAAGACTAACCGCTTTCCAGACTGTTCCCGACCATCGGGTTTCAAATCATCACCGAACCAGGTTCACTTGAAGATTTGCCATGACCTGAAACGACAAGTTATCTCACAGACACGGGCAATATAGCCGGCTCAAAAACCGGTGCAAGCAAATTCCAGCCAAAAGCCGCCGTTGCGGGCGCCGCAGGATTGCCGTTTCCATCCAGTCACCGCGCCTTCGCGCCTTTGCGATAAAAATCATTTTGTGTTCCGGGCTTGCGCGCGGCAGGTTTGCCTCCGACAATTTGGTTTACATGGCAATGAATTCGACTCGTAGCCCCGCAATGCTGGCGCGGCAAGGCTGGTTCGGCCTGTTGCTGCTGGTCGTGTGCTGGCCGTTGAACTGGACGTTGCCCGGGATGCGAACGGCCTACCTGTTCTTCCCGCTGTGGCTCGGCTACATCCTCGTGGTGGACGCGCTGGTGCTGGCGCGCGCCGGCACTTCGCTGTGGACCCGTTCGCGCCGGGACTTCGTGTTGCTGTTTGTGGCGTCGGCGCCGGTGTGGTGGCTGTTTGAAATGGTCAACTGGCGCACGGGCAATTGGGAATATCTCAGCACCCGCGTCCTCACGCCGCTCGAATATTACACCCTCTGCACGCTTTCGTTCTCGACGGTCATGCCGGCGGTGTTCGAGACGGCGGAACTGGTGCGCACGTTCCGATGGATGGAGACGTTTGCTTCACGAAAACCCGTCCGGCCAACGCGCCGGCTCTCCCTCGGTCTGCTGCTCACGGGCGTGGCGATGCTGGTGCTGACGCTGCTCTGGCCGCGGTTTTGTTATCCGTTCGTCTGGATTTCGCTGGCGCTGATTTTTGAGCCGCTGAACCGCCGGCTGGGGCGGCGGCATTTGCTCGAATGGTTGCAACACGGCGATTGGCGGCCGGTGCTGGCTCTGTCGCTGGGCGCGCTGGTGTGCGGGTTTTTCTGGGAGATGTGGAATTATTGGTCGTGGCCGAAGTGGATTTACCACACGCCGGGCGCGGGCTTCCTGCACCTCTTCGAAATGCCGTTGTTGGGCTACGGCGGCTACGTGCCGTTCGCTCTGGAACTGTTTGGGTTGATGAATTTTCTGTGGCGCCGCGCGCCGCAGTTGCGGATTTGAGGCTGGCGGACGACCCTTCCAAATCCGCGCAATCCAGGGTTAAAACGTGGAAATTCGCGCTTTCCCAGGCCAATTTTCCAAAAATCCAACATTGACAGCCGGGCGCATTTCTGGTCTTATCAGATCCCTTTTGTGGGAAATTTTATGTACGCCGTATTGGAAACCGGAAGCAAACAGTATCGTGTGGCCGCGGGCGACACGCTGGAAATCGAGCGCCTGACCGTTGAGGCCGGCAAGCCGGTCACGTTTGACCGCGTGTTGCTGGTAAACCGCGACGGCAAAGTCGCGGTCGGCTCGCCCACCGTGAGTGGCGCGAGCGTGGTGGCCGACGTGGTCGAACACAAGCGGGGTGAGAAAAAACTCACGTTCAAGATGCGACGGCGCGAAGGTTATCACAAGAGCATCGGCCATCGTCAGGAATTGACGGTGGTGAAGATCAAGGAAATTAAAGCGTAGTTCCAAAGACGCTCAACTCTCAACTTTCAACCCTCAACTTTTTATGGCACACAAGAAAGGTCAAGGCAGCGTCCGTAACGGCCGCGACAGCGCCAGCAAGCGGCTCGGCGTAAAGGCGTTTGGCGGCGAATTTGTCACCACTGGCAGCATTATCATCCGGCAACGCGGCACAAAATTTGTCGCCGGCCAGAACGTCGGTACGGGCCGCGATTGGACGCTCTTTGCGCTCGCGGACGGCAAGGTGAAATTCGACAAGAACAGCACCCGGGTGAATGTGGTGGCCGAACCCGCCGCGAAGAATTAGGCGGATCAGACCGCGCAAATAAATTTCGGAATTATCCCCTTGACAAAACAGCCCACAAGGGGTAGTGTATAGGCATGAAAACGATGAATCTGGCTGAAATCACGAAACTTACGGAAGAATCCGCCCGCCAATATCTGGAAAGCCTGCTCTGGCCGGATGGTCCTGTTTGTCCCCATTGCAAAAGCAAGAACGCCACCCGCATTGCCGGTGACACGGCCCGGCCCGGTCTGCTCATGTGCAACGACTGTCGTAAACAATTTACCGTGACGGTGGGCAGCATCTTTGAGGACAGCCACATTCCGCTGCGCTCATGGGTCATAGTTTTTCAGATGATGTGCGCCAGCAAAAAGGGCGTGTCCGCCAAACAGGTGCAACGGCAGCTTGGATTTGGCTCTTACAAGACGGCATGGTTCATGTGCCATCGTATCCGCTACGCAATGGGAAACGGCCCGATGGCGAAATTGCTCAAAGGCAAAGTCGAAGTGGATGAAACGTATGTCGGCGGAAAACCCCGGCCCGGCACCGGCCCGCATAAAAAGGGTCGTGGCACCAAGAAGACGCCAGTGCTGGCTTTGGTTGAACGTCAGGGCGATGTCCGCACTCGCGTTGTCGCCGATGTAAGCGGCAAAACACTGAAAGGCGCAATCCGGGAGCATGTCCACAAAAGCGCCGGTATCATCACCGATGAGTGGGGGTCATACCGTGGCATCGGCAAGGAATTCAAGGGTGGTCACGCGGTCATTCGCCACTTGGACGGCGAATACTCCATCAACGGCATCAATACGAACACGGCGGAATCATTTTTCAGTCTTTTGAAGCGGGGCGTCTATGGAACGTTCCATCACGTTTCAAAAACGCACCTGCCGCGCTACTGCTGTGAATTCGAGTTCCGTTGGAACCACCGGGAATCGGAAGACGGCGAGCGGATGGAAGCGGCGCTGAAGGGGACAACGGGGAAGCGGTTGATGTATCAAAAACCTTCAAATTGAACGCTGGTTCGACCAATTGATAGGGCTGGACATGCGCTCGAAAACCGCTATCAATGGCGGCAATGAGCAACACCGGCGATTGGCTCCCCATTCTTCCGGCAGACCTTGATTCAGTGAACAGGCTGGCGGACAACATTCATACAACCTTACCCGAAAGACCGGAAGTATTTGAAGAAAAAGTCAGGCTTTTCCCAAAAGGGTGTAGAAAATTCGTGTTGAACGGTAACATGGTTGGATACGGTATTTCTCATCCTTGGGTGCTCAACGCAATTCCGCCGCTGAACGAATTTCTCAAAAATCTGCCCGAAAAGCCGGGATGTCTCTATCTCCATGACATAGTAGTTGCGCCGGAAGCACGGGGTTTGGGGGCATCTGGACGCTTTGTGGATTACATCAAACTTCTGGCACAAGAAATCGGTGTTCCGTCTCTTGCTTTGGTATCGGTATATGGCACCGATGTATTGTGGAGCCGGTTTGGGTTTCGGGCGGTTCTGAATTCCGATTTGAGCCGCAAACTGCTTTCATACGGGACAACCGCCAAATACATGATTTGCGATTTGAAATGATTGAATTCATTAAAAAATTCTGCACCTATTTTGGCGCAACAATCACGTTTTTGATTGGAGTAAAAGCCGCCGTTGGAATCGGATTCACATGGAAAGCGTTAGCCGTTGTTGCGTTGATTGTTGGCGTTGCGTGTGCTGCGGTTGCTTGGGCTGAAGTTTTCCACCGAATAAAAATCGGGTCTTCAAAACTGGGCGGGGGTGAAACTGGCAGGTCACTTTCATTGACCGTCAGGCGGGCGGTGGATCGCGTTAAATTTGCCGCACGGGACGATGAATCAATCGCGCTTGAAGCAAACAAAACTGTCAGGCACGGCTTGGATAAACACTGTATAAGCTACGAAGATTACAAAAAGTGGCGGCGAAAGAATCCCATCGTGTTCACGGCAATTACTGACAGTGACAATCAGCTTATCGGATTTTTCGATGTGTTTCCGTTGACGGAAGAAGCGGCGCAAGGGCTGATTTCCGGCAAGCTCGATGAACACGGGCTGAACATTGAAGCGATACTACCTTACGAAAAGAATGGCAGTGCCAAACACATCTACATCGCTTCAATAATGGTCAATTCGCAACAAACGGTTTTCAGCCAGATAATTGCCAAGGAAGTTCTTTTGCTCAAATTCGCTGAATTTATTTCTGACGTTTTTCCGCCCAATGAAGAAAGGGTGCTCTTTGCTTATGCCCACACTGGATACGGCGAAAGGCTGCTAAAAAATTCAGAATTCAGAAACACCGCTTTGTCCAGAGACAACAAGCAGGGCGACCCCCTGTATGAGCTTTCGCCCGCTGGATACAGGGATTTGGTCAAGAGCTTTGATTCCCTGCTTGCTGGCAAAGGAAGCGGCAAACGACGCCATGTTTCGGAATTTAGTTCTGGTAAGCAGCGTGAAAAAGAAAACATCTAAGAAAAAATATCAGTCGAAGATTTCGCTCCATCCGCTCACAGTGGACGAAGCCCTGCGTGCCGCCTTGCATACACCGCCCCCACCAAAGGCACTTTTGTTGCCTCCATCACTGCCGCCAAAGCCGAAAATCGGTTGACCAGCGCAGAATTGCCAGCGGCACACCCGCAGCCTTTGCTGCAACGGACTGTCGGGTCATAACGGCGTAATTTTATGCTGGACAACGATTTCAACCCGGCTTACAACGTCTTTTGTGAATCAGGACAGGCTGCCCAATGGGGCATTCATTATCGGTTAAGCCGCTTTGTAACAGCAAACGAGAATTTCCAAATACGAAGTTAGCAGGATCGGAAAACAAACAGGAAAAACAAACGAGAAAAGAAATTAAACAATGAAATCAAAATGCTTGCGTATATCTAGCCTGTTAATAGCGGCAGGGGGTTTAGCCTTCGTTACAGGCTGCGTAATAGAGCCGAACGGAACGGTAGGGTTCCAACCGCTAATCGTGGCTCCTGCGCCCGTCTATGTTGCTCCGCAACCGATGGTCGAGGAACCAGTCATGGTTCCTGACAGTTACGTCTGGGATGGGGTCGAATTCGTCGGGGTCGTTGGTGGCGCGTATTTCTATTTGGGGCCGGGCGATGTCTGGCTGGCCTGTGATTCCGTCCGGTTGGAGCGTTTTCACGGATGGGAAAGATACCATAGTGACTGGCGGGAGCGCGCCATCCGCAATGATCGTTTCAGAAGGGATGCCCACGGGCATGTTCAACCTGTCAGGCATGGCCAGCCGGAAAAGGGAAAGGTTGTGCCGAAGAATAAGAAAGACGAAAAGAAAGACGAACAACATTGAATAGCGTTCCAAGCGGATTGAGCTTCGCAAGCTGGCGACGATGATTAAGTTTTGAGTCAAGGGAAGTAAACGCACGCGACGATGTTTTTCATCGTCGCGTTTTTATTTAGTAAAAAATTCGTTTGGGGCTGTTGGCTCATTTTTGTTTACATTCTACAGTAGGCTTGCAAACTGCGGGAATGAGCGCCCCAAACGTCATCGGAACCGAACTAAATCTCAAATTCAAAGGCCCGTCCACTGCCTCTGACCAACAAATACTGGAAGCTGCAATTTTGTGTTTCATCGTTAAATTGCCGCTCGATAAGCAACCCTCAGAAGGCGATGAAATTGATGTGTCAAACTGGATACGCGGCAGACTTCCTCGAAAATTCAAAAGCACTTAGATTCGCGTTCTGCTTGCGCCTCTGTTGCACGGGCTTGGAGCGTCTTTCCAAAATCCAGTGCCCACTCCGAACTGCACAGGATTTTGATTTTGTCCCGGTCGGTCGTGAGTTCAAGCAGCACGTCAAAATCCTCTATGCCGCTGGTGGAAGCAGACACGCGCACGGGATGGCCAAACTCGTTTGAATGATCCAGCGGTGAAATACACAGTCGCGCTTGTTTCATGCCAGTAAGAACGGAATTTTCCGAATTTGAATAACTCTTGACGCCGCAGACGACTTTTGTCCTAATGCCGGACAACCAGTTCAACCAGTATCAACCGATACAACGTTTTCAACTTATGAGCACTACAGTATTTGGCGCACCACCACCAAAACAGGGTAACACAATAACCATCATTCTTGGCGTTTGTTTAGCTGCCGTTGTCATTGCGGCGGTTTTCTTCGCCTTTCGTGCAAGCGCCTTGCAGAATAAAGTTACGGAACAGCAAACACAGTTGAATCAAGCACAGGCTCAATTGGAGCAGGCCAAGGCTGAAATTGCCCAATTGCAGCCGTTGGCGACCAAGGCACTACAGATGCCGATTTTCATCACATTTCGGCAAGCGTTAGCGGGGGCTGGCTATGTTCTTCAAATCCACAACAAATCCGGCAAAAAGCTGCCCCTGAAAATCACAGTGACAAATCCAACCTTCAACAAGACCAAGACGTTTAACGCCGTCGCCAATGCCGGGCCAAAGCCGCTGGAAATCGGTCACTTGGAAGGCTGGACTTTTGCTTCAGGCGATGTGATTGAAGTCGTGTCTGAAGGTTTTGACCCAATTGAAGCGAAAATTCCCTGAATCCGCAGCAAAACCACAACCTGTTGGGGCTGTTTTGTCATCGGGATAGTCCCGATAAATTTTAAGGCGAGGCCAAGCGCCCCGCCTTTTTTGTTTCCGCTCGTCTTAATCGTAATCCTGATCTTAATCTTCCCCGGCGACAGAGATTAAGCTTACGATTAAGAGCAGGATTAAGAACGCTGACGCATGTTTGTTGACGAAATAAAAATTTACGCGCGGGCGGGCCACGGCGGCAAAGGCTGCATCGCGTTCCATCGCGAGGCGTTCGTGCCCAAGGGCGGGCCGAGCGGCGGCAACGGCGGGCGCGGCGGCAGCGTTATTCTTCAGGCCGACCACGACCTCAACAACCTCATCGCACAGTATTATCAGCCGCGCCTGCTCGCACCGGATGGCCGGCCCGGCCTCGGCAAAGGCATGGACGGCCACGCCGGAAAAGATCTCATCGTCAAAGTTCCCTGCGGCACGCTCGTGTGGCAGCTCGCGGACACCACGCCGCCCATCGAAACAAAAAAAGCAGAGGACGAGGATGAAAAACCGGTTTTCAAAACCAGCGCGAGCAAACAGCCATTGATTCGCAGCGCGAGTGGCGCGATGGCGCAGGAAATTGATTTGCGCCGGGAGAACGCGGGGGAATTTTCCGCCAGCGAATCCGGAAAAGGTGAACTGGTCGCCGACCTCACCGAAAACGGACAACAATTCGTGCTTTGCAAAGGCGGGCGCGGCGGATTGGGCAATCGCAATTTTGCCACCGCCGCGCGCCAGACACCGCGCTTCGCCCAGCCGGGCGAATCGGGCGGGGAAGGCAATTATCGTTTCGAACTGCGGATCATGGCCGAGGTCGGCCTGGTCGGCTATCCGAACGCCGGCAAATCCACACTGCTCACGGCCATTTCCAAGGCGCGGCCGAAGATCGCGCCGTATCCGTTCACCACGCTGCATCCGCAAATCGGTATTTTGGAATATGCCGACTTCCACCGGCTCACGGTCTGCGACGTGCCGGGACTCATCGAAGGCGCGCACCAAAACGTCGGCCTTGGCCATGCGTTTCTGCGCCACATTGAACGCTGTAAAATCCTCGTCCTGCTGCTCGACATGGCCGGCACGGACAACCGTGCGCCGTGGGATGATTACCAACAATTGCTCAGTGAACTGAAACTTTACGATCCGGCGCTGCTCGAAAAGCCGCGCCTCGTCGTCGCGAACAAAATGGACGAGCCGGTGGCGGAGAAAAATTTGAAGCAGTTCAAAAAGAAAATCCGCAGGGTTTCGCTACTGCCGATTTCCGCCGCGTTCGACCAGGGCTTGGAGAAATTCAAGAAAATGATCCGCGCGGCGGTGGAGAAAGCGACGAAAGCTTGATGTTGCTGTTTGGTTGAACATGCCCCTCGCCCCGTCCCTCTCCCCGCCGGGCGGGGAGAGGGTGTCCGCAGGACGGGTGAAGGGATGTTCAGTTACTTTTTAAAAAATCAACCGCGCTCCAGAAACCGCATGACGCTGTCGCCGTGCTTGAGCGCCTTCACTTCGCGCCACGGCGCAACGATTTCCAGCGTGTCGCGTCGGGCGTGACCGAGGATGAATCGTCCGCCCGGCGCAAGCAGCTTGGGCAGGTTCGCATTATCGAGCAGTTGTTGGGCAAATGAAGTGGAGCGGTAGCCGATGTTTTTTTCGCCGTAGGGCGGGTCGGCAAAAATCAAATCAAACTGCCGGCCGCTTTCGACGAGTTGGTGCGCCGCCGGAAACACGTCCTGCGTGCGGACTTCGAGCATATCCCCGTAGCCGGCCGTTTCCGCATTGCCCCGGATAAATCCGGCGTGCCGGTGCGATTTCTCGACGCACACCGCCGAGGCCGCGCCGCGGCTCAGGCAATCCAGGCTCAACGCGCCGGTCCCGGCGAACAATTCCAGCACGCGCGCGCCGACGACCCGCGCGCCGAGACTGTTGAAGACCGCCTGTTTGACGAGGTCGGGTGTCGGACGAACCGCGAGTCCTTGGGGAACTTTCAGAATCCGCCGCGCCGCTTTGCCGCCGGTGATGCGCATGAGTTAAAACTCCAAATTCCAAGCCCCAACATCCAGAGAAATCTCAAACATCAACATCCAATTTTGTCGTGCGATTTTGGGAGCTTGACGCTTGAAGTTTCTCTGGAGCTTGGATATTGGCGCTTGGAGCTTTTTCAAGTCATTTGAAAATCTCGGCGAAGAATTGTTTCATGGCCTCCCACGAACGTTTGTCCGCCTTTTCGTTGTAAGCCGCGCCCTTGGAATTGTCATTGCCCGCCATGGGTTGGGTAAAGGAATGGACCGCGCCACCGTATTTGATGAGTTGCCAATCCACACCGCCCTTGCGCATTTCGTTCTCCAGAGCGGCGATGTCTTGCGGTGATGAAAAGGGATCATCCGCGCCGTGGCACACCAGCACCTTGCATTTGATGTTTTTGCCGTCGTCCGGGTTGGGCGCATCCAGTCCGCCGTGAAAGCTCACGACGCCTGCGACGTTCCGCGCCGCTGCGCGCCAGTTCCAGCACCGTCGTGCCGCCGAAACAATAGCCGATGGCGGCGATGCGTTTTGAATCCACCAGCGGCTGTTGCCGCAACGCGTCTAGACCGGCATTGACGCGGGCGCGCAGAAGCTGGCGGTCACTTTTGTATTTGCCTGCCTGCGCGCCGGCTTCCGCCGTGTTCTGCGGACGGACACCTTTGCCGTAAATGTCCGCGCAAAACGCAACGTAGCCAAGCTGGGCGAGCATCTCGGCGCGGTGTTTTTCGTAATCGGTCAAACCCATCCATTGATGCACCACGAGCACCGCAGGGCGCTTGCCCTGGATGGCGTCGTCATACGCAACGAAGCCTTCGAGCGTGGCGTCGCCCTGTTTGTATTCAACGGTTTCGGTGTGGATGGCCGCGCGGATGGTCATGGCGCAACTTAATGCCAGAAAAACAGGAATCAAATTTTTCATGCGGGTTTACCAATAAACCACCGCGCACAAAATTGCCAGTTCGTTTCAAACCTGCGCTTCGCGCCCGGCGGAGCGGACTTCTCGACAAGGGCGCTACTGACTTCTAAGCTGGCGGGTCGCAAGCCATGACGCGCACGGAAAAACTTCTGGCCGAACTCATCGCGCTCCCCAGCGTGAATTCCGCCTTCGCTCCATCCGATGGAGCTTCGGCGCGACAGGCCCGCCTTCGTCAATCGTATTATGGCGAGAAAAACGTGGCGGATTTTCTCGCGTCCGTTGCTGCGCGCGCCGGACTCGAAGTGGAATTTCAAAAAGTTTTGCCCGGTCGTTCCAATCTTATCGTGCGGCTCCTCCCGCGGAATAAAATCCGCCAGACCATCCTGCTCGCGCCGCACCTGGACACGGTCGGCGCCGACGAGTCACAATTCGTCCCGCACCGCAAAAACGGGCGGCTGCACGGACGCGGCGCGTGCGACACAAAAGGCTCCGTCGCCGCCATGCTCACCGCGCTTTGCGAATTGGCGAATGTCAAATCGCGTCCGAACGAAACCGAAATTGTTTTCGCCGGTTTGATTGACGAAGAAAACGCGCAGGCCGGTTCCCGCGCGCTGGCCGCCAGCGGGCTGCGGGCGGACCTTGCCATCGTCGGCGAACCGACACGATTGCGGGTGGTCACCACGCACAAGGGCAGCTTGTGGCTGCAACTCGAAACGCGCGGCAAAGCGGCACACGGCGCAGCGCCACAGCTCGGCCAAAACGCCGTCCACGAAATGGCGCGCGTCGTGGACGCGCTCGAAACGGATTACGCCGCGCGGTTGCGGAAGCGAAAACATCCGCTGCTCGGCACGCCGACGGTGAATGTCGGCATGATTACCGGCGGCGCGCAACCAAACATTGTTCCTGACCGCTGCATAATTTCAATTGATCGCCGCACGCTGCCGGGCGAAACGGAAACCGGTGTTCGCCGTGAAATGGCCGCGTTCCTGAACTCGGAAAATCTGTCCGTGAAAATTTCCAGCACGAAGCTCGCGCCGGCGCTGGCGCTGGAAACGGACCCGCAGCTGCCGCTCGTCCGGCAGTTTTTACGGAGTGTCGGCCAGTCGAGGCCGGTGGGAGTGGATTATTTTTGCGACGCGGCGGTGCTGGCCGGCACCGGCATTCCGAGCGTGGTGTTCGGCCCCGGCGACATCGCGCAGGCGCACACGGCGGACGAATGGATTTCACTGGCATCGCTGGAACGCGGCAAAAATCTGCTTTTGACCTTCCTGAAATCGCTTCCCTGAACCATCCGGTTCTTTTATTGTCCTACGCCCATGCCCGCAGCCACAACCGAGACGACCCCGGCAGGTTCCACTTCGCATCATGCCGCCTTTTTTCGCCAGAGCGGCTGGCTGATGATTGCAACCATGGTGAGCGGCGTGTTGATGTTGGGCATCCATTTCCTCTCCAGAAAAATCCCTGCGGGCGAATACGGCGTGCTCATCACGCTTTTTTCGGTCGTGAACCTGGTCCCGACGATTCCTTTTCAGATGGTGTTCACGCAACAGACGGCGAGCGCGCTGGCGACCGGCCGCGAACGGCAGTTGCGGAACACTATCCGCGCAGCCTGGCTGGGCACGGTGTTGTTCTGGCTGGTTGCGTCGGCGATCACGTTGTGTTTTCAGAAGCAGATTGTGGCCAACTGGCACCTGTCCAATCCGGTCGCGCTGTGGCTGCTGCTGGTGGTGATGCTGTTTTCCCTGTTGATGCCGATGTTCGCCGGCGTCATGCAGGGCGCACAGAATTTTTTGTGGCTAGGCTGGGTCAACATTTTCAATGGCGCCTTCCGGGTGGCGGTGGCGGTGATCATTGTGTTGGTATTGCACGGCTGGGCGACGGGCATCATGACGGGCGTTTTCATCGGCTTGCTGGCGGCGACGGCGGTGGGCGTCTGGCAGACGCGGTCGCTATGGAGCGGTGCGGGGGAACCATTCGACCGACGCGGGTTTTTGCGGCAGGTGGTTCCCTTGATGCTCGGTTTTGCGGCGACGCAGTTCCTTTTCTCGGCGGACACGAGCTTTGTGGACACCTATTTCGGCGCAGACCGGACGGCGCCTTACGGCGCGGCGGGAACATTGTCGCGGGCACTGCTGTGGCTGGTGCTGCCGCTGGCGGCGGTCATGTTTCCCAAAATCGTCCACAGCACGGCGAGGTCGGAAAAAGCAAACCTGCTCGGTCTGGTGTTGCTGGGCACAACGGTCCTGATCATTTGCGGCGTTTTGGGGTTGTGGCTTTTGGGGCCGTGGGTGGTGAAATTTGTCTATCCACCGGAATACCTTTCGCAAACGCTCGCGATCCTGCCGTGGTATGCGGGCGCGATGGTGCCGCTGGCGCTGGCGAACGTGCTGGTGAACGATTTGCTGGCGCGTTCACGCTTTCAAATCGTGCCGTTTCTCGTGTTGTTGGCGATGTTTTACGGCCTGGCACTGACCCAGTATCACGACAGTTTTGTGACCGTGCTGAAGACGCTCGGCATTTTTAACTCCCTTTTCTTTGCAATCTGCGTCTGGTTCGCGTGGGGCAGGAAAGAAACGAAGATGGAAGATGGAGGATAGAAAATGGAACATGAGCCGGAAAACCGGTTTCCCCATCCTCAATCTTCTATTTTCCACCCTCGTTTGTTTTGGAATCCGGGCCGGGCAACGGCGGCGGTGCGCGCAATTTTTTGTAAATCCAGCCTTCCAATGGGCGCAACGGACGGAGCCATCGGTAAAACGGCGAATAAATCAGCCGCACGCGCAACGTGGAGAGGAACATCGTCAACGAGGAGTGAAACAACACAACCTTGGACCCGGCCTGGTCCGTCCACTCGGTCGGCACCTCGAGGATGCGAAAGCCAGCGCGCTTGATAGACACCAGGAGATTGATGTCGAACGCCATGTCGGCGATGCGGAGGTAGGGATGGATTTTTTCGACGACCTCACGTTTCATCACCTTCGCGCCACACTGCGTGTCATGGATGTTTAAGCGGAAGAAAAATTGCACGATGACATGAAACACGCGGCTGGCGAATTGCCGGTGGCTGGCTTGCGATTGATGGATGACCGCGCCCTGCACCCAACGCGAGCCAACGACACAATCCGCTTCGCCGATGTGCCGGATCAAAGCAAGAAAGGCGTGCGGCGGCGTCGCCCCATCGGCGTCGGTGTAACCGATCAAATCCGCGTGCGCCGCAAGTTTCAGCCCTTCGATGAGCGCGCCGCCCTTGCCGATGGCCTCGCGAAATTCCAGCGCCTGGACCGTGGGAAATTCCGCGGCGACGCGCCGGACCACGCCGAGCGTGTCGTCGGTGCAACCGTTGAGCACGACAACGATTTGAAATTCGCCGGAATAATTTCGCCCGAAAAATTGCGCATAATCGCGCAACACCGGTTCGATGCGCGCTTCTTCGTTGTACGCCGGAATCAGGATGAGCAGGCTCGGGTCGGGCACACGGATTCAGTAGCAGAAACCAATGAGGCAGGCAATCTTGGGAAGAATGGCGAGAAATCCTCAATCAATTCTTGCGACTTTCATTCACAACCATTATTCAGTTCACATGGATTCCCGCGAAGCCCTAATCGCGCTCAATCTCATCGAACGCGTTGGGCCAGTGCGCGCCCGGCTGTTGCTCGAACATTTCGGCGACGCGCCGAGGATTCTACAAGCATCCCGACACGAACTGCTCCGCGTCCGCAACATCGGCGAGGAGACCGCCGACGCGATTACCGAATGGGAAAAATCCATTGACCTTGCGGGTGAACTCAAGCGCATTCAGGAATTCGGCTGCCACGTTTTGATCCAAAGCGACCCCGATTATCCTGAAATGCTCCGGCAAATTTATGACCCTCCGCTCGTGCTGTACGTGAAAGGCGCGCTGACCGCGAAGGACAAAAGCGCCGTGGCGATGGTCGGCTCGCGGATGACGACGCATTACGGCATCGAGACGGCGCGCAAGCTGGCCTACCAACTGGCCTACGTCGGCGTGACGGTCGCGAGCGGCGGCGCGCGCGGGATTGACACGGCGGCGCATCAGGGCGCGCTGGCGGCGAAAGGCCGGACGGTGTGCGTGCTGGGCACGGGCATCAACCTCAATTTACCAGTCCCACAAACAACAGTCAACAACTGACTTTCCCCCTTTGTTGTCAAGGTTTGTCAGGAGGATGTCCCCACAAGGAAAGACCACAGACAGACCCATTGCCAGCCGATTTCCCGACCGTTCGGCGGTCAACTCGTCAAACGGTTTAACCGTTACCGATACACAGTTTCGCCAACCGTGGATTGGGCGGAAAAACTGGCATTTGCGATTTGGGGACGGCGGTGGCGTGGCAGAATACAAAGGCGATGTGATTTAGACTTCGGCAAATTCTGTCATGGCCGCGTATCGGGTGGTAACAATCCGAGCTTCGCGGCGAAGGCCGACTGAATGATACCAACCTTTGGGGCAAAACTTGCAAGCCCTGCGACCAACGGCCACACAAATGCTACCACTCCGGCTACTGGCTGGTGATGGATGAATAAATAGATGCTGCTTCCAATGGCTGCTGGCCACTGGAGCCAAACAACTGGGATGACAACCGCGTTGGCGAGGCGAACGCTCACAAATGAATAACGAATGAAACACCAAAGAAGTCCAGCAACGACTACAGCGCCTGCCACGAAATACCAGCGATAGAAAATAAAGAGAACCGGGGCGATAGGTTGTGAGAGATAAGCAGGCAAACCGCCCCACTCAACGGCTCGAAGCCAGAGCCAACGGTTCATCTCTTCGTCGGTGTAGCCCTCAAAGCTCATAAAACCATCCCCGTCATCAGCACTAACATTTTCAATCCCTCTTTTTTTTATGAGAACCCACAACAGTCTCAACAGCTTGGAGTCCTCCGGGGACATCGGTGATGTTTGTGAAACGAATGGGCCTGTTCTCTCCTATACTCACCAAATACTTGAGCGTGTCGTCGTAAGAACGCTGTATCTCGTCTGCAATCTCTTGGATTGGCTTGGGCTTAAAAGAGCGGGCAAGTATCTGGATAATCTTTCGCTCCGTTTCGTCTGATGGATTATTGATGCTCATTTTGTAAAGCTCTTGATGACACCTAATGGACCAAAGGCGCTAGGCGGCGGTGTCATGGCCGGGGCTCTTGAAAATAACGGGAACTCGGAACTTAACTCTATGAACACGGGTCTGGTCAAGACCACTGGAAACTTCCCCTTTGCCTCCGCCAATGAAAGACAGTGCAATCTCCGCACCCGCACTTCCCTCAACCTTAGCCTGAACCGTGACTGACAAATCAAACTCAATAAACTCTATCAATCGCCTTCCATCGTTTACATCACGCGCAACCAAAGACCCCACCGCTTTGTTTGCGTCTTGCCCTCCCAACGGTCGGGGCGAAATCTCAATCCCCTTACTTGTGGACGCGGCAACAACACCGTCGCCAATCTGGCGCAGTGTCTCTGAGACAAAATCTTGGATATTCATAACGCGTGATGCCGCCGTCTTTTCACCTGATTAAGCTTTAGCACTGTGTTTCATTCGTTTTCAAGTAAAAAATGTCGGTTTGGCTACACCAATTGCCGGAGCCGCTGGTCTCCGTTGCCGACAATTTTTCCCTCACGCGTTCTGGTTCTGTCATCCCATTTATCGTAACGGGCGACATATTTTCCCGTTCCGTCGCGGAGCCAATTTCCGTCAGTCCGCCCGATTATTTTTCCCTCACGATTTCTAATGTAATTATCATTCATGGTGTTTAGGCGTTTTGGATTTTGAGAATGTTGCGGACGGTGGCCGGATACCAATTTTTCCCGTTGCGGGTGGAAATCCCACGGCGATTCAGACATTGCACAAATCCCACGGAGGGTCTGAAACCCCAGCGGATTTGATTTCCTCAATAACGGGGACCACCTTGGCGGCGAATTCCACCTTGGCGGATTTGTTCGCCGTCACCATTGCGGCCACGGCCTTTTCGGGATTGGGGGTGCCAAGTTTGACGCCCTTGGCTTCGGCTGCGGCCAATCCCAATCGGGTCCGCTCTGAAATCAATTCCCTTTCCCTTTGGGCGACCAGCGCCAGAAACCCGACCGTAAAACGGTCGGCGTTCGGGCAATCACAGCAACGAAGTCAGCCCCGCTGTTTTGGAGCCTGAGAAGGAATTCGGCGTTTCGGGCGAGTCGGTCCAACTTGGCGATTACCAAAGTGGCCTTGTTCCGTTGACGTAATCCAGCGCCGCCGCCAATTGGGGTCTTTCCTCGTCCGTCTTCTTGCCGCTTTCAACTTCGGAGAATTCCATTTCCAATACTCCGTTCTGGCCTTCAACGAACCGGCGAACGATTTCCCTTTGGGCCGCTCATCCCGTTGCCGTCAAGCCCCTGCTTGTCTGTGCTCACTCTGTAATATCCGATGTATTTTTTATTCATGGACACTGGTAAACGGCCCGCCCCGCGCCCGGCAACGAGAAATGTAAAAAATCTTAACGGAGGGAAAGAATTCGCTCCACCCGCTCGAAAATTCGATTTTTGTCGAAGTTGGTATGAAAATGCCGACGGGCCGCTGCTCCGTTTTGGCCAGCCGCACTTTCTTTCAATAATGGGAAACCACACAGGTCAGCCGCATGGCGGTCGCCAGACACTCAGGATGGTGGATTTGGATACTGAAAACGATTGGAACATCCTCACCTTGAACCGAACTGCCAGACGCAATCTGGCGACATTTGAATACATGCGCATTTTCCCAAGGAATTCCTGACCACCCGACGAAAACGAACAAACCTACCCCACCAACCCCTCGTTTTGACCCATGTTCAGAAGACCACCCCCACCATGGCGGGGGCTGGGCGTGGTGACGGGTCATCCAAAATTGCTGACACGGCTGTAGATCGCTACACTCCCCGTCATGGCTCCGGCAGCGCGAGTGATAAAAAACAGGCCGTGGTGGGTGAAACAACGGCGGTTTGTCGTTCCCTCTACGCTCCAAGCAAAAATACAGGGCTTGCCGGAAGACGAGCAAAGGTTTTACTGCTTCATCGTCAGCAAGGTGATTGTAACCAGCAAAAAACACCCGGCCCAGTACCAGCCAATCTCGTCCAAATATTTCAAGGATTTCATCGGCAGCGAGTATCGGGACTTAATGGAGACGTTGAAGGGCTGGCGAAATCATTGAAATCAACGACCAGTATTTGAACGGCCAGGACGAGGGCTTCTGTAAATCATACCGGCTCCGTCCCAAGGCGATGGCAGCACCGATGCGAAAATCTGCTTCAAAAAAAAGCAGGTCCATCCGTTGAAGGACAAATCCGAATTGGCTGATGACGTGGTCCGAGTTCGTTCACGACAACCTCAAGCGATTGACCGTTCAGGGCCGACCTGTTGCCCCAATCCAACGTGATTGATGACGTGGATGCGGAAGCTTGGGCGGAACGGATTTATTTTGAGCAATTCAATGTCCACTACTCCGACCAAGGCAAAGCGGCTCTATCATGCGGCCATCACCATGCCGAAGGTTGCCCGGCGAAACCTCATCCTGAAATCGGACCCGGCCTTGCCTCTGTTTGAGTATGACGTGAAATCCTGCACCCCTGTCATCCTCTTGGGCCTTACCCATGACCCTGCGGAAAAGGCCAAATTGAAAACGCTCTTGGACGGGGACATCTACACCACGATTGCAACCGAAAGCGGCGTCACCAAAGACCGGGACAAAATCAAACAGGACTTCATGTTGTTCCTGAACGGCACCGTCCAGAACTATGTGCATAAGTTTTTCCATACAAATTTACCGAGCCTCACTGAATGGTTGATAAAAAACCGTCGGCAAAAGGGGGCATGGCGTGGTTTGGGCAGGCGGTTGAAGCACAAATCATGGTTCAGGAAGTCCCGCGTCAACTCATCCAAACTGGAACTGCCCCTAGTAGTGTAAATCAATCACCACTCCCCCTCACATGTAGGGGTAACCCAGACGAAGGGATTTTATACATCCCGATGCACGACGGGTGGCTTGGCATTGAGAGGGACGAGCAGAAAATCGCCGCCACGGTGAGGGACGAGTTCTTCCGGCGACTGGGATACTGGGTCACAATCAAAAAGACCAAATTGGCCACGGGCGAGGAAACTATTTTGTTGGCAGGTCCACCATAGGCCGCGGCAAAAACCCTCGGCGTTCCTTTTGCCGGGGGTTTTGTTCTGGTGAGGGGACTACGCCGCCTTCACCGCGTATTTACCATCGGCGAGCGTGAACACCGCCTTCGCGCCAGTGGATTTCTTTTTGAGCGTGTTCCGCACCTTCCACGGCGTGAACACCCCGCCCAATTCCTTGATGATTTCCTCCGCGCTCATCGGCCCGCCGTTCGCGGTGATAATTTCGCGGATTTTTTCATCGGCCCGTGGCTTCAACGGAGCGGGTTTCCACGTCGGGTCAAGGTCACGAATTTGGGTTTCGGTTTCCAGCAATTCGCCCCTCAATTCGGCGTATCGGTCTTTGAGCGGTTGAGCCAGTCCAATCCGTTGCTGTTGAAGTTCCACGATTTTCGCGTTGATGTCTGCGAGCGCCGCCTGTGCTGTGTTTCGGTTGCCAGTTTTGTTTCTTGTTTCAGTTTTCATACGTTGTTTTGTTTATTTTTGTGCCGATTCATTCGGCATTCTGGATCGCTGACACGGGGGCACAAAACTGGCAAGCGACACGGGAAATAATTTTATGGGCCTCTGATTGTGAAATTGACAGGCCCAGTCAATTTGACCCTGACAACGCCACTTTCAAGTTCTTCTTCCTCACCAACGAGCACGCTCATTGTTCCCACAAAGCCGGATTTGAAAAAAATCCGGCTTTCATTTGTGGTCGTATCCACGACGATGCGGTCAACCGTGCTGCGAAGAAATTCCCTGACCTTCATTCTGCCTTCGTTCGTTTTCAGCATTTCATCAGCTTCCTCTCTCACCCCCTCTGCCAATGTCGGAACAGATTGAGCGGCCTTCAACTGCGCGGTTGCCAACTGAATGTCTTTGGAAAGTTGGACCTGCTTTGCCTCAAAATCTTTCAACTGCTTCACCAGCGTAACGGAAGGATTTTCGTCCCTCAAAATCAGCCGTGTCAGTTTTTTAATCTGCCTGTCATTCGTTACCATTTCACCCTGTATTGATGCCAGCCGCTCTTCAATTTGCTTGTGGGGATTGTGTTTGGTCATTGCCTTGAAATAGGCATCCGTGCGAATGGCTTGAAGCCATTCCCGCTCAAATTCACGGTAGGGGATGGAACGGTAAGAGCATTTTTTGCCGGAACGGGCGTTGTCACAAACAAGGTATTCATACAATGTCACCTTGCCCTTGTAGCGTTTACGAGTTGAGGATTTTGTCATCAAACCGCCGCAAATTGAACACCGGCAAATTCCCGTAAAAAGATTGCCTTGCCCTTCTGTCGGCCCACCTGTCGGCGCTGCTTGTGACCTCAATGCCAAACGATGTTGAACGGCGTTGAATTTGTCTTTGGAAATGATGACCGGAAAATAATTCTCCTTCTCCAAAAACTCACAGTAGCCGTAAACCCGCTTGTCAAAAAGGAAATCCCGCACGGTTTTCTTATACCATTGCCGCGTTGTGTTCTTGTATTGCTTGGCTCCTCTGTGGCCAAGCGTTGGAACATTTTCCAGATTGAAAATCCTGCTGATACGATATGCCCCATTGCCTTTCAAGTATTCGTCATAAATGCGGCAAACGATTGCCGCTCGTCCCTTGTTTATGGTGTAACCTTGCTCCCTATCGTAGTCGCACCATGGCGGACACCACGCCAAAGACTTGAAGCCGTTTTCTTTCGCGGCTTTCTTTCTCTGGTCATACGCTTCTTTGACGCGAACTGATTTGACTTTGCTTTCATCGTTGGCCCGCATCAGGAACACGATTGACGCCATCAGCTCGCCGGGGTTGCGGTTGATTGTCTCGCGGTTGTAAATGCGTTTATCGGTCAGCGTGATAACCGTAATCCCCGAACGAATTAAATCTAGAAAGACCCCAAGTGCGTCTGTGATTTCAGCCCTGCTAAGTCTGTCTAAATTTTCAACGCACAACGCACTGCCGCGTTTGACGGTGCCCGCCTTGACCAAACCAAGGAATACGCCCAGCCTTCCAATTTCTATGTTCTCGCCACGGAATGCCCGAATGCCCTTGTCATATAGGGTCAATGAACGGTCAAGCGTGTAACCGTTTTCTTTACAAAACTGCTCGGCTGCTGCCACCTGTCGGCGTAAACTATCACCAAGCGCCTGCTGCGGTGTTGAAAACCGCACGTAAGAATAGGCTGTTTTCATTTCATCGGTGGTGTAAACTACCACAGGAACAATGGTTCGTAAAACTGGAACATTCATCAACATCGTGTTCCCCCCGGAGAACCGGGATTTGTTTGCGCGCATCGCCGAATCCGGCGCGGTCATCACGCAATTTCCCTTCAACCGCAACGGCGACAAACAATCCTTTGCCATCCGCAACCGGATCATTGCCGGCATGACCCTGGGCACGGTGGTGGTCGAGGCCGACCTGCACAGCGGCGCGCTCATTACGTCGAATTTTGCAACGGAATACGGCCGGCAGGTCTTTGCCGTGCCGGGCCGGATTGATTCGCCCCGCAGCAAGGGCTGCCACGATTTGATCAAAAAAGGCGCGAAGTTGTGCGAAGGCGCAGAGGACATTTTGAGCGAGTTTGAGTATTTGTTCCCGGCCAGCAACCGTCCGCCGTCGCCGGGCGAAACCGGCGTGCTGCCCGCGCTCGAACTGGGCGATAAAGAGCAGAAAGTCTATGACGCGCTGAACAACGAGGAATCTTCCATTGACGAAGTGATCCGGCGCAGCGGCCTGCCGAGTTCGGCGGTAAGCGTGGCGTTGCTGGGTTTGGAAATGAAGCGCGTGGTGAAGCAACTGCCGGGGAAATTATTTGTGCGGAACACCTGAACGTTTCCGGGCTTGCACGGCCGGTTGCAATGGACTAGAACACGCTCAATCCAGTGCGTTTATGGCAAACTACACACTCATCGGAGGCGATCAAAAACAATATGGCCCAGTGACGGAGGAACAGTTGCGCCAGTGGATTCTGGATGGCCGGCTCACCCCGCAATCCCAGGTCAAGGCGGAGAGCGATGCGGAATGGCGTCCGCTCTCGGCGTTTCCCGAATTCGCCGCCGCGCTCGCCGCCAGGTCCGCCGCCGCCGGCACGCCGCCGCCGTTGTCTTCCACCGTGCCGCCCATGCCGGCAAAAACCAGCGGCCTGGCCATCACCTCGCTGGTGCTGGGGATTTTGGGCCTCTTCACCTGCGGCATCACGGCGTTGTTTGGGTTGATTCTGGGAGTCATGGCCATGGTCAAAGCGAAGCAGCCGGGCCGGGGCGCGTCGGGCGGAAGCGGCATCGCGCTGGCCGGCGTGATCGTGTCCGCGATCTTTCTGCTCATGATTCCGATTTTTGCCGCCATGCTGCTGCCGGCGCTGGCGGCGGCAAAGCAAAAAGCCCAGGAGATCAATTGCATGAATAATGAAAAGCAACTGGCCCTGGCGGTGCGGATTTATTCGGATGATCACACAAATCAACTCCCGCCCGCCGCGACCTGGTGTGACGCCATCCGGTCTTACGTTGGTTCAGAAAAAATTTTCCTGTGCCCGGCCGGCGATCCGGGCAAGCGCTGCAACTACGCTTTCAACGCCAAATTGGGCGGCATGGACGAAAGCAAAATCGCCCCGGACAGCGTGCTGATTTTTGAGTCAGACGGCGGCTGGAATGCGAATGGCGGCCTGGAACAGATGATTGGCAAACCGCGGCACGCCGGACGGTTCGTGGTCGCTTTCGCGGATGGCCATGTCGAAGCCGTGACCGATTCCCGACTGAGCACCCTGCGGTGGAACCCATGAACCGGAATCAACCCAATCCCTGTTTAACTTAAAATGGCTATGATGTATAGAATCATCGGCGGCGACCAAAAAGAATACGGCACGCTCTCGGCGGAAGATATGCGCAAGTGGATTGCCGAAGGACGGCTCAACGCGCAGACCTTGACCAAGGCGGAAGGCGACGAGGCATTTCGTCCGCTTGGGGGGTTTCCGGAGTTCGTTGACGCGCTCGCTGCCGCAGCTGCGGAACCCATCCAACCCACAACACCCATTCAGCCTGCCAGCGACGGGAACCGCGATGCCGCCTTGCGACAGGTCAAGGGCCCGGCCATCGGACTTAAAGTGACTGCCGTTATTGGCCTGATGTTGGTTGCGGCGGGTTTGGTAATTAATATTTTGGCCTTGAGCGGCGTTCAAATCGGTTTGCAACAAATCAATGATCCTCAAGTCCAGAAACTGTTAAACTCGATGGGCGGCGGCCTGGGAATCGTTCAGGACGTCATCAGCGCGGTCGCGGGTGTCATCGTTCTAATGGGCGCAGCCAAAATGCAGAAATTGCAGAATCATCAGTTTGCGCTCACGGCCGGCATTGTGGCCATGTTGCCGTGTATTTCGCCCTGTTGTGTGTTCGGGCTGCCCATTGGCATCTGGGCGTTGGTGATTTTGAACAAGCCGGAAGTGAAGTCACAATTCAGTTGAAGCATGATGACCGCCCGGACTGCACGACCGTTAAGCCGCGCCCGCGTCGTGAGTTGCGTGCTGGTCAATCTGGCCGCCACCCCGGGGCTGGGTTCGCTGATGGCGCGCCGGGTTGTGGCCGGAACCGGTCAATTGCTGCTCGCCGTGGCGGGGTTTTGTTTGATTGTCGGCTGGATGTTTGAATTGTTTCATCGCGTTTATCTCCAACAAATGGGCGAACCGGTTTCGTCCAACGGCACTGGCTGGATGGGGCAGTGGGGATTGGTTTGTTTTGGTGCAGGCTGGTTGTGGTCGCTGGTCACGAGTCTGAGTCTGTTGCGTCAGGTCAAAGCGGACGAGCAGGCCGGACAAAAACCTGTTCCACCGCGACTGGCGGATTTGGCTGGCAAACCGCCTGAACAATCGTGAAATTTCCGTGACAACGACCAAAACAAGAAAGGCGAGTTATGTATAAAATCATCGGGACCGACGGCCGGCAATACGGGCCGGTGAACGCGGAGCAGCTCCGGCGCTGGCTCGCCGAGAACCGCGTCCATGCCCTGACCCTCGTTCAAACGGAAGGTGCCCAGGACTGGAAACCGCTGAGTGCCTTCCCTGAATTCGCCGCTGAGTTGAATGCCGTCCCGCCGCCGATCATACCGGCGCCCGGCGCCGCGGCCTCGCGGGCCTCGCACAAAATCGCGGCGGGCATCTTCGGGATTCTGCTGGGTTCACTTGGCATCCATAAATTCATTTTGGGCTACACTGGCGCCGGTTTGATTATGCTGCTGGTCACCGTGCTTTCCTGTTTCATCCTTTCGCCCATCATGCACATCATCGGTCTCATCGAAGGTATCATCTATCTGTGCAAGCCCGACGAGGAATTCGTGCGGGTTTACGTGGATGGCCGCAAGGAATGGTTTTGACCATGAAAAAATTCACCGCCGCCCAAATCAAAACCGCGCTCGCCGGCGTGCCGGAATGGGAAAAGCGGGGCACGGCGATGGCGCGGACGTTCCGATTCAAGGATTTTCCCGCTGCGATAAAATTCGTGGACGCCGTCGCCGAACTTGCCGAACAGGCCTGGCATCATCCGGACGTTGACATCCGCTGGAACAAGGTGACGCTCACGCTCACGACGCATGACGCGGGCGGATTGACGAAAAAGGATTTTGTGCTCGCGCGAAAATTTGATGAACTGTCACTTTGAGAAACTCACCGGGTTGGTTGAGTTGTCCCCGGCACTGTCGCTGGAATAGTCGGTGGCGCTCCCTGAGGGGGGGCGTTGGTGCGCGGCAGCCGCCCAATCCAGATGTCGCTGACACCGTAATTCCATTCGAGCTGCGGGATGTTGGGCGGGCTGCCGCGTCCGCCGCTGATGACCAACCGGTCTTCCGGACGCATTTTTTCCACCCACGGCACGTAGGTTTTGGAGTCGCCGAAATTCCACAGGATTTTGTGGTATACCCGGAAATCTTCGTCGGGCATCAGCGCGGGTTCATAACCCAGAATGTATCGCCAGTCACCGTTGGGGTTTTTGAAAAAGGTTTGATAGAAAATCGCCATGTCCGAAGAATAAAGGATGCCGCCTTTGTCCGGCAGCCAGCCCGTGAGGTTCTTGTCGTCGGGGGTGAGATATTGTTGGGTTAGATTATACGTCCAGCGGCTGTTAAAGTCATTGGTGGTGGCAAGAAAGGTCGTTACCGCCAGTCCCCCAACCAGCGCCAGGCGCTTGAAAGAATCCACCGCGAAACGCGCTTCCAACAGCAACTGCAAATCGCACGTTATTAAAACCATCAACGCCGGCCAGCCCCAGTCGGCCGTGAACCGCACCGCCTTGAAACCGAGCACCCAGGTAAGCGTGGCGAGCCAGAAAGCCGGATTGGTGGTCAGTGCTCGCGCTTTCAATCCGGCCAGCTGGCGCAAAATCAGCAGCCCGCCCAGAATGATCAGCCCGAAAACATCGCCGGATGACGAACGAAATTCGGTGACCATGGTGCGTTGGGTAAGGTGCATTCCAAAAGCGCGATAGGCCATTACGACGGCCTGGTACAGGGATTCAAACGGATGGCCGGTAAAGGAAGCGCCCAGAAATACACCTGCCAGCCATCCCACTATTAGCGCCAATCCCCAACGAAACTGTCCGGCGAGGAAGAAGGCCGCCACCGGGAGCGCCCAGAGATACCACACCCCGTGCACAAACGAGCAAATCGCAATCAACAGGGCCATCCACACTGCCGTCCACCATCTTGGCGGAGTTGAACCCCGGATTTGCCAGACGAAAAGAATGATCAAGAGTCCGGCGATCGTCACCAGAAACGGACGACCGAGCAGGAGCCGCCCCAAAACTCCCGAAGTGAGGGCGGTGGCCGTCAATGCTATCAACCACGCTTCCGGCCGCTTTAACCACGGCAGCGCCGACCACCCCACCAGCGTGAACAGCGCCACGACGGCCAACACGACCAGTCCTTCGGTGCTGCAGTTGCTCCAAAGGTGAATTTGCCGCAGCAGGAAATGCCAGCCATAGTTGTGGTCTATCTGGAATGCGGGGCCAAGCACCAGAATTTCCGGCCAGGGTTTGCCGCTCACCGCCTTCGCCGCGTGCCGCAGCGCGTCGTCCGGCGGCAGATAGCCGTAGCTGATGATCTTCAAAGGAATGGCCAGAATGACCAGAACGACAATGACCCAGGCCGCCAGCGGAACGTAACGCCGCAGCGCGTTTAAGCGCGTCGCATAAAAATTGTTCTGGCCGTTTGTCATCGGGGCATCACGCGGAAATCTTTACCGGGGCGCCGTGGCTGGAATGGTCGGTGCCGGCGGCGGCGCGTTGGTGCGCGGCAGCCGCCCAATCCAGATGCCGCTGACGCCATAATTCCATTCGAGGTGTGGAATGTTGGGCGGGCTGCCGCGTCCGCCGCGGATGACCAATCGGTCAGCCGGCCGCATTTTTTCCACCCACGGCGCGTAGCCTCTGGCGTCGCCGTAATTCCACAATATTTTCTGGTAAATCTCGAAATCTTCCTTCGGCATCCACGTGGGCTCGAAACCAAGCATGTAACGCCAGTCACCCTTGGGATTTTTGAAGAAGGTCTGGAAAAACACAGTCACGTCTGCCGTGTAAAAAATGCCGCCCTTGTCCGGCAGCCAGCCTCTGAGGTCGGGATTGTCGGCGGTCAGGTATTGACTCACGAGGGTTGAGGACCAGCGGCTGTTTAGATCGCTGGTCAAACACAGAAACGCCACCGCCCCCAGCCCGCACACCAGCCCCAGCCGTTTGAACGAATCCGCCGCAAAACGCGCCTGCAAAAGCAACTGCAAATCGCACGTCATCAAAACCATCAATGCCGGCCAGCCCCAATCCTCCCAGAAACGCGAGATGGTGAAGCCGAGCACCCAGCAGACACAAACGAGCCAGAATGCCGGGGTGGCGGTCAACGGCCGCGCGTTTAATTTCGCCAACCGGCGCAAAATCAGCAGCCCGCCCAAGATGATCAGCGCCAGCACGTCGCCACCAAACGGCAGCAATTCCGACGCCATCGTGCGCGTGGTGGAGTGCATCCCGCCGGCGAGCAGTGCCAGTTTCACCGCTTGCACCGGATAACCTACGGGATGCCCCGTAAGCGCCGAGCCGAGCAAAACCCCCGCTACCCAGCCCGCCGTCAGTGCCAGCCCCCAGCGGAACTGTCCGGCGAAGAAAAACGCCGCGATGGGCAACACCCATAAATACCAGGCTCCGTGCACAAATGTCGAAATGGTGAACAAGCCGGTCATCAATAAAATCACCCGCCATTTCGGCGCCGATGCCCCGTACATCTGCCACAGCAGCAGCGTCATCAAAACAGTCATAGACACCAGGAAGGGCCGTCCGAGCGTAAACCGCTGCGGAAGGTCCGAAACAATCATCGTCGCCGTTAATGCGATCAGCCACGCCTCCGGGCGCTTCAACCACGGCAGCACCGATCCGGCCGTGAGAAAAAAAAGCGCTACGACGGAAAAAATCACCAGCGCCTCGGCATCCCAGTTTTCCCAAAGATGAATTTTTTTTAGCAGCAAATTCCACCCGAACTCATGGTCAATCCGGTAGGCGTGGTTGAGCACGAGGATTGCCGACCACGGCTTGCCGCTCACCGCCTTCGCTGCGTGCCGCAACGCGTCGTCACCCGGCAAATAGCCGTAGCTGATGATTTTTAAGGGGATGGCCAGAATGACCAGAATGACAATCACCCAAACCACCAGCGGAATGTAGCGCCGCAGCGCCTCAAGTGGCGATGCCTGGTGATTGCCGTGGTCGTCGGTCATGTTGGCGCGGCGCAATTTTGAAGATCAAAACACCGTCGGCACGCCTTCGTCAAGCATTCGCAATTTGGGGGTGAGATTTTCCTTCGCGGCAATCTCGCGCAGCCAGCGCGGCGGCTCGTCCATTGCCTCGAACGACAATTTGAACGTCCCGTAATGCATCGGCACCAGCCACCGCGCCCGCAAATCCCGGAACGCCCGCACCGCTTCGTCCGGCCCCATGTGCACGCGACGGAATGATTCCGGGTGGTACGCGCCGATGGGTAACAGCGCGATTTCCGGGTAAAGCCTTCTCCCGATATCCTTGAAGCCGTCAAAATAGGCGCTGTCGCCCGCGTGATAAATTCTCCGGCCTTGATACTCCAGAACGAACCCGCCGTAACCGCGATGGTGATCGTGCAACGTGCGCGCGCCCCAGTGCTGGCTGGGCGTGAAGGTGACCTCCCAATTGCGTTGCGAAAAACTCTCCCACCATTCCAGCTCGATGATGCGCGCGAAGCCGAGGTTCTGGGCCAGATCGCCGACGCCCCGCGGCATCACGCCGATTTTTGGACGCGGCAGGCGGCGCAACGTCGGTTTGTGGAAATGATCGAAATGCGCATGCGTCAGCAGCACCAGATCAATCCGCGGCAGGTCCCGGATTTTCAGGCCGGACCGCTTGATGCGTTTCAGGAGGAACAGCCAGTTCGCAAAATTCGGGTCAATCAAAACGTTCAGGTCCGTAAATTGGATCAAAAACGACGCGTGACCAATCCAGGTGATGGCCACCTGCCCGCGTTTGAGCTTCGGGAAAACCGGGTGGCGTTGCTGCCCGGTTCGCGGCGTGAGCCAGGCCTTCCAGATCAGTTCGCGAAAAAACGTGCGCGGATTGAAATGCTTCGACGGCGTCAAATCCTTGAACGAGCGCGGCAGCCTCCGGCGCGGAGCGGCGGGAAGTGGCGGAACCGGTTTCGTCATGCGTCCCATTTTAGCAGATGGCGTGCCTTGAACAAATTTGAAAATCCACGGCGACTTGCTTTGAATTATCCCCCTCTCCGCCGCGAAGCGATTTCCCTCGCCCGCGGGAGCGGGAGAGGGCGGTCGCAGACCGGGTGAGGGTTGTCTGGAACAAACCAAATATTGGCGGCGAGGGACGGGGTGAGGTGGCGCGTATCTCACAAATCAAAAAAATCAAAATTAAGCTGTCATCGGAAAATCAATCCGCGACATCCGTGGAATCCACAGTTAAAATTTACCGCATGATGAATACGGTGAAACAACTCGACACGTTCCTGTGCAAGCAGCCGAAACTCGGCATAGGTGTTTACATCGCCAAAACCGCAGTCGTCCTCGGCGACGTGACGCTCGGCGCGCATTCCAGCGTCTGGTATGGCGCGGTGTTGCGCGGTGACATTAATCGCATCATCGTCGGCCATCACACCAACGTTCAGGACAACGCCGTGCTGCACCTCGCTGACGATTATGCGTGTGTCATCGGCAATTGGGTGACCGTCGGTCACGGCGCCATTGTTCACGCGTGTAAAATCGGCGACGAAGTGCTGGTGGGCATGGGCGCGGTGATTTTGGACGGCGCGGTCATCGGCAAACAATCCATCATCGGCGCGAAGGCATTGGTGACGCAGGGAATGAAAATCCCGCCCGGCTCACTCGTGCTCGGCGCGCCGGCGAAGGTGGCGCGCAAACTGGCGAAGAAAGAACGCTCCCGACTGAAATGGTGGGCGCAAAAATACACGGACAACGGCGCGCATTGCTTGAAGCACAAAATCAATGTTGGCGGGCCGATGCCGGGTTAAATTAGCGCAAAGGCGCGAAGAAAAATCCCAACGGAATTATTACCCCCCAACAACCTGTGGAAGGAAAATAAAGTTGTTAACTGGCCTTTTAACTATTTATCAACCAGCGAACTCGCATCAAGGGAACCTGTTGGCCGGTCAACTCTCAAAGACCAAATAATTCCCTGAAAAAATTCGCGTCCAGCCATTTTTGAGGGAAAGCGAACGGGGTTTGATTTCTCCAAGACGCATCCCATGTGAAAGTTCATGAGCGACGAAGGCTTCATACCCACCCGAATTGATCTGGAAGAGGCGCAGCGACTTTAGCTGCCCCAGCTTCCGGCACCAGGCATATTGAAGATTTTCTTGCAGGATTGCCTCAAGGCGCAATGCCAAGTCGCTCTGAATTTTACCTTCAGCATATAACGTATAGCGACAACCTGATTCGTCATCATCTGGCGCAAGCAAAGCAAACCGGGGTAATGTGGCCAGGCCTGCTATCGCTTTCTGGATGGCTTGCGCCACAAAATGCTCAGAAAGCTTTTCACCAAAACGATCGGAAAGATTTCCAATCTTCCCGAGAAAACTCAAGGAAGGCGTCTTGCCTATAAAACTTGTCACCCGGACTTGATCTTTCAGACGATAACGCCATAGACCACCACTGTTAGTCACGACAATTTCATAAATTCCGTTCTGTTGTAATTCATGGGTGAGACGAACCCGGCTTTGTGCGTCAATGAATTCAAAAAAATGTGAGCAGACGGCCAGCGGGCGCGAATCAGAAAATGGAATTGTCGCAATCGCTTCCGTGGCGATCAAACCTTTGGGTTGAATGAGCGTATAGGGAAGACGACGTTGAAGTTCTGCAATTCCATAACTGGCATTGGCATCACCCCAGCAACTGACAATCTTCAATCTTGGCCAGATGGTATTGGGGGTTTCCGGTTTTGTCCCGTTTAATTCCTTCGCGCGGCGCGGCATTGGACGAAGTTTTAATCCACCCAAAACCGTTGGCGGCAATGACTCCGAGTAACGGCAACCACCGGTGCGGATGTCGTCCAATAGATGGTCCCAACAATCCGGCAATGCGTCCAATAAGAGCGATAAATAAGATGGGTGCCAGATCGAAATCAGGCGCAAGTCGTGTTGTCGCAAAAGGCACAGCAAAGTCAGATACCGAAATTGTTCCATATCCGAAACCAGACGCAGTTCGGACGGCACGGCCATCACATAATCTACAAATCGCTTTTGGGCGCCGCCAAGATACGATGAGTCATCTTCAAAACCGATTGGCACGGCTGACGGCCCGGCATCTTTGGCCTGGAGTGCTGGTGAGACTGACCAGTATGCCGTGCCGAGCGCGACGGACGGATGGCGGCTGTAAAGGTTTGCAATCCATGGACTGATAGCACGATTAAATTCACGTTGCAAACCGGCTGTGAATGGAATGAGTTTTCGCGCACCGGTCGAGCCGCTGGTCGGAATCAAATGCGTCACCACATCGCTGGTTAGCACCTTTTTTTCTCCGCGGCGAATACGCTCAATCCACGGTTCGATGTCGTCGTAATGCGTAAGCGGAACACGCTGGGCGAATTCATGGTAATTACTGATGTCACGGAAGGCGTGAGCCTTGCCGTAAGCGGAATCGGCATTTCGCACGAGATAATTGCGCAGCAATTGCAATTGCGTTTCAGCGGGACGATTTAGCGCGTGGCGGAAATGAATCAGCGCTGGAACATTTGAGGCCGTCCACAACGAATTAGCAATGGCTGCAGAGAGATTCATCCTGGTGCGGTTCAATCATTCGCCTTCCGGCGCGGGTCAGATTTTTGTCGCAAAGTTCCGTGAGGCAGACCAATTCATCGCCCCGGACATGACCCGGATTGGTTGCGAGGAAAAAGGCGATGTGGGAGTCACGTTCCCGCCAGGTTGGAATATCCTGTAGGTTCGAACGCAGTCGCTGGGGCGAGCTGAACCTGACGACGCCTGCCGACGAATCGAACTGTGATCCAAAACGCTCCCACGATAGTTGGTTTAACAGGCGCCGCGTTTGGACCGGGGTCGGTTTGTCAAAGCGTGGAAAGAATTCACGCCAGAACACCGGCAGAAACCGATAAGTTCGGAAACCTGATGTGAGCAACAGCCAGAAACAGCGACCCTCCGGCAATGCCTCACGCCACTCATTCACGGCGGCAATCCAGGCGCGTGGCAAAGCCGCTGTCCCCCACGCTTCCGGCGCAACGATGGTGTCACCGGAATAGATCACATTCAGCGATTCGCCTTCGAACGCGTCAGTGTAAGCCAGCATTGTTGAGAAGCCCACAAGCCGATTGTCGCGTAAAAGTAAAACAACCCGGTTCTTTTCCGCCAAGTCGCGCGTAAATTGTTCTTGCGACACGCCGTCGAAATGGCCGGCAAGTAACTCGAACATTTCTCCAACCTGCACCGATGTGAGGTCACCACGCGGGATGGTCTTGGAATAAATTGGCATTGGCAGATTCACAGCGAGGCAAGTTCCGGTTGCAATACGCGGCCGTCGAGTTGGCCGGTGGCACCGCCCACCTTCGGCCAGCGCACGACATAAAGCCGGCTACGATACTTTCGACTTTTGAAACGCAGGCGGACCGTGGCAAGCCGCGGATCATTCGCGGCAAAGCCGAGCGAAATGAAATCTATTTTCCGTTTGGCTGCCCGGCTTTGAATCGCTGCAATACATTCGACAAACACGTCTGCCTCGTCAGGGCCGACCGCCAGATGTGAAACCGTTGCGTATGCAAGTGTCGTTCCGATGGCTGGCAAGACGGGCCGCCCAACCAGTTTTGACACAAAATTGGCCAATGTTCGTGTCCGTTTTAAAGCTGGTGTGTAGTCACGAATGACGGTTTGCTTGAACGAACGCTGATCCCATAGTGCGGCACAAGCCTCAATGCGTCCTCCGTCCTCCATTACGAGAAAGTTCTCGGCACGCAAGCCAAGCGATTCGAGCGAGGCCATCTCATCAGCAGACCAGCACGGAGCAAATTGAAAATGCCGATTGAATTCATTCACCCGTGCAACCAATTCGGATCGCTGCAAATTTGGTTGCCCGCTTGCCGAATCCAAAAGTGCCGCGCCTATGGTCGGCAGAAACATGGTGACAAACTCGCCAATGAATTCGTAGCGTGGCATTCCTCGCAAACCGCGTTCCAGAAAATGTCTCGCAGGTTCATTGTCGGCGGCGATGCTCGTAAAATAGAAATCCACGGGCGCATCGGCCTGGAGCGTATGAAAAAACTCGTAACCGCGCCTCAAGATGTCGAAGCGCCCGGCATGAGATACATCAAGTCGAAGACCGCCAAGATAACCCACACGCCGAGGTTCTCCGTTCACAAACCGCTGGCGAAACGTGCAACTACCAACGCCGATCACCTGTCCCTGGCTGCGAGCAATAATCGTTTGTTTGGTTTCGTCCGGCAAACAGGTGTCGGCAAAAAAGTCCGGCTCGCGCTCCAGGGAAATCGAGATCTTGCCGGGCATCGGGTTTTCCCGCAGCAGCCGGCGTATGTCAGGGTCGTCCATCCCGTTGGCGACGCTGAAATGCGTGTCGCCTGAATGGGCAACCGTCAGTTCGCGTTCAAGAGTGGTCCTTGCCATGATTCGTCTCCGAGTGGGTAGTGATCGCGCAGGCTTACATCACTTCGATGAAGTGCGTTGATCAGGTAAAATTTCCGCCACATAAACCAGTCCCTCCGGTTCACCGGGGCCAAACTGCGACTGGCAATGCTGCGCCATGAATAAAATTCCCGTCGTGAGGCCAGGCAATTCTGCTGGAGCGCATCGGGCGTCATGCCGCGCGGCTGAAATGGAATGCGATTGTAGCTGTATCGGTCGTCCAACCACCAGCGCTCATACAGCAGCCGGCCTTCGGTTTGAAGCCGGGTGTAAAGGGGCGTGCCGGGAAACGGCGTGAGATGATTGAATGCCGCGATATAAAGCGCGTGTTCCTTGGCAAAGGAAACAGTCTGGGCAAAAATGTCGGGCGTATCGCGGTCGTAGCCGAAAATGAACGTGCCATAAACACGGATGCGGTGGCGATGCAGGTTCGCCAGAGCCTTCTCGAATCCGCCCCGCATGGTGTTGAAGGCCTTGTTCATGTCCTTGAGATTTGCCTGGTTCAAGCTCTCGAAGCCGATGAGGACCCCCTGGCAGCCGCTGCGTTTGAGTAAATCCAGAAATTCCTCATCGTGGGCCGCGTTGATGGAGGACTGGCTGACCCAGCGAATTTTTAATGGAATCAGGGCGCGGAAAAATTCCTTCGCCTGTTCGAGATTCGACGTAATGTTGTCATCCACAAAGAAGAAAAGTTTTCGAGTGTGTTTGAGCGGCTCGATTTCCGCGATGATTTTGTCAACGGGCCGGCGTGTCTGGGTGGCATTGAACACGGTTTGGACGGCACAGAAGTCGCATTTGAAATGACACCCGCGTCCGGCCTCGACCAACCCGATCGGCAAATAACGTTTGCCGCGAAAAATGGAACGGTCGGGGTTCAATTCGGCCAGCGAAGGCCTGCCGGACTGGCGATAAATCTTCTCCAATCGCCCATGCCTCGCGTCATCAATCACCCGTGGCCAGAGCAATTCCGCTTCGCCGCAGACAACCGCTTCGGCGTATTGAGCGACTTCGTCAGGACAAAGTGTGGCATGGAAACCGCCCATGACCACGGGTACGTGGCGTTTGCGAAATTCCGTTGCAATCTGGTAAGCACGTTTTGCCGTATAGGTTTCGACGCTGATGGCGACCAAGTCGGTTGGTTCGTCGAACGGGATTTGTTCCATGCGGTCATCATAAAACCGCACCTCGACATCACCCGGCGTCAGTCCGGCGAGCGTGGCGGCGGGCAACGCTTCCATTTGCCACGTGCGAATGTATTTTTGTCCCGGCTTTCGGCCAATGCAGGGATGGACAATGGTGAGACGCATGACTTTTCAAACCGCCTCCACCGATGGCTGGACGGGCTGGAAATTTATGCGATTTGCCTTTGCCCGGCCGATGATCCAGTCGCAATTGTAAAAACGGCTCAAGTTGTGCGCGTAAAACCGGTATCCAAGATTTGTGCCGAGCTTGACGGGCCATGGCGCCGGCGAATGGCGAATGCGCTTCACAATCGAGCGCAGGCTGTAGGTGAATTTCCACGCGGTTTCGATTCCCGTTTGCAGTTCTTCGATGCTCATTTTCGCCGGCTTAAAGACGACATGCTGTCCGTCGTAAAGTTCCCAGTTTTTCGTGAGAATCCGGCCTTCCGCTTCGAGACGCTTATAAAGACCAGTGTTAGGAAACGGCGTGACGACCGCATAACGCGGCAAATCAATCTTGGCTGCGACCGCGAATTCCGCAGTTTTCATAAACACATCGGGTTCATCTTGGTCCAGGCCGAATACGAAGCAGCCCTGGAGCGCAATGCCATGTTCGTGCAGGCGTTCAACGACCTGAATAAATTTCTCCGGTGAATTGAAGCCCTTGTGATTTTGGCGGAGGTTTTGTGGCGAAATAGATTCGAGTCCCATCAACAAACCTTTGCATCCGCTCTGGGCGGCAAGCGCGAGCAGTTCCAAATCATCGGCGAGCAGCACCGTGGCCAGTCCATACCACTGCACCCGCAAGGGAGCCAGCGCGATGAACAACTGCCGTGCGTATTCACGGTCAGCGATGATGTTCAGGTCAACGAAGATGAGTTTGCGCGCACCATGCTGGCGGATGTCTGCGACCACATCGGCCACCGGCTTTTGATATGGCTTGCGCCCCCAAGCGGTCGGCACGACACAGAAATCGCAATTGTGGATGCATCCGCGCGTAGCTTCAAAGACGTTGTTCGTCAGATAGCGGCTGCCCGGCAGGAGTTCGCGCCGCGCCAATGGACGATTTGCCAGATCCAAACCCGGCGCCTGATCGTAGCGCGGCTTTAATTCACCGTTCGCAAAATCTCGCAGCAGTTGCGGCCAGGAATCTTCCGCATATCCCACTACAACGGCGTCCGCGTGCGGTTTAGCATCTTCGGGAATCAATGTTACATGTGGACCACCCAGGACCACCGTGATGCCGCGTCGCCGAAAATGATCCGCCAATTCATACGCCCGCCTCGCCGTGCCGGTGATGACGGTCAATCCGACGAGGTCCGCTTCCAAATCCAACGACACATCGGTGATCCCCTCGTCGAAAAGCTCCAATTCAACCGCGAGTTCCGGCGGCACGAGCGCCGCAAGCGTGGTCAGGGTCAACGGTTGATAGCGCAGTGACTTCCTCCAGATGCCGCCACGATGCCTGTAAAGCGGCCCCTTCGGAGAAACCAAAACGATTTTAATTTTTTGGCCTGACATGGTTTTGACGCTGCTTGTTCCTGCAAACAAGATATAGACCTCATCCATCGCGGCTTCAAGCGGAATGGAGGACGAGGCGGGTTGATAATTTCAATGCGACCATTGTGAAATTCAATGGAATCAGAACCTGACAATGCCAAACCGCGCCTTTTGTGTCGCCTTGGCCTGCGTCATGGATTTAGTTTGTCTTGCAAAATGACAACCGAGGCGATTGATTTTTCAAGACGATTCATTCCCGATCGTCTCACGCCGCTTTATCACGCCCCCGTTTATGCACGGCTCTCTGACGCGCAGCGCCTGCGATACAATCAATTTCATGCGTCATATTTCAATGAACAAACGATCTTTTTTGAAAGCGCGATGGCGCAACATATTTTACGCTGTTTCATTTCACGGTCGGTTCCTGACGGGTTGGCCAACGGCTTGCGAACTTTCATCGCCGAAGAGGCGGAACATTCAAAAATGTTTCGTGCGCTGAATCGCCAATGCCTGCCGGAGATTTATGCCAAGGGAGATTTTCATTTCATCAACGTGCCGTATATTCCCGCGTTATGTTTGCGGCAATGGGTGAAGCAGGCGCATCGGTTCCCATTTTTTCTCTGGGTTTTGCTCATTCAAGAGGAAAGGGCCTTGTTTTGCGCGAAGGAATTCCTGAATGAAGCTGACAGCCTTGAACCCCACTTTGTCGCCACCCAAAGGCGGCACCTGGCAGATGAGGTCGGGCATATTCAATGGGATGAAGAATTGCTCGACTGGATTTGGCCGCGCACGGGAAAAACGTGGCGCGGAATCAACGCGCGTTTGTTTGGATGGATCATGGGTGAGTATTTCACCACCCCCAAGCGCAGTGGCTTGCACGTGGTCTTCGACTTAGTGAAAGCGTTTCCTGCGTTACAACCGTTGTGGCCGGAATTGCGAAAACAAATGATCCAACTTTCACGCAATCAGGAATTCAATCTTCTGTGTTATTCTCGCACGGTCACGACAAAGGCATTCGCGCGATTTGATCAATGGCCGGAGTTTCATTCATTGAACAAAGTTCTTCCCGGTTATCGCCCGTCAAATATTCCAAAACCGCCCCGATGATTTGCCGGGCGCGGGATTCCGGACGCAAATAATGATCCGCGCCCCACACCGGATAAATTACACCGGGCGAGTGGCACACGTCAGCCAGCAACACACCGCCGTCGGTCGGGCCTTGCCGCGAAACGAACCGATGACATTGACGCATGAAGCGGTTGGTCAAATGTCGTCGCAAGGGAAACCCGACCAAATTGATCAGTCGCATGGATACCGGAAGTTCGAGCGCGGTTGACAGCGGTCCTTGTAATGCAGGCACGATTTCGCGTAAAAAAGTGAGATTGAGCCCTCTGCATTTACAATATAACCAGGCAAGAAAAAATCGTGTCTTGGTGGCGAGCAACAATTCTGCGACGGGCGATCCATTCAAAGTTCCGCAAATGTTCACCCAAGCTAAAACATCGCCAAAGTGTTCCTGCCCTTTCGGGGAGCCGAGGGCAAATTTCACGTCCGCCCCGCCTTTGCAGAGTGAAATGAGAAGGATTTTTACCCCACGATGTTTAGCCAGCCATTCAAGAATGGTTTGAGAATTTTCCGCGAGTGTGCCGGTGCTCGCCAGCGGAATCAGTTCGCACCGCAGCCTCCGCCGAATCGCCTCTTCACGAATCAGCCTGCCGTCCGCGCCAGAGTCCGGATTCTGCTTGTAGAAGGCCGCTGGCACGATCGCGACCGTCACATCCCGGTTTGCCCCAACCTCACGGGCACCCGACTGCAATTGGTCAATTTGAGCGATGAATGGCGAGTACTGTGCGGATCGCTTGACCCGGTCGTAAAGCAACGCGGTGGCGAAGTCCACTCCCTCCCGCGTGGCAAGTTCGCGGAGTTTTTCCGCGGTCAGCAATGAAAGCGACTGATATCCTGGAAAGGCAGAGGCGCGCGCGAGCAGAATGTTTTCTTTCTCGAAGCGTGATGATTTGGCTGAAAACGCCATGCCAACTTTAAGCAGCGGTCTTTCGTCTGCGACCAACTAGCCAGCCTACGATTACGCCAACGACAAGCGCAACGACGACCGCACGGATGGCGTATTTCTTTTCCATGTCCAGCATAACATTGTCGAAAATGTTGGTCGAGACGTGCAGGCTCGCAATCAGCCAGTGCCCGTCCTCCTTGACCATGGTAGTAGTCCACCGTCCTTTCAGATCAAAACTGCTGCCGTTGGCAAGTTTGAAGTGTTCAATCGAACTGCCAAAGGCGATGCCGGTATTTTCGCCATAAAGAATGGTGAGTTCGTCCACATTGATCTCAGCGTGAAAATCGGCGACGACCTTGTTTGGCCCGTTCATCATGCGATTGTAGTAGTCGCGGACTCCTTCGCGTCCACGGCTGACTTCGGCGTTGTGCCAGGTGACCACGACATTGGTGGTGAGAAATGTCAATTCATGTTCAATGTCGCCCTTGTTGACAGCATCCATTAGTCCATCGCGCATTGCGCGGATCTCATTATGCGTGGCTTCAACCGCGGAGTTTGTGTTGGTGGTCGCCGCCAATGAAACCAGGCAGGACAACATGAGTGTCAGAAGAATTCCAATGTTTTTCATTTGTTGGCTGTGGTTGGGGTGACCGCCGGACTCAATGGGATGGACGCTGTTGGCATGAAGCGTTCAGCTTCCAGACGGTTTTGGTGGGGTGATGCAGCTAATTGCGGATCCAAATTCTTTTTTTCTTGGGGCAGGGCGACAACCCAGTTGAAAAAATCAATCATGTCGCGATCGTGCGGAATCATTGTCTCGGGGTCGTAACGAGTGCCGAGCAAGCGGTTTGCCTCATCCTTCAAATAGCCATGTGTAAAGAAGCGGCGCAGCGCGAGCGTCAACGGTTCGGTCAGCGCGCGAACCACTGGATTATTTATGTGCGGGGCAAACACGATTCCTTCACAGAGTGTTTTGCCGCCATCAAGCGGTTGCGTAGCAATGATGAATCGGCTGTGGGCGCGATCAAAGTCGCCGGTGATGAGAACGAAGGTGCCACCCCAGTTGGTGATTGAGATTTCCACAGTGCGGCCTGCAAAAACTTTCAACAGTTTGTCCAGCTTCGTGCGGCCCAAAACTTCCGCACGATAGCGATTGCGCCGCGCGAACCGATGCGGGCAGTCGATCTGCGGTGGCGCAATGAGTTTCCGGTCGTGAACCGCATCGAAATGTTGCGTGTCATAACCATGCGCGGCATTCATGAACCAGTTGCAGTCGGAAACGTAAGAAAATATTTTCCCGGCGGAAAAATTGTCGGGATTGGTGTCGAAGAAAAATGGCAGTGGGAATAGAGGTTCGGTCCCGTTGAAAAAGAAAATATAACCGTGACGTTCCTCAGCGGGATAAGCGGTCTGGCGCGCATAGGGCGGTATTGAATTTGAGCCGGGGATGTGATTGCAAACGCCGTCCGCGCCATATTTCCAGTTGTGGAACGGACATTGGATGGAATCGCCAACCACGTTTCCACAACCCAAATCCGCGCCCATGTGCGAACAGTGAGCCGCCATGACGCTGATTTTTCCCCTCCCCGTGCGGAAGGCAACCAGTTGCTTTCCAAGAATTCGTTTGGAAAGGGGTTTCGACAAATCGCTTGATCGGCAAAACAAATACCAGGAAGCCGGATACGCGGGAAAGCGGTCGGCAGGCGGTGGCGTTGTGGAATTGCCCGCCGCGACAGCGTCGTGATGGTTGATGCGACCGCTCATTAACGAAGCCGGTTTGCCGCCGGTGTGAACAGCACGCTAGTCCGGTGTAGGCTGGACGACAAGCATTTCTTCTGGAGAAAACAAGTTCAAGTTGAATGATGCTTGCATTGCCAATCAGCCGGATTAAATTTCCGCCATGATGCAACAAGGCATTGCTCCCAGCCGCCTTCATGCGGGGGCTGGGTTTTCGACTCCGTCCGACATGCCGGTGCCGGGCCGATTGAATCTGTTTCTCTCGCTTGCAGTCTTTGCCGGCGCGATTGGTTTGATCTGGGTGGCTTCGCTGGTGAAAAGCTGGCCGGCAGTTTTGGGGGTTGGAATTGTTTTCTCCTACTTGCTTTTGACCGATTACGCCTTGCTGCACGAAGCGACGCACGGCAATTTGCAGTCCAATCCGCGCCGGAATTATTGGCTGGGCTTTTTGACAGGCTGCATGTTTCCGATTCCGTTCAGCATGATTCGCATCACGCATCAGGGCCACCACCTTTACAACCGCACCGACTCCGAGATGTTCGACCTTTATTATCCACATGACAACCGGGTGGTTAAATACGTCCGTTGGTATGGGATTTTGTTGGGATTGTTTTGGCCGCTCATCCCGCTGGGCGCGATTTTGTTTTCGGTTTCGCCGCGCCAGCTGCGCGAAAGGATCTTTGGCAAACCGCAATCCACGAGTTATATGTTTTCCGATGTTGAACGTGCCGCGGTTTGGGCGGTGAGATTGGAATTGCTGGCGATCATCATTTTGTTCGTAGCGCTGCACTGGCTGTTGAATCTGCAATGGACACACACACTGGTTCTCTATGCCTGTTTTTCGTTTAATTGGTCGACACGACAATATGTCGGGCACGCTTTCAGCAAGCGCGACATCCTTGATGGAGCATGGAATCTGCGGCACAACAAACTGATGACGTGGGTGCTGTTACACGGCGAATATGACAAGACCCATCATCGCCGGCCGGATGTTTCGTGGATTTACATTCCCCGTCTGACGCCGCTCGATGACGAGCGGCCGAGTTACTTCAAACATTACTGGCGGCAATGGCTTGGGCCTCGTCCAAATACTGAAATAGCCCCGGTTGTTCCTCCTGCCGAGCCTGCAATGGCAAGGCAATGAGCGAAGTCGCTGAACCTTTTTGGGGCTGGCCGGGCTGGAAACATCTTCGTTATACGTGGCTGCTGTCTTTGGCGGGTTCACTGTGGTTCGTACTGGTCTATGGCGGCGTAGACGCCTTGACCGCTCACCGCAGTTTTCGCGTCCGTGTTTACTTTGATGCAGAATTGGGTATCCCCTTCATTCCGGACATGGTGTTAATTTATATGTCCATTTATCTGCTTTTTCTGGCCGCGCCATTTATCTTGCGCCAACGCCATGAGTTTTTCGCGCTGGCCATGACACTCAACCTCGTAATCCTTGTGGCAGGAATTTGCTTTTTTTTGTTCCCGGCACAATTGGCTTTTCCTCCGCAAGAAAATTTTGGTGCTTTCCCCAATTTATATCACTTTGCAAAGCGGTTGTGCCTCACTTACAACCTGATGCCTTCGTTGCACGTCGCCTTGAGTGTAGTTTGCATTGCGGTTTTTGCGGCACGGAGTTGGAAAGTTGGCAGGGCATTTCTTTGGACATGGGCAATTGCCATTGCTGCTTCAACAGTCTTTATCCATGAGCATCATATTTTGGACGTGATCGCAGGATTTGCACTCGCACTGGCGGCATACAAGTTTATTTATTTGCGATTTCTTCGCTTTTAGCATCGGAAAAGTTGCATTATTACCTTCGCAACATTCCCGGCAGGCCGCCGCCCATTTTGGCCATCATTTTCGAGAACTTGCCTATCTTCTTCATCATCTGCTGCATCTGGCCGAACTTGTTCAACATCGTGTTCAATTCCGTCACGCTCACGCCGCTGCCCTTCGCGATGCGGATGCGGCGTTTGGCATTGAGGATCTGCGGGCTGCGCCGCTCCTGCGGCGTCATACCGCAAATCATCCCCTCCATGTGTTTGAATTCCTTTTCCTGCTTCGACAAATCGCCCTGCTTTTTCAACATCTCCGTGCCGCCCGGCAACATCCCCACAACGCTTTCGAGCGAGCCGAGCTTTTTCATCTGGCGCAATTGCTCCAGAAAATCCTCCAGCGTGAACTGGCCTTTGCGCATCTTTTCTTCCATGCGCCTGGCGTCCTCCATATCTACCGCTTCAACGGCCTTCTCGACGAGGCTGACGACGTCGCCCATGCCGAGGATCCGTGACGCCATGCGTTCGGGATGAAACGGCTCGAACTCGTCGAGCTTTTCGCCCATGCCGGCAAACTTGATGGGTTTGCCGGTGACGGCCTTCATGCTCAACGCCGCGCCGCCGCGCGCGTCGCCGTCGAGCTTTGTCAAAATGGAGCCGGTGATTTGCAGCGCCCGATCGAAATGCGTGGCCACGTTCACTGCTTCCTGGCCGGTGGCGGCGTCCAGCACGAGCAGGATTTCCTGCGGCTTCACCAGATCGCGCAGACGGACCAGTTCCTGCACGAGCGGCTCGTCAATCTGCAGCCGGCCGGCGGTGTCGAAAATCAGAACGTTGTGGTTGTTTATTTTCGCGAAATCGAGCGCTTCACGGGCAATTTTCGAAACATCCGTTTCGCCGCGCTTCACGAAAACCGGGAGTTCAAGCTGCTTGCCGAGCGTATCCAATTGGTCCATGGCCGCCGGACGGTAAACGTCCGCCGCGACGAGCAGCGGCTGGCGCCCCTGCTTTTGGAGCAGGCGCGCGAGTTTGCCGCTGGATGTCGTTTTGCCGGAGCCGTGCAAACCGACCATCAGGATGCAAGTCGGGTTGGCGCTCAAATTCAGCCCGGCATTTTGCGAGCCGAGCAGGTCCACGAGTGCGTCATGGATGATTTTGACGATTTGCTGGCCGGGCTGGATGCTTTGGACGACTTCGGCCCCGAGGGACTTGGTTTTGACGCGTTCGATGAAATCGCGGGCGACCTTGAAATTCACGTCGGCTTCCAGCAACGCCATGCGGACTTCGCGCAGGGAATCAGCCACGTTGGCCTCGGAGATTTTTCCGAGTCCGCGCAGGTTCCGGAAGGCGTTCTGGAGCTTGCCGCTTAACGAATCGAACATCGCATCAAACTAACAAGCTCGGGCGAATTGACAAGCGCGCGGCGGCGTGGCTTAATATCCGGCCACGCATTGGTAGGGCGGCGCTGCTGCGCCGCCGCAATGGCAGGCCGCGCAGCAGCACGGCCCTACCTTTTGGTTGGTAGGTTACCCAAGTGGCCAACGGGGGCAGACTGTAAATCTGCTGGCTATGCCTTCGATGGTTCGAATCCATCACCTACCACCACTCCCAATTGCAACCAATGGTTGCAATGGTTTTGTGCGATTTCTGATTTTCTTAAATCCAGAGTCATAACGCAAAGTCATAACGTCGCCAAAGTTTTCCAAGCCGGTTCAACGCTGTTCAAGCCAGCCATTATTTCTCCATTTCGCCGCGAATCCATCTTTCGATGGAGCGCATATCCCACAATTTCACGCCGCTTTTTTGGCCGCGCAGCCGCAGCAGGACGCCCCGCACAAGGCCAAGTTTCGCCGCGTTGTAGAGCGTGCCACGCTTCAACGAGAAGATGCGTTCGACATCTTTGGTGCGGCCAAACTCTTTGGCCATGTCGCTGAAATCGCCCGGCGTCACCAGCGCGGTGGTCGTGTGGGGTGGACTGGCACACGGAGAATCTTTTTGCTCGCTGTTCATGGCGGCATTTTCCCAGATTGCCGAAGCCGCATTGTGTAACTGGTTACACGACTTTAATTCCGGCTTTTTCTATCCTGAATGATTTTCAATTGGCGACATTCGGGACGATGCAGTTGAAACAACAGATGAGGTCCGGTGAGTAGGCTGTCCGGCCTGCCTGTGTCCCGCGAAAATCCGACAGACAAAGCATTTTTGCTTTGAGTTTGTGAAATGCCATGCGGCGAATCCAAAAACACGTCCTGTCAGACACACCGAGCCGGGCAGCAAGGCATCCTAATCGGCTGCCAATAACACGGCGCACGCGCTACCCCTTAATAAATTAAGGATTCTTTGTTGCGCTAAATGTTGCGTCAGATGCTAACCGGCGTGCTAATTGAAGTGTTGCGTCTGATGTTGCATAAGTGTTGCGCTTCATGTTGCGTGAGGTGTTGCGCTCGATGCCACGCCTGCTGCCAACTGGTCTGCTTCATTTAGTCCACCTCCGGCGCATCCGCGATGATGCCGGGCGCGTGAATCAAAGGCCGATTATGTGTCGCCGGTCGTCGCGTCAATGTATTGCTCGCCTCAACCGGCTGCGCTCCACATTGCACCCGCCGCCCGGCTCCGGGAGTTTTGCCTTTATGATTCTGCGCACGGAGAATTATTCCTGGCAAATCGGAAGAAGAATCTGCACGAGGGGGCGGGGGTTCGGGGGTTCAAATCACGGGGAGCGGTTGAATAATATGTGGTCTTTCCGAACTTTCCATGATTTTTGACAGGTGGTTCTCCCCTACTTTCCCTCCGGTCGAGAACATGGCACAATGGCGGCGTGACCGAAAAGCAAAAACAGATTTCACAAGACAAGGCATTGCGCTACAGCTTCCCGCCTTACTACGTCGGGCTGGTGGATGGAAATTTACCAATTGCAGGCTTCCCCGGTGATTTTTACGAACTTTTGGAACGCGGCTTTGCGCCATCGGCAGAGGAAGTCCAGCAGATGCTTTTGCAGTTGCGGAACAAGCTGCGCTGGCCGCGCTCCATGCTGGCGGCGTTCATGGGCGTGAGCCGGGACGTGGTGCGGCGATGGGAAACGGGCAAACGCAAACCGAGCGGCGCGGCGCGGCGATTGATCTGGCTGTTGAATTTGCTGGCACACGAGCCGAAAAAATTCAAGAGCGGACTGGATTTGATTTTGTGGGGCAAAAGCGAGGAGTGTTTGGCCGTTTCCAGACAATTGGCCAAGTCGAGGGCGAGAATAATGCTGGATGGCAAAAAAGCGTAAAAGGGTAACAACTAAAACCCCCTCACACACCGAAACCCAATGAAGTCATCCGCAAAAGTCTCGTAGTAGGGGTTGCGATAGGCGCAACGCGCATAGAAGGTGGTGAAGTCCCAATCGCCGCCGCGTGTAACACGGTCGCTCCCGAAACCCGATGAAGTTGATGCAGGTCCATGAGGATCACTGCCTCCCAAATAAGGGCTTCCTGTCTGATACGGCGGTGCCGCATACCAATCCCAACACCACTCATTTACATTACCAGCCATGTCGTTAAGTCCATAACCGTTCGCCGCAAAATAGCCCACCGGACTCGTATAGGGATTTTCTGGCGTGTCCAGTCCGCCGGTATCGAAGGCCGAGTTGAAGCCGTTCGGTCCCAAATCGTAGCTAAAGACGTTGGTTTCTCCGTAGTAGTTGGCCTGGCTTTCAGAAATCGTGTTGCCCCACGGAAACCGTAGCCCACTCGACCCACCCCGCGCCGCCTTCTCCCACTCCGCTTCTGTTGGCAACCGATAGCCACTGGCCTTCCAATTCGCATAAGGCGTATAATAATACGACTCCCCATTAGTATATACCTGCGTCAACGCTGCATCCGTGTAATACACCGGAGTCAAACCCGCTTGCTGCGACCGCGCATTGCACCACTTCACAGTGTCACACCAATCCATCCACTGCACCGGATGATTCGCCGCCTTGCCCGAGCCGACATTAGCGAAGCCATAACCGTTGTTTGTGGCCCAATTATAGACCGACCGCCATTGACTATAGCTCACCAGATTTTGGTCCATATAAAATGCCGAAACCGTTACGTTCGTGGGGATAGCATCGCTCTCGCCATCCAGAGTGTCCCCAATCGTGAAAACACCCGCCCGAACGAGCACCATGCCGGCGATCTCGTTGAAAGCATTTAACTGGTTGGTGTTGACATTACTGGCGGCGAAAAACTGGGCATAGCCCGTCCAATTGGTTCCACCGGGCAAGAATGCAGCGGTCTGGACGGTATAGACCGCGCCCGGCTGCGCGTTGCTCCAGACCATCGTGCTATCGGCTTCAAAAGCGATAATGGTTGTTGGCGTCGGGCCGGAAATCCTAAAAAACTGCGCCCCTTGAGCAGCGGCCTGATGAACACCAGCAAGTAACATTAGCACCATCAGTAAAATGGCGATTGGGGGTTGCATGTGGTGGAGGCTGTTGGAAATTACTCTGGCGCAACGTAAATCGCTTCACCGGACAGTTGAATGCCACTCGACGAAATGGCAATCGTGCTTCCGCTAAAGGCCGTATGGCCGCCGAATCCTGATCCGAATCCAGCGCCAACGCTCTCGCCACCTGGACTTGCAAACGACAAAACAATTCCGTTGGCGCCAATTTTCGCGGCCTGAATCTTTAATTCCCGCACAGCGTCATCCATATTGCGCTGATACCTTCCAGGCGATTGGGCGTTCACAATTCCAACGATCTCAAACTTTGGCGGCGGCACTTGATAAAGCGTCACTTGCTCTGGCTTTAGCGGGGTGTGCTTGATGCCAGTGATGATATGCGTGCCCGTGGCACATCCACAAAACAACGTGAAACACAGTGGGAGGAGAATAATTTTCTTCATAACATTCGTGACTGAATCAGTGGCGGGCAGGAAAAAGGCGCGAACCTGACGCACCCATACAGGGGCACCGCGAAGCGCCCACGAAGAATACGCCAAGCCGCGCCCGATGGGGCGCGTGCATGGCAGTTTCTTCGTAACGAAAATTCGCGGTTTTCTGTATGTCCTGCCTACAACGCTAAATTGTCAGTCCGATGAGACACCCGGCCGGGAATTGAGTCAATCGCGATTTTGTGGGGACTTCAAAGCGTGACACCGTGACAACTCAATGTTTGCAATGGCTTCATCGGCCTTCGCATCCGTGACAAGTTTTTCGATGTCACGCTTTGAAATCTGAAAATCGTGAGTGTTCATGCGGTTTGTCACGCTGTCACGTTTCGATTGTTCCCTGTCGGCAGATAACGCTCGAAAATCTCTGCGAAGTCGGCCAACTCGTAACCTTTGGCTCGATTGTCGCCGATGCGAAGTGTCCGTGAACTGATACCGAAAGCGCGAAGGCGATGAGCCAGCCAAGTTTCTGTGATTGGTTTGCCGCGATGCGCTTCAGGCCATTGGCGGTCACTCATTGCGCACAACGCTTCAACCAGTGACTTTGAAAATATCCGCTCGGCACAGGTTTCGGCAAATGCCTGCCGGATGTCCGCCAGCAGCATCGTGCCGATGCCTTGAACGTCTGCGTCTTCTCGGCTGTTTAACTTGGCGAAGGCGGCGGCGGCGCGTTGCGGCCAGTCGCCACCGACAATTTCAGCAATGGCGAAAAGTGGACGCCAGTTGTCAGCAAGACGATTGAACGCGCCGGACGGCAGCACCGGGTCGCACGCTTCAAGCCGCGCTGCATTATCAGCCACAAATCGCGCCAGCTTGCGACAAAGTTCCTTCTCACGATCCACACGGCGTGAGTCAAACAGCTCGCATATTTCGCCCGGCTTGGCGCGTTCAAGACGAATCACAATGCTGCGGTCGTGGAGCGTGCCGGGCAACGTGCCTATGCCACAAAGCACGGCAGGCGCAAAAACTTGGAAGCCGCGGACTTCGTTACTGTCGCCCACGCAGCGAAATGCCTGTCCGCCGTGGCGGTGCCCCGAATTAAGCAGGCCGCGCAATTCTTCGTTGTCGTTTAGCCAGGCATCGTATTCATCAGCAAGAATCGTCGGGGCGTGCGCGTTCACCAACCGGAATAATACCGCGACGCTCAAATTTTCCATGAGCAACGGACGCGGGACAAAGATGGCAACCACGTCGCGCAACGTCGTCTTGCCGCAACGCTTTTCTGGCGAACAAATGTTGAGCCGGGGCGAGCACAAAAACGCCTTGAAACAGTGCGTGTGAGCCGTCCACAAAGCGAGCGTGTCCGCCGCGCCTACTGGCAACGCGACATAGCGGGCGAACGCCTCTGCGATTTTGGAAAGCGTGTCCGCGCCGTTCACCGCTTCCGGCCACAGTTCCACTTCCGGTAGTAGCACAGCACTGCCCTGTAAAATCGGTTTTGGTTTCGCAATTTCACTTTGCGGCGGCGTTTCTTCCGTCTCCACGTCCGGCACGTCGCGGAGTTCGGCTGATTCAAGCAATGCGGTCATGGCTTTGCTCCATTGGTTTGAAATTCACAAAGTAAACCGTCTGGCGTGCGGTTTTACCGTCCCCTTTGTCGCGTGTGCCATCCGGCATCCGCACGAATTGCGAGCGCGTCCATGTCGCCCGGTCCGCGCCCAGCGAAACGGCGTAGCGAAAAAACTTTTCAATCTTCACGTCAGGCTGGCCATGAACGTAAAACCAGCCGTGCAAACTTTTTCCACCGGAATGAATTGCGCAAACCAGCGGCGCGTATCCGGCCAAGTGAATCAGCAACGCGGCGTGTTCATCAGGCGTGCCGGTGTCGAATTCGACAATCAGAAACCGCCGCGCCCCGGTGTTGGCGAGCGTGTGTTTCGATTCTTTGCCGTCTTTCGTCTGGCCGGTGACTGCGGACATGGGCGACGGCACGATCAATTGCAACGCGGACAATTCATCGCGCCAGTCCTCACGCGGGCGAGTGTCAAATTCCTGACTCGACTTGCCGCAACACAAAAGAGGATTTCCGGGGAAAAGTTTGTCCACGATTTCTTCCGTGTGTTGCGCGTTGTCCTCAATGCGCGGTTTGGATAATTCCCAAAGGTCTGCCAACCCGTAACCGTCGCGCACAATGGCTTCGCGTTGTTCTTGATTCACGCGCGGCCATTTCGTAAGCGCGGCATTGCCCTTTGGCTGCCACGCGCACGGGATGGAATTTTTCACGGCGTCCTCAATTTCTTTCCGGCTGACACACCGCCCGCAACCTTGCACCTGGTTTTCGAGCAGGTTCACAATATCGCCAGCGGGCAAATGGACGTGCAACTGGCGGGCAACACGGTAAAGCCAGTTGTGGACGCCCTCACCCGCGCGCGGCGGTGCGGTGATCAAATCTTGAAGGAATTGGGGCAATCCAACGGCGTTCATCGCTTTTTTCTTTTCAGTTGATCCAGCCGCCGCAACAATGCCTTGCATTGAAATGCGTGAGGTGCGAATTCGCCGAAGCCTTTTTGGAGCAATTTTTTTGCTCCGCGAAAATCGCTGACGTGAACGCTGGCTTTGGCGTTCGCAAGGTCCGCCGCTGCTACAACGAGATTGTCGCTGATATACTCAATGGCTTTTTGGAGGTCGTCTGACGAGTTGGAGAATTTTTTCATGGGGTTTCCTTTCAAGATTTACTTCCCGGCGCGTCCATTTGCGAACGGATTAAATCGGCAACTGACTTCATTGAAAAAAGTCTGACGCCGCTTTTTTTGCCGCGCACGCGGAGCAGGCAACCGCGAATTTTCCCGTCACGGAGCAGGTTGTAGAGCGTGCCTCTGCGTAGGCCGTAGATGCGTTGCACGTCGGCGCATCTGCCAAATTCCGGCATGATGCCGGTGCTGTCGCCGGGTCGAACTGGCGCGGTAGTCGTCTTTCGTTTTTTCATAATGTCTTTTGCAGACAGGCAGGAACAACCCTGCCCGGTAATGACAACTTTCGTCGCTTAGAAAATAACCGCGAGGATTATGGTTCCTCAAATTTTACCGGAATCCGAGAGGAGCTAAGAAAAGCAGAAATTGGCTATCGTGCCGCTGATGCTGGAAATGAAACGGTGTTTTGAAAGGATAAGTCCCATGCGGCGGCGCTCATTATCCAAGTAGTTTTTACTGTGGCCTCGACTAAATCCTGGAATGAGAATATCGAAAAATTTCCACTGCGCTGAAGGATTGCAGTATGCCAATCCCGGCCAATTGAGACGAGAATTTGGTTGCCACCAAAAATAAAGGTTGAATCTCGCATCGGGAATTATCTCTCGCGTCGTTTGTTTGGCTGATTTGCGGCGCAAGTTGTGCAAGCATTCACCAAGCTGAATGAAGAATTTGACATCGCCGGATTCGCTGGCCTTTTGGATCGTAAAAAAACCAGCAATGTTTAGTCGCAATTCTGGCGGCAACCGATTTCCCCCGGCAATTAACCAACGCGCGGCATCTTGGACTGGTTTTGAGTTTGGCAACAACTTGCCTCTGGAAGTCAAAATTTTCGCCAGTTCTGCGCAGTCAAATTTGAACTCTTTGGACAGTCTTGCGAGCGGCTGTCGAAGCGACTTCAAATCTGGTTCAACCACTGCCCTACAAGCCATGCCTACCAAATCGCCAAAGAGCAGTTTTTCGGTTGCGGCAGTGGCTTTCCACAAATTGGCCAGCTTCGTTTGAATGGAAACATCCGGTTTGGCATTGCTCACGGCTTCACTTTCAATTTTTCGGCGGCGGCGAGTTTGCGCTGGTTGGTGTCGAACGTGAGAAATTCCCGCGCGCCCAGGTGCAACGCCGTCGCCACATGGAGAACGTCCAGACTGCGATGCCCGCCCGCAATGGTGTGGCGTTTGGAAATGGTTTCGGCCAGCCGGTGAACGTCCGGCCAGTCGGCAGTCACCACCACCACCGCGCCGGTGTCCAAGTCGGTTTGCAGGTCGGCCAGTGCGCGGTCGCAGTCGGCCTGCGGGTAGCCTTTGGCCTTGTCCCGCGCATGAAGCCAGACTTGAAAACGAACGCTCTGGCGAAATTCATAAAGCAGCAGGCCGGAGACGTGCAACGCTTCCGGCATGGTTTTGAAATACGCCGCCGCCGCCGGGGAATTGTCCTGCCGCCGGTAAAACGCGCACAGAAACGACGTGTCGGGGAAGGCAATCATCCTTCTTCGCCTTCCAATTCCGCCGCGCGCATGGCGGCGACTTCCTTGCTGGAAAAAATGCGGTCGCCCCAGGTTTCTTTCAACCGCGCCATGATGTCGGGCTTGACGAGCTTGGGCGTTTTGACGGGCGCGGGCGGCATGAGGCGGGCAAATAATTTCCCCGCCTTGGTGATCTCCACCGGCTCGCCTTCGGCAATCCACGCCGCAACGCGCGGGAAGCGGTTTCGTAAATCTCTGATGGTCGCTGTTTTCATCGTGAGACAAATATGTATCACCAAGTCAAACTTGTCAACTGCGTTCAAGGATGTTCAACGGGCGGTCACGTCCGGCAGTTTGCCAATGGCGTCGGCGGTATCTTCCGCGCTCAAATGCGTGTAGCCGCGCGAAACGACTTCCGAATCATGGCCGACAATCATCTGTGCCAGCGCATTGCTCGCCCCGGCTGATTTCAGCCAAGTCGTGAACGTGTGCCGCAGGGAATGGAACGAAAGTTCGCTGGTCTGCCGTCTGGCGTCGCGTCCCTTGCCGCCGGGCTTGGCGTCGAGTTTTGGCCGCGTCTTCACGAGTCCAGCAGGCGCAAGGATTTCATCGTAAAACTTGGTGGAGATCGTGCCGGTGTGCTTTTCCGCCATTGCCGCCACTTTGGGGAAGACATAGGCGTCCGGCTGGTCGCTGGACGGCATATTTTCAAGATAATCCGCCAGCGGTTTCGCCAAATGGAAGGACAATCGTTTGCCGGTTTTGCTCGTCACGAAGGACACACAACCTTTGCTCAAGTCCACTTGCTGCCACGTCAGCCCGGCCACGTCGCCAAGCCGTTGCCCGGTGTAAAGGCCGGTGAGAACCAAGCCGCGCCATTCGCCCCCGGCTTCGTCACAACGCTTCAAAACTCGGCCAACTTCGGCCAAGGTGAAGCCGCGCCGCTTGTTTTCGCCGCGCTGCTTGAGCGTGTCAACCTTGGTAGCCACGTTCTTTTCAACCAAGTCCTGTCTCTGCGCGGCGTAGAGGCAGGCGCGCAGGACTTTCAAATCCATGTTCGTGCTGGTCGCGGACAGCCGTTTGGAGACGTAATCACGGAAGCGCAGAACGTCGTTCACTTTCAGGGCGTCCAAATCTTCGCCCGCCTTGCTGCCGAGAAATTCCAAAAAACGGCGCAGGCTGGTTTCGTAGCGTTCGTGCGTGCGCGGTTCGGCCTCCAGCGCCTTCGTTTCCAGCCAACGCTTGCACCAGTTGCGGATCGTTGCGGACGGCAATGTCTGGCCGGATGCCATGAGAATATCGGCCACGCCCTGCGCTATCACCTGCCGCGCCTTGTCAGACGAGAGTTTCGCGCCGAGTGCCGACGCCTTCGCCCAGGTATCGCAAACCTGCCGCGCCTGCCGTTTGTCTGTGGTCTTGGTGCTTCTGAAATGCCGGTCCCCGTCCAGTGTTTGATAGGCGCAATACCAGTAGGGCGACTTCCCGCGAGGGTCTTTGTGTAAACTTGCCATAGGTGAGTCATAACATAGTCATAACGTCCACCCCTGTCAAGGCTGTTTAAGAAAGTCGCATTTATTGGCAGATTGACGAATTATTGACCTCCATTCGATTCGATGGTTCGAATCCATCACCTACCACCACTTTGCTTTCATCGGGAAAACACTATATTAATCCAGTTTTTTCAATGGTTTTAAACAGGATGCCTTCTCAAGTGTCTCCTTGACCTGGTTCGGCTAAAACTTGTTTGCAAATCTCGTCGCGCAGATAATTTAGTAATTCCTGAGGAGTCAGCCTTCGCCTTTGCGTCTCGATCCTGGCCCAGTTCAATAATGACCAGAGCAGGGGAAGCGGCATGCCTTCGGAACCGAGGGCCAGCGTAGTGCCACAGGGGCAACTGGCGTACGTCACAGTCCCCAATGGCCGCAAGGGGTTCCAATCGCCCAAAGCCGCATCGTATGGCACAGCTGGGCCCAGATGTTTGGTGATCAACAAGTACTCCCGGAGCGTGGCAAAACAGCGGTTACAATTGGGGCAGACCTTGGGGAAAAGTCCCTCTAAGTGTTCGCGCATAATCCGCACGACTTCAATTTCAGTCATAGTGGGCAGTTCAAGTGATGAACCTCTCCGCCGAAACGAATAGGTTCCATATGCCCGAGCCGTGACCTTGAAAAATATCCATGCTGCCTGTCGGCAGCGTAATCGTAAAACCGGGCGTCACAATAAATTGGTTTTCGTTATCATCCAGCACCGCGTATTTTAAACCGGCCGCCAGGTCGCCCCAGCCGTACGCGTGCGCCAGCGTGTGGTCGGGTTGGAATGCGATGTAGCCATCCTTGGTCGCGATCAAGCCCAGCCGATCGGACAAAGCGTAACGCAACTGCACCCCCACTACCTGCACGTGGCCGCCGAGCGGCACGCTGCCGCCTTTGAAATTGAACGTGTCCGGCAAAGTTTGATATAGGTAAACGGGGCGAACTTCGCTCGTGATTTTCGGATCCTCAAAATAAATCGGGTTCGACACCGGCGAAATGGTATTGTCCAGCCAGTTGCTGCCACCGGCACAAAACGCGCTGGTTGCGGACAGGGCCAGCAGTGCCGTTGCCACGCCCAGTTGTCCGATTGCGTTCATTTTGGAGTTCATGTTTCTGTTAGCTTGGTACTCATCTGCTGCTTTGCGTTGTGCCAAGACCGAATCAGGAACGAATAGATCTCGAGCTTCGCGAGGATTGGTTTCCGCCGGAGCGCCGTTGCGAGTGAAAGGTCGTCGGCATCAATGTGAAAGCAACATTCATGCTTCAACGATTGAAGCAGGCGGGGAAATTCTATGCTACGCTTGGATTTGGGTTTTCTTGACCTGAATTTCGTTGAAGCATCCGGGCGCGATATTGCGTCGGTGAACACCCGAACGAGCGCCGGAACGCGCGGTTGAAGTAAGGGATAGACTCGAAGCCCGCCTCGAATGCGACATCCACCACGCGCCGGTCCGGGTCAATCAAGAGTTCGCACGCCTTCTCCAACCGCTGGCGTCTCCGGTATTGTCGGAAGGTCAGTCCGGTCTGTTTCTTGAACACCGTACAGAAGTGGCACGGACTTAAATTCACCCGCGCCGCAACGTCCTTCAACGACACCGGCGTGTTGCGGCATTCGGCCAGAAACGCTTCAATGTTCTGCAACAACGCAGAAGTTCGTGTCCGCCGCGACAACCATTGCTGTTTCCCACGTTCCTCCAAATATTGGGCAAACATCCTCAGCAAGGTTCCCGCCGCGCGGCATTTAGCCGAGGAAAGGCGTGGAGTGTAGCGCCAAGTCGTTCGCAACTGCCCTGCCCGGCCGCCCAACCCCGCTTTGTCCAGCCGGTCAACCAGCTTCGCGAGCCGGTCGCCATCCAATGCGTGCAACGCAAACGGACCGGCCAGCAACATCCCGGCGTACCGGCCGTTGATAAACACGGGAACAAGAATTTTTAACAGTCCCGAAGGACAGCAATATCGCACCGGTTCCAGCCGCGTCACCGCGCGCTGTTCGGCCCGAAGCAGCATGCGTTGACAGATGGCGCCGCTGTGTCCTCCCAGACATCCCTTAACGCAAAACGTGCCGTCCGCCAACGCATACGCGCCCGCCGGCGCCATTGTCAGCGGTACACCCGTTGCACAGGTGAACGCCACTTGCTGCCCCCGTACTACGGGAGACGACGCCAGCCGGTGCCACACGTCCTTTTCCAATGTATTGTCGTTGTGCATGACAGATGAATAGTCTTACTAGAAAAACCATGTCACTCCTACCAGCCCCGCGACAGTATTCAAGCCCAAGTTAGAAAACATGAGGACAGACAGCGACTGCACCCTATAGTCCAAATCCGGTCCTGGGGATATTCCCAAATGGCTTTTCTCGCATAGTGATTGCAATTACATTCCGACCGGTGAAGTGAGGCTGTACGCTCTTGGCAGCCTTTTTTCTGCGCGTCGATGGCGTTGGGAATTGCTCACGGTGGATTGTTTTCCCTGCTTCGGACGCCGAAGTGGTTTATTATCCGATTTTATGTCAACGACCCTTGGCCGCAAGGCGGCTGTGATTGCGGTTTACGCCGAGAAATACGTGTTGTCTCTCGTCTTTTTATATGCCGCCCAAAACGAGTTCCATAAACTCTGGGTTGGCTGGTCCGGGCCTCCCGGCACAGCCAGCGCCGTGTTTGTTGGAGTTGTCCGTCACGTAATTTTTTTCCTGCTGAACTTATTCGTCGGTCTGCTGTTGTTGCTGGGGCGCCGGGCCGTCGTGCCGCCGCAAAAGCTCAAAGACATTCTCATCCCTTTGGCCTCGTCTTTGGCCCCCCTCATGTACCAAACTATTCCATGGTTTCCGATATCGCTTCAAAAAAGTCTTTGCCCGCCTGATTTGCAAATGCCTCTCGCCGCCGTCGGCTTGTTTCTTGGCATCACCGGGCCGGTGGTGGCAATCTGGAGCGTCCTGTATCTGGGGCGGTCTTTCGGCATTCTTGTTGGTGGTTCTGGGCGGGCCTTACAAATGGGTGCGCCACCCGATGTATCTGGGTTATATTTGCCAGTTGGCCGGCCTTGTTCTCGCGATCTTTTCGTGGGCTTGTTTCATTCTCGTCCCAATTCACATTTTTCTGTTGCTTTACCGGGCACGTCTGGAAGAAGCACGGCTTTCCGAATACAGCGCGGAATATCGGGAATCCATGAAGCGCACCGGCTTCATTTTCCCGAGACTCCGGCTCCCTGCCGGCAGTTCGCTGGAAGCGGAGTGAAAGGAACTGTCTGGAAGGCCCAAACGGCAGCCGACCGGCGGCTCGCACCGGGAACGGGCCCCTCACACCCCTTTCCGGGCGGGCATCCAACATCACCCGTCCTTCGTAACAGTTCTGCGGGGGACGGAAGCGCCGAATGCCGAATTTTCCTCCTCGTGAACAATTTAAACAAATTTCGATGTTCGATGTTCGTTATTTGATGTTTTTCGACAAAAAACCCACGAGCGATCCGCCCGTGGGTTTTGCCCCAATCCACAATCCTTTGCCTCCAATTATTCGCCGACCGTGATTTTGCGCGGCTTGACCTGCTCGGATTTCGGCAGCGTCAGCGTCAGCAAACCCTGGTTTATCTTTGCGTTGATGTGGGCGGCATCAATCGCCGGATCCAGCTCGAACGTGCGCTGGAAATCCAGCCGCGAACGCTCGCGGAAAAGCAGCTCACCGCCCGGGCTTTCGGCGTTGCGCCGGCCTGTGATGGTCAATTCGTTGCCTTCGAGCGTGATTTCCAGGCCATCCTTGCCCACCCCGGGCATTTCAGCTTCGAGCAGGTAGCCGTCTTTCGTTTCGTAGATGTTCGCGCCGGGCGAAATGAATTCGGCCACCCGGTTGTGCTCAATATTCCTGGGGGTTTCTTTTTCAATTGTCTGTTTCATGGTTGTGCAAAAAGTGTTTTAACGTTTTCTGAAATACCCGCCGGGGAAATCCCGCCGGGTAATTTTTAGCTGACCGAAACGTCAATTTGTTTTGGCTTCGCCTCCTCGGTCTTGGGAAGCGTGACCGTCAGGACACCGTCTTTGTATTGAGCCTTGACCTTGTCTGCGGCAACGGCCGCGGGCAGCGTCACGGTGCGATGTACCTCGGCGTCCTCATGTTTCGTTTCGCTCTTGCGTTCGCCGGAGATGCTCAGCGCCCCGCCGTGCAGCGAGATGTCAATGTCCTCACGCTTCATGCCTGGCAACTCGGCCTTGATGATGAAGTTTTCCTTGTCTTCGTAAACGTCGAGCGCCGGAGTCCGGCCGCTCAACAGTTGCGACGTGTTGGCCAAATCGGCCCAAGGCGATTCAAACAGGCGATCAAGCTCGTCGCGCAAACTCGACAATCGTCCGAATGTCGGCCAAACCGAATCAGGTCTTTGATATCGTATCAGATTCATAATTGTCCTTTCGTTAGTTGTTCATCGATTCAACCAGCGCAGAATGTGCCAAAATCAAGTTTAATTGTCATCTTATTGATTTACAACATATTATATTTTACAAATTGCGCTTTAGCCCGATAATGATAGGGTCTAAATGGCACAAACATAATCTCTATGACTACTTTGTGTGCCAAAACGACAAACTGAATTTCCATTCCCGAAGCAGAAAAGGCTCCAAGCAATTTGCCTTGGAGCCTTTCGACAATTTTTTGATTTGTGACTAATCAAACGCGTGACCGGCACAGCAGAGCACGTCTTTGATTTTGTGCCGGACGAGGTCTTTTACTTTTATCCGAGCCGGACCGAGATACTTGCGCGGATCGAATTCCTTCGGATTTTCGAACAGCGCTTTGCGGATGGCCGCCGTCATGGCCAGGCGCAGATCGGTGTCAATGTTCACTTTCGTGCAACCGGTACGGCGTGCGACTTCAATATCAGCCTCCGGCACGCCGGCGGTGTCAGTTCCCAGCTTGCCGCCATATTTGTTGATTTCCTCGGCCAGTTCTTTCGGCACGCTCGATGCGCCATGCAGCACGAGCGGATAATCGCCGAGGCCGGCATCCATGAGCGCCTTTTTGATGGCTTTGAGCCGTTCCAGGTCGAGATGCTGTTCGCCTTTGAACTTGTAGGCGCCGTGGGAATTGCCGATGGCGACGGCGAGCGAATCACAACCGCATTCCTTGACAAATTTCACCGCTTCCTCCGGATGCGTGTAATGGCCGCCATGCGAAAAGTTTCCGCCCGCCTCGCCTTCATCGAACTGCGCCCCCACAAGTTGGCCAAGTTCGGATTCCACCACGCAATTGTGTTTGTGGGCGTATTCCACGACTTTTTTGGTGATTTCGACGTTTTTCTCGAACGGCTCGTGGCTGGCGTCGATCATCACACTGGTGAACCCTTCGTCAATGCAGTCCTTGCACAGTTCGAACGTGTCGCCGTGGTCGAGATGCACCGCTATCGGGATCGTGGAGAGGCTGACAGCCGCCTCGATAAGCTTCTTGAGATAGACCGGGTTGGCGTACTGGCGCGCGCCCTTGGAAATCTGGAGCATCACCGGCGCCTTTTCCTCCTCGCACGCCTCAACAATGGCCTGAAGCAATTCCATGTTGTTGACATTGAACGCGCCAAGAGCGTATTTGCCCTTCAATGCCTTCGCGAAAAGTTCTCTGGTGTGTGTCAGTGGCATAAGCTTTCCATGTTGTTTGTTGTTGAATCGAATTCGGATTTTTCCAACAGCGGCCAATCATAGCCAAACCTGCTCAAAAGGAAATAAAAAATACAACCGCCAACGGCACGTTGTTTGTCATTTTTTGGATAAATTGCTTTGCGCCCCGGCGACTTTGGACAAAAAATCCTGTGTGCAAGCGCGCTTTCTTCTCGGTCCCGCCGGCAGCGGCAAGACATTCCGCTGCCTTGCCGAAATCCGGGCCGCCTTGCAGGAAGGCGCGGAGGGTTCGCCGTTGGTCCTGCTCGCGCCCAAACAGGCCACATTTCAGCTCGAACGGCAGTTGCTCAATTCCGAATGGAGGGGCGAACAGCCCGTCCCGCTCGGCGGCGATCCGCGCAATTCAAAAGCAACTTCGTCCGGCGGCTCGCCGGGAGTCTCGCCCCAGCAACTTTCGGGCTACACGCGACTCCAAATTTTTTCATTCGAGCGGCTCGCACTGTTCGTCTTTGAAAAACTGCAGGTCGCGCCGCCGCAACTGCTCACCGAGGAAGGCCGCGTGATGGTCTTGCGTGCCTTGTTGATGCTGCACGAGAATGAATTGAAGTTGTTCCGCCGAAGCGCCCGCCGGCCGGGTTTCGCCCGGGAACTCAGCCGGTTGCTCGGTGAATTGCAGCAACACCAATTTACACCCGCCAAAATCCGCGCCCTCGCCGCCCGCCTGGCCGACCAACGCGAGTTGCGGGACAAACTCCACGACCTCGCGTTGCTGCTCGATGCTTATGCGCACTGGCTGACCGAACATGAATTGCAGGATGCGAACCAGTTGTTGGATTTCGCAACTGACGCCTTAAGGGAACTCCGAACTCCCATCCTTCGCCCAGGAGCTACGGAGGGCCGGCCGAACTCCGAACTCCAATGTTCCGCCCTGTGGCTCGACGGTTTCGCGGAAATGACGCCACAGGAATTGGACTTGCTCGCCGCCATTTTGCCGCATTGCGGGCGCGCGACGCTGGCGTTCTGCCTCGAAAACGAACCCAAAGCCGAAACTTCATGGTTTTCCATCTGGTCGTCCGTCGGCAAGACCTTTCGACAATGCCGGGAACGGCTCGCGAATCTGCCGCGTTGTGAAATCAGCGTTGAAATCCTCAAACGCGTGCCGCAGAAAAATCGATTCTCAAATTGTCCGGTTTTGCAACATCTTGAAGCCAATTGGAGTGACCCCGGTCGCGCGTTCGGAGTTCCGCCTTCAGGCGGCCAAATACTGTTGCCTGCCGACCGCCTGAGGGCGTTACTCCAAACAAAACGCATCCGTCTCATCGCGTGTGCCAATCCCGAAGCCGAGGCCGCGTTCGCCGCGCGCGAAATTGTGAAATTTGTCCGCGCCGGCGCGCGGTTCCGCGACTGCGCCGTGCTCGTGCGGAACCTGGACGGATATCACAAACCGCTGGCGCGCGCATTTCGCCGCTATGGTGTCCCGTTTTTCCTGGATCGCCGCGAATCCGTCGCCCATCACCCGCTGGCCGAACTCACCCGCAGCGCATGCCGCACGGCGGCCTTCGATTGGCCGCACGACGACTGGTTTGCCGCGCTCAAGGCCGGATTTTCCGGGGTTGAAGAAATCGAAATTGACCGGCTCGAAAATGCTGCACTTGAATTCGGCTGGCGCGGCAAAAAATGGCGCGAACCGTTGCCGCCCGGGGACCCTTCGCTTGAAGGCCTGCGCAAAAAGATTTTCCCGCCGTTTGGGGATTTCGCCGCGCGGCTCACGCGACATAAAAACCAGCCGACCGGCGAGCAATTGGCTGAAGCCTTGCGCGAGTTTTGGGACGCACTCGACGTGGAAAAGACACTCGAAAAATGGAGCCTGCCCGAACTGGAAACCGCGTCACCCGTCACCCGTCACCCGTCACTTCATTCGACCGTTTGGGAACAAATGAACGTGTGGCTGGACAACGTGGCGCGCGCGTTTTCACGCGAAGCGCTGCCCTTGCGCGACTGGCTGCCGGTTTTGGAGGCCGGGCTGGCAAATCTGACCGTTGGCGTGATCCCCCCCGTGCTCGATGAAGTGCTGGTCGGCGCCATTGACCGCGCCCGCAATCCAAACTTGAAATTCACGCTGGTGCTCGGTGTGAACGAAACGATTTTCCCCGCCGCCGCCGCCGCCCCGCCTATTTTGACGGACGCCGACCGCGATGAATTGGAACAAGGTGGCGTCACGCTCGGCCCGGATTTGCGCGAACGGCTGGCGCGGGAACGTTTCTACGGTTACATCGCTTGCACCCGCGCGAGTGAAAAACTTGCCGTCACGTTCGCCCGCCACGGTGCCGACGGTAAAATGTTGAACCCGTCGCCGTTTGTTTCACATTTGCAGCGGTTGTTTCCCAAACTGGAAATCGAGGAATTCGGCGGCGAAATCGGCCTGGCTGAAGTGGTGCATCCCATCGAAATCGCCGTGTCATTGGTAACGTTGTTGACTCTCGAAGTAGCGCGGGTTGTCCCCAGCCCGCCGGAACGGCGCGATGAGGACATCGCGCCCTACCAACGAAACTGGTCCGAATTGCTTGAACTCCCGACGTTAAAAAAGTTCGCCGAAGGTTTACGCCGGTTGCGTGAGCCGGATCCGGCGGAAAATTTGTCGCGGGGACTGGCGGAAAAACTTTTTGGCCCGGGGCTGCGGACTTCGGTGAGCCGGCTCGAGGAGTTTGCCCAATGCCCGTTCCGGTTTTTTGTCCGCAGCGGTTTGCGGGCCGGCGAGCGGAAGATTTTTGAACTCGACGCGCGGGAACGGGGTAGTTTCCAGCACGACGTGTTGAAAGTTTTCCATGAACGATTGGCCGCCGAAGGCAGAGGCTGGCGCGATTTGACGCCGCCCCAGGCGCGTGAACGGATTCGCGCCATCGCGGTTGAATTGACGGAAAATTTCCGCGGCGGATTGATGCGCGACACGGCGCAGACCCGGTTCGAGGCGCGGGCGATGGCCGAATCATTGCAGGATTTCATCGAGGTCGTGGTGACGTGGCTGCGGGAGCAGAACGAGTTTGATCCGGCGGCGGCGGAAATGGATTTCGGCGGTGACGACGCTCGCGCCCCGGCGCTGGAATTGGATTTGGGCGATGGCCACCAGCTCGCGCTACAGGGACGGATTGACCGTGTGGATTTGTGGCGTGAGCCAGGCAGCGATGCCGCACTGGCATTGGTGCTGGACTACAAATCCAGCGGCAAAAAGCTCGACGCGATATTGGTGGAGCACGGCGTGCAGTTGCAGCTCTTGACGTATTTGAACGTGCTGCGGCATTGGGCGGACCCGCGCGACGCGCTCGGGGTCGCGCGTCTGGTTCCGGCAGGTGTTTTTTACGTGAACTTGCGCGGCCAGTACGAAAGCGGCAACACGCGGGCCGAAGTGCTGGACGATGCCGGCGACGCGCGCAAACGCGCCTACCGCCACACGGGCCGCTTTGACGCCAGCGTGCTGCCGAAACTGGATCGCTTGGGAGCGGCGGACCAATTCAGTTATCAACGGAACAAGGATGGCTCGTTGCGCAAGGGGTCGGTTGAGGCCCTGCCGCGTGCGGAATTCGAAAAATTGCTGGATCGGGTGGAAACGCAATTACGCGGAATGGGCCACGCGATTTTTTCCGGCGTGGCGAAGGTGGATCCGTATCGCAAGGGCAGCGAAACGCCATGCGAATATTGCGATTACCGCGCGGCGTGCCGGATTGATCCTTGGACGCACCATTATCGCGTGTTGCGCGCAGCAAAGGAAAATCCTGTATGACGCAATGGGTTCGGAGTTCCGCCTTCAGGCGGCCCGAAACCGCGTAAACGCGGAACTCCAAACTCAAATTAGAACATTACCGATGACACTCCACGGCAAATCCGATCCGAATTGGTCTGCGCTCATCGTCAAATGGAAAGCCGAACAATCGCGCCTGCGCGAACGGATGATTCTCGCACCATTGAAACCGCTTCCGCGATTCATCGCCGGGGCCGATTGCGCGTTCTCCAACGACAAACAAACCATCTTCGCCGCTGCCGTCGTTTATGACCGCGAAACGCAGCGCATCATTGAAGTCGCGCACGCCACCCGACCGGCGGAATTCCCCTATGTTCCCGGTTTTCTCAGTTTCCGTGAAGGCCCGGCGGTGATGCAGGCGGTTTGCGCGTTGCGACACGAATTCGGCGCGATTCTTTTTGACGGACAAGGCTTCGCGCACCCGCGACGCTGCGGCATCGCGTCGCATCTGGCGATTGAACTGGACAAACCCGGCGTCGGCGTCGCCAAGAGCCGGCTGATTGGAATGTTTGAGAAACTGGCATCAAGTGCCGGAGCAACGACGCTACTCAATGATGGCGATGAACAAATTGGCGTCGTGCTGCGGACGCAGCAGGGAATTCGACCGGTTTTTGTGAGCGTCGGGCACCGCGTAGATTTGGTATCGGCAATCAAACTGGTTCTGGCCTGCTGCACCCGCTATCGCATTCCCGAACCAACGCGGCAGGCGGACATCGCAGTGGCGAAGTTGAAACGCGCTAGTGATACTCCTGCAACGTCTTCACGCCGTAACCCGATTTCTTGAGCGCCGCGATGCCGAGCGCGGCCGCTTTCGCGCCGCTCAATGTCGTCATAATCGGCGTGCCGGTATAGACGGCCGTCGTGCGGATTTTGATTTCGTCGGCGCGCGGCGTGGCGCCGCTCGGCGTGTTGATGACAAACTGGATTTCCTTGTTCTTGAGCAGGTCAATCGCGTTGGGCCGGCCCTCGGCGAGCTTGAAAATGCGCTGAACTTTCAGCCCGGCCTTTTCCAAAACGGTGGCGGTGCCGCTGGTGGCGACCAGCTCAAAGCCCAGTTCGACAAACTGTTTTGCCACCACTGTGGCCTGCTTTTTGTGCGCGTCGCTCACGCTGATGAAAATCTTTCCGCGCAACGGCAGGGACGCGCCGGCGGCGATTTGCGATTTCGCGTAGGCGATGCCGAGGTCGGCGTCCAGGCCCATGACCTCGCCGGTCGAGCGCATTTCCGGCGAGAGCAAAATGTCCTGCCCGCGAAAACGGTTGAACGGGAAAACCGACTCCTTCACTGTCCAATATTTCGGCCGGGTTTCTTTCGTGAAGCCGAGTTCCTTGAGCGTCTTGCCGGCCATGACTTTCGCCGCGAGCTTCGCCAGCGGCGCGCCGATGGCCTTGGATACGAACGGCACGGTGCGCGACGCGCGCGGATTCACTTCGAGCACGAAAACCTTTTCGTCCTTGACGGCATATTGCACGTTCATCAGGCCGATGACTTTCAATTCACGCGCCATGGCGTGGGTGTAATCGCGGATGGTTTCGATGACCTTTTTGGAAAGCGTGTGCGGCGGCAGTACCATCGCCGCATCACCGGAGTGAACGCCGGCAAATTCGATGTGCTCCAGTATTCCACCAATGACAATGGTGCCTTTTTCGGAGTTCGGAGTTTCAAACTGGCCGACATCCGCAATGCAATCCACGTCCACTTCTGCGGCGTCCTCCAAAAATTTGTCCACGAGCACCGGGCGTTTCGGCGATGCCTCGACCGCGAAGCGCATGTAATGTTGAAGCTCGGCGTCGGAATAAACAATTTGCATCGCGCGGCCGCCCAGCACAAAAGACGGACGGACCAGGATGGGGTACCCGAGTTTTTGGGCGACCTTGAGCGCCTCGGTTTCGTTGGTGGCAATGCCGTTGGGCGGTTGCGGAATCTCGAGTTTGTCGAGCATCGCGGCGAAGAGCTTGCGGTCCTCGGCAATTTCGATGCCCTGCGGCGAAGTGCCGATGATGTTGACGCCGTTTTTCTGGAGGCCGAGCGCGAGGTTGAGCGGCGTCTGGCCGCCGAATTGCGCAATGGCGCCCCAACACTGTTCGCGTTCATAAATGTGCAGCACGTCTTCCAGCGTGAGCGGCTCGAAGAAAAGCTGGTCGCTCGTGTCATAGTCGGTGGAGACGGTCTCCGGGTTTGAGTTGACCATGATGGTCTCGAACCCGTCCTCCTTGAGCGCAAACGCGGCGTGGACGCAGCAGTAGTCAAATTCGATGCCCTGCCCGATGCGGTTCGGCCCGCCGCCCAGAATCATCACCTTCTTCTTCGGCGTCTTTCTGACTTCATCGTCGCCGCGGTCGTAGGTCGAATAATAATAGGGCGTGTACGCCTCGAACTCGGCGGCGCAGGTGTCCACCAGCCGGTAGCTGGGCACGAGGCCAAGTTTTTTGCGTCGCGCGCGGATTTCATCCTCGGTGGCGCCGGTCAAATGGGCAATCTGCCGGTCGGAAAAACCCAAACCTTTTGCTTTGGCCAACAATTCAGGATTCAGTGGCGCCATTTTGCCCGAACAGTAAGCCGCAAAATATACGTCGTGTCCAGTGCGATTGCCCAAATCCGCTTGCCGCCCGGGGCCGTTTACGTTACGAAAAGTGGCGATGAAAAGATTCGGGCGCGCGCTGTTGTGGCTGACGTTGTTTGCCCCCGCCTTTGCTTCCGCGCAAATTGATCCCGTCAAGCGTGACCTGATTCAAATTGGTTACAACGCCGCGTTCGAAGGCCACGCCCCGCTGGCCGGCTACGCGTTTTATTATCACAATCAGCCGGATTTTTTGGAAACGAACCTGACGTTGCGGCTGGCGGTCGCGCCGGTTTACGTGGACTCCGAACTTGGCTTCGTCAGCGGCCTTGGGCCGAACACGGATTTCGCCATCGGCGCGGCGGGCGGCGGTTTTGCGGACGGCTACAACGAGATTCACGGCGGCACTTATTTGCAGAACGAATCATTTGACGGCAACGGCGGGGAAATTTCCGCGAGCGTTTATCATCTGTTCGATCCTGGCGACGAAATTCCGCTGAACTTTGTCTTGCGCGGCACGGCGCATTATTCCTTTTACAATCGCGATGACAACACCGCTTCCAATTTTCAACTGCCCGCCGACCACGGCGATTTCAGCGTGCGCACCGGCCTGCGCTGGGGCGGCGTCGAGCCGACCTTGTTTCCGCCGCTCGCCATGGAACTGTCCGTCTGGTATGAAGGCCATCTGCGCAGCGATTCCGGCTCGTACGGTAATTTAACCAGCGATGGCTACGATCGCGAACTCAATGAGCAATCGCATCTGTTTTGGGCGGAAGCGGCGCTGGCTTACACGCTGCCCAAAAGCCAGCAAAGTTTTTACGTCCGCCTGACCGCCGGCACGAGCGTGGACGCCGACCGTTTCAGTGCGTATCGGCTCGGCGGATTTCTGCCGCTCATCGCGGAATTCCCGCTGTCGTTACCCGGCTATTATTTTCAGGAAATCAGCGCGCGCCAGTTTGTGCTCCTCAATGCCAATTACCTTTTGCCGCTCGACCCCAAAAAACGCTGGAACATTGACGTTAACGTCGCCAGCGCGTTTGTGGATTATCTGCCCGGCGAATCGCAGCCCGGCAACTGGCTTAACGGCGTGGGCGGCGGAATTTTATATCACTCGCCCTCCGACCGCTGGAAAATCATGCTCAATTACGGCTACGGCATTGACGCCATCCGCTCGCACGGGCGCGGCGCGAACAGCCTCGGCCTGCTGGTGCAATTCGATCTCGGCCGCAAGCATAGCCGAAATTTCAATCCCACGCAGCCGTTGCTCTGGCGCGGGTGGGAGCGAATCTTCGATTGAAAAATGGCCGCCGCCATTTCAGAATTCAAAATCTGCTTGCGCGTCATCACGTGGACTGCATCATGATGCCACCAGGGCGCATATGGTGGAATTGGCAGACACGCTACTTTGAGGTGGTAGTGGGGCAACCCGTGCAGGTTCAAGTCCTGCTATGCGCACCAATTTCTTTGGAACTTCCAACTTCAATAAACCACTTGATTTTATTGGTGATTTTGCTGTTTTCGTTTTCATAATCCGGTTTGGTTTGTTTAAGATTTCTAACCCTGTATATCACACGGAACACTGTCTGGCATCGAAAAACACCCTTCCGGTTAGAACAGAAGTTAGAACAAAACCGACCTCTGGCTTGGTCCGGGTAGGGTTGGGGTCATGTTGGGGTTAGAACGATGTGTAAAGGTCGGTCATTTAGCAGACAAATCTGCCCAGCCGTCAACATCGTCAAACGGTTTGGGTGGTTCCGATACTCAATCGGCTCATCCTCTCGTTCCTGAACGAACCGACTGGCCTTATCGGTTGCGGTTTCAACGGTGGCGTGCCAGAACACGAAAGCGGTTTTGAAAATAGCGCGGGTCATCCTGCGCGCCGGACAACGACGCGAACTTGCAAGCCGACTGAAAATAACTATGCTCGCGGCATGGCAAAGAAAGTCGCCACGAAACCAACCGCTGCTTCACCCCGGCCAAAATCATCGTCCCTTTTCGACACCCGCGTCATCTACTGCGGCGACAATCTGGAACAGCTCGCCAAGCTGCCCGACGCCTGCGTTGACCTGATTTACATTGACCCGCCCTTCAACTCCAACCGCAATTACGAAGTCTTCTGGGGCGAGACCAAGGAGAAGCGCGCCTTTGAAGACCGCCACGAATCCACCCGCGCCTACATTGACTACATGCGCCCGCGCTGCGTGCAACTCGCCCGCGTCCTCAAACAGACCGGCAGCTTTTATTACCACTGCGACTGGCACGCCAGCCACTACGTCAAAGTCATGCTCGACCAGATTTTCGGCGAAAATAATTTTCAAAACGAAATCGTTTGGAAGCGAAGCAGCGCACATAGCGATTCAAAAAGATACGGAGCGAACCACGATTCAATTTTCTTTTACACCGGCGGCGCAAATGAATGGATTTGGAACAAACAATTCACCGCTTACGACGACCAATACCTCGAACAAAATTATCGCTACAGCGATGAAAAGGGGCGCTTTCGAGTTTCCGACATGACGGCCAACAAACCCGGCGGTGACGTTTCTTACGAATGGAAAACACCCGACGGAAAAAACGTGAAGCCATACAAAGGTCGTTATTGGGCTTACTCGAAAGAAAAGATGAAGCAGATGGAAGACGCTGGACAGATTTACTATCGCAACACTGGAATGCCGATGCTGAAACATTACTTGGAAGAAATGCCCGGTGTTCCGCTTCAAACCTTTTGGGACGACATCACGCCCGTTATTTCCGGTAGCGAAGAACGTCTTGGCTATCCGACTCAAAAGCCGCTTGCGTTACTTGAACGCATTGTCAAAGCCAGCAGCAATGAGAACGACATCGTGCTTGATGCTTTTTGCGGTTGTGGCACGGCACTCGTAGCGGCGCAGAATTTGAAACGGCAATGGATTGGCATTGATATTTCGCCAACGTCTTGCCGTGTCATGGCCAAACGCCTGCGCGACGTTTGCGGTCTGCCGGAAAGCGAGCCGCTTTGGAAAGCCGGACGCGGCTTCATCGTCCGCGACTTGCCGTGGACGGAAGAAAAACTGCGCATCATTCCGCCGTTTGAATTTGAGAACTGGGCTGTCATCGCCCTCGGCGGCATCCCGAACAAAGTCCAAGTTGGCGACATGGGCGTGGATGGCCGCATCTATCCCGTTTCATCCGCCGCCACGCCGCGCAAGAAGCAGGAAGGCGAACTGGCCTTGAAAGAACGCTGGTATCCCATCCAAGTGAAACAGAAGGACAAAGTCGGTCGTCCCGACATTGATTCCTTTGAAGCCATGATGATGCGCGAAGATTGTGAGAAAGGCTTCTTCGTGTCGTTCGATTATTCCGACGACGCCCTGCGCGAGATCGAATCATTTTTCAAGCGCAGCCACAAAGTCATTGTCGCTCTGACGGTGAAGGAAATCTTGGACGAGCAGATTGCGAGGAAGCTGGCGTGAAACGGTTTCGGGAAGAACTATGCGACTGGCATGTGGCATTTTCAAATAGCAACGATGAAACGATACTATTCAGACGATAGGAAAAAAGAACTGGCCATGCTCTTCCGAGTCTTGAAGGCAAGCGGCTACACCAACTGGCGCGCGGGTCGTAATCTCGAAGTGCCTTGGATTACGTTATACAAATGGGGACAAAAGTATCTCAACGTGTCGAGATTCGACAGCAACCCAAGAATTATAAGGCTACTCAATCAGGCTGGTGAAGCGATGGCCAAGGCACGAACACTTCCAATTCATTGCACGCCCCGGCGGCAGAAACCGATGACAAAACGGGAAAAGGTTCGCATTGCTCGAATGCGTAAATTGGCAGTTGAGGCTTTTCTAGCCGTGTGTAAAAAGGGGCATCGCCGTCAGCAAGCGAGCCAGATGGTTGGCAAGTCGGTGTCAACTTTGACGCGGTGGTCGAGGCTTTATCGCGAAGGTGGACTCGATAGTCTGATACCCTATATCAGTGCAAATTCCAATTGAAAAAATCTTTCTTCATGCACCCGATGAATTTGTGATCGGAAAGCCGCGTTTTTGGTGGAATCCACCGTGTCTATTTGAACTCGACGTGCCTTTTTCTCCGAAGAGCAAATCTGCTTGCAGCACATTTGTAGAGGATTTCGACTTGCCTCATAAAATCGATGCCTTTTCAAAGGAAACAATGCTGAAGCAACTTTGGTCTTTCTTTGGCGCACGACTTCAGATCACCGAAAAGGGTCCGTTTTACTCGGCGTGGGTGGACACCTTCCTTAAATTACATGACGAATTAAAAACACATCTTTTGAATCCGAATCATTGTTTCCCGCCCCCTTTGCATTTTGTCCCCCGCAAGAGTTTTACCACTGTCGATTTGCGCACGATTCTGCAAGAAGACCCAAATCGGATAGATGCATATATCATTGCCGAAAATCGAAGGTTAGGTGAGGATTGCTTTTTAAGACTTCATTCCAGCCTGTCTTTCTTCCAACAAGATCGTTATTTGTGGCTTGAAAAGCGTTTGCCTTGGCGGCTTCATCGTGAAGATATTATGCCATGGTTTTTGGCCACCATCGACCGCCTTCCAAAAAAAGCACAGCCGTCCAACCTTCGCCTGTGGCAAGAACGCCTATTACGCTATGAGCCTGATCTGTCATTTCAAAAGGAAAGTGCCTCAAAAACTTGGAGACAGAAGCCAAAGGTGATTTTGGTTTTTGGTCCTGAAAAACTCGTTGGATACAGAGGGCTTTTTCACCTAGAGCGTCAGAATATTGATTGTGTCCAACGCCATAACGAAGTGATAACCATCATTGGTCGAATTAAATTGAGATTTGCTGACAACAAGGAAATCGTTGAGAACTGGAAGTTTCACCTACTGACAGAGGATGAGTCTGCTGCTCTCCAAATCGAGAATCAACTCCTCAAAGGGGATAGAATTCACTACGGGCTAGATTGCCAGATTATCGGGATGATTGCACACGAGGGGCCTCATGTTTACTCAATTAACATTCCAGATGCCATCATTGGCAAACTTTGTTTCGGTGAAAAACAATTTCTCAAGTTAGTATCCCCTCCGAACGAAAAACGGAAATCCTACATTATTGAGGAAAAGAGAATTGTCCGCCGTCCCCCTGAAAATTTGCGCGACAGGATTTGCCGGACAGTCATCCGCCTTCATCCGGTTTCGGCATAACGAGCTGTTCGGATTCAACCAAAGCCCGGAGGCTCTGGTCGCGTCTCGATTAACCCGATTTGACCCCGATTAAAACCCAGCAACCAAGTCCCGAACCCGAACGCCAAAAGCCTTGGCGATTTTCACCAGATTGTCCACCGACGGGGATTCGACTCCCCGCTGATTCGGCTAATAAACACCGTGGAGAGGCCGGCTTTCTCTGCCAACGTCTCTTGACTGAATCCTGCCTGCTTCCGTTTCGCTGGACGGCATCGCCCAACAGGCTGCGGTGTTTTTGGCTGGCCAGCATCACCACCCAAAGAGCAAAAACCACGAAAAGTCGCCATGTCGTTAACGACTAGTTTTGGCTTGCCGGGATATGGGGAAAGGAGTTTGCTCCCAGAAAACTGACGGGGAACCAGCAAATCACAAAACAATGGATGACAAAGATAAAAAACCGAGTCTGGGGGAAACGGTGGCTCTTTTAGCAATCGCGGCAGTTCTGACCGCCGCGTTGTATGCGATTGTAACCGGGCTTTGGAAATGTGCGACGGCAACTCAAAAACGGGCTAGGGTATGCGTGCCCATTTTGTTGTGGCCGCTGGTTTTCGTGCCGGTGCAGATTATTGGCATCATATTGATGTCAATGACAGGATTGGCGAATTTTTCAAGCCCTAGTTACGGAAATCCGGCAACCCCCGAACAAGAATTTGTCAACGGTGTTGTCACATGGTCGGATGTGGTTATCGCTTTCGTTATTTCACTGCTAATCAGTCGCAGGGTGGTGCGGAGAATTGATGAGGAGCGGCTCCCCCAGAATCGCTCAAAAACGCCTTCAAAGGATTGATGTGACAAAATTTAAAAAAATACAACCATTGCCATCGGGGCTGACACGTGAAGAGAGACGTAAAAAATATCTTAAAGATTTTGGAAGGCCCCCATTTTACATAGACACGAGAAAATGGTTGAAGGACAATTTTAAAGAAGATGTCTATATTGGCCCGGACCTAACCGAGTATGGATTCGATATAGAAGGTCAAAAAATAAAACCGTGGGAACAAATTAAATACCGATACATTTTTATTGATGATTTGGAACGTCATTTGCGGTCTTGGAATTTTGCCATGGCAAGGAAACTTGGATTGATAGAATCTAAAGAGCCGTCGAAACCTCACCCTAAAAGGCGGTCAAAATCTCAACCGGACGATTGGGGAATTTGAGATTTTGGGTGTTTTGGTTTGATGCCCGACGACGCCAGGCGTCGTCGGATCAGTAAAATGTTATGCGGCTTTCAAGAGGCGGTGAATTTGGGTCGGCGTGAACTGGCTCCCCCGATTGGTTTTAATCCCTCTCAAATTTAGGGCGTTGGCGATTTCGGCCAATTTGGTCAGCCCCGTCTTTTCCATCACTTCCGCAACCGTCCTGCGGAGAACGTCGTTGCGGTCGGCGGCAATCTTCTGGCGGGCTTCAACAGCCTTGGGAATTGCGTCTTCGTATTCAGGATTTCCCAGTTTGACCCCGCGAAGTTTTGCCGCTGCCAGTGCCTCTTTGGTGCGGGTTGAAATCATGTTCCGCTCGTGCTCGGACCCGCGACCAAAATATGTATCAAAAATGTGTTGGCGTGCGGATTGTCGGCGGCCACGAAATCAATTTTGGAATTTTGGAGCGTGGTGATGAAGTGAAGATTTCTGCTCAGTCGGTCCAGCTTGGCCACGCAAAGGCAAAATCCACCGGCCTTGCATTCGGTGATGGCCTGTTCCAGCACCGGACGGTGGATACTCCCCTTGGCGGATTCAACCTCAATGAATTCTTTGACTATTTCGGCATCCGGCCCCTGCGAGCAGATGAAATTTTTAACGGCTGACCTTTGGGCCTCTAAACCCAATTTGGATTCGCCTTGGCGGTTGGTCGAAACTCTCAAATACGCGACGAACTTTGTTTTGTTATTCATGTGGACACTGGACAGGTGGCCGACGGATTTGGCGACAGTTTTTACATAAAATAACGTTCGTTTCGTCCTGTAAAACCGCGCAAATATGCTCCTTTTGCTGCGGGGTTGGTATGAAAGTTGTTCCAGAACGCTGCTCCGTTTTGACCAGCCGCACTTTCTTTCAATAATGGGAAACCGCACAGGACAACCGCACGGCGTTTGCCAGACGGTCAGGATGGTGGATTTGGACGCGGGAACGGTGAAACTCCCTCAGTCTAAACCAAACTGCCAGACGCAATCTGGCGCATGTAAATACATGCGCATTTTTCCAAGAAATTCCTGACATCCCGATAAGCGCAATGATACTTGGGGGGTGGTCCTCGTTTTTAGCCCCATGACCAGAAGGCCAGTTCCCCCATAGCGGGTGGGGGAGGGGCTGGCTGGGTAATGGTCAAACTTGCTCGTCTCTGTTCCGCTGGATGACCTCACGCGTGCGCTCTTTCAACTCCGCCCTTTTTCGGTCTTGGTTTTCCAGCCGTCTTTTTGTGATCTTAAAGTCACGTTCGGCCTTTTCAGCTTTCAATTTTTCCATTTCTTCCGGCGGCGGAAATCCCAGCCACGCTTTGCAGCCAGATTTACGAAGTGTGTCCACAAGCAACTGAGCCAACGGGTCAACGGAGCCGCTTGGGTTTTGATTCTTTTTCATTGTGTGCCTTTTGGGTTGAAACTGGCGGGCTGTCCGCCAACGAATATAAATATCCGCCCGCTGAAAAAATTATCCGCATTTCAATTGATTTGTGATATTTAAGCTTGAAAGGCACCGACGGCATGAAAACAAAGCAAAACAATTTCAGGGGGAATGTCACCGCGAATCCGCTGTCTGTGCCAACAACCAGTCGAAATTGATTCAGGACAAACCCCCGATTTTTTGAAAGGCACAGACAGATTATGGGAAATCAATCCAGCGAAGGGCGGCGGTTCATCATGCTGCCGTCTTCATTATTGCCGGTCTTAAGCGATACCGCCCTGCGAATCATCCTCTATGCGATTTACCGGGAGCGGTTGGTTGAATTGGGCTACCTGAACGATTGGTGTCTGTATTTGACTGATGTTCACAACTGCTTTGGAAAGCACAAGGGCTATAGCCTGAACACGATTCGCAAAGGCATCAGGGAATTGGTGGCGCTGAATCTCATAATTCTTCGCGATGGCGACCATTACGACCTGAACATTGACGAATTAAAAAAATGGTTTCTAAAGGAGAGCAGTTTAGGACTGCCAAAATCTGGTAGGGGGGTGGTACCAAATTCTGGTAGGGCTGGACTGCCAAAATCTGGTAGCCAAGAGAAGAGTACAAAAAAGAAGAAGAGTACAAGAGAAGAAGGGCAATTTGCCCCAATTCCAAAAGCACCAGCCCAACCTCCTGTGGGCCGTAAAACCAAAGCGGACACCTTTGATGAAATTTTCCCAGAAGCCAAGGGGCTGAAAATTCCTGTCAAAACTTTTGACCAGCAATTCGCTGATATGTTTCCCCAGCATTCCGGCAAAGAAGCAACCGTACCTGAATCACCTGATAAAAAAATCCCCACGGTTTCAGGGACTGCCGCAGAGCCTTTGGAAAAAGTGTCCCTTACCATTTCAGGCCAAACAGCCAGAGAGACGACCCCGGCAACGGACACAGACAGACGCCCAAGCGATTCAGTTGCCCCCAAGGAGGGGCAGCAAAATCCTCAGCCGTCTGTGACCGTCCCGAAAATTGAGGGAAACCCAGCCGACAGGAGGAAAAAGGAAATTGAAGGACGGCTGTTGACCAAATGGCTGAACAGCGGAAAACGGGGGCCGTGGCCACCACCGGATTTGGACGAGCAAATCGCTAAATACTTGTGACGGATTTGACCGCACAAAACCCCCGGCGTTGAATCCGGGGTCTGCTCGGTTGTGGTTCGGTAAACATACCGCTGCGAGTTTTTTCCTTGCTTTAAGGGGCGGAGCCAAGCATAGGGGGTGACGTATGACAAAACAACAAATCACTGCGCTCGTCGGTGAACTAAACGGCCTTATCATTGAACAAGATAAGCGGGCCAAGGCTGAATTGCAGGATTTTCAACGACGAGTTGACGTGCAAATGGGCATAATACAAAACGGAAACGCCGAACGTCTAAAGTTGCTGGGCGCCTTTCTTTGTAGGCTGGTTGCAGTTCAAAACAACGAGGACTTTAACGCCGTGCTTGCGCGGCATACAGCTGCGATTAACTCAAACAAGACTGACTGGGAATACGTCAAGGCAGTCCTTGGGGATTAGGCACCGTGCGCAGCAAAACCCCCCGGCATTCCTTTTGCCGGGGGTTTTGTTCTGATGAGGCGATTACGCTGCCTTGAGGCTGTATTTGCCGTCAACTAAAGCGAAAATCGCCTTCGCGCCGGTGGATTTCTTTTTCAGGGTATTTTTAATTTTCCACGGCGTGAACACGTCGCCCACCGCCTTGACGATTTCATCCGCGCTCATCGGCTTGTCGCTGTTCGCGGTGAGGATTTCGCGGATTCTGTCATCGGCTCGCGGCTTCAACGGAGCGGGTTTCCACGACGGGTCAAGGTCACGAATTTGGGTTTCGGTTTCCAGCAATTCGCCCCTCAATTCGGCGTAACGGTCTTTGAGCGGTTGAGCCAGCCCAATCCGTTGCTGTTGAAGTTCCACGATCTTCGCGTTGATGTCAGCCAGTGCCGCCTGTGCGTTGTTTCCGTTTCCAGTTTTGTTCTTTGATTGAGTTTTCATACGTTGTTTTGATTATTTTCGTGCCGGTTCATCCGGCAACTGGACTGGAACACGGGGGCGCAAAACTGGCAACGAGGGAGCGCAAAAAAGTTTTTTTTGGGGGGGGGGTGCGCCAGTTGCGCCCGGCGGCGAATTCTTAACGTTGGTTTATGTGGGATTTCGGCAGTTTTTAGGTTGTCAAGCGGTCTGCCATTTCCTGAGCGTGTTTACCTTGAATAATGTGCCCGTAAACACGTAAGACAAGAGTTGCGTCACGATGTCCCTGCCACGCCGCCACGCATCGTGGGTCAACGCCCTTTTCAAGAGCACGGGTAATGAATGCTCGCCGAAAACTCCGTGGGCTGAATTGCGGGTAGCCAAGCCGCCGACACGCCAAAGAAAGAGCTTCCCGTGGCTTTGCGTGTTCAACCAACGGTTTTCCCGACACGATTTTTCCCTCTGCTCTCAAACGTTCCAAAAGTGGCCGGACTTGGGGATACATTGGAATGGTGAAAACCTTCTGTGTTTTCTGTCTGCGGATGGTGATTTGACCGCGTGTGAAATCAATGTGTTCCCCAAGCAGGTTTGCTATTTCCGCCTGTCCCAAACCCATGAAGAGCATTGCTGATAACACGTCTTTGCTGTTCTGCCGTTTTGCTGCGCCAATGATGGCTAATGCCTGTTCCCATGTTGGCGTGAGTCTTTCAGGACTTTCCTCTTTCAGCAGGTTCACGGCTTCGGCGGGGGATTCGACAACCGCCCCAAGCTCAACTGCTAGTTGAAAAAGACCGTGCAACATCCTGATATAATTGTTCAATCCTGACGCCTTTAATGATTGCTCCTGCCTTCGCATGGCCAGCCATGATTTTAGCATGATGGGTTTTACGGCGCTGGCCTTGATGCCAAGCCCGAATTCCCAAGTGCGCTCAAAAACCTGTAACAATTGTTTACGGATTTTCAGCGTGCTTTTGGCCAGCCCCATTGGATTTCGCTCATACATTTTCACAAGTTGACGGACAGTGACCGTGGCGGCCTGTCGCCAGTCCAAACGCGAGGCGGTTTTGATTTCCTCCGCCATTCTCTCGCGTGCCAGTATGGGGTCATCCGTTTCAAGGCATTTCCACCGCGTTCGTCCGTCAACCTTGAAAACAGCGTAAAGAGTCCCGGTTCGCTTGAAGCGATACAGCCCTTTTGTAACACGTTGAAATCTCTTTCCACCCCCTCTCTTTTTGGTTCCGGTTAGAACAGGGGTTAGAACGGGGGTTTTTTGATTGTTTGTTGTCGGTGAAAATGGTTGAATTTCCTCATAAATATAGGCGGGTGCGCATATGGTGGAATTGGCAGACACGCTACTTTGAGGTGGTAGTGGGGCAACCCGTGCAGGTTCAAGTCCTGCTATGCGCACCAGCCTTCGCCACAGCGAAGCAAGTACGAAGGCAGCCCGCCGAAGCTTGTGGAGCACAGGCGGGTTGATCTGACGAAGGCAGGCGGCTACGGCTTGGCACGCCAAATTATTTTCCCGTTAAAAATTTCTCCACGTATTTGCCAAGCAGATCGGCTTCGAGGTTCACTGCGTCTCCGACTTTGCGCTCAGCCAACGCCGTGATTTCGTAAGTGTGCGGAATGATCCAGATGCGGAAACTCTTTTTGTCCACGCCCGCGACCGTCAGGCTGATGCCGTCCACGGCAATCGAACCCTTGAATACGATGTAACGCATTACCTCCGGCGGCGCGGCGATGTCCAGCACATGATCCTGGCCGGCGCGCTCCCAGCGGATGATTTTGCCGACGCCGTCAATATGGCCGGTTACGAAATGCCCGCCAAATTCGCCGCTGGCACGCAGCGGCCGCTCCAGGTTCACGAGTGAACCGGCCTTCGCGAATTGCAGGTTCGTGCGCCGCCACGTTTCACGAAGCAAATCGAACTGGGCGGACTTGAATTTTCCCTGCGTGGTAACCTTTACTGCGGTCAGGCAACAGCCGTTCACCGCCAGGCTGCCTCCGGGCTTCAGGCCGCGACCGGTCGCGTTGGCGCGCACGGTCAGTTCAATGGATTTCGCCGCCGGTTTGATGCGCTCGACGACGCCCGCTTCTTCGACAATGCCTGTGAACATTTCCACCAACTTAATGGTGGGGCGAGACTCCGTCGAGCCGCATTCATTCCTTATTGGTGAGGCAGGACCCGGCGAGCCATTTTAACCAACTCTCGCCGTCATCATCAGGTCGTCGCCGAGCCGTTTCCACTCGACGCCGCGAAGCTGAAGCGCATCCGCCAAGGATTTCGCGCCTTCGCCCGCCACGGCCTTTCGCGAATCGCGTCCGCCCAGAATTTTCGGCGCATAAAAAAACGCCACGCGGCGCGCGAGTCCGCCGAGCAAAAACGATGCATTCACCTCGCCACCGCCTTCGACCAGTAGGCTCGTGACGTTTTCGGCGGCGAGTTTTCGAAGCAACCAGGGCAAGTTGATTTGTTGGTGGGACGGGGCTGCTGACGAGCCGGCACGCGAGGACACTCGCCCCACCTTGATTGTGGGCGCAACCATGACGTTCACGAGTTTGGCCAGTGCCGCCACGCGGGGCTTCGGCGCACGATTGCACACGACAATCATCGTCAATGCGGCATATTTGTCGCTGACAACTTTTGCCTTCAACGGCGTCCGCGCCATTGAATCCAAAATAATTCGGCGAATTGGTTTCGCCATTTTCCATCTTCCATCTTCCATCTTCGTCCGCACTGTGAGGCTTGGATCGTCCGCCAGAATTGTGTTGATGCCCACCAGGACTGCATCGCTGCCTTGCCGGAGTTTCATTCCATAAGCGCGTGTTTTCTCGCCGGTGATCCATTTCGATTCGCCGCTGGCAGTGGCAATTTTACCATCCAACGTCATCGCCGCCTTGACGGTGACAAATGGTGTGCGATGGACAATCCAGTGATTAAATGCCTCGTTGAACTTCGTGCATTCTTCTGCAATTTTTTGGTGGGGCGAGGCTACTGACGAGCCGTGCTTCGGCTCGCGAGGACGCTCGCCCCACCGCGTCACATCAATCCCCGCGCGTTTCAAAATCTTGAATCCCTTTCCCGCGTGTTTCGGGTTCGGATCCGTCGCCCCGACAACCACGCGCTTGATGCCGGCGGCGATGATGGCATCGGTGCAGGGCGGCGTGCGACCGTGCGTGGAACACGGTTCGAGTGTCACGTAAAGCGTCGCTCCACGCAAATTGTGGCCGCGTTTCTGCGCATCGCGGAGCGCCTCGATTTCCGCATGGGGCAGGCCTGCGCGCCGATGCCAGCCACGGCCGATGATTTTGCCGCCCTTCACCAAAACCGCGCCGACCATTGGATTTGGCGAAGTCATGCCGTAACCGCACCGGGCGAGCCGGAGGGCGAGGCGCAAGAATTGGGCGTCAGTCACGGTTCGTAGCGTAGCGACTTTCGGCAGAAAGCCGCCATCTGAAAAACTGGTGAAGTACGACGCTCTACCGAGGAGCTACTGAGAAAGAATTGAACTTATTCCTCAAACAACGCCTGGGCGAATTGTTTGGCATCGAAAGGTTGCAAGTCGTCCGGCTGCTCGCCGAGACCGATGAATTTGATGAGCAGACCGAGTTCCTGCTGGATGGCCACGACCATGCCGCCTTTGCTCGTGCCATCGAGCTTGGTCACGACCAGGCCGGTCAGCGGAACGGCTTTGTTGAACTCGCGCGCCTGGTTGAGCGCGTTCATGCCGGTCGTCGCGTCGAGCACGAGCAGTACTTCGTGCGGCGCCCCCGGCAGTTGCTTGCCGATGACGCGATGCAGTTTCTGCAATTCCTGCATCAAATTGTGTTTGGTGTGCAGGCGGCCCGCGGTGTCAATGAACAGGTAATCCGCCTGGCGCGCCTGCGCCGCAGTGACGGCATCGTGCGCCACGGATGCCGCGTCCGCGCCGTAAGCGCCCGCAACGACCTCGACTTTCAATCGTTGTCCCCACAATTTGATTTGTTCGATGGCGGCGGCGCGAAACGTGTCGCACGCGGCGAGCAAGGCGGTTTGCCCGCGCGATTGAATCAAATACGCGAGCTTGGCGGCGGCGGTGGTTTTGCCCGTGCCGTTGACGCCGACGATGGAAACCACGGTCGGGCCATGTGCCGCTTTGATCAAATCAGTTTTATTCGAGCCCCCTGTCTCCGCCAGAGGCTTCGACGCGGCAAGCAGACTCTTCTCCACTTCCGCCCGTGCCACGCTGAAAACGTCCAGTCCTGCGCCGCCCTGGGTTTCGTAGGCGTGCTTCACGCCGGCGGTGATTTGCGCGGTTACGGTCAGGCCGAGGTCGGCGGCGATGAGCGCAGCTTCGAGTTCTTCCAGCGACGCCGCGTCCAGCTTCGGCGAGCGCGTGACAATGCGTTTGATTTCGTGGGCCAGCCGGTTGTGTGTTTTTTGCAGGCCGGCGCGAAATTTCTGGAAAAGTCCCATGAGTTAATGCGGAGTGCGCCCGTCCTCCGCAGCAGGGCCACTGCGGCGGGTGGAGTGTGCGGAGCGCGAAATTTCCGCCCCCGACTTTCGACTCTCGACCTTCGACTTGAGCCTTTCCACGTGTTCATAGGGCAGTTTGACGGTGCCGATGAGCGGCTTGCCCTTGCTGAAGCCGTGGCAGTCGGAGCCACCCGTCACGAGCAAGTGAAATTTATCGGCGATTTCCAAATAGCGCCCGGACGTTGCCGTCGAGTGTTTCGTGTGAAAACATTCAATGCCGTCCAGCCCGGCGTCCACGAGCATGGGAATGATATCGTCCGTGCGATTCAAACCGGGGTGCGCCATCACCGCGAGGCCGCCGGCCTGATGAATCAACTCGACGCCTTCGAGCGCGGACATCTTGGCTTTCGGGACCCATGCCGGACGGCCTTTTTTCAGAAAACGCTCAAACGCTTCGTCGAGTGATTTGCACAGCCCGGCCTTCACGAGGGCGCGCGCGACGTGCGGGCGCCCCGGTGATTTGCAATTGGCCAGTGCAAAAACCGTTTCCACCTCCAGCGGCACATTCAATTTGTTGAGCTGCGCCACCATTTCGCGGATACGATCCTGCCGGACGGCCTGGAACCGGGCGATATCCACGAGCAATTTTTCGTTTTGCGTATCCACGAAATAGCCGAGCAGGTGAAGCTCGGTGTCGATGTGTTCGGCCGTGAGTTCCGTGCCGGTAATAAATTCAATGCCCGCGGCCCCGCAAGCTGCCGCCATGCGCGCGCAGCCTTCGACCGAATCGTGGTCCGTCAATGCCAGCGCCGCGAAGCCAAGCCGCTGGCCGTGCCCGGCCAGTTCCTCCGGTGAAAACGTGCCGTCGGAAAAATGCGTGTGCAGATGGAGATCGGCGAATTTCATTTCACAATTCTGGCGGGGCGCAACAACTCGCCGCGCACTTTGTCCAGAATTCCGTTGACGAACTTCCCGCTGTCCTGCGTGGAGAACTTTTTGGCGATGTCCACCGCCTCGTTGATGCTGACCACGGGCGGGATGTCCTCGCGGAACAGCATCTCGTAAATCGCCAGCCGCATAATATTGCGGTCCACGGTGGCGATGCGATGGAAATCCCAGTTTTTCGCGTGCTGCCGGATGCGCGTGTCAATTTCCTCGCGGCGCTCGATGACGCCGCGAATGAGCGGGTCGGCAAACAATCGCGTCTCGGCCTCCTCGGCGGTCGGCGGCGGCAGTTCATGGGGCTGGCCCCACGTCGCCGGGCCTTTTTCCTCGGCGATGGCCGCCGCGCGCTGCGTGCCCCAGAATTCATCGAGCGCCCGATTCAAATCCTCCGGTGGATTCAAATCGTGCTGAAACAGAAATTGCACGGCGCGTTCGCGCGCCTCGCGGCGTTTGCCCATAAATCAACTCAATCATGCCGCAGAAAATCGTGTGGGGGAAATGAAAAATTGCGCGTTGGCGGGTCTGCGCTATTTTGTCCGCGTGAGCAAAGTGAACAAACTGCTGCACACGCGCTACCGTGTGAACGATCTGGAACGCACCATCAAATTTTACCGCGACGTGCTGGGCCTTCAGGAAATCAAGCGGCACAAATCGCCGCGCGGTTCGGAACTGGTTTTTCTCAAGGCGCCGGAAGGCGACGAGGAAATTGAAATCTGCAGTTTCCCGGCCGCCGGCCCGGTGCAGGTGCAGGCCGACCTCACGCATCTTGCGTTTGAAGTGGACAGCCTCGAGGAATTCGGCAGACATCTGGCGAAGCACGGCCTGAAATATTCCGACGGCCCGACGAACACTTCCGCCGGCACGGTTTTCGCGTTCATTGACGCGCCGGAAGGTTACGAAATCGAATTGATTCAAAAGGGCAAAGGCCGCTACTGAACGGAGGTTGATTGCTGAAATAAAAGATGTATCGTCCGCAATGCGAATGTTCTCACATTTGCCCTCTGTAAAAAACCGGGCGACGGGGCTCGGTGGATTTGCCGGTTTGATTTTGGTCTGTGCCGGACTTTGCGCCGGCTGTTCAACTCGCCGGGCACAGGCGGACTTGCAAACCGCCTTGCACACAAGACCCCCAAACTCTCACCGGATGTTTGACTCGTCTAAAATAGACGAAGCGATTCAGGAATTTGGTAACAATCGCGAAACGGCCTTTGCCGTTCTCAAAGAAGCCAGCAACGAGACGAATATGCTCGTTAATGCCGGCAGGAGGATTGACACCAACAATTTCGTTCGCGCAGGCGCGCTTTATGGAATGGGTCAATTGGGCAAACCGGTTCCTGAAATCGAGCCGTTTCTTTGGGATGTCATTTATTCTCCATCAAGAAAGTATATTGATCGTTCGATGGCGTTTGCCGCTCTCAAAAAAATTGGTTTCCAAGCGCAGGACATTCCGGCTCTGGCCGAATTAATTTCCTCGCCGGCTTGCGATCGAAATATTTTGACCAAAAAAGTTCCTGAAACCATTTCCGAACTCGTTGAAAGCAATTCCATCGCTGCAAAACCTTATCTTTCTTCCGTTGAAAATCTGCTGGACGATTCCAATCCTAACACGCAATTTCGCGCGGCGCTGGCATTGGTCAAAAGTGCAAGCGCAGGTAATCCAAAAATTTTCTCCGCCTTGCATGCGCTTTTCCAACGCCCAAACAACGGCCTCAATGAATATTACAAAATGCTGGCGGCGGGAATTCTTGGAGACGCCGGTCCAGCGGCACAATTCCTTGCTCCTGACTTATTGGATTTCGCCAAATTGCCGGACGAAGGTTACACTTATCAACTCGTCGCCAAAATTGCGCCGGCGTTGGGTTCGCAAATTCCCGAAGTGGCTCAAGCATTGAAAGAACAAAAGCATGAGGAGCTGTGGGCGGAAAAATGGAAATCCGGTTCATACACGCTGGATGATTTGCGTGCCGCTTTGAAAGAGCCGAATCAAACGTTGATTGCGGCGAAACATCTGGCCGAAATGGGTGCCCCCGCAAAAGTTGCCGTGCCGGAGATGATTCAAGCCCTGTGGGAAAAAGATGAAGACACTCGCAATGAAATTCTGGCTGATGTTTACAACATTGATCCGCAAGCGACCGTCATAAAAATTGATTTGAACAAGGAACGGATTGATGTCGGGTTAGAATTCGCTCATTCGGTTTTGGAGAAAATGCCGGCTTCACAACAAAACAAGGCACTGGCGGATTCCTGCTTCAAAATGTATTTTGGGGATGGCTGGGTTTTGCCGGATGAATTGGCAGCCCTCACCAACAGCCTGGCGGACCAGGCCCCGAAAGCATATCAGGCATATCTCGAAGGACTGGAACCGCCAACCTGCCTGAAACCTGCCGATTCAAACACCGTGCTTTCTCCGGCGGGGGTGCAGTCAAAACAATAAAATCAAATGAGCGTCTTAATTGTCGGTTCCACCGCACTCGATTCCATCAAAACTCCGAACGCGGAAAACCCGCGCCTGCTCGGCGGTTCGGCCAGCCACGCCGCCGTGGCCGCGAGCTTTTTCAGCCCGGTCAAATTGATCGGGGTCGTCGGTGACGATTTTCCAAAGAAATACCTCCAGCTTTACCGGCGGCACAAAATTGACCTTGAAGGCTTGCAAATCCGCCCCGGCAAAACCTTTCACTGGTCGGGCGAATACGAAGAAAACATGAATCGCCGCCGCACGCTCGAAACCGAACTCGGCGTTTTCGAGACTTTCACGCCCACGCTGCCGGAATCTCATCGGCGCGTGTCGTTCGTCCTGCTGGCGAATATTGCGCCTGCCTTGCAGCACCACGTGCTTGATCAGATGGCGCGCCCGCGCTTTGTCGCAGCCGACACGATGGATTTGTGGCTGAACATCGCGCTGCCGGATTTGCTGCGCCTGCTCAAACGCGTGGACCTGTTCATCCTCAACGACAGCGAGGCGCACCAGTTGACGAAGGAAGACAACGTCATCGCCGCGCTGCCCTGGCTCCACAAGCTCGGCCCGCGTTACGTCATCATCAAAAAGGGCGAACACGGCGCGATTTTGTCATCCCCGAAAGGCATGTTTGTTGCGCCGGCGTATCCGTTGAAAAAACTTGTGGACCCGACCGGCGCGGGCGATTCGTTCGCCGGCGGATTGATGGGACATCTGGCTACGGCACGCGGTCCGATCGAGGCGAACCTCCGCCGCGCGATGATTTATGGCAGCGTCACGGCGTCCTTCTGTTGCGAAGGCTTCGGCCTGACCCAAACCACAAAAATCAAGCGCGCCGACATTGACCGGCGCGTCAGGGAATTGGAGCAGTTGACGAAGTTCTAACCGCAGATTACGCGGATTGCGTAGATGGGTTTTCAATTCCCCGTCGTGAAAAATCCGTGTTCATCTGTGTTCATCCATCCTTCGCAGTGTTGCTACGGAGGACAGGTCCGTGGTTAAATTCCGCCCGTGAAAGCTGTCATTCTGGCCGCCGGCAAGGGCACACGCATGCGGGAACTCACCGACGAGTTGCCCAAGCCCATGCTCCGCGTGCAGGGCAAACCAATTCTTGAACACCTTGTCGCCGGCATCCTGGCGACGGGTGTTCGCGACATCTTCATCGTCACCGGCTGGCGCGCCGAGGTTGTCGAAAACCATTTTGGCGACGGCTCGAAATGGAATGCGCGCATCGCATTTGGCCGGCAGGTCGTTCAGGACGGCACCGGCAAGGCGCCGGAGGCGGCGAAGGAATTCGTTGGCGACTCGCCGTTCCTGCTGACGTACGGCGACATTCTCGTTCCACCGGAAACCTATCCGCAAATGCTACGGCGCTTCGGCGAAGGCGATTTTGCCGGCGTCATCACTGTCACGCGCGGCGAGGACGTGACGAAAGGCGGGTTGAACTTTTTCGACGAACAATTTTGTCTGAAACGGCTCGTGGAGAAACCGTCACCGGAACAATTGGAACAATTGCGTCGCGACGGCTGGCTCAAACCCAACACGCCGGTCTGGTACAACGCGGGCATTTATATTTTCCGCCCCTTGCTGTTCGACTTCACGGCGCGGCTGCAAAAGTCGCCGCGCGGCGAATATGAATTGACCGACGCCATCAGCGCGATGATTGCCGCCGGACATCGGCTGGCCGGGTTGGAGATTCAAGGCCGCTGGGTGGACGTGCGCGACCCGGAAACGCTGGCGAAGCTGGAAAAAGAAGCGCAAAAGCTCCAATCACCAACATCCAAGCTCCAGAGAAATTCCAAGAACCAAACTCCAAAACGCCGGTGAAACTTGAGGCTTGATGATTGGAGCTTCTCTGGATGTTGAAGCTTGGAATTTGGAGTTTTTTAAGTCACAAACTTCGGTTCAAACACCGGTCCAAGTCCGTGTTTGCGGAGCAGTTCGGCAAATTTCACGATGCCGCGCTTTTCGTCCGAGGCCAAGTGGTAATGCACGTGCCAACCGAGGTAATCCTTGCGAAAATCATAGTCGTATTCGGTACGGTTGCGAACGATCGAATCCAGCGTGTCCACCCCGAAATCCTTCGCGTCATGAAGTTCTTGTCGCAACTTTGCGTTTTCAACACCGCGCCGCAAAGCCCACACGGCAAACACAAATGGCAAATTGGTCCGTTCGAGCCAGGCCGAGCCAAGATCAAAAATTTCGTGCTTGTGCGGCGCGCGTTGGAAGTCAATCGCTGGATCGCCGATGAGAAGCACCGCGTCGTGTTCCGCCGCCCTTTGCGGGTCCGTCAGCGGCTTGAACTGTGGTTTCAATCCGCGTTCGGCCAGCAGGACTTTCAAAAGATTCAAGCCCGATAACGACGCGGTGTGGCAATAAACCTCCTTCAGCTCCGCGAGTGGCTGGCGATGGGCGAGCAGCACGCTGTAAACCTCGCCGAGCGACGCGATGGCAATGCCGTCGAGAATGTCATAGCGGTTGGTGAGCAAAACCTCCGCCGTGCTGACGAGCGCGGCGTCGAGTTCATCGCGCCGGAGCATTTCGGCGAGTTCGGCGGGCGTGGCAAAAATGACCTTGTCCTCAATGCCGCGGGTGAGCGGCACGGCGTTGAGATATTGCACCGAGCCGATGCGGAATTGGGGAGCTTCGGCGGCGGGCATTTCGGGCGATAAACGGTTCAAGGGATGTACCGGCTCCTGGAATAAGTGATCAACTCGGCTTCTTCGTCGGATGTCGGAATGGTCAGTGTGAACGTCATACTTTTGCCCAGGATGACGGTGGTTTCCCGTTTGCTGAAATTGTCGAGGTAGTAAACAAACAGGTAAGTCCCGGGTTGGAGACCGCGCTTGATGTCAATTTTCTTGTAGCCGCCATGCCAAGTCGGGTTCTCCGTGCCAAGAATAAAACCAACAAAGTCCCGGCCCGGTTTGGAAGTGTCTCGCATGATGCCGATGCGATGGGGAACCCGTCCGAACGTATTCCAGATGCCTTCAATCGGATCGAGGCTCCGCTGATTCGCCTTGAGGTAGGCGGCGAATTCTCCTTCCGGGATGGTGATGGTTTCCCAGGTATCCGTGTAGCGGAGCAAATCGGCCACCAGGCGAAAATCCGCGTTCGCAAAATCCGGTTGTTCCATGGTTTTCATCTGGATGGCATCGGCGCCTTTCTCCCGGGCGGCTTGCATCACTTTGAGCATCTCGCTTTCGGCCGAGCCTCCCCGCATCGTGAAGTGGCCGCCGCCAACGGAAACGGTCCCGATCACTTCGCAAGGCCGGGGAACGGTCATGTCCTCAGCATAAACGAGGATGGGATAATCAGCCGGCTTTGCCGGTCCAGCGGCCGCTTTGGGTTTATACGTCGTCACGGTTGAGCAGCCGGTCAGTATCAATGTTGAAAAAAGAAACAGCACCAGATAACAAATTGGCGCGGCGCTGAAACCGTGCGCCGGTCCGAGACGGAATTTTGGCGTGTCCTTAGTCATGCTGTTGCCAGGTTTTCTTCGAGCACTTTCGACCGTGCAGAATTTTCACGCGCGTCTGGCACAGGCAGATTTTCCTGCACTTTTATCGGCTCGTAGAACGTGTTGCGCTGAACCGGCGTGCGCCCGGCTTCGCGGATGGCCTTGAGCATGGCCGCCTCGGTCTGCAATTGCGGCGAGGTCGCGCCGGCCATGTGGAAGATGTGTTCCTCGATGATGGTGCCGTGCATATCGTCCGCGCCGTAGCTCAATGCCACCTGTGCCAGTTTCAGGCCCAGGCCGACCCAATACGCGGTGATGTGGTCGAAGTTGTCGAGATAGACGCGGCTGACGGCAATGGTGCGCAGCGAATCGAAGCCCGTCGGCGGTTTTTCGACCGGAATATCGTTGTTCTCCGGCTGATACGCCAGCGGCACGAAGCCGACGAAGCCGTGCGTTTCGTCCTGCAACGCGCGTAACAGCCGCAGATGGTCCACGCGGTCGGCCAGCGTTTCGACATGGCCGTAAAGCATCGTGCAGGTGCTGCGTCCGCCCATGCGATGCCACGTGCGATGCACGTCCAGATATTCCTCGGCGGATTCCTTGCCCCTGGCGATGGCCGAGCGGACTTCCTTGCGGAAGATTTCCGCGCCGCCACCGGTGAGTGAATCGAGTCCGGCCGCTTTCAATTCAGTCAACGTCTGCTCGACGGATTTTTTCGCGAGCCAGGCGAGATGGAGGATTTCAATCGCGGTGAAGCATTTGAGGTGTAACCGCTGGGTAGGGCGGGCAGTCCCTTGCCCGCCGTCTTGGTGGGGCGAGGCTACTGACGAGCCGGCTCGCGGGGATGCTCTCCCCACCACCTCATCGTTAAGTGCGCGCAGCGCTTTCAACATGTCGGTGTAATAACTGAACGGCAGTGATGGGTGCAATCCGCCGACGATGTGCAGTTCGGTGATGCCGATAGCCAGCGCCTCGCGCGCTTTTTGCACGATCTGATCGGTGGTGAACTCGAAGCCGTCGGCGTCGCGTTTCTTGCGCGCGAATGAGCAGAACTGGCACGACAGGATGCAATAATTCGAGTAGTTGACGTAGCGATTGATGATGTAGCTGGCGCGGTTGCCGACTTTTTTCTGACGCGCCAGGTCCGCGATGGCGCCGACGGCGTTCAAATCCCTGGATTCAAACAGCCGGAGCGCGTCAGCCTCGGAAATGCGTTCGCCGGCGGCGACCTTGTCATAAAGGTCACGCAACTCACTGCGTTGAACGAAAAAGCTCACCAACAACCATTAACAGCAAATGCACGTTTGGAAAAGTGAGTTTGTTGCGCAACGGGTTCAATCGCGAATCGACAATCCATTTGAGTCAGCGCTGGTATTGCGCCAAAAATCATTCATTATCAGGCGAAAGACTTACATGGGCTGCGGGATGAATTTATGGAAGAGCAGATTTTAAGATTACTGGGCCGGCGGGATTATGCGCCGGCCAATGTGCCGGAATTGCTCCGGCATCTCCGGCTGGCGCCCCATCGCCAGCAGGAATTGCAGGCGGTGCTGCGCCGGCTGGAACAGTCCGGTCAGATCGCCCGCACGAAAGGGAATCGTTACATCCTGTCGCGCGAGGCGGACCTTGTCCCGGGCCGGATCCGCATCAATCGCCAGGGGAAAGGCTTTTTGCAACCGGACGATCCGGAGTTGAAGGAGATCATGATTCCGGAAGGGGCGACCTCCACGGCGCTCCACGAAGATCGCGTGCTCGTGCGGCGCGATGTCCGGGCGAAAGGGTTGAGCCCCGGGCGCATTGAGCAGGAAACCGGTGTGGTGATTCGCATCCTGGAACGGAAGCGGACGCAGATGGTTGGCACGTTGCAGCGGGGCCGCGAGTTTCTTTACGTGATTCCCGATGACCCGCGCATGCCGCACGACATTTATGTGCCGCAACCACGCGACGTCGGCCGGCCCGCGCGCGTCGGCGACAAGGTCGTGGTGGAGTTGCACGAATGGGAATCCCGGCACACCAACCCGGAAGGCGAAATCATCGAGGTGCTCGGCTCGCCGGATGAGGAAGGGGTGGACATGTTGTCGGTGCTGCGTCAGTACAACCTGCCGCTGCATTTTCCGAAGGAGGCGTTACACGAAGCGCGGGCTATCGGGACGGCTATTTCGCCGCCGGAACTGGCCGGGCGTGAAGATTGCCGGCGGCAGCTGGTCGTCACTATTGATCCGGACGACGCCAAGGATTTTGACGACGCGATTTGTCTGCAGCGGGGTTCGCCGGGGCAATGGAAACTGTGGGTGCACATTGCGGATGTTTCGCATTATGTGAAACCGGGCACGGCGTTGGACAACGAAGCGCGCCGCCGGGGCAATTCAACTTATCTGGTGGACCGGGTGATCCCGATGCTGCCGGAGGCGTTGAGCAACGAGTTGTGCTCGCTGAAACCGGATGTGGATCGCCTGACCAAATGCGTCGAATTTCTGGTGTCGGACGAAGGGCACGTCTTAAAGGCGAGGTTTTATCCGGCGGTGATTCATTCGCAATGCCGGTTCACTTACCATGAAGTGCTGGCAATTTTGCAGCGGAAACCAGGCGACCGGATTGAGCAGATGTTGCATGACACGAACATGCTCGCCCAGCGGATCCGGCGTCTGCGGTTCAAGGCGGGTTCGCTGGATCTGGATTTTCCTGAAATGAAAATCCGCTTGGACGACTGCGGCCGGGTGGAGCGCATTGAGAAGGTCGAGAACGATGTTTCCCATCAGTTGATCGAGGAATTCATGTTGCTGGCCAACGAGGCGGTGGCGGGCCAGCTGATGGGCCGGAATGTGCCGGCGATTTACCGGGTGCATGAGGAACCGGACGAACGGCGGTTGCAGGAATATCGCGAGGAAGTGCTCAGCCATCACTTGCCCTGCGCGAATTTGACGAAGCGGCCGGAAGTTCAGAAGCTCCTGCAGAAACTCGGCACGATTCCCATCGGCGCGGCGCTCAAGATTGGGTTTCTCCGGTCACTCATGCGCGCCCGTTACGCGGTCGAGCCGCTCGGTCACTACGGCCTGGCCAAGACCAAATACACGCATTTCACGTCGCCCATCCGGCGATATGCCGACCTGGTGGTGCACCGCGCATTGTTTCAAAAGAGCCACGGCCCGGTCCATTCGTTAAAGGAAACCGCCGAGCATATTTCCGACACCGAACGCAATTCCGCCGATGCCGAGCGGGACAGCAAGGATGTGAAGCTGTATGCCTTCCTGAAGGCGCAGCTCAAGTCACCGAGGCCAACGCCGTATCCGGCGCTGGTGATTGACGTGCGCAACTTTGGTTTCTTTGTGGATGTGCCGGGGCTGGCGATGAGCGGGCTGGTGCATCTTTCCTTCCTCGAGGACGATTTTTATGTGTTCGACGCGGCGCGCAGCCATCTCATCGGCCGACGTACCCGCCGGGTCATCCGGCTCGGCGACAACGTGCGGGTGCAGGTGGCCAAGGTGGACAGTTTCAAGAAACAGGTGGATTTCCGGCTGGCCCGGGATGGTGACGAAGGGGCAACACGTTCTGCGAAAGGGCGTGAATCGGATTCGATGCACCGACATAAGCCCGCTGCGCGCTCGCGACGGAATTGGCGATAGGGAGCCTGTCTTACGCTGCAAACGCCCTAAACAAAGCCCGTATTTCCTCGTCCACCTGCGCCGGGTCGGACAGGGTCTGGGCGATTTCGTCGCGGAGCAGTTGCCGGTAACGCTTCCGCAGCCGATGGACGGTCACCCGCACGGCGGTCTCGTCCATGCCGAGTTTTTGCGCGGCTTTCGCATGAGACAGTTCGCCTTTGCCAGCGGTGAGAAAAATTTTCAACTGCTCGAACCATTCCGCCTTGCCGTCGGTAGCGCATTCGTTTTGCAGTCGCTCGATAACCTTCGCCAGCAATGCCACCGCCCATTCGCGGTCGAACGCCTGGTCGGGATTCGGCTCTTTCGTCGCGGCGACTTGAAATTGGGTGTCCGCCGTCTGCCAGTCGAGCGAAAGCGGTGTCTCGCCGCCGCCGCGCTTGAGCCGTTGCGACTTCTTCCATTCGTTGGTGAGAAAATGCTTCAGCGACGCGAGCAGGAACGCACGAAAGTGCCCGCGCCCGGCGCTCAAGCCCTCGAGATAATTCTTGGCAAGGAACCGCGCAAAGAACGCCTGCGTCAAATCCTCGGCATCTTCCTTCGTGTGGCCGCGTCGCCGGACGTAGGCATATAGTGGAAACCAGTAGGTGCGGCATAGTTCTTCCAACGCCAGGTCGGATTGAGGTGTGCTGCGTTCTCCAGCAGCAAGCACGACCGTCCACTGCGTCGTGGCGAAGACATCGCCCGGCGCGGTCGAGGCCGGCGTTGAATGTTCGGAAGTCAAAGCGAAATCATTTTTACCATGAATCGACACGGTTGCGAAAAACTTTGAGGTTAATGCTGCGCATTGAGGCGCATGGAATTCGGAAAATTTGCACCATTCGCGTCAAACCAATTGCTCCAAAGTTGGGCCACCTGCGGCTGGCAAAGGCGCACTCCGACGCCAAAAGTGGACCAGTAGCATAATCAAAGCGTAAATGGCGGCCAAGACAGCCGCGAAGACACCAGCCTTGAAGAGCAAGGAAGGCGGCGCGGCCGTGACGGAAATGTCAGCAAATTGCGCTGTGCCCGAAACCCACGGTTTAAAAATATTGGCATCAATCCAAACATCGGCAGTCCGGGCTTTCCGGGGAGCAATGATGCGGCCCATCGTGAATGTTTTATAGCTTGTCATTGTCGAGTCGCCCGTCTGAGCGCCGACCGGAATGACCTTCTCAGATATAAACTTCGTGCCAGTCGAATCGAAGAAACGCAGTTGAACATGGATATTATTTCCGTTCGACACAGCATCCATAAGTTTATAAGCGAAGGAAAAAGTGATTGGTCTTGCTCCTCCGGCGGCGGGGCCGAGCGTAAAAGGCAGGCTACGCCAGTCCGACCTGTTTTCTTTGCCGGCAACCGTGTTGCTGATCACTAAATCATAACCGCCTTTGGTGGCGGGATCGCTGGAATCAATGGACACCGTGCTGGCACCATAGGCGCCACTCAACCAATTTGCGCCACCACTGGATGGGCCGGAATCGGCCGGTCCGAGCATCATTTGATGTTTGAAAAGAAACAGAATGGCAAATGCAGCGAGGGCCGCGCAAGCGGCGACACCGACAAACATGACCGCCCCGCGCCAAATTGATTTGATGATGTTTGTATTCATGGTTTGGGTGGAAGGTTGAGATCGAGCAGGAGGTGCAACCGGACTGGATGGAAGGGCCGGCGTGCTCCGACGCCAAAAGAGAATCAGCAGCATGATCAAAACGAGAATACCGATCAAAGCAGCCGCAACGACGCTAGCTTTGAAAAGCAAAGAATGCGCCGTGGTTGTGACGGAAATGTTGGCAAACCGTCCGGTGCCCGAAACCCAGGGTTCGTCAGAATTTGCATTGGCGTAGATGGCAATATCAATCGTCCGGGCATTCAGCGGAGCCGTGATGCCGTTAATCGTCAACGTTCTGTGGCTGGTCATGGCCGAATCGCCTGTGTGGGCACCTACACGAATGTTTCGTTCCCCCATGAAATTGGTGCCGCTGGAATCCCAGAAGCGCAACTGGAGACGCAAGTTATTCCCGGCGGCCACGGGATCCGCGAGCTTGTAGGCAAAAGAAAGGGCGATGGGCCTCGCTCCATCAGCGGCGGGGCCGACGGAAAAAATTGGACAACGCCAGACGGCGTAATTCTCCACACCGGCGACGAAGTTGCTGGTGTTGTAGAGCACGAAATCATAACCGCCCTTGGTCGCCGGGTCGTTAAAATCAACCGACACGGAGCCTCCACCTTTCGCGTCCGGAATCCAGTTTGCGCCGGCGCTTGCCACATCGGAATCCGAAGGTCCGAGTATGATTTGCGTTTTGAGAAGGAACAGGATGGCAAACACGGCGAGGGCCGCACAAGCGGTCACACCGGCAAACATGACCGCCCAGCGCAAAAACGATTTGATGATGTTCACGGTTTGAGTGGAAGGTTGAGATTGAACGGGAGGCGCAATCGGACTGGGATTGTTCGCCACGATAGTCTCCACCATCGTCTTCACTTCGCTGGCCTGCTGGTAGCGTAATTCGGGTTTCTTTTCCAAAGCGCGCAGCACGACTTCATCCAAGCGAACGTCAATTTGCACTTTGGACGATGGCGGTTCGATTTTTTTGCCCGGCAGTTCGCCGGTGAGCATCTGGTAAAATACCACGCCCAGCGCGTAAATGTCCGCGCGGCTGTCCACTTCGTCGGGATGTTCCACCTGTTCCGGCGCCATGTAGTTCGGCGTGCCCATGACCTTGCCGGCAGCGGTGAGTTCCCCTGTAGCGGCGGTCTGCGACCGTCGCTGTTCTTCCCCGACAGAATCCTGGCGGTCACAGACCGCCGCTACAATCTTGGCCAGCCCGAAATCCGCCACCTTCACGCGGCCGCGGCGGTCGAGCAAAATATTCTCCGGTTTGATGTCACGGTGGACGATGCCCTGATCGTGCGCAAATTGGAGCGCGTCGCAAATCTGCGGCACGATGGCCAGCGCCTCGCGCGGTGAAATGCGCCCGGCATGAAGCAGTTGCCGCAGGTTCACGCCGTCTACGAATTCCATGAGGAAGAAATACAACCCGTCGGCTTTGCCGAACTCATACAACGTCACGATGCCGGGATGATTGAGCTTCGCCAGCGCCCTAGCCTCGCGGGTGAAGCGTTCGGCAAACGCGGGATCGTCGCCAATGCCGGGGGGCAGGATTTTCAGGGCGACGATCCGGTCCAATTGCTTCTGGCGTGCCCGATAAACCGCGCCCATGCCGCCTTTGCCAATGAGTTCCAGGATTTCGAGCTGGGGAAATTTCGCGGCGAGATCGGCAAGGGGCGGCGGGTTGAATGGTGGCGCCTGTCCTCCCGTGGCGGTTTCGTCGGCCGCGCCCTGTTTCAACAGGCACGCGGGACAAAGCCCGGCGAGCGCGCCCGCCGGCAACGGCGTGCCGCACTGCGAACATTTCGGGATGTCGGACGGGGTCATTTTGGTGCCACTCATACACCCATCCCAGAAGCAAATCCCGAAAAATGTTACCGGGAAAGTTTTGGGAACATCGAACGTTCAACATTCAACGCTCAATATCGAACTGTTTCGCACGCATCCCGTTGGGCGTTGGAAGTTGAATGTTGAGCGTTGAATGTTCCCCGGCTTCCTCTCACCGCAATTTGAATCCGCCCTGAAACACCACTTCGGCCACGGTCACAATCAAAAACACCGCGCTGACGAGGGCGTTGAGCCGGAAAAAGGCGAGGTTAATCCAGTTCAGACTGCGGCGGCGGGCAATCCAGTGCTCCAACACCAGGCAGCCAACGATGACGAACCAGCCGGCGAGATACGCGATGCGGAACTGGCAGAGCAATCCGAACAGCAGCAGCAGTCCGCACATGATCATGTGCGCCAGAAACGCGGCCGCCAGCGCATTCTTCGGTCCCCACGCCACCACGAGCGAGTGCAGGCCGTGCGATTTGTCGAACTCGTAATCCTGCAGCGCGTAAATGATGTCGAACCCGACCAGCCACACCACCACGGCCAGCGCGAGCGTGGTCATCTGTACAATTTCCAGAACGGAAACGTCCGCGCCTTTGACCGCCAGCCACGCGCCGATCGGCGCGAGCGCTAGGGAAAGGCCCAGGAAAACGTGCGTGTAATCTGTGAACCGTTTTGTAAACGAATAGAAACAAATCACCACCAATGCGATGGGCGACAGGTAAAAGCACGCTGGATTTAGAAGATAACTGACGGCAATCAAACCGGCTGCTGAGAGCGTGCAGAGTGCGATTGCGCTCGTCAGCGAGATTTGTCCGGTCGGCAAGTGGCGGCTGGCCGTGCGCGGATTCAGCGCATCGAATTTTCTGTCAACGACGCGATTGAAAGCCATCGCGCAGGTTCGCGCACAAATCATCGCGGCAAGAATCAGTCCGAAAATCTTCCAGCCCGGCCAGCCGCGGTTATCGCGCGCCGCCACCATCATCGCCGCCAGCGCAAATGGCAGGGCGAAAACCGTGTGCGGGAAACGCACAAAGGCAAGCCATTTGTTAGCAAAGGAGAACATTCAACATTCAACGCTCAACGCTCAACGCCCAACATCGAAGCATCAGCCGGTGGCGCTGGGAAAATGACGCAACGGAACTGCCGTCCGCGGCGGTTCGGTCTGCGCATGTCGCTTTGCGGTCTGGATGCTCGAGTGAAAGATGCGGATCAATTCTTCACACTCACCCAGCACAAACAGGAGTGTAGTTTCATTTTTCACCCAGGCTTTCCGCTTGATCAGCCTTGCCCAGCGACGGGTTTCGCGCAATTCCTTGAGACAGATCTTCAATTTGTGAATAAAGTCGTCACGAGACTCGGCCGCTTCAGCTTCACCGTGATTGGGATAAGGCGAAGTGCCGGAACGCAAAATTTGCCCCGCCACATGGTTGCCCGTGCGTGTGGCCGGAAGCATTTCGGATAGGTCAATGATTGCCGAGGCGAATTCCAGCAACCGGTCTTCCAGATCAAACTTTCGATTTCCTCCTGCGCCTTCATTGAATTTCCAAACCTTCGCCTCCGAATCCTTGGGAGTTGAATGTTGAATGTTGAATGTTGAGCGTTTCCCGTTTTTCATATTCATTCTTTTTCTTCGGTCCAGCGCGAAACAAGTTTTTGCGGCAGGCCCAGATGGTCCAGCACCCGCGCGACCACGGTGTCCACGACTTCCTGGACGGTTTTCGGGTTCGAATAAAAACCCGGGTTGGCCGGCAGAATCGTCGCGCCGGCCTGCAGCAGCAATTCCATGTTTTTGACATGGACGAGGCTCAAGGGCGTTTCGCGCGGGACCAGAATCAACTTTTTCCGTTCCTTCAACACCACATCGGCGGCGCGCAGCAAAACGTCCTCGCTGTAACCGTGCGCGATGCGGCCCATCGTGCCCATCGTGCAGGGGATGACGACCATGGCATCCGGCGGATTCGAGCCGCTGGCGAACGGCGCGTTCATGCTTTTGACGTTGTGTGTCTTGACCCCGGCGGGCAGGCGCAGGCCGCCGGGCAATTCCTCGGTAATGACCTGTTGCGCGTAATTGCTCATCACGACGTGCAGTTCGTGCCGGCGCGGGTCGAGGTTGTCGAGCAGACGCTGCGCGTAAAGCGCGCCACTGGCTCCGGTGATGGCAACCAAGATTTTCACTCCCGCAAATGATGACGGCGCAATCCATTCGCAGCAAGCACAACAAAGTTTCCGTGCCGGCAAATTTGCGATATACGATTTACGATTGACGCGATTTGGTCCGGCGCGCACGTCAATCGTAAATCGCAAATCGTAAATGAGGAAACAGCTTGAGTCTGACTTTGCCTTCCGCACAATGGCCGCGTGTTAAAACCGGCTGGCATCATTTTTATTGCGGTATTTCTTTTGGCGGGCTGCGCGACCACGCCATACCGCGCGCCCAACGAACCGTTGCCGCCCGACTGGGCGGCGACTAATGAACTTCAACAACTGCAAATTCCACAACCGTCCCGGCCCAGCGCCCCAGTCGTTTACCCGAAGCCGCCCCCAACGAACGCCGTCCGCCCCGCGCCGGTGACAACGTGGCTCTCACTCAGCCGCTGGGCTGCCGAACACAAAATCGGTACGCCGCATTTGCTGTCCAGTCTCCCGATGGCCACGTATGCAATTGGTTCGGCGAGCGGCGTGATGATTTTGGAGATCGGCAGCCGCGAAGCGACCTGGAACGGCATCGAAATCAATCTCGGTTTTGAACCGCAACTCATCGACGGCCAGATTTTCCTGCACGAACTCGATTTGCAGAGAAACCTTGAACCGCTTTTGTGCGACCCGCCGCTGACGTTCAGCGCCAACCGCGTCATCGTGATTGACCCCGGCCATGGCGGGTCGAATACCGGCACGCACAGCGTGCTCGACGGCCGGTTTGAAAAGGAATTCACGCTCGACCTGGCATTGCAGCTCGCGCCCTTGCTGGCGACCAACGGCTGGATGGTCTTCCTCACGCGCACGAACGACGTGGACGTTTCGCTGGACGACCGCGCCGCGTGCGCCGAAGCGCATCACGCGGATTTGTTCATCAGCCTGCATTTCAATTCCGCCGCGCCGAACGAAAAACAGGCCGGCCTCGAAACGTATTGCCTCACACCGACGGGCATGTCTTCAACCCTGATTCGCGGTTACAACGATTTCTGGTCGGATAATTTTTCCAACAACGGCTTCGACGCCGAAAATTTGCAACTCGCCGTCCGCCTGCACGCGGCACTGCTGCGGACTACCGGTCTGGAAGACCGCGGGGTGCGGCGCGCGCGGTTCATCGGGGTGCTGCACGACCAGCACCGGCCCGCCGTGCTCATCGAGTGCGGGTACCTGTCCAATCCGCACGAGGCAAAATTGATTGAATCCCCGGAGTTCCGGCAGAAACTGGCGGAAGCAATCGCGAACGCACTTAAATGAAAACGAACCGTTGCATCGGTGAATCGAAATTCGGAGACGGCGTAGCGGCTTCTCGGCAGAGAGCCGCATTCTCGAATTTTTTGAAACTACCGGCGCTCTGCCGAGGCGCCGCTACGGTCAATTGGAAGCTTAACCCATCCTGCGAATGAAATATATCCTTATCACAGGTGGGGCTGGATTTATTGGATCGCATTTAGTTGAACGACTGCTCAACGACGGCAGACGCGTCGTCGTCATTGACGATCTCTCGACCGGCCGGCTGGAAAATCTTGCGGCGGTGAAATCGAATCTACGGCTGCGAATCGTCAAATCCAGAATTTCCACGTGTGCCGAATTGCCAAAACTGGCCGCAAATGCGGAATTTATTTTTCATCTGGCGGCGACCGTGGGCGTTGAACTCGTGGTCAAATCGGCGCTGCACGTTCTGGAAGCAAGCTTCCACGAAACACAGATTTTGCTGCGTGCCGCCGCCGCGAACCGCACGCCGCTCCTGCTGACCTCGACCTCGGAGGTTTACGGCAAGAGCGCGAAGCCGGCGTTCGGCGAGGACGACGATTTGCTCATCGGCCCGCCCGGCCAGTCACGCTGGAGTTACGCGTGCTCGAAGCTGACTGACGAATTCCTCGCGCTTGCCTACGCGCGGGAAAAAAACCTGCCCGTCACCATCGCGCGGCTGTTCAACACCGTCGGGCCGCGCCAGACCGGGCGTTACGGCATGGTGTTGCCCCGCTTCATCGCGGCGGCGAAAAAGAACGAACCGCTGAAAGTCTTTGGCAACGGCAGGCAGACGCGGTGTTTTTGCCATGTGCGCGACGCGGTGGAAGCATTGGTGCGCCTGCAAAATTGTCCGAAGGCGCGCGGTGAAATTTTTAACGTCGGCGGCACTGAGGAAATCAGCATCCTCGAACTGGCGCGGCTGGTAGTCAAAACCCTCGGCTCAAAATCGAAGATTCAAATCGTGCCGTATGACAAGGCGTATCCGGTTTCGTCCACGGGCTACGGCGTCAGCGGCGTGCCGACTTTTGACGACATGCGGCGGCGCAAGCCGCTGGTGAAAAAACTCGAATGCTTCGTGAAGTTCCGCCCGCGCACGCCGTTGCGCGATATCATCCGGCTGACAAATCCATGACGCAGTTCCTCGCCAATGTTGTCGAGCAGATGGATCTGGCATTAGACCAGTTAGCCGTCAATGATGTGAACTACAAACGGTTCACCCTGATGCTTGTCGACAATGTGGTGGAGCTGACGCTGCACCAATATGCTTCCGACAAATCATCCGCTAATGAAATGTGGGGAAGAATGCTGAAACCAAAGTATCCACCCAAGCTGGTCGCAGCAGCAATGGGGCAGAACTTTGATGACAAGGCCAAACTTGCAGCCGAAACAGGTTTCATCTCCAAGACCGTCAAGGACACAATCGTCATTCTCCATTCATTCAGAAATGAGGTCTATCATCGTGGAATCGCTCACGAGAATATTCTGCCAGCTATTTCACTCTTTTACTTTCAGAATGCGTGCGACATTTTGGAGCAATATAAGCCGCTGGTTTATTCGTGGGGAAGCCGGAACACCATGCCCCATCGGGCCAAGAAATATTTAGGCAAACCCGTTCGTGAAGCTCCCTGAATTGTTTGCGCTAGCTTGTAAGCGTCTGCGTGAAGTTTCCGAAGGCCTCGGGCTGAATCTTCCAAAAACTTTGGCCGACCATGTTGAGTCAGCGGTCGAAGAAACAGATCACAACATCCAGTTTTTGGCGGATGACGGCCCCGTCACAAGGACGAGAGAGCAGGTTATCATTGATTCTCAGGCTTGGGCTTTTGCTTTTACCGAAAAGGGAAAGGCATTTGCGCATGAAAATAAATGTGCTGCTAAGACAGTCGGAGCTTACGTTCAATGGATAAAAGATAACTACGACTGGAAGCATCGGAAAGATCCTATTCCAAGCTGGAAGCGGCGGTTCAGTTCGCTTCGGAAGGAGACCGACCCACACAAGGCGCTGATGCTTTATAAGAACTTCATGGATCAAACTGAGGCGATAAGAAATATTCTATCGGAATCTGCTATGCATTTGGATCAACACATCCAGCAGCAGATTGATATTGCTCGCGGAAAATAAATGCGGAATTAAAATACAATTCCCTCGCGTTTGAGCAGGCTGCGTTTCCAATCCAATCCGCCGGAGAAACCACCGAGTTTTTTGTTCGCCGCAAGGACACGGTGGCACGGCACAAAGATTGGAACCGGGTTCGCCCCGCACGCACCGCCCACAGCGCGAACGGCCTTGGGCTTGCCAATCGCCTGCGCGATTTCGCCGTAGCTTTTAGTCCGGCCAGTGGAAATTTTCCGCAGCGCGTTCCAGACGCGTTTCCGAAATTCAGTTCCGGCCAAATCGAGCGGCGGCAAATTTTTTGGTTTGCGCCCGGCCAGGGAACTTTTCAATCCAGCCGCCGTCGCCCGATGCCAGCGGAGGATTTGGGCAGGGACTTTATTGGTAGGGACGCGCTGCCGCGCGTCCTGGCCGACCAGTAGGTCGGCCCTACCACCCGACGGGAATTTCAGTTCGGCCAGTCCTTTGGCGGAGTAGCGTGCGATGAATTGGCCGGCGCGGGTTGCAATGGACAGTTGGAAGAGTTGATTGTTCATGGGCGTGTTCGGTCAATGGTTGTGCAGATAGACCAGGATGGTGCCGAGCAGAAGCAGGAACAGGCCGCCGGCGAAAAGAATAAACCGGTTCCGCGCCACGCGTTTTTCGTAACGCAACGGGCGCAAGCCGCGCACGCCACCAGCGGCCAAGTAGGTGACGAGCCGCGGGTTGGAAGCCGTCGGCCGGCTGAAACGCTTGCGCAGGCGATGGAGGAGCGCGGGCAGATCGTATTTGCGCACGCCGAGCTCGTTGAACTGGTCGGGCGCGTCAGTCTCGTCGCTGGCCGGGAGCGGTTTGACCTCTTCAAAGACCGGTTCCTGCACAGGCGGGGACGGCGGCAGTTCGTGGGTGCGGTCAATGGTCGCGCCATGCGGAATGGCGGTGGAACGCAGGCGCGGCGCGGGATTGTGCTGAATTTCGGTGTCGAGCCTTTTGATTTCGGCTTCGAGCGCGGCGATCTGGCCGTTCAAGGTGCGTGCGCGGTCGGAAATCGGGTCAACCGTTTTCGCCTTTTTTTTCGCGAACGCCATACGACTTCAACTTTCAGTGACGCAACAAAACGGCCAGCATCAAACCCAGCGCGAGCAACGCGACGAGCGCCAGCGGCCACGTCAGCGCCAGGCCGAACTTGCACAGCTCGCCGAAGCTGTGCGTGGCGAAGGGTGATGCGGCAGGCGGCGGCGCGCTTTCGGTTTCCGGGTTGGCCGGGGTTTCGCCGGACAGGATGGGAAACTTGAGCCGCGCGGCGTTCCATTCCATGCGCGCGTTTTCGATGGTGGTCAGTCCGCGCGTGAGTTCGACACTGAAATTATCCTTGTTCCAGGTTTCCTCATGGATGCCCTGGATTTTGTCGAGGGCGTCGCGGAAATCGGCGACGGTCTTGACCATTTGCTCGGCGTCGCGGCGGGCGTTGAACTCGGCTTCTTCGAGCAGGCCGAGGCCGCGGGTGAGGCTGTGCACCATTTCCTGCCGGCCGGTCTGAAATTCATTCTGGCGGCGGCGCAATTCCTCGAGCGCGGCGCGTTCGCGTTCCAAACCCTCCTGCGCGCGTTTGAGTTCGGCGAGCTTTTGCTGCGCCTCGACGACCTTGCGGTCCACCTCCTCGCGCGTGGGCGCGCGGAGCGGATCGCCGGCCGGCGCGGGGTTTCCGTAAGGCGATTTCTGGGTTTGAAAATCGGTGTCCACAAATTCGGTTGTATCGTATTCAGCAGCCATGAAACGACTTTAGTCCCCGCGCGCGAGCCTGTAAAGCGGCGTGTTGAACTTTTGTCCGGCGCGTCGGCGCGAAAATTTTTCATTCTGTCTGTTGATTTCCTTGTGCAGCGTTTTATAGTTCGGTCGATTTGATACATGAGATGAGCAATTCAACCGAGGCGGCGCGACCGTGGGACATCGAAGCGGCACGCAACCTTTATAACATTCATCGCTGGGGCGCGAAGTATTTTGACATCAACGACGAGGGCCACGTCGTCGCCAAGCCGCTTCAGGACGCGGGCGTGGCGGTGGACATCACGGACGTCATCGAGGAAGCGAAAGGCCGCGGGTTGAAATTTCCGCTGCTCATCCGGTTCCAGGACATTTTGCGCCACCGGGTCGAGGCGCTGAACCAGTCCTTTCGGAGTGCGATTGCGGAATACGGCTACCGGGGCCGTTACCGCGGTGTGTTCCCGATCAAGGTGAACCAGCTCCGCGAGGTGGTGGAGGAAATTCTCGACGCGGGCAAGCCGTTTGATTTCGGCCTCGAAGTCGGCAGTAAACCGGAACTGCTCGCCGGCCTGGCGCTGCAAAATCAAATCGGCAGCCTGATTGTTTGCAATGGTTACAAGGACGCCGAGTTCATCAAGATGGCCATGCTCGGCATCAAATTGGGCAAAACGATCATCCTGGTCGTCGAGAAACTGGAGGAGTTGCGGCATATCATTGCGATTTCCAAACAGCTCAATGTCGAACCGTTGCTCGGCATCCGCGCGCGGTTGGTGAGCCGGGGCGCGGGCCGCTGGGCCAGCAGCGGCGGCGAAAACGCAAAGTTCGGCCTGAGCACGGCCGAACTGCTGGAAGCGACGGAGATGTTGAAGGCGGAAAATCTCGGCCACTGTTTCAAGCTGCTGCATTTCCACGTTGGCTCGCAGGTGCCGGACATTCTGACGGTGAAAAAGGCGGTGCAGGAAGCCGCGCGCCTTTACGCCAAGCTGCACAAAATGGGTTTCCCCATTTCCTACCTCGACGTCGGCGGCGGGCTGGGCGTGGATTACGACGGCAGCCGGTCGGCGTTTGACAGCTCGACGAATTACACGCTGCAGGAATACACCAATGACGTGGTCTATTACATCGCCGACGTGTGCAACGCCGAAAACGTCCCGCACCCGGACATCATCAGCGAAAGCGGACGCGCCATCGTCGCGCATCACAGCGTGCTGATTGTCGAGGTGTTCGGCGCGATTGAAAAAATCCGGCCCGGCGAATTTTTGAAATTCGGCGAAAAAGAGCATCCGCTCGTCAACGAGCTGCTCGACATCCGGAAAAACCTCGCCAAGCTCAACCGGCTCGAGGCTTATCACGACGCGCTCGAACGCCGCGAGGACGCGCAGCACATGTTTACGCTCGGCGTGCTGGATTTGCCCGACAAGGCGAAGATTGAGGACCTTTACTGGCAGATCAGCCGCGCGGTGGTCGAACACTACAAGGGCCACGCCTACGTGCCCGAGGAAATCCGCAAGCTCGAGGACAGCCTCAGCGATCAATACCTCTGCAATTTCTCCGTCTTTCAATCGCTGCTCGACCACTGGGCGCTCGACCAGTTATTTCCCATAATGCCGATTGCCCGCCTCAACGAGCGGCCCACGCGCGAAGGCACGCTTGTGGACATCACCTGCGATTCCGACGGCCAGGTCAGCAAGTTCATTGACCTGCGCGATGTGCGCGACACGCTGCCATTGCACAAGCTCAACACCAACGGCAACGGCCAGCCGGAGCCGTACTACCTCGGCTTCTTCCTGATGGGCGCCTACCAGGACATCATGGGCGACCTGCACAATTTGTTCGGCCGCGTCAACGAGGTTCACGTCTTTCTCGAACCCGACGAACCGACCGGCTATTACATCGAGGAAATCATTGAGGGCAACACCATTATCCAGTCGCTCGCGGCCGTGCAATACGACGAAAATGAACTGAAGCGGCAGATGAAGGCGCAAATGGACGAGGCCATCAAATCCGACCGCATGAAGCCGTCCGAAGCGATGCGCCTGCTGGATGATTACGAGCGCGGGTTGAAGGCCTACACCTATTTGAGTTTTTGAAACGAGAATGGAAGATTGAGGATGGAGAATGGAAACTCCGCCGCTTGCAAATGCCATTCTCCATCCTCTATCCTTGATTTTCGCTTTAATGGATAATCCCGCGCCCAACGCCGAATTGCTCCGCTCACTCGGACGCCTTGCCCGCGGTCTGTCCGCGCTGTTTTGGGGACTGCCCGCGTCGTTGGTCATTTGCGCCGAAACCGCCAAGGCCGACTGGCTCAAGCCGCTGGGCCTTCTCCCGGCACTGGCCGGCACCGGTTTGCTGCTCTATGGCCTCTGGCAGATGAGCGACTTCCAAAAACAGGAACGCCCCTGGCGCAACGCCCTCGACCGCGCAAAACTCCTGGGTCTCGTCAACTTCGGCCTTTGCCCGTTTCTTTACTGGCAGAATAAAATGCCGGAAGAACCGTTCTTCAACGCGGCGGTGTTTGTGCTCGTTTTGTCCGCGCTGCTTTTTTTGTTCAACCTGAATGTCGTCCTCAAACAGCTCGGCGCTATGCTGCCGGACGAAACGCTCCGGCACGAAACGCTCCTCTTCACCGCGCTCAACCGCTGGCTGCTCGTCGGACTTTTGTTTCTTGGCGTGGCTTTCGTCGTTTTCCTTCACTCTGCGCAGTGGCAACTGGCACTCGGCAACTTCTCCGACTGGCTGAGCCGGCTCGGCTTCTGGGCGTTGACGTTCTTCGCGCTGCTGCCCCTGGCCATGACCATGGCGCTCATCTGGAAAACCAAGGAAGTCATCCTCGACAGCGTCTTCGGCGCAAAATGAGGGAATACACCGAACATTCAACGCTCAACATTCAACATCGAATGTGCGCTGCAAAATAAATTGAATGTTCGACGTTCGGCGTTGAATGTTGAATGTTTAACCGAATGAGAAACTCCGGCTTGTCCCAAATGGGTCAGCGCACCGGCGAATCGCCCATCTCGTGGCTCATGCAGGCGGCGCTGGCGCGGGCCAGGCTCATTTCGCTGGCCGCCGGCTTCACTGACAATCCTTCGTTGCCCGTCGCTGAAACCCGAGCGGCACTGAATCACATCCTGCGTTCGCTTAAAACCGGCCGGCCCGCGTTGCAATACGGTTCAACCGCCGGGGACCCTGAACTGCGCCGGCTGACGGCGGAGCATCTCCAGAAACTTGATTGGGGAGGGACGCCGTGTCGGCGTCCCAAAAATCAGGGACGGCGGCACGCCGTCCCTCCCGAAAATTATTCACCCGAACGCCTGCTCATCACCAGCGGTTCGCAGCAACTGCTTTACATGACCGCCGAGGCCTTGTGCGACGAAGATGACATCGTGCTCGTCGAAGACCCGACCTATTTCGTTTATCTCAGCATCCTGCAAAGCTGCGGCCTGCGTGCGCGCGGCATTCGCCTTGAACGCAACGGACTGGATCTGATGCATCTCGAAAAGGTCCTGCAATCGCTCAAACGTTCCGGGGATTTGCGCCGGGTCAAAATGTTTTACCTCGTCAGCTATTTCCAAAATCCGACCGGCGTCACAACCAGCTTTGAGAAAAAGCGCGGCCTTCTGAAATTGCTGAGAAAATTCGAACGCGCGGCGGGACATCCCATTTATCTGCTCGAAGACGCAGCCTATCGCGAATTGTACTTTCCCGGTAGGGCTGGCCTGCCGGTCAGCCTGGACGCGCAGCAGCGCGTCCCTGCCATGCCACCTTCGACCCTCGCGGTTCCCGGTGCGGCGGGGCGCGTAATTTACGCGGGCACTTTCACCAAGCCGTTTGCGACCGGCGCGCGGGTGGGTTACGGCGTCCTGCCGGAACCGCTGTTCACGGCCATACGGCATATCAAGGGCAATCACGATTTCGGCACGGCGAATTTGTTGCAGCAGCTTTTTGTTCGCGTACTGGCGTCGGGTGCTTACAAAAAACAGGTCGCGCGGCTGCGAAAGCGTTACGCGCACAAAGCGCGCGTGATGAAGCTGGCACTTGAAACACATTTCCCGCCATCCGTCGAATGGTGGGAGCCGGCAGGCGGACTTTATTTCTGGGCGCGCTTGCCGAAAAACATTTCGACAGGCGTGAAATCAAAAGTTTTCCAGACGGCGTTGAAAAACGACGTGCTCTACGTGCCGGGCGAACTTTGCTACGCCGACGATCCGTCGCGTGCAAAACCGGTCAACGAAATGCGCATCAGCTTCGGCAGCGCGAGCGAGAATGACATCCGCGAAGGCATCAAGCGGCTAGGCCAGGTGTTACAAAAAATTCTTAGAACGAAGAAAGCGGTTTAGTCACGGTCAGGTTTTTGGTTGCTGCTAGCACATGGCTGAATGTTTTGCACTCAACAAGCTTACGTCCCCGCTCTGTTACGAACTTGCGCGCCTGAGCAAGGTTGTCCGTGTCGTAAGCATGACTCCAACGAAGTAAGCGCCAGAGATCGGCGAGTGACTCGTGTTTGGATGGAATTGTTCCGAGTCTGCGTAAAATAAAACGTCTGACCACCCGCCAGTGTCGAGTCCAGACCGAAGGTGTCAGTACGATGACAACGTCTGCCGCGACAAAGCTTGGGGCCAGCCACTGGTAATAAACACTCTCAATGATCCAACCATCTTTGGAAACGATGGTTGCAAGCTGCCGATCGCGATCCGCGGCATTGGCGCGAATGCCGTAACCAAGAGCCGCGCGATCCCAAAAGAGATCATCGAGGTCGTGGGCAGGAACGCCGAAACGCTCCGCAAGTTTCGCGGTAATATAAGACTTGCCGCTGCCGGGACCGCCAATGATGTGAATGCGCGGTTTCAAACATGCCCAACTTTGCGGCCAGCACAATTTACCCCGGCGGCCAGGCCATGTGGCGTCCACCAAGGATGTGAACATGCAGGTGCGGCACGGCTTCGCCAGCGTCGGGGCCGTTGTTAATAACGATCCGGTAGCCGCTTTCCTTCAGTCCCAATTTGTCCGCGACCTCGGCGGCCTTCAGCAAAAGATGGCCGAGGACCTTGTGGTCTTCCGGCCCGGCCTCGGCGATGCGCGGGATGGGTTTCCGGGGAATGATCAAAACGTGCTTGGGCGCCTGGGGATTGATGTCGCGCAGCGCGAAGACCAGATCGTCTTCATAAACGATGGTCGCCGGAATCTCGCGCGCGATGATTTTTTCAAAAAGTGTTTTGCTCATAGTCTTTTTGAACCACGAAACACACGAAATGACACGAAATTTTTCTTCCTGATTTGTTATTCGTGTATTTCGTGTATTTCGTGGTTGCTCATTTCATTCCACCACCAGCGCGCAGTCGGCCTGCTCCGGTTCGGCACCCAGGCATCCGCGGAGGTATTCGACGATTTGTTCCTCCAATCTTTCGCAACGCAAACTCCAGCGGCGCGCACCGGCCAGTTGCTTGACGCAACCGCGCAGGCCGCGAAAGCGCACGAGGCGCGGTATGTGGCGCAGTTGTGCGCGCAGTTCGCCCCGCAGCCGCGGAAAGAAAAACAACTCGCGGCTTTCGCCGGATTCGCGCGCGAGCATCAGCAAATCGGCCTCGACAATCCCCCGGCGCCCGCGCCGAGGTGGTGCGGTCTCTTCGGAAGAGACGTTGAACCCCAGGCCGCGCAGCACCTTCTCCAACGCCTCGGCAAATTCACCCACGGTGACGGTCTCGCGGCCCAGTTCATTTTTGAAATAATGAAAAACGGAGGCCGTGGCGTGATGCAGGATTTCAGGATCGAATTTGCCCGCCGCGTCGCCGACGAGTTCGACGGAAATCATTTCCGCCGAAAACGGAACACTTTCGCCGCTGGCGAGCCGGAAGAGCAAACAATCGGACATCAGGGCGATCATTGCCGGGCCTCCAGTTTTTTGACCTCGTGCACAAAGTCGGTGGCTTCCTGAAACCGGCGATAGACGCTGGCAAACCGGACATAGGCGACCTCGTCAAGTTTGCGCAGGCCGTCCATGACCATTTTGCCGACGAACTCGGCCGGCACCTCGTTTTCGTATTCGTCAGTCACGACAGCGACGATGTGGTCCACCAAATCTTCCATCGCCTTCGGGCTGATGGGGCGTTTTTGGCAGGCTTTCTTGACGCCGGACAAAAGTTTCTCGCGCGAAAACTCCTCCCGCCGCCCGTCGCGCTTGAGCACCATCAATCCTTCGCGTTCAATCTCCTCGTAAGTTGTGAACCGATGAGCGCATTTGGCACATTGGCGGCGACGGCGAATCGTAGCCCCTTCACGCGAGGCGCGCGAATCAATGACCTTGTCGTCCTGACAACCGCACTTTGGGCAGCGCATAAAGCCACAGCTAATTGTGGTCACGCGTTTGTAACATACAAAACCTGGGGGTGTCAAGGCTTGGCCAGAAGAAGTATCCATCCCGGGGAATACCTTCATTCTTCCAAAACCGTCTTGCATTCGAGTAATTTTTGATTATGCTCCACCGCTCCCGTTTTGCGGGAAACACCATCTTGAACGACTGATTTTTTGAATTTATGGCGACAGCAAACGATCTCCGCCGCGGCATGGCGATCAATTACAACGGCGACATCAGCGTGGTGCTGGACATGCAACACCGCACGCCAGGCAACCTGCGGGCCTTCGTGCAGGCCACGCTCCGCAGCATCCGCACCGGCAAATCGTCCGACGTGCGGTTCAGTTCCACCGAGAGCATCGAGCCGGTGCCGATGATCACCAAGAAAATGGAATACAGCTACAAGGACGGCGCGGACTACGTTTTCACCGACCCGGAAACTTACGAAACGGTCACGCTCGCGGCGGAATTGGTCGGTGACACGAAGAATTTTCTGGTGGAGAACGGCCAGGTGACGGTGACGTTTGTCGAAGAAAAGGCCGTGACCATCGAATTGCCGGCAAGTGTGGCGTTGACGGTGTCGGATGCGCCGGAAGGCATTCGCGGCGATTCATCGAACAACGTGCAAAAGCCGGTGACGCTCGAAACCGGCATTACGGTTCAAGTGCCGTTGTTCATCAAGACCGGCGAGAAAATCAAAGTGGACACACGCACGGGCAAATACATGGAACGCGCCTGACGGAAATTTTGGATTCAAATTTCGAATGTAGAGTAAAAGCCCGCCTGCGCGGGTTTTCTTAATTTACGGCGGTAATTACTTTTCAACCCCCGCGGTTTTGGTTATTCCTCGGGTATGGCCGAGCGGCAGCAAAAAGGAGAACGAACATTTCGCGGCATCGCCGTTTCCGCCGGCGTTTGCCGCGGGAACATTCTCGTTTTGCATCGCACCAGCCACGTCATCGCCCGGCGCGAGCTGGCCGAAAACGAAATCGCCGGCGAAGTCAGCCGCTTTGAACAGGCCCTGGTCCAGACCCGCCAGCAAATTCTGGAGGTGCAGCGCAGGGTGTTGAAAGACTTGAGCGCGGCGGACGCGGACATATTCGACGCGCACCTGCTGATGCTGGAAGACCAGGTGCTGGTGAACGAAGTCATCCGCCTGGTCCGCGATCAAAAGGTCAATGCCGACCACGCTTTTCATGCCGTCGCCGAGCGTTACACCGAGGCGCTGGCGGGCGCGAACGACGAATATCTCCGTGAACGCACCGCCGACCTGCGCGATCTGACGGCGCGCGTGCTGGATAATCTGCTGGAGGCCAAGGACCAGTTCGGCCTGCATCAGCTCGCCGAACCGTGCATTTTGATCAGCCATGATTTGAGTCCGTCCACGACCGCGCAACTGGACAAAAAACTGGTGCTGGGTTTTGCGACGGACATCGGCGGCAAGACATCGCACACGGCCATCATGGCGCGGTCACTGGGCATTCCGGCCGTGGTCGGCCTGCAGAACATCAGCCAGGAATTGAACAGCGGCGATTACGCGCTGCTCGATGGTTACAATGGCGTCGTCATCGTCAATCCGACGGACCAGACGCTTTTTGAGTACGGCCAGCTTTTGAAGCGCAAGGCTTCGCTCGAGGAAAAACTTCACGAAATCGAGCACCAGCCCGCCGTCACGCTGGACGGAAAATCCATCCACCTTTCCGCCAACATCGAGGCGCCCGGCGACATCGCGGCCGTGCTGGCGCATGGGGCGGATGGCGTCGGCCTGTTCCGCACCGAATTTCTCTTCATCAACCGCGACAAGCTGCCGACTGAGGAGGAGCAATACCAGGCTTACCGGCAGGTTGCCGCCGCATTAAAGCCGCATCCCGTCGTCATCCGCACCCTCGACCTGGGCGGCGACAAGTTCGCCTCGCACCTGCAACTGGCGCAGGAGATCAACCCGTTTCTGGGCTGGCGGGCGATCCGGTTTTGCCTCGCGCAGCCGGAATTGTTCCGCGCCCAGCTTCGCGCCATTCTGCGCGCCAGCGCCGAGGGCAACGTGAAAATGATGTATCCCATGATCTCCGGCATGGACGAATTGAACCAGGCCAATGCCCTCGTCGAAAAATACAAGGCCGAATTGCGCGTGGAAGGGAAGTCCTTTGACGAAAAAATGGAAATCGGTGTGATGATCGAAATTCCGTCCGCCGTGCTCATCGCCGGCGCGCTGGCGGCCCGCACGCAGTTCTTCAGCATCGGCAGCAACGACCTCATCCAATACACGCTGGCCGCCGACCGCACGAACGAAAAGGTTTCGCATCTTTACGAGCCGACGCATCCGGCGATCATCCGGCTGATCAAAATGACCGTGGATGCCGCACACCAAGGTGGCATCCGCGCCGCCGTTTGCGGCGAAATGGCGGGGGATCCCGTCCTTGCGTCGCTGTTGATTGGCCTGGGCGTGGATGAATTGAGCACCGCACCCACCGGCATTGCCCCGGTCAAATACATGATCCGCCGGCTGAAGTTGAATGAAGCCCGCGAACTGGCCGCGTTTGCGCTCCAATCTGAATCGCCCACGGAAACTCTGGCCCGCTGCCAAACCCTGGCGCGCGCAACGGCGCCGAGCCTCTTTGAAAACAAAGCATGAAAGTCATCATCCTCGCCGCCGGATACGCGACGCGGCTGTATCCACTCACTCTGACACAACCCAAACCGCTGCTGCCGGTGGCCGGCCGGCCGATGATTGAATACGTCCTCGACAACCTCGCACCCATCGGCGGTATTGACCGGATTTACGTCGTGACCAACGCCAAGTTCGCCAGCCATTTCCAGAAATGGTCGGACCATTATCGCGCCTCCCGGATGAAACTGAACTTCACCATCGTCAACGACGGTTCAACCGGCGACTCGAACAAACTCGGCGCCATCGGCGATATTCATTATGTCCTCAAAACGCAGAACGTGGAGGACGATTTGATTGTGGTGGCCGGCGATAATCTGTTCAGCGAGAAGCTGGGCGGCTTCGGCAAAATCTGCCGGGAGAAAGAGGCGCCGGTGCTTGCGCTTTACGACGTGGGCGACCTGGAACAAATCAAAAAGTACAACTCCATTTCCGTGGACGGCAACGGTCGCATCACGTTCTTCGAGGAAAAGCCGAAGAACCCGACCAGCACGCTCACCGGCATCGCGCTGTATTATTATCCCAAGTCCACGATCCCGCTCATCAAGCAATACATCGCCGAGGGCAACAATCCCGACCAACCCGGACGCCTCGTGCAATGGCTTTACTCGCGCACGCCGGTTTACACCTGGCGCGTGCCGGGCATCTGGTTCGACATCGGCTCCAAGGAGACGCTCGAAGAAGCCGGCCAAATCTTCGCAAAACTTTCGCGAGGCGCGTAATCAGGCTTTGTGCCGTTTAAAGCCGACGACAGCCACGCCCAAGCCGACGAGGGTGATGATGGTTCCCAACACAATGGGCGTCATTATGTCACTGTTCCACACCCCCAAATCCCGGTGCTTGGCGAGCGCCGGGAGGACGATGCCAGGACCGAACAAGACCCCGAAAATTCCCAGTAGGATAATCGCAATTCGTTTCATAAGCGTCCTTTCCACTTTTTTGAATTCTCTCTTGAGCATTCCGGGTTTTCCAATTTCTCGAACGGCAATCTCAAAAGCCTGTTGCACGTTTAATCCCGCTTTCATCTGCTGTTCGATTTCCTCACGCAGATGGCTTTCCAGTTCTTCCAACGGCACGGGCGTTTTGACTCCGGCGGCCAGCATTTGTTGCCGCCAGTCGGCGATGGCTTGTTCGAGATCAAATATTCTAGCCCTCTTATTCTATGCTTCGGTCGCTTCCTTCATGGGTATAATTCCAATCGCTAGGAAAAGGAGATGCGCGCCCAAGACAACATTAAGTGGCCAATAGCCTCCAATTCCATAACCATGAGCCATACTGCCCGCGCCAAACCAGGCAAAGCCGACAATCATATTACCGACAATGCTCAACAGCAGTGCAACGCGGTCGCGTAATAGGCCGACTCGTTGAATCATCAACAAAGCGAGGAGCCAGACAGCAGCAACTGCTGCTCCGATTTCACGCGGGTCGCCAGTGAGATATTGCCCGCGATTCTGATGGCTCCAGAACACTCCCAAGACAAAACCCACAGCAACAAGGGCGGCGGCAAGTTGAGTGAATAGAAACGTTGCACGGCTCAAAACTTGTTCCCGTGCCGACGATGAGTCTCGGAATCGCCAGCAGTAAACGTAATAAATGCCGAAACCACCGGCTAGAAATGCTGCGCCATAGCCGGCGGTCAAAGTGAAAATGTGCGTAACAAGGAGAAGGCTCAGTTTACCGCTAAACAACTTCTCAAACAACGCTGCTAGCAACAAGGCACACGCGCCTGCCCAGACCAGCCAGCCGATGATCAGAGGTGTGGCCGCAGCGCCGTCTGATTTTCTGAATTCGGTCGCCACAGTGCCGGGATTTCCTACGCGTGAGACGGCGATCTTAAATGCTTCGGCTTCTGATTTTCCCGCCTTTAAGAGCTTGGCGATGTCCTCCTGTAAATGGCTTTCCAATTCCTCCAGTGGCACGGGGGTTTGGATGCCGGCGGCGAGCATTTGCCTTCGCCAGTCCGCGATTGATTGTTCGAGGTCAAACATATTGTTCCTTTCGCAGGCCGGACAGAACGCCATGAACGAGCGACCATTGTTCGTGATGCCTGGCCATCGCCATCTTGCCATCTTTTTTTAGCGAGTAGTATTTCCGCTTCCGCCCGGTCTCGCTTTCCGCCCAGCGCGACTTGATCAACCCCCGGTGCTCCATCCGGTGCAAAACCGGGTAAAGCATCCCGTCCGTCCATTGCAGCTTGCCGCCGGACCGGGCTTTGACTTCCTGAATGATGGCGTAACCGTAACTCTCGCCCTTGGCGAGCAGCGACAAAATCAGCGGTTCCGCCGACGCCGCGACCAGTTCTTTTCGAATCATAGAGACACGATACATAGAGTTAGTAGGTATGTCAAGCGGAAAAATCGAAATAAAAGAAATGCGTGCCAATTCGCGCGATTCGTGTCTTTATCTCGCCATGAACATTCAAGTAGCCGTTCTGTGCGACGCCGCGACGGACGACAACGGCAAGCTCAACCTGCTCGGCTCGTTCGATACGATTTACGCGCCGCAACTCCCCGCCGTCCATCCCCAATGCGCCGTGGCGTTGCGCGTCACCTTTACCGCCGGCGACGAAGGCCAGCACAAGCTCGCGCTGAATTTCATCAACGCCGACGGCCGTTCCATCATGCCGCCCATTGATGTCCCCGTGGCGGTGGCGCTGCCCGAAGACGCGCATTTTATCACGCGCAATTTCGTCGTGAACATCCAGCAATTGAGATTCGCCGAGGCGGGCTTGTATTCCGTGGACATCCGGCTTGACGACCAATCGCAGGCGAGCATCCCGCTCCTGGTCAAACTCATCCAGCGCGCGGTGACTTGAAGTTAGAGTTCAAGCTTCAGCTTGTTTACGTCGGGCAAGCTGATGCTTGAACTCCAACATTGCGACTTTGGACTTTTAACTTCGGACTTGGGACTTTAATAATGCGCGCATGGCAAACGAACCGATACTGCAACTCGATTTACCGGGCATCAAAAAACTCAAGAGCGGCAAGGTGCGGGAGATTTTTGATCTGGGCGACCGCCTGCTCTTCGTCGCCACCGACCGCATCTCCGCCTTCGACGTCATCATGCCCAACGGCATCCCGCGCAAGGGCGAGGTGCTGACACAGATTTCCTATTTCTGGTTTGCGCAAACGGAATCGTTCCAGCCGAACCACTTCATCTCCCGCGTCCCGGAAAGCGAGCCGTTGCCGAAAAATCTCCAGCCGTTCGCCGACCAGCTTGCCGGCCGCAGCATGATTGTGAAAAAGGCGAAACCGCTCGCCATCGAATGCGTCGTGCGCGGCTATCTGGCCGGTTCGGGCTGGAAGGAATACCAGAAATCGCAGACCGTCTGCGGCATCAAACTGCCGCCCGGCTTGAAGGAATCCAGCGAACTGCCCGAACCGATTTTCACGCCCGCCACAAAAGCCGAGACCGGCCACGACGAAAACATTTCGTTCGAACGGGCAAAGCGAATCGTTGGTGACGACATGGCCGGGCAGGCCCGCGCGGCGAGCCTGAAGATTTACAATTTCGCCCGCGATTACGCGCGCCAGCGCGGCATCATCATCGCCGACACCAAGTTCGAATTCGGTTTGGACAACGGGAAGCTCATCCTGATTGACGAGGTGCTGACGCCGGATTCCTCGCGGTTCTGGCCGGCTGACCAATACGCGCCGGGCAAGGGCCAGCCGAGCTTCGACAAACAATTCGTCCGCGACTACCTCGAAACGCTGGATTGGGACAAAACCCCGCCCGGCCCGGTGCTGCCGCCGGAGGTCATCGCCAAAACCAGCGCGAAATATCTTGAAGCCTACGAGCGGCTGACGGGAAGAAAGCTTTAATTCGTAGCGGCGGTCGGCCGACCGCCGGAAACTTGTTCTGACAAGCCAGAGAGCTTGCGGCTTTCTGGCAAAAGCCGCTACGTCGCGGGCGTTCACAGGCTGGAAGCTATTGCCGCATTTTGAACCATGCAAAATTTGGTCGAAGATTTTCTACAATACCTGCGCCACGAACGCGGGCAGGCGGAGCACACGCAGAAAACCTACGCCGCGCTGCTCGGCAAATTCATCGCTTGGGCCGGCAAACAGGGGTTGAACGACTGGAAACAGGTCGAGCTGAAACATCTCATGGCCTTTCTCCAGCATGAACGCGAGCGCCCGCTGGTGGATGAACCCAAAGAGTCCACCAGGCGTTTGAGCAGCGAGAGTGTCTATCTGGAAATCGCCGCGCTGCGGGCGTTTTATCGCTTCGCCGAGACGGAAAAACTTTTGCCGGTGAATGTCGCGGAAAATCTGTCTTTGCCGCGCCGGTGGAAACGTTTGCCGAAAGCGCTGACGAACGAGGAGATCGTCAAACTACTCACTCCCGAACCGCCGGAAACGCCGGAAATTTTGTGCGACCAGGCCATTCTCGAACTCGCCTATGCTTCCGGCTTGCGGCTGGCGGAACTGCGCAACCTGCGGCTGGAACAACTTCATCTCGAGGCCGGCTTCATCAACGTCATCGGCAAAGGCAACAAGGAACGCGTCGTGCCGGTCGGTCGCAAAGCGGTTGAAGCGTTGAATCGCTACCTCGAAACCGGGCGGCCCAAGCTCGTCACGCCGCGTTCGCCAGCGAATGTTTTTTTGACGAAACGCGGCACGCCGTTCGCAGCGGTGACGCTCTGGCTGCGAATCAAAAATCGGGTTCGCCGCGCCGGAGTGGCGCGCAACATCACGCCGCACATGTTGCGGCACAGCTTCGCCACGCACCTGCTGGAGCACGGCGCGGATTTGCGGGTGATTCAGGAACTGCTCGGCCATGCAAACATCAGCACGACGGAAATTTACACGCACGTCACGGGCCAACGGCTGCGTGACATTCACCGCAAGTTTCATCCACGGGCATAACCGAACCCATCAGGACGCCACCCGGTATGCAAACCATTTGCGGCCGCGTCAAAAAAGTGCCACAGTTGGGTCATGATGCCCCGCACCGTTCGCCTTGCCGCCATCGCGCTGGCTGCGTGCGCGGGCCTCGCCCGCGCCGGGGAGGACCCGACCGACCAGGTCGGCGATGACACTTCATGGCATGACTTTTCCACCACGCCGGAATGGAGCGAGCCGGTGCCGGCGAAATCGGCGCAGCAATTTCCCCCGGTAACTCCGGCGTTCAGTCCGGTCGTGCCTTCCGCGCATCAGCCGTCGGGCGCACTATCGGGTCGCGTGGTGTTCATGAACTCCGGCCACGGCTGGACGTGGTATACGAACGGCTGGAATTTGCAACGGCCCGTGGCATTGAATTCAATGAACGAGGATTACGGCAATCTCGACCAGTTGAATTTTTTCGCCGCCTACTGTTTCAACGCCGGGGCGATTGTCGCCTCGATGCGCCCGCTCGGCCAACAGACCAACGAAGTGGTGATTGACAACGTGGACGCGGGCGTCACGTTCGCCGGCGCGTGGAGCGATAGCACTTCGACAGTCTATTTCGGCAAGCCCGGCGACGTGCCGTATCGCTACGCCGCGTTCGACAACACTGAATCAGCCACGGCGACTTATACCCCGACGATCCCCGTCCCCGGTTATTATCCGGTCTATACCTGGGTTCGTCATGGCTCGGATCGCGGCGACCAGCTTTACCGCATCCGCCACACCGGCGGCGAATCGCAGTATCGTGTGCCGCATTATCTGGTCGGCAACGGCTGGGTTTATCTCGGCGAATACTATTTCAACGCCGGTTCAAATTCCGCGAACGGCTCCGTCATCATCAGCAATTTGCGCAGTTCGACCAACGGTTCCGTGGTCATCGCCGATGCGATTCGTTTTGGCGACGGCATGGGCTCGATTGATCGCGGCGGCGGCGTGTCCGGTTATCCGCGCGAAGAGGAAAGCTGCCGCTACTGGATTCAATATAATCTCGCCCAGGGCCAGTCCACTTCGCTTTACGACATCAGCGGCTACACCGATGAGCAGGACAGTTGGTATGCGCCGCCGCGCATGTCGGTTGAAATGACCGAGACGAACGGCACTTCGTTTTTCAAGCGCATCCACATCAGTTTCCACTCGAACGCCAGCGCCAACGGCACTTCGCGCGGCGACGAGGCCTTGATCACCAGCGTGCCGACACCGAATCAGGCCGCGCTCGCGCGAATTTGCGGCCAGACCGTCAACGACGAACTGGTTGCGCTTGGCTCGCCGCCGCTGGAATTTGCCTGGTATGACAACGGCACGAACATCACTTATTCCGGCGGCTACGCCGAGATCAGTAACAACAACTTCGTGAATGTGATGGACGCCACCATCATCGAGGTGGCGTATCACGACAATGCGACCGACGCCGCGCTGTTGTGCGACTCGAAAGCACGCGCCGCCATCGCCCGCGCTGCAATGCACGCGGTCGTCAAATACATGAACCAGTTCGACACGAACAATCCCGTGCCGCTGATTTTCCTGCCCGAACCGCCCGCGAACGTCCGCGCCATCGGCAAAACCAATGGCATCGTCTCGCTCGCCTGGGCGGTGCCGGTGAGCGTCGCCAACAGCGGCGCGCCGACGAACTACATCATTTACCAGTCCACGAACGGCTACGGTTTCGGCAACCCGATTTCGGTTGGCAACGTGACAAATTTTACCATCACGAATCTTACGGCGGGCGTGGATTATTATTTTCGCGTGGCCGCGGCGAACGCGGGTGGCGAATCATTTCCGTCCGCCGTTGTCGGCTGCCGTCCGCCGCTGTTTAGCACGTCAGCAAAAATTCTTTTTGTGAATGCGTTCGACCGCTTTGACCGCACAACGGACCTGAAACAGTTTCTCGTTGCGCAAAATTATGTTCCGCCCGGCGGCTCCGGCAACAATGACCGCGTGCTGCCGCGCCGCGTCAATTCCTTCGACTATGTCGTGCCGCACGGCAAGGCCATCAGCGCGGCGGGCGTGGCTTTTGATTCCTGCCAGCACATCGCCATCACCAACGATCTCGTTGCGCTGACGAATTATCCCATCGTCATCTGGGCGTGTGGCAACGAATCCACCGCCGATGAAAGTTTCAGCAGTGCGGAGGAGACCAAAGTCGCGGCGTTCCTCGCCGCCGGTAGAAATCTTTTCACGTCCGGCTCGGAAATCGCGTGGGATTTGGGCCGCGCGGGCGTCTCGACGACGGCTGATCAGAATTTCATCCACAATCAGCTTCATGCCGTTTACGTCGCCGACAGTTCCGGCGTCTGGAATTTCACCGCCGTCACCAACTCGATTTTCGCCGGCAACATGAACGGCTCTTTTGACGACGGCTCGAAGGGAATTTATCTCGTCGGCTATCCCGATTTGATTGCGCCCACCAACGGCGCAACGGCGGGCGTGAATTACAGCAACCTCACCAGCGGCGTGGCCGGAATCATCTACAACGGTGCGGCGGGCGGCGGCAAGGTCATCTATCTTGGATTTCCGTTCGAGACCGTCACCAGCGCCAGCGTGCGCAACGCTTACATGGCGGACATGCTGAATTTTTTCAACGCCGCGCCGCTGAAATTTGAATCCATCACCTTGCTGCCGGGCAATCAAATCAATCTCGTGATGAGCGGCCTGACGGGAACTTACACGCTGCAAACGACGGCGGTTCTCCCGGCGTGGGGTTCGTTCACCACGCTCACGAACACCACCGGCGCGTTTGAATTTACCGACGCCACCACAAATTCCGCCGTGAAATTCTACCGCGTGATGTCCGCGCCGTGACGGGAAGATTTTCGTGTCTCATCCGCCGGGGCGTGTTAAAAACAGGGCATGGGCGCGCAACGAAAAGTGATTTTCACCGCAATGTTCCTGGCCGGCTTTGTCACCGCCGGTTGCTCGCAGGAACCCCAAGCCACCAAAGGACACGTTATGAAAACATCGCTCACCAGCGCCGCGTTTGCCGACGGCGAGCCGATTCCGGCAAAATACACCTGCGACGGCAATGACGTATCGCCGCCGCTGCAATGGACGAATGCGCCAGCGAACACCAGATGTTTCGCCCTCATCGCCGACGATCCGGACGCGCCCGTCGGCACGTGGGTGCACTGGGTGCTTTATGATTTGCCCGCCGACAGCAGCGCATTACCCGAGAACGTTGCCAAAACCCAAAACATCACCGGCAATGCCAAACAGGGGGTGAACGATTTTCGGCGGCTCGGTTATGGCGGGCCGTGTCCGCCTCCAGGAAAACCGCATCGCTACTTTTTCAAGCTATACGCGCTCGACCGGGTGCTCGACCTCAAACCCGCCGTGACGAAAAAGGATTTGCTCAAGGCTATGGAAGGACACGTCCTGGCTGAAGGACAGTTGATGGGGACGTATCAGAGGAAATAAACGGAAAACATCGAACATTCAACATTCAACGCTCAACACCCAATCAATGTGCGCTCTCAGCGGCATTGAATGTTCGATGTTGGTTGTTGGTTGTTGAATGTTTCCGATTTTTCAGTCTTTCTTTGGTACCCATTTCGTGGTTCATTTTCGACTGTTTATGAGCAAAACTGCATTGTTGTTCGCCGGGCAAGGCGCGCAGGCCGTTGGCATGGGCAAGGACCTTGCCGATAAATTTCCACCGGCCAAAGCCTGGTTCGACCGCGCCAACGCTGCGCTGGGTTATGACCTCGCCGCGATTTGTTTCAATGGCCCCGACGCCGAATTGACCAAAACCGAAAACGCCCAGCCCGGCATTTTCCTCGTGAGCTGGGTCGCGTTCCAATTGCTCAAGGAACAGGCGCCGTCGCTCCAATTTGACGCCACCGCCGGATTGTCGCTCGGCGAATTCACGGCGCTGGCGGCCGCGGGTGCGATGAGTTTTGAGGACGGCTTGCGCGTTGTGCGCCAACGCGGAAAATTCATGCAGGAAGCGTGCGACGCGACACGCGGCGGCATGGCTGCGGTCATCGGGTTGGACGAAGCGCCGACGCGCGGGGTCTGCGCCGAGGCTGGCGTGATGCTGGCGAATCTGAATTGTCCCGGCCAACTTGTCATTTCGGGCGAAACGGACAAAATTGCCAAAGCCGTCGAACTCGCCAAAACGAGGGGCGCGAAGCGCGCGATACCATTGCCGGTCGCCGGGGCATATCACTCGCCGCTCATGGCGAGCGCACAGCCGAAGCTACAGGCGGCGTTGGCGAAAATAACCATCGCATCGCCGTTCGTGCCGGTGATTTCCAATGTCACAGGGCAACCGCACGGCGGCGCGGCGGAAATTTCCGCGCGGCTGGTCGAACAGGTCACGTCACCGGTGCTTTGGGAAAAATCCATGCGCACGTTGCTGGCGCAAGGTTTCACGCGGTTCATCGAACTCGGCCCCGGCACGGCCTTGAATGGTTTCATGAAGCGGATTGAAAAAAATGCGCAGACGTTGAATGTGTCGGATGTGGCGAGTCTGGAAGCAACAGTAAAAACTTTAGCATCGTGATTCTGCGGTCGCTGGCGGCCCGACAAATGCGCCGACCAACATCAAGCCGCATCCCGCGAATATGGCAAGAATCAGATGCGAGGCGGCGAAGAAGGGTTTGATCACATCCACGCTGGCTTTGTCGGAACCCGGATTTAATCCAACCAACATTAGCAAAGAGATAGAAATCCAAGCGACCAGAAGCCCGACCAGCCATTTTCGAGTCGAAGCTGAAATTTTGTGCAGAAGACAGAACGGTATCACAGCCGCTATCAAATAAATAATGCCAAATTCGCCGTCAGCGATTTTGCCGTAAACTCCCAATTGCTTTATCAATTGGCCGAAGCTGTCGGTCGGACTGAGCGATTCAAATTGTCCCCTTGTAATCACATGAAAGAAGCCTTCAACCGTACGTGGGTAACCCCAATTCATTGGTGGGGTCGTCATGGAAAATATCGGCAATAAAAAATAGGCGCTGATACCGGTAAGAAACAACACACCACAGAGGCAGGATGTTTTCCATTCGCTGAAAAAGCGGCGCGTTTTGAATGACAGAATGCCCCACATGAGTGTGGTAATGACCGCTGCACTAATCAAAATGTTCCGCGATGATGTGCCGATATACCAGCCGAACTGGTGCAAATGAATGTTCATAACCAGAACCCCCCACAAAAAGAAACTGATTCCAAAAAATATTTCCCGGCCGAGTTTGCGTTCGCCCATCGCCAACAAAAACGGCAACCCGAAGGTTGCCGGAATCAATGCCTGGCTTTCGCTCAACGTCAAACCATGAACGAATACTGCCGCGTAAAGGAAGCGCCTGCATTGCGGCGCGAAAAACCATCGCGTCATGAGACAGATCGTCAGTGCAAACAGAAGGAGGCTCAACGGCCAGGTGTCAGCCACCACCGTTTTACACCAAAAACAGCCGTCAAACCCAAACCCCAATCCCGCGACGCAACTGCAAACTACGCGCAACGACTTTTCTTCATTCGGAAGGAGATTTTTAAAGCTGGAAATATTTTCCGCCGCCAAAACTCCAACACGCGATACTATCAACGCGATCAAACCGCACGCTAGAGCGCCTGCCACCGCGGACGCGACTCCCAATCGCCACGCGATATTCGAAAACGGCAGCAGCTTGATGAAAAGCCAGCCGTAAATTGCCCAGAGCGGATGTCCTGGAGATATGGACACGCCCGGATACATCGCCGCTGTGGAATAGAAGCCTGAATGATCAAGGTCAACTTCCGGCGACAGCGTGAACAAATAAACCGCCAGCGCCAGCAGTGTCGTGACACCAAAACTCACCCAGTCCACTTTCTGAAAAAAAACGGGAGAGTCCCGCCGGGTTCGCTGCAAGTTTTGCGTCGTCTGTCGTCACACGATTTCGTTCAATAGACACCGCAGTCTCCAAGATTTGTATAAATTGGGGGGGGTGTATCCATACTTTTTGTGTGCATTTGGGCCCGTTTGCGGTTAAACAATGGCCCGCCATGAAACAACTTGAGAATCAAATTGCCGTCGTGACCGGCGCGGGCCGGGGCATTGGCCGCGCCATTGCGTTGAAATTGGCTGCCCACGGGGCCGACATCGTGGCGGTGGACCTGAAAACCGACTTCGTACAGGAAACGTCTGATGAAGCCCGGAAACTGGGGCGCAAAGCCTGGACCGTTGCGGCCAACGTGGCGGACGCCGCCAGCGTCGAGGCCGCCGCCGGACAGATTTTGAAGGAGCCCGGGCGGGTGGATATCCTGGTGAATAACGCCGGCATCACCAAGGACGGCCTGGTCATGCGCATGAGCGAGGCGGATTGGGACGCCGTGCTGGACATCAATCTTAAGGGGACGTTCCTGTTCACCCGGGAACTCAGCCGCGCGCTCCTGAAACAGAGGTCCGGCCGCATCGTCAATATCGCCTCGGTCATCGGATTGATTGGCAATGCGGGCCAGTGTAATTACGCGGCCAGCAAGGCCGGCGTCATCGGTCTGACCAAGTCGTGCGCCCGCGAGTTCGCCAGCCGGGGCGTCACCGTCAACGCCATCGCGCCGGGTTTCATCCAGACAGCCATGACGGACAAATTGTCGCAGGAACAGAAGGAATCCATCACCAAACAGATCCCGCTGGCTAGTCTGGGCCAGCCGGAGGATGTGGCGGAAGCGGTGTTGTTTTTCGCCAGCCCGGCGGCGCGTTATGTCACGGGCCAGGTTTTGGCGGTGGACGGCGGGATGGTGATGTGAGGGGTCAAACAATAAAATTGAAAAAAATGTGATTCAGGGCTTGACGCCCCCCGTTATCATAGCATAGACACAGTTCAAAATTTAACCGGAGCAACCCATGGCTGAAAAATCTATCGAACAACGCGTAAAGGACATCATCGTCGAACAACTCGGTGTGAATGCGGACCAGGTGACTCTCGAGGCGAAATTTATTGAAGACCTCGGCGCCGACTCGCTGGACACGGTCGAGCTGGTCATGGCGCTGGAGGAGGAATTCGGCATCGAAGTGCCCGACGAGCAGGCCGAGAAACTTCAAAGCGTCGGCGATGTCATCAAATACATCGAAGACGTGCAGCAGAAGTAGTCGCGACGTGAAAACTTCGGGGCAGTTTCGGCTGGACTCAGCTTGATCTGCCCCTTTTGATTTTATGGGAAGCCATTCAACGCAGTGCCGCGTGGTCATCACCGGCCTTGGTGTGGTCACACCGCTCGGACACCAGCTCGACGCCTTCTGGAACCATCTCGTCGCCGGGCAATGCGGCATTGACCGCATCAGCGCCTTCGACGCGACGCCGTTCGACACGCAAATCGCCGGCGAGGTAAAAATTTTTGACCCCACGCCCGCCTTTCCGTCCCCGAAGGAAGTCCGGCATACCGACCGTTTCTCCCAATTCGGTGTCTTCGCCGCGCATCGCGCGTTGCTCGATTCCGGTCTCGAGCTTGAACGGGAAAACCACGACGAAATCGGCGTCATCATCGGCTCCGGCATCGGCGGCCTGGCCACCACCATCAAACAGCACAAAGTCCTGCTCGACCGCGGGCCGGACCGGCTGTCGCCGTTCATGATCCCGATGCTCATCAGCAATATGGCTTCGGGGCTGTTCTCGATGTTTTACAACTTGCGTGGTCCCAATTTCGCTACCTGCTCGGCCTGTGCGACAGCCAACCACGCCATCGGCGAAGCCTGGCGCGCCATTAAAATGGGCGACGCGCAGGTGATGTTCGCCGGCGGCGCGGAAGCGGCGGTGGTTTCGATTGGCATCGGCGGTTTCTGCGCCATGAAAGCCATGAGCCGGCGCAACGATGATCCGAAGCGCGCCTCGCGCCCGTTCGACAAGGAACGTGACGGCTTCGTCATGGGCGAAGGCGCGGGCGTCGTCGTGCTCGAAGAATTGGAACACGCCAAACAACGCGGTGCGAAAATTTATTGCGAGATTGTCGGTTACGGCAACACCGCCGACGCCTACCACCTGACTGCACCTTCGCCCGACGGCGAAGGCGCGGCGCGCTGCATGAAAATGGCCTTGAAAACCGGTGGTTTGAACCTCGAAGACGTTTCCTACATCAATGCCCATGGCACTTCCACGCCGCAAGGCGACGCTTGTGAAACGCAGGCCATCAAAGCTGTTTTCGGCCAGTATGCAAAAAAAATTGCGGTCAGTTCCACCAAAGGCGCGCTCGGCCACATGCTCGGGGCCGCGGGCGGCGTGGAAATGAGCATTTGCGCGCTCGCCATCAAGCACGGCGTCGTCCCGCCGACCATCAATTACCAGGTGCCTGACCCCGAATGCGATCTGGATTACGTGCCGAACACCGCGCGCGAATTGAAAGTGAACGCCGTCATCAACAACTCGTTCGGCTTCGGCGGCCACAACGCCAGCATCGCGGCAAAAAAATTTACGGGTTAAACCGTGAACTTCCTTTCGCTAATTGAAAACAAGCGCGAAGGGAAAACCCTCGCACGCGGACAAATTCAAAGTTTTATCCGCGAATTCACCACCGGAAAAATCCCCGACTATCAGATGGCCGCGATGCTCATGGCCATTTACTTTCGCGGACTCGACACCGCCGAAACCACCGCGCTCACGCTCGCCATGCGCGATTCCGGCGACGTATTGAAATTTCCAAAGGACAAACGGCCGCTGGTGGACAAACATTCCACCGGCGGCATCGGTGACAAGGTTTCGCTCCCGCTTGCGCCGCTGCTCGCCTGCCTCGGCTTCCGCGTGCCGATGATTTCCGGCCGCGGCCTTGGCATCACCGGCGGCACACTCGACAAACTCGATTCCATCCCCGGCTTTAAAACACTTCTCCCCGCCGAAAAGATCGTAGCGCAAGTCCAGAAAGTTGGCTGCGTCATTTGCGGCCAGACCGAGCGCATGGTCCCGGCGGACAAAAAAATCTACGCGCTCCGCGACGCTTCCGGCACCGTGCCGAGCATCCCTCTCATCACCGCGTCCATCCTTTCCAAAAAGCTCGCCGAAAGTCTCGACGCGTTGGTGCTCGACGTCAAATTCGGTTGCGCCGCGTTCATGCCAACCAGGGCCGATGCCCGCAAACTTGCCGGGGCCATGGTCGCGCTCGGCAACGAGTGCGGCGTGAACACCCGCGCGATTTTGACGGACATGAACACGCCGCTGGGCCGCGCCGCCGGCAACTGGCTGGAAGTGAAGGAAAGTGTGGCGGTGCTTGAGGCCCCTCGCCCTAGCCCTCTCCCCGCTGGGCGGGGAGAGGGTGGCCGAAGGTCGGGTGAGAGGCAAATATCCGACCTCCGCACGCTTGTCCTCGACTGCGCCGCGCATCTGCTCGTTCAAACCCGCAAATCGAAATCACTCGCCGCCGCACGCCAACAGGCCTGGAATTGTCTGAACTCCGGCTCCCCGCGAAAAAAGTGGGACGAAATGCTCGTTGCTCAGGGCGCGGATCTGAGGGCGTTCAACAAAAAACTCGCGCTCGATTCCACTGCCCCGGTCGTGGTTGAATTGAAAGCGGAAAAATCCGGTTACATTTCCAAATGCGACGCGCGGCTCATCGGCGAAGTCATTCGCGATTTGGGTGGCGGCCGGCTCACCAAAGAATCGGTCATCAATTATGACGTGGGCATTGATCAAATCGCCAAGCCCGGCGAGCGGGTGGAAAAACCCGCGACACTTTGCCGCGTTCACGCCGCTGATTCAAATCAGGCCAAAGCAGCCATCGCCCGCCTGAAGGCCGCTTTTGAAATTTCCGCGAAACCCGGAAAAGCCACGCCTCTGATTTTGGAGATGGTCGCTTCGTCAGGTTAGCCCGGTAAATTCAGCGAAGGATTTTGCGTTGGCCGTCGTGTTTCTGTATAAAGAACACAAATCAAACCAGCCAATTTATGAAAAAATCCGCCTGCCTCGCCGCCGGTCTGCTTGCATTCGCCTTCACGTCAACGTTGGGACAACCAATGCCGCCATCAGCGCCAGTTCCTGCGCCCCGGCCCTCCGGCGATTTTCAGCAACGGCTGCAAGCCATTACCCAGCGGGCCAACCCGGAGCAAAACCAGCCACCCGCCTTGACCAAATTCAATCTCGATTTTCCCGGCGGCAAGCCCGCGGAGTTGGTCAAAGCCATCGAGAAGGCGATGGGCAAGCCGTTGAACACAATCATTTCCGATGAAGATGCCAATGTGCAATTGCCGCCGCTCAAAATGAACCATGTGGATGTCGCCCAATTGTTTCAAGCTTTGGAAGCGGCCAGTCGCAAGGATGTAAGCGTTTTCAATCAGCAATTTGGCTCTTATTCGCAGCAGTCAACCGGATACAGCTTCAGAACGGCCTCGGGAAATTTGTCGGATGATTCAATCTGGTATTTCCACGTCGTTAAACCCACTTTGCCACCAGTAATCTCATCCCAAAACGTCTGCCGGTTTTACTCTCTGACCCCTTATCTGGATCGGGGCTTTACGGTGGACGACATCACCACGGCGATTCAAACCGGCTGGAAAATGGCGGGCATCACTTCCCCGCCGGAGTTGAATTATCACAAGGAAACCAAGTTGTTGATTGCGTTCGGCGAACCGGACAAGCTGCAAACAATTCAGGATGTTCTCAATACGTTGCCACAATCCCAATACAGCCTGCCCGCCTTGGATTCTCAAATGAAACAACTCCAAGATCAGGTTGCCCAACTGAAGAGCAAAATTTCCGTTCCGCCGCCGAAACCAGTTGCTTCGCCCGAAGAAAAGACTGGAAAATAAATTTCCGTCGGCCGTTAATGCGTCAGCTTGGAAGAAAACATTCAACCCTCCAGCCCGCGTTCCGCGGCCCTGGACAAAAGTTCGCGCGAAACGCCAGACGTGGCGGCGTTGACCCGCGCGATGGCGAAAGGTGATGAAATGGCCTGGCGCACTTTTTACGATGCTTACTTCGACCGCCTGTGGCGTTACCTGCTGGTCGTCGCCGCCGGCAATGAGGACGCCGCGCGTGAAGCTTTGCAGGCGACTTTGATTCGCGTGACGCGGCACATCAAAATTTTCAGGGACGAGAACGTCTTTTGGAGCTGGCTCACAGTTTTGGCGCGTACGGCTTTCGCGGATGAAACGAAAAAACGACGACGCTATTTTTTATTTCTCGACCGTTTCACGCGAGACGCGAGCGTTGAACTCGACAGCGCAGAAGGCAATCAAGCTGATGACCGGCTGAAACTGTTGTTGGAACGCCAGGTCGCGTTGCTGCCGCCGGACGAACAACGGTTGGTGGAGCAAAAATATTCCGCGCGCCGTTCCGTGCGTGAAATTGCGGGCGAATTGCAAACGACGGTAAAGGCCGTTGAATCAAAACTGACCCCGTCCGGCGCAAATTGAAAGACGCGGTGCTGGCGGAATTGAACAATGAATCGAGAAGCTGACAACGGACCGTTGCTCAATGACGTACTGGCTGAAGCGGTGCCTCCTGATTTTCGCAAGGCGCTGCTTGACCAAACGCTGTGTCTGACTCGCCGACGCCGACGCTGGCGGCAAACACGGCGCGCGGCGGCATTGGTCGTTGCGCTGGGATTGCTTGCCCTTTTGGTCTGCCAAAACGTGCCGCCGCCCCCGGCCGCGCCGATGCCGCCGGCAAAGGCGGAGGTTAAAAGTTATCAGCTCGTCCGGACTCAACCATTGCCCGCCTGCGCGATTGTTGCCACCCAAACGCTTTCGGCCAGCCAGCTTGTCGCGTCAGTTGCAACGGTTGAAATGGTTCAAACCACCGCCGGTAATTTTCGCGCGATCAACGACGACGAACTTCTGGCGTTGGTCGCATCGCGGCCGGCGGCGCTGGTTCGCGTAGGCCCGCATTCCGAGCAGTTGGTTTTTGTGAATCCAGCAGACGCAAAGGGTTTTCCCGTCAATTGATTCCCCCTCGCACTTCGTGCCCCGCGTTTCACCCCAGCGACTCCAGAATTTTCTCCGCCGCCGCGCGCGGATTTTCGGCGGCATAAATCGGACGGCCAATCACCAGCCAGTTTGCGCCTGCGGCGACGGCTTCACGCGGTGACAGCGTGCGCTTCTGGTCGTCGGCCTTTTCCGCGCCGGTGCGGACGCCGGGTGTGACCAGTTGCATGGCGGGCGGGATCGCCTGCCGGAGTTTGGCCACTTCCAGCGGCGAACAGACCAGCCCGCGCAATCCCGCTTTGGTGGCCACCGTGGCCAGGCGGCGCACCTGATAATCCACGTTTGCATCGAGGCCGATTTCCTTCAGCGCCCCGGCGTCGAGGCTCGTCAGCAACGTCACGCCCAAAACGAGCGGCGGACTGTGGCTGAGCCGCCACGCGGTTTCTTGCGCGGCCTGTTCGGCGGCCTTGAGCATTTCCAGGCCGCCACTGGTGTGCACGGTGAGTATCTGCGCGTCCAGTTGCACCGCCGCGGCGACCGACTTGGCGACCGTGTTGGGAATGTCGTGAAATTTCAAATCCAGGAACACCATCACGCCCCGCTCGCGAATCCGGCGCACGATGTCCGGTCCGGCGACGGTGAAAAGCTCGCTGCCGACCTTGAAACCGCCCGAAACCGGGGCCAGCAGCTCCACGAGTTTCAGCGCGGCCCCGGCCGTCGGCACATCCAGCGCGACAATGATGGGATTGCGTTTGTCAGCCACAGACGCACACAAGTAAGCACAGTTTCCAGAAAAGTGCATCCGCGAATTTTGACTTTGCCGCGAGAATTTTCTAGCCTGCCTGCATGAAAGTCATCCGCCACAGCGACGCGAACTTTGCCGGGAAACTCCGCGACCTGACCGCCGCCTCCAGCCTGTTTGATCCGGAAATCGAGCAACGCACCCGCGCCATCCTCGACGCCGTGCAGGTGCATGGCGATACCGCGCTGCTGGAGTTCACGGAACGCTTCGACGGCGTGAAGCTTGCCGCCGACCGGCTGGCCATCTCACAGGCGGAATTGTTCAATGCCTCGCTCGCCGCCGATGAATCGCTGCGCAAGGCCGTGGCCGAGGCAGAGAAAAACATCGCCGCCTTCGCCAAAAAATCGCTGCACAAAAACTGGCAGACGAAGAATTCACACGGCGCGACGGTCGGCGAAAAGTTCGATCCGTTCCAGCGCGTGGGCGTTTACATCCCCGGCGGCAAGGCGCCGCTGGCTTCCACCGCATTGATGACCATCACGCTGGCGAAAGTCGCGGGCTGCCCGGAGATTGTCGCCTGCACGCCGTGCGGCAGGGATGGCGGAATCAATTCGGCGCTGCTGTTCGCCACGCGCGCGGCGGGCGCGACGGAGATTTACCGCGTCGGCGGGGCACAGGCGATTGCGGCGATGGCTTTTGGCACGAAGACGATTCGTCGTGTGCAAAAGATTTTCGGTCCCGGCAACGAGTACGTCGTCGCGGCCAAACGATTGCTGGTCGGCCGCGTCGCGATTGATCTGCTGCCCGGGCCGAGCGAGGTGCTGGTGCTGGCGGACGACACGGCCAACCCGAAATTTGTTGCCGCCGACTTGCTGGCGCAGGCCGAACACGGCTCCGGCCACGAACGCGTCTGGCTGGTGACAACCTCGGACAAAATTTTAAAAGCCGTCGAAAGGGAAATCGCGCGCCAACTGCCGAAACTGGCGCGCCGTGAATTTATTCAACGCGCATTGCAAAACAATGGTTGGCTGATTCAGGTGAAATCGCTAGATGACGGCGTGGCCTTGGCAAACCGGCTGGCACCGGAGCATTGTGAGGTAATGACGCGCAATCCGCGCAAAGTTTCCGAAGGCATTTTGACGGCGGGCGCGATTTTTCTCGGTCCGTGGTCGCCGACGGTGCTGGGCGATTACGTAGCCGGGCCGAGCCATACGCTGCCGACCGGCGGCGCGGGCGTGTCGTTTGCCGGACTGACCGTTGACCAATTCCAGCGCCGCACAAGCGTGGTGGACTACAACCGCGCCGCTCTCAAGAAAGCACTGCCCACCGTGAAAAAATTCGCCGAACTTGAAGGCCTGGGCGCGCACGGAAAAAGCGCGGAAATTCGCTCAAAATGAATCAGATTTAACCTGGTTGTTATGGCCAACACGCCACCGAAACCACCGATTCAAGAGCGTTCAGACTTAGACTTATTGGATGAACTTTGCTTGGAACTTCGGCACGTTGGAGTTTGTGATAACGATCTTCCGAATGGCCAGCGCGTGAAACAACACAATCGTGAAGTTTGTATAATTCACACTGAACTCGTTAGACGCAAAATGGATATTGTTTCTCGAATCGCTCTTCTGTCCCAAGAAACGTCGTGGAAGATGGACGATTTGCTTGGGGATTGTTTGGCATTTCCGAAACGACAGCCCTATGTGAAGGAATTGGATGGCATCCGTAGAACATTGCGTTGTTGCTTGTGTCGTAAAGCAGAAAGACCACCGGATGCAAAGCTGTTTTGGTTTTGCGAATCGTGTATGAAGCGTGTTGCTTTGGCATTGCAACAGAAAACCGCTTGCGACGGTATTGTAGTTTTCAGAAGTTACACTCCAAACAGCCGTTGTTCTCACGCTGATGCAGACACGCCTTTGGCGACCGAATGCTATTCCGATCAGATTTATGGTGTTTGTGAGAAATGTGTTTCAAAAGAAATAGAAAGACGGCGCCGATTGCCTTCTCTCGATTGAGTTAATGAAAGTTTCATCATTCATCCGCCCGCCGGTGCGCGAGTTGCACCCTTGCGTCTATGGCGAGCAGCCGGTGATGTAGCCGCCGATGCAAATCGCCGGAATAGCCGCGCTTTCACAAGCGCGGCTACAGCTCTCGCGGTTGCGGCCTTAATGCGCCACGGCCACTTCCACGCGCGGTTTGATGCGCAAGTCCTCGGCAATGTGCCGCACAATCACACCCAGGTTGCGTGCGGTGGGGTTGCCGTTGCGGTTCAGCATCCGGTGCAGCGTCTTTTCGCCCAGGCCGGTCTGTCGCGCCAGTTCCTTGAAGGTGATTTCGGCGTGAACCAGGTCGCGCAGCATGGAAAGTCCTTCGGCAGTTTCGCCTTCCAGCAACGCGCCCACGGCTTCGGCGTAGAGCGCCCGCGCAAATTTCCGGTCGCGTTTGATCCGCGCCACCACGGTTTCCTTGTAATCTCGCGTCAGTGCCATGTCATGCCTTTGTCTGTTTGTATCGTTTCCAGCGTTCCACCGCAGCGGCGATGTCGGCGTCCTGCCGGCGTTTGCTGCCACCGCCAAGCAGGATGATGATGGTCCGGCCTTCGCGTCCGTAATACACGCGGTAGCCCGGCCCAAAATCCAGCCGCAGTTCAAACACTCCATGACGCAGCGGCTTGGCCGCGCCGAAGTTGCCCGCTTCCAGCCAGCGGACGTATCTGTCCACCCGCGCCGCCGTCACCGCGTCCAAATCGTCGAACCACTCCGCGAACGGCGAGCGCCCGCCTTCAGTGTATTCACGAATCTCGAAAGAGCCGTTCATATAGTAGCATTTATGTTACCATTGTCAACTGCGTTTTCCGGCGATAGAAGATGCATTGCGAACGATTGTCTGCGCTGAAAATCTTTTCATTCCGGCGAATGTGTTTATCCTGTGCGCATGGTAATTCATTTGCTTTCGCAGTCGAGAGTCCACGTTGTTCCCTTGAGATGAACAAGACCAGCTTGAAAAATTTTATCCGCCCGCTGGTAAGCGAGTTGCACCCTTACCTCTATGGCGAGCAGCCGAAAATCAAGGGGTTGATCAAGCTCAACACGAACGAGAATCCGTATCCGCCGTCGCCGAAAGTGCTGGCGGCGGTCAAGGCGGCGGTGGACGGGCGGTTGCGGCTGTATCCGAATCCGACGGCGCAGGTGTTGCGCGAAAAACTGGCGAAGCTGCACGGCTGCCACGCGGACAACCTCGTCGTGGGCAACGGCTCGGATGAATTGCTGGCGCTGGCCACGCGAGCGTTTGTAGAGCCGATTTCGGGTAGGGACACGCGGCCTCGCGTGTCCGCGGACGCCTCGGCGAGGCGTCCCTACCAAATTATCCAATATTTCCTCCCGAGCTATTCGCTCTATCCGGTGCTGGCGGACATACATGGCGCAGCAAAAAATCCGGTGCCGCTCAAACCGGATTTCAGTTTGCCAAGCCTGGCCGAATTGAAACGGAGCGGAGTTTGGAGATTTGACGCCGCGCTGATTTATGTCACAACACCCAACGCGCCGAGTGGGCACGGTTACAAAACCTCGGAACTGGAAAAGCTTTGTGTGGCGCAGAAGGGCGTCGTCATTCTCGACGAGGCTTATGTGGATTTCGCGGAGGAAAACGCGCTGAAGCTGGCGTTGAAATATCCGCATGTGCTGGTGGCGCGGACGTTTTCCAAGGCGTATTCGCTGTGCTTCCAGCGCGTCGGCTATTTTGTCGGGCACCCCGAACTCATCGCTGCGCTGCACAAGATTCGCGACAGCTACAACGTGAACGGCCTCGGCCAGATCGCGGCGGAAGTGGCGCTGGGCGATTTGAAGTATTACCGCGCGAATTTCAAAAAGATCATCACCACGCGCGAGTGGCTGGCCCGCGAATTGACGAAGCTCGGTTTCCGGGTTTTTCCGAGCCGGACGAATTTCATTCTCGCGCGACCGCCGCGCTTCGCCGCGCACGAATGGCAGCACAAATTGCGCGAACAGAAAATCCTCGTCCGCTGGTTCAGTTTTCCAGAAGTGAAAAATTACCTGCGGATCACGATTGGCACGCCGGCGGAAGTGGAGGCGCTGGTGAAGGCGGCGCGGAGAATTTTGGCCGGATGAACCGCAGCCAATGGAAATTTCCGGCTCTAAAGCCTGTTCCCGGCGCGACGCAGAAAACGACAGACGGGACGCCCGTGCCACCCTTTTTGTTTCCCGCCGGTGTAATTTCTGCTAAGAAGCCGGCGTGTATCTGGAATACTACGGATTGAAACAGGCGCCGTTCGACATCACGCCGAACCCGCGTTTTCTGTTTCACAGCCGGCAGCACCGTGAGGCGTACAATCATCTGCTTTACGGCATCTGCGAGCGCAAGGGCTTCGTGCAGCTCACCGGCGAGGTCGGCGCGGGCAAGACGACGCTTTGCCGCGCGTTGCTCGAACAGCTCAACGGCCTGTTTTCCACCGCACTCATCCTCAACCCGGTATTGGACGCCGACGGTCTGATGAAGGCCATTGCGACCGAATTCGGCCTCGATGTCCAGGGACGCGACCGGTTGGGAACCATCACACTTATCGGCGAATTTCTGCTCAAGCAGGTCCAGCAAGGCAAGGAAACCGTGCTCATCATTGACGAGGCGCAGAATTTGACCGAGGAATTGCTCGAACAAATCCGCCTGCTCTCGAACATCGAAACCGATGACCGCAAGCTGATGCAAATCGTCCTGCTGGGACAACCCGAATTGCGCGACCGCCTCAACAGCCACCGCCTGCGCCAGCTCCGCCAGCGCATCACCGTGCGTTATCATCTCGCGCCGCTCACGCGGGTCGAGGTCGGCCAATACATCCAGCACCGGCTCGAACTCGCCGGCGCGCAGGGCGTGCCGTATTTCACACAGCCGGCCCTCTGGCGCGTTTTCGGTTACAGCCACGGCATCCCCCGGCTCATCAACGCCGTCTGCGACAAGGCCTTGCTCGCCGGTTTTGTCGAACAAAGCGACCGCATCACCTACCAAATGGTGGGACGCGCCATTCGCGAACTCGAAGGAAACATCCACCTATGAGCCGCATCAACGACGCGCTCAAACGCGCCCAGCGGGCGCAGAAAACAAACCAGCCGCCGCCCGACACAAAAGTGCCAAGGTTGCTGCCGGTTGAATCCAGGCCTGGCAACGTCATCGGCTGGATATTACCGGGGGTGATTGGTTTTTTGATTGTGGCTGCGTGCCTTTTTATCGGAATGGCCCTCGTCACCCGCACCGTGACAAAAACCCGCCGTGAACCCAGGCTTACGGCGGCGCAACCGGTGAACCCGGCGCCCATTCCCGTACCCAACGCGCCGCTGCCACCACCGTCAACATCACCACCGCCAACACCGCCGCCGCCGCCGCCCGAACCGAAGTTGCAGGGCATTGTCTATACCGCGACACAGCCGTGGGCGATCGTGGACGGCAAGACCGTTCATGTCGGCGACCGGTTTGGCGAATTCCGCGTGAAGGAAATCTCGCAACACAACGTCACGCTGGAAAAAGCCGACGGTTCGCAGGAGAAATTAGGATTGGACAAGTAAAAATCCGCGTCATCATTTCGTGTGCGCTGCCTGAAAAAACAATTTGCCGTGTCGCCGGCCACCGCCCGGGTCGCGCCATTTGTAGTTTTCTTCGCGCTGACGTTTTGCCAGGGGAAATTCGGCCCGGCGTCAGCTTATTGGTTTTACTTCGCCAAGACACTGGTCGGTGTGTGGCTGATATGGGAAATGCGCCCGTTCGTGGCGGAAATGCGCTGGGCCTTCAGTTGGGAAGCCGCCGTCGTCGGCATTGGAATCTTTGCGATTTGGGTTGGCATCAGCGGCGAATGGACGACGCAAACCTCGCTTTGGGTGAAACTCGGCATTACGCATCCGCCGGCAAGCTCGCCCAAGTTTTGGAACCCGAACGAACAATTTGGCAACAGCCCAGCGCTGGCTTGGCTGATGATCGCCACGCGGATTCTTGGTTCAACATTTGTTGTGCCGCCGCTGGAGGAGGCTTTTTACCGCTCGTTTCTCTATCGCTGCATCGCCAAACCAGATTTCCAATCCGTGCCGCTCAATCAATTTTTGCCGCTGCCATTTTTTGCGACTGCGGCCGTCTTCGGCTTTTCCCACAACGAATGGCTGGCGGGCATTTTGTGCGGCGCGGCGTATCAATGGCTGGTGCTGCGCAAAAACCGGCTGGGCGATGCGATGACGGCGCACGCCATCACGAATTTATTGCTGGGCTTGTGGATTGTCTGGAAGCACGCGTGGCAGTTCTGGTAAGGATTTTTTCTTAATCTTAATCGTTATTACAATCTCAATCCTCTCCGTACGGCGATTAGGATTAAGCGCAGGATTAAGATAATGATTTTTACTTCGCCTCGATGTTGATGTTGTTGCGTTCGAGCGTGCTGCCTTCCTGCGCGGCGAGATTGACGAGCGCCTCGTTGTAATTGGCCAGCGCGCGAATTTCCTGCGAGCGCGCGGCGGTGAGGCTGTTTTGATATTGCAGCACTTCAAAGGTGGTGGCCTTGCCGACAGCGTAGGTTTTCTGCTCCGCGTCCAGCGCGGCCTCGGCGTAAATGCGCGCCTGTTTCGTGGCCTCCACGCTTTGGAAGTTGGATTGGGCCTGCTTCACCGCATTATCGATTTCCACCAAAACGTTTTGTTCGAGTTGTTTCAGTTGCAGCGTGACTTGTTGCAACGTTGCCTTGTTGGACTTGTATTGATTGCGCGGGCCGACATTGCTGAGCGGAATCGTCATTTGCGCGCCGTAGCTGTAAAATGGCCGGTTGCCTTCGTTGAACTGGTTGAATTCGTCGCTGAATTGCGTGCCTGAGCCGTTGTAACCGTAGGTGCCGGTCAAATCGAGTTCGGGAAAAAGCTGGTTGCGGTAATACTTTAACTGGATGCCCTGCTGCTCCACATTCAATTGCGCCTGCAAGAGGTCCGGTCGTTCGGTCATGCCCTTCCGCCAACTGTCCTGCAAATTGTAAGTTTGCACGGGCGCGGTGAGCGTCTCCAGCGGCTGAATGTCCGTATCGTGCCATCGGGTGTAGTTCGTGTCCGCGAGTAGGTTCTTCAACGTATTTTGGTCGGTGACCAGAGTAAATTGTGCGGCAATCAGATTGGCCTGGCTCTGCGCCACCTGGGATTCATCCTGCTGGACACTCAAGATGGCAAGCGTGCCGATTTGCACGCGCTGGTTGTCCTGGTCAAGCTGCGTCTGGGCGAGCACCAGCGCCTCCTGCTGCACCGTTACGTTTTCCAGCGCGTAAATGAGTTCGTAGTAGGCATTCTCAACGGCGGTGACCGAGTTTATGATTTGCTGCCGCAGGCCCTGCTCGGAATATTTCAAGCGGTTCTTGGCAACGCGAATGTTAAGACGCGTGGTGTCTATCCAGAAATTCTTCAACAGCGGTTGCTTCAATTGAACTTGAATCTGACCCGAAGAGCTTTCAAAGGGCGAGGCGTTGGTCGTCCCTGGATTTAGTGTGCCATATTGCTGATTGACGTTCCCGCTGAAATCATACTGCAACCCCATCGGCAGTGTGCCGCCGATATCGGAATTAAATTTGTTCTCATCGGAAATGGAACCGGGCAATTCAAACCCATTTTGAAAGACACTGCCACTCACGTCGTAATCGTGCTGGCCGGAAATGTTGAGCAACGGATCGTAACCGCTGTAGGCCGCGCTCAAATTGTATCGCTGGATTTGCGGATTGTAGCGCTCAATCTGCACGTCGAGGTTGTGCTGGAGGGCTTCCTGGATACAGTCCTTCAACGACATCGCGCGGCCATTGGTGTTGATTGTGCCGGCGGTCGCGTTCGTCTGCGCCTTGGTACCGTTGAACAGCCACTGGTAGCTCAAGGGGGTGTTGGTCGTGCCGGCGGTCGCATTGGTCCCGGGAGGCGGGGCGGGTGCGTTGGTTTCGACCGGCGTGGGGGCCGCGTTCGTGTCCGTTTGCGTGGCGGCCGGGTTTGAATTTGTTTGGACGGCGACCGTATTGGCCTCCGGTTGGAGTGCCGGTGCGTTGGTCTCGGCTGGCACGGTGGCCGCATTCGTGTCCGTCTGCGCCTGCGCGGCCAGGGCCAGGGAGAAAACAATCAAAACGACACTGAAACGTTTCATGGTGCTGTGCATGTTGCGGCTTTCGCCGCGATTCGTCAAACCTAAGACGCGCCGGCGCGCCCGGAGGTAACCGTCTGGTTAATTCCGACTCAGCTCGGATTTGCGCCCGGAGCCGGCGACCCGGATGCCGGGACATCCTCGATGACCGCGCTCTTTTCCAGCAGGTCAAGCGCCTTTTCGTGCAGGATTTGCTCGTAAAGCTCGGGCACGCCGTTGCGCTTCTGCAAATCCTTCAGGAATTTTTCGAGCGGAATCTGGTACAACGCCGCCAGCGACTGCGCGCGTTTCAAAATTTCTTCCTCTGACACCTTGAGTTCTTCCTTGTCCGCAATGCGCTGGATCAAAAACGACAGCTTCACGCGTTCCTTCGCGTTGTAGGTGGCCGCCGAGTAGATTTGCTCCTTTTGCTGCTCAATCATCTCGCGGGTGGCACCGCGCTTGGTGTTTTGACGCACGATGTCATAGACCGCGTTGCGCGTCTCCTGCGCGACCGCGGATTCGGGCAGATCAAAATTCACGCGATCGAGCAGCCCGCGGATGACCTGTGTGCGGATGGACCTGGCCTGAGAATAATTCAATTCGTTCTCCAGGTCCCGCCGCACGCCGGCGCGGAGCTTCTCCAGGTTTTCCGCGCCGTAAAGCCTGGCGAGCGCGTCGTCCACCGGCGGCAAAATTTTTTCCTTTATCTCAACGACTTCAATTTCAAAAACGCCCTTTTTGCCCGCGAGTTCCTTCGTCACGAAATCGGCGGGGAAATCCACGTTGACCGCACGCCGGTCGCCCGCCCTGGCGCCGGTAAGTTGCTCGGCAAAACCGGGCAGGAACGCCTCCGGCCCGATGTCCACCCAGAAATTTTTCTGCTCCGTCAGCCCCTTCGCCGTCGGCGCGGTGTCGGTGATGGGCTTGCCGTCGCACGTGCCGGTGTAATTCACCACCGCGATGTCGCCCGGATGCGCCTCGCGCGCGACCGTCTCGAACTTCGTGTGCTGCCGCCGGAGCAGTTCCACCGCGCGCTCCACGTCGGCCTCGGCGACGGACTTGGCCTCGCGTTTGACCCGCAGCCCTTTGTAATCGGGTATTTGAAATTCCGGCGCGGTCTCGATGGTCGCAGCGAATTGCAGCGCCTGACCGCGGCCAAACTGAATTTCCTCGATATCCGGGTAGCCGACCACGGCGATTTTCTTTTCGTCCACCGCCTTGCGATACGCATCGCTGATGAGTTTGCGCTTGGCTTCGGCCTTGATGTCGGCCTCGTATTTTTTGGCGACCAGCTCGCGCGGCGCCTTGCCCGGACGGAACCCGGGCAGCGAGGCCTGTTTCTGGAAATCCTTCGTGACGGCGGCAAAGGCCTCGTCCACGGCCTTGGCGTCCACTTCCACCCGCACGAGTTTTTTGCACGGGGCCAGATTTTCAACGGTGACATTCACAATAATTCCCGCTGGTCAGCGAGCCGCGCAGCTTACGTGAATCGAGCCAATTCCGTCAACGGTTTTGATGGCTTGCCGGTGGGGTTTCCGCTTTGATGTTGCCGAATGAAGCAAATGTTTTTCATCACCGGCACGGACACCAGCGCCGGCAAAACGGTGCTGACCGCACTGCTGGCGCGGTTTTTACGCAAGCGCGGCGCCAACGTGGCTGCGCTCAAACCGGTTTGCTCCGGCGGTCGCGACGACGCCCGCATACTGCGCGTCGCGTCGGCTGGCGCGCTTGCCCTTGACGAAATCAATCCGTGGCATTTCCGCGCGCCCATCGCTCCGTTGCTTGCCGCGCGCCGCGAAAGAAGGCGCGTCAAACTCGCCGAGGTGCTCACGCACGTTCACGCGATACAAAAACGCTTTGACGTTTTGCTCATCGAAGGCGCCGGCGGTGTGCTGAGTCCGCTTGGTGAAAATTTTGATTCGCGCGACCTCCTCACCGTCTTGCCCGCGACGCCGATTGTCGTCGGCCCGAACCGGCTCGGCGCGGTGAATCAAATATTGCTCACCCTTGAAGCCCTGCCGAAAAGTTTTCGGCGCAAGGCGCGCGTTGTTTTGATGTCACCGCGGAAACCAGACACCGCCACCGCTTCAAACACAAAACTGCTGGCGGAATTCTTTGACGCGAAGCAGATTTTCACCCTGCCGTGGCTGGGTAGAAATTTTGCGGTGGAGCAAGTTCTCCGAAATCCGGCGGTGAGCCGGCCGCTCCGCGCGCTGTTCCGAATTTAATTTTTCGCCGGCGCGTTGGTAAACAAGAACGATTCCCGCCACGGCTGGTGGTTTTTGTAGAGTTGCAGCCGTTGTTGGATGCCTTCGAGGTTTTTCATTTTGGCGGTAATGGCGAGATCAAGGGCCTTTTGCGTGACGTCCAGCGCGTTGGTGAAATCGCCGGTTTCCGCGAAGGCCATGCCCAGCGCGTCGAGGACGAACGGTTGCGTGCCGCCGGTCAGCGCGTTGGCCTCGGTCGCGAACACAAGCGCGGTTTTCCCGTCGCGAATTCCAGGATTTTCGGCGGCGGCCAGCACATGGGCGGTGTAGGCAAGGATTTGAAAATTGTCCGGGGCAATCCGCAGCGCCGCGTGGAACTGATCCATTGCTTCGGCATCGCGGCCTTGTTTCAGCAGCGTTTTGCCCGCTTCAAAATGCGGCCAGGGATAGGTGCGGTCGAGTTGCGCCGCGTTGGTAAATTCATTCATGGCTTCGCTGAACCGGCCGAGTTCGGCGAGCACGCTGCCGAGGCCGTCGTGCAAAGACGGCAGTTCCGGATTCAGCCGGACGGCTTCGTGATATTCGGCCAGCGCCTGCTCCGGCCGGCCGATTTTATCGAGCAGGTTGCCGAGGTTGTTGTGGGTTTGGTAGCGCCCTGGCGCGAGCTTCGCGGCGGCGCGGTATTCGGCCAGCGCTTCATCCGGTTTCCCCTCCTGTTCCAGTGCCACGCCGAGATTGGCATGCGCGATGTCGTTGTCCCGGGTCACGGCGAGCGCGTGGCGAAAGAGCGTTTCGCTGTTGCGCCAAAAACGCAACTGATGCTCCGTGGCCAAAAGGCAGCCGCCCAAAATTAAAACCGCAGCAGCGACCACAGCAATGGGAGGAAATTGAAAGCGCGCTGCCAATTCGCGGAAGCCGAACGCGACAGCGAGGAACAGGCCGATGGAAGGAAGGTAAGTGTAACGGTCGGCCAGCGCCGCGCCGCCGACCTGCACCAGGCCGATGACCGGCACGAGTGTGCCCAAAAACCACAGCCAGCCGACGAGCAAATACGGCCAGCGCCGCCGTGCCAGCCAGACAGCGAGGGAAGGGAAAATCAAAACCGCAACTGCGGCTGCGATGGCAAACACGGGAATCTTGTCCGGCATCGGATAAATGACGACGAGATCGGCCGGCCAGATCATTTTCAGCAGGTAGCGCACAGCGGCGACCGGCGCGTTTTCCAGGCGATAGCGCAACGAAACTTTTGCCAGCGAGACCACTGCATCTCCATGTCGCTGCGCCAGAAAAGTGACAATGCAGGAAATGAGGGTGAGCAGAAAGAACGGCCACTTCTCCAAGACCAATCGCAGAACCCCTGCCACCTGCCACTTGTCACCTGTCACTCTCTTGAGCGGCCAGAAGTCGAGCAGCAACATAACAAACGGCAGCGTGACGAGCATCGGTTTGGACATCAAACCGAGCGCGAAGAAAATCAGTGCCAGCCAATAAAACGGTGACACGTGACACATGACACGTGACATGTCTTGTTCGCCGGTTCTTGTCACTTGCCACTTGTCACCTGTCACACGTTGTGCATAGCGCACATAAGCCAGCAGGGTCAGCAGCCCGAAGAACGTGCTCAACACGTCCTTGCGTTCCGAAATCCAGGCGACGGATTCGACGTGCAGCGGATGCCATGCGAACAGCGCGGCAACGAACGCGCCTGGCCACAACGTATTCGTCAGTCGGCGCAGCAGCGCGAAAAGTAAAACCACATTGGCTGCATGGAACAGGACGTTGACCAGATGCTGCGCGCCGGGGTTCAACCCGAACAATTCGCAATCCAGCATGTGCGAAAGCCAGGTGAGCGGATGCCAGTTGCTCGCATGTGCAGTCGTGAAGGCCCATTCGACGCCGGCCCAGGTCAGGCCGTTTTGGACAACCTGATTCCCGGTGACGTAATCGTCGTCGTCATAGACCAGAAAGTTGCAGCGGCACACCGGCAGATAAACCAGCAGTGTGACCAGCGCGAGCAACAAACCGATAAGGCGTGGGCGGGCCTTCGCCGCGCCGACCTGTCCGCCATAGCCTTGGCGACGGCGGAAGGGATTGTGTCGGAAAGCCGCACCGGCGCCTGCCGGGCAGGTTTCCTGGCTTTCGCGGTTCTGGCTTCGGCCACGCAGGCGGGACATCGGCGTTCTTTTTAAGCCATTTTGCCCGCCCGGCAAGCGCAGAGAATTTTTTCCCGCAAAAAGGCTTGGCATTCCCCGCGCGGCGATTAATAATTTGTCCGGCAGGTAGAGGCTCGACCGCCTGCCGCTTGGCCGCTACATCGGTTCCTCACGACCAAGTTACCAGTCGTTATGATGAGCGGATTTTCGTTTATCGTCGTGGGGGCCGCTTCGAATCAGGCGGAACTCATCTACGTTTGGAAACAGGCGACGCCCGAAGGCAAGGCCGTCATCGCCTGTCTCTTCGTTTTTTCCATCATCGCGTGGTCGGTGATGACGTCCAAGGCCATGCAAATGCGCCGCGCCCGGAAGCTGAACCTGTATTTTTCCACGGAGTTTCGCGCCCAGAAATCCGTGCTGGAAATTTTCGACCGCAGCCTGCAGGTCGAAGGCTGCCCGCTGTTCATGGTTTATCAGGCGGGCTGCTCGCAACTGGACGCGCGGCTGCGCGGTCCCGGCGGCGACCGGCGCAAGCAACGCGTCACGCTCAAGAACATGGAACACGTCAAACGCGCCATCGAAAACGTCGTCGCGCAGGAATCGTTGAAACTGGAATCAGGTTTGATCTGGCTGGCCATTGCCGTGAGCGGCGCGCCGTTCCTCGGTCTGCTCGGCACGGTTTGGGGCGTGATGAGCGCGTTCGGCGGCATTGCGCAGGCGCCGCAGGGCGCGGCCACGCTCGCCGCGATGGCGCCCGGCGTGGCGGCGGCGCTCATCACCACCGTCGCGGGCCTGCTGGTGGCGATTCCCTCGATGTTCGGTTACAACTGGCTCGTGCACAATCTGCGCGTGTTCACCGTCGGCCTCGACAACTTCGCGCAGGAACTGGTTTCCAAAATGGAGGCGGAGTATCTGGAAGAGGAATGATTTGCAGCCATGAGACGATTTTCACAACGCAGTTATCTCGTGACGTTGAGCGAAATCAACATCACGCCGCTGCTCGACCTTGCGTTCGTGCTGCTCATCATCTTCGTCATCACCACGCCGCTGCTGGAGCAGAGCATCAACCTCAAGCTCCCGCGCGGCGGCCAGCCGGACAAATCGGTGAACAAACGCGACATCCGCACCGTCGAAATCAGCAACACGGGCGTCTATGCGCTCGACAAGCAGCGGATGCCATTCAGCGAATTGATCACGCGGCTGGCGGCGGAATCACGCTCCAACCCAAACCTCATCGTTGCCATTCGTGCAGACGAAGATGGGACCTACAAAAACGTCGCATTGCTGCTTGACGGTTGCCAGCGTTACGGCATCACGCGCTATTCGCTCCGCACCGAACCCGCCAAATGAACCGACTGCAAAAAAAATGCGCAATCGCGACAGCAGGCTTTCACCTGCTGCTGCTCGTGATTTTGATCGTCGGGCCCGGCTTCTTCGCGCCGAAACCCAAGGCCGACGACCTGCAGATTCTGGATGTCATCCCGGCCAACTTGATTGACGCGGCGTTCAACAGCGGTGTGCGCAACGCCCAGCCGCCCCCGCCGGCGGTTCAACCGGCACCGCAACCGCCCGCGCCGCAGCCCGTCGTCACGCCGCCCGCGCCGCCCAAAGTGGAGACACCGGAACCCATTATCAAGCAGGTCGTCAAGGCGCTGACCCCGGAGCCGAAGCCGGCGGAAAAACCGAAAATTCAAATCAGCACACAATTGGTCACGCGCACTGCGTTGAAAAATCTGACCACGAATCCGACGGATGATTCGCGCCGGCAACAACGGTTACGGCAGCAGGCGTTCCAAAACGCCGTTCGGAGTTTGAGAAACAACCTTACTTCCACCACGACCATTGACATGCCGGGCAACAGCAGCGTGGCTTACGCCAATTACGCCTCCGTGGTAAAGAGCGTTTATGAACAGGCGTGGGTGCCGCCGGACGACGCCCAAAACGACGATGCCAATGTCAAGGTCACCGTCACCATCGCCCGTGACGGCACGGTGAATTCCGCCCGCATCCTTACGCCGTCGGGCGACGCGGGGGTGGATGCCTCCGTGCAACGCACCCTGGACCGCGTTACCTTCATCGCGCCGTTCCCGGAAGGTACAACGGAGCCGGAACGGACTTACACCATCAACTTCAACCTCAAAGCCAAACGATCGCTGGGATGAAAAAGAATTGTCTTCAACTGATTAAAATTTGCCTGCCGGTTTTCCTTTTTGCCGCCGTGATTGCGCGCGGCCAGAACGAAATCACCATCGAACAAAACATCACCGTCATGGGGATGACGAAACCAATTCCGGTTTCACTGGAAGGGTTCACCGGCGAAACTTTGGATGTTTTGAAATTCGACCTTTACGTGCAAGGGTTCAGCTTTGTCAGTCCCGACGCCGCGCAATATCTCATCAGCGGCAGCAACGCCGGCAACGTGCAGGGCCGGGTGACGGATCGCTTTGCCAAAAGTTCGCTGCTCGCGCGCAGCTACACCGGCGCGTCGTTGCGGCGGGAGGCGCACGCGTTCGCCGACGACATCGTGCTGGCCGTCACTGGCAAAAAAGGCATCGCGCTGACGAAAATCGCGTTCAAGGACGAAGCACCTGACGGCGTCGGCGAAATTTACGTTGCCGATTTCGACGGCCACAATCCGCAGGCCGTCACCCATGACGGCGACATCGTGGCCGCGCCCGCGTGGGTGCCCGGCCGGCTCGCGCTGTGTTACACCTCCTACAAGCTCGGCAACCCGGACATCTTTTATCACGACCTTACCACCGGTCAGCGCCGCGCCATCGCGCGCTATTCCGGTTTGAACACGGCCGCCGCCGTTTCGCCGGACGGCACGAAGGTGGCGATGATCCTGAGCAAAGGCGGCAGCCCGAACGTTTATGTCTGCAACGCCGACGGCATGGGCCTGAAAAAATTAACGACCACGAGCGAAGATTCATCGCCATGCTGGTCGCCGGACGGTCAGTGGATTTGTTTCGCGACCAAGATAAATGAGCGCCGGGTGCTGGCGAAGGTGCCGGCCGGCGGCGGGTCGGTGCAGCGTATTTCGACCGCGGGCGTCTCGAACCCGACCGAGCCAGACTGGTCGCCGGACGGCAAGTGGATCGCCTTTACGCGACAGGGTAGTGAGTTTGACATTTGTATCGTGCCGGCGGGCGGTGGCACGGTCACGGTCCTGGTGCCGGGCGAAGATCCGTCATGGGCGCCGAACTCCCGGACACTGATTTATGCGCGGCGCACCACTTCCTACCGGTATGTGTTGTCTTTGCTTGACGCCCCGACGAAACAAGTCAAAGATATCGCCCGAGTTTCGGGAAGTGATTCCCAACCCGCTTGGGCAAGATGATTTTGAATTTTTTACGAACTTTTAACTGAAATTTAACCAAAGCTAAAATATGAAAACGACAAAACTGATTTTTCCACTGGTGCTCGCGCTGGCCGCCACTCTCGCCACGACGGGTTGCCACTCACATAAGCCGGTTGGCGTCACGCAACTGCCAGGGCCAGCCCCCCAAGTTGGCGAGCCGGGACCCGGCCCCACTTTGCCAAACACTCAGCCGATTAATCCGAATGAAAACCCAAATAGCAATCCGATGGCACTGCCCCCGCCGGAAGAGTTTGATAACATGGTAGCCGACCGCGCGGCGCTGGCGGCGGACACGATTCATTTCGCTTACGACAGCTCCGTAATCCGGAACAGCGAAAAGGCGAACCTGGCTGCGGTGGCCCAGGCATTGAGTTCCGATCCGAGCGCCAAGCTGCTCATCGAGGGCAATTGCGACGAGCGCGGCACCGAGGAATACAACCGGTCGCTCGGCGAACGCCGTGCGCTGGCGGCGCGCGAAGCGCTGGCCAAACTGGGCGTTGACCCGATGCGGGTCGAGACCCGGAGTTTCGGCAAGGACAAGCCGGCGGATCCGGGCCATGACGAATCCGCCTGGGCCAAAAACCGCCGGGACGATTTCGTGCTTCTGCATCCCAAGGCCGGGTCGTAAATTTTAACAACGCGCGCTCGTGCCAAAAGACTTCAAAGGCCGCGCCAATCGCGGCCTTTTTTGCCGCTTTACTATTTCCCGGAACAGGCGTAGCCTTGGTGAGGCTCGACAAAACTTATGAATGCCATGTTAGCAGCTTTTTTAGGTGGATGGGAGTGGGTCATCGTGGTTTTGGCCGTCCTGCTTTTGTTTGGCGCCAAACGCATCCCCGATCTGGCCCGCAGTCTGGGCCAGAGCATCAGGGAATTCAAAAAGGGTGCGCGCGAAGTGACGGATGAAATTCAAAACGCAGCGAATGAGACGCCCGCCCAACCGAATAAATCCGTGAAGAATGGCCAGTCGCAGCCCGGCCAGACCGCTTCGCAGCCTTCCAACCCGCCGAAGTCCTGAGGGGCGGAGAATTTCTCGGCATGGCCGGCGAAAACGAACCGGAGCGTCCCGACAGGGCCGAAGGCGGCCCGGTCAAAACCTTTCTCGAACACCTGGAAGATTTCCGCTGGATGCTCATCAAGAGCATCGTCGCGCTGTTTCTGGGAATGCTGGTCTGCCTGTTTGCCGCCAATGACGTCGTCCGCATCATCAAATGGCCGTTGACGCACGCCCGGATTCATCACTTCGGCACCAACCAGATCGTCGCCGTGAGCTTCGGCACGAACCAGCTCGGCAATTTTTCCCTCACGCCCGAACAGCAGCAATCGCTGGACCTCGGCACCAACCGTTTTGTCGCCGTTGAAATCGAGCCGCTGGACCTCGGCACCAACCGCGTGCTTGGCTGGCACATCAATCCCGACCCCACCGCCGCCGCCAGCGCGCAACGGGCCAGAATTGATTTGATCAATCTCAGTCCGGCGGGCGGGTTTGTCGTTGCGTTCCAGGTCGCCCTGTATGGCGGCGCGGTGCTGGCGTCGCCGTTCATTTTCTACTTCATTGCCGCGTTCGTCTTTCCGGCCCTGAAGCTGCGCGAACGGAAACATGTATATCGCGGTCTGACCATTGGCGTCGGCTTGTTTCTCGCGGGTGTAGCCTTTTGTTATTTCGCGCTGATGCCGGTCGCACTGTCGGCGGCGCAGCTGTATTCGCAATGGCTCGGCTTCGGCGCGTTTCAGTGGCGGGCGGAGGATTACATCAGTTTTGTCTGCAAATTCATGCTCGGCATGGGGCTGGGCTTCGAACTGCCGGTGGTGATCTTGACGCTGGTGAAAATCGGCGTGCTCAACTACCGCATGCTGTCGAAGGCGCGGCGGTACATGATTGTGATCAATTTGATTCTCGGCGCGGTGCTCACCACGCCCGAACCGATCACGCAACTGGTCATGTTCGTGCCGTTGCAATTGCTTTACGAAGTCACCGTCTGGATTGCGTGGTATTGGGACTGGAAAGAACGAAAACGGGCTTTACATCCGCCGGATTCCGCGTAAGCTCGGTTGGTCAACTTGAAAAAACGTATGCGAAACGTAATGCTTTTTCTCACCGTCGTCACGCTGGCTGCGTTGCTCACTTCTGGTTGCGCAGGGCCGGAACAAAAACTCGGCCGCGGCATGAGTAACCTCTACGAAGTTGTCCGCATGGGCGAAATGCGCCGTAGCATCGAGCAAACGGCGGTGTTCGATTCGCCGGACACCGGATACACGGTCGGCGCCGTGCGCGGCTTGGACCGTTCACTGGCGCGTACCGGCGTGGGTGTGATTGAGATCGTCACCTTCCCGCTGCCGCCTTACGGCCCGATGTTCACCAGCTACCTCAAGCCCGAACCGGTTTACCCGGAGAGCTACAAGCCGGGGTTTATTTCGGACGCTTTGTTTGATACGGACACCTACACCGGTTTCACGGGTGGCGATATTGCGCCGTTCATTCCCGGCAGCCGGTTCAAAGTATTCGACAATTGACCGTGCCTGAATCCGCTTTCATCAACGCGCCAACCATCATCCGTTGGCGCGTTTTTCTTTTGTGAGACCATGGCGCTCGAAAAGAAATCCCCCTGCAAGGTCAATTTGCTGCTGAATATCCTGGGCAACCGGCCCGACGGTTTTCACGAACTCGAAAGCGTCATGCAGCCGGTCAACCTTTTTGACGAAATCCGTTTCGAACGCGGTGGAAACGGAATTCAGCTCACCTGCGATGAACTGGCATTGTCAGTTGACTCCAAAAATCTCGTCCATCGGGCGGCGGATGCGTTCCGCCGGGCGGCGAAAATTTCGGACGGTGTCCGCATCTGGCTGGAGAAAAAAATCCCGCTGGCCGCCGGACTCGGCGGGGGCAGCGGCAACGCCGCAACAACATTGCTGGCATTGAACGAACTGTTCGACCAACCGCTTTCAACCGCAATCCTGACCGAACTGGCCGCGTCGCTCGGCTCGGACGTGCCGTTTTTCCTGCAAAACCGGCCCGCGTTTGCCACGGGGCGGGGCGAGAAAATCCAACCGCTGGATCTTTTCCCGGCGTTGCGGGGCCGGGCATTTCTGCTGATTCATCCCGGCTTCGGCATCTCGACGGTTTGGGCATATCAAGGCCTCGCGCGGTTTCCGGCGGCCTTGAACGGCCGGCGGGGCCGCGCACAACAATTGATTTCAAAACTGCAATCCAATGATTGGCCCGCCGTCGCTGACGGCTTTTACAACTCGCTCGAGGCACCTGCGTTCGAAAAATATCCCGTGCTCGCGCTGTTTCAGGAGTTCCTGCGCGCGAACGGCGCGCTCGCCACGCTCATGTCCGGCAGCGGTTCGACGACGTTTGCCATCGCCGAAAACCGGACGGCCGCCGAATCGTTGGTGGAAAAATTCAAATCAAAATTCGGGCAGAACTGCTGGACCGCGGTGGTGGCGATTTAAGAGCTTCAAACTTCAACATCCAAGCTCCAGAGAAGCTCCAAACTTCAAATTCCAAAACCCAGCCTCCGACCGTGAAATTGGAGGTTGGTGATTGATGTTTCTCTGGATGTTGGCGCTTGGAATTTGGAGCTTCAGTTTTGCCGCTTGAATTTTGCGAGCGCAAACTCCACCATCTCCTTTGCCGCCGGAATCTTGAACGCCAGCGCGGCCAGCCAGTAAACCAGACCCGCGATTCCCGCCGGCACGAACACCGCCCCGATTTTCAATGCCACATTGCCGTGGCCCAGTGAGTTTTCCCACAACCGCCAGCTTTCATACGCGATGAACCCGGCAATGATCGTCAGGGGCAGCAGCCACAAAAGATTCTGGCGCGGCAATTCCAGTTCGAGCTTGCCGAGCTTCTTCCGCAAGGCGAACAGCAGCAATCCCACGTTGAAACACGAGGTCGCGGTGTTGGCGATCCCGGGGCCGCCTTCGCGCAACGGGCCCAGCAGTACTGTGGCGGCGGCAAGATTGACGGCGAGGCAGACCAGGCTGATTTTCATCGGCGTCCTCGTGTCACCGAGTGCATAAAAGGCGCGCGCCAGAATGTTCACGGTCGAAAACATCACGAGTCCCGGCGCGAGACAGGTGAGCGCGTAGGCAACGCGGAGGGTGGATGCACTGGTGAACCTGCCGTGTTCAAACAGCAGCCGCACGATCGGCTCGGCCAGCGTCACGAGCAACGCCGAGGCGATGAGATTCAAAAAAAACAGCGTGGACAGGCCGTGCCGCAGGGTGGCACGAAACTCGGGATAATTCCCGTCCGTCGCCAGTCCGGCGAGCGTCGGCAGCAGATACGTCGCCAGCGAAATGCCGAAAATGCCCTGCGGGAGTTCCATGAGGCGCACCGCGCCGTTAAACGAAGAAACGATGCCGGTGCCCATGAAAAACGCGATCAATTGCACGAGCGCGACGTTGATTTGGAATGCCGCCACGCCGATCGTTCCGGGAATCATCTGGCGCACGACGCGTTGAACGGTGGCATCGCGCCAGGGCGAGACCCAGCGGTAGCGGAAACCGTCGCGCCAGAGCGTGGGTAGTTGAAAGGCCGCCTGCGCCACGCCCGCCGCCAGCACGCCATACGCGAGCGCGAAAATTTGCACCGGCAATTTTTGTTCCTTCGGAAGCCCCACGCCGAATTTCGGCGCGAGCAGATAAACAGACGCGATCATCACGACATTGAGCATGGTGGCGCCCATGGCCGGGATGAAAAAATGGCCGCGCGCGTTGAGCATCCCCATCATCGCCGCCGCCAAACAGACGAGCAGCATGTAGGGAAACATCACGCGCAGCAGCCGCAGCATGAGCTCCCAGCGGGCGTCAAATTGATGCACAGCCAAGGCGATGGATATACCGGTCATGACCAGCGCGATGACGACGCTCGCGGAAACAATGAGGCCGGAGATGACGGCGTTGGCCGCGCGCCACATTTCCTTTTCGCCGTGGATTTTTTCCTTTTCCTTGAAGACCGGGATGAAGGCCGCCGTCAGCGCGCCCTCGCCGAGCAGACGGCGAAAAAGATTGGGAATCGTGAATGCATACTGAAACGCGTCGTTGACCCAGCCGACGTTCATGAACGCCATGTAGGCCATCTCGCGCACCATGCCGAGCAGGCGGCTGACGAGGGTGGCGGCGGCCATGGCACCGGACGACCTGAGCATCTGCGACATCGCGCCAAGCTTAAGTTCAAAGTTCAAAGTTCAAAGTTCAAAGTTTCCTGCCGGAGCGCGAGTTGTCCCAACTCGCAGCACGTCCGGCTTTTCCAACCGCAGCGGATTGAGGACAATCCGCGCTCCGCCAGCTCAATTGGCCATTGGCAACCGGCCATCTGCGATTTAATCTGCGCCGGTGAGCATTTTGGAAGAACTTAAATGGCGCGGCCTCCTTGCCGATTGTACCGACGCGGCGGAACTGGCCAAACGGGTCGCCGCTCCGGTCACGCTTTACTGCGGGTTCGACCCCACCGCCGACAGCCTGCACGTCGGCAACCTTGTGCCGCTGCTGGCGCTGCGACGGTTCCAGTTGCTCGGTCATCACCCCATCGCCGTTGCCGGCGGTGCGACCGGCATGGTGGGCGATCCCAGCGGCAAGACACAGGAGCGCCAGTTGCTGACCGAGGAAATACTGGATCACAACATCGCCAGCGTGAAAGTCCAGCTGGCGAAGCTGCTCGATTTTGAGACGAAACAAAATCCGGCGCGGCTGGTGGACAATGCCTCGTGGACGGCGAACGTTTCGTTCCTCGATTTTCTGCGGGACATCGGCAAGCATTTTTCCGTCAACCAGATGGTCGCCAAGGAAAGTGTCCGCGCACGGATGGAAGACCGCGAGGTGGGCATCAGCTACACCGAGTTCAGCTACATGCTGCTCCAGGCGTTCGATTTCATGGTGTTGTGCCGCGACCACAACTGCGAATTGCAGATCGGTGGCAGCGACCAGTGGGGCAATATCACCGCGGGAATTGACCTCATCCGGAAAAAATTGGGCAAGACCGCCTACGGCCTGACGCTCCCGCTTATCACCAACGCCGACGGCACAAAATTCGGCAAGACCGAAGCCGGCGCCATCTGGCTCGATCCGAAGAAAACCAGCGTTTACAAGTTTTACCAGTTCTGGATCAACACCGATGACCGTGATGTCATCCGTTACCTGAAATATTTTACGTTTCTGTCAGCCGAACAAATCGCTGAAGCCGAGGCGAAGCACGCGAAGAATCCTGACGCCCGCGAAGCGCAAAAGGCTTTGGCGATGGAAGTAACTTCGTTGATACGCGGGAGAAATGTGGCAGAAACCATCCACAAGGTTAGCAAATTGTTATTCGGCGTAGTTCGTCAGGGAATTCATGGCGACACAGAACGAGAAAACTCTCAAGAATCCATTATCGGATTGTTTAAGGCATCTCGCACAGTTGACCGGCCACTCGCCGAAGCCGTCTTGGATGCTATTTCTGAAGAACTCCCAAACGTTAATATCGATTTGGTTAAACTCAAAGGCGCTGGTCACTCATTGCTGGAATTGCTCGTTCACTCCGGTTTGTGCCAGTCTAAGGGTCAGGCGCGAAAGGACATCGAAGGCGGCGGCATTTATGTGAACAACGACCGTGAAACTAATATCCAACGAGTCGTTACAACCGCCGACTTGCTCAACGACAGACTTTTGCTCCTCCGCAAAGGCAAAAAAAATTATGTCGTCGTGACGGCGAAGTAGAGCCGACGCATTTGTCTTTGAACATTGGCATCGCTTTAATGAAAACATGAATTACAAGAGCGGCGATGTTATTGGCGGCAAGTATGAAGTCCATCGGGTTTTGGGCAAAGGGGGCTTCGGCGTTGTATATGCCGTGCTTATTCCATACTTACCAATACTCGAAATGTATTATCTTCGTGCCCTGAAAACATTTCGTGATGAATTATTTGCCAATTCAACTGCCCGAGAAGCATTCAAAAATGAAGCTGTCTTGTGGGTAAATTTGGAAGAGCATCCATTCATTCTTTCAGCAAAGAATGTAGTTGAAGTATCGAACCGATTATTTGTCGAAATGGAATATATTTCACCTGACAAGAACGGATGTGTGAGTTTGGCTGATTATCTGGAATGGAAAAAATCTCCATTGTTTGAAGGCGACGCTTTAGAGTGGACGATTCAATTCTGTTTGGGCATGGAACACGCTAGATTGCACGGCCTCGTATGCCACAGAGATATTAAACCAGCCAATATTTTGATTGACCCACTTGGAATAAAGATTGCCGATTTTGGATTGTCAGTAGCAGCGGAAGCTGCTTGGCGCGCAAGTCGCCTAGATGGTTTACTGACTTCTGTCGGAGACAAAGGTGAGATGGGTTTCAGCATTATGCAAGCCGATGGCAAGATGAGATCTGGCACACCAGGATATATTGCACCGGAGGTCTATCGGTACGAAGGTGCAGACATCCGAAGTGACATCTATAGTTTTGGTTTGGTGCTATGGCAGATGGCTACCGGAAGTCGAATTCCTCCATTTATGGCGGTATGGCGAGGTGGCATGGATAATTTTTTGCGAGAAATATATGAACAACAGATGGTTAATCGCCTATCTCCGGTAGAAGGACCGCTGTGGCCAGTAATCGAGCGTTGTCTGAAACCAAACCCTAAGGAACGCTATCAAAGTTTTTTGGAAATACGCTCGGTATTGCAGCCGATTTGGGAAAGCAAAACGGGAGAGATATTTGATGTTCCAGAAGTGGGCGAGAAAAGCCCAAATTATTTGGTAGAAAAAGGCGATTCACTTCGCACTCTTCGTCAGTACAAAGAGGCGATTGCTTGCTATGATAAAGCCTTGTCAATCGATCCAAATCTAAATGGAGCTTGGACACACAAAGGTTTTGCGTTACACGATCTCAATCAGCATGAAGAGGCGGTTAAATGCTTCGATAAAGCGTTAGGAATTTATCCCAAGAACGAGAGGGCATTTCACTGGAAAGGAAAATCACTAGCCGCATTAGGACAGCGTCAGGAAGCAATGGCTTGTTACAGCGCCGCACTAGCACGTGATCCCGCGTACAATTTTTGTTGGTTTGATAAGGCGCTACTGGAGGATTCTCTCAAACAGACACCCGATGCGATAAAAAGTTATCGTAATTTCCTTAAGTTCGCACCCAAAGACGCTGACAAGAAAATCACACATGCTGTCAAGCGAGTTCGTGAACTGACGGGCCAACATTGAACGCAAAAACGCATCCAATTTCGGCGCGACAAGTCCGCCTTTGCAATTTGAAAATAAAAGCGGTCTCCCTTTTCCGAAGGCCGCATTGGTTCAATCATTTGTCGAACATTTTACAACCACAGCTTCCAGCGCTCCAGCATCCCGCGCAGCGATTCGATTTCGTCGGGCCGCAAATCCACCAGCGGTGAGCACCGGCCCGCTGACGCATTTGCTCTTTGGCAAATGCGCCCTGCTTCGCAAAGGCAAAAAGAATTACGTCGTCGTGACGGCAAAGTGATTTTTATTCCAATTCTCCGCGGGCTTTGGCTTCCGCCCGCGCGCGGCGGACGCTTTCTTCATACAATCGGTCATATTTGACTTCCTGCGGGTTGGCGTCCGCTTGCCGGGGCAGGGAATTGATGTGCGGAAACTGGCCGTCGAACGCCGGGTCAATGGCCAGAATCCGTTTTGCCAACGGCGGATGGGTGGATAGAAAATTAAACCACGGGTCATAAGCAGAATTGGCGAAATACAAATGGCTGGCGGTCTCCGCGTAAGGCGTGTCCAGCCGGCCGGCCTTGTAAAGCCCGCCGATTTTTTTGAAGGCGCCGGCGATGCCAGCCGGATTGCGCGTGAACTGGACCGCCGCCGCATCGGCCAGCCACTCGCGTTCGCGGCAAATCAGGCTCTTGATCAATCGGACGGAGGGCGCGGTGATGCCCCCGACAATTAAAAATAAAACGCCAATCGGCGCCGTCGGCAGAAAAACCGGCTTGGTGCCCGGGTCAAAGATGGATTCGCCGATTTCCGGGGCGCGGGTCGTCCCGTGCACCAAAATGCGACCGACAATCGTCGGCCAGAAAAGGCCGTGCGCCAGCGCCATCAACTTCATGTTCAGCCGCGTGTCCCCGTTCACCACATGGCTGAATTCATGCGCGATGATGCCCTGCAATTCGTCGCGGTTAAGCAATTTCAACGCGCCGAACGTGACGCCGATGGCCACGTCATCACGCGCGTTGCCCGCGGCGAAGGCGTTGATGCCGCGCTCGCAGTCGAGCACGTAAACTTCCGGCACCGGCACGCCGGCGGCGACGGCCATTTCCTCGACGACATCACGCAATCGTTTTTCGTCGAGGTTGGCGGGGGTTTCTTCCAATTTTCGTCCACCGAGCAGTTCTGCGACCGCCGGGCCGCCGCCGGAGAGCAGGTGCATTTTATAGAGGCAGCCCAGCGCGGTGGAAAACAAAGTGCCGACCGCGACCCAGAAGGCGAGACGCGGATCCCAGATGAATTGAAAAAAAGTTGTGCTGGTTGCCAGCGCCGGCGAAAAAAATCGGATGGGCAAGGCCAGAATCAAATACGTCAGGACCACAAACGCGAACACCGCCAGTCCGAACAAGTACAGGAGCAGGCGCGTTCGCCTTTTGGCGTGGGCTTCCTGGTCAAAAAAATCCATGGGTTGCTCCTCGCTTGTAGCAAAAGGCGCTGCCGAGGAAAACACTTTTTGCTCCGCATAGTCGCCCGTCCACGAATTTTGACTGCGCAGCCATGCGGCCCGTTAATAATGTAGGAGACGACGTGAGGAGTCTCTGACTGATTTGGGTCTGGCGACTGGCGTCTGGGGTCTGGGTTCTGTGGTCTGGATTTTAGCCTCGTTACCTCCACCCTCCACAGTATTGCCACGGAGGATGGGTCGGCTCCTACAAAAAGGGGATATTTTAACCGGCTGCTAACGATCCTCCGACCGCGCCTCGAGGAATTTTTTCAATTCCAGCGCCGCCTTGCCGCCAAACCCGGGCACTTCGGCGATTTGTTCCAGCGTGGCCGTTCGCAATCGTTGCACCGAGCCGAATTTTTTCAGCAACGCCTGCTTGCGCCGTTCGCCGATGCCGGGGAATTCGTCCAGCACGCTTTCCGAAATCCGCTTGATGCGGAGCTGCGCGTTGTAGGAGTTGGCCACGCGATGACATTCGTCGCGAATCCGCTGGAGCAATTTAATCGCCGGATGATCCAAACCGGGCCGCAGCGGCCTGCTTTCGCCCGGCTGATAAATTTCCTCGAACTCCTTTGCCAGCCCGATGACTGGAATTTTTTCGAGGCCGAGCTTTTTCAATTCTGCGCACGCGGCATTGAGTTGTCCCTTGCCGCCGTCGATCAGAATCAGGTCGGGCAGGTTCGCAGAACGGAGTTGGAAGTTGGGAGTTCGGGTTTTGTTTCGGATGGCAGCCCCCATCTCCGATCTTCTGTCTTCGATCTCCTTTTTCAGACGCGAGTAGCGGCGGAAAACCACCTCCGCCATGCTCGCAAAGTCATCCTGCCCCTCGACGGTTTTGATTTTGAACCGGCGATAATTCACGCGGTCGGGCCGGCCGTTTTTGAAGCTGACCAGCGACGCCACGGCGAACGTGCCGCTGATGTTGGAAATGTCGAAGCCTTCAATCCGTTGCGGCAGGTTCGGCAAACCGAGCACCCTCGCCAGTTCGGCCAAATCGTTTTCCGGGTTGATGGAAAAAGGCAGGCTGTAGGGCACACGCTCGAATTTTTGTTCCTTCTTCGTCGTTTCCTTCAGGTCGCGGAGGAGGTCGCGCAAGTCGGCGGCCGTTTCAAAATCCTGCGCGCCGGCGGCCTTTTTCATCTGGGCTTCGAGCTGTTCCTTCATTTCGTGGCACTGGCCTTCGAGGAAATCACACGCGGCGCCGACCTGTTCCAGATATTGTTTGCGAGTGACGTTGCCAATACACGGCGCGGTGCAGTGTTTCAGATGCGCGTAGAGACAATGCTTGTAATCACCCTCGCCCGGCGTGAACGCGCGGCAGCCGCGCAGATTGAATTGCCGCCGGACGAGCGCCAGCGTGTTGCGCAGCGCGCCCGAATTCGAGAACGGCCCGAAGTAACGCGCGCCGTCGTCCTTCCGGAGCCGGGTGAACGTGAAACTCGGAATCGGGTCGTTCAGATTCACCTTGAGCATCAGGAACCGTTTGTCGTCGCGGAAACTGACGTTGTAACGCGGATGGAATTCCTTGATGAGCTTACCTTCGAGCAGGAACGCCTCCGGTTCGCTGCGGACGACGTGAAAATCGAAATCGCAAATCGCCTCGACCAGCGCGTTGAATTTCAGGTCCCAGCCCATGCGGCGCGACGGATGGAAATACTGGCTGACGCGTTTGCGCAGGTCGCGCGCCTTGCCGACGTAGATGACCGTGCCGAACCGGTCGCGCATGAGATACACGCCCGGCTTGTGCGGCAGCGTGTTGACTTTTTTGCGGATGGCTTCGGTCGCAGGCACACCTGAATTTCATGCAAAGCCGCCAAGGCGCAAAGGAATTTTAACCGGAAATTTACGCTTGCGCGCCCAAAAGAATCCGCGTATTGAGCAGCAAACCCAACGAAAGGAAACCTATGGCAGACACCCGAAATCCACCGCCCGCCCAATCATCGCAGCCCGCAAACCCCACGCCGCCACCGGCGACCGGCGGCGAAGACAAAACGGTCGCAATCATAGCCTACCTCACCTTGATTGGCTTCATTGTGGCCATCGTCGTTCACATGAACAAAAAGACGAAGCTGGGCGCGTTTCATCTCCGCCAGATGCTCGGTTTTGTCCTGACCGGCATCGCCGTTGTGTTTTGTGAAATCATTCTCATCTTTATTCCCATCCTCGGTTGGCTGTGCATTGTGGCTCTGTGGCTTTCGATGCTGGTGCTTTGGATTCTGGGACTGGTCGCCGCCATCAACGGCCAGATGAAGCCCATGCCGGTGGTCGGGCCGCTCTACCAGAAATGGTTCGGCACCACCTTCGATTGACAGACGGCACCCTGGGATTTGCGCAGTTCGAGCCGCGCACAAATAAATCGTAACCGCAGCTTTCAAGCTGCGCGCGGACGGATTCGGTGGGTCGGACGCAACCTGATGGTTGCGGTTACACCTTCTTTCGCAAATGCCGGTGGACGAAGAAATAATAAAGTCCACCAAGCACGAGCGCCGCGCCGCCTACCCAAAAAATGACGCGGTGCATTTCGCCTTTGGTGATGTCGGCCCCGATGTTGATGCCGAGCCAGCACAGCACCGAACACCAGATCGTTGCACCGAGCACCGTGAACAGGGAAAATAACCTGTAATCCATCCGCGCGATGCCGGTGGGGATGCCGACGAGTTGCCGCGCACCCGGCAGCAGCCGCGCGACGAACACGCCCATCGAACCGTAGTGCGACATCCAGTGTTCGGCCTTTTCCAGTTTCTCCGGCGGAAACAAAACGAGTCGCCCATAGCGCAAAACGAGAGGCCGGCCGGCGAACCGCGCCAGCCAATACATAACCGTCGCACCCAGCCACGAGCCGAACGCGCCGGTAACGACGATGCCGATTTGCGCCGCCCAGCCGGAAAGATGAAAGCTGAACAAATTCAGGCCGTCGCCCGACCACGCCAGATGCGCTGCGGGTGGAATGATGACCTCGCTCGGCAGCGGCAGAAAGGAGCTTTCCATCGTCATCAACAACACGATGAGCGGATAACCGCCGGTCTTGAGCGCGCCGAGATACCAATGAATGAGCGGCTGGAAAACGGATTTGAGCACGGACGGTTTATAGCGGAAAACCGGGTTGAATCAATCCGCGAATTACGTCCACCCTCCGCAGTATTGCTACGGAGGACGGGCGAATCGGTGCGAATTGGAAAGACGCAAAATTATTTGGTAGTGATTTGGAACGAGAATTAACAAAGTGGAGCGCGAGTTATCTCAACTCGCAGCGCATTCGACCACCTCAACTGCTGCGGATTGCGGACAATCCGCGCTCCTGCCAGATTAGGACAGTATCAATTATTTCGGCGGATGGGCGTAATAATCTTGAATCTCCTTCTCCGTTGCCGGCTGCGGCCAAACCCAGTCCAGCGCGTACGGACTTTGCCAACCGGGATAGTAAGACTCGAAACCTTTTTCCAAAGAGGGGTTGCCGCCGTCGTCCTTCCCATTTTCGCCAATGGAATAAAGCAGAAATGTTCCATCAGGATTCAACCGGTAACGCAACGGCTGGCCGTCCACCGGATCGAGCGGAACTGTGGAAATAAATTCTGGTGCGAGCGAATCCAAATTCGGCGGATAATTCCCATGCTTAAGTTGATAGCGTTTCAACGCGATGGCAGTCAACGTCACCTGCTTTGCTGCTTCAACTCTGATCACTTTGTAAAAAACTGCGTTTAAGGAAAACACAGACGCAGACATCATTGAATGCAGATCAATTTTGTTCGAATCAGAAAACCATACAGAACCCGCGCTGTTTGTATCAATCCCCAGTTTTTGAACTTTGTTTTGCTGTTCATGAAGCGCCGTTTGCCACGAATAATCTGTCTCCGCGAAGCGCGCGGTCTCCAAGAATATCTGATAGCCTTTCAAAGTGCGCAATTCGTCGGGATAGGACCACCAATACCGCCATCTGAAAATTTGGGCCCTGAATCTGACCCTGCCAAAAGACCCTCCCGTTTTGTCGGGCTGTGCAAGTTTGAACCATGCGTCGAAATAGTTTTGAAGTTCAGAATTGGAGTTTCTCCACTTCGTGAGTGTTATTTCCCCTGTCACGCGTTCCAATGCCATTGCACTTTCTTCTGCCTGAATGAATTCCAAATTCATCCAATCATGTTGTAATTCGGCAAGCTGTTCGTCGGTCAGATTCGGAGATTGCAAAATTTCCCAATTGACGGTCAGGGTGATTTGAGTAATGGCAATGCGCACTAGTTCGGAAATAACAAGCCGGTCGTGCGACGCTCCATTCACTAGCGCGAGCATTGCGGAAACATTTTTGACGGCAGAAGCCGTATCTCCATGATGTAAATCATCCATCGCTGCCGCTGACAGCCTTTGCGCGGACCGTTTCAGCGAAGAAAGGTGAAGAATTTTAATTTTGTCGGCGCCATCTTTGTAATCGAGATTAAAATCAAGCATTGGATGTTCAGTAATTTGGGACAGCAGTTTTAAGGCTGCGCTGTCTTCAGCCAGCGCAGCTTCAATTTCGCCCCATGTATTTGTTCCGTCTTCGCTGCGTATATCGAATTGCGCCCAACCAATCATCGCTTTTCCCGGTGCAATCATCCGCATGGCTGGCGGTGGATTGCTGCCCAAAACATTCCAGTTGGTGTCCAAAAGTGAAGCCGCCTTCAAAAAATTTGAAGCCCCGTTTTGCTCAGGCGGCATGGACGGTGGAATCACCTGCGCCAAATCCAT
>CAWEAA010000005.1:0-283537 GCA_963806905.1 uncultured Verrucomicrobiae bacterium | reverse complement strand
TGACACACTTTGGATTTGGTTAAATCACATCAAAACGATTCGGCCCAACGAACCGCTGAACCCCACGATTAACCACAGTGGCTTACAGAAAAAATTCCGAAAGGATTTGGGTCTGGTGTGGTCACAGGACGTTTTACGTCATTCGTTCGGAACGTATTATTACAATTTGACCCACGACCTGAACCAAGTTTCCCACGACATGGGAAACAGCACTGGGGTCTGTAAAAGCCACTACGTCCGCGAGGTGAAGAAGGACTGGACCGGAAAATTTTGGGGGTTACGTCCCCAAACCTCATCCCAATAGACCCATGCTGAAAAACAGAACATCCATGCGGGGATTTGCATTGTTTTCGGCAATCGGGGATTTTGTCAGAATTGTGTCAGAAGAAAACGGATATAATAACACGGTCAACCCTCTGAAACCCTTGATTTTAAATGGAGCCAATGGCCGGGATTGAACCGGCGACCGACGGTTTACGAAACCGTTGCTCTACCACTGAGCTACATTGGCTTAAAACTATTGTAAAATAAAGCATTTAATGCTGTTATTTTCACCGGATTTTTAGGCGCTTGCATACTCGATTTGTATATGGTATGTTTTTTCCGTTATGAAGACCACATTACCATCACCGACCAAGCGCAAAGCGGATGCTGGATTGGGTCAAAACACCGTATCCCAACCTCATCCGTTACAAACCCAGCGGCACATATTTTGGGCGTGTCCGGGTCAATGGCAAGTTAATTCGCCGTTCCCTGGAAACGCACGTCTTGACCGTTGCCAAACTCAAGCTCTCCGATTTTCTCCAAGATCACCGCCGGCTGGCCGTCAACAAAGGGCAATCCGTCAACGGCGAAGTCATCATTGAAATGTTCAAAAAGGAAATCGAAGACGACCACAACAACAAACCGCGCACCAAGCTCTACAAGCAGGAAGTTCTGACGGCTCTGAAAAAGATCGTGGCCGGAATTGTATTCAACTGACATCGCCAAAATCAGCCGGAAGGACTGCAACGAATGGGCGGCTCGTTACGGCAAGGATTACAGCGCCACACGCTTCAACGGCGCATTGGGCGTGGTGCGCCGGATTTTCGAGATTGCCGTTGAACACGGCTATCGCGTGGATAATCCGGCCAAGTTCGTGGATCGGCGCAACGTGAAGCCAAAGGAATTGCATCTGCCATCGCAGGCGCAATTTCAGGAAATGGCGAAACACATTGAAACGTCGGGCGCAGGTCAGGCGAAGGATTGCGCGAACCTGTTTCGCTTTCTGGCGTTCTCCGGTCTGCGAATAGACGAAGCGCGTCATGTGGTTTGGAGCGACGTGGATTTTGAAAAAGGATTGCTCCATGTCCGCATCACCAAGAACGGCAAAGACCGTTGGATTCCGTTGAACAGCAGTTTGCGGCAACTGCTGGAGCAAATGCGCGCGGAGCAGCCCAAAGAATCATCGGACAAACCTGTGATGCAGGTTTTCGAATGTCAAAAATCAATAGACCGCGCGGCGAAGCTGGTTGGCGTCAAGCGCATCACGCATCACGATCTGCGCCACTTGTTTGCCACGCGCTGTATCGAGGCCGGCGTGGATATTCCGACGGTCTCACGCTGGCTCGGACATCAGGATGGCGGCGCGCTGTGCATGAAAACCTACGGCCATTTGCGCGATGAACACAGCCAGCAATGAAGCCCAAAAAGTGTTTTTTTAAATTTGAAACGATTCCCCCTGGCGCAAAGACTTTCAGGCTGACTCGCTTCACAGTCACACCAAAAGACTTTGCCGCGACCCGGTTTTAGCGCGACCGAAGCGATGTTTCCGTTCTCCGAAACACTGACGCGATTTCTCCAAACAGAAACACCGCTCCCGTCACGAAGGGCTGCCACAAACAACGCGCCTCCTGACCAGCCTTTCGCCGGACGGCCACGGTGCCTTCCATTCCACCATCTGCAATTGGAATTCCGCATAGACAACTTGTCGCCGGCTCGGCGCACGATGCTTGGCGATGACGGAAATCAGACTTGTCGCGCACTCCGCAATTCGAAATTCGCAATTCGAAATTGTCATGGCTCTGTTCCTGTATTCATTTTGGGATGGACGATGGGGGCAAATGGCGTTTGAATTCAATCACGTCGAAATGAAGTCCATGAACCGGCATCCTCTTCAACAAGCCGCTGGTGTGTTAGCAGCATCCGAATTCATTGCGTTTGTTCAATTGGTTGGTAGCGCTAATCATTCCTGCCTGCTGGAAGTGGCATTGATCGGATTCGCCATTTCGATTCCTGCAAACTGTGCGCTCTTTTCGTGTCCTGTAGTTCAAACCCCACCAGGACAAAGTCAATCGTTGGAGTCAAAATACGGAACCTTCCTTGTTCTTGGGATGGTTACGGGACTCTCTTCCATCGCGGCTCTCTTTTTCTCTTTCAATATGATCGCCGGGGTGGTTTTCGTTGTAGCGTGTGCTGTCTCATGGGCACTTCTTCAATACTTCATTCGGTCTGTTCGAGCGCAGGTCAAAGAGAATCAGTCCAGACAAGGCCCACTACCTACTCAAGAAAATAAATGACAACATGAAAGCGAATTGGTGGACATGTCTCATTCTGTTGCTTGGGGGAATAGTTTTCCAATTGCCTGCCCAAACCGAAACGAATCGCGGTAACGGCTGGCGTCCGCCAGCGAGTGACCAAATAATCCAACCCCCTCCATCCGGCAATGCGACAAATGCCTCGGCGATCAATATCTCGAATGCGCCGACATTCGACGAAATTAAAGCCAAAGCAGAAAAAGGTGATGCCCAGGCGCAATTCGAGCTTGGCACAAATCTTTGGTGGACTGACGAAACAAAGGCGATGCCGTGGCTGCTGAAGGCCGCTGCACAGAATCACAGGACAGCTTGCTTTTTTGCAGGCGTGTATTTTAGCACAAGCGGCAGCCCGGATTACAACCCGTCCAAAGCGTTCGAGTTTTATTTGCTTGGTGCGCAGCTAGGGGATGCCGGCTGCGAGTTTTTCACCGGCCAGGCCTACGTCTTCGGTGATGGCACGACAACAAACATTGCCGAGGGAATCAAATGGATCGGAAAAGCGGCCAATCAAGATTATGCTTTCGCTGCATATTCGCTTGCGGAATGGTATTACAAAGGCACTTTCGGCTCGAAGAATCTGACAAACGCAATCTATTGGTATGAAAAAGCAGCAGTGCAAACCAACGATTTCACGACGCATGCTCAACTCCAACTCGGGCGTATTTTTGCTGGAGTGGCAAATTATGGCGAAGCAATAAAGTGGACTCGAAAAGCCGCGGAAGCGGGTGACGTGAATGCACAGTTTCTCCTCGGTGCTTTGTATGAAAATATCGGGGATACGCAAGAACGCAATGACCATGGATTGAACACTGTTCCCAAGTTCACTTTTCCTCCAGCCAATTTAGGTATTTTGCTTAACAGTCCTCAACAAGATTATCAGGAAGCTGTGAAATGGTATCGCAAAGCCGCCGAAGCCGACAATACGGATGCTCAATATTATCTTGGAGAATGCTATTACACCGGAAAAGGAATTCCTCAAAATTATGCAGAAGCAATAAAGTGGCATCGAAAATCGGCTGAACAGGGAAATCTGGACGCCCAAATGCGTCTCGCTGGGATGTATTCAACAGGCATTGGTGTGCCACAAGATTTTGCAGAGGCGGCAAAATGGTGTCGCATGGCTGCCGATCAAGGACATACTTTTGCAGAAGGCCTTCTCGGAGCGATGTATGAATCTGGCGAAGGTGTTCCGCAAGACTATGTTGAGGCATACAAGTGGGACAGCCTTGCCGCAGCAAAAGGACTGAAAATGGCTGCAACAAATCGTGATGATGTTGCCTCGTGGATGACGCCAGATCAAATCGCAGAAGCGCAGCAATTATCCCGCAAGTTTGTTCCGCGTAATAAAACCATTCCAAATTTCACATCACCTAGACCTGATGAAGTTATTTCCACAGAAACCGAACCCAAAGCCACCGGCACGGGCTTTTTCATCACGGACGATGGTTATTTGATTACAAACAATCATGTCGTCAAGGATGCGACGAAGGTTCGTTTGCTCACGAGCGCGGGTTTGATTGATGCCAAAGTGGTTCAGGTGGATGCGGCCAATGATCTGGCTTTGTTGAAGGCGGACGGGCGGTTTGCAGCGCTGCCCATTGCCGCCAGTCGCACGGTGAATCTGGGTGGCACGGTGGCGACGGTCGGTTTTCCCAACATCGGTTTGCAGGGGTTCGCGCCCAAGCTGGCCAAGGGGGAAATCGCGTCGCTGTCCGGCGCGGGGGATGACCCGCGCTATTTTCAAATCAGCGTGCCGGTGCAGCCGGGCAATTCGGGCGGGGCGTTGGTGGATGAGCGGGGCAACGTGATCGGCATCGTGTCGGCCAAGCTGGATGCGTCGGCGGCGCTGGCGGCGAGCGGGGCGTTGCCGGAAAATGTGAATTACGCAGTCAAGAGCAGCCTGCTGTTGAGCTTCCTCGAATCCGTCCCCGCCGTTTCCGCCAAACTCAAAGCGCCGGTCGCGGCTGACTGGAAATTTGAGGACATGGTGAAGTCGGCACAGGATGCGGCGGTGCTTGTTTTGGTTTATTAAGCAACTCAAAGCGGCCTTGCCAATTTCGACAGCAGTTCGCGCGGTGTGACAATCTGAATTCCAAACGGCTTTTTCAGTGCCAGCAAATCATCATCACGTGACACAATGACTTTCGCCCCGGCAGCCAGTGCGCACGCCAGATAAGGGTCGTCTTTAGCATCGCGGCTGCGCTGTTTTCCCAGTGGTGCTGGTTCAACCAGCTTAACCCGGTCATAATACCAGGTCAGCATATTGGGCGCTGCGTGTTTGAATTTGCCCCCGCGTTCCGCAACCAAGGCCCGCACTTCGTCCAGGATTTCCAGCGTAGCAAAAACGGTGATTCGGCGCTTGGCCATCGCCAGCAGGCAATTGTGGGCTTCGCCGCGCCATCCCACACCAGCAAAGACGACGTTGGCATCAAGAACGACCCGCACGCTTCCTCTCCGCCCGGATGCGATGCTGGGCTTTTACGATTTCGGCCATTTCCTTATCAGACGGATCGCCAGCCGGTGCACCCTCAATGGCCTTTTCTAAAAAGGCCACGTCCTGTTTGATCTGTTCCTGCCGCCGGTTGCGAATCAACTCGCGCATATATTCGCTCATCGAATCAAACGCATTCGCTTCTGAATCCGACCGGGCGAACTCCGCCAGCTCCGGGTTCAATGAAATGTTTATGGTCACTGCTTTCATGTCGTTAAAATAATACATTGGCAATATATGTCAATGCTTGCCATAGACTAACTAAATTGCATAGTCAGGCTCCGCTGTGGCCGCTGGAGCAACAACGGCGGCCACGGGTGATGCTTCCAGGGTGACGGTCAAATCCAGCAGTTGCGGCAATCGCTCCAGCCAGAAATCCGCATGGCACATGCAACTCATTGACCAGCGGTTGAAACGGTACTTCCGTTGCGTGACCGCATGGATGTAACGCCGCATGAAGCGCATCAATTGCACCGCTTGTTTGCCCGTGCAGTAAATCCTTTTCCGCTCACCCATTGGAATGTTCTTCGGATTCACCACGCCCCAAAACCGGCCCGGACACTCGCACCCCGCTTCGGCCTCCACTTTTCCCACATACTTTGACACGTAGAAAAAAACTTCCCGTTTCGACGTGAGCACCTCGACATTCGTGCCCGCCCTGTAATGCTTCAAATCACCCGTGCCCGCCACGTCATACCAATTCCGGCTTAACCAATCCGTGAACCGGTCCTGACCACTAACCGGATTGACCACCGTAGCAATTTTATCCCCATCATAGAATTTCACCGTCTCCCGCCATGTTCCATCCCGGCCCTGGCTGATTTTCGCCCACTTGCCAGTCTCCGGTTTGAAGTCGAATCTGCGTGGCACATTCCACAAGAGCCAGTGGAAGTGTGGGGCAACCTTGCCCGCATTCACCCCTGACTTCCGCACCTTGAATTCCAACCGCCACAGCAAACCCGACCGGGGAAAACGCCGCTTGAGCCGTTCGATCAAGGTTCGCAAATCACGCTTAAACGATTCAGCCTCATCGGGGAAAATATCGGGGTAGGTGGTGGTGCCGAATAAGGGCAGCAATTCATCCAAGCGCACTTTAGCCAGAAATTGCATCATGCGTCGCCGTGAAGCCCGGCTAAAGCCATGAATCTGTCCACGCTTCTTTTGTTTCAAATCACCTTCGGGAATGATTTTGTGCCGCCCCTGCTTGATCACCTTGACCAATCCAGCACCCGCCCAAACCTCAATCCGCCCTTCATCAAAGGGGTTGAAGGCACCCGGCGAGGAGATATGGCCATTTAACAAGCCCGGGGCCGGGGCTGGCGCGGCTCCGCCGCGCTCAGCGTCCGGCCCCTGGTCTTCGATTGTCGGACGGCGATAGACGACCTGGCCGGGGTAGTCCGAAGAATCCAGTTTGTTGGGAGCATATTTAAGATTCGGTTTGAGCTGATAAACTATGGGAGCATTCGGCGCTGAATCCAGTTGCGGCATCTGACGACGCCCATTTGCATCCGCCCGGCAGCGTTCACATTCAGCCAAGAACTCGTCAGCCGTCAGCCAAGTGCGTTCTGGCTCGCTCATGCCGCACCACCTTGCGTTTGCTTAATCCCCAAATAACGGTGCAATTCCTGTTCAGTGATCCGTTTGTGACGGATGCCGGGAATTGCCTTGAGCAATCCCCGTTTGATGAGCCGGAGCACGGTCTTGTAATCTACATGCAACACGCCAGCCACTTCATCGGCAGTATAAACTTTCACACATCACCTACATCTTGGGCGTGGCGGCTCCGCACCATACGGGCACGAAGCCGCACACGCGGTTGTTCAGCGTGACGAATTTTAAGAAAACCGACTTGGCAGAAATGCACAGCCCTAGCCAGTGGATGGCAGGGCTGTAAGAGGAAGACCGTTTTAGTTAGTTTTGTCGATTCTGTGAGACTTAGATGAGTTTTTTAGTGTGCGGGTTTTGTTGAATTAGATAGTTCGCGCTTTTGATGTTGCTCTATTCGGCCTTCAGCCTGTTTTGATTTTCGACCTTTGGCCTTTCGATTTTTAGATGAGGCGCTTAAATGTTAGATGATATGCCGCTACGATTTTAATGTAGTTTTGTCTCTTGTTTCTCGATTCGTTTATATTTTTTGGTCATGACACTCAACAAGAACGATTTCAAAGAACCCGCACGCTTGAGGAATTAATCCTCACTTATTCAGACACCGCCCCCGAATAAAAGTTTCAAAATAATTTGCCTACCCCGAATCTTTTTTGCCGCCAGTCCCATTGAGTCCATTTGAGGGAATTTCAGGGCACCAACCGCTTTACGTTCCAGACCATTGTATCCCGTTGCACGTCGGCTCTTGGAACAATGCCGCGCCGGAAACGGTCAACCATCACTGCTCCGCGCCAATCCGCATTGTATCCCCCTTTTGTATCCGGTATGGGTGTTTTTGGGGGGTTTTGGATGCACTCGAAGGCACTCGCTGAGAATTCCCATTGCGGTTTCGCCCTTTGCCGGTGGTCTCGAATTCCATTGAGTCCATCGAAGTGAAATTGAAGGAAAAACCCTGTTCTGAATTACGAAACCGTTGCTCTACCGCTGAGCTACATTGGCTTTCCACCAGATTTTGCGAGAGACAAAGAAAAAATACAAATGTAAAATTCCTCAAGCGGGCTCAAGTGGACATTTTTTGAGGCTGGGGGGTAAGAGTGGGGGGTAACTCCCACACGGAAAATTTCCCGTGGCGGACGAAGGATTTCAGTTCTCCGTAATGTTGGTTTCATAAAAAATTTCCAACCAATGCTGTAAAACAAAAACCCGCTCCAGTTTCCCGGAGCGGGGCAATTGAAAACAACCGGCTTACTTCCGCTGGCGACGGAAAAACATCAGGGACAACCCGCCCAAGCCCGCCAGCGCCAGCGTGGTCGGCTCGGGAACTGTTCCCACAACGGTGAAGTTGTCAACGCGATCCGTGCCGCCCGTGCCAACGGTGCCGCCACCAACCGACGTGGTAGTCAAATCAACAAGCTCGAAAGTGATTGAGTTGGCATTGTCAAAAGCGCCGCCGCCCACAAAAAGCTGGCTGCCCACCCCGGCCGTTGTCGTATTCCAATTGCTTAACGGAACTGAGTAGGTTGCAAACGGAGTAAAGGCTCCGCCGTTGATGCTGTAACTCAGACCAAAGTTCGCCGGGCCGGTGGAACTGCCTGCTTGATCCCATGCGATCTCGACGCCGGTATAACCAAGCGTGCTGGTGGTGAATGACCAGAAATCGCCGACTGACCAGTTATTGGCGCTGAATGCATGAAGAGACGGGGACGTATTGGCAAGGCTGGAACCGGGAAGCCCAGGACCGGAAGCCCCGGGAGCCAAAGCGGCAATGCTGGGATCCAGATCTCCCGCCGGGGTGCTGTAAGTTGCTGCGGTCGTATGAAGCCCGCTGGCCAAACTGCCAAGATAATCCAAGCCGTTATCGGCCTGAATGGTTCCAGGGGAATTACCGGCGCCAGGCGCAAAGGTCAACCCGTTAGTATTTGCCAAGGTTTCAAAAGTCCACTGGGCGATGGTCAAGTTTTGCGCCCAAGCACTGGCAGACGCTAACGTAATGGCCACCACACCCGCTACGAATAGTTTTTTCATGCTTCGATCCTTATTTGATTTTGTTGCTAACGACTTAACCTTCAGAAACGTCTGTAGAGTAACCAAATCCAGCCGGGAAGGCAAGGAAAAAATACAAATGTAAAATTCCTCAAGCGGGCTCCGTGTTGACTCAGAATTACAGAGGGATAAAACTCACAAAGCTATTGAAAACATTGGACATTGGATAATATTAGTGGCGCACCCATCAGGAGTTGAACCTGATACAAGCACCAATCAACACAAGGAATCTTTGCACAGTGGACACAAAAATGCACACACAAATTTTGTCGCTGTGGATTCCTCTCTCCAAAAAGTAATCGCGGTTTGGGCTAAATTGCCTGCGCCACTCAAGGCAGCAATCCTCGCCATCGTCAATTCAACGGAGGATGTACCATGAGCATCCTTCTTCAGTCGGTTCCTGGTGTTCGTAAACAAGCGTGGTGGTGGCCGCCAGCCGGAGCGAGCACGCGCGGAGCGCGTGCCGCCCGGCGGCGGCCCCTTTACTTGATATATGACGGGAGATTCGGTGAATGCAATGCAATGGAATATGAGTCATTGAATGTAATGGAATGGAGTGAACCGAGTCTGCCGGCATGTGGAAGGATTAATCAACGGATTTTTGAGGGGGTTCTGAGTTTATGAAGATGACTCCTAAGAAGTTGCGTTATTCCTTCGAGTGTGCGGTGGTGCGGTTTTGCCTTCTGTATTGGCCTGAAGTGTTCCTTTGGACTATGACGTTCAAGGAGAATTTACAGGACGAGGTCGAGGCCAAGAAACGATTCAGGGGTATCTGTGATTTGATCCGGCGGCGGGGAGGAAGGTATTTGGGCGTGTGGGAGCGTCAAAAGCGGGGTGCCTGGCATCTGCATCTGCTGGTGAACATCTATTTTGATTGGAATTGGTTTCAAAAATGGCTGATGGCTCGGGGTTGGGGTGAGGTGTTGCGTGTGGATAGGGCGTATTCAAAGCCTGACGCTGTGGGCCTGGCTCGGTGGCAACCGTTGGCGCGTTACCTATCAAAGTATCTCCTGAAACAATACGGCTCAAATGTGGAGGATTCTGGCTGTGGCTCATAGAATCATTAAATCTGCGCGTTCCTGGTCATTCTCTCCAAATTTTAATTGGGTTTGGTGGGAGGACGCCACGGCAATGCTTTACTCTTACGGTTATGATGAGTTTTTCTGCCAGGGCGGTCGTTTCCCACGGCGTGAGGATTTTTTGGACGTGCTTCTTTATGGGTATTTCCTGACAGGTTGGGACGAAGTGGACCCGTGGTTTTTTGCCTGCAAGTGCATTGGAATTCGTGAGGAAATCTGGTTACGGCATCGCCCTGGTGTGAGACGGGCCGTGGTCAAGATTCGGAATTTGAAAGGGGGTGAGTCGGATGCCGGAGTGTGTAACAACTGATAGCGATTGTCTGGTTTGGCAGAATGGTCTTTGCTGGTTTCTGACGGCGGTTGACGGTCGGGAACAGTGCAATTATTTGGGTGCGATTGGTTCGGTGGACGAGGTTCGGGGATTTTGTGAGTCACATGGAATTGAGTTCTGTGTGACGTGAAAGGACGTGACTGCGCATTCCGAATGCCGCAAGGGCAACGGGTCGCGCCGATTCGTCGCGGCCGAGCTTTGCGAAGACGGAAATCAGATGTTGGCGGACGGGAACTCTTTTCCTGAACTCAGTTTGGGTTGGACGACAAGGGCAAGTGACTACTCGTTGACATTTGAGCTTCATATTCACATATTAGGAAAGTCAGTTATGCGCGGCGTTGTGCATAACCAATGGTATAATCGCCGTTAGGCAGAAAATGGACGACGAACTCGACACTCTGGATTTTGAGAAGTGCTTCCTAGCAGAGTTGCTCACCATGATCGGTGATCGGCTCGTCAGGCTGCAAACTTTTATTGACCCAAGGGATCCCGAAGGCACTTCCGATGTTTTTGATCCGATGGAACATCTTGCGGGTGTTGGAATGGTTGCCGCGCAACGCTATCTCGCTTCAATCTGCAATTGGCTTTCCGTCCCGAAGGACGATGCGATGGGTTGGGGGCCACAGAAGAAGGGCGTTGCGGTGGCGTCCATCGTGAACGCAGCAGCAAATTATTGGAAACATGTAGAAGATGGCGATGGTGCTATTCGCCAACCGACGCGAGATACCCTTAAGCAGATAGGCGTCAACCTTGAATCCAGACATTGTGTCTCGAACGCGCTTTATGAATGCGGATACAACCATCTTTCAGAGCTTATGAAGGATCTGCTCGCTTGGCGTGATGCCGTTATCGAAGAGGCGAAGATAAAAAATGCATAACTGGGCAGCAAAAATTCATATCACGGACTAACATTTTGAAGAGAACATGAAAGCGAAATTGTTCGGCTGGAGACTTTTATTTCTGTTGATGGTGCCAATCACTCCATTGTTTGGGCAAGTGCAGGAAACTAATCACCCCGCCGATAAATCCGACTCGGTGCAATCAAGTGCGGTGCCGGTTGATGAAGCCACAGCGCAATTCGAGGCAACCAAAGCGAAGGCTGAGAATGGAGATGCTGAAGCCCAATACAAGCTTGGCAACTGTTACACCTCTGGCGAAGGCGTCTCGACGAATTTCTCGGAAGCTGTCAAATGGTTTCACAAGGCTGCAGACCAAGGACAAGTCCAAGCCCAAGTCATGTTCGGTTATGCTTACTTTTCTGGAGAAAGCGTGCCACGGGATTCTTCGGAAGCTGTCAAGTGGTTTCGTAAAGCAGCCGACCAAGGGTATTACATGGCCCAAGCTTATCTCGCTGAATGCTACTGTCACGGTGATGGCGTACCGCAAGATTACGGTGAAGCTGTGAAATGGTATCGCAAAGCCGCTGAACAAGGTTACGCTGTGGCACAGTATAATCTTGGGAAATGTTACCAGAACAGTAATGGTGTACCCGGCGATTTTGCCGCAGCCGCGAAATGGTTTCGAGCAGCAGCAGACCAAGGATTTTCGGACGCGCAGTTAGTACTAGGTGCATTTTACCGTGAGGGAAAGGGTGTGACACAAGATTATACAGAGGCAGTGAAGTGGTTCCGAAAAGCTGCAGATCAAGGAGACCCTCTTGCCGAAGCCGCCCTCGGGATGAGTTTCGCAGACGGCCAGAGTGTCCCCCAGAATGACATAGAGGCTTACATCTGGCTGAGTTTGGCTGCGGCCCAAGGCCAGAAAAGTGCAGCGTTTATGCGCGACGGCGTCGCCATGCGGATGTCCCGCGAAGAGATTGTTGAAGGCCAACAACGTGCCGCTGCATTTGTTCCTCACAAGCAAGCATCGAGTTCAAATTCCAATCCAGTCTCGTCGGTTACCGCTGATTTACCGGTTGCCACCGGCACCGGTTTTTTTATTACGGACGATGGTTATTTGATTTCAAATTATCATGTCGTCAAGAATGCGACGAAAGTTCGCTTGCTCACGAGCGCCGGTACAGTTGACGCCAAAGTAGTTCAGGTGGATGCGGCCAATGATCTGGCGTTGTTGAAGGCGGATGGGCAGTTTGCCGCGCTGCCCATTTTCGTCCAGCCGCTCGGTGGCATTTGGGTGGCACTGTGGCGACCATCGGTTTTCCCGACATCGGTTTGCAGGGGTTCGCGCCCAAGCTGGCCAAGGGGGAAATCGCGTCGCTGTCCGGCGCGGCGGATGACCCGCGCTATTTTCAGATCAGCGCGCCGGTGCAGCCGGGCAATTCGGGCGGGGCGTTGGTGGATGAGCGGGGCAACGTGATCGGCATCGTGTCGGCCAAGCTGGATGCGTCGGCGGCGCTGGCCGCGAGCGGGGCGTTGCCAGAGAATGTCAATTACGCGGTCAAAAGCAGTCTGCTGTTGAGCTTCCTGGAATCGGTGCCGGACGTTTCCGCCAAACTCAAAGTAGCGAACACGAAAGACGAAAAGTTTGCGGATGTGGTGAAATCCGCACAGGATGCGGCGGTGCTGGTGTTTGTGTATTGAACTCCGCGACGGAAGCGGGGTTGCGGTTCGGAGAAATCGCGCCAGTGTTTCGGAGAATGGCAACACCGCTTCGGTCGCGCCATCATCGGGTGGGCGCAAAGTCTTTTGGTGTGACCGCACAGCGAAAAAAGTCAGCCCGAAAGTCTTTGCGCCAGAGGGAATTGCATTTTTCTTGAATCTTTTTTGAAACTTTTTAATGATTTGAGCGTCTATATGTGTAAAGATAAAATCGTATGAAAAATAAAAGTCAGTCGTCAATAAATCTTCAGGTCGTTGGGAAGAATCTTGTGGGGCACGCGCGCGGGGTGACGCTGGAGGAAAAGCGCGGCGTGGTGGTCGAGTTGTTCCCGTTCATTTACGAAGCCTCTGCTCGCATGAGCTCCCGGAGCATCAGCAAATTCCTGTGGGACCAGCACCGGGTCAAAGTGAGTGCGGCGACCATTGCCAAGGCGCTGTCGGACCCCAAGAAAAGCTGGAACCGCTATTTTGACGTGATTGAGCCGTTCGCGCGGGTGTTCGAGAAAGGCAGCTATCATTGGCGGATGGCGGAGTTTCTGTTTGATGATAAGGTGTTCAACCGGATGTTTGATTCGTTTCCGGTTCGTGCCTATCGGGGGCACTGGCTGGATTTGAAAGCGTTGTGCCGGATAACGATTGACGATGCGGAGGCGGCAAACATCTTGCGGGACAAGTGGCAGAGCATCGGTATGGAAACGCGGTTGAAGGCGCGGCCATACATTGAACATCGGCTAAGGAATAAGGAGCCGGAGTCGGGAGCATGACCAGAGAGATGAACACAAACGTTGAACTCGAAAAATTGGTCGGCTTTGATAAAGTGGCCGAGATGCTGGATATCAGCGAAAGGGAAGTTTATAGGCTAATAGCGGCTGGCGAGCTTCCCAAGCCTGTTAAGATTGGTCGGTTATCGAAGCTGCCGGTCAGTGATGTTGCTGCGTATATTGAAAGACTTAAAATGGCACGGAGTGAAACTGAATTAAATGTGAGGTAAAAAATGCAAAGTCATGTGTTCAAACATAAACGGCGGGTCAACGGCAAAATCGTGGCGTCACGGTGCTGGTATGGTCGTTACAAACTGCCCGGCGATCTGTGCGCCAAGACTGTCGCGCTGGAAACAACGGATAAGGACGTTGCGAGGGGGCGTCTTCGTAAAATTGTTGCGAGATTGGAGCGGGAAGCGGCTGGCGTCGGTGTGCCGGAACATCTTCGGGAGGCGGCGCAAAAACCTCTGGCCGCTCATGTGGAGGATTTTTTGGCCGACCTTCGGGCGAGCGGTCGCGCGGAAATGTATCAGGCGAACTTGCGTTGTCGGCTGACGAAGTTGTTCAAGGATTGCGGCTGGCAGCATCTCAAAGACGTGACGAGCGACAGTTTCATGGCGTGGCGCAGCAAGCAGACGTTCTCAGCGAAAACAGTGAATGACTATTTGGACGCGGCCAATGGTTTGATGAAATGGATGCACCGCGCCGCTCGCCTGGAAGAAAATCCACTGAAAACTGTTCGCAAGGTCAAAACGGCGGGACAGGAAACGGTTCAACGCCGGGCGCTGTCTGACGATGAAGTGCAGCGGTTGCTGGAAGTTGCGGGTCCGCGCAGGCCGGTTTATCTGACGGCGCTGAATAGCGGATTGCGCCGGGCGGAACTGGCGGCGTTGCAAAAGGGTGACTGTTTGCTTTACGGGGACAACGCCTATTTGAAAGTTCGCGCCTCGACCACGAAAAACAACAAGGCTGCCACAATCTGGTTGAATGACGAGGTGGCGGCTGAATTGAAAGCGTTGGTCAAGCCCGGTGCAAACCCAAGCGAGCCGGTTTTTGAGCGCATTCCCGACATGGATCAATTCCGAAATGACTTGGCGGCGGCTGGAATCCCGTATGTGGATGCGCAGGGCCGTCGTGCCGATTTTCACGCGCTGCGCCACACCCTGGCAACCAATCTGGCGCGTTGTGGAGTTCTGCCGCGCGTGGCGATGGAATTCATGCGGCACAGTGAAATGCGGCTGACAAACAAAACCTACACGGATGTTGCTCATTTGCCGCTGGCGGAAGCGGCTGAAATGCTGCCGCAATTCTTGAAAGGAAAAGGCACACAAATAAGCACACAAGTTTTGGGCGCGGAGGGTCACAGGCTGGCAGTTGCTGGCGTGAAAGAAATCAGGGCGGGGGATGATGGAAGCGTTGATAACAAAGGCGATTGTCCTGCGTTGGCACTTGCTGGCGCGGAGGGGCAAGAAAGGGAACTGGCGCACCCATCAGGAGTTGAACCTGAAACCTTCTGATCCGTAGTCAGACGCTCTATCCAATTGAGCTATGGGTGCACCCAAAAAAGGGTAATAACATATCTATCACAACACGACCTACAATCCGCAGTTTCAGTAAGCTAAAGTTATTTCACTTACTGCTTTTTCGCCTTGCTCACCTGAAATTCAGCCAGTTGCCTGTCCGATTCCGCTTTGCTGGCTGACAGCACTTTTTTGACGGCGGTTTTGAAACCGTCAAACGGAACCAACGGAATTTCATCAGCCTTTTGACGTTTTGGCATTTTCGTCTTCATACCGAGAAGAAGCAGAGTCGCCTTTGGCGGCGGCATCTTTTTCTTGGGCGATTTATTTTTCACTTTGTTTATCAGAACGGAATTTTAGTGTCTTTTGACCATGAACGAGGCAGTTTGGTACAGCCAAACTTTGACAATGCTTGGTAAAGGACGGGACGTATCTTATCGTCAAAAACCGTCGAACAGTTCGGACAGAGCGAAATCGCATTCCACTCTACTTCAGGGCCTTCATCTATAATATGTGCTGCGTGCCGTCGTCCAGTCTGCCAGCCGCACCAAAAACAGGGTTTTGCTGCAACCCTTTTGGCTAAGTTGCGATTCTTAAATGGCATAAGAATTTCCTTTCACTTGGTTTTAGTCTGTTCGAGCCGCCACCAATCACCTGTTGTTATGTCAGCCGGGAGGGAATACCTCGTAATCAAATTAGTCAACAATTTTTTAGCGGTCCGTGCTCGCGGAATACGGTTTTCATTATGCACTTGCATAAACCTTAATGTCCTAGTCAGCAACAGCACGAAACAGCAAAAAATAAGGCGGCGGCTATGTCATGGCACAAATTCTATCTTGCCCTGTTTGGCGCATATCAATGCGTTAGTCACTTGCTGGCTGCTGACCAGCTTCAAATAATTGTTCGTCGCCCAGTTGACGCTGGTCCAATCATAAGCGGCATATCCGGCCACTTGAAAGGTGGAGGCGAAGGCGAGTCCGGTACTGCCGCTGTTAGACCAGAGGCTTGCCATGACGGCGCGTGCACTTGAAGTGCCGGTTTGTGTGATTATGACGCGGATGTCCCAAATTCCCAACGAATTGATGGTGTTAAACGTGTTCGTAAGTCCAAAGCCGCCAAATGTGATGGCATTTGTCATGGCTCCGGTTGCCGTTCCAAAGAGAGCATTGGTGACAAAAAACTCGCCATAAATTGACTGGCCGTTGGCGGTGACAGTGTTGCTCGGAATAAAGGCCGCGTATAAAACAGTCGGCGTATTCGACACGAAGCCAATGGGCGAATCAGCGAAAAAATTGGTAATGGTGTAGCGATAATAACCGCCGCTCAACGGGAAATTTGTCACGACGTTTCCGCCGTTGGCTTGTATTGCACCATTGAATGCACCGTTGAATGTGCCGGTGTAGATGTTGTTGCTCAGTTTGAACGGCGCTTGTGTGTTGCTGACTGTTTTACAACCGGTGATAACGGGGACTATTGCTAGAATCTACAGAAAACAGGGCAGATATTTTTTCATCAGTTCCATTGGTTGTTATAGTACATCCATTGCTGTCCGTTTGAATCCACGACAATGTTGGCTAATGCGGGCGGAATTGCCGTTGGCGGCCCCGGATAATTGATGTAGTCAGGAGCACCCGCAGATACACCTTGGCCGTCCGCCGCGTTGGGATTCGGGACGTAGGTTATCGGCACATTGCTTTCAGGCACGGCTTTTGTATTGCTGCCAGTTCCCACCGGATCACCAATATATGTTGGTTGCACGCCCCTAACTACACCCGTAAAGAACGGATTTTAGTTTCCCTGATTCGCGCCAATCAACTGCCGGTAGGTCAGCCGCCGTCCCGCAACCGAACCCGCCGCTTTTAGAAACCGCTCGCCATCAGAAAAATCGCGGTTGTTGAACCGGAAGGCTTCTTCGTCCAGATAGCGAAACAGGTGGAACGGCTCGACGCTGACGTAAGTGCCCTTGAAGCAGCGTTTGAGCAGGCACCAGAAGTTTTCCAGCCCGTTGGTGTGGACGTTGCCCCGCACGTATTCTCTGGCATGGTCAATCGCTTGGTGAACGTAATCCGCATTCAAGCCGGTGTAGGATTGTAACGCATCGGTAAAGACCTGTGACCCCGCCGTGACGTGCTGCCGGACTTCGTATTGAACCGTTGCCCGCCGCGCATTGGGAACGTGTTTGACCTTCACTTTGCTGGCTTTGGCTTTGGAAGCGCGTTCCAAAAGTCCCATGACAATCGCCTTGCCGACGCCGCCCGTCCCACGCCCGCGCCTTTTGTTCCGGGCAACGTGCATATTGCGGGCTTTGCCGCCGATGTAGGTTTCGTCAGCTTCGACTTCACCGGAGAGTTTTTCAACCGTGCCGGATTGCAGAGCCGTGCGGATACGATGCCCCATAAACCACGCGCTCTTTTGTGTGATGCCCAAAGCGCGGTGCAACTCGTAGGAACTGATTCCGTTTTTGGCGCTGGCAATGAGCCAGATTCCGACCAGCCACGTCCCCAAACTGATAGGGCTGTCTTCCATGATGGTTCCCACCTTGAATGAAAACTGCCGTCTGTCTTCACATTCTTCACACGTCCAAACTCTGCGGCTGGCAGTGAATGAAACATGGGCAGAACCACAGCGCGGACATTTCACGCCGTCCGGCCAGCGCATGGAAACCGCAAATTGAAGGGCGGTGTCGGGGTCGGCAAAATACTCAATGGCCGCTTTCAGCGTTTTGGGAAGCTCGTTTTCTTTCATGCCCCAATATCGCAGAAAACCTATGTTGTGTCAAGTATATTATTGCCCAAAAAAGGCGGATAAACTTACGAGGCGAACACCCTGTGTGCAATACAATTTCCGCGCGCCCACGAATCAACCTTTGAAAAGATTCTGCAAAGCCAGGGCGGCAATTGTCACCACCAGCAGCAGACCGCTCGGCATAAACTTTTTCGTTTTCGCCAGCCGCACCGCAAAGACCACCAGCAGCACGGCCATGATGACGTTCACCAACTGGCGCGCTATTCTTGGATCAAAAATTCCGGTTTGGGTCAATACCAGCAAAGCCGCAAACACCGCCGATGTGATGAGCGACACCTTGCTTTTCGCCTTCAAAAAACCAATCAACCCGCCGACGAGCAGCAGGATGATGTAAATCCAGAGAACCGTGTTGGCAAAATTATGCATCGCGCGCAGGCTGCCTCAATTCGCCACCGCGTCCAAGCTCAGAATTTCGCCCGGCTGGCATTCCGCAATGATCTCGAAGGGGCGGCAGCACACCTCGCAATCCGTCACAAACCGCTGGAACAGCACGCTCGTATCAATCGCCACCTCAAACTTCTGGCCACAAAACGGGCATTGGATGTTTTCGGAAATTTCCACGTCCTCAATCTAGTCCCACGCCAGCAATTCGCAATCATTACACTGGTCGGCATCAATGGTCGGTGTCCGCAAAAAGGGCCGGCTTCTGGCCGGCCCTTCCATGACAGGGAAATGGTTTCCGCACCCGGCCTAGAACCGTTTCGTGAGGGTCAGCGTGACAGCGTTGCCTTGCGCGCGGCTCTCCGCCATGAATTCGTAATTGTAGCGGAGCGAGACGAAAAACATCTGCTTCGGGAAAGCTACACTGACTTCCGGGCCGACGGCGGCCACGCGGTTACGGCTGCTCGCCGGTGCGCCACTGTCGGTCGTCACTTGTTGCTGGTAATAGCCCACCGCGCCCAAATCAACGACCTTCGCCAAGGTCTTGCTCACGCCCCATTCCAATGTGTAAGCCTGTCCGGGCGTGACGTGCGTGTCGCGCTGTTCGGTGTTGAATTCGTAGCGGTTCAACGCCGACACCGCCCAGGTTTTTTCCTCGTCAATATACCAAGTGGCCCCGGCGGTTTGCATGAAGGTCCAGTAACCCGCCCCAATGCGGGTGGTGGGCGGCGCGCCCGAATCGCCCGTGGGCGCCCAAACACCGCTGCCGATGGCGAAGTCAAACTGCTTGGGATGCCATGAGAGCGTGCCCTCGCCGAAGAGGTCTCCGATGCCAAAAGTGCTGCCATTGAACGGACCACCCGGCGTGTTGACGCTGACCTGCTGGTAGACTAAAGGCAGTAGTGCATCCACACCGACGAATCCTCCGAGAAACTTCGTATCCGTGATCCAAATCACACGGGGTATGGTCGCGTAAGTGAAGGCGTCGAGGTCGGCCGGACCATTTTTATTGCCGGAGGCGTCGTTCACCTGGTCGGCCCAGTAGAAGTAATTGTAGTCGCGGGCATAGACTCCCGGCGGCGGCAGCGAGGCTCCCTTGATGCCTTCAGAACCCGGCACATATTGGGCCGAGGGTTGGGCTTGGAGTAAACCCGGCAGCGCCGCTATTGACAACGCTAACAGGAGGAATCGAATTCGAGTTTTCATAATTTTGGGTTGTGGGTTTCGGGGTTGATCAAGCGTCCTGAAGTTTTCCGGTGAGATAGGTTTCGTAGGCGCTCAAATCGAGCAGGCCGTGGCCGGAAAGGTTGAAGAGAATAACGCGTTTCTTTCCGGCTTCGCGGGCTTTTTTCGCTTCTTCGATGACCGCGGCAATCGCGTGCGCGGATTCCGGCGCGGGCACGATGCCTTCGCTGCGCGCAAAGAGTGTTCCGGCCTCGAAAACTTTCGTCTGGTGATATGCCTCCGCTTCGATAAGGCCCAGCTTGAGGGCGTGGCTGACCATGGGCGACATGCCGTGATAGCGCAGCCCGCCTGCGTGGATCGGCGGCGGCATGAAATCATGCCCCAACGTGTACATCATCAGCAGCGGCGTGGTCATGGCCGTGTCGCCGAAGTCGTAACGCAGTTCACCCTTGGTCATTGAGGGGCAGGCGGACGGTTCGACGGCGACAATGCGATATTTCTTCTTCTCCGTGATTTTTTTGTGGATGAACGGAAACGCGATGCCGGCGAAATTGCTGCCGCCACCGCAGCAGGCGATGACCGAGTCCGGCTCCTCGCCGGCCATTTCCATCTGCCGGATGGATTCCTGGCCGATGACGGTTTGGTGGAGGCATACGTGATTCAGCACACTACCCAGCGAGTATTTCGTGTTCGGATGCGTGGCGGTATCTTCAATGGCTTCGCTGATGGCGATGCCGAGGCTGCCCGGACACTTCGGATCCTGCGCCCGCACTTTGCGCCCGTATTCGGTCTGGTCGCTGGGGCTGGGATGTACCGTGGCGCCCCACGTGTGCATAAGCATCCGGCGATAGGGCTTTTGCTCATAGCTGACTTTGACCATGTAAACGTTGCACTCCAAGCCAAACAGTTTGCAGGCCAGCGCCAGGGACGAACCCCATTGGCCCGCGCCGGTTTCGGTGGCGAGCCGTTTGGTGCCGGCGACCTTGTTGTAATAAGCCTGCGGGACGGCGGTGTTAGGCTTGTGACTGCCGGCGGGGCTGGCGCCCTCGTATTTGTAATAAATGTGCGCCGGCGTCTGCAGCGCCTTCTCGAAGCGCACCGCGCGCAGCAGGGGCGTCGGCCGCCAGAGCGCATAAATGTCGCGTATCTCCTCGGGAATCGGAACCCAGCGGTCGGGGCACATTTCCTGTTTGACGAGACTTTCCGGGAAAATGGCCAGCAACGCCTCCGGCGGCACGGGTTGTTTGGTGCCCGGATGCAGCGGGGGCGGCAGCGGTTCCGGAAAGTCCGCCAGCAGATTATACCATTGTTTGGGAATGTCGGCCTGGGGCAGCGCGAAGTGAGTTTGTGTGCTCATATAATGCCTGAAGTATTGGGAAACAGTTTACCCGCCGCCAAACCCCCTGTCACGCAATTGTTAGCAAACAGCTAAAAATGTAATAATAATAATAAGATAAGTTTACGTCGGACATTTTGCGGGCGCTGCCCGGGTTCCGCCCCGCGTTCGGAGAACATTCCTGCCTGAAATCAGCACCGGCTCTGGCAACGCCGGCAATAGAAAAAGACTGCTTGTCGATTCCCTGTTTTGGGATTTGCCAGTGCCGCCCATTTCAGGGATATTGTCGGCCGTTTTTTCACGGGCATTTTATGAAACCCCAGGTCGAAATCTATGACACGACCCTGCGCGACGGTTCGCAGGGTGAAGGCATCAATTTCTCGGTGGCGGACAAGCTCCGCATCGCCGAGAAGCTCGACGCGTTCGGGGTCCATTACATCGAAGGCGGCTGGCCCGGCAGCAATCCCAAGGACATCGAATTTTTCGCCGAGGCCAAACGGAGAAAATTCAGGAACGCGCGGCTCGCCGCGTTCGGTTCCACGCGCAAAAAGGGTGTGTCCGTTGAGCAGGACGACCAGGTGCGCCTGCTCATCGAAGCCGGCACGCCGGTCGTGACGATTTTTGGCAAGACTTCGATGCTGCACGTGAAGGAGGTCCTCCGCTGCACACCGGAGGAAAATCTCGCGATGATCGGCGACACCGTGCGCTTCCTCAAAGACCACGGCAAATTTGTCATTTACGACGCCGAGCATTGCTTCGACGGTTACAAACTCGACGCCGATTATGCCGTCGCAACCTGGCAGGCGGCGGAAAAGGCGGGCGCGGATTTCATCGTGCTCTGCGACACGAACGGCGGCTGTCTGCCGGACGAAATCGCCGCCATCACGAAGGTCGCCATCGGCAAACTCAGTTGCAAAGTCGGCATCCACACGCATGACGACATCGGCCTCGGCATGGCCAATGCGCTGGTCGCGCTCGAAGCCGGCGCCGTACACGTGCAGGGCACCATCAACGGCTACGGCGAACGCACCGGCAATTGCAATTTGACGAGCATCATCCCGTGCATCGCCTTGAAGCTGAAGAAAACCTGCGTGCCCGCGAAATCATTGCCGAAGCTGAAGGAGCTTTCACAGTTCGTGGACGAAATTGCAAACTCGCGGCACAATCCGCGCCAGCCGTGGGTCGGTTCAGCAGCATTCGCGCACAAGGGCGGCACGCACGTCAACGCCGTCCAGAAAATCTCGGCCAGCTACGAGCACATTGATCCGTCGCTCGTCGGCAACCAGCGCACCGTGCTCATCAGCGACCTTGCGGGCCGCAGCAACATCGTGATGAAGGCGCAGGAACTCGGCTTCAAACTCACCAACGACACGCCGGAGTTGAAGGCCATCCTGAATCGCATCAAGGAGCTGGAACACGCAGGCTATGAATTTGAAGCTGCCGAGGCGTCGCTGGCGCTGCTCATCGGCCAGACGCTCAAGCATCGCGAGCCTTCGTTTCGCGTGGACGCCTACCACGTTTCCATGCGGCGCGACAGCAAGGATTCCGTCTGCGAAGCCACCATCAAGGTCAGCGTCGGCCATCAGCGCGCGCAGACTGTGTCCGATGGCGATGGCCCGGTGAACGCGCTCGACGGCGCGATGCGGCTGGCGCTGGTTAAATTTTTCCCGCAACTCAAACGCGTGACGCTCACGGATTACAAGGTGCGCATTCTCGACAGCGCCACCGGCACCGCCGCCAAGACGCGCGTGCTCATCGAATCCAGCGATGGCCGACGCGAGTGGGGCACCGTCGGCGTGAGCGAGAACATCATCGAAGCCAGCCTCCAGGCGCTGGTGGATTCGATGGAGTATGCGCTGTTGAAGAAGTGAATCCAGCTTGGCGTGTTGGCACAACGACTTGAAGTGAAAAACGTCGAACATTCAACATTCAACGCCCAACATCGAATTTCGTTCGTTGGGCATTTGGTGTTGAATGTTGAGCGTTGAATGTTTCCCTGGTGATTATGTCTGAAATTCCCAAGGCCTACGAACCGCAAGCTGTCGAGGACAAGTGGTACCAGTTCTGGCTCGACCGGAAGTGCTTCGTCGCCGACGCGCACTCGAAGAAGCCCGCGTATGCCATCGTCATCCCACCACCGAACATCACCGGCATGCTCCACATGGGGCATGTGCTCAACAACACGATTCAGGACATCCTCGCCCGCAAGGCGCGCATGGACGGCAAGGAAGTCCTCTGGCTGCCGGGCACCGATCACGCGAGCATCGCCACGCACATGGTCCTCGAGCGGAAATTGAAAAAGGAGGAAAAGATCACGCGCTACGATCTGGGGCGAGAAAAATTCATCGAGCGCGCGTGGGAGTGGAAGGAAACACACGGTGGCATCATCATCAGCCAGCTCAAGAAGCTCGGCTGCTCGTGCGATTGGACGCGCGAACGGTTCACGATGGACCCGGAGTATTCGCGTTGTGTCCAGAAGGTGTTCGTCGAGCTTTACAAAAAGGGCCTCATCTATCGCGGCAAACGCATGGTGAACTGGTGCCCCGCCTCGCTCACCGCGCTGTCCGACGAGGAAGTCATCATGAAACCCCAAAGTGGGGTTCTCTATTATTTTAGGGTGGAGGTTGCGGAAATTCCTAGAACTTTTCTGACGATTGCGACCACACGACCGGAAACAATCCCCGGCGATACCGCCGTGGCGGTGAATCCAAAAGACCCGCGGTACGCGAAATTTATCGGCAAGCATGTGGTCCGCCCGTTGCCAGCGGAATTGCCGCGCGAAAAGAAACTCATTCCCATCATCGGTGACGAGCACGTGGATTTCGAGTTCGGCACCGGCGTGCTCAAGGTGACGCCCGCCCACGACAAAGCCGACTTCGAAATCGGCCAGCGGCACAAGCTCGCGCAAATTGAGGTCATTACCGCCAACGGACATATGAATGAGTTGGCTGGGAAGGATTTGAATGGTTTGGATCGTTTCAAGGCCCGCAAGGTTGCTGTGGAAAAACTCACTGAACTTGGCGCGCTGGAAAAGGAGGAGCCATACACCAATAACGTCGGCTTCAGCGAACGCGCCGATGTGCCAATTGAGCCGCGCCTGAGTGAGCAATGGTTTTTGAAATATCCGAGCGTTGAAAAATCCCGCGCTTGCGTGGAACAGGAGGAAGATTCGGTGGGGCGAGCGTCCTCGCGAGCCGGCTCGTCAGTAGCCTCGCCCCACCAGAAAATGCGCTTCCACCCGCAGCGCTGGGCGAAGGTCTATGACCATTGGATGGGCAGCATCCAGGACTGGTGCATCAGCCGCCAGCTCTGGTGGGGGCACCGGATTCCGGTGTGGCGGCGCAAAATTAAAATTAAGTCGCAGTCCGAATGGACTGAAAATGACAAAAAAGCTGCTGAAATTGTTAAGAAAGACCTTGCGCCATATGATACTCCTGAAGTTCAAGCGAAGAGAGCCGCTAACATAGCACTCCAGCCTTTTCAGGAAATAAACTTCTCCGATATTCCTGGAGAGATTTCTTATTGGGATAAACGTTGCGGGATAGTTGACGGTTTCCGTATTGAAGAGGTTGCGACGCTTTCCGAGCACGAAGCAAAGGCGTTGGAGAAAATTGGCTTCACCCAAGACCCCGACGTGCTCGACACCTGGTTCAGTTCCTGGCTGTGGCCGTTTGCGACGATGGGCTGGCCGGCGCAGACCGAGACGTTGAAGAAATTCTATCCAACCACCGACCTCGTCACTGGCCCGGACATCATTTTCTTCTGGGTCGCGCGCATGATCATGGCCGGGTACGAGTTCATGGGTGATTTGCCGTTCCGGAATGTCTATTTCACCGGCATCATCCGCGACAAGCAGGGACGCAAGATGTCCAAGAGCCTCGGCAATTCGCCCGACCCGCTCGATCTCATCGGCAAATACGGCGCCGACGCGCTCCGATTCGGCACGATGCGCAGCGCGCCGCTCGGCCAGGACATTTTGTTCGACGAACAGAACGTCGAGCTGGGCCGCAACTTCTGCAACAAGCTCTGGAACGCCTGCCGCTTCCGCCAGATGGTGGGGTGCGCACCCGCCTCGGGTGCATCGGCAGGCGCCTCACCTGCCGAAATCCAAGGCGAGATTGACCCGCGACTTCTGACGTCCGATGACAAATGGATTTTGCTCAAGCTTGACACGGCCATCCGCGAGATGAACACGGCGTTCGCCGAATACAAATTCAGCGACGCGACGGCGACGCTTTACCGCTTTTTCTGGAGCGAATATTGCGACTGGTACGTCGAGGCGAGCAAAGCCGTGTTGTCCTCCGTAGCGGCGAACGGCAGTTCGCCGCAATCTTCCGGCGCTCTTCCGAGCGCCGCTACGCGTGTGAACACTCTCGCCGTGATTGATTTCGTTCTCTCGCACACGCTACGGTTGTTCCACCCCTTCCTGCCGTTCATCACGGAGGAACTCTGGCACGGGATGGGTTATGCCGGGGACATGCCACAAAATCAGGGCGGCCAGACCATCATGTTCGCACCCTGGCCGAAGCCGCTCGACGACGATTTCAAATCGCACTATGGCCTGACCGAACAGGACGAAAAGCACATCGAAGCCCGCAACGAATTTGTCACGCAAGGCCGTAACCTGCGCCGCACTGCAAACATTGCCGCGAACAAGAAGGTCAAATTCATCCTCAAACCGGCGCGCGAGTTGCCGGCGCACGACCTCGAAGTGCTCCGGCTGTTGCTCAATGCCGAGACGGTCGAGGTGAGCGCAAATTATCAGCCAGGCAAAAACACGCTGACGATGCGCACCGTGTTGGGTGATTTGTTTCTGCCGTTGGAAGGTCTAATTGACATCGAGGCGGAAAAGGCGCGGTTGAAAAAGGAGCTGGAGAAAATCGAAGCCGAGATTGCGAAAATTGAACAGAAGCTCGCCAACCCGAACTTCACGCAAAAGGTTCCGGCAAACGTTTTGGAGGAACATAAGCAGCGTCTCGCCGAGTGGCAGGGCAAACGCGACCATGTAAATTCCGCGCTGGCCGCTCTGGGTTGATTTCTTTTACCACGAAATACACGAACCACACGAAATCTGCGCGGGAATTCCGTGAAATCCTTCGTGTCTTTTGTGTGTTTCGTGGTTAATTTTCCGCCGCATGGAGCAAGGCCTCGTCAGCGATATCGCCATTTGCATCATCGCCGCGTGGGTGTTGGCGGTGGTGTCACAGGTGGCGCGCCAGCCGGTGCTGCTGGCTTACCTCGTCGCGGGCTTTGTCATCGGCCCGCACGGTTTTCAATGGATCACCAACACCCACAACATCCAGACCATTTCCGAAATCGGCCTGTCGTTGTTGTTGTTCATGATCGGGCTGGAGATTGACCTCAAAAAAATGTTGAGCGCGGGCAGGGTCATCACGGTCACCGCGCTGGTGCAAATCCTCGGTTGCGTGTTGCTCGGCTGGCTGGTGTTTGATTGGATTGGCCCGGCGGAAACGCGATTGGAAGCGCTTTACCTCGGCGTGGCGGCAGCGATGAGCAGCACGGTCATCATCGTCAAAATCCTTTACGACAAACGCGAACTTGAATCGCTCGTCGGTCGCGTCACGCTGGGCATGCTGGTGTTGCAGGATTTGTTTGTCATCCTGTTCCTCGCCCTTCAGCCGAACCTGAAAAATCCCGCTATCGGTCCGCTGGCGCAGGCTTTCGGCAATGTAATTCTGCTCCTGGCGGTGGCATTTTTGGCCAGCCGGTTTGTGTTGCCGCCGGTGTTCCGGGCCGTGGCGCGCCTGCCAGAACTGGTGCTGGTCGGTGCCCTGGCCTGGTGCCTGGCGATGGCCGGTTTTGCCGGCTGGCTCAGTTTGTCCACGGCCATGGGTGCGCTCATCGCCGGCGTGATGGTTTCCACGTTCCCTTACACGCTCGATGTGGTGGCCAAGGTCACGAGCATCCGCGATTTTTTTGTGACGCTCTTTTTCGTCGCGCTCGGCATGACTATTCCCGTGCCGACGTGGGGTTATCTGCTCTGGACGGTTTTCTTTTGTCTGTTCCTGGTGGCCAGCCGGTTCGCGACGGTCTTCCCGCCGCTTTATTTCATGAGGCAGGGCTATCGCGTCAGCCTGTTGCCCGCCGTCAACCTTTGCCAGTTGAGCGAGCTTTCCCTCGTGTTGCTCGCGCTCGGCAGGGCCAGTGGCGACGTCTCATCAAATACTATAGGTATCGCGGCCTTTTCCTTCGCGTTTCTTGCGATCGGTTCGACCTACGCGATTCTAAAAAACGATCTACTGCTCCGCAAAGCCACCCTGTGGCTGAACAAACTGGATTTGCGCGATCTCGACCAAACCGCCCCCGAAACCGGCGGCGAAGCAAAGCCGAAACGCATCTGCCTGCTTGGGTTTTCGTGGACAGCCAGTTCGTTAATTGAAGAAATCAGCCGGGAACGTTCCGACTTACTGACGGAAATCGTCGTCGTGGATTTCAACCCGAACGTTTATGAAAAACTTCGCCAACGCGGCTTGCGCGTTGCCTACGGCGACATCGCGCAGCGCGATACGTTGCTCCACGCCGGTATCGCAGAATGCGAAATCATCATCTGCTCGCTGCCCAACACCGTGCTCAAGGGCGCGGACAACCTGAAAATGCTCCGGCAACTGCGCGAACTGAACCCGGACGCGAAAATTGTCGTCCACGCCGAATTGCTGGAGGACATCCCGAAGCTTTACGCCGCCGGCGCGAACTACGTCACCGCGCCGCGCCTGCTGGAAGCCGCCAACCTGCTCCACGTCGTCGAAGCCGCTGAAAAAAATCTCCTCGACCAAAAGCGCAAGGAACAGGAAAAGCAACTGGCCGGACGCAACGAAGTCATTCCGTAACTGGAGCGCCGGCCTCCGGCACGGCGGGTTGCAAGTCAACATTCAACATTCAACATCGAACTTCCAATTCTTGCCTTCGAACCATTCATTGGATGTTGGGCGTTCGATGTTGGATGTTCGATGTTTTCCCGCTGCTTCATGCCGGGTCGGAGACCGGCGCTCCATTCCGGTTTTTCAGCCGGCGAAAATTTGTTTTGCATTTTCACCAGCCGGTGACAAGCCTCCGGCAAGAATGCAACGAATTGCTTCATTGCTGCTTCTTTTGCTCCTGCCGGTCACGGCACTGGCAGACGGCAGGGTGATTCCGCCCGTTGCCTATCCCGCCAAAATAACGATCCCGGACCAGCGGGCGTTGATCTGTTATACCAACGGCACCGAGCGGCTCGTGATCGAAACACGCTTCACGGGGTCAGGAACAAATTTCGCGTGGGTCGTTCCATTGCCAAGCCAGCCGGTCATCGAGAAGGCGACAACCGGATTGTTCCCAACACTAGGATATCTTTTCCGGCCGCAAATCGTCCACAATGTCCCACGGTATTATCTGGGAATACTGATAACCCTTGGACTGATTTATCTGTTTCCATTCTTGAAAAAATACGCATCGGTCGATTTCATAATTTTCGTCATTTTGTTTTTCGGTTTTCTTGCAGCTGGACTGCTCCCCGCACTTTCCGCAGCGAAAACGAAGGGGGTGGCAGTTTCTTCAGCACAAGCCGTGTCCATTCTCGACCGCAAAATCGTCGGCGTTTTTGAAACTACCACCATCACGTCGCACGATGCGAAGGCACTGCAAACGTGGCTGTCTGAAAACGGATTCGCCGTGCCGACCAATGCCGAACCGGTGATTGAAAGCTACGTCAAGGACGGTTGGGTCTTCGTGGCCACGAAAGTCAGGCGCGACAATGCCGGTAATGAGACCAGCACGCCGCATCCGCTTTCCTTTACCTTTAAGACCAGTAAACCGGTTTATCCGATGCGACTGACCGGCGTGGACAATGGCCCGTTGAGTGCTGAACTTTATGTGTTTGGCACGTCGCGGGCGGCAGCGCCACATTTCAAAGTAGCGAGCTGTACGCGACCGAACATCGCTCATCCATTGCTGCACCAATGGGTCGGCGATTGGCCTGTGGCTACCGAGTTGACGGCGACACTTTCGCCCGCCGACATGCGCAAGGATGTCTGGTTCGACTGGACGCCATTTTCAGAACAAAAGAATCGCCTGTTCAGCCAGCACGGAGCGTTGACCATCGCGCTGAATTGGGGAGCCGGACTTTTTGCCGCCGGCCTGCTGGTGGTTTGCCTTCTGGCGTTCGCCAGCAAAACACACAAAACCAAACTCCCGCAACGGACGGGAATCGTGACGGTCGCCGGCATCGTTTTTGCCGGATTGTTTTATCTCTGCTTGCCGAAAATTGAAGTGAAATTAGCGAAGGAACGTTCCTACTTTAACACAAGCATGGAACAAAAAATAGCGCTGGAAATGATTTTGGATGATGGCGGTTGGCAGACCGTTGCCGAAGCCCGCGCTATTCTTCAGAAGGCGACCTCGAATCCAACCAACGCCGTCTCTTATGGCATGAAAGACTGGGACAATAATTTGGTTGGTGCACAAATTCGCGAGGAAGACTCGCCGGGGAATTATCTGCTGCGCGAAACCAATAATCAGTTGCAGTTTGTATCTATTGGCACTGAGGGCGGGGAATATCTTCTGAACAATTGGGATTTGCCCGCTCAGCATCAAACTCCTTGAAAAACCTCGACCGCGGGCCTTTCTGCTGGCATCAACTCTGGCGTGAATTTAATCGCTGCACAAAAAGCTGCCGTCAAAGCCGCGCGCGCCGCCGGGAAACTCATGCGCGATAACTGGCATGCGCCCAAACGCGTCAACGCCGCCGACGCCCACGACATCAAGCTCGAACTCGATGTGCGCTGCCAGAAAACCATCCAGCACATTCTGCACGCCGCCTTTCCGCAGGTCGCCTTGCTCGGCGAGGAAGGTTGCACTGGTGAAATGAACGCCGAATACCGCTGGGTGGTGGACCCGATTGACGGCACGGTGAATTATTTCTTTGGCATCCCGCACGCGGCGGTTTCGATTGCGTTGCAGGCGAGGAGTGACAAGTGGCACGTGGCACGTGACAAGAAAGACAGCCGAAGTCGCGCAAGAGACCATGTCACATGTCACCCGTCACATGTCACAGTTTTGGGGGTGATTTACGGCCCATTCACGGATGAACTCTGGACGGTGATTCGCGGCGGGCCAACGCGACTGAACGGGCGCATCGTCCGTGTCAGCCGCCGCAGTAACCTGAACGAGGCCGTCGTGGCCATGGGCTTTTCCAAGAGCAAACAAAACCTGGCGAGAAGCCTGCCGCACCTGAACCGGCTCTCCCGCCGCACATTGAAAATCCGCATTATGGGCTCGGCGGCGCTCGAACTGGCCTACGTCGCCTCCGGCCGCCTCGACGCCTACGTCGAGCGCACCATCAATTTGTGGGACATCGCGGCGGGCGCGTTGATGGTTGAATGCTCCGGCGGCGAGTTTTACACCCAACCCGCGCCGGGCGGGAAATTCCGGATGATCGCCAGCAACGGTTTGCTGCGGCGCAAGCTGCAACTCGGAAGCCTGCTGAAGTAACCCTCACCCGTCGCTTCGCGACACCCTCTCCCATCGGATGGGAGAGGGCCGGGGGGCAATCTGGTCGTGTGTCCGTCTCGCTACTTAGTTGGTAAAAACGCCTTCAGTTTCTCCAGCGCTCTGGCGCGGTGGCTTAATTTGTTTTTCACGTCTTCGCCCAGTTCGGCAAACGTCTGCTCGAAACCCACCGGCACAAACAGTGGGTCGTAGCCGAAGCCATTCTTCCCGCACGGCTCGAAAATGATGCGGCCTTCGCAAACGCCGTCGAACAACTCCGTTTGCATCTCGAATTCATCCGCGTAGCAGACCGGCGACGCATTTTCGATCTTTTCAGTCAGCACCGGCGTCAACGCCAGCACGCAATGAAACCGCGCGGTGCGTTTTTCCAGGGGAACGTCCTTGAGCAAGCGCAACAATTTGGCGTTGTTGTCCGCGTCGGGGGTATTCGCGGACGAGCCGTCTGCGCTCCGGTCCAGCCCGGCAAAGCGCGCCGAATGCACGCCGGGCGCGCCGTTCAATGCATCCACTTCCAGACCGGAATCGTCGGCAAGAACGAAATCGGGTCTGGCATCTGGCGTCTGGGCGCTGGGGAATTGGCGTTGCAGCCACTTTGCAAGTTCCACGGCCTTTTTTGTTGCGTTGCCGGCGAACGTGGCGGCGTCTTCGACAACTTTCGGCGCGCCGGGAAAATCGTTGAGCGTGAGAAACTGAAACCGGTCGCCGCGGATGGCGCGGATTTCGCCCACCTTGTGGGCGTTGCGCGTGGCGATGAGCAACGTAATCACGTCCGCACCATAACAGGCGGGAAATTGGATTTGCAGTCGCAATTCCAGTTTGCCCGAATATTTTTTCGACTGCGCGAGCACAGATGGGCAAAAAAAATTTACCAAATCCAAGGTGACCCCGCTAAAACTGACCGGGATAAGGTCGCGCGGCCGGATTTGGCGGACGCTTCGGCGAGGCGTCCCCGCCAAACGATTACGTCGGCAAAGTCTCAGCTTGGAAACCGACTCATTTACTTTTCGAAGGCTGGTTGGTTTGCAGAAACATGATGATCTGTTTCCAAACGTTCGGCAGCTGTTCCATGAGCGACTTATGATCATCCATTGGGAATTCCCACAGCCGCTTCGGGCCGGTATAACCGTCGTAAAGTCGGCGGCCGTATTTCTCCGGTATAACTTCATCCTCGCCGGCTACCAACATTGCGACCGGACCATGATAATGGCGCAGGTAATCTTCCGAGGGGAAACGGTCAACGAGCATCAAATGCACTGGAAGCAGCGGCATGTGAGCTTGGGCAACATCGGTCAGGCGGTTGTATGGTGCGAACAAAACCATGCCGGCAACCTTGTCGGGATAAGTGCCAGCCAGATACGCAGCGACGCCGGTGCCCAGTGATCCGCCCACCAGACAAACCGGCCCGTTTGTGACGAGCAGGCGAAACGCCTCATCAGCTGCGCGGAATAAACTGCCTTGACTCGGCGAGCCTGGACGGTCTGCAAAACCGGGATATTCCACAATGAACACATCGAACGCGGCGATTCCCTGGATGGCGTCCGCGTAATGGGCGCACCCGGTCGCAGTAGTGGCATTGCCATCCACAATCAGCACCCGCCCCTCCGCTGGTTGTTTGGGTGACAGGCGTTTTAACCCGATGGATTCACCGGCGGTATTCTTCCAACGTTCGAGTCCTGCCGCCTGTGCCATTTGATCCACCTGTTCTGGCGTATAGACCGGAGGAAAGTAGATGAACCGCCGTTGAAAAATTGCAACGACCACGCAGACTACCAAATAAAATACCAAGCCAGCCCGTAGCAGCCAAACGACACATTCAAGGCATCCGCGGAATGTCAGTTTGGAACGTTGAGCACCATAGCTCATATAAGGTAATCCTGACAAAATTGACCTTGAAGAACGAATTGAAAAATTTTGGTAGAACATTGAAAAAATAAATGGCTTCCCGTGCATTTTCAAACGCAAGTCAGGCATCCTGCCTGACTCCGAATGAATGAAGACAGGCGGGCCGCCCGTCCTACGCTCAATGCATTAAATCCCAACCAGCGCCGCGCCGATGACCCCGGCGGAATCACCAAGCTGATGTTTGACGATGGCGTTTCGAGGCAATCGCTGAAAACGTGCCGGGCGATTTCCGCGACGCCTTCCGTGTAGAGCGCATCGAAATTTGAGACGCCCCCGCCGAGCACGACCACGTCCGGGTCCAGCACGTCAATGAGATTGGCGAGTGAACGGCCAAAGTTGCGGAAGAAAATTTTCATGAACGCCACCGCCTTCGTATCGCCAGCCTGGTAATCCTTCACGATTTCCTTGAACGAACGTTTCGTTCCGAACTGTTCGGCGTAGCGCGCCTCCAGTCCGCCGCCGCTGATGTACGTCTCCACGCAACCGCGCTGACCACAGTAGCACAACGGACCGTCCGGGGCGATGGACATGTGGCCCCATTCGCCGGCGATGGCCTGCGGTCCGGTGACGACCTCGCCCTGGTAAACAATTCCCCCGCCACAGCCCGTGCCCATGATGACGCCGAACACCAGCTTCCGGCCTTTGCCCGCGCCGTGCAGCGCCTCGGCCATGGCGAAACAATTCGCGTCGTTCTGGATTTCGATTTTTCGACCGAGCATCCGTTCGAGGTCGGTTTTCAACGGCTGGCCGTTCATGCAGACGGTGTTGGAATTTTTCAGCAGACCGGTGCGCGGCGAGATGGCTCCGGGCGTGCCGATGCCGAACGTGTGTGGTTGTGGTTGAACGTGTGTAGCCAGTTCGTCATACAGCCCTTTGAGGCGGCTCAGGATGTGGGCATAACCTTTTTCCTGCTGCGTCTCCACGCGCTTGCGGAAAAGTTCGCGGCCAGAGGCGTCCAGGACGATGCCTTCAATCTTCGTGCCGCCCAGGTCTATGCCCATGCGAAACATGTTTTCACATCTTCCGCAATGACGGCGAACTGTTCAAGGGCGTAACGATAATCGGTATCTTGCCCGATGAACCGTGTTTATCGCGCGCCAATTATTGTGGATGCGAGCCAAGAGTTTTCACAGACCACGGCTTGACCGCGACGGCAAAAACCGGTTTGCTTTTCATGGACACGTTTATGAGTTCAGCCAAACCTCCGCTCGATGGTTTGCGGATCGAACGCAGCGCAGCGCAGAAACCACAATCCAAAATGGGGTTGGCCGTTGCTGCGACCGCGATTTTGATGGTGACGTGCGCAGCGCTTTGGTGGCATTCAGGTTCGGACGCCGTCGCAGTGCGGACGGCGGTGGCGCGCGATGCCACCGGAGGCAACGGAGAACGAACTGTGTTGAACGCCTCCGGCTACGTCACCGCCCGGCGCGAGGCGACGGTTTCCTCCAAAGTCACCGGCAAGGTTACGGAAGTGCTTATCGAGGAGGGCATGAAGGTCAAGGCCGGCCAGGTCGTGGCGCGGCTGGATGATTCCAATGTCAAAGCCAGCCTGGACACGGCCCAGGCCCAGTTGGCGTCGGCGCAGGCCGCGCTGGCGGAGACCGAGGCGCAACTCAAGGACGCGGACCAGGAATTTCAACGCACGACCGCGCTGGCCAAACAGCACATCGCGTCGCAATCCGACCTGGACCTGGCCGAGTCGAATGCCAAAGCGTTGCAGGCACACCTGGCGCAACAGAAGCTCGACGTCGTCGTCGCGGAACGCCAGGTGGCCGAGTGGCAGCAGCAGATGGATGACATGGTCATCTGCGCGCCGTTTGACGGCGTGATCACCACCAAGGATGCGCAGCCGGGAGAAATGATTTCGCCGGTCTCGGCCGGCGGCGGTTTCACGCGCACGGGCATCGGGACGATCGTGGACATGAACTCGCTGGAAATTGAAATTGACGTCAACGAAAGCTACATCAACCGGGTGGAGCCGGGCCAGCCGGTCGAAGCGACGCTGGACGCCTATCCCGACTGGAAAATTCCCTGCAAGGTCATCGCCACCATCCCGACCGCCGACCGGGAAAAGTCCACGGTCAAAGTGCGCGTCGGTTTCGACCAGCTCGATCCGCGCATTCTGCCGGACATGTCGGTGAAGGTGGCCTTCCGCGGTGTCAGCGGAGCAACGGCAGCCCGCGCGGTGGTGGTACCGAAAAGCGCCGTGCAAAATCAGGACGGGCGCGACGTGGTGTTTGTCGTCCAGGGCGGCCGCGCCGAACGTCGCGCGGTCACTGTCAGCGACACGCAGGGTGACGACTCGGTGTTGAGCGCCGGCGTGTCCGGTGGAGAAAAGGTCATCGTGGACGCGCCGGCCGGTTTAACCGATGGCACGAAGGTGAAAGAGGGAAAGCCGTGAGGCATGGAAATTTGTCACCGTTTTGTAATTGGCTTCGCAACCACGAATCTGAAACGCTATTGGGCAAATCATGAATGCTCAGGGTAACAGTACGCTGGTGAACGTGGACGGGGTGGAAAAAGTTTTTCATCGCGGCTCGGAAGACATACACGTTCTGGCGGACCTGCATTTGCAGGCGTCCGCCGGTGAATTTCTCGCGCTGATGGGGCCGTCGGGTTCCGGCAAGACCACGCTCTTGAATTTGATCGGCGGCCTCGACCGCCCGACGAAAGGCGCGGTCACGGTCGCCGGCGAACGCCTCGATCAATTGTCCGATCGCCGGCTGGCCGCGTGGCGCGCGCGGCACGTCGGCTTCGTTTTCCAGCTTTACAACCTGATGCCGGTGCTGACGGCGGAGCGAAACGTGGAACTGCCGCTGTTGCTGACGCACCTTTCCGGAACGGAGCGGCAGAAACACGTGGAAACGGCGCTCGCGGTGGTGGGGCTGTCGCATCGCGCGAAACATTATCCGCGGACGCTTTCGGGCGGCGAACAACAGCGCGTGGGCATCGCCCGCGGCATTGTCACCGACCCGACGCTGCTGCTCTGCGACGAACCGACCGGCGACCTTGACCGCAAGGCTGGCAACGAAATCCTGGACTTGCTCCAAGCGCTGAACCGGGAGCACGGCAAAACCATCATCATGGTCACGCACGATCCGCACGCCTCGGCGCGCGCGTCGCGGACGGTGTATCTGGACAAAGGACAATTGAGCAATGAACCGGTGAAATGAAATTTTTTCACCTCATCTGGTGCAATCTGAAGCGGAAAAAGTTGCGCACGTCGCTGACACTGCTGTCCGTTGTCGTGGCGTTCGTCCTGTTCGGATTTCTTTCGGCGATCCAGCAGGCACTGGTCGGCGGCGTGGAACTGGCGGGCGCAGACCGGTTGATCGTCCGCCAAAAGGTGTCCATCATCAACCTCCTGCCGGTCAGTTACGAAGCGCGGATGGACCGGATCCCCGGCGTGGACTTCGCCACGCACCAGACCTGGTTTGGCGGCATTTACCAGGACCCGAAAAATTTCTTCATGCAAAACCCCGTCGAGCCGGAGAAATTTCTCAAGATGCATCCCGAAATCGTCCTGCCGCCGGAACAGGAGAAAGCCTGGCTGGCAACGTGGACGGGGGCGATTGTCGGACGGCGGACGGCGAACCGCTTCCATTGGAAAATCGGGGACAAGGTCCCGATTCAATCAACCATTTGGACGAGGCCGGACGGAAGCCGCACCTGGGAATTTGACGTCGTAGGCATTTACGATGGGAAAGACAAGGGGACCGATACGACACCGATGTTCTTCCGTTATGATTACTTCGACGAAGCGCGGCAGGCCTGGGGCAAGGGACAGGTCGGCTGGTACACCATCCGCATCAAAGACCCGTCCCAAGCGGCGGAAGTGGCCAAACGGGTGGATGAGGAATTTGAAAATTCGCCGGCGGAAACCAAGACGGAGCCGGAAGGCGCGTTCATTCAAGGCTGGGCCAAGGCAATTGGTAACATCGTCTTCATCGTCGCGGCGATCCTTTCCGCGGTGTTCTTCACCATCCTGCTCGTGGCCGGCAACACCATGGCGCAGGCCGTGCGTGAACGGACCGGCGAGTTGGGCGTGCTCAAGGCGATTGGCTTCACCAATGCGCAAATTGTGTCGTTCGTGCTCGCCGAGTCGTGCCTGCTCACGGTGCTGGGCGGAGCGCTCGGCCTCGGACTGGCGTGGCTGATGATTTCGCGCGGTGACCCCACGGGCGGCCTGCTTCCCATGTTCTTTTTCCCGAAGCGCGACTTGCTCATCGGCCTGGGCCTCAGCGTCGCGCTGGGTTTCGTCACCGGAATCTTTCCCGCGCTGCAGGCCATGCGCCTGCGTGTCGCGGATGCCTTGAGGAGAATGTGAAATGAAAACATCCAAGCACCAACATCCAAGCTCCAGAGAAATTCCAATCACCAAACCCCAAACTGCTGTGTTTGGACGCTTGAGATTTGAAGGTTCGTGCTTCTCTGGTGTTTGGTGCTTGAATTTTGGAGATTGATTATGGCCGGCCCCATCAACTGGCTTTCCCAAATTGCTTCCATCACGAAATTCGGCTTGATGAGCATTCCGCAACGGCGCGGCGCGGTCACGGCCACAATCATCGGCATCGCGGGTGTGGTGGCCGTGCTCGTGGGCGTGCTCTCCATCGCGGCGGGTTTCCGGCAGGCCATGACCGTTTCCGGCGCGCCCGACGGTGCGATTGTTTTGCGCAGCGGCGCGGACAGCGAAATGGTCAGCGGCTTCGGGCGCGACGAGACGCGTGTCATCGCCGACGCCCCGGGCGTGGCGCGCAACGCACAAGGCCCGCTCGCGTCCGCGGAATTGTTTGTCATCATCAACCTGCCCAAGCGCTCCACCGGCACCGATGCAAACGTTCCGTTGCGCGGGGTGGAACCCGCGGCGTTGCTGGTGCGCGACAATTTGAAAATCATCCAGGGCCGGATGTTTGATTGGGGCAAGGACGAAGTGATCGTCGGCCGCGGCGCCGCCGAAGAATTCGCCGGGCTGGACGCCAGCTCGAAAATAAAAGTAGGGCGGTACGAATGGCCGGTCGTCGGCATCTTTTCGGCCAACGGCGGTGTTGCGGAATCTGAAATCTGGACCGATGCGAAGGTGTTGCAGGACGCGTATAATCGCGGTGACTCGTTTCAGTCCGTCTCCGTGAGACTCAATTCGCCGGGCGCGTTTCAGGCGTTCAAGGATTCATTGACTTCGAATCCGCAATTGAGCGTGAAAGTTGTCCGGCAATCCGAGTATTACGCCCAACAATCCGAAACCATCACGCGGTTGATTACGACACTCGGTTTTCTCATCGCGTTTTTAATGGCCATCGGCGCGGTGTTCGGCGCGCTGAACACGATGTATAGCGCAGTCGCGGCGCGGACGCGGGAGATCGCCACGCTGCGGGCGCTCGGCTTCGGCGGCAGCGCGGTGGTGGTGTCGTTGATGTTTGAATCATTGGTGCTGGCGCTGGTCGGCGGCGCCGTCGGCGGCGGCCTGGCCTATCTCGCCTTCAATAATTTCCACACCTCGACGATGAACTGGCAAAGCTTCAGCCAGATCACGTTCGCCTTCAGGGTCACACCGGAATTGCTGGCGCGCGGGGTGGTCTGGGCCGCGGTGATTGGTTTGATTGGCGGCTTGTTCCCGGCCATTCGCGCGGCGCGGCTGCCCATCGCATCGGCATTGCGGGAATTGTGAGAATTAAAACGGCGAACGGGTTTCCCGTTCGCCTTCAAATGCACATCAAACTTCCTTCAGCGCGCGATTGATCCGTTCGATGGCATCGTCAATTTCCTGTCGGCTTTTGAAGCCGATGACCACGGCGTCAATCTCCCGGCAGGCCATGGCAAAGCGGATGGATTTCTCGCGGTCGGCCGGGTCGGTGAACGTGCCGTTGCCGCAGATTTTCATGCCAATCACGCCGCGGCCCTTCGCGTGCATGGTTTTGATTTCCTTCATCACCGGAGCGATGTCATGGCGGCGGCTGCCCCAGTAACCGCTGTCGCCATCGGTGTAAGCGCCCTGCGGGTTCACGCGGACCAGGTGCACTTCGGTCCAATCCGAGGCGACGGCGGCGCGCAACGCGGGCAGGCTGTGGCAGGAAACGCCCTTGGCCCGGATCCATTTCCGTTCCCGGGCCGCGTTGAAACCATCCATGACGCGTTTCCATTCGTCCGTCCACTGGCCGCGCGTCATGCAATGAATGAGCACGCTGTCAACGTAATCGGTGTTGAACGTTTTGCGGTGCTGGTCAATGACCGCCAGCACGTCTTCCGGCTGGCCGTCCACCTTGGACTGGATGAAAAGTTTTTCCCGCGGTAATCCTCTGATGGCATCGGCAATCAAATCAAATGTCTGATACGCCTGGGCAGTGTCAATGTACGTGATGCCGCGGTCATAGGCATAATGAATGAGGTTGACGAACTCGTCCTTGCCCCGCGCAGTTTGTATGTAGCCGTTGTCGCTGCCGGTGCCGAACCCCAGCCGGCTCAGTTTGATGCCGGTCTTGCCCAGCGTCACCTGATCCGTGGCGGTGCGCACGGAAGCCGGGCTGCCCACCGTGGATGATTCGGCCAGCGCCCACGGCGAGAGCAACGCCGTGCCGGCCAGCGCGGTGGAGGTCTGGATGAATTGACGGCGTGTCAGGCCGCGACCGTTTTGCGATGAGCTGATCTTGCGCATGGATTACAACTAACACGGGCGGAGGAAACTGCAACTGTGATTTGGTGCGCGCCGGCGCAAAGGCCGTGTCGGCAAAAAGGCAAACTTGTTCCTCTCCGTTATCAACGCGGGTTGGGCATTCTGCGTGACTCGGTTGGTTGGACCCAGGCTGGAAGCCTGTCCTGCGCTAATACCGGTAGTGCTCCGGCTTGTAGGGACCGTCCACCGGCACGCCCAGATAATCGGCTTGTTTCTTGGTAAGCTTCGTGAGCTTTACCCCGATTTTTTCCAGGTGCAGCCGAGCAACTTCTTCGTCCAGTTTCTTGGGCAGCCGATAGACGCCCACCTTGTAGATGTCCTTGTTCTTCCACAAATCCAGTTGCGCGAGCACCTGGTTCGTGAATGAGTTCGACATGACGAAGCTCGGATGGCCTTCGGCGCAGCCGAGGTTTACCAGCCGGCCTTCGGCCAGCAGATAAATGCTATGGTCACCGGGCAGGTCGTAGCGGTCCACCTGCGGCTTGATGTTCACCTTGCTGACGCCCTTTGCGTTGTTCAGGCGGTCCACCTGGATCTCGTTGTCGAAATGGCCGATGTTACAAACGATGGCCTGATCCCTCATCTTGAGGATGTGCTCGAGCGTGATGACGTCGCAATTGCCGGTGGTGGTGACGTAGATGTCCGCTTCGCAGAGCGTGTCTTCGATGGCCGTCACCTTGAACCCTTCCATCGCGGCCTGCAACGCGTTGATGGGGTCTATTTCGGTGACGATGACGCGCGCGCCGAACCCGCGCAGCGAATGCGCGCAGCCCTTGCCGACGTCGCCGTAGCCGCAAACGAGGGCGGTCTTGCCGGCAATCATCACGCCCAGCGCGCGCTTGAGGCCGTCCGCGAGTGATTCGCGACAGCCGTAGAGATTGTCGAACTTCGATTTGGTGACCGAGTCGTTGACGTTGATGGCGGGCACGAGCAGTTTTTTGGCCTCGAGCATCTGGTAGAGCCGATGCACGCCGGTGGTCGTTTCCTCGCTGACACCTTTCCAGTCTTTGACGGCCCGCGTGAACCAGCCGGGACGTTCCTTCGCACACTTCTTCAAAAGATTTTTGACGACGGAAACTTCGTGGCTGTCACCGGGCATATTGACCCAATTGTCGCCCAGCTCCATTTCATAACCTTTGTGGAGGAGCAGTGTGGCGTCGCCACCGTCGTCCACGACCAGTTGCGGACCCTGGTTGCCCGGATGCGTGAGCATGTCGAGCGTAAATTGCCAGTATTCCTCCAGCGATTCGCCCTTGAACGCGAACACCGGCACGCCGGTTTTCGCAATCGCGGCGGCGGCCTGGTCCTGCGTTGAAAAAATATTGCAACTCGCCCAGCGCACGGACGCGCCGAGTTCGGCCAGCGTCTCGATGAGCACGGCGGTCTCGATGGTCATGTGCAACGAACCGGAAATGCGCACACCCCGAAACGGCTTTTGGGGACCGTATTTGGCGCGGATGGACATCAGGCCGGGCATTTCCTGCTCGGCCACTTCAATCTCGCGGCGGCCGAGGTCGGCGAGCGAGATGTCGCGGACGTAATAATCCTGTTTCGCGCCGTTGCCATTGGCCCTGGCAATTTTCGCGCGTGAAGGGGGAAGTTTGACTGCGGGCATATTCGGTTGAGAGTTAAAAGTTGAGGGTTGAGTGTCAGTTCAATTTCAAAGCGCGCTTGAGGTCCTTGACCTTGTCGGCCTTTTCCCAAGTGATGTCCGGGTCGCTCTTGCCGAAGTGACCGTAGTTGGTGGTCTTGGCGTAAATCGGGCGGAGGAGATTAAGTTGCTTGATGATGGCGGCAGGCTTGAAGCTGAATACTTCGCGGACGGCGCGTTCGATTTCCTCGTCGGCCACGATGCCTGTGCCAAACGTGTTTACACAAACCGAGACCGGATCGGGATAACCGATGGCGTAGGCGAATTGAATCTCCGCGCTGGTCGCCAGGCCCGCGGCCACAATGTTCTTCGCCACATACCGGCCCATGTAGGCCGCGCTGCGATCCACTTTCGAGGGATCCTTGCCGCTGAATGCGCCGCCGCCGTGCCGCCCCATGCCACCGTAGCTGTCCACGATGATTTTGCGTCCTGTCAAACCGGTGTCGCCCTGTGGCCCGCCGACGACGAAACGCCCCGTGGGATTGATGAGGAACAGGGTCTTCTTGTCGAGCATGCGTTGGGGTAAAACCTTCTTGATGATCTCCTCGATGCAAAATTCCTCGATGGTCTTGTGCTTCACGTCGTGCGCGTGCTGGGTGGAGATGACAACATTGGTGATGCGCACCGGCTGGTCGTTGACGTATTGCACCGAGACCTGGCTCTTGGCGTCAGGCCGGAGCCACGCCACCCGGCCGCTCTTGCGGATTTTGGTGAGCGCGCGCCCGAGCTTGTGCGCATACATGATCGGCGCCGGCATGAGTTCAGGCGTCTCGTTCGTCGCGTAGCCGAACATCAGCCCCTGGTCGCCCGCGCCCTGTTCGGCCTTCTTCTTGCCGACGGCCCTGACGGCGTCCACGCCCTGCGCAATATCCGGCGATTGCGAGGTGATGGCGTTCATGATGAGCACCTTGTCGGCGTGGAAAACGTCATCATCGTGGGTGTAGCCGATGTCGCGGATGGCCTGACGCGCGATGGCGTTGAAATCGAGTTCGGCCTTGGTTGTGATTTCGCCGCCGACCACCACGAGATTGCACTTGGCGTAGGTCTCGCAGGCGACACGGCTGTATTTGTCCTGCGCCAGGCAGGCGTCCAGCACGTAATCCGAAATGGTGTCACAAACCTTGTCCGGATGGCCTTCGCCGACGGACTCCGACGAAAAAATAAAGTTTTTGCTCATTTAATTTAGAGGCGTTGTTTTGGTCGCCAATTACATATTGACGTATCAAGATAAGATGATATATCAGGAATGACGCGCGTCAAACGGTTTTTCGAGAATTTTTGGCGCACCAATTGACATGCCTTCGACGCTGAAATCATTACGGGCCTTGTCCGACCCGACGCGGCTGCGCATCGTGGCATTACTGGAACGGGACGAGCTCTCCGTGAACGAGCTGCAGGAAATCACGCGGCTCGGCCAGTCGCGCATTTCCACCCATCTCGGCCTGCTGCAGGATTCGGAACTGGTGCAATCGCGGCGTGACGGCAAACGGACGTTCTACAAGCTGGACCCGGATGCGGACGGCGCGGCACGCGAATTCATCCAACTGGCCATCCGCGGCGCGAAGGAACTGCCCGAGCACGCGGGCGACCAGATCAATTTGAAGCGCGTGTTGAACCGCCGCCGGGAGCAGGCGCAGGTCTATTTCAACCAGATTGCCGGCCGGTTCGACCGCGTCTATGGCCCGGGGCGTTCGTGGCAGGCGTTCGGACATTTGCTGCTGCGCATTCTGCCGCCGCTCGTCGTGGCCGACCTCGGCGCGGGCGAAGGCCTGTTGAGCGAGTTGCTCGCACGCCGCTGCAAAAAAGTCATCGCCGTGGACAACTCGGAGAAAATCGTAGCCTTCGGCGCGACCAAGGCGAAAAAGAACGGGCTGAAAAATCTGGAGTTCCGCCTCGGCGACTTGCAGAAGCCGCCTATTGAAGCGAACAGCGTTGACCTGGTGATTTTGAGCCAGGCATTGCATCACGCCGAAGATCCTGCTGATGCCATTGCCGCCGCGCACAAGATTTTGCGTAGTGGCGGGCAGATTTTGATTCTGGATTTGCTAAAGCATAACTTCGACAAGGCACATGAACTTTACGGCGACCGCTGGCCGGGTTTTGCCGAAAGTGACTTGCAGCGCTGGTTGGAGGAGGCGGCCTTCAAAAAAATTGAAATCGGCGTGGTCGCCCGCGAAGAACAGCCGCCGCATTTCCAAACGATATTGGCTAGTGGAGAAAGGCCGTGAAATTTCGTAGGAGTCGAGGTAACGAGACTCAAAATTTCTACATAAGAATGAGCCTCCTCACGTCGGCTCCTACAACTTTCAGTCAACCGCGATGTTTACCAGTTTTTTCGGCACGACGATGACTTTCTTGATTGCCTTGCCGGCGATGAATTGCTGGACCTTCTCCGATGCCCTGGCGGCGGCTTCCAGTGCGGCGTTGTCGGCGTTGGCCGGGACTCTGATAACGTCGCGCAACCTGCCGTTGACTTGGACGGGAATTTCCAGCGTGTCTTCGACCAGCAGAGCAGCATCAAACTTTGGCCACAGCGCATACGCGAGTGACAAGTGACGAGTGGCAAGTTTGTCCCACAATTCTTCCGCCAGGTGCGGTGCGAAGGGCGCGAGCAAAATCAAAAAATCACGTAGCCCCGAAATGGGCTTCGCCTTCCACGTCATTGCCTCGTTCACGAATACCATGAGCGCGGAAATCGCCGTGTTGAAACGCAAGCCGTCCAAGTCCTCCGTCACCTTTTTGATGCAGGCGTGCAGGGTCTTCAACTGTGCGGGCGCTGGTTCGACATTTTGAATCGAACCGCTGAGTTGGATTTTTTTGAGCAATTCTGCGCCTTTTTGCGGCTCGGTTGTCTCCGCCTGCTCGAATTCTGTTTCACTTTTTTCGTCCACGAACAATCGCCACACTCGGCCGAGAAAGCGATAAACGCCTTCGACACCTTTGGTGCTCCATGGCTTGACCATTTCGAGCGGACCCATGAACATTTCAAAAAGACGCAGCGCGTCAGTACCCACTTCCTGCACCGGCACGTCCACGGGAATCACGTTGCCGCGCGATTTCGACATCTTCTGGTTGTCCTCGCCCAGCACCATGCCTTGATTGACGAGTTTGAAGAACGGTTCGGGTGTTGAGACGAAACCGAGATCGAACAAAACTTTGTGCCAGAACCTTGCATACAGCAGATGGAGGACGGCGTGTTCCGTGCCGCCGACGTATAAATCCACGCCAGGCGTGGATTTAGGGTCTTGGGTCTGGGATCTGGGTTCTCGGGAACCCATCCAATACGATTCGGCTTCCTTGCCAACGAACGCATTTGGATTTTTCGCGTCGAGAAAGCGCAGATAATACCAGCAGGAACCGGCCCATTGCGGCATCGTGTTTGTCTCACGCAGCGAACCATCGGGAAGGTTTACCCAATCTTTCGCGCGGGCGAGCGGCGGTTCGCCGGTGGCGGTCGGTTTGTAATCCGTGAGCGCTGGCGGCAAAACCGGCAACGCGGTTTCGGGCAGGGCTTCGTGGTACAAATTCCCGGCGGGATCTCTCTTCCAGACGATCGGGAATGGCTCGCCCCAGTAACGCTGCCGGCTGAACAGCCAGTCGCGGAGTTTGTAATTGACGGTCTTTTTGCCGAGACCTTTTTCTTCCAGCCAGGCGGTGATTTTCTTTTTGGCTTCGGCGGTGGGAAGTCCATTGATATCCGGCGGCACAATTCGTGGTTCTCCTGCTTTTCGATGTAGACCCCAGCCAGGGCTTGGAGAACCCATTGCGATCCCTTCATCACAAAACGCTTTTGTCAGCGGGGGTAGGATAACCCCGCCCTTTTTGCCGCCACCCAGATCAATCGGTTCGACCGGTTGATTAATTCGCACAACCTGTTTGATCGGCAGGTTGAATTTTTTCGCGAACTCAAAATCCCGTTCGTCATGCGCCGGCACAGCCATGATGGCGCCGGTGCCGTAGCTGGCGAGAACGTAATCCGCAATCCAGATGGGGATCTTTTTACCATTGACGGGATTTATGGCGTAGGCGCCGGTGAACACGCCGGTCTTTTCCTTAGCGAGGTCAGTTCGCTGAAGGTCAGATTTTATTGCAACTTCCGCTTTGTAAGCTTGAACCGCGTCACGCTGTTCGGGAGTTGTGATTTGGTCAACGTCTGAATTTTCTGGTGCGAGCACCATATAAGTCGCTCCAAATAAAGTATCGGGGCGAGTTGTAAAAACCCAAATTGAATCCCTTTTCTGATTGTTGATCGATTGAATATCAGCTTCGATTGCATCCCAATCGATTATGTCTGGATTAGACTCGGCTGATTTTTCTTTCGTTTCCTCGACTTGTGTGGCGCAACCTTCCAATTTGAATTTGACGTATGCTCCTTCACTTTTTCCAATCCAGTTGCGCTGCATTTCCTTGAGCGAATCGCTCCAATCAATCGAATCTAAATCAGTCAAAAGTTTTTCGGCGTAAGCGGTGATGCGAAGCATCCACTGACGCATCAGTTTGCGAACAACAGGAAATCCCCCGACTTCGCTTTTGCCATCAACAACCTCTTCGTTGGCCAAAACTGTTCCTAGTTGTTCGCACCACCAAACAGGGGCTTCTTTGACAAATGCGAGGCGTTTGGAATCTCGAAATGTTCGCCGATTTAATTCGAGAGTTTCGAGTTCGGTTTTGTCGGAAGTTAAAAATGGCAAATGCAATCCAGCCGGATACTTCAGCGTCTCAATCGGCTCGGCCTTGTTCGTTTCCGGATTGAACCACGAGTTGTAGAGCTTCAGAAAAATCCATTGGGTCCACTTGAAATAATCCGGGTCGGTGGTGGCGAGTTCGCGCGACCAGTCGTAACTGAAGCCGAGCGATTGAATCTGCCGTTTGAACGTGGCGATGTTCGCCTCGGTCGTCTGGCGCGGGTGCTGGCCGGTCTTGACGGCATATTGCTCGGCGGGCAGGCCGAAGGCGTCCCAACCCATCGGGTGCAGGACGTTGAAACCGAGCGCGCGCTTGTAGCGCGCGAGGATGTCGGTAGCGGTGTAGCCTTCCGGATGGCCGACGTGCAGGCCCGCGCCGGATGGGTAGGGAAACATGTCGAGAATGTAAAATTTGGGGACTTTGCAGTCGGCCACCTTGCCGGCCACCATTGAATCGGCGCCATGGCGCCTGGCAAAAGGGTGGTGCTCTGGAATTTTTTCACCTGGATTCCAAGCGCGAAAGGTCTGCTGTTCGTTCCAAAATTGCTGCCATTTGGGCTCGATCAAATGAAACGGATATTGCCTGCGGCTGCTCGACATAGAGCCGTGATTTTGCGGAAAGTTGAGCGAAGGGGCAATCGCGGAATGAATCCCCGCACTACGGATTTTCCCAATATTCGGAACCGGGCAGCGGCAACTTGAATAATTTCATCCCCCACGGAATTTTCGCGGTGGTCAATTGCAAATGGCCGTGCCATTCGTTCAAAAGTTTGTCGTGTTGTTGATGGCTGCCCGCAGATCGTCGAGCCGAAACGGCTTGCTGACGATGTGATCCACCGCGCCGAGCGGCACGTTTGAAGCCTTGAGCATCTCCGCATAGGCGGTAATCAGGATGACCGGCTTGCCCGGCGCACGCGACTTGATGGCGGCTGCCAACTCGTCTCCCTTCATCCCCGGCATCGCGTAATCCGTGATCACCAGGTCGAATTTGCCCGGTTCAAACAAAGCCAGGGCTTCCTGCGCATTTCTGGCGGTGACCACCTCATGGCCTTCGAAGGTGAGCATCATCCTCACCGCGTCGGCCACCAGCGGTTCGTCGTCAACGACCAGGATTTTCTTCTGCAGTACGTTATGCATTTTCAGGGAAAGCCCCTTCCGCGCGGCGGTTCAGATCGAACTTACAGCAATCGAAAGGCCAATTTTTATCGGTCCGTTGAGAATTTCCCGGAAACAGCGGGTGCGCCTTGCTTCAGCCAGACGAGCCACAGGCCTGTGAGTGTCAATGCCGGTTCCACGGCGGAAATTTCCGGTAAACGTGCCGTGATCAATCGCGCATAACCGCCCGTCGCCACCACCGGCAAATGTTTCACTTTCAATTCGCGCTTCAACTCGGCGATCAATTCGCGAACCAGCCCGCGATAACCGTGTACCGCGCCGATGAGCATCGCCTGCTCCGTGCTCCGGCCAACCGCAGTTTTCACTTCGCGGATCTTGACGCGCGGCAGCAACGCCGTTTTCTCGTGCAGATAATCCGTCATCGCCGCCAGACCCGGCGCGATGATGCCTCCCGCGTAATTGCCCGCGCGATTGACGACATCAAACGTTACTGCCGTCCCGAAATCCACCACCACCACCGGAGCGCCGAAGCGCTGGCGCGCGGCCACGGCGTTTGCCAGGCGGTCTTCCCCGATCGTGCCCGGCTTCGGATAATCAATGCCCACGCCGCAAAGGGTTTTTTGCGTGAGTTCGAATGCATCCAGATTCCAAAGCCGGCGGACCGTCTTGCGGACATGCGGCGTCGCGCGCGGCACCACGCTGCACACCGCCGCGCCTTCCAGGCTCGCGCGGCCCACAAATTTTTTCACCCGCTTTCCCGCCGCGCCCCCGAACCAAAGCGACGTGGGCATGTTCGTGTGCTTCATCACACGCCGGCCGTTGGCCAGGCCGAGGTGCGTGTTCGTGTTGCCGATGTCCAGGAGCAGAATCATTTAACCGCAGATTACGCGGATGACGCGGATAAAAAAGCAATTTTGAAATTTAATCCGTGAAGTCCGCGCAATCCGCGGTTCACTTTTCCAAGGTCACATCCCCGCCGGTGATGCGTTCCAAATGTCCATGTTCGGTTCGCAACAACAACGCGCCGTCGTCATCCAGCGACTCCGCCCGGCCGCTCACGCGCCGCCCGCCGATTTGGATCGTCACCGCGCGGCCAATCGTCGTGCAATGCGCTTCCCACTCGTCCGCCACGTTTGCAAACAAGTTGCCGCAGACGCGTGCGTAATCACGATCCAGTTCGCGCAAAATGGCCGTTGCCAGCTCCGGCCGGGAAATGACCTTGCCGGATTCGATTCTCAGCGATGTTGCCGTCTTGCGCAGTTCTGCCGGAAATTCGTTCGCGACCAGGTTCACATCCACGCCGATGCCGAGGATGACGTGCTTGACGCGATCCAACTCCGCGCTCATTTCCGTCAGGATACCCGCGACTTTCCGGCCGCGAATCAAAATGTCGTTCGGCCATTTGATTTCCGGGTCCAGACCGGTTTCGGATTGAATCGCGCGCCGCAGAGCCGTGGCGGAAGTGACGGTGAGTCGCGTGGTTTCCTGCGGACGCAAATCCGGTCGCAGCAAAACGGAAAACCAAAGCCCTTTTCGCGCCGGCGACATCCACGCGCGACCGAGCCGGCCCCGGCCCTTCGTTTGCGATTCCGCAAAAACAACGGCACCCTCCTTCACACCGTCGCGCGCCAGCCTTTCAATCACGTCGTTGGTCGAAGTCGTCTGCTCGAACACGTGGATGTCGCGCCCGACGACTTTCGTTTGGCCGAGGCGCGCGAGCAAATCGTCCGCGTGCAGCGCGTCGGGCGCGCTCACGAGGCGGTAGCCGAAATGCGGGCTGGCCTCGATGTCGTAGCCGAGCTGGCGCAATTCCTCGATATGTCCCCAAATCGCCGCGCGGGTGACGCCCAATTGCTCGGCAATTTCCGCGCCCGACACCCCGTCGGAATTCGCGCGCAATGCGGTAAGAATCTTGGCGTCGGTGGTCATGAGATGGAAAACTCCCAACACTCAACATCGAACTCCCAACATCCAATTTTGAAGGCACGCCGGCCCGCATCCATTCGATGTTCGATGTTGAATGTTCGGTGTTCGGGGTTTCTGTTCATTGCTCAAAATCCAAGCCAATGTCCACGGCGCGCGCGGAATGTGTGAGCGCACCGATGGAAATGAAATCCACGCCGGTCCCGGCAATCACGCGGACGTTCGCCAAATTCACGCCGCCGCTGGCCTCGGTCTTCATGCGGCCTTTGACTTTCTGCACCGCGAGCCGCAGTTGAATCAGATTCATGTTATCAAGCAAAATGATGTCCGCGCCCGCCCCGGCGGCCTGCTCGACCTGCTCCAACGTGTCGGCTTCGACCTCAATTTTCAGTTTGGGAAACTTTTCGCGCGCACGCCGGACGGCAGCGGCGATGGCATTCGGTTTTTCACCGCGCAGCGCCGCGAGGTGATTGTCCTTGATGAGCACCATGTCGAACAGGCCAAGGCGATGGTTGTGCCCGCCACCGCACATGACGGCATATTTTTCGAAACGCCGCCAGCCGGGCGTGGTTTTGCGCGTGTCCAGAATCTGCGCGGGAATCCCTTTGATGGCCTCGACAAATTGCGCGGTAAGCGTGGCGATGCCGGAAAGCCGCTGGACGAAATTCAACGCGACGCGCTCGGCGCTCAACAGGGCGCGGGCCGGGCCGGAAATTTTCATCAGCGTTTCATCCTCCCGGACACGCTGGCCGTCTTGAACGAGGCGTTCAATTTTGAGCGTTGAGATTTCGGACCGGCGAACGAACCGGGTCCCCGGTTTTTTGTCATTCGTAGATTTCGGTGGGGTGGACGAAAGTTCACTAAACGCCGCTTCGGCGAAGGCAAGCCCGGCCACGACCAGCGGTTCGCGCGCACGCACGAGCGCACTGGCCGACGCCGTCTCCGGCACGGTGGCCAGGGTCGTAGCGTCATCGCTGCCGATGTCCTCGGCAAGGGCAAGCTTGACGGCCTCACGGATTTCTGCGGCGGTCAATTCCACGCCGTTAAAATGAAGGCGAATGGCAGAAGGGAAAAGGAAAAATGCGCATGGAGAAAACGGCTGAAATTGTAATGGCCCGGCCCGCAGCTTTGGATTAGAACAACCTTGTGCAAACCCAAATCCCATTTGCAATGCTATTTCTGATTGTGATGGTGCTCATCATTGCCGCAATCGGCTCCATCTACAGCATGATTCAGGGGCGCAAACGGCGGGAGGGACTGTTTGAGCTGGCCCAACGGTTGGGCCTGAATTTCAGTGCGGCGAAAGATTACGCACTCGCCGACCGGTACGGCTTTCTCAAACAACTGGCCCAGGGCGAAAACCGTTACGCCAACAACATGCTTTCGGGAAATTATCAGCAGAATGAAATTCTCGCGTTTGATTATCATTACACGACCGGTTCCGGCAAAAGCAGAGAAGAGCACAACCTTTCTTTTTTCATTTTGACGCTACCCGCGGTTTTTCCCGACCTGACCATCCGGCGCGAAAATTTCTTCACCAAAGTCGCCGAGGTGTTCGGGTATCAGGACATCAAGTTCGAGTCCGCCGAGTTTTCCAAGGCCTTTTGCGTGCGGTCGCCGGACAAAAAATTCGCCTACGACGTTTGCAACGCGAAGATGATCGAATACCTGCTGGCCAATCGCGACTTGAGCGTCGAAATCGAAAATCAGGTGCTGGCGCTCGCGTTCAACACCCGCCTCTCGGTCGAACAAGTCGAGTCCAATTTGCAGCGGCTGGTGGAAATCCGCTCCCGCCTGCCGGAATACCTGTTCACAAAAAATGAACAATGATGCTGTGCCAAAAGTGATAATGGCGATAATTATCGTTATCATCGCAGTCGTTTTGTCACGCTTTTTGCCCAGCAAACCCGACCCGGAAGAGCAACGGCGGAGAGATTTGGCCGCACTCGCCAAGAAATTGAAACTACACTTCAGCCCAAAGAGCGATTTCGAACTCGCGAAAAATTATTCATTTCTGCGCTGGTTAAGGCGCGGCGACATCAGTTACGCATACAATGTGTTCTACGGTAACCATTTGGGATTTCCCGTCACTGTCTTCGATTACACTTTTGCGGCCGGGCAATATAACTATTACTGGTCCGCCTTCGTTTTGAAAATGAAAACGAATTTCCCCGACATGATTATCTCACACGAAAAAATTGAATCCCGCTTCGCGGAGGAACTGGGCGTATCACACATCACCTTTGAATCGGCGGAATTTTCGCACGCATTCCGCGTTCGTTCTGCGGACAAAAAATTTGCTTTTGACGTGTGCCATCCCAAGATGATGGAATATCTGTTGGCAAATCAAGATTTGACCATTGAAATCAGAGGCACGGCTGTGGCAGTGCTTTTTGAAGATTGGCTTCGCCCGGAAAAGGTTGAAGTAAATCTTTCGCGTCTCATTGAAATTCGCAAACTCTTGCCGGAATACCTGTTCACAAACACATGATACCCATTCTCATCGTTATCTTCGTCGTCGTTGTGTTGCCGGCGGTCTACGTACTGGCGCAATACAACGCGCTCGTCGCCCTGCGCAATTACATCCGCGAATCGTGGAGCGACGTGGACGTGGAATTGAAGCGCCGTTACGACCTCATCCCGAATCTCGTGGCCGTGGTCAAAGGCTACGCCGCGCACGAACGCGAGGTGTTCGAGCGCGTGACGGAACTCCGCAACCGCTGTGCCGCCAACAACGGCCCGGTGGCCGACCAGTCCCGCGACGAAGTCCAGCTCGTGGACGCGCTGAAACAACTGCTCGTGGTGGTGGAAAATTATCCGCAGCTCAAGGCCGACCAGAATTTTCTCAAGCTGCAAACGGAACTCGTCAACACCGAGGACCGGATCCAAGCTGCGCGCCGGTTCTACAACGGCAACGTCCGCGACTACCGCAACAAATGCGAAACCTTCCCGAGCAATCTCGTCGCCGGAATGTTCGGCTTCAAATCGGAAGGTGACTTTTTCAGCGTGCCGCCGTCGGTCCGGGACGTGCCGAACGTGGATTTTGCAAATTGAACGCTTTGCCCATCATTTAAACCAATATCGGTTCAAAATTTATCAATTGACGCCTTTTTCGGCAGTTTTGCTATTCTGTTCCGCATGAAACCCACAAATTCATCGCTCTTCAAAATAATCACGGCGGCGGCGGTCGCACTCGTGGCCGGCTGCGCAATGTTCGGTGTCAGCCACCATCGCGCCACCAGCGTCATGCAGTACCTCTATCCAAACCAATCCGAACACGTGGACGCGCCAACGGTTCCGGTATTGTCGCTGCCTTTGAAGGTGGGCATTGCCTTTGTACCGGAGCAGCAATCACAGACACGTGGCAACATTTTAATTCCGACGGAGGATGCACAATTCAGCGAGAAGCAGAAAATGGCGTTGATGCAGAAGGTCAGCGATAATTTCAAAAAGCTGCCTTTTGTGCAATCCATCGAATTAATTCCTTCGGCCTACGTCACCCCTCGTGGCAGCTTCGCCAATCTCGACCAGCTTCGGTCCATGTTCGGGGTTGACGAGATCGTTTTGCTCTCCTACGACCAGGTGCAATTCACGGACGAAGGGTTGCTGTCAATGACGTACTGGACCGTGGTGGGCGCTTATGTCATTCAAGGCGAAAAGAACGACACCAAAACCATGATGGATGCGGTGGTGTATGACATTGCCAGCCGCAAGCTGCTGTTTCGTGCACCCGGCATCAGCCAGATCAAAGCCTCGGCCACGCCGGTGAATTTGAGCGAACAATTACGAATCGACAGCGAACGCGGTTTTAATCAGGCCGCCACCAATCTGGTTTCCAATCTCCAGGAACAACTGAACCTCTTCAAGGAACGGGTGAAAAGTTCGCCCGAGGAATTCAAGGTTGTTGCGAAGCCCGGTTACAAGGGCGCCGCAGGCCTGGGCGGTTTGGATTTGATTCTGGTCGCCGGCATGGGAGCGTTTTTCTTGTGGTCGCGCAGAACCAAGTCCGTTTGACGCGGCGGATTCCCGTCGTCACGCTGACCATGATCGGTGCGGCAGTGGTGGTGTACTTTCTCCCCCGCATCCATCCTGCATTGGTTTATGACCGGCAGGCCATTCTTGGCGGGGAGCTTTGGCGGCTGATCACCGGACAATGGGTGCACTTTTCGGCAGGCCATTTTCTTTACGACACGTTGGCGCTCGGCATAGCCGGCTGGATGATTGAAAGTCGCGGTTACCCCAACTTCGGGTGGCTGTGCGCACTTTCGCCATTGGTCATCGGAATCACGCTGCTCGCATGGGAACCGCAGCTTAAAATTTGCGGCGGATTGTCCGGTGTCGCGACCGCCGCGGTCGTCTTTCTCACGCTCCACGGGCTGGCGGAAAAGGGCGCATGGCGTTGGATTTGCCTTGCTGCTTTGATGGCGACCGTTGGCAAGATTATGTACGAGACGATGACAGGCCGATTCATTTTTGTGAATTTCCCGGATCCTTCGCTGGCCCTCGTCCCGGCCAGTCACATCGCCGGCGGCTTAACGGCGCTCGCGGTTTATTTGTGGGGCAAAATTCGCCATCGTTCCCACATTTCTCGGTAAATTGTCAGCCGGATTTCCTTGCCTGTCCGCCGGCCGCCAGCGCGTCATTCAAAGCCTTCAGGCACCGCTCATTTTCCTGCGGCGTGCCGATGGTGATCCGGATCCATTCCGGCAATTGATAGCCGCCCATCGGGCGCACAATCACGCCCTGCTTCTGCAGCGCCTCGAAAACTTTCTGCCCTTCGCCGACGCGGACCAGAATGAAATTGGCCGCCGACGGGATGAATTCGAGCTTCAAGCCGCGGAACGCCCGCTCGAAATATTCCAGTCCGGCAAAATTGTTCTGCCGCGTCCTGCGGACGTGTTCAGCATCGTCCAGCGCCGCGAGCGCGGCGGTCTGCGCCAGCAGATTGAGGTTGAACGGCTGCCGGATCTTTTCCAGCGCGGCCACGAACCCGGGATTCCCGATGCCGTAACCAACGCGCAGGCCGGCCAAGCCGTAAATCTTCGAAAACGTCCGCATCAAAATCAGGTTGACCCGGACGTTCTGGTGGACGAGCGGTGACAAATCCACCGGGTCGTTCAAAAACTCAATGTACGCCTCGTCCATCACCACCAGCACGTCATTGGGCACTGCGTTGATGAATCCGATGACTTCCTCGCGCGGCGCGCGCGTGCCGGTCGGATTGTTCGGGTTCGCCACGAACACGATGCGCGTGCGCGCCGTGATGGCCTTGAGCATCGCGGGCAAGTCATGGCCGTAATTTTTGGCTGGAACGGTGATAAGTTCCGCGCCAAACAACTTCGTGACGATGGGATAAACCGCAAAGCAGTATTGCGACACCACCACGTCCGCCCCCGGCGCCAGCAGCGCGTGGCCGACAAACTCAATGATTTCGTTCGAGCCGTTGCCCAGAATCAGGTTCGCCGGTTCCACCCCGAGTTTGGCCGCGAGTTTCTGTTTGAAGTAAAACGCGTTGCCGTCGGGATACAAATTCACCCCGGCCAGCGCCTTTTGCATGGCCGCCAGCGCCAGCGGGGACGGCCCCAGCGGATTTTCGTTCGACGCGAGCTTGATGATGCTGGCGGCGGATAGCCCCAGTTCGCGCGCGACCTCCTCAATCGGGCGGCCGGGCTGATACACCGGCAAATCGTTCAGGGCGGGATTCATTTTCATATTTTTATGCCTCTTCGCCGGGCAGACGCAGGTCGGCGCTGGGATAAAGTTTGTGGTAATCGGTCGCCTGCACGCCGATGATGGCGGCGACACCGAGAATGTCGTGCGCGTTCGAGCCGCGCGTCACATCGGCGGCGGGGCGATTCAGGCCGATCAGGATGTGTCCGTAGGCGTTGGCGTGGCCGAGGAGCCGGACGAGTTTGCTGGCTATGTTGCCGGAATTGAGTTCGGGGAAAATCAGCACGTTCGCGCGCCCGGCGATTTTGCTGTCGAGCGATTTGCGTTCGGCAATTTCCGGCACCAGCGCGGCGTCCACCTGCAACTCGCCGTCGAAATCGGCTTCCAGCAGCGATTGCTCGGCCTTGAATTTGGCCATGGCCGTGGCCGCCTGCACCTTGCCAACGGACGGATGCGACGCGCTGCCCTTGGTGGAAAACGACAGCAACGCCACACGCGGGCGCACGTTGAGCAGATGGCGCGCGAGCTGCGCGGTGGCAATGGCAATGTCGGCCAGTTCCTCCACGCTCGGATCGGGCACAACGCCGCAATCGGCCATGAAGAGCACGCCGTCTTCGCCAAGGCGCGTGTCGGCAACCTCCATGATCATGCAACTCGACACCGTGGCCATGCCGGGCGCGGCCTTGACGATTTGTAACAACGGCCGCAGGACGCTGGCGGTGGTGTGCGCCGCGCCGGAAACCAGACCGTCCGCCTGGTGCATCGCCACCATCATCGCGCCAAAAAAATTCGGCTGGAGCAGCGCCTCGCGCGCCTCGGTGGCGCGAATTCCCTTGTCGCGGTAAAGCGCATGATAACGCCGGGCGAAATTCTCCATTTCTTCGCTCGTGGCAGGATCAATGACGCGGATGCCGTCGAGCGGGATGTTCAGGCCCTTGGCGGTTTCCTTCACTTTCTCATGGTTGCCGAGCACGATGGGCGCGCCGAGACGCAAGGCATGAAACTGCCGCGCCGCCTGCAGAATGCGCGGTTGCTCGCCTTCGGGGAAAACCACCCGTTTCGGATGCCGCTGTAATTTTTCAATGACATTGCCAATAAAACGCATGACGACAGGTTAGCGACCGGCAGCGGAATCGTAAAATCAATTTGCCATGCGAAATCGCTGCGAGTGACACCGGCGATGGAAGCGGGCATCGCAGACCACGTTTGGAGTTTGGAAGAAATCGTGAATCTCAATAAAGCCTCATAAATAAAGGTTTTTTTGATGTTGAATGCGCTGCGGTTTGGTCTTAATCTGAATAAGACCAGTATGCCAATTATATTGCCAGACTTCAAAAACAGCCATTGTGTTGCGATAACGGCCTGTGCCGAAAATAAGCCCACTAACCGCGAATTAGTGAAATTGCTGAGGAAGGAAAAAGACACATTTTCTGTTTTTAAAACTTCTATCGGCAAGACCTATCTTCGCATTGCGCTTGGTGGTTATTCAGGAAACCACATTCACATTGATGTGGCACATGCCAGTGTTGTGGTGAAAGAAGCCAATCCCCCAACCCAACTCTCACTTGCCCAAGCTCAGAAAAAATTGGAATGTTTTTTTGGTGCTCCGGTGGAAGTCGAATTGACAGCGTTATTTGAGGCAAAATTAGACGAGTTTCCAGAAAGCGGAATGATAAGGTCTTTGTTTTTTGAAACAAAAATGGGAAATGTGGGCATAACGATGAACGGAGCGCGATTTTCTGTAACAGGCGCTCCGATTAATAACATTTCTTGGCGGGCGAAATCGAAAAAAGAGATTGGCGTCGTTCTTGAATCTGCCATATGGAAAACCAGAATCACCGAAACCTACATAATGGATGCTCTTGGAATTCTTGAAACTGCATTTAATGTTTTTATATTGGGGAAATCGCCAAATGAACCGAAGTAATTTACTAAGAATTCCGTCTCCCGAGACAGAAACACCTGCTTTCCAAAAAGAAGGCACGAGGCTGTGCGAATTGTATTGTGGGCACAGCGAGACGGCCAACCTCCTTTACCCCCCAATGAGGGTAAAACAACGCAGAACGCACGTTTCCCGCGAATGGGAGAAAAATGTACCTGCTTTAATAACAAAGCTATCGTCATTAATTTCAGAACGGAAACAACAAGGATTGCGAGCTTTAGTTGAGAGTTTTGAAAACAGAATTCATCGGTTGGAATCCATGCAGACGCTGGTTGTTCCGATCAACACCTTTGCCCCAGAACCATACGAACTTTTGAAGACGTTCTTTGTATCTGTTCATTCTGTTGAGGGCGGATTTGAGGCTAGCTGGTATGATGCTAATATTCATACCTCTGGAGAAAACGAAGAAGAGGCGGTTAGCAATTTGAAAAGCCTGATTTTGGATTTTTTTGATTCTTTATCCAAAGAACCACCCGAAAGGCTCGGCGTGGAACCAAAGCGGCAACTGAGTGTTATTAATTCCTACATTAAGAGGACACCTTGAAACCGTTGGTTCAATCTGACGCATGGGCAATTCAGGAAAAGCTCAAGGCTGAGGTTGATAACGCCGCAAGAAGGCATATTTTAATTAAATTTTGGCACAACGGAGTCCTTGCAATTCAATTTGGTATTCGTAGGGGTTCGGGAGAGTTGGGTCATGGCCATATTCCAAAAGACATGAAAATCTCTCAGAAGGAATGCAGGCTGTTCAGAAAATGCGACATTAGCGTCGCGCAATATATTGAAATCTTGAAGGCCAAGGGTGTTATCGCCCAATAATTCTTTCCAAACTGATACACTCCCAACTACTCGCCTGAATTGACTTGGCGTGTTCCGGCGGCTAATCTCCGGCCCAATGCTGGAGACGATTGAGAAGCTGCTGGTTCTACAGGACCGTGACCAAAAAATCCGTCGCGTGCAGGGGGAACTCGCCCACCTCGGCCCCGAACGCGAAGGTCTGCGCGCCAAAGCCGCCGCCACTCAGTCCCAGCTCGAAACCCTCAAGACGCGCGCCAAACAGATCGAGGCAGATCGCAAACGACTTGAACTCAACGTCGAGTCGAAGAAACAGCAAATCGAAAAATACGCCAACCAGCAGTTGCAGACGCGCAAGAACGAGGAATACCGCGCGCTGGCCCACGAGATTGATACGTGCAAGGCCGACATCACGAAAATTGAGGACCAGGAAATCGAATTGATGGAGCAAGCGGAGCAGGTGCAGAAGGAAAACGGCCGCATTTCCCGCGAGGCCGGGGAAACGAAAACGCTGGTGGATGACCAGGTCGCGCAACTGGACCAGCGCGAGGAGAATTTGAAGAAGGAGTTGGCCGAATTACAGCAGGGCCGGGCGGAACTGGCGGCGGGGGTGGAGGAATCCGCGCGCGTGCGCTACGACCGGCTGGTCAGAAGCAAGGGCGAGAACGTCGTCGTGGGCGTGCATCACGGCGTGTGCGGCGGCTGCCACACGAAATTGCCGCCGCAAATTCTGGTCTTTTGCATGGCCGACCAGGAAATTATCACCTGCACGAATTGCGGGCGGATACTTTACTACACACGCGACATGGCGCCGGCGCTGCCGGAGTAATTGGCCGAAGCCCGGACACGGGGCGGGGATTTTCCGAAGGCGACCTAGGCGCCGTTGTCGCCAATGGCCTCCACCGGGCAGCCTTCCTTGGCTTCTTTGCAGCGTGCTTCCTCTTCGGGCGAGGCCGGCTGTTTATAGACGAACGAATAGCCGCCGTCGTCGTTGCGTTTAAAATTGTCCGGCGCCGTCTCGCGGCACAGGTCGCAGTCAATGCACTGGTTGTCCACGTAATATTTTCCGGGGACATTTTCGGGATATTTGTTTGCAACGTCTGCCATAAATTTGTGCCAGCAATATGGATGCCGTTCATGGCGATGGCAAGCGCAGAGTTAAGGCTGAAGGCTGAAGGCTGAAAGCTAAAGCGTTCAATTTTGGACTTTAGCCTTTGGACTTTAGCCTTTAGCCTTTCCGCCATGCAACCGGGGAGCATACGGAGGACCAAAATCATTGCCACGCTGGGGCCGGCCACCGATTCGGCGGAGATGATTGCGCGGCTCATGGAGGCGGGCGTCAACCTGTTTCGTCTCAACATGTCGCACGCGCCGCACGACTGGGTGCGCCGCGTTTACCAGGACATCCGCGCCGCCGCCGCCACGCGCCGGCAATTTGCCGGCATCATGCTGGACACCCAAGGCCCGGCCATCCGCACCGGCGACATCAGTTTGCCGCTCGATTTGCAACCCGGCCAGAAATTCACCCTCACCGTCCGCGGCGAACGCGATCTGGAGCAACATTCCGTGGACGTGAATTACGCGAACTTTGTCAACGACATCAGCCTTGGCGACGTGGTGCTGATTGACAACGGTGCGATCCAGATGAAGGTACTCGCCAAGGACGGCAACCGCGTCGAGTGCGAAGTGCTCACTGAAGGCACGCTCGGCAGCCGCCGCCACATCAACCTGCCCGGGGTCAGGGTCAGCCTGCCCGCGCTCACGGCCAAGGACATCAAGGACGTGAAGCTCGGCCTCGAACTCGGCGTGGATTTCATCGCGCTGTCGTTCGTCCGCGAAGCCCGCGACCTGCTGCAATTGCGGGAGCTTTTTGAAAAAGATAAACCGGCGCCGTTTGTCATCGCTAAAATCGAAGACCGGCAGGCGGTCCAAAATCTGGAATCCATCGTCCGCGAAACCGACGGCATCATGGTCGCGCGCGGCGATTTGGGCATTGAAATTCCGTACGAGGAACTGCCCATCGTCCAACGCCGCATCGTCAAGACGTGTTTGCGCCACGGCAAGCCGGTCATTGTTGCCACGCACATGCTCGAAAGCATGATTGAATCGCCCATGCCCACGCGCGCCGAGGTCACCGACGTGGCCAACGCCGTTTATGAAGAGACCGACGCCATTATGCTCAGCGGCGAAACCACCGTCGGTAAATATCCGCTCAAGTGCATCGAAGTGTTTGACCGCATCGCCACGCGCATCGAACGCAGCGGCAGCGCACAATTCCACGACACGGCGGAATTGAGCACCCCGCGGCAGAAACTCGTCAAAAGTGCCGTCGTCATGGCCAACGAATTGAAGGCGGCAGCAATTCTGGTAATCACGCGCAGCGGCAACATGGCGCGCTACACCGCCTGGATGCGTCCGCATTATTCGCCCATTTACGCGCTTTGTCCCAACCACAACGCGGCCGGCAGCCTGACGTTGAGCTGGGGCGTTACACCTTTTGTGGTTCCCTTCGACCTCATCAATCCGGAGAACACCATCGAAACCTCGCTGAAAATCCTGGTGGAACAAGGCCGGCTGCGCAAAGGCACCACCGTCGTCATCATCGGCTCCATCCTGGTCGGCGAACAAATCGTGGACGCGGTGCAGATGCGCATCGTTTGAGCGCGTGCCAGAAGCAGCGATGCTATTTCAACACTTGTGCCGCCGCCGTAGCGAGGTTCAGCACCATGTTCGGAAACAGGCCGATCCAGAACATGCCGGCGATACAAATCCAGAGGGAAACCTTGGCCGGGGCCGAAAGCACAATCGGCGACAGGTCCGGCGCGTCCTTGCTCCAGTAAATCGCACGGATGACGCCAAAATAGTAGTAAAGCGATATCACCACGCCCGCCAGCGCCGTGAACGCGAGGCAATAATAACCCGGATCCGCCGCACCCTGTTCAATCACGGCCTTCAGCAGTAAAAATTTTCCGAAGAATCCGGCCAGCGGCGGGATGCCCGCCAGCGACACCATCGCCAGCGACAGCGTTGCGGCCAGCAACGGCGAACGCTGGTTCAAACCCGCCAGCGCGGAAATGTCCTCGTTTTCCAGGTGCCGCATCACGAGGCAAATCACCGTGAACGCCCCCAGCACCGTGAACAAATATCCAGCCAGGTAATACAGAAGCGCCGAGCCGCCGGCGGTAGAATTGTGAACGCCTCCCGCCAACGCCGCCACGCCCAACAGCAGGTAACCTGCGTGCGCAATGCTCGAATAACCAAGCAATCGTTTCAGGTTGCGCTGCGGAATCGCGCACAGGTTGCCGTAAAGAATTGTGACGCCGGAAACGACGATGAGCAAATTTGCCCATTCATGGGTATGCGTCACGCTCGGAACCGCAGTGAACAAGAGGCGCAGCAGCAGGACAAATCCGGCGGCCTTGGAACCAACGGCGAGAAACGCGGTTGTCGGCGTCGGTGCGCCCTGATAAACGTCCGGCGCCCAGATTTGGAACGGAAACGCCGCAATTTTGAATCCGAGTCCAACCAGCACCAGCAGCACGCCCAGCAGAAAGATTTTGTTGCCGGCGAATTGGGACGCGACCAGTGCGAGTTCGTTGAAATTCAATTTGCCCGTTGTGCCCCATACCAGCGCGATGCCGAACACGAGGAACGCCGATGACAATGCGCCGAGAATCAGATATTTCACGCCCGCTTCCAGCGACACCAGCCGCCCGCGCTGGAAACTCGTGAGCACGTAGAACGTGATGGTGATCAGTTCGATGGAAACAAACAACATCGCGAAGTCATTCGCCGAGGCCGCAAACAGCATTCCCGACAACGCGAAAATAATGAGCGAATAGTATTCCGAGATGCCCGTGGCGATGCGGTCGGAAAATTCCACCGACATGAACAGCACGAGAATGGCGGCGATGATAAAAAAGCGTTTGAAAAATACCGCCAGCCCGTCTTCAACGAACGACCCGTTGAACGCCATGCCCGTCAGACTGCAACTGCCGTAACCGCTCAAGCTGGTCAGGAGCAGCAGCCCCAGCGCCGCGATGGCCGCGTAGCCGAGAAAGCGCCGGCGTTCGGGCGGCATGAACAAATCCGCCAGCAGCAGCAGGACGCCGAGGGCGATGACGCAAACTTCCAAAGTTATCAACCCGGAGTTCATTGTTTTTCCGTAGCAGCCGACGTGAGTCGGCTCTGACCGTTTTGCGTAGCCACAACACCCTCGCCCGCACCCTGACCCTCTCCCCCGGGGAGAAGGGACAGCAATTGACCGCTCCTTCTTATTCCAAAGTCACCCGGTATTTCTCCGTCACTCGTTATCGCGTAAAACTGCGAACGATTCTCCCTCTCCTGGGGGAGAGGGCCGGGGAGAGGGCGGACCTGCACAACTCGTTTTTCTGTTGTCTCGGTAACTATTGTTCCCGTTTTTACCGACGCCATCTTCACAACCTTATCTGCATCCGGCGTGATTTTGTCCGTGAGCAACCGCGGGAAACAGCCGAACACAAACAGGCTCGCCAGCAGCAGCGCGTAGGGCAGTTTGCGCCAGACGTGCGACGCGTCGGGAAGGGCCGCCCATTTTTGCGGCAGCGGGCCGTGCAAAACATCCCGCATCGCCCGCAACATGTAGAGCGCGCCGATCAGCAACGCGCCCCAAACCGCCAGCGCGGTCACCAGCGGGAAAACCGTCCACGCGCCGAAGAAGACCGCGACTTCGCCGACGAAATTGGCAAAGCCCGGCAACCCGCAACCCGCCAGCGCCGCCATCAACAGGGCCGTGCCGATAAAAGGCAATTGGCGGCAAAGCCCGCCCAGCTTGCTCATTTCCAGCGTGCCGGTCTGTTGATAAATGTAGCCGCTCAACGCAAACGTCAGCGCCGCGAGAAAGCCGTGCGCGATCATGATGACCACCGCACCAGTCACGCCGATGAGGTTCAGGCTGGCGATACCAAGGAAAATGAAACCCATGTGCGCCACGCTGGAATTGCCAATGAGCTGGTTCAGGTCCTTCTGCCGCATCGCCACCCAGCCGACGTAAAGGATGTTGCCCAGACAGAGCCACGCGAGAAAGGCCATCCAGTCGTGGGCGGCCTGCGGCATCAATGGCAGCGCAATGCGAATCAAACCGTAAAGACCGAACTTCTTCAACACGCCGGCGTGCAGCATGGCGGTCGGGGATGGCGCGGCTCCGTAGCCCAGCGGGGCCCACGAATGGAACGGCCAGAGCGAAACCAAAATGCCGAAGCCGAACAGCAACAGCGGGAAGATGAAATTCTGTGCGCTGGCCGCGAGCGGATTGGCCTTGGCATGTTCGATCAATTTCGGGATGTCGAACGTGTTCGCGCCGGATTGCAGGTAAAGCGCGATGAGGCCGATGAGCGCGATGAGCGCGCCAATGCTCAGGTAAAGCGTGATCTGGAACGTTGCGTAATTCTTCCGTTCGCCGCGCCCCCAGACGCCGATCATGATGAACGTCGGCACCAGCGCGAGTTCATGCAGGAAATAAAAGAAGAATAAATCGAGCGACGCGAATGCGCCGAGGATGCCGCCGCTCATCACCAGCAACAGAATGTAAAATTCCTTTTCGCGTTCCTTGATTTCCCACGAGCAGCACGCCGCCGCGAATGCCACAATTGCGCCCATCAATATCAGGCCGACGTTCAGACCATCCACGCCGACGTGATAGCTGATGCCAAGTGATTCGACCCACGGTATTTGCTGTTCGAACTGGTAACCATTCACACCGGGAATGAACTGCACGAACATTTTCACCGCCAGCACCGCCGGGATGAGGGTCGCCAGGACCGCGATCGCGCGGATGACGACGCGGTAATTGCGCGGCACAACAATCAGCGCCAGCGCCGCCAGCAGCGGCCAACCTGCGATGTAAGTTAAAATGGACATCAGTTATAAAATACAGATTCCGAGGGTTGAAATTTGAATTGAGTGGGAACGCTCGCCCTCACCCTGACCCTTTCCCCCGGGGAGAGGGGACAGCAAAGATTGCCACCCGAAATTTCCAGTGGTGCCCGACTCGCCGACTGGCTGGCTACGATTCTCCCTCTCCTGGGGGAGAGGGCTGGGGCGAGGGCGGACCAGTCACGACACACTTCAATTTGTTTTTTGTTGTGCGTTGTCATTTTCCAAGAACCAGATACAGCACCACCGCCACGCCGAGCACGAACAGGAGGGCGTAGGTCTGGAGGTTGCCGGTTTGCACGAGGCGCAACGCGCGGCCGGTGAAATCCGTGCCGCCACGTACCAAGCCGATGCAAAAACCTTCCACCAGCCAGCGGTCAATCACATCCATGACCGCCGCGATGAAATCGTGCGCGCGGATGAAAGTGGCCTCGTAAATCTCGTCGAAGTAAAACTTGTTCTTCATCGCGGCGGCCAAACCACCGAGCTTGGCGGGCAACGGATCCTTTTCGGCCTTGCTGTAAAGTTTGAACGCGGCGAACAAGCCGACCGCCACCGCGCCGATGCCAAGCAGCATCGGGAAAAGGTTATGCAACGGTTCGAGCGCTTGTTGCGCGACGGAAAGATTTTCGGCTTCCGGCCCGAACTGCGAACCGTAAATATTGGTGATGCCAATGTAGCCGCCAATCAGGGCGAACACAGCCAACACAACGAGCGGCAGCGACATGACGGCGGGTGATTCGTGCGCGTGCTTGGCTTTTTCCGTCCGGGCTTCACCAAGGAAAGCGACGAAGAAAAGGCGGAACATGTAAAACGTCGTCAAACCGGCAACAAATACGCCGACGGCAAACAGCAGATAATTATTTTGATGCAGCGCCTGCGCGAGAATGGAATCTTTCGAGTAGAAACCGCTGAGGGGCGGCACGCCGCTCAACGCCAGCGTGCCGATGATGAACGTCCAGAACGTAACGGGCATTTTCTTTTTCAAGCCGCCCATCTTCCAGATGTCCTGTTCCTCGTGCAGCGCGTGGATGACCGAGCCGGCGCCGAGGAACAGCAACGCTTTGAAAAACGCGTGCGTCGTCAAATGGAACATTGCCGGCGTCGGGCCGGCCAGGCCGACGGCCATGACCATGTAACCGAGTTGCGACAGCGTCGAGTAGGCGAGGATGCGTTTGATGTCGTTTTGCTGGACGGCAATCAGCGCGGCGAGCAGCGCGGTGAAACCGCCGATGCAGGCGATGACCTGCAATGAGGTGGCATCGAGCAGGAAAATGATCCGGCAGAGCATGTAAACACCGGCCGCCACCATCGTCGCCGCATGGATCAACGCGCTGACGGGGGTAGGGCCTTCCATGGCGTCGGGCAACCAGACGTGCAGCGGAAATTGCGCGGACTTGCCCATCGCCCCGCAGAAAATCAGCAGACCGGCAATACTGGCAATGGTTCCCAACGCTGCGGGATTGGCGACGAGCTTTTCTTGAAGCGTGCTGAAGTTCAGCGAACTGAGCGTGGCCCACACAACCAGAATGCCCAGCAGAAAACCGAAGTCGCCGAGGCGGTTGGTGAAGAACGCCTTTTTTGCCGCATCCGCCGCGCTGGGTTTCTCAAACCAGAATCCGATGAGCAGGTAGCTGGACACGCCGACGAGTTCCCAGAAAATGAACAGCTCGATGAAATTGTTCGCGAGCACAATCCCGAGCATTGAAAACGTGAACAGGCTCATGAACGCAAAGAAGCGCGCCTTGCTCCGGTCGGTGTCCATGTAACCGTAGGAATAGATGTGAATCGCGCCGCCGACGCCGGTGACGATAAGCATCATCATTTCGCTCAAACGGTCGAATTTCAGGCCGAAATCAATGTTCAGGTTGCCGATGGAAAGCCAGTTGACGGCGGACTCACCGCTCACCCAGCCGTTGGCCGCGATGAACGCGACGGTGAGGACAAAGCCGATGACAATCGCTCCGATGGACAACAGCGCGCTCACATTGCGACATTTCAACGTGAACAGCGTAATGACCGCCGTGGAAAACAGCGGCAGGAACAGAATCAGCCACGGTAAAATTTCGTATTTCATCAGTTGGGACGGAAACATTCAACATTCAACATCGAACCTTCAACGCTCAATGCCCGTGGACTTCGCACATTGGATGTTGAGTGTTGAATGTTGAATGTTCGATGTTCTTTCATTTAATCAGAGTTTCATCGTGGTCAAATCTTCGACGTGGGCGGACTGGCGTTTGCGGTAGAGCGCCACAATGAGCGCCAGGCCGACCGCCACTTCCGCCGCCGCCACAGTAATGATGAAAAAGACCAGGACCTGGCCGTCCAGTTTGTTGTTGAACCGTGAAAAGGAAACCAACGCGAGATTCGACGCGTTCAGCATCAGTTCCAGCGACATGTAAATGACGAGCAGATTGCGCCGCATGATCACGCCAAGCAGGCCGAGCGCGAATAACAAAAAGCTCACGACCAGATATTGTTCCAAGCCTACGTTCATGTTTTCGGCGACGAGAATGGAGGATAGAGAATGGAGAATGGCAAAGGTGACGTGTGTTCCACGCCATCTTCCATCTTCCATCTTCTATCTTCGTTTCTCATTTAAGGTCTTTTTTGCTCAACAAAATCACGCCCACCATCGCCACGAGCAGCAGCACCGAGACGACTTCAAATGGCAGCACATACCGGGTGAACAGGAGGTGGCCGAGCGCGTTGGTCCCACCTTCAAGCTGTGGCGTGGGCAAATCTGTGCCTGGTTTTGCCGCCTTCAATGCCTTCAAGGAAATCGCCACGATGGTGCCGACGGAAATCAACCCGCCCACAAAACCAAACATTTTGATTTTACGGCGTTGCTCCTCCTTCAAATCAAGCAGCATGATGACGAACAGGAACAGCACAATTACCGCGCCGGCGTAAACGATGATTTGGACGGCGGCGAGGAAGAACGCGTGCAACAGCACGAACAAGCCGGCCAACGAAACGATGGTCAGCACCAGAAACATCGCGCTCGTGACCGGGCTGCGGCTGAACGGATTGGCCACGACGAGGACGCCGCACAACAGCGTCAACGCCGCGAACACGTAAAATAAGATGTCAGGCAGTCCCATTTAGAAATTCCAAATTCCAAGTTCCAAGCTCCAGAGAACATCCAAGTTCCAAATACCAAAGCCGCCTCGTTCTCCGATTGGAGCTTGAGGCTTGGTGCTTCTCTGGATGTTGGATGTTGGATGTTGGTGCTTCATCACACTTTCACCGGAAAAGTCTCCTGCTCCTTCGCTTCCTCCAGTTTGTTTTTCCACTTCTGGATGCCGCCGTGCGTGCCGCCGAGAGCGAGGAGTTTCTCTTTGTTATAAATCATCTCGGCACGGCTCAAGCCGGTGAGCGAGTAATCCTTCAACAGGAAAATCGCCTCCTCCGGGCAGACTTCCTGGCAGAAACCGCAGTAAATGCAACGCAGCATGTTGATTTCAAATTCGAGCGGCATTTTTTCCGCATTCGGACGGTCAGCCACCAACCCGGTTGGGCCGGGTGGAATGATTTTGATGGCCTTCGGCGGGCAGACGAATTCGCAAAGCTGGCACGAGACGCATTTCGTGTTGCCTTCCTGATCCTTGACGAGATAGGGCGCGCCGCGGTAGTCCGGCGGCACGGCCCATTTCTGCTCGGGATACTCCATCGTGACGGTCCCGCCGCCGAACAACGAACGGATGGCGTGCCGGAGCGTGACCTTGAATCCGCCGACAATCGCCGGCAGATAAAGTCGTTCCCAAAACGTCAATGGTTTGCGATTAACAATCATTTCAAATTTTCAATTCTTCGTAGCGCCGATGCCAATCGGCGGACAAATTCGAATTTCTTCCGCGTTTTTATAAACACGGCTACGGATCAACTTCTCATCCACAAAATTATTGCTGTCACCAGGATGTTCGCGAGCGCCAGCGGCACGAACCGCCGCCAGCCCAAGTCCATCAACTGGTCATACCGGAAGCGCGGGAACATCCAGCGCACCCAGATGAACAACACCATGAACAGCAGCATCTTCACCAGAAAAATCAAAATGTGCGCGAGGCCCGCAACCAGCGTCGCTGCCGGATGGTCCAGTCCCCAGAACGGCAGCGTCCAGCCGCCGAAAAACAGCGTCACCATCATCGCTGCCGACGCGACCATGTTGGAATATTCGCCGAGGAAAAACAGCGCGAATTTCATCGAGCTGTATTCGGTGTGATAGCCGCCGACCAGCTCGGTTTCCGCCTCCGGCAGATCGAACGGCAGGCGGTTGGTTTCGGCAAACGACGCGACGAGGAAAATGATGAACGACACCGGCGAGAAAAACACCAGCCAGCCATGTTGCGCCTGCCAGCCGATGATCCGGCTCAAATTCAAACTGCCCACGATCAGCAACACCGGAATCACCGACATGCCCATCGAAATTTCATACGAAATCATCTGCGCGCTCGACCGGATGCCACCGAGGAACGGATATTTCGAGTTTGCCGCGTAGCCCGCGAGGACAATGCCGTAAACGCCCAGCGACACGATGCCGAATGTGTAGAGGATGCCGACGTTCAAATCCGAGATGACCATTTGCTGGTGGCCGAGCTGCGAACCAAACGGAATTACTGCCACGACCAGCATCGAAGGAATCACCGCGATGGCCGGCGCGAGCCAGAAATAAACCTTCCGCACGCCCGCCGGCGTGAAATCCTCCTTGAGTATGAATTTCAGACCGTCCGCCAGCGGTTGGAAAATGCCGAGGCGGGTCAATGCCGGACCGACCACTGGAATATATTTCATGAAGGGCGGCGCGGCGCGGTTCGGCCCGACGCGATCCTGGATCCACGCCGAAATTTTGCGCTCGGCCAAGACCGCATAAGCCACCATGCCCTGCACCACGCCGATGACAATGGCGACTTTAACCACGCTGAAGATGATGAAATTCCAGTTCATTTTAGATTGGCACCGTCGCGCCCGTGCCGCCGAGGCCCGCCCACGTCAGACCGCTGAACGCGGGCACGTCCCTCGCCATTTCGTTGAATAATCCTTCGATGGTCAGGAAACCATCCTGGCCGGTGACGTTGTAAACCAAATCGTGCAAAAATTCCCACTCGGGCCGCGCGTCACCGGGCGCTTCGACGGCCTTCATGAACTTCTGGACGCGGCCTTTCGTGTTTGTGAACGTGCCACGCTTCTCGACGTGCGCGCAGCCGGGCAAAAGGTAATGCGCCAGCTTCGTCGTCGCGTTCGGCAAAATGTCGCTGACAATGAGCGTCTCCAGTTTGCCGAGCAATTCGGCGTCAATGCCACTCTTCGTCACGTCCTCGCCGAAGACGATCAAGGTTTTGATTTTTCCCGCACGGACAAACTCGGCGATCGGCCGCATTTTGATGCCTGTGCTGGCCTGGCAAATGCCGATGAGCCGTGCGCCGGTCTTGTTCGGGTTGCGGTCGGCGTTCAGCAGCAGCTTGTCGCCTTCGCCAAAACGCCCGACGGAATCCGTCATCGCGCTGAACTTGTCGGCCAGCTTTTTGAGCAACCACAATTCCTCGTTCGTCTGCCGGGCCGAGGCGATGATGGCGACCGAACCGTGCGGCGCATTTTTCAACTTGCCGGCGATTTCATTGAGCGCGGCTGTCCAGGTGGTCTTTTGACCGCGAACCAAAACGTCTTTCAACCGGTCTTCCCGGCCAATCCACTTGTAATTTAAACGGCCGTAATCGCACATCCACGGGCCGTTGACGGCGTTGTTTTCGCGCGGCGTGTAACGGTAAACTTTTTCTTCGCGCGAGCCGACGATGATGTTGCAGCCCGTCGCACAGCTCGTGCAGATGCTCTTGGTTTCCTTGAGAAACCACACGCGCATCTGGAACCGAAAATCCTTCGACGTGAGCGCGCCAACCGGACAAATGTCCACGGTGTTCAGTGTGTAATTGTTGTCGAAAATTTTGCCCGGATAGGCGGTGAGCGTGTTGTAACTGCCGCGATTGACGATGCCGAGCGCGTCGTCGCCGGCGATGTCCCTGGTGAACCGGATGCAGCGCGTGCAGAGAATGCAACGTTCGTCGTCGAGCACGATGCGCGGGCCGAGGTCAACGGCCTTCGGCTTGTGGACCTTTGGTTCCACAAAGCGGCTCGCGCTCTGGCCGTAATCCACCGAGTATTCCTGCAGCTTGCATTCACCCGCCTGGTCGCAAATCGGGCAATCGAGCGGATGATTAATGAGCAAAAATTCCAGCACGCCTTGGCGCATTTGTTTCACGCCGGGTGTGTTCGTGTAAATTTCCATGCCGGGCGAAATCGGCGTGGCGCAAGCAATGGCCGGCCGCGGCGATTTCATGATCTTCGGCGTGCCGTCGGGATTCAAAATCGGCTTGCGGTCCGGACCAAGCGCCGGGGTGCCAAACTCGACGAGGCACATGCGGCAATTGCCCGCAACCGGCAGCTTCGGATGGTAGCAATAGTGCGGCACCTCCGTTTTTGCCAGTTCGCACGCCTGAATCATCGTGGTCGGAATCGGCTTGCCGGAAATTGGATCAGGCGTCGTCTTCGGCACCTCAATTTCGCGCCCGTCCACCTTTACCTTGATCCCGGTTTGCGGGATCGCCGGTGCCGCGGGCTTCGTTTCAGTTGTGACTGTGGTTGACATGGCGATCAATGATGCGCAGCGACCAATTGTTTTGGTTCAGTCGGCGCAGCAATTTCCTTCGCGCGACGCGCCTCGTCGGCCGCACCTTTGGCGACAAATTCATCCTTGAACTTCGCCACAAAACTTTGCACCGGCCACGAGCAGGCTTCACCAAAGGCGCAAATCGTGCGGCCGCCGGGGATGTTATCCGCGATTTTCACCAGGTAATTGGCATCACTTGCGCGGCCTTCGCCATGCGTGAGACGATGCAGCGCCTTGCTCATCCAGAGTGAACCTTCGCGGCAGGGCGTGCATTGGCCGCAACTTTCGTGCGCGTAAAACTCCGCGATGTTCGCCAGCGCCTCAACGATGTCGGTCGAATCATCCAGTACGATGATGGCACTCGAACCGCTCATCGAGCCGGCGGCGATGAGCGAATCAAAATCGTAGGGCAAATCGAGCATGTCCACTTCCTGCTCAACGACCTGGCCATCCGGGCCTTTGCGCTTGAGTTTGAATTTTTCGCCCGCCTTGAAAACCTTCGCCGACGAACCGCCGGGGATGACGGCTTTCAACGAACGACCGGGCCGCAGTCCCCCGCCAAACGCCGGATCGTTGATGAGCTGGCCGATGGTGACCTTGCCCGTCTCGATTTCGTAATAGCCGGGGCGTTTGACATGGCCGCTGAGGCTCACGATGCGTGTGCCGGTATTGTTGGGCGTGCCGAGTTTGGCGAATTCCGCGCCGCCCATCGCGACGATGTGCTTCACGTTGCACAGCGTTTCGACGTTATTGACGATGGTCGGACACATCCACAGGCCGAGCACCGCTGGAAAATACGGCGGTTTGATGCGCGGATACGGCCGTTTGCCTTCAAGCGATTCGATCAGGCCGGTTTCCTCGCCGCAAATGTAGGCACCCGCGCCGCGATGAATGTAAATTTCCAGATCGTAGCCGCTGCCCAAAATGTGTTTGCCAAGGAAATGCTTCGCGCGGGCCTCGGCCAATGCCTGGTTCAACAGCTTCGCGCCATTGGGCATTTCACCGCGAATGTAGATGTAGGCCAAGTGCACGTCGTTGGCGAAACACGAGATGATGGTGCCTTCGAGCAACTGGTGCGGGTCTTTGTAAATGATCTGGCGGTCCTTGAACGTGCCCGGTTCGGATTCGTCGGCATTGCAAATCAGGTAAACCGGCTTGCCGCTCTTGCGGTCAACGAAACTCCATTTCAAACCGCACGAAAATCCCGCGCCGCCGCGGCCGCGCAGGCCGGAACGTCATCACGTCCTGGCGGATTTGTTCCTGTGGCGACTGGGTCTTGCCGTCCGACAGGGTTTTGGGCTGAAACGCGAGCGCCTTTTTCAAAACCTCGTAGCCACCGTGGCGCAAATAGCATTCGATGTCGGGCGTGTAACCCGGCTGATCGGTGTACTTCAAAACCAATTTGTATTCCTGCGGCATGGCTAATTTTCTGAAACGTGAAACGTGATGCGTGATGCGGAAAAGTCACTTGTTACTTCCGCCCTCACCCCGGCCCTCTCCCCCAGGAGAGGGGGAATTATTCGCTGGCGACTGGCGCTTCGGTCAATGCAGGTTGAAGCGAATTTTCCCGCGCGAATCACAGCGGGGCGGCGAGGGCAATTGTGACCATCAAATTTTTGTGAGATGCGCGCAGCCTCTCCCTCTCCCCGGGGGAGAGGGCCGGGGTGAGGGCGAGCGTCAACACCATTCAATTCTTCAGTCACACTGGTCTGCTGGCTTGACTGGCCGGTGGAACCCTTTAGCCTAGCCAATGCTCCGGGTTGCCCGATGGTGTAACGGTAGCACAGCAGACTCTGGATCTGTTTGTCATGGTTCAAATCCATGTCGGGCAGCCATTTTTTCAAGGCTGAAGGCTGAAGGCTAAAGGCTGAAAGGAACGGTTTCATTTGCAATTCCCCACAATCTCGTCCGCCTTCGCGTGGCTGACGTCTTCGTAAAAGGCGTCGTTGCACATCATCACCGGCGCGGTGCCGCAACTGGCGAGACATTCGACAAATTCGACCGTGAACTTTCCGTCCTTCGTCGTTTGCGGGCCATGCGCGTGCGCGTCCAGCCCCAGCTTCTCGCAGAAATGTTTGTGCAGTTCATACGCGCCGCCCAGCGCGCAGCTCAACGTCCGGCAAACCTTGATTTGATATTTGCCCATCGGTTCCTGCCGGAGCATCGGATAAAACGTCACAAGCTCGTAAACATTGATGGGCTGCAATCCGAGCTTCTTTGCCGTCCACTCGACCGCCTCCTGTGAAATCCAGCCGAACTGCTCCTGAATCGCGTGCAATACCATGAGCGACGACGCGCGTTTTTCAGGGTAATGTGTGATCAATTCGTCCACCTCCGCTTCCAGCGCGGCAGGCACGGTGAACCCGCCCTGTGGCCGGAGCGGATTGGGAATGGGTTCGGTGTGCGCGGCGTTCATGTCAGGTTGAGTGCAACGCGACGCGATTGCCTTCGCTGTCCAAAATCACGGCGCGAAATCCGTGCGGCCCGATTTGGTGTTTCGGCTTCAAGATTTTCCCGCCGTTCTTTTCGGCCGCGGCAATGGCGGCATCAAGCCGTTGGTCGCAATTCATGTAAATCATCGGGCCGCTGGCGGACGGTTTGTGTTCGTCACCGACAACCAGGCAGCCACTGACGCTGTTGTCGGCATCGGGCAAAAGGCCGAAGCTCATGCCTTCCATGGTATGTTTCGCGACCGACAGGCCCAGCACCGCACTGTAAAATTTGATCGCCCGGTCAAGGTCTTTCACCGGGATGTCGCACCAGACAATTTGATTGGCCATATGATTTTTTAGACGTTCACTTTGTAACCCAGTGCATGCTCGTCACCCGGCAGACCGCGAAAACCCCAGTTGTGCCTGGGCGACTCAAAAATCGTCACTTCGAGGTCATTGGGGGAAATGCCGCAATCCCGGTCGCAGCGTTCGAACAACAATCGAATCAATTTCTTCTTCGATTCAACACGGCGGCCTTCGAACATGCTGAATTCAAGGATGGTGTATTTGTCGGTTCTGCCGGCGGGATAATAAAAATCCGCATATTCCAACGGGAAAAACCGATGCGCCCGTTTGTCGGCCGGATATTGCAGCGCCTCCACGACACAAGCATGGATCGCGTCCGAAAGCTTTTGCTTGATCGGGTCAAGCTGCTGGCGCAGTCCATATATTTTTACTTGTGACATAATCTGCCGTTTTCAGCGGTCGCACTCTCCCATCACAAAATCGAGCGAACCCAGAATCGCCACGGTGTCGCTGACGAGACAGCCGGGGAAGATTTTCGGGATGATGCTCAGGTTCACAAAGCTGGGCGCGCGGATTTTCATCCGGTAAGGCGTGCCGCCGCCGCGACTGTTAATGTAAAAACCCAGCTCCCCCTTCGGATTTTCGTGGCCGAAATAAATTTCACCGGGCGGACAGTTCATACCCTGCGTCACGAGCATGAATTGATGAATCAGTTCCTCCATCTTCGTCATCACGTTTTGTTTCGGCGGCAAAACGATTTTGCCGTCCGGCACGTTCACCGGTTCCTTGGTTTTATTTTCCGCACCGCCGGGAATTTTTTTGATGCACTGCTGCAAAATGCGGACGCTCTGGCGCATTTCCTCCATGCGAACAAGATAGCGGTCATAACAATCGCCGGTCGAGCCGACGGGAATGTCGAATTCCAGATCCGGGTAGCAAAGATACGGCTGGTTCTTGCGCAAATCCCATTCGATGCCGCTGCCGCGCAGGTTCGGGCCGCTCAAGCCGTAATCAATTGCGTCCTCCTTTGAGATCACCGCCAGGTCGCGCACGCGGTCCACCCAGATGCGATTGCGGGTGAGCAGGGTCTCGACTTCGTTGAGTGACGGAATGAATTCGTCGCAGAATTTCCGGCACTGATCCAGCCAGCCGGGCGGCAAATCGCGCATCACGCCGCCGATGCGCGTGTAGCTTGTGGTAAAACGCGCGCCGCTGATGGCTTCGGCCAGATTGTAAATTTTCTCACGGTCGGTGAACGTGAGCAGAAACACCGTCACCGCGCCCATGTCCATCGCGAACGCGCCAAGGCCAAGCAAATGCGAGGAAATGCGCGCCAGTTCCGCGCACATGACGCGGATGTATTGGCAGCGCGGCGGCAAATCCTTTTCGATGCCGAGGAGTTTTTCCACCGCCAGCGCGTAGGCGACGTTGTTGGCCAACGGCGCGAGGTAATCCAGCCGGTCCGTGTACGGGATGAACTGGGTGTAGGTCATGTTCTCGGCGATCTTTTCGTCGCCGCGATGCAGATAACCCACGTCCGGGTCGGCCTTGGTGATGATTTCGCCGTCCAGCTCCAGCACGATGCGCAACACGCCGTGCGTGGCCGGATGCGACGGCCCCATGTTCAAGACCATTTTCTCGCCCTGATGTCCTGAAGCTCTTCCGCCGCCTGCGCAGCGCGCCCGGCGGAATCGCGAATCTCAATGTCTTGAACTGTGGCCATGAAAATTATTTCTCCGGCGTCGCGTACCCGCGGTTCGCGGTGAATCGCGTCCTCGCCGCCGGCGACCGTCACAAACGGTCCGCCTTCCAGCGGCGCGGGTTTGGTGAACGCCACGCCGGGCAGGTCGCTCGGCTTGCCGGCCAGCGGAAAATCCTTGCGCAAGGGAAATACGGATAACCTTCCCACATCAAAATCCGGCGCAAATCCGGATGCCCGCTGAAACGGATGCCCATCATGTCGTAAATTTCGCGCTCGTGCCAATTGGCGGTGTGCCAAACGTCGTGACGGTTGGCAGTTTGGATTTTTCCTCGCTGACGTCGGTCTTGAGCCGCAATTCGCTGCCGTGTCGTCAGGCCGCGCAGATGATAAACCACCGTCCAGCGCGGGTCTTCGCCATAATTGTCCACGCTGCTGATGTCCACGAGATAATCGAAGTCCAGTTCCGTTTTTGCGAAGTCGCAGACTTCGACGATTTGCCCGGCGTCGCCGACTTTGAACGTGATTTCGCCACGAAATTCCGCCGGTTCGGAGATCAAATCACCGAACTTGGCTTTGATTTTTTGGGCGGATTCGAGGGCGGTCACGGCAGTTCAAATAAGAGGTTCAATGATGTTGCAGCGCGGTGACCGCCGTGAGACTCTCCAGGACCGGCTGGGTGCTGATTTTGTTCTGCAATTTCATCAGCGCGTCGAGCACGGCTTCGGGCCGCGGCGGGCAGCCGGAGACGTAAATATCCACCGGGATGATGTTGTCCACGCCCTGCAGCACGGCATAGCTGCGATACATGCCGCCGGTGGAGGCGCAGGCGCCCATGGCGATGCACCATTTCGGCTCGGGCATCTGGTCCTAAATGCGTTTGACGGCCATCGCCATTTTGTAGGTGACCGTGCCGGCGACAATCATGCAATCCGACTGGCGCGGCGAAAAACGCATGACCTCGGAGCCAAAGCGGGAAATATCAAACCGGCTGGCGCCGGCGGCCATCAATTCGATGGCGCAGCACGCCAGTCCCATCGGCATCGGCCAGACGGAGTTTTTGCGGAACCAGTTCAGCGCGGCGTCCACCCGCGTGACGATGACGTCGCCTTCGATTTTTGAGTTGTAGCCGATTTCGGTTTCGGTTCGCATAAACATAGCGCGCCCTGAACCGAGCGCCAAACAACGTAATCGGGGCGAAAAACCGAGGCAAGTTGAATTTGTGATTTTTTTCACAAGAAGACTTAATTTCACGCAAATTTAACAAACGCAAATTGCATCATCGTGTTATCAACTTGCGCTTGTGACCGGCGGCGGCTGGTGTAGAATTAAAAAACGCGGCGGGTTTGAATTATGAAAACTTTTGCGGAATTGAATTTTCCCGGACGGCTCATTGCCGTCGAGGGCCTCGACGGCTCGGGCAAGTCCACGCAAATTTATCTGCTCAAACGCTGGCTCGAGGCCGAGGGCATCAAGGTCTATTTCAGCGAGTGGAACTCGTCCGAACTCGTGAAATCCGCCACGAGCAAGGGCAAAAAGCGCGAATTACTGACCCCGACGACGTTCAGCCTCATTCACGCGACGGACTTTGCCGACCGTTACGAACGTCACCTGCTGCCGCTGTTGCGCGCGGGTTACATCGTGCTGTGCGATCGGTATATTTTCACCGCGTTCGCGCGGGACGTGACGCGCGGCTGCCCGCCGGAATGGGTGCGCGGCATTTACAGTTTCGCCGCACAGCCCGACCTCACGTTTTTCTTCAAGGCGGATTTGGAGGTATCGCTCAACCGCATCCTCGAAGGCCGGCCCAAGCTGAAGTTTTTCGAAGCGGGCATGGATCTCCGGCTGTCGAGCGATCCCTACGAAAGTTTCCGCATCTTTCAAGGCCGCATTCTGGCGCAATACATGGCGATGAGCGCGGAGTTTCATTTCGTGGTGACGGACGCCAATCAAAATGTGGAAACGCAGCAGGCCGGGGTGCGCAAACTGGTCGGGGAGCGGATCGACCTGGAACGTTTCCGGCGCCGCAGCCCGCTGCCGTTGCCGCCACCCATACAGCGAGCCAACAAGGTTGAGGAAATGGAGGAAGATTCGGCCGCATGAAAGTGAACGCCGTCAAGCCAGCCGCCGGGCGGACCAATCATCGCCGTTTTTACGGCCACGGCATCCCCGGTGTCCACCTGGAAGACCTGGCGGGCAAACTGATCGTGGTGGAAGGTGCCGACGGTTCGGGCCGCTCCACGCAAATCGCGCGGCTGGTGGACTGGCTGGAAACCAGCGGCCACGCCACGGTGCAGGTCGGCCTCAAACGCTCCACGCTCGTCAGTTCCGAACTCGATAAGGCGCAGGAAGGAAACATTTTGAGCCGGACGACGTTGAGTTTGTTCTACGCGACGGATTTTGCCGACCAGTTGGAAAACATCATTTTGCCGGCGCTCAAGGCCGGACTCATCGTGCTGTCCGACCGTTACATTTACACGCTCATGGCGCGCGACATGGTGCGCGGCATGGACGAAGCGTGGCTGAAAAATCTTTACGGCATCGCGCTGGAACCGGACGCGGTTTTCTATCTCGAAGTCGGGGCCGAGGAGCTGGTGCAGCGGAACCTTTCCAAAAAGGCGGCGCTGGATTTCTGGGAAAGCGGCATGGACCTCGGACTCTCGCGCGATATGTTCGACAGCTTCCTGAAATACCAGATGAACATGCAGGCCGTGTTCCGCCAATTGCAAAAGACCTACGGCTTCACCATCGTGGACGGCAATCGCTCCGTGGAAACGATCACGGAAGCCTTGTGGGGGGAAATTCGCGCGTTGCTCGCGGAAAAATAGAAAACATCAACGGTCCCGCGGCGGAACCTGGATGAGCGTGTTGATCGGCGGCAACGTTATGGGAGTGTTCGTGGACGCCGGTGGCTTGCGCGGGGAAAGCTGTTTCATCAGTTCTTCAAACTGTTTCCTCTGTTCCGGCGTCAATTCGGTGCGAATGCGCTGGCGCACATCCTGCGAGACGAGCTTCCAAAGATCGCGGTTGCGTTCCTGGCCGTCGGCGATGATTTTCCCGATTTTTTCGCGTTGTTCCGGCGTCAGGTGCAAAGTCGCATCCAGTTGTTCGACAAACTGCTGGTTCAGCATTTGCGGGCGCGGCATTTGTGATTCCGGAGAACCGGGCCGGTCATGGTGCGGCCCGGCGAACGGCCGGCGGATTTCCGGGTGCGCGCGTTCAACGTAATTGACGAGCAAACCGCCCGTCACCACGCCACAGCCAAAAATCACCACGGCGGCCAGAATGATTTTCCAGGAATTCACTGTGCCTGATCGCTTTGGTCCACTGAAGCCAGGAGCGTGTTCTCGAAATTCTGCGCGAGGTCGGGGGAACCGGAAGAAGCCGCCGGGTTGAAGAAGACCCACGCGCCGATCAACAACGCAATCGCCACACAGGAAGCGGCCGCCTGCCAAAGCCTGCGCGCCCACAAAACCCACTGGTCCGCCCCGGTGCGCGACGCCAGCAACGCCATCACGCGTCTTTCAAAGGTGTAAGGCACGCGATCGTCCGGTGTATCGGCACGGGCGGCGGCGAGCAATTTCTTTTGCAGTTCGGCAATGTTCATACAGACCCGATCCATCAGACGGGTTGTTGCGATGGCGGGTTACAGATACTTCTCCGTCGCCATTTTCGTCAGAATTTTCCGCATTTCCGCGCGCGCCCGGAACGCGCGCACCTTCACCAGCGGCACCGACCAACCGGTGAGTTGGGCGATTTCCTTGACCGACCGATCCTCAATTTCCAGCAAGGTGATGACCAGCCGCGCCGGCGGTGAAAGTTTTTCAAGCACGCGTCCGACTAGTAATTTTGCAGCGTCGGCGGTATCAGCGGCGGTATCGGGTTGGGTGACAAAACGTTCCAACCAATCGGCTTCCGACGTGGTCAAATCCGAAAATGCCGACTCCCGGTTGCGCTGATGGCTGCGTAAAAAATCGTAGCACGTCCGCACCGTCAGGCGCATCAGCCAGTGCTCAAACGGCGCTTCGCCACGAAAGCTGTTGAGTTTTTCAAATGCCTTGAGCCAGACTTCCTGCGCGATGTCTTCAATCTCGCTTTCACGGCGGGCGTAACGGCGGGCGGTGGCGAAAACACGCGGCGAATATTTTTGAACCAGCGGCTCGAAACTCGCGGGGTCGCCTTGCAAGACCGCGGCAATCAACTCCGCCTCAGTCCGTTCCATATCGCGATTATGCCGGGAGTTTGGTCCCGGCCAAAGGCAAAATCCGTTTGGCCTGACACGCTCAAGGCCGCGTGATGTGAAGCGCCGCCTCGAAGTCGCGGGAAAATTGTGAAATGACCCCGGTAATTTTGCGCGGCTGCTCGATCAGGGTGTCCCACATGTTCCCGGCGTTTTCCGGGCGGCGTCGAATCAATTCGACCGCCGCCGTCATCAGTGACAGGCCGTTGTTCACGTCGTGGCGCAGGTCGGCGAGTTTCTGGTTGAACTCGCGTATCTGCTCGGCGCTCAAGGTGACGGGTTCATTCGGCAAAGGCATTCCGCAAGATGCTCATAGCGGGTCGTAAAATCAAGCGGGTTTCACGAAACAGTGCATTGGAGCGAGCGAAGGGATTCGAACCCTCGACACTCACGTTGGCAACGTGATGCTCTACCAGGCTGAGCTACGCTCGCTTCCAGAAAGTCCGGAAGGCTATGCCCGGCCGCGGAATTTGCAAGCCTGATTTCAGCCCGACTTGGCCTGTCTGCCCAGCACCGAGCGGATCACCTTGAGCAAATCATCGTGGTCAATCGGCTTGTGGAAAAACGCGGCGGCGCCGCTGCTCGCGGCCCGTTCCTTGTATTTGGGGTCTTCGCTGCCGGTGATGATGATGATGGGAATTTTTCTCGCTGTGTCCAGCCGTTGGAACCATTCCATGACGCGAAAGCCGTCCCACGGCACACCGTCCACGGCGGGCGGAAAACCGATGTCCAGCAAAATCAAATCGGGATTTTCCTTGCGTGCGGCAGCAACGGCTTCAGCCCCGTCCAAGGCCGTGAAGACCTGATAACCGGCTCCCTGCAGTTTCAGAGAAACTGTCTTCAGGATGATCTCGTTATCATCCACCACTAAAATTTTTTTTACAGGCCCGGATGCGGATTCAGTACTCATAAATGTCAACACCGAAACTCGGTTCGCTTTTCCCCAACAGTAATGTCGGCAAAAATAACGAACCGGCCATGCTAAACAAAGCACATTTTATGCCCTTTGACTTCCAGCCCATCCGCCATGCTAAACTGGGCATGTGAGCAATGTCTTCTATGCCCCGGGCGAACAACACGCCTCGAAGGTCAATGACCTTTTCACCGCCATTGCCCGGCGTTACGATTGGCTTAACGATCTGCAAAGTTTCGGCCTCCACCGCCACTGGAAACGTCGCGTCGTCGAACTCGCCGTTGTGAAGCCCGGTGACCGCGCGCTGGATTTGTGCTGCGGCACCGGGGACCTGGCGCTGGTGCTCGTGCGGCGCGGCGCGGAAGTCGTGGGTCTGGATTTCAGCGGGGCCATGCTCGCAATCGCGGAAAAACGCCGGCTGAAAACTCCCAAATCCCAAATCTCAAATCTGAAATTTATTCAGGGTGACGCGCAGCAAATTCCGTTTCCCGACCATTCATTTGATGTTGTCACGGTTGGCTACGGGCTGCGGAATCTGACGAACTGGGAGGTGGGACTGGCCGAAATGTACCGCGTCGCCAAGCCGGGCGGACGGCTCGTCGTGCTGGATTTTGGCAGGCCACCGAATGCCGTTTGGCGGACGGCTTATTTCATGCACCTTAAAATTTTCGTGCCGCTGCTGGGCTGGGTTTTTTGCGGCAACGCCCAGGCTTACGCCTACATTCTCGAATCCTTGAAACATTACCCGGCGCAAAATGGCGTCGCGGCCAAAATGCAGGAACTAAAGCTGTCGAACGTGCGCGTTATCAATTTGCTCGGCGGTGCGATGGCCATCAACTACGGCGAGAAACTGCTTTGACCGGCAACTCGATCGTTTGCAGCTCGCGTGCGGCGTCCACTTTCAATCCGGCGTTCTGTTTGACGACGAGTTGGCGTGCGTGTTTCACGAAGGCGTCAATCCGGTTGTCATCGTGGTCCGGGTCATGGTGAAACAGGCAAAGCTGTTTGACTCCGGCACGGACTGCGAGCGCGACTGAATCGTCCACGCATCCGTGTCCCCAGCCGATGTGCTTTTTGTATTCCGCCGAATCATACTGCGAATCAAGAATCAGCACATCCACGTCGCGCAGGAATTCAATCATCTCCCGGTCTTCGCCGCCCTGTCTGGATTCGGCGTCGGGGAAAAACGCCACCAACCCATCGGGGGAAAACAGCCGATAGCCGACGCACAGCCCCGGGTGATTCGCGCGTTGCGCCCGCACGCAGACCGAGCCGATGTTGAGATTGAAATCCTTGAGTTCCTCAATTTCAATGTTGCTGGGCAGTTTGGCGAACGGGACGGGGAAATACGTGCTTTCCATCTGGCCGGTCAGCGCGTTGACCAGACCCTTGCGCGCACCTTCACCGCCCAGAATCCGCAGATGGCAGCGCGGATCGTAAATTGGCGCAAAGAACGGCAGCCCTTGAATATGGTCCCAGTGCGTGTGCGTCAGCAGCAACGTCAGGTTCAACGGCTGATTTTTGAATTCCGCCAGCAACGCGCGGCCCAGCGCGCGCAACCCCGAACCTGCATCAAGGATGATGATGTCATCGCCCGAACGCACCTCGACGCAGGACGTGTTGCCGCCGTAGCGCACTGTGGCCGGTCCCGGCGTGGGGATCGAGCCGCGCACGCCCCAAAATTTTACGCGGGTGGCGGTTTTGATGGGGGCAATCTAGCGCAGTGGCGGCAGAAAATAAAACTGAAAACCGCTTTCCATGTCGCCGGAAAATCTTGCATGGGCTGGCGCGGAAGACTAATTTCCCGCGCTCCGGCGGGTTGGTAGCTCAGTTGGTAGAGCAGTGCCCTTTTAAGGCATTGGTCCAGGGTTCGAGTCCCTGCCAACCCACCACATCGAAACTTGCCCAGGCTGCGCCGGGCCGCTTACCCTGCGCAGCAATGCGGCTGTTGGACCGGTATTTGTTCCGTGAACTGTTCGCGTCGCTGGCGTATTGCCTCGGCGGCTTCATGATTTTCTGGATTTCCTACGACCTTTTCACCGGGCTGGAGGAAATGCAGGAACGCAAATTGCATCTGTTCGACGTTCTCGAATATGTCGCCACCATGGTGCCGGAATATCTCGTGACGGTGCTGCCCATCTCGCTCCTGCTGGCACTGCTTTATACGCTCACCCACCTGGCGCGCCACAACGAGATCACCGCCATGCGCGCGGCCGGCGTAAGCCTGTGGCGGTTGAGCGCGCCATATTTCCTGGTCGGCTGCCTCGCCAGCATCGCGTTGTTCGTGCTGAATGAATTTTGCGTGCCACGCAGCACGGATTGGGCAAACCACATTCTGAACCGCTACGTGCAGAAGCCCGACGACCTCGAAACGCCGAATCATTTCACCGGTTTTGTCAACGCGCGCGAACATCGCCTGTGGCAGTTCGGCGAATATCACGTCCGGACAGCTGAAATGCTAAATCCCAATGTCAGTTGGTCACTGACAAACGGCGCCCCCCGACAGCTCAAGGCCGACCGTGCCATCTTCACCAATGGCTCCTGGACCTTTTTCGGCGTGAAGGAATTCGAGCAGGCAAGCGTCACCGCACCGCTGTTGCCTTCGCGTCAAACTAATGTGCTGGCCATGCCGCAATTCACCGAAACGCCCAAGGAAATTGAAAGTGAAATCAAAATCAGCAACTACCAAAGCTTGCGTGCCTCCCGCAAAGCCGATATTCCCCTCGCGGACATTCTGGCTTACCTGAAGCTGCATCCTCATCCATCCCGCGAGGATTCGGCCTGGCTGCTTACCGAATTGCACGAGCGTTTGGCTGCACCGTGGACGTGCCTGGTCGTGGTACTCATCGCAATTCCTTTCGGCGCGGCGTCCGGCCGGCGGAATCTGTTTGTCGGTGTGGCCGGCAGCATTTTCATCTGTTTCGCTTTTTTCGTGCTCCAGCGGGTCGGACTGGCACTGGGCCTGAGTGGCTGGCTGCCGGCGTGGCTGGCGGCGTGGTTGCCCAACTTGATTTTCGGCGTAGCGGGCTTGTGGCTGACGGCGAGGGTAAGATGAGTTTTCAGCTTTTAACTTTGAGTTTGAACGGCGGGGCCTCAACAGCGTGCCAGCCAGCGAAAAATCCGAGATTCAAAACCAACAACAGATAATTGGAACTGTGAACGACGAACTTTCCAGACTGCGGTCGCGTTATGAGCGGCTCAATCTGCTCTACCAGGTGAGCAATGTCATTCACTCGACGCTTGAGCCGCAGGAAGCGTTGCAGTTGATCGTGAGCGAAGCGGTGCGACTCATGCGTGCCTCGAGCGGTTCGGTCGTCTTGATCAACCCCACGACCGGCTTTCTGGAAATCCACGCCTCACAACATCTGCCGGCATCGGCGGCGCGGCTCAAATTGCGCGTCGGTGAAGGTATCACCGGTTGGGTGGCGCGCGCCGGCAAACCCGCGCGGGTCGGTGACGTGGCAGAGGACCCGCGCTATGTTGCTGCGCGGCGTGGTGTGCGTTCGGAATTGGCCGTGCCACTGGAGGTCAATGGTGAGGTGCGCGGTGTGCTGAATGTGGATTCGGATCGGACAAATGCCTTCGGTCCGGACGATCAGGAATTGCTTCAAGAGCTTGCGGTGCAAGCGGCCAAGGTGATTCACAACACATGGCTTTACGAGCAATTACGGTTGAAGGCGGGCCTGTTCGAGTCACTCGCCAGCGTGAGCCGGACGATCAATTCCACGCTGAATCTGGATGAGGCGTTGCGTGCCGTTACGCGCGAGGCATGCCTGCTGATGCGCGCGCGAATGTGTTCGTTAATGATGCTCGATGAAACCCACGAGTGGCTCAATCTGCGTGCCAGCTATGGTGCGGGCGAAGCTTACCTCAACAAACCCCGTTTGAGCGTTGAGGAAAGCCTGCTCGGCGTCGTCGTGCGCCGCAAAAAGCCGCTGCAGGTGGAAAATGTCCAGACGTCCAACCGTTATCAGAACGTCGAAGTCGCGCGGCGCGAAGGGCTGATTTCGTTATTGAGCGTCCCCCTGTTGTTTGCCGGGCAGGTGACCGGCGCACTGAACGTTTATACCGGCCGGGCATACAGTTTTTCCAACGAAGAAATTCGCATATTAAGCGCGCTGGCGGAATTGTCCGGGATCGCCATTGAAAAGGCGCGCCTTTACGAGCGCACCGTGGACGTTGAGGAACAGTTGCGGCAAAACGAAAAGCTTTCCGCGCTCGGCTTGCTCGCAGCCGAAGTCGCGCACGAAATCCGCAATCCGCTCACGGTGATGAAACTGCTGTACCACTCCTTGGATTTGAAATTCTCCGCTGGCGATCCACGAGCGAAGGACGCACGGCTGATTGAGGCAAAGATTGAGCATTTGAATAGAATCGTGGAACAAATTCTCGCCTTCGCACGCACGACCGAACCGCAACTGGTCCCGGTGAACTTGAACGAATTAATTGACGAACTGGGTTTGCTGGTGCGGCACAAGCTGGCCAATCAAAACGTTGAATTCGTTCGCGATTTGCAGCCGGATTTGCCGCGCGTGCCGGGTGATGCGCCGCAATTGGAGCAGGCTTTTTTGAATCTGATTCTCAACGCTGCCGAGGCGATGCCGGACGGGGGTAGATTGACAATCAGGTCGCGTGCAATTCGGCTGCCACGCGCCAGCACCCGCCCAACTCATGTGGCCTTGGAATTCAAGGACACCGGCAAAGGCATGAGTGAGGAATTGCAATGCCATGCGTTCACTACCTTTTTGAGTACTACAAAGGCCAAAGGCACCGGCCTCGGTCTGGCCATCGTCGGCCGCATCATCGAAACGCACCGCGGCAACATTCGAATCAAGTCCCGCCTTAATCACGGAACCATCATTACCGTCTCACTGCCAGTTTAGTCAATCGAAGGCTTGCTTCCATTCCTTCCGGGCTCTGGGGTTTCTTTGAATGTCGGGTACGGTACTCATTGGGAAATCGTTGCCACGCGCTATTTTCTTGCCAGACTCTGCCGGCGGGTTTATCCGACAAAGTTTCCGATTTTATGAAATGTTCAAAGCTGGAGTGGTGGAAACGATTCCAAAAGTACTACACCGAATTTCCTGCGCTCGGTCTGACGGTAGATTTGAGCCGCATGAATGTGGATGATGTCTTCTTCGCGGCGCTGGAGCCGCGAATACAGCAGGCGTTCGTGGACATGGCCAAGTTGGAAAAGGGCGCCATCGCCAATCCGGACGAAAACCGTATGGTGGGACATTATTGGCTGCGCAATCCCGCGCTCGCGCCGACACTTGAAATTCGCAAAGAAATTGAAGAAACAATTCTTAAAATAACGGCGTTTTCCGCCAAAGTTCATGCCGGCAAAATTCGCGCCACAGGTGGGGCGTTCAAAAATTATCTTCTGATCGGCATTGGCGGCTCCGCTCTGGGCCCGCAATTTGTCGCCCATGCGCTTGGCGATCCGCGGACAGACAAACTCAAACCGTTTTTTTTCGATAACACGGATCCCGACGGCATGGATCGAGTTTTGGCCACTATCGGCGAGGCCATAAATCGAACGCTTTGCATCATCGTTTCCAAATCAGGTGGCACCAAGGAAACGCGCAATGGAATGCTGATCGCCAAAGCAGCCTTCGAAAAAGCAGAACTTAATTTTGGCCAGCACGCCATAGCCGTAACCACTCAAGGCAGTGAACTCGACAAATATGCCACCGACAACAATTGGCTCACAAGTTTTCCGATGTGGGATTGGATAGGGGGGAGAACCAGCGAATTCTCCGCCGTCGGGTTATTGCCGGCGGCACTGCAAGGATTTGACACAGACGCCCTACTCAGGGGCGCTTGCACATGCGACGAATTTAGCAGGCAGCCTAACGTTAAACTAAACCCCTCATCGCAGCTTGCACTGGCCTGGTTTCAATCCGGTAACGGTAAAGGAGAAAAGAATATGGTCGTCCTACCATATAAAGACCGTTTAGAGCTGTTTTCTAAATACCTCCAACAGCTTTTAATGGAGTCCTTGGGCAAGGAATTTGATTTTGATAAGCGTGTTGTGCGCCAAGGTATTACTGTACTGGGTAATAAGGGTTCTACAGACCAACATTCTTACATACAACAACTTAGAGATGGAATGAATAATTTCTTCGTGACATTTATTGATGTTATGACCGATCCAGGTCATTTGAGTATAATGGTTGAACCCGAAGTCACAGCCGAAGATTTTCTCCACGGTTTTTATTTAGGCACGCGCCAAGCCTTGGCTGAGAAGGGGCGTGAATCGATTACGATCACCATTAAGGATGTTTCCCCGTTTACAGTTGGAATGTTGATCGCTTTGTTTGAAAGGGCTGTTGGACTCTATGCCTCGCTCATCAACATTAACGCCTATCACCAACCAGGTGTTGAGGCTGGCAAGAAGGCTGCAAATAATGTCATGACGATCCAACGTCAAGTATTGGAATTTCTTTCTAAGTGCGGGCATGAGTCATTTACTGCCACTGAAATATCACGGGGGATTAAAGCCGAAGACGAAGTTGAAATCGTTTTCAAGATTTGCGAGCACTTGTCATCGAATCCGAATCGTAGGGTAAAAAAGCTTCCTACAGAATCTCCCTTTGCTACAGAGTATAGTTTCGGCTGAATCTCCTCATGTTTGTTTATCCAAAGCAATACGACGTCATTGTTGTTGGTGCCGGCCACGCAGGGGTTGAGGCAGCACTTGCGGCGGCGCGAATGGGCTGTCAAACATTACTTTTGACTATCAATGTCGATACCATCGGCCAGATGTCGTGCAACCCTGCTATTGGTGGCTTGGCAAAGGGGCATTTGGCCCGGGAAGTTGACGCGCTCGGCGGAGAAATGGGCAAAACGACGGACATGACTGGATTACAGTTCAGAATGCTGAACACAAAAAATGGACCCGCCGTCTGGGCCCCCCGTGCACAATGCGATAAGAAAGCTTATCAATTTCGGCTGAAGTGGATATGTGAATCAGAACCAAATCTTGACGTGAAACAAGGGCAATCGTCTAAGATTCTACAGAAAGACGGCCAAGCATTCGGAATTGAAACCACATTGGAAGTTCGTTATCTCGGCAAGGTGATTGTCATAACCACCGGAACATTTCTTTGTGGGCTAATGCACATTGGTTCAAACCGCCAATCGGGCGGACGATCCGGCGATGCCGCCGCGATGAATCTTTCGTCGTCTCTCAAAGAGCTCGGGCTTGAACTTGGACGATTGAAAACCGGAACGCCACCTAGACTTTTGCGCCGCTCGATTGATTTCTCAATCATTGAGATTCAGACCGGTGACGAGCCTGTCCCTTATTTCAGTTTCTGGAAAGATGATTTGTTCCACGTGGAACATTCACGAGTCAAACCAGCTGGGGGGCCTCATTCAAGCGGTAAATATCCCACTGGTTCGATTTTGGATAAGATAAATGGTCAACTGCCTTGTTTCATAACCTTTACGACACAAATGACAGCCGAAATTATTCGCAAAAATCTGCACAAATCACCTCTTTACCAAGGAATAATTGAAGGTATAGGGCCAAGATATTGCCCTTCCATTGAGGATAAAATCGTAAAGTTCCCAGATAAGCAAAGGCATCAAATCTTTCTCGAGCCAGAAGGAATAGAGACGGACGAATTTTATGTGAATGGTTTGTCCACCAGCCTGCCATTCGATGTGCAATTTGAATTGGTTCGCACAATCATTGGATGCGAAAAAGCTGAAATTTTACGCCCAGCCTATGCTGTCGAATACGATTTTTGTTACCCGACACAGCTGCATCTTTCACTCGAAACAAAGGTATGCCGGAATCTCTTCCTGGCAGGCCAAATCAATGGCACATCCGGATACGAAGAGGCTGCCGCTCAAGGTCTCATGGCTGGAATAAATGCAGCACGCCGAGTGAGGGGATTTGATTCCATTGTGCTTCGCCGTGACCAAGCATACATCGGCGTTTTGATTGACGACCTGATCACAAAAGGAACAACTGAACCTTACCGAATATTCACGTCTCGGGCTGAGTATCGCCTTCTGCTCCGGCAAGACAATGCGGACTTGCGTTTGTCGCAACTGGGCCATGAAATTGGTCTGCTGACGGATCGCAATTATCACCAATACAAAGCAAAAGAAATGGCTATAAAAAACGAGATAACGCGCTTACATAAAACATATTACGAATCGTGTTCTCTGGCTACAATCCTGTCTCGTCCGGAGGTAAACTACAAGGATTTGCCAAATCGAAAAGAAGAGTTGTCAGAGGAGCTTGTCCAGCAAGTCGAAATTACTGTTAAATACGCCGGCTACATTGAGCGCCAGGAACTAGAAGCTGAGAAATTCAAGAGCTTGGAAGACAAAACGATTCCTATTGCCTTTGACTTCTCAACCGTTCCCAGTTTACGGCTTGAGGCAAGGCAAAAGCTCACCAAGATTCGCCCGGCAACAATCGGCCAGGCCGCCCGCATCTCTGGAGTTTCGCCTGCGGACATTAGCATCCTCGTGGTTTGCTTAAAGCGTTGGGGCGCGACAAACGGACAGAGCGCTTCGATCCCGAGTGGATCTTGCAACTCCTGCGAAGCAGAAGTCGGGGAATGATTGGACGGTTGGCTGTCCGACATGGATTCGAACCATGAATAACGCCTCCAAAGGGCGCTGTGTTACCATTACACCATCGGACAAGCCGTGAAGAGCCTAATCTTTCAATCCTTTTCGCGCAAAGCGAAAATCGTTCCTGAAAATTGCCGCAAGCGAAAGAAAGTTTGCCCGCAACATTTCTTGCCCTCACAATGTAATGGTTTGCAATGAGTAGTGTCTCAACCGTGCCAAATCCGTCTGTTGCCGAAGCTGCTTTGGCGGCTTCGGGCGCGCCCAATTTTTCCACGCCGGTCAAACGATCCAAGAAAGGCACACTCAAACTTGTCGGCGAGGTTCTCAACCATGGCGGGCCGGGGTATCTCCAGTTTGCCATCACCAACATTTGCAATGCCGACTGCGATTTCTGTGGGTTCGCCCGCTCCAAGTTCGACCCCAAAGCGCGTCGCAGCGTGACATTGCAAGAAGCGCGCGACGCCATTGACATCGCGCTTAAAAATCATATTGGCTACCTGCTTTTCGTCGGTGGCGAGCCGATGATTCATCGTGACCTGCGCGCGATGACGCGGTACGCGGCTGAACGTGACATTCATCCGATGATTTGTACCAACGGCGGACTTTTTACCGAGGAAAACATGCGTGGATTGGCCAGCGACGGTCTGAGCAGCGTCGTCATGTCCATTGACGCGCATGACGCGGTGAAGCATGAAAAAAACCGTGGCTTGCCGGACGTATGCAGGAAAATCAAACGCGCGAACGAATTTTTCCACTCGGTTGGCATCCAGACCACCGCCAGCATTACGGCGAGCCGGTTGATTGACGATTATGACAAGCTGCCCGCCTTCCTCGAGGCGCTCGGCTTCAAGAGTTGTACCTTCAGCTATCCGCTCACTTCATTGGCCAGCAGTTATCTCAGCTTTAGTGACAGCGGTTTGGTGAATTACTCCAAGGACGAGTTGATTGAGTTGTTTGAGAAAATCAAACGGATGAAGCAACGCAGCGGTTATCCGGTCGTCAATCCCACCGAATCGCTCACTGAAATGCAGCGGCATTTGCGCGGCGAAAGAGAAAAATTCGGCTGTCTCGGCGGTCATAAATATTTTTATCTCGATTGGAATCTCGACCTTTACCGCTGCCATTTCTGGGAAAAGCCGATGTGCAAGGTTCATGAGTGGGACGAATCAATACTCATCCGGGACGGCTGCACGCGCTGCATGATTGACTGTTACCGCGACCCCAGCGTGCTCCAGTTTGTCGCCATCAGCGCGAGCGACGCATGGAACAATTTAAAGAAAGGCAAATTGCTCTCCGCGGCCAAAAACGTCCTGGATTCGCGCAACCTGATTTCGCTTAAGGCCGTTTGGGAAGATCGCCAGTGGATTGACGGTGTGTAGCCCGCCGCAAATTCACTCTTGTCATCCGGCCTGGTCGTGATAACTTAACGCCCCTTTTTATGAAGACGGACATTCATCCGAAATATGTGGACGCGGAAATCCGTTGCGCCTGCGGCAACGTCATCAAGACCCGCTCCACCCGGCCCGTGATCATCGTGGGCATTTGCAACGCCTGCCATCCGTTCTACACCGGCCAGCAAAAGTTCGTGGACACCGCGGGGCGTGTGGATAAATTCCAGCAGCGCCTTGCCAAAACGCAGGCCGCCCAGGCCGCCGCCACGACGAAGAAGAAAAGAAAGTAGCTTTTCCGGAAATGCCGCCCGCCGTCCTGGTTGCTGGGATCGTGGGGGGGTTCCTTTTGGCAATGCAACCGCCGAAACATTTGCGTTTTGCGACTTGTGATTGAAACGCAAACCGGAAATCCAAAATGGACCTGCGTCCGCACATTGAAAAATTCCGCAAACGTTTTGCCGAAGTCGAAGCTGCGCTGAGCGATCCGAAGGCATTCGACAACCCGCAACGCGCGCAGGAATTGTCCCGCGAATACGCCCGGCTCAAGGAGCTGCTGGCGCACGGTGACAATTATTTGAAAACGCTCGCCGACCTGGAACAAAACCGCGCCCTGCTCAAAAGCGAGCCGCAAGAATCCGAACTCGCGCAAATGGCCCGTGAGGAAGTTGCGCGGCTCGAAGTAGATGAAAACAGATGGGCGCAGCAAATCCAATTCGGCATTTTGCCGCCAGATCTGTCAGACTCGCGGAACACCATCATTGAAATCCGCGCCGGCGCCGGCGGACAGGAATCCGCGCTGTTTTCCGCCGATCTGTACCGCATGTTCACGCGCTATGCCGAGGCGCGTGGCTGGAAAGTCGAGACAATGGATTCCAGCCCGTCCGACCTCGGCGGCTTCAAGGAAATCATTTTTTCCGTGACCGGTTCGGACGTTTTCAAACGACTCAAATACGAGAGCGGCGTGCATCGCGTCCAACGTGTGCCCGCGACCGAAGCGCAGGGCCGCATTCATACCAGCACCTGTACCGTCGCCGTCCTGCCTGAAGCGCAGGAGGTGGACATCGAAATCAAACCGGAGGAACTGGAAATCACTGTTTGCCGCGCGTCCGGTCCCGGCGGCCAGGGTGTGAATACGACGGATTCCGCAGTTCAAATTTTACACAAGCCGAGTGGTGTGATTGTGCGTTGCGCGGACGAACGTTCGCAACAAAAGAACAAGGCCAGAGCGATGAAAGTTTTGCGTTCGCGTCTGCTCGACCGGAAAGTCGCCGAGGAAAACGCAAAATACGCCGCGCAACGCAAGGCGCAGGTTGGCACCGGTGAACGTAATGAACGCATCCGCACTTACAATTTCCCGCAGAACCGCGTCACAGACCATCGCATCGAGCTGACGCTTTACAATCTGCCCGCCGTGATGGAGGGCGGGCTGGATGGCATTATCGAACCGCTCATGGCGCATGATTTGGAGGAAAAATTCGCCGCACTGAAATTGTGAAATTGCCACAGCACATCAAAGGACTCATTTTCGATTGCGACGGCACGCTGGCCGACACCATGCCGTTGCACTGGCGCGCGTGGCAAATGGTCACGCAACGGCACAATCTTCATTTCCCTGAGGACCGCTTTTACGCCACTGGTGGCATACCGTCGCGCGACATTTTGAAATTGCTTGCCACGGAACAAGGCCGTTCACTCGACCATCTCGCCGTCGCGCATGAAAAAGAGGAGGCCTATCTGCCGCTATTGCCCCAGGTCGAACCGGTCCAGGCCGTCCTGGAAATTGCGAAGGCGAATCACGGCAAAATTCCCATGGCGGTGGCATCCGGCGGCACACAAAGAATCATCGGCATGGTGCTCGACCATTTGAAAATCCGGCATCTCTTTGACGCCATCGTGACGAGTGAAATGGTAAAAAACCAGAAACCCGCGCCGGACATTTTCCTCGAAGCCGCACGGCGCATAGGCGTGGACCCCAAATTCTGTCGCGCCTACGAAGACACCGACCTCGGCCTGCAAGCCATTCACGCCGCAGGCATGGAGGCGGTGGATGTGCGGAAATTGCACGGGAAATAAAATGCTGATCGGTCGCCGCGAACCACGGAACCGGATGTGAAAACGACTATTCGTGTGTCGCCAGGCAGATTTTCTGCGCGTGACGCGCGAGTATTTCTGGCAGCCGTCTCAATTTCAAGGCTTCCCATAATTCTCCGCACGTCGGCACACCAAAACTGACAGCCGCCGTTTGAACCGCCCAGCCCCGGTTGATAAATTCGCCCGCCTCCTTTTCCGAAACCAAAACGCGCGTGTAATTCGCCACGACGGTCGGATTCCCTTTGTTAACCTGTGTGATCGTCCAGTTTTTGCCGAGCAGTACACGCACGCGGCTCGCCAGTTTCACATCGCCGATGAGCAATACGGGTTGGGAAGAATCGGTTTGAGTCTGCCGCAGTGCCACCGCGATTTGCCCGGCGCTATCAGGCAAAAGAACCGGCATCGCCGCGGTGAAAAGAATTACCCAGCCGAGCAAAATCGCCAGGCCCAGCGCCTCCGCCGCTGAAAAGGATCTGCGCCACAGTGCGCCCAAACCGAGCACGGCAATGCCAAACAGAAACAAACCGCATATCAGTGCAAACAGAACCGGCGGCAACGGCCACTGCGAATCAATGAAAAATGCTGTTGCGATCGCCAACACAAGTGCGGCCAAAGCGATTTTCAAAATTCGCCGGACAGAAAAAATCAGCCATACGCTTCCCGCGCCATGCAGCCAGTCGGCCAGCAGCACGGCCAGCAGCGGCGTCACCGGCAGCAAATAACGCAACGAGATGTTTACGCCGAGCGCGAATCCGGCAATCAGCAGCACTGCCCATGCAAGAATGAATTTTTGTGCCAGGAGCGGCACGTTGCCTGATGCCGAAACTTTCTTTCGCGCGAACCATTCGAGCGCCGTTACGCTCCAAGGCAAAAAATTGAAGATTAAAACGAGCGCGAACGCTGGCGCGCGCCAAAACGGCGACCACCAATGATTTTGCCCCGGCGGCCAGTGGTGGCGGTGGACAAACAACCATCTGAAGGCCTGAATATTTCCAGTCACCTGGTCATCAAAAAAAACGCCCAACGCCGACGGGCCATTTCTCCAGAGAACGCCGCCCAGCAGCCCCCCCGTCAAAATCAATGCGGTCATCAAACTTGGCGGATGAATCAATTTTTTAATCGCGCGCCAGTCGTGTTCCTTCCAACAGGCGAATCCCCAGGCAAACAAAACAATCCCGGCACCTAACAACCCCTTGCTCAACGCTGCGCCTGCCGCGCCGCCATACGCAGCCCAAAATGCTCCTGCCACAAATTCTTCAAAAACGATCAAGCGCAGGAATCCAGACGCGCTCAGGGTGATGAAAAAAACCTGCAGCGCGTCTGGCATCGAACGAATAGAGCAGAGAAAAAATTGCGGATGCGACAGCAGCACAATCGCAGCGAGCAGCGCGGTTTCGACACTGCCTGTCAACCGGCGCGCAAGCCGGTACGTCAGCCAAAGCGTTCCACAGCTGGCCAGCAAAAACGGGAGTCGCGACGCAAAGACGCCCACCCCAAACGCCGCATAGCTCGCGACAGCCAACCAATAGGACAGTGGCGGCTTTTCCAGGCGCGGCGCGCCTTCGGCAGTTTGGGGCACGAGCCAGTCGCCGTGCTTCAGCATCATCAGCGCGCCATCGGTGTAATGGCGCTCATCGGGATAATACAGTGCGAACGTGGCGGCGAACGGCAGCGCCGCCAGCGTAAACAATAAAAGCAAATGACCGATTTTTAGATGAGTTTTCATCCTGTGTCCGGCTGGCAATACCGAAAACGTCGTGTCCGTTCCAGATTTTTCTGTCGGGCGCGACACGATTTGCTTAAAACAGAACCAATCCGCATGACGAACCTGAAAAAAATCGTCGCCGCCATTTTTTGGATTCTGCTTGCACTGGCCGGCGCGGGCGCCTACGCGGCTCTGGCGTTACGGCGGAATGAACCGATCAATTCCGCCCACATTCTCATCGCGGCAGTTTGCACCTACGCCATCGGCTACCGGTTTTACTCGAAATGGATTGCCACGCGCGTGCTCGCGCTCAATGACCGCCGCGCCACGCCCTGCGAAGTCCACGACGACGGACGCGATTTCGTGCGGACGAACAAATGGATTGTCTTCGGCCACCATTTCGCGGCGATTGCCGGGCCGGGACCGCTCGTTGGACCGGTGCTCGCGGCGCAATTCGGTTACCTGCCGGGCGCACTGTGGATTTTGATTGGAGTCGTACTGGGCGGCGCGGTGCAGGACTTCGTCGTTTTGTTTTGTTCGATCCGGCGTGACGGCAAATCACTCGCCCAGATGGTCAAGGAGGAATTGAACTCCCCTGCGGGTTTCGTCGCGCTACTCGCGATTTTGGCGATTCTGGTGATTCTGCTCGCTGTCCTTGCGCTCGTTGTTGTGAAGGCCCTCGCGGAAAGTCCGTGGGGCATTTTCACCGTCGGCGCGACCGTTCCCATTGCGTTGTCGATGGGCTGTTACCTGCGCTTTGTGCGTGTCGGCAAGGTTTTGGAAGCTTCAGCGTTTGGCGTCACGCTGCTGTTACTTGCGGTATGGGGCGGCAAGCTGGTTTACCAGAGTCCGCATTGGTCGCAGTTCTTCGGCCTGCACGACATCACGGTTGCATGGGCTATCATTGGTTACGGCGTCATCTCCAGCAGCCTGCCAGTGTGGCTACTGCTCGCACCGCGCGATTATTTGAGCACGTTTATGAAGCTCGGCACGATTTTCGCGCTCGCGGTCGGCATTATGCTCGTGCTGCCCAACTTTCAACTCCCCGCGTTTACTCAATTCACCGATGGCTCGGGCCTCGTTGTCGCTGGGAAAATTTTCCCGTTTTGCTTCATCACGATCGCGTGTGGGGCGATTTCCGGCTTTCACTCGCTCATCGCCAGCGGGACGACGCCGAAAATGATTACACGCGAAGGTTATGCACGGCACATCGGTTACGGCGCAATGTGCTGTGAATCATTCGTGGCCATCATGGCGCTCATCGCCGCCTGCGCGTTGGACCCCGGCGTTTATTTCAGCATGAACGTCAAAGGCGATCCCGCCGCGACCGTGGCTCAAGTCACCGCGCTCGGTTTTCCCGTGACAACCGACCATATGAACTCGCTGGCGAGTGAACTCGGCGAAAAGACGTTGTTCGGACGCACCGGCGGCGCAGCAACGCTGGCCGTGGGCATGGCGCAGATTTTTTCCAAGGCCGTCAATGGCCGGGGTCTCGACCTGTGGTACCACTTTGCCATCATGTTCGAGGCGTTATTTATCCTGACCACGGTTGATGCCGGCACGCGCGTGGGACGCTATCTGATTCAAAGCGTGCTCGGCCGCGCCTGGAAATCGCTCGGCGACCCGAGAAATTACCGCGCCACGCCGGTTGCTGCCGCATTGATGGTCGGCGCATGGGGATATTTCCTGATTCAAGGCGTGCGCGACCCGCTCGGTGGCATCAATTCGCTCTGGCCGCTGTTCGGCATCGCCAACCAGATGCTCGCTGCGATAGCACTGTGTCTCGGCGCGACGATCATTTTGAAAATGCAGTTGCAGCCGGAGGGCAGAGCTCTGCGACGCCCTGAAATTACCGAGCCCACGGAAAGCCTGGGGCTCGCGGAGTTAGCCCCTCCGAAAAGAACCGGCAAACCAGCACTGGCACTGATCACGTTGATTCCGCTGGTCTGGCTGGTAGCGGTGACGTTCACGGCCGGTGTGCAAAAAATCTGGAATCCCAATCCACGGATTGGTTTCTTGGCACAAACTCGAACGCTGGCTGACAAAATGCCCGGCCTGCAAAAGGCGCTCGACACCGCAAACACCTCTGGCGATGTGACGGCCATGGACGTTGCCCAAAAAGCAGCGCAGGCAAATCGCACGCTGCAATTCAACAACCTTCTCGATGCTGCCGTTGCCGGAATTTTTCTGGTGCTCGTCACGGCCATCATTCTCCTGAGTGTGCGGGAGTGGATTTTGTTGCTGACACGACGCAAGCCGGCGATGTTGCACGAGACCGAACCGGTCTGGCTGCCGGATTACGCCATGGCTGAGGGCAAACCGCTGCATATTGGGGGGACCGCCGCCTTGGCACTTGCGCTGGCGAAGGAATGGTCCGGTGAATCGCATTTCGAACGTGCGCAACAGCAGGCGCAGGCGGTTTGCACCTGTCATCCGGCGAACGCGCAGCAGATTTACGTTGAAGTTACGGAACAACGGTTTAATGGTGTGCGGCGATGTTGTTGAGAAAACATGAAACTCGGTTTATTTGGCGGCTCATTTGACCCCGTTCATCTCGGCCACCTGCTGGTCGCGCAGGCGGCGGTGGAGGAACTGGGGTTGGACCGGCTGTTTTTCATTCCGGCGGCGCAATCACCGTTCAAGCCGGAAAGCAAACCCGCCTCCGCGCCCATCCGCTTGCAATTGCTCCGCCTCGCGCTCGCAGGCAAAACGAATTATGAAATTGACGAACAGGAAATCCGGCGTGGCGGCGTTTCTTACACCGTCGAAACCTTGCGCGATTACACGCGGCTTTTTCCCCGGACCGAATTGTTTTACCTCATCGGTGCGGACAATGCGGCGAAACTCAACGAGTGGCGCGAAGCCAACGAACTGGCCAGGCTGGCGGAATTTGTCGCGATTCCGCGACCGGGCGGAACGGCGGCCAACTTCCCGCGGCCATTTCGCGGACGAACGCTCAAGGGTTTTCCGCTGGGCGTGTCGTCGTCAGAAATTCGCGCGCGGGTGAAGGCAAGTTTGCCGATTGACCAGTTCGTGCCGCCGTCGGTGGCGGAGGCGATTCACGCGGCGAAACTCTATGTTTGAAATCTTTATCGTCCCCGCCGTCGCCCTCGTTTTCGTAATCGAAAACAAAAATCGAGGACGAAGAATGCGAACGAGGTTGACCGGGATTAAAATTTATTCGTGTCCATTTGTGCCAATTCGTGGTTAAATCTTCGTGGCAACTATGGATTCCAGAAAACTTGCCCGGTTTTGCCGCGAATTCGCGGACAATAAAAAGGCGGAAAACATTGTCATCCTCGACGTGCGCAAACTGTCGTCGGTGACGGATTATTTCGTCGTTGCCTCCGGCACGAGCGAACCGCATTTGCGCGCCATCGTGGATGAAATCACCGACCGGTTGCGTGAGGCGCACGGCGAGCGCCCGCGAGCGGTGGATGGCACGGTGCACGGAGCGTGGGTGGTGCTGGACTATTTCGATGTGATTGTCCACGTCATGCGACAGGATGTCCGTGAACGCTACGACCTGGAGGGCCTCTGGGGCGACGCGCCACGGGCGAAGCCGAGGAAGAAGACCTCTCCAGGAAGGTTGTAAGAAGCCGAATCGGGCAGTATTTACGAACCACCTTTTGTTGGTAATTCGTTCGCTGCCTTCACCATTTCCTCCAGAAGCTTTTTAAAATCATCCAAACCGGTGGCCGGGACGATAATGTTGTCGCGTCGTCCACCAACGTCTTCGGTGATGCGCAGGAATCGTCCACGCGGATTTTCCTTGAGCGTAAAGATGAAGGTTTTGCGTTCAATCTGCACCTGCCCGGATTTAAGTGTGTCTTCGTTGACCGGTGGTTTCGGCTGACTATAAGGCCGCCCGCCAAAAGGTGATGGTCGCTCATTTGAGATCATAATTTCCCGCTGAAGACGCCAGCAGCGCCCACTCCAGCACTAACTGGAATTTCAGCGACAACTGCATTTTGTCAACTGGCAAAATGGAAGCCAGCCTGCCCGTGGCACGGGAAATTCACTGTCCGGCCTGTTCGGCGCTGACGCTAAGTGCATGATTACAAGATATTTGCCGCCAGCTCGGCGAGTTCAGAGCGTTCGCCTTTTTGCAATTCGATGTGCGCGGCGATGGCTTCGGAACGGAAGCGGCTGACGACGTAGTTGAACCCGTTTGAGGACGAGTCCACGTAGGGATTGTCAATTTGATACGGGTCGCCGGTGAAGATGATTTTCGTGCCGCTACCGACGCGCGTGATGATGGTTTTGGCTTCGAGCGGTGTCAGGTTTTGCGCTTCGTCAATGATCATGAATTGGTTGGCGATGCTGCGCCCGCGGATGTAGCTCAACGCCTCAACGACGATGCTGCCGGAGCGCATCAGATCGCCGCTGCGGCGATGGTCGTGGCCCATGTTGAGGTCGCTCAACATTTCCAGCGCGTCGTGAATCGGCTGCATCCACGGCGCGAGTTTTTCCTCGAGCGAACCGGGCAAAAAGCCGAGCTCCTTGCCCATGGAAATGGTCGGGCGCGCAACGACGAGCCGGCGGAATTCGCGGTCGAGCACGGTACGCTTCAACCCGGCGGCCATCGCCAGCAAGGTTTTTCCCGTGCCGGCCTTGCCCATGAGCGTGACGAGCTTGACGCGGTCGTCCAACAACGCGTCAAAGGCAAAATGCTGCTCACGGTTGCGTGGTTTGATGCCCCAAACGCCTTCGCGGCTGTCAAGGATGGGCACCAGCTTTTGACCGGTGACGTCCACCTTGGTGAGCGCAGTCCGTTTGGGATTTGTTTCATCGGTGAGCGTGCAATATTCGTTCGGAAAATATTTTTTGCCGCTGCCGAGGGCGAGTTCGCCCTTGGCGCGGAAGGCGGCCATTTTGTCCGTGCCGACAGGCATTTCCAGCATGCCGGTGTAAAGGTCGGTGATGGACACACGGTCGTTCTCGTAATCCTCGGCCTGCAACCCGAGCGCGTCGGCCTTGATACGGAGATTGATGTCCTTGCTGACGAGGATGGTCGGATTTTTCGGCTGCGATTTTTGGATGGCGGCGGCGAGCGAAAGAATCCGGTTGTCCACGGTGTTGCCATTGATCTGGACGTTGCCGTTGACCTGCCCGTTTTTTTGAAACGCGATTTTCAATTTGCCGCCGTTGGGCAGTTTCACCCCTTCACTCAGGCTGCCGTCGCCGCGCAAGCCGTCGAGCATCCGCGACACGGTACGCGCGTTCTGGCCGAGTTCGGTGGACTCGCGCTTGAAACGGTCAATTTCCTCGATGACTTCGATGGGGACCAGGACATGATTGTCCTCAAAGCTCAACAGCGAATGCGGATCATGCAGGAGGACATTGGTGTCAATGATGTAGTTCTTCACAATTCAAAAAAAAATAAAAGGGCGGAAAGGAATATGCGGATTGCCGGGGGAGGCCGCCTTTTCTCATTTTGTCTTTTTCCTTGTTAATTTGCTCATCCGCCGATGCCAGTCCTTGAGATGATTGTGCGCCGGCGGCAATTTATAATGGCCCGAGTAAAGAAAATTTTCAAGCATCCCCAACAAATCAAAATCCACGAAGCGGGGGTGATCCCCCAGCAAAAATGGATGGTGCGCCGCCATTTCCTCAAACGGCACCAAATCCTGCTCCAGCCGCTTCAGCCACTCACTTTGCTGTTTGCGCCACTGGTCAATGCAGCCGCGGCCGAACTTGCGCTCCTTGAATCGCAGAAAATCGAGCTGCTCCGCTGGCGGCACGTTTTCCTGCCAGTAAATGTCGTTGAGCCGGAATGTCGCCTCTTCAATTTCATTCTCGAGGCAGCGCCAGAGAATGGATTGGACGCCTTCGAGCTCGAACGGGAACAGGCCGAGCTGGAATTTTGCATCAAGATATTTGGCGATAACCTGTGAATCATCGTTGAGTTCAAACACGACCGCCTTCCCGTCCCTGACGATGGGCACACCGTAGTAGCGTTGCTTCGTCAATTTCCAGACGAGGGAACGGTTTTGATTCGGGATGTTGATGATTTTGAAACGGGCTCCGGCAAATTCCAGGATGCAGCGCTGGACAATGCAATACGGGCTCCACGGAAATTGAATCAGCTCAATCATGTCAAAATAACCGCCGCTCTTCCCGCACTTTAGAACCCACTCCCCGTAGTGACAAGCGCAAAGCCGATGAGTGGCCTATCCCGTAGTCGTTGCCCCAACGTCAACCGGCAGCGAAATGCGAACGACCCCGGATTTGCCGGATTGCGGCGGAACGATTTCCAGTTTGCCGTGATGGGTTTCAATAATTTTCCGGCTGACGGTCAAACCCAGTCCAAGTCCAACATTGCGCGTGGTGAAGAACGGTGAGGGCGCCTGTTTGGCGGCTTCGGTGGTAAAACCGGAACCATTGTCCTGCACTTCAATTTGCAGGTCCTGATGGCTGTTGTCGCCTTCGGTGTGCATCTTGACATCAATCCTTGGATCCTTGGGGTTGGCCTGAAGGGCATTGAGCATGACCTCGGCGAGGGCGTGCTTCAAGGCCGCACGATCACCGGTGACGACGGCGGGTTTGCCTTTGTGTTCGCAATGCAACTGCGCGGTCTCGGCCGGCTGATGCTGGCGCGCTTCCTGATAGGCTTCCTGAATCAGCGGCTCGACGAGGAAGGCTTGCGGTTCAACCTGTCCGTCACGCGCGAGAAAACGCATTTGATTTATAAGCCGCGTGACGCGTTTGACGCCGTCGGTCAGCGCATGGTCGAGCGACTTGCGGAACTCGGCGTCCCGGTATTTTTCGGCGAGCAACTGCTGGTGCGTGGAGAGCGGCACCATGGCGTTGCCGATCTCGTGCGCGAGGCGGTCGGCCATGGATTTGACCAGGCGAAGATTGGCCGCCTCGATTTCCAACCACCGCAACTGCTCGCTCTGTGTGAGGTCTTCGGCCATCAACAGCGCAGAAACGGGCACGGCAGAATCCTGCCGCTGGAACGGCACGACGCTGACGTTGTAAATCGTGCCGGGTGAATTTTCCGGCTCGAATTTGAACGGGCCGATGGCCGCGCCGGTGCGCAAGACCTGATATATTTTCGCGCCGAGCGATTGCGGGAGATCGGTGAATTCCAATTCGCCGCTGCGCTGGTTTTTCCGGCCGAAATGCCGGCGCGCGGCCTTGTTGGCGTGGAGCACTTTCAGGTCGTGTCCCACCACAATGCACGCGCTGCTGAGTTCGCGCAGCACGTCGGTCATCATCTCGTGGTTGCCAGCCAGCTGGTCGTACAGCCAGATGTTGCGAAGCGCCAGCCCAACCTGTTCGAGCAAATGGAAAATCAGTTCCAATTCGTCGTTGGCGAGCGGTTCGCCGGTGACGCGGCCGTCGAAAACAGCAACGCCGACGATGGTTTCGCGGTCGAGGATCGGCACGGCGATTTGCACGCCGAGCAGTTCGAATTCCTTCTGCGTCGCGGCATCTGCACGCGCCTCGTCACTGTTGCGGCGCAAAATCCGGCCCAGACTCGCCAGTTGGGCACCGATGCCGGAATCGGGTGACAGTTCAAAATTTTCGAGCAGCCCCGGCGCGATGCCGATGGCGGACACGGCGCGCAAGCGGCGGCCTCCCTCCGCCGGAGGCGGTTCAACGGGCGGTGAATGGGGGCGGTTCAGGAAAATCGCGGCGCGGTTGACGCCAAGGGTTTCGCGCAGGAAAAGCAGGAATTGCTTCAGCATCAACTCGGCATTGAGCGAATGCATGAGGATGGATGAAAAATCGCGCAGCACGCCGAGGGTTTGCGACGCGCCGGCATACTGCGGCGCAGGAGCTTCCACGGTTCGGGGAAGCGGCGACGACACGGGCATGGGTGGTGGCGCCGGGGTAGCGCGCTGCGGCACTGCCCATAAGCGGTCCAGCAGCTCGCTCAGAAGCCGGATGCGCACCGGTTTGGTCAGAACGTGCGTCACGCCGTGCAGGTAGGCTTCCTCTTCCCATTCCGACTTTTTGGCGGCGGTGTAGGCGATGACCGGGCATTGGGAATCGTGCCGGCGAAGTTTTTCAATGGCCCAAATGCCCTGCACGCCGAGCAGTTCAAGATCGAGAATGCACGCGCTGGCCAGGCCATGTGCCAGCAGCGGCTCGGCTTCCTGTGCGTCGGCGCGGTGGACGACGCGATACTGCTCCGGGCTCAGACCCGCGCGAATCGTTTCGGCGAAATCCGGATGAGCGGCTAAAACCAAAAGCGTTTTCATCGCGTTGCCGTTCCGAATGGACCAAACCTGTTCTCGGTTGGCGTCACTAACGCTGGATTATGTACTGCTTTTGGCTTCAGGTCAATCCATTATTGGCCGGAGGCTTGCGACGAAATTGACCGAAAACGGGCAATTTTTGAGAAGGCCGGCCCCTCTATTCAGACGAAATCAATTTTTCCCACAATTCCTCGTTGAGGAGGACCTTCTGGAGAAAGTCCTGTTCGCTGGGCGGCGGCGCGGCGTGTTCGGGATTAAGCGGCAGGCAAATTGTGAACGTGGTGCCGCGACCGGGCTGGCTTTTGGCGTCAATTTTCCCGCCGTGGTGATAAACAATAAAGAAACACGCCATGAGGTGGATGCCGTATTCGGACGGCGTGTCGCTGCGCACGACGAATGGATCAAATACGACGCGCAACGCTTCCTGCGGCAGGCCCGGCCCGTTGTCACTGATTCGAACAAGGATCTCCGGCTTGGGGTCGTCTTTTTTCAGTTCCGCCGTCAGCGTGACGCGGCTGCCGGCCGGCAGGCTGGCCAGTTCGTCTTTCAGCAAAAGCTCGAACAACCGGCTAAATTTCGGCTTGTCCGCCTGTAGCGCCGGCAGCGAATCGGGAATCTGGTTGTCAACCTGGATGCGCCGCGCGGCGAATTGATCCTCAAACGATTTGAGGGCCGCGCTGATGACTTCGTAGAGGAACACCTTGTCGGTGAAATGAAACGACGGCGTTCCGGATGCCGTCCATAAATCCTTGAGCAACCCGTTGATTTTTTCGATCTGCGACTGGACATTCTGGTGGTATTCCTTCCAAAAATCGGGATTGCGCAGACCTTTCATCGCCGATTTTTCCTCGGCCATTTTCACCGGCGCGAGGTCGAGAAACGTTTTCACCGCCACGAGCGAATTGCGGATGTGATGGCTGAGGCCGGCCGCCAGCAGGCCCAGGCTCACAATCCGGTCGGCAATCATCATATTGCGGATCACCGACATCTTTTCCCGGAGCAACTGGTCGCGCTCCAGCCGCACCATGTAAAATTCCAGGCCGCGCATGAGCGTTTGTTCAAGTTGCGGCGGGTCCCATGGCTTGGTGACATATTTGTAAATTGCGCCGCTGTTGACGGCGTCGATGGCGGCGTCCATGTCCGCGTAAGCGGTCACCAATATCCGGATCATGTTGGGGCGAAGTTTTCGCGCGCGTTCCAAAAGCCACACGCCCTTTTCGCCGGGCATCCGCTGGTCGGTCATCAACAGGCCGATTTCATCGGCGTGCTGTTCGAGCAGCTTGAGGCCATCCTGGGCATTGGAAGCCGTAAAGATGTGAAATTGATCCCCGAACGCGCGGGAAAAGTTGGCCAGCGACTTTTCCTCGTCGTCCACGTAAAGGATCGCAAATCTTTTATAGTTGTACAAATTCGCCATGACGTTGCTCCGCTGAAACGGCGGATTGCCGCTTCAGGGGAAATTCGAGCGTGAACTCGCAATATTTGCCGCTTTCGGTTCTGACGGAAATACGCCCCTCGTATTCCCGGACAATGCGATAGCAAATGCTCAAGCCCAATCCCATGCCTTCACCCACTTCTTTCGTTGTGAAAAACGGATCAAAAATCTTGTCCAAGTGTTCCGCGTCAATGCCCGTGCCATTGTCCCGGATCACGATGAAGCTCCGCTCGTTTTCCACGCGGCCTTCGATCCAAATGGTCGGTTGCTCCCCGGCAAATTCTTTGTGCCGCAACGCGTCCAGTGAATTTTGCAACAGATTCACCAGGATGTGAACCATTTTGTTGCGATTGGCCCAAAGCGTCTGGTGTTCGGCCAGCTTGGATTCAATCCGCACCTTGTCGCGCCATTCGCCGCTCAAAAACCGCAGCGACGCGCCAACCACTTCGGCCACCTCGACCTGATCGCGCTGTTCGGTGTCGGGATGCGTGAAGGTGCGGAGGTCGGACACGATGTTGCGCACGCGTTTGATGCCTTCTTCGACGTCCCGGAGAATTTCCTCGTATTCGCCGCGCTGCTCCGGCGCGATGAATTTGCTTTTGTGGCGCAAGGCGAACAGGCCGGTCGTGGCAAAATTCAGTGGATTGTTGATTTCGTGAATGATGCCCGCGCTCATGCGCCCCAGCGACGCGAGCTTCTCGGTCTGCACCAGTTGCGACTCGGTGTCCTTGAGCTGTTCGATGGTGGATTCGAGCGCCTGGTTTTGCCGGGACAACTTGCGTTGAAACCCGTGCGACTCGACAAGATTTTTGATGCGCACGTGCAATTCCGTCGTCGAAAACGGTTTCGCCAGGAAATCGCTCGCGCCGACTCCCAGCGCGGTCAATTTGGTTTCCTCATCGGCGCGCGCGGTGAGCAGGATGACCGGAATGTTCTGCGTGGGCGTATGCGCACGGATTTCGCGGCAGGCCTGCAGGCCGTCCTTCTCCGGCATCATCATGTCTAGTAGAATGATGTCCGGCAAAAACTGGCTTGCCTTCTCCACCGCCTGTTGTCCGTCCACCGCCTCAATCACCTCGTATTGCGTGGCCAGCTGCGATTTCAAAAAACGCAGCATGTCCGGCTCGTCGTCGGCCACCAGCAGCGTGGCACGTCTGCCGTTGCCCGTGAACTCGACTGGTTTGACGGCTTGCTGCAGCGGGGTCAATGCCGGGAACAGCTCCGCGCGCCGGTACAAATTCGCCAGCCATTCCTCCGAAGTCACGGTCCCGCCGGCTTCCGCCTCGCCGGGGGCTTTTTCGCCGATTTCGGCCTTCGGCTCCTTCCTCATCACCTCGGACTTTTCATAAGGCAACCGCACGGTGAAAGTGGTGCCCTTGCCTTCCTGGCTTTCCACGCGGACCTTGCCGTTTTGGATTTCGACCAGTTCTTTCACGAGCGCCAGACCGATGCCGACGCCCTGATATTTGCGCTTGGACGAACCGTCGGCCTGCCAGAAGCGGTCGAATATAAATGGCAGATTTTTCTCGGCGATGCCCATGCCGGTGTCGCTCACAATCAAAACGAATTCTTCACCCTGTTTTTCGGCGCGCAACAACACGCGCCCGCCGGCGGGTGTGAACTTGAGCGCGTTGAACATGAGGTTCAGCACGATTTTTTCCAGCTTGTCGCGGTCGGCCAGCACCGCGCCCAGCGCCGGATCCACAAACGTTTCGAGCTTGATGCGCTTGTCGTCGGCCACCTGCCGCGCCGCGCTGGCGAGGCCCTTGGCGAATTCCGCGACTTCGAGCGGCTCATGCCTGACTTCCATGCGACCGGATTCCAGGCGGACGAGGTCGAGCAAATCGTTGATGAGTTTGAGCAGCCTCATGCCGTTGGCATGCATGGTTCCGAGCAGGTTGCGCGTGTCCTCGTCGAGCGTACGGTTGAAGCGCTGCATCAGTGACTCCAGCGGCGCGAGCAGCAACGTGAGTGGCGTGCGCAGTTCGTGGCTGATGTTGGCGAAAAAGCGGTTTTTGATCTGGTCTAGCTCGAGGAGCTTGCGGTTGCTTTCTTCGAGCGCCGCGCGGTTTTTGTCCAGTTCGTAGCGGAAGGCAAATTCGCGGAACCGTGATAAGCTGTGGAAATAACTGCCGGTGACAACGATGATCCCGGTCAGCGCCAAAAAATAGAGATTGTTGGCGAATACGCCAACGCCAGCGGTGGTTGCTGGAATGCGGCCGTGGGCAAAAGAAGCTGTAACGTAAAGAATAATGACCAACAAAGCTGCGGTAAAACTTTCCCAGAACGTCCAATGCAATACGAAGGCCAGAACCAGAAGCACAAGGTTCAAGCCCGCGTAATAAGGAGAAGCCGCGCCTTCCGTGGCGTAAATCATCCAGGCAATAAACGACGCGGGAATCATGAAGAGGGTCACGCCGAGGGTTCGATACTGTCGTCGGCCAAAAGGCGTCAGGAGAATGCCGAAGAAAACGGCTATCAAAGCTGAACTCGCGAGGCGAAGTTGAATGAATAAGTCAAGTTTGTCGGGATAAACGTATTTATCCAGGATGATGCCGGCGGGCATCAACAACATGCCGATCACGCAGGCAACCTTGAAGTTGTTGACCGTCACCTCGCGATCGTATTCTGCGAACGCCTGTCGAACTTCCCGGTTGTCGAGGACGATGTTAGGCATGGCCCGGTTTTCTCACTTCGACAAACACGTTAACTCCGGTGGAATCCTGCGTCACTCGGATCGCGTCGGCCGGCACCCGTTCTGGAACGAGGGTTGCGGTTCTTTTTGCGTCGCGATAAATCAAATGCCAATCGAGAACAAACTCCAGCATGTGGCGGAACGGTTTGTAATCGTCCACATTTGTGATGACCAGCAGTCCATTGGGTGCCAGACGGTCGTAAAAAATGTCCATCAACTGCTTGCACGTGTGGTCGGATAGATAATCAAACAGTCCTGTGCAATAAACAAAATCATACTCATGTTTCGGGCCGTCGCCCTTCACAACCGGCTTTTGCCCCTCCCTGAGCATTTGGAGGACAGATTTTTTCTGGAGCTGGACGGGTGTTTTGCGTCCAAACTGCCTTTTGATGGCATCAAACGCCTTGCTGGTGTGTTCGAGGGTTTCCTGGTTAAAATCCGTGAGTGTCAACTCGGCCTGCTCGCTTAACGGGTAATCACGGAGAAAGCGTTGCATCTCGACCGCCGGACCACAGGCGAAGTCGAAGACGCGCGCCGGGCGCCGGGCGGTTCCCGTTACGCGCAACGTTTCACTTTGTAAACGGTCTGTTAGATACGCCAGCCGGTTGCGATGCGCCTTGGATGGCCACTGACTGAGAAACCACAGGTTGACCATTTTGGCGAAGAGGGAAGCCCCTTCATGCGGATCGCGGACGATCATGTTTACCATTTCATAATCGCCGGCATAACCAAGCGGCTTGTGATACGCGCGATACGCAAATGGCGAGCAAAGCATCAGTGGATGCAGTTGTCTTTTGGAAAAACTCCGGTGAACCGGCCTCAAATCTTCATCAATTTGTGCGGAAAGTGCTTCCAGCCGCTCGTGCATTGCGTCGAATGCCGGAACAATTGATTGTCCCAGTTGCCGGGCGATATGCTGCTCCATCTCCAAACGATCTTGTGCCGGCGAGGAACGAATGCCGAGTTCGACCTGCTCCAACCAGATTTGCAGGTCGGCCAGAAAGGTCTGCATATCCGCAACGACAACTTTAAATTCCGGGAGCACCTTGTAAAGCTTCTGCCATTCTTCAAGGAACGTCTCGAACTCCTCCGCGAGGCGGCTGTCGCGTTGTGACAACAAGCCGAGGTCAACGTCCATCCAGTGCGCTTCATTCAGTGTCGCTTCGCAAACCGCGTTCAGACCCGCATCCACCACGTTGCGGACCACGGCGCGACCCGAATAAATTGTTCGATCCTGGAGGACGATCTTTAATTGACTCAGCACTTCGGAAAGCCGCGGTGTAACACTCGGATTATACAATTCGAACACGACCGTGTGCCGCGTCACGCGCGTGGGAATGCCGCGCAACTCAAGCCCGTCGGCCGTCTGGAACGTGACCAGACTTTCCTTGACGCCGGAAGGGTCCGAAGCGGCTTCGCGCAACGCGGTTTTTTTGAGCTGGCGAAGCTGCTGTTCGTTCTCTCCATTCCCGTTACTGTTGGTTGCTTGATTCATTTCAGAGGAGATGAATAGACCATTTTCTACGCCAAAACAAAGGGATTATTGGCCTTCATAAACATCTCAGGCCTCAGGCAACAAATCCAACGCAGCCAGTTCGAGTTGCTGTTTGGCACTGCCGTTGCTCTGGTTTATATTGCCGCCGCTGCCGTTCTCATGAAGGCTTGGCGGAGTTTCATTGATTTAAAACGGGCAAATTATAGCTTTGTCCCGTAACAAGGCAGTCATTGTCCGAAATGAAGGAAAACGCTGGAGATTGAGCATACTGAGAGCTGTATATGCAAAACCAACTGAATTGTACGGCCGCGTCGTGGCGCGCAAGAAACCGGTTTGCCTTGGCGTTTCTGGCTGGCGCAAGCTTGTGTCTGGTGGTTCCGGACAGGCTTGGCGCTGTTGGTTTTCGTTTGCCGCATCAAGACCCGGAGGCCATCGCACGTGGTGACGCATTCGCAGCCACCGCGGACAATCCATCCGCCATCTATTACAATCCGGCCGGCATCACGCAACTGGATGGCGATAATATCGAGGTGGGAATCTATGCCATTTCTGCCGACACCGAATTCAAGTCACCCAGCGGCGCGACCGCGAAAACCGATGCCTCTCTCCAACCGGTTCCGCAGCTTTACTACGTGCATTCATTTACCAATGTGCCGATTTCCTTCGGCCTCGGTGTTTATGCGCCCTACGGGCTGTCGTTGGACTGGGGAAATAATGCGCCGTTCAACACCGTGGCTGAAAGTGGCAGCCTTGTGTATTTGTGCTTCAACCCGGTCATAGCGTGGAAAGTTAATCACACACTTTCCATCGGCATTGGTCCCACCATCAATTATTCGCAGGCGAAACTCAGGCAAGCCATTCCGTTTATCGGAGGACAATCCGAATTTTACGGTGATGGCATGGATTACGGGTTCACTGCTGGTATTCTGTGGCAGCCGCATCCGATGTGGTCGTTTGGCGTCAACTACCATTCAGCAACAACGGTGGATTATAATGGGTCGGCGTCCCAGACTTTCGGCCCGCCTTTCCCTTCAGCAACTTCATCGAGCGCATCCATTAATTTTCCACAATTTGTCGTCGGCGGCATTTCGTTCCGGCCGACAACCAACTGGAATTTTGAATTCGACCTGGATTGGACTGAATGGAGCGCGGTAAAGCAAATCACCTTGCAAGGCTCTCCGTTTCCTCCCGGGAGTCAAACGGTCCCCTTGGATTACCAATCCAGTTTTATCTACGAATTCGGCGTCACGCGGCAGCTCGGCAAGGGTTATTTCGCCAGCACGGGTTATATCTACAATGAAAATTCCAGCCCGGATGCCAATTTTAACCCGCTTATTCCGGACGCTGACTTGCACCTTGGCAGCGTCGGGTTTGGCCATCATGGCCGGCATTGGGATTGGGCGATTGCCTATCACTTCGCCTACGGCGGGCGCACTGTTTCCAATGACACTGCCAATCCCTCGGCGGACGGAACCTACAAGACATTCAACAACGCCTTCAACGTTGCGACTACTTTCAAATTCTAGACCCAAGCCGGTTCGCCGGTCAGGGGTTTTAAGATGCTCGCCACGTCCATTTCGATTTCCTTGACCCAGTTCTGCATCCAAAGTTGGGGGACTTTCGCGTCGGTGGTGAGGTCCGGGTGGGTTTGAATGGTCAGACTCAGCCGGTTTTGGAATGTCATGCAGCCGACGCCCACCTGTTGGAAACGCAACACCGGCGGGCAAACGAACCATCCGCCCTGGCAATCGGGTTGAGTGAATTCCTTGCCAGGATCCCAATCACCCATGTTCGAAAATCCGCCCAGGGTCCATTGTGGCGTGGCCAGTTCCGCGGCAACGAGGTATCTCCGCATGCCTGCGGTCAGGAATCGCCCAAGTTGGTACGCCTGCCAGTTGGCCCAGTGTTCGCCCCGGCACAGTGCGTCATAGATGTTCTGATGGATGTTATGCACCGTCTCGTAGGATTGCACCTCGATCCTGATATAACTCGTGTAGTTTGCTGTTTCCCGCACCTGCTTTACCTTGCCCCGCATGTTGATGGGAACCATCCAGGGCACCGCTGCAGATTGATCTTCGAGCGATGGGCGAATCGCCTTCGTCAGGTGCTTCAGGAGAAATGAATTTACCGTCACCTCGAAGTTTCTGCAGACGCGACGAATTTGAGTGGTGGCTTCTTCATCGAAAAGATGCCAGGCCACTGCCCTTGGCGGCTTGGAACAATCGCGCGTGCCGGAACCCCGTTCGAGCGGTCCCCATTTGAGACGATGTTTCGGCTTTAAATACTTCGGCAACAACCGCAGCATCGCCATCTTTGGCGGATCGGCTGGATGCCTGATTGTGGGCAGGCGCTCCAGCACGGCGCCTCTCCGTCTGAGATTTTCCGCAAACCATCCCACCCCGTCATAGTCAGCGTGGCGGGGGAACATCCACTCCACCTCGGTCGCCCCTGGCGGGAGGCGTCCAAAACGCATCCCAATGAATTCCCCCAACTCCTCCGCTGTGAGGAACCACAACTTCATGACGTTAGTCTTCTCTTTGGGCATAAATGCTTTGGCCTTTTACACTTTTCGCGCCCAGGCGTCAATTGAGCCGGCCTGGGCGCTGCCCGTTTGAAGCTTTTCCGGTGCCAAAAAAACAGCGTCCCCAATCTTCTGCCCCGGACTTTAACGCCCTTTTTCCCTGCCAATGAGCGGTGCCGGGGTGTTGCCAAAACGGGTAGGCAGCCAAGGCCGTTCGCTCTTTCGGCTTCGTGCACGCGAACGGCATCCAGACTCCCAATTTTAACTCCGGGGATGGTCAGAAGTGCAGCCCCACCGTCACCAGCACGGCGTGGCTGATGTAATCATAATTCCCGTCGGCGGTCTGTCCGGCGATTTGTCCCCCAATGGTCGAAGGGGTGCTGCCGGTAACCGTGTGCGTGGGGCCGTAACCGAATTGATAGGCGATGTCGAAGTCGAAACGCTTGCCTTTGTGTCCGGCGCCGACGCTGAAAAAATACCGATCCAGGTCCGCCGCCAGCGGGGTGTAATAGGCATCCGGAACCGAGTTCTCGTTGAAAACAAAACCGGCGCTCGCATGCCAGCCATCGTCAAAATACCGCGTCACGCCAAACTCGTACATCCAGCTCGCCTGCCAATTGAGTATCAATGTGGGCGTGTTCGGCACCAGATTTTCCGGCGCTTGGTGGATGGTTATCGTTCCGAAGCTGCTCCAATCCGTGTAGTCCGCATCAAACTCCAGGTTCCATTTCGGCGTGGGCCGGTATGAGATTCCCAAAACAGCCGTCAAGGGAAACGTAAAGTCCGCTTGCGCGGATTCGTATGTGAGCGGCAGTTGGGAAAGTTTCTCGGCATCGGTTTGGCCGGCGAAAGTAATCGTCGTCGAACTGCGGAAGGTCGCGCCGATTGAAACTTGCTCAATCGGTTGCCAGAGCAGGCCCAGATTGTAGCCTACGCCCCAACCGTCGCCCTTAAAGCGAAAGAAGTTGGGCGGCAGCGGGTAGGCGAGCATGCCTTGTTCCAAATCCATGTTCCCATAGTCCGCCATCACCCCGGCCGCGACGGAAAGATTGTGCGCCAGTTTCAGCGCGACCACGGGGTTGATTCTGAGGTACGTGAGTGAGCCGTTCATGGCGACCGCGCGAAACCCTGTGCTGTCCGGCCAACTCATGCTCCCGCCATAAGGCGCATAAACACCCAATCCAAAGCTCAACGGCCAATCCTTTGGCGTGTAAACGTAGAAGAGCTGGGGGACTGCGGCGAGGTTGTCTGAGCTGTGGTACGTGTTGCCACTGTTTAGAGGACTGTAACTCGGGTCGAGATAAATTCCATAAATGCCGGAACGAAGATTGTTGCCCTCAAGCTGGGTGATGCCTGCTGGATTGTAGTAGATGGCCGACGCATTGTCCGCGGTGGCGACAAACGCTTCGCCGCGCGCGGTCGCAAAGCCATCCTGGCTCGCCAGCCGAAAGCCGTTGGCTGAGACGTTCAAGGCTGACACTCCTGAAACCACCATTGCCAGAAGCTTCAAAATGTTGCGTCGGTTCATAATCGCCGAATTGTTGGTTCACCAACTGAACGAACACCGTAGGAACACATGGGTGCGCACTTGGACCAGCAGGTTACCTGCCGCTTTGCGGCGCGCCAGTATTTTTCCCGGAAGGGACAAGCTTTGTGAATCTCCGCTGAAGCACTGCATTCTTGTGGGCGGTGTCCTGATTTGATTTGGAATTCAGAATAACGGCTAGAAAAAGCGCGATGAGCAAAATCGCTATAAATCGGCTAATTGTGCGCGGATGTTCCATTCATTTCCTGTCTTTCACTTCCACAAAGATTGTCACCTTTACGACGGATTCTGGCGATGACATGGGGGGGGATTTCCAACGCCGTCACAAATCGCTCGCCTGTACGCAACGCCCGGCAACGCAAATCCGAATGGATACGGAAGGCATTGCTTTCCGTTGCGGTGAGTGATAAACCAGCGTCATAATCATGTGGATGCGGCGAGCCTCGGACTCGCAATCTGCGATTGTAAGGAACGCCAGGTTTGCCAATTAACCTACGCACCCAAACTGATTTGAAAATTGCACGCATTTTAAAGAACGCAAAAATTATTTTTGCGACTGTTTCATCCTCATTGTCGGCATGGTGGCCTTGGCTGACGGAAGCGGTGGTTTTATCTTTTCTGGCTGTTGTTGGCGGTGTGCTTGTGTATGTTGGGCTTTCGCTTGAAAGGAGGTCGGAGAAATCCTGGTACAGCAACATTGAGGACTTCAGGTCGAGGGAATCAGATAAACAACGCGGTTGGTCCTGGCTAATGTGGGGTATTCGGGTGGAAATAATAACTGCGCTCGTGTTTGCGTTGATTTCTGTTCGTGACGATATGAAAAACGCCAGTAACAACCCTCTTAATCAAGAGGCACAATCTGCGAAAGCAACTGTTTTTCTTTGGACAGAGGGAACAAATATTCCCCCGATGGCGCATGATCTCCCTGTGCTCTTATCTATGTCGAGTAAATTGGCGTTTGGCTCTCCTGAGCTGATGAAAACGGGTGCTCCTAATTTATTCTCCCCCTTCCTGATGCATTGGACACCTCCCGCAGTGGATGGCACTAATATGCGATGGAGGATAACGTTCGACCGAAATGACCAAGTTTTTTTGGATCGTGATCTACATATCCGGGTCTCCGAAGCTATTGATTGGCGCAAATTTGAACTTGGTGTGACGTTTCTGCCGGTCGGAACAAAATTAAAGAAAGCGGAGATAATTTTGACGGTGAACGACACATCGGTGACAAATGTGGTCGGAAGCCGAGCGGTGCGAAGCTCAGACGATTTGGCTAAATTTTGGGATAAATTGACAAATGGCACAGAGGTTTTTAATGAGATTAGCTGGTATAACTCGCTCACCAAATAGCCCAATTCCCCATATCTTAAAAACTGTAATTCTTGTATCCATTCCAGAATTTCATGCCAAATCCGGCAAAGTAAAGAGGCTGTGCCCATAAAATTCAAATTAAGGCACTGCCCTTTTCTGCGCCCACTTTACTTTTAGTTCGCCGTGATGCAGACTTGCATGATGCGGTATCGGAACGGGATACGTCTGCTTCGATTCACTTTGGGCGTATTGCTGTTCGGACTGGTCGTTTGTCCGGCAGATGCCGCCTTCAGTTCGATCTACATTTTCGGAGACGGTATTTCCACCACGACCAACAGTACAACACTCTATCCGAGCGGGACAAATTACTTTGGCCGACGCTTTACCAACGGCCGGGTTTGGGTTGAGGTGCTGGCACAGGAACAAGGACTGACCAATAACTACTGGTATTCCACCAACAGTTTGTATTCCGTATCATATACAAATCTGTCTTCATCTACCACCAATTGGTCCTACTCCAGCAATAACTGGTCATATTACGGCGATTATAGCAGTGACCTGGTGAAGAATGTCGGTAACTTCAAAGCACCAACAAATGCGACCAACGCGCTGTTTGTGGTCTGGGTCAACGATGCTGATTTTGTTTATGACGTGCTTAACTACGGCACGAATATCACGCAATGGACCAACGCCATGAATCTATCCCAGACCAACCATTTTGTGGCCATCACAAACCTGTATGCCAAAGGCGCCCGCACTTTGATCATGCCCAATGCCGTCGACTTTTCCGTGGCTCCGGAATTCCGGGCCTATGCTGCCGCCACGAATGGTTTCCTCCGACAAATGGTCACGAATTTCAACGCTGCCTTTGCCACCACGTTGATGAATCGAATCAAAGCGAATTGTCCTCGCATCACGATTTATGTTCCGGACTTTTTCACCTTGCTCGACAACATACTGACGAATGCCGCCGCTTATGGGTTGACCAACGCTGGAATTGATGCACTGGACTCTTCATTGACAAACTTGTCCATGAATGGCCCGGGCGCAAACTACATCTGGTGGGATGATGAGGACCCGACCGCGAAAGCCCATGCGGTAATGGCTGATGTTGCCCAGCAACTCATCTCACCGGTGCGAATCACCAATCTCACATTGCTCAATGGCAGTAACCGGCTGGATGTGGCCAACATGCCGATTGGCCGGAATGGGTTCGTGGATGGCAACACGAATGTCGTGTTCACGAACTGGGTTACTCAGGCAAACTTCAACAGCACCAATGCGACGCAAGCCGTCTTTGTCCCGGTCTCCGGGACGCCGTGGTTTTATCGCCTGCGTTTTCCCTACGCCTGGTCCTGGCCATAGCCCGCCCATCTCCTCTGAAATTGGTAGGGACGCGCGGCCCGCGCGGCCGCTTCGGCGAAGCGGCCCTACCGATTACGAATCACACCGCCGAGGTGGTCGGCTTTGATAATCTTCCCAGCGTTTCGTAGCCCCACCGCAGCATCCGTTCGGTCGTTTCCCAACCGATGCACGAATCGGTGAGCGACACACCATAACGCAGGTCAGCAAGGTTTTTCGGAATCGGCTGGTTGCCTTCGTTGAGGTGGCTCTCGACCATCAGGCCGATGAGCGAGCGCGTGCCGGCGATGCGCTGCTGAATCACGCTGCGCCACACGTCCTCCTGTTTGGCGTGTTGTTTGCCTGAATTCGCGTGGCTGCAATCCACCATCAGCACCGGCGGCAGTTTCTCCGATTTCAATTTCTCCTCCGCCGCGTGAATGCTTTTGGCGTCGTAATTCGTCTGCGTCCGTCCGCCACGCAGCACAATGTGCAAGCTGGGATTGCCTGCCGTGCGCACGATGCTCGTGACGCCATCCTGGTCGATGCCCAGAAAACTGTGCGGATGCCGCGCCGCGCTCATTGCTTCAATCGCCGTTTGCAGGCTGCCATCCGTGCTGTTCTTCAAACCGACCGGCATGGAAAGGCCGCTGGCCATCTCGCGATGCGTTTGCGATTCCGTCGTGCGCGCGCCAATCGCCGCCCAGGTGATCAAGTCGGCGATATATTGCGGCACGATGGGGTCCAGAAATTCCGTCGCCGCCGGCAGCCCCATGCCGATGATTTCCAGCAACAACCGCCGCGCAATTTTCAAGCCGGTTTCGATGTCCTGCGAATCGTCGAGATGCGGATCGTTGATCAAACCCTTCCAGCCGATGGTCGTGCGCGGCTTTTCAAAATAAACGCGCATGACGATTTCGAGGCGGTCGGCGTATTTTTCGCGCAGCGCGTTGAGCCGGGTCGCATAATCCAGCGCGGACTTTTCGTCGTGAATCGAGCAGGGTCCGATGACGACGAGCAGGCGCGGGTCTTCCTGCCGCAAAATGCGGACGACCCGTTCGCGGCTGCGCGCGACGGTGGCGTTGGCCGCCTCGGGCGTTGGCGACTGCGCCTTCAACTCGCGCGGCGTCAGCAACCGTACGATTTCTTTAACGTGTAAATCCTGCGTCCGATACATGCGGACCAGTATAGCACTTTCCGGTTCCGGGAAAAGGGTTAACTGGGGAGTGGCACAGGCTTCCGGCCTGTGAAAGCCAATTGGAACAAAGGCCGGAGACCCGTGCCAATTTTCCGGACGCAAAACTCTACGGATGCAGGCGCCTTCGAAGTCAGAAGAAAGTTTTGATGCAGGCTTTCCAAAAAGCAAAGCGGGCGTTGAGCAACATACAAAAACAACTTGTATCCAACGCCCACTCTAAACGACGCATTCAGTTTAACCTGCTTTCACCAATTGACACGTGACGTTTTGGTGTCAATTGCGTGACAATTCACATAATCTCCACCGGACACTTGGGCAGCACGATGAGCCCGGCGCGGATGTCGAGAACCGGCAGAGGCGCTTTTGCTGGACAAGGATTTCGGCGGCAAGCAAAGTCATATCCATGAAACAAAACAAGAAAAGATGGAACCCCATCCTCTGGGTTGAAGCTTTTGGCTTCTCTTTTATTATCATGCTTTCCTGGCTGACAGAAGTGCTGCGGCTGCCTCATTTTATTTTCGGGGAGCCATTTGTTGCCAACTGGCATCGGGCGGCACTCAGGACAATTGTGGTATTATTGGTATGGGGATGGGTTCATCTGGCGACCCGGCAGCTGCTAAAGCGATTGCATTACCTTGAGGATTTCCTGCGGATATGTGGTTGGTGTCGGAAGGTATGCTACCAGGGGGAATGGCTTACGATGGAAAAGTATTTCGATTCCAAATTCGCCACGCGGACAACGCACGGCATGTGCCCGGAATGCAAGAAAAGCAAGGTTGAAGAACTTACTCCAAAGGAAAATCCGCCTTCGACGCCAGGGTGATGAATCCGGCCGGAAGCTTTTCCGCGCGCGTCAAGCCGGCAGCCCGGTGGTCGGGATTGCCGGGGAACCCCGCCCTGACCGGACCGCGAAGAAGCAGTTGCGCAGCCCAGGTTGCGGTAGTATAAGAACATTATGAAAACACTGCTCATGGCCTTCACACTGCTTCTGTTGCTCGTGACGTTTGCGTGCCTGATTGCGGGCGTCGGCCTCGCGCTCGCTGGTGCCGGTCCGATGGATTTCAACGGCCAGCCGCTGACCGGCGCGCCCCGCTACCTGATCGGCGCGCTCGGATTGTTCATCGCCGCCATCGCCGTGGTGTTTGCGCTGGCGGTGACAGCGCTGGCGGTCGCCGGCGCGATGTTGGTCGTGTTCGCAGCGCTGGTGCTGACGGGAATGATTTTGCTGGCGGTCGCGTTGCCGTTCCTGCTGCCGCTTATCATCCCGCTGGCGGTGCTGTTCGTCGTGGTTCTGGCGACCCGCTATTCACATCGCCCCAAGGCCGCGTGAGCCTGTCCAACCTTCCGGCGACGCGAGAGTTCGGCCAGAAGTTTTTCCGCGCGCGTCACGACCGGCAGTTTAATGGCTAAAAAGCGTGCCGAGTTTTAGCTTTACGTTTCAAAACCGGAAGCTATCCCTTGTCGCCTGGGTATGGCATCGGACGCAACCAATGGTGGTCTTCACGATGAACTGAAAACTGTAACCATTCGCATTTTCGGCAGCCACGATGCCGCAGAACTTGCCGCAACAAACCTTGAAGCTCACGGCATTCAATGTTGGATAAATTCTGATGATGCCGGTGGCATGTTGCCGAATTTAACAGCTCCCGGCGGCGTGCGTTTGCTCGTTCGCGCTTCGGATGCCGAAGCAGCCATTGCTTTGCTGGACGCGCAAGTATCGCCCGCAGAAATAAATCAAATCGAAACCGGGGCTGTTGTTGCTGCGCCTCCAGAAATAGTCCCACCCCAAAAACTGGCACTGGGGCAAATCCTGTTCGGCGTGGTTATTGGGGTTATCTTGGGAGTAATGCTTTGTTTACTTTACCAACGGGCAAGCAACCTCGGAACAAAAACATATTATCATTACACTGCTGACGGCAAACGCGATGAAGCCTGGATTTATCGCGACGGACATCTCGTCGAATTTATGAATGACAGAAATCTCGACGGAGTTTGGGATGAGTGGGTTTATTACGAACATGGGCGCGCAGTTCGTTCGGAGTACGATAATAATTTTGACGGAAAGCCAGACGAATGGTGGACGTTTTCGGAAAATGGAACAGACACTTTGCAACGAGACACCGATTTCAATGGCATTCCAGATGAATTTTGCACATACAAGCACCATATAATTCAACAGCTAGACATCAAACCAAACGGTTCAAAATTCAGTACGACACGTGAACTTTATCAGAACGGTGTACTGACGGAAATTGAGCGAGGCGGTGATAGCAACGGCAATTTCAAAGAAGTGGTGCGTTACGATCCCTTTTTTAATCCGATTAGCACAAATGCGCCTATTGCGTTTCAGTTGCTATCGCCTTCTTCCAAATAGCGCTTCAAACAATCTCCACCGGACACTTGGGCAGCGCGTGGGGAAATGCGGCTTGAATCGTTGGGGATATTGGGTATTGTGGTAGGGTGAGTCCTACGATTTTTCGGTATCGTAATTACCGATTTTATTTCTTCTCGCGTGAAAAATCGCGGATGCATGTCCATGTGATTTCGCCGGACGGCGAGGCGAAGTTCTGGCTCGAACCGAAAATCGAACTGGCCGTCAACAAAGGTTTCGGCGCAACCGAGTTGAACGAACTGAAACAAATCGTTGAGGAACGACAAAATGAAATCCGCGATCATTGGCAGCGACACTTCAAAAGCTGAAGTGCTGAACGTCTCGCCGCACGGCTTTTGGCTGTTTGTCGCGGGCAAGGAGTATTTTCTTGGCTTCGACGATTTCCCGTGGTTTCGCAACGCGCCGGTAAGCCAGTTGTTCCATGTGGAGCTTCATCATGGCGAACATCTTTATTGGCCGGAACTGGACGTGGATTTGGATTTGAACCGCATTGAGCATCCCGAAAAATTTCCACTGGTGGCACGCGCGTAGGAATTCACACAATCTCCACCGGACACTTGGGCAGCGCATCAAGAAACGACTGGCCGTATTGCTTCGTCAAAACGCGGTTGTCCAGAACGACAATGATGCCGGTGTCGGTCTTGGTGCGGATCAACCGGCCCACGCCCTGGCGGAATTTCAGAATCGCCTCGGGCAGGGAAAATTCGGCGAAGGAATTTCCGCCGCGCGCTTCAATCGCCTCGATGCGTGCCTCGATGAGCGGATGATCGGGCACGGCGAAAGGCAGCCGCGTGATGATGACGTTGCTCAACGCCTCACCCGGCACGTCCACCCCCTGCCAGAAGCTGTCCGTGCCGAACAACACCGAGTCCACGTCGTCCTTGAACCGCTCCAGCATCGTCGTGCGCGGCGTCCCGGTGCCCTGCACGAAGCACGCAACGCCCAATTTGTTGAAAAACGGCTCCATCCGCTCACCCAACTCCCGCATGAGCTTGTAATTGGTAAACAACACGAACGCCTTGCCGTGCGTCTGCTTTACGAAATGGCCGATCCAATGTTCGAGCGCCTCGGCGTAACCGGCTTCGCGCGGGTCAGGCATTTTTTGGGCGACGAAAATTTTCATCTGCCGCCCGTAATCGAACGGCGTGCCGACCTGGAGTTGCGCGGCGGATTCCGCGCCGACGCGCTTGACGAAATACCGTAGCGCAGGCGTCCCGCCTGCCGCCTTGGGCAAGGCGGAGAATCTGACTATTCCTTTCTCCAAGTCCGAATCCTCCACTTTCACCGCAGATCCTGCTGCCAATCTGAAACTGCCTTCGCGCAGTCCGGCCTTCTCCGGATTTGCCCTGATGTAAGCCGAGAATTTTTCCAGATGTGCAGCGCTCCGCACCAGATGGTCAAAGCTTTCCGGCTGCCACAGCCGCCCCTCGCGCGCGAGGGCTTCGTTGATTTGGTGCGCGGTGAAAGATTTCCAGGAATGTGTGATGTCCGCCAGGGTGTGTTCGCCCAGCGGCTTCACAATGACGTGAACATGGTTGGGCATCACCACAAAATTTCCCAGCGCGTATCGCTCGCCGTCAAAATGCCGAAGCGCTGTTTCAACAACGGCAGCCGCATCGGGTTGCGCAAGCAGACAACTGCCGGAGCCGGCGTCCAGCCAGGCGTGAAAGCGCTCCGTGAACGTTTGATTGTATTCCTCGCGCTGGGCTGGCGTGTGCGGTTCGGGATTTTTTTCCAACCATGTCTTCATTTCCGTCTCCCATTGGCGGAGTTTCTCGGCGGGAACCGAATCCGCTAGCCGAAACGTGACAAAATATGTCGCACCCGGCTGCCGCCAATGCGGCAGATAACGGCCATAGCGAGCGACCGGTGTATCTTTGTCGAACGGATTGAAAAGTAACGCGGCAGAATGTAGCGCAGCCGTCCCGGCTGCTCCACCCGACAGACTTTGCCCTTTGCCCAGCCGGCGGGACGCCGGCGCTACATTGGTTGCCAACGTCGCGCTGGTCATGATGATGCTCGTGTCGCTCTCGAACAGCCGGCGACGCAGAAATTCCGCCACGTCAATCGGCGCGGCGTTTAACGCCAGGTTCTTGTGCGTCTTGCCGCTGCGCTCGACCCAGTAAACGTGTTCCGGCACACCCTGTTCGAGGAACGCCTTCACCTCATCGCGCAACTCGGTCAGGCGCCGGTTGCACTCGACCAATTCCTGTCCGATGTCCTTGTCCTCGCTCAGCTTGATCAGGTCGCTCACGGCTTCGCGCAAGCGCTGGATGGGCAGGGTGACGTTGTCTTTGACCAGTTCGGCGCGGCGGATGCGGAGTTCCGTCCATTTTCTGCTGGCGCGGCGAGGCTCCGTTGAACCGTAGCTGCTGCCTTTGGCTGAAGCGGCCAATTCCTCGCACGCGGCCTCGACGTTTTGAAAAAACTCATCGGCTTCTTTCAGCAAATCCGCCACCAGTTTCACCGCGGCGCCCTTGTGCAATGTGGCGAGCAGCCCTTTTTCCGTGCGCGGATTCCACAGCCGGTTCAGGGCGTAACGCACCTGCCCGCTCGACACGCTCAAGCCGATGTGCCGCGACGCCACTTGTTCCATCTGGTGCGCCTCGTCGAAAATCACGAAGTCGTTTTTGAACAAAATGCCGCCTTCGGTTTCCTCATCGATCCCGCCAAGCAGCGTGAAAAACAGCGTGTGATTCAACACCAGCACGTCCGACGAAAGAATCCTGTTCCGCGCGCGCTGGAAAAAGCAGACGCCGTGGTCCCTGGCAAAATCGGACGGAAACCCGCAGACTTTTGGCGAGCACAGCCCGCGTTCCGAACAGACCTGCGCCCACACTTTCGGGTCCGGCTCGACGTCGAAGTCCGAGAGGCTGCCGTCTTTGGTTTTCTTCGACCACTCGTAGATGCGCTGGAGTTCCTCGGCCTCGGACGACGTGAACAGGTTGCCGGATTGCTGCATCGCCTTTTGCAGCCGGCGCGTACAGAGATAATTCGCCCGCCCTTTGAGCATGGCAAAATTGAATTTCACCGGCACGGCGAGCGCGCCGAGCACACCGGCGAGCATCGGCAGGTCTTTTTCCGTCAGCTGCTCCTGCAAATTAATGGTGTGGGTGGAGACGATGGCCTTCTTTTTCTGCGCCACGGCGAACAAAATCGCGGGAATCAAATACGCGAGCGATTTGCCGACGCCCGTGCCGGCCTCAACGGCGAGGTGTTCGCGGCGCTGCAGCGCCCGCGCCACCGCCACGGCCATTTCCTGCTGCTGCGGGCGGAATTCAAAATTCTTCGCCTTCGACAAAATTCCCGTCGGCGAAAAAAACTCTTCGACCTGGGAAACCAGGTCCGCTCCGGCGGGTTGGTGTTCGATGGCGGAAATCATCCGGTTAAAGCGGGTGGCTGCTTAAAATCACCTTCAGGCTCGTGGTTGTGCCGGGCGCAAGCGAAAGCTTGTTCTGCTTCACGTTGCCCGATTCCACGCAGACCATGATTTTGTGTTCCGCCGGGTCAAAGTCGTCTGGTAATTTCTGCGTCGTCCACGGATTCCAGACCACGGTGGAGTGGGAATTGGATTTCTCCACGCGAATCGCCCTTTTGAGGTTTTCGTCGCGGAGCTCCACCGTGCCGGTCGTGTTGGGATAAACGCGGTTGGTTTCCTTCGTGATGCGCAGCACGGAATCCGTTTCCAGTTTGCGCGCGCCGGCAGCGCCGGCGGCGAAGTCATCAAACGGCACCCTTTGCAGACCGATGATGGAAACCGCGCCGATATCGCCGACTTGAAAATAAGTGTGAAGGCAATTTTCCACCTCCAGGCTTTTGTCCGCTGATTCGTTCGTGGCGATGAGTTCCATCGTGAGTTGGTCCGCGATGGTAACGACCAACTCGGCGCGCAACGCCGACCATTCGGGCGTCACGGAGTTTTTGGGCAGGCGCAGGCGAATCGTCACCGTGCCGTCTGGCGCAGCGGAAGTTTTAGCCAAATCCCACGGCAGAATGCGGACGAAACCGTGCGCCGGTCCGCCCTCGCGCGGGCCAAACCACGGAAAACAAATCGGCACCCCGCCACGAATCGGCTGGCCGGCGGCAAACACACTGGCCCGGCTCAGAAACAACAAGGGCGGCTCGCCATTTTTCTGAAAGCCGGTCACATGCGCGCCGTGCAGATAAATCTCCGCCGCGGTTCGGCCGGTCTGGACATTGATTTTGGCAAGGCCACCGGTGCCCCGAGCCAAGGTGACGCGTTCGGAAATCTCAAATTTCCGCAACGATTCGGGAAGAACGGGGGTTGACATAAAACGGACAGCGTTTTAGCACAAACAGGCGAAGGGCACAGGTTTTTTGTCATCAAAGATGAATGGTATCGTGAAAAATTTTCCGCGCCGCCTTCCGCCGCGAGCCGGGGAAAAGAATTATAGGACCTGCCAGGCGGGTTTGCCGTCCTGGGTGTGTGCGGAAAATCATTGAAGTTCCGCCAAGCCCGGTCATTGTAATGGTCAGGTAAGGCGTTTCTAAACCAACAAGAAACCTGATTAAATCTTATGAACGAAACCATTCCGCCCATCCCCGGCAACCCGCCTCAATCCAAAACCTCCGCGCTGGCAATCTGGAGTCTGGTGCTGGGCATTTTGAGTCTAGCTTGCTTTACAATTATCACCGCCATCCCCGGCGTGATTTGCGGACACAAGGCGCTTTCAAAAATCAAGAGTTCGAACGGCGCGCTTGCCGGTCAAGGAATGGCGATCGCGGGCTTGGTCACGGGCTACCTCGGAATCGCGTGGGCGATTTTAATCATCCCGATGATGCTGGCCATTGCCATTCCCAATTTCGTGAGGGCGCGCGCCACCTCGCAAGCCAATGCCTGCATCAACAATCTGCGGCAAATTGATGCCGCCGCCAATGAGTTCGCCCTGGAACATGGCAAAACAAATGGAGAAGCCATCAACTTTCCCGACGACCTGACACCTTACATCAGACTCAACAGTCAGGGAAAAATTCCGTCATGTCCCGCCGGCGGCATTTACTCCCTTAAAAGAGTTGGCGAAACTCCGACGTGTTCGCTTGGCACAAACGTCACGCCAGCCCATGTTTTGCCACAGTAGCTTCAACCCGCAAACAAATCCATCTGTGGCGGCGGGGCGAGTTGCTTGAGCTTGTCGCGATCCTGCTGGCGGCGGGCGGATTGGCGCACCGTGCCTTCCGGCGTCAGTTCGGATTCTTCGAGATTGCCGAGAATCACTTTCGCGCGTTCCAACACTTCCTTCGGCACTCCAGCCAGGCGCGCGACGTGGATGCCATAGCTCTTGTCCGTGCCGCCTTCGACGATTTTGCGCAGGAAGACAATCTGGTCGCGCCATTCGCGCACGGCCACGTTGAAATTTTTCAATCGCGGCAGGCGCCGGGCAAGCTCGGTCAGTTCGTGGTAATGCGTGGCGAACAGCGTCTTCGCGCCGACCTGATTGTGCAGGTGCTCGACGATGCTCCACGCCAGGCTCAGGCCGTCGAACGTGCTCGTGCCACGCCCGATTTCGTCCAGCACGACGAGACTGCGCGGCGTGGCGTTGTTCAGGATGTTCGCGGTCTCGGTCATTTCAACCATGAAGGTGGATTGCCCGCGCGTGAGGTCATCGCTCGCGCCGATGCGCGTGAAGATGCGGTCGACCAGATCAATCCGCGCCTCGGCCGCCGGCACGAACGAGCCGGTGTGCGCCAGCAACACGATGAGTGCGACCTGCCGGATGTAAGTGCTCTTGCCCGCCATGTTCGGCCCGGTGATAAGCGCAATTTGGGGAAACAATAAATTTGTTTCCATCGCCTCGCCTGAAGCGGGGAGAGGGTGGCCGGAGGCCAGGTGAGGGGGTTGATTTTGCGCCACCTCACCCTCCACCCTCCGCAGTACTGCTACGGAGGACGGGCGGCCCGCTCCCCCGTTCTGCGGCGGAGAGGGAGAAGCAATTCCGCTGCTCGCCAGCCCCGTGTCATTCGGCACAAACCGCTCGTCCATCATGCTTTGCTCCAGCACGGGATGGCGCCCGTCACGAATCTGAATCACGCCTCCGTCGGTCACCTGCGGACGGCAATAGTTGTGCATGCGCGCCGTCTCCGCGAAAGATGCAAGCACATCGAGTTGCGCCAGCGCCGCGGCGGTTTGCTGCATTTTCGGCAATTGGCCGAGCACCTCCTCGCGCACCCGCTGGAAGAGTTCATATTCGCGCTTCACGCCGCGTTCCTCCGCGCCAAGGATTTTGCCCTCCATCTCCTTCAGCTCCGGTGTGATGTAACGTTCGCCGTTGGCAATGGTCTGCTTGCGGATGTAATGCGGCGGCACTTTGTCGAGGTTCGCCCTGGTGACCTCGATGTAGTAACCGAAAACGGAATTGAAGCGGACCTTGAGCGAAGTGATGCCGGTGTGTTCGACTTCGTCGGCCTGCAGTTTGGCAATCCAATCCTTGCCGCCGCGCGTGGCCTTGCGGAGTTCGTCGAGCGCAGTGTCAAATCCGTCGCGAATCATGCCACCTTCCTTCACAGCGAGCGGCGGGTCATCCACGATCGCGCGGGAAATCAATTCCACGAGGTCGGGCGACTCGGTGAGTTGGGATTCAAGCTCGCAAAGTAGCGCAGCCGTCCCGGCTGTGTTTTTGTTTTCATTCGGTTCCTGTAGAACATCAGGTTGCAGGCGGGATGCCTGCGCTACATTCTGCAAAATACCCTTTACTGCCGGAATCTGTTCCAAGGCCATGCGCAACGCGACGAGGTCGCGCGCGTTGCCGCTGCCGGAACTTAACCGGCCGATCGTGCGCTCCAAATCGCGCACCTGCGAAAGCTGCGCCCGAAAATTGTCCAGACCGCCGGAGTTTTCGATGAACGTCTGCACCGCCTCCTGCCGGCAGCGGATTGGCTCGACGGCGGCAAGTGGTTGCGAAAGCCAGTCACGCAAGCGGCGCGCGCCCATCGGCGTGACCGTGCGATTGACCACGCCATAAAGCGAAGCGTTGCGTGGGGCGTCGTGACGCAGCGGTTCCAGGATTTCGAGATGGCGCAGCGTTGTGTAATCGAGCGCAAGAAAATCGTTGCGGCGGTAGAACGAAAGCCGCGTGAGATGCTGCACATCGCGGCGCAAATGTTGCGTGAGGTAGTGCAGCACCGCGCCCGCCGCGCCGATGGCGGCAGTGCGATCTTTCAAACCGAACCCGTCCAGCGACGCAACCTTGAAATGGTCCCGCACGGTGAATTGCGCCGTCTCCGGCGCAAACGTCCAGTCATCGTAGCCATTGAGAATCCATCCGAAATTGGATTTCGAAGCAACGCTCCCCTCGCCCCGTCCCTCGCCCCGCTCGGGCGGGGAGGGGGTGGCCGCAGGCCGGGTGAGGGGTTCGTTTTCAACGTTGGAATTGCCTTTGCCGCCCCGGAGCAAATCGCGGAGGGCGCCCGCTTCGCCCGGATAAATGATTTCTGCTGGTCGCAGCCGTTCGAGTTCGGCCAGCAAAGCCGAATCACCTTCAACCTCCGTCGTCATGAAATCGCCCGTGGTCAAATCCACGAGCGCGAGGCCAAACGTCCTTCCGCCTGGACGGACGGCGGCGAGGAAGTTGTTCCGTTCGGCCACGAGCAGCCGTTCGTCGAAATGCGTGCCGGGGCTGAGAATTTGGGTGACCTCGCGTTTGACAAGTTTGCCGGGGCGGGCGTCTTCGAGTTGATCGCAGATGGCCACCTTGCGTCCGGCCTTGAGCAATTTGCCGATGTAGGCATGGGCCGCATGGTGCGGCAGGCCGCACATGGGCACGCCGTTGCGCGCCGTGAGCGCGAGATTGAGAAGCTGCGCGCCGGTCTGCGCGTCCTCGAAAAACATCTCGTAAAAATCGCCAAGCCGGAACAGGAGCAGCGCGTCCTTGGGCAGTTCGCTTTTGATGCGGCGGTACTGCGTCATCATGGGCGTGAGTTGGGTTTCGGCGGCCACGACGCACACCATAGCGAGCGGGAACGAAGCCGTCGAAAGATTTTTCTATTCCCGCAAATGAAAAAGGAGCAACTTTTTGTTTAATCCGTCCAACGGTTAAACCTGATGAAATCGGTCCTTTTATTCGTTCTGCTGGCCGCGACACTGATTTGCTCTGGCACGGAAACCAACGCGCCCCTCCCGAATTTTGGGGCGCGGGGGAACCCGGGCAAAATTCCCACTGGCCTTGAAGTGAGCCTTGTGGCCGACCGAACCAATTATTTTCTCGGCGAAAATATTTTGATGCACTATCGCATCCACAACGCTTCCACCGATTCATTCACAATTTCTGTGGGCGGAGATTACCGGGGCAGCACACGTGCTGACCGGTTCGTCGTGACGGCAGTTTCTACCGATGGAAAACAAGTCGCCGATCCGACGCCATTCATGCAAAACTTTGGCGGCGGCCTGATGCCGAATGGCGAAATCAAGCCGGGTGAAGATTGGTTTGAGGAGGTCTGGGCAATTGAATACTGCCGGTTTGACGCGCCCGGAAGCTACATTATCCATGTTTTTCACGACTTGGGCTTTGGCGAAAAGATTCCCTCCGATCCGCGCGATACGGCTCGGACAATCCAATTGCGCGCTCCGAGTGAAGCCGAAGCCGAGGCAATTCTCGTCGAAGCGGAGAACGCCAAGCCTTATTCTGGCAACACTTGGGGCAAAAAGGGCGAGGCGCGTCTGGATTACCACTGTATCCGCTGGCCGACTTTTTTGAAGCCGCTGCAAAAACGCGCCAAAGCCGGGAATGAATCCGCGCTGGAAGGCATTGCGAGTATCCCCACATTGGATGCCACTCGTGCCTTGGTGCTGTTGTTGGCGCATCCCAACACGGCATTCGCCGCAAACGCAGCGCAAGCGCTGGAAGTGCGCCTGCCACATCCGGCCAGCGATTTCAACGGACCGTGGGGCAAAGAACGACGCCAGTTTATCATCGAAGGCGCTTGGGAAGAAAAGCTCAACCTGCCTGTGCGCGAATGTTGTGTGCGATTGCTGGCGCAAGCAGACCGTCGCAGCCTGCTCACCGCCACGTCGTTGCTGCGGCTCATTGGCACGACGAACGAACTACCCGCGTTGAAGCGCGCACTCGAATTCGCCGTCAAACAGACGAATGCGGAATTTCTCGCCGACATCCAGTACCCCGCGCCCATCCGCGTCTGCGACGCGCTGGCCGGCGCAATGCTTGGCGTTGACGCAAAACTTTCGGACAAGCTCGACCCGGCCGCATCGCCTGCAAATTTGTTGCTCTATCTCGACCAGCATGGAGGCGCGGACAAAGTATTATCGGACGTGGATGTAAAATTTTTCTCCAAGGCCATGAAGCATGGACTTCCGTATTTGAGAATGAAGGCTCTGGAAAACCTGCCAAATAAAATCCCCACCGCCCTGGAGGAAGACATCACCAGCTGCATGACTGACGCCAACGTGGGCGTGCAGAATTACGCTTTTCTCGCCGCCCAGCGGATGCAAGCACCAGCGCACCGCGACATCGCGCTCGCGGTGCTCAAATCAGCGGACGACGAATGGCTGCGCGGCAATGCGGAACAAATCGCCAACAAATACGGAGCGCGCTACGAGTGTGCGCTGGCTTGGTGCGCCCATCTGATTCCGCCCAAGGATATCAACGATTACACCCTGCATGACGCGCTTCGGCAATTGCTGCACATGACCACGGGCCGCTATTCCGGTGGCGGCGGATTTTACCCGTCGTTCACAGACAAAGACGCGGAGGCTCTGCGCGGACGCTGGGAAAAATTTCTTTCTAAAAACAAGGACGCGATCAACGCCGGCAAGATTTTCACGAACGGCGCCACCGGCGTGCCGCCCGATTTGTTGCCGCCGGGTTGGACATTGAACCAGCGGTGAGTCAAAGTGGCTACCGGAGGGGGAATTAAAATCCCGGCTGGAGTCTGAATTTACTTGAAAAACATTCCGAGGTGACAATACTTGGCTACACTTTGCCAAAATGTGGAAAGCTGCGCATTTTCACCGGCGATAATCTGTTTTGATATGAGCCAATCAGCTCGTTTATCCCGTCGTTTTCTTTCTGCCTGCCTGCTGTCGGTTTTGGTATTCGGTTCCGGCAACGCTGCTTTTGCCTCTGAACCGGAACCGGTGGCGCAACTCGTCCCGGCGTACAATGCGGCCACCGGCCAGCCCATCAATTCCGGTGATAACGCCTGGGTGCTCGCCAGTGCGGCGCTGGTGCTGATGATGACGGCGCCGGGCCTGATCCTGTTTTACGGCGGGTTGGTTCGCAGCAAGAACGTCCTCTCCACGATGATGCACAGCCTGATTCTCATGGCGGTGGTGTCCACGATGTGGTTCGTGTTCGGTTACAGCATGGCTTTCGGCGAGGGCAACGCGATTTTCGGCAACCCGCTCAAACATTTGTTTTTGCAGGGCGTTGGCGCAGCACCCGACCCGGATTACGCGGCCACTATACCGAGCCAGACGTTCATGCTCTTCCAGATGATGTTTGCCATCATCACGCCGGCGCTGATCAGCGGCGCGATCGCGGAGCGCATCCGCTTCAAAGCATATCTGTTGTTCATCGTGCTATGGATGACGGTGGTTTACTTTCCGCTCTGCCATATGATGTGGGGCAAGGGTGGGCTGTTCAACTGGGCGCTCGGCGGCAGAATTCCCGCGCTCGACTTCGCGGGCGGCACGGTGGTGCACATCAGTTCTGGCGTGTCCGCGCTGGTCTGCGCGCTGGTGTTGGGCCGGCGTGACGGGTATCCCCAGGAACCGATGATGCCACACAACGTGGTGTATTCGCTCATCGGAGCCGGATTGCTGTGGGTGGGCTGGTTCGGTTTCAACGCCGGCAGCGCGTTGAGCGCGGGAGGATTGGCCACGAGCGCGTTCGCCGCCACGCATTTCTCGGCGGCAGCCGCGGCGCTGAGTTGGACCGCCACGGAATGGTGGCTCAAAGGCAAACCCAGCGTGCTCGGCGCGGCCTCCGGCATGGTGGCGGGGCTGGCGACCATCACCCCGGCGTCGGGTTTCGTGTCCATACCCTCGGCGTTCTGCATCGGGCTGGTAGCGGGCGTGGTTTGCTACCTCGCCGTCTCGAAACTCAAATTGCGTTTCGGTTACGACGATTCGCTTGATGTGTTCGGCGTGCATGGTGTGGGCAGTTCGACGGGCATGTTGATGCTTGGCTTTCTCGCCAGCCAGAAGGTGAACCAAGCCCTCGTGGCCACCTTCAAAGTCAATGGCGTGACCACAGCCATCGCGGGCGGCGCACACCAGTTTTTCAATCAGCTCCAGGCCGTTCTGGTCACGGTGGCGCTGGCGGCTATCGCCACCTGGGTTCTGTTGAAGGTGGTTGACCGGCTTGTCGGTTTGCGCGTTGACCAGGAAGATGAGAGCGTGGGTCTGGATCTTTCGCAACACGGCGAGCGCGCCTACAACGAATAAACGGGAGACGACACATGAAAAAAATCGAAGCCATCATCAAGCCGTTCAAACTGAACGACGTCAAGGAAGCCCTCAACGGCATCGGCATCCTTGGCATGACCGTCATGGAAGTCAAAGGGTTCGGCCGCCAGAAGGGGCACACCGAAATCTATCGCGGCAGCGAATACACCGTGGATTTTCTGCCCAAGATCAAAATCGAAACCGTCCTGCCGGAATCGTTGGTGGAGGCCGCCGTCGAAGCCATCATCAAGGCCGCCAAGACCGGCAAGATTGGCGACGGCAAAGTCTTTGTCTCCACCATCGACGACGCCTGGCGCATCCGCACCGACGAACGCGGCGACGGCGCAGTGTAAGCTCCATCGTCAGCGCGCATCTCCTTGGGCAATTCGTCTTTGATGCGGTGAAAGTGCCGGGATGGAAGAGAATTGAGTTTCTACGTGCCAGCCAGCCTTTCCCCAGTCACCAAAAATTCTGCTTTGACACTGTGGTGCAAAGGATTACAAAGGCCGGGGCAGCGGATGCAAAATGACCAGGCATCGTTAAAAAGAAAATGTTTTTCAACCGGAGGCTGACATGGCTGACACCATTTCCTTCAAACTCAACGGCAAGCCCACGCGCTTGAATGTGGATGGCGACCGCCCGTTGCTCTGGGTGTTGCGAACTGATCTGGGACTGACCGGCCCCAAGTATGGCTGCGGCGAAGGACACTGCGGCTGTTGCACGGTGCTGGTGGACAAGGTGGCGTTCCGCTCCTGCTTGATGCCCGTCAGTTCGGTCAAGGACAAGGAAATCGTGACCATCGAAGGGCTGGAACAGGACGGGGCACTTCATCCGGTGCAGAAAGCATTCATGGCACACGACGCGTTGCAATGCGGATTCTGCATCCCGGGGCAGGTGCTGAACGCCGTCGGTCTGTTGAACAAAAATTCGCAGCCAACGCGGGAACAGATCATCCGAGGCATGAACAACAATTTCTGCCGTTGCGGCGCTCACACGCGCATCGTTGACGCGATACAATCCGCCGCGGCGGAAATGAGAGGAGGGCCGGCCAAATGAATGCGAACGATTATCTGGCGCTCAATTTCAAGGACATCAAGGATTTCTCGGATCTTTATCCGCAAAGCCGGCGGGAATTCCTCAAGCGGCTGGGCGGCGGCATCATCATTTGCGTGGCGATGGGCGAGTTCCTGGCGGCGCAAGCCCAGGAAGCGGGGCGCGGACGCGGCTTTGGCCGGGGATTGCCTTCCGACTTCAATGCGTTTCTGCGCATTGGCGAGGATGGCCGCGTGACCGGTTTTACCGGCAAAATCGAAATGGGCCAGGGACCAATCACCTCGCTGCCGCAGATGCTGGCCGAGGAACTGGACACGCCGCTGGACACCGTGGACATGGTCATGGGCGACACCGACCTGTGCCCGTGGGACATGGGCACGTTTGGCTCGATGACGACGCGCATGTTCGGACCGGCCTTGCAAGCCGCGGCGGCAGAAGCGAAAGCGGTGCTGCTGGAACTGGCGGCGGAAGCGCTCAAAGTCCCGCCGGCGCAGTTGACGGCCAAGGACGGCGCCATCTTCGACCAGGAAAACCCGGAGCGCCGGATGACTTACGGCCAGTTGGCCAAGGGGAAAAACATCGAAAAACAAATCGAGGGCAAACCACCTTTGAAGGACCCTTCCCGATTCACGATCATCGGTCAACCCAGGTTGCACCGTGATGGCCGGGCAAAAGTCACGGGCGCCGCTCACTACGCGGGCGACATCCGCCTGCCCGGAATGCTTTACGCGAAAATCCTCAGGCCGCCGGCCCACGACGCCAAATTAAAAAGCGTGGACACCGCACCCACCAAAAAAATCCCCGGCGCGCAGGTTGTTCAAGACAATGATTTGATCGCCGTCCTTCACGAGCTTCCCGACGTGGCGGAAGATGCCCTGGACAAGATCAAAGCTGAATTCGACGTTTCCGAGGCCAGATTGGATGACAAAAATATTTTCGATCATCTGTTGAGCGTTGCGCCGCCAGCCAACGTTTTGGCGTCGGGCGGAGACCTGGACGAAGGCCGGAAACTGGCCGCCAAAACGGTCGAAGCGACCTACCTGGACGGTTACGTCGCCCATGCCGCCATGGAAACCCATACGGCCCTCGCCCAAATTGAGGGCGATAAAGCCACGGTGTGGGCTTCGACGCAGAATCCTTTTGGCGCCCAGGGAGAAATTGCCCGCGCGATCGGGTTCCCAACGAAAAACGTCCGGGTCATCACGCCGTTTGTGGGCGGCGGGTTCGGCGGCAAGACCTATAATCAGCAGGCGGTTGAAGCTGCGCGACTGGCGAAAATTACCGGGAAGCCCGTGCAGGTGATGTGGAGCCGCGAGGAGGAATTCTTTTTCGATACGTTTCAACCGGCGGCCATCGTCAAGATCAGTTCCGGCGTGGATGCGGCCGGGAAGATGGCTTTCTGGGATTACGATGTTTATTACGCCGGCGAACGCGGCGCGCAACAATTTTACACCATACCGAATCATCGCACCTCCGGACATGGCCGCGGCTGGCAGGGGGCGGAGCATCCCTTTCACACCGGCGCCTGGCGCGCCCCGGGCAACAACACCAACACCTTTGCCCGCGAATCACAGGTTGACCAGATGGCCGCCGCCGCGGGAATTGATCCGATGGAATTCCGTCTGAACAACTTGAGCGATGCCAAGATGATTCGCGTTCTTAAAGCCGCCGCCGAAACTTTCGGCTGGACGCCGGCCAAAGCCCCGAGCAAACGCGGTTACGGGGTCGCGTGCGGCATTGACGCGGGAACGTATGTGGCCGCCATCGCGGAAGTCGCTGTGGACGCCAAAACGGGAGCCGTTCAAGTCAAACGTGTCGCCTGCGCCCAGGACATGGGCCTGGTCATCAACCCGGAAGGCGCGAAAATCCAGATGGAGGGTTGCATCACCATGGGCATGGGGTATGCCCTGACCGAGGAAGTCCATTTCAAAGGCCGGAAAGTACTGGACACCAACTTTGACAGTTACGAAATCCCCCGCTTTACCTGGGTGCCAAGAATCGAAACCGTGATCCTGGACGCCAAAGACCAGCCTCCGCAAGGCGGCGGCGAGCCGGCCATCGTGCTGATGGGAGCGGTCATTGCCAACGCCATCCACGACGCGACCGGCGCGCGGCTGTGCCAAATGCCGATGACCCCGGAGCGGGTTAAGGCAGCGGTCCAGAAGGCCTGATTCAAGGCGGGATGATTCAATCTACCGTTCATCCGGCATGACGTGCAATTCGCCGGCGCGTTCAAGCCGCAGAAGTTCCGCGCTGTAACCCTTGCGAAAGTTCGGATACTTGAACTGATAACCGAGTTCCATCTTCAGTCTGCGGTTCAAAACACGTTTGTTCGTCACGCCGCGTTTGCGGTTTTCAACCGGATCTTCCGGCACTGACGATGGTGGATATTTCCCGACGGTTGCCGCGAGCCATTGGAAAAAATTCGTCTGGTTTACCGGCTCGTCGTCCACAGCGTTGTAAATTTCACCCAGTCGTCCGCTCTTCAATGCCGCGATGATGCAGCCGATCAAATCGTCACGGTGGATCATGTTCAGGAAACGCGAGCCATCGCCTTCGATGCACGCCTCGTTTTTCAGGAATTGCTTGAACCAGTGGCCGCGATCCGGTCCGTAAATGCCCGCCACGCGCAAAATCACGGCCGGGACCTTGCGTTCAGCCACCGCTGCCATCAGAAATTTTTCCGTTTCGAGGAGAACTTTCGCCGTCTCCGCGACCGGTTCGGTCGGACTGGTTTCCTTAACCTGTGAACCGTCGGTCTGGCCATAGACACTCGTGCTGCTCGTATAAACAAATTTTTTTGGAAGGGCGGCCGAAAGCCATTCAATCAAATTACGCGTGCCTTGCAGATAAACCTGCCGGTAATCTTCCGCAGCGCCACCCGTTGAGGAAACACAACTGACGACCCAATCAAAATCGCGTGGTAATTGGGCCAGTTCGTCCGGCTTGGTGATGTCCGCGACAAGCAGTTTGATGCCCGCCGCCTCCAACTCATTTTCTGCCGACGCACTTCGGCGCAGACCGAAGACCTCATGTCCGAGCCGGACGAGTTCCGCTCCGAGCGGCAGTCCGACGTAGCCGCAACCGACAATCAAAACGCGCATGCTGATTTACGATATGCGATTTACGATTTACGCGCCGCTCTAAATTTTTGGACTGCGGCGGCAAGCGGAGCGCGACGCCGCTTTGAAAAGGTCAACTGCCTTGGATCGCCATGTCAAAAGCGCTGTCGCCGCTACGCTCTGCCAGCGCAGTCCAAAAACAGGGAAATCAATCCATGACCGCTGCAAAGCGCAGGCCGCGCGTGCTGACGCGGAGTTGTTGGAACCCGAATTCCGCCATCACCATCTCGTAAATCACGACGCCGGTGAGGATCACGTCCGCCCGCAATTTCGGCAGGCCAACGATTTCCTTGCGCTCGGCCAGCGGCAGGCGCCACAAGCGCCGCCGATGCGACTTTACCCGCTCCAGGCTGAGTCGCGTGACCTCAATCCGTTCGCGGTCGTAGCGGTCGAGTTTCGCCTCGATGCGTGCGAGGATGCTCGTCGTGCCGCCGGTGCCGACGAGCTGAATCTCTCCGGAGGATGAACGGGCCTCACGCCGCAAGGCCGGGTCCAGTTTGGGGCGGACTTCATTTTTCAGAAAATCCCTTATCCAGTCGCGGCAGGCGTTGAATTCGCCGCGGGTGGGCGGGTCGCTGTGCGGATATTTTTCCATGAGCCGCACCGTGCCCAGCGGAAAACTGTGCGCAAAATGTTTGTGCTCGCCCTGGCCGAGAATGAATTCCGTGCTGCCGCCGCCAACATCCAGCAACAGCAACGGCGGCTTCGCCAGTTCCGCGTCCGTCGTCACACCTTGAAATACCCATTCGGCCTCCTGTTCGCCGGAAATGATTTCGACCTTGAGGTCGGACGCGCGCCGGATGGCTGAGGTGAGGTCACCGGGATTCACCGCATCGCGCGCGGCGCTGGTGGCAATGACGCGGATGGAATCGGAATTTCTTTCGCGTGCGATTTGGGCGAACTCCCAGACGGCTTCGGCAGTGCACGCGACCGCTTCCGGCTGGAGCCGATGCGTTTCGTAGAAGCCCCGGCCGAGCCGCGTCTGGCGGCTTTCCTCGTGCACCGGCCGCACGTCGCGTCCCGACACGTCGGCGACCAGCAACTTGATCGAGTTGGTGCCGACATCAATGACGGCGCGGCGAACGGGTTCCATGCGGGCGGAAAGCTACAAAGCACCGGCGTGGAAGCCCAACTGAAAAATGTTACGTTTTGCGGACATTGCGCCGGGCGCGGCGACGTGTATGTTCCCTTCATGAAAATCCATGTTTTACGCCACGGAATCGCGGTGGTGCGCGGCGACCTGGATGTCGAAAACGACTCCGAACGTCAACTCACGCCCAAGGGCAAACGCCAGCTCCGACAGGCTGTCGCCGCCATGAAAACAATGGGCTTGCGCTTCGACCTGATTCTTTCCAGCCCGTATTTGCGCGCGAAGCAAACCGCGGAAATCATTGCCGAATCCCTGAAATTGAAAAAGCAACTCAGGTTTTCCAACACACTCGCGCCGGACGGCAGCCCGAAGAATCTGATCGGGCAGTTGAACGAATTAAAACCCGCGCCGGAAAACGTATTGCTGGTCGGCCACGAGCCTTATTTGAGTTGCTTGATTTCACTGCTAACGACAGGCCGCAAGGACTTGATGTTGGATTTCAAAAAAGGCGGCCTGTGCAAATTGGAAATGGAGAAGCTCAGTTACGACCGTTGCGCAACGCTTGCGTGGCTGCTCACGCCCAAGCAGATGAAGTTGATGGCGTAAATATGGTCGGGCGGCGTTGCCGCGCCGCCCAGAATCGTTTGGCTGCGCAGCAGCGCGGCCCTACCTCAAAATTTATCCAACGCGGAACGAAATTCGCTGAATCAAATTCCTTCCGAAGCCGTATTGCAACCGGTCGAGAATTTCCTTGCGGCGGTAACGGACGATTTCGGAGAGCCATACATTGCTGTCCACGTTCACAAACAGCGTGCCCTTGCGCAAGCCGACTGGCTGTGCATGCGCGACGATGTTCGGGTCGAGGAGCGAATTCCATACCTTGACGACTTCCGCCTCGGCGCGGCGGTCGTCCATGCGCAGGTCGGTCGTAACTTTCGGCAACACATCACCGACACGCCGGGCGCGCATGGTTCGCGCGGCCTCCAGCGGCGATAAATCCACGCCGCGCCACTGCGCCAGCACGCGCTGGCGGGCGGAAATTTTTTTTGGCGGCGGCATCGGAAGGAAAAGCATCGGTGGAACCGGCGGGGAAAGCAAGCCGGCAGGATTGGGGCGATTTTTTGCTTGCCAGAAATGACTTTGTAGTACAAAGTAGCCACATGAATCCAAACTGGGCCGAAGAAAACCTGCAAACGATTCGAACTTTAATGGAGCGTTCTGCCGTGTACCGACGGGCGCTCGCACCGATCATGCTGTTCGCAGGCGTTTTGGGCGTGGTGGCGGCGGTGGCCGGACTTTCATTCCACTTGGATTCGACACGAGCCTTCGGTTTGCTCTGGCTTGGCACAGCCGTCGTCGCAGTCGCCGGGGCCTTTCTGATCGCGCGTCGGCAGGCGTTGAAGGACAATGAACCTTTCTGGTCGCCGCCAACCCGGCGTGTGGCGCAGGCGTTGTTGCCGCCGTTGTTTGCAGGAATGTTCCTTGGTTCTGCATTCGTCTTTGTCGGGAATAACAACACCATATTGACTTTCATCTGGCTGTTTTTTTATGGCTGCGCGCTTCATTCGGCGGGATTTTTTATGCCCCATGGCATGAAATGGTTCGGTTGGATTTTCATCCTATTCTCTACGGCCGGCGTGCTTCTATTGGCGGCAATTGTTCCGCCAACCGCTGAAATCAGTGCGCACTGGCTCATGGGCTTTTTCTTTGGCGTGCTGCATTTGGTGTATGGCGCGTATTTGTATCTGACCGAAAAAGGAAAGAATGCGGCGTGAACCAGGAACCATTTTTAAAGCTCGATCGCGTGATTCACGAGAAAGGGCGGCTGGTCATCATGTCCATGCTCGCCGCCTCGCCGGAATTGTCGTTTACCGAACTGCGCGACGCGCTCGCCATGACCGACGGCAACCTCACCACCCACATCCGTGCTCTCCAGGGGGCGGGCTATGTTTCCGTTGCAAAGTCTTATCAAAACCGGCGTCCGCTCACCACCTGCTCGCTCACGGCGGCGGGACGCAAAGCCTTTACTGAATATATCAATCTGCTGGAGCAAATCGTCCGGCAAAACCGGTCCAAATAAAAATGTTTGAACAAGTTGAAACCGTTGTGGTCCTTTACTTTGTGATACAAAGTGAATCCAAAGGCAGCTGGGTAGCGCAGACTGGCAGTCTGCCGTGTCGCAGGTTGATAACCTGCGAATTCATGACTGTTAAGTGTTCCTGCCGATTGCCAATCGGCGATACGGCTGGTTGGCAACCTGCGCTACGAAAAAATGGATTATGAAAATCATTCGGGCTGAACATCTGGGCATGTGTTTCGGGGTGAAGGACGCCGTCACTCTGGCCCTGGAAACCGCGCGCCGCGAACCGCTGACCATTCTGGGCGATCTCGTCCACAACGAGACGGTGGTGGCGGAATTGCGGGCGAAAGGCATTCGCATGGCACAACAGCCTGCCGACGTGAGTACGCGGACGGTGATGGTCACGGCGCACGGCGCTTCGGTACGCGCGATGAACGAAACGCGCGGACGCGGCCTGAGCGTGGTCGAGGCGACCTGCCCGCTGGTGCATGTGGCGCACCGCGCGGTGGCGAAACTTGTGCGAGATGGATTTCATCCGGTCATCATCGGCAAACGCGATCACGTCGAGGTACGCGGCATGACCGGCGATCTCGATGAGTTCGACGTCGTGCTTGGCGACGAAGATGTGGCGAGGCTCGGTGAGCGCCCGCGTTTCGGCGTCGTTGCCCAGACCACGCAGCCGATTGACAAGGTCCGGCATCTCGTGGGGCTGATTCGGGAGTGCTTTCCAAAATCGGAAGTGCGCTTCGTTGACACAGTCTGTCAACCGACAAAGCAGCGGCAGAATGCAGCCATTGAACTGGCGCAGAAATGTGACGTGGTTGTCGTCATCGGTGGCGCGCACAGTAACAACACGCACGAGCTGGTCAAAACGTGCTCTCGCTTTTGCACCCGCGTGCATCATGTGCAAACCGCCACCGACCTGCACGAGGGGGTTTTTCGCGCGGAAGACACCGTTGGCATCACGGCGGGAACTTCAACGCCGGATTCCGTCATTGCCGAGGTCGAACGGGCGATTTGTTACCTGGCGGCCCGGTGTGCCAGACCCAATTCGGAGATGGTTTGCAATTCAATCCAAAAATGAAAGGTGGACAACTATGAAAATAATATGGTTCAAACGTTGGGGCTGGTTTTATCTCCCCATTTCACTGCCGGGCGTGGTCATTACCCTGGTGGCGCTGGCTTTTTGCGCGCAAGTCTTTTTGGCGGTTGATCGAAAGTCGCATTCGGTCAGCGACACGCTGTACGGGGTCTTTCCGTTCTTCGCCTGTGCCTTCCTTTTGATCGACTGGATCGCCGGACGAACGAGCGATAAATCCTGAATGAACCTGATAAGTTGATTTTGCAGCCCAACCTGACAAAAACAGCGATACGATGAATACCGAATCTAACAATAACCCCGGTCGGCTGGCCGAAATCACTGGCATTGCTTGGCGTTACTGGGAGCTGAGGCGACTGCCCTACAACGGAGCGCTTGCGCTACTGGCGTTGGGCTGGCTCGTATTTACCTGGCCGCATTTCCGGCCGGCATTCAATTTTCGCGCCGCGGGGGCGGTGCTCGTGCTGGCGGTGCTCGCCAACCTCGCCTACAGCGTGGTTTATGTAGTGGATCTTCTGGCGCAAATTTCACCCGCGCGAACAGTCTGGTTGCGCTGGCGAAACGTCGTCTGGTGGATTGGCACCCTTTTCGCACTGACGCTCGAAATGTATTGGATTGCGGATGAGATTTATCCGCATCCGGCCGGGCCATAGCCGGGGAAATTGCCGCGCGGAGTCCACATGGACGGTGGTTCGCGCGGATACCGCGGTGGAACTGAAGACAAATGAGTACAAATCAAATCAGTTTGTTCCGCTGGTGGCTGGTGGCGCTCTACGCGGCAGCGATGGCGTGGGTCGAGGCCGCCGTGGTTTTTTATTTGCGCTCGATGATTGGCCGGATTGAGCCGCATCAACCGGATCCGCTGCCGGTCATTGGCGGGTTCGCTTCGGTGGAACTCCCGCGCGAGCTTGCCACGCTGGTCATGTTGTTCGCGGTCGGCGCGCTCACGGGCCGGATCTGGCGGGCGCGGCTGGGTTACACCGCGATTGCCTTTGGCGTGTGGGACATTTTCTATTACGTCTTCCTGAAAATCATGTGCGGCTGGCCGCATTCGTTGCTGGATTGGGATATTTTGTTTCTCCTGCCTTTGCCGTGGTGGGGCCCGGTGCTGGCGCCGGTTCTGATTTCGCTGCTGATGATTTTGTGGGGCACGTTCGCCAGCCAGTTTGAACGCGCACCACATGCCACACTGTCAAATTGGCGTGTGTGGGTTTTAAGCTTCATCGGCGTTGCCCTCGCGCTTTATGTTTTCATGGCAAACGCAATCGCCGTTTTTCCCGGGGGCTGGGACGCCGTCCGCATGGTGCTACCTGAAAGATTCAACTGGCCGCTGTTTTGCCTGGCGCTGATGCTCATGTCCGCGCCCGTGATGCAGATTGGCCGGCGGCTTTTGATGGCGCGACCCGCCAAAGCTGCAATCATCGAAGGGACCGGAGAATTTGCATGCACGCGCAATCTGGAAAATTGAATCCGCGCGAAATCAGCGTGTTGCTGCGCGGCGAACTGGAATCCATCACGGCCTGGATCGGGCGATGGAACCCCCGGCGATGCGCCCTGCATATTGCCGTGATCATCGCCGGCGCGGGACTTTACGGTGCGGCAATGGGTTGGTGGCGCGATCCGCAACAGGCGCTGTTCACCGCCATCAAATTCCCGCTCATCATCCTGCTCACCACGCTGGGCAACGCGCTGCTCAACGCCATGCTCGCACCGTTGCTGGGATTGAACATCCCGTTTCGCCAATCCTTTTCCGCAATTCTGATGAGCTTTGCGGTGGCGGCGGCAATTCTGGGCGCGTTCAGTCCGCTGACGGCCTTTATGATTTGGAACGCGCCGCCGATGTCATCAGCAGCGGCATCGGAGCCCACCTATAACTTCATCAAGCTCACGCAAGTTGCGGTCATCGCGTTCGCCGGGGTCACCGGCAACGTGCGATTGTTCCAGTTGCTCGCGCAGCTGGGGGAAAGCCGGGCGGTTGCACGACGGGTGCTGTTTGCCTGGCTGGTTTGCAATCTGTTTCTCGGCAGCCAGCTTTCCTGGATCTTGCGCCCTTTCATCGGCTCGCCGTCGCTGCCGGTGGAATTTTTCCGCGTGTCGGCACTGCACGGAAATTTTTACGAAAATATCTTCCATTCGCTGCTGCAAATTCTCCAGCAATTCGACTAAACCAAATCCTCCTCGTTTTATGAACGACCAAAATCCAATCCCACCCCAAATTCCGCCGCAAATTCCACCCGTCGTGTCCTCCAGCGGTTCGCGACCGCTGGGCGATGATCCATCCGAGCGCGTCGCGATCCCGAACGTCATCGTCGCCATCGAGGCGATTCTGCGGCACCCGCGGCGCGTGATATTCCAATTGCGCCAGCCGGGCGCGGGGCGGCTGATTGCCGGAATGATTTTTGTGTCGGTGGTGTGCAGTTTGATTTACGGCGTCGTGGTCGGCACGTTTTCCGGCGGCACGCAACTCTGGGCGGCGCCCGTCAAAATCGCGGCGGGGTTGATGATTTCGGCGCTGATTTGTCTGCCGAGCCTTTACATTTTCACCTGTCTGGGCGGTTCGCAGGCGCGGCTGGTCGAGGTTTTCGGCCTGCTCGCAGGACTGTTGATGCTGATGACGGTTTTGTTGATTGGGTTCGCCCCGGTGGCGTGGATTTTCTCACAATCCACGGAATCCCGCGCGTGGATGGGCACGCTGCATCTGATTTTCTGGTTCATCGCCACGATTTTTGGGCTGCGATTTTTGGAGGCCGGATTTTCGCATTCGCAGGCCAGATCGCTGGCCGGTTTCCGCATCTGGGTGGTCATCTTCCTGCTGGTTGCGCTGCAAATGACGACCGCGTTGCGGCCGATTCTGGGAACTTCGGAAACCTTTTTCCCAACGGAGAAAAAATTCTTCGTGGCTCATTGGGGCGATTGCCTGAAGGGGCAGGATGAGGCGTCAAAGACGGGATCGCATTGATGGTCCGGTTAAACTTATGCCTGCGATTGAACATACCCTGGCGCCCCGGTTGCGTGACCGTCAGTCTGTGCGGCTGGGTTCCTTGGGCGATTTTCTGCGCGCCCGGCCGGAATTGCTTCGCGAATGGATGTTATGCCGGCAATTGAATTTCGTGGTGTTTTGCGCTGTCGCCATTGTGATCGGGGCGGGTGTTTATGGCATGGTCATGGGATCGTGGCGCGGGTCTTGGCAGGCGCTCTACACCGGCATGAAACTTCCGCTGGCCATCCTGCTGACCACTTTGGGCAACGGATTGCTGAACGGAATGCTGGCACCATTACTCGGGATAAATTTGACTTTTCGCCAGTCGCTGGCCGCGGTCTTGATGAGTTTTGCCGTCGCTTCGGTGGTGCTGGGCGTGCTGAGTCCGGTCGCATGGTTCGTTGTCTGGAATACGCCACCGCTTACGGCAGCGATGCAGTTGTCGTCCCCGGAGTATGGTGCCATGCAATTGACGCTGGCGGGGTTTATTGCGCTGGCCGGCGTCCTGGGCAATACCCATTTGTTGCCGCTCTTGTCAGAATGGGCACATAGCGTGTCAACGGCCCGGAAAGTTTTGTTCGCCTGGCTGGCTGGGAATCTGTTTCTCGGCAGTCAAATTTGCTGGGTGCTGCGGCCGTTTATCTGGGACCCGGCGCGGCCGGTGGAGTTTGTTGGACGCGAATATTTTCACGGCAGTTTTTTTGAAACTGTCTTTGAGGCGGCGCGACGATTAATATTTCCATGAAATCGCGAATGAAACGAATTCTGACCGGACTGGCGGCTTTGGTAATCGCTGCAATCATCTGGCTGCCGTGTCTGCATTTCGTTTTTACCCGCCCCCTTTCAGACTTTCGCCAAAATCAAGGGCTCTCTTCCAAAGCGCGCCAACTGGCGGCCCGGCAACTGCAACTCTGGACCGAACCCGCCCTGCGCGAACAGGAACTGAAAAAGATGCGGGTCAGCAATGCGGAATGGGATTTCATGGGGCGAAGTTTTCTCGTCTGGTCACTTGCGAATATGGCGTTGCGTGACCCGGCGTCCAAACCGCTTTACCTCCAGACGATGGACCAGATTATTGATGAAACCCTGCGGCTCGAAAGACAGGAAGGGATGTATTTCTTTCTGATGCCTTACGCCAGGGACAGGCACTATGTCATGCAGCCGGCGCACAGTCTGTTTCTGGACGGCGAGATCGCCCTGATGCTCGCCTCGCGCCGGGTGGTTGAAGAGAAACCGGAATACAAGGTGTTGCTGACCGGGCGCGTGAACGCCATGGTTGAACGTTTCCAGGAAAGCCCGCGAATGATGCTGGAAAGTTATCCCGATGAATGCTGGACGTTCGATCATTGCGTCGCGTTGGACGCCATCAAAATGGCCGATTATCTCGATGGCAGCGATCATTCGGCCTTGATTCAAGGTTGGATTGCCATGGCGAAACAAAAACTCGTTGACCGTGAATCGGGTTTGTTGATTTCCAGCTTTATGACGGACGGCTCGCCGCTGTACGGCCCCGAGGGTTCGACTATTTGGATGGTGGCGCACAGTCTGCAATTGCTGGACGAGGATTTCGCCCGAGACCAATATCAGCGCGCCCGGAAGGAGCTCGGGGCAATCACGCTCGGCTTCGGTTACGCGCATGAATGGCCAGAATCGTGGAAGGGCGAGGCTGATATTGATTCCGGCCCGATCATTCCGTTTTTTAAAATCAGCGCCGGTTCGAGTGGTATGGCATTCATCGGCGCCAGCACGTTTGGCGACGAGAGATTTCTCACCTCGCTCGCGGCGACGCTGGACTTTGCCGGGTTTCCTTCACGAACGGGCGGGCGGTTGAAATACTGCGCGGGCAATCAGGTCGGCGACGCAGCCCTGCTTTACGCCGCAACGCTCGGGCCGCTCTGGCAAAAAGTGAAAACAGGAGCAAGACAATGATAAAATTGATTTGGCAGAGACTCGCGATCTTCCAGCGTGCTGAATTCTTATCGGCCAGGGATATGTTGCAGCGCGCTGGCGCCATCAGCGTGATGTTTCTGGTGGTGCATCTCGCGGGGCTTCGCGAGTTTACCAGCGTTTTGAACGGGACAATCGGCTCGGTGGCCGCGGGCTGGAATCTTTCCGCGTTTCTGGCAGTCGTTTATATCTTGCTCTATCTGGCCTTCGCCATTCTGGTTCCCATTTTGGTGCTGGCCGCAGCGATTCTGACGATTTGGCAGCAGTGCATTCGAAAGAAAGAAAATTCCTTCACTACACCCGATGCAAATTCTTAAAAGATTGATGCCGCCGGCCGAGTCAATCCCCGCGTCTGTCCTGATCGGCATCTGTCGGTATTCCAATGCCGCTGTTCTGGTTCTGGCCTCGCTTTTCTTTTTTCTGATACCCGCAGCCATTGTCACCTGCGACCTGTCGGACCCAAACATCCGTTCCGCCGGCATACCCCGATGCGCATGGAGGTTGCATCGGAATTTATCTCCCCGGTTTGAACGATGGGCCAGGCAGCGCCTCGATTCCAAACGCGCGGCAGAACTTCCTACCAGTGACATTTCGGGAACTGAATGGCCGCTGTTCGGAACGGTCTTTTATCTCTGGGCGACGGAATCACTCCAGGATGAATGGGAGAAAGGCCATTCTCCCCAGGCTGTCGCCCCGAAAGTTTATGCTCGGGGCGCCATCCAAGCCGCGGCACGCCTGGTTATGGACCCGACTCAGGCGAACTGGGTCAAAATTCATTGGGGCACGAATTATTTGAAAACTGAAAATGTTTTTTACCGGATGCTGGTCATCGCGGCGCTCACCAGCCATATCCGGCTTACCGGAGACAAAGAATATCTACCCCTGTTAAAAGTCCAGGTGGACAGCCTGTCGGCCGAACTGGACGCGAGTCGTCATGGTTTGTTGGATGATTATCCGCACCAATGTTATCCTGGTGATGTATTGACTTCGATTGCGATGATCCGGAGAGCGGACAAAGTCCTCGGCACTGATCATTCGGCCTTCGTCAGCCGTGCCATACGGGGATTCCAGAACGGAGCGCTGGATTCCCGGGGATTGGTTCCATATTTTGCCAGTGCTGCACTGGGAGAACCACTCGGTCCCAGTCGGGGCTGTGATAATTCTTACGTCTCACTTTTTGCGCCGGAGATCTGGCCGGAACAAGCGCGAAAATGGTATGACCTTTACTCGCGGTATTTCTGGCAGGAAACCTGGACCTGTGCCGGGTTCCGGGAGTTTCCAAATGATCTGCCCGCCAATAACTGGGATCTCGATGTAGATTCGGGACTGGTGCTCAAGGGTTTTGGCTGCGCCGCCTGTGCATTTGGGGTTGGTGCCGCCCGTGTTAACGGACATTTTGAGCACGCGTATCCGCTCACAGCCGAGATGTTGGTTGCCTCGTGGCCACTTCCGGATGGCACATGCTATTTACCCAAAGCGCTTTCCAACGCGGCGGATGCTCCCTGCCTCGGTGAGGCGGCAATCCTGTTTAACCTCACACGATTGCCAGTCGCTGGGACCGTCAAGACGGGTGGTTCGATTCCCAAGTTCGTCCTGATCATTTTGGCATCGCAATTCGGGCTTGGCCTGATTGTGTTGGCTACCCCAATTATCGCATTCCGCCAGTGGCAGAAACACCACACCGCGATGGTCCTTCGACGACCTGAAACACAATTGGGAATCTGGGTCGGGCTGTTGGTCGCTTGCGCCGCCTGCTTGTTTTTCGGCAAAACGCTCGTCGCGCTGCTTTTCCTGGCATGTGCTCAACTCATCCCTAAATATGCGCGAAAGCGAGAGTCGTCGCCCGAACGGGGCATACACAAAGCGACAACCGCATAAAGCTGATCCATGTGCTGGTCGTTCGTCTTGCATTGTGGCACAGCGTGAGCGGCCTTCGATTTTCCGGCCGGATTGACCTGATGCGCCGCCGGCGACTCTGACCATCGAGGAATTGTTTGGTTCGCGTGACGCATCAGACGTTGACCGGTCTAAACCATCAGTCCCGCCACCGCACAGCGGACGGACGGAGTTCTGGTTGGCGAGAATGGAAAGGCAATGATGGCTCATGAATGAAAAACCGAGAAGTACCTGGCGCAATTCCAAACGCTTTCTTTTTGGTCTTGCGTGCCTGGTCGTGTTGATTGGATTGTTTTATGCGGAGGAGGATTGGCGTGGCTGGCATGCCTGGAACAAATTCAAACATCAATGGGAAACCAAGGGTGAGAAATTTGATTTTAAAGATTTCGTCCCGCCGTCCGTGCCGGACGATCAGAACTTTGCCCTGACGCCGATTGTATTCACGAGTTACGGCTCGATGTTGACCCGCGATGGGAAGGGCATTCCGTATGAACAACGTGACAAAAATTTTGTTGACCGGTTGAAAATGAGCGTCGTTCACAACGATGAATTGCCTGCCAACGGTTCTGGCAATTGGCAGAAATCAACGGCGAGCGATCTTAAAGTCTGGCAACAATACTACCGCGCACAGGCGGCAAAGGCCAACGAGTTCCCGGTGCCGGCGGAACCACAATCGCCCGCCGCCGACGTGTTGCTGGCCTTGAGCAAATATGATCCGGCCATTGAAGAATTACGCCAGGCAAGCAAAATGTCCGAGTCCAGGTTTCCGTTGAATTATGACAACGAACCGCCAGCGGCAATATTGCTTCCACACCTGGCAGCGTTGAAAAAATGCACGCAGGTCTTGCAATTGCGCGCCATCGCCGAATTGCAGAATGATCAAAGCGACATGGCGCTGGCCGATGTGAAATTATCGCTGCGCTTGACGGACGCAATTCATACCGAGCCGTTTCTGATTTCGCACCTGGTTCGCATTGCCATGGTGAACATAACCCTGCAGCCAATCTGGGAAGGCCTGGCCCGGCACCAATGGTCGGACGCGCAACTCGCCGAACTTGAATCGGAATTGGCCAGGCTGGATTTCCTGGCGGACTACGAATTTACGATGCGTGGAGAGCGGGCGCTGGGGGTTGCCAACATTGACTATCTTCGCCGCACCCATAAATTCGATCTGATGAGTAACTCCGATAACGGCCGTTCAAGCCAGCCGGTTCAAAATATCGCTTTCCACCTGATGCCCAACGCATGGTTTTATCAGAACGAACTGGCCATCGCCCGCATGCACCAGCAATGGATTTTGCCGCCCGTTGATGTCGAACACCAAATGGTTTCTCCGGAAGCGGTGCGCCGGAATGAGACCGCCAAAACCAACGAATTGAGTCACCTCGCATTCTACGACGTTTTTGCGCGAATGTTGTTTCCCGCCTTAAGTCCCGCCGTGAAAAGATTTGCCTACGGACAGGAGTCGGTGAACCTGGCGCGCACGGCGATTGCGCTGGAGCGTTACCGGCTCGCGCATGGCGTGCTTCCTGAAACTCTCGACGCGCTCACGCCGCAGTTCATTGGCCAAGTGCCCCACGACATCATCAACGGCCAGCCGTTGCATTATCTCCGCACTGCTGATGGGCAATTCGTTTTATATTCCGTTGGCTGGAATGAAACAGACGACGATGGGGAGGTCGGGCTCACAAAAGGCGGCGCGGTGGACGTGAACACCGGCGATTGGGTCTGGCGGTATCCGGCCAGGTGATTTTCAGAAAACATTCAACATTCAACTCTGAACATTCAACGCCCAGGGGCGGAATCGCGCGTCGCTCAACCTTCGTCGTTGGAAGTTGAATGTTGAGCGTTGAATGTTTTCATTTCTCTTCACTCTGAATTATCTGTGTCCTTCCCGCCTCCGTTTCACTTCGTCGTGGCAAGCCGGTCTCCTACGTGGTTTAATCATCCGGTGAACATCACCAATTTGAATCCCGACGCGGACATTGGCGCGAGCGCGTGGCTGGTGGAGATCGACGACCACCGCATTTTGCTGGACGCCGGCATGCACCCGAAACGCGAGGGGCGCGCGGGATTGCCGATGTTCGGCAAGGCCGGGAACGCCGAGGTGGACGTGATTGCGATTTCGCATTGCCACCACGACCACGTCGGCGCGCTGCCGGTGGCGTGCCGGCATTTTCCCAAGGCGCACGTGTTGATGAGCGAACTGAGCTACTTCATCGTCGAGCGCGTGCTGCACAATTCGGTGAACGTGATGGTGCGCCAGCGCGACGAATTGGGCATCCGCGAATATCCCCTCTACACGCACGACGAGGTGGACGACCTCGCCCCGCAGTTCCAGGGCTTCAAATACAATCGCGAAATCGAATGGGCGGCTTTCCACAAGACGCGCGCCGGGCGGTTTTCACCAACGTTGGAATTTTTTGATGCCGGCCACACGCTCGGTTCGGCGGGCGTCCTGATTCGCGGCAAAAGGGAAACACTGTTTTACACCGGTGACGTTTGCTTTCACGATCAGACGATTTTGCGGAGCGCGCGGTTCGAGGACGTAAAGGCCGACGTGATGATCATGGAAACCACGCGCGGCAATCGCGCCGTGCCGCCGGGTTTTTCGCGCGAGAAGGAAATCGAACGGCTGGTGGCGGCGATTCACAACGCGCTCAAGCGCAAGGGTTGCGTGCTGATTCCGTCCTTCGCCCTGGGCCGCACCCAAGAGATGCTGGCGCTGCTGGCGTTGCTGATGCGTGCCGGAAAATTGAAGGAACAGCCGATTTATATCGGTGGGCTGGGCCGGGTGTTCACGGAAATTTACGATCTGGAGGCGCACCGGACACACCGACAGCACACGAATTTGCAACTGCACGAGGCGTTGCAACTCATCGTGCTCGAGAAGGGGCAGGCCGAAAAAATGAAACTCAGCGGCGGGCGGATTTTTGTGATTACCGCCGGCATGATGAGCGAAAACACGGCGGCACACGATCTGGCAATGCGGATGATCGGCGACGAACGGCAGTCCATTTTCTTTGTCGGTTACGCCGATCCGGACACGCCGGGCGGACGGTTGAAAAGGGCGAAACCCGGCGAAACCTTTGTGTTCAGCCCCGGCGCCGGCCGGGTGACGCGGCGTTGCGAGGTGCTGGACTTTGATTTGACGGCGCACGCGAACCGGGAGGACTTGCTGGAATTCGCCGGACAGGTCGCGCCGCGCGCGATTTTGCTCGGCCACGGCGGCGATAATTCACGCGCATGGTTTGAGGAGCAGATCCGCGCGCGCTGGCCGAAAATCAAAATCTTTCAGCCGCAGCCGGGCAAAATGGTGTCAGCGTAAAAAACAAACCGCCAGACGAAAATTCGCCGGCGGTCTGATAGTTTTGCCTTACAACTTTAATGCCCGCTGCCATTGACGATGTTGGCGAGGTTGAAAATCGGCAGGAACATGCAGATGACCATGCCGCCGATGACAACTCCCAGGAAAACAATCAGCATCGGCTCAATGAGCGACATGAGGCCGGAAAGGGTGGATTCAATCTCCTCGTCGAGAAAGTTCGCAACGCGTTCGAGCATGCTGTCAATGTTGCCGGTCTGTTCGCCGGCGCTCAGCATGCGGATGACCATGCTGGGGAAAATCGGGTTTTTGCCGAGCGCGGCGGATATGCCTTCGCCGCGTTCGATGTCGGTGGCGGCGGTCTTGATGGCTTTTTCCATGACGACGTTGCCAACGGTTTGGGAAACGATTTGCAGCACTTCAAGAATGGGCACGCCGCTGCGAATGAGCGAGGCGAGCGTCCGGGTAAAACGCGCCAGACAAATTTTATGCGCAATGACGCCGAAGACGGGAAGCTTTATCCGGCGGGCATCCCAGAACTCCCGGCCGGGTTTGGTTTTGATGAAATAGCACCACCCCCAAATCAGCATGCCGATGCCCGCGATCAGGAGCAGCAGATAATGTTTCACGAGGTCGCTCAGATCAATCATGATCTGCGTCGGTCCGGGCAATTGCGCGCCAAAGCCGGAGTAAATGTCCTTGAAGGTGGGAACCACTTTCACCAAAAGAAAGGTGGTGATGCAGATGGCCACCACGGTCACCGCCGATGGATACATCATGGCCGTTTTGACTTTTTTGCGGAGGCGATCGGAATTTTCGAGGTAAGTCGCCAGCCGCGCCAGGATTTCCGACAGCAACCCGCCCTTTTCGCCCGCCGCCACCATGGAAATGTAAAGGTGGTTGAACGCCTTGGGATGCTTTTGCAGCGCCTCGGAAAAACTTTCACCGCCCTCCACGCGCGAGCAGACATCACGAATCGTGTCGCGCATGATCTTGTTGGCGGTTTGATCGGCGAGCGCCTGCAGGGATTGCACAATGGCAATGCCCGCGTCCACCATCGTTGCCAGTTGACGGGTAAACATCACCAGATCGGCCAGCGAAACCTTGCCGCCCTTGGTTCTGCCCTTCCGGGAAACCTTTTCCTGGATGGAAACGACCAGCAAATTGCGGTTGAGCAACGCAGCAATGGCGGCTTGCTCGGTCGCCGCCTCCACGCTGTTGCGAATTTCGCGGCCGGTGGCCGTCTCACGAGCTGTATAAGCGAATGATGGCATATCTTTGATTATCCGATAAAAGGGCAAACCCAAATGCCTGCTTGCAATTGGCTTCTTTGCCGTTCCAAGCAAAAGCACGATTTGTTCCAATCTGGCTGGCGGAAAACCCGCCAAGGAAACAACTTAAGCCGCTAAAAGGGCCTTTTTGTGCCCCGATTTGGTGCAGCCTCCGTACAAAAAATGAGAGGCCTTCCCGCGCCGAGTATGTAAGTTGTTTTTTATCAACGTGTTAGTGTGAAAAAATTACTTAAAAAAATTGTTGCCACGTCTTGGGGATTTTATTAGTGTCATTCCTAATCGCACCACGCGGTGCCGGGACAAACAGGTTTTGCCCCGAAAATACAGACAGAACAAAGCGAACAATTAAACCAAACAACATCGGAGGAACAAGATGAAGTTTAATAAATGGACACTGGGTCTGGCGGCGGTCGGGGTGGTCAGCCTTGCCTCGGCGGCGCGTGCGGACGAAAAAATGAATGCGTTGCAGACGGCGCTCTCCAACACCACCATCAGTGGCTACGTCAGCGCCTCGTTCAACTGGGCGATCGCAGGCGGTGCTTTTAATAATGAAAAGGGTTATTATGGTGAAAATGGGACTTACCCGGTTTCACCTGCTGGCTATATCCCATTCCAGGCCGGGAAACAGGACGGCTTCAATTTGGACGTGGTGAAGCTCTCCATTTCCAAGCCGCAGGACGAATCGCCTTGGGCTTCGGGCTACCAGATTGAACTGCTCTTCGGCCCGGATGCGGTTGGTTACAACCCGTCGGTCAATGGCAAAGCCAGCGGCTATTACAGCTACTACTATGGTGGTACTGGCAATCAGGCGGACTATGCGATTAAGCAAGCGTATGTGGCGCTCCGCACTCCTGTGGGCAATGGCATTGACTGGAAAATCGGCGTGTTTGATTCCATTATCGGTTACGAAGTGTTTGATGCCGGCAGCAATCCGAACTACACCCGTTCCTTGGGCTATGCCGTGGAGCCGACCGAACTCACGGGCATTCTGGCCTCCTACAAGATTAACGACGAGTGGTCGATTTCGGCGGGCATTGCCAACACATTGGAGTCGGGAATCAATCAGCGCGCTTACGATTATACTGCCGATTACTACATGAAGCAGAACAATTGGAACAAAGCGTACATAGGGTCGTTGACGTTCACCGCTCCAAGTTCGTGGGGTTGGGCGGCAGGTTCGTCGCTCTACGCGGGCATCGAATATGGGTTTGCCGGCGGTGGCGATTGGGGTTATACCGGCTATTACGCCAATGGGAACCAGGTCAATTATTATCTTGGCGGGACTTTGAACACGCCGTGGAAGCAATTGACTGTGGGAGCCGCGCTTGATTACGTGTGGAATGCCGGCGGTGGCGGCACCGATTATGGTGACATTTGGTATAACGATGACACCGTTGTGGGGTTGTATGCGACGTATAAAGCCACGGACAAGTTGAGCTTTAACGGTCGTGCTGAGTATATCCATGGTCAATATAATGAAAACTACTATGGCTACTATGGTTATAGCTACAGCAGCGAAGCGTTTGAAGTCACGGGCACCATGGAATATGACCTGTGGGCGAACGTCGTCAGCCGGTTGGAATTGCGCTTGGATCATGCCGGCAGCTTCCATACGCCCTACGCCATCAATGCCGCCAGTGATAACAATTACAATGGCAGCAACCTTGCCAATAAAACTTCCGTGGGTCTCTACGCCAACATCATTTACAAGTTCTAGTCTGATTTAGAACCTTTGGCCCCTTCCGGCAAAACCGGAAGGGGCTTTTTATTTTTCCATCTTCGAAAAACGCTTGCCGTCTTGGACTGCGGCAGCCCTCTGCCGCTTTTACTTCGGCCAACAGATTCGCCACGCAAACCTTGCCCTGCCCTCGTCCAATCGCCCGCCGTTCGAAAGCGCCAGAAGACTGGCGCAGTCCAAAAGCTGGCGCACAGCTCTTCGACTTGGGTGAACGCGAAGCGTCTTGGGACAGCGGCGGTCTTCTGCCGCTTTTTGTATTGGCTTTTTGTATTGGACTGGACGGCATCGCATAATTTCAGCACGCTCGCCACATGCCAGAGCCTCGCACTCCCTGGCCACACGCGCCCACTCATCAACTATCGGCGCGCGGCACTTATTTTGTCACCGCCAGCACTTATCTCAAGGCCCATCATTTCCACGGTGCCGGCCGGTTGCGGGTTTTACACCGCGGCTTGCTGACCGTGGCGCGCGATTATGGCTGGCAGTTCGAGGCTTGGGCCGTGTTTTTCAAATCATTACCACTTCGTCGCCCATTCGCCGCCCGATGCGCCGGATGCTTCCAACCTTTCCGACATGTTGAGCGTGCTCCACGTCAAGACCGCCGGGTGGATTAACCAGCTCGACCGCGCGCCCGGCCGGCAAGTCTGGTTCAACTTCCGCGAAACGCGGCTCACTTACCAGAAGTCCTATCTCACGCGACTGAATTACGTCCACCAAAACCCGGTGAAACACGGGTTGGTACCGGTGGCAAACCAGTATCCGTGGTGTTCGGCGCGATGGTTCGAGCGCTCTGCTTCGGCGGCCATGGTGAAATCCATTTATCGTTTCAAAACTGACCGATTGCAGATCACGGACGATTTCGAGCCGGGACCCGAATGGTGAGAACACCGATGAAAAAGCGCCAGAAGACTGGCGCAGTCCAAAAGCTGGCGCATCTTCCAGCGCTCCCGCGAACGCGAAGCGTCATGGACTATGGTAGTCGTATGCCGCTTTTGAACCGGATTTCATCCTGACATTGGCCACGCCCGTCATTACAATTCTCCGCGCTCAATGCGATTCATCCGCGACATTTATACGGCCAGTCTGGCGGCGAACCAGCCCGCCTGCGGGGCCGAAGCCCCAAACCTGGCAGACGCCGGCAGAACCACTGACCGCAAATCTGAAATCGAAACCGCGAACACTCCGGCGCGGCGAAGGCCCGTCATCTCCTTTGAATTTTTCCCGCCGAAAACTGACGAGGGCGACCGCAACCTGCTGGAAAACCAAATCCCCGCGCTGGCGCAGACCAAACCCGATTTTTGCTCCGTTACCTACGGCGCGGGTGGCAGCACGCGCGACAAGACCTTGATGATCGTGGACCGCATCCAGCGGCAACACAACCTGACCGCACTGGCACACCTCACTTGTGTCAACCACACCCGCGGTGAGGTGCGCGCGTTGCTCGAAAAAATCCGCGCGTTCGGCTGCAAAAACATACTGGCCTTGCGCGGCGACCCGCCCGGCGGCGGCGAGTTCCGGTCCACACCCGGCGGTTTTGAATTTGCCGCGCAACTCGTCCAATTCATCCGCGAGTCGGGCGATTTTTCCATCGGGGTCGCCGGGTTTCCGGAAGGCCACATTGCGTGCAAGGATGGAAAACTGGCTGACTGGCGGCATTTGAAGGAAAAGGTGGACGCCGGCGCGGATTTTGTGCTCACGCAGCTGTTTTTCGACAATGCCGATTATTTCGAATTCCGCGATTATGTCGCCGGCAAGCTCGGCGTGCGGGTGCCGCTCGTGCCCGGCATCGTCCCGATCCTGAGCGCGGCACAAATCACAAAATTCACGCAACTCTGCGGCGCGAAAATCCCGCCCCCGCTCCGCGCCCGGCTGGATCAACCGGGCGGTGACGATGGGGCGGCGGTTGAATTCGGCATCGAATACGCCTCGCGGCAGTGCGAGGAATTGCTGCGCGCCGGCGCGCCGGGCTTGCATTTTTACACGCTGAACAAGGCGCATTCCACCGTGCAGGTTTTGAAAAACCTCGGGTTGGCGTGAATTCAATCTGTTGGCAGCAGCCGCGGCAACGAGGCTCTAATTGAATTTACGATTTGCGAGTCCTTTCACCATTTCACGCTCATCGCGTAAATCGTATATCGAAAATAGTGAGCCTCCTCACGTCGGCCGCTACAAGATTTTTAGAGCAAATTGTTCATCATGATGCCAAGGACGCTCAATGGTCCCTGGTCTTCCAGCCCGTCGGTGGCCTTGTCCACCTTTTGCAGCGTGAGTTTGGCGTTTTTGTAAAATTCCTGGTCGTTGACGAGCTTGCCGACCGTGCCTTGTCCTTGATTGATCTTCAGCAGAATCTGGTTGAGGTTGGTCATCGAAGCGGTCGTTGAGTTGTAAAGCGTCTCATCCGTCACCAGTTTGCCCAGCGTGCCCTGGCCGCTGCTGACGCCATTGACGACGTGGCGCACCTCGCCCACGGCGTCCTGCAGATTGGTGACCGTGACGAGCGCCGAATCGTAGAGCTGTTCCGTGTAAATCAGTTTGCCGACCGTGCCCTGACCGCTGGCGATCTGGCCGGAAATGTTTTCGATGTTGGAAATGGCCCCGCCGAGATGGCCGCTGTTTTGTTTGACGAAATCAACCAACGGGCCCAGCAAATTGTTAATGGTGTCGGGCGTGAAGCTCTTGCCGAAATTTTCAATGCCCGTGGCGGCCTTGTCGAGTTTGATCATGACGGCGTTAAGATCCGGCTGTTCCTCGGTTTCGATCACCGCGCCCTCGATGGCCGGCGGCGCTCCCGGCGAGCCAAAGTCAAGGGAAACAAAATACTGCCCCATCAACCCGGTGAACTTGATCACGGCCTTGCTGTCCGTCCGCACGATCGTGTCCGAGTGCAGCTTCATCGTAACGCGAACCTTGTCGCCGGCCAGCGCGATTTTCTCGACGCGGCCGATTTCAACGCCAGCCAGCCTGACGCTGTTGCCCACCTTCAAATCCTGCACCGTGTCAAACAATGCATTGATGTGATAGCCGCCCCGGAACATTTCGACGCCGCCGAGGGTTTCGACGATGATCCAGGCGGCGAAGACGGCCAGGACGACAAAATAGCCAAGCTTGGTTTCGAGTGAGTTTTTCATAATCATTTGGGTTGAGGTTCGCGTTTAAAGTCTGCGTGCAAAAAATCCTGGACGAGCGGGTCGTCAAACCGCTTCACCTCGTCCGGCGTGCCGATGGTCAGGATGCGGCCCTCGTTGATGACCGCGATGCGATCGGCCACGCCGAACGCAAGGTCGCGATCATGGGACACCACGAGCGACGTGACGTGGATGCGCTCCTTGAGGCGCAAAATTTCCTCGCCAATGACAATGGCCGAAAGCGGGTCGAGTTCGCTGGTCGGCTCGTCGTAAAGAATCAACTGCGGTTCGATGACCAAAGCGCGAGCGATGGCGACGCGTTTTTTCATGCCGCCGGAAAGTTCGTTGGGCATTTTGTCGGTGACATCCTTGAGCCCGACGTCTTCGAGTTTTTCCATGACGATGCGCTGAATTTCCTCCGGCGGTTTGAGGCGGTGTTCGCTCAGGTAAAGCCCGACATTTTCGCCGACGGTCAGCGAGTTGAACAGCGCGCCGGATTGGAAAACGAGCGCCATGCGGTATTTGGCGGCGATTTCCGGTGTTTGGATGGATTCGCCGTTGATGAAAATCTCGCCGGCGTCGGGAGTTTCCAATCCGATGAGATGCTTGAGCAGGACGCTTTTACCACTGCCGCTTGGTCCCATGATGACGAAAACTTCGCCGGGCTTGACGTCGAAATCAACGCCCTTGAGCACTTCCTCCCCATTAAAACTCTTGCGCAAGCCGCGGACCCGCAGGCTGACCCCGGAATCATGGTTTGTCGGATGGCTCATCATTTCAAAAGGATGCGGGTAAGGAAGTAATCAAAGATGACAATCAGGACGATGGAGTTTACCACGGCCTTTGTAACCGAGCGGCCAATGCCACGCGGCCCGCCGATGGTCGTCAGCCCCTGATGGCACGAAACGACGCCGATGATGAGTGCGAAGCAGAAACTTTTGAAAACGCCGTTGATCACGTCCTTGACGGCGACGATGTCACGCAGGTCGGAATAAAATGCCTGAAATGGAATGGCGATGTGGTTGTTCGCCTCCGCCACAACCGCGCCGCCGAACCAGCCGACGAGAATCGCAAAGACCACCAGCATCGGCAGCGCCAGCGCGATCGCCACCAGCCGGGGCAGCACGAGGTAGTGGATCGGGTTGATGTTCATGGTGCGCAACGCGTCAATCTCCTGATAGACGCGCATCGAGCCGATTTCAGCCGCCATCGCCGAGCCGATGCGTCCGGCGATGAGAATGGCCATCATCACGGGCGCCAGTTCCTTGGCCAGCGCGATGCCCACGATCCCGCCCACGGCGCTGGCCAGGCTGCGGTCAACCAAAACCGGACCCGTTTGCAGCGCGATGACCGCGCCGATGAAAAACGACAGCACGCAAACCATAAGCAAACTCGCATTGCCAATTTCAAAAAACTGGTCGAAGACCTTCTGCCGCTGCCGCCACGCCAGCGGCAGGGCCAGCAGCGTGCGCCAAAACAGAAGGACGATTTCGCCGATGCTTTCAACCATAGTTCGGGCACTTTCTCATTTTGCCGGACGACCTGCCGGTTGGTGCATTTTGACCAACGGAAAATAAAGCAGGCGCAATTGTTTGCTCTCCGCATTGGATTGATACTGAAAAAGACCGAAAAAGAGCGAGCATTTTTTCGCGCCGGGTTTTGTGTCGTAACGATATAAATTCCAAAGCAGCGACCGGCTTGCCGCGCCGGTCCCGGGATTGTCCTCCGCCCGCCACAAGGACCACAGCGGTGACCAGTCGCGTTCAACGCCGCCGTTGCCGGGCAGCACCGGTTCAATCGGCGCGAGAATTTGCAGCCGGCGGTTGCCGTCGAAATCACGATGCCAGGTGAACAGAGGCAACAGGTCAACGCGCCGCCTTGCCCTGCCGGTTTCGGTGTTCTTTTCCGTCAGGTCCACAAATAAATAAAACAGGATGCGCGTGCGCTCCTGCTCCAGCGCGCCTGCGTGGAGGTGGTTGTATTTATAAAGCGGCCAGAGATAAAAATCGCTCTCAAACGTGTCGTTGTGCGACCGGCCGAACAATGGCAGAACGCGCGTGGTGGTTTTGCCGGGGCCGCGCGCAACGACGACAAATGGATATGGCCCTTCCCACTCGCGGTATTTGTGCTCACGGTCGTCAATCCAATTAAAGAACGGCCACAGCACGGACGTTGCCTCGCGTTGCGGCGAGCGCGAGATGGTATAAAGGGGAATCGAGCCGCGGAATTTTTCGGGATTGTCGGTGCCGATGCCGACATCCTGCCTCAGATAAAGCGGCCAGAGTAAAAATGAATTGTCGTGCCCGCCGATGACTTCCGTGTCGCCGAAACTGTTGGTGTGTGTCGTCACGTCCTTGTGCTCGGTACCAACCACCGGCCAGCATTGCCAGCCGTGCAACCCGTCGCCATGCCGCAGATGGAAGAAGGGATAAAGATAATTATCAGTGACCACATCGTGTTTCCGTGTCTCGCTGTAAATGGGAAACATCACGAAGAAAATTTCGTTCCGAAACAGCCGGTCTTGGAGATGACCATAAAATGGCACCAGCGCGGTGTAATTTTCGTTTGTGTCCGGTGAACGCTGCTGGAAATAGACCGGAAAAAGGGTGAAACGATTCCTGGGGACCTCGCTTTGATTCCGCCCACCGGCAAAGCTGAGCAATTGGCAAAATTGCCAGCGGTATGCACTCCCGTAAATTTCGTAAGTCACCAGCGGATAAAGCAGGTCATAAGATTCGGATTCAGTGGCGGGATCCGTCACGCGCGAAAATAGCGGCGGCGTGCTCCATGATTTCTCCGTGTCTCTTTCCTGTTGGTAAAAAAATGGCCCGACGGCTTCTATCCGATGCCCGGATTCCAGCGTCAGCGGAAACTGATCATAGATCGGCCCGGCACTAAAACCGTCCTGAGCGAACGCCGCCATGGGAAGACACAGTCCCCAACCCAGCCAGCCCATTCGAAGCAACCAGGCAAAATTTCCATTTCCTTTGGCCATCTTTTTTTTCACAGTTAATGAATAAACGCCTTTTGATCAAGCCGTCACGCACTGTGGGTTATCGTTAACTTTTTATGTATTCTGGCGGTTTCAAGTTGTTAGAGATGAAGTTTAACATAGAGATTGACTTTAAACGATTTTCAACTATTTTTTCCCTGCACTTGAGGTTTTTGACCTCGGTTCCTCCTGACCCAGTGCTGACGACGGATTGTCGGCACTGGGTTGATCTATTAATGGACGCCACCGGCCGAGCAAATTCAACAGCGCCGGTAAAAGAGTCAGTCCTGCAATCATGCACGCTGCGATTCCAGTTGCCATCACACATCCCAGACTGAAAATGCCGCGGTCCTTCGCGATGATCAAGCTGCCGAACCCGGCAATCGCCGTCAACCCGGAGACCAGCACGGCTTTGCCGGTGCTACGGGCAAGAATGCCGGGCGTGCGCTCCTCGGCGAAGCGATTGAGGATTTGTACGCCGTTCGTGACGCCGATGCCAACAACCAATGGTAACGTCATGATGTTTGCCACATTGAAGGGAATTTTGAACCAGCCCATCAATCCGACCAGCCAAAGCGTGCCGATGCCGACCGGCAGCAGCGACAATATTACCGAGCCGATGCTGCGGAAGTGGAATAAGACCAGAAGCGCAATCGCCGCCAGGGAATACCAGGCTGCCTGGATATAACTGTTCTTGAGCAGTTCCTCAAATTCGTAAAGTTGCACCGGCGTCCCGGTGACGTTGGGGTCCACCGTCCGCAAATCAGCAATGAATTTTTCCTGATTGTCGCGTTGCCACACGTCGTTCTTCGGAAAAACCTGCAGCAGATATTTTCCGGTCACCCCCACAAATTGGTCGCGGAAAGCCTGGGGCAAATCTTTCTCGTGCAATGGCGCGCGATTGTCCTGATTTTGCAGCAACTGAAACGTCGTGCGCATGTCGGTGAAAAGCGCCTGCTGGAATCGCGCCAATTTGTCCGCGTGTTCCCCGAGCGCCTGGGGGTCACCTTGCAACATCGCCTTGCGTAAACTCTCAATCGCCTGGCGCAGCATGACAAACTGCTTTGATAATTCCGGGTCGCTGCCGCCGATTTCGTCCAGCGCCGCGCCCAGATAGCCATAAAGTCCATACATTGTCCGGCTGAACGCATAAACATCCACCGGGCTCGTGTCTGGCGCGCCGAACTCCAGCGGCGCCAGTTCTTGTTTGATCTGGCCGATCAGCCTGAGTTTTTCACCGCTGCTGGGGTTGAGTAGATGGTCCAATAAACTGGATGGCGGTTCAACATCGGCAACCGTCGGCAGCTGCTTGATGGTTTCTTCCAGGTCAATCGCGTTGGTCAGCGAATCGGCAACGACTGCCCCGTACAGCAGGGATTTGTCCGCCGCGGCAAACAGCTTCTCTTCAAACACCACCGACGGCAATCCGACACTCTGCAATTTTTGCATGTTGTAATCGAAATAGACTTTGCGGGACTGCACCAGCGCCAGCACGCACAAGCCGGCCGTAATTGTTATCACGAGCACGGGACGTTGCAGCCAGAGGTTTTCAATGCGTGCGCGGGCATCATCCTCGGTCGTTTGGTGATCCATGACGTTCTGCCGGCCACGCATCAGCAGTATCGGCAGCAGCGTCATCATCGCTATCAAACAGAGCAGCAAACCACCGCCGCAAATGATGCCCATTTCTTGAATGCCCTTGAAATGGGTGAACGCCATCGCAAGGAACGCGCTGGCCGTGGTCAACGCGCCGGTAATAATTCCCTGCCCGGTGAAGACCATCGCCTTGGTCATCGCCGCTTCCTCCGTCTTGCCGTGCCGCAATTCCTCCTCGTAGCGTGTGACCAGATGCACGCCGAAATCAATCGCCAGGCCGATGAGCATGGGCACAAACGTGATCGTCAAAATGTTCAAATGTCCCACCGTCAGCGTCGTGAACGCCAGCGTGTAACCCAGGCCGATCACCAGGCAAATCGTCGCCTTTACCGGCCGCCCGGTCTCGTTGTAGCCGTAAATAAAAATCAACGCGCAGAGAACCAGTGACACGATGCTCGCCACGGTGATGTCTTTCTGCGATTGCCTCATCTCGTCATAGTCCAGTACCGGCTCGCCTATCAGTCCGACATTGAGGCCGGGCACCTCGGTTTGTGTTTCCCTGACCAACTGGCGCAGGCGTTCAATCGCCTGGCCATTGAATTTGTCGCTGGGCGCATGCGCCGTGACCAAAAAAATCCGGCCGTGATCGTAGTTGACGTAGATGTTCGTTTCGCTGCCGGCATTGAAAAGGGACGTGACGCTGGGCGATGGCGGCGTCCCTGGCCGCCCCAGACAATCGATGGCCTGCGCCACGACGCGCGTCAATGCCGGTATGGCCTGAATCAAAGATTCAGTCTGGGCGTTCGTTTCACGCGGCGTGGTGCGGAAGTCCGTGTTGACCTGCTCGAAAAACGTGATGAGATTGGTCGTCTGCGTGAATTGGCTTAGAAACGGCAGGGCATCGTCGAGTTTCCCTTTCAAATCAACCAAATCATCCTCGTCGGCGAACAGCAACGCCTTCGCACCCATTACTGACAAACTCTGCTGGTAAAAAACGTCGCGAAACAGATTGGTTTCCACTCCCATTTTTGCGGCGATGCGTTCAACAAATTGCCGGTTTTTCTCAAGGCTTTCGCTTTCCACCACCACCACCAGGTCGTTGCCCTGCTGGGGAAACTCCTTTTGCAGGCGGAGATAATTCTCGTGATTCTTATGGTTGGGGCCGACCAGGTTGTCCCGGTTCATGTCGGTTTCCAGGTAGCCGGTCGTGTAAACGACACACACCAGAAACAACGCCGCCTGCGGAAATAAAAACCAGCGGGGATGACGGCACACCGCCGTCGTCAATCGGGACAGCAGTCGCGCCAGAAATGTGTCAGCGCTCAATGCCTTCATGCTTTGCCGCGCATTTCACGCCTCGGGGAAACCCGCGTTGGAAAAAACTTCCTTCACGTCCTCGTGCTCCTCCAAAGCCTCGATCAGTTTGTTGACCGACGCCACCGCCGCCGCATCAGCCAGGGGCGCGGTAATCGTCGGCAACGAGGTGATCTCCGCCGCCTCGCACTTGATGTTTTTGGCCTCGAATTGCTTGTGCACCGTCTCGAAATTCGCGGGTTCGGTGATGATTTCATAACCCAGCGGTTCGGCCTTGAAATCCTCCGCGCCCGCTTCGAGCGCCAGCTCCATCAATTGATCCTCGCCCGCCTCCTCTCGTGAGACAATAATCTGCCCTTTGCGTTGAAATAATCGGCCGACCGATCCCGGCGTCGCGATGCTGCTGCCGCTCTTGGTCACAATGCTGCGAATATCCGATGCCGTGCGATTGCGATTGTCCGTGCTCACTTCCACGAGCAGGGCCACGCCGTTTGGCCCGTATATTTCGTAAGTCAAATCCTCGAAGTTCGTGCCTTCGCCGCCGCCAAGGCCCTTCTTAATGGCGCGCTCAATATTGTCCTTCGGCATGTTCGCCGTGCGGCACTTGAGCAGCACCATGCGTAACCGGGGGTTCATGTCGGGGTCGCCACCGCCGATTTTGGCGGCGATGGTGATTTCACGTCCCAGCTTGGAAAAAATTCTCCCGCGCTTGGCATCAATTGCGCCCTTGAAGTGCTTGACCTTGGCCCATTTGCTGTGACCGGACATTTCTAGTCAATGGTTGTGTGTTGAAGGACGAAAGTGGAGATTTTTTCTACTCCCGCTCAACGTTCAATTCACCGGCTCCACATAGACCGCCGTGCCGTAGCACAGCACTTCAGTGATGCCCGCCGCGATTTCCGTGGCGTCGTAGCGCACGCCGATGACCGCGTTGGCCCCGAGCTGGCCGGCGTGCGTGAGCATTAGATTGAAGGTGTCTTCGCGGGCGCGCTCGCAAAGATTGGTGTAAAGCGAGATGTTCCCGCCGAAAATCGCCTGGACGCTCGCGCCGATATTGCCGATGACCGACCGCGACCGTACGATAATGCCGCGCACGACGCCGAACGATTTGATCACACGATAGCCAGGCAGATCAAACGTGGTTGTTGTCAATGGATGTGTCAGACTCATAGGCCAACTATTGAACACGAGAACGCACGGTCGCAAAAGCGAAAAGTTCCCGCGGGCTCAGGGCGAGAGAAATGAAAACGCCGGCAGATTCCGCAACACGCTGAAAGTGACGGCAATTACCAGGAACACCCATAACGCTATCGGCGGCACAGCCAACGTGGCGGGCTGATGGCAAATTTTGCGCGCGGCAAACCACCCCCCGCGCACCATCAAGGCGACGAGCGCGAGAACGAATAGCGCGTTGTCCCGCAGCGCGAGCAAGGGGTGGCCGTGCAACAGTTGATACGCCGCCCGTGTCCCGCCGCAGCCCGGACAGTTCAGACCGGTCAGTTTGTGAAACAGGCACACCGGATAAAATCCGTGCGTGCTCGGATTGAAAAAAAACAAAATCGCGCCCGAACCCAGCATGGCTGCCATGAGCACGGCCCCCGCGAAAAAGGCGAGCGAAGGCGGGGCGGCGATTTTCGGCGGAGCAGTTTGCGGTTCGGCAGGCATGGCCTTGGTCCAGGATTATCTGAAACGCCAGTTGAAGTAAAAATGGCCGGTCGCCAGCGCCAGCAAGAAAAGCACGCCGAACAGCAGCAAACTCGCGCTGGAAAGAATGATCCCGGCGATAGCAAGCCCGCGCCCTTCATAATGTTCAGGGTGGCGGTTGATTTGTGAAAGCCCGACGAGCGAGAAGACCAGGCCGAGCCCGCCAAACAGAAATTTGGGGCAGCACGCAAAGGACAATATTCCCAAAACCAGTCCTGTCGTCGCAAAGGAATTGGTTCTCGGCAATTGCCCTATCATCAGGGTTCCCGGCAGCAACGGACTGATCACTGGTGGTGTGGGCGGCGCAAAATGCTGCGCAAATTCCGGCAGCGCGCCGAGGGGTTTCCATTCCGCTGCCCCGTCCACAAGCGCTTGGGTCTGCGCATTGACGCGGCCTTCGGCGAGCCACCGCCGCAATTGTTCGGCGCTCGCCGGACCGTAGATTTTACCGTCTGCCCCGATGATTTTATACATGATGTAAAAGTTAACGCATCGAATGTCTGTGCACAACCCCACTGGTAACAACAACGACGGCAATCAACGCCAAATATCCAAAACCAAATAAACCGCCTAAAACAATCCCGATCCACGCGTGCACGCCGCCGCCGGCATCCGGATTTCGGCGGTGAAAACGCAGTCCCGAGATCCCCAAAACAAGGGCCGGAATTCCAAGCAGGGCACCAACCGGCGGAATCACGGAAAAGACGCCCAGATAATATGCAACCAACGCCCGCACATTTTTGTATGGAATGACCCTGTTGAGACCAACACCGGATTTTGACAGCTTTGCAGATGAAGAAATTGGTGGCGGGACCGACGACGGCGGCATGAACGCCGCGGCAAACTCCGGAAGCGAACCCAGGAAGACCCAATCCATTCCGCCTTCCGGCATGACCGGTGTCTTCTTGTCAACCCGGTTTTCCATAATCCACTTTTTCACCTGCTCGGCAGAAACCGGGCCGTATTCATTTCCATCTGAACCGAGAATTTTATACATGGCCGCGTCCTACTTGTCTTCGCCTCCGCCGATCGCGTGACCGGTGTCCGCGCAGACACCGCGCTTTGCTTCGGCGATGAAGTCCAGCAAAGCTTTTGCCGGGGCGCTGGTGGATTTTTTTTGCGCCTCCGTGATTGCTGCGCCCAGATTTTTCCCGCCGCGGAACAGCAGATGGTAAAGTCGCTTCAATTCCATCCGTTGTTCCGCGGTGAATCCAGCGCGGCGCAAGCCGACGACATTCAACCCGCAAATTTCATTCAGGCGCAGCGCCACCGTAAATGGCGGCAAATCCTTGCTGATGATCGAGCCGCCCTGCATCAGCGCCAGCGTGCCGACGCGGCAGAATTGATGCACGCAGCAGTTACCGGATATGAACGCGCGGTCCTGCACCTCCACATACCCGCCCAGTAATGCGCCATTGGCCAGAATCACGCGGTTGCCAATCACGCAGTTGTGGGCCACGTGCGCGCCGGCCATGAGAAAATTGTGGGAACCGACGACGGTTTCCGCGTCCGGCCTGGTCGAGCGATGCACGGTGACGTGTTCGCGGAAAACGTTGTGGTCGCCGAGGCGCAGCCGCGTCGGCGCGCCGTCGTATTTCAAATCCTGCGGCGCGTCACCGATGACGCAGCCCGCGTGAAAATGATTATTCGCACCAACCGTCGTCAGCCCGGTGAGATAAACGTGCGGTCCGACAACGCAGTCCGCGCCCAACTGCACGCCTTCGTCAATTACCGCATAAGGACCGACTTGAACCGTCGAATCCAGTTTCGCTTTCGGATGAATGATGGCGGTCGGATGGATCATTTTTGCAGCATAGATTCACACAGTTGAACTCAGATTCAAACGATTTTGTTCAAGGCATCCATGTCGGTCCGTGTTCAGCTGCGGCCAAGAATCAGGAATAAAAATATCCCAACTCGCGCAACGACGCGTAATCTTTCTGCCGCTCCTGCGTCGCGCGGCCAATGATGATGTGGTCGAGCACGTCAATCTTCAAGAGCTGTCCGGCGCGAATCAAATCACGCGTCACTTTGATGTCCGCCTCGCTGGGCGTCGGGTCGCCGCTCGGATGATTATGCGCCAGCACAACCGCCGCGGCGTTCGCAGCAATCGCTTTCCGGAAAACCTCGCGCGGATGCACCAGCAGCGTGTCGAGCGTGCCGTCCGTAATTTCGTCCAGCCGGATGAACCGCCGGCGTGTGTTGAGCGACAATACCTGCAATGTCTCCACATCCTTGAGCAGGTTCCGGGCGCGCAACAGCCGCACCACGGCTTCCGGATGATCCAACGGCTCCGATTCGTTGCACAATTCCTTTGCCATCCGCTGGGCCAGCTCGAACGCCGCGAGGAGCGTCACCGCCTTGTCGCGCCCGATGCCCTTCACCTGCCGCAAATCGTCCACCGACGCCAGCGCCAGCGCTTGGAGCGAGTTGCCGTATTTTTTAATCAATTGCGCGCCGATTTCGACGGCGTTCGTTCCGCGCAGACCGGTCCGCACGAGAATGGCTATCAATTCAGCCGAACCGAGCGCCGCCGGGCCGTGTTCGGCCAGCCGTTCGCGCGGGCGTTCGCTGGCGGGTTGGTCCTTAAGTCGCAGGCTCTGAAACATGAGCGTATTTTATCGCGCCCGTCCGGCAAAAACACGCGGAAAAATTGGGATATGGCACAGGCCTCCGGCTTGCGGTTTTGGATTTCACAGGCGAGGACACATGTGCCACTTTAGCCTGCGTGCGCATCATGGAATCGCCCGTCCAAAATGACGACGGCCTGACGCCGTCGCAACGCCGCGCCGTCGCGGCGCGCGGCAACGTGCTGGTCATGGCCGGCGCCGGCACGGGCAAGACGCGCACGCTCGTCGAGCGCTGCCTCGACTGCCTGGCCCGCGAACGCGCATCGCTCGACGAATTGCTCATTGTCACCTTCACCGAGGCTGCCGCGGCTGAAATGCGTCAGCGGCTCCGCGAACGGATTGAGGAAAAAATTCGCGGCGAGCCTGATGAATCGCACTGGGCCGCGCAACTCGCGCTCTTCGATGGTGCGCATATCGGCACGCTGCATGGCTTTTGCCTCAAGCTCGTGCGCGAACATTTTTACGAACTCGGCCTCGACCCGCAACCCGCCGTGCTCGACGAGGGCGAAGCACAGCTCCTGGCCAACGAGACGCTCGAAGAGGAAATGCAAATCCACTACGCCGCTGAAAATGAACCGGCTGAAGCGGTCCAAAAGTTGATTCAAATTTACGGCGGCGGGCGTGATGAAAAAATACGCTCACTCGTTCTGCATTTGCACCATTACATCCAAACCCGGCCTGATGCCGACGGCTGGCACGCACAGCAGCTGGAAAAGTTTTCGTCGCTTGAACCAGACGAATGGCGTGCGTGGCTGTCCGACGCCATCCGCGGCTGGCGGGGCGAATGGCTGCCCACGCTGGAAAATTTGCGTGCGGAAAACAGCAAGGCGGCGGAGTGCCGCGAAATTCTGGGAAAACTGCCGGAGAAATTTTCGCGCCAGCAGGCTGCGGTGGTTCTCAGCCATATTCAAGCCGCCGATGCCGAATGGCCACACGGCAAGAAAACCGTTTTACGAAAGCCGCTTGAAATCTTCTTTGCCGACGCGGCCTTTCTCGCCGCGCTCGCACCGGTTGAACGTGACCGCGATCCGCTGGCGGAAGATTGGAATTGGGTGCGTGACCACATGATCGCTTTGCTGCGGCTGACGCAAAATTTCTCCACCCGGTTCGCTGCGCGCAAGCGCGACGACGGCGTCCTCGATTTTCATGATCTGGAACAATTCGCGCTGAAGCTGCTTTGGGATTTTGCATCGGACAAACCGCCGCGGGCCGCGGAACTTTGGCGCAAAAAAATCCGGTTCGTCTTCGTGGACGAATACCAGGATATCAACGCCGCGCAGGATAAAATCATCGAGGCATTGAGCCGCAGCGGCCGGAACGCGAACCGCTTCCTCGTCGGCGACGTGAAACAGAGCATCTACCGTTTTCGGCTCGCCGACCCGAAAATCTTCCGCGATTACGCCGCGGCCTGGCGCGGCAAAAACGGGCAAACAATTCCGTTAGCAGAAAATTTCCGCAGCCGCGAGGGTTTGCTTCATTTCGTGAACTCCGTCTTTGAGTTTCTCATGCGCGAGGAAATCGGCGGTGTGCGATACGACGCCGAGGCGCAACTGCAATTCGGTTCGCCGGAAGCGCGAATGGCCCTCAGCCTTGCCGGGGATTCAACACCGCGGGCCGAATTGCTCTTCCATTTCAAAAAAAGCGGACGCGACGAGGCGAATTTCGAAAATGAACCCGGCACGGACATTCTGGCCGGATTGGAGGAAACCGAAAAAGAGGCGCAGTTGCTCGCACTACGATTGAGGGAGTTGAAAAATGCGCGGCATGAAATCCGGGACGCAAGGCCAAAGGCCTTTCGTCCGGTTGAATGGCGCGACATGGCCGTGTTGCTGCGTTCGCCCGCGAACAAGGCGGAGGCTTACGCAAAGGAGTTTGAGCGGGTCGGCGTGCCGCTGGTGGTCGAGCGCGGTGGATTTTTCGAGAGCGCGGAAATCCTGGATTTGTTGAGCCTGCTGCAACTGCTCGATAATCCCTTGCAGGACGTTCCTTGCATCGCGGTGCTGCGCTCGCCGCTGGTTGGCTTGTCCCTGGACGAATTGGGGGAAATCCGGCTGGCGGCAAAGGGTGTCCATTTCTGGACGGCGCTCAATCGGGCGCGGAATGCGGAATGTGGAATGCGGAGAGAAACGGTTGAAAAAATTGGGGGTTCTCGAACGCTTCGGGCGCTGGCGGCAAGGAGCGCGGCAATCGTCGTTGTCGGGTTGTCTGGAAGACGTTTTAGCTGAAACACATCTGGCCGAATGGTTGCGATCCCGCCCGCGCGGCACGCAGCGGCAGGCGAATGTTGAACGCTTTCTCAACCTGGCCCGGCGTTTTGATCAATTCCTGCGGCAGGGATTGTTCCGTTTTTTGAAATTCATTGAAGCGCAGCGCGAGGCTGGAATTGAACCGGACGTCGCAGGCGGCACGGATGAAAACGCCGTGCGGCTGATGAGCGTTCACCAGAGCAAGGGCCTGGAATTTCCGGTCGTCGCCGTGGCCGACCTGGCGAAGCCGTTCAACGTGCAGGATTTGCGCGCGGAAATCATCTTGGACGAACAGTTCGGTTTGTGCCCGCGCGTCAAACCGCCGCACACGGGCCGGCGTTATCCAAGCCTGCCGCACTGGCTCGCCCAACGGCGTGAGCGCCGCGAGTTGTGGGGCGAGGAAATGCGGCTGCTTTACGTCGCCGTGACCCGCGCGCGCGACACCTTGATTTTGAGCGGCAGCGTCACGGAAAATAAATGGCAGACGCTTTGGACCAAACCGGATGTGGTGACGCGGCGGGAAATTCTCACGGCGAAATGTTGCGCGGACTGGCTGGGCTTGTGGTTCGCGCAGCAAACCAATGGCGCGAAGGCAAACCTGACTGAAGGCAAATTGCCGCACTTGCGCTGGCGAATTGCCAGTGATGAAGAATTAGCTGAAAAAAAAGGGGGGGCTTCTGTTGGGCCAAATCTTGTGGACGGCGGATCCGCTCCGCAAAGACGCCCCCTCCGTCAGTTTGCAACACCCGGCGGCAAAACGAAACAAACGCTCCGCGCGGCTTTGACCTGGGAATACGGATTTAGCGCGGCGACGAAACTGGTGGCGAAATCGTCGGTTACCACGCTGCGCCGCCAGGCAGCGGATGAGTCGGGTGGCGAGGCCGGGCAGATGTTCGCTCCGCGCCAATTTGTGCGCGCGGTCAAACGGGCGCACGGCAAATTGTCAGCCGCGGAAGCCGGCTTGGCGCATCACAAATTTCTCCAGCACCTTGCACTCGAAAACGTGGGCGGCGTTGCCGCGCTCAAATCCGAAGCCCTGCGCTTGAAGCGGGAAAAGGTTTTATCCGACGGTGAGTGCGCGGCGCTGGATTTGGAAGCCGTCGCCGCATTTTGGCGGTCCGATCCGGGCCGGCGAATTCGGGCCAATGCCGTCAACGTGCGGCGCGAACTGGCTTTTACGGCAAAATTCAGCCCGCAAGAACTGGTCGAAATCGTCGGGACAAAACTGGAAGCGGGGCTTGAGAATGAATTCGTGGTTGTGCAAGGCGTGGCGGACCTGGTCGTCTCGCTGCCGGAAGAAATCTGGCTGGTGGATTTCAAAACGGACGAAGTTCGCGCCGGCGAAATGCCGGCAAAAATAACGATTTACACGCCGCAATTGAAACTTTATGCGCGCGCCCTGGCCAAAGTTTATTCGCGGCCTGTGACCGCTTGCTGGCTGCATTTTTTATCCCTGAAGCGTACCGTGTTCATTGCCTGACCAACTAACGGGACCACCATCCGTCAGGAATGCTCGCGTCAACCGGATTGATGGTGGTCGGCGGAAGTTCGGCAGCGACACGTTGGAGCTGGCCGGCGTGTTTTTGCAGGGCCATGAGTGCGAAATGCCCTTGGGTCATCCAAACCAGGACGTAACCATGGTCCAACAAATCCTCCGGGCGCAACCGATCCTGGGTGAATTCAAGAATGACATAATCCACCGCGTAATCACGAATAAGCCGGTCCCAGTTGGTGCCGCGCCTTTCATAAAAATCGTTATTCAATTCAAAGGTGGATTCCGGAAAGGTGGTTTCATAACGGCCGTCCATGGAAATTTTAATACGGGGATAAAGCCGCCATGAACAATAGCCACCCGACCTGAAGGGGGTTGCCAGGTTCCCTTCGGCCCGGGCGCGTGAAAGAATGTCCACTTCACGCACCGGATCGTGCCCCACCGGTGCGAGCAGGACGAATGAGGCATGGGGAAGCATTTCCGCCGCGGCATAAACGGCGACAGCACCGTAAAGAATCATTACCGCAAGCGCCGGTTTGAAGGCCGCTCCCCAACGTCGCGGCAGGCGCGCGGCGAAATCAGTGAGCACGGTTTGCAAAAATGGGCCGGCAAATGCCAGCGCGGTGATTCCGAAGAAGGGCGCATGCCGCCGGCTGTGCCACGCCAGTGCCGCGGTCAGCGCCAGCAGCGCCAGGCCGGGCTGGCTTTTTTTCTCCGTGCGCCGCCCTGCAACGAGCAGCAGAAGAAGCACCAGCAGGAAAAGAATTCGAAAATTGAGAAACACATCATTGGCAAAGAGCGGGAGTGGCTGCCATTCGGCAATTTCCGGGCGCTTGTTGAGAAGCGCCGGAATCAAATATGCCCAGAATTTGAGACCATAAATATTGACCAGCGTGGCCGCGCCGCAAGCGAACGACGTGAACAACATGCATTTGACCTGCCGGCGTGTGAACAACGCGAAGGCCGTGTAAACCGCAATGGCCCCCAGCCCGGCGACAAATCCGCCGTGGATGTTTGACCATGCGAGCATCATCAAAGGCAAAACATAAACCGGCCAGTTCTTATCGGCGCGGATTTCTTCGAGGCCAAGCAGCGTGACGGCAAAAAAGCAATAGGTAAAGGTGTGGCTTCGCAGCACGGGAATGTAGCCGAGCAACACGCACGCCGACGCGGGAATGGCCAGCATCAGCAACGCCTCCCAAGTGCAGCCGATTTTCCTGCCGGTGGCCAGTGCCGCTACCAGCCCGCCGAAGGCGAGCAGGATTTTGAGTGTCATCAGCCCCGCCGGCCCGAAGAATTTCAGCACGCCAAAGAAAATTGTGCCAGCGCCCCACTCATGTTCGATATAGCGCGGCAACACCGGTGTGAAGGCAAAGGTGTCATGCACCGGCACCGTTCCATATTTCCAAACATGCGCTCCGAGGGCGAGTTTGTTCCAGAGATCGCCGTCGGTGATGTTGTGGGCGGCGAGCACGACACCAAAAGAAAAAATCCCGAGGACGACGGCCAGTCGGCGCAGGATCCGTTCCGGCGCAGTTCGGGAATTCAGACAGTCTGAACTGGAGTCGGGCAACATGCCAATCAGGTGGACTCAGCGGCTTCGAGCGGCAATTGATTCTCGTCGGACTTTTCCACGTCGTTTTCCCTAAGCCGGACAAGGGCCGGGCGCAGCAGCCTTCCTTGAAACGTGTATCCCACGCCGACGGTTTCTGCAATTGCCGCGTTTGCCGGTGGTTTTGATTTCGCATCCACGGCTTGATGGCGGTCGGGGTTGAACGGCTCATCCGGTTCGGCAACGAATGGCGTCACGCCGACGCGGCGCGCGACCCCGCGGCAGGCATTCTGGAATTGCGTGATTTGTTCGGCGACCTGCGGTTGGTTGGAATGGACGGCGGCGGCATGCAGCGCGAAAATGTGATCCAGGATGCGCACCAGCACTTGCAGCCATTCGGCTTCGCCGCGGTGGAATTTCTCGACTTCGAGCCGGAGCGCAGCCTTCTCGTTGTCGTTCATTTTTTGCATGAACTCGGAGAATTGGTGGACTTCCCCTGTCATGCGGTCGGCGATTTCCTTTGCGCCGGTGGAAATTTTCTCGGCCTGCGTTTGGACGTTCGTCCATTCGTTGGTGGCAGCGCTGATCTGGACGGCGAGGCGTTCAAGATCCTGAATTTTGCCTGTAACCTCGCCGAGCGTGTTGACATCCACGAGCCTGAGAACGGCCCGATAATCAAGAATGAAGGGCGCGACCCCGAGCAGTGCGCCAACCGCGGCGGAGGCAAGGCACACGATGGTTTCCGATTGGGAAATCGGGTGGGGTGATTGCCAGATGATAAAAAGCGCGAACCCCAGCAGCAGCGCGTCGCCGAGCAGAAATGGCCACTTCGGAATTTTCCAGTTTTTTGCTCCGCTCACGGTGCCAGTTTCGGGGAAACGTGCCGTGAACGCAAGCAAACGCCACGCTTTCTGCTCGACTAACGGCACCCGCCGCTAAAATCATTCGGCGAGTGCGCACCTGTGTGATTTTCAATCCGGCGGCCCGCGGCGAAAAAGCCCGGCACTTTCGCCATCAACTCGACGCGATTGGCTCCCGGTGCGCGTTGAAGGCCACGACCGCGCCCGACGACGCGCGCCGGCTCGCCGCCGAAGCGGTGGCCGACGGTTTCGAACTCGTCGTGGCCGCCGGCGGCGATGGCACGGTCAACGAAGTGCTCAACGGCCTCGGTGACGCACCGGACGGTTTTGCGCGGGCGTGCTTGGGTGTACTGCCATTGGGCACCGTGAATGTGTTCGCGCGCGAACTCGGAATTCCCCTCCGCGTCGAACGCGCCTGGGAAACTTTGCAACGGGGACGGGAAACGCGCATTGACCTGCCGCGCGTGGAGTTTTCGGCGAACGGCGTCCGCCAACAACGTTACTTCGTCCAACTCGCGGGCGCAGGCTGGGACGCACGGGCGATTGAACTGGTGGACTGGTCGCACAAGAAAATGGTCGGTCCACTGGCATACGTCATCGCCGGTTTGAAGGCCTTGCGCGAACGACAGCCCCCCATCACCCTGCGCGTCGGCGGTCAAAACTTCACCGGCGAATTTGTGCTGGTTGGCAACGGGCGGCATTACGGCGGGCCGTTTGGTGTTTTCCCACAGGCGGACTTGCGCAACGGTTCGCTGGAAGTTTGCGTTTTCCCGCGCGTGAACTGGCTGACTCTGCTCCGTTGCGCGCCGGGTTTGCTGGCGTGGCGAAAACTGCCGGAAAGCCACGTGCGCCGTTTTCGCGCCAAATCATTTGAATTGGCAGGTGATACAACGACCGCCTTCGAATTGGACGGCGAGTGGATCGGCCATTTGCCCGCGGTGTTTTCCATTGAGCGCGAACGCCTGCGCATCGTCTGCTGAAGCCGGCGGAAACTTCACGGCTCTTCCAGAAGAAATACCTTCGACGATTTCCGGCTCAAGGCGGATTCGACCTTCAGCATCGCCTGGTAATTGTCAGGACTGATGATGGCTGGTGCGGTTTCAAACTCATCGGTGACAACGTATCCGCCGAATGTTTTCCTGGCGGTGATGTGCGCCTTCTCGCTACCGGCCACGGTGAGGTCTTCGTTCTTGGGGGCCACCACAACTTTAGGAAACTCCGAAGGCAGTTCAATCTCGGTGCGGATGGTGTTTTTGCCGCCTTGCGAAATCAATAACGGCAACACGCGATGATCGGCCCCGACCGGGATCAGCAACGGAGTAAAGGGCAGATTGAAGTAAAGGTATTTGCCAGCCGTGACGCCGTAATTGTCAATGATCACCGAGAACTGTTCGCGGCCTGGATAGGTGTCAAACGCGGTTGCCAAATCGCCCACGGGTCGTGCGCCCTGGGCAACCTCGGAAACAGTTTCTTGATAATACCGTCTCCGTTCCTCGGGCGGCAGTTCGGAGAAAAACCGGTGCTTTTCGTTGTAAGCCTCGCCGTAATACGACCGCGAAACCCCGATCCGTGTCCTGCCGCTCTGGTCCAACAGGAGTGAATAGGTTGTCCGGGTCCCATCCTCGCACGATTTGGTGGCGTGGATGACTTCCCACGCCTGGGTGGAAAGTGCGATGCCCAGTTTGCCGCTGCTGCCGGTCGAACCCGGTTGCGCGTATTGGTCTGTGTCGTTCAGATAATAGTTCTCACCAGCCAGTGTGATTCTGATGAGGGGGGTCTTGAAGTCCTGGGGGAAGGGAAACGTCATCGCTACGTTCGTGATTCCCGCGATCGCCGGCAAATCCGAGACTAGCACGAACTCCGGTTGAAAGCCCGCCGCACTCAACATCGCATGCAGCAGAATGGCGCGGTCCGCCGCGTGGCCGTACCCGTCCGCCAATGTCGTGTCGGCATCGGAAAGTTCACTCAACGGCAGTTCGGTGAAGGACGGCCCGGCTGCGCGGATGGACTTGGCAACAAAATCGCGGATGGCTTTCACCGCTTCAATTTTGTTCCCCGCCTTCGCGGTCAGTTGCCGGGCCAATTCCGCCGCGTTGGTGGATCGGTGCGACCGCTCCAGCATCGTCTCGTTCAATTCATTCAGGTAGTTCGTCACCTTGCCGATAAAATAACCGACCCCGGCGCTGTAAACCCATTCCGGCGGAAGCTGGGTTTCGGCCGGCAAAGCCGCGACTTTTCCCGACTGCCAGCGAAACTCCTGCCGGCTGCCCTCCTTCTGGTTCTGCTCGTGAACGATGCCCCGCGCACCACTGACCAACCGCTGAACTTTGACATCGGCCGGTGCGGTCAACGTAAACGATTTCTGCTCCAGTTCATCCGGCAATTGAAACGACTCAAATCCAGCCAGGAACGGCTTGTTGGTGTAGCTGACCTCAAATTCAACTTCGATGGTGGAGCCGACGTCCACGCCCGGCAGGCTCGCGACCAGTATCCGGCCACCCGTGTATCGCTTCGCCGACGCATTCCAGCCCTCGTCCATCACGTTGATTTCGTCCTTGGAAATTTCCTGACGCTCGCCGGTCGGGGAAGTCACGACCGCGTGGACGAGGCGCGCCTCCTCGCAGGCCGGATTATAAGGAATCTTCACCTCGGCCTCCCGAATCTTGCCGCTGTAAGTCAGAATGCGCTTTGCGTATTTCACCCGGTAAACCGCCGTGTGCGGACCGGTCACTTCGAGTTCCTTCCAGCTCTCCAGAATCCGCGCATTGGATTCCACCGGCGGCACGGCGGGATTGCCGGCCGTTGCCTGGTTGTCCGCGGCGGGCTTTCCGGCAAGGGCGAGAATCGGTGCCTTGCGCCCGTCGTTGTCCAGCATCTTCAAGGTTTGTTTAAGGGCCAGATATTGTCCGGGCGCGAACTCGACCGTCTTTAATTTCAACGTCCGGGAGCACTCGAGCAAACCTTCCTTGGTATCAAAGTGCTGCTGATAGCTCACGCAATCGTCGTCCACCGAGGAAGGTGACGGCAGTGTCGCCGCCCCGGTGAAGCCGCCCGCGAGTTTGAGCGATATGTCCTCCTGCACACCGCAAGTCACTTCGGTTTCGAGCGGGTATTTCCGTTTCTCCAGGCCGGTGCCGCCGAGGATGAAATTTACCACCCCCAGCCGCTTGCCAATCCATGGCACGCTCAGGACCGACTCGCCGCCGCCGTTCGCCGTCATGCCGCCCACCGAAAATTCCAGTTCCGCCCGCAGGCCCGTGGATACGTCGCTCATGTCTGCCGGCACAAGTATCAGTGACTTGAGCCGCAGCCCCGGCACCGCCTGCTGGAGACGTTGCTCGAAGAACCGCCGCTCATCGTCCGGTTTCATGTGTGAAAAGGCATTCCGATACGCGTCGTCGTTGATGCCTTGAAACGATAATTCCGATTTCGCTTCAATGACCCCATCCGCAGTCAAGACCCCGGTCGTTTTTATCGACAACAGGTTTTCCTCCGGCGGCTGAATCGGGCTTAACCGGATGGTGTCGCCGTCGGGCCGGGCCACCAGGTAGCTTTGATTGCGATCGGAAGCCGGCAGCAGTTCGCGCGTGTTCTCGTCAGTCGGGTCCATCAACACGATTTGGCCCTTCTCCAGTTCAACGCCGGCGATGTCGTGATTGAATAACAGCCCGGGCACCTCGGCATCCCTCCGGGTCCCGACGCTGACGAGTACCGGATACGCGTTCAACCCGGCCAGGCGCAGCATCGAAACCAGCAGGGCCGCCTTGTCCCGGCAAACGCCGTATTTTTTGTCGAAGGTGATGTAAACGTCGTGTGGCTCGAAGCCGGGCCGGTCTGTTTCTGGCGTGATGCCCATGTATCGGATCTTGTTGGACACGAAATAAAACAGCGCCTTGACCTTGTCCGTGTCCGTCGCGGCGCCGGCGGTGAGTTCCTGCACCTTCTGCTTCATTTCCGGCGTGGTCGCATCCAGATGCGACTGGCTGAAGTTCCAATACCATTTCGAGACGACCGCCCAATCCGGCATGGTGCTCACAAAGAGCCGCTGCAACACCTCTTCGTAAGGCGGCATGGACGGCTCGTCAAACATGCGCGGCACGTTGTTCACCTCCCAGCGATACACGATCGTGTTGTTGGCGCCCGGTTGCGTCGATAGCGGTGACCGTTCCCGGCACCTCGTCCCGCAACGCAATGCGCTTCAGTGGCCGATCGGCCGGCGCATGGACCTCGTAAGTGATGTGCCGGATGAAACCCGTGCCTTCAAAAACATTTTCCTCGGCAATATTCACCGGGAATGAGCGGGCGCTCGATGGTCTGGCGTTCCACCGAATGGACCACGTCGCCGATGTCCAAACTCGGGATGTTCACCTGCAACACCCGCATGTTCGGGTCGTAAATGTTCTCCGCCATCTGGCTGTCATCAATGGACTCCTTTGAATTCGCCGCCACGTCCACCGGAACCGTTTTCCCGTCGGGTTTGATCACCTCCAGTGTGGGCACTGCGACCGTCGTGTACGGCAGCATGAAATTCATCGTCAGCGTGCGATTGTCGCGCCGGCCCTTTTCCGTGAGCACCTTCACGAACGTTTCATCCTGGCACCCCCCCGTGCCATCCGCCCGATAGACTCGGACCGACTTTTGGTCAACGGTCGCCTCGTCGCAATCCGGATATTTCGCCGGGGTGATTTCCGCCGCCGCCGCCATGACTTTTTTTACATCCACCAGGGCCCAATTGCTCCCGGCATATTGATTGGTGTCGCCGCGCGCAGGCAGCTCCGCCAGTGCAAGGGCAGCCAAAACCAGTCCCTGACTCAGAAACGAGAAACCTGTCTTCATAAATTCAAATGATGCCAATCATCATGCTTCAATTCGGTCAACCCTCAAGCCATTTCGATTGTGCGTTCGGTGGGAATGTTCAAGGGTCAGGTCGAAAGAAACTTTTCAACTCTGTCCAGAAACTTTGTTTGCGGCTTGGGTGGCTTGCCGGGCCGTAGCTCGGAGCTTTCTACAGAAATTTTGCGGCCCGCCTTCGTGCTTCGCACTCCGGCGCGGCAGCCTTCGCTCTGTGCTACGCTCCGAGCGAAGACTGGAGGCGGCGGGAGTTGAAATGAGCTAATGTTTTCAATGGTTTTACGCGGTTAGATAAAATCGTGCGTCGTCATTGATGATTGTGCGTCTCTGATTTTTTCCTCTTTTCTGTCTGTGATGCACGAAAACGCACGAAGATGAAGTTTTGTTTTCCCGTTGCTTCCCGTTACGGAGGGGGGCGGGGGTGCGAGCGCGCGGGGCGGGGTAGCTTGGCGCGGTGGATTCATCCGCGTGGAGATTTTTGGCTAAAGGGGCAAGGGTTTTCGGCTGGCATTGAGACCTTATCAAATTTTCACTGCGTGACTTTTGAAAAAACCGACCAGTCCTCTTGCGCTCGGCGTATTGGAGAACTTACCAAAATCCATTTGCTCAAGAAATGCCAATGTCACGCGCAATAGCCGTTTCCTAGCGTCAGCACCGCTTACCTGATTCAAATTATGGTTGAAAAACACGGAAACTGACATTGGTAGAAGAAGCTTCGACAACGACGGCCAAGAAATCTTCATGTAATCAAACGGGACACCACGGCTTATGCAGAGACGGAAAAGATATTCGCCGAAATATTTCCCGTCGTCCGCATCGCCAAGCGTGTAATACACTGGAACACCGGTGGACAATCTAAAAACATGACCAGCCGCCTTCCGCTCAAATGGAGTTAAGGTTGTGCAAATGCGCGACCATAACTCGTTATGGGAATAAACATCCTCTCCAGTATCTTTTACAAATGTGACGGTCTCGGTTGCCACCTCTTTGAGATATTGGTGCATTACGGCTTTTTGATTTTGCTGACCAACTCTGAAAAATTTTGCGATTAATATCACATTTGACGCGATTATCAGATCATCCGTCTTTGGAACGCAGAAACGTTGGAGCACGCACGTCCGAAGCCCAACAAACTTAAACCTTATGTCCATCACCAAGTCCCTCTTTGTCAGAAAATAAAAAAGAGCCATTCAACACTCCTGCTCAACGGTTAAGTGCCGGCGGCGGAGCGGCGGCACGATGCGCTCCAGCAAATGCGTAATACACCTGAACCGCCGAACAAAACAACGCGGCAATCGCCACAACCAACGCGATGATCGCAATCCAAGCAGACTTGTTCTGTATCTCCTCACTTTGGCGAGCAGCGAGCAACTGGCGCATGGTTTCGCCCATCTCCGACGCTCTTGCCAGATTTGCCCTGTGTTGAATGACAAGGCTGGCGCGGGCATTGGCAAGCAAAAGTTGCTCCAACTCTTTTCGTGACGCATTTAGAACAGTGCCATTGTTGAAAGCGGCACGAACATCATCGTATGTTTTTTCCTCGGCAGCCCGCCGCTCTTGGCTGTTTTCTCCACTCAATATTTCGTTTGACATAAGGTGTTTGAAATTAAAAATCCCACCATTGCCAATTATTAACGAGCCACTGACCTTGAAATGGCGCAAAGGTGATGCTTAACCGTTCGGGATTCAAATAGCCGCCCCACCGATAATCCCAGACCAACCCCTGCCACGGTTTGCCGATGTTTTGCCCCATCGTTTGCGCGGCGGTTGCATCAGGCGACCCCAACAGTTTTTGAACTTCGTCCTGACTTTGACCAATGTGAAGTTGAAGCGAAAGCTGACGGGCTTGGGCGAGAGAAAGACCGGAACGATTGTGAAGGGATTGATCCATTGAAACGGGGGGCGCATCCGACTGTGTGACACAACCAGTGAGCAGACATCCGCAGAGCAGAACGCACGCGAGGGCGAAAAAAAATGAAAATGTGGATTTCATGTGTTCAAAGATTTAACGCGCGACGTTCTTTCAGGGAGTTGATGAAGGTGAATTGGTGACGGGTTTCAGGGTGTCAAAGTCTGGCGTGTTGGTTACAGGTTGAAGATCGAGCGGTGCGTTGGTGCGGAATCTAATTACTAAAGAAGTAATCTGCATATTATCATTTTCGAGATTTTTAGTGGCTTGAACAACAAGAGCGTCTGCGCCTTTAGAAATTGCCAAAGCCGCAAGTTGTTTGCCTGCGGGACCACTGCTAACGGTTGTGCCCAAGACATCATAAGGTTTTTCGGGCGAATCGAAGTAACACAAAATTCCATTGATGATTTGACCCGATGAACCTGGTTTGACAGGCCAGTCTTGCTGCCGACCTTCGTAAGGCGTGAAATCAATCTTAACCGGGAGATTTTCTTGGATTGCTATTTCTGCCGGTGTTTTGAATTTAATGACCGCATACCGAGCAGTGGTTGCATAAATCGGAGCGCTAACACTTGTTCCAAACGCTGACCCAAAAGCCGACCCTGCATTTCCGTATGCGCTGGCAAACGCATTTCCCACCGTCAGATTTCCACGATAGCTTGTGTTGGAATCCAAAAAAATTAGCGCGTCTGCCCCTTTGGATTTCGCTACACGCGCAGCATCAAAGCGATTGCGAGTGCCAATAATACCAATCACTTTGTAATCTTTAGCCGGAAAGCCGGAATAAATTGGCAAAGCCAAATTATCAGTTTCCACGGCAGCAACTCCACTTGTTCTTCCAGTAAAAGGTTGTTCCAAAGGAGAATAAACGGTGGCTGGATTATCAACACAACCAGTGAGCAGACATCCGCAGAGCAGACCGCACGTGAGGGCGAAAAAGATCGAAAGCGTGGGTTTCATGTGTTCAGAGTTTTGTGTGTGGCGAAGCAGCTTTTTCATAGTTGCTCAATCGGTTTAACTCGGCGAAGCGATTACGGCAGAAACAGAAAGGCGCGAACTCAACGCACCCTCATTCCAGGCACCGCGAAGCGCCCGTGTAGAAAATGCGCCAAGCCGCGCCCGATGGGGCGCGTGCTTGGGCTGGTTTCTACACTCGGAAATTTCGCGGTTTTGGAATGAGACCGTAGCCTAGCTACGCAAAATTGATTTTGATTGGTTCTACATTCGTTTTCGACTGTCACGAGTGTTTTAGTGCGGCGGATGCGGCGTGGCAAGGCAATCTTGGACGCCGCGCGGTTTTTTTGCCGGATAGCCAACTTGTGCGAGTTGACCGGACGCGCGAGGATGAATGGCAAACCATGAGCCGTTACCCACACGACCCCAGCCAGGGAAACGCGGAAGCGAGCCGGGAGCAATTTGCAGACGGCAGCGCGCTTGTCACCTGCCCGAACGGCAGCCAGTTGATTTTGGAAAGCGCGCTGGCGAAATCCGCTGTGCTGTGCGAAGGCAGCCGGGAAATTTCAACGAACCATCACCATCACCCGGCAAGCCGTTGTGAAGGTTTGTGCGGATGACACCGCAGCCGAGCCGCACAGTTTTTTGCGAGCCAGTCCGAATGTCTGGACGAAAAGCGAAAGGCCGGGAAAGCAGCTCGACAGTCAGTACGGCGATGACCACGGCGCGCAGTTTTTTTCGCGGTAAGGGCAGAGTTCAAACGGATGGAATGCCGGAGCGATTTGGCAGCGGTGTTTCTGACTGCGTCAGTGTAGCGCAGAGTTCAAGCAAACGCCGCGTGCAACTCAGGATGGAATGCTATTGACCCAGCCAGGGGCAGGAGGCAGCGGTTTTAGACCCATTCACCGGGAGAAATTTCGGGGCAAAGGCGCGCGCAGTTCCGTGTCTTTCAATCGGATTCAACAAGAGAACCACAACACCGCTGTTGTCTCCGATTCTATTTCTGCGGTTGTATTCAGGAGAGTTTGTAATTGAAAGACGATTGTATTAAAGCGGAGGTGAAGCCGGGGCGAGCCGTTGAGTCTGCTGCGGGGCATCGGCGGGCGCTCAACAGGAGTTTCTGGCAGAGTTGAGCCGCGCGAGCGGTTACTGGCCGTCGGGCTTCCGCCGCAGCTTGCGGATGGTGTTGGTGAGGTTTTCGTCCTTGCGCCGCTGTGTTTGTTTGAAAGCAGAACGGCGCGTCTTGAGGGCGACCAGCGCGGCGCGAAATTCCGCTTCGTCCATGCGGTTTGTGTAGAAAGTCTCGCGCCGGCCAAAAGTTGACCGGCAAAAAAATTTGCGCGCCGCGAGTGAATCAATGGTGCAACGCAATTTCCATTCGGTGAGAGGTTGCGCGCCGTCAGAACGGCGGGGGAGTTCACGCCGGGCGATTTCTTTAGTTCTGTAGCCGAGGGCACGGAGCTTGATTGTCTCCCTGGTGATACGCACCGGACGTTGTTTTTTCCCGATCACGCTGTAAATGGCGGCAAGCACGGCCAGTTCACGGGGCGTCATTCCCTTTCCATCGCGCGCCTCAAAGACGAAATCTCGCCTCAGTCTAACCAGTGCGTCGGGGCCATTTTGCGCCTGAAATTTATCGAAGAACTGGCGCAAGGCTTGATGTTCGACCACTACCCTGACGGCGGAGAAAATCGTAATCCCAATTACACGCGCGCCGAGCAGCGCAGCAGCGTGCAGCGGGTTGCGCGGGTCGAAATCGTTCGGCAGACATTTAACAGCAGCCCTGGTGTTTAAGTAACCGGCACGTTGCGTGTCAGTGATTCGTGACCAGAAGACTTTGCCTGTTTCAACCAGCCCGTAGGAGATTATCGCATTGAGCCGGTCATTTTCCGATTTGCCGTAAGCCAGGGTGCAAAGCGGGAATTGCAGGTAATTGCCAGAGCGGGGCACAGGAGGTTTTTTATTCACGCTCATGGGTAGGTTGCGCGGCAGGTTTCAAGCGCGGCGGACTTGGCGTTCAGCAAGCCATTCATTCACGGCAACACGGGGAAAGCGGGTAAGCTTGCGGGTCAATTTCAAGTGAGGCAGGCCGCGCTTTAGCAGGTTGTCAATCGTGCGGACTGACACGCCCAGGCGGGCGGCGAGTTGCTTTTTGTTTTCGTATTCCGGTTCACGCGGTTGGCCCGCGTCAGCTTCAGAACTTTGATTTGTGCTCATGTGATTCGATTGCAAGCGCGTTCATCGCTTGCGTCTTGCGACCATGAGAACAGGCCCGGAGCGGATTTGAACAGAGCGGGAAGGGTCAGACCGGGCAAAAAACCAGTGGGACAGTGAAGATATTTTCAGAACCCCACGCCGGAGGTGTCCCCGGAGGCAAAAAAACGCGCTCAGGAAGCCATTGGCCCCGGCTTAGGTGTCTGCCGGGGATAAGGCGTCACGAATCCATTTTTCGATGCTCAGGACGTGCCGTTTCACCGTGCTGCGGCGGTTCCTGATAACTTTGCCGGAGAATCTTGAGCCGGTGTGCCCGTGCGCTTTGGCGCGGCGAGGTGCTTGCCCGCGCATTGCCCGCTGGCGCAGGTCTTTGCTATAAATTTCGGCCAATTTGGAGCAGTCAGCCGACTTGTGAATGTCCAGGCCGAGACGTTCGGCTTCGAGAAACCAGTGCCAATCCTCAGCCGTGCCCAAATAGGATTCGTGAGTGTCGAACTTCTTGGTTGGCCGGAGCAAATTGGACTCTTTGAAACTATCGCGGATTTGTCCAAGAAAGGTTTTGAACTCGCTTTCAGAATAGCGGTGTTTGGGAATCTTGAACACCTTGGAGAATTCCGCCAAGTCCCGCAGTTCACTTCCGAACGCATACAGGTAATCGGCGATGACCGAAGCCCCGTTGTAAGGATCACCGACACGGAGCCTAGAGGCGGCGCTTGTTAGAAATTTGCCGTGTTCTTGGAGGCGTGCATTGATTTCGCCAAAATCATTTGGCGCGCGATACGCGAGCCGAAATTGTTTCTTGAAAAGGTCTGGCGTGCAGTCCCAAGACTGTTCAACCGTAATCGGCTGCGGGGGATTCGGCAGCGGTTCAACGCGAAAAAAATCCCGCCAATTCTTGTTTGTTACTGCGGCGGGGGGAAAGTTCTTGCTGCAAATTATCGGGCCAAAATTGAAGTCGTTATCATAGAGCCATTTTTGCTTTTCGATTTGGAATTTGGCAAGGCGCACCCTCTGCGCGGCTGTAAGCATCCAGTCCCAGGCGCAACGCGGTGTATGGTGCTCCGTGTCGTAGTAGTCTGGCAATAGCGCGTGAGAGCGTCGAAATGCTTCTGACTTCAACCAACGCCCGGACAGCGCGCGGAATTCCTTGTTGCGACGTAGCAATTCCCAATGCCCGGCAATCGCTTTTTCCTCGTTCTTTGCTTCACAATTTGGGTCGTATATGCCGGGCATGGCTTGCGCTTGCCTGAATCAGACAAACGCGCCACATGCTACCCGCGCGCGTGGAGAATGCAATCTGCGCGGCGTTGCGCAAGGTTTATACGACGGCAGCGGCGGCAGCAGGCGCGGTTTCTCTTTGCGCCACATTTTGAGCACCGTCAGCAATGCGTGTGGCAGGCATGGGGATGATTTCGCCAGCGCCGGTTTTCCTGACGGGCGCGATGGAGAACCATTCGGCGGCTTCGCTTTCGCGCACCAACTGCCGGTAATGTGCGAAGACCATGTTCGGCGAGTTGCCCGCTTCCAGACTGACTTGATGGACGTTTTTAATGATGGCAAGCCGATAGGAAATGAACGAATGCCGCAAGCCATTGTGTTTCCACGGCACACCAGCTTTGCCAGCAAGGTAGATGAATAGCTGTTTGTCACTGCGCTCGAATGCGGCAACGGGGCCGGATGCTTTGGTGTGAGACGCGAGCCACGCGGCGCAGTTGTCGGAAATGGGCACAGTGCGGCGGCTGGCAGTCTTGGCTTTGCTGGCCTTCACTTCTATGAATCGCTCCGCGCCGGTAAGATGGACTTCCGACCAGTCGAGCCGCTGGATTTCCGCCGCGCGCAATCCGCAAAAAGCGGCAATGGCCAAATAGGGAATCATGTCTTCGCGTGTGCGCCATTTGCCGCGCTCTTTTACCGGAGTCTCGCAAGCGGCAAAAAGCTTGCGGAGTTCATCGGACGTGAAGACTTCGATTTCGCCGCCGGAATCTTTGATTTTTTCCACGCCACTCAATTCATCGTGGTCTTTGGGCAGGTAGCCGCGCCGAATAGCGAATTTGAAAAGTGTGCTGATAAGACGGCGGTAGTTGTTTTGTGTGCGACCGGCCACGCCACGGGCTGTGAGCCAGTCCTGAATCTGTTTGCTGCTGACGGTGGAGATCGGCACGGCGTAGGCATCGGCGAATTGGCCGAGCCGCAACCGGAGTTCTTTGGCGTAAGGTTCGCTGACGCCAGCATTCGTTTTCACGGCGAGCAGTTCGTTCAGGACTTCACGGACTGTCTTGCGCGGCAAACCGGCAGGATGACGCGAAAGGAAGAAATTCACGCACTCTTTGAGCGTGGTGGCGTCAGGCAGGCGTTTAACGGCGGCGACGTAATCCATGACGAAACCGTTGAGGTCAGCGTCTTGCCGCCACTCGCGGAGTTTCTGCATGGCGTGAACGTAAGCGGCGCGGTCAAGGCCGGTGAGTTTGAGGACTTCGCTTTCTCCATTGGCCAGCTTCGTGAGAATGAAGGCGGCTTCCCTTTCGGCATCGGCGAGCTTGCCGAATTTCTGACGGATGAATTTCGGGAGTGTCTTGAGTTCGCCAGTCTTTTTGTCTGCGACCCGGCGCGTGCCCTGGTAGTAGGCGAGCACATATTCATCGAAAACCTTGCCGGTCACTTCCCATTTGCCCGTATCGGGATTCAGGCGGCGTGAGGGATTGCGCTGCCTGTAAATGGTGACTTCAGCGTTGCCTTCTTTGAGGCGTTTAGGGAATTCGTCAGTCTTCCGGGCGGGATTTTTCGCTTTCATTTTCATGCGCGAATCTTCCCGTTGTTTTCCCGTTAAGTCAAGCTTTTTCTTAAAACACTTGTAAAATATGGTGGAGGCGGCGGGAGTTGAACCCGCGTCCCCGGCAAACAAACCAGCCGCGACTACATGCTTAGTCCGGAAAAATTTTTCTGCTGTGCGATGGCGTCCGGACTCGAATCGCACTGCCTAGTCCGCATGATAAGATCTCGGTTGCCGGCGCGCAGACTCCACTGGCAACCCAACCTGCTGTGGCGTCCGTCCACCGTAGCAGGTGTCCAGTGGCGAACGTCGAGGCCTTAGGCCGCGAGAGCTAGTTCTTGATTAGCTGTTTTGTTTGGTTCGATTTTTTACGAGGCCAACGAACCATCCTCGGCATGCCGCCTCTGGCGCATTTCCCAGGTCGAAACCGGTGCGCCCCCATCAATTCGGCGTAGATATAATCCCCTAATTTGCCGCGCCGGTCAAGGCGGAGCGAAACGATCAATCTGCCGGGGAAAATTTTTTCGGGAACTGCCGGTCAAATTCCTTCGGGCCTCTGCTGATACCCGGCGTCCAGCTTGTCAAGCAGCGAAGTCAGCGCGGGCCGGGGCGCGGGGGCGCGAAGAATGGCGTCCCAGCCATCAGCCGGAAATTCGCCGGGACACAAAGCGGGAATGTCCTGCACAAGCTGACGGCGTGCTTTGGCCGGTAATTTGGCAATGGCTTCCTCGATTTCCTGTAACGATTGCGCGTCAGAAAAATGCGCCCGTTTCATAAGCCCGTCAATGGTTTCAAAACAAAGCGAGGCCGGAATCGCTTCCGGCCCCGCTCGTTTTTTGGCAGGGACGCGCGGCCCGCGCGTCCAAGCGGACGGTTCGGCGAACCGTCCCTACCGATTTCAGCGGCTTAGTAATCCATTCCGCCCATGCCGCCGCCGCCGCCACCGGGCATAGGGGCCGGTTTTTCCTTTTCAGGAATGTCGGCAATCAGGCATTCGGTCGTGAGCAGCAGCCCGGCTATCGAACCGGCGTTTTGCAACGCGGTGCGCGTGACCTTCTTCGGGTCCACAATGCCGGCCTTCACGAGATCTTCGTATTCGCCGGTGGCCACGTTGTAACCTTCGTTGCCCTTGCGCTTCTTGACTTCCTCGACGACTACCGAGCCTTCGACGCCGGCGTTGGCCGCCAGCGCGCGGGTCGGCGATTCAACGGCGCGTTTCACAATGTCCACGCCAATCTTTTCGTCTTCATTCGCGCCCCTGACCGATTCAATCGCGGGCAGGCAGCGGATCAACGCCACGCCGCCGCCGGCCACGATGCCTTCCTCAACGGCCGCGCGCGTCGCGTGAAGCGCGTCTTCCACGCGGGCTTTCTTTTCCTTCATTTCGGTCTCGGTCGCGGCGCCGACATTGATGACGGCCACGCCACCGGCGAGTTTCGCCAGGCGTTCCTGCAATTTCTCGCGGTCGTAATCGCTCGTCGTCTCCTCAATCTGGCGGCGGATTTGATTCACGCGGCCCTGGATGTCGGACGACTTGCCGCCGCCTTCGACGATGGTGGTGTTTTCCTTGTCAACGACGATGGATTTCGCGCGGCCGAGGTCAGTCAGTTCAATGCTCTCGAGCTTGATGCCGAGGTCTTCACTGATGAACTTGCCGCCGGTCAGCACGGCGATGTCTTCGAGCATGGCCTTGCGGCGGTCGCCGAAGCCGGGCGCCTTTACGGCGCAGACGTTCAACGTGCCGCGCAGCTTGTTCACAACCAGCGTGGCGAGCGCTTCGCCTTCGACTTCCTCGGCGATGATGAGCAGCGGCTTGCCCGTGCGCGCGGCCTTTTCAAGCAACGGCAACAGGTCCTTCAGGCTGCTGATTTTCTTTTCGTAATTGAGAATGTACGGGTCTTCGAGCTTGGCTTCCATCGTCTCGGCGTTGGTGACGAAGTAAGGCGACAGGTAGCCCTTGTCGAACTGCATGCCTTCGACCACTTCGAGCGTGGTCTCGATGGATTTGGCTTCCTCGACGGTGATGGTGCCGTCCTTGCCGACCTTGTCCATCGCCTCGGCAATTTTGTCGGCGATCTCAAAATCCCAGTTCGCCGACACCGCGGCGACCTGGCGGATTTCGTCCTTGTCCTTCACCTTCTTGGTGATTTTGTCGAGGTGGCCGACGGCGGCCTCCACGGCTTTTTGAATGCCGCGCTGGATGCCGATGGGGTTGGCGCCGGACGTGACGAACTTCAGCCCTTCGCGATAGATGGATTCGGCGAGCACCGTGGCGGTCGTCGTACCGTCTCCGGCGGTGTCGCTGGTTTTGCTGGCGACTTCGCGGACCATCTGGGCGCCCATGTTTTCGTAGGAATCTTCCAGTTCGATTTCCTTGGCGACGGTCACGCCGTCCTTGGTGACGGTGGGCGAGCCGTATTTCTTGTCAATGACCACGTTGCGGCCCTTGGGCCCGAGCGTGGCGACGACCGCCTTGGAGAGCTTCTGGACGCCGCGCAAAATCGCCTGCCGCGCGGCCTCATCAAACAATAATTGTTTTGCTGCCATATTTTTTGGTTCTTGGTTAAAAGTTGATGGTTGGGTGAATGTCAGTCGAGAATGGCCAGGATGTCGTCCGAGGACAAAATCTTGTATTCCTTGTTGTCAATTTTGATTTCCGTGCCGCCGTATTTGCTGACGAGCACGCGGTCGCCCTTTTTGACTTCAAACGGGATTTTCTTGCCGTCGTCATTGGTTTTGCCGGTGCCGAGGGCGATGATGATGCCTTCCTGCGGCTTTTCCTTGGCGGTATCGGGAATGATGATGCCGCCCTTCTTGACTTCCTTTTCTTCGACCGGCTCGACCAGGATACGGTCGCCGATCGGTTTAACGTTTAGTGCCATAGTTTGTTCTCTTTGTTGTTGGTTTGTCTGTTTATTGTAATCAAATCCCACCGCACCCGCAGCGGGAAAATTGTTTCACCCTTCCGGCGGAAGCAACCCGCCCGGCAATGGTCCAAGGTTTGAAATTTCCTTCATTGCCGCCGCTGCGCGCAACGACTGCTTCACCGTTTCAGGCAACGTCGCCAAATCGCCGTCGCCAAAATAACTCAAAGCTTTCAACGTAATCAGCGGATTAAACTGTTCGCCATAAACCGCCTGCGCCGCGCCCAATGCCTCCGCCAGACTCACACCGTTTTTCAACAACGCAGCCACATCCAGATAATCCTTCGATTCCGAACGCGACTGGATCACGGCCATTTTGCAGGCGGCGATGTCGAAAAGTGACGCCACACGCACCACGTCGTCATTGGTCCATTCCGGATCCGCCACCCGCCGCAGTGAAAGTCCGAAAAATGAAATTTTCACCGGCTGCGGACGCCGCACGGTTACCGTCAGCGTGTTCGCCGCTTTTTGTCGAACGGTCGCGCCTTTCAGTAGCGGCACCGTGTGAAGCAATTCATCCGGGTCCACTGGCGCGTCCGCGAAAAAATCAAAGTCCTCCGATTGCCGATGCCCAAGTCGCAACGCCAGGGCCGTGCCGCCATAAAGCACAAAATGCTTCGGCAACTGTTTCAAGTCGCTCCACACCGCGCGTTGCGCTTCGGGCAGCGCGGATAATTTCGGAGCGAAACTCATGTCAAAGAGCGCCGTGGCAATTCCACTTCCGGCAAACCCAAAAATGCCTGCCAGTAAGCCCACGAACGTTTATCGAAAACTCCGGCCTGCGCGTTCAACAGGGCGTCCTTGAAAGCGTCCCAGCCAAAGGCACTTTTGACCAACTGCACTTCCTGCCATGTTCCCAGTGTCATTACCTGCGCAAGAAAACGGCGCGGGTTTGCCAGCGAAACTTCCGGTGTCTGCCACCAGAAAAGTTCCTTGGCGATGCGCTTCAGTTGTTCTTCGTTGGCCATGTTAAATTTTATCAACTCCCACCGCACCCGCGACGGGAAAATTCAGTCCATCCGAAATTTCGTTTTCAACTCGGCAATGATTCGCCCGTCCTCCGCCCGTTTGGCGGCCACCTGCAAGCCCTTGCGTCTCTCTTCTTCCTTCTGTTCATCAAACATTTCATTGGCCCGGCTGATGGCCTCCCGCAACTGCGGATACAGAAGGCCCTCGAACTCGCGCGGGTCGCCCAGCACCCGGGCATAGCACTGATCGCGCTCCATCAGCGGTATCATCAGGTCGGCCCGGAACGGCCGCTGTTTGTCCATCAGGTAACAGGTTTCCCGGAAACAATGCTGCCAGTCCGGGTCCGGCCGCTCGGACAACTTCAGCCAGAACTGATACCGGGTCCCGAGGCGACAGGTTTTGTCCTTGTCCCATTCGGTCATGCGCACATTGGCTTTCCTGGCATTCATGTTTCTGGTTTTGAACCGCTAATCGTAATCAGCTTACGCCGCTCCCGCGGTGGGAAAATTGTTCAGGTACAACGCATTGGTTTATTTTTTCTCGTCCACGACCTCGGCGTCAATCACGCCTTCGTCCTTCTTTTTGTCGTCGGACTTGGCTTCGCCCTGCGGCTCGCCGGATTGGCCGCCCGCCTGGGCCTTTTCCGCCTGCGCCTTCGCGGCGGCGGCCTTGTAAAGTTCGGTGCTCACGGCCTGCCACGCTTCGTTAAGCTTCTCGGCGGCGGATTTGATCGCTGCCGCATCGCTGCCTTTCAACGCTTCCTTCACCTCCGCCACGGCCTTCTCGATCTTGGCCTTGTCGTCGCCGGATATTTTGTCGCCGGTTTCCTTGAGCATTTTCTCGGACCGATACACGGCGTTTTCGGCTTCGTTGCGCGTCTCGACTTCCTCGCGGTGTTTCTTGTCCTCGTCGGCGTGCGCCTCGGCGTCCTTGCGCATCTTCTCGATTTCGTCCTTCGCGAGGCCGCTGCTGGCGGTGATGGTGATTTTCTGTTCCTTGCCCGTGCCGAGGTCCTTGGCGCCCACGTGCAAAATGCCGTTGGCGTCAATGTCGAACGTCACTTCGATTTGCGGCACACCGCGCGGGGCCGGCGGGATGTCGGTAAGATGAAACTTGCGGATGGTCCGGTTGTCGCGGGCGAACTGGCGTTCGCCCTGCAGCACGTGGATTTCCACGCCGGGCTGGTTGTCGCTGGCGGTGGAGAATATTTCCGATTTGCGTGTCGGGATGGTGGTGTTGCGCTCGATGAGCCGCGTGAACACGCCGCCCAGCGTCTCGATGCCGAGTGACAGCGGCGTCACGTCGAGCAATAAAACATCCTTCACTTCGCCCTTGAGCACGCCGCCCTGGATGCCGGCGCCCACGGCGACGACTTCGTCCGGATTCACGCCCTGGTGCGGCGGTTTGTTGACGAGCGAATGCGCGGTCTCGACGACTTTCGGCATGCGGGTCATGCCGCCGACCAGCACGAGTTCGTCAATCTTCACCGCGTCAATATCGGCGTCCTTTAAGCAAGCCTTCACCGGCGCGATGGTGCGCTCGAAAAGCTCGTCGCAGAGCTGTTCCATTTTCGCGCGGGTCAGCGTTTTCTGGATGTGCTTCGGCCCGCCGGCGTCGGCCGTGATGAACGGCAGATTGATTTCGTATTGCTGCGCCGAGCTGAGGGCGATTTTGGCCTTCTCGGCTTCTTCCTTGATGCGCTGGAGGGCGTCGGGCTGCTTGCGCAGGTCCATGCCGCTGTCTTTTTTGAATTCGTCGAGGATCCAATCCATGAGGCGGCCGTCCCAATCATCACCGCCGAGATGCGTATCGCCGTTGGTGGCCTTCACCTCGAAAACGCCATCACCGATTTCGAGAACGGAAATGTCGAACGTGCCGCCGCCCAAATCGTAAACGGCAATTTTTTCATCCTTCTTTTTATCAAGGCCGTAGGCGAGCGACGCCGCTGTCGGCTCGTTGATGATGCGGAGGACTTCGAGGCCGGCGATGCGTCCGGCGTCCTTCGTGGCCTGGCGTTGCGAGTCGTTAAAGTAAGCGGGAACGGTGATGACGGCCTGCGCGATCTTCTCGCCCAGACGCATTTCGGCGTCGGCTTTGAGCTTGGCGAGGATCATGGCGGAAATTTCCGGCGGCGAAAATTCTTTCGGCTTGCCGTCCACTTCCACTTCCACGGCGGCGTCGCCGTTGGACGTTTTCACGACCTTGTAAGGGACACGTTTGATTTCCTCATGGACCTCGTCGAACTTGCGGCCCATGAAGCGTTTGATGGAATAGACGGTGTTGCGCGAGTTGGTGACGGCCTGGCGCTTGGCGGCCTCGCCGACGAGCCGCTCGCCGCTCCTGGTGAATGCGACGACGGATGGCGTGGTGCGTTTGCCTTCGGAATTTTCCAGAACCAACGGCTCGCCACCTTCCATGACCGCCATGCAGGAGTTCGTCGTTCCCAAATCAATGCCTAAAACTTTTGCCATAAATTCTTGTGGTTAAAAACAACTTCTCCACCGCTTCCAAGCAATGACGATGCCGCGAAACGGTAAAGATTACAAAGCCATTGAAAACAAATGATTAAATTGTAGTTTGCCCGTTTTTTAGGGCGCTAAAAAACTGCGCCAAGTGCGACGGATTGGCACAGTCGGAGTGCCGCTTGGCACAGTGAAGCGGAACGCCGGCCTCCGGCCCGGCATGAAGTTGGGAAACGTCGAACATTCAACATTCAACGCCCAATATCCAAATCTTCAATTCGCTGTTCGACGTTGAGCGTTGAATGTTGAATGTTCCAATCCAATTCCCCGCCGTGCTGGAAGCCGGCGCTCCAAGGTTATTTGCTCCCTGGCTTAACGACCGGAATTTTTGCCAGGTCCGGCGGCAACTTGTCCGGCTCAAACGTCTCAACTTTGAGTGAAATCAGGCTGGCGAAGGGCACCCCGAAATTCACCGCGCCGTTCGAACGATCCACAATGGCCGCCACCCCGGCGACGTTCCCGTTGTGCGCGCGGACAATGTCAATCGTCTCCCGCACACGGCCGCCCTTGGTCACCACATCCTCCACGACAAGAATTTTTTCGGTGGACGCAATCTTGAATCCGCGCCGCAAGACGAGTTTGCCCTCCTCTTTTTCCGTGAAAATGAACCGGACGGCGAGTTGCCGCGCGACCTCCTGTCCGATGACCAGCCCGCCGAGCGCCGGCGCAACCACGGTCGCCGCGCCGAGCCTGCGGACTTTGTCCGCCAGCGCGTGGCCGAGTTTCTCGACAACGGGCATTTGCTGAAGGGCGAGCGCGCATTGAAAGTATTGGCGGCTGTGAAGCCCGCTGCGGAGGATGAAATGGCCTTCAAGCAGCGCGCCGCTGTCGCGGAAAATCCGGAGGACTTCGTCTTGTGTCATCGGGTGAATGTTAAATTCAAAAGGCAAAGTTCAAAGTTCAAAGTTCAGAACGCGCACGGTTGCTCTGCAAGCAGTGTTGCGCCCCTCGCCCCTGCCCTCTCCCCGCTCGGCGGGGAGAGGGTGGCGCGAAGCGACGGGTGAGGAGTTCGTGTATTTCTTCTGGCCTCCAGCTTCCGAATTCTGAATTCTGGCTGCGTGTTGAAGTGGATCAAATTCTTCGTTGCCATCCTGCTGCTCCCGGTTTGTGCCGGCGCGGCGATGGCTTTATGGAAGGTGCTTTGCGCCAGCGGGAGCGCGGACATGGTTTGGGTGCCGCTGCTGGCGGGTGCGGCGTGCTGGCTCGTGATTTTTCTGCTGCTGCCCAAACCGATGTGGATTTATGTCTTCGGCCATGAGTTGACACACGCCGTATGGACCTGGCTTTTTGGCGGCCAGTTGAAGAAACTCCAGGTTTCCTCCAGCGGCGGCCATGTTGTCATCTCGAAAAGCAATTTCCTGATTGCGCTGGCGCCTTATTTTTTCCCGCTTTACGTGGCGTTGGTCGTTGCTGTGTTCTCCCTCGGCCGACTGATTTGGGACTGGCGGAGTTACCTCGTCTGGTTTCATTTGCTGATCGGCGCGGCGTACGCGTTTCACGTGACACTGACGTGGCACGTTTTGAAGACGAGACAATCGGACATCACGTCGCAGGGCTGGTTGTTTTCGGCGGTGATCATTTTTCTCGGCAACGTGGGTGTGCTGTTGTTCGGTGTTCCATTGTTGACGACGAAGGTTGGTTTGTTGAACGCGTTGGGGTGGTGGTTGGAGGGCGCCGGACAGGTATTGCACTGGCTGCAGAAGTGGCTTTGACCCGCGCGCGCGCTTTTGTCAATATTTCTGTCTTGAATTGTCGCGTGGTTTGGTTCAAACCCTCGGCAGACGTACGATATGGACTTAGCCGATATTTTGAACCAGGAGCAAATCGTCACCGATTTGCGCGCAACCAACCGATGGGAAGCCATTGATGAATTGATCGGCAATCTCGTCACCACGGGTAAAATTTCGGCGGAACATCGCGACGCCATCACCGCCGCCGTCAAGAAACGGGAGACCTCGATGAGCACGGGCATCGGGTTCGGCATCGGTATTCCGCATGCCTCGACGGATTTGATCTACGAAGTCGTCGGTGCGCTCGGACGCTCAAAAACCGGCGTGAATTTCGACGCGCTCGACAACCAGCCGGTGAAACTGGTCATGTTGTTTCTCGTGCCGCAAGGCCAATTTCAAAAGCATCTTCACACGCTGGCGAACATCGCCAAGCTGTTGCACAAGGCCGACTTTCGCCTGGCGCTGGAACAGGCGCCCGATGCCGCCGCCATGCTCACCATCATCCGCGATTACGGGAATAAATGATGGTAGGGTCATCGCGCTGCGATGACCGGACGCCGCAGCGCGGCGTCCCTACCTCGAATTGACTTCGCTGTAAATTATCCGTGTCCCTTTCGCTTTCGCTTTGCTTCAGCGCGACTTGCCGTGGTTAAATCAAGCCTGTGCTGCCGCACAAACAAATTGAACTCCGCCTGCAACTGGCCGTTCGCGCCGTCCTGCCGGATGCGGACCCCGGCAGCCTTCTCGTCCGACCGTGTCCCGACCCGAAATTCGGAGATTACCAGTCGAACGCGCTGATGTCGCTCGCCAAGGCGCGTAAGTTGAATCCGCGCCGGTTGGCCGCGGATGTTCTGGCAAAACTCGATGTTTCCGAAATTTGCGAGAAGGTCGAAATTGCCGGTGCCGGCTTCCTGAATTTCCGGCTGAAGATTTCCGCGCTTACCCAAACGCTCGAATCCGCGGGCCGCGGCGAACATTTGTTCTTCGAAAAAGGGGGTGAGGAAGCAACGGCTTGCCGCGCCGGAGCGCAGCGAAGGCGGGTCGTGATTGATTTCAGCTCGCCGAACGTGGCCAAGCCGATGCACGTGGGCCACATTCGCTCCACGATCCTCGGAGACAGCCTAGCGCGCACGCTGCGCCTGCTCGGTCACCGTGTCATCACCGACAACCACATCGGTGACTGGGGTACGCAGTTCGGGCTGCTCCTCCTCGGCTGGAAGCGCGAGCTAAACCCCGCAGCGCTAAAAACCGACGCCATCAGTGAAATGGAGCGCCTCTACAAAAAGCTCAGCGCCGAGTCCAAAGAAATCCCGACCACTCTCGAATCCGCGCGGCAGGAACTGGTAAAACTTCAGGGCGGCGACGAAGAAAACCTGAAAATCTGGCGTGAGATGCTGGCGCTGTCGGAAAAACAGTTCGATGAAATTTATTCGCGACTCGGAGTCAAATTTGACCACACGCTCGGCGAGAGTTTTTTCAATCCGCGGCTCAAGCCGCTCGTGGACGAACTGCTCGCCAAGGGCATCGCGCGTGAAAGCGAAGGCGCCATCGCTGTTTTCTTCGATGACAATCCCCAACTCAAGCAGCGCCCCGCGCTTATCCGCAAAAGCGACGGCGGATTCAATTACACGACGACTGACCTCGCCACGCTTGCGTACCGGCTTGAAACCTGGCGGCCGGATGAAATCATATACGTCACCGACGAACGTCAGCAGCTGCACTTCCAGCAGGTCTTCGCCGCGTTCCGAAAATGGCAAAATTCGAACTCCGAACTCCGAACTCCGAACTCCGAGCCTAAACTGGCCCACGTCTGGTTCGGTTCGATTCTCGGCGAAGACGGCAAGCCGTTCAAAACCCGCTCCGGTGAATCGGTGAAATTGGCCGATTTGCTGGACGAAGCCGAGGCCCGGGCCTTCAAAATTGTTTCCGACAAAAATCCCGAATTGCCGGAGGCGCAACGGCGCGAGATCGCGCGCGTAGTCGGAATCGGCGCGGTGAAATACGCCGACCTGCTGCCGAACCGGCAGAGCGATTACATTTTTAGTTGGGACAAGATGCTTGCGCTCAACGGCAACACGGCGCCGTATTTGCAGTACGCCTACGCGCGCATCAAAAGCCTTTTTCGGAAGGCGGAAGAAACATTCAACGCCCAACATTCAACGCCCAACATTCAATTTGCCGCGCCGGAGGAAATTGCGCTGGCCAAGCACCTGTTGAATTTCGGACTGACATTGGAGGCTGTCGCGGAAGAATATCGCCCGAACTTCCTGTGCAATTATCTTTACGACTTGGCGGGCAAATTCACCGCGTTCTATGAAAATTGTCCGGTGCTCAAGGCTGATGACGCGACGCGTGCCAGCCGGCTGGCGCTATGCGAATTGATGGCACGCGTGTTGAAACAGGGACTCGACGTTCTCGGAATCGAGACGGTTGAGCAGATGTGACCGCTTGTTTTTGTACGATCAACTCAACCGCATCGGCATCACGACGTAGAGGAATGGGCCGTTGATTTTCAGAACCCCGGGGCTGAGTTCGTCCACCAGTTCAAAGAAAACCTCGTCTTCCGTCAGCGCGTTGAGCGGGTCAATAAGGTATTTGGGGTTGAACGCGATGGCGACTTCCTTGCCCTTGTAATTCACCGCCAGGCTTTCGCGCGCTTCGCCGACTTCCGGTGAATTGGCCGTGATGGCCAGATTGTTTTTGCCGAAGGCGAGTTTGACGGAGTTCGCCTTTTCGCTGGTCATGATTTCGGCGCGGCGCAGGGCGTGCAGGAATTCCTCGCGCGCGAGCGGTACGCGCTCTTTGACCTCCGAGGGGATGACCTGGCGATAATTGGGGTAATTTCCTTCAATCAGCTTTGTCACCACCAATACGGACGGTCCCTTTTCGTCTTTCAGCGCGAACGACGCCTGGTTTTCGCCAAATTTAACCACAATCTCTCCTTTGTCCTGAAGCAGGCGATTCAATTCGAAGACCGCCTTGGCCGGGATGATGAATTCGCCTTCGCTTTTCTCCGCGATGTCCACTTCTTCGTCCACCAGCGCCAGCCGCCGGCCATCTGTTGCCACAACGGTCATCTTGTGATCTTTCAAGCTGATGTAGATGCCGTTCAGCACATACCTGGATTCGTCCGTGGAAATGGCAAAGGAAGTCTTCCGCAGCATGGCTTGAACGGTTTCCTGGGGCAGGGTGACTTTCTTGTCATCTTTGAACTTCGGCAAAGGTGGAAATTCGTCCGCCGCCAGGCCGTGAATTCGATAAAATGAAGAACCACAACGAATGCTGCAGATGTTCTTGTCGTCAACCTCAATGTCTATTTCACTCCCGTTCAACTCGCGGACAATGCCGAAGAGTTTTTTTACCGGCACGGTTGCCGCGCCGCCTTTTTTTACTTTTGCCTCGACGGTGCAAGCCACTGTCACATCCAGATCCGTCGCGGTGAACTCCAACTTTTCACCTTCGACTCTCATCAAGACATTCGACAGGATAGGCAGGGTCGTGCGTGCGCTTACGACATTCTGTACCGCCTGCAGGCCATTGAGAATCTGCTCCTTCGCGATGGTAAGGTTCATGCGCTGTTAATAGTATCTTTGTTCTTTAAAATAATCTTAATATTAAGGGCTGTGGATAAGGCAAACAACCTTTTCTGTCAAGGTTAACGCGGAGAAATCTGAGAAAAGAAACACGAGGAAGTTTTTCAAGCCCGCGCAATTGTTCCAATTCCAGATCTTCTTCACAGTTTCCACAATCAACTCACAGGCAAAGAAAGACATCCTAGCCGTGTTGTACACGGCCAACGACTGTCAGGAAAGACGCTGCGGTTTTTTCCACCTCTTCCCCGGTTGATTCACGACCCAGAGAGAAACGGACCAGCGAATTTGCCCGTTCGCGTTGTCCGATAGCGTCAATCACGTGCGAAGGCTCAAGCGAACCCGCCGAACAGGCAGAGCCACTCGAGGCACAAATCCCCTCCAGATCCAAGCCGGCCAGCAGAGAAATACTGTCCGCGCCAGACACGACGAAAGAGGCCGTGTTTGACAGGCGTTTATCACGAGAGCCAACAAAATCCACGCCGTTGTTCTTTCCGACGCGCTCAATCAACCTCAAAGTCAAAGGGTCAAGGATTGCCCGGCAGAAAACCGGAGGACGAACGAAACGTTCCAGCGCTTCAACCAGGCCAACGATTCCAGCCAGATTTTCCGTCCCGGCCCGGCGTTCATTCTCATGTCCGCCGCCGAAAAGGATCGGGACAGGAAACAAAGGCGATCTGGCAAAAAGCAGACCAGCGCCCTTCGGCCCGTGAAATTTGTGGGCGCAGACCGAAACCAAATCAGCGTTGAACTGGCCGATGTTCTCAACCGGCTCCTTTCCAAACCATTGCACGGCGTCCGTGTGGAAAACGATTCCGCGTTCACGACAGACCGCACCCAGTTCGGCGACCGGCTGGATGGTGCCGATTTCATTATTGGCCGCCATGATTGAAACCAGCACGGTGTCCGGACGAATCGCCCGCTTCAAATCTTCCACCGACACGCGCCCGGCTCGGTCAACCGGCAGCCGAGAGACTTCGAGGCCCTCGTTTTTTTCAAGAAAATCAAGGCAATGGAGGACCGCGTGATGTTCGATGACAGACGAGATGAGGTGTTTTCCCTTCGGCTTGAGCAGCCGGGCGGCGCCAAAAATCGCCAGGTTGTTGCTCTCCGTGCCGCCGCTGGTGAAAATCAGTTCGCTCGGCTTGCAAACCAGGACCTTCGCCGCGCGATCCCGCGCGTCGTCCAGTGCCGCGCGGGCGCGCCGGCCGACGTGATGCGCGGACGAAGGATTGCCCCAAACCTCGCTCGAAAAAGGCAGCATCGCTTCGCGCACCTGCGGGTCGAGCGGCGTCGTGGCGTTGTAATCGAAATAAATTGTCCGCGGCATCGGCTTTGTAACACAAACTTCCGGTCCGTGTGCTCCTTGAATTTTCACAGGCCGGCAGCCCGGGCCACAACTAAAAAGTTCGCAACCGTCGCGAATTCAAGTTACAGAGACAGGGACACGCAGCGGCGCGCCACTTGCCGTGGTCGGCAGGGCGGGGCTGCCACGCCGTCAGGAAAAAGAGAAAACATGGGCACTTGGGTCAAAATTTGCGGGATCACGAACCTCGACGATGCGCAGACCGCGGTTGAGGCGCGGGCGGACGCGCTGGGCTTTGTCTTTTACGAAAAAAGCCCACGACACTTGACGATTCCCGCGGCCGCCGGGATCTCAAAGCCGTTGCCGGGCTTCGTCATGCGGGTCGGGGTTTTTGTCAATGCGCTGAAGGCAGATGTGGTCCGTGCCATCGGCGAGTGCGGCTTGAATCTGCTGCAATTTCACGGCGACGAACCGCCGGAGTATTGCTCGCAATTCGGATTGATGAGCATGAAGGCCTTCCGGATGCGCGACGCCGGAACGCTCAGGGAATTGACAAAATACCAGACCAACGCCTGGCTGCTGGATGCGTATTCGCCCGAGGCGGCTGGCGGAACGGGCGAAAAATTCAATTGGGACCTGGCCGTCGAGGCGCAAAAATTCGGCAAACCGATCTTTCTCGCCGGCGGACTGACGCCGGAGAATGTGGCCGAAGCCGTTCGCAGGGTGCGGCCCTTTGGCGTGGACGTTTCAAGCGGCGTGGAAATTTCCCCCGGGAAAAAGGACCCCGCGAAGGTGCGCGCGTTCATTAACGCCGTTAAATCCGCCGCCGCCTGAAATCGTAAAGGATGATTTATCCCGCGGATTAGCCGTGGCAATTCATGTTTGGAAAAACGCAACTTTTGAGTTTCGCTGCCGGGGCGCTTTGGTACAGTAGCGCGCTACGAATTTGGAAAAATGAAAATTTCCGTTCCTAAGGAAACCCAAGCGGGAGAAACGCGAGCGCCGCTGACGCCGGACTGCGCGGCCAAGCTTGTCAAACAGGGCGCGCAGGTCGAAGTCGAGGCCGGCCTCGGGCAGAAGGCGGGATTTGCCGACGCCGCCTACACTGCCGCTGGCGCAACGCTCACCGCCGACCGCAAGGCGCTGTTGAGTTCCGGCGACATGGTTTTGCGCCTGCGCAAGCCGCCGGTCGGAGAAATCGCGCTGCTTAAATCCGGTTCCATCCATGCCAGCCTGCTCGATCCGTTCAACGAAAAGGAACTGGTCCAAAAACTGGCGGAGCGCGGCATCAGCGCCATCAGCATGGAATTCATACCGCGCACGACCCGCGCGCAGAAGATGGACGTATTGTCGTCGCAGGCCAACCTTGGCGGCTACGAGGCGGTCATCCTTGCCGCGCGATATTCCAACAAGATTTTTCCGATGATGACTACGGCAGCGGGAACCATCCTGCCGTCGAAAGTGTTCATCATCGGCGTCGGCGTCGCGGGTTTGCAGGCTATCGCCACCGCCAAACGGCTCGGCGCGAAGGTCACCGCATATGACACGCGGCCCGTCGTGGAGGAGCAGGTCAAGTCACTCGGCGCGCAATTTCTCAAGATTGGCCTCGGCGAAACCGGCCAGACCAAGGACGGCTATGCCAAGGCGCTGACCGAGGAACAAATTCAAAAGCAGCGTGACGCCATGAAAAAAACCTGTGGCGATTCCGATGTCGTCATCACCACCGCACAGGTGTTTGGGCGCCGGGCGCCGGTTCTTGTCACGGCTGAAATGCTCAATGCGATGAAGCCCGGGAGCGTGGTCGTGGACATGGCGATTGAGACCGGCGGCAACGTCGAGGGCGCGGTTCTGGATCAGGTGACCGACCGCAACGGGGTGAAAATCGTCGGCATCGCCAACCTGCCGGGGCGCGTGCCGCTGCACGCCAGCCAGGTTTATTCCGCGAATTTGTTGAGCCTCGTCGAAGAATTCTGGGACAAGCAAAACAAGACCTTCGTCCTCAAACTTGACGACGAAATCATCAAAGGCTGCCTCGTCACCCACGGCGGCAAGATCGTCAATGAGAAGCTTGTGGCCAAACCCGCGTAAATTTTATGGATACGAACATCCTGTTTATTTTCATCCTGGCCGTGTTTGTCGGCTTTGAAGTCATTTCCAAGGTGCCCTCGATGTTGCACACGCCGCTGATGTCCGGGACGAACGCCATTCACGGCATCATTTTGTTTGGTGGCATCCTGGTGCTGGCGGACGCGGACACACCGCTCAAACAGGCGCTTGGATTTGTGGCGGTGGTTTTCGGCGCGGCCAACGTGTTTGGCGGTTTCATGGTCACCGACCGGATGCTGCAAATGTTCAAGAAGAAGAAAAAATGAGCTCGTTCATCGCCTTAATTTTCATCGGGGTTGCGGTTTTATTCATTCTCGGCATCAAGTTTTTGAGTTCGCCGAAGACCGCGCGAGCCGGCAACCTCGTCGCGGCGGCGGGCATGTTTGTGGCCTTGCTCGCGCTGCACAAGACCACCGGCGAATCGGTCTGGACGCAGGGCTGGAATCTGAATTACACGCTCATCGCGGTTGGCACCGTCATCGGATTGATTCTCGGCGCGGTGGGCGCGTATTCGGTGAAGATGACCGCGATGCCGCAAATGGTGGCGGCGTTCAATGGCTTGGGCGGCGGCGCGGCGGCGCTCGTCGCGAGCCTGGAATTTCTGCGGCACGCGCGAGACGCGGAAGCAGTCGCGGTCGCGGTCACCATTCCAATGCTGTTCGCGACGCTGATCGGCTCGCTCTCCTTCTCGGGCAGCGCAATTGCGTATCTTAAACTCGAAGGAAAATTTGAAAAGCCGCACACCTTCCCCGGGCAGAATTTCCTGAACGGCCTGATTTTGCTCGTCATTCTCGGCTTGTGCGGCTGGCTCACAATCAACGCCACCGGCGGCAGCGCCGTCAACGGGTTCATTGTGATGTTCTGCCTCGCTTTGTTTTTCGGCATCGCGATGGTCATGCCCATCGGCGGCGCGGACATGCCGGTCGTCATATCGCTGCTTAATTCCTTCACCGGCCTCGCCGTGGCGGCGGACGGTTTTGCCATCAACAACCTCGCGATGATCGTCGCGGGAACGCTGGTCGGGTCCTCCGGCACGCTGCTCACTTTGCTCATGTGCAAAGCCATGAACCGGCCGGTCACGAATGTTTTGTTCGGCGCGTTCGGTTCCAGCGCAGGAAGTCAGGCTGCGGCCGGCGGGGTTGCGGGAACCGTCAAACCGATTCAAGCCGACGAAGCCGCGGTGCTGCTCAGCTACGCCTCGCAGGTAGTCATCGTGCCCGGCTACGGCATGGCCGTGGCGCAGGCGCAACATGCGGTGCGCGAGCTTTCCGACGAACTTGGCAAACGCGGCGTCGAGGTGCGATTCGCCATTCATCCCGTCGCCGGCCGCATGCCCGGCCACATGAACGTTTTGCTGGCCGAGGCCAACGTGCCTTACGACCAGCTTTGCGAAATGGACGCCATCAATCCCACGATGGACCGCGTGGACGTCTGCCTCGTCATCGGCGCCAACGACGTGGTCAATCCCGCCGCGCGCGAGGACAAATCCAGCCCGATTTACGGCATGCCCATCATTGAGGCCGACCACGCCAAGACTGTCATCGTGATGAAACGCTCAATGGCGGCGGGTTTTGCCGGCATCGAAAACCTCCTCTTCTACAAAGACAACACGCGGATGCTCTTCGGCGACGCCAAGGCTTCGCTCAACGCGCTCGTCGCGGCCGTGAAGGCGAGTTGAGTTTTTTAACCACGGATGGGCACGGATCAACACGGATGAAAATCCGCTGGTTCCGCAGAAAACTTAAGACCGTCATTTTTTCTGCCAAAACCCATCAATGTTCCATTTCTTGAATTAAGGCTTTCGCCCATATCTAAGGCGTGGTGAATCAAGATCAAAATCCGTGTCCATCGGTACTACGATCTCGAGAAATTTTGTTTTTTTGCGCAACTTTGAGGCGGCGCAATGCATTCTCGTAGCGCAGGTTGGCAACCTGCCGTGTCGCCGACTGGCAGTCGGCCGGGCGTCCGAAGCGGGTGGCGCCTGCGGATTACCAATCCGCGATACAGCAGACAGACTGTCTGCGCTACTTTGGTTGCGGCTATTGCCGCGCTAAGTTTATCGGTGGTTTAAAATAAATTCCTTTGCGTCTTTGCGTCTTTGCGCGAGATTAATCACCGCTTTATGAGCAAGAAATCCAGCGCCAATATTCCGGACGCCCGCGGCCATTTCGGTCCGTACGGCGGACGGTTCGTGCCGGAGACGCTGATGCATCCGTTGCAGGAACTGGAGGATGAATACCGGCGGGCGCAAAAGGACCCGGTGTTCAAGCGCGAGTTCGAGTATTACCTGAAAGAGTTTTGCGGCCGGCCCACGCCGTTGTACTTTGCCGAACGGCTCACCAAGGAACTCGGCGGCGCGAAAATCTATCTCAAGCGCGAAGACCTGCTCCACACCGGCGCGCATAAAATCAACAATTGCATCGGCCAGATCCTGCTCGCCCGGCGCATGGGCAAGACTCGCATCATTGCCGAGACCGGCGCGGGCCAGCATGGCGTCGCCACAGCCACCGTGGCCGCGATGTTCGGCCTGAAATGCGTGGTTTATATGGGCGCGGTGGATTGCGAACGGCAGGCGCTCAACGTTTACCGGATGAAAATGCTCGGCGCCGAAGTCGTGTCCGTGAAGGCCGGGCAACAAACGCTCAAGGAAGCCATCAATGAAGCCATGCGCGACTGGGTCACCAACGTCCGCACTACGCATTACATCCTCGGCACGGTTTATGGCGCGCATCCTTATCCGCTCATGGTGCGGAATTTCCAGCGCGTCATCGGCGACGAAGCGCGCCAGCAGATTTTGGAACACGAGAAACGCCTGCCGGATTTACTCGTGGCCTGCGTCGGCGGCGGCTCGAATTCGATGGGATTGTTTTATCCATTCCTCAACGACAAAGCGGTGAAGATGGTGGGCGTGGAAGCGGGCGGGCGGGGCATCAAACCCAATCAGCACGCAGCGCGGTTTCACGGCGGCTCGCTCGGCGTGTTGCAGGGGACACGCAGTTATATTTTGCAGGATGAATTCGGCCAGATTCAACTCACCCACAGCGTCAGCGCCGGTTTGGATTACGCGGCGGTGGGGCCGGAGCATGCCTGGTTGCACGACCGGAAACGCGTGGAATACACCTACGCCAAGGACGACGCAGCGCTGGCGGCGTTCATGAAACTGGCGCGGCTGGAAGGCATCATTCCGGCGCTCGAAAGCGCGCATGCCATTGCCGAAGTCATGAAACGCGCGCCGAAGATGCGCAAGACCAAGCTAATCATTGTGAACCTCTCCGGCCGCGGCGACAAGGACGTGGCGCAGGTGGCGTCGAAAATTAAACTTTGAAGAAAGCGGTAACGGATTTAAGTTGAAACCATGAAACGCACTTTTAACGCCGTCATCAAACACGACGAAGGCTGGTGGATCGGCTGGGTGCAGGAAATTCCCGGCGTGAATTCCCAGGGAAAAACCCGCGCGGAACTCATGAAAAATCTCCGCTCGGCTTTGAAGGAAGCATTGGAATTTAACCGCGCATCGTGAACCTCTCTGGCCGCAGCGATAAGGACGAGGCGAAGGTGCGGCAAAGCTGAAAATGGGGGAGCCAAGGTGAAATTAGGCGAATGCTTCAAACCCGGAGTGCAACACTCGCCAAAACATTGCATGGATTTGGACCCCGCAATTATCTGGCACCTCCGAACGAGTGATTGACCGTTTTCCAAGTGTTGTCCAAACGAAGGCCTCGCTTTTACCGGCTTTCAGTCCAACAAGTCCAACGCAGTAAAAGGCGTAGATGCAGATTCTGCGAAATTCGGACGCGTCAATTTTTTGATCAACGAAATTTTCGGCAGCGAGGGTAAAGTCGTCCGATTCAATTTTGTCTTTGGTCAGAAAGGAAAGCGCAAAGTCAGCGCAATCTTGGTCTGGAATATCTGACAAAGAGAAACGTTTTGGCTTTGATGCAAGCAGTTTTGCAAACTTGATCAAATTCGGATAATCACCGCTCCATTCGTCGGCAAGCGAGCGCAATCTATTTCTTGAATATTCTCCTTCTGCTTCTCGAATTATTTGAGCGGTTAACTGCGGTCTGTCTGCGGCTTTTTGTATGCAAAAATTAAAGAAAAGAATCACATCACGCGGACGCAGCATTGTTCGATTTAGGATGTAGTCGATGGGGACTTCGTCGTCGATTTGCTTTGGGAGAATGTCACGGTATGAAACCGGTTGTGTTGTGTAAGACGAATCAGGAGCGCGCTTTTTCCTGAGCCAGTTCGTCCTACAATAATGCGCCTTGGACACTCACAATCGCAAAGAGATTCCAAATCACCGGTGTTAATGAAACATGTATCCAGGAACCGCCCATCGTCTTCTGCCGCAGCCGCACCGATAGTATCCAGTTTCTTAAAACGGAATTTTTCCGGTCTGGGCATGAGCAAAGCATATAAGTAAAAGGCGTTTTGCAGAAAGGAAAATCCGTAAGAACTTTTTACAAGCGCGCTAACGGATTACGTAACGCTGAAAAAAGGAGAAGTCTGGATTGGGACGCCGACGAAGAAAGAGTCGGAACGCCATTGAAGCTGCCTTCGTTCAGCCTTCGCTGAAGCTCCGGCTCGGCAGGCCGGCCGGAAAAAGATTTGCGGACGAGCATCGGCAAATGAACACTGGAGCGATGAGTTCACCCCTTGCCACCCGCATCGGTGCGGCGATGGGATTGCTCGCCGTGGCGCTGGGCGCGTTCGGCGCGCATGGACTGAAGGATTTGCTCGCGCAAAACGGCACCGCAGCCATCTGGGAGAAGGCCGTGTTTTATCATTTCATCCACGCCGTGATGCTGTTCGTGCTGGCGGAGCGCAAACCGTTTCCAGCGGTCGCATGGTGGAGTTTTCTCGTTGGCATTTTCTTTTTCTCCGGCTCGCTTTATCTGCTGGCCGCGACCAATGCGCTCTGGCTCGGCGCCATCACGCCCATCGGCGGCGTAAGTTTCCTGTTCGGCTGGGCATGGCTGATTTTTAAAGCGGTGCCAAACAGCAAATGAGCAGAGGTTTCGGGCGCAACGCCCGAAACGACCCGAGAGACGCGGGCGCTGCCTCATTTTCTCTTCGCCTTGGCGGTTTAAGTTTTGTTTTCCGGTTCCGGCGGCGTGTGGGTAATGATGCGGGCGCCGCGTTTGTAGGCGAAATAGGAATAGGTCCATTGCAGCAGCACGGCCAGCCGGTTGCGAAAGCCGATGAGAAATATCAGGTGGACGAACAGCCACGCCAGCCACGCCGGGTAACCGGAAATCTTGAGCCGGCCAATCCACGCCACCGCCGCCGAACGCCCAATCGTCGCCATCGTTCCCTTGTCCCAATACTTGAACGGCGGGCGCGCCGCACGGTTCGCGCCGGCGCTCAATTCGTTTTCGATGACGCGGGCGACGTGCCGTCCCATTTGCATGGCTGCCGGGCAAATGCCGGGGACGGGTTTGCCATCCTTGTCCATCACCAGCGCCAGGTCGCCGATGGCGAAAATTTCCGGATGACCGGGCACGCTCAAATCGGGATTCACCTTCACGCGGCCGGCCTTGTCCAATTCAACGCCGAGTTTTTTCGTCAGGGGCGTGGCTGAGACGCCCGCGGCCCAGATGATGTTTCCGGCACGAAGGGTTTCGTCGTTGGCGAGCTCCACCACTCCGTTGCGGATGTTTTTCACCGGGGTCGAGGTGCGGACCTGCACGCCTAGGCCCTCGAGTTGGCGTTTGGCGCTTGTGGAAAGTTCCGGCGGAAAATTCGATAGCACCCGCGGCGCGCCTTCGATCAAAATGATGCGCGCCTGCGTGGGGTCAATCCGGCGGAAGTCGCGTTTCAGGACCGTTCGAGCCAGTTCGGCGAAGGCGCCGGCAAGTTCCAATCCCGTCGGTCCGCCGCCCACGATGACAATGGTCAGGAGCCGGTCGCGTTCGGCGGGGTTCATTTCATTTTCCGCCTGTTCGAACGCGAGCAGGATGCGGCTGCGGATGCGCAACGCGTCGTCGAGCGTTTTCAGACCGGGCGCGAACTGTTCCCACTCGGGATGTCCGAAGTAACCGGTCAACCCCCCCGTTGCCAGCACGAGATACTCATAGTCGAGCGTGCTCTTTTCGAGAAACACCTTTTTCTGCGCGAGGTCGAAGTCCACGGCTTGGTCGAGCAGCACGGTGATGTCGGGCCGGTTGGACAGGATGGAGCGGATGGGTTGGGCGATTTCCGGCGCGGAAAGCCCGCAGGTGGCGACTTGATAAAGCAACGGCTGGAACAGGTGATGATTGGTGCGATCCACGACCGTCACCAAGACGCCGGAGCGGCGGAAATGTTTGCAGAACGTCAGCCCACCAAAACCTGCGCCGAGCACGACCACACGAACCAGCCTCTTTTCATTACCGGTCACGCGCTTAGTTTCGATGAATCGCCAGGAAAAGCAACGCGGGACACAAGGAAAACCGGATGACTTTTGCCCGACGATGCCAAAGATTCAATTTTTTATCGTCGAACGGGACGACGTTTGATATATTGAGCGGATTATTAGGATGGAACTGGAACTGGATACGGAACAAAAGGCCGGGCAGGCCCGTGAACTGTGTGAAAAAGGGTTGTGGCCCCAGGTGCTGGACTTGGCCCAGGAATGGCACGCGGAAAATCCGGCGGAGGCCAGGGCCTTGTTTTATCAGGGCGTCGCACTCGCGGCGTCGGGCCGGTTTGTCGAGGCGGAAACTGCCTATCGCCGGGCGCTGGAACTGGACGCGACGGATTTCAAGACCTGGAACAACCTCGCGGGCATTTTATTTGAGGGCCGGAAGAAACCGGCGGAAGCCATCCAGTGCATGCAGCAAGCGCTGAAAGTTGATCCGCAAAACAAGGTCGGCTGGGCGAACCTGACGAGCATGGTCGGCCGGCTGGGCCGGCATGACAAGGCGCTGGAGTTCGCCGAGCGCGCCCTCACGCTCGACCCGAATTTTGTCGAGGCGCATCTGCACAAAGCCAGCGCCGCGAAGGCGCTCGGCAGGAAGGAAGTCGTCAAAGAGGTTTGTGCTGCGCTGGCCACCATCGGGCCGGAAAACTTTCGTCGCGCCCGCTAAACCCGGCGGCGGCTTTTCCACGGTCGCGTCAAAAGTTTGCGCTGCGCGCGGATTTTCGTTTAATCCCTGCAATCATGAACCGCGCGCTGGCCCTCGCCACCAATCTTTTCCCGGTCTGGGTCCTGATGGGCGGCGTGCTGGCGCTGGTGCATCCGGGCTGGTTCACGTGGTTCAGCGGGGATTTCATTACGTGGGGACTGGCGGTCATCATGCTCGGCATGGGCATCACGCTGAGCGTGGACGATTTCAGAAGGGTGTTGAAGATGCCGCGCGCGGTCGCCATCGGGTTTACCGCGCATTATGCCATCATGCCGTTCCTCGGCTGGAGCATCGCGCACCTGCTCCGACTCGAAATGCCGTTTGCCGTCGGATTGATCCTGGTGTCGTGCTGCCCGTGCGGCACGGCGTCAAACGTCGTCAACTACATCGCGCGCTCGAACGTCGCGTTGTCGGTTCTGATGACCATGTGCTCCACGCTCGGCGCCATTGTGATGACGCCGCTTTTGACGAAGTGGCTTGCGGGCCAATACGTGCCGGTGGACGCCCCGGGACTGTTCCTGAGCACGCTGCAAATCGTGCTCGCGCCGGTAATCATCGGGGTGGCATTGAATCGTTTCACGCCGCGCTTCGTAAAATTCGTCCTGCCCGTGTCGCCGCTGGTCTCGGTACTGGCCATCACGCTTATTTGCGCCAGCATCATTGGCGGCAGTGCGGAAGATTTCAAACGGTCGGGCGGCGAACTGATTCTGGCGGTTTTTTTGCTGCATTCCGGCGGGTTCTTCCTCGGTTATGTGGCCAGCCGCCTGTTGCGCTGTGATGAATTGACCAGCCGTACGATTTCCGTGGAAGTAGGGATGCAGAACTCCGGCCTGGGCGCGGCGCTGGCCAAGGCGCATTTCACGGCCATGCCGCTGGCCGCCCTCCCCTGCGCGATCTCGGCGACGTTTCATTCGGTGATTGGCAGCATCCTCGCGGGCATCTGGCGATTGCGGCCGGTGCGGGGCCGAACTTGTTAAAACAACGCTTATTCGTTAGTTTAGCCAGGTGATTTACGACGCGTCATTGGACGAGTTGCTCCAGAAAGTCTGGGACGGCAGGCGCATCAGCCAAGCCGAGGCATTGCGCCTCTATCATCTGCCGCTCGAAGAGCTCGGCGCGCTCGCCGACCGCCGCCGCCAGCTCGCCAAGGCGAAGGATTTCAACGGCCGCGGCAACGAAATCGTCACCTACATCGTTGACCGCAATGTCAATTACACGAACGTCTGCAACGTCTATTGCAAGTTCTGCGCATTCTACCGCGTGGAAAAGGACCACGACGCCTACGTCATCACGCTTGACGAGATGGACGGGAAAATCGAGGAGACGGTTGCGCTGGGCGGCACGCAAATTTTAATGCAGGGCGGCCATCATCCGAAGCTGAAGAAGCAGTGGTATCTGGATTTGCTTTCGCACATCAAAGGCAAATTCCCGCAGGTCAACATCCACGGGTTCAGCCCGAGCGAGTTCATCCATTTCCGTGAAGTGTTCGATGAACCGCTGGAGAAAATCATTTCCGATTTCAAGGCCGCGGGACTCGGCTCGATTCCCGGCGGCGGCGGGGAAATCTTGGTGGACCGCGTGCGCCAGCGAATTTCACCGCTCAAGGCGATGAGCAGCGACTGGCTCGAAGTGATGGACGTGGCGCACCGGATGGGATTGAATTCCAGCGCGACGATGATGTTCGGGCATGTGGAAACGATCGAAGATCGCATCGAACACCTGGAACGGCTGCGCGCGCAACAGGACAAGTCGAAAGGGTTCACGGCATTCATCTGCTGGACGTTCCAAGCCGAGCACACGAAGCTGAAAGCGCCGACGGTTGGCGCGCATGAATATTTACGAACGCAGGCGTTGGGCCGGATTTACCTCGACAATTTCACGAATGTGCAAAGCTCGTGGGTGACGCAAGGCCAGGAAATCGGTCAGGTCGCGCTCAAATTTGGCGCGAACGACTTGGGCAGCATCATGATTGAGGAAAATGTCGTCAGTCAGGCGGGTACGACGTTTCGCATGACCGTCGCGGACATGCAACGGCTCATCCGCGACCTCGGCTACGAACCGCACCAGCGCGACAACTGGTATCGGCTGTTGAATTAATGTTGGCCCGCGAAAGGTTTTACTTGCCGGGGTGGTAGCTTTGCTCAAAAATTTCCGGAATGACAAAAGTTCTCCTTTTGGGATTGGGCCGCTGGGGCGTCAATCATTTGCGCAACCTCAATTCGATGCCGGTCGAGCTTTATGTGGCCGAGATCGGTGAGAAACAGCTTGAGCCCGCGCGCAAACTCAACCTTCCCGCCGCGCGCCTCACGACAAATTACAAGGACTTTGCCGTCAAGGTGGATTGCGCTGTCATCGTGACGCCCGCACAAAGCCATTTCGCACTGTGCCGGGAATTCCTTGAGGCTGGGAAGGATGTATTCGTCGAGAAACCATTGAGCCTCGCAAATGAAGAATCCAAACAACTCGCGGAACTGGCCGAGAAGAAAAAACGCATTCTCCAGGTCGGCCATATTTTGCGTTTCGATCCGGCGACGTTGTGGCTCCGCGACGCCGTTCAATCCGGCCAGTTCGGTCGCGTGAACATGCTCCGCGGTCATTTCGGCGGGTTCAAGCGCCCGCGCAACGACAGCGGCGTGATGTTCGCCGACGGCATCCATTTCGTTGACGTGTTCAATTTCATCCTGGGCGCGCTGCCGAAAAGCGTGCTGGCGGTTCATCACGATTTCATGGGCCGCGGCATGGACGATGTCTCGCTCGTTTCAATGGAATATGACACGCCGCACGGCAAAACCTGGGCAACCGTTGAAAATGACTATTTCATTCCCGGCAAATTCCGCGAAGTCATCGTTTGTGGCGACCAACTGAGCGCGGTGTGCGATTACAACGTCGCGCAATATAAAATCAAAACCTACGAGAACAAACACATCCGCGACGGCAATAATTTCAAGGCGACCGAGGGAGTGGTGACGCAAATCGAAACGCCGCCGGAGGAACCGTTGCTGGCCGAACTGCGCGCGTTTGTGGATTCCGTGCAGACGCGCCAGGCGCCGCGCGCCGATGGCTGGGCCGGCTACGATTCTGTCCGCGTAATGAACGCCGCGCTGGAATCGGTGAAAACCGGCAAGGCTGTGAAACTGTGAATTTCAGCTACGGATGAAACGAGAATTCAACACAGGCTTTGGAAGAAATTTTTTTCAGCGCATGATCAACGTTTTGTTCGGGGCTTTGCTGCTTGTTTCGGGTGGTTGCGGATATCGCGCCGAACAGGGCGCGCCCGAGGTTGTCGGCAAAAGAACAAATTCACTCGGCGCAGTGTCTGAGGAAATCATCAGGACGGTCGATAAGAAGATAATTGTGTTGCCCTCTCCGGATGGATCGAGTCCATATACAAGATACAGGGTTAAATATTTTTTCCAGGAAGGGAACGGTCCCCGGTTTGAGTTAACATTCGTGAGCGACAAGCGGTTTCATGACTTCACTGTAAACAACGCGTTTACTTATTGTGATAAATATTGGGCCGTTGACAGCAGCCGCCTGTGGCTGGGGACAGGGATTGATCCAATGAGTTCTGAAACCGGAGGGCATGACGCTGTAATTAACGGTCATCATCTCAAATCTTTTAATGGACGGGATTTGCATGTCGTCGTGTTCGACACCAATCACATTTTGACTCATCGCACATTCAAAATAATACCCAAATGGGAATCCGAAGAAGACGAATTCAAATTGGATAACGGCAATCAAACCGCTATAATCAACACGACCACAGGCCAAAAAAAGTATCAAGTGGTTGAAGATGCGGTCGTAAACCTGGAGAAGAATCCTAATTGAATGTGGCCTAAAAATTTATGACCAAAATCCCGTTATCAAAATGTTTTGTGAACCCGGAGGTCGAGGAGGCGGCGTTGCGCGCCCTCCGCTCCGGCCAATACATCCTCGCCGCCGAGTGTAAAGCGTTCGAGGCCGAACTCGCCGCGTACACCGGCGTCAAACACGCCGTCCTCGGCACGTCGTGGACGATGATTGTCTATATGCTGCACCTCGCGCAGGGATTGAAGCCCGGGGACGAAGTCATCGTGCCGTCGCACACTGCCTTCCCGACGATGGAACCGCTGATGCATTGCGGCGCGACGCCGGTGTTTTGCGACATTGACGAAACGTTTTGCCAGGACGTGGAGCAGCTCGAATCGCTCATCACGCCCCGCACCGTCGGCATTATTCCAGTGCATCTGTACGGCCATCCGGTGAATCTTGACCGCGTGTTTCAGATCGCGGCGAAACACAAACTATGGGTGCTCGAAGATTGCGCGCAGGCGCAGGGCGCGAAATACAACGGCAAGACCGTCGGCAGCATGGGCAACTTCGGCGCGTTCTCGTTTTTCCCGTCAAAAAACCTCACCGTGCTCGGCGACGGCGGTTGCCTCGTGACGAACGACGACGCACTCGCCGAAAAAGTCCGCGCCCTGCGAAATCACGGGCGCAAGGACAAATACCATCACGACTTCGCCGGGTTCAACGTGCGCTTCAACGAAATCCAGGGCGCGATTGGCCGCGTGATGCTGAAACATCTCGCCGGGTTCAACGACAATCGCCGCAAAATCGCCGCGCGCTACAACGAACGGCTCACCGGCATCGTCGCGACACCGGTGGAAAAGCCGTGGGCGCGCGCGGTATATCACATGTATGTCATCCGAACGGAACGACGCGACGAGTTGCAAAAATTTTTGGGCGAGCGGAACATCGGAACCGGCATCCATTATCCCGTGCCAAACCACCAGCAACCCGCGGTCACTAACCGGTTCAAAAACCTTCCGCGCCTGCCGAAGACCGAGCAGGCGGTGAAGGAAATCCTGTCGCTGCCCATTCACGGCGAAATGGGGCTCGACGCCGCAGACAAGGTCTGTGATGTGATCAAGGAATTTTACGGGAAGAAATAATGGCCGACGCCCCCGAAATCAGCCTCGTCATTCCTTGTTACAACGAGGAGGGGAATTTGCGCGAACTCATCAAGGCCATTCGCGAAGCGGTGGACCCACTCAAGCTTCCTTACGAGGTTATCATTACTGATGACTGTAGCCGGGACAAGTCGTGGGAAATTCTCAAAGAACTGGCGGCGGGCGACCGGCGCATCCGCGCGCAGCGGTTCGCGTTCAACTGCGGCGAGAGCGCGGCGAGTTTTGCCGGCATGAAGGCCGCGCGCGGCAAATACATCGTCACCGTGGACGCCGATTTGCAGAACGACCCGAAGGAATTGCCGAAATTTCTTGAAGCACTGAAAAAATTCGACTGCGTCTGTGGCACACGCGTGAAAGTGCGCGGCAAAGGCGACCCCTTTATCCGCATCGCCTCATCGCGCATCGCGAACTGGGTGCGGAACAAGCTGAGCGGCGAAAACATTTCCGACGCGGGCTGCACGTATCGCGCATTCAAGCGCGAGTGCATTGACAACCTGAAATTTTTCAAGGGCATGCACCGGTTCCTGCCGACATTGTTCAAGATCGAAGGTTTTACGGTCACGGAAATCGAGGTGAGCAACCAGCCGCGGTTCGCCGGGCAGGCCCATTACGGCGTGTGGAACCGGCTGTTCGCGTCGTTCTACGATTTACTCGCGGTGCGCTGGATGAAAAAGCGGATGTTCAAATACAAGGTCGCGGAGAAAATCAATTAAAGGGAGCGCGGACGGCTCATCCGCGAGTTTGTTGGAGTTCACGCTTCAGCGTGTCAGCAAATCGAACAAGCTAAAGCTTGAACTCCAACGCGGGCGGGCCGCCCGCGCTCCGGGCAAAACGAAATCATGCAGCGTTTTTTGATTATTACCACAAACTGTGCGCTGCTGGCGTTGTTGCTGATCGGGCTGCCGGCGGCCACCCACGCGCAACTGGGAGACTGGCAGGTTTCCTCCGTTTCCACCGGTTGGCAATTGTTGTTTTGGGGACTGGCCGCCGGGGCGACCGGAAACAGTCTGGCCGCGCTCGCGTTCGTGAAAGGCCGCAAAGGAAAAACGCTCTGCTGGGAATGGGCGGCGGTCTTTGGCGGATTGCTGCTGGCCGGCTACGGCTTCCGGCACGGCTATTTCAATTTCAACTGGTTAAAGCAGACGTTGTTGTGGTTTCAAAGACGTTTCTGAATTAGCGGATCGCCTTTTTGTCATTACGCAAGCTTTAGCGGACCGAATTTTTATTTTTGAAAACCAAAGTATTCTTATGTAAGATTCCTTGTCTGTATGGGTTGCGGAAGACGCGCGGGAAATTTTGCCGATAAAAACAACGGTCCAAAACGGAAGGATTTTTATGGGAACGATTGTCATGGAAAAGACAGGGCCGGGATTAAACACCCTGCCCGGCGACGACATCCGCCAGATCATGTGGCGGTTCGCCGACCGCTACGAATTGCACATGCTCGTCCAATCCGTGCGCGGCGTGGCGCGCGGGCCGGTCGCCCGCCTCGTCGCCGGTGGCGGCCGCAATTCACATGAGTGGACGCCGGCAAAGGCCGCCTTGCTCCCGCACTTCGACGAGAGCGGCATCACCGCCGCGTTCCTTGATCCTGAATACGGCGGGTTCATTGCCGGGCCAAAAAATCTCGTACTGGCGCTGATCGCGTTCGAGTTGTCATGGGTCGATGCCGGCGCCGCCACGTGCAGCCTGGCCGGCAATCTCGGGCTGGCGCCCATTCACGAGCGCGGGACACCGGAGCAGAAAGCCCGATACGTTGGCGGGGCTGCGCCGGTGAAACCGGGAGAAAACCGCAAACAAATCCACGCCGCGTTTGCGCTCACCGAACCGATCCCCTTCGTCGGTGTCGAGACCGGCATGTTGGCCGGCAAGGTGCGTGTGGCGGAGTGGAAGGACGGCGCCGAGCCGGTGCTGCAAGTGGACAAGCGCGGCCGCTTCATCACGAACATGGGATTCGCCAATATCGTCGCCGCCGCCGTGGAATCCGATGACCCGCGCATCAAGGGCAGTTGCATGATCATTCTGGAGGAAACGGATCCCGGCAAGTTCGACCGCGGCACGCCCACCAAGAAACTCGTCCATCAGCTTTCCTCGACCAACGATCCCGTGTTCAACTTGAAGGTGCCGGCGCACCGCATCATCGGCGGGTACACAATCAAGGATGGCGTCATCATTCCGAATTATTCACACGGCGAAATCATCGAGGCGGTTTTCCGTCACACGCGCGTCACCGTCGGCCTGATGACCGCCGCAAAACTGCTGTCCGCCGTTGAGCCGGTGATTCTTTATCATCGCCGCCGGTTTCGCGGAGGAGAAGGCGCGCCCGGCACGCCGCGTTATGAACTCGGTCTGCAACAAAAGGAAGACGCGCTGCAACGGCTGGTGGACATCTGGGCCACGGGCGAGGCGAGCGCGTCACTGGGTTTCGCCGCCGCACGCCTGTTTGACGAACTCGATCCCCTGGAAAAGCAAAAGGACCGCTGGCTCGCGGAGAAAAATCTGACCGGCCGCGCCGCGTTCAAGGAATTGGCGAAGAAACAACAGGACGCGCTGGAACTGTTGAAACTGACGTTGCAGCCGGTGGGTGCGCGCGAGCCGAACGACGCGGGGGCTCTGCAAACCGACCCGCTGGTGCAATTTGTAATTCTCGACTCACTGGCCAATGTCCTTTGCCCGGCCTGCAAGCTGTGGAACACCGGCCACGGCGCCACGATGATGCGCGAGGCCGTCAGCCTCATGGGCGGTTATGGCGTCACGGAGGATTGCCCGGGATTCCTCGGCCAGAAATGGATGGATGCGCAACTCGAAGCCACCTACGAAGGCCCCGAAGCCGTACAGCGGCTGCAGCTTTCCATCACGATGACGAACGAATTATTCCTCGCGCAATTCCAGCAGTGGATTGTGGAGATGCGGCGCATTGCCTCCGAGCGGCCCGGGTCCGGCTCATGCACGCTCGCCACCGCCATGCAACTCTGGCTTTGGACGCTTCATCACGTGCAAACCACCACCGACGCCGACGGCACCAGGCTCTACCACAAATCCCGCCAGGGGGTGACCTTCCCGCTGGCCGACGCGCTTTGCTGGCTGCTGGCGGCGCGGCAATTTGTCCTCGACGTGATTGAACTGGACACCAAGGGCGCCGCGAATCCGGCGCTCGCCGATGGGCTGGCCGGAACGGTCGCGTTTTTCACCGACCTCTGCCATGTGCAAACCTCGCGCGCCGCCGGTGAGGTCAGCCGCATCTGCGCCGAAATCGTTCACGGTTTCAACCGCCATCCGGCCTGGGACGAAACGAGTTGCCATGCCTGCTACTGTGCCGAGGAACTGGAGATGCTCGAGGGCATCATTCCCGGCATTGACGGCTCGGCCCGCGCCTACACGGACGTTTCTGAAATCCTGGAATCGCATCCAATGAAAGCCGGCCCCTGCGTGAAATTTGACGGGCTCGAAACGTTTGTCCGTTTGCGCGCCAGACTGGATGGCTGCCTCACCGGTTGCCGTCTCGCCAAAGACCACGCCGCCGGGGCGCTGACGAAGGTGATGACGCGCGAGGCGCTGGATTATCCGGCATGAAATTTTGACACCCGAAGAAATGAGTCCCAATCTGCGTTTGTTGGAAAAGAACACCGTTTAAACTCAACGAAAGGAAATTGGTTATGAAAACACAACGAGTGGACACGTGGGCGGCGGCCATCAAGGACAAACCCGGCGCGCTGGCGGCCAAGTTCAAGGCGCTATCTGCCGCGGGAGTGAACCTCGAGTTCGTCATCGCCCGGCGGTCGCCGGAAAAACGTGGCGCGGGAGTCGTGTTCGTGACTCCCATCAAAGGACCGAAACAGTGCGGCGCGGCCCGCGCGGCGGGGTTCAAGAAAACCAAAAGCCTGCACACGGTGAGGATCGAAGGGCTTAACAAGCGCGGTCAAGGCATGCGTCTCACGCAAGTGCTGGCCGACAACGGCCTCAACTTGCGCGGGCTGTCTGCGGCAGCCATCGGAAACAAATTCATCTGCCACATCGCCATGGACAGCGGGGCCGATGCCAGCAAGGCCGCACGCATTCTGAGCAAGCTGTAACAACGGGCTTACAGTCGCCGAACCACGATCAAGTAGTCGAAGAACTGAAGCAGGTGGTTTTCACACCAGCGAACGAGTTGCTGCGTTTAACGATCCGATCGCGGGTGGTAAAACGGAATTAAAGATGCCACAGACAGCACCGGAAGTTTTAACCGTGGACCGACAACGCATGGATGCGGATATTGTCTGCGTCGGGTTCGGCCCGGCGACGGCCGGATTTCTCACCTCGCTCTCAAAGCAACTCGTCAATGCCGATGGCACACCAACGGTCGAAAGCGCCGTCATGCCGGGCATGCCGCCGCAGGTGCTTTGCTACGAACGCGCCGATGACATCGGTTTTGGAGTCTCCGGCATTGTGACGCGGGCGCGCGCCTTGCGCGTTACGTTCCCGGAGATCGAAAAGGCCGGTATCCCGATGGCCGTGTCCGTCGGTGAGGAAAAGGTGCTTTATCTGCTTGATCCGCAGGGCGCGAGCAGGCGTTCGATAACACTTCGTATGGCGGATTTGTTCCTTCGAACCTTCAAATTTGCCCTGCCAGTTGAGCATCACGCGCTGAAGCTTCCCTGGACCCCGGCATTTCTGCACAAGCAGGGCGGCATGGTGCTTTCGATTGGCCAGTTCATGCAATGGGTCGGCGCACAGGTGCAAAGCACCGGCACGGTTCAAATCTGGCCCGGCACACCGGTGTCACAGGCGCTTATCGAAGACGACAAAGTCGTCGGGGTTCGTTTGCTTGACCAGGGCGTGAACCAGAAGGGCCAACCCGCCGATGGCTTCACGCCCGGCATGGACATTCACGCTGCGCTTACGGTCATCGGCGACGGCCCGATCGGCCCCGTCGGCCAGCAACTCGATGCGCATTTTGGCATACCTGAAGGACATCACAAACGCGATTGGGCTGTGGGCATGAAATTCGTCGTGGATTTACCTGAGAATACATCGCTCAAACCTGGCACCGTGTTGCACACGTTTGGATATCCGGAGCCGGAGATTTTTGGATTTCTCTACGTGCATCCCGACCGCGTCGCATCGCTCGGCATCTTCGTGCCGTCGTGGTTCGACAGCCCGGTGCGCACGGCTTACCGGTATCTCCAGCATTGGATGCTGCATCCGTATCTCTGGCGCCACCTCAAAGGCGGCAAGCTCCGCTCATGGGGCGCGAAGACGCTCGGCGAATCCGGCATACGTGGCGAACCGCATCTGGCCGGCGACGGTTACGCGCGGATTGGCGAAGGCAGCGGCAGCACGAACGTTCTCACCGGCTCCGGCGTGGACGAAGCCTGGGCCACCGGCGCACTGCTCGCCGAAGCCGTGCTTGAATTGCTCAGGGCGAACAAACCATTCACGAAGGAAAATCTCGAAGCGACCTACGTGCAACGCCGCCGCGCGAGTTGGGTGGAACAGGAAGCCTTCGTGGCGAAAAAATCCCGGGACGGATTCCAGAGGGGCGTCGTGCGCGGCTTGCTGGGCATGGCGCTCGCCGGTCTGACTAATGGCAGGTTCACGTTGAACGGCGAACCCATGCCACCCTGGAAACGAATTCCGCGCATCGAGGAATACTATCGCGGTCGCGTTTCGCCCAGGGAAATCATGAAACTGCGCGGTGAATGCAGAGCGAAGAACATCTCGCTGCACGGCGCGCTGATGGACAAGGCCGGTTGGCCGGCGATTCCGTTCGATGGCCAGTTGCTTGTGTCACATCAGGATGCACTGCTCATGGGCGGCAAGGTGCAGGCGCCGCCGGGCTACACGGACCACGTCGTGTTCCTCTACCCGGAACTGTGCGAGAAATGCGGGACAAAAATTTGCATCGAGCTGTGCAGCGGTCAGGCCATCACGCCCGGAGAAAACGGCGTGCCGAACTTTGACCGCGAGAAATGCATTCATTGCGGCGTGTGCCTGTGGAATTGTGCACAACCATTGCCGGACAATCCCGAACGCACCAACATCGCCTTCCGCGCCGGCACCGGCGGCCTGCACTCGGCAGAAAACTGAACAACCGCGGTTGAGCGTCACGTTGTTTGAGGAATTCCACCACTGCGGTCTTCGGCCAGACGCTTGAGGATACGCACGCAGCCGCGGTCTCCATCCACCTGCACCAGGTCACCCGTGCGAATGACCCGCGTGGCCGAAGCCACGTTGGTCACCGCCGGCAGACCGTATTCGCGCGCAACGATGCTGCCGTGCGAGAGAATCCCGCCTTGCTCCATGACCACGCCGGCGGCGGTGATGAAATACGGCGACCACGCCGGATCGGTGAACGGGGCGATGAGAATTTCGCCGGGGAGAACCTGCTCGTGGTCATCCGCGCGCAAAATCACGCGGGCGGGCCCGGTGATGACGCCGGGAGAAACCGCAATGCCTTCCAGAAGTTTCGCGTGCGCGTTCGCCACCGGCCAGCCGGGCGCATTGGGATCGAATCTTCCGTTCACGACTCGCGGCGGGTTGAGCTTCTGGTTCTTTTCATATTCCCGCCGGCGCAATTCGATGCGCTCGCGCCAATCGAACGAAGCGCTGCCCGTCGCGACCGGTTCAATCTCGGAAACTTCCAGGAAGAATATATCGTTGCGGCAGGCCAGGCTGCCCTGCTCGTGGAGCCGCTGGCCGAGGACCAGGAGAACTCGGCGCACGAAGGCGAAACGCCGGATGCCTTGATTCTTCAGTTGCTCCCGATGGACGGTCACTTCCTGCGCACGGCGCAGCGAGTGCGAGAAGATCCAACGTTTGATTGGATTTTTCAGCCGCGCGAGGCAGTGGACGGTCAAGCGTTCCCGCGCTGCCGCCAGCCGCCGCTGATTTTCCAGTGGATCGGACTGGCCCAGCGAGCGAAGATAGCCGCGCACCAGTCCCAGGATGTAATCGGGCGCCTCGCACCAGCGGGCGTTGAACAGTTCGAATTCGCCGCGGCAATGGTGCCCATGCTCGTTCATGAAGGCATCCCAGGCAGCCAGGAATTTCCGGCCGGGTTCAGTGTGGCAAAGCCTGGCGCGGACCTCCGGCCAACGGTTTTCGGAAGCCTCCGCAGCCGCCGTATCGCTGTCGGTGTGAGCCAGCGCGGCCAGGCGCCAGAGAGCCAGGCCGGCTTCCGCGACCGGTATGCCGCCCAACGCGGCGAACAACTGCAGCGCCAAGCCGGGTTCACCCAACCAATCGCGGCAGGCTTTCAGAAACACCGGCAGCGCCGCTCCCTGTGTTGCCAGGTAGAGAACATCCGCGTCTTTGAAAACCCCCTGAATGCATTGGACACCCAGCCGGGTCAGTTCCGGCGTGGACAGGGTCCCGACATCCAGGCGGGCGAGTTCATCCGTTTGCTTCTTAAAGCGGGCCAAGTTGGCATAACCACGGCGGCGGGACGAATGGGTGATGAGATCGTAAAAGATGCGAGGCCAGGAGAGGATGTACTTCGGCCAGCGGAAACCCAGGTCGGGGAGATCTTCCGGCGAAAGGGTCAGCGGGGCCTGGCGGTATGCCTCCACCAGATCGCCTCCCGCCGCCCGGGCAAAATCTGGGAGTCCCTTGTGCAGGAAGGAAAATGGTCTGACCGCAGCCAAACTCGTGTTGGCGTTGAAATAGAGTCTGCCAGCAACAAGCCCCGCTAGCGGAGCGCGCGTAATATCAGCGCCCACCAGGCGAAAGATGGAACCGACCACACCAAGCAAGGATTGGATCATGGACCACGTCATCGGCGTCATCACGTCCGGCATCACTTCGCCGGTGTTGACATTGGTCCAGACCTGCCGGTCCTCCCACGTTTTGACCGGAGCTTTGGTTGTGATCGGACGGGACTGCAACAGGAACACCCAGTCATCCCGTTGCGCCCACTCAATATCCTGCGGCGAACCAAAGATGCGCTCGGTCTGGCGGGCGAGGTCGCACAGATTCTTGAGAGTTGCGGACGAAAGCAGCTCATTTTCAGGCGAAGCCAGCATGCGCCCCGTTTGCTTTTCAACCACCATCCGCTCGGGCTGGACCGTCCCCTGCACCAGTCCTTTGCCCAGGCCGCTCACGCATTCCACGACGAACCGGTCCGTTGCTCCCGTCAGCGGATCGGCGGTGAACACAACCCCGGCGTGGTTGGCCGCGACCATTTCCTGCACCAACACCGCCATCCGGACCTTCTCCGCCGGCACCCGCTGCTTCGCCAGGTAAACGAGCGCCCGCTCGGAGAAAAGCGACAGCCAGCACGTCTTGATGGCCGCCAGCAACGCGTCCGCCCCGCGCACATTCAGAATGGATTCAAACTGGCCGGCAAAAGACATCCCGGCTGTGTCCTCGACCGTCGCGCTGGAACGCACCGCAAAGCTCCGCTCTCCACCCGGTTCCCGCCACGCGGACAACACCGCGCCCTTCACCACCTCTGGTACGTGAACCTCCGCCAGGCATGAGCGGATTTCCCGGCTCAGTTCCGCGATCCGCCCAATCTCATCGCCTTTGCATTGCGCCAGCAGATTGGATAATTCAGTCCGCCTGGAACACGAGGCCAGAAAGAGATCAAACGCTGCTGTCGTGATACAAAAGCCGCGCGGCACCGGCAGACCCGCCGCGATCATTTTGCCCAGATTAAACGCCTTGCCGCCCACCAGCGACCGGGGGTTGTCGCCGGTGTCTGCCAAACGAAGCACGAGCATAGCAGCTTGGTCCGTCGCCGCTCGCGCCGTCATGCTTCGCGCAGCAGTGCTTGAATCCATCTTTCTCATAGACAGCTTCGGCGGCGTTGTCTCACGCCCGCGCGTTGTTCCCGCTGGCCGTCAACGTGCTGGCGAAAGAAACCACACCATTGTTTCCTGAACCATCCCGCACCCAATCCAGACGAGATGAACATCGCCTTCTGCGCCGGCACTGGCGGCCTGCACTCGGCGGAGAATTGAACCTCCGCGGATAAAATCCTTCGTGCCCCCGCGCTACGCGCCATATTTTGGCAAAGACTTTCCAAGACTTGTCTTCCAATCAATTTAAGCTTTATTCACGCGCACGATATGAATCACATTGCGATTGTGGCCGGGATAAAATTCTTTTGTCCACCCTCCGCAGGACTGCTACGGAGGACGGGCGCCTTTTGTGACTTTTTGCGGCCATCCTGATTTATGAACACTGCATACCAAATCGTCGTTTGTGCCGGCATCGTGCCCGACCCGTTGCAGACGTTGGAGCCGGTCGCATCGCCGGCCGGGCCGGCTTTGAAAAATGAGATGCTGCTGCCCGCCGTCCTCGACCCGTGGGCGAGCCACGCGCTCTACGAGGCGGCGAACCTCGCGAAGAACGCCCCCGGCAGCAAAGTCTGGCTCGTCAGCCTTGGCCCGAAGGCGAAGCTCCAGCAGGTAATGATGACCGTCGCGCAGAAAGTTCCGTTTGAACTTGTGGCGCTCGACGGCCCGGCCAGCGGTTTCACTGAAGCCGCTGAAGTCGCCGCCACGTTGGCCGAGGCCATCCAGACGATTCCAGGGCTCGATAAATCGAAGCTGCTGGTTTTCGGAGGTTGGGAATCGGCATCGCGCGGCGCGGGCGCGACGATGCAAATGGTCGGGGAGCGCCTTGGCATCGTGGACCAATTTCAGGGCGTGGATGAATTGAAGATTGCCGCCGACGGGGCGCTCGAAATTTTGGAGCGGGTTGAAGGCGGCAAACACCAGATCTCAAGGTGTGTTGGCCCACCGGCGTTGCTGGGCTGGGCGACGGGCAATTTGCCGGAACCGAAAAACAATCCGCAGGTCGGCATGGTCAACATGCGCACGGTGATGCCGGCGCTGCAAAAGGCCAGGCTAACGAAGCTCGCGGGCGAAGGGTTGAGCTTCGCCAGTGTTGCGCTGCCGAAACAGTTGCGCGAAACCAGAATCGTGAAGGACAAATCGCCGGACGACATCGCGAAGGAAATCGTCGAATGGATCAAAAAATGAGACACGGATTACACGAATTTATTGAAGCGTATGGAAACGATTTTATTTCTCGCACACACGGAAGCTGACGGCTCGTTGGCGAAGTCTGCTCGCGAAGCGCTGCACGCGGCGGCCACGCTGCAAAAATCACTCGCCGGCTCAAAACTCGTCGTGGGTCTGGTCGGCGAAAGTGTTCAGGCGGCGGCCAACTCCATCGCTGCCTGCCCCGCCGCGAAATATTTTGGCGTGGTCGGCAAGGACTTCATCCAGTCGCGCTACGCCACCGATGCGGCGGCAGCGGAAGCCATTTGCCGAGCAGCGCAAGCGACGATCGTCGTCGCCCCGGCAACTTCGCGGTGGAACCGCGTGCTGCCCGGCGTCGCACAACGCTTCGGCGGACGCGCCGACACGCACGTGACCGGTGTCAGCGCCAGCGGCGATAAGGTGACCATCAACCGCTGGTATTATCGCCAGCGCATGGAAGCCGCGCTGCAACGTCAGCAACGGCCATGGTTCATTTTAATTGATCCGGGCAGCCAGACTGCGTGCGAGTGCGGCGCCGGCACCGCCACGGTGGAAAATGTCACGGTCACGCTGCCGGATTCCGCGAAGCGCACAACCGTCACCGGCTTCCACGCGCCGGCCGCCGATGACCAAACCATCCGGCCCGATGCGCAGTTATTGTTCGTCACTGGCGCGGGTTGGACGAAGAAACAGGCCGACGGCCAGACACACGTGCCGGAGGCGGAGAAATTGATTCGCGATTTTCTACAACAGGCGCGCGCGTCGCTGGGCAGCAGCAAATCGCTGGTGGACCAGAGCGGCGAGGGCCAGGCGGTCCTGCCGTTCCTTTCGCATCTCAACCAGATTGGGCAAACCGGCGCAACGCCGCGTCATCCAAAAGGATTGAGCACCTGCTGTCACGGCGAAGAGCCGCACACGGTAGGCTGGCGTTTCATTGGTGAGCGCCGGGCGATCAACCTCGACCCGAACTGCGGCTGGGCGCGCGGCAAGGCGGACGTGCTTTACGTCGCCGACGCGTTTGCCGTGATCGGAAAAGTGAACAAACTGCTGGCAGCGAATAAGTGACTGCAAGCTTCAACGGGTTGAGTCAGCCGCCGCTGGCGCTCGATTTGTCTCCGAACGAAACGGTTGGTTACCGTTCGTTGCACCGTCTTGTTCGACGTTCGTGACACTGATACCACCCGGCATCTTGGAGAAAGCCACCATGACGTTGCTGATCCCCACGCCGCTGCATGAATCCGGACCGGCTGAAAACCGCTGCCAGGTCTTCAGAAAGGCATCGACCTTTTCCTTCGCAACATCATACCTCTTTGCGTCGATGTCTGCCTGAATGTCACGGATCGCCGCCTCACCGGGAACCTTCACAGCACAGATGATCCAATCAGCCGTGTGTACGCTGTGCCAAAAGCCAAAGGCGAGTGCCACAACTACTGCTGTAACAATGCCAGCGAGGAATGCCTTCATGGTCTTTTCACGTCGAACAGTATTATTCGGACAAAGTCACTTTGTCATTTGATGAATTTTACCGGAAACAGCCAAAGCCCGAATGCCTTGTCCATTCCCGCTTTCATCCTGAGTTCAGGGGCATGGTGCGCCCAAACCACGACCCGTCAATCCCTTTTGGTTCCTTTCAGGCGAAGCGATAGCAGGCGTAGCAGCCACAATTGGGCATCCGCCGGTTGCCGGGCAACAGATGCTGGCAACTGCACGATCAGGTCGAAGGTTTCGGTTTCTCATCCACCTTGCGATGGAAGATGAGAAATTTCTGATCGTGCTGAAGATTCTTCCTTCCTGGCAGCCAGCGGATGGCGTTGATTTGGTCGGTGGCATCCATGACGGCCACGAGGTCGTAAAGCTCCGTCAACCGCGAGGAATCAATGAGTTGATTGCCGGTGACTTCATCCGGGCGCAGCACCAACCAGTCCGGCTTCAGCTCAAGGTAGGCTTCATTCTCCCTTTGCGGGCCGAGGCGGCGGCGGATCGCCACCATCTCCTTCGAGCTGAGGCCGGGGTGGTCCAGCATTTTCAGGCCGGAAAAATAACCGATATAGCCCAGCGGCTCGAGGAACACCGTGTCCTGCGGCGACGCGGCATGCGCGCGCAGCCAGAGGCCGATGGGCCGGCGGACGCCGTCTTCAATCAGCCGCTGCTGCAATTGCGCCTCACGGGCGACACACACCGTCAATCCCAGTTGGCAGGTGACAAACACCATCGCGACGCTATGCAGAACCGCCGTCGAATGACGCAACCAGCCGCGGTCCCAATTCAATCGCGGAAGTTTGTCCGCCAAGCCCAGCAGCTGGTCAAAGATCAGCCCCAGCGTGATGTAACCCAAAAACGCGACTGTCGGCAAATACCAGGGATAATACCTCCGCACAACATCGGTTAAAAAATAGTGCCCCACAAAGACGCAGAAAGATAACGTGCGCGTGGAAGGCCGGCATAACGGACACAGCCAGGCCAGGGCGACCGCCCACGATGCCAGCGCAAAGAGTGCGGTTGGCAAACAATACCATGTTTGCAACCAGGAGTAGGCTGGCAGGAAAGTCCACCAGATGCTTGCGCCCGCGTTTAAGAAACTTCGGAACGGAAACGAAAGGAAGTCCCCCGCCAGCGCGGTGATGGCAATCGGCGGCAGGTTCGTGTTCTTGGCCACGATCGTGTGCGGCACGGGGGATCCGTAATACCACCACGCCCACAAAAACCACGGCAGGTATAACGCCGCACAAATCAACCCGGCCTTCAGCAATTTTGCACACCAGTTTTCCGCCGGGGAACCCGCCGGCTTGCAGCGTAAAAAAAGCAGCGCGCCAATGCCCAGTGACGCGATGTAAACGCAGCTGTCCGGCCGCGTCCACATCAGCCCCGCCCACCCCAAGCCGATCCGCAGGATTTGTTTCGGCCCGGATAAAAAGAACCCGTGCAAGGTCAGCGCCAGGAAAAAAATCAGCAGGCCGGTCTCCATCCCGTTGGTGGAAAAATCCAGCGTCTTGGCGTCCAGCGCAACCAGCACGAGCGTCATTCCGATGGCCACGGGCCTCTGTATCAGTTGTTTCAGCATGGGAAACAGCATGGCCACGCCCGCCGCCAGCGCTGCCAGGCTCGCGATCCGGAACAGCCACAACACCAGTTCCTCCGGGCCGTTCCCGGTCAGCCAACTCAAACCCGCCGGCAACAGCACGCCCAGCGGTGAGGTGAAACTATGGACGCGCTCGCCGGGCGTAAATACCAGGCCTTGGCCAGTCGCCAGATTGCGGCTGACGCGAAAGGTGATCCAATAATCTTCCCACGCGCGCTGCGTGTAGGCCACGAACACGAAACCGACGAGAAACATGGCCAGAAAAATTTTCGTCTCCGGTTTGATCCACGAGCGCGACATTAACGGATGATGTTCGCCCATAAAGTTGCTGTCAACACGCCTTTCCCGGACGGATTCGCGTTCGTTCAAATTCGCGCGGGCGGGCCACAGAGCATTTCTCCCTTTGCCTTGGATTCCGCTTTATTGTTAACTTCGGCCATGCTTTCCAAGGTCTGTTCTGCCGCGCTCAACGGCATCGAGGCCTATCCGGTCGAAGTCGAAGTCAACGCCGGTTGGGGCGACACGCTGATTGTAATAATTGAGACGAAATAACCCTTTTCTGGTTTCAACCTCTAAAACCCCCATTTTTACGGACCTTTGACCGTATCCCCACACCATACTATAACCGTTTCCAGACCCATTTTCAACCGATTTCCCACCCGTTCGGCGGTCAACTCGTCAAACGGTTCGGGTGGTTCCGATACACAGTTTCGCCAAACGTGGATCGGGCAGAAAAACTGGCATTTGCGATTTGGGGACGGCGGTGGCGTGTCAGATTACGAACGCGGTTTGAACTGTTATCGGCCACACATAAATCCATTTTAGCACACGCCGTCATCCAAACTTCTCAACGAGGTGAAAATAAATGCCCGAAAAGTAGGGCTGATTAAACCGCTCAATTGCCTTGTGAATCATGCTCCGAAATTCTGAATCAGACTTGCCGACAATCACCAGATAAACTCTCCCGCGTTCGTTATCCACCCATTTTTGGCGATAGCGTTCCAATTGGCCTATGCACCTGTCAAATTCCGCAAGCGTTTCATCTGAGAAGGCCAGCTTTAGTTCAACGATGTAAGCATCTTCAATCACCAAATCAGCTTTGCCTTTGGCGATGCCATATTGCGCCACAATCGGCACGTCTGGTAATTTGCTTTCCAACCACGCTTGAAGCTCTTGCTCGTAAGTTTTTTCTGAAAGTCCCGCCGCGCTTGGTTGCCACTCAAGAAGCAGGCGCAATACGCAATCAGATTGATGCTCCATGAAATTCGTATAGTCTGTAATTTTTTTCATGGACAGATTTTAGCAGGTCGGTGGGACAATGGCAGTCCAACCGAAATTTATTTTTGGCCTTCACTTCCGCCTCAAATTCTCTGCATCTTTCACCAGACGCCAAAGCGGAACGGAAAGACCTTTTGCGATGCTGTCTGCCACGGTGAGGCTTGGGGTGCGCTCGCCTCGTTCAACGAGGGAAATCATTTTTGAGGACAAATCGGCTTTTTCGGCCAACTTCTCCTGAGACATTCTGATTTGCTTCCGGTGCCGCCGCACCACTTCGGCAAAACAACGGGCCAAATCTTTCGTTGCCATCCCGCCAACATGCCAATTTTGGGAACAATCGTTCTAGGAACAGTTGTTCCAATTTTCGCTTGCCGGGATACGGGGAAAGGAGTTTGCTCCCAGAAAACTGACGGGCAACCGGCAAATTACAAAAATATGGCTGACAAAGATAAGAAACCCAGTCTCTTGGAGACGCTTGCCTTTTTGGTTGTCGCGTTAATCGTGGTGGCTGCGTTGTTTGCGCTTTTCACTGAATTTTGGAAGTGGGCTACGACCAACAGACGAAGGGCTTGGATTTGCCTGCCAATTATGTTCTGGATACCGCTTTTCGGGCTTGTTGGACCTACTATCGTCCTGTTTCTGGCAGCCACAGGCTTGGCGGATTTTTCAGATGAAAATTCGCTAATCCATGAACAGCAGCTTCTTGTCAACTGGTCAGCCGCGATTATGGCTGCGGTCATTTCGCTGATAATCACTGGTAGGATAGTGCGGAAAATTCCCGAAGAGATGATTGACCTAGAACCACCAGCGACAAGCACCATCTCTGAAAAGAAAATACCAAGAATCGGGACACGTGGCTGGTTCGGTGTCGCTATGTGCGGCCTCGGCATCCTGCGTGTGGTGGCCGCCAATGGCTTGGCACGGGAGGAACTGGAAAGACTCGTCGGTACTGGAATTCTGGATATTGTCACCGGGCTGTTGTTTGTGGTTTGGGGGTATCGGAAATACGGCCGCAAACAACCGTGACTCCGCAGCCGCAAAAGAAAAGCGAAGGAACGAATTGATAAAGGAGATGCTTCAGCAAAGAGAGTTCTCATTTGCCAGACAACACCCTGCCCGCTTGACAAAGTGGTAGATTTAGTCACTAAATCTGTCATCGCTTTGAAAAGAGCAAAAACCGTAAATGAAAGGCTAAAACTATGGCAAGTACTGTATCATTCATAAATTTCAAGGGAGGAGTCGGTAAGACAACCTTATGCGTTGAAATTGCCGCCGCGCTCGTTGACAAGTTCAAAGAGCGAGTTCTCATTGTTGACCTTGACCCGCAGACAAATGCGACTCTTTATTTGATGCCGGAGAAGGCGTGGCAAACGCACGCAACTACGAACGGCACTTTGAAAGATTTTTTTGAATCTTATTATGCAGGGGGGGCAATGGGTCTTGAGAAGATTCGGGTTCGTGCTCCTGTCCAATATCAAGGACGACTTACACACCTAGACCTCATCCCGTCGCATATTGAACTTTTCGGTATGGATTTACGGTTGGCCACAAAATTTGGCCATGACAATCTTCAAGCAAAGCTTTTTCTGAAAAAGGCGCTATCGGCTTTCCAAAGTGAATACACCTATATCTTTATTGATTGTCCGCCAAATCTTTCATTAGCGACGCAGAACGGCCTTTTTGCAAGTGACCATTACGTTATATCCCTTTGCATCCGTCACAGGTGGGCGAACTGACGGACAAAATGAAGGCGCAAATAAATGGCTTTGAACTCCTCGATGGCCTCGCGGCTTAATTGGTTTGGTGTTTTCATACCGCCCACCTTACCGGCGACCTACTGCCGGACAAAGGCGGTCTGACTTGCCAAATCTGGCAAGTGCGAGCCCTCCAATATTCTTGACTGATATACAATAATGTGCTTTAATACACGCTCATAGACCGAGCCAAACTGGCGCGGCCTTTTTATAGACTTGCCAATTCTGGCAAGTGGACCCGTCTTCGATAATTTCCATCAGCTGTCTATTGTGGCTCTGTTCGCGCACAGGGTTTGTTCGCATTGCCACCATGTCTTCACCTCATCTTACAAATTATTTACGAACCAATCGAAACCGCCTCGCACTTTGGCAGGAGGAAACGGCTTTTTTGTTGGGTTTCAAGGGTGAAGATAAGGGGGCCAAAGTGTGCCGTGACGAAAAGTTCACCCGCGAGCCAAGCCTTCGGTCGGCACTGGCGTATGAGGCAATATACGGCCGGCCAGTTCGCGAACTATTTGCCGGCCTGTATCAGCAGATCGAAAAAGAGGTGGCTGAACGAGCCAAACTTCTCACTTACCGGAAAGTTGGGAATCGGAACCCAAAGAGGCATCAGGCACTTACAAATCTGGCTTCAAAGCCATTGCATAACCCATCGCAAACATGAATCAAACAACATCAAAGGATTTTCGTATTTTAGCGGTCGCACTTTCTTTCGGAGGCTTTGGTTTTGTCGTCATGGAAGGGCAGAAGACGATTATTGAATTCGGTCGCCGGGTGGCGGATGGGGACAAAAATGCCCAATCCATTGCCAAGATGAAAAAGCTGCTCAATTTTTACCGGCCCGGCGTATTGGTGCTTCAAGATGTGGAGGCAAAAGGTTCGCGCCGCTATCCCAGGATCAAAACGTTAAACCGGCAAATCAAAGCGGTGGCGGAGAAGCACAAGATTAAAGTGAAACTCATTTCAGGGAAACAATTGCGGGACTTGTTGCTTGGCAACCCAAGGGGAACAAAACAGGAAATGGCTGAAATGCTCGCGGCGCAATTTCCAGATGAACTTGCATCGCGTTTGCCGCCGAAACGCAAACCGTGGAAAAGCGAAGATAGCCGCATGGATATTTTCGATGCGATGGCGCTGGCCGTAGTCTTTCGGATGAAACAGACGAAGTGGACAGGGGCGGCAAAATCTGGTGAACGGGAATTTGCTGCTTGAAAATAACGAATATTTTCTTTGGCTTGCGAAGCCATGTTGGGAAACCGAAGCTTAAACGTCCCGAAAGATGAAAATTCGGCAACAGGCATCCCTTGCAAAAGGAAGGGTATGCACGGTATCATTGGGTGGATGCCATCGGTAACAGAAAAAATTAAGAGTGACGAAGCTTTAGCCTATTTGGTAAATGGCAACAGACCGCGAGGGCGCATGGCTCCGCCACCCGTTTCCCGCCTGATGAGGAAAAAGAAGTTAATTCCGTTCGGTTGGTATGGCGGAAAGTATTCGCACTTGGATTGGCTTTTGCCGTTGCTGCCGGAATGCCATCATTATTGTGAACCGTTTGCTGGTTCCGGCGCAGTGCTGCTCAATCGTGAACCATCACCAGTCGAAACGTATAATGATCTCGACGGTGAGGTGGTGAATTTCTTCTGCGTTTTGCGGGATCAAAAGGAGGCGCTTGTCGAGGCCATTGGCCTTACGCCGTTTTCGCGCGAAGAATTTGCCCTCGCTTGCGAGATCGAACCGGATTTGTCGGTTCTTGAACGAGCGCGACGTTTTTATGTGCGCGCTCGGCAAGTGCGCACCGGCCTTGCCCAAACAGCGTCCGTCGGTCGCTGGGCGAATTGCAAGAACACCAGCCGTGCGGGTATGAGCGGTGTCATCAGCCGTTGGTTGGGCGCGGTGGAAGATTTGCCGGCAGTGGCCGAGCGGTTGCTGCGCGTGCAAATTGAAAATCGTCCCGCCATTGACGTGATTCGCCTTTACGATTCGCCGATCACGCTCTTTTACTGCGACCCGCCTTATGTCCACTCGACGCGCGGCGATTCAAAAGCCTACGGTTTTGAAATGACAGACTCACAGCATCAGGAGCTCGCGAAAGTATTGAACTCCGTTCAAGGCATGGTGGCTTTTTCAAATTATCAGGCGGACATTCTCGAAAAACTTTACCCTGCCCCGAAATGGCACAAGACGGTTTCACCAGCGCGCACGAACCATTCCACAAAAGATAAGCGCGTAGAAGTGCTTTGGACAAATTACGACCCACACAAAATCAAACGCAACGGGGAACACACTCATGGAAAATTGCTCTAAACTGCTTGAAACGGTGCTGAAGCGTGCACAGGCGAATCTTGGCCACTCTTTCATTCATGACGAAAAAATTGGAGCGCGAGTTCTTTCGGTTGTCAATTGTCCAAGCAACCGCGCTGGCGTGCGCTTGCTCATGTCATGTATGTTGGCGAAAGTGCATCGCCCGGAAATTGATCCACGCAAGCCCTACACAAAAATCGGCAGTAAGGATTGTTTCTCCGGCCGCAGTTACGATGAGCAATTCATCGGCGACTTCATCACGAAGCACAATCTGCCCTGCAATTCAACCACGGCTTTTCTCACGCCCACTTTGCGCAACATGGATCAGACGCTGACGACGAAAGTTGTTTTGGTTGGGCGTCCGATGGTGATGTATCAGAGCGCCCTGCAACTTCTCGACGATGTTCACGCCGACCGGCTGTCGGCAGAGGACGTTTTGAGCGAGTGTATCCGATTGCTATTGCTCGACCGTGACGCGCGCAAAGTGCGGCTCAAGACGCTTTTGTCCGGTGTCGGTCGCGTGGCGGATGCACTGCCGCTGTCGTCCGAGGACACGGTGAATTTGATCGAGCAACATCTTCGCTGCAAAGGGTCGAGCCGTTTGCTAGTTTTGATTGTAGCTGCTGCTTACGAAGCCGCGGAAATGCGGCTTGGCGAGCGCGTGCTCAATCTGACTGGTCACAATGCTGCCGACGAGCAAACCGGCGCGGTCGGGGATGTTCAAATCACGGTGCTTGGTGATGACAAGGTGGTGACAAGTTACGAGATGAAGAATAAGGCCGTCATGCGGGGCGACATTGATCGTGCGCTTCAAAAAATCGCCGCTCAAGGGAAGCACGTCCAAAACTACATTTTCATCACGACGGAGGCCGTGGCAGAAGATATTCGGGAATACGCCCGCTCAAAGTATGACGAAACGGGCGGTGTAGAAATTGCGATTCTTGATTGCATCGGATTTCTGCGCCATTTCCTGCATCTCTTTCACAGGTTACGGAAGGATTTTCTCGACCAATACCAAATTCTCGTCCTTCATGAGCCTGACAGCGCGGTCAGCCAAGGCTTAAAAGAGGCGTTTCTTGCCTTGCGCCAAGCTGCCGAGAGCACCGATTGAAAACCTGACTTGAGCACTGCGGGAAATCAGTTTCTCCAAAACTTAAAACCCACGCTGGTAGCCTAATCTGAATGTGCATGGTTACCGCTATTTCCCCAAAGTCGTTTCGACGAATTCGACGAAATCTTCATCTTGGAACGGCCTGATTTTCTCCCATACCATTTTGGGAATGGGAAGTCTCAAAAATTCGCGAACGTCACTTTTGATTCCCTTGATCTCGATGAACATTCCCGCCTTCACCGCCCGGCAAACAGTGTCCAGATGGATGATTAACATTTTCGCAAATAGCCATTCTTCGTCGGAAATCGGTTGTCGGTTCAAATCCACCTCTTTTTTGAGGACACGCGCCAGTTCCGGCCGCTCGTAAAACTTGCTCCAGATGTAATCATGGCGCTCATTGAGTGCGATCAAGTTGGTGATTTTTCTCGCCCGTTCGTCCTTCCGCACGGCGTAGGCAGTGAACAAAAGCCCGCCGACAATGCCGACCGTCTGAAAAAGATCAAACCAGTATCGGTGAATCCAATTTGCTACCTCCATTGCCTGCCATTATACCGCAGCAAGCGGGAGCCGCGCAACCGCGCTAGACGTTCGGAATAGCCGATGGCATTGGAGTTGACCTGACCAGTTTAATAAAAAAGGCGCAAGCCGGTATTTCCAAGAAATACAGGGAACTGTCCAAGGGTGATTAGCCCTTGGGAAGGGGGAATACCCGTCTCAATCAGCTTGCATTTCAGACTTTGCATTGATTTCGAAAATGTAAATTTTATCATTACACACAAGGCGAGTTTGACCATGCAAATAGACAATGCTTTTATCACCGACTTAAGAGAATATATATCGAGCAAAGGGCATTTTCCTATTGCGAGCCTTTCCCCATCAGGATTCTCAGTTGGCGGAATTGTTCAGATCGCTTGTCTGAAAGCTGGCTGTCCGCAATGGCTTGATTCTTTTTTGGAATCCAGGCGAAAATCATCAAAGGTTCTGGATACCGCTATCGCAACCTATGAACGGGGATGTCTTCCTTCCAGAACAAATATGTGGGAGGAGCGAAGCCTTGAATTTTTTCCCATTCGAGGCCGCGAGTGGGCGGATAAACGGCAGTATCACCCATTTGAATCTCGTTTCTGCAAGGCCGCCAAACAGGCGGGATTCGGAAAGAAAGCGGAAGCATTGTCGGGCGCTTTATTTGAAATGGCCGACAATGTTTCTCAACACAGCGGGGCCGATTCCAGTTCTCCTGCCCCAGGACTGATTGGATATTACATTTGCGATGGACACGTTGCTTTTTCCATAGCTGATCTTGGCAGAGGCGCTCTCGATTCTTTGAAGGAAAATCCGCTTTGGCATAAACTTCATAATTCTAAAGATGCGTTGATGGCTATCGTCAAAGACCATGCCAGTCGTAGGCCATACGGTGGGGACGGAGAGGGATTCAAAGAAGTGTTCCGCTCTCTCGCAGACCTCAACGGCTTGGTCGAGTTATTCAGCGGCGATGGTCGGGTTCGCATCACGACCACCCCTTCAGGACGGCAGGCAACGCCACAATTTGCAGGGCTTTTGTCAGGCTTTCAGATCACAGTAAATTGCTCGCTCGCCGGGAACCCCGAAGAAAGAATATTTCCGCTTGACTTCCTCACCTGAATCGGTGAGATTGCCGCTGTGATAATTAAATTACATGAATGCGCGCCGAAAAAAGGGGCGGGGCTGGGGGCAACCCTTGCCGAATTGCACATGGCGGCGGTCCACAAAGGCGTATCCGAAGGCACCATTCCTCCGGGAGCCTTGATTGTCTTGGATTTTGAAAAACTGGCGGCGGTTAACGGCAGTTATATAAAGGGGACCGCTTTCTGGCTGCTGAAGTGCGGACAGTTGTCCTCCTCCAGCAACTCCGAAAATATTATTCCGCCGCGTCATGCCGTCGATCCGCGCCCCTATGATTTGTTCGTGTGCGTTTCCAGCCTTTCACCGGATGTGATGACAGAATTTCAAGAATTCTTAAAGCCAAGAGGACTGCCTTTGCTTTACGCAAAAAAATTTACAGGCGGAACAGTGAATGAGGCAATCCTGCTCGGACATCTCGATCCCGCACTGCGTTTCACTCTTAATGCCATGACCAAGCAAGGAATTTGCACGGCCCCTCAATTGCATGAGCTATTCCCCGACCAAAAAATCACAGTGACGGCTTGGAACAATCGGCTCAACGATCTTCATTCACTACGCTTGGTTCGACGCGCTCGCGTTGGGCGGGGTTTGGAGTATAGTCCACTAACAAAAAACATAATATGGGTATAGCATTCTTAACCAAAAAAGCTGAAAAATTCAGCCAAAGAAAAGACAAGGCGTTTGAAGATCAAATCGCCTCTGGAAATCTTTTCTCTGGATCGCCAGAGACGGTTAAACACCTGTTCCGCTGTAAATGCACGAGCGGCGAACTGCCCGAAGTGGGGACGCCGGTTCTGCTATATGAAACAGGTGGGCAAATTGACGTGGTTCTTAAAAACAAAAAAATCGGAACTGTGATGACCCTAGATGCGAGTGAACTGAAAAAAATGATGGCCCTTGCTCACACCGAAGTTTTTCCGGCGGTGGTCGTCGAGCTACAGGCGTTATCCAATAGTTTCATCGTTCAACTGAGTTTATCCCAATCCTGAACCGATGAACTTTGAGGGTTGCCAACAATGCCATTTGAGACCGGGGCTGTGCCACGGGGTTGATGGCTATTGGGGCATGAACGGCTGTCCCGCGTTCGATCACTCGAAATGTGAAGAATACGAGTGGACATGCGTTTGCAATTCTCGACGACTGGCCGAGCGCGTTCTGGAAGTGGGCGGATTTAAGTGCAAGCTGAACACGGCCCTGCGGCCAATCGACATCATTCTTCCAAAATACATTCCGACCTTTTACCACGGATTCCCGGAGACCAGACCGCTTGAATTAGAATGGATCGCCCTGCCGCTCCACAGTTTGTTCAAATCAGCTACAGAGGACCGAATCAAATGGATTGCTGATGGCGGTAAGGAACTGCGGGAGTCGTTACGAGTGCGTCAGGACACAAAGATCATTTTAACAGGGCCGGGACCAGATCAATTGATCGAGGATTTCTGGCGCTTTCACCGCCATGCAAAACTTCTGCAATTATTGAAGGCATTGGACATCCAGCTTTTTACAGTTCCGAATTTTTCATTTTTTTCCGACGCCCCGCCCTTGCACCACAACTACAATCTCAGTCGAATTCTCCGGGTGACGGAAAGAGCTTCGGAAGCTGGCGTTCCCGCTGTCCTGCACCTTAATGCGATTCATGAGCACACCTGGCAAGTCTGGGAATCCATAATCAGGAATCACCCCGAAATCAAACACGTCTGCATGGAGTTTCAGACGGGTTATGCCACTCAGAATACCGGTCTGGCTGCTTTGAACCGATTCGTCGAACTGCAATTAAATGTTAAGAGGCCGTTGCACCCGATTTTGATCGGAGCCGCGAGGTATGCGGGCTTTTTGAAGGAGCATTTTGATTCCTCCACCATCGTGGATGCGCAACCGTTCCTCCACACGTTCAATCGCAAAATATTTAGGGAGCTGCCTGATGGAAAAGCGCGTTGGAAATTTAGTTCAACCAAGCCATTTGAATCCCTCATTCCACGGTTCAAAATGAATCTCTGTGAGTATTCCAGACGGATCAACAAAAAGTTCACCGATTTCCCGGCTCGCCAAACCGAATTCGGGTTTCAACCAGATTCGAGCGGCCCTCTTGTTTCAAGGCACAAGCAGAAGTCAGTTGCGAGTCTGCCTCTATTTTGCAAAGGCCGAAAGCCGCATGAACAAACCTCTGTTCCAATAGCTGTATCGAATTCCGCACGCTCCACTGGTGGGGCCGCCGCGACCCAAACCGCAATTGTGAGAACACAAGGTCTTTCCAAACCCAAATTGGCAACCAGCCGCCCCAATTCCCATCGTAAAAGCAATCGCCACACACGCCAACCCAATGGGTTTGATGGAGCGAATAAAACGGGTGTAGCGGGCGGTCATTAACGCGCAGTTGCAAGAGGGCCAGACCGTATTGCGGCAAGGAGCTGTCCATGTCCAGGAACTCAACCTCCGCTTCGGTTAACGCCCGGCGCATGTCGCCGATGGTTGTCCAGTCGCGTTCTGGAAAATATGAGAAAAAACGCATCGCCTTTACGACCGGCGACCGGCACACGGCGCTAAAGGAAGCAGGGCCGCAGTTCGCCCTATACAACTGCTCTGCATCATCAAGGTCAGATGGGCTGTAGCAGCCGAGCGGCGCATCAAAATTGCCAATATTGAGCAGATCAATGCTCAATTTGGACGTTGAACGACTGCGGCGGCTGCTTGTTAAATCATTTTGAGCGATGCGTCCCATGCAATTTGCGCAAGATACATCATCAGTGAATTAACGCCAGCAGTTTGCGTTTTTTGGTGGCAAGCCAATTGAAAATTTTGCCATGGACATGGCCGCAAGCTAGGTCGTGGATGTCACCGCGTCAAACACCCGATTTTGGAAAATGCGGCAGTCGGTTGCCAACGGTCTGTTTCCCAGCCCCAAAGCGTTTTGACGCTGATGCCCAATTCCAACGCCATTTGCTTCCGCGTTTTCCTCAATTTTAGCCGGTGTTGCTTTATCTTTTGACCAAGGGTGACGGGGGCGTTCTTTGATAAAAAGGCAACGCACGATGGTTCGTTGCGTTTGGGGCTTCCGAGCGTTGGGTCGGTGAACGGGTCATAGCCTAAATACGCGATTAAAACCGGCTGGAAAGCCCAGGCCGGGTATATCCGGTCGCATTCCCACAGACTCAAGGTTCGTGCGCTAACCCCCAATTTTATAGCGGCTTCCCGCTGTCGGATGCCCGCCATGAACCGTTTCTTCCTGAGATGTTGGCCAAGGGTTGTAGGCTCCTTTGCGATTGGAAAACTGCGAGTCCAAACCGGCGCAACGTCTTTGCGGGACACGCTCACAACCCTTTCATAAAAAGGCAACATACGGCACGCCGGATGGCAAGATGCCGCACGAATCCAGAAGTTCGCCGCGTGAAATCCAGAATTATCTGGGCCGGATTTCCGGTCCGTTGCTCGACCGCATTGATTTGCGCGTGGAAGTACCGCAGGTGAAGTTCCGCGAGATTGCCGGCGATCGCACGGGTGAAACTTCGGCGCAAATCCGCGAGCGCGTGGTCGCCGCGCGCCGGCGTCAGCACGAACGGTTCAAGCACAAGCCGAAAATCACCTGCAACGCGCGGATGGGCACGCGCGAGTTAAAACAGTTCTGCGAGCTGGACGAGGCGACGAAGGAATTATTGAAGAACGCAATGGCGGATTTGAACCTGAGCGCCCGCGCTTACGACCGGATTTTGAAAGTGGCCCGGACGATTGCCGACCTGGCCGGCGCGGAGAAAATTCTCAGCGATCACGTTTCGGAAGCCATTCAATACCGTTCGCTCGATCGGCAGATTTGGAGTTAACCCGCGCGGCTCACAGCGGCTCACGCACAGCCAGGGCTGCGGCAAACCGGTCCCGGGCCGGGAGCGACCAGACAGACAAACCCCCGCCACAGTCAACCATTCCCCAATCAGCCGGACCGACGGCGATGGAGAAAATCCGCGACGTTAAACCCTCCCCAGCGGCTTTGCCTGCGGCTTCCTTGCGCGTCCATATTTCCGCGAAAGCCGGGGCGCGCATTGCCGGTGGCAGGGCTTGCACGTGTTCCCGTTCATCCAGCGTGCAGAAGCGCTCGGCGATGGCGGGCCACGCGGCCTCCCGCCAGGTGCCCTGCAAGTCAACGCCGACTTCCCGCCCCGTCGCGACCGCCAGCAGCGCAAGACGGGCGCAGTGGGAAAGATTGAATTGCAGACCGGGGTGATTGGCTTCCGCGGCGATGCAAGGTTTGCCGTGGGCATTGGCCGCCAAAGGCACGGCTTGTGGAGACAAATTCAGGCAGGCGCCGAGCACGGACCGGAGCCAGGCCCGGGCGGCAACGAAACGCCGGCGATGCTCCTCAAAAACAAACCGCCGGGCGCGTTCCTGTTCGGAAAACGAAAGCGTGTTAAATAAAACTTCGCTGTTTACCCGCGGTTCATCAAGTTCGGTTTGCCAGAGATGGATTTCGTCCGCGCCCGGCAATTCAGCGGGTTCTTGTAATCGTTGCCGCCATTTGATGGTCGGTGTCATGACAGCCTTTTTCCTTCAGCGACTTCGAGGGCGCCTTGCAATTGCCGCGCCAGTTCATCCACCGCCGGCCGGGCAAACAGCCCGGAGCGATTGCCGGGAAGGGAGATTATTTGTGTCTCCTTTGCGTAGCGGCGCATCCGGAGACGAAGATCTTCCCGCGGGAATTTCGATTCGGTGGTAAGGAACAGCGTGATGGTGCCGGGAAAAAATTCCGGCTGGTAACGGCGGTTGGCGCGGCTGTTCATGTTTGCCACAAAGCGCCGGTAGGCGAGCAGCGAGCGCTGACTGTGTCCCAAGCCGACAGCGCGGATGATGAACCAGCGCAGCATGCGGAACGCGTCACGCACCGGATCTCGAATCGGACCGTACAGCCGCTCGATCAAGTCATGATGCTGCCATTTGGGAAGGGGATAAGTGACATCCAGCAGGGCAAGCAACCCGACTTTGCGGCCCTGGCGAACCAGCATTTGCGCCAGTTCAAAGGCAACCATTCCGCCCATGCACGTGGCGCCCAACAGGTAGGGGCCGGTTGGGTCTTTGGCGATGATTTCCGGAAGATACCGCCGCGCCATGGCAGCTATGCTCATCAGCGGCCAGCTTTCGCCTTGCAGTCCAACGGACTGGAGGCCGTAAATCGGGTGTCCCGTCAGGCGCCGCACCAGCAGTCCGTATGAAGTCACCTCGCCCTGCCCGCTGTGAACGAGAAACAACGGTCGTCCGGCGTCCGCCGCGCGCAACGTGACCAGCGGACTTGGCGAGGGAATCACCACATAACCGGCGACCAGTCCGGCCAGGCGTTCGATGGTGCTGTACTCGACCAGGGTTGAAGGCGACAGGGACGCGCCGAATAGCTCCTCCAAGCGCGCCAGCACTTCGGCGGACTGAATCGAAGTGCCGCCCAAATCAAAAAAATCGTCGTGCCGGCCAATCCGCGAAATCCCCAGGACCGACTGCCAGACCCGCGCCAATTGCGCCTCGACGACGTCCCGCGGCCTCGCTGCGCGACTCGGGGGCGGCCGGTTTTCAGGCGGCGGCAGTGCCTGCCGGTCAATTTTGCCATGGGGCGTGAGCGGAAATTTCTCGAGGAAAACGAAGCCGGTGGGCACCATGTAACCGGGGAGCGTGGAGCGCAGCACGCGCCGCAACGTATCCGCAGTGCATTTCCTGCCGGCGCGGAGCACCACGTAGGCGACGAGTTGAATGTCATGGTTCGGCGCCTCACGCGTGCAGACAACGGCCCCCTCCACTTCGGGCTGATAGACCAGCGCGTCTTCGATTTCGTACACCTCAATGCGGTAGCCATGAACCTTGACCCGCGTGTCCTTGCGCCCCATGAACATAAGCGAACCGTCCGCTGCGCGGCGGCCCGTGTCGCCGGTGTGAAAGACCCGAACGTCCCCCTGCCCGCGCCGGGTTGAAAAACGTTCGGCGGTCAATGATTCGTTCCGCCAATAACCCGGTGAAAGAAAATGGCTGCTTACGGCGAGCTCGCCAATTTCACCGTTGCCGACCTCATGGCCCTGCTCATCCAACAACTGAATCTCCATCCCGGCTGCCGCCCATCCCACCGGCAGCCGGCCGGGGGCAACCGGGTCGTTGAGCGTGAAGCGGAGTTGGGTGATATTGCCGGTTTCCGTCGAGGAAAGCGAGTTCAACAAGACGCACCCGACGGGGAAATGTTTCTGATAAGCCGCAAAGTCGTCCGCAGTGGCGGGTTCGGAGCCAAATCGCACCAGCCGCACGGCGGGAAAGCCTTCGCCGTCTTTCAACGTTCGGAGGAAATGGCGGAAGATGGATACCGACGAAACGAAAACCGTGATTTTGTTTTCCTTCATCCAGTCCGCCAGGTCAGTGACACCGTTTTCCATCGCCGGAAACGGACACAATGCCGCGCCGTTCAACAACGCACACCACACCGTGCTCAAGCCCTGACCGCCGCTGGGCGAAGCGAGCAAGGAGATTCGATCTTCCGCCTGCAACCGCATCCCCAGAGAAAGGCGAAACCCATTATGGAGGACGCTGCGGTGCGTTTGCATGACGCCCTTTGGCCGGCCGGTCGAACCGGAAGTAAAAATGATGAAGGCTACCGCCGACGGGGCAACTTTGATGTCTGGATCGTGAGCCGGGCCGGTGGAATGTTCTTCAAAGCGAATGACGCGCTGATTATTTTCAACGATTTGGGCCGCCAGTTCGCGGTTTGCCGAATCCGTGATCATCGCGCCGGGGTCCGCGTCCGCCACAATTTGTTTGAGACGCGCCGGCGGATCGGTTGGATTCAGCACGACGACAATTCCCCCGGCTTTGAGAACGGCAAGCATCGCGGCGATGAGCGGCGCATCGTGCCGCATCAGCAACGCGACGCGGCCGCCCACCGCGCTACCGCGGGCAATCAATGCCCGAGCGAGCCGGTTGGCGGAGACGTTCAATTCTGCGTAATTCGGCTGCCATTCCCCCGCGCCGATGGCCGGGCGCGACGGATGCCGGGCCACGATTTGCGCGAAGCGTTCAGGAACGGACTGTTCCACGGTGCCCAAATTTTCACCGGCCACGGTTCCGTTGATTTCGCCGGGAAAGTCATTTCGCCTCCCGGGTAAATCCAAATGCGTCGGCGGCGGAACCGGCAACAGGCGATCAAGGCCGACGAAGTCAAACAGCACCCGCGCCGGATCCAAAGGCTTGACCCGCCCTGTGAAGCGGCCGCGGCCGACGGCAAAAGCGTCCGGCGCGGTTGTTTCGAAGTGGACCTCCTCGAACCTTGTCCGCCGAAAAAGCTCACGAATCACCGGGACCTGCTCGCGGCCCTTATGCATCACAAGGTGCCGGCTCCAGACGACCCAACCGCCGGTCCGGCAGAGCATAGGCAGACTTTCAATCAAGCGGGGAACATCGTTATGGCGCAGGTGGCCGAGAAAACCGGAAAGCAAAACGAGGTCGGCCGGCACCGCACTGGCATAACTGCCCGCCAGGGTGGCGTCGGCCTCGATGAACCGAAGTTGCCGTTCCAAGCCGGCTTGTTCCGCCGCCGCCTTGCCGCGCGCGATGGATTCCGCGTGATTATCAAGGAGCCAGGCGACCACATCATTCCGTCTCGGATGACTTTGCACCGCACCGATCACATCACGGCCATCGCCGGCGCAGACGCTGACGATTTGAATTGGGCCGGGCGGGCAGTCGTTGAGCGTCGCGACGATCTGCTCGCAGACAATCCGCAGTCGTGCCTGCAGGCTCGGAAAACTGTCATATTGTTGATACCACGCGTTCCAATCCATACGTTTCAGGCGCTCTAAAATTAAAACGGCAGTTTTGCCCTGATTACCGGGCTGCGGCGTAATCGGCCCTCATCTTCGCCTCATACTTTTCGACCCAGGGGTCGGCAGCCGTGAGCAACAACTGGCCGCCGTGTTTGTGGTAGAGCGCGGGATTTTCCACACCCGGCGGAATTTTATTTTTTTCCAGTTCCCGGGCCGCGTTGAGCAACCGGCGGCGCATACGCACAATGGCCGCGTCCGATGCGCCAAGATGCTCCTGCGTGCGGTCGCAAATCGCGCCCATGCTTTCCTGCATTGCACCGTCCTGGATGGGCGTGACGTTTTCCATGCCGCTGAAATTGATGTTTTTTTGCCGCTGGCGGTCCAGCAGATAATCGTTCTCCGCATTTGCGGCGAAACGCTTTTTCCCCAGCCAATCATCCGTGTCGGGCAGAAAACCGCTGGGGCCGACGCGGTCTTTCCAGCCTTTTTGTTCCTCTTCGGACAATTCGCGGGTTGAAGACCAGTGCGGTTCCCAGACCATGGTGTGTTCGTCGTCGAGCGGCACCCATACTTTGTCGCGGTTTTTTCCGCCGAAGCCGGGGACGCTGGTATAAAACGGCAGCATGAATTGTGTGACGCGCCAGTAAAACTTTCCTTCCTCGGCATCACGCCGGGTGCCATACATGACCCCGACATCAGTATCTTGCACCTCCAGCAGGGGCTGTTTGTCCATGCGCGCAATGTTCCGGTAGTAATCAATGCCGGCCTGCTTGTTTTCGGCGGTGCCCTGGAGTTTCGGGTCAAAGGCGAGATGCAGAAAACTCAAGTGCGAGGAATCGAAATCTCCTTCCATCGCCTGCAACCAGTTGCACGCGCGCTGATAGCGCAATGCGCCGCGCTGTTTCGGTTCAACCATCGCCCAGCCCAGTTCGGGCAGCGGCGGCGGATGGTTGTGGTCCGGCCCCAGGTAGGTCCAGACGATGCCGTTTTGTTCCACGCACGGATACGCGGTAATGCGAATTTGCCCGTTGAAATTGCTGCCGGGCGGTTCATTGGGGATGTCCAAGCACCGGCCTTCGATATCAAATTTCCAGCCGTGATACAGGCAACGCAGGCCGTTTTCTTCATTGCGCGCGAAAAAAAGTGACGCGCAGCGATGCGGACAAACGTGGTCAATCAAACCGACCCGGCCTTCCGTGTTTCGGAACGCGACAAGGTTTTCGCCCAGCAAACGCACCCGCAGCGGCGTGCCGTCTTTCTCCGGCAAATCCGCGGATTGCAGAAAGGGAATCCAATACTGCCGCATCAGGTTGCCCATCGGCGTTCCCGGCCCGATTCTGGTGAGAAAATGGTTTTCAGCTTCTGTCACGTTTCTGATTTTGTTTTGGAGTGTGCGGCAAATCCAGATTCATTGCAAATTGTCCGCGCCATAAACCGCCCGCCTCCGCGTATAAAACAGCCGGTCGCCCCCGCCGTGTTCGGGCGGGCCAAGCCCCGGCGCCTTCCGGCCGCCGAAGGGCAGCGACGCATCCACGCCTGCGGTCGTGGAGTTCAACTTAAGGATTCCGGCGCGGGCTCCGGCGCGGAATTTTTGCTGAAGCGCGGGCGAATATAAATTTTCTGATTCGGTCATGACTTTGAATTTTCCGGCAACTGACGAAAAAAGTCGAGCCGCATTGACCCATTGCAAACAGCGGCGGTTGCCGCAGTTGCTGCTCGAAAAAAACCGCTCGACGCCGTAAAATTTTGATGGGCAGAGAGCCCCACTATTATGACTTTGATTGCAGGCTGTGCTTTCCGTTTCAAGAGGCTTCTACTGGGCCGGGCCAGGGTCCGCCGGACGCAACTTTATTGTGTGGGCACGGCGAAGAGCGGCACGCACTCCCTTTGCTCGATGTTTTCGCGAAACGTGGCCGCCAGCCATGAACCGCAGGCGACGCAACTGATTGAAATGTTCCTTGACTGGAGCAACCGCCGCATCGGCGACGAGGCATTGCGCGGGTGGATTCGCGCGCGCGACCGCAAACTGGCTTTGGAAGTGGATTCCTCATGGTTCAATGTGTTGATCCTCGACTTTCTGGCAAGAGAATTTTCCGGTGCGCGCTTTGTGTTAACGATCCGCGATTGCTACTCGTGGTTGAACTCGGAGTTCAAGCGCGTCTTGCACAATCCCAGCCCGGAGCCACGACGGATACAAATAAGGAAATTTCTATACGACCGCGAAAACGCGGTCTATTCGCCGGAAGAACAGGTCTTGAAAGAAACCGGCCTCTACACGCTCGACGGCTATCTCGCGCGTTGGGCGGCGCATAATGACAAAGTACTCGCCACGATTCCAAAAGGACGACTTCTGATTGTCCGCACCGATCAGATCAGACAGCGCGCATATGAAATCGCGGATTTTGCCGGATTGCCCCGCTACACCGTCCGGTTAAATCGGACTTGCGAATACCAAAATCCGGTGCAACGGCAAATGATCAATGAAATTGACCAGGATTTTTTGGAAGGAAAAGTCGGTCAACACTGCCGCCCGCTGATGAACCGGTTCTTTCCGGAAATCAAAAAGCTCGGCGACGTGAAATTTTGAAGGCGGTTCAACCTGTATGGCGCGCTGCCTATGCGGGTGGTTTCGCACCATAAACCGCCTGCATCCGTGTGTAAAACAGCCGGTCGCCCTCGCCATGTTCGGGCGGGCCAAGTCCCGACGCTTTCCAGCCGCCAAATGGCAATGACGCATCCACACCTGCGGTCGCGGAGTTAAACTTAAGGATTCCGGTCCGGGCTTCGGCGAGGAATTTTTGCTGAAGTTCGGGCGAATGGCTGAAAAGCGCGGCCACCAACCCAGGGCGCACACCGTTGCACAATTTCAAGGCGTGATCGAAATCGTCGGCGCGTTGCACCACGAGCAGCGGACTCATCGTCTCTTCTTGAACCAGCATATGCTCCGGGCGGTCGCAGCCGACAATCACCGGCTGCGCATAAGCGCCGGACTTCACCCACGATTCCCGGGCGCGTTTCTCAAAAAGCCATTCAACCCGGTGTGCCGCGCCGGAATTTTTTGAAGCATGAATCAACGCGGCGTGTTCGTCGCGTTTACCCGCATGAATTACCGGGCCGATGTCCGTGGATTTTCTCAACGGGTCGCCCCAGACCAGTTTTTCGGCGGCGATCTTCAATTCGCGCAATAAATTTCCAAAATTCTTCTTCGACACAATCACACGGCGATTGGCCGTGCAGCGTTGTCCGGCAAAACCAAAAGCTCCCCATGCAACTTGCCCGGCGGCGTGCGGCAGATCGGCGTCATCCCAGACAATGGCCGCATTGTTGCCATTGAGTTCGGCCTGCAACGGCACGAAGCGGCGCGCGCAAATTTCCTGAATCGCAAAACCGGCCTGCGCCGAACCGGTGAGCGTGACGGCATTGACGTTTTCATTCGCGGCCAGTTGTTGCGCCGTGGTGTGGTCGCCGGCCAAAAGTTGAACCGCGTCGCGCGGCACGCCGGAGTCGCGCAGCAATTGCAAAACGGCGCGCGAAATGTTCGTGGCGGCGGGTGCCGGTTTCCAGATGACCGTGTTGCCGTAGACCAGGGCCGGAGCAATTTTCCCGACGGGAATCGCCACCGGATTGTTCCACGGCGAAATAATGGCGACGGTGCCGAGCGGTTGATGGCGCACCATGCCGGCGGCCGCGCGCGTCTGGAGTTTAAAGTTTGCGGCGCGGCGAATAACGTCGCGGATGTTCACCGCCACACGGCGGACTTCTTCGAGTCCGTGCGAAAGCGGTTTGCCGATTTCAGCGGCCATTTGCCGCGCGAGTTTTGGCGCGGCGGCTTCCAATCGCGCCGCGGCCCTTTCAAAAAGTTTAAGGCGCGACGAAAATTTTGTTTGTCGCCATTTTCCCCACTCGTTTCGCGCACGCAAAGCCGCCGCCGCAATTTCACCTGCGTCGGCAATCGGAACTTCAAATAAAACTTTTTCCATTTCGCGCGGCGAGCGATGGACCGGGGTTGACGGCCCATTCCCCCCCAATCGCGACAGCACCGCGTTCACCGGTTCAAATTGAACGCAGCGTTCCGCCAACCAGCGGCGGACGGCGGCGGCGTGAACCGGGTCGTTGCTGCCGGCGGCGTCTTCGGCAATGAAAACCTGAAGGCCGCGTTCAAGGCTTTCGGCCGCAGCGGTGCGGACGCAGGTGTGAAGCTGAACGCCCGCAAGAATCACCGCGTCGCAATCCAACCGCCGGAGCGTGGCATCAAGCGTTGCCCTCGCAAACGCGTTGAAGCCGGTTTTGTGGATGATGATCTCGCCCGCTCGCGGCTGCAGCCGGGCGGGAGGTTGATGTCCGCTTGTGCCGGCGACGCACATCCAACGATCCGCTCGTTCCCAGTGTGGCAGCCGCCGGTCCTTATCGCGGCGGAGGGTGGTCCAGACATGGATGATCGGGATGCGGTGGCGCCGGCAATGATCAAGCAATTCTGCCGCGCGGGTGACTACGGCATCGGCTGGCGGCTGGAGTTCAGGTGCCGCCAGGTGGTCGTTTTGCAAATCAACAAGCAGCAACACGGGCTTCATGCCAGCTGCAGGATTTCCGCCGAATGCAGGACCTGTTCGGCAACCTTGTCGGCCATGGCGTTCGTGCCCAGAATCCGGCAACCCGGTTCGGCCAGGTCGGCGGTGCGCCAACCCGCGCGCCAGGCTGCGGCGAGGGATTTTTCGATCAGTGCAGCGGCCTCGTCCATGCCGAAACTTTCGCGCAACAGCATCGCCAGCGAAAGGATTTGCCCGGCGGGATTTGCGGTGTCCGTGTCGGCCAGGTCATGGGCGCAGCCGTGGTTGGTTTGATAGACGCCGTGGCCGTGCGCGTCGAAATTGCCGGAGAAGGTCACGCCGCGCGACGAAACCAAAACGCCCGCGATGTCGGCCAGGATGTCGCCGAAAAGATTCGGGGTGGCGATCACATCGAAATGCGCCGGGTTTTGGATCAATTCGTAAGCGGCGAGGTCAACGTTCATGAATGACGCCTCGATCCTGTGCCGGCGCGCCACCGCGCCACCGACATCGCGCCAGAGCGCGCTGACGGCGGGGACGCCGCCATCCTTGACGATGATATGCAGTTTGCCCCGGCGGTCGGCCGCCGCGCGCGCGGCCACTTCGACCAGCCGATGGACTTCCGCTTCGCTGTAACTGAACGAATGTTCCGTGAGCCGGCCCTTGTCGGTGGCGCGATCGCTCCAGCGGCCCTGATAAACGCCGCCGGTGTTGTCGCGCACGATGAGCATACCCACATTTTTCAGGAACCGCGGGGCGATCCTGCTGGCGCGTGCCAGTTCCGGCGCGGGCTGCACCGGAACAAATTTGCAGAACAAATCAAAACGCCGCCGCAAATCGTAAACATAGCGGCCGCCGCCCGGGCCGCTGAGAATGGCGCCTCCTACCTGAAAAATGTCAGCGCAAAATTCCATGGTGTCCTCGGGCAGCCATTTGCCACAGGACGCCACGGCCTTTTCGCCAATAAACCCGCCATGCCGCACTTCGAACTTGAGATTCATAGCCTGCTCGACCGCTTTCAAGACCCGCAAGGTGGCTTTGATGACCTGTGGTCCGACGCCGGTTCCTTCCAGGACGCCGAGCAGCAATCGGGCGCGGAAATTGACAGGCGGCGGCCCCGGATTATTTCCGGGCAGGTAACTTGTCAACCGGATGGGTCCGGGATTGTTTGTATTCGTCGTCATGGTTTTACTGTTCCCGGTTTGGAGCGGCAAACTTCCCGGGCTGATTCCTGTCTTCTGATTCGGTTTTGGCCATACCGGTCTACGGCCGTGATAATATTTCACGGTGATTCCGTGGCAACCTAAAAGAAATCCGGTCGCCTCGGCGCAAGCCACGCCGCTGGCTTTTGAATTGACACCCATCAAAGCGGGAATACCGTCCAAGCCATGAATCCGGCGAGAAATAAATTCGCCGCACCCCATTCGGATGGAGGCATGGCCCCGGCGGGAAAGGCCCCGCCGTTGCAGTATTCGATTGCCACGTCCTGGAGCGACGCGCTGTTGAATGAACTGGTTTCGCTCAATCGAGCCCACAGCCACACGCGCTTCTCGGAAGTTTACGGCGCGCACCGGACCAGCATCACCGGGCACGGGCGCCCGGCGTACCGGTTGCCGCAGGTTGACCCGGATGTTTTTGAGCGGCATGTGCGCCGTGCGCGTCAACTCGGCCTGCGCTTTAATTACGTTATGAACGCCCCCGGCTTTGGCGGACGGGAGCAAGACCCCGGCTGGTTGCGGGAGGTTTCCAATTTCCTGGAGTATCTTGCGGGCTGCGGCGTGAGCGGTATCACCATCGCACATCCCTTCCTCTTGCAATTCGTTAAACGGGAGTTTCCTGATTTCAGATTGAACGTCTCTCTGATTGCCGGAGTGGACACAGTGGCCGCCGCGAGGAAGTTCGAGGATCTCGGTGTGGACGTCATCAACCTCAATCCGTTCACCATCAACCGGGACTTCGATTCGCTGCGCGCCATCCGCCGGGCAGTCCGCTGCGAATTGGAACTCTACGCGAACATCGCCTGCCTCGATCATTGCCCGCGGCGGGTTGCCCACTACGAATACTCGGGACGCGCATCGCAGGAAACGGGCGACCCGGAGGTCAAGCAGGACCCCTTCCTGATGCGTTGTTCGTACACGTTTCTGTCGGAACCGGTTGAGTTCCTCCGCAGTCCGTTTATAAGACCCGAGGACGTTTCTGCCTATCGCGAGGCGGGGATGGACATCATCAAGCTTTCCGATCGGACCGAGTCAACGGAGTTCCTTTTGGGCACGGCGCGGGCCTATGTTGAGGAGAAATATGACGGGAACTTGTTTGACCTGATCTTCCGGGGCGGAAGGAAGATCCGGTCCGGCCTCGGACTTGCGCAACCGGGACTTACGGCTCGCGAAATTCCCGTCGTCATCAAGAACCAGGTTCTGGATGAGCTTGGCTTTATTGATCAAATTAAGAGGCTCCGTGGCGCCGACCTGATGGAATTCTACCAGACAGCCGCAGCCCGTGCGGTGGAGTTTACAGGTTCGAAGGCGATTGACGAATGGCGGGGGATGCTTCAGAAGCGATTGACGGCCTGATGCAGGCGTTGGGTTGTTTCTCCGCTCGACCGGGCCGCCGCGAGCCGCTATTTTACCGTCCATCTCACCACGAGGTGAATTATGGATGAACTGTTGAAAGTTTTGCAGGCTAACGCGACCGAGTCGCGCGAGAACATTGCCAGAATGCTGAACCTCTCTGTCGCGGAGGTGGACCGGCGCATCGCCCAATACGAAAAGAGCGGGGTCATCCGCGGCTACCAGGCCGTGTTGAACGAGGATAAACTTGATCTCGACACGGTCACAGCCGTCATCGAGGTAAAGGTCACACCCCAACGCGAAGGCGGGTTCAATACCATCGCCGCCCGAATCAGCCGTTTTCCCGAGGTGCGCTCGGCGTATCTCATGAGCGGCGCCTACGACCTGCTGCTGTTCGTCGAGGGCCGCAACCTGCGCGAGGTGGCCGCGTTTGTCAGCGAACGCCTTTCCCCGCTCGAAGGCGTGCTGTCCACGTCCACCCATTTCATGCTCAAAACCTACAAACGCCTCGGGGTGTTGATGGAATCCGGCCATGCCGAAGAAAGACTCAGTGTCGCTCCATAACCGCATCAACGCGACGGTGCGCGACATCCCGCGCTCGGGCATCCGCGACTTCTTCGACATCGTCAGCACGATGAAGGATGTGATCAGTCTGGGCATCGGCGAGCCGGACTTTGACACGCCCTGGCACGTGCGGGAATCCACCGTGTTCGCGCTCGAGCGCGGCGTGACCCATTACACCAGCAACTACGGGTACCTTGAACTCCGCAAGGCGCTGGCCGGATACGTCGGCAAAAAATTCGGCGCGGAATACAATCCGGAGGACGAAATTCTCATCACCGTCGGCGTGAGCGAGGCGCTGGACCTCGCCCTGCGCGCGCTCATCACGCCCGGCGACGAAGTGCTCTACCACGAGCCGTGCTACGTGTCGTACCGGGCGACGATTCTCTTTGCGCATGGCGTCCCCCTGGCCGTTGAGACCAAACCGCAAAACGGATTCCGCCTCACGCGCGCGATGCTGGACGCGAAGGTCACGCCGAAGACGAAGGTGCTGATGCTGAATTTCCCGAATAATCCCACCGGCGCGGTCATGGGCCGGCAGGATTTGGAGGACATCGCCGCGTTCGCGCGCGAGCATGACCTCATCGTAGTCACCGACGAAATTTACGGCGAACTGACCTACGATTCACCGCATACGAGCATCGTGAGCCTGCCGGGGATGCGCGATCGCACGATTTTCCTGCATGGTTTCTCGAAGGCGTGGGCGATGACCGGTTACCGCCTCGGCTACGCCTGCGGCCCGGCGGAACTCGTCGAGGCGATGATGAAAATCCACCAATACACGATGCTGTGTGCCTCTTCCATGGGACAGAAAGCCGCCATCGAAGCGCTCGCCCGCCCGGATATGGACATTGGCGAAATGGTGGACGAATACCGTCGCCGCCGGAATTTCATCGCCGCCGCATTTGCCGGCATGGGCATCGAATGCCACCGCCCGCTGGGCGCGTTTTACGCCTTTCCCAGCGTGGCGAAGTTTGGGATGAAGTCGAAAGACTTTGCCATGCAATTTCTGCACGAGGAAAAAGTGGCGGCGGTGCCGGGCACGGCGTTTGGCGAATGTGGCGAAGGCTTCATCCGATGCGCCTACGCGACCAGCATGGACAATCTCAAGGAAGCGATGAACCGCCTCAAACGGTTTATTGCGAAGCTTTGAGATTTACCCCTCAACGGCGGGGCCGCGCGGCTGGACGGCCTTCAATCCCGGCGGCGCGGCAATTTCCGGCCGCGCCTGGGCGCGATTGACCAGCGCCAGCATCGTCACAGACGACGCGGCCTGACGCTCGGCTTCCTCGATGCGGGCGAACTCGCCATAGACTTCCGCACGCGCCGGTTCGTCACGCATCGGCAATTCCTGTCCGGTGCCCGTGCGCAGGGCGTGGAGAATCTGGTAGGCGTTGATGGTTTCAAGCGGTCGCGCGGGCACGTAAGCGCCCTCTGTGCCACCGACTTCGGTGACGAGCCTCGCGGCGAGCAGTGTCTGCAAAATCTGTTGCGCCAGCCGGCTGGGAATGCCCAGTTCGGTGGAAATTTCCTGGATGGTGGCTGGCGGCAGGCCGTGTTGGAACCGCAGCCCGACGCCCGTCATCAGCCGCAACGCGATGAATTCGCGTCCGCGCTGGTTCACATTTTCCGCGAGCTTGTCCTGCAAATAGACGGACCGGTTCTGGAAGGCATAGGCGACCTGTGCGCCGAAGAGCAGAATCAGCCACGAAAAATAAAGTCCAATCATGAACACGGGCACCAGGCCGAGGCTGCCGTAAATCCTGCTGTTGGAAAAGACGCGCGAAACGAAGAGGAAGCCGAAGACGTTGTTCAAGTACCAGAGCGAACCGCCGACGACCCCGCCGACCAGCGCCGCGTTGAAGCAGACCCGGGTGTTCGGCATGATTTTATAGAAGGATGCGAAAGCCAGCCACAGCAGGACCAGCGGGAGAAATTTAAAAACCACCCCGCTCAGCAGCGGCATGGATTCAACGAAGTGCCGCACGCCGGCGAACCGTGGGCCCGAGGCGAGAATCAGGCCGGCGATCAGCAGCATTGGCACCAGTCCGACGGCAAACCAGTAGTGCTCGATCCGGGTCAGCCAGTTCCGGCTGCGGGTGACGCCCCAGACGTCGTTCATGGTCTCCTCAATCCGGCCGAGCAGGGCGAAAACCACGAAGATGAGCAGGACTGTCCCGGCCACGCCGAGCGTGCCGCTGCGGGTTTTCTCGATGAACTCGCGAATGCTGCGGGCCGCCTCCTTTTGCGCGTTGGCCACGCGATCCCCGGCCCCGGCGGCGGCCACCACCACGTTGGTTTCCGCAACGGAGCTGGCCGGGGTTCCAACCGTTTCGGAATTCGTCGGGGTCGGCACCCCTGGCTTGCCGTGACTGAGATTCAGCGAAACGGGGGCGGCATTCGTATTCGACCCGGCGGGTGGCATGATATCGGAGACGAGTTTGTCAATCGCCTCGTAAATTTTTTCCTCGCCTTCGCTTTTGAGCAGGCTGCTGGTAACGCTGATCGCCACCGCCAGTAGTGGAATAAGCGCCAGCAGCGAGGTATAGGACAGCGCCGCCGCGCGGACGGGACAGCGATTGCGCACAAAACTTCTGACCGCCAGCGCCCAAAAATGCGCGAAGCGTTCGAGCCGGCTGAATTCGCCTTCCGCGCCGGTGTGAATGCCGGTCAAAATTTTAACGAGACGTTCAAACGGCTTTTTTGCCATGCTGTTGCGCCACGCTAACAAACCCGTTCGCCAAGTCAACCGGCGCGCACAATCCGCTTTTACTGCCGCCGAAAAATCGGCAGACTGGGGGGCGGCGTCCGTAGCTCAATTGGATAGAGCTTCTGACTTCGGATTAGATTTTGTCATCCGTCATAACTGATTGATTTCAAGCATTATTCGCTATTTATCATAATAATTGCCAACAATTTACGCATTTTCTAAAAACAAGTTAAGTGCTTATGTTTCAATGGTCTAAAACAATAGGTCTAAACAACCAAAGTAGGACAGAAAGTAGGACAGACGAACATTTTTTAAGAAATAGGGGTTTCAATCGGTCTGGCTTGGGGTTTGACGTGTTGACGGTAAAACCCCTACAACACGCCGACGGTAAAACGGTCAGCGGTTGGGCAATCACAGGCAACGAAGTCAACGCCGCTGTTTTGGAGCCTCAAAAGGAATTCGGCGTTTCGCGCCAATCGGTCAAGTTTTGCGATGACCAGCGTTGCCTTGTGTTTCTTGGCGTAATCCAGCGCCGCCGCCAACTGGGGTCTATCGCCATCCGTCCACTTGCCGCTTTCCACTTCGTTGAATTCCATTTCCAAAACACCGTTCTGGTTTTCAACGAACCGGCGAACGACTTCGCGCTGGGCCACCATTCCGTTGCCGTCCAGCCCCTGCTCGTCTGTGCTCACCCGGTAATACCGTGTGTTCTCGGCTCAAATGACCGTAGGTTTTTCCAATCAAAACCCCACCGTCTTTATGTCCAACCCACTTGGCAATCGTCAAAAAATCAATCCCCGCCATCACGCACACTGAAACAAAATAATGCCGCAACAGGTGTAAAGTTAAAAACGGTAAATCCAAATCCGTTCTAATCCTCCGCAGGATAGTTTTGAATGAGGTCACAGGATTATCTGTTCGGCTGGACGAAAACAAGGCATCAGAGGTTTTCCTTTTGGACATGGCTTCAAGGTGGCTCTGTAGTTTTGTGTTGAAATCCACCCGGCGTGTCTGACCGTTCTTTGTGTTCACGCCCTTGAACACCAGAACCTTGTTTTTGAATTCCACGTCAGCCCACGTCAATTTTAACACTTCCGATGTTCTGCCACCACAATAGGCCAGCAATCGGATGAAATCTGCGAACTGTTGACCGCCCCTTTTGTGCTTGGACAAAGCCTCTTTACACACTGCGTTAATTTGGCCGTTGGTCAAAAGTTTTCGTTCTGTGTGGTCAATCTTCATTTGTGTGACACCATCCGTGGGCAGTGCTTTAACGTAGCCTTCAATCTTTGCCATCTTGAAAAGATTACGCAGCGTGACCACGTGGAGATTGACCGTTCTGGGGGAGTATTTGCTTTTGATGAGCTTCACGCGGAAAGCCAAAACATTCTGTTTTGTGATTGAGCCGATTTTAATATCCTCGCCCAAGAATTTTTGCCACGCCTTCAAGAAATAATTTTCGTTGTAAAGCGTCTTGGGTTTCTTGTTCACTGTCGTCGTGATGTAGTGTTCCCGATATTCGGAAAATGTCGGCCCATATTTGCCGTGAATGGTTTCACCGGCTGCGATTTTCTGTCTCAACTTTCCGGCCTCTGTCTTGGCTGTGTCAATATCAGTTGCGTCCACCAAACGTAGTCTGCTAACCTTTTTCAGACCCGTTGACGGGTCTGTAATTGTAGTTTGAACATAATATGAGCCATTCCTTTTCCACAAGCCGCGTGCCCTGCGGTTGGCTCGGTCTTTTACTTGTTGCCATCGGTTTACTTTCACAATTCCAAAGTAGGACAGAAAGTAGGACAAAGTCAATTCTTTTTAGTAATACACAATCAGAAGCATTGATTTCATTATGCGTCCGTAGCTCAATTGGATAGAGCTTCTGACTTCGGATCAGAAGGTTGCAGGTTCAAGTCCTGCCGGACGCGCCAACTACTTTGTTCAATGGTTGCAATGATTTTTAGCGTTTTACAACATCTCGATTTCGATAAGAAAAAATCTCATTGCTGCCACTTTGCTGCCACTTTTCAAGTCCCCATTTCTATCGCCGCGAACGTTCAATTTGCCTGCGCGGGCGGTCGAACAGTGGTTTGCGGAGTGTTCCAGCAACTTTTTCTTTGCGCTGCGTGCTCGCTTCGGGATGCGTGACAAGTCTGCGCTCTGCCGTTCACAATCCCGGTGCCGCTCGCGGAGGTGAATTGGAAAGAACACGACTGCGACCGGGGGCGGGGGGGATGCGAGCACGCCGGGCGGGGTAGCCTGGCGCGATGGATTCATCCGCGTGGAGATTTTTGGCTAAAGGGGCAAGTGGTGGACTCCGTTTCGGGAGTCTGCCAAGTGCGGCGGCATCACGGCGGGGCGTGCCGCCGTTCAAAAAATCGGCGCGGGGGAAATTGGTTCGTGCTTTCGGTTTGCAGGTTAGGGTTTCGTCCCGATAATGGTCGTCAGCCTCATCGTGCATCCTTGCGTCGCTGAATAAAATACTCAATTCCTGCTGGCGACATGTTCTGCAATCCTTCCTGATTGCCAAACAATTGTTCTGGCAAACGTGGATGCCCGGCCCTCGCTCTTTCAAAATCATGTAACGCTTCGTTCACATTGCCTAACTCCGTATGCAAATTTGCTCGATTCAACAGAAGTATGGCGTCATCGGGCGTCTGATCTACCGCACGGTTGAAAAATTCCAAGGCTTGCAATTTTTGACCTGTTCGCCACAGGCGATGTGCCTCCTGTGCCAGTTGCTTGACAGGATTACCACTGAAGTCCTTCTGCAAGTAGGCATCTATAACTGCATCCCGGTCTTTCTGCGATGATTGGTCGTAACGCTTGATACAGTCCTCAATACTGTAGCCTTTGACAACTTTCCAAAGTTCGTCGGAATTTGTTTTTCCCTTTTCTGCGAGCTTGCGCCATTCCTCACGGATTTTTGTCCAGCCACGTAGAGTCCGGTTTATTCGGCTTTTCCAAAAACCCAGTGATTGGAATAATCGCTTAAACATACCGTTACTGCTTTGTCGTTGGTGTTCCAAGTGCTGGCGGCGAAGTGGCGGCACGATGCGCTCCAACAACTGTGTAATACGCCTGAATCGCCGAACAAAACAACGCAGCAATCGCCACAATCAACGCGATGGTCGCAATCCAAGCAGACTTGTTCTGTATCTCCTCGCTTTGGCGAGCAGCGAGCAACTGGCGCATGGTTTCACCCATCTCCGACGCTCTTGCTTGGTTTGCGCCGTGGAGAATTCTGGCGCGGCCATTGGCAAGTAAAAGTTGCTCCAACTCTTTTCGTGACGCATTTACAACAGTGCCATTGTCGAAAGCGGCACGAACATCATCTGGTGTTTTGGGCTGGATGTCTGCCATAGCGTCAAGCAAATGGGGGATTTTTCTCTTTCAGGGAGTTGATGAAGGTGAATCAGGGGGAATTGGTGGAGACTTCGAGAATCAATGCATCGCGTTCTAGGGTGCGCCGCGCGATGGCGTCCATTATTTGTTGGGCACTATAAGCCGGTTGCTCCGGCAAACCATTTGTGGCCGGAAATTCAGGCGTGCCGTTCGTGTTTGCCTGCGCCCATTCCAAGAATTTATTGAGATCATCCAATCGCGCTTGCTTTTGTGTTTTGAATTTAATTGCCCATGTGACGACAACTGTTTCCGTGCGGGGAACGGCAACACCGGGAGAGTTGTAGGTTGAAGCACTTGCCCAATTCTGGCCGCCTGTTGCATAGGTAAAGCTATTGCCAGGCAAATAGACAGTTCCGAGGTTGTAAGATTTCACACTACGAATAATAAGGGCGTCCGCGCCGTGTTCTCGGGCTGTTTGTGCCAGCCATTTTCCGGTTCGCCCGGTGCTAACCGTTGTGGCAAGAACTGTGTAGGGTTTCTCTGGATAATCGTAATAACACAGAATGCCGTTGATTTCCTGTCCAAATGTCCCGGTATTGACGGGCCAATCTTGCTGCGACCCGCGATAAGGAATCCAGTTCAATGAAGTATTGGTGACGCAACCAGCGAGCAGACATCCGCAGAGCAGAACGCACGTGAGGGCGAAACAGATCGAAAGCGTGGGTTTTATGTGTTCAGAGATTTGTGTGTGCCGAAGCAGTTTTTTCATAGTTGTCCAATGGGTTTAATTCGGCGAAGTGGTGACGGCGGAACGGTGACAATAAAGAGGCGCGGACTCAACGCACCCTCATTCCAGGCACCGCGAAGCGCCCGTGTAGAAAATGCGCCAAGCCGCGCCCGATGGGGCGCGTGCTTGGGCTGGTTTCTACACTCGGAAATTTCGCGGTTTTGGAATGAGACCGTAGCCTAGCTACGCAAAATTGATTTTGTTTGGTTCTACATTCGTTTTGGACTGTCGCGAGTGTTGTAATGCGCAAGGCGCGGCGTGGCAAGGCAATCTTGGTCGCCGCGCGTGATTTTTTGGCCGGTGAGCCAGCTTGCGCGGATTGGCAAAAGGCGCGAAGATGGCCACACGAGCAATGAGCAGTGACCCGCAGCACCAAAACCAAGCCGACGCGAAGCCGAGACGGAGCCGATTTGCGGACGGCAGCAGCATCCTACATCTGCCAGACGGTTCAATGGCGTGCATTGAGGCGAGGCCGGACCGAGTGCCGATGCTGCCAAACCCTGGCGCGCCGCTTAACTACAACGATCCGCCGCCGCCAGCCGCAGAAAAGGAGCGGTTGTTCGAGTGCATCAGGAAAGCGCTGGCGCTCGATCCGACACCGCCGCCGGAATTGGACGACCCGGCGCTGAAGGAGAAGTATCTTCAGTGGCGCCACCGGAGGGAACTGGCAAACTTGGCGAGATACAGCTCCGAACTCCGCCGTTTAGAAGCCGCCAGCACCAATCGCAAGACGGCAGAGAAGTTTCCGGGTGGCTAATGCCGCAAACCGCGCCGCGAGGTTTTTTCGATCCAGTCCGAATGTCTGGACGGAAAAGGAAAGGCAGGGCAAGCCGCTTGAACCGGCAGCGGGGCGGTGACTCCGGCACAGCTTTTTTCGTGGCAGCGGGCAGAGTTCAAACTTGTGGAATGCCGGAGCGAGTTGGCAGCGGTGATTCTTACGGCGTCAGTTTCACGCAGAGTTCAAGCAAACAACGCACGCAACCGAGGACGGAAAGCTATTGACCCAAGCAGGGACGGTTTCGGCGGGTTTAGACCCATTGGCCGGGAGAAAGTTCCCGACAAAAGGAGCGCCACTCCGTCTGATTCAACCGGATTCAACAAGAGAAGAACAACAGCACCGCTGTTGCCTCTGATTGTATTCCAACGATTGTGTTCAAGGAGTTTGTATTTGGAAGACGATTGTATTAAAGCGGAGGTGAAGCCGAGGCGATCCGTTGAGTTTGTTGCGGGGCAGCGGCAGACGTTCAACAGAAGCTTTTGGCAGCGTTGAGCCGCGCCAGCGGCTACTGGCCGTCTGGCTTGCGCCGCAGCTTGCGGATGGTGTTGGTAAGGCTTTCATTTTTGCGCCGCTGCGTCCGTTTGAAAGTAGAATGGCGCGTCTTGCGCGCGATTAGCGCGGCGCGGAATTCGGCTTCGTCCATGCGGTTTGTGTAAAAAGTCTGGCGCTGGCCATAGGTCAACTGCCGAAAAAATTTCCGCGCGGCGAGCGAATCAATGGTGCAACGCAATTTCCATTCGGTGAAAAATTTCGCGCCGTCAGAACGGCGGGAGTGCTCACGCATCGCGATTTCCTTGCTCCGGTAGCCGAGGGCACGATGAATGATGGTTTCCCTGGTAATACGCACCGGATAGCGCTTTTTTCCGATCACGCTGTAAATGGCGGCAAGCACGGCCAGTTCACGGGGCGTCATTCCCTTTGCATCGCGCGCCTCAAAAACGAAATCCCGCCTCAATCTAACCGTTGCGTCAGTGCCGTTTCGCGCCTGATATTTGTCGAAAAAATGGCGCAAGGCTTCGTATGGAGTCACTGTTTCAACGGCGGAGTAAATCTCAATCCCAATTACACGCGCGCCGAGAACCGCGACAACGTGCAGCGGGTTGCACGAGTCGAAATCGGGTGGCAGACATTTAACAACAGACCAAGTATTCAAATAACCGGCACGTTGCGCGTCAGTGGCGCGGGACCAGAAAACTTTGCCTGTTTCAACCAGCCCATAGGAGATTATCGCATTGAGCCGGTCATGTTCCGACTTGCCGTAGGCCAGGGCGCAAAGCGGGAATTGCAGGTAATTGCCGGAGCGGGGCACACGAGGTTTTTTATTCATGCTCATGGGTAGGTTGCGTGGTAGGTTTCAAGCGCGGCGGATTTGGCGCACTACGAGGGTGTATTTCACGCGGCGCGAGCAATACGGCCTTCGGTTTCAATTCTTTCAATTTCAACGACCGGCACGAGGCGGCGGCGGGAAATCACCACGGATTCAATTCGGCGCTGGCGAATGGCGCGCCGCACGCTTTCAACATGCCAGCCCCACCGCCGGGCAAGCTGTGAGGGTGTGAAATGTGCCGAGCCATCCGTGGCGCGGATATTCCCGGCAGCCGCCACGCCATCGGCCAATTTTTGTTTTTGCTCTTTCATAGTCTTGATTTTGTTCACACAACGCATCGTTGCGTATCCAGACAAGACACGACGCAGAGCAACTTGGCAAAATCCCAATGGTAAAAATTCGCAGGCGAGAAAGACGACGAATCGGGAGGCTACGCGGAAGCGGATTTGAGCACGTCGCCGAAGACCGGAGCAGGAGACAGCAGCGGCCTTGAGCGCGCAATGCGGGCGTCGTCAACCGTGGCGGTTCCCCGTTTCACGCGAAGGCCGAGCCGGTTGCTGGACGCCCATTGCTTGATTGACGGGCGCGGGCAGTCAATGCCCTTCTCTGCCGCCACAGATTGAATGTCACCCCACTGCCACGCAAATTGTTCGTGCTCAAAAATCGGCCGATTATCCATGAGCCAGACGCGGAGTGCGGCGTATGGTTCCTTGCCGTAGCGCGGCTTGAGGCTCATGCGGTAAAACTGCTGCCGTTTCTCCCGGCTGAATTTCGGGAGTTCTTCGCGCAGAAATTCCTTCAATCTTTCCTGGCTGCAAATGCCGAGCGCGTCGAGGCGTGCGATGTAGAGATGACGCGGCACGTCATTCGGCGGATTCGGGACGCCGAGGGCAACTTCATCGAACGGCAGACGCTTGCCCGTTAGCATCCCAGGCACTTTGTAGAGAATCTTGGCAAGCGCAGCGAGGGCATCCGCGCGGGTTTTGGAGTATGCGGCGTAGCGGGAATCGAAATAGGCGATGTCAGCAAGTTTTGGACTCATGGACTTGAGCAAACCCGGATGCGTCAGTTCGATTTCCCGCACGGCGCGGAATATGGCGATCCGGCCAGAGGCATCGGCATCAGCTTCCGCAAAGGCCCATTGGCGGGTAACGAGGCCTTTGTGAAGCGCCATCGTTGTCTGAAAAAATTGCGCCAGCGACGACCAACGCTGGACTTGTATCAGTGCTTGATTGAATTTATGGCCATCCAAAGGCAGGTAGGCGAAGCGGCGACGCAATTTCCGAAGCGACGCAAGCCAAACCGGGTTTTGGTCATACTTGCTTCTTTTGTCCAATGAGAGAATCTTGCGCTTCTCCTCGTGGACCATCTCCGGTGGCAGTGCATTCCACGGCGGCCAGATTTTGGCAAGTTGCCTGTCTGTTGCCGGTCGTGCCGCCAAGTCTTCCCAATGCTGAAAAACCGCGCAAACGTCCGGCATGAATTCGTTGTCAGCGATGTTTGCGTTTCCATGCGGCAAATTTGTGCAAGTGGCAGTCACACGGCGACCGATTGTGGAACAGGTTTGGCCGACGTGTCGAGGTATTTGCCCAAACCGACGCTGATGCGCGTCTTGTGGTCGGCGTAGTGGCGCGCGGTGGTGGAGATGTCCGAATGCCGCAAAAAACGGCTGGCGGCGTAAATGCCCTGCTCGGTCGCAATCAGGGCACCGAGTTCCTTGCGCAGTTCGTGCAGCGGTTTGTTGGCGGTGATGCCCTTGCTCCGCAGCCAGGCATTGAGCCGCTCGAATGTTTCTTCGCAGCGGTAATAAGGCCGGGGTGATTCGGGACGCGGCGGACGATGGCCGATGAGAACGAATTGCGACCATTGCGCAGGCTTGTCGGTAGGCTTCGGAATCATGGCGCGAAGCTCGACCAGCACTTCGGGGTCAGCGGTGATTTCGGCGGCGGAATCGTCGGTTTTTAGGTGCAGCCATTCGGTTTGCTCCAACCGGATGAGGTTTGCCGAAAAATCAATCATCCGCCATTCCAACGAATCAATTTCCGCTTTTCGCAGTCCGGCAAACAGTCCGAGCAGGAATGCTTTGTAGGCTTCCGGGTCATTGGTTTTGAGGTCGCGCTTCGCGGCGGCGATAAGGATTTGTGCGTTGATCTTGCTGACGTATTTGGTCGAGCCGGTTTCTTCGAGTTCAACGCCGGCAAAGGGCAGCGTGTCGGGCAGCGTCAACCCTTTTACTTCGCGGATGATGCCGGGCGCGAAAAGCGAGCGAGCGCAGCGAATGTAAGAGTTGACCGTGCGCTTGGCCGAGGCGATGGCAGCGGGCGAGTGTCCGGCGCGGGCGACGCGCTTGCGCTTCCAATCCGTGACCTTTTCCAGCGTGAGTTCGCCCAACCTGTGCGCGTCAATCTTCCCAACCCATGTGGCGCGCCCGCTTTGCTCGCAGTTGCCGCTCCGGTAATCGAATTTCGACGCGCCCTTGTCCAGCTTCACTGCGAAGATTTCGGCGGCGATGGTTCGCAGGGCGTTTTGGTAGTTCAAAAAAGTGCGGGAGCGGAGCCGGTTCGTATCATGGACAGCGGCGAGGTAGTCGCTAATCGTGGTGTTGAGTTTCACCTTTTCGACTTCGGGCTTGTATTTGGCGAGCGTGGCCTGCCAGCCATTCGATTTGAGGAAACGGAAAACGTCCAGTGCTTGAATGGCGGCAGCCTGGTGGTTCGTGGTTTCAAATCGGAATTCTTCGCGCCTGCCCAGGTGTTGAATCCGCACAGCAAGGCGACGGGCTTCAACGACATCCCCCTCGTGGCCGGATGTCGGCACGTAGAGGCGCTTTTCCCATCGCTTCACGTGGTCGGCGGCGAGGTTCGACCAGCGGCCCGCCCATTTTGCGGATTCGTGGCCGTTGGTTTGTGCTGCCACTTTGCTGCCACTTTTCAGGTTGCGACCCGTTGTAATCGGGGTTGCGCCGGGTTTTGTCGGATTGCCGTTTAATGTTGTTTTCATAGGCATTTTTGCTTGTTTTTCTCGCTGCATGAGGCAATCTTAGGCAACCCGTCAAAACTGTCAAGCAAATAACTTCGGATCAGAAGGTTGCAGGTTCAAGTCCTGCCGGACGCGCCAGATTTACAAGGGTTTCTCACGTTCTGCCCGCCGCCAAATCCGCCGAGTAGTATCAAAAGTAGTATCGCACCCGTTTTTTTGGGTCACGCGGCAGCGATGGTGAAAATGAGATGCCAGCGATGATTAGTGTGTTGCTGACGCTTGGAATTCGGAGGAATGCGGGGTGTTCCGACAAGTGGTTTTCCGGTGTATCTCTACCGCCGCGTTTTTTCAGATTGCTTTTACATTCGCCTGTTCCCTAGCGCGACCATCTCGCTACGGCATTTGCACGCCTGCGCCCTTGCGCACAGACGATGCACGAACTGCAAAAGAGCATTTATGCCCCGCAACGTGACTCATTGCGCGTCAAGTAGTTAGGTGGCGCGTGTTACACTTGCAAGGAAGTGTAACAGTCACCAAGCGCACGCGAGCGATGCCGGGTGGGAGCGGGGTTTGAAATTTCGCGCGTTTCCGATCAACAAGGTGTGTTTCTCAACTTTCCACGATTTGCTGTGGGTTTCCATGAACAAGAACGGTCGGACGCCGCTGGCAGCAATCAAAAAGGAACTAAGCTACAAGGGGTTACGAGAGCTACTGATTCGGTCACTGATTGCAGCAATAAAGCAACCACGAAAGGAGACTTATGATCAAGTTAGAACGAGAGCATTGCTTGGTGCCAGGGCCTTGCCGTTTTATCAGCCGGCGGCGATTGAATGTTCCGTCCTATCTAAAAGCCGAGCAAGACTTTCTGAACTGGCTATTCCCAGAAGGATTGCCGGAGCCGGTGAAATCCCCGCCGGCAAGATCAAACAGGGCGCTAAGACCACCGCGGAGACCTCCTTTCGGGCGGCGTTGGAACGATCCCATCGAGGCGTTGTTTTCGGCGATAAATGACCCGCCGCCAATTCCTCCTTTCCCGTTCGTGAGGCGTTGGCGCAACCAACGGGAGCCGCGTTGGAATCGTGCGTCATTGGCGGGACAAACGACAAAATCGCAACGGAGGCGCTTGAACGATCCGTCCTTCCTCAAGGACGAGCAGGAGGCACTGAACAGTCTGTTTCCAGAGGGAGTGCCGCAGCCGAACAAACCGCCGCCGCCGCGACTGGTGGAGAACCTAGCGCGGGAGCGGGCAAGAATGTTCCAGAAAAAGGCGCAGCAGCCCCCGGCGCTGGTGCCAGGGCAGATGACAAAATCAGTATGGAGGCGAGCAAACGATTCAAACTGTCCGGGAAAGTTCCGCTTTCCTGTCCGCGCACCAATGACGCGGATGGATTTCTGGACGCAATGAGAAATGGCTAATTGGAATTGCCAGACACCGATTGCCGCTGCAATTGAGGGGATTTGCGCAGTAATTCAGCCGTTACGCACCTGTTAAATGTGGTTGGCCCCCTGCCAAAAAAAACACCATTATAGGGCTTCCCTTTGTTGAAAAGAGGCGGTATTATACACCAGAAGAATGCAAAATTCAAGCATCGGTTGTTCACAATGACAACATTCGTGTTTGACATTGACAAAACAGTAGCCGCTGCTGCTTATCTCGCTCAAAAGAGCGGCGGGCGGGTTTCAATTATTGATCTTCTCAAAATGATGTATGACGCCGAAAGGACGGCTCTTCTTGAGTGGCACAGACCAATCACAGGGGACGGTTTCGCTTCGCTTCCCAAAGGCATCATTTTAAGGCGAACCTACAATCTGATAAAGCGCGAAATTATGAGCACTGAATCAGATATGGTGAAATGGTCACAATACTTTTCTGAACGCGATGGTAATTACATCCAACTTGTCGGCGAACCTGATTATGATTTCTTGTCAGTTCGGGAACGCGAGGCTTTGGACAAGGGATTTGATGAAATCACGGAACTGCTTCGCAGGCATGGAAGGAAACATATCGCCGCAGTTCTACACGAGCTTTGGCCGGAGTGGAAAGACCCTGAAAAAACTTGTGGAAAACGTTCGATGCCTTTGGAATTGAACGACATTCTATCGGAGCTATTTGAGGATGAAAATGAGGCCCAAAAAATATGCCTCGAAATTGAATCTGTCCAATCTGCAAAAGCTGCTCTCCAAACCAATTAAGGCGCTTGAAAATAGGGGATACGTTTGTCTGGTGTCCGAATGCGGGCATTGAGCATTTATGGATTCTTATTTCCGATCCATCGCTGCACGCGGGGAAATGTGTGTTGGTGAATTTGACAGAGTCATGTCATGGCAAATTTTCTTTCACACTAAAATCAGGCCAACATAGATTTATTTACAAAGACAGTGATGTGAATTTTGCAGATGCTTTTCAGACTTCAGTAGCCAACATCCAGCGGTGTGTTGGCTTGGGGTTTGCAAATCCCCACGACCCTTTAGATGCTTCAATTTGGGAGGCAATAATCAAAGTTGCCCATACTCACTGTGCCTTTCCCCCGCATTTACGGAAGTATCTGCCATCTATTTGACGTTTCTCCTTTGTGCTTCTGGAAAGACTCGAAAGCCGCACGCGCATCGGTTCGCAGACGCGCGAACTGGTCAAAACGCGAAGGATTCAAACTGGCAAGAATTTCAAGCCGTCCGCACCGCTGGAAAAGCAAAGACGACCATTGCGGAGAACTTGCGCAGGTGAACAAGGCGGGCGGGCGTTCTCAAAGAATCACAACAGCTTTTGCTGTCCGAGCACCAGCAAATCTTCAAACGTCGCCGGTTGAAGTTGCGTGTATGCGGTTTGCAGCACCTTCAAGTATGCCCACGGCTTGCCGGTGAGCCGGGACGTGTTCTCGCACCACAATTTTGCCGCCCGGTCCTTGTTGGCCACGTTCACGTCTTCCAGGCCCTTCGTCTCGACGATGTGATGCGCCCCGTCGGTTGTCAGCACCACGAAATCCGGCTCGTAATGGCGGAAGTTGCCCGCGTTGTCCGTGTATTCAATGGCGAAGCCGAATTGCTCCGGCAGTTTGGCAAACCGCACCACGTCGTCGGCCTTTTCCAAAAACTGCGCGAACTCCTTTTCAAACTCGTTGTCGCACGGCACAAGATTGAAAACGCACTTGCTCGCCTTCAGTGTCGGACGCGACCACGGGAATGGCGGTGTTTCTGACAATCCCCGCCCCGCGTGCAGCAATTGCGGTTCAAGTTCCGACAGCACCAGCTTGCGCAGCGCCTCGACGAAAGTTTTTATCGTGACGTATTGTGCGACGTTGCTGCTGATCGCCTTCAACATCGCCGGTTCATTCAAATCAACCTGCTGGCCAAATGCCTTTTTCGCCAAAAACTCACGCACCTTTGGCGCGAGCGCGGAAAATTGCGACGGCAGTTTTACATCTTGCGCGATACGCCGTGCGTAATACCCGATCACTTCATCCGCTGTCTGTGGTTCGGGGATTTTGTATTGCCGCTCAATCAGCTTTTGCAGGGTGATGATGTCGTAACCCTCGTAACGAAACGTCTTCGCAACCGCGTCCCCTTCTTTGCGCGGCAAGACCGGGCAACTGAATTTGCTCACGTCCATTTCCGCGATTTCCTCCGCGAGCGATTTCTTACGCGTCAAGACGGGGCTTAAAACCGGAATGGGAATGTCTTTGTCCTTTTTCTTTTCGTCCGGCGCGATGGTGACGATCACCACCTTTTCCTTGCCGACATCAAAGGTTTCCAACTGCAATTCTTCCTCGCGTTCCAACTGCTCCACAAATTCAATGAAGGCATTATTGCCGATTACGTCCACATGCTCGATGTAACCGGAACCAGTGCCGCGAAACATCAAACGCAAACCGCGCCCGACCGTTTGCTCCGGCAGGATGTTCGCCTTTGAAGTGTAAGGCCGCAGTCCGACAATCACCGTCACCCCCTGCACGTCCCAGCCTTCGCGCAACATCAGCACGCTGACAATGCAATTCACCGGGCTGGTTTCGTGATCCACCTGCCGTGAAACCGTGCGTGCCTTGTCCAAGTCTTTCTTGGACACGTCGCCGGATTTGTCCGTGTGAATCACCAGCAGCTTTTCGCCGCCAAATTCCGATGGATATTTCTTTTGCAGCCAGTCGCCCACGTCGTCGGCTTCTTCCGTGTCGTTCATCATCACAAACAACACCGGCTTTTTCCCGAATGTCTTCAACTGATCGCGGTATTCCTTCCACCGCTCGACGCCCGCCGCCAGGTATGCCTGATACCGGGTCGAAGCGTAATCGGATTTCGGCTCGTGGATTCCTTTGGCGATGCCCTTCAATGGCCGTTTCACCACGTTGTCCAAAATCGCCTGCTTCAGCGGATAATCGAAAGTCGTCCACGAAAACAACTGCCCCTTGCTGTGGCGCGGCGTGGCGGTGAAGTCAAACTGCGCGGCCACGCCTTTTGGAACGTCCTTGTTCAACTGGCGGATGATTTTATTCCATTCGCTTTCCTCGTCGTGCGTATGGTGTGCCTCGTCGTTCAGCACCGCCAGCGTGCCACCCCGCGAAATGATCCGCTTGTCAATGCCCTCCACCGTCAATTTCTCGGCGGGGGGTTTTGAACCCAGCACCGCCGCCAGCGCGTCCGGTTCATCCGAGCCATTTTCCTGCCGCTCATAAAATTGCTGGATGTTTGTCAGGTATAACGCGCCCAGCGAACCCGCCCGCTCACTTTCGCCGCGCATGTAACATTGGAAATCCCAATAAACGCGCAGCTCGTTCGGAATGACGGGATCGGTGTTGAAAATCTGCCCGCCTTCAAAATCCGTCCGCAGACGTTCAAACACAATCACGTTTGGGGCGATAAGCAGGAACGTCTTGGCAAAATCATCCCGCGCCTCCGCTACAGCGTTGAAAAACTGCCACGCAATCACCAGCGACATGACTTTCGTTTTGCCGCTGCCCGTCGCCATCTTCACGCAGTAACGGGCGAACTCGTCATATTGCAGCAGGCGCAAATCGCGCCGCGTGGCGAACGTCTCCACCAGATTTTTGTGCCGCCGGATGGTCGCAACTTCGTAGAGATAAATCAACGTCTCGACCGCCTCGCGCTGGAAATAGTGATATTCAAATTTGCAGCCGTTCGGCAGCCGGTGGTCATTGTAAAACCAGTGATTCAACAAAAGCCGTGTGGTGTCCGTCGCGCCCTTGTAACCGCCGTCGCGCCACGCCTTCATCTTGTCGCGGATGCCCGGCACACACGGCGCGGTCGAAACACGCGCTTCCAGCAGGCCGAGTTGGTCAACATCATTTTTCTTTTTTCGCGGCATGTTAGCTGATGTCGGCTTTTGAGGGGCTACTTATCAATATAGAGCCGTCGGCCCGACGATGGATAGGAAACAGGTATTCACAGTTATCACAACGCAACCATGCCGTTGCTTTGGTATATGTGCCAAGCGCACCTTCAACCTCGTTTTTGCACTGCGGACAGACAACTTTTTCAAGAGCATTTTCACCAAGTTCCTTGGTCACACGTTCAAATCGCCGGTGAGTTGTGACACCATCGCGCGTTCTGTTAATGTGGAACTTTTCCCCACAGGCCGGGCAGAACGGCGCTGCCGATGCGCCCACATGGTCTGCCAGGTGCCATTCAATTTTGACGCGGCAGTAGGGACAATCCACAATAACATTGATGACCTGCTGCATTCTTTCTTCTTCCTTTTTAATTTCCTCAATTGGGCCTTTGTCCACTTTAAGCAGTTCAAGCAGAGTGCTTAACTGAACAATGTAAAAAGATTTGCCTGACGAAATCCGCCGGAACTCATCCATAAGCTCATATCTTGGCAAGAACCCGCTTCCGCCAGAACGGTGCTGCCAGTCAGCCTTCTCCTCGCCGCTTACGAAAATCACATGCTTCTTATTTTTTGAACCAATCTCCAAGATCATTTTCCAAATGAGAAAGTCTCCTATGCCCAAATCCTCTTTTGCAGAATCCTTGTAGCCCGGTGGAATTTGATATTTTTGGCGTTTCTGCAACTCAGCAATGATTTGTTCCTTGTCAATTGTCGGCTCAATTATCCTGTCACTACTAAAGACATCCCTGTAAGCCGTGTTCACGGGGTCGTTCCATTCCCATGAACGTATTTTCTTTATCAAGTCCAAATTTGCTTTTGATAATTCCGTCTTGAGCTTGGAGCTTTTCTCAAGTGATTCATTCAATTTCTTATATTCGTCCAAACCTTCCAATATCGGGAAAGACAATTTATCAATCGCCACATACCTGCTGATTTTGTCTGACAACCCTTGTTGAAGCTCCGACAATTTGTTAGGCCGATTCTTTACAAACTCTCTCGCCACTTGAGCGGGCAAAAAAACCCTTCCCTGAGCTTTAAGTTTTTCAAAGGCTTCAGTTATTTTCTTGAGGCTGCTCGCGCCGGCTCCATACGGCAACAGAAGAACGTTTGTATCAAGGACAATATCGGCAGAATTTATTGCCTTTTCGATGGGTTCAACTTTATCGCCGAATGCTTCTGCGGCGTTCGGTAAAATGTCATTTGCTAAAAACACCCGTTCCAAAGGGGTTTCCTTCGGGGGTTGCTCCGCTTTCTGCGGTTTTTGTGGCTCGCTCATATCATTTCACTTTCACCTTTACAGTCTTCGTCGTGTCATTGCCCAAAATATCAATCACCTTCACGACCACCGTGTATTCGCCCGGCTCGTCGTAGGTGTGCTTCGTTTCCAAATCCAGTTTCGGCTCTTTGCGCGTGCGGTAGGTCTGCCACTCGTTGTGGAACGTGTCGCCCTGGTTGTCCCAATCCACCGCCCAATAATCAACCCACTGGCTCCAATGCTTCACCGTGCGCCGCACGTCTTCCGGCACGTCATCCGGTGGAATCACAAAATCCGTCAGCGTCAACTTCACCTCGCGCTTGTCCGCCTTCGCTGCCACTGACAACGCGGCCAGCTCAAAGAAATGAATGTCGCCTTGCTCCACCGCCCGCTTGTCCATCGCGTCGTGCGGGATGCGCAGAAATCGCAGTTGAATGTTTGCCGCCGCCGCGTGTTGCTTGGCCACTTCGTTCATCTCAAAGGCGAAATCCCAGCCCAGCAAGTCCACGCCGTTCGTTTTGGGCGCGTCCTTGCCCGTGCCGACGGCGCGCTTGAACTCCGCCGCGATTTGCGCCACGTCACCCACGCTCACCGGGGCGTCCACCGCGCCGACGTGAACCATGCGCCCGCCCTTCACGCCATGCAGCCACGAATAACCGTTCAACGGCTTGGCCTGGTAAAGCCCCAAAATGAAATTCACATAATCCCGCTGCCGCGCTTCCGCCTTCGCCTTGCCTTTGGATTCTGACTCCTGATTTCTAAATTGTTCCTGCTGCCACAACTGGCGCTCATATTTGCCGAGATTCTGGACGATGAACGGACGCACGCCGGGAATGGCCAGCAACCGCTTGCGCGCCGTGTGAATGGCGAACCGGCCAAGATCGCCAGTAATCCACCGGCGTTTCAATTTCTCGGCAACCGCCGCCGTCGTGCCGCTGCCGCAAAAAATGTCAAACACAAGGTCGTTTTCATTGGATGAGGATTTGAGAATCCGTTCGAGCAAGGCTTCTGGTTTCTGTGTCGGATAGCCTACTCGTTCGTCTGCAAGATTGTGGATGGGGCGAATGTCTGTCCACAAATCCTGAAGTGGCGTGCCCGGCATATCCTCCAAGTAGCATTTGTAGCGCGGCATACCGTCGCTCTTGCTGGGCCAATGGATAAGTCCGATTTTGTCGAGCTTGTCGAGTCGCTCCATCAACGGATATTTCGCAAGGTCATCGCCAGTAACTTTGCGATACTTGTCATAGACGTAAGATGCCGGTTGCCAGTGGCGACCTTTAGCAGTGACATTTACACTTCGCCAAGATTTTCCGCTGTCGCCCGTTCGCACGCCCGGACCAGTCAAGTCGCCACGTTTCCAACGGCGTCCGTCAGAATCTATCTGTTCAAAAAAGGTAGTGATGTATTCCTCATCGTAGGCTTGATACACCTCATTCAAAATGAATTGTTCGCTCTTTGTGTAATAAAGGATTATGTCATGCACAGGCCCATATTTTTCAGCGCCACTGTGCGCGCTTGTTCGCTTCCAGATGATTTGGTTTTGAAAGTGGTCTCTGCCGAAAATTTCGTCCAGAAGTGTTTTTACGTAATGCGCGACATGGTAATCCAGATGGACGTAGAGGCTGCCGGTTTCGTGAAGCAACTCATGTGACAGCACGGCGGTTTCGTAAAACCATTGCAGGTAGGAATCCAGCCCGCGTCCCCAAGTGTCGCGGTAGGCTTTGTGTTCAATGATGCTCGGCTCTTTGGTGAACGTGGCCGCGTCGTCTTCATCCTCGTCGGAATGATTCGGCACGCTGGCGGTGAAGGAAAAATCCGCGCCCGTGTCGAACGGCGGGTCGATGTAAATCAGATTCACCCTGCCCGCGAACTCGGCCAGCAGCGACGGCAGCACATATTTCTTGTCGCCCCAAATCAGCCGGTTGCGCCATTCGGATGGCCGGTGCTGCCCGAACAGTTCCAGCGTATGCCGCCGATCCGCCGCCGATTCATTGACCGTCTCGACCGTTTGAAACGGCAGCGCCACGCGCAACGGCGCGACGCGGTTGCCCGCGCTGTCATATTTGCCTTCCCAAACCAGTTCCGTCCGGGTGACGGCGAGCGGGTGCTGGGTCTTGGCCGCCGCATCGTTGGTTTCTGCCATGCGCGGAGCGTAGCAACGCGCATGGCGTCGGGCAAGCGCGTGGATTCAAACGTCGCGGAAAAATTCACGAATGGGAACTTTCACCGCTTTGGCAATTCGCAACAAAGCCTCAATGGAAATGATTTTTTCGCCGCGCTCGATTTCACCAAGATATTTTGGGTTCAAATTCACCTTTTCAGCGAGTGTTTCTTGAGTAAAACCGGCCCTCTTTCGGCGGAAGCGTATGGCGTCACCTATGGCTTTCCGATGCCGTAATATGATTTTCCGGTTGGTTTTTCGACTTGCCACGACGCCGGAAGGATGGCGCGCCGGTTTCAACCGTTACACCAGCAACATGCTGGTATTTTGGACTTGCCTTCTGGCGATGGCGGTTTAGAACTGCGAGGAAGACGGCGGGACGAGGAAGGTTATTTGAATGAGTAGAGGTAAAATGTATGGGAAGTCAGGAATGCGCGAGATTATCGCGGGGCATTATGAGCCAATCAACAGCCAGGCCCGTCATGGTTTAACTGAAACACGGCCTTCCCACTGGCCTGATCTCAACAAACGGAGCCGGATGGAGCTGGAGAATTTTCGAGAACAAATAAACCAACCTGCTTTCAAAAAAGAGCCGTCCAAAGTCTGGAATGACGAAATGAAAAAAAGGATGTTGGATATGATCGCGCGCGGGGCAACTGTGCCCAGGGTGATGCGGTTGGCAGCCCCAGAGGGTTTTCTGGCGCAAGCACGGGCTGCCCGCCGTAAATTCTTAAAGCAGAGAATCGCTGGCATTGGCAAGCCGTGAGGCACCGCCATTGACGGTCAGCCCAGTCGGCCCGTCGGGGATTAAATCAGCAGTGATTTTACGAGGATGCACTCTACCTGATGTCCTCATCCGCCAAAGGCTCAATCTCCTGTTCTGGTTCCAGAGCGCACATAATCTTTCTCGCCAGACCATCTTTTTGCCGGTGGCCGTGGCAAAGGGATTTTTTATCCAGAATTGGAGTCAAACGCTCCAATAATTTTTGGACCGGCGGCCAGATGTTGCTGTCGGGTTTGCCCTCGCCGTAGCCCTGACGCCAGCGGACGAGCATCGGCAAGTAGTAGGTTTTCCAGTCGGGCGAACGACGGAGGTATTCAAAGTTCGGCTTTTTGGAGAGGTAATCATTGATCCGCCGGAATTCTTTGGCGTCAGTCAAATCAACGCGACAACCATACATGAAGGCCAGGGCGTCAAGAATGTAGATACTGTCCCAATTGACCTGCTGCGAGATGCTTTCCACCTGAACAGAGTTCAGCGATTTGTTGACGCCGGGTGTTCGGGTGCTCCTCGCGGCGATTTCATTTGTTGTTAAAGGACGCCCTCTCTCGTGTGCGAGTAATCTGCAAAAGATAGGCTGAAAATCGTTGAGGTGACGGCAGAATTTTGTCGGGTTTGCGTTTTTTCCATAAAAAGAAATTGGGGTCTGGAATTGATTCGGCGTTTTCACCGATTGTAATGTCTGAAATATGCACAATTAAGCCATTTTCAAATAAACATTCCACACTTTAGCAGATTTTTCAACATCCAATCGCCCCGTCAGGAAAAACTCATCCTGACCGGATTTTTTTTTGAGGGGTGAAAACGTGCCTCATAATTTCCAGTGAAGGCGAGATTGCGCCAAAAACCAAAAATGAAAAATTCAAACCTGTTGAAACGAAAAGAGGTTGCCGACCGGCTGCGGGTGACGGCACGAACGATCCGCAGTTACGAATTGTCGGGCAAGTTGAACCCTGTCCGCCTTAACGGGCGGATGATCCGCTATGACTCAGCCGAGGTGGAAAAGCTGATAAGGGGCGTATGAAAACGCCGCGACGAAGAACTCAAAAGTTATCGGGCGAATCAATGTCGTCTGACTTGCATCGCCGGGCAAAAGGCCGACAGCGCAGCGGGGGAACCACGTAATCACAAAACCAAAACGCCGCCGCGAAATTTCCCAATGCCGCGACAGCGTTTTCCAAACGACGATGAACATTACTCAATTTTTGGCCCTGTTGCAAGGAGTGAAAAAATCCGGCACCAGATGGAAAGCACTTTGTCCGGCACACGATGACGGCACGGCGTCACTTTCAATCAGTGAAGGCACCGACGGGAAGATTCTGCTTCACTGTTTCGCTGGATGCACAGCCAATTCGATTTGCGCCAAACTCAGCTTGAAACTTTCCGATTTATTCACTGGTAACAGTTCGCGCGCTCGAATTGTGGCGACGTATCCTTATCACGATGCGGCGGGCAAGGTGCTATTTGAAGTTGTTCGTTACGAGCCGAAAGACTTTCGCCAGCGTAGGCAGGACGGCAAGGGCGGCTGGACATGGAGCACGAAAGGCGTTCGCAAAGTTTTGTTTCGATTGCCCAAAATTCTCCGCGACATCCAAAACGGCAAAATTATTTTCCTCTGCGAAGGCGAAAAGGACGCGCTCGCAATGGCGAAACGCCGATTATCGGCAACATGCAATCCCGGTGGTGCTGGCAAGTGGCAAGATTCCTTTTCCGAAACCTTGTGTGGCGCGGACGTTGTAATCATTGCGGACAAGGACAAGGCCGGACGCGACCACGCCCAACTTGTGGCAGGCAGACTTCACGGCGTAGCGAATTCCGTCCGCTTGCTTGAATTGCCGGACGTGAAGGGCAAGCCCATCAAAGACGCTTTCGACTTCTTTGCCGCTGGCGGTAACGCCCCGCAGATTGGCGAGCTTATGGACGCGACGCCCGAATGGACACCGCCCAGCGTGCCGGAAGCGGCGAAAACGAAGCCCGCTGCCAACCCAGAGGCATCAAAGACACCGGCGCACTGGTTTGCCGAAAAATTCCCCACACTACCGGATGAGCATGGCGCGGCCATTTCTGAGGAAACAGACAAGGCGGGAATCGTGATCCCAAAAGACATAGGCGAGGATTTTTTTGCCGCCACGCTTGGTAAGAAGGGCAACCCCGACGCGCCGACAGTATTTGTTCCAACCGAGCAAAAGTTTTACACCTATCTGCCGCATGAAGGCGTTTTCATTTTCCAACGCGAGCCGGTGTTGCTGGCACGGTTGAGCCGGTTGCTTTTGGAGTGCGCCCGTGCCTGCCGGAATGGTTGCAAAACTAAGACGCTGGAATTTCGGTTTCGGGACTCTGCCAGTTTAAGCGGCATATTGAAAAAGGCGCGCGGGCTGTTGGAAGTGCCGCACGATTATTTTGCCAGCGACCTTACGAAATTTATTCCGTGCGCCAACGGCATGTTGCGGTTGGACGATAAAACTCTTTTGCCATTCAGCCCTGCGTATAAGCGGCGGAACAAACTGGCCGTGCGATTTGATGGTGCGGCCAAGTGTCCGCTGTTTCTCAACACATTGATGCGGGCGGCATTGGACGATGACGATTTGTATTTGTTGCAACGCTGGTGCGGACTGGCACTCATCGGCGAAAACCTGGCGCAGAGGATTTTGATTCTCATTGGAACGGCGGGCGGCGGCAAAGGAACATTCATTCGCGTTCTAAATGGAATTATCGGCGACATAAATCTGGCGTCACTGCGAACGCAATTGCTGGGCGAGCGGTTTGAACAGGGGCGTTTTCTCGGCAAGACGTTGCTCTACGGCGCGGACGTGCCGGAAAACTTTTTGAATCAGCGCGGGGCGTCGGTGTTGAAATCACTCACGGGTTACGACCCCGTAACTTTGGAATTCAAAAACAGCAATGAGTCCCCGGCCATTGTTTGCAAGTTCAATGTGATCGTCACCTGCAATTCCCGGCTCACGGTGCAATTGGAAGGTGACACAGACGCATGGAGGCGGCGGCTGGCAATCATCGAATATCACAAGCCAAAAGCGGAGAAGGTGATTGCCGATTTGGACAAGCGGATTCTCACCAGTGAAGCCAGTGGCGTTTTGAATTGGATGCTGGACGGACTGGACAAGCTCTGCGCCAACGGCTGGCAACTGAATCTGACCAGCCAGCAACAAAAGCGCGTGGACAATCTTTTGCTGGAATCCGAAGGCCACACAGTTTTTGTCCGCGAGTGCTTGACGCGGGACGCCACCGGACAACTAACTGTGCCGGACTGTTTCTCGGCCTACGTCGAATTTTGTAATCAACATGGCTGGACGGCACTGACCAAAAACAAATTCGGCGCGCTGATTGGCGACGTGGTGATTAGGCAGTTCGGAATTCCCGCCCGCAATGACATTCGAGACGCCAGCGGCAAAGCCCAGCGCGGCTGGAAAGGCATCCGACACCAATGAAAAATCGTCTGACCGACTGGCTAAACGGCTTCCGAAGTATCCGGCAATGGGCGGTTCGGATAACTCGGATACCATTTCCCCACTCCACCGGGAAAAATTCACTGCCCCGGATACGATTGGAAAGGCGGGCAGTTACATGAGCGAAGATCGTTTTTTGAAATTGAAAGACGCGCAGGACAGGTTTGCCGTGTCTCGCAGCACGGTCTGGCGCTGGCACGCGGAGCGCGGCTTGCGGGTGGTTTGTGTGGGAGGCGTCACGCGCGTCAGAGAATCGGACTTGCAGGCGTTCATCGAACGGCATTTGAAAACAGCGGCGGACGCGAATTAGCCTCAAAAAGCAACCCGCTACTGTTTGATCCGTAGTGTGTGTGAACACAATCGAAAATAATCTGAATTCAATCAAGCCAGCCGCACCCCGCACTTTTGCGCGTTTGGGTGATTCGCTTTATTGGAAAGGCGGAAAGATTGTGGCGCGGGTTCGCGTGAACGGAAAACCGACATGGCGTTCCACCGGCACGGATAGTCCGGCAGAGGCGCGGAAGTGGCTCAAAAAATGGCGCAATGAAGAATGGATGGAGGCAAACGGCTTTGAGGCGAAAGGTGTGGTGTTGCATCGCCAGCGCGTCACGGTGGGAGAATTGATTGACGCCTACATTGAGGCAGGTTGCCTGACCAAAAAGATGCAGCCAAAGTCGCCTTGCACGGTTAAGCACGAAAAGTATTTTCTCAATCCCGTCCTTGCATATTTTGGACAAATGCCCGCCGCTTCCCTCACAATTGCGGATTGTGACAAGTATCTGGACTGGCGCACGAGCGGCGGTTACGTGGCAAAGTTCACCGTTCGGGGCAAACCACAGACGATGCAGACTCGCGGCGGCAAACGGGCGGTGGATTTGGAGCTTGTCGTTTTGGGCAATGCGCTGAGTCTGGCTGTCCGCCGGGGTGTCCTGAATGTAAATCCGCTGGCAGGCCGAGGGCGTTATACTTGCGCTTCGGAAGTGAGGCATTGCCGCGAAGTTGCGCCAACGCCGGAAGGGTTGAAGAATATCGAGGAATGGCTGCGTTCCCGAAATGAACACGGGGTTGCGGACTTGGTTTGCTTTCTGGCCTTTAGCGGCCTGCGGATTGGTGAGGCGTTGCCGTTGACGTGGGGCGCTGTGAATTGGGGCGAGAAAATCCTGCATGTGAAGCGCGAGAAACGCGGAATCACGCCTTGGGTGCCAATTCTGCGCGAAATGGAGGCATTGTTGCAGGACATGAAGAAACGGGCGACTGGCGATCTGCTGTTTCCTTCGCCGTTTGACGCCAGCAAACAGCGTGACGCATCCGCAATTCGCCATCGTATCACGGCAGCGTGCAAGAAGCTGGAGCTTGGACACGTCACGCCGCACGGCCTGCGCTCCTATTTCGTCACTCAAGCGCGTCAGAGCGGGCTTACAGACGCAGAGATTGCCGCTCTGATTGGAGACAAGACCGGCCCTGCTATCATCGCCCACACTTACGGAGACGTGCGCTCAGACCATTTGCTTGCCCAGGCACAGCGGATACGGCTTACCGTGGCCGGTTCCCGGCAGCAACAAGGCGCCGGGCAAGACACAGAGCAGGGAGCATGAACGCGCGCACCCTGAAAATCGAGGCGACCGGGGACTTTTGGTTCGGGAAGGTTAAGCCGAAAATCCGGCTTGCTGGCCAGTGGTTGGAACAGGCCGGTTTCAAGCCCGGCTGTCGTGTCGAAGTCCAGTCCATTCAGCCGGGCACGTTGACGCTTCGCTTTCTGGCTGATAATTCCCGCCCTGAAAATCAAATCTGACGACCGCGAGTAGTCGCAAACGTAGTATCACGGTGCCCGGTCGTTCTACTTGTTTCACAGTGTTTCAGAATGGCAACGAATTGAGGAAATGATTGACACCAAAGGAGTTTTCTGCGCTTTGATGAAACTGGCTGCGACCGCGTGAGACGGTCTGGCCTTTACTTCGGATCAGATGGTTGTAGGTTCGAGTCCTGCCGGACGCGCCAGATTTTATTGGGTTTTTCGCATTTTTCTGTCCCCTCAGCGACTCGCAAAATCAGCGAGTAGTATAACAAGTAGTACATGGGTGTTTTGAATCACTCCGTTTCGGTACGGCTGCAAATGTTGTCCACGCCATGCGTCGAAACAACGGAGGGAGGGGGGACCTGGACAAGACAACGGTGAGCCCACCCTGACAGGCCGAAGCGGCCAGGCAGTCGTGGAAAACGATTCTTCAAAGCGCTTGGCTGACGCTGAAATCATTTGAAACAAAAAACGACGCGCGTGTCGTTCCCACCGGCGCGAATTGAGCCAGCGGTTATCCGGCAGCGGTGCGGGCTGGCGATTTGCTTGAGTTCTGGCCGCGCGTGTGTTTAATGACCCCAACTTTATGGACAACTACCAGGAAGCACAGATTCTCGAAGTCTCGCGGCAGTTCCAGATCTACGGCGACTTGCTCCACGCCGAGCCGTGCAAGATTGGGCACATCAACGAAACCTACATTGCCGCCTATAACCAGGGCGGCGTGCACGTGCGCTACGTGCACCAGAAGCTCAACACGAAGGTGTTCAAGCACCCGGACGCGGTGATGAGCAACATCGAGCGCGTCACCATCCACCAGCGCCGCCGGCTCGCCGAGCAGGGCGTGAAGGACGTGTCGCGCCGCACGCTCACGGTCATCCCGACGCACGAGGGCCGGACGTATTTCACGTCACCCGCCGGCGAGTGCTGGCGCACGTTCGCGTTTGTCGAGCGAGCGCGCACCTACGAGACGGTGGAGTCGCCGGTCCAGGCCTATGAGGCGGGCAAGGCTTTTGGGCGGTTCCAGAGCCTGCTGGTGGATCTGCCCGGATCGCGCCTGGCGGAGACGATTCCGCATTTTCACAACACGCGCCGGCGCTTTACCACGCTGCAAAAGGCCATTGAGGAGGACAAGTTCAACCGGGCGGCCGAGGCCAAAGGCGAGATCCAGTTCGCCCGCAAGCAGGAGAAGATTGTGGACGTGATCCTCCACGGCCTGGCCAAGGGCAAAATCCCGGAGCGCATCACACACAATGACACCAAGTTCAACAACGTGATGCTCGACATCGAGACCGGCAAGGCCATGTGCGTGGTGGACCTCGACACGGTCATGCCGGGCTGCGTGCTCTACGATTTCGGCGACATGATCCGCACCGCGACCAGCCCAACGCTGGAGGACGAGCTCGACTTGTCGAAGATCCAGATGGGCATGCCGATGTTCAAGGCGCTGGCCCGTGGTTATCTCGAAGGGACCGGGCCGTTTCTGACCAAGGCGGAGCGCGCGCTCATCGCCTTTTCCGGCAAACTCATCACCTTCACCATCGGCATCCGGTTCCTGACGGATTTCCTCAGCGGCGACACTTACTTCCGCGTGCACCGGCCGCGGCACAACCTCGACCGCTGCCGCACGCAGTTCCGCTTGGTGGAAAGCATCGAGAAGCAGGAGGAGGCGATGCAGAAGTTCGCCGATTCACTCTGACGCCCGGCATGGCTGCCCACACTTTCCCACGGCCGGCGGGTTGATCCGTGTGTCCGGTGCGGAAGATTTCCTCTGCGCATCCGAGGCGGGCGACGGGTGGTTCACAGCCTCATCCCAGCACTCGCAACGCATAACGAGCTGAACTCACAAGCGTTTGATGCAATTTCTCGCACTCCACAGAAACGCGGAGAAACAAACCTTCGATTACTTCGGATCAGAAGGTTGCAGGTTCAAGTCCTGCCGGGCGCGCCAGATTTTCTCGTGGCTTTGGGGACGTTTTACGGAGCAGGCCTGGCTTCTTTATGATAAGCCCGACCGGATTTATACAATTCCAGGGACTGTTCATTTCTTGCCGCAATCTCTTTCTGTCCGTGCGCCAGCGCGACGGTGCGGACCTTTTGGGCGGTGGCGACCGCATCGTTGAAGCGACCGGCTTCGGCGTAAGCGGCGGCCAGGGTTTCGATCAAAGCAGCCTCTTGATAATGAGTTAATTGACAGGCCTGTTCGGCCAGACGCACTGCCTCTTTGCCGTTGCGCAAGCCGGAGTCGGAAGCCGTGGCCAGCAGCCAGGCAAGATTGTTCAGGGCGATGACTGAATTTGTGTCCGACTCAAGCACCCGTTGGTAATGATTGATGGCGGCGGAATCCTGGCCGTTTTCCATGGAAATCATGCCCAGTTTTAATTCGGCAAAGGAATTCTCCGAACGTAAGAATTCCTGGTTGCTGATAAGTCCCTGGGGCCCGATATTGTATTTGCCAAGCTCAGACCGCGCCCGGTGGCCGGGCTGGAGGTCTTCAAAGATGATATGATACTGCCAGGCGGCAACTCCGGTGGAGAGCGCAATCAGCAGGATGGTCATCGGGAGCAGAACCGGGAAGGTTTTGCGCACCGCCCAAGCCGCGGTAAATCCGGCAGATCCCTCGTCGGCGGGAACCGACCCGGCCTGTTCCAGCCACCGCTCGCTCAAGAGGATGAGGCTCAAGGGCAGGATTTCCATGAAATCCCGAACTTCAGTAATGCCTGGCGGTTTCCCGGGAACCAAAAACAACCCGGCAAGGAACGCCAGAATCACCGTCATGTAAGGCAGGAAACGCCTGCGCCAGCCCAGCACCAACACCGCCGCCAAGGTTCCCGCGTTGGTGAAAATGACACTGTTGAGCGTCGGCGAAAAAAGCACCTTGAGATTCCCAATGAAGTCGTCCAAGAGCAGCTTGGGGTCGAGCCACCCGCGCAAGTTCGCCGCATCGCCCAAGGAAAAGGCGGCCACGTGAAGGTGCAACTGGCTCACCAGAATGTATTTTCCAGCCACATACGCCGCGATAATGCCGGCAAAGGTCAGGATCCGTTTCCACCACTTCCAGTGACTGGCGAACAGGAGCAGCAGGGCGCAGACCAGGACGGTTTCCTTGAAAAAACAGCCCGTGCAGATTACGACCGCCATCAGCCACATTTGCCGGCGCTCGAAAAAGAGAATGGCCAGCGTGAAAAACAACATAGCCGGAAAGTCCCACGGATAAAAGTACGGCCCGGAGACGGGCGAAAAATTATACATCAGCCCCGCGAAGATGCCGAGGTTGATGAACAACGAATGGCGCAGGGCGAAAGTGACGGCCACGAACAATAACAGCAACCAGAAAGCGTGGTACAATCCGAAAACATTGTTGAATCGCTCCAGTATTTGTTCCCCGGTAAGGGTGTGTTCCCTGACTGCAAAATCAATCATCGCGCCGGAAAACAGCAAGCCCGACAGGCGGCTGTCCCAGTGCGCACCCATGATGGGTTGGTCCAGTTGGTAGAACTTTTCCGAACCTGCATTGAACACGTAGCGGTTCATGGTATCGCCACGGGTGATGTAGTTCCTGACCAGAAAGAAGTAGGACACGCTCAGTGAAAGCACCATGAACAACTCAAAAAGCAGCAGCGATGATAAGCCACCATTCCGACGGCTGAAGATGCCGCCCGGAGCGCCCCAGCCATTCAGAAGCTTTGTCTTGAGGGAATTGAGTTTCAAGTTCGCCAGCCAGCTTGCGCCGTTGCGCAAATTCATGGTTGTCGGGGATGAACTTTAGCACTGCGCACAGTGACGACAAGAAAAAGCCTTCGATTGCTCCAAATCAAGGTATTGCGTGTTCGGGTTCCGCCGGACGCGTCGGATTTTCTCGCGGTATTTGGGACGTTTTACGGGGCAGGCCTGGGTTCCTGGTGGTAAGCCCGTCCGGATTTATACAATTCCAGCAACCATTCATTTGTTGCTGCAATCGCCTCCTGTCCTTGCGCCAGAGCCAAGACGTGGGCGTTTTGGGCGCTGGCGGCAGCATCGTCGAAGCGACCGGCTTCGGCGTAGGCGGCGGCCAAGGTTCCGACCAGAAAAGCCTCTTGATTCTTGATATTGGGTTAATTGACAGGCCCATTCGGCCAGGCGCACCGCCTCTTTGCCGTTGCGCAAGCGGGGGTCGGAAGCTGTGGCCAGCAGCCAGGCAAGATTATTCAGGGCAGGGACCGAATTCGTGTCCAATTCAAGCACCCGGTGGTAGTGATTGATAGCGTCTGAGAGCTGCTGGTTGCCCGCGGAAATCGTGGCGAGTTTCAATTCGGCCTCGGCATATCCCGAGCATAACAGTTGATTCTCGGTCGCCAGATCGCTGGCACCGCCTTTGGGTTTGATGACGTGCATACCAAGTTCAGACTGAACCCAATTTTCTGGCTGTAGGTTTTCAAAAATGTTGTAATATCGCCACCCCGCGATTCCGGTGGACAACCCAATCAGCACAATAACCAGTGGACCCAAAATCGGGAACGTTTCGCGCGCCGCCCAAGCCGGGGCAGAATCCGGAGGCAATTGGGTGTCTGCGCCTGGCCCGGCATATTCCTGCCACCGCTCACATAAGAGGATGAGACTTAAAGGCAGGATTTGCATGAAAATGCGAAATTCGCTGAACCCGCCATACATTAACTGACCCCCAAGAAACACGACAATCAGCGCCATGTAAGGCAGGAATCGTCTCCGCCAGCCCACCACCAGTACCGCCGCCAGGGTTCCCGCGTTGGCGAAAATGGCATGGTTGAGGGTTGGCGAAAACAGCGCTTTGAGATTTTCAATCAGCAGCCCTGGCCGGAACAGCCCCGCCACGTTCGTCGCGTTGTCCATTGAAAAGGCGGCCACCGGAAGATCCAACTGGCTCAACAGAAATTTCTTCCCCAGCACATATACCGCGACGATGCCGGCAAAGGTCAGGACCCGCTTTCCCCACCGCCAGTGACCGGCGAACAATGCCAGCAGGGCGCAGACCAGGACCGTTTCCTTGAAAAAACACCCGGCACAGGTCGCCGCCGCCATCAGGAACATTTGCCGGCGCTCGAAAAACAGGACGGCCAGCGTGAAGAACAGCGTGGCGGGAAGGTCCCACGGATAAAAATACAGACCGGAGGCGGGCGTAAAACCATACATCAACCCGGCGAAGATGCCGAGGTTGATGAACAGCGAATGGCGCAAGGCAAAAATGACGGCCAGGAACAACAGAAACAGCCACAGACTCTGATATAACCCGAAAAAGCTTTCGTACTGTTCAACAACGAACGTGCTGTCCTTTATCAAAAAATCAAACAGCCAGCCGGACAATAACAGGCCGGACAACCGCCCCTTCCAGACATCGCCGAGGTCCTGCAAGTGAAAACCCGGAAACGAACACGACGTGAATACCCAGAAATTGGTATGGTTGTTCCCGTTGCCATAGGCAAAATTTTTGACGAGGAAGTAATAGGCGACGCTCAGTGAGAGGGCCACGAACAGTTCAATAAACAAACATCGCCATTTTGTTCCGCCCGGCCTGGCGCCCCAAACACCACCGGGTGCGTCTCCATGATTCAGAAATCTGGTCATGAAGGAGTTGGGTTTGGAACGTCATCAATCAGACTTTGCCACGGCGCTTGTTCGCGGTCGTCGGGGATGAATTTTAACACCGCACACAATGACGACAAGAAAAAGCCTCCGATTGCTCCACATCGGGAGGTGGCAGGTTTGGTTTCCGCCGGGTGCGTCGGATTTTCTCGTGGCAATTGGGACGTTTTACGGGGCAAGCTTGGCCTCATGATGATAAGCCCGGCCGGATTTATACAGTTCCAGCAACTGTTCGTTTTGTGCTGCAATCTCCTTCTGCCCCTGTGCCAGAGCCAGCGTGCGGGCTTTTTGGGCAGTGGCGACGGCATCGTCGAATCGTCCGGCTTCGGCATAAGCTGCAGCCAGGGTTCTGATGAGGAAAGCCTCCTTATATTGAGTTGATTGACAAGCCCGTTCGGCTAAGCGTACCGCCTCTTTGCCATTGCGCAACTGAGGGTCGGAAGCCGTGGCCAGCAGCCAGGCAAGATTATTCAAGGCAGGGACCGAATTCGTGTCCAATTCAAGCACCCGGTGGTAGTGGTTGATGGCGTCTGAAAGCTGCTGGTTGCTCACAGAAATCCTCGCCAGTTCCAATTCGGCATCGGCATACCCCTTCCGCAACAATTCCGGATCAGTGACCCCTGGTTGGAGTTCGATGTTGTATTTGCCGAGTTCAGACCGCGCTTGGTGAGCAGGCTGGAGGTCTTCAAAGATGATATAATACTGCCGGGCCACAACTCCAATGGAGAGCACAATCAACACGATGGTCATCGGGAACAGAACTGGAAAAGTTTTGCGCACCGCCCAGGCCGGGGCAAATCCGGCAGATCCATCGCCGGCCGGAACTGACCTGCTATGTTCCAGCCACCGCTCGCTCAACAGGATCAGGCTCAAGGGCAGGATGTCCATGAAAATGCGAAATTCATTGAACCCGCCGTAGATGAGCTGTCCACCAAGGAACACGAAGATCAGCGTCATGTAGGGGAGAAAACGCCTGCGCCAGCCCAGTACAAGAACCGCTACCAGAGTTCCAGCGTTGGCAAAAATGACATGATTGATGGTCGCCGAGAACAGCACCTTCAGGTTGTAAATGAGAAACGTATGCCGAAACAACTCAACAAAATTCGACGCATACCCCATTGAAAAGCTAAACACGTTGAGGGACAACTGGCTCAACAGAAATTTTTTCCCCGCCATATACACCGCGACGAGAACGGCAAACAGTAGAATCCGTTTCCACCACTTCCAATGACTGGCGAACAACGCCAGCACCGCACAGGCCAGAACCGTTTCCTTGAAAAAACACCCGACGCAAATCGCCGCCGCCATCAGGAACATTTGCCGGCGCTCGAAAAAAAGGACGGCCAGCGTGAAAAACAACATAGCCGGAAAGTCCCACGGATAAAAATACGGACCGGCGGCGGGCGAAAAATTATACACCAGTCCGGCGAAGATGCCGAGGTTGATGAACAGCGAATGGCGCAAGGCGAATATAATCGTGAGGAACAATAGCAGCAGCCAGAAAGCATGGTACAATCCAAAAACATTATTGCCTCGCTCTATTTGTTCTGTGGTAACGGTGTGTTCCCTGACTGCAAAATCAATCATCGCGCCGGAAAACAACAAGCCCGATAGGCGACCCTTCCAGGCGTCATTTATTGTTGGTAGATCCAGTGAGTAAAACTTTTCCGAACCTGCAGTGAACACGTAGCGGTTCATAGGATCGCCACGGGTGATGTAGGTCCTGACCAAGAAGAAATAGGACACGCTCAGTGAAAGCACCATGAACAACTCAAAAAACAGCAGCAGCGATGAAGAGCTACCATTCCGACGGCTAAAGATGCCGCCCGGTGCGCTCCAGCCATTCAGAAGCCTTGTCTTGAGGGAATTGAGTTTCAAGTTCGCCAGCCAGCTTGCGCCGTTGCGCAAATTCATGGTCGTTGGGGACGAACTTTAGCACTGCACACAGTGACGACAAGAAAAAGCCTTCGATTGCTCCACAACGGGAGGTGGCAGGTTTGGTTTCCGCCGAACGCGTCGGATTTTTAAGCGGCTTTCGAGGTGCCGGCGACGGCATTATCGAAATGCCTGCCTTTCAGAAAAAGGCGGGACGTGCTCACGCGCCGCCCGAATCACATTCTCAAACTTCCGCTCTTTCGCGGGAAACGCCGGCTACTTTTTCCGGTAATCACCGCGGCTGAAATACTTTTCCAGCCAAACGTAGCAACAGATGAAGAAATAGCGGCTGCCCATCTCCTTGATCTTCAATTTCGCGATGCCGGCGCGCCGGTTCTTCCAGGTGACGGGCATCGTCGTCCAGGTGAAGCCGCGCACGATGGCCTTGAGGGGCAGTTCGACGGTGAGGTTGAAGTGCGGGGCGATGAGCGGACGGCAGCCATCAATGACTTCGCGCCGGTAGGCCTTGAACGCGTTGGTTGTGTCATTGAACGGGATGTGGAACAGCACCTTGATGAAAAAATTTGCCAGCCGGTTCACGACGTGTTTCACCGGCGGATAATCAATCGTTCCGCCGCCTTTGATGAACCGGCTGCCGAACACACAATCCCAGCCCTCGTTCAGCAATTTCCAGTAACGCACCACGTCGCGGCAATCATCCGATTCGTCGGCCATCATAATGACGACGGCGTCACCCTTCATCTGGTTCAATCCCTCAATGATGGCGCGCCCAAAACCGTGCAAGCCTGTATTTTGCATGGGCGCGAGCTCGGGAATTTTCCGGGTCAAATCGCACAAAATCTTCCAGGTCGAATCCGTACTGCCATCGTCCACGACCACGATTTCGTGAGGAACCTTTTGCAGGCTTAACTCCAAATGCAGATGCTCAACCGTTGAGGCGATGCAACCCTCCTCGTCCCGCGCGGGCATGACGACGGATAAGAGCTTCAAGTCATTTTTGCGCGTGGGTTCATTCATAAGAGTTCCTGGTTGCTTGGCTTGCGTTTCAAGGGGCTGGCCTGGCTTCCTGGTGGTAAGGCTGCCCGGATTTGTACAATTTCAGCAACTGTTCGGTTCTTGTGGCAACATCTTTTTGGCCCTGCGCCAGGGCCAGCGCATAGGCCTTTTGGGCGGTGACAACGGCATCGTTGAGGCGTCCGGCTTCAGCGTAGGCGGCAGCCAGGATTCCGACCTGTGAGGCCTCCTTGTTTTGGGTTAGTTGACAAGCCTGCCCAGCCAGCCGCACCGCTTCGTCGCCGTTGCGCAGGCGCGGGTCGGAAGCTGTGGCTCGCAACCAGGCGAGACTGCTCATCGCAGCGACTGAATTTGCATCCACCGCGAGAACCCGTTGGTAATGATTGATGGCATCTGAAGGCTGCTGGTTATCAATGGAGCCCTTGGCCAGGTCCAATTCGGCCTCGACGTACACATCTTTTTGCCCCTGCGCCAGGGCCAGCGCATGGGCTTTTTGGGCGGTGACAACGGCGTCGCTGAGGCGTCCGGCTTCAGCGTAGGCGACGGCCAGGATTCCGACCAGAGAGGCCTCCTTGTTTTGAGTCAGTTGACAGGCCCGTTCAGCCAGCCGCAGCGCCTCGCCGTTGTTGCGCAGACGCGGGTCGGAAGCTGTGGCTCGCAACCAGGAGAGCCCGCTCATAGCGGCCACTGAATTTGTATCCTGTTCGAGAACCCGTTCGTAGTGATTTATTGCGTCTGAAGGGTGCTGGTTATCAATAGAAACCCTGGCCAGTTCCAATTCATCTTTGACATACTCACTGCGTAATTCTTGATACTCGACATTGAGATTGCTGACATGCCCTTCGGGTTCAAGGTTGCGCCTGCCCAGTTCAGACAGTGCCCGGCCGTCGAGCCGGAGGTTTTCACAGATGTCATAATAGCGCCAGGCGGCGATACCAGTGGACAGGCCGATCAACATAATCGTAAGCGGCATCAGAACCGGAAACGTTTCGCGCAACGCCCAGGCCGGGGCAGACCCGGCAGGCAACTCCTCCGCCGCGCCTGCCCCTGCATATTCCTGCCACCGCTCACTCAACATAATCAGGCTCAAGGGCAGGATCTGCATGAAGATTCTAAATTCATTAAGCCCCCCATACATAAATTGTCCTCCCAGATATACGACAATCACCACCATGTACGGTAGAAACCGTCTGCACCAACCCAACGCCAGGACCGCCACCAGGGTCCCCGCGTTGACAAAAATGGCGTGGTTGAGAGTCGGCGACAAGAGGGCTTTGAAATTTTCAATCAGCAGCGCAGGCCTGAACAACCCGGCCAGACTCGTCGCATTGTTCATGGAAAAGGCGGCCACGTGGAAGTGCAACTGGCTCAATAGAAATTTCTTTCCCAGCAGATACACAGTGACGATGCCGGCAAAGGCCAGCACCCGCTTCCCCCATTTCCAGGACTGGCAAACAGCACCAACAGGGCGCAGACCAGGACGGTTTCCTTGAAGAAACACCCGGCGCAAATCGCCGCGGTCAGCAGCCACATTTGTCGGCGCTCGAAAAACAGGACGGCCAGTGTAAAAAACAACGTGGCGGGCAAGTCCCACGGATAAAAATACAGACCTGAAGCGGGTGTAAAACCATACATCAACCCGGCGAAGATGCCGAGGTTGATGAACAGCGAATGGCGCAAGGCAAAAATGACGGCCAGGAACAACAGAAACAGCCACAGACTTTGATATAACCCGAAAAGGCTTTCGTACTGTTCAACGCCGAACTTGTTGTCTTTGACCAGGGAATCAAACAGCCAACCGGACAACAACAGGCCCGACAACCGCCCTTTCCAGACATCCCCGAGTTTGTCCAGATGAAAACCCGGAAACGAACATGACGTGAATACCCAGCCATTGGTATAGTTGTTCGGGCTGCCAATGGCAAAATTTTCAACGAGGAAGTAGTAGGTCACGCCCAGTGAAAGCGCCACGAACAGCTCAAAGAACAAAAGCCGCCGGTTCACCCCACCTTGCCGGAAACCAAAGGCGCCGCCCATCGCAGGCCGGCAATTCAGAAGCCTTGTCCGGAGGGAACTGAATTTAAAGTGCGCCATCCAGTCTTTGCTGCTGCGCAAGTTCATGGTCGTCGGGGACGAACATTAACACAGCACACCGGGACGACAAGAAACAAGCCCGCGATGGCCCCAATCGGAAGGTTGCGTGTCCGGGTCTCGCCGGACGCGCCGGAGAATTTTCGTGCAGCCGCCACGCCATGGGCTACGATGACACCGATGGCCGGCGCCTATGAACAACTGCTCGACGCGGCGATTCAACATCTGGAAGATTTGAAATCGCGCGGCGTGCGCCACGTCGCCGTCTTGCCGGAAACGCTCCGTGCCCTGACGCAGCCGCCGGCGGGAAAACCTCAAATCGCGAATTTCAAGTCTCCCGCGAGTGGAGCGCCGGCCTCCGGCCCGGCGCAAACGGAACTCCCCAAACGCGCCGGGTCGGAGACCGGCGCTCCTCAGCCTGCCGCCGAGCAGGCGAACCTGCTCACGCTGCCGGGCGAAACGTCTTCCACTCAAAGCCCGCCGCTGGATCCGCAGGCGAAGGCTGCGGCTTTCGCCGCCTTGCGCGAACGGGCGCTGG
>CAWEAA010000004.1:0-638270 GCA_963806905.1 uncultured Verrucomicrobiae bacterium | reverse complement strand
GCGCGTTTTTGAATTAATGACCTCAACGGCGGTTTAATTACGCTACAAGGGAGGCGGTCATGGTTGTGTGGTTGTTTGTTTTTGGTCTGCCGGTTTTCTGTTTTTGGTTGTCTGCCCTGCGCCGGAGGCGCTGAGCAAGTTTTTGACTGAGTCGGTGGGCGACTATTTTCTGCCGCAAGCCCTGGTGCGCCTGCTGCGGGGTGACGTAGTCGATGCCGGAGTGGTAGTGCTCGGTGGTTGTACCAGTCAAAGTATCGTTCGAAGTAGGCCACGGCCTGGCGGTCGTCCAAGAATTGACCGGGATATTCCGGGGCTCGTTTGACGGTGGAGAATGCGGACTCGATGAAGGGATTGTCGTTGGGAGTTCGGGGGCGGGCGAACAATTGCGGCATGTGGTGATCCTCGCAGAGCTGGCGGATCGGCTTGGCTTTCATCTGGCGGCCGCGGTCGTTGATCAGTTCGGGCCGCTGGTCTTCCGGCAGGTCCAGGATGTTCTGCGCCTCCAGGCCGCCTTCCAGCAGCAGCCGGGCCTCCGCGGCCGTCTGCGTCCAACCGATCCGCCAATGAATGGCCTTGCGGGAAAACTCATCGAGCAGCAGGTAGAGGTAAAGATACACCCCTTTCTCCAACGTCATCAGGTAGCTGACGTCCCAGCACCAGCGCTGGTTGGGGCCGGTCAGATCCTTGCGAACCGGAGCCTGGGAGCGGCCGTTGTGCGGGCCACCGGGGCCGCGTGCCGTCATCAGGTTGCGCGCCTTCAATACCCGGTAGACCGTGGAAAAGGACGCGAAGAACAGGCCCTTATCCCAGCGGTAACGGCCAGGATCCGATGGGACAGATCCACGTATTCCTGACTTTTGGCCATCGCCGCAATCTGGTCGATCTCCTCGGGCAACACCCGATGCCACGGTTCCTGCGGGCCGGGGGTGACATCCGCCAGACCCAATCCTTGGCGCACCTGCCGCTGCCAGCGCACGATGCGGCGATGGGAGATCGCCAGAATCGCACAACTGCGCCGGGCTGAAACGCCCTGGTCTTGGGAAGTCGCAATCACGATCAGGATTGCCAGTTTGGTCTGCTCGTTGAGCCACTGGCCGGCTATCGGTCCCACGAACCCCCATTCGTTTTTTTTCGCAGAATCGCCAGTTCGACCGCCTGGTCGGCCAAGGCCCGCTCCTTTTCCTGCAGTTCGGCTTGAGGCTTCGTACGATTCGCTGCTGACCAGATCCACCTTGCGGCCAGGCTTGGCGCCCAGCCGCTGCAGCGCCCCTTCCCTGACCTGCTGGCGGATGCGGGCCAGATCGGTCGAGAACATGCCCTCCCGGCGCAGGATCTCGCCCACGGGTTTGTCGCTGGCTTGAGCTTCCAGATAAATCTGGAACTTTTTCTCGGCGGTCAGATACCGCCGCTTCTTGTCGGAACTCGCGCGGGGTCCATCGGATTGAGTGCTACTGTTCATGTTTCCGTTTCGGTTTTGGACCGCCAGAGGGCTGGTCCCGGCTTCGGTCGCCCTACGGGCTCCCTTCGCCAGGACCAGCCCCTCCACCCTGTAGCGTAATGGAACCCTATTTTGAGGTCACGAACTCAGAAACGGCGGGGTCGGAAACCAGCACCTGTCTTTTTCGTCAACACATCACGAAAGAACAAGCGTGTTCCGTCGGAAATGGAGAATTACATGATTAAACATGAGTGTGCCCTAACCACCGGTGGTGAACGTTGGATTTCCAAGATTCTAAACATTCCGGCGGGAGCTAAAGTGATGCTTTACGCAAATCAAGTTGGCGTCATTGCAAAAGGAATTGCGACGCCAGCACGCCGAAAGACAACAAATCTCAATGAATTCAACGGTGATACGGCACATTTCCTGAAACTCCGTGAGTTCAGGCAACTAAATCAACCGCTATCTGTTCAAGATATTTTTAAGGCTGCTGGAAAACAATATCGAGTCAGTTCTGTTTATGAATTAAAAGGCGATGCGGGAAAGAATGTTTGGGAAGCAGCGATTCTACAGCCGTAAAACTCATGCGCCTGTTTGAAGCCATCATTGACGCGAATCACCGGGCGGTGGCCGAGAGTACGCCGTCCGCTGCCTTTTTGAGGAAATTCGGTTTGAAACAATTGGTTTGTTTGCACTTGCAGAAGCGCGATTGCCGATGACGCCTGAACTGATACAACGCTGGTTGCAAAGGAAAATTGCCTGGCACATTGCGGGTTGCTGGCTCGGCGCCGCACTGGCTTTGGTGGCGGGGGTGTTCGTGCTCTTTTTGACCTTCATAATGGCATATATCGTCCTTTTAATCGGAGAAGACGGTGTGTCGGCAGTCACGGGATTGTTCTTCAACCACGAGTACCATCTCAGTCATACCTGGCGTGTGGTGATCTGCTGGCTTTTTTTAATAGCCTTGTGTTTGGAATGGATTCGCCGTTCGCGGTGGACATCGGATAGTTATGAAAAAAGCGATGCCCTGCCTGGCACACGAGCCCTGGTGCCTTTTTTTGGTGCGAGTTCATTGTTATTGGTGAACCCGCAGGCGTCGGCGACCTTCATCACTCAGATTTTATACATCGGCCCTCGTCTCGTGTTGGGCGCCAAATCATTAGCCCGTGAAGCATACCAATCACAAAATTTCAAAGCCGAGGAATGTGCACGGGTTTTACGGTCATTGGTTTCAGCGGAAAGAGCGATGACTTATGAAGAATTAAATACCTTCCAACCGGATACAGAGTGGGCGGTGTTGAAGGACAGTCTGGCACGGATTCCGGGAGTGGTTTTCCTGGAAAAAGGTTTGAGCCTGACGGACGAATTACGTAAAGAACTTTGCGGTTTGGTACCATCAAATTAAACTGTTATGCGCCTGTTTGAAGCCATCATTGACGCGAATCACCGGGCGGTGGCCGGTGACACGACGGCCGGGTTGCATCCAGCGGATTTCGCGGACGAATTGCCGGTCATTGCGCTGACGTGCATTGACCCGCGATTGAATGCGTATTTCCCGAATGCACTGGCGTTGCCGGTGGAAGAATTCATCTGGCTGCGCAACGCGGGCAACATCATCACTGCCCCGTTGAGCAGCACCATGCGGTCGCTGGCGCTGGCCTGTGCGGTCAAAGGCGGCAAGGAAATCGCCATCATCGGCCACACGGATTGCCAGGTGTGCAAGACGACGACGATGGTGTTGCTCGACAAGTTAAAGGAGCTGGGGGTTGAGCGGCGTCTGTTGCCGGACAACATCAACGAGTTCTTCGGCATGTTCAGTAGCGAGCGGCAAAATGTCATCAAGGCCTGTGACATCGTCCGCCACAGCCCCCTCATCGGCCCTAAAATCCCAGTGCATGGACTGTTGCTGGACATTGAGACCGGCAAACTGGATTGGATAGTAAACGGCTATCAGACTTTGGAGATGGCAGCCAGCCAATCGCGTGAACCGGCAGGACCCATCGGGCAAGCGATGCAGTCGCTCGGCAATTTCAACATCGGCGAGATGAAATTTCCTCAAGCCAAGATTGGCGAATTTGCGACGAAAGCCGAAGACTGGCTGTCAAAGGAGGCCGGTCAACTCGAAACCACGGCGGCTGAAACCATGCACAACGTTGCACCGGTTGCTGAATCGGTGCAGGCAGTCGCAGGGCAGGTTGCTGCGTTCGCCGAGAAAAATTGGCCGCGTCCTCCGCTTTCGGCGCGAGCGCCCGCTAAACCGCCCAGGATTCCTTTGCCGCCGCCAATCCGTCCAAAAATCATTCAACCGCGAGACAAACGGTGAGACGAACATTTGGTGAGCGTACTTCTCCGCCAGGATGTATTAGTTGGCACAAATAAATCGCCGGGCCGGAAGCCAGCGCTCCGGGAGAAATCCCAATTCTGCTTTATTTGTAACGTTTTCGTGATTGAACCCGGCGATGAACTGGTTAGAATCCTTTCAATGGTTCGGGGCGTAGCGTAGTTTGGTATGCGCGCTTGCTTGGGGTGCAAGAGGTCGTGAGTTCAAATCTCACCGCCCCGACCATTTTGATGTAAGCTGCCTGTTTTCAGTGAGTTTTGACTTTGGCACCCGCTATGCTTAAGAGAAATTGTCATGAGCATCGTTTCGGCCAAAGTAAATCGCAGCAACTTTTACAACACCATCGCCACAATAAGGCCGCTCAACAACGCACGAATCGTCCGACTTGATGTCTGGGGCAGTGTGATTGTGCCTGTTCTTTTGGTGGGCATCCTGAATTTAATGCGGTTTGTTCTCGTATATTAAACGCGTAGCAAGAAACCGTAAAAAACATCAATGCGGCGCGAACGTTTGCGCCCGCATTATTTTCATTCGTGAGCCATTTCCGGCGTGATGGTAATGTCCAGATCGCCGATCGCCACTTCGAAAGGTTTCCCGGGGCGGGTGACCACCTGGGTAACAATAAAACCTGCGGTCTTGCCGTCGGATTTCCTGGATTGGAGTGCCATGGTGAGTTGGAGGCTGTCGCGGTCGAGCAGTTTTGGTGTGATGGTGCAACTCCGGCCCGCGCCAAGATTGACGCAGGTTTCGTAACGATTGGTCAATTCAAGCTCGCCAAGGTCTTTGGTGTTCGCGGGCGTAGGCACCGCCGGGCTTGGACTCGCTGTGACCGGCTTGGGAGTTGGTGCATTTTGCTTCGCCGCCGTTGAACTTGAAGTCTTCGAACAACTGGATGGCAACAACCCTGAAAGGCTGATGGCGGCGATGACTGCAATATGTGATACGCCCATGCCCATCCCAAACAGCATTTGGCAGGCCGTTTTGGGCAGGCACAGGCCAAAGCCAAGTTGGTGGACTAAACGCGCGCCAATCCGGCGTTGAGGGGCCGCTGTCTAAAAAATGCAATGGTTGTCCGAAATTTACTCCCCGCGGTCAAAGACCAACGTATCCCCGTCGGAAGTCGTCATTGTCAGCCGGTCTTCCTTGATTTGGACTTTCAAGAAATCGGGTTTGCCACTGTTGGTGAAGGACAATTTGTAATCGCCATCGGTACTTTCCCATTGGCCCGTCAGCGACGAGGCATCCGTGTCCGGTAACGAACCGCTGCGAAACCCGTAAACGATGATGGGCCACAAGTGCAGCGTCGCTGTTTCACCCAGCGGCGATGATTTCAAGTGCGGCAGATTGTGCAGGAATGCCTGATGATCGGACGCCACGACGAGAGTGGTCTGCAGGTAATTGGTCATCCAAAGGCGCGCAAACATCATTTGCACAGGTGAAATCTTTGGCTGGGCGATGGGCAGCAGGGCGACGGTGGTGGCGGTGTTAAAGTCCCAGTAGCCCAGAATCTTTTCCGAATCATACTTGGGCGACTGGCCGGTTTTGAGATAGACCGTCAGGTCATCCAGGTTGGTCTGAAAAATTCCCCAAACGGTGTTTATCAAATCATTGTTTTGCAGAATGGTTTTGACCTGTGAGTCGTTTAACAATTGTCCTATCGGCACGCTCCCTTGAAAGGCACTGGTGAAGGTGCTGTCCTGCGCGAGTTGCTTGAGGTCGTCGCGCTCCAGCAACGAAAGGAAGGCGGGATAACGTGCCAACCGGTCGCCCAATTGGGGATTTTGGCAAAGCAAGCCGGCCAGGTCGGCCGTTTTGTAATAACTTTCCGGCAACGTGGCGACGGCACGTGCGGCCTTGTTCATGCCGGTGCTTTCCAAATCGCGTCCGAGCCGGTTGATCAGCCGTGTTGTCCGCGTTTGGGCGTCGGACGAAGCGATCTGCACCGTGCTGTAACTGAAATTGAAAAGAACAAAGCAGATCAACACGAAATAAGCCGTGCCGTTCAGCACGCCAAGGCAGAGACCAAGCCGGTGGTTCAACCGCTCCCACAACGCGAACTTCAATTCATCGGTATGATATTTGTAATGCATCTCCGTCTTGTGATGCACGAAGGAGCCCGCAATTTTGAACAAAATCAGCACCAGCGCGAATGCTTCCAGCGGCCCAAGCATCCAGATCAATGCCGGATTATGAATACCCAGGTGCGACATCAGCGGCCTGAAATGTTCTCCCAGCGGCGCGGCTAGCAACCCGGCAAACACAATGCCGGCAAATGAAAACAACACGCGGACCGCTCCCTGCCGGTAACCGAGCGCAGCCAATGACGCCAGCAACACGAGGGCCAATATCCAAATGGTCATGTCCCCCAATGAAAACCATTTGACGAACAAAAGCACGCAGAAAATTTTATGTGGTTTCCTGCAGGCCGTGGACCGCGATGACTTCAGAAATACCGGCTGAGTTTCCATTTGACGGATGTGGTCGGTCAGGAGCAGTTTGGCGCGAAACTGGCTATTTATGAGCTTTGCACGTTTCCCGCAATTCAATCGTCACAAAGTGTGGGCCGGTCTTTTGATCTGCTTCGCAAGTCTCGCGGTGTGGGCTGATTCAACGGCGGATCCGGCAAGGCTGGCCGCGGCCAACACGGGTTTTGCCTTCGATTTGCTGAAACAAATCGCCAAGGAGCAGCCGGACACCAACGTCTTCATCTCGCCGTTCAGCGTTTCGAGCGTGTTGCAAATGGTCGGCAACGGCGCGGCGGGCGAAACCGGGACGGAGATGCAGCGCGTCTTGAAAACCGCCGGCCTCCCGGCTGGTTCACTAAACGAAGCCTGCCGGAATTTGAATCAGTCGCTGACTTCACTGCCGGATGTTACTTTGAATCTGGCCAATGGCATTTGGTATCAGAAGGAGATTCAGTTGAAGCCCGGCTTTGTTTCCGAAAACAAAAATTATTTCCTGGCCGAACTGGCCGGCGTGGATTTTGGCAATCCGAAGTCGGCGGACACCATCAACGATTGGGCGGACAAAGAGACACGCGGGAAGATAAAGGATGTCGTGCAATTTCCATTTCCACCGCTCACGCGGGTGATTCTGGCCAACGCAATTTATTTCAAAGGCAAATGGGTCAAGCCATTCGATAAAAGTCAGACCAAGCCGCATGTCTTCCATCTCCCCGGCGGCGAAGAGCAGGCGCCGCTGATGTGGCAGCGAGGGCACTTCAATTATCAAGAGGGCGACGGTTTTCAGGCCGTGCAATTACCTTACGCCGGCGGACGGCTGCGGATGTACCTTTTTCTGCCCGATACAAATTCCAGTCCGGCAAAACTTCTTGCCGATTTGAACAGCGAAACTTGGCGCGACAAGATTTTACCGCAGTTTGTGGAACGCGAAGGAACGCTGGCGCTGCCACGATTCAAATTGAATTATGACGTGGAATTGAACAATCCGCTCGAGGCCTTGGGAATGACAAGCGCCTTCACTCTCGCCGCCAATTTTTCGGCGATGGCCGACGAGCCGCTTTACATCAGCGCAGTGAAACAGAAAAGTTTCGTGGACGTGAACGAGGAGGGAACGGAAGCGGCGGCCGTGACAACGGTGGTGATGAAAAGTCTGGCAATCAGGGCGCCGGTGAAACCTTTTGAGATGATTGTGGACCGGCCGTTTTTCTTCGTAATTGGCGATGACCAAACCCAGTCCATTTTGTTTATGGGTGTGGTGTATGATCCGACAGGGCAGGCCGGAGTGGGTTAAACGATCCGTGCCACCGCACCCCGGCCCTCGCCCCCGTCATTGACGGCGGAGAAGGGAATTGTCGTCAGTCGGACTGCAAATCAAATGTTTCCGGAAATGTGATAAATCGAGCGCATGCTGTCCCTTCTCCCGGGGGAGAAGGTCAGGTTGAGGGCGGGCCAGATACAATTCTCATTTTACACCTTTCAACTTTGTTTTGTCCGTTGGCTCTGTTATTCAAAACCCCGTGAGCAATCCATTTCGCTTGGGTGTGCTCGGCTCCGGCAAAGGCTCCAACTTTGTCGCCATCGCCGAGGCGTGCGCATCGGAAAAAATTCCGGCGGAGATCGCGCTGGTTTTGAGTGACATCGAAAGTGCGGGGATTCTGGCGCACGCGCGGAACCGGAAGATTCCGGCGCAATTCATCCCGCCGGGAAAATTTCGCACGAAACTGGACGAGGAGGCGGAACGGGCGTTCGTCAGCACGCTGCAAGGGGCAAAAGTGGATTTGATTGTGCTTGCGGGTTTCATGCGGGTGCTCAAGGGCGAATTTCTGCGCGCGTTTGAAGGCCGCATCGTGAACATCCATCCCTCACTGCTGCCGTCGTTTCCCGGCTTGGAAGCGTGGAAGCAGGCGCTCGATCACGGTGTGAAAGTGACGGGTTGCACGGTGCATTTCGTGGACGCGGGTGTGGATTCCGGCGCCATCATCGGCCAGCAAACCGTGCCGGTGCTCGACAATGACACGCCGGAAACATTGCATCAGCGCATCCATGCGGCGGAGCACGAGCTTTATCCGAAGTGCGTGGCCGCGATTGCGCGCGGGGAAATATCGGTTCAAGGGCGGCGGGTGATTTGGAAGGGGAGTTGAACCACGAAATTCCTGGCGCGGCCAGCCGCAACCCAAGTAGCGCAGACAGTCTGTCTGCTGTATCGCGGATTGTTAATCCGCTGGTGCCACCCGCTTTGGACGCCCGGCCGACTGCCAGTCGGCGATACGACAGGTTGCCAACCTGCGCTACCGCAATGCGTTGCCGTGTCAGGAATTTGAGCAAATATGCGAAAATTTCACCGATTGTCGTGTGAATTGCGCGAAAAGAATTCAGCTTTCATGTATTTGGTTTATTTCGTGGTTTCTGTGAAATCCAAAAAGAAGAAGGTGGCGTTTCCACGCCGGACTTGGCAGATTAGCCCCGTCACGCGCGTGAAAGATTCAGTGATGAAATATTCGCGACCCTGTGTGAAACAGCATTTGCAGAAGCACGATCGATGAGTAAAAAATTAAAATTCGGTCTGCCGAAAGGCAGTTTACAGGAAGCCACCCTCCAGAAGATGGCCAAGGCGGGCTTCAATATTACCATCAGCAGCCGCTCCTATGTGCCTTACGTGGACGACCCCGAACTGGAAATCCGGCTGATCCGCTCGCAGGAAATCAGCCGTTACGTCGAGCACGGCTATCTCGACGGCGGCATCACGGGTCACGACTGGGTTATTGAGAACGATTCGAACGTGCACGAGGTCGCCGACTTCATCTTCAGCAAGGCAACGCGGCAGCCGGCGCGGTGGGTGCTGGCCGTGCCGGAAAATTCGCCAATCAAATCAGTAAAGGATTTGAAGGGCAAACGCATCGCGACCGAGGTCGTCAACCTCACGAAAAAATATCTTCGCCGGCAGGGCGTGAAGGCAGAGGTGGAATTTTCGTGGGGCGCCACCGAAGTGAAGGCGCACGAATTGGTGGACGCGATTGTGGAATTGACCGAGACCGGTTCATCGCTGCGCGCGAACAAGCTGCGCATCGTGGACACGTTGCTGACTTCGACGCCGCGGCTCATCGCCAATCACCAGGCTTGGAAAGACCCGTGGAAGCGCCGGAAGATGGAGACGCTGGCGCTGCTGCTCAAGGGTGCGCTGGAGGCGGAAGCCAAGGTCGGTTTGAAGATGAACATCGCCGAAAAGAATCTGGCGACGCTGCTGAAAAATCTCCCGGCGCTCCGGAACCCGACAATTTCCAGTCTGAGCCAGAAAGGCTGGGTGGCGGTGGAGACGATCATTGACGAGCACGTCGTGCGCGAATTGATTCCGCAACTCAAGGCTGCCGGCGCGGAAGGCATCATCGAATATCCCTTGAACAAGGTGGTGTATTAACTTCACCAGCCCTCTGCGTTTCCACAAGGTTGTCCCGATACCACCCGACATTTTGGAAAAGGGTGGGATGGTTCGGACGCAATTTATTGCCCGTAATAGTCACAAATCACTTGCAAATACCCATATCCTTCAGTTGATCTGCCTTGTTTTTAAGCTGTTCACATAATCTCTAAATCTCAATTTCTCCGCATCTTTAATGTTGTATTCCGAGATTAACTTCAATCCATTTGCCACCATGGGGTCTTGTTTGAACATTTTCCGCACGACATCGTCTTCCAGAAAATTTGCCAGGCTCAAAAAAGCCATGGCCTGATCCAACACCAGGAAATCAGGATCGACTTTTCTGGTGTCGGTGTTGAGGGCGTCGTGAAAACCAAACGCGTGCTCCCTGCCATTGATGACGATTGGCGCTCGTGCCCCCATTTGTTCCAGCTTCCTTAAATTGTTTACAACCGCCTTTGGATAGAGGCCTATGGCCAACATGCAGGCATGGGGAGTCACCACGCTATCTCTAATCTGGCCCATTCCCAGATAGCCGCCATCGGGATTTTGAGAAGCGGACCACCCCCACACCGGCGAACCAATTTTTTTTGCATGAATAATTTGGGCGAAAGCAAAATTAGCTTCGGAGTAGCCGAGTTTTGTCGCAGTTTCGTCAAGGAACATGCCGCATATAAATTGCATGAAAAGTCCGCCACCCTGCCAGCCCGGCTTGAAATACTTAAAGCCATACTTCTCCTCCATGTCGGCTTCGCCCATACGATGATGCTCCCATGTGGTTGGCGGCACCTTGCCGGAAGCGACCATTAGAAATGCTCCGAGCAGCTTGTCTTCTCCACGGCTTATGAATACCGGGCGGTTTACAGTTTTATTTATAATATCAAATTCATAAAAGATTTGTTCGGTTTTAGGCTCGTAAAAAATGCTCCAATTAATTTTGTCCAGCATTTTGGAGCACTCATCTGAGAGCTGCGGAAACTCCTGTCGCACTAGAATAAGACCGGCGGGAAGTTTATTGTAATCTGAAATATTGTTGGGGCCGGCATATGCATTTGTGTCGCCCGTAACGCTCAGCCAATTGTTATACAAATAATTCCAGTTTTCGATTTTTTCAAGGCTCCTCAAAACCTTGCTAATCTTTAGAATTGCATCTTCTTCCTTTATATAACCCAGTCTATGAGCGACCGATATACTTGCAAGGTATAGCCCCACGTTTGTCGTGTTGGACTTTTCCGGCTTTGTGTTGGAGTCGTATGGGAAACCTGTTTCTGGAGCAACAAAGAAATCAATGTAGTTCCAAGTATCTTTCATGACCTGTTCCAAGTAGGCTATATCTGGCGGCTGAAGTTCGTCTTTTGGAGTTGAAAAAGCAGAATTAGAGCAAAAAACACATATAAATCCATACCCCACGGTGTAATGTAGAAGTCTTTTCATTTTGGATAATAGTTGTCTACGAAATGGTGTTGAGTTTGTTAAAGCAAATATAGATTGTCGTTTTTATGTCTGTTACCGGTCACCTCAAAACCAGCCACTCTAGGGGTGCGGACTTCATAACAGGTTTGTTTTCTATTTTAGAGGCTTTCTGTTTTAGCGGTCCGGCTGCAAAGTAAAACGAGCCGGGGCCGCGTCGCTGGAAATCTGCGGTGTCAAATTCGTCCCCATCCTCCATTCTTGTGAATCCAGGGAAATAAGCGCGCTGGTCCGCCGCTTGTCCGCTGATGTCAACGGACAATTCGTCGGGATTTCCACCCGGTTTTTTCGGTTCCGAAGGATTCATACGCCGTGCGACTTTCATTCTAAGCCCTCGGTGTCAAAAGAGCCTAAAGAAAAAAATAAAAATGTTGTGTATTAGCCATGAGTCGGTTGGCGCCCCGGCTGCCATGTCTTGATTGCCTGCTCAAGCCCGCTAAACCAGACAAACAAGTCAAACGTGCGCAGGGATTGCAAGCCGCGTTCACGGAAAGTTGAATCTGAGAATTTGCCATGACCAGCGAAATCGTTTCAAACCGCGTGCCGTCATCGCCGGCGACATCACGCAACAGCGCGTGGACGCAATTGTGAATGCGGCGAACACGACGTTGCTCGGCGGCGGTTTTGTGCTTGCGTCACGGGACGCCGTTCATCCTGACTTAGAAGTGGCGGGAAGCGAAAAAGGGGAGTGAACAAGCTGGATTTTGAGGTTTCTGTTCCGGTGATAATCCATGATGGAAATTCACAGGTCTGCTTTCATAAACTTATGATAGAGGCCAGGGCAGGCTGGGCGATTTGACTTGGTACGGAAACCGCTTAGATTTCGAGATGCCCACGCCAGGTTTGGAGCTTGGAGATATAATATAATTTTTGAATGATTGTGTTCGCCAATAAAAAGGCTGGTTATGTGCTCTTGTTTTTGCTGTTCACACTGGCATCCAGCGGGAACACACAGGCAGCGCCGGATCGGGTGATGTTGCCCGGCCATGTGCCGTCGGTGGTGGCAGGGCTGACGCCGAAAAGCCGTTTGTCGGCGACCAATCATCTTTACCTCGCCATTGGTTTGCCGGTGCGGAATCAGGCGGGGCTGGATGAATTGCTCCGGCAGCTTTACGATCCGCGCAGTGCCAATTTTCGTAAATTTCTCACGCCGCCGGAATTCACGGCGCGCTTCGGGCCGACGGAACAGGCTTATCAGGCGGTCACAAGATTTGCGGAGGCGAACGGCCTGACGGTCGCCGGCACATATCCAAACCGCGTAGTGCTGGATGTGGAAGGCAGCGTGTCAAACGTCGAACAGGCCTTTCACGTCACGTTGCGCACTTACCGGCATCCGACGGAAGCGCGCGATTTTTTTGCGCCGGACACGGAGCCGACGGTGGACGCATCGTTGCCCGTGGTTGATATTCAAGGCTTAAGCGATTTTTCGCGGCCGCACCCGAGGCTGCATCGGATGGATACGGCGGTGGTGGCGAACGCCAAACCCCAAAATGGTTCCGCTCCGGACAGTTCCGGCGCCTATTTTGGCAACGATTTTCGCAACGCCTATGTGCCGGGTGCGACGTTGGCTGGTGCCGGACAAATGGTCGGGCTGTTTGAGGCCGATGGTTTTTATTCCAACGACATCGCTGCTTATGCGACGGCGGCGGGAAACGGGCGGACAAACATTGTCATCCAGACCGTTTTGCTGGACAGCTTCAACGGCGTGCCGACGACCGGCGCCAACAGCGGCAATCCCGAGGTTTCACTGGATATCGAGATGGCCATGTCCATCGCGCCGGGATTGGCTGAAATTGTCGTCTTTGAGGGAAATCCAAACAATTTCATCCCCAACGACATCTTGAACTCGATGTTAGCCAGCAGCAACACGGTGAACAATTTGTCCTCTTCCTGGGGTTGGAGCGGCGGGCCGAGCACGACCACGGACACTATTTTCAAGAACATGGCTGCGGTGGGACAATCCTTTTTCAACGCGTCCGGCGACAGCGAGGCTTACACCACCGGTTCAAGATCGGTCAACGGAGTTGACAGGAAGTCATTAGCCAATACGCCAGCCAGCAACCCATACATCACGCAAGCGGGCGGAACGACTTTGACGACTGGCGCAAACGCCGCCTACGGTTCAGAGACAGTCTGGAACTGGGGTTATGATTCGAATGCTGGCGGTTATGTCGGCAGCAGTGGCGGCATCAGCAGCTATTATTCCATTCCAAGCTGGCAGACGAACGTCAGCAATATGGCAGGCCGAGGAGGCTCGACCAGTTATCGGAATATTCCCGACGTGGCTTTGACCGCTGACAATGTTTATGTCGCGTACGGCAACGGCACCAGCGGCGAATTTGGCGGCACGAGTTGTGCCGCGCCGTTGTGGGCTGGTTTCATCGCGCTGGTCAACCAGCAGGCGGCAACCAACGGAGAGTCGAGTGTTGGATTCATCAATCCGGCCATCTACGCCATTGCTGCGGGGGCAAACTATGCCGTGTGTTTCCACGATGTCACAACCGGCAGCAACACGTGGCCAAGCAGTCCGAATTTGTTTTATGCCACAAACGGCTACGACCTTTGCACCGGCCTTGGCACACCGAACGGAACGAACCTGATTAACGCCCTTGCGCCGCTCCCTGTGCCATACTTCGTCACCCAGCCATCCAGCCAGACCGTGACCAACGGCGCCAGCGTCACGTTTGGCGCGACTGTCACCGGTCAGTCGCCATTGAGCTACGTGTGGCTGTTCAACGGGACCAATCTGCCGGCGGGCGCAAATATTTCCGGCACCACGAGCAACGTGTTGTCCATCGCGGCGGCGACGACCAACAACGCCGGCAATTACAGTCTGATCGTCATCAACAACTACGGTTCCGTGACCAGCCGCGTCGCCGTTTTGAACGTCGGTTTTGCGCCCGCGTTTTCTACACAGCCCGCCAACCTGACCGTTTTGTCCGGTGGCAACGCCATTTTCAACGCGGCGGTCAGTGGCTCGACGCCGCTCGTTTATCAATGGCGAAAAAACGGCACCAACCTTGTCAACGGCACCGGCGTTTCCGGCGCGACGAGCAATATCCTCACGCTCACCGCCGTCACGACCAACAGCAGCGGCAATTACAATTTGTCCGTGACGAACAGCTTTGGCGCGAACACCAGCAGCGTCGCCACCTTGACCGTCGTGCTGCCGCCGACGATCACCAGTTCCTCGCTCACCAACCGCACCGTCCAGTGTGGCAGCAATAACATCACCTTCGCCGTCACCGCGTCCGGCACGCCGCCGTTGAGCATTCAGTGGAGCCTGGATGGTTCGCCGCTAACCAGCGCGACCAACACCAGCTTCTCGCTCACCAATCTCCATCTGCCCAATCATACCGTCACCGTGATCGTCACCAATCTCTACGGCAGCGTCATCAGCAACGCAGTCGTGACTGTTCTTGACACGCTTGCGCCGGTCATCACGCTCAATGGCGGCAATCCCTTTTACGTCGAACTCGGCAGCACCTTCACCGATCCCGGCGCAACGGCCATTGACCTCTGTATGGGAGTTGTGCCCGTCGTCGTCAGCGGCAGCGTCAACACCAACGCGCTCGGCACGAATACATTGACTTACACCGCCACCGACGGCAACGGCAACACCAACACCGCCACGCGCACCGTTATCGTGCGCGACACCACGCCGCCGACAATTCTCTGGAGCTTCACCAACCTCGTTTTGGCGGCGAATACGAATTGCAGCGCGCTGATGCCCAACGTGACCGGAACGAATTTCATTCTGGCCACCGATTTGTCCGGCGCGCTCACGATTTCGCAAATCCCGACCAACACCGCAATTTTACCGCTTGGAACCAATGTCGTCGTCATCACCGTCAAGGACTCGTCTGGCAACGCAGCTTACTCGACCAACGCCGTCGTCGTGCAGGATCAAACGCCGCCGGTGATCTTGAGCCAGCCGCATAGCCAGACCAACCTCATCGGGTCAACCGCAACTTTCAGCGTCGCCGCCACGGCTTGCACGCCGATCGCGTTCCAGTGGTGTTTCAACAACGCCACGTTCACCGCGCAGACCAACAGCCTGCTCACGCTGTCCAATCTCAATATGAACGCGGCGGGAAATTATTCCGTCGTCGCCACCGCGTCGGGCGGTTCTTCCACCAGCATCGTCGCCACGCTCACGGTGAATTTGCTTTCTTCAACCGTCGCCGTCGCTTCTTCGGAAAATCCGTCCGGCTTCAAAGACAATGTGAGTTTCACCGCCGCCGCCACACCGGCAAACGCCACCGGCACCGTTCAATTTTTTACCAACGGCGTCGCCTTCGACATTAAGCCGGTTGTCGCCGGTGCAGCCGTCAGCACCAACATTTCCTCGTTGCCGCGCGGCACGAATTTTGTCACCGCCGTTTATTCCGGCGACGCCAGTTATCTGTCGGCCACCAACTCGCTCGCGCAAGTCGTTACCAACCATCCGCCGGTGGCGACTCCGGCCTTCTACACCAACACCGCCAGTTTCACGTTGGTCATTCCCATCGCCGGCCTCGCCACGCACTGGAGCGACGTTGATGGTGATACCGTTTCGCTCGCCGCTGTCAGCGTCAGCACCAACGGAATCACCTTAACCAACACCGGCACCGCGCTCGTCTATTTCAACTCCAACAACGTCGCCGACCGGTTCACCTGCACCATTACCGATGGATTCGGCGGCACCAATTTCCAGACCGTCTCCATCGCGCTTGCGCCCGGCACCACGCCGCTCATCACCGGTATCGTGGCGGGCAATGGCAGCGTGACCTTGAGCCTCGGCGGCGCGTCCGGCTACACCTACATCCTGGAAACGACGACGAACCTCACTTTACTCGGCAGTTGGCAATCCATCGCGACGAACACAGCTGGCACAAACGGCGTCTGGCAGTTCACCGACACGCAGGCCACGAACTCCACGCAACGGTTCTACCGGCTCGAACTCACGCCGTGATTTGAGAAACAAACCACCCAACTTATTGGTATTAACCGGGTATGCCATTCTTGTTTCCCGCGTCATTGCCCCGCCGCCGGGGCGGTTGGTTTGCCAATAAGATCGCTGGAGCCAGCGCCGGTTGGCGCTTTCCGTCCCGCATTCGCGGTTGATATCACCAGCCGGCGTGGCTGAGTTATTCGTCAGGCGGCATCGCGCGCAAAATCATGAAAGAACTGATACAGAAGGTCGGCATCAACCGCTGCCATTGGCGCGAATCTGGTGACAAAATTGTCCAGGCAAATGAAAACGGTGCAGTAGCCAGGTGAGCTTGGCGCGGCGTACGGAAAGTCAGTTGCGGAACAGACGGATTGTGTTTAAGAACAAGCCATGACCAACTTGCCGGTTTTCAGTCGCATCGCCGTCATCGCCGGCGACATCACGCAACAGCGCGTGGACGCGATTGTGAATGCGGCTAACCCGACATTGCTTGGCGGCGGCGGAGTGGATGGCGCCATTCATCGCGCCGCCGGGCCGGAATTGCTGGCGGAATGCCGCGCTCTCGGCGGCTGCGCCACCGGCCAGGCCAAGATCACGCGCGGCTACAAACTCCGCGCCCAATGGGTCATTCATACCGTCGGTCCGGTCTGGCACGGCGGCAACCACGGTGAGGATGAACTGCTCGCGAGCTCTTATCGAAGCTGCTTTGCGCTCGTCGCCGAGCATGGAATCAAAACCGTGGCGTTTCCGTCCATCAGCGCCGGCGCGTATGGTTTTCCGATGGACCGCGCGGCGCGGATTGCGGTGCGCGAGACAAAACATTTTCTGGAACGGACCCAATCGGTCGAGAAGGTGATTCTGGTTTGCTTCGGCCCGGGCGCACTGGAAATTTACCTGAGAGCTGTCCCTGAAATTTGCGTTTGATATTCTCCCACACCAACTGCTAAAAGGTACTCATGCAAAAATTGAGCCTTCTAAAGGCAACGCTGGTGGCGTTGGGATTGGTCGTGTTGTTTCAGTCCACGGGAAACGGCCAGACAGCCGGAAACGGACTGATGGTGAGCCAGACCCGGCCGGTTGATCCCAAGCTTGACCCGATGAGTCTGCACGCCAAGGGAAAGAAGGTGCTCGATGCCGGCGGCAAACGAGTCTGGCTCTGTGGCGTCAACATCGCCTCACTCGAATGGAGCAACGGTGGCGATCACGTCGAGGAATCCGTGAACCGCGCCATCGCTGATTGGAAAGTGAATCTCATCCGCCTGCCGCTGGCGCAGGACCGCTGGTTTGGCAAAATGACGAATCAAGCCGACGGCGGCGCGGCTTATCGCGCCCTCGTGGACAAGCTGGTGGACACTTGCGCGGCGGCGCACGTTTACATTGATCTGGATTTGCACTGGTCGGACTGCGGCAAGTGGATGAACGAAGGCGGCAGGCTCGGCCAGCATAATATGCCGGACATACATTCGGTTGATTTCTGGCAGGACATGGCCACGCATTACAGAAATCAGCCGAATGTCATTTTCGGACTCTACAACGAACCGCATGACGTGCCGTTTGCAGTTTGGCGGGATGGCGGAACGGCCAGCGACAAACCGGCACGCTGGAATCCAGACCAAGGCGTGGTTACTTACGAAGCCGTGGGTTTGCAAAAACTTTACGATACGGTTCGAGCGGCCGGAGCAACAAATCTGGTGACCGTCAGCGGACTGGGTTGGGGTTATGATTTAAGCGGTGTGCTGCATGGTTATGGAATCAAAGGCTCGAATTTTGTTTATGAAACACATCCTTACCCGACCAAAAAGAACTGGGACAGGAACTTTGGCGATGTCAGTTCAAAATATCCGGTGTACGTAGGCGAATGGGGTTTTGGCGGACGCGGCTTTGGCGGTACAAACGGCCTTGCTTATGCCAACAATCTGATGAAGTACGCCCAAAAACACAAACTCCACTGGACGGCGTGGGATTTGCACCCCGCCGCCGGACCAACGTTGATTAAAAACTGGCAGTATGAGCCGACAATCTTCGGTGAGTTTGTAAAGCAACAGCTCGCGCAGGCGGCAGCGGCGCGCGGTTCGAACAACTGAACCAGATTCCTTAATGTTTTCAGTGGGTGACAGAGCGTGATAGCCGACCCTTTGGGTACAGCCTCAACATCTTGGGTGCAAGGATGACCTCCGCCCTCACCCCGGCCCTCTCCCCCAGGATAGGGAGAATCGTACGCCGCTCCTTTGAAGCTTTGTACGACGGGATTCGCCGGACGCTCATCCGCAAAACTAGAAACAATCGAAGGCCATTTCCTCTCCTGTCCGCCTTCGCCTCTGGCTTCGGCGCGATCGCGTCGAAGCGCAGCGAAGACGGAGGGGAGATGACAAATGGTGAGGGCGGGCGTAAACACTCATTCCACTGAAAACGTCGAGGGAGTCTAAAACAAAACTAAAGCTCAGCCGGGTGAAATCGGTCCGCTGACTCAGTCGTTCAAGCCTTCAAGAATCAAAAGAATGAATGAGCTCCGGCCGTAGGTGAATGGCTGGCAACTCACCCGTAATTTCACTTTGGCAACCCGCCCTTTGCGAACCAGTTCCATTTGCGCCCATTGACGGGTGACACGACGGCCTCGCGCCGCGCTCCGCACGGACTTGCGCACCACACAATCGCGACAGGCCGGAGTGCTGCCACATCCCTTGAGGCCTTCCATCGAATGCACACAGTTCAACACTTCTCCACCGCGCCGCCGGATTACGAGCTTTTTGTCCTTCCTCAACAGCCGGGCCGCCGCCACGTTGTAGTCGAAAATGCACACGTCCTTGTCCACGACGAACACCGGCATCGGCATGGCGTCGAACAGTACACGGTGAAACCCCTGGTCCAGGAATTGAACGGCAAGCTGGCGCATAGTGTGCCCAGTTTAGCAAGTCCGGTCGGAAATGACAGAAAAAAAGGCGAGGCTAATCAGCCCCGTTTTATCGGGAACTTCCGGATTACTTCGCCGCCACCGGTTCGGCAGCACCCTTCTCTTCCTTCTCCCGCACGAGGGTGGCGCCCTTGCCGAGGCGTTTGCGCAGGTAGGTGAGTTTGGCGCGGCGGACTTCCCCTTTGCGCTCGACCTCGATCCTGTCCACGCGCGGCGAATGCAGCGGGAACACGCGCTCGACGCCTTCGCCGTAGCTGATGCGGCGCACGGTGAAGGTCTCGTTCAGACCACGTCCGCGTTTGCCGATGACGACGCCCGCGAAAATCTGGATGCGTTCCTTGTCGCCTTCGACGACCTTGGTATGCACGCGCACGCTATCGCCCACCGCAAAATCGGTTTTATCTTTGCGATACTGCTCCGATTCAATTTTTTCCTGTAATGCCTGGTTCATAAATTCTTCCGGGATGAGTGAAACGTGAAGCGTGAATTCCATTCGCCAAGTTTCACGCATCACGTTTCACGTTTCATTTCATCAAATCCGGTCTGCGTTTTTTTGTCTGCGACTTTGCCTGTTCACGCCGCCATTTCTCAATTTCGGCGTGGTTGCCGGACACCAGAATGTCCGGGACCTTCATCCCGCGAAATTCCGCCGGCCGCGTGTATTGTGGATATTCCAGCAGCCCGTGGCTGAACGATTCGTCGTACGAACTTGCGTCGTCGCCCAGCACCCCGGGCAGCAGCCGCACCACCGCGTCAATCACCACCATCGCGGGCAACGCGCCGTTCGTCAGCACGTAATCGCCGATGGACAACTCGTCGTCGGCGAGTTTTTCCCGCACGCGCTCGTCAAAACCTTCGTAATGGCCGGTGACGAGCAACAAATCCTGCTGTTCCGCCAGTTCGCGCGCGATGGCCTGATTGAATTGCCGCCCGGCTGGCGACAACAAAATCACGCGCGTCTTTTCGCGCTTCAAACCTTCAATCGCTTCAAAGAGCGGTTCCGGTTTCAGCAGCATTCCCGGTCCGCCGCCAAACGGCCGGTCGTCCACAGTCTTGTGCCGGTCGTGCGCCCAGTCGCGCAGATTGTGGATTTTCAGGTCCAACAGAGCGGCTGCGCGCGCCCGCTTGATGATGCTTTCGTCAAGCGGCCCGGCGAACATCGCCGGGAACAAAGTGAGCACGTCAATTTTCATGCCCGTTGGAGTTCAAGCTTCAGCTTGTTTTAATTTTACATTCTGCCAAGGCAAGCTAAAGCTTGAACTCCAACTTTGTACTCCAACTCAACTCCCTGGCTTGTCCTCGACAATCTCCACGGAGCAACGCAAACCCTTCTTGGCGCTGCCGGCCAGCAGCAACGAACGGATAGCGTTGATCGTCACGCCCTGCCGTCCGATGATCTTGCCCACATCCGACTGGTCCATGCGGAGTTCATAAACCGTCATGCCCGCGCGCTCCACCGGCGTGACCGCACGGCGTCCGGGTGTTGCACCAGTCCTTTGACGACGTATTCTAGAAACTCCTGCATTGCGCCCAAAATTATATTCAAGCCGCCGCGGCCGCCTTGCCGGCTTTTTTGATGAAGCTGGCGACGGTGTCGCTTGGCTGCGCGCCCTTGCTGATCCAGTATTTGGCGCGGTCGAGGTTGAGGGTGAAATTATCGCCTCTTTTCAACGGCTGATACGAGCCGATTTCCTCGATGAACTTGCCATCGCGCGGGCTGCGGCTGTCGGCCACCACAATGCGGAAAAACGGAGCGTTCTTGGCTCCGACGCGCTTCATGCGAATTTTTACTGCCATAAATTTTTCAAAAGAGCGCAAACTATACTTGCTGGTGGAGGTGGTGGCAAGTTCTGTTTTGAACAAAAAACGCCGCTTGCCGTCCACGCCAATCGCTGCTTTGCTGAGGCCCATGAGCCGGCCGTATGAAGAAATTCTCGATGGCGCATCGCTGCCGCGTTCCGCGCCGGGCGATCGCCACGAATCGATTTGCGACCGGCTGCACGCGGTGATGACGGCGAGCGTGGCGAACCTGCCCAGCACGCAATTGCTGGCGCCGCGCACGAGAGTCCAGGTTTCCCGTTCGACGGCGATTTGTCCCGACCTCGCGCTCGTGACGGTCGCCACCGGCAAACTCTGGCTCGCCGTCGAAATCATCAGCCGCGACGACCACCGCACCGACACGGTCGTCAAAAAGGAGCTCTACGAAAAGATCCGCGTGCCGCGGCTGTGGATGGTGGACCCGCGCTACGACAACGTGGAAATTTACCACAGCACGGAATGGGGGCTGGCCTTAAAGGGCATCCTGGCCGGCAGCGAGATGTTGACGGAAAAACTGATCCCCGAATTTCAATTCGTCATCGCCGAATTGTTCGCCACACAAAAAACGGCGAATTAATTTGATTGAACAGAGTCATTAAACGTGATGTCTTATACCCCGTAAACCTGAATCAAAAAAAACCATGAAAAAAATCGCCTCAACTCTGGCCGCTGGAATTTTGCTGGCGGGATTAACCACGCGCGCGCTGGCCGCCGATAGTGCGAACAAGGAAGTCACCATCACCGGCACGATGGTTTGTGGCAAATGCACGCTGCACGAGACCAAATCGTGCCAGAACGTCGTGCAAGTCATGCAAGGCACGAACACCGTGAACTATTATCTGAAACAAAATGACGTGAGCAAGGCCGCGCACGACCCCATTTGCGGCGGCAGTTCTGAAAAAGTCACGGTCACCGGCACCGTCAAAGAAAAGGACGGCAAGGAAATGATGACGCCGACCAAGATTGACGTGATCAAATCCTGATGCTTTCGACACTCAACCGCCGCCGGATTTTTTCATCTGGCGGCGGTTGAATTTTACCACGTCGTCGTATTTCACGCCGCTGCCGCCGAAAATGTCCAGCGCTGAGCCGATGGTCAGATCAACCCTGCCTTGCCCCAGCCGTGTGACTTCCTCCAAATCCGACAGTGAATTCGCGCCGCCGGCGTAAGTCGTCGGAATGGGTGTCCATTGACCGAGCTTTTCAACCAGTTCGCGGTCAATGCCGCGGCACAATCCTTCTACGTCCACCGCGTGGATTAAAAATTCTGCGCAGCTTCCGGCGAGCTTTTGGAGCGTGTCCTGCGAAATGGCCAGTTCCGTGAATTTCTGCCAGTGGTCGGTCACGACGAAATAACCTTTACTACGGCGGCGACAACTCAAGTCCAGCACCAGCCGGCTCTTGCCTGCGGCCTTGACCAGTTCGCCCAGCCGTTCCCAATCCACGCGGCCTTCGCGAAACACCCAGCTGGTAACAATGACGTGTGACGCACCCGCGTCAAGCCAGCTTCGTGCATTGTCCAGGTTGATGCCGCCGCCAATTTGCAGTCCACCGGGGAACGCCGCGAGGGCCGCGCGTGCTTCCATTTCATTGCCCGGACCGAGCATGATGACGTGGCCGCCGGCCAGCCCGTCGCGCCGGTAAAGTTCGGCGAACCACGCGGCGGAGCGGTTCGGAGACAAAATTCGTGCGCACGCGGCCGGCTTCGCCGAGCGTGCCGCCGACGATTTGCTTCACTTTGCCTTCATGCAGGTCAATGCACGGACGAAACATGTGTCCAAACTAGATTCACCCGGCTCAAATTTACACTAAAAAATTGACGGCGCGCGCAAAGCAGAGAATCTTGTGCATGTTTCGATTCGTGAAAAGGATGTTTTTCAACGCTCGCGCGAGTGGCAGATTGTTTTTTGCCTTCGCATTTTCGGGTTGTCTCGTTTTTTCCGCCAACGCCAAACCCTACGGACTCGCCGTGCGCCCGCCCATCGGCGCTTTTCTGAACGGCACGATGCCCGAGACCGCGCCGGGCATTTCGGGCAACTGGTCGGCGGTGGTCGCGTTCACCAACCTGTTCTTCACCAACTCCGTCGGCCTGACGCCGGTGCCGGGCACGGACGAATTGTGCGTGTGGGAGCGCGAAGGCCGCGTGTGGACGTTCCAAAACAATCCGGGAACCACACAAAAAAAACTGCTGCTCGACATCCACAACCAATGCCAGGGCTGGGACGATTCCGGCCTGCTAGGGCTGGCGTTCCATCCGGGCTTCGCAACCAACCATTTCGTTTTCGTTTATTATACCTGGGTCAAGCCGGGCACAGTCGCCGGTGATCCCTATACTCGCCCGAACCCGATTCTGCCCGACACCTACCACGACCGGCTCTCGCGTTTCACACTGGACGCCGACGGCGTGGCCATTCCCGGCTCCGAAACGGTGTTCATTGACCAAACCGATCAGACCATCTGGCACCACGGCGGCGGCATATTTTTTCATCCCACGAACGGATTTCTCTACCTGACCATCGGTGACAACGCCGACGGCAACAACACGCAAATCATCAATAAAAGTCTGTTCTCCGGCGTCCTTCGCGTGGACGTGGATTGCCGCGGCGGCGCCATCAGCCACCCCGTCCCGCGCCAGCCGCTCAAAGGCGTCGCGGCAGATTATTTTATTCCCAACGACAATCCGTTTGTCGGCCAATCCAACGTGCTCGAGGAATTTTTCTGCCTTGGCCTGCGCAGTCCGCATCGCATGACCTACGACCCGGGCACCGGAAGAATTTTCATCGGCGATGTCGGGGAAAGCGCGCGCGAGGAAATTGATGTCATAGAACCGGGCGAATCCGGCCTGAATTTCCAATGGAACTACTGCGAAGGCACGCTGGGCGTAATGAAATCGCCCTACATCGGCATCAGTCGCGGGCCGATTCTGGATTATCCCCACACCGACGGACGCGCGGTCATCGGCGGCTACGTTTATCGCGGTAAACAATTCGCGACCGACCTCGGCGGTAAATACATTTTTGGCGACAATGTCTATCGCATGATTTGGGCGCTGGATGAAACGACCACCCCGTTCGAAAAGAACGTTCTTTGCGTCTTGCCGAAAGGCAGCGGCCCGAATTCCGGTTCCGATTACACCGGGCTTTCCTCCTTCGGCACCGACGCCACCGGCGAAATTTATCTGTGCCAGATGAGCAGCGTGGGCGGACGCATCTACAAACTCGCGCGTGGCGGCCCGCCACCGCCAGCCAAACCGTTCCCGAAATTGCTGTCGCAAACCGGCGCGTTTGGTGACTTGGCCACTCTCGCGCCGGCGGCCGGCTTGATTCCTTACACAGTCAATTCACCGCTGTGGTCGGATGGCGCAGTCAAATCACGGTGGCTGGCGCTGCCGGCAAACACCACCATCGGCTTCGCGCCCAACGGCGAATGGTCGTTCCCCGCCGGCACCGTGTTCGTGAAAACTTTCGAACTGCCCGTGGACGACACAAACCTGAAAGTTCTCCGCCGGCTCGAAACCCGCCTGCTCGTCCGCGACACGAACGGCACAGTCTATGGCGCGAGTTACAAATGGCGTGCCGACCATAGCGACGCCGATTTGGTGACATCCGGCACGAACGAAGATGTTCTCATCAAAACGGCCACCGGCACGCGCGTTCAGCGCTGGTTTTATCCAGGCCGGCAGGATTGTCTGACCTGCCACACGCCTGCGTCCGGCGGCGTGCTCGGCGTCAAAACGCGCCAGCTCAACGGCAATTTCAAATATCCGGATGGCGTCACCGACAACCAACTGCGCGCCTGGAACCACATCGGGCTTTTCGACACGAACCTTGATGAACGTCAAATTCCGCGCTTCACCCGGCTCGTCACCGTCACCGACACCAGCGCGTCGCTGGAATGGCGTGTGCGTTCCTATCTCGACGCCAATTGCTCGCAGTGTCATCGGCCTGGCGGCGCTGAGGCGTTTTTCGACGCGCGCATTGATACACCATTGGAAAAACAAAATCTTGTCAACGGGCCGGTGGGAAATCCGCTCGGCATTTCCGGCGCGAAAATCATTGTCCCGCGCGACACCGGCAAATCCGTTTTGTTCCATCGCATCAGCGTTGCCGGCAATTTGCAGATGCCGCCGCTGGCCAAGAATGTCGTGGACGGCAATGCGGTTTCCGTCATCGCGAAATGGATTGATTCACTGCCCTCCACCATGGCCCTGCTCCCGCCGAACTGGAAGCACAGGGATATCGGCAACGTCGGGCAGGTGGGCGACGCCGGCTATTTGAACAGCCAGTTCAACTTGATTGCGTCCGGCACCGACATTTGGGAAAGCGCCGACGCGTTTCATTACGCATACGCATCGCTGACCGGCGACGGAGAAATCATCGCGCGGGTCGTCTCGATGCAATTCACCGATCCTTGGGCGAAGGCAGGCGTAATGTTCCGTGAATCCCTCACGCCCGGCTCGCGGCACGCGCTGGTGGCCGTGACCGCCGGCGGTGGTTCGGCTTACCAATGGCGTCCCACAGCGGACAATGCCAGTCGCAACACCGATGGTCCGAGCACCAGCGTTCCGTTTTGGGTGAAATTGTCACGCGCGGGCGATGACTTTACCGGCTACGTCTCACCTGATGGCACCGACTGGCATCGCGTGGACAGCATTACCATTCCAATGAGCAAAACCATTTACGTCGGGCTTGCCCTGTCCGCGCACAACAACTCGGCATTGAATTCAACGCTCTTCGATCATGTGACCGTCACGCCGTGAATAATGGTGGGGCGAGCGTCCTCGCGAGCCGAAAGCTTGGAGTGCGCGGACATGTCCGCGCTTTAAAAGCGGCGGAGGGCCGCCGCAGTCCAAGACCTGACGGAAGTTCGAAAAGTTTCGATGTGCGCGGAGCGTCTTGGAGTGCGCCAGTCCTTCCGCCTTCGCGGCGCTGGGGGCGAGCTGGGTGGTGCGGACGCATCACATCGAGTATCTCAATCCGGCGTTTGCCAGCGACACGCTCATCGCGCTGACGTGGGTGGCAAACTTTCACAAAGTGCGTTCGCTGCGCAAATACAAACTCATCCGCGCCGAAGACCAATCGGTTGTGGCACGGGCGGAAACCGATTGGGTGTTTGTGAATGCCAGGACCGGCCGTCCCCTGACCATTCCCGACGACGTCAAAAACACACTGCCGCTGGTCGGCAAGGAAATGGAACCGTAGGCGGCTTTCGGCAGATGTAGCAGCGGATATCAGTCCGCTCATGCTTAGTCAGAGCCGACTCACGTCGGCTGCTACAAACCACGCTTGCCAATGCACAACACCGCTTGTAACTTCCCTGTGATGACAACGACCGTTGACGCCATTTACGAGCACGGCAAATTGCTTTTACCGAAGCCGCTGTCGTTGCCCGAAAAATCCCGCGTGCGCGTGACCATCGAGTCCGACACCGAACGCGAAGCGTGGCTGAAACTTTCCGAGGAATCCCTGCTTAAAACCTGGGGCAACGACGCCGACGACGTCTTCAATGAACTGCTCAAGAAATGACGTCGTTCTCCTGCCGATACCGTTCACGGATTTGACCAGCCGCAAAGTTCGTCCGGCCATCGTTGTTGGCCGCAAGGGAGCGGATCTGTTCCTCGTTCCGATTACCTCGGTGTTGTCCAATACGGATTTTCCGCTTAAAGAATGGCGTGCTGCCGGACTGAACGCGCCTTCCGGCGTCAAAGCGCAGCTCGCCACTCTTGAAGAAAGACTCGTGGTGAAGATTGTCGGGAAACTCACCGCCACTGATTCGCAATTGCTAAACGAACGACTGCGAATCTGGTTGCAATTGTGAAAATTCCGCAATCCACAATCGCCAATCCGAAATGGAAGAACCACGCTTGCCAATTTCCCACAAAGGGGCTACTCCCAAGACATGAACCGAAAGCTTGCCGCGGTTACGCTAGTCGCGTTGGTTTGGAGCAGCCTCGCCTTCTGCGGCGAGATTCATGACGCGGCCAAGGCTGGCAATTTGGAAAAGGTCAAGGCGCTACTCAAAGCCAATCCCGATTTGGCTAACAGCAAAGACACAAACGGCGCAACGCCTTTACACTGGGCAGCGGCTACCGGCCATAAGAGCGTGGAGAAATTGCTCCTAGCCGACAAGGCCGATGTCAACGCCCAGAACGACGTAGGCTGGACTCCTTTGCATTGGGCGGTGAGTAGTGACCAGAAGGACACAGTGAAATTGCTGCTGGTCAACAGTGCTGATGTCAATGCCAAGGACAACTATGGCAGAACGCCTTTGGAAGTTGCGGCAGTTAAAGGCCGCAAAGATATGGTTGAATTGCTGCTGGCCAACAAGGCCAATGTCAATGCGAAGGCCAATAGCGATCGGAGGCCTTTTGGCGGCTGGACGCCTTTATTCTTTGCGGCATATTCCGGACACAAGAACGTGGTTGCGTTGCTGCTTGCGAACAATGCCGACGTCAATGAAAGGGCCAGCAACGGTGAAACGCCATTGCACGAAGCCGCGGCAAATGGTCACAAAAATGTTGCGAAATTACTGCTTGCTTACGGAGCCGACGTAAATGCCAAAGACAACGAAACCGGCTACACGCCATTGCACGAGGCAGCGGCTTTTGGTCATGAAAATGTGGCGGCATTGCTGCTGGCCAACAAGGCCGATGTCACTGCCAAGGAAGACTCTGGCGGGACGCCTTTACTCTTGGCAGCGATATCGGGAGAAAAGGGAGTTGCGGAGTTACTGTTGGCCAACAAAGCTGATGTCAATGCTAAGGCCAACGACGGCAATACGCCATTACACAATGCAGCGTTCTTTGGCGGCGCGTTTTTGAATTAATGACCTCAGCAGCGGTTTAATTACGCTACAAGGGAGGCGGTCATGGTTGTGTGGTTGTTTGTTTTTGGTCTGCCGGTTTTCTGTTTTTGGTTTTCTACTCGGCGCCGGCGGCGCTGAGCAAGTTTTTTACTGCGTCGTTGCGCCACTATTTTCTGCCGCAAGCCCTGGTGAGCTTGTTGCGGGGTGACGTAATCGATGCCCGAATGGTAGTGCTCGGTGTTGTACCAGGTAAAGTATCGATTGAAATAGGCGACGGCCTGGCCGTCGTCCAGGAAGCGACCGGGATACTCCGGGGCTCGTTTTACGGTGGTGAAGGCCGACTCGATGTACGGATTGTCGTTGGGAGTTCGGGGGCGGGCAAACAACTGCGGCATGCCGTGATCCTCGCACAGCTCTGGATCGGCTTGGCTTTCATCTGGCGGCCGCGGTCGTTGATGAGTTCGGGCCGTTGGTCCTCCGGCAGGTCCAGGATGTTCTGCGCCACCAGGCCGCCTTCCAGCAGGCCCCGGGACTCCTCGGTCGTCTGCTGCCAACTGATGCGCCAGTGGATGGCTTTGCGGGACCACTCATCCAGCAGCAGGTAGAGGTAGAGATACACCCCTTTTTGGAACGTCATCAGGTAGCTGATGTCCCAGCACCAGCGCTGGTTGGGCCCGGTCAGATCCTTGCGAACCGGAGCCTTGGAGTGGCCGTTGTGCGCCCCACCCGGGCCGCGTGCCCGCATCAGGTTCTGTTCCTTCAGGACGCGGTAGACGGTGGAAAAGGAGGCCTAGAAGAGGCCCTTATCCCAGGCCGTGACCGCCAGGATGCGATGGGACAGGTCGACGTACTCCTGACTCTTGGCCATCGCCACAATCTGGTCGATCTCCTCGGGCAAAACCCGATGCCACGGTTCGTTGGGACCGGGGGTGAGATTGGCCAGACTCTTGTCCTTGGCGAACCTGCCGTTGCCAGCGAACGATGCGGCGATGTGCGATCGTCAGGATCGCACAACTGCGCCGCGCTGAAACGCCTTGGTTTTGGGAGGTCTCAATCACGGTCAGGATTTCCAGTTTGGTTTGCTCGTTGAGCCACTGGCCGGCTATCGGTCCCACGAACCCCCATTCGTTTTTTTTCGCAGAATCGCCAGTTCGACCGACAGGTCTGCCAAGGTCCGCTCCTTCTCTTGGAGTTCGTGCTTGAGGGCTTCGTAGGCTTCGGTGCTGACCTGATCCTGCTGGCGCCCAGGTTTGGCGCCCAGCCGTTGGAGCGCCCCTTCCCTGACCTGCTGGCGGATGCGGGCCAGATCGGTCGAGTAGAGGCCTTCCCGGCGCAGGAGTTCGCCCACGGGTTTGTCGCTGGCTTGAGCTTCCAGATAAATCTGGAACTTTTTCTCGGCGGTCAGATACCGCCGCTTCTTGTCGGAACTCGCGCGGGGTCCATCGGATTGAGTGCTATTATTCATGTTTCCGTTTCGGTTTTGGACCGCCAAGGGCTGGTCCTGGCTCCGGTCGCCCTACGGGCTCCCTTCGCCAGGACCAGCCCCTCTACCCTGTAGTGTAATGGAAACCTATTTTGAGGTCACGAACTCAGAAACGGCGGGTTGGTTATAGCAATGTAGTGAATTTACTGCTGGCTAATAAAGCCGATATCAATGCTAGGAACAACAAGGGGCAAACACCTTTGCAAGTGGCTGTGGAACGGGGAAATAAGGACGTGGCAGAATTACTGCGCCAACACGGCGGCCACGAGTGAATTTATTTTTGTAGGAGACGAGGTTACGAGTCTCACTTTTTCAGGATTTTCAATCAGAGACTCCTCACGTCGTCTCCTACATAGACCCAGTTCGTGCCTCGACAATCACCCGCCATTTCCTAAAATGGTCGAGATGTCTTTGCCGAATCAGTCATTGACCATTGCCGGGCGCACATTCCGTTCCCGGCTCATCATGGGGACGGGAAAATTTTCATCACCGGAAGCCATGCGCGACGCACTCGCCGCCAGCGGCGCGGAATTGGTCACCGTCGCCCTGCGCCGCGCGGATTTGAGCGGCAATAAAGATCCGTTCGCGAACATCCTGGAATTCATTGACCCGAAAAAATATCTGCTGCTGCCCAACACCAGCGGTGCGATGAACGCCGAGGAGGCCGTCCGCCTCGCGCGCCTGGCTGCCGCTGCCGGCCTGCCAAAGTGGGTGAAGCTCGAAATCCATCCCGATCCGCGCTTCTTATTACCCGACCCGATTGAGACGTTTCGCGCAGCGGAAATTCTGGTCAAGGACTGTTTCACCGTTTTGCCTTACATCAACGCCGATCCGGTCCTGGCGAAGCGATTGCAGGACATCGGCGTCGCGACCGTGATGCCGCTCGGCTCGCCCATCGGGTCGAATCGCGGCGTGCAAACCCGCGACCAAATCCGCATCATCATCGAACAGGCCACCGTACCGGTTGTCGTAGATGCGGGGCTGGGCGCACCGAGCCACGCGGCTGAGGCGATGGAAATGGGCGCCGATGCCGTGCTCGTGAACACTGCCGTCGCCGTTTCGAGCCACCCGAACCGGATGGCCGTCGCGTTCAAAATGGCGGTCGAAGCCGGACGCGCCGCTTACGAAGCCGGGCTGGCGGCGGCGCAGGAAACCGCCAGCGCGACGAGTCCACTGACGGCATTTTTGGATTGATTGAAAACCGCTAATCCGCGCTAATCATCGCTGATGCTTTAAGTAATTAGCGCCAATTAGCGAAGATCTGCGGTTAGAAAATTATGAGCGCAAAAATTTTATCCGCCTCGCGTGCGCGGCAAATCCTGAATGCTGCGGCGAAAACCCGCGTGCTCGTCGTCGGCGATGTGATGCTCGACCAGTTCATCTGGGGCGGCGTCGCGCGCATTTCCCCGGAAGCGCCGGTGCCCGTCCTGGATTTCGAGCGCGAAAGCTTCATGCCCGGCGGCGCGGCCAATGTCGCGCGCAATCTGACCGCGTTGAACGTGCCGACGGAAATCTTCGGCGCGATTGGCCATGACGATGCCGCGCGCCAACTGAATAAACTTCTGGTTGAACAAAAAATCGGCTGCTCCGGATTGGTCGCGAATCCCGCGCGGCACACGAGCGTCAAAACCCGCATTGTGGCGCATAAACAGCAGGTCGTGCGCATTGACCGCGAAACGCGCGACGGTTTGGACGCAAAACTGACCGGACGCCTGCTCGCCGGACTTAAATCGAAGCTTCCCCGCACCACCGCTGTCATCGTTGGCGATTACGGCAAGGGCGTGGTGACCCAGCCGTTGCTGAACGAAATCAAATCACTCTGCCGTGCACGAGGTATCTGGCTCAGTTTCGATCCGAAACCGGTGCATAACCTGAATTTGTCCGGTCTCTCGCTCATCACGCCCAATCGCAAGGAGGCGTTTGAGCTGGCGAATCTGCCCGATGAAACGCGCAATTCGAATCCGCTGGCGGACAAAAACCTCATGCTCGTTGCGGAACGATTGCTCAATGAACTGCGCCCGGCGGTGCTTTTGATCACGCTCGGCGAACAAGGCATGTTGCTCTGTCAGCGCGGGCAAAAGCCGTTTCATATTCCTACCGTTGCACAGGAGGTGTTCGATGTTTCCGGCGCGGGCGACACGGTCATCGCCACGTTCACACTGGCGATTGCGGCGGGGGCGTCGCCACTCGAAGCCGCGATTCTTTCGAATCACGCGGCCGGCATCGTCGTTGGCAAAATCGGCACGGCGACGACGACACCGGAGGAGTTGCTGAAAAGCTTTAACCGCGGATGACACGGATGACGCGGATTTTCAAACAGGTAGGGCGCGACACTCCGTGCGCGCCGGCGTCGGTTGGTGGGGCGAGGCTACCGACGAGCCGGCTCGAGGACACTCGCCCCACCGGCGGCGGGCAGAGGACTGCCCGCCCTACCATCCGTGAAATCCGAGTAATCCGCAGTCCAAATGAATTCGAAAATCACGGTTGACGCCATTCGCGCCATGAAAGCGCGCGGCGAAAAAATTGCCGCGCTCACGGCGTACGATTTTCCGATGACGAAGCTGCTCGACGAGGCGGGCATACCGCTCATCCTCGTCGGCGATTCGCTTGGCATGGTCGTGCTCGGTTACCCTGACACGACGCACGTGACGATGGCCGAGATGGAACATCACGTCCGCGCCGCCGCCCGCGCCAGACCGTGTGCGTTGCTCGGCGCGGACATGCCGTATCGCAGCTACGGAAACGTTGCGGCGGCGGTGAAGAATGCAAAACGGCTCGTTGCCGCCGGCGCGGAATTTGTGAAGGCCGAGGGCGGACGAAAAATTCTGCCGCAGGTGCGCGCGATTATTTCCGCCGGCATCCCGTATTGCGGCCATCTCGGCATGTTGCCGCAAAATGTGCTGAAAGAGGGTGGTTACCACGTCAAGGGCAAAACCGAAGTCGAGCACCAGGCCCTGCTGGACGACGCAAAGGCGCTGGCCGACACGGGCGCGTTTGCGATTGTGCTCGAACTGGTGACCCCGCCGGTGGCCGAAGAAATCACGGCGCGCGTTCCCATCCCGACCATCGGCATTGGCAGTGGCGACGGTTGCGACGGGCAAATCCTGGTGACGCACGATTTGATTGGCATGTTTCCGTGGTTCACGCCACGTTTTGTGAAACCACGCGCGAACTGCGCGGCGGAAATCAAACCCGCCGTGGCGGCCTGGAAAAAATCCGTTACGGCAATCTGACCGGCATCTGCAACGCCAGTGGATCCAAACTAAACGCCCCTCGCCCCGTCCCTCTCCCCGCCCGAGCGGGGAGAGGGTGGCCGCAGGCTGGGTGAGGGGTTCCACAAAATTAACCCAAGCCCGTTTGTTACGAGGATTAATTTTACTTCAACCAAAGAACTTTCCACCGATTGTATTGTTCACTAAAGTAAACGAATGGAACTGGACACATTGATTGAATCGGCGGCCGGCAACGCGGCCAGCGACCTGCATCTGGAAGGCGGAATGCCGGCGGCGTTGCGGGTGCGCGGCGCCTTGCGGGTGCTGGGCGAACCCATCGCGCCCAAAGTGTTGACGGAGCTGGCCCGTGAACTTATCGGCGAGACGCAGTGGCCCGTTTTTCTGGAGCGGCGTTCATTTGACTTGTCCAAAACGATTCACGGCGTCCGCTGCCGGATCAACGTTCTGCATACCTCGCGTGGCGTTGGCCTGGCCATCCGCTTGCTCAGCCCCTTTCAGGCCACGGTTGAAAAACTCAATCTGCATCCCGACCTCAAGAAATTGGTCAAAAACACGCATGGCTTGATTCTGGTGAGCGGGCCGACCGGCTGCGGCAAATCTTCGACCCTGGCGGCCTTGATTCAGGAAATCAACCTGACGGAAACCCGCCACATTGTGACGGTCGAAAGTCCGATTGAATATTCATTCCGCCCGCGCCGTGCCTTCATCCGGCAACGCGAAGTGGGGCGCGACACGCCGAGTTTCGAGCAAGCCTTGCACGATGCGTTGCGGGAAGACCCGGACGTGTTGATGGTGGGCGAGATGCGCGACCCGGAAACGATGCGCCTGACGTTGAGCGCGTCGGAGACCGGCCACCTTGTTCTGGCGACGGTGCATTCTTCGTCCTGCGCCGAGGCGTTGCAACGCGTGGCCTCGGCCTTTCCCTCCGATATTCAGGGTGCCGTCTGCGCGCAACTGGCCGATTGCCTGGTCGCCGTCGTTTCACAACGGCTCCGGTTCCGGCAGGATTTGAACATCCGCGTGCCCGAATGCGAGATTCTGGTGCCGACGCACGCGGTGAAAAGTTTCATCCGCAACCGCGACTTTTTCAAAATCGTTTCCGCCATGGAAACCGGCGCCGACACCGGCATGTGGACATTTCAGCGTTATGCCAAATGGCTGGAAGGCCGGTCCAATTTCTTCGTCCCCGGCCAGAGCGCGGAGCCGCCGGACAGCGAACCGGCTGAAGCGGTTCCTGCCGCACAGTTGCCGCCCAGGGCCAACGCCCCAAAAATGGAAAAGAAAGGCAAGGTTTCGTCATCCGCTCCGGTCGCGAACGAAGGCCAGCGGATTGAAATTGAACCGACGGAAGGTGACTTCGGGAAAATCCTCAAGAAACAGCATTGAGATGGACGGTTGGCGGAAATTTATCAGGCAGAGTCCTGATTTTATGTTGGCAGGTGCGCCGCTGCTGCGGCGCACGGTGGTGCGCTGGAACCGCCACCACCCAAAATGGACGCCGCCAATTTCTTACGTTGGTGTTGCAGCGTTGGCCTTGCTTTTGAATGCCGTCCTGTTTTGCAGTTGTATTTCAAAATCGAAGGCCCAAGCCCGGGCGCAGGCGGCTTACATCGCCGGGCAAAACGTTGCACTGCGGCAGCAGCAGGCACAGGCGCCGGGCGTCACGGTCATCGGTCCCGTGCAAAATTCTTCCGTGCCGTGGGTGGAGGGTTTGACGCTCGCGCAGGCCATCGCCACGGCGAATTATCTCGGCCAGCACGACCCGAAGGAAATCATCATCACGCGCCAAGGGGAAAGCGCGAAGCTCGCTCCGAAGCTGCTGCTGAATGGCGCCGATGTGCCGCTCGAGCCGGGCGACATAGTCACCATTAACGAATAAATTTAATGTTCCGAGACCTCTGAAAAGCAGCCTTTCATCGTAGCGGCGGTCGGCAGACCGCCGCATTTCTCCGGCAAATTGAAGCATACGGCGCTGTTAGAGCGCCGCTACAGGCTTTTGCGGAGCTCTCGAATAATTCAATGTTCCGTGCAAACTGCGGCCCTTTGGCATGGACTTTGCGCTTTGAACTCGCGCCGTGGCTGCGTATAAATTCTGCATGTCTGAACCGGTTTCGCCCGCCATCAATGCTGCGACACGCTGTTGCGCGGTCTATGGTTTTCCCATCCGTCATTCCGCGTCGCCCGCGATGCACAACGCCGCGTTCGCGGCGCTCCGCCTGAACTGGCGTTACCTTGCGTTTGAAGTTCATCCCGACCATCTGCGCGCCGCGATTGCCGGTGCCAAGGCCATGCAATTCTCCGGGCTCAATCTCACCGTGCCGCACAAATTGCTCGCGATGCAAATCGTGGACGAGCTGGATGAATCGTCAAAAACGTGGGGTGCGGTGAATACCGTCCGGTTCGAGGCGCGGGACGCCGGCGGACAGTGGCAGCCACTGCACCATTTTTCAGAACCGGTTTCCGGTGAAATCCGGGCACAAGGTTTCAACACCGATTCCAACGGCATCGCCCGTTCGTTGCGCGAGGACCTGGCCCTGAACTTGGCGGGCCTGAAAGTATTGCTGCTCGGAACGGGCGGGGCAGGACAGGTGGCGGCCTTGCGGCTGGCGGTGGAGAACGTGTCCGAATTGTTTCTGGTGGATTACGTGACCGCCAAGGCCGAGGCGGTGGCGGAGGAAATCCGCAAACGGCATCCGCGGGTAAAAGTGGCGGTCGGCTTTCCCGGGGGCGAAGTGGATTTGTTGTTGAATGCCACGCCGATCGGCTTGAAGGAAAGCGATCCATCGCCGCTGGACGAAAAGCAATTTTCACTGCGCCAGGCCCGGGCGGTTTATGACATGATTTACAAACCGGCGGAGACGAAGCTGCTGGCCGCGGCGAAGGCGGCGGGCTGCAAAACGTCGAACGGCCTCGGCATGTTGCTGCATCAGGGCGCAAAAGCGTTTGAAATCTGGACGGGCAAAACCGCGCCGATTGACGTGATGCGCCGCGCCCTCGAACAAAGCATTTATGGGCATTGAACCGATTTTCAACCCGCACAACTGGGCTGCGGTGCCTTTCCATTTTTGGTCGCTGGTTTTCTTCGTGCTGGGCTGCATCGTCGGCAGTTTTCTGAACGTGTGCATTCACCGGCTGCCGCTTGGCCTGAGCATCGTTACGCCGAAATCGCATTGCCCGCACTGCAAATATTCCATCCCGTGGTATCTGAACATCCCGCTGGTGACGTGGCTGGCCTTGCGCGGGCGCTGCAAAAACTGCGGCGCGCCCATCTCACCGCGCTACTTTGTCGTCGAACTGCTGACGGGCATCGCGTTTCTGAGTTGCTGGCTGGCGTTCGGGGATGCCGGCCATCCGCTTCAATCCATGCCGGTGGCGCTCGTTTACTCGATTTTCATCGCGGGGCTGATTGCGGCGACGTTCATTGACTTCGAGCATTTCATCATCCCCGACGAAATCACGTGGGGCGGTATCGCGGCGGGTTTTGCCGTGTCGTTTTTCCTGCCGTCGTTGCAAGGCGAGCGCACGCTGGGCCGGGGGATGCTGCAAAGTTTGATTGGAGCGGTGGTGGGGGCGGGAACGATTTACGCAATATTGCGGTTGGGGAAATTATTGTTTGGCCGGCAACGGGTGAAATGGCCGAAGGAGGAAAAAATCGTTTTCGCCGAAACGTCGGTGCACCTGACGGACCGGGAAATCCCCTACGACGAATTGTTTTATCGCAAGTCGGACATGATTGTCGCCAGGGCGAAAAGCGTTGAAATGATTGACCGCAGCTATTTCGACGCGGTTGTCAGGCTGTCCCGAACGTCATTGAAAATTGAACAGGATAAATTTGAAACTGTGGAATTTGATCCGGAAGGCATTCATCATTTTGAAATTGTCACTTCGGAAATTGTGTTACCGCGTGAGGCGATGGGCCTGGGCGACGTGAAATTCATGGGGGCAATTGGCGCGTTCGTCGGCTGGCAGGGGGTGATTTTTTCGCTGATGATAAGTTCGATGATTGGCGCGGTGGCGGGCGTCACGCTCATCGCGATGGGGCGGCGCCGGTGGTCTTCGCGGATGCCTTACGGTCCTTACATTGCGCTGGCGGCGGTGATTTGGATTTTTGCCGGCAAGGAAATTGTCCGCGCAATCTTCCGGTAACTGCCGGGTTAATCGCGGAGTCCTTATATTACGGCTTCATGGCTTCGGTCGGCTGCCTGAACTGCCACATTGCTGGAGCGCACGGATTGGAAAATCGTCTTTTCTCTTCAACTTTATCCTTCGTGAGTGTCATTGGTTCCTGCACCCTCCGCCACCCATTCTCCGGATTTGTTGAGCAGGCGACCCGCCAACCCCTGGACCGCGCCCGATTTCAAACGCGGCAAACCAGACACGGGAGCAAGAAAGCCAACAAACGAACAGCCCTTGGGATCAGTTGCTCAAAGCTTTCCCACCGTTATTTAGCAATGGTCCGATGATAAATGAACCATCCGTAGCCGTTAAGCTCAAAGTCAGGGAGACGGGTGTCTACCGGATTGGATCTGCCGCTGATGGTCACCGGCTCAAAGCCGTCTGCATTTGGCAATTCAACCGACCCGGTCACGCGGCTGCTTGAAAGGTTGATCAAGACAAGGAACTCATCCTTTGCATCCCGTCGCAGGATGCTGACGATTACTGCCGGGGCCGTGTTCTGCAGCCAGACTACCTCCCCTTTGTAGAACGCGGGGTATTGCTTGCGAAGCTTGATCAGATCCCGGTAAATGTTGTGCAACGGAGGGCGTCCGCTGGGGTTCCAAAAAACCGGCATTTTTTCAAACAAGGCCGGGTCGGCGGACTCGGTGGCATCACCTGCTTCCATGCCGTTGTAAAAGAGCGGCACGCCGTCGAGCGTCAACATCAGCACCTGCGCCGCGAGCGCGCCATCCATGCCGTAACGCACTACTGCCCCGGGTTTCCTCATGGTTGTCGGTAAAGCGCATGTGCAACGCGTCCTTGGGGAACTGCTGATAGATGATTCTCCACTCTTCTTTAATGTAATAAGCAGGTACGACGCTGCTCATGACCTTGTCCAGCGTGCCGATCAGGCCCCATGAGGAATCCACGTCAAAGGCTTTGGAAAGCAATGCCGGCTTGGCGCCAGCGTCAGCGAGAATGATGACCTGGGGATTGATCTTCTCAAGTTCAGCCCGGGCTGCTTCCCAAAAATCAAGGGGCACCGTCGGGGCCACGTCGCAACGGAACCCGTCCACGCCAAAGTCCTGCAACCAGTATTTCATCATCTCAATCATGTAACGGCGCACATCTTGATTCGCATAATTCAACCCGGCTACATCCGTCCAGGCGGGATCGGGCGGGATGATCACGCCATTCGTATCCTTGAGGTAAAAATCCTGGTTCGTCATCATCACGCTATCCCAAGCGGTCTGACCGGCTACGATGTCCATGATTACTTTCATGTCGCGCTTGTGGGCTGCCTCGATCAGTCGCTTGAAGTCGTTGGTTGTGCCATAGTCGGAGTTGATGGCGTAAAAGTCGCGCACGGCGAAAGGGCTTCCGATGGAGCCTTTCTTCATCTTTTCGCCGATCGGGTGGATAGGCATGAGCCAGAGAATGTCCACACCAAGATCCTTCAAATCATCGAGTCGGGCAGTAATCGCATTGAAATCCCCTTGCTTGGAGAAGTTTCGTGGAAAGATTTCATACACGACCGCACTCGGGAGCCAGTCGGGTGATTTGCGGGCGCTCGGATTGGATGAATCTGCCTCGGCCCCGACGGCAGAACTGATCGCCAGCCAGCCAATGAGGGCCGAGGCGAGCAGATATTTCGGTGTTTGTTGAATTCTCTTCATGGCATTTGGAATATTGAGTTGAATTTCAGACGCAGGTTGTCGAGCTGCGTTCACAAGTAACAAAACTCAGTTTACCTGACGGTTTCGACCCTGTCCAGCTCTACAAACGGATAGTTTTGCGGAACCGGTGGATGGCTAAACTGCCCCGGTATTTCTGCATGTGCTTGATGCTGCCTGACAACGAGAACTGAACTCCGCCGGGCCGAGGATGTCAATCCCGACTTGTCGGATAACGGAATCGGCCAACCGGTGTTGACTCGACCGGTCTGATTGGACCGATGGACGGATAATCACTAATGGAACGCGGTAAACCTGTAAAAAAACACAAATGCCAAAATAATGATAATTCCAATAAAAATCGTGACACCTCCGAAAATAACACAAGAAAGCCAAATCAGAAAAGGCGTTCGTGCCACTCTCGCCATCTCCCGATGCCAGCAACTGCGATAAAGGATGATAAAAGTCGCCAATATTGGAATGAATGCATAAACCAACAATTCGGCCCACCAGACCTGAAGCCGGGAGACCACAGGTCTGGCGGTCAAATAAACGAATGCCAAAGAAACAAAGCACACAAATGAGGCCACGCCAATGGGGGATTGAACCTCTGATGGTTGCTCGTTTTGGCTCATATCACTGAATCGGCCTAAAAACATTGTGAATCGTTTAATGATGTATTTCACATCACACAATAGACACCGACCCTCGGCGTTTTTGTATGTCCGAGCGATACATATTTTGCCGGCTGATGACGAGAACCGGCCCACACCGGGCCGGCGATGTCAACGTTCAACCCATTGTTGCCACACGGTACGTTGCCAGGAAGCTGCAATGGTTGGTCGTGCTCATGGCACGTGACGGAAATTGCGCGGGATGTGATTAAGCCGAGTTTTGATCCGATTTTGCCGCCACTTTTATGCCCATGCAAATATGGTGGTAAGTGGCCAGATAAACCAAATCGTCTTCGTTCAGAGCGTTGAACCACTGCAACCGCTGCATGGGTTCCATTTTTCTGAGCGAGTACAAGGGGCAGTCTTTGGGATTGCATCCGTCCACCGGACAGGACGTGCTGAGGGATAGCAGGTTTGCCCGGAGTTCGTCTTTTCCCCGCTGACCGACTGTTTTCAAAGCCGCGGTGTCCATTTTGGCACAAGACTGTTAAGGTTTCTAAAAAAGCCTGTGTCGTGTTTAAGCAGTTGTCAAGTCAATAAGCCACGCCAGGCCGGTGATGTCAACCCCGACCTGTCGGGAATCCTTGGGTAAAATCCAAAACTGCATGTCCATAAAAGAACTTCCCGTCGGCAGCCAATGAGGGGAAACCGGCGTCCGCAAATGGATTCAAAAACAGTGTTGACACGACTTCCAAACTTTCGGTATCAGTGCAATAGCACGGTTATGAACCCGATTGTCCATAAGGCTGTTGGTTCAACAATGCACGCGGTGCCTGCGGCGATGGTTTTCTCAAAACAACTGCTGCTGACCGAGAAATCCTCCGTCACGGTCGGACCCGGCTCACCCATCCCCATGCTGGATGAGCTTACGGTTCGCGCGACCAAGGTCACCAGGATTCTCATTGAGATCGAGGGTTACCGTCAGAGCGGACCAGGTCATTGAATCCGCCAAAGGCTTGCTGCTGCTTGTGAACGCGGCCAGGCGCAAAGGCAGAATCCCGCACTGCGGGACGCACCAACCGGTGTAGGTGCCGGCGGTCTTCGCAGATGCCTTACGGGCCTTGCATTGGGGTGGTGGTGATTGGAATTTTTGCCGGCAATCTCATTATAAAAAGCAGGTGACGACGTAAGGCGTCTCTGACTTTTTAGATTGAGCCTCCTCACGTCGGCTCCTACAAAGGTTTCAACGCTTTTGCCAGAATGTCCTTAACAAATTGCGGAATCTCCGAGCCTGATTTGGTGGCGTCCGATTTCAGCTTTTCGTATTGCCGGATTTCTTCGCCCTGCCAGATGAGATCAATGCGGCGGATTTGGCGCATGGCCACGTGACTGTATTTTTCCGGGAACGCCCAATAGCACGACAGGCAGATGTTTTTGTCCTTGATGCTTTTCCAGTTCTCGCAATGCTCGCACGACCACGACTTCGCGCGATTGGCCGAACCACAAAGCAGCATGAAATCCTCAATTTTGAGTTCGTCGCTCTCTCCGGCCACCTCGTAAGGCACGCGATGGTCAATTTGCAAATCGCCCGCGTCCAGCTTTTCCAAGTAAATGAAGCACCGGCAGCCGTATTTCTGTATCAGTTGCTCCTTGATTTTCTTGGAGAGGCCGGTCCGCCCGCTGAATCTGTGAAACTGTTTCTTCGTAGGATCTGCAAAACGGTAAGCCGCAATTTTGCGTCCATTTGCCGCCGTGACCCGCAAGGTTTCCAGTTGAATGCCCAGCTCGCGCACGTCCCGCGCCGCGCGCGGCGGATGATCGTAACCGTATTTGTTTTTCAACTGTTCCGTCGTGATATGCCCGTGCTTGAGAATGTGGTCAATGACGGTCTTCGGGCGTTTCGCGGTGACGGACGCGCAAAGTTCAATGAACTCTTTTGGATATTTTAGCTTTTTTGCCATAGCGTGGAGGCGTTTCCATCAACTGCATTTGTTCGTCGCGCCGCCGGCGGTGCATTGTGGGTTGAACTTCCAGTTCATCTGCCAGCGCGGGTGAAAGATACAGGGACTCAACCGTCATTTCGCTGCGACCAAGTAACGTTGCCTGCGATGAACGGCCCGCTTCGATTTCCATCAGCGTAAGATTTAATTTCGCCGGCAGCGGTTTGCCGTAGGTCCGGTTTCCCAAACGCCCGTCGTAACTGACAAGATAGCGGACCTGCTTGTGATTCAGCATCTCAAGCTCCGCGACGAAATCATCGAAGGAAATTCCGGCGAAATACCGCGAGTCACGTTCCCCGCAAACGCCTTGATACGGCGGATCCATATAAACCACGTCGTCCGGGCGCACATTGGCCAGAACATCTTCGTAACTCAACGACGTGACGATGGTCTTGCCGCACAACAACGCGGAAATGGCGGCGATGTTTTGTTTCATCGTTTTCGGGCGCGTGCCCAGCCGGCGCTTGTCCGGGCTTTGATTGAATAATCCATCCCCGTTGTAACGGACCGCGCCCTTCACGCACCGCGCCAGCAGATACAGCAGCGGTCGCGCATCCTGCGTGCGGTTGAACGACTCGCGCACCTGATAATAATGCTCCAGCGCGTCCTCACGGTCGCCGCGCCAGAGTCCTTCGTAGAATTTTGAAAGCTCCTTTGGGCTATTGATCATCAAAGCCAGCAATTCGGCCAGCGGCTTGTTAAAATCATTCAGCCAGAATTCCCTTGCCCGCCCGCGCGCCGCCGCCGCAAGGGAAACTGCCGCCGACCCGCAGAACGGCTCGACCAGCCGCGTCATGTTGGCCGGCAGATATTGTAGAATCAACGAAGCCAGCGCCCGCTTGCTACCTTGATATTGGAATGGTTGGGGAAGGGACACAAATTACTGCTTGGCTTCAACTGTTGGAATCTTGCAAATTGCCTTTATTTCTTTCAATATAGGCAAGCATGCTTCGTCCAGTACCTTTGTATCAAAGTTCTTCAGTCTTTCCATGAAGTCGCCTTTTGCCGCTTTGTCGCATTCAGTAAGAATTCTAGGACATTGTCTTAAAATGGATTGAATCCATTTGTATTCGCCAGCATTCTTCCTATCTAATATTTTTTTGAAGCCTTCTCCGACAAGGTCATCAGCTTTTTCATGTAAAATATCACAATCAGAAAGCGCTTTTGGGAACAATGATAGCAGATTGACTGTGCTCAAATTAGCCCTAATAACCTTGTTGCAAATGGCTCTCTTAAGCAGAATCTGCTGCTCTGAAGTCAGCGCGGAGCACAAAGCATCGCAGATTCTCGGGTTTATGTGCTCCGGGATCGGTCCGGAAAGCATTTTATCCGCAAATTCATCCAAAGCATCATTCAAGGCAAAACCGATTTCGAGAACTTCACCAATTGCTTCCAAGCTTTCGACCAAAGGAATGGTTTCGCTCGGAGCCTGCATTGCGCCCAACCAATCCTCTTTCTTCAAACCTCGTAGACTCCGCAATATTTTATCTGTTAATTGTCGTGACCGAGTTATCGAAAGAACTTCCTTGAATAAACCACAGGTATTCGGATCAAAATCAGCCCCAATCAATTCCTGCTCCAGATTGTTGTGTTCAAGCGAAAGGTTCAGGAGTTGTTGACGAGATTGGTCAGGCAAAATTGAAATTATAGTTCGATAGTGATCGATAATTATCTTGGCGGAAAAGAATTCATAGGAATTTCCTCTTGTCGCCAAATCATGTAATACTGCATCGAATATTGGCTTTGCAACGCTCGCCGCAGATTGTTTTGTTAATAATTCATCAACGCCGACAATCGATGCTGCTTGAGAAAGCAAGTTAAACATGTTCTCTCGAATATTGGGGGTTCTTGAAACCCAAAGTTTGAACCAGTAAATTACCACCAGTATTGGAGGGAGAAATGAAAGGACTAAACTGCTCAAAAGCCAAATTCTATCACCAAACCATCCATACCAATACTTGACGCCAGCCCCCGCGTTCTCTTGGTTAATATTTGGTCCGCCTCCAAGCATCGCGAGACCTATTGCCGTAAGAAAAAGCATAGACGCATAAAATGCGCCTTTTCTTGTCAATATCGGCGTTGCAATCGTTTCAGTCTTTTCGAAGCGCTTTGCAAGCTCTAACAACCGCTTTGTCCATTTCTCCTTATTGCTAACCCATCCTTTGTCAAAAAAATGTTTGATAAATTTTTCCAAAAAAGTCCTACGTAAAGGATCACCCTCGTGTGCCCATGCATCAAAAACGAAAACGGCCAAATCTTGAGATGCCTCCTTTCTTAGCAAATTGATCACAGTGGATTTTCCACAACCCCAAGTCCCAATTAACGCAATTGCCCTGCCGCCATCTTCCTTTTTAATCAATTTGTGAATGGCTTTCGCGATTCGATCGTGTGGACCAAAGGCGTCCTGCGTAGCAGGAAAGTCAGGCAAAAGAGCGATATCATTCATATCAATCCGAATTTGAGGAAACCCACGCTAACAAACAGTAGCCAAAACAATTGGCCCTTGAATCCCGGATTTTCCAACTTTTGGCTGAATACGCCTGTTGCCAGACTTTGTCCAGTGATTTTCAAAACAGATCCGCTTCCAACTGCACCAGTGCATTCCGCCTGAATTCCAAATCAGGCACCGGAGATTTCACAGCTTCGGTGCGGCCAGGAACAATTGCAGATACACTGCGTCGAACCATTGATTGAACTTTTGACCGACTTGCCGTAAATGCGCGACTTTCTGAAATCCGAACTTCTCGTGCAGCCGGATGCTGGGTTCCTGATCTGCGGAGATGTTCGCAAGAATGGAACGAAGGCCCTTCTGCCGGGCGGCAGCAATCAATTCTGTGAGAAGCCGGCTTCCAATTCCCTGTCGGAGGAAATCGTGATGCACATAGATGGAGTCTTCCAAGGTGCCGGCGGCGGTATAAGCGGTTCGGAATGACGAGAGCGCGCCCCAGCCAACGACGCTTCCGCTGTATCGGGCAACCAGAATCGGCATGGATTCGCCGTGCTCCTGATACCAGGCTTTGCGTTCAACTTCAGAACATGGATTCGTTGTCCACACGCACGTGGAGTGAGCCACGTAATAATTGAAGATCGCGTTGATGTCGGTGAGGTCGGCAAGACTGGCCGGGCGAATAATGATGTTGTCTGTCATTTACTCTTCACGTTTAAGTCGTGGAACATTAGTCGGTGGCAGCTAGTTTCCAGAACACAGCCACGCCGGACAGGTGATGTCAATTCCGACTTATCGGGAATCTCACTATAAAAAGTCTCTGACTTTTTTGATTAGAGCCTCGTTACCTCGACTCCTACAAAGGTTACCTGAACTGCAAATAAACCCGGCTGCCGTCGCTGCGCAAACCTGCCGCCTGGTCTTCCTTGAGAAACAGGCGCGCGGCTTCAACCTTGCCGGTCTGCAACAGATATGCCCGGACCACTGTCGCGCGGCTGGCGGCCAGCGTTTCCAAATCGCTTTCGTTGATGGGGAAGGTGGCGAGCAGGATGGCCTCCATCGGGTCGGGCGGCGGAACCAGTTTTGTCTGGTAAGCCGCTTTGGCTGCGGCTTGCTCCTTCGCCGTTGGACCGGATTTCACCAGCTTCGTCGCGCCTTTGGCGGTCGCCAGCCGGCGCGGTAAAACGGCGGCGGCGTAGGCGGCGAGGTTCGTGTTGGCAGCAATCAGTTGCGGTGTGATTTTGTTGTCGGCGACGGCTTCGCCGTAGAGTTTTTTCACCCAACGTGCGCGTTCGTCAGGGGCGAGGACGAGTTGGTCAACGGAATTGGTGGCGCGCTGGGATTCGCGGAGTGTCGTCCATATTCTGGTGCGAATTTCCCGGTCCAGCGCAGCGCGCTGCAATCCTTCGCGGTCGCCATCCGGGTCCACACTGCCCGAAATTTCCAGTTGCAGCGCAGGGCGCGCGTAAAGCGCCTTCGCCAGCGTATCCAGTTTTTGTTTGTCGGCCGGCGACAAATCTGCGCTGCCCACTGCGAAATCCTGGTAGCCGAGTTCTTCGCCGCCGCCACCGAACAGCGCGCCCACCAATGAAAATGGCGAAGTGGCAACCTTGGTCAGGATGTTCACGATGGCGCGGGTGACGACCTTGCCGATACGGAATTGAGGATCGTCGAGGCTGCCTTCGATGGGCACGTCGAGGACGATTTTGCCGTCACGGTCCTTCAAAATCGCGATGGCCAGGCGCACCGGCAGATGCGTGGCGTCCGGGCTGTTCACCTTTTCCCCGAACGTGAACTGATCCAACGTGATGACATTTTTCGACTGTAATTTTTTCCCGACCAGCTCATACGCGAGGTCCATGTTCAATTTGCCCTCGGCGATGCGGTAGCCGGCAAATTTCCCCGAATAAGGGCTCGCCGGCGTCAGGTCCACGTCCTTCACGGAAATCTTCACATCGTTCGTTTGGGTGCCGCTGAACGGATTGATGGTGCCGGTGATGGCGACCGGGCCGACGCCGTCCACCTTCGCGTTCAAATTCACATCCGCGTGCTGGAGTTGTTCCGAGGAAAGTCCGGAAATCGTGCCGTTCACCTGCTGGATGGCCATGTTCACGTTCGGCTTAAGCGAACGGTCGGTGAAACTGACGGCGGTATTGGTAATGACCACGGTGGCGATGGAAATCTTCGGCAGGTTCGCAGCCGTATTTGTGGGGGCAATGGTGAGGCGAGTGTTCTCGCGAGCCGCAGTGACGACGGATTTTCCCTTTTTCCCCGGCTCGTCAGGAGCCTCGCTCCACCGAGCTGACGCGACGGCGGTTTTCTGTGCGAGGGCGACGTTCGCCTCGTTCGTGGCGGGCGCGTTGGTGTTCGTCAAACGCAGGGCGTTGAGCAGGTTGATGGTGTGGTTGGTTTCGATGACGAGGCGCGCGTAGGCGTTGTCCACCGCGATTTCCCGGATGGCGACGGATTGCGGGTTCAAGTTCGCGTCAATGCCGCTGATGCGGACGGAATCCCATTTCAACAAATCCTCGTCCAGGACGCCGTCCACGGTGTGGAAACCGTCGAGGCTGGCGTCGCCGTGAAACGTAACTTCGGGCAACCGGCCTTTCGGCGTGCGCAAATGCACCTGTCCGTGCAAGCCGAGCCGGCTGCCGAGGATGAACAGATTGAGCTTGGGTTCGAGATACGGGTCGAGTGTGCCGAGATCAAGCTGGTCGAGGTCGAGTTGAATGTCGGCGGTTGGCGGCAGGAACGACGCGGTGGTTGCGACCTTGATGGAACCGTTGGTGTTCCAGCGCAGGGACAGTTCCGCCGTGAGATTGGTGCCGGGAACATTGGAAATGTTTCTGGCTGAAAGCGCGATGTCGGTGAGATCGAGTTTCGCCGGACGCGAAAAAGCAAGATCTTCAAGGTGCACCGCGCAGTTGGTGAAATTCACACTGTTGACTGCGCCGCTCCACTGGTTCGTGCTATTGAGCAGCAGGGCGACGGCATTGGTGACGGAGCGGAGCAGGAACAAAATCCCGCCCGGCGCGTTCGTTGCGCTCTCGGCCGGCTGGGAAAGCTCGACGACATTGATGGCATTATTCGTAGCGCGGCTCAAAAAAAGTTTCGCGCCAATGGCCGTCACGGAATTCACCGTGGCCTGGCGGCTTTCCAGATCAGCGCTTACGCCGGTGACGTTGAAGAGCGGCAGTTCGACGATGTTGTTGCTGTCACCCGGCTGGCCAAGTTTGAAATCGCGCAGGGCGAACGCGGTGTCATTCACGGTGGCGACGCGGTTGGTGGCGTTCAATTCAAAACGATATTTCGCGTCCAGGGCGATGGAGCCGTCGCGGATCTCGAAGCGCACCAGGTCCTGATAGAGCGGCGCGTATTTGTTCAGCGCAAAATTGAACAGTTTCAACTCGCCCTGCGAACGCAACGGGTCGAGGTAAAAAAAACCGCTCCATGAAATCTGTTCGCCGGCGTCGGTGGTGCCGTTGAAGGCGTAGGGATTTTTATTGTCCGGGTCGGTGCGGAAATCATCGAGCGTGATGTCCAGCGGGCCGAGCGTGCGCTTGAACGGCTCGCGCGGCGTGAAATCCGCGAGCGCCGCCGTCGCGCCGCCGATGTGCAGCCGGTCAACGTGCAGGACGAGCGGCTGGGACGGTTGTTTGGGCGCGGCGTTCGGGGAGTTGGTGGAAAATTTGGTGATGAGATCGGAAAAATTGAACGTGCCATCCTTGTTCATCTGCACGCGGATGAATGGCTTGGTCGTGCTGATTTCCTTGAACACCCACGCCTTGCCGAAAAATGACGAGAGCTGGAAATTGACGTAAACCTCATCCCAGGAAACGAACGGCTCGCCGTCCTTGTCCTTGATGAGCAGGCCGCGCACGGTGCAGGAGAGCACGAACGGGTTCAGCTTCACCTGCTGGATGGAAACCTCGCGGTCGAGCTGCTTGGAGAGCTGCTTCACCGCCACGCTACGGATGATGGGTGGCAATATCAGAAAGCCCGCGACCGTGTAGAAAAGCAATATTCCCAGAACCCAAAGTGCGAGTTTGCGTCGGCGCGGCGAAAGGGAATCCCAAACGCGAAATTTTATCTTGTCACCCAAGCAAACAAGAATTTGCGCGGGATGCGTTGCGTCGTCAACTCCTTCGTGCGGTGGGGGGAGCACACCCGCCTACGGGTGTGGCTGGACGCGCCTCGCGTCCAGCCTTTGGTGTGTTCGACTGTGTGCACGCGTCGAACTTTTTGTCGCGTTCGATGTTTTCCGCGAGGGCGCGGAAAACGGCACCCGAGGCGGGCGCGCTCCCGATTAATCTTCCCTTCGTGAAATCAGATTCGACATCCGAACCGTAAAATCCGAAATTGCAGCCCGTGTTCTTCATCCTTGCGAACGTGGTCGTACTGGCATCCGCCGGCTGCGCGTCCTGGTGGTTGAGCGGCTACGACTCAAGGGTGACGGGGCATAATGTAATGGCAGATTCGATCCGCCGGTCCATCCGGTGCGGCATCACGTTGTTGCTGGTGGAAGCGGCTTTTTACTATCTGTGGCAATATCGGCAATCCAATGACCCGGCGAGCGGAATGGCGTATCTGGTGTTTGCGCTGCCGCTTACCCTGGTCTGGTCCGGCTGCATCAGCGAGTTGTTCGCGCATGGATTTCACCGGTTGATTGATCCCGAGGATGACCGGGAGTTTGATCCTAAAAAGGGAATGCGGGAAATGGACGTGATTGGCGACCTGATCCGGAGTGGCCAGAAGGACAAGGCCATCCAATTATGCCAGATGTTGAAGCGAACGGGCGATGTCAACCCGGCCGTGTTGGACATGACGCTGGAACATCTCGGTGTTCCGCAGAAAAATGTTCAGAGACCCAAGCCACTGATAGAGGCGGACCGTCTGCGTTCACAGGGAAGATTCCGGGAGGCTGAATTGATTTTGAATTCGTTGCTGGCGCAAAACCCGCGCAATCTGGATGCCGCAATGATGCTGATGCGGCTTTACGCGCAGGACCTGCATTGTCCGGAAAGGGCCGGGAAAGTCCTGCGGTTGCTCGAAAAACAGCCTCATATACCCTCAGCCCACCTTGAATTTGCCCGCCGTTCCATCGGTGAATGGAACCAGGGGAAACCCCGGACAGCGCAGGTTCCGGTTCAACCTGAATCCATGGATGAACTGCTGGCCCAGGGATATTTTGGCACGGCCATCGAAATACTGGAACAGAAGATCAAGGAGCAGCCACAGGATTTTGATTTGCGGCTGACCCTGGCCGAAGTTTATGCCCGGCATTGCGGCGACGATCTCCAGGCAAAAAAAATCGTCCAACAGATCGAAGCCAGTTCCGTCTTCAGCCCGGAACAAAAGTTATCGGCCTGGCCCAAACTCGAAGAGTGGCGGAAAGCCCGAACGCATCGGAAATGAAGCACGCTCCGTTTGCGGGGAGATTTCAAATGGCGAAGTTGGTGTGTTGCGGTTTTACGGGTTGCGGATGGGGAATCGGCCGCAAATCAACCACCTGTCATACTGGCATTGTCGCGAGACGTTGGGATGAAAGGCGAGAATACTACCATACCGGGAACCGACGATCCGTTCAGGAACTTGCTTTTTGAGGCGCCGCCCCTTCATCGGCGGCGCGCGGGTGAGCACATTCTCCACAGAGAGCGCCGCTGAGATCGGCGTTGCCTCGGGCCAGGTCCCGCAACTCGGCCTGGCTGTTCCGCCCGGTCTGGGGATGGGCTTTGCCGCACAGGGGACAGGCGGGCAGAACCTTGGCCGCCGCGCGCAAGGTCTGGCGGGCGGCTTCGAGTTTGGCCGCCAGCTCGTGGCGATGTCTCAGTTCCACCCTGATTTTCGCAATGGTCACGGCGTTGATCACAAACGCCGAAAAATGAACGCTGCTGTTCCACCAAAAAGAAAACTGTGAGGAATATTTTGCTCCGGCCAGAGCATCTGCCAGCCACCAGGCTATGGTTGCCCCCAAGGCCACTCCAATGCCAGGCCAGCGCCCCAAATACCAGGCAGCCAGCCCGATCGGCACTGTGTAAAATACGAAAAACCCGAGCTCATAGCCCGTTATGTAATCCACCCAGCCCAACAACAGCAGCAGCAAGCATCCAGTGAAAATGAATGCCGGGCGGCTTCCTCTCGGTGAAGCTGCGTCATCGGTGGCACCATTTTCAAGAACGGGCGGGCGCATCTGGTCAAAAAAGTCCTCTCAACATACCGAGTATAAGAGTCGTGCCGAAAAGGTGTCACCCATTAGCGTGAGCGGTCAATAGCGAAAAAAACGTCTCCTTCAAGCAGCGCTTTTTTAAAAGCAATTTCTGTCTTTGGCCGGTGTGGGCGACGTTCAAATCGCGAAGTCGGTGTATTCCGGCTTCACGGGTTCGGTGGGCGCGGACAACATGCCGGCGGCAACAGTGGCGTTTGTGCCTTGCTCAATCAAAATGAACGAACCCGTGAGGCGATTCGTGCTGTAGCCGTCGAACACGAGTGGCTTGGAGGTTTTCAAGCGAACCACGCCGATGTCGTTCATTGCCAGTTCACCCGGCCCCGGTTCGGGCTCGAACGTGGCCAGGTTGACGCGGCTTTCGAGGCCGGTGACGATGACCTGGACAGTCTGCGCGGTGTGTTTGAGGAAAAACTTTTTGCCCTCCTGCAACGGTCGCTGGTGCATCCAGCAAATGCGCGCGTGCAAATCGGCGCTCATCCCCGGCAGATTTTCCAGGCCCACAATCATGTCGCCGCGGCTGACGTCAATGTCGTGTTCGAGGCAAAGCGTCACCGATTGCGGACAAAACGCCTGTTCAAGCTGCCCTTCGTACGTCCAGATGTCCTTCACGGTGGATTTGATGCCAACGGGCAGCACGGCGACCGTCTGGCCTTTGCGTACGATGCCGCTGGCGATTTGTCCGCTCAAGCCGCGGAAATCGTGCAACTTTGGATCGTGCGGATTGTTCGGACGGTTGACCCATTGCACCGGGAAACGCAAGGCGCTCAAGTTCCAGTCGCTGGCGATATGGACGGTCTCCAAATGGCCGAGCAGCGTCGGCCCTTGATGCCACGGCATTTTGTTCGACGGGATGACGACGTTGTCGCCATTGAGCGCGCTGAGGGGGATGAATTTCACGTCGCGGAGCACATCGAGTTTCGGGATGAAATCCTCCATCTCGTCGCGAATTTCCCAGAAACGCTCCTCGCTCCAGTCCACCAGATCCATTTTGTTCACCGCGATGACGATGTGTGGAATGCCGAGCAGCGCCGCGAGATAGGTGTGACGGCGGGTTTGCTCGATGACGCCCTGTCGCGCGTCCACGAGGACGATGGACAGGTTTGCGGTGGAAGCGCCGGTGACCATGTTGCGGGTGTATTGCACGTGGCCGGGTGTGTCGGCGACGATGAACCGCCGTTTGGGCGTGGCGAAGTAGCGGTAGGCGACGTTCAATCGTGATGCCCTGCTCGCGTTCGGCGCGCAGGCCGTCGGTGAGATTGGCCAGGTTGATTTGCCCGCCGCCGGTGATGTCGGCGGAACGTTCGAGCGCTTCAAGCTGGTCTTCCATCAGCGACTTCGAATCGTAAAGCAGCCGTCCGATGAGCGTGGACTTGCCGTCGTCAACACTGCCACACGTATTGAGGCGCAGAATTTCGATCTGGGTGTTGCGTGTGGGGCATTTTCTTAGGAGATAGAAGATGGGAGTTTGGAGATCGGGTTTAGTTGCGATTGTCCAGTGAGCGAATCAGGCCACTTACGAGTTTGCCGGCACGGGTGCAAAGTTCTAGCAAAGCTTTTTGCTCGTCGGAGGTAATGAATATGTTGTCGAGCAGAACATAACTCATAGATCGGACTTCGCCACAGGAACGGCGCGACCAGTTGTAAAATTGTTTTTTCTCTGCCACATGAAGACTTTCCCAACCCTCGGCGATGTTATTCATCACCGAAAGTGCCGCACGTCTGAATTGGTCGCAAAACCCAAAATCTCGCGACATCGGCTCGCGTCGCGCCGGTCGGTAGGCCTCGTTTGTCAATTCACGAGCCGCCTTCCATGCATCCAAATCTTCAAATGTTCTGGGTGTCGCCATACTTTTACCGATCTTCCATCTCCGAACTCCAATCTCCAAGTCAGAAATATCCGGCCTTTTTCCGATCTTCCATCGCCGCTTCAGACGCCTTGTCGTCGGCGCGGGAGCCGCGTTCGGTCACGCGCGCGGCGGCAATTTCGGCGATGATGTCATCCACGGAATCCGCCGGCGATTCGACCAGGCCGGTGCTGATGATGTCGCCAATCGTGCGCACGCGGACGACAAGTTCCTTTACTTCGTCTTTCGGCTTCAACGGCAACAGATCGCTGACCGGCAGCCACTGGCTGTTGCGGCGGACGCATTTCCGCGTGTGGCTGAAATAAATCGCCGGCACTTCCAGCTTTTCCTTGCGGATGTATTCCCACACGTCCATCTCCGTCCAGTTGGACAGCGGAAAGACGCGCATGTGTTCGCCCGGATTGACGCGGGCGTTGAAAAGGTTCCAGATTTCGGGGCGCTGGTTTTTCGGGTCCCATTGTCCAAAACTGTCGCGGAAACTGAAGAAACGTTCCTTGGCCCGGGACTTTTCCTCGTCACGCCGCGCGCCGCCAATGAGGCAATCAAATTGAAATTCCTCAACGGCCGCGAGCAACGTGGGGATTTGCAATTGGTTGCGGCTGACTTCTCCCGGCGACGGAACGGCGATGCCTTTGGCGATGGCGTCTTCGACTTTGCGGACGATGAGCTTTGCGCCGAGTTCCTTCGCGCGGCGATCACGGAATTCATTCAATTCCGGGAAATGATGGCCGGTGTCCACGTTGAGCAACGGCATCGGGATGTCGGACGGGCGAAATGCCTTCTCCGCCAGGCGCAAGAGGCAGATGGAATCCTTGCCACCGGAGAAGAGCAGGGCAGGCCGGTCGAATTCCGCCGCGACTTCACGCATGATGTGAATCGCCTCGGTTTCGAGGTATTGCAGGTGATCGAGGTGGTACGAATTCATCGAAAGGGGATGGGGTCTGGCGTCTGGGGTCCGGGGTTCACTCGCGATTGCCCAGCGAACGGATCAGGCCACTTATCAATTTGCCAGTTTGAACGCATTGTAATTGAAGTTTCTCCTGCTCGGCCGCGTTAATAAACTTGTTGTCGAAGAGCACATAACTCATCGAACGGACTTCGCCGCACGATTTGCGGGCGATATTATATGCTTGGCGTTTTTCCGCAACGTGCAAGCTTTCCCAGCCTTCGGCAACGTTGTTCATCACGGAGACAGCAGCGCGCTGCAACTGGTCGCGGAGGCCGAAATCTTTTGCCAGCGGCTCCCGGCGACAAAACCCGTAAGCTTCATTGGTCAAATCGCGCGCCGATTTCCATGCTTCCGCATTTTCAAATGGTTCGCTCATGCAAAATCCCCAGACGCCAGACCCTAAATCCCAGACCCCAGTTTTTCGCCGCCCCAGTCCGCGTGCAGGCCGCACTCACGCTTTTCGTCGGCCTTGGCTGGATCGAAATAGTCCCACTCGTTCGGCAGGTTGTGCTGCTTCAAATATTCTTCCATGTCTGCATCGCTCCAATAAAAGACCGGATTGACTTTCAATGCACCAAAATTTTTGTCTTCGGAAACAATGTCGAGCCCGGCGCGGTTCGGATTTTGCACCTTGCGCAGCGCCGTGAGCCAGACCGTGGGCGCGAGTTCCCTCATGCCGCGCCGGAACGGCTCCAGTTTCATCAACGCGCTGAATTGTTTCAAACCCGCCTCGTCGTCGGTGGACGGAATCTCGCCGTAAATGGCGTCGCGATGCGCGGCGGAAATTTTCGGTAAATACGGCTTCAGGTTCAGCTTGAGCAGCTTTCTCAATTCCTCGGCGTGTTTGTAAGTCGCGGCCCGATTGTAACCGTGGTCCACCCACAGCACCGGAATGCTCGGTTGCACCTGCACGCACAAGTGCAGAATCACTGCTTCGTAGGGACGGAAATTCGTCGAGACCAGCGCGTGGCCTCTGGCTTGCGCAATCGCCCAGCGGACGATTTCGAGCGGCGTTTGATTGCGCAACTCGGCGTTCGCTTTTGTGATTTGGTCGGGGGTCATTTTTTGAACAACGAAGCAACCGGGTAACGAAGAGATTTTGTTGCTTGCTTGCTGGTGTTTAATTCATTTTCTCGTTTAGAAAGACGCGGTCACACCAGTCGCCAAAACGTTCGCCGGGGTTTCGTTCCTTGGCAAAACGCGCGAGGACCGGGCGCAATTCGTTTTCGATCTCCGGGTCCTTGACGGTTTCCTTCCACACGCGATTGAGGCGTGTGCCGGAAACATTCCCGCCGAGCCAGACTTGATAACGTCCCGGCGCTTTGCCGACGAACCCGATTTCCGCCATGTAAGGCCGCGCGCAGCCATTCGGGCAGCCGGTCGAACGGATGATGATTTCCTCGTCCCCCAGTCCCAGGTCGCCGCAAAGTTTTTCGATGCGGTCAATGAGTCCGGGCAGTATCCGCTCGGACTCCGCCAGCGCAAGCCCGCAAGTGGGGAGCGCGGGGCAGGCCATCGCGGCGGCGTGCAAAATGCGCGCCTGGTTTTCAACCGGAATTTTGTGCGCGGCAAAAATCGAATTGATGCCGGCTTTGTCCGCATCGTTCACGTTGGCTAGAACCACGTTCTGATTCGTGGTCAGGCGGAATTCGATTTGCGGAAATTTCTCCGCGATTTCGCGCAGCGCGATTTTTTTCTCGTTTTTCACGCGGCCGGTTTGGACGAACAGCGTGAAAAAGTTTTTCCCGTCCACGGCCTTGTGCCAGCCGAGCAAATCGGCCGTCGTCGTGAATTTGTAAGGCTTCACCGGCGCGAATTTGATGCCGGCGCGTTTCTCGACTTCGGCGCGTGTCCAATCCACGCCACGCTCCTCGACGACATATTTGAAGCGCGCGTGCTTGCGGTCGGTGCGGTCGCCGAAATCGCGGTGAATCGTCAGCACGGCTTTGGCGACATCAATCAATTTGTCCGGTGTCAAAAATCCAAGTTCGCTTGCCAGACGCGGATAGGTTTGCTGGTTGCCATGCGTGCGACCCATGCCGCCGCCGGCCACGAGGTTGTAGCCGACTAATTTGGAGTTGGGAGATAGGAGTTGGGAGTTGGGGGTTTCCCTATCTCCCATCTCCGAACTGCCATCTTCGATGATGGCGATGAAGCCGATGTCGTTGGTGAAAACGTCGAGATCGTTCACCGGCGGGATGACGAATGCGGTTTTGAATTTTCGCGGCAAATAAGTTTTGCCGTAAAGCGGGTCAACGAACGCCTGGTTGAACGGGTCGTCAATCTTGAGTTGGTAACCGTCAATCCAGATGGCGTAATAAGCGCGGGTCTGCGGCTTCAACGCATCCGCCACCCGCAAGCAATCGCGATAGACTTCATCGCGCGCCTTGGTGTAGGCGGGCGTGGGCGGGGCGAGGACATTGCGATTCACGTCGCCGCAAGCCGCGAGTGTGGAGAGCAGGCACTCATTAATCTTTTTAACCACCAGGCGCAGGTTCGCCTTGACGACGCCGTGAAACTGGATGGTCTGGCGGGTGGTGATCCGCAACGTGTTGTTGCCGTAAAGCCACGCAAGTTCGTCGAACACGCGCCACTGGTTGGCCGTCATCACGCCGCCGGGAATGCGGCTGCGCACCATCATGATGTATTTCCTGCCGGCCGGGGAGCGTAAATCGCGGTCGTCCTGTGGATAAACACCGTGAAATTTCAGGAACTGGCTGTCGTCGCCCGAGAACGTGTCGGCGCCCTGGTTGGCCAGCGTGGACGCGATGGTACCCGCGAGCGTGGGAATCGCTTCCTTAATCTCTTCGTTGTGCGTCAACTGACCTGGCGCTGCCGTGCTCATATACGAATCAACAGAATAACCGAGGATGATGACTTGTTCAAGCGAAGCTTGTAGAAGCAAAGGCTAAACGCTGAACGCTAAAGGCCAAAGTTTAGAAGTCAGCGTCGCACAGCCATTGCTACTTCAGCCTTCAGCCTTCGGCATTTGGCCTTTCGCCTTTGTTACGTCGCGGGCACATACCGTTGCAGACCGAGCGTCGCGCCGAACAGGACTAAAAAGGTGCAGCTCAACCCATGCGGACATGCCGGGGCCACCGCCAGCCAGTCCACCCAAACGATGCCCGCCAGCAGGCCTGATACGACACGCGGGACGTTGACTTCGGCCGGCTGAAAAACGGTTCGCGTGCAATACGCCACCCACAGCAGGAGCACGAGCGACAACCAAATACCAGGCATGCGATATTCTCCGGTGTCCATCATCGCTGCCAGAATAATGGGCGCAGCCAGCAAACCCAGCGGCCAATAGGGAATCGGTTTGCGAAAACTTTCCTGTTGCGCCACGAAGGCCAGGCCCGCCACATAAACTGCGAGCACGACGCCGCACCAAATCGGCCAGCCGTTCATGCCCCAGGCGCCGGTTGACGCGGCGATGACATAGACCCACAAGCGGCACACGCCCATCAACCATGGCGACGCGGTGAAGGCTTTGTGCCCAGCGTCGTAAATTACGATACAGATGGCCAGCACGACGGCGAGCGCGCCGGTAGTCTTGCCCAAAATCGTCAAACACAAAAGGCCGAGCGCCAGCCACGCCCAGCCCCAGCGCCAGACCGCCACCAGTGAAATAGCGCCGGACGGGACTGGGCGTTCCTGACGGCGTTGCCGGTCAAAGTCCGCATCAAACGCATCGTTCAAAAACATTCCGCCGGTGTAGAGCGAACTGACACCGAGGAACAACAGCGGCAGTTTCCCATAATTTTCGCCTCCGCCCAGCCACCAGCCCGCGAGGCAATTCGACCAGACGGTCGGCAGATTCGATACACGGCCCAGAACCAGCAATGTTCGCAAACGTGGCGGCATTGATAGATTTATGATTTACGATTTACGATTGATGATTGTTTCAGCGAACGAAACGCGGGCACTGTAAATCATAGATCAAGAATCATAAATCATAAATTTTCTGTTGGTTCGTCCCCACGAAGGAAAACAAGAATCGCCGCGCGCGAGAGGGTGGTTTGAATTGAAGCGCCTCAACCTTTGCAGCCTATCCCCGAATTAGGCATCGGATACGCAATCGACCACAAAATCTGCTACCTATTTTCGCGCTTCCTTCGGCCAGACAACGCATACACTATCCCAAAGATGATCCAGCCTGAAACGATAGTGATAGCTGGTCCATACAACATCTCCGGTGTCGAAAGTCTCTGATTAAAACCTATCGCTCTCGATAGCGCCAGAAATCCGACACAAACAGCGTAAAGAACAACTGAAAGTGCTAAAGCAATCTTCAAAAGTTTCATACGCTCACGATGCCCAACAGACACTCGCCGCTGCGTTGTGCAGCCCATCTAATTTCATGATTTAACTGTATTCCGAGCGTAAATGTTTGTCCGGAATAAAGCTCTCTCAGCAATGGCATCTGGCAGGCCGCGGGCAAAGGCGGCAAATTTTCGCTTCGTAGGAACCACATAGGCGATGTCTCCTACGGAGCTTTTCCTTTTTGCGAGCGCCCGGCTGCCAATCGCAGCAATGCCGCAACCCAAGTAGCGCAGACTGGTAGTCTGCCGTATCGCGGATTGACAATCTGCGGACGCTATTGAATGCAAACACCCGCCGACTGCCAGTCGGCGATACAGCAGGTTGCCAACCTGCGCTACCGCAGAACCTTGACGCGTCAGGAAATTTTGCGCCGCAAGGCAAAAAGCAGTACAGATGCCGCGCCTGACGGCGCTTAAAATGATGTCGGCTACGGATTGGATGCCAGCCCGCGTTCTTTCAATCGCGCCAGTGCCCAGTCATATTCCACCGCGAGTTGCTCGACGACGCCGCGCGCCTTCAATTCCGGCGGCAACACTTCCCAGGTGTAGGTTTCCATTTCGAGGTGGGAGCAGAGTTTCGGATTCGCAGCCAGAACGTCCAACGCGCCGAGCAAATGATCGTTCGTGTTGCTAAACGGCGACCGGGTCGGGCTGTGCAACGGCACGTGAAAATGGATGCGCCATTCGGAATTCGGAATTCGGAGTTCGGAGTTCGGAGTTCGGGAATCGGAGCTTGGGTTTGGAGAAGCGAGCGCGTCGGGCAGGTCGTGGAAAAATTGCAGCTTGCCGTTTACGCCGCGAGCGATGACTTGATGTAGGTAAACGTCGTCGGCGAAATTATTCAGCGCAGCGCGCGCTTCCGGCGTCGGTTGCGTCTTAAGCGCGGAACTCAAATGGATTTTGCTGATTTTGATTCCAGCCTGTTGCAACGCGGCCATGGCGTTTTGCGGCTCTTCAAACTCCACGGCAAAGTGGCAGGTGTCGTAATTCACGCCGAGATGTTCGGCCAGGCGCGGGTCGCGTGGATGCTCGTCTCGCATCTGGTCAAAAAAACAGATGGTTTCACCGGTGTTTTCCAGCAGACAGAGCGGTTCCGGTTCAAGGCCGAGATGCAACTGGCGTTTAGTGCGCTCACTCAGATCTGCGATGTGTTCAACGCAGTGCCAGAGATTTTGCCGAATGGAAACCTCCATCGAACCGGAGCGCCGGTCTCCGACCCGGCGGGCAGGTGTTGATTTTCCAAACGCGCCGGGTCGGAGACCGGCGCTCCATTCCTTGAATGAGCCAGGCACGGTGCTGACGCTGCCTTCAATTCCAGCGGGTAAAAGTTTCGCGAGCAACTCGAAAAGCAGATTTGTGTAAAGCAGTCGCGGCGGCGAGGTCCAGTCTGGCGCGTAAACCTGTTCCTTGACGCGCGTGCCGTGGAACCGACCATAGGGAAATCCGTTGATAGTGAAAACGTAACAGGAATTCGTTTCGAGCCAGCGTTGAAATTCCAAAATATTTTTTGGGTCATATAACTCTATTGCGGCTTGATTGCTCAAACGCAGACCGATGGCGAATGGGCCGCGCGGGCAGACGCGTTCGCGCACGGCGAGCGTGTGGGTTTTGAGCGAATCAAAGGTTTCGCGCCATGTCTCGCCGCGATGAACGTTCGTGCAATAGGCGAGGTGGAGGCCGTGATTGAGTCGCATAACGTTGACACGGCAATTTGCCGCATCGCCTGCGTTGGCCAAAGTCAAATCGCGATTTGGGACCGGCGTAAATGGCAGGGCGCGATCAACCGAGCCGTTTCCGCAAGCCGTCGAGCTGGTCGGTCAACGTCTTTGGCAGTTTGCTGTCATACCGCGCATAACTCGCGGCGATGTCTTCGACTTCCTTTTTCCAGCCGGTGACGTCCACCTCGAGCAGTTGCCGGAGATTCCCGTCGGGAAGGTCCAGCCCCGACAGGTCGAGCGCATCCGGCGTCGGCAGATTTCCAATCGGCGTTTTTTGCGCCTGGCCGGTGCCTTCAACGCGTTCGCAAATCCATTTGAGCACGCGGCTGTTTTCGCCGTAGCCAGGCCAGAGCCACCGGCCGCCGCCATCCTTGCGAAACCAGTTGACGAAATAAATTTTCGGCAGCCTGGCGCGGTCGGTGCGTTGGGCGAACGAAAGCCAGTGCGCAAAATAATCGCCCATGTGATAGCCGCAAAACGGCAGCATGGCGAACGGGTCGTGGCGCAACACGCCGGCCCGGCCGAGCGCGGCGGTGGTGGTTTCCGAAGCACACGCCGAACCCAGGAACACGCCGTGTTCCCAATCGAAGGCTTCATTCACCAGCGGAATCGTGTGCGGACGCCGCCCGCCGAAGAGAATGGCCGAGAGCGGCACGCCTTCGGGATTTTGCCAGTCGGGATCAATGACCGGGCACTGCGCGACCGGCGCGGTAAAACGCGAGTTTGGGTGCGCGGCCTTGCGACCGGAAGCCGGCGTCCATTCATTGCCTTCCCAATCAATCGCCGCGGCCGGCGCGGGAATGCCGGAGTCTTCCCACCATACATCGTCCCCCGGCGCCAGCGCGACGTTGGTAAAAATGCTGTTCTTCGCAATGGTGACGACTGCGTTTGGGTTTGACTGTCTCGAAGTGCCCGGCGCAACGCCAAAAAAACCGCACTCCGGATTTATGGCGTAAAGCCGTCCATCCCGTCCAATCCGGATCCAGGCAATGTCATCGCCGATGCATGTGGCCTTCCAACCCGGCACCGTGGGTTGCATCATGGCGAGATTGGTTTTACCGCAGGCGCTCGGAAACGCGGCGGCGATGTAATGCCGTTTCCCTTTTGACGAAGTCAGGCAGAAAATGAGCATGTGCTCCGCCATCCAGCCTTCCCGTTTCGCGATGATGGACGCGATGCGCAACGAAAGGCATTTCTTTCCCAGCAGCGCGTTGCCGCCATAACCGGAACCAAAAGACCAAATCGATGGTTCTTCGGGAAAATGAACGATGAATTTTTTCTGCGGGTCGGGTTCGCACGGCCAGGAAACGTCCTTTTGTCCCGGGTGCAGCGGCGCGCCAACCGAATGCAGGCAGGGAATAAACTTGCCGTCCGCGCCGAGTTTATCGAGCACGGCCTGGCCCATGCGCGTCATGATGCGCATGTTCACGACCACGTAAGGTGAATCCGAGATTTCAATGCCGACTTTGCAAAGGGGCGAGTCGAGCGGTCCCATCGCAAAGGGGATGACATACAGCGTGCGGCCCTTCATGGAACCCTTGAACAGGCCGAGCAATTTCTGCTTCATCTCCGCCGGATCAGCCCATTGATTCGTGGGGCCGGCTTCGTCCTTCGTCTTCGAGCAGATGAAAGTGCGGTCCTCAACGCGCGCCACGTCGCTGGGATGCGAGCGGGCAAGGTAGGAGTTGGGGCGTGTCTTTTCGTTGAGCCTGGTGAACGTGCCGCTCTTGACCATCAAATCGCACAGCATCTGGTTTTCCTCTGCCGAACCGTCGCACCAGTGAATTTGGTCGGGCTGGCAAAGCTCTTCCATTTGTTTCACCCACGCGATGAGCTTTTGATGGGTTGTATTTGGAACATCCCACATTTTGCTCGTCGCACTCCGATGTTTTTTTCTCGTACTTGTCATAGCGGCGCGCGCAGCGTGCCACAGGGTTGCCGGTTTGGACAGTCAAAAATCAAAATATGAGGATTTTCACGTGGTTTTGGCATCGCCGCGCGCCCGATGATGTGTTACAAATAATCTTATGAGTTCGCCACCGGCCACTGGCGCCTTGCGCCGCGACGAAAACGCGCGTTGTCTCGCGCGCTCAGTGGTGAACACCCTGGCCGAGGAACCGGCGCTCGAGGCCGTGACGATTGACCGCGCCCACCAGAAGATTTCCGTCGCCACGCTGGGGCGGGCCGATGTTGGCAAGCTCGCGGAACGCATCCGCGTCGAATTTGAGGCCGCGCAATCCAACTCCGCCGAACGCCACTGCCGCCTGCTCGCCGGCGAGAACGATTGCTGGAATTGCGAGACCCCGTTGTCCAACCAGGAACGACAACGCATCGTTATCAAGCATGACGGTGACAGCACAACCATCGCGCGCATTACCTGTCCCACCGCGCCGAAATTCTGGCGCTGGCGCGACATGCCATTTCCCAAGGTCGTCCCGCGCGATGTCGAGTTTCTTGAGCATGTCGAGGCGATTGACGAATGGAAACCGCAGCTTGCCGCCGCCATCCTGTGCGGCGTTTTCGGGCTGGCCGGATTTTTCCTGCCCGCGCCGTTCAAGATTTTCGCCTATGCGGCAGCGTATCTCGCGGGCGGTTTTTATCCGATGGAGGAGGTTTGGGAGCGTCTCAAAAAGCGCACGATTGACGTGCATTTCCTCATGATCTGCGTCGCCGCCGGCGCGGCCAGCATCGGCGCCTGGGGTGAAGGCGCCACGTTGCTGTTTTTATTTTCATTCTCCGGCGCGCTGGAACATTACGCCTTGGGTCGCACGCAGAAGGAAATCCGCTCGCTCTTCCGCGACGCGCCCAAGACCGCCACGGCGCTGGATGCACAAGGGCGCGAACGCGAGGTCAAGGTCGAGCAGCTCCAGACCGGAATGCGCCTGCTCATCAAGCCCGGCGCGCAATTTCCCGTGGACGGTGAAATCGCCAAAGGCAGCAGCGCCGCGGACGAATCGAATCTCACCGGTGAAGCCACGCCCGCCTCAAAAAGTGTCGGTGACACCGCGCTCGCCGGCACCATCAATCTTTGGGGCGCGGTCGAAGTCATCGTCACCCGGCCCGTAGCCGAAAGCTCGCTGCAAAAAATCATCACGCTCATCAGGGAAGCCCAGCAGCGAAAGGCGCCCGCGCAGCAGTTCGCCGACAAATTCAGCACCATTTATACCTACCTCGTCATCGGACTTTCGTTTGCGATGTTTTTTGTCTGGTGGCTTGGCTTCCGGCTCGCGCCGTTTCAATCCGCCATCGAATCGCAAAGCGCGTTTTATCGCGCGATGACGCTGCTCGTCGTCTCGTCGCCGTGCGCGCTGGTACTTTCGATTCCGTCTGCCGTGCTGGCGGCCATCGCGTGGGGCGCGCGGCACGGCATTCTGTTCCGCGGCGGTGCGGCGGTCGAAAAGCTCGCCGAGATCAACATCGTCGCGCTCGACAAGACCGGCACGCTCACCACCGGCGAATTGCGCGTCGAAAAAGTCGAAAGTTTCCCGCCCGGTCGCGAAAATGAAATCGCGCGGCTGGCTTACTCGCTCGAAAAACTTTCCACGCACCCGCTCGCCCGCGCCATCACGCGCCACGGCAAACAGCAGGGGATTGAGCCAATCGTGTTCGACCATTTTGAATCGGTGACGGGCCAGGGTCTGCGCGCAAAACACAACGGCAAAATCTGCCAGCTCGGGGGACGCGATTGGGTGTTGGAACGCCGGGCGGTTGGAGTTCAAGCTTCAGCTTGTTCGGAGGACACGCTAAAGCGTGAACTCCAACCCGATGGCGCCGGGCCGGAGGCCGGCGCTCCTGTTGACGCCGGTTTCTCCGAGGTCTGGATTGAGGAACACGATTTGCTGGGGCGCGTTATTTTGCGTGACGATATCCGTCCCCAGTCTGCGTCGGTCGTGGAAGAATTGCGCGATGAAGGCCTGCGCAGCGTCGTGCTGACCGGCGACCGCAAGGCCGCCGCCGAACATTTGCGTGTGGAATTGAAACTGGATGACGTGCGCGCCGAATTGAAGCCGGACCAAAAAGTTGCGGCCATCCGCGAATTGAGCGACCAGGGCAAAAAGGTGGCAATGATCGGCGACGGTGTGAACGATGCGCCGAGCCTGGCGGCGGCGCACATCGGCGTGGCGATGGGGGCGCGCGGTTCCGACGCGGCGTTGGAACAGGCCGATGTGGTGCTGATGCACGACCGGCTGGAAAATTTCCTCGCCGCTTTTCGCCTGAGCCAGCGTGCTCGGCGCATCATCCGGCAAAACCTGGTCATTTCGCTTGGCACGGTGGTTGTGCTGGTGACGTTTGCGATGCTGGGTAAAATTCCACTGCCGGTCGGCGTCGTCGGCCACGAAGGCAGCACGGTCGTCGTGGTGATGAACAGTTTGCGATTGTTGTTTGGCGGCACGACCAAATCGTAATCGTAATCGTCCTCGAAAGTTTCGATTACGAGGACGAGGACGAGGAGGATGATAAAAAATCCGTGCCCGTCCGCGTAATCCGTGGTTAAATTCCCTCGTGAACCGGAAATTCATGCGCGCGGCCATCCGGCTGTCGCTTCAAAAAATGCGGCGCAACGACGGTGGGCCGTTCGGCGCGGTCGTCGTCCGGCGCGGCAAAATCGTCGGGCGCGGCTGGAACCGCGTCACCTCCATGAACGACCCGACGGCGCACGCGGAAATCATGGCCATCCGGGACGCGTGCCGCCGTCTCAAGACCTTCCGGCTGGACGATTGCGAACTCTACACCAATTGCGAGCCATGTCCGATGTGTCTGTCCGCGGTTTACTGGGCGCGGCTGGGGAAAATATTTTACGCCAACACGCGGCGCGACGCATCGGCAATTGGTTTTGATGACGATTTAATCTACCGCGAAGTGGCGCGACCGGTCTCGCGCCGCAAGGTTCCGATGAAGCAACTGCTGCGCGGGGAAGCACTGGAAGTTTTTGCTGAATGGAAAAACAAGCCGGACAAAATCCGGTACTGAATTTCACTTGAAGACCGTGAAGAGAGCGATGGCACTGCGCGTTTGACGCCGTTTTGCGGCCTGCTAAAGTCGCGCAATGAGCCTCGCAGTTAATTTCCTTCACCGCAGCGTCAAAAAACAATTCATTGATGGCAACCGGAAAGGTGGCCGTACGGAAATTCGGAGAATTGCCCCCGGTTTGCTTTGGGGGATGATTTTATTTTTTCTCGCCGCCTGCCCAAGTCAGGCCGCTGATGGGAGGATTGTCACCCAAGGTGTTGTCCACCGCTACGGTCAGCTCCATGTGAAAAACGGCCAACTATGCGACCAACGTGGCAATCCGGTTCAACTCCGGGGAATGAGTTCTCATGATCTGAAATTCTTCCCGTTTACCAGGAACACAGTGAGTAATCTGGTGAACAATTGGCATGTCTCTGTGGTCCGCGCGGCGATGTACACGGACAGCTACGGTTCGAGCTATATTCGGGAGCCCCAGGTGAAACAAACCGTCAAACTCATTGTGGATGAGGCGATCCGCAACGATGTTTATGTCATCGTGGATTGGCATATTCTCGAGGACGGCAATCCCAACCGCTATAAAGAACAGGCGAAGAAATTCTTTGAGGAGATGGCGGAGACATATCGTGGTTCTCCCAACGTGATTTACGAAATTTGCAATGAACCCAACGGCACCAATGTGACTTGGAAGGAGATTAAATCCTATGCCGAATTCATCATCCCGGCCATCCGCGCCATTGACCCGGACAGCGTCATCATTGTTGGGACTGGTACATGGTGTCAGGACGTGCGCGCGGCGGCGGAAGCGCCCCTGAATTTTACGAACGTCCTGTATACCTTGCATTTTTACGCTGGCACCCATCGCGGCGAATTACGCCGCAATGCGGAGTTCGCCTTGTCCAAAAATTTGCCCATTTTTGTTTCAGAATGGGGATTGACTGATTACACCGGGAAGGGTGGACTTTATTTCGACGAAGCTCAAAGGTGGGTTGATTGGATGAATGAACATAAGATCAGTTGGGCAAGCTGGTCTTTCAGCAACGCGGACGAAGGCAGCGCCGCGCTCAAGCCGACGGTGAAGATGGATGGACCCTGGCGGGATTCAGATCTCACCCCATCCGGGAAATGGATCAAATCAAAGATTCAAACAGATTAATCGTGCGGCGCGGCAAAATTCCGGTGCAGCAACTGCTTCGCGGGGAAGCACTGGAAGTTTTTGCTGAATGGAAAAAGAAGCCGGACAAAATCCGGTATTAAATGCCGTCCGGTCTGCAGCCTATCCTCATATTAGGCATCATGTTTCTTAGCATCTGGCTTCTCTCTGCAACAACTGGCGAAGCCGAAAATGATAAAAACCAGCCAAACCATGTATAATGGAAACCAGTCGAACCACCATTGGTCTGAAAAGTACTCGGCCGATGCCTTCTTCAACACAAGCAATGCGACTAAATTCAAGACTATCGTGACCGCCAGCCCAACCAATCCGGTTATTTTGAATAATGTCATATTTTTACGTGCGTGTGATGATGCCTAACATATAAAAGACGCTGCAACGTGCAGCCTATCCTTTGCGCTTTGCAGCCTATCCTATTTCACAAAAAGACTGTAAGCTGGACTGAAATCGTTGTCCAGCATCAAATTGCGCCGATTATGACCTCGTAACCGGCGTAACGGCTTCTCTGCAGAGCCGCACTTTTCAATTTACTAAAGGAATGCGGCGGTCCGCCGATGCCGTCTCAATACTTTCCCTCATCGTAGCAGCCGGCGTGAGCCGGCTCACTTTTCCAGAAATTCACATGAGATTGGAGCGGACTCACGTCCGCTGCTACAAGTTTTGAGATAATCTCTGCCGACTGCCGCTACGATGCGGCGCGGTTCGGGTTTGCATCACGCGGGAACTTTTCCCATTGTTGGCGCGTCCAAGCAGTGGAAAGCAGTGGAATGAAGAAAAAATTGAAATGGGTTTTCAGCGCGCTGGTCGTGGCGTTCGCCTTGGCTCAACTCACGAATCCGGCGCGCACGAACCCGCCCATCCTGCCGGGACATGATGTCTTGGCCACCAGCGCGCCGCCGCCGCAAATCGCCGCGTTGCTGCACGCGGCGTGTTACGATTGTCATTCCTACGAAACCAAATGGCCATGGTATAGCCGCGTTGCGCCGATGTCGTGGTTGATCGCCAGCGACGTCAAGGGCGGTCGCGAGCATGTGAATTTTTCCGACTGGCCGAATGACCACCCGGATTGGGCGGTGCGGCGATGGGAACGCGTGAGCGAAGAACTGGATTACAAGGAAATGCCGCCGGCCAAATACACGTTGATGCACCCGGAGGCGCGCCTCACTGACGACCAGCGCCAGGAATTGATCCAGTGGGCGGATGCGATGGCGACGAAATTGAAAGCAGCCAGCCCAGGCAACTGAACCACCGAACACATGCAGAGGAAATGACTAATTCCTAAATCCGAATGACGAAAGAAATCCCAATGGCGAATTCCAAAAACCGGGCAAGGCGTGGTCTCTTTGTCATTTGGATTTCGTGATTCTTTAGTCGCTAGGGCTTCGTCATTCGTCATTTCGCGCCGTGTATTTCGTGGTCAATTTCGACGGATGCATTTAGGATGAGCCGATGTTGCACTACGAATTGATTCCCGCCGCCGAATCCCGCGATGGCAAGACACGGCCGTTGATGGTGATGCTGCACGGTTTGGGCGACAGCATCGAAGGCTACCGCTGGATGCCGGAGGCGATGGCCCTGCCGTGGCTGAATTATCTGCTCGTCAGCGCCCCCGACGATTATTACGGCGGTTATTCGTGGTTTGATTACCCGGACAATTACAAGCCCGGCGTGCAGCGCAGCCGCAAACTGCTGTTTGAACTGCTCGACGACCTGCGCGCGAAGGGATTTCCGGCGGAGCAAATCACGTTCGGCGGTTTTTCGCAGGGCAGCTTGATGGCCATCGAAATCGGCTTGCGTTATCCGCATCACTTTGCCGGCATTGTCGGCATCAGCGGCTGGGTGTGCGAAGTGGAAAAACTGCTGAAGGAGCTTTCGCCGGTGGCGATGCAACAGCGGCTGCTCGTCACGCACGGGACAATGGATCCGCTCATTCCGATTGCCATGGTGCAAGGACAGGTACGCCAGCTTAAAGCCGCCGGTTTGAACGTCGAGTGGCGTGAATTCACGAAGGTGCACACCATCGCCGAAGACGAACTCGCCGTCGTCCGCGATTTTGTGCGCGCCGGTTATCCTGTCGTGGGGAAATAACCGGCGCGCCGGGTCTTCAGCGGGGAAACAGTTCCACTCGGAGGGACGAGCTATGCAAGTCCCCAATTAATTCACAAACCATTCGGTGGGGCGAGAGCCTGTCCCGCCCTGCGGCGATCCTCGCGGGCCGGATTGAAAAATGACGAATGACGAAACCATAATGACTAAAGAATTTTCAAATGCCCGAATGCCGAATTTGCAGCCTGGGATTTCGTCATTCTTTAGGCATTCGGATTTAGAAATTAGTCATTTCGCCCATCGGGAGCTTCGCCCCTCCGATTTGTCAGACCTTCACTTCGCGGGTCGCGCCGGGAATCCAGATTTGTTCCGGACGCGGCTCGCCAACGGCGTTCCAGTCCATCGCCCGTTCGACGACCTCGCGCATCTGCGCGAACCACCACGCCGCGCGGGCGACACGCCCTTGGCGCTGCGTGCCGTTCGTGAGCAGCTTGATGCCGTTGAAACCGAGTTCGAGTTGTTCGTTTGTCGCGTTTGTCATAATGAACCTTTCTTTGCGCGACATTCTGGCAGGCAGGGTTGGACAAAGGCTGTCCAAGGCAAAGAATATTCGGGAGTATGTACTTAACGCAAATGGGCCAAGATGCAGAACCCGATTGGTGGCCAATGGATGGCCAACCCGCCCCAATAATCGGCGTGCCATGCTCGTTTTTTGATTGATTTGCGTTATCTACATACTCCCGAGAATATTCGGGAGTATCTACTTGACGCAAATCAGGCCATTCCCCACTGTCCCGACTGACAAACCTTTGCCGCAGTTGGGAGTTCCAACGGGGCAAATCAAACCGCAGGCGCGGCGCAGACGGTTGTATCGCGGCCAGTGTCAATAATGACCGGAGGTGGGCGAAATGAAGCAGAACGTCTGGTCGTACTCGAACGAGACGATTTCCACGTACACGGTATCCAATGCAGTGGCGATTTGGTGCAACACACCAAGCAAGTCCGATGGCAACGGAGACATTTCACCGGTTTCAGGATTGAATTGATTGCCTTCACCGACCAGATAAGTCGTCACGACGTCGTGCGGCCCGGTGATGGCAAGCAGCACGGAATTTTTGAGGACCGCACACCACCCGCTCGCGTCAATTCCAAACAACGTGCCGCGCACACCGGCGATGCCGTTGGGAATTTTAATCAGGTATTGGGAAGCCGCCGAAAGTTTTTTGACGCTACAGAAGATGCGGCCCTGCCACAAATCCAGTTCCGTGTCGCTGACGGTGTCGAAGCCGGTGTCCGAGACGGTTAATTTGTCGATGGCCAGCATGGTATCACCTGTCATGCGAACCATGTTCTGTTCGACGGCAGGTTTGTAATCAATCAGACCGCGAATGTTGGCATCCGGCGCCGGTCCGATCCGGTCGGGCCACGGTGCGGCTTGCGGCATTTCAACGGTCTTGCCTAGTACCATGTCCACGGTGGCGCCGTGACGCGTTTCAATGACGGAGCCCGCGCCGAGTATTTTGCCAACCGCCAGGGGATGCCAGTTCCCGTCGCCCAGTGAGTATCTGGCTTCGCCCTGGACGCGGACGATGGTGGCGACGCCGGGTTTGAGGTTTTGGGCGGAAGCGGCAACGGCCAGCACGAGCATCGTGCCGCACATGACTGTGGAATATATGTTTCTCATAATTGCCTTTTAGGCCCTTTCAGAATCTGCCGCTTATTCCATGCCACAATAAAAACGGAGGGTCATATACCGTTGGTTTACTGCTGTGTTATTGAAGGCTGTCTCGGAACTCGCCAACCTGTCCCCGCATGTTACATTTGTCGCGGAGTACATCATTCTGAAAGCAGCGCGGCTATGGACGGAGTTTTCGGGCAATCAGAGGCAACGTTGGGAGAAGGTGCTTTTGCCGCAAGGCATTACTTTTGAATTTTGATGACTTTAACCCCGTTCATTTTGATTTGGCAGTAAACATTTCTGCTTGCCCTCTGAATCGCTTCCGCAAAACTGTTGACTGATTCACGGCAACTCTGCACCGGTCAACCGACTCGCTTAACAGGCTGTTAGATGATGGGCAGAAAAATAGATTCCGGAAAGGTGAGTGCGCCTAAAGTTAATAACCAATGGCCAGGCCGCGCCGTCTTTGGCATGGTTTGCGCCCTGGTCATTGGAATTTTTGCCTGGAGCGCTGAATCGGGCTTCCTTGAATTAGCCAGTCCTGGTGCGAAGGACACCTACTACAATCTGTTGGTGCAGGGTTTTCGCGCCGGGCAGCTCAACGTGAACAGAGAAGCAGCACCCGGACTTACCCGACTCGCCGATCCCTATGATCCCGCCACCAATACATCTTATGTGTGGGATACGCGGTATCCATCGTATGAGATGAGTTATTACAAAGAGAAGTTATACCTGTATTTTGGAGTTACGCCCGCTTTGGTGCTTTTCTGGCCGTATGTAGCCCTGACCGGCCACTATCTTCTCCACAAGAATGCGGTCGTGATTTTTTATGCGTTGGGTTTCCTGGTCACCGCAGGTCTATTCCGTGCGGTCTGGCGGCGGTACTTTCCAGAAGTGAGTATTTGGGTGGCTACGGTCGGCCTACTCGCACTGGGGTTGGCCACAGGCATACTGGAAGTTTTATCGCACTGTGATGTTTACGAAGTTGCCATAAGTTGTGGGTTTGCGTTCACGATGCTGGCGTTGGCGGCGATCTGGTGTGCCTTGCACGAGCCGAAACGGCGGGTTTTGTGGCTGGCATTGGCAAGCCTGGCTTATGGATTGGCCGTAGGGGCACGACCATCATTGTTGTTTGGGATAATAATCCTTTTGATGCCGGTGGCTCAGGCATGGTGTACAACGACTGAACCAAGGTCACGTCGGCGGGTTGGATTGTTGTTAGTGGCAGCGGTCGGTCCGGCGATGCTGGTTGGGTTGGGGCTGATGCTTTACAATATCCTGCGTTTCGACAACCCATTCGAATTTGGCTGGCACTATCAGTTGACAAGCAACCAGAATAATGCCGCCCAGCAATTCAGTCTGCATTATCTCTGGTTCAACTTTCGGTACTATTTTTTGGAACCACTGCGATGGAGTAGTCATTTCCCATTTTTGCAAGCGGTCCCGCCGTCGCCTTTGCCATCGAGTTACTATGGGGTGGGAGAACCTTACAGTGGGATACTGATCAACTATCCGTTGGTGTGGCTGGCCTTGGCCGCACCGTTGGTATGGAAAGGCGGGCCAGTGGAGGAGGTTTCCGTCTTACGCTGGTTTGTAGCGGTTGTGTTTGTGCTTTTTGTGAGTTGTGCGTTGACCCTCTGTCTTTTTTTCTCAGCCAGCAGCAGTTATGAGTCGGATTTTCTGCCAGCGCTGATGCTACTGGCGGTCTTTGGTATTCTTGGTCTGGAGCGTGCACTGGCGGGTTCGCCAGTCAGGCGGCGTACCGCCCGTTTGGGTTGGTGCCTGCTGCTGGCCTATTCGGTTGCATTTAACCTGTTAGCGAGTGTTGAAACCCATGCAACGGCCAACTACTTTGTCGGCAATTCTCTTCTCAATCAAAACAGGGTGGACGAGGCGATTGATCATTTCCAAAAGGCCTTGGCACTTGATTCAGAATCTGCGTCTTTCCGCGTCGGTCTTGGTGCTGCTTATTGTAAAACAGGGCGGGTGAATGAAGCAATTATTCAATTTCAAAATGCTTTGGAAATCGAACCAAACCTGGCAGAAGCCCACTATGATCTTGGTTATAGTCTCGTACAGATGGGGCGGGTGGATGAAGCAATGATTCATTTCCAAAAGGCTTTGGAAATCGAACCAGACTTCGCAGAAGTCCATGATTCCACGGAGAACAACAATTTTGCCTGGTCGCTGGCCACGAATCCTGAAGCCAGCAAAAGAAACGGAGCACTCGCCGTAACACTTGCCGAAGGCGCCTGCCGAAGGACGCATTATCAGGTAACTATCATGGTGGGAACTTTGGCGGCGGCTTACGCTGAGGCGGGGCGGTTTGAGGACGCGATCTCAACGGTGCAAAAAGCCATCACGCTAGCCAGGCAAAATGACGAATCGGATTTGCTTCAAAAAGATCAGGAACTGCTGGCTTTGTATCTCAGGCACAAGCCGTATCATGAAAGCCAAGCGAACCCGCGCAAGTGAATGGCGCAACCCGAAGGAAGAAAATCACGTTTGGCGAGACAAGACTTTTGACAGCCGAGTAGTAGGACGCTACACGATGAAATAGGGAAGTGCCTTAATTTGAATTTTCATTGTTTTTTAAGCCCCACATAAACCAGAAACACAGCCAAAGCTATAAAGGCAGCAAGGGCAACATGAACTACCATATAGTGCAAGCTCATGACTTTCCCTTCGCCTTTTTGATTTGGCAGGGAACCCCAACCTTAACGGCACTTTGGGCACCGGATACATGTGGCAATTCCAAGATGGTGATAAATTCCTCTGGTTCCTGTTCATTGGTCACGTCTTGGGATGGCAGCAAACTTGTAGGACTGGGCAACGCCATTTCAAAGTAAGCCACGACGCCAGCCACGATAATCACGGCTGTGGCAAGAATTTCCCATATCATTGTGTCCATTGAATCCGGTAAGAGCTAATTCCCTGCCAACCCGCGAAGAAAAACGAAATCAGCCGAAAACTTGACTTTTCATGGACGTGGATATTCACTGGCACAACTATGACACATCTAACTGCCAGTCAATTGCGCCGTGCGGCGGGAATCAAACACAAAATCGAATCACTACAAAAGGCACTTGCCCGACTGTTGGTGAGCACCGATGGGGCTGCCACTCCCCGTAAACGCCGGAGAATGTCCGCTGCCGGAAGGCGAAAAATTGCCGCAGCGGCCAGAGCGCGGTGGGCAAAAGTCAAAGGGCGGAAGTCAGCCGCGAAGCCGGTCAAAAAAGCCAGACGCAAAATGAGTGCAGCCGCGAGAGCAAAAATTGCGGCGATAGCAAGGGCCCGTTGGAAGAAAGCGAAGGCCGCAGGCAAGAAGAGGCTGTAGCGGATTATGAACCCTGTACGACCTCCGGACACGGTCGTATAACCATAGTCAGGCTGACGAGTTCATATGAACCTGGCCGAGCTATCAATTACTTACGACATTGGGTTGTCGCTGCTGTTTGGTGCTTTGCTATGGGTTCAACCTGCAAGACCTGTTGCTTTATCTTTCAACTGAAGCCTGAACCGCTCCAGTAGCCGGATTTAAAACATTGGCGCCGACGGATCAGCCACCGGAAACCGGACGTGGCCGCGCAGTCGGATACAAAAAATCTCGACCCTAAGAGCGTATCCTTCGTTGTATGTTTTTGGTACATTAATTGCTTTCCCAGGAATTGAATAACAAATCTCCGAACAATAAAGGAACGTTATGAACACAGAGCCACTCATAATGCAACGTAACACTGGCGCGTATGTAGATGTTGTGATTGAGCATTCGCCCGCGTCCGAACCGAACATTCTTGAAGGTGATGTTGCTACGAACATAAAATTTGATTGTCCATGTGGCCAATCCATTGAGGTAAATTCTGATGCACGCGGCCAAAGTTTTAATTGTCCTTCTTGCGGAAGAGAATTGACCGTCTTGCAAATGGAAAAGGAAGAACCAAACCAGCAAGCCAAGGCAGATTCGCCGAAATTGTTTATCCGGTGTAGGAATTTCTGTGAGAGTTTAAAAAGTGACTGGGAAATCACTCTATGGTTATCAGGAGTAGCGGTCACAATTATCGGAGGAATTGTCCTCATCCTGGCATTAACCAAATAAAATTAGTTGAATGCCTTCCCGCGGTGATCCGCCTTGTTTATTAAAAGTCTCAAAAAGAGGCCAATAAAAAAATAATGCAGTGACTCTGTTCATATTTTCATTTTCCTTTCATTGTTGCGAACGCGTCCAGAAGTCGTATGGGGTTCATAATCCGCTACAGTCTTTTCTTGCCGGATGCTTTTGCTTTTGCCCTGCGGGCCTTGGCACCATGGGAAGCGTGTTTAACTGATTTTATTTGGTCAGCAACGCACGGACGAGCCACATCGCTGCAATACCTGTGGCCGCTAAACCTAATAACCATAGAGTGGTTTCCCGTTCATTTATTAAATTCTCACAGGCATTCTTAAAGCGAATAACCAATTTCGGCGATGCTGCATCGGCGTGCTGGTTTGGTTCCTGTTTTTCTATTTGTGGGACGGTCAATTGTCTTCCACAAGAAGGACAATTAAAACATTGGCCACCTGCATTAGAACTTACTTCAACGGGTTGGCCACATGAACAATAAACTTTTATGTTCATGGTTACATCACTCTCAAGAATGTTCGATTTGAACGCAGGCGAATCATCAATCACAGCATCTACATACGCGCCCGTGTTGCGCTGTAATACGAGTGGTTTAACTTTCATAATGTTCCTTGAGTGTTGGAGACATTATTTTAGCTTCCGAATTCCAGTCAATGATAAAATCGCAAGACCAGTCACATTGAAGACGGCAATGTTTTCAGGGGCGCGCGAAATCCATCAATGTGAACGATGCTGCTTTGACGGCTTCAGGAGCCAACGGCCACAGCCCCTTCAGTTTTGACAGAAACATGAAATTTGATTACATTGGATTTAGCGTTTGAGCGTTATGAATCATAGCGACCAGCCATCAGAGATTCAGTCGCCTATTGGCGTTGCAGCATTTGCGTGCTTGGTTTGTTTTGCATTCTTTTATTGGTACGCTGAACCTGCGGTAAAGGTGCTCGATGTTTTGTGGGCCAAATTGCTGGTTTATGCACTCATTCCAATATTGGTCACTTTTATCATTCTTTATTGCAGTGGGTGGCATCGGGAGATTGTAGGGCCGACACGAACGTGTTCCTTGCTTTTGCTTTCTTTTGCAATTCTGGTCGGTGTATTATTTGCCATCGGAGCCATGCTCGCGTTGGTATGGTTTTGCTCGATTGCGATTCATGCTCGTGTCGGCGGACGGTAAAAAGCAGCAACTATGAGGAACGCGGCGGCATCAGCGTTAATCCATTAGAGCAGCCCGATCGCTTCCAGCTCGTGACAGCGGCCGTCGGGGGTCACAACGCTATCAAGCCCCGCCGGGTCCGGTGCGAGGAGTGCCTGCTGGTAGCGCAGGAAGTGCTGCAAGAATTGAGACTTTGGGCTATCGGCTTCCAGAATGGCCCTGACTGCCGGGCTGAGTTCGATCCGCTGTGCTGGAGGTATTGCTGACATAGGTTTCCTTTCGCCTAAGGACCCAAACTCAGCCACGCCGGGCCTGCGATGTTAACCGCGAAAGCGGAACTGAAACGGCCAACCGGCGTTGGCTCCGGTGACTTAGGTGGATTCATGTTCTCGTCGCCAACAAAAAAAATACCGACGCTCAGTGCAACTCATCGCCTCGGTGAATGACGGCCAATTGAAACCTTCGAACGAATGGAAATAATCCCTCAACTTCTTGAAAACCGGCGAGTTCTGCGGAATACGGAGACTGTTGCTGTCTCGATTGATGAGCCAGAAAACATCCTCCGACACTGGGCCAGTGTCAGTCGTCTCTATCCCAATCTCACGAATATCTTCGACTCTAACGGAAGTCCAAGCAATTGGGCCGTCCGCCGTGATGATGTGCCCATCAAAGGAAAAGAGAATCTGTCGTGCAAGGCTCGGCGACTTCTTAGCAATCCAATTTTGTAACTTGGCAAACATGGCACGCATCCACCTAACGACCAGAACGGAACCACGCCGAGCCAGTGATGTCCACCTCGAGAAAACGGAACGAAATGAGCCAACCGGTGCTGGCTACGACCATTTTTTTAGGCGGTAAGGTCATTGTGCACGAACCGTGCAGCTAGCGGCGTGCCGACCGCAGCGTGTTTAATGCGCTAGAATAGGCTGCTTTTGGGCAGGAATCTAAGCGGTTGACGGCTCTCTCGTCACACTATTCGCCACGGTCGGAACAAGGCTTTACAAGGTATTCCCTGAAAGCAAAAGTTTTTTGCGCAGTGTCAAAAACCACGGGTGGTGCGCTAGATGGCGCTACGATGTTGATGGGGTTCTGAACTTTGCGGGGCACGTCACTCTTAACGCGGCGCGGCTTTGGACGGAGTTTTCGTCCGACCTAAAGCAGCGGTTGCAGAAGATGTTTTTCCCCAAAGGCGTGACGTTCGCGGGCGGAGAATTTGGAACCGCCGTAACATGTCCACTTTTCAAGCACTTAGAGAAGCCGGAAGGCGAAAAGTCCAGTTTGGCGACCCTACCGGGAATCGAACCCGGGCTACCACCGTGAAAGGGTGGTGTCCTAACCGCTAGACCATAGGGTCGTCGAAAGGCGCACCAATATAATCGCCTTGAGCGCCCTGTCACGACAATTTCAACAACGTGGCACTGGCCTCTCCGGCCGGTATTTCGTATTTCACAGGCAGGGATGCCTTTGCTACGGTTCAAATTCCCGTTTGCTTCGCTGTGTTTTTTGCCCTAGGCTCCGTTGCATTGCACATGAAAATTTTCATTGATGGAAAATACTACGACGAACGCGACGCGAAGATTTCGGTCTTCGACCACGGCCTGCTCTATGGCGACGGGGTTTTCGAGGGCATCCGTGCCTACAACCGCCGCGTGTTCAAGCTCAAGGAACACATTGACCGGTTGTTTTGTTCCGCGAAAGCGATCCTGCTCGAAATCCCGATGTCACACGCGGAAATCGTGGACGCGGTCGTTGGGGCCTGCCGGGAAAACAAACTCCGCAACGGCTACGTCCGGCTCGTGGTGACGCGCGGCGTGGGCACGCTGGGGTTGAACCCGCGAAACTGCAAGCGCCCGTCGGTCATCATCATCGCCGACAAAATCCAGCTTTATCCGCCGGAGTTGTATCGGCAGGGCATGGACATCGTCACCGTGCCGACGATTCGCAATTTACACAGCGCGCTGAACCCGGCCATCAAGTCGCTGAATTATCTCAACAACATCCTCGCCAAAATCGAAGCGAACAATGCTCACGTTGAGGAGGCGGTGATGCTGAACGCGGAAGGTTTCGTGGCCGAATGCAGCGGCGACAATTTGTTCATCGTGAAAAATGGCGAGCTGTTCACGCCGCCGCTGTCGGCGGGCGCGCTCTACGGCATCACGCGGCAGACGGTGATTGACCTGGCCGGGGAAGCGGGCTTGAAGGTAAGCGAGCCGAACCTGACGCGCTATGATTTGTTCAATGCGGACGAATGTTTCCTGACCGGCACGGGCGCGGAAATCGTGCCGGTGGTGAAGATTGACGGTCGCGTCATCGGCACGGGCAAACCGGGGCCCATCACGCGCAAGCTGGAGACAGATTACCACGCCTTGACGAAAGCCTCCGGTGAGCCGATATACAAATAGAACATGAAAAAACTTTTGGCGACTTTGACAATTTGTTTGGTGACAGTGGTTGCGATGGCTGCTGATTCGGTAAAGCCGCCGGTTTTTCAAATGCGTTTGGTGGTTGAAACCCCGTCAGCCGACTCCGAGCAACTGATTTGCCAAAAAACGAACCGTGAAACGGGCCGAGTGACCACGGAGAAGCTGAACGTGGAGAAAAAAGTTTTACTCAACCAGACGGCGCTGGAATCAGCCGTCGTTTCGCCAGGCTGGCATGGTTACTCGCAAATTGATTTTTCACTCACGCCCGGTGGAAAGGAACAGTTTGCACAAGTCACAGGCCGGAACATCGGGAAACGGCTGGCAATTGTCATTGACGGCCAACTCATAATCGCGCCGACAATCCAGTCGCCAATAACCGGTGGTAAAGGTCAGATTACCGGCGATTTTACCGGGCAAGAAGCGAAGGATTTGGCCGCGAAAATCAACAAGGCCATCGCCAAATGATTTTATGCTGTGCTCCATCTGCAAAGAAAAAGCGGCGACGGTGCACCTGACCCAGATCGTGGGCGACAAGATGCAGAAGATGGATTTGTGCGAGGATTGTGCCAAAGCCAAAGGCATCAATGACCCGACCAGTTTTGGCCTGGCGGATTTGGATTTGGTGCTTGGCTTGGGCGCGTCGCAGCAAATCGAGCAGGCGGCGGGCGGCGTGGAAGTAAAATGCCCACGCTGCGGATTCACCCAGGCGGACTTCAAAAAATCGGGCCGGCTCGGGTGCCCGGAGTGCTATCAGACTTTTGCGGAAGGCCTGGGCGGCCTGCTCAAGACGATGCACAAGGGCACGCGGCACGCCGGCAAGGCGCCGGAAGCGTTGCGCCAGTCGCGCGATTTGTCCGACCGCCTGAAAACATTGCAGAATAAACTGGCCAAGGCCATCAAGGATGAAAATTTCGAGCAGGCAGCGGCCTTGCGCGATGAAATCAAGGCGATGAGCGATTCGGCCGCAACCGCCAAACCGGCGAAATGAAATCAGTACATTTTCTTGATCGCAATTGTCATCCTGATCTTAATTCGTTTCATCCGGTGATTAAGAGCAAGATTAAGACAAAAGCAAAATGAAGGACATTCACGCATTTCTTTCCCCACCCGCCGAAATGGCGCGCCGCCACGGACCGCACGATCGCATCGTCATGTCCAGCCGCGTCCGGCTGGCGCGCAATTTGCGGGACGCCGTGTTTCCCGGCTGGGCGAAAAAGCCAGAGCGTGTGCGTGTGCTGGAATTGATTCGTCCGGCGGTCGAAAGTTTGCCGGAAATGAAGGATGCCTTTTCGGAGGCGATGGACAACCTGGGCGCGCTGGACAAACAGATGCTGGTCGAGCGGCATCTCATCAGCCGCGAGCACGCCGCCAAGAGTGCCGGCAGCGGACTGGTCTTCAGCCGCGACGAAACGTTCTGCGTGATGATTAACGAGGAGGACCATCTGCGAATGCAGGCGTTGCGTCCCGGCCTGCAACTGCGACAGGTATGGAACGCGATTGACCATCTGGACTCGGAGCTGGAGAAAAAGCTCGATTATGCCTTCGACAACGAGCTGGGTTATTTGACGGCGTGCCCCACGAATCTCGGCACCGCCATCCGTGTCAGCGCGATGCTGCATCTGCCCGGACTCGTTTTAACCGAGCAAATCAATCCCATCATTCAGTCGGTCAACAAACTCGGGCTCGCCGTGCGCGGGCTTTACGGTGAGGGCACCGAGGCGCTCGGCAACGTTTTCCAGGTGTCGAACCAGATGACCCTGGGCGAAAACGAAGCGGCGATTGTCGAGCGGCTCGAAAAGGTTTTGTCCCAAATCATCGAGCACGAGGAAAACGCGCGCCAGACGCTTTTGGAGAAAAAGCCGAAGATGGTCTATAACCACATTGGTCGCGCCTACGGCATCCTGGCGAATGCGCACAGCATTTCGTCGAAGGAAACGATGAACCTGCTGTCGCTCCTGCGGCTGGGGGTGGACATGGAATTGTTTCCGGGCGCGGAACGCTCGTTTGTGGACGAATTGTTCCTGACGACGCAGCCGGCGCATTTGCAGAGGGAGATTTCGGACAAGTTGTCCGCTGAGGAACGCGACCTGATCCGCGCCGACATGCTGCGGGAGCGTTTGAAAAACGTGAGCCGCCCGGTTGCCAAACCGCGCGGCGAAGGGCCGCGACCGGACAAAACTTCCGCCGTATAACTACCGGCTTAATTTTACGGAATTATCCCCTTCGCATAAGTAAATGCGGGATTGACCCTTCTGTGAGTTTGGGGGATAATGGCGGGGTATGTCACCGCCAGATTCGCTTAAATCGGCTTCTGATACGAAGCCGAAAGGCAAGCTCCAAAGATTCTGGCGGGTTGTGCGGGATTCTGCATTGGAAAACTGGCCGTGGCTTAAGCCGCCCTACAACCTTGTTAAGGAGGGATTCTTCGATATGAGTCGCGGCTGGTGGACAATGACTGTTTTGCTTATGGTATTAGCGGGAACCATTACGTGGTGGACAACTTTTTCTGTTATGAAAAAACAGATACGAGCTTCGCACGAAGCAAAGATGGCGATCAAAGTAGATTATGAGAGTCTTTATAAGGAACATTATTTGGATGAAAATGCACTCCTCACAGACATCTCCACGGCTTTTGATGCTGGTGATTATCCATATACAGTGAAGTTCTATGAAAGACGAGTTGCTATTGAGAGCACCCGCAATTCGATTCCATTTTACCCACTTTATGCCGCAGCGAAACTGGCACAAGACCCCACAAGTGGAGGACGTGTGGCTTTTGAAAAAAACTTGGAGGGAATGGTGGCTGACCTGGGACGACAAACCACGGGAGCGACTCAAATTCACGCCGGAAAATCTGTGCTCGGTGGTATTATTTCAAGCCTCAACAAAATACACGGCGTGGTTCCTGAATCAGAATATGAATTTTTGAACCATATCGGCGATGAAGTCGCACAAATCCGTCAAACTGCACTTGAATAAAGCCATGCACCTCAAAGAAGCCATAGCCAAAAATAAATTGAAACAGTTTGCCAGCGAGCACGGGAAGTATTATCCCCGCGCCAGCAAACGACATTTTGAAGCTCTTATCAAGGTTGCGGCTTTGGGAACTGCGAAACCAAAGCGGGGAACATCTCGGAAGGGTGCTCGCGGGAGTTGAACCGATACTCAAATTCCTTTGCATATTTATGAAGATGCTTTTTGGAAACGTGAATGTGGGTGGACCGGATGCTGCCTTTCAGGTGTTTCCAAAAGTTTTCCAATCCGTTGACGTGCGAATCTATAAGAACGTATTCATGGGCACCGTGATTGACGGTCTTGTGATTGTATCCGGCCTTTTTCAGTCCCTTGTAAGATTTCAATTCGTCAGTGTGGACAATGGAACCGTCCAGAACATTTTCCTCAATAATCGGCTGCAAAGTTTTCTTGGCCACGTTCGGCACAACCTTTGTCATTACCTGCCCCTTGCGTTGCAACATTCCAAATACAACCGTCTTGTTTGCCGCGCCGCGGCCACGAACGCCGTGAGTGCGGCCGCCGATATAGGTTTCATCAATTTCAACGTTTCCAAACAGCGGCCATTCGTCGTCAATCTGTGCCATGTGCTTGCGAATCAAATCTGCCATGCGCCACGCCGTCTTGTAAGTCACGCCAAGCTGACGTTCCAATTCCTTCGCGGCAACGCCGTGACGGGAAGTTGTGAAAAGGTAAAACGCATAGAACCAAAGGCGCAGCGGCGTCCGGCTGTCCTCAAACAAAGTTCCCGCTGTCGGGTGAAGATGATGCCCGCACCATTGGCAGGCATAGGCGCGTTCGGCCTCAAAGCGAAACCACTTGGACTTCTTGTTGCACTTGGGGCAGACGTGGCCTTGTCCGAAACGGACGGCGAACAGATGCTCCAAACACGCTTCGTCAGTAGGATAGCGGTCAAGAAATTCCTGAATCGTTATGCTGGCCTTTTCTTTCTTCGTTTTCATGCCTCAAATATACACCCAAGGACATACTTATGTCAAGGGGATAATTCCGTAATTTTAAGGTTGTTACGCGGTCGTCCCGATTTTTCCGGCATTCATTCTGCTTTCTTCTCCGAACAGTGCTGGACAATTCGGGCAAAGCATAGCACTTTACGAGGAGCAATATGAGCGACGAAAGCATGAGCAATTTCACGCCGCGCGCGCAGCAGGTGCTGGCACTGGCGCGCAAGGAAGCCGACCGGTTCAATCACAACGTGATCGGCACCGAACACCTTTTGCTCGGCCTCATCAAACTGGGGCAGGGCGTCGCCGTCAACGTGCTTCAAAAAATGGGGCTGGACCTGGAAACCGTCCGGCTGGCCGTCGAGAAGGCCGTCGGCACCGGCCCCGACCAGAAGATGATCGGGAACATCCCCTACACGCCGCGCGTGAAGAAGGTTCTCGATCTGGCGAAGCGCGAGGCCAAAAACCTGAACCACACTTACATCGGCACCGAACATATCTTGCTCGGGCTGCTGCGCGAAGGCGATGGTGTGGCGGCGCGCATTTTGCGGGAGCTCGACGTGGACATCGAGCAGACGCGCCAGGAGGTTTTGCGGGAACTGGACCCTAATTTCAACGCCCAGGAAGAACAGGGCGAAACTGTCGAGAAGCTCGCCGAGAAAAAGGGCGAAATCAAAACGCCTGCGCTCAAGGCGTTTGGCCGCAACCTCACGGACCTGGCGCGCAAAGGCGAATTGGATCCGGTCATCGGCCGCAAGAACGAAATCGAGCGCGTGATCCAGATTTTGTGCCGCCGCACGAAGAACAACCCCGTGCTGCTCGGCGAAGCGGGCGTGGGCAAGACCGCCATCGTCGAGGGCCTGGCGCAGGAAATCGCCAAGGGCAACGTGCCTGAGCTGCTCCGTGACAAACGCGTGATCACACTCGACCTCGCGCTCATGGTCGCCGGCACGAAATACCGCGGCCAGTTTGAGGAACGCATCAAGGCCGTGATGGACGAAATCCGCCGCGCCAAAAACATCATCCTGTTCATTGACGAATTGCACACGATTGTCGGCGCCGGTTCCGCCGAAGGCACCATGGACGCTTCGAACATCATCAAGCCCGCCCTCAGCCGCGGCGAGATGCAATGCGTCGGTGCCACCACGCTCAACGAATATCGCAAGTACATCGAAAAGGACGCCGCGCTCGAACGCCGGTTCCAATCCGTCAAGGTGGAGGCGCCTTCGATTGACGAGGCCTTCCAGATTTTAAAGGGGCTTCGTCACAAATACGAGGAGCACCACAAGGCCGAGTTCACGGACAAGGCCATCGAGGCCGCCGTCAAGCTTTCCGACCGTTACATCACCGACCGGTTTTTGCCGGACAAGGCGATTGACGTGATGGACGAGGCTGGATCGCGCGCCCGCATCGGCACGATGACGCGTCCGCCCGAGGTCAAGGCGATGGAAGCCGAGATCGAGGAAATCAAGGGCAAGAAGGAACGCGCCATCAAGAACCAGGATTTCGAAGGCGCGGCCAAGATGCGCGACCTGGAAAAACAGGCGAAGGAGAAGCTGGAAGCACTGTTGCGTGACTGGCGCGCCAAGGGCGAGGAAAAACGCATCCTCGTGGATGAGGGAGACATTTTACACGTCGTTTCCAAATGGACCGGCATACCGCTTCAACGGATGGAGCAGGGGGAGATGCAGCGGCTGCTGACCGTCGAAGACGAGATGGAAAAAGTCGTCATTGGCCAGCACGAGGCCGTCACGGCCATTTGCAAGGCGCTCCGCCGTTCGCGAGCGGATTTGAAGGACCCGCGCCGGCCCATCGGCACGTTTCTGCTGCTTGGCCCGACGGGCGTGGGCAAGACGCTTTTGGCCAAGACGCTGGCCGAGGAGATGTTCGGCGACTCAAAGGCGCTCGTTCACCTCGACATGAGCGAATACATGGAAAAGTTCAACGTCTCGCGGTTGATAGGCTCACCGCCCGGTTACGTCGGTTACGAGGAAGGCGGGCAACTCACTGAAAAAGTGCGCCGCAATCCGTATTCCGTCGTGTTGTTCGACGAAGTCGAGAAGGCGCATCCGGACGTGTGGAACATGCTGTTACAGATTCTCGAGGAAGGCAAGTTGACCGACAACGTGGGTCGCGTGGTAAATTTCCGCAACACCATCGTCTTGATGACCTCGAACGTCGGCTCAGACATCATCAAGAAGCAGGGCACGCTTGGTTTCTCGCCCGTCAGCGACGAGGCCACCTACGAAAAAATGCGCGAACGGATTCTGGACGAGGCCAAAAAGACGTTCCGGCCGGAATTCCTGAACCGGCTCGACGACATGATTGTATTCCGCTCGTTCACAAAGCCCGACCTCATCCAGATTCTGGATTTGGAGGTCAACAAGGTATTGGAGCGGTTGCGGCACAAAAATCTCAGGCTCGAACTGGACAGCAAGGCGAAGGATTTTCTCGTAGAGAAGGGCTACGACCCGCAATACGGCGCGCGTCCGATGCGCCGGTCCGTGGAGCGTTTCCTCGAAGACCCGCTGGCCGAGGAAATTCTCAAGGGCAACCTGCACGAAGGCGAGCCGATCACGGTCACGGCCGAGAACGACAAGCTGGTTTTCAATCAAACGGCCGCCGCCGCCGGCGCGCTGTCGAGTTAAACCAAATCGTAGCGGCTTTCGGGAGAAGGCTGCCGTTCCCTTCATTCAATTTGCGGCGCTCGGCCGGGGCGCGATCACGTTCGTTCACGGCCCTCTCAACGTTTGTGTGCGGCCTGAATCCGGCAGCGTGATATGTACAATCGAATTAAACGTTTCGCCGTGGAGACGATGGCCCTGGTCATCCACCAGATTCCAAACCACCTTGAATTCTCCGTTCGTGGTGCTGCCGGTGAGGGTCTTGAGATGTTCACCGTTGGTGGTGAGGCATTCGATGGTGTAAAGGCCGTTCGCTTCCGGCAACCGGGCGTGAAAAGTCGCGCCGAGTTCGACATCGTAGGTCGCCGAGTCGAGGCTGAACTGGCAAAGGTTGCTGGTCACGACGGAAATGGCCGGGCCTCGGCACCACGTTTCAGCGCCACTGGCATTATACCAGGTTAATTCCACTTGCAACGCATGTTGGCCGGGCGGGTCGAAGATTGTATGCCATATCAACTGGCAATCTCCATTCGCAGCGCGGCTGCGTTCCTGAATTTTTGCCCCGCTGTCAGGCGCGAACATCGAACCCGGATCCATGTCGGCATCCAGCAGTAAAAAGAAGCCATGATTGGTGATGGCGTCGTAGCTGACCGGAAATTCAAACGTGAGGTCTTCCGGTTCGTGGCCGGTCAACACTTGCCGGGGTGTCATCAATTCTGCCAGCGAGATTTGATTGCTGACGACATTAGCGTTGCGAAGGAACTCCGCAGCGGGGTGTCCGCCGAAAAATCCATTGTCGAGTGCCGGTGACCAATTCGTCGCCAAAATCTGCGCGACTCTCGACTGGCGCAGCGGGGATTCTTTCCAATCCTCTGCGGATTCCCGCTGCTGCTTGCGATAATTTTGCGTTTGCTCGGCTCTGGCTTCCTTCTGGTGGAAGTCCTGCACGGCTGTTTCGCTGGCCGGCAGCGGCCAGACGAGGTCGCCGGTCGGCGGCGGGCCAAGGCGGTCGGCATCCGCCAAGGAAGCGCGTGGCCGCTGGCGTGGTGGCATTTGTCCGCCATCATCCACGCCATCAAATCCGACGGAATACAGGAGGAAATGGCCGTCGTTCATGAGCCGATAGCGCAACGGCTGGCCGTCCATGAAATCCACCGGCACCGTTTTCAGAAATTTCGGCGCGAGTTCTGCGAGTGAATTCGGGTACGAGCCATTTTTTTCGCGAAAGCGTTCGAGGGCGAGTGCGGTGATGATCAGCCGGCGATACACCTCGGCGCTGGCGGCGCGGCCAAGCAGGCTGGCGCCTTCCCGCTGGAAGCGCATGCTGGATTCACGCAGGTTTAATTTGGCCTGCATTGGGGTACGATATTTGGATTGGAACGGAATTGTTCTCATTACGCCGGGAAGCTGGCGCATCGCTGCCCAATTTGGGGCTTGCAAAGCGTTGCGCATTTCAACTTCGCGGTCGCGATAGAAAAGCATCAAATCTTTTTCGTCCACATACGTTCCAAGTTGAAAGTATTGCCGTTGCGAGTAGCTGTATTTGAGCTCCTGCCACACCCCCAAGGGAAAATGCAGCGAGGCGTTTATGAATTCTCCAGCCGACATGGGACCGGAATGCCACTCTTGATTTTCCTGTTGGCATTGCGCCACAAGGCTCGCGCGATTGAATGCCTCTATCTCCGGCAGATTCGTAAAAAAATTAACCGACTCCCATTCCTGTTGCAGTCGCAACAGCTTTTCGTCCGGCCAACCGTTGGTTTGAAGCGCCTGCCAGAGAGCGCCGAAGGTGAGGGCTGTATCCGCAAATCGAACCATGTGCGAGATTTCCGCAGGCTCCGGCGTCCAACCCGATACGAGACGGGTGGCCGCCATCAGATTGGTCCATGCGGAATTGAGATCGCCTGCGTGTAAGGCAATCACGATACGGCTGCACAAAGTTTGCGTTACAGTTTTCATTACAGCCAAGTGGGGAAGCCGCAAACGTGCGCCCTGCTTGGCATCGAGGTTCCAGCGGATAGAGCCGGACATGATGGCTGCGCAAACGGCGTCAATCTCCTTCTGATTTTTGTTGATGACGGCGCAAAATTCGTCCCACGAAAGCTCATTGTTAGCGTAATCTGCGGGACGAAAGGCCGATTCAAGTGAATCCAGTTTCCAAACGACCATCACGGCGTTACTCCCAATCGGTTGCTGGAGGTTCGGATAATAAGTTATTGGCCGAGCACCTGGCGGCCCGATTGTGTTATGCAAAATCGCTTCGCCGGCTTGCTGTTCAGAGATTGTCGAGAAGTTGAAATCGGCGAGGTCGGTCTTGAAACCTTGCTGGCGCAGAGCTTGGCGGGTCTGGGCGACAGCGCGTTGGGCGGCTTCATCTGGTTGCAACGGGTAAAAGATGACGCACAAGCCGACCATCACCAGAACCATCAAGGCGAGCCAGAACAATTTTCCCAAAACACGTTTCATCAGGCACCTTTCCGTTCTTATTGCCACAACATTTGCTCCGGTTGGGAAGAGTTGACAAGTTTTTTGTAAACTTCGGTTTGTGTTGTCCGCCGGAAGGATTAGTCTCACCAATTATGAAAAGCATCACTCGACACGGCGTCCCGCGCCGGCTGGGTTTTTTAGCGGTGCTGCTGGCTTCGGCGGTTTCCCTGAAAGCCGACCCGATTGATGTTAACGCCGAGCCAATCTTCGAGGTCGGAACGATTATATCCATTGCGCTGGCCATTTTGCTGGAGGCGATTTGTATCTGTCTGCTACTCCGGCATTGGCGCACGCCACGCCTGTTCATCCTCTGGCTCGTAGGAATGCATCTGATCACTTATCCGATTTTCCTTGGCTTGCTCTGGCTCTCTGTGGGCGCGCATCCGGCTTTGGCAGTGGCGACCGGCGAGGGGTTGATCGTATTGATTGAAGGAGGTTTGATTTACCTGATGTGCCGTTTTCCGCCATCGGCCAAATCAGGGCTGCCCGTGCCGTCAATTTCCAAAAGCCTGTTCGTGTCATTGATTGGGAATATCTGTTCGGCGGCGGCTTTTCCATTGGTGACAATGCTGACTACGTGGCTTGCTTACACCATCGAATCTGCACTATCCCGCTGACGAACTTCTGCTTTCCATTTGCACTGGGAATTTTTAGGCTTCCCGCCAATGAAAGGGATCATTCTTGCGGGGGGCGCCGGTTCGCGGCTGTATCCGCTGACGCTGGTCGCGAGCAAACAGCTCCAGCCGGTCTATGACAAGCCGATGGTGTATTATCCGCTCACGACGCTCATCGAGGGCGGCATCCGCGAGCTTTGCCTCATCTCCACGCCGCAGGATTTGCCGCGCTTCCGCCAATTGTTCGGGAACGGCAGCCGATTCGGCCTGTCCATCGAATACCGCGAGCAGCCCAAACCCGAAGGCATCGCGCAGGCCTTTCTCATCGCGGAATCATTTATCGGCAAGGACGCCGTCACGTTGATTCTCGGCGACAACATTTTTTATGGCGGCGATTCGTTTCACCGCGCGTTCACGGAATTCAAGGGCGGCGCGACCATTTTCGGTTATCATGTCAATGACCCGGAACGCTACGGCGTGGTTGAGTTTGACGCCGAAGGGCGGGCGATTTCCATCGAAGAAAAACCGAAGAAGCCAAAAAGTGATTACGCCGTGCCGGGTATTTACATTTTCGACAACCGTGTCGTGGCCATAGCAAAATCATTGAAACCCTCGGCGCGCGGCGAGTTGGAAATCACGGACTTGAATTTGGAGTATCTGCGCCGCGGCCAATTGCGCGTGCAACGGTTCAGCCGCGGCGTCACGTGGCTGGACGCAGGCACGAGCAGCAGTTTGCACGAGGCTTCGGCTTACGTGCAGACGATTGAACGGCGCGCCGGCGTCAAAATCGGCTGCCCGGAGGAGGCGGCATATCGCCGTGGATTTTTGAAACTCAGCGAGCTGGAAAAGCTCACGAACAAAATGCCGAAATGCGAATACCGCGATTACCTCACGGAAGTCGTGGCGGAGGCCCGGCGGTTGGCCGCATCCCGATGACGGCGGCAAAAGTGTCAATGCGATTTGCGATTTGCGATGGACCCATCCCAACGAAGCCGGGCGCGTCAATTGTGATTCGTCAATCGTAAATCAAAAATGAACATCATTACTTGCGAATTGCCGGGTTTGCTGATCATCGAGCCGAAGGTTTTTGGCGACGCGCGCGGCTTTTTCATGGAGACGTGGAACCGCCAGCGGTATCACGAGGCTGGACTGGACTGGAATTTCGTCCAGGACAACGTGTCACTTTCGCGGCGGGGCATCCTGCGGGGATTGCATTTTCAGAATCCATCGGCCCAAGGCAAGCTGGTTTACGTGTTGCAGGGCGAGGTGTTTGAACGTCGCGGTGGATATCCGGCGCAGTTCGCCCACGTTTGGCCGGTGGCACGGCCTGCGGCTCTCCGTCGAGAACAAGCGGCAGTTTTTCATCCCGCCGGGTTTCGCGCATGGTTTCGCGGTGTTGAGTGAAACCGCGCTGTTCATTTACAAATGCACGGAGCTTTACATGCCACAGAATGAGTTGACGCTCGCGTGGAATGATCCCGACATCGGCATCCAATGGCCGCTGGACCACCCGCAGCTTTCGGAGAAGGACACACGCGGCCTGCGCTTAAAGGATGTTCCGCGAGACCGTTTGTTTGCCTGATTGGCGCCCGCGCACCATGAAAATATTGCTCCTCGGAAAAAACGGACAGGTGGGCTGGGAACTGAGCCGCACGCTCGCGCCGCTGGGGCAGGTCGTGGCGATGGATTATCCGGAAATCAACTTCACCGACACAGTGGCGCTGCGACGGCTCGTGGCCGGGACGCGTCCGTCCGTGGTGGTGAACGCGGCGGCCTACACGGCAGTGGACAAGGCCGAGACGGAACCGGAACTTTGCCGGCAGATTAATGCGGTCGCGCCGGGAGTTTTGGCCGAAGCGGCGAAGAAGGTTGGCGCGTTGATGGTGCATTACTCAACGGATTATATTTTCGACGGGACGAACTCGTTGCCTTACGTCGAAACCGACGCGCCGAATCCGCTGGGAGCCTATGGCCGGTCAAAATTGGAAGGTGACCGGGCGGTCAAGGTTTCAGGCGCGGACCATTTGATTTTCCGGCTGTGCTGGGTTTATGGCGCACGCGGCCAGAATTTCATGCTCACGATGCAACGCCTGGCGCGCGAGCGCGAGACACTGCGCGTGGTGGGTGACCAGTTCGGCTGCCCGACGTGGTCGCGAATGATCGCTGAAACCACCGCGCTGGCGCTCAAGCAGGCCCTGGCCGGCGCGGATCGTTCCGCGTGCGCCGGCGAATATCATCTCGCCGCCGGCGGCCAGGCCAACTGGCATGAGTTCGCCTCCCGCATCATCGAATTGATGCCGGAAGCGGAACGAAAATGCCACGCGGTGGAAAGGATCACCACGCCGGAGTATCCCACGCCCGCGAAGCGCCCGGCGTATTCGGTTTTGGATTGCGGTAAATTGCAAAAAACTTTCGGGTTGCGGCTTCCGGATTGGGAGGCCAGCCTGCGACAAGTTCTGGATAAACCATGAAACTGCTCATTACAGGCGGCGCCGGCTTCATCGGCTCGAATGTGATTCATCACGTCATTGACCGGCCGGAGGTGACGCGGCTGGTGAACCTCGATTGCCTTACCTATGCGGGGCACCCGGAAAATCTGGAAAAAGTTTCACGGCACCCCAAATATGTCTTTGAAAAGGTGGACCTGCGCGAAAAGGCTGACGTCCTTCGTGTCGTTGAGAAACACGCCATCACGCACGTCATGCACCTTGCGGCGGAATCGCACGTGGACCGCTCCATTACCGGCCCGGGCGATTTCATTCACACCAACGTGGTCGGCACGTTCAATTTGCTCGAAGCCTGCCGCACAGCCTGGTTAACTTCGAACTCCGAACTCCGAACTCCGAACTCCGGATGCCGATTCCACCACGTTTCGACCGACGAAGTCTATGGCTCGCTCGGCCCCACGGGATATTTCACGGAAAAGACGCTTTACGCGCCGAACTCGCCGTATTCCGCCAGCAAAGCCGCCAGCGACATGCTCGTGCGCGCTTATCATCACACTTACGGATTGCCGGCCGTCATCACGAATTGCTCGAACAATTACGGCCCGTATCAATTCCCCGAAAAACTCATCCCGGTCGCCGTCCAAAGCATCCTCGCACGCAAACCGGTTCCGGTTTACGGCGACGGTATGAACGTGCGGGACTGGCTTTACGTGCGCGACCACGCGGAGGCGTTGTGGCTGGTGCTCACGCGCGGCCGCGACGGCGAGACTTACAACATCGGCGGCCACAATGAATGGGCCAACCTGCGCATCGTCGAGTTGATTTGCGACACGGTTGACCAGTTCGCGCCGAAACTCGGCGGCGATTCCCGCAAACTCATCACGTTTGTGAAAGATCGCCCGGGTCACGACCGCCGTTACGCCATTGACGCCAGCAAAATCAAAAACGAACTTGGCTGGACGCCCGCGCACAAATTTGAAGACGGCATCCGCGAAACGATTCGCTGGTATCTCGACAATCAGGCGTGGGTCAAAGCCGTGTTGAAAAAGTCTGAAATCTGAGCGTGTTGGGGTGGTCCAGGCCTCCGGCCTGCGTATTGCTGGTTTCCAGGCGAGGACGCCTGTGCTACTTTTAAATTGATCTGGCAATGGCAAAGATGCGTTTTGTTTTTGGTTTGTTGTTCGCCGCGCTCTGTTTGAGCACAAGCGCGGCGGACACCAATTTGCTTGTCTGGCACAAGGCCGCCAATCGCGTGGACGCCGACATCCGCGGCGAACCGCTCTGGCCGCTGTTGGAAACCATCGCGCGGGAAACCGGCTGGCGCATTTATGTCGAACCCGGCACGACGCGCAGCGCATCTGCAAAATTCAAGGATTTGCCGTCCGATGACGCGTTGAGGATGCTGCTCGGCGATTTGAATTTCGCGCGCGTGCCGCGGACGAACGCCGCATCGCAACTTTATGTCTTCCGCACCGTGATGCAAAACGCCACGCGGCTGGTGCGGACGACGAATGCGCCGGCCAAACACGTCCCGAACGAATTGCTCGTGAAACTCAAGCCGGGTGTGAACATTGACGATCTGGCCAAACTGCTTGGCGCGAAAGTGGTCGGCCGGATGGACAAGCTGGGCATCTACCGTTTGCAATTTGATGACGGCACCGCCACCGACGCCGCCCTGGGCAAACTTCAAAATAACAGCGACGTGGCGGAGGTGGATTACAATTACTACTTCGACCCGCCGCCTTCCGCACAGGCGCTCGCGAACGCGCCGGTGCCGCCCATTTCGCTGCAACTCAACCCGCCGGGCGATTCCGGTCACCTCATCGTGGGTCTGCTCGATACCGCGGTGCAACCGCTCGACGGTTCGTTGAATAATTTTCTGCTCAAACAACTTTCCGTGGCCGGTGACGCGCCGGCAGACACCAGCGAAGTCACGCATGGCACGGCGATGGCCTACACAATTTTGGGCGCCATCGCCGCGGCGGAGCAGGGCAGCAGCTCGGTGCAAATCCAGCCGGTGGATGTTTATGGCCCGAACCCAACGACCACAAGTTGGGACGTGGCGCTGGGCGTCCAGGCCGCGGTCAATAATGGGGCCACCGTGTTGAACATGAGCCTAGGCAGCAGCGGTGACAGTTCCATTTTGGACGACGTGATTCAGTCGGCGGAAAAGGACGGCATCGTTTTCTTTGCAGCGGCGGGCAATCAGTCGGTGTCCACGCCGACTTATCCGGCGGCGACGCCGGGTGTATTTGCGGTGACGGCGGTGCAGAACGGCCAGATTGCACCGTACGCGGATTTTGGAAGTTTTGTTTCCCTGGCGTTTCCCGGGAACAACGTGGTTTATTGGGGCAGCCAAGCATATATGGTCGTAGGCACTTCGGTTTCGACGGCCACCGCGACCGGTGTCGCGGCGGGAAACAAGATTGCCTTGGGCTCGAGTTGGGGGCAGATCGAATCGGCCATGCAACAGAAGTTTGCCGTCCCGGCGAAGTGAAGATCGGGTCTGGGAGTTTGGGTCTTGGGTCTTGGGAAAGAATCAGAATCAGCCGTAGGCGACCCAAACTGCGAACCCCAGACGCGAAACGCCAGACCCCAGCTCCTGCACATCAGTGCGTCTGGCACCCGATTTTGCCGAACGCGACGATGTAGGCGAGGAAGGCGACAATGAACAGCCACGGCTTGCCGGCCAGCAGGAGCAGGATGCCCCAGCTCAGGACCAGCCCAATCAGCAGATAAACCAAAACCGCCAGCGCAAGTTTCATTGATGCTGATTATAACGGTTTTGCGCCAGTGCGCAAGAAAAGGGTGGGGCGAGCGTCCCCGCGAGCCGTGCTTCATCCACAATTCGCAATTTGTAAATTCCCCGGTTGCTTGCTAAGGTCGTGCCCATGCCAGCCGGGTTTGATGCAGCCTTTGCAAAGGTTAAGCAGCTTGTGGCAGATTTTCGGGCCAACGAGAAATTCAAGGATTTTTACATCAACCGCTGCGACAGCTTCGACCGAGGTTCCTCGCCCGCAGGAGCGGGAGAGGGTGGTCGCAGACCGAGTGAGGGATGTTGGGAGAAAACAAACTTCTGCGCCCTGGTCTATGACCTTTACGCCCTCACCCCCGCCGAAATCCAAATCGTGGAAGGAGCGGACAAATGAAATTCAGGCAAACGTCAAAAACGAAACTCCGCAGGACGCGCGACCTACTGCTGCCGCGTCTGTTGTCGGTGAACCTCTCTCTTACACGAATGATAAATCGCGGGTGACAAAGGCATGGAACTTATTGAAAAATCTGCAGGTTTCCGAAGCCAGTTGATAGCCGCGCTCAAACGACGAGGCGTCAAGGTTAGTCCTCAGGCGCTGAATGCGATGATCGAGTCCATCGCTCGTTCGAACTGGGAGTATCTTGGTGACACGGATAGCTGGGTTCATTCGCCATCTGGTTACTCAGCGGGGATTCGCTGCCGGTGATATTCTCGTATTGTCGCCGCGACGGCTAATCGCCAACGAAATCAAGCACCGTTTGGCAGCTCCAGGTTTCGGCATCACGGCCCATAGCTTCTACAACGACAAGCTTCTTGAGCCTGAAGAAGCTCAAGTCGCGATAACCAAACTTCAGCTCTTGAGCGACCCTGCTGATCGCGTGGCCTTGCGATTCTGGCTTGGTATTGGAAGCCCCTCATGGAGGCGCGGACAGTATGCATTCTTGCGTGATTACTGTGAGCAGAACGACCTAGCGCCAGCCGAGGTGTTGGCTCAAGCAATAGCAGGGCAGATTCAGTTGGCTGGCGTAAACCAACTCACAATCCGATACCAAGAATTGCTGACCGAGGTGAACCGCCTCAACCAACTAAGTGTCACTGATTTGTTTGGGGACCTATTCCCTGCGGGTGGCGCGTGGGCTGACCCAATACGCGATTTAGTGACTGGTAAAATCGACGAAGTTGAGGATGCCCAAGGTTTACTCGATTTACTGCGGACTGAAATCACTCAACCAGAAATGCCCACCGAAGGAGACTTCGTAAGGATAATGAGCCTTCACAAGTCGAAAGGATTGACTAGCCGAGTAACTATCATTGTGGGCTGTATCCACGGCCTGATTCCTTTTGTGGATAATGATCTGCCGCCAGCCGAAAGACCCGCGCACCTTCAGGAGCAACGGCGACTGTTTTATGTCGCACTCACACGAGCAAAGGAAGTCTTGGTCGTGTCCTCTGTCGCAAGCATCCCTCGTGCTTTAGCTTTTCGGATTGGGACGGTGCTGCGAGGCGGAAACGCTCAACACGGCAACACGATTGCTTGCCAATTTCTTCACGAACTTGGACGACAAGCGCCCGCTGCTTTGCGCGGACCAAACTGGGCGGCAGCGGGTTACCAATAGTCAATGACGCCATGTCATTCACTAACACCTAGAGAACTTGGACAGCCATTGTCGCACCCGATGAAATAACATTGACCGCATGAAACGAAAAATTTACGAGCCAGTCAGGGAATTTGAACGGGCCACCAGTTATTGTCCGTTGTATCTGGCCTGGCGCATCGTGGATGAGGCCCGCAATTATTTTCGGACGCCCATCTCGGATACGTTCGCAGACCAACTCGCCCGCCGCGCCGAGGCCGTGTTTGCAAGGCAACCCTTCTGGCAACGCAAATACCAGTCCGCGCGCGGACGCGAATACATCCTGATGAGCATGAGACATTGGCTGGCCGGCGTCCTGGCCCGGGAACGACCGGCCCTGTTCCGCGCCCTGCCGGAAAGTTTCAAAGTCGGTTGTCCATTGCCAGAACGAGCACCTCACCCCGGCCCTCTCCCCAGAGCGGAGAGGGAGAACCATCGTCCGCGTTTCGTCCACGGCTGCGAACTGCTGCCAGTTTGATGGCCGGGAAATTCTTCGTGCTCTTTGTGTTCTTTTGTGGCCACAGAATTGGTGTCAATTTGTGAAATTCGTGTCAAAGTTTTCTTTCGTGTTTCGCGGTTTTAATCTGAGTCATCCGCGTAATCCGCGGTTAAAGACGTTGCATCTTCGATTTGACAAAAAAGATTTTCTTCGCATGTTTGCCCCGCCCGGTGTACAAGCGCGGGCACACAAATGAGCAAAACACTCATCATCGCGGAGAAACCGTCCGTGGCCAGCGACATCGCCAAGGCGATTGGAAAGTTCCAGCGGCACGAGGATTACTTCGAGAACGACGAGTACATCATCTCGTCGGCGGTCGGCCATTTGCTCGAATTGGTTCTCCCGGAGGGCGTCGAAGCCGTCCGCGGCAAATGGACGTTTAAATGTCTCCCCGTCATCCCGCCGCATTTCGATTTGCAGCCGATTGAGCGATCGGAAAACCGGCTGAAGGTTCTTAAAAAGCTCATCAAACGCGACGACGTGGACGCGCTGGTAAACGCCTGCGACGCCGGGCGCGAAGGCGAATTGATTTTCCGCAACATCGTCAAGTACACGAAGGCCAAGCACCCCATCAAACGCCTCTGGCTGCAATCCATGACGCCGGCGGCCATCCGCGAAGGGTTCGAACGGTTGCGCGAAGACAAGGACATGCTGCCGCTGGCCGATGCTGCCTACAGCCGGTCGGAAGCCGACTGGCTGGTCGGCATCAACGGCACGCGCGCGATGACGGCGTTCAACTCGAAGTCCGGCGGTTTTTTCAAGACGACGGTTGGCCGGGTCCAGACGCCGACGCTGGCCATCCTGGTCGAACGCGAGGCGAAGATAAAAAAGTTCGTTTCGCGCGATTTCTGGGAGGTCATTGCCACGTTCGATGCCGCCGCCGGCCAATACACCGGGCGCTGGTTCGATGAAAAGTTTGCCAAGGCCGATGGCAAGGACGGCGACGACCAGCTCAAACCCGAACGCGTCTGGGATGTTGGCCGTGCGCAAGCACTCCGCAACAAATGCCTGGGCAAACCCGGCATTGTCACCGAAGAAAGCAAGCCGAGCACGTCGCTGTCGCCGTTGCTCTATGACTTGACCAGTTTGCAGCGCGACGCCAATTCGCGGTTCGGGTTCAGCGCGAAGAACACGCTCGGCCTGGCGCAGGCGCTTTATGAAAGGCACAAGGTGCTGACGTATCCGCGCACCGATTCGCGCGCGTTGCCGGAGGATTACATCGGCACCGTCAAAGGCGTGATGAAAATGCTCGGTGACACCCGGTACGCGACGTTTGCCGAAACGATTCTCAAAAGCGACTGGGTGCATCCGAACAAACGCATCTTCAACAACGCGAAGGTGTCCGACCACTTCGCCATCATCCCGACCACGCAGATGCCGCACGGCTTGAGCGAGCCGGAACAAAAACTTTACGACATGGTGACGAAGCGGTTCCTCGCCATTTTTTATCCGGCAGCGGAGTTTTTGGAGACGATCCGCATCACGCGCGTCGAGGGCGAGCCGTTCAAGAGCACCGGCAAGGTCATTGTCAAACCCGGCTGGCTGACCGTTTATGGCAAGGAAGCACAGGGCGAAGACACGAATCTGGTACCGGTGAAGCCGCATGAAAAAGTCAACACCAGCAGCATCGAGGTGAAGCCAAACGCCACCAAACCGCCGCCGCGGCACACGGAGGCATCGCTGCTCAACGCCATGGAAGGTGCGGGCAAGCTGATCGAGGACGACGAGCTGCGCGAGGCGATGCACGAGAAAGGACTCGGCACGCCCGCCACCCGCGCCGCCATCATCGAGGGTTTGATTTACGAGAGTTACATTCACCGGAACGGACGCGAGCTGCAGGCGACGGCCAAGGCGTTTTCGTTGATGGAATTGCTCAACGGCCTCGGCATCGCCGAACTGACCAGGCCGGAGCTGACGGGCGATTGGGAATTCAAGCTCCACCAGATCCAGCGCCGGCAGAAAAGCCGCGACGAATTCATGTCGGAGATCGCCGACATGACGCGGCACATTGTTGAGCGCGCAAAAAAATACGAGCATGACACCATCCCCGGCGACTTTGGCGTGTTGAATACGCCATGCCCGAAATGCGGGGGCGAAGTCCACGAGAAATACAAGCAGTTCCAATGCATCAATAAAAAGTGTGAATTCTCGATTTGGAAGACGCTGTGCAGCCGGATGTTTGAGATTGAGGAAGTCGAGAAACTCATCAGCGAAAGACAAATCGGGCCGTTGCAGGGTTTCCGGAGCAAGATGGGCAAACCGTTCGCCGCGGTGCTGAAATTGACGCCGGAATTCAAGATTGAGTTCGATTTTGGCAACGACCAGAGAAACGAAAACGGCGAGGTGACCGGGCCGGTGGATTTCACCGGCAAGGAGCCGCTGGGCAAATGTCCGAAGTGCGGCGCGCGGGTGTTCGATGCGGGGATGAGTTACCTTTGCGAAAAGGCAACCGGCGCGGACAAGACCTGCACGTTCCGCACCGGCAAGATCATTTTGCAACAGCACATCGAGCCGGCGCAGGTCACGAAGCTGCTCGCCGAAGGCAAAACCGATTTGCTCAAGGGGTTTGTTTCCAAAAAAACGAACCGAAAGTTCGAAGCGTTTCTGGTGCTCAAGGACGGCGGGACCGCGTTTGAATTTTTGCCGCGCGAACGCAAGTCACGGTCGAAGGACGCCAAGCCAAAGGAACCGCAGCCGAAGATTGATTTCACCGGCAAGGAGCCGCTGGGCAAATGTCCCAAATGCGGCGGCAAGGTGTTCGAAACCGATGGAGCCTACCTGTGTGAAAAGTCGCAAGCGGACAAGAGACCGTGCAAATTCAAAATCAGCCGGGAAATTTTGCAGCAGCCGATTGAGCGGGCGCAGGCGCAGAAGCTATTGACCGTGCGCAAGACGGACCTGCTCGATAAATTCATTTCCAAGGCCGGCCGGCCGTTCCCGGCGTTTCTCGTAATGGATGACGCCGGCAAGGTCACCTTCGAATTTCCACCGCGCGAAGACGAAAAGGAAGCGGAAAGATAATTCATGCTCGTCGCCGGGAGTGAATGGGCGTGTTCTGAGGGAACTGCGATTGAATTGCCGCCCGTCTCTCCTTCCCGCCTGCGCGCTTCGCGCTGAGGCGCGGCAGTCCTCGCTCTACGCTATGCTTGGGATTGGCTTGCCGAGCCGTAGCCCGCCGGCAGGATGTTGCTCCAGCCCGCCTACGCGTTGGCCGCTCTGAGGTTTCTTCGATTTTGCAGACACGGGAGCGGAGTGGTAGAAAAGAAAGCGAAGATATATGCCACGAACTCACAAACCCTATGATGCCACCTTTCGCCAACAGGCGGTGGAACTGGCCCAGACCAGCGGGAAGCCTTATCGCGACGTTGCTCGTGATTTGGGTGTCAGCGTCGACACGCTGCGAGCCTGGCGGCAACAACAAGAAACCCGGCCGGATACCAGGCCGGTTGCCACCAGCGGCAACCCCAGCGAGTTGGAACGCGAGAACCAGCGCCTGCGCCGTGAACTGGCTTATACCCAACGCCAGCGTGAAATCCTAAAAAAAGCCTTGGCCATCTGCTCGGAGCAGCCCGGCCTGCTCGGCGATTCGAATTAATCGGGCAGATGGCCATGCAAACCGCCGACCCCATCAAGCTGCTCTGCCAGACGCTGGACGTTTCCCGCGCCGGTTATTACGCCCATGGCCACAAGCCGGAACGACCACGTCGCCAGCAAGACCAAACGCTCACGCCACTGATCTGTCAGGCATTTGAGGGCAGCCGTAAAAGTTATGGCAGCCCCCGATTGCAGATGGCTTTGCGGCGGCAGGGACACTATTGCGGCAAAAACCGCGTGGCCCGACTGATGCGCCAAGCCGGCCTGCGGGCGCGTCAGAAGCGACGCTTCCGTCCCTGCACCACCCAAAGCAATCATGGCCTGACCATCGCGGAAAACTGGCTGGCCAAAGTGCCCGCACCCGCGCGCCCCAATCAGGTCTGGGTCAGCGACATCACCTATCTGCCGACACAAGAAGGTTGGTTGTATTTGGCAATGACCCTGGATGCCTGCAGCCGTAAAGTGGTCGGTTGGTGCACGGATGACTCCTTGGAAACCTTTATGGTGACAGAAGCCCTGAAACTGGCCCGGCAACGCCGTGGTCCGGCTCCGGGGCTCCTGCACCATTCGGATCGAGGCGTTCAATATGCCAGTAGCGCCTGCAGGGCGCTACTGGCCAATTATCAAATCACGGCCAGCATGAGCCGCAAAGGTAACTGTTATGACAATGCCCTGGCCGAATCCTTTTTCGCCACGCTCAAAACGGAAGCTTTCGAGGACGGAATCCCCGCCACCAAAGCGCAAGCCAAACAACAAGTCTTCGTTTATATCGAGGGCTTTTATAACACTCGGCGGTTCCACAGCGCCTTGGGTTATCAATCTCCTGTGGAATTTGAAAACCAGTTCAGTTAAACATTAACCAAGCACTCCGCTTTACCTGTCCACGTTTTCGAAGAAAGATCACTCCGGCGCGGCAGCCTTCGTCCTCGCTACGCTGCAGGCGTTATTGCTGGCTTGCCGAGTCGTAGCTCGGTGCGCTTCGTGAATTACGGATATCTGCCCGTCTTCACACTTCGTGCTCCGGCGCGGCAGTCTTCGCTCTACGCTGCGCTCCGAGCGTAGGATGGTGGAGCCGAGGGGATTCGAACCCCTGACCCCCACAATGCCATTGTGGTGCTCTACCAACTGAGCTACGACCCCATCCGGAACGGCACGCAATCTAAATCCCCGCCAGCACATGTCAAAACTTTTCGCCGCCGCAGCCTGTGAATTGTGATTGAAGCCGCGCGGCAAATGTGCCTAGCGTCGGCGCATGGCCGAACCGCGTTCACCGCTGCGCGTGGCGTTCCTGACCCACGAACCGTTCTTTCCGCCCTCCGGCGGCGGTTCGGCGGAAGCGGTTTATCTTGTTGAAGAAATGGTCCGGCGCGGCCACGAGGTGCACGTCTTTTGTCCCCAAATTGCCGAACCAGAAAGTATCGAAAAGAAATTCCGCATTCACCTGCACCTGTTCAACAAGTGGCAAATGGGGCGTTATGCCTCGCTGCGCAATTTCAAATACCTGCTGTTTCCCTTATTTTTGCAACGCATGGTAGCCGAAGCCGCGCGCACGACGAAGTTCGACCTGCTGCTTTCCCAACACGCCATTTCCGCCGTCGCCGCCGGGAAATTAAAAAAGAAACTTGGCGTGCCGGTTGTCATGAATTTTCCGGATTTGCTGACCGGCTTCATGGAAACCTGGCCGGGTTATATCGCGCCGCGCCCGTTCGTCAAGGCGCTCGAACGCTATGAAATTCACATGCCGAAACGTTATGGCGTGGACGGGGTGCTGGCCATTTCTGACACACTGGCCGATTATTTCGCCGGGCGTGGTTATCCGCGTGAAAAGATTCTCCCGATTTATTTCGGTTACGCGGCGCAACATTTCCCGTTTCGTGTCGGAACACCGGGAAAAAGCGGCCCGCCGGTGATTGTCATGCACGGTTCGCTGGACATGCATCACCTCGGACCCATCGCGTTTGAAGCGATTCAACAGGTGACCCGGCAACGTCCCGGCGTTGTCTTTCGGTTTGTTGGACAGCGCACAGGCGCGCTGGAGAAATTTTTGCAGCACGCGCGCGTCATTCCCAATTTCAAGTTTGAAGCCACCGGTTTTGTGCCCTATGCGGAAGTATCGAAACATCTCGCCGATGCCAGCGTGGGCATCGTGCCGTATGAAGAATCCGCCGGCACGCACTGCGCGTTCGTCGCCAAGGTCGTCGAATACGTTGCCAGCGGATTGCCCACCGTCTGCACGCCGCTCAAAAGCATCCAGCGCTATTTTCAAGACGATCCCATGGTGCGCTTCGCAAAATTCGATGGCGCGGATTTCGGAAGAAAAATCATCAGTTGGCTCGATGAACCGGCGGATGTCTGGCGCGCGCGCGCCCGCGACTCGGCCGCCCGGGTGAAGGCCGAACTCGACTGGCAACCGCTTTGTCACAAGGCCGTTGATTTCGTGGAGAAGATTTATCGCGGCAACCGACCCTGGCACGATGCAGACCTGAACGAAGCGAGCGCTTGAAAAATCTTCCATTTGTAGTCGCCGACGTGAGCTGGCGCTGATTTGCCGGGTGATGCGGGAATATTTTTGCGCCGACCAACGTCGGCGGCTACTCTTGCAACGGCCGCCAGGCTTATGCAGAAAATGATGTGGCAAAAATGGGTGAAGGACGCCGCCGACCCGAAGCGCGCGGGGCATTTTCTGGATTTGCTCGCCGCGACGAGCGCCGGTCCGCAGCTCAGGAAATTTTCCGCCGACCCAATCCGGGTCATGGTGGCCTTGTTGAGCGGCTCACGGGCGCTGGGCGAGTTGCTCGTCGCCCATCCCGACTGGCTTTCGGTGCTTGAAGCCGGGCGGCTTAAATTTCCGCGTCGGGCGGAAGGTTTTCAACGCGAGGTCGAAGGCTGGTTGAAACCTGAACTTGCTGCACGCGATTACAAAGGCGCGCTCACGGAACTGCGCCGCTTCAAACAACGCGAAATGCTGCGCATCGCCGCGCGCGACCTCGCCCGCCTGGGCAACGTCATTGAAACCACCCGGGAAATCTCCGATGTGGCGGACGTTTGCCTTAACACCGTCTGGCGCATTTGCCGGCAACAGTTTTTTGAAAAATTCGGCCAGCCCTATCACCAGGACGCCGAAGGCCACTGGCAACCGACGGAATTTTGCGTGCTCGGCATGGGCAAACTCGGCGGGCAGGAACTCAATTACAGTTCCGACGTGGACGTGCTGTTTCTTTACAACGATGAAGGCGAAGTTTTCAAAGAGGCTCCCGTGCCCGGGAAGAAACCGCGTTCGGCGCTGTCCAATCACCAGTTTTTCAACAGGCTCGCCGAGGCGTTTGCCGCCGAGGTTTCGCGGATGACGGCGGAGGGCTTTTTGTTCCGTATTGACCTGCGGTTGCGGCCGGAGGGCGACGCCGGGCCGCTAGCGCGTTCGCTCGAGAGTTACGAAAATTATTACGCGCAATGGGGCCAGACCTGGGAACGCATGATGCTCATCAAGGCGCGATGCGTGGCGGGCGACGAAGGCCTGGCCGCCGAGTTTCTTGAAATGATCCAGTCGTTCCGGTTCCCGCCTTCGTTGAGCGCCGACGTGCTCCGTGAAGTGGCCGCGGTCAAGGACCGGATTGAGCGGGAAGTCGTGCGCGCCGAAGAAATGGAGCGCAACGTCAAGCTGGGGCGCGGTGGCATTCGCGAAATTGAATTCGTCGTCCAATCGCTGCAAATCCTGCATGCCGGACGGCTGCCGTTTCTGCAAACCGCGCAGACGCTCCCGTGCCTCGCCAAACTCGCGCAATACAAATTACTCGCGGAAGAGGAGGCGCAACAACTCGACGCCGCCTACCGCTTTCTCCGCGACGTTGAGCATCGCCTGCAAATGGAGGAAAATCAGCAGACCCACACCATTCCCGAGGACCGCCCGGCCCGGCTGCGGCTGGCGCGGTTGATGGGCTTCAAGTCGTTGGAGGAATTTGAAACGGCGCTGAAAACGCACACCGGCAACGTGCGCCGGGTTTATGACCAACTCCTGAAAGCCGAGACGCCAAACCCGGCGGAGGCAATCCTGCCGGAAGAATTCGATGGCGCGGAAGCCGAATGGAAGGATTTGCTGGCAGCACATTCGTTTCGCGACCCGGAGACGGCGGTCCGGTTGTTGAAGGAATTTGCCGAAGGGCCGGGTTATGTCCACGTTTCGCCGCACACCACGGAACTGGTGCGGCAACTGATTCTGAAATTCCTGGCCCTTTGCCCGAAAAATGCGTCGAAGCACAGCGAATACGGTTACGGTCCCCGGTCTCAAATTCTTTCCGATCCCGACCGGGTGCTGACGCGTTTGGAAAGTTTCATTGAGGCTTACGGCACGCGCACCGCGCTGTTTGAGCTGTGGAACAGCAATCCGGCGGCCTTTGAGCTGTTGCTGCTGCTGTTCGATCGCTCCGAATTTCTGGCCGAGGTCGCCATTCGCACGCCCGATTTGGTGGACGACCTGGTGGACGGTGGCCGCCTGCGCCAGCACAAAACCGCGCCGGAAATTTTGAAGGACCTGCGCTACGGCCGTGCCGATGAGGACCAGTTTCTCTGGCTGCGCCGGTATCACGAGGCCGAATTGATGCGGCTCGGGCTGCGCGACATTCTCGGACTCGCCGACTTCGAGCGGAATCTGGAGGAGCTTTCCGCGCTGGCTGACGCCTGTTTGCAATATGCGGTCGAGATTGTAATGCGTAACAGGAAAATCAAGACGCCGCCCTTCGCCATCATCGGTCTCGGCAAACTCGCCGGTTGCGAAATTGATTACGGTTCCGACCTCGACATCGTGTTTGTGGCGGACGCGAAAACGAAGGGGCTGGTGAAATTTCAGCGGCTGGCCGTGGAGGTGATGGATTTACTGACGCGCCGGACCGAGCAGGGGACGGTGTTTCAGACCGACGCGCGCCTGCGGCCGGACGGCGAAAAGGGCCTGCTCGTCAATACGCTGGCTGCTTACGAAGAGTACTATCGCAAACGCGCGCAGCTTTGGGAAATCCAGGCGCTCACGCGCACGCGGGCGGTGGCGGGCGATTTGAAATTGGGCGAACAGTTTCAAAAACTGGCGGGGGCATTGACGGATTTCAAAAAGTTTTCCTCCCCAGGAGTCGAGGTAACGAGACTCACTTCTTCAAATCGAAAATCGGAGACTCCTTACGTCGTCTCCTACACACTGGACTGGAAAAAGCAAATCCACCAGATGCGGATGCGCATCGAAAAGGAGCGGACGCCGCGCGGTCAGGATGAACTGGCCATCAAAACCGGCCGGGGCGGTTTCATGGACGCGGAATTCATCGCGCAGGCGCTGTGCCTGGAAAACGGCTGGCAGGAGGCCAACACGCTTCGGGCACTCGAACGCGGTCGCACCGCCGGTGTCCTGCCGGAGGCGGACAAGCTGATCGAGAATTACCGGCGATTGCGCCGCGTCGAAGGCATCCTGCGCCGATGGAGTTATGAGGGCGAAACCGTTTTACCGGACGATGCGCCGGCGTATTACCGCGTCTCGGTGCGCTGCGGTTTTGCGACACCGGAGGAATTCAGGAAGGCGCTCGCCGATTGGCGTGGGGCAATCCGCGAGGTTTACAACCAGGTGTTCGTCATATCTTTCTGCGCTGCCGCGCAACCTCGTAAAGAAAAACTGCTGCCGCCGCGCCGACGTTGAGCGAATCCACCGTTGGCGGCATCGGAATGGCCACGGCTTCATCGCACGCTTCCAATACTGCCGGAGAGATTCCATCACCTTCGCTGCCGAAGACGATGCAGCAATCGCCGGAAAAATCCGCCTGCGATAAGAGCTTTTTAACCGTATGCGGATGCGCGGCAATGCAGCGAACGCCGCGCGCGCGAAGCTCCTTCAAACATTCGGCAAGAGTCAACCTGGTCGCGTGCGGTTTGGTCTTGAACCGGTGCCGTAGTCCGAGTTTCGCGAGTTCGATGACGGGCAATTGAAAAATGGTGCCCATGGAATTGCGGACGGCGCGGCGCAGGAACGGGCTGCTGGAAGTTTCGCCAACAATCAGCGCCTGAACCCCAAAAGCAACGCAGTTGCGGACGAGCGCGCCGAGATTTTCCGCATTCGTCAATGCATCCACGGCGACAAAGAGCCGTGGGGATGGACTTTTCTGCAAAATTTCGTCGAGTGAAACGGCTGGAGGAATCTTTCCGACCGCGAGGACGCCTTGAAACATCGAGAAACCGACCAGTGTTTCGAGGAATTTTTTCTCGGCGAAATAGACCATGATCGGTTCCGGGCGTGCTTCAATCAGCGGGCGGAAATCGTCCAGCCATTTTTCCGGCAGCACGACCGAGCCGACGGCAAAATGACTTTCGAGCAGCCGCCGGACGACCTTCGTGCCTTCGGCCACAAAAATGCCCTGTGCCTCGTGTTCCGCCGGCCGGCGCAGGGTGGCGTAAGGCCGGAGTTCGGGCGAATCGAACGAAGAGATTTTTTCGATGCGCAGCATGAACTTAAGCCGCTACCCTCGCTACTTTTCCTGATTTCAAGCGCGGCAATAGCGCAAGAACTAGCGGCATAAGCAGGCTGGTATCAGCCAGGCGGTTTGAGCGTGCACGCAACACAACGATGGCAATTTGGAGTTTCGACAAATTCTGCTGACTGACCATCGGATTGTCCATGGTGATGAGCACGTCGAAATTTTCATTCGCCCGGACGAGAAGTTTTCCGTTTTTCAACCCCGCCCAGCCGAGGCGCGTGACGGATTTGACCTCGTGCCCGGGAAGAAAGCGCCCCAGCCGCCAGTCCAAGTTTTCATCCAGAAGAATTCTCACGTCAGGCGTGGGCGAGAACTTCCGTTTCCATTTCCTTGAGTACGGCCAGCACCTGCGAACGCTTCACACTGGGGAAACCTTCCAGAAAATCCTCGATGGAATCGCCCGCTTTGAGGTGGTCGAACAGACTTTGCACCGGCACGCGCGTGCCCTTGAAGACCAGCGTGCCGCCGAGGATTTCCGGGTCGGAATGATAAACGCATTCTTTGCGCATGACAAAACGATACGCCTGTTTGATTTGTCAGGCAAGCTGCATCATGGCGTAAGGCCGGAGATCGGGTGAATCGAACGAGGAGATTTTTTGAATGTTCAATTCAGCCATTTTTGCGTCTGGTTTTTACGCGGTAAGGCAGGCTCTCTTCCTTGACGTGAAAACCGATTTCCTTCCGGGGCTGTTCCGGCGTCGTCATCAATTGATGAATGGCTTCGAACAAAGACCGGATATTTTCGTCGTGATTTTCGATTTTGCGTTCCAGTTCGGACAGCTTGTGCGCGAGTTCCTTGTGCAAGAACAGCGTTTCGCGCAACCGGACAAACGCGCGCATGATGGCGATATTGACCTGCTCGGCGCGCGGGCTGTTCAACACGCCCGACAGCATGGCGACGCCTTCCTGCGTAAAAACGCAAGGTAACTACTTGAAATGCAAGCCCTTCTTTAAGCTTCCAAATTGGAATCTTAAAGCCTCTGCTTCATCCGCCGTGAGTTGGAACATGAAATCGGCGGGGAAACGGGACAGGTTGCGTCGCACCGCCTTGTTAAGATTGCCGGTGGTGACGCCATACATCGCGGCCAAATCGCGGTCCAGCATCACTCGTTGTCCGCGAATCAAAAGGATAGCTTGCTCAATTTGTGGCGGTGCGACCAGTTCCACTTTGTAGCCCATAATAGGACAAGAATATGTCCGTTTGGTTTTTCGGGCAAGGTCAAGAAGGCAATGGCGCTTCAACAACTTGGACGCCTTTGTCTCGAAGAATTTGTAAAACTTGTTCCAGATTTACGTCGTCCGGGATAGCAAAAGTTTGCACAGAACGGAAAGACTCGTTTTTCATTACAACAACGAAGCTGGTAAAATTTGGACCGTCAACAGTTCTTTGATGAATATTTACGATAAGCCTGCTCCCTTTCCACGAATAAGAGCAGTCGCGATAGAAATTAATACAATCGATATCCTTGTATGCCGATCTTTGACTGTTTGTCCCGCGCGCGCCTCGCACAATCATGTCCTCTCTAAGCTGAACTAGTACACCTGGGAAAAAGGGTACGAGCAAAAAACCTATCGAGACGAGTAACATAGATCCAAAGCCTAGGAAACAAGTTGAAACATGAAATTTCCCATTGCCGCCCAGCCAGCCAAACGGAATTGAAATGATCAAAATCAAGAAGAACAGCGTGAAAATATTCTTTGAAGTCAACATTCCTTTAATTTTTGGCTCGCGCCATTTCATCAAACATTTGCTGAAAAGGCTCATAATTTGGAATTTTACAATTCCAACGTTGCGCATGGCGCGTCCTGCCCGGCGAGCTGGAGCTTAACGTGGGTGGCGCCGATGTGGTGGAGCTGTTCAGCCATGACGTAGTGCGCGAGTTCGGGGCGGTTACATTCGCGGCTCAAGTGGGCGAGGTAGAGGTGGCGCAGTTCGGCGGACATGATTTGGGCAACGGCTTCGGCGGCGGCTTCGTTCGAGAGATGGCCGTGGCGGCCGAGAATGCGTTGCTTGAGGCTCCACGAACGGCGCGGACAATCCTGCAGCATCTTCACGTCGTGATTGGATTCGAGCACGAGCACGTTCGCGGCGCGCGTGCGTTCAACCACCAGCTTGGTCATGTGCCCGAGATCGGTGACGAACCCGAGATTGCCGGCGGCGGTGTGGAGCAGAAATCCGACCGGGTCCTGGGCGTCATGCGGAATGGTGAAGGTATCCACCTGCACGTCGGCGATTTCAAAGCTCGCGCCGGTGTCAAAGAGCCGGCAGTCGAAGCGGGTTTCGAGGATGCGTTCAAATTCATCTTTGGTGGCGCGGTTGCAGTAAACGGGGATGTTGAGTTTTTGTGCGATGCCGGGGAGTCCTTGAATGTGGTCGGTGTGTTCGTGCGTGATGAGAATGGCGGTGAGATTCTCCGGCGTGCGCCCGATGCCGGCAAGGCGCTGCCGAATCTGGCGCGGGCTGAATCCGGCATCCACAAGTATCCGCGCCTCAGCGGTTTCGACGTACGCGCAATTCCCGCCGGAACCGCTGCCAAGGATGGTAAGTTTGACGGCCACAAACGCACGTTAAAGTCACAGGCGGAGACGGGCAATTTTTTTCGACAGGGCGAATTTGACTTTGGTCATTATCTGAGCGTAAATTATGGTGGAAGTTCGTATCATTTTCACTTAAAAGTGGAATGCGGTTTGCTTTTAACAACCTGTGCGAATCAAAACCAAGAGTGCGTCCGGCAGATTTTAGCCGTTATGGATTGTCCCCTTATTCAAAACTGCCCTTTATCAAAACTCCCCTTTATGTTGAAATTTCGGTCGTTATTGGATGTGAGGAGCGTTGGCTTGGTGCTGTTTTTCAGCGCAATTTGTCCGGGCGTCGCGGCGGAAAGACAGGTTTTGCACGGTCACGTGCCGGCGGCGGTGGCGCGTTTCAATTTGCGGCCAACAGGTCAACTGTCGGCGACAAAAAGTCTGCATCTGGCCATCGGGCTGCCCCTGCGGAATCAGGAAGCGCTGACCGAATTGATCCAACAACTCTACGACCCGGCCAGCCCCCATTATCATCAGTATCTTACGCCGGAACAGTTCACGGAACGATTCGGCCCGACGGAACAGGATTATCAGAAAGTCATCGCCTTCGCGAAGCGGAACGGGTTGAGGGTGACCGGGACCAGTGCGAACCGGGTCTTGCTGGACGTGAGCGGTTCGGTGGTAAATATCGAGAAAGCGTTTCAAGTGACCATGCAGACTTACCGGCATCCGACGGAGAACCGGACGTTTTACGCTCCGGATGTCGAACCGTCCGTTGAATCAGGCGTGCCGGTGCTGGACATCAGCGGGTTGAGCGATTACGGAATACCGCGCCCCAAGAGCCTGCTGGTTGTCCCGCAGGTTAATCCGGCGGGGGTGGTGCCGAATGCCGGCTCGGGACCAGGCGGGAATTATCGCGGGACCGATTTCCGGGCCGCTTACCTTCCGGGCGTCACGCTCAACGGTGCAGGCCAGACGGTCGGATTGCTGGAATTTGACGGTTACTATCCGAACGACATTACCAATTACGAGATTCAATCAGGGTTGGCCGATATTCCCCTGCAAACCGTTTTGCTGGATGGATCCACCGGTTCCGCCGGCAGTGGAAACATTGAAGTAGCGCTGGACATCGAGGTGGCCGTTGCCATGGCGACGAATTTGGCGAAGGTTGTTATCTATGAAGCGCCGAACGACTCCTCCTATTTCAACGACCTCTTGAACTCGATGGCGGCGAGCAACCAGATAAAACAATTCAGTTGCTCCTGGAGCTATAGCGGCACGCCGACGAATACGACGGACCACATATTTCAGCAGATGATTACGGAGGGCCAGTCGTTTTTCGACGCGTCCGGCGACAGCGATGCTTACACGGGTCCAACCGGCGTGCCGAATGATGATCCGTATATCACGATTGTCGGTGGAACGACTTTGTCCACGACCGGGCCGGGTGGCTCCTGGGTTTCGGAAACCGTGTGGAATATAGGTGGGGGGCTGGGAGGCAGCGGCGGGGTCAGCACCTATTATTCGATTCCGAGCTGGCAAACAAACGTCAACATGACGGCGAATCTGGGTTCCACCAACATGCGGAATATTCCTGATGTGGCCCTGATTGCCAACAATGTCTGGTGCGTGCATGACAACGGAACCTCGTCGGGTTATGTGATGGGGACGAGCATCGCAGCGCCTTTGTGGGCGGGTCTGACTGCGTTGATGAACCAACAGGCGGCGACGATGGGAAGGCCATCGGTCGGCTTTCTCAATCCAGCCATCTACGCCATCGGCGCGAGTGGGAACTACACTGCAGATTTTCACGACATCACGACCGGCAGTAACACGTGGAGCGGCAGTCCCAATCAGTTTTACGCAGTTCCTGGCTACGACCTCTGCACCGGCTGGGGCACGCCCGCCGGGCAACGTTTAATCAACGCTCTTGCCGGCCCGCCCGACACACTGGTCATTATCCCCGCATCCGGCTTTGCCGCCAGCGGCGCAGCCGGCGGTCCGTTCAACGTCACCACCCAAAATCTTTTATTGACCAATGTGGGTGCGGCTTCACTGAACTGGACGCTCGTCAACACGACGCCGTGGCTCAATGTGTCGCCAGGCAGCGGCACGCTTGCTTCCGGCGGCCAAGCCACTGTGACGGCGGACCTGAATTCCGCGGCCTACAATCTGGCGATTGGAAGCTACTCCGGCAATGTCTTGTTCACCAATCAAACCACGGGGGTTGGGCAGCTTTACCAGTTTACGTTGCAAGTCTTGCCGCCGTTGGCGGTCTCGCCGACCAATGGCTTTACTTCCAGCGGACCGGTTGGCGGTGCATTTAGCGTGACCAAGCAAAAATTTTCGTTGACCAACATGGGGTTGGCTTCACTGAGTTGGAGCGTTAATAACGCCGCATCCTGGCTCACGGCTTCACCGAACAGCGGCGCGCTGGCGGGTGGCGGGCAAACCATATTAACGGTGAGCTTGAGTTCCGCCGCCAGCAGCCTTGCCTCTGGAATCTACAATGCGAACGTGGTGATCACCAACCAGAACGGCGGGGCTCTCACCCTGCCGTTTATTTTGCTGGTTGGACAACCGCTGGTTCAGAACGGCGGGTTTGAGACCGGTGATTTTACCGGTTGGACTCTGTCCGGAAACACCACTTACACCTCCGTTACCAGCGGCAATTCGCAATTCGTGTATTCGGGCACATACGGCGCGGAACTCGGGCCTTATGGTTCGCTGGGTTATCTTTCCCAAACCCTGCCGACTTTCACCGGACAGAACTATTTGCTCTCCTTGTGGCTGGACAGCCCGAATGTGGCGGGCACTCTCACCCCCAATGAATTCAGTGTGTCATGGAATGGCAGTACGATTTTCGATCAAACCAATGTGGCGAAAATCGGGTGGACCAATTTGCAATTCCTCGTCACAGCCACCAGCCCCAGCACGGTTCTCCAGTTGGGATTCCGGGATGACCCCTATTACCTTGGTCTTGATGACATCAGCGTAACGCCGTTTACAGCGCCGGCGTTCCAGGCAACAACCAGGACTTCCAGCACCTTCAACATGACTTGGGGGACAACGACCGGCCTGGTTTATCAGCTGCAATACGTGACCAATTTGCTTCAGACCAACTGGATTAATCTCGGCAGTCCACTTGTTGCCACCAAGGGCAGTTTGACGGTGTCCGACACCAATGCCCTCAGTTCCTCGCCGCAGCGCTATTATCGCTTCATGGTCTCACCCTGAAGTTCCGCCGACCGCCTTGGGCCGGTCAAAGCGCCCCTGGCGCGCGCGAGGCTGTCGCGGCGGGGCCGATTTTTATTGCTGGTGGAACTTGACGCTCGACGCAGTATCTGTCTAAATTCCAGCGTGAATTCACGCTGGTCACTCAGTCGTTGTTTATACGAACAAACTGTGTCTTTTGCCCACTTGTCATGAAGAAGAAACTTTCCCTCAAAACTCCAGGACGATGGTCACTGATCAGGTGCGCGGCGGTCGTAGCGTGCCTGTCTACGTTTACCCTCCTGTTAACCCCGGTTCAGGCGGCCGAGCGGCAGGTACTGCAGGGCCATATACCGCTGGCCGTGGCCAGCTTGCATTTGCAGCCAATCAGCGCTCTGGCAACTTCGCAGCACTTGAGACTGGCCATCAGTCTCCCATTACGCAATAGCGAGGCGTTGACCAATTTACTCGAGGAAATTTACGACCCGGCCAGTCCCAATTATCATCACTATCTGACGCCTCAACAGTTCACGGAACAATTCGGCCCGACTGAACAGGATTACCAGGCGGTCATTGCTTTCGCGCAGGCCAATGGTTTGACGGTAACCGCTACACACCCCAATCGCGTGTTGTTGGATGTGGACGGGTCGGTGGCGGATGTCCAGAAGGCGTTTCACGTAACGATGCGCGTCTATCAGCACCCGGTGGAAAACCGGACATTTTATGCGCCGGATGTCGAACCGTCGCTGGATTTGTCAGTGCCAGTATCGAGCATCATCGGCCTCAACAATTACTTTCTACCACGCCCCCTTTTCCGCCGGGCCTCCGGCAGTCAATCTTCGGCGAGCCGATCGTTGACCGGATCCGCGCCGGGCGGCTCGGGCTCTTACTTCGGGTACGATTTCAGGAAGGCTTACGTGCCGGGCGCGTTACTGACCGGGACCGGGCAGAAGGTCGCCCTTTTCGAGTGTGCTGACTACTTCACCAATGACATCGCACAATACGTGTTTTTGGCCGGGCTGCCCCCCGTACCGCTGAAAAATGTGAGCGTGGATGGCGGCCCACCGGCGCCGGTTAGCGGCGATGGCGTTAATGTTGAGGTGGCGCTGGACATTGAGATGGCAATTTGCATGGCACCCGGTCTGTCCAATATCATTGTCTATGAAGGTCCCGGTGACAGCACTTCGGTAGATGCTGACATTCTGAACAAGATTGCCAACGACAATAAGGCCAAGCAAATCAGTTCCTCCTGGGTGATTGGCGACAGCTCGCAATATGCCGCGATTTACACGCAGTTCGCCATGCAAGGACAGACGTTTTTGCAGGCTTCGGGTGACGAGGGGGCATACTACTCGGGGATTTTTCAATACGAAGATAGTCCTTTGGTTACACTTGTCGGGGGAACCACTTTGACAACCGGTACGGGTGGGGCTTGGACTTCTGAAAAGGTTTGGAACTGGGGGGGTGGCGTCGCCAGTGGCGGTGGCATCAGTACCACCTATTTCATTCCGTCCTGGCAGACGAACATCAGCATGACAGTAAACCGCGGCTCCACAACTTACCGTAACGTTCCTGATGTCGCCTTGACCGCCGATAATGTTTTCGTGATTGCGGACAATGGCTCATTAATATCTGACGAAGGCGGCACAAGTTGCGCGGCCCCGTTGTGGGCGGGCTTTGCTGCTTTGATCAATCAGCAGGCCGCGGCCAGTGGTCTACCATCCGTCGGTTTTATCAACCCCGCCGTGTACGCCATCGGCAAGGGGACGAGTTACAACTCGGTTTTCCATGACATCAAAACCGGCAACAACACGACTCCTTCCAGCCCTACCAAGTATTTTGCCGTTAACGGCTATGACTTGTGCACCGGCTGGGGCACACCGACAGGGACCAATCTCATCAATGCCCTTGTGCAGTTGCCTGACGCCCTGCAAATCATGCCGAGCGTTGGTCTTACAACCAATTTCAACGTTGGAAGTCCGCCTGGCGGCGCCCAGGTTTTTTCGCTGACCAACACCGGGGCATCTGCCCTCAATTGGTTCCTCGTCAATACATCGCTTTGGCTCAATGTCTCGCCGACCAACGGCACGCTGGCCGCCCACGGACGAACCAATGTAGCAGTGAGCCTGAATCCTTCCACGACCGCCAGCCTGCCGGCGGGGAGTTATGTCTCGACGATATTCTTTACCGACCTGGCCACGAGCTTTAATCAGAGCCGTCAAGTCACGTTGCAAGTGCTGCCACTGATTTCAAACGGCGGATTCGAAACCGGCGATTTTACAGACTGGAATCTCTCTGGAAACGTCACCAATATGTTTGTCACCAGCAGTCCAATATTCGTCTATGACGGCAATTACGCCGCTTGCCTGGGGCCAATCGGTTCGCTCGGGTATCTGTCCCAAACGGTGCCCACCGTTCCCGGACAGATGTATTTGCTTTCGTTCTGGGTGCAAAATGCCAATGGCGGGTTGCCCAATGAATTTAGAGTGTTGTGGAATACAAATAGTGTGAGCACGAATATTATTTATGATCAGGTCAACCTGCCTGCGTTCGACTGGACCAATCTGCAGTTTGTCGTCACGGCCACCGGCACCAATTCCACCATTCAGTTCGGATTCCGGAATGACCCGCAGTTTTTTGGGCTGGACGACGTCAGCTTGAACCCCACTTCCATTCCCGTGTTCCAAATGTTGACGCACACAGGCAGTACCTTCGCGTTCTCCTGGAACGCGGTGCCGGGAACCGTCTATCTGTTGCAATACAAGACCGATCTGTCGCAAGCCGCCTGGCTCCCTCTGGGCGGCGCTATCACGGCCGCCGATGTAACCGTCAGCACCAATGATGTCATCGGACCTGATCCACACCGGTTCTATCGCATCATGGTCTCACCCTGAGATTCCGCTGCTCTTGCTCCGCCCCGCCAATGCGGTAGCATCCAAGCGTGAGCGATTTGCTTCAGCGCGTTGAGAACAACCTCAGGGACCGCAGGTTGCTCGAGCGGGGTCAGCCGGTTTTGGTGGCCGTTTCCGGGGGATTGGACTCGATGGCGCTGCTTCATTTGCTTCACACGTTCCCGGCGCGACACGGGTGGAAACTGGTCGTTGCCCATTTCAACCACCAACTCCGCGGACGCAGCAGCGACGCCGACGAAAGGCTCGTCGGTAAAACCGCCGCGGCGATGGGATTGCCCCTGGTCGTCGAACGCGCCGACGTGAGGCGGTTCGCAGAAAAGTCAAAACTGTCAATTGAAATGGCCGCGCGAAAATTGCGTCATGAATTTTTCGCGCGCGCTGCAAAAAAGCATGGTATCCGCATGGTGGCGCTGGCGCATCACGCGGACGACCAACTGGAACTTTTCTTTTTGCGCCTGCTGCGCGGTGCGGGTGGTGAAGGTCTGGCGGGAATGAAGTGGCGTTCACCATCGCCCGTGGATTCAGGGATTACGCTCGTTCGTCCGCTTCTGGATTCGACGAAAGTTGAATTGCAGGGGTTCGCGCGCCAAAACAAAATCCGGTTCCGCGAAGACGTGACCAACGCGCAGCTGGAAATGCCGCGTAATCGCGTACGCAACGAATTACTGCCGCTGCTGCGTAAAAAATATCAACCGGGACTGGCGAAAACCGTTTTGCGACTGATGGAAATCATCGGTGCGGAGGCGGACATCGTCACTGGCATGGCGCAAAAATGGCTGAAAGATAATGGCCGGGGCGGCCCGCCGGGCCGTTCGCAGACGCCGCGGCGCGGCGTCCCTGCCTTTGCAAAACTGCCGATCGCGGTTCAGCGGCGGGTTCTGCATTTGCAGTTGGCCGGTCTCGGTGTGCCGGCGGAATTTGAACTGGTCGAAACTCTCCGCCAATCGGCTGGTCGTTTTGTGAGCGTGGGTCCTGCATTGTTCATCTCTCGCGACGCGGCCGGCTCGGTGAAATTGAGGACGCAGCAGCCGTTCGAATTCAAAGCAAATGAACTCAAGGTCAATCTGGCGGACAGGGCAGGGGAGGTGGATTTTGCCGGTGTTCAATTCTGCTGGGATTTTGAAGGAGTGAAAAATCGCCTGTGTTTTAGCAAACGAACCGGGCGCGAATTTTTTGACGCGGACAAGGTTGGCGAACAAATCACGTTGCGCCACTGGCGTCCGGGCGACCGTTTTCAACCCATCGGCATGAAATCAGCGCCAAAACTTCAGGATTGGTTTGTGAACCAGCGAATTCCACGCCTCCGCCGGCGTCAACTGGTGGTAGCGGCAGCGGAGATGGGCGGGATTTTTTGGATTGAGGGCCTGCGGATTGGTGAGAATTTCAAACTGACCCCGCAAACGAAGCGCCGTTTGATTTGGCATTGGCAACGCGCCAAAATGAAAAAGAACCAGTGAATTCGTTGGTTTTGTGTCATAGCCGGACGGCTTGAAAGTGCTTTACACCAGGGTTGTGAACAACTAATCTGCGCGTTTAATCGAATATGGAAGCAAAGACGAAGACCATTGAATCGTTCAAGTTGCACGACGGCGACACGGGGTCGGCGGACGTGCAAATTGCCCTGCTCACGCAGCGGATCAATCATTTGACCGAGCATTTGCAGACCAACAAAAAAGATCATAGTTCGCGTCGCGGGCTGTTGATGATGGTCGGCCAGCGCCGGCGCCTGTTGGAATATCTGCAAAACAACGACTTGAGCCGTTATCAGGCGGTCACGAAGAAATTGAAACTGCGCCATTGAATTTTTTTGCGGAGGCGCGGTTTTCTTAAGCAAACCGCCTTCCGCCATCGGATTTGAGCCAGCCAGCGCGAATGGCTCGATTCCTTAACCAACCACATCGCGTATGAAAAATCCGTCACCTCTGGGTAATTTCATTCAGCTCCGAAAACGTTCGGAGTTCACTGAAGTTTCTCCGGCGGTGACGGGCAGGAACAGTTATGCCAGAAAAAATCACCGCCCAGGTGGGCGACAAACAAATCGTCATTGAAACCGGAAAAATCGCCAAACAGGCGGACGGCGCGGTAACCGTCCAGCTCGGCGACACCATCGTCATCGTGGCCGCCGTGGCCGCGACCAAGGCCAAAGCCGGCCAGGAATTTTTCCCGCTCACCGTGGATTACCGCGAGAAGGCGGCGGCGGCAGGCCGCTTCCCCGGCGGCTACTTCAAACGCGAGGGCCGTCCGACGGAAAAGGAAATCCTCACCTGCCGGCTTACCGACCGGCCAATCCGCCCCTTGTTCCCCAAGGGCTGGTACAATGAAGTCCAGGTGCAAAGCATCCTGTTGAGCGCCGACGGCGAGAACGACCCGGACATTTTGAGCATCATCGGCGCGAGCACGGCCCTGATGGTCAGCGATATTCCGTGGGCCGGGCCGCTCGGCGCGGTCCGCGTGGGCCGCGTCAACGGAAAATTCGTCGCGAATCCGACCCATAGCGAGATGAAGGAAAGCGACCTCGACCTCGTCTATGTCGGCAACGAAACCGACATCGTGATGTATGAAGGTTCGGCGAAGGAAATTTCCGAGGCTGACTTCAACGCCGCGTTGAAATTCGGCCACGAAGCCGTCCAGCCGATTATCGCCGCGCAGAAGGAACTGGTGGCCAGGGCCGGCCGGAAGAAACGCGAAATCACGCTCAACGTCGCGCCCGATGAAGTTTTGCAGGAGGCCAAAAAACTCGTTGGCGACCGCTTTGTGCCCGCGCTGCTCACGCCGGGCAAACTCGCCCGGGAAGCCGCCGTCAAGGCCATCCAGGATGAAGTCGGCGCGAAACTCGTCGAGAAGTTCGGCGAGGAAAAGGTCACCGAATTCATCATCAAGGACGCCTTTTATTACATTCAAAAGGAAGCCGTCCGCAGTTTGATTTTGAACAGCGGCAAGCGGCTCGATGGCCGGGCGTTTGATGTCGTCCGTCCGATTTCAAGCGAAGTGGGCATTCTGCCGCGCGCACACGGCTCGGCGCTTTTCTCCCGCGGCGAAACCCAGGCCGTCACACTCGTCACGCTTGGCACCGGTGACGACGTGCAGGAATTCGATTCCTACACCGGCGGCGACAGCGAAAAGAAATTCATCCTGCACTACAATTTCCCGAACTTCTCCGTCGGCGAGACCGGCCGCATCGCCGGCCCGGGCCGGCGCGAAATCGGCCACGGCGCGCTTGCGGAACGTTCCATCGAACCGATGCTGCCGTTGAAGGATTATCCCTACACCGTCCGCGTCACGAGCGAAATCATGGAATCAAACGGCTCGACCTCGATGGCGACCGTGTGCGGCGGCACGTTGGCGCTCATGGACGCCGGGGTCCCGCTCATTCGTCCTGTCGCGGGCATCAGTGTCGGCATTTGCACCGAATACAGCGGCGAGAACATTTCCAAATACCAGCTCCTCACCGACATCCTCGGCTGGGAAGATCACTACTGCGACATGGATTGCAAAATCGCCGGCACGGAAAAGGGCATCACCGGCTTCCAGCTCGACCTCAAGCTGAAGGGATTGCCGCACGCGCTGATGACCGAGACGATTGAAAAAGCCCGCGTCGCCCGGATGCACATTTTGGCCGAAATGGCCAAAACCCTGGCCGCGCCGCGCCCGGAAATCAGCCAATACGCTCCCCGCATCGAGACCATCAAAATCAACCCGGAGAAAATCGGCGCGATCATCGGCCCCGGCGGCAAGAACATCAAGAAGCTCGTCGAGGAATCCGGCTGCGAAATTGACATTGAAGACGACGGCACAGTGAATATTTTCTCCGTCACGGCCGAGGGCATGAAGATTGCCCGTGACGCGATCATGGGCATGACCGCCGAAGCCGAACCGGGGAAAATTTACCGGGGAAAGGTTGTCACCATCAAGGAATTTGGCGCGTTCGTCGAGTTTCTGCCCGGCAAGGACGGCCTCGTCCACATCAGCGAACTCGCCAACTTCCGCGTCAAGAAGACCGAGGACATCGTCAAGGTCGGCGATGAAATAACCGTCAAATGCCTCGGTGTGGATGAAAAAGGGCGCGTGCGCTTGTCGCGCAAGGCCGCGATGGCCGAGCGCGATGCCGAAATGACTGAAAAGGCAGAAACGACAGACAAGGAATAATCGCGATTTGAAATCACCAGCGCGAACGGACAACCGTTCGCGCCTTTTTTTCAGCCCCAATGCTACATATTCGTCGCTGCTGGCGGAAATCCATTGGCTGGGGTAGCCTTTTTCGCGCGTGAGAAAAAGAATCTTACGAATCGTCGTCATCGTTTTTGTTCTGCTGCTGGCGCTGGCCGTTGCGGCGATGGTTTTTCCCCAGTGGTTTTTGTGCGTGGACAGCGGGCCGGCGCAGGCGGACTTGATGGTGGTCCTCGGTGGCGGTTCGTCAGAACGGCCGGAGCGAGCGGCGGAGCTTTTTAAGGAACACGCCGCACCGCGCATCATCGTCAGCGGCCGGGGCGATTGCGAAATCAACCGGCAGTTGTTGATTGAAGACGGCGTGCCGGCGGATGTAATTGAACTTGAAACCCAATCGCGCACGACCCGGGAAAATGCGGAGTTGACCGTCAAGCGGCTTCGCGAACAAAAACCGGGCCGCGTCATCCTGGTCACTTCGTGGTATCATTCGCGGCGGGCGCTGGAGAGTTTCCGGCATTATGCGCCGGAAATAAAATTTTATTCGCGCCCGTCGTATGTTGCCTACGCGCGCGCCGACTGGTCGGGCCGGCGTTTTGAGCGGCGCATCTATTTGGAATATCCGAAGCTTTTCGGTTACTGGATTGGGTATGGGGTCTGGCCCTTCTGACGAAAATCCTTGCATTGCTTCCGCTTGCCGGGCAAAATGTTCGCTTCCTGATCGCGGGGTGGAGCAGCCCGGTAGCTCGTCAGGCTCATAACCTGAAGGTCGCTGGTTCAAATCCAGCCCCCGCAACCAATTCAATCCAGCCTGGTTAGATCGAAATCAGCAGGTTGTGGCGGACCCTCACGAGGAATCCCCTTTCTACCACAAGCCATCACAACCCACGGCAAGGCCAAAAAAGTGGCGACAAAGTGGCGACAAAATTGGGTTCGTTTTTTAAAATCAGCTGGTTTCCTTTGCGAACATGGAGCTGCCACGCCAATGGATATTTTCGCTTTCTGGCAGGGCAATTATCCGGACAAATTTTGGTCATGGTAAAACGGATTGCGCTGCGAATTTTTACGAAAATCGCTTGACAGATTGAAAGCACGGTGCAGTTAAGAAGGAGGATGAATGCTTTTGTTATACGATTTCGCAACCGCGATAAATCCGCTCACGGGCGGGTTGTAAGTGCGCCAGTCGCATTCATCTCTACACCATCCCATCCAGAATGCCCAAATGAGTCCGGGGCTGAGAAGCGATTTAACCTCGCCATTAACAGACACGTCGCCGGTGTCAAAATGCTCCCTGTTTTTCTCCCAATATGAAGCAGCCGCAAGACACCTCATCATCTTGTCAACAGCATCATCGCCTGAATATCGAGATGCAAAATAATCTAAAAGCAATCGGTGTGCATGTTCCTCTTGATGTGGTGGCGAGCTTAACCGGCCACACTCCGAAAAATCATCGGCAAACTTTTCCAAAGGGTAACGGATGCCAAGATGCCTCATACATTCTTCTTCCGTCAAACTCTTGGATTCGTCAGGCATTTTCCAAATTGCTTATGCGATTGCCCCCCATCAAACATCGCAAAAAGTCTTTCGTCAACCAGTGATTGACTAACGGCGTTGCCGGGTGTTTGATGCGGTCTGACATTTTAACGCAGTCGGGTTGGACAGCTAGAAAACCGCGAATTTTCCCCAACGTCCAGAATCCCCTGGCCGCGCCCCCATCGGGCGCGGCTCGGCGTGTTTCTGGACAAGGCACTTCGCGGTGCCTCTAGCTGGGCGCGTCGGGTCCGCGCCTTTTCCTTTCCCCTGCCAAACGTGATGAATTATGAAGAAAACTGTTCTCCTGCCGTTGGCTTTAACCGTTGTCCTTTTGTGTGGTTGCAATACCACCATGAGCACAAAAACTGTATTTGGTGTCGTCCACCCCAAAATCAAACCGGCAATGGTCGTGATATACTCGTCGCCGCCATCAACCCGTTACGACGAAGTTGCCGATGTCTCCGCCGTTAGTCGCCGCACGATGGAGGACTCCATCAACGCTTTGAAGAAGCAGGCCGCAAAAGTCGGCGCAAACGGTCTTATCGTTACATGGACGGGGACGCGGTATGGCGGATCGGTGGGATACAGCTTCGGAAGTGCATCGGTGTATGGCAACCCTTACGGAGCAACCGCGTTCGGAAGCAGCACGGCCATGAGCGTTCCGATTTACTATCAATGCGCGAAGGGGACGGCGATTTATATTCCGTAACGATTCAGCGGGCGAGCAACTCCGCAACTGTCCAAGCGCGGTCTGCCAGTCCCGCCGCTTGCGCTGGCGTCTTGCCGTGCGCCGAATGAACGCGGGCAAAGTTGAAATGCCACACGAACAGCGCAACCGCGTGCCGCAGGTTGTCCAGCTTCTTTGAATAGCCAAGCGTGCATCGGGTGAACCGGCGGTTAAACAGGCGCACAGACAGGTTTGTGCGCTCCGCGTGGCAGGTTGTGGCCAGCTTTATATCAGGGTTGCCCATGCGCCGATGACGGCGCACGCTCACCACCCGGCGCGGCAGGAACACGCCCGGACTCGCGCCGCCACGGGCAAAGAACTTCTGCTCGGTCGCATAATCCACCTTCCCGCCCATCACGTCCGATACCACACCGGACGCGCCAGAATAAATTCCCCAGTTGTCCGTCGTAAGCTGGAAACGGTTTGCCGTGCGCCGCTTCAAGTCGCCCATGAACCGCAGCGCGTTCTCGCGCGTGTGCTTCCCCACAAGCCAGCTAATAACCAGCTTGGATTCGCGGTCTATCGCAAGGAAAGTCCACTGGTCGCCGCGCTCCGTCTCGCCCGGCAGGACGTGTTCCCGGCGACAGCCAACGAACGAGTAGATTTCATCGGCCTGAACCTGCTTGGCGTTCAGGTTATGGACGCGCTCATCCAGCAACGCCGCCGCCTTTTGCCCGGCAGTTTCGAGGATGCTCAACACGGTTGGCTTGCTGATTCCCGTCAGCCGTTCAATCGCCCGGATGCCCACAGACTCACAAAGCAACTCGACCACCTGACACGCCTTGCCAAACTCCACGCGCATTCCGTCCAGCGGTTGCGACTCGCTAAACGACTTCCCGCAGCGGTCGCACGCATACCGCTGCACAACGCGGTTGCGGTTGCGATACGAACCGGACTTGCGGCAGTTGCCGGAGCAACAATGGCAGTTCATCGTTGCCCCCTTTTGCCTTGCCCCATTGCGAAAATAAGCCCGATAATCAACCCCACCGTGAACACAACGACATAGAATGCCCCCTTGCTGATATTGATATGGAAATCTCCCTCACGGTTGCCCTGATTGGACTTATCGGCGTTCTGGTTGGTGCCCTGATTAATAGCCGCCTTACTTTGGGGCGGGATAACAGGGTTAAACGGGAGAATTTTGTTAGTCGAATGCGTGAACTCAAATCCTTGGCCGACAAAATTGAGGACGCTAACTTTCCCGTGTGGTTCGCCAAGTGTCAAGTGACTGTCGAAAAAGAGTGTGCTCTTGTCCAAACCGCAATTCCTTGGCGACACCGCAAAAGATTCGTCGCCGTTTGCAATAAGTGTGCCGAACCACAAAGCGAAAACGACATTGCCGACCCCCGCCATAGCCCGCCGATTAACGTTGTCTCTTTTTTCGTCACCGGGAACACCTACCATTCCGGCAGGGCACGCATGGCTTGGGTGCTTGACGAATTGATTGCTTGCGCCGGATAGGTTCACGCTTAACCCGCGAATCAGTAGCTTTCAGGTTAAGCACACAAGCGGCTCATTTTTACATCATTCGGAAAGATTTTCCATCTGTCACATTCGCGGCGAGCGTGTCCCGCTTTTGGGAACGGTAAGATTCGACCATTCAGGCCGCAAAACCATGCGTTCCGGCAATGTTCATGCGGCGTTTTTGTGTAGCCAAGCCGTCGAAATTCACGGAAAGCGCATTGTAATTGACCATAACCCAAATTTTCAGCAAGTCCTTCTGCAAGAAGCCAATCCCGAAGTTTGGTCGGTCTCTGGATCAGTGGACATGCGCCAGCTCAATCTGGGATTCCTTTCGCCTCCAAGAATGGGTTCGTTTGGCTTCGTTTCAGGGGGGCTTGATCCTCAAAGTGCCACATTCAATTCAGCCATTTACACCTCGAACTTTCTTATTGATGGCGGATTCTTTTTTAGATAATCGCCTACGAAGTCGAAGCCGAGTTTGGCCGGCGTAATAACGTTTGGGACGAGCGTTGGTCCGCAAACCCAGGACGGTGTCTCACTGTACCCGCATCATCCTCGTCCGGCAAGCAATTCGTCCACACCTTCCTTCAGTGCCAGCATATGAGCTGGTCTTTGAATCACCAGATCCACACAAGACTGATCATCCGGCGCCTGTCCTGTGTACATGAGCACGGGAGTGGACGGAGACCGCTGTTTAATGATGTGTGCCATCTCCGCGCCACTCATCCCCGGCATCGAATTATCGGTTACAACCACATCATGGATTTTGGGATCGAATAGAGCGAGCGCTTGCTCTGCGCTTGACGCGGAATCCACTACATAACCGAAGTTGGTCAGAAACCACTTTGTTGTGATACGATCTTTGTCCTCGTCATCGACCAAAAGGATCGTTTTAGTTGGGTGTAATGGAATGTTCTCCACAGGCTTCTCGGGTTCATTGGTTATCCATCCACTTCCCGATCGAGAAATCCTTAACCGAGGCATCCTGACGATGCAGTTTCTCACAGGATACCGCTGGGCATGATCGGGCGAATGTTTGGTGCAAACTTGGAGGGTGAAAATCTGCGAGTTGCCCCGCTGGTCCGTTTCGCATGGTGGAAATGGATGGCAGTTCAGACACTTCTGTGAACTGGTGGCGATACCGAGTGCCCCCGAACGTGGAAGGCAAGAGCCAGCTTGCCCCCACCGTCTGCCTGGCATCGGCAACCGGAGCGCCCGTCCTGGCATTGTTCCTCACTGCTCGCATTTTAGCGGTGTAGCTGTTTGCACAACCGGGCGTTTGATGATCTCATTGTCAGTACCATCAAGGGCGGCTGTGACTCACCGGAAGAACCCGCATCAAGCTACGGACTTCGACGACATTGACGCCGCTCGTTATCCGCAAGGCCAATCCGCCAGAACGTTTTCCCAGCAGGAGTTGCCCAGTATAACAAGACCACCCGCATGATGCTTGAATGCCCCGCCCGGTAATCCCCCGAAATTGCCGAGTCAGCAGTTCTGCTCTTTCACTGTGACTTAAGTATTTAAGCTGTAACCGGTCAACAGTCTATCCAGCCTTGGGACTTTCATAGACACAGATGGGACATCAAACGAATGCGACGCAGCTCTGGGCAGGCAGCCTTCTGTAATGCAAGGCCCTGGCAGTCGCGGCGGTAGGTTGGAGTTGCGGTGGGGAAGTGCTGCTCAAACCCATGGCTCGGCCGGTTTTTCAAGACACAACGCCTGCCGTCAGCGCGGCAGGAGGAGGATGAACTTTTGTGCTTTGCGATTTGATGGGTGAAATCCGTTTAACTGCTGGAGTTTCGAAAACCAGGTCTGGAAGTTGCATTTGCACCGCTGCTGGTGCGACTGGATAGTTGCCAACCTTTCGGGGAATACTATTCTAGGTTTCAAATATGAACTTCATTCTCCGGGCAACGGCATTTTACAAGCGCAAAAATGGTGTCATAAAAATATTCCTGGTAGCGCTGGTTTTTTATTTTTCTCCCGGCTTCGTTGCCGCCAACGAAAATTCAAATCCGCTTGCAAGCCAGTCGGTTTTCAACCTCGCTGTGGTAAAAGCCAAAACGGTGTCACTGCCACAAGGACAGGGAAAATTGCCCGGAGCTAAGGCGTTTTTTGACACCATTGCGATCAAAGTGATGCCCGGTCAAAAAAGGCAGTATTTGGTCGGTGATAATATCGCCGGATATTTCGAGGGTTACACGCACGATTACCATCAGGGCGGTGGTTACTTGATGAAGAATACCGCGGTGTTCACGGGTTATGCCACGTTCGTGGCGGGCAAACTCAACAACCGGACGGCGGGCGGTGCGCTGGAGAGTGTTCTGCCGCGTGGCGATCGGGTCCAATACCCCGATGGCATTTCCGAGGAAATGGTTGTTCATTCCGGCAAATACGCCGTCTCGGTCGGCGTGCATTCCGCCAAATCACAAATTCTGGGCGTGATCCCGTTTTTGAAATGCCCAATGGACGCAATGGCGATCGAGCAAGTTGGACAGGCCGTGGTCATTTCACCCAAAGTTGTGCCGACGAACAACCTTTACCCGGCCTTCGTTGCCTTGTGCGCAGACAAAAACTTCACCCTATCCATCGGGCTCGAGGCAGCCCCGGTCGGAGCCGGGGCAGTGCTCGATCTTTCTGATCACAACGTGGTGGGCTATGTGACCAGCCAGAAGGTGGCCAAGGATTTTACCGTGACGATCGCGTTCGGTTTCACAGCGGAAGAGGCCGCCAATAAGGCTGCGGAAATCGCCACCTCGGATCCCATCCAAGCGGAGATGCAGGCTTGCTATGACTATCTGACTAGAAGTTTTCTCTGGACCGACGACGCCGAATACAACAAGGCACTGATGTGGGCCAAGGCTGCCAGTCACCTGTTCGTGGTGGAGGAATTTGGCAAGGGCATCTGGGCCGGTCTTCCGTGGTTCAAGAACAACTGGGGGCGCGACACCTTCATCTCTCTGCCCGGCGCGCTGCTGGTTTCCGGTTCGTTTACTGAAGCCAGGGAGGTGCTTGAAAACTTCGCCCGGTTTCAAAATCTCGGTCCGGATCGGAATTACGGGCGCATCCCCAACCGGGTGAGCTCGCTGGAGGACATCATTTATAACACGACCGACGGAACCCCGTGGATGATTCGCGAGGCATATGAATATATGCGCTATAGTGGGGACGAGGAGTTCGCCCGGAAACTTTATCCGGTCGTCAAGACTGCGCTGGATGGCGCAATAACCAATTACGTGGATGCAGAAGGGTTCTTAACTCACGACGACGCCGACACCTGGATGGACGCGCGGATCAAGGGCGACAAGGCGTGGTCCGCCCGCGGCAACCGTGCGGTCGAGATTCAGGCGCTTTGGTTCACGGCGCTGGAGGCGGGCGTGGCGCTGGCGAATGAGAGCGGCGATGCTGCTGCCGCCGGGAAATGGGAACAGCAGGCCGGGATTCTAAAAACCAATTTTACGGCCAGGTTCTGGGATGGGCGAGTGATGGCCGATCGTTTGCGGGCCGACGGCACCCGTGATGTCAAGGTCCGGCCGAATCAATTGATGACGATTTCGGTGCCATTTGAAGACCGCCTCACCGCCGGTGACATTGAGGCGCTGGCGACCCGGAATGCCGTCTCCGAGTTACTCTTTCCCTATGGCATTGCGTCCTTGAGTCAGAACGATCCTTACTTTCATCCCTTTCACCACGACGACAAATACTATTTCTTCGACGCTGCCTACCACAACGGCACCGTCTGGGGCTGGAATGCCGGATTCACGGTCACGGCCCTCGACCGCTTCGGTTATCAAGACCTGGCCTACCGTCTGGCAAAAAATCTGGCCGGTCAGATTCTCTACCTTGGCACCGTGGGCAACATGAGCGAGCTTCTGGATGCGATCCCGGACTCGAATGGCCAAATTCATACCTCCGGCACGTTCGCCCAAGCTTGGAGTGTTGCAGAATTTGCCCGCAATGGATATCAGGACTTCCTGGGCTTCCGTCCCAACCTCTTGGAAAACAGTCTGGTCTTCATGCCCGCCCTTCCTTCGGCGTGGAACCACTTCGACGCTGTCCTGCCCTTTGGTCAGGGAGAAAAACTCCAAGTGACCTGGCAGCGGAAGGGCGGGAGCGAGCACTGGTCGCTTGTGTTGAACGGATCTGCTCACCGGAAAGGTGTGATGGTATTTCTTGCGCCGGACAAAAGCCGCCGCAAGGTGACATTCGATTTGAGTCCCGGAATGAAAAGCGTGGTGGTTCTGAACGACGGGGAAGCCCGGGTCAACGGCCAGACCACCGCAACGACCCTGTTCCTGCCATCCTATGCTTCGCTGATCGGAAACCTAAATTTTCAAACCCCCAAACAATATAACCCGGCGAATCCCGGGTCTGACATTCCCGTCCTCCAAGGCAAGGACGTGCTGCAAGGCATCATCGAGAGAGGCGATTTTAAGTGAATCAAGCACCGCAGAATGCCCTGGCAGTCATTGCTCGCGTCCCTCTCCAAGATCGTGGCCGGCACCATTGGCAAACCGGAACAATACGTCATGGTCGCCATCAGCCCTGTACTATGTAAATATTCAGATGCCGTACTGTCCAAAAACCCAAACGACACCCAATGAGGCACGGTGCAACGGATGGACTGGCCGACGACCGATGCTCCTGAAATGATAGCCAAATGAATCCGTTTGGGTCGCTACTAATCTGTGTCGCTGGCTGGATGACCGCAACCAGCAGGCTGTCATCGAGTATCTCCAAGAGGAAATCCGCGTGCTGAGGGAGCAGTCGGACAAAAAGCCCCGGTTTAACGACGCCCAACGAATGCGCTTGGCCACCAGAGCCAAGCAGATCGGCCGCAAAGCGCTCAACCAGTTTGCAACCCTTGTCACGCCAGATACGTTGTTGGCCTGGCACCGGCGACTCATCGCCAGGAAATACGATTCAAGTCGCACGCGCCAGCAGGGACGGCCCCGGACCGTTGGCGAAATCCGGGAATTGATCCTGCGGCTGGCTCGGGAGAACCGGTCCTGGAGTTGCACTCGAATTCAAGGCGCTCTGGCCAACCTCCGGCATGAAGTCGGGCGTGGCACCATCGCCAGTTTTTGGAAGCCTTGATGGGCTATGAGCGCCAGTGTTTTCTCAATGCCCGCCCCTACCCGCGCACGGCCGCGCGCGTGGACCAAGCCAACGGTTTCTATCACCGCCAATTGACCACCCGCCTGGGCGCGCTGACACTGGCGGTGCCCCGGGACCCGCTCGGGTTGTTCCCGCCTTAAGCGAGCGGCGTTGTCGCCGCCCGCTCCCCTGAGAACCTGACGTGAGAGTTTCTCCTCATTTACGTGGCGCGCCACGTGAATGAGGATATGTAGCCAGTTTTGTTATGTGGCGTAAATGACGAGAAGACCCGTCCTGCTGGGGCTTTGCAGCTTTTTACGCCACATAACTTTCTGCGCTTAGACCGTTTTGAGAAATCCCATAATGCCTTTCCTCGGCGATCGCTTGCCGGCGGGTTGTATCAGCGGGGCCTCGCAGCGGGCCAAGGCTTGCGCTTTCATATTCAAATCGCTCTCTGCATAGATACTGGTGGTTGTCAATGATGCATGGCCCAGCCAAATCCTGATCGTGTTGATATCCACACCCAGAGCTGGTTGGGCGCGGTCGCCTTGGGAGCTTCAGCCAAATGGTTGGGAGCGATGGGCTGGTCGTGGTGGCTGTCGGTGGTCCGGACACGATAGCGAGCCTGCTGGCGACCGCACAGGCCCCTTTCCTTCATGAGGCGGGCGACGCGATTGCGACCGTGACGACAGCCTTAACACCCCAGTATCGTTTCAACGACTCACCGGAAATCGTGATTGAGACCGCCAAGCTCATTGGGAACAGCCCGTTCCCGTTGGGGGTGGGCGTACTTCCGAGATTGGACAATCGCTAGCCTGTAAACGTGGCCCGCACGAGAGGCTTTTCATACTGCGCGCGAGGCACAGAGCGAAATGCGCCCCCCGCCCTCGCCCGGTCGCGTTCCGTTGAGGGTACAGGCCGGCCACGACGCAGCGCAGCGCACGGTCCAGGACCTCGTCGAGCGAGCAAAGGACTTCTGATTCCATATCATCCGCTCGAAGCGCGGAAATCCCAATAAAATTGCGAAAATTTGGCTCGTTTCTCGCTTGAACCATCCCAATTGTGCTGGATCGAACCAGCCCAATTCCCGAATCCGGTGCTCACCCGGCCAGAGCGGCATAAGACATGATCCCACCCCTCACCCTAACTCTCTGGGTGGCTCGAAACGATGGGTCCAGTCACCTGGGCTGCTTTGCCAGGAATATCTCCAGGCGCCTGATTATCTCCTGGTGCCTTTCGGGATGCCTGGTCATTCCACTTTCGACAGTCTCCCTCTCCCTCACCAGCGCGTATCTCGGGTCAATAACGGACATTCTCTTACCGCCAACATCACAAGCAACTCCGTTGAAATACCCCGGCGGATAATGTGTGGGGTGTTTATCCCCAGTACACTCGATACGGCCGTCAATGTCCTTGTGCAGGCAGATCCGGATATGATGCCTCGGGATGAACTCCCGACAAATCATCTTTGCGGCCGGGTCAATTCTCGTAAGTTCCAGGTTGCGTCTGGGTTGCCGTTTGGGACCCAGCGCCTCTTCGATCGTTGCCGGGTGGGAAAAGTGGTATTTCATTGGGCTCTTCACGCTGAGTTTGGCGCTGACGCGTCGCATGAGGTAATAGTTGTGAGCCTTGGCCGCAGTGACGTGTGCCTCTAAAACCGCCTTTTGGGCGAACACGGACAATTCGGTACAGGTTTCCTGCCACGGGTAATCGTTGGTCAACGTAAAGACGCCTAACGGCCCCGACAAATACCTGCTTTGGGCCGGAATGTCCTCAAACATGCCCGCGAGTTCAACCAGCCAGGCGACCGTTTCTTCCTTTAGTTCGGCACGGCTTTTCCGAGTCGGGGCGTTGTAATCAAATTCCACCGCCAAGTACCATTGAGGTTCGATTTCTGGGCCTCCCTTCCCATCATCAACCAGTTTCAAATACATCTGGTTCGCAAGGATATGGTCGAGCAGTCCCATAATACCACCGACAAAAGGGCGCTTCAACGCGCCGACAGAGTTTGGTGCTGCAACAACCCGATGTCAACGGTCGCGGGTGGTTGACTGGCGAACACAAATCAACAGATTCGCGTTTGAACGTTTCGTCGAATATACGGCGGGGTTTGACAGTGTCTGTGTTCATGGGCTTGTTGGTTCATTGTTCACCCAATTCCCCATCCGTCAATTCGAAGCAACCCCCAGGTGAGGTTGGCCGTGAACAGTCGAACAAAAAGTGGCAGAGGGCAGGGGAGGCGTAAAGTGATAGAGACAAACCGACGTCATTGCGACCGGGCGGCGAATCGGAGAGTCTACTTGGGGGCAGGAGATCAGGCGGGGCGATGGTAGAAGTTGAGCAGTCTACCAATCCGGTCACCAGCCATCCTCGATGCCCGGCGTCGTTGTCTTCAACTCTACAACCGCTGCAAATCAGCTTTGAAAATGCCGGTGATGGACAACTGACGATGGCAAAGCTTGGACTTCAAGCCAGCACCGCTTCGCGCATAGGCCGGGTGCCGGGGGTTGGCAATTCCTTTCCGGCCTTGCGGAGTTCATTCACTTCTTCGCGGACCAAGTCACACAACTGGTGGTAAGCCTCTTCTTCGGTCTTGCCGTGGCAAACACCGCCCCAGGGAAATAAATCCGGGCAATAGCCCACATACAGGTTGTCTTCCTCGTTCCACCGGACGAATTTCAGATATTGGTCTTCGCTTTTCATTTGGTTGCCTCACGGATCGCATTGCGAACCTGTTTTTCCTGATAATGATGGGCATCATCACCATCAGCGCCGCTCAAAACCACCGATCCCGGAAGGCGCGCATGGCGAAACTTGCGATGCGAGCCCTTGCCGCCCAGCACGGACACGAAACCCGCTTTTGCGAGGTCGGAAACCAGTTGGCGGATTTTGCGCGGCATCAGCTGGATTTTCAATACCACCGGAACCGCAAACCGTCAACCCTCCGCGCTAATCGTCAATTTCCGAACGCATCGAGCGCAAGGCTTTTTAAGGCGGGGGTTCATGGATCTTCAACATGGCCCGGACAAAGGTAAATTATTCCTGCCCTCCCAAGGAGATCATCCAACTGGCGCGGGAACTGCGCATCAAACTGCACGAGATTGACCAAAAGCTCGAGCATCTGATCCGCAGCCAGCGCCACTTCTATTCATTGCATTACAAGGAACGCGAACTGGACGACTGAGTTTTTGAATTCGGTTGATGATAAAACGCCCCAGCGGTTTTGACCGAGGGCATCTGATTTTTAGTTCGCAACACTTTGCCACTGGAGATTGGAAAATTCCGGGATAGCGGGAGCTCTTCCGGGAACGATTGGCTTCTTCAGCGGCAATCAAAGAGAAAGGAGCAGCATGAACCTGTGTGTGATAGCCGGGCGCATCGTCCGCAACGCCAGCGTCAAGGGTACTGACCGTAAGATTCTGCGGTTCACCGTGGAGACGCGGGATGGCCATGACGAAGGCGAGACTAAGGAGCGCATCAACCAAGTGCCCTGCGTCCTGTTAAATCCCTCGCCTGAATTGGAGCAAACGCTCGCCAGCAAGGGCGAAGGCTTGCGCGTGGAATTGCAAGGACGCGTTGCCTCGTGGGGCGTCGAAACCAACGGTGGAAAGTCCAACGCGGAGGTGGTGGTGTTCAACCGCAGCCTGACGTTCGTGAAGGACTGACACAAAACATAATAACCTGGAGAGAGGAGAAGCCTGACGGCCCTCCTCTTTCATTTTTCTGGAGGACAAAATTATGAGTGAGAACAAAGAGGACCGTTTCATCGGTTTCAATTGGTTGAAGCAATCCGTGACAATGGAACAGGTATCGGAACGCTACGGATTATTGGAAAAGCTGCGGCGCAGCGGGGACAGCTGGAGCGGGGTCTGTCCGTTGCATCAGGGGCGCAATCCGACCCGGTTCCGGGTGAGCTTGAACTGCAACTGCCGGATCTGTTTCGGGGATTGTCATGCCGGCGGCAGCATCATTGACTTCGTGAGCCGGATGGAAAAGGTCGGCAACCACTTGCCCACAGGCATCTGTTCGCGGTGTTTAGCCCAAAAGGCGCGACTGCAACCGATCGCCGCGAGAATCTTGCGGATCTCCGTCTGAGAACAATTTGCCAACCGGCGGAGCCGCCCGTTGGCGCGGGTCGGTGTAGTGGCTCGCGGTCATTTGAATCGTGGCGTGCCGAAGTTGTGCGCTCCCGGCAAAGATGCCGTTCTGTTTGACAATTGCGTCGCCGAAGATCTTTCTCAGTTCGTGAACTTTCTTCCTGGCGGCAATACCATGGTCCTCGAGCCAGTTAGGAGGGAATTGATGACGCCCCGTGTAAAGGAAAGGCTCTTGGAAGGTACTGACTTGACGCTGGAAAGAGCCGACATCCTTGTCGGCCTCTACGGGGCCATGAAATTTGACTGGCTAGACCCGAGGTCAGACGAAGAAGGCCTCGTAACGTTCAAACCACTGCAAGCTTCGTCGGTGCACAGCGAATCCAGCAGCCAAGTCATTTTTTCACGAAGAACCCGGGACTTGGAAGGACAGGACTGGATCGAGATCAGAAAAGCCAAACCTGACCAAAAGTACTTGGGGAAAAATGATAGGTTTCACATCACGGGAAAGGGGATTCTCATCATCGAGCCGGTTTGGAACAAGTATAGGGAGCTGACCGAGGACCTGATGCAGCATGTTCCGCCGCGAATGCGTTTGGTTCATTCACAGGTAAATCAAACGCTCCTGCTGAAACTCCAACCGGCATGGGCCAAGTTGCTCTAAATTCCGCATTACACCCAGTCCTTAAGCCACCCCGGGCAGGCGAAAGGACGCAATCGGGTACACCTTTCGCCGGTTGGTCCCAAATGTGTATTCTAATGTCCTATATGCGTCTTTGATGTCCTAAATATGTCTAGACAGAACGGCGTTAAGCATGTTTACTCATCTTTGGGCAAAAATAAGTGGGAAAAGAAAAAGCCGACAGATGTAAGCGGTTTCCAACAATGAGATTTGTGAAATCTCCATTCAGCAAACCATATGTTTGATCAGCATTATTTTGCTCTGCGGCTGGTCCGTTTAAAATCTGCCGAGGAGTGGTCACCTCAGAGAGAGGGGCTTTGTTTCATATTCCCCAAAGGAGGGGTTGGACAGTACGTTGATGGATCATCCTCCCAACGGCTGGTCCCCGGAGATATCCTCGTCTGGGAGGGAGGTCCGGGAGGAAGGGTCTGCGTTCCCAAAGGTGCGGAAATGACTTTTTGGGCGTTTTTCCTGCGTTTGGAACATCTCCTGCCACTATTTGCCAGCAACGAGATTTCTCTGCTTCAGGGAGTGACCGACAGTTTCAAAGGTTCAAAACTTTTTCCGGCTGCCACGGCGCTGGCTATGAAATGTCACCGGTTGATCGAAGAGAGGCCATCCCAGGCCGACCTCGAACATCGCAGTCATTTGCTGCGCGTTGCGGCTGCCATTTTGAACGAGGAATTCAAGACGGCGCATCAGCAACGAGTCGGTTTAGGGCAGGTTGAAGAGCGCATAATCCGGGTTTTTGAAGAACTTTCGGTGGATGAACTGTTGGGCCTTTCGGTCGAGGAATTGGCTGCCAAGTTCGGTTGCAGCCGGCGTCATCTCAATCGTTTATTTCATCAATATTTCGGCTTCTCCGTTGGTGCGCTGAGGATGGAAATGCGCCTGCTAAAGGCGATTTCTCTCCTCCGTGATATTAATGCGAAGGTGATTAACGTGGCGGCACAATGCGGCTTCAATCATTTGGGACTGTTCAACACCTGCTTCAAAAAGCGATTCGGCGTCAGTCCGGGCCATTGGCGCGAACAGGCCGCACAGGGGAAAATCCGGCCGACCACCGCGCCGGGGGATGATTCAGGCTGCCCGCTGAAGGTCAGAGGGCTGTGTCCGTTGGTCGGCACGCACGAAATCAGCGTTCCCCTGGCGCTAAAAATTTCTCCGCCCAGGAATTCTCCTGGCGCAACGACCTCGCCGGGCATGCGCGCAGGAGGCCAGGCGGTCGAACATCACGCGGTGCTTACTTATCCCAAGGCGAGCAACTCCACGCCGCCAGCGGCTTGAACCCACCCCATGTCCTCAACCTCCTTTTTCTCCCATCATTTCAGGAACCGGGCAGCACAGGCCGGTTCGTTGCAAAGCCGGCGCCGGCCGCGTGCCGGTGCCGTTGGTTGCGGCTGCCTGGTTGCGTTTTTTTTGCTGGCAACTTTGCCAGCCCGGGCACAGGAAGCCTTGCGCGACTCGCTGGCGGGCGATGCGGCGGCGGCGGCCAGACAAATCCAGGTGGAATCCCTTCCCTACACCATCAAGTCGGGCGACTTCAAGCTGCTGGTCGTGCCATCGCTCAGCCTGGACTGGAATGACAATGTGAACTGTTCAAAGACAGACCCGGAACAAGACTTCATCTTGAGTCCGCTGGTGCAGTTGACGGCCAGCTACCCGATTACCCAGAATAATGTGCTGAGCTTGAACGTCGGCGCCGGCTACGACAAATATTTTGACCACGACCAGTTAAGCACCTGGTTTCTGCAGTCCGGCACCGAACTGTCCTTTGACATTTATGTGAAGGATTTTTGGTTCAACCTTCATGACCGGGTGAACTACGTGCAGGACGCCTCGCAACAGCCCGCGTTGTCCGGGACCGGCAACTACGCCACCCTCAACAACACTGCCGGGTTGAGTGTCACCTGGGATTTGAACAAGGTGACGTTAAGCGCTGGCTACGATCACCAGAATATCAACTCCCCCACCGCCCAGCAGTACGAGTCCCAGGATGGCGCGACCGAGATGATATTTGCGAGGGCGGGACTTGAGGTGTATTCTGGGGTCACGACCGGCATCGAAGGCACGGCTGCCTTCGCAACCTACGACCAGATGGTCTTGAATGACAATAACTCCTACAGCGCGGGTGTTTACGCCGACTGGCAGCCGGGAAAGGCTTTTCGCGTCCAGCCCCGGTTCGGTTACACAATTTTTGACTTTCAAAATACCAGCCAGGCTTCTTTCCTGCAGACCAATCAACCTATTCGAACTTCAAACTTGAATTCCTGGTATGCCGACCTGAACATAACCCATCAGGTCACCGACGCCATCGGCTATACCCTCGACGCCGGGCATGAAGTGCAAACTGGAATCCAGTCGGATGCGATTGAAGACTATTATATCCGTCCCGCCATCCATTGGAACATTATCAAGAACGTGAATCTGAACACCTCATTTTCCTACGAACATGGGAACCAAGGCCAGGGAAACGTCGCTGGCAACCTCACGGAAACCTTCGACTGGCTCGGGGCCGATGTGGGCGCCAGCTATTCGATATTAAAAAAACTCTCGCTGGGATTGGACTATCGCCTCACCCTCCGCTCATCCAGTATCGCGAACGACGAATATACGCAAAACATGATAACCCTTTCGCTAACCTATCAGCCCTGATGAATTTTAGATTGCCTCAACCCAATTCCGGTCCACGTGCCGTTCAAAAACCAGCCCCGCATGGCGGGGCGGCTGCCAAAGCACCTGCGGGCCCGCTGTTGCTCGCGGCCCTGTGTCTGCTGTTCGGGACCTCCTGTTTGTGTGCCAGAGATTTCATGTTTAACGATGTCCCCTTATTCCAGCCGGCCACGAACATTTTGAAGGCCAGTATGACCACAAATGCCGGCCCGCCGCCTAACGCTGTAGCCTCCGTGTCTCAAGGCGGCACGAATTCCGCCACACGCATTTCCACCAACAGCATGGACGCGTTGGACAATACCTATAGTTTGGCCATCGGCGACCGCATCAGCTTCCGGATTGAGGAAGACGAGGATGATCCCAAGGAGCTTAGCGTAACGGATTCAGGAGACTTGGAAGTTCCTTATATCGGGCGCTATCCCGCTGCCGGCAAGACCTGCAAGGAATTGGCCCAGGCACTCAAGGTCGAACTCGAGAAGGAGTATTATTACCGGGCCACGGTGATCATCGCCGTGGATACGATGACCAAAAGCCGTGGCACAGTGTACCTGGTGGGGGCGGTCCGGGCGCCGGGGCCTCAGGGCATTCCCAGCGACGAGGTATTTACGGTGAGCAAGGCAGTGCTGCGCGCCGGCGGCTTTACCGATTATGCCGACAAACGCAACGTCAAGGTCACGCGCAAAGGGAGCACTCCCGGCGCGGCGGATCAGTCTTTCACCGTGAATGTGGGGGAGATACTGGAAAAGGGAAAAATCGATAACGACCTGACGCTGCAGGCAGGCGACCTCATCTACATTCCCGAACGATTGGTACACTTTTAAACCTGGACCGGCCCGATGCATGAAACACAATAACTCAAAAACCAACACCCAACTGTGAACACGCCGTTGTTACCCGCCCCTGATCAGGATCTCCAACTGGCTGGTCCGGTGGAGGACTTGGGTGCGACCGGAACCTCCTTGCGGGTCCGCCGGTTCCTCACTTTCCTGCCGAAATTTTGGTGGATCCCGGTTTTGACGCTGGCCATCGGCATTGTCTTGGAAGCAGCTTATGTCCATTGGAAGCAGCCTGCGTTTGTTTCCAAGGCCAGCATGTGGGAAACCTTGAAGTTGAAGCTGCCGGAGGGAGAGTATTTCTCCGAGGACATGCAGAATTACATGGGCACACTGAGCGGGTTGCTTCAGAGCGAGACGTTGCGGCAGCATGCCCTGGCGATCTTGGGAGCCGCAACCAATAATGCTCCGATTGTGTATGAAAAAAATGGTGAGCCGCTGCGGGTTGCCATCCAGGTGTCGGGCAACGCCAAGAGCTCGGTGTTTAACATTCAGGCCACCAGTTCGAATCCACTGTTCACACAGACCTATCTGAACGCCATCATGGAAGCCTATCTGGATTACAAAAAAAATGTCCGCCAGGAGGTTTCCGGAGACACGCTGGCATCCATCTCCGAGCAGATGCAGCGCTGGGAACGGGACCTGAACACCGAGCAGGACGCGTTGCTGGTCTTTGAGCGGACCAACAACCTGGCCATTATGCAGGAGGAGGCCAACGTTGCCGGGAGCTATCTGACAAAGCTCAAAACGCAATTGTCGGACCTTCAATTGGAAGCCCGGCTCCTGGACGCCGCAACCAACAATCCGGGTTTGGCCACGAGCGGGACATTCGGCGTGACTTCCGAAACGGCTTCGGCGACCTCCGCTGGCACCGCCCCCGATCGGCAGTCTTCCGCGAATGAGATTGAGCTGCTGAAGATGCAGCGTGAAAAACTCAGCAAGTATCTCCGGCCAAAACATCCCAAAATCGTCAAATTGGATGTGGACATCGAACGTGCAGAGCAGTTACAGGCAATATACGGGCGCCAGAATGGCACCCAACTGGCCACTGCCCGGCAGGCCAATCAATTGAAAACCGACAACGTCATGGCGGCCACCAAGGAATGGGAGGCCAAGGTGGTGGAGGCCAATGCCAGCATCGGCGAAGCGGATCGTCTCAAGCTGAATGTCGAACGGACCCAAAACGTGTATGACCGGCTCGCGCTGCTGGTTCAAAACGTGGGCATCAGCCGCGACATTGAGCAAGAGAACCTTGCCATTCTGGAACCCGCCTCGCCCCCAAAACGCTCTTATACCAGCGAAAAGAGCGGTCTGATGCTGGCCATTTTGGGGGGCTTGGCGGCCGGCCTGGGCATCGTTTTCTTGATCGCGATTCGTGATGATCGCTTTACCTCCGTCACCGAAGTCAACTCCACGCTGGGCGATACCGTCGTCGGTCTGTTGCCGGAAGTAGGCGAGGAAGGAGGGGAAATCATACCGTTGCTGGCACTCAATGACCCGCGGCATATTTACGCCGAGTCCTATCGTAGCCTGCGGTCATCGCTGCTTTTCCTGGCCACGGAGGGCGAGCGGCCCAAAGTCCTGCTCATTGCCAGCGCGATGCCCAACGAGGGCAAATCCACTGTGGCGGCCAATCTGGCCCGCACGCTGTCCCTCTCCGGTTCCCGCGTATTGCTGGTGGATGGCGACCTGCGCAAGGGACATTTGCATCATCTGTTGGGCCTCCAAAGCGAGCCGGGACTGGCGGAACTGCTCTATCAAACCTGTGAGCCGGACAAAGTCATGCAGCAGGACTCGTTGCCCAATCTGACCTTCATTTCCTGCGGCGGGAGATATATCGGTAATCCCGGCGACCTGTTCCTGGGGTCGGGCCTGGACCAGATTCTGGCCCGGTGGCGTCAGGAGTTTGATTATGTGTTGATTGACAGCAGCCCGCTGTTCGCGGCGGATGACGCCAGTTGCCTGGCCCCGAAGGTTGATGGCACGCTCTTCGTGGTGCGCAGCCGGCATTCCAGCGCCCGCGCGGCGCGGGAAGCCTTGGAATTGCTCGCCCAACGGCAAGCCAGGGTTCTCGGTGTCATCTTCAACGGGGCCAACACCTCAGGTCGGTCGTATTACTATTACAAATATGCAGATTATTATCCCTCTACGAAACAGTCATGAAACACCGATTTCGCGAATGTATCTGGCGCGGCGGGAACGCGACCAAAGGAGCGCGGACAGCTTTGTCCGCGCATCGATTTGCGGCATAGCCTCGCGGACATGGCTGTCCGCGCTCCGGACCTTTTGGGACCGGGTGTGAAGCAGGGTCTCGGATTTGATGTTTGAAGTTTGATTTTGCAGATCGATCGCCGGGAGCTGGGCGTCCAAGGGCCTTCAACTCTCAACGGTCGAAAAGGTGAGTGAAGAAAAAATAGCCGGTGGTTGCAGGGCTGCGGGTGGTCGGGAGCTTGAAACTCTCAACTCTGAGCTATCAGCCATCAACTGTTTGTACGTAGATCGCGGGCCGGGTAGAAACCTGCCTGCGAATTGACGGGCACGAAGTGTCCTCAGGGAAAAAGTAGAAAATAGAAATTGGGAAAGATGAAATACTGAAATCTTCAAACGCTAAAAGACCGAAAGGCTGAAATATGCGACTGAAAGAAGAATTTCGGACGAGAACAAAACGCCGTGCTTCCCAACTCCGAATCGAACGGGCTGGGCGGTGGTTGAATTGACGGCAACGAGATTTATTGAGAGAGTTGTAGCATGGGTTTTGGGCGGGACTGACCGGAACCGAATGGGGGTTGCGAAAGTAGATGCCAGGAGACGAACAATAGAGACAGCAGATGTCAGCAGGCGACAAAAAATAATTCAAAAAATATTTGACAGGGATCGCTGGGGGAAAAGCTGAAACGCTGAAAATCTGAAATCCTGAAATAAATTTCGGTTTTCTAAATTTCATATTTCTGCTTTTGTCTTGGTGTGAATTTCTGATTTCAGCTTTTAAGAATATGGAATTGATCATCGAACCCGGACGCGCCGAGAAGAATTATTGGCGCGACTTGTGGCGCTACCGCGAACTATTCTACTTTCTCGCCTGGCGCGACATCCTCGTCCGCTACAAACAGACGGTGATCGGCATTGCCTGGGCGGTGATTCAGCCGTTTCTGACGACGGTGGTGTTCACCATCGTGTTCAACCGCATCGCCAAATTGACGGCCCCGGAGGGGGTGCCTTATTTCCTGGTGGTGATGGCGGCGCAACTGCCCTGGCAGTTCTTTTCCACCTCATTGAACGCCTCCAGCAACAGCCTCATCGGCAACGCAAACCTGATTTCCAAGATTTACTTTCCGCGGCTTATCATTCCAGCCGGCTCCGTCATCACCAGCTTCGTGGATTTTCTCATCACGCTGGGGCTGGTGGCCCTGACGATGGTCTGGTTTCGATTCCTGCCGGACTGGCGGCTACTGGCCCTGCCGCTCTTCGTCGTGCTGGCCTTCGGCGCGGCGTTTGGCGCGGGACTCTGGCTCTGTGCGTTGAACGTGAAATACCGCGACTTCCGTTACATCATCCCCTTCATCGTGCAATTCGGGTTTTTCATTTCACCGGTGGGCTATCTTAGCTCCAAAATTCCGGAACAATGGCGATTGCTCTACTCGCTCAACCCGATGGTCGGCGTGATTGACGGCTTCCGCTGGGCGTTGTTGCGCGGCCAGACCGATTTCTGGTGGCCAAGCCTCGTGACCTCTGTGGCTCTGACCGCTGTCCTCTGTTTGAGCGGCATCTGGTATTTTCGGAAAATGGAAAAGACGTTTGCAGACGTCATCTGAAACGCTGAAACGCTAAAATTCTGAAAGGCTGAAATATGCGACTGAAAGAAGAATTCCGGGTGAGGACCAAACGCTATGCTTCAGCGGTCGTCCGGCTCTATGTGGAGTTGCCGAGATCGCGCAAGGAAGTCGAAGTTTTGGGACACCAACTGCTCCGCTCCGGCACCTCGGTTGCCGCGCATACTTGGCCTGTGAAATATGATAATGATTTGCGTTTATGTGCTTTGCTCTGGAAAAGACGGTCAACTCTACACTGGCTGCACCCGGGATTTGCGCACCCGGCTTGAGCTGCATAACGCTGGCAAGGTGCCCTCAACTGCGAACCGGCGGCCACTGCATTTGATTTATTACGAGGCGTGCTTGAATGAGCAAGATGCTTTCCGGCGGGAAAAGTATCTGAAAACCACGTATGGGAAGCGCTACATCAAGAATCGATGCCGCAGTTATTTCACAGGCTGAATGAAGCCTCGCGGGCGCGTTCGGATGCAGAATTTTGTTCCAAGATTGACGGAGCCTTGCAAGAAGCGGATGAGTCCCAACTCTGGATTGAATTGCTGCGGGAAGATTGTGGCATCGAAAGTGAGGCAATAAAGAAGCTGCATCAGGAAACAAACGAACTTGTTGCCATTTTTGCGACGATGGCTCACAACACCAAGCGCAACAACAAATAGGTTATTTTAGCTTTTCAGCCGATTCCGCATATCGTTTTTTAGAATTTCAGTTTTTAGTTTTTCAGCTTTTCAGCATTTTCCGTATGTCCGACGTCATCATTTCCGTTGAAAACCTGGGGAAGCGCTATCGGATAACTCACCAAGCCGAGCGGCAGCGCTATGTGGCCTTGAGAGATGTGATTGCGGAAAAAGCCAAAGGCTTTTTCAAAAAGCTGAAAACTGAAAATCTGAAATCAGGAAATAATGTCAGCGTTTCAGCATCTCAGAATTTCAGCGTTTCGCGAACCGAGGATTTTTGGGCGCTAAGGGATGTGAGCTTTTCGGTTCGCCAAGGGGAAGTGGTCGGCATCATTGGGCGCAATGGGGCGGGCAAAAGCACACTGCTGAAAATCTTGAGCAGGATCACGGAACCGACTACGGGTAGGATACGCATCAAAGGCCGCGTGGCGAGTTTGCTGGAGGTCGGCACCGGGTTTCACCCGGAACTGACCGGACGCGAAAACATTTTCCTGAACGGCGCGATCCTGGGCATGCACCGGGCGGAGATCAAACAGAAGTTCGACGAGATTGTGGCCTTTGCCGAGGTGGAGAAGTTTCTGGACACGCCGGTGAAACGCTACAGCAGCGGCATGTATGTACGCCTGGCGTTTGCGGTGGCCGCGCATCTGGAACCGGAAATTCTGATCGTGGACGAGGTGTTGGCCGTGGGCGACGCCGAGTTCCAGAAGAAATGTCTGGGCAAGATGGAAAGCGTCTCGCGCAAGGAAGGACGCACGGTGCTGTTCGTGAGCCATCAAATGGCCGCCGTTCAAAGACTTTGTACGCGAGGCGCGTTCTTCGCCGAAGGCGCTTTAGCCTGCCTGGGCAGCCCTGAACTGGCGGTGCGTGAGTACCTGACAAAGTTGGAGCATAAGAACGAAACTAAATTATTAGCCGGCAGAATTGACCGTGAAGGAAGCGGGCGGGTCCGCTTTGAAGAGGTTCACATACTGAGGCTGAATGCCGGCAATGGCTCAAACGTGTGCTCTGGCGATAACATTCAGATCAGAATAAAATATTCGACTCCGGGAGGCAGGGACATACCGAACGTTATGTTTCATGTTGCCTTCGATTCCCTGGTATTTGGGCGTGTGTTTATGTGCCAAAGCAATCTGGTCGGATTGAATTTAACGGCACGTTCCGCCGGAGGAGAGGTTGCCCTGACCCTTGACCGATTACCTCTGGCCGCCGGTGTTTATACCGGCAACCTCTGGGGTGCGGCAGGCGGAATGGATGGGGAGCTTTTGGATTTTGTCAGGCAGGCGTTTTTCTTGCGGGTGGAGGCGGGGAATTTTTTCGAGACCGGACAAGTTCCGACGGGAGGAGTTTTTCTCGTTCCGCAGACTTGGAGCCATTTATGAGTGTTATTGAAAGACATTTTCCCAATCCGATATGAACGCGGCCCCATTGGTTTCCATCGTTATCCCAACGAAGAATCGCCGTGAATTGCTGCGCGAGACAATGGATTCGGTTGTTTCTCAAACGTATGCGAATTGGGAGGCGATTGTGGTGGATAACGGCTCAAACGATCGCACCGGGGAAATGGTTCAGTCAATCGCTGCAACCGACCAGCGCGTGCGGTTTGTCCGTCGCGAACGAAATCCGCCCGGGGCCGCCACCTGCAGGAACCTGGGGGTTTCAGCCGCCAGCGGGGAATATATTGTTTTTCTGGATTCAGATGACTTGCTGGCCCCGCCGTGCCTGGAACGCCGGGTCAAGGTCATGGAACAGAACCCGAAGGCGGATTTTGCAGTATTCCTGGCCCGGATTTTTCACGCGACACCGGGTGATGGTCCGTATTTGTGGAATAATTTTACGACCGAGGATGATCTGGACCGGTTTCTCCGCCGCGACGTGCCTTGGCCTACGTGTGGGCCGATTTGGCGAAAAGCGAGTCTGGCGCGGATTGGTTTATGGGATGAACGCGCTTTGTGTGCGCAGGATTGGGAGTTTCACATCCGTGCCATTGCTGCGCGATTAAATTATCTCAAAATTCCCGAGGTGGATTCATATTGCCGGGCTGCAAGGCCGGGTTCAATCAGCTATTCCTGGGGAAGCCGTCGCCATGTATGTAACCGGGTCCGCTTGTTCAAGCGAGTGATCGCCACCCTGCGTTCGCAAGCTTTATTGACAAGGCGACGGCGGCGTATCCTGGCGGCAGAATACTATGATCATGCATTCGTTTTCGCTCATGATCGTCGTCTGGCGCTTAAAATCTGGATTGCAGGATGGCGTGCAAAGATTGTCGGGAACCTTGAATTCATAATCACGCTTTCAGGTGAGTCTGCAGCTTGGATGGTTCGGCGGGCGAATCGTTTTGTTTTGGAGCGTCTTTACCCGGAAAGGCAGATTGCCCGGACACACACCGTTGCCCTGCTTCCGGCAAGCAATCCACCAAAATCAGACATTGGCCGGACGACGCGTATTTAAAAGCTGAAACGCTGAAACCCTAAAACTTTGAAATGCTGAAAAGCAGAAAGTAGAAAGCAGAAATGAACAGCAGATTGAACGAGCAATTCCGTGGACGCACCAAGACTTTGCTTTTAAATCAATGAGCGAAGCGATTATAACCGTAGAGGGATTGGGGAAGCGCTATCGGATTCAGCATCAAGCGGAACGCCAGCGTTACGTTGCACTTCGAGATGTGATTGCACAAAAAATGAAAGCGCCTTTTCATTTTTTCAGGAGAAGTCAGAAGACGGAAGACAAACGTCAGCGATCAGCGATCAGCGGTCAGACTTCCGACCTCCGACCTCCGACCTCTGGCCTCCGACCTCTGACCTCTGCTCCTGCTTCGCAGGAGGACTTCTGGGCTTTGCGCAACGTCAGCTTCTCGGTTCACCAGGGCGAAGTCGTGGGCATCATCGGCCGGAACGGGGCGGGGAAGACCACGCTGCTCAAAATCCTGAGCCGCATCACCGACCCGACGGAAGGACGCGTACGCATCAAAGGCCGCGTCGCCAGCTTGCTGGAGGTCGGCACCGGATTTCACCCGGAACTGACCGGACGCGAAAACGTCTTTCTAAACGGCGCGATTCTGGGGATGCATCGGGCGGAAATCAAACAGAAGTTCGATGAAATTGTGGCCTTTTGCCGAAGTGGAAAAGTTCCTGGACACGCCGGTGAAACGCTACAGCAGCGGCATGTATGTGCGCCTGGCGTTTGCGGTGGCGGCGCATCTGGAACCGGAGATTCTGATTGTGGACGAAGTGCTGGCCGTGGGCGATGCGCAGTTTCAGAAAAAATGTCTCGGCAAGATGCAGGATGTATCCAGCAAGGAAGGGCGCACGGTGCTGTTTGTAAGTCATAATATGAGTGCGGTTGAGGCACTTTGCCACCGCGGCGTGCTGTTGCAGAAGGGCGGGTTGATTTTTGCTGGTGATGTTCGGCAGACAATCTCAAAATATCTGGCTGCATTCGAACGGCCCATGCAGCAGGATTTGGAGGGTGTGACTGACCGAGGCGGCAATGGCCAAGTACGTCTGCGCCAGGTCAATCTATTGGCAGAGGGAGTAAGAACCCTGGAAGTTTTTTCAGGAGCGGAAGTCAGCTTCGAATTCGTCTATGCAAATCCGGGAAATCTCGGCAGCGCCCAGTTGCTCTTCACCATTCTCACTGAAGGAGGGATGGCGGTGACACATATTCGCAATTCATTGGTGGGCCATAAGTTCTTATTGAATCCAGATTCCGGAGTGATTAGATGCAAACTGCCCCGCTTGGCACTGAATCAAGGTCGTTACCGCGTAGCTGTGGCCATTCACGATGAAAGCGGGGAAGTCTATGACCATGTTTCGTCAGCTTTATGGTTCAACGTAGCCGGTTCGCGATTCTACGCCAGCGGTCAGGTGCCCGATCCTCGTTTCTGCGTTATGCTTACCGAGCATAGTTGGGCTTAACTGTCCTCCTCATGAACGAGACATAACAAACGTGTTTGGCGCAGCAGACTCGGTCGCCTGAAACGCCGGCTGGTGGGATGAATTTCGACTGGATCTCGGCTTGGCGCTGCTGCCGGGTTAAACCTGAAAACAGGAGTCGGGGAGCACACCCGCCTCGGGTGTGTCTGGACGCGCCTCGCGTCCAGACCTTTGGTGTGCAATCCTGGCCCGAACATTCGAAACTATCTTATGCGCTCGAAGTTTTCCGCGAGGGCGCGGAAAACGGCACGCGGGGCGCGTGCGCTCCCCATTTCAATTTCGGTTTTCGGGTTAAACTCCATGCATGACCTTCACTCCAGCATTATCAACGCACTTTTAGCCAAAACCCAATACGCCTGAGATAATTCCTATGCGCATATTTGTCACCGGAACCGATGGATATCTGGGCAGCCTGCTCGCAGTGGACCTCCTCCGCGCCGGCCATGAAGTGATTGGACTCGACACCGGATTCTACAAGGAAGGCACCCTGTACCGCCACGGGCCGCTTGCGCCATTCACCCTGGTCAAAGATCTGCGGCAAATCGAGCCGGCCGACCTTCACGGAATTGACGCCGTGGTTCATATGGCCGAGCTGTCCAACGATCCCATCGGCCAACTCGCGCCGAGCATCACATACGAAATCAACCATGTTGGCTCGGTGCGGATTGCAGAACTGGCACGCGCGGCTGGCGTCAAACGCTTTGTATATATGTCGTCCTGCAGCGTGTACGGCGTGGCGGGGGACGACTATGTGGACGAGAAGTCGCCGGTGAGTCCGCAAACCACCTACGCCATCTGCAAAACGCTGGTTGAGCGCGACGTCAGACCCCTGGCCAACGACAAATTCTCACCCACTTTTCTGCGCAACGCCACGGCATACGGAGCCTCGCCGCACATGCGGTTCGACATTGTGCTGAACAACCTGGCGGGGCTGGCTTGGACGACCCGGGAAATCCGCATGAACAGCGATGGCACACCTTGGCGTCCCCTGGTCCACGGCCTGGACATCTGCCGGGCCATCAAGGCGGTGCTGGAGGCCCCGCGCGAAGCCGTGCACAATGAGGTTTTTAATGTCGGCGACACGCAGCACAATTATCGGGTGAAGGAGATCGCCGAGATCGTGGCGGAGACATTCACCGGCTGCCGGCTCACGTTTGGCCCGCCCAACCCGGACAACCGCAGCTACCGGGTATCCTTTGGAAAGATCCGGAAACACCTGCCGGGATTCCAGTGCGCGTGGGATGCACGGCGCGGCGCGCAACAACTTTATGCCTTGTTCAAGCGGATTGACATGCCGCCGGAGGTTTTCCAGCACCGGACCTATACGCGGCTGAAGCAAATCGAGTATCTCATCCGCACACAGCAGATTGACGAACAATTTTTTTGGCGTGATCCCGATTAGCTGACTTTTGCAGGAGCACCCCCGCCTGGCTAGGCGGGGACTTCGGAAAAGATGATTTTCATACCTACCAACCTGATACGCGGGTTTCCAGATCGTGAACGTCAGATCTTCCCATTCTGCATAAGTAAAGACTTTTACACCGAGTGCTTTAATATGATCAAGCCACGCGCTTCAGCACCATGCCCTCCGACCAAGGAACGCCGTTGGTTGGTAGAATCGAATTACCGGATTTCAGACGCACTTGGTATAAGAAAGGGATGTTTCGCTGGCTATGAATGACCCTCTTGTCGCCATTGTGGTTCCCGTATTCAATGGCGCCCAACACCTGCGCGAGTGCCTGGAAAGCCTTCTGGCCCAGAGCTACCCCAACTGGCGGGCTGTGGTTATGGACAACTGCAGTTCGGATGGCACGGGAGCCATTGCGGACGATTTTGCTCGCCGGGACCAGCGCCTGCGGGTCGTTCACTGTGACAAGTTTGTCGGCAGGCAGGAAAACTATAATCGTGCGGTGGCACAGGCCGACGCTGAAGCCGAGTACATCAAGGTTCTCGAAGCCGACAACTGGATCACCGCAGACTGCCTCGAGCGAACGGTCAGGCTGGCACGGAAGGATGCGACCATCGGCATCGTGAGTTCGTATTGGCTGGAGGGCCGTTACCCGCAAGGCGGTGGCCTGGCCTACTCAGAGCAGGTAATTTCCGGCGGCGATGTGGTTCGACAGTTTTACCTGGATGGCGGTTATTTGTTTGGCGTGCCAACGAACCTGTTGTTCCGGGCGAAGGCTCTCAGGGAAGAACCTGTCTGGTTCCGTTCAATTATGTGTAGTGAGGATATTGATTTATGCCTGCGCCTCCTCCGGAAATGGAACTTCGGCTTTGTACACCAGGTCCTCGCCTTTTGCCGAGTGGACGACACGGGCGCGTTCAGTAAGATTCGCGAACTCGACTTTGACCAGGCGTATAAGTATTTTTCGATCAGTGCTTATGGGGAAGACTTCTTCGCAGGGCCTGAACTAGCGGATGTGCGCCGTGTCTGGGAATGGCGGTATTTCCGCCGCCTTGGCTGGGCGATGGTCGCTGGACGAAGCAAGGCGTATTGGGAGTTTCATCAAGGGTTGTTTAGGGCCGCTGGTAAGCAGCTCCGGATCCGCGACCTTCTCTTGCCGGCAGCCCTTACCTTGATTGATCTGGGCCTGAACCCAAAATCCACCTTTGAGGCGCTGGTTAAACGCAGGCGGAGGAGGCGGCGCCACGGGACAGGACAAACGTAGAAATTAGGAAAGAAGCCCAGTGAAGTAAGCGGCCCGGTGGAATACCAAAGCGATTCCACAGGCCGAGGAAGACTTCACGGGCCAAGGAAAATTGAAATGGGGAGAGCGGGAAGGTGGGAGCAGTTTGGGGAAGACGGAAATTTGGAGACTATTGACAGCGTCCCTCGCCGTGGATGAGGCCCGGAGCCGATGTAAGTGGATACAAATCTGAAAAGGACCGATGGGAAGGGGAAGAAAATTTGCCTTTTTGGGCACTTTGGAATGTTTAACTCGGGTAACGATGGCACACTCCAGGCAATTCTTTACCATCTTCGCCGTTTCTACCCTGACGTTGAGGTTGCTTGTATCTGCGACGGTCCTGAGGCTGTGGCAGCAACTCACAACATCGAAGCGGTTCCGATTAGCAGCCCAGTTGTCAAATCCTGGAATCCCCGGACTCGATTGGCCAGATGGCTGAGAAGGGTTTTCATCGGGGTGCCGAGTGAGCTTTGGCGGTACGTCCGCGCTTTTAAGACTCTCAAGGGAACGGACATGCTGATCATCCCGGGAACGGGATTGCTGACCGACGCCTGCGGCATATTCGCTTGGGGGCCCTATAATTTGTTCAAATGGTCGCTGATGGCAAAATTGCGTGGCTGCCAAGTGCTTTTTGTGAGTGTCGGAGCCGGGCCGTTATACAGCCCCCTCGGGAGGTGGTTGGTTAGATCGGCGCTCGCATTGGCCGACTTCAGGTCTTATCGGGACCAGCCGAGCCTGAAATACGTGGAAGGAATTGGACTATGCGCAGAGCATGACCGGGTCTATCCAGACCTGGTATTCAGCTTGGCTGAAGCGGTGATGCCGCATAATGATGATCGAGGCCAGCGCAAACGTGTCGTGGGTCTCGGCTTGATGTCGAACGCCGGGAGGTATAACGTTGTTAATCGTAGTCATGAGATCTACGCAGAATATTTGGAGTGTCTTGTAAGCTTTGTGAGGTGGTTGCTGGCCAAGGATTACGACATCCGGTTACTCATCGGCGATACGACTGACATGCCTGTGATAGCAGAGTTCAAAAGTTTGCTAAACAGACGCCTTGAGCCATACGATGAGAAGCGTGTTATCAATGAACCGACACTCTCTGTAGAGGAATTGCTTCCGCAGATTGCGGCGACTGACATCGTAGTGGCAACCCGGTTTCATAACGTTCTTTTGGCATTGCTGCTCAACCGCCCCGTGATTGCGATTTCATTTCATCACAAGTGTTCTTCTTTGATGAGCCAGATGGGACTGTCCGATTACTGCCACGACATTAATCACATGAATGCTGGCAGATTAATCGAGCAATTCCAGGACGCGGAGAGGAATGCGGAGAAGCTGAAACCTCTCATCAGGCAAAGGGTCGAACAATCACGCAAGGCCTTGGAGGCGCAGTACGACCTTATCTTCAAACGTATATGACCCATGGTCTTTTAACACGCTACCTGGTTTGTGCCAAGTGTGATAATGTAAGGGTATGAAGCAATCTATTTTAAACCGCGCGCAGTGCAGTAGGTTTTTTGGTTTTGCGGGAAAAGGAAGGCGACCTCGGCCAGGTCGCTTCGCGATTCGGGCAGTTTTTGTGTTTCTCATAGCTCTTGTGGTCGTCGCGAAGGCGTCCGCCGCGCCGGCTTATCCACTGAAAGCCAGCGCGAACGGTCGTTATTTGGTGGACAGCAACGGTGTCCCGTTCTTGGTGATTGGCGATGCGCCGCACTCGATAATTGTGAACCTCAACAGCGCGGACGCGGCAACCTACCTCATCAACCGGGGCACCAATGGTTTTAACTGCCTGTGGATTGAGTTGATGTGTAACTCATATACGGGTGGTTATGGTGGCGAAGGAGAGGACGGGGAAGGGAAGGATTTGAACGGCGACCAACCTTTCACGAACATAATCAGCGGGAGTTCCGGCTTGGCTGACCTGACAACGCCCAATCCGGCCTATTGGTCGCATGTGGATTACATCGTCAATACCGCCGCAACGAATGGGCTGCAATGTTTCCTGACGCCGCTTGACCAAGGCGGTTGGACGCCGACTTCGCTCGCCAACGGCTCGAACAACTGTTATGCCTATGGGCAGTTCTTGGGCAGCCGATACGCCAGTTCGCCCAACATCTTCTGGAACATGGGCAATGATTTTCAGAATTGGGCAACGGCCACGAATGACTCTGTGATTCTTGCTATTGCGAAAGGGATTCTGAGCAAGGACACAAACCATTTGATGACGATTGAGTTGAACTACCAAGTCAGCGAATCGCTGGATGACCCGAACTGGTGGCCGCTCCTTACGGTGAACGGCGTCTATACGTATTTCCCCACCTATGCCGAAAGCTATGTGGCCTACAACAAGACCAATTTCATCCCGGAACTGTTTCTGGAGGGAAACTATGAGTATGAGAACAACACTGGCCAGCAGCCCTATGAGCCGTTGGAACTGAGGATGCAGGAATACTGGTCGCTGCTGTCCGGCTGTCTTGCCGGGCACATGTATGGTAATCACTACACTTGGACTTTTACTACTGGCTGGCAATCCTACCTGAACACGACCGGCGCGGCGCAACTTGCCTATTTCAAGAACTTGTTCACCAGTCGGCCTTGGTTCAATCTTGTCCCCGACCAAAACCATTCAGTGTTGACAGCAGGCTATGGCACATCCAACTCGACTTCTCTTAACATTACGGCAAACAACTACGCCACCGCCGCCGAGACGGTCAACAGCAACACCGTTATTGCCTACATTCCCACTGGCAATTTGCAGCCGGTCAAACTGGCCATGAGCAAAATTTCCGGCTCGACGGCAAACGCATGGTGGTACAACGTCACGAACGGAGTTGCCACGGAGATTGGCAGTTATAGCACGACTGGCTCGCGGACGTTTACGCCACCAGATACGAACGATTGGGTGCTGGTGCTGGATGATGCTTCTCAGGATTATCCGCCCCCTGGCACGCCGGCAAAGGTCTCGCTCAGCCTTCAGGCGTTAGGCGGCAATGTATATGACCTCACTGTTACCGGAATTCCGGGCCAGGCGTTCGCGCTTCAATACACCACCAGCTTGAACGCTTTATGGCAGGCCCTGGGAAGCGGCACGATTGATTCTTCGGGCGCTACTTCGTATTATGTGATTGCGATGTCGTCTGCCATTTTTTTTCGGGGCTTGAATCAATGATGGAATGATCTGCCGGCTTGTTGCGGCCGCAACTTCAGTATCTGGCTACTACCGCTCCTGGCATTAGTGATCAAGTTGCCGGTTCTCTTAGTCGGAACCACGCAGTAGAAAAATCTCTTAACCATGGACCCGTCCTCTCCATCCTCCGTAGCAGGGCTACTGCGGAGGACGGGCGTAGCAGGTACTGCGGAGCGTGGATGGACACGGATAGACCTAACGTGGCTTGCACCGCAACCACAGATGAGAACTGTAAAAGAACGCAGAGCCGTAAGCCCCCTTCTTTGTGTTCCTTGTGTTCTCTCGCGGCCAATTCTTTGCCAAGACAACGAAGGTTTGCGTGATTGTAGTACGGATCGGAAAGGATTTCAGTCATGCAAACAGGCTCACCAATCAGTGAGGCCTTTCGGGTTCGCAGGAAACGCCTTTTGCCCGGTCTCAATCCGTGTTCATCTGTACTACTATCCATGAAAATTTTGTTTTCCTGAGCAAATGTGGGGCGCGAAGGAACACAACGTCTTGCTGTAGCGCAGGTTTCCAAACCTGCCGGGTCGCCGACTTTCCGCCTTCGCGTCGCGCCAAAGCGCCGCTCCGGCGCGACGGCGGCCAAATCGGCAGAACTACGGAACTGGCAGCGCTGGCGGGTTGAGAAACCCGCGACCAGCCCCGAACGCCTTCGGGGTACACAGACTTATCCGTCTCCGCTCCGCTTCGACGCGACCGCGCCGAAGCCGGAGGCGAAGGCGGGGGCGGGTGTACTCCCCAACTCGGATTTTCAGGTTTAGCTGACTTTGGAAAAGATGATTTTCACCCCAACCAAACTGTCCGGAGTTTATATTGTCGAACCGGAGCTGCAAAAAGATGCCCGCGGCCTTTTTGCGCGGACCTTTTGCACCCGCGAATTCGCGACGCACGGGTTGGCAAAGGAATTTGAGCAATGCAGCATTTCCGCAAGTCGAATCCGGGGCACTCTGCGCGGACTGCACTATCAACCGTCTCCGGCCTGCGAGGTCAAACTGGTACGCTGCACGAGCGGCGCCATCTACGAGGTGGTGGTGGATCTTCGGCAAAATTCCCCGACTTACCTCCAACATGTGGGCGTGGAATTGACCTCTCAAAACCGGCTTGCGCTTTATATTCCCGAGATGTGTGCCAACGGATTGCAGACTTTGGCGGACGAGACCGAGGTCTTTTATCACATCAGCGGAATTTATGCGCCGGGCAAATTGACCGGCGTGCGCTTTGACGATCCGAAACTTGGCATCCAGTGGCCTCTGCCCTTGACCATGATAAACGATAGAGACCGGAACTGGCCGCTCCTCGCTTGATGACGTCCATACCTGACAAAAGCGGCCAACGGCCCGGCAGCGCATCCGGTGAATGGGATGCCGCCGGGGAAGGCGCGGAACTTTACCGCATGGTATCGGAACTTTATCCGATCTGCCGCAGCATCACCGGAAACGGGCTGCGCGAAAGCCTGCGGTTGCTTCAGCAGCACGTTCCCTTGTCGCTCCACGAGGTCCCGAGCGGAACCAAAGTTTTCGATTGGGTGGTGCCCAATGAATGGAACATTCGCGATGCCTACATCAAGAATTCAAAGGGTGAGAAAGTGGTTGACTTCCACAAATCCAATCTGCATGTGGTTAATTACAGCGTTCCGGTGCAGAAAAAGATGGCCCTTTCAGAGCTGCGCCCCCACCTGTTTACTTTGCCTGACTCGCCGGATTGGATCCCTTATCGCACGTCGTATTACAAGGAGACCTGGGGATTCTGCCTGAGCCATCGTCAGTTTGAAAGCCTGACCGATGCCGAGTACGAAGTTTGCATTGACTCTACATTAGAGCCGGGGCACCTGACGTATGGCGAGCACCGGATTCAAGGCGCGACGGATGCCGAGGTTCTGATCTCGTCGCACTGCTGCCATCCTTCGCTCTGCAACGACAATCTTTCCGGCATGGCCGTTGCGGCCCGGCTGGCGCAACATCTGTCCGGCAGGTCGTTGCGCTATTCCTACCGGTTTTTGTGGATACCGGGAACGATCGGTTCAATCACGTGGCTGGCCTTGAACGAGGCGCATCTTTCCAAAATCAAGCATGGCCTGGTGCTCTCCTGCGTCGGTGATCCGGGACGATTCACCTACAAGCGCAGCCGCCGGGGGAACGCCGAGATTGACAAAGTGGTTGAGCATGTCTTGCAGCACTCGGGCCGGGAATTTCAATTGCTGGACTTCACGCCTCATGGATACGACGAGCGCCAGTATTGTTCACCCGGCATCAACCTGCCGGTCGGTTGCTTCATGCGCACGCCCAACGGCAGATATCCACAATATCACACCTCGGCGGATGACTTAAGCCTGGTCAAACCTCCGAGCCTGGCCGAATCGCTGCAACAGCTACTGCAGATCATCGCTGCACTGGAGGAAAGCGAGAGCTACGTGAACTTGAACCCGAAGTGCGAGCCTCAACTGGGCCGGCGGGGACTCTATCACCACGTTGGCGGAACAAAAAATGCCGACGTCGAAGAAGCGATGTTGTGGGTCCTGAATTTTTCGGACGGCGAGCATTCACTGCTCGATATCGCAATCCGGTCCGGTCTTCCGTTCTCAGCGCTCTCGGCCGCGGCGGATCAATTGAAAAATGCCGGGCTGCTTGCCAAGGCCGACGGAGCACGACAGTGAACACTTTTGGGCTATGAACGTAACGAACATCGAAATAACAAAATCCCCGATTTCGGCGAGCCGAACATGCGTTCGGGCCGATGTGATTTGCGATGACAAAACGGTGCCAGCGGAGGTCTATTGGATTGATGTTCCCCAAGCCTATGCAAGTCACTTGAATGGCTCCGGGAACCCGTGGCTGGCATTACTGCTTCCCCTTGCGGTCACCCTCGGTGAACCACTGATAATCTCAAAACCCGTGGATCGGGGGCTCTTCAGCAATGTCCACGAATTGATGCACATCTGGAATTGCTGGTATCATCTCAAACCGGTTGCCATCGAGGCCGATATCCAGGAACATCAAGTCCAACCATCGGGCCGTGCCACCGCTGCATTATTCTCAGGGGGTGTGGATGCATGGTTTACGCTGCTAACGCATGGCAGAGACTCCAATCGGCCGGACAGGGTTCGCATTGACGACCTCTTGTGTGTCTGGGGTCTCGACATAAAGCTGGATAAGACCGACGAGTTTCGTGCGCTGCGCGATGCCCTTGTGCGTGCCACCGATGGCCTCGGCATGGACTTTGTCGAGGTGGCAACGAATGTGTTGCAAACGTCATGGCAGCGAAGGGTCAACTGTTGGCATCGCTTCCACAATTGTGCCCTGGCGAGCATCGCGCATGCCTTGAGCGGCCGTTACGCCCGGCTGCTGGTTCCATCAAGCCACCGCTATGACTACACAATGCCCTGGGGCTCACACCCATTAACCGATCCGCTTCTCTCCAGCAGTCGGACGAAGATTATCCATGACGGGGCGGGATTCAGCCGCGTTGAAAAGACAGAGACGTTGATCGAATCCGAAGCTGCCCTGAACTCTCTTCAGGTGTGCTGGGCAACCGGTTGCTATAGAAACTGCGAAGCCTGTAGCAAGTGCTATCGCACCATGACAACTCTGTTTCTGCTTGGCGCGCTGGATCGGTGTCCCCGGTTTCGCAGCTCTAACATCGACAAGCGGAAGGTGGCGAAGATCTTTACCCGGGAGGAGAACGATCGCGCCTTCCTCCGCGAGGTTCGTGCGTTGGCGGTGCGCACCGGCCATCCTGATATTGCCCGAGCCATTGATCGTGGCTTCAGGCGTAGCCGACGGCTGGAGCTTTGCCTGGGCTTGGCGAACCGGCTGGTTCGGCTGACCAGTCCCAAATGGCAAAGACGACTCGACTGGCGAATCGAGCGTTTACTGCTGAGAAATTCGATTCGTTGAACGTTCACGCTTGGCTTACAGGCGTCAGGCGGCGATAGATACAAACTTACTGTTACAAGAATGCCGGGCCAGGCGTTCGCGCTTCAATACACCACCAGCTTGAACGCTTTATGGCAGGCCCTGGGAAGCGGCTCGATTGATTATTCAGGCACGATTTCGTATTATGTGATTGCGATGTCGTCTGCCATTTTTTTTCGGGGCTTGAATCAATGATTAAATGAGCTGCCGGCTTGTTGCGACCGCGATTGCGGCGCAGCCGTGATCTGAGAAAGGAGATTGAACAAACATGAAAGTTGTGCTGTTTTGCGGAGGGCTGGGAACAAGGTTGCGCGAGTATGGGGACAATATCCCTAAGCCGCTGGTCCCCATCGGCTATCGGCCCGTGCTCTGGCATGTGATGAAGTACTACGCCCACTTCGGCCACAAGGACTTTATCCTCTGCCTCGGCTATAAAGCGGACAAGATCAAGGACTACTTTCTACACTACGACGAGTGCCTCTCGAACGACTTCGTGCTCTCGGGGAGCGGCAAAAGCGTGTCTTTGATCACGAGCGACACCCAGGACTGGAACATCACGTTCGTGGACACGGGGCTGAATACTTCCATCGGGCAGCGTTTAAAAAAGGTGCAACATCTGCTCGGGACGGACGAATATTTTTTTGCAAATTACAGTGACGGGCTTACCGACCTGCCGCTCCCGAAGATGCTGCAAAAATTCAAGCGCAGCGGCAAGGTGGCCGCGTTTGTCTGCGCACCCCCGTCCCAGACTTTCCACGTTGTCCAATTGCACAAGGGCAACCGGATAAAGTGCATCAAACCGGTCAGGGACTCCGGCCTGCTGGTCAACGCAGGCTACTTCATATTTCGCCGTGATATTTTCGATTATATTGGCGACGCGGAGGACTTGATGGGCCCGCCTTTTGACCGGCTGGTCAGGAAAAACCGGGTACTGGGATACAAATGTGGTCGCTTCTGGTCAATGGACACGTTCAAGGAGCAGCAGGAACTCACGGATCTTTGCGCGTCCGGTGCCGCACCCTGGGAAGTATGGAAATCAAAGCCCGATCACGAGTAAGATCGTCTTTACAAGCGCGAGCGACTTGTCACACGGTGCGAGAGGTTGGCTTCGGCCCTGCGCCCACCGCCTAAATTGCGCTGCGGGTTGAAATACAAACCGAATAGGCAGCTTCAACTATGAACAATGGATTGGAACTCGGCCAATGCCGGCTCTGCGGCGCACCATTGCGGCACACGTTTGTTGACTTGGGCATGTCGCCGCTGTGCGAAAGCTACGTCGCCCTGGAACAACTCAACCAAATGGAGCCATTTTACCCGCTGCACGCCCTCGTCTGTGAAAAATGCTTCCTGGTGCAACTAGGCGAATACGTGACCGCCGACCACATCTATTCCGAATACGCCTATTTTTCGTCCTACTCGGACTCCTGGTTGCGCCACGCCCGGGAGTATGTGGACATGATCACCGAGCGCCTCAAGCTGGGCCCGCAAAGCCTGGTGATCGAGCTGGCCAGCAACGATGGTTACCTGCTCCAATATTTCGTGCAGAAATCCATCCCGGTCCTGGGCATTGATCCGGCCGCCAACATCGCGCCGCATGCGATCAAGAAAGGCGTGCCGACCCTGGTACGGTTTTTTGGAGTTGAAACTGCGCGGGAAGTCCTCGCCCTGGGCAAGCAGGCCGATCTGCTGATCGGCAACAACGTCCTGGCCCACGTCCCGGCGCTGAACGATTTCGTCGCCGGGATGAAGCTGCTCCTGAAGCCGGGCGGGGTCATCACGATGGAATTCCCCCACCTGTGGCGGCTGATGGAATCGAATCAGTTTGATACAATTTACCACGAGCATTTCAGCTATTTCTCGTTCCTGACCGCGGAAAAGACCTTCGCCCGGCATGGACTGGCGATGTTCGACGTCGAGGAACTGGCGACGCACGGCGGGTCACTCCGGATTTACGCCCGGCATGGCGAGGATGAGGGCAAGCCGGCCACGGCACGAGTGGCGGATTTGCGCCGCCGCGAACAGGAGCTGGGCTTCGAGCGCTTGGAAACCTATAACGCCTTCGCCGGGCAGGTGAAGGAAACGAAACGAAAGCTCCTGGAGTTTCTGATTGCCACCCGGCGCGCCGGCAAGTCGGTGGCGGGCTATGGTGCGGCGGGCAAGGGCAATACATTGTTGAATTATTGCGGCATCCGGACGGACTTTCTCGACTACGCGGTTGACCGAAACCCTTACAAGCAGGGGAAGTTCTTGCCGGGGACGCATATTCCCATCTACCCTCCGGAAAGGATCGTCCAGACGAAACCGGACTACGTGTTGATTCTGCCGTGGAATCTGAAAGATGAAATTGTCAAGCAACTTGCTTACATCCGCGACTGGGGCGGGAAATTTGTCGTTCCCATCCCTGAAGTCAAGGTGCTTTAGCATGAGCCTCTTTGAAACTGTAGCGTCAGCCATCTTGGCTGACGTAGAGCCGGGCTTCCAGCCCGGCGGAAACCGCGACGCGACCAGGAACGGCCCGGGAATACTTGAGCCATACCGCGATGGCAACGATTTTTCCGGGCGGCCCGTCCTCCGTAGCAGGGCTACTGCGGAGGGTGGACAGGATACCGCCCTCTACGGCAGGCCGGGAGGCCCGCCGCTACCCGGTCGGGGTGCCCGGACTTTGCGCCAGCCAACTCTTGTGGAATAACCGAACATGATTACTTGCAACCTGGCCAATGTTCGAAAAATCCTGTGTCTCGGGGCACACGGGGATGACATTGAAATCGGTTGTGGTGGAACCATCCTGCACCTGCTCGCGGGTGCAAAACGGATCGAAGTCTGCTGGGTGGTATTGTGCTCCGATGCCGGGCGGGCGCGGGAAGCGCGGCAAAGCGCGAACGCCTTCTTGCGGGGCGCAAACAAAACGACTGTCGTGGTGAAGTCGTTCCGCGACGGTTTCCTGCCCTACACCGGTGCTCCGGTGAAGGAGTGCTTTGAGGAACTGAAGCAATTGTTTTCGCCCGATCTGATCTTCACCCACTTCCGGCATGACCTGCATCAGGACCATGGCCTGGTTTGTGAGCTGACGTGGAATACGTTTCGCGACCATCTTATCCTGGAATACGAAATTCCGAAGTACGACGCTGACTTGCACCAGCCAAACTTTTTCGTGCCGTTGACCGACGCCGTTCGTCGCAAGAAGGTGCAACGGTTGATGCGCTATTTCGGGACCCAACGGTGCAAGCATTGGTTTTCCGAGGATTTATTCAATGGCCTGATGCGCTTGCGCGGCATCGAAGGGAAGTCGCCGACCGGCTACGCCGAGGCCTTCCACTGCCGGAAACTGCTCCTCGGTGCGCTACGCTGAGGGGAACGATGCAGCAGAAAGATCTCTTAACCACGGATAGACCGGCGCGGCAAGAGCCGCAACCAAAGTAGCGCAGACAGTCTGTCTGCTGTATCGCGGATTGGTAATCCGCTGGCGCCACCCGCCCCGGACGCCCGGCCGACTGCCAGTCGGCGATACGGCAGGTTGCCAACCTGCGCTACGAGAAAGCATTGCGCCGCCTCAAAGTTGCGCAGGAAAACAAAACTCTTCGGGATAGTAGTACGGATGGACGCGGATTTATTGGTAGGGCGGGCAGTCCTCTGCCCGCCGCAAACATCGAGAACGGCGCGCACGGAGTGACGCGCCCTACCGAAATCAGGACACTGCCTCTCATCGAGCAAGCGTGCAATCATTCGACTACATCGTCATCGGGGGCGGCATCGTTGGGCTGTCGGTAGCCTGGGAGCTGCTCGAACGGCGGCCCGACTCCCGGGTCGCCGTGTTGGAAAAGGAAAACGCCTGGGCGCGACACCAGACTGGCCGCAACAGCGGAGTAATTCACTCCGGCATCTATTACAAGCCCGGCAGCCTGAAGGCGAAGTTGTGCCGCGAAGGCAACCGCCGGTTGCTGGAATTCTGCCAGACCCACGGCATTCCTTACGAAATCTGCGGCAAGGTGATCGTGGCCACAACGCCGGAGGAAATTCCCCGATTGCAGAATATTTTCGAGCGAGGCCTGGCCAACGGCCTGGCTGTGAAAAAGCTGAGCCAGGCGGCGGCGGCGGAAATCGAGCCGCATGTGCGCTGCCTGGAGGGAGTCCACGTCCCGTCAACCGGAATCGTCAATTATGGCGCGATCTGTCGGAAGCTCGCAGACTTGGTTGCAGCCGGGGGCGGGGCGTTGCTATTGGCCACGAAGGTCGAAGGATTCCGCACCAATGGCAGCGAGCGGATCGTGGAGACTTCCCAGGGGACTCAGGCGGCACGTTGGATCATCAACTGCGCCGGGCTGCACAGTGACCGCGTGGCCCGGCTGGCCGGAGCGGAACCGTCCGCGCGGATTGTGCCTTTCCGCGGCGAATACTACCAATTGAAGCCCGAGCGCCGGTCGCTGGTGAAGAACCTGATTTATCCTGTGCCCGACCCCGAATTTCCCTTCCTCGGGGTTCATTTCACGCGGGTGATAGACGGCACTGTTCACGCCGGACCAAACGCCGTGCTCAGCCTCAAGCGGGAAGGCTATGATCGGACATCGTTCGATCTGCGGGATTTCCTGGAGACCTTCACGTATCCCGGATTCTGGAAATTGGCAGCCAGGCACACCGGAATGGGCCTCCGCGAACTGCATCGCTCCTTCAGCAAAACGGCTTTCGTGCGCAGCCTGCAGAAACTCATCCCGGAGATCCGCGCAGAGGACCTGGTCCCGGGCGAAGCGGGGGTGCGCGCCCAGGCATTGCGGCCCGATGGCGGTCTGGTGGATGACTTTTTGATCATCAAAGAGTCAGCCGCCATCCATGTCTGCAACGCTCCATCACCCGCAGCAACGGCGTCACTGGAGATTGGCCGATACATCGTTGATGAAGTTCCCGATCTCCGTTCCCGAACGGTGGTGGGGCCTGCCGCAGCCACGATGCCGCAATGATTGGGAACTGCGAGTCTGGCAAAACGTTTAGAAACACAGGCCTGTCTTTCCGCAGCAGATAGCTGAAGTTGGAAACATCCCGATCAGGAAATACGGTCAGTGTGATAATTCCTTGCTACAATCGCGGGCCGTTGCGCGGGTGTTCAACCAATCATGAAGCGTGATTTCATCAACTCGCCTGCCGTCAAAGCATCCGGCGTACATGGCGTGCAGATGTCGCCGGATTTTGACCCCCACGTTTTCTGAGATCTGAGAATTGCCATGACAACGAACGACCGTTCCTGGATGCAACCCGGATTTGTTCCCGGCTTGGTTTCGGTCATCATTCCCACTTTCAATCGGGGGAATTTGCTGGGGGAAGCTATTGACTCAGTTTTGGCGGAGACGTATCGGCCGATTGAAGTGCTGGTCACGGACGGCAATTCCACGGACAACACAGCGGAGGTAGTCCGCCGGAAACAGGCGGCTGTCGCCGAGCAACAAGATTTTTCAATCACCTGTTTGAACGAACCCAACCGGGGCGCCTGCGCCGCCCGAAACCTTGGACTGCGGTCTTCACGCGGGGAATTCATCCAGTTTCTTGATTCGGATGACTTGCTGGTCAGGGAGAAGATTTCACATCAGGCTGCCGCGCTCCGGGCTGATGAAAATCTTGGCGTGGTTTGGTCAGGTTGGATATCTGTTGAATCCGACGCCGCCCAAAACGCGCTGGCGGAAGCCAACAAACTGGTTGAAGGAAAAGCGGCTGCGCAGTTTCGAAAGATTTCTTTCATTGAACATATTCCATGGGAACCCTGGCCATGTCTGTTTCGGAGGCGCGTTTGTTTTGAAAGCGGGCCATGGAATGAAAAGCTCACACGATTTGAAGACTGGGAGTATGCAGTGCGTCTGCTGGCGACAGGTCCAAAAATCGCGCATCTGCCAGGGACCTATGTCATCAACCGCGAACATCAGCAGCGCGGCGTCTATGATCATCCACACAGGCCGGACGCAGTCGAGCGCAACCTCAAAGCCTGTCGTGAAGCAGCGCTGGCCTGGTCTTCAAAACCGGAAACAAATTTCCAAATCGCGCAGCTGATTGCTATCCGTTACTGGGAAATTGGATTGGAATCCCTGCTGCTCGGCACACCCCAACAAGCTGCGGAAGCTTTCGCCGGTGCTAGAAAAATGACACCAATCGCAAAGTTTCGTCTCAAAGCCGGAATCGCGGGGTTTTCACTGGCGGTTGGCGGCTCGCGTTTCGCCAGAATGGTCCTGGGGCGCTACAAATACGCATTCACCATGGGAGGAAGACATTCGGCGGCGCTTTACAAAAAATCGGTGAAGTAGATGTTTTCTTCCGTGAAGATTCTCCACATCTCCGAATACTGCCATGTGGGTTCCATCGGCGGTACGGGGCGATATATCTCCTTCCAGAATGAAATCATCAAATACCTCTACTATCGGTTTGAGTATTGACCGAAAAACCAAAGTAGAAAGCAGAAATTGGGAAAGCAGAAACACAAAAACCTGAAACGCTGAAAATCTGAAATACTGAAATAACTTTCTGTTTTTGATTTGCTGCTTTTAGCTTTTCAGCACGTCAGCATTTCAGCTTTAAGCTTTTTATAGCGCCCGTGTTTTAGTGTTCGTGTCCAGTTACCGCCAAATATTCAAAAGCACCGCCGTGATTGGCGCCGCGCAGGTGGCCAATATCGGGATCGGTATTGTCCGCAACAAAGCGCTGGCGGTTTTGCTGGCGCCTGCGGGCTTCGGGTTGGCGGGCACTTATTTGACGGTGACCGGATTTGTTGGCGGAGTAACCGGTCTTGGCCTGGGGATGAGCGGGGTGCGCCAGATTGCCGAAGCGGCGGCCAGCGGCGATCAGAACAAGATTACCCGCACGGTCCAGGCACTACGCTGGGCCTCATTGCTTTCGGGCTTTCTCGGCATGGGGGTGCTACTGGCGCTGTGCGTGCCGTTGAGCTATTCCACCTTTGGGAGCGGCCAACATGCCGGGGCGATTGCCCTGATGTCGCTCTCCCTGCTGTTTGGTGGGATTTCCACCGGACAATACGCATTGATACAAGGGTTGCGGCGCCTCGTGGATCTGGGCAAATCGCAAGTGGCTGGAGCCTTCTTTGGCATGCTGGCCAGCGTGGTGCTGGTGTATTATTTGCGGGAACGGGGCATCGCGTTATATCTCGTGGTCAGCGCCGGCATGGCGGTGTTGTTCTCCTATTGGTATGCCCGCAAGATTGAAATCCCGCGGATCAAAATGCGGTTGGGAGAATTGTGGTTTGAGTCGCGCGGACTGTTGACGCTGGGTTTTGCCTTCCTGATTCAAAATCTGGTGCTGGGACTGGGCGCTTATTTAAGCCGGGTTTTCATAATTAGCCTGATCGGCATCTCAGCGGTGGGGCTTTATACGGCGGCGTGGACGCTTTCCAGCTACTATGTTGGCATGGTTTTGAAGGCGATGGGCGCGGATTTTTATCCCCGACTCACCGCCGTGGCCAATGACCACCCGGCCATGAACCGCCTGGTGAATGAGCAGATTGAAATGGGATTGCTCATTGCCGTACCGGGTGTTCTCGCGGTTTTGGCCCTGGCCCCGCTGGCCTTGCGAATCCTGTATTCCGGAGCCTTCGTTAGCGCGGCTGACATCATCCGCTGGCAGGTTCTCGGAGTGGTTTTGCAGGTCGTAAGCTGGCCGATTGCCACGGTGCAGTTGGCCAAGGGGAAGGGAAAGTTGTATGCGCTCTCTGAAACAATTTCAGCCTCCGTGGGATTGCTCTTTCTGTTTGTTGCTATGCGACTATGGAAATTGGAAGGCATCGGGATATCCTTTGCGCTGGCAGTATTCGTATTGACTTTCTACTATTTGATAATCGGGCGCAGGCTTTCTGGCTTCACTTTTTCCAAAAACTGCCTGCAGGTCCTTGTCCCTTCCCTGCTGGCTGTGGCTGGGGGGTTTCTTTGCATAAACATATTGCCGCCAGCCTGGGGGATGGCAGTGGGAGTCCTGCTCACGGTTGCCGCTTCAGTCGTTTCCATTTGGGCGTTACAGCGTTTGCTCGGCATCAACGTCTGGCAACTGGCCAGGACGAAGCTGGGATACAGTTCCGCCACCAAATAGGAACAGCATTGTTTCAGCAATGGCCTGGGCTTCACAAATTGAAATCCGGCAGCACCACCAAGCTTTCACTGATGACATCAACTGGAAATCCAACGCTCGAAGCGAGTGTCTGCATCTGCACATTCAACGGCGCGCAACGCATTCCTTTGGTGCTGGAAGCCCTGGCGGCACAGGATTGTCCGCGTGAGGATTGGGAGGTGCTGGTGATTGACAATGCCAGCACGGATGGCACCGGCGGGGTCGCAAATCGCTTTATCAAGGAAAAACTTGGCGGTTGCGGACGGGTCGTGCGTGAAGAACAGGCGGGACTTTCCTCTGCGCGGGCCAGAGCCGTACGGGAAGCGCGCGGGGAAATCATTTGTTTTCTGGATGACGACAACATCCCTGCACCGGATTTTGTTGCCACTGTCATCCAAGCCTTTTCAGAACGACCTCAGGCGGGTGTCATTGGCGGGAAAGTATTGCCACGCTGGGAAGTTAAACCCACGCCGCTTGCCGAAGCGGTTGCCCCGTTTGCATTGGCAATTTGTGACCTGGGGGAAACGGCACAGTGCCATTGCGCCGTGGGCGGGGGGGTGGTTGGTGCCGGTCTTTGTGTCCGCCGGGATGTTTTACGAGACATTTTTGCGTCTTCCACATTGGCCAATACGGTTACTGGCCGTAAAGGGGCAAATCTGATCGGCGGTGACGACCTCGCGATCTCGGTAGTCGCACATCAAATGGGCTGGGAATGTTGGTATGTTCCCACCTTGCAAATCGAACATGTTTTGCCGGCGAGCCGGATGGATAAAAAATATCTACTCCGGCTTTATCGAGGCATCGGGCATGGCCAGGCTGCCATGCGCAAATGTTACGATTGGAAGGCCCGCTCACTGCTCTCCTGGCTGATCGGCCTGAAAGATTTCTGCCGCTGGCAACTCGGCCAATGGCGCGGCCCTTCAGCCGAACTCCGGCAACAGCATCCAGCCATAGCTGGCGACCTGCACGAGCTGCACCAGCAAATGACCCTCGGACGCGCCTCTCAGGCGCTTTCATGGCCGCGCTAACCACCCGTGCGCATCCTTCACGTCACCGAGTATTGCCACACCGAAACCATTGGTGGCACGGAGCGGTATATCCTCGATTTGATTCGCGGACTGGAAAGTGCCGGAATTCAAAATACCATCGGCTGGCTCAAGCCGGGACGTGCAACTGAAACGTTGGAATCGGAAGGCGTGCGGATCATTATCCTACCCGCACCGCCGATGCGGGTGGACATGCCGCCACCGGAATTTCAGGAAACTGCTGTGCGGTTGCTGGAAACGGAAAAGCCGGACTGGCTGCATTTCCACACATTCGGTTTAACCGAGGCCTTGTTTGCGCGGCTCGGCAAACAGCGCGGCATTCGGTATGCCTTCACCTACCACAGCCCGGCCTGGACTTGCCGTAATAACACACTATTGCTCCGTGGTGGGGAAATATGCGACGGCGAAGTGCGGGCATGGCGCTGTTCCGCCTGCCAGTCAGGGGAACGGCTCGGGATGGGGATGCTCGCAGGTCATGCAGCCGCGGCAGTCTCGCTGGTGGCGGGATGGGCAGCACTGCCGGCGGGAAACACATCGTTTCGGCGTCGCTCCGCGTTTTTTTACGACACGTCGCGATACCGTCGCGTGCTCCGCAGTTTCCTTGCGGAATGTAACCTGGTGGTTTCCTGCTGCGACTGGAGCGGCCCCGTCCTCCGGATCAACGGCGCGCGGGAAGAATCCATTTTCCATTGTCCGCAAGGTGTGCCCAACGCAGTCGCCGATGCGCTCCGCCAGGAATCAATAATCATTTCAAAACCTCGTAGCAGCCGAGGTAACGAGGCTCAAATCCTTGGGCAATCAGAGCCTCCTCACGTCGGCTCCTACAATTTGGATCGAACCTCCACGGGTAAAGAGTTCGTTGTCGGCTTTGTGGGGCGCGCCGTGGAGATCAAGGGGCCCCACATTTTGATGGAGGGTTTTTCGAAGATGAAGGCGGACGAGGCGCGCTTGCGTATCGTCGGCTGGGATACAGACCACACCGACTTACCGTATGCTCGTCGTCTCCAACAACTCGCACAGGCGGATTCGCGGATTGAACTGGTGCCGAAAAAATCTTTTAGCGACACGCTGGCCGAATACCAACGGCTGTCCCTGCTCGCCATTCCTTCCGTTTGGATGGAAACCGGCCCGCTCACGTTGCTGGAAGCGCTCGCTCTGGGTGTGCCAGTCTATGGGTCAAACCGGCTTGGGCAGTTGAACCTGCTGCGCGAACATGGGCGCATTGTGGAACCGAATACACCGGCTGCCTGGCACGCGGCGCTGACGGACGCGCTTGCGCTGTGGAAGCAGGGAGCGTGGAGCAAGAAACGAACGAGTTCGCCCCTTCGCACCATGGCTGACGTGGCAGCAGAAATGGCGAAATGTTATCGAGGCATCGCTGCAAACTAAGTGGGTTGTACTGGCATGAGTGCGCGCTCGCCCAATCCGTTGCCTGCCGCAGCCGACCTGCCGGCCAGTCATCTGGCGGAGTCGCGCCTGCCGGCGCTGGACGGCATCCGCGGTGTGGCGGTATTGATGATCCTGACGTTTCATTTCTGGCAATCACTCTATCAATTTGCCGGGGGAGAAGGGCTGCGGCTGAAGCTGCGTTTTCTCGCCGGAGGCCAGACCGGGGTGGATTTATTTTTCGTGCTTTCAGGCTTTCTCATCACCGGCATCTTGCTCAATGCAAAGGGAACACCGCATTTTCTCCGCAATTTTTATGTGCGCCGTGCCGTGCGGATTCTGCCGCTCTACTACCTGGTGGTGTGTGGATACTTTGCCGCCGGGTGGATCCATTCTGGAATTCACGAAACTTTCGGCATGATGTGGTGGTATTTTCCCTATCTCCAGAATGTGGGTATGACATTCTGGCCGCATCAGGTCGGAGAGCCGGGACATTTCTGGTCGCTTGGTGTGGAGGAACATTTTTACCTGTTCTGGCCCTGCCTTGTGCTGCTCTGCGACGAGCGGCGTCTGCCCAAAGTTTTGCTGGCTGTCATCGCTGCCGCCATGGGTTGTCGCCTGCTGCTGATTCCTTTCGTGGGAGCGGACAACATTTTTTGGTTTTCGCCGTGCCGCCTGGATGCGCTGGCGCTGGGGGCGCTGCTCGCCGTGGTGGTGCGGCGACCGGAACTGGCCGAAACGGCGCATCAAACCTGTCGCTGGACACTGATGATTCTCGGCCCGGCCTTGCTGGTCCTCTATCCGTTGACTTCCGGCAAGGGACTCTTTGTGATGCAAACCATAAAATATCTGCTCGTGGCCGTCGCCTACACGGCGCTGCTGGGGGCGACTGTCGGGCCTGGGCGTTGGCAATGGTTGGAACGTCTTTTTTGCCTGCCCATCCTTCGCTGGTGCGGCAAATACAGCTACGCCATGTATGTCTTCCACCCGATCATCTATATCCAGCTCACTGGCCTGCTGCGCCCGAACGTGTCGCTGGCAACAACGCACCCCGATCTGTATCTCGCGTGTGAATTCCCGTTGTTGCTGGGTGCGGTGTTTCTCGTGAGCTGGGCAAGCTGGCATCTGTTTGAAAAACATTTTCTCAAGCTGAAATCCCGTTTTGAATATGCCGTCACCCACCAGTAAGCCGCCGGCAAAGACCGTCGCCGCCATGGAGAGGCACAGCCACCAATGGGATGCTGCCTACAAGGTGATCGCCACATCATTCGCTGCTGGTTTTGCACTGCTAATCTGTCGTTTTACGTTGGTAGGCTTTGGCTATAACTTGAGGTCGCTCCCAACCCTGGCAGTGGTCGGCTATTACGATTTGCTGTTCGTCGGCTCCCTGTGTGTGCTGACCATGCTTTTGATTGTTGCTGCCGGGGCAAGACTGGCAACTTGGTTGGCGCGCATTCATCTGGGTTTAATCACATTCAGTGTTCTCTTCGGGCTTACCAACATCAAAACCGTTTGGTGGCTGGGACAACCGCTGACCTACTCATGGCTGGCATATTCTGATTTCCTTATGGGTTTGGACGCCCAGACGGCTGTCAAATCGGAAATAACCGGCGGAACCATTTGCTACGGATTGGTTGTGCTGTTCCTGTTTGCCGCCATCAGATATTTTCTCATTCACACCCTTATCCTGCTTGCCGTGGTCATCCGGAACCGCTGGACCCCAGTTTTTATGATCCTCCTGGCGGGGGCGGTATATTTTCCAACGGCGGGAATGCACCTGTCGCACACCGACTGGGATCCAAGCAAAGTGCAAAATGCCGCCTGGACATTTCTCCGCTCATGCATTTTCCGCAATGAATTCGTTGCCGCCCAAAACAGCAAGGCCGTTACCGGCGAAGACCCGCCACCCAAGACGGCGACATTCGCCGCCATCTGGGGGGTCAAGTCACATCCGCCCAGGAACATCATCTTTTTTGTGATGGAATCTGTTGGAGCCAAATATCTAAAACTTTGCGGCGGTGCTTATCCGGTCACACTGACACTTTCGAGGTATCAGACGAATGCGGTGCAGTTTCAAAACATTTTTGCAACATTTCCACAGACGGACAAAACCATCGTTTCACTGCTTTGCGGCATCTACCCTTTGCCTTCACCCGGGAGCATAACTAAAGACTACCCTCACCTGAATCTAACCTCCTTGAGTTCGCTTCTCAAGGCCCGTCAGTATCGAACCGCTTGGTTCCATGGCGGTGATTTGCGATTTGCCAGAGGCGATGAATTCCTTTCGAATCGAGGATTTGATGTTTTGGAGGATTGCCGCAAGCGGCAGGATCGTTGTCCTGTCATTAGTGCGGGAGGAGTGGATGCAGACGGGTCGTGTGACGACTGCACGATTGGTTCGATGGTGGATTGGATATTAGCAGATACCAATCGTCCATTCTTCGCGGTTGCTTGGACCGCACAAACGCATGTCCCTTACTGGTTGTGTGGAAATCAGCAGACAGAATTTGGATCTAAGAACCTAAACTTCAACCGTTATCTTAATGCGGCGATGGAATCGGACAGAGCATTTTTCATCCTGATGGGCAGCCTTGAAACCGCCCATCTGGCAGATGACACCCTGGTGGTCGTCGTGGGAGATCACGGCGAGGTGTTTGATGAGAGCCGGAGCCTCATGGGATTGCACGCAAACCACATCTACGACGGCGATATCCATGTGCCATGCCTGTTTATCAACAAACGGCTGTTTTCCGGCCAGAAAAAAGAGTTGATCGGAAGTTTGCTAGATGTGCCCGCTACGGCCCTGGACATTCTCGGTATTGACACACCGAAAGGCTGGCAGGGGACGAGCTTGTTCAGTCAACATCGTCCTGATGGAATATTCCTTCACACGTCTGTCGGACGGGAGTTGTTTGGCTATCGGGACAACAGCATGGAATGGATATATGATGCGGAATCCCGGAAGTGGGAAGTCTTCGACATGCGCCATGACCCAAGCGAACAGCACAACCTCGCGGCAAGCCGCGAAAAAGATTGTGCTGCTATCAAGTTAAAAATTCTCGATTGGGTTCGAGGGCAGGAGGCATATATTATGAGGCACTTAACAGAAGGGCCGGGCGAGGAATCAAAAGGGAGTCAGCAAGTGCAGAAATAGTTTCGGATGCCCGCATGCACATTCACCTGGGTTTCCCCTTACGCTACCGATGACGCGCGTGGCGGCTGGAAGGCGATGCAGTTTCACCTGCTCCGGGCATTGGAGCAACGGCTGGGGCCGGCAACTCGAATTGCGCCGGTGGAAGTGGCCGAAGAGTTTGTCGGCAAATGGATCAGCCGTGTCCAGAAGGAGTTGAGAATTCCGCGACGGTATGCCTATTACTCAGACTCACGCTTGGAGGCTTATGCACGAGTCGTGGAATCAAAACTTCCAACTGGTGGTTCGCAGCCGGTTGTGTTCTTTGGCGCATTGCCTTTCGTAAACTGCCGACCGTCACAACCGTATTTCATCTACACTGATGGCGCGTTTTTTATCCATTACTGGGAATACAACCAGGATCATACCCATGCCCGCTCTGAAATCGAGCGCATCTGCGCCGCCGAAGCGGAATTCTTGCGCCGAGCGGCTGGCGTATGGTGTTCCTCACAATGGGTGGCGGATCGTATTGCAAAGGAATATCATATTCCAAATGATCGCGTGCGCTTCGTCGGCACCGGGCCGGGCGCTGTGCCGCCGCCAATCGAGCCGGTGCGTTACGAGAATTTTCTGGTGATGATTGCGGGAGACTTTGAGCGCAAAGGCGGACGACTGGCGGTGGACTCCGTGGCTGCCGCGCGAAAACTTGGTGCGGAGGTGGACATCAAATTCATCGGGGCAAAGCCGCCGCCGGATGTGCTGGCACTGCCGTTTGTGGAATGGTGCGGTTGGCTGGATTTGCAGCAGGATGCGGCTCGCCGGCGTTTTGCGGAAGTGTTGTCGCGGGCAGGCGCGCAGACTTTATTGAGCCGCTCAGACCTGACCCCGCTGGTGATTCCCGAAGCAGCCAGCTATGGCAAAGCCACCTTGGCCTCAGCAGTGGGCGGGATCCCGGAAATGATTCGCGACGGCGTAACGGGCTGGCTGATCCGCCCGGAGGCCACACCAGCGGAGATTGGCGGACACATAGCACAAATCCTCAATACACCAGCCAAACTGGCCCAAATCGGGAGCGCTGCTCGCTCTTTCTGCGCTGCACATTGGAGTTGGAACAGTGTGGGTGACTCATGTCTTAAGAACCTTGTGGGAAAAGAATAAACTGTGGACATTGTATGTGTCTCCCATAACGCCCCGCCACTGAATGATGCGGAGGCGCTCTGCACCGCGCGGCTGCTCTCTGCGTTGGTGGGGTGCGGGGCCAATGTCCATCTCGTCGCCGCCGATTTGCCCCCCTCGTTGGAGCCATCCATTTGTGCCGAGTTGATGGACAAGCGTATCCAGACCACTTATGTGCGCGCCAAGGCGGGCCGCTTTGCGCGTCTGGCGGTGGGCGCAAGATTTCAATTTCACAGCCAGCGGGTTGAATGGATTGCACCGGCCATCAAGACGACCCGCGCTATTCTCCAGCAATATGAAAACCCCATTTTGTTGACTCGCGCATTTCCCATGGCTTCCAATTTGGTGGGTTATTATTGTCGCCAAGATGCCAAGGCGTGGGTCGCGCATTTCAGCGACCCGTATCCGCCGTTCGAGTGGCAAAACCATTGGTATTCCCGCTTTGTCCGGCCCGTCAATCGTCGCTGGGCCAGACGCATCTTGAAGAATGCCGACCTGATCACGGTCACCTGCCCGAATGCCACACGATATATTGAGGAGAAATCCGGATATTCATTTCGCCACAAGGCGGAAGTTGTCACCCATCTTGCCTTGCCCAAGCTCAAACGTGGAGGCTTCAAACTGGATCGCAAGCCGGATGAATTCGTGATCGCCCATATCGGCACGATGATGGCGCGCAGACGGCCGGATTTGCTTCTGAAAGGCGCACTGCTGGCGATGGAACGCCATCCAGAAATTCGCTTCCTGCAATACGGCCATGTGGACGAAGAAACTCTCCGCCTGTGCCGCTCCAGTCCAGCCTTTGAACGGCTTGATATACGACACGTCGGCAATTTAAGTCCAAGAGACGCCGCCGATTTGCAGCAACAGGTGGATGTGAATATGATTGTGGACACCGATCTCGGCCTTTCCTATTCGCCGTTCATTCTTTCAAAGTTTCCACACTCGGTTTGTGCGGGGCGTCCGATGCTCATGTTGAGTGCCGTAGATAGCGAAATGGCGAGGTTGACCGCGAAGTATGGTGGCGGGGAATTCGTCCCATTTTCCTCGCCGGAAGCGGTCGCCGAAGCGATTTGCCGGCTGTTTGCCGGGCGTAATGAAAAGGTCAATTCCACGCGCCTGACGGAATATCAGTCTGAATTCTCGCCAGAGCACATTGCGCAGCCGTTCTTTGATCGGCTCAAATTACTCGTTTAAGGTTCCTAACATGCAAATGGTCCAATCACGGTGAGAACCCTGGTTTCCCAGATTGGTGCCCGGGAACATTATGCAGCGGCACGCGCGTTGCACCAGCGGGGGATGCTCGCGGGCCTAGTTACGGATTGGTATGCGTTTGGAAAGCAAAAAGCTGAGATACTGAAAACTGAAAATCTGAAATTACTTCAGCGTTTCAGCATTTTAGCTTTTCAGCTTTTCGGGCGGCGGTGGCAGGCGGCTTTGTCGGCGCGGGCGGAGGGGATTCCTGATGAACTGGTCCGCGCATTTCCCTTTCGCAGCCTGCTCTGGAAATGGAAGGTGCGGCGCATGTATGCGGCAGGTCGAGCCTTCGAAGGTTTCGATCAGACCGACGCGGCTTTTGCCCGGGCCGTGACCCGGCTCCCGCTCCCGAAGCATGATGCCTTTTTCGGTTACTCCTACGCGAGTCTGGAAATGCTGGAGGTTGAAAAGAAAAGCGGCGTATTCACGGTGGTGGATCAAATTGACCCTGGGCCGGTGGAATTTCGGATCGTTGCCGAAGAAATGGCCAAGCACCCCGAGTTGGCTGGCACACCGCCTCCTTTTCCCACCAGCCATTTTGATCGAGCACGGCGTGAATGGGAACTTGCTGACGTAATCCTCGTGAACTCCGAATGGAGCCGGGAGGCTCTGGTGTCAGAAGGCGTCAACCCCGCTAAGATTGAAATTCTTCCGCTGGCGTTTGAGGAAAACGCTGAAAAGCTGAAGGCAGAAACGCTGAAATTTGAAACACCGAAGCACCGAAACACCGAAACACCGCTTCGCGTGCTGTTCCTCGGCCAGGTGAACGTGCGCAAGGGGATTCATTATCTGATGGAGGCGGCAAAGTTGCTGGCGAATGAGCCGGTGCATTTCGATGTCGTTGGGCCGATTGGAATTTTGCCGGGAGCGGTGGTTTCTGCACCGAGCAATATCACCTTTCACGGCCCTGTGAGCCGCGACCGTGCGACGGAGTGGTATCGGCAGGCGGATGTTTTTGTTCTGCCCACGCTCTCCGATGGTTTTGCACTCACGCAACTGGAGGCGTTAGCACATGGTCTGCCTGTGATTACCACGCCGAATTGCGGGCGGGTAGTGGAAGAAGCCAAAACCGGTTTCATCATTCCGCCTCGTGATTCACAGGCACTGGCTAAGGCCATCCTGCAGTTTGCGCGCAATCCAAGGCTCGCGGCTGAAATGTCGCCGCGTTGCATTGAGGCATCCAGAGCCTTCACGATTGACACCTACGGGACGAAACTCGTGGGCATAATCGAAAAACATTCAGGGAAACGCTAACATGCTGAAAAACTGAAACGCTGAAATAACAAAAGCTGAAATGAGCAGATTATCAGAAGAATTGCGCGAACGAACCAAGAACTACGCGTCGGCGATTATCCGGTTCTATGTGACATTGCCGAAAGAGGGTGAGGAAGTGAGGGTGCTGGGAAAACAATTGTTGCGTTCGGGAACGTCGGTGGCAGCACACGCCCGTGAAGCTTCGCGGGCCCGTTCCGATTCCGAGTTTTGCTCCAAACTCGATGGACTGCTGCAGGAGGCGGACGAATCCCAACTCTGGCTGGAATTGTTGCGCGATGACTGCGGTATTCAGGGTGAGATACTCGATCCGCTGTTACGCGAAACGGATGAACTTATGGCCATCTTCACAACCATGGTGTCGAAACTTAGAAAAAACGGGGTCTAATTTCAGTTTTCAGCGTGTCAGCTTTTTATTTTTAATGTCTGATCAACCCAAAACTGCCGTCTTGCACGTCGCCCTTAATCCCGTAACCGGGGTCTGGAGTGTCATGAAGGAGCTGGCGAAGGCGCAGGGTCAATCCGGCCTTTATCCCGCTGTCGGAATTGGCATTGTTTCAGACAGGAATTGGCCTGCTTCTTGCCGGGAGGAACTCCAGTCATGCGGGCTGCTAAACTACATGGCGAGCACTCCGAAGGTGTTTGGGACCGCCCAATTCCTTTGGCAGCGAATCCACCGCCCGCCATTGGACGACTGGATAGAGGACTTGCGGACTCGTGCGGGAGCGGAATTCTGCATTATTCATTTTCACAACGCCTGGCTCTCCGGAGTTTTTCTGCCGCTGGGCAGTGTGGAGCAGGCGAGGGCAAAAGTTGTGGTCACGTTCCATGGTGTCAACGCCCATTTCCGACGCCAGCCAGTCCGGCGGCGGATTCACGAGTGGATGGCCGGGAGGCTTGTCAAATATAAGGCAATTCTCACGTCGGTGGACAAGGCAAACCTCAAACGAGCAGAGGCGTTGTTAAAACTAAGTCCGGCCCAATTCAAGATCGTTCCGAACGGAATTGGTGACACAGCGGGCCGAGCCTGTCCACGCCTTAACGGGGCAAAAACATTCACAGTGGGACACGTCGGAAGCATCGTGCCAGCGAAGGGGTGGCGGATGCTGGTCGAGGCCGCCGGCAAGCTGCGGGCGGCCGGCGTTGCAATAAATGTTGTGCTGGCCGGTCGGGGAAGCGATGCCGAACTGGCACGAGAGCTGGCCCAAAGCAGCGGCGGTTGGCTGAACTACAAAGGATTCGTCGCCAACCCGAGGGAAACGGTAATGAAAGAGCTCGACACGCTGGTCTTGATGTCCGAACAGGAAGGTTTGCCGATGGCGATCATCGAGGCGTTTTCCGTTGGGTTACCCGTAACTGCCACGCCGGTCGGCGGGGTGCCGGAAGTGGTAACGGACAGCAAGAACGGGTTTCTGGTCCCGCGCACAGTTGAGGCCCTGGCACTTGCGCTTCAGCGCCTGGTGGATGACTGCGGATTGCTGGGGGCCATGAGCGCACAAGCCCGCAGTGACTTCGAAGAACGTTTTGAAATCTCAAAGATTGTCTCCCGTTACCATGCGGTTTACCAGGGTAGCGCATGAACAAGCCTTTGGACAAACTGGCGATATTGATTCCCACCCGGAACCGGCCGGGGATACTGGCGACTACACTTCAAGAGTTGCGCAAGGCGGGCCTAGGGGAAACGGTCCTCTGGGTCTATGACGATTGCTCGACTGATCCGGAAGCGACCAAGAAAGCAGTGCAGGATTGGCCTCAGGGCAGGGTCATCCGCGGCCAGACCCGAGTAGGGCAAGCGCAGGGGCGCAATGTGCTGATGCGCGCCTGTGAAAAAGAGTTCGGCTTGTTTCTGGATGACGATTGTTTTCTGACCTCGACTGCTGGTTTGGTGCGGCATATGGAACATCGCAAAGAACTCCGCCGGGCCGTCATTACATTTCAATGTCTGGATGTCCCGACACAGCGACGCTCGCCTCCCACGGAAATTAGCGAAGGTTCTTCACACTCATTCCATGGTGGAGCCAGTTTGTTTCACATCCCAACAATCATGGGATTGGACGGTTATCGCGGTTTCTTCATCTATGGCTACGAAGAGCCGGAACTTTCGATGCGAATTCAGATGAAAGGCTTGCAAATCTGGTATGATCCGGCCGTGGTCGTCCACCACAACCATTTTGAGACACCCAACGAGTACCGGAATGAACGGGAATACGATTATCTATACGCGCGCAATAGCATTTTGATGTCTTCGCTTAACATGCCGCTTTGGTTTGGCCTGCCGCATGGTCTGGCACGCTCGATCCGGCGTTCGTTGTATCGCAGTCGGAATTTTGGAGCGAAAGCAAGAGGCACACTGGCAGGACTCTGGCTCTCCTTAACACTTTGGAGAGAACGAACGCCTTGCCGGTTCAAGCAGGCTTTGGCTTGGTGTCGCTACGTCAAGGCGACCAGAACTTGATAACCATGCCAGCAACCGCCACTTCATTCCGCGCAGCGCACCCGAAAAAGATTCGTGTGAGCAGAGACCAATCCGCAGTCGAACCCTATTGGGATTGCCGGTTGAGCTGGTTTGAAATTAGTTTGTTGATTTGTGCCACGGTGCTGGCCGTGGCTCTACACTTGAGTCCGATACTGAATTCCAGCCTGGCGATTCCATTGACGGCGCTGTTCGGCGCCATTTCCTACCTGTCTCCCGTCAGCGGTTTTTTCTTCGCCGCCACCACCCAATTCCTCCCGTTTCCCGAGGGCACCCGTTTTAATCCGGCGCAAATCGGGGTTTTGATTTGGTTGCCAGTGGTATTACTGCGGTATCAACGTTTAAGCCTCGGTAAAATCGGGCTTTTGTGGCCGGTGTTGCCATGGCTGGTCTGGTTCTGGGTGCTGACCCAGGAAGCGATCTACCTGCCCAACAGCGAATACATGAAAGCTCTGATGTATTCAGTGATTGCCTGCCAACTGGCTGGGGAGGCGCGCGGTCAATATCTGAAATGTCTGATGGGTCTTTGCATGGGTTCATTGCTCGTCATGGCTGCCTATTGGTGTTATCAGACCGGACTGCCTGTGCAGATTCAGGATTGGGGTGGAGAGCGGGAAGGTTTTGCTCGCATGGGCAGCGTGCGTGCCGATGCGGTGATGGTGTGGCCAGCGCTCCTGATTGGAGTGTCGGGACTCCTGGGTTTGCAGGTTTCATTGGCATCGTCACGGAATGCCCGGGCCACGCCCAAATGGTTGTCGCCGCTGACGGCGGGGTTGATTGTGGCAGCGCTCCCACCTTTGGTTTCCACCATGACCCACGGCGCTTATGCCGGTTTTGTTCTTGTTTTGGCTGCTTTCCTTTGGGCATTGTGGCTGGCGAAAAGGGCCGGCGCTTTTTCAAACCCGCGATTCCGCAAGTTGATCAACACTGTGGTGCTGGCTGTGTGTGTGGCTGCGATTCTGTTTGCCGTTGATGCCTTTCAACTTCGCACGAAGGTGTCTTCTCTGGCGCAATACTATGATGAAACCTCGAAGGAGGAGGGTGCCGCTGCTTCGCGCACTGGAGTGTGGCATGATTCTATCAATACCATTATGAAATATCCCCTCTTCGGCATCCGGGTCACCGGCGACCAGGAGGTCATTACGTCGGAATACGCGGAGGGAGGATCTTATCTGTCGCACAACAATTTTCTGGATTTCGGCCGCGCGTGCGGCATCCCGGAAATGTTGCTTCTGGCAATGTTTTTCTTTTGGCCAGCCATTAAGATGTGGCAAAGTGGAAATTACATCCGCTATCTACCCTTCCTGCTCGCACACTTTGCAGTGTTCGTCTTCTGGATGAGCCTCTCGTTCCCGTTTTACAAAACGTTTTGGGCATTATGGATGTTGATGGCCGTGGCCGCCGATCAATCTCAAACGCGTTCGGTCTTCAAAAAAAGACATGTGCGAACGGGATCGGGACAACACAGAATAAGTCCTGTGACAAATCAGCCAGGGTGAGTAGTAAAATCAGAAATTAGAAAGTAGAAAGCAGAAGTCGAAGGTCAGAGGGCGGAAGTCAGAAAAATGAGCTCCAAACAAACGCGGGTGGCAGTATTGTTTTACCGGGTTGGTCCCTACCACTTCGCCCGGTTGCGGGCGGCGGGTCAGCAAATGCGGGTCACCGTGGTAGAGTATTCAAACGTGGATCCGTTCTACGCGTGGGACGAAGTGGCGGGGCAGGAAGGTTTCGAGCGGGTCACTCTCTTCAACGGCGTGCCGGTGGAACAGCAGTCAGCGGAAAGGGTCGCGGCCCGGGTGCGAACGGTGTTGTCGGAATTGCGACCTGAAGTGGTTGCTGTCCCCGGCTGGCATGACCGCTGCGCGCTGGTAGCGTTGAAATGGTGTTGCGATGAAGCGGTGCCGACGGTGGTGATGTCCGATACTACGCAGTGGGACTATGAACGCAAATGGTGGAAAGAGGCCGTCAAGCGGCGGATTGTCGGGTTGTGTTCGGCGGCGCTGGTCGCCGGGCGTCCGCACAAGGATTACATGGTCAAGCTGGGGATGCCGGAGGAGCGTGTGTTTCCCGGTTATGACGCGGTGGACAATGAGTATTTCAAGAAAAAAGCTGAAATGCTGAAAGAAGAAAGCAGAAATAAATATGGTTTGCCGGAGAAATATTTTCTCGCATCTGCCAGGTTCGTTGAGAAAAAGAATCTGCCGCGATTGATTGAAGCGTATGCGAGATACCGGGCTCTCGCCCGGAGATCGGAGATAGAAGATAGGAGCTTGGAAAGCGTTGGGGAAAATGTTGAAATCAGAAAGCAACCCGGTGAAGTGGGGACCGGACTTCACGGGCCGGGGAAAGTAGAAAACCAAAATAAATTTCAGCTTTCAGCTTTTAGCCCATGGTCTTTGGTCTTACTGGGTGACGGCCCGCTGCGCTCTTCCATCTACAATCTTCGATCTTCGCTTGGCCTGGACGACTCCGTGCTGCTGCCCGGCTTCAAACAGTATCCTGACCTGCCCGCGTACTACGGGCTTGCCAAAGCATTCATCCACGCCAGCACGACGGAGCAGTGGGGACTGGTAGTGAACGAAGCAATGGCCTCCGGTTTGCCGGTGTTGGTTTCAAACCGCTGTGGTTGCGCAATGGATCTTGTGAAAGACGGTGTCAACGGCTTCACCTTTGACCCCTGCAACGTCGAAGCCCTCGCGCAATTGATGTTGAAGATTTCCCTCCGGGGCGTAGGCCCCTCAGGGCCGGAGGCTGCTTTCAACTTTCCGCTTTCAGAATTTGGCTCGGAGAGCCACCGCATCATTTCCAACTGGGGACCGGAGCGGTTTGCGTCGGGACTCGAACAAGCAGTTGAGTGTGCCCTGCGTGTCGGCCCGGTAAAACCAACTTTGCCGCAAAGAATGATTTTGAAAGCGATGTTGAGGAGATAGTGGTGTTTCGGTGAACCTGTAAACCAGTGTTTCGATAAAACAGTGAACCTGTGTTTTGTTAAACCAGTAGCCGTAACACCGTCGCACTGAAAAACCGAAATACCACCCCACCTAAACACCGGAATACCGAACCTATGAACAAAGTGAATTCATTCGGTGAACTTGAGGTTTATCAGACGACCTTCGCGTTGCAACAAGACCTGTTCGGCCTCAGCAAGCGCTGGCCCAAAGCGGAAGATTACTCCCTCACGGATCAAATCCGCCGTTCGTCCCGGTCCATTGGAGCCAATATCTCAGAGTCGTGGGCAAAGCGGAGGTATCCCGCTCACTTTTTATCCAAATTGACCGATGCTGATGGGGAATAGCAGGAAACGTTGCATTGGCTTAAGACGGCGAAAGCTTGCGGATATGTTTCCGCGGCGGACCACGAACGATTGCTCCAGCAATTGCAGCAAATTGGACGATTACTTGGTAGCATGATCAATCGTCACGAATCGTTCTGTTACTGAAACACCGGAGCACCGTTTCGCCGAAATACCAAACCAGTGCTGCGCACTCCTCCACCGAGCGCCAGCCTGATTGATCGCTTGCTCTTGCGAGTCTTACTTGCCCGTTGAAAATCAACGTCGTCATTGATTCCATTTCGCGCGCGGCGGGCGGGCTTTTCGATGCCGAGCGGCGCTTGTGGCAATCTTTGGAAGTCACCGGTATCAGGGTTTCAGCCTTTTCGCTGGCGGATGAGTTTTCGGTGCTGGATGCCAGTGCGTGGCTGCCGATTGTGCCTGAAAGTTTCCCGGCTGGCTGGCCGGGTGCGCTCGGGCGTTCAACTCCTTTCCGCTCCCGGCTGCTGGCGGAACCGGCGGATTTGCTTTATCGAGCCGGTCTTTGGAGTTGGCCTTCACGCAGCGCCCACGAATGGTGCCGTCAATATGATAAACCGGAAATCATTGCCCCCCACGGAATGCTTGATCCCTGGGCAGTGAAAAATTCGGCGTGGAAAAAGAAACTGGCTCTGTTTTTTTACGAACAGGAGCATCTCCAAAATGCCGCCTGTCTGCGAGCCCTGTGCGAGTCGGAAGCCAGGGCGATACGCGCTTTTGGCCTGAAGAATCCGATTTGCATTGTTCCCAATGGAGTGGATCTACCGGAGATCGGAGATCGGAGATCGGAGATCGGAAAGCCGCCGTGGGCGGGCTACGTCGAACCAGGACGGAAGGTTTTGCTTTATCTGGGACGCCTCCATCCGAAGAAAGGGCTGGTCAACTTGATAAAGGCGTGGAAAGCAGTTCAGAGGTCCGACGCCAGAGTTCAGATGTCAGAATGGGTTCTGGCCCTCGCCGGTTGGGACCAGGGCGGCCATGAGGACGAACTCAAGCGCCTGGCCACGGAGTCAGACATCCGTTGGGCAGATGTGCGCGGCAACTCCGAACTCCGAACTCCGAACTCCGAACCCGCTTCGCCACCGTCCGTTGTCTTTCTGGGTCCCCAGTTTGATGATGCCAAGGCCGCCTGTTATCATTATTGTGACGCCTTCATCCTGCCATCCTTTAGCGAAGGGTTGCCAATGGCGATTTTGGAAGCATGGGCTTACGGGAAGCCGGTGGTGATGACGCCGGAATGCAACTTGCCCGAGGGTTTTTCGGTGCGTGCCGGCATCAGGATTACGACCGACGTTGAAGGAATTGCTCACGGTTTGACTGAACTCTTTGGCATGAGCGCGCAGGAGTTAAACGAACTTGGGCGGAACGGGCTGCGCTTGACGGAGGAAATGTTTGGCTGGCGCACAATCGCCAGGCAGTTGCGTACGGTTTGTGAATGGCTCGTGCGGGGAGCTTCGAGGCCGGATTGCGTTTATGTGGACTGAACAGGAATTCTTTAACCGCGGATTACAGGATTACGAGGATAGAACTTATGGGATTGAACCAAGTTGACCTGTCCGGCTACCGTCCAGCGGGCTTTGACCGCGGGGCTGGGATTCTCAAGGAAGGACTCTGGCTCATCCTCAGCCTGTTCCTGTTTCGATTGTGCCCATTCAGCCTGTCGCCTCTCAAACGAACGGTGTTGCGCGCGTTTGGCGCCCGGATTGGACGCAATGTTACCATCAAGCCACAAGTCAAAATCACGTTTCCGTGGAAACTGGAGATTGGGGACCATGTCTGGTTGGGCGAGGAGTGCTGGTTGTTGAATCTGGAGCGAATCAACATTGGGAATAATGTGTGCATTTCGCAGCGCGCCTTTCTCTGCACGGGCAGTCATAACCATAAACTCCCTGCATTCGATTTAATCACGAAACCGATCACCGTGGAAGATGGCGCGTGGATTGGCGCCGCCGCGTGGGTTGGCCCCGGCGTCAAGGTTGGCAACCATGCCGTGCTGGCGGCCGGCTCTATTGCTACGAAGGACCTTGAGCCGTTTGGGATTTATCAGGGCAATCCGGCGGCTTTTTTGAAGCAGCGCGTCATCGAGCGGTAGGCAGGGCTGAAAACCAAAGTAGAAAGAGAAGACCAAAGCAGAAATCGGGAAAACTGAAATGAAAGGACGACTTTCAAACGAATTTCGAGATCGGACAAAGGCTTTTGCGGCTGGTGTCATTCGCTTGTATGTCAAGCTGCCCAAAGCACGCGACGAAGTTCGAGTCCTCGGCAAACAACTGCTGCGGTCAGGAACTTCAGTTGCCGCGCATGTGCGCGAAGCCTCTCGCGCGCGATCAGATGAGGAGTTCGTATCCAAGCTCGGCGGGGCGCTCCAGGAAGCCGACGAAAGCCAACTCTGGCTTGAACTGCTTCGTGAAGAGTGTGGGATCGAACCGAAACTTACGCAGCCATTGGAGCAGGAATCATCGGAGTTGATAGCGATTTTCACCACCATCATCAATCGGACGAAAGGAAAAGGATGAACTGGATTTCTGCTTTCTGCTTTGCAAATTTCTGATTTTGATACGCCGCTTTCTGTGTTGGCGTGGTTTCTGCTTTGGGGTAACTTGGGGTCCGCGTGTTAGAAATTGAGCGATTGATATGAGCGTGAGGATGGGAAGTTGGAGCCGGCTTCGGCTTTTGAGCGCAGGCTTATTGATTCTCTGGGCTGGAGGTGGGGCGATGCAGGCCGCGAAGCTTGATCCGGGTGCTTGGAAGATTTATCCGCTAAGTGTGCCAAAGGCTCTACCCCAGTTGTGGGCGAGAACCAATGCACCGTCATCCGGCACCAATCCCGTGGCGCCGAGATTGATAACTGTGCTGACGAACCTCACGGACAATAACCCGGCAACTCTGGTCACGCTCACCAACACGGGAATCAACTCGATTGGCCTGCTCATTGACATGGGGCAAACCAATGTCGTTGACCGTCTGTTCCTTATCGGCGGCAGCTACACAAATTTGAATAACTGGGCTAACTCGGGCAGCGCAACCAATCCGCCTTTGGGATTGATTGTCGTTTCCGTCGGCAATAAACCCGGTTTGATGATGAATCAGGTCGGCACATGGACTGTGCCCTATGACGCTGGGAACCCGGTGGAAACGGAAGTTGACCTGCGGTTCAGCCCAACAGCGGGACGATATGTGCAGATTCAACTGGAGACCAATGTGACTTGGGGATTCAATTATTGGCCGGGTTTCGCGCTGTCATTGATCGGCACGAACCTGCCGCCCGCTCCTACCAACCTAACGTGGAATGTTGGTGAGGTGGAGCTTTACGGCTTTAGTGGACTGGTTACAAATCTCAATGCCGTGGTTTGTGATAGCTTCACAAATCCTCTCGGCACGGTCAGCTCCACTACACAACCTTTGCAAATGGCCGCCTTGGATTTGAGTTATTATTTGGGAGAACTGACAGGGACTCCGCATCCGATTATTACCTCTTCTCAAACCAACCTGTATCCCGGAACAATTTACAGAATAGAAGATTTGGCGTCACTCGCTCCGGATTATAATACGATGATGGCCAACATCGCTTCGGGCGCTTTGCCAACCAATCCAATTGTCTCGCTTGTCGGGCGTGAGATTCAGTTTTCGGGATGGCCTTATCGTTGTGTCATGTGGGGTGTCTGGGAGTTTCTGGAACGGCAGGGGGTTCGCTGGGTCTATCCAGACGGGCACGGAGATTATGTTCCTACGGGGGGAGGAGTAAGCACAAATATGCTTCCTCTGACAATCTACCCTTCCGCCATTAGTATTTACGCGAACTGGGCTACTGGCAATTTAGAGCCGTGGCCCAATTATATGTTGCAGTCAGTTCGGCAGGGGTATTTATACCCGTGGCGCAATCGGTGGAATAATAGTTTTGGCAGTTATGGGCCATTGGGTGGCACCGAGATTCCAGATATGCCGTCTCCGGGCGGAACGGTGAACAGCAATTACACAGAAGGTTTCGTTGGCTATCCGCACAATTTCAGCAGCGTAGTGCCAATCCGCATTCTGGACATATACACTAATTGGTGGGGGTGGACTAATACCGACGCGGGATCACAATTGGAGTCAGATATTGACCCGGTTTTTACAATGGACGACCCGACCCTTATTTCCTGGGTCGCAAATAAGATGACCAATGTTGCAGCAATAAATCCATTGGCTTACACGGGGCCGTTGAATATCGCTCACATGAACCGTGCTTTCAATCTCCTCCCTTTGGATGCATCCATTTATTCTCTAGACCCTTTTACCATAGCTTCAAACGGACCAGCGCAATCAAATCCCGAACCGTGGGTCAAACTTTACGATCAGGCTTGCTCAGGAGCTTACTACAGTTTTGTGACAGCGGTAGCCAACCAAGTGCAGCAGATGGGATCGGGAGCTCTCGTGGGTGCGCTGGCCTATGCAGACGTATTTCCGCCGCCGACCAATATCACTACTTTTCCATCCAATGTGCAGGTGGAGGTTTGCCTTTATGGTGCGCCCAACCTGCCAATGAGTGCTCCAGCCAATGCGGGGATGAAAGCTGCGCTTGATGGCTGGCATGCCAAATGTTCGCGGCTGGCAACTTATGACTACGCATTGCTGCATACAGATAACCAGCAACCAGACCCACAATTACCTGTGCCATTGGTTGCGGGCACGGTTGACCGTTCTCAATATCTCGCCAGCATCGGGGCGCTGGATGGTGGCTGTCAGGCAAACCTAACCAGTTTGCCATACAATCCGTGGAATTTTTACGCTTATCCGCGAATCCGATGGAATACAAATCAAACCGCGGGTCAGTTGGAAGCGGAATTCTTTAATGGTTATTTCCGCGAAGCCGCCGCGCCCATGCTGGCTTACTATCAGGGTTTGGAGAATTACCAGTTCACCAACGGCGTTAACATGTATTATGGTGGGTATTGTTACGGCATCACCCCCGGATCCTTTCCGTTGAGCGTTCTATCCGCAATGGAAACGAATCTGGTGCAAGCGGAGAGTGAGGCGACAAACTGGGTCACCATCAATCGTGTGGCCGATGTTCTTGCCGGGTTCGATTGGGTTATTTTGAATTCCGGTCGCCAAGGAGTGAATTTAAACGACGCTTCTCCCTATCCGGTTTTGAATCCGACAAACGGCCCGGTCACCATCAACTTGGCAATGATGCAGGACTCGCCTACTTCTACAAATAACTCGCACTTTGATAATTCAACCTACTGGGGGAATCAGAACGGGTTGGACTTTTTTTCAGGCGGGCAATCACAGCAAACGTTCAATGTCGCCACGGCTGGCAACTACAGTGTGACTGTCACCGCAAAAGGTGTCTCTTCGAGCCTGGGCGTGCTCGAACCAAACGGTGGACAGACCCAACTTTGGCCCGTCATGAATGTCTTTTTGGGGCCGGCCAGCGGCTCCTTCACTGTGAACTCAACCAATTTTTCAACCTTCAGTTTTACGAACACGATTCCTTCAGGAGTGTGGGACTTGGTGGTTACATTCAATAACGGCGCTCTGGTAGGCTCACGTCAGCTATTCATCAACAGCATCCAAATCAACCGGCAGTGAAGGTTCCGAACTGGAAGCTTACGGCATTTACCGCGGCAATCCGGCTGTCTTGACCCAGCAACGCGTCATTTCGCCGGGAAAGACATCCCGTTAATCGAGGAGAAGCTGTTCGAAACTCTCTTTCCATGCCCAGACCAAAACAACCCGTCCCCGCCACGACTGCTGAAAGGGAGGTCAAATCTGCCATTCATTTTTCTCCGCTGGTGCTGAAGTGGGTCATCGTCTTGTTGCCGCTCGCCTATCTCTGGTTCCGGCTGATCAACAACCTGCGGCTGGAGTGGACGACCGATCCGCAATATGGCTATGGCCTGCTGGTCCCTTTCCTTTGCCTGGGTCTGCTGGTGCGGCGGTGGCACGCTTTTTCGGAGATCGGAGATCGGAGATCGGAGATCGGAGGGGAAAATCAGAAATCAGAAATCAGAAATCAGAAATTTACTGATCGCGGGACGCTGAGTGAGGAGACAGAACAAAAGACGGAGGTCGGAGAGGAAAAGCAGACAGCATCCGCCAACGCAAAGCTGCGGCGCGACGGGGAAAACAGAAAAAAGAAATCTATTTCAGCTATCCCAATTTCAACTTTCCGATTTCAGCGTTTCAACCTTTCAGCTTTTCAGCTTTTCGCCTTTGCCCTCGCCTTTCTCTACCTACCAACCCGCCTGATCGAAGCCGCAGTCCCGGAATGGAGACCCATTCAGTGGTCGCTCGGCATCGAAGCCGTCGGACTTACGCTCTGTGCGATTTACTTGGGCATGGGACGCGGCTGGCTGAGGCAGTTGGCGTTTCCGATTTGCTTCTTTTTCGTTGCCATACCCTGGCCAACACTTATCGAAACCCCAATCATTCAAACTTTGACGCGTGTGAGCGCGGCCATCGTGATCGAGTTACTCGGATGGGCGGGCGTGCCCGCGTTGGCCCACGGCAACGTCATCGAGGTCAGCACCGGCATGGTGGGAATTGATGAAGCCTGCAGCGGCATTCGCTCGTTTCAAAGCAGTCTGATGATATCTCTTTTCCTTGGGGAATTTTATCGTTTGAGCCATTGGCGCCGCTGGTTGCTGGTCCCGTTGGGGTTTATATTTTCCATGGCATTTAATGTGTGCCGCATGTCGCTGCTGACGCTGGTCGCCGCAAAAAGAGGGGTGGCCGCCATTTCCCAATACCATGATCCGGCGGGAATCACGATCGCAATCCTTTGCACGCTGGCGCTCTGGGGACTGGCGCTCTCGCTGAGAAGTTCAGCTCCAAGCTCCAAGCTCCAAGCTCCAAGTTCCAAACTCCCCGCTCGGATCTCCCCGCTCCAAGACCCCGGACCCCAGACCCCAGACCCCAGACCAGTCAGTGGTCACTGGTCAGTCGTCCGTAATTTGGGCTTTTCCCTGCTAGTCTGGTTATGCGTGGTCGAGGCCGGCGTCCAAATCTGGTATCGCAGCCGCGAGGCGCACCTGATACCCGGGCCGGCCTGGACCCTGACTTTTCCCCGGGACAATCCAACTTTGAAAGACCTGCCCATGGATGCAACCACGCGAAGCCTGCTGCGTTTCGATGAAGCCAAACAAGCTGCGTGGAGCGAGTCGGATGGAACGCAGTGGGAGGCTTTCTACTTCAGTTGGTTGCCGGGGCGGGTGGCGGGGTACCTCGCCAAAAGGCATACCCCGGAGATTTGTCTTGCGGCAACAGGTGTAACGCGCCTTTCAGGCCCGAAATTAACCATGATGAAGGTCCAGGGTGTGGAGTTGCCCATGCGCAGCTACGTCTTCCAAACCGAAAATGGTATCATCCAGGTCTTCCAATGCCGCTGGGAAGCCGGTGTTGGGAGTGATGCCTATGTGGAGCATGAGTCCGCGCGGTATAATCTGATACGCGCAATCTGGGCCGGCCGGGGCAACAAGGGACAGAAGGTTTTGGAGTTTATCATTTGGGGCATGGATGATGATCCTGAGCAGGCAAAACAAGCCCTCGCCCGGGAACTGGACAAGTTGATTGTTCTGAAACACTAAAACGCTGAAACGCTGACAAGCTGTTCAGAGGTCAGAAGTCAGTAGTCAGTGGTCAGTTGTCCTGTAGTCCCATTTCTGCTTTCTGTTTTCCAAATTTCTGCTTTTAAGAATATCCGAGTCATCCGCGGTTAAAAAAATCTGCTGGCCACATGCGAATCACCCTGATCAATCAAACTTTTTATCCCGATGTGGTCTCCAGCGGGCAACATTTGTCGGATCTCGCTCTCCACCTGGCCGGGCGCGGGCACGAAGTCACGGTGGTCACCAGCCGCCGGGCTTATGATGACCCGGAAAAAGTCTTCCCCAGGCAGGAAACCTGGCGCGGCATCCGCATCCTCCGTGTGTCGGCCACGGGATTCGGGAAACGCGCCCGATGGCAGCGCGCCACCGATTTTGCGACTTTTCTCTGCTCTTGCTGCTGGAGGTTGCTCCGGCTTCCCAAACAGGATATGGTGGTGGCGATGACGTCGCCGCCACTGGTTTCGTTTATCGGCGCTTGGTTTGCGCGGCTGCGCGGCGGCCGGTTCTGCTATTGGATCATGGACCTTAATCCCGACGAAGCCTTGGCAGCGGGATGGCTCGTTCCCGGTTCTTTCGCCGCGCATTGGCTGGAGCGTTGGTCCCGGTTCAGCCTGCGGCACGCCGCCAAAGTGGTCGTGCTCGACCGGTTCATGCAAAAACGCATTTTGGACAAAGGAATTGACGCCGGGAGAATCGTGGTCATACCTCCATGGTCGCACGATTCGGAGGTCCGGTTCGATGCCGCAGGGCGGGCCAATTTTCGGAAACTCCACGGGTTGGACGACAAGTTTGTGGTCATGTACGCCGGCAATCACAGTCCTTGTCACCCTTTGGATACCATCCTGCAAGCCGCCCAGCAACTGGCTGGAAATCGGGAGATTGCTTTTCTTTTTGTCGGCGGCGGGAGCCGATTCGCACAGGTCAGGCAGTTCGCCACGGAACACTCATTGTCCAACATCCTGTGCCTGCCTTACCAGCCGATGGACCAGCTCGCGGGAACCCTGTCCGCCGCCGATTTGCACCTGGTCGTGATGGGCAATCCTTTTGTGGGCCTTATCCATCCGTGCAAAATTTACAACATCCTGCGGGTGGGTTCGCCGCTGCTCTACATCGGCCCGCAACCGAGTCACGTTTCGGAAATTCTTCAGGCACTCAACGGCCGACCGCCCTGCGCCTGGGCGGAGCACGGGGAAGTTGACCGCGTGATTGAACACATCTTGGCCTCGAAGAAAAGGATGGTTCAATCGGAAGGGGAGCGCGGCGTGCCGTTGGCGGAGAGATTCTCCAAAGAAGTGTTGCTCCCAAAACTGGTGGCGGTGGTGGAAGAAGATCCTAAAACGCTAAAAAGCTGACAAGCTGAAAAGCGGAAATACTGACATGCTGAAACTCTAAAACGTCAAAATTATTTCAGTGTGTCAGGGTGTCGGCATATCAGCGTTTTAGCCCTTAACAATATGAGCAGACTATTAGAAGATCTGAGAGAGAGAACTAAGAACTACGCTTCAGCGGTCATTCGGTTTTATGTCAAATTGCCAAAACAGCGCAAAGAAGTTGATGTCCTGGCGAACCAACTCTTGCGTTCGGGAACGTCAGTCGCGGCCCATGCCCGAGAGGCATCGCGTGCCCGTTCTGAGTCGGAATTTTGCTCGAAATTAGATGGACTCCTGCAGGAGGCAGATGAATCTGCACTCTGGTTGGAACTCCTTCGCGACGACTGCGATGTCCGAGGTGAAGCGACAGAAAATCTTCTGAACGAAACCGGTGAGTTGATGGGCATTTTCATCACGATGGTCGCGAAACTCCGCAAGCGCAGTGAATGATCTCTGAATTTTAGGATCTTAGATTTTCAGCGTTTCAGCGTTTTAGATTTATAGCGTGTTAGCTTTCAGCCCCTTGAATTTCTGCTTTCTGCTTTCAGAATTTCAGAATTTTAGCATTTCAGCTTTTTAAGAAATGTTTGGCGATTTTGACAAATACATTGTCGCGTTTTTGACGGCGCTGGTGGTTACCTACCTGCTGACCCCGTTGATCCGGGAACTAGCCTGCCGGTTCGGCGTGATGGACCTGCCGAATGAACGCCGGCCGCACAAATATCCCACGGCCCGCGGCGGCGGCCTGGCTGTGGTTCTAGGCGTGAATGCCGCGTGCCTTGTGGCGCTGGCCTTTCCCGAAGGCACCCGTCCCGGCGGGTTCGATTTGCATTGGTGGCTTGGTTTTGCGCCCGCCTCCCTGGTTTTGCTGGTGATCGGGCTGGCTGATGATATCCACGAGCTGGGACCATGGAAGAAGCTGGCGGGACAAACCATCGCCGCGGTGCTCATCTGCCTTTCGGGGACACGATTCGGCACGTTGTTCGGATTCGAGCTGCCTCCGGTGCTCGACGCCATCCTGGTGGTGCTGTGGATCGTTGCCGTCATCAACGCTTTCAATCTGATTGACGGGCTGGACGGGCTGGCGGCAGGGCTGGCCATCATCTCGGCCACCGGCTTGTGCGGCGTCCTTGTGCTCGGACACCTGCCCGGCGCCATCGTAGTGCTCGTGGCCCTCGCCGGGGCGTGCTTCGCTTTCCTGCGGTATAATTTTCATCCGGCCACCATCTTCCTCGGTGACACCGGCAGCATGTTCATCGGCCTAGTGCTGGGGGTGGTGGCGCTGCAAAGTTTCACCAAAAACACCTTCTTCCTTTCCATGACCATTCCATTGCTGGTGCTGGGGGTGCCCATTTACGACACCTTGCTCGCGATCTGGCGCAGGTCCGTGCGGCGCCTCATCAGTGGCCAGGAACCGGCCGGCACCGGGAAACGCACCGGGATCATGCAGGCGGATCTGGAACATTTGCATCATCGGCTGCTCAAGAGCGGTCTGAGCACCCGCCGGGTGGCGACGATCCTTTGCATCATGAACGGGGGGCTGGTGGCGTTTGGTTTGCTGATGGCGACCTTCCAATCCCACGCGTATGGAATCTTTCTGCTGGCCCTCCTGGCAGTCGTCTATGTGCTGTTGCGCCGCATGGCCGTCATCGAGTTGCGCGACACGGGAAAAATGCTGTTGACCGGTCTCCGCCGTCCGACGCATGCCCAGCTCAAGGCACTGGGTTACCCGGTCTGGGACATGGTTTGCCTGACGGGGGCCGTTGCATTCGCCATGTGGGTATTCGAACCGCAAAAGGTGGGATTTTGGCACGCCTGGTTCCTCGATTTGCCGGTCTGGGTGACGCCCACGTTCTCACTGCTCGCGCTGTCGCGCACCTACGTGACGGTCTGGACGCGGGCGCGAGTTCTCGATGTGCTGATGCTGCTGTTCACCCTTCAGGCTGGCCTGCTGCTCAGCCTGGGAATTGCGCTGCTGATTGATCCGTACAACTTGTCTACTTCGCTGCTGCGGCTGCTGGTGGTCGGGGCGCTCGCTCATCCAGCCATCATCGGCGTAAGGGTGTTCTACCGGTGCATTGAGGAAATCGTCCTGTTCCTGAAATCCACCAGCGACCCGAATGCGGACACGGAACGGATAGTGCTTTACGGAGCGGGTGGACGCTGCCAACTCTTCCTCAAGGAACGCGGCTTTAGCGACTCCCTGAGCTTTGGCGGCCGGACCATTGTCGGGTTGATTGACGATGAGCCGACGCTGCATTTCAACTGGGTTTATGGGCACATGGTGTTAGGAGGATTACGCGACCTGCCGCAGCTCATTCCCCGCCATCGCATCACCGGGATCGTCATCACCGGGACGTTGAAACCGGAAGCCCGGGCCGCGGTTGAGGAACTGGCACTGCAACACCATCTCCATTTGAGCGAGTGGTGCTTTGAAGATCGCAATCTGGGCTTGCCCCCAATGTGAAAACCGGTACCCTCCCAATGAGTTCCTGTAATTCTCACAAACAGCCGGACATAAAAAAACATGCGTAAAGCGTTCATAATCATTTTGTGCTGCATTGCGGTCTTGCTGGCCGGTTATGTGGGATATCGGAGCTACACCGTATGGAAGTGCAGCCATTTGATGGGCCTGGCCCACCAATTCCTGGCCAAGTCCGACGAACGAAACGCCCTGCTTTGCGTGCAACAAGTGCTCCGGTCGGACCCGCACAATCTGGACGCCACCCGGGTGATGGCGCAACTGACCGTGGCGGCGCGTTCGCCCAGCGCCCCGTTGTGGTGGAGCCGGGTGGTTGAACTCAATCCAAACTCGCTTGACGACCGGCTTGCCTTGGCGCAAGCCGCCATGGTGATGGGCGATTTCGCGACCGCGACCAACGCCCTGGGAGGGGTGGATCAAGCCGGCAGGAACACCGTTGCCTACTACAATGTTGCCGGTACAGTGGCCGCAGCCGCCAACCAAACCGCGCTGGCCGAGGCGCAGTTTCTGAAAGCCGCCATGCTGGACCCTGAAAATCAAAGCGTGCAATTGAATCTGGCGGTGGTGCGCCTCCACGGCACCAACCTGGAGGAGCTCACCGAAGCGCGAGACTCCCTCAGGCAGTTGAGTTCCAATGCCACCAACTCGTTTCGGCGCTGCCAAGCCTTGCGTGAACTGGCTCTTGACGCGTTACGCCATCGGCAGGCGGACCAGGCGCTGTTGTTGTCGAAGCAATTGTTACAGGAAACAAATTCCACTTTTCAAGACCGGCTCCTGCGGCTCGACGTGCTGCAAGCAACCCAACCTGTCGGGTTCAGGCCGGCGTTGGCGGCTTTTCAACACGAAGCGGGGGGCGATCCGGGCAAAATCTCCGCGCTGGCAACCTGGCAAATGGCAAACACTTCGCCGCAGGACGCACTGTCGTGGCTGCGAACCCTGCCACCGACCGCGCAGACCAACCAATCGGTAGAACTTCTGGTCGCCGAGTGCTGCACTATGCTTCAGGACTGGCGCGGACTTCAGTCGTCCATCGAACGGCAGAATTGGGCGGAGCTGGACTTTGTTCGCCACGCATTTCTGAGCCGGGCCCTGCGCGGGCAGGATTTGACCGATTCCGCAAAAGCGGAATGGGAACGGGCATTGCAAGCCGCCAATGGCCAGAAGGCAGGCCTGGTAATGCTCCTGCGCCTGGCGGCGCAATGGAACTGGCCGAGTGAAGGTGAGGACATCCTCTGGACCATCGTCAACCGGTATCCGGGCGAGCAATGGGCAGTACAAACACTCAGCAAGGCGTTGTATGCGGGCGGGCGGACACGGTCTCTGATGCAGCTTTTCAGCCAAGAGGTCCAAAGGGTCCCCTCGGATCTCTCCGCGAAAAACGATCTGGCCATGACCTCCCTGCTCCTGAACGCGCAGGAACACAAACCCTACGACCTGGCGCGCGACGTTTACCAAAAGTCTCCCACCAATGCGTTCTATGTTTCCACCTACGCCTTCTCACTGTACTTGCAGGGAAAAAACGCCGAGGCACTCAAGGTCATGAAAACGCTCAAACCGGGGGAGCTTCAGGACCCAGCCAGGGCAGGTTATTACGGCCTTATTTTGAAAGCGACGGGCGACCGCGCCAGGGCAAGAACTTACCTGGATTGGTCCGCCAAAGCCCATTTGCTGCCGGAAGAAAAGAAACTCTTTGACCAGGCAAAAGCTGGACTCTGAACGGCAACCAACCGATCAATGAATGTGAAGGCCGGCATCCGCCGGCCTTTTTTGCGTTCAGGTGGGAGTCAACTGGTCTGCGTCAATTTTGACCGCTGCGGCCCGGTTGATAAAATCCAGGCGCAGCAACACGGTCGTCATGCCGGAGCGCCGCTCGACCCAGCCTTCGAGGCCCTGCAACGGGCCGGCTTTGATGCGCACGCGCATGCCCTCGCCGATGGATGGCGCCAGGCGCACCTCCAGCTTTGTTTCCAAAGCGAAGAGGATATCCTGTAACTGGCGCTGAAACGTTTCCTGATCGAACACCTCGAGGAGCTTCGCGACATGGTCGTTCTGGCGCACGGAATCCTTTTGCCCGGGCTCGAGTTGAAGGAACACGTAACCCGGGAAGAGAGGCTTCTCGAATACGACGGTTTTGCCGCGATACTTGTGCGCGGAGTTATAGCAGGGGAGCGTCACTGCGATGCCCTGCCTCCGGCAATACCCCGCAAGCTTTTTCTCCCTTCGCGGTTTGGCATGGGCCACGAACCAACGCAATTCGGACACGCGGCGAATCATCCGGGAGCAGGCCCCCCGATGTCAATCTGAAGTTGCTCCTTTGTGCGTGGCAGGCGCATCTGGAGGGTGCGTTGCCGAATGCAAACCGGAGCGCGGACAGCCATGTTGCTCTGTAGAAAACATCCGAGTTGGGGCAGCCTCGCCTAACGGCGGAGGGCGTAACCCGCCCTCAAGTTGCGCCCTTGTGCGCCAAGGGGGCGCGTCCGGCCACGACCACCAAGATACGAGGTTGCCCCGACTATGGAACGCTGGATTTATCCGTCCGGCGGGCAAATCGGGTGCGGGGCTGCCGGATGAATCCAGCGTTCCGGTGGCAGTGTCAAGGGCGTGTCGCCCGAATTGAACAGGAGCGCGGACACTGATGCCCGCGCGTTGCGACCACCCTTGAACACCTCCCAAACCTTGGCAAAATGGATCACGCGGACCGCTGAGTTGCTCTGTTGAAAACATCCGGGCAGCGGCGACCTCGCCTAACGGCGGAGGGCGTAGGCCAATACTCGGAAACTGGCTTCGGCCAGCATCTGATCGTGGCGGCGGGCATTCAAAGCTGCGCCCATCGTTCGTTTCAGACCGCTGAAGAAGCTTTCCACCGCCCAACGCCGTCCATAGCCCCGTTCCTGCAAGTATTGCTCACTCATGCCACTGCGCCATCGCCCACTTCGCGTCCCATCCGCTCGATGATTCAACGGTTTGATGATACTCTCCACGCCCCAGTGGTCGCGACAGCGTGCATGGATCCATTCGGCATCATAACCTCCGTCCGCATAGAGCGTGGCCGGACGCGACACCGCTTGGGCCTGAGTCAACAAGGCCTCGGCCTGGGTGCGGTCATTACTCGGTCCAAGGCTCACCACCATTCCCACAGGCAACAGACTCGTGCAGAGCACCACCACTGACACCTTTACCCATTGGTGGCACCGCTTTCCGCTCTGGTGGCGAAAGTATTCACTAGCCGTGCTGCCGGCCAGTCCCGTGGCGTCCATGGCCGCCGCCGTGGGCGCCGGTTCTTGCTGGGCGGCCGCTTGCCCGATCCGGGCGATCAACTGCTGGGCAATGGCCACCACGTTGCTGCGGGCGCTGAACTTCTGTAGTGTTGTGAAGTGGGGCAGCTTTTCAGTCATTCCCAAACGTTCCCGCAAGGTGGAGCTGACCGCCAACCATTCCAGAACCCCACGATACGTCGTTTTGAGATAAGCCCGCAAAACCAGGCAGGTCATCAGTTGCCGTTGCGTAAAGTCATGCCGACTGCGGCTGGCACCGTAATCGGCCAGATGCGGCCGGCTCAACCGCATGGCCAGATCAGCGACTGGCTCGACGACGGGAAGTTGGGCACGACCGCTCTTTGCTGGTTTCATGCTCTGTTGGACGCTGGCACACGGAAAAGGTTTCTACAAACCAACTCAGCGGTCCGCGCCCGGGCCTTTGGGCAACACACGGCTCTCAAGTTGCGCTCTGCGAAAAGGGCGAAGGCCCAGCGCGCTTCTCCTGGGGGAGGCTTGAACCCAGGATTACGCTTATCAGAATGAAAGAACGGTGCGAGTGGAAACGCAAGACACGCCAGGCCGCCAGCCCGTTCTTTGAATGGCAGCGACGGACGGCGTTGAGAACTGCGTGGGCAAGAACCCATGCCTGGAAAGAATCAGGCCGGTCTTGAAGACCGGCCTGAGTGCAAAGGAATTATATAAGAACGCGGGCTTGCCCAACCGTTATGCCACCCGGTTCTTGCGCAGAATCCGCAACGTGCTCGCGCCAAACGGCAGCAGCAGCAACGCACCCGCGATCACGGTCGTGGCTTCGGGAACGGCCACAACGTAACCCTGTCCGCTGTCTGTTAAAGCTATCAGATCTGCCTGAGCAGTGAGGCCAGAGAGCGCACCCAACATGGTCGCGGCTTCGGCTGTCACCGTAGAATTGCCGGACACGGTGAGAGTGTATGTTCCATTACCCAGAGCTACTTCCTCCCAAATGGCCACCTGTAGCGCCGCGGCGTTCACGGAACTGAGGCTGGGAGAGGCGTACGCTGCCCATAGCTTCTCGATGTTGATTGCGGCCGCGCTGCCCATGGGACCAGCGGAACTGATCGGAGCTGAGGCGAGGGCAGTATAATTGTAGTCGGGGTACGGCGTATTTTCGCTTTGGTCGGTGGCGATATCAATGCAGAAGGCGGGGGTCGCCACTCCATTAACCGTCAGATTGTAGAATCCTGCCTCCACGTTTCCTTGACTGCCACCGGGAACGACGCTAGCTGTGAGAGTCACAGTTTGATAGTCGTTCTGCCCTTCTTGTCCTACACTATCAAGTGTGAGCGTAACTTGCGCGCTGGCGCTGCCCGCCCCAGCCAAGGCAACCGCCAATATTGCTATTTGTAGTTTTTTCATGTTTGCTTTCTGTTATTCTACCCTCGCGGAAGGCGACTTCTGGCTCGAACTCCACCCCACAACTCTTTCCTTCACGCCAAGGGTCTATTACTCTGTAAACTGAGTTACTCTGCAAACGGAGTTTGCACGCCAGCTATATTCCATAAGAACTGGAATTATATCTATCCCATTTAGGGACATCTCTATTCACAATGGGGACATGGATTCTGAGCGGCTCGCACTTCCCTGCGTTGCTTGAAGGGGACATGCTTTGGTCACTTTTGGGACTTGGTGAAATGAAGGAGGGATGACGGATGAAAGCTGAACCCTGAAATCATCAAGAGCGTGCTTCACCAACCTGACAAGGCTTTGCTGTTCGGCCATGGGCGTTCCCACCGGGAGAAAAATCAGGCCGGTCTTGCAAGACCGGCCTGATCAGTAAAGAAGGATTCGAAAACCTGACTTGAACAGCTTTCAGGCTGTGCGGGCCTTGCGCAGAATCCGCAGCGTGCTCGCGCCAAACGGCAGCAACAGCAACGCACCGGCGATCATCGTCGTGGCTTCAGGAACAGGAACTGATGTGATTGAGCCGTTATATGAAGTCGAGTAAGGACCGCCCCCGGATATTAATGTCGTCAGATCTTCCCCCGGCGCAAACTGAAAGGCCAAGGTCACTGAGCCATCGCCTTGGGCCAGCGTCAAGAGGTCGGCATTCAGGCCTGAATAGGCAAGGGCGGTGACATTAACCAAGGCAGACGCGTTTAAAGATCCACCGCTATTAATGGTTTGCACTTGCATCCAGTTTACGGTACCCGTCAGTAAATAGCCCGCTCCGTCGTTAATCGTGAGCGTCCCACCTGCGGTTGTCACAGGCGCATCCTCTTCCGTAACTCCGACTACCGGCGTCGTCGTCGTGATCGCACCAATGCTCCACGGACCTCCAGAGAAGTTTCCATAAAGACCATTTGCAGAGCCCGTACCCCCTGTCGTAGGTCCGATTAGCCACTGGTTAGCGCCACCGGTGATGGTGAATGTTGGTCCTGAGAACTGGATCTCGGAACCAGTTTGGCCCGTAATGGCCAAGGTTAACTGTGCCTGGCTGACTGTGGCCCAAAGTACCCCGCCAACGACTAGTGTTGCAAGTAGTATTTTTTTCATATTTCAGGTTCCAAATTTTAACACGCGCATAGTCCACACTCACATAAATCTACGGACTGCCGCGCATGAGTTACAGCTCTCGGTGACCATAATAATTGCAGAAATCGGCACCAACGTCTGTCCGATTTTGGGACCTTTTGGTTCACTTTTGGGACCTGAGAAGTGTCTGACCTTAATGCGAATCTGGCATTCGCTTCCAGTATCATAGACCAAGCCAAGTGGGTGCACACAGGCAGCACCATCAGATTCGCACATTTAGAGTGCCTGCCGTCGGGACCGCCGGCTGCTAGGGGTCGTGCTGGCCGCCATCGCCTAAATTGGCGGCGTGTTGCACGGAGTTCTCAGTGGGACAGGTTAAAACCAAAACCGCACGCCCAAGCGCTTTCACTATGGAGTCGGCTCGGGCGCAGTCGAGGTATTGGAATAAAGCCACAATGCGTTTACGGGAAAAGCGTCGACCCACTGGGAAACTTGTGATTTACGGGGGGCATTCCGGCAACACTACCCGGATCTATGCTCAAGCACCTTCATCATGAGTTGTATCCCTCAATCCTGATTGCGATTGCCCGTTTCGGGGCTATCGCTTAAAAATGCGCCGGCCAAGAAGTACGAAGCCCAATGCGCAAATACCCAGCGTTCCCGGCTCGGGAACCGCTGTAAGACTGCCGGAATAAGAAGTGGTATAAGGTCCGCTACCCGAGGTTAAATCGGACAACTGCTTCACCGGATTAAACGTAAAAGAAAGGTCCAATATGCCAGCGGGGGCTGAGAAAAAGCTCAACAGATCCGTATTCGCGCCTGAGTAGGACAAGTCTGAAAGATTGACCGCCGCACTCACATTCAAATACCCTGCACCACCGCTTGTGAGAACCTGGAGCCAATCGACATTGGCCGTCGCCAAGTAACCCGCGCCGTCGTTTATGGTCAGAGTCCCTGACGTTGTAGTGACGGTTGCATACTGGATACCGCTAACGCTGGTGATGGCTCCATAAACCCATGGCCCCCCGCTAAAAAATCCTTGCAACCCAGTCGCATCACCGGTTCCACCGCTTTCACTGGTGATCGACCATTGAAATCCGGAGCTCGGATTGAACTGGAACGAGGAAGCGCTTCCATTGAATTGAATAGCGGCTGCGTTTAGGTTGTTAAAGTTAAATATTTCGACCCCTTGGACCATCGCGGTTGTGAGGGTTAGCGCCAGCACGACTGAAAAACACGGCTTTTGAATTTTCATAAAAACACCCACTAACTGTTTTTGCGTCCAGCACTGCTACCAGCTTCGCGGTCATGCCGCTCCTCTGATCAGCACTGCATCTTTTAAAGTCTGGCTTTTTATAACAACGATGTGACAAGAAGGCAAGAAAAATCTCCAAATATTTTTAGTCGGGTCGATGCCGGTCCCACCCGTGGAGACAAGGAATCTTCATCAGGCAGGGAAATCGCGTAAGAGCTTGTGGTTGTTCCGGAAACGCGACGAATCCATTGCGGTTTCCAGACCGGGGGTGACTTGGCAACCACGATTTGCTGCCTTGCGTTTCGCGGGACAGGTTGAATCGCTTTTGGGACGCGGGCGGGAGGAGTTGGAAGCGTGGCGCTCACGGCGCCTTGTTGCCCAAAGGCGAAGAGCTCTGACGGCCGGGTCCGCGTCTTGCTGCGGCGTTTCGCCCTTCTCGCGGACAAGGCTGTCCGCACTCCATTTGATTTTGGGCACCACGCCCACGGCACCTGCACAATGGATCACCCTGCCTTTTTTCTGCCTCGTGAAAAAGAAGCAGCTTTTTGTGAAATTCGTGCCGGGCCATCCTCAGGTCATGCAGGTCATTCACAGGCACAATCAATCGGGACATCAATCCTTGAATAGTCTTGACTTTCCCATGGTTGCGTGTAGTTTCGCCAGCAGATTAGAACTGAGAACTCATTATCTGGTAACACTGCCAAGTTTAGCATTCACCCCGTGAAGATTACCAAAACTTTTTCAGCCATTCCCATCGTCTTGATGTCAGGGTTTGCCGCAGTTCATGTGCAGGCGGCGGTCATTTTCACCAACCTGGTTTCATTCAACCAAACCAATGGTGCTTTTCCCAAAGCCGTGTTGATACAGGGGAAGGATGGCAATTTTTATGGCACCACGTTTTCCGGCGGGCCGGGGGCCGGTGGGACCCTGTTTCAAATGACTTCGTTGGGGACCCTTACCAATTTGGTTTCATTCAACAGCACCAATGGCGCAGGCCCCCGTGCCGGGCTGGTGCAGGTTTTGGACGGGAATTTTTATGGCACGACCTCCCTGGGCGGAACGAACGGGTACGGCACATTATTCAAACTGACGACCAACGGAACATTCAGCTCCTTGTATTCGTTTACCTTCACCAACGATGGCGCCTATCCCTATGCCGGGCTGGTCCAGGGTTCGGATGGCAATTTCTACGGTACGACCGTCATCGGCGGCATGAACGGGTACGGCACGTTATTCAAGCTGGCGACCAACGGCACATTTGCAACCCTGGTGTCATTCGACAACACGAACGGCAACAGTCCGTACGCCGGGCTGGTGCAGGCCAACGATGGCAGTCTTTATGGCACGACCTCCCTGGGCGGAACGAACGGGTACGGCACGATTTTCAAACTGACGACCAACGGAACATTCAGCTCTTTGTATTCGTTTACCTTCACCAACGACGGCGCCAACCCCTATGCGGGGCTGGTGCAGGGTGCGGATGGCAATTTTTATGGCACGACCTTTTCCGGAGGCACCAACGGCTACGGCACGGTATTCGAGTTCGCGACCAACGGGACATTCACCGCTTTGTATTCATTCACCGGCACCAACGACGGCGCCAACCCCTATGCCGGGCTGGTGCAGGGTGCGGATGGCAATTTTTATGGAACGACATTTTATGGAGGCACCAACGGTTACGGCACGATATTCGAGTTCGCGACTAACGGGACATTCACCGCTGTGTATTCATTCACGGCGGAAAGCACTAATTCTTTCGGTATCTATACTAACAGCGACGGAGCGAATCCCACGGCCGGGCTGGTGCAAAGTGTTGATGGCAGTTTCTACGGCACGACGACCTACGGCGGCACGAACGGACACGGCACGGTTTTCCGGCTCAGTGTTATCGTTCCGCCGCCGGGTTTTCTTACGGTGGAAGAAACGGGCGCCACGCTCACATTGACTTGGAGCGCAACGGTGGGACAGAGTTACCAGATGCTCTACAAAACCAATTTAAACCAGACCACTTGGAACAATTTGACCAACTCTCTCACTGCAACCAATCCAATCATGACGACGTTCGATGCCACCGGGCCGGACCCGCAACGGTTTTATCGAATTCTTCTGCTGCCCTGAAAACCGGTTGCAACCGGTCGTGCGACCGTACCGGTTACTCCAACGGGTCGTGCCGGGGCAAGCTCCGGCAAGGACAGGGATGGTGTCAATTTGGCGCGAATTGGAAAGCAGCGCAGGGCCGTTGGTTTGTCGGGGTGTTCAAGTTTTAAGGGCGCGACCAATGGGCCACTGTTTTAAACTGATACAGCGCCCAAAGACAAAGAATTGAATGGGTCGGCTGGCTTGAGCTAAAATGTTTCCGGGCTGGCGGGGCGCGGGTACTTGCGGGCGCAACGTTCGCGGTTTCCAAATCGAACTGCATCGTTCCGGTTTGGAAGCTTATCTCCACAAGGCCGACTTCTCTCTTTTTCTTCCCGGCCGGACATAGACTGGTGCCCGACCTGTTTGGGTATGACCGTTGAAAAGACTCATCGGATCTGAACGACCAACCCTCAGGGACCCAACTATAGCGTGCGCTTTTTGCGGAGAATCTTAAAGGTGCTCGCTGCAAACGGGAGCAGCAGCAGCGCGCCGGCAATCACGGTCGGCGACTCGGGAACCGGCTGCACCACCAAGGGGCTACCGTCGGCGATCAACAACTCCTGCGGAGGCTCACCATCGGCATTAACTCCGCTCAGGGGATTCGGATACAGCAGGTAGCCGGTGTAATCGTAATTGCCATTCAGACTCGAAATCCAACTGTTCGCTTGGCTAATCGCAGCTGTGTCGCCGCTGCTCACAGTGAACCGTGTTCCGGTAACGGTGCCGGAAGAGGTCGTATTGTATAGCGCCTCCCAAACCGCCAACTGCAACGCGGCCTTCTGCTCGGTGGTGCCGCCGATGCCAGCGCTCGTGAGTTGACCATAGGTGTAGAAAAGATAAGCCGCGTTTTGAATTGCCTTGGCTGCACTGCCGTCATTACTCCCATCGCCCCAGGTGGGATTGATTCCGGACTGGCCGCTGAAGGGAGTCACCGGCGTGTTGTATTCGTAGCTTTGGCCGAGATACAAAGTGCCCCCTATGTCCGTGCAAACAGTGACATAGCTGGAAGGCATTGAGGCGTCAGTGGATGACACTTGATTAATCAGGATGCCCCCGGCCAGAGCACCATTTATCGAGGTGCCATTAATGGTGACGTCAAACGAGTCCAAGCCTCCGTTATTTATTTGATAAGTCACGGAAGCACTGGCCGTGGATATGGAACACCCCAATCCCAGCGCAAACGCCAGCGTTTGAGTCGCGCGTTTTAACATCCTATTTATTTTCCAATCCAATTTGTTTTTCCTTATCGTGAACCTCTTTACATTTTTGCAGTTTAAGCCATTGATATTAGCGCAGGACTCGTCAAGACTTTCTATACAATCCTGGGACATCTTAATTCACTTTTGGGCCGCGCTGGCCGAGCGGCGGAATGGCGTTTTCAGGCGCGGCACGCAAAGGCGGCGATTTGCTTTTCCGGACCTCCTGATCAGATTGATGGTTGACTTCGTGCAATGCCGGCCTAAAGCTTCGCTGTCTGTCGAGTCACCGCGCGTGACTGAAGAGCGCAAGTAACGCCGGTCGTTTGGCCTGCCTTGCGGCAGATTTATGAGGAAAGCGGATCGCCGGCTCAAGGTTGTGGTAAGGAAATTAAAGTGCTATGCTGCGGGCATTACGCGACGCAAATTAACAGGAAAGGTCGTCAGATGAAATCGCGTGTCAAACCGATGGCGAAAACTTCGAGGGCTGAACCGCCCGGTTCCCGCCGAACGATATTCATCGTCGAGGATCACCCGGTTTTTCGCGAGGGTCTGGTTCAAATTATAAGCGGTGAGAAAGACTTGAGCGTGTGCGGCGAAGCGAGTGACGCAGACCACGCGCTCGAGGCCATTGCCCGGCTCAAGCCGGACCTGGTGTTGGTGGATATTACGTTGCCGGGAAAAAGCGGCCTGGAATTAATCAAAGAGCTTCGATCACGGGACAGCAAGGTCAGGATTTTGGTTGTGTCCATGCACGACGAGGCGCTTTACGCCGACCGAGTACTGCGGGCCGGAGGGGACGGCTACATCATGAAACAGGAGGATCCGGAAGAAATCGTCCACGCCATTCGCGATGTTCTGGGCGGACATATCTATGTGAGCGAAGAAGTATTGGCCAGCAACGCGAACGCGGTTCTCTGAAACGCACTTCCAAGCCGGAAACGCGCCTGCTGGATCAACTCACCGATCTGGAACTCAATATCCTGGAATTGCTCGGCCGGGGGAAAAACCACCCAGGAAATTGCCCGCCAACTCCATTTCCATGTCCGAAAGATCATCGCTCGATTGCGCGCAGATGAGGAGAAAATTAAGGCTGAAGAGTGATAATGCGCTCGTGCGTTATGCGGCCTTTTGGGTGGAAGAGGGGATTTCGTAAACCGGCGGTTTCGGTTCGCAACGGCAAGCGCGAAGCATGGGCGCCAGCCACTTCGAGTTGAGCGGCCCCCCGTCATCCGGTCTGCCTGCAAGGAATGTGCACGCTGATGGTGGTTCCCTTTTCTGGGCGTTGACAGCACGTCGCAGGTTCCGCCCGAAGACAAAGCCCGCTCGCGCATATTCGTCAGACCAATCCCACGCCACTTTCCCTTGCCAGCCTTGGATCGCTGTGGAGTGAATCCGCGCCCGTCATCCTGGATTTTTAAGACGACGGAGTCGCCCTGGAATGAGAGTCGCAGACGGATCGCTTCCGGCCCGGGCATGTTTCTCGACGTTGGTGAGGGCTTCCTGCACGATCCGGAAGAGATTCAGTTCCACCGCCGATGGCAGGCGTCGACCCAGGGGCGCGATGCTAGCATTTCACCTTCAGATTCGTTCGAGCCTGAATCTCCGCGCAGAAATTGCGGCAAGCGGTCGCCAACCCGAGCTCGTCCAGATCGCTGGGACGGAGGTTGTGTGCGATGCGGCGGTTTTCTTCCAGCGCCCGGACGAGCAATTTATCGCAGCGCGCCAGGATCTCCCTGGCCGCCGGGTTTAGTGTCCCCAACAGAAGCTTTCCACCTTGCGGAGCCTCATCTTGACGGAAGCGATGACCTGATTAACTCCGTCATGCATTTCGCGGGCCACGCGCAGGCGCTCGTTTTCCTGCGCCTCGATGATGCGCCGGGGTAACTGCCGCAATTCCTCTTCGACCCGTTTGCGCTCGGTGATATCCTGAACCATGCTCACCCAGCTTACCAAGCGACCCACCTCATTCCGGATGGGCATCATATTGTGGTCGGCTGGAAACAGGGTTCCATCCTTGCGCCTCATCTTGAACTCGAAGTCGCCCAGATACCCTTTGTCTTCGACCGCGGAATTCAGATGTCGGGCAAACTGTTCCGCCATTGTTTCATTCGCATGCAAGAAGGCGGTTGTCCGCCCGATCAATTCGTCGCGGCTGTAACCAAATATTTGGGAGGTCGCGGGATTGCACTCCTCGATAACCATCGTATCGGCATTTACCACCAGGACCGCCGAGCGAAGGCTGTGGAGCGTCTTCTCCAGCAGTCGCCGACTGGCTCGCAACGATTCTTCCGCCCTGATCCGGGCTATGGCGCCTGCGGCTTGAGTCACAAGCACCTCCATCGCCTGGCATGACTTGGCAGGTATCTGCCCATGAACATGGGAACCTACGCTGAGTGCCGCAACCACCTCTCCGCTATGTTGGAGAGGGAGGATCTCCATGGCCAGCAGACTTTCCCGTTTGAGTTGCTGTACAATACCGGTCAACGGTCCACCAGGCTGGCGAGAGATTGCCCGGCCCCTGCCGGCTGCGCGCACTAGCAACAAGTCTGCGGCAAAATGCGAGGCGTGTTTGGCAAAGTCGGCTGAAAAACCCCGGTGCGCCACGAGATCCAGCGCCCCGGTTTCCGGGTCCACCAAAAATACCCCGCCGCAGTCAATCCCTTCGTTCTGGAGGACGAACTCCAACAACTGCAACGCCGTGGCGTTCAAACCGATGCTCGAACTCAGAAAGGTGCCAAAGTCACGCTGGGTCTGGAGCAACCTCTCGGTCCACTTGCGCTCGGTGATGTCCTGCGCCACTCCCATCAATCCAATCACGTGGCCATCCGGATCCACGATTTTCGACGTGCTCAGAAAAACCGGGAATTCCTTCCCGTCTTTCCGGCGGTCGAGCACCTCGCCGCGCCAGCCGTCAAGGCGGCTTTGCTCCAGAATCTTTGAAATCAGCGGCGGCGGATTGGTCGGAGAAAGGAGTATGTCCGGGGTTCTCCCCAGAATCTCCTCCTCCTTATACCCGTAGCCCTGCAAAAAGGCGTGGTTCACAAATGTGAACTGATTCTCCATGTCCGTGATGCAAATCATTTCGGCCGTGCTTGCGACGGCGTGAGCCAGCGTCGCCACCTGCCCTTCTGCGCGCTTGCGCTCGGTGATGTCCTGGATCGTCCCCTCGAAATATTGAACGGCACCGCTGGCATCATAAACGGCGTGCGCGTTCAAGCTGACCCAGATTTTGCTGCCGTCTTTGCGGTAATTTTCCTCTTCAAATCCTTGAATCGACCCCCGTTCCAGCAGCAAACGTTTCATTTCTGCCCGTTTTTCGGCTGAGACATAAACCTGCCGCGCGACATCGGTCACGCTGGACACCATTTCCTGGGGCGACTGGTACCCGAACATCCGGGCCAATGCCGGGTTGGCGATGAGGATACGGCCTTCCAGCGTCGTCCGAAAGATGCCTTCGGTCGCGTTCTCGAAGATACCGCGGTACCGGGCCTCTGCATTCCGCAACGCTTCCTCCGTTTCCTTGCGCTGAGTGATGTCTTCCGCAATTCCGACGAGCCGGTAAACTTCTCCGGAATCATCGCGAACCGGAAAAGCACGATCATGAATCCAGCGATGCGAGCCATCGGGTCGCACGATGCGATAGACCTCGTCATACTGGCCGGCAACCTGTTTCGTGAGGGCTGTTTCCAGTACGCGTTTGCGATCATCGGGATGGATGGCTTCCACCCAACTCATGGGCGAGGCGTAAAGGCCTGCGCAGGTCCGTCCCCAGATTTCCTCATATCCGGGGCTGATGTAAATCATCTCGTTCTTCGCAAGATTGGTGATCCAGAAAACCTCCCGGATGTTGTCAGCCAACTGCCGAAAATGCTGTTCGCTGGCCCGCAGGGCAGCGGTGGTGTCGCGGAGACGCACGATCGTCCGAATCCGCGCCAGGAATTCCTCCGGGTCCACTGGTTTGACAACGTAGTCATCTGCTCCTGTTTCCGCGCCATCCGCCTTGTCGGCGGCGCTGGTCGCCTTTCCGGAAACCAAGACGACAAAAATGTCCAACAGTGCCGCGTCAGTCTTGATTTGCCTGCAGATGTCAATCCCGCTCAGGTCCGGCAGCTTTACGTCCAGCAGCACCAGATCTGGCCGTCTTTCGCGCGTCACCTGGAGACACTGCCGCCCGTTCGATGCCTCCCAAACTTCGTAACCGGCGCTTTGCAGGATCATTGAAAAAACTTGAAGGACGGCGGGTTCATCATCGACAACGAGAATGCGGGTCGCTTTATTCATGGCGTCACACTTTCTTGGTTCACAAACCATAGACCATATAGCCGGCTGCTTCAAAAAGGCAAATGCTGAAATGAATTCGGATTGTTTCACGGTGAGAATTGGAGAGGTGAAATGACGGGCGCGGATTCGCTACCGCGAATCAGTACGAAGAAATAACCCAAGAGCAATTGTTTTGTCTCTGCGCGAGCTTCCACACCACAAGGCGCGCGGATCCAGTTGCGGACGCCCGAAGGAGAGGGTCAAAAAATGGCGACAAAGTGGCGACAAGCCGGCCGGACGCCCAATTCTGATATGGTTTAAAGCTTGAAAAGCCCTTAAATTCAAGCCCTATCGCGGGGTGGAGCAGCCTGGTAGCTCGTCAGGCTCATAATCCCGCAGTGCGGGATAGCTGGTTCAAATCCAGCCCCCGCAACCAATTTCAACCCCGCTTCGCGCGGGGTTTCTCTTGATCGTCAAAACTTTGACACTTTGCGGCTAATCCTTATGCTTGACCCGTGCGCACCGTTCACGTCTCACTGGGCAACCGCAGCTACGCCATCAAAATCGCTCCGGGTTTGATTGACCGGTTCGGTCGCGAATGCGCGCGCCTGAAGCTCGGGCAGCGTTGCGCCATCATCACGGACACCAACGTTGGCAAACGATATGCCAAAACCGTTTTCAATTCCCTCGCCACGGCGGGCTTTTCGCCATCGCTGATTATTGTTCAGCCGGGCGAACCGGCCAAAAGCCTGAAAACGGTCCAGTCCTGTTACGACCAGCTCGCCGTGCACCGGCTCGAACGCAAATCGTTCATTGTTGCGCTCGGCGGCGGCGTGGTGGGCGATTTAGCCGGCTTTCTGGCGGCGACTTACCTGCGCGGCCTTGCGTTCGTGCAGGTGCCGACGACCCTGCTTGCGCAGGTGGACAGCTCCGTCGGCGGCAAGGTCGGCGTCAATCTTAACGCCGGGAAAAACCTGGTCGGCGCGTTTTACCAGCCGCGATTGGTGGCGTGCGACCTCGACACGCTCAAGACCCTGCCCGACCGCGAATTCCGAGCCGGCCTCGCCGAGGTCATCAAATACGGCATCATTTACGATGCAAAACTGTTCGCGCAGATCGAAGGCGACTTCCCAAAACTGCTCAGGCGCGAACCGAAAATGCTCGCGGCAGTCGTCGCGCGCTGCTGCGAAATCAAGGCCGAGGTCGTCGGCAAGGACGAAACCGAGGATGGGCCGCGCGCGATTTTGAATTTCGGCCACACCATCGGCCACGCCATCGAAGCCGTTTCCGGCTACGGCCGGTTTTTGCACGGCGAGGCGATTGCCATCGGCCAGGTCGCGGTCGCCAAAATTTCCAGCAGCGTTCTTGGCCTGCCCGAACGCGATCTCGAACGGATTATTCGGATGTTTCGGCGCGCGGGCCTGCCCACGACCGTGAAATTGCGCGCCGGGCAGCGCCCGAAACTCTTTGCCGCCATGCGCCTCGATAAAAAGGTCAGCGGCGGCGAAATCAAATTCGTACTGGCAAAGAAAATTGGCAGGGTTGAGTTCGGCCATAAAGTCCCTGCCGCCCTGATCGACCAGGCCCTCAACTTTCAACCCCTTGGCGCGGCGAAGCGAAGCGGAGACGGCTCAACCCTTAACTAACGTCATGGCGGCTGTCAGCGAAACCATCGTCCGCGAATATTTCGAGTTGCACGAGTTCCTGGTGCGACAACATCGGAAGTACATCACGCAGACCAGGCGCGAGGAGGATGACATTGATTTCTTCGTGTTGAATCCTCACCCGCAGAAGCGCGATGCCGAGGTGCCATTCATTTTGTCGTCACCGGATTTGAAATTCATCGAGCGGGCCGTCGTGGTGGTGAAGGGCTGGCACACGGAGACGTTCAGTATGGCGGTGCTGGCGCACGCACCGGAGATTTTCCGGTTCGTGGAACCGAAGGTGTTTCAACAAGCAGCCCGCGTGTTTGGCGCGGACGGCGCGCCGACAAAAATCCTCGTCGTGCCGGCACTGCCGCAGGGCGAGGATGCCCGCAAGCAAAGCATCGAACTGCTGCGGTCAAAGGGCATTGACGCCGTGATTCCGTTTCACGTGATGCTCGCCGATCTCATCGGGCACATTGAGGTGAATCGCAACTACCAGAAGTCCGACCTGCTCCAGATGATCCGCATCCTGAAGAACTACGATTTTTTCAAGGAACCGCAGTTGGAATTGTTCAAACCGAGGCGGAAAAGGCGCTGAAACTCTGAAACGGACGCAATTGGCGGACGAACTGCGGCCTCTTTGATGTATCCGTTCAACTGCGGCGGCGCTATTTCCCCGGCATCTTCTGCTTGCTCTCCGGTTCCTGCCAGCCGCTGCCGAGGGCTTTGATGAGATTGATGGCGGTGACGAGGCGGCTGCCTTCCAATTGTACCACGGTTTGCTCGTGGTTGAGCGAGACGGTCTGGGCGGTGGCCACGTCGAGATAAGTCACCAGCCCGGCGGTATAGCGGTTGTTGGCGATTTCCAGCGCGTGGCGGGCGGCAGTGAGCGCATCGTTTTCGGCCCTCCATTCCTCGGCGAGCAATCGTTGCGCGGTCAGCGCGTCTTCCACTTCGCCAAAGGCGCCCAGCACAATCTGGCGGTAATTGGCGACAGTTTCATTATAGGCGGCGCGGGCGGCGGCGAGTTGCGCGCGGTTGAAACCGCCGGTGAACAGCGGCAGTTCGATGGACGGTCCGACGGCCCAAAGGCGGTTCGGCCAGTCAAACCAGGTGCTCGAATCCACGGATTGAAAACCAGCCAGGCCATTGAACCGGACAGTCGGGAAAAACGCGGCGGTGGCGACGCCGACGTCGGCATTGGCGGCGGCCATGCGGCGTTCGGCGGCGGCGATGTCCGGCCGGCGCTCCAGCAATTCAGCCGGCAAGCTGGCGGGAATGCCCGGCACAGTGGCAAGCGCCGCGGCATTGCTTTCCACGACAAAATCCACCGGCGACTGGCCGCAAAGCGTGGCCAGCGCATGAAGCAGTTGGGCGCGGTCCAGTTCAATGACGGGTAACTGTGCTTCGGCACTGTGCAATTGGGTCGCGGCCTGGGCAACATCGAGGTCGGAAACGATGCCGCCGCGCCGCCGGTTTTCCGTGAGCGTCAGCGAGCGGCGGTAGGCTTCAATTGTGTTGGCAACCAGCGTGTGTTCGTTGTCCAGCGCGCGGAGCGTAAAGTAATCGTCGGCGACTTCGGCGGTCAGGTCGAGTTTGGCGGATTCCACATCATCGGCGGCGGCGGTGAACCGGGCGCGGGCGGCCTCTGACTGTCGCCGGACGCGGCCCCACAGATCGAGTTCCCAACCAAGATAAATCGGCGCCGTGAACGTGTCATAAGTGTAAGGTTGGCCGGCCGCCTGGCCTTGCGAGGGCGCGCTCAAACTCGTGCGCTGGCGCGTGATGTCACCGCCGGGCGTGCCGCCGGCGTTGAGTTGCGGGAAAAAGTCCGCGCGCGCCTCGGCGGCCAAGGCGCGCGCCTGCTCAAACCGCGCGGCGGCGGCGGCCAGATTTTGATTGTTGGTGGCGGCCAGTGTTTCCAGCCGGTTCAATTCCGGATCGTTGAAGAGTTGCCACCATTCGCCGCGCGGCAGGTTCGCGGACGGCTCGGCGATTTTCCAAACCACGCCGTTCGTGCCGCCGCCGCTGAAAGTATTGGGCAGCGGCTGGCTGGGCAGCGCTGCCGGTCGCCGGTAATTCGGGCCGACGGCACAACCGGCCAGGACCGACACCAGGGCGAGAGCAATGCTGGAAATGATGATTCTCATTTGACCGAATTGGTTCCGGTCGACTGTTCCACCTGCACCACCATGCCGTCGCCGATGGAATCGGGCGGGTTGATGATGACGCAGTCGTTGGTGCTGACGCCGGCCAGCACTTCGACGGTATCGCCGAAATCGCGTCCGAGTTTGACGGAGCGCAACTGCACCTTGTTGTCGCTGCCGATGATGGCAACCTGCGTTCCCTGGGCGCGGAAAATCACCGCGTTGTCGGAAATCGTCAAAGCTCCGGGATCCACGGCTCCGTTGAAGCGCACCTGCGCGTAACTGCCGGCGAAAATTTCACCATGCGGATTGGGCACCTGCAACTCCACCTGCAGCGTGCGCGTGGTCGGGTCAACGGCGTTGGCGGTGCGCGTGACGGTGCCGGCAAACGTCCGGCCCGGCAGTTCCAGAAAAATCAGCTCCGCCTTCTGGCCGGGCGCGATGGCGTGAGCGTATTGCTGCGGCACCTGGACATAGACGCGCAGGGGGTCGGTTTGCGCCAGGCGGAAAAGCTCCGGCCCGCTGGCGGCGGAGATGAGCTGGCCAATGTCCGTATTGCGCGCGGTGACGACGCCGTCGAACAACGCGGTGACGCGGTCGAAACTTTTCAAATCCTGCAGCCGTTTGACGTTCGCCTGCGCGGCTTCGACGTTCGCCTGTTTCAAGGTGTAATCCGCGGTTTTCTCGACGGTTTCCTGCTCGCTCACGCTGGCGGTCTTGAGCAGTTCCGTCCAGCGGTCGGCGGTGATTTTGGCCAGGTCCAGCGCCGCCTTCGCCTGGTCCAATTCAGCTTTGGCCTGTGCGAGTTGTTCGTCCAGTTCCGGCGTGTCAATCTCGGCGAGCATCTGGCCGTTGGTGACGTGGTCGCCGATGTCCACGAACCAATCCTTCAAATAGCCGCTGGCCCGGGCGTGAATCGAAGCTTGAATGAACGCCTGAACGTCGGCGGGCAGGGGAGTGCCCAAATCCGGTTTAGACGGCGTCGGCGAAATGACGTTCACGGTCAAGACCGGTTCTGTGTGCGTTTCCACCAGCAGTTTGCGATGCGCGAGCCAGCGTGGCACGAGGCCGATGATGAGGCCGATGACGACGAGGACAACGACGATTTCCGCTACGCGCCGCAAACGGATGGGCGGTGGCGCGGAAGCTGAGGGAGGTGAAGTCGAGCTCATGGCTTTAAAAATGGATTGATGGGTTGGGATTTATAATGCCGGTGCATGAAACTGAAAACAACCGGAACGAAAAACAGCGTGGCGATGGTGGCGAAAACGAGTCCGCCGATGACGGCGCGGCCGAGCGGCGCGTTTTGCTCGCCGCCTTCACCGAGGCTGAGGCTCATGGGTGCCATGCCAATGATCATGGCCAGCGCCGTCATCAACACGGGCCGGATACGGCTGATGCCCGCTTCCATCGCCGCGGCAATGGGATCGAGGCCGCGATGAAGATTTTCACGCGCAAACGACACGACGAGCACGGAATTGGCCGTCGCCACACCCATCGCCATGATGGCGCCCATCAGCGCCGGAACGCTCCAGGTGGTTTGCGTCAAAAACAGTCCCCATACGACGCCGGCCAGCGCGCCAGGGAGCGCGGTGATGATGATGAACGGGTCCAGCCAGCTTTGAAAATTCACCACGAGCAGGAAATAAATCAGAATGATTGCCATGGCCAGTCCGAGGCCGAGGCCAGTATAGCTGGAGTTCATGGTCTCAGCCTGGCCGCGCACGATGATGTCGCTGCCACGCGGCAAATCCTTTTTGATTTTGTCAACGAGCGGCTGGATGTCGCCCAGCACGCCGCCGAGATCGCGGCTGTCCACACCGCCGTAAATGTCTATGACGGGCATCACCCCGTAATGCGAAATGACCGGCGGAATTTCGATGCGTTGGACGCGGGCGACGTTGGCGAGAATCTGGCCGCCGGACGCGCCGGCGTTCACGGGCATGGCTTCGAGTTGCTGCACCGAATCTATCGCATACTGGGGCGCGCTGACATTGATGATATATTGCACGCCCGCGTTCGGATCCAGCCAGTAAGCCGGTTCCACCTGGCTGCTGCCGCTCAAGCCGAGCAGGACGGCATTCGCCACGCTTTGCTCCGTCAATCCCATTTCGGCGGCCTTGGTGCGGTCCACGGAAATGCTGAATTGCGGGAGATTGTCCGGCTGCTGCACGCGCACGTCCACGGCGCCGGGAATTTTTCCAATCTTATCCGCCAACTGCACGGCCAGTTGGCGGTTTTTTATCTGGTCGTGGCCGACGATTTGCACGTCGAACGGCGCGGGCAGGCTGAAATTGAGCGTCTGGCTCACGATGTCCGCCGGCAGGAAATAAAACAGCACGCCGGGGAAGGCACGGCTCAACCGGTCGCGCAGTGCGCGGACGTAATCTTCCGTGGGCGCATGGCCGCGCTTGAGCGAAACCAGGATGTCCGCGTCGCCCGCGCCGATGACGCCGCTGGTGTTGTAGCTCAAATTGATCGAGGAATTCGGAATGCCGATGTTGTCGAGAATGCCGCCCAATTCACCCGCCGGCACGGCGCTGCGGATGACGGCGTTGACCTCGCCGGAAAGCCGTTCGGTCTCCTCGATGCGCGTGCCGGTGGGCGCGCGCAGGTGCAGCAAAAATTGCCCGGTGTCCACGTTCGGGAAAAAGTTTCTGCCGAGCACGCCCGCCAGCAGCCACGAGGTGACGCAGAACGCGAGAAAGACCGGCGCAAACAAATTGCGATGCTCAAAACAGCTCGCGAGCAGCGCGCGATAACCGTCGCGGAAGCGGGCGAAGCCTTTTTCAAAGGCGCGTTGAAAGCGGATGAACGGCAGAAGCCAGATCGGCACATTCGATTCGTCAATGTGTTCGCCGTGCAATTTGACGCCGCGGTACAGCCACATTACCAGCGTCGGCACGAGCGTGCGCGAAAGGAGGTAGCTGGCCAGGATGGCGAATACGACGGCTTCCGCCAGCGGCACAAACAAGTAACGCGCGACGCCGGCCAGGAAAAACATCGGCACGAATACAATGCAGATGCACAGCGCGGAAACGAACGCCGGCAGCACGATTTCCTGCGAGCCTTTGAGAATCGCCTCCTCCAGCGGCTGGCCCGAAGCCATGTGGCGATGGATGTTTTCGATGGTCACGGTGGCGTCGTCCACCAGAATGCCCACCGCCAGCGCCAGACCGCCCAGCGTCATCAAATTGATGGTTTCGCCCAGCGCGCTCAAAGCCGCGATGGAACAAAGCACGGCCAGCGGAATCGAGAGCGCGATGATGAACGTGCTGCGCCATGAGCCGAGGAACAACAAGATCATCGTGGCGGTCAACGCAGCCGCAATGATGCCTTCCTTCAAAACGCCGCTGATGGCCGCACGCACGAACAGCGACTGATCCGCAAATTCCTGGACGTGCAAATCCGGCGCTTGCGAAGCCGCCATGGCGTGGGGCAGGGCGGCTTTGACCCCCTTCACCACGTCCAGCGTGGAGGCGTTGCCGGCTTTCATGACGGTCAGCAACGCGCCGCGCACGCCGTCCTGGCGCACGGCATTTTGTTGCGGAGTATAACCGTCGTGAACTTCCGCCACGTCGTTCAAGTAAATGGTCGTGCCGTTGACCACCTTGATCGGCAAGTGATTCAGATCGTCAATCAAACGCGCGTTGGCATCCACCGCCACCGAATATTCGGTCGGTCCGATTTTGGCCGTGCCGCTGGGGAGCACGAGATTTTGCGCGTTGACGGCGGCTATGACGTCCTGCGCCTGGATGTTTTTGGCCTTGAGCGCGGGCAGGCTCAAATCCACGGCCACCACCCGGCTCTTGCCGCCGTAGGGCCAGGGAATCATCGCGCCGGGCACGACGGCCAGGCCGACGCGGACGTGATTGGCCGTCGCATCGAACAAGGCCTGTTCCGACATCGTGGGGCTGCTGAAGCTGTACTGCAAAATCGGCACCGTCGAGGCGTTGTATTGAATGATGAGCGGCGGCGTCATGCCCGGCGGCATTTGTTTGAGCACCGTTTGGGCGACCGCGGTGATTTGCGCCACGGCGGAATCCACGGACGCTTTCGGCTGGAGAAAGACCTTGATGACGCCAATGCCGTTGTAGGAAGTGGACTCGATGTGCTCGATGTTATTGACGGTCACGGTCAGCGCGCGCTCGTGAACATAGACGATGCGCTGCTCCATTTGCCGGGCGTCGAGGCCGGTGTATTGCCAGATGACGCTGACCACCGGGATGTTGATGGCGGGGAAAATGTCCGTGGGCGTGCGCGACAGGATGAACGGAGTCAGGATGATCAGCAGCAACGCGGCCACTACAAACGTGTAGGGCCGGCGCAAAGCCAGGAGCACAATCCACATAAATCAACGTGACGAATTCGACCTCTCATTTCCTTGACGCGGAAACGCAGCGGCAAAGGAGTAATGGCATAAGCGTAAAAAACTGCCAATATAAGTTTCTTTCCCAATTGATAGGTATAAAGTATCAATTCAGCCGAACATGATGGAGCTGCGACACATCCGTTATTTCATGGCGCTGGCGGAGACCCTTAACTTCCGCCGCGCCGCCGAGCAACTGCACCTGTCCCAACCCGCGCTGAGCGCACAGGTCAAGGCGCTGGAACAGCATTTGGGCGTGAAGCTGTTTGACCGGACCACGCGCATGGTCCGCCTGACCCAGGCCGGCCGCGTTTTTCAGGATGACGCCCGGAAACTGCTGGCCTCGGCGACCCATGCGGAACAACGGGCCAAAAGGGCCGACCAGGGCCTCGTCGGTTCGTTGCGTATCGGCGTCATTTCCGCCGCGGCCACGGCTTCGCTCGCGGACGTTCTGCGCCGGTTCCACCAAAAGTTTCCCGGGGTGCAGCTTTCGCTGTTCGATCTCACCAGCACGGAGCAATTGCATCAGTTGCGCGTCGGCGAACTGGACGCGGGGCTGTTGCGCCCGCCGGTGGGGTTTCCCGAACTTGATTACAAATCCATTGAGGAATCAACGCAGATTCTGGCCCTGCCTGCCAATCACCGGCTGGCGCGCAAACGCCGGATTGAGTGGAAGGATTTTGACGGTGAAGGCCTGGTGATGATTCACCCCAGCCGGCAGCACCGGTATTACGACACTTTCCTGACCGCTTGCACGCAGGCCGGCGCCAAACCTTTTCCCGCCCAATATGCGCACGACATCCAGACCAAGCTGTGGCTGATTTCAGCGGGATTCGGCATCGCGCCCACTTCGGTGGCGTTCGCGGAAAGGAAACGACCCGGGCTGACTTTCCGTCCGTTGCCGCCGGGCTTGCCGCTGGTGCGAACCATGCTTGTCTGGCGGCGCGGCGACGATTCGCCGGCGCTCACGCAGTTTCTCGGATGTTTCAAAACCGTGCTGCCGGAAGCGAACGGGAATGATCAGGTTGTATTTCCTGATTTCCAAAATCACATTCCGTGTTAACTTGAGGCCGCAATGGTGCTGGTCATAGACAATTACGATTCGTTCACCTACAACCTCGTTCAATATCTGGGCGAGCTGAACGTGGAGATGCAGGTGCGGCGCAACGACGAGATCACGCTCGACGCCATTCGCGAGCTGAATCCGGAGCGGATCCTGGTTTCACCCGGTCCGTGCTCGCCGCGCGAATCCGGCCTGTCGAACGAAGTCATCCGCAATTTCGGCAGCCAGCGGATACCGGTTTTCGGCGTCTGCCTCGGCCACCAGTGCATCGGCCATACCTTCGGCGCGGAAGTCGTGGTGAATTACCGCATGATGCACGGCAAGACCTCGCCGATTAAACACAACGGCAAGGACCTGTTTGCCGGCATGGCCAATCCTTTTGTCGCCACCCGCTATCATTCGCTTGTCATCAAACGCGACACGATGCCCGATTGCCTCGAAGTCACCGCCGAGACTGATGAAGGCGAAATCATGGGTGTGCGGCACAAGGAACTCCCGATTTGGGGCGTACAATTCCATCCCGAAAGCATCCTCACCGAAAACGGGCGTCAGATTATGAGGAATTTTCTAAAGTTGAAGTGACCGCGCCGTGCGTCATTGTGCTCGACAAGGACAACCACATCATGACTCAGCGGAGAATTTTAACCGCTGTTATTTTCGATTTACGATATACGATTTACGTCATCCCGCTCGGTTGTGGAATGACTCGTAAATCGTAAATCGCATACCGTAAATTCAGTCAGAGCCTGGTTACCTCGGCCCCTACGATTGGGCTAGAATTTCTTGGCGACTTCGGCCCAATTAATCATGTTCCAGACCGCTTTCAAATAATCCGCGCGTTTGTTCTGGTATTTCAGGTAGTAGGCATGTTCCCAAACGTCCACGCCGAGCAGCGGTTTGCCTTCGCAACCGGCCACGGCCTTGCCCATGAGCGGATTGTCCTGGTTGGCGGTGGAGACGATTTCCAGTCTGCCGCCGTTGGAAACGAGCCAGGCCCAGCCGCTGCCGAACCGGCCGATGCCCGCCGCCTCGAACTTCGCCTGAAATTCGGCAAAGGAGCCGAACGTGGCCTTGATGGCGTCGCCGAGCTTGCCGGAGGGCGCGCCGCCGGCTTTCGGTCCGAGAATGCGCCAGAAGAACGAGTGGTTCCAATGGCCGCCGCCGTTGTTGCGCACCGGGCCGCGGATGTTATCCGGGACAGATGCGAGATCGCCGATGAGCGCTTCGAGCGATTTGCCTTCAAGCGCGGCGTCGCCGGCGATGGCCTTGTTGAGATTGTCCACATAAGCCTTGTGATGGCGGTCGTGATGGATTTCCATCGTCAGCGCGTCAATGTGCGGTTCCAAAGCCTCCTTGGGATAGGGCAGGGGCGGTAGTTCGTGTGCCATAATTTTTAATCCTTTCTTTTCTTTTCGTTAATACTTGAAAACCAAATTGCGCCAGCGTCGGGGAAAAAGCAAGTGCGGAGAAATGCTTCAACTGTTTGGTTGCGCTGAAGGCGCTACGGAGATTAGCCCAGGGTTGCTCGCACAACACAAGAGCTACCCCGGGAAAACTGGCTGGTGATCTGGCAAAGAATCAAGTCGTCGCCCATCAGGTTCGCCACGACGAGGGCGGGGCGGCGTTTGCCAGCTTGCAAGTTGGTTTGAGGAAAAGGCAGAACAACAACTTCGCCGACTAGAGGCTTGCCCATGCGGCATCCTCCTCGGGCGTGTCCCAGTCCTTGGCGAGCGCGGTTTCGCTCAGGATCAGGCCATTGAATGAATCATCCTGCTTCGTACGCAGGGAGCGGGCGAAATTAAAGACTTCCCGCTGCAACGGCTCGGGCAAACCGGCGATTTCCTTTTCGATTAACTCACGCGTGCTCACAATTTGTTTATCGCAGATTTGGGCATTTTAGTCAATCGCACCAAATTGCAGGTAGTGTCCCAATTTGGAATCTGCATAACTGGAGTGGAGCGCGAGTTGTCTCAACTCGCAGCTTATTTGACTACTTCAGCCGCTGCGGATTGAGGACAATCCGCGCTCCGGGCAAATTAGGACGCTACCAAATTGCGGACGCGCAAGATCTTTAAGCCACAGTATTCAAAAGCAAGCCCGCACCACGCCGCCGTCCACGCGCCGGGCTTTTCCCGGCTAAAATCATTTTTCAATGTAAGGCGTGCCCCAACGCAAATCCTTGTGCACCGCGCCTTTCTCCTTCACTTCGCGCATGATGTTCGACACCTGGCTCCAATCCAGTTCAACTGTGGTTTTCTCCGGCCAATCCTTTTCTTGCGTCCAAAACTCCAGTTGCAGTTCCAGCCCGCTTTGCTTTCCCTGCGGGTACACCATGCTGAACCGGCCCAAAGCCTTCGCGAAGTCTTTTCCCGTTACTTTCGACCAGCGCCATAAAACTTCATCCGTAATGTCCAGCGGCAGGGCGGGTGACTGCACTGCAAACAGTCGCGGTTTCATGCCCCGGGGATCGTCCGGGTCCGATGACACATAGGCCTTGTCGCCCACAAAGATCGCCAAGTCGCCTTTGATGACTTCACCAACGCCGTACAGGGAAGGCCAAATCAAGGTTGTTTTGCCGTCGGGCGCCCGATACTGAAATGAAATGCGCATCAGCTCGGGCTGGCTCGCGGAAGCGTGCGTGGGGTGGGACACTTCTTCATAACCGTTGCCCAGTGGCGCAACCACCGGGTGGTGGGACACGCAACCGGCCAGACCAACGCAGAGCATGGCCAGCGAAAGATGGAAAACCAGTTTTTTAATCAGTTTCATGGACGTGTTGGTCAGCTTTGTGCCAGATCCACAAAGTTCTTCAGCAGTTGCAGACCGACCTTCTGGCTTTTTTCCGGGTGAAATTGCGTGGCATAAACATTGTCGCGCCAGACGGCTGACGCGAACTTGTCGCCATATTCCGTCCGCGTGGCGATGATGCCCCCATCCACCGGTTGCGGGTAAAAGCTGTGCACAAAATATACGTAGCTGCCATTTGCCACGCCGCGGAACAGCGGACAATCCGGCTTCACGATTTCAAGCTGGTTCCAGCCGATTTGCGGAATCTTCAGTCCATGCTTTTCGGAAAAGCGAACGACGCTGCCTTTGAAAATTCCCAGCCCGGCGGCGCAGGAATTAAATTCCTCGCTTTTTTCAAACAGCGCCTGGTAGCCGACGCAGATGCCGAGGAACGGTTTGCCGGATTGGATGAACGCACGCGACGCTTCGAGCAATTGCTGTTTGCGCAGCGCGTTGATGCAGTCGTCGAACGCGCCGACGCCGGGCAGCACCATCGCCCGCGCATCGCCAATTTGGTCCGGCGTTTGCACGATGCGCACGTCCGCGCCGACCTTGAGCAGCGCCTTGTGGACGCTGCGCAGGTTGCCGGAGCCGTAATCAAGCAAAGCAATCACAGCACAATTAAAAATGAAAAATGGAAAATGTAAAATGCCGAAATTGCGTGGCGGTGCGAAATGCCAAATCCCAATGTTCAAGACCCAAAGAAGCTCCAAATCTTAAACTGCAAACCAAAAATCACCTCGCCGGCCGGTTTAATGTTTGGCGTTTGATTTTTCTCTGGAGCTTGGTGCTTGGAGATTGGAGGTTAATTCCCTTTCCGTTTTCAACCGCAACTGTCCGCAGGCGGCATCAATATCATGGCCCTTTTCGCGCCGAAGTGTGGCGGCGACCTTCTGTTTCTCCAACGCCGCGAGAAACGCTTCGCAGACATCTTCCGCCGGTCGTTCCCACGGCAGGCCTTCAACCTTGTTGTACGGAATCAAATTCACCTTCGCGAAAAGTTTTTTGGCAAGCGCAGCGAGCGGCCTGGCTTGTTCAACCGCATCATTCACGCCGGCAATCAAAATGTATTCGAACGTGAGCATCCGGCCCTTTTGTGCCTGGTAATGCTCGCACGCCGCCACCAATTCCTTGAGCGGAAACTTTCGGTTCACCGGCATGATTTTATTTCGCACCGCGTCGGTCGCGCCGTGCAGCGAGATGGCGAGGCGAAATTGCAGCGGTTCGCTGGCCAGTTTGCGGATTTGCGGCGCCAGGCCGCTGGTGGAGATGGTGATCTTGCGCGCGCCGATGCCGCCGCCCCACGGCGCATTCAGAATCCGCAGCGCGGTGAGCAGGTTGTCATAATTCGCCAAAGGCTCACCCATGCCCATCACCACCAAATTGTCCACAGTCCGCAGTCCACGGTCCCCAGTCCGTGGTCGTGCCGTGGACGACTGGCTGTGGACTGTGGACTGTGGACTGATTCTTTCGACTGACAGCACCTGTTCGACAATTTCGTCCGGCGTGAGATTGCGTTTCCAGCCGTCGAGGCCGCTGGCGCAGAATTTGCAGCCGTAAGCGCAGCCGACCTGGGTGGAAACGCAAAGCGTGTGGCGGTCGCTGGTGTCACCGTAAAGCGCCGGGTTGGCTGGAATCAAAACGCTTTCAATGAGCGAATGATCGGTCAACCGCCAGAGAAATTTCTGCGTGGTATCGCGCGAACCCTGTTTGCGGACAAGCTCCAGCGTTTGCAATGAATACGTCTGCCGCAATTTTTCACGCAACGGTTTCGGCAGATTTGTCATCGCGTCCCAAGCGGTGACACGGCGGGTGTAAAGCCATTCGAGCAATTGGGTGACGCGATAAACCGGCTGGTCCCAGGCTTTGAACCGGGCTTCCAGTTCTTCGCGCGTCAGGGATTTAATGTCAGTCAGCACGCACGGAACTTAAACCGCGCCAGCCGGGAAACCAAGTGGGTTGTCAGCCGGGAAGGACGCTCAAATATCTTCAACCAAAGTTAATCGAAGTTTTGGAGAAAACCGGCCTCCATCCGGTAGTAATCATCCCATTCACCATTGGCAACGGCCTGCGCCGAACCGCGAGGAACCGTGACTGCTTTCGGCACTTTCCATCTCCAATGCTCCACGTGGCCGTCAGCGAAGGAAAAATTACATCCCTGGCTGTGCCGGTTGGCGGGAACATCCCACCAATAACCTTCGTCCCACCAATCGGCTGCTACGGGAATGCCGAATTGCGTGTCGAGAATCTCGTTTTCATGCACGTCGATGAAGACAAGCAGCCCCGATGGTGCCGGGTCTTTTATCCCGGTGAATTTGCTGTAGTGGGGAATGTACGACGACAATTCGCCGTCATAGGTTAAACCATTGACCGACTGGCTCATGTTGTAACTCCGCCAGCGCGGCTGGATTGTCACGGTGCCGCTCAGGGTTTGAATGGTGGACAGGTCGGCGGGGCAGTGATAGATGTCAATCGAGGTGTTATATTGGAAAAGCAATCCCCGCCGGATCCCCACCGGGTCCACATCAAAAGGAGCCAGGTTGGTGCACCAGGAAGGGCCTGTGTCCAATGGCTGCTGACTGACGAGATCATAAACAAAATTATTTGGCGGCAAACTGTCATCGTTGTCCGACCCGTAGAGATGCGTGCAGATTTCGAGCTGATTCAGGTTGTTCAAACACTCGATGCTTTGGGCCGACATTTTGGATCTCGCCAACGAAGGCAGCAACAGCGCCGCCAGAATCCCGATGATGGCAATGACGACGAGAAGTTCGATGAGGGTGAACGCGGACAGTCGGGAGTCGGGGGTATGGGCCCGGGGACTGGAAAACAGCAAGGGGCTGCTCGATTTGTTCCCGGCGCTTGAGCCTTGATCCTCGATTTGTATGCGCATGGTGACGACGCATTAAATTACGCCGCGCTGGACGATGTGCCAGTGGAATTTTAACGGGTTTTGACGGGCTAATTCGTCAGCAGTTCCAGTTCGCGCAGGCCATTATTCCCCAGTTGCCAACGGCCGCCGCGTTGAACCACCAGTTTACGGCAGTGATGGGCCGCTTCCTCCCCTTCGTTAACGGAGAGCAACTGAAATTTGGCCTTCCCTTTGATTTCAGACGCGGCGCGCGGCATCAACGCGAAGGCCACGCCGTTGTAATTCAGCGCGATTTCGTAGCCGGCCACTCCTTCATGTTCAGCAACCGGATTTTTTAAAATGAGCATCGGATAACGTTTCAAATAGGGATAGTTGGTCGCGCGCACAAGCACTCGGCAAAGCTCTGTCTGGCCCCGGATGAAATTCAACAGGCTGAACCCGCCGTTGGAATTGTGCTCGCCGAGCAGAATTTCGCGCTCGTCAAGCCCGTTCAAGTTCTGGCCGTTCCATTCGCCGTGATCGTTGCGTTCGCCGGGGGAGTTTATTTTGAACCAGGCCGCAAAATTGTCGTTGACGAGCACATTCAGCTCAAAATGAACATGCGCGCGCCATTGGGGGATGGTTTCGGCGTTCGAGGTGCGGCCCATCGTGGCAATCACATCGCCGGCCTTGACCGGATCACCGATTTTCAGCCCGGGCCGGACCGCGCTCAAATGGGCGTAGAGTGAATAAATTTCGATGCCTTCGACAATGTGCCGGACAACGACGTATCTGCCGTAATTTGAGAGCGACGGCCTGATGTTGAAATAAACCACCGTGCCGTCGGCGGTGGCCATGATGGGGTCGGCCGGCTCGCCGTGCCGGTCGCGTTGCAGGCTGCGAATGTCAAGGCCCTCATGCATTTGCCAGCCGTCGCTGCGAACGCAGCCAAAGGAACCGGTCGTCCACGGCTTGTCCGGCGCGGTCGGCGCGAAGAATTTGAGTTCGTTGCCGATTTCATACAAGGCATGGTTGGCGGTGGGAAATTGAAATGGCGCTTGCGCGAAGAGGGTCGCGCAGGAAAACAAAACGGACGCAAGAGCGAGGCGGCGAACAGCGGGAAAAATCATTTCATCTGGCCTTTACGGATTTTGGCGGCGCCGTTGTTAAGGCCAAGCACGAGTTGGTCGGCTTCATCGCGCTCACAATCGGCGGTGAACACCAGCACGCCATTGCTGATACGGCGCGAGATGACTGGCGCGGCGAGCCAGCGGCTGTCAGCAAGCGTTTTATGATTCCTGGACAATTCCAGCGGGTAAGCGTCCTCCAGCAGCAGCCGGTTGAGGCGCAGCGGGCTGTTTCGTTCCGAGTTCTGAGCAAGAAGTTGCCGCGTTTTCCGGTGCAAAACGACACCTGCAAAACGCTGATTATCATAGATTAAGTGGCCTCGAATGATTCTGTTAAGCTCCTCCACAAGTGCTGCTTGCAGCGGGATGGAGCCGGAGTTTGTACCCTGGTAGCTCGTCAGTATTTCCAGCGTTGCTGCGGACAACTGGCTCTTGAGGTATTGGGAAACCGCGTCTGCCGGTTGCTTTAATTTGCGGGCAAGGGATGGCAGATTGATGATGTCATCCACTGAAAAGGGCGAGAAATCATTTTTGCTCCATTGACTCCAAATGGCGAAATGTCCGCCGGGATTGGCGGCGGAGTATTGTTCGAGCAGCCAGGTGCCGTTTTCATCGAATTGGATTTCAATGGCGAAGCCGCCCTGCACGTCAATGACTTTGGCGGCGACGATGTTGGCTTCCGTCAAAATGGGATTGCGCGAGATGGTGACCAGCACTGGATCGGAGCGCAGCACGGAAATGGTCTGGCTGGTGCCCAGGGAATCTGGATTTACCTGGATGTGGACGCGCAACGCGCTGACCGGCCCTTTTTGCCGGTGCCAGTGAGTTTGACAGCCGCACAGCAGCGCCAGCGCCGCCGCCAGCGCCAAATAGAGATTGAATCGTCGCGTCCAAGCCGTCATAGTGCGCTCCACAAAACCGCAACCAGCGAACAATGTAAAGAATTATGGGACGACAATCCAACAAAGTCGAAAATCGAAAACGCCGCAAGCGCTATATCAAACGCAAAAAAGTCGCGGCCAAGGCCAAAAAAGCCGCCACGCCGAAGGCGGCTTAACTGGAACAAGACAATTAAACCACGGATGGACACGGCTAAGGAAAAAACTTTGACGCGAATTATCACGAATTGAACTCGCGATAATTCGCGTAATTCGTGTCCGCCCGCATCCGTCATCCGTGTCCGCCTGCTATGCTCGCCCCCGTCGGGGCAGGTCCGTGGTTGAGCACTTTTTTATGGCATGGATACGGCTTAAATCCAAGCTTCAACCCGCCAAGGCCGTGCGGCAGGTCGTTCCCTGCCTCGAATTGGACTTTTTCGGCAGGGCGAAAATGAAGGGCACGTCCACCGGCGGAGAATCCATCAGACAATGAATAGCGATGATTTCTGAATTTGTGACCAGTGCGACGACCGCCGCCGTGACGATGGCCCAGCTTCCGGCGTTGAAGACAAGCAGGGTGATAAGGCAGCCAAGCAGCAGCCGCAACGTGGTGAGCGCGAATGGAAGGTGGCGTTTCATTCGGCGTGTATTTAGAAAATAATTGTCCACCTGATTACAAATTCGCCGCGTGACTCTGAACTCGCTCTGCATACTGTTCCAGGAAGTGAATCTGCTTCACCGTCTCGACCGCAACTTTTTCCACGGCTCGAACTTTCTTGATGGCGGTTTCAGCGTTATCGCCTAGTGAAATTAGAAATGTGGCCAATACCGTGCCAGTCCGGCCAAGACCAGCCTCACAGTGAACTGCCACTGGCCGCTGTTGTTGGCGTTGTTGAATTACGAAGTGAACGAACTTCTCCGTTTGCTCCATGGTCGGTGCGCCGCCGTCCGGCACTGGCAAACATAGAAATGCGAAACCAGAGGACTCATAGATCGAAGCATCACCCGGAATGTTGAGCAGAGAAACAACTGCGCGCACGCCAGCCGAATGTAACGCTGACAACTCATCGTCGAATGCGGTCAATGTGCCGCCTCCAGCCAGGCGTCGGTCTGGATGAATGAAGGGCATCGGCATGCCGGCCAGCACACCTGGAATGACCCACCACAATAAATTATTTCGTCTTGTTGTGCTCATCGAGAGAAATGTGCGATGCAATCCAACCTGTAATCAAACGTCAAATTTATTTCGTCAGAAAAATTTCCACGTCTCGAATTTTTCCGCCGGGCGGTTTTTCCCCAAAAGCAACAAACAAAACTTGTTCACCGCAGAGATTTTGAATCCAAAACGCTGTTAATAATTTATGGCCGCAAGATAAGGAAATAATTGATTTCATTACGGGTTTTGCATTGTTCACACGTTGTCCACACGTGCAATTTGGTGAACAACCTGTGCACATCAATTCGTTGTCGGTTTGGCGATTTGAGCTATGATGTTTGCAGTTCTTTGAAAGAACGAAGCGGGCAGTGGCAATCAACAGATTGAAGCTGTTCGTTTCCGGGATAATCCCAGGTGACTGGGGAAAGGCAGGGTCAGGCTGGTTGACCCGGCTCCTCTTAAACCGGGCCGAAAGGCGCGGCGGCGGAGGCAAAATTCACCAGTTCCTCTGGCATGTTCGCACATGCCAAATGCGAATGAGGGACTTGGCGGCAAGGGGCGATAAGAAACTGCTCCGAACCGAGTCAAGTAGTTCAGGCCGGTTTCGAGCCTGAGCGAATCGCAGTTACCCAGAGGGTATCCGGTTGCAACTGTGCATCAGCACGGTGCGGGCGACTCTGGCGGTGAAGCGAAAGCCGAATCCGCCTGGTAAAGCCGTCGAAAGGCGGACAAAATGAGAGCACGCGCCGGGAAGGACACGCGGATCAGGCAAATCCCGTGAAAAACTTCCGAGCGCCGGCGATGTTAAAAACGACACCGCTGGACTGTGGGCAAAAAGCAACCTGAGAGTGAAGAGGCGAGACCCGTGGCACCGGGCGAACGCGCCGTCAAAAACGGTGGCTGACCCGGAGCTAAGTGGTGAAGACGCGAAGAATGAAGTCACAGGCGTGTCTTTACCTGGTTCGCAAGCCGGTGGCGCAACCATCAGCCGAAGCGAGCTGAAAAGCCTCACTCGAAATCCAGTGGCCGAAAGGCACTGGACGGCCCTGCTACGAGGCCGATGACTCCGCTTGCCGTGGAGAATGGCGTCGGGAAGCTGGCAGCCCCCGCGAGGGTGGCGCCCAATGCCAGCCCGGGAAAGAGAGAGTGGCGAACTCCCATCCCCCATTTGTCCCTGCTCGACCGAAAGGTCGGGCAGGGACTTATTGTTTTTGGTGGCGAGGAAACACCGAACATTCAACATCCAACATTCAACGTCCAATTTGCCAGGAAGCTGCCGGCCCATATCCGTTGGGCGTTCGACGTTGAAGGTTGAGCGTTGAATGTTTTCCCGGTTCAATAAAAATTGCGCTTGCGCTGGAATTGAACTCCTCACAATCTTGGCTAACAAAATCAATTAAACGAGTTTGGAAAGGATTTATATGGGACGCATCTACAACAACATCGTCGAAACCGTCGGGCACACGCCGCTGGTCAAATTGAACAAGGTCACCGCCGGCCTGCCCGCCACCATCCTGCTCAAGTGCGAATTTTTCAATCCGCTCGGCAGCGTCAAGGACCGCATCGGCATGTCCATGATCGAGGACGCCGAGAAGCGCGGCATCCTGAAGAAGGACACCGTCATCATCGAGCCGACGAGCGGCAACACCGGCATCGCGCTGGCGTTCGTCGCGGCGGCCAAGGGTTACCAGCTGATTCTCACGATGCCCGAGACGATGTCGCTGGAGCGCCGCACGTTGCTGGCGATGCTGGGCGCGAAACTGGTTTTGACGCCCGGCGCGGAAGGCATGAAAGGCGCGATTGCCAAGCGCCGAGGCAGCTGGCCAAGGAAACGCCCAACTCGTGGATTCCGCAGCAGTTCAACAATCCGGCCAATCCTGGAAATTCACAAGAAGACGACGGCGGTGGAATTGTGGGACGACACGGATGGCAAGATGGACATTCTGGTTGCCGCCGTCGGCACGGGCGGCACCATCACCGGCTGCGTGGAGGTCATCAAGCCGAAGAAGCCGTCGTTTCAGGCCATCGCCGTCGAGCCGAAGGATTCGCCGGTGATTTCGCAGACGCTGGCCGGACAGCCGGTCAAGCCCGGCCCGCACAAGATTCAAGGCACGGGCGCGGGTTTCGTTCCCAACAATCTGCATTTGAAGGATGCGAACGGCAATCCGCTGATCACGGAATGTGTCCAGGTTTCCAACGACGACGCCTTTGCCATGGCCCGGCGGCTGGCCAAGGAAGAGGGGATTTTGTGCGGCATTTCGTCCGGCGCAAACGTCGTGGCCGCGATTGAAGTGGCCAAACGGCCTGAAAACAAGGGCAAGATGATCGTCACCATTGCGCCGTCCACCGGCGAACGTTATTTGAGCACGCCGCTGGCCGCCGAGGCGCGCGCGGAGGTGGGCGGGTGAAGCCGTTGGGTTGTTGGAGTACGGGAAGCGATGGATTATTGGAATCCCGCCATTGCTCCAATTTCCTTAAAAAACTTGTTGCATTGCGCGCGGTTTGCCCGTAATTAATAGGAAGTCGAAGGTTTGAGGGCCGCGAGCGGCATTGGCCGACGCAGTCGCTTCTCCAATTCAAAGTTCAATACCGGCTTTTCGGGATACGTTTTGGCCTTCGTCACAAACACATTGTATGACTAGCGTAAAAGATAACGGTGAGAAATCACTGGACTACGGCTCCGGCTATCTGGAGATTTCAGAAAAAGGCTTTGGGTTTCTGCGCACCGCGCAAAACCATTTTCATCCGAAGCCGACGGACATTTTTGTCACACCCGACACCATCCGGCGCAGTTTTCTCCGTGAGGGCAGCCTGGTTTACGGGGCGACGCAACCGCCGCATCGCGGCACCAGCCCGCAGCTCAAGGCGGTCGAGAAGGTCAACGACATGCCGTTCGAGGAATACGTCAAGGCCGTCCGCTTCGAAAATCTCACGACGATTGACCCCATTGAAAAATTCAAGCTCGAAACCGATCCCGATTTGATCGAGACACGTGTCATTGACCTCGTCACGCCCATTGGCAAGGGCACCCGCGGCCTGATTGTGTCCCCGCCGCGCAGCGGCAAGACGACCATTCTCAAGCAAATCTGCAACGCCATCACCACGAACCATCCCGACGTTCATGCGCTCGTGTTGCTGATTGACGAGCGGCCGGAGGAAGTGACCGACTTCCATCGCTCGGTCAAGGCCGAGGTTGTCGCGTCGTCAAACGACCAGGATCTGGAAACGCACGTCCGGCTTTCGCGGTTCATGATTGAGCGTTGCCGGCGCATTGTGGAATCGGGCAAGGACGTTTTCGTGTTGATGGATTCGCTCACGCGCATCGCCCGCGCCTATAACAGCGTGCACGGCGGCAGCGGCCGCACGATGACCGGCGGCGTGGACGCGCGCGCGCTGGAAATTCCGCGCAAGATGTTCGCCTCGGCGCGCAAAATCGAGAACGGCGGATCGCTGACGATTCTGGCCACGGCGCTGGTAGACACCGGTTCGCGCATGGACGAACTGATTTTCCAGGAGTTCAAAGGCACCGGCAACATGGAGTTGATCCTCGACCGCAAACTTTCCGACCGCCGCCTGTATCCCGCGATTGACATTCCCAAGAGCGGCACGCGCAAGGAGGAAAAGCTCTACCCCCCGAAACAGATTGAAGCTATTCGCAAATTGCGTCGCATGATGGTGGACTTGAATCCCATCGAAGCGATGGAAACGCTCACCGCCGCGCTCAAAAAGCACAAGACCAACGACGAATTGCTCGCCAAGCTGGAAAAGGGCAGTTAAGCCGGAACGCGGGCGGGCGTTCGGGAACGGCATGTTCGGATTTTTCAAAAAACGCCGCCGTGACAGGATTCAGCGCCGGCCGTTCCCTCCAGAATGGCGCGACATTCTTGTGCGCCGTTATTCGATGTATTCCCGTCTTCCCCGGCGGATCGCCGGGAATTAGAAGGCCACATCCTTGTCTTCCTTGAGGAAAAACGGTTCGAGGGTTGTGACGGGCAGGAGATTACCGATGAGGTCAGGGTGTTGATTGTAGCGCAGGCCTGCCTGTTGCTGCTCCACCGGCACACGGACTATTACCCCCGCCTGCGCAGCATTCTGGTCTATCCCTCCAGTTACATCGCCAGAACCTGGCGTCTGGAAGACGATGGCAGGACAATTACCGAAGGCGAGCAGGCGCGAGGCGGAGAATCCTGGCCGCACGGAGCCGTGGTTCTGGCGTGGGATGGGGCCATCGCCGGAGCGCTGGAACTGGACAGGAACCGGAACGTGGTCATACACGAGTTTGCCCACCAACTCGATCAGGAGGACGGCCTGGTTGACGGCGCACCGCTCCTTGAAGGGGCAACCTTCTCGCAGATGCGCCATCGCTACCAAACGTGGGCCGGGGTCCTGAGCGCGGAATTTCAGCAACTCCGCCGGGCGGCTGAAGACGGCCGGGAAACGGTCCTGGACACCTATGGCGCCCAAAATCCAGCGGAGTTTTTCGCCGTGGCCACGGAAAGTTTTTTTGAGAAACCCGGTCAATTGAAGGAACGGCATCCGGCCTTGTACGCCGAGTTGAAGGAGTTTTATCATCAAGACCCATTGCTCTACGCACCGGCGGACCCGGGGGAAAATGAATATCCAGTGTAAGAACAAATCCCGGTCGGAGATGACGGCTGCGAAGTCTCTCCATTCGCGCCCGCCGCTGGAGCGGATGTTGCGCATCCACCAGGCTGTTTCCTCCGGCAAATTCCCCAACGCCTCCACCCTCGCCCGCGAAATCGAAGTTGCCACCAAGACGATTCATCGCGACATCGAATTCATGCGCGACCGGCTTGGTCTGCCAATTGAGTTCGACCCACGCCGGAACGGCTATCATTACACCGAGGAAGTCAGCGCCTTCCCCAATATCCAGATCACCGAAGGCGAACTCTTCGCGCTCGTGGTCGCCGAGAAGGCGCTCCAGCAATATCGCGGCACGAATTTCGAAAAGCCGCTCCTGAGCGCCATCCGGAAGATGGAGCAGTCGCTGCCCGACACCATCTCACTCAACCTCGCCGACATCGAGCAGACGATTTCCTTTCGCACCCGCGCCGAACCGATTCTGAATCTGAAGATTTTCGACGCGTTGGCCAAGGCCGTTTCCCAACGCAAACAACTGGAACTGGCCTATCGCAAACCCGGCCAGCGGCAGACGGAAAAGCGCCTCGTTGACCCATATCATCTGGCGAACATCAACGGCGAATGGTTCTTGTTCGCCTACGACCACGCGCGCAAGGATGTTCGCACGTTCGTTCCGGCGCGTATCCAATCCGTCCAACCAACCGGAAAGGCGTTTGAGCGTCCGCAAAAGTTTTCGCTCGAAAAACGTTTGCGCGACAGTTTTGGCGTCCGTTCCGGCGAAGGCGAATACGTCGTCGTAATTCGCTTCAGCGCCCGTGCGGCCGATTACATTCGCGAAAAGAAATGGCACGAATCGCAGCAGCTCCGGGAACTGAAGGGTGGGGGAGTGGAGTTGCGGATGAGGCTGTCGAGCCTGGTCGAAATTGAGCGCTGGATTCTAAGCTGGGGCGGCGACGCTGTCGTTTTGAAGCCGCGCGAATTGGCTGTGGCTGTTAAGAAATCTGCAAAGGCGATTTTGAAACAACGGTAGTGGGTTGGTTTGATTTTTCTGTTGGTAGGGCGCTGCTGCGCGGCCAGGCTGACCAGCAAGTCAGCCCTGGCGAATCTGTCGCCGGCATCATCGGTGATGCCGTTTTCGCCCGCTGCTGCTGCCAAGCTGGCCGAATAAATCTGGCCGAATGAGCCGAGGCGGTCAAGTCGTCCGCAGAAAAGATTTTCCAAGCTGCTTAGTCCACGTCGTTTGCGCATTTAAGCGTAGAAAATCCTTTGCATAAGGAGAAACTATGGTAAAATCGCCACCGGTGGTGGAAGAGCGTTTTTCGCCATATAAAATCCATGAAAGGAAGAACTATGAAAATTCGCGTTCAAAATCTATTGGTTGCGCTGGCCTTGCTGGCGTTCTTAACTCCATACCGCGCCGAAGCGACGCGCAGGCGGGTCAACCCCATGCCGCGCCGAAACCGAGGGAAGGCAGGTCAATGGCTTGCGAAAGGAGCGTGTCTGATCGCCTTCTCGCTTATCAGCCTCTCAACCGCCTTCGCCCAAACTCCGGCAGGCACGGCGTTCACGTATTCAGGCCAGCTCTTAACCAACGGCATCCCGGCCACTGGCCTCTACGACTTTCAGTGCATCTTGTCCAATGCGCCGAATGGCCACGGCATCCAGATCGGCAGCACGATCGCCACTAACGCCGTCGGCGTGACCAACGGCCTGTTCAACATCATCCTCGACTTTGGGGGCGTTTTCACCGGCAATGCCACCTGGCTGGCGCTTGGTGTGCGCACCAACAGCGGTGCTGCCGCTCCTGTCGCTTTTCAGCCGCTGAATCCGTTGCAAGAACTCACGCCCGTGCCGTACGCCATTTTTGCTGAAAACTCCAGCAATTTGAGCGGCACATTGCCGGCCTCACAATTGACCAGCATCGGCAACACCAACGGTGGCATTTTTAACTTCTTTGTCGGACCGTCGGGCAATTCGACGACAACCGGCTCCGGCAACACGGCCAACGGCGTTGATGCGCTTTACTACAACATGAACGGCTACGACAACACGGCCAACGGCAATGATGCGCTTCAATTCAACATGACCGGCTCCTATAATACCGCCAACGGCGCTGCAGCTCTTGAATACAACACGAGCGGCTCCGCCAACACGGCCGACGGCTTTGAAGCTCTTTACAGCAACGCGAGTGGTGGCGCCAACACGGCTATTGGCTATGCGGCGCTCCTCGCCAACACGAGCGGCTCCAACAACATCGCGCTGGGGTATAATGCCGGCTTGAACATCACCACCGGCAGTTCCAACATTGACATCGGTAACGAGGGCGTTTCGGGCGACACCAACATCATCCGCATCGGCAGCGGGCAGAGCCAGGCATTCATCGCGGGCGGTTTGACCATTCAACAAAATTCCGATGGCGCGCCCAATTTAATTGGCGGCTCGCCCGTCAACTTTGTGTCGGGTGGAATAGTCGGCGCGACGATTGGCGGTGGTGGCGCGACGAATTATGGCGGCATTCCCTTTATCAACAGCATCACCGGTAATTTGGGGACGGTAGGCGGCGGCGCAAGCAACACCGCCGCCCTTGCAGCTACCGTGGGCGGCGGTGCGCGTAACGCTGCCAGCGGCACCGATGCAACGGTGGGCGGCGGCGCAAACAACACCGCCAGCGGCCAAGATGCAACGGTGGGCGGCGGCTATCAAAACACCGCCAGCGCCACACTTGCAACGGTGGGCGGCGGCTATGTAAACACCAACAGCGGCGAACTTGCAACGGTGGGCGGCGGCTACTACAACACCGCCAGCGGCAACGGTGCTTTTATCGGCGGCGGCGGTTATGATGGAAGCACTTTTAGCGGCAACAGCGCTTTTGGCAACGCCTCGGTGATTGGCGGCGGATTGGGCAACACCATTTCAAGCGGTGGAACTTACGCCTTCATCGGCGGCGGCGCATTCAACACCGCCAGCGGCCAATATGCGACGGTGGGCGGCGGCTCCGCTAACACCGCCAGCGGTATTGGCTCATTTGTTGGCGGCGGGGGTTTTGATGGAACCACTACGAACGGCAACAGCGCTGTTGGCAACGCCTCGGTGATCGGCGGCGGCTGGGGCAATACCAACTCGGCGATTTATGCCGCCATTGGCGGCGGTTATCAAAACTTCATTCAACCGGGCGTCTCGGCCGTAATTGGCGGCGGCTCTCAAAATGTCGTTGAGTCCAATTCCTACGAGGCGACGATTGCCGGCGGCTGGACCAATATCATTGGAACCAACGCCAATCAAGCAACCATTGGGGGCGGGCTTCATAACACCGCCGGCGGCTATTATGCCACTGTGCCGGGCGGCGCGAATAATCTGGCGGGGGGAACATTAAGTTTTGCCGCCGGTGACAATGCCCAGGCCACCAACTCCGGCGCGTTTGTCTGGAGCGACGGCACGGGCACGCTCACGACCTCGACGAACAACAATTCGGTGACGATGCGCGCCAGCGGCGGCTACCGGCTTTTCTCTAGCACGGCCAACACCACGTATGCGTTTCTTGCCGCGGGCAGCGGTTCCTGGACGAGCATAAGCGACCGCAACGCCAAGGAACACTTTCAAGCCGTCAATCCAGTGGACGTCCTGGAGCGCGTGGCCGTCCTGCCGGTGAGCACCTGGAATTACAAAACGCAGCCGGCCAGCGTCCGGCACATCGGCCCGACCGCCCAGGATTTCAAGGCGGCCTTTACCGTGGGCGAGACTGATACGGGCATTTCCACGGTGGACGAAGGCGGCGTGGCGCTGGCTGCCATTCAGGGCTTGAACCAGAAACTGAAAGAGAAAGATGCCGAGATCCAGCATCTCAAACAGCGGCTGGACAAGCTGGAAACTTTGATATCCAACAACAACAGCAAACACAACCGAGGCGAACAATGAAAACACGAGGATGGATGATGGAAGATGGAAAAAGGCAAACGCGAAGCGTCCTGGAGTGCGGTCCCGATTCATCGGGACCGCTTTCAGGGATCACGCCTGATTACCGATGGGCCGAAAGCGCCAGGGGGCTGGCGCAGTCCAAAACCTGGCGGCAGTGGCCAATCTATTTCTGCTTTCTACTGTCTGTTTTCAGCTTTCGGGCCTTGGGGCAAAGCTATTCCATCGACTGGTATAAGATTGCCGGCGGCGGCGGCACGAGCACGGGCGGCACCTATCAAGTCACCGGCACCATCGGCCAGCACGATGCCGGCGGGCCGATGACGGGCGGCAATTACTCGCTCACCGGCGGGTTCTGGGCGCTAATTTCGGTTGTGCAAACGCCCGGCGCGCCGACGCTGTACATCAGCGAATCCGGCAACACGGTGACGGTGTATTGGCAGAACGTGTCGGGCTGGAATTTGCAGCAGAACAACAATCTGGCCGTGCCGGCGGGCTGGACGGGCAGCAGCGGCGTGACGACCTCCAACGGCACCAATTATCTGAACATCACGTCACCCACGGGAAATTTATTTTTCCGATTGAGCAATCCGTAACGTAGCACAGGCGTCCCGCCTGTGTCAGCAAGCTCGTTAAGACGAACGGAATTCAATTCAGTAGCTTATTGTCGTGGCACAGGTTGCCGTGCTCAATTCTTCGAGCGAGCAGCCTTTGACTTGCATGATGGTTTTGAACCCGCCTGCGTGGGCCGAAGCCGTCAAGCAGTCGGCAACATTGATTCTCCAAGTTGCCTGGTCCACGCCGTTTGCAGGTAAGTGCAAAAAATGTTTTACATAAGCGTAAACTATGGTAAAACTGCCTTTGATGGCAGCAGGCTTTTACCAGTCATGGCCTTTTGAAGGATGCTTCAACCATGAAAACAGCACTCCCAAAGCTATAAAATCAATCGGGCAAGACGCCGCTCCCGCGCTGCTGGCAGCCCGATGGCCCGGATCGCGGCGCGGAGAAGGAAGAGAAAAACATTATGAAAATATCACGCATGCTGATTCCGATTGCGATTGCAATCCTGTCCCTCCATCCGGCGCCGGCCGCCGCCGCTCCCGGTCAACAACTCGACATCTGGACGTGGCGCAATCCCTTGCCGACGGGCAATCCATTAAACAGCGTCACCCACGGCATCATCAACGGCAACGGTATGTTCGTAGCCGTGGGCGTGAACGGCACGATCGTCACCTCTCCGGATGGTATCAACTGGGACCAACAGGTAGGGCCGGCGCCCAATGCCTCTCTGTCGGCTGTGGTTTATGGTTCTGGCGAGTTTGTGGCGGTGGGGGCGGATGCCGCCACCCCGCCGAATAACGTGATCCTTACCTCGCCCGACGGTACCAACTGGTCGCCGAATGCCCAGTTGGGGGGGATTGGCACCGGCGGCTTGCTCGCCGTCGTTTATGATGGCAACGGTAATTTCATGGCCGTCGGGATCAACGGCACCAACTTGTATTGGTCCGGCGGCTTGACGTGGACGCCGAACCCCGCCATCGCGGCGGGGACAGATTTTTACGGCGTGGCCTACGGTGTCTACAACGGCGCCGCAACCTTTGTAGCGGCGGGGACCAACGGCAGCATATTTTACTCGACGACTCACGGAGCGAGTTGGACGGCTTCGACGGTGAACGGCAGCGCGGGGAGTTTTAACGGCATCGCGTTTGGCAATAACACCTTCGTGGTGGTGGGGCAAGCTTCGGGCTTTTTCTATTCCCCGGATGGCGGCAAATCCTTTGATCTATCCACCAACGAATATTTCTTCGGCGATTCCGTCCAGTATGTGTATGTCGAAAGAGACTCCGAATACGAATTTGTCGTGGCGAACATCCTAACTTACTACCCCTCCATTCTCACTTCCTCTAACGGAATACACTGGATTGCGTACAGTGAACCGCCATGGCTTTTTAATGCAATCGCCTGTGATGGGAGCGGCACTTTCGTGGGCGTTGGCCCGGGAGGCGGGATTGCCACTAATTTGACAGATATCACATCGGCGAGCGACTGGGGCAGCGTGGTGACGAGTGGCTCATGGGGTTCACTCTACGCCATTACTTATGGCACGACCGCGTCCGATCCTGGCGCGAATTTTTTTGTGGCGGGGGGAGCCGGGACTGGCCAGACGCCTGCCGTCGTCTGGTCGCTGGATGGCTATACTTGGGTGCTGGATACAGATCCCTCGATTGATAATGAGTTCCAGTTCTATAACTCGTTTATCACCGGCCTTGCCTACGGCACCATAAACAACAACCCCCCGGCATTTGTGGCGACGGTCAACACCTATCAGGGCACCTTGGGCGCTGCCAGTGTCATCATCTCCTCTACGAACTTCTCTTTGCTCGGCCCCATCTGGACGCTGGATCACACAAATAAACCAAATGTTCTGAACGGCGTCACTTGCGGCGTGAACGGCTCCGGCCAATCCCTGTTTGTGGCGGTGGGAGGCAGCAACACGGTTGTCCGGTCCACCAATCCAAGTGTTCCAAGCTCGTGGACATCACCAAATACCCCACCACCAGCAACCTCCACCTCCTCCTTGCTGGAAGCCGTGGCCTATGGCGGCGGAAGCTTTGTAGCCGTCGGCATGAATGGAGTTATCTTCTGTTCCTCTGATGGTGGTGCGAATACCTGGAACCCGCCAACCACAGTAAGCCCGCCAACGTCGGCCGATTTCTACGGCGTGGCCTATGGCACCCCGAACGGATCGCCGCCTCTGTTCGTGGTTGTCGGATCGGGCGGCGGATCGGGGGGAGTTATCTACACTTCCATTAATGGTGGTCAGACGTGGACCCAGCAAACTTCTTTCACATTCACGCCACCCACAGCGGCACCACCCCCGTTCAGCGGAGTAACCTTTGCCAATGGCCTGTTCGTGGCCGTCACAGGCGGCGTGTCCGGCGGCGGCTTTTTCGTCTCCCGGGATGGCGTCAACTGGAAGCAATCCTCCACTGCGACGCCAGGTTCGTTGAATGCCGTGGCTTCCGGGAATGGCCAATACATCGCAGTCGGCGGCGGGGCGGCGATTTTGGGCAGCGTGCTGGCTGCTGTCTCCAACGGGCAATATTTTAGTGGTGGATTGGGTGGTATTAGTATTTTCTCATTCACGGTTTGCGGTCCGCCGGGAACCTTCGGCGTCTATGTTTCAAATGACTTCATACACTGGAACTTTTTCAAAAATGAAACCTTCGGCTCTTCCCCAACTACTGACTGCCAGACCATCTACGATTTAAACGCGGGCAATTACACGGAGGGATATTACTACCTGGGCGCACCACAGTGAGGCGAGTGATGAAAATTATCCAAACTCGTCCTCGTGGCAGCCGCATGGCCGCTGCCGGCAGCGGCCAATGACCCGGAATCGTCCCAAACAAAAAACACAATGAACCCCAAGCCAGGTGCTGGAATGAAAATCCTGGTCAGAACTGCCTCCAGGCGGCGCTGTTGTGCCGCCGACGGGAAATTTATTCTCCCGCTTGAAGCAGTAGCAACCTTGAAACCCAAAAGCAACCGAACAAAATTATGAAAACCAAACTCATACTCAAACTCATCGCCCTTTGCCTTCTGCCTGCCGCCTACTGCCTTCCGGCTTTTGCCCAGGGCACGGCGTTCACGTATCAAGGCCAGCTCCAGAACAACGGCAGTCCGGCCAGCGGCACCTACAACCTGGAGTTCTCGCTTTTCAACGCCAACACCGGCGGCACAGCCGTTGCCGGGCCGGTGACGACCAATGACGTCGTCGTCACCAACGGCCTGTTCACGGTGCTGATTGATTTTGGCCCCGGTGTATTCACGGGCGAAACGAACTGGTTGCAGATTGGCGTGGAGACCAACGGCGTCAATACGTTCACCACACTGGCACCGCGCCAGGAATTGACGCCTACGCCGTATGCGATTGACGCGGAAAACGCCAACAACCTGCCGGGCCTGCTGGTGCAACAAAACACTGAGGGCGCGCCGAACTTGATTGGCGGTTCGCCGGTGAATTTTGTGTCCAGCGGCGTGGTGGGTGCGACGATTGGCGGCGGCGGCGTGACGAATTATTTCGGTATTGGCCTTGTCTTCTCCAATAGCGTTACCGCTAATTTCGGGACGGTGGGCGGCGGCGCGGCCAACACTGCCGGCTCGGTGGCAACGGTGGCCGGCGGCAACGCCAATACCGCCAGCGGCGACGCCGCGACGGTGGGCGGCGGCCAGATCAACACCGCCAGCGGCCCGTATGCGACGGTGGGCGGCGGATATGCCAACACCGCCAGCGGGACTGGTTCGTTTGTCGGCGGCGGCGGTTATGATGGAAGCACAACCAGCGGCAACAGCGCTGTTGGTAACGCCTCTGTGGTGGGCGGCGGGTTGGGCAACAATATTCCAAGCGGCGGAGTTTACGCCTTCATCGGCGGCGGCCAGCAAAACACCGCCAGCGGCGGCGAGGCAATGGTGGGCGGCGGCTATGACAACACCGCCAGCGGCCCGGTTGCGACGGTGGGCGGCGGCCAGCAAAACACCGCCAGCACATATTACGCGACGGTGAGCGGCGGCGTTGGCAACGTCGCCAGCGCATTTAATGCGACGGTGGGCGGCGGCGAACTCAACACCGCCAGCGGCCAGTATGCGGCGGTGGGCGGCGGCGAATTCAACAATGCCAGCACATATTACGCGACGGTGGGCGGGGGCGAATACAACACCAACAGCGGCAACTATGCGACAGTGGGCGGCGGCCAGGGCAACACGATTCTGGCCAATTCAACGGATGCAACCATCAGCGGTGGGTACAAGAATATCATCGTTGAAAGCGCTTCATTCTCGACCATTGGCGGGGGCGAAGGCAACGCGGTTTATCTTGACGGTGCCACCAACTCGACCATCGCCGGGGGCAACGGAAACATCGTTCTGGACTCCTCTGCGTTCATCGGCGGGGGTGAACAGAACTACATTTATCCGGGCGGCACTTACGCGACGATTCCCGGCGGGTCGTTCAACACCGCCAGCGGGTCCAATAGCTTTGCCGCCGGACAGAACGCCAGCGCCAACGATAACGGTTCATTTGTCTGGAGCGACGGCGCGTTTGTCTCATCCTTTGGCCCAAACACTTTCACGGCCCATGCGAGTGGCGGTTTCCAATTCGAACTGGCCAGCAGTACCGTCGCCATCAGCGCCAGCGGCACCCTCAGCGTCCCGGTCTTGACCATCACGGGCGGGTCCGATGTCGCTGAACCGTTTGCGATGTCCAGCGCCGCCATTCCCAAAGGCTCAGTGGTGATCATTGACGAGGAGCATCCCGGCCACTTGAAGATTGGTGACCAGCCGTATGACACGCGCGTTGCCGGCATTGTCAGCGGCGCAAACGGCGTCAATCCGGGCATCAGTTTGCATCAGGTGAATGTTTTGAATGGAGATCAGAACGTGGCTTTAAGCGGTCGGGTCTATGTGCTGGCGGACACGAGCAACGGGAGCATCCACCCGGGCGACCTGCTGACAACATCGGTGACCCCGGGAGACGCGATGAAAGTCACCGATCATGCCAGAGCTGAAGGCGCGATTCTCGGCAAAGCCATGACGAGCCTGAGTGAAGGCAAAGGCATGGTGCTGGTCCTGGTCACCTTGCAGTAAGAACAGGCGCACCATGCAAGCCACTGGGGCTCCGAAAACATAACTGACCGTGAAAAGGGCAGCTATGAAAACGAAAACACAGAATTCAAGCCTCCCGCGAGCGGCACGGTGGATTGGGCTGATGCTGATTCTCTCGGGTCTGCTGGCTCCCTCGCGCGCACCGGCCGTGGGAACCTGGACGCCGCTGAACAATACTGCGCCGGGTTCGGTTTGGCTTATGCTCTTGCTCTCCGATGGCACGGTCTTATGCGCGAACAATCCTGTTGGGGTTGACGGTTTAGGTCAAGGCAACGGTTGGTTCCGCCTGACGCCCGATATTCATGGCAGTTATGTCAATGGTACCTGGACGACGCTGGCCTCGGCGAACGACACGCGGCTCTTCTATTCGTCGCAAGTCCTTACCAACGGCCAAGTCTTCGTGGCCGGTGGCGAATATGGCAGTGGAACGGCTAAAGCAGAGGTCTATGATCCGGTGTCCAATACGTGGACGCCTGCCCCGGTGCCCATAACCTTGATGGATCCGACCCAGCAGTCTCCCCCCTTGAAGTCAGGGTACAACGATGGTTTCTACGATTCGATCTCCGAGATCCTGCCTAACGGCACCGTCCTCGTGGCACCGGTAGGTGTCCTCTACGATTTCGAAACCATGTTGTACAATCCGACCTTGAACACTTGGTCCGCCGGTCCGGATCTGCTTAACAGCGAGGATCAGGACGAAGCGAGTTGGGTAAAGCTGCCAGACGACAGCATTCTCACGATTGACCCATATGGGACCGATTCGGAACGCTACATCCCTTCACTAAATCAGTGGGTTGAAGACGCGGCCGTTCCGGTGCCTATATTTGATACCAATACTGACGAGATAGGAGCGGCCTTTCTCCTGCCCGACGGACGAGCCTTTTTCCTCGGGGGGACGGGACACACCGTCTTTTACACGCCTTCGGGCACGACCAATGAGGGCACTTGGACGCAAGGCCCGGACATCCCCAATGGATTGGCAACCCAAGATGCCCCTGCAGCAATGATGGTAAACGGTAAAATACTTTGTGCCGTTGGTCCTCCGGGTACTGAAGTTGGGGATACTCCCTCACCTACTAGCTTCTACGAATTTGATCCGGTCGCCAACTCGTTCACGCCGGTAAATGGTCCGACAGGTTCTACGGACAGTCCTTCACCTTACCAGACCATGATGCTCGACTTGCCGGATGGAACCGTCCTTTACGCCCACGTCGAGCAGGGAAACTTGTTCTACAACGGCTTTGGAGACCAACTCTACATTTACACACCTGACGGCTCTCCGCTGGCTGCCGGCAAGCCAACCATCACCCGTATCACCCAGAACCCAGACGGTTCATACCACCTCGTCGGCACCGGGCTCAACGGCATCTCCGAAGGCGCTAATTTTGGCGACGACGCGCAGATGAACAGCAACTACCCGCTCGTGCGCATGACCGATTCCAATGGCAACGTCTATTACGCGCGAACCTACAACTGGAGCAGCACCGGCGTAATGACCGGGAGCACGCCGGTGACCACGGAATTTACCTTGGGTGTGACTGCGGGCAACTATTCGCTGGTGGTGGTCGCCAACGGCATTGCCTCGGATCCGGTGACGTTTGATGGGACGGTCTGGGTTGACTTCAACTATACTGGCGTTGTTCAGTTGGGCACCTATGCGCTCCCGTACAATACTTTGGCCCAAGGAGTCAGTGCGGTTGCTCCCGGCGGAACGATTGCGATCAAACCCGGCTCCAGCCCGGAAACCATGACCATTTCGAAGCCCATGACGATCACCGCCGTCGGCGGTCCTGCAACGATTGGTCAATGAAATCTCCTTCCTGATTCATGAGAAACAATCTACTTCCGGTCACCGGTCTGCTTTCAACCGTACGAACAGGTGTGGGGCTGGCGCTGCTTATCCTGTCCGCGGAAAGCGCACCCGCTGCGGAGAGTCAAACACTCCACGGCCACGTGCCGGAGGCCATCGGGAGGCTGCACCTCCAGCCTACCGGTCGTCTTCCAGCTGCCCAGCAATTGCGGCTCACCATGGGTCTGCCCCTGCGCAATCAGGAAGCACTCACCAACTTGCTTCAGCAGATTTACGATCCGGCCAGTCCGAAGTACCGTCAGTATCTTACGCCGGAGCAGTTCACAGAAAGGTTTGGGCCGACAGAGCAGGATTATCAGGCCGTCGTCAATTTCGCCAAAACGAACGGGCTGGAGATAGTCGCCACTCACGGCAGCCGCATCCTGCTCGATGTGCGAGGGAAGGCTTCAGACATTGAAGCGGCATTCCATGTCACCTTGCTGACTTATCAACACCCCACGGAATCACGGGCGTTTTATGCCCCGGATGTTGATCCGTCGGTGGACTCAAGCTTGCCGATAAAGGAAATCATTGGAATTAACGATTACGCCGTACTGCGTCCGATGGCACACAGGAAGCAAACCACCAGAACCAGTGGCACAGCATCAGGTTCCGCTCCTGATGGGGTGAGCTACATGGGCAAGGACTTCAGGAACGCTTACGCGCCGGGTGTTTCGCTCGATGGCACCGGTCAGATGGTCGGCTTGTTTGAAGCTGACGGTTATTACACCAATGACATTACGACTTATGAGGCGAAAGCCGGGCTACCCAACGTCCCTTTGCAAAACGTCCTGACGAATGGCTTCAGCGGAACTCCCGGCCCGAACAATGACGAAGTTGCTTTGGACATTGAGATGGCAATTTCAATGGCGCCTGGATTGGCCGCGGTCGTCGTTTTTGAAGGTCCGGATAACATCTCTGACTTACTAGACATTCTCGACAACATGGCAGAATCAAATTACATCCAAATTAAACAATTCAGCTCTTCCTGGGGTTATGGTTATGATACTGGTGGCTTCAATTCCAACACGACCTTTGATCAGGTCTTTATGAAAATGGCAACGCAAGGCCAATCATTTTTCCAGGCCTCTGGAGACGGTGACGCGTGGACTAGTCCCATATTGATTCCATCCGCCAGTCCATACGTGACGAGCGTCGGCGGAACAACCCTGACGATGAATGGTTCCGGCACATCATACGCTTCAGAAACTGTTTGGAATTCAGGTTATTACACCAATGCCGGTATTTCTGGTCCCTGGGCCCCCAACGGAAACGGATATTGGGGCAGTGGCGGCGGCGTGAGCACCAATTACGCCATCCCGAGCTGGCAACAGGGCGTCAGCATGGCCTCCAATGGAGGGTCTACGACCTATCGAAACATTCCGGATGTCGCCATGACGGCAGATAATGTTTGGGTCGAATACAATAACGGCAAATCCGGAAGTTTCGTAGGCACCAGTTGTGCCGCACCTTTGTGGGCAGGCTTCACCGCATTGGTCAATCAGCAAGCGGCCAGCCAGGGTCTGTCCTCCATGGGTTTTCTCAACCCGGCCCTCTACGCGATCAGCCAGGGGCCGCTCTACAGCTACGCCTTCCACGACGTTACGAGCGGCAACGACACTTGGAGCGGGAGTCCGACTGAGTTCTACGCCGTGACCGGTTACGACCTCTGCACCGGCTTGGGCACCCCGAATGGGATGAACCTCATTAATGCCCTCCTTCCTTACGGCGACGTTTGGGTTGACTTCAATTACACGGGCAGCACCCAGAACGGGACCTACAATTATCCATTCAATACGCTGGCCCAGGGAACCAATGCGGTTGCTCCGGGTGGAAGTATTTGGATCCGGACTTCCGGCTCGAGCTCCGAAACCCTGACCATTTCCAAGCCGCTGTCCATTCGGGCCTACGGCGGCCCAGCTACCATCGGGAATTAACTGATTTGGCCCAGTACAAAATTACTCGTGACACAGCTATGAAAAACATGATTCCAAACACGGTGGCGGTGCTGTTGCTGACGCTCACCGCTTACGCGCAGTCCTACACTATTGACTGGTACAAAGTCGCTGGCGGCGGCGGCACGAGCACCGGTGGCACTTATCAAGTGAGCGGCACCATCGGCCAGCATGATGCCGGCGGGCCGATGACTGGCGGTAACTACTCGCTCACCGGCGGGTTCTGGGCGCTGATCTCCGTGATGCAAACACCCGGCGCGCCGACGCTTTACATCACCGGCTCGGGCAACACGGTGACGGTGTATTGGCAGAATGTGTCGGGCTGGAGTTTGCAGCAAAACAGCAATCTGGCCGTGCCCGCAGGCTGGTCAGTCAACAGTGGCTGGACGACCGCCAACGGCACCAATTATCTGAATATTACGTCACCTACGGGGAATTTGTTCTTCCGCTTGAGCAATCCATAAACGGGGACCCAAAAGCTCTGTTCAGGTTGAAGGTCCACGTTTCAGGGTTTCGAGGAGAGTGAAACTCCGCAAATCCTGTCTCTTCAAAACAACAATGAAGCCGCGAGAATTCGCCAAGGCGGTTAAACAAGCGACGCAAAAGATTCTGCATTTGGCGTAACCAGAATTGGTTATCTAGTGGATTAAAAAAGCTGTTGCAGGGGCGGAGGGAATGTGTTACGAGACTCATGGACACAGGCAGAGGCGCCTGCGCCGGCATTTCAACCCATGAACCTTAAAGGAAATCGCCATGAAAACACCCGTTAATTATACCCTGACCACGCTGGTCTTGCTGGCGCTCTCAACCGTCAACTCCGCGAAGCGTCGCGCCGTAGCGTGGCGAAGGCGGATCAACCCCAACCAACTTGACGCCATGAAAACTTTCATTGTTATCTTGGCGTTCTTTAGTCTCGCATCCACCGCCTTCGCCCAAGGCACGGCGTTCTCGTATTCAGGGCAGCTCCAGAACAACGGCAGTCCGGCCAGCGGCACCTACAACCTGACCTTCACGCTGTTCAACGTCAACAGCGGCGGCAGTGCCGTGGCCGGACCGGTGACCAACAATGGCGTGGTCATTACCAATGGCCTGTTCACGGTGGTGATTGATTTCGGCTCCGGCGTGTTCACGGGCGCGACCAACTGGCTGGAGATTGGCGTGGAAACGAACGGAGTCAACACCTTCACCACACTGGCGCCGCGCCAGGAATTGACGCCCGCACCCTATGCGATTTTCGCCGAAGGGGCCAGCAATCTGGTCGGCGCACTGCCCGCCGCTCAATTAACGGGCACCATTCCACTGGCGCAGTTGCCGGTCGAAGTGGTGACGAACACCGAAACCGACGTGACGTTGGGAAATTTGACTGTGGACGGCGTTTTAAACTTGCCCCCTTTAGTCACCATTAATTCCGGCGGCAGCAGCCTGGTGCTTGCCGATGTCCTGGGCGATTTCTATGCGGGCCAGAACGCAGGCAGTTCGAACGCCATCGGCAGCGGCCAGAACACGGGCGTTGGCGATGGTGCGTTGGACAGCTCCGGCAATCCGACCGGTCAAGGCGGCCCACCTGATATCGGTAATGACAATACGGCCGTGGGTTTTTACGCGATTCACTTCAGCCAAGGCGGGTCCTTGAACACAGCCATTGGCGCTCAAGCGCTTTACAACAACACGATTGGCGTTGGCAACGTAGCCAACGGATATCTATCACTTTTCGCCAACACGACTGGCAACTACAACACGGCCAACGGGTACGTATCGCTCAACAACAACACCGACGGCAACAACAACACGGCCAACGGGGATACGGCACTTTTATCCAACACGACCGGCAGCCGCAACACGGCCACCGGGGATTCGGCGCTTTTCCAGAACATCGACGGTTGGAACAACACGGCCAACGGCTATCAAGCGCTTTATGCCAACACGAACGGCAACGACAACACGGCCACGGGGTTTTACGCACTTTACTTTCACACCACCGGCGATTTCAACACGGCCGTTGGCCTGGAAGCACTTCTCAACTGCTATACCGGCCATAATAATATTGGGCTTGGCGCAGGAGCCGGCAGCTCCCTGACCACGGGCAGTTGGAACATTGAGATTGGCAATGTGGGCTCTCCGACCGACGACAGCACCATCCTCATCGGCACGCAGGGGACGCAGACCAGCGCGTCCATCGCGGGGATTTATGGGGCGACCGTCGCCAGTGGAGTACAAGTGTATGTAAATTCCTCCGGTCAACTGGGCACGATCACATCGTCGCAACGGTTCAAGCAGAACATACACAACATGGGCGACGCCAGCGAGGTGCTTTATTCGCTCAAGCCGGTGACGTTTCGCTACAAGCCGGGGATTGATCCCCAAGGCATTCCGCAATTCGGCCTGGTGGCCGAGGACGTGGAGAAGGTGGCCCCGGATTTGGTGGCGCGTGACGACCAAGGCAAAATCTACACCGTCCGGTATCAGGCCGTGGATACGATGCTGCTGAATGAATTCCTCAAGGAACACCGCACGGTCGAGGAACAAAACGGGGAGATAGAAACTTTGAAACAACGTCTCGCCGCATTGGAAAAAATCGTTCTCAGTCAAAAATCAAATTGAAAGGAGTTCGTCATGAAAACCAGAATCATCACCATCTGCTATCTTCTATCTGCCATCTTTGATCTCGCCTTCGCCCAAGGCACCGCCTTCACCTATCAGGGCCAACTCCAGAACAACGGCAGCCCAGCCAGCGGCACCTACAACCTGACCTTCTCGCTGTTCAACGTCAACAGCGGCGGTGTGCCCGTCGCCGGGCCGGTGACTAACAACGCTGTCGTTGTCACCAACGGACTCTTCACGGTGATTGTTGATTTCGGCGCCGCCGTGTGGAACGGTGCAACCAATTGGCTGCAAATCGGCGTCGAGACCAACGGCGTCAACACCTTCACCACCTTGACTCCGCGACAAGAATTGACGCCTGCGCCCTATGCGATTTATGCGGAGAGTGCAAGTGCGGCGGGACTAAGCGGGACGATCCCGGCGGCAAGCTTCGGCGGCACGTATGGCAGCCCGGTGACGTTCAACAACGGAGCGGATAGTTTTGACGGCACCTTTTCCGGCCAGTTCTTTGGGTCCAGTTTTATCGGCGGCGACTTCGTTGGCAATTTCATCGGCAACGGGAGCGGTTTGACCGACGTGTGGCAGACGGGCGGGAACAGCGGGACGACGGCGGGCGTCAATTTTGTCGGCACCACGGACAATCAGCCGCTGGAATTCCACGTGAACGGCCTGCGCGCGTTGCGGCTGGAACCGACCACCAACACCGGGTTTGCCACCAGCGCGGTGAATGTCATCGGCGGTTCATCGGCCAATTTTGCGGGGCCGGGGATTCTGGGCGTGACCATCGCTGGCGGCGGCGCGCCGTTCTATTTTGGCAGCGGCACGGAGAACCGGGTATTGGACAATTTCGGCACCATCGGCGGCGGTGTGAACAATGACATTGGCACCAATGCCTACGAATCCACCATTGCCGGCGGCAACGCGAACTCAATTCTGCCGGGGTCGTTTCGGTCCGTCATCAGCGGCGGGTGGGTCAACACCGTCCAGGCTAGCGCACCGCAATCTTTCATTGGCGGCGGCTACGACAACCAGATTGTTGGCGATTTCCGTGGCTACGGCGATTCGGTGATCGCCGGCGGATACGTGAATGCTATTTTGACCAATGCCGACTTTTCCGTGATTGGCGGCGGGCTCTACAACCAAATCTATGGTGACACCAACGACTTCGGCACCGGCGTCATCGCCGGCGGAGATGCCAACACCATTAACAGCAATTCCTGGAATTCCTTCATTGGCGGCGGAGAGCAGAATGCCATTGGCAGCGGTTCCTATTACTCTTTCATTGGCGGCGGTCAAAACAATGTTGCCGATTCACCGTGGGCAGTCATCGGCGGTGGTTCCAGCGACACGATTGGAACCAATGATGAGAACAGCTTTATTGGCGGCGGCTGGGAGAATTTGATTCAGGGCGGCGGAATTTATGCGGTCGTTGCTGGCGGCTGGGACAACGTCATTCAGGACAACGGCCAATACGCCACGATCGGCGGCGGCTTGTTCAATTTAAACAACGCCGCCAATGCGGTGATCGCCGGAGGCCAGGGAAATTTGCTCGGCGACAACGCCGGTTGGGGTGTCATCGGCGGGGGCAATGGCAATATTGTGAACGCCAATGATTCCACCATCGGTGGCGGTGACCAAAATTCCATCCAGATCTACTCCGCCGACGCCGATATTGGCGGCGGCATTCTGAATGTCATTCAGACCAACAATGTGGGTTCCGTCATCGGCGGCGGTTATCTAAATCAAATTCAGAGTTCGGCCTATGTGTACGTGATCGCTGCCAACACCATTGCTGGCGGGGTGGAAAACGTCATCCAGAGCAATGTGTTGTATGCGGCCATAGGTGGCGGCGGTTACAACACCAATAACGCCTATTTTGGCACGATCCCGGGCGGTTATGGCAATATGGCTGCCGGCAATTTCAGCTTCGCTGCCGGCAATCACGCCCAGGCCCTTTACGCCGGCGATTTCATCTGGGCCGATTCGCAGAGCACGAATTTTACCGCGACCGCGAGCGATCAGGTCAGTTTCCGTTGCCAGGGCGGCGTGCGGTTCGTCACCAGCGGCGCGGGCATGACGCTGGACGGCCAGCCGATTCTGGCCGGCACGGTCAACGCCGGACAATTGTCCGGCACTTACACGAATGCGGTGACGCTGAACAATGCCGGCAACACTTTTGCCGGCAATGGCGCGGGATTGACGAATGTGAACGCCGCTACCGTTGGCGGCCTGGCCAGCTCCAATTTCTGGCAGACCACCGGCAACGCCGGCACCAAACCCGGCGTCAACTTCGTCGGCACCACGGATGGGCAGCCGCTGCTGCTTCACGCCGGCTTTGTTGGCGTCGGGCGCTCGAGTCAAATTACCGGCGCCGAATACTTCGGTGTCGAGGCGCCTGTGTCCGCTGGCTACGGCGGCATGTATATTGACACCACCGGGACCAGCGGCTTGCCGTTTTACGGCTATTCGCAAGCAGGCGCTCCCACGGCGTATCATTACGTGGACGGAAGCGACACCAACAAATGGAAACTGTATGTCGGCGGCGTCCGCGTTACCGTCATGCAAAACGGCAACGTCGGCATCGGCACGACCACGCCGGCCAATCTCTTGGTGGTAGGCAGCTCGGGCAGTCCGGCCTATTGCAACGGCACCACTTGGGTCAATGGTTCGGACCGCAATTCGAAGGAGGCGTTCTCGGCCATCAATCCGCGCACGGTGCTGGAGAAGGTATCCGCCCTGCCCGTCACGGAATGGAAATACAAGGTTGAGGCTGACGGCACGCGGCATCTCGGGCCGGTGGCACAGGATTTCCACGCGGCCTTTGGGCTGAACGGCGCGGACGACAAACATATCGCCACGGTGGACGAGGAAGGCGTCGCGCTAGCGGCCATCCAGGGATTAAACCAAAAGCTGAACGAGAAAGACGCGGAGATTCAGGAGCTTAAGGCAAAAGCCGACAGGGTGGACTCACTCGAAAAGCGATTGAACGAATTGGAGCAAGTGGTACAATCCCTTGCCGCGAACAAATGAGGCGCTTATGAAAAAAATCATTCTGTTACTCAGTCTTATGGTTCCGGTAGCCGGCTTGACACAGCAATACTCAATTGACTGGTATAAAGTCTCCGGTGGCGGCGGCACCAGCACGGGCGGCGTTTATTCCGTCAGCGGCACCATCGGCCAGCATGATGCCGGCGGGCCGATGACCGGCGGCAATTATTCGCTGACCGGCGGGTTCTGGGCGCTGATTTCCGTGGTGCAAACGCCCGGCGCGCCGACGCTTTACATCAGCGAATCCGGCAACACGGTGACGGTGTATTGGCAGAATGTGTCGGGCTGGAACTTGCAGCAGAACAACAATCTGGCCGTGCCTACGGGCTGGTCGGCGAGCAGCGGTGTCACGACCGCCAACGGCACCAATTATCTGAGCATCACACCACCGACGGGGAATCTCTTTTTCCGATTGAGTAGTCCGTAGCTAAACTGGCAGGGTCATCCCGCCGGGATACCGTTTCAAAATCTTACGGACGGCTCGTCGGAGGGGCGAGTTCCACGAGTCCCCATTTTCAGAGGCATCCGATGGATCAGGGACTCGTGTAACTCCCCTCCGATACTTTTGAGGCAGACTCGGCGAGCCGTCCCTGCCTGAAATTCGCGACGGTTCAAGATTGAACTGCCGTGGATGTTAGTTTATAATGGGCCTCCCTGTGAAACGAAGTATTATTTCACTGCTGTCCTGGGCGGCCGCATGGCGTCATGGAATCGTCGCGCGCCCTGGCCGGCATTGGTTGACCGTGCTGGGATTGCTCTCAGCTTTCAACCTTCAACCCTCAACTGTCTTGGCCCAAGGCACGGCTTTCCTGTATCAGGGCCGGCTCAACGACGGCGGCAATCCGGCCACCGGAATTTACGATTTACGATTTACGATTTATGATTCCACCAACATTCCCGGCGTGGTCATCGTCGGCCCGCTGACCAATTCCGCTACGGCGGTCAGCAACGGATTATTCACGGCGAATCTGGATTTTGGTCCGGGCGTTTTCACCGGCCTGGCCCGCTGGCTGGACATCGGCGTGCGGACCAACGGCAGCACCAATGGATTCGTCGTGCTCAGTCCGCGCCAGATGTTGACGCCGACGCCGTATGCCATTTTCGCCAACACCGCGAGCAATTTGTCGGGCACTTTGCCGGCAACCCAGTTGACCGGCACCCTGCCAGCGAGTGCGTTTGCGGGGGGTTATACCAACACGGTGGCCTTGACCAACAACGGGAACATTTTCGGCGGAACTTTCACCGGAATATTCAGCGGAATTTTCGGCGGCACGTTCACTGGCGGGTTCAGCGGCAACGGCGGTGGATTGACTAATGTGAATGTGATGAATTTGACCGGGGTTCTGGCGGACAGTCAATTGCCGTCCAACACCGCGTTTGTGAACAGCAATCAAACGTTCATCGGTTCCAATGTTTTCACCGGCACGAATCTCTTTGGCGGGTTCAATGTTTTCAGCGGGCCGACCAACAGTTTTAGCGGCGCGTTCAGCGGCAACGGCATCAATCTCACCAATCTGAATGGTTCCCAAATCAACGCCGGCACGGTGGCGGACGCGCGCCTTTCTGCCAACGTGCCGTTGCTCAACACCAATCAGATTTTTACCGGCTCCAATGTATTCAGGGGTGCCAATGCCTTTACCGGCACGAACACCTTTACCGGGGTCAATACCTTCACCAATTCAGGAAACAGTTTTATCGGCAGTTTCTTCGGCAACGGCCTGGTGGGCTGGATCGTGGTGTCGGGAACTTCCACCCAGGCGATTTCGGACGCCGGGTATCTCCTGGTCAGTACGCAATTGACGACGGTGACACTGCCGCCATCGCCGAACGTGGACGACATCGTGCGCGTTTCCGGCGCCGGGGCGGGCGGATGGAAAGTCGCGCAAAACGCCGGCCAGGCCATCCTCGGCAATTTTTCCGGCTTCAGCAGCTCCTCGTGGACAGTAAGCGGTGCGTCCACCTTGAGCTGGTATGACATTGCTGCCTCAGCGGATGGTACCAAAATGGTTGCGGTGATCGGGGTCAGCGGCGGCATTTACACGTCGACAGATTCCGGCAGAACGTGGGGCTCAACCAGTGCAAACCCCGGTGCCTGGCGTGCCGTCGCCTCATCGGCCGACGGCAGCAAATTGGCGGCGGCCTTGAATGGCAGCGTCATTTACACATCCACCAATTCCGGCAGCACGTGGGTGCAACGAACGGCCGGTTTGCCCGGCAGCTCAGCCTGGTCTTCGATTGCTTCTTCCGCTGACGGCACCAAATTGGTGGCGGTGGTGAACGGTGGCGGTGTTTACACTTCTGCCAACTCCGGCAGTTCGTGGACGCAGCAAACCTCCGGCTTGCCCAACAGCGGGGTGGCGGCCTGGACTTCGGTTGCGTCGTCAGCGGACGGGACCAAATTGGCGGCGGCGGGCGGCAGTGGGATTTACATTTCGTCCAACTCCGGCGGTTCGTGGTCGTCGTCTTCGAGTGGATCCACCTGGTCATCCATCGCGTCGTCAGCCGACGGCACAAAACTGGTCGCGGCGCAAAACACCGGGGGTATCTACACCTCGGCTAATGGAGGTACGTGGACGCAACAAACGACTGGCGTGCCTTCCAGTGCAGCATGGACTTCAGTTACTTCGTCGTCCGATGGCGGCAAGCTGGCGGCGACAGTGAGCGGCGGCGGCATTTACACATCGCTCAACTGGGGCGCGACCTGGACGCAGCCATCCGGCGCGCCCAACGCAAGCTGGTCCGCCATCACTTCCTCGGCTGACGGGAGCAAACTGGCTGCGGTGATCAACAGCACCAGCAGCGGCGGAATTTATACCCTGCAAGCTTCCCCGCAAACCTCGACGACCGCCGGCACTTCCGGCGGCATTACCGGAGGGCCGGGCACGGCGGTGGAATTGCAATACATCGGCAACGGCCAGTTTATGCCGGTCAGTTCCGCGGGAATTATTTGGGGGTATTGAAAATTTAAGCCGGGTCGCTGCGAAGAAGGCCGGCGGAAGTTCCGCTTCCCCAATGGACGGTTCGGCGAACCGTCCCTACCCGATTTTGAATTTCGCGCATTGACCAAGAAACTTCTTCGGGTTCTGGAAAATCACCTTGTCAATCGCAGCGGCCAGGTGCCCGCGTCTTTTCATTTCCAGGGCGGTTTTCGGCACAGCCAGCGGATCGCTCACGCCCCAATCGCACGCGCTGTTCACCCAGATACGTTCGTTGCCGTAAGTCTCCAGAATGTCAATCGCCCGCGCCGGCGTGCATTTCGTTTCAGGATAAAGCGTCATGCCCGCCCAGTGGCCTGCATCCAGCACCAGCCCGACCGTGTGTTCCTCCACGTGGTCAATGATGACGTTCCCCGGCCGGATGCGTTTGTCATTCTTTAACACGTCCAGAATCAGCCGCGTGCCTTTCAGCTTGTCCTCCAAATGCGGCGTGTGGACCAGAATCAACTGGTCGTGCCGTGCGGCAAGGTCCACCTGCATTTCCATGACTTTCAGCTCGTTCCGCGAATTTTTGTTCAAACCGATTTCGCCGATGCCGAGCACGTTCGGGCGGTTGAGAAATTCCGGGATCAACGCAATCACCTCTGCGGCCAGCTTCACGTCTTCGGACTCCTTGGGATTGATGCACAGCCAGCTGAAATGTTTCAGGCCGAATTTCGCCGCGCGTTTCGGCTCGTACTCGGTGAGCTGGCGGAAGTAATCGTAAAACCCGGCGGCCGAACTGCGGTCAAAACCCGCCCAGAACGCCGGCTCGCAGACCGCCTCGCAACCCGCCGTGGCCATGCGCTCGTAATCATCCGTGACGCGGCTGACCATGTGGGCGTGGGGCTCAATATATCTCATAAGCTCCAAATCCCAAGTTCCAAGCTCCAGAGAAATACCAGGCACCAAATTTCAAACCAGTGTCGCCCGCCGGAACCTTTTGGAGCTTGAAGTTTGGAGCTTCTCTGGAACTTGGATGTTGGAGCTTCATTTTGTCAACTGCCACGCGCCAACCGCGCCTCTGCCCGTAGCAGCGGGAAAGGGTTCTTTCGTTGGATCGCTGAATGCCAGCAAAACGTTTTTTACCTTTTCCTTTTTCTGGTTGCCCAATTTGCCAACCGCCGAGCGAAAGGCCTTCAACCGAAAATCGTCCTTGCCGGTCGCGCGCTCCACGCGGTCGAGGAAGGCGGCGACCTCAATCAACTTGTGCCGGGCGTCGAGGAAGTAAAGGTCAAGAACCTGTTGTCGGGTCATAACATTTATGATTGTTGATTGATGATTTACGATTTTTGTCAAAGTGCGGTAATCTTCAATCATAAATCGTAAATCGTAAATCATAAATCCAGCGCAACACCTGCTCCGCCGCTTCACGCGGCGCGGTGCTCAGAACATTGTGGTCCGCCCTCCGAAGGACTTTGTAATCGCGCAGGGCCGGACAATTTTTCCTGAGCCAGCGCCGCACCCACGGCCACGGCACAATGGGATCAAGCCAGCCACTCAAGCCGAAGACCGGCAACACCGTCTGGCTGGCAATGCGCCGTGGATCGTTCTCGGCAATCAAATGCAGGCGATGCTGTGCCGCGCGGCGGTCCAGCCATTCCGCCCGGCGGGTGACAAATTCATCAATCGTTGCCAGCACCTCCGGTGAACGGCGATACCGGAACCGCGCAATCTTCGCGTAGCTGAAGACAATCCAGACGAAGACCGCGTTCGAAATCCTGGCCGTCAGTTTTTCTGCCAACCGCACTGCCCAGCGCATGGGATGCTTCACAAAGCCGCCCGCCATAATCACGCCCTGCGCCGCAAATTTTCCACGACCGACCAGGGCCCACAAGGGCTGGGAACCGTATGATTCACCGAGCAGCCACCCGCCCGTGATGCCATGCTGTTCCAGCGCGGTTTCGATGGCCGCCGCGTAATCGTCCAGCGACCACGTGAGCGTGCGCGGATACGTCACCTCCACGAAGCGCGCCCGGCCGTCGAGGGCGTGGCGAAAACCGCCGACGAGTGTCCAATCACCATGCAAACCGGGCAGATAAATCAACGTCGGCAACGAAGCGTCGCCGTGAATGCTCAGTTGCAGTTCCTCTGCCATCATTCCGGTGATTATCAATCAGCCGGAGCCGGTTGTTCAATGAAGAAAGGCGGCTACGGCCTTGATTGGCAGGTTAGAGATGGGTAAAGCTCCGCCGACTTTACTAAAAATATTCAGTGAGGGTTATCAATCCTTCGGGGTTGGCGACGCCTGTGCCTTGAAGGAAGACAATGTGTTGAAATCCGAGACTTCGTAACCCAACAAACCAGGGTGTGCCCCGGTCACGATATTGCCAGCCAACCTGCGGCTCGTTGTAATTTTCAAGAATCACCACGGCCGTCTCGCGTTGGGACAAGCCCATGGCTTGTGCCAGAACGGCATCGTTTTCTTCCTTGGCAGAGGCAGTGGGTCCGATTATCTGGCCGGTCTGTTCATCCAAAGAATCAATAACCACCGCGTTATTATCGGTATTGTGAAATGCCTGCGGCGGTCTCGGGGTCGCGCAGGAGGTCAACGAAATTGCCAGGGCGGCCAGTGCCATCGGGGTGCAGATCTTCATAAATTACATCCTCCCGTTTGCCGGGAGCATTACGAATTGTTCATGTGTCTAAGTGTTTATTACGTCGTCAGTTGTCGGCGCAACGCCATGCAAGTTTAGTGCCAGCGGGTTTAAATGCGGCCGTCTGCCGACCAACGCTGCGTTGTTGCGGGACATCGAGCCACTGCTGACGCGACCGTTGGGGCGTCCCTCGAACGCGCCGGTAGTCTGGTATGCCGGCTTTTTGTATCAGGCCAAGAGTTGGAATCGCGCCCGGCGCGTGGTGGCCAAGGTGGAATGGCACCACGGCGAACTATTCCCTCGCGTCGGGTGCATCGTGACCAATCTAAGCCGGCCCGCCAAAGGGGTGGTGCGGTTCTACAACCAGCGGGGCAAAGCGGAGCAGTGGATCAGGGAAGGCAAGAACGCCGTCAAATGGACCCGCCTGTCCTGTCACGACTTTGTGGACAACCAGGTGCGGTTGCAACCGTTCGTGCTGGCCTACAACCTGGGCAACTTCCTGCGGCAGGCGGTGCTGCCCCGAGCAGTGCGTCACTGGACGTTGACGACGTTGCGGGAGAAATTGATCAAGATCGGAGCAAAGGTCGTGCGCCATTCCCGGCAGGTGGTCTTCCAGATGGCGGAGGTGGCGGTTCCACGAGAGTTGTTCCGGGCCATTCTGGAAGGGATTGGGCGGCTGAGATTGGCAACCGCGATGTCAGGATGAAGGCCGATCGTGTCAAAACAAAGGAAACTACGGAGGAGGTATCTTCACATCCGGGAAAAAGAGGGAATTGGAGCCAAAAATGGCATCGGAATATCCCCAGTGCCAGCGAAAGACAGAGACTGGACTGGGAAAAAGGCTGGCAAATCTGTGAATCAGGAATAGAATCGCAAAAAAGGGCCACGCCAGTCGTGGGCCAGAAACCAAATGGGAAATCCCCGCTACCATGAATCTAACGACTTTAGTCCTCGTTGCAGCGGCCTATGGTGGCCAGCAAGCCTCTCAACCACTTGGTGATTTCTCCGCCCTCGACGCCTGGAAGATCAAAGGGCCCGGCACAGACCTTAAGCTAACCAACGTCGATACTCCTTACGGCAAGGGGATGAGCTTCGACTACGACTTCCACGATGCGGGCAACTTCGCCCTGGCCCACCAAGACTGCGATGTGCCGCTAAATGGCAATTTCGAACTCAGCTTTTGGGTGAAGGCGGATACGCCCGACAACAATATCGAGATCAAGCTTGAAGACGTAATCGGAAACACCTATTGGTATCGAAGGGACGCCTATCATTGGCCCAAGGAGTGGACGCACATCGTGTTGCGCAAGAGGCTTATCTCCTTTGCCTGGGGGCCAAAGTCATCGGCCGAGCTCAGCGAACTCAAGTCCATCGAGTTTGGCGTGTCCTCCAGTGGCGCCGGCAAGAAAGGTGTGATCTACCTGGCCGATCTGAAGATCACGCCGCTTGGGGATTACGGCAAGTTCAGCGATCCGATCACGGATATGACGAGCGACGTTCCCTCGGTTGGCAAGAGCGACTGGCGGACGACAGGCCCTGTCAGCGAAGCGGACCTGGACCTCCACCTGGCCAAACCCGTTGAGTTTGGCGGTCTCGAAATAGAGTGGCAAAAGTCCATGGCGCCGGGTTCCTATGACGTCCTCACGTCGACCGATGGCTCCGCTTGGAAGCTGGCTCAAACCGTCGAAAAGCCGGGTGGCAAGATCGACGTCGTGTTCACCCCGGATGCGGAAGGACGCGAGATTCGAATCCATGCCAGGGCCGATTCCAAGGTTGTTGGGCTTGAGAGAGTGAAGCTGCTGCCTCCCGAGCTTGATAAAACCGGCGCCGGCATGCTGAAGGCGCTCGCGCAATCGTCGCCCCACGGCTATTACTTCCGGCACCTGCTTAACCAGCAGGCGTATTGGACGCTGATCGGCTACAGCGGCGGCAAGGACAAGGCGCTGCTTTGCGAGGATGGGCAGATTGAACTCGCCAAGAATAGGCCGAGCGTCGATCCGTTCGTTGTGGTCGACGGCAAGGTCTACCATTGGGCGAACACGGAAGAGACCCAGGGATTGTTGGACGACTATCTGCCGCTTCCTTGGACCGAGCGCTCTGGCCCGGTGGGCCTGCGCGTTTCGGGCTTCGCCGTCCAAGACAATGGCGGCACGGTGTATGCCTGCTACAAGCTGGTCAACCACGAGAAGACCACGAAGCAGGCCAAACTCGTCTTGGCGCTCAGGCCGATCCAGGTCAATCCGGAGTGGCAGCACAGCGGCATTCAGGCCGACATCAAGGACCTTAGCCTGACGCCGACCTCCATGTCTTTTGGCAAAGATCAGAAGATCGTATTGCTGACCCCCGCCGACCAGGTTGGCGCGACGACCTTTGCCGATGGCGAAATGGGTCGAAGGATGCAGTTCAGCGATCTTCCGACCAGCCCGACGGTGACCGACGCTTCCGGCCTCGCTTCCGGGTACGTGGCCTACGACGTAAGTCTCAAGCCCGGCGAATCCAAGAGCTTCTGGTGGCGCTACAGCATCGGCGGAATGTCGGACAAAGGCGTGAACACCAACGCCAAGGCGGCTGCGCTTCAGAGCAAGGTGGCAGATGAATGGCGCAAGAACCTGTCGTCGATCAAGATCCAGCTTCCGGCGGACGAGCAGCGTTTGGTCAACATCATCCGCTTGAACATCGCGTTCATTGAGATCAACCGGGACGGGGTTCAACTTCAGCCCGGAAGCCGTAACTACAACCGCTCGTGGATTCGCGATGGCTCGCTGATGAGCGCGGCCATGATGCACTTTGGCGTCATGCAGCCCGCGAAGGAGTTCATCGAGTGGTACACGCAGTTCGTCCATCCGGACGGCTATGTGCCGGCCATTGTCGAGAACGACAAGCCGTTGTCCACTCTGGAATGCGATGCTTTCGGCGAGTACATCTACCTCGTCGCAGAATATTGGAAATTCAACCGCGACGAGAAGTTTGCCCGGAAGTACTACCCGGTCGTCAAGCGGGTCGCCGAGCACATCGAGAAGCTTCATGTTGAGGGGCAGGAGTTGCACCAGAACGCGACCGGCATGGAAGCGCTGTATTACGGCCTGCTGACTCCGTCGATTAGTCACGAGGGCTACGGCTCGCCGGTGCACTCCTACTGGGACGACTACTTCGCAATTCTCGGCCTGAAAGACGCCGCCGCCCTGGCCGTCGCCGTCGGCAAGCCCGAAGAAGCGGCTCATGATCTTGCCGTGGCCGCCGACCTTCGCAAGAACGTCGTGAACTCGATTGAAGCGGCCGCCAGGTATTACCAGCTTGATAGCATTGTCAGCTGTCCCGATTACGGCGAGCCGGATGCCAGCGGCGTTGCGATCCTGGTCAACCCGTGCGACGAAATGTCGTACATGCCCCAGGATCTGCTCAGGAACACGTTCGACGCTTACTATGAGAAATGTCTTGGGCGCGCCGACGGCACGGTGACGTGGAGCGGCTATACGCCGTACGAATTCAGGAACATTGGCGTGTTCGCCCGGCTCGGCGATAAGGATCGCGCCATGTGGTTGATGCGCTGGTTCACCAAGGACACCCGTCCGATGGGTTGGAATCAGTGGGCCGAGGTCGTGTTCCAGGATCCGAGAGCGCCGGTGTACATCGGCGATATGCCCCACACCTGGTGCGCGGCCGAGTTCGTGCGCGAGATTCGCGACTTCTTCGCCTACGAGGAGGACTTGGACAAGTCGCTGGTGTTCTGCTCGGGTGTTCCGGAAGATTGGCTGCAAGGTCGCGGCATTCAGGTGCAAGATCTGCCTACCGCGTATGGCAAGATCAGCTTGAAGGCGGTGACGAAAGGCCTGGCCGACATCTACCAGGTGACCGGCAACGTCAAGGCTCCGGGCGGAATCTGGCTGGTGTCGGCCAGGAACGCGACTCCGAAGGCGGTTACCGTCAACGGCAAGCCGGTCGCTCCCGCGAAGCGGATCAAATTGGCCTCGCTGCCAGCGAAGGTCGAGTTCTCGTACTAGGAGCTATCTCGCCGTAAACGAGTTCGAAGACGACCTTGGCGCCAAGACCATGCAAGACAAGTTCTTTAATAAGCGGGAGACTGGATATGAGGCTGTGGTCTGCTTTCGTACCGTTGAAATATACTCGGCGCAAGGTGTTGTTCAAAGTGTTTATGGCTCCTGAGGGAAGGGCCTTCCACGCTGCAACGGACTTAAGGATCTTCCAGGATTGAAACAAGCGGCTACGAGCGTAGGCATGGCTAATGAGCCATAAGTCTTGAATAGCCGTGGCCACTTCCTCTGGAATTTCGTCATGGCCGTTGGAGGATGAGACAACTCCGTTCAGAGGTCTCAAGAATGGAGGGAAATAACTCGCCGCCGATGCGCGGTTACTTTCCGTCCTTCGTCACTGCGAAGAATCGTTTCGCGCCTTCGGATGATTTTCTCGGAGCGAAATTGCTGTGAGCAAAATCAAAATTACCACAACTGCCAGGACACAAAACGGCGCGAGAAATCTATCCGGCGGAAGCGATCCCTGCGCTGGCAACCGGAGTTCTGCGGACACGACGTCACCAATGCCTGGAAATGAAGCTTGAGCAATAACCCGGCCTCCGCCCTCGACTGCCTGTGAAATGCCGGAACTGGCGAGGCGAAAAATCGGGAGGCCGTATTCGGCCGCACGAACCGGAGCGACCAGCGCATGCAATTCGTGTTCGTGCCGGCCCCAGTCTTCAACGTCCATCGTTGGAACAATCAGGAGTTGCGCGCCCTTTCTGACGAGCCGGTCAGTGACGCGCGCATAACTCAAATCGTAACAAATGCAGATGCCGATTTTCCCCCAGGGCGAATCCCAAACTTCCTGTTTTAGCGCGGGAAGGCCATCCTTGAAGAACTGAATCGGCACGCTCTTGGCTTGTTTGAAAATTACCTCGCCGTTCGTGCCCACCACGAAAGCGGTGTCATAGAAATTATCGTTCGTTGCCGGGTCCTTGCCGCCCACAATCAGGTAACGTGAATGGTCGCGGCACCATTGTTTCAACGATTCGGGAACCGGGCCGTCGAGGGTGTATTCGCTCAAGACCAGCAACTGCGCATCCGGATGTTTCGTGACAACTTTGTCCAGGGCCCTGGGAATAATGCCTTCGTTCGGGAATTCCATCTGGATGCCGGCAATGGTTAGTGGTGTCGTCAGAGGGTGACGAGGTTTCGTTTCGGCCAAAGCCGCCGGCAAAACCCATAAGACTGTGGCCAGGATCGCTATAAATAAAAAGGTTTCGGCCAGGGAGACTTTAACCAGGGATTGGTAAAAACAGATCGTGACCGCGGCAAATACCAAAAAGCCAACTCCATATATTCCAAAGATATGATCGGCAACCGGCAAAACATACCCGACATTCAACCACGAAAATTTCAGGTAATAAAGTTCGCTTCGGAAATACTCCAATCCCGTCCAGATGAACGGGACCAGCCACATCGCCCTGATATTTCCCCACCGCCGGATGCAGGCGCAGACAATCGCCACAAACAGTCCAATCCAAAAGGCCATTATCAACCAAAGCACAATCGCTGCGGCATTGAAAATTTCCCAAAAGCAATGCAACTGTGGTGCCACACACAGAAATCCAACAACCAGACCAAAATAAAACGCGCGGCGAACTGTTTTCTGATTTGTCAATTGCACCAGACAGAGGGCGTAACCGAAAATGAACAAGCCAAAGGCAGGATGTTGCAGCGGCGTATAGGCCAGATGAAAACAAACAACCGCCAGGGCGGCGAAGAGAAAAGATTTCCCCCAGCTTAACGGCGGCTGCGGGCCCTTCTGCAGTTTCATTCTGCTGGAAACAGATACAAGAAAGGCAAAACGATGGCGAGTCGCTAAATTTGCGGCAACGCTCCGCAGTGACCGGCACTCAAGGCCGTCGCTACTTTAGTTTTGGGAAGAATTCCCGGGCCGTTTTGCACGTCGCGGCGCTCAATTCTTCGAGTGCACAGCCTTTGACCTGCGCGACGACCTCCGAAATTTCCTTCACGTAGGCGGGCTCGCAGCGTTTGCCGCGATACGGCACGGGCGCGAGATACGGACAATCGGTCTCCAGCATGAACCCGTCGAGCGGCGTGGCGGCCACGGTGTCGCGGACGTTCTGGCCGTTCTTGAACGTGACGATGCCGGTAAAGCTGACGAGCGAACCGAGTTGCAGCACCTGGCGCATCCGGTCGGCGCTCTCGCCGAAACAATGGAAAACGCCACGGACTTTGCCGGCAAACGGCGCGAGTTGCGCCAGCGTGTCGTCAAAGGCATTGCGCTGGTGGATAATGCAGTTCAGTCCGGCCTCGATGGCGACCTCGATTTGCTGCTGAAAAATGGCCGCCTGCTTTTGTTTGTAGCGCTCGTCGTCCTCGGCGGTGCCGCCTTGCGAACAGGGCAAATGGTGATAATCCAGGCCGATCTCACCAATGGCAACGACTTTGGGATGTTTGGCAAGCTCGCGCAGGGCAGGGCGCAGATCGGACGGCGCTTTCATTGCTTCGGACGGGTGCCAGCCAATGGCGGCATAAACGGACGGAAACTTTTCTGCAAGACGTATGGCGCGTTCGCTGCTGCTCAAGCTCGTGCCGATGGAAATCATTTTGGTGATGCCGGCGGCCTGGGCGCGGGCGATGACCTCCGGAAAATCCTTTTCGTAGTCGGGATAATCAAGATGCGCGTGCGTGTCGTAAAACGTCGCCATGTGAATAATTAACCACGAAACACACGAAACACACGAAAAATTGGTAGTGTCCTGATTTGAAAACCGAATTACCGAAACGGAGCGCGAGTTGTCCCAACTCGCAGCATCCTTGATCAGTCCAGCCGCTGCGGATTGGGGACAATCCGCGCTCCGGTCAAATTAGGACACTACCTCCGAATGACCAGGGAATTCCCAATGCCAAATCCCAAATTTCCCTGCGCTGTAAATCGTTTTGTAATTCGAGATTCGTCATTCTTTAGGCACTACGGTTTAGTCATTAGTCATTCGGGGAGGCGCGTTTTGTGCGCTCCGTGGCATGATTCAATTGGCCGGATTGGCGCTGGCCGCGTTGTTCGTGTTGGTGAGTTTTTGTTCGAGCGCCGCCATCTTTGCTTCAACGGACGGTTTGCCGGGGTAATCGGCGGATTCCGCGAGAAGTTGTTTGTAATTTTCAATGGCGTCGTTTTCGCGTCCGGCGGCGACAAGTTTATCGCCGAGCGCGAGGCGGATGCGAATGCGTTGTTCCGGCGACGGATGGCGGGTGAGGGCGAGTTCGTAAGTGTCAATGGCCGAGGATGGTTTGCCTTGCGTTTCGTAAAGGTCGGCAAGTTTTTCACTGAGCACGGCGCTGTTGGTGGTGGCGGGAAGATTTTCAACGAAGTTCGCCAGTTGCGCCACGGGCAAGCCGTGGGCGAGATCCAGATCCGCGAGTCGCAAAAAGGACCATTCGATGAGCGGGTTGTGGGTGCGCGCGAGTTCGGCGTGCAATTGCGCGAGCGATTTGCCATAAGGCCGGTAGAGCGGGTCGCCCACAACCGTCGTCTGCCAGGAAAGGGCCGGTTGCGCGGCCCAGGCGGCTTCACCGAAAGTGTAGCCGCTGACGAATCGTCCGAGAAATGCCGCAACATTGGGTGTGCAGGACAGATAAGGTTCATACACACAGCCCATGGTGCAGGTCGCGCCTTTGGCCAGCAACGGGCCGCACCAGTTTTGCGTTGTGCTGCGCAACGTCGCCGCGCTGAAGGAATGCAAATGATACGCAAACGCGCCGGGCATGAATTCAACTTTGGGCAAGGCAAATGGACCGTCGGCATCGTTGGCATACCAGCCGGCGTAAATGGCAATCTGGCTCATGGGAAAATCGGCGGGGAACGTGCCCGGGTTTTTGTCCTCGGTCGTTTCCAGGCCGATTTCGCGGCTGATTTGCGCCGCGGCCGATATCCATTCGTCACCCAGCTTGTAGCCGGGATCAGTCATGCCGCGCTCGTCAAAATAGGCGCGACCCCACAAGCCGTCGCGTTCCGCCTCCAGCGCCTTGTCCACGAGGCCGCGCGCAATTTCCGGTGACGGGCCGTCAAGCCGCGCGACCAGCAAAATGCCGTTAGTGGGATTGAGCAGGGCCGTGTTGGTGACGCCATAGACCCAGTTCGGCAACGGGCCGGATAACATCATATCGTTTTTGCTCAACGGCAGCCAGGCCAGTTCGGAATCCACGGCGGCCTCGTTGCGACGGAATTCCGGCCGCATGTTGTCCGCGGCCAGCTCGTGCAAACCGGGGTCGGGCGCGATTTTCAATGGCACGCCGTAGCACAGAACGGCGTAACGGATTTTGGCCTCGGTGACGCGGTATTCGACGTGCATCAAACCGTTGGACGCAGTGACAATGGTCTTGGCGAATTTCCAGAGACCGTCCGCCTCCAGCTTTTCCACGAGCGGCTTTTGCAGCGAATCGCGGAACTCGGCGCGTGACATTTCTTCGTTGACGGCCAGCGCGAAGCCATAGATTTGCTTTTCCGGAACCTGCCGCATCCTGGCGTAATAGTCCGCGACGGCCTTGGACTCCGGCACTTGCGTGTTGTAAATCACAACCACTTCGTCCCCTCCCGCGCGAACCAGCAACGGCGCCAGCGCGATGCCCAAAAACGCCAATCGTATCAAAATAAATTTCATGCGTCGGTCATTTGACCCTTGAAAGGCCGGAACGTTGGAAAATTCCTCTTAATTGCCCGTCACCTTGAGGCCATCATACGCGAGTGCGACCCCGGATGGCAATTCCGCTTGCGCCGGGTCATGGTCGTAATCGTGCGTGAGGTGCGTGAAGAACGTTCGCGGCGCGCCGATGCGCCGGGCGGCGGTGAGCGCTTCGTCAAGGCACATGTGCGTCGGATGCGGCTTGGGACGGAGTGCGTCGAGCACGGCAACCTCAACGCCCCGGACTTTTTCGATTGCGCCGGCGGGAATTTCCTTGCAGTCGCTCAAATAGGCGAGCCGCCGTTTGCCGTTTTGCACGAAGAGATAACCATTGGTCATCATCGAACCATGCGGCAGGGGCAGGGGAATGATTTCCAGATCGCCGATCGTGAACGGTCCGTTAATCACGTGTGGGTCCGGTCGGAAATACCCCTTGGAAATCGGCCGCCCGTCAAAGGCGTAAAGGAAAACGCGCTTGAGCGCCGTCATCGTTTCCTCGTTTGCGTAAATGGGCAGTGCGCCCTCGCGCACGTCGCAGAAACGGCGGCAATCGTCCAGACCCATGATGTGGTCGGCGTGGGCATGCGTGAAAATCACCGCATCGAGCCAGCGGATGTCTTCGCGCAGCATCTGGATGCGGAATTCCGGCGCGGTGTCCACGACCAGCCTGGTTGTTTCCGTGGCGACGTAGATGGAAGGCCGCGTACGGTGGTTTTTGGGATTGGCCAGAAACTCCGGCGGATATTCCTTGCCGATGACCGGCACGCCCTGCGACGTGCCACTGCCGAGAAAAGTGAATGAAAACGCCATGCGCAAATCTTCTTTGCCCCGGAAAATATCACAACCGCCGGATTCGGCGAATGAAAATGCAACCCGAAGGAAAGCTTGAACTGCAAAGAATTGGAAAAGAAAGCCGTGCGCCGAAGCCGGTGGTGTGCTGCCACCGGCGACTCAGAAAACGGGAAGCGCGGCGGCTGTTCGCTCGGTCGTTCCTGTTGGCGTCTCTGATAGCCTCGGCGACGGCGGAAGCGGCCATCCCGCGTTGCCTGCAGCGTTTTGTTAGCCGTCATATTCGTGTGAGGAGGAGGATGCCGACTGAAAAGGCGAACGGGCCAAAAAAACGCGAGTAGGTGGCAAGCGACGCGCATGGGCAAGGACAGGTGGGCAAGCGTGAATCGATGGCGTTCGGCTGCCAGAATGATAACGGCATTAGTGACCAGAGACAAAGTAAAGACGGGAAACGGAAACGGCAGGCGAGCGGTCCTGGCAAAGCCGAAAGGCCACAAATACACCACATCATGAAGGAATCCATTCAGTGCAAAGGTGACGATCAGGCACAGTGGTCGTGGCCCAAACCGTCGCAACGGGGCAAAACAGAAGTACGCCAGAAAGTAGCCGAGGAAGGGATTCCAGTATCGCCAGAAGCTAGTGAAGTCTGAGGCGCCAAACGCCCGAGAAAACATATGCCCAAGGCACTGTCGGGGTGATCCTGGACCAAGCCGAGCATACAAATATCTGGCAAATGAAGGTCGCGAGGTATGCATGACGGCTAACGTCCAGAACTCAGCCATGCCGGAACAGTGATGTCAACCACGAAAGCGGAACTGGCCTGTCCTCCATAGCCTCGGCGACGGAGGAAGCCGCCATCCCGCGTTGCCTGCAGCGATTTGTTAGGCAGCATCATCGTGTAAAGACTGTAATCAAGATAACAGCCAATGGAAACAGCACTCCGAAAGCAAGGCAGCAATACGCCGCTTTGCGACTGTGAGCATACCGTAGTGCCATGATAATCCCAAGAATGGTGCTGACGACGAAACACAATGCCATGACAAGCACAAAATCTCGAATGATGGAACTGCTCAAGGTAGCGCCTGACTTCAGGCTGCTGCTCTTGTGGATAGTGGATAGTAACGCCAACGCCTTCGAGTGATCGTCATAGCTTGAGTCATAGGTCTGCCAAAGGCCGGATATGGCGAAGAACAACAGCATCGGTGCAAAAATGCACCCCAGATACAAATGAAGAGAACGGAGTTTTTTCATAACACTCAATGCTGCCTAACGATCCAAAGCTGAGCCACGCCGACGGTGAAATCAAGCTCCGAAAACTCCAAAACTCACTTGTCGCGCCGTAGCGCAGCGAAGGCGGAAGGGGCAGTCGGCGTTGGCTCCAGCGCGGTGTTAGGCGACGGCTACTTGCCAGTATATCCACTCTTGCTCAACCACTCATGGAATGCGGGCGATGCTGTCGCAGCCGGAATCATGTGTGTCTGCATCTTCTACTCGCCTGCGACGGTGGAAACAACACCAACCACATAGTCTGCCGAAGGGTCAAGCTTTTGGTTTGGGTCCGTGACCGCTCCTGCTTTGAAATCGGGAATGCTGCTCATGGAATCCCAGATACTCTTAAAGGCTGACTCGGTCATCGCAATGTCTTGCGACTTCTTGCCTTTGCCATCGTCAACCGTCCAAGTCACTCCAATCTGGCCATCAATCAAAGTGAGCGTCCCATGATAGAAAACGCCCTCCGACTCGTGTGCGATGTCAATGGCGGAAATGTCCTTGGCGGGCGCTGATGCTGGCGGTGACGCCGCCTGTCGCCCGCATCCAAACAAAGATGCAAGAATGCCCATAACAATAATTGGAAGTATGCGTTTCATTGTAATGCGTGTAGTCGCCTAACTCGTAAGTATGCTACAAAACTGTTGCATATCCACTTTCACAAAACGTTACCTAATCCTTTTTAACTGGCTTGTCCAGCACAATTTGCATACAAAACCCGTTCAATATGGCACCGGCAAATACTACATTCCCACCCCGCGAAGGCCTCATTCCCAATCCCAAACTGCGTTTACGCGAGCAACTGCATGAGGTGATGCGTTTTAAGCAGTTTTCCCCGCGTACCGAGTCGGCCTATTGGAACTGGATACGGCAGTTTATCTTCTTTCACGGCAAGCGCCACCCCCGCGAAATGGGCAAGGCTGAGGTCGAAGCCTTTTTGACCCATTTAGCCAAGGCCAGAAATGTGGCAGTGTCCTCTCAAAATCAGGCGCTCAACGCACTGGTTTTCCTTTATCGGGAGGTCTTGCATCAGCCGTTCGATCAATTGGGAAATGTTGAACGTCCGCACCGACTGCCCCGCATACCCGTTGTGTTGAGCCAGGCAGAAGTGACCCGGTTGCTGCGGGCAATGGACGGCACGTTCGGGTTGCTGGCCCGGCTGTTGTATGGCACAGGCCTGCGACTGATGGAGGGTTTGAGGCTGCGAGTTCACCCCGTGAGATAACTGAAAATGCCAACTTACTGCTACGTTTATGTGCTGCGCTCAACCAAGGATGGTCAGTTATATGTTGGCTTGACCAGAAATTTACGAGCACGGTTGCTGGCACACAACAACGGTCAGGTTCCTTCCACAAAACGACGAGTCCCGTTAGAGCTGATTTATTGGGAAGGTTGTCTGAATGAGAGTGATGCCGCCCAGCGCGAGAAATATCTCAAGAGCGCGTGGGGAAAACGCTACATCAAGGGACGCTTGCGACGGTATCTCACGGGGTTCACCCCGTGAGATAGCCGAGCATGTCAGCGTATTGCTACATTTGAGCCAATATCTCACGGGGTAAAAGACCTGGATTTTGACCGCCGCCAAATTGTGGTTCACGACGGCAAAGGGTTCAAGGACCGGGTAACGATTTTGCCTGAGTCCCTGCGAACTCCACTCACGGAACACCTGAAACGTGTGGAGGGATTGCACCAACGCGATTTGGAGACCGGATTGGGCCGTGTCTGGTTGCCGGGTGCTTTGAAGGCGAAATATCCCAAGGCCGATTGTGAATGGATTTGGCAATGGGTGTTTCCATCCAAGACGATTTCGGTGGACCCGGAAAGCGGGCTGCGCGGACGACACCACGTTAACAGTCTGAGCGTGCAACGAGCGGTGAAGGCCGTAGCGCGCATTGCCGGGATTCGCAAAGCCGTAACACCGCACACACTACGGCACAGTTTTGCCACCCATTTGCTGGAGGCGGGAACGGACCTTCGTACACTACAGGATTTACTCGGGCATAAAGACGTGACGACCACCCAAATCTACACGCATGTGATGCAAAAGCCGGGGTTGGGGGTGAGGAGTCCGTTGGACAGTGTTTAGGGTCTGGGAGCCGGGAGATGGGAGTTGGGAAAGAAGGGCAGGCAAGATGCCTGGGCTACGTTGGGAGCCGGGAGATGGGGATGCTGGAGGATTCAACCCGAAAACCGAAGTTGTGCCGGGCCGGAGGCCGGCGCTCCGATCAACTTCGGTTTTCGGGTTCAACACCCAACATTCAACATCCAACATCGAACGTCGAAGATGAAGACAGGCGGGACGCCTGGGCTACGTTGGGAGCTGGCAGATAGAGATGCTGTAGGATGCAACACCTAACATTCAACACCCAACATTCAACATCCAACATCGAACGTCGAAGATGAAGACAGGCAGGATGCCTGGGCTACGTTGGGAGCCGGCAGATAGAGATGCTGTAGGATGCAACACCCAACATTCAACATTCAACATTCAACATTCAACATCGAACGTCGAAGATGGAGACAGGCGGGATGCCTGGGCTACGGGTTTGAGTTCGGCCAGCGAGGAGGGATTTCATTTCTTTCGAACAAGGATTCGTTGGAATGCAAGCGCTGCGGCGAGGATCACGCAGCTCCACCCGAACCAATCGCCGTGGCGATGGTAAAAGGTCGGCCCATGCCGGTCGCCAATGGGAATTTCCACCGTCAGCGCGCCGACGCCATAAACGCTGCCGGATTGGTCCCGGAGAATCTCCCGCACGCGGCCGGTGGCATCAATCCAGCAGGTGATGCCGTTGTTGGCGCAGCGGACGAGCGGCACGCCGTTTTCCACGGCGCGAAAGACAGCGTTGGCCATGTGCTGCCATTGCTCCGCGCTTTGCCGGAACCAGCCGTCGTTCGTCAGGTTCACCAAAAAGTCCGTGTCGCCGTCCGCTGCATCGCGCGCCACCCCCGGGAAAACGTCTTCAAAACAAATGAGCGGGGAGGTTTTAATGCGGGCTGGAGCGCCGGTCTCCGACCCGGCATTTGGTGAAACAGTGACCGAATCGCGCCGGGCCGGAGGCCGGCGCTCCAGTTCAAACGTGACTGGTTTGTTGCCAGGCGTCCAGCCGTCGGTGATGGGTGTGAGGTATTTGACGAACGGCAGCCAATGCGCGAGCGGGATGTATTCGCCGAAGATGACGAGCTTGCGTTTATGATAAACCTGCCGCCAGCGGCCGTCCGGGCCGATGAGGTAGGCGGCGTTGAAATAATTTGTCGTGTCCGGCAGGTATTCCGAGTCCTCGGCGTTGAGGATGATCCAGACGCGGTTGGACTGCGCGAAATTGCTGATGGCGAGGCAGGTGGCTGCGTCGGTTTCCGGCACGGCGGATTCGGGCCAGAGGAGCAGGTCGGTTTTGTTTGCGTCTTTTTCCATGAATCTGGCAGGGCCGAGCTGCTGCTCGGCTGGGCGGCGCGGCAGCGCCGCCCTACCTGTGTCCTGATTCAGGGGTTCGTTGTTCTCATGCAAAGCTTCTGCCGATTGCGCAAGCAATTCCTTAAATCGTTTTTCATCCTCCTCCGGGTTCCAAATCAGCGTCTGCGGAATGCTCGGTTGGATGAGCGTGACGCGCAGAACCGACGCGGGCGGATTTTCCCCGCTGAGGCGCGCAAAACCGAAGATGAACAAAATCAGGATGGCCACCAGCGGCAGCATGATTTCGGCCTGCCAGATGAGCCGCGGGTTCGGCTGCCGCAGCATCAGTCGCATGGCGGCATACAACGCCAGGGAAAGCCAGACGACCAGGAATGAAACGCCATACACACCGGTAACCGAGGCGATTTGAATGAGCGGGATCATTTTGAACTGAGAAACGCCGATAAGGGTCCACGGAAAACCGCCGAACAATCGCGCGCGGACCATTTCCAGCGCGACCCAGACAGCGGCGCCGGTCAATGACCAGACTGCGCGCTGAAGCCAGGAACTTGAAACGTGAAACGTGAAACGTGAAACCAGCCAGACCCAGACAGCGGGATAGAGCGCGAGATACGCGCCCAGCGCGAGCCAGGCCAGAATCGGGAAACCCGTCACCGGCATCAGCAGTTGCCAGTAGAGCGACGAGAGGAAGTGCGCCAGGCCGGCGACGTAACCGATGCGAAAGGCGTCACCACCGGAGCGCGGATTGTCCTCAATCCGCAGCGGCTGGTGTTGAGAGAGGCTGCGAGTTGGGACAACTCGCGCTCCGACGCCGGCGGTTCTGCGTTGCGGGATTTGAGCCGCGGCAATCATCAAGCCGGGCGCAATCCAGGCGAACCCGGCGATGCCGATTTTGGGAAACGCGGCGGTCAGCAAAAGACCGGCGCCGATGGCCGTGAGATAACCGCTGCGAACCAGAAGCTCGTTGAGAAAACTTTTCAACGTTCCGAAGGGCGAATAATCCTCAATGAAAGTCGGGCCGAGTCTGGTGAGCCGGGCGGCTTGCTGCACCAGCGCGCGGCTGGCATTGACCACGATGGCCTCGCGCGCGCCGCGCCAGACGGCGAGGTCGGGGGCGGAATTGCCGGCGTAATCAAACCCGCGTTCGCCGAATTTTTCCGTGAGCACCTTGAGCTTGTTCGCGCCGCGCAAGTTGGTTTTCCCATCGCTGCCGAGGACTTCATCGAAGAGGCCGACGTGATTGGCGACGGGCATGGCCATTGCGCGGTCCGAGGCGGTGGCGAGAACGAGTTTGCGTCCGGCCTTTTTCTGTTCGCGCAGGAACGCGAGAAACGGTTCGTTGAAAGGCAGGGTGGCCGGGTCAATGGTGACGCGCGCGGCCAGTTGTTTTTTCAAAAATGCGCGCCCGCGCGTCGTCCACCAAAACAGGACGGGGAACAACTGGAACGGATTCCGGCGCAACAGCCGCGCGAGCGATTCCCAGAGCAAATCGGTTTTAATGAGCGTGCCGTCCAAATCCACGACGAGCGGGATTTGAATTTCGGATGGCTTTTCCGGGGACGGCATAATCTTACTCGCATTTGGTAGGGCGGAGGTGCTCCTTCGCCAAAGGCCGCGCGGCAGCGCGGCCCTACCTTCTCTTTTTTGCAGGGACGGCTGGCCCCAGCCGTCCGTGGACGCGTCGGCGACGCATCCCTACCTTTTCTTGCGGTCGCCTCGGCGAGGCGACCCTATCTTTAATTCAGGCTCGACGGAGTCTTCCATCCTCCGTAGCGAATCTGCTGTGGAGGACGGGCGCCCCACCAAAAATTTTGATGTAAGAGCGAGACTACCGGCGGGCCGCGCGGCTTGAAAGTCAAAATTCCGGCCGGCGAGCATATCGGAAACAATTGGCAGGGTGGTGCTGCCGCACCGCCGTGCGCCGCAGCAGCGGCGCACCTACCTCAACATCGGCAGGGCGCCACTAGGCTGCGGAGCACCGCAGCCCTACCGTAATCAAACCCTCGCGGGGTAGGGACGGTTGGCCCAGCCGTCCGGCGGACGCGTCGGCGACGCATCCCTACCTTCTCTTGCGGTCGCCTCGGCGAGGCGACCCTACCTGTTCTTGCGCTCGTCTCACCGATAGGAGGCTGCTATACGCGGATTGCGCGTTCCAGCAGGGCTTTTTCCCGCGGACCATGATTTAATTTCAGCGCTTCGGCGCGGGCAGCATCGGTCATTTTCTGCCAGGATTTTTGCAGGGCGTTGATGGTTTTGTCCTCGGCGGTTTTGGCGGCCAGCCCGGCGAATTGAAATTGGATAAAGACGAGACAGAGCGCGTCTTCCAGCACGCGGCAGTCGGGATCGTCGGGGAAATTTTTCTTGAGATTCAAATCCTGCACGCGGCGGATGACGTCTTCGCCGTAGCCAAGTTCGCGCAGGATTTCACCGGCCTTTTGGGCGTGAAACTTCTTGAGCGTCGCGCGCCATTGCAAATAGCCGGCACGAGTCATCGGATACGAACTGCGCGGGATTTCCCAGCGGCAGATGTGCTGGCAACGCGCGGCCAGGCGCAGTTCCTCGCTGGCGTTCGGGCAAAGGCGCAGCACCCAATCCGTCAACCGCTCGGCATACAGCAATTCGCGCGGCTGCGCGACGCCGTCGGCGGTTTCGACGTTCGGGTCGCGCGCATTTTCCCCGTCGAAGCGGCGGAGCGCGGCTTCAAATCGCCCGGGATCGGCCGGCTGAAATGAATCGGACACAGTGGCGTCTTAAGCCAGATGCGCCGGTTGCGCAAGGCAGTTTCGTTGTGCCGCCCCTCCAAGACGCACCTTGACACTGCCAACGGAGCGCGAGTTGTCCCAACTCGCAGTGCTTCCCCCAAAACCGACCGCTGCGGATTGAGGACAATCTGCGCTCCTTTGACGGCTGGAAGCCGCCTTGACCCGCAGGCAAGATGCCTGCGCTACGTGGCGTCAGCCTTCGAGCACGGCTTCGACCTGGATGGGTTTTGACTGCGGTGAACGCACGGGCAGGACGTTGCCGGCGTTCATAATTGAACGATTTGCCGTTCGCCTTGATACGAAATAGCTTTGTCGGGTTTGTCTGTGATTTCGACCCCGGTTCCATGATCTTTGCCCACCACCACGATGTTGAAAGTCCGTTCCTTCAACATACCGGGGAACGACCCTTTTCGATCATCAATGGTAAGGCGGCGGGCAACGTCGTCCCAATGGAAGGTGATGGTGGCATGGACGCCCTTTTCATAGTCGTAATTGTCGTTCTCGTCTTCGTACAACGCGAAGCTTCCATCCGCGCCGGGATAGATGCGCAGTTCAATGGGATCGGCTGGTTTTTCAGCGGCGTATTGGATAAATGGTCCCATGGGAATGATGGAGCCTGCCCTGACCAGGAGCGGGATTTTGTCAATGGGCGCATCCGCAGCGATCGTTTGGCCGCCGCCGACGGTCAAGCCTGTCCAGAAATCCATCCATTGATTTCCGGCCGGCAGATACACAGGCCGGGTTTGCGGTCTCGGTTCAACGATTTTTTCCCGGGCGAAAATTTCCGGGGTTTTCCAGAAGAGTTGGGCCCGGAAAGCGCCCAGGACGGAATTGGCGGTCTCACAAGCAAAGTCGTATTCCTTGCCAGCCTCGAGCTCCACGGGGACGGTGTAAGCTTCCGTCGAGTTGTAATTGTTGGTCAATAACTGGCCGTCCAGGAAGATTCGTTTGGGACCGAAGCTTTTGAAATGGAAGCGGTATGTCCCGGTCTCCGTCGGAACCAGTTTGCCTTCCCAGCGCATGGAGAATTTGGGGTTGGTAATATAATCCGGCCAGCCGGTATACCAGTAGAGGTTGACGTTGGTCTCCACCTGTTCATGAACCAGGTTTTTGAACTCGGCGTCACCGTAGTATCTGGCGGTCAGCCCCGGGTTACCATCCTTCGTCTTGAAGTGTTCAGGTGTAATCAGAACGCTGCTCTCCGGCGGACGATGCAGCATGTACTCCGTGACCGGACAGACCATGATTGCCGGCCCGAACATGAACTGGTCGTTAATGGAATAGGTGTTCTGGTCGGAGGCAAAATCCATCGGCAGGCCGCGCATGATGGTGTAGCCGTGGTCCGTGACCTGCCAGGCCAGCGAATAAATGTAAGGCATCAGGCGGTAGCGCAGGTTGTCGAATTTGACGAGGACATTAGTGAATTCGCCAAACTGCCAGATTTCGCGGGGCGTTTCCGAACCGTGCGAACGGAAGATGGGACAGAAGGCACCGAACTGAAACATGCGCGTATAAAACTCCTGGTAGGCGGGGTCCTTGCCGCCGTTCGAGAAAACGCCTTCATAAGCGCCGATGACAAAGGCGCCGATATCAAACGTCCAGTACGGGATTCCGGCCATGCAATGATTTATCCCGGCCGGGATTTGTCTTTTATAGACATCCCAGTTGGCGCCGATGTCGCCCGACCAGGTGGTGGCGGCGGCCCGTTGCTGGCCGGCAAAGGTTGAGCGTGTGAGAATATAGACGCGTTTCCGGCCGGTTTCCGCGCGCTGATGTTTATAGACCGATTCGGTTACGAGCAGCGAATAAGGATTGAGATACCTGGCGAAAGAACCAAGGTGATTATTCTCGACGCGTTTCATCTCATATTCTTCGCTTTCCTTGGTCAGGGCGTTGACGATGTCAGGCTCGGTCGAGTCCATCCACCAGCCATCAATGCCCTTGGAAAACAGGCCTTTGTTCACATATTGCCAGTACAGGTCGTTGGCGGCGGGATTGTAACCATCGTAATACTTGAAACCGGCCCAGCCGACCGGCGAGTAAAGATAACCTCTCTGTTCCATGTCTTTGTAGATCGCCGAAGACGGACCGAGACCTGTCCAGATGGAAATCATGAGGTGGAAGTTTTCCCGGTGCAGAATATCAATCATTTCCTTCGGGTTCGGATAAGTTTTCTCGTCAAAGAACATGCTGCTCCAGTTGGTATTGCCGCCCCAGTAATTCCAGTCCTGGACGATGCCATCAATGGGGATTTGAAGCGTGCGGTATTTCTGCGCGATGCTGAGAAGCTCGTCGCGGGTCGCATAATGTTCCTTGCTTTGCCAGTAGCCATAGGCCCATTTGCCGTACATCGGCGCCTGCCCCGTAAGATTTCTATATCCGGCAATGACGCCGTCCATGTTTTTGCCGTAGATGAAATAGTAATCAATGTTGTCGCTTACATCGGACCAGAGAGAGGTCTTTTCATTGTCGTCGGCAAAAATGGTTTTGGAATAATTGTCCCACAGAATCCCATAATTCCGGGTTGAAATCAGAAAGGGCGTGACCGCCTCGGTGTTGGCCTGCACCAGTTTGACGGTATGTCCGCGATAGTTCATGAAACCGGATTGATGCTGGCCCAGGCCGTAAATCCCCTCGTCCGGCGTGAGCTTGAAATTCTGCTGGATACTGAATGCGTTGGTTTCATGCCCGAATTTGACCGGGGTGATCACCGCCTCGCCTTGTTCTTTCAGAATCGTTTGGCCGTCGCGAGCAAGATATTGAATCGCGCCGTCGCCCTTGGACAGTTGCAGGGTGACTTTTCTGGAAGCGAGGGTGATGGTTCCGGCTGTCTCCTGAAAATCAATTTTCAAATCCGGCGGGTTGGTTTGAATGACTACCAGGCTAGCCTTTTCGGATGTTCCGTTAGGTGTCCACTTGACGACGCGAACGACGTTGTCCGCGTAGAATTGCACCTTCACGTTCAAGTCTCCGGTTTTCCACAGAACGCCGTTTTGAATTCGTTGGACCCGGGACGGCGGTGGTTTGACCTGTGCATTTTTTGGCGCGGACGACGTCTGGCACGAAGCCAACAGAAAGTTCAGACCCAAGACGCCGAATAAAACCGTCGCCCGCGGGGCGAGCGAAAATATTTTCATCATATCGCAATTCCTTTCCTGCTTCTCCCGGCCTCAAGCCTGAGTATTTCTCGAAACCGCCAAGCCGCGTGGACCGTTCGTGGCCGTAGCGCAGACTGGTAGTCTGCTGTGTCGCCCGTCCTCCGTAGCAATACTGCGGAGGGTGGACGGACTGGTAATCCGCGCCGCTTCCGAAACGTCCAACGCCTGCCGACTGCCAGTCGGCGATACGGCAGGTTGCCAACCTGCGCTACACCGAACGCGGTTCAACCCTCAAGCACAGCTTCGACCCGGATGGGTTTTGAATGCGGTGGGCGCACGGGCAGGATGTTGCCGGCGATTTCCCTTCCGTTCACCAGCAATTTCTTCACGCCGCGTTGTTTGCCCTGCGGGTTCTTTACCTCGATGACGTAGGTGTTGCCGCGGAAACGGCGCGTGACGGTGAAACCGTTCCACTTGGCCGGAATCACGGGGTCCACGCGCAGGCCGTCGTATTCGGTGCGAATTCCCAAAATCCATTGGGTCACGGTAAAGTAGGTCCAGGCGGCAGTGCCGGTGAGCCAGGAATTCTTGGCCTCGCCGTGCGTGGGCGCGTCCTTGCCCGCAATCATTTGCGCGAAAACGTACGGCTCGCACCGGTGGACTTCGCCGATGTTCTCGCGTGCGGACGGATTGATGCGCGTGTAATAATCGAAGGCGCGGTTGCCGTTGCCGACCATGGTTTCGGCGATGATGATCCACGGGTTGTTGTGGCAGAAGATGCCGGCATTTTCCTTGTAGCCCGGCGGATAGGAGGAAATTTCGCCCAATTCAATGTAATACTTTGTGAACGCGGGATTCAAAAGGACGATGCCGTGTCTGGTGGCGAGATGCTGGTTCACCGATTCCAGCGCGAGTTTGGCTTTGCCGTCCTTCAAACCGATGCCGGCCATGATGCACATGCCCTGGGATTCGATGAAAATCTTTCCCTCGTCACAAACCTTCGAGCCGATGGGCTGGCCGAAATCATCGTAAGCGCGCACGAACCATGCGCCGTCCCAGCCGTGTTGGTAAATGACTTTCTCCATCTTCGCCGCTTCGGCCAGATACCGTTCGGCCTCGCTTCTCAGCCGGCGCTTGCGCGCGATGGCGGCGAGTTCCTTTCCCGCCAGCACAAACAAACCGGCGATGAAGACCGACTCGGCAACCTTTCCTTCCTTGTTGGTGGTGGTCTGGAAGGATTGACCGGGCGTGTCGGAGAAACAGTTCAGGTTCAGGCAATCATTCCAATCGGCGCGGCCGATGAGCGGCAGGCCGTGCGGGCCGAGGCGTTCGAGGGTGTAATTGAAACTGCGGCGCAAGTGTTCGTAGAGCGGCTGTTCGGAGCCGGGTTCGTTTTCGAATTGCACCGGCTCGTTGAGGATGCTCCAGTCGCCGGTTTCCTTGAGATAGGCCGCGACGCCGAGGATGAGCCAGTGCGGGTCGTCATTAAAACCGCTGCCGATGTCGTTATTGCCGCGTTTGGTGAGCGGCTGGTACTGGTGAAACGCGCCGCCGGATTTGAGCTGGGTCGCCGCGAGGTCGAGGATGCGTTCGCGCGCGCGGGCGGGGACCATCTGGACGAAGCCGAGCAAGTCCTGGTTTGAGTCGCGGAAGCCGAGGCCGCGTCCGATGCCGGATTCGTAGAACGACGCCGAGCGCGACATGTTGAAGGTGGCCATGCATTGGTACGCATTCCAGATGTTGACCATGCGATTGGCATGGACATCGGGCGATTCCGCCTGATAAACGCCCAGTACGCCATCCCAATACTGGCGCAGTCTTTCAAAAGCCGCCGTGACGTTTTTGGCGTCGAGATATTTGGCAATGACAGGTTTGACGGTCTTTTTGTTGATGGTCTGGGAATCCGGCGGGTCAAATTTCTCGTCCACCGGATTTTCGTGGTAGCCGAGGACAAAGATGATTTCTTTCGTTTCGCCGGGCTTCAAATTCACTTTGACATGGTGCGAGCCGTGAGGCGCCCAGCCGTGCGCCACCGAGTTGAAGGATTTGCCGCGCTCGACTGCCGCCGGGTTGTCCCAACCACGGTAAGCGCCGAGGAACGTGTCGCGTTGCGTGTCAAACCCGGCGAGCTTTCTCGAGCAGGCGAACCAGGCGAAATGGTTACGGCGCTCGCGATACTCGGTCTTGTGATAGATGACTTCGTCCACAATCTCGACCTGGCCGGTGCTGAAGTTGCGCTGGAAATTGGTGGCATCGTCCTGCGCGTCCCACAGGCAAAACTCGATGCTGGAGAAAACGGAGAGTTTCGCAGGTTTGTTGCGCCGGTTGGTCACCTGGAATTTCCAGATTTCCAACGTTTCGCCCATCGGCACGAAATAAGTGGTTTTCGCGTCGATCTTTTTATAGCTGGAGCCAATGATGGTGTAGCCCATGCCGTGACGGCATTCGTATTTGTCCAACTTGACGCGCGTGGGTTGCCAGGACGGCGACCAGAATTTGCCGGTGTCGTTATCGCGGATGTAGAGGTAGCGTCCGCCGAAATCGAACGGCGCGTTGTTGTAGCGGTAGCGCGTCAGGCGGCGCAGGCGGGCGTCCCGGTAAAAGGAATAACCGCCGGCGGTGTTGGAGATGAGTCCGAAATACGCTTCGCAGCCGAGGTAATTGATCCACGGCAGCGGGGTGTCGGGTTGAGTGATGACGTATTCCCGTTTGCTGTCGTCGAAATGTCCAAAACGCATAGTCGTTGCAGATAAAAAATTAGCCGGCGGCGGGCCGGGCCGCGCCCGGGTGGGGCTGATCCTGTGGCTCCGCCACGGGATCGGGTGTGGGCGCCGGCAGTTTATCGTACCAGTTGAATTTTAAGATGATCGAGGTTGTGATGAGGACGGCGAGCGCGATGGCGGCATTGTGGAAATGGCGTGTGACGAGGAACATGGCAAGCACAATAAAGCAGGTCTGCCAGATGGTGCCGATTACGATGTTGAACATGTCGCGGAAGAAATCCTTGTTCCGCTGAAAGCCGGGGTCTTCTTTGACAACTTTTTCATGGATTGGTCCCCAGAACCCCCAGGGCCGCACCCGACGATAGAACTCCTTGAGTACAGCCTCTTCTTCGGGCGGGGTCAGGAAGGTGCCGAGCAAAGCCGCCAAGAGCGACACGCCGAGAATAATCGGGAATTTGTTGATGTCATGCACGTTCGGAAGGACGTAAGGCGAGGCCATCACCACCGCGCTGGTGATTCCCACGGCCATCCCCCAGAAATAACCCCAGCCGTTGAACCGCCACCAATACCATTTGAGCACGTTCGAGACGACGTATCCACCCCACAGACCCGAGACAATCCACTGAACGATCGAGTCAATGGACTTGGTGAAGAGGCCGAAGGTAAGACCGACGACCACGACGCCGAACGAAACCAGATAACTCAGCCGCACATAGAGCTTGGCGGGCGCATGGGGATTGATGTACCGCTTGTAAATGTCGTTGACGAGATAGGCCGGGGCGGCGTTAACGGTGGCCGCGAAATTCGACATGAACGCCGCCAGGAGGCCGGCTATGACCAGACCCAGAATGCCGACCGGCACAAATCGCGCCATGGCCAGCGGCAATATTTTTTCGAGGTCCAGTTTGTCGCCCATGGCCGCCAAATCCGGCGTGTAGAAGGCCAGGGCCAGAATCGTCAGGCCCATAATCATCATGTAACGCGGGAAAAACAGCACCACATTGACCGTCGAGCTCATCAGCGCCGCCTCGCGCGGGCCCTTGGTCGAAAGCACCCGTTGCATGTCATAATTGGGGGCCGGGCCGGCCGCGCTTACCAGAATGCCCTTGAAGCACATCATGATGAAAAAAATACCGAAAAGCGAATAGCCGTCATGTGCGATCTTGTTGTTGATTTCGGGAATGGAGGTCCAGACCAGACCAAGGTTCCAGCCAAAGAACAGGTCATGCCAGCCGGAGGGAATCACTTTGTCCAGCACATCCGGGGCGACCTTGACCATGGCGATGATGCCGATGGCGATGGAGGCAATGGTCAGGACGCAGAATTGGATGACTTCGGTAAACACCACGCTGAACATGCCGCCCTTGACGACATAGAAGGTTGTGATGCCCATCAGGATCCATGCATAGGTATCATCCGAGAGATGCCCCGGCAGGAACTCGCCGGCGAATTTACCGATGCCTTTGGCGGCGTAGGCCAGAAATCCGATGACGCTGACCATCGCAAAAACGACAACGCTGATGTGCGACGCGGTCGAACCGGCGTTTTTGCCGAACCGCGTCTGAATCCATTCCGCTCCGGTCATCACGTTCGAACGCCGCAGCCAGATGGACATATAGACCATCAAAAAAATCTGGTTGAAGGTCGGCCAAAGCCACGGCAACCAGGTCCCTTTCAGTCCGTACGTGGTGGTGACATAAACCAGCCACATCGTGCCGGCGATATCGAACATGCCGGACGCGTTGGAGACGCCGAGCATGTACCACGGCAACCGGTTCCCGCCGAGAAAGTAGTGCTTCATGCTCTGGGAAGCCCGCTTCGACACCCAGAAACCCACGAAGATGGTGGCGATCAGGTACAGGACGATGATGCCAAGATCGATCCAGGAAAGTTGCATATTCGTTAAATGTGGGGTTGGGTGATTAAGGTTGAACGGGAGGAAAGGGGCTGGCTGAGGTTAAATGGGTTGTGGAGAAAAAGTTGTCAGCCGGCGCATGGCGGAAATCATAATTTTATCCCGCGAACCGTCAAGTAGTGTCTTAATTTGAAATTCGGAGCGCGAGTTATCCTAACTCGCAGCAGGTTCTTACGAGAAGAACCATTGAAATCACGGGCAGCTTGCTTTGCTTTCGGACGCGCTGCGGTTTGAGACAAACCGCGCTCCTTCAAAATAATTTGAAATTCGGAGCGCGAGTTATCCTGACTCGCAGCAGGTTCTTACGAGAAGAACCATTGAAATCACGGGCAGCTTGCTTTGCTTTCGGACGCGCTGCGGTTTGAGACAAACCGCGCTCCTTCGAATTAAGACACTACCCACCGTCAAACTGATTGTCGCCGGGCGAAATGAGGCGTAGCCACACGCCGCGAGCTTCGGTCCCGGCGGGCCACGCTTCCGAAAATTTCAATGATGACACCCGCAACCGTCACCACAAGAATGGTCTTCCAGATCTTCCGCCGCGGGTACGCGGCCCAGCTCAAGCGTTTTGGAGATGTATTTTTGGATGGAATGCTGGATTTCGTGAAGTTCCTCGCGTGCGTCGAGAAATCCGCGAGCCACCGGATTTTGCAACAGGCTGTCGCGATGCTTCTCAAAATCAGAAATCTCCGCGCTCTCCAGGGGTTGGCCACCGTGCTGTTTGTCGTGCAGCGCCTGGCCTTTGCTCGCCACCGTTTCATACTGGGTGCGCGCGCCGGCATCGGACAGAAAGGTGTCAATGCGTTTGCGAATGGAAATCATTTCCGGCTGGGTAACAATGGCCTGACACAGCTCTTTTGTCTTCCGGGTAATCGTATTTTCTTCAGTTTGAGTCGTCATTGGGAAATAGTTTATCACAATCGGTTCAGTAAGTCAGGCCAAATCCGAAGGAAAAAGGGGGTTCGCCGGGCATCGCATTTGCCGCCGTCTGTCCGTTGAGGATGATCGCGATCGTCGCAAAATAATTGCGGACGTATCCGGGACAAGACGCAGGTCTCCATGTCATTTCCAACCCTGGTCGTGCTACAGTTCAATCGAATTTTATTTGCACCGATTTGCCGTTGTATTTCACCGAATGTTCCGTTGTCGGTGTGGCCGAGAAGCCAGCGGGTTTGTCTTTGGTGATGAGCACCACGTTGAAGGTGCGCTCCTTCAACATGCCTTTGAACGACCCTTCGCGTTCGCCGAGGGTCAGCGTGTGTTTGGCATCATCCCAACGAATGGGAATGCGGGCGAACGCACCATGCTCGTAGTTGTAAGTCAGCCCGTCATCCTCGTAAAGAGTGAACCCGCCATCCGCGCCCGCATAAACATGGAGCGAGATGGGGTCGGCGGGTTTCTCGCCCGTGTATTGAATTTCCGGCCCGGTCGGAATGATCGAACCGGCCCGCGCGTAAATGGGAATGGCATCGTAGGGCGCAGGCGCGTCAACGGTTTGCGCGCCGGCCAGCCACAGGCCGCTCCAAAAATCATACCAGCCGCCCGCCGCTGGCGGCAGGTAAACAGAACGGTTACGCGCTTGGTATGTCGTCACCGGACTGACGAGCAACGCCGGGCCGAACAGGTATTGGTCGCCGATGTTGAAGACGTTGGTGTCCGCTGGAAAATCCATGACCAGCGCGCGCATGATGGTGCCGCCTTCGTGCGTCACCGCGCCGGCGAGCGAGTAGATGTAAGGCAACAACCGGTAACGCAACCGGTCGAATTGCAGTTCCGCCTGACAAGCCGGGCTGTTGTCGCCGCCCAATTCCCACATTTCGCGATAAGGAAATTCACCGTGGACACGCAGCAGCGGAACAAACGTCCCGAATTCAAACCAACGCGCGTTCAGTTCATCCCACTCGGCGGCATCGGCGGGCGTGGGATTGGAGGTGGAAAAGCGCGCCGGCACGGAAAAACCGCCGGTGTCCATCGTCCAATACGGCATGCCCGACAGGCAAAAACCGAGACCCGCCGTGATTTGCGCGCGCATCGCCGTCCACGTGGACGACGTATCACCGGACCAGACCGCCGCGGCGTAATGCTGTTCCCCGGCGAAACCGGAGCGCGTCAGTATGAACACGCGTTGATTGGGCGCGGCTTGCCGCTGGCCTTCGTAAATCGCCTCGCTGTTGACGAGCGGGTAGGCGTTCAACATCCGTGCGCCCGTGCCCATCGCCGTCGGGTGCATGTGCGCGCGCTGACCGGCCAGCATCGGCGTTGACACCATGTCCGGTTCGCTCGCGTCCATCCACCACGCGTCCACCCCCTTGCTGAACAGATTGGTATTGATCTGTGACCAGAAAAGTTCCCGCGCCGCGGGATTGAAGGCGTCGTAGAACGTGTCGGGATGTCCGGTCCAGTCTGTGATATCCTCGCCCAGGTTCGGCTCGTAGAGAAAATGATGGGCGCGCATGATCTGGAAATTGGTCGCCGTGGGATAAAATTTCGGCCAGACGGAAATCATCAAGTGCGCGTGATATTTGTCGTGGATGTCACGAATCCAGCCGGCGGGATCGGGAAAACGCGCCGGGTCAAACTGATGTGAACCCCATTGGTCCGCCTTCCAATAAAACCAGTCCTGCACGATGTTGTCTATCGGGATGCTGCGTTGGCGGTAACCGGCGAGGACGTCCAGGCTTTCCTGCTGGGTCTGGTAACGCTGCCGGCATTGCCAGAGTCCAAAAGCCCATTCCGGCATCATCGGCGCCTGGCCGGTCACCTGACGATAACCGGCGATGACGCGATCCAGTTCGGGCCCATACACGAAATAATAATCAATGCCGTCGCCGACCTCGGACCAAAGCGACGTGTCGGGACTGGACGAAGGTTTTTTCCAGAACAATTGCATCATTTCCATCCCTTGCTCCTCCGTCCATTCCAATTTCAAGTGATAACGGTGCCCGGCTTCAAAACGAACCCTGGCGACGTTCCACCACGGCAGCCACCACTGACGCCAGTGTGAAATGACGAGCTTGTCATCCACCCACAGTTTGATGCCGTTGTTGAAAAATGTCTCGAGCTGGTAATCGCCGGTTTCGTCCGGTTGCACCTCGCCTTCCCAGCGGGCGCTCACGTCGCCGGTCGGTGGCAAACCGGGATTGATGAGTGTGTTCGGTTGCTTCGCGTCGCTCGGCACGGAGATGTCAATTTGTGCGTCCACGCGATTGGTGACGAAGCGCTCGAAATTTTCGCCCGCATAATAAGAGCCGGTGAGGCCGCCGGGTTTGCCGTCGGCGTCAAACAACTGACCGGCTGGAATCGGTTCGGGCTGGCTCAAATCACCAAAGCGCGTGTAGGACGTGTTGTCCCACAAAATCCCGTAGCCGCGGCTGGAAGCGAGGAAGGGAATGTCCACCGTCCCATTGTGCTGCCACAAATCGAGGTCGTAGCCTTTGATGTCCATCAAACCGAGTTGTTGCTGGCCGAGGCCAAACAGCGCTTCGCCCGGATTGGCTTGCCATTGCTGGCGCACGTGAAAGGTGAGGTCGCCCTGCACGATCGCCGGCGTCAGGGTGCGGCTGTCCTGTCTTTCGGCGAGCACGGGGTGGCCGGCATCGTCGAAAAACGAAACCGCCCCGGACGCAAGATCCACGTGCGCCTGCAATCTGTCCGTCAGCAGAATCGCCTCGCCGTTTTCTGTCTTCAGCGACCATTTGGTCCGAATGTCATGCCGGACGCCCGCCGCCAGGGTTTTGCGCGCGAAAAAGGCGCGGTCTTTCGCATAGGCCACGCGAATGACGTTGTCGGCGCAGACCTCGAGTTTCAGCAGGTTGTCGCCGACATGAAACAGAACGCCGTCATCAAACTTTTCCGGCGGATTCGGCGCGGCATGCGTTGATAATTGGCCTGCTACAACCATGGCAACGAAAAGAGAAGGAAGGTTCCTGTGCATTGGGTGGTTTCGGCGAATGGTGGACATTGGAAATTAAATACTGTTTGAACAGAATCGCTGTCAAACCGATTCAGGCCGTGGTAGTGTCCCAATTTGGAATCTGAATAACTGGAGTGGAGCGCGAGTTGTCTCAACTCGCAGCTTATTTGACCACTTCAGCCGCTGCGGATTGAGGACAATCCGCGCTCCGGGCAAATTAGGACGCTACCCAGGCGGCCTTCGCTTCAATGCCGGCCATGAGCCGCATCAAATTCGTTTCGGAAAATTCCTCCCGCGCGAACGCTGGTTCCGCTTTAATTCTGCACCGGGAATTCCAGGTTGATTTGGCAAAACAATAAAGCCTGCCGACGCGGTGCAAGCCAATATCAATATAGACATTGAGCCAGATAGCCGCCCAAGGCCGTGTACCGTTGGCTCGAACGGAACGCGGCGACCTTTCGCCGATCCACCTTGAGCGCCTTTGCCCACAGCCGCTGCAGGTTGGCCGCGCTGGTGTGCAGTATGTCGGCAATATCCTCCTCCCGGTCGGTGCGCGGAGCTTTGACATCAAAAGCGAGAATGCCTTCCCATTTTGTGTCCTGAAGCACCACGCACAAAGCCAGGTCCTTCAGCGGTTCCATGTAACCGAACGGCATGTCCTGGTCGTAACGGGTGGTATCCTGCGAATTCAAATGGATGTGAAAAAGTTTTCCGGCTTCGAGGCAAAGTTCCACCTCCCAGACATAATCCAGGCCGGCCATCCGGCTGTGCGCAGTTTCAGGATTCACTCCAAACAGCGGTTGGACGGCGGGATCCAGGCGGCTGATCAAATAAAGCACCTCCCCGACATTGCTCAGATACATGTTGGCCCGTGGTTCATTTGGTTTCGGCTCGAGGGCAAACCGCGGGGACTTTTTACCGTACTTCTCAAGCGCGTACGCGCCCACCGCGTTGAAACCGTCAATCAACCGGCGAAAGGAATCCCGCCCATTCTTGGCGAGAAGAAAATCAAAACCTTCGCGACCGTTCCAAAAGACCATGACTTCGGCGCCCAGTTCCACCGTGGCATCAACCGCCCGGAGGGCATTGTGCAACGCCTGTTTGCGAACGGCGCGGTCGTTGCTGGTCATGGCCCCGTCTTTAAAAACCGGGTCGGCAAAGAACGATGGCGTGTACATGCCCATCTTCAGGCCGTACTGCTTCAGGATCCTTTTTGCCTTCGGAACCTCGCTCAAGGAAATCTCCACATCGTGCGCCTCGACATAGGTGATGCCGGCCTCCGCCAGCAGCGGAATGCGATCCAGTATGGGAATCTCCCGGCGGGTAGGCCCGCCGAATGGATCGCGACCCGCCCCAAGATTCCAAACGCCCGCGCCAATGCCCTGTTTTCCGTTTTTAGGTGAAATAACAATTTTGCTCATGATAAACCCGGTTCTGTTTTTTTAAAATCTAAACGACCCGGGTAAAATTGCTTGCCCATATTCACAGCGGTAAAAAATACACAACGACTCCTCCAGCCTTGACGCTGGAATTTTCAACCTGTTAAATCGCCGGGCATGATCCGGCAGCTTCCCCTCAAACCGCGCCAATTCTTCGATCTGTTCGAAGAATTTGGCAACGGCAGCATCGCGCGGCTGCCCAAGCATCAAAATGGGGGGTTCGAACTTCATTATATCGCCAAAGGCTACCTCCATTGGGAAATTGAAGGACGCCCTTTTCTGGTTCCGCCGCAGTCGGTCTTTTTCACGTTTCCGTGGGAAAAGCATGGAAGCTGTGTGGATTTTGAACCGGGCCATTTTTTCCATTTTGCCGTCTTCCGTCTGGAAGACGAGTGGAAGACCGGGACCCGGCTGGTGCGGCTGGTTCCAGGTTTGGGCCTTTCAGAAACGGAGCAGGACCAGATTTTCCGCAAACTTTTATCCGCGCGCAACCGGTGTTTCGCGGCTGGCCACGACCTCGGCTGGATCATTGCCCGGCTGGTGCAGGAACTGATTCATCCGGGAGTGATGGCCCGCACCAATGTGATTGCCCTGTCCCGGGCGGCGTTATGCGAGTTGGTCAAAAGCGTCCATTCCCTGCGGGTTGACAATCAAAAAATTTCCCCCAGTGAGCGGCAAGTGCTCCGATTTGTTGATGAATTGCGCTTGAATTGCTCAAACCCCTGGACCTTGGACACCATGGCGGCGGCCTGTCGCCTCAAACGCACGCAGTTCGAAATCCTGACCAAAAAACTCACCGGCGATGCCCCTTCGCTTCTGCTGAACCGTTTCCGGGTCAGACAGGCGCAGCAATCCTTGAAAACCAGCAACAAATCCATCACCGAAATCGCCTTCAACACGGGTTTTGATTCCAGCCAGTATTTTTCGCGTGTGTTTCAAAAACTGGCGGGAACCACACCCTCCGAATATCGCCGGGAGCGGGGCAGTCTGGCCGCCTATGACCGGCGTTTTCTAAAAGCCCTGACCCGACTCCAGAGATAGCCTGCTGTTCAGCGCTGGCAGCGGCTGTCGCAGACCACGTTTGGAGTCGGGAAGAACCCGCGAAATTGTTGTACTAATAAATTTTGTTCTTTTACCTTGGTGCCCGCGGCCGCAGGCTGTAGGGAAAGTCATGATATCAGTACTTAAAATGAGTGGCGAACACTGCGAAATCTCCGGGCTTTACAAAGCCCACTGTGCCCATGCTATTGAACGCTCATTTACGAGCGGCCAACAAGTTCCGCGATGTGAACGTTGCCCGTTTGATGTTCTGTGGGTTCTGGTAAAGCCGGAATTATTGGTGGGCAAGGAAAGTCCTCCCGTTTCAAACCGGGTCACTTCCTGATTTCAAAACGTGCCCCTGCCAAAAAAGCAATTGAATTGACATTGTCCATGACACTCCGTAAATAGTCGCCCAATCCTTATGCAACCAATTCAACTCCACTGGATTGATTACACCATTCTCCTGGCTTACGTCGCATTTGTGCTGGGCATTGGTTTCGCGCTCACGCGCTACATGAAAACGTCCTCGGACTTCCTCACGTCCGGGCGTTCCATTCCCACGTGGGTGACCGGCCTCGCATTCATCTCCGCCAATCTCGGCGCGCTCGAACTGGCCGGCATGGCCGCCAGCGGCGCGAAATACGGCATCGCCACCGCGCATTTCTACTGGGTCGGCGCCATTCCCGCGATGGTGTTTCTGGCCGTCTTCATGATGCCGTTTTATTACGGCTCCAAGGCGCGCTCCGCGCCGGAATACCTGAAAATGCGTTTCGACGAACGCGTCCGTTTCCTGAATGCCGGGGCCTGGGCCGTGATGACTGTTTTCATGTCCGGCATTTCCATGAACCTGCTGGCTAAATTGCTGCACTTGCTGCTGCATTGGGATTACAACTGGAGCCTGTGGATTTGCTCGGTCGTGGTGGTGCTATACGTTTTGAAAGGCGGGCTTACCTCGGCCATTTACACCGAAGTGCTGCAATTTTTCATGATCGTTCTCGGCTTCGCGCCGGTCGTTTATCTTGGACTGAAAGACGTTGGCGGCTGGACGGCCTTGAAGTGCCGGCTGGCTGAAGTCGCGCAAAATCCCGCCGCGCTTTCCTTGAATGACAAAACATTCCAGCCCGACGCCTGGTCGAGCGCGTGGAAACCGCTGCTGGCCGGGCCGGCTCATAATCCGATGGGCGTGGATATTTTCGCCATGGTCTTCGGGCTGGGCTTCGTTTTGAGCTTCGGCTACTGGTGTACCAACTTCCTCGTGGTCCAACGCGCGATGGCGGCCAAAAACATGACCGCCGCCCGCAATACGCCGCTCGTGGCCGCAATTCCCAAAATGCTGTTTCCGGCCATCGTCATTTTGCCGGGCATGATTGCCATCGCGCTCGCCACGTTGCCGGACAAGGATTATCGCATTCCGCCGCCGATTGTTTCGGAGGAAAATTATGCCAGGGCCATTGACGCGGTCAAAAACGCGAAACCCTCCGTTGCTGACCCCGGCGTCACAGCGGTCAGCGATGCGCTTGGCAAAAAAGTGTATGCCGACAAAGTCGCCGCGCTGATTTCCGCCAACGTAACCAGTCAATTATCCGACGCCCAAATCAAGGAGGGACTTTACAACAGCATCGCCGAGAACGATTACGACAGCGTCATTCCTTCGCTGGTGAAAAAGTACTGTCCGCCCGGTTTGCTGGCGCTGGCGTTGACGGCATTGTTCGCCTCGTTCATGTCCGGCATGGCGGGCAACATCACCGCGTTCAACACGGTTTGGACCTACGACCTTTATCAAAGTTACCGCCGCCTCGTGGTCGACCGTCCGCGTCCGGCGACCATCATTCGCTCGGATGGCAAAAGTGAAGACGTCACGGTCGCGTTGAAGGACCTCAGCGACGCCCACTATTTGTGGATGGGCAAGTTCGTTACCGTCGTCGGCACTTTGTTGAGCATCGCCTGCGCGTATTTCGCGAACCATTACGCGAACGCCATGGACGTGGTGCAACTCGTCTTCGGTTTCGTCAATGCGCCGGTCTTTGCGACCTTCCTGCTCGGAATGTTTTGGAAACGCACGACCGGCACCGGCGCTTTTTACGGTTTGATCGGCGGCATTGGGACTTCGGCGGTTTTTCACGCATTGACCATTGCCGGAACCAATTTGCCCGGCATCAAAGGCGGCTACTTGCACGTCGCACAAGTTTTTCCGAGCGAAATGGCCCAAAATTTCTGGCTCGCCAGTTTCGCCTTTACCGCGTGTTTGGTTTTGACCGTGGTTATTTCACTGGCGACGGCGCAAAAGAAATCCGACGAGGAGCTCAAAGGCTTGGTGTATTCGCTGACACCAAAAATCAAAGACCACGAACAGCATTTTCTGTTGCGTCCGGCGGTGCTCGGCGTCATTTTGCTGATCGCCTGTGTGATTTTGAATTTCATTTTTTGGTAAAGGAAAATTATGCTCGATTTACGTTGGCCCATTGGCCTCATGTTCACGCTTATCGGCGCGCTGCTGGTCATTTACGGCGCGGCAACCGGCTCAAATGCGGAAATGTACCAGCACTCGCTCGGCAAAAACATCAACCTTTGGTGGGGTGTCGTATTGCTCGTGTTCGGCTTGCTGATGCTGCTGGGCGCCGCGCGCGGAAGGAAAAAGCCGCCGTCAGCCTGAAAAAAATTGATTTCCGTTTCGCCGGGACGCTAAGCTGCCCGGCGATTTTTATTTATTCATGACACTGCCGGAACTAACCAGCCACATTTCGAAGCTTTTCACCAAAACCCATGGCCGCCCGCCACGCTGGATGGTTGCCGCGCCCGGCCGCGTCAACCTCATCGGCGAACACACCGATTATAACGACGGCTTTGTCCTGCCGATGGCGATTGAGCGTTATACCGTTATTGCCGCCGATCGTCCGGCCGGAGACACGAAACAAATCCGGCTTTACTCGACCCTCGGCAACAAACCCGCAAGCATAGACCCGACCAGACCGGTCAAACCGTTTCCGAAGGGCGCGTGGGCCAATTATCCCGCCGGCGTCATCGCCGGTTTCCTCGCTCGCGGATTGAATCCCGGCGGCTTCGACGCGACGATTCACTCGACCGTGCCGCTGGGCGGCGGTCTTTCCAGCAGCGCAGCGCTCGAAGTGGCCACGGCCACCCTCCTCGAAGCCATCGCTGGCAAAAAGCTCGACCCGGTTGAAAAGGCGTTGCTGTGCCAGAAGGCCGAACACGAATTCGCCGGAATGCCCTGCGGCATCATGGATCAATTTATCTCCGTCATGGGCCGGGAAAATCATCTGCTCCTGCTCGATTGCCGCTCGCGGCGGACGGAACTGGTGCCGCTGGATGACCCGTCCGTCGCCGTGCTCATCGTGAATACCAACATGAAACACGAGTTGACCGGCAGTGAATATCCCGCGCGCCGCAAACAATGCGAGCTGGCCGCCAAAATCCTCGGTGTGTCCTCTCTTCGCGACGCAACCGCCGCCGCGCTCGAAGACGCCAAAGGCAGGATGGACGAAGCGGTTTACCGCCGCGCGCGCCACGTCATTGGTGAAATCGAACGCACCGTTCACGCCGCCGAAGGCATCCGCGCCTCGAATTGGCCGACCGTCGGCCAGCTCATGTATGCGAGCCATTATTCGCTGCGGGATGATTACGAAGTGAGCTGCGCTGAACTCGATGCCGTCGTTGACATCGCCGAAGCCATCGGCATGAAAGGCGGCGTTTACGGATGTCGCATGACTGGTGGCGGCTTCGGCGGCTGCGCCGTTGCGTTGATGAAGGCCGACGCCGTTGAAGCCATCTCAAAGAAAATCGCTGCCGATTACAAAAATGGGACGGGCCTCGAAGCAACGATATTCAGTTCGCGTCCGGCGGCGGGCGCAACGGTCATCAAGGGTTGATTATTTCGGAGGGACGAGTTCCACGAGTCCCCAACTAAAAAACTTCCGAAACAAGAGCGCGGACAGCCATGTCCGCACGTTGCGAACGCTCTTGAAGGCCTCCAAAACCTCAGTGAATGGATCACGCGGACTCAGCGGTCCGCGCTCCGGGCCTTTGGGCAACACGGCGGAAGTGACGCGCCCTGCCTTTGAAATCCTGCCGGGAGACGGGCGTAGATTTTATTTGCGAAGGAGACCAGCTCAAGGGCCGCAGCCTATCCCTCATATTGGGCGGCAGCTTTGCATGTGCTTCGCATGCTAGTTTTGCACCGCCCATACGCCCATGGGTGCCCATGCCTCCGGGTGCGGTTGATGGTCACAGTTCCAGTTGGCTGCGGTTCGCGGCGGATACAAATAGTCGCTGCGCTTCACCAAGGCCACATGCCCATCACAGAATAGAATGTTGTAACCCTGCCCATGCGGAGGAGCCACTTCAGTGTGCGTAAAGTAGCTATAGCTACTAAAAGACCAAGGCGACATCTTGATGCCACCGGCAATTCCCTGCCCAGCGGTTTCAGAACGAGCATCCGCAACCGCATACATCTCGCTTGGTGCCCAGACCCCCGGTTCGTTCTTGCTATACTTCGGCAGGCCGCCCAACCCGAGTTGTAATTGGTAAACGGATTTGGGACAGCCCGGAAAACCGGTGGCAATTCCCATATAGTTATAGGAGTAGCTGATGCCCCTGGAGTTAGTCATGACTCGATCACGGGAAACGACGCCATTGGCGGCAATATAGGTCGGACAATTCCATGAGGCATTGGTCCAGCTTACCGGATAATAAGGGTATAACCTGTCAAAACACAATGTGGTGGTGCGCTTTTCCGCCAATGGTGGATACCAGCCATAGTCCTGAACATACATTTGCAGTCCAAGGCCGATTTGTCTCTGGAGATTCTTGCACGCGGCACTTCGAGCCTTCTCTCTGGCTTTTGACAGTGCCGGCAGCAATAGTGCTGCCAGAATGGCAATAATTGCGATGACCACGAGCAACTCAATCAAGGTGAAGGCTCGCAACTTGGAGTGGTGGGCAAACTCTGTGCGTTTTGACACTTTCATGTCTATTTGGACAGAGAATATGGCCAACACTCACGCAGCCTGACGAACCATGGACGCTGCGCTGTGCAGACTGTCATTGTTCGTGTCGCCAGGGTGTTCCAGACTCAAGTTTGTGTCCAACACAATTGTGAAATGTAGGAGACGAGATACCGAATCTCAGTATTTCAACTCCGAACTCCGAATTCCGAACTCCGAATTGGTTCAATCCCCCAGACACGTTCCGACTCTTCGCGCGGCTTCGACCCACGGATGATCGGGCGGCACTATCTTTCGTTTTCCGGCCACCCTTTCCAGCGGCACAGGCTCGGTCCGGTCGCCGCGTGACGCGACCATCACGCCGAAAACGTTCTCGTGTATCAAATCGCTGCACGCGCTGCCGAGCCGCGTGGCCAGCAGTCGGTCGGCAGGCGAGGGGATGCCCCCGCGCTGGACATAACCGAGAATGGTCACGCGTGATTCGAGGTGCGTAAGCTCCTCCAATTGCTTCGCCAGCCGCAGCGTGTTGCCGCTGTGCTTGGCTTCCAGCGCCGCGAGTTCGAGCTTGGCCTCGTGTTTCTCCCTTTGATTTCGCGCGCGTTCCTTCCGGGCTTCGGCGGCCAGGTAAGCGCGCGCGTCTTCCCTGGCCATGGCGCCTTCGGCTACGGCCACAATGCTGAAGTTGGTCCCGGCGCGGCTGCGGCGGCGGATGGCCTCGGTGATTTTATGGACGTTGTAGGGGATTTCAGGAATCAAAATCACGTCCGCGCCGCCCGCGATGCCGGCGCCCAAAGCCAGCCAGCCCGCCCGATGCCCCATGATTTCAGTGACGATGATGCGGTGATGGCTGTGGGCGGTGCTGTGCAGACGGTCAATGGTTTCCGTGGCAATGTCCAGCGCGGTGGCAAAACCAATGGTCAAGTCCGTCATCGCCACGTCGTTGTCAATCGTCTTGGGGAGCGAGATGACGTTGAGCCCGGCTTCCTTGAGCCGCAGTGCGCTTTTTTGCGTGCCGCCACCGCCGAGACAGACCAGCGCGTCGAGGCCGTAACGCCCGTAATTCTTGACGATGACGCTGGTCATGTCATGCACGCGCCCGTCAATGGTCATGCGCTGCGGCTTGTCGCGGCTCGTGCCGAGGATGGTGCCGCCGACGGTGAGGATGCCGGCGAGCGTAGGTCGGTCGAGCTTCAAACGGCGGTCTTCGACGATGCCGCGGAAGCCGTCGCGGAAGCCGACGATTTCCATGCCGTAAAAACCGAGGGCAGTTTTGCCGACGCCGCGAATGGCAGCGTTCAGACCGGGGCTGTCACCGCCCGCCGTCAGGATGCCGATGCGTTTCGTTTGTGGCATTGATTACGCCACATTTGAATCGGCAAAAAGCGGTTGTTTGTCGAGAACAACTTTTTATTTTTTAGAAAATATTTTGGCGAGCGCGGCATTGCGGGCGCCACTGGACACTGCCGCCAAAGCCCTTGCCCGCCAGCGGAGCGCGGATTGTCCTCAATCCGCAGCGATTGATTTTTCGGAGGTGCTGCGAGTTGGGACAACTCGCGCTCCGGCGGCAGTGTTAAGTTGCGCCTTGGCCTTGGCTTGGATTCAAATTCCGCCCGGCGCGGCCTTGCTGGGTGTCAGGATTTGTTTGCCAAAGCCCGGGCCGGACCAGGCCACATGAAGGCTCGGCTCGCCGGCGGCGTGGACGTATTCAATTCTGACTTCGGCGGGTTGACCGCCAGCCAGCCTGACGTTTTTGGACATTACCTTGCGTTCCGGTGTTTTCTTGTCCACCACCAATTTGGAATTTACATACAACTTTACCCGATTGTCACCATCTACATGGAAGGTATAAGTTCCCTTGGCCAGTGGCAGAATCGTTCCGGTCCAACACACGGAGAAATTCTCCTCCGGCACACCGGCGGACGCGTCGGGCGACCCGGTTCCTCGTTCTGTGCCCAGGTCAAAGTCAATCATGGGCGTGACGGATTTTTTAGCCAGTTCGGCAAAGTTTGCATCCTTGTAATATTCCACGGCAAAGAGCGGCGCGCGGGCGAAGCCATCCGCTCCCAGCATTGCCTTGGCGTCTTCGACGGACCAGGGGTGGCCGTCAGGATAGACCACTCCGTGGAACGGTTTCGGCGTTTCATCTTTGCGCGGATGTTCGCGGTTTTCATCCCAGGTGAAACGGCAATTATCCCGCCCGATTCCAAATTCCCAGACAATAAACCCGGTCTTGCCGTTGAAATGTTCGACGATGCCTGGAACCGTTTGTTCTCTGCGGTTCATGCATTCGGTGCAAAGTGAATCCGCCGTGCCGGTGTAATCGTAACCACCGTACTCGTGCCACGACTTGAAATCAGAATACGGCTCGCCCGCAAAGCCGCGCCCGGTCGCCGTCACCGGAATCTCCGTGCCCGTTTCATGAATCCACTCATAGGAATCGTTCAATAATTGTGCCGTTTCTGCCGAGTTGTTGGGTTCGTTGCAGGTTTCCCAGAAGGCAATCCGTTTGTCGTCCTTGTGTGCGTTGACAATGTCCTGCACATAAGCTTTGAGGCGGTCCTTGTTTTCCGCGTAATGCCGGCGCACGTCTTCCCCGGGAGAAACGAGCCAGCGGCTGTTATGCACGCCAAAAATGGGCGCGGGATACTTGTAATCCGGCAAAAGCATTTCTTTATCGGGCTGGTTCCAGCAATCATCGAAAAAGACAAATTCCGTCTTGATGCCATATTTGTCGGCCCGCGTCAGAAAATCCTCGATGTTCCTGAGCAACGCATCCTTCTTTTTCAGGTAGATGTCATAATGCAGAAAAACGCGGACGCAATTGAACCCGTAAACGGAGGCGTAATGCAGTTCGCGGTCGTTGATGACCGGATCGTATTGGTCCCATTGCTGGGCTTCGTTCACATATTTTGTCGGCACAAAAACCGCGCCTTTCACCCAGCGCCAATCGGCTTTATAGCTCAACACGGCGGGTAGGGTTGTGTTTGTCGCCGGCGCGGCTTTGATGGCCGACGCTGGCAACAGGAACAGGACTGCGACCACGGCCGTTCTGCCGAATGCCGGCCAGCAAGACCGATTGAATTTTGAATTGCCGGTTGTCGGCGTGAACGCATCGCAATTTGGGAAAATGTTGTGGTTCATATTTTGTGCTGTGTTGAGGGTAGTTTGCAAAAGTCCACGGCAACGGCAATTATTTAAACAACGCCGTATCGTCCCATAACAGCGTGGATGCCAAAGCCGCCTGTCCCGATTGACAAAGTGCACCCGTCCCCATTTGTTAAAATTAGCTTGAGTCATAGTTCAATTTGCGGTATAAGTCGGAGCGGCGTGAATGCGCTGCAAACTTCGAAGATTGTCTGTCTGCTGAGTGCGGCACTGCTGCAAGCAGTCACCAGCGGAGCGCAACCCGTGACCAAGGTTGCCGGAGGAGGGTCCTTCAGCCTGTTTCTCAAGAGCGACGGCAGTCTGTGGGGCATGGGCATTAATGCTAGTGGCGAGTTGGGCGACGGGACCCGTAACAACACCAATTTCCCGGAGCAGAGTCTGGCCAGCAATGTTACGGCAATTGCCGCTGGAATTTCCCACAGCCTGTTTCTCAAGAGTAACGGCAGCCTGTGGGCTATGGGCCTCAACCATTACGGCCAGTTGGGCGACGGCACTCTCAACAACACCAACTTTCCCGAACAGATTGTCGTTAACCCGGCATATAACCAAATCTCCATCCAGCTTTTGAGCGGCGGTAATGTGAGTTTGTCGTTTGAGGGCATCGCCGGAGCGAATTACGCGCTGGAACAATCCTTCACACTGTCACCGGCCAACTGGGTGCCGCTGGCGACCAATCCCGCCGGAGCGGGTGGAGCGCTCGTGTTCACCAACCCGGCTGGCCCAGCCACGAATAATTTCTGGCGCATCCGGTCCGTGCCTTGATTTCTTGCCGCGCCGATAGATTATGAAAACCAAAAGAAACCCGATTGCAATCTGCCTGCTGGGTGCGGCCTTGCTGCAAGCAGTCGCCAGCGGAGCGCAACCCGTGACGAAGATTGCCGCAGGAAACTCCTACAGCCTGTTTCTCAAGAGTAACAGCAGCCTGTGGGCTATGGGTTACAACAACGATGGCCAGTTGGGTGACGGCACTTACAACAATACCAATCGGCCCGAGCAGATTGTGGGCAGCAACATCACGGCAATTGCCGCAGGAAACTCCTACAGCCTGTTTCTCAAAACCAACGGCAGTCTATGGGCCATGGGTTACAACGGTTATGGCCAGTCAGGCGACGGCACTTACAACAATACCAACCGGCCCGAGCAGATTGTGGGCAGCAACGTCACGGCGATTGCCGCAGGAAACAACAGCTTGTTTATCAAGAGCGACGGCAGCCTGTGGGCCATGGGCTTCAACGCGTTTGGCCAGTTGGGCGACGGCACTTACAACCAGACAAACCTTCCCGAGCAGATTGTAGGCAGCAACGTCACGGCGATTGCCGCAGGAGAATCGGACAGCCTTTTTCTCAAGAGCGACGGCAGCCTGTGGGCCATGGGCTTCAACGCGTTTGGCCAGTTGGGCGACGGCACTTACAATAACACCAATCTTCCCGAACAGATTGTGGGCAGCAACGTCATGGCAATTGCCGCAGGGGCGTACCATAGCCTGTTTCTCAAGAACGACGGCAGCCTGTGGGCCATGGGCTACAACTATTATGGCCAGTTGGGCGATGGCACTTACAACAACACCAACCAGCCCGAACAGATTGTCGCCAGCAATGTCATGGCGATTGCCGCAGGTGGCGGTCACAGCCTGTTTCTCAAGAGTAACGGCAGCCTGTGGGCCATGGGCTACAACGCCCAAGGCGAGTTAGGCGATGGCACTTACAACAATACCAACCGGCCCGAGCAGATTGTGGGCAGCAACGTCACGGCGATTGCCGCAGGACAATGGCACAGCCTGTTTCTCAAGAGCGATGGCAGTCTATGGGCCATGGGCTACAACCTGTATGGCCAGTTGGGCGATGGCACTTACAACACCACCAACCAGGCCGAACAGATTGTCGTTAATCCAGCCTACAATCAAATCTCCATCCAGCTTTTGAGCGGCGGTAATGTGAGTTTGTCCTTTGAGGGCATTGCCGGAACGAATTACGCGCTGGACTACACGTTCAGCCTGTCCCCGGCCAACTGGGTGCCGCAGGTGACCAATCCCGCCGGTGCAGGCGGGGTGCTGGTGTTCACCAATGCGCCCGATCCAACCGCGAATAATTTCTGGCGCATCCGCTCCGTGCCGTAGCCAATCAGCGTGCCGTTGCCGCCGGGCAATTCCGGCGGCGCGTTGGTGGATGCGCATGGCCATGTCATCGGCATCGTGTCAGCCAAACTGGATGCGTCGGTGGCGCTGGCGGCGAGCCGTCCGCTAAAATTTCAAAATGGTCATGTCGTCAAGATGCCCCCGCCTGTCTGGCTACGGATTGCTCAAACGGAAAAACAGATTTCCCGTGGGCGGGGTGAGGTTCAGATAGTTCGTTCCGTTGGAGGTCGTCACACCACCGCTGGCCGACCAGCCGGTGGGCACGGCAAGATTGTTGTTTTGCTCCAAAGTCCAACCTGATACAGCCTGCCAAAACACCGTCACGGTGCTGCCCGAAACGGTGATGTACAGCGTCGGCGCACCGGGCGTCTGCACGACCGAGAAAAGCGCCCAGAACCCGCCGGTCAGCGAATAACTGCCGCTAGTCATTGGCCCGCCTGCATCGTGCTGGCCGATGGTGCCGCTGACGGCATAGGTGCCACCGGTGCTGGTGCCGCCGCCACCGGCGACTTTATACCAGTCAATGGAGTAGGACTGCGCGCTGGCAGACTGCGCCCGTAGAAGCACCAAGCACCAAATTCCAAGCACCAGTGAAGCTCCAAGGTTCAAGCTCCAATGGCCCGTCGTGCTACCGCGAACGGTTGCGGATCTGTTTTGATGTTTGGGATTTGCTGTTTCTCTGGAGGTTGGATGTTGGGATTTGGGATTTTTCATGTCGCGCCTCATTTATTTGCGGCAAGCTGTTTCACCGTCGCTTCCAGTTGATTCAGGCGTTCAGCCAGTGAATTGTTCTGTTGCTTGAGCGTTTGAATCTCCGCGTCCTTTTCCTCAACTTTCTGGTTCAACCCTTGTATGGCCGCCAGCGCCACGCCTTCCTCGTCCACGGTGGCGATGTGCTTGTCGTCCGAGCCGTTCAAGCCAAAGGCTGCGTGGAAATCCTGCGCCATCGGGCCGAGATGTTCGGTGCCGTCCGCCTCCACCTTGTATTTCCATTCGGTGATGGGCAGGGCCGACACCTTCTCCAACACCTCACGCGGGTTGATGACGGCAAAGTCCTCCTTTGAGTTGCGATCCGAGCCGTTTGCCCAAGTGGTACCGTTGCAAGTGGCACTGCCCACCTGTAACAAGGCTCCGGGAGTCGTCGTGCCAATGCCCACGTCACCGTTCGCGGCGATGCGCATGACCTCGCTGCTATTGGAGTAAAATTCCACCTGACCGTCTCCGAGGCTGGACATCCCGCTGTCGTTGTCACCGGGCGATCCAAACATATAGCCGTTGTTATTGACGCCGTTGGCTCCGGGCGCACCGCCACGCGCATGGATGCCACCAGCAACGTCGAGTGATACTTGCGGGCTGGTCGTGCCGATGCCCATTTCACCAGTGGTTGTGGTGACCGGAGCATTTAGTGACAATTGCGTTCCTGTCAGACTCAAGCCCGCCCCTGATACAACCGCCATGCCCGCGTCTGATTGAACTGTCATCGTCGTTCCTGAATCCAAATCCATGGCAGCGTTAGCAGTAACACTCACATTGTTTACGGCTGTAAAATTCATATTTGCCCCAAGTGTTGCCGTCATGTTGTTGGCCGACAAAGTCATATCTGCTCCAATCGCTACTTTCATGTTGTTGTTGGCCGTCAAATCCATATCTGCTCCCGCCCGCAACGTCAGTGTGCCGGTGTTGGTAATGACGCCTGCGATGTAGGTGCTGGTCTGCCCACTGCCAATGCGGATGATGTTGGTGTCGGTAGCAAGTCCTTGGTTGCCGATGTCAATGTTGGAACTGCCATTACTGATATTATAACCAGCCTGATAACCCAGCGCGATGTTATTGGAGCCGCTCGTGTTGAAGAAAAGCGCCTGATAGCCACTGGCTGTGTTTTGGGAGCCGTTCGTGTTGGAGCTAAGCGCCCCCACACCATTGGCCGTGTTGAAGGTGCCGGTCGTGTTTCCTATAAGCGCATTCATTCCATCGGCCATGTTTTGGGAGCCGGTCGTGTTGTTTTCAAGCGCCTGAAAGCCATCGGCTGTGTTTTGGGTGCCTGTGGTGTTGGCTTGAAGCGCAGACGCGCCATTGGCTGTGTTTTGGGAGCCGCTGGTCGTCGAATTGCCCGATGACCCGACAAAGAAGTTTCCGGAGCCACCGTTAGCATTGCCGATGCTGGTCAATTGCGCCGCACTAAGGTCGGTCAACCCGCCGCCATTGCCATTGATGACTCCTGCGATGAACGTCTGACTCTGCCCGCTGCCGATGCGGATGATGCTGGTATCGGTTGAAAAGCCTTGATTGCCAATGTCAATGTTGGAACTAGCGGTGCCTGAACTGCCGTAACCAGCCATATAGCCCAGCGCGATGTTGTTCGAGCCGCTCGAGTTGAAGAAAAGTGTAAAATCGCCCATAGCTATGTTTTGGGAGCCGCTCGTGTTGGAATCAAGTGCGACCACACCAACGGCCGTGTTGTCGGAGCCGGTCGTATTTTGACGAAGCGCGGTATTGCCATTTGCCGTGTTGCCGGAGCCAGTGGTGTTACTCAAAAGCGCCTGATAGCCATTGGCCGTATTTCCAGAGCCGGTCGTGTTGGCGATAAGCGCAGCAAAGCCAACGGCTGTGTTGTAAGTGCCAGTTGTATTGTTGGTAAGCGCCCCAATGCCAATGGCCGTGTTATCGGAACCGCTGGTCGTCGAATTGCCCGACGGTCCGACGAAGAAGTTGTCGTCGGCACCAACATTGGTATTGCCGATGCTGATCAATTGCGCCGCACTAAGGTCGGTCAACCCGCCGCCATTGCCATTGATGACTCCCGCGATGAACGTCTGGGTTTGGCCGCTGCCAATGCGGATGATGCTGTTGTCGCCAACCACACCCATGTTTCCGATGTCAATGTTGGAACTGGCGGTGGATGAATTATTGAATCCGGCCTGATAACCCAGCGCGATGTTGTTGGAGCCGCTCGCGTTGAAGAAAAGCGCCTGATAGCCACCGGCCAGGTTCCCGGAGCCGTTCGTGTTGAGTTGAAGCGCCCCCACGCCATCGGCCGTGTTGAAGGTGCCGGTGGTGTTGTTCACCAGCGCATTCATGCCATCGGCTGTGTCTTGGGAACCGGTCGTATTGTTTTGAAGCGCCTGAAAGCCATTGGCTGTGTTTTGGATGCCAATCGTATTGGCTTGAAGCGCAGACGCGCCGCTGGCTGTATTTTGGGAGCCGCTCGTGTTGTATTGAAGCGCCTGATAGCCGTTGGCCGTGTTTTGCGTGCCATTCGTGTTGCTTTGAAGTGCTGCCACGCCGTTGGCCGTATTGTTGGAGCCGCTCGTGTTGTATAAAAGTGCCCCAACACCAATGGCCGTGTTGAGCGAGCCGCTTGTGTTGAAGCCAAGCGCAATAACACCAATGGCCGTGTTAGCGTAGCCGCTTGTGTTGGAGTAAAGCGCTTCAAGACCAAAGGCCGTGTTTTCGAAACCGCTCGTGTTATTGGCAAGCGTATAAGGACCGTAGGTCGTGTTTTGATACCCGCTCGTGTTGTTGGTCAGTGCCCCAATGCCAGTGGCGGTGTTGTAAGAGCCTGTCGTCGTTGAATTGCCCGATGGCCCGACGAAGAAGTTATTATTTACGCCACCGGTCAATTGCGAGGCCGACAATGTGCCCAGCAGGCTGCTGGAGCTCTCCGCAAAGATAGCATACGGCACAGGCGTCAATTGCTGGCGCGGTGCCAGCGTGGTGAAACTGCTAAATCCGTTCGTCTCCACGGCAATTTCCAGCCAGTTGCTCTGGCCGGTGAAGGCACCGGAACCAAAATCAATCAGCACCGTGAACAAGCCGTTGGTGACACCGACAGCGTTGTTGGTAACCGGCCCGGTGATGGCGACACCGGTGATGTTGGTATCGAACAGCGAAAATTTCAGGTTGTAGGCGCCGCTGGCCGGACTGCCGTTGTTCTGAAGCTGGCCTTGGTAGGTAAACGCCGTGCCTTGGGCGAAGGCGGTGGGTGCGAGGCTAAACAACGCCAGGATGACCATGAAGGTTTTCAGGGCGTCAAACTGGCTGGGGTTAATCCGCCTTCGCCACGCTACGGCGCGACGCTTCGCGGAGTTGAGGGTTGAGAGCGCCAGCAAGGCCAGCGCAACCGACAGATTTCGTACGCGGATTTTCATAGTTCTTCCTTTTAGGGATTTTAAATGGTCATAAACGCACTTATGCCACCGGTGGCGATTTTACCATAGTTTCTCCTTATGCGAACGATTTTTTGCACTTACCTGCTCAAACCGCTTCAGCTAAACGGCTTGAAGAATCTTTTTTGCCGACTGCTTGGCCGCTTCGGCCCATTGGGTGGGGCGCTGGTGGATGAACGGGGCAACGTCATCGGCATCGTGTCGGCCAAGTTGAGCGCACGAGCGGCGCTGGCGGCCACGGGCGCATTGCCAGAAAATGTGAATTACGCCGTCAAGAGTCCCGACGTGTCGGGATTGAGCTTCCTTGAATCCGTGCCGGATGTGGCAAACAAGCTCAAAGCGCCAGTCACCGCTGAACGGAAGTTTGAGGATGTGGTGAAGTCGGCGCAGGATGCGGCGGTGCTGGTGTATTGAGGAATAGCAGCCACGTTTTCCAATTAGCAAAAACTGCGCTCATCCCACTTCGTTGAAATTAGCTTGAGTCATACTTCGATTTGCAGTATAAGCGTAGGCGGCGTGAAAACGCTGCAAACTTTGAAGATTGCCTGTCTGCTGTGTGCAGCGATGTTGCAAGCGGTCACCAGCGGAGCACAACCCGTGACCAAGGTTGCCGCCGGAGCCGACCACAGCCTGTTTCTCAAAAGCGACGGCAGTCTGTGGGCCATGGGCTACAACCTGTATGGCCAGTTGGGCGATGGCACTTACAACACCACCAACCAGGCCGAACAGATTGTCGTTAATCCAGCCTACAATCAAATCTCCATCCAGCTTTTGAGCGGCGGTAATGTGAGTTTGTCCTTTGAGGGCATTGCCGGAACGAATTACGCGCTGGACTACACGTTCAGCCTGTCCCCGGCCAACTGGGTGCCGCAGGTGACCAATCCCGCAGGTGCAGGCGGGGTGCTGGTGTTCACCAACACGCCCGACCCAACCACGAACAATTTCTGGCGTATCCGCTCCGTGCCGTAGTGTCAGCCAACCAACAGTCCTATGAAAACGAAATTCAAATCCGCCTTTCGTGCCGCGTGTCATTCATTGGGCGGCGTGGTCTGTGCGGGAGTGGTCATGCTGATGGTCTCCAATGCACAGGCGCAAAATCTGTTTGTGTCGGATGGCAGCAGCATCACTGAAATCACACCGGGCGGAGTGCAAAGCACCTTTGCCTCCGTGTCGCCCAAACGTTTTGGACTGGCGTTCGACAGCCCGGGTGATCTGTTTGAGGCTGATAAATATAGCGGCAACATTTACGAATTCACACCGGGCGGAGGGCAAAGTACCTTTGCCTCCGGGCTGGGGTTTGATGGTCCTAACGGATTGGCCTTTGACAGCGCGGGCGATCTGTTTGAGGCGAATTACCTCAGCGGCAACATTTATGAATTCACGCCGGGCGGAGCGCGAAGCACCTTTGCCTCCGGGTTGGATGGTCCTTTTGGGCTGGCCTTTAACAGCGCGGGCGATCTGTTTGAGGCGGATTACCTCAGCGGCAACATTTATGAATTCACGCCGGACGGAGTGCAAAGCACCTTTGCCTCCGGCTTGTCTTCGCCTACAGGACTGGCCTTTGACAGCGCGGGCGACCTGTTTGAAGCGGACGAAGGCAGCGGCAACATTTATGAATTCACGCCGGGCGGAGCGCGAAGCACCTTTGCCTCCGGGTTGGATTACCCTTTTGGGCTGGCCTTTAACAGCCTGGGTGATCTGTTTGAGGCGGATTTAGGCAGCGCCAACATCTACGAATTCACGCCGGGCGCAGGGCAAAGCACCTTTGCCTCCGGGTTGGCTGAACCTACTCTTGGACTGGCCTTCCAGCCTGAACCGCCGGTCTTGCGGATTATTGCACAATCGAATGGCGCGCAATTCGTCATCGGCGTGGGCGGCGTTCTCGGTCAAACAATTGTGCTTCAATCTTCGCCCGACCTAGAAAACTGGCTGCCGCTGACGACGAATACTTTGACATCAGGCAGTTGGAACTACACGAACAACGCGCCGCAGAACTGCGGTGAACAATTTTATCGCGCATTGTGGTTGCAGTGATCTTGCGTTGCTCAAGGCCGATGTACACGATGGCAACATTTATGAATTCATGCCGGGGGGAATGGAAAGCATCCTTTCCTGCGCAGTTTCTCCCCCTACCGCTCTCGCATTCCAAGGCGAAACCCTGCCCGTGCCTGAACCGTCGGCTTTTGGGATGCTGGCCGTCGGCGTCACCGCACTCCGCGTCCGCCGCCGCCGCTTTTGACCAATACGATAATTTGCTCGATTCAAAGCCACTGATGCGGTAAAATATGACTCATACGCTTGAAAGGTGAGCCATGAAGATCCTTTTGACTTTCACCGGCGTTCATGACCCGTTCGCCAAAGTCTCCATCACGGGTGAACAGCAGAGCGGGCCTGTCCTCACTGCGGCCTCGGCCCGGCAATTTGATTGCGTCCATATTTTCTCCACACCGGACACGGCGGAAGTTTCGAAACAGACGAAGGAAGAGTTGCAGAAGCGGAACCCAGGCCTGGCGGTTGAAATCTGCGATGTGCCGCTCAAAGACTCTACCAACCCTTTGGAAATCCCCAGGCAACTCAAGTCCAGCTTTAAAAAAATCAGCAGGAAAAACCCCAAGGCTGAATACTTCATTTGTGTGTCGTCCGGCATTCCACACGTGGACGCCGGTTGGCTCATGTTGGCAGCCAGCGGAGAGATTCAAGCCCGTATCCTGCAGACCCGGACCGCAAAATTCGTTCCCGCCGGAGCCAGCCGGGTCACGGAAATCGATTTCACAAACCCGCAGGTTCCCCAAATCAAACCGTTCGGCGCGTTGCCCGGCGAAGACGGACCCTATGATTTCCAATCGCTCTGTGACGAACTGTGCGTCATTGGCGATCACGCCCTTTTTCTCCGTGAGTTGAAAACGGCCTTCTCCATGGCGGAATATGACTCCCCGATTTTACTTTTAGGCGAAACCAACACGGGCAAGGAAGCCTTCGCCCGGCTGATACACTGCGCCAGCAGACGTGCGGCCAAACCGTTCATCACCGTCAATTGCGCCGCTATCCCCGAGACCCAAATCGAGAGCCGGCTTTTCGGCCACCTGAAAGAAGCTTTCCCCGGCGCAGACGGGGATCACCAGGGCTGCTTTGAAGAAGCCAACGGCGGGACACTTTTCCTGGATGCACTCGACGGGCTGCCTGCGCCATGTCAGGCAAAGCTGTTGCGCGCGATGGAGTATGGAAAAATCCAGCGGTTGGGCGACGACCAGGAATCCGGAGTGAATGTCCGTGTGATTGCCGCGACCAGCTTTGACATCCAGAACGTTATTGAGGACAAGACGCCGCGCAAAGATCTGTATCGGGGCTTCTATTTGCTGCGCTTCAGTACGAACACCCAAAAAAAGTGGGACCGAATGCTGCGGGCGCAACCGGCAGCCTCGCCTCAAGAATCACCTGACCAAGCCAACATTGTACCCTTTCCAAGCGCCGCGGGTCGCTAAGCTCAAGCCTTTTCATTCTCAAATTTCCCGACCGGAAGGAGGTGTGGCTGGTGTTTCCCTCAAGAAACGCATGAATATGTAGTTATTTGCGGGATGATTTTGAATTACCTTGGGTTTCGATTGCCAATATGGAAATCAAATCAAGCCAGTGCCTCCGACCGTCTAAACTGTCGTCCGGCACAAAGCATCTGCAATCATTCGCCATGAAAACACGCCGCGACAGTTCTGTAATCCGCGCCTGCCACGCCTCGCGGTGGTTGAGCACGTTTATTTTTGCCGCTGCAGGTTTTTGCTGGGCGACGTTGGTTTCCGCCCAATCGGTTCCCAATACCTTCTGGCAGGCGCAAAGCATTTACCAGATCATCACTGACCGTTTTTACGACGGGGACACGAACAACGACAATGCGGAAGGCACTTATGCCCCATCCGGCAACGGCGGCTCATCGGTGCATGGCGGGGATTTCGAGGGGATCGAGCAGAAATTGGACTATATCAAGGCGCTGGGCGCAACGGCCATCTGGATTTCACCAATCGTGTTAAACACGGAAGGCCAATTTCACGGCTACTCGGCCTGGAATTTTTACGAGGTGGCTCCGCATTGGGGCTCCATCTCCAATCTCCAAAACATGGTCCAGGCGGCGCACGCGCGCGGATTGCTGGTGATTGATGATATCGTTGTGAACCACGCAGGCGACCTGGTCACCGGCAGCGGGTCGGGGTATCCCAACTTTAATTACCCGGCTGGCTATACTCTTAGTTATGTGAACAATTCTAAAACGTATCCGGCGCCTTTCAATCTTTCCACGGCCAATCCATCTCTCACCAATCTCTTCCACAACTATGGCAACATCGGGAATTACAACGACTCCAACCAGGTTGTATTGGGCTGGCTGTCCGGGCTGAATGATTTCCGGACGGAGACGCCCTACGTTCGCTCGAACATGGCCGCCATTTACGAATATTGGATCAACCAGATTGGCTTTGATGGATTCCGGGTGGATACGGCGCTGGAAGTGGACCAAGGCTGCTGGCAATATTTCTGTCCGGCGATTCATTCCTACGCGGCAACCAACGGCAATACCAACTTCTTCATGTTTGGCGAGGTGGATAACGGCTCGGAGACTATCGTGGCTCCCTATACCGGGACGGAAGATGGCGGGCCGTTCGAATTTGATTCAGTTGTGGATTATCCGCTTTACGACAATGCAATCCAAAGCGTATTTGCCACGGCCAGCGGCGCTACCGCCTTGATCCAGAATCATTACAACTCTGTGGACGCCCTGTACGACCCCGCATCGCGGATGCAACTGGTCACCTTTCTTGATAATCATGATAATCCCCGTTTTTTGAGCACCAGCGAGTCGAATAACAACACCAATCGGCTGGAAGTGGCGCTGGCATTTCTCTACACCACGCGCGGCATCCCTTGTCTGTATTACGGCACCGAACAGGGTTTTGATGGTACAACTGACCCGAATGACCGCGAGGATATGTTTGCCGGGGAATTCAAGGACGGCCCGGGAGGCACGGTTTTGCAGCTCAGTTCGCCGGGCGCGGATAATTTCAACATGACGCATCCGCTGTTCCTGTGGGTGGCCCAATTGAACAATTTTCGCCGGTTGTATCCGGCGCTCACGCTCGGTTCATACGTTAATCAGGCCAACAACTCCAGCGGCCCGGGATTGTTTGCCTATTCCCGCGTGCTGAACACGCAGGAAGTGTTTGTGGTTTTCAACACGGCCGGTTCCAGCCAAACGTTGCCCGCGAGCACGCTGACTTATCCCGCGGGCACTGTGCTGGTGAATTTGCTGAACACCAACGAATCCTACACGTTGACGAGCGGCTCGCAAACACCGGCGATAACCGTGCCCGGCACCACCGCAAAAATATTCATCGCGCAATCGCAGTGGCTGCCGCTGAATCCGGTGGTAATGAGCAACTCACCTGCGCACTGGACCACCAATGTGCCGACCTTTTCACCCATCGTGCTTCAATTCAGCAAGCCGATGGACACGAACAGTGTTCAGGCTGCATTTACCGCGACGCCAGCCGTAGCCGGTTCAATTAGCTGGTCGGCGGTGAATGCAACGAATGACACGATGACCTTCACCCCCAACGCAGCGGGGTGGCCGGGTTCGACGTTGATAACAGTACGCGTCACCAACTCGGCCATTGATTCCGTTTCTGGCAACGCCATGTATTCTCCCTATCAAATGCAATTTTACACGGCGGCCGCGAGTACCCTTATTCCGCCGACAATTTCGTTGCAGACGCCGACGAACGGCGCGGTGATTGCGGGAAATCTTCAAATATCAGGAACGGCCAGTGACACTCTCGCCGTGCAAAATGTTCAAGTACAATTGGACAACGGAATTTGGACAACCGCCGCTGGAACGACTTCCTGGAGCCTGAATCTGAACAGTTCCAATTTTCTCAACGGGCCGCACGTCATCAGCGCGCGCGCCACCGACACTTCAGGGAATGTTTCCACCAATTCTGTCAGTGTCTGGTTTTTCAACGTGCCGGGAAGTTATCTTCAGCGGGTCAGCGGCGGCAATCCGGCGAACGTCACCGACTGCGTTGGTAATGTCTGGCTCAAGGACACGCCTTATGGTTTTGGTTCGTTCGGCTATTCCGGCGGCACGACCGGTTATTTGAACAATTCGATCAACGGTGTATGCTCGTCGGCGCAGTCGCTTTACCAGCGCGAGCGCTACAGCACGTCGAGCGGAGGATTTTATTACGAGTTCGATTGCCCCGAAGGCATTTACCAAATAACGCTGCTGGAGGCGGAGACGTATTGGAGTGGCCCAAAAGAACGCGAGTTCAACGTCTTCATCCAGGGCCGGCAGGTGCTGACCAATTTCGACATTTTCGTCGCCGCCGGCGGACAGAATATTCCCATCACCCTCGTTTTTACCAATGCCGTGACCAATTCCCAACTGCAAATTCTTTTTACTCCGGGGGCCGCGGATAATGCGCGCATTTCGGGAATTCAAATCCTGAAAATCGCCGACGTGTTCAGCGACACGGATGGCATTCCCGACTGGTGGCGGCTGGCTTATTTCGGCCACGCCCTCGGCGAGGCGGCCGACAAATCACGCGGCTCGGACGACGCGGACGGCGACGGCGTGTCCAACCTTACGGAATATCTTAATGGCACGGATCCGTTGAATCCGGCTTCCTTTCCAACCCTGCCGGCATTCAACATCACGAAAATATCGGTGACAGCATCCAACGTTCAGTTGAGTTGCTCGACGACGACCGACTGGAGTTATCAGCTCCAGTGCTGCGGCAGTCTGGATGCCTCTTCGTCCTGGACCAACATCGGTTCCGCCCTGCTTGGCACCAGCGGAACAATGGTATTGAGCGACGGCAGCGGTGCGACCAACTTCACAAGGTATTACCGCGTGCAGGCGCGTTGAAATGCATCGCTAAGCTCGGCCCTTTTCATTCTCGAATTACAAACTGCTGGCGGGTCGATTGCCACTGGAGAAGGGGAGAGGATCGGGCTTCAACTCGCTTTTTTCAGCCTGACGCTTTTGCCTGAGCTTATCCGCTATCCTGGCCAATTCCTCGGATGCCTCCCGCTCCGTTTGGTTCCCACTTTTAAGGGTTTGCGCGTAGGTTCTGATTGTCTTCTCAATAAAATCCGTGTCCATGATGCCCAATTTGGCACAAATAACCGTCAGGTCAACAAATGAAAAAGAATTCAAACACGCCTTGCCTGTAGGAAATTGCGCCTGATTCACCATAACCGAAACTGAAACCTTTTCGGCAGCAGAAACATATCCGGCTGACGAGCCACATCTGGTTTCAATTGACACTAACGTTGATCCAGGCGTTTCAGGGATTGGACAGGCGGAAGAACAGGTTTCCCGTCGGCGGCGTGATGTTCAGATAATTGGTGCCGTTGGAGGTCGTCACGCCGCTGCTGCCCGTCCAGCCCGCGGGCACTGCCAGATTGTTGTTCTGCTGCAAATTCCAGCCCGACACGTTCTGCCAATACACCGTCACCGTGTTGCCCGAGCCGGTGATGTACAGCGTCGGCGCGCCGGGCGTTTGCACCACGGCAATCAAACTCCAGAAACGGCCAGTGAGCGAGTAGCTGCCACCGGTCATGGGTCCGCCGGCATCGTGCTGGCCGATAGTGCCGCTGACGGAATAAACGCCGCCTGTGCTCGTGCCACCGCCCCCGGCGATTTTGTACCAGTCGATCGAATAGCTTTGTGCCGAGCCCCGAAAGCTAAAAGCAAATGGCAGAAAGCAGAAATAAAGCAGCCACAGCCGCCAGGTTTTGGACTGCGTCAGCCCTCTGGCGCTTTCGTGTGGGGTGGAGGCTACGGCAGGGCCGGGAAAAAGCGGCAGAGGGCTGCCGCACTCCAAGACGCGTCGCGTTTGCCATCCGCCATCTTGCATCATCCATTCTCGTGTTTTCATTTCGCGCCTCCGCCTTTCACGTTCACCAGTTGTTCGAGTTTCTCCAGCCGCGCTTCCAGTTGCTCGACCTTTCGGTGTTGCTTGAGAAATTCATTCAGGAGCATGGCGTTGATCTGCTCATAGCGCACGGAGAGAACCTCACCTTTGGCGTCCCGTAACACCAACTGCGGCGCCACCTTCTCAACTTCTTCGGCGATCAAACCATATTGCGGGGTGCGCTGGGGATCAAGGTCGGGTTTGTAATGGAAGGACACCGGGCGCAAGGACAGGAGTATATCACTCTGGCCGGCCATGTCCTGAATGGCTTCCTTGAACCGGCGGGACGAATTCACCGTGCCCAGTTGCCCGTTGGCGTTGACATAGACTGCACCCCCTGACGGCGAAATCGTCACCCCGGAAATGCCGGCGATGAAGGTCTTGGTTTGGACGTTGGTCGTGCCGATGCGGATCGTGTTGCCTTCACCAACAACACCAACATTGCCGATGTCAATGTTGTTATTGCCGGTGGTGAGGTTATAGCCAGCCTGATAACCCAGCGCGACGTTGTTGCTGCCTACACCGTTGTTGTAAAGCGCCTCGCTGCCAGCAGCCACATTGTAGGAGCCGCCATCGTTGAAATAAAGCGTCTGATAGCCAATGCCTGTATTATGGAAGCCGGTGGACTGATTGAGCGCATCATAACCGACACCCGTATCTGCGCTGCCGTTAATAGCGGTTCCCGCGCCCAGGCCAACAAAGAAATTGTCGCTGCTATCGGCATCCATCAGCGCGACACCGCCGGAGTAGATGGTGACCGGGGCTGTCGGCAGGGTCAGTGTGCCGGCAAGGGTGATGCTTCCGGCGGAAAAGTTCCCGCTGCCGTCGCGGCTGACGATGGCGTTGACCGTGTCGGCGCTGGTGGCCGTGCTGCCCAGTGTCACCGCACCGCTCGAAGCCGAAACCGTCACCCCGCCGCCGCCAGTCAGGGAAGTGACGCCGGCATTGGTCAGCGTGGTCGAACCGCCCAGCGAAACCGTGCCGCCACCGCTCAAGCCCGTGCCGGCGTTGACGGTGATGGAACTGTTGGCCAGTTGGCTGTTGGCCACCGTGCCGATCAATTGCGCCGCACTGACGTTCAGACCGGTCAACCCGCCGCCGTTGCCGTAGATGACGCCCGCAATATAGGCGGCGGTCTGGCCGCTGCCGATCCGGATGACGTTGTTGTCTGACGAGCCGCCATAGTTGCCGATTTCGATATCGTTCGTGCCGGCGATGACGCTTTGGCCGGCCTGGTAGCCCAAGGCGATGTTGAAGTTCCCGCTGTTCAGAAGCTCGAGCGCGTTATAGCCGATGGCCGTGTTGTAAGAACCGTTTGTGATGGAGTCGAGTGCCTGAGAACCGATGGCCGTGTTCTCGGTGCCGGTCGTGCTGGAGAACAGCGCATCATAGCCCATGGCTGTGTTGGCGTCGGCGCTCGTGTTGCTGTTAAGCGCCTGCCAGCCAACGGCCGCGTTGCCGGAGCCGCTCGTGTTGTACTGAAGCGCCCCGAAGCCATTGGCCGTGTTATCGTCACCGGTCGTGTTGAAGACAAGCGCCGAATAGCCAATGGCTGTGTTGTCCAAGCCGTTCGTGTTGGAGTAAAGCGCCGAACTGCCAACAGCCGTATTGTCGTAGCCGCTCGTGTTGTAGTGAAGCGCCGAACTGCCAACAGCCGTGTTGTCGTCGCCGCTCGTGTTGTATCCAAGCGCACTGGCACCGTTGGCCGTGTTGTCGAAGCCGTTCGTGTTGTCTGCAAGCGCCGCGTAGCCATTGGCCGTGTTGTAGTAGCCGCCCGTGTTGTTGAAAAGTGCATACACGCCGTTGGCCGTGTTGTAGGTCCCGCTCATCGTCAGATTCCCCGCCTCCGGACCGGCGAAGAAGTTGTTGAACCCGTAGGCATGAATCAGCGTGAGGCCCCCGGAATAGATGATGCCGGCGGTCGCCGTGGTGGCCGGCAAGTTCAAATTGCCGTCGAGCGTGATGGACGCGGCGGAAAAGTTTCCGCTGCCGTCGCGTTTGACCAAGGTGCTGGGCGTGTCGGTGTTGGTGGCCGTGTCGCCCAGCGTCACCGCGCCGCCCACCGTCGCGGCGGTGATGTCCGCGTTGCCGGTGACCGAGAGCACTCCGGCGTTCGTCAGTGTTATCGTGTTCCCCAAACCCACCTTGCCGCCGCCGCTCAAACCCGCACCGACATCCACCGTGACGGCGGAGTGGAGCAGTTGGCCATTGGTCAACGTGCCGTTGATGCCGGACGCAGCCACACTCTCCGCGTAAATTGCATAGGGCGTAGGCGTCAATTGCTGGCGCGGTGCCAGCGTGGTGAAGCTGCCAGCCCCGTTGGTCTCCACGCCGATCTCCAGCCAATTCGTCTCGCCGTTCCACACGCCGGAGCCGAAATCAATCAGAACGGTGAACAGGCCGTTGGTGACACCGACGGCGTTGTTGGTGACCGGCCCGGCGATGGCCGTCCCGCCGGCGCTGTTGGTGAACAATGTGAAGGTCAGGTTGTAGGTGCCGCTCGCCGGACTGCCGTTGTTCTGGAGCTGGCCTTGATACGTGAATGCCGTGCCTTGGGCGAAGGCCAGATCGAAGATGGCAGATAGAAGATAGCAGATGGCGATGAGTTTGAGTATGGATTTGGTTTTCATAATTTCGGTTTTCGTTGGGGTGGAAGGTTGATCCGCCTTCGCTGCGCTACGGCGCGACGCTACGCGGAGTTGACCCGCCTTCGCCATGCTACGGTGCGGCACGGGGTTGAGAGCGCGAGCAAGGCCAGCGCGATGGGGAGGTGTTTAATTTGATTTTTCATAATGATACCTTTTCAAAGTTTGAGGGCTGGAGGGTAAGCGAACGTGAAATTAAACCGGCTTGCGGTCAGAACCACCGTCGCGTGAATAGACAGGTGAATCAAGCCAGTCCACGCCCAAACGGCGAATCGTCGCCTGAATTGATTCCGATGGTTTCTGGCTTTGCACAAACCGCCCCCGCAGGTGCGGATTCAGGCTCTGACCCGAATTGCCCTTAATATAGCAAATTAATATTACTAAAGTCAAGGATTATGGGACGATGCTTTTGTGCGGCGAATGGCAAAAGACACTGGCGGACGAACGCCAATCAGGTCCACTTCGATTACAAGCCGCCAGGCGCCTTGGCTTGCTCAAGCGGCCTGAGTAACCGTTTGCTCCTTCGCTTCGCCTTGGCCCACGCCGCCATGATTTCATAACCCGGCGCGAGAGACCAGACGTGGCCCGTCGGCCGCATACAATGTTGCGCCTGATTCACAATAGCCGAAACTGAAACCTTTTTCGGTAACAGACAACGGGTGCCCGCCCATGGCGGACATTCCGGCTGTTGCCGGTAAGTGAAGCACGAGTGCACCGCCAGCGGTCTGAAGTTGGCAGACGGGACTTTTTGTGTCTGAACTGCCGTTCCTCCCCGGTCGCAAGCTTGATTTCAAGCCGGACTGGTCGGCCCGCCGATTGTCGTATGGATGACCTTGAGCAAATCGTCGTGGTCAATCGGCTTGTGGAAATACGCCACGGCGCCGCTGCTCGCGGCCCGTACCTTGTATTTGGGATCGTCGCTGCCGGTAATGATGATGATCGGGATTTTTTTGGCTGCGTCCAACCGGTGGAACCATTCCATCACCCGAAAACCGTCCCACGGCACACCGTCCACGGCGGGCGGAAAAGTGAGGTCCAGCAAAATCAAATCGGGATTTTCCGTCCGTGCGATGGCGACAGCTCGCGCGCCGTCCAAGGCCGTGAAGACCTCATAGCCAGCCCCCTGAAGTTTCAAGGAAACTGTCTTGAGGATGATCTCGTCATCATCCACCACCAGAATTGTTTTCACGCGCCCGGATGTGGATTCAGCACTCGTAAAACATTATGGTTGAAAAACAGTTCGTATTCTTCCCGCTTTAAATTGCCCATGGCGTATTCGAGCGGTCCAACATTGAAACTAAGCCACGCCTGACGTGTGATGTCAACTGCCAAAGCTGGCTGCGCTTTACGGCTCAAAACAGGCTGGTTTCACGGGGGGTTGTGCACCTCGCCCAATCGTTTTCGGGTATTCGTCGGACAGACCACGTTTGGTTTGCATTGTCAGATCTGTTCCTCACAGCGGGCTACGGCGAGCGAAGGCGGTAGAAACGGCCGGGATAATTTGTCCACTGTGGATCGCTGAAATAAGAAACGCCACCCGTGAGCGTGTTGGTTTGAATTGATTGCCACACGGGATTACTCAGATTGGTGCAGGCGTCCACCACGATGACCAGATTGCTGCTGCCGGTGATGTTGAATCCAAACCGGTTTGTCCGCACGCCGAAGCTTGTGCTGCTAGTCTGCGCCTGCGGATTCCATAGCACCGTTAGACAACCGCCAAACATCGCGCCCCAGCCCTGGGTGCCCGGCAAATAGTACACCACCGGATGAGGTTGTGGAACAGGTGGGCCAGGTGGGATAATAATAATAAACACACTCAAAAAAACACTTGAATCGGCACTGGGGGCATTTCCCGTGAAATAGGCACTGTTCAGGTTGTTACAGAAGGCAAACGCCTCGCTGCCAATGTTGGTGACGCTGCCGGGGATCGTGACGCTGCCCAGGCTGGAACAGAAATAGAACGCCTCGCTGCCGATGCTGGTAACACTGTCCGGAATCGTAATGGTGGTCAGGTTGGTGCAGAAAGCAAACGCCTCGCTGGCGATGCTGGTGACGCCGGTGCCGATGGTGACGTTGGTCAGGCTGAGACAGCCACTAAAGGCCGTGCCAATGTTGGTGACACTGTTTGGAATCGTAATGCTGGTCAGGTTGGTGCAGGAACCAAACGCTCCGTTGCCGATGCTGGTGACGGGCAGTCCATTGATCGTGGCGGGGATGGCTATTGCTCCTCCGGGACCGGTGTAGCCATTGATAGTGATTGTGCCGTTTACGGGCGTGCAAGCAAATGGCGGAACCCACAAATACGCCGGCAGCCCGGCAAAGGTTGCAGCCCAGCCCGTCGTTCCCGGGAAATAATAGGCGGCTTTTTGGTCGAAGTTATAAGATGCAAATGGGATTCGGAGTTGCAGGCCAAACACAGAGAAACCAGCGCTGGGCGCATTTCCTTCGAAATAGATTTGGATTAAATTAAAGCAGCCATCGAATGCGAAATTTCCAATATTGGTGACGCTGTTCGGAATCGTAATGCTGGTCAAGTTGGTGCAAGCAGCGAACGCAGTGTCTCCGATGCTCGTGACAGTGTTGGGGATTGTGTAGCTTCCGGCGATACTGCCATCAGGAGCCAGGATAAGCGCGGTTTGATGCTTGTCGAATAAAACCCCATTGGCACTGCTGTAAAACAAATTTTGCGCACTCACCGTAATGAAGGTCAGGCCGCTACAGTCGGCAAACGCAGCGCTTCCGATGTTGGTAACACTGTTCGGAATCATAACGTCGGTCAGGCCGGGGCACTCGGCAAACGCAGCATTTCCGATGCTGGTGACGTTGTTGCCAATGGTCACATTGGTCAGGCTGCCACAATTGTTAAATGCCCCGATGCCGATGTTGGCAACACTGTTCGGTATCGTAATGCTGGTCAAGTTGGTGCAGGCAGCGAACGCAGCGTCTCCAATGTTGGTGACACTGTTGGGAACTGTATAGCTGCCGACGATACCGCCCGGAGCTTCGATGAGTGTGGTTTGATGCTTGTCGAATAAAACCCCATTGGAACTGCTGTAAAACAAATTTTGTGCACTCACCCTAATGGAGGTCAGGCCGCTGCAGCCGGCAGCGATCTCTGTAAAATCGGTTATGAGGAATATTTCATCTCCGGCGCCCACTTCTCCAAGGCCGCTGCCAATGTTGGTAACACTGCTTGGGATCGTAATGTTGGTCAAACTGGTGCAGTCGTTGAACGCCCCGCTGCCGATGCTGGTGACGCGGGTGCCGATCGTGACGTTGGTCAGGCTGCTACAGTCGGCAAACGCCTCGCTGCCGATACTGGCAACTATGTTCTGAATCGCAATGCTGGTCAGTTTGGAGCAGCCGGAAAACGCCTCGATTGCGATGTTGTTGACAGTCCTGGGAATTGTGTAGCTTCCGACGATACCGCCCGGAGCTTCGACGAGGATGGTTTGATACTTGTTGAATAAAATTCCCTTGAGGCTGGTGTAAAACAAATTTTGCCCATCCACCGTAATGGAGGTCAACCGGCTACAGTCAGCAAACACTCCGCCTCCGATGTTGGTAACACTGTTCGGAATCGTAATGCTGATCAAGTTCGTGCACGTAAAGAACGCTGAGTCTCCGATGCTGGCGACGTGGTTGCCGAACGTGACGTTGGTCAGGCTGCTGCAGTCAGCAAACGCTTCGTCTCCGATGCTGATAACACTGTTTGGAATCGTAATGCTCGTCAGGGCGATGCAGCCGGAAAACGCGCCCTGTCCGATGTCGGTGACGTTGGTGCCGATCGTGACGTTGGTCAGGCCGACACCACTAAAACCACTAAATACAAAAGACCCGATAGTGGTGACCGGATAACCATTGATCGTGTCGGGGATAACCACAGAGCCGCCGGAACCTGTGTAGCCGGTGATGGTGATTGCGCCGTTGTTGGTCGTGAACGTGAATTGGGCCTGCACCACTACAGGCAACGCCAGCAGCAGAAACATCAGGCGCAGGCGTATTTTTCTCGTCAGGTTCATTGAATAATCACCGGCAGATTCCATCAACATCCAGTCCGTCGACAATAGGGCTTCACCCATTAGGCTTGCCAATATGATCGCATCATTTCCAGCAGAAAAGAAGGTTAAATGAACCTTTACCTCGGCGCAAACATCTACTTTGCCTGAAGCTCGCGCATTCGTTCAGCCAATGAGAAAGTTAAACCCGGATTTCCCATCCGTGTTGACTCACGGATAAAGGTTACCTGGGGCTAAAGTCAGTCATGACATCGTTGCCTCAGGTTGGAGGTTACTGAGCGCAGTGAAGAACAGGCGGAGTTGACGAAGCTATCAGGAAAGTGGATTGACCGGCTGCGGGAACGCCAGCCGATGCGGGAACTGATTTTGGACATGGACAGCTCGGTGTGCGAAACCTATGGCAAGCTGGAAGCATGAAAACAACAGAAAACACGGAAGGGGTGTCTTCAGATGGCATGGAAAATCGTGTGAAAAGGCGCAAATCGCAGCGAAGCGCCCCCTGTGCCAGAGAAAAACCGAGGGCAGACTGGAAAAATGGCTTGCAAACCTGTGGAGCAGGAAGAGAATCACGAAACGGGCCTGCGCTGGTCGTGGGCAAGCAAGAAACCAAGTGGGAAATCCCAATTTAATTGTCGATCGAACGACGGCCTCGCCACGTCCGAAACGGAGTGACTTTCGTAGAATAATCCGCCGCCTCGGGCTGGTAGCGGCGTGCCTGATAGCGGCCGGTCCCGGGTCTAACCGCGTGGTGTACGCCCAGGCCTTGTCGGCGAAGGCCGATCAAGCGGCCACGGTCCAAAACGTCCCTGTGACCATCCCGGTCTTAAGCAATGACCAGGACGCCGCCTCCAACCAACTGGCAATCCTGCAGGTAACCCAGCCGGCGAACGGAACGGTGATCATCAACACCAACGGCACGGCCACCAACGCGGAACTGGCGCGCCTGCTGCAATTTTCCGCCGTGCAACTCAGCAACACTGTGACGCAGATGGGAAGCACCAATCTGTTTCCGCGCAGCACCCTCACCAACGGCCTCTGGGCCACCGCCATGGCCAGCGATGACCTTTACGGCTGGGTCAACGGCTACTTTCCCGGCGCTATGTGGTACGTCTTTGAGCTGACGGGTGACCCGCATTTCGAGGGTTGGGCCGAGCAATGGACCTCGGCGCTGACGGCTCAGCAGTATTCCACGAATACCGACGATGTCGGCAGCATTTTGGAGTTCAGTTTCGGCAACGGCTACCGGCTGACCACCAACCCCGTTTATAAAGCAGTCCTCGTCCAGGGCGCGCACTCACTCACCAACCGCTACAATTCTGTTGTGCAATCGGTGCAGTGCTATCAATCGCTGCCACACCCGTACTTTGAAGTGCTCATTGATACCCTGATGAACCTGGAACTGCTGTACGATGCGGCCGCTTTGAGCGGGGACAGCACCTTGGCGACGAAAGCCTACAACCACGCGCTCCGGGCGATGACCAACCAGGTCCGGGCCGACAACGGCACCTTCCAAGAGGTCGTTTACTACGTGACCAGCGGTGCGGTGTACAGCCAGGGCACTTCTGCCGGCTGCTCCGACACCTCCACCTTTTCGCGCGGCCAGGCTTGGGGTATTTATGGTTTTACGCTCGCCTTTCGGGAGACCACGTACCAGCCGTTCGCCGCCGCCGCCCAGCGCCTGGCCTATTATTACCTCACCAACTGCCCGGCCGACTTCGTGCCCTACTGGGACTTCCAACCTTGGGCTTGCACCCCGGTTCCGCCGCGCGATTCCTCGGCGGCGGCCATCACCCTTTCCGCGTTGATCCAGTTAAGCCAATTGACGACCAACTTTTCAGATAGCGCGACGGATTGGCTGGGGGCGCGAAGGATCTTCTCCTCGCTGGGCTCGACCAATTATTTGGCGCAAGGCACGTCCTCCAGCGGCATCCTGCTTCATGGCACCGGCGAGCCGCCACAGTTCCCCGATCCTGAAGTGAATGTGTCACTCATTTACGGGGATTACTACTTCGTCGAGGCGCTCAAGCGCTATACGGACGTTTATCGGCGCACCACCGTTACCTACACGCCCAATCCGGGGTTCCAGGGGACCGATACCTTCACTTACCTGGCGTGCGACAGCGCGGGCAATTGCTCAACGGCAACGGTCAGCGTTGCCGTTCAACCGCCGACCCAGCCACCCTTCGCGATCCAGATCGGCGAGGCGCCCGGCGCTCAAGGAATGACGATTTCGTTTCCGAGCGCCGCGGGCAGGGCGTACGAGCTTCAATACAAGAACGATCTCTCCGCTACTTCGGCGTGGATTAACCTCTTCACAAACCTGCCAGGTTCGGGCTCAGTAATCGACGTCATGGATACCAATCCGGCAAACTGGAGATTTTACCGCGTTGGCGGCCAGTGACGGACGCCTTCGGGGCCGCCACGTTTTGAGCCGCGAGGCATCTGCTGGACTCCGGAGGACCGCTTCAACTTTCAACTGATAGATGGCATGAATGCTTTAAAAAGGCTCCGTTTGTTAATCCCGACAAACCGCTGATTTGTTCAAGTGGCTGGAACAACCACTTGCTCCTTGGCTTTGGCGTGCCGCATGGCGGCTAGGCCGGTTTCACGCGGGGTTTGTGCCCTCCGGCCAATCGTTTTTGGCGCTGTTCAATCGTGACAATCATCATTTGAAATTGAAGTAAATGAGGTTATATTATGTAGAGATGAATCATCGTCCGTTTGAGATGTTCTGCGAGATGATTGACGGCCTTCCGCCCGAGGCGGTGCTGAAGGCCGCCGCAAAGGAGCTGGGCCTGTTGAACGAAGACTTGGCCTCGGGACGAATAGTGCCAAGCGAGGATACCACTTTGATTCGGACCTTTTGCCGGTTTCTTGAAGGAGCTTCTCATGGCAGGCTGGTCTTACCTCCCACCATGCCGATGACATACTGGACGTTCTACGAAAGAACCGTGGAGCGGCTTGTTGCGGCGGGGGAACTGCCGCGTAATGCGAAGGAAGATTTTGAATCGGCAAACCACGCTGCCTTTTTCCGCATCATGGCTTGATCCCCTGGCTTATTGATGCCGGACTTGAAGCCCGGCACGCCGCTTCAAACGGCAGCGGGTCAAACCTGTATCGGCTTGAAATCGGAAATTCTTTTCCAACCCGTTTAATACGCGTACGAGCGAATATGGGGCGCGCAATCCTGGCTATAAAGACGAGACGGGATTCCCTTTTGGGTAATGGTGCCTTAGATTGTGTAGTGGGTTAGGGGCGCGCCACGGCCAGTCACGGAGCGGCGCGCCCCACGCACCCCAGGGCAGAAGATTACTGGAGCCAACGCAAAGCAAACTAAGCACACTACAAGCAGAGGGGCAATGCCTCAATCGGCAACGATTGTGTTACGCTTGGGGTGATGCTCGGTTAGATTGTATAGTGGATTGTTGGAAATAAAACGGCGGACGTGGGAATTTGCGAAAACGCCGCGTCCGCCGCCGGAGCAATCGGGTTGATAATTGCGCTCTGAGCTTATCGCCGTCCGCAGTGGAAATCAAGGAAAATTTAGGGGTGCGCCGCATCCCAAGCGGGCAGAGCACCGCACCCCCTTACGCGCTCCAGCCAGAAGATAAACTGGAGCAACGCGAGGGGAAAATAAAGCATTTCATGCGCCGATTATTGGCGATGCTCGCTTATGAGGCCCTTATTGACGGCGTGTTTGCGCCACAATTTCCAAATGGCGTGGATGCGCGCAAAAGGGGCCATGCGTGAAAGGGGCCAGCCGATACCAGCAAGGGACATTTAAATCCACAAGGCATCGTGAATATTGTTTGGTGCCGGCTATCGCTTCCGCTCGGCAGGTTGCTGAAAAAGATGGAATCTTTTCGGGCTTGTTTTTAGGTTGATCCATCGGCCCTTTCCTGAAAGGCAGACAGACTAAATCGTCAATTCCGAAAGTCAACCTTCAACCCTGAAGCACAACCTGATACACCATTAACCCGTTTTGGCGTGAAGTTTGCTTCGAGAATCTCTGGAGTTGATACATTTTCGCTGTCCGTTTCGGATCCCGCATAGGGGTTTTGCCGTGGCGCAGCCGGGACAGCGACCCCAAATTGGTTGTGCCACACTTCTGAACGCCGGGTGAAGGCGTATAAACCTCGCACCACGGGGCCGGACGAAAGTCCGGCCCTTTTGTTTGGATAGTTACTCAGTTTGGTTTAATCATTTTGAGCTCCTTGATTTCTAAGCTTTGAGCGCGTTCTTTTACCAGGGCAGCGTCGCTTTTATCCCCCGTTTCCTTCTCCGATGTCATCGCTTGATAAAAAGCCATGTTTCCAACCATGCCTTCAATTGGCCGGTCGCTCAAATATGGGCTTCCGAACAACTGGTATCCTTTTTCCAGAAGACCATTAACTGCTTTGTCCAATTCCGCCGCTGTGGAGGCGCTCACCGTATGATATAAAATGGTTTTCATGAATTTAGTTTAGTCAATTCGCAATTTCTTCCAAGCTCCAAACATGGTCGGCAATTCCCGCTTTCATTGCTGGTGTCACGCGCAAAGATTGATGAATTCGGGCGAAGTTATCTATGCTGCTTTGATGCATTCCGGTGAATCGCTTTTGGCGTTGTTCACCAGCCTGGAGACGCGATAACAATCCATGTCCTCGGCGGGATGGATAGAAACTGTCCAAACCAACCTTCCTCAGCGCGTCAAAACATAATTGTCTGATGGACCACGCCGTGAAACACATGCTACTACTTCAGCAGGCGCGGCGAGCGATGACGAGTAATTCGTAACAGTCGCAAACGCGATGAGAAGAATAGTGTTTCAAGCCGGCACACACAGGCTTGAAAAATGCGCACTTCGCTGCCGAGCCGTATTCAAACAATCAAGGCCTTGCGTTTGCAAGCCAACCCGCCACGCACGGCGAGCGAGACCAGGGCGAGCCCGAGCAACGCATACGGTGACGGCTCCGGGACGGCAGAAACGTCCGTGACTGTCGTACCGACTCGGATCTCGTCGAGCTCCTGCCCGGCATTGGCTTGGTAGTAGAACTGTTGGGCCTGGAACGCCGGCCCATTGATCAAGAGCGAAGCGTTCGGTGGGCCGAGCACGGCGCCCGGATCCACAAAGAGGTTGACAAGCGTAGTGCCCCCGCTCCACTGGACCAGTTGCAACAAGAAGAAATCCACGATCCCGTCGCCGGCGGAACCCCCGGCCGGCAGACCATTTAGAGTGATTGCGCCGCCTGCGTCCTTGTTCACCTCGATATCCGGGAGGACCGCGGTCGGTTGTTGGATGTCAACTTGCGCGCCGCTGACGGCTCCAACGGCGGTCAGTTCCTGGAAGCTGATCCAGAGATCACTGCCGGCATTGCTGAACGGTGCCGCGAAGGGACGGGACGCCGCCCCCGGCGCCTGCGTCAGGAGCGCTTCACCAGTCGATGGCAGTGCCCACGGGTAACTCAGCGTCGGCTGTTGACCGAACATTGCGCCGCTGATTTGCGTCCAAGGCCCGCCCCAGCCGGTCCCCAGGGCCATGGTCGGCAGCGGTTGATTCACCGCGTAATTGAAGCCTTCGTACGCGAGTATGCTGGCCGCGGCTTCGCGTGCCGGTCCTATCGCCAGGACGAGCATGAGCGAAGCGGCCAAACGATACGCCGAGGCCCGGTGAGCCACGTGGAATTTAGAGTTTTTTTTCATATAGGGTTATAGGGTGTTTGGTTTATAGTTTGCGCACTTCGCTACCGGGCCGCATTCAAACGATCGCAGCCTTGCGTTTGCAAGCCAACCCGCCACGCACGACGAGCGGAACCAGGGCGAGACCGAGCAACGCATATATGGACGGCTCCGGAACGGCGACGGCGGAAACCTGAGCGTCAATCAGTGCCGTCATGCTGTTGAAAGGACCCCCTCCGACAGCGTAGGTCAGTGTTTGGCCCGCAGCGAGAAGTATCGGTCCAGCCGAAAGCGGGACATCGCTTCCTGGCCCAAAACCAAGTACGCTGCCACTGGCTACCACAATGTTGTTCTCCAAAAGATACACACTGCTCACTGTGCCGACGGTATCAATGCCTTGGAACACGCCTTGAAACGTATAGATTCCGTTTACTGGAGCGGTGAACTGCACCATGGCGAACTGATCGTTGGGACCGGCATTCATCGCCAGCATGCCTGGATCGAATTGCGAGATTTCCGACCCAACGGTGGTTACGGTTTGGGGAATTGCTGTTCCGTTATGGAAGACACCTATCGCACCGAACGCTGGATCCTGCCAGGAATCAATGGCTGGGCCTGGCACTGCGGGGACCGGAGCGGGGAGTGTCAATAGATTAAAAGGGGAGCCGATTGGAACGGATTCGTATCCGTAGCTCCAAACGCCGTTGGGATTGAGGGTTGGAGAGAATTGCAACGACGGATCGTACTGGGCCGAGGCCAGCCGCGCTGTGCCGACCACCAAACCCAGAAGCACTGCCATTACGCTGTTGTTTCTGATGGGAATTTGCCCTTCGATGACGCGCCGCGCCTTGATTGACGTTGCGCGGGTGAACAGCGATAACGCTGCCACTGAATACGAAACCAATCTGGTCTTACAATACGTTTTCATAGTTTATTTTCTTTCCTTCGTAGCGTGACGGCTGCCTCCCTGACTCCTCTCAGCCAAGGACGACGACGCGCCACTGGTTTTGAGTCAAAGGGAATACTACAAGAACTCTAAAGAAGAAATCAATAAAAACTTATTCACATCCGCCTTACATTTGCGTTACCCGATCGGGAAAATGATTTGTATGCCGTTGCTTGTGCGTTGGCGGGTGTAGTGGCGGATTCGGGCAGTGGCATATAAGTAACACATCAGGTGGCCCGAAAAAGTGAAGTCACGTCACTGCATGACGCTGTGTGCAATTCCTATGTCACTTTTGTGTCACTCCTTTCCCGTTGAATACCATATCAATGTCCGCTACTCTGAGGTGGCTCAACCAGCAACGATCAAACGCCATGAAAAAACAGCCGTCTCTTATTAAGGCCGCGCACTGGACTGTGGTCATTGCCCTGGCGGCGGCATTTTGCACTCCAGCCCACGCGGAAAACGCCGGCCCGCAATTTCTGCAAGGCTCCGTGCCCCCGGTGATCCCACATTTGTCCGCGAGCGGCCGGCTTACCGCGGAAACGCGCTTGAATCTTTCCATTGGCCTGCCCTTGCGCAATGAAAGCGCTCTCGACAATCTGCTGCGTCAACTTTACGACCCCGCCAGCCTTAATTATCGCCACTACCTGTCTCCGCAGCAATTCATCGAACAATTCGCTCCCTCGGCATCGGATTACCAAGCGGTCGCGAACTTCTTCGGCACCAACGGTTTTACTGTTGTGGAGCATTCCGACCGTATGGTCCTGGACGTCAGCGGCTCCGTCGCGGACGTGGAACGCGTTTTTCATTTAACCATGCGCACCTACCGGCATCCGACGGAGAACCGGACTTTTTTCGGTCCGGACAGCGTCCCCTCGCTCAATTTGACCGTGCCCATCCTTCATATCAGCGGTCTGGATAATTACGCGCTCAAGCACAGCCACATCATCAAAAAAGCCTCCGTGACACCGTCGGCCATCAAGGCCCACCAAATCGGTTCGGGTTCCGGACCGTCCGGCGCTTACATGGGAAACGATTTCAGGGCGGCCTACATTCCAGGCGTTTCACTAACCGGCGCCGGCCAAACTGTGGGATTGCTGGAATTCGACACTTATTACCCAAGTGACATCGCTACCTACGAAACACTTGCGGGTGTCTCCGTTCCGCTGACAACTGTCCCCGTTGACGGCGGCGTCAGTTCTCCTGGCAGCGGCAACGACGAAGTGTCCTTGGACATTTCCGTGGTCATGTCCATCGCGCCGGGGTTGTCAAAAATTGTCGTATATGAAGCTCCCCAAACCAACAGTTGGGAGGACATTTTGGATGCCATGGCCAATGACACGGTTAATGCGCCAAAACAATTCAGTTGCTCATACGGCGATTCAGCTCCCGATGTGCCGAATCTGACGGCGGAAAATATCTTCAAACAAATGGACGCGCAAGGGCAATCGTTTTTCAATGCCTCGGGCGACGGGGACGCCTTCGTGAACGGGATTCCTTTTCCATCCGAAAGCACCAACATCACCGAAGCGGGTGGAACCACCGTGACGACTACCGGTCCGGGCGGGGCATGGGTTTCGGAAACCACCTGGAACTGGGGCGGCGCTGCCCCTGGCCTTTTCTCCGCCGATTCCAGCAGCGGCGTGTCCGGCGGTATCAGCGAGAATTTTTCCATTCCTTACTGGCAACAGGGCATCAACATGGCCGCCAATGAAGGTTCCACCACCATGCGAAATGTTCCCGACGTGGCCATGACCGCGGACAATGTTTTTGTCGTGGCCGACGATGGCAGCGACTATACCGTTGGCGGCACCAGTTGCGCCGCGCCGGCATGGGCTGCCTTCGCCGCGCTTGCGAATCAACAGGCCGCCGCTCACAGCAAGCCATCCGTTGGCTTCGCCAACCCGCTCATCTATGCCACGGCCAAAAGCGCCAGCTATCTCTCCGATTTCAACGACATTACCACGGGCAACAACTTTTGGGCTTTCAGCGTGAATGAATTTCCAGCCGTCCCCGGTTACGACCTCTGTACCGGTTGGGGCACGCCGGCTGGCGACAACCTGATTGACCTCCTGGCGGGAGTCGGGGACGCCCTGGCGGTTGCGCCCGGCAAGGGATTTGTCGCATTTGGTCCCGCTGGCGGCGCTTTTACTGCCAATACTCTGACATTTTCGCTTACCAATTCCAGCCCAAGCTCCCTGAACTGGTCCCTCATCAATACCTCCTCGTGGTTCACCGCGTCCTCCTCCGGTGGCGCACTGGCCGCTCATACCACAACCCATGCCACCGTTAGCTTGACTGCCGCGGCTTACTCTTTGCCGGCTGGCACTTATACCGCCGACGTGCTCTTCTCCAACCAAACCAGCCATGCTGTCCGCACCCGTGAATTTGTCCTGGTGGCCGGACAAAATCTGGTGCAAAACGGTGACTTCGAAAACTATCCTTACTCGCTTCCTGACTGGGCGCAAACCGGCGGCATTGGAATTTATGACGAAACTCCCTATCCCACGTTCAATTACGATTTTGTAGATGATGGCAGCGTTACGGGCTACCTCCCTTATTCGGGGAGCATGTTCTGCGTCTTTGGAACTGCCGGGGCAGTTGGCTACATTTCCCAAAACATTCCGACGGTCCCAGGACAAAGCTATGTGCTTTCGTTCTGGCTGATGAACGCCATGAATGGGCCGGTCGAGCAATTCCTTGTCAATTGGGACGCAAGCGGCGCAAGCCCTGACACAGTTTATAATTTGCTGGATCCCGATGGCTTCGACTGGACCAACGTCGTTCTCTATGTCACTGCCACCAGCACCAATACCACCCTCCAATTCGGCGGCCGAAACGACCCCAACCTGTTTGGCCTCGACGACGTGACTCTTATATCGATTCCACCACCCAACCCGAGTATATCTAAAGCAAGCCCCAACGCCGTCTCACTCACTTGGAATTCGCTCACCGGTCTGGTTTATCAGGTCCAGTATTCCACCAATCTCCTTTCAACCAATTGGTCTAACCTCGCCACCAACACCGCCACCAGCCCGACCCTCAGCCTGACCAACACCATCGGCCCTAGTCCATGGCGCTTTTATCGCGTTCTTCTGCGGTGATGCATGTAACAAGGCGAAAACCCGTTAAATACGAATCGTCGTTCCAAATCTTGCACAGAGCTTTGTTGGCATTCCCCATTACTGGGTGGATGTCGAATAAGATGTCGGCCCATTTTTTAAGGGTAGCCGAGTCTGGGGCCACCGCCTGAATCCTGGTTGCTATCTCACCATATTACCTGAATCGGGTCAAAGACGGGGTGGCAACATGACTGTTACAATTTGATGGCACACGCCTACGCGGGCTTGATGCATTCCGGCGAATCGTTTTTGGCGCTGTTCACCAGCTTGGACACGCGATAACAATCCATGTCCTCGGCGGGATATGGCCGGGGTAACGTATTTTACTCGTTTTATCACATTGTAGAGAAAATTATTCATGCGAAACTGCGAAGAAACGTGATCGCCTCCGCGCGTTTGGGGAAAGCCGCGTCAATCTTTGCACCGGTACTGAACCGGAGTTGAACTTCAATATTTTTCTGCTGTTCACCGTCCTCGCGCATTCGACACGTCTTTTTCTCCTCAGTCAGGTAGTCGATGGCGCTTGCCACATCAGACATAGGAATTAAGATGAAACACTTGGGTTGCGTTTTCATAATTTGCTTGGGTTTTTATATTGTCATGGAATTTAGAGCAGATAACTCAGTCTTACGCTGGCTTTATACATTCCGGCGAATCGTTTTTGGCGCTGTTCACCAGCTTGGACACACGGTAACAATCCATGTCCTCGGCGGTATATGGAGTGAGCAACGATTTTACCGACTCCCCGTTGCGCCGGTCGTCAAGCCACCACAGCCAATGGTTGGGATGCAAAATCACCAGCATCCGGTCGTGAACCCGTGCGACCATTTCATTGGGCGTGGTGGTAATGATGGAAAACGTCTCGACTACCTGGCTTGGATTTGGCGTGTCCGGCTCGTCATTAAACTCAAACTCGCCTTCCTTGGGCGGACGAATCCATTTCTCATAAATCCCAGCAAAACAAAAAAACGCCTTGTCCTGCATCGTGAACCGGAACGGTGTGAAACTGCCAGGTTCCAACCCTCTCCGCCGCGAACGCTGTCCCTCGCTCGCGGGAGAGGGAGAGGGTGGCCGGAGGCCGGGTGAGGGTTGTCGGGGGAAAACACTTTGTTGCCGAGCGGGACCGGGTGAGGTGTCGAATCCGATTTCTTCCCTGCGACCTTCGGCCTGCCATTCGTAAAAGCCATCGGCAGGAATCAAACAGCGTTGCCGGTCCATCGGCTTGCGAAAGCTCGTTTTCTCCAGAATCGTTTCTGCCCGCGCGTTAATCATTTTGTCACCAATGCTTTCGTCTTTGGCCCACGGTGGAATTAGACCCCATCGCATGAGCCTCATGATCGGCTGGAAATTTTCCAATACGACAACCGGGGCTTGCTGGCGCGGGGCGATGTTGTAGCGCGGGGCGAAAAAGGCGACTCGGCAGACGAAAGCGATGAACCTCCCCAGTTCGGTCAATTCTCCTGCAACGGTATAACGGGCACACATATTTTTGCCGGAGGATAATATAGCCGGATGGACAAATGCAGTCCAAGCTGGTTAATAATTTTGAAGCGGTCTGATTTGCCGGCAGGATTGCATCATCGAAGCTTTTCGTGTAGAAAAGCTCCATGCCAGCCGGGTTCGATGCAGCCTTTGCAAAGGTCAAGCAGCTTGTGGCGGATTTTCGGGCCAACGAGAAATTCTACCTGTCCCCGGCTTATCAGGAACAGGAGGCGCGCCACGACTTTGAACAATTCATGGTTCTGGATTGCCGGGGTTGCCGTCCTTATACAAACTCCTTTTCGTGAACGCATCTGAAATTCTCAACACGCTTCGCGAACTGACCGAACGGAAAGAAATCGAGTTTCTTCCGTTCGCGAAAGGCCTTGAGAAACTCCCATCCTGGCCGCCCGCGGCAAGGTATATCCAGGTGTTGCGGGAAGGCTCGAAACCGGAAACCGCCTCCGAAGATGTTTTCACCGCTCTTTTCAGAGAATTGTTGAAAATCGAGCCCGTCCGGCAGGTTATCGTGCGCGACGGCTGGGTGGATTTCCGCATCAATGAGCCCAACGCCCGCCCGATTCCATTTGAACTGAAATCCCTGTTCCGGCGCGACGGCGATTCGCTGCACCGTCACGACGCCAATCCCGACCATCACAAGGACCAGATCAAAAATTATCTGTCCGAGCATGAATATCTTGTGCTCACCGACCTGCGCACCGCCTGGCTTTGTTCGGCCCGCGATTATTTTTTCGAGGACAAGCCGTTTGCCGCTGTGCCCTTCGCCGATTTTCTACTGCGTTGCATCGAATGCCGCAGCATCACCGACGCGCTCCGGCGCTACGAAGACACCACGGACAAACCGGAACTGGAACAGCAGTTTTTTGAGGACCTTAAAAACTGGTTCAACGAATTTGACAAGATCCACTGGCAATCGAAGGATCAGGCCGCCGAATTCATCATCCTGCTCATCAATAAACTCATCTTCGCCAAGACCCTCGAAGATTTCGGCCTCGTCAGCTATCGCTTTATCCAGAATGAATTCGCCGTCCAGAAGGACCGCTGGGAAGCCAAAGGCCCGGCCAAGGTCACGCATTATTTCCTGAAGAATTTCGAGGATTTCTTTGACGAATATTACGATACGGAAATCTTCGAGGCGCGCATCTGGGACAAGCTCGTGCCGGACGACGCGAATTTTGATCGCTTCTGTAAAAAGCTCGAATTCATTCTCGGCCTCGACCCGTGGAACACCGCCATGGGCCGCGGCATCGTCAATTACAACTACCGCCGCATTGACGAGGACATCTTCGGCAAGAGCTATGAAATGTTCCTGGCTGCCAATCGCAAGGACGAAGGCATTTACTACACGCCCGCCGGCATCACCGGGCCGATGGCCGATTCACTGGTCAATTCCCTCGCGGCCGGGCTCGTGGACGGCATTTGTGCCGCCGTCGGCAGCCAGAAATGCGATTTCAAACAGGCCGACACCCTCATGACGCAACTGGCCGAAATCCGCGTGGCCGACACCGCCTGCGGCTCCGGCGGTTTCCTCATCAAAGTCCTCCGCGCCTTCTGGCGGCAATACGAACGCATTGAAAAAGCCAGCGCATGGGTTCAAAAAATCCTCAAGCCGGATAACGGCGAAATGTTCCTCGCCGAGATGCCCCCCAACGTCGAGGCCGCGCTCGCTTTCCGCCGCCGACACGCCCTGGACGACCGCCGCGTTCTCATCGCCCGCATCCTCCTCCGTCATATTTATGGTGTGGACAAGGACGCCGGCGCGCTCGAAGTCGCCAAGACCAACATCTGGAAGGAAGCCGTCAAGCTCTCCGCCGCCGATTACAATTACCGCGCACTCAAAGGCGACATCGTCAAAATCCTGCCCAACCTCGAACTGAATTTCACTTCCGCCGACTCCCTGGTGGATGTGGAACTGAAAAAGCAGGTCGAATGGCTGGCGGAATATATGTACCTGATCGGGCGCTGACCATTTATGACCCTGTAACTTGTCGCGCACAGTTGGCCCAATTAGGGATCACATTCACTGAAGGCGCTGTGCAGATGCCGCTGCCAATACGGCGACGACACCCGGAAGAAGCGGTCGTTCAGTTCGGAAGAGTGCTTCGAGCTTTTCTGAGAAGCACTCATGTAAGCGAAGGTATAATTCGGACCAAACTCGGAGGTGGTGGGAATACGTTCATGAATGACTGTATTCCTGCGTTGACCCACAGAGGGATCTTTGTAGAAGTCGAGCACCACGGTGCGGGTCAACAGCGTCATTGGAAACTGGGACGTCCAATGGCTACTTTGAATGACGCCCTAGAAAATTGTGGTGGTCTTTTCAGCCAATTCTTGGATTTGGCCAGCCGTTGATTCTTTGTAATGGAATTGTGGACAGCCTTTGTCGCACGGCCTGAAATAAAATTGCTCGCATGAAACGGAAAAATTACGCGCCGGTGACAGAATTTGAACGGCAGACCAGTTTTTGTCCGCTGTCTCTGGCCTGGCGCATCGTGGATGAGGCGCGCGTTTATTTCCGGACCAATTTGATACCCTCATCCGGCTCCGCCACCTTCTCCCATCCAATGGGCGAAGGACAACTCGCAGACAAGCTCGCCCGCCGCGCCGAGGCCGTATTCGCCCATCATCCCTTCTGGCAGCGCCGGTTCCAGAGCGTGCGCGGAGGCGACACCATCCTCACGGCCATGCGCCATTGGCTGGCCGGCGTCTTGGCCAAAGAAAACCCCGTCACGTTCCGCCAACTCCCCGAAAGTTTCAAAATCGGCCATCCCTTGCCGCAGAAGATGGTAGGGTCATCCCGCCGGGATGACCGCGAACGCCGGACGCCCCGGCGGTGCGTCCCTACCAAGCCCCGTTTCGTCCACGGCTGCGAGTTGCTCCCGGTTTAGACCGCATCAAACCGGCATGAAAACGGAACCTCTTCTGCGCAATGAGTGGGATTTCGACACTGTTCCGGATAATGAATTGGTGGCCTGCTGCTATTGGGAGTATGCGCGTGAGTCGGCGTTCATCCGTGATTTGCGGAAACGAAGTTTGGAATGTTGGAAGCCTCTTTATGCAAAGTGCGGAGGATTGAGCCTGCCAGAAGAGCAACGGCTGCATCAAGATCTTCAAAAAGCCCAAAGCATCGGCTACGCATCGGAAGTCTTCCTCCGTGGCATTTCCTGCCCGCCGGATGGTGTGTTTCCCGATGCTCCTCCGCTCAAACCGGGACGGGTTTATCAAACGACTGGTAGTTTTCCAAAACCATGGCAGTCACTCACCGTTGCAGAACGGCGTTATCGCTCACAAATCGGCACCGATGTCGAACGGATTCCGCTGGTGCCTTTCAAGCGCGGCATTTCCTTGGATGCACAAGACATCCGTGATTGGACGAAAACGCAGGGAGCAAAAGCGGAAGCCGAACGGGAAAAAGTCCGCCGCGAAAATCCGAAACTGAATGAGGAAACTCTGCTGCGGTTGCACAAATTTAAATATCCGGAGATCAAACCGTCGTTGTATTGGGCGGGCGGCAGGGAAGTGACGGTGGTTGCGATTGACTGGGGATCGTTCACCAATGATGAAATTGTGAATTATTTTCGGCGGTGGGTAAAAGTAAATCGTCCTGACCAGTTTCCCGTGCCCAGTAAAAAGGGCCACAAACCGAAAGATTGGCGTGCCAATCTTACGCGACTGGCGGTCATGCGATTGTTGTCGCGGTTCCCGGCATTGCAGATTGTCAAGGGAGACGCTTTCTCCGCGATTTGGGAAACGAAACAGTTTTCAGGTCGTAAGTGGGGCGATTTTACCAAATGGCGGGATGCCCGGCGCGAGGCTGGTAAACTTTTTCGCAGATTGTTTCCATTCCTGCCCGCAGACGAAAAGCCGCTTTCCTGGGAACGGCAATCACCCGGCAAATAGCATGGCATTTGCTGGCTACCTGGCAAATACCACGACATTTCCCTGGCTTACGCCGAATCCTTCACCCTGTTTCACTGGCAAGCGTGACACCAGTTAACTCATCGTCAATCCGCGCGGTGGGCTACGACGGAAATAATCTGTACGTCCAGTTCCACACCAGTGCCACCATCTACACCCATCCCGGTGTGCCCTATTCAGTCTATGTGGCGTTCATGAACGCCGCGTCCATGGGAGCGTTCTACAACCGCTTCATTCGCGGCAAATACCGATGAACTCTCTCAATCCCAATTTGGCCGAGACCAAATCGCTACTGTTGAACATGGTGGCAGAAGCCAAAGAATTGAAACGCACCGCAGGCGGTTCCATTACCGACGCTGTGGCGGACTGGCTGACTCCACAATACTTAATGGCGGCACGAGACAAATTAGCCGGCACGGAAGGTGCCCGGCGCTGGGAAATTTTGCGGTTGTTCGTGCAGGACTGGGCCATGTTGCGGCGTGGCGAACATTCGGCAGCCCGGCTGCAATTGGATCGGGAACGGCTGGCCTTTGAGCGCAAATGTGCCGAGCGTGCCAAAAACGCCGAGTTCTGGAAGTGGACGAAACGTCCGGAAATCAAAAGGAAACTTTGGCCGCCAAAGCGAGCCGGCATTTCCAAATCAACTTTGCGAAAAATCGAAAGGGAATTGAAATTATTTTGAACCGATATCCAAAACATCCGCGTTTGTTTGTTCGCAACCTGGCCTATCGTCAGGCGTTTCAACGGCTGGAAGAATCATTGGCGCAAAATTCGGGCTTTTCCAACGCCGGGAAGATCCGGCTCATGCGCCAGGCCATGTTTGCCGACGTGGATGCGTTGGAAAAATCCGGCAAAATTAAACTTCCAAAATGAAAATTCGCGGCAACCCATTTTTAATCCGTGTCCATCTGCGTTCATCCGCGGTTAAAACGTTTGTTTTTGTATGACCCGCAACGGAAAAATTGCCCGGTTGACTCGCGCGGTTCGGGACGAATTGAATCGCCGGTTGCAGGACGGCGAACCGGGCGTCCGGCTGGTGGACTGGCTTAACGGCTTGCCGGACACCCAGCGGGTGTTGGCCACCGACTTCGGCGGACGAAATATCAGCGAGCAAAACCTATCTGAATGGAAAACCGGCGGATACCGCGACTGGCTGGCGCGGCAAGAAACGCTATCGCAAGCGCGCGAATTGGCGGCAGATGCCAGTGAATTGACAGCAGCGACCGACGGCAAGTTGACGGATCATCTGGCCACCGTGCTGGCCGCTCGCTACGCCGCAGCGCTGGCGGGCTGGGATGGCGAAATAACTGATGAATTTCGCCGCAAGCTGCGCGTGTTGCGCGGTCTTTGTCAGGACATCGTTGAATTGCGCCGCGGCGACCATAGCGGCGCTCGCCTCAACATGGAGCGGGAGCGGTTGGAACGCGAAAGGGAAAAGACAGAAGAAGAAGTGGTGGAGCATTTCAAGCGCTGGTCAAAAACTCCGGAAGTGCGTGACTGGATTTGCCGGAATTGGGTGAGTCCAGAGGAACGTGAACGCCGAATCCGTGAAATTTATGGCCTGCCGCCGAAACCGCCGGATCAAGCGAAAACTGACGGGGCGGAGTCGAACCCGGTCAAACCAGATCAAACTGAATCAAACCAAATCAAACCAAATGAAAACACTGGCACGTAGCAACTTGAAGAAAGTCACCCATAATACTATTGGTTTGGTTTGCCGCGACTCCAGCCGGGGAGATGTTCCCGAAACGACCGCCCGACTGCATCCAGCCCGGCTGACGCCTTTTTATTCTTCGCTAATTTTGTTTCCCGCAATGCCGAGGAGCATATAATTGCCTGTCGCTGGTGTTTTGAGTGGTGCAGCAGATACGCCGGAAGGACGGCTGCCAGCGACCTGAAATTGCCTGGCCTTCCATCATGAGCGCCACGGTGGCTGGCGTTATGTCTGTAGCCACCTGCCTGTCAGAAATGGAAAATGATGTTGAACCGCAAATTCCCACCAATCCCGGCCATCGGCTCCATTCTTACGCTACCTTGTCAAGAATTGCGTGCCGATTATGATTGACATTTTTCCTCGCCCTGCCCATACTACTCCCCTCATGAAAATCAGAACAGGAGCTGTGTGGCGCCTGTATTTGTTAATAGCCAGCTTATTGGTTTTTGGGACTTGGCAAAGCCAAGCGAATAACATTGAGGTGGACTGGACTTCCAGCGGATTTTCGACCAGCCAGATCGTCATCAACGCTGGTGATGAGGTTGACATCGTTAATTTCGACTACACTGACGATTTACTGCTCACGGGCGCCCCGCCGGAGAGTTTCTATGCCGACATCCCACCTACAGACGGTTATTATGTGTATTACGTGCCTTATGTTTACTACAATCCGGGCACATTCAGCTTTTCCGATCAGTTCGGCGATACGGTAACGGTCATCGTCAACTCCGTTCAACCCCTTTCAGTAACCATCACCGCGCCCACCAACAATGCGGTGTTCACCGCGCCGGCGACCTTCACCGTCACTGCCGCGCCCGCCGGCGGGGCCACTCCCTATGCAGAGATGCAATTTTTTGTGGGAACCAATTTAGCGGGCGTTGCTTACAGTGCACCGTTCACCAATACGGTGACCAATCTCCCGGCGGGAAGCTATGACATTAGCGCCGTCGTAACCGACAACAACTTTAACACCGCCACCAACTCGATTCTCGTCAGCGTGAGTCCGCTGCTGGTTACCAACTACATTCTGCCGGTGAGTTGTGCCGACATTTATTCCTCCGGCTCGGTGCTTACCTTTACCGCCCTCACCCTCGGTTCAAACGTTCGAGGCGGGTTGGAGTTTGCCGCTTTTAATGCCAGCCAGGATACCTCGATTCTCTTGGAACTGAATGCTTATGGATTGCCCCTGTTCGGCCCAAACGTGAACGTGTACGGTTTCGATGGGGGGACTGGCACGCTGACAGCTTCCAACTACAATTCTGGAACGCTCATCGGGGTGTGGACGCTGCCTGCGGGCCTCGGTTATGGCCAGGTGACGACTTTTGATGTAACCGCTTTTGTCAAATCAACCAAAGGGCCTTATTTCGGCTTTATTCTGCAAGCAGTGGGTGATGTTTTCAGTTCCACGAGCGAAAACTACGGCACGCCCCCCGAACTCTACATCATATCTCCCCCGCCGCCTCCGCAGCTCACAGTCACGCGGGCCGGCAATCAGATAATTGTCAGTTGGCCTACCAATAATGCGGCCGGACTTTCACTCTGGGCCACAGTTACCCTTGGGCCGGGCGCGTCCTGGAACGCGGTGAGTCCGATGCCCGCGCTGGTGGGGAATCAATGGATGGTGACCAATTCCATTTCCGGCACCAGTCGTTACTTCCGATTGAGCAGCCAATAGGCAGGTTCTTCCCGATTGCGAACGATTTCGGCTGGCGATGATCTTTTACGCCGCGCTTTGCCGGCGCGTGCGCAACGGATACCGGCATACCTTTCTTTTCCCGATGACCTTGTGCAAGTTTTATTTCAGTATTCCAGCGGCGATGAATACCAATCAAGGATTCTTCCGGGCAGTGATGCCGTAAGTTTTCAAAGCAATTCGGCGTGGGCCGTTGCTGACACTTGATGCGGCGATAGCACCGGCTTGCTCAACTGAAAATTTTCCACAGGCAGCCGAACAGGTGGGGCGAGGGATACGCACGCATTGGATTTTGCGATTTTTGCCCCGGCGTCAATCCTTGATGCTCGATTTGAACTCGCAGATACTATGGCCCGCCTTTCAGCGTTATTGAAATTCAGTGATGTCACAGACGCGGATGTCGCTCTTTTTTCTTGACCCCGGCGAATTTCATACGCATAATCGGCACTGACCCGATTAACAAACTGAATCCGCTCCTCCTAATGAGCCTGAAAGCAGTCATTCTGGCAGCGACGCTGATACAATCCTCGTGCCTCCTTTGCGAGGCGACGATCCTTGTCAATGGGGACTTCGAGACAGGCGATTTGACTGGCTGGTCCACTTTTGTCACACCCAACGGTGACATCGGCGCTGCATACGGATTGCCGAATGTGGTCCCGTTCGATGTGACCGGAAGCGGAACTGCGTCCGATGCTGCCCAGTTCGAGGTGGGGGAACTGGCCTATCTTGGGAGCCACACTTCTCAAGGGGGAGGCATCTTCCAGGATTTCACCTGTTTTCCCGGTCAATATGTTGTCTCGCTGGACGTAGCGGCGCAGAACATTAACAGTTACATCAATGCTCAAGCGGGCACGTTCAGTCTGTTTGTCGATGGAAATTTACTCGCAAGCACGAATTACGGACAAATCAGCCCCGGACAAATCCCGCGCGGCGTCCTTACTGCGACGACCGAGTTGGGTCCCGGCACACATCAAATCATGATTGAAATCACGCGCTCGTGGCTTACCGGGGGCTTTGGTGAAACACCTCTGGAGTATCTTGACAATATTGCAGTGGCCCCGGTCCCGGAACCTTCTCAAGTTGCGTTGGGCATCCTGGGTTTGGTCTTGATGTTGGCACACCGACGCATTAACCCGAAATTCAGAGCATGAGAGCACTTTTTTACGAGGCATTTCGAATGGCGGCCTGTTATGAGCGTGACAGACAGACTCTGACGAAATCCACAAACCATGAAAACACTGTTGAGAATTGCAGGCATTTCCTTCTCAGAGGCGTTAGCCGAAGAAGCCCTGTTAAACGAACCCGCGATGACGCTTCGGCTGCATATCCAGAGCCAGTGGCGCGAGGTCGCTGATCTGGAACCTTAGGCGACTTGTCATACACCAAAACAAAAACACTTACGAAAACATTACACTTAACCTTCCTTGCCACGGCAGCCATCCTTCTGAACTCCGTTTGCTTTGCCGAAGCACTCATCATCAATTTTGATACGGACGCCTACGGCAATCCGATTACGGCACCTGTCTACTTTTATCAAGCGACTCCACTAACGGAACTCTACGCGCCGCTTGGTGTTCATTTCAGCGGCCCCAGCGTTGGCACCGGAGGGGAGATCCTTAACGACGATGCGGCCGCTCCGGGGTCTATCGGTATTTTGGCTCTCAGCGGTGACAATTTCTTGGCTTTCGATGGGATGGGTATCAACAACTGGAGTGGCCCGGAGACAATTACCTTCGATACACCCGTGAGTTCGGTTTCAATCTTTGCTGCAGCAGCCGCAGGTTACGGAGGGTCATTCACGATGCAGGCGTTTAGCACTGAAGGAGTGCAACTCGATATTGATACCGTGATCACACCCGTTGGACAATATAGCGAGTTGAATGTCTCTTCCGCAAACGGGATTCAATACGTTGTTCTTTCCGAATATTATTCTGTTCCTGGTTGGGTTTACGACAATCTTGCCGCAACGCCGGTTCCAGAGCCTGAATCATTGTCGCTCTTTTTTCTCGGTTTCACCGTCTTGTTGCTGTTTTGCCGTCGCCTGACACCGCTCGCGGCGTTCGGACACGAATACAGAAGCACATCCAGGAAATGTTTATGAAACTCTATAGACTGTTTGGGTTGTATCTTGGCGGATCTCTGGCCGTTGTGTCGCTATCGGTCACGCGTGCCGACACGGTTCTCTGGTATAACGGCGATCTGACCTCAGGCGGCGCAACGGTGAATGAAGAAACCGGCAACGTTGGGCCGGCCAATGTTTACGACGACTTCGATGTCACTGCTCCCGGAGGGTGGATCGTTGATAGCGTCTGGTCCAACAACGACATGTCGTTCCAAGGCGTTACCAGCGCTTCGTGGTCCATTCGATCAGGGATGTCCGCCGGAAACGGAGGAACGATTGTCAGCTCGGGAACAGGGTTCGCCACTCAGACGCCGACAGGACGTTCCCTGCCCGGCTATGGGATTCCCGAGTACACTATCCAGATTACCGGGCTCGATGTTTACCTGGCACCCGGCATATACTGGCTTTCAGTGTCCCCGTTCGTTGGTAACGATCCTATATCCAGCGGCATGTTCAGATCTTACGTGTCAGTGACTTCTGGCGCCAACGCCATTGGTCAGCCCGCCGGCAACAATGGGAACGGATTCATTTATTGGCCGTATGCCGGCTATAACTACGCCCCCAATTTCTTCAACCAGGATTACTCGATGGGCGTCGCCGGCACTGTAGTCCCCGAGCCTTCCACGCTTGCGTTGATTGGTATCACCTCAATCGGATTGGTTGTGTGGAATCGAAACCGCAAATCATGAAACCTGTTCCATGAAAACTTCAACTCTGATTACCATCCTTTGCGCTCTTATCCTTTCCCCGGCGCACGCCGGCACGATCGCCGTGGACCCAACAAGTGGAGTTGAGGGGTTGGTTTCGGGCTATGGAGGACTTACTCTGGGTTGGGAGTTTCAGGTCTCAGCCACCAATGGGATTACTGTTGATGGGTTGGGATTCTGGGACGATCAATCAGATGGCTTTTTATTCGGCCAAACTTTTGATGTTGGTTTGTGGGATGCATCCTCGGGTACCTTGCTGCGGGAATCAGTCATCACCTCGACTTCAGCGTTGATATCTTCTCTTGATCCGGCTGGGGGTTGGAGAGTCAACACCGTTTCACCGTTGTTTCTGGCGCCAGGCTCGTACCTGATTGGCGCCCTTATGCCGGTAAGCGGCGCCAACAACATTGTTAGTGACCCCGCAACCTTCCAGTCCGCGCCAGGCATCAGCTTTGTGGGCTTTCTCCGTCAAATTGGCAGTCCAACCCTGGCGATGCCGGATACGGGGCCACCCTATCCGAGTGCTGTTTGGTTTGGACCAACATTTACGTTCACACTCGGACCTTTGCCACCTTCAGCCGCGGTCGTCGCCCCCGGTACTTACACAGCAACCTACGGCACAGGCGGATTGAATACGCTGCTGCGGAACAGCGGTGCTCCCCGCACCTATCAGATGCAGTTCTCGTCAGCCGCCCTCGCGGGCCTGCCGGTTGGCGCGAAGATCACCGGATTGCAATTCCGGTTGATGACGAATAGCGCTGCCTTTCCCACCAATACTGTCACTTGGTCTGATTACGAGGTGACGCTGGCTCAAGCGGCCAATTCAATATCAGGCATGAGCGCGAATTTTGCCGCGAATATGCTTTCGCCCGTGCTGGTAAAGAACGGAGCGCTTTCCATCAGTGCCTATTCATTCACCACGGGTACCAGCCCCAATCCGTTCGGTTCACTCGTTGTCTTTGATACACCTTATGTTTATCAGGGCGGCGATCTCGTGATGCTCTTCAGTCACACTGGCAGCGATTCGGCCAGTACCGCATATCTTGATGCACTGGCTTCGACGACTCCCGGCTATGGAACTGATTTCCGCGCGTTGAGTGCAACCACCTTTAACGCGACCAGTGGGAGTGCCGCATCAGTGACAATTGCGCAAATCGTATTTACTTACTCACCAAGCGAAACCATTTTCCTCGACGGAACCAATGTGGTCATTGTCGGCGCGGGCGGACCGCCCGGAGGGACTTATAACCTCATGGTCTCCACCAACAGCGCATTGCCAATTTCCCAATGGACTCCAATTGTGACCAACCAGTTTGATACTGGCGGCAGTTTCCGCTACACCAACGCCATCAATGCGAATTTCCCAACGCGGTTCTTTTGCATCGCACTACCTGGAACCTGAGTACAGTTGAGTGGTCTGACAAGGCGCGAGGCTGTTTGAAAAGAGTCGCGCGGATAGCGGTTACGGGACAACGTTCATCCTCACCCAGAACTGGCGGGAGGTCGAAAAGGGACTCGCCCAAGCTGGGTTTTGTGGTTTAATCCTTGATAGAAATTCGCAAATCTGCTTTCATAAACCTATGATAAAGGCCACAGATAGAAAAGTCACCTGTGCACGCCATCGTGCACGCTCTTTGGCCTAATAACACTGTTAGGCATCGCCTATGTCAGACGAGACGCATCAACAGTCGGCAGAATCGAGCGAAAAGCAGTTGTGTATCAGATGTCTGGCACCCAACGAGCCTTCCGCGAACTTCTGCGTCAAATGCGGAGCGCCCCTCGGGCCATACGCGTTCACTGGTCCTTTCGAGTCTCAGTTCGCGCAGGGCAGTGCTTTCCGTGCGGCAGCAGAGCGTCCACGGAGTTTTATCGTGCTACTGGGCATGTGGCTGGTATTTGGTGCGCTGGCGTTGTGTGGCATCGTATTTATCGCATTAAGGCGAAATTTGGGATATTATCATGCCGTTTTGGGAGCTATTCTGTTGGGGGTTTCATTGGCCGTGCTTTGGAAGACCACGAAGAATTATTTAGCAAGAAAGAAGCCTGATGGGAAAAGCGATGCCTAACAAATCGCTGCAAGCAACGCGGGATGGGGGCACCAGTTCCGCTTTCGCGGACTACGTCATTAGCCCCGCGTGCCTGAGCTCAGGACGTTAGGCGACTCAGAGCGTCTCTCGTAAAATGAACACACTTCAAGAGCGCGTCCAGCAAGCCGTTCAAGAGGATGTCGGCATCTTGCCCTACGATTCGCGCTGGCCCGACCTGTTCCGATGCGAGGAGGAGCATCTTCGTGGGTGTATTCCGGCAGTACTAATCCGCCGCATCGAACACTTCGGCAGCACTGCCGTTCCGGGACTTGCGGCCAAGCCGATTGTGGACATGCTGGTTCAGGTAACCTCCCTCCGCGCCGCCCGAACCGAGATTGCGCCCATTCTCAAGGCGCAGGGCTACGACTACTTTTGGCGACCTAGCTTTGGTGAAGAAATCCCGCCGTGGTATGCGTTCTTCATCAGGCGCGACCACCGGGGCGTCCGCACGCATCACATCCACATGGTGACCGGTCGGCGGACCTTCCAAGAGCACTGGGAGCGCCTTCTCTTCCGCGACTACCTCATAGCACATCCGCAGATCGCCCGCGCCTACGAACGCCTCAAAACTGAGTTAGCGACCGCGCACCCGAACGACCGCGTCGCCTACACCAACGGCAAGAAGGCATTCATTCAGCACATCACAGCCCAAGCAAAGAAATTCCAATGAAGTCGCCTAAAAATTCATGGCAGCCAACGCCGATTGGCCGTTTCAGTTCCGCATTCGCGGTTGACATCGCTGGCCCGGCATGGCTGAGTTTTGGTCGTTAGGCGACCAATTACACCAACCAAATATATGTATAACAAACAAAACCTGGCCAAGCTAAAGAACATGGACTGCCTTGCACCCGAGGTGATGAAGGCCTTTTGGGCCTTTGACAGGGCGGCCGTCGCTGACGGAGCGATCCCAGTCAAATACAAGGAACTGATTGCGGTCGCCGTTGCGCTCACCACGCAGTGCCCGTATTGTATCGACATCCACAGCGGTAACGCGCGCAAGGCCGGTGCAACCGATGCCGAGATCGTCGAGGCTGCGATGGTGGCCGCTTCGCTCCGAGCTGGAGCGGCAGTCACACATGCAACTCATGCTCTGCTGCACTGAAGTAACTTCACCTCTTAAGTAGCTAGAAACGCGAAATGTTGAAATTCAAAGAGTTTTGACTTTCGAGCTACTTTTGTCATTGCCCCAACCGAAGGTTGGTTGGTGTGCTAACAAATCGCGAGCCTGTGTGAATACTCCGGCGGAGTGAGTGAAAAAGTTTGACCGGCGGTCTGTTTTTCAGATCGCCGGTTTTTTGTTGTTCCGAGATCTCGTCCGTCAAGGCAGCCGCCCGGGTGCATCTGGCGGCGACATAATCCTCCAGCCGTTCGGGAAAGAGCAGCGTTTGGGAGCGGTCCAGTCCGGTGCGATGGTTCATGCTTGTCACTGACCAAGCGCAGGAGTAATTGTTCAAATCATGACCGACTTTTCACACAGCCTCTCACTGCAGCCCACGCCGGGTAGCGCCTTGGGTTCCGCTTTCGCGGTTGACATCAAACGTCCGGCGTGGCTGAGTTCTGGACGTTAGGCGACTTTGCACATCATTATGAAAACATTCACTCGTATCCGTTCGATAGCCAATGCTCTGCGAGTCCTTGCCGTGGCATGGATACTCAGCGGGGTTTGCGCCTTCTTCCCTGACAGTTGGGATAATGTATTTCTCGCCAAGTTCGGTGTGGAGCAGGTGCCACAGGGCCTACCCATGATGCTTACTTTGCGATGGGCTGGTTTGGTATGTGTGGGGGTAGGCGTGGTGATTTGGGTCGTTGCGATGGATGTAGTCCGACACCGTCCCGTAGTGATTACTATTATTGCGCTTCATTTGATTGCTGTGGTGGTGTCTTATTTCGTTGAAACCATCATCGGAATGCCTATGTCGTGGCGCATCATGGATTCCGTGAGCTTGTTGGTATGGGGAGCTCTCCCTCTTGCATTCTGTCTGTGGCCTGCAAAGAAGTTGCCCAACAAGTCGCGAGCCTGTGTGAATACTCCGGCGGAATGAGTGAAAAAGTTTGACCGGCGGTCCGAAAGTTTGGGTCGCCGGTTTGCTTTTCAGAGATTCGGTTCGCGCGGATAGCGGTTACGGGACAGCATTCATCCTCACCCGTAACTCGTGGGGGGTGAAAAACGGGACTCGCCCAAGCTGGGTTTTGTGGTTTAATCCTTGATAGAAATTCGCAAATCTGCTCGGATAAACCCATGATAAAGGCCACAGATCGAAAAGTCACCTGTGCACGCCGCTGTGCATTCTCTTTGGCCTAATAATAATGTCAGGCACTTCCCACAAAATTATCCATGAAACGACGAAACTTTTTGAGACTTTCCGTAGTCGCGACGGCATTCTCGTTGGCGGCACGGGGCGCCGAAACCATGTCGGCCAGTCCGGAGCGCGCCGGAAAAGGTTTTCAAGTCAGGACGCAAAAGGACCGCTATGAGGAGGAACTCCTGATCATGGGTGGGCGCTTTGATTTAAAGGTCTCGAGCCGGGACACCGGTGGTGATCTTTGCATCTATGACACGTTTCGAGAGACGAAAGGTGGTCCAGCGCTTCACCGACACCATTTTCAGGACGAATGGTTTTATGTGATCCGCGGCGAGTTCATCGTACAAGTGGGCAGCGACACCCTTAGCCTGCAACCGGGCGATTCGGCGTTTGCGCCGCGCAAGATTCCTCACGCGTTCGCCAAGATCAGCGATGGCGAGGGGCAGATGTTGGTCCTGTTTCAGCCGGCCGGCAGCATGGAAGATTTTTTTAAGCAGATGAGCAAGTTCGGAAAGGAAATCCCAAACAATCAGGAATCCGTCATGAAGCAGCTCTGGGCGGACCATGGCATGGAAGTAATGGGCCCACCACGCAAGTTCTAGTTCGAAGAATACATATGTTTGAAATGACTGAAAACAGGAAGAACACGCGGGCGCCTTCGCCTGCCGCGCTGGGGCCAACGGCCACTGCCCGTTCAGTTTTGGATTGAGCAATGAAAATGGGATGTCATTATCGCATTCGGAGCTTGGCAGACGGTGGCCATGGTTCAGCTTTGGATTGTTAGGCGACTTCTACATCAATGCGCATTTTTTCATATATACTCGTGGCGCTCGGCATTTTATTGTTAGCGAGTGCCGGGTATGACGAATTTCGTGGCAGCACCCGTGCGCCAACTGGCAGATACAGTTATTCTCACTACACTATCACAAAGAACGACGACCCCGAACAGTTCCACAATGCGATGGCGTATCATTGGTTTTACGCATCCATGCTCTTGATTGCGGGCTTCATCGCATACATGGTTGACAAGGGACAGGATAGGGTTGATCCAACGTCCTCGGATGCAGACGAAAACATTGACGATGAATTGCGAAAAGACGAGATGGACGAAGAAATAAAAAAGGAAAAGGACAAGCATCCAGAATTATGAATCCATCTCCTTCCACCGGGTGCCTCCTGAGAAACAAGCGGAGTAAGGCATTGGGATTCAACGAGGCGGTAACCGAGGGCGGCGGCGGTGTTTTGGAGTCGGGCGAGCTTTTTGCGGCGCATTTTTCCTCCTGTTTGCGGAAGACTTCCGGCTTGAAGGCTAACACTGCGCTGAACCCGAAAACCGAAGTTGTGGCGGGCCGGAGGCCGGCGCTCCGATCACCTTCGTTTTTCGGGCTGAAGCCACTTATGACATTGTTAAGCGGCACGAAACCGGCAATTTTTTAGTTTTTCATTTTTGGACGCTACGTGACACCGGTTCGGCCTGAATAGTATCCAGCATCCGCTAGCCCTCACGGTTTCGAAATGTCACCAGGAAGAGGAGCAGAGATCGAGCCTGGAGCAATGGTGGAAGCCTTCGCTTCGGGGAAAACGAGGCCGGGGTGGCGGTCACGAAAGGCGCGGGTGGCCACCCCCAACACGGTCAGATCCCCGTTGGTATCCACCCCATTCGACGTCCAGCCCATGGCGCCTTGCCAGCCGTTCTGACAGGCACTTTCATAGTTCTCTTCCGGGTGATGGTGGGCGGTGCCCTTCGACGGAAATTCGCCGAAGATGACGGGGCGGTTCCCGGGCAGGCCATAGTCAACCGGGCGCATGTTAAAGGCGTTGCCGGGGTTGATGATGCTCATCCAGTCGTAATAATGCGGAGCGTAGAAGTCTACATGCGCACGTGAATCGCCGCCGGCCAGGGCCTGTAGTGCGCGATCACCGAGCACGTTGGTGGCACGGGTGTCCGAGAGATACTTGGGACCCATGCAAATCCCCGCGGTCACGAGGATATCGCTGTTGGCGTGGATGGCTGCTGCCGCCCGGCCAAAGTAGGTTTGCAGCGGTTGCCAGGGCAGCCTGCCACAGTTCGCATTCTCATGCACCCAGTCCGGTTCGTTGCACAGATCAATGCTCCACAGCCAGGGGTTGCTCTTGTAACGGTTGACGAATGGAACCACGTAATTCGCCACCAGCGAATCAATGTTGGTGGTGTCCGTGATCATGTTCCGCCAACGCTGGCAGTTTGTGTGTCCGGTTGAAAAATGATCGAATGAAAGCAAGGTTGCCATGACGTAAACCTGCCGGGCCTGCGCGATTCGGAAAAGATTGTCGAGATCACTCCAGAATTTGGGGGTGCAACCTGACACGTAACCGGTGGCGGAGATGTTGATTCCCACTTCGCCGTTGCAGGAAATCCAGACCCGGGTGGCGTTGATGCCGTTTTCGTGGAGTTGCTGGAAATGTTTGTCCCACCAAACCGGATCAAACTTTCCACCAAAATCATTCCAGTTGTGCCACGGGGTGTTGGCGCCGTTGATCCAAATCCGGTCAGCGCCGGCGCGAAACTCAGTGCCGGAGATGGTAATGCGGTCGCCAAAACCGGCACGGGCAGACAGAACGCCGGCCAGTACGGTGAACGCGCCGACCACCCAACACACCGACAGCCATCTTCGCAACTCAGACACGGTGGCAACGAGAATAACGGTTGGAACGGCGGTAAAATCAGGGGCTACCAACCGGACATGGTTCAGACATGATTTCATAAAATAATTTCGGTAAACATCCAGGCGCCAATAGAGCGCCTGCCGACGGAGCAGTTGGCGGCCTGATGCGGATCAATCTTTACATAGTACAGGGGCGGTGATGTCAACCGCGAAAGCAAAACGAAAATTTCACCCGCATTTGTGGCGCAGCCTCTATGAACGGAAACTATTTAAGCAGGCATTGCTGAAATTCTACTGCCGGGAGACAGCATGACTTTTTGACCATACGCGCTCGAAGCCATCGCCAGCCAATCCACCTTGAGCCGGTTCTTCGACGTGTTTGGTCAACAGACGTTAACATTAGCTTGGGCCTTGCGCAGGTGTCAGGCGGAAGGCAAAATCATCCCGCGTCGCGTTGCGACCAAACGTTGTTGCCCATGAAAACACTGGTCATTATTTGCATCACGGCAATATGCGGAGTGGCCGTGAGGGCCCAGTCAAACAACACCGATGCGGCGCGCTGGCTGGCCAAGGCCGACCTGGCACCGCCGTTCGTGGTGCCCGCATCCCGGGACGCGTGGGAGGTCAAACGCCAGGAATTGCGGGCCGAACTCTGGAAACTGCTGGGCCGACTGCCCCCAAGACCCGCAACGCCCAAAGTGGAAACGCTCTCGCGGGAAGACCGGGGGGAGTACGTCGTGGAGAAATTCCAGTTCGACAACGAGGCAGGCGCGATGGTGCCGGGTTACCTGCTTCTGCCAAAGAATGCATCCGCAAAATCGCCCGCCATCCTCTATTGCCACTGGCACGGCGGGGAGTACGACATCGGCAAAGAGGAATTGTTTCAGGCCCGGCACACGCCGGAAGCGCCCGGACCAGCTTTCGCAAAACGCGGTTACGTTGTCCTGGCCATCGACGCGTATGGCTTCGGTGAGCGCAATGGCCGGGGTCCCGGCGGCAGGGCGGAAAAAGGGTACGTCTGCGAGGAAACGACCGCCAAATTCGACCTCTGGGTCGGGCGCACGTTTTGGGGCATGTTGTTGCGCGATGACTTGATGGCGTTGGATTATCTGGCGTCGCGGCCGGAGGTGGATCCAGGCAGGATCGGCGTGACTGGCATGAGCATGGGCGCGACACGCTCGTGGTGGCTGATGGCGTTGGATGAACGGATCCAAACCGGCGTAGCGATCGCCTGCCTGACCCGGTATCAGAACATGATCGAACATCAGGCCCTCCATGAGCATGACATTGGCTATTTCGTGCCGAACATGCTGAACCACTTCGACACCGAAGCCGTCATCGCTCTCATCGCCCCGCGGCCCGTGTTGTTCCAGAACGGCGACCTGGACAACGGCTCGCCGGTGGATGGGATTCGCGCCATCGAATCGGCCGCGCGCCCGGCGTACCGACTCTATGGCAAGGAGAACGAACTCCAAAGCCTCATCTACCCCGGCCAGGGCCATGTTTATACTCCGGAAATGTGGGCGAAGACTTTGGCGTGGATGGATGAACATCTGGGCGTTCACCCGCGCAGCGCCAATGAATCGCCGGCGCGGCAATAGACAATTCCCCGTCCGTCAATTCGAAGCAACCCCAGGCAGAGGTTGAGCCGATGGCACCGCCACTCGCTGGGTGTGTTGAAGGGACGATACATTCTCATGCCGCCGTGGGAGCCGGAACGCGCCGCACCCCTGGACCAACGGAACCGAGGAGCGGCTCGTTGATTGGTCCCTGACATGTCCACTCTTGGCGTTGTCATTACCCAGCTTTGGATCGTCAGGCGGCACCGCGCGTGAATATTTATGAACATCACAACAAAAGGAATCCGATGACAATGCAGCGCGCACTTATTCTCGCCATGCGGGCGAGAATCACAGCCATTTACCCAAACGAACAAGCACACACTGTGACTATCAGGGAAAAATCCATAAAATCAGGGCTTCCTGTTCGGCTAAAATCCGCCGGGGCGGGAGAAATACGCTCCGCCGGTCTTGCATAGATTATGAATGTGGGCAAAAGTCGTTTGATTTTCCAATAAAAGCGATTAGGGTTGTCAAATCCGTGATCGCCAGCAATGGGAGATCAGTTGTAACAAAGTTTTAACCGTATCAATCCGTGAAAAAATCCATAAAACTACAATATGTTCCAGGACTTTTATTGCTCGTGCTGCTGGCGATATTCAGTGTGTCGGGCCAGGCCCAAACTGTCATAATTACGAATTACACTTTTGATACGTCTGCTTCCGCCAATCCTCCGGCTTGGCGGGTTTGGAACAGCGGGGTTGATCAATACATCACGAATCAGTGGAGTTCCAGCGATGTAAGCAACAATCCAAGTTCCGGCTCTTTGTTAATTACCAGCACTTTCAGCGGCGCAAATCAGCAAAGTGTTGTATGGACCGGTGACTACAATCCGTCGTTGAACGGTGCGCAAATCACCAATTTTTCCTGTTACATTCGTTTCGACCCCGGTTCTCCAATTAATGCCAGCACCTTTTCGTTCGGCTCGATTGCTTTCTATTTGGATACGACTACCGGTGGCGCTTATCCGCAAACGCAGATTGGCGGCTACTATTCCGTGCCGGCCAACAACACAAACTGGGTATATTTTTCGGTGCCGGTGAATGTAAGCTCCAGTATTTACGGGATAATGATTCAATTGGAAACGTATGGCAACGCTTTGACTGGAACTTCAAAAATGTATGTGGATGACGTACAGCTTAGCGGAGGGGCCATCGTTACCAATCCACCAATCAATGGCGTGTCCGCTGTGGACTGGGATAATGTGCATCAACGGATTGATGGCTTCGGCGCTTCTTCGGCCTGGAATGGCGGCCCTTGGAGCACAAACGAAGCCGACCTGCTTTTTTCAACTAATAACAATGTCAGTTATCAATCCGGCACCTATAACGGCGTCGGCCTCTCTTTACTGCGCAATCACATCGTTTATGGCAATACGACTTCAGCCAGCCAGACGCTGACCACCGCTGAGACAAATATTATGCAGTTGGCTCAAGCCCGTGGCGCAAGGGTTTGGAGTACGCCATGGACGCCAGCAGTCGGGTTCAAGAGCACCAACGATATTTATGATAGTTTGCCAATCACTAATTCAGTAAACGGCGGAACTTTTCTCGGCAGCGGAAATAACATTACCAATTTGAATTATGCCAGCCAGCTTGCCAATTATGTGGTCAGCATGAGAAACACAACTTACAACATCACCAACCTGTACGCTATCTCCGTCCAAAACGAACCGGACGCAAGCGTTAATACTTATGAAGCGTGCCAGTGGACCGGGGCTCAGATTCATGATTTCGTCACCAACCTTTACAGCGCGCTGGTTGCCAAGGGCGTGGGTTCCACTAAAATTATCATCCCCGAGAGCGAGAGCTGGTCGGGTGATACCGCTCTTTATACGCCGACCTTGGCCGATCCAAACGCGGCGGCGGATGTGGGAATTATCGCCAATCACGATTACGTTGCTGACAATTCGGTGGGAGATCAAACAACCCCGGCAGCACTATCTACTTCGGGAAAAGCATTATGGGAAACAGAAGTGTCCCTGCTTTCAGGCAGCGACAGCAGCATCGCCAATGGCGTCTATTATGCGCAGCGGATTTATCTGTACATGACCCAGGCACAGGCAAACGCCTACCATTATTGGTGGCTCGTTGCCAGCGGACAGGGAAATGAAGGATTGTTGGATACCAGCGCCGCTCCCACCAAACGTCTGTTCACCTTTGGTCAATACAGCCGGTTTGTTCGCCCTAACTTTTACCGCATTGATGCGACCTCGTCCCAATTGTCAGCTTTGATCAGTGCCTACAAAGATTCAGCATCAACCGCATTTGCGATTGTTGTCGTCAATACGAATGCCGCAACCGATGTGATTCAAACTTTCAATCTGACCAATTTTACCGCGGCTTCCGTGACGCCATGGATTACTTCAGCCACACTTTCACTTACCCCGCAAACACCAGTGAATGTCACCAATTTCTCATTCGCCTACGATGTGCCAGCCATGAGCGTTGTAACGTTTGTGGGACAAGGCAACACGCCGCCGACTATCGGAGCCGTGCCCAATCAAAGAGTTAACGTGGGAGTGACATTACTGGTGGCTAATAGCGCCAGCGATTCAGATGTGCCGGCCCAGACATTAACGTTTAGTCCTGCAAATACATTCCCGGCCAACGCGACGCTCAATTCCTCCAGCGGAATTTTCAGTTGGCGTCCGCTCGTTAGCCAGGCCAATACGACCAATGTGGTTCAAATTCAGGTCACCGATAGCGGCTCGCCGAATTTGAGCGCAACCAACAGCTTCAATGTGGTAGTCAACGCCATCACCAACCCCGTGATAGGTTCACTCAATCTTTCCCAGGGGCAAGTCAGCATGATTATCAATGGGCCGCAGGGACCCGATTACACCTTGTGGACTTCGACCAACCTGGTGGATTGGCAGACGGTATTCATTACTAATTCGCCGCCTATTCCTTTCACCGTGACGGATATCAACTCCGCTGGTCCAGCCCGATTCTATAGATTCCAGATAGGACCGTGACATTTTCAGGGGGGATCAGGTTACCCATCTGGCAGAGTGGAAGGCCGGAGGCCGAGGATGCGGACGGCATCCAAGTCCTCTGGTCCAATTATGAACGCGCGAAGCGCCTTGTTCACCTGAAGCAAGCCACTGCCCCGGTAGTGTCCTAATTTGACCGGAGCGCGGATTGTCCCCAATCCGCAGCGGCTGGACTGATCAAGGATACTGCGAGTTGGGACAACTCGCGCTCCGTTTCGGTAATTCGGTTTTCAAATCAGGACACTGCCACTGACCCTTCCGCCTTCGCCATGGTTCGGCGGACAGGTCAGTTGTCGGTTGAGCCTTGAAGTTTAGAAGTCCAGATTGCAGGTGTGCGCCAGCCGCTCCACCCTCCGTAGCAGAGCTGCTGCGGAGGACGGGCGGGGGCCGCGGCTCAGCTTTGGATCGGCAGACCGCTTCGCGCGTGAGTATTTACGGTCGGCATTGTCAAAAACATTTATGAACACAATACACAACGTCATTCGCCACTGCGTTTTCCCGGCAGCGCTTGCGATCGCGCTACTCATTTGTTCGGCTGTTTGGTTTGTTGTGTGTGCGCGTTATGCGACCAGTGCTTTCCAAGACGATTGGTCTGCAACCCCTGTATTTTGGATGCTGATACTAATGGTGACTCCCGCGATTTGCTTTGCGATCGCTGTTGATCTGGTGAGTTCACGTCAGCAATCACGGCTTTCCTGGTTTGATGGGTGCGCGTTGGCGGCAGCATTTTCCCCTGTCACCCTCGGCAGTGCGTTGGCGGTTTGGGCGGTTACGGTATTGTTTGGGGCAAGCTTTCAAGACGCTGCGATTGTGCTTAAAATATTCGGGGTGTTGGTCAGCCTTGCGCTGGTTGCAATTTCTGGCTCCATGCTTTGGAAGACCACTCGAAATTATTTGTCAAGTAAACGGCCGGATGAGAGACAAGTGGCCTGACAAATCGCCCCGGCCAGCAGCCGCTGCGCCTGCAGTTTTCGACGGTGTGGGAGATTCGCTGCTCCCCGGCTTCGTCAAGGCGCAGTCTGCGGCGGTTGGACCTGAGCTCTGGTGTTAGGCCGCCAAACCGAGGTTCACATTATGAAAATGAAGGTTGCTATCCTTATAGTTGCTGGAATTGTTGCAGTCGCCTCGCTCTGCGTAGCAGACTCCAGCAGTAGTTCACCAAAACCGGCAGGCGATTTGGCAGCGCTTCGCACGGAGTTACAGCAAACCCAGGCGCAGCTTGAGGGGGTCATTGCTCGGACAGGCGCATTGGAACAGCAAGTGCGTGCATTAGAGCAGTCCACCGCGAAGTTGCAGCAGGAAGTGCGAAGGCTCCAAGTGCCACATTTGTCCCCCTGGCAGACCAACCAGGGGCCACATTTGATCCCCCTGCAGGCCAAGTGAGCAGGCGGGTTAACACCGTGCTGGAGCGAACCGGCGTTAGCTGTGTGTCGTTTTCTGTCGGGAAGAGGTTGCCACGCAAATGAGACACGCGAGCACGGCCAGCAGCGAAATGACCGCGCCAATTTCAAACGCGCGGTCCTGGTAAATCAGTTGCACACGATGCCGTCCCTCCGGAATTTCAATTGCCTGAAACGCATGGTTCGCCCGCAGCAAACGCGCCGGTTTGCCGTCCACGTCCGCGCGCCAGTTGTGATACCAGGTCTGCGCCACGACGACGAGTGACGGCGCGCCGGCTTCGATTTCGATGTTCACGTTCTGAGTCCCAAAATGCGATTTGAGCAGGCTGGCGGCCGTTTGATTTGTGACCGTCACGAACGTTTTTGCTTCCGGCGGCAGGAAAACCACCTTGCTTCCGTCGAAATCCGGCCGGGTCAACGCGCGCAACGTGTTCGCGTCGTCGAGAAAAACCGGCTTTTGACCGGCGGTCACGAGCGGCAGGAAAGTTTTTCGCGGTTGCCAGTGGTAAAATGCATCCGGCGCGGCGATTTGCGAGACGCCCATAAAATCTTCGAGTCGAGGGAATTCATTTGTAGTGCCGTAAAGCAGCGAATTTAAATCATCGCTTTCCCGCGGCGTGAGCGAAAAGAAACCGTCCACCTTCGGCACGGCGTCGAGCAGGTTGACGTTGGCGCAATAGCCGGCCCGCTTGGCCAGAAAATTATTTTTCGGATCGCTCAGCGGGAAATGAATGAGGTCCATGTACGCCTTTGTGGTGATCATGGCGCGCGAACCGCCAAGTTCGGGCTGTGGGTCCATGTTCAAATCGGCGCGGGCCAGGTTCAGTTCATAGACACTTGGCGGCACGGTCGGGTTTTGCGGCGGTTCATGCGTGAAGACGTCAAGCCACGCAACCACAATCAAAAGCAGCGGCGCGATGCGGCGCAAACCCGGTCCGGCTTCCCGCGACAGGAGAAGGAGCAAACCGCCGGTTACGAGCAGAAAAACTGCACGCGACAGTCCATTGAGCAGCGTCGCGTGGACGTCATCGCCTGGAAACGGGAATCGCCACGCCCAGAACAGGATTCCCGCGAGCAAACCTAGCAGAATCGCGCCGATTGCCAAAAATCTGGAAGTTTGAAAATACTGAGGGGAAAAAGTCTTCTCCCTCGCTCCGCTCAAGCGGGGAGAGGGTTGCCCGTCCTCCGTAGCAGTACCGCGGAGGGTGGAGGGCGAGGGGATTTGAGTTTTAGAACAATCGGCCTCCTCACCCCGGCCCTCTCCTCCTTTGGTGGAGGAGAGGGAGGAATCCAGGTGTGCCCAGTTTTGCAGGCGTGCCAGTCCGAATGCGGCCAGCAGCGGCACCAGAAACGCCATGAGCGTGACGTACTTGACCGGATAAGTCACAAAGCTGAGTTGCGGAATCATTTTGCGCACGGCGGGATAGACAAACGTGTTCTCGCCCAGAGCAAAAAACAGGGCGATAACCGTTGCTCCGCCCAGCAGCCAAACGCGGCGCTCGCGCACTGTCCAAAGTGCGAGCAGCGCCAGCCAGAGGGCGCCGATGCCGAGGTAATAGGATGACGTCCACGATTGACCGTATTGGAAAAAGACGCCTTCCGTCCGGGTGCTGCCATGCACCATTGGCACGAGAAAACTCATCCAGCCCCAGCCGGGCATGGACCAGCGCGTGTCCGCATAACCGACACTGCGTTGTGAATGGGCGGAGAGGTCGAGGAACGGCAGCAGTTGCGCCGCCGTCAGCGCCATCACCAGCAACACCATTAGCGGGAACCGCCAGCACATCGGGCCGCGTGGAGATTCGCCCCGGATGAATTGTTGGATCCAGAGCGCGAGCAGCAAAAACCAGGTGAGCAAAATGATTTCGGGTCCGCCGGCAAGCATTTGCATGGCGCCGACCAGCGCGGCCAGGATGATTTTTTGTCCGCCGCCGCGCCAGGCCAGTTCGACCGTTAGCACGACCCACGGCATCCAACTGAACGTGGCCATGTGACTTGGCCACATGAGCAGGTTGAGCGACAGCCCGTTGAATGAAAATGCCACACCCGCAAAGGCCGCCGCGAAATTGCTTCCCGCCTGCGTGGCCGTAGCTTCCTTGTCAGACAGTCGGTCCGAAACAGGCCAAGCGCGGGATCTATCAAAAACAGACGACACTTCGGCGCGGCGAAGGCCCGTCCACCGCCGTGCGAGGAAAAACATGCCGAACCCTGCGAACCACAGGTGCAGCAGGCAGAAAAAGCCCAGTGACCATGTCAACGGCAGCAGCAGATAAATGAGCGATGGCGGGTAGAGCGGCATGGTGTTCCATTGCGCAAGGAAGGGCACGCCACAGTTGTTGTATGGGTTCCAGAACGGCAGTTCGCCGTGATGAAAACATTCCTGCTGGAAGTGGGCGAGGGGATACGCGAAGAACCCGTAGTCGCGCACAACAAACGTTTGCAGTCCGAGCAGGACTTGCGGAAACGCGGCGAAAATCAGCAGCGCCAGCAATATTCCGAAGCGCAGGGGCGTAAACCAGTCGGGCGCGCGGCTTCTCGCCTCAGCGCGGCCTGGGTCGGATATTTCGCTCATGAGTTTTGCGGCTTCAATTTATTCAGGAAGTGAAATCGGCGGCAAGTATTCCCCGATGAATTCGCGCTTCCACCAGGCACTCGCTTGTGGGGACGAAGCTCCGACACCCGCGTCGGAGCGAAGGCCCATGGCGCGGCGTTCAGTGAAGTTCGTGAAATGGTAATTGTAAAACTCGGCGCGAATGTAGTGCGGCGGATGATTCGGGAAGGGATTTTTTTCGAGCAAACGCCAGAACTTCCGGTGACCCTTGCATAAGCCGCTCACAGAAATTCGCGAACCACGGGTTTTGCTGGTAATTACCCAGCGCGGCGAACCACATCTGCCAGTCCAAGCGCGGCTGATGCGGTGCGACAAATGCTGGCCGCCGATTCACGTCGCCGGGTTTGTATTTGAATTCATAGGGCAGCCATGTCACGCCGTCGTCGCTGCCTTCGACGATGATTTCGCGACGGTCGGTGGTCATCACGGCGAACAGGCCGTAGCCGTTGAAGCTGCGAAACGGCGCAAGCCATTCGTCCGCAACCGCCACCGGGAACAGCCAGCCGGGCCGCACGCCGAACATGAGACTCATTTGGAAAAGCGAAAGGATTATCACGACGCCGGCGAGCGGGACCGTGACGACAGGGGGCCAGCGGCGTGGATGGTTGGGAGCGCCGACCTCCGGTCCGGCACGAAGTTTATTTCCGGCGGCACACGCCGGGTCGGAGACCGGCGCTCCATGCAGATGGATGCTTCCTTTGAAAGCGCCAAGAAATCTACGCGGTACCAGCTTTCCCAACGCGAAATCATCGAGCAACAAAAGGCACAAGGCCAGCGTCAACAGGTTGAAAAACGTATAGTTGCCGGTGAGCAGGATTAAAACCTGAAGGAACGCAATGGCCGCGCCTCCGCAAAATCGCAATCTGCGCGGAGCAAAAATCAGGAACGGCGCGCCAAGTTCAATGCAGAACATCGCGAGACACGACGCTTTTTGAAACCACAGCGGCAGTTGATTGGCATACCAGCCAATCCAAGTCGGCAGTGGTTGGGTTTGGTAATGAAACGTGAGCGCGGTGAGATTGCGCCAGTTTGGGTCGCCGCTCAACAGCTTCACGCAACCGGATGAGAACATCAATTTGAACAGCAACAATCGCAGCAGCCACAAAACGAGCCGCGACGGTGGGCTTCACGCGACGGTCGCGACAAGATTTGCAGCGGGGCAAAGAAGATGGCGAGAAAACCGGTTTCGAGCAAAAGGTTGTCCCATTGAAAGCCGAGAAAATCGCGTCCGACCGTCACGAGCGAGAGATAAAGCAACCACAGCAAGGCGAGACACGGCACGGGTGCAATGCCAATGATCAAAAAGACGGCCAGCACCGCGCCTGCCGCGCATTGGAAATGGAGAAAACCGTCGGAGGCGTTGAGCCAGCACAACGTTGGCAAGAGGTGGTATCGTTCCATGCCAATTCCCTGTGTGTCGCATTGTTGTTGCACCGCCGCTATGAATCGGTCGGTCGGCAAAATACCATCGTGGCCAATCAGCCCGCTGATTTGCGTCCACAGTGAGACGAAGGCGATGAGGTAAATCACTGCCAGAGCGCGCAGAAAAATCCAGCGCGTTAGAAAATGCGTCGGCAACTCGACATGCCGCCCCCAGAACCAGCGCGTCAGCAGTGAGAAAAACGTCCGGTTATCGGCGACCAGGCCGTAAGCCCATTCGGTGAGATCGGCAAAAGGCACAGACCGTTCGTAAAAGTGGCGCGGCCATTGCCGCTTGGGATTGTGCGCCAGCGTGCGAAACACCGCTTCTGCGCCGGAATAAACCGAGCCATCGGGTTCAAAAAGTTGGACGGCCGTATCGAACTGTTCATGCGGAATTTCGGGAAATTGCGTGGCGATGCGCGGGTCTTGGGCGGGCAAATAATCCACGGCATCGCCTGTCATTTGCTGCCAGCGACGAATCCAGAGCGTGCAGAAATTGCAATCACCGTCGAAAACCATCAACGGTTTCGGCGGCGGCGTGGCGACGCGAATGCCGCATTTCATGGTGCGACGTTAAACCAGCTTTGTCATAGCGTCGAGCCTCCGGCGGCGCGCGCTGGCACTTCACGTCACGGCACCAGCACGGCGGCGCCACGGATTTGACCGTTGCGCAGGCGGCTCAAAACTGCGTTGGCCTCCTCAAGCGGAAACGTTTGCACTGTTGTCCGCACCGGCACCTGTGGCGCGAGCGTGAAGAATTCCTCGCCGTCTCGTCGAGTGAGATTGGCCACGGAACAAAGCGTCCGTTCCTGCCAGAGCAAATCATACGGAAATGACGGAATATCGCTCATGTGAATGCCGCCGCAGACGACCGTGCCGCCTTTCGCAACAGCCCGTAACGCCAGCGGCACAAGCGGGCCAACCGGCGCAAAAATGATGGCGGCGTCCAGCGGAACTGGCGGCATGGTCTCGGAATCTCCCGCCCAAACTGCGCCCAGCGATTTGGCGAACTCCTGAGCTTCTGAATCGCCGCGCCGGGTGAAGGCGAAAATCTCGCGGCCTTGAAATTTTGCCACCTGTGCGACAATGTGCGCCGCTGCGCCAAAACCATAGATGCCGAGCCGTTTTGCGTTCCCGGTTTTGACGAGCGAACGGTACCCAATCAACCCGGCGCAGAGCAGGGGAGCGGCCTCGGCGTCAGAGTACGAAGCTGGAATCGGAAAACAAAATCGCTCGTCGGCAACCGTGAACTCCGTGTAGCCGCCGTCAAGCGTGTAGCCGGTGAACCGCGCGCGGTCGCAAAGATTCTCGCGCCCACTGAGGCAAAACTCGCACCCGCCGCACGTCCAGCCCAGCCACGGAATCCCCACGCGTTCGCCGATTTTGAATCGTCGAACATCTTTGCCTTTTTCGACAATGACACCGACAATTTCGTGTCCGGGCACAAGTGGCAGTTTCGGCTTGGGAAGTTCCCCGTCCACAACATGCAAATCCGTGCGGCATACGGCGCAGGCGGCCACTTTCACCAGAACCTGCGTCGCTTCGGGTTTCGGCGTGGGTACGTCAACGGCCCGCAGCGGTTGCCGCAGCGTTTCGAAGAGCATGGCGCGCATGAGGCAATGGAATCCGGTTTGACGTTTCCGTCAAGCCTGCGTTTGTGCCTGGAAAGCGTTGTGCTGATTCGATCGAGCCACAGGCTCGACGCTACAAATTGACTCCGCACAAATCAACGCTTACGCTGAATGAAGTTTATGAGCGAACTGCAAAATTCCCTGCTCGAATTGATCCGGCGCACCTCGGCGGAGATTCCCGACGACGTGCAAAAGGCCATCCTCGACTCGTTGGAGCAGGAAAAGAAAGGCACCATTGCCGAAAACGCACTGAAAATCATCGAGCGCAACGTCGAGCTGGCCAAACAGAAATCGCAGCCGATTTGCCAGGACACCGGCAGCATCCTGTTTTATGTGGATTGCCCGGTTGGCTTCGACCAGCTCGCGTTTGAAGAAACGGCGAAGGAAACCGTGAAACTGGCGACGAAGAAGGGTTATCTTCGACAAAATTCCGTGGACTCGCTCACCGGAAAAAATGACGGCACGAACGTCGGGCCGGGTGCGCCCGCTTTTCATTTTCATCAGCATCGCTCGCCGGAAGTAAGCGTGCGGCTTGTGCTCAAGGGCGGCGGCTGCGAAAACGTTGGCGCGCAATACTCGCTGCCGAACGAGAAGCTCAACGCGAACCGCGACCTTGACGGCTGCCGCAAGGCGATTCTGGACGCAGTGTTGCAGGCGCAGGGCAAGGGCTGCGGACCGGGCATCCTCGGTGTGTGCATCGGTGGCGACCGCGCGACCGGCTACGAGTTGAGCAAGACGCAATTCCTGCGGCTGATTCCCGACCGGAACCCGAACCCCGAGTTGGACAAGCTGGAGCAGGACATTTTGAAAACGGCGAATGAACTCGGCATCGGCCCGATGGGATTTGGTGGCAAGACGACGTTGCTGGGCGTGAAGATTTGTGCCGCCAACCGTTTGCCTGCGTCGTATTTCGTCAGCATCAGCTACATGTGCTGGGCTTATCGGCGTCAGGGCGTGACGCTGGATGCGGACGAGAAAATCGGGAAGTGGCTTTACTAAGTGCGAAAGGCGAATGCCATGATTAAACTTTCATTCCCCTTCACCGAAGAAAAAATCCGGGCGCTGAAAGTCGGCGACGAAGTGTTGATTTCCGGCGTCGTGTTCACCGGGCGCGACGCGGTCCACAAATATCTGCACGAGGGCGGTCAGCTGCCACCGGGCGTTAATCTGCGCGACGGGATTCTTTATCATTGCGGCCCGGTGGTGATGAAACAGGACGACGGTTCCTGGAAGGCCACTGCTGCCGGCCCGACAACGTCCATCCGCGAGGAGCCGTATCAGGCACAAATCATCAAGGACTTTGGCATCCGCGGCGTCATCGGCAAGGGTGGCATGGGCGACAAGACGCTGGCAGCTTGCAAGGAGTGCGGCTGCGTGTATTTGCACGCGGTCGGCGGCGCGGCGCAGGTGCTGGCCGAGTGCATCAAAAAGGTACGGAACGTGTATTTCTATGAAAAATTCGGCGCGCCGGAGGCGATCTGGGAATTTGAAGTGCAGGATTTCCCTGCCGTCGTCACGATGGATGCGCATGGAAATTCGCTGCACAAGGACATTTTAGCGAAGAGCCAGGCGGAATTGGCAAAGAGATTGTAAGAAGGGATGCCTCGCTGGGGCGTTCGGTAGAAGTTCTGCTTTCCATTTCGGACACGTGGGCCGCGCGTCCCCACTAAAATTTATTACGGTGTTACGGTTCGGTAAAAGCAGTGCGGATAGCTCATGGCATCCGAGTCAATGAACGTAGTTACCCCGCTCGAGTCAGCCGCGTTTGTGCTGATGATGGACCAGTTGACCAGGTTAGTTGAAGACAGAAGCACAAACTCTTGACCGGAGACACCACCCGACGCGCATACTTTTACACTTCCATCTCCCTGGCAAACGATTGAGAGCGTAGGTGGCACCGGGATATTGACTGTCAGCGTGGCACTGTTGGTGACGCTGCCGCACGCCCCACACACAATAACGGTGTAGGTGGCCGCATCATTGGTGGTCACATTGTTCAAGGTCAAATTGTTGCCGGTTTGGCCGGAGAGGACGCCTCCATTTTTCAGCCAAACGTAACTGAACGGTCCGGTTCCCGAAGCCACCGTGCTGAACGCCGCATTGTCACCCTGACAACACACCAGATTGCTGAGCGAGCTCGCCGACACTGGTAAGTCAACCGTAAGCATGGCGGTGTTGGTCACGGGAGTGCCGGCCCCGCTCACAATCACCGTATAAATCCCGGCCTGGCCGATGGTCACGTTGTTCAAGGTCAGGCTGCTGCTGGTTCCAATCACCGAACCGCCGAATAACCATTGATAGCTCAAACCCGTTCCAGTGGCCGTCACGCTGAAGGTTACATTGCTGCCCACCAGCGTCGTCTGGCTCACCGGCGGCACGGTCACTGTCACCGGCACGTTTACTGTCAACGTTGCGCTGTTGGTCACGGGAGTGCCGGCCCCACTGACAATCACGGTGTAAACGCCGGCTTGGCCGGTGGTCACGCTATTCAACGTCAGGCTGCTGTCGGTTCCAATCACCGAACCGCCAAACAACCATTGATAGCTCAAGCCCGTTCCGGTGGCCGTCACACTGAAGGTTACATTGCTGCCTGCGAGCGTCGTCTGGCTTACTGGCGGCACGGTCACCGTGACCGGCACGTTCACTGTCAAAGTCGCGCTGTTAGTCACCGGACTGCCGGCCCCGCTCACAATCACTGTGTAAACCCCGGCTTGGCCGGTGGTCACGTTGTTCAACGCCAAGCTGCTGTCGGTTCCAATCACCGAACCGCCAAACAACCATTGATAGCTCAAGCTCGTTCCGGTGGCCGTCACACTGAAGATCACGTTACTGCCCACCAGCGTCGTCTGGCTCACCGGCGCCACGGTCACAGTGACTGGCACGTTCACTGTCAAAGTCGCACTGTTGGTCACGGGAGTGCCGGCCCCGCTCACGATCACCGTGTAAACGCCGGCCTGGCCGGTCGTCACGTTGTTCAAGGTCAGGCTGCTGTCGGTTCCAATCACCGAACCGCCAAACAACCATTGATAGTTCAAACCCGTTCCGGTGGCCGTCACGCTGAAGGTCACGTTGCTGCCCACCAGCGCCGTCTGATTGACGGGCGGCACGGTCACGGTCACTGGCACGTTCACTGTCAACGTTGCGCTGTTGGTTACCGGAGTGCCGGCCCCGCTGACAATCACGGTGTAAACGCCGGCCTGGCCCGTAGTCACATTGTTCAACGTCAGGCTGCTGTCGGTTCCAATCACCGAACCGCCAAACAACCATTGATAGCTCAAACCCGTTCCGGTGGCCGTCACGCTGAAGGTCACGTTGCTGCCCACCAGCGCTGTCTGATTGACGGGCGGCACGGTTACTGTCACCGGCACGTTCACCGTCAACGTTGCGCCGTTAGTCACCGGGCTGCCGGCGGCGCCACTGACAATCACTGTGTAAACCCCGGCCTGGCTGGTCGTCACGTTGTTCAAGGTCAGACTGCTGCTGGTTCCTATCACCGAACCGCCGAACAGCCATTGATAGCTCAAACCCGTCCCGGCGGCCGTCACGCTGAAGGTTACATTGCTGCCCACCAGGGTCGTCTGATTGACGGGCGGCACGGTCACCGTGACCGGCACGTTCACTGTCAAAGATGCGCTGTTGGTCACGGGTGTACCGGCCCCGCTCACAATCACTGTGTAAACCCCGGCCTGGCCGGTCGTCACGTTATTCAAGGTCAGACTGCTGCTGGTTCCAAGCACCGAACCGCCGAACAACCATTGATAGCTCAAACCCGTCCCGGTGGCCGTCACGCTGAAGGTCACATTGCCGCCCACCAACGTCGTCTGATTGACAGGCGCCACGGTCACCGTCACCGGCACGTTCACTGTCAAGGTGGCATTATTGGTGACCGGGCTGCCGCAGGCGCCGCTGGCAATCACTGTGTAAACCCCGGCTTGGCCAGTCGTCACGTTATTCAAGGTCAGACTGCTGCTGGTTCCTATCACCGAACCGTTAAACAGCCATTGATAGCTCAAGCCCGTTCCGGTCGCCGTCACGCTGAAGGTCACATTGCTGCCCACCAGTGTCGTCTGGCTTGCCGGTGCCACGGTCACCGTGGCCGGCACATTCACTGTCAAAGTCGCGCTGTTGGTCACGCTGCCCATTAACCCATTTACAATCACGCTGTAGGTTGCTGCGTCACCGGAGTTCACGTTATTCAAGGTCAGGCTGCTGTTGGTCTGGCCGCTGATTGCCACACTGTTTGACATCCACGCATAGCTGTAGGGTCCAGTCCCTGAAGCCACCGTGCTAAAGGTCACGCTGTCACCCGGGCAAACGGCCTGGCTCACCGGCCCAACCGCGCTAACCAGGATGGTAAGATTGGTGACTGCCTGAGAAGTGTTGCCCGAGAAGTTGAAATTAGCCGGAAAGTTGGTGCCGGCGCCCACCAGATTCATTGTAATCTGGTGAGTGCTGCCATTGGCGTTGGTCCCGCCAACAACGAAACTGCTGAGATTGAAATTCACCAACACGGGGGTTGGGTTGGTTGAAGATCCCAAATTGATGTAGACCCCATACATATTCGTGCCGCCGTTCTCAAGGGTCAGATATGGGAAACCGATGGCTTCTCCCATCCACGTTGCACTACCGGTCGAAGTGCTGACCCGGTAGACGTTGGTGTTCGTGCTCGTATTGCTTACATAAAGATTGCCGTCCTGTGCAAAACGGATGTTCTGCCCGCTGGTGCCAAGGTTGTGGACATTGCCAAAAGCACCGACTGAAGTCGCAGTCCCGTTGGTGATATTAATCGTGTACAATGCGTTATGCGTGGCTCCGAACAACGCCCCGTCGCTTGACCTAAAGGCCAGCGATTCAATCCCACTCACGCTCAGGGTTGCAATTCTGGTCATTACACCGTTTGTCTGGTTGAATGTCACCAAGGCTGCGGAATTTGATATCCCAAATAACGCTCCGTTTGTGGGGCAGCAGGCAATGTCGTTGATAACAGCACCGCCGACAGAGGAAATTCTATTGAAACTGCCGTTCAACAAATTGATGGTGCCGAAAAGGTTGGTTCGCTGATTGTACTCGGCGGCATAGACGATGTTGCTTTGCGCCCGCGCCGACATGGCCAAACTACCTGCCACCACCAGGACTAACACGGCCTTGGTGATTTCTTGTGACAGATGGCGAGGCCATGGTGAGAGTTCCGGCCTTTGTCCACTTACAAGACAGCCATGTCCATTTTTATTCGCATCAACCTTGCTTTTCACTTGTAAACCTTTTATTTCGGTTTTGATAGTGTCCACAAAGCCGTTCTTATGCCAAAAAAACGTACATAAACCAAAGTGAGCTTGGCAAAGACAAGTACTTCAACCTCTGAATGATACCTCAATTTAACTTGGGAAAGTCCTGAAAAATGACGTGTTTTGAGGTAACGGATAGATTCTCAAGAGAAGCAAATCGCCCTCACCGCTACGCCAATTGATGTCATGAGGTGATCTACATCACACTCTGAACTGTGCCGCTGTCAGAACTTCTGATTCCATTTTGGAGTGGCATACTTGTCCCGTGCCAGGACGGCGATTTTTCCCATCGGCGGATTTTTCGATGGCAAGTCGGCTTGCCACGCCTTTAGCAGCGCGGCTTTCACCTTTTCAGCTGTTAGACCCAGGTTTGTCAGGAAATGGGCATGCGCACGATTCTCACGATAATCAGGTTGTTTAGACGGCATCCGCAAAACTTTGCTCAGAAGTGTAATATCGAAGTTCAGCAAAAACGTTCCGTGGAAGAGCAGAAGATGTTTGCCGCGCCGTTGTGAGTTGCCCGAAAATTTCAAATCGTCGAGGCAAAGGTCAGTATGACCGTGAACGACGATTTCGGGTCTCGGATCTTGCGTCTCGGACTTGGGGTAAAGCGATTCAATCGCCGCCCGGTTTCGTTCCATGATGAACCGGTTTGCCGAGGTAATGTTGCGAAGCGGACCGTCTTCCGTAATTTTCAAAACAAGGGTGTAGCTAAGGCAACCCGGACCTTGCACCACGGTGCCACCGCCGGAACAGCGGCGGTAAAAAGGAATTCCATTTGTCTCGCAAGCTGCAATGTTGACTTCGGATGCCACTTTATTTGCATAGCCAACGACGACAAAATATTTGGGCGATTCCCAAAAGCGAAGAACTTCTTCACCTGCGCCGTCTTCGCACCACTCGAGCAACACCTCGTCGCATGCGAGGTTTTCGGCGGGCGAGGGGAGCGTCAGGTCGAGAAATCTCATTTTGCAGGTGGGCTGATTTCGCTGGCGTTGGCGGCCAAGTTGGGCTTTATTGTTACGCGCATTTTGCGCGACAGAAATAAGTGGGTAACACAGTGAGCATCCAGACAAAAGAAATTTACGGTTCGCGCTCCACTTCGTCGTCCGGCAACGGTGACAAATGGTCGGAATCGCTGCAATCGGTTTTTGAACTGGTGTTGGAGAGCCAGGGGCCGGAGCGGACGGCGCGGTTGTTGGAAAAGCTGACCGAAAAGCTGCGCGCCCTGGCACAGGGCACTGGTCACTGTTTCAACACGCCTTACGTCAACACTATCCCGCCCGAACAACAGGTGCCGTTTCCAGGCAACCGCGATATCGAGCGCCGCATCAAGAGCTACATCCGCTGGAACGCGATGGCGATGGTGGTGAAGGCAAATTCCACCACCAATGTGGGCGGTCACATTTCGACTTACGCCTCGGCGGCGACGCTTTACGAAGTGGCGTTCAACCATTTTTTGCGCGGGCGCACGGAAGATTTTCCCGGCGACATTGTTTACTTTCAAGGCCACGCCGCGCCGGGCATATATGCGCGCGCGTTTCTCGAAGGCCGATTGGACGAGCAGAAACTGCAAAATTTCCGGCAGGAACTTGCCGAGGGCGGCGGGTTGTCATCGTATCCGCATCCGTATTTGATGCCTGAGTTCTGGCAATTCCCGACGGTTTCGATGGGGCTCGGCCCGATTTTGTCGCTGTATCAGGCGCGTTTCAACCGCTACTTACAGGCACGTGGCCTGGTGAAGTGGAAGGATGAGCCAAAACTCTGGGCGTTTCTCGGCGACGGTGAATGTGATGAACCGGAGACGCTCGGCGCCATCACGCTCGGCGCGCGCGAGAACCTCGACAATCTGATTTGGGTTATCAACTGCAATTTGCAGCGGCTGGACGGCCCGGTGCGTGGCAACGGCAAAATCATCCAGGAACTTGAGGGTCTGTTCCGCGGCGCGGGCTGGAACGTCATCAAAGTCATTTGGGGCACCGACTGGGACGATTTGCTCGCGCGCGACAAGTCTGGTTTGTTGCTCAGGCGCATGGAAGAGGCGGTGGACGGTGATTACCAAAAGTATTCCGTCGAGCCGGGCAGCTACACGCGCAAACATTTCTTCGGCAAATATCCCGAACTGCTTGAACTGGTGAATCACCTCACCGACGACCAAATCCGCAAACTCCTGCGCGGCGGACATGACGCGCGTAAAATGTTTGCGGCTTACAAAATGGCTGTGGAACACAAAGGCCAACCGACGGTGATTCTGGCAAAAACGGTGAAAGGCTATGGCCTGGGTGAGGCGGGCGAAGGCAGGAATATCTCGCATCAGCAGAAAAAGATGAATGAGAAGGAGCTTCGCGAATTTCGCGAGCGCTTCAACATTCCCATCAACGACGACGTGATTGCCGGGACGCCGTTTTATCGTCCGCCCACTGACAGCCCGGAGATGAAGTATTTGTTTGAGCGGCGCAAGGCACTTGGCGGCTTCCTGCCGGAACGCAAGGTGACGGCACCGCCGCTCGACGTGCCGAAGCTGGAGTACTTCGCCGAGTTTTTCAAAGGTTCAACCACGGAAGCCTCAACGACGATGGCTTTCGTTCGTTTGGCGAGCGTATTGTTACGGCACAAGGCCGTAGGCCGGCAAATCGTCCCGATTATTCCCGACGAGGCCCGTACGTTCGGCTTCGATGCGTTGTTCAAGGACATCGGCATTTACTCGCCCAAAGGCCAGCTTTATGACCCGGTGGACAGCAAATCACTTCTTTATTATCACGAAGCGAAGGATGGACAAATTCTCGAGGAAGGCATTACCGAGGCCGGTTCAATTGCATCGTTTATCGCGGCAGGCACGAGTTACGCCACGCATGGCGTGCCGATGATTCCTTTTTACATTTATTATTCAATGTTCGGCCCGCAACGTGTTGGCGATCTGTTCTGGCTCGCGGGTGACATTCGCGCCAAAGGTTTTTTGCTCGGCGCGACAGCGGGCCGGACCACTCTCAACGGGGAAGGGTTGCAACATCAGGATGGCCACAGCCTGTTGCACGCGAGCACAATCCCGACGTTGCTGGCTTACGACCCGGCGTTTGCCTACGAACTGGCAGTGATTATCGCCGATGGATTGTGCCGCATGTATGTCGATGGCGAGGACATTTTTTATTACCTCTCGCTCTACAACGAAAACTATGCCATGCCGCCGATGTCGGCAGGCGTCGAAGACGGCATCTTGAAGGGCTTGTATAAATTCAAACCCGGCCCGGACGGCAAAAAGCTCAAAGCCCATATTTTCGGCAGCGGTTCAATTATCAACTCGGCACTCAAAGCGCAGGAAATTCTGGCCGAACGTTATGATGTATCCGCTGATGTATGGAGCGCAACAAGCTACAAACTACTTCGCACCGATGCGCTCCGTTGCAGACGTTGGAACATGCTGCACCCGACTGCCACGCCAAGAAAATCCCACATCGAAACATTGCTGGCGAAAGAGCAGGGGGCCTTCGTCTCCGTGTCCGACAATATCCGCATGGTGCCCGATCAAATCGCGCCGTGGGTGCCGGGCGGATTGATGACACTGGGCACGGATGGTTTTGGCCGCAGCGACACACGAGCGCGGCTCCGGCGATTTTTTGAAATTGATGCGGAATCCACCGTCGTTGCCACGCTTTTCGCACTGGCAGAGAAAGGATTGATTGAGCATCAACTCGTCGAAAAAGCCATCAAAGATCTGGGTGTGAACCCGGAAAAGGTTCAGCCCCAGCTTGTTTGAGTTCGCGCTTGGCAACTTGCTTCTTGCCATTTTTCCAGATGAGCGATTGAATATGCAATTTCGGCGGGCTGGGTAGCTCAGTTGGTAGAGCAGAGGACTGAAAATCCTTGTGTCGGCGGTTCGATTCCGCCCCCAGCCACCATTCGTAAATGGTTGGCAGAGGAGACGTTGCGAATCTGGGGATGCAAAAGTGTGTATAAAACTGTGTATGAAATCAGCCAGTCATCCACAAGGCAATCACTAGGCATCCACTAGGCAGCCAGAACGCATTAACGCGGCGGAACGGTGTTGTGGGAGGCTCAACCAAAACGAGCAATGAAACAACGCTATCGTGTTTTCCGTCGTGAAAACGGAATTTATTATTATCTCGACGTCCTCACAAAACAACGGCACAGCCTGGAAACCGCCAGCCCAGAAACTGCCCGTCGTCTCATTAACGCGAAAAACGAGGCTTGCGTGCAGCCCGCCATAAATCTGCAAATTGCCAAAGCTTATCTGGCGGCAGCGGATTCGAATTTTGTCAAACGCACTTGGCGCGAAGTCATGGCCGATTTTGTCAAAATCAAAACCGGCAGCAACCGCACCCGCTCTGAACGTGCCGTCTTCGACAAAGCATTTGATTCGATTCGTGACCTGCAATTGCTCGAATCGCGAGCGGAACATTTTCTACGGGTACTCGAATCCGGCAAGATTTCGACCAACAATTATCTTCGCCGATTTCATAATTTTGCCGTGGACATGGGCTGGCTGCCCTGGCCGGTAATGCCCAAACGACAATGGCCGCCCATCCATTACAAGGAAAAGCGAGCGGTGACCCGTGAAGAACACGAATTGATTCTCAGCCGTGAAAGCAACCCCGAAATGCGCGCCTTCCTCTGGTGCTGCTGGCACATTGGCGGTTCGCAAAGCGATGTTGCCCGTCTGAAAGCGGAAGACGTTGATTGGAAAAACCAGGTGGTGAGTTTCTTTCGTTCCAAGACTGGCACGGCGCAAATCATTCATTTCGGCAAGGCCTTGGCCGAAGTGTTGCGGGATTTGCCCGGACAAGGCCTGTTGTTCCTGCGCCTTGCAGTGATGGACGAAAAGCATCGTGCCGCACTGTTCCAACGGGCCTGCCGGCGCGTGGGGGTCAGTGGCATCTCGCTTCATTCTTACCGCTATGCCTGGGCGGAACGCGCCAAATGCGCCGGTTATCCCGAACGCTATGCCCAAGTGGCTTTGGGACATAACAGCAAGGCCATCCATAGAGCCTATGCCAAAAAAGGGCATTTAGTCATTTGACGCATAGAAAGTCTAAATGTCAATCAGCTCATTCATAATCAAAATGTTTTTGAAATATTCCGCAATTTGATTAAAAGCGGGCACACCTCTAATTGGAAAAATATCCACTGGTCTGCTACCCCTCTTGCTCCATGCAAATTGAAGTCCGGCATTGGGGTTAGATTTACAAACGGAGGACAGGAGGCATCTCATTCGCAATTTTGATTTTTTGGCAATATCCCATTTTTGTGCGCGAACACATTTAATCAGCTGGTCCACACAAGCCAGTTGTTTTTTATATTTCTTATTTGCTGCACTTAAACAGAGAGTTTCCAAGCAACCTTCATCTTTGTCCCATGGAATCATCAGGACAGATAAGGGCGGCAACCCATTGGTTATTACTGTTTCGCGTGGTTTTTTCGGTCTTGTAAAACCGGCCTTCCCTGTTTGTCTCCTGATGTTTTTGAACATTTTTGCAGGCTCGCCATCGTTATCCGCGACGATGATTATTGATTTCGGCTGTTCTCCGGTTTCAATAACTATGGATTGCAGAATTGATTTAAATTTATCTTTCCCTCCGCAGTCCGGGCGAAATTGAAATTTGTTTTTGATCCCGTGAACTTCAAAAAGTGCCTCTAAAAACGCTTTGTCCTCCACGCCTTCGTAAAGAATTAACGGAAGGGTGGGCATGATGAAGATTTATCTGATTTCAGTGCCAGTTTCTAATGCGGCGGCAAAATTTTCGCCTTTGAAAATGCGCGACGTATGAATTCCGGGTTTAAGTTCTTCCATCCGTATCAGCCGAAAATGTGTTAAATTTTCTTCGGTTAAAAGTGGCTTCAGGGCGTCCAAACACTCCTTGCTATGCGTCGTAATGAAAAGTTGGCCGCCGTATTCGTTTCTCTGGCGCAATATCGCCTCCCATAATTGACCAAATATCGAGTGATGTAATCCGGTTTCCAATTCATCCAACAATATAACGCCTTTGGGCTGATTGGCGATATAAAGCATAATGTGTAAAAATCTATTTATGCCGTTGGACACAAGGGCAAGAGGAACCTTTTCGGGAATCCCCGGTACTGAACAATACACCTCGCTTTGACCGCCGCTTGGAAAGGGTTGTTCCGAGGAAAGGTCAGAGACGCTCGGAAAAATATCATGTATCAAGTCAGATAATCTTTTATCCTGCTTGGAAACCCGAAGGTTTGAAAACATTCCCGCAACTTCCCCAGGATTGGGAACAAAACTGGCTGGATAATAAGACACCCGACCTACCGGCTGGGTGCCGGCCAATGTAATCTGTCCATTGGGAGCCATTTTAACCGGCAATTTGTAAGTTTGCCCATGAGCAAAAGTTTCAAAAACGATTGGAACGATAATTAAAGAGTCGGATGTTATACTTTCTACCTCCTTGGATTTGTCTTGAAATCCAGTAACAACCAATGGCCGTTCAGTCTCAGGATCATAGTATATTTTCAATTCACGATTATTTTCCGTTGTGCCCTTTAGTGAGATTTGAATAGGCACATTTTGAGAAAATCGGAAAAATAAATCCTTCCAAAGGTTTTCATACGCTTGCCTCTGGGCCAGAATTGGGCGGTTGGCTACGCCTCTGAATTGTCGGAATATAAATGGCAGATTGGGGTTGCTTCCGGGCAAACAAATTGATTCAAGGAGCGCCGTCTTGCCAGCCCCGTTTTTGCCAACAACGATGTTAATGTTTCCCAAACCATTCAGTTCAAGGTTTTGAAAACACCTGAAATTTTGAACCTGTAATGAATCAATCATCGGTCGAGGCGCATCATGGGAAAATTCTGCCCGCAGAGCAACTCGATTTTCGTCGGCTTCCAAAACGGCACATTCCATATTTTCGTATCATCATATCGCGATTTGTTGATTTGTCAACCTTGTTGACTTTGACTTAAAAAGTCATAAATTTCGGAGTGCAAAAGCATAATTCTGCTGGCGGGCGACCGAAACATGTGGCTGAATTTGTTGAAGGAAAACAGGCTTCTTCAAACTTCGTCGGCGCAATGCACCAAATTCTTTCCGGGCAAAAGACGGTGACAAAACAAAAACCCCACAGCGAGAGCCGCGCATTATCTCGCGGTTCTCGCGGTGGGACTTGAACCCACAACCTGCCCCTTGGAAGGGGGCTGCTCCAATCCATTTGAGCTACGCGCCTGATTGTATTTTATTCGTCAGGACTTCGTAAGTCAAACGACGATTTGAAATGCCGCTCATTGCACTTATAAACCTGCCAGCATCATCTTTTGACCGTTCGTTAAAACGATACGCTTGCTCATCCAAATAACGAAATAAATGGAACGCTTCACAGTGAACGTATGTGCCTTTGATTGTGCGCTTCAAAAGACTCCAAAAGTTTTCCAAACCATTCGTGTGAACATGACCGTTGGCATACGCAACGGCATGGTCAATGACTTCGTGAGCATAATCGTTGTTCAAACCGTTGTATGATGGCAGCGCATCGGTTAACACCGTTGAGCCTTTTAACACATATTCTCTGACGTGGCTTTGCAATTCAGCTTTGCGGCGCGTTTTCAAAACTTTCAACACGACACGCGATGCGTTTTTGCGAACATTGCGTTCAAGCAAACCCATAACCGGCGTCATTGCCAAAGGGCCTGTGCCTTTTACTTTTTCAGCGCGTTTATCTTTGTGCATGTTGCGGGCTTTTGCACCGATAAACGTCTCATCCGCTTCGATCCCGCCGCTTAACTTTTCAAAGCTGCCATCGTGAATGGCCGCCCTGATTCTGTGAGCCATGAACCAAGCCGTGCGCTGCGTGACACCAAGCGTACGGGCAATCTCACACGAACTGATACCGTTTTTTGCGTTCACAACCAACCATACACACGGAAGCCATTTTTCCAGACCAAGCGCACTGTCCTCGAAAATCGTGCCGACTTTTACTGTAAATTGCTGCTTGCAATCTTTGCAATTCCACAATCGGCGTGTGAGCGTTTTTTGATTGCCGTCTTTATCTTTGACGGTGCGGTTCGAGATGACCAGCTTGCCGATGTTTTGTGAACCACAGTGGGCACAGACCGGTTTGCCATTCCAGCGCATGTCCACCATGAAGTCGTGGCAATGCTCCGCATCGTTGAAAAAGTTTATCGCTTCCCGTTGTGTTTTTGGCAGGTCATTTTCGTTCATGCGTCAAATATACCATAACTGGATTATGTGTCAAGTGATTAAATACCCAAAAAAGCGCAGGTTGTTTTGCCGCCGTTGGAAGAATACGAGGAAAGAACCCAACGCCGCTCTCGTCGCACAACGCTTACGGTTCTGATTAGTAGCGGAGGACCGGAACGACTGCGTCGGCCTTTCGCATTCAGTTCTAGTCGCAAAAGGGCTGTCGCGCACCAGAGACAGGCTTTTCGACGCTCACACTTTACAGAACCTGTAATTGACTTCCTTGTCAATGTTGCTTACAGAACCTGGTATGCAACTTGAGCAATCCCTTGAACTTTTGCCGACATCGCATCGGTCGGCATTTCAAAACATACGTAATTTCCTTGCCGGTCGCTTACTCGGGGCAACGCGCGACCGCGCCCTCATGGATGAGCTATTCAAGTGCGTATTTGCAAAACACTGGCTGCTGAAGTCTCCCGGTGTAGGGATCTCCGGTGACGTCTCGAAGTCATATCGTGCAGCCTTAGCTCATGTAAAAAATGTCCTTCCTGGAATATTTCTGCCGGCTGATGAGATCGAACTCGATCCGATTTCGCTGCAATACGTTGACCGGCAATTTGACATTATTGACCTTGAGAAGTGCCGTGCGGATATTTTCAGCGAACTCTACGAAGCGTTTGCTGGGGCGGGAGTAAAATCTAGCGAAGGTCAGTTTTTCACACCAACTGTCGCGGTCAACTTGCTTGTAAACTTGGTAAATCCAAAGCCAAAGCAGAGCATCTGCGACCCTGCTTGTGGCGCTGGGGGGTTTCTAATCGCCGCAGCAAAACATGTCGTGGGAGTTGGAGCTAACCCATCTGAAGTTGCCGCTTCACTGCGTGGTGTGGATAAGGATGCATATCTTGCTCGCATCACTCGCGGACGGTTAGCCCTCTTCCTTGATGAGATGCCAGAGGTCATATGTGGTGACTCAATTGCCGACATCACTCAGGATGGGATACCGATAGAGAACAAACTCTTTGACATCATCTTAACCAATCCACCATTTGGCGCAAAGATTGTAGCGGCTTCTCCAAACACGTTGCTGCGTTACGACTTGGCAAGGAAATGGACCAAATCTGAGGGAACCAAAGAATCATTTGTTCCCAATGGAGGTATGAATTCTTCTACCCCACCACAGGTTCTGTTCGTGGAGCGGTGCCTGAAACTCCTTAAGCCAGGCGGCTTCTTGGGGGCAATTCTGCCGGAAAGCATCGTCTCATCAAAATCGCACGCTTATGTCGTCCAGTATATACAAAGTGTCGCTGAGTTAGTTGCAGTTGTCGGCATGCCTGAGGCGCTTTTCAAAACCTCTGGAAAAGGCGGAACGCACACAAAAACCGTCGCGATTGTGCTTCAGAAAAAACCTTTGCAAAGCAAGCGCAGTTCGGTCTTTTTTGCAGATGCAAAATGGTGTGGGCATGACAGCCGAGGGAGGGCTGTGCCATTAAACCACGTGCCTCAAATAGCGGCTAATTTCGCAGACTTTCGTAAGACAGGGAATGCAAGGTACGGACACTTGGGCATTGCTGTCCCACAGGACCGGCTTGGACTAAATCTCGCACCCCGAGCTTTTGAATTTGATTCCGGGTCCGAATCAGACCGACTTGCTGGAACGCATGACATCGTTTCGTTTGGCGACCTGGTGAAGGACGGCGTGCTATCTCTCTCAACCGGGGATGAAGTGGGCAAACTGGCTTACGGCACTGGTGAGATTCCATTTATTCGCACCTCCGATATTTCAAATTGGGAGCTAAAAAGCGACCCAAAGCATTGCGTTTCAGAGGAGATTTACGAGCGTTACCGACCACGCCAAGACGTTCGTCCAAACGACATTCTTATGGTGAGAGATGGGACTTATCTGATTGGCACGTGCGCCGTAGTAACGGAGTACGACCTACCGATGCTCTATCAGAGTCACATATACAAAATCCGTGTTGAAAAGCCTGAAAAGATGACACCGTTTCTATTGCTCGCCGCTTTAACTTGCCCTTTTGCCCAGAGGCAAATTAAAAGCTTTTGCGTCAGTCAGGATATTATTGATTCACTAGGGAACAAGATTCACGAGATTCGTTTGGCCTTTCCCAAAGCGAGGAAAGCGAGAGACCGAATTGCGAAGTTGGTTGAGAAAGCCATTCGTGACCGGACAGAAGCGCGTGAACTTGCGCACACAGCCTGCGAGGAAGTAATGGCTGGCTAACAGCAGCACACGCCGCAGCTTAGACCCAACCTCTTGCCTCATAATTACTTGCCACTCGGCGTAGTAAGGCCCTCACCTGAGCCAGGCTCAAACTGCCTTGAACGCGATTTCCATCAGCGGACACCCAACTAATGTTATCCGATGTGTGCCCGGAAACTTGTCCATCTCCGGCATCAAGTTTTAGGGGGTTCAAGTGGCCGACTTGGAAATTGGATTTCCCCATTACTGGGTTCATCAATTCCTCCCTGAATAGAGGAAAAGACATCGGGTCAAGGGTGACCGGACATTGAAACGTTTCAAGTTGTGCCGGCAATATTCCCTCTCTTTGCAAAATCTCGCGCGAATGCTCGGGAAAGCCCTCGAACGCGCAGAGTTGAGTCACCAGGGCGTATTCGATGGCCAAACATGTGCGGCGGTCGGCAAAGTGCACCGAGTGAGGGTGAACTTCCCACCGCTTTTCTCGGTTGGTTTTGAAGTCGCCGGTAAGAACGCGGTCCGTCAAATGCGTCTTAACTTTGATTTTATCAGCAAGGGCGCGCTTGAAGAATTCTGCATCGGGGCTTGATGCCGGATCGGTGAGGAATTGGCGAAGTTTAAGCGTCCGTCGCATGATGTCGGTGGCGATCCAACGGAGATTTCCACGGCGATGGATGCGGGTTACAGAATCGGTAAGCGGCGGACGCGCGTCGTAGTCGAGCGGCACCTCATACGAAAGCAAGCTGTGATTAAAGAACAAATGCAAAATTTCTCGGTTTTCCTGGTTCACGAGCCATCCGTTGGCAATCTCAACGAGAAGGTCCTCCGCCATGCTCAGACACTCTTCAAAAGAGCAATACCTCTGCTCATTTTCAAGTTGCGAATACCATCGAAAGCGGACTTTGGTCGTCTCGATTTTCGGAACCTTGACCAATTCGATCAAAAAAACATGTCGAATAATGGCGCAGACGAGTTTTTTGTAATCCCTGCCAAGAAGATGTTGGAGGGCTGGAACTGCAGGCGCGACTGAAGCACGCCTTTCAATCAAAGGCAAAATGGCGTCGCAGAGGATCGGCATACTGAAGCGGTCCTCCGCAAGAAGGCGCTCAATTTCAGCCTGCATTAACGCGTCCTCCGTTTACTGACTGCCTTTTCAAACCGAGTCAAGAAAGTTGCGAATGGAACGCGAAGCACTCGGCACCAGAAGCGAAGCTCCACAACGTCAAGCCGCCGTTCTCCCCGCTCGCATTTGCTGACCACCGATTGGGTCGTTTTGAGCCTCGACGCAAGCTGCTCCTGGGTGATTCCGGCGCTCTTCCGAGCATTCCGAAGTTCCCGTAGCAGCACGGCGTAATCGTTGGAGAACAGTGACTTTTCCATCAGCAACGCGCCGATGGTAAAGTCGAAAGTCGAATAGTCCAAATTCGACTATTGCTAATGGGGCAATCCCTTGTCGCCAACGCTGTTTTAGCGAGTGTGAGGCGGAGCGACCGGAGGCGCAGCCACTGTCGCTGGATCGTCTGGAGACCAGCCTGACCGTCGCCAGGCAACGTCCAAAACCGGACGACCGAGACTTTCACCTTGTTTCAATTTGTTTGGATGGGCCTGGGCTGGGGCTGGGGCGGGCTGGTGGCGGCGGCGGCGAGGCCGGGGGCCGGGACTGGGGCCGGGCCGGGCGCGGTGCGGCAGTGCGGCGTATGGAATACTCCCGCTTTCGTAGCAAGCGGAGAAGTTGACGCTGATAAATTCTCAACGCACACTAGCCCGCATTCTCATGGGTTGGAAAGGAACACAAAATCCGAGTGGTCAAACGAAGTGTCTTCAAACAGGCAGTTGTCAAACCGCGCCTCTGTAAATTCCGTATGTTGAAAAATCGATTGTGAGCCTTTGATATGTGTGAAGAGGCATCCGTTAAAAATTGACTCAAAGAAGTTCTGGCATTTGATGGAAATGTTCGTGTATTCAAAACCAGAGAAATCCTTTCCCTGTGCCCCAACAAGAGGGGGTATCGGTTGATGCACCGTCAATGTTCCCGTTGATGCCTCTCGATTTTGCATGGATAATTATCAGTTATCGATGTTTTGAGAGAAAAGTCAGCTCGCTGCACGGTTCCAAATTCCTGCACGGGCCGCCGGATAGTTCGGAGTATTTGTCATAGGTGGCCGTTGCTGCATTTGGGGGGCTAATGGGTTGGGAGAAGCGAAACGCTGGTTGCCAGCGGCGCGTATTTTTTGTATAGCGCGCGGCTCGAAGCGAAAAAATCTCCGTGCGGCTTGGTGGCATAATCGCCGGCGGTCGTCGCAAATTCCAAGTCGTGGTTGCGCCACTGCTTTTCGAGCGCCGGGCGATCAACCAGTGTTCCACCCTTCAATTCCGCAAGCGTGGCATCAATGAACATTTGCCAGCGCGGCAGATAGTAATCACGCATCAACCCGTTCCATTGCCGGCCCGCGTAATCCGTCAGGCCGCCACCCCAAATGGTGACGATGCTGCGCGCATCCTTTTCGTAATAGGCCTGCTCGTCCTTGTTCGCCGCCCATGATTTGGCGTCGTCAATCCATTTGCCTAGCATGAACTCTGTGCGCGTCCCGAGAAATTTGTCCAGATCGCGACCTAGAGCCATGAATTGTCCCGCAGCCTTCTGGAAAGCGATGATGTCTTTCCGGTCGTAAGCCGTCGCCATCTCATCGCGTAACGTTAAGCCGAGGTTCCCCAACGCTTGCCGCGTCGTGTCAACCAAGTCGCGTTGGTAGGCGCTGGATTTCCGCGCAACGGGGCCGGCTTGCAACAACAATTCCCACGCCCGGACCAAATCCTCGTTGTGATAGGCGATATGAGCCGACAGCATGTGGTTGGCCTCACTTCGCAACGCGGGTTGCAACTGAAAAATCACCCCGTGACCACCGATGGGATTACTATCGACAAGAATTTTTTCACGCAGGAAATCCCACGCCTGTTCAACCTGGAGGTCTGCGCCCCCGGCACGGGCGCAAGCCTCGTCGCGTACCCATTTGGCAAGATCCAGGTTGGTGCCCGCCCAGACCCGGTCAAACAACATTTCATACACGACCGGATTGTTGAAACCTTCGAGCGTGGCACCCACCCCGTTAAAATTGGTCAGCGTCGCGTCATTCATTACCGCCGTCACGCGCCGGTTGATCTTGTTGATCGGTCCAACCAGAGACGTGTTGCCGCCGAAGTTACCCAAATAATCCCAGACAAACGGCGCGCCATAGAATGCCTTCGTTTCGCGGAACATCTCCCGGTTCTCGCAAACATAATCAATCAAGATCAAGCGGCCTGGCGGCAAGGCGCGAATCATGGCCGACAGGCGGTCGTCAGTCCATTGCTTGCGCGTTTGGAATGTCCAGGCCATTTGCAGCCAGACGGCGTCGGGATCAACTTGAGCCATGCCGCCGTAAATCGCCCGCGACACGCTGGCCAGATACGACGGCTCCCAGCTCGGCGGAGTGATTTCATTGAACGGGTCGGTGCCGTAGTAATGGCTCGTGCCGTATTCCTTCTGTTGTTCCCGCAAAAAATTGACCTGGATTTCCTTGAATTTCGGGTCCAGCGGATTGAGAAACCAGCAACCATAATTGCTGGAAAATCCGCCCCAGCCCGGCGGAATTTGTTCGATTTTCATCGCCGGCTGTTTGATTTTTAGCGCTTCGGGCAAGTGTCCCGCGAATGCGCACAGTACCGGATTCATTCCCAGTTCGCGTTCGCGCGCCAGAATCTGATTTTGCAAATCATGCTGGCCGTCAATAAAACTTTGCGGCAACGGGCCGTCCCATCCGTCAATGTTGACCATGCGATGCCACGGCAAATACGCCGGGCCGGTGAAGAACGCGCGAATTTCGTCGTCGCTCAAACCATAATCGCGCCAGACTTTTTGCCAGATGTATTCATTGCCGGTCTGTGCAAGCGGCAGGTTGATTCCATTGAGTGCCATCCAGTCAATGCAGCGTTCCCAATCGCGCCAGCGCCAGAACGGCATTGTGTAACCAAACGTGCAGTAGTTCAGAAAAAAACGATCCTTGATTCTGGTCGTTTCACGGATTTTTTCCGCCGGCAGCGGCAGTTTGTCCGGCACATTCAACGCGTCATCCGCATACCACGATACGTCCACGAAAACGTCGTGCTTCAAATACCAGTTAAACGCGACCGCCTGCGACAGCGGGCTGTCGCCGCGCAAAACAATTTTCCCGTCGCGTGCCTCGACTTCGAAAATATTTTCACCGGCAGACGCGGCGATGGTTTCGATAACAAAGTCCTGGCCATGCCCCGGCGCGATGCGCTCGATCAGCCGGCGTACAGCTACGTCATCTTCAGCGGCATGGGCCGGCAAACTCTGGCAAAGCAACGCGGCAAAAAGTCCGATGGAGAATATGCCATTCGATATGGTTGACAGCCGATTGGTGATTTTCATGGTTCAAATTCTTCCACAGCCAATCCTAAATTCTCTGTGCGGCACCAAATCTGCAATCTCATTCTCAGCTACCGGACACAAATTCAATAGAATAGCAGGTTTTGACGTTTTAGTGAGGGAACGGACAGGGCAGCGGTGTTATCCTTACTTCAAGACTTGATGCCGAACTCCGGTGATGCCATCGACCACTCGAAGCATTCTGGTAAAGGCTTTGACCAGCCGCAAGAGCTGCCTTAGCCGGGGCAATCTGAGCGAAATTGGAATGAATTGAAATCGCCAACCTCCATGACCAAGAAGGAACGAATGCGGCGGGCGTTGTGGCGGCAGCCGGTGGATCATCTGCCAGTGCAGACTAACTACACCCCCGTTATGGGCAGGAAGCTCATAGATCATTTTAAGGTCACGCCAAGTGAGCTGCCGGCCCGTCTGGATAACCATTTGCTGCGCCTTGACCTGACGCATTCAAAGCGCCTCAACGATGACGGCAAGATTGGTTACGACTGGTGGGGCGCAGGCTGGGACACGCAGACCGAGGGGTATTGGCATTCCTTCGCTCCACTAGCTGGAAGTACGGACCTCGCCCGGTTCCCGTGGCCGAATCCGAACGACCCTCAGTTGCTAAATGAGGCGGCTGGCGCAATGGCTGCAGATAACGGGCAGCACTTTACCGCCCCCAACTTCGGCATGTGCCTCTTTGAACGCGCTTGGTCCCTCCGCGGCTTCGACGCCCTGCTAATGGATTTGGTCACCGAGCCAGCTTGGGTTGAGGAGCTTCTCGAGCGCATCACGGAAATTCAGATCGTTCTCGCCAAACGCTTCATTGGCCTAGGTGTCGATGGCGGCTATTTCGGTGACGACTACGGTGCCCAGCGCGGCATGCTCTTTTCACCCAAAATCTGGCGGCAGCTTTTCAAGCCGCGCCTGGCCCGACTGTTCGCTGTATTCCGCGAGGCCAGCCTGCCGGTCATTCTCCACAGTGACGGCGATATCTGGGTCATCCTGCCTGACCTGGTTGATATTGGCTTGAACTGCCTCAATCCGGTTCAGCCGGAAGTCATGGAGCATGGGCGCCTCTACCGCGAATTCGGCCAGCACCTCAGTTTTTATGGCGGCATCTCCACGCAGAGCGTGATGCCTTCCGGGACACCTGCGCAGGTACGGGAAGCCGCTGCCGCCTGTATCCGCGAACTCGCCCCGGACGCGACCGGCCTGGTGCTTGGCCCCTCCCACCGGATGCAGTCGGACATTCCGGTTAAGAACGTCGGAGCCATGCTGGAAGCCTTTCTGAGGATGCGAAATGAAATGCTCGCAAGTGCTCCGAACCGCATTACGCGAGATCAAACTGTGACTAAAACCTAAGACTGCGACCATGATTGACTTGAAACCACTCCACGAAGCCGTGCTCAATGGGGACGCCAAGACGGCGAAGACCATCACCGAGCATGCCCTTGCAGCCGGCGTGGAGCCTTTGAAGCTGCTTCAGGACTGCATGATGCCGGCCATGGCCGAGGTGGGCCGCCGCTTCGAGACTAACGAGTATTTTCTCCCCGAAATGATGATTTCCGCGCGCGCCATGAAAGCCGCCTTCGAACTCATTCGTCCGCTGCTGGTAGCCAGCAGAGCCCAGCCGGTCGGGCGGGTGGTGATCGGCACGGTCAAAGGTGACCTTCACGACATCGGTAAGAACCTCGTCGTGGCCATGCTCGAAGGCGGTGGTTATGAGGTCGTGGACCTCGGCGTGAACGTGGAACCCGAGACGTTTATTGCCGCGGTGAAGGAATATAACCCGAATATCGTTGCCATGTCGGCGCTGCTAACGACGACGATGCCTGCGATGAAGACCACCATTGACGCGCTTCGGCAAGCCAAGGTCCGCCAACGCGTCAAAGTGCTCGTCGGAGGCGCGCCCATCTCGCAGCAGTATGCCGACAAGATTGGGGCTGATGGCTACTGCGAAAGGGCGCCGAGCGTAGTTGCCGCCGTCAAAAATTGGCGGGCTAATGCGCATGCGACATAGCGCGTATGAATAACTTTAGAAACTTGGCCGTAAGCAATCCCGCTGACCTCCGCTTCGGAGTGGCACCGAAACCGCTGATGACTCGTCGTGGTATGGCCATCGGTGGTGGCCTCGTTTACCCTGAACTCAATTTCACGCTGCCCCCGATGTTCGTGGACAAATCCACCATGCCGGAAGTGCGTGGCCAGTATCAGCAGATCATCACCGCTGCCTTGCAACGCGCGGTGGAACTCGAGGCGCCGGGCCTGGTCGTCGAATTCGAGACGCTGCCGCCAATGACTGAGAACCCGGCTTGGGGCATCGAGTTGACACGCCTCCTGCTGGACGGGATGGCCGACGCCCATGCCAAACATGGCCTCAAGAGTGTCCTGCGTATCACTCCCAACGATACCCGGGAGATGGAGCGTCCTCCTCGCATGAGGAGCGGGAAATTGTATGAGGCCATGATCACAACGTTCGACGGCTGTGCGGCCGCGGGGGCCGAGTTGCTGAGCATCGAGTCCGTCGGCGGCAAGGAAGTCCACGACGAAGCGCTAACGATGGGCGATATCCGGGGTGTGATCTTCGCGCTGTGCGTTCTCGGCGTGCGCGACATGAAGTTTCTTTGGGCGGAACTGGACAAAATCGCAAAGCAGCATGGCATCGTTTGCGCTGGTGACACGGCTTGTGCCTTTGGCAACACCGCGATGGTGCTGGCCGAACAAAAGATGATTCCGCGCGTATTTGCGGCGGTAGTCAGAGCCGTTTCGGCGGTGCGGACCCTGGTGTGCTACGAGTGCGGCGCAGTGGGCCCGGGCAAAGATTGCGCCTACGAAAACCCCATTCTGAAAGCCATTACTGGCTTCCCAATGGCGATGGAGGGCAAAACTTCGGCGTGCGCGCACCTGAGTCCCCTCGGCAACATCGCCGCTGCGACCTGTGACACCTGGAGCAATGAATCCGTGCAAAACATCAAACTGCTCGGCGGGATGGCACCAACCTGCTACGTCGAGCAGCTCATTTACGACTGCCGGCTAATGAACCAAGCCCTCGCCGATGGACGGGACGCAGCATTGCTTTGCCGCAAATGGATGGTGGACTCCGACGCCGCGCTCGACCCGCAGGCCTACGTGCTTACTCCGGACAGTGCCATCGCCATCGCGCAGGCGATAGTGGCCGCACCAAACCCTTACCTGGCCGGCAAGTCCGCGGCATTGACCGCTTTGCGTCTGATGCGGGAGGGGCATCAAGGCGGCCGACTTAAAATCCACCCGCGTGAACTCCCATGGCTGGAACGAATCGCGAAGATAGTGGAGGCGCTGCCCGCAACCGAAGGCGAATTCATCGAGCAAATGATGGGGCAAGTGGACACGACGCGCTTTGTGCCAGGGGATTACGGACTTTAGTGGATGAATGAACAAGACTTCGTATGAAAATCGACAATAAAAGACACGAACTAGTCGCAAAGCGTTTTCGGGAATGCTTTGGCTCAAACCCCTCCATTTGGGCACGTGCTCCGGGTCGAGTGGATTTGATGGGCAGCCACACCGACTACAATCTGGGGATTGTCCTCACTCTGCCTCTCGGATATGACACATGGATTGCGGCCCGACCGCGCGAGGACCGCAACGTGCGGCTGCACTCGGCGAATCTGGAGGCGGATACGACCTTCAGTCTTGACCATCTCGTTGCCGACCCCTGTCAACGGTGGAGCAACTATATCCGTGGTGTTGCTTCGGAGCTGAAGGCCGAGGGGTTTGAACTCCAGGGTTTCGACGGTGTTATCCATAGCATCATACCTATGCGCAGCGGCTTGAGTTCCTCCGCGGCATTGGAATGCGTGACCGCCACCGTTTTCGAAGCCTTGGAAGGCTGGAGGCTTGATCCTGTCAGGAAGGCGGTGCTTTGCCAGCGCGCAGAAAACAATTTCGTGGGCGTCAACTGCGGCATACTCGATCAATACACCTCCTGCGCAGGTCGGGAAGGCTGCGCCCTCCTGCTCGATTGCCGCGACTTGACCAGCCGCCCGATCAAACTTCCCGCCCGCATTTGCGTGGTTATCTGCGACACTATGTCCAAGCGCGAGCTCGCCGGGTCTGTATATGGCCAGCGCCGCGCCCAGTGCGAGGAGGTTGCTCGCCAGCTGGGCGTCAAGGCACTATGTGAACTTACACCCTTGGAATTCGACGTCCGCGAGCGGGAACTGCCCCCGGAGGCGGCGAAGCGATGCCGCTTCATTATCGAGGAGAACAACCGCGTCCTCAAACTGGCCGAGGCCCTTACAACACTGGACCGCGCTGCTATCCGGCAACTAACCGCTGCCTCCTTCCGCGGCGCATGCGAACTCTACGGGATAGGCGCGCCCGCGATGCACGCAATGATGAAGGCCATGCTCGACGCTCCCGGCGTCATCGGTGCGCGGCAAGCCGGTGCCGGCTTCGGAGGCTGCATGGTGGCGTTCGTCGAGAAATCTGCCGTGGACGCCTTTGCGACTTCTGTTCGCGAAGCATATCGCGGCGCCACTCGAACCCGGCCCGAGGTTTATCCTGTGGAACCATCTGATGGCGCGGGGCTCATCCACCCATTAGCCGACAAGCCAGTTAATTTTGACCAAGCTGCCGCTGTGGCAAGGCCCTCCTCAGTTTCAGGCAACGCCATGTGAGCCCAACCCGCACTTTAATCCATACAACTACACAAATATGACTGCACAAACTTCAACCCTTCCCAAATTAGCCAGCGACTATCCGTTGACCAAACAACAAATCGTTCAATTCCAGCGCGACGGTCACATCCTGTTGCGTGGCGTGGCGACGAAGGATGAAATCGCCGTCTTTCGTCCTGTGATCCTGGCGGCCCGAGACAAATACGGACAGGAGGCTACGCCACTGGAGCGGCGCGACACCTACGGCAAGGCGTTTCTCAAAGGCATGAATCTGTGGCCTCACGACGAAGGGGTGCGTAACTTCGTTTGCGCCAGGCGCTTCGCCAAAATCGCTGCTGAACTGCTCGGTGCGGTGGGGGTTCGTGTTTATCACGACCAGGCACTCCTGAAAGAAGCCGGGGGTGGCCTCACCCCTTGGCACCAGGACCAGCACTACTGGCCATTGATGACCGACAACACCATCACCATGTGGATGCCGCTCGTTGAGGTGACTTATGAGATGGGCACGATGCACTTTGCCTCTGGCTCCCACAAAAACGGTTACTTGGGCGACCTGCCCATCAGCGACAAGAGCGAAGCGCAGTTCGAGCAATTCATTAAGGAGCGCGGCTACAAGAAAGTGTCCGGCGTATCGATGGCGGCGGGTGATGCCACCTTCCACTACGGTTGGACCCTGCACGGGGCGCCTGGCAACTCCAGCCAACGCACCCGCGAAGTCATGACCATCATTTGGTACCCCGATGGCACGCTCGTAGGCCTGCTCGACAACGCCAACCGCGAGCGTGACCGTGACCGCTGGCTGCCCGGCCTAAAGCCCGGCGAACTGGCTGCCAGCGAATTGAATCCCCTGGTCTATAAGGCATAAAACTGCTGTGGCTGCCACAACCAACGGACATCTCCTCCCAAGAGTTTTTATTCCCGGTGTGGAATGGAATCATGGGGCCATGAGGATGACATGAAGGCTTGCACCGCATTTCACCGGCTGGAAAACCCGGCTTTTGTGGTTTCCGTCAAATAAACCCAAAATAAATCGGCCCGGGAAAACCCAAATCTAAAAATCAAATTATGAAAACCACTGCCTGCCAGATTACAACGTTGACGATAGTTCTGGCTACGACACTTCTGGCCGGGTGCGCCACGCATCTCTGCTGCCAACAAGCCAAATTCCACTCTGGGCAGGATAGAGCGGAGTATTTCGGTGCCACGCAAGACGGCACGCCAGTATCCGTTTATACTTTGCGCAATAAAAAGGGAGTTGAGGCGCGCATCCTGACCTATGGCGGCATCATCCAATCCCTGAAGGTGCCCGACAAAAATGGCAGGCTCGGCGATGTTGTCCTCGGCTACGACAACCTGGATGGCTATTTAACCAACAGTCCTTACTTTGGCGCGTTGATCGGCCGTTACGGCAACCGTATCGCCAAAGGACATTTCGCCTTGGATGGCGTGACTTACACGCTTGCGACAAATAATGTTCCTAATTCATTGCACGGTGGTGTGAAGGGTTTCGACAAAGTCGTGTGGCACGCCAAGCCCGGGGTTTCCGCGCAAGGCGAAACGCTGGAGTTGACCTACAACAGCCACGACGGCGAGGAGGGTTATCCCGGCAATCTTAAGGTAACGGCACTCTACATATTGACCGAAGACAATGCGATCCGGCTGGATTACACCGCTACGTCCGACAAAGACACCGTGGTGAACTTGACGCAGCACAGTTATTTCAACCTCGCAGGGCGGGGCGACATTCTTGGCCATGTCGTCTACCTGAACGCCGACAAATTTACGCCGGTGGACAACACGCTGATTCCGACGGGCGAATTGAAGCCAGTGGACGGCACGCCGTTTGATTTTCGCACACCGACGGCGATTGGGGTCCGCATTGGCCAGGATGACGAGCAATTAAAATTCGCCAAAGGCTACGATCATAACTGGGTCATCAACCATCCGATGGGCGAACTGGGACTGGATGCGCGGGTGACCGAGCCGACGACCGGGCGCGTGCTTGAAGTCTGGTCCACCGAACCCGGCCTGCAATTTTACTCCGGCAATTTTCTCGACGGCAGCATCACTGGCAAGGCAGGCCGCGTGTATCAATTCCGCAACGGCTTCTGCATGGAACCGCAACATTACCCGGATTCGCCGAATCACGATAACTTCCCGCCGGTCGTCCTGCATCCCGGCGAAGTTTATCACAACACGATTATCTATAAATTTTCCACCCGCTAGCATGGAATTCGGCGCTGGTGTCGAGTTGCTTTTGTTGTTGCCCAGTCAGACTGTCAGGCTTGTGGCACTGTGAACGAGCCATTATTCTTCTCGTACATATGCAACTCTCTTCCAAAGCGGAGTTTGAACTGGTTCCTAGGAGCGACTTGTTTTCCTTTGCCGTGAGAGAGTTCAAACAACCCAATTTTCAAAGCCCTTGGCATTTTCATCCGGAATGCGAGTTGACGTATATTGTCCAGAGCAGCGGCAAGCGGTTCATTGGCGACAACATCTCACGCTTCGCGCCGGGGGAACTGACCCTGATCGGCTCCAACCTGCCGCACTATTGGAGGAACGACGCGCCTGCAAGGAATCCAAAATTGTTCGCGCACTCGCTCGTGATTCAGTTCCGGGAGGAGTGCTTCGGGGTGGAGTTTCTTTCCCGGCCGGAAATGGACAATGTCCGCAAGCTCCTGCTCCGGGCTCGTCGAGGCCTGCAATTCAGTGGAGGAACCTGCGAGGCAGTCTCGGAAATCATGAACAAGATGACCAAGGGGGATGGGCTTGAACGACTGATTGACTTGCTGAGAATCTTCAAGCTACTGCTCGATGCCGATGAATGTCTGGTCATTTCAAGTCCGGGCTTTTCGCCTTTTCTCGATGAATTCGCCGGCCAACGCATCAATCGGGCATACCATTTCATCTTCGACCACTTTACCACGGCGATGGACCACGAAACCATCGCTCGCAGCGTAGGAATGAGCCTGTCGGCCTTTTGCCACTACTTCAAGCGCGTGACAGGTCGGACGCTTTCCGGGCTCATTAACGAAATCCGGGTTGGCCATGCGCGGAAGCTTCTGATCGATTCCGACCAGAACGTCGCTGAAATCGCCTATGCCAGTGGTTACGAAAGCCTTTCGAACTTCAATCGCCGCTTCCATGAACTCACCGGTCTGAGCCCGAAAGAATATCGGCGGGAGCACGTCCGGGACCGTTTACAGAAATTACAATGACAACACCGAATGCCGGCAATATGCCCGCTGGCTGCAACCGGTGTTGCGTATTTCCGGTTTGGGATTGGGAAACAGGGATCCTTTTCTTGACAAAAAAGAGGCGATTTTTAGCAAAGCAAAGGTTGAACACCTGCGCCGCCGGCCTAAAATTACCCTGATAATTTGGCGGCAGCGCATTTTTGATTTTGGAAAGGGCATCAACAGCTTTTTCTGCCTTCGGGTCTGGGACCATGGAATGCGCCAATAGCACGGAGAGCTATAATTAGAGATATGTAAAGCGTTACTCCATTTATCTGGCGGAAATATTTGGTGTCTGCTCGTCGTCGGCACCTTCAGCCTTTGCTCCGTGCCATCCAGTTTCGCTGATTCGGGCACCGGCACGGTGTTGTCTTACACTACGGGAACAATTATCACGCCCAGTTCCCCCGTGGTGGCAGGAACGCGATATAGCCGGGTCATCCGCTTGCAATATAGCGGCAGTGCCAATGGCACATTGATTGCCACTTTCGAGGCTTGGCCCAATGATTTCGGGATCTATCAGAGCATGGATGATGGGCTCACTTGGAAACAGATTGCCACGACCACTGAAACACAATTCCCTGGATGGCAATTCAAGGTCGAGCCGGATCTGCTCGAAGTGCCATCTCAGATGGGTAATCTTCCCCCGGGAACCATTTTGTTGGCAGGCAATTCAACATTGTTGGCGACCAATCCAGCAAACGGAAACGGTCATCAACTGGAGATTTACTACAGCCTGGATCACGGTGTTACCTGGCAATATCGTGGCATGGTGGATAACAATGGCACCACGGGTTTAGGCTTGTGGGAACCCAGATTGGGCGTAACTGGTGCCGGTCAATTGGTCTGCTATTACTCCGATGAGCGCTTTGCGCCGACCTATAGCCAGCTCATTGGCGAACGGGTTTCCCCGGACGGTGGGCTGACGTGGGGAGCCGAACAATATGCGTGCGCCATTCCCGATGGTGTCCAACGCCCAGGCATGGCGGTAACCGCCAAGCTGCGTAACGGACGGTATGTCATGAGTTTCGAGGCGCAGCCGGAAAATTCCGGCCAGGTGCACATCAAGTTCTCCAACGACGGCACCAATTGGGGAAGTGGTCCCGCCGACTATGGCATTGCCGTGCAGACGGCTAGTGGTGCCTACCTTGGTGCCTGTCCTTACATTATGTGGTGTTCGTCCGGCGGCAGCAACGGGACATTGGTGGTTTCCGCGCAAAATCTGGTGAACAGCCCCAATGCCGACCGCGAGTTCCTCATCAACACCAACCTCGGCCAGGGCAACTGGACCATGATTCCAGCGGCGGTTCAATGGCAGGGCGGTGGCAACACGTTGGCCGGTTGGAGTCAAGGCATGATCCCAACGTGGGACGGCCAGGGAATCATCCAACTGGCCAGTTCCTCCGTGACGATCAACAGTAGCCCTGATTACAACCAGATGCTTTTCGCCCGCGAGCAAATGGTCTTGCCGGGCACCACCTATACCATCTTCAATCAAAATAGCGGCCTGGCGATAGATATTCCCGGCAACACGTCCGTGCATGGCACCGAGTTGCAGCAATGGATCGTCAATGGCGGCCCGGCCCAGCAATGGACATTCAACGACCTGGGCAATAATGTTTGGACGGTCATCAATCCCGGGAATCAACTCGCTTGGGACGATTATGGATGGGGCACCGTAGTCGGGACGATTGTGGATCAATGGGATTACAACGGCCTCGCAGTGCAACAGTGGAAACTAAAACCGGTGGGCAATGGAGCATGGAAATTCATCAACGTCAATTCCAGCCTGGCGCTAGCGGTCACCAACGCCTCCCAAAGTCCGGGCGCGGGGATTGTCCTGTGGACCAACACTGCGACGTCGGAACAAAACTGGTTTCCATCGCAACCAACTACCACATTGGCCGCATATTATGCGCTCGACGGAAATACACTGGACGGCAGCGGCAACGGCAACAATGGCACGCCCAGCGCGAGTGCGACGAATTACATACCTGGTCGTATCGGCACTCAGGCACTGCAATTCAACGGAGTGGATGCCTACGTCCAGATTCCCCGGTCAATCGGCGCGGGCAGTTGCTTTACCATCGCTTTCTGGATCAAAACCACTCAGACCGGTAATGGCGGCTTGAATTGGTGGAACGGTGCCGGCTTGATTGACGGTAAACTCGCTGGCGTAGTGACGAACGATTTCGGTGTGTCCTTGCTAAACGGCGCAATCGCTTTTAGCATTGGAAATCCCGATACCACGCTGCAATCCACCGTCTCCGTCAATGACGGCCAATGGCATCACGTCGCCGTCACGCGCAACGGCTTCGACGGCACGATGACCATTTACCTCGACGGCACGGTCAACACGAACAAGTTCGGCCCCGTCGGCCCGCGCATGGCCTCGCCGTTCCTGCGTCTCGGCGGCCTGCAGTACGGGAGCCGCCGGAACATTCTACAACGGCGCGCTCGATGACGTCCGGCTTTTCAACGGCTGGCTTGACACCAACACCATTGGGCAACTGGCCGCCATGCCGCAGATGAATTTTCCGCCAATCCTGGCGGGGATTTCAAATCAAACCCTTGTCGCAGGACAAACCTTAAATGTCACCAACTCCGCCACCGATCCTAATGTGCCGCCGCAGGTGCTGAGCATGGAGCATTCTGCCGACCATCGCGGGACTCACGATCAACACTAACACTGGCGTCATCAATTGGCGTCCAACTATCGCGCAATCACCTGCGACTAATACGCTCAATGTCATAGTCGCGGACAACGGCACGCCCAGTTTGAGCGCCACGCAGCAGTTCACGGTCACGGTGCTGCGTCCGACGGCGCCGCAGTTAACCTCGCCACAAATCAGCGCGGGCAATTTCAGCCTGGTGATTTCCGGGAATGCGGGGCCGGATTACACGGTGTTGGCCTCGACCAATTTGTTCAACTGGACGCTGCTGTTGACGACCAATCCGGCGGCGTTGCCCTTCACTCTGTACTGGTCCGTCTCCAGTAACCTTCCAAGCCAGTTCTACCTGGTGCAGTTGGGGCCGTGAAAAATGGCCACTTCCGTGCAGGTAAGATCGGCTTTCGACGGCAGCGGCATAAGCCTTATGGCCAATGGCGGCGGCTCGATTTTTTTGATATGATGCGGCGGTGACGGGAGCAGCTCCAAAGCACTCTCGGCTATCAAGCAAAAATGCTATAGCTCCGCTGCGACCCCCGGGGCATCAATCCAGTATCAGTTTTTGACAAACGCAAGGTAGCAATTCATGCAACCACTCACTATTTTGTAAAGGTTATGGAACGAGTCCCTGCGAAAGAGGCTCGCATCCTCAATCGCGAGTATGCCTCTCAAGACAGATTCTTGGTTGCATCGCTGGTATCACTGGCAAGCTTTGTGGTCTCAGCCGCAGACCCCATGGCACTCCGTCCACCAGCGGTACCGCTGGTATCCCATAACCCGTATTTCAGCATTTGGTCGCCAGCCGACAAGCTGACCGATGCAGACACAACCCATTGGACCGGCAAGCCGCAACGGCTCACCAGCCTGGTGCGAATTGATGGGAAACCATTCCGACTCATGGGCGTGGCGCCGACGAATATTCCTGCGCTGCCACAGATCAATGTTGAAGTCTTGCCCACGCGAACTGTTTATACATTCGATGGCGAAGGCTTGCGATTCGCGCTCACGTTCATGACCGCTGATTTGCCGGATGATCTGGACGTGTTGTCGCGGCCAGTGACGTATGTGACTTGGGAAGCGAAGTCCATAGACGCTCAAAAACACACGGTATCAGTTTATTTTGACGCCCGCTCGGAAATTGCCGTCAACCAGCCAGATCAACCGGTCAATTTCCACAATGCTGATGGTCCGGAAATCAAAGCTTGGTGTGTCGGTTCAGTGGAACAACCTGTCTTGCAGAAGAAGGGTGACAACCTCCGCATCGACTGGGGTTGTTTTTATGTGGCGATGCCCGAAGAAAAACGGGCGAATTCCACAATCACTTTCGCTCAAGCCGCGCGTGACAGCTTTATTGCCGACGGACATCTGGGCGCGCCTGCTGCCGAAGCGTCACTTCAAAACAACTCGCGCAACGATTCAGTGATCGCCTGCACGTTGGACTTGGGTCCCGTTCGAGTCAAAGCTGCTTCCGGTTGGCTCATGGTTGCCTATGACGACGAATATTCTATCAAATATTTCGGGCAAAACCTCCGACCTTATTGGCGCCGCAACGGAGACGACGCGGCGGCGTTGTTGAAGAAGGCGGCGGCGGATTACGAATTGCTCAAGCGACGTTGCGAGAAGTTCGATGCCGAGTTGATGGCCGACCTGCGCAAGACTGGGGGCGAGAAATATGCTCGGCTTTGCGCGCTGGCCTATCGGCAGACCTTGGCTGGAGATACTATCGTCATCGGCGCCAACGGGCAGCCGCTCATGTTCCCGAAGGAAAATTTCTCCAACGGTTGCATTGGCACGGTGGATGTGCTCTTCCCACAAGCTCCGTTCTTTCTCGTTTTCAGTCCTGCGCTCACGAAGGCGATGCTCGTGCCAATCCTCGATTACGCCGTATCCTGGCGCTGGCCTTACGGTTATGCCCCGCATGACCTCGGAACCTATCCACATGCCACTGGGCAGATCTACGGGATGCAGGGTGGCGACGGCGACCGAATGCCCGTGGAGGAAAGCGGGAACATGCTCATCATGTTGGCCGCTCTGGCCAAGGATGAGGGCAATGCCGATCTCGCGAAGAAATACTGGCCAATGCTGACCCGATGGGCCGATTACCTCGTCAAAAACGGACTCGACCCCACGAACCAGCTTTGTTCGGCTGACATGTTCGGCCACCTGCCACACAGCACCGACTTGGCGCTCAAAGCGGTTATTGCCATCGGCGGCTACGCACAATTGTGTGAATTGGCCGGCAAACCGGGTGACGGAAAGAAGTACTTCGGCATCGCGCATGATTACGCAACCAAGTGGCAGGAATTCGCGAAAGACGACGATCACACACGGCTCGCTTACAACCAGCCGGGCACTTGGTCTATGAAGCACAATCTTATCTGGGACCGTGTGCTGGGGCTGAATATGTTCCCACAATCCGTCGGTGACGCCGAAATCGCCTGGTATCTCAAGGTGCAAAAAAAATACGGCCTGCCCGTGGACAATCGAACGGACACCAGCCTGATTGACTGGGCGCTGTGGAGCATCGCCTTGGCGCGCAATGACGCGGACTTTCGGGCCCTTCTGGAACCGATATGGCGCTACGTGAACGAAACCCCATCGCGTGTGCCGCTTTCGGATTGGTTCTCCACGACGGAGGCGAAGCAAGAAGGCTTCCAGGCCCGCCCGGTCGTGGGCGGCATTTTCATCAAGTTGCTGGCCAACTCATCGACTTGGAGGAAGTGGGCCAGCCAAAACGTGAACGCCAGTGGCTCGTGGGCACCGATTCCGATTGGCGGCCCCACGAGGAAAGCCATGTCCACCGCACATACCGCTCAACTGAAGTGGCACTACACGCTGGAAGCGCCGCCGGACGAATGGTCGCAGCCCGGCTTCGACGACTCTTCGTGGACGGAAGGATATGAAAAATGCCAGGAATGGAAGGGAGCTCCCACCCTTTCTATACAAAACCATCCGGGCGATTCTATCTAAACCCATACTGTTTATGAAACTTGATTACAATGATGAGTCCCGACGCCAAGGATTCACCCTTATCGAACTGCTGGTAGTCATCGCCATCATCGCGATTCTGGCCGCCCTGCTTTTGCCGGCCTTGGCAAGAGCCAAGGAAAACGCCCTTCGAGGTGCTTGCAAAAGTAATTTGCATCAACAGGGCATGGCGATTCAGTTGTACAGTCAGGACAATAACAATCTGCTGCCGGATTTAAGATATGCACCTTACGCAACGACTCCAAACAAGGTAACGGGTGTCTGGCCTTGGGACATGTCCACTAATTTCACTGACCAGATGATTCAGAACGGGGCTACCCGGGATATATTTTACTGCCCATCCAACCCAGGTTTCGACAATGATGACATGTGGAATTTCGAAGTTTCTTATGCAGGAAATGAAGGTTATCGCGTTGTCGGCTATGTTTATTTGGTGCCAGGAGCTGGCATGAACGATACAGGAAAGCCGGAGGAACCTTATTGGAAAACCAATACGATTGGAATACCGGGACAATTGTCTCCGGCCGATGCCGAAGTGGTAGTTGATGTGGTTATCCAAGATGCTGTGACGAAGAGTTACTGTGCGATTACTTCACTTGGCACAGTTGCCATACAAGCAGGCGCGCGCACCAGTCATTTGAATGGCACCTCGCCGGCGGGAGGCAACGAGTTGTTCGAAGACGGTCACGCCGAATGGCGGCAATTTATGGTGATGTATAATAATGGGCACCCTACCAAGTACTTTGGCAGTAATCCGCTCTTTATTTTCTAACCGCCGTGAAATCACAAACTAACCAAACCGAAAATCACTCACATTCTCAACATCAACTCCAACCCCAAACAAGAAAGGCAGTCTTATGAAATTAAAGAAAATGTGCTATGTAGCTTCTATTGCTATGACGGCGTGTCTAGTTTACAAAGCTTCAGCTCAAACTTGGACAGGTCTGGGCACTGACGACCTGTGGTCCGACGCGGCCAACTGGGATACGGGCGTGCCGGACTCAAATGCTGTAAGCGTTGTCATTGGCAATGATTTTTACGGCAGTGAAGCCACGGAGACAACGATTGCCAGTGGCGATGTGGAAAACTGCGCCAATGCTGTCGCGGCCGGGGCGATTTTCGCCCCGCAATGGGGAGCCACCCTCAATATTTATGGCACGCTGAATTTCGGTTGGGTAATGGCCCCGGCGCAATGGGACTCTACGCCGGGGAACCAAAGCGTTATCAATATGTATAATGGCTCCTCCCTGAACGGCAACGGCGCGCTTCCCTACAGTAGTACTCTGTGCTTCGGTGATACTTGGTGGGCTGCTGGCGTACCGTATGTCACACTGAATATGTACGGCAATGCTCAGGTTAATGTCCCATTATTCGCGTGGGGGGGGCGGATTAACATGTACGATACCTCGACTTTTACTGTTACGCAAATTGCGGCGGCGGGTACAACCGCTGGTGTTTGGGGCGTGGCCGGGCCTACTGACAGTACAAGATTGTGGAATCTCGCTGGCGGCACAGTGGTGCTGCCTACCGGTTACACCGCCACCGTAGCTAACTGGATTTCAAGAGGTATTTTCTTGGCCTATGGTAAAGCGTATGACACGACAGACTTGAGTATTACCGACAATGGCACCACTACAATCGTAACCGTTCCTGCCTTGGGCACCCTGCAAAATATATACCTCGGACCATCCCGCAGCAGTATGATGGTGGGGACGTTCCAAAAACCAGGGGTCTTCGGGAATTTCGCGAATGTTTCAGATGTGCCCCTAAGCGCTTTGGACGCGGCACAGCTGGGCGGATCGACGGTAGTTTATAACTCAACCGCTCCCAGTGTGGCCTCGGTGACCACCAACGGCCTTGTAACTGCGGTCAGCACGGGCAACGCGATAATATCGGCTACCCTTGGGGCGTTCACCACCACCAACAGTGTTTTCATTACCGTGACACCCTTTACCAACAGTCTTATCCATCGGTATAGTTTCAGTGAATCGTCGGGCAGCACCACGGCAGATTCAATCGGCGGTGCCGCTTGGAACGGCACTCTTTACGGCGGTGCCACCCTGGGTGGAGGACAGGTCACACTGGACGGCTCCAGCGGCTATGTGCAATTGCCTGCCGGCATCGTCAGCGGCATGGATGCAGTGACGATTGAGGCTTGGGCCAACTTTGGTTCTCCACAGGCTTGGGCAGTACTCTACGCCTTTGGTGCTCAAGACGCTTCATTCTCCCCGGAAGGCGAGAATTACATCACTTTCCAGCCGTTTACCGGCGCAACCCCCCCAACGGCCCAGGCAACCTTTGGAGCCGGCGATCCTGGTAATGCCGATGAGCAGGATGCCATACTTTCTTTGGCAGCAAATGGAGTGACCAACTATCTGGGCAATGTACATGTTGTTGCAGTCTATCATCCATTTGCTGGTTATATAGCCATGTATACCAACGGAGTACTTGCTGCAATTAACAATAATGTGTCGAATCCACTGGCTTTGACACTCGGCTCCGATCCGGTAAATTATCTGGGTCAATCGCTCTATGGCAGTGACCCCTTCCTCAACGCCTCCATTGACGAGTTCCGCGTTTACAACGGCCCACTGACGGCGGCGCAAATTGCGGCGGATTATGCCCTGGGGCCGAACCAAGTCATCGGCACGGACAAGAATGTATCTTTGGCTGCGGCCAGCGCGGGTGATGGCAACGTGGTTATCAAGTGGCCGACAACGTCGGCACTGGTTACCGTAATGTCCTCTCCGGTGCTCGGGCCGGGGGCCGTTTGGACCCCAGTGAGTAATGGCACGATGACGGTTGCGGACGGGAATTACCAGATGACTATTCCGGTTTCGAGTTCCGCACAGTTCTTCCGGCTGCAACAGTAGTCAACAAAGCGGTTGTCTGACGGAACATTGTAAGACATAAGACCGCGTGGGGATGAGTGTTTCGCCCCACGCGGTTTTTTCGAGACGCAACAATTGAATGCGACAGAATTCCCTTCGCCAGAGCAACCATGATAACAGCCATCACCTCAGCCGAAACCGGCGACGACCGCGACGCAAAATTCAACCGTGCCTACATTTTCGCCATCGCGCTGACTGCCGCGCTGGGCGGATTGATGTTCGGTTATGACTGGGTGGTGATCGGTGGCGCGGAACTCTTTTACGAAAAATATTTTCACCTTGCGAGCGCGTTACAAGTCGGCTGGGCCATGAGCAGCGCGTTGATTGGTGCGCTGGCCGGAACATTGTTCGCCGGCACCTTGAGCGACAAGTTCGGGCGCAAACCGTTGTTGGTTCTTTCCGGCCTGCTTTTCGTCGTGACCTCCATCGGCACGGGACTCGCCCCGAATTTTCTTTTTTTCGTCGCGAACCGCTTGCTTGGCGGTGTGGCCATCGGCATCGCTTCCAACCTCTCGCCGCTTTATATCGCGGAGGTCGCGCCCGCAAGAATGCGCGGTCGTTTGGTTTCGGTCAACCAGCTTACTATCGCCATCGGCGTGATGCTGGCGCAGATCGTCAACTGGCTCATCGCGCAGCCGACCCCGCCCGGCACGACCGTGGGTCAAATTCCGTTTGATTCCTGGAATGTGCAGACCGCCTGGCGCTGGATGTTCGGCGTAACCGCCGTTCCTGCCGCGATTTTTTTCACCGCCATGTTTTTCGTCCCGGAAAGTCCGCGCTGGCTGGCAAAGAAAGGCCGTTCCGAAAAATCGTTGAAGGTGCTAGGAAAAATCGGTGGAGGGGCTTACGCGGAGCGCTCGGTCAAGGACATTGAAGCCACGCTAATCAATGAAATTGACAAGGTGGACCTGCGCGAGCTGCTTGCACCCAAAATGCTAAAAATTTTAATGCTGGGGGTTGTGCTCGCGGTATTTCAGCAATGGTGCGGCATCAATGTGATTTTCCAATACGGCTCGCACATTTTTGAGGACGCCGGCTATGCGGTGTCGGGCATCTTGTTTAGCATTGTCATCACCGGCGTGGTCGCGGTGGTGATGACCTTTGTGGCGATCGCTACCGTGGATCGCTGGGGAAGGCGCGGGCTGATGTTGAGCGGTGCGTTCGGACTGACGCTAATCTATCTGGCCACGGGCTGGGCCTATCACGAACATATTACGGGTCTGGTTCCAGTCATCCTCGTGGTGGCCGCCATTGCGTGCTACTGTTGCACGCTGGCGCCGGTCACCTGGGTCATCCTCTCCGAGATTTTCCCGAACCGGATTCGTGGTGGTGCGATGTCTGTTTCGGTGGTGGCGTTGTGGCTCGGCAATTTCCTGCTCTCACAGACTTTTCCGGTGATGTATGAAAAACTCGGCTTGGCAAATTGCTTCTGGGTTTACGCCACCATCTGTCTGTTCGGATTTTTATTCATATTTTTCAAGTTGCCCGAAACGAAGGGCAAAACCCTGGAGCGGATCGAACGTGAATTGGTGGACTGAGCGACATTACTCTATGGAGAGGACAAAATGAAAACGGCCATCAAGATCAACCGTCGCACCGGTTGGAAATCCATTCCCAACCCAGCCGAATGTTCAAGCAACGGCGATCATGCGGCAGTAAAAGCAGTCGCCGGATTACCCAACAAAGCATGAAAGTCATCGTCCTCGCCGCCGGATACGCGACGCGGCTGTATCCGCTCACCCTCACGCAACCCAAACCGCTGCTGCCGGTGGCCGGCCGGCCAATGATTGAATACGTCCTCGACAACCTCGCGCCCATCGGCGGCATAGACCGGATTTACGTCGTGACGAACACCAAGTTCGCCGGCCATTTTCAAAAATGGTCGGACCAGTATCGCGCCACCCGGGCGCAATTGAACTTCACCATCGTCAACGACGGTTCAACCGACGATTCGAACAAGCTTGGCGCCATCGGCGACATTCATTATGTCCTCAAAACGCAGAACGTGGATGACGACTTGATCGTGGTGGCCGGCGACAACCTGTTCAGTGAGAAGCTGGGCAGTTTCGGCAACGTCTGTCGCCAGAAAAACGCGCCGGTGCTCGCGCTTTACGACGTGGGCGATTTGGAACAAATCAAAAAGTACAACTCGATTTCCGTGGACGGCAATGGCCGCATCACCTTCTTCGAGGAAAAACCGCAAAACCCGACCAGCACGCTCACCGGCATCGCGCTCTATTTTTACCCGCGGAACACGATTCCGTTGATCCGGCAATACATCGCCGAAGGCAACAATCCCGACCAACCCGGGCGGCTGGTGCAATGGCTTTACCCGCGCACGGCCGTTTACACCTGGCGTGTGCCGGGCCTCTGGTTCGACATCGGTTCCAGGGAGACGCTCGAGGAAGCCGGCCGCCTTTTCGCCGGCGGGCCGTCATCTAAGGCAATTCCAGCTTTTGCAGCGAGCTGCCGGGCACGGGCCGTATCCGGCACGACGCTATATTCTGAGTGCCTTGGGGACTTGAACAACCGATGCTCGTATCGAGTCAGCTTTTGCGACCTTAAGAATGTTTGCGCGCATCCGCATCACTTGGAAATTGCTGTGCGAACACGCCGCAGATAAGGCCTTCCCGGCTGCCAGGGAAACCAACCACGCGTGACTACTTTTTATACAACTCTCTTCGCCTGCTGGTGGACTTGGTTAGCAGACGGTCAAAACCGGCCAGCTTGAGGGACGCAATGAGCTGGGAGCGCACCAAGCACGTAACTACAAGTTCGTAAAATGTGATGACAACTATTGACGAACTGGTTCGATTCGTAATTGCGAGATGAGTATGAGCAGGGCCTAATCTAGTGCGCGGGTCAAACTGTGAACTTCGCGCCAATTGGTCAGGCAGGCCGCGCTCCAGTGCACGGTCATTGGCGTCACGCAGAAAAACGGTGAACCACAAAAATTGTGAGGACAAGAAAATGAAGACAAATACGATAACCACTGAAACTCGGACCGATGCAGACTGTCAGTCCTTTCCCTTCAAAGCCAGGGCTTGCTCTCGCAACCCTATCCCACTCAGGGCGCACCTCCGCCGAATTATCAGGCAAGGCGCGTTAGCTGTACTTGCTATTGGTTTGATCACTACCTCGAAAGCGACGGATTATTGGTGGGATAGTGGTTTATCAGGAACGACGGCACCAGGGACTTGGGGCGTTGACCCGTTTTGGAGCACGGATCCGAGTGGAAATTCCCCAGCCAACTATATCATAACCACGAACGACACCGTTCATTTCGCTGCTGGTACTAATTATACAGGCGCCTATACGGTAACGCTGGGCGGCGACGAGAGCGTTGGCAACATCTCCTTTGAATATGGCACCGTCACCATCTCAAACAATACGTTGACATTGAACGACAACAGCACCATTACGAACATTGTAGACGCCACAATTGACTCGGTCCTTACCGGTGCGAGTTCGAGCCTTACTATAACCGGGCCGGGCACGTTAACCTTTGGTGCGGCTAACACTTACAGCGGCCAGACCACCATCAACACCGGGACCCTTCGACTGGCGGGAGGGGTCAACACCATTCAGTCTGGCAACGAAATCTATTTAGGCGACAACGCCACGCTGGACCTGAATGGAAATGACCAGACAGTTGACATGGTGGTTGGCCCTCTCGACAGCAGTGTTCTACTAACTGGCGGCGCCACACTCACGATCGGCGCTCTGGCCACCCCATTCACCTATACTGGCGTCATCAGTGGAACTGGCGGTGTGACCAAGGCAGGCGACGGCCCAATCACCCTCTTCGGCATGCTTCCGTACACTGGCACGACCACCGTTAACGACGGCGAATTGTACATACTTGTCCCGGATTCATCCACGAATATTATCATTGATGGTGGCACCCTGTACACGGTTGGCGCACAGATGTTGTCGGCCAATGCAAATGTGAATGTGGAAGGCGGCGCTCTTTTCCTAATCAGTGCCACTAACACAGTAGCCACTATCACGATGAGTGACGGCGCATTGCAGGGTTCTTACGAGATGACTGCCACATCCTACAATCTGTCCGGTGGCGCCGTGCAATGCCCGCTCGGAACCGGAACGCTGAACATAGCTGGAGAGATTGCACTCTATGGTCCAGCAGCAGTAAATGTCATTAACGTGACGGCCGACGGCTATTTGGACCTTGCCAACCCCAACCTGCTGACCGGCAATCCCACAATCACCGTAACCGGCGGAACGCTTGATTTGGGTGGAAATAACGCGGCGGCGGGTGTGGTTAATATGAGCAGCGGAACGATTCAGGGCAGCCCAGGGGTTCTCACGGCAACATCCTACAATCTGTCCGGTGGCACCGTGCAATGCAATCTCGGCACCGGTACGCTGAACATTAGTGGTGCGGTTTCACTCAACGGGTATGCGGCGGCAATTGCCGTGAACGTCACGGCCGGCACATTAGCACTAGGGTCTTCCGATCTCCTGTTCAATGGTGCGACCCTGAACCTAGCTGGCGGAACGCTTGACATGGGAGGGGGCTCTGACACCGTCAGCGCTCTCCTCTTTAATGGCACCCCCCAACCCGCAGGTACTTATGGTGCGCCAGGTTCAGGTGCTGCTAACCAGAGCGCGCGATTTACTGGCTCGGGCGTCCTTACGGTCACTTCAGCTGGTGTGCCGAGCTCATTGGTATTGACCTCGAGCCGCGATGGTTCTTTTCCTGGGGATGTGGTTACCTTTACAGGGAAGGTCGAAACCAATAACGTGACAGCGGGCGATGCGACTGGAACGATGGTGTTCCTCGATGGGACCAATACCCTCGGCAGCGAACTCGTGGCTAACGGCGTGGCTGCTGTCAGCACTAATTTCCTGGCAGTGGGTTGGCACACAATTACAGTGGAGTACAGCGGTGACGCTCGTTACCCCTACAACCAATCGACGCTAAGTCAATTGGTAGCCACATTTAACGTCTTGGTCCAGTCACTCGTCAATCCAGTGACGCAAAGCAATAATGCCACCTTCAGCGCTACCGTGACGACCAATGGCGTGCCGGCCAACGATGCTGGCGGCGCGATGGTATTCCAAGAGGGTACCAATAACTTGAGTCCAGCCATCCCAGTGACTAGTGGCGTAACATATTACAGCCTGAACACCCTTACTCCAGGCTGGCACCATATCAAGGCAGCTTACAGTGGCAGCGGACTGTATCTTGCCGTCACCAGTTCGGTGGCAGTGGCACAGGCAGTAGTCTCGTTGAGCCAGACGCCAACCGCCACCTTGCTGACCTCCTCGCCCAATCCGATAGTGCTAACCAGTAATTTGACCCTCACTGCGACGGTTGAGACCAACGGAGTGATGGGCTGGAAATGCTACTGGAACGGTGATCTTCAACGATGGCGTAACGGTGCTAGGCACCAACGCAGTAGTCCACGGGGTAGCCGTCTTTAACACTACCGCACTAGCGGGGGGCGTTCACTCCATCACGACGGAATATAGCGGCGATGCCAATTACGGTCCCAGCTTGGGTTTACTCAGCCAGACTGTGTGGACGCCAGTTCTTCCTGCGCCCTTGGCACACTGGAGGTTGGACGACGGCAGCGGAATAGCGGCAGCGGATTCCTCCGGGAACGGCAACACCGCCTATTTGGCATCTGACGCTTCTTGGATTTCGGCGGGCATTATCGGGAGCGCGGCTATGCTTTGTCCTCCCGACATAAACGAAACTGCAAGCCCTGCCAACTTGGGCGTGCTGTCTCAGATGAGTTGGAGCTGCTGGATTGAACGGGGAGTCCCGAGCAACTGGGGATTCATTGCCGGCGCGACCGGATTCCTGTTTGAATATAGACCCGACTTGGATGTGTTGGGCGTCTTCGACGTTAACGACAATGAATACTGGGTTTCGACAGCTACCATAAGTTCGAACGACTGGCATCATGTGGTGCTGACTTGGAACGTGGCTACCACAAACATGCAGATTTATGTGGATGGAACGCTAAGTGACACGAGCACACCGGCCACGTTAGGGCCTCAATTATCACCCGTCAATATGAATGTTCCGTTCTGGGGCGGCGGCTTAAACGGTCCTATGCAGGATGTATGGGTGTTCAACACAGTGCTGAACCCGCCGCAGGTCCAGACACTCTATTCTATGTATATTCCCCCAATTCTTTCTGGGGCTTTGAGCGGTGGCAGCTTTGCGGTAAGCTGGCCGACCAACTATCTGGGCTGGAAATTGCAGCAGCAGACTGACAGCCTATCGACGAACTGGGTCGACATGGCCGGCACCCCATTTGTCAATGCGACAAATGTGCCTGCGTCGGGAAACAGCGCATTTTTCCGCCTGCGTTATCCCTATCCGTAGGCCGTCAACACTGGTGGGCAGGCGGTTGAAGCCTGCCCACCCACCTTCAAAGATGCAAGGTTTGGCTGGCAGGTTTGGGTTGTTGGGTATCCGAGTTGGAGGGATGGCGGGCTGGCGGCGACCGCCAGCCCACCTCCTGCTAAGGTGTAAGGTTTAACTGGCGGGTAAGTCAGAATATGCTTAAGCAACAGTTTCTCGTAGTCCTTCTAGCAGTAAGTCACGCCGCATCGGCACAACAGGTTTCTCTATCCTATAGCAACATTGTTTCAAGATTATACGATTTCAAAGCGCTTGCTACCCCTCCCCTTGTCGGGGAGAAATGTGGTAACTGGACGAGTCATAGTCGGGCATGCACTTATGACCCGGCGACTGACACTTATCAGGATTGGTATGATAACGCTGATGGCAACGGGTACATCACAAATGACGGAAATAATTACGTTGTTGCGGAGATGAACGGACCTGGAGTTATCTGGCGGGTTTGGTCGGCCTTGCCGGAGCAGGGTCCGATAAGCATATATATTGACGGCAACACGAATCCCGTTCTTTCGATCCCATTTACCAACTACTTCAACAACGCAACCGCGCCATTTAATTACCCCGAACTGGTGCGCAACAATGCCAGAGGCTTGAACAATTACGTTCCCATCCCCTATGAACAATCATGCAAGGTCGAACTGGGGCCAGGATGGGGAGCCTACTATCAAATAACCTACTCAACGTTTCCCACCAACACGGCGGTCCCCTCCTTTACGGGCAGTTTTACTGCGGACCAGCAAGCTGCGCTGCAGCAAGCCGACACTATATGGGCTGCGAGGCGAGGATCAGGTGATACAGAACCTTTCAATTTCAGCACGAACGTAACCATTGCGCCTGGCGGTGCGGTCGAGATATTCAATACGAATCAGCCCGGTGCAATCTCCGCGCTGGCCGTTAATTATTTTGAAAACTACACAATAACCAATCCACTGGCCACTTCGGGCAGCAGCGTCGACACGCTGCGAGAAATTACACTGAGCATGTACTGGGACGGGGAAACAAATCCCTCGGTCTGGGCGCCGCTGGGCGACTTCTTTGGCACCGCACCCGGTGTAAATACGTATCAATCGCTTGCGGCGGGAATGACCGGAGACAGCTTCTATTCATATTGGTATATGCCATACAACACTGCCAGGATAGTTCTTACAAACGAGGGCAGCAGCAGCCACACATTTACGTTCAACTTTTGTGTGGACAATGAGCCCGCAGCGGGCCAATTGCTGCGCTTCCATGCTAAATGGCATCGGGACAATTTTGGCAATGCGAATCCTGGCCAGTATATGGGTGATCGTTGGCCTGATTGGCCCGTGCTTCTGGTTACAAATACAGAAGGCCGCTTTTGTGGATTTAATTTGCATCTCTGGAACCCGGTTGTCTTTTGGAATCCAGACCTACGAAAGAATTACGTCTTTGTTCCACCAATGACTAACGCCTTGGCACCAGGTATGCCTGCAAGGATCTGGTTTATTAACAATGTTATTCTGGATAATTATTGGTGGGGTGAGGGAGACGAAAGGTTTTTCGTCGATGGTGAGAAATTTCCTTCCAGCTATGGCACCGGTACGGAGGATTATTTTGGTTATGCTTGGGGCCAAGCAATAAAATTTGACAGTGCCGTTGAGTGTCAGCCTCTTAACTTTGGCGGCAATTATGGGCACGTGTCGCTCAATCGCTGGCTTATATGCGATAATATACCGTTTCAGAATAGCATTGAGGCCTGCATTGAAAAATATCATTGGGAAGAATGGCCATTGCAGTACGCTGTCACCGCAGTTTGGTATCAGCAGCCAGGCACGACCGACGAGTATAGTTCCGTAGCGGTCACGAATCGAGAAGGGTACTACAATTTCCCAAGCCCCCGTAATTACGGTGTTTACGAGCCGGAGGACGGCGCATTCGATGTCAGCACAAGCGCGGGGTCTTACGTCTATCAGGATATGTGGGTTTTTGGCCAAAATGTCTGGAATGATAATGCGCAATTATTGTGGGATCCGACCGGTGTTGTCGGCAGCTCTCTGACCATGACGTTCAATATTGGATTTTCTGGATTATACACGGTTTCCATACCATACACGCAAGCCGCGAATTATGGCATATTTGGGGTGGTGCTTGATGGCACCGTGCTCGAAAACCACCTTGATCTCTATGGACCACAGGTAACACGGCTCGGTCCTATTAATTATGGGCAACTATATTTAAACGCTGGAATTAATATACTGAGTGTGAGTTACATCGGAAGTGACTCCTTGTCGCAAGGTTCACTGTTTGGAATTAATTGTCTTATATTAGAGCCAGTGACTACGGCAACAACCACTGATCTGGAGTCCTCTTTGAACCCCTCAGGTACTGGTCAATTTGTCACATTGACTGCAACCGTGAGCACCAACGGGTTGATGGCGGGCGACGCTGGAGGCGCGATGGTTTTCATGGATAGCGGGAGCTCGCTGAGCACCAACGCGGTGACCAATGGCACCGCCGTCTTTACCACCAGCGCTTTGAGCTACGGTTCACACCTGTTAACCGCCGAATACATTGGCGATACCTTCCACGTCGCCAGTACCTCCACGCCACTGGCCCAGGTCGTGTTGGCAACGATGCAGAGCACAACTCTTCTCGAAGGCTCTCCCAACCCTTCGCTGGTGGGTAGCAACGTCAACTTGACGGCGACAGTGGAGGTTGGCGGGTCAATAGCGGGCGACGCAGGAGGCACGATGGTTTTCCTAGATGGCTGGAGTCCACTAAGCACCAATGCAGTTACCGAAGGCACCGCCGTTTTTAACACCAGCGCTTTGAGCAACGGTTCACACCTCCTGGCGGCCCAATACAGCGGTGGGAGCTATTTTACCAACATCTATCTCGCCAGCACGTCCGCACCACTGGCCCAGGTAGTGTTGACGCCGATACAGAGCACAACGGTTCTCGAAGCCTCGCCCAACCCTTCGTTGGTGGGCAGCAACGTCAGCTTGACGGCGACAGTGGAGGTTGGCGGGGTAACGGCGGGCGGCGCTGTAGGCACGATGGTTTTCCTGGATGGTGGGAGTTCACTAAGCACCAACGCAGTGACCGAAGGCACCGCCGTCTTTACCACCAGCGCTTTGAGCTACGGTTCACACCTCCTGACGGCCCAATACAGTGGCGGCTGGAGCTATCTCGCGAGCACTTCCGCGCCAGTGACGCAGTTGGTCCAATTACCATTGCCACAATTGTCCGCTTTTGTCAGCTGGAGTACGAACGGGGCCTCCCTGACGTTGAGTTGGCCGGACAGCTTTCAGGGATGGATTTTGCAGGCACAGACCAATCCCCTCACTGCGGGATTGGGAACAAACTGGGTTGACATCGCGGGTACGGAGTATGTTACATCAACGAACTTGACCTTAAAGCTACAGAATGCGGTGGAATTCTACCGTTTGCGTAGCCCGTAAGAGGTCCGACAAAACAATGCAGTCGTCTTCAACTTCGCGTGTGCCGCCTTTGTTACGTTTGGTTTTGGTTATGTTGAAGTTTATTATTAAACGCGAAATGACAGGGTGGGAAGTTGTAATGACAGCTATCATTCTTACTGTGGATTCAATTCTTGCGAGCTTGAGTGATCGGCGTTTAAGCTCACTTAGTAAGATCATGAATCTCGAGTCCATTCATCAAATAGGCCGTGCAGGAGCGCACGGTCGGTGGCACCATTTGAAGGCAACTTTCAATCGTAGAAAACCATGAAAGCCAATATGATGAACCATTGCGCCCCATCTGAATCGGCGAGGAGCCGGGCTTTTACCCTGATCGAACTACTGGTTGTGATTGGCATTATCGCGCTTTTGGCAGCCTTGCTGTTGCCCGCTCTGAACAGCGCAAAAACTAGGGCTCAGCAGATTGGCTGCTTGAACAATTTGCGCCAGATCGGGATCATGTTCCAGTTTTACACCGATGGGTTCAATGATACCTTCCCGGCGCAGCGGGATGCGATTACGCTTCCGCCAGGTGGGAACCCCGAAACCAATTGGTGGGGTGAGTATATTCTGGATTATTCTGGTTGGGGTATCGGGGAATCGAACCTGTTCCTTTGTCCCGCCATAAGCGGGCCGCAGCAGGAGGTTGACGGTACGGTGTGGACCTGGTCGTTTAATCGTGACTATGCCGGCTACGGTTTTAACGACTTCTTTCTTGGAGCCTATCCTTATGGGTTGTTGGAAGTGCAAGTTGGCAGCTACAAATTCGACGATAATACATGGTTCACGCGCACTGCCGTGAGGCATCCGTCCGACACGTTAATGATTTGCGACAAAGAACCTAAACCTGGCACGCAAGGAACCTCTTACTCAGCTTGGTGGCCCAACGGATGTATGAATCTCAAGGGAAGCGCTTCTCATGAGTATGAAGGTGTGTGCACGCAGCGCCATAAGCCTGTAGGCAACTGTGTCTTCACCGACAGCCATGTAGAAGCACGTAAAGATGGGGAGATCAATCCGCCTGCTGACCCGTCGGGTGGCAGCCTACAAGGACTGATCAACTCCCGCTTTTGGGATCCGCAACAACGCGCTGGTCAGTGACCAACTGCTGGTGGGATCCGGAACAATGCGCTGGTGGATAGTGACGCCATGAAAATTCGAATCCTCTTCTGGTCCATTACTTCGGCGCTTGCCGGATTTCTTTTTGGTTTTGACACCGTCGTCATTTCAGGCGCGGAGCAAACTGTGCAGGCGCTCTGGCATCTTACTCCGGGAATCCATGGCGTAGCCATGGCCTCGGCCCTCTACGGCACGGTGCTGGGCGCGCTGCTAGGGGGCTGGCCAACCGATCGATTCGGGCGCAAGGCGACGCTGTTGGCAGTGGGCGTGCTCTACTTTATCTCAGCGGTGGGAAGCGGATTCGCCAACGGCGTCGCGATGTTCATTGCCGCCCGCTTCATCGGCGGCCTTGGCATCGGCATTTCGACCGTGGCCGCTCCGCTCTACATCTCTGAGATTTCGCCCCCGGCGTATCGCGGCCGGCTGGCGGGCATGTTCCAGTTCAACATTGTCTTCGGCATCCTCGTAGCCTTCGCCTCGAACGCGCTGCTGGCAGGCCTCGGCGCCAATGCCTGGCGGTGGATGCTTGGGGTGGCGGCGTTTCCATCCCTGCTTTACACCTTGATGTGCTTCGGCCTTCCCGAAAGCCCGCGCTGGTTGATTGGACGCAAAGGCGACCGCGAGGCGGGATTAAAGGTGCTCCAACTCGTCGAACCGGACGACAGCCCGGCACAGGTCGAAGCGCACGCGGACGAGATTCTTGCGTCGTCCTCGGCGCGCGCGGTTGCCTCGCGTTTCTGGACACGGAAACTGCGTGTTCCTATACTGCTAGCATTCCTGATCGCTTTCTTCAACCAGTTCTCGGGCATCAACGCGGTACTCTACTTCGCGCCGCGGATTTTCGAGATGACCGGCTTGGGCGTTAAGGCGGCGTTGCTACAATCGGTGGGAATAGGCGTCACCAACCTGATTTTCACCTTTGCCGGTCTCTATCTCATAGACCGGCTGGGGCGTCGGACGCTGCTTTACATTGGGTCGTTTGGCTACATCGCTTCACTGGGTCTCACGGCGTGGGCTTTCTTTACCGGGCATTACAGCATCGTGCCCGGCTGCATCTTCGCCTTCATCGCCGCGCACGCGGTCGGGCAGGGGGCGGTGATCTGGGTGTTCATTGCGGAGATCTTTCCAAACCGACATCGCGCCGAAGGGCAGGCACTAGGCAGCTTCACGCATTGGACGTGCGCGGCTTTGCTGACCACTTTATTTCCCAAGGTCGTCTCGGTGTTTCCGCCCGGGTACGTGTTCCTGTTTTTCTGCGGCATGATGGTGATGCAATTGGTCTGGGTGAAACTCATGGTGCCCGAAACCAAGGGCATCTCATTGGAGCAGATGCAACACAAGCTAGGGATTGATACAGAACCCGATCCGCAAGCAGCGCCGCTGGCGCAAACCTTGTAATGCTGGGGAGAAGTCACGAATGAGATTTAAGAGTTGTTGGCGTCGGTGAACTTCTGTGGGACCTCCTGCCCTATGGCGCAGAGGTGGGGGGTGCGCCGAGCAATTTCGCCTATCACGCGCATGCCTTGGGCGCCCAAGCGCAAGTCATCAGCCGCGTCGGCAATGATCGTTACGGGCACGAAATTATCCGGCGGATTAAGGCCATGGGCCTGCCCGCCGATGGCGTGCAAGTGGACGAGTCGGCGCCTACCGGTACCGTCACTGTATCCCTCATTGGTGATGGAATTCCGGAATATACCATCCACGAAAACGTGGCTTGGGATCGCATCGCCGTGACCCCGCCGGCGCTCGCAGATGTGCGCGAGGCGGATGCCATCTGCTTCGGCAGCCTGGCGCAGCGCAGTACAATTTCGCGCCAGTCCATCCAGCGCTTGGTGGGCGCCGCGGCGGCGGATGCATGGCGCGTTTTTGATGTCAATCTCCGCCAGGGCTTTTACAACCGCGAGGGCATTGAGCACTCGCTGCAAATGGCCAACGCGCTCAAATTGAACGAGGAAGAACTGTCCGTTGTCGCCGAGATGTTCCAGCTCCCGCGAAATCCTCGCAAACAGATGGAGTCACTGGCCAACGCCTTTGGATTACGCGTGGTCGTGCTGACTCGCGGCAGTGGCGGTAGTGTGATTCTGCAAGCGGGCCGCTGGTCGGAGCAATCTGCCGTGGCTGCGAGGGTCGTGGACACCGTCGGTGCCGGTGATGCGTTCACGTCGGCGCTGGTGTTGGGCTTGTTGCACCGTGACGACCTCGACGCTGTGCACGCGTTCGCCGCCGAAGTGGCCGGCTGGATTTGCGGTTGTGCCGGCGGGACGCCGGCATTGCCGAAAAAGCTGCGCGATCATTTCCGTGACTCACGTCCTGCGAGGCAGTTGGCCCCGCAAACGGTCACCCTGTCCAAATCTGATTCTTTCTCATTAAAACTGCATCCAGACTGAAACTTATTAGGTGGCGCCTGGGCTTAGTGGCCTTGCATCTGGCCTGCATGCTGCGCGACCACAAATGGGACTGGCACCTGCGGGGAGTGCGTCGGGAATTTTTTGGCCGCGGGCCTACAGTGGTTGCGCTCGCAGCCATGTTCCTTGCAACCCACGCCTGCCTTGCGAACGACGCGGGTTATTACACCGAGCCATTCCGGCCGCAATACCATTTTACGCCCGAAAAAAACTGGATGAACGACCCGAACGGCCTGGTGTATTACGAGGGCGAGTATCATCTCTTTTATCAATACAATCCCTTTGGGGACAAATGGGGGCACATGAGCTGGGGTCATGCGGTCGGTAGCGACCTGGTGCATTGGAAGCACCTCGCGCTCGCGCTGCCCGAGTCGGACAGCGTGATGATCTTCTCCGGCAGCGCGGTCGTCGACTGGAAAAACACCAGCGGCTTCGGGCAGAACGGCAAACCGCCGATCGTCGCCATCTACACGGGCTATAACACGAGCAATAACCTGCAATACCAGTGCGTTGCCTACAGCAACGACAAGGGCCGCACTTGGACGAAATATTCCGGCAACCCTGTCATCAACATCAATTCCAAGGATTTTCGCGATCCCAAAGTGCATTGGTATGAGCCGGCGAAATGCTGGCTGATGGTGGTAGCGCTTTCAGATCAGCGCAAAATTCGGTTTTATCATTCGTCAGACTTGAAGCATTGGACGTCATTAAGTGACTTTGGTCCTGCAGGGGCTACGGATGGCGCGTGGGAATGTCCGGATTTTTTTTCGTTGCCGGTGGATGGAAGTGCTGATGAATCCGAGTTTGTTTTAGTGGCGAATGTCGGAGGTGGCGCGCCAGCTGGACAATCCGGCACCCAATATTTCATCGGCAACTTTGACGGCACCAATTTCACTCCTGATCCGGACTCGCTCTTCAAGTCCGTGACCGATTTCGTCTTCGCCGGTCACGTGCTCGAGGCTTTTGAAGGCGACAGTTTTGGCGGCCGGCAGGGGACAGGGACGGCGTTTGGCGGCGGTCTGGCGAATAGTTTTCATAACGGAGACGGCAGCACCGGCACACTGACTTCGCCTCCATTTCAAATCACGAATTCTTACATTGATTTTCTGATTGGCGGCGGCTCGCAAAAGGAGACCTGCATGAAACTTTTGGTGGACGGCAAAGTGGTGCGGACTGCCTCCAGTAACGAACATCTCACATGGCATTCTTGGGATGTTTCTGAGTTTAAAACCCACGAGGCCAGGTTGCAAATTGTTGACAATGCCACTGGCGGTTGGGAGCACGTCAACGTGCAAAAGATTCTCCTCGCGGATGTACCTGCGCGTCCTGCTTTCCAAGCCGCGCTCTGGCTGGACTATGGATCCGATTTGTACGCCACGGCGACTTGGAATGACCTCCCAAAGGCTGACCAACGGCGGATTCTTATTGGCTGGATCAATCATTGGCCGGATGAGATCCCCGGCGCACGCTGGCGTGGTGCCATGTCCATTCCCCGTGAAGTCAGTTTGCGCAGAACCGCTGAAGGCGTCCGCCTGGTGCAGAACCCAGTTCGCGAAATGAAGAAGCTTCGGCAACATCATTTTGAATTCAAAGGTGGTGACATGGCCCAGGCAAACGCCTGGCTAAAGAAAAACCATATTGAGGGTAACCAACTTGAACTGGTCGTAGAATTTGATCCATCAACCAAAGGAATTCAAGGCGTGAAGGTATTGAAAGGTGCCGGGGAGGAGACAGTGATTGGGGTAGATCGGGATCGCGGAACGGTGTTTGTGGATCGCACGCACTCGGGGAACGGCGGTTTGAATGCGAACTCTTCCCGCTTGCAAAACGCGCTGTTGGCGACGCGAAATGAAAAGGTAAATTTACACATCTTCGTGGATGCCTGTTCGGTGGAAGTGTTTGTGAACGATGGTGAGCGAGTATTCACCGATTTAATCTTCCCATCCGCCAACAGTCGCGGCATGGAAGTCTTCGGGCCGGAGAGCGGTGCGAAGGTCCATGCGTTCAACGTTTGGCATCTGAAATCGATTTTGAAATAATGCTGAGCGAATTCTTATGAATTCAAAGCAATCATAGCAAACGCGGAAGCAATCCATCGGCAAAGGCTTGCGCTTCTCTTCATTCTAGCGGTGACTGGCACTTCACTCTTTGCGCAGGCCGTTCTGCCGTCAGATTTCGAGGAGACGAAGTACGTGTGGCTGCCGGGTGGGGTTTGGACGGCGACCGAAACCTGCTTTGGTTCCGGCGCGCGCTGGGGCAGGTTGCCCAATCAGCAAACGGTGGAAGGCTGGCTCGGAAACGGACTGGTCAACACGTATCTGAACGGCGCTGGCATCACCGGCACGCTCCCCTCGCCGCTATTCACCATTCAGCGAAAGTATATCCGGTTTCTCATTGGCGGCGACGTCTCGCTTCGCTTTTCCGGTTATTTAAAGGTTTTTCTCAAAAATTTCAGCCCATCTACGGCGATTTCGTCCCGCGTTGGTTCCATGCGCCGCCAGACGGCCGCGCTGCGCGCAATGCGCGGCACATCCAAGGTGACGGATTCCAGGGCGATGTCTCCCTGGTAGTCTATCGCCTTGAGCGCGGCAGCGATGGCTCTCCACTCAATATGATCTTTTCCAGGCGTTCCCCGATCTGAAGCGCACGCATGAATGTGGCCCAGATGTTTGCCAGCCCGGCGAACGGCTTCGTCCTGATGCTTTTCCTCAATATTCGCGTGGAACGTGTCCAGGTGGAGTTTGAGTGCCGGGCTGCCAACGTCGCAAATCATTCGGAGTCCTTGCTCGACTGTGTTGATAAAATCGGTCTCGAAGCGATTCAGCGGTTCCAGACAAACGAGCTTGCCAAGTTCCTCCGCATAGCGTGTGACAGTTTTCAGGTTTTTGACGACATGCTTCCACTGCCTTCGGTATTCAGCGTGAGTCACGGATTCGGCGCGCCCTACATACGAATAAATGGGTCCGCCCAGCACCGGGCAATTGAGTTCAACCATTTGGTCCAACAACGCACAGAGATATTTGACACCGTTCGCCTGACTCGTCTGAGTTCCTCGTAAATCGCGCTGCGGATTCATCGCCGCGCATACCGAGCCGCAGGCCAGGCGATGCTTGTCGAGCTCCCGCTTGACAAACACCGGACGAATATGGCCGGGCTCTTCGAGGAGCAGTTCAACCGCATCAAATCCCCAGTTTTTGAAGGCACGGAAGAGCCGAGTGCTGCCGTTCGTAAAAGGTGAAACGAAGAGAACAGTATTGATGCTGAATCGCATATCTCTGGGTTTCAGAATAGCTGGATAAGTCAGGGAAAGCTAGCGATTTCTGACCGCCTAATTTTCTATTTCGCAGATTTCCAATTTGTCCCTTGTGCGACACGCCCTTGAATTCCAAGCGAGTCGGCGACCGATTCAACCGTCCTTGATCCATTCGCATTTATTCGGCGCCAGTGCCCCATTATCGCGTCGGTTGCGCGCGCGAGCCACTTGGTATCACGCTGAAGTTCTTCAAGGATGGCCTATCATCTTTCGGGCAATCAAGTTGGACTCTGCTCTGATTTCGATGCCTGCGATTGCAACCACGCGCGGCCTTTAGCGGCAGGGCGGTAGCGTTGGAGGCGGCTTTGGGGTTTGTCAGGGATGGTGCGCTCGATGAAGCTGGCGGCCAATGCCGGCCCGACAGATGGAAAATCAAATATTGAACGCCAACTCGCTGTTCCGGCCCGTAGCGAGGCGGGTTTTCCAATAACCGTCTCGTGTTAGCGGTTAGGTGACAACGCGCCCGAATAACCCACCTCCAACAGCGTGCCCGTCACCACCAGCCGATCCCAACACCTCAACTGTCCGGCGATCTGTCCGGCATACGGTTGCACAATCTCACACAAATCCGTTGCGGCTTCCATCTTGTCTTTTGTGCCCCCGTTTTACTTCGAAGCCTTACTTCCCGCTACGCGGGTTTGGCGACCCAAGTAGGCACCGCAGGACTCGCGGACAACGAGATGCGGGGTCAAATGAATACTGCGTATGGGCAAGCTTGGTTCCATCAACCGCTCCAGCATAGTGCGAAACGCGATCACAGCTAGGTCGCGACACGGTTGGTGGATAGTCGTAAGGGGTGGTGATATCAGTGTGGCGAACTTTATATCATCGAATCCGACCACGCGAAACTCCCCCGGGATTTTTGCTCCAGCGCCTTCCATGGTGCGCATCAACTGTGCGGCCGTCAGGTCGTTCGCACAGATGAATGCATCCGCCAATCGTCCGGCAATCAAGGAGCGAACAAACTTCATGTCTTCTGGGTTGCCGTAGCGAATCCAATCCGCTACCGGCTCAATACCATGTCGCACCATGGCCTCGCGAACCCCAACGATGCGTGCAGCAACGGTCGGGGCGGAAAGCGGACGCGCAACGAAATAAAGTCTGTTGGCTCCGAGTTTTATTAGATGCTCGGCCAGGAGATAACCACCCGCCACATTATCCAGACCCACCAAGTCAAATTCGCTTCGCCCAGGGAAATCCAGGTGGTCACGATCAATCAACACGACTGCGATACCCTTCGCCCTGAGTGATTCCGCAAGACGAGGGTTAGCCATTTCCTGTCCAGACTGAAATTCAGCCGGCGCAAAGAATACTCCCGCGAGTTCCCGGTCAATGAACTGCTTGCACAACACCTCTGCGTGCTCGAGGCTGGCATTGGTGTCCCCCCCAGGGTGACTGGATCCACCCCACAACACGCCGTAGTCATGTACGCGTGCCAGGCTCGCAATTTCACCGCAGATGATCTGAAAAATTTCCGTTGTCTCTAGACCTGGCACGAGCAATCCCAGAATGCGTGACTTCGCGGTCTGACGATTCGTAGGGCAGACATAAGTGCCTGAACCCGCACGGCGTTCGATCAAACCTTTGCCTTCCAGATCACGCAATGCCCGCGCAACCGTGGGGCGGGAGACGCTGAACTGCTTGACCAACTGAATCTCGCCGGGAAGGCGTGAACCGGCACCAAATTTTCCGCTGGCTATCTCAGTTTCGAGATGTCGGCTTATTTCTCTGTGTTTAGGGCTTGCTTTCATGTTTTTGAAGTGGTCGATGGCACATGCGATAGCTGTAATAGCAGCTATTCTCTATCTTGTCTAGCCCGACTTGGCGGATTCGAAGAGGTAAAATGCGCAAGTGCTTGGAAATGAGGGCTGGCATTTTCTAGGTCTTCACTACAGAACCGGTTTGGCCAAACAGATTGGGGCGGGTGATGCTGGGCGGTGATGGGGCGGTAACCCCGGCTTCAACCGTTCCAGGAGTAAAAAAGGGTTCTTGCGCTGGTAGGCCGTGGCCATTGACGCCACCGCCCTGGAGGCCAACGCGGCGATGAAAAGCATTGTGCGCAAGGACACGGGTGGGGGTTGGAACGAATACTTTGCAGAGCCTGACCAAAGCCGAAGGCATCAAAAAAACGACCCAAGAAGATTTGCGCCCGTTGAATCGCAGCCGGAAGGACAAGAAAGTGTCCAATGAACACTGGGAAAGCCGCACGGATCCGGACTTGCCATGCGGGTTGTTGTAACAAGTGCTAATGCTGTTACTACAGACTTAGCATAAGCCCCGTAAAATTGCTGTTGCCCCGTTGTGCAGGTCGAGCGCACTCTTAACTTTAAAAAAAGCCCTTTCCATGAAACGATACTTTCTCCTGTCACTCAACACAGTTTTGCCTGTCATGCTTCTGCTTTCTTCAGTAGCCACGCATGCAGAGAGGCTAACTTACCCTGACATCGTACGACGGCTTTATGACCTTACGGCACTGGCGCAACCGCCACTGGCTGGTGAAACCAGCGGTTCTGCCACAAGCCGTGATCGTGCCTCACGCTACGATGCTGCGACAGACACCTATGTGGATTGGGGAGCAAATAACGACGGGAGCGGCTACGTGCGAAAGGAGGGCGAGAATATTGTTGCTGCGGAACTAAAGGGGCCCGGTATCATTTGGCGCATTTGGTCTGCCAAGCCAGAGGATGGAGCGATCGAAATGATCATTGATGGTAGGCCTGAGCCTGCGCTCGACATACCTTTCAAGAACCTGTTCGACCCAACAAATGGCCCGTTTCGATTTCCCGAGCTGATTCGGAACATGGCGGGGGGGTGGAACTGTTTCGTGCCGATTCCGTATCAAGAATCATGCAAAATTGTGCTTAAGAAGGGATGGGGCGCATATTTCCAATTTACTTACACCAAACTGGCGTCGAATACTGTCGTTGCAAGTTTCCGAGGTTCATTCAACGACGAGGAAACCAAGGCACTGAGTGAAGCGAACCGTATCTGGATGGAACGCGGGGCGCCTGTTCCTGGAATCCACAGTACGGTGACCGAACGGGAGTTCCTATTGGCTCCGGGCCAGACGGCTGCACTCACTTTGGAGGGTGCCCAGGCCATCTCTGGCTTCATCTGCTCCATCGGGGAGACAAACGCTGCCGGAGTTGAAAGAATGTTACGGGAAATCACTCTCTCTATTGCTTGGGATGGCGAACAGCAACCGAGCGTGTGGTGCCCGCTTGGGGACTTTTTTGGCAGTGCGCCGGGGTTGAATCCTTTTCGCGGCCTGCCGGAAGGAATGTCACGCGATTCAATGTACGCCTCTTGGTATATGCCGTTTGGAACAAAGGCGGTCATACGTCTTGCCAATGAAGGATTTTTGCCGCGAAGGCTCACATTGAAAGTCATTGATGAACCACTTACCCAGTCTGCGAACAAACTCCTCCGTTTTCATGCCAAATGGCACCGCGACAACTATGGCCCCGACGGGGTTGGTCGCTATGCAAAAGACCGCTATCCAGACTGGCCAGTGTTGATTCTCACGCATGGTCCCGGTCGATTCTGCGGCATGCACCTCGACGTCTGGAACCCCAATAACGCCTGGGACAAAAACTCGGGAGGATACGCTAAGAAGGTTTCCGAGATGTGTCCCGATCCAGCTTGGTTCCGTCGAGAAGTCATCGGCGGAAAGTATTGGTGGGGTGAAGGTGACGAAAAGTATTTCGTAGATGGAGAAAAGGACCCCTCCACCTTCGGGACGGGCTCGGAGGACTATTTTGGATTTGCATGGGGCACGCCCAGAGTTTTTGACAGCGCCACTCAATGCCAAACTCTAAACCATAACAACACTGGCCACATTTCTTTGGTTCGTTGGCAAATAGCTGACAACGTGCCGTTTCAGAAGAGCTTCGAGGGATGCATTGAAAAGTATCACGGCAACAACTGGCCTTTGCTCTACGATGCCACCGCTTATTGGTACCAGACTCCGGGCGTGACCGATGATTATCATCCGGTTCCACTGAGCCAGCGAGAGGATTACTACGTTATGCCCGAACCTAAGAAGTTGAAGGTGCCTACCGATGGCATCTACGAAGAGGAGCAAGATTTCCTTATCCATGCCAGCAGCGCCAGAGTGCAGGATATGCTTCCCTATGGAACAGACTGGAGGAATAATGAACAGTGGCTGTGGGACGGGAAAATCGGCGAAGCGCTCGACTTTACCTTCGAAACGCGCGAGCCAAGAATTCGGCATATTCTGATACAATTGACGCAAGCTTCAGACTACGGAGTTTTTGACGTTTTGCTCGATGGCAAGACCTTGTCAAGAGGCGTGGACTGCTACGCGCCTGTCGTCCGGCTTGCGCCAATGCTCGATCTTGGTCAAGTCTCCCTGAATCCAGGCAGACACACCATAACTTTCAAGCTCGTTGGGGCTAACGCCGCAGCGCAAAAGGCTCTTGGTACTCAGTACCTCCTGGGATTCAACTTCCTGAAGCTGGCAACGCAGAAGCCATCTCCTGAATAGTCGGTATTTGTATTGTTCCTTTGTAATTGATGTATAAATAATTATGGGTGGACCTGGCACATGAACAATGGGGATTGAAACTGTGTATGAGACTGTGTATAAACAGTAGTGAACGCCTAGTGACATCCTAGTGGCGTCCTAGTGCTTGACTAGCTGATAAAAATTGGTATTTTTAACGCGAATTCGGCCTCTTAAAAGTCCGATTCCGCCCCCAGCCACCACTTCACTTTAGTGTAATAAATTCAATGTTTTTGTGAAAACAGGGACATTGAAACGGGTCAAAGTAAGACATAACCTGCCCATTTGCACTGGTGAACTTCGCTGGACGAACCCGCCATTTCGCATCGGTTTTATTAGGGAAAAAACCGTTGTGAGCTGTTGGGGGGCTGGCAGGGACAACCTGTCCACCGCAGCACTGCTGCGGACGGGCTGGTCGCGGCCCTGCCATTCAAATTGTGAATCGGTAATTCAAAAAGCAGCCCGCTGCCGGAAAATCAATCTCCCACCGCGACGCTCCACATTCCTTTGGGAGCGAGGAGGGTTCCGGTTCCAATCGTTTCCTCCATCCTGTGAATTTCGACGTGGCCGTCGTGGTACGCATAACTGAAATGGTTCTGATGCGCTTTATACAAAAGGTTGCCTTGATTCACGCTGGTGCCGGATTCCGGGTTCTGTGGCGGCGCGGTGGTGTCAACCTGAAGCATCTCGGCTGTGCCATTGGCCGAAGTCTGGCACCCGTAGCATACACAAGTCCAAATATTGCCCGCGCATTGCTGTCCGCTGGTGTTTTCCACCAGCAGGAGGGTTCCCGCCGGATCGCGCACCACGGTTGTTAGATAACCTTTGGCATCCCAGTTTGGCGAGCTTGGTGAACCGCTGTCCTGCCAATAAATGCCAACGCCCAAGGACCCGGGCTTGGTAAGGTCCGGCAGCGCCTGCGTCGTGGGAACCTGCCACTGCGATTGCCAGTTGGGGCCACATGCCACCATGGCGTAAGACCGCAGTGAAAACCAGGGACTGATGCCGCCCATCCAATTCACTTTGGGGAATTGATCTGCCGGGCATACCAGAATATGCGGGGCCGCGTCCGCTCCAGGGAAATCTCCATCGAAAAAAACGCCTCCGCCGTTCATAATTTCATTATCCGACAAATTGCCGCCGATGTATCTGTTAATCCAGCTATCCCAGGACAATTGAAAAGACGCGCCCGCCCAGCCCGCCGGCGGGTACATATCGCCATGGTCATTGGCAAAATTGGGGAATCCCAGGCCGGACTGGCGCATATTCGACGCGCACTGCATCTGAATCGCCCGGGCCTTGGCTGACTGCAGTGCCGGCAGCAGAATCGCCGCCAGGATGGCGATGATGGCAATGACCACCAGCAGTTCAATCAAGGTGAAGCCCGTCGGCGTTGCTGCGCGGTTGACGCGGCTCGTGCGCCAATCGTTGAGCAGATCCTCCCCCCGATCGGTCAGACCCAGCGCCGCATCCAGTTCCCGATCGGCCAACAACCCGGCGTCTGACGTGACCTTCGCGCCGTGAAACTCCAGCTTCAAACGACTATCAAAAGTCACCCGCAGAGCCTGCTTTTTGCCTGCATCCATTGGATTCTGCGCTTTTCATTGTGTTAACATAGATGACAGCCTTTGTTTATGCAACTCCATTGCAAGTCAATAACATTGTCTTGCGAAGCCAATCCGGGAAAACCGGATTTATTGGATGAAAACGGTGTTTCCCCCCGTCCTACCACACAGTTCAAATCGTCGCACTAGGGGCAAATGCGGCGTATAGCAGAGCATTGTGGCGAGCGCAGGGGGGCATTTTGATACGATTAATTGCGGGTAGTTTTTTTGTTCTTCTACTCCGGGAACAGGCCACGGCAAATAACACAAACTGTCCGCAGATTACCGTCGGGTGCAAACGCACCAGACTTCAACAGCGCCAGATATTTTTTGATTAAATGAACACCCGAAATTTGTTAAATTAAAGTCATGAAAAGAAATATATCGCTCATCGGGATGGCTGGGGTGGGGAAAAGTTTTACATCCAGGGCGTTGGCAGACAAATTAAGTTATAAATATATTTCTGCCGATGACCTGATCACCAAAGAAGCCGGGAAAATGGGCGCCGATAAGAATTTGCTGTCCGACACGGCGTTTATTGGGATGGAGGAAAGTGTTATCGTTTCTCTGCAGGACAAAACCAATACTATTATTGATACCGGTGGCAGCGTCATATATTCACCGAAGGCGATGGAGGTGTTGGACAGGATTTCATTCATTGTTTATCTGTCTGACTCACTGAAAAATATAAAAAGGCGCTTTGATAATCGGGGTGAACCCCATTTGGTAGGGATGGCTGCAGGAATGACTTTTGAGAAACTTCTCGCCCAACGAGAAAAGTTATATGAAAAATATGCTCACATCAAAATCGATGCTTCCGAGCATAAAAAAGGTCTTGTATCGAAGATACTCAGTGAATACAAAAAGATAAGTTGACCGCCGGTGCATCAGCAGATTGTTTCCCGTGAATTCGGGCTAATGGACTGGCGTTTGTGGCTGAGGAGCGGGGGTGCTGCTCGTTGGCTCGGCAGCAGTTTCTTTTAGAAAATTATCCAGTACCTCCAGATAGCCATCGAGTGAATCGCCGGCTTCGGGACCGAGGTCGCGCTTGAGCGCGCGCAATTGGTCCGCCGACGACTTTGCTTCGCGTCGAAGGTCATTCATGTTCAGCTTCCCATTCATCAAGCCACTGAGCATCTCGTCGTAGTTGCTGGCTGCTCCGGGACTGCCGGCAAGCATTTGCTCACGAATTTGCCGGACAAAATTGGTGTTCTCACCCAGACTGCGAAACGCAGCGGACAAATCCGTGTTAGTGCCCGCCAAGGCGGGCAACGAAGCAGCGAATGGAAGATTGGTTGGCGCGGAGACTTGCGCGACCATGGCTGCCATTTTCGGTGCGGCGGCGTTCGTGCCAAACGCAAGGCTCGCGACTTTTTTGCGCGGTACATCTATTTTGCCCAACACTTCGCTTTCCAACACCACGGTGTCCGCGGACACGGACAACACCTTGCCAAAGTAACGGTCGCCATTTTGCATTTCCACCTGGTCGGCACGCAGCAAGGGGGCGGCGATGAGTATGAAAACAATTCCGGACGAGACGAACAGAAGCTTGATCCTCATGGCGAGAGAGTAACCCATCGGAGGACTCTTCGCAAATAAGGCTGGGCATATCGTGCTGCGTTGCCGAAATGCGGCGGGCGGCGGGTGCAATGTGGAGAGCCGCCGGATAAGTCGAGCAATGCATCGAAGCGGCCAAGCGGGCGTTCACCTCCAATCCTTGCAGGATTAGAATAAGCGCTTGAATTGCCGTCAATGTCCAGAAACCCTTTCTCGGTACAGGCTAAGAATAGGTACGGTTGAGTTTTTTTTGAACCTATAAGGTTTGAACGGGGTTTTGACCAACCGCAACGCCGCTTTCACGGTCTGTGTGGACGGCTTGGCTGCAAGTAAAATGTTTTCTTAAAAAATCAGAGTCTCGCCAGATTGGCGCCCGCGTTTTTTTGATAAGCAGGATGATTTTGATTTTGCTTTCTTCTGCTGGACGAGTTTCGAATGGACTGACACCTTGCCCGCAAATGACTCCTGAACTGGCCAGCGTCAAACCAACGGTGCGCTCCGCGCGTCGGGGCTGGCTTGGAATTTTCCAGCCCGCTTCGCCCGCACCGGTCACGCTCGCCGACCCGGCGGAAATCGCAGCGAAATACCGCTACTGGCAGAAGCGCGTTCTCTTTTTCTCCATTGTCGGCTACGCCACGTTTTATTTCGTCCGCAAAAATCTCGGCATCGCCATGCCATTCATGGAGAAAGGCCTCGGCATCACCAAGGAAAACCTTGGACTGTTCCTGACGCTGCACGGCGTGATTTACGGCGTGTCCAAATTCGCGAACGGTTTTCTCGCCGATCGCGCGAACGCCGCCGTCTTCATGGCCACCGCACTGCTCGCCTCGGCGTTCCTCAACATCTGGTTTGGCTTGAGTTCGACTGTCGTGGCGTTCGGCCTCGTCTGGATGCTGAACGGCTGGTTTCAGGGCATGGGTTTTCCGCCGTGTGCGCGATTGATTGCCAATTGGTTTCCACCCAAACAGCTTGCGACCAAATTTTCCATCTGGAACATATCCCACAACGTCGGCAGCATCGGAGTTGTTCTGCTTTGCGGATTTCTCGTCAGCGGAATTCTTTTCGCGGCCAACTGGCGGCTCTGCTTTTTTGTTCCGGCGGCGATTGCGATTGCCGTCGCCATTTTGCTTTGGTTCATGCTCCCCGACACACCGCCCTCGGTCGGGCTGCCGGAATTTGAAGGCACGCACGTTGACTTGCCGGAGAAAAAATCACGCGAGGATTTCAAGGCTTTTGTGTTCCGGCAGGTATTTTGCAACAAATATATCTGGATGCTCTCGATGGCGAACTTCTTCGTCTATACCATCCGCTACGCCGTGTTTGATTGGGGACCGACCATGCTGCTGGAAGCCAAACACATCAAAATCATGCAAGCCGCCTGGATGATGGCGGGTTTTGAAGGATTTGGGGCAGTTGGCGCTCTCCTCGGCGGCTGGATCACCGACCGTTTTCTCGGCGGACGCGCCGCGCGCGCCTGCGTCGTTTATATGGCGCTCGCAGGCGTCTCGGTTTTTCTATTGTGGAAAATTCAAACGCAATCAGAGTTGCTCATTACCGGCCTGCTTTGCGCCACGGGGTTTTTTGTCTATGGCCCGCAATGTCTGCTGGCCATCGCCTGTGTCAATCTTGCCACTAAACGCGCCGCCGCTACCGCGGTTGGTTTGACCAGCATTTTCGGTTACGCAAGTACCGTGCTTTCGGGCTGGGGCTTGGGATTTGTCGTCCAACATTACGGCTGGAACGCGGGCTTTGCGGGATTGATTGGTTGTGCAATGATTGGAACACTTCTGTTCGTCGCCGCCTGGCCGGCCAAGGCTCACGGTTACAAGCCATGATGGCGCGGTGGGTCAATGGGGCAGGCAAGACAGCGAGTGTAGGCGATACCGACGAAAGTTTCCCGTCTCGAAAACTTACAGTTCCGTTGTGGAGATCCGATGGGAACGGAGCTAAGGAACCAGGCGGGTGCCGGTGTGGCCGTCCAATGCGGCTGGGAGTGCTTCGGGGCAGGTAATCAGAGCTTCACGACGGCTGTTCATGACGAATTGGACGCACGCTTCAATTTTGGGGAGCATCGAACCTGGTTTGAAATGGCCTTCGGCCATGTACCGCCTGGCTTCGGCCACGGTCATCGAGTCGAGCGCCCGTTGCCCGGGTGTCCCGAAGTTCAGGCAGACCTTTTCAACGGCGGTGGAAATCACCAGCATGTCGGCGCCGATTTCTTTGGCCAACACAGCAGAAGCAAGGTCTTTATCAATCACGGCCGCAACTCCACGAAGGATGCCTTTCTCGTCTGCCACCACGGGAATGCCACCACCGCCTGCCGCAATGACGACATAGCCGTCCTTGACCAGGTGCCCGACAACTTCAGACTCGATGATGCGCACGGGGGTTGGCGAAGCGACCACCCGCCGCCAGCCACGGCCAGCGTCCTCAATCATCGTCCATTTCTCAACCCGCATCCGGTCCTCCGCCTGTTCGCGCGTGTAAAATTCACCGATGGGTTTGCCCGGGCTGGCAAAGGCGTCGTCGTCGCGGTTCACGAGCGTCTGGGTCACCACGGTCGCTACCGATTTCTTCAGGCGTCGGCGGCGGAACTCGTTCTCGAGCGCCTGCTGAATCTGGTAGCCGAGCGCGCCCTGGGTATCGGCGACAATGGAATCGAGGGGCACCTGGTGCAGGATGCCGCGCGAGTGTTCGCTGCGGAGCAGAATGAAACCAACCTGCGGCCCGTTCCCGTGAGTGATGACGACGTGATAGCGCTGTTCCAGCAGGTCGGTGATAGGCCGGACGGTTTTGACCACGGCAGCATACTGGTCGGGCACGCTCATGTGTTGCGCGTCCTTGATGAGCGAGTTGCCGCCGATGGCGATGACGAGCGTTTTCACTGGGAATTTACGGCGTTCATTGCGCCGACACCCGAAACCCTTCCTTATCGAGGCGTTCGCGGATGATGGCAATGTGAGCGGTGTCCCGGGTTTCGACCACGCAATGCACACTTACCGTCGTGATGTCGTCGCTGGAGAATGCGCGATCGTGGGAAATTTCCAGAATGCTCGCGCCGGTTTCAGCGAGCAATCCGGCAAACCGCGCCAGCCCGCCCGGACGATCGCTGATCGTTGCCGTGAAGCGGGAAAGCCGTCCGTCCGAGGCCAGGCCCCGTTCCAGGATCCGGCCGAGAATGGGAATGTCAATGTTGCCGCCGCACAATGGCAGCACGACGTTCTTTCCTTTCAGTTCCGGCACCAGACCGGCCAGGCAGGCAGCGAGCGGGGCGGCGCCAGCGCCTTCGACCACCGCCTTTTCAAGTTCCATGAGACGCAATATGGCAAGCGCAAGCTCGTGCTCGCCGACGAGCAGGGTTTTGTCCACCAGTTTGCGGGCGATGGCAAAGGCGTGTTTGCCGACCTGCGGCACCGCCAATCCGTCCGCGAGCGTGGGTTGAACTTCAACCGGCACGGGCCGGCCGGCAGCTTGAGCCGCAGTGAAGCTGGCGGCGCGTTCGGGTTCCACTCCGATTATCCGCACCCGTGGTTTGAGGGTTTTCAAGGCGAGTGCCAGCCCGGCAACCAACCCGGCGCCGCCGATGGGAACAATCACCGCCTCGACGTCCGGAACCTGCGCGGCAATCTCCAGGCCAAGAGTTCCCTGCCCGGCGATAATGGCGGGATCGTCGTATCCGTTGATGTACCGGAGGTTTTTTTCGGCGGCGATTTCGTCCGCACGCAGGCGCGCTTCGGCGAGATCGGGGCCGTACAGCACGACCGTGGCTCCCAAGCGCCGGCAATTTGCCACTTTCATCAGCGGCGCGAAGCGGGGCATCACGACCGTAACCGGAATGCCTAGCAACTGGCCGTGATAAGACAGGCCGAGGGCATGATTCCCTGCGGACGCAGCGATCACGCCGTGTTTTTTCTGTTTCGCCGGAAGTGACAGGAGGGCATTGCGGGCGCCGCGTTCCTTGAAACTGCCGGTGCGTTGCAGGTATTCCAGTTTGCAATAGACGTTTAATCCCGTAGCTTCGGACAGCGGAATGGAACGCGGGCACGGGGATTGAATGACTTGACCCGCAATTCGCTCCGCCGCAATTCTGATGTCCTCAAAAGTGACCGACATGCTTTACTAATGGCCGGTGGCAGGCTGGTGTCAATCAAAGAGTCTTTGCATACCAAAAAATGCTAAACACTGGCCAATAAACGTGTGGGGGCGCCATCATTTTGACACCATGATAATCTGGCTGCTATGGTGGGTGCTTTATGAAAAAAGCTGACGGTTCTCTCACCGACGCCCGGTTCCGGGCGGAACTGGAGCGGTGTGTCTATTGCGAGGGAAAACCCTGTCAGGAAGCCTGTCCCGCGCATTGTTCGCCTGCGGATTTCATCATGGCCGCGCGGATTGGCGGGAAATCAGATTTGCGACGTTCCGCCGCGATGATCATGGGCGCAAATCCGCTCGGCTGGGTTTGCGGCGTGGTTTGCCCGGATTACTTCTGCATGAAAGCGTGCGCGCGGCGAACTTTCGACCGGCCGATTGAAATTCCGGCTGTTCAAGCCTCAGTCCTCAAAAGGGCCAACGAAGTCGGGATGGCTGATTTTAAACGTGCTGAGTGGAACGGCAAAACCGTCGGCATCATTGGCGGAGGTCCCGCAGGATTGGGCGCGGCCAGCGTGCTCGCCCAGCGCGGTTACAAAGTCACGGTTTATGAGCAGCAGAAACGGCTTGGCGGAGCGATGAATCTCATCCCTGACTTCCGGCTGAACAAGCAGGTTGTGCGCGCGGACATCGCGTTTTTGAAAACGCTGGGTGATGTGGAATTCAAGCACGGCGTTGTTGCAACCGTAGCGGCAGGCATCCTGCCTGCCGTCGAGCCGGGCTTCCAGCCCGGTGGAAATGGCGGCGCAAATACGAAGCGCGTTAAATTGTTGTGCGTCCGACCGGGCGGCAAGATGCCGCCCTCTACGGCAGGCGGGACGCCTGCCGCTACCAGTTTCGATGCCGTCGTCGTGTGCGCTGGCCTGACTGAACCGTTCAAGCTGAACATTCCCGGCGGGGAGCTCGCGCTGTCGTGGCAGGCGTTTCTGGAAAACCAGAAGAAGCTCAAGCTCAAAGGCAAAAAGGTCGCCGTCCTTGGCGGTGGAGCGGTAGCCGCGGATTGCGCGACGACGGCCAAGCGGCTCGGCGCGGCGTCGGTCGAATTGATCTATCGGCGCCGGCAGCAGGACATGCCATTGACGCAATATGAGCGCGACTTGCTGCTGGAACACGGCGTCGAGATCGCGACTTGCTCCAGGCCGCTGGCCGTCGTTCATCACGGCAGGCGCGTCACTGGCCTTCGCCTCGAGCGCATGATGCTGCCCGCCGGCAATGAGTCGCGACCGGAGAATTTTGTCGTTAGCAAAAAGGAATCGCCAGTCTTTCGTGAGTTCGACCTCGTGATTTCCGCCATCGGCAGCCGTCCCAAACTGCCTGTCACTAAAGCCAGGGGTGTTTTCTACGCCGGCGACATGGTGCTTGGCGCGGCAACGGTGGTGGAGTCCGTCGCCAGCGGCAAGAACGCCGCCGTTGAAGCCGATGCGTTCATTCGCGGCGAAGCGCGACCGAAGTTCAAGAATCGCGCAAAGAGTCGGGTCATCCTGTCCGGTGTGCCGCTGCGCCCTGTGCCACTCGATGCCGATTTCTTTGGCCGCAGGATTCTTTCGCCGTTCCTGCTCTCCGCCGCGCCGCACTCGGACGGTTACGAGCAGATGCACGAGGCCTACGAGCGCGGTTGGTCCGGGGGCGTGATGAAGACCGCATTCGACAACGTGCCGATTCACATTCCCGCCGGCTACATGTTCGCACTGACGCCTTCGACCTATGGCAATTGCGACAACGTTTCCGGCCATTCGCTCGACCGTGTCTGCCGCGAAATCGCGAAACTCGTGAAGGAATTTCCCGATCGTCTCACGCTCGCCTCCACCGGCGGCCCGGTCACTGGTCACGACGAGGCGGACAAGCGCGTCTGGCAATCCAACACGCATAAACTGCAAGACGCCGGAGCGATGGGCGTCGAATACAGCCTGTCCTGTCCGCAAGGTGGCGACGGCACACACGGCGACGTGGTTTCGCAAAACGCCGGACTGACCGCGAAGATTATTGATTGGGTCATGGAGGCGAGCGCAGACGACAATCCAAAGCTGTTCAAGCTCACTGCCGCTGTTACCGCGATTCAGCCGATCATCAAGGCAATTCATGAAGTTTTCGCGCGTTATCGGAACAAGAAGGCCGGCGTCACGCTTGCCAACAGTTTTCCGTCGCTCGCGTTTCGCAAAGCAGCGAACCGCCGGTGGGAGGAAGGCGTCGTCATCGGCATGTCGGGCGAAGGCGTTTTGCCGATCAGTAATCTCACACTTGCCAAAGTCTCCAGCATGGGCATCACCGTCTCGGGCAACGGCGGCGCGATGAGCTACCAGGACGCCGCGAACTTCCTCGCGCTCGGCGCGCAGACCGTCCAGTTCTGCACCGCGGTGATGAAGTATGGCCTGGGCTACGTGGACGAACTTCATTGCGGCCTCAGCTATCTGATGGAGGAGCGCGGCTTTCGCTCGGTGAAAGAACTCATCGGCTCGGCGCTGCCGAATCCGATCGCCGACTTTGGCGCGTTGTCGCCCACGAAGAAGCTCCCGCAGGTCGTCGCCACGCTCTGCCAGCATTGCGGCAACTGCGCACGCTGTCCGTATCAGGCCATCGTACTGGACAGTCACGGCGTTCCGATGTTTGATGCGAGTCACTGCGTCGGCTGCTCGCTTTGCGCGCAGAAATGCTTTGCCGGCGCCATCTCGATGCGCGACCGCACGCCGCAGGAACTGGCTGCGCTAAACGAAGGTTGAAATCATGCCCGATTCCCTGCTCATCGAAAACGGAACCGTGCTGACCCTGGGAAAAACCTCCAGGGTTCTGCGCGGCCATTCCGTTCTCATCAAGAACGGTCTTGTGGCCAGGGTCGCGCCGAAGAAGGCAATCAAACACTTCCGCGGCAAGCGCATTGATGCGACGGGCAAGGTTGTCCTGCCGGGCTTCATCAACGCGCACACCCATTTCTACAGCAGTTTCGCGCGCGGCCTGACCAAGGCCAAGCCCTCCAGGGATTTCAACCAGGTGCTCAAGAATCTCTGGTGGCGGCTGGATTCCGCGCTGACGACGGAAGATTGTTACTATAGCGCGCTGATCGCGTTGCTCGGCTCGATTCGTCACGGCACAACGGCGCTGATTGACCATCATGCCAGCCCGCGTGCGGTGATCGGCTCGTTGGGCGCGATCGAGCGGGCCGTGCGGGAATCCGGCTTGCGGGCCTGCCTCTGCTATGAGCTTTCGGATCGCGACGGCGTGGGCATCGCGAAGGAAGGTCTGGCCGAGAACGCGTCATTCATCCGCCAGTGCCAGCGGCAGAATGACCCCCTCGTGAAAGCGCTCTTCGGTTTGCACGCGTCGTTCACAATTTCTGATGCCACGATGGAAAAAGCTGCAACCCTTGGTCACGAGTTGCGCACCGGCTTTCACATTCACGTCGCCGAGGCACAGAGCGATCAGGATTGGGCGCTGCGGCATCATGGCAAACGCGTGGTCGAGCGCTTGAAGAAGTTCGAAATCCTCGGCCCGCGTTCCATCACCGCGCACTGCATTCACGTCAACCGCCACGAAATGGATTTGCTGGCGGAGACGAGGACCGCGGTCGTTCACAACCCGCAATCGAACATGAACAACGCCGTCGGCGTGGCGAACGTCGTCGAATTAATGAAGCGCGGCGTGCTCGTCGGCCTCGGCACGGATGCGATGACCACGAACATGCTTGAGGAACTGCGCGTCGCGCTGTGGAGCCAGCATTTGCGGGCGGAGAATCCGTCAGTTGGATTCGATGAAGTGGCGAGTACGTTGCTCGCTAACAATCCCAGGATCGCCGGGCGCATCTTCGGTCTGCGCTTCGGCGAGATTTGTGAAGGCGCCGCCGGAGACATTGCGATATTCGATTACGACCCGCCGACGCCGTTGGAGAGCGAAAATGTTCTCGGCCATCTCGTGTTCGGCATTTCCCAGACTGACGCTGACACCACCATCGTCGGCGGCCGGGTGTTGATGGAGAACCGGAAACTCGCGCTGAACCTCGACGAAGGGCGCGTGAATGCCCGTGCTCGCGAACTGGCAAAAAATTTATGGAAAAGAATGTAACTATGAAAACCATGAAACAAACAACCGGCCCAATCACCTACGACCTGATCCGGAAACGCGCCAAGCTGATGGAGAAAGACACCGCACGGTTTCTGTGCGATCTGGTTCGCACCCAATCCTTCTCCTCCAAGGAAAAGAACGTCATCGCCGTCATCAAAAAGGAGATGCAGAAGATTGGCTTTGACGGAATCCGTATTGACGGTCTCGGCAACATCATTGGCCGCATCGGCCGGGGCAAACGTGTAATCGCCTTCGACGGCCACGTGGACGTTGTTTATCCCGGCGACCTCTCGCAATGGAATTTTGATCCGTTCAAGCCGTTCGTGAAGACCGGCAAGGTGTGGGGTCGCGGCGCAGTGGATCAAAAGAGCGGCGTCGCTACGATGATTCACGCAGGCCGGATCATCAAGGAACTCGGCCTGAACGACCGGTTCACGATTTATTTCACCGGCACGGTCATGGAGGAAGACTGCGACGGCCTTTGCTGGCAATACCTGCTCAATGTTGAGAAGTTGAAACCCGAACTCGTTGTTATCACCGAACCGACGAACATGAACATCTATCGCGGCCATCGCGGTCGCATGGAGATCCGCGTCGAGGTGAAGGGCAAGAGCTGTCATGGTTCTGCGCCGGAACGCGGCGACAACGCGATTTACAAAATTGCCCGCATCGCGCTTGAAATTGAAAAACTCAACGAACGGCTCAGACGCGATCCGTTCCTCGGCAAGGGCACGGTCACGATTTCGGAAGTGAAATCCTCGTCCCCATCGCAGTGCGCAGTCGCCGACGGAGCGGGCATTCATCTGGACCGCCGGCTCACGTATGGCGAGACGAAGGCGAGCGCCATTGCGGAAGTCCGGGACGCGGCAAAGCGCGCTGGTTATCCGGATGCGAAGGTTTACGTGCTCAAATACGAAGAGGCGGCTTATACGGGCAAGGTGTATCCGACCGAAAAATACTACCCGACCTGGGCGCTCGGTGAAAAATCTCCGTATCTCAGGAACGCGGTAGCAGCCTACGCGGGCGTGCTCGGCAAAAAGCCGTTTGTGGACAAGTGGACGTTCAGCACGAACGGCGTGGCGATTTCCGGCATGAAGGGAATTCCGTGCCTCGGGCTCGGTCCGGGCAACGAAGTTTATGCCCACGCGGCCAACGAAGCTTGTCCCGTCGAACACCTGAGCGGCGCAGTTGCGTTTTATGCGGCACTCGTCGCGAAGCTGAATGGAAAAGTCTAAATGACCAAATTCATTTACCAGTGCAGCACGTGCGGGAAAACTTACCGGCGGGATGAAGTGCGATACCTCTGCCCGGCCTGCGCGAAGCAATATCGTCCGGGGATACCGCTTGTTGGTGTGCTCTCAGTGCAATTCGACTACGGCGCCATCCGGAAAAAGTTTAACCGGCAGAAGCCTGACTGGAATTTGTTCTCGGCCGTGGAAGAGAAATTCTTTCCGCCGATTCCCGTCGGCAACACGCCGTTCTTTAAATCCGCGGCGCTCGGAAACGAACTCGGCTTCGCCGACGTTCTGGCTCAAGAACGACGGGCTGAATCCCAGCGCGTCGCTCAAAGACCGCGCGTCGTTCCTTGTCGTGGCCGAGGCGAATCGGCTGAAGGAGAAAACCATCGTCACCGCCTCCACCGGCAATGCCGCCAGCGCGCTGGCCGCCGTTTGTGCCGCTGCCGGCAAGCGTGCGCTCATCTTCGTTCCCGAGAACGCGCCGAAGGCGAAGCTCGTGCAGATGATTCTCTATGGCGCGACGGTCGTTCTGGTGAAGGGCACGTATGACGACGCGTTCGGACTTTCGCTCGAATACACGACGAAACGCGGCGGGCTGAGTCGCAATACCGCGTATCATCCGCTTACCATCGAGGGCAAGAAAACCGTCGGCCTGGAAATCTGGCAACAGAATAACTGGTGCGTGCCGGACGCGATTCTTGTTCCCGTTGGTGACGGCGTGATCATCAGCGGTGTGCACAAGGCGTTCTGCGATCTGAAGACGGCGGGCTTGATTTCGCGGCTGCCGCGGCTCATCTGCGTCCAGGCCGAGAAGTCGAACGCCATCCATCACTACATCGAGTCCGGCATTTACGAAAACGCGGCGAATCCAGACACGATTGCGGATTCCATTTCTGTTTCGATCCCCTCGAATGCGCACCTGGCGCGAAAAGCCGTGCTGGAGAGCGGCGGGTTTTCCCTCACGGTCAGCGATGACGAGATTTTGCAGGCGCAGGGCGTGCTGGCGGCGACGACCGGCATCTTTGCCGAGCCGGCGTCTTCGACGGTGGTCGCCGCGCTGGGGAAGCTTCACAGCACAAAACGGGTTGGCCGCAAAGCCCAAATTGTTCTGCTTGTCACGGGCCACGGACTCAAGGATGTTGAGGCAGCGATGCGCAATGTTCATTTGCCAGAGGCCGTTGAGCCTACGCTGGCCGGTGTCGAGGCAGCGCTCGGAAAAACTAAATCGCCCCCGTCCGGTCCTTTCCCCCGCCCAAGCGTGGAGAAGGTGGCCGCAGGCCGGATGAGGAGTACGTCACCAGGCGGAAAAGCATGAGCACCGCAACCCAACAGAAAAGCTGGCGCAACGATGCGTATGCCAAGGTGACCGGCCGGGCGAAGTTCACCGACGACCTGAAATTCGCCAACGTGCTCCACGCCGCTCCCGCGTATTCCGATTTCGTTCACGCGCGGATCAATGCGATTGACTCTCGCGCTGCCGAGAGTGTTCCCGGTGTCGTCCGCGTGCTGACCGCGAAGGATGTGCCGGGGACAAACCGTTTCGGCCAGATCATCCGCGATTTCCGCATCTTCGCTGACGACAAGATTCGTTACCACGGCGATGTTGTCGCCGTCGTCGTCGCGGAAACGCGCGAGATTGCGATTCACGCGGCGCAATTGGTGAAGGTGAATGTCGAACCGCTGCCCGCCGTGCTCGATCCGGAGGCCGCGATGTTGCCGGGTGCGCCACTCGTCCATGAAAACCACGGCACGAATATCGTCAACACGCACGTCGTCCGGCGCGGCGATGTCGAAGCAGGTTTCCACCAGGCAGATTTTGTCATCGAGGAAAAGTTCCAGACGCAGACCGTCGAGCATGCCTACATGGAAACCGAGGCGGCAGCTTGCGTGCCGCGTTCCACGGATGGCGTCATCGAAATTTACGGCAGCATGCAGCATCCGTTCAGCACGCGCCGATTTGTGGCAGCGTGCCTCGGAATTCCACTTTCGGAAGTTGAAATCATCGGCACGCCCATGGGCGGCGGTTTCGGCGGCAAGGACGACACCGCTGCCATCGTTTGCGCGCGCACCGCCCTCGCCGCAAAGCTGTTGAATCGCCCGGTGAAGATGATTTATCGCCGCGACTGGTCCATGCGCGAGAGTTACAAGCGCCATCCGTATCGCGTGTGCTACAAGATGGGCGTGACAAAGGCGGGCCGCATCACGGCCGTGCAATGCCGCATCGTCGCGGACGGCGGCGCGTATTGCTCGGTCACGCCGTGGGTCACGTGGCGTTCGACAGTCCAATGCTGCGGGCCTTACGTCGTCGAGAATGTCCACTGCGACACGTTCGGCGTTTACACGAACAACGTCGTCGCCGGCGCGATGCGCGGGTTCGGCTCGCCGCAAATGAATTTCGTCATCGAGCAAATGGTCGAGATCGCGGCGCAGCGGGCCGGCCTTTCGGGAATTGAATTCCGCCGCCGCAACATGGTGCGTCAGGGCAGCGTGACCATCACCGGGCAAAAGCTCGACGGGCACAAGGTTGCCATGGAGCAGGCACTGGACACCGTGCTGCGCGAAATGGATTACGAAAAGAAACTCGCAAAATGTGCGCGCGGCAAAGGCAATTCCGACGAGCTTTACGGCATCGGGCTGGCGATGAGTTATCGCGGCGTGAGCCTCGGCGCCGAGGGCGTGGATTTTTGCGCGGCCATCATCAACGCACAAGCCGACGGCTCAATCTTCGTCGAAGTCGGCGTTCACGAAAACGGGCAAGGCGCGGAGTCGGCGATGTCGCTGTTGCTCGCGGAGGAGTTGGGCGTGGACCTGGATCGGATCCGCTACCGGCGCTCTTCGACCTCGAATATTCCCGACAGCGGCACGACGGTCGCCTCCCGCGGCACAATCATGGGTGGCGGCGCGGTGACACTTGCGGCGCGCGAGTTGAAAAAGAAAATCGCCGAAGCGTTTTGCGGGAAGCTGGGTTGCACGGCGGGGGAAGTGCGGTTCAAAGACAATTTCATCTGTGGGAGGTCGGACACCGACCGCATCGCGTTTGACGATGCGATGCGGCAGATGTGGCAGATGCAGCAGTTTCCGTTTGCGTTTGGCACTTTCAAAGCGCCGCGCGTGACCTGGGACGAACACACGGGCCAGGGCGACGCGTATTTCACGTGGGTCTATGGCTGCCAGGCGGTCGAGCTGACCGTGAATAAAAAGTCCAGGAAGGTGAAGTTGCTCAACGCCGTCGCCGCGCACGATGTGGGCCGCGCGGTGAATCCGGAGATGGTGCGCGGGCAGATTTACGGCGGCATGGCAATGAGCGCGGGCTACGGGCTGCACGAAGAAGTGAAAGCCCCCGACGGCAAAATCACCACGCTCAACCTGAACACGTATCGCATTCCGCGTTCGATGGATTTGCCGGAGATGAAGGCCATTATTATCGAGAATCCCGATCCGATTTCGCCGACCGGCGCCAAGAGCATCGGCGAGCCGGCGAATGAGATTCTCGCCCCGGCGATTGCGAACGCGATCTTCAACGCGACGGGCCAGCGGCATTGTTCGTTGCCGATTCGTCTGGGCGCATTGCCTGAACCCACAACCTGCGGGGAGGGCTGCCAATGAAATTGCGCGCATACATTGCAATCGTAGAGCAGGTTGGTAACCTGCTGTTTCGCCGACTGGCAGTCGGCACGGCTTTAGCGAGTCCGGGCGGTTGCGGATTACCAATCCGCGATACAGCAGACTACCAGTCTGCGCCACATCCGCGCCAATCAACCCACGGATCACCACGCTCATGAAACTCTTCGTCAACGGAAAGGAAATCGAAATCCCCGCGGCCGCGATGGAGAAACGCATCGTTGAATTTCTGCGCGAAGACCTCGACCTGACCGGCGCGAAGAACGCCTGCGAACGTCGGCGCATGTGGCGCTTGCACGATCCTCGTGAACGACGAACCGTGCCGGATTTGCATCAAGCTGGTGAAGGATTTTGCCGGCGAACGGATTTTGACCATTGAAGGCCTGGCCGCTCCCGATGGCACGCTGCATCCGCTGCAGCAGGCGTTCGTGGACTGCGGCGCGATCCAATGCGGTTATTGCACGCCCGGCATGGTGCTGACGGCGCATGCGTTCCTGTTGAAGAACCCGCGCCCGACGCGCGAGCAAATTCGCCACGCGATTTTTAAGAACCTCTGTCGCTGCACCGGCTATCAACAAATCATTGATGCCATCGAAAAAGCTGCGCCGCATTACCAGCGCGTGGCGTCAGGCATCCTGCCTGACGTAGAGGACGGCAACTTGCCGTCCGGAACTGCGAACGAAATTTCAACGCGCCCGGAACTCTCGACCGTTTCTCCGTCGGCAGGATGCCCGGCTCTACGGCAGGCTGGAAGCCCGCCGCCACTTGAATTTTGAAAATGAACTCGCTCAAGAAACAACTGGCCGAACTGAAAAAGCTCAAATTCAACAGCTATGGCAAGGATTTCCTGCTGACGTGGGAAAAATCCGAGAATGAACTTCGCGCCGTGGTCGCGCTCGCGGAACTATTTTCCGAGATGCATCACGCCGGCAAGTCTTTTCGCATCTTCGACACCGGGCTGGCGATCTCCATCTTCCGGGACAACTCGACGCGCACGCGTTTCAGCTTCGCCTCGGCGGCGAATGCGCTGGGCCTCGGGCTGGCCGATCTGGACGAGGAAAAATCGCAGATCGCGCACGGCGAAACGGTGCGCGAGACGGCGAACATGATTTCCTTCATGGCCGAGGTCATCGGCATCCGCGACGACATGTATCTCGGCGAGGGGAACCGTTACATGCGCGCAGTGGCGCAGGCGGTACAGGAAGGTTTTGAGCAAGGCGTGCTGCATCGGCGCCCGACGGTGGTCAATCTGCAATGCGACATAGACCATCCAACACAGAGCCTGGCGGATTTGGTTCATCTCAAGCGTCATTTCGGTTCGCTGGAGAAACTGCGCGGCAAAAAGATTGCCATGAGCTGGGCGTATTCGCCGAGTTACGGCAAACCGCTGTCCGTGCCGCAGGGCATCATCGGCCTGATGACCCGGTTCGGAATGAACGTGACGCTCGCGCACCCGGAGGGTTACGGCTTGATTCCGGACGTGGTTGAGCTGGCGAAGAAGAACAGCGCGAAGTGCGCCGGAAAATTTGAAGTGGTTTCGAGCATGGAAGAAGCGTTCCGCGACGCCGACGTAGTTTATCCAAAATCGTGGGCTCCGTACGGCGTGATGCAACGCCGCACGCCGCTGTTGCAGAAGGGCGACCGCGAAGGGCTGAAGGCGCTGGAGCAGGAATGCCTCGCGAACAATGCACGCTTCAAGAATTGGGAATGCGACGAGAAAAAAATGAAACTCACCAAAGGCGGCAAGGCGCTTTATATGCACTGCCTGCCGGCGGACATCTCCGGCGTGAGCTGCGCGCAGGGCGAGGTCTCGGCGGCGGTGTTCGAGAAATACCGCCTCGCAACATATCGCGAGGCGAGCTTCAAGCCGTTCGTGATCGCGGCGATGATTTTCCTCGCGCGGGTGAAGGATTTTACGGGCGTACTGAAGAAACTGGCGAAGGATTGAATTGCCGCAAGGGAACGCAAAGCGGCGTCAATCCAAAGGCCAAGGGCCCAAGGCTGAAGACGGAGGCGAAAACCACTCAAAGATTACATGGCATGGTCAGTGAAGGCTTTTGCGCGCATGAGGCAAAAAACAGCACCCCCAAAAAGCGAAGGGATCAAAAACGGCAGCAATTCAAGGAGAGAAGCGGAGAAATCAGATTTGGCACGTCAGTTGCATTCGTAACTTACGTGGAGAAATTTTTTAACGCGCACAGAATTTACTTAGACTGCCAGTAACCTACACACGGCTTCATTCTTCCAGTCCCGGCCGGCGGATCAACCTACCCGGCCGGGACTTGCTTTTTGGAAGATGGTTGAGAGCCGGGAAAAGCGGGAATTTGAAAAGCCAGAGTTTTGACAATTTAGAGTTTGACCGGATGCGACACCTCACCCACGCCCTCTCCCCGACCGAGGCGGAGAGGGAGAACATCAGCGTCAATCCGAGTTTACCAGCGGTTGAAGTTTGGGACCCGCAAAAGCTCGTCCCTCCGAATTCACTTCGCAAGGCCCTTGCAGAATTTCTCAATCCGGTCCAAGCCCTTCTCGATGTTTGCCATGCTGGTAGCGTAGCTGAGGCGGATACAATCGTCCGCGCCGAACGCGATGCCGGGCACGGCGGCGACCTTTTCGGCTTCCAGCAGCTTCGCGCAGAAGTCGGTGGACTTGAGGCCGGTCTTCGAGATGTTCGGGAACAAATAGAACGCGCCCTTCGGATTCACGCAGGAAATGCCGGGGATGCTGTTCAATTTCTGGTGCGCGTAGCGGCGGCGTTTGTCGAATTCCGCGAGCCACGCCTTCAGGTGGTCCATTGGACCGGTGATGGCAGCCAGCGCGCCCTTTTGCGCGAACGACGTCGGGTTGCTCGTGCTGTGGCTTTGCACGGCGTCAATCGCCTTGGCAATCGGCTCCGGCGCGGCGAGAAAACCCAGCCGCCAGCCGGTCATGCTCCACGCCTTTGCGAAACCATGCACGATGACGGTGTGTTCCTGGTGCGCGGGTGAAAAACTCGCGACACTTTTGTGCGTAGCGCCGTCATAAAGCAGGTGCTCGTAGATTTCGTCGCTCATGATGAGCACGTTCTTCTCAACGCAGATGTCGCCGAGCGCCTTGACTTCGTCGGGCGCATAAACGCTGCCGGTCGGGTTGCTCGGTGAATTGAGAATGAGCAGGCGCGTGCGCGGCGTGATGGCAGCGCGCAACTGCGCCGGAGTGACTTTGAATTCGGTCGCGTCGGTGGTTTGCAGGATTACCGGTTTCGCGCTGGCGAGCTTCACCATTTCCGGATAGCTCAACCAATACGGCGCGGGAATGAGCACCTCGTCGCCTTCCTGGCAGGTGGCGAGCATGACGTTGAAGCACGAGTGCTTGCCGCCGCAACTCACGATGATTTGCGACGGTTTGTAGGTCAGACCGTTCTCGCGTTTGAACTTGTCGGCGATGGCCGCGCGCAATTCCGGGATGCCGCTGGACGGCGTGTATTTGGTGAACCCGGCGGCCAGCGCCTTGGCGGCGGCGTCCTTGATAAATTGCGGCGTGTCAAAGTCCGGCTCGCCCGCGCCGAAACCGACAACGTCCTCGCCTGCGGCCTGCATGGCCTTGGCCTTGGCGTCAATGGCGAGCGTGAGCGATGGCGACAGCGACGCTGCGCGTTGAGAAATTTTATAGTTCATATATCAGCGGCGGAAAGATTACGGGCAGGGCAGGGGAGCGCAAGAAAGGAAATTGATTGGGACGTTGGAGTTCAAGCTTTAGCTTGTTCGCAACGGGCAGCACGCTGAAGCGTGAACTCCAACGAACTGCGACGCGACAGGCGCTCGCTTCACTAATTTCACTTCGCCAGATAATATTTCTCCGTATATTCCCGCACCATGCGGCCGGTGGTGAATTGCGGCACGAGCGTGACCATCGCGCGGCGGATGCGCTGAATCCATTTGCACGGAATGCCCTTTTCGCTACGGTCGAAAAACATGGGAATGACCTGTTCGGTCAGGACTTTGTAAAGATTGGCGCTGTCCACCCGGTCCTGTTCCTCGATGTTGTCCGGTTGCGAATCTTCGCCGATGGCGAAGCCGTTCGTGCCGTCATAGCCTTCGCGCCACCAGCCGTCAAGAATGCTGAGGTTGAGGCAACCGTGGCAACCGGCTTTCATGCCGCTGGTGCCGGAAGCTTCGAGCGGACGCCGCGGATTGTTCAGCCAGACGTCGCAGCCGGATACCATCTGCCGCGCGATGTGGATGTCGTAGTTTTCGATGAACACCAGTCGTTCGGCCATTTCGCTGTGTTTGCTCAGGTGAATGATTTGTTGAATGAACCGTTTGCCTTCGTCATCGCGCGGGTGCGCCTTGCCGGCAAAAATGAACTGGATGGGCTGCTGCCTGTCGTGAGCGAGATTCACAATGTTGTAGAACTGCTGGAAAATCAGCGGCGCGCGTTTGTAGGTGGCGAAGCGCCGCGCAAAGCCGATGGTCAGCGCGTCGGGGTTCAGCAGATGATCGAAGTGGATGTAATCTGCCGGCGCGATGCGCTGGGTCTGGTGCAGCAGCCGGCGCCGCACGAATTCAATCATCTCGCGCCGCAGATGATAACGTAGCGCCCATAATTCCTCGTCCGAGACGAATTCGGGATTGGCCATGCGTTTCCAGAATTCGTGCGAGTAAACCGCTGCCGTCCAGTATTCGCCGAATTTATCGCGGAAGACCGCCGTCTCGCCGTTGTGGCCGTCCGTCAATTTTTCCCGCCAGAAATGGCGCACGGGCCCTTTCATCCAGCCGAGCAAGTGAACGCCGTTGGTGATGTGGCCGATAGGGACTTTTTCGACCGGCGTACCGGGATAAAGGCCCTGCCACATGTGACGGCTGGTTTGCCCGTGCAATTCGCTCACGGCGTTCGCTGCGCGCGAAAGTTTCAGGGCGAGCACCGTCATGCAAAATTGCTCCTGCGCGTTTTCCGGATGCACCCGGCCCAAAGCCATGATGTCCGCAAACGGCACGGGCCATTGCGAGTGATAACCCTGAAGCGCGTAGTCCATCAACTCCGGGCTGAACCGGTCATGACCGGCCTCGACCGGCGTGTGGGTGGTAAAAATACACTCGCTCTTCGTCTGCGCCAACGCCTCCTGAAATGTTTTCCCCGCCGCCATTTTCTCACGGGTCAATTCCAGCGTGAGAAACGCCGCGTGGCCCTCGTTCATGTGAAATACGGATGGCTGGATGCCAAGGGCGCGAAGCAGCCGCACGCCACCGATGCCCAGCAGGATTTCCTGCATGATGCGCGTCGTGCCGTCGCCGGCATAGACGCGCGAGGTCAGTTCACGGACATGTTGCGCGTTTTCGGGCAGGTTCGCATCAAGCAAATAAACCGGGACCCGGCCGACGTTGACCCGCCAGGCGCGGAACCGGACATGGTCCATGCCGATTTCCACTTCACCAACCACCGGCTGGCCGTTGGCGTTCAAGACCGGTTCGAGCGGCGCATTTTGCGGATCGATCAGCGAATAGTATTCGGTCTGCCAGTTGTTCGCGTCAATCGCCTGCTGAAAATAACCTTCGCGGTAAAACAAACTGACGCCGACAAAACCGAGGCCGAGGTCGCTGGCGGATTTGGCATGGTCGCCGGCCAGAATGCCCAGGCCGCCTGCCGAAATCGGCAGCGACTCGTGGAAACCGAATTCCGCGGAGAAATATGCGACGGGATGTTCGAGCAATTGCGGCGCGTGCTGGCGCCCCCACGTGTTTTTCTCGTCGAGATAGGCGTGGAAATCGCGGAGCACGGCGCGCGCATGGCGTTCGAAATCGGCCTCCTGCAGGTGCACGCGCAACTCGTAGTTCGACACTTCGCGCAGGATGGCGACGGGATTATGATAAAGATTCTGCCAGCCGCGCGGCGAGAGTTCCTGAAACAAATCCTGCGCCTCCTGGTCCCAGCACCACCACAGATTGCGGGATAATTTGTGGAGTTCGGCGACCAGTTCATCCAGTTCCGTGACCGTCAGCGGCTTCCTTGTCATACGTCTTGATTCCTGAATTTCACCAGCACCAACATTAGCGCGACGGAAAACGACGGGCAAATAAAATCTCAATTCAGGGCAGGGACGGCTCGCCGAGCCGTCCGTTTGCGGTTTCGATCTTCTCGGTGAGACGACCTGCCGTTTGGCCCGCGAGGATGGCTGCCTTGCGGCGGTAGCAACCGAGCACGAAAAATTCTCCACGGCGTGAGCGTGGCATTTTGATTGGTGCAAGGCTATGGTGGGGTTGTCGGCGGAATGGGTTGCGCTTGGCTGTTGTCTTCCTGATTAAATTCCACGACGTCGCCGGTAATGACGAGCTTCGGGATGGAGAACAGCAGCAGCCAGGTCGTGGAGCGGTCCTCCGTGACGTTGACCAGCGCGACCGATTTGCCGTTCACGGGCTGGCCGAGACTGTGATACAAGTCGGCGCGGGCCTCAGCAGTGCTGGGGGCGGTGATGGGAATGATGCCCAGCAGGAACCGGAAGCCATAACTCCGGCCTTCGGCACCCGCTTTGATCATTTTGTAGTTGCCGTGAGTTAGATCAACCTGGGTTTGTGTTGAGGGCGCAGTGTTTTCCACTCTCGTGCTCGCGCAGCCTGCGGCCATAATCGTTGCGGCAGATAACGCTGCCATCAGTGGAACTGACAGTTTGGCTTTCATGAGTTTGTAACGGACTGGTTTGGGTTGAGGGTTGTATTGCCGTTCAGACGAATTGGTGGGGTTATCGGGACGCCATCACGCGCGCCAAGACGATACCGCCCAAGTGAATACGAGTCTTGACTGTCGATGCGACATGGACAACGCAAGAATTGCTTTCTCTGGCTTCCCTGCTGCTCATGAGTGCAAGTCTCTACGAAATGTCAAAATAACGTCAACCATATAATAAATGCATTTCACCGTTCGAAAGAAACCGCGCATGGGCGGTTGCCTTTGACCGGATGACTGGAACGAATTGCATTGCTCAAAACTGATTCCTGAATACTTTTACCGTGCAACCGTAATGACAAAACCGCATTCAACCGACGAAATCTCTTCGTTGCCGGCTGGCGTCACGCTGACGACGCTCGACAACGGCCTGACCCTCATCGTGCGCGAAGACCACAGCGCGCCGGTCGTCTCCGCGCAGGCGTGGGCCATGACCGGCAGCATCCATGAAGGCCGCTGGCTTGGCGCCGGGCTTTCGCATGTGCTCGAACACATGCTCTTCAAGGGCACGACGACGCGCCCCGGCAGCCGCATTGACCAGGAAGTGCAGGAAGCTGGCGGTTACATGAACGCCTACACCAGCTTCGACCGCACGGTCTATCACATTGACGTGCCGAACACCGGCGCGCGCACGGCGATTGATATTCTCTGCGACATCATGCAGAACGCGACATTGCCGCCCGATGAACTCGCCAAGGAAATGGATGTCATCCGCCGCGAAATGGACATGGGCCAGGATGATCCGGGCCGGCGCGCGAGCCGCCGTCTCTTTGAAGTTGCTTACACCAAAAGCCCGTATCGCTTCACCATCATCGGGTACCCGGACATTTTCAACGAGGTCAAACCGGATGACATCCGCGGTTACTATCACGAAAAATACGCGCCGAACAACGTGTTCTACGTCGTCGCCGGCGATGTGACAAACGGGGACGTCGTCGCGCAAATCCGCGAGTCTTACGCGAAAACCAAATCGCGTGCGATTCCGCCAATGGTTCTGCCCGGCGAACCGAAACAGACCGCGTCGCGTGAAATTATTGAAGAAGCGCCGATTGAACTCGGACATTTTCATTTCGCGTGGCACATCCCTGAAATTCGCCATCCCGACGTGCCGGTGCTTGACGTGCTCGCCGTGTTGCTCGGCAGTGGTCACAGTTCGCGCCTGTTCCAGCAGGTCCGTGAGCGACAGGGTCTCGTGCATCACGTGGACGCGTGGACTTACAGCCCGGGGCTGTCCGGGCTCTTCGGCATGAGCGCGATTGCGGACGGTGACAAATTTGAAGCCGCTCGCGATGCGATGCTGGCCGAAATCGAAAAAATCAAATCGCTCTCGGTCTCCGCTCATGAGGTGCAGAAGGCCGTGAAACAATTCATTTCCGCCACGCTCGCCGCGCGCAAGACGATGGAGGGCCAGGCGCAAAACCTTGGGGGCAACTGGATCGCGGCGAACGACCTGAATTTCTCCGAGCGTTATCTTGCCGCTGTCAAACGTGTGTCGCACGCCGACGTCCAGCGCGTCGCCCGCGAATACCTCGCGGCGGAGAACCGCACGCTTTACGCACTGTTGCCCGATGGCACCGCGCCGAAGCACAAGGCGGAAATTGAAACCTCCACCGACCATCCGATCCGGAAGATTGATCTCTCGAACGGCCTGCGTTTGCTCGTGAAAGAAGACCATCGCCTGCCGTTTGTCGAGTTCCGCGCCGTGTTCCAGGGCGGCGTGCTGGCCGAAACCGCGGAGAACAACGGTGCCACGATGTTGCTCGCCAAAATGCTGCTCAAAGGCACAAAAACCCGCAGCGCTGAAAAAATTGCCACGGAAATCGAGTCCGTCGGCGGCAACATTGACAGCTACGGCGGCAACAACAGTTTCGGCGTGAACGCGGAAGTGTTAAGCAGCGATTTTGACACCGGCCTCGATCTGGTCGCCGACGTTTTGCTAAACCCGACCTTCCCCCCCAATGATTTGGAACGCGAGCGCGAGGTGCAAATTGCCAGCATCCACGCGCGCAAGGACGACCTCCTCCGGAGCGCCAGCTTTGCCATGCGCCAGGCATTGTTCGGCAACACCGGTTATGGCTTCGATTCACTCGGCACGGAGGAAACGGTGCAAAAGATTTCCGCCGCCGACTTAAAAACCTTTCACCAGAAACTCACGGTGCCGAACAATTGCGTCCTCGCCATCTATGGCGACGTTGAGACGAACGATGTCAAAGCCGCCGTGGAAAAAGCGTTTGCCAATTGGAAATCACAACCCCTCGCCCCGTCCCTCTCCCCGCCCGGCGGGGAGAGGGTGGCCGAAGGCCCGGTGAGGGGAAATTCTCCAAAACGCGTTACCGAAACCCGTGATAAAAAGCAGGCCGTGCTCGTCATCGGTTTCCCCGGCACGACCATGCACAACGACGACCGTTACCCGCTGGAGCTGATTCAGGAATCGTGCAGCGACCTCGGTTCGCGGCTGTTCCTGCGCATTCGCGAGCAGCTCGGACTGGCCTATTACGTCGGCGCACAGAATTTTGCCGGGCTCGTTCCCGGCTACTTCGCGTTTTACACCGGCACCGAACCATTGAAGGCCGGGCAGGTTGAAACGGAATTGCTTAAGGAAGCCGAACTGTTGCGCACCGAAGGGTTGACCGCCGAGGAACTCAAGCGCAGCAAGGCCAAAATCATCGGTCAGAAAAAAATCGCGCGGCAGGAGCTGGGTCACCTGGCATCCATGACCGCGCTCGACGAACTCTACGGTCTCGGCTACCAGCGCGCGGAACAGGATGGCGCAAAATACGAGGCGGTTACGCTCGAACAAATCAAGGCCGCCGCGCAAAAATATCTGAAGCCGGACGCACTGGTCGTGGCGGTGGTGAAACCGGACAAGGATTAAGGCAGGTTCCGGCTCAGGCGTTGGTGCTCATCTTGAAAGCCAACCCCGCACTGGCGATCAGTGAAAAAATACCCACTTTGCTCAAAAGCAGCAGCAGGAAAAGACCTTGGAAAGTATCCTCAACGGTGTCCTCAGCTTTTTTTATCTTAGCCGGGTCAATTCCGTGGTTAGCAAAATACTGCTCCTTGGTTTCCTTTCCGCTGGCGAGATCTTGAAATTCAGGAAGTTGCTTTTCACGGAATTGTTTCACGTCGTCATCTGAGATGGCCTTCGGATCGGGTTTCTCGTCTTCACCGACCGCATCTTTGGCCAGGTAATTCCGGATTTCCTCATCGGAACCGGTTGGGATGGCTTTCGCCACCTCCTTCGCCGTGTCCACGATCATGGCAAAACCGGCATCTTCGAAACCATGGGTGGTTTTATGCCACCAGCCGAGCGCGACGAAATACTGCGCACCAATAACGCCCGCTACAACCAGTATCGCCGTAATGCCCCCCAGTTCCTTGCTGCCCTCGCCTTTTCCCAGAAAATGCGCACCCGCGCCGGCCAACCCGCCCACACCGAGGGCAAGGAAGGTGGCTACCAATCGGGTTTGAAAACCAGTGATTGAATAGCCGATGACTTTGAAAACCAGATAATAAATCGTTGCGCCAATCAATGCGCCCAGAAACCCGCCAAGCAGGCCCAGGGCAAAGCTCGGTTTGCGGCCCGGTTGGGTCTGCGCATCGGCGACCGCTGGTTTGGCAAAGCTTGTCATCGTCCGCGAGAGTGGCGCCGGCGCGGTCAGCGGGCTGATGGGTGGGGGTGCGGAATGGGCCGGCGCGCCGGCGGGCGGAATGTTGACGCGGATTCTCGGTTGCTCCGGCGTGAGCGGTGGTGGCGTAGTTGGCGGCGAGGATGGCCGAGGAGGAACTGATGCGGGGCGGAATGGCGTCGGTGGTGCAGGAATTTGGTGAACGTAAGTTTCGCTAAGAATGGCGTTTGCCTTTCCCGTTCCGTCAGCACCGCAAATCGGGCAGGCAACCGTAAACGGCATCCGGCCATTGACCGGTTCAACATCGAATTTGTACTTCTGACCGCAATCGCACTGGACTTTCAGTTCCATCATAGCCTCAGGAGATTGCCGGGATTATCGAGAAGATGAATCGTAAATTCAAGTCTTTCATTTTCACATGCGCCACCCGGTTTAAACGCAACGCCCGACAAATCTTACAAACCCGGCCGGCACCGGGTGGAATGTGGTGACGCGAAATCTGAGTCACTGTCATTCATCGCTTGATTTACAGGAATCTAGAAGTTATTAAATCGCGACCCCAAGACGACCATATGTCAAACGTTGGAACTTCCACTGAACAAGGAATGAAAGCCTCACCACCCGGCAATGCCCGCACTTATCGCGGCCCGTTCGCGATCATGACCGTCCTGTTTTTCATGTGGGGATTTATCACGTCCATCAATGATATTTTAATCCCGCAATTCAAGGAGGCTTTTGGTTTGAATTACCGTCAAGCGATGTTAGTTCAATTCGCTTTTTTTGGCGCTTATTTTATCGGCTCGCTTTTATATTTTGTAATTTCTGCAACAAAAGGCGATCCCATTGCGCGACTCGGCTATAAAAACGGGGTCGTGATCGGGCTTTTATTTGCGGCAATTGGAACGGCTTTGGTTTGGTTGGGAGCAACCATTCATTTTTACGCGCTGATTTTGGGAGGGCTTTTTGTAATCGGCCTTGGGTTTGCGATGTTGCAAATCGCAGCAAATCCTTACGTGACAATTCTTGGCCCGGAACTAACCGCGTCGAGCCGCTTGAATTTCGCGCAGGCGTTCAATTCTGTCGGCACGACGACCGGGCCGTTGATTGGTGGTTATTTGATTTTTAAATACTTTGCTCACGCCGGAGTCAATCAGGCAGAATCGGTAAAAATCCCTTACCTGGCCTTTTGTTTGGTTTTTTTGATTATTGCGGCGATATTTTTTTCCGTCCACCTGCCGCATGTCGGCGAAGGCAAAGTCGAGCCTGGTATCGGAGCGCTGAAATATCCACATGTCATCCTGGGCGTTATCGCCATCTTCATGTACGTCGGCGGTGAGGTTTCCATCGGCAGTTCGATTATAAACTTTTTAGGAGAACCAAACATCGCCGGGATGACGCATTTGGAAGCGAGCAAATACGTGGCCCTCTTTTGGGGCGGAATGTTAATTGGCCGGTTCATGGGCGCGGCAGAATTGAGCGAAATGAGAAAGACCAACAAACAATTTTTGCTTATTGGAATTCCCATTCTGGCTTTCTTCGTATTTTGGATTTCTCGCAGTTGGGATTCAGATCAGCGACAATTTGATTTCGCCGCCGGCTGGACAATTGTAAAAAACTATTTGCCACTGCTCGCGCTTTGCTGGCTGTTTTTTCAATTTGGCAAAGGACTCGCCGGACACACGCTGTTTATCTTTTCGTCAACAATTGTCGTGCTGCTGGCCATTGCGATCCTTTCCGGTGGAAAACTTGCAATGTGGTGTGCCGTCGGCGTGGGTCTGTTCACTTCAATTGGTTGGCCGAATATTTTCTCACTCGCGCTTGATCGCATGGGTGTTCTGAAAAGCCAGGTCTCATCGCTGTTGGTCATGGCCGTCGTCGGTGGCGCGCTTTTGCCGCCGCTTCAAGGTTGCATTGCGGATTTCATAATTGATGCTCACAAACAGGTTGACGCCGGCGGAACGCTGCCGTGGTTTGTGCAATCACTTGGCAATCGTTCCGGCCTTCAAATTGGGTTTATCGTTCCACTCATCGCCTACGCCTACGTCGCCTTTTACGGCTGGAAAGGCCACAAAGTAGGTCGCAATCATCGGGCGGTCGCTGATTCCTCTCCAACCATCGGATAGCTCGAAGAGCGGCTGTAGCAGGAGCGAATCAGGACGATTTGTAAGAATATCTCAAGCTGGATGCGCCTGTCATCGCGTTGGTGTAACCACGGGTTGCGGTAATGGAGCGCCGGCCTCCGGCGCGGCATCTGTCGATTCAGGATCCCTTCTCGCTGGGCTGGAAGCCGGCGCTCTGGTTGGAATCAACAGCCGGTGAAGTTTGTCCCGAAACTTTGCGCTGCTGAACGGCCAATCTTCGGAAAGGCGACACAGTTTTGCCTTCACCGGATTGTTTTCGATGTAACGAACGGCCTTCCATTCCTGCTCCTCATCCCGCATGAACGTGTCCCAATACTCCCGCTGCCATTGGAGCGCCGCTCTCCGAGCCGGCGCGTTTTCAACCATTTCACCATCGCGCCGGGTCGGAGACCGGCGCTCCGTCAAAACAGCCTCAGCGTGAGTTGCAATGCAGCGTTTCCAGCTCTGCATTATTTTCCCCAACGGCATCTGCCAGATGTGCACCAACGCGTGAACATGATTCGGCATCACGCACCACGCGAGCAATTCGTAGCGTTGGCCGTGAAAATGCAGCAGGGCATCCTCGGTGAGTTTGGCAACGCGCGGGTCACGCAAATGACATTCGCCGATACCACGATCAAGATATTCCTCCAGCTTTGTGCGCTTCTCGCGGTCGTCCTCAATCTTCAGCAAATGTTCCCATTCGCCGCGACGTGAGTCGGGCATGGAATCAGCAAGGCGAAAGGTGATGAATTGAACGAGACCGGGATAATCGCAATGCGGCAAATAACCGCGTTCATGCCAGCCAAGGAAGCCCAGCGCCCGCTCTTCGTCTGTAAGCGGCGGAAAGGCCGTATTCTTTCCTTCGACCAGCCGGCGAAGATATTCGCGCTGGCTTTGCGATTTCATTTTTGGATCGCTGTTCTCCGACCCGGCTCGTTACCGCGCACCTCACCCTTCGCGCCGGGTCGGAGACCGGCGCTCCGACCTATGCCTGCGCCACCAACTGCCGCAGGACGTAAGGCAAAATGCCGCCGTGCTGGTAGTAATCAATCTCGATGGGTGTATCAATGCGGCAACGCACCGGCACATTTTCCACCTTGCCGTCCTTGCGCGTGACGCGCAACGTGAGGTCCTGCTGCGGCTTGAGTTTCGCGCCGAGTCCGACGATGTCGTAAGTCTCCGTACCGTCGAGCTTCAGGCTCTGCGCCGTCGTGCCATCCTTGAATTGCAGCGGCAGCACGCCCATGCCGACCAGGTTGCTGCGGTGGATGCGCTCAAAGCTTTGCGCCACGACGGCTTTTACCCCGAGCAGGTTGGTGCCCTTGGCCGCCCAATCGCGCGACGAACCGGTGCCGTATTCCTGTCCGGCAATCACCACCAGTGGTGTTTTGGTTTTCGCGTATTTCATGGCTGCGTCGTAGATGGGCATTTGTTCTCCAGACAAATTCGCGGACGAGCCGCCCGCGCTCCAAAACTTCGTCACGCCGCCTTCGACGCCGGGCACCATGAGATTTTTTATCCGCACATTGGCAAACGTGCCGCGCGTCATCACGCGGTCATTGCCACGACGCGACCCGTAGCTGTTGAAATCCGCCGGTTCGACGCCGTTTTCGATGAGATATTTCCCGGCGGGCGACGTTTTCTTGATGGAACCGGCCGGTGAAATGTGGTCGGTCGTCACGCTGTCGCCGAAAATCGCCAGCGCTCGCGCGTTCTTGATTTCACGAATCTCGCCGGGCTGCATCGAAAAATTCTCGAAGAACGGCGGTTCCTGAATGTAAGTGGATTTTGGATCCCACTCATACACGTTGCCGGTGCTGGACGGGATTTCGTTCCACTTGGGGTTTTGCGCGGCGAAATCCTTGTACAACTTTCGGAAAATTTCGGGCTGCAACGCCGTCTGCATGAGGTCGCGGATTTCGCGCAGGCTCGGCCAGATGTCTTTGAGCAAAACCGGCCTGCCGTCCTTGCCAGTCCCAAGCGGGTCGTGGGCGAGGTCAATGTCCACCCGTCCCGCGAGCGCGAACGCGACGACAAGCGGCGGCGACATGAGAAAATTCGCCTTGATGCTTTGATGCACGCGCGCCTCGAAATTGCGGTTGCCGGACAATACCGACGCGGCAATCAAATTGTGTTTGTTGATGGCGTCCTCAATCGGTGCCGCCAGCGGGCCGGAATTGCCGATGCACGTTGTGCATCCGTATCCGACCAGATTGAACCCGAGTTGGTCGAGGAATGGCTGCAAACCGGTCTTGTTCAAATAATCGCTCACCACGCGCGAACCGGGCGCAAGCGACGCCTTCACCGCCGGATTGACGGTCAAGCCGCGTTCGACGGCTTTCTTCGCAAGCAACCCGGCGGCGAGCATGACACTCGGGTTCGACGTGTTGGTGCAACTCGTGATGGCCGCAATCAAAACCGAGCCGTGTCCAATCGTCGCCCGGCCATGACCGTTCATCGAAACTTCGGCCCTGGTCGTGCTGAATTCCTCCGCCTTCATGCCGAAACCATTTTCTGTAACCGGCTTGCTGAAGGTGCTGACAAAGCTTTCCTTCAACTTCGGCAATTCAATCCGGTCTTGCGGACGTTTCGGGCCGGCGACGCTCGGCAACACCGCGCCGAGATCGAGTTCCAGTTCCTGCGAATATGCAATGCCACCTTTCTTCGGAATGCCCCAGAGTCCCTGCGCCTTGTAATAATTTTCGTAAATGCGGCAGTGCTCTTCGCTGCGGCCGGTGGCGCGGAGATAATTCACGCATTCTTCGTCAATCGGGAAGAAACCCATCGTGGCGCCGTATTCGGGCGCCATGTTCGCAATCGTCGCGCGATCCACGACCGGCAGTGCCGCCGCGCCCGGTCCAAAAAATTCCACAAATTTGCCGACGACCTTCGCCTTGCGGAGCATCTGCGTGACGGTAAGCGCGAGGTCGGTCGCGGTGACGCCTTCACTCAATGCGCCGGTCAGATGCACTCCGACGACGTCCGGGGTAAGGAAATAAACCGGCTGGCCGAGCATGCCCGCTTCAGCTTCAATGCCACCGACGCCCCAACCGACGATGCCGAGGCCGTTGATCATCGTTGTGTGCGAATCCGTGCCGACCAATGTATCCGGGTAATACAGGAGCGCGGACGGCTCGTCCGCGTGTTCTGAACTCGCGGGCAAGCTGCCCGCGCTCCGAAGCACGCCCTTGGCGAGGTATTCGAGGTTCACTTGATGCACGATGCCGATGCCGGGGGGAACGACCTTGAACGTATCGAACGCCTGCATGCCCCATTTTAAAAACTGGTAACGTTCGCGGTTGCGCTGAAATTCCATTTCCAGATTTTTTTTCAACGCGTCGGCTGAACCCGCGAAATCCACCTGCACCGAATGGTCCACGACGAGATCAACCGGCACCAATGGCTCGATGATTTTGGGGTTTTTGCCCATCCGCGCGACGGCGGAACGCATCGCCGCCAAATCCACGAGCAGTGGCACGCCGGTGAAATCCTGCAACACGATGCGCGCGACGATGAAGGGGATTTCCTCCGTGCGTTCCGCATTCGGTTTCCAATTCGCCAGCGCGCGCACGTTTTGTTCAGTGACTTTTTTGCCGTCGCAATTGCGCAACACGGATTCGAGCACGAGCCGGATGGAAACCGGCAGCCGGGAAACCGGCCCGACAGCGGACTTTTCCAATTGCGGCAATGAATAAAACAGGCCTCGTTTGCCGTTGCCGGCGTCAAATGTCTGGAGCGCGTTAAATAAATTATGCGGGGCGTTCATTTAATACCTTCAATCAGCAATGAAAATGAAGGCGAAGCGCGAACGTGTCAAGTTGCACCCGTTGGAGTTCAAGCTTTAGCTAGGTTTTTCGGTGCAGGCTGAAGCCTGAACTCCAACAAAAATTATTTCCCGGCCGGTTCGCAGTGCAGCAAATCGTTGATGCGGCGTTCGAGCCGGGCGAGATCCAACGGCTTGGTGAAAAAGTCATAAGCGTCCATGGCCACGGAGCGCCTGGTCACGTCGCCGGAAAGCGCGCTCATGAAAATGATGGGGATTTTTTTGGTGGCGGGCTGGCGGCGCAGGATTTCGCAGACGGACAACCCGTCGAGGTCGGGCAGCAAAATATCGAGCAGGATCAAATCCGGTTTGAATTGCCGGGCCTGGCTCAAGGCCTGCACGCCGTCGTTGGCCACGAGAATTTCACAGCCCAAACCCCCAAGGCGAAATTTCACCAGTTCAACGAAGTCGTCTTCATCGTCCACTATCAAAATGCGCGGCACCATGCCGGCCAACGTAACCGGTTCCGGGCCGGGCGCAATGGCGGCAAGGTTAAACCAACGTTACGAAATGGAAACAAAAACTTTTCCGCCGCCTCAACAAATTTTATGGCAGTGGTTGCGCTGGAACTCCGTCTTTGGCGAACGGCAATTCATCTTCGGAATGGATGCGATTTCCTGCCGGGTTAACCAAAGTGACGGTGACGAAAACCAGCACTTCCTTGTCTTCAACGTCTGGCCAGCCTTCGGCTTTTTTTGTTTCCACAAAATAATCAGGTTCGGCGCTGACTTCCTTTCCACCATCAACAAAATGTTTTTGCAGTTTTCCCAGAACAACCGTCTGGTTGTCCCATAAATTCAAGTTCGCGCTGGCCCGCCGGACATAAAAACTGGGCGAAATCCCCGGCAGATCTACCTTTTGACCAGCCGCGTTGAAGACAGCGGTCGTATTGGTTGTATTGTCATAACCCAAGAACTCTATCAGTGAAGCCGTGGTTGTCAGATTAATCGTATAGCCGTCGGACAAAACATAAGGAATTGTGTCCAAAATCTGCCCGGTCTCCACCCGCGTCATTTGCGGAGTGATTCCTGAATTGGTTGAGGTTTCCTGAAAAGTGAAGTTGGTAATGACGTTGATTATTGTTGTCGCCCGCATCTGGGTTTGCCGGCCACTGATCGTGACCACTTCCGGTTCAGCCAGAATTTCAGAACCGGGATTTGCCCCAAGCCTGTGCAATATGTTTTTTTCCTGTTCGCTTGTCAGGATGCCAACCACCCCGGCAACTGCCTTGTTTGTCAGCATGGCTGGTTCCACAAAGCCCTTCGTCGGCACTTCGATAAACCTTGCCTTGATGTGGACCTGCGGTGGCGTGGTGTCGAGTCTGGCGATGACGGATTCAATTGCGTCCAAATCACCGGCCGTCGCCCGCACAAAAATCAGGCCCAGGTGATCGTTGTAAAAGACGACCTTGTTGGTCGGCTGCAAATCCACTCCGGCGTCGGAAAATAATTTTCTCATTGCCTTGACCTCCTCCTGAACGTTGGTGCCGGTGAATTGAATCCGCCGTCGCAAGTTGGCAAAGAAGGTATTCGGATCAATTTTAAACGTCCGGGTGAAGAGGTCTGACGACGATTGTTCCTTCAACGAAAACACCACGCCGTAATCCATAATCGAGCATTTGATAGGGTGGTTTGCCGCCACCACAATGGCATCCAACAAATCCGCCATGCGCACATCGGTCAAATTCAACTTGATGACAACCTGATCCACCGGCGTTTCTTCAGCGCCGGCTCCAGTGGTAGGTGCCGGGGCTTCCGGCAATCCGGCGGCAGTCGCCTCGGAGGTGTCGGGATTGGGATTGATCAGGAAATTGATGCCTTTTTTCTCCGGGTCGCGCAATTTGGTCTGCTCGCTCAACTGGCGGATGACTTCGCTCAATGGCAGCTCATCGTAAATAACCTGGTCGAAGTGGATGCGGTTGAGTTTGGCCACGATCTCTTTGCGGCCGGGTGGGGTTGGCAGTATGCCGGCCCGCTGGCCCGCTTTTGCCGCCCGGACCTGAGCCAGATAATACTGCGCAGCGGTGTTGTCAGGATTCACAGGCAACGCCGCGTTCAAATTCGTTTCTGCGTCGTCGAGTTTGCCCATTTCATAAAGCACCTTGGCGTTTCTTACCAAATTGGCTGCTGACGCCGCGTTGTCAGGAATGGTCACCTGCAGCCGTTCCTGAAAATGCGTCGGAGAGTTGGTGACAATCTCCAGTCCGATGGCCACGGCCAGACTGTTGCCGGCGTCGCCGCCATAATTTTCAACGCGAACCACAATGCCGCCGTGGTCTTCGGCCGAGGCTTTGGTATTGAAATAATTGGTAAAAGCACTGCTGCCTGGACCGCTCACAACCGTGCCTCGCACCGTCAGGTCAATAAAGCCGTCCGCCACAATGGGTTTACAGTCGAACTCAACGCTGTTGGTCTCGTTACCGACAAAGAATTCCGCTGTTATTCCGCTCCCGGTCAGGATGCGCGGACGTTGAATCAATCGCAGGCCGGACGCTTCCAGTTTGCTGACGAGTTGCCTGAATTTTTCCGGCGTGGCCGACCACCAGTCATCGCCATACAGGTGGTTGTGATAATATTGCAAATCGGAAACAAAATTATCAAGGTCGGCGGACGGCATCTGATAAAGGCGCGCTTCAATCAGGACGTTCTTTCGGAGAGGATTGTTGCCCAGTGGCAGTTTGCACACGCCATCGGCACGATCCAATTGTTCAATGACCCGCCGGAAAACGTCCAGCTTGTCCGGAGTGTTTTGCGTGGTGATTTCGCCGGTCCGGGTGTTGAAAGCGATTCCATGCGGCGGAGTGCAGTCCACGCCTTCGCTCCGCAACAGATCCAGCAAGATCACTGTGTAATCATTCGTCGGCGACAGCAGCGATTTCGCGGCTTGAGCTTTGACGTTTTGAATGAAAATTTCCGGATTCACTTTTACCGTGAACGATTGTTGTTCAGCCGCCACCGCATCAGTCGAATTTAATTTCTCAGCCGGACCCGGCGCTTCGCCCATCGGCACGGCGACGGCGCTGAAAACGAAAATGCCGCATAGCGACACGAAGGTCAGGCCAGCCTTGCGCGGCGCGCGGAAATTCAAGAGCCGTTCAATCCGTCCTCGCAACGCGCTGCGCGATTCCATGATGCCGACCAGCCCCAGGCTCATCAGCGGACGGCTGAACGCGAGTTTCGCCACTGCGAGCAGCGTCGGCACGTAGTTTTCTGCTTCGCCACGCAATGCCAGCATGGCCGCGTCGTCCACCGCTTCCTCGCGCAGACGGCGAATCCGCGCATTGGCCAGCCAGAGCAGGGGATGCCACCAGTAAGCAATTTGCAGTAGCGCCTGCGCGCAGTTCACCCAGACATCTTTTCGCCGGAGATGAAACGCTTCGTGCAACAAGACCGCACGTAATTGTCCGGCGGAGAGTTGCTCCGCGAGCACTCGCGGCAGAAGAATGATCGGGCGGAACAATCCGCAAACCGCCGGTGACATCTGGCCGTCAACCAGTTTCAATCGCAGCGGTGAACGCAAACCGGCCCGGCCCTGGATTTCACCCAGCAAGCCGGCCAGCTCCGCTGACACGGTTGCACCACTGACCTTCCGCGAAATCTGCCACCAACGAAACGCCAGCCACAGCAGCAAACCGGCACTCACGAACCCGCACCCGAGCAAAATCCCGCCGGCCCCATCCAGGTTGGGCGGCAAAGGCCTCAAGGCCGGATTAATTTGCGGAAGGGAATCCATTGCCGGCGCGGTCGTGTCGTAGGTGACGACGTATTTTGTGACCAGCGGTGTCTGACCGGCCGCGTTGGACGGAAACAACCACCACGCCGCGCCAGTCGGCAGTGCCAGCGCCGGCGGCAGGCAAAGTTTCACGAGCACAACCAGCCAAAGCGCATAACGGATTGAAGCGCGGATTTTGCGCCGGAATAAAAAATCAAACGCCAACAGCGTGGTCATCAACAGACTGGATTGCCAAAGCATGGGCCAGGCGAAGCTTGCGAAGTCTCCGCCCCACTGATTCAGGTTTTCGATAATGGAATTCATGCGCGCCTCCGGGAGTGTCGGTCATTTTTTCGCCGTTTTTTTCTTCGCCTTGATGAGTGATTCCAATTCGTCCAGTTCATCCGCGTCGAATTGGTTGCTTTCCAAAAGGCATTGCACCATCGGCGTGAGCGCGCCGTTGAAGGCGTGCTTGAGCGCGTAAAACAGCTCGCCGTGCTGCGCCTGCGCGCGCGTGACGGCGGAAGTGTAAATGGTCAGCTTGCCTTCCTTACGCGCCTTGAGCACGCGCTTGGCGACCATCCGGTCCATCAACGTGCGGACGGTCGAATACGTCCAGCCCATCGGCTGGAACAGTTTTTCCTGGATGGCGGGCGCGGTGCAGGGTTCGTCCTCCCAAACGGCCTTGATGACGGACCATTCGGCCTCGGTAAGTTCCACGGTCGGCTTGGACATGCGGCCACTTTCTCTACAATTGTAGATGATGTCAAGCGGATTCTTTACAAATGTAGATTTTGCTGGAGCGCGGACAGCCTTGTCCGCGCGTACCAATGCCAATATCTGGCGGACAAGGCTGTCCGCGCTCCATCTGCCGGCATCGTTTGCCCAATAAAAACGAGCGAACGGGAAACCCAGTTGCTCGCTGCGAAACGGTTGCGCCGATGTTATTTCAATTTCACCAGCGTGGCTTTGATGGCCTCGAAGTTTGGCAAATCCTTCGGCGTCGGCGTTTGTTCGCTGTATTGCACCACGCCGTTTTTATCAATCACGAACGCCGCGCGGGCCGCCGTGTCGCCCACGCCCGCGAGCATCGGAAACACGACCTGATATTTTTTGATGACTTCCTTGTTCAAATCGCTGGCGAGGGTGATGCCGATTTTTTCCCTTTGCGCCCACGCCTCCTGCGCGAACGGGCTGTCCACGCTCACGCCGATGACGTCGGCGTTCAGGCCGGAGTACGCATTGAGGCCGGCGGTGAGGTCGCACATTTCCTTCGTGCAGACGCTGGTGAACGCGAGCGGGAAAAAGAGCAGCACGGTGTTCTTTTTTCCGAAGTTGTTGCTGAGCTTCACGTCCACGAGACCGGACGCCTGTTTGGATTTCAGGGTGAAGTCCGGAGCTTTTGATCCTGTTGGAATTGGCATAATCGCATTGGTTGTTGGTTTAATTCCTTTTCGAGGCGTTGATTTACCGTTTTTACACCTGGTCTGTCAAATGGTGAATTCCCCTCTGGCCTGGCGCGGACCAGGCGACAACGATTTTTCAACAGGCCGCGATGACCGGGTACTTCCGCAGCGAGGCTTCACCCAGGTCATTGAGCGTTTCACCGGGCAGAACACGTTCAAGCAAAGGAAAGACAACCCGCTCCTCATATCGGAAATGTTCACGGGATGCCGCCAGCGCCTTCTTGAGCAGGAGTTGCGCTTCGGCGACACTGCTAACGTCGTGCACCCGCTTGAAGTTGCGATCAATTTCCTTATGGTCCTGATGCAGGCGATCCAGCTTGCCCTTTTCCGCTAGAACATGGTCCAGCGCCGCATAGGCGAGGTTCGTTTCCGTTTCGGCATGTTTGCCAAGCAGCCGTTCCACCATCGTGGACAGCAGCCTGACTTCCCTTGTTGATTCCAAACCGGGCACGAGGCGTTCGATTTCATCGAACACGGCGCAGTAAATGGCGTGTTCCGTAACCAGAGTTGTGGTAATCGTGGCCATACCGGATACTTATCGCACAAGGCGATTGCTTGTCCACTTTCCCGTGCCGGGGCTGTTTATGAATTACAGTGCCGCCAGAACCTCCGCCGCATGTTCCTCCGGTTTCACCTTCGGCCAGATTTTTTTGATGCGGCCATCCGGCCCGATGAGAAACGTCACCCGGAACGTGCCCGTGTATTTGCGCCACATGAAGGTTTTTTCGCCCCAAACGCCGTAGGCCTCCACAATCTTTTTGTCCTCGTCCGCCAGCAGCGTGAAGGGCAGCTTGTATTTCCCCGCGAATTTGTCGTGCGACTTCGCCGGGTCGGTGCTGACGCCGAGCACGACGGCGCCGCGCTTTTGGAATTGAGCGAAATGATCGCGAAACGCGCAAGCTTCCCTGGTGCAGCCGGGTGTGTCGTCCTTCGGGTAAAAATAGAGCACGACATTTTTGCCCTTGAAATCGGCGAGTGAAACCCGGCCGCCGCCGTTGGTCGCCGCCGAAAACCCCGGCGCGACGTTGCCTTCCTTCAATTTCATTTCCTTTGCCATGTTATTGTTTGGTTGCCGAACTCGCCGGATGCGCGCCGAGTTGTTTCACGGCATCCCAGACATAGAGCAGCCCCGACAAGCCCGTAAACACCGCGGCCCCAATCGTCCAGACCGCGAGCCAGCGTGCGTTCAAGTCGCGCTCCCAGTCCAGCAAAATCCAAAGGACCACGATCATTTGGAAGACCGTGGCAATTTTGCCGAGGACGCGCGGGCGGACCTTGACCTTGCCGACGGTGAGCCGGATGACGGCGATACCGATGACCAGCAGCAAGTCGCGTCCGATGACAGTGCCGGTGAGCCACAGGGGAACCTGCGCCAGGTATGGCCGGTGGTCGAAGCTCAAAACGACAATGCCCGACACGAGCAGCAGCTTGTCGGCGAGTGGATCAAGTATCGCGCCCAGTTCGCTTTTCTGGTTGTAACGGCGGGCGATGTAACCGTCCACGCCGTCGAGAATCGCCGTGATGGCAAACGAAAGAATCGCCAGCAGGTGGTGAACTTCGTTGCCGGTTTCGACGTAGTAGAGAACCTCAACCACGAAAAACGGGATCAGCAGGATTCGCAGGATGGTGACTTTGTTGGCGGTCGTCATGACAAATTGCAGCCCGAATTTTTAACGCAAAGAGGCGAAGTCGCAAGGTCGTAAAGCGAGTCGGCCATGCACAGCCAGCAAACGCGGACTAGGACCCCGGAGGCGGGGAGGATGGCATTGCGATCAATAATCGCCATTGCCGCCTCCATTCAATGAACAGCAATAAGACGACGACGAAATGGATCCCGGTCCACCCAACCAGATATTTCAGGTCATCGCTGTCTGGTCCGGCGAGCGCAACGGTGCCGGGGGCCAGAAAGGAGAGTTTGGCGAGGACTTCACTGGAAAAAACGCCGGCCAGGACGAATGGCAGCAGGCAAAGAACAAACAGCCAGAGGGCGACGAAGCCAAGCGCGCGGCGTTTGAAGCGCAGGCGACAATATTCCAGCAACAGCGAAAACATCATGAAAAACAAAAACAGATTGCCCACCGCCAGTGCCCAGGCTTTCCAGGCCTGGCCGGACGAAAGAATGAAATGCGGCAACGATGCAGCGGCGGCGACGGCGGCGAGCGCAAGTGCCAGTGACACCGCGCTGCGGGAAAAAACCAGTTGCAGATTTCCTGATCCGATCCGCAACGCTTCCACCCGCACACGTTCGGGCAACGGGCTGGCAAAGGACAGGATCAACACGCCCACCAGGATCGTCCCGCCATGCACGATGGAGAGCATCGAATCCAGTTCGGAAAATCTGTTATTCGATGCGAATACTGCCGGGAATCGTCCGTGCCAGATTCCCCAAATCAGCCCCTGTTGAACCACGGCGAGTAGCGCAAAAATCGCCGTGGCCTCCCAGCGCAGCAGCAACGGCTGGAAGGGGTTCGTCGTTTTGCGCACCACCGCGCGCCACAGGAAGATTCCCATGACCAGTTGCAATCCCAGGCTCAACAAAACCGGCGGCACGGGCTGCGCGAATATTTCCGGCCAGGTGCTCCAGTCGCGAATGGCGTCATAATCATTGATGGCCCGGGCCGGGCCTTGAAACAGGTTGATGATGCCGTAAGTCGGGAGCACAAAGTTGGTGATGATAAACTTAGGAAACGCGAAGGAAAACATCTGGACCAAAACAACCGGCAACAGCAGGACGATGCCGCTTTGCGGCCGCTGGAATGCCATGCCGGCCAGTAACGCGAGCAAACCGAAGAACAAGGTCGTGCTCAACACCAAAATCTGGGTGCCGAGCCACAGCGTGACGGGCAATTTCGCCAGCACCACGATGGCCAGTCCGGTTCCCGCCAGCACCGCGCCCATGTATGCTTCGCGCAAGGGGGAACCGAGCCAGTAACCGGTGACGATGGCAGCCGGTTTCATCGGCGTGAGCCGGTTGCTGTCCCACAAACCAGCTTTGCGGTCGTCGGCCAGCACCCGCGAAATCTTGCTGAACCCGCCCATGGCCAGCACCAGGATTTCCACGCCAATCGTCCAAGCATAAAATATTTTGCCGGCTTCCTGCGGCGAATGAAAATCGAAATCGCGCGGGTCGGCCAGATAAGCGATGAGTCCGGACAACAGGCTCAAACCGAGCAGCGCGGCAATCAAAATCGCCGCCAGCACCCCGGCGCGGTACAGCAGGCGCTTTTGCGTCAGAAAGATAGGATTTTCAGTGAGGTTCACATCAATTCCTTGGCTCCGGATTGCAGGAAAATTTGTTCCAAATCGTCGCCCCGGCCGCGCCACTCGGTCACCCGTACACCTTCGACCACCAGGGTTTTTAACAACCCATCGAGCGCATCGGCGTCGCCATCGAATTCAAACGTCGCGCCTTGGGCGGTAGCTTCAAGATTTATGACGCCCGCGCCTTTCAAAATTTGCAGGGCTTGGTCGTCGGCGTTGCGCCATTTGACGGACACCTGGCGGCGCCCCATTTTTTGTCCCAGTTCGGCAATGGTCCCGGACATGACGAGTCTGCCGCGTTCCATGATGGCCGCCTTGTTACAGAAACCCGACAGCTCGGTGAGGATATGCGAGGAAATCAACACCGTCTTTCCCAGGTCGCGCAGTTTCAGCAATAATTTTCGCAGCTCAATCCGTCCCAGCGGGTCGAGACCGCTCGCGGGTTCGTCCAGCAACAGCACCTGCGGGTCGGGCAACAGGGTTTTGGCGAGCACCAGCCGTTGCTTCATGCCGCGCGACAGCTCTTCGCAGAGTGCGTCCCGCTTTTCCGTGAGCCAGGTGAGTTCCAGACATTGCCCGATGCGTTTTGTCCGGTCCGGCACGTCGTAGGCGCGGGCGAAATGATCCAGAAATTCCGTCGCAGTGAGTTGATCATAGACGGGACAAAAATCCGGCATGAAACCCAGCCGCCGCTTCAATTCCTCCGGTTCCTGCGCCAGTTCGTGTCCGCCAATTTTCACCGAGCCGCGCGTGCATTCCTGCAATCCTGAAACCGCGCGCATGGTGGTGGTCTTGCCCGCGCCATTCGGGCCGATGAGACCGCACACATCGCCCGTTTCGACGGTCAGGGACAGGTCGTTGACCGCCACCACCTCGGGAAAATCCACCCGCAAATGTTCAATGATGAGCACCGGGGTGGACATGGGCCGATTATCGCCTGTGTCTTCCAAATTGCAAGCGCCGTTAGTGGAGCAGGGGACAATTCGATTTTGAAGACGGGAAGACGCTGACACGAATTTCCAATCCGTGTTGATCAGTGAAATCCGTGTCTCAACATCGCCGGCAAATAAACCACCAAAACCAGATTGTGCCCAGCCCGCCGCAGATGGCCGCACCGATGAAATTCGCCTGCGGACTGATGCTCCACAACCATGCCCCGAGAAACGAGCCGGTCGTCACCGTGCAGTCACGAATCAGGTAATACGCGCCGTACGTCCGCGCGCGCAATTCCGGCGCCGCCTCGCCGATGATGAGCGCCTTGCGCGCCGGTTCGCCGAATTCCTTCAAGCCGCGCACGACAAACGCGAGCGCCAGCCACGCGAAATTGTGCGCCCACAGCAGTGACACCGGGAACAGCGTGAAGAAGATAAACGTCGCCAGCACAAACGGACGGCGACCGTATTTGTCCGCGAGATGCGCGACGGGAATGTAGCACAGCATCGCCGTGACCATCTCGAACGCGACCAGATAACCGAATTGCTGCGCCGTGACGCCGCCGCGATCAATCGCCCACAAAATCACGAACGCATACGGAATCCGTTCGCAAAAGCGGATGAGGATGTCGCTCACGAGCAGTTCGCGCAGCGCGGGCGTGAAGGATTTGACGATAGAGAAAAACGTAGCGCAGCCGTCCCGGCTGCCTTCGGCCTTTTGCCCGGAAGATGCAGGCGAGACGCCTGCGCTACTTTCCGGCTCGAACATGAACCATTGGAACGCTGCCGTGAGCAGGCTCATGACGATGCAGAGGGCAAGCGCGTATTTCACGCCGTCCGTCCAGCCGTAACGCGTGAGCAGCCAGCCGCCGATGAGCGGGCCGAGCATCATCGGCACGCGGCGCACCAGGGATTGGACGCCGATGCCCATCGTGTGCCGGTGCCGTTCGAGCGACGTGGCGACGACGGTGAAGGTTGTGGGCAAAGATAGCGCGCTCCAGGCCAGAAATAGAAATGAGCCGAGCAACAGCGCCAGCCAGTTCGACCACACGAGAACCAGAATGTAACCGGCCACGGCCACGGCGCTGAACGCCAGCAACGCGCGGCGTTGTCCCCACCGGTCCGTCAGCCAGCCGCCGGGATAAGCGTAGATCGCACCGAGAAAAGTTTGGAGTGCGTCAAACAAACCGATGATGAACACACCGCCGCCGATGATTTCGATGTATTTGGGCGCAAAGCCGAGCCAGAGTTTTTCGCCCGTGCCCGCCAGCACCAGTGCGACCAGCAGCAGCGACGTGTTCCGCCGCAGCGCCAGAAACTCGGAAACTTTTTGCAACCAATTCACGATTCAAGTGGAGAAAAACCTGACACGGATTGCGCGAATTTGCACGAATGGAATGTCGCGCGAATTTTCAAGGGGGCGGCGAAAATTCTCCCTCTCCTCGGAGGAGAGGGCCGGGGTGAGGACGGTCGTATAACCTGACTTTTTCTAGAGAGCGAACAGGAAAACTGAAAAGTTAGTTTTGTAGCTCGCCCTCATCCTGACCTTCTCCCCGGTGACAAGGAACAGCAATCGCACGCTTCTGGTTATACGAATGAATGACCTTGGAATGTATCGGTTCTATCGGACGAAAGAAGATTTGCTCACTGATTTGAGAACGAATCGTCAAGATCCTTGGTGGCTTGTATTCCAATTTCATTTTGTTTCTTGCCAAGCGCGTGATTTCTTCGCTCAATTTTCCCCGCCAATGAAAAATTCATCTGACAAACCGCTCGTCGGTATTTTGATGGGCAGCGACTCGGATTGGCCCACGATGAAGGCGGCCGCCGATGTGCTGGCCGAATTCGGCATCGCCAGCGAGGCCAGGGTCATCTCCGCGCATCGCACGCCGAAGGATTTGGAACAATACGTGAGTGGCGCGACCGGGCGCGGGTTGTGCGTCATCATCGCCGGGGCAGGGGGCGCGGCGCATTTGCCGGGCGTGACGGCGGCGCTCACGACACTGCCGGTCATCGGCGTGCCGATTGAAAGCAAATCGTTGAAAGGCCTCGACTCGCTGCTGTCCATCGTGCAAATGCCGCCGGGCGTGCCGGTGGCCACGGTCGGCATCGGCGCGGCGAAAAACGCCGGCATTCTGGCGGCGCAAATCCTGGCCGTCGGCAATGAGCGGCTGCAAAAGGCGCTGTCGAAGTTCAAAGAAAAGCTCGCCGAAGAGTCGCGCGCCAAAAACAAGGCAATTACTTCCTGACCTGCCTGCGGATTGGTTTCAAGGCAGCGTGTCTTCCGGCTGGACATTTTGTGGCCCGCCTCTCCCCTTATTTTTCGCAGAAGACTGCCCTGGAGGGCACTTATTGTCGTTGGTCATGGTTGGTATCAGGTTTGCTTGGGGACGCATGATTTGTAACCGGCCATTTAGGGATGGCCTGGAAAAACTCAACAACATAAGACTATGACTGAATTTATTGTAAAACGCACGGGGAAGATGCTCTTCCCGCATTTGCCGCGCGATCTGCGCAGGCATCGTTTGTCCAGACTCATGCTGGTTTTCTGGACCATCGTTTTCGGCAACGCAACGCTGATTGTCTGCATGATGCATGGCTGGCACTGATACCTTCAGGCGCTCACGGCTCAAGGTCGTTTCACGCCGTCCGTCCTCTTTGAGGCCGGGCGGCTTTTTTGTCTGGTCACCCAAATCAACTCGCACTGGACTATTTCTTCGGGATTTGCCGCCGTCCGACATGGAACTCCCGCCCGGGAAACAGGATGGCATGGAGCCGGCCGGGAACCCTGCGACGCCCCGGTGAAATTGGCCTTAATGCACGGTATTTGTCGCAAGTGGTTGGCAATGAAACTGCTGCTAATGCTGATGAAAGGCTCGAGATTGTGTTTGAACGAGCAACGAAGAAAATCTGCCTGGCCGTCCTTGCCGCCGGAAATGACCTGACGACTGTCTGGATACGCAACCGAAGAACCGTGAAAGCGAGCCTCATTAAACTCGCTTGCGGTCTGATCCCGCTGGTCGCGGTCGCGGCGTCTCCGCCTCAAACAACCATAGACATCAGCCTGCAATATGCCGGTCCAAACCAGACCGTCTTTTCCTGGTCCATTTCCGGGTATCTGATCAGCCCCGGCGGCCAAACCTTGTCGGGCAACATCAGCGACGTCTATAACGTCAGTGGGCTTTTTACCGGCTTCATCAATAATCTCGGAGCCAACACCAATTATATCCCTCTATCAGGATTTGGCACTCTCTCCGATTTGAATTCCAGCGCCAGCCAGCAATTCAAAGGAATTCAATTCGACAATTCCGGAAAGATTTCTTTGTTTTTGGGCGATTATGTCAGTGCCGATCAACCTTCCACGCCGCTGCTGGTTTCTGGAGGCGATCAGTTGCAATACTCGGCCGCCGCGGACACCGCCGTTATTGATGTACCCATTTCCTCATTCAATCCGGGGTCGTATCAATACCTGAACCCGGGCGAAGCCGTTTCTGCGCAGCCGGACATGACCATATTCACCTCGGATGTGCACGTGAATCTGACTGTTGGTGCCATCCCGGAACCATCCACGGTTCTACTTGCCAGTTACGGTTCCAGCCTTCTGGTCTTGACGAGGTTCCTGCGTCGCCGGGCCTGAATCGGACAAACCCCCCTGCTTTAAAAATGGATGCGGATTTCTTCCGCATCCATTTTTTATTTCAGGAAGCAAACTAATACCGGGTTTGGCGGGTGAGCGTAATTTCCCGCCGCAATTCTGATTGCAAGTTTGGCGGTGGCGGGCCAACCTTCTCTCCACCATGAAAACACTGATTCTTCCAACCGTCGTCGTTTTCTCCCTCTGCGCGTCTTCGCTCATGGCTGCCGATTTGCCATCGGCGGCAGCTCAAGGCTGGCACGCGCAAACGCTGCTTCAGGCTATCGGCAATGTGCTGATTTTTGCCGCCGTCGGCATCGTCGCGGCCATCCTCGGCTTCAAGTTGTTCGACAAATGCACGCCGGGCCACCTGGAAAAGGAAATCCTCGAGGATCGGAACGTCGCGGCCGCCATAATCGCCGCAGCGGTCATCATCGGTGTAAGCATCATCATCGCCGCGTCCATGATCGGTTGACCGGGCTGGCCAAATGAAACGGAGCAAACGCATCCGCTTGATTTTGCTGGGCGGTTTGTCCGTCGGCGCGCTGACGGGCTGCAACCAGAGGCCAGCCATCAGCACGGAGAATGTTTACACGAACAATTTTTTTATTCCCGGCGCCGGTTATTACCACGCGCCATTTCGCGCCTGGTATTTCCTGCCTTACAATCATTTTGACGCGCAGAAAAAACTCTTTTTTTACGGCGGTCAGTGGGGAGCGCAGCCGTTCGAGAGTATTACGAACATTTCCTCGCCGACTTCCGCGGCGGTGCAAACCGCTGAAAATTCGCGCACGGACATTTCGCGCGGAGGTTTCGGCGGCTTCGCGGGCGGACATTACTCGGGCGGCTGGGGATTTTCCTCGTGATGAAACGACACCGGTACCAACCTCGCCCCGACTGGCGCGCGAAAGTCGAAACCGTCGGCCTCACGTTTCATTCGCACGACAACGGGCCTTACTGGGACGAATCCGCCGGCTACGAACTCACCCGCGCTGAGGTGGACGAACTGGAACTAGCTGCGAACAAACTGCATTTCCTCTGCATTGCCGCCGCCGAGGCCGTCATCAAAAACAACTGGTGGGCGCGCCTGCAAATTCCCGAGGCCGCCGTGCCGTGCATTTTGAAATCGTGGGAGCGCGATGATTTCAGTCTTTATGGCCGGTTTGATTTTGCCTACGACGGCGTCCGCCCGCCGAAGTTGCTTGAGTACAACGCCGACACGCCGACCGCTTTGGTCGAGGCCGCCGTCGCGCAATGGTTCTGGCTCCAGGAATTGCATCCGCATGCCGACCAGTTCAATTCTATCCACGAACGGCTCATCGCGGCCTGGAAGCGCTGGGCGGGAAAGATCATTCACTTCAGTTGCGTCAAGGAGCTGGCCGAGGATGAAATGACCATTCTTTATTTGCGCGACACCTGCGAGCAGGCTGGCGTGAAAACCAAATCCGTTTTCATTGACGATATCGGCTGGCACCGGACAAAAAACTATTTCGTGGACCTGGATGAAGAACGCATCGAGCGCTGTTTCAAATTATATCCGTGGGAATGGCTGTGGCGGGAGGAATTCAGCGCGCACCTTGCCAACGACTGCCTGCAATTCATCGAGCCGGCGTGGAAAATGCTTTTGAGTAACAAAGGCCTGCTGCCGGTGTTGTGGGAACTCTATCCCGGCCATCCGAACCTGCTTCCGGCATTTGAATTTGCCGAACCGCTCGGCTGCCGCTATGTCCGCAAGCCCAAATTGAGCCGTGAAGGCTGCAACGTCGCCTGGGTCGAAGGCGGCGTGGTGGTTGAGGAAAACGGCGGCAATTACGGCGAGGAGGGATTTGTTTTTCAGTCGCCCGCAAAGCTGCCGGACTTCGACGGCAATCATCCCGTGTTCGGTGTCTGGGTGGTGGATCACGAAGCCGCCGGACTCGGCATCCGCGAGGACACGCGGCGCATCACCGGGAACTTGAGCCGGTTCGTCCCGCACTTTTTCACATGAGCTTCGAAAATCCAACGCACCTGCGCGTCGGCATGCACGGCAATTTTGCCGGCAAGGATTACCGCATCCTCGGCCGTGTTGTCATGGGCGAAACCGAGGGCGGCGAAACTTATTACTGGAACGAATTCAACCTGGAGGCTGGCGACGGCGGTTATGCCGATCTGGTTTACGAGGAAACCGAACGCGGTGGTGAGTGGCGGCTGTTCACGATGTTCGTGCCGGAATATCCGATGACCGCCGCCGATGCCGCCACCAAGCGCGTCGGCGACCGCATCAATCTGACCGGCGAAGATGTCCGCATTACGCTGCGGAGCACGTCGCAGGTTTATTACATCGAAGGCAAGGCGCCCGAAGGCGTCGAGGTCGGCGACGTGGCGAATTATTTCAATGCCCAGGCCGGCAATGACATGCAGGTCGTGAGCTGGACCGGCGAGGATGTGGAATACTACAATGGTGTTACCATTCCGCAAAGCGTGGTGGCCGTCGCCTTTCAAATGCCGCGCGCCTCGGATGCCAGCCGGTTCAGCATCAGCGGTTCGTCCTGGCTGGGGGGAAACGAAGAACATTACGACCGTGGCGCCAAAATGTTTCTGAAGGCCGCCCTCGTCATCTTTTTTTTCATCATCGTGTTCGGCCAGCATTTTTCCTGTTCGATGGATTATCAATCCGCGCCGGTGATAAAAGTTTATGCCGGCGCGCCGCCGTTGACGGTCGGGGCGACGGGCAAACTGCCGGGAGGGAATTTTCACATTACCACCCACGCGGTCGTGGAAATCGCCGAGCAGGGCGCCCGCTTTGAACGCCACGAATATCAGTTGACTAACGATGATGGCCAGACCGCGTTGTTGGTCTGCGGCCTGAAACCCGACGACGAGGATTGGAGACTGTTCGAGCCGCTATCCGCACTGCCGCTTTCCAGACCACAGGAATATGCCGCCAAGAAAGTGGGCGACATCGTGAACATTGAAGGAGTAACTGCTACCGTCCGCGAGTTGTTTCTGTCCACCGTCCAAAAGGTAGATGGCGCACCTTCGGTGGACTGGCACACCGGCGATGTGCGTTTTGGCTTTGAAGCGCAGGCGGAACATGAATTTTTGCTGGTCTGCTGGAACAACGCGGCCGTCAGTGTTCAGCGCGGGACAAGCATTCCAGCCAAAGAGGCCGCTGCCGCTTTTGTCCCGCCATCGAACAAGTAGCCGGTTTGCCAATCCAACGCGCTTTTGTTAGTCTGCGCGCAATTTATGAGTTCGGAAAACAAAGACTGCCGCGCCAACGCCTTCGGATTTCATCCGCGACATCGTCGCCAAGCACGTTGGTGAAAAAAAGTATCCGCAGATTCACACGCGCTTTCCGCCGGAGCCGAACGGCTATCTCCACATCGGCCACGCCAAAAGCATCTGCCTGAACTTCGGCATCGCCCGCGAGTTCGGCGGCGTCTGCAACCTGCGCATGGACGACACCAACCCGACCAAGGAAGACGTCGAGTATGTGGACTCCATCACCGAAGACGTGAACTGGCTCATCGGCGGCTGGGCGGACGACAAGCTGGGCCTGAAGCCAAAAGGCAAAACACCGGACACGATTACGAGCAACGGCAAACCGGATTTTTATCTGGCGCCAATTCCGAACTCCGAACTCCGAACTTCGAACTCCGAAACGGTGGAACCGTTTTACGCCTCGGACTATTTCGACCAGATTTACGAATACGCCGTAGCGCTCATCAAAAAGGGCAAGGCCTACGTGTGCGACCTGACGCCGGAGGAAACCGACGAATACCGCCGGCAGCGCCAAGGAAAGCCCATTCCGCAATCGCAGCATCGAGGAAAACCTCGACCTGTTCACGCGCATGAAGAACGGCGAGTTCCCCGACGGCAAGCGTTCACTGCGCGCGAAGATTGACGTGGCTGCGCCGAACATCTGGATGCGCGACCCGCTCCTCTACCGCATCCGCCACGCCGAACATCATCATACCGGCAGCAAATGGTGCATCTACCCGATGTACGATTTCGCGCATTGCCTGAGCGATTACATCGAAGGCATCACGCACAGCATCTGCACGCTGGAATTCGAGGTGCACCGCCCGCTTTACGATTGGATTTTGGAAGGACTCGACCTGCCACGGCCGCTGCCGCATCAATACGAATTCGCCCGGCTCAGCCTCGGTTACACCGTCATGAGCAAGCGCAAGCTCATGCAACTGGTGAACGAAAAACTCGTGAGCGGCTGGGACGACCCGCGCATGCCGACCATTTGCGGCATCCGACGACGCGGCGTCACCGCCGAAGCCTTGCGCGCGTTCGCTTACAACATCGGCATCACCAAATACAACGGCATCACCGACGTGGCCGTGCTCGAACACGCCATCCGCGAAGACCTGAACAAACGCGCCCTGCGCCGGCTGGCCGTGCTGCGCCCGATCAAAGTCGTTATCACGAATTATCCCGAAGGCAGAACCGAGGAAATGGATGCCGTCAACAATCCCGAAGACGAAAGCGCGGGCAAACGGAAGATTCCCTTTGGCCGCACGCTGTACATCGAGCAGGACGATTTCAAGGAAGTGCCGCCGCCGAAATTCTTCCGGCTCAAACCCGGCGGCGAAGTCCGGCTGAAATACGCCTACATCATCAAATGCGACGAAGTAGTGAAGGACGCCGCCGGCAACATCACGGAATTGCGTTGCACCGCGGACCTCGACAGCAAGATGGGCGGAGCCACGGCGGCGCGCAAAGTCAAAGGGACGATTCATTGGGTGAGCGCCGCGCACGCCATTGACGCCGAAGTCCGTCTTTACGACCGCCTCTTTACCGAAGCCGAGCCGGAAAAGGACGGACGCGACTTCAAATCCGTGCTCAATCCGCACAGTCTTGAAGTGGTTATCGCCAAGTGTGAGCCCTCTTTAAAGGAAGCCCGACCGGAGGTCCGTTACCAGTTCGAGCGCCTCGCTTATTTTGCGTTGGACAAAGACAGCGTGGTAGGGTCGTCTCGCCGAGACGACCGCAACGAACGGACGGCTGGGCCAGCCGTCCCTACCTTGGTTTTCAATCGGACGATTACATTAAAAGACACTTGGGCGAAGGAGTCCAAAAAATGATTAACGGGATGAACATTTGTTGCATTGGAAGACAATTTGGAGGTGGTGAAGTCGTATCACTATCGCTTGATTCACCCCAGACCCTGCTTGATTTCGACGTAGTAATAATTGATTTGGATGGTTTCAATATCGATCAAATTAGGGGTTCACTTCATGCGCTTAAAGCAATTGATCGCCGTCGCCAAGAAATCCTAGACTTTTTGGCACTGGGCCGGACGGTTGTTGTATTTCTTAGCGAATTCCAACTCGAAGTTTTGCTACCGGTGGAAGGCGTAACGACCATATCAAGCAGCGGCCAACGAATGGATTTTGTCAGAGATGGGCCAGACCATTTGAAGACGTTTTGGTCAACGGTTCAGAAGTGGATGACATACTTGGTTTATTTGGATAGAGTAGTCGGCTCACCGTTTCTCTTTGTTTCCGAAACAAGTAGACCAATCGCCACTTGGATTAAACACGGTAGAGGTAATTTGCTTTTACTTCCGTGGTTAACGTGGGACAGAAATCCATACACTGATCCCCAAGGCTAGCCGAATGCGATTGGAATTATCTGTCACAGCTTTTAAAATTATGGTCGGACGGGCATAAGAGTGAAGTCAGCGTGGCTTCCACAGCAAAAACCAACCAACAATTGTTCGAAAAGTTTAGTCAGAACATATACTCACATTTTATGCTATTGGGTATAGTATGCAGGATAATTTATCGAACATCGCAAGAACGTTTTGGGCGGGAAAGCCCGGATAATTTGAAGCCAAAGGTAATAAGACCCAACGGAATCACCATCTTTATAAATTTTAATCAGAACATTGCGGAAGAAAGTATTATAAACATCTACGCTTTTCCTGATACACGTTCGCATGAATTGCCTGTTCTCCCTCCCGACCAAGTCCACTTGCACAAAGAAAAAGTTAATCTTAACAAAATATCTCGAAAATTTGTTTTTAGTGGAATGGAAGATTTGAAAAGTAACTATGCAACGATGTGGTTATAATTTATGCCTGCCACCTCCTTCAAAGAATTGGTGCTCGACCCGTTGAGCGCGTTGCTGGAATCACGTGACTAACAAGCTTGAGATTTGTCTGAACTTACCATGATTTCGTTCATCGTTCCGGCGCACAATGAACAAGCGTGCCTTGGCCGGACGTTGCAGGCAATCTATGACGCCGCTCGCGTCGTGGGCCAACCGTATGAAATCATTGTGGTGGATGATGCTTCCACCGACGCCACAGCGGAAGTCGCCCGGCAACACAATGCGACCGTAGTCCCGGTCAATCATCGGCAAATCGCAGCCACGCGCAATTCCGGTGCGCGCGCGGCAAACGGTGACCGATTGTTTTTTGTGGACGCGGACACGACCATCAATCCGCGCGCCGTTGCCGCCGCTCTTCGACAGATGGACAAAGGTGCCGTGGGCGGCGGCGCCCCGGTATGGCTGGGCAAGAAAGAGGTCGTGCCGCTCTACATCCGGTTAATTGCCGTCTTGAGTGTGTTCGGAGCGAAGCTCATTGGTTTCACCGGCGGTGCTTTCATGTTTTGCACGCGCGAGGCGTTTCAAGCCACCGGCGGATTCAACGAACGTCTTTACTGGTCGGAAGAAATCTCGTTTGCCCTGGCGTTGAAGCGCGAAGGCCGGTTTGCCGTGCCGTGGGAACGCGTGCTCACGTCAGGACGCCGGTTTCGCACCATGTCAGGATTGCAAATGCTGGCGGTCTGCGCCCGCGCGGCTTTGTCACCGTCCAAAATGACCACCCGGCGCGCGTCCGTGCAAAAAGTCTGGTATGACTCCAATCGCGCGGCGGACGACAAGATGCCCGATTCACTTGGCGTTCGCATTTCCAACGCCATCGCGTTGTTGATCATCATCGTGCTGGTGACCGGACCGGTTTGGAATTTTATTCCACCGTCATGGATGCCTTGGGACAGTCTGTCCGGTAAATTCAGATTCTTCATCTGCGGCTTTCTTTGCCATGTGGGATTGGTTCTCTGGCCGTGCGCATTCGTGCTTTTCAGGAATCTCCTGCGCCAAAAGCGGTGGACGGGGTTGGCTCAGTTAACGGCCTTGATCGCCTTCTGTGTGTGGCAGGCATGGGGCGCCACACACGGTGTCATCAGATTTTGGCTATGGCTTTATCATTGGTTGACGCATTTCTTCAATGGCTGACCACTCGTTCACAGAATTTGCGCTCGACCGTTGAGCGCGTTGGCCGGGCCTTGGCCTGAGTTGTGCTGATGTATGGCACAATGACTGGAGAAAAAACAGGCCGGGACAGTGACAGTGCGGATTTACGCCCCGACGCCAAAACTTTTCCGCTGCTGCGGCGTGGACCGGTTATTGCGATCGAGGTGGAAACGCGAAATTTCACTTCCCCGGCCCGCATGCAAAATGAAATTGATATCGTCCGCGACATTTCCGAACGGCTTGACGCGGCGGACATCGGCTACATGCTGACCGGCTCGATGGCGCTGAACGGCTACGACCTGCCCTGCCTGCCGCGCAACCTGGACTTCGTCGTCGCCCTGCGCCCCGAAGAAGCCGGGGCCATGGTCCGTTTGTTCAGCCCCGTCTATGACATTTCCCGCGAAGCGGTGGACAGTGCCATTGCCCACCAATCATTTTTTAATTTCTTCCACCGGGAAAACCGCATCAAGGTGAACTGCTTTATCTGCCAGCAGACCAAATATCGTCTGCTCGAATTTAACCGTCGGCAACGCGTCAAATTTGAAAACTTCAAGACCTGGATCGTGAGCAAGGAAGACCTCATCATATCAAAGCTCCATTGGGCCCGAAAATCACATTCCGCGCGGCACTTGCGCGACGTGCAGAATCTCACCGCCACCGGGTGCGACACGGCCTACATCGAACGCTGGGCTAGGGCGCTCGGCATCTCAAAACTGTGGCAGGAATGTTCGCATGCTTGACGCGCCGGGTTTTCCTCCAAAGAATTTGTGCTGACCCGTTGAACGTGTTGCCGGCGTCAGGTCCTTCGCTTTGGTTTTTCACCGAATACCCTGTCAATCGCCTTTCGGAATTTGCTGTCCGGAACAGGCGTTTGGTTTCGAGGGTCCTGGCCGGTGATCTCCGCCTCCAGGTCAAGCACCAGCGACTTCAACCGGTCGCAGCGGGCCTGAAGTTTTTTGATCAAAACTTCCAGCTCCCCGACTTCGTTTCTCAATGTTTCCGCAATTTCCTGTTTATTCATGATGTGGATGCCGGTGTTGAAACGCCGGGCCGTTGCCGGATTTGCTTTGTACTTCCGCAACCCACTAAACCACCTTGGCCGGCAAATTCAAGATGAAAGGGCGGATAACGACGGTATATGACTGTCCGTGACACAGGCCTCCGGCCTGTGAATCCCACCACAGACCAGAGGTCTGTGCCACAATTCTCAACGGCGTTCCGCAGGGGCGGCATCGCGTCGAACCAAAGCGCCGTCATGCCGGCGCATTCCAAACACTTTGTGGCTTAGGCTGTATCAGATCAGCATGTTGCCGAATTGTGCGCCAAACGGTCTTGTCAATCTTGATGTCCCGCTCTAATCTGCCGCCACAAACCCCAATTAATGCTAAATATGAAATTCATCCCACATACATTGCTCATCATACTGGCCGCCGCCTCACTGCAGGCAGCGTCAATTGAAGGAAACATCCAACTGAAATTTACAGACTCCTCTTTTGACGAGGGTGTTTTCAAGCAGGAATTCGGTGACGTGGTAAAGGCGACGTGCGCGTGGCGGGCGGGCGATTTCTTCGGCAAGGAAACGGTCTTTGCCGGTGTCACGGTCAAAAACACGGGAAGCAAGCCGATGTTCTTTCAATATTACGTGGCGTTCTACGACAAGGACAAGAAGCTGGTCGGTGCGACCGGCCAGGGTTATTTTGGCAAAGATGGGTTGAAGCCGGGCGCGGAGGAGCAGGAGGGTTCATGTCTGATTGCCTTGCCGAAGGACCGCTACAAGGACATCGTTTCTTATCAGGCAGTCATCTACGAAACGGACCAGGCCCCGAAGAAGAATTGAACGCCCGGCACGCCATGAAATCCGGCGGGTGATTCATGCGAAAGGAGCCTGACGAATGGTCCGGAGAATTTGTGCTCGACCAATTGAGCGCATGGCTGGATGCGAGGGTGCAGGAGATGTTCGGCGCGCACAGACTGTATCGGGGCGAACATTCTTGATTTAGAGTTTTGGTTGACAATTCGCGTACTTTCTTTGATACGAACCGCATGAAATGCCCAACGTTCACGGCATCATCATTGACATTATTGTTCACGGCGGGGGGATGTCTCATATTCCTGCTGACGGCCTGCAATAAGAATCCTTACCCCAAAGTTTCAAACAACGCGCTCGTGCAGCGCCGGTTCGAGTGGAATTACAAAACGCTTGTGGAACCGTATGAGAAGGCAGGTCACACCAGTCCAAAATGGGACGAGCCGGCCAAGCGCGCCTTAACTGAATTCGCGCGCACCCGGTCCCAATGCACTGAATCGAACGAAGCGTGGGGATTGATTATTGCCACAAACTGTGAATCCGCCGTCCAAGCCGGGTGTGACGATCCCATGGTGCAGTACCTCTTCATCCGCTTCGCGCTGGACCAGACGAACAGCAAGGAAGTCTTTCTCAAGGCGTTTTGCCAGACGGCGAAGGACATGCAAAAGAGCACGTATCCTCCCGTCCGGAAATTCTCCGCGGCAGCAAGGGCATTGGATCAGATCTTTTACACCTATGGCGCAAAGACAGCCAACCAGCCGATTTGGGGAGAAATTACGCCATTAATGAGCCAAAACGTCGAGGCAGCCCTCAATGACAGAACCATGCCGGCACGCGAGGCGTATGAAATTGCCGATAAAGCCCTGTATTGGGTAAGCGGCGATACGAACAATTATCAACAAGCCTACAATTGCGTTGAAAAACCACTGTTCAAAAACTGGCCGGACGATTACACCACCTGGTTGTTGAAAGGCAACGCCTACATCCAGATGGCATGGAATGCACGCGGCGGCGGTTGGGCCTACACCGTCAGCGACAAAGGCTGGGAGCATTTCAGCGAAAATCTCGCCACGGCACAAGCAGCCCTGGAGCACGCCTGGAAAATATATCCCAAAGACCCGGAAATCGCCCATCAGATGATGACCGTGATGTTGGGTCAGGGTGGAGGACAGGATCGGATGGAATTGTGGTTTGATCGGGCGATGGCATTGGACCCCAAGGACTATGATGCCTGTTCCAGAAAGCTCTATTATCTGGAGCCCAAATGGTACGGTTCCCGGGAAGCCATGCTTGATTTCGGGCGCGAATGCGTACAGAACACAAATTGGGCCGGTCGGGTTCCCTTGGTGCTGGTTGATGCCCATTGGAACTATTGCCGGGGTTATATCGACAAATCAGAACAGACCAATTACTGGAAGCAACCCGATGTCTGGGCCGACATCAAATTCGCCTACGACCGTTTCTTTCAGCTAAACACTAACACCGTTGGTTACTATGAATATTACGCTTGGTACGCATATCAAGCCGAACAGTGGGACGTATTGAACGAGTTGATTCCAAAACTGGGCCCAGAAACCTATTCCCGTTTCGGCGGCAAGGACGAGTTCGACAAAATCGTCCGACTGGCTAAAGAGCATGGCAGCAAATCCAAATAATTCCTTGGCGTCATGCCTGACGAATCGTTCAAGAATCTGTGCTCGATCCGTTGAGCGCGGTGTGGAACTGCGCTGATTCGTTTTCAACGCCAAGGCGCAAAGACGCCAAGAGGTGACTTCTCGTGGTAAGGGCCTCCGGCCTGTGCCACAATTGCCATCTTCCGGCGCTCATAGTGCGCCGCTGCAATCTACTTTTTGTAGTGGCAGAGATAGGCTACGTCGGCCGCAGCCTCGACATCAAAGGACGCCTGCGACGGGACCACAAAGAACTGGCCCCGGGCAAACGCCTGCCACGCGGCACCCGGCAGTTTCGCCTTTAACGTGCCGGCAACAATTTGCATGCGTTCCTCCGAGCCGGTTTTGAAGGTGAATTTGCCCGGCTCGATGACGCCCACCGTGGCCGGGCCTTCCAATGTGTTCAATCCCAGGCTCTGAACTTTTCCGTCAAAATATGAATTGTGTTTCATGGGCGGATATCATTGCCGGTTCAGGTACAAATGGCAACCTGGCAGGCGTCGGCGGACTTGTGTTTCACTTACGGTACGCGTAGAACATGGCGCACATGACGCCAAATGACAGAACTTCGAGTTCCCCTTCGTCCTCCAGGCAGAGCGCGCGCCTCAGGATGGCGGGCGTCATCGTGCTGGTGCTCGGAATTGCCGGTGCGGGCGTGGTTTATTGGCTTGGCACGCGTTCCGCGAATTTGAATGACGACCCTTCCATGCAAGGATTCAACCGCGCCGAACAGCGGCAGATGGGGCAGCTTTACGGCAAGTCGGGTCTTTTGATTGAGCAATGGTCTGATGACCTGAAACAGCCCGGCACACAGGCAATCCTCATCGCAGTGGTTTCGGCGCTCATCGCGGCCGGCTGTTTTTATTTCGCGCGGCTGTTGGACGCTGGTGATGACCCCGCCGGTGGAAGTGATTTGCCTCATGGCGGATGATTCGTTCAAAGAATTTGTCCTCGACCAGTTGAGCGCGTTGCCGGAGGTGCGGGCGCGCGCGATGTTCGGCGCGCATGGGCTGTATCAGGGCGAGCGTTTCTTCGGGATTCTCGACGAAGGCCGGCTGTTCTTCAAAACCGACGCGCAATCCCAGGCGGATTACGTGGTGCGCGGCATGGAACCGTTCACCTACGAATCGAAAGGGCGCGTTCTCACGATGAGCTATCACGAAGTGCCACCCGATGTTTTGGAAAACGCGCCGGAACTGGTCGCCTGGGCGCAACAAGCCATCCAAGCGTCTGCCCGCAGCAGGAAATCTTTGAAAGCGTCCCGGCCAAAAACCGTTCGTCGCGGGGCCGGTAAGCAGTGATTCAGAGTGGCACAGGCCTCCGGCAGTGAACCTAAAACACAGACCACGGGTGTGTGCCACTGTTGCCAATCCAAATCAAATCACGTGGTTATGGGAGGGACGGGGTTGCGCCCAGGCTCTTTCTCGGATATGCCGGCCGGGGGGATCAGAGGTCAAAATTTATCGCCGGCTCAGGCACTTCGCCATCCATGCAGTGGCTGAAAATCTTTTGAACGGTGTCCAGTAATTCGTGCGGGTCCACCGGTTTATGCAGGAACGCGCGTGCGCCGGCGGCCAAACAACGGTCTCTATATTTCTCCGGTTCAGCCACGGAAATGACAATCACGGGTGTGCCCTTGGCTTCGTCCATGCGTTGGAGCCATCGCATGATGAGAAACGCGTCCCAAGTGTTGCCGCTCCCGGCGATATCGGGCGGAAAGAAGATGTCGAGCATGAGCAGATCCGGCTTTTCCCGGCGCACAATATTGAAAGCTTCCGAACCGTCAACGGCGGTAAACACAATGTAACCCTTGGGTTCGAGCGCCGAAGTCAATGTCTTCAGAATGACTGGATTGTCGTCAACAACCAAAATCTTTTTTGCCGGATATCCAGATTCCATAATTACAAAGCCAGTTTCAGTTTTACCATGATAATTTAGCATCGCACTTGAGCAATTGGCAAACGAAATTAATGGGTTTTTGCGGGATATGGCCGTTTTTTGACACTGCTGCGTAGGGAGGGCGCAACTGCTCGTGGCACAGGCCCCCCGACCTGTGAACCCAAAACAGAGACCAGAGGTCTGTGACACCGTCGCCAATCTAAATCATACCCCTTGGCCAGGAGACAGGTTCACTTCAACGCTAAAACGCAATGAACCATCGCAATCGAAAAGAAATTGTTCCGGCGCGCGGTTGCGTTATAGTTTGCGCTGATGCCTGTCCAAAATCTCATCGTCAAAGTCCAGAAACGGAACCGCGCGCTCGTGAAGTTTGATCCGGGCCGCATCTGCAAGGCGCTGCTGCGCGCGGCAGAATCCATCGGCGGCTTTCGCATGGATTTTTTGCCGGGTGTGAATGACAGGATTTTCAGTGCGCACAGTTCGGACGCGGACATCGCCGCCTTTCTGGCAGACACGGCGATTGTCTGCCTCAATTCCGACCCGCATCACCTGATTTCGAATTTCCCGCCGACGATCGAGGTAATTCAGGACGAGGTGTTGCACGCGTTGCGCAGCCACGGCTTCCAGAACACCGCCGACGCCTACGAATGTTATCGCTGGGGGCGGCACTGGCTGCGCGAGGGCGCGCTGACGCCGGAAAAATTTTCCGGAAACGGTTTTCCGAGCGAGCGGATGGCCCAGATTCTCGAATGGAACCGCAAGCATGGCGTGGATACCGTGGCCGGCCTCAACGAGGCGGTCCGCAGCGGGCGCATCAAGGAAGTAATTGACGCGTCGCTCGCGGTTTATGAAGCGTCATTGGATGAGGCCGCGCAAAAGGTGGTGTCGCGCCTGAACGCCGGCAACCGGTTGCGGATGATCTGGGTGAGCGGGCCCAGTTCATCCGGCAAGACGACGACGACCGTCAAGCTCACGCAACGGCTGAAAAAACAGGGCCTGCGTTTTTTGATGCTGAACCTCGACGATTATTTCTGGTCGCTGGTTGAACATCCGACGGACTGGATCAACGACCGGAATTACGAGGCGCCCGAGGCGCTCGACATTCAATTGTTGAACCAGCACCTCCGCGCGCTGCTCGACGGGAAGCCAATTGAAAAACCGGTTTACAGCTTCAAGGAAGGGCGGCGCACTGGCACGAAACCGGTCAGGCTGGAGTCGGACCAGATTTTGTTGCTGGATTGTCTGCACGGATTTTATCCGCCCATCACCGAGGGCATTGACGCCTCGGCGCAATTCCGGCTTTACCTGGAAACACTGAACATGCTTTACGAGGGCGACCAGCCTTCGCCCGGAGGCTACGGCTCGGCAGGCGGGCGCTCGAAACGGCTCGCGCCGTTTGCGGATGTGCGGCTCATCCGGCGGATGCTGCGCGACGCGCGCCATCGCAATCACAGTCCGCTGGGCACGATTTTACATTGGCATTACGTGCGCCACGGCGAATTATTCAGCATCATCCCGCTGATGGGCCTGGCCGATCACGTGGTCAACGGTGGATTCCCATTCGATTTGCCCGCGCTCAAACCGTTTTTCAACGGCAAAGGCAATCTGTTGCCCGAGCCGGAGGCTTTCGGACCGTACGCGGGCTTTCTCGACGCGCGCATCCGCTACGACCGCATCAAGGCGCTGCTCGAATCGGTGGAAGGGTTCGCGGAGCAACAGCTCTCAACCGGCGATCTTATTCCGGGGGACGCGGTGATCCGGGAATTCATCGGCGGGAGCACCATCGAGATTCCGCATAACGAATAAGACGGCGATGGCGCCACCTCAAGCGCGCGGGAGAATGATGCCAAAAGTCGTGCCGTGGCCGGCGTGGGTTTGATACTGAAGCGCGCCCTGATGTTTTTCGACGATACGTGCGGCAATCGGCAGGCCCAGACCCGTGCCCGATTCCTTTGTCGTGAAAAAAGGGTCGAACAGCCGCTTTCCCACCTCCGGCGGGATGCCTTTGCCGGTGTCGCTGACTTCGAGGATGACAACTTCGGTTGACCGGTCGGAGAGCCGTTTTTCGTCGAGCCGCGCTCGGAGTGTGATGGTCCCGTTTTTGCCGATGCTGTCGGCGGCATTTTGAATCAAGTTGATCAGCACCTGCCGGATTTGCCCGGGATCAATGCGAACCTGCGCCGCGGCGACGTCATCAAGAGCGAGCTTGATGCGGGGCTTTTTGAGTTCCGGTTCCATCAACGTTTGTACTTCGCGCAGTGGTTGTTCCGCCGGGACCGTGACCAACGCCGGATCGGACGGCCGGGCGAACAACAGAAAGTCCCGGACAATCCGCTCCAGCCGGTCAATTTCGCCGCCAATCAGGGTGGCATCCTCAAATTCGGGCGTGCCCCGGACCAGGTGCTTTTGCTGCATATAAAGCCAGGCTTTGATGGCGGTCAGTGGATTGCGGATTTCATGCGCCACCCCGGCGGCCAGCATGCCCAGTGACGCCAGTTTTTCCTGCCGTTCCGCCAGGTGCCGGCTTTCCACCAACTGCACTTGCAGCGGTGCGATCATGTCGCGGTAAACCACCATCGCCAGCCAGCCGCCGGCAGCCAGCAGCAGGACCAGCAAACCGAGCAAGGTGAACTGCAGGATGTCAATGGACCTGCCGATTTGCACCTGGAGAGAATCAAAATATGCCTGATGGGCTGCCGCCAGTTGAAAACCGAGGTCCAGGATGCGTTTGGATTGTTTTTCGAAGTCGGTGAATTCCACGACGCGAGTGATGGACTGATGGCTGGTGTAGATGCGGGTGTTGATGGCCGTTGCCGCCGCCAGGTAATCCCGGTAAGCGGCTTGGATCTGATCAAGAAACGGCCGCTCTTTCTCCAGAGACGAGATGGGCTGTTGTTGATTTATCCAGTGAACCAATTCCCGGCTGGCCGCCAGAAAGTTCGTCCAATCTTCATTTTCCCGATAGGCTGCGTAGCGCAGAACCAGGGTGTTCATATTCAGAATCGTTTGCTGCAAATAGTCGGAAGCTTGAAAACTTTTCCACTGCATGGCGGTGAGTCTTTCGTGCAATTCGCCAATCCGCCCCCAGGAACTGTAGGCCGTCCACCCGATCAGCACCAACAGCAGCGCGACCGCTGTGATGAAAATTGCGAGCCTCAATTTAATGCCCGGGTTCATGATAAAAATTCCCGTCCGCCATCCCCCTAATGGCGCATTATACACTGGATTGCGAAAAGCTCGAAAATAAATTTCAGTGCGCCATTGGCTTGCAGGCGAGCAACGTTGGAACGAAAATTACCACCCGCGGGCGGCCGCACCCGGTTGGGGGCGGAAGCGGCCCGCGGAAATCAACGGTTGGACCGTGATTCGGCGATTGGCATGTTTTGCGCTAAAACCGGGCCGATGGACACGGGGGCATCAAAACAACAACAAGGTGGATGCTCTGTGGAACAAATGACTCAACCGACCTGATGAAAGCGAGTGTGTTATGAATGCCCTGCTCAAATCGCCTTTGCCCGATACCCAATTAAAAACTTCACGCCGGGGGAAGAGAAAAATCCTGCTGGTGGATGACGACCCCGCCGTCAGGAAAATATTGGGCCTGTTGCTGACCGGGGAAGGTTACGAGGTGCTGCTGGCGATTGACGGCAGCGAGTCCATTCAAGTCATCCGCACGACGGACGTTGACCTGGTTTTGTTGGATTTGAACATGCCGGGCATGGACGGCTGGGAAGCATACGAGCGGCTTGCGGCGGAAAATCCGATGCTGCCGATCATCGTGATTACGGCCCGCCCCAACCAGAGTTTTACCGCCATGGCGGCGGGCATCGGGGCCTTGCTCGAAAAGCCGCTCGATTTGCCAAAACTTTTCCTCACCATCCGCGACCTTTTGGACGAACCGGACGAAATCCGTCTGGCCCGCGTGTCGGGACGGCCTTCGGAGTTTCATTACGTGCCACCCCGGATGCCCGGACCGGGCTGACACATCGGTTCAGGAACTAAAAACGTCACGAGTGGACAATGCTGCAAGCCCTGACAATAAATGAAGGCGCAGAGGACAAAGCAACTTACGACGGGTTGTGCGCGTTCAAACGGCAAACCGGACGCTCCCGCCTCAACGACCAACATAAACGTCCGGTTTGCCCCCGATTTGATAATTCGTTTTCGAATTGAACGATCCATGAAAACATCAATCCCAAACCGGCTGGTTGGCCTGGCGCCGCGCCATCAGGCGTCGCGCCGATTGACCGTATCCAGCTGAGCGGCTACATCTAGTTTCCGGTGTCGGATTATGAAACCATGGTGGCATGGATGCATCAAAAACCGGATCAGGACGGCGGCGTTGGACTTCTAAACAGCGGCAACGGTTGCTGGCGCTATTCCACAAAAAGGAAATAAAGCAGCGGGACTTTGCCGTCCGTCACGGCGTCGGGTTGTCCACGTTAAGCAAGTGGTTGCGCTTGGAACGTGACGCCGTTCCCGCAAAGGTAAAGTTTCAAGAAGTCCGACTGCCCGGCCCAGCCTCGCGCTGGCCGGTTGAACTCGTCAGCCCCCAAGGTTGGGTCGTGCGACTGCAAAATGGTTCGGATCTGAAGTTCTTGCCCGAACTGTTGCAGGCACTGCCATGCTGAGCGTCACCAGCGCGACACGGGTGCTGGTCGCCACCGTGCCGGCGGATTTGCGCGGCAGCTTCAACCGGCTCTACAGTCTGGTGATTGAGCAACTCAAAGCCGATCCTCTTTCCGGCAATCTGTTTTTATTTACGAACCGGCGGCGGAACCGGATCAAGGTGCTTTACTGGGATGGCGATGGTTTCTGGGTTTGCGCCAAGCGATTAGAACAAGGACGATTCACCTGGCCGGTGAGTGAAAATGGACAAGTAAGTTTACGTGGCGAAGAGTTCAGCGCGTTGATTCACGGACTGGAGGTGCGATCAAAAAAGAATTGGTATCGGCGTTGAAAACATTTTTGCGTCACGATTGAACAAATATTTTTTGTTCGCTTCAGAGAAGCGTGCCCGACACCACGCTGCTCAAAAATGTTGAGGAACTGAGTGCGCGTGTCGCCACGCTGGAGGCGGAGAACACTCGGGTGACGCAGGAGAATGGTCGGCTACAAAACGAGAACCGGTTACTACGTCAGAAGCTTGACCAGTATATCCGGCATTACTTCGGCGGTCAGCGCAACGAAGGTTTGGCCAAACACCAACTGGAACTACTGCTGCAAGGCCTGCCTAACGTCATCACGCTACCAGCGGCAGAGACCAAGACCACGACAGCTACACGCAATGGTGTGGCACATCCTGTTCGGCGGATGCTGGTCGAAGACAGGTTGGAGACACAGGAGATCGTGATCGAGCCGGTGGAAGTCCAAACAAACCCCGAAGGCTGGAAAAGGATCAGCGAGGAACGCACCAGCCAATTGGACTGGGTCGCGCCCAAAATCATCAAACGTGTTTTCATACGTCCGCGATACGTGAAGCAGGAACGATTTGCCTTGGCACCACGGCCGCCCCAACCGATTGAACAAAGCATGGTGGGGCCGGGCTTGCTGGCGCAGATTTTGGTCAGCAAATATGAATATCATCAACCGCTCTACCGGCCGGAGAAAATGTTCCACCAACAGTTTGGCGTGGAATTGAGCCGCAAGACGATGGGGTGTTGGGTGGAACAGGCCGCCGAGTTGTTGAAACCGGTGTATCGGGCGATCCGGGAGGATTTGCTGCGGGGAGATTACCTGCAAGCCGATGAGACACCGATCCGATATTTGGATCCGGATGTGAAAGGCAAAAGCCAGCAGGGTTATCTTTGGACATACAGCCGGCCCAAGGGTGATGTGCTGTTTGAATGGCGGGTGAGCCGGTCACGGGCAGGGCCGGAGCAATTTCTGAAGAACTTCCGGGGTAAGCTCCAGACGGATGGGTTCTCCGCGTATGAATCACTCGCCAAAGCGCGTGGGGATCTGACCTTAATTGGCTGCTGGGCACATGCGCGTCGAGGATTTCACGAAGCGTTGAGCGAGAGCAAATTGGCGGCTTGGTTTGTGCGGCAGATTGGATTGCTTTACGCGGTGGAAAAGAAACTGCGCGAACAGGAGACGGGGCCGGCACTGCGGCAGGCGATGCGGGTCTGGCAATCGCAACCTGTATTGGATCGGCTGCGCCGCGCCATGGAGTTGGTCCGGCGACGGACTTTGCCGCAAGGATTGCTCGGCCAAGCGATTGATTACACGATGAAACGCTGGATAGCTTTGACACGGTATGTTGCAAACGGGATTTTGGAGATCGACAACAACTTGATCGAGAATGCGATTCGGCCCAGCGCACTTGGGAAAAGTGAATTTTTTATTCATTGGACATCCCGAAGCTGGCGAACGCAGCGCGGTGATTTACACCTTGCTGGGCAGTTGCCGGCGGCACGGCCTTAACCCATTCGATTATCTGAAAGATTTGTTCACGCGCTTGCCAGCGGCCAGAATCACCCGGATCAAAGAGTTCACTCCGGTGGCGTGGGCCAAGACCAAAGAGAAAGAGAAAATGTTCGCTCAGGCGGCTGGAGCGGTCGAGACCAACCTCCGGTTCTCAATCGCCCTGCCGTGCCAGACGCACTCCCCCACCCAGATACAAAAATTCGTCCCCCAGGTTTTCCTGGCACGATCCCGGTTTGCAGATGGAGGGTGGCTTGGGGATCAAACCTCAATTGGGTACGGAAACCGCCGGGATTGACGGCACCGGTCCGGTCTCAACGGCAATGCTGTGGCGCAGGTAATTCATCACATCCAGCAAATTGAGCGAGCCGTTCGTGGCGATCGACAACTGGCGGGTCTGTTGCAAGGCGGACAAATCCCTGCCTTTCTGATAAATCAAGCAGTCCACATATTCCTTTCCGTCCACGACGTTCCGAGTTAAAAATCGCCGAGCGCATTGAGGTGGTATGGTCGCCATACAGAATCACCATGGTGCCCTCCGGCAACTGGTTGACAAAGGCGTTCAGGCAACGGTCCAGATGACGGAGCGAATTGAGATATCGTTCCACAGCATCCCGGGGAGCAGGAAAAATTTCCATTTCGGGCGGGGTCAATTGCATGAACGGTGTGTGGGTGTCGAGGGTGATGCAAAAAACGTAGGCGCGCCTCTCCGACTGAACGGCCTTGAGCACACATTGCAGGATGTCCGCGTCCCGGACGCCGATGAGGCTGGACGGCAAGTGTTGCCGGGCGAGCTGTTCCTTGAAAAAAATATGGTCAAAGCCCAACCGCTCCATGGCCGGGCCGCGCTCATAAAACAGCCCGGTGTTTCCGTGAAAAAAATATGTCTGGTAACCGTGGCGGCTCATGAAGGCCGGGACGGCATTGGTGTATTCCATGCCCGGCAGCAGGTAGGGAACCACGCCCGGATAGGGCTCGACGCCGGTGGTGGCGGCGTAATCCATGTCGCAACTGCCGTTACGGTGGAACGAGACGATGCGATAATTCATGCTTTGATCCTTCAATTTGCGGAGAAACGACATCACGGGATCGCCCTGATAGGCGACCTCAATAGTGTTGCCGTCAACCGATTCCAGTTGCAGCACCACAATGCGGTCGGAAACGGGCAGCGGGGTTTCGAGCGGGGTCAGGCGGTCGTAATGGTGGGTCAGATAAGCTTTTGCGCGGGCGACGTGGGCCTCGACGCTCCGGTTGGCCAGCAGGTCGCACAGCCAAGGCAGCGTGTAGCCGTAGGCAAAAACCGCCCGGCCTAACCCGCCGCCGGACTCCACGCTTAGACGCAGGTTGGTCAATTGTAACGCGGCCACCGGCAAGCCGTAAACCAACACGGCCACCACCAGCAGCCGCCACCGGGTCGAGGGAGAAAGGTTATGACGCCCGGATTTCAGCAGCAAAAACAATTTCACCATGAACAGAAACAATATCAGCCCGACTATCGGCCAGGAAATGAGGTCGTACGCCTCCGAATGCATGCTCCACCCTTCCCGTAATTCGGAAAGGATCCTTATGGGCATCAACGGCCAATGAAAATTGGCGATGTAAGTGCTGATGGCAATCATCATGGCCGAATTTAGCGCCAGCAGGGGCACCAAAAAACGCCGGGGCGTCAAAAAGACCAACGCTGAACAAAAAACAAAATTGAGCCCCAGGCGGAACAGTTGAACAAAGACGGGATATCTGATCCAGGGAATGGCCTCAAAGCCAAGGTCCTGGATCCAGAAAAGTTCAACTGCCCAGATCGTGGCGCATAAGATGCGAGACAGGAAAAGCCGCCGCTGGGCATCAAACTCGGCATCTCCCGGTGGGCCGGTGAGTTGCACTTTCTCCTGGTGATTCGTCATAAAGCAACCAGCCATGCGCCTCCGGATTCAATCATGACCGGTAAAAACTCGGAATCGTCGCAAGAGGCTTGAATTCTGGATGTTAATACAGCTTAAACCCTAAGTCTACGGTTTTAGACATGATCGTTCAAGCCAAAGTTACGAGTAATAATTACGAATAATAAAATGAAGAAGAGCAAGGCTCAGGACGGAATCTTTGGGCGATGGGAATGCGCCGGCCCATGCCAAAGACGCGCGGCGACACTTTCAATCCCGGCGCGAGAAACCAGACGTGGAAGCTCAGACGGATACGATTGACCGCCACTGCCAACAAACCATGAAAAGCAAAATCACATCCTTGACCATGATCGCTCTGGCGGCGATGGCCCTGGTTGGTTGTCAACGCCAGCCGGCCAGCGAATCGCAATCGCCGGCAAGCCCGCCGAGCGCACCACCGAACACCAACTCGAACACTTCGACCAACCTGAGCCAGGCCGACGCTCCGGCGGTTCCCGGCTCGAGCAGCGCCAACATTCCGGCTTCCACCAACCAGTGACTACACATTGGTTGCCACCGGGAAACCAAGGCGTTAAACTGGCAATACTCATGAAAAAAACATTGATAGTTGTCGCACTGGCAGCCGTGTGCGCAGTCTGTGTACGCGCAGACGACACAACCTTGACAGCCACCAACACGACTCTGGCCGGCTCGAACACCTCCGTCAGCGACATGTCGGGCAAGTTTGGCGTCGGCTTCACCTTTGGCGAACCCACCGGCCCGTCGCTGAAGTATTTCTTCAACGACGTGGTGGCCATTGACGGGGCGTTCGGCTGGTCCACCCATAACCACACGGATTTTTATATGCAAAGCGATCTGTTATGGCACAACTTCGACCTGATTCCCGCGTCACACGGCCGGATGCCGGTCTATTTCGGCGCGGGCGGCCTGTTGAGATTTCGCAACAGCGGCGAGGAAAACCAGTTCGGCATTCGCGCGCCGGTTGGTGTGTCTTATCTGTTCAACAGCGTGCCGGTGGACATTTTCGCGGAAGTCGGGCCGGCCTTGGATTTGACGCCCGCCGTTCGTGGTGAAATGACCGGTGGTATTGGTATCCGCTTCTGGTTTTAGCAACCCTGACGAACACCACGGAAGGCAGGCCCGAGTGCCGGTCGCGCCTCTTTTACTTTAACATTTCATCCAGCGCCGGTTCCATGGCGTCGGCCCAGATTTGATAGCCTTTGGCGTTGGGATGCAGCAGGTCCGGCATGATGCTCCGGGGCAACGTGCCGTCGAATTCAAGGAAATTTGACCCGATGTCGAGGAACTTCACCATCTTGCCGTCGTCGAGCTTGGCGATGAGGGTGTTGATCAAGGCGACCTGGGTACGCTGTGCGTCGGTCAGGGTGCCGCGCGGGAAAATGGCGAGAAGCAGGATTTTGCTGTCGGGCAGTCTGGCGCGGATGTCGTTGACCACGGCCTGAACGCCTTCAGCCACTTCCGGCACAGTGTTGCGCGGTGTCTTGTGGTTATCTTCCTTGCCGGTGTTGTTGGTGCCAATCATGAGCACGACGACCTTGGGATGGATGCCGTCCAATTCGCCGTGATCCATGCGCCAGAGAACGTGCTGGGTGCGGTCGCCGCTGATGCCGAAGTTGGCGGCATGGCGCGGCGCGTAATACTGGTTCCAGACGTTGACGCCACGGTTGCGCCAGGCGTCAGTGATGGAATCGCCCATGAACAAAATGTCAACGCCACCTTTCTGCGCTTCCTGCACAAAACCTTCGTGACGGGCAACCCATTTCGGATCGCGCGGCACGGGATTGGTGGCGGCGTTGGGAATGTCCCGGCTGACGTTCTCCGTAAGCGCCGGAGCGGTCGCGGAAACAGGACGGACGTGGCTGCACGCCGTCGCAAATACCAGCAACGCAACGGCGAACAGAAACGGCAGGAAAATTTTCTTCATGGGCGGAAAATAGAAATTAGGCTGGACGAAGGCAATACCATTTTGAAACGTGAATCAGGTCCGTTGTGCAGCGGAAGCAGCGTGGCACGCCGGACTGTCGATGCCTGCCATTTAATTCTCAACTTTCAACTCTCAACTATTCCGCTACGTGCTGGCGCTCGTGTAGCGGCGGATGGAGAACCGCCAGAACCATTCCGAAATCAATGCCCAGACGATTCCCAGGCCAACCAGCGCCAACAAAGCGACGGGCGAAGTTAATTTGTCCGCCAGCACGCGGACGGGGACGTTGGACACGAGCAGCACCGGCAGCGCGAAGGTGAACACGGCCTTGAACACGCCGCGAAACGCCTCGTCCGGCATCCGCGCGATGTTGAACAAATTGAAGTAGCCCCACACAATGCCCTGCGCGCGTACCGTCCAAAAGCTTACCGAGGCCAGCATGAACATCAGTGAATAATGCACCAGCAATCCGGCGACGCACAACGCGCCGAAGCCGAGCAGTTGCACGACCGTCGGATGCAAACCGAGCTTGTGCGCCGCAAAAGTCATCACGCAAAGGGCAAACGCGGCATTGGCAAAAGACGGCAGATCCACCTGCCGCGTCGACACGATGAACCGCGTGTTGACCGGCAGCAACAGCAGGAAATCCATCTTGCCCGTGCGGACAAGTTCCGAAAGGTTCGTGCAGTTCACGAGAAAAAACGCCTGGTAAATTTCCTGGATGAAATTGCTCGTGCCGGTAAGCAGCACCACTTGCCACACCGTCCACGTGCCGACCGTGCGGGTCTGGGTGAAAATCACGCCGACGAAGGCGAGTTGCAATCCGAACCAGGCCAGCTCAACGAGAATCCAGAGCACAAAATTGCCTTTGAACGACATCTCGCGCGTGACGGAAGTTTTCCACAACGCGGCGTAAATGGCGGCGTAGCGCGTGACACGTGACACGTGACGCGTGACAAGCGATTCGGAATCTGCTCGTGTCAGCTGCCACTTGTCACCTGTCACTTTTTCCGGCTCTCGATTCATAAATTGTTACCTGAAAGTAATTCGCCAACACCCAACGCTCAACACTCAACTTTCAACTGATTTCAACCCGAGACCCCGGACGCCAAACCCCAAACCCCATAAAATATCTTGGCACAGGGGCGGGAGATGCGCTACAGAACACGCGGCTTGGAAACACTGATTTATGATTCGCTTTAGAACCAGACCGACTCGCGGCATCGCCCGCATTGACCAGCGGGAGAAACACAATCACGGCTTTTTTGTGCGCCTGCAACGGAAGGGAATCGTCCATTCGGCATTTTTCGCAGATAAATCATACGGCGGCAAACGGCGGGCATTCCGCGCCGCACAGAAACATTTCCGCGGTTTGGAGAAGAAATACCGGCCGATGACCCGGAAAACGTGGGCGGAGTTGCTCCGGCGCAAAGGCAAATCCGGCATCATTGGCGTGCACCGGATTGTTATCAAGCTGCGCGGCCAACGGCGGCGGGTTTCCTGGCAGGCCAACTGGAGTCCGCGGCCGCATGTGGTCAGGCGAAGGCTGTTTTCCGTGCGCAAGTTTGGCGAACGGAAAGCCAAGGCGCTAGCCATCCTGGCAAGGCGAATCGGGGTTCGAACCATGCGCGACTGAATCCGCGCCTTTTGCTTTCAACCGCGGATTTCGCAGATGACGCAGATTTTTTTAACGCAAGACGCCAGGACACCGAGACACAAACCAATTCGGATCGGGAACAGTTGTGATAACGGTCCATACGTTTTACTTTTGAAGGAGACGAGCCATGAAAATCAGCTACGATCCGGAGATTGACGCGCTTTACATTCGCCTGCTGGAAGGCACGCATGAATGCCGTACTGTGCGACTGTCTGAAGAAGTCGCGCTGAACATTGGCGCGGGGGAAAAACTGGTGGGCATTGAGATTCTGGATGCCAAATCGGTTCTTGGTCCCGACAAAATTCCCGTCGTGACGTTGGAAGGCATTGAATCCGCCGCCGCGCCGCTGGCCCTGCACGATAAACCCGCCAAAAAATACGGGAAATGATAATTTCTCGCTGTCGCCACGGCATCACGCCCGGACGTTAAATGCTGGCTCAAGATGCGAGACGCCAGCCCACGAACCCGAGACAAACCGTGGATGGCGTGGGCTCAAAGCCTCTGAGAGGTGACCGATAATAACGATACCACGGGTGAGGATTAACCACTCGCCGATTTGTCCGCGTCATCTAAGGTAAAATCCCGCGGCTTTGTGTCTTTCTATTAAAAAATCCGCGTTCATCCGCGTAATCCGCGGTTAAATTTTGTTCTACCCACCGAACGCGGCATATTTTTTGATGCCGCGCCGCCAGGCGAACCGGGCCAGCACATAACCAATCACCACCCAACCCAGTTGCACGCACAGGCCGCGCACCAAATCCGCCCCGGCGATTTTGCCCATGTAAATGCCGATGGGCGTGTAAAGCATGGACGGGAACGGCGTGAAGAAGAGCACGTGTTCCAATGCGGGCGGCAACAGGTCGAGCGGGAACAAATGGCCGCTCGCCACGTATTCGAACGCGAACAGGATGAAAATGAACGTGGAGATTTCCAGCAGCCAGAACGCCAGCATCGCCATCGTGTAAGAAGTGAAAAATTGCAGCAGTGCCGTCAGGAACAGTGAAACGGGAAACGCAATGAACGCGGTCGCGCTGGCTGGGGCGACGAAATATTCGCGAAAGCAGAAGATGAACACGGCCAGCGGCACACACGCCATGGAGATGAACGCGATGCGCCCGGAGAAAAACAGGCACAAGCGGTACCACAGATAATCAATCGGCTTGAGCAGGAACTGGCTGATGTTGCCTTCGCGGATATCGGCGGCAATCTGCCAGTCGTCCTCGTTCACCGCCGTCAACACGTCCACGACGGCCACGAGCAGGTAATAAAAAATCATTTGCGCCTGCGTGTAACCGCCGAGCGCGCTGCCCGCCGTCTTGCCGGCATAAATCGTGCGCCAGAGCGACAGCATGGCGAACAGCGGGATGAAACTGAACAGCGTCCGCGTCAGGTAATTGACGCGATACGTCAGGTTGTTCTGAATCCCGATGCCGATGACGTGCCAGTATTTTCTCATTCCATCGCGAACGCGCGAGAAATCTAGCCGCGTTCGGCCAATTTGCGAACCGAAATTTCCACGGGCTGGTTAAACTTGTGTTCATACGCGGGACCTTTTCATCCCTTGGAGTTTTTTGGGGTGCCGGCAAATTGGTCCGAATCGGGGTTTGGACAAGTTTTTGCTTGAAACCATTGCAACTCTAATAATAATCAACTGATTAAACAAAATCTACTCATGAACGCATTTGCCCGAATCTCAGGCCTTCTTCTTTTGTCGTTTGCCTTTCCCGCGATCGCGGCACCTGGCAACGGCGCGGATACAAACACCATCAACTCTGTCGTAGTGCCCATTCGGCAGAAATCCAGCGACCTGCTTGGCGGTTTCAAGCGGGCCGTATGCTATTCCGGGTTCCGCCACGGACAACATCCCGACCGGGGCGACGGCGCGGTCAACCCCAGCGACAAGGAAGTTCTGGAAGATCTCCAGATCCTGAGCCGGCAGGGCAATTTCGGTTTGATCCGGCTGTACGATGCGCAGGGCAATTCAGAGGCAGTGCTGCGGCTGATCGAAAGCAACAAACTGAAATTCAAAGTCCTGCTCGGGGCCTGGCTGGATGCCGAGGTGAGCAATCCCAACTGTCCCTGGCACAAGGAGGCTTACGCCCAGGAAGTTTTGGAGGCGAACAAACGCAAGAACGGAGAGGAAATCGAAAGAGCGATCCGCCTGGCGAATCAATACTCAAACACCGTCGTGGCCGTGGCGGTGGGCAACGAAGCGCTCGTGGACTGGACCGACCATTTGGTGCCGGTGGACTCGGTCATTAGTTACGTCCGAAAGGTGAAGAAATCCATTTCCCAACCGGTGACCGTTTGCGACAACTACAATTGGTGGTCGCATCAAGGCGCAGTCCTGGCCGGGGAATTGGATTTTGTATCCGTTCACACTTATCCAATCTGGGAGGGCAAGGACATTGACGAGGCCATGCCCTATAGCATCGCCAACCTGCAAGCCGTCCGGAATGCCCTGCCTCACAGCCGGCTCGTCATCACCGAGGCGGGTTGGGCGACCAGCGCGAGCGAATTTGGCCCCCGCGCCAGCGAGGAAAAGCAAAAGCGTTACTATCACGACCTGTTTGCCTGGACTGACAAGATGAACATCACCACCTTTTTCTTCGAGGCCTTCGACGAGGATTGGAAGGGTGGTCCAAACAATCCGCTCGGCGCGGAGAAGCACTGGGGATTGTTCACTGTGGATCGCGAACCCAAACAGGTCATGCGGCGTTGACGACAGGAAAACGAAAGTCAGCGACCTCCGGCAAAGCCGGAGGCTTGCGGAAGTTGGAGCGGCTCAAAGCCGCGTCGGGTCATTGACGCGATACGTCAGGTTGTTCTGAATCCCGATGCCGATGCTGTGCCAGTATTTTTTCATTCCCATGCGGATACGCTGGAAATTTAACTGCGATAGACAGGAACGCGAAGGTAAAAATCAAAGCGGCGAGATTTGAAGATTATCACATTATCTACTTGCCATTCCATCGTTCCATTGCTAAACTTCAAATCCAATTCTCAACCGAGGTAGCCTGATGAAAAGATTTTTTTCTTACGCGTTTACGACCTTCGTCATCGTTTTATCTTCGCTGCTGACAGCGCCCGCCGCCGTCACCGACGACCAGCATTGGGACAACCAGTTCGGGCCGCCGGGCCTGAACGGGAATGCCTATGGCGTCGCGGTCATCGGCAACAAGGTTTATGCCGCCGGCCTCTTCACCGCGGCGGGCAATATCAAGACGCCCGGCGTGGCCGGGTTCGACGGCACCAACTGGTTTCCGTTGAACGGCGGCCTGCCGTATCCGGGCGGCGGCAGCCCGACGGTCGTTTGCGCGATGGCGGACAACAATTATCTCTACGCCGGCGGCCTCTTCAGCAGCGGCGACGACCCCACGGCGATTGATACCGCGCGCTGGGACGGCACGAACTGGGCGGGCATCGGGATTCAGGGATTGATCGAAACCGTCAAACGCAACGGCAGCAACCTCTATTTTGGTGGTGCCTTTTCCGGGACGACCAGTGTCATTTCCACGAACATCATCGGCTGGAATGGCACGAACTGGTTCGCCTTGGGGCCGGGGCTGGGTGGTACCGGCTTCAGCATCATCGGCAGCGTCAACTGCCTCGCGTTTCAGGGAAACAACATTTATGCCGGCGGAAATTTCTCCTACTCGGGAACGTCGAGCATGATAAACATCGCCTATTGGGACGGTAGCGCGTGGCACGCGATGGGCAATCCGTTCACCGGGCCGGTGAGCGCGCTACAGTATTACGGGGGCTACCTCTACGCGGGCGGCAGTTTCACCAACACGAGTCTCGGCCTGACGAACATTGCGCGATGGAACGGCAGCGCGTGGTCGGCGTTGCCGGGCGGCGGCGCCAACCGGGTGGTCTCGGATTTCGCCACGGACGGCACGAACCTATTCATGTGCGGCACGTTTACCGCCATCGGCGGCATCGCCGCCACCAACGTCGTCAGCTTCGACGGCAGCAACTGGAAGCCTTTGAATTCGGGGCTGCACTATTTCCAAGACCAAATCGGCCTGCCGCAGGCCTTCAAATTGTGCTGGGCGTCCAATCAGTTGTATGTCGTCGGCGGTTTTGACCGCGCGGACAGCAGCGGCGCGATCAACATCGCACGCTGGGACGGCGCGAATTGGTGGAGCGTGGGTGGCGACACCAGCAAAGGCATGGGAATAGCGCTCGACTATGTGCAAAGCCTGTTTCTCCTCACCAACGCCGTCAACTCCGGCGCGGTGCCGGCGGGGCTTTATGCCGGCGGCCTGTTTCCCGTGGCGGGAAAGACCAACGCCAATTTGGTTGCATGTTTTGACGGGACGAACTGGAACCCACTGGGCGGCGGCATGTCCGGGGCCTTCGGCAGCAGCGCCCGGGTTTACGCCTTTGCCACGGACGGAATGTATCTTTACGCGGGGGGCAATTTCACCAACGCGGGCACCTACACCGGCGTCGGCGGCATCGCCTATTGGGACGGCAACAACTGGAATCCGATGTGGTCCGGTGTGGACTGGATTATCAACGCGCTGGCTGTGGACGGCTACGGTTATGTTTGGGTCGGCGGCTCATTCACCAATGTCAATTACGGCAATTACGCCAAAGGCTTGGCATTATGGAATGCCGGCAACTGGTATACGGTCGGCGCGTTGGATGGAACCAACGCCGTCATTAATGCCATCGCTTACGACGGCGGCACCAGAATTTATGTGGGCGGACAATTTTATTCCGTCGGCGGTGTTTCCGCGACCAACATCGCCTATTGGGATTGGAATAACGGATGGAACGCGCTCGGTTTGGGAGTGAACACGAGGGTCAACGCGCTGGCCTACGGGAACGGATTGCTTTACGCCGGCGGAACGTTCACCAACGCCGGCAGCGTCGCGGTGAATCACGTGGCCCAGTGGAATGGCACAAGCTGGTCGGCCCTCGGCAGCGGCATCAGCGGCGCCAACAGCCCCAACATTGTCACCTCCATCGCGGTTTCCGGCAATAATGTCTATTTCGCCGGCAATTTCACCAACGCCGGCGGTGTCCTCGCCTCGAACGTGACCGTGTGGAACGGCTCGAGCTGGTCGGCGATGGGCAGCGGCACCGCCAGCACCACTTCCCCAACGGTCAGCGCCGTCGCCGCCGCTGGGAACGACGTTTATGTCGGCGGGCAGTTCAATTTCGCCGGCGACAAGCCGGCGGAATTCATCGCCCATTGGAACAGCCAGTCGAACTATTATCCGGCGGCGAACATGCAACTGACCCGCACGGCTTGGCTGACCAATCGGCAGTTTCGTTTCCGGCTCGTCGGCACCAGCGGCCAAAGTTATGTCCTCCAGGCTTCCACCAATCTCGGCGCTTGGACGCCGCTCCAGACCAACAGCACCACCTTTTACGACTTCACAGACACCAATGCCGCGAATTTTCCCCGCCGCTTCTACCGCGCTGTGCTCGGACCGTAGTTGGATCTCGGAATTCTTTTATCACGGCGACGAATCCGCCTCCAGTTGCTGCAACTTGGGTCCTACCGTTTCACCCAGGTGATTGCCGGCAACGTATAACGCAATCCCAAACGCCGCGAGCACAGCCACCAGCACAATCGAAGCCCAGAAGTGCCGCTGCTCAAACCGCTCCAGCGAACGCGCAAATGCCACCAGCCCGAACAATGCCGCCACCACGATGACTGCGTCCACGCTCACCCGTTGCCAGTAGCTGCCGCCCAAGTGCAGCCACATCCCGAATTCGTCGAACGTCAGGCCCATCGCGACGCCGTACAACAGCGCCGTGATTTCCGCCGCCCGGCCCGTTGGCCGCCGGAACACGCTGTAGCCGCACACCGCCGCCATCAGGAAAATGCCGTAGTTCAAATGATGCACATGGGTACCGCGCAGGAAGAAATAAAAATTCGGCATCACATCCGACATGATGAGGAACACACAAGTCCGCGACAGGACGAACGTCACGATGAAACTGAACAGGGCGCGGCGCGCCAGCCGGTGCGCGGTCTCCCGGTGATTGACATGTTCAGTGGTCAGCATTTGCGCCCTTAGTTGAAATCCCAAACCGCGTGCTGTCAATCGCACAAAACCGATTCAGAAAATATTTCCTCAGACCCAAAAAATCCTTTCACCGTAGCGGCGGTCGGCAGACCGCCGCATTTCTACGGCAAATTGAAGAGTGCGGTTCTCTCCCGAGAAGCCGCTACGCCTGTCAATGCTGACGCGGGAAATGTTCCGCCAGCCGGTCGCCGGCCTTTTGCACTCCGTGGATGATGCCTGGGGTGAATTCAGATTTGCGAAAATAACCGGACATGGCGTCCACCAGCTTCCGCCAGAATTCGTCCCCGCACTTCGCATGAACGGCTTCATCGCCGATGACGGCAAATTTATGTGAACGCGGCGCCACAAAAATCAACACGCCATTCCGCTCACGAGACGCATTCATTCCCAGGCGCATGAACTCTATCTGCGCCGCGGTGACGGGGTCGTCAATGTGTTTGGGGCTGATGCTGACGTGGATTTGGCCGGTCGTTTTGTGCTCGGCATCCCGGATGGCCGCGACAATTTTGTCGTGGTGCAGATGTTTTGAAAATTTTCGCGGGTGCATATATTACCAGCCTCCTCCCGCGCCGCCACCGCCAAAGCTGCCACCGCCGCCTGAAAATCCACCACCACCTCCGCCAGAACCACCACCACCACCCCAACCGCCATACGAGCCACTACTGCCCATTGTCCAACATGAATAACCTGTGAATAGGTTTCCGCCCCGCAAGAAAATTATTACTACACATGCGATTACAAACAGGCTGAAAATGAGCGGGATGATTTCTTTTAAATGCCGCAGTTTTTCGGCCACCGTCGTTCCAGTTCCCCTGTATTCACCCTTGGTCGCCGCGAGAATTGACTGAACGCCTGCCATCAGGCCGCCGTCGAAGTCACCGGCTTTGAAGCGCGGAGTGATTTGCTCATCAATGATGCGTTTGCAGAGCGCATCGGGCAAGACGCCTTCCAGGCCGTAGCCCACCTGCAAAAACATTTTGTGGTTTTGAACGAAAACGAAAAGCACCGCCCCGTTGTTTTTGTCCTTTTGCCCCACCTGCCACGACCGCGCCACGCGCACGGTGTAATCTTCAATGGATGAGTCCGACTGCATCTTCGGGAAAACGGCCACCACGATTTGCTCGGAGTTTTGGCGTTCGAAGTTTTCCAGCGTCTGGTTCAACTGCGCCGCCGTTTCGGAAGAAACGATCCCGGCGTAATCGTTGAAATAGGCTGCTGGTGGGGGCGGAATGACTTCATCCGCGAACAGACGGAAGCCGAAAATCAGAAACAGGATTGCGCAGCAGCGTCGCACGGTTCAAGGGTTGGTCGCCGCCGGGGCCGTTTTGTTGAAATCGAACTGCACCTTGGGCGGCGTCTCCGCTCCGGCAGTGGCGGCGAAATAAGGCTTCTCATGAAAGCCGAAGGCCCCGGCGTAGAACAACTCCGGAAACGACTTGATGGCTGTGTTGTAGTTCTGGACCGCCGTGTTGAAGTCCCGGCGCTCGACGCTGATGCGGTTCTCCGTGCCTTCCAATTGCGCCTGCAAATCGCGAAAGTTCTCCGTCGCCTTCAAATCCGGATACCGCTCCACCACCACCAGCAACCGGGACAAGGCCGACGAAAGCTGGCCTTGGGCTTGGTCGAACGCGGCCAACCTGGCCGGATCACTCGGCGCGGTGTTGGGGTCAATTTTCACCTGCCCAACCGAAGCCCGCGCCGCGGTGATTTCCGTCAAAGTTGATTTTTCGAAGTTGGCCGCGCCGGAAACAGTCGCGACCAGATTAGGGATGAGATCAGCCCGGCGTTGATAGACATTCTGGACCTGCGCCCATTGGCTGTTCACCGCCTGCGACAGTTTGACGAGATGGTTGTAGTTGAAGCCGGCTGCCATAATCAGCAGCAAAACCAAAACGCCCAGTACCACCAAAACGCCCAGAACAATGAGGAGTTTTTTCATAATGATGTCACAGTTTAACTTCTGCCTCCGGGGTAACAATTACAAAATCCGGCCAAATGAATAATCAATCGGCTTTCGCCGGATTGCGAATGAGAGACAGCCGGTTTCAGGCTGGCCCCGTGTCCTAGCCGGGGAAAGCGCCGAATATTTCCTTCGCGATGACTCCGTCTGAGACCTTTGTCACCGGGCCGGTCATGCGAATTGCAAAACGGTCGCCGATTTCGATGGCAATAACGCCGCCGGGCATGTGGACGGAAATCTCGTGGTCGCACAGGCCGAGCCGGTGTGCGACCGCCGCCGCGGCGCTGCTGCTGCTGCCGCTGGCCAGCGTGTAACCCGCGCCGCGTTCCCAGATTTCGATCTGGATATTGTTCCGGTCGAGCACCTTCATGAATTGCACGTTGATACGGTTCGGAAAGCGCAGATGCGTTTCCAGCAACGGGCCCAACTGCCGGGCCAGGTCGGCGCTGATTTTCGGCAGCGGCAAAACGCAATGCGGGTTGCCAATCGTCGCGGCGCAAAAGCTGAATTTCTGTCCGCGCAGGTGAATCGCTTCGTTGATGACTTCGCGGCGCGGGCCGGCCACCGGGATTTCATCGCTCCAGAAGCTGACCCGGCCCATCTCGACGCGCACGGTTTTGCCGCGGTCCATAACCGTTGACTTTACGAGGCCGCCGGGCGTTTCGAGCACGAATTCGTCCTTGCCTACCAGTTTGCGATCCCACAAATAGCGCGAAAATATCCGCAGGCCGTTCCCGCTTTTTTCCGCCTCGCTGCCGTCGGGATTAAAAATGCGGAGCGCAAACTTGGCTTTTTTAGAGGGGAGGGGACCGAGCAATATCCCATCCGAGCCGATGCCGTAATGGCGATGGCAAATCGTTTTGATCTGCGCAGCCGCCAATGGCGACGCCAAGTTCTTCGGATCAATGACGAGGTAGTCATTGCCGAGCGCGTGATATTTGGTGAATGCCCAAAGCACGGATGAAGCATAACGAGTCGCGCGCGAAGCGCAAAACAGAATAGTGGCACATGCCTCCGGCCTGAGTACTTTAGCTTTTCAGAACGGCCTCGATTTCCCGCAGTTCATCCGCGCTAAGGGTCAGATTATTCAAGGCTCCGACGGCGTCCTCGATTTGTGCGACGCGGCTGGCGCCAACCAGCGCGGACGTCATTCCCGGATGGCGCAGCACCCAGGCCAGCGCCATTTGAGCGAGCGTCTGGCCGCGCGCCCTGGCCAGTTCATTCAACCGTTTTGCCTTGGCGATTTTGTCAGGTGTGACCTGTTCCGGCCTTAAAAAGCCGTGCGGTTTGGAAGCGCGCGAGCCTTTGGGAATGCCTTGAAGGTATTTGTCCGTCAATAATCCTTGCGCCAGCGGCGAGAACGCAATGCAGCCGATGCCTTCCTGCGCGAGCGTCTCCAGCAGGCTGTCTTCAACCCAGCGGTTGAACATACTGTAGGACGCCTGGTGGATGAGGCACGGCGTGCCGAGCGCGCGAAGGATTTGCGCGGCCTGACGGGTTGGCTCCGGCTGATAACTGGAAATGCCGGCGTATAACGCCCGCCCGCTGCGCACGATGAAATCCAACGCGCCCATCGTTTCCTCGAGGGGTGTGTCGGGGTCGGGGCGATGGGAATAAAAAATGTCCACGTAATCCAGTTTCAGGCGTTTCAAACTCTGGTCGAGGCTGGCCACCAGATATTTGCGCGAACCCCATTCGCCGTAAGGCCCCGGCCACATCAAATAACCCGCCTTGGTAGAGATGATCAGTTCATCACGGTAGGATTTCAAATCGTTGCGGAAAATGCGCCCAAAATGTTCCTCCGCCGAACCGGGCGGCGGTCCATAGTTGTTTGCCAGGTCGAAATGCGTGATGCCCAAATCAAACGCGCGGCGCACCATTTTCCGGCCATTTTCGAAGACGTCAACGCCGCCAAAGTTATGCCACAGCCCGAGTGAAATGGCGGGAAGCTTAAGACCGCTGCGGCCACTGCGATTATAGCGCATACCCTGATAACGGGAACCTGATGGCAGATATTTCATGGCGTTTGACGAACGGAAAATACCGGTGTGCGCGTGAAGCTCAACCCAAAACTATGGTGTCTTTATCCTTTCCCTGTTCGCGTTTTGATTCTTCCACCTGAAATTTGTGGAGGAAGCGATGAAAGGCGGGCGCAAAAACAATTCCAATGCTCGTGATGAACGCCAGACCGCTGAACAACGCGTAGCAACCGGCAAAAATTTTTCCGCCATCGGTTTGCAGCGATGACACCGGCCCCATGCCGGACAATATCATCGCCGCATTGACGAAGGCGTCAACCCATGACATTTGCTCAAAGGCGCGGTAGCCCACCATGCCAATGCCGAGCGCGACCAGGACGACCAGCAGAGCCATCGCCGCGCTCCGCGCCATGCGTGCGTAGAATTGACGGCGCGGGAGCAATGGTTTTGAGCGATGTTCGAACATTTCAGATTCAGGATTTACGATATACGATTTACGAGTGATTTGAAAATCGAAAGCGGCGCGTAAATCGTATATCGCAGATCGTAATTTACGTTTTCACCAACACACTACCCGTGATTGCTTTCACATCCTTCAGGCCGTGGTTTTTCATGAATTCACGGATGCCGGCAATCACCTGCAACGCCGTCTGCGGTTCGTAGAAATTTGCCGTGCCCACCGCCACCGCCGTTGCACCGGCCATCATGAATTCAATCGCGTCCGCCGCGTTTTGAATTCCACCCATGCCGATGATGGGAATCTTCACGGCCTGCGCCGCTTCCCAGACCAGTTTAATGGCAATCGGCTTGATGCACGGTCCGGTCAAACCACCGGTGACGTTCGCTAACTTCGGCTTGCGCGTTTCGATATCAATCGCCATGGCCGGATAACTGTTCGTGATGGCCAGCGCGTCGCTGCCTGCGGCCTCTGCCGCCTTGGCATAAGGCGCGATGCTGACGACGTTCGGACTCATCTTGGTAATCAGCGGCAGTTTCGTCACCTTCCGGCACGCGGCCACAACTTGCGCCAGCAATTTTACATCGGTCCCGAACTGCGCGCCGCCTTCTTTGATGTTCGGGCAGGAGACGTTGAGTTCCAGGGCACCGACACCGCCGAGCGCGTCGAACCGCCGCGCCACTTCGGCGTATTCCTCGACCGTAATGCCCCAAATGTTGATGATGGTCGGCACCTTCAAGGTCTTGAGGAACGGCCAATATTTTTTGATGAAACCATCCACGCCCGGCCCTTGCAGGCCGATGGCGTTGATCAAGCCACTGGCGACTTCCACCGTGCGCGGCGTGGGATTGCCACGGACCGGATGCAGCCGGATGCCTTTCACCACCACGGCGCCGAGCTGGTTCAGGTCGAGCAGTTGTGCATATTCGACGCCGTAACCGAATGTGCCGGAGGCCACCATCACCGGGTTTTGCAGCGTCAGTCTGCCGATTTTGACGGAGAGGTTCATGAACACGGCTCCGGTCTGGAAAACAAACGTTCAACATTCAACATCGAACTTTCAACATTGAATGAATGGCGCATGAAAATGCCAATGGATGTTCGGCGTTGAATGTTGAATGTTCGGTGTTTCTTCATCGGAAAATTCATTTCGCCGTTTCCCAGACGACCTCTCGCGCATCAAACACCGGCCCCTCGGTGCAGGTGCGCTGGTATTCCCAACCGTCGCCGGTTTTGACCGGAATTACGCAGGTCAGGCAAACGCCGACGCCGCAGCACATGTGTTCGTCCATCGAAAGTTCCGCCGGCACCTTGAATTCTTCGGCGATTTTCCCAACCGCCTTCAACATTCCCGCTGGGCCGCACGCGAATAGCTTGGGAGTTCGGAGTTCGGAGTTCGGAGTTCGGAGTTTGATTTGAGCCTCGTTACCTCGTCTCCTACGCAATTCCGCAATCAGCGGCTGGGTAACGAGTCCCTTTTCACCGTGACTGCCGTCTTCGGTGGTTACACGGACGTCCCAGCCGAGTGCTTGAAATTCCTTTTCGCACAAGATGTCCACGCGCCGCCGGCCGCCGACGAACACGACGCCGCGTTGCGGTGAGCGTTGCGCCAGCAGATACATGGCCGCCATGCCGTAACCACCCGCGACAAGCAGGGGAGTCTCGCCGCCGCGCCTGGGCACGGTAAATCCGTGACCGAGCGGCGCAATCACGCTGAGTTCTTCGCCGGGCCCCATCCGGGCGAGCGCATCAGTGCCCTTGCCGATGGTTTTGTAGAGGATGGAAAAAGTATCGCCTTCGACCTGGAAGATGCTGAACGGCCGCCGCAGCAAGGCATCCTTCATCGGTGACACGCGGACGTGGGCAAATTGTCCGGGCTGGATTTGCGGCGCGATTTTTGCCGCGCGCAGCACGAGACGGAAATAAGAATCGGTATCGCGCTTGTTGGAAACAATCTGGACGGTTTGCTCAAGCATCTGCGGAAAGCTAAAGGTTAAATTCGCCCGGCGAAAGAATTTTCAAGTGGCGGTAGCCTTGACATTTATGTCGCGCATTGGAGGAGGCCGGCATTCGATGGGCGCAGCCTGAAAGTTGCGGCTACAGTGTGCGCCGAAAGTGCACCGGTTCCGCCGTTTGCGGTCAGGGCAACGTTTGTGCGCGGTAAAATCGCCAAGTGAAGTTGCTCGAGTATGAATCGCTAAAATACCACAGCGAACTGCCCATCACATTCGTTTGCAGCGGCACCCAGTCCACCAGATTCGTGCTGGCCAAGATGACCAGCGTTTGCCCTGCGGCACCAGACCCTTCAACATCGAAGCCGAACTGGCTGCTGCCGTTGCTGAATCCAAAGTCGCCATTCGTTGTGACGATCACAGGCGGCGCACTTGTCGAGTTTTCCTCCAGGATAGCTTCTGCCAAGTATGCGAATTGCATGTTCTCGAAGTAACCACCTGCGAACAAGTTGGTGCCCGACACCGCAACGGCGTAAACAAACGGGTTCAACCCTGATCCCACGCCTGACCAGGAACTCCCATCCCATTGGGCAATGCATTTGGCTGAGACTCCACCCGCAGTACTGAATCCACCGCCCGCATACAGGTTTGTGTCGGAGACCGCCAGCACGGAAACGGCTTGGTTCATCCCTGAACCAAGCGTTGACCAGGAATTACCATCCCACAGGGCGATGTGGTTGGCCGCAACTCCGCCTGCTGTGGTAAAAGTACCGCCCACATACAGGTTTGTACCCAACGCGGCCAGCGCGCGAACAGCGCCATTCATTCCAGAGCTTAAGGCTGACCAAGAATGCCCGTTCCATTGGGCAATGTTGGTAGCCGAGACCCCACCGGCCAAGTTGAAAGAACCGCCCGCATACAAGTTTGTGCCCGAGGTCGCCAGCGCGTAAACAGTGCCGTTCAACCCTGAGCCTAAAGCCGACCACGAACTGCCATTCCATTTGGCAATGTTGACGGCTCCGCCCCCACCCGCAGTGGTGAATCCACCCCCCGCATACAGATTTGTGCCTGACACGGCCAGCGCGTAAACGGTGCCGTTCAACCCTGAGCTTAAGGCCGACCACGAACTACCATTCCATCTGGCAATGTAGTTGGCTGCAATTCCACCCGCCGTGGTGAAATTACCGCCGGCAAACAGGTTTGTGCCCGGCGCGGCCAGCGCGTAAACCGTGCTGTTCATCCCTGAACTTAAAGCCGACCACGAGCTGCCGTTCCATACAGTGATGTTGCTCACCGCGATGCCGCCTGCCGAGCTGCAATCACCGCCCACGAACAAATTTGTGCCTGAAACCGCCAATGCCTCGACGAAGCCGCTCAACTTCGAGCTTGGGAACGACCACCAACCCCCGTTCCATTGTGCAATGTTGGTGGTTGCGACCCCGCCCGCGCTGAAGAAAGAACCCCCCACGTACAGGTTCGTGCCCGACACCGCCAGCGTATAGGCCAAGGGATACGCCGGGCCGCTCAATCCCGAACCCAAGGCCGACCAAGAACTCCCGTTCCATCTGGCGATGGCAGAACTCGCAGGGAACCCCACGTAGAAGAATTGACCGCCTGCATATAAATTCGTGCCCGAGACTGCCAGCGCATGAACGGCCGGAGACGAACCGCTCAACCCCGAACCCAAGGCCGACCACGAGATTCCATTCCATTGGGCAATGCCGTTGGCCGCGACACCGCCCGCCGTGGTGAAATTGCCGCCAGCATACAGGTTTGTACCCGACACCGCCAGTGCCAAAACCCCGTAGTTCACCCCCGAACCCAAAGCCGACCAAGAACTCCCATTCCATTGAGCAACGCCGATGGCCGAGACGCCACCCGCCATGGTGAATTCGCCGCCCGCATACAAGTTGGTACCCGAAACCGCCAGCGCGTAAACAGGATAGCCGTAAGCGTTGTTGATGCCCGAGCTCAGAGGCGACCAGGAACTCCCGTCCCATTGAGTGATATTAGTGGCTGAGATTCCTCCAGCCGTGGTAAAATAACCTCCCGCATACAAATTCGTGCCCGAGGTCGCCAGTGCGTAAACGGTGCCGTTGATCCCAGTGCCCAAGGCTGACCACGAACTCCCGTTCCACTGCGCAATGTTGGTGGCTAAGATTCCGCCCGCGTTGGTTAAAGTAAAAGTGCCTCCTGCATACAAGTTGGTGCCAGAAACCGCCAGCGCGTAAACAGGCCCCGAGATGCCCGAACCCAAGGCTGACCACGAGTTCCCATCCCATTTAGCTACGCAACTGGCGGCTGCGTTGCCTACGGCACCAAAATTCCCGCCGATGTAAAGATTGCCAGCACCGTCCGTAACTGCGGCATAAACAGTCGCTAGCGAAGTCGTGCCCGGTAATTCACCGAGGCTGATCCAGCTGGCGTCACTGAAGGTCGGGTCAATCCGCACCGGATATTCCGCAGCCGCATCATCCAGCACCACAGCCAGACGATTGACCGACAGGACTTCCAACCTCACGACCAGTTCCTTACCTCGCGCGTCCGCCGCCTTCAGTTGGTGATAGAGAATTTTCCGCCCGCCATCTGCTAACACCAGTCGTGCTCCTTCCGGCATCGGTTCAGTCTTTGCCCCGTCCACCCCCAGTTCCAGCCGCACGGAGCCAGCGCCCTCCGGTCGTTGCTCAAGCACAAAATCCTGCCGCACTCCGTCCACGCTTACGGAGTATTCCTCCGTCAAACCTGATCGGATGAACCTCGCCACCTGCTTGCTCGCTTCCACCCTGCCCGAAAAAGGCATGGGTTCCCCGTTGCCGCGGCCCACCGTGCGCGCAATGACCCGGAACGGTTCGCCTTTGGCTCCGTCCACCGTGGAGGTAATCCACAATCCTTCCGCCGTGGCGTGTGCGTTCAGGCGCTGAAACGCGCAGTCCAGCAACGCGCCGTCCGGGCTGGATACAACAGAGAGGCTATCACCGGAGTATTGTTCGCTTGCCACGGCACTGATTCGATCAAGGGGAATTGAGGCCGTGTGCGTCGAAGCAGCAACGTTTTGAGCCGAGAGTTTCTGAGACAGATAAACAACCATGAAGCCGCACCACGCAAAAGTAATGAACCGTTTCACATTCTCGCCTTTCCAGCCGAAAGTAATTACTTCTTACTTCTGAGGCCTTTTTAACTTGCTGAATTCTAATCTAACACGTTCTAGCGGTCAAGCCTGCAAATTATGAAAGTTAAAGAATAAAGCAGCCCTCGTTTCCGAAGGCCGCGTTGCGTTGTAACGTTCGGCCTGTGATTCTCAAGCATGGCCGGCATTCTTCACGACTTGCGGTGAAAGTTGCATGCGCGGGTGCGGCCGGCCATCCACATCGCCTTTTTCCCGGTCGCCGGCGCGTTCGAGAATTTTTTGATACGTGGCGAAGGCCAGCAGCGGCCAGGCGTTGCGATACATGTCGTATTTCAAATAAAATACTTTCGGGAAACCGGTGCCGGTCGTTTCCTCTTCCGTCCAGGAGCCGTCGGGATTTTGTGTGCGGATCAAATACTCGATGCCGCGTTTGAGCGCGGGGATTTCCGGGTCGTCAAATGCGCACAGACCCATGACGGCCCACGCAGTCTGGGACGCGGTGCTCGGCCCCTGGCCCTTGAACACCGGGTCGTCGTAGGTGTTGCAACGCTCGCCCCAGCCGCCGTCCTCGTGCTGGACACTTTCGAGCCAGGCGCGCGCCTTGAGCAGCCACGGCTGGCTCATGTCCAGGTTCATCGCGCGCATTCCGCGCAACACCTGCCATGTGCCATAAATGTAATTCACGCCCCAGCGGCCATACCAGGAACCGTCGGGTTCCTGATGCGAGCGGATGAAGTCGAGCGCGTCGCGGATTTGGTGATGACTCGCGCTCCAGCCTTCGTAGCCGAGCAATTCCAGAATGCGCGCGGTGATGTCGGCGCATTCGGGGTCGAGCATGGCGTTGTGGTCGGCGAACGGCACCTTCTCCAGGATGTTTTTCGTGCAGTCCTTGTCGAACGACGCCCAGCCGCCGTCCTTGCACTGAAAGGTCATCATCCATTTCAGGCCGCGCTGAAAACATTCGTCGCGTTTGGCAGGATTGTCCGTCGGGATTTTTCGCAACGCCAGCAGCACCATCGCCGTGTCATCCACGTCGGGGTTCCATTTGTTGTTGTATTCAAAGACCCAGCCGCTCGGCTCGACCTTCGCGTCATTCTTGTGAATCCAGTCGCCGTAAAAGCGAATCTCCCGGGCCATCAGCCATTCAGCGGCGCGTTTGAGCGACGGATGATCTTCCGAAATGCCGGATTCGTGCAGACAGATGGCGACAATGGCGGTGTCCCAGACCGGCGAGAAACACGGTTCGATGCGCACGTCATTTTCCGTCTCGTGTTCGAGCTTCTTTAGCTCACGTTCGGCGCGGACGACCTCCGGATGATCGTCGGGATAACCGAGCGCCTTGAGGGCGATGAGCGAGTTGAGCATCGCCGGGAAAATTGCAGCCAGTCCGTCCGAACCTTCAAAGCGGTCGAGCATCCAGCGTTCGGCGTTTTTGAGGGCGCGTTTGCGGAACGGATGAATTTTATGCTCGGCGAACCATTCGGCAAATTTGTGCAGACGGTCGAGCCAGAGGAAAAAGTTCCGCCAGGAAAGATTGTCCGGGTCGGGCGCGAGGGCGAGGTCGCGTTCGTGATAGCCTTCGGGGTAAAGTTCGTCCAAATCCACATCCACCGGGCGGGTGGGTTTGAAATGGTTGATGATGGCCAGCGGCACGAGCATGGCGCGCGACCAGTTGCTCATCTCCCAGAAATTCACGTGGAACCATTTGCCGATGAGCATCACTTCGCAGGGAATGGTCGGGACAAATTCCCACGGGAACAGGCCGATCAATGCGAGGTAAAGCTTGGAAAAGGTATTCATCCGCGGCACGCCGCCAAGCCGTAAAGCCACTTCGCGGGCGCGCAACATGCGCCCGTCGGTGACGCGCACACCGGCCAGTTTGAGGGCGAGATAGGCTTTGATGGTGGCGGTCACCTCCGACGGCCCGCCGTGGTAGATGTTCCAGCCGCCGTCGGGCAATTGCATCGAGAAGATGTGATTGACCGCTTTGCGCTGCCATTCGGGGTCCACCTTGCCGGTCCAATGATGATACACGACGGTGTCGGTCACGAGCGTGGAATCCACCATCAACTCGCCCACCCAGTAGCCTTCCGGATGCTGCAAACCGAGCAAATTTTCCTGCGCCCGCAGAATGGCGGTATCCAGATCCCCAGCCAGACCAGTTTGCCGCCGGGCAGCCGAAGACGGTTGTGTGGGCTGAACCTTTGGACCACTTTCAATCACCAGCACACTCTGCGAACTCGCGCCGGATCTGTAAAGTTTTAAGTGCGGCAGCGCAAAACCGGCCTTGCTTTTTCTTGTGGACACGGGTGGCGAATTTTAATAATTGGAAAGCAATGAGTTGTCTGTAATAAAACGGAAAACTTATGACCTTCAAGACTGTTCGTTATGGCTGGCTTCCGGATCTGCCGGATCATCGTGACCAGCTCTATGGCGCGCCCGCCGAGCTGGCTGCCGCGCCGCCCGCCAAAGCTGACCTGCGCCCGCAATGCCCGCCGGTTTACGACCAGGGCCAGCTAGGCAGTTGCACCGCCAATGCCATCGCCGCCGCCATTCAATTCGACCGGATGAAACAGAAGCTGGCGCAGATTTTCACGCCGTCGCGCCTGTTCATTTATTACAACGAACGCGCCATCGAACACACGATTGATTCCGACAGTGGCGCGCAAATCCGTGACGGCATCAAATGCGTCGGCAAACAGGGTGACTGCCCGGAAACCGAATGGCCCTACGTCATCGCCAAATTCAGAACCAAACCGCCAGCGAAGTGCTACGCCGACGCCCTGAAATACATCGTGGTCCTGTATCAGCGCGTGACACAAACGTTGAGCCAGCTTAAGGGCTGCCTCGCTTCCGGCTACCCGTTTATCTTCGGTTTTACCGTGTATGAAGGGTTTGAAAGCGCAGAAGTGGCGCGGACCGGACACGCCACGCTCCCGAAGTCCGGCGAGCAAGTTGTTGGCGGACACGCGGTTATGGGTGTAGGTTATGACGATACGAAACAATGGTTCATCGTCCGCAATTCCTGGGGTGCCCGATGGGGCATGAAGGGCTATTTCACCCTGCCATACGCATATTTGACCGATGATAATCTGGCCAATGATTTCTGGACAATCCGTGTAGTTCAGTAATAATAAACCCAACTCAGCAACCCCCGCACCTATAAAAGTTATGACCCTCACAAAACGTGACCTGGTTATTCGGATCAGTAATGAAACCGGCCTCGTCCAACAGCAAGTGTTTGACGTGGTGCAGAAAACTCTCGATTACATTGCCGAAGCGCTCGCCAAGGGCGACAAGGTGGAACTGCGCAACTTCGGCGTCTTCGAGGTCAAAATTCGCAAGGCGCGCGTCGGCCGCAATCCCAATGCGCCCGAAACCGACGTGCCGATTCCTGCACGCGCCATGGTGAAATTCAAGGCCGGCAAGGAAATGCGGGCTGATGTGCTCAAACTCACGCCCTTAAAAGCGGCGGCGTAAAGTTCATCGCCCCGGACTGCGGTTGTCATTCCGGCGATCCGGCCGGCCTTTCCACCCGTTAAAATATTTCCAGGTCAAAGACGATCCGGGAGCGAGCCTGGGTTTTGAACCGGCTGTTCATCAATAAGTTGGACGCCCATGGCCGACACCCGCGTGTCGCCGGTATCGAGCCTCTTTCCCCCTGATAAAAAATCAGGCTCAGTCATGTTCGGATATTACCGTTAATGAATTGCCGGATGCGTAGTCGAATCCCGCCTTCAATCGATCGAAGCATGTAAAAAAGTCCCGTTGTGATTTGCCCTTTGAAGTCATTCTTCCAGTAGGCGGCTGTGTTGGCGGCCGGCCACTTCCGCCTGCGACTTTGAAGCGCCGGTGTACATGACGTTAAAATGAAGAGAGCGGGAAGGCGGAGAAATGAATTCCCGATTTCCTGTTTTCCTAATTGAAAAATTTCCTTATTCTCCGGGCATGGAACGATTGCCCGGTTTCCGTGATTTCTATCCCGAACCAGTGCCGCACTCCGATGTCTGGAGCGCCGATGCCCGCCAGTTCATTTTCAACCGATGGCGTGAGACAGCGCGACGCTATGGCTTCCGCGAATACGACGGCCCGCCGCTGGAACCGCTCGAACTGTTCACTACCAAAAGCGGCGATGAGATCGTCGGCCAGCTTTACAATTTCGTGGACAAGGGCGAGCGGGCCGTCGCGTTGCGTCCGGAAATGACGCCGACGCTCGCGCGCATGATCGCCGCGCACGAGCGCAATTACAAAAAGCCCGTCAAATGGTTCGCCATCCCGCAACTGTTCCGTTACGAACGCCAGCAGAAGGGCCGGTTGCGCGAGCATTTCCAGTTCAATGCCGACCTCATCGGCGAAACCGACCCGGCTGCGGACGCGGAATTGATTGCGCTGCTCATTGACACGCTGCGCTCATTCGCTTTGACCGGGAAGGATTTCGTCATCCGCCTGAGCAGCCGGAATGCCTGGCACGAGTTCTTTGTGGCCAAGCACGGCAAGCCCGAACACGGGTACGAGTTCTTTCAAATAATTGACAAACTGGAGCGCACGCCACCGGAGGAGAGCGAAAAGAAACTCGCGGCGCTCGGTTTCCCACTCGAGGCGGTGAACCAGTTCATCGAATCCGGCAAACCGACGGTGGAGCTGCAAAAGATTCTGGACAATCTCGCCGCGCGCGGGCTGCGCGAATTTGTGAAGGTGGATTATCACGTCATTCGCGGGCTGGCGTATTACACCGGCGTGGTGTTCGAGGCGTTCGATGCCAAAGGCGAGTTCCGCGCCATTGCCGGCGGCGGACGTTACGACAACCTCGTCAAGCTCATCAGCGGCGGCAAGGTGGATTTGCCTGCGCTCGGCTTCGGCATGGGCGATGTGGTGCTGCTGGAACTGCTCAAGGCGCGCGGCCTCCTGCCGAAATTCGATGCCACCACGGACGTGTTCGTTTTAATCGAAGACGAAAATCTCCGCCCGCAATCCTTGAAACTTGTCCAGGATTTGCGCGCTGCCGGATACGCCGTGGAATATCCGATCACACCCACCAAGCCGGACAAACAATTCAAGCGCGCGCAGGAATTGAAGGTGGCCCACACCGCGCGCCTGGAAAATGATGACTACGTCCGCGTCCGCGATTTTAAGACCCGCAAGGAGATCGTCGCCGGCGTGGCCGACGCGGTGAATCATCTGGGTTGAAAGTGAATCAACCGTTTTTGCCGTGTAACTTCATCCTGCGGCAGTCCCGCCATGCGGGATCAGTCCACCCGGACTTTTCATTCATTTCCGAATAAAAAGCCGACTCACATGGCTGCTGTAAAATCGGAGCCATTCGCGTAATCGCGGCACCGTTACACACCATGGGCGGCAAACGTGGTTTGAAGTTGTGGTTTTCTTCGCAGATTCGAGAAGATTGGGCGGCATTATTTCTGCTCTCAGTTGCTCAACGGTAAAGATGTAATGATAGTGGAAGACAATTATTTTTCCGAGCCGGAGCAGTACCCTTCTACGGTCACGGTTGCGGATATTTGCGAACGGTTCACGGCGGCGGGTCTGCCCTGCAAGGCCGAGCGTCAGGAGGAGGAGGTGCGGATTGTTTTCGAGGGACGCCAATCCAATCTGGTTTTCACCGTGAACGCGTCCGGACGTCCCCTGACTGCCACCATGCCGGAGGGAATGGATTATGACGCGGATTTTGCATGCGTCATATTCGACGTTTTCGACAGCATCGGATGGAGCTTCGCGCCGGAATAGGTTTGCTTGGCCGTGGCGCGGGGTTTGGTTCGCCGGGGAATGGCGTCCCGCAAACGTAAACTCGGAAGGCATCCGGATAAAAAACAGGTTGGCTTTCTTCCATTTTTCGCTTATCCCATCCGTGCATGGGTTCAATCAAAAAACGCCGCAAGGCAAAAATCAACCGGCATAAACGGCGCAAGAAACTGCGTCTGAATCGGCACAAGAAGCGCACGTGGCAGCAATAGTCTGCCCGGTGTGTTCATTCATCCGCTTGCGCGCCTGCGGTTTGGCAGGTGCGAGGCGGGGTTTTATCCTTGATGCGCGGCATTTTTTCCGCTGATGGAACATCGTTTCAACAAACATTACACCCGCGACGAGGCGCGCGCGCTGTTGCCGCAGATCCGCCAATGGCTGGAACAGTTCAACCGGTTGCGGCAGGACCTGGAGCGTTTTGACAAACGCCTGAGCGGGTTGACCGGGCAGGGGAATGACATCGGCGGCGAAACGGTGAACAGTTGGATTCGCGCGCTCGCGGACATGCAGGGAATTCTCGCCGAGTTCCAACGCCGCCGGATTTTCATCAAGGATTTGTCGCGCGGACTGGTGGATTTTCCCGCCATCATCGGCGGCAAGGAGGCGTTTCTCTGCTGGGAACAGGAAGAGGACGACATCGAATTCTGGCACGACCTTGACACGGGTTTTGGCGGACGCGAGCGGTTGTAAACAAATTCCAACGCCGGATCAGTTCCCGGTCTGCACGCGGCCGGTATGGCGCGGATTGGCACGGAACATCGGCCACGAACTTTTCGCCAGCGGTGCCGGACTGCCCGGCGGGGTAACGGCATACAGCGTTTCACCGTCGCATATGTAAACAACGCCGCCACTGCCGATGACCGGCGAAGTGGAGACATTCGCCTGCGTGTCAACGTGCCACGCTGCCACGTTGTCCCGTTTGACGGCCACCAAACTTCGCCAGGGCGCCGGAAAGTAAATCAAATCGTCCGCGGCGATGGCGGGTGTCTGGTCAACATTGATTGCCGAACAATACCACCACGACTTTTTCCCGTCGTTGGTGATTGGAAACAGGCATTGATTCACCACCAGAAAAATGGTGCCGTCTTCGTCAAGCACCGGTGATGATTCGGTTGCGCCGCCGGTGTGCAAACGCCAGCGTTCCGTCCCGTCCGGATGCAACGCATACAGGTTCCCATCCGTCGAGGTAAAATAAATCGTGCCGTCAGCGCCGATGGCGGCGGAAGAAATGATTTCGGCGCCGGTCGGAAACGTCCAGCGGACCGTTCCGTCCGGCTTCAGCGCGTAAAATCTTTTGTCGTGCGAGCCGAAGTAAATCGTGCCGTCGGCGCCAACCGCCGGCGAGGAAACGACGATGTTGCTCGTCGCCAAAACCCATTTTTGCGAGCCATCGGGATTCAGCGCGTAAAAGTTTTTATCCCACGAACCGAAGTAAATTGTGCCGTCGGCGCCAATCGCCGGCGAGGAATCCACCCACGCGCCGGTCGCAAAAGTCCATTTGAGTTTGCCGACCGGCGAGACGGCGTAAAATTTCCGGTCGCGGGAGCCGAAATAGATTGTCCCATCGTCGGCAATCGCCGGTGAGGATTTGATTTCGCGGCCCGCCTTGAACTTCCATTTTTCCGCACCAAGCGGCGTGAGGGCGAACAATGCGCCTTGAAACGTTGCCTGATAAATGGTGCCGTCGGGAGCGATAGCCGCCGACGAGGTGGCCTCCCGATTAAATTCCCGAAAGGGGAGGCGGAATTCCCACAAATTGGTCGCCGTTTGCGCACGGCAAAGAGGTTGTGCACACAGGCTCAAAAGACATACGACAAGGATTGCCGGTCGGAAGGCGTTTCGTTTGCGCGGTTGCATGGCTTGCACGCAAGTAAATCTTCAAAACGGAAAAAGGCAAATTCAAAAGCTGAGGCAGCCACGCCGCTGAACGACCAGAGTCCGGACCGCGGGTATGTCCATGACTTGACCGGACGACGAACCGCCTTTAGCCTGAATTCATGGCGAACACGGGCGGCAAAAAGAAGCGCAAAGCAATCATGCTGGGCGTGGGACTGGATTCTGACGGGCATAAACGGCTGACCACCGGCCCGAATTTCGCGCTCGTTGGCGGCACCGAGGACACGCACGAACAGATGACCGAGAAAGCCATCAAGATCAACGAAAAGCTCAAGGCCCGTGGCAAAAAGCTGGAAACCATCAGCCACGAGGAGTTCGACGACATCGCCCACGAAGTCGGCCTGAAGCCGGTCAAACCGGTCAAACCGCGCCAATAGTTCGTAGCAGCGGGCTTGAGTCTGCTCATTTATCCAATCCCGATAAAGAAATCAGAGCCGACTCACGTCGGCTGCTACAGCAACTTGAAATTCTCCACTGCCGCGCGGGATTGCTCCGGTGATTCGTGCAAAATCGCCCGCCAGCCACGCGCCGCGCCCGCCGCGACGTTTTCCGGCCGGTCGTCCAGATAAACAATGTCCCCGCCGCGCCGGTCGGCCAGTTTTTCCAAGGCCTCGTAAATTTTTGCGTCCGGTTTCATGGCGCCAACTTCGCAGGAAAAAATGTAGCCGTCGAACTTTTTGAAAAATGGAAAGTTCCGGCGGATGTGCTCGATGGCGAGGTCGTTGGTGTTTGAGAAGATATAGGTCGGAACGCCGCGCCGGCGCAATCCGGCGTGAAGTTCAATCATCAGCGGAATTTCTGTGAAAATATCCGCGAAAAACTCGACGAATTCCTCGAAGGTGCCGTGAAACCCGATCACCTGCCGCGCCTGCTCGAAAAATTCCCGCCGCGTAACCAGGCCGAGTTCGTATTTGACGGTGATGCCGGAATCGCCGATAAAACTGTTGACGCTATCGAGCGGCATCGTGCTGCGGGCGGCGATTTTGCGCGCGGCGATCGAGTAATCGAAGTCCACCAAAACCTTGCCGAGATCAAAGGCGACAACTGTGTTCACAGCATTTCCCTGCGGCCTTCCAACGCGCGGCTCAGCGTCAATTCGTCGGCGAATTCCAGTCCGCTGCCGGCCGGCAAACCGTAGGCGATGCGGGAGATTTTCAGTCCCTTGCGGGTGAGCCGTTTGGCGAGGTAATGGCTCGTGGCGTCGCCTTCCACGTCCGTCCCCAGCGCGATGACGATTTCCCTGATCGGCTCCTGCTTCAGCCGTTTTTCCAGTTCCGCGATGCGCAAATCGTCCGGTTCGACGCCATCAAGCGGGGATATTTTCCCGCCGAGAACGTGGAACTTGCCGCGATACGTGCCGGATTTTTCGACGCTTAATATGTCCACGGCGCGCTCAACCACGCACACGAGCGATGCGTCGCGCCGGGTGTCGGCGCAAATGGAGCAGGGGGATTTCTCGGTCAACGCGCCGCAGGTCGCGCAAAACTGGATTTTTTCACGGGCATGAACAATCGTGTCAGCGAGTTGCTTCACCGCCGCGGAATCCGTTTGCACAAGCTGCAACGCGATGCGCTCGGCGGAACGCGGCCCGACGCCGGGCAACTTGTTCAGTTCGGCGATCAGGGCGGTGATGGAATCGGGGAGGGCGGGCATGGAATGACGAATGACTAAGCACTAATGACGAAGGAATTATCAAACCATAATGACGAATCCTCCACAGCGGCCTTGGGGATTTTGGATTTGGTCATTCGGTATTCTTTAGTCATTAGGATTTCGTTATTAGTCATTTTCCAGGCATTTCAGCCAAATCCAGGCAGGTTCAATCCCGCGGTTACCTTGCCCATTTCGGTGTTGGAAATCTCCTTGGCTTGGCCGAGCGCCTGGTTTGCAGCGGTCATAATCATGTCTTCGAGCAACTGCGCGTCGGACGGATTGAGCGCTTGGGGATCAATTTTGATGGCGGCGATGCTGCCGTCGCACTTGGCGGTGACCTTGACCGCGCCACCGCCGCTGGTGGCCTCGACGGTGCGCGCGGCGAGTTGCGCCTGCACCTGTTCCATTTGCTGCTGCATCCGCGCAGCCTGTTTCATGAGTTTGCCGATGCTGGACATGGGTTGGTTGAGAGTTGAACGTTAAAGGTTGAGAACTAGACGCGGACTTCGACAATCTGGCCTTTGAAAATTTCCAGCGCCTTTTGAATCAAGGGGTCGTTCTTGAAGTCGTCTTTGCTGAAGGGAACGGGTACCGGTTTTCCCTTTGCCGCCGGTGCCGAAGACGCGGAAGCCCCGCCTTCATTTTGCTTCGGCGCGGTTGGGACGGCGGACACAGTTGGAGACGGTTGCGGCGCGCGGACGGCAGATGCTTCGGTTTTGACAAATTTAACCTGTGCGTTGGCATGACCAAGCTCACCGAGCTTGGTCTGGAGCAACGTGTGATTGCGCGCGTTGTCCACGAGACCAAGATGATCCTCGAATTCGGGGTCGAAGCCGATGGTCAGGATGTTTTTCTCAAACGAAACCGGATTTGCGTCCACGAGATAACTGCGCGTGAACGGGCTGACGCGGCCAACGGCTTCAACCAGTTTTGCCCACAACCCGGCCAGGTCGGCGGAAACCGGAGCGGCTTCGGCCAATGTTGCGGGCGCGGGGATGGGAGCGCCGGCCTCCGGCCCGGCGCGTTGTTGCTTGCTTTCGGGTTCGCGCCTGGCCGGAGGCCGACGCTCCGCAGAGAGGGCGGCTTCGCTGTGTTTCGGCGCGGCAAGCGGGCCGCCGCCACTTTGGCCGCCGCGCCACGAGTTCAGTTGTTTCAAAACCGAATCGAGGCTGATGGCGTTGCGCGCTTCGATGGCCTTGAGCAGGGTGACTTCGAGCAGGATTTTCCTGGACGCGGCATCGCGCAGGCGAAGTTCGGAATCGGCGAGGACTTCGAGTATGCGCGTGAGCGACCCGGTGTTGGCCAGCGAAGCTTGTTCCTTGAGCGCCGCAACTTCGGTTTCGGAGACTTCCAGCAAATTCAGGTCGCCGCGCGAGACCTGGAAGATGAGCAGGTTGCGAAAATGATTCAGCAAATCGCCAAGCAACCGGCCGAGATCCTTGCCGTTTTGCGCCAGTTCGTTCAACTCGGTCAGCGCGGTTTGAATTTCACCGGCCAGCACGGCCTTGCTCAAGCCCAGAATCTGGCCTTGCGCGGCGAGGCCGAACATGGACAGCACGTCCGCCTCCTCGATTTTTTCGCCGCAAAAGCTGATAAGCTGGTCGAGCGTGGATTCGGCGTCGCGCATGGCGCCGTCCGCACCGCGGGCGATGGCGTGGAGCGCGGTTTCGTCAATTTTCACTTTCTCCAGCTTGGCGATGTGGGCGAGGTGTTTGGTGATGAGCGCGCTGGGAATCCGGCGCAGATCGAAACGCTGGCAGCGCGAGAGGATCGTCGGCAGGACCTTTTCCGGGTCGGTCGTGGCAAACATGAATTTCACGTGCGCCGGCGGTTCTTCGAGCGTCTTGAGCAGCGCGTTGAACGCCGCCGTCGAGAGCATGTGAACTTCGTCAATGATGTAGATTTTGAATTGCGAATTGGCGGGCGCGTATTTGCAGGTCTCGCGCAGCTCGCGGACCTGTTCGACCCCGTTATTGCTCGCGCCGTCAATTTCCAGAACATCGAGCGAGCGGCCTTCGGCAATTTCAATGCAGCGCGGGTCCTTGTCGTCGAAATTGATTTTCGGTCCGCCGGCACAGTTCAGGCATTTGGCGAAAATGCGGGCGATGGTCGTCTTGCCGGTGCCGCGCGGGCCGCAAAACAGGTAGGCGTGTGCGATGCGCTTTTGTTCGATGGCATTGGCAAGCGTCTGCGTGACGTGCTCCTGCCCGATCACGTCGGCGAACCGTTGCGGACGGTATTTTCTGGCGATTACTTGATAGGCCACGGCGCGAGTGTGAATGAAAAATGAAAAATGAAAAATGAAAAATGGCAGCCGCCGGCCGGAGCGTCATTTTTAATTTTTAATTTTACATTTTGCATTGAAAAAATGCCAGGGTGACCACGGCAGATGTCGAGCAGACTACCGTTGCTGCCTTCCGGCCCTGGCGGGGTTCGTAAGTCCACATTCCATGGGCCCTGGCGAAGGGAATTTGCCGCATATTTCGCGGGTTGTCGAGACAAAACGGCGCCGCGTGGCACATCGAAAAAAAAGCGCGGCGATTGAAATTTTTGATTCACACCCGCGCGCGGTTTGGATTAAGCTGGCAGCGCGATCATTAAAAAGCAAATGCCCGCATGATGTGGATCGAACAATTACAGTCCGCAAACTGGCTCCGGGCAACCGGCTGCACGCTGGGGGCTTACGTGCTCGGTTGTTTTGCCACCGGCTACTACCTTGTCCGCGCGCGCACCGGACGGGATCTCCGGGAAATTGAAAGCGGGAACGTCGGCGCGCGCAACGTCGGCCGCGTTTTGGGCAAATCCGGCTTTACCCTGACCGTGCTGGGCGATTTGGGCAAAGGCGCGCTGGCGGTCTGGTTCGCGTCGGAATTCGCCAATCACAATCGGCTGGCCATGGCGCTGGCGACGCTGGCCGTGGTCGTCGGGCACATCTGGCCGGCGCAACTGCGCTTTCGCGGCGGCAAGGGTGTGGCCGCCTCTTTTGCGGCGTTGCTCATGTTTGATTATCGGGTGGCGCTGACGATGCTCGTTTTGTTTCTTGCCGGTTTTGTCGTCATGCGCAAAACCCTTTTCCCGGCCATGTTCGTCTATGCCTGCCTGCCGCTGGCGGACTGGTGGTTCAACCGTGACGGTTTGACGGCGACGCTCATGACCGTCCTGGCCGCAATTATTTTGTTTGCGCACCGGCGGAATTTAGCGGAAGAAATAGCAACGTTGCTGGCGCGGCGTGATGTCGCATCCAAACCCGAACACACAAAATTATGAGCACACAGGAACCGTTGGTGTTCAAATGCGCGAGCGAGGATTGGGAATTCGAGCAGATTCACCGGCTCAATTACAAGACCTTCGTCGAGGAAATTCCCCAACATCAGGCGTCTCCGGCCCAGCGGCTCGTGGACAAATTTCACGCCGAGAACACCTACCTGATCTGCCTCAGCCATCAAAAACTCGCCGGGATGCTCGCCGTGCGCGGCAACCGGCCGTTTTCGCTCGATCAGAAACTGCCCAACCTCGACGCCTATTTGCCCGCGGGCCGGACGGTTTGCGAAATCCGGTTGCTGGCCATCGAGAAAAAATTCCGCGGCGCGCAGGTGTTGCAGGGCATTCTCGCCCTGCTCTGGCAGCACGGCGTCGAAAAGGGCTACGACCTCGCCATCATTTCCGGCACCACCCGGCAGCAACGATTGTATCAGCACCTCGGGTTCGTGCCGTTCGGCCCGCTCGTCGGCAGCGGCGACGCGCAATTCCAGCCAATGTATGTCACGCTCGAAACGTTCGAAGTGACCGCCCGGGAATTTTTGCGTTCGTCACCGGCGCGCTCGTTTCATCCCAGCGCAGTGAATTTTATGCCCGGTCCCGTGGCGGTGCGGCGCGAGGTGCGCCGTGCGTTCGAGCAGGCGCCGGAATCCCATCGCGGCGAAAGTTTCAAAAAGGATTTTCAGTCCGCCAAACAAATCCTCTGCGAACTCGTCCACGCCAAAAACGTCGAGTTGTTCGTCGGTTCCGGCACTTTGGCCAACGACGCTGTCGCCGGGCAATTGTCATTGCTCAAGGGCCGCGGATTGGTTTTGAGCAACGGCGAATTCGGCGAACGCCTCGTGGATCAGGCGCGCCGGTTCAATTTGAAATTTGACACGCTCGCCTTTGACTGGGGCCGGTCGCTGGATTTGGATGCGGTAAAGCGAAAACTTTCCGGCAAGCTTGCTTGGCTCTGGTGCGCACATTGCGAAACTTCCACGGGCATTGTGGCCGACCTCAACGCGCTCAAAGCCATGTGCGCCGGGCGCGATGTGAGATTGTGTCTCGACGGCATCAGCGCCATCGGCACGCTCCCGGTGGATTTGAGCGGTGTTTATCTGGCGTCCTGCTCCAGCGGCAAGGGCCTGCGCGCCTATCCGGGCGTTTCGATGGTTTTCTACCACCACGAAATCGCCCCGGCGCCGGACAGGTTGCCGCGCTATCTCGATCTCGGTTATTACGCGGAGGAGGACGGCACGCCGTTCACGTTCTCATCGAACCTGCTCCACGCGCTGCACGCGGCGGTGAAACGGGTGAATTGGGAAAAACGTTTTGCGGAAACGGCCGAATGGTCGGCGTGGCTGCGCTCGCGGCTGACGGAACACGGTTTCGATTTGATTGGCAACGGCGCGAAAACTTCGCCGGCGGTCGTCACCATAGCGCTGCCGCCGATGATGAATTCGGTGAAAATCGGCGAAGCCATGCAGGAAGCCGGTTATCTGTTGAGCTACAACAGCGGCTATTTGCGCCGGAAAAACTGGATTCAAATCTGCCTTATGGGCGAGTGCACGCACGAGAAAGTTGTCTCCGTGACGAACGCGCTGAACCGGGTCTGTTTCCGTCGGCACGCCTCGACTCCGGCTCCGGCGGTCGTGACAGCGAAATAACAATCAAACTGGAATTGAGCAGTGCAATACCAGGCTGATCACGCGTGTGAAGCTTCCCATCAATATCCGCAAAGACAAAAATGTGACGGCATCAGCACTTTTCGGTGTCGCGACACTTCTAGTATTTTGGGGGGCGATCTACTGGTTTATTAACAGTGCATGGCTCAACCGGCTCGAAACGCTTCTGTGCTTGAGTGGGTTCATTTATATCGTGCTTGGCATTGTCGCGCGTTGGGGTCGACTCTCTGCTGCGTTAATTGGGTGCGCTCTTTATACGGCTTTTCTCGTGTTTGAGTGTCTTCTTGGTTTGAATCATGGTGTGAACTTGGTGATGGAGGGACTCTTCTTCAAAGTTCCAATCAGCATTCTTCTACTTGTAGCTGTGGTATCGCCACTGACATGTTCCATGGCATACAAAGCCGTGATAATGACTCTTGCCGCCGCACTTGTGCTGTCGCTTGGATTCTTGTCCCATGCACTTTGGTTAAATTCTTTGTGGAAAGCGGAGGTTTCGGTTCAAGCCACTTATGGAGGTTCGGAAGAAGCGAGGCAGGACTTCCGGAAAGGAAGGCTTCGTTTGTTTGAGTTTCATGGGGAGAACGGAGAAGACAAATTTTCTGGTCAGCGCTAGGACCAATTTGAAATCTGGTATGCAGAATATCATCCATCGGTTTATGTTCAGCGCATTTCTGAGGAGAAATGGGTTGAGTCTTACAACCAATTTATGAAGTTGTTAAGTTCATGGCCGTCTAATTCAACGCCAGCCAGGGTCAAATCTGGTCAAGACCATGATGGCCGTCGGCCTCCTGCGCCAGCGCCCACTGCCCCTTGAGTTCTCGGCTGAGCTACTCCCCGCTTTTCATCGGCCAATCTGCTGCCACCATTCCTTTGTAGCCGCCGATGAGCGAATGGACATTGCGGTAACCCATTTTTTGTGCGGCATCGCACGTGAGCGCCGACCGGAATCCGCCGCCGCAATACATGATGATTTCCGACTTCGGGTCGGGGAACATTTTTTCCAAATCACGCTCCAGAATTCCCTTGCCGAGATGCACGGCCTCGACGGCGTGTCCGGCCTGCCATTCGTGATCTTCGCGCACGTCCAGCAAGACAATCTTTGGATTGGCAGTCAACCGCACGCGCGCCTCGGCAACACCGATTTCGTTGACCCGTTTTTTTGCGTCGTTCACCAAATTTAGAAATCCGGGCGAATGATCCATGCCGGCAAATTAAGTCGCGCAAAGCGATGGTCAAACAAATTCCAGCTCGCCCTCATCCTGACCTTCTCCCCAGGGAGAAGGAACAGCAATTGCAAATATCTGGTTTTGCGGATGAGCGTCCAGCAAATCCAGTCACGCGAATTTTCAAGCGGGCAATGACCGATTCTCCCTCTTCACAAATTTCATTGGCAATGCCCGCTTCCATTGGCTTACTCCGCACGTGTCGCAGCAAAGAAACAACGCCGCCATCGCCGGGAGCCTGTTGCTGGTGATTTTCCTGTGGGGCGGCAACAACGCCGGGACCAAGTGGCTGGTCGCCGTGTGGCCACCGATTTGGACCGGCGGCATCCGCTTTCTCTGCGCCGGCCTGCTGTTGCTGGCGGTGTTACGCTTCACTTCGTGGCTCGGAGAATACCGCCCGCTGACGCCTCCGCAACGGCGGCAACTGTGGTTGCGCGGCGGTCTGTGCCTTGCCGCTTACATTGTCGCTTTCAATTGGGCCTTGCGGCTGACCGCCGCCTCGCACGTGGCGTTGTATATCGGCGCATCGCCGGTCTGGACCTTGTTGTGGGAGGAACGGCCGCAACGGACGTGGGCGAGCGCGCGGCGTTACGGAGCGGCGTTGCTCGCCATGGCCGGCGTGCTGGTTTTGTTCTGGCCGGCTTTGCGGACGGTAAGATTGGACCTGCTCGGAGAATTTTTGGGGTTGGCCTCGAGTATCTTGTGGGCGAACTTCAGTCATCAGATGCGCATCCTCAGCGCGGATTTGAGCGGGGCGGAAGTCGCGGCACACACGATGTGGATGTCGGGACTTTTGCTGACACCATTCGGGCTGGCGGAAATTTTCGTGCACGGCCTGGCGGTCAACGCCGGTTGTCTCGGCGTGCAGGCATTTTGTGTTTTGTTCGGCAGCGTGATTCCCTACGCGCTCTGGAACCACGCGCTCGGTTGCTGGCGCACCAGCCGGGTCGTGTTGTTCAACAACCTCATTCCGTTGAGCACAATGACCTGGTCGCATTTCTTTCTGCGCGAGCCGGTCACCGCCACATTTTGGGCGGCAATGATTTTGATTGTCGCCGGCGTGGTGCTCGGGCAGGCAAACTGGCCGAAATTGTCCGGAACACCGGAAAGCTTTTAAGCGAACAAAACCTATGGACATCAAAAATCTTGGCGAAGTCCAGTCGTTTATCACGAAGGACGGCTCGGAAATCCACGAATTGCTAGCGCACCGCAATTCCGTCATCCGCAACCAGAGCCTGGCTGAAGCGCGCGTTCCGGTCGGTGCCAGCACCCAGGAACATTATCACGTCAAAACCGAGGAAATTTATTACCTCACGCATGGCACGGGCCGGATCCGCATCGAAGGTGAATCCCGCGATGTCCGGGCCGGCGACGCCATCGCCATCCCGCCGGGGAGCAGGCACAAGCTTTGGAACACCGGCACTGAAACGCTCCGGTTGCTGTGCTGCTGCGCGCCAGCCTACGAACACGACGACACCGTCATCACTGAAGGCAATGTTCCAATTTAAAGTTCGGAGCGCGAGTTGTCCTCAACTCGCAGCCGGTGTGACGTGGGGAATCGGTGAAAGACATTTCCGTGTTCAATGTGGCCGGGCGCGCTGCGGTTTGAGACAAACCGCGCTCCACCAAATCAGGACACTGCCACCCTGAATCGTGAATTGACCTCCGCGCCGCCGCGCGTTTTACTATGGGTATGAAGACGCTCATGCCGTTGACGGTGTTGTTGCTCGCCGGAATGCTGGCGACCGGTTGTGTATTCCACAAGACAACGAAAGCTCCCGCGCCCGCCGCGCACACGACCCAGACTGTCGTTACGCCGGACAATTCACTCTCGGCCCGGGTTGCTTCCTACAATGCCACCGGCCGATTCGTCGTGCTGAGTTTTCCCGTCAGTCAAATGCCGAAGCTGGATCAAACACTTTTCCTCTATCGTGACGGTTTGAAAGTCGCCGAAGTCAAGGCCACTGGTCCGCAACGCGATAACAACGTTGTCGCTGACATCATCAGCGGCGACGCCCAAGTCGGCGACGAAGTGCGATCAGAATGAAGAAGGTGACGGGTGACAAGTGACAAGATTCGGCAAGCGTCTTTCGTGTCACATGTTTCCTGCCACGTGTCACTCGACCTTCAGCGGCTTGACCGTTTTGGGGAGCGCGCCTTTTTGGTAGGGCGAATGGAGATTGAAATAAATTCCGCACAGCGGCCGCGTTTCGCCGCTTTCGCTTAAAATGATCGTGACCCGTTTATCCAGCGCGATGCCATGGCGCAAACCCGCGCCGCGGTTCTCGTAAGCCTTGATGGCCTTGTCCATCAGCGAGACCAGCGATGCGTCAAAATCCTCCGGCGTCTTGTCCAGGCACACGATGTAGCGTTCGTACGCCTTCACGGCGGCGGCAATTTCGCGCTTGAACATCTCGATAGTCATCACCAAGAACATAGGGCATCCGGTGGCAATTGCAGCAAAATTCAATCAGCTGTTGCGGCCGCTTTCGCCCCGGTTCGCGGGCCGAACAACGCCGTCCCAATCCGAATCATCGTCGCTCCTTCTTCAATCGCGACCTCGAAATCACCGCTCATCCCCATGCTTAAATGGGGCAGGGGAGCACCGAGGATTTTTTCGCAGCGCACCTTCATTTCGCGCAGCCGCTGAAAGTGCGGACGCGATTTCTCCGGTTCCGCTGACCACGGCGGCACGGCCATCAATCCGTGGATTTCAATCTTCGGCAGGGCGTTGATTGCTTCCAATTCGGCCAGCAACTTTTCCGGCGCGTAGCCAGACTTGCTGGCTTCGCCGGCGACATTGACCTCCAGCAAGATCGACATTGTCTTCGCTGCCTGCTCGGCGCGTTTGGCGATTTCCTGCGCCAGCGTCAGGCTGTCCACACTTTGAATCATTTCGAACAACGCCACCGCGTCGCGGCATTTGTTCGATTGCAAATGACCGATGAAATGCCAGTGCAATTTGCCCGAGCAGAGCGGAATTTTCGCCCTGGCCTCCTGCACCTTGTTTTCGCCGAATAAATTCAGTCCCAGTTGCGCCGCCGCCGCCACGGCTTCGGGCGGATGGCTTTTGGTGACGGCGAGCAGTTGAACGGCCGATGGTTCGCGCCGCGCCCGCGCACACGCCGCGCGAATCCGTTGTTGAATTGCGTCCAGGTTGTCGGCCAAACTCATGGCGTAATCGTAAATCGCAAAACACAAATCGTAAATGAAATACTGGCTCGTAAAATCCGAACCCGAAGCGTATTCGTGGTCTGACCTTCTGAAGGACGGCAAAACGGCGTGGACGGGGGTGCGGAATTTTGCGGCGCGAAACAACCTGCGCGCGATGAGAGCCGGCGACCGCGTCTTCTTTTACCACAGCGGCGAGGAAAAAACCGTCGTCGGCCTCGCACGCGTCGCCCGGGAATTTTATCCCGATCCAACGGCGGACGGGGGTGACTGGTCGGCCGTTGATCTGGCGCCGGAAAAAACTCTGGCCAAGCCTGTCACTCTCGCGCAAATCAAAGCCGACAAAGTTCTCAACGAAATGGTTTTGGCGAAACAGGCGCGCTTGTCCGTGTCGCCAGTGACGGAAGCGCAGCTAAAGCAATTGCTCAAACTGTCGGAGACGAAACTTTGATTCAAAAATTCTTGTTTGCCTGATGCGCGGTTTTTGTTAAACAGCGTGCGTTCCCATTCAGCCAACAACCAAAATTCACATGAACGAACCAACTGTGACTCAAATCAAAGACGCCACTGCCAATCCGGCTCCGTTGGGGCTGCTCGGTTTTGGAATGACCACCGTGCTGCTCAACCTGCACAACGCCGGCTTTTACGAACTTAACAGCATGGTCCTGGCAATGGGAATTTGCTACGGCGGCATGGCACAAGTCATCGCCGGCATCATGGAATGGAAAAAGGGCAACACCTTTGCCGCCACCGCGTTCGTTTCCTACGGCTTCTTCTGGTTGTCACTCGTCGCGCTGGTCGGCTTGCCCAAGCTCGGTTTCGTGGCGACGGACGAGGTTGCGATGGCCGCGTATCTTGCCATTTGGGGACTGTTCACCGCCGTGATGTTTGTCGGCACGTTCCGGCTGAACCGCGCGTTACAGGTGGTCTTCGGCACGTTGACGTTGCTGTTCTTCCTGCTGGCCTATGAACATTTCAACAGTGCAGGCGCCAGCATAGGCTTCAAACATTTGACGGGATTTGAAGGCATCGTTTGCGGTTTCTCCGCGATTTACACGGGGCTCGCCCAAGTGCTTAACGAGTTGTTCGGAAAAATCGTGCTGCCACTGGGCGCGGCGAAAAAATGAATTGAACTAATTGCTGCTGTTTAATTCCGCCGCCTTTTTGTAGTCGTCAATTGATCCTCGGTCGTCACCATTTTGCATTTTTGCCTTTGCCCGGGCTTGGTACGCTTTTACGTCTTTTGGATTGAGTTCAATCGCTTGGCTGAAATCCGCAATGGCTCCAGCCAGGTCCGCGTTGCCGGCCTTAGCGGCACCTCGAGTGTCATAAGCATAAAAGTCTTTTGGATTGATCCTTATTGCTTGATTACAGTCAGCAATTGCAACGGCCCAATTCCCTTTTCGAAGATTGGCAAGTGCTCGGTTGTCGTAAACCGGAGCCAGTTCTGGATTCAGCTTTATAGCTTGATTGTCATCAGCAATAGCTCCGTCAAAATCGCCGCGGTCAAATTTGGCAAGGGCTCGACCACCGTAAGCCTCGACATTTTTCGGGTCAATTTTAATGGTTCGATCAAAATCAGCGATAGCTCCACCAAAGTCGCCTTTGTCAATCTTCGCACGTCCCCTGCTGTAATAAGCGTCAACGCACTGTGGATCGAGTTTAATCGCCTGGTCGAAGTCGGCAATTGCTGCATCCAATTGGCTATTCTTGGCTTTCCCAATACCTTCTTTAACCAAAGATTCGGCCTTATCCAGTTTATCGGAACAGCCTGAAATTAGAGCCAACATCCCGGCCAAGGCGAATACGCGCCCGTTCATAATCCAGTTCGTATATCGCCCTTTCGTTTAACACAAGAAAGAAGTTAGAGGCAGCGAAGAAGGAATAGCCTTTAATTTCCCAGCGTCGCCGCAATACCATCGCGCAAGGCGGCAACCATTTTGTGCAACTGCGCCGGCGTCGTGCAATACGGCGGCATGAGGACAATCACGTTCCCGACAGGCCGCGTGAGCACGCCGCGCTTGGCCATCGCCTCGCAAACACGAATGCCTGCGCGTTCGCGCAAATCGAATGGCCGGCGCGTCCGCCAGTTTTTCACCAGCTCGACACCGGCAATCAGACCAACCTGCCGGATGTCGCCGACGTTCGGCAATGTCCAAAGCGCTTGAAGTTCGCCGCGCAACGTCTGCTCCAATTTCACCCGCGCACGGACGGACCCGGCGCTGCGCAGAATTTCCAGACTGGCGAGTGAAGCTGCCGCGCCGAGTTGATTGGCCGTGTAGCTGTGGCCGTGGAAAAAGGTCTTGAATTCGCCGTATTCGCCGAGGAAGGCGTCAAAAACCCTTTGCGTCGTGAGCGTCGCCGCCATTGGCAGATAACCGCCGGTCAACCCTTTGGCGAGACATAGAAAATCCGGCTGAACGCCTTCGTGATGGGAGGCGAATAAATTTTGCTGTAGCGGCCGTCTATGACCGTCGCTGAAATTATCCGAAAAAGTGCGGCGGTCGCAGACCGCCGCTCCAAAGCCGGTTCTGCCAAATCCCGTCATCACTTCATCCGCAATCAACAACGCACCGTGGCCGCGCGCGATCTGCGTGACGCGCTTTAGCCAGCCCGCCGGTTGCGGAATCATGCCGGCCGCACCCTGAATCAGGGGCTCGAACACGAACGCCGCGTAGGGATTTCTCTTTTTCTTCTGCGCGAGAAATTTCTGTTCAACTTTCCCGACGCATTCCCAGTTGCATTTGCGATATGCGCGGGCGTCGGCACGTTCCGGTTTCGCGCGGTTGAACGGGCAGCGGTAGCAATACGGCGATATGACCTTGTCCGTATTAAAGAGCAGGCCGGAATAATTCTGGTGGAACAAATCAATGTGGCCGAGTGCGACCGCACCCACCGTGTCGCCGTGATACGCGCCCGCGAGTGAAAGAAATTCTGGTTGCCCGGCTCGTGAGGACGCTCGCCCCACCGATTTGCCACGCCTGCGCCGCGTAAATTCATAGGCGAGCTTGAGCGCAACTTCGAGCGCCGTCGAACCATCGTCCGAGAAAAATACTTTACCAAGGTAGGGCGCGCTGTCCCCCGCGCGCCGTTTCGTTCGGAATGGGGCATGCGGCGCGGTGAGGACACCGCGCCCTGCCAGTCCTGAATTTGCGATTTTGACAAGCCTTTCTGCCAGCAAACTCGCTGGTTCGTTGGCCAGACCGAGCGCGGAACTGTGCGCGATTTTTTTGAGTTGCCGCTGAATTGCCGCGTTGATTTTCGGATGGTTATGGCCGTGAAGATTGGTCCAGATGGACGAATTGGCGTCGAGATATTCACGGCCGGTTAAATCGCGCAACACCGCGCCCTGGCCGGAAACGATGACCGGCGGCTCGCGCCGCAGCCAGTCGCGCATCTGCGTGAACGGGTGCCAGACGTGTCGGTGATCAAGTTCGGCAAGACGGTGCATTTGATTGTGATTTACTCGTCCTCCGTAGCAATATTGCGGAGGGTGGACGATTTGCGCGACACAAGTTCGTTCAGAGCGGCGGCGAGCCGGTTGACTTCTTCGGTTGTGTGACCCGCTGTCAGCGTTATGCGCAGCCGCGCCTGGCCCCTGGCGACGGTTGGATGCCGGATGGCAGGAATGAAAATTCCCCGTTCGCGCAAAACGGCGGCAGCCTCAACCGCCTTCTTTTCATTGCCGATTAAAATGGGAACGATGGCGCCGGGAATTTTGGATTGCCGATTTTTGATTGCCGATTGAAGTTGGCCAACCCTCGCCCAAAGTGTTTTTCGCCGGGCTTCGCCGTCGGCGGATTGAAGAAAACGAACGGCAGCAGTCGCCGCGGCGGCCGCGGCGGGGACCGGCGCGGTGGAGAAGATGAAACTGCGGGCGCGGTTGACAAGAAAATCAATCAACGCGCGCGAGCCACAAATAAACCCGCCGCTTGCGCCGAGCGCCTTGCCCAGCGTGCCCATTTGGATTTCGACGCCATGGCCCACGCCTTGCTCATCCGCCAAACCGCGTCCGTTTTTGCCGCAAACACCAGTCGCGTGAGCTTCGTCCACCATCAGCCACGCCCCGTATTTTTCCTTGAGCGCGACCATTTCGCGCAGCGGCGCGGCATCGCCGTCCATCGAAAAAATGCTCTCCGTGACAACCAGCGTGCGTGGCGGTTGGAGTTCACGCTCCAGCATGCTGCCCGACAACCTGAAGGTTGAACTCCAGCGCAAAATCTTCTCCAAATCATCGAGGTCGTTGTGGGCGAACACGCGGATTTTTGCGCCGCAGAGCCGAGCGGCATCAACGATGCAGGCGTGAACCAGCTTGTCGAGCACGACAATGTCGTCCTTGCCAAGGAGGGCGCAAATCGTGGCAATGGCGGTTGTGTACCCGGACGAAAAACTCAGGGCGGCCTCGGTTTTTTTGAAGTCGGCGAGCGCTTCCTCCAATTCATGGAATGGCGCGAGCGAACCGCAGACCAGCCGCGACGCGCCCGCGCCCGCGCCGAATTTTTCGACGGCCTTGATGGCCGCTTCCTTCAAAATCGGATCGTTGGCGAGGCCGAGATAATCATTCGATGAAAAATTGAGGAGCGTTTGGCCGCCGATTCTGATGCGCGGCGATTGTGGCGAATCCACACGGTGCAGCTCGCGGAACCGAGCCTGTTCGCGTAACGCGGTGAGCCGCTGATTTAATTCGGCGTCAAGTGAATTCACGTGCGAAGTTTACGTCCCACGATTTGGGATTTGCGAGCAAAAAGGCGGCAAGCGCGCGAATCGCAACCAGTCATGGTTTCTACTAAGCAGCGCGAGCGGGGTGCGGAGCGCGGACAACCATGTCCGCAAGCGCGCCAGCCACACGGAATCGCGGACAAAGCTGTCCGCGCCCCGGTTTTGCAGAGGTTCAAAATTGAAAGCTCACTCCGGCACGATTGCCCATTGGCCGTCAATCATTGAAACACGGACATGTCCGGAGAAATGCACGGCGGCGGCGACGGCATCAGAATTTTTCCCGGCGAATGGAATGGCAACCAGGTCAGCAAAGGCGTTTCTTGAAAGTTCGCCGATTCGCCTGGTCAGGCCCAAGGCTCTGGCGCCGTTGACGGTGGCCATTTGCAGGATTTTTTTCGGCGAAAGCCCGGGATGCCCTTCGGCCAGCACTCGCATTTCTTCAAACAAATTCAACTCCGGCTTTTCGCGCCGTGTTTTATAAACCGTGGCCAGGCTGTCCGTGCCGAGACAAACGTTCACTTTTGCCTTTAACAGTTTCCCCAGCGGAAACGGCCGGTGTTTGAAATAAAAATGGCTGCGGGGACAATGAACGACGCTGACTTTTCGCCTGGCAAGCAGCGCGGCGTCGTTTCGGTCAAGGTAATTGGCATGCACGGCCAGGAGATTTTTGGCGAGAACCCCGTTTCGGGCCAGATGTTCCACCGGCGAGCCGAGGCCGCAATCAGTCATGTCGCGTTCGTTCCGTTTCAGCCAGGCATACATCGCGCCGCGCGCTTGGGTGAACATTTCAAATTCCTGCGCGGATTCGGCGACGTGTGTGGTGATGGCCAGTTTTTGTTCGCGCGCGGCACGGGCGCTGAGACGCAGCAGTTCGGGCAGGGTGGAGTAAGGCGCATGGGGCGAGAGCGAGGCGTGGCAGCGCGGGTGCGCGAGTGATTCAATTTTTTCAACGGCTTCGCGAAGCACGGCGCGCGGTTCGCGCCGGGCGCGAATGCCGGTCATTTCGAGAAACGAGAAAACGCGAAGCGGCGTTGCGTCCCAAACCTCCGGCAGGAGATCCGGCACGACTTCGATATCGGCGACGGTGGTGGTTCCTGTTTGCAGCAGCATTCGGGCACCATTCCGCCAGGACCGCGAGTAATCCGCGTATCCCCACTGCGCCTTGGCTGATATCATGAGGTGAATCCAATCCGTGAACGTCTTCGGCGGCGGCAACAATCCGGCCATGTCGGTGTAATCAAGATGGCAATGCGCGTTGACGAGGCCCGGCAGCAAAATGACTTCGCCGAGGTCAACCATCTCCCCGGTTGCGCGAGCCCGCAAATCCGGCCACGAACCGATGGCGCGAATGCGGTTTCCAGAAACGATCACCGCGCCGTTTTTAATGGGCGGCTGCGAAACCGGCAGGACCACGCGGGCGCGAAGAATCATGTGAAAGTGGCAAGTGACGAGTGACAGGTGACAGGATTTACCCGGGTCGAATCGTGCCACTCGTCACGTGTCACGCGTTACACTAAATGGCTGTCTCCTGGCGTTTGCGTTTGGTGCGCGCGGCGACTTTGTGCTTGCGGGCTTTCCATTTGTTGTGGCGTTTGCGGATTTGTTGTTCAATTTTTTTGGTGACACGGTCAATCGCCGCATACAAATCGCTTTCGACATCCTCGGCAAAGAGGTCGGGGCCGCGCACCGCCAGCCGGATGGAACAACAGAATTGTTTTCCCAGGACGCGCGTATGGTCGTGCTCAAGGGTGACGCGCGCGTCAATGGCGCGCTGGTCGAAGTGGTCAAGCTTTTGCAGCCGGGCCAGGACATGATCTTCAATGGCCTTGGTCAGCGTCACGTTGTGCGTCGAAAGAATCAACTTCATAGTCAGAAGATGCAGCCGGCGGGCGATAAAATCCAGTTAAAGTGGGGCGGACGGAAAATTTCCGATTAACTGCATAAAAAGCAGCTAATTTCGTGCCAACTTTTGCTTGTCATAAGTTGAAACTGGGTTAAGCTCTTAGCAGAAATGGTTCAGGGCTTGCAACTTTCTCAGCGGTTGACGCAATCGCTGATTCTTGCGCCGCAGCTCCAGCAATCGCTGGCGTTGCTGCAGGCGCCGACACTGGAACTCAAGGCGCTCGTCGAGCAGGAGTTGCAACAAAACCCCGTGCTCGAAGAAGTCGCCGCGCCGGAACCCGATTCGCCCGACCAGATCGCGACGGATGACAGTGACGCACCTGCGGCGGCCGATCCTGCCGCATCGCCGGAAGACACCGCGTTTGATGCAGCCCAGGAAAAAAACGCCGAAACGCCCGTGGATGACTTTCAGGTGGAGTTTGACCGGCTCGTGCAACTCGATCAGGAATGGCGCGACCATTTTTCGCAAACGAGCCTTCCCATTCGCCAATCCACTGAGGACGAGGAACGGCGGCAATTCATGCTGGACTCGCTTGTGGCCGGCACGTCGCTGGCCCAGGCGCTCATGGAACAGTTGCGCGACACCGATTTGTCCGAGGAACAGCGCGGCATCGCCGAGTTGATCATCGGCAGCATTGACGATTACGGCTATCTCAAGGCCACGGTTGAGGAATTGTCCGTTTCGATGAATCTGCCCGTCGAAAAAATTTCCGGGGTGTTAAAGGTGATTCAGACGTTTGACCCGCCGGGCATTGGCGCCGCCAATTTGCGCGAGTGTCTGCTGCTGCAACTCGACCGCTCCGGCCAGCAGGACACGCTCGAATACCGCATCGTGCACGATTTCATGGACGCGCTCGGCAAGCGGCGCATCCCGGAAATTGCCCGCGGCACCGGCCGGACCATTGAGGATGTGCAGAACGCGCTCGGCCGGATTGCGCGCCTGGAGCCGCGGCCGGGCCGCGCCTTTTTGCCGGACACCGACCAGTATGTTCTGCCCGAGGTCTTCGTGCAAAAGGTTGGCAACGATTTCGCCGTGACGACCAACGACGAACACATTCCCCACCTCCGCATCAGCAACATTTACAAAGACCTTATGGCGCAGGGTGGAAATTCCGCCGAAGTCAAAAATTACATCCGCGAAAAAATCCGCGCCGGCAAGTTCCTCATCAAGAGCCTGCACCAGCGCCAACAGACGATTTTGAACATCGGGAAGGAAATCGTGAAGCGCCAGCATGAGTTCATGGAAAAAGGCGTCGCGTACCTGAAACCAATGACGATGGCGCAAGTGGCTGAGGTGGTGGGCGTTCATGAAACGACGGTGAGCCGCGCGGTTTCCGCCAAATACATGCAGACACCGCAGGGCGTTTTTGAAATGAAGTTTTTCTTCACCGCCGGCCTGCAAACCGCGAGCGGTGCTGGTGTCTCCAACACCAGCGTGAAGGACATGATTGCCGAAATTTTCAAAAGCGAAGATACGAACCGGCCGTTGTCCGATCAGGAAGTCGTAAAGATGCTGGGCGACAAGGGCATCACCATCGCGCGCCGCACCGTCGCCAAATACCGCGGCGAACTCAACATCCTGCCCTCGAATTTGCGGAAGGTTTACTGAGCCTTTTGCAACTCAGCCTTGGTCGCTGCTTGCAGTTCGTCCAGTTGCGGTCGCAGTTCTTCCTTGGTTTTCCGGTCCATCCGGTCGATGAACAAGATCCCGTTCAAATGATCCGCTTCGTGCTGCACGACGCGCGCGAGCAGGCCGCCGCAACGGAATTCAACCGGCTTGCCCTTGCCGTTCAAGCCCTTCACGGTCACTGATTCAGGGCGCGTGATTTCCGCAAAAATATCCGGAAAACTCAGGCAACCTTCGCCACCCGTGGCCGGCTCGCCCGTCGGCTTGATTTCGGGATTGATCAGGACCAGCGGCATGATGTCGTTCACGTCGACCGGTTTGCCTTTCAATTCGAGCCACGATGGACGGTCCTTGGCCTCGCGCACATCAATCACCGTGAGTTGCAGCGCGCGACCGACCTGTTGCGCCCCCAGGCCGACGCCGTGTTTTGCTTCCATCGTCTCGAACATGTCGGCGATGAGTTTTTTGATTTCCGGCGTGATGGCTTCAATGCGCGCGCCCTTTTGCCGGAGCGCCGGATGGCCGTATTTGACAACTTCCAATATCATTGGGGTGACAAGTGACAGGTGGCAAAATTCATCGGTACGAACTCCAAAAAATGCAGAGGAAAATGACTAATGACTAAACCATAATGACGAAATAAGCCCGAAACTCGAATGACCAAATGATTTCCACCGGCCCAGCATTCAGGATTTGTCATTGGGAATTTTTTAGTCATTCGGATTTAGTCATTCGTCATTGATTTCCGTGCGCCTCTTTTCGGTCAATGTCACCTGTCATTTTGCAGATACGCCAAGGACTTCTAAAATGCGCTCAAGCTCCTCGTCACTGAAGAAGGAAATTTCAACCGTGCCTTTCCCTTGCTCGTAATGTAGCTGCACTTTCGTGGCAAAAACTTCTCGCAGCCGGGCCTCCAAATCCGCGATGTGCGGGTCGCCGGCGGGCGTGGCGACCAATTCCGGCGCGGGCGGAGTCCGGCGCGAACCGCGCTTTTGCAGCTTGGCGACCAGGCCTTCCGTCTGGCGAACGTTCAAATCCTGCTTGATGACGCGCTCCGCAATGATTTTTTGGTCCCTCTCGTTCGCGAGTCCGAGAATGACCTTGGCGTGGCCGACCGAAAGCCGGCCGTCGCGGATGAAATTCTGAAGGGTCGCCGGCAATTTCAGCAGTCGCAACGCGTTGGCCACGGCGACGCGGCCCTTGCCGACCTTGGCGGCGATGTCTTCCTGCGTCAGTTGGAATTGTTCGGCGAGTTGCGCGTAGCCGTGCGCTTCCTCGATGGCATTGAGATTTTCGCGCTGGAGATTTTCGATGAGCGACAGTTCGAGCACGGCGCGGTCATCGGCCTGGCGGACGATGACCGGCACTTCCGGCAATTGCAGCAGTTGGGCGGCGCGCCAGCGGCGTTCGCCCGCAATCAATTCAAAATAGCCGTCGCGCTCGCGCACGACCAGCGGCTGCACGATGCCTTGTTCGCGGATGGAATCAGCCAGTTCGCGCAATGATTCGGCGGGAAAATCCTTGCGCGGTTGGAGGGGGCACGGACGAATCCGGTCCAGCGGCACGCGCTGCACGCGTTCGCGGGTGTCGGGCGCGAGTGCAGGAACCGGAGCGGGGGGCGGTTGAACGGCGGGCGCGGGTGGTGCAGTTGGCGTGAGGACCGGACTGCCGCCCAGCAACGCGCCGAGGCCACGTCCCAAAGCAGGTTTTGCCATGCGCGCAGGGTGTCGCAGGGCAGGGGAATTGTCAATGTCAGGTAGGGTCGCCTCGCCGAGGCAACCGCCGCTACAAGCGGACAGCTTGGCGCTCTATCAGGCGCAAGCTGAAAAAGCTTGGCAAATTCCTTGTCAGATGTTTTAATAATCAATACCGGATAAATGAAAACTCTGCTGTCAGCGGCAATTATTCTCTGGATCCTGTTCACTGTAGATAATTCCTTAGTTGCGCAAATTTGGGCATCGAATGGCATACCCGGTACATCCGGCTGGAGTGGCGTAACGATGTCGGCTGATGGAACTGTCATGGCAGCAGCCGGTAGTACGAACATTTATATTTCGACAAATTCAGGGACCACTTGGCTGCCAACGAGCGCTCCCGGCCAGTATTGGGCTGCCATCGCCTCTTCGGCAGACGGGACCAAATTAATAGCGGCAGCCTCACCTGTAGGAATTTATTCGGGCGGGATTTATACTTCGACCAATTCCGGGGCAAGTTGGTTGAGTAACAGCGTGCCCAATCCGAATTACTGGAATGCCGTTGCTTCTTCCGGGGATGGAACCAAGCTGGTTGCAACGGCGGGACATTATCTTTCTTCTTCCATTGGTTCTGTTTACCTTTCAACCAATTCAGGGAATACATGGGCGGCAGCCAGCGCGCCGATTACCAACTGGTGTTCCGTCGCTTCATCGGCGGACGGAAGCAAATTGCTGGCAGGAACCTTCGGAGGGTCGGCATATCTTTCGACAAATTCAGGCGCCACGTGGATGCTTCAGACCAATCTGCCGGCTGCGCGTTGGACAACGATGGCGCTATCAGCCGATGGGAGAATTCTGATGGCAGTGGCGTACGAAGTCGGCTCCGGGCCAGGTGGTATTTACACCTCAACAAATTCCGGGGCCGCGTGGACACGAGCCAACACGCCCACCAGTCAATATTATTGGCCGACATTTTGCTCATCGGCCGATGGAACCAAATGGGTAGCCGTCGGTTATTGGACTTTCAATTCGACAAATTCGGGGAATACTTGGATATCAAACAGCGCGCCAAACCTCTTCGCAAAATGGACCTCGATCGCGTCGTCAGCCGATGGGAACAAATTGGCACTGGTGGCCGGCGAGCCGTTTGGCATTTACACCACTTATTCCATTCCTTTACCGCAATTGAACCTCACGACTTCAAGCAACAATCTCGCCTTTTCCTGGATTGTGCCTTCGACGAATTTTGTGTTGCAGCAGAATCTGGATTTGAGCACCACGGGTTGGGTGACGCTGACGAACACGCCCGTGCTCGATCTTACAAACCTGAATGATGAAATCACCGTTTCCTTGACGAACAGCAGTGGTTTCTTCCGGCTCATCTCCCAATAGCCCGCGGAAAGGAGTTAGATTAAACGACCGTCCTCACCCCGGCCCTCTCCTCCGAGGAGAGGGGGAATCTTTCGGCGCCCCTTGAAAGTTCGCGCGCTTGGATTCGCCGGACGGATATCCGCAAAACCAGAACCGGACTGCGGCTGTTCCTTCTCCTGGGGGAGAAGGAGAATCGTTCGCTGTCTGCTTGAAGATTCGTGTGGCTGGATTTGCCGGACAGTCATCCGCCAAACCAGAAACGTCCAACAGCCATTTCCTCTCCCGGGGGAGAGAATAAAAGGTGAGGGCGAGCATAAAACATAAATCCCGTTCGCCCCAATCGTCCATCCCAAACTGAATTCAGGAAAAGAGTTCCCGTCCGCCTTCATCTGATTTCCGTCTTCGCAAAGCTTCGTGCGCCGAGCCGGCGCGACCAGTTGCCAATGCGGATTGCGGATTTGGAGTGCGGATTATGCCGCCGCCAAATCGGTGCGCGCCAAAGCCGCTTCAAAGGCCCGAAGCAGCTTTTCCTTTTGCCGGACGACGGCGTCCGTCGGGGCGAGCTTCTTTTCCAAGGCCAGACCGGATTGCGGCTCGGTCAGACGCAGGATGCGTCCGCCGCCGGCGAGCTTGATGAGGTCGAACTGAATTTTATCGCGGTCAACCATAAGTTCATTGTCCACCAAAACCGTGGAATTACAACAGGTGATTGAGATTGGCGGGCGAGGCAGTGCCCCAGCGTTCATGCGCCTCGCGGGCGGCGCGCTCAAAATCCGCTTCATTGAAATCCATCACACTGGCGGACGGGTTGGCAATGGCAACAGAAGCGGCTTCGAGAATTTCGTGATACAGCGTGACGGACAGTTCTGCCTCACTCAAACCGTCGCGGATGAGCAAGCGAAATTCACGGGCGATGGCGCTGGTTTGCGCAATGGCTTCGCGCCCGATGGCATCCACGATGGGGGCGGCAGTCAATTCAATGTCCTTGATGATAAACCGGCCGTGAAGCTGGAGGTTTTTGAATTGCCGGAGGTCAATCACGGTGGAATTCAAACGCCACTTGCCCCAATCGTCCATCCCAAAATGAATTCAGGAATTCGCATGCTTTCGTGTCACTTGTCACTTGTCACCTGTCACCTGCCCCTTACCCTGAATCCGTGAGCCGCAAACAGAAACGCATCGCCGCGCTGGTGGAACAACACCAGGGACACGAACTCGACCAGCATTACGCCGGCTTTTTTGATTGTTTCAACCGCCAGCTTTTTTACGAGGCGCACGAAGTCCTCGAGCACATCTGGCTGAAGGACAAATACGGTTCGAATGGCGCGTTTTACAAGGGCTTGATTCAACTCGCCGGCGCGTTTGTGCATTTGCAGAAAAATCATCTGCGTCCGGCGGCGGCGCTGTTCAAGCTGGCGCAGGCCAACTTCGAAAAATATCCGCGCGAACACGAGCGATTGAATCTCGATTCCACGCGTGGCTTGATTCAAAGCTGGCTCGCAGATTTGGAGCGGGCGCGTTTTGAAACCAATCCGTTAACCGGCGGGAATGCGCCAAAACTGGATTTGTTGCCATGAACAAAAAACGCGTCGTGCTGGCGGGCGGCAGCGGCTTTCTCGGTCGGGCGCTGGCCACGGAATTGCTCAAGCGCGATTACCAGGTCGTCGTGTTGACGCGCACGCCGCGCGAACGGAATGATGGCGTGCGGGAAGCGGAATGGGACGGCGAACATCTCGGTGAATGGATTCAATTTCTGGACGGCGCCGAGGCGGTCGTGAACCTGGCCGGGCGCAGCGTGAATTGCCGTCACACGCCTGAAAATCTCCGCGAGATCAATGAGTCACGCGTTAACTCCGTCCGCGACGTGGCTGCGGCAATTTATCACGTGACGCATCCACCGCGAGTCTGGGTGCAGGCCGGGTCGCTCGCGATTTACGGCGACACCGATGACCGCTGGTGTGATGAAAACACGCCGCCCGGCGAAGGTGAAGCGACGGAAACCTGCAAGCTCTGGGAAAATGCCTTTCACAATGTGCTGGTCCCCAAAACGCGCCGCGTGTTGTTGCGTATCGGATTTGTCCTTGGGTGTGATGGCGGCGCGCTGTCCGTGCTCGGCAAATTGACGAAATGGTATCTCGGTGGCGCGGCTGGCAGCGGGCGGCAATACATCAGTTGGATTCACATTGCGGACATGAACCGGATGTTCGTCGAGGCGATTGAACGTGAAGATTTGGCCGGGGCCTTCAATGCGACCGCGCCAAATCCGGTGACCAACGCGGAATTTATGTCCGAGTTGCGGCGCGCGCTGCACCGTCCGTGGAGTCCGCCCGCGCCGGAATGGGCGGTGCGTTTCGGTTCAAGGCTGATGAAAACCGAACCGTCGCTGGCGCTGACCGGACGCCGCTGCGCGCCAAAACGGTTTATCGAAAGCGGTTTCAAGTTTCAATTCACCGAACTGCGCGCGGCATTGAAAGATATTTACCCGTAACGCCTGGTCAGATCAGCGACTCGGCCAGCACCTCGGCCATGTGCTGCAGCCGGACGGGAGCCAGATGCTTGATTTGTTGGCGGCAACTGGTGCCCGACGCCACGAAGATGGTTCCGAACGGCTGGCTCCGGATGACTCGAATGAGCGGCTCCGCGACTTTCAACGAAAGTTTGTATTTCGATTCCAACATTCCGAACGCGCCCGCCATGCCGCAGCAGCCCGCTTCGAGCATCTTCACCTCCCGCTGCGGCAGCCGGGTGGCCAGTTGGTACATGTAATCTGAATTGGCAAGTGATTTGGCGTGGCAATGCACGTGAATCATCATGCGCGTGGGTTTGTCGTTAAAAATCAGCGCATTGGGTTCCCGATCCAGCGTGTTTTCAATAAATTGTTCGAATAAAAAACAACGGGCGGCAACACGCTTCGCGTCCGGCAGCTTCAACTCGTGATAATCCTGCGCGAACATCGAGTAACATGACGGTTCGAGAAAAATTATCGGCGTGTTGCTCTTGTCGCTGTTCAGCAGCGCGAGATTGTGGCGTCCCAGCCGCGCGGCCTCGTCGAGGTTGCCCTGGCTGAAGGCGGGCCGTCCGCAACATTTGCGCAGTTTCGGCAGCACGACTTCAAAGCCCGCGGCTTCGAGCACCTTGACGGCGGCCATGCCGATATGCGGTTCGTGGTAGCGCACAAAAGTGTCGTCCCACAGGATGACCGAGCCGCGGAATTTGCCGGCATGACTTGCTCGTTTGGCGAACCAGTGATCAAACCGCTCCGGCGCAAACTGCGGCAACGTCCGCCGGGTTGTGATGCCCAAAAACCGGCGGCCAACGTAGCCCAACGGCGTGAAGGTCAATAGGGCATTGGCCAGATGGGGCATCGCGCAACCCACGCGGCCCAGCCGGTCCACCGAACTGAAAAACCGTTCGCGCAGGGTCAACCCGTTCTGCCGGATGCGCGCGAGCTGCAGTTCCGCTTTCAAGAGCGTCAGGTTCACGTTGGACGGGCATTCGGTGGTGCAGGCCTTGCAAGAGAGGCAGTTGCTCAGCGCAGTTTCAAGCTCCGCCGAACAGAGCGAATCGCCATCGATGCCACGCAACTCCAGCGCGGCTCGAATCGCGTTGGCGCGCCCGCGCGTGGACATGATTTCCTCGCCGGTGGCCATGAACGTGGGACACATGCTAGGCGTCAGCTTGAGGCAGCCGCCGCAGCCGTTGCATTGCTCCAGGTTGGCGGTGAACGATTCGTCCCTGTCCGCGAACGCGAGCACCGGTTTAAACGGCACTTTCAGGGAATAGCCGGCGCCCAGGCGCAGGTGACGGTCAATTTTATAGCGGCCGTCCGAAATGATTTTGCCCGGGTTGAACAAATTGTGCGGGTCAAAGGTCTGCTTGATTTGCCGCATGAGCCGGTAAATCTCCTCGCCGACCTGATCCCGGAGATACTCGGTGCGCGCCATGCCCACGCCGTGTTCGCCGGACAATGTTCCCTTGAATTGCTTCACGAGCGCGGCCACTTCGTCGGCAATCTGCCGGTATTTTTTCAAATCTTCCGCGCGATGCAAATCCAGCATCGGCCGCACGTGCAGCAATCCCGCCGCCGCGTGGCCGTAATACGAAGCCTGCACTCCGCACCGCCGCATTAATTTCTGCAGGCTGTTGACGTATTCCGGTAAATCGCGCGGCCGCACCGCCGCATCTTCGATGAACGCGACGGGTTTGACGTTACCCTTGCAACTGGTCAACAGCGACAAGCCGGCCTTCCGCATCGCCCACACAAGGCCGGCTTCGTCCGGTGTTTCCAAAATGCGCCGTCGCAGGCCCAATTTGCGCTTTTCCAGCAGCGCCAGCCGCTCGGGAACATCCTCGAAAAATTCGACAATCAAAATCGCCTCGCACGGCCTGGTGTCGAGTTCGAGCAAATCGCGCACAGCTTGAAACTCGCGTTGACCGCGCGTCTGGTCGAACAGCGGACGGTCAATATGCTCGATGGCGGCGGGTTTCAAATCCAGGAGTTCGGTAGTGGCCTGCATCGCCTCGGCCACGGACGAAAAGAACAGCAGGCCCACGCCGCGTTGCTCCGGGAGTGGAACAACCTTGAGTTCGGCAGAAATAATGCCCGCCAGCGTGCCTTCGCTGCCGGCCAGAATGTGAAGTAAATTGTTCGGTTCGCGCGCCAGCCGCGCCAGTGCGTAACCAGGCCAGCGTTTCAAGAGGCCCTCTGGAAAGCCCCCGGCGATGGCGAACGAGTTGAGTACCACCATGTCTTCGAGCAAGGCGTGTTGCTGCGGCAAAGTATTGTGGCCGGGGCCGACCATCAGGGTTTGCCCATTGTGCAGCACGATTTCGAGTTCGTTCACGTGCATGCCCGTCGTGCCATAGACCGGTGTGTAGGCCCCGGACGAATCGTTGGCAATCATGCCGCCCAGGGTCGCGCGTGAACTCGTCGCCACGTCCGGCCCGAAACAAAATCTGAACGGGCGAAGGAATTCATTTAATTGATCCAGCACAACGCCCGCGCCAACGCGGATCGTGCGGCGCTCCTTGTTGAAATCCCAGATTTGACGGTTGTAGCGCGCGAAATCAACGACGAGGCCGTCGCCGATGGCTCCGCCCGAAAGACTCGTTCCCGCGCCGCGCGGAATGACCGATACACCCGCCTGCGCCGCCGCCTGGATGATGGCGCTGGCATCGTGCGCGCTGCCGGGAAACGCCACGGCCAACGGCTCGATTTGGTAAACCGACGCATCCGTGGCGTAGAGTTGACGCGTCAAATTGTCAAAAGCGACGTTGCAAACCGCCGCCTTCAACGTGGCCAGTTGTTGATTGGGTGTCATATACGGCCTGACCCAAAGCTATCGGCGTGACAGTGCGTTGACAATTTCATTTAATTGAAACCTGATGAGCGCAAATTCCCAAAAACGTTCCGCAGAGTTTCTCAAAATCAGCGCCCAGTTCAAACTCGGCGCGCTCGTCACGGAATCATCGCATCCCGTCACGGCCAATTTGAGCGACGTTGCCAAGCAAGGCATTGCCGCCGCGCTGAAATTGCTTTTCGACGTGGATGATGACGTGATCCACAAATACCGCGAGTTTGTGGAATCGGGCAGGGCAGGGGAAATCAAGGAAACGGTTCTGCGTTCGCTGAAAAACGGCGGGCGGATTTTTTTCACCGGTTGCGGTGCGACGGGCCGGTTGAGCATTTTGCTGGATTCTGTCTGGCGCGATTTCTGGCAAGGTAGGAGACGAGGTGACGAGTCTCAAACTGGCAGAAAAACAGAGACTCCTTACGTCGTCTCCTACAAAAATACTGAAGATTTGGAAAACCGCACGTTCAGTGTGATGGCCGGGGGTGATTACGCGCTCATCAAATCGGTCGAGGGCTTCGAGGACTTCACCGCGTTTGGGCGCAAACAACTTCGTGACCTCGGCGTGCGGGCGGGCGACGTGGTCTTCGCCATCACCGAAGGCGGCGAAACGTCATTCGTCATCGGGACGGCGTGGGAAGGTGTGGACGCAGGCGCCAAGGTGTATTTCGTTTATAACAATCCGGACGAACTTCTCTGCCGTCACGTCCGGCGCAGCCGCGAAGTCATTGGGGACACGCGCATTGAGAAAATCAATCTGACGACCGGGCCGATGGCCATTACCGGTTCGACACGGATGCAGGCGACTTCCGTCCAGCTTTGCGTAATGCTCACAATTTTGGAGATGGTAGTGCAGGATTTGATGGCAGGGTGGGGCGAGCGTCCCCGCGAGCCGATGGAAATCGCGAAGACGAGCGGCTCGCCAGTAGTCTCGCCCTACCAAACAGTGACGCCCGACGCCGCCACCGTTCCTGTGCAGTTCCTTGCCAGGCTGAAAGAAATGCACGCGAGTTTGAAATCACCGGCGTTGCTCGAACAACTGGCAAACCTTGTCGCGCTGGAGGAACCGGTCTATCGCACGGGACACAAAAACAATTACTTTGCCGATCGGTTCGGCATTGATGTTTTGACGGACACGACGGAACGGTCGCCGACTTACTGCACGCCCCCGTTCCGCAAGGCCGATGACCCAACCGCAACAGAATCGTGGGCCTTTTTGTTCCTGCCGCAAAAGGAGACCCCCGAGGCGTGGCGGCACATTTTGAAACGTCAGCCGCGTTGTGTGGAATGGAATGAAATCGAGATTCACCCGCTTGTCGGCGAGGAAAACTTCGCACGTACGTTTGAGACCGTCCGCAAAATCAGTACGCCGGAATTGATGCGGTTCAAGATCGGCCTGGACGGTCTAAAATATCGTCCGCTGGGTATGGGAGACAGTGCGGTGGCCGTTGTGTCGGAGCGGGAAAAGGAATCGCTGCTTTCGGCAGACGGATTTTATCACATCCAGCTTGAAGCGGCGAGGAAGGCGGGTGCGAAGACTGGTTTGATTTATTTTGGACGTGAAAATTGGACGCGCGGCAGCGCGTCCCCGCCAAAACCGGCAGGGCCGAGCTGCGGCTCAGCCATCGGGGACTGCATTTCGGTTTTCCTTCCCGTTCCGGAGACAGACTTTCTCCTGGACGGCGTGGCGCGGGTGGCGGTCAAGCTGGTAATGAATGCGCTTTCGACCTGCACGATGGTGCGGTTGGGACGCGTGATGGGCAACACCATGGTCTGGGTTGTGCCGTCAAACCTCAAGCTGATTGACCGCGCGACGCGTTACATCGCCCAGCTTGCCAGCCTGAGCTACGAGGCGGCGAACCGCCTATTGTTCGAGGTGATCGAATACGTCGAACCGCGGATGAAATCAGACCAGGCGTATCCGCCGGTGGTGGGCATGGCGGTCCTCCGCGCAAAGCACAAATTGACGAACGAGGACGCGGAGAAAAAACTGAAATGAATGTCGCTCGCCCTCATCCTGACCTTCTCCCCCAGGAGAAGGAACAGCTATTCGCGTGACATGATAATTTGATCAACTCAACGATTCGTTGACAGACTGGCGATAATTCACCCTCTCCTTGGGGAGAGGGCCGGGGTGAGGGAGTGCGTATCACCATTTGACGAACGAGGAGGCGGAGAAACAGTTGGCCAAATAAACCGCGGATGGCGGACGAACCCGGAAATAATTCCAACCAAATGCCGGGCCTGAAGTCTGGGCAGGGCCGTTTCAGGTTTGGAGGGAGCCGGAACTTTTCAGCAAAAAACCAAGGTCAGTGCATTGATGGCGACAGATACAAAACGATCGCCAGAAAAACGCCCGAAGAAACAACCAGCGCCAGCAGTATGATGCCGACAATGTTTTCAACCTGATTTCTGTTTTTTGGGGCCATAATCAACTCAACAGATATTTCTATCAAATGTTGCTGGAATATAAAGCAAAAAAGGAAGGAATTTATTAACAGCTTATTAACCGAAAAGCTTGAATTTAAACCAAATGCCGGGCCTGACGTTTGGGCAGGGCGGTCTTGGCTTTGCGCAGCGGGATCAGCGTTTCTTTCGTGGAAATTAAAGCTTTCAGGAAGGCGGGTTTGTCGCGGCGGCCACCGCGCTGGTAATCGCGCCACAATGTTTCGGCCACCGGCTTCGCGTCGAGCCGCAGTTCGACGGTCAGAAATTCAAAGAGCAGTTCCATCAGCCGCGCCAGCGCGATACTGTCGGTGCGGCCTGTCCGCGCGTGCAGCCAGTCGCTGAATTGCAGGAAAGCGGCAAAGGGAGAATAGTTTGGAGTTCCGGCTTCAGCCGGTTCGGGGGTTTCCTTCCCGCCTGAAGGCGGAACTCCAAACCCGTTCCAAATCAGCGGCGTGGTTTCGATTAAGTTGCCGCTGTTGCCGATCAAATCCCAGTAACGCGCAAACCGGCGCAGCTTTTGCATGGTCGCGAAATCAATCAGCTTGTTCCGTAAAATTTCGTAGGGCGGATGCGGATTATAAACCATTTGCCAGTCGGCATCATGCCGGACAATCGGTGTGCCGCGCAGCCGTTTCAAAATGCCGACCTGAATTTCCTGCGGACCGAGCGCGACCAGCCGGTCGAAGCCGGCAGCGAAACTTTCCAGCGTTTCGCCGGGCAACCCGGCAATCAAGTCGGCGTGGATGTAAACGCCAGTCCGGCTTCGAAGAAAACGGAAATTATCCTCCAGCCGTTCATAATTCTGCCGGCGTTTGATGGCCGCGCCGACTTCCTTGTTGAACGTCTGGATCCCGACCTCGAATTGTAGCGCGCCCGGCGGGAACTTCGCGATGACTTCGCGCAGCGCGTCGGGCAACCGGTCGGGAATCATTTCAAAGTGGAAAAAATGACCAGGCTGACAGCGCTCCAGAAAGAATTCGAGAATGGCTTTGCTGAAATCCACGTTGAGATTGAATGTGCGGTCAACGAATTTGAACTGTTTCACGCCGCGATCGAGCAGGCGCTGCAATTGTTCGAGCATGACCGTCAGCGGGACCTGCCGCACCGGGATGTCGAGCGACGACAGGCAAAATTCGCATGTGAACGGGCAGCCGCGCGACGCCTCGACGTAGATGATGCGATGCGCGATGTCGTTGTCGGTGTAGAGGTCATACGGCAGAACGATTTGCGAAAAGTCCGGCAATTCGGCGGGGATGATTTTGGGCAGTGGAGCGCCGGCCGCCGGCCCGGCGTGTTGGAGTTCACGCTTTAGCGTGCCATCCGGCCAAGCTGAAGCTTGATCTCCAACGTTTTCACGCCGGGTCGGAGACCGGCGTTCCAATAAGACCCGGCACATCTCCGCAAACTTCAAATCCGCTTCGCCGGTGATGACGTGGTCCGCCAGTTGAACAACCGGTTGCGCTTCGGTTTCGTAGCTCACTTCCGGTCCGCCGAGGATGATTTTGATGTCGGGCCGGACACGTTTGATGGCGGCGATTAACTCAGTGGTTTGCTCGACATTCCAGATGTAAATGCCGAACCCGATGATTTGGGGATTGCGCGCGAGGAGGGATTCCGCAATGTCGAGCGGACGCTGATTGATGTCGAATTCCGCAAGGCACGCGCGCGGTTGCAGTCCACCGAGATTGGCCAGCAGATAGCGCAGGCCGAACGCAGCGTGGATATATTTCGCGTTGAGCGTGGTTAAAACGATTTCCGCCACGGCGGCAATTTAGCAATGAGTGGAAGGTGGTGCAACGAGGCAACGACCTTGCCGGTTGCGCTCGTTGAAAAGGTAGTGACGGCGCGCCGCGCCGTCCGTCCGGATATGCTGACGGGATGCCTCTGCCTTGCGATCGAATTTTTATTAGACCCCATGCGTTGGCCTTGTTAACCTGCGGTCCTATGACACCCGACGATATTTTGCTGGAAGCAGAGGAAAAGATGATCAAGACCGAGCAGGTGGTTGTGAACGAATTCGCCGGCGTGCGCACGGGCAAGGCGTCGGCGGCTTTGGTCGAGAACGTCACGGTGGAGGTTTATGGCGCGCAAATGCGCATCCGCGAACTGGCGGGCATCACGACACCGGAACCGCGGATGCTGGTCATCCAACCGTGGGACTTCAACTCGTTGCATCCGATTGAGAAGGCGATTCAGAAGGCGAACCTAGGTCTTATGCCGGCGATCCAGGGCAAAATCATCCGGCTCGCCTTCCCGGAATTGAGCCAGGAACGGCGGCAGGAGTTCGTGAAAATTACCAAGAAGATGGCGGAGGACGGACGCGTGGCCATCCGGCATGTGCGGCGCGATTCCATGGAGCAATTGAAAAAACACGCGCACGACAGCGGCATCACCGAGGACGAGGAGAAACAGGCCGAAAAGGATTTGCAAAAGCTGACCGATCAATACATCGCAAAGATTGACGAACATCTCGCCCACAAGGAAAAGGAAATCATGACGGTGTAGTGGATTTACGATTGACGATTGCGGATTGCCGATTTGAAGAAGACCCGGCATTGAACACCGGGATAATCAGAGAAATCGTCATTGAAAATTTTCCTCCAGTCGCGGCATGATGCCCGCGTGAACCGTTTGCTCATCGTAATTACTAGCTTGTGGTTCCGTGCAACCATTGTTTGCGCTGACGATGAACGCATTTGGTGGCCAAATGTAAAAATCAATGACCAGCCAGTCCGGATTGCTTTTGATACAGGGTCGGACTCGCCAATCTTACTTTTCTCGGCAACTGCGGAAAGATTGGGGCTGAAAGTTCTCCCGCCAGATTTAAGTTATCACCTCAAGCCTAGCGAAGTTCGTGAAAGCTTAACCGAAGTGTGCAGTCTGGATATTGGGACGACCAATTTAAAAACCGCCGTAAAAGTCATCGAGATACCAACCTATTTTCATGGATTGGACGGGATTTTGGGGTGGTCGCTAATTAGACAAAATGTCCTTCAGATTGACGCTGTAAAGGACAGTGCGGAATTTATTCAAGAAGTGCCCGACGATCCTGATTGGACTAAATTGGGGCTGTTAACCAATTCGGATTATCTTGAGTTGGTAATACAGGACAAAAACGGACCCAAAGTGATCATATCCGTGGATACTGGCACTCTCTACGGAGTCAAACTTGCTCCTCCAATCTGGCGCAAGTGGAAAGCGGCACACACAAATTCACCGATAACACTGAGCGCCTATTTTACGCCAGCAATGGGTCTTGGACTTGTGATAAGGGAAGAATCGTGGGCCAAGGAAATTTCGCTGGGGCCATTGACATTGGCTGATGTTCCAATTACGGAGGCTGATTCGGCTGACGTAGCTTTAGGGTCGGTTCCCGACGGACGGTACGAAGCAACCTTGGGGCTCGCTGCGTTGAAAAGGTTGGACAGCATCATTGATGGAAAGCATGGCGTTGCTTACTTGCGATCCAGGAAAACTCCGCCTTTACCTTACGAACACAATCGTCTAGGCGCTGTTTTTGTACCGCGCGATTCTCAAAACGATGACCTGATTGCTCACGTTGTGGATGACAGCCCGGCTGGCGAGGCAGGAATCCGAAACGATGATGTGCTGCTGAAAATCGGCGAACTCGATGCGACCAAGTGGCGCACAGACCCAAATGTCCTGCCGTTGAGTCGTTTTTGGAATAGTCCCGCTGGAACCAAACTCGAGCTCACTTTGAAGCGCGGCGACAAGATTTTCAAAACCACAACCGTGCTGCGAAATATTCTCCTGCCGGACGCGCCGAAGAATTCGAACTGAACCCGGCTATCGAACCGGCGCATTGGTCGCGGGCGATTCAAAGCGCACGACGGTTTCGCCGGGCTTGGCGTAGCCGAGCTTTTCGCGGGTGAGGCGTTCGACAGTTTTGGGATCGTTGCGGAGCGCGTCAATGTCCGCTTGGAGTTGTTTGGATATTTCCTTTTCCTTTTGCAGGTCCCTTTCCAGCCGCAGATTTTCGCGCTGCATGCGCTCATTCTGCTGGATGAGCGGCAAATACCACACGCCGACGAGCAACAATCCGGCCAGGAGCAGCAGCCAGGCGACCATTTTGGTCAGCTTGCTCCAGATGCCGAGGTCAACATTCATGGCGGCGAGTAAAACACGGGCGGCGCCGCGACGGAAGCGGATTTATCTGGAAAACTCCTTCCACGTTTTCAATCTGCCGTTTGCGTCGAAGGCAAGGCGCAGAAAACGCGCGGGGAAGTAAGTCTCGGAATACATCGGCGTCAGCGGGCCGAAATAATAGCCGGGCGGCGCAAAGTAAGGTTCCGGCGCCACGACGACCTGGCCGCGCCGCACGAGCCATTCGGCGACGGTCGTGCCATCGGACAACTTCGCGGATTTGTCCGGCGGGCCGAATTCCATTACCGCCTGGTCGTAGGTGTAATTGCCCACGCGCGACGCCCAGTCAATTTTTTGCGTGACGCAACCGGCCAGCAAAAGCGCGGCGAACACGACTGGAACAATTGTTTTCACGAGGTTAATTTACGCCGCCACCAGCCGAATGCAATCAGTACACCTTCCGACAAATTGGCGATTTGCTGTAGCGTCGAGCCTGTGGCTGGAATGGATCGGCGCACCCGTCCTCCGTAGCACCAGTACTGCGGAGGGTGGACAGCGCCGACACTACAACTCGCCACCGGATTTTGTTGTTTATGGGTTTCGGTGGCGCTATCAATTCCGGGGCATGATAAAGGCATTGTTCCTGTTTTTTGATGCGACGGCGTGGGACCGCCTGGCGCAAGAGCGGCGCAGTGTGGGTTTCATTTGCACGAGTTATTTGCTGCCGCTGCTGCTGGTGGTGTCGGCGGTGGAGGGTGGCGGGCTGATGTACTGGGGCAAATGGCAACCCGGCGTTGGCCTGATCCGAAAATTCACGGCGGCGGAAGTGACTCTTTTTGAAGTCGCCCAATTGTTGTTGACGCTGGCGGTGGTTTTTGTGTGCGCCCACCTCGTCAAAATATTGGGGGAGACATTTCACGACCGCCACAGCTATACGCAGGCGTTCACGGTGGTGGCCTACACCTTATGTCCGATTTTTTTGTTCCGGCTGCTGGACGTGTTCCCCATGATGAATCCGTGGGTTCCGTGGGCCATTGGCATTGTGCTTTCCATTTGGATTTATTACCAGGGTTTGCCGCGCGTCATGAAACCGGACCCGAGCCACGCCTTTGAATTATACATGATCAGTTCGATGATATTGGTTTCGACAACGGGCCTGGTTCGTTTGCTCACCGCGTTGTGTTTGCGGGGCCGGATTGATTTCGCCCATTCTTATTTGGGAGCAAGGATCGTACATTTGCTGGTGCAGTTGCATTTTTGAGGCAAGATTCCGCATGATTACGGCGATCGAACAAACCCTGCTGAACGCGCTGGTGGAACTGGAAAAAGCGGGCAATTCCCTGCGCACGGCAAATCCCAAGCCGGATCTGCCGGCGCTGTTCGCGCGCATTGATGAACTGGCAAAAGAACTGCCGCGCGGCACCGATCCAACGTTGTTGCATTACCTGCAAAAGAAAAGTTACGAGAAGGCGCGGCTGTTCCTGCAGGGGCGTGATGCGGAAAACCAGGCAGGCAACTGCCGGCACGTGTAAAAAAATGATAAAAACGACGCCACAAAATTTATTAAAAGTTTTTGCGGCAATTGTTATTGTCACGTTGCTTTACATCTTTGTTTATTGGCCAATTTCGCCTTTCGGCAGTCAGCTTCACAATCTGAAATTAGCTGAAGAACAGGCCAAAATGCTGCGTGAGAAATTTAAGGACGATCCAAGATTTCAGAAGGTTAAGTTCGGAGGATACACTGGCTCCGGCGGTTGCCTTTTCGTGGGGGGTGAGGTTCAAACCGAAGAAGACATTCGTTATCTTACCAATATTGTTGAATCAATAAAGTGTCCGGTGGAAATAGATTATGCTCTGCGCGCCTCCAATGGGTATGCAAAGTTCGAATGGTTTGACCGTCACGATCAAGAACCCGTTTGGGCTCCCTAACTTCAGTCTTTGCGTCGTTGCGTCTTTGCGTGAAACTTCCAACCGATGATTCTCGATGATACGATCGCCGCCATTGCCACGCCGCTCGGCGAGGGCGGACTGGCTGTCGTCCGCCTTTCCGGGCCGCAGTCGCTCACCGTCGCCGATAAAAGTTTTCTGCCGGTCGGAAAAACTTCGTTGAAACCTTCCGCTGCCACGTCGCACACGATTCAATACGGCAAAATCGTTCGCGGGGACAAAACGGTGGACGAAGTGCTGCTGGCTGTCCTGCGCGCGCCACGCACGTTCACGCGCGAGGACACGGTGGAAATCACCTGTCACGGCGGCATCCTGCCCGCCAAGCTCGTCCTTGACACGCTGCTGGCAAATGGGGCGCGACCGGCCGAACCCGGCGAGTTCACGCGCCGCGCGTTCCTCAACGGTCGTCTTGACCTCGCGCAGGCCGAAGCGGTTGCCGACTTGATTCATTCGCGCACCGAACTTGCGCTGGCCGCCGCCAACGAACAGCTGGCCGGGAAACTTTCGCAGCGCATCAACCGGCTCCGCGATGATTTGATGCACACGCTCGCGCATGTCGAGGCGCACATTGATTTTCCCGACGAAAACATCGCGCCGGAGACGAAGCAGCAATTGCTCAAGCGTCTGGAAGACGGCGTGGAATTCATGGACGAACTGTTGCGCACGGCGAACGAGGGACAGATTTTGCGGCGCGGCATTCGCGCGGCAATTGTGGGCCGGCCCAACGTCGGGAAATCGAGCCTGCTTAACCAATTGCTCGGACGTGACCGCGCCATCGTGTCGCCGTTCCCGGGCACGACGCGCGACACGATTGAGGAGACGGCGAACATCCGCGGGCTGCCGGTGGTGTTCATTGACACTGCCGGGTTGCGTGAGGCGCGCGACGAGATCGAGCAGGAAGGCATCCGCCGCAGCCGCGAATCGCTGGCCAGGGCCGAATTCATTCTCCATGTGCTCGACGCGAGCGAGCCGCTGACAAACGAGGATGAAAAATATTTCGCCGAGTTCGCCGCCAAAAAACGCATTCTCGTCCGGAACAAAATTGATTTGCCCGTGAGATTGGAATTTCGTGTCACATCTCCCGTTGTTGATGTTTCCTGCCTGAGCGGGCAGGGGATAGAAACGTTGAAGGACGCCATCAAGGAACTGGTGTGGTCGGGCGAGATCAAGGCCGAGATGTTGCAGGTGATGATTAACTCACGGCACCAGGATGCGTTGAACCGTGCCCGCGCGGCCGCGTTGCGGACACTCGAGGCGCTGCGGGCGGATGCAACCCTCGAACTGGTGGCGATGGATTTGCGCATCGCCGTCAATGCCGTCGGCGAGATTGTCGGCAAAACGGCGACGGAAGATTTGCTTGATTCGATCTTCAGCCAGTTTTGCATCGGGAAATAATGGCCAAATTTGTTGTGCGGTAACGTGCAATTTCTGTTTCAAACTCCGCATGCCTTTTGCTAAAACGTCGCGGTGCGAAGCGACCATGCCGCTGTGAGGTCTGTTCCGGAAAAGAATTTTGGTCTGGCCTCGCCCCGGTTGTGGCATGGCGCTTTGATCGTTCTCCTTGTCTTTCTGGCCTATCTCCCGGCGCTGCGCGGCGGATTCATCTGGGATGATGATACTTATGTGACAGAAAACCCGACCTTGCACGATCTGCACGGGCTGCAACGCATCTGGTTCGAAGTGGGTGCGGTGCCGCAATATTATCCGATGGTACACACCACCTTCTGGCTGGAATATCATCTGTGGGGCCTCAATCCCTTCGGCTATCACCTGGTCAATATACTGTTACACGCCATGGCGGCGGTTTTGCTCTGGCAGGTGTTGCTGCGTTTGCAGATTCGGGGGGCGTGGCTCGCCTCAGTCATTTTTGCACTACATCCGGTCTGTGTCGAATCGGTGGCCTGGATCACCGAATGCAAGAACGTGTTGTCGGCTGTCTTTTACTTCGCTGCCGCACTGGCCTATCTTCGATTTGTCGTGTTGGAGAAACCCGGTGGGCGGAACCGGCACCGGCGGTATTGGTATCTGGGGGCTCTGGTTCTGTTCATCGCAGCACTGTTAAGCAAAACAGTGACCTGTACGCTGCCGGCGGCGTTGTTGCTGGTATGCTGGTGGAAGAAGGGCCGTGTTCAACGGGGTGACCTCGTTCCATTATTACCTTTCTTTGTAGTTGGCGCGGGACTGGGGCTGATGACTGCATGGATTGAGAAATATCATGTCGGCGCGCAGGGAGCGGAGTGGTCGTTGACCTTTGCCGACCGGTGTCTGATCGCCGGAAGGGCTTTGTGGTTTTATGCCGGCAAACTGGCGTGGCCGGCGGATCTGATCTTCATCTATCCCCGCTGGGAAATTGACCCGGCGGTGTGGTGGCAATGGCTGTTCCCGGTTGCGGCTGTGGGGGTGGTGGCGGGACTTTGGCTGGGGCGGCGCCGGATTGGCAGAGGACCGCTGGCGGCAGTGCTGTTCTTTGCTGGCACGCTGGGACCGGCATTGGGCTTCGTAAATGTGTATCCGATGCGATTTTCGTTTGTGGCGGATCATTTTCAATATCTGGCCGGCATTGGTTTGATCGTATTGGGTACGGCGGTACTGAATCGGATGCCGCGAATGTTGCCCGCTGCACTCATTGTTCTGTTGGGTGCGCTGACGTGGCAACAAACGGGGATTTACCGGAACTTGGAAACCTTCTGGCGGACAACGCTGGCCAGGAATCCGGACTGCTGGATGGCCCACAACAATCTGGGTCTTTTGCTTAAAAACCAGGGGCGCATTGAAGAGGCAATGGAACAGTATCATCAGGCCATCCAGATCAATCCGAATTTCTCCGAAGCGCAGAACGACCTGGGTGTTGTCCTCGCCGCCGAAGGGCGGTTTGATGAAGCGATTGAGAATTATCGCAAGGCCATCCAGCTCGACCCGAACAACTTCGACGCGCTGCACAACCTGGGTAACGCCCTCGCCCATAAGGGCCAGTTTGCTGAAGCGATCAAGAACTATTACAAAGCCCTCCAGATCAATCCGAATTTCTCCGAAGCGCAAAACAACCTGGGTGTCGCCCTCGTTGCCAAGGGCCGGTTGAATGAAGCGATCGCGAACTTTCGCAAGGCCATCCAGCTCGACCCGAACAACTTCCAAGCGCAATATGATCTGGGTGTCGCCTTCGCCACCGAGGGGCGGTTTGCTGAAGCGATCAAGAACTATTATAAGGCCATCCAGATCAATCCGAATTTCTCCGGGGCGCTGAACAACCTGGCGTGGGTGCTGGCTACCCATCCCGACCCGCAAATCCGCAACGGCAAGGAGGCGGTAGAACTGGCCGAGCGCGCCTGCCGGTTGACGAAAAACGAGCAGCCGTCTTACTTGGGCACGCTGGCGGCTGCCTATGCCGAGGCTGGACTTTTCAGCGACGCCATTGCTACCGCTGAAAAAGCCCGCGCGGTGGCTCTGGCACATGGACAAAATGAGATTGCAGCCAAAAACGAACAGTTGCTGGAACTGTATAAATCCGGTCGGGCTTACCATCAAGAGGCCAAGCCTGCTCCGTAAAACGTCTGAAAACCCCAAGTGGAGCAGTTGAGTTTCTTCCTGCGAATACTTGAAACTGCTTTTGATGGCGCGCAAGAACGCACCAAACTTAGTAAAACTGTGTCGGGACGTGTCTTCCCTTGTCCTCGTGGACAATTCCGTGAATGGTGAAAAATCTGTTGGAAACATTAGCGATTGTCCACCCGTGAAGCTTGCTGACGCGGGGAGTCAAAAGGTGAAATTGGTACCCCGGCTAGGACTCGAATCTAGCGAAAGCAGTAATAAAGACGGGGGGAATCTTCATCAGACGCACCTGGGAACGCACCAAAATTCCGACTTGGCAAAAGTAATCGCAGCGTGGCCCTCCCTTAGTCAACCGCTCAAGGCCGCAATTCTCACCATCGTACATTCATTGGCGACTTCAAAGGAGGAAACTCGATGAAATCTGAATTCATCTCGGCATGGCCGGCCATAGGGCTAACAAGCGCGGTGTCAGTCAACATCCTAGAAGCAATTTCCCCGATGCAATTCCGCCTGCGTCGGGTGAACGAATCAATTCGGCGGAGCAAATAACTAATGGAGGAATGAAATAATGAAAGCGATAACTGAAGTTCTTGACCAAGTGGTCGAGTGTTACACGGGCAAACGTGGCAAAGTCGAACAAACCGTTCTGGTTCTCTTAGATCGGGAATCGGCGGGTCGGCTGCGGAACACGTTTGATTACGTCATGAGTGAGGACGAAATCAAAAAGCAAACCGGCAAGTTGACCGGCAAAAAAGTGCGAGCTGGCCGTCACCGACATTCAACCGGCCTTTGGCGGTCGGCTGCGAATGCGCGGCCAGATTCTCTCGCTGTCGTGATGGTGGGTTATGGAAACGCCCGAAATTCATATATTGAGCCGGATTGGCTGGCAGTTCTTCGGCACGCTCACGTTCAAATCGGAGCGCTTGCCGGAACGAGTTCGATTGTCTCTTTATTTTGCCTTGCTGCGTCGCGTGGCGGCTGAATTTCCGGTCTATTTCCCTCGCCTCCTGTGGTGTCTCCGGCAGGAACAAGGCGAGCAGTTTGGGCGGAGACATTTCCACTATCTACTGGCAGGACTCCCGGCCTCCGGCGTGAGCAAAACCACCTGTTTTTATCAGATGTCAAACTGGGAAAAACTGGGGGGTGGAATGGCGCGCGTGTCGGAATTCGACCCTCGGCTGAACGGTGAGGGTTATATTTTGAAGTGCCTGGGATATGCCGATGCTGGCGACTATTACGAGTCGGCCAAGTTTGGCGGTCACTGTCAACTGATGCTCTCGCATTCGGTTCTCAAAGTGGTGAGGGCGAATGCCGCTTGGAGAGACAGGCGTTTAGCACACTGACTGGGAATTTTCACAAGTGTGACATACAAAGCGGGTCCCGGTCGGGGGAGCGGAGCGCGGCGGAGCCGCGCCCGCCCCCCGACGGGGTCGCTTGAAGATGAACTCTGCCCAAATCTGGTCGCTGCATAGGTTCAAAGGGCCTTGACCAGGGTTTTTCGGAGGCTGGTGAGCAATTTTGTCAGCGAGACGGGTCGGCCATCCTTGGGCCAGGGTGCGCCATTCATGCGCACAATGAATTGGCGGTGAGAATAAATGGCGCGGTGGAGCTGAATTTTGAGATTTTTGTTTCGCTTATAGTCCTTGATAGAAATTCGCAAATCCGCTTGCATAAGCCTATGATAAAGGGGATAGATAGAAAAGTCACCTGTGCACGGGGTCGTGCACGGTCAGTCGTATAACAATAGTTAGGCGTCACGATGAAGCCCTTGCTTAAAATCGTTGCAATCGTATTAGGAGTAGCTGGAATTTCAATTGCGCTGATATTCCAAGCGCACGTTGCGAAAAGTCAGCCAGATTATATGGCTCTCCTCCGGTCCCTGCATGGCACCAACATCACAAAGATTGTGTTATCCGACGACAAGGGTTCAGTTCTTGGTTCCATAACGGCTCCGGTTGCACTGGACGCTTTTGCGCGAGCCGCCAATACGGTAGAGCCTTACAGTCCCAATCACCCAAGTTACGCAAAAGGATATTTTATTGAGTTGTATTTAGCCGATGGCCAGAAGCGTGAGTTTGAGTTCCAAACGATGCCACCAGACCAGATGATTTATGTGGATTTTGTGCAGCGGGCTGGAGCTTGGACAAGCTATTACGGCAATTGTAAGAGCGCAGCATTGTTTGATTGGCTCAAAGGTCAGACGCCTAACAATGCGCTCCAGCCAACAGCCGCTACGCCCTCGGGTTTATGATTGAGGATATACATTTTCGTCATTTTTGGTTTGCTTGGCCTTGCCAGCATTCGTCGCGGCTGTGGCTGAGCTTTGGACGTTAGGCATCGTATGCGTAAACACCCGCTAATCCTCTTGCTGTTGCTGATGTGCGCGAAGTGTGCGCTTGCAGATCTTGAGTTGAGTGTAGAGACGCATTATCCGCGACATCTTGAGCTAAAGATACCGGTGAAAGAGGACACTGATTTCAAAATGCACACATCTTTTGATAATGGAGAGTTCTTCTCGGCTACAGGGCACGTTGGGCATATCAGTGGGGTGAGTACCAATCGCATTATATCTTTGACCTTTGGATTTGACTACAAATTGGGAGGTTCTCAAGGTTCTGCTACCGGTTCGCAGTCTGGATCAATTGCGCCCGGCCATTACAAGATCGGGGTTGTTTCATCAGTTTGGGACGCCAATCCTATTTTTGATGTCAGTGAAGTGCCGCCACCAGTTTCGCCTGAGACCTGGCTCACAAACAGCACGATCATTACCAATTTGTCGCTAACGGCATCGAACACGTCACCAACGTCATCAAGCAAATGAAAACGATGCCTAACAAATCGCTGCAGGCAACGCGGGATGGCCGGTCCAGTTCCGCTTCGCGAGCGTATAGCCCCGTGGGGCCACGCACCTTTACGGGGTTCACGCTGGTTGGTCCCGCGCCCTTAGCTCTGGACGTTAGGCCACGTCGCCCGCAGGTGAGAAAGCATGATCCGACGGATAACAGCAGTTGCCATGTTAATAGTGGTTGGCTTTGTAGCCATTGGTCAGACATCAGGCCTTGCTATCATGCCTTTCCCGACCACAAGTGAACTGTCTGATGGTTCCATCATCAAAATACAAGCAGCTTCCTATGGTGTTATTCATCGAATCCCTTCATTTTACGATAGCCATGGTTCTTCAAATCTGCGTCGCCTACAATCATGTTTACAACCAGCCGACAAGCTCCCGCTGGCCATTATTTAGGCAATGCAAATGACCTGTGGACGCGGGCAGAAGCCCTTGATGCGTCCGGCAGTTGGTATCCGCTTCGCAGGCGCACTGAACCAAGACCAGTCAAAGGCGAATTCGAAAACGAGCCGACTTTTTACGAAGGCCCTCCTCCTACTCAAATGTGGGAGGCATGGGAGTTCCCGCTTTCTCCCAAGCCTAGCCCTTGGCTTCGAGTACGAATCTCGGCCACGCGAGACTCAACCAACGTCGCCAGTGTGGAATTCAAACTGCCGAATGATGAGACTTGGCGTAAACAGTCTGCGAAAGAGGAAGCGAGCACGTTTCATCCACAGGAATGGCTGAACGGTGAGTTATTTCGTGCAGCGATGGGTGGCGATGTGGACTACGTCAAAGGCTTGATCGTTCAGGGTGCGAATCCAAATTCATCCGATTCCCAAGGCATGTCGGCGCTTGCGATTGCCTGCCAAGATGACAATGCAGAAGTCGTAAATTATCTTCTTGACCACGGTGCCGACGTGAACGCGCACGGTGGCAAAGGGGAAGTGACTGATCGAACCGCACTGATGGCAGCAGCTTCCAATGGTGCCCATATCAAGATCGTTCATCTGTTGGTGGACAGAGGTGCTGACGTGAATACCCGGGGAGAACTCGGATGGACAGCCCTGATTTGGGCAGCGCGTGAGGGTGATATTGAATGCGTAAAATATTTACTCGGCAAAGGAGCAGACCCTCGTATTAAAGCACTGGATGGTAAAACGGCTGTTGAACTAACAGAGGAAACGGATAGCGCAAACCGTTTTGCAATTGTTGAAATCCTGAAAAAAGCCCAAGTGGCACACTAGGTGGCCTAACAAATCGCTGCAGGCAACAGCCGCTGCCCCTGCCAGTTGCGATTGATTTATAAAATATGTTTGTTATCATTGCATTCAACGTCCCGCTCGGCGGCTGTGCTTGAGCTTTGGACGTTAGACATCTTCACAGCTAAATGCGAAAGGACGACGAAGTCGTTCCGGCCCCCGCTACCAATCAGAAACGAAAGGGTGTCGCGACGAAAGCGGCGTGGCCGGGCGGAGAATTAGCCGGAGGCGGTTCGGAGAACGGCTACACCGCTATGGTCGCGCTAATACCGGGTCGGCGCAAAGTCTTTTGGTGTGACCGTGAAGCGAGTCAGCCCGAAAGTCTTTGCGCCAGAGGGCTTTCGTTGAAGTTATTTTCTGCAAAAATAGGGATTGACAATCTCGTTAATGTTGTTAATATTACCAACAATATGGCACCGGACTATCAAAAGCCAACGAATGCGACTGACATCGGCCTCAAATTGGTCGGTCACTCAAGAGCAACGGAATTTAGTGCCAACCGTGGGTTGGTCATTGAGCTATTCCCCTTCATTTTTGAAGCCTCGCAAAGAATGAGTGCGCGGGCAATCAGCCGGTTCCTGCTGGAAGAACAAGGCGTCAAATTGAGTGGTGTCACCATCACAAAAGCACTTAACGATCCTCAAAAGAGTTGGAATCTATTTTTTGATATGATTGAACCCTCCGCCCGTGTCATTGCCAAGCAATGGAGACGTGAGAATCTAGATTTTTTGTTTGTGGAAAGAGCCAAATACGAAGATCGCACTGGCCCTGGCACTCAGAACGCTCTTGGTCGCGTTGCCTTAAGGTTGTTTGCGAAAAGCGACTTTGTTCCCGCAGATAAAGTTCTTCGCGAGAAATGGTTTTGCATCAACAAGGAAATCAGGCTGAAGGCCAAGACATATCTGGAAAGTCGGCTGGCTGTTTGGGTGAAGGAGTGAAAATGAACGCCTTGGAAGCCCCAATATCGCCAGGCTCGGTCATGAATTACCTGAGCCGGGAACGACTGGCCGAAATGCTGGATATTTCCACCAGGACGATTGATAGGCGCGTGGATGAGGGCAAACTGCCTCCGCCTGATCTGTATGTTGGTCGCCAACCTCGTTGGAAATTGGCGACCATAGAAGCATGGCTGCAAACTCATAAGACGATATGAATAAAATCACTGCGTTCATTTTCAGACCGAGCCGCCAGAAGAAAGGCCGCAAAGTCTTAAGCTCGTTTTATGTCCTGCGTTGGCGGATTGACGGCAAGAGGGGTGGGAAAGATATTCCACTGAAAGTTCGGGACAATCAGGTGGCTGAAAAGATGAAGGCCGATTTCATTCGGCAGAAGGAACGGGAATTAAACGGCGTCTCGGCACCAAAAGCCCTGCTGGATGCGGCGCAAAAGCCGCTGGTTGAACATCTGGCGGACTTCATCAAGGACCGGAGTTCGCGGAACAAAGATGAAATGTATGTTTACACTTTGGAAAAACGTCTGCTCAAGTTGTGCAAAGAATGCAACTGGCGGCTGGTCCGAGATGTGACGCCTGATTCGTTCGACCTGTGGAGAGGCAAACAAGCGCTGTCGGCCAAAACCAAGAATGATTACCTAGCCGACTGCTCAAATTTTTTGAACTGGTTGCAACGTCGCGGAAAGGTCATTGCCAATCAGCTCAAGATTGTCGGCAGGGTTGAGACGCGTGGCAACGAGTGCCGGAAACGACGGGCTTTGACGGAGGATGAAATGCGACGGCTGCTTGAAGTGTCGGACTGGCGGCGGACCGTTTATCTGACGGCAGTGAACACGGGGCTGCGACGGGCCGAATTGGAGCAAATGCAAAAGGGTGACGCGCATCTTTACGAGGCTGCGCCGTTCATTCTGGTGCGTTGCTCAACCACGAAAAACCACAAAGACGGGATTCTTTGGTTGAATGAAGAACTCGCTAACGAGCTCAAGAAATTGGTCGGACCTGGCGACAACAGCGCCGAGTCGGTTTTTGAGCGATTGCCTAGTATTGAAGAATTTCGCAAAGATTTGGAAGCCGCCGGGATTCCTTACAAGGATGAGCAGGGGAGGGTCGCTGACTTTCACGCATTGCGGCACACTTTGGCGACCAATTTGGCCCGTGCCGGTGTTTCTCCGCGCGTGGCAATGGCCATTATGCGGCACAGTGACATGCGGCTCACCAACATGACTTACACGGATGCATCACAGTTGCCAACTGCTGAGGCCGTAAATAAATTGCCGATGTTTGGCACGGTGAAAACGAACGCACCGGGGAACGCACCAAATTTAGTAAAAGTCATGTCCAGACGTGTCCACCCCTGTCCTCTCGGCCACATCCGAGAATGGTGATAAATCCCTTGCGAGCATTGACGATTGTCCATCCGTGACGCTTGCTGACGCTTCGGAGTCTGATTTTGAAATTGGTACCCCGGCTAGGACTCGAACCTAGAACCAATTGATTAAGAGTCAACTGCTCTACCAATTGAGCTACCGAGGCAACAAATTAAGGGCGTGAAGCATCGCCACAACCCGACCGTTTGTCAATAAAACGACACTGAAGATTTGGCCGACTCGATTTGTTCTCCGGTTTCGCACCGTCAGGCAGCATGCCTGTTGCTTCACCAACGCAAGCAACGGAAATAGAACGTGTAAATCCGATCCGTAACACTGCGCTGAAACCTGCGGCCAATGCCCCATGAGTTTTTTCAAACCCGCATAATTTTCAGAATGCCCGCTGTGAATATCTTTTAATATCTTTTGCTTGGCCGGTCGGCACCGCTCTTACCAAAGTGGAGGACTATGAAGTCCGGCACCTGCAAACCGCCTCAAGATGAGAAGCCCGCCTTGCCCATCTTGCACCCTACCGAAACCCCGGCCAAATATCCTGACGGCCTGCCAGTCCACCCGTTTCTTGATGCCTGGCTGTGCCTGCCAGTCCAGTCCAAGCCTGAAAACTACTTGCACGTTCTCCGCAACCGGAGCAACTAGGCCAATAGCGCCAGCCAGAGAATTTTAAAATACACGCTCGATTTGCCGTCCCCTGATTCACTCCCGCAAAGACTGGCCTGCTGGTCAGCTTGGATGCGCGGCAGCGCGTCCTTACTCTGAAGATTTAGCGAAACAAAACCGGTTGTTTTGCTTTTGGCGGTTCGTCGCCGGCTTTGATGGTGCGCCGCAATGTTTCTTGCGACGCACGTTCCGGCGGTGCGGCCCGCCAAAGATGCGTGGTCCGCTCATCACCACACCTCCACCGGTCCTTTCGGCACGGGAATTTGCTCACGCTGCGTCGAGGCAGGCTCGCTCATGAAGGACGCAATCATCGGAGGGGGACGGAAGCGCGGTTGCAGTTCGCCGTTGCCGTCGAGGAATTGTTGCCGCCAGCGGATGTAATTTGCCAGCACGTCGCGGAATTCGGCGCGTGTGGAGATTTGCACGGCACGTTTGTTGAATTCGTGGCACGGGCCGAAGCGTTTGGCATACCACGGCGCCACTTTGCGGAACATCCGGCAACCGAGTTCCTCGCCAAAAACTTCAATCATCAAATCGAGGTGCCGGCACATCACGCGCACGCGCTCGGCAAAGGCGGGTTCGGAAGGAAGGTCGCCCCTCACCCCGTCTCTCTCCCCGCCGGGCGGGGAGAAGGTGTCCGCAGGACGGGTGAGGGGAACGTGATCTTGTTTCAGATAATGCAGCGTGTGCTGGAAAATCCAGGGATTGTAAAACGCGCCGCGCCCGATGCTCACGCCCGCACAGCCGGTTTCGTCGAACATCTTTTTCGCGGCTTGCGGCGTGATGACGTCGCCGTTGCCGATGACAGGGACTTTGTTTACAGCCTGGACGACGGCGCGAATGCCGGCCAGGTTCACCGTCCCGCCGAAACCCTGTTCGCGCGTGCGGCCATGAACGAAAATCGCGGCAGCACCGGCGTCTTCGAGCGCACGTGCCAAATCGGGCGCGGTCAGATTTTCGTCGTCCCAACCAAGCCGCATTTTGGCCGTCACCGGGATTTTCACGGCACCGGCCATGCCGCGGACGAGCGCGGCGGTTTTATTGAGTTCGATCATCATCGCCGAGCCGCCGCCGACGCCGCAGACCTTGCGGACGGGGCAACCCATGTTGATGTCCACGGACGCAATGCCGATGGATTCGAGATAAATCGCTGCGTCGCGCATCTCTTCGGGCACGGAACCGAAGAGTTGGACCGCGAGGGGCGAATCGGCAGGGCGGGTTTCGATGAGCTTGAAGGCCTTTTTGTTTTTTTCCAGCAGCGAGCGGGCATTGACCAGGTCGGTGGTACAGAGGCCGACGCCCCCGATTTCGCGCACGATGAGGCGGAAGGGCAGGTTGGTGTAACCCGCCAGCGGCGATAGGAACAGATTGGATGCCAGTGTCAGCGAACCGATGCGCATGGGCTGAAATATAGGCCAAATTACCGCATTGCGGAAGGTGGAATGGCATGTTAGTTTGACATGCGAAAATGTTTGACGACGATTCAAATCAAAGAAATGGCGGTGACCGCGGGCAGAAAAAACCGCCCGGCGGTTTCAAGGTCCCGGTGTCCACGTGGATCCTGTGGATTGCCATCCTTGGCGGTCTCGTGGCGTTGATGATGTTGAAATCCCACATGACGACGCAGGGCGATGTGTTGTCGCAATCCGAATTTTTGCAGAAGTTCAACTCGAACCAGATTGTCCACGCGACCATCAACTTCAATTCCCAATCCTCGCCGCTCACGCCCATCGCCGGTTCGTATTACAAAGCCGGCGGGAACGGCAAACCCGTCGAAGCGCAATTCAGCGCGCCGAACGCCATGCTGACGCAAAAGATGCTGGATGAACTGCTGGTCTCGGACAAAATCGAGGCCGGCGCGCCGAATGCCATGCTTTGGTCCATCGGCTATCAGTTGCTGTTTTTTGTGGGCATCGGCCTGTTATTTTGGTTTTTCTTCATCCGCCAGATCAAAATCGCCGGCAAGGGCGCGCTGAGTTTCGGCCGGAGCAAGGCGCGGATGCTCGCCAAAGACCGCAACAAGACGACCTTCAAGGACGTGGCGGGCATTGACGAAGCCATCGAGGAGGTTTCCGAGCTGGTTGAATTTTTGAAGGACCCGAAGAAATTCCAGCGGCTCGGCGGGCGCATTCCGAAGGGCGTGCTGATGGTCGGGCCGCCCGGCACGGGCAAGACACTGCTGGCCAAGGCCATCGCCGGTGAAGCAGACGCTTCGTTTTTCAGCATCAGCGGCTCGGACTTCGTGGAAATGTTCGTTGGCGTGGGCGCGAGCCGCGTGCGCGACATGTTCGAACAGGCGCGCCGGAACACGCCGTGCCTGGTTTTCATCGACGAAATTGACGCGGTCGGCCGTTCGCGCGGTCACGGACTCGGCGGCGGCAACGACGAACGCGAGCAGACGCTCAATGCGCTGCTGGTCGAAATGGACGGTTTTGACACCCAGGAAGGCATCATCATCATCGCCGCGACCAACCGCCATGACGTGCTCGACCCGGCGTTGATGCGGCCCGGGCGTTTTGACCGGCAGGTGGTCGTCAATTTGCCGGACGTGCGCGGGCGCGAGGGAATTTTGAAGGTGCACGCCAAAAACGTGAAGCTCGCGCCGGAGGCGGATTTGTCCATTATCGCGCGCGGCACGCCGGGTTATTCCGGCGCGGAACTGGCGAATTTATTGAATGAGGCCGCGTTGCTCGCCGCGCGTTTGAACAAAAAATCCGTCGGCATGAGCGAATTGGAAGAAGCGCGCGACAAGGTCCGCTGGGGACGCGAGCGCCGCAGTATGGCGATGTCCGACGAAGAGAAGCGCGCCACGGCGTGGCACGAAGCCGGCCATGCGCTGGTCAACGTGCTGCTCAAACACGTGCATCCGCTGCACAAGGTCACGATCATTCCGCGCGGCCGGGCGCTCGGGGTCACGATGTCGTTGCCCAAGGAAGACATGTTGAACATGCGGAAGAAGCAGGCGATTGACAGCATTGTCCTGGCGATGGCAGGACGCATCGCGGAGGAATATGTGACCGACGACATTTCCAGCGGCGCGGCGATGGACATTCAGCAGGCCACGCAACTGGCCCGCGCGATGGTCATGCACTGGGGCATGAGCGAGAAGCTCGGCAACGTGCTTTATGGCGACAGTCAGGAATACATTTTTCTCGGACGCGACTTCATGCGCACAAAGGATTACAGTGAACAGACCGCGCAGGACATTGATGCCGAGGTCAAACGCATCATTGACGAAGCGAACAAAACGGCGAAGGGACTGATCGAAGCCAACCGCGACAAACTCGAAATCATCGCCCACGGGCTGCTCGAATACGAAACGCTTGATGGCGTGCAGGTCGAGGAGATTATCCGCAAGGGCACGTTCACGCCGCCGCCCCGGACACCGTCCCAGACCGGACCGATGCTGGGTGCCCCCGCCGGCACGCCGTTGCCGGAAACGCCGCCCAAACCCGCCCCGCCCAAGTTGCCCGGACTCGGCACGCCCGCACCGGCGCCGGTTTGAAATGGTTGTTTCCGCTTTCCGATATACACGATTTCACGCACTGGACGGTGGCTGGAGGATGATGCGTCAATCGCCAATCGAGCATCGCAAACTCATTTGCTTTTTTCGAGCGTCTTTAAATCCTCGGCGAGAAACTGCGTCACGTCCTTGAACCGCGCAACATTTTCCGGATTTATCGCGATAAGGGTTTGGTGCGCTTCGAGGCAGATGCGGGTGATTTCTTCACGCGTGGGGTTGGCCGGCTCCGGCGTGCCGGTTTTGACATCGTCGGGCAACGGCAATGCGCCGCCGGTCATTTTGAAGAGGCGCGCCACCCCCAGATTTTCCAGCAACTCGGCGACGCGCTTGTTGGCATTGAACAGTTCAATCCCCGGCTGGTCGGGGCTGACAGACTGCATCTTCAATCCAAATCCGGCCAACACGCCCAGAAATGTGCTGTCCATAAGCACGCATTCCGACAAATCAATGATGAAATGCCGGTAGCCTTTCCCGGTCAGTTCGCCCAACAGCGTTTTAAAATCGGGAGTGGAGACGTAGTTGGCGCGTCCGGCAATTTTAACGCAGGCGAAGTTCTTGCCCACCAGCACGTACAGTTTTCCCGATGGCGTTGACATTTTTTAGAAAAATATTTGCGCGCTCAAGCCGCGGCGGCCGGCGGACCGACAATTTGCACCAGCGCCTGTTGCAACACCAGCGCCTCGTCCAATCCGCTGGACACCAACCGCTGGTTGCAGCGCAGCAGCAAATCCATGGCGCGAACCAGTTCGTCCTGGCTGTATTTTTCGGCGTGTGGCAGCGCCTTGTAAAGCACATACGGATTCAGCGACAGCGGATTTAACCGCTTGTCCGCCGGCAGCTTTTCCGCCGGCACGCGTTCCAATTGCTCCTTGAACCGGGTGTAATCTGTTTCTGGTTTGATCCAGCCTTCGCGCGACATTTCCTTCAACAGCAACATCGCGCGGACCTTTGAAATCAGACCGTAAAGCAGGCCGATTTCCGATTTTTTCGGGTCGAATTTCAATTCCCAAAGTTCCTCGTCCAGCCGCCGCAGCAAACGCGGCAAATCGCGTTCGCCCAGCGCGTCGCCGAGGGCGAAGGCGCGCGCCGTCTTGTTCCGCGTACAGACCGCGGCGACGTCGCCGGCTTCAATTTGTTTCCGGTTGCCGACAAACAGGCACAGCTTCTCAATTTCGCCGTCGAGCAGGCGCGGGTTCGGGCCGATGCGATTGACCAGTTCAGCCAGCGCCTCCCCGGCAATTTCCTTTTGCCGCGCACGGATGGCGGAACGGGCTTCAATTTCCGCGCGGTTCACCCAGTCCTTGTCATCCGCCCAGCCGGAAAGCGTCTCGACCGTGCCGATTTTGTCGAGCGTTTTGAAGAACGTTTTGCGTTTGTCCACCTTGCCCGCGCTCACGAGGAGCCGCACCCCCTGCCATGAAAATGTTTTCAACTCCTCCGCCAGCTCGGCGAGAGTTTCGGTGACAGCCTGGGCGGAGGCGGCGCGTTCGTCACCAAGAAAATTGCAATCCCGCAGCCAGATGACCTTGCCGGAACCGAAAAACGGGAGTGTTTGCAGGGCTTCACGCAGGCGGGCCATCGCCGCCAGCGCCTCGCCGCTGTTGGAAACGGCGGCTTCGATGGTCTCATGGTCCATGCCGCCAAGCTCGTCGCACCATTGCTGGTAGAGTTGCCGGGCGCGTTGCTTGACAGCGAATTCATCTTCGCCGCAAATGAGGGCGAGCGGTGGGGTCCTGGCCGCGGGCATTTTATTCGGCTTCGCTGCCGGTTTCGTTGATCCGGTTCAGCACTTCGCTCATGTCCTCGACTTGTTCGAAAAGCGCGCTGGTGACGAAGATCGGTTTTTTTTGCGCGGCGGCGATGGCGAGGCAATCGCTGGGGCGCGCGTCAAGTTCAACGATTTTGCGTGCGACTTCATTTTGCTGTTGCAAAATCAGCCGGGCGAAATAGGTGGAATTCTTCAGGTCCGTGATGATGACGCGTTCGACACTGATGCCGAAACCCTGGAAAATGCGGTTGATGAGGTCGTGGGTGAGCGGACGTTCCTTGGGTGTCTGGCGCAGGAACATGCCGATAATGGCGCCCATTTGCGGCTCGACATTGATGACAAATACCTTCTGATCGTTGCCGATAAACAGTGCGCACCCGCTGTTGGCGGGCAAAATGCCGCGAATCTGAACGGGCGTCACTTCGTTCTTCATACCCCTAGTTTATGGGAAAAGCCGTAAAAGGCAAGTTATCGTTGTTTTTTGGAAGGCCCTGCCCGGCTTGGGGCAGCACTGTCGCGCGGCGTGTTCGGGGGGCTGGACGGCGGTGGGGATTGCGGGTCGTCAAACCAGATGGCGGCCACGGCCAGAAACCAGGCGGCAAAAAACGGGTAGGAATACCGGCCCACTTCATTGCTGCTGCTGAATTCAATTGCCTTCGACAAATCGCCCTGCATGCGCGGGAGACAGGCGATGACAAACGCAAGAACGGAGAAAACTCCAATGATCACAACCGTGAGGCTCCCCAGCGCCAGGCGACCGCGCCTTTTCCACCAGGCCAGCACCAGCAGAATAACCAGCAGCCAGGGCAGAACGCTGAGTTGTTCATTCACAAAACCCCCGAACCCGATCCATTTTCCGGCCCATTGCAAGTGATCATGGTTGCCCGGCTGCCATTGAAAGAAATCGCTGTTGAAGAAACGGCCGAAAATATTGAGAAACCAGGTTTGGTGAAAGCGGTACAGGGCGGAGGCGGGGGAGGCAACGCCTGCGTGCCACCAACCCGATTCGGGATGAAGAACGGGCTTGTCGAGTCGAAACCAGATGTATGGCAGCAAACAAATGATGGCAACCACGGCGCTTTTCCACAGGACGCATTTCTTCAACCAGCCGCGCCGCCAGCAAAACGGCAATAACACGAAAAAACAGGCGGCGGCATAAACGATGCCTTCAAATTTGCTCATGGCGCAGGCGGTGACGGCAAGGATGGCGGCGGCGAGATAATATTCGTTCGCGTCGGAAATCGCCTTTACCATCAGCAGGGCCGTCAGACTGGCGGAAAAAACCATCGGAATCGTGCCGCCTTCCTGCCGGATGAAGGTCATGCTGGCCGGCAGAAAACAGAAAGCCACGACCGTCAGAATGGGCAGTGGATGCGGATGTTTCCAAACCTTCCCCAGTGAAAGAATCCCAAGGCACAACGCCACCACCATCCAGAACGGCCAGACCTTGTTGACGAATTCGTCCACCCCGCCAACGGCGCCGTAGTTGAGGACATAAAGACCGGGCACCAGCATCGGATAATCCCAGTGGGTGTAGGCGAGATCAGGCTGGTGCATCCAGTAAAGAAGGTTTTTGCCTTGTTCCAGAAAGAGAATCTTTGCCTTGAAAACCCAGAAAGCGTTGGCGTCAAATTCGAGTGTTCCTTCCAGTGTGGAAAGCCTGCCGAAAACCCACCAGGAATAGATTACCGGCAAGAGCAGGAGCAACCAGAGATGGCCCGGCTGAAATTTTTTAATCTGTTTCAAGCTCGCCGCCGCCTTCGGCAGCAATAAAACGACTTCCGCCGCGCCCCAGATGAGCGCCAGCCAGGCCAGCCCGCTGGCCAGATTGGCTCCCGCCAGCGCTCCCAACAATATCGTCTGTGAGAAAACGAGCATGCCGACGGCCAGTCCGATCGTAAAACGAAGGCCGGGGCCGAACCCATCCTCGAATTTCTGGCCGAGCACGAGGCGGCTTATCCGCATCCCGGCAAAGGCCACAGCGGGCGGCAATAGAAAGGCAATCCATTCCTTCATTTCGGAACTCCTTTCTGCGTGAGTGGGACCAGCCCAAACCCATTGGTCCCGTATCTCACGAGCAAATCGAAGCCGTTGGTCTCGAGTTCCGCGGGTGAGTCGCAAGGCGTGCCGGCAAACCAGCCTACATTAAAGATGGGTTTGTCACGCAGCGATATCGCCACTTCGCGCGGGAAAAGATAGTTTCTGAGAAAATAGTAATACCCCAACTTCGGGCCATTCGTTTCCCCAACCATGCCGGAGAAAAAAACGCGGGCGTCCGGCGGCAGGGCGCGGTCAAGGGCCCGTCCGTAGGCGGACAAGGGAACACAATAAGAGTCTCGTTGGACCAGGTTGGTTACCAGCGCCAACCCCGACGCGCGCTGGTCCAGGTTCGGCAGCGTCATCGCGTTGGCCTGGGCCGGTCCGGGAAAAACCTGCGGCCACGCCAGCCAGATTGCCGTCACCCCAATCAACAGCGTCACGAAAATCACCGGCCATTGCGGATGCGGCCTCGCGGGCAGGGTTGCGTTTTGGCGGTTGGGTGGCGGCATTTTTTCAGCGCGACAAAAAATTGTACTTCAAAATGCACCACAGGGCATGGAAACCGTCGCGCCAGCCGATCTTCTTTCCTTCCGCATAGGTGCGCCCGTGATACGAAATGGCCACTTCGTAAATGCGCACCTTCAACCGTGCCACCTTGGCTGTGATTTCCGGTTCAAAGCCAAACCGGTCTTCCTGAATTTGAATTTTTTGAATGATTCCACGCTGAAAGGCTTTATAGCAGGTCTCCATGTCGGTCAGGTTCAAATCCGTCGCCATGTTTGAGAGCGTCGTCAATAACCTGTTCCCCACTGAATGCCAGTAATACAGTACGCGATGGGCATCCGAACCGGTGAACCGTGACCCAAAAACCACGTCCGCCTTGCCCGACAGGATCGGCACCAACAGCTTGTGATACTCCGCCGGGTCATACTCCAAATCGGCGTCTTGAATGATGACCACCGCCGCCGTCGCATGGGTAATGCCAGTCCGCAACGCCGCGCCTTTGCCTTGATTCTGCGTGTGCCGCACCAGCGTGATGCGCGCATCACTTTTGGCGGCCGATTGCAGTTTTTCCCACGTGCCGTCCGTGGAAGCGTCGTCCACAACGACCAGTTGGGCGATGGGCCGTTGCGCCAACACCGTGTTGATGACCTCTGATACCGTGGCGGTCTCGTTATAAACCGGCATGACGGCCGAGAGACACGGCTCGACGTTGGCGTTGCTCTTGATTTCGCTCATTCGCTGTTTTTCAGGCCTTCCATGGGAACCGTCAGGCTTGAACGGCAATTATTCAGAATGCGTGGAAGAAAACAAGCTCGGCATGAAAGCAACCCGTTTTTGACCGCGAATGGACACGAAAGAACAAGAATTGGGTGTTGGGCGTTCGATGTTGACCGCGTGGCGAATGCGAATCTCACATGACCCGGTCCAGCAGGGGTTTTCCTCGAACAAACCGGTCAAAGTTTTTGAGAAAATGACAGACCAGCGTTTTGGTTTCGTCAACGTGCCCTCCCGCTACATGCGGCGTGATAAAACAATTGGGTCCCGCCCAGAGCGGATGATCGTTTGGCAAGGGTTCCGGTTCGGTTACATCCAGCCAGGCAGCCCCGAGTCGCCCCGAACGCAGCGCATCCAGCAGGGCGTCCTGCGCGACTGTCGTGCCGCGCCCGATGTTATAGAAAATGGCGCCCGGCTTCACGGCCAAAAATCGCGCGGCGTCAAAGAAATGCCTCGTTTCCGCGCTGTCCGGTAGGATATTGACGACGTGGTCAGCCTCGGCAAGCACGCGAAATAATTGACCGCCGGTGACGACCGGCACGCCTTCATCGCCGCGTGCCTTCCGGCGATACGCGATGACTTTCATGTCGAACGGGCGGAGCAGTTCGGCCAGACGCTTGCCAATCGCACCATAACCCACGATGAGAACGGTTTCGCCCCGGAGCGTCCCCGAGGAATCGCGAAGGGTATTCCAGGCATCGGTGCCGCTGGCGGTCCGGGTTTTGAGCGCCAAGGGCAACTTTCTGACCTGTGCCAGCATGAAGCTCAAAGCGTGGACGGCGCACGCCTCGTCATAGACGCTCGCGCTGTTGGACACCGCGATTTTGCGTTCCGCCATCAACGCGCGAAACTGCGGGTTGTCATAACGCGTGATTCCCGAAGAGCTGACGTGAATCCATTTCAGTTGGATAGCCTCCGCAATCGCTTGGGGTTCAGGCTGGCCAAAGGCGATATCTACCGTGGCGAATTGAGGATCGCGTTCCGCTTTGGCCAGGACGGACGATACGGGTGTCCTGGGAAAAACCAGTTGATGCCCCTTGGTTCCCTCCTGCAGCAATTCCAGGACATCCGGGGTAACGGCCAAATCCACAAAGATACGAAGCTTGTTCATGGCGCCCGGAATTTAGTCGCAATTCGCAACCAAGGCCAATCAGTTCGCTTCGAGCTGCCCAAACACACCGGCGGATTGATTCCCTCTCCGCCTCGGTCGGGGAGAGGGTCAGGGTGAGGTGTCGAAACCCGAATCTTTACCGTGGATGAACGAAGATGAACGCGGATTTTTAACCGCAAAGAGCGCAAAGGACGCAGAGTTTAACCGTCCCGGCAACCGCGTGGCGACCTGTCCACCATAGTGTCGCTTTACGGGACGACGGTGGAAGTTTTACGCGGATTTTGCTCTTCCATTCACCCGTTAAATGCGGCAGGCTCGCACCGACCACCAACTCCCATGAAACCAATCGCGTTTCTCTTGCTCTTGAGTTCTTGCGCGGCGTTTGCTGCCACGGAGGAACAAATCAGCACCAACTTCAACGTCGCGCCCGGCGGCACGCTGGTCGTAAACGTGGACTTCGGCTCCATCACCGTCAGCACCAATGCCACCAGCGGAGTCACCGTGGACGTTCTGGCGCAAGGTTGGCCGCAAGACTGCGGCGGAGGAACAGGAATTCCTGCGGGACTATCCGGTCCACTTTGCCCGGGACGGCGCGACGGTGACGGTGCGGGCGGAGCACCCCGGCTCCGACGGCTGGTTCTGGTGGTCATGGCGCGGTCGGTATCAAAACGAGGCCAAATATACCATCCACGTACCGGCACAGTTTAACGTCCAACTCAAGACCCCAGGCGGCGGCATCTCGGTCAGTGACCTGGCGGGGGATACCAAAGCCGATACCAGCGGTGGCGGACTGAGTTTCGCGCGATTGCACGGACCGCTGGACGGCAACACTTCGGGCGGCGGCATTCAGGTCGCCGATTGCGACGGGGCGCTCAAGATCCACACCAGCGGAGGCGGTATCACCGTGACCGGCGGTTCCGGCACGCTCGACGGCGATACATCAGGGGGTCCGGTCACCGTCAAGAATTTTCAAGGGAATGCACACGTGCGGACGAGCGGGGGCGGCATCACCATCGAGAATGTCGTTGGTGAAATTGAAGGCTCCACATCGGGCGGTGGCATTTCTGCCGTATTGCCTTCGCCGTTGGTTCATGCGGTGGACCTTTCAACGTCGGGTGGCGGCGTGACCGTGCGCGTTCCGGAAAATGCCGCCTTTGAACTGGACGCCGTAACTTCGGGCGGCGGCGTGAGCAGCGAATTACCGGTGACCGTCGTGGGCCAGGTGGATTACGGCCATTTGCAAGGCGCGGTCAACGGCGGCGGCCCAACCGTCCGGTTGCGAAGCAGTGGTGGCGGCATTCAGGTGAAGAAATTTTAGGCCGTGCTTCTGCGGCACGACGCTCGTCCCCAAAAGAGGGCGTGGCAGCGTGGCGAAGCTTTACGCGGCTTTACGCCCTCGGCGTGCTGCGTAAATGGGACAATGCCTTGAAAACGCGGACCAGTCCGCACCCGCCAATCTAGGAAGGCCGCTTCGGAATTGCTTTTTCCGTTATCGTGGCAGGCTCGCGACTTTCATTCCTCGAATTGCTTGCGTTTCGGCTCGCAGACCTACCGAGGCTGGGTTTGGAGGCCTTTCCGGCCTTGCAGGTCTGAAGCAGCCTTTTTAATCTAAAACAAATCTGGAGCTAAGTTGTCCTAACCATAGTGAAATGCAAATGCAGCGCTTTTACCTTGATTGAGCTGCTGGTGGTGATGGCCATAATTGCCATCCTGGCCGCATTGCTGCTGCCCGCCTTGTCCGCAGCCAAAGGGCGCGCCCACAGAACCACTTGCCTCAACAATCAAAGACAACTTGGCGTGGGTTGGGAGCTTTATGCCTCTGAAGCCGATGACCAACTGGCGCTGAATCTTGGAAGCTACATTGACGGGGTCCACCGCAGTCCGGCGGGATGCTGGGTGACGGGCAACGCCTTCCTGGATGCGGACCCGGCAACCATCACCAGCGGCTCCATTTTTCCGTATGTGCAGGACATCCAGGTATATCATTGTCCGGAGGACCAGAGTTTTATTGCCGGCACCATCACCCCCAGGTTGCGCAGCGTGTCATTGAGCGGCTATATGGGTGGCGAAGATTTTGAGACCAACTTCCTGGTCCAACTCGTGCGCAAATCGTCCGCGATACGGCACCCTTCGACCAGCCTCACGTTTCTTGACGAGGATCCCGGGTCAATTGACGAAGGTCTTTTCCTGTATTCCTCCCAAGTGGACGAGTGGCTCAACATCCCGGCCCGATGGCATCAGAATGGCGTCGTGTGGGTCTTTGCCGACGAACACGCGGAATACTGGAAGTGGAAAGGGCCGGCGCCCACATCCTATTTTAACGGCGGCATTATCAGCGACCCGCTGGAACTTGAGGACCTTAAACATCTCCAGCAGACGGCCCCGGATGCCGAGTAGTTGAGCTCTTGTCACGTGTCACTCGTCACTCGTCACATCCTGAACAGGCGTGCTGCGCAAGTGGAATGACGCCCGGAAGTCTCGCAGCGACAAGCAATCAAAAATCAATTGACAGTATCCGCCAATGGCGTATAGTGCCCCAATGGAATTTGTGGAAACGCCAACCTTCACACGGTGGGTGTTGAAATGGATGGCAGACGATGATTACGCCGCAATGCAAGCGGCTTTGGCCAGAAGGCCGGACCTCGGGAAAATCATTCCCGGCAGCGGCGGCATCCGCAAGATGCGGTGGGCTGGCAGCGGTCGCGGCAAACGAGGCGGATTGCGGGTCATTTATTATTGGCAGGTGGCCGATGACCAAATCTGGCTGCTGCTGGCATATCCGAAGAGTGAGCGGGACGACCTGTCTCACGACGAGATTAAACAACTGAAACGATTGGTTGAACAATTTGAGTCATGAAAAAAGAACTTTTTGAAGCACTGAAGCAAAGCCTGCGCGAAGCGGAACAGATCAAGCGCGGGGCGATGAAACCGTCGCGGATTTTCAAAATTGACCCGAAGAACGACATTGTGAAAGTCCGGGGCCGGCTCGGCCTTTCGCAATCGCAATTTGCCGGTGTATTGGGCATCAGCGCCGACACACTGCAAAACTGGGAGCAAGGCCGCAGGCAACCGACCGGTCCGGCCAAAGTGCTGTTGAAAATCGCCACCCGGCATCCCAAAGTTTTGCTGGAAGTCGCGTAGCGGATGGCTGCATTCATGGTCGCAAATTGCGACCTTGAAAACGCGAATCAGTCCACACCCGCCAGTGTAGGAAGGCCACTTCGGAATTGCTTTTGTCCGGCAAATGCGGCAGGCTCACCACGGTCAGCAGAAGTGGGTATGAATGACAAACCTGTTATCGCACGACCGATGGCCGACACATCCTCAATTAACGGGATTCTCGAGCGGATTGACTATGTTCTGAAAGCCAACAGGCGACGAGATTCACGCGTGGGCAAGAGCTGCATTCCGTTCACGACTGCCAAGATACAGTTCACATACGCGAGCCATTCGAATTCATGCCATTCCCGTGGAAGTTCATGACTTGGCGCGACGATCAATGGGCGAAGGAACTTGTGGCCCTCTTTGAGCAATGAATCTACTCCGAGGAGATCCAACATCGCCATTCTCATCGCGCCCACTTCTAGCTTCCCTCCTGCCAGTGTGGCCATACAGTAACTGCCTTGGTAGATCGCTAGGTGCCCTGGAGCGATTACACGGACAAGCAACGCATGAGGCAATGGGTCGTAGTGATAGGCGAACGCGTTACGTGCAACAGACCATGACCTTCCTAGGTTGACTAGACCACGGATATCCAAATGCTCCGATGGTTCATTTGTGAAGCGAACCCAAATCGCAGAGGCGTCGAGATCTGTGACTGCTGCGAGACGACGAAGTTCCTGAATGTTGAACGGGCGCGGCGGAGCGAGCTCCCATGACTCGACAGGTCTGGGGTCTCCCTGTCTGTTTATTGGATCGGAATTGGGCGTGCAGCAGAGCATGAATCGCAAGGGACGCGATTCGTCCGTTTCCATTCCGGCTAGGTAAGAGACCTCCAACAGTTGCTTTAGCTGGGACAGACTGGGCAAGGCCGGTGGAATGAAATCCCCAGCTATCAGTTGCGACCATCCTTGGCATACTTCTGCGGCCAAGTCAGCAGGGAATCGGTGATGAATGCTTTGATCAAATGACATCTGAGTGAATAGTCTCCAACTGCGCCCAGTCCGACCCAAACGCATTCGCCGACATGCAGAGCACCAACACGCGCGAGTGCTCCAATCCTTCCTCGATCTTCGCCGGGATGCTGTCGCCGGGCTTGAGCACCCATTCATCAAACCACACCTTCAGGCCGTCTTTCTGCAACCGCTCCGCCAGCGGGCGCACCGCCGGTTTGTCCTTGGAGCTGTGGCTCAGGAAAACGTCGTATTGGAATTCACTCGACATGTTCACATCCTCAACCGATCAAGAAACTCAATTAAACACATGAGCTCGTTGGCCACGGAGGGGCTTTGATCTTGAAGAGCATTCGTTGCGACCCCGTTCAGGCTGAACTCTTCAGGATAAAGTATCGGTTCGGAGAATGCCTCGATCACCTGAAGAAGCGTTTTGTCGAGTTCATGAACTTGAGGCATAAGCACGGCGACATGTTCTGGTTGTCGGAGTGGCAGAAGGAAAGCGCGCCGAACCAACAACAACTCGAATTGACATCCTTTCAGCTTCGAGAAACTCAGCAGCAACTCGCCCGAACGTGCTCATTTGTTGGTGAACTCGCGCGAACAGATGGAGCCATTGTGCTGAATACTGACCTAACTATCGAGGGGTTCGGCACGGAAATTGTCCTCGACAGGGTGAAGCGCGCCCGAGCTTTTGAGGTGGACGACCCTTTGGAGCGGAAAGACCGACGCGAACTTGATAGTGAACAGAAAGGAATGCGTCACCGTTCCGCGATTCGGTTATGCGCAACTGAACCAAATCTTGCGGTCTTCGTGGTGTCACAGGACGGAGGAGTCAGCTTAGTTTGGAACAAAGACGGCGATGTGTACTTCAAGTCGGGAATCACGACTACGAATATGAACATGGTGCTGGCTTAACCTTTGACTGTCGCAGCAGTGACTGTGGTTTGAGTTATTCCGGATGTTTCACCAGCAGCCAGGCGATAAAGCCACAAAAACGAGGCCGCAGAGCTAACGACAAACTTCAATGAGAAGCCTTGGCATCCAGCGCGGTGAAGAATCGTTGCTCGCGCGGAAGCCAGTAATTTCCCCGGTCGAGGGACAACACAATGGCAGTCGCTTTACCTACTATTCGCTTGCGCTCGACCACACCGAAATAACGGGAATCGAAACTGTTGTCGCGATTGTCTCCCATCATGAAGTAATGGCCCTCGGGCACTTGAAGCGGACCGAAAGTTCGTTTGGCCGGAACACCCGGTATGGCCATCACGGCATGTGGGTGGGCGGATAATTGTTCGGTGGCGAAGACGCTGCGTTCACGTTCGGCTTCAGGCAATTGCTCACATATTTCGGCGCTCAAGGGAGCGTATTCGACCGGGTTGCCGTTGATAACCAATTGGTCATTCCTTAATTCGACCGTGTCGCCCGGCAAACCGACTACGCGTTTGACCAGGTGCGTGCCGTCGTGGGGCGAGTAAAACACCACAATGTCCCCGCGTTGCGGGTTCGACCACTGCGCCAGATGCCAAGTGGTGAACGGCGCCTTGAGGTCGTACGCCAATTTGTTGACGAAGATGCGGTCGCCGACAAGAATCGTCGGCTGCATGGAGCCGGACGGCACGTCATTCCAGTCCGCGAGCGAGGAGCGGATGGAGAAGAGCACCAGCGCCAGAATCAGCAGCGGCCGGATTTCCTGCCGCCACCAGCGGCGGGCACGGGCACGGAGGGTTGCCATGTTCATTGCCCATTCGACCCGCAATCGCGGGGCTTGTTCAAGGAAAACGAACAACCCGCCATAGCGCGGCGATGGGTAGAAACAATCTCGACACCTCACCCTGACCCTCGCCACACAGAATGGTTTTATTGCCCCACAACCCTCACCCGGTTTCGCTATCACTTAACCGCCCTCTCCCGCTCCCGCAGGCGAGGGACATCGTTCGAGGCGGAGAGGGAATCCGTGTTATCCGCGTCATCCATGCTTCGCTCAGAAGCTATGGAGGACAGGTCCGCGATCAAGCCGGCTCACTCCATCGCGGACAGCAGTTCGTCCAGGGAAACGGTGGCGAAGCTGGTGGCGGAGTCGCTCATGGCGTAGGGGATGATGAGTTCGCGTCCGTGCAACAGCGCGCCGCAGGTGTACACCACATTCGGCACGTAGCCTTCGCGCTCGGCTTCATTCGCGCAGAGCAATGGTTCCCGCAGGCGGCCAATCACGCGCGTCGGATCATTCAAATCGAGCAGGAACGCGCCAAGACAGTATTTCCGCATCGCGCCGACACCGTGGCTCAACACCAGCCAGCCCGCTTCGGTTTCAATCGGCGAACCGCAATTGCCAATCTTGATGAATTCCCACGGTTGCGCGGGCGGCAGTAACAGCCTCGGTGTCTGCCAGAAATGGATGTTGTCCGAGAACATCAGGAGAATGTTCTCGTCGTCCTGGCGCGACAGCATGACGTACTGCCCGTTGATTTTGCGCGGAAACAACGCCATGCCCTTGTTCTGCACGGCGGGGCCGTTGAGCGTGCTGAATTTGAAATGGATGAAGTCCGTCGTCTCCAGCAATTGCGGCAACGTGATCTTGCCGTCGTACGCGGTGTAGGTCGCGTAGCAGGTAAAGCTGCCGTCGTCGTTCTGGAAGCGGACGAAGCGCGCGTCTTCGATGCCGTTGCTCTGGCTGGGCGCGGACGGAAAGAGGACGCGCTGCGAAACGCGGCTGTCGGGCGCGAAGTTGACCTCGTAATTCGATTCCGCGAGCAACAGGATGCCGCGGGCCGCGCGGGTTGCCGTGGCGTCGGAGGTGTCCTCCGTCAGGCCCGAGGCCAGGAGAACCTGGCGCAGCTCCTTCAACGTGAAATCCTCGTGCAACTGGTCCAGCACGCGCCGGCAAAATTCATTTTGTACGCCCGCCTCCTGGAGTTTGTGGGCAAACAAGCCCTTGACGTAAGCGGCATTGGACACGCGCTCCGGCTCGGTCATAAACGGCACGGGCGGCGTGAGGGTGATGCGATGTTGCGCACTGACCGAGCCCGTGCGGAAGGTGATGGAGGAAATATGTCCTTCACCCGTGGCCCGCAGGCTCAGGATGAAACGCAGCGCGCCCTTGGGCAGCCCGGACTGGTCGGGGTGGGGCACGATGGACGGATTGAACAGCGCCGCTGACTCGGGCGAATACTCGTGCGTGAAGTAGGCGCCGATGAGCATCTGCCGTTCGGGTGACGGCTGCGCGCCGGGTTCGAGATGAATCATCACCTGCGTGAAGCGTTTGCGGAAGATATCTTCAACGTGTTCGTGCCGGTTCGCAAATTCGCCGAGCACCTGGCCCACTAACCTGACAACTTCCTCTTCCGGCAAGGCCATGACCCGGGCGACGATTCGCCGCGAGATGTCATCGGTGGTGGGGCGAAACGGGCGCAACAGCACCCGCGAGCGGTCCGGGATCAAAGTCGGCCCGATGCGCCTGGCATGGAGGGCGGATGATGTGGTTTTGGTCATGAATTCATTTCTGCTTCCGGAATTGACACCGGGCATTACTCGCCAACAGGTTCCTTGAAACTGGTCAGGGTGTTTTGCAACGCCCGCGCTTCGGCGAGTGCGAGCAAAAAGGCCAGCGTGGATTCGGCGCCTTGATTCTGGCTCAGCCGGTCCACATGCAGGCCGTCGCGACAACCGCCGGTGCCCGCATCGTAGAGCGCGAGGCCCAGATCATTCCGGCCGAGAAACCACTCGAACGCGCGGCGCGCTTCCGCGACCCAGAACATGTCGCTCGTGGCGTGATAGGCCTCGATGCAGGCCGAAATGGTGGCCTGCGCCTCGATGGGCTGTTGGTCGAACTGCGCGCATTCCTGGCCGCGCCGGTAAAATCCGTTCGAACCGATGGGCCGGAAAGCGCCGGCCGCAGAGGTCTGCACCTTGACCAGCCAGCGCAGGGCTTTGAGACCGGTCTCCAGCAACGGCGCGGCGTTCAGGCAGCGTCCGCTGAGAATGAGCGCATGCGGCAGCTTCGCGTTCGCATAGGAGACGACTTCTTCGAACCAGTGCCAGTCTTCGCCGGCGGTATCGGCGTAGCTCTGCATCAGTCGCGTCGTGAGCGATTCGCGAATCTGGTTCGCGCGCCGGTCGCCGCTGAACCGCCGCAGGTATTCGTCAATGCCGATGAGGGTGAATGCCCAGGCGCGCGGCGACGCAAATTCGGCGGCCACGGGCAGCGCCTGCTCGAACAATTGTGCGGCCAGCATTTGAAAGCTGCCCTGGCCGGCCTGCGACACGCACAGTCCCAGCGCCCATAGCGCGTGACCATGGCAATCTTCCGAGCCGACTTCCTCCAGCCAGTGCCGGTCGAAGCCCATGAAATTCCGGAAACGTCCACGCTGACGGTCAAAGGCGTGGTTCAGGAACGCGGCGTAGGTGGCGGCCTGCGCGCCGAGCTGTGGTGAACCGAGTCCCAGCTTTTGCAGCATCAATGCCAGCACCAAAGCGCGGGCGTTGTCGTCCGAGCAATAGCCTTCGGCGAAATTCGGCACGGTGAAACTCGCGTGCTGGAAAATGCCGGTAGAATCGCTCATGCGAAACAGATGATCCAGCTTCAACTCCGGCAACTGTCCGGGCTGTTCGTCGAGCGTCTTGATGGGCGACGATTTCCGGCCCACGAAACTGTGGTCCTGCCGCGCCTGCTCGAAGGACTTCGTATACAATTGCGCCACGCGGCTCCACACCATGTCGCGCCCCAGCTTGTAGGCGTTTTTGCGCATCGAATGGCGCAACGCCTCGTCGCGCAGCAGTTCGACCACGGCGACGGCAATGGCCTTGGCGTCGCGGAAGGGCACGAGCTTACCACGTTCAGCCGTCAATAATTCCGCCGCGTGCCAGTAGGGCGTGGACACCACGGCGTTGCCCGCGCCGAACGCGTAGGCCAGCGTGCCCGAGGTGATTTGCGCCTCGGTCAGATAAGGCGTCAGATAAATGTCCGCCGCGCCGATGAACCGCATCAATTCCTCCAGCTCGACGAAGCGATTGAAGAAGACGACGTGTTTTTGCACGCCGAGGTCTTTGGCCAGCCGTTCCAGGCTCAAGCGGTAAGCCTCGCCCTCGTCGCGCAGCAAATGCGGATGCGTCTGGCCCAGCACGATGTAAACGATGTTGGGGAATTCCCGGATGATTTCCGGCAGCGCGCGCAACGCAAACTCGATGCCCTTGTTCGGTGACAGCAGTCCGAATGTTAGCAACACCTGCTTGCCCGCCACGCCGAATTCGTCCTTGAAATAATTCGGGTCCGCAAACGGCATGTCCGGTATGCCGTGCGGGATGAGATCAATCTTCGCCATCGGCGCATGATAGATTTCGCGCAGCAGCTCCCGGCCGCGTTCGGTCATGACCACCAGCCGGGTCGAAAGCCGGACCAGTTCGCGCATCGCGCGCCGCTGTTCGGTGTTGGGGTCGCGCAGGACCGTGTGCAAGGTGGTGACGATGGGCATCCGCAGTTCGCGCAGCAGGGCCAGCACATGACTGCCCGCCGGCCCCCCGAAAATGCCGAATTCATGTTGCACACAAACCACGTCCACATCCGTGATGTTCAGAAAATCCGACGCGCGCAGATACGACGGCAGGTTCTGTTCCGCAATCTCGAAGCGCACCTCGGCCGGGTAATCGTACCCACCCGCGAGATCATTGACCGGCACGACGAGGCATTGCATCGCCGGAAACTCGGCCGCCACCGCGCAACGCAGGTCCGTCGTGAACGTGGCAATGCCGCATTTCCTCGGCAGATAATCACCGAGAAACGCGACCTTGCGGATGGCAGATGCGGGCTGCATGAATCGTTGGCCGGTGGCACAGGCCGACTTGCCTGTGCTGACCATACCTATAGTGCGCTACGTGGCGGCTTTCACCAAGAACCATTTCCAGCCTTCGCGGTGGATGATTCGAGGTTAAACAGTCTCGCGTTGCGGGATTGCAGGTTGCGGCGCGGGTTCGCGCTGTTTCGCTTGGGTGGCCGGCAGCCAAGCCATGAAACCCAAAAAAACCAGGCCGCACAGGTTGAGATATTGGATGCATATGGGGGTCAGTACAATTTCAGGTTCCCCAAAATCTCCGTACAAATTCCTTTGACAACCATTCCCGGATATTCCTTCGTCGGAGCTGCCGGGCCGGTGTAGTTGACGACTACCAGATATTCGCCCTTCGGTCCCGCGAGATGCCCGATGAACCAGCCCAGTTGCTCCTTGTCGGTGACATGGGAGCCGGTCTTGCCCGAAAGCTCCATGCCGGATGCGGAAGTTTCCAGAGGTATGATCTTTTTGGTGATATCAATTGCGTGTCGGGATACGGGAAGGTCGCCGCGCCAGAAACGCTCCCAAAACCGCAACTGCTCGTCAGCTGATATTTTCAGGGTTGAACCCAGCCAGAAGGTCGTCAGCCCGCCGGAAATGTCCCGGTTGCCGTAGTCGAACCGGGCCAGATAATCCCTGATGGTTTCCGGTCCGAGTTGGGGCGTGATCCGCTGCGAATACCAGACCACCGAATTCCTCATCCAGTCCGCCGCCGAGGTGTCGCGATTCCAAGCCGGGTTTCTCCGATCCACTCCATCCCATTTGAAGGTGGTGGTTTCGTCTTTGAGGACGCCCTGGTCCAGGGCCATCAGGGACAGGGCGACTTTGAAGGTTGAACAGGGAGCAAACCTCGACGCACAGCGCTTTTCGTTGAACCGGTAAATAACTTTATTTGCCTTCAGGTCATACAGCAGAAAGCAACCCTCCTTGCCCTGGAAATACCGGGGAAAATCGGCCTCGGCGGCAGAGAGTGTAAACGAGCAACCAACCGCGATGAGCAACAGGCGAAGAATCAATTTGTTCATAAATTTGCTTTGGGGAAAAGTGTTCGGTAAGAAATGTGCAACTCAAGTACAAACGCTTCAGAGAAACTCACGGCGTCATTTGGTAAAAGAAAACCCATGGTTTGCTTCGCTTAATCATCGACCGGGCTGGTGGCAACCGCCGGTGACTGTTGCGGTTCGTGCTGTTCCGCCTGGGTGGCCAGCAGCCAGGCGACAAAGGCCAGGAACACCAGACCGCACAAATCCAAATAAAGCGTTGCGCGGCTGGCATCCAGTCCGGCCACGCACGGGAACACGATGCCAAACAGGAGCAATTGCGCCGCCAGCCATCGACCAATCTGCTGCGCCGCGCGCATCAACAGCCAAGCGAGCAGCAGGAACAGCGGCAATAAAATCAGCGCGGCCGTTCCCCAAAACCCAAACAACAAATCGCTGAAATCCGCCAGCAAACCGTACCCGAAGGCGACGGCGGTGCTGAACAGGATGGTCAGCGGCACGGCTTGAGGCACGGCGGCGAGCGTGAGGCCCAACGCGAGCAGGGCGAAGAGCAGCAGCCAGGCGCGTTCGATTTCATATAACACGGCGCGGGTAGTTTCGCCGGGTTGCGGCAATTGGGGCAGGGCAATGCCCATGCCTTTGTCGGTAAGCGCGTGATCCAAACGGTAAGTGAGCACGGTGCCCTGGCCGTTCCGGCCGGCTTTGATGTCGGTCGGTGTCATGCAGCCGTCGGGATAATTCAATTTCGCCTTGGACAGGTCAGGCAGGTTCAAAGTGAGGGTGAAGTCGCGGATTTCGCGCGGTTCGCGCACTTGAAAATACCAGAATGACAAGCCGCGGCTCTTGAACGCGATGCGGAAGTCCATCACCTGTTTCGGCTGCACATCGCGTTCGAGCACGAGGCTGGAGTCCTTAATTTGCATTTCCGGCAGGACATCCTGGCCGTCGAGCGTCGCGACGAGTCCGTCATACATCGCGCCGGAAGCGGGCAGGGGAAAGGTGAGCGTGCATTTCTGCGCGGTGTCGGCGGGGTTGCGCAATTTCCAGGTGAAGTTGCAGTCGTTCTCGTAACCGCCGTAGAGCGCGGAGCCTTTCTTGCGCGGGTTCTGCCGCAACGTCACTTCGTGACGCGCGGCAACGAACGGATTGCCGGTCACGGACACGTGCACTGTTTTTTTGCGGAGCAGGGCGGGCTTGGCGGGGTCTTCGGATTCTATGCGTTCGGTGGTTTCCTCCGTGTGATAAATGTCCACGTTCAACTCGGCTTGTTGTTGTTCGGCGCCCCAAATGGTCTGGACGGCGTTGTAATTGGCCTGAGTGATGCGGCCGTGAGTGCTCTGGAAATTGTTTAACGTCTGGCGCAGATAAATCCGCAGCACAGAGATGGCGCCGGTCAGCAGCCCAACGAGCAGGACGGCCCAGAACAGCCGCGTGCTGTTCCGGTAGAGCGTCCAGAGCAGGCCGGAACCGCCGCCGGGTTCGGACACGGGTTTGGTTTGAGACAGAGCCGTGAGGAAGACGGCGAGCAGGGCGGCGCCGAGGAACAGCGCGATGAGAGGTTCGACATCAGCCAGGTCGCTGGCGCGGCCCAGTATTTTGGACAGGATTTTCATGGCAGGTGATAGGAGTTTGGCCCGCGGGCAGCGCAAAGGGACGCGAAAGCCAGAAACGCAGCAAAAGTGAACGCCAACAGCTCGATCATATCCGCAACCACGGTTTTCGTGCCGCTCCGCCAGTATCGCGGGCGAGGTTTTGGTTTACGGCCATGGCAACACCGAAAATCGGAACAACAGGATCAAAGGCACACCATGACCGGGATTGCTGGCACCACTCACACGAGCAGCGTCAGGAAGGATGAGGAACTCTAGTGTCCGGCAAATTGCTTCGCCAAACGCGAAGTGATTAAAACCCGGCGCGGGTGGAATGTCAATAAATTTCGAAGCCCGAGCGGGGGTTTTGGCAGCGAAATTTTCCTGTCGAAAGTAGCGTTGACACATTTGGCGCGAACGATTAATCTGTCGGCAAATACATACCGAGCCATGTTAATTCGCATCAGTTTGATTGTGGCCATCATCGCGGCGCTGGCAGCGGGCGCCTTGAGCTTCACTCAAGTGCGCGGCAAGATCACCACGTTGATGCAACAACGCGATGATTACCACACCCAGTTGACCCAAACCCAAGGCCAGCTTGACACCACCAAAAAGGATTTGGCAAAGACCAAAGCCGACCTCAACCAAACCCAACAGGATTTGACCACGGCGAAGGCGGCCGAGAAGAAAGCCGAGGACACTGCTGCCGTCCAGACCAAGCGCGCGGATGATTTGTCCGACAAGTTGACCAAGGCCGCCCAGGACCGGGACGAGGCACAGGGGAAATTGGCCGCCTATACCATCAGCGGTCTGACCGCCAAAGAGGTCGCGGACCTTAGCCGTTCACTCAAGAACGCGCAGAACACCATTGACGCGATCAACGAGGAAAAACTTCTGATGAGCCGCACCATTGACCGGCTGAACAACCAGATCGCCGAAATCATGGGGACAAACAACGTTGTCACGTTGCCCGCCACCCTCAAAGGCAGGATTTTGGTGGTGGATCCCAAATGGGACTTTGTCGTGCTGAACATCGGTGATGATCAGGGTGTCAAAGAAAAAGGCGAGCTGCTGGTCAGTCGCGAGGGCAAACTCGTCGCCAAGATTATCGTGCGGAGCATTCAAAAAGACCGCTGTATTGCCAATATCGTCCCCGGTTGGAAGCTCGGCCAGGTGATTGAGGGCGATGAAGTCAGTCCCGCGCATCCGGCTTCCTGAGATGACCCGCCGCGCCGCCAACTGGCTATTGCTGCTCGCGTTGGGCGCAATTCTCGCCGGAGTGAGTGGTTGTGCAACTGATGAACCCGACAATGCCTCGGTACGACCGTGGAACACGCCGCAAGGCTGGGAAAATGGCATGGGCGGCATGATGAACACGCAGCACGAGTGATTACTCTTCAACTTTGACGCATCGCGTCGGCGTCAAAATAAAATCCATCCGCACGTCGAGCTTGCCCGCCGGAACCGCGTCCACCAGTTGTTCATCAAAGGCGACGCCGCATTTGATGCCGTGCATTTCGGCCAGCAAGCGGTCGTAATATCCCCGGCCCCGGCCCAGCCTGTACCCGCGCAGGTCAAACGCGACCCCGGGCACGAGAATCAGCCCCAGACGTTCCAGCGGAATTTCAGGACAACCCGCCTTCGGCTCGCGAATGCCAAATTGTCCGGGCCCAACTTCGGTTTGCGGGTTTTGCACGCGGCAGGCGAAGTAATCGTTGCTCGCGGAATCATAGCGGGGCAGGGCGGCGCTTTTTCCGCCGGCCAAAGTCTCTTCCAGCAGCGGCCACACATCCACTTCACCCGGCATCGGCGCAAAAAACAGGATGGAGGCCGCGTTTTGCCAGAAAGGCTGTTCTTTGAGCCGTGTTTGAATTTGGGCGGACGCGGCCAGCCGCGCCGCCGGCGGAATTTTTTGCAGCGCGGTCCGAATCTCCTTTCGCAGTATGGCCTTTTGCTCGTTCAATTTTTGTTATGGTTCCGCCTATTGCCAACAATCACCACCCAGATTTGGTACGTACGCACTTGCCGTCAAAAACAAAGCCATGGACATAACCAAGATGATTGGTGTGTATGACGCAACGCAAATAAGCTGTATTGGTGTCATTATCAGAAATCGAAGGCGCAACAATTTCGTAACTGGAGTTTTGGATCGTAAATGAACTCCAATTTGTGGCAACTTGGCGGGAATAGTCGCTTGGACAAACCAGTATTTTAGGTGTACACAGCTCATTCGACATCGAAAGAAAATCGGCAGGCATATGATTACCATTCTCATCTGCCCACACCGTTGCTGCGAAACAGATGGAAGACATAGTGTTTCCACAATTAACTGATTGAGCGTGCCTTTTTAATTTCGGGAGTGAAACAACCAAGAGAAGCACAATTCCCAAAGCAACGAAGATGGCGTCGCGTTTTTTCATTTTGATTTGGTTTTTGCTTCAGCCAATTCCGCCCGCCATTTTTCGACGCGTTCCTTGATTTTCTTTTCCACGCCCTGTTCGGTCGGTTTGTAATAAATTTTGTCCACGCCGAGATAGTCCTGCGCCACAAAATGCCCGGGATGGTCGTGTGCATATTCGTAGCCTTTGCCATGACCGAGCCGTTCCGCGCCTTTATAATTCGCGTCGCGCAAATGCTCCGGCACCGGCAGCGTCCGTCCCGACTTCACGTCTTCCAGCGCCGCGTCAATCGCAAGATAGGCACTGTTGCTTTTGTTGGCCGTGGCGATGTAAATCGTCGCCTCGGCCAGCGGAATGCGCGCCTCGGGCCAGCCGACAAATTCCGACGCGGACAACGCCGCGTTGGCCAGCACCAATGCCATGGGATCGGCGAGGCCCACGTCTTCCGCCGCGCAAATCACAATCCGCCGCGCGATGAAGCGCGGGTCTTCCCCGGCGTGAATCATCTTGGCCAGCCAGTAAAGCGCGGCGTCCGGGTCGCTGCCGCGCATGGATTTGATGAACGCGGAAATCGTGTCGTAATGCGCGTCCTCGTCGTCATACACCACGGCCTTTTTCTGGATGCTTAGCTCGGCGGCGGCAAGGTCAATGCGGATGACGCCCTTTTTGTCCGGCGCCGTGGTGAGCGCGGCGATTTCGAGTGCGCCGAGCGCCTTGCGCGCATCGCCGTCGGATATTTTGGCGAGATGACGCAACGCATTTTCAGCCGCCTGGATTTTCAGGTAACCCAGGCCGCGTTCGGGGTCAGCCAGCGCGCGCTGCAACAGGGAAAACAATTCGTCCTCGGCCAGCGGGCGCAACTCAAAAATCTGCGAGCGCGAGACGAGGGGCGAATTGACGAAGAAAAACGGATTGTGCGTCGTCGCGCCGATAAGCCGCACGACGCCGCTTTCGACATCGGGCAACAGCACGTCCTGCTGCGCCTTGTTGAAGCGATGGATTTCGTCAATAAACAGGATGGTCGGCTGGCCGGTGTTTTCGAGGCGGTTGGCGGCGGCGGAAAGGACGCGGCGCATGTCGGCGACGTTGGATTCCGCGCCGCTGAGGCGCTCGAACTTGCTTTTGGTCTGGCGGGCGATGATTTGGGCCAGCGAGGTCTTGCCGGTGCCGGGCGGGCCGAAAAAAATGAGGGATTGGATGCGGTCGGCTTCGATGGCGCGGCGCAACAACTGTCCCGGACCGAGGATGTGCGTCTGGCCGGCGAATTCGTTGAGAGTGCGCGGTCGCATCCGGGCGGCCAGCGGCTGGTGGCGGGAGGATTCCATTGTAATCGAAGCAGGTGGCTTTGATTCAGCCGGAACTGCAAACAGGTCGTCGCGCGCCATGAACTGAGATTAGCACCGGGCAAAAATTTGCCCAAAACAAAAAACCCGCCGGCGGGCGGGCATCATTCCCCATTCTGCATTTTACATTCCCCATTAAATAAAAACCCCGCCCTTGCCGTGTGTAACATATTCCTTTGAACATGTTTTACAACATGTGGAACCTGCCCGGTTGCTTTCGACTTCCAGCGAAGGCATGTCGGCCACAACCACGGCTCCGGCTCCTGGATCGCTTATTTACGGTTCAAGGATTGGTTACGAATCACGAACAGGGCAGGGTAAATTTGCTTCCATTTACAAAGAACGTTCCAGCCGGTCACAATTCAGTTATCGCCCCAAACGCAAATTTTCTCAAGCAAAATGTTTGGAAATTTTCCGGTGATGGGGACAATGGCCGGTGGAACGGCACGCAGACGCTTCGTTTTCCATGACCGGAATGGTTTCCGCGCCGTGTGGCTGTTATGCAATGAGAAGTTCGGCTTTTTCCTCCAGTTCCGCTTTCACCACGGCCGGGAACTGTATTTGGAAAGTTGTGCCCTTGTTGACCTCGCTGGTCACGGTAATCCAGCCGTGATGCTGCTGCATAATGCCATAGACGGTGGCCAGACCCAGGCCCGTGCCTTTGCCGACTTCTTTGGTGGTAAAAAACGGTTCATAAATGCGCGGCAAAATGTCCGGGGCGATGCCGGAGCCTGTGTCGCTGACCGCCAGCCAGACATGCAATCCGGGCGAGGCGCCCGGGATTTGTTCCGCCTGTTCATTATCAAACCTCTTCACACCCGTGGCGATGGTCAGGCTGCCACCGGCAGGCATGGCATCCCGGGCATTGACAACAAGATTCATGAGAACCTGTTCGATCATGCCGGGGTCTCCGTGAATGAGCGGGAGATTGGCCGCATAATTTGACTGCAGGGAGATGTTCTCACCGAGGACGCGCCGGAGCATTTTCGTCATTTGGGCAACGACCTCGTTGAGGCTCAAATTGGCCGGTTGCATGACCTGTTTGCGGCCGAAAATGAGCAGTTGACGGGTCAGGCTGGCGGCGCGCTCGGCGGCATGGAGGATTTGTTGAGTGCATTCCGTTTTTTCGGCCGGGTTCAATTCGGCGTTCAGCAACAGCGAGGCGTTCCCTTGAATCACGGTCAGAATGTTGTTGAAATCATGCGAGACGCCGCCGGCCAACTGACCGATGATTTCCATTTTCTGCGATTGGCGAAGCTGGGTTTCAAGGGCGACTTCCTGCGTTACGTCGCGTTTGACGGCAACGAAGTTGGCGATTTTACCATTGGAATCGAAGACCGGTGAGATGGATATTTCCTCTTCATAAAGGGTGCCGTTTTTCTTTTTGTTGATGATACGGCTGGTCCACACCTTTCCACGGGACAAGGTGCCCCACATCTGCTGGTAAAAGGCGGCATCGTGTTTGCCGCTCTTGAGAATACGGGGATTCTGGCCGACTGCTTCCAGTGATGTGTAACCGGTAATCCTTTCAAAGGCGGGATTTACGTAGAGGATTGTGCCCTTGGGATCAGTAATGACAATGGCCTCGGCGGCTTGCTCAACCGCTGTCGCGAGACGTGCATTGGCTGCCTCGGCCCGTTTGCGTTCGGTGATGTCACGCCCGATTCCCACCAAACCGCAAATCTTTTCCTGGCCGTCCCGGAACGGCACTTTGGTCGTCAACAACGTACACTTCCGACCACCCGCAAGATCAACCTGCTCTTCATGATCAATGAGCGACTCTCCCGCCAAAACCTTCTCTTCCTCAGCGCGGAACCCGGCAGCCATTGCTGGGGGAAAGAAGTCCATATCACACTTGCCGAGAACGTGGTCGGGATTGTCTTTGCCAAAGTGTTGTTTCGCCAGGGCTTTGTTGACAACCAGGAAGCGGCTGTTCAAATCTTTGACGAACAAAGCCTCCGGCAACAGGTCAATCAAGGTACGCAACAGGAGACGCTCCCGGTTCAGCGCTGCTTCAACTTCTTTGAGTGCCGTCACGTCCACGGAAACACCGAAAGTGCCGATGATATTTCCATCCTTGTCGCGCCAGGGCTTCTTGGTTGTAAGCCGCCAAGCGCTCTTGCCGCCGGGCAGGAGGGCTTTTTCGAGTTTGCCCAACATGTGCCGGCCCGTCCGAATGATTTCCTGTTCGTCTTCATAGGCGGCACGGGCATACGCCTCCGGATACGTGTCGAAATCGGTTTTGCCGATCAGCCAATCGCCGAATGGTTCGACGCCGGCCAGATGCGGCGGCCATTCATTCGGAGTCGCATCCGGATGCGTCGCGCGATAGTTTTCACGGACGGTTTGCAGCGTTCTCTCCACTTTCATTTGGCTCACCCGCACAAAGCGGGACTCGCGATCTTTGAAGTAAATATTGTCCGGCGAGTTTTCCAGCAGTGCCTGGAACAGTTCCCGTTCGTAGGCCAGTTTATCTTCCGCCTGTTTGTGCTGCGTGATGTCCCGCGCGACCGCCACGTGCAATTCAGTGTCACCGAACCAGAGATGTTTCGATGAGATGCTGACGGGGAAGATGCTTCCATCCTTGCGGCGGTGAAAGGTTTCCACCTGTTGTGAGCCTCCTTGTCGGTTTTCCTGGAATTGCTTCCATTCCGCGTCCCAGCGCGCTTTCGGATAAACCGGATCAATGTCCCACAAATGCAGTCGCATCAATTCCTCGCGCGTATAACCGAGCGATTGGCACGCCTGCTCGTTGACGTAGGAGAATCCCGCTTCGCGGGTCATCCAGAATACTGCGTCTGAGGCCTGATCGATGGAGAACTCAAACATCTGGAGGTCCCGCTCCGCCCGCTTGCGATCGGTGATGTCGCGCCCAATTCCCACCAAACCCCGGATCCGGCCCTGGCTGTCGCGGAACGGCACTTTGGTCGTCAAGCACGTGCAAACCTGGCCATTCGGGCTTAAGTTTTTGCCTTCATGGTCAATGAGCGGCTCTCCCTCAAAGACTTTTACCTCCTCAGCGCGGTACTTGGCGGCCAGCTCAGCCGGGAAAAAGTCCGCGTCCGACAGGCCAAGGATTTGGGATGGGTCGTCTTTGCCGAAATGCCTGGCGAGAGCTGCATTGGCGACCAGGAAACGGCTGTCCCGATCCTTGATGTAAAAGGTTTCGGGCAGCAGATCAATCAACGTGCGAAGCAGTTGGCGTTCGTGGACAATGCTCTCTTCCGCACGTTTGCGTTCCGTGGCTTCCCGCTCCAGGCGTCGCAACTGACTGCGCAACGCGGCGTAAAGCAACAGTGCGGTGACGGCTACAAACGCCCAACCCTTGTAGATTTCCAATTTATCAAGGACTTCCGGATCGGGAACAAAGGCCACCAACGCCCGGTCGGAAAGCAATATCCAAATACCCGCCACCAGCCCGTAAATCAGGCTGGTGCGCAAGGCCACGTTGGCAAATTTACTTTTCATCAGGAACCCGACTATGGAACCTGACCGTGCGCCGTCGAATCCCGTCAAACCGATTTTGCTGTTTCGAAACCATTAATTGTGCGTTCGGTCGGATGTCCGCTTGCGCCGGTGTTTCCACGTGTAGTCAGGGCAGCAAGACTGCTGCCGTTTTTCCGGTCGCCGCAGTGGGTTATTGTCCGATTGAACTTGCTCACGCATATTTTGCGCATGGCATGAAATAAAAACCCCGCCCTTGTCGTGTGTAACCACGCCATTGAATCGTTACAACATGCGGGACGGCTGGAATGCTTTCGACGACCAGTGAAGGTGTCGGCCACAATCGCAGCTTTTGTCCCTGATCGTTTGATTCCCATTCAAGGCCAGAGTTCCAAATCACGAACAGGGCAGGGTAAATTCGGCTGCCATTTTCCAAAGAACACTGCCGCTTCAAGCACCATGATTCGTGCCAACTTGCCGGGGAAATAAGTAATGTCTTGCCGGATTTTTTTGGAAAATCGGAGGTTGAAACTTCCAACTCGCCTAAAGCCGGCAGATTGACTTAAACTTCCCCTGAATTTGGTAGGGTCGTCGCGCTGCGACGACCGGACGGCGCGGCGCGCCGTCCCTACCTCGGTATAATTTTGTCATGATGACCAGTTCGCAAATCCGGCAGTCGTTCCTCGACTTCTTCAAGTCGAAGCAGCACACCATTGTACCGTCTTCGAGCCTCCTGCCCGATTCGCCGAACCTCCTGTTCACCAACGCCGGCATGAACCAGTTTGTGCCGATTTTTCTAGGCCAGACCCAATGCCCCTACAAACCCGGTCGCGCCGCCGACACCCAGAAATGCATCCGCGCCGGTGGGAAGCACAACGACCTCGAAGACGTTCGGCCTCGACACCTACCATCACACTTTCTTCGAAATGCTCGGCAACTGGAGCTTTGGCGATTACTTCAAAAAGGAAGCGATTGAGTGGGCGTGGGAACTCGTTATATCGAAGAAATGGTTCGGATTTCCGCCGGAACGCCTCTACGCCACCGTCTATAAACCAGGTCCCGGCGACCCGTCCGAGTTCGACCAGGAAGCTTACGATCATTGGGCGCAACTTTTCACCGCCGCCGGTCTTGACCCCAAGGTCCACATCTGCACCGGCGGAAAAAAGGATAATTTTTGGATGATGGGCGACACCGGCCCGTGCGGCCCGTGTTCCGAACTTCACGTGGATCTCACGCCCGACGGCAACACCAAGGGCGACCTGGTGAACAAAGGTGATGCCCGCTGTATCGAAATCTGGAACCTCGTCTTCATCCAGTACAACGCGAACCCCGACGGTACCTTCTCGCCGCTGCCCGCGAAGCACGTGGACACCGGGATGGGCTTCGAGCGCGTTACCAGTATTATCCAGTGCACGAAAGGTTTCAAAGATTTTACCAAGGCAAAAATCTCCAATTACGAGACCGACATCTTCCGTCCAATATTCGACGAAGTTGAGAAGTTGAGCGGGAAGAAATATGCCTCGACGCTTCCCGGGGAGCACACGCGCCTTCGCGTGTTGCCGACCGCGCCCTCGCGGTCGGCGCGTAAGTCGTCCGGCGTTGCTGAAACGAAATACTCCCGTCGCAAACTCCCGCACCTCGAACGCCCGTGGGCCAAATACATGGTCACATTTTCCACGCGCGAACGCCGTCAACTCAGTCCTTCGGAGCGGGATCTCGTGCTCAACAGCATTCTTTACGCAGACGAACACCGCCAGTATCAGTTGTACGCCGCCTGTGTGATGCCCGATCACGTCCACCTTCTTTTTGAGCCGCAGATCAAAGAACAGGATAAGGAAGGAAAACCAATGTTCTGGTCTTTGAGTGAAATCCTGCAGGGCATCAAATCTACGTGCGCTCACAACATCAACAAAGCTTCCGGCAAAAAAGAACACATTTGGGAAAAGGAATCCATGGACCGCATGATTCGTGGTCAATCTGACATTGAGGAGAAGTTCCACTACATTTGCCGGAACCCATGGGACGCCGGCGTTGTGCCTCAAACGGAGAACTATCCTTGGTTGTGGACGCCGGAAGGAGGTGACCGCGCCGAAGATGCGGTTGGCGGGGCGCCAACCGCCGCACGCGAGGGCGCGTGCGCTCCCCAGCAATCGGACCAAATCCAGCTTGACATTGCCTTTCGCGTGATTGCCGATCATATCCGCACGTTGGGCTTTGCGATTGCCGATGGCATCCAGCCCGGCAACAACGACCGCAATTACGTCCTGCGTCGCATCCTGCGCCGTGCCGTGCGCTACGGCCGCACGCTCGGTTTCCATGAACCGTTCTTTTTCAAACTCGTGGACGTGCTCGCCGACACGATGGGCGACGTCTTCCCTGAAATCCGCGCCCGGAAAAAACATGTCCAAGAAGTCATCCAGCGCGAGGAAGAGGCGTTTAACAAGACGTTGGATAAAGGAATAATTCTTTTTGACGAAGCTGTTTCATCGCAGGAGATGTGTGTAACAGTTCTCCCAAAGGTGAAGCCGCTATTTCTAAAAATCCGGGAAGCCGCTGCTTCGATGCCTGATGCATTTGAAATCGCCTACAAAAGAATCGGAACAATAAAACTTCAAGCGGAGCAACTTTGTAATCTAACTGCTAATCTAAAAACGAGTGATGCATTTCCGTTTGGAAGAGACCTGTCCAATGGCGTTAGCCTTTTTGAGGCGATTTTCGACATGTTGGTAAATCAAGATTTACAGCCGGATCAATTTAATGTCGTAATCGGAAGGCTGAGAATTCCATTTGATGACATTAACCGTGCGATTGAAAGTATTGAAGGGCTAGAACCGAGGAGATTGAGCAGCCAAACAGTCTTCAACCTCTACGATACCTATGGCTTCCCGCTTGACCTCACCGAGTTGATGGCTCGGGAGCGTGGTTGGACCGTGGATGTTAATGGTTTTAATGAGTTGCTGGATGAACAGCGCGCCCGCGCCCGTTCCGCGCAGAAGAAGGAGGTCATTTCACTTTCACAAATCGAGACCACCACGCCCACTAAGTTCGTCGGCTACGAGAACCTTGTGGTCCAGGCCAAAGTTTTGGAGGTGGTTTCATTGAAAGATAAGACCGCCGTCATTCTCGATACAAGCGCCTGCTACGCCGAGATGGGTGGCCAGGTCGGCGACACCGGTGAGTTGGAGCACGGCAGTCAGCTTTGGCGTGTGACGAATACGACGAAATCGGGGAATACATGGCTTCATTTCATCCGCGACGCTGGAACTGCCGAAGAGATCGTAAATCGTAAATCGCAAATCGTAAATTCATCCGATATTCCGGCACTGGGAGCAAATGTGACGCTTACGGTGGACAAGAGTCGTCGAAATGCAATTGAACGCCATCACACCGTCACGCATTTGCTGCACTGGGCGTTGCACGAGGTCGTCAGCAAGGAAGCCTCGCAGAAAGGCTCCTTCGTTGGCCCCGACAAGCTCACATTCGATTTCAACAGCGCGCCGCTCACGCCGCAGCAGGTCGCGGACGTCGAGAAACTCGTCAACGAACACATCGTCGAAAACGCCGGCGTGTCGTGGATGGAAGTGCCCTACGCCGGCGTGAAATCACGCAGGGACGTGATGCAATTCTTCGGCGAAAAATACGGCGACACCGTTCGCGTCGTCCAGATTGGCGGCCGGGCAGGGGAGTTGAATGGTTATTCGATGGAACTTTGCGGCGGCACACACACGCGCGCGACCGGCGAAATCGGTTTGTTCCGCATCGTTGGCGAAAACGCGATTGCCGCAGGTGTCCGGCGCATCGAAGCCATTGCCGGCCTGGAAGCTTACCGCAAGGCCACGGACGAATTGGCACTCATCAAGTCGCTCGCGGGCAAGGTGAATTCACCCGTGCACGAACTGGAAAAGAAGATTGAATCGCTGCTCGAACATCAAAAAGAGATGGAAAGGCAGATGAAGACGGCGCAGCAACGCGAAGCTTCAAACGCTGCGAGCAATCTGCTCGAGGAAATCAAGACCGTGAATGGCATACCAGCCATCATCCATAACCTCGGCGGTGTGGACGGCGATTTTCTCCAGGCGGTGGCCGACTCGCTGAAGAGCCGCTTTAAAGGCGTCATCGTTCTCGGCGGCGGTCCGCATCGTGGCAGTGTGGCGTTGGTCGCGGCGGTCACACCCGAGTTCACCGCGAAAGTTCAGGCCGGCAAAATAATCCAGCAGATTGCCCCGATTGTCGGCGGCAAGGGCGGCGGCAAGCCGGACAACGCCCGCGGCGGTGGCAAGGACGCCGGCAAACTGGACGAGGCGCTGTCCAAGGCGAAAGCATTGCTGGGATAGCGGCAATAGTTGAGCGTAACAACGTGGGGTGGCGTCAGTTCCAATGGTGGAACGTTCCTTGCGCGCTTGAAACGTGAAATTTTTCACAAACTTTCTTGCGAGGAAATGGCCTCTCAATTAGCATCGCGCCCATTCGTGATTCTAAACGATAAAAGTTCATTACGTAATTTTGAATTGAGGAGTCCGGCCGGGTGCCCGGTCGTTTGAGATGTCAGCGATTTTTCCGAAGTGGATAAACTGGTTGCCGCTGGCGGTGGGTGCTGCAATGGCGCTGATTGGCGGCGCGGTGACGGCAGGCGTGACCTATTATTTCACGCCCAAATACACCCGCGTCGGCTACGAGCCCATCCAGCCGGTGCCGTTTTCCCATGCCGTTCACGCCGGTCAGCTTGGCATGGACTGCCGCTATTGCCACAACGGCGTGGAAAAATCATGGTTCTCAAACATCCCGTCCGCGTCCACGTGCATGATTTGCCACAATCAAGTGCTGAAGGACGACCCGCGGCTGGCACTCGTCCGCGAGAGCGCGGCCACCGGCAAACCAATTCCGTGGGTGCAGGTCCACATTGTGCCGGATTACGTTTATTTCAATCACGAAGTCCACGTGCGCCGCGGCATCAGTTGCGTGGAATGTCACGGGCGCATTGACGAGATGGACGAGGTTTATCACGCCAAGCCGCTGAGCATGAGTTTCTGCCTCAATTGCCATCGCGACCCGGCGGCGTTCATCCGGCCCGCCGACAAGGTCACCGATTTGGGCTGGAAATGGAGCGCCGACCCGGACGTGGCCGCGCAAATGCAGGAAACCAACGGCGTTGAACTGGTCAAACACTGGCACGTGGAATCGCTCCAAAATTGCTCGGCCTGCCATAGATGAATTTACGATTTATGATTTACGATTTACGATTGGCAGCACAAAACGGGTGTAACGCAGACTGGCAGTCTGCCGTATCGCGGATTGGAAATCCGCAAATCTGCCGGCGTCAATGCGACATGCCGACTGCCAGTCGGCAAAACGGCAGGTTACCAACCTGCGCCACGAACTTCCACGCTTAGGATGAATCAGAATCCAGCAACTCCAGTCCAGCCCGCCGCCGTTGGCCGCCGTTACTGGCGCAGCTTGGATGAATTGGCCGACACGCCGGAGTTCAAGGACTGGCTGCACCGCGAGTTTCCGCAGGGGGCGGGCGAATTCGCGGACGGCGTCTCCCGCCGGCACTTCGTCAAAATCATGTCCGCATCCTTCGCGATGGCGGGTCTGGGCATCATGGGCGCGGGCTGCCGCCGGCCGGAGGAAAAACTGGAGCCGTTCGGCCAGCAGCCGGAAAATTACACGTTCGGTGAACCGGAATATTACGCAACGGCCATGCCCACGCGCATGGGGGCGGTCCCGCTCGTCGTCAAATCCTACGAAGGCCGCCCGATAAAAATTGAAGGCAACGCGTTGTATCCCGGCAGCAACGGCGGCACCGACCGTTACGCACAGGCTTCGATTCTGAACCTTTACGACCCCGACCGCGCAAAACGCTTCACGCACGGCCATGATGCCGTTTCACGCGACGAGGCGTTGAAATTCCTCGATGATTTATCGAACAAATTCGCGGCGAACCAGGGTGAAGGGCTGGCGTTCCTGGCCGAAAGCAGCACATCGCCATCGCGCGCGCGGTTGCAAAAGCTGACGGCCGGGAAATTTCCGAAGTCACAGTGGTTCACTTACGACGCGATTGATTCCGGCATTCATGAACGCGCGGCGACGCAGGCCTTCGGCCGGCCGGTCCGGCCAGTTTATCATTTCGACAAGGCAAAGATCATCCTGTCGCTTGACTGCGATTTTCTCGGCTCGGAGGATGACGCGCACAATCACATCCGCCGTTTTGTCAAAGGCCGCGACCCGGGTGACTCAATGAGCCGGCTTTACGTCGTCGAATCGCTGTTCACGCTCACGGGCGCGAGCGCGGACCATCGGATGCGGGTGCCGGCGAGCACGCTCTCGAAAGTTGCGGAAGAAATGTTCCTCCAGGTCTCAGGTTCGGCGCCTTTTCTCCAGAGATGGATTTCGGATTGCGTGAAAGACATGCTCGCCCATCGTGGCCAGGTTTTGGTGGTCGTTGGCCAGCGACAGCCGATGGAAGTGCATTTGTTCGCACACGCCATCAATTCCGCGCTGGGGGCAATTGGCAACACCCTGACCCTGCTTCCCACAACGGAAATGGCAGGCGCGGATTTGAAAAATCTCGATGGCAGCTCGACGGACACGCTCGTCATTCTCGGCGGCAACCCGGTTTACCATTTGAATTGGCCGCCAAATCAAAAACCGAAGACGGTCGTCCGGCTTGGTTATTACGAAGACGAAACGGCCGAAAAGTCGGATTGGAATTTTCCGGCGGCGCATTATCTCGAATCGTGGGGCGATGCGACAACCAGTGATGGAACACTCGTGCCGGTGCAGCCATTGATTCAGCCGCTCTTCGGCGGATTGACGGAATTGGAGTTTCTTGCCCGAGTTGCGGGCGAAACGCAAACGAGTCCTCATGAAATTGTCCGCGCCACGTTCGCGGGTTCCGAAGAGGCGTGGAAGGAATTTTTGTTCAAAGGTTTTCTTGCAGGCTCAGAAACGCAGCCGGTTGATTTGAAATTCAGCGGGAAGGTTCCTTCGCCAAACGACAAATCCATCAACGCCCGGGTAACCGGCGATAACGAGCAGGGTTCCTTGTCGAACAACCTCGAACTCATTTTTTACCGCGACACGAAGATGGATGACGGGCGTTACGCGAACAACGGCTGGATGCAGGAACTGCCCGATCCGGTTACCAAGATAACCTGGGACAACGCCGTGCTCGTCAGCCGCAAAACGGCGCGCGAACTCAACGTGCAGAACGGTGACGTCGTCGAAATCACCCTGAACGGGCGCAGTGTCAGGGGTCCGGTCTGGACGCAGCCGGGCATGGCGGATTATTCGCTCGGGATTGCGCTCGGTTACGGACGCGAAGGGGCATTGCGCGTCGGGGCCGGTGTGGGCTTCAACGCCTACAAAATTTTCACAGGCAAATACATCGAGACCGGGGCGACCGTGCGCAAGACGGGCGAGACGCATGTGATTGCCTGCACGCAAAATCATTGGTCCATGGAAGGCCGTCCGGCGGTGCGCGAGGCAAACCTCGAAGAATTTTCCAAGGACCCGGTCTTCGCGAAGGAAATGCACGAGAAAGAGCCGCCGGTGGTCGCGCCGCTGTATCCGAACCCGCTCGACGAGGCAAAGAAGACCGCACTGCATCAATGGGGCCTGACCGTGGATTTGACGTTGTGCGTTGGTTGCGGCACGTGCGTGGTCGCGTGCCAGAGCGAGAACAACATTCCCATCGTTGGCAAGGACCAGGTCCATCGTGGCCGCGAGATGCATTGGATGCGGATTGACCGTTATTACACGGCGCCCCCGGCAACGAAGAGTGCGGCGGACGAATTTCAAAAGGACAGTGCGCAGCAGTTCGAGGCGTGGATTGACGACGTGCAAGCGGTGAATCAGCCGGTGATGTGCCAGATGTGCGAGGCCGCGCCGTGCGAAAATGTCTGCCCGGTCAGCGCGACGTCGCACGATCAGGAAGGCCTGAACACGATGGCGTACAACCGTTGCATCGGCACGCGATATTGCTCGAACAATTGTCCCTACAAAGTCCGCCGGTTCAATTATCTCGATTTCAACAAACGCCCGCTGGCCGATCTCAAGGGGCCGCTTTACCCGACCCCACTGTTGCACCAGACGGACGGGAAATGGGATTTGTTGAGCTGGTGGAAGTATCCGGAACGCAGCGGCATGCGGCACGCAGACGAATGGGATTTGATCAGGATGGCCAAGAACCCGGACGTGACAGTGCGGATGCGCGGGGTGATGGAGAAGTGCACGTATTGTGTCCAGCGCATCCAAAAGGCGGAAATCGCCCAAAAGGTGAGGGCCGGCGCTTCGGACCATGTGAAGCTGAAGGAGTCCGAGGGCACGATTCCCAAAACGGCCTGCCAACAGGCTTGCCCGGCGGGCGCCATTGTATTCGGCGACATAAGCGATCCTGGCAGCGCTGTTTCCGGTCTCAAAAGGAATGCGCGCAACTACGCGTTACTCGGCGATTTGCTGGTCAAACCGCGCACGACCTATCTCGCGCGCATCCGGAATCCAAACCCCGCCATGCTCGATTATCGAAAATGGCCGTACAGCTTCCAGGAATATGAAGCGCACGGTGGCGAACTCCAACCCGCGAAGAAGGGAGATAGTTAATGGCTGACTCCGCGACCAATTTGAGGGCGCTGGTGCCGCCGCTGGAATTGCGGCGACCGAAACTCGTGCCGAGTGAACGGGGTCTCGGCGGGCTGACGGACCATCTGACGGCATTTGCCGAGGGCCGGACGCCACGGTGGTGGTGGATCATGTTCATGCCGGCGGCCTTTCTGGCGGCGGTCGTGCTGCCGTCAATGCTGATTTACCAGATTTCAACCGGCATCGGCGTCTGGGGCAACAATAAACCGGTGGCGTGGGGGTGGGACATCATCAATTTCGTCTGGTGGGTCGGCGTCGCGCACGCGGGGACGTTGATTTCGGCGATGCTGTTTCTGACGCGGCAGCACTGGCGCACGGCCATTGGCCGCGCGGCGGAGGCGATGACCGTTTTTGCGGTGGCGATGGCGGGCCTTTACCCGGCCATCCACACGGGCCGCGCCTGGTTTGACTGGTTTTTGTTTCCCGTTCCGACCGCAAATGGCATCTGGCCGCAGTTCCGTTCGCCGTTGATGTGGGACGTATTTGCCGTCAACACCTACCTGATGGTCTCGACCCTTTTCTGGTACATGGGATTGATTCCCGACCTGGCCTTGATGCGCGACCGGGCGAAAACCCGGGTGCGAAAATTCCTTTACGGTTTGTTCGCGCTCGGCTGGACCGGCTCGGCGCGGCATTGGCACAATTACGAAAAGGCGTATCTCGTTTTGTCCGGCCTGGCGACATTGCTGGTGTTCACGGTCAGTTCCATCGTCGGCATGGACTTCGCCACGTCGCAACTGGCGGGCTGGCACGAAACCATTTTCCCATTTTACTTCGTGGCCGGCGCGGTCTTCTGCGGCTTCGGCATGGTGCTGGTGCTGCTGATTCCGCTGCGCAAGCTGTGCCATTTGGAGGACGTCATCACGATACAGCACATAGACAAGGTCTGCAAAATGACGCTGCTGATGGGTTGCGTGATGGGTTACATCTACGTGATGGAATATTTCATCGCCTGGTACACCGGCAATCCGTACGACGCGTGGATTTTTGGCCATCGCCTGTTCGGCCGCCAATACTGGTTTGGCGGCTGGATAATGATTTTGGTCAACGCGTCGCTGCCCCAGCTCTTTTGGTTCAAAAAAGTCCGCCAAAACCTGAAGCTCATCTTCCTCATCGCCGTGCTCATCAACATCGGCATGTGGTTCGAACGTTTTGTCATCATCGTCGGTTCGCTCTACCAGGATTTCCTGCCGGCGAATTGGGGCGCGTATTTTCCGACGTGGGTGGACATCGGCACTTACGCGGGCACGCTGGGGGCATTTTTCACCATGTACCTTTTGTTCGTGCGATTTTTGCCGGTGATCGCCGTTTCCGAAGTCAAGGGCGGGACGCCGCAGGCCAACCCGCATCATCCCCTGGGGGGCGCGAAAGGAGGCCGTTGATGGACGCGAATGGAAAAATTTACGGCCTCGTGGCGGAATTCGATTCGCCCGCGGCGATTTTGCGCGCGGCGGAAAAAGTCCGCGACGCCGGTTACCACCGTTGGGACGCGTTCACGCCATTCCCGATTCACGGCATGGACAAGGTGATGGGCCTCAAAAATTCGCTCGTCGGCTGGTTTGCCCTGCTGTTTGGCGGCGGCGCGTTTGTGGGTTGCATGGCGATGATCTGGTATATGAACACCTATGACTACCCGGTCCTGGTTGGCGGCAAACCGATGTTCAGCCCGCCGGCGGCGTTTGTGCCTTCGTATATTTTGCTCGTGCTGGCCGGCGCCATCGGGGCGTTCGTCGGGATGATTGCGATGAACGAATTGCCGCGCCTCCATCATCCGCTGTTCAACAACCACCGCTTCGCGTTGGTTTCGCGCGACAAATTTTTCCTCGTTATCGGCGCGCTTGACCCGAAATTCTCCGAAACCGAAACCCGCAGGCTGCTCGAGGAAACCGGCGGCACGCACATCGAACTGGTGGAGGACGACTGATGCGTTACGTCATGAGCTTCATTTTGATTTTCCTGGCAGGGATGGCGACCGTGGTCGGCATCGCCGGGTTCCGCGGTCATCTGTCGCGCAAACCGCCGATTGAAATTTTTCCCGACCTGAACCGCCAGCTCAAACTCCGCCCGCAAAAACCCAATGACTTTTTTACCAACGGCATCAGTTCGCAGCTCCCGCCCGCCGGCACCATCCCGCGCAGCGCGCCGATCCGGACCGTCAGCGGCCCTGTTTATCCCTACGAAGACGCGCCGGTCAACACCGGTCGCGTCACGGGCACGACAAATTATGTCGAGACCAACCCGCTGCCCGTCACAGCGCAACTGCTTCAGCGCGGGCACGAACGCTTCGACATCTTTTGTGCGCCCTGCCACGGTGCGTTGGGCGATGGCAATGGCATCACGAAGAAACTCGGCTTGATGCCCGCCGTGGCCAATTTGCAGGACAAACGGATTGTGGAAATGACCGATGGCGAAATTTTCAATACCGTCACCCACGGAAAGAATTTGATGGGCGCGTATGGGCCGATGGTGCCGGTGGAAGATCGCTGGGCCGTCATCGCCTATTTGCGCGCGCTGCAACTAAGCCAGTTGGGTGCGGTGGACGATTTGCCGCCCGCTCAACGAGCTGCACTGCCAAAATGAAAAACACGATTTGTCATGAAGTAGCGCAGGCGTCTCGCCTGCACAGGAAGCCCAAACAGGCGGGACGCCTGTGCTACGGCCCCAAATCATGAGTTCGCCAAACAATCCAACCTCTTTACCGCCGCCGCTGGACTTGTCCCGGTGGAAAAATGCGCCTGCGATTTTGATGGTGGTCGGCGGTTTCCTGTGCGTGGCCGGGGCGGGGATTAACTTGCGCGAATTCGGTTATTCCTGGCTGCTGGCATTCATTTTTTACCTGACCATTGCGCTGGGCGCGCTGTTCCTCGTTCTCATTCACCATTTGACCGATGCGGGCTGGTCGGTCGCCACCCGCCGGTTCTGCGAACACATCGCCGCGCTGTTGTGTCCGTGGCTGGCGGTTTTGTTCGTGCCGGTGGCGTTGCTCGCGCCGCTGATTTATCCGTGGATGGACATAAACCCCCACACCGACCGCGCGCTGATGGCGAAATGGCCGCTGTTCACGCTGCCCGGGTTTTACGTCGTGTCGGCCTTGTTCTTCGGCGTCTGGTGGTTGCTGACGTCGCGGCTGCGGTATTGGTCGCTAAAACAGGATGAAACCGGCGAGGCGCGTTGCACCTACCGGATGCGATTTCATTCAGGGTGGGGGATTCTGGCATTCGCGGCCACCGTCACACTTTCCGGCATCATTTGGATGCAGGCGCTGCAATATCAGGTGTCCTCGACCATCTACGGCCTGTGCTTCTTCGCCGATTGCGTGTGGGTGATGCTGGCGACGGCGTATGTTGTCGCGCTGGTCCTGCAACGCCAGCGCATTTTGCATGACGTGCTGCACGACAACCAATTTTATTTCCTCGGCACGCTGCTTTTTGCGTTCACGCTGTTCCATGCCTACGTCCATTTTGCGCAATATTTTGTCGTTTGGAACGGCAACCTTCCCGAAGAAACCTTCTGGTATATCCAGCGCGAACAGGGTTCATGGTGGGGGATCAGCATGGTCATCATCTTCGGCCATTTCCTGCTGCCGTTTTTTGTGCTGCTGCCCATCCGCGTCAAATCCAGTTTCAAAATCATGCTGCCGGTTTGTGTGTGGGCGTGGCTGATGCATTTTGTGGATTTGTCGTTCAATATCTTGCCGGGGGCGCACGCGGCGGGCTATCCGTGGCATTGGATTCCGGTGCAATTCGGCTGCCTGGCGTTCATGGGCGGGCTGTTGGGCTGGGTTTTCCTGAAAGATTTCAACGCGCACGCGCCTTTCCCGGCGAAAGACCCGCGCCTGCTCGAAGCCATGGGTATTGCCGACGCTGACCTGATCGGCACGCAAACCACCGGAGGCGGACGATGAATCAGGAAACGAACCACCGCATCCAAAATGGCGCCGCCGCGGCGGCATTGGGGTTCATCATTGCCTTTTTCATTATCGCCGCGTTCATTTTGGCGATGAAATATTCGGCCCACCCGCCTGCGATTGACGCCGACCGTGCCGCCGCGCGCGCCAAGGCACTGGCCGAATTGCGCACTGCCGAATCCAACGCCCTCACCCATCCCGGTTGGATTGACCAAAACCATGGCATCGTGCGCCTGCCGATTTCCGTTGCACTGCAAATCACCGAAAACGAATGGCAAAATCCCGCCGCCGCGCGCTCGAATCTGATTGCCCGTGTCGAGAAAGCCACCGCACCGGCGCCGGCAGCCCCCGCGAAATCCAACCCATTTGAATGACCAAAATGCAACCGCCAGACCCCAGACCCCAGACCCCAGACCCGAAGCTGGACGCGTCGTGCCGCGTGCCGTTGCTGGCGCTGTTTGGCGGCGCGGCGCTGTGGCTCGTCATCGGTTCCGTGCTGGCGATGATTGCCTCGATCAAATTTCACGCGGCCGGTTTTCTGGCTGATTGTCCGTGGCTCACCTACGGTCGGGTGCAGCCCGCTGCCGACAACGCACTGCTTTATGGTTTTTGCATTCCGGCGGCGCTCGGCGTGATGCTTTGGATTTTTGCGCGCTTGAGCCGGGCGCCGCTATGCCTTCCGTTCGTGCCGGTGGTCGCTGCGAACCTCTGGCATCTTGGCGTGCTAGTCGGGCTTGTTGGCATTCTTCTCGGCGACACCACCGGGTTCGCGTGGCTGGAATTTGCGCACGGCGGCTCCGTAGTGCTGTTCACGGCGTTTCTGCTCATCGCGATTTCCGCCACGGCCACGTTTGGCCAGCGGCGCGAGTGGGAACTGTTCCCGTCGCACTGGTTTTTGCTCGCGGCACTGTTGTGGTTCCCCTGGATTTACGCAACGGGCAATCTGTTCCTCGTCGCGTGGCCGGTGCGCGGCGTCGTCCAGGCCGCGATTGATTTTTGGTTTGCCAACAATTTGCTCTTCGTCTGGCTCAGTCTGGCCGGACTCGGCGTATCGTTTTACTTCCTGCCGAAGTTCGTTCCCGGCTCGCCGGGATTGCAAAGTCACCACCTCGCGCTGTTCGCGTTTTGGACTCTGATTCTTTTCGGCACCTGGAACGGCATTCCCGCCGGTGCGCCGCTGCCGGCATGGATGCCGTCGTTGAGCGCCGTTGCTGGCAGCCTGACCATCATTCCCGTTCTCGCCGTCATCGCCATCATGTGGAAGACGCTTCGTGGTTCGTCGCACTCTGAGCCGGCAGGCGGACCGTTTTGTTTCATCCGATTCGGCCTCGCGGCGTTTGTAGTCTCGTCATTGATGCTCATCGCGATGGCGTGCCCGCAAATCAGCCGGGTGACGGAATTCACGTGGTTCGGACCGGCACAGACGCAACTGCAACTTTACGGCTTCTTCGCCATGACCATGTTCGGCGCGATTTATTACCTCCTGCCGCGGGTGGTCGGCTTTGAATGGCCGTTTCCGAAACTGGCGCGCGTACATTTCTGGATTTCAATGCTTGGCATCCTGCTGCTCGTCGTACCGCTGGCCATCGGCGGCGTGGTGCAAGGCCTGAAGTGGGCGGATCCGGGTGTCGCGCCCGTGGACGTGGCCAAGGCGACGCTGCCATTCCTGCGCGCCAGCACCACCGGCTTGTTGTTTCTGCTGCTCGGCAACATTTTGTTTGCCCTGAATATTTTCGGGCTGACGTTTGTTTGGAAACTCGCGCTGCTCAAAAAGGTCCTTGCCATCGTGAAAACGCCGCTGGCGACCGAAGGTGAAACCGGGTCCGCCTTCGCTTCACTACGGCGCGACAAGGAGGTGAAGGCATGAAAAACGGCGCGCTGGTTTTTCTTGCGGTGTTCGTCGCGCTCGGCCTTTCGTGGTGCGGTTTCGTGCTCGCGCCAACGCGGCAACTCGGCGGCGCGAAACAAACCACCATTCTCAATTCAACCGACCTCTATCCGGTCGGCCGGCCCGGCGAAGCGAATTTGGGGTTGCAGGTTTATCGCGCCAACGGCTGCGCCGCCTGTCACACCGAACAGGTCCGGCAAAGCGGCGTTGCTTGCAACGTGGAGTTGACCAGCGCGGGCAAAGATCCGGCGGTGGTGAGCAATCTCGTTTCCACCCTGAAATTGAACGGCCTCGCCAAGGAAGTAGCTGTCGCCGTATCCGACAAAATTTCCGCCGCCGGCGGCAAAGCCGAGATTCACATCGTCGCCACCGGGCCGGACATCGCGCGAATCGGGTGGGGGACGCGTCAAAGCGTTGCGGAAGATTTTCTTTACGATTATCCGGTTCAAATTGGAAGTCTGCGCGTCGGACCTGATTTATCAAACGCCGGCGTGCGCGCGCCGGACGCGAATTGGCAGTTAGTCCACCTCTATGCGCCGCCCAGCGAGGTGAAAAATTCCACGATGCCGCCGTTCCGTTACCTCTTTAAAATTCGCAAAATTGGCAACGCGCCCTCGCCGGACGCCCTGGTTTTCCCGAAAGGATTCGAGCCGCCTGCCGGCTATGAAGTGGTGCCGAAACCGGAAGCGAAGCAACTGGCGGCGTATCTTCTGAGCCTGCGCGCCAACGTGCCGTTGTATAGCGCGCCTTTCACGCCATAGCCCGTGAGCGACGAAGCAAAATCCTGTTCGGTGCGGTTCGGCGCCGAGCCGGCGGCCACGCGCTCGTCAGTCCCGATTTGGATTGTCATGCTGACGCTCGCGTTGTTGTTCCTCGGAGCGGTTTATTTTGACCATCACAGCGGCTGGTTCGACGCGAATGTGTATCAACCTTACGCCTCTGCTGCAGAATTGGAGATGTTCCAGCCGAAGTCCGCCACGGGCGCGGCACTGGTGCGCGGAAAAGTGGTTTATGAACAGGTTTGCGGTTTGTGTCACGGCAACGACGGCCTCGGCAAGCTTGGTCAGGCCCCGCCGTTGGCCGGTTCGGAATGGGTCAACACGAAGGGTTTTTTCGGTCTGACGCATATCCCGCTGGCCGGTCTCAACGGGCCGCTCAAAGTCGAGGGCAAGGATTGGAACCTGTCCATGGCGCCGATGGGCGCGGCGCTGTCCGATGCCGACCTCGCCAACGTGTTGACCTACATACGCGGATCGTGGGGCAATAGAGCCGCCCCGGTGAGCGCCGATGACGTGAAGGCCATCCGTGCGGCGATTGGCGGTCGTCCGCAACCGCTGAATGCGGAACAATTGAAAGTGTTGGCAGAATGACACGCAAGTTGACGCAGATTGGCGCGCATTTTTCAACGCAACCTGCACCGTTTTGTTTCTCACCCGTTTGACTCTTGACCCGCGTTTGGCGGTTTGATACAGACGCTTCAGAATGACCGAAGCCCACGGCCAACTGCCGTTTGTCCGCGCAATTTCAAACCGGGAATTCACAGCCGGCAACGGGTTCAAGCAGCGCGGGCTATGGCCCGTTTGGTTCTTGCCATTCCTGCTCATGGTTTTGTCCGGCGTAGCGCTTCTTGCCCAACCGACGAACCTGACGCAGGCGCGTAGTGCCGCCGCCCAATTGAAGATGGACGAGGCCAACCAACGGGTCAAAGACATCGTCAATCAACCCGTGACCCAACTGCCCCGCAAATCTTATATGCGGGTGGCGGAATTCGGACCGGGTGGATGGTTCCATCCCGGCGCCGAAAAGCCGGACTTCAACCGGGTGGATGTCCGCACTACCCAGCAATTTCCCTATGCCAAATTTGATTACGTCACGTCGGACTTGAATCCGAACGTGGTGTACTTGGGCCGCGAATTGGAGTTCAACAGCATGACCAAATACTTCTACACCGACCGTACCGTTCCCAAGAAGAAACTTACGGAGACGGAGATGTTAGAAATTAACGGGCTGTATCGCATTATCGGCCGTTACGAGCAACTGATGGCCGACCTGCAACCGCCCGAACAGCCGCCGGCCTTTAACCTCCTCGATTTGTTCAAGTCCCGTTTTTATGGCGGCGCGCTCGTGCTTGCGCTTTTACTGTTCCTGGTGCTTATGGCATTGCACCGAAGGCGGCCTGAATAATTGAAGCACTCGGTTATTTTTGCGTCCTCGTCCCATTCTGCTCGGATCATCCGCTGGCGCGCATCAAAGCGGACGTTGCATTTTGGGAGTGGTATGGTTCGGTGGGGCGAGCGTCCTCGCAAGCCGGACGTGCCGCGCCGAAATGCAGCAACGCCGGCTCGTCAGTAGCCTCGGCCCGCCGAAAGTTACAAACGTACCAGCAACAATCACCCCTGTCCCGTGAATTAGCGACTCGCCAAGGATTGATTGGTTCTTGAATTATCGCCCCGAACTTGAAAAGTTGGGGCCATGCATCGCAATTGGCTGACCTCTGGTTTTGTGCTTCCCGCATTTCTAGCCATGTTTCCGCTCTTCGTGTCGCGCGGTGGCGCGGCGGACTTTTCCGGTCCAGCCCGAGAAATGCGGACGCAATTGGCGGAAAAAGTTCTGCCCTACTGGTTCGACACGGCGCAGGACACCAATCGGGGCGGCTATCTGCTCGACGACGACGCGGTCCAAGGCCGCCAACAACCAACGGAAAAGCAGATCGTCACCCAAAGCCGGATGGTCTGGGCGTTTTCGCGCGCGCAACTCGCCGGTTTCAGCAATACCAACCGGAATTATTTGTCGGCAGCCACACAAGGTTACCATTTTCTGCTCGACCATTTTCTTGACCGGCAAAACGGCGGTTACTTTTGGAGCACGACCCTCACGGGAAAGCCCATCAACGACGGCAAATTTCTCTACGGCGAATCGTTTGTGATCTATGCCTTCGTCGAGTACTACCATGCGAGCGGCGATCCGGACGCGCTGCGCCACGCGCTGGAATTGTATCACAAGGTCCAGGCGCATGTGCACGATGACAAAAACGGCGGCTGGTTCGAGCACGCCGACCGCGAGTGGAAATTGCTTTCACCCGGCGACCCGCGGGATCCGGTCGAGATCGTCGGTTACAAAAGTGCCAACGCGCACCTGCACTGGATGGAAGCGTTGACTGAATTGTATGACGCCAGCCATGACCCGGCGGTGAAGGAATCGTTGATTGAGGCGTTGCGCCTGAACCAGACGTATTTTTATCCGGATAACCCCGCCCACTGCACGTTTTACCGGCAGTTCGATTGGAAGCCGGTCACCGGTCCCGGACGCGACGGATTGTCCTACGGCCACAACGTCGAATTCGCCTGGCTGATGGTCCGCGCGGAAACCGTTCTGGGCCGGAAACCGTCCTGGGACCATTTTTACGCGCTGCTCAATCACGCGCTGAAATACGGTTACGACGATGAGCACGGCGGACTTTACAGCCGGGGTTTGGACGACCAACCGGCGAATGACACGGAGAAAGTCTGGTGGATCCAGGCGGAAATGATGGCTGCGTTGACCGACGCCCTGCAGCACCAAAGCGACCCGCGCTATGAAACGGCGTTGGATAAGGAATTGCGCTTCATCAAAACCTGCCAGGCCGACCCGAAGGACGGCGTCTGGTTATACGCCGTCACCGCCGATGGCCGGCCCAAGGACACCACCTTGGCCAACAGTTGGAAGGCGAACTATCATGACGTGCGCGGCATGTTGAAATTTGTCGAGGCTTTTGCTCCGACGAAGTAACTACTCGCAACCGAAATCTCACTTGTCACGCCGTAGCGACCTGCCACGTCGAAGCGAAACAAAGACGTGAGCGAAGGCGGAAGGGACAGTGATTCGCCCGCTGCAATTCCCGATGCTGTTTGTCGGGATTGGCTCGAGCGTGGTGCTAGGCAGCGTGGTCATCTGGCATCCTCATCTATGTCCATTCTGCGACGCGCCTTCAATGGGCTAAACGGCGAGTTCGGCGAAAGAACAAACTCTCGAACGCCGCCCTCATTCGGACCAACCAGCTCTACGCGAACCAAAGAAACGTCGTCGCGCATGTGGTCTATAAAATACTCTGCTGCCTCCTCTTTCGAGTCCGCTGGCAACTCGTCATAATACATCTTCCCGTCATGCTTCCAGTGCATCCCGAAGATGAATCGCTCTATCATAAACGCGAACAATGCCTAACGATCCAAAGCTGAGCCACGCCGACGGGCGAGTGGCTCCGCAAGCTCGATAATCGTTGTATAACTCAAACCTTCCATAAACTCAAGGGGCGGTCGGCGTTGGCTCCAGCGCGAGGCCGTGTGAAAACTCCGTCATGGATTGAACAAATACTCCTGGGGTTGGTCAGTGACAAGCCTGAAGCATCGCACCGGACTGGACCGCTCCCAAACGCTGCTCTTTCCCGAACGGCTGGAGGATTATGTCGGGCCTGAAAACCCGGTGCGCTTCCTCGACGCCTTCGTCGCCTCCCTTGATCTGCACGCACTGGGCTTTGCCAAAGCCCAAGTCGCCGCTACGGGCCGGCCACCGTATGATCCGGCCGCGCTGCTCAAGCTCTACCTCTATGGCTATCTGCATCGGATTCGTTCCAGCCGGCTGCTGGAGGCCGAATGTCACCGCAACGTGGAAGTAATCTGGCTGCTGGGCAAACTGACGCCGGACTTCAAAACCATCGCCGATTTCCGGAAGGACAACCTCAAACCACTACGGGCGGTGAACCGGCAGTTTAACGTGTTGTGCCGGAAACTGGAATTGTTCGGGGGCGAACTGCTGGCTATTGATGGGAGCAAGTTCGGGGCGGTCAACGCGCGGGAGGCGAACTTCAATGCCGCCAAACTGGAGGATCTGATCGCGCGGGCCGATGCCCGGCTGACGGAGTATTTGCAAGCACTGGACAGCGCCGACGCAGCGGAGCCGGTCGCCGCGGCCTTGAACAAAACGGAACTGGAACAGAAGATTGCGGCGTTGCGGGAAAAGCAGGACTGGCACAAGGAACTGCTGGCGCAACTGGACGACGAGCAGAAGCAAATCAGCGTGACCGATCCAGACACGCGCAAGATGCCCACGGCGCAAGGGCTGATCGTAGGCTACAACGCGCAGGTAGCGGTGGACGCCCGGCACAAACTGATTGCCGCGGACGACGTGACCAACGCGGTGACGGACTTCCAACAACTGGCCGAGGTGGCGCTGGCGGCCAAGGCGAATCTGGAATTGAAACAGGCCGAAGTGGTGGCCGACGCAGGCTACTACAACGCGGCGGAAGTGAGCCGGTGTGCCGAGCAGGGGCTCACGGCCTACGTGCCCAAGGCGGACACGAGCGCCAACACGGCGCGGGGATTATATGGCAAGAGCCGGTTCCAGTATGACGCCAACAAGGATGCGTATGTGTGCCCGGCGGGGGCGGCGTTGACGTATCGGTTCGCCACGTATGAACTGGGGCGCGAGCTGAGATACTACCAGGCCAGTGGTTGTCAATGCTGCGCGTTGAAGAAACAGTGTACGCGGAACAAAGCCAACCGCCGGATCACGCGGGAGGCGAACGAAGGGTTGATGGAAGCGATGGCGGCGCGGATGGCGGCGCAGCCCTGGAAGTTCAAGTTGCGGAAGATGTTGGCCGAACATCCCTTTGGAACGATCAAACGCTGGTTTGGGTACACGCACTTTTTGCTCAAGGGCCTGGAGAAAGTACGGTGCGAATGGAGTCTGACGACGCTGGCGTACAATCTCAAACGGGTGCTCAACCTGGTGAGCTTCGAGAAACGGATGTTGGCAGTAGGGGTGAAAGTCCCGCAAAGCGCCTGAAACCGGGGCGGCACGCCCTTTTTTCCATTCGTTGGCTGCTATAACTCCGGTAAACGCTCCCACCACAGCCCGACCGGAATTTTCCATCTGTGTAGAAAAATCTCGAACTGTAACAATTACTTCTCGTCCCTGCTTTTAACCGTCAATCCTGCCGAGAGTTTTCACACAGCCTCGCGTCTTGTTAGGCTGCATGGTGCGCTAACCCTAGAGATCCAATAATATCAATCAATATGTGCGCTACAATAAGCGGCCATAACTGCCGTAACTTCCAATAAACCAGTCCGAATGTTACGCCTATGACCAAAACACACGCCATTCCAGCCGCTCCTTGGTAGGCGTGTATCACCGTTCGGATGAGCGCACTTATAAAGACTGCCGACCACATGCCGTATTTCTCTGTCACCTTGATAATATAACCGACCTCCATCAACTCCTCGAAAATGCCCATTATGATGGAACTGATGATGATGATTGGAAGTGCAATCTGTCCCGCCAGCAAACCTGCTGTGTTTGGGCTGACGATCATCCTTTCCAACACAAAAATCAACTTCGCTGGCACAAACAACAGCACACCCAGACCGGTCCACTTCCAGGAAATCTGAAAACCGAATGATGCAAAAGACCAACCACGGATTCGTCCGATGTAGAGAAATACCAGCGCCAAAACCAATAATTGGTAAATGGCTAGGGCCACCAGGCCAAACTCGCCGTGTAGCGGAGCTCCAGGCATAAGATGCCGCCCAATGTTTCGCCTGATGATGCCCAATCCAAAACAAACCGCGAAGACAAGAAAAACCTCACCACGGGGTGTAAGATTGCGAATAAACGATCTCATGGCGTAATGCAGCCTAACATATATTAGGCGGCGTTTCCCGGTCGGGCCTAAACGGCCTGTTTAATCGCGGTGCCAGCCAGTCAAGCACGCGGCCCGTCAAGCCTGGCACAAACAGCGCACTGATGTGGCCATGAGGCAATCGCCAGATTTCCGGCTGCTGCCACTTTTGCCAGAGGTCCTCGATTGGTTGCCTCGGCGCTAACAAATCATTAATTCCTTCAATCAACAAGATATTCTCTTTCGGGATGACTGGCTGGGATAGAAGCAGATTTAAGCGAGTCGTATCGATTGCTTCTTGTGCAGGCCTTAGAGCGTCGAGCGCTTCGCGACGCTGCCGCGAGACGACCGACTGGGAGGTCGTCAGGCGCACGGCGGGCACGGTCAGAACGGCGCAGGCGATGCGCGGATCGCTGCACGCAATCAATCCCGCCAGATATCCACCAAACGAAAAACCCACAATCCCCACGGATGGGCAACCTTCATCAAGCAGCCACCCAGTCAGCGCGCGAATCTCGGCGACATTCTGTGTCATAACCCGCGCAAAGGCCAAACAACTCCATTCAAGGGGTCGGCGCGGACGGCGCTTGAGATGGTAGGAAGCGATCAAAGTGGCCACATTGAATCCTGCCCGATTGAGCCAGCGGGCAAACAATGGAAACGCGAAGTGATAACCGACGGCAGGATTGCCATCCAGGAGAATGATCGCCGGCCGTTCCCGCCAGCGCTCCGCACAGCGATAGAGCCGGCCATAAACGATGTTGTTCTCCTCATCCTGGCACGGGCGCGGCGTGGGAAATTTGAAATTGCGCGGCCCACAAAACTCAATCCGCGCTGGCTGGCTTACGGCGGGGAAGGAGTCCGGCCCGTTCAGAAATTCGAGCGCTTCGGCCAATCTCCATTTCGCCTCGGGCACCGGTCTCAGCTTAATGATGGCGTGCGCCATCTGAAGAACTGACCAATCAATGGATTTTGCGAGGGGGGCGATCATGACTTTAAGCAGCCTAACGAAAAAAGAAGGCATGAGTTGAGGAAGTTGGGGTGGATTCAAGTTCGAAGTGCGACAAATCGGAAGAAGCTGCCCTCCAGACATTTCTGTTCCGACGCAAGCCCCTTCTTTCTAAGGCGTAAGGGTTTGCATCGAAACAGAAATGTCTTATTCTCCGTAAACTGTTGCTGATCAAAAGCATGGTTTGTCGCACTCCAAATGTGAAACTAAACCACATGGTCATGGCTTAATCCTATCCACTAAAAGCTCGCCATGATGGTCTATCGCATCGGGATATTTGGCCTTGATTTCGTCAAATAGTGCCTTCGCCTTACCCGTTTCGCCTGTGCTCCTGTAATACGTGGCTAGACAGAATCGCGCGTAAGCTCCAACCTGAACGCCGTCCCCGTAAAAACAATCGCTGTATTTATCAATGCTATCTTGAAGATACTTGACCTGATCAGCACCTTGCGAAATTAGGGCAAGCATCAGCATGGCGCAGCCCGTGCGATTGATGCCGGGATTTTGCTGAATCATTTTCTGCAGACTCGCCTTCGCGTCAGGAGTGCCTATTTCTTTGTTGGCGGCCTCATACAGTTGCTCCGCATCGCGGAGTTGCTCTGGTGTGAACTTCCCCTCGTCTTGAGCCGTCCTCTGAACAAACTTCTGGTGGAGTACTTCTTGCCGCTCGTTCGCGGTTGACTTCGCTGTGGATGACGCCTGCTTCTGCGAACAGCCGCATAGGAGCAAGCCCGATAGTAGAATTGTGAGTGCAGTTTTCATATCAACAAATAGACACCGACGATTCTGGATTTGTATATGTTTTTTGCGCGCTCAAAGTGGCCTAACGATCTAAAGCTGAGCCACGGCCACGGGCGGCCAAGCTCCGAATGCAATCTGGACTTATCAATTGTCATATCTCAAACCTCCAAAACTCAAGGGGCAGTGGCCGTTGGCTCCAGCGCGGTGTTAGACCTCATGGATACCGGAAATATGACTGATACACTTTAGCACCGGCCTCGATGCAACGCTGCGGAATGTCCATAAAAAGCCGCCGCGCCCTTTTGAGCATCTGGTCTGACACGAGAGGCTGACCTCTTACTTGCTCAAAACTGCGAGGAGGCGAAAAATAAATCTCATGGGAAATCTTATTTCTGGTGTCCATAATATCCTTCAAATCATCAATCTCCTTTTGAGAGCCAAACGAAATACCGAAATGCTCTGAAAAATATTCGGCTCGGCGCTCCGCTCGCTGCGAATCCAAGAACTTGACTTCCTTGGCCACCAACTCCGTGAGAAACTTGCTGGAATAACTCACTGTCGAATCTTCAAAAAGCTCACGAAGCATGAACTTCGTGTCGCGCTTGCTGAAAACCCTCCCCGGAGCCGCACTCAGAAATCTGCGGTGAACCTCCTTCATAAACGACTCAAAATGGGCAACCAATAGTAGCAACTCGCTCTGATTCAGGCGGTCTTCAGAAAACTCAATCTTAAATCTCGTGTCTGCCGGCTTGGAATCCTTCCGATGCTTTTTCTGGATGAACTCTCGCAGCATCTCCTCACTCTGCTTCCACTGCTCAAGCTCATCACCCTGCGCCGTGGCCTTGAGACTCTGAAAACCTCTGCTGATAGCATCAAGCTGATGATGCAGACGCGCCTTAAAAAATCCCTTAATCGCATTCTTTGAAAGCGCGCTCAATGCGAACCGGATGAGTGCGAACTGAGTCTCTACGCCTTCCAGTGTGGCGCGATAATGTCTCACCGTCAGCCGCGTGTCTTGGTGCTGCGTCATGAGGTCTAACGATCCAAAGCTGAGCCACGCCGACGGGCGAGTGGCTCCGCAAATCCGATAATCGTTGTATAACCCAAACCATCCATAAACTCAAGGGGCAGTCGGCGTTGGCTCCAGCGCGGTGTTAGACCACGTCTCACGACGCACGGGCAATGCTGATGAACGCCACATAAATCCAAAGTGCGCAGCAAAACAAAAAGGCTGGCCAAGCAAGCCACAATCTCACCTTCGCCAAACCCAAAATGACGAAAAATGTAACCAACGCCTCGATGCCTACAACAATCGGAATGCTAACTGTGAGGTCAACAACTCCTCTATGTGGATAAAACAACGCTTGGTAATACTCGAACGAACCACCGTGAGTAGCAATCCATGCGGACTGAATGCCGCCTGCCAACAAAGGAGCAACGACAGACATAGCAGCAAACTTCAACCACTTTGAAGCTCGCTTGTGTGTGGTAGTGGTCATGCGTGCAACGTGGTCTAACTCGTAAGTATGCTACAAAACTGTTGCATATCCACTTTCACAAAACGTTACCTAATCCTTTTTAACTGGCTTGTCCAGCACAATTTGCATACAAAACCCGTTCAATATGGCACCGGCAAATACTACATTCCCACCCCGCGAAGGCCTCATTCCCAATCCCAAACTGCGTTTACGCGAGCAACTGCATGAGGTGATGCGTTTTAAGCAGTTTTCCCCGCGTACCGAGTCGGCCTATTGGAACTGGATACGGCAGTTTATCTTCTTTCACGGCAAGCGCCACCCCCGCGAAATGGGCAAGGCTGAGGTCGAAGCCTTTTTGACCCATTTAGCCAAGGCCAGAAATGTGGCAGTGTCCTCTCAAAATCAGGCGCTCAACGCACTGGTTTTCCTTTATCGGGAGGTCTTGCATCAGCCGTTCGATCAATTGGGAAATGTTGAACGTCCGCACCGACTGCCCCGCATACCCGTTGTGTTGAGCCAGGCAGAAGTGACCCGGTTGCTGCGGGCAATGGACGGCACGTTCGGGTTGCTGGCCCGGCTGTTGTATGGCACAGGCCTGCGACTGATGGAGGGTTTGAGGCTGCGAGTTCACCCCGTGAGATAACTGAAAATGCCAACTTACTGCTACGTTTATGTGCTGCGCTCAACCAAGGATGGTCAGTTATATGTTGGCTTGACCAGAAATTTACGAGCACGGTTGCTGGCGCACAACAACGGTCAGGTTGCTTCCACAAAACGACGAGTCCCGTTAGAGCTGATTTATTGGGAAGGTTGTCTGAATGAGAGTGATGCCGCCCAGCGCGAAAAATATCTCAAGAGCGCGTGGGGAAAACGCTACATCAAGGGACGCTTGCGACGGTATCTCACGGGGTTCACCCCGTGAGATAGCCGAGCATGTCAGCGTATTGCTACATTTGAGCCAATATCTCACGGGGTAAAAGACCTGGATTTTGACCGCCGCCAAATTGTGGTTCACGACGGCAAAGGGTTCAAGGACCGGGTAACGATTTTGCCTGAGTCCCTGCGAACTCCACTCACGGAACACCTGAAACGTGTGGAGGGATTGCACCAACGCGATTTGCAGACCGGATTGGGCGGTGTCTGGTTGCCGGGTGCTTTGAAGGCGAAATATCCCAAGGCCGATTGTGAATGGATTTGGCAATGGGTGTTTCCATCCAAGACGATTTCGGTGGACCCGGAAAGCGGGCTGCGCGGACGACACCACGTTAACAGTCTGAGCGTGCAACGAGCGGTGAAGGCCGTAGCGCGCATTGCCGGGATTCGCAAAGCCGTAACACCGCACACACTACGGCACAGTTTTGCCACCCATTTGCTGGAGGCGGGAACGGACCTTCGTACACTACAGGATTTACTCGGGCATAAAGACGTGACGACCACCCAAATCTACACGCATGTGATGCAAAAGCCGGGGTTGGGAGTGAGGAGTCCGCTGGACAGTGTTTAGGGTCTGGGAGATGGGAAAGAAGGGCAGGCAAGATGCCTAGGCTGCGTTGGGAGCCGGGAGATGGGGATGCTGGAGGATTCAACCCGAAAACCGAAGTTGTGCCGGGCCGGAGGCCGGCGCTCCGATCAACTTCGGTTTTCGGGTTCAACACCCAACATTCAACATCCAACATCGAACGTCGAAGATGAAGACAGGCGGGACGCCTGGGCTACGTTGGGAGCCGGCAGATAGAGATGCTGTAGGATGCAACACCCAACATTCAACATCGAACGTCCAACGTCGAAGGTTCGAGGACGAGGAAGGAGGACCGGTTTTTTCCCACTTGGTGGGGTTGCCACGGCCTTTGTGCCCTTCAGACGGTGATGACGACTTTTCCGAAATGCGCGCCGCTCTGCTCATACCGGTAGGCCGCAGGCGCGTCGGCAAATCCGAAAACACGATCTATCACTGGTTTGGTTTGATGGCGCGCGATGGCGCGATTCATCGCCTCGAACATCGCGCGGCTGCCCACGTAAATGCCGCGCACGATGACCAGTTTGCGGATGATTTCAGCGAGCGGCACGTCGCTGGTAAAACCACTGACGCCACCCACCAGATGGACCTGGCCGCCGGGCGCAACGGCGCGCAGCGATTTCACAAAAGTCCCCGTGCCGCCAACTTCGACGACCTGGTCCACACCTGCCTCGCCCGTCAGGCGGAAGACTTCCTTTTCCCAATCCGGCACGGACCGGTAATTGATGGTTTCATCCGCACCGAGCGTTCGGGCGCGCGCGAGTTTTGCGTCGCTGCTGGACGTGATGATGACCCGCGCCCCGTGCATTTTGGCAAACTGCAACGCGAAAATGGAAACTCCGCCGGTGCCGAGCAACAACACAGTTTCATCGGCGGAAACATTTCCGCGCGTGACCAATGCCTGCCAGGCAGTGAGCGCGGCACAGGGCAGCGTCGCCGCTTCCTCGAAGCTCAAGTGCGGCGGGATGGCGACCACGCCCTCTTCGGATAGCGCCACGTATTCCGCCAGCATCCCGTTCATTGCGCCACCCAGCGCGGTGTAGGTCGTTTCGCGCCGGAACGGTCCCGATTGCCAGCCCTGAAAAAATGTGCCGGCTACCCGGTCGCCGGTTTTCCAGCGCGTGACACTTTCACCCACAGCGGCAATTTCACCCGCGCCATCGGAAAGGGGAATGAGCGGCAGGGCGACTTTGCCGTAACGGCCGTCACCCACCATGAGATCGCGGTAGTTGAGCGAAGTCGCGCGCACCCGCACGAGCACCTGTCCGTGCGCGGGTTGAGGTTCGGGCAGTTCCACGAGGCGCAACGCGTCCGGTCCGGTCGCAGCGGTGAGTTGATAAGCTTTCATATCAGTTAAAAATGTGGCCAGACAACCCCAAACTGTATCACCCCCGCCGGAAGTCAAGCGCCAGCGATTTTCGGTAGTGTGTCATTTTCAATGGCAGGGACGCCTCGCCGAGGCGTCCGGATAGCGCGGCGCGCTGTCCCTACCTTCAAATTGATACACTACCCAATTTTCTGTCGCGATTCGATTTGGGCAATGGCCCATTGCGCATGTTCGGCAATCAACGGCTCGGCTTCTCCGGCGGCTTTTTCCAAAGCGGGTAGGGCGGATTCGTCGCCAGTGTTTCCCAAGGCGACGCAGACGTTTCGCCGCAGGCCGCGGCGTTTTGCCCGCAAAATCGGCGTGCCGGCGAAGCGCGACTTGAAACCGGCGTCGTCCAGTTGCAGCAACTCAATCAAGTCCGGCGCGGCCAACTCCGGGCGCACGTGGGCCTTCATCATTTTCCCTTCCCGCGCAAACCGGTTCCACGGACACGCCGCCAGGCAATCGTCGCAGCCAAAAATCCGGTTGCCGATGGCCGGTCGCAGCTCAACCGGGATGGAACCTTTCATTTCGATGGTCAGATAGGAAATGCAACTGCGGGCATCCAATTGGAAAGGCGCGGTGATCGCGTTGGTGGGGCAGGCGGCAATGCAGCGCACACACCTGCCACAATGATTTTTCTCCGCCGCGTCCGGCTCCAATTCCAGCGTGGTGATGATTTCGCCAATCAGAATCCAGTTCCCCAACTGCCGGCTGATAACGTTCGTGTGTTTGCCGATGAAACCCAGTCCGGCGCGTTGGGCAAAGTCGCGCTCCAATAATGGCCCGGTGTCCACATACCACAATGAGCGGGTCCCGTCGCCGCCGAGTTGATTCACAAATTCCGTCAGCACCTTCAATTGTTCGCCGAGCACCTCGTGGTAGTCGGAGAAGCGGGCGTAGCGGGCGACCAAGCCGGAGTTCGGAGTTCGGAGTTCGGAGTTCGGAATTTCTATTTCGTAACTTGCCGCCAGACAGATGATGCTTTTCGCGCCGGGCAGGACTTTCAATGGATCAATGCGCTTCGGCGCGGAACGTTCGAGCCAAGTCATTTCACCGTGCTGCTTCCCCGTCAGCCAGTTTTGGAATTTCTCCGCGCTGGCGGGCACCGCGGCAGTCGTAAACCGGCAATCATCAAATTCCAATTCAAGCGCCCGCTGTCGAATGGCCGCTTTCATGAGATTGTAGCGCAGGCGTCCCGCCTGCAAAACCGACGGTGCAGGCGGGACGCCTGCGCTACCTTGTCGTTTGGCTCCTTCATCACCGCTTCGATTGCGCGAATTTGAACTGATGCACGACCTGCTGCGCGACTTCGCGGACGGACCGGATGTCCGTGTTGATCAGCACGTCGGCCTGCCGGTAAAACTGCTCGCGCGCGGCCAGCAGGTCGCGGATTTTTTTCTGCGGATCCGGTCCGTGCAGCAGGGGACGATGCGTCTGGTTTTTCACGCGCTCCCAAATTTTTTCGGGCGAAGCCCAGAGGCAGACAACCAACGCGTGTTTTTTGAGACTGGCCAGATTCGCCGGTCTGGTCGGCAGACCGCCGCCGGTGGCGATGACGGTGCGTTCGCGCGTGGAAAGTTCCCCGGTGACCTGTTGTTCGAGCTCGCGAAAAGCCGGCTCGCCGTCCCTGGCAAAAATGTCGGTGATGGTCCGGCCGGTCCGCGATTGAATCAGTTCATCCGTGTCGAGGTAATCGAAGCGCAACAGGTCGGCCACCAGCCGGCCGACGGACGTTTTGCCGGTGCCCATGAACCCGATGAGGGCTAGGTTGACGATACGGCGGTCGCTGTGCATGGACATGAATTTACGCAATTGAGCGCTCGGCGCACGCCTTTAGTTGAAATGACGAATGACTAAACCATGCCGCTCTACGGAATGACTAATTCCTAAACCATAATGACGAAAGAAACCCGAAGTCAGAATAAACTGCTTGGCTGGCGCTGGTCATTGAGTCATTTGGGAATTCTTTAGTCATTCGGATTCAGGAATTAGTCATTACATTTCCGGCTTGTTGTCGCGCTATCCACCGTCGGGAAAACCACCGCTCGACACATTTGCGCGGCGAGTTTAGATTTTTGCGATGGAAATGCCGCCACTCATCCTGGCTTCGGCATCACCGCGCCGTGCGGAATTGCTGCGGCAATTGAAATTGAATTTTCAAATCATCCCCGGCGATGTGACGGAAATGGCGCACGAACATTTGTCGCCGTGGGAGCTTTGCCAGCTCAACGCGCATCGCAAAGCGCGGGTGGTCGCAAAAAAGCATCCCGACGCACTCGTGCTGGGCGCGGACACGCTCGTCTTTCTCGATGACGAAATCATGGGCAAACCTGTCAACCCCGCAGACGCACGCCGCATGTTGACGCGGTTGCAGACGCGGACGCATCAGGTCATTACCGGCATCAGCCTGATTCATCTTCGCGCGCATCAGGAACGCATTTTCGCCGTCAGCACAGACGTAACCTTCCGGCCGTTGAGCGCCGGGCAAATTGACGATTACCTCGCCAGGGTAAATCCGCTCGACAAAGCGGGCGCCTACGCGATTCAGGAGCACGGCGAGCTGGTTGTCTCGGAAATTTCCGGTTCGTACAGCAACGTGGTCGGTTTGCCGGTGGAACAGTTGCAAGCGGAACTGGAAGCTTGGAAATAATTGGTCGCGCCGACGGCGCTATGAGATTTGTGTTTTACGCCCGCCCTTATCCTGACGTTGACTCGCTCGCGCCCGCTCACTCGGCCCTGCGGGCCTTCGGCTTCGCCGAATTCCTTTCGCCGATTCCCAATCGGCTCAAGTCTCCCCCGGGAGAAGGAACAGCTGCTGGCCGTTTTTTGGTTTTGCGGATGAGCGTCCGGCAAATTCAGTCGCGCGAATTTTCAAGGAGACGGCGAAAACATTCTCCCTCTCCGCCAATGGAGTGAGGGGAGAGGGCCGGGGTGATGCGTGAACCATTTGAAATCCGTGATCCGAACGCCGCAAGGGCAACGGGCGGACGAGGCGCATCGCAAACGGGATGGACTGGTCGCGCCGGCTGTCACGCGAAGTTCTATCCGCAGATTTCGCAGATGACGCAGAGGGGGAGAAATGAAATCTGTGCAATCATCCACTGGCCGCTTTCAAAATGACTCTTGTGCAAGTCCAAACGTCGAGGCGGTATAAATGGGCATGGACGGCAACGGCCGGTTGCCTTGCCGGGTTAGCAAGGCATCCAATTTGTCCAGGGATTGATTGGCAACCCTCTGGTAGTTGGCAATGGTCGGCGCCAGATCAGTGTTCGCGTCCGATACCGAGGCGGTTTGAATGGCGGCTTGTGGGGACGAAGAAACAACCGGTTGTTGCCGCCAGATGGCGACGGTTACGCCAATAACCACCAATACCGCGATGGCTGGCAAAGCCACGCGCCAGTTCAGCCGGATCCCCCGAAGATACGCCGCCAGGATTTCTGCAAGGGAATCCGGTTTTGCCGTCCGTAATCTGCCGGCCAATTTTTGGTGGAAGACTTCGGACGCCTGAACATTAGAATTTGTCTCCGCCGCCACCAGCCTTTCAGTCACGTTTGAAATTTCCGCCAGATAGCGGCGACAGCCTTCGCAGGTTTCCAGATGCGCCTGAAGTTGCCGCGCCTGCCGCGCCTCCAGCGCATTCGAGGCCAGCCAGACAATGGGTTTCCGGTTTCGAGCACAAGGTTTCATAGCATACCGCCTTTCGTTTTGAAATCAGACCGTTGGGCGCTGAAGGCATTCATTTTCCGCAGCTTGTCCAAGGCATGAAACAAACGGGATTTGACCGTCCCCACCGAGCAACCCAGAGCGGCGGCAATGCCCTCCAATGAATCATCCACGTAAAAACGCAGATAGATGACCTGCTGATGTTTGGCTGGCAATGTCTGGACGCATTGCCGCACGAGCATCGCCTGCTCGCGCAGTTCGACGGTCCGGTCCGGCAAGGTGGCGTGGTCGGGCAGATTAGTTTGTTTCTCAGACTCATCCTGATCCTGCGAGCAGGGTGTAGCAACAGGTCGGAGACGATTTCCCCGAAGGACATTGCGATAACGATTCAGCAGAATCGCGCAAAGCCAAGTGAAAAAACGGCATTGCCCGTTGTAACGGCTCAGACATTTCCAGGCTTCCACCAACGTGTCCTGCGCCAGGTCTTCGGCCAGCGTGAGGTTGCCGCAAAGCGCGACAGCCTGCCGCAGCAGCCGGGTTCCATGGATGCGGTAAATCTCACTGAACGCTTCGGCGTCGCCGGCCCGGGCCTGGTCGAGCAGACTCCGCGTCTCTGAGATTTCGGTTTCCACGAACGTTGAAGTCAGGGTGAACACATTTCAATTATAGCCGAAAAACGCGGACAGTTCCACGACAGAACTGTCCGGCTCGTCAACTGGTTGTTTGGTGAATCATGGCTGTACCGGTTTGCCAATCCGCTGCGGTCCGCCGTTAACGTAGAATGGAGGTCCATCCTTCTCGACAAAGATCATTGCCTCCGGATATCCGCGCCCGGCATAGGCGGATTTGAGTTCGAACCCGCGGTCCACGCCCTGGAAAACAAAGCGTTGGAATTGAAACGGGCCGTTGCCGTAAGGATCCTTGACGCTTTGCAATCCGGCTTCGCCATGGAGTTTATATTCCACCGCCGCCCGCACCATGGCGGAGTCCGTCAGAGCCGAAAACTCCCTCGACCGGGCCTTCTGGAAATCGGGAAAGATGTATTCAACGAGTGGGTTAGATGATTTGTGAATGTCCGCGTAGAACAATTTTATCTGGTCATCATATTCCGGCTTGGGCAAGGCTCCGATGGTGGCGACGCGCGAAAACATCGGCTGCATTTCGCGCACCAGTTGGAGAAATCCCTCACTCGTTCCGCCCGCGGCCTTAACAATCCTTGGCCAGGCATTGGTGTCCGGCTGTCCGCCACCCCAATCCTCAAAAACATCACGAAAGCTATCCAGCACTTTGGCATCGTTACCGGGATACTTCTTGCGCAATTCCGAGGTTCTCGACTCCACCCAATCGGAGAAGCAATGAGCTTCCGTGGTGGCAACGGCATTGGCCATCGTGCCCCGGGGCGGGGCCGCATCGAATCCGTCCACCAACGCCTTCAACGTTTCCGGAGAAAACCGGCCGAAATTTGCCGCCACGGTGCAATGGACGATGGTTTCAGAGGCGAATTGAACCAGCACTGCAATCAGACTGTTGTCCCGTGAACCATTCCGGGCCAGCGTGTAGGCCGCGAGCAAATCATCGCGGGCGTCGGCTTGACGGTCATTTTGCAGGTCCCAGATTGCCCGCAACTGCGCCATTTGGACGGTCGCCTTGACGCGGCTCAAGTGAGGAAGCAACGTGTACGGCCCGGCGCTCCAATCAATGCCCCAATCACAAGGCACCGTGGTATGTGCCGCCTGCCGCACCAATTTGAACTCGCCGTCGGACTGGCTAATGAGTTCGCCGAACTGTGCCGGGAGTTTCTGGCCCTGCCATTGATTGGTGAACAGGTAATCATGGTCTGCCGGGGACAAATCTGACGCGGCCAGGAAGGCCTGATAATAGAGCATCGCCGGATTGATGTCCGTGCGGAACGGCTCGCCGCGCGCGGCAGGCAGGGTTAAAATCAGCAAAGCCAGGCAGGTGAATTTTGTGGTTTTCATAATGGTTTTCCGAATTTGCATCTGCCCGTTAATAACGTCACCCCGCCAAATGGTTCATTCTATTTACGTCCTTTATTTTCGCCGGTTGGGAGGGTGCCTCGTTAGGGATCTCATTAACACTGTGGCTTCAGCCCGGTGCGGAACAACATGAAACAACCCTGAGCCGTTTCAACGGTTTGCCATGTTGCGCCGAAGCCGTTGAAACGGCTCCGTCTTCACTCCCCTCAGGAATCACCGGGCTGAAGCCGCGGTGTTAATAAGACGAGCCATTTCGACTGTGAAATGAGCGGGCTAGAACCGGCAGCCAATTTCAAACCCGGCTCAGTTCCTGCCACAACAGCGCGCTCATCCGCTGGCCGTTTTCAAAACAGTCCAAATCGAACTTCTCGTTCGGCGAATGGGCGTTGTCCTCCGGCAATCCGAGGCCCAGCAGCAGTGTGTCCACGCCGAGGACTTTTTTGAAATCGTTCACAATCGGGATGGAGCCGCCTTCGCGCAGCAACACCGGCTCGCGGTGGAACGCCTTTCGCAATGCGCGCAGCGCCGCCAGCGCCTGCGGACTTTTTGGTGAAACGAGATACGCCTCCGTGCCGTGACCGTCTTCAATCTCCAAACGCACCGTCGGCGGACAGATTTTTTTGAGATGGTCGCAGACGATCTTGCGGATGCGCGCCGGCCTTTGATTCGGCACGAGTCGGCACGTGATTTTGGCACGCGCCCAGGCGGGCACGATGGTTTTGCTGCCCGCGCCCTGATAGCCGCTCGTCAGGCCATTGATTTCAAACGTCGGCCGGGCGCTGCGCTGTTCCATAGGCGTGAACCCGCGTTCGCCAAATAATTTTCCCACGCCGATCAATTTCTGGAGTTCGGCGGGCGTAATCGGCAGGCGTTTGAATTGTTTACGTTCATAGGCCGAGAGCGGTGCAACGTCGTCGTAGAAACCGGGAATGGCGACGCGGCAATTTTTATCGCGCAGTCTGGCGAGCAACTGGCTCAGGGCCATCGCCGGGTTGTCCAGCGCGCCGCCAAATATGCCGGAATGCAGGTCGCGCGACGGGCCGTGGACCGTGATTTCAAAGCTGATGATGCCGCGCAGCGAATAGGTGAGTGCGGGATGGTCGGCGTCGGGCATGCCGGTGTCGGAAACGACAACCGCATCGCAGAGCAGTTCGCGCCGATGCGATTTGAGAAATTTCGCGAGGTTCGCGCTGCCGACTTCCTCTTCGCCTTCGATGACAAATGTCAGGTCGCAGGGCAGGGGAGTGTTGGTTTTGAGATAGGCTTCGACGGCTTTGAGATGCGCGAAGTGCTGCCCTTTGTTGTCGCATGCGCCACGGGCGAACAAGGAACGGCCCTGGATGCGCGGCGCGAACGGCGGCGATTTCCACAAGTCGAGCGGGTCCGGCGGCTGGACGTTGTAGTGGCCATAGACCACGAAGTGCGGTCGTTGCGCGTTCGGAGTTCCGCGTTTACGCGGCTGCATCAGGCCTGACCGCCTCAAGGCGGAACTCCGAACAGGCGTTTTGGCGAGGACGATGGGATGGCCATCGGTCGGGCAAACCCGCGCGTCGAGGCCGATGTGGCGGCAATGCTCCGCGAGCCATCCGGCGCAAGCGAGCATGTCCGTTTTGTGTTGGGGCTGCGCGGAGACGCTGGGAAACCGCAGGAACGCGCACAACTCAGCCACAAACCGGGCCTGGTTGTGTTTCAAATAATCGAGCACGACTTGCATGGCCACCAGCTAATCCCCGAAACGAGCGTTTGCCAAGCAGAACCGTCGGGAAAATCGCTTTACCGCAAAGGTAGGGCTCGTACTCCGAGCGAGCGACAGTGCGGCACGGAGATCGCGCGCTACCAACGAAAACGGACTATTGCAGCGCGGCTTTGAGAAGTTCGCGCGGGTAAGCCGAGGGGCTTGGAATCTTATTTGTCCCCACCTGGTCCGGTTCGCCTTGGAACCGGAAGGCATCAATCTTCTCCACCAAATTACTGCCGGGCTGCAGGTTCGCCACAAAATCGTCCCATTCGCTGCCATGCTGTGCATCCTGACTGCTGCGCCACAGGCAGTACTGCGTCAGTTCGTCGCCGGTCAAAACCATCTTGCCAAAATGCTCTTTTTGATGCTCCTGGTCAGCCTGTGCCCAACTGGCATAACAAGAAAATGGCAAATGGTACGCATTCGTTCTGCCCTCGATGTCTGTTTCCCAAACCACCTGCTTGAGCGCCTCATCCCACCGGCCATTGCTGTGAACGGGAGACGATGGCAGCGACAACCGGACGGCAAGATGATCGGGTTGTCCAAACAGATCGAATTCAATCAGATTCGCCACCGCATCACTGACCACCTCCGATGGCTCAGGCTGTTTGGTGCCGGGCTTCAGTTTCTTGTCTTCCTTCCATTGCTTGAGCTTGGCGTGGTATTGAGCCGTGCCGGCAAGGTATTTATCAAACGATTTTTGCATCGTCGTTTCGTCGGCAAGGAAGGCGAGCGATGCCGGCACCGGTTCAATGTCCGGCACTCCCATTTTGCGCGCCACCAGCCGTTGAATCAGTGCCTGCGCGTCTTCGCCTGACGCATTTCTGAACAGTGCCGGAGTTTCGCCTATCGTGAAATATCCGCGTTCGAGGAGGTATTGACCAAATCGCACGACGAATTCCTCGTCCGCATTGGTTTTGTAGCCGCTGGCAAGCTGCCCCTCCCACCAATACACGCTGAGGTTCTTGAGATCGCGCCGAAAATCCACATCCAGGAATTGGCGCAACTTGCCGTAGCCGGCTTCCCGACCCAACTCCATCCGGCTCCAGCCGACGAACAGGTCTGCCAACCGATCCGCAGCCTTGAAGCGTCGTTCGGTCATGCCGGCCAGGTCGTCATTGCCGCGGAACCGCTCCACGTAGAAGCCCGCTTCGCCCAGGCTGGTAACCAGATTAGTATAAGCGCCCGCGCCGCCAACATCATCAGGCATTTTATTGGTGAATTCACCCTGCGCAACGTAACGCCCTCCGTCGTTGGTCAGGCCTTGCGCGGGATACATGGAGGTGATCACCGCAAGTTCACCCGCATCAAAGGACCGGTAATTGGGGGTGCCAGTGTTTGTGTTCATGCTGTCCTCGCAGTAGAAAATCAGCGTTCGCTCGATGGTGTTGCCCTGCGGTTTGAGTTCGACAATGTACTCGTCATGCGGACAGCCCGTCACCACGAGGGCCATCGCCGCCAGAGCAAAAGGCAGGCATTTGGAAAGTGAATGCTTTCGGCTTATGAGAATTACCAGTTTTTTCATAATTGGTTTCCCTGTCGCTCGGGATAACGCGACGCTAACACTGAGCCGGTATCACCGGCAAGCACGCGATGATTATTCGAAAATGGGCGATGAGCCGTTCCGTTCCCATTCCGCTTTCGCGGTTGACATCACCGGCCCGGCATGGCTGAGTTCTCGTCGCCAAGCTGCGAGTTCCGTTACCTCAAGAAAGGCATGGGTGACCGAAAAATGTCCCAAAAAGTCAAAATTAAATGGTTGAGCCAGCCGGAAGAGCACGACTATCCGGCAGCCCTGTCGTATCTGACTCTGATATATGATAAAAAGACGGCCACCCGCTTTGTAAACAAATTGAAAGGGGCATCCATGTCAGAGTTCAAAGCGAAGGATATTTTCAGAGCGTCCGGATTATCATTGCTTGGGGTCAGCAATTCTCATGTCAAAACGGACAAGATGAAAATAAAGTCCGGCTGCGGAGTGTCGCCTCTGCTTCTGATAAGAGATTCGGCCAATGGTAAAGTGGTCATTGCCGACGGATACCATCGGGTGTGTGCCGTGTACTCTTTCGATGAAGACGCGGTGATTCCCTGCAAGATCGCATAGCACCGCGGCTGCTCAGTAGCTGCGAAAACACCTGAGTGATAAAATTTCTAATATTCCATCCGGTTTGCGGGCAAGCACACCGGAGAACCAACACCGGTTGGCCACGATTTTGACACTGCTCCCAATTTGACCCGCTCGCGCCCGCTCGCCCGGCCCTCCCGGGCCTTTGTCCCGCAAATGGAACTCCTATACTACTATCTCGAGAAATTTTGTTTTTTGCGCAATTTTGAGGCGGCGCAATGCATTCTCGTAGCGCAGGTTGGCAACCTGCCGTGTCGCCGACTGGCAGTCGGCCGGGCGTCCGAAGCGGGTTGCGCCTGCGGATTACCAATCCGCGATACAGCAGACAGACTGTCTGCGCTACTTTGGTTGCGGCTTGCCGCGCCAGGTTTCTCAATGTTGAATAGTCGCTGTCGCGGCCTGCCAACCTTTCACCGCTTCCCAAGGTGGTTCGAGTCTGCTAATCTAGCGGTGTAGTTTAACCGATTGTTTGTCCGTTGAAAGAGCCGAACAAAATATCCGCCCGTGAGGTCACCGACCCCGCCGTTTACTTCAATCGCCGGACATTCATGCGGGCCGGAATCCTTGCGGCCAGCGCTGTGGCCACCGGCCTGGTCTATCGCCGTCTCAATCACGTGGCCACCGGCACGATTGACACGCCCGTGATCCAGGGACTGACAAAGCCCGCAGTTGCGGCGGGGGACGCGTCCGGCTTTCGCGTCGCCGAGACGGAGACCTCTCTGGAGGACATCACGCATTACAATAATTTCTACGAATTCTCGACCGACAAGGAAGGCGTGGCGCCAGCGGCGGCCAAATTTGAAACCAAAGGCTGGCAGGTGTTGGTCGAGGGCCTGGTGAGGAAACCCCGGGTCTTTGACCTTGACGACCTGTTGAAAATCAGCCCGCCGGAAGAACGGATTTACCGCATGCGCTGCGTCGAGGCATGGTCCATGGTGATTCCCTGGGTTGGGTTTTCGCTGTCCAAACTGCTCGATCTGGTCGAGCCGCTCAACGATGCGAAGTATGTCGCCTTCGAGACGTTGCTGGATCCCAAGCGGATGCCGGGACAACGGAGCGACGTGCTCGAATGGCCTTATGTTGAGGGTTTGCGAATGGATGAAGCGATGCACCCGTTGACCCTGCTGGCCAGCGGGATTTATGGACGCGCGCTGCCGCCGCAGGATGGCGCGCCCATCCGGCTGGTCGTCCCCTGGAAATATGGTTTCAAGGGCATCAAATCCATTGTCAAAATCAAGCTGGTGGCGACGCAACCGCGCACGACCTGGAGCGAGTATGCCCCGAACGAATACGGCTTTTACGCCAACGTGAACCCGCACGTGGATCATCCGCGCTGGAGCCAGGCCACCGAACAGCGCATCGGCGAATCGGGTCGGCGTCCCACCCTGATGTTCAACGGCTACGAAGAACAGGTGGGTCATTTGTACGCCGGGATGGATCTGCGCGCGAATTTCTGATGGCACACACCGCAATGAAAGAAAGTGACCTTCGCTTTGCCAAGTTTCTCGTGCTGGTCAATGGTGCCGTGCCGGCGACATTGCTTGGCTGGGACGCCTGGCACCACAAGCTGGGGGCCAACCCGGTCAATTTCGCAATCCTCACGACCGGCATGTTGGCGCTGGTCTTTTTGATGCTGACGCTGCTGGTAACGCCGCTGCGAAAAATCACCGGGTTGAACTGGATTATTTTCTCCCGGCGCACGCTCGGACTTTACGCCTTCTTCTACGCCTGTCTGCACTTCCTGATTTTCTTCAGCCTGGATCGGTCGTTCAGCATTTCCGGCACGTTGTCGGAAATGGTCAAACGCAAATATTTGTTCGTGGGAATCACCGGATTGCTGGTCATGGTGCCGCTGGCCGTGACTTCCACCAACGCCATGATCAAACGCCTGGGCGGCCAACGCTGGCGGGCGCTGCACCGGCTCGCTTATGTGGCTGCCAGCGCCGGCGTGATTCATTATTACATGCAGGTGAAAGCCGACGTGCGTCAGCCGCTGGCGTTTGCGGCGGTGCTGGCCATCCTGCTCGGATACCGGCTGATGGTTTACTGGCGCCGGCCCAAGCCGGTGCCAGCGCCAGCCATCGCAGGCAAACAAGGATAGCGGAAGGCGTGGCTCAAGATAACCTGACGGTGGCAACCCTGTTCAGTGACGCGGCTCTTTCATCTTTAACCAACCGTACGAACCGACCGGAGACCGGGCTACGGGCGGGTGACCTGCAGTCGGATGAAGCCGCAGGTGGACGAGTTGACCGGGGTGTTGTAGTGCACTTGGAGCAGGGCCGGGGTGTTTAGATCAATGGTGGTTCCATTGGTCGTAAAGGGTAATGCCAGGTCGCCGGTCACTTCGACAAGAAAGGTTACATCGGTGGCGTCCGGGTTTCTGGGCACGGTCAGCCGGAGGTATCCGGTGTCAATGTCGCCGACGACCGGGTTGGCGGCGGGAACCAGCGGAGCCAGGCCGAGGGCGTATTTGAGCAGGTTAGGCATGCCGTCGCTGGTGGTGATGGCGGCGTCGGCTGCCGTGCCGCTGTCGCTCGTGCTCCCGAACCATTGCAGCCGCCAGAATTGAATGGGGGTGAGCGCGATGATAGTGGTCGGGTCGCCGGCGGTATCGTTGGCCGTGTTGATTTCGCCGCCTCCGAAGACGTTCACGACGTTGGTGAGATTGGCCGCAGCGTTGGTGGAAACGTCCACAATGACGGTGATGGGCGGGTAACCGGCGCCTGTGGCCAGGCTTTCAGAACGGGTGCAGGTGAGCGAACTGAGATCAGCCGTCCAACCAGCGCCGCTGATAGCCGTGGCGCCGAGTCCAGCAGGAAGCGCGTCAACGACACTAACAATGCCGACAGTGGCTGCGGTGCCAATGTTCGTGACGGTGATGGTGTAGCTGTCACCGGCGTCACCCTGCGCAAAATTGCCCGTGTGAGTCATTGATATGACGAGGTCGGGCGCATTGGTCGGCGAGACAATGCCTTGGACTACAAGGTCAGGAGCCGTGCTGTTCGCCACGTCGAAAACATACCAAGTGCCAGACGCGCCACCGCCGTCATTGACGATGCGGAAGGAGACGTTGGTTCCCGGGCCGACGTTTTGCAAGGCGGGGATTCCGGTCAGGTTGATCGGACTCAAGGATCCCCCGCTGCTGGTATTAGACGGATAGGATAATGCAGCGATGTCGTTGAACGCTCCCGACCCGATCTGGTACTGTAACACGCCGTTGGCCGGGCCGGTGGAGGAGCGCCGGTAATCGAATTTGCTGATTGAGGCAAAGGACACCCGATTACCAGCTTGGGCCGTGACGGTGAAGGTGGCATATTCGTTGGCGGCAACGGCCGCCGGCTCATTGGTGCCCGCGAAGTCGTTGCCTCCCCAGGCTCGCCCCGCGCCAGTGCCACCGGTGCCCACGCCCGAACCGCGTGTCAGCCCACCGATTGCAAGGTTGGGGGCGTTGGTTGTGGGTAACAGGGGTGAAGGGCCATAGTTACCTGTGCCGCCGGTAAGCCCGCTTACATCCCAGCCAGCCAGAGTGATTGCGTTGCCGCTGCCGGCGGATGCGTTAATGGCCGTGACGTTGCTGACTGTATTGTTGGCGGGATTCGCATCACCCCCGCCGGATACCGTGGCGGCATTGGTGACGCTGGCGGGAGCATTGGAAGAGACGTTTACGGTGACGACGATGGGTGGATAGCTCGCGCCAGGAAACAGGACATTGGAGCGCGTACAGGTAAGAGTGTTCAAATTCGCATTCCAGCCGATGCCACCGATCGCAGTGGCGACAAGGCCGGCGGGGAGCGCATCGGTGACCGTAATCAAACCGGTCGAGGCCAAATTACCGACGTTAGCGACAGTGATAGCGTAGGTGTCGCCAGTGTCATTTTGGGAGAAGTTTCCAAAATGGGTTTTCGAAACAGCGAGATCAACGGTCGAACCGTTCACCATAAAATCGTCGGAACTGAGGGCGGTGCCGGTCGTGGTCGTGACGCTGATGAACCCGGGAGTGGCGTTGGTGGGGACAGCGGCGGTGATTTGGCTGGCGGAATCCACGGTGAACGCCGCACTGACACCATTAAACGTCACTTCCGAGGCGGAATTGAAATCCGTGCCGTTGATGACAACAGAGTCGTTGACCGCGCCGTTATCCGGCGAGAAACCGTTGATGACCGGCGGTGGACTGGCCTGACCGTCCACTTTGTCGAGCAGGGCCGACGCCACGTCGGGCGGCAGGGCGGTGAAGAACGTATAACCGGTATCGACTTCGACCTGACGGGCGGAAGTCACATAATCCTGCCAAGCGCTGCTTACTGCATTATTGTTTGGAATTTTGATTGCGATTACCCGCGTCGTAGCGTCAATCCGGCTCAACGCAGGGCCGCCGCCCGGAGGAACCACCACCACAATCTTCCAGGTGAATGTGGGGAGGAGGGCACGCTCGCTGGGCTGGATGAATGAACCATTGAAGCCGCCCGGCCCGCAAATGATCAGCAATTCATCGCCGGCTTGCGCAAGCGTGCGGCAGTAGTCCTCGAAGTATCCCCACACGCCCTCGTTGTTGTTCAGCGCCTGCGGAATGATGTTCGACATGAAGAACACCAGCTTGTTGTCATCCGTATTGTCAGTACGGTCTGCCGAGGGACACATGTGGCCGCGATCATAGCCCGAACCGCTGTAGTCATCGGTGGTCACATGATAGAAGTCCGCCGGCAGATTCGTGTCGGTGTAAAATGAAGCGTTGCGCCCGCTGGAACCGAGATCGCTGGCTGTCAAATCCCAGCTTGCCCAGTTCGGCCCGCCAAGATTATCACTGTAATCAATCGCTTCCACCGTCCGCTGAATCAAATAATGGTCGTGGTTGTTGGTATCGGCGGTGGCATCGCTGGGATTGCCCAGTTGCATTTGCAGGGAGACATCAATGGTCGCCCCGGCCGGAAGAACGGTTAAGAACAACGTCAGGACGCTAACGGAAAACACTGAAAATCTGCGTGCAACTCTTAATACACGACCACAAGATAAATAAGTATTACTAAAAAAATCCATTAAGGCCATTTGAACATAATGCATTCATTCCCGTTGCGCCACTTTTTTAATTGCAACCCTGCTGCGAACACTTTCGTAGCGCCCGATCGTTCACCCGTTCCCACGCGCTCCATCGGCGTTGTCGGGCTATCGCCACCTCTGTCGGCGGACGTCAACGGACGGTCACGGCTGGCTTGACAGTGCGGGAAGCCATGGCCCACCCTTCGGGGCAATTCAATTTCTGCGTTGTCGCAGCCGGCAAAATCAGCCTATGAAAATCGTTCCAAAGGAATTCCGGGTTCGCGAAGGCGAAACGGTGAAGCTCAAACAATGGCCGGCGAAAGTGACGCCATTCTACCAGTCGAAAGAGGATTATCAAAAAATCCTCGCCGGCCACATCAAGGAATTGAGCGCGCTCCAAAGCCTGCTTTATGCGGGCAATCGCCATGCCCTCCTGTTGATTTTTCAGGCAATGGACGCCGCCGGCAAGGACGGCGCCATCAAGCACGTCATGTCCGGCATCAATCCGCAGGGTTGCGAGGTCTTCAGCTTCAAGCATCCCAGCGCCATGGAACTGGAGCACGATTTTCTCTGGCGCACGACGTGTTGCCTGCCCGAGCGCGGCCGCATCGGCATTTTCAACCGCTCGTACTACGAGGAAGTGCTCGTGGTGCGGGTGCATCCGGAGATTCTCCGCGCCCAAAACCTCCCGGAGGACCTGCTGGAAGGGGACCGGATTTGGGAGAAACGTTACCGGTCGATTGTGGATTTGGAAAAGCACCTGCATCGCAACGGCACGCGCATCCTCAAATTTTTCCTGCATCTTTCAAAAGAAGAACAGCGCAAGCGGTTCCTCGCCCGCATTGAGGACCCGGCGAAGAACTGGAAATTCAGCCGGTCGGACATTGAGGAGCGGAAATTCTGGAAGGATTACGTGAACGCATACGAAGCCTGCCTGGGCGCGACCAGCACAGAACACGCGCCGTGGCATGTTGTTCCCGCCGACGACAAGGAGAACGCCCGGCTGATCATTTCCCAAATCCTCCTCGACACGCTCAAGTCGTTGAAGATGAGCTATCCCCGGCCGGATCGGGAGCGGCGGAAGGAATTGCAATCGCTCCGCAAGCTGCTGGCGAAATAAAATTGCCCATTGTCATGCCTGTCCTGATTGCCACCGCCAATCCCCGGGAGCCGGTCATTCTGGCGATTTTTGCAATCACCTACATCGGCATTGCGATGGGGCGCTTTCCCGGATTGAAGCTCAATCGCGCCGGCATCGCCCTGTTGGGCGCCATCGCCCTGATGATTTTTGGCGATGTTACCACGGCCAATGTCGTTTCCTACATCAACTGGCCGACCATTTTTTTGCTGTTCGGCTTTTTTGTCATCTCGGCGCAACTCCGGTTGTCGGGATTTTACGACAAGGTCGCCAACGGCATTTCTGCGCGCCTCGGTCATCCTGCGCGATTTTTGCTGCTTTTGATGGCGGTGACCGGCGGCCTGTCTGCCTTCCTCAATCACGACATCGTTTGTTACGTCTTCACGCCCATCGTCGGCCTGGCGCTGTTACGCAAACGCATTAATCCGGTTCCGTTTCTGATTGCCCTGGCGATTGCGAGCAACATCGGCGCGGCGGCGACGCTGATTGGGAATCCGCAGGACATGCTGATCGGCCAGGTCGCACACTTGAGTTTTGGCCATTACCTGCTTTGGTGTAGCGTGCCGGTCCTCTTTGCATTGGGCGCCGCCTACGGAATAATCTGGCTGATATCGCATAAGAAGCTTCAGCCTGCGTCACCGGTCCAAAATGGATTGGATTGCCCAACCATTCCTTTCAACCGGCAGCACACCATCAAGGGGCTGGTCATTCTGGCGGTGGTCGTCGGTTTGTTTTTCTCGGGTGTGCCCAAGGAAATCATCGCGCTGGCCGCCGCCGGCATTCATCTGGCCAGCCACAAGTTTCGCACCGAAGATTTGCTGGGTCTGGTAGAGTGGCCCATTTTGATTCTGTTCATGGGATTGTTTGTTGTGGCCGGAGCATTTGAATCCACAGGCTGCGGGGACCAGGCCGTTCAATGGCTGGCCGGCAGCGGATTCAATCTCAACGCGCCGCACAATCTGGTTTTGACGACGGCTGTGCTGTCCAACCTCATCAACAACGCTGCGGCGGTGATATTTTTGCTCAAGGTCATCCCGCTTTCCGAGCCGGTCATGGCTTACATCCTGGCTTTAGCCAACAGTTTCGGCGGGAGTTTGATCATCATCGGCAGCGTGTCCAACATCATCGTCGTTCAACAAGCGCGGGAAATGGGGATCAGCATTTCCTTCTGGGATTTCGCAAGGCTGGGCATACCGGTGACGCTGGCTGCCCTGGCCGGGTTGATTGTCTGGGTGGCACTGATGGCCGGTTGAAGTCCGTGCCCGTCGGCGGAGCGAATCACCGCCAATACCCCGGCGACCGGTGCCAGCCGTGATAGTCCTTCCACCAATAACCGCTCACCCAGACGGCGCGCGGGTGGGGTGGATACGCCCAATGACCGCCCGCCCAGACCCATCCGCCATTCCACACCCATTCGCCGGCAATCCACACGTAACCGGGTCCAGGCGCCACGACCACGGTTTCCGGCGGCGGCGATGGCGGGGCTTGCTCCATGACGGTGGTCTGCGGCGGCGGCGCGGCCGTCGCGGTGCTGGGCGTGTTAAGCATATAATTCACCAGCCGGTCGTTCACGCCGGAGTTGTGCAAGTCAATGATGTCCGCCGCGCTCAAACGGAAAACCGTGTGCGAACTGATGATCTGGCTGATGATGACATCGTCGCTCACGCCCGCCCGGGCCATGGCTTTGATGTCGGCGAGGCCCAACGGCTGGCCTTGTTCGACGCGCACATAAGTTTGCGGCGCCTGCGCGCGCAACTGCGCCTGCTGCTGCTGGTCTATCTGGTGTCCCATCAAACCGCCGGCAATCACGCCTGCCGCCGCGCCAATCAAGGCGCCCTCGCCGCCATTCCGCGGTCCGCCGATGGCCGCGCCTGTAATCGCGCCAATGGCGCCGCCCATCAAGGCGCCGGTGCCGGTGTTGTCCGGCGCGCCTTCCGGTGTGTAACAACCTGTCACCAACATCGCGACCGCTGCCACCGCCAGAGCTAAAGGATGCCATTTCATAATTCGAGTCTCAATTTACTGACACCAAACAATGCCGCTCATTCAAAAAAATGCAACTGCGGCCTGACACCGGACCATTGGCCGGCTGGATTTGAAAAAGTGCTTGCACCGGGAACGGAAGCGATTATTGTGCCCGTGTCTGTGAGATAACTTGTCGTTTCAGGTCATGGCAAATCTTCAAGTGAACTTTGGTTCGGTGATGATTTGAAACCCGATGGTCGGGAACAGTCCGGAAAAACGGTTAGTCTTGAACAGCAAATCATCAAATATGAGCACGAAATTGTTTGTGGGAAATCTTTCCTTCAACACGACAGAGAATGACCTGCAGGAGGCGTTCGCCGCCCACGGCACGGTCGTGGAAGCCAACCTCATGATGGATCGGACGAGCGGCCGCTCGCGCGGTTTTGCGTTTGTGACGATGTCAACGCCGGAAGAAGCGCAAAAGGCGATTCAGGCGATGAACGGGACGACGCTGGGGGACCGGCAATTGACAGTGAACATTGCGCGCCCGAAAGAGGAACGTCCGCGCGGTGATCGCGGGCCGCGCCGGGACTTCGGCGGCGGTGGCGGTGGCGGCGGCGGACGCCGGGACCGTTACTGATCATTGCCGCAAACGGCTTTGGCCGGGGCGACGCTCGCAACGAGCGTCGCCCGATGTCCTTTGGTTCGCAGTCAATTCCCTTTCCCTCAAGCGACTGGCAACTCCCGCCTCGATGGTCGTCCTCAGGGTCGCCACCCGGCCCGAGCTGACAAGGATCAACGGGTTGAATTCACTCCGGTGATTTGCTGCAGAAGTTCCTCGGCCTGGGCGCGCAGCTTGGCTTCAACCGTGGGCAGAAGCAGGCCCGCCAAGGTGCCGCGGGCCGCCACCAGATCCTTGTTCCTTGCCTGCGCGTCTGCCAGCGCGAGCAGGTAATACGGATTTTCCGGTTCCAATTGGACGGCTAGTTGCAGGTGCTGCATCGCCAGCGGGAGATTTTCACCCTGCGCCATTTCCAGGATGCCAAACAACTCGTGCGACGGCCCGAAGTTCGGCATCAGCAAGATGGATTTCAGGGATTCGGCGTGGATTTCCGCCGCGGTCTCCCTGGGCAGCGAACCCCGCCCGCCTTGGGCATCGGCGGCCAGCCGGAACTTTTCCCGGGCGTAAAGGTAGTGCGCGAGGAAGCTGCTCGAACCGCATTGCAACGCTGCCTTGAATTCGCGCAGGGCTTCATCGGTTTGTTCGCGCCGGACCGCGAGCAGGCCAAGTCCTTCATAGGGCAGGGGACTGGCGGGTGCCAGCTTTTGCGCGTCGGTGAAAAATGTTTCCGCGTCGTCGAGGCGACCAATGCGCAACAGTTCGTCGCCCAGACGGAAATAATTTTCCGCCGGCGTGAGGTTGCGCATGGAGTAGATTTTGGCCCCGGCAACGTTTTCCCGGAGGTTAAACTGAATCGGCAGGAATTGGCCGCGAGCCAGGTAGCGGCGCAGTCCGAGTTCGACGGCCGGGAGGGTGGTTTGCAGCGCATTGGTGAAGGCCTGCACGGGGGATTGTCCCTCGCGCAGGAGCGTGGTGAAATTTCCGAAGCGTGATTTGTATGCGGGATTGTCACCGGCCACGAGGTAATGCGTAAGCAGCCACGATTCGGCGTAGAAAATTCCCTGGCGCTCGCGTTCGTTGTATTGCGGTGAATCATGGCCGACGGCGAACAGTTCGGTCAACGGCATCAGCGGTTCGTGCGCGAGCAATTGCAGGTGATGGTCAATCGGCTGGGCGATGACCACGCTGTAGCCGGTCGTCGCAAACGTGGAATAGACCTCGGCCATGCCCTCCTTGAGCCACAGCGGCCAGATGCGATCATTGCTCCGGAACAGCAGATGGGTGTATTCGTGGAAGACAACTGTCATGTCCATCGAAGCCGCGCCGGCTTCCGGCAGGGAAAGCACGATGAGATTTTCGTCATCACCGTGTTGAAAGAAGCCGGCGAGGTTTTCGGGCTGGCCGTGGTACAGCGGCAGGAACGGTTTCATGGATTCGTGGTCGGGAAAGGCCATCACCACAATCGGCGGGGAAGCAACTGTTTGCGCTCCGGCCAGCAGCGAAAAGGCTTCGCAAAATTCCTCCAGTTGCCCGGCGACTTTATTGGCCGCTTGTGGCGCACCGCAACTGTAAACATTGAAATGCACGGTGCGCGTCTCGAACCACTGCCGTTGCACGAGCGGAACGTCGCGTGATTGGGCGTGGACCGGCGAAATTCCCGGCGCCAGCAACAAAATAAAAATGATAAATACTCTGCGGCTCATGAACCGCGTCAATCTACGCGACGGCGCGGCGGATGTCACTCCCCCGGCTTGTCCCGCCTGCATGGCGGGCGCACCAGCCACCGGCCTTCGATTTTCCGGTTGACTCACACGGCAACCGATTTATTTTCACGTCATGAGAACCACCAAAATCTGGAATTCTTTCGCTTTTTTGTTCGCTGCCGCCGCCATCACCCTGCTATGCATCGCCACGGCCAGGGCTGATGATGACATCCGGTCGGCCGTTTCCGCCGGACAGAAAGCCCCCGCGTTCCAAACCCGGACGGTGTACGGCAAAACGGTCAATTTCCCCGGTGATTACAAAGGCAAGGTGGTGTTGCTCGATTTCTGGGCAACCTGGTGCGGCCCTTGCCGCGGGGAACTCCCCAACGTCGTTGCGACCTACCAGAAGTATCACACCAACGGATTTGAGATTTTGAGCGTGAGCCTTGATGCTCCGCGACAAGGACCCGCCCTCCTCAAATTCATGCATGATAACAACATGACCTGGCCGCAAATCTATGATGGCCAGTATTGGAAGGCAGCCGTGGCGGTGCAATACGGCGTCCGTGCCATTCCCTGTCCCGTCCTCGTGGATGGCGACACCGGAGTGATTATCGCCCAAGGTGCCGGCGCGATTGGCGAAAGACTTCCTCAACTGGTTTCAACCTCGCTGGCGGCCAAGGCCAGGAAGTAGCCTTTTTCCCCTTTCCGTTGCCTGGACTTGCTGCCGGTGGTTCGGAAGCAATGAAAGTCCGGCAAATTTCCTTCCTGCTCGATCGCACGGCGCCCGTTTATTTCAACGACGCCATGTCAATCACGAAGCGGTACTTCACATCGTTCTTGACCAGGCGTTCGTAGGCTTCATTGATTTTCTGGATGGGGATGAGTTCGATGTCGCAGGTGATGTTGTGCTCACCGCAAAAATCCAGCATCTCCTGCGTTTCGCGGATGCCACCTATCAGCGAGCCGCCGAATTGACGCCGCCCGAAAATCAAATTGAAAACCTGAACGGGCAGCGGGTCGGGCGGCGCGCCCACCTGCGTGAGGGTGCCGTCGCGTTTCAACAATTCGATATAGGCGTTGATGTCGTGCTGCGCCGAAACGGTGTCGAGGATGAAATGAAAGCTGTTGCGGTGCTTCTGCATCTCGTCCTTGTTTTTGGAGACGACGACTTCATGCGCGCCGAGCCGCAGGCGTCCTGTGTCTTGCCCGGGGAAGTAGTGAAGACGACGACGCGCGCGCCGAGGGCGTTGGCCAGTTTCACGCCCATGTGACCGAGTCCGCCCAAACCCACCACCCCCACTTTTTGTCCCTTGCGGACCTTCCAATGGCGCAGGGGCGAATACGTCGTGATGCCGGCGCACAGCAATGGAGCCGCCGCCGCCAAATCCAAATTACCGGGCACGCGCAGCACAAAGGCTTCATCCACGACGATGCTTTCGGAATAACCGCCATAGGTCGTGCTCCCGGTGTGTTTATCCGGGCTGTTGTAGGTGAAGGTCATGCCGTTCTCGCAAAATTGTTCGAGGCCGTCCTTGCAGCTTTCGCAAGTGCGGCACGAATCTACCAAGCAACCAACGGCGGCGATGTCGCCTTCCTTGAACTTTTTAACCTGTGCACCGGCTTTCATGACGCGGCCGATGATTTCATGGCCGGGCACGCATGGGTAGGTCGTGCCGTGCCATTCGTTGCGGACGGTGTGCAAATCCGAGTGGCAAACGCCACAATAAAGGATCTGGATTTGCACGTCGTGCGGACCGGGATCGCGGCGCTGAATGGAAGCCGGTGCGAGCGGCGAGGTTTGAGTCTGCGCGGAATAAGCTTTGGCCTTGAACATGCCGCTATTCTTAGCACATCGGCACGCTGAAGGCAAAGGGCCGGAGAGAGAAGTTGAAGTCAACCGTGAACCACACCGACCAGGAGTCAGGAGTTGGCCGCGAAAATGGCCTGGCTTTTTAGTTTCCAAACTCCTCAAACGTGCCCCATCTTTTGCGCCGGAATTTATGAACCAGGAAACATGGACTGCGGTTGACCGTTATCTTGCCGAATTGTTTGTGCCGTCTGACCCCGCCTTGGACGCGGCGCTCGAGGCCAGCGTCGCCGCCGGCTTGCCGCCCATCAACGTTTCGCCGAACCAGGGCAAGCTGCTGCAACTTCTGGCGCGGATGCAAGGCGCGCGGAACATTCTCGAAATCGGGACGCTTGGCGGTTACAGCACCATTTGGCTGGCGCGGGCATTGCCAGCCGGTGGACGGCTGATTACACTGGAGTTTGAACCCAAACATGCCGAGGTCGCCCGCGCCAACCTTGTCCGCGCCGGCCTGGCCGGTGTCGTTGAGCTGCGCGTTGGCCGGGCGCTGGACACGCTGCCGCAACTTGCCGCCGAAGGCCGCGGCCCGTTTGACCTGATTTTCATTGATGCCGACAAGGAAAGTTATCCGGATTACTTCGCTTGGGCGCTCAAGTTCGCCCGGCGCGGTACCGTGATCATCGCCGACAACGTCGTGCGCAAAGGCGCGGTGAGCGACGCCGGCAGCAGTGATCCCCTGGTCCAAAGTGTGCGCCGCTTTAACGAACTGCTTGCCGCGGAAAAACGCGTCAGCGCCACGGTCATCCAAACCGTCGGCAGCAAAGGTTATGACGGTTTTGCGATTGCACTCGTCACCGCCGACCCATAACCCGTGATCGCAGGAACCTGGTGCCGGACACAATCGAGAAAATCACCACGCCCTACCGTATTGAACCGGTGTCGTCAGCGCCTCTTTCTGGCCCAGGATGCGCGCCGCTTTCAACGGCCAGTACGGTTCGCGTAAAAACTCCCGCGCCAGCAGCACGAGGTCGGCCCGGCCGTTGCGGATGATCTCGTCGGCATGAGTCGGCTCGGTGATGCTGCCAACCGCCGCCGTCGCAATACCCGCTTCACGCCGGATGCATGCGGCGAAGGGAACTTGATAGCCGGGGCCGACGGGAATTTTTGCGTGCGGCACCGTGCCGCCGGAACTGCAATCAATCAAATCCACGCCCTCGGCCTTCAACCGCCGCGCCAGCTCGATGCTTTGTTCGATGTCCCAGCCGCCTTCCACCCAATCCGTACAGGAAATCCGCACTGTCAACGGCAGGTTGTCCGGCCACACGGCGCGAACGGCACGCGTCATCTCCAGTAAAAAACGGATGCGGTTCTCGAAAGTGCCGCCGTATTGGTCCGTGCGTTTGTTGGTGAGCGGTGACAGAAATTCGTGGCTTAAATAACCATGCGCCGAATGCAATTCCAGCCACTCGCAGCCGGTCGCCAGCGCACGTTTTGTGGCGGCGGCAAAATCGTTCTGTACCTTGCGGATGTCGGCTGAAGTCATTTCCCGAGGAACTTTTTTCAATTCCTCGCCGAAGGGCAGGGGACTGGGCGCCAGCGTGGGCCAGCCGCCCGCATCGTCGGCCAGATGCGCGCCACCATCCCACGGTCGCGCCGCCGAAGCTTTGCGGCCCGCGTGGGCAATCTGGATTCCCGGGACCGCGCCGTGCGCCTTGACGAACCGGTTGATGCGCGCAATCGGCTCCACATGTTTGTCGGCCCAAATGCCCGCGTCGCCCGGCGTGATCCGGCCTTCCGGCGAAACCGCCGTGGCTTCGGCGACGACCAGGCCCGCGCCGCCGACCGCGCGCGACCCCAGATGCACGAGGTGCCAGTCCGTCGCCGCGCCGTCCTCGGACGAATACTCGCACATGGGCGACACGCCGATGCGATTGCGCAACGTGACTGATTTGATGGTCAGCGGTTGAAACAGGTGCGGGGAATTTATGTCAGTGCTCATGCGCGCACACTATATCATCGCTGAGGGAAAATGAAAGGATGGCACCGGAGGACGGGTTCGTGGTTAAACCTCCTGTTCTTTAATTACTTTGCGATTTAACTGGCTTAACGGATTGTTCCGGTGCAGCATAAGCCATGAGAAATAGCAAGTTGGGCCGCCGCTTTCGCCCACAACCTTTGGAAGCGGGTCAAGTCTGGCACATGCCGGAGGCCCATCTCCGGGTTGGAATGGTTGGCAAACTGCTGGTTCATTACAAGCTGGGCAAACCGAACGCCCTCCGCGTCGCGAATTCCTGCAGCGGCATATCCACCATCGAAAAATATCTGAAAGATCACAAAGCTGTTCTGGCTTAAGCCGGGTCGCCAGGGTTGACCGCGACTCCGCTAACCGGCGTTATCATTTGTCTGGCGGTTTGCCGCCGGATTGGACCTGCTTCACCAGTTCATTGTATTTTTCCACGATGTTGTTCCGGTCTTTCACTTCGTCGTTGTATTTCTGCACAAGGTCGTTGCGCTGGGCGATGAGGTTGGTGATGGCTTCATTCTGCTTGTCAATCCCGGCATAAACTTCCTTCAGCTTCGATTCCAGCGCGTCCACCGCCTGCTTGTATTGCACGACTTCGTTGGTAAGGTTTGCGTTCGCGAACTGCAGTTGCACCATTTCGGCCTTTTGCGAAATGATGAGTTGTTCATTGGTCGCGGCGGCGGCCTTGATTTCGGTGAGGCGCGTGTCCATCTGGTTCACCTGATGATTCAGCGTGGCGATGGAATTGGTGTAGCTTTGGATGGCGGCGTTCTTTTCATAGACCAACTGGTTCAAGGTCTGGATTTCGTTGCGCTGGATGGTTTGTTCATACCATTGCCAGGCGCACAGGCCGCACAGGCCGAGCGCGAGGACGATGAGCAGGTTTACCTGGAAATTTTTCATGGAATTGGATGGTCGGGTGCCGCTTGAACGGCGATGGCGACGCGCTGGATGCCGGCGCGTTTTACATAATCGAGGACGAACATCACCGAACCGTGCGTGGCGTCCTGCGCGCCGGTGATATAAACCGGCAGATTGGTATTCAGGCTGTAACGGTTCGTCAACATCGTGAACAATTCGGGGAAGGCGATGGGTTTGTCATCGGCGGAAACCTGGCCGTCCCGGTTGACGGTGAGATTCACAATGTCGGGCTTCTTCGAGGGAGTGGCGAGCGTGGCGGTGGGCAGGTTGGACTTGAGCGTGCGGACAATCTGCATCTGCAAAGTGACCATCATGAACGACGCGAGCAGGAAAAACATGATGTCAATCAGCGGGATGATTTCCAGCCGCGACTTCTTTTCCAGTACTGGTGTGCGGATTTTCATGGCGTCGTCGGGTTTTGCGGGCTGTCGGTCATGAATGCGACCTTTTGTATGCCCGCGTTACGGACGGTTTCATACACTTTCACCATGTCGCCGTGCAGCGCGTCGCGGTCGCCGCTGATATAAACCGGCAGATTCATGTCAGCGCGAAAACGGTTGCTCAGGACCAGGCCGAGTTCCGCCAGCGGAATCTCCTTTTTCTCCAGCCAGACGGCGCCCGACTTGTCCACGGCGATGTTGATCATGCCCGGACGGTAATCCTGCTGCGATTGGGTGGCGGACGGCAGATTGACCTTGATGTTCTCCGTCCTGCTCATCTCCAACGCCACCATCATGAACGACGCGAGCAGGAAAAACATGATGTCAATCAGCGGAATGATGACAATCCGTGAACGGCGTTTTGGAATGGGGGAGGGGATCTTCATGGAAAAATGACGAATGACGAAGCCCTGATGACCAAAGAATGACGAAGCTCGAATGACGAATGGCAGAGCGGGCGCCAAAACTTTATTCGATATTCGATATTCGACATTGGGAATTCTTTCGTCATTAGGATTCAGGATTTAGTCATTTCAGTCAGTGGCTTGTGGCCTGGCCCGGGGCTGCCGGCTTGTGCAGATGAACGGTGTCACCCGTTCTCCCGCCGCCGCCAGCCATCACTTCGACATTGGTTGCCGCCGTTTCCAGTTCAAATTGCAATTGCGCCACCTTGGCCGAGAAAAAGTTAAATGGGATCAATGAAAAGATGGCAATCGCCAGACCGCAGGCCGTGGCAATCAACGCCTCGCCGATGCCGCCGGTCACGCCGACAACGGACAATTCGGCGCTGCCGATGTTGAGAAAGGCGCGCATGAGGCCGGTCACGGTGCCGAGCAGGCCGAGCAGCGGCGCGAGCGTGACGAGCGTGTCCATGACCGTGAGAAAACGCCCGGCGCGTTTAAGCTCGATGCCGGCGGCGATTTGCAACGCCCCCAGCAATGAGGTGTGGACATGACCAACGTGGCTGAGGCCGTGATGAATCATGCGGATGACCGGGTCTTCCGAGCCTTCGGAAATCTTCTTCGCGGAGGCGAGGTCGGAGTTTTCCAGCGCGGCGAGGAGTTGCTCCAGTTTTTGCGGGTCGCGCCTGCGGCTTTCGCGCCACCACCAAAATGCGCGTTCGCCGACGACGGCGACGGCGACGATGGCGCTGACGAGAATCGGCCACATGACCGGGCCGCCTTTGAGGAAGAATTCGAGAACGATATTTGCGAGGATGGGATTCATAGGTTGAGTTTGGTTGTTGTAAAGTCAGTTCAGTTGCAACAGGTAAGTGATGCTGGTTTCAAAAAAGCGATTGCCTTCGCCGGCCGGCAGCCGCCAATGGCCTTTGATAAAATCCACCGTGGCGCGGTCGAGAATGGGAAAGCCGGATGATTCCTTCACTTCTACGGAAATGACGTTTCCCGCCTCGTCGGCGCCGAGCAGAAGTTTCACCGTGCCCTGTTCCCCGGTTTCCTTTGCGATGGGCGGATAAGGCGGTTCCGGCCGTTCGCCGCCCGTGCCGGTATTGTTGAGCGAACCAACGCGCGCGGGGGCCAACTGCGGCGCGGAAGCGAGCTCGGCGGGCACAACGAGTGTGCCGACGGTCGGGACACCGAAGTTGATGTTCGGCGCGGTCGGCAGGGCGACGAGAACCCGCGGCTGATTGTTTTGTTGCGCTTGCTCCGACTTTTGGGCGATTGCCTGCGGCGGCAACACCGTCGGCTGAATGACCACGGGAACAATTTCCTGAAGGGGCGGGACCGGTTTGATGGCGATAATACCGCGCCGCGCGCCAAAGATGCCAATCAGGAGAAAGAAGATGCAAATCGAATTCGCCCAGGCGAGCTTGAGATTCGCGTCCCGGTTTGCCGATGGCAGGCAAAGCCGGGCCAGTTCATCTTTCAACTCGTAGCCGGGCAAGATTCGATTTGCATCCGTGTTTTTCATGGGAGGAACATTTCAAAAGACATAGCTCAACGAGTCGAAGAAGCCAAGCCGTTCGCCATATTTGGAGGCGCGGTCAATCGTTGATAGGCCAGAATACCTTTGACAATGGCCTCCGCCATCCGGCGACGATATTCGGCATCGTATATTTTTTTGCCCTCGACGGGGTGGGTCATAAAACCGCCTTCAATTAGAATCGCGGGCATTGCCGCATCGCGCAAAACGGCGAACCGCGCGCGCTTTACGCCACGATCGTTCGCCGCCAGGTTTTGCACGAGTGCTTTCTCGACTTGATAGGCCAGCAGCAGACTTTTTTGTTCGTTGTGATTGGCAATCGTAGGGCCGGTGCCCACGGCGGGGCCAAATTCGCTGCTCTCGACATGCTCGTTGCTGGAACTCGCGCCGACGGGCGTTATGCAATACGTCTCCGGTCCTTCCGCTTCGTTGCGCCCGGTCGGGGTGGCATTGAAGTGCAGGCTCACAAACAAATCCGCCCCCGCTTTGTTCGCCATCGCCGGGCGGTCGGGCAATGGCACGTACTTGTCCGTGGTGCGGGTCATCATCAAGTTGAACCCGGCCTTCTGCAATTGATCGCGCACTTCAAAGGCGAATGGCAGTGTGTAATTTTTCTCATAATGCCAGCCGACATGATTGCCGGAATCCTTGCCGCCATGACCGGGATCAAGGCAAATCGTTTTGATTGGCCTGGTTTCGGCAAAATGGGACGGAAACAGCAGCGGACCAATTGCCGTATCGAGATCGAATTGCGCGACGAGCGGAACCGCATTCTCAACGGCAAACGGAAATGAAAGCCTCACCCGGATTCCATTGATTTCCGCCTGCGCTGAATTTTCCTCAAAAACCAGCCGGGTTGTGTGGTTTGTTACGTCCACCGCTTTGCCACCGTTAAACCAAGACCATTCCAAATCGTTCGCGCGCGCCCAATTGGCCAGCGGGACATAATCCTGTCCATCAAGGTGGACAGCTTCAATTTTTTGTTGCGCGGCGTGTGCAAGTGTCAGCCCGAACACAAAAGACAGCGCAAAAAATTCAGCCCACTCGGGCAATCGGAAATATGTCTGTCGTTTCATGTTTCCCGGCAGGTGCGGTTAAGGTTCATCGCGTGTTGAAGTGTTAATGAGGAAAATCACTTTTCGACGGGGCAATCTTGCCGGCAATCCGGACAACCAACTTTGACGGCACGACTTGAGTTTTAAGTGCGGTCTGACAACTCGCGCAAAGGCCATAAATTTCGCAATCTTGCGGTTTCGGAGAAAAACCTTGCGCCGAAGCGATGCGTTCGATTTCAGCCGATACCGTATCAGGCAGCGGCAATTCGGTGACACAGGCGCAGCGGCGGCAAATCAGGAAATGGGCGCTGTCGCCGGGGGCATTCAATACAAAATAGCTCGCCTTGCGCGGCGTGCCTACCAACCGGATCAGTTCAGCTTCCTTGAACAGCATCAACGTCCGATAGACGGTGGTTGAATCACATTGTCCCCGGACACCGTCCGCCTGCGAAACCATTTCCAGGCTGACCGGTGTGCGCCGCTGCGCAAGAAAAGAAAGGATGGCCTCCCGGACCGACGTGAGGCGCATTCGTGCTTTCCGGCAAGACGATATGGCCCATGCGCGGCGTTCCTTCAGAGTTTTCATAAAAACAATGCAAGTCGCTTGCAGAAACATTTCTTGCCGCGCCAGCCGCAACGGTGGTTTAGTCGCTTTGGATGCAATTGCACACGCATAAACATACGAGCCAAAACAAAACCTATGAACGAATCACATTCTTGCATAACTCACCCCAACCATTCTCATGTCCATGGTAAAGATTGCGGACACATCGCAATCATGCACGATGGGCACGTGGATTACCTTCACGACGGGCACCTGCATCATCCGCACGGCGACCACGTGGACGAACACACCATCGCCGTCAGCGCCATGAATCCCGACAAATGCACGCTCGGTGCGAAAGGCCACGACAAGCAACACGTTCATGGCCCCAACTGCGGCCACGCAGCCATTCCGCATGGCGATCACATGGATTATCTGGTTGATGGCCGATTGCATCATCCGCATGACGGACACTGCGACGATCACGGGCCGCTGCAATTGGCGAAATAAAGTTCCGCGCATCGAGTTTCTTAACGAGTTGGAGAGCTGCGTTACAGCCGTGACTCTCCAGGTTTGTTTGCCGGCGCGGTTAAACAACGAGCCGGGAGCAAACGAAGGATTTATTTTCATTTTGGTTTGGTTGGAGAGCTGCGCCGGAGGAAGACGCAACTCTCCAACTTGTTTTTGGTTCAAAACACGTAACTGATCGAACCAAAGAACCCGAGCCGTTCGCCATATTGCGCGGCATTGACGCCGGTGACTGCGGGGCCGCTGCGAAGTTGGTAAATGTTGTCCGTGACGTTCACGACATCGAGCCGGGCCTTCAAAAACCGGTTCTGGGCCAGCTTGAAACTTTGTTCGACGCCGAGGTTGACCGAATAATAAGCCGGAACCGTCGCGCCGTTCGGAATCAGATTCATTGTGCCGGGTTCGAATCCGCCGCCATCCTGTCTCAATCCGCTGCCGTAAATCGCGTCCGTATAAACGCGCGTGCTGTAATTGTGACCTTCATTCCAAGTGTAGGCCGCGCCAAAAGAGCCGGTCACCGTCTGGTCATGATCCAGATAGATCCAATGATTTTGGACGTAGGCCAGGTCAGTGCCCGGACCACTGGGGCCAAAAAGGAATTGCGCTGAATCCCAGTTTTCGCCCTGCGCCACCGAATAAGCGAGGTTGGCGTAAGTGGAGAAGCCGCCTTTGTTGTAGCTGCCGGTGAATTCCACGCCATAGACCAGGCCTTTGGCGTAGTTGAACGCCGAGAGGATGAGCGTCTGCCCGAACAATCCGTCATCGAGCTGTTGCCGGGCGGTCTTGTAATAGCCGTCCACGCCGACCTGCAGGTTCCTGGTGATTTTTTGCGAAATGCCGGCGTCGAAGTAATTCGCGCGTTCGGCCTTGACCCCGCTGTCGGTGTCGTTTCCGGTTGAGCCCGACGTGACAATGGGGTTATCGAATTGGGACACGTTACCCGCCGGCACGTTTTCCACCGGCGGCGGTGTGAAGTAGCGCGCGTAACCCGCGTGCAATGTCGTCCAATCCGTCGGCTCGTAGATGAGGTTCACGCGCGGACTGGGCTGGTTCTCGTGGTCGAACGACGCGTAAAACTCGTCGAAGCGTGCGCCGTAATTAACGGTGAACTTGGAAAACATTTTCCATTCGTCCTGCACATAGATGCCGGCAAAGATGCCGTGGAGTGTGTTGTTGTTCACAAATGGCGGCAACGTCCCGCCGGTGGGATTTCCATTGCCGTCCACCGGAAAGACCGTGGTCGTCGCGTTGGCTTGGACCATTTCATCCAGAAACAGCACGCCACCACGGAACGTATGCTTGTCATTGAGTTCGTAGCTGGCGTCAACCTGGATTCCGCCCGAGTAAAGATCACGTTCCACGTCGCTGGCCTCGCCGTTGAAGTAAAGATCGCCAATCGAATCGGGCTTGAAATGCACGCTGCTGTTACGTCCAAAAAAAGAGGCTTGATAATTCAAATCGCCCGCCGATTTTTGGTAGGTTACAACGCCGTAATAATTCTGTTCGTTCTGATTCTCGTTCAGATTGACAGAATTGAAGCTGTTCGCCGACTGGCCGGGCATATACGTCCACCACGGAACCGCTGTCGGATTGTCCGGCGTCGGGCTGTTGCCTGGAGCCACACCCGGCGAGTTGGGAACCTGGAAATTACTGTAGGACGCGCTGCCCATCACGGTGACGCGGCTGGTGTCGCTCAAAATGCGCGAAGCGTACAGGAACGACTTGTATTGGTCCGTGTCGTCGTGAATGGCGTTCTTGCTGGCTGTGGGATTTTCAATGCCGAGCGCGTTGTGATCGTAACTGCCGTCAATGAAGTAATTCCATTTTCCCTGCGTGCCGCCGTATTCAAAACTTGGCCGCAGTGTGTCGTAGCTGCCGCCATACATTTCCGCCGCGCCGCCGTTCTCGAACGCGCCGCCTTTCGTGTGGATGTCCACGACCCCGGCGGTGCGGAAACCATAAGCCGCCGGCAGCGAACCGGTGATGAGTTGCATGGAGTCCACGAAACGCGGGTCAAGCTCCAGTCCGAAGCCCGTGATGCCTTCCGGCAACAGCACGTCATTGACGCGATATTGCAGGTTCGCGTGTTCGCCGCGCACGTGCAGGTCACCGTTCACTGCCGAATCCTGCGCCACACCCGGCGCGCGCAGGATGATCTCGTTGAAGGGCGCATTGGCGCCCTGCGACAGGGTTTCAATCTGTTCCTCGTTGAAGGTGTGAGCCGTCGCGCCCAAGTTGGGAATGATTTGGTCCCGCGCCTGGTTCAACTTGCCGATGACGGTGATGTTGCCAAGTTGCGTGACATTCGTTGAACCAACCGCTGCCGGGGAGTTCGCCCCGGTCACGTCGTTCGTCTGCGCCAATGCCGCCCCGCCACAGGACAGCGCCACCGCCGAAATCACCGCCCAATACTTTTTTCTACGGTCTCTATTTTTTTCCTCTGTAAAAGCTTTCATAAATTTCAATGGTTAAAGTTTTCAAAATAACTCCGCGAATTTTCAAGGACTCGCGCTTTGTGAAACGCCACGCGGCGAACACAAAGAATTATTTACAAAAAAAATTCAAACGATGCACACTGCACCGCCTAAAACCGATAAATCAGGAGGTAACACAGGGAAGGGGCGGGGCGCGGCCATCAGGGAGAAACGCCGTGGCTATGTGGAAAACAGAAAATTCGATGCGTGGAACAATTTCAATCCATGTCACCGGCACGACGGCGGGAGCGTCGCAGGCAACGGAATCAACGTTCCCGTGCGAGATGGCGACGATGGCGCAATCGTCGTCGTCATCAGGAATCGTTCCGCCGTGCAGCCACGCATGGAGCGGCGGATGGATTTCAGCCGCCGCCAGGAACAGCCATATCGCCAGCGACAAGATTCCCGTGGCAACGTAAAAACGCTGCCGCGTCGGGCGACTTATTGGGCACGTCTTGTATTGCAAACCGTTCGCAATATAGCAAACGCTGTGCCGTCAGCAAGCCTTATTTTTAAAATCAGCGCCCAATAATTCTCCGCTTTTATTGGGTGCGGCCATCAAAGTCAAATCGGAGAAGAAATACCGCCCCATCATCTTGTTACCTCGACTGGGGCGGGACGCGAGCCTTTTCATAAAAAGTGAATCAGGCGAACGGATCATTCCATCCGCACGATGAACCGGCAGACGGTCTCGGTAGTCAGGTAAAAAAAGAAAAGGATGGTCGTAATCCAGAAACTGGGAGGCCAGCTGGTCATACATGCGAGCAGAATCCCAATCCAAACGGCAAACAGCCCGATGACGACCGATGTCGTCAGCCCAGACCAAAAGTTCCGGCAAAGCCTGGTCGCAACACCCGCAGGGCCAATAATCAGTGTGAAAACCAGCAGGATGCCGACCACCTGACTGGCAAGAGTGACGGAGATTGCCAGAATCACCATGAAAACGATGGATAAGGCGGATAACGAGACGCCCCGTGCTTCAGCCAGATCGGGCTGAACGCTGGCAAAGAAGAGTTTTCTGGAAAAGGCCAGCAAAGTTCCCAAACTGATCGCGGAGAGAATCAGCGTTTGAACAATTTGGCGATGCGAGACGCCAAAAATATTCCCGAAGAGGATAGCGGTGGCCTGACCCGCGAAACCTTTGTAGAGCGTGAGAAACAACGTGCCCACACCCAGGCAGAGCGAGAGCGTCATGCCAATGGCCAGATCGCTGCGTTGCAGCCGGTTCCCGTAGGCCCCCATCATCACACCCGCCAGCGACGAAATGATGAGCATTCCTTCCAGTGGGCTCATGGCGAACAAAACGGCTCCCGTCGCCCCGGTAAATCCGACATGCGCCAGAGCGTGAGCCGCAAAACTTGCTTTGCGGATGACTACAAAATAACCGACCACCGCACCGAGGATTCCGGCCAAAGAACCGGCGATGAGCGCGTTGCGCACGAAGTCGTAAGACAAATAGTAATGGAGTTGTTCAATCATGGTGCGCGGCCTCCGTGACATTGCCTTCGGCGGCAACGATGAAGATTTTTCCTTCGGCGCGAACGACGTTGATTTCAGTGCCGTAAAGTTTGCTCAATGCTGCGCTGGAAATAATATCGTCCGTCGAGCCGATGACCGCCCCGCCGCCCGCGACGTAAATCACGCGATCCATCACACCGAGGAGCGGATTGACATCATGCGCAATAAAAAGAATGGTGGCGCCGGTTGTGGCCTTGATTTTAGCGATGCACTCGACCATCCGCATTTGATTTCGTGGGTCAAGGCTCGCCAGCGGCTCGTCGAGAATGAGCAGGCGCGGCTGGCCGAGCAAAGCTTGAGCCAGTGCAATGTGCTGTTTTTCGCCGCCGGATAGCACGGAGAAAGGGCGATCGGCATATTCCTCCGTACCCGACAATTCAATGGCGCGCCCGACTTCGGCGCGTGCCACCCGGGTATTCCACGGCATCCCCCAGCGATTTCCACCCTCCACTGCAGCGACTACCGCGCGCGCAGACAGAGCCGTGCCTGCAAGACTGGCCCGTGATTGCGGCAGATAACCAATGACTCTGTTTGCCTGTCCCGACGGTTCTCCAAAAACAGAAATGGATCCCGAACAAAGAGGTGTGAGACCGAGAATACATCGCATGAGGGTGGATTTACCCGCGCCATTTGGCCCAAACACCCCAACGAATTCGCCAAGTGCGATTTCGGCATTTACTCCTTGCAGAATGTCGCACCCGCCGAGACGTACCCCGACGTTCGTTATGGAAAGCGCTGATGTCAATGGTTTGTCTTCAGAGCGGTTTCGACTTGGTTTAATTCTGCGAGCATCCAATCCGCATAATTTTTGGCGTCGGGCGGTTGTGTCTCCGTGACGCCAATTACGGCCACGCCGATTTTTTGGGCAATTTCCTGCAAGCGTTGAGTCACAGGATCTGTGACCTGACTATTATAGAAAAGGATTTTCATTGATCTATCATGCAGGCTTTTCTCGAAATCAGATGCCTGTTGAAAGCTTATTTCGGTATCGTTCATCATGGCAAGCTGGAAGCCGTAGTTTTCCATTTTGAAACCGAGTGCGTCCGCCATATAGCCAAACACCGGCTCCGTGGCCGTGACAACCGTTCCGCTTTTAGCGGACTTGATTTCGGCAATCTTCGACGCGACCGCCGCCATCTCTTTTTGGAAGGCCGCGAGATTTTCCGGTTGCTTTAAAATTTCTGCAAGCTTTGCCGCCAAAACGGGCATGGTGCGCGGATCATACCAGATGTGTGGATTGTCGCCAGCCTTTGCCTCGATCAAGTCGGCGACCCGGATAACGATTCGCCCGGGCTTGCCTTGAACCCCGAGCAGCTTGTTCATCCAGTCGTCGTAACCAAGGCCGTTGTAAATCACGATATCCGCATCCGCCACGGCCCTTGCCGTCGCGGCATCGGTGGTGAATTCGTGCGGGTCCTGATTGGGATTGCTTAAAATACTGGTGACGTCCGCTGAATCCCCCGCGATCTGCCGCGCGACCCCGCCGTAAAAGTTTTCGGCGGCGACTATGTTAAGCATGGCCGCGCCTGGTTGTGGGGCCTCCTTTCTTCCGCAATTCCCCATGAGAGACACGATCAAGCACAGACAAATCAACAGTGCGAAAAGAGGCAACAAACTTTTGATGGCAATGTGCAGTCTCATGTTGGTGATGATTCTATGACTTGATGGCGTGTAGATAAGCCAGCACGCCTTGCAGAATCGCTGCGGCCAACTGATCACGATACTTGGGATCGGCGATCTTTTTCTGTTCAACCGAATCGGAAAGGAAGCCGCCTTCGATGAGCACAGCGGGCATTTCAGCCGTGCGCAGAACGGCAAAACGCGCCCGCCGGACCCCTCTATCTTCAGCGGAAAGGTTTTGGGCCAGTGATTTTTGAAGTTGATACGCAAGCAATACATTCCAGTTATCACAGCGATTGCCGGGCAAGTCACCGAAACTGTCTCTCCATTCGCTAACATCTCCCCATCTGCCAGCATTTGTGGAATTCGCTTTGGCGGGCGTCAGACAATAGACTTCCACTCCTTTGGCTTCTCCCGGCGGGCCAATGTTGAAGTGCAGACTGATGAATAAATCCGACTTTTGCCGGTTGGCCAATGCGGGACGGTCTTCCAACTCGACAAAGGTGTCATTGGTGCGCGTCAGTATCACTTTGAATCCCGCTGCCTCCAACTGTCCGGCCAATTCTTCGGCCAGTGGCAGCGTATATCGCTTTTCCACATACCTGCCAAATATGCCGCCGGTGTCTTGATGACCATGACCGGGATCAAGACAAATGGTCTGAATCCTTGCACGGGCCTCATTTGTCTGGGGAAAAAGAATCGGCTCGATGGAAGTATTAAGGTCGAGTGAAGAAATGTAAACCTGGCCATATTTTAGCGTAATTGGTTTACACAGCCAAACATTTACACCGTTGATCTCTGCCATTTGTGAATCGCTTTTGAAGGACAACTTGAAGAATTCGTTGGTCAAAGTAAGTGACTCCTCTTTCTTGGTCCAGGTCAGCTTGAGGTCGTTTTCTTTTGCCCATCCTGATAACGAAGACCAGTCCCTCCCTGCGTCGTTCCCGGTTGTGAAAGCACTCTGTCCGCTGTACGACAGACAAGACAGCAACAGCGACACCGACAGCAAATGTATCCATAACGGTTTCATCCAGGTTTCAATTTGGTTGTATATGGTTTTTCCCGGTCAGGATGCGATTGTGCACTATGGCTTTTCATGAACCAGAAAAGCTGGTCAGGACGGCAAAGAATTTGTTTGTTTGAGCACTGATCTCAGCACTTGTTCGTTTCGATTTTGAAAGTTGTAAAACATCGTTCAAGTCTCGATACGGCACCTTTGATGCCATGCATGGGACAATTTACATAAACGCAAATCATTTGCAAACAGCATAATCCCCCCAAAAC
>CAWEAA010000003.1:0-198848 GCA_963806905.1 uncultured Verrucomicrobiae bacterium | reverse complement strand
TCACCACGATGTGATTCTTTCCACGGTGCATGTGCATCTGGATCACCATAATTGCCTGGAAGTGCTGTTGGTGCGCGGCAAAGCGGCCGTCATCAAAAAAATTGCCGATGAGTTGATTTCAGCCAAAGGTGTGAAGCACGGAAAGCTGACGGTGACGACCACCGGCAAGGATTTGCCATCCTAGCTGGTATTGCCAAAAACCCGTTGATCCACTGGGGGTGTCAGAAAAATTACCGTGAAACTGAAATCAACCGTATGGCTAAACGTGACGTATTGATCAACAAGTCGCCGTCTTCAGCGCATACAGCGCCGGACAGCAACCCATCGTCTGACAGAACGCCTGGCTGAAATGGCTCAAGCTGTTGTAGCCAACCTCCATTGCCGCCTCGGTCACATTGCATTTGCCGCTCTTGAGCAATTCAGCCGCGCGTTCCATGCGAAGTTTTCGCAGACACTGCGGGATGGTCATGCCCGTCTCCCGTGAAAAAGTCCGGCTCAAATAAAACGGGCTGCATCCGGCCTCACGTCCAATTTCCTCCAACGTGGGCGGTTCAGCCAAATCCCGGCGCAGAATGGCCACAACCCGATCCACGCGCTCCCGCACCATCCGTTTTTGCCGGTCGCAAAATAATTCGTCCTCGCCACGCCGCCCGAAGAAAAAATCTGCCATCAGTTGCAGCACCTTGCCCTGATACCACAGCCGGCGCGCACCCTGAAACGAAGGTGGACGCAAGAGTTGAGAAATCAGTTGTTCCTGTTCGGTGGTCAGCCGGTGGATTTCCCCCAACCCGGCGGGAGACGCGCTGGAGAGCAGGAATTTTTCCACCAAACCATGAAGCGCGCCATCGCATTGGAACAAATACTCGCGCAGAAATCGGGGAGAAAATTCGACTGTGATGAAACAGTGCCGTTCTCCGGGCTTTCGCAAAGCGCGTAATTCATTCTTTCCCGGCGCGTAAAACCCTGCCGTCAACGGTTCAAAATCCACGGTGTTGGATGCGCAACGAATGGAAGCGTGCCCGGCCAGATTCAGGCAAAGCTCCAGGCTGTTTGGATGAAAACTGCGCGACCACTCGAACGTGGTGTTGGTGTTCAATTCAAAATCATGCCACTCAATGCTAATGCCCAACTCCTGAAAATTTCCGTAAAGCTGCCGCCAGTCGCCTTGGGTTGGTCGCCAGATGACCGCCTCACTCAATGGCAAAACATGCGGCTTCCGGTTACGTTTCGACTCGCTCCGGCTAGTCACAGATTCGGCTGGTGCTCCAACGGTCATTTCTTCAAATCACAAAGGATTCAGAACAACATTAAGGCAGGTTGCGTTGCCTAACTCAACATAAATTGTCAAAGGCCGAACAAATGGCGGTCACTTCAACTCCAGCGCGCCTCGTTTCGTCTATTGTATGGCTCGACTGTGCCTGTCAAGGTCGTCCAAATGATACGATGCGCTTCGCGCGGGGTTTTCTCTTGTGGCTCCACCTTGACAGTGCTCGCCGAGCCGGGGACGTGGCTGGTTAGGAAGGCGCGTCGGGATTTCCAGCCGGAGATTCGTGCAAGCACATTCAACCGCAAGCCAAGCGCAAGACGACATCCAAGCCGATGGCGGGAAATTCAAAAATACAATTTCAAGATTTATGGTTGACAACTGTATCTATAATGCTACGATAGGGAATATGCCGTTTATTCAGTTTCCTTTCATCGAAGTGCCGAAGGAATTGCACAAGCTGGTCGGCGAGCCGACGCCCGGCACTCGCGCCTATCGGCGGGAGGGAACTTTCAAGGAATGCGGCGAGTGGCTTGAAAAACTCGGTGAGTATTACAAAGGGGACGTGGGGCTTTCAACCAGCAGCGTTGTTCTATTCGTTCCCGTCTCTCGCGCCAGCGTCTATAAACGCATCAAGGAAGGCAAATTGACGGCCTTTTTCTTTTACGTCACCCACGAGGAAACCCGATTGTTCGGCGCAAAGCGCAGAGCCAAGGAACGTCCTTTCATTGTCGTGTCGGTCAGTGAATGCAAAGCCTGGGCAGAGGAAATCAAGCGCCGAGTCGGTTTTGTGGACGACCCGGATGAGAGTTTGTTTAAGGAAAGTGAACGTCTGTTGCAGGCGGGCGGTGGGGATGAGCCAACGGAGCAAGAAGCCAAAGAAGCAGTGGAATTCACCGAACGTGACCCGAAGGACAAGGGCAATCGGAAGGTGAAGTATCAAAAGGAACGAAGCACCATTTACGAGGACTACAAGCAGCAGGATATGCTTTATCTGCTGACAGAATTGAAGGCGGCAATGGCTTCCCCTGAAAAAGCCGCTGCTTTGCGGAGACGGCTGCGAAAGGGAGTGGAATGGGACAAGCAAAACAAGACTTGGAAATTGAAGGAGGAAAAATGATGTTTTATGCCAGTCGAGCATTCATTTAATGACCGTTTAATCCGGTTCCCGGAATTGGAGAAGATTTTTGGCGTCTGCAAGCGGACAGTGAGACGGCGAGCGGAGAGCGGCGAGTTGCCTCCATTGCGGCGGATTGGCCGGGCGGTGGGGATGCTCGAAAGCCAGGTCAAAGCGTATTTTCAAAAGTTGAGTCAACCGAGTAATTGAAAGGAGCATGAAATATGGAAGCCAGAATCTACAAACCAAAACGGTTGCAAAACGGCAAACGGATAACAGGCCGGTTATACCGTGCGCGCATCAAACTTGCCGGTGACAGCAAAGTGCGGGACATCGCCTTGCAGGTGTCCGACAAGCAGGTTGCCCAACAAAAATTAAACAAACTGGTTCAGGAATTGGAGCACGAATCGGCGGGCTTGATTCCGGCCAAAGCGGAACGGGAGGCGGCGCAAAGTCCGTTGCTCGATCTGGTGTCGGAATATGTCAACGAATTGACCGTCCTGGGGCGGTCGGGAGACCACCTGCGCCATGTGGACAAGCGGCTGCGGCGGCTGGTGCGGGAATGCGGCTGGACGAGATTGGCCGACGTGACGCCCGCCTCGTTTCAAATGTGGCGCAAGGAGCAAGCCCACAAAGCCCCCAAGACCCTGAATGAATATCTGGCCACGCTCTCGGCCTTTTGGACGTGGCTCCGCAAGCAAAGCCGCGTCAGCGTGAACCCCTTTGAACTGGTGGAACGGACGGACACGCGCGGCAAGGAACGGGTTCAACGGCGGGCATTGTCGGATGCGCAAGTCGTCCAGTTGTTGCAAGCGGCCGGAAAGAACCAACTGGCCTATATGCTGCCCCTGTATGCGGGATTGCGGCGCAATGAAGTGAAAACGCTGCGCTGGTCGAATCTGGTGCTTGGCGAATCCGGCGGATTGCTGCGCATTCATGCCGCCGTGAACAAAAACCGAAAGGAACAGGCTTTGCCTTTGCATCGTGAGCTGGCCGAAGTATTGCAGCAGCAGAAACCGGCAGACAGCAAAACGGACGATCTGGTGGTGGTCAACGGCGTTCCGAAGATGAAAGAGTTTCGGCAGGACTTGGCAAAGGCGGGCATCCCGTTTCTGGACGAGCGCGGACACCGCATGGATTATCATGCGTTGCGGACAACGTTCATCACCCGGCTTTCGACCATGAAAGTGCATCCGCGACTGGCGATGGAACTGGCGCGTCACAGCGATATGCGTCTGACGATGAAAACTTACACGGACGCCGGGCAACTGCCGTTGCGTGAAGTCATGGACACGTTGCCGGGATTTGGCGGGCGGTCTGACTCCCGAATAGACTCCCGAACTTTAGGCGCGAACGGTCAAACGGTGTCACCGGCTGTCACGAAAATCAGGGAGACACAAACTGAAAATAGCCTTGAAAACACTGGCGAAAGTCATCATGACTCACAGCTTGTCACCATGAGTCACGAAAAGTCAGAATGGCGGAGAGAGGGGGATTCGAACCCCCGATACGGCTTTTGACCGTATAACGGTTTAGCAAACCGCCGCCTTCAGCCACTCGGCCATCTCTCCGTTATTGATTATCAACGACTTGCGATGATAGTTGCGGCGTCGACTTGACAATTTGATACTGCCATTTGATACTGCTTGCATGAAACCGAGACAAGCAGGGACAAAAACCGCCAACGCCTTCAAAGTGGCAGCGCACACAGTATTCAAATTTAATCCGCTACGTTCCATCGGGTAAATATTTTGCACGGTTGCGCGTTAGTGGCAAGCTCATTCGCAAAAGTCTGAAGACCAACCGGCTTCCCTTTGCCAAGCTCCGTTTGAACGATTTGGAAAAAAACGAGCGTGAGGCGGTGGAGTCCGGCGACTCGGCCAGCAACGGGCGAATGACGTTTGGCGATTGTGTGAAGATTTTCAAGGAGCAAACAGAAGCCAGCAATCTTTTGAAGCCTTCCACGAAACATTACCGGAACGAAGCTCTCGATAAGCATTTGAAAATCATGGCCCGGCATTGAAGTCGCGCGACGTTCGCCAGATCAGCCCGGCCGATTGCAACACTTGGGCTGCGAAATTCAGCAAACAGTATTCCGCCACGCGCTACAACGGGGCGCTTGGCGTCCTGCGGGCAATTTTTGAGACGGCGATTCAGGCCGGGGCACTTTACCGCAATCCGGCGGCAGTTATCAAACGGGCAAGGGTGCGTCTGCCGTCACCTTGCCTTGCCGGACACCGAGCAATTTGAACACTTCGTAAATGAAATCCAAAGCGCGAACGGGCGGGATTCAAAAAAGTGCGCCGACATGGTTCGCTTTCTGGCGTATGGCGGTTTTCGCGTGTCGGAAGCCCGCAACATCACTTGGGGCGACTGCGATTTTGACAAAGGCGAAATCGTTGTGCGCGGCGACGTGGAAACCGGCACAAAAAATTGGAGCGTCCGGCGTGTGCCGATGATTCCCGAAATGCGGCAACTGTTGGAGCAGTGGCGGACAAGACGAATGAATGAACCACTCACCAGTCCGGTGATGCGCGTCAAAGAATGTCTTCTGGCCATGCGACGGGCGGCAAAGGTTGTGGGCATGGCTCAAATCACTCACCACCACTTGCGCCATTTGTTCGCCACGCGCTGCATTGAGAGCGGCGTGGACATTCCAACCGTATCTCGCTGGCTTGGACACCGTGACGGCGGCGCGTTGGCCATGCGCGTCTATGGTCATTTGCGCGAGCAACATTCCGTCGCAATGGCGCAAAAGGTTTTCTTCTCAAAAAATCATGTGCCCAATGTCATTGAACTCCCACAAGAATCTGCCGTATGAAGGATACATCGCGCAAGCTCGCTGCTGCACAATTTAGAAAGCTTCGCTATTTTACAAAAAGCCTCACTCCAGAGGTGCGAGAACAATTTAAGGAACTTAGAAAAAATGTCTGGTGGTGGCGTCCCAGCGCGCGCACACACCCCATTGATTTCAACCGCAGCAACACCCTTGCTTTTAATTATGAACTCGCGCGCCGTGTAAAACGCAAACTGCGCCTGCAACGGTTTCCTTTAGTGGCGGGAGCTTGTCGGTTTATGGTGCCTGCACTCGATGATACACCGCCGGAACAATTGCCTTGCCGCGCTGCTGGCGACAAGCCGGTTAAAGAAAAAGGTTGGGCGTTGGTGACAGCGGAATGGAATCTTAAAATTTCCAATGCTCCTCTAATGGAAGCCTTCATGGATTTCATCCGATACGCGCGTAAGAGCCAAGGAATTCCTGAACCTCGTCGCAACGCTGACACACGCCGCAAGCCCCCCTCTTAGCGCTGGTTGGAGTTAATGGATATTGCTGATTTGAAGATTTACCGTTTGGAAGAATACGATCAAGCCACTTTGCGAAAGGCGCGCGAACGAGCGAAGCAGAAATGGAAGATTTTCTTCAAAGCCATTACGAAACCGCCAAAGGTTCAGTCTGAAGATGAGGCTTTTTACGAGGATGAGGAAGACCCCGACCTCATGGGTATCGTATCATCGTTTTCACCCGCTAAAACCTATTACAAGCTCTGGCGGGGTATCTGGCCGACAGAAATCACAAACAAGTAGTCCGGGCGAATAATAATTCAAATAATTATTACGCGGTAGGAATAAGGGGAAATGGGGTATAGATGGATAGGCAATATGCCAGACATATTGCCAAATCAAACGACAGATAACGCCAGCCAAGCATTGCCCCGGCTGGCCTACACGATGGAAGAAACCGCCGAGATACTTGGCGTTAGCTATATCACGGTTCACAGACTACTCAAACGCGGCCTCCACCGGGCCCAGTGAAACCCGCCCGCGCCCGGCACTCAAGCAAATTTTCCGCCGTGCCCGGCGGATTTACAGCTTGAAGATGAATTGTACCTGGATGAAATCCATGGTGACGAATGGCATTGGCGGATTATGCAATTCCTGATTCACTGGCCTACTTGCGCCTGCCGGCAAGCTTTTTGCACGAAACTCACAGGGAACGGGTTCCGGGACTTTCCGGGCAAGTCCTTTCAAATGAGCAAGTTAAAACGCAATGATTTTTTTGAAAGATTTTTGAAAGAACCGTCCTTGCTCCCACGAGTTATGTGTAGATGCGTTGATTTTTTTGCAGGAAATATTTGCTTGAGCATAAAATAATACAAACCTATGAAAACCAAACGAAACCTGATTAAATTTGGCTGCTGTGTGCGGCCGTCTGGTGCGGCTCGAATTGCGCATCCCCCCAAACATCATGCTCATCAACTTATGAAATCGAATCTATCATCGAAAAACCCTGAGGCGGCGTTCAACCTGACTGAATTGTGCGTGGTGATTGCATGCGTCGCCGTTCTGGCCATGCTGGTTTTGCCGGCGCTGGCCGCCGGCAAAGTGCAAAGCGCCAGCGCCGGCTGTCTCTACAATTTGCGGCATCTGATGACCGGCTGGGCAATGTATCGGACTGAATACAATGATTATCTCATGCCCAACAGCCCCTTGGGTGCAAGCAGTAATTCTTGGTGCGGTGGAGAAGCTGAAGGCTGGAGCAATAACGATGCGAATACCAATCCGGTTGTCTACACCAGTTCATTGATGTGGCCCTATGTGGGTAATAATTTGAGCGTCTATCGGTGTCCGGGTGATGTCGTGCCATCGGCCAACGGCCAGCGGATACGCTCTTACTCCATGCAAGGCCAGATGGGAACCACATTACAATATCAGTCCTACGCCAAGGTTTATTTAAAAGGGGGTGATATTAGCGGCAATCCCAGGACATCTGATTTGATTGTTTTTCTCGATGAAAACCCGTGCAGCCTGAATGACGGCTATTTGCAGGTGAACAACGCGTTTGGTGCCGCGGCCGGGACTTATGTGGGGAGTGCGACCTTTCCCGACGTGCCAGCCTGCTACTTGGAAGGCGGTTGTGGCATTTCCTTCGCCGACGGCCATTCGGAAATACACAAATGGGTGACTGGCGTCCTTAAAATTCCCGTGATTTATGGCTTTTATGCAAATAACATTGTCGCCGGCCCGACGCCGCCGGCAAACGCCAACGCGGATTGGCTCTGGTTCACACAACATGCCTCCAGCCATCAATAGGCGAAGCGAAAAGAAATTATGCAAAACTTGCCATCTTCTAAAAATTCCGATGCGGCGTTCAACCTGACAGAATTGTGCATCGTGATCGCCGTCGTTGCCATGCTGGTTCTGCTGGTCTTGCCGGCGCTGGCAGCGACCAAACCAAAAGACCAGACCGCCAATTGCATTTCCAACCTGCACAAGTGGGGCCTGGCCCAGCAGCTTTACGCCGCAGAGAGCAAGGACACCATCCCCTGTGACGGCACCATGACCCCCACCAGCGGCGCCTACGGCCAATACGCCCCAGACACCGGCGCCACGACGGGACCCGCAAGCCCACGAGATCCGGTTGCGTGGTTTAATGTTCTGCCACAGTTGGCCGCCGATCAACCGTTGTCTTATTACTACGCATCACTGGGCGCCAATGCTCTAAACAAATATCCCAATCCCGGCAACACCAAGGGCAGAATCTGGGTTTGCCCCGCAGCCCGATATGCGAACGCCGATCCAGCCGGGGCTTGGCTGGCAGGCGGCGGATACGGCCTTTTTTGCTATGTAGTGGATATTGACCTGAAACTCTATTCCAGCATCAACAATGGCGTGATTGGCAACGCCCCTTACTGGCCGACCGGCGTCAAGGTGACCAGCATCCGCCACCCTTCCGCACAGGTTTTCATGTTCGACGCAAACTACAGCCCGACCTATGAAGGCGGGCGCAACAGCGGCACCTATCCGGCAGCCCGCTGGGATTACTTTAGCAGCCGCCACGGCAAAGGCAGCGTGATTCAGTTTCTGGACGGCCATGCCGCCTACTTCAAACAGAACTATGTCACCAACGGTTGCAGCGGGCGCGTAGAAGGTTTCAATAGCTACATTTGGTGGAACCCCAACCGGGACAAATAACATGCCACCAGCCACCAATAATTGCTTGAGCACAAACCTAACAAATGGATGATATGAAAACCTGCCATCAACCTCCGCAAAACTGGAAAGCGTGCCACCGCTGTGTCGCGCTTTTGATTTTTCTGATTGCCGCGGCGCTGCCGGTCGCCGGCGGCCTCATTCAACCGATTTTCATCGTCAACACTCCCGCCGTTGCACCATCCGGCGGCAGCGGCGATTCTCTGGCGCCCATCATCACCCCCGACGGGCGCTACGTTTTGTTCGCCAGTTCGGCCAATAATCTGACCCTGAACAATTCCGTCAATCCGACGCCTTCGACGATGCCACCGGTAATGAACATTTATTTGCGCGACCGGCTCAAGCAGACCACCACGCTGGTCAGCGTCAGCGCAGACGGCAACGGCGCGGGCAACGGCGATTCCATCCCCACCGGAATTTCCACCAACGGCCAGTTTGCGCTCTTTGAAAGCGCCGCCAACAATCTGGTTCCCGGTGATACGAACGGCGTCAATGACGTGTTCATTCGCGACCTTGTGGCCAACGTGACCACGCCGGTCAGCGTCAGCACCAATGGTGGCGCGGCTAATGGAACTTCCCGATCATCCGTGATGACGCCCGACGGGCGCTATGCCGCGTTCGTCAGCGCCGCGAGCAACCTGACGCCCGGCGACACCAACGGCATCCCCGACGTGTTCGTGCGCGATGTGCAGGCTGGCGTCACGACGCTCGCCAGCGCGGGCGCGATGCCATTTACAGCAACGAGCAGTTCGGAGTTGCCACTCATCACGCCGGATGGCCGTTATGTGGCCTTTTACAGCACCGCCACAAACCTTGTGTCGGGCATTACGAATTCGGGTGAAGTTTACGTCGCCGATTTGCAACAAGGAACGACGGTTTGGGCCAGCACAAATACACGGGCAATTTTGAACAATGCCGTGTTCTCGTGCGACCCGTTGATCAGCAGCAATGGACAGTTTGTGGTTTATGAAGCCTGTCCGCCAAACGGCAGCGGCGTCGTATTGCGATACAACGTCGCGACGGGACTGAGCAACGTCGTGAACACCAATGTTGTCGGCGTTCTCGCCGGCCTGGAATTGAACGCGCAAAATTTTTGCATGACACCGGATGGCCGATTCGTTGCCTTCCTGTCGAACATCGGGGGTGTCAATGCCGCCGTAGCCGTTTGGGATGCGCAAAGCAACGCCACGACTTTTGCGAGTGTGGACGCAACGCAAAATCCGGTGACCAATTCCATTTGCGACTCGCTTTCCATCACGCCCGACGGAAGATTTGTGGCCTTCGAAAGCAACGCTACAAATTTGACGGCAAATCCACTGGCGACAGGTTTTCACGTTTACATCCGCGACTTGCTGATGGGAACGACCGCGCTGATGGACACCGACACAAATGGTTTTGGCGCAGCGCAAAATTTGTTGCCGTCACCGTGCATAAGCGACGACGGCAGCGTTGTGGCTTTTGCGTGTTTTGACGGCAGCTTGGTAGCGAATGACAACAACCGCGCTTACGACGTGTTTGCGCGAAACCTCACCATGGGTTCCACGGAATTGATTTCCGCCGGACTACCCGGTTTGCCGTCACTCACGCCGAATGCCTCCTGTATCATTTCCGGTTCCTGCGTGAGCACCAACGGACGATACGTCGCTTTTTGGAGCGAAGCTGACAATCTGGCGGCAGGCGACACCAATGGCCTACGCGATGTGTTTGTCCACGACACCGTGAGCGGCACGAATTTTTTGGTGAGCGTCAATACAAATGGTGTGTCCGGCAACAGTCTTTCCACGGACCCGGCCATCAGCGGTAACGGACGGTTTGTAGCTTTCACCAGTTATTCCAGCGACCTGGTTGCGAATGACAACAACAATGCTTCAGATGTTTTCCTGCGTGATTTGCAAGCCGGCACGACGGCGCTGGTCAGCGTGAGCACCGACGGCAGCACGCCCGGCAACGGCGCTTCGTATTCGCCCGCCATCAGCGTGGACGGACGTTATGCGCTTTTTTTCAGCCAAGCCGGCAACCTCGTCCCCGGTTCCGTGGGCAATACAGGCGGAAATCTGTTCTGGCGGGACACGCAATCCGGAACGAATCGCGCCATCACGACTTACTCCTCGTCCACCACGGTCAACGCAATCAACGCAGCGATGACTCCGGATGGCCAACGCGTCGCTTATAGCGTCCAAATCAATAATGCCGCAACCGCCACGTTTTATGTTTGGGACGCGCCATCGGGCCAAAACATTTACACCAACGTCGCTTCAACGAGCATTTACAAAACCGCCATCAGTCCGGATGGGAACCGGGTTGTTTTCTACCAGACGAACCAAGTCGTGCTGGCAGACCTCAATGCCAAAACGCAGTTCAATTTCAGCAACGCCTTGAGCCGGGCCGGCTGTCAATTCAGCGCCGACAGCCAGTCGCTGGCGTTTGTGGCGGGGACGAACCAGATTTATCTCTACAACTTTCCGTCTGCGAGCAACGCGCTGGTCAGCGCGGGCGCCAACGGAATTTGTGATTCGCCCGCCCTCAGCGCCGATGGCCGCTTTGTTGCTTATCGCAGCTTCGCCAGCAATCTCGTGGCGAACGACACCAACGGTGTGCCGGATATTTTCCTGTATGACTCGCTGTCGGGCTCGACGACACTGGTCACGGCCAGTCCGTTTGGGAACTGGCCGGCCAACAGTCGCTCCCTGAATCCCGTTTTCAGCGGCGATGGGCAAACGCTCGTCTGGCAAAGTTGGGCCAACAACCTCGCCGGGCAGGATTTTAACCAATGGTGCAATCTTTATGCGCTGCAATCGTTCGCCACCAATTCAGCGGGCGTGGGACAGCCTTTCAGCATCTCCGCGTTTGGTCTTTCTTCCTTGGCCAGCTTCGGATCATCGGCCAGCGCCTCAACGCTCACCTGGCCGGCCAGCCCCAATGTGACTTACCAGGTGCAATTCACGGATAATTTGGACAATCCCCAGTGGCAGATCCTGACTAATGCCATCCGAATCATCGGCACCCAAGGCTACATGATGGATACCGACATAACCAACAGTCAGAGGTTCTATCGCGTTGTGTCGTTCTGATTCTGCCGCAGATGACCAATTACGCCGGCGTCAATGGCTTGTTGGTTTTCATCAACCGGGCCAACCCGACTACGAACAATTTCTGGCGCATCCGCACCGTGCCGTAGCGTCAGCCAACCAACAGCCCGTTGAAAACGAAATTCAAATCCTCCACCTTTGGCACTGCCGGGTTGAACGTTCGGCGGCGGTGAATTCGTCAGCCGATTCGGGGGAGTTGCGCGCGCGGAGCGCGCTGCCCCCGATGGCTTGAAGATGAGTTCTGCTCTGGTTCGGGCTACGCTTTACAAGCACGTTTCCGTCTGGCAGCATACACGTCCAAGATGAGTGAGAATAGAAACCAATTCTCCCTTGCCCGCGCAGCGTCAATAAGGGGCGGTGCGGTAAAAAGGCAAATTCCTGTCAGTTTGAATTGGAGCTTCGCGCTGGTCGTATTGTTTTCGCTTTTGTTCATTTCGCCTGCGCAGGCACAGTCCATTTATACGCACTGGCTCGATAAAACGGGCGGAACGGCGCCGGAATCTTCATTGGGGGCGGCCGAGGATTTGGGCACGAATGTTTATTTGGTGGGAAGATATTTTGCCTTTAGCGATCAGATTGGCAGCACGCTGTTGACGAACCTGATTGGAGTGTCGAATATTTTTGTGGCGTGTTTTGGAGGGAACTCCACCACGACGCCAAAGTGGGCAAAATCGCCGGTGACGGACTGTGCCATTTCCAACGCGAGGATTGGGTCGGATTTGAACGGGAATATTGTGGTGTCCGGAAGTTATGGCGGCACGAATTTAAGTTTTGGGACGACTTCCATCACCAATTACGGGACGCCGGGCGATTATTCCCAGGATATATTCATTGCCAGATTCAACAGTGCGGGAACGTTGAGTTCGCTGGTTCATATCGGGGGTTCGGCGGACGATGTGCTGGGTGATTTGGCGGTGGACGGTTCATTTAACATGAGTGGTTTCTACGTGACGGGTTCCTTCCAGTCCACGAATTTTGCTGCGGGTGGCAAAACCCTGGCCCGCCCAAGCACCAGCGGATGGGATTGCTTCGCGGCCCAGTATAACAGCAGTGGCAATATCGTCTGGCTGAACCAGGGAACCAATGCGATCGGCAGTTGCATTGCCTTTGATTCCGCGAGCAACTGTTACGTTGGCGGGACGGTTTTGGGGACGGCGAGCTTTGGCGGGTTAAGCCCTGCCAATCAGACGACCACGAATTTTCTGGTCAAATATAACAACGCAGGGACCCTCATCTGGGTGAGGGGAGACATGGTCATCGGCAATCGCATTGACGTGGATCAAGTGCAAAACATCTATACGGCCGGCACGTTCAGCAACGCGGTTCAAATCGGCGGCACCACCCTGTCAAACAATTCGCCGGCGACGATTTTTGTGGCGAAATATGACAGCAATGGAAATCCCTTGTGGGCGCAACCAGTGCCGGGTTTGGGCGATGACCAAGTGACCGGCATGGTGATTGACGCCTTTACCAATTGTTGGATTTCGGGTTATTTTGCCTCCACCAACCAGACCGACCTGCCGGTGAATTCGGTGGCGGCCATTGCGTGCTTTGACCCCTCGGGCAATTTGGTGGCGCTTTCACAGGTGAGCGGGGCACAGCCCTCCATGGCATCCGCCGTGGTCAATTCGCCGCTCAACAACATTTGCATTTCCGGAAGCTTTGCCACCAACTTTTTCCTGCCCGGTCGCAATGCCCTGACCAATGTGGGGAATTATGATGTTTTTGCCGGCCTCATCGGAGTTGGGCCAACCATCAAGCTGGCCACCACCGGCACTAATGTAGTCTGCTCATGGCCGACAGCCATCGGCTCGGGTTTTGCCCTCCAATCACTCACCAATTTCTCTTCGACTAATTGGACTACGATTGGTTCGGGCAATTTGGTTAATGGTCAGATGGTGGTTACCAATGCTGTTTCCGGCAGTGCCCAATTTTTTCGGCTGATGCGTACTTCTCCATAAAGAACAGGCGGCGGAACGGGTTTTAAGCTGGCTGGCGCGTCGGCGGTATGGCGTAAGGGCTGTTCGGTCTTGGGCTTGATTTATGGCACTGACGATTTGTCTAGGAAGTTGGGGAAGTATTGGGCTTGGGAAGCCAGAAACATCATTTGGCTTTTGGGTCGAAATTATGAGAAGGCACTTTCTTACATCTACTACGTGCCGGAAAATCTTCCTAAATGGCGCTGCAATGAAGTCGTGATGAATTTGGCAGGTGAGTTGTGGAAATCTGAGACTTCGAGTTTTATGGTTGGTGGGACGGATTGCAGGGTCATAAAGGGCGTAATTTAATGCTGGACAAGGATTTTAGCACATCTTACGGTTCTTTCATGAAAATGGACAGGCTGTACAACTCGCCGTCCATTATCTGCTTAGACCATTAGAAGCATGCCGACAACGAACTTTAAGTACGAACGTGTTAGTGCTCCGGTTGAAAAGTACGGAAGTGGCTTTGGCCTTAATTCGCTGAAAAAAAGCGACTTCGCGAAATTTGGGCCGCCCCTTTTGGGATTAGGCGACATCTCGAAGGAAGGGAAATACGTGCAGGCACTGGTGGCGGTCTGCGACTTGGAAGGGTTCACAGACTTCTGCAATCAGGTAGATTCGCACCTGGTCATACCGGAGTTTATGACTCGTTATCTAGACTGGTTATTCGAGGCTCTTGCAAGCCAAGCAAAGGAAGGCGAAGACGGCGACAAAATCCGAATCTGGGGAAGTCTTCCCTTCTACATGAAGTTCCTTGGCGACGGCATGCTTTTCATGTGGGACACTCAGTATAGCGGAGGCCCGAGCGGAATCCGTAACATAGTTTGGCATCTCACTACGCTTGTCAGGCTGTACGAGTCTGAGTTCCTCCCGGAGGTGAGAAAGCATGTCAGTAAGCCGCCAGGCAAACTTAGGTGTGGCGTTGCAAGGGGACAGGTGATTTCCGTAGGCGACGATGCAGACTACGTTGGCTCTTGTATCAACATTGCTTCTCGGCTTCAGAAGCTTAGTCTGCTGTCTTTTGCCGTTTCAAGGCGCGGGCTCGATCTTCATCAAGAACCATGTCCAGAATACTGGAAGAAGTTTGAGCTTGTAAAGACTTCACTCCGCGGGATTGGGGACCAAGAATTGGTCTACGCATTGGTGGAAGAGTTGTCTTCTCTTCCAAAGAAGCAGAGGGCACTTTTTACGACACCTTGAGAGCACCGGAGCTTTGTAAGCTGGATACAGAATGGTGAAGGTCGAGGTAGGTGTAACCATGTCCATCACCGGCAATAAAATCTGATACTGCAATCTGATACTGCTTGCCGTTTCTGCGCTGATGTTTGCTGATTTATGAGGAGGTGGGAAATCAGGAAACTCAATAGTGACAAGCCTTTCAGAGTCGTGAGGAAGTGTGAGGAAATGGATTCTCGAATCAGCAAACCGCCGCCTTCAGCCACTCGGCCATCTCTCCACTGCGCCCGGTGAAACCCGCCCGCGTCCGGCCCTCAAGCAAATTTTCCGCCGTGCGCGGATGATTTCGAGCTTGCGTTTTTGGGCTTCACACGAAAGATTACACCCCCATTATGCCAGCACAAGACGCACCAACCGCTGTTCTTTTCAAGTTGTGGCCGTGGATTGAGGCCAACAAAAACCGGGTCATCGCCGGCGCGGGAATCATCATTGTCGCCATTTTTCTCTATTCATTTTTTTCCTGGCAACGGGAACAAAAAGAAATCGTTGCGGGGAGGGCGTTGACGCAATTGACTCTTTCCAACCCGGACAATGCGGGCGCCAGCCAGTTGGGCGACGCGTATTTGAAAATCGCCGGCGAATATCCGGGCACGCTTGCCGGGCGCCGCGCGTGGTTGCAGGGCGCGGCGGCGCTGTTTGCCGCGGGCAGGTTCGCCGACGCACAGGCGCAATTCCAAAAATTTCTCGACGCCCATCCCGACGGCGGCTTTTCCGCATCGGCGGCGCTCGGCGTGGCGGCCAGCCTCGAGGCACTGGGCAAATCGGATTTGGCCGTCGGCGCTTATCAGCGCGTCGTCAACGGTTTTTCAGATGTCGTGGCGGCGAACATCGCAAAATTTGCGCTTGCCGGTATTGACGAACGGCAGGGAAAATTCACCGACGCGCTCAATGTTTATGAAAGCATCGCCCGGTCCAGTCCCGGCAGTGTATCCGCATCGGAAGCCGGGATGCGCGCGATGGAATTAAAAACCAAATTGGTATCTGCAACGTCAGCCGCGGGCAAACCCTGAGTATGAAGCTTTCCATCGTCGGCACCGGCTACGTCGGTCTGGTCACGGGAGCTTGTTTCGCCGAGGTCGGCCACCACGTCACCTGTGTGGATAATGACGCGGCCAAGGTCAAACTGCTCCAGTCCGGCGGCATTCCCATTTACGAGCCGGGACTGGAAGAACTCGTGAAGAAAAACGCGGCCGCCGGCCGGCTTTCGTTCACGACCAGCACCGCCGACGGCGTCAAAATATCCGACGTGATTTTCATCGCCGTGCCAACGCCGCCACTGCCGGACGGTTCGGTGGATTCGAGTTTCATCGAAAAAGTCGCGCGCGAAATCGCCGCCGCCATGACGACCTACAAAATCGTCGTGGACAAAAGCACCGTGCCGGTCAAGACCGGCGAAAAAGTCGCCGAGACCATCAAGCGCTATTGCCAGGCGAAGGTGGACTTTGATGTGGTGAGCAATCCCGAATTCCTGCGCGAAGGCTTCGCCGTCGGCGACTTGATGAAACCCGACCGCATTGTCATCGGCGTCCGTTCGCAACGTCCCGCCGCGGCGATGAAGGAGATTTACACGCCGTTCAACGCGCCGATCATCATCACCGACATCAACTCCGCCGAGCTCATCAAGCACGCGGCCAATTCGTTTCTGGCGCTCAAAATCTCCTACATCAACGCCATCGCCGCGCTTTGCGAAGTGGCCGGCGCGAATGTGCAGGAAGTCGCCGACGGCATGGGCATGGACGAACGCATCGGCCGCCGCTTTCTCAACGCCGGCATCGGCTTTGGCGGCAGTTGCTTCCCGAAGGACCTGAGCGCCTTCATCAAAATCGCCGAGCAGATTGGTTACGATTTCCGGCTGCTCAAGGAAGTCCAGCGCATCAACGCCGAGCAAATGGAGCGGTTCGTCAAAAAAATCACCGACACGCTTTGGGTGCTCAAAGACAAAAAAATCGGCGTGCTCGGCCTCGCCTTCAAACAAAACACCGACGACGTGCGGATGTCGCCGGCCATTGAACTCTGCCAACGCCTGCAAAAAGAGGGCGCGGCGCTGCGCGTCCACGACCCGAAGGCGATGGAAAAGGCCCGGGCGGTGCTTGCGGACGCGACGTATGTGGACGATATGAACGCCGTGGCCGACGGTTGCGACGCGCTGGTGGTGGCCACCGAATGGGACGAGTTCAAGAAGCTCGACCTCGAGCGCGCCCGCAAGTCACTCAGCCATCCCATCATGTTCGACGGCCGCAACCTGTTCGACCGCGGGGAAATGGAACGGCTCGGCTGGATTTACAAAAGCGTGGGAAGATGATTTGCGATTTATGATTTGCGATTTATGATTGTCAGATGGCGATTGAAATCACAACGCCCGGCGCTGCCGGTTCAAATCATCAATCATCAATCATCAATCATAAATTTATCGAGGTTTCCGCCGCCCTCATCTTCCGCGGCGGCAGGATTTTGATCACCCAACGCCCCGCGGACGCGCATCTCGGCGGGCTTTGGGAATTTCCCGGCGGCAAACGCGAAGCGGACGAAACTTTCGAGCGGTGTTTGGTTCGCGAATTGCGCGAGGAACTCGGCGTGGAATCTTCCGTTGGCGAAGTTTTCGAAGAAGTCACACACGCTTACCCGGAAAAGACGGTCCGCCTGAAATTTTTCATTTGCCGGCTGGTACGGGGAGAACCCCAGCCGCTCGGTTGCGCGGCGGTCAAGTGGGTGAGAAAATCGGAATTGGCTGAATACGCATTTCCAGCCGCCGACGCGCGTCTGCTGAACAAGCTGCGCGACGCGCTGGAGTTCAAGCTTTAGCTTGTTGGCGGGGCACAGGCTGAAGCCTGAACTCCAACCTACGACTTCCCGTAAACTTCCTCGATGATCTGGCGGAAATTATTTTCCCCCACGTTGACGATGTTCATTTCACGTTTGGCGTTTTCCGGCGAATCACTGGCGTGCGCGGCGTTGACCATGATGGTCGAGCCGAATTCGCGGCGGATGGAGCCGGGCGGCGCCTTGGACGGATCAGTCGGGCCAAGTACGTCGCGGATTTTGGCAACGGCATTCACACCTTCATAAATCAGCGCGATGCACTTTTCCGTGCCGGGCCTGGTCCATTCTTCGCGCGGCAGTTCAGACGGCGCATGACCGGACATGAAACGGATGATGTTCTCAAACTGGTGCTCGCCGAACGTCTCGCAGAGAACGTCTCCCAGCTGTTTTTCCTCGGCGGCGCCAATTTTGATGGAAAATTCCTTTTCCAGCGCGGCCTTGGTCCTGGTCCCGACCGCGTCCTTGAGCTTGGTACGGAGGACTTCGCGGACGGGTCCGTAAAAGTCCATCGCCTGCGCGACGCTCATGCGGTGGACCTTGATCCCCACGATGTAAAGGCCGGCGCGCGAGAAGAAATCTATGACGTTGCCGGGGCGGCCGGTGGCGAAGCGGAAGTTGTCCGGTTTGATGAGCACGAGGGTGCGCTGGCCGGTTTCGCCGGGCTGGAAGGCAATGACCTTTTCCAAAACCCCGCCGTCGCTGTCGGAATAGCGCGCCCACAATTTGATTTTCGCCTCGGCTTCCTCCACGTTGGGCGCGGCCAGCACCGCCGGCTCGAAGTAGCGGACCTGCCCGTTCTCCTCCAAAATCAAATCGCCGTAAGTGTCCCGGATGGTTTCGCCCATGCGCCGATCCGGACCGAGATTGCCGACGACCGAACGGATCTTTCGCACCGCCTCATCGCCGCGGAACAAGAGTGTCATTACCCGCCGCCGCCGCCCGGTTTTGGGGTCCGGCGAAAAATTTTGCAGGACGTATTGTTTGAGCAGTTCCTGGATTTTCCGGTCCTGCGGGTCGTACGCCGAAACGATGGTTTCGGCATATTGCCCCACCAGTTCGGCGCTGGGCGCGAACATGCGCGCCGCCGCCAGGTCCAGACCCGTGCGCGTAATGAGCCGGCTCAAGATTCCGCCCGTGCGCGACTTGTAGAGCGAATAGGGGGTGATGATGACGTAGGCGAGCTGTTGGGACATAATTAGCCCGTCGCAGTCGGTGGGGTTTGAGTTGCGCCACTGGGAGCGGCCTTGCCGCCCAAAATCTTGAACATCACCGTGCCGCAGGTTGGGCACTTGCCTTTGATCGCCTTGCGCCCATTCTTCATCGTTTCTTCAACGCCATTGGCAATCTCTTTCTTGGCCTTGCATTTGACGCAATATCCTTCAGCCATAAAATCTTTGCCGCCCGCGCTTCATGCCCAAACGGCGTAAATAGGTTAGCGGCACTAACCCGCCAAAGCAACTCGGAAAGGGAAACAATATAACTTGTTTAATACAAGTCATTTAAGTTCATAACTTTATGGAAACGGCGGTGAGCTTGTTTGGTGCGGTAAGACGGCCGGCACCAGGCTCGCGGGAAGTCCATCCGCCATAATCGGCGACGGCGCAAAGGCCGGCATCTTGAGGCAAGAACGCGCTTTAAAGCTTATTTTCCGCCGCCTGTTTCCCCAGTTCCGTTTTCAGGATTTTCCCCGTCGCATTGCGCGGCAGCGCGGGGCAGCAATTCAAGCCAGCAACTTTTTAACTTCCGCGAGCAGGACGGGCACATGCCGCTGAATCGTGTTCCAGACAATCACGTCGTCCACAGAATCGTATCCGTGAATGATACGATGGCGAAAGGCGATGATGGCGTCGAGCGAACTGATTTGCGCGGACACGTTTGGGTTCAGCCGCCGCAATTTTCCCAACGCTTCACCGATGACTTCAAATTCCCGCTCAGTCGCCGAGCGCAACAGGCGGCTTTGTTCGTAATCGGCAAATGATTTACCGCCAGTAAATTCTTGAATCGCTTCGCTGGAGGTCAAAACATCCAGCAGCAGCTTTTTGGTTTCAAGCTCCATAAACCGGCTCGCGAGTTTGCTCGATGGCCTGACGGAAATAGGGATTGCGAATAGAGCGTTCAGTGAGCAAATCCACGTCGCGATGGAATAATTTTTCGAGCGCCTGCGCCAGGCTGAAGTAGCAGCGCGTGTATTCGCCCGGGTCCTGCTCGGAAAATGAAACGACAAAATCCAAATCGCTAGAAGCATCGCTAAAACTATCCTTCGCCGCCGAACCGAACAAATCGAGGCGGCGTACCTTGAACTGCCGGCAAAGCGCGGCCAGTTCATTTCGTTTTTGTGCCACGAGCGAAATCATAACTGTTTTAAGTTAAACTACGCGCTTGGTCGCGACAAGGCGCAATTCCGTTTTTAGAATTTTCCCCGTCGCATTGCGCGGCAGCGCGGGCAGAAAGACAATTTGCTTCGGCAATTTGTAATCCGCCAGTTTGCTGCGGATGAATTGGTGCAACGCTTTTTCGTCGAGCGTCCGGCCTTCCGCCACCGCGACAAATGCCACCGGCTGCTCGCCTTTGCGCGGGTCGGGCATGCCGATGACTGCCGCCTCCTTCACGCCGGGAAACTGGTAAATCACCTCCTCAATTTCACGCGGATAAACGTTGATACCGTTCACCAGCAGCATGTCCTTCTTGCGGTCGGTGATGTAATAATAACCATCCGCGTCGCGATACCCCACGTCGCCGGTGTAAAGCCAGCCATCGCGCAAAACTTTCGCCGTTTCTTCCGGCTGGTTCCAATAGCCGCGCATCACGTTCCCGCCGCGGATGCAGATTTCGGCGATGGCGCCAACGGGCAATTCCCGGCCGGCCTCGTCGCGAATGCTCAACTCCACGTTCGGGATCGGTTTGCCAATCGAGCCGGGCTTGTTGATGCCGTAGATGGGATTCACCGTGGCCACCGGACTGCTTTCAGTCGGGCCGTAGCCTTCGCGCAGAGGAAACGGAAACTTCCGCGTGAACTCGTTGAACACCTCCACCGGCAACGGCGCGCCGCCGCTGATGCACAGCCGCAGCGGCAGCCGGCCGAATTCCGGCACCGCCAGCAGCGCGCGGTAAAAGGACGGCACCGCCGGCAGGATCGTGCCGCGATGCCGCGCGATTTCCTCCAGCACCTGCTTGAACGGATGCAGCGTTTTCAGCAGCAGAATCCCGCAGCCGCACAGCACCGGCAGCAGCGTGCCCACAGTGAACATGAAGCTGTGAAACTGCGGCAGGGCCACCACGACGCGTTCGTCCTCCCGCACATCGAGCGCCGCCACGCAACTCGCCACGTTGTGGAGAAAATTGCCGTGCGTCAGCATCGCGCCCTTCGGATGGCCGGTCGTGCCGGAGGTGTAGAGCAGCGCCGCGAGGTCGGACTCAGCCCGAGACGGAGGAGTTCGGAGTTCGGAGTTCGGAGTTCGGAGCATGGCGAATTGTTCGACTTTCAGCATTTTCAATTGCGGACGCGCGGTGGCCAATCCGGGAAAATGCGCCGCCAGTTCCGCGTCGGTGATGAGCACATTCACGCCGGAATCGTTCACGATGTAACTCACCTCGGCGGGCTTCAGGAAGTTGTTGATGGGCACGACGACGCCGCCGGCCGACAAAATGCCGAACACCGCCGGCACAAACTCCGGACAATTCTTCACCCACAGCGCCACGCGGTCGCCGGGTTTCACCCCAAATCTGGTTTGCAGGTGGGCCGCAACTTTTTGCGACTGCGCGAGAAGCGCGGCGTAGGAAACTTCCGTTTCGCCCCAAAAAATGGCAATTGTGGGCGCGTGCTTTTCCGCGCAATTGGCAAAGGCGGTGGCCAGGTTCATGTTCCAAGACGTTATGAAAAATGCCCGCCAACTGGCAAGGGATGAAACCAAAAGGTGGAACATCGGGACTCCACGACAGTGATGTCAACCCGCCGTGTCATCGGGCGCGTTGGAGAAATTGGTTCAGCAGGCTTCTGACGGGCGACGAGGAATTGGTGACTTGATTCAACAAACCGCTGCCGAGGGATTTCACCGTCAAGCCAACCATCGCGGTTTTCTTAATCTGCGTCTTCGGAACGCCCAGCTGTGCCGGTCATCGTCAAAAACTGCGGCAACGGCGCGTAGGTCGCGCTGCCCGGATTGTTGCCCGAGGCAAGATTGAGCTGTTTGGCAATGGGCTGGCTGACGGAAATGGCGATGGGGATGTTTATAACGGAGTTGGTCAGGACTGGCGCCAGGATGATGTTGCCCTGCGCGTCGGCTTCAAAGGCGGCGCTTTGCACGGTCGCTTGTTGCAGATTGATCTGTCCGCCCCCAGCCCGGCCTTGCGCGTCAATGACTTCGATTGGCGATTGCTGAAGTTGGCTCATCAACCCGCCGTCTTGACCCGTCACCTGGCCGAGCAGCGAGACGATGGCGTTTTCGGGATTGCTCAACAATTGCGGAATGGTAGCGACGACATTGACCAGTGATTTAAGGATTGAACTGCGAACGTTGATGACGGACAAGTTCAAGTTGGTCGCGCCAATATTGAACTGGCCGGTCAGATTCTTCTGCAAATTCGCGCCGGTGACGCCCGCGCCGCTGATTTGGGCATGGACCGTCAACGCTCCGGCCAATTGACCTTGGCGGTCAGGAGCAAACAAATCCACCAGCGGCGCCAACGGAACCTGGTCGGCATCAAACGCGAGGCTGTATTTGTAGCCGGGCACGTCCAGGGCCAAATCCACCGCGGCGTTCACCGGCGCGCCATTGAGCACGAGTTGGAACGGTTTCAGGGTCACGTGGCCGCCGTCCAGTTTCACCGTCGTCTGAAAATTGGTGATCACGATTTCGTGCAGGTAAAGGCGACCGATGTCCGCGGCGACCGTGAAATTTTGCACCGGCCATTTGATCGCCGGCGGTTCCTGATTGGCGCCGGAAACCGATCCGGGTTGCGGCGCGGTCGTAGATGATGCTTTTCCGCCGGCATTTGTGCCGCCGGCGAACAGGTCATAGTAACTGGTCAGGTCAAACGAATCGGACAGAAGCTTGAGGTTTCCTTGAATGGCGTTGGTTTTGGAAAAATCAACATGCCCCTGCAATTGGACTTCGTTTTGCGCGCGAGTGGTGGGCGTGAGTCCGATTTGAAACTGGCGGATGTCCGCCGACTGTTTTTGCAGGGTGGTGTCAATTTGCAGCGCGGCAGCCAGCGGCGTTGCGGGAAACTGCTGTTGCAGATCGTTAACAACCAGATTGGTCACCTGCAGATCGGCCTTGATGGCGGAACTGCGATCCGCATCATATTGGACGGAGGCGTTGCCATTGACGGCAATCGAAACCAGTTTCTTGCCGGCCAGCAGTGGTTCGAGAAATGAACGCAGGCCGTCCTGATTGAAACCCGCCAGGCTGGCGGTCAACTGCGCCGACTGGCGTGCAAGGTCGTAGGAGCCGGTGAGATCAAAATTGCCGCCCGGAGTTCCGCTTTGAGTCAAGGTGCCTTTGAGCCTGGTGATTTGGATCCGCTCCGGCGTCCGGCTCACGTCCACGTCCATCGTGCTGCCGAAATCATGAAATTGGTTTTGGCCAACCTGCCCCGTGAAATCAGCGAGCACAAGCTGGCCGGCCACCGTTTGCGTGCCTTGTTTTTGCGTGACACGCCCTTTCAATTCGACGGTGCCTGACGAAACGCTTAAGTCGGGACTGGAAAACGCGTTGGCCAATCCGGCCAGTGAAGTCTGCAACGCAATTTGCGCATCCGCGCTCGCGTCGGTCAAATCATACGTCCCGGAACCTGAAACCGTGAGCACAGGTTGATTTTGCCCGGTGATTTGCAACCGGTATGCGCTCAAGTTGAACTGCTTGAAGTCCGCCGCCTGGCCATGCGCCCGCAAATTCACCGCCCCTTGGAACGTCTGTTGGCTGCCGAACCGGGCCGCGAGGTTGTTGATTTGGGAGTCCAGGTCGAATGCAAGCTGCTTGCCACCTGGTTGCGATGTCAGCTTCATTTTCAAATTCACGCTGCCGGCCGGGGCGGCATTGCCGAGCAAAGGCCGCCAGTCCGTCAGATTCAAATTCGTAACGTCCAGGTCGAGCGCGGAATCCCCGACCCCGTTTGCGCCGTTGCCCCACGCCAGGTTCATTGGCTGGGACAGGTGCGCGGTCAGCAGGGGATTGCCGTTCTGCGTGCCGGTCAGAGTCAGTTTGTTAAGCAGCGCCGTCCGCGCCGCGTTGTCCATCGTGACGTTGTAGTCCGCGCTCAAATCCAGTGTCGGCGTCATCTGCCCCCCGCGCGTCAGCCGGACGTTGTCGGCGTTGAACCGGCCGGTGGCGGCGATGGCCGCGCCGGATTTGGTCAATATGATTTCGTTCGTGGAATTGATGGTTGTCGAACCGAAATCAATTCCGCTGGCGGCCCCGGCCAGATTCAACAGCCGCCGGTCAACGCCCAGCAATTTCACCTGCAACCGGCCTTCCATTGTCTCCATGTCCAGCGGACCGCTGACGTCCAGTTCGCCCAGCGACCCGCCTCCTTTTTGAAAATGCAGCGATGCCTGCTTGATTTCCGACGGTGTCACGTCGCAATCCAGCGCCGCGCTGAAGGCCGAGAAATTGTCGAACACGCCCCCGGCGCTCGAACGTCCAGCCGGGTTTCGCCGCTGACGGTGGTGGGCTTCAAGTCCGTGGCCAGCGCGAATTTCAGGGCGCCTTTGATGCCCGCGTTCAGGCAGCCGCCGGCGCCGGCGGGCGGATTTTTTTCCACGCGAAGAGCGGCGTCCAGTTGAAGTTCCGCCGTCCGCCCGTTTTTCACCTCAGTCAGCGTGACATTCACATTCGTCAATTCCAGAAGATCGCGATGGCCGCCCGCGTAATTTTTTATTTTTACAAGGCATGCATGGCTCAACGTAAATTTGCCCAAATCAATCTGCTGCGGTTTTGAGGGTTTGGCCCGTTGCGGCGCCGTGGTTCCGGAAGGTTTTCCCTTCAATGCTTTCAACAGCGGGTCGAGGTTGCTGGTTCCGTCCGGGTTCTCAACCAGTTCGATGGTCGGCGACACGAGCGCAATTTCGTCCACGTGAATGTTACCGCCCAGAATGTCCCAGAGATGGTAACAAACACGGATTTCCGGCGCGGTGACAACCGGTTCCCGGCCGTTGGCCTGCACCTTGAGGTCGTGTAACTCAATTTCGCTGAATGGATGAATCGAAGCGCGGCTCACGGTCACTTCCGCATGAATCGCCCGGCCGACGCGCGGGACGATTACGCCCTTGAGGAACGCCGAACTCGTCACGATGAATCCGGCCGCGACGATCAAAACAATCAAGACGGCTGCCACCCCAATCAGGATGCGCCAGCCACGCCGTTTTTTACGCGGTGGTGTGACAATGGTTGTATTCGCCATAATGATATCAATTCCACGCGGTCTATCATTTGTCCCGGCAACCGTCGGTGTTGCCTGACCACCTCGTTCCGGAAAGAGCCTTCCCTTTCATGGACACCATCTCTTGCCGGAACATTCAATCCGAATTTCAGGGAATTACTTCTCCAGACAGGAATCCCGCTGGCGGGAAAAAATGCCGGCACTCAAAATTTCGTCTTCCGATTGGCCGCCGCCCAAATATAATAGCAATCAGTTGTGATTGAAACCGACGCAAAACTTGCCGCGCTGCTGCCCGTCATCAAATCCGCAAACTGGCTGGCGCTCGACACCGAGGCTGACAGCCTGCACGCTTATCCGGAAAAGGTCTGCCTGATTCAAATCACCACGGCCGCCGGCGATGAACTGATTGATCCGCTGGGCGAAATCAATCTGGATCCGCTGCTCGACGCGCTCAACGCGCACGAGCTCATCATGCACGGCGCGGATTACGATTTGCGTTTGCTGCGCAAGCATCATGAGTTCGTGCCGTCGGCGATTTTCGACACCATGCTCGCGGCGCGGCTATTGGGTGAACGGCAATTCGGCCTGGGTTCGCTCGTCGAAAAACGGCTCGGCGTGAAACTGGACAAAGGTCCGCAAAAGGCCGACTGGGCGCGCCGCCCGCTCACGGAGCGAATGGAAACCTACGCGCGCAAAGACACGCATTATTTGAAACCGCTGGCGGACAAGCTGAAGCTTGAACTCCAACAAAACGGGCGCCTTTCATGGCACCAGGAATCCTGTGCACGATTGATTGGGGAGACTTCGCAGCCGCCGGTGATGGATATGGATTCCATCTGGCGCGTCAGAGGCAGTTCCCGGCTGGGTCGTCCCGCGCTGGCCGTGTTGCGTGAGCTTTGGCAGTGGCGCGAGCGGGAAGCGGTTGCCGCAAACCGCCCGCCGTTTTTCATTCTCACGCACGAAAAACTCGTGGCCATTGCCGCCGCCGCCGCCGCTCGCAGACCGGTTGAGCCGCTCCTGCCGCCCCGCCTCGTGGGATCGCCGCGCAACCGCGACGGTCTGGCCGATGCCATTGAAACCGGCCTCCAGCTTTCCACGGACCGGCATCCGGAATTTTTGCGGCCCAAAGGCCATCGCCCGACCGAGGCCGAAATCCACCGTTACGGCGAACTGGAAAGACGCCGCAACGCGCGCGCGCACAAGCTGGGCATTGACCCGACGCTCATCGCCAGCCGCGCCACGCTGGGCGAACTCGCCCGCGACTGGCACAAACACGCGCCGGGACTGATGAACTGGCAGCGGCAACTGTTGCATGCGGCAGGTTGAAGGCCTCGGGTTTCCGCGGGACGAAATCCGCAGCCAGCAATCTTCGACCATTTCAGTTATTTTGTGTTTCCTACGGCAAGAATTATTTTCTTGCATTCTGAAGCCGGTTAGCTAAACTGGAAATTAATCCTGACTCGGACTATGAAAACCCGTCAGTTGCTGCTGGTTTTTTTCGTTTCCGCGTATTTTTCGTTCAACAGTTTGGCGATGGTGCATTGCGTGGATTTGAACAGCACCAATCCCGTATCGCCCTACGCCGATTGGAGTACTGCCGCGACCAACATTCAGGATGCCATCAATTCTTCGGGGGTCAGCGATACCATCCTCGTCACCAATGGCATTTATCAATACGGCAGCGGCTCTTTTGCCGGATCAAACCGCGTTTATGTCGGCATTACGAATTTGATGGTGCAAAGTGTCAACGGTCCGGCCGTGACGGTGATCAAGGGCTACCAGTTGCCGGGCACGACGAACGGCTTGGGTGCGGTGCGGGGAGTCTTTTTGGCTGGCGGATCAACGCTGTCAGGCTTTACCGTGACAGGCGGGGCCACTGCCAGCGCGAATTATTACGCGGGCGGTGTTTATTGCCAATCTTCCGCCGCAGTGGTGACGAACTGCATCATCACCGGCAACGCCTCGGCTTTGTGGGCCGGCGGGGTTTATTCCGGCACGGTGGATAATTGCGTCATTTCCCAAAACGTCGCGGCCGATGGCGGCGGCAACTACTTGGGGCAGTTAAACAATTGCCTCATCGTCAGCAACACGGCGAGCTACGGCGGCGGCGGCTACGGCGGGACGTTCAACAATTGCACCATCGTCGCCAACGCGGCCAGCAATGCCGGCGGCGGGGTTTACGGCGGCACCGGCGCGACGTTGGATAATTCAATTATTTACTTCAACTCCGCGCCGAGCGGCCCCGACTGGGCCCTGACAAAATTCAATTATTGCTGCACATCATCGAACGCTGGCGGCGTCGTGACCACCAACGCACCGGCTTTTGTAAATTTGGCAGGCGGAAATTTCAGGCTGCAAATCGGTTCTCCTTGTATCAATGCGGGAACTAATTCTTTTGTCACTGACAGCACAGACTTGGATGGCAACCCGCGCATCGTCGGCGGTACGGTGGACATCGGCGCTTACGAAAATCAAAACACAAACCCGGTGCATTATGTGAGCTTGAGCAGCACGAATCCGGTGACGCCTTACACAAATTGGACGACTGCGGCGACAAACATTCAAGATGCTGTGGCCGTGGCGCAGGCGGGCGAGTTTGTGGTTGCCGGTGCCGGGGCTTATACGAATGGCGGCGTGGTGGTTTATGGCTCGGAAACCAACCGCGTGGCGCTGACCAATGGCATCACCTTGCTGGGGGTTTATGGCCCTTCATCAACCAGCATCGCCGGCGGCACACAAACGCGCTGCGTGTATGTGGGCAGCAATTCGGTAATTTACGGCTTCACCATAACCAACGGGCAAACAAGATTGAGCGGCGATTTGACCAATGAACAAAGCGGCGGGGGAATTTGGTGCGAACCGGGCGGCGCAGTGATGAATTGTCTCGTCATAAGCAATTTCGCCGGCAATGGTAACAATTTTCAATCGAGCCGCCTCGGCGGCGGCATTTACGGAGGCGCGATCTCAAATTGCGTTCTGGCTCGCAATTTTTCCGGTTCCGGAGGTGGGGCTGCCGCGAACTTATTGTGGAATTGCATATTAACCAACAACACCGCAAATCTGGGTGGCGGTGCTTACGGGGCCGTTCTTTACAATTGTGGGTTGAGCAATAACGCTGCGATCTATAATGGGACACCCGGCACTGGCGGTGGAGTTTATCAATGCACCGTCTATGGGAGCACATTGATGGGCAATCAGGCCGCTAGCTACGGCGGCGGCGCGTATCAAGGAACCAACTTCAACTGCTTAATCACGGGAAACGCGACCGGCTATGGCGGCGGCACTGATCAAAGCACCAACTTTAATTGCATCATATCGGGGAATGCCGCTTCCAATGGGGGTGGCGGAGCGTACGGAGGATTGCTTTACAACTGCGTGTTGAGCGGTAACACCGCCACCAACACGATTTCAATTTATGGCAACGGCGCGGGCGCTTATTCGTCCACACTCGTCAACTGCACGGTGGCCGGCAACTCGGCGACCGGGGTTGGCGGCGGCGTGTATGGCGGCATCGCTTTCAATAGCGTCATCTATTTCAATTCGGCATCGGGTGGTGCCAACTGGACCAATAACCCGTACATGTATTATTGCTGCACGACTCCGAATCCTTTCTACGGGACTGGCAATATCACCAACGACCCGGACTTTGTGGATGCCGCGGGCGGCGACTTCCAATTGAAATGCGGCTCACCGTGCATTGATGCGGGTTCAACCAATTGTTTTTCACCCATCGGTATTATTTTCGCACCTACAAATGATATTCGCGGTGTTGCCCGGCCTTTGGACGGAAACGGAGACGGCATCGCCCAATTCGACATGGGTGCATACGAATATAATCCAGCGATTGATCAAATACCGGCCATTCGAGTTGCGTTCAACTTTGCCAGTTTTGCGACGGGTTATGCCGTGCCGTTCGTTGCGGAGATTGGCGGATGCGCCGATTATTTCTGGTGGGATTTCGGCGACGGCACCACGGTCACCAATCAATACAACGTGAGCCATGCCTGGACTTCGCCGGGAACCTACAACGTGCTGTTGACGGCGTATTATTCCAGCCTGGGTTATGGTTTGTCGGCGACGACCCAGGTTCAGGTGGTGCAACCACCCATTTACTATGTAAACGTGAACGGCCTCAGCCCCACATCTCCATACACCAACTGGACGACCGCAGCTCAAACGATCCAGCAGGCGATTGCCGCCGGGACAACGCCGGGACGGCTGATATTGGTGACGAATGGAGTCTATCAAACATCGGGAGTGATTGTGTATGGCTCAATGTATAACAATCTGGCTTTGACCAACCCGGTCGTGGTGCAAAGCGTGAATGGCCGCGGAGCCACAACGATTCAGCCGTTCCAGGGCCGGTGCGCTTATGTGGGAAGCAATTCGATTTTGAGCGGATTCACACTCACGGGTGGACATACCTTGTCAAGCGGTGACAGCTTGAAAGAGATGAGCGGCGGAGCTGTGTGGTGCGAGCCGGGCGGCGTGGTGACCAATTGCGTTATCACTGGGAACTCCGCCTATGTTTTTGGCGGTGGTGCTTATCGAGGCACGCTTTATAGCTGCACGTTCACAAATAATTCCATTTACAGCGGCGGGTCAGTTGCCAGCGGTGGAGCGGCTTATCAGGCCGTCCTCTACAATTGTAATCTGATCAGCAACAGAGTCTCCACTTCATTTCCGGGCGGCAAGGGCGGTGGCACCTATGGCGGGACGCTTTTTAGTTGCACGCTCGTCGGCAATTTGGTGAACAATGGGGACGGAAATGGAAGTGGAGGCGGCGCGTATTGGGGAACGCTTTACAACTGTGTGCTCGCCGGCAATACCGGCTTTGGTTACGGTGGCGGGTCGTGTTCCAATACACTCTGGAATTGCACACTGTCAGGCAATTGGGCCAATTACGGTGGTGGCGCGTATGCCAGTGAATTACACAATTGCCTCGTCACCAGCAATACGGCGGCTTCCCAAGGCGGCGGTGCGTATTTAGGCACTTTCTATAATTGCACAGTGGCCGCAAACACGGCCCCGGCAGGCGCCGGTATCTATTGGACCTTTCGCGCCTGTAATAGCATCATCTATGACAACACCACTTTAACGGGCAGCGTGGACAATTGGGACGGAAATCTTTTAGGCGGGAGCAACAATTGTATTTTCCCCCAATTCTTGCCTGCCGATTACGGCAACATCACGAATGACCCGATGTTTATGGATGCCGCCTTTCACCTGGCTGCTGCTTCTCCCTGTCGTGGTGCTGGCAATTCGCTTTTCGCAACGGGCACGGATCTGGATGGCGAGGCATGGAACAGTCCGCCTTCGATGGGGGCTTACGAAGTTTATGATGCCGATTTCATCGGGGCATTGTCCGTGGACATTCAATCCAGCCAGACCACCCTGCTCGTAAATCGTTCGCTGGCCTTGACCGGACTGATTACCGGACGCGCCGCGGGACTGGAATGGTCATTTGGTGACGGAACCATTGTCACCAACGTCAGTTATTTCACCTCGTACATTTGGACCAGCCCCGGCGATTACAACGTGGTCTTTACGGCTTACAACACGGACAATCCCGGTGGGGTTTCCACCAATTTGCTGGTTCATGTCCTTCCGTTGGAGCCGCCTTTGTTGCAGCCTGCTTCATTTTCCATGTCGTTGACCAATGGCTTTCAATTCCAGTTCAGCGGACAGTCCAACGCCATCTACACGGTGCAGGTGACCACTAATCTTGTTCCACCCGTTGTTTGGCAGAATCTGCAAACCATCACCAGCACCGGCGGTGTGCTTCAAATTACGGATGCAAACGCAACCAATGCGACGGGCTTTTATCGCATCGGCGTGCAATAGGAAACGTAGCGCCGGTCTGTACACTGCTGTCAATGGATTCCAAACAGGTATTTAGAGTCTGCGGCTCTCTGCCGCAGCAGGCGTTACGAATGACATCACCAAGCGAAATCATTAAATAACCGTTTGCAGATTCGTGAGGTGGCCGGTTACCGGGGACTGGTCAGGAAATGTTTCTTGTGTTTCGCGCCAGAAAGTCCATGATGGTGAGCATGGACAAATCTTGGTATCGCAAATTCTTTTCACGCCCGCAAAAGCCCGATCAGAAATTGCCCCCCCCCAACGCCGACTTCGGGGATGCGGAGGTGCAATTCAGCATGGGGTTGAAGTTCGCCAACGGTGAAGCAGCGACGCGCGATTACGCGCAGGCGGCGGAATGGTATCACAAGGCGGCGGATCAAAGTCATTCCCTGGCACAATTCAATCTCGGGATGATGTATGCCCATGGGCAGGGGGTCACCCGGGATGCGGCCCAATCAGTGAGGTGGTTTGGCCGGGCCGCACAGTTGGGAGACGCTGGAGCCCAATTTAATCTGGGGGAAAGTTGTCACCGCGCGAGCTTGCAGGGGGAGCGGAAGGATGCGCCCGAATCACGGATTGAAGCTTACAAGTGGTATCGGCTCGCCGCCGCGCAAGGTTACGAGGATTCGGAAACGGCTTACACTACCCTGACTCTCAACATGACCCGCGAGGATGTCGCCGACGGCAACCGTCGCGTTGCCGAATTTAAAGTTGAGAAACCGATATCCCCAAACAAGTGATGCGGGGGCGCGCTTGCTAAGCGGGGCTGGCTTCAACCAGGCCCTTGCCCCGTCCGTGGTCCAGGTTAACGAATTGTTTCGTTTGGGGGATGTAAAAGACGATGTTAAACCTGCCAATCGGTTCTTTTTTTGCAACGGCAAATGCAGTTTCAGTTGCCTCAAAGCTCTTGCCTTCGGCGGCATTTTTTGTCCACTGGTTTTCGCCGGTCAGATATTCCAGTTTTTCGGCGTCTTCGATTAAGATATTCATGAACGGAGATGTTACCAGATTCTCCCAAACAGCAAGCATACAAACCGAAAATTCCGGGATTTTATTTTCACGGCGGCTCGTGGGGGACGCTCGCCCGCCAAAGCGAACAGGAAGGAGAACCGCTAATCTTCGCTAATTAGCGCTGATGAGCGGAGATGAGCGGTTGAAAGGTTTTCAATCCATTGCCACCGGACGGCGCGCCGCCTTCTTGTCGGCGTGATGCGATTTGTCGGCGAGCATCCGCGCCTTGGCCCGGCGGCTGCGACGCCGTTTCTGGCGGCGGATTTTCTCGACGCGGGCGCGCTCGGCATCCACATAGCCGCGTTTCAGCGCTTCAATCTTGTCGAGCAGCAGGCGGCGGGCGATGAAGCGGTTGAGTCCCTGCTGTCGCGTGGCCTGACATTTGACCTGCAACCCGGTCGGCCGGTGCAGCAGCATCACGCAGGTCGAGGTCTTGTTGACATTCTGCCCGCCGTGGCCGCCCGAACGGACAAAAGTTTCCTCGATGTCAGCCTCGCGCACGCCCAGCACAGCCATGCGTTGCGCAAGTTGGGTTTCCTTTTCCGGGCTAACGGGGAACGCGCTCATGGCGTCAACTGTAACGGCGGTCCATGACCTACGCCAAGCGTTTAGACGCGAATTGCGCGAATTTTCACGAATTCAATCCGCGTAAATAAGCGTCAATTTCTTCGCATCCTGGCATTCCACCTCACCTCATTAAACGCAAAACTCTTGGGCTGAACGCTATAATGAATCTAATTTTTTTGTTGTATCAATACAGCTTAATTGATAAACTACAATAATTACAGAAAGGGCTTCTATGAAACGACCGATTTTGCAACTGGCAGCCATTTGTTGCCTGGCTTTCACGCTCAACTTATCCGCCACGGTGCATTATGTGGATTTGAATTGCACGAATCCCGTGTCGCCTTACACCAACTGGCTCACCGCTGCGACGAACATCCAAGACGCCGTTGATGCCGCCACAAACGGTGATTCGATTTTGGTCACGAATGGCGTTTATCAAACCGGCGGGCGGGTCGTGTATGGCTTGTTGACCAACCGGGTGGCGATCAGCAAGGTGCTGGCAGTTCAGAGTGTCAACGGCCCGCTGGTAACGATGATCAAAGGATACCGCGTGCCCGGCACGACCAATGGCGACAGTGCAATCCGCTGTGTTTATCTGCCCAACGGCGCTTCCCTGTCCGGGTTTACTCTGACCAACGGTGCCACGCGGAGCGCGGGAGACGCCCAGCTCGAGCAGAGCGGAGGCGGTGCCTGGTGCGAATCGGGAAGCGGTCCGGTCACCAATTGCATCGTGACCGGTAACGCGGCGAATTATCGAGGTGGCGGGGCCTATTCCGGCAGTTATGGCGGCAGCTTGTTCACCGGCAGCCTGTTCACCGGCAACACGGCCAGTGAAGGTGCGGGCGCTTACGGGAGCGCGCTCACCAATTGCATCGTCACCAACAACACCGCCTGGCAGGACGGCGGCGGCACCACGGAATGTTATGCCCGCAACTGCACATACGCGGGGAATACGGCTCTTTATTCCGGCGGCGGCGACTATGGCAGCACGCTGGTCGATTGCACCTTGATGAATAACTCGGCGCCCTTCGGCGGCGGCGAATCCGCCGCCGTCGTGTCCACCAGTACCTTGACCGGGAACCGCGCCATCAACCCCGACAGCAGCCCGGGCACCGGCGGCGGGGCGTATAAGGGAACGCTTAATCATTGCACCCTGACGGGCAACTCCGCCGGATTGGGCGGCGGGGCAAACGCGGCCAATCTCAACAATTGCATTGTGGCGGGTAATTCTGCCCAGCACGGCGGCGGGGTCTATATGGGAACGCACCAACACTGTATCCTTACGGGTAATACCGCAGGCGACTATGGCGGCGGAGCGTATTCCGCCATCCTTGACTACTGTACGTTGACAACCAATTCCGCTGTCGCGGGTGGCGGGGCCTATGGTGGCACCCTCTACAACTGTGCGCTGATTGCCAACTCAGTTTCGTACTACGGAGGCGGAACCTATTACTCCACGCTCTACAACTGTACTCTGATCGCCAATTCAGCCTCTTCCACCGGCGGCGGCGGTTATCGCTCAACGAATCATAACTGCATCGTTTATTTCAACAATGCGGGGAGCAGCCCAAACTACTACTCCGGTATCCTGAATTACTGCTGCACGACACCGCTGCCCGGCGGTGCCGGCAACCTGACCAATGCGCCGTTGCTCATCAATCAAGCCGCCGGCAATTATCGCCTCAGCTCCAATTCCCCTTGCATCAATGCCGGCGAAAACAGCTTCACCTCTGGCTTTGACCTGGACGGCCGCCCGCGTATCGTGAACGGCACGGTGGATATGGGTGCCTATGAGTTTCAAGGGGCAGGCATGGGCGAATTCATCGGCTGGCTCCAGCAATACGGTTTGCCCACCGATGGCTCGGCGGATTACACCGACCAGGATGGCGATCACGTGAACAACTGGCAGGAGTACTTGGCGGACACCAGCCCGCTCGATGCCAACGACTACTTCCACATCACCAGCTACACCCGCGACGGCACTTACAACACGCTCTGGTGGACGAGTAAAACCACACGCCTTTACTGCGTGGAACGCTGCGAGACCTTGGACGGCACTTCTTCATGGGAAACCATCATCACCAACGCGACGCCGGGCTGGAACAATGTCGGCTTCGACAATACGGGCTCCCGATATTTCTACCGCATCCGGGCGGTGCAACTGTAGCCGCGCTTGTGAAAGCGCGGACCGCTTCGGCAGGACACAACCATTCCGCCGATTCACATCGGCGGCTACAAGCTTACCTCACCAGCTCAAACGCGAACCCCTTCAGATATTCCGTTTCCGGAATCATCGGAATGATGGGGTGATCGGGGCTTTGCGAATACGTCGCAACCCGGCGCAACACACGGCGCGTGTCGTAGGCGGCGGACAAAATCACGTCCTGAAAAGTCGCCGCATTCACGTGATGCGAGCAGCAAAACGTCGCCAGCGTGCCGCCAGCCCTGAGCAGCTTCAACGCGCGGATGTGAATTTCCTTGTAGCCGCGCAGTGCGTCCGGCACCGATGCCCGGTTGCGCGTGAAGGAAGGCGGATCGAGCACAATCAAATCGAATCGCGGAATAACCTTTTCATGCGGCTTGACGGCGGTTTGCGCCTTGAACCAATCAAAGACGTTCACCGCTTCAAACGAACATTTTTCCGCCAGACCGTTCGCAGTGGCGTTTCGTTTGGAAGTTTCGATTGCCTCGGCGCTTTGATCGAGGAAATGGACGTGCGCCGCGCCCTCACGCGCCGCGTGCAGGCCGAATCCGCCTAGAAAGCTGAAACAATCCAAGACCTGTCCACCCTCCGCAGTAGTGCTGCTACGGAGGACGGGCGCCGCTTTTGCAAACTGCGACACCGCCGGATAATTCATCTGCTGGTCGAGATACAAGCCGGTTTTGTGGCCGCCGGCCAAATCGGTTTCAAACTTCAGCCCGTTCAAGTTCACAATCGTTGGAGTCCAGGCTTTAGCTTGTTCTCCCCCCGCAAGCTGAGAGTTGGACTCAAACAAAATCCCGTTCGCCTCCGCCAGGCCCTCGAACTTGCGCGACGCCACGTCGCTGCGCTCCAGAATAGCGCGGGGCGAAAATATTTTCTGGAGCGCGGCGACGATTTGCGCCTTCCGTTGGTCCATGCCGAGGGACGAGATTTGCACGACGAGCACGTCGCCGTATTTATCCACGATAAGGCCGCTCAGGAAATCGCTCTCGGCATTGACAACGCGGAAGGAGGTCGCATCCGGCAAATGCTTTTGCCGGACGGCGAGGGCGGTGCGAATACGATCTTCAAAAAAGTGTTCGTTCACCTGCACGCGCTCCGGTGAAAGGACGCGGACCTGGATTTTTGATTTGGAATTGAAAAACCCGGTGCCGAGGAACCGCTGGCGATGGTCTTTGACCTGGACGAGTTCGCCGTCGGCGGGTTGTTGAGTGAGCCGGAGAATTTCGCCGTGATAAATCCACGGATGACCGGCCACGATACGGTCGGCTTCGCCGGGCTTTAGTAAAACAGTCGGTAATGTATCCATAGTTTGTAAACAGTTTGGTTGGAGTCCACGCTTTAGCGCGCTGTGCGGACAAGCTGAAGCTTGAACTCCAACACACCAATAAAGTCACAACCCGGCGCCGGAAGGAAGGAAATTCAGAGTCCAACCGCTGATGCTAAGGATATAATAATTTGAATTATTTTCTTGAATTATTGGCCAGAGCGGTCGATAACAGGGTTAAGCCTATGAAAACCAGCCCCATCAGCACGTTGTTGCATAACAAAACGGCGCCGCTCTGGTCCATTGCACCGGAGGCGACCGTCTTCGAAGCCATCAAACTCATGGCGGAAAAAAACATCGGCTCGCTGCTCGTCATGTCGGGCGGCAAGCTCGCCGGCGTGTTCACCGAACGCGATTACTCGCGCAAAATTGCGCTGCAGGGAAAATCCTCCAAGGACACGCGCGTGCGGGAAATCGTTTCCAGCCAGGTCGTGTCCGTTACGCCGCATCATTCCATCGAGGACTGCATGAAGCTCATGACGGAAAACCGCGTGCGGCATTTGCCCGTCATGGAAGGCGAAAAGGTCGTCGGCCTCGTGTCCATCGGCGACCTGGTGAACTGGATCATCTCGGCCCAAAGCGCGGCGATTGCCCAGATGGAGCAATACATCGCCGGTGGCGTGGCGGCGTAAGGCCGAACCACGAAATACACCAAATACGCGAAAGAAATTTCCGTGTTGCGCGAAGCGTTTTGGAGTGCGCCAACTTTTATTGCCCGGTCTGTGACTTGGGAACCACTTTTGTCTCCGGATGGATTTCAGGCATTCTTAAGTTGGCGCTTGGCACTTCGCCGATGCTTTGCTCATCAATTTCTCCAGGCACAATGATAATGATGGTGTAAGGATAGGTTTGATAAACGCCGGGTGGAAGCGGCGGTGGCGGTGATGGCAGCTTGTTCAGATAGATGGGCGCGGGTTTTATAGACGTGAGACGATTCATTGGGCGGGTGTCAGGAGATTGAGAAAATGGGCGCAACACTGACAGCCCGCTCGAGTAAATCGGCGCGAGTTGTGAAAATTCAAAACCCTGGCCGTCTTGAGGCATGTTTAAGGCGGTCGAAATGGGTGAAGGCTCACCGTTCGCCAGCACGATCGCCGCCACAAAAATCAGGGTAGTGAAAGCAAGTATCGCCGCCGTTAATAGATGCTTCATGCCGGATTAGACCCTGTCTCCGCCTGGTCGTTCAGAAATTCCAATCCGCGTTCCTCACTCCGCCGCTGTCTTCGACGGGTAATATTCTACGGCTTGGCGGGTGGCGAATTCGTCGCCGGCATAGACGGGGCTCTGGGCTCCGGTTGCGCCTCGCCGGCTTTTACTCGTTTGGCGACCAGGTCTTCCTCGGCTACGTCGCCCACCTTGCGGTGAAACTTGATTTCATCGCCGTTCACCTTGCCGGTGTATTCGATGCGGATCTCGTTGTCGTCAAACTTGAGCGGCTCGACGAAGAAGATTCCGTTCGTGGTGACCGAACCTTCGGTGATGGCCACTTCGTTGGTACCCATGTCCCGTATGCCAATGGCCTTGCCGGTGAGATTGGTTCCCTCCACCTTGAAAACATAGGTGTATTTTTGCACCCCGATTTGACTGTCGAACTCGGCTTTCCATTTTCCGGTGATGTTTTCCTGCGCGCGTGCAACTCCAACAACAGCCAGCACGCACGCTGCGAGTGTGATTGCTTTGACAATGTTTTTCATAGATTGGTCTTGGTTTGAACTGGATCGTGACCAGCAAACCAGAAGCGGGCAGGGGAGGGAAGATAATTAGTCGGCAGGGCCCGCTCTCCGAGCGGGCCGCCAAACATTCAACAACGAACACCCAACGCCCAACATCCAAGTGAACTTCCGGCGTGCACAACCACCGGCAGTTGCAGCGGGTGGGGCCAGGCTATTGACGAGCCGGCTCGCGAGGACGCTCGCCCCACCGGCGAACGGACGCGCTCCGGCGCTTCAACGGGCGAGGGTGGGAGACGAGGAAGAATTGGCTTTCCAAGCCCGCCGCTGGATGGATGGGGTCATGCGGAACGAGCTACCTCAAGTGGGCAGCAAAGTTTTTCTTGCTTCCTGGCAGGCCGCATTCTACATAAAAAACCATAAAACCATGAAGATAAAAACCCTGTCATTGCTAATCGTCCCGTTAATTTTCACCGGCTGCGCGTCAATCATTGATGGCGGCAGCAAAAGTGTTCAAATCAACTCGCATCCGGAAGGGGCAAAAGTCACCATCTCCAACCGGGCAGGCAAGGAGGTTTGCGTCCAAACCACGCCCGCCATAGTCACTCTGGAACGTTCAAGCGGATTTTTCCGTGGCGAAGATTACAAATTGGTCTTTGAAGAGGCCGGTTATTATCCGTATGAGACGCACGTAGAATCCACCATTGATGGCTGGTATTTTGGGAATGTACTTTTTGGCGGATTGATCGGGATTATCATTGTTGACCCGGCGACGGGAGACATGTTCACGCTAGCGCCCCGGGAAGTGAACTGCAATCTGGTGCCATCCACAACTCCGTTGACGCCCGATGAACTCAAGGCGGCGGAACTCAAGGCCAATCCCGCCAACGAATCAAAACCGCCGGCCAATCCAACAGGAAAGAGGTGAGTGTGTAACGGCGCTCGCCTGCATGAACTGTTCGCTTCGCGAATCCAATGGTTAATATCGTTGATATGAAAATCACATTAATGATGGTTCTAGGCGGTGCAGCCGTTCTTGTAGCCGGATGCGCTGCGGGGATCACACGCACCGGTTATCGGCTGCCTGAAAATCAAAAGTCAAAGGATTTGCAGCGATGCCCGATTACCATTCAGTGCAATGCGAAATATGACACCAACGACGTGGTAGTGCTCGGTTCTATTCACGCCTATGACACAAGTATCTCGACGGACTGCGACGAAGCTTATGTGCTGGATATTTTCTGCCGGGAAGCGTGCATGTTGGGAGCCGACCTCATCAACATCACGGAGGAGAAGCAGCCGGACCTGTGGAGTACCTGCTACCGGGCAAGGGCGCAATTTCTCCGCTTCAATGACAGGGAAAAAGCCAAAGGCCTCCTTTCCGATGCGAAATACGAGCCCAACTTGATCGTTGACCGGTCCGAAAAATCCAACAAACGGACCAAGGACGCCATTATCGGAACAGTGTTAGGTGGACCATTGGTGGGACTCGTCGTCTGGTCGGCAACTGGCCCGAACAACCATTCAAATACGAATTCGATTCCGGTGAGGGGGGCAAGGCATCCGTGAGCACCGATTTCATTCCGGAATGGCATTTGCCAATGTAAGTTCGGGCCTGCGAGTATCTGAAGGATTCAACCCATTCAGGGTTGATAATTTTTTGTCGGGTGACCCGGGGTAGCCGGGCAACCTTGGGCTGAATGATGGAATCCCGTTGGGATTCGGGAGTGCGAATCATCAAATTTTAATCGATGTCACCTTGAACAACAGTCAGCGTGGCGAAATATGCAGAAGGTTTCAGATTTAGGCGCTTTGGCTCCAAAATGGCAGGATTTTTGATCCGCCATATCTTTGGCTTTTTGGACTTCACATCAAAAACAATGTAAAGATAAAAATTTGCCAGCGTTCGAGCCTGTTCATATTCATTGGAAGATAAATAAAATCCGAAGCTTGAATTCGGGTTGGGCGGACGGGCTGTTGTTGATTTGACCTCGATTTGTTTTGGCGTTCCATCTAACTCAAAAGATAGAATGTCATAACCGGCGTAGTCATCGGTTTTGCAAACGGCTTTTACTTTCTTGGCCAAGTCTGGTTTTCCATTTTTGAGCAGCTCTCGTTTTTCAGTTAAAAAAACAACGTCTTCACCTTGGTTGCCGGTGAGTTTATTCCGCCGATTTCTTTGCTCAAAATCATTTGTGCGCGCTTTTTTACCGGAAGTTTTCTCGGAATCTTCCACAACATCGCCTGGCTTCAATGAGATAAATTCAGGCTCTGTATCATCCGGCAACGGAAACTCAAAAATGTAATCCTTCAAAAGCGCGGACACCTTTGCGTTACGCGATGGCGGCGGCCACGCCCGATGAAGAAAATCATGAAATGCAAACATGCTCCAATCCTTCATCACTTCGTCGGCGTTCTTTAATTTGACGAGCAATTCTCGTTTTGAAATCAAATCGAGTTTAGCGCCGGGTTCGTTGAGTCGGAGATGGCTTAGAAAGTGGTCAATGAGCCGTTCAGAATAAATGTTGAGAAACTTTTTTGGGAAATAAATGAAAAGAAGTTTTCCTTTGAACATTGGCGAAATTTTTGCACTTCGAACTCTTTCGATGTCGTTTTTCTCCGCAGCAACCAACAAGCTGATAATTTCATTTAGAACAGACCCAAATGGATTTTCTGTATTCTTAAATTCTTTTGTGAACTGGAAGGAGTTTTTTCCTTTGCTGTAAAAAACACCAAATTTTTTAGCGGGAGTGCCTTGAATGTTTCCGAGAGCTGCCAATTTTATTTCGACCAAATAACAGAAGCTTTCCTTGTTGCCTTTGCCTTGAACGTAATCATCAGGTTTTAGATGTGAAATTTTGTTGCGCGGAAAACGTTTCTCGAAACTGCGTCGCAACTCCTCAAACTTTTTATGCCGACTCTGGTCAGCAAGCCTCGTCGGCTCATATTCAGCCTGAAGCTCCCGTAGTTGTTCGATGTTTATCACAACTTCAAATCCATATCCGTCACCGCACCGAACGAGGCGCTCGTCACGTGCGCCGCGTATTTGGCGAGCACGCCGCTGGGAATGGAGCATTTCATGTTTGTTTGGGTTTGATCTCGCCGCCCAACAGGCGTTCCAATTCACTGGTGAGTTTCAGTTCCTGCGCCCAGTGTCGCAAGTAGTTTTTGTCCAAGGCGTCAACTTGTACCGCGACGACGCCCGCCGCGTCGCCAAGCTGCCGGTCGGATGGCGTAATGCGATTCCAGACGAGCTTGTGCAGAATGACATCTTCCGCCGTGGCAATCCACGCCGGCTCACCAAAGAGCTTCATGTGAACCCGCCGACGAAGCATTTCCTTGTCGAAAGCTTCCGGCTTGGGGAGCCAGAAATCCACCTTGAACGCGGACCGGGTATCAATGGCATTAAACTGATGTGGCGGTTGATACGCGGCGCGCACGGCAGCTTCCTCGATGTAAAAATCGCCGCTGAATTCCTGGATGATGCGCGGCACGGCGGACATCGGCAATTGCACGACGAAATCCAAATCGTGCGTGGTTCGCGGAATGCCCCAGTAATTGCTGGCCATCGAACCGGTAAGATAGTAAGTCACGCCGCTCCGGTTCAGCCGGCGCAAACAATCCACGAGCAATTCGCGTTCATTCATGCGGCGCGGGCCAGTTCCAGCCGACGGCGCAACAAACGCTCGACTTCGGCGGCATCAGCCGTGGGATTTTGCCGGCGGATGCCTTCACGAGCGATATCGCAGGACAGCTCGTGTAAATCCAGCGCCACGGCCAGCCGCTGTTCGCCGGTCATGCGCCGGTAATACTCAATTTGCCTGTCCAATGCTGTTGCCGCCGTCATGGCTTGTTAATAAACCAGTTTTTCGCTGCTTACAACTTTAACTTCGCATCCGTTGCGACGCTGGCAAGTGCGTGACACGCCGCCCTTGCGCGGTTATATTGCAAACCGATATTGAATTCGTAAATCGCCAATCGTAAATCGAAAATAAAATCGCCATGCGCTCTGACATCATCAAGAAAGGTTTTGAACGCGCGCCGCACCGCTCGCTGCTCCGCGCCACCGGTTCCATCGAATCCGAAGCCGATTGGGACAAGCCATTCATTGCCATCTGCAACAGCTATACCGATTGCATCCCCGGCCACGCCCACCTCAACGAGGTCGGCATGCTCGTCAAACGCCTCGTCCGCGAGGCGGGCGGCGTGCCGTTCATCTTCAACACCATCGGCATTGACGACGGCATCGCCATGGGCCACTCCGGCATGTTGTATTCGCTGCCGTCCCGTGAACTCATCGCCGATTGCGTCGAGTCCATGCTCAAGGCGCATTGTTTCGACGGCATGGTTTGCATCCCGAACTGCGACAAGATTGTCCCCGGCATGTTGATGGCCGCCATGCGCGTCAACATCCCGACGGTGTTCGTCAGCGGGGGGCCGATGGCGGCGGGTATCGCCGAACAAAAGGCCACGCATGACGATCTCGCGGCTTATTTGCAGCCCGCCACCGGCAAGTCGGATTTGATCTCCGTTTTCAAAGGCGTCGGCGAACTCAAGGCCGGTAAAATCACCGAGGAGCAATTGAAAAAGCTCGAACAAACCGCCTGCCCGACGTGCGGTTCGTGCTCTGGAATGTTCACGGCCAACTCGATGAACTGCCTCTGCGAAGCGCTCGGCATGGCGTTGCCCGGCAACGGCACCATCCTCGCCGTCTCCAAGGAACGCGAAGCCCTCTATGACCGCGCCGCTCGCGCCATCGTCAAGCTGGTGGAGCACGACCTTAAGCCGCGCGACATCGCCACCATCGAGGCTTTCGACAACTCCATCATGCTCGATGTCGCCATGGGTGGCTCGACGAACACGGTTCTCCACACGCTTGCCATCGCGCGCGAAGCCGGCATTGCCTACGATATCAAGCGCATTGACGACATCTCGCGCCGCATCCCGTGCCTGTGCAAGGTCTCGCCGTCATCGGCCTACCACGTGCAGGACGTGCATCGCGCCGGCGGCATTCACACCATCCTCGGCGAACTCAAGCGCATGGGCGCGCTCAACACCTCGTGCAAGACCGTCACTGGCAAAACTATCGGCGAGAACATTGACGAATGGGACATCCGCTCCGAGAAATGCTCTACTTGGGCGAAGACGGTGCGTATCTCCGGCGCATCAGCGATTGTCGTGGACCCGAATGACAAGTTGGGTCCGGCCGCCCGCACGGCCAGCGGCAATTTGGCGCCGAAGCCAATGCTCTTTTTTGCCGCCGACCCGCTGGCCATCACGTTCTGGCGCGCTGCCGCCGCGTGGAATGTCGGCGACGTTGATGCGCAACTGGCATTGCATGACAAGAAAGTGGTGGTGAAAATGCCCGGTGGCGTTGTCTTGAAAGGCCACGACCAACTTCGTCAAGCCATCGAACAGCAGCTTCAGGAATCAAAGGGCTTGGTCCGCGCCGAACTCGGCGAGTTCCGCAAATTGCCGGTTCTGTTGTTCTGGCGCTACGAAAAAGGCGGCTTGCGCACGCCGTTTGCCATGGTGCGCGCCCGGAAAGTGCGCAACTGGGTCATCACCCGCGCCGAGTTCGACACCGACCCGAAGCACCTGGCCAAGGTCCAATCCAGCGGTCTCATGCCATACGATTCGGTGTTCATGTTCGACGCGAATGATTGCATCCGCACCAAGGCGACCGCCTACTCGCCCGACGGCGGGCTTGCGATTCTCTACGGCCAGCTCGCCCCGGAAGGCAGCGTCGTTAAAACCGCCGGCATTAGCGAGGAGTTCAAAAAGAGCTGCGGTCCGGGATTCGTCTTCGAGGGTCCGTGCGTGATTTTCGAGAGCCAGGACGACGCCTGTGCCGGCATTCTGGCTGGCAAGGTCAAGGCGGGCGACGTGGTCATCATCCGCAACGAAGGTCCGCGTGGCGGACCGGGCATGCAGGAAATGCTCTCGCCCACGAGCTATATTGCCGGCATGGGCTTGGGCGACAAATGTGCGCTCATCACCGACGGCCGGTTCAGCGGCGGCACGGCGGGCGCGTGCATCTGCCACGTCTCGCCAGAGGCTGAGGAAGGTGGCCCGATTGGCCTGCTCAAAGCTGACGATCGCATTCGTATTGATTTTCCAAATCGCCGGATTGATATCCTCGTTCCCGAAGCCGAGCTGGCCGAGCGCAAGAAGACTTGGCAGCCAGTGAAGCACGATCTCAGCGGCTGGCTGGCGCGTTATCGGAAGCTCGTTACCAACGCGAGCCAGGGCGGGATTTTGAGTGTTTGAGGATGACCGTAAAATTGTAGGAGCCGACGTGAGGAGGCTCAATGTTTCCCTTTAATCGCAAAGAAATTTGAGACTCGTTACCTCGTCTCCTACGAAAGCGTCGGTTGAAAAAGATTGCTTCCGGCGCGGCACGCGGCCACAGTTTTCCGTTCCCGGCGGAGAGATGGCCGAGTGGCTGAAGGCACACGCCTGGAAAGCGTGCATGCTCCAAAAGGGCATCGAGGGTTCGAATCCCTCTCTCTCCGCCAGTCCTCATCTGTCAGAAGGTGTCGCAGTTTGGACTAAATTTCCTGCGCCAGTCAAGTCGGCAACCCACAATAAACTTGACTTTCAGAACGCTCTTTTATACTGTTAAAGCAAATAAAGCCAGCGAACTATTTAACACTCAAAGGTTTTTGAATGAAAAGGTCAGAGTTCCCGAGCTTGACGAGAAGGAATGCCATGATGGTTACCTTGGGTCAAAGAGGACTATCAGCCACGTTAAATATGAACCGAGCCTGCATGCTGTTCTGCCTGGGGTTCCTGCCCGTCGTTTGTGCTCCTTCGCTCCAAGCCCAGACTGACAGCTCGGTGGACGGAGTGACGGTCAAAGGCGAAGATGTGTATTGCATGCGAGGTGAGCAGTTGGAGGTTCTTACGGACAAACTCAAACTTCCCTTCGACATCGAGGTAAACACCAATGGCTACTTCAAAGTCGGGAGCGGACAGGAACGGAAACTTGAGGAGGGACAAGTGCTTCGCAGCGACGGTTGGTTATTGAGTCGAGACGGCTCAGTCTGGCCGGTTTTTGATTATGTGGCCATGAAGGAGGGCAAAGTCATTGTAGTGCGCGATGGCCAGGCCGAGACGCTCGCGACACCGACCACTTTCCCTGGCAGTTTGAAAATTGCTCCGGACGGATCATGCGTCTATCCCAATGGCAGTTCCGCACGCCTGGTGGACGGACAGTTGTTTCGATTGGACGGTACTTCCGTTCCCGCCAAAGACACGGTCACCTTGAAGAACGGCCGGGTGGTGGTGCAGAAATCCGGCACACTGATTTCCCTCATGCCGTTGCAAATCATGGGCATGAACGACGGAACTCGTGTGCGAGGGGATGGCACCATCATGAACCGGGATGGCACGATAACCCAGCTCCGTGAGGGGCAAACGGTCCTCATCGAAGGCGCGGCTGCAGCACACTGACAGTTGCTACCAAAAGCCAAGCCCAATTGGGGCGACCTGCTCAACCACTTGTGTGACATTGGTTTGGTGGACAGGTTCGGGCGTTTTGTGAGTCTCGTGAGACAAGGTTCCTGGTGATGTGAAAGGATGTGACTGCGTTCCGGTCCCCCCTTCCAATCAGACGGCAGGCAAACAAACCACATTCCCGGCGAATCCTGTCGTGGCATCGTCTGCCACAATCTGCGGGTGGCCTGTCAGAGTTAGCAAACAGTTACGGTTTCGGGGTTCGAATCCCTGTCTCTCCGCCACCTTCGTCTTTAGTCCGTAAAATCAATCTTAAAGGCGGTTTCTCGGTGAACGTATAAACGAAAACTGTATTTAAAATGTAACTACCAGCCTGGTACCGTCACTATGCTTCAATCGCCAACCAGCATTTGCGCGCCGGGTTACAGCGGGCTGGGTACAGAACGAGCCGCACGAGAAAAACGAACCGACTACATTAATTAGCCAACCCAAAGGCAAAATCGGTGGATTGACAGGTTTTTGAAATGGTGAGAGAATAACAGACACTTTGAAAGATTCAAAGACAAAGTGTTAACCCTTAACGATTCGATTCGACTTATGAAATCCCCATATCAGCTAGCAACCATGGCAATCGTGCTCGGGGGCTTCGTCGCCACTGCCCCAGCACAGATAATATTCTATCAGGACTTCGATGGCGGATATTCAGGCGCGTTCGGCACCTCCTCGTATCAGGGGGGTTCCCCGACCGCTACCGCCAACGCCGTGATACCGAGTGGCGGAAATCCGAACGGAGCCTGGCAGGAGACCATGACGACAACAACCTGGAGTGACTATTATGGCGGGCAATTGCAGTTGATGACGGTTTCCGGGAACACGGACCCAAACGCAGCGGACTACGTATTGTCGTTCGATGCTATCGGCAACTATGCTGGCAACATCCAGCTTGGGCTGCAATCCTGGCAGAACAATTATTTTGGCGGCTCGCAACTCATAAACGCGACGCTTAACGACCAGTTGAGTGCAGCCAATACCTGGCAGACTTTCAGCGTAAATCTAGGCACCATCGCGGGGGCCATCCCAACCGGCGCGACCTGGCAGTTCAACTTCCAACTCAATTCCTGGCAGTGGGGCGGCCCCGGCCTCACCGACACCCTGACGATTGACAATGTGGAATTGCAGGTTGTCCCTGTCCCTGAGCCGGCCTCGCTGGCCCTGTTGGGTTTGGGTGCGGTCGGTTTAGTGCTGTTTCGCCGCCGTAATTCATAAACGTTTTTAATTTTCACGCCGACCTTGGCGAGAGCCAAGGTCGGCGTTTTGCTTTGCTAACATTCAAAACAGATTTTGCATTTATCGTTTTGTCCGTGTTGAATGGGCGAGATGAAATCGCCGGCCACAACAAAGACCGGTTCGTCATCATCATGCCAGGCGGTCGCGACGCAGGCGGCCAGTTGCAGTTCGTCGTCCAGAACGTGATTGACCTCACCCCGCGCAACGAAACTAATCGCGTGGCCGTCGGCATGTTCGGGATAACTCTCTTGCGTCGGTATCGGGGTTAAAGCAAAACCATCGCACGGAACGACTCGGCGCGGTTCTGGCACAGCGCAGTGCGCAGTGGGCAAAGCATTACTCTGATGCAGTCATGTTTCATAACATGACTTCTTCGGCTCGTTATTGCCAGCTAAGGACGTTGTCTTTGTTGGCGCCAGTGTTGGCGGGGGCGTTTGGGTCAATTTGCCCATCCGGCCCGGCGGACCAGACCATCACAATGCCGTGATAAAGAAAATCATTTTTTTGCGGCTGGGTGGCGGGAGTGGGATTGGGATTAAACAATCCGTTGAATCCGGTTTGGACATAAGGGGCAGGCGGCGGCGGATTTTGTGAAACAGTCAATGTCGAGTAGAAAAGGTCGCTGTCTCCCTGATCGTTGTAACTGGTGTTCATGGTAATGATGTAGGGATTACCCCACGGGTCGCGGTAGATGCCGCTGTTGTCAACTCCTTGAAGCGGTTGAGCGTTCGACGTTGGATCATAGCCGGACATCGTGGCCGTCAAATAAATGACTGACTTTGGATTATAGACGTGGTTGGTATTTGCCGTCGGGTTGCCGTTGGGGTAAACGGTCAAGTCCATCAAGATGGCCACCACATTGCTGTTGTTGTCGTAGGAATAACCTAAGGGAGGCGATGGCCAGGTGACCCTTGGTTGCGGATTCGCGACCAAGCCAGTAGTGAAGTCACTTGTCCCGACCGCCGTTTGCTCCGCCATCGTGATGGGAAAGCGTCCGTAATCCTGATCGTAAGCATGGATGGCAGTGACAATGCCCTGCACTTCCATCCGTGCTTTTGCCTTCAGCGCGGCGACTTTCACTCGCGCCAACACGGGCAACAGCATGGCCGCGAGGATGGCAATGATGGCAATGACGGTGAGCAATTCGACGAGGGTGAAACCCGAGCGCGGAAGGCGCCAATAATTTGAAATGATTTTCATAAACTTTAACCAGCTATTGTGGCAAAGCTCGATAAAATCGGTATGGCAAATTACTTGATTAGGTCTGCGCGTGCAATCGTTTTAGCGCGTTTGATTGCGCGGTGAAAATGCCTGCCAGAATGATTTTGCCGGTTTTGGGTTTCGGCGGGCGAAATCTTCGCGTCAGGATTCGATTGCAGCGGCGTTCGCGGAATACTCCGTTGTCTTGATACTCGGAGAAATCTTACCTGCCAAACGGAACAAATCGGGCGGGGACAAAACAAGCCGCACCGAAAGCGTGAACCGATGCGGCCGTTTTACGACATATAGAGCCATGTGATTGGTGGCTCCGCTTTCAAGATCGCAGGATTCGGGCGGACAGCAAACAGAAGTTATTAAAAGATATTCACAGGGGGCATCCTGAAATATTTTGAGGAATGGCTATTACACCGTCGCAGCGCAGCGAGCCGGGCCTGTGGCGGGCTGGCATGAAATCGAAAATCTGAAAACGGGATCTTCGTCCACGGACAGCCCGGCGAAACTTTTTTCCACTTGTTCCGGCTTAGGCGAATGGCTAGAAAAACGCGCATGAAATCCAAATTGTTTTTCGCGTTGCTGGTTTTGGCGTTTGGCTGGTTCGCTTCGAAAATCATCGTCCCGGCCCGGGCGGAACCGGCTTCCGACGAGCAAATCAAACGTGGCCAGTATCTGGTCAACCACGTGGCGATGTGCGGTGAATGTCACACGCCCAAGACCGACCAGCGTGAGTATGACCGCACCGCGTGGTTGCAAGGGGACGTTCTCGACTACAAGCCGGTGCATCCCATGCCCTTTGCGGCAGTGGCTCCGGGGATTGCGGGGTTGCCGTCCTTTGCCACGGACGAGCAGGCGATGAAGTTTCTGGAAACGGGGACCAACTCGCTTGGCAAACGGGCCATGCCGCCCATGCCACAATTCCGTTTCAATCACGACGACGCGGCGGCGGTGGTGGCTTACCTGCGTTCATTGAAGCGCTGATTTTGTACCTTCGGGCCTGCTTGCCGCGCCGAAGCATGGGCGCGCAGCGGGCCGGGCTTGTGGTGTCATCGGATCATGCGCCGAGTAAAGCCGGGAGAATTATTTTACTGAAGCGAATCTTGTTTCGAGCGGTTGTGTTTCTCACAAAGAAGTTCAATGTTGCGAGCGGTGTTGCTGCCGCCTTTTGAAACCGGAATAATGTGGCCGTATTCCAGATTTTTCCGGCTGCCGCATTTCACACACTTGCCGCCGTCTCGACGCCAAACTTCCCGCCGCACGTCTGACGGAATTGTCGCGCGGCTCTCATTGACTTCTCTCGTATCATCGGCCGCCAACGATGGTTGAACAACCGGCGGCACATGTTGTTCCGGCACAGAAATTATCGTTTCCAATCCGCAGTGTGGACATTCCGCCGTGCGAGTCTCGCCCTTTTCAAAGTCACGGGCGTCAAACTCAATTCCGTTTTCACAATACAGACAGCGGCAGGTGACGAAATGTGGTTGGTTCGCTGACGTGCCCATTCGCAAGTCAGTAGCGAATTTGAACCCCCCATTCAAGAATTATCACCGGCCAGTGGAACGAGGCGACAGATATGCGGCCAGCATGATATTCGTTTACGGTGGCGGCGGTGGCGGCATGGTCCCCGTGGTGTCCGCCGAAGTCCGTTCCCGCATCCATAGCCAGTCCTGGTAATCTGCCACACTGTCAATCACCGCTCCGTTACTGGCCTTTTCACTGGGGCTCATCCATCGGTGATGTTCGGAATGGCCGTCTGCAAAGGCAAAGCTGCACCCGCCGTTGTGAGCGGTGCCGGGCGAGTCATACCATACCGCCTGCTCCATTCCAAAACACAGAGCCGCGTCATTGAGGCTTTTGACGTCTTCATCCACCAGCACCCAAAGCAGGGAGGGCCCGGGTGCGCCGGCGTCGGTGGCTTTGCCGAAAGTGCGCCATGGCGAGTTCCGGCGATGCGTGTCCTGGTTGTTAAGCCATGGGCCATTGACCGACAGATTCGGAACCCCGCTGTGGGTGGCTCCTGGTCCGGGACCGGTGGCATCAAAACCGGGATCAATGGTGCCCACCGCATTATTCATCGAAGAAGTTCTTACGGCGGGGATAATCTGGCCAATGAGGGACGGGTTTGATCCTTGGTACAACCCCATGCGGGTATCTGCCGGACATTTGAATACATCGCTATTTCCGCCAAGATAACTTATCAACAACGAATGCGCCGGGTCTTGGATCAGGTCAGGATTGAATTCGTCCGCGCCACCGATTCCCGCCTGCCCGGCGCACCAGTTGTAACCGGGGTCAGTGGTGCCCCCGTCGGGGTTGGGCGGGAAAAATTCGTTGTTCTCGCTCGTATAAAGGATCACGGCGGTCATCATTTGTTTGCCATTGTTGAGGCAGGCCATGCCTTGCGCCCTTCCCTTGGCTTGGGACAAGACCGGCAGCAGCATGGCGGCCAGGATCGCAATGATGGCAATCACCACTAACAATTCGATGAGGGTGAAGGCCCGCGGCCCAGGTGCCCGGTCAACGGGTGCCCGAACTTTCAAATGGTCTGTTTCGTTTCTCGTCATTTGTTTGAGTTAATGGGCCTTTTCCACAATCAGCATCTGCACAGGCTCGTTGCCAGGCTCCAGTTTAAGCCCCAGGTCGTCGAGAATTTTTTCCGTGGCTTTTTGATCCGGCCCGCCGGGCACGTGCCAGCTCATTTTAACTGAAAAATCGTAAAAGTTTGTCAGTTCCGTCCGATCCAAAACCGGCTGCTTGAGCGCGTATTCCAGGAATCCCATGACCGAGGCAAGCCGCATATGGGTGAATTCGTATTTCCCGTTTTTAAAGGAAACATTTCCGTTTCCCGCCGTGCTTACTTTGAGGCCAGGCGGATCCGGCGTCCGGGTTTAGAGCAGGAGCACGTCGGTGTCGCGCGTTTCCCAATGCGCGGTATAGCCGAGTTTTTTTTGGATGGCCACCTTGAAGCGTTCCTGGGATGGATCCGGCACGGTGACCAAAAAATCAAAATTGCCCTGTGGTTTGCCCGGCGGCAGAACAATTCGCGACGGGTTGCATTGATAGGCCATGGCCATGACCCGTTCCAACGGCACGTTGCGACCCATCTGCCGCATGATGAATTGTCCGGAAGGAGTGCGGGTGGACGACGAAAAGCTTGTGCCGTTCGCAGGGAGGGAGTAATGCGTTCGACGAACCACCAGCAGGTTGCCGGGCACTTTCTGAAACTCCTGGTAACTCGACTTGAAATATTCGTCGTTGATGGAAGGGAAAAAGCGCCATCTGACGACTACTGCCAGGGCGATCACCGCCAAAATGATCGTGCCAGCCACTACAGTCTTCGCTTTCGTCCACGCCATGGTTTCAAGGCGCCCGGAACGGGCAGCTAATGGATCAGTTGTAAGTTAAATAATGCGCTTATGAAGGCAATTTGTCCAAACCTGAAATGCTTTCTCTGCTTGGCAATCCGGCTGGGTGCACTTTGTTATAGACACCGGGGCTGAAGATTCGTTTCACGTTTTTTATCAGCGCGTCCGGCTCGGGCAGTCGGGCCTATGAACGGGTCGTGAATATGCAAAAACTCCGCGCCGAAGCCCGGCAGGTCCAAATCCGCTTCCGTCCTTGAAATTATTTCTGTGGAATTGACATCGCCCGCCTTCGTTTCTAGCCTCTCACTGCAAAGACACGCGCTTTGCCCCGAATTCACGTTCGGGGATTTTTATTGTTGGTAGGGCGGCGTGTCCCCACGCCGCCACGCTGCGCGATGAGGACACCGCGCCCTACCCGGAAAAATTATGGCAAACACGATTCTGGTCGGTGCCCAGTGGGGCGACGAAGGCAAAGGCAAAATCATTGACGTGCTCACCGAAAATACGGACGTCGTCGTCCGCTATGCTGGCGGCAACAACGCCGGGCACACCGTTTTCATCGGCAAAAAGAAATACGTCCTGCATCTCGTGCCGTCGGGCATTCTCCGCAAAGGTAAACTGTGCGTCATCGGTAATGGCGTGGTCGCAGACCCCGTCAGCCTCGTCGAGGAAATCCGGGGATTGCGCAAGCTCGGCGTCAAGGTTGGCGACAACCTCGTCGTGAGCGAAACGGCGCACGTTGTGTTCCCGTATCACCGCGAGTTGGACGCGCAGCGCGAAGTCCTCAAGGGCAGGCACAAAATCGGCACCACCAAACGCGGCATCGGCCCGGCCTACGGCGACAAGGCCGCGCGCGTAGGTTTGCGCATGGGCGATTTGATCAATCCCGAACGGCTGGGGGATAAACTTGCCGTCCGCATCAAGGAAAACAACGCTGTTCTCAAGTCACTCGGAGCGAAACCGCTGTCGTTCAAAAAGGTTTTTGCCGAATACAATGCCGCCGGGAAATATCTGAAACCGTTTGTCGCCAACACGGTGGTGTTGCTCCACGAAGCCATGCGGCGCGGCAACGACCTTTTGTTTGAAGGCGCGCAGGGCACGTTTCTCGACATTGACCACGGGACGTATCCGTTCGTCACGTCGTCGAACACGACGGCGGGCGGCGCATGCACCGGCTCCGGCGTGCCGCCGCATCGCATGGACTGCGTCGTCGGCGTGATGAAAGCTTACACGACGCGCGTGGGCGAGGGGCCGTTGCCGACCGAGAACCCGGAAATCGCCGACATGCTGCACGCGATGGGACGCGAGTTCGGCGCAACGACCGGGCGCGCGCGCCGTTGCGGCTGGTTTGATTCCGTCGCCACACGCCATGCCACGATGGTGAACGGCATTGACGACCTCGCGGTCACGAACCTGGACGGCCTCGACACGGTTGAGACCATCAAAGTCTGCGTGGCCTATCGTCGCGGGCGGACGCGTTACGATTTTGTGCCGAATGACGCGCAAATTCTTGCCGAGTGCGAGCCGGTTTATGTCGAGTTCAATGGCTGGCGCATGCCGACGAGCCAGGCGAAGACGTGGAAGCAATTGCCGCCGAAAGCGCGCGCCTACCTGAAAGCCATCGCCGAATTGACCGGCGCGAAACTGGCGATTGCCTCCGTCGGTCCGGCGCGCGCGCAGACGATTTTTGTTTGAGATGGGAGAGTCGCCGTGTCGGCGACACGCCGTCCCTCCCGAAGACCATCCGGATTGCGCGGATTAACGTGGATGTTTTTTTACAGTTTTGAAATCCGTGCAATCTGCGTAATCTACGGTCAAGACCATGAGTTCCGCCACGCCACATTTATCGCCCGAAGCCAAAGCGTCCCAGCCGCGGCACGTCGCGGTGATCATGGACGGCAACGGTCGTTGGGCGAAGGCGCGCGGCCTGCCGCGCATCGAGGGACACCGGCAGGGGGCGGAATCCGCGCGCGTCATCATCCGCGCCGCCGGCGAACTCGGCATCAAATATCTCACGCTCTACGCCTTTTCGGCGGAAAATTGGAACCGCCCCAAAGATGAAGTGGACGCGTTGATGAAATATCTCGTCCATTACCTCAAAACCGAGACGCCGGAACTGAACAAAAACAATGTCCGGCTTGAAGTCATCGGCCAAATTTACCGCCTGCCGGAAAACGTGCAGGAACATCTCAAAAAATCCATTGCGACCCTGTCCAAAAACAACGGCCTCACGCTGGTGATGGCGTTGAGTTACGGCAGCCGCATTGAAATCGTGGACGCCGTGCGGCGAATCAGCGAGGAAGTAAAGCGCGGCCAGCTCGAACCCGCCGACATCACCGAAGACGTCATCTCCCAGCACCTTTGGACGCGGAACATTCCCGATCCGGATTTGCTCATCCGCACCAGCGGCGAGATGCGCGTGAGCAATTTTCTGCTCTGGCAGATTTCCTATGCCGAACTTGTCATCACGCCAACGCTCTGGCCGGATTTTCGCAAGCCGCAATTTTACGCGGCGCTGGAGGAATACACCCGCCGCCATCGGCGTTTTGGCGGTGTATAAAATTAGAAGAGCAATTCCGCCGGAAAGCGTGGCGTCAATTTTGGAAATTTACCTGTCAAGCTGCGGTTTAACCTCAATCACCTTTTCCTTTTCCAATTTTTCGAGTTTAGGGGCGATGACGATCTGGCAATAGGGCGTGCTGGAATGCTTGTCGTAATACTCCTGGTGATGATCCTCGGCCTTGAAAAATTCCGTGAACGGGACGATTTCAGTCACGATGGGGCGCTTGAAATTTTTCTGCGCCCCGGCTTCTGATTTTTCCGCCGCCAGTTTTTGCGCTTCGCTATGGTAAAGAATGATGGAACGATATTGCGTGCCTTGGTCCGCCCCCTGGCGGTTCAACGTGGTCGGGTCATGCGCCTGCCAGAACACGTCGAGCAGTTTCTCGTAGGAAAGTTTCGCGGGATCAAACACGATCTGCGTGACCTCGGCATGGCCGGTGCCGCCGGCGCAAACCTGCTGATAAGTCGGGTTGGCCGCGTAGCCGCCCGCGAAGCCGCTGGTGACGGAGATGACGCCGGGCAATCGGTCGTAAACCGCTTCCATGCACCAGAAGCAGCCGCCGCCGAGCGTGGCGGTTTCAGTTTTGTTTGTGTTCATAAAATGGGCGGGTTGCGCCAGGGCGGCCAGATTCAGCGCGCCGGCGGCCAGCAAAAGATAAACCGGCAGTTTCATTTTACCTCGCGGATCTTTGGGGGGAACGAACTATGCAAGTCCCCAATGCCAGATAATTAATTGTTTTGGGACTCGTATAACTCGTCCCTCCGGTTGTTTGCTCCGGTGCCTGCACTCACTTGGTTTCCGTGGCAATCGTTTTGATGTCGTTGACGACATTGGTGGCATCGTCCGGCGATGCCCCGCCGCTTTGCAATATTTTTTGGACGCTGTCGAATATCATCTGTTGTTGTGCCGGCGAAAGATATGAGCTGTTGAAGATGGCGTGCACATACTGCGCCAGTTTCTGTTGCGACGCTGCCGCGGTTTCCTTCCCGGCGGTTGCCGTTGCCAGGTCATCGGCCAGCCTGGAGACGGAAGCGGGCGACGGCTTCGTGCCTTGGGCCGCCGTCGCCAGATCGTTCATCAACAACTGCTTTTGGGTGGCGGCGGAATTGGTGGCGGCCAGCTTGCCGAGGGCGGCAAAATCGGCGCGCAAACTGGCGATGTTCCGCAGTGTGGCTTCGAGCGCCGGATCGGGTTGCGGGTTGGTTTGCGGCGGTGCCGCGGGCGACGGCGCGGTTGGGTTTCCCTGGTCCGCCTTGGTGACTTTGGCGGAGACGTTTTTGGCCTGTTGTATCGCCGCCGTATAAGGATCGGCAAGGACGCTGTTGGCCACGCACAACGCGCAGAAAAAGGCGATGAACGTCTTCATAAATCGGGATGGTTCGCTATCAGAATGTTGCTTTTTGACAGCAAGGAAACGTAATCCTCAAGAATGTTTTCGGTTTCATCGAGCATCGGATCAATCTGCGGCGGCGATTTTTTCCCAATGGCTGTGGTGACCGCGTTGGTCGCGCCGGCGTCGGCGATTTCATTCGTCTGGCCGGGGAGAGGGGGCAGCCCGGGCTGGTCGCAATTCTCAACCGTCAGTTCATAGATTTTTTCGTCGGGCGCTTTGCGCGCGGCGCGCTCCGCCTCACGGGCCTTGTTTTCCGCGACGGCCTTTTCACGTTCCTTCAACGCCTCGCGCTCGTTAAGTGTCGCAAAATCTTTGGTACCTGGAGTTGTTTGGTATGACTTGCTTAACAGGAGATTGGGCGTGCCTGCGACGGATTGGGGTTCTGCGATGCCGGGCGGATGGTTTTGCGTCGCGATGAATGGTTTATCACTTTGCGGTTCGTTAAGCTCGGCGATGTCCTGCCGGATGTAGATAAAATCCTGGTTGGTGGCAACGCGCATATCCGAACGTTCGCGCAACAGGGTGAGACAGGGTTGCACCAGGTTCAGCTTGTCGTAGTTCACCGGCTGAATCGTGTCCCACGGCAGGGCGTTGTCCAGGGTGCGTTCACTGACCGCGTTCTTCTCGTAACTAAGAGTGTCCGGCAGGATGATGTCGGGGATCACGCCCCGCAATTGCGTCGAAGCGCCGGTGACGCGATAAAATTTGCGGATGGTGATTTTGAGCGTGCCGGGGTCGTTGGTCGCGGACGCGGTGGCCGGCCAGATAATCGGTCGCAGCGGATACAGGCTTTGCACCGTGCCCTTCCCGAACGTGGATGTGTCGCCGACAATCAGGGCGCGCCCGTAGTCCTGCAGCGCCGCGGCGGCGATCTCCGAGGCGGATGCGCTGAAACGATTGACCATCACCACCAGCGGGCCGTCGTAAAGCACGCCGGGATCGTTGTCCGAATCAACGGTCTCGTGGCCGTTTGAATTGCGGGCTTGGACCACCGGGCCGCCCTTGATGAACAAGCCGGTGAATTTGATGGCCTCTTCCAGCGAGCCGCCCGGGTCGCTGCGCAAATCGAGAATCAGACCGGCGATTTTTTCCTGTTTGAGTTTCTTGATGAGGCGCGCGACATCGGCAGTGGTGCTTCTTTCCGAGTGTCCGGAATTGCCGGGCAAATCCACCGTGGCGTAAAATGACGGCAGATCAATGATGCCGAGGCGATTGGTGCCGCCCTCACCGTCCGGCAATTCAATCAATCGGGCTTTGGCCTCTTGCTCTTCAAGCTTGATTTCGTCGCGTATCAGGGTCAGCACCCGGCGCGCAGCGCGGTCATCCGCCGGGCTGATGGTCAACCGGACTTCGGTGCCTTTGGGGCCGCGAATAAGTTGGACAACCTTGGATAGCTCCATGTCCACGACGTTGACGGGCGGCTGATTGCTCTGGGCGACGGCGATGATGCGGTCTTTTTCCTTGAGCAGCTTGCTTTTGTAGGCCGGGCCGCCGCGGATGAGCGAGCTGATGGTGCAATAGCCGTCGTCCTCGGTCAGTTGCGCGCCGATGCCGAACAGCGAGAGGCTCATGCCGATGGAAAAATCCTGCGCGTGCTCGTTGTTGAGGTAATCCGAGTGCGGGTCGTAGGCGTGCGCGAGGGCGTTGAGGTAGGCTTGCAAGACGTTGTCACTGTCCCAGTTGGTGACCATCTGCAAACTCCAACGGTAATGCTTCGCGAGCGTTTCGGTGATTTCGTCGGTGGCGGACTTCGGCAGGTTCAAAATCACGCTGTCATTGGTCGGCGAAATTTCGCGGCTGAGTTTTTCCTGCAAGTAATCGTAGCGCAGGTGCTGCCACCAGAGTTGCTGGGCCTCAGCGAGGTCCTTGGGATAAGGCGCGTGGCTGCGGTCCAGCAGGATGTGTTCATCGGTATTGAATTTGAATTTGTCCTGCTTGAGTAAATCGTCCATGTAGGCGGCGTGTTGTTCGAAGCGCTCGACGAATCGCTGGTAAATGGCGAAAGCGGGCGTCAAATCAGCGGTGTCGTGGCGGCCCAGCGTGAGCGCGTCGAGATTCGTCCGGTAATGCGCGAATTCAGCAAGGTCCGATTGCAGAAAATTTTCCCGCCGCGGGTCGAGCGCTTCCAGGTAGCCATCGAAAAATTTCCCGGACATCCTCGTGTCCAGCAGTTGCTGCGAGTAATGATAGTCCTCCAGAAACCGCGCCGTCCAATAGGCGATGCGGCCGTCGTTCGGGCCGGGCTTCAGCCTGGCCGGCGCCTGCGCGGCGGGTGGCGGCGGCGGAGATTTCCGCGTGGTAACGCAACCCGCGGCGATGAGAAAGCAGAACACCGCCGCGAGGGCGATAAAACCAATGTTTTTTAATTTCAGATGGCGCATGATGATTTGCACAACTTCGACCGATTATAATGGAATTCGTTCAGCAGCGAAACCATTTTGAGCTTCCTCAAGCCGGGTTTTCCCGTTGCAGAAGAGGGTTGCTTTTTGGATTTGATTGGTGTAAAATCCTTCCCTGCAAAATCAAATTATGAAAAATACCATTTGTACTGTGATTATTTGTCTGGGCGCCGCTGCGCCGTTGTATGCCGACGGGACCAACGTTTTGACCGACGACAAGTCGCGGCTCAGCTATGCCATTGGCATGTCAATGGGCCACAATTTGCAGAGTCAGGGAATCGAGGTTGACGCCGATCTGACCGCGCGCGGCATCAAAGACATGTTGTCCAGCAACACGACGCTGCTCACCACGACACAGATGCAGGAGACGCTTATGGCATTTCAAAAAGAATTTGCCGCCAAGCAGCAAAAAATGCGCGAAGAACTCGCCGCCAAAAGCAAGGTCGATGGCGACGCCTTTCTGGCTACCAACAAAAACAACCCCGGCATCGTTGCGTTGCCGGACGGCCTGCAATACAAAGTCATCACCAACGGCATCGGCGCCATGCCCACGAACACTGACATCGTGACGGTGAATTATCGCGGCACGCTATTGGATGGCAAGGAGTTCGACAGTTCTTTCAAGCGTGGCCAGCCCGCACGATTTCCTGTCAAAAACGTCATTCCCGGCTGGACAGAGGCGCTCTTGAAAATGAAGGTTGGCTCCCGGTGGCAGTTGTTCATCCCCTCGGAACTGGCTTATGGTGAGCGGGGCCGGCCCGGTATCCCGCCCAATTGCGTTTTGATTTTTGACGTTGAACTGCTTTCAAAGCAAAGCCCGCCTCCGCCCGCGCCTGCGGCTTCCGCCAATCAGCCGCTCACCAGCGACATCATCAAAGTGCCCTCCGCCGAGGAACTGAAGAATGGTGCGAAGATTGAAGTGATCAAGTCGGGGGACGCAAAGACCCCGCCGCCGCAATAGCCGCCGCCGCCGTCCGCTCTTTGAACGTTTGATCCGCCGCAGTGTCAACTTTCGGAGAGTTATGAAGTTGATTTCGAGATCGCTCGTCGGTTTTTTTTCGGTGCTGGCGGCCGCTTTGGCAATCAGCACCATCTTTCATCTGACTTCCTGGGGCAAGGATGCCGGTCCGGCCATCAAAATTGACAACACGGCACTCGAACGCAGCCCGCAACTCGGCACCAGTTTTGCGCCCGTCGTCAAAAAAGCCGCGCCCAGCGTGGTGAATATTTATTCGACGGACATCATTCACCTGCGTCAGTTCCGAAATCCGGCTTTTAACGACCCGTTCTTCCGCCAATTTTTTGGCGGCCGGTTCGGACCCGATGAAAACCGTGAAATCACACGAAGGGAACAAAGACTCGGCTCCGGAGTCATCATTTCACCGGATGGTTACATTTTAACGGCCAATCATGTCGTGGAGGGCGCGGACGAAATCAAGGTCGCGGTCGGCGATAGCGACAGCAAAAAATTCACTGCCAGGGTCGTCGGCACCGACCCGCCGACGGACGTGGCTGTGTTGAAGATTGAGGCGGAAGATTTGCCTGCCATCACGCTGGGGGACAGCGACCAATTGGAAGTTGGTGACGTTGTGCTCGCCATCGGCAATCCGTTTGGCGTCGGCCAGACCGTGACGAGGGGCATTGTCAGCGCGCTGGGCCGCAGCGGCCTCGCCGGCTTCAACCAATACCAGGATTTCATTCAGACCGACGCAGCCATCAACCCCGGCAATTCCGGCGGTGCGCTGGTGGATGCCGAAGGCCGGCTCGTCGGTGTCAACACCGCCATTATTACCAGCAGCCGCGGCAGCGAGGGTGTCGGATTCGCCGTCCCCGTCAACATGGCGCGTCACGTCATGGAGCGCCTCATTGCCGGGGGCAAAGTTTCGCGGGGCTTCCTGGGCATCACCATGCAGGACATCACGCCGGAACTGGCGCAGGGCTTGAATCTCTCCATCCAGAGCGGTGTCCTGGTGAACGACGTGCTGCCGGACTCGCCGGCTGCCAAATCCGACATCAAGCCCGACGATGTCATAGTCGCCTTTAACGGCAAGGATGTCGCCGACCGGAATGGTTTGCAACTGGCGGTCTCCGAATGTTCGCCCGGCTCGCAAGCGACAGTGAAACTGATTCGCGACGGAGCCATCAAAATCGTCAATATCAAGCTCGGCGAATTGCCCGATGCAGCCGGGCAAAGCGGCAATGAACAAAATGGTTCGAACCAGGCCAATTCAAAGACAGATGCGCTCAGCGGCGTGACGGTCGCGGACCTGGATCGGGAAGCCCGTCAACAATTACAACTCCCTGACAGCGTCCAGGGCGTGGTGGTCACGGATGTTGACGCGGACTCAAATTCCGCCGAGGCCGGTTTGCAACCCAACGACATCATCGTGGAAATCAACCGTCATCCGGTCACCAACACTGACAAGGCGGTCGAACTTTGCAAGCAGGCCCGGGGCAATCAAATCCTTCTCAAAATCTGGCGGCAGGTCGGCGGCATGACGGCCATGCGCCACCTCACGCGCTATCTGATCGTGGACAATACAGCGGCTGCGAAATAACGCTGGTTTTCCCATCGTCCTCAAAATTTTGACAAAATTCCCGCGCGGGCGCATTCTTCCGCGTCGTTGCCATGACCGGCGGCGAGGTTATGCCCGTTCAATACAAAGATTATTACGAGATCCTCGGCGTGCCGCGCAGCGCGGGCGATTCGGAAATCAAGAAATCGTTCCGGAAGCTCGCGCGCGAATACCATCCCGACGTCGCCAAGGACAAAAAGCGCGCCGAGGAGAAGTTCAAGGAAATCAACGAGGCCTACGAAGTTTTAAGCGACCCGGCCAAGCGGAAAAAATACGACGAGTTGGGCGCCAACTGGAAATCCGGCGCGGACTTTCGTCCGCCGCCCGGATGGGATGGTTCCTCCGGTGGCCAGACTTTTCGCGGACACGGCGCGGGTGGCCAGGAATTTGAATTTCAATTTGGCGGCACCGGCTTCAGCGATTTCTTTGAACATTTCTTCGGTTCACGGATGCGTGGCGGGGGCTTCAGTCCGCGTGGCGGGTTCGCCGGAGAAGAGGAATTTGCCGAGCGCGGGCGCGACATCGAAGGCGACATCATGGTCACGCTCGAGGAAGCCATGCACGGTTCGGTGCGTTCGGTCAACGTGCGCCGCCCCGTGGGCCGCTCGGTAAAAACCGAAACGTATCAGGTGAGAATTCCGCCCGGCGTGACCGAAGGCCAGAAATTACGCGTGGCCGGACGCGGCGAAACCGGCCGGGAGGTGGCGCGGCGGGTGATTTGTATTTGCGCGTGCGGCTGGCCAAGCATCCTGATTTCGAGGTCGAAGACCACCATTTGATTTACGAAGCGGAAATTGCGCCGTGGGAGGCCGTCCTCGGCGCGGAAATTTCCGTGCCGACGCTCGACGGACGGGTGAACATCAAAATTCCCGCGGGAACTCAAAGCGGACAAAAACTGCGCGTGCGCGGACGCGGCCTGCCGGCCCGCAACGGCCCGCGCGGCGACTTGATGGTGGTTGTGCAAATTGCCGTGCCGGCGAGGATTTCCGATGCGGAGAAAAAATTATGGGAGCAGCTCGCGCGCGAATCAAAATTCAATCCCCGGGTTTAAAATCAGCCAGCACGATGGACGCTGTTTCTTTCTCCGGCGACGGGGTGTCAGACCGGGTCAGTTCACCAGTTATTGCTGTAGAACCCGATAAAACTGAAACGCGCGATTGGTGGCGCTAACATCCCGTAACTGTAGCGTCCCTGTAACCGGGGGATTCGTCAAGACGGACGACCAATTCAGCAGGTCCGTTGACGCCTGGAGGATGACCGGCCCGTGACCGGTTAAACCGTCAACCGAAAACGCGAACCCGTCTGTGGGATTGAACTGAACGCCGGGCTGAACCCGGATGTGCGGCAGGTTCAATCGGTAGATGACGCCCGCACCGTAAATGCCGCCGGGCGCCGTGCCATAGAGATTCCCATCACTGCCGAAAACCACGCCGGTGGTGGATGAGCAGATATTGGTGTAGTAATGATTAGTGTTGTTGAAGGAAAACAACGTGTCCCACGTTCCATCCGTCTTCATCCGGAACACCGTGCCGCCGTCACCGGCGCCACCTTTGGCAGTTATGCCATAGAAGCAGCCGTCATTGCCTTGAGTCAGCCGGCCAAAGATGGTTGTGCCGTTGGATATGCTGAGATTACACAGCGTGGTCAGCTCTCCGTTGGTGCTTATCCGGAACACCGTGCCATGATCGTTGAAACCACCGGCATCAGTTGTGCCATAGAAATAGCCATCATTCCCCCGAACCAGACCGGATCGGGGATAGGCGCCATTGATGCGGTTGAACGAGAGCAGCACATTCAGCGTGCCGTCGGCGTCCACCCGGAAGAGGGTGCCGTTGTTACTGACACCGCCATAATCAGCCACGCCATATAGAAATCCATCATTACCTGATGCCAGGCCGCACAATGGCGGGTAACCGGTGTTATTATCGAACGAGGCCAGCGGGGTATAGCTGCCATTGGTGTCCACCCGGAAAATCGTGCCTTGATTGCTGATTCCGCCGAATTGAGTGACTCCATACAAGCAACCATCACCTCCGAAGGCGAGACTGCCTCTGGGATCAGTGCCGTTGGTGCTGTCGAAGGAGGCCAGTGTGGCGAGCATGCCGTTGGTGTCCATTCGAAACACCGTGCCGTGATCATCAGCGCCCCCAAAACCGGTTGTTCCATAAAAACAGCCATCATTGCCTGGAACCAGACCGGCTTGGGGGTAGGCACCATTGGTGCGATTGAAACCACCCAAAGTGAAGTAGTTGCCGTTGGTGTTGACTCGGAACACCGTGCCATAACTATAGTCTCCTCCATCGTAGGTTATGCCGTAAACAAAACCGTCGGCGCTGGCAACCAGGTCACAGGAACCGTGGCCATTGGTGGCGGCGAAAGAGAAAAGCACATCCAGCGTCTGGGCATGCACGGCCAGCGCTGTAGCCGTGAATACCAAACCGAGTGACAATCGGGAGAGTGATTTCATGGGGCTTTTCGATTCATGGCTGCGGACAAGTATGCTGATAAAAGACAAACCCAAGGCTTGGCGGTAACGGATTGCCAAATTCCCACCGGACGTTCGTCGTAATTCTTGTCGCTGTCACTTTCAGCAGGCGTCCTGCCGGCTTACAACATCATTGCTGCACAGGAGCCACCCCAAGTTCTAACCCGAACAGATGAGGCGACAAGGAGTTTCGTCCCTGGGATTGCAAGTATAGGCGACGCTGAATTTCGGCATCATCACCTTTGGTTTCCGGAAAAAGTCACCTGGTTGACAACCTTGTCCGGGCAGTTCCTGCATGACTCGTGGTTTTGCCTTGGAGCATGATCACTTATGCCTGCAAACGGTAAAACCATTTTGATCACCGGCGTGACGTGCGGCTTGCCGACGCGCGGCGACTTGATGGTGGTCACGCAAATTTCCGTGCCGGCCAGGGTTTCGGATGCGGAAAAATAATTGTGGGAACAACTCGCGCGCGAATCGAAGTTCAATCCGAGGGGTTGAAAAATATCCCGCGCCGTAGCCGCCGACGTAAGGAGACGGACGCATGCATGTCCCCAAACTTCAAAAGCGGCGGAGGGCCGCCGCACTCCACAACGCAAAGCGTTTTATTGCGCTGCGAACTGCGCGAAGCGTCTTGGACTGCGCCAGTCCTCTGGCGCTTTTCCATCCAACCGGACTGGTGCCCCGAGCGGAATTGCTGGCTTAACACCGGCAGATACTGATTCGGTCGCCAATTTTCAGCCCGAAACGTTTGGCAGCGGAACCGCCGTTGACGGCGATTTCCAAAAAACCACATGAACCGGGCAGGGCAACGGCCTGCCCCGCGCGCACCGATTGATAGAACGCCTTTACCTGGCAAAGCCGCCTGCGCCCGGCAAAGACCTCGCTGCTGGCATTCAAACCGGAAACCGAAGTTGATCGGAGCGCCGGCCTCCGGCCCGGCACAACTTCGTTTTTCAGATTCAAGCTCGTGTTTTCGATGTCCGTGATCGCGTTGCCGAACTGGTCAACGAAAATCACTTCGCCTTCAATCCGATTCCGCCGCGCGCGCGGTTGGGGCCTGGACAGCCGGATAAAATCCTTTTGCGCCGGACCAAATTTCCGAATCGGCGTGCCGCAACTCAGATGCGCCGCGACGGGAGCGAAAATGTCGCGCCCGTGAAAAGTGTGGCTGACCGGTCGTAAAAAATAATTCGCATTTTCGAGCGAATGCACAGATTTGATTTTTTCCTTCGCCAGGGCGAGGAACAGTACGCCGTTGTCCGGCCCGACAAAAAGATAATCAGCCGTTTGCACCGCGATGGCTTTGCGCGCGCCGCCGACGCCCGGGTCCACCACGGCTACATGCACCGTTCCTTTCGGGAAGAACCGATAACCGGCCGCCAGCGCAAACGCCCCCGCACGAATGTTGCCTGCCGGAATTTCGTGCGTGATATCCACGATGGCCGCGCGCGGCGCGATGCCGAGGACGACGCCTTTCATCGTGCCAACGAACCAGTCCTGTGTGCCGAAATCGGTGGTCAGGGTGATGATTTGCACGGGCAAAGATTACCTTGAGCCGCGCCCGGTTGAAATCCAGAATCAAATCATGCCCAACGGCAAAACCATTTTAATCACCGGGGTTACTCGCGGACTCGGTCGCGCGATGGCGGAGGAATTCATCCGGCTTGGCCACGTTGTGGCTGGCTGCGGACGCTCAAAAACTGAAATCGAGCAATTGCGAAAAAACTTTGGCGCGCCGCACGATTTTGAAATTGTGGATGTGGCAGCGGACGCGCACGTCGCGGCTTGGGCGAAACGGGTTTTGTCGTCTCACGGTGCGCCGGATTTGCTCCTTAACAACGCCGCGCTCATCAACCGCAACGCGCCACTTTGGGAAGTTCCCGTGAAGGAATTTTCCGATGTCATTGACGTGAACATCAAAGGCGTGGCCAATGTCATCCGGCATTTCGTGCCGGCCATGGTCCGGCGCAAACGCGGCGTCATCGTGAATTTCAGTTCCGGGTGGGGGCGGACGACCGAGGCGGAGGTTGCGCCGTATTGCGCGACGAAATGGGCGATTGAAGGGATCACGCAGGCGCTCGCGCAGGAATTACCGCCGGGCATGGCCGCGGTCCCGTTCAATCCCGGCATCATTGACACCGACATGTTGCGCAGTTCCTTCGGCAGTTCAGCATCGGGTTATCCGGCTCCGGCAGAATGGGCGAGAGTGACCGTGCCGTTTCTGTTGGAACTTGGCCCCCCGGACAATGGCAAACCATTGACGTCCCCCGTTCGTGGCGCGAATGATTAAGAACGGCGACTTCGGAAACGTTTCAGGCGAAGGCTACTTTTTCAGCGTATTCACTTCCACCGTGGCGCTGCTGTACTCCAGGCAGCCCTTTTCGCCTGTGGCAAGGCATTTTTTTAGAAGAACCATTGCGCCTTCCTTGTCGCCGGCGAGAAGGTGTTTCATGCCCGCATAATAATTGGCCTGACAAAGCTGAACGGTTTGCCCTTTCGGATTCCGGGCGGAAGTCCTGGCAATGTTCAGGAAATCTTCTTCGGTGAGGGTGCCGGTGAGGTACTGTCCAATCCGGGCGGGCCAGTCAGTCGCCTGCGCGCCTTGGAGGGATGTCACGTGTTCGGCCAGTTCCCGGGTGGCGTCTGCCGGTTCACCGGCGCGGGCGCGGAGGAGCCAGATGCGGAAGCGGGGATAATCCGGCAAAGGATCGAGCTGAAGTGATTTGCGGAAACTTTCCAAAGCGGGTTGGAATTGCGACAGGTCGTTCTGGACATACCCCAGATTTTCCCGGACCCTGGCGTTTTGGGGATCGAGTTCGGCGGCCTTGGAACAGTCGGCGAGCGCTTCCGCGTAATCCTTGAGGTTGTTCTTGGTGAGGCCGCGATACGAATACGCCAACGCGTTTTTTGGATCCAATTCAATCGCTTGGTTGAAATCTGCCGTGGCCGCGCTGAAATCTTTAAGCGAGCGTTTGGCTTCGCCGCGCGCGACATGGGCATTGGCATCGTTCGGACTTAATTCGATGGCCTTGTCGTAATCCACAATCGCGCCGGGGAAGTCGTTGAGATCGAATTTCACCCAGCCCCGGTCCACCAGACAGGGAGCGGATTCGGGATTCAGTTCGATGGCCTTGCTGAAGTCGGCGAGCGCGTCGTCGTAATTGTTAAGTTTTTGGTTGGCCAGACCGCGGGAGTCCTGCGCCATCGCGTCTTGCGGGTTCAGCTGGATGGCCCTGGTGCAATCAACAATAACACCGTCATAGTCCCGGAGTTCATATTTGGCGGTGGCACGGGTGTAGAAGGCCGCGGCATAATTGGGATTCAGTTCGATGGCCTTGGTGCAGTCGGCGATGGCCCCGTTGTAATCTTTTAAATTTTGTTTTGCGCTGCCGCGGGCGCCGTAAGCATCCGCGTATCTCGGATTCAATTCGATGGCTTTGGTCTCGTCAGCGATGGCCCCGGCATAATCTGCGAGTTGAAGCTTGGCGGTGCCCCGGTTCCAGTAGGCGTAGGTGTATCCGGGATTGAGTGCGACGGCCTTGTCGAAGTCGGCCACGGCTTCCTGGTATTTTTTGGCGTTGTATTTGACGGCGCCGCGAGCGCCGTAGGCGTCCGTGTAGGCAGGATTGAGTTCAATGGCACGGTCGAAATCGGCGAAGGCCCTGGCGTAATAGAAGAGTCCGGACTCGGCGGTGCCGCGGGCGTAGTAGGCGGGAGCGTAATTCGGATTGAGTTCGATGGCTTTGTTAAAATCGGGGATGGCCTCGGAGTAACTTTTGAGCATGACCCTGGCGTTGCCGCGACTGATGTAGGCATCCACGTTATCGGGAAGCCGGTCAAGGGCTTTGGTCTCGTCCGCGATGGTGCCGGTGTAATCTCCAAGACGGAACCTGGCGTTGCCACGGACAAAGTAAGCATTTGGATACAGAGGATTCAGTTCGATGGCTTTGTTAAAGTCAGCGACGGTTCCTGCATAATCTCCGAGATGAAGTTTGGCGTTGCCGCGAATGTAATAGGCATTGGGATATTGAGGATTCAATTCGAGGGCCCTGGTGTCGTCGGCAACGGCCCCGGCAAAATCGTTGAGATGGCTCCGGGCTTCGCCGCGGTTGATGTAGGCATCGGCATTGGTGGGATTCAGCTCGACGGCCTTGTTAAAATCAGCGACGGCTCCGCTGTAATCCCCAAACTGGCACTTGTTGACCCCGGAATTAAAGAATGACTCGGCGTCGGGCTGCTTGGACGCCCGGTGATGCCGCGAACAGGAGGAGCAACCAACGATTAGAGCCAGCGAGCAGACGAGGTAAAATCTCCCGAGGCAGGATTTCATGGCCGGAGTTTATCAAGAACACATCCGCGCGCAACAGCCGTCGAAATTCAAATCCGGTTGATTAAATCCATTTGCCCGTTCATCCTGCGTTCGTGGCTTCGGAAGCATTTCAGGCGAGCCGGTGGACGCGCGGGAATTTCCTGTTTCCCACCGTCATCGAGGTGACCGACAAGGCGGTCATCCGGCACAAACGGTCGTGGTTCAGCAAGGACGAAATCAGCATCAGCATCACCAAAGTGGCGTCCGTGCACATCAAGACCGGCATCATCTGGTCGGACATTTTAATCGAATCGTCCGGTGGTTCCGACCCGCTGGCGAGCCACGGCCACCGGAAGCGCGATGCGCGCCGCATCCGTGAGCTGGTGGAGCAGGCGCAGAGCGGCTTGAGTGGCAAAGCAGAGGGATAAAATAGCGCAGGGAGCCGTGTCTGGCAGTTCTTTTCGGGGAGCACACGCGCCCTCGCGTGTTCTGACCGGCACCCTCGCCGGTCGAAGAACGGCACTTGTAAATCAGCAAACGGTGAACCAAGACAACGCTTTACTGTGTTCCGCGAGGGCGCGGAACACGGCACGCGAGGCGCGTGCGCTCCCCATTTCCAATCCATCTGCGCAAGATTCGCTGGACAAGCCGGTAAAAAAGAATTAGGTCGGGTTTAGCAGTATGCAACCTATTGACCGACCATTCCGTTTTACTTTGGATTTTTGTGTCGTCTGGGCATTTCTTGCCGTGCCGACATTTTTCCTGACTCGCCGATGGGATGTTGGTGCGTGGTATTCGTGCGCTGCTGTTCTCATTTTGTTGCCGTTGTTCGCCACGTTTGTTCTCTACGGGCCGGTGCTCTTGGCGCGGCAGATTATCAGGTCTGGGTCACGCGGTTGGTTTATTGCCAGAGTGCTTCTGTCCATTCTTGTGGTTGCGTTTCTGGTTTTTGGTGGTTTGTGGCTGTCAGGATATTACAGCGAAGGGCGAGCGCACTTTTTGGCTTTCGCTTACTCCGCCTTTGCCACCGCTTACTTGCATTGGAGATTGAGGCATGAACAAACGCATCAGAGGAAATGGAGATTCCTGTTCTCAGGTGCCCTCATCAGCCTGTTTCTCATCACACTTGGGTATGCCAATATTCTAGGCCGTTGGGGTGCTGTTGGGGGTGCTTTCGTAGGGTTATTTGCCATTCTGGTCGGGGTAATCTGGTGTGGCCACCTCATGTGGATACTTGCGAGGTGGACTCCGCCACCCGGCAACAAGATACCTCCTTTAGTATGGTTTCTTGGCACTGTGCTTGCATCGATCATTGCCGGTACAATTGTTAGTCACGCAGGCAGACTTGTACGAGCGCATGAGATCCAAAAGGCTGTTGATGCTGGCCTTTACAAAGACTGCCAGCCACTCCTGCTAAATTGGCCTAGCAAGGAAGAAATGATCCTCTACTATGACCCGGTGTTCGCGAAGTTGCCTGCCAGCATCAAAATGTTGAAGCCGGTTTACGTTGAAAATGACAACATTGAAGATACGAATCTTCCACCCAATGTAGGAATCTGTAAAAACGGTTTTGGTGGCTTTTGCATGGGCGTTCGTGTGTTCCGAAACGATCAGGATGCGAGCATTTTTGCGACTAATACGATAGGAGGATGCGAGCGCGTCGCTCCCGGCGTGTATTATTGGTGGCATCCGACATGAGCTAATGTAGCGCAGGCGTCTCGCCTGCAAAGATGCGAAGCATACAGGCGAGACGCCCGTGCTACTGTATGCCCGCGGTGATTCTGTGGCGATTGTACGACTTCCAATTTCCAAAAATCGAGACGACAAAAATAACGCACGACTTAGGAGCGTGTGCAAACCCTCCCCGGAAAAAAGGCCGGGGAAAAATTATCTTCAGACTGAAGCAGCAGGCTTCAGCGCGCGCGCCTTGGCGGTTAGCGTGCGGCGTAACGCGGCGCGATATAAAAACTGGCTGTGCGCATCCTGGCTGCCGTGCGTGGCCTTTTGCCGGATGCTGAGACAATAGCTCTCGCCGAATCCCAGATCGGCGAGCCTGGATTCAAGGACGGCGATTTCGCGCTCGACGTTGGAGCGCGTGTAGCGGTCCCGGCTGGTTTCCTGGCGAGAGTTTTTGGAAGCCCAATAATCGCGCTGCCGGAACACGGCAGTAAGGCTGCCGGATGGTTGCAGCTCGCCGGCATCCACTTTGCGCCAGTGGATCGCCTCGAAATAGCCAAGCAATAAATCCAGGTGACGATCCGAGAGCGGCGCGTCTTTACTGGATCGCACGCCGGCAACAGTCTGAAGGGCGTCGCGGTATTCGGCATCATCCAGTTCAGCCTCGCGCTGTGCGCGCTTCAGGAGAATTTGCTGCGGGCGACTGAGCATAAGTTAAGATGCCAAAGGCCGTCCAACTTCCGGCACGTTGTCAATCCATTCCCCGGTCGCGCGGAATGCGATTGCACTGTCACCACAAGGACCAGTTGGGTCAATGAAGTATCGGATTACTTTGCCTCGCTTTCCAAGCCAGCGAGCCAATTTTTTTGACCAGAAGCGCCGGCCATCGTGAACGATTCCGACACTTGTGAAGTGCATCAACGGCGCATTCTGAACGGCCGCCGTGAAGCCCTCAAATGGTAAATAGTTTTCGTTCATGGCATCTAAATCCGATCAGTGAATCGCCAACGTGCCTTTTGTCAGACGATTGTTTTCAACCTCGATGCCGTTGCCGCGTGGTGCGACTTCCCGCCTGCCGGCAATGAGCGTGGCCGACGATGGTTCCTGGATCGGCTGCTCTTCAAGTGGTTGCGCGACTGCGCGCTGGCTATACCGCTTGCGCCCTGGCGCTGTCACCATGCGAGCCGCGAAGGCCGTATCTGAAGGGACAAGGTGTTCTGTGATCGCGCGGTCCACGTCCTCGAAAGTGACGCCGGCGCGGCCATCGTTTTCTGCCAGCAAGCGCGCTTCCGTCGCCACGTCGCCCAATCCAGAAACATCGCGGCTGGGAGCGCCATGCAGCGAGAGCTGCGCGTAGCCAACCGCCAATTTTATTCCCGCACGCGAAATGCCAGGCATCAGGCTTTGTGCGACTGCTTCCAAATCGGGTTTGGTGTTCAAATCGGGCAGCGGTACCCATCGGCCAACGCGGCGGCGGAATTGTCGCCAGTTCCAGCCGGCCTGGGCCTCGGCGCGTTTGACGCAGGTGATGATCTGCGGGGTCGTTATGCACCCTACTGGCACGCGCTGGTTGCAAAGCGCGGTATCAATCCAGTCAATGATCTCCGGGCGTGAGGAAACTCGCGGGCCGCCCGGAAAGGCAAAATGAAATTCATCCAGCACGAGCATCAACCTGGACCGGGTCAACACATCTTCGACGTGCGCCTGCATCTCGACTGATTTCCGATGATAACTCGACGCGATGCCCAGCGCCTTCGCGATCTCCCGGAAAAATATGGTTTTGTTCGTCACCCCTTTGAGTGAAACAAACTTGGCCACTCCCTGGTGAATCCGGACCCAAGCTCTGGCCGCCTCCGTTTTGCCGCGTCCCTCCCACCCCTCAACAACAACCATGCGGCCAGTTTTAAGGGCGAAGTCCAGCGTCTCCCAAACTTTTTGGCCAATGGCCGTCAGCACAAAGTTTTTGAGAACGGCGTCGCGCTGCCGGAGTTGATAGTCCAGGAGCGCGCCAACAACGTCGCGGAAATAAGGAACGCCGGGCCCGAGTATTTCGTAATCTGGAATTTCCTCAAAGCTGTCTCGAAGGCGGTCCTTGTAGCGTTTGAATTCGTCGCCTTCCAGGTTCGGTAAAAGCGGGCGGCGCGGATTGACGCACAGATCGTAAAGATATTGTTCCAGCGATGAGTTTTTGTAGTCTGACTCCGCTTCGAACCTGCATTTTTTGAGCAGTTCGTCCACCGTCAGGTGTTCGCCCGTCTTTTCGTTAAACGGGTCGGCTATGTTGTCTTCGAGAATGTCGAGGGGGGATGGGACAAAGGCACCCAACTGACGGCGAATCTTGCGCAGCGCTTCTCCTTTGAAAACCTTGCCCGGTTTGATGCCAAGCTCGTGCATCGTCCGCGTCCCCAGCCGGTCGGGATATTGGTCCAATAGATCGCGCGCGATTTGCTTCAGCCCTCCTGGTTCGAGAGACTTTGCCTGAAGCCACCAAAGCAGTTGGCGCTTTTCCGGATCGTCCAGGATGGCGGCGCGGGCAGCAACGGCCGTGCCGCTCACGCCGCGCAATTCGGCAAATTCTGCCGATGCCATGTAACGCTCTTGTGAGAGCGGGGAATTGTCCTGGGCCTGTCGGTTCATGTTCACGTTTCCTCCGTTGTTTTCGGCGTGTCCAGCTCGGCGCGCTGGGCCGCGCCCTCCCGCCTGGCTTCCGCCATCAGGGCCAGCGCGTCCCGGTTGTGTTCCGAATTTTCCAACAGGTCCGCGCGCAGCCCAAGTTTCTGAGCGTGGCGGCGGATAACATTGCCGCGCGACAATGTTTTGGTTTGACGGTCCAGAAATTGTGTCCGCTTTGATTCGATTTCCCGGCCGAGATTCACCGTTTGCGCGGCGGCCAAGAGCTGCCGCTGTGGCAGCGGGAATTTTGCCTTAACGACATTGAACCGGGTTTTCATGTAGGACGCCTGCCCCTCGATGCGCGCCAGCTCGCGGCCTAAAGTGCCGGCGTCCGGATCGGTCAGGCTTTCCAGCGCGCCGGGGTTTTGCGAGCGCGTGACGCAGATCGGGTTTGTCCTGTCAGGATTTGTGACAACGATTGTTTCCGGATTTTCGGGATCAAACCAGGCCAGCACCTCGCGGCCAACCAGGTGCGCGATTTCCGCTCCGCGATAATTGAATTTTTGTTTGCCAATCTGGATCGTGACTCCGTTGAGCGTGACGCGAGCCAGGCGTTTATCGTGCGCCAGCAAATAGCGCAGCGCCGCGTTGAATTGCATTGGTGGATTGTCCCGGCTCATGTGCGTCTCAAAAGCCTGGTCCGGCGACAGGCCGGCCAGGACGTGGCCTTGCTGCTCTTCGGCGTTGTATTGGTCCACGAGCTGGCCGAGCCTGCGGTTCCACTGCTCGAAAGAATAAAAGTATTTCGACGGATGGACCGGATTAACGTCTCGCTGGACTTCGGCCATCTCTTTGCGCAATGACTCCGGCGCGTCGCGCCGTTCATCGCGGCCGCAATAGCCTGGCTCGGCCTCCGCGATGTCCTGGAACATGCCGCCGACGCGCTCAACGGCCTTTGTGCGGGGCCGGATGGCGTGAACGAATTTGATGCCGAACTCGCGCAAGCCCTGACTGATTTCCGTGAACTCAAAAGGATCGGTTTTGCCTTTCAGCAACGTGGCGTTTTTCCATAAGCCCCTCTCAAAATAGAGAAATTCCGGCACGCCAAATTCGCAAAAGACGTGAGTGCAAAGGCTGCGGATCGTGAGCGAGCTGTAACTTTTGCGCGGCTCCAATGCCCAGCCAAGAATTCGCAACGAGCGGAAATCAATAAACAGGATCACCTGGCCGCGCGTCAGTGTGAACCAGCCGCGTCCGTCAGGAATGTAAAAATAAGTGTTGAGCGTGAAATCGTCGCCAGAGATGCACTGCAAAGAGGAAATGCCGTCGTAGCTGCGCGTGACATGGCCCTTGATGGCGTCAAACGCGCGCGGTCCCTCGTGCATCACTGTGAGGATTTCAACCTCCGGCGCGACTGAATCCATCACGGCGGCCGGCAGGTAAGATTTGCGCGCGGCGCGGCCGGCGTAGCGTTCAATGACGGTCTGTGAGAATCCGGAGCGCAACAAATCGCGCCAGGCCGGGGCCGTTTGGCCACGATATTTGAACACGGCGCGATGGATCAACAAATCGCGGTCCTCTTCCGGAAGCTCAAATTCGTTGCCGTTGTTTTCGCGGCCGTCGCGCAGTGACTTTGCATCCCGGCCGCTTTCCGTCCACCGCGCCAGCTTCCGATCAAAGGCCATCCATAACGCTTTGCGTGTTGCTGCCAGGAACGAAGCCCTGGCGGAAAGAAAATCACGCACCTGGCGCGCGGCGGATTTTTCAGATTCGCCGGCAGCAACCAGCGCCGTGAACTTTTCCAGTGCCAGCGTCCAGATCGCGCGCCGCTCTGTCTCTGTCGGCGCGTCGGGATTTCGGCAGGCGTCAATGAAAGCTGTGAGTTCCTGGAATTGGTCCGATGCTTCCGCCAGCGCCGGCGTTTTCTTCAGCGCTGGTTTGTCCGGCAGGTAGATTTCAAGCCGGTTCCAATTTTCCGCGCCGGCATCCCGTCGCAGTGTCCGGGTGAAAAGTGAGCGCCAGTGCCGCGCGCTGATCGTGTGCCCGAACGCTTTTGCGTAATCAGCCAGGCCCCGCGCTTCAAGCTCGGCCGCAGTGAGATCGAAACCGTGTTTCCGCAAAAGCGCCGGCATGAGCGCCTCGCGCAACTTGTTCGCTCTTTCAATTTCGGTTTGTGCGATCCGGTCCAATGGCATCGGCGCTTCCCATTGGTCACGCGGCGCGGCGAGCATGGTTGCCGCATCCCGATAGTGCCGCTGCCGGGCCACTGCATCGAGGCTGCCGCGCAGCGGTGCGGCCAATGCAGCCAGCGTCCACGCGGCGCCCTCGTTGCCTGCGACGATCCGAACGCCGGCCGGCCGGACCCCGCGCAACTGCTTTCGGACCTGCTGCGGCGGCTTGCCAAGTGCTGCGGCGATCTGTGCGGCAGTGAATTGAAGCGGTTCCTGTATCATGTGCCGATCCCAATCTTCAGCCGGTTTTTGCGTGAGGTTTCGATCAGCCAATTTTCACCTTCTGAGCTGAATGCCCAATCCTTCGGGTGCGGCCGCTTGTCGTAAAAGTGGATGTTTACCTGGTGACGGCCAACAGTGGCCGATCCGCCTCCCATTCCGGTGCTCAACATCGCCGCGGTTTTATTGGCCGGAACAATGGTCCCGGCTGAATCCGGCACGAATATTTCCCTTCCCTCTTCCCCAACGAGCACAGGCTGACCTGGCGTCGGCCGTCCGCCTTCCGCATACCCTGCTGGCAAGCCGGTGGCTACGCCGCCCCCAGTCCCTGCGGTCAGTATGTCCAGGATCCCGGCAATGACAGCCTCCTCGGTGAGCTTGACGATCACCTGGACGATTGCATTAATGATGTCCGTGAGCATCGTGCGCGCCACGTTTTGCAAGCCCCTGCGCCAGCTCTCGGTTCCCTCGATTACTTTGGTCATATTATTGGCCAAACTGGTGACGCCGGTATTCAACGCGCCGGTGAAAATTCCGGCAGCATCTTTGGCGAAGTTGTTCACCTCCTGGAGGCGCGCAGCAGCAAGCTGGAGTTGATACGTAAAGGAGTTATCGCCCTTGGCCGCGTTGATCTTATTTTGCAGTTCGGCCTGTTGGCGCATGAGATCGACAATTTGTTTCTGGGCTTCGAGCCGGGCCGCGTCTTCCTTCGTGGTAGCGGCGGTGGCGTTCAACTCGTCTATGCTCGCCTGGTTCTTCTCCATCGTCTGCTGCCACAGAGGAATGGATTGCTGTGCCTTTTGGTCCTGAGACAGCAGTGGGTTGCCCTGGATGGCCGTCAAGCGGCCTTCGGTTTCGGCGCGGGAAATCTCCTGTCTAAGCTCAATCGTTTTCTGCAATGTCTCATTGACGGCTTTATATGCGGCGTCGCGCTCCTTGGTGGCCGCGGCCGCCTTCGCTTCAAACTGATCCTCGCTGATCATTTCCGCATCGAGTTCCTGTTTGGCGCTGCCGAGCCGCGCAGCATAAACGTCGTCGTAGAATTTCTTGGTTTTGATCGTGGACTGGTCGGTGTACGCCTCGATGGCCGCGTTAAGCTCGCGGTCCTGCTGCTCGACAGTTTTGTTTTTTTCTTCGTTCCACTTTGTCGCCAGTTCGGCCTGTGCTTTGCCTTGAGCGGCGGCAATGGCGAGCTGCTCGTCAGACTGGCTTTTTGCCAGGGCCGCTTCCGCAGCCGCACGCTCCGTGGGCATCAACCTCGGGCCGGCCGTTTTCATCGTGTCGGTGATCTCGTCGCGCTCCTTCTGGTAGCGTTTGTGAATGGCGGCCTCTTCTTTTTGCAAACCGGTAATGGTATCGGCTTGTGCTTTGGCCACAAAATCCTTGAGTTCGTTCACGGCCTTTTCGCGCGTGTCGTGCAGGCCGCCTTCGCCGGAAAGTTGTTTCTGAAGCCAGTCGTAGATTTCAGACATGGAAGCCTCTGGTAAATTTTGGGTTGTAAAAACCTGTTGAGCTTCCATGCCCTTATCCATCGGCACATACTTAACACCCTCTACCTGTTCGGTTGGATTTTGGGTTAAATTTCCCTGAGAGTCTTTGTAGAGTTTTTTTCTCCCGGTCGCGTAATCGGCGAATTCGGCAGCCGCACCGGGACCGAGCACGCCAGCCTTGCGGAGGGTGTTGATTTGCTCCAATAACTCTGGCAGTTTTCCAAGTGCTTCTTCGAGGTCTTTGGTGGCCTTTGCCGCCTCGGCTTCCGCCGAGGAAAATTCATGCCAGATCAACGCGCCGGCTCCCACTGCGGCCGCGATTGCTCCGGTAATGGGAATGATTGTCGCTAGCGACGCTCCGGTCAGAAGCGCCGTGCTGCGCATGGCGCGCAGCGCTTCCATCGAACCGAAGATGCCCATCGTCAGTTGCGGGAAATGCGTGCCGCCCAGTAGAAAAACCGCGCTGCTCAGTGCGCGGGTGCCTTCGTAGCCGGCCCTGGTCCCGTGACTGAATTCCATCATGGCGCTGCTTGTCTTGGTGGCGGCCTTGGCCACTTCGTTCAGTCCGGTGCCGCTTTGGTTGACAAAATCACGCAGCGCGGCGGCGGCTTGAGCCGTCTCGGCCGTGACGACAATTTTTATTGGATCGCCCATAACTTTTTGATGTGCTTTTTCAGTTCGGTCTGTTCGTTACTGAGGTCTGCGATTTGACTTTCGGCTACATGCCGTTCGCCCTCATCGGCCGCTGCTGCGGCTGTGGCCTGCAGCTCTTCAATGCGCGCGGCGTTTTGTTTGTTCAGCTCCCCGAATAGCGGAATGGATTGCTTCGCCTTCTGTTTGTCGTTGAGTAGCGGGTTGCCCTGGATGGCTGTGAGCCGGCCTTCAATATCTGCGCGTGCGATCTCGCGTTTCAATTCCGGCTCCCCATTGCGGGCACCAGGGAGGCCGCGCCGTGCTCGAATCTTTTTTGCGTTGGCCTGGGCAATCAGTTCAGTGTATTGCCGCTCAGTGAACATTCCCAGCGCAGTGCCTGCTGCGCCAGAAAGATGGTCTCCTGATATTTCTTTTCCAGAGCCAATAGTACGCCGGCCGTCAAAGCAACGTCCGGCATGTTTAACCCGCTTCCGTATTCGGCGACAAAATCCTGCAGCGCGGCTGCAGCCTTGGCCGATTCGGCTGAAACGACGATTTTAATGGCTGCCCTTTCGGGTTCGGCATCGAAAATTTTAGCCACTGCAGCGCATTGCAGCGTGGCGGGCGCGTCGGGCGCTTCTCTGCGTGCGTCCCCCACCCCTTTTGCCAGAATCACGCCACCTGGCCAAAATCGGCATTTTGAAAAGATTGGGGATTTTCATGGCGAATTGAGCGGCTGGGGTATATGCGTAAAGTTTATTCCAATTGATGCGATGATCCGGATTTTATTCAGCCGGCTTGCTGCCAAAAAAGAAGGCGGAATCGTAGCCGACTGCCGCAGAAATTCTGCCAACTCTTTTGGGCAGTGCGGATCGTCGGCCAGCGCACGCCAGGCTTTTTCGTGCGAGCAACCTGCGACCACCAGCTTTTGCACTTTAGAAACCAGCCGCTCAGTGATTTTGAAACGGGCAAAGATCGGGTGACGGCCGCACCGGTTAGTTGCTGGGACCAGCCCGCGACGCCAGCGCCAAAGGCTTGCTGTGCTCAGGCGCAACAACTTCGCTGCCTTCTCTTCCGAGAGACCTGCAGCTATCAGCTCCGCGACTTGGTTCAGCTTGCGCTGCCGGCGACGAATTTCACGGCGCTGGTAGTGAGTCAAGCCGCTGGGGATCGCGGCGGCGGCGGGCAACCTGGAAACACCTGTGGCGTTGTCCCGACTTTCGCCGGTTTGATTTTGAGGGGTTTTGTCCATGACACGGAGTTCTCAGTTTCAGTTAGGGAGGCGGAAAGTCGGCCGGCCCTACCGGCCGACTTCCGCGTGTGCAAAGACAGCATCCTCCGATGTGTCCTCGACTCTCCGTGTCAGGGAGATCGTTAGATTGTAGGGAAATCATATCAAATGTGACAAGCGATAAGCCTCGGCCAAGTCGGGGCGACGGTAGCCGATTATTGAAATCGCTGTCTCAAACGATTTGCCCTGTGTCACCAACTCGTTAAGGGTTTCAACAAATTCAATTACCTTGTCCGGCGCTGCAGCGCCTGCCATGAGTGAGCCTTTTGCAGAGACTACGCAACCCTGGATGAATGATTTATAAAGCTCGTAGTCTTGTCGCGCGGCGAGCTGCTGCGCTTCACGCATGTCCAAGCCGCGGGCCTGTGCAATCGCGCGAGCCTTCACTAAAAACGGATGCGCCGCATTGGCCGGCGCTGCATCGCCGGGCTTGCGGAAGGAGGCCAAAAAAGCTTTATAGAGTTGGGGTTGCTCGTGCGCCAAGGCGGAAGCGGCTTGAGCCAGTGAAATGTTATCGTCCTTGGCCCGCAACCTGGCCTGGGCCGCGAAACCGAAATCTTTGGCGCGCCCGGTTGCAATCGCAGCTTCCGGTTGAACAACTTCGTCGGAGCGTGCCTGCGCAATTTGTTCAACGCGCCGGTGCAGCGGTGACAGGACTTTGGTGAGCACTGTGCCCAGCGCTTTGGCGGCGGTGACAGCAAAGACACTTGCCGGGATGCCTGGAACGCCAACGCTGCGCGCTGTGGCGCACGATTCACCGTTTGCTTGCGCGAGCGTTTTGTGTCTGTCGGCGGCTTCGGTGTGAACCTTCGCAAGTGCCCGTTCCTGTTGGGCCTCTTCGGCTCGGCCCTCTACGTCAAACCGATCTGCGGCATCTTCGTGCGCGCTGGCCGCGTCCAGGTGTGCTGTGCGCGCCTCCGCATGGCCAACGCCGTAGGTGTGCGCGGTCTTCGATTTTTGGTAAGCCTCGGCCGTTTTCATCATCGCAGCGCCTGCTGCCTGATCGCCATTTCTCCGCGCTCCGGCCGAGTCGGCCGCCGAGCCGAGCGCCCATGTTGAATTTGCGTCTGCGGCGCTCACTATTGGCAGCTTGCCGATGGTTTTGAACGCGGCGCGGTTGACGAACGCGCCCTGATTAACCGGGAGGCCCAGAGGCTCGAAAGTTTTGCGGTGGAAAACCCACTGCGGAGAAAACCGCGTGTAATCCGGCTCGGTATCTTCGTGAGCGGTGATGCCGGCCTTGCCGCTTGCAGTCAACCTTGTCTCCAGAAGCACGCCGCCTTTTTTAGGATCGTTACCGCCCCAAAAATATCGTTGCGGCCGGCTGGACGCCGCATCGTCATTGTGGTTGAAATCCGTGAAGGGTTCGTCGCCGGTGCCGGCACGGGCGCGAGCCAGCAATTCCTGGTTGGCGCTCTCGAACACGTCCGCATAAGCAGGCGTCACGTCAACTTCCATCTCCATCGGTTTGCCGTCCACGAACGGGGAAATAACCTGCCGGCCAGGTGGCATATATTGAAGGATGACCGAGCCGGCTGATCCGCCCGGCAAGACGGTGAGCGGTGTCGTCATTCGCGCGGCGGCAATGCAGGCGTCAGACAGTTGGTGATCGCGCTCAATGGCAAGCGCGCGGGCAAGTGGTGTTGTTCTCATGGTGGAGTGTGATTTGATGGTTGGTGCTGTGCGGTGAAGCCAAAAGCAAAGCCTCTGGCAATTTGGTCTGGTTGCCTGCCCGCCGCGACAGCGGCGCGCAGCGTGGAACGAACGGGGCGGATAAAAAAGCTCACGAAGCGGTTAGGCTTCGTGAGTGTGACGGCCCAATTTTGCGCTGGCGTGATACCCCGATCCGAGGACCGAAGGCTGGACCTAAATTTCAAAATGTTTTTCATAGCCAGCGCACGATTCGTTTTTTAGTTGTCCGGGTCCGGAAGCGGAGCGCGGCCAGCACGCCGCGCCCCGCAGATTCGCAACGGCGCTCGGCAAAGCAATCCGATGCGATAAGAGGTTTGTATTTTCAGGTTCACGCGGCCGTCTTCCTCAATGTTTCGAGTTCCTTGGCCGCGCTTTCGCAGATGCTGAAGCCGCTGAACAGGTCGGCGGATACCGCAAGGTTGGTCGTGCGGAAATCCAGATTGACCAGGACGTCCATTTTCTCCGCGAACATCGAGGCGTTCTTTTCGCTGGTGAAGGGCGATATTGCCGCCACGATTTTTTCTTTGATGCGTTGCCGGAGGGATTGCATCTCTGTGGCAATTGTGCCGCGCAATTCCAAAGTGGCCGACTCGATGGAAATTCTCAGCGTGGAAACCCGCTGTCTTGCGGTGGTTGCATCCTCACGAGCCTTTCGCAAGGCCGGTGCCAGTTTCTGGAGAGCCACCTGCGTAGAAACATCACCTAACCGAAGCGCCTCTTGAACTTGCTCAGAGATCGAACCGTACTTCGTGTTTCGAGTGGCCAAGTAATCGCGTTGGATGATTCGTTGACAGCGTTCCTCGATCTCATCCAGCGCCTGCTGCAGCGGAGCGAGTTTCTCGGCCGCTTTTTTGTAGAGATCAACCTTTTTGCGAATGTCGGCGATGTTAGTCATGGTTTTGGGTTGGTGGATTTTGGACCCTGCTGTTCTTTGAGGGCAGTATAGCGCTGCGAGAGGGATTTGCCGGGGCGCACGCCGGCCAGAACTTTGTAAAGACTCGTGCGGTGGACACCCAAAGCGGCAGCGTCCGCGCAGATTCCACGGAATCGCCAGGACCGCTTTTTCTTTGTGCCACGCTTCATTTGCAGATACATGTATGCCTGTATGTAAATGGAGTCAATACCTTTTTTCAGATTTTTCTTTTGGCTGCGGAAGCGTATCGGTTGTATTGATTCTGATGGCCAAAAAGTACGAGCTGCCGGAGAACGAAAAGGCTATTGGTGAACATCTGCGGGAGTTCCGGATTTTGATCAAGCTCTCCCAGGTCGAGTTTGCAAACAAGGCCGGAATAGACGCAACACTGTTGGCCAGTTATGAACACGCGCGGGCACGCCTGAATTACACAGCGGCGTGGAGGATCATCAAGGCATTCCAGATAAATCCTCAATGGCTGGCCACGAGACAAGGCCGTATCTGGCTTCCCGTTCCAATTCCCAGCCCAAAGGATTTGAACGTCGGAGCACGCACACCCTTCAGTGAAATATACGCAAAACACCTCGTAAATTTGGTTAGAGACGAGACGGCTAACTGGAAATCCAAGCCGCCGCCCGAACCTACGCGGCTTCGCGTTAATGCTGCCGATCCCCGCGAACGATTGATGGCGGAAGCCAAAATGGTGAACTGGATTAAGCGGTTGATTCTCTGCTTGCCTGACAAGAGTCTGGAAGCGTTTCTGAATTCTATTTATCTGCCAGGAACGAGGCGGGCGCGGTCCTACCAGCCAGATTCAGATGAGACGTTTGAAAAACGCGTCGAGGCGATGGATCGTGCGCGCGCCCAAATGGAATCCCACAAAAATCTCGCCGACGGCCAGCTTGGTGACGTGGGGACTGCCGAATCCGGCCAAGAAAATGAGTTGACGGAACCGGAAAGTCGTGAAATCTTGTCGGCGAACGTGAAACCACAACTGCCAAGTTTGCTGGATCGGCTCAACCGGGCAACAAAAGGGTCCGGGAAGATGTCCGCGCTGGCAGATTTTCTAAGCAACGCCACTCGGAAGCGAGTGCCGTTGGCAAGCGTTTCGCGTTGGCTGTCCAGCAATAGGGAGCCGGGCGGCGAGATCACGCTACTGATGCGCCATTGGGTCGAGCAGCAAGAGCGTCAAAATAAAATCCCTGGCGGCGTTGTCGCGCTGCCAGGGCAAGCAGACCCGAAAAGGAAAACTGTATGAACAATCGAGTCCGTTCTTATGATAGTGCAACGCCCTCCTGGAATCAAGGGGGTAGCAACCACAAAAACACTCCTGGCGAAACCTCAGATGCCGCATTGATTTCTTATTTAGAAAGCCTCTCTCCGGCCGGGAGGCAAAAGAAAATAGCCGTTATGCTTAGGGTGGTCCAAATGTTTGAGCCGGCCAGCGTGGACAAATTGGTAGGCCGGCAGCGTGATCCGGCCCGTGCTCAAACAAGGCCAACGGTCCACAAAAACTTTTTCCTGATCAATATGAGCCAACACGAGCAGAAGAAATTGCGCGCTTTGGTTTCCATTTTCGGAATGGAGTTGCGCGGCTTTTTGAGTATGGCCGTCAGGCTCGCAAGGCGTGATTTGGAGCAGTTTCAGACTATCGCCGAAGGCGCGCATCTGGACCCGCGTTACGTCTGGCAGTTGACCGGGACCTGGCACAGCGAAAACTAACCAGGTCCATCAACCTACCGCGCCGGCCCGGATGCAACCGAGCCGGCCGGCACAAAATATTGAGACGTATGAGCTACGAAGACAACGAGCGCCTTGATCGAATTGAAGCGAATATAAATAAAGCTTTTGCCAAGCTCAATATGATCGAGCTTGTCCTGGAATTGGCCATCGCCGAAGGGTTGGCACGAGCTTCCACGGATAATTCGCTGGCCTGGAAGACACAGTTACTTCGTCTGATAAAGTGTCCCACCTTGCCTGATATTTTTACAACCGCGTCTGAGCAGATTGAGGCTGAAATAGTGAAACAGTCAACTCTGATGGCCCAGCAGTTCATTGTACATGTTACTACAAGAGAAATCCGTTTCAGGCCGCAAATCAATCCGGAAAATAAGCTGCTACTATAATGCAATTCGTCCAACCAATGTCGTTCACGGAGGCGATGGACAAGCTCGGCGCTCTATCGCCAATCGGCGCGGATTTGTCATCGTCGGAATGGAGCGATCTGCCGGTGGCATTGCGCGATAACGCCTTCTTCTCGGCGCACGTCGAGAGCCTGCGCGTTCTGCAACGCGCGCAGGACAGCCTCGCGGATTACCTGGCCAGCAACGTCAAGACGCTCGACGACGGCCAGACGCTGCTGGCCACCGGCAGCCGGTCTGCGTTTGTAGACCAGATGCAAAAGTTTCTGCAGGCCGAAGGCATTGAACGCGGCGAAGGCGGTTTGACGGACATCGCGAGCCAATCGCGGCTCGGTCTCATTTTCGACATCAAGACGCAGCAGGCCGGCGATTACGGTTACTGGCGACAAGGGATGGACCCGGACGTGCTCGACGCCTTTCCGGCCAGCCGGTTCATTCGGGTCAGAGACGTGAAAGACCCGCGCGTATGGCACGAACAATTCGAGAACCAAGTCTATTTGAAAACCGATCCGATTTGGGCGCTGCAGATCAACGAGGACTTCGGCGTGCCGTGGGGACCGTGGGGCTGGGGCTGCGGCCACGACGTTGAGGACGTGGACCGCGACGAATCCGAGAGTCTCGGTCTGCTCGCACCGGGCCAGAAGTTGGAGCCCATGCGGAATCTGTTCAACGAGAATTTGCAGGCCAGCGTTGCCAGCATCGAGCCGGAACTGCTGGCGAAGATGAAGGAGGTTTTCGGCGACCAGATCAAGATCGAGGACGACGCAATTTTCTGGACAGCAGTGAAGCAGGCGGCTAAAGAGAAAAGTAAATGAGCGCTCAAGTCTTCGATGGCAACCGGCCGCCGCGATCCACTCTTCCTCCCTTACCTGAAATCCCGATTGAAAAATGGCTGTCCCCAAAAGAGGTTGCCGGCCATTTCGGGCTTTCACCTTTCAGTGCCTACCGCTGGATAACTGAGGGCATCGTGCATGAAAGATATGTCCGGCGTTGCGGCATGTGGCGGATGCGTATTCATCCGTCTGTCATTCCAGCGCTCGAACAAAAGTTTGCCGCCACGCGCGGTCTTTGATGGCAGCTTTTTCCGGGTGTCAGCAGAGCGGAGCGCTTCATCAGCGCCGCTCTAATCGAATCCAGGTGAGAAATTTCTGCCGCCGCGGTCCCGATTTTGGCGAGATCGGGTTTCCTCGCAAGTTCACCAGCCGATCAAAGACGCTCTCAAACGCGCCAAGCGCGCCACAGTCCGGCCGCGCGCCGGCGTTTGTATCCTTCAGGATCGCCGCCGCGCCGCCCATCGCGGGCCGGACGCGCGCTCGGAGCGCATCGGCAGACCCTCCGCAGTGGTCCTGGAATGGTCAAAAAGTGGCTCCAGGTTCCACCCCTCAGAGTCGAAGTGATTCTGTGGCGATTACGATTTCCAATCGTTGTAAATGAGGGGTTTGCGCTGATTCTGTTTGGAAATCCGCATCGCCACACCCGGCCCCGAATCGCCACAGCGTAAAGCGGCCAAAACTGCTTGTAAGTGGTTGGTCTTCAGTATCTTTTAGCCTTCTTCAGCCTCCTTTAGGCTTTTTAGCCAATCGCCACAACATCACCATGGCTCTTCACTACGTTCATCCATTCACCACGTGCAGCGGGAGCCGTTCCTGCCAGTAATGTACGGGTTCGGCGAAGGTGGCGAAGCTGTGACGCCGGGCCTGCGGGACGCTTGCCGAGCCGTAGCTTCCGAGCGAAGGCTGGCCACCGAAATCGCGGTAGAGCGTGATGGCGATGTGCTCGTTGCGGCGGATGCAATCCTTGATGGCTTCCGGGTCCTTTTCGCAGTGGATGAGCGTCTTCCACGAGTAGATGTGCTTGGGTTTGTGGAAGTCGCTGTTGGCGATGAACGGCAGGCGTTTGAGGCCGATGTCGTTGAAAATGTTGTCGCGATTCGCAATTTCCCAGGCGTCCAGCAGCGGCGCGAAGACATCCTGGTTTTCCCAAAAATAGAGCGTGTTCTTGCCCCACTCGCTTTTCATGATGTGCGGGTGCGACGCGATGGCGAGGCCGCCCTGTTCGTGGATTTTTCCGATGATTTTTGGAATGTCGAGCGAGGGATCAATCGGTTTTTTGAGGTCAACGCCGAGCAGGTGTGCGGAGGTTTTCTTCGTGTAACCGTCCTTGTTGAACTCGATGCCGGTCAGCACGAGCATCTTGTACCGGCGCCACGCGCGGCGGCGTTCGCGCTCAATCACGGCGAAATACTCTTCCACCTGGTCCTGGCCGAGCGTGCAATGGGCGAGTTCGGCGAGCTTGCCAATCAGCCGGCTGGGATCGGCCAGATGATCGGTGATGCAAATGCAATCGAAACCGTGCTCGCCATAGAAATCAATGATTTCCGGCACGCTCAATTTGCCGTCGGAATAATTCGAATGGATGTGAAAATCGCAGAGCAACATCTGTGGCTGGTCGCCGTTGGCGCGCGGTGCGGCGCGCATGACGCGGTTGGGCGCCGACTCGAACAGTTTGACGCGTTTGCGGCTGGAATCACCGGGATCGGATTCGCCGAGCGCCAGTTCCGCGATGCGCAACGCGGCGTCGGGACGACTGATGCGATTGAGGTTTTCGCGCCATTCACTCCAAAGCGCGGCGCGTTTGGCGAAGGCCTTTTCCACGCATTCGGCGACTTCTCGGTTTTTTTCCACAACCGCGCCCAGCTTGAATTTTTCGATCAATTGCGCGTTGCCTTCCTCCTGGCCGGGGATGACCTGGTTGACAATCATCGGGCATTGCGCGGCGATGGCCTCCTGCACGGTCGCCCCGCCGGCTTTGCTGATGACGAGGTGGTGCGTCATCATCAACTCCGGCATCTGGTTCGTCCAGCCGAGAACGCGGACGCGGTCGGCGTGGTCGCGCGTGCGCTCGGCGAGTTTGGCGCGCAACTCCGGGTCGCGCCCGACGGTGACAGTGAGATGGACATTGTCCAGTTCGAGCAGCCGGTCAATCGCCTTGCCGGCCTTTTTCTTGCCGGTGTTGATGATGTAAAGGACGCGGCGCGGCTCGTTGCCAACGGGCAGGGGAAGTTTTTTGAGAGGCGGCTGCGTGAAGGCGAGGTTGACGGGAAAACCGAACACCTTGATTTTTTCCGACGGCACACCGCCTTTGCGCAATGCCTCGGCGGTGGCCTCGTTTGCCACACAAAAATAATCGCTGGCCGCGCGGTACCACGCGGAATTGACGGTGATGGAATCGGTCACGACGGTGATGAGGCGGAACGGCCGTTCGTTATGACCGCGAAAAATTTTCTGGATGACGTGGGCATAGACCGGGTAGGTGGAAACGACGCAATCCGGTTGCGCCTCGGCGAGGATTCGTTCCAGCGACTTCTGCAAACGGGAGAAATTGCCGAGCTGTTTTTCCACGAGCGGCGATTTGTCGAGCAACGAGTAAATGCCGCCCCACAGGCTCGGGGCATATTGCACCACGCCGCGGTAGGTTTTGCAGGCCAGGGTGTTGAACGCGCCGTAGCTGTCGGCGAACAAATCGAGCACCTCCACCCGCGCGTCTTCGTCGAGCTGCTCGACGGCGTCGCGCAGACTGCGGGCGGCGGCGTTGTGCCCATCCCCAAAACTTGCCGTCAGTATGAGAATTTTTTTCATAATCACGACCGACGCGAACAAGATACTTTTGGCAGGTTACAATCGTGTGACGGTTGTGTGAACTTCTATTCACGTTTTTATTCACGCACAACACTCAAAACAACCGCGGATTTCGCGGCTTGTCGCGTCGTAGCTGGCGAAGGCGGAATGACGCGGATTGAACAACGAAAGAACCCAGCAACGAAGAACCGAGTTTCGGATTTCAGCTTTCAGAATTTCAGCCTTCTGCTCCCGACTTTCAGCCTTTTTCCCTCTGGCGCGCGTATTTGGCGTGAGCACCGGCAAACTCGCCGGAAGCGAGCGCGCCCATGATGGATATCTCGCCAGCCAGGACGGTCGCGGTGCAAATCTCGGCAAATTTACGCGCTGTCCCTTCGCCGACACAACCCAACATGGCCAGACATTCATGGGCCGTGGGCAAATGCGTTCCGCCGCCGACGGTCCCGACAATGACATTCGGCAATGTGACTGAGGCGTAAAGGTCGCCTTGCTCGGTGACATCCATGTCCGTCAAACCCGTGGAAGCTTCCGAAACGCAGGCCGCGTCCTGGCCGCAGGCGATGAACATGGCCGCCAGCGCATTGGCATAGTGACCCTGAACGCCGATGGACCCGCTCTGGGTTCCGCCCAGCATGGCCGCATGGCCGTATTGAATCATCTGGAGCGGCGTCACGTGGATGATCTTCTTCAGGAGCGCTGCCGGGATGACCACCTCGGCAATCACCTTCTTCCCGCGCGCGGACAGGAATGAAAGCATCGTGGCCTTTTTGTCGCCGGACATGTTGCCCTCGACATACCATTGCGCGGGTTTCACCGGGGCTTTTTCGACGAGGAACCGGCAGAGGGCGTCGGTGGCGATGGTGACCATGTTCTGTCCGGCCGCATCGCCGGTCTGGTAATCAAACCCAAGGAAAAGATTCCGGCCAGCCAACGCGCTTCGCAGCTCGATGAACTTACAGTGACCTGATGTTTTGGAGATGCGCTCCTGAAACGTTGACGATTCCTGCATGGCGAACTCGAGGAAGAAACAGGCATCAAAGGTGGATTTGAAGACGAAGCAAGGCGCCCGGGAAATGGTTTCCGTCAGGCACACGGCTGCAGCGCCGCCTGCGTGGCTGATGACGTAGGTGCCCCGGTGATAGGACGCCACGAGGGCGCCTTCACTGGTCGCCATGGGAACAAAAAAGTCACCGTGAGCCTCAATGCCGTTGATTCGCAGCGGGCCGATTACCGCCACCGGCACCTGGGCAAACCCGACGAGATTCTCAATGTTGTTGGCGAGCGTTTCCGAGGCCGGTCGTCCGGCTTCACCGGCCAGACAATCCACGGAAATCCCCAATTGTTTGAGGAAGCCCTGACGTTTCTCAAGCCCTGCGGCAGTATGATCATTGCACAGCGGCAACCGGTCGGCGAGGGGTTCCGAGGCGGGCAGGCGAGGGGACAGCCGTCTTCGCAGCCCATCCGGGTCAGATTTTTTGAGGAGCCGCTCCCGGATGTTTTGCGCGGTGCGTTGGGAGACGCTCATGGCCAGCAAGGCTAAAGGATAAACGCTAAATGCCAAAGTGATTTTCAGGGCCGGCGGGTCAAACCGATCTTCTGGCATGGATCAAAACCAAAGACCGGTTCCATTTCATTAATCCATCGCTTTTATTCTGGTGAAGTTGTGGCCGCGCAGGTATGAAGTCAAACCGTGAAATCGAGATTGCCCGGCTGGTGGGTCGTTGGCCTTCTCTGTGCCGGGCTGGCCAAAAATCTTGGGGCGTTCCAGGACGTGCCGGTTCAGTTTACGGCGGGTCCGGTGCGGCTGGCCGGCACGCTGACCCTGCCGGACACTCCGGGTCCGCACCCGGCTTTGGTGTTGATTCAGGGAGGGCAGGCGATCGGCCGGGATGATTCCCACTACGGCGGCCGGTACAAGTTTTTTAAAATCATCGCCGAAGATCTCGCGGCACATGGATTCGCCACCTTGCGCTTTGACAGTCCGGGCATTGGTGGCTCGACCGGTGGAGAGTGGGCTCAGCGAACCCTTAATGACCGGGCCGATGAAGTCGCCAATGCGCTCCAATTCCTCAAGCCAGACACGAGGATTGATGCCCGGCGCATCGGTCTTTTGGGACATAGCGAAGGCACGGATGTGGCAGTGCTGGTCGCGTCGAAAAACCAGGACGCAGCCTTTCTAGTATTGCTCTCGCCTCACGCGAAACCTGCGCGAGAAGCTTTTCCTGCGTTACGGGCCGGCCAGCTCAAGGAGATGGGTGTCTCTGAATCGAAGGAAACTCGAGCGGATTGGAATGATTTTTATGCCCGCACCGCCTGGCCGGCAGTTGAAAAAGGCCAGACCAACTGGCAGAGCATCATCGAACAAGCGAAAGTGGTTGCGCGGAAAGCCTATGACAAATTGCCTCAACCGGAACAAGCAAAGTTCAAAGACGCCGACACCTACTTTCAATCATCGGTGGACTATGCCTATCTGGTAGCTGTTCCAAAGGCCATTCCCCATTTGCAGTCGGTCTTGGGTTATAACCCGCTAACGTTCTACGGACAAATCCGTTGCCCGGTGCTTCTGGTTGCAGGTGAAGCCGACTCCTTCGCAGCGGATGACCTCCCGGCACTGACTGACGCCGTGCGCCAGAGCGGCAACACGAACTGTACCACGAAGATTATGCTCCGGGCGGGTCACATGCTCAACAATCCTGCCATTTCTCACGTACAACCAGTTCCGGAACTGTTACCAACGATTTCCGGCTGGCTCGAAGACGTGACGGGTCCCGAACATCCGAAATAAAAATCGCCGGCAATTCTTTTAGGTACTTCAGCCTTTAGCCTTTAGAATTTAGCCTTTGCCTCCTGCCGCCGCTACTGGGTTTTGAGAATGTAGAATTGTTGCGGGACAGCGGGGGTGACGGTGTTGCTGATGGTAATGGTGAAATTGCCGCTCGCGCTCAGAATGTTGGTCGTTACGGGCAGCCACTGGTTCAACGGCAGAGCCACATTCGTGCTGGTGAGCACATAATACGTCTGGCCGGATTGCCCGTTCGTTGCGTCCAGCACCAGATTCGCCCCCGATACGCTGAGCGCGCTGATGCCAGGTTGCGGTGGCGTGGATTGAATGGCCGCCGCCATCCCGGCAATCGGGATTCCTGCGATGTTCGTCTCCATCACCGCCGCGGTGAATACACCAATGGCGGTGTAGGTGTGCGAGGGGTTCTGCGCGGTGCTGGTCGAGCCGTCCCCAAAATCCCAGTTCCAATTGGTGACCGGATTGTCGGCGTTGTCCACCGCCGCGGCGGTGAAGCTCACCGTCAGCGGTGCCGGGCCGTTGGTGGGATTGGCCGTGATGGCAATCGGTTCCAACTCCGCGGTCGGCAGGCCTCCAAAGCTGGAGCCCCATCCGGTGGTTCCGGCCAGATAATAAACGGTCGCATCGGTGTCGCCGGTGAACGTGGAAGAATCCGGCTGAGCGGGCGCGTTGCCGGTGAAATAGAAGCTCACCTGAGCGCTGGAATAAATAAAGGCGTCAACGCCGAAGGAGCTGACGCCGCCATGAATGATCACGGTGGCCAGCCTGGAGCAGTCGGCAAACGTAAAAATTCCCAGGCTGGTGACCGGGCTGAGAATCGTCATGCTGGTCAGGTTGCCGCAACCCTGGAAGGCAAGTTCGCCGATGTTGGTGACGCCGGTGGCAAGCGTGAGGGCGGACAGGGCGCAGTCTTCGGCGGCATAGGGTGCGATGCTCGTGACGGAGCCGGGCGTGGTGTAGCTTCCCGGGTAGCCTGGTGGAAATTGGATGAGCGTGGTTTGGCTCTTGTCGAAGACGACCCCGGCGATGGAGCTGAGGACTGCGTTAGTTGGATTCACGTTGATGGCGGTCAGTTGAGTGCAGCCTCCGAAGGCCGAAGTGGAAATCTGGTTGACGCCGGCTCCGAGGGTGATGGTGGTCAGACCACTGCAATCACCGAAGGCTTGATCGTCGAGCGTTGTGACGCTGGCGGGCATCGTCACGCTGGTCAGGTTGACGCACAAAAAGAACGCGTCGGGCCCGATGGTAACGACGCCGTTGGGAACGATGTAACTCCCGCTCAAGCCCACCGGGAAGATAATCAGCGTCTGCTGGTTTTTATCGAACAACACGCCGCCAAGACTGCTGAAAAACAAATTGCCGGGGTCCACCGTGAAAGCGGTCAGGCTGTGGCAATTGAGGAACGCACCCGGTCCGATGCTCGTGACACCGGCGGGAATGGCCACGCTGGTCAGGCCGAAGCAAAACGCGAACCCCTCCGACCCGATAGTGGTCACGTTGCTGGAAATCGTCACGCTGCTGAGGTAGTAACACGCCGAAAACGCGCTGGTTCCTGTGTTGGTCACCGTACTCGGGATGACGTAACCGCCGCTCAACCCGGGTGGATATTCAAACAGCGTGGTCTGGTTCTTGTCGAACATCACGCCGCCCGCGCTGCTATAGACCGGGTTGCTGGGATCCACCGTGAACACCGTCAGAACGGTATTGGGAGCGAATTCCCCGGCCTGAATGTTCGTCACGCTGGCAGGAATGGCCACACTGGTGATGCCCTTGTCCTCAAACGAGGGACCTTCGATGGTCGTGACGGGCAGTCCATTGGTCGAGGCGGGGATGGTCACCGGCCCGCCGGGGCCGGTATATCCCGTGATGATGATGGCGCCGTTGTTGGTGATAAAGTTGAATTGCGCTTGCGTCGCCTGCGCGGCCAGAAGCAGCAAGCCCAAAAGGATGGGCCATGTTCCGCCTGTGAGCCGATTGGTTTTCATAAACAAAGCTCCTTGTTTTTGCCATCGTTACCATGACAGATTTCTGTTTCCCCGCCAGTTTTTTTCCTGGGAAAGTTGTACCGTTGGAAAATTTTGGAAAGGAACAGGACACTCCGGCGTCCTGTTCCGGTTCATCGTAAATTCCGCAGCAGGGATCAGCCGCCAGGAAGCGCTAAAGGCACAAAATCAAAGATTGAGGAAATGTCCAGCGACTCCGGTGCCTTCACCTGCCATGTGAAGCAATATCCCGGCTCAAAATTGCGAGCGGAAATTTTTCTGCGCCTTTTGCGCATTTTTGCGGCAAGCCGGTCGCGTTTTCTGGACTCATAAAAGTTACGGACCAACGAACCAAAAACTGCCCGCTTCGGAACAGCACGGCAAGAGCGAAGATGATTCAAAATGCGGGACTGACCCCTTTTAAAGTCAGGTAGGGCGGGCTGTCCCCAGCCCGCCGCGAAATATAAAACACGGCGCGCACGGAGTGACGCGCCCTACTGTATCGGGCTAAGCATCCGTTTTTTGTACCTGCCTTTTGCGCACAAAATAGAGAGCCAGAAACAATAACGCCACGACCCCCATGACGATCGGTCTGTGCGCGAGCAGCACTTGATGGACCTTGGTCAACGGCGGCTCCGGATTCTTCGATTCATTCAGTTGCCGGTTGCAACTTCCAATGATGCGGCAAAGCCGGTTGATTTCCAGCATCTCCGCCTCGGTCAACTTTTTTTTCGGCACCGTAAAGTCATTGTAAAAATATTTGGTCATTTCGTTGAATTCCAGTTCATTCCCGATAAATGCTTCGCCCGGATTCAGGTCGCAGGTCACATATTGAAAGCCGTCAAACATCTTCTGCTGCGTGGTGCGCACATCTATAGTGTCGAAGTCCGGCGTGAAGACGTCGTGTTTGCCCCAATCGGTGAAGCGCTTCACCACCATGTCGGGCGTGCGTTTCAAATGGGTCACGGGTTGGTTGACAATGTCCTGAATGCGGAAAAACGCGTCGTCTTTCTCCTTCTTCAAGGCGGCAATCTGGTCTGCCCGCGATTCGGCAACGGCCGGCAACGCGCTGCACAGGTTCATCAATGCCAGAAGACTGATAACCTGGAACAGACGTTTGCAGATGTTCCCGCCCGGAGGAACCCTGCGCTTGGCCGCCGGACGGGCCTCAAAGCAGGGGACGATGGATTTCACATCGTGCTGATTGCTGGCAGCGGCATATTTTTCGATGATCCGGGAGAGTTTAATTTTCATGATGCTTTCACCATTTTAAACACTTGGCGCCCAGCTCTCAACCATCAACAGCCCCGGCATCCATTCCGGTTCATTATCGGCCTTCCTTGCCGCGCCGTAGCTTTAGCGAAGGCCGGGAGAATTCAGCCTTTTTTTGAACAGAAGCAAACGGAGATAACGGAGAAAAAGCTCTTCGGAAAAGCTGTTGGCCGGCTCTTCACGCTCCGTTCCCTTCGTTTCCTCCTGTTAAACAGTCAACTTGGTGATGCTATTCCTCGTGCCGCAGGGCGAATTCCAAAAGCATCTGCGCACGCTGGCCAATCTCGCCCAGCTGCTCCATAACTTGGAAAAAGGCCAAAGGCTAAACGCTAAATGCCAAAGTGATTTTCAGTGCCGGTGCTGACTTTAGCCTTTAACCACGGATGGACACGAATGAACACGGATTCCAAACCGCAAAATACGCGAAATAGGCGAACCGGATTTCAGGATTTATTTTAGCCTTTAGCCTTCAGACTTCAGACTTTGATTCTCGCCGCCTCCCGGCAAGAGCGAAGACGGCTCCAGGATGTATCAGGCCATATCCTCGATCAGTCTGAAATGTTTGTGGAAGTATCCCGTCATCACCGAGAGCCTGTATGCCTTGTAGCGCGGTGTGTCGCGAATGTCGGGAGGAACGAGACTGTCATGCAACTCATTATAGCGAACCGGCAGAAAACTCACCACGATTGGCTGCGGGTCGGTGGTCTCGGTCACAATACAAACCCGCTCGCCGGCGGTGAGCCGGCCAGAACCGCTCAAGGTGATGGGCGCGGAAAAAAGATACTGAATCTGCGCGTCGCAGCCGTCAGTGACCTCCCAGATCTGGCCTTTACGTGGAACGGGTGCCGGTTTGCTCATGACGAAAATTGCGGCCTGACGTTCCAAGCTCAGGCACAGCCACGGAGACTGACTCCGAAATGCAACTGTGACAAACAAATTTCTGCCACGGTCCAACCGGATGTCCCTGACACTTACGATGAATTCTTCCCCGGCCCGGCGCGATAGGGCGGGGGTTCTTCATGGAGGACGCCGGTGGATTCCATTTCCGGGTGACCGGGTTGTCGGATGGCCAGTTCCCGCTCGCGCAGGGTTTCGAGCAGGGCCAGCTTTTCCGCAATCGGCCGGGCGGCGAGGTCGCGACGCAGGGCGCGTTTGCTTTCCAGAATTTTGGCCGGATCAAAGGTCATGGCTGACGTCCCGGATGTTCATGTCGGGAAAGGCTAATGGATAAAGGCTGAAGGCTAAAGTTTTTTCACGGCCTTCGATCTTAAACAGAAGCAAACGGAGGTAACGGAGAGAAAGGTGAGGTCGGAAATCAGGGTCAAAACCAGTCCTCCGGGCACCGCGGCGAATTGTTTTCAGCCACAGATGAATGGTATCCGTCTGAGCAGCACGTCTGGCTTCGGATGACAGATACGTTGTATCCAGCGAAGGAAGCACGGATCAAGAGCTATCAGGCCGGTCCTTAAGACCGTTAACGTCTGTCTGGGAGCAGGGCTGCGGTCTCGTTCTCTGCAATCACTTGCTATGGCCGAAACGAAACTGCACCTTAAGCGTTTCACCGATTATGAAAAGGAACCTCAAATATACGCTCGTCATGGCAGCCATCGGCCTTCTGTTGACTGTGCTCGCCCTGGAGCAGACAACATTGGCCCAAGCGCCAGCAGGTCCCGCCGACCCCCGGTTGGGAAGCAAGGTAAAATTTACGAGCGAGCAAGCCAGCGTGCAGGACATTGTTCAGAGTCTGGCGGAGCAGGTGGGCCTGGGATATGACTGGCAGAAATCCTCTACCCAAACCGACGGGCTTTGCCGCAATTGGGTGCGGAACGTGGCTATCGAGGACAAGACCTGCGCTCAAGCTTTGGAACAGATTCTTAAGCCGTTCGGCCTCGGTTACCAGGTGGAGGAGGGCGTGCTCGTCTTGTCGCGCCAGGCCACCAGCGTGCCACCAAGCAAGGGCTATGTTACCCCCGGGCCGGCGCCGACCGGGCTCGAGCCTGCAAAGATGCTTTCAGCCAAAGAACAGCGTGAGAACTTCGACTTCCTGTGCCAGGCCATTGATGAGACCTATGCCGACTTCGAGTTGAAGTCCATTGACTGGGGGGAGGTTTGCCGGCGCTACCAGAAGCGGCTCGACCCTGCCGCCAGCGCCGATCAGTTTTACCGCTTGCTGTTTCAGTTGGTCAATGAGCTGAAAGATACCCATTCCTGGCTGGATAACTACCATCCTGCCTTACCCACCAGCGGGCCGGGACTGACGGTGGACCTGTTTGAGGGCAAGCCGTTCATAGTGGCCGTAAACGCCGATTCTGAAGCGGCCAGGCTTGGCGCCAAGCCGGGTTCGGAGGTGCTTGAGGTGGATGGCTTGTCGGTGGAAGACAAGATTGAGCAATTGCGGCTCGGGCTTCGCGCCTGTTCCTCGGAACGGGCTTTCCGGCGCGAGGCCTGCCGGTACCTGCTGGCCGGCGAAAGGGACACCACGGTGGACCTGAAGCTGCGCTTGCCGGATGGCCGCGCACAAACCTTCGCGCTCCGGCGCACGGCTGGCGTGAGTGATCCGCCTCGTCAACTTTGCGCCTTTGACTTGAAACAGGAGCGTTTTGTCCAGTTTGGCCGCCATCCCTCGGGCTTGGGGTACATCCGGATCACGTCGTTTGACGGACACGAGGAGGTCGCCCAGGAGTTTGATCAGGCACTGGAAGCCTTGCGCACGGCACCGGGCCTCATTCTCGACATCCGTGATAATCCCGGCGGCTACGGCCAGGAACGTATCGTGGGCCGGCTGCTTCAACAACCGACGCTCTGCGCCATCAGTTTTATTAAGAACGGACCGGGTCACGGGGCTCTGAAGCGCAAGGATGACATTCTGGAACCGACTGGACCTTGGCAATATAGCGGCCCAATCGCACTGCTGATCAATGATTCAACCGGGAGCGCTGCCGACCTGTTCGCCTGTTATCTCCGGAGCGCAAAAAGGGTGGTGACTGTCGGCTCGACGACCCACGGCAATTTATCCGGGGTGGCGGCCTTTGCGGTGTTGCCCTGTGGTCTCGTCGTAAGAATATCCAACGGCTACATCTGCGATGCCGGCGGAAAACCCATCGAAGGCAATGGCAACGTGCCGGATGTGATCGTTGCCCCGACAATCTCCGATTTTCTGGCCGGCAGAGACCCAGTGCTCGAAAAGGCCGTGGCGCTGGTCCGTGAAAAGAGCCAACGCAATTAGACCGGTTCCAATTTGGGCTTCAGCCTTTGATTCCACACGCTGGCCAATATCGCCAGGCGGCTCCATAACTTGGAAAAAGGCCAAAGGCTAAACGCTAAATGCCAAAGTGATTTTCAGTGCCGGTGCTGACTTCAGCCTTTAGCATTCAGCCTTCAGCTTTCGTTTCGCTGCCTCCCGGCAAGAGCGAAGATGGTTCAAAATGCGGGACCGTTTCCTTCACGTTGCCGCGAGCAAGATGTCCGGCCTGCTTGATGAAACCCGCCAAGTCATCGCGATGTTCACAACGATTGATAAAAATGCCAAAGGCTCGGAGCGAAGTGAGGCACCAGACCGCTACCATTGTTGAACTCGATAAAACCTTTGGGAGTTGGTAGCACTTGTATCCGTCACGATAAGGGTTTTTCCGTTACCTGCATTTAGTGGCAAGGCAATCCAGTTGGTATCCATGAGGGTATTCTTGTATTGTAGTGAATAGACTCTCCCGCTTTGGGTCGGAAGGGAAACGCTGAAACGGTTCGTATTGCAGGCTGGATTTATTAAAGGAACTTGAAGCGCTGGGGGGCCAGTGCCAATCAGAGCCAGGCTGTCGTATTCCCCGGCGGCAATGGCAATGACATTCGTCAGACCGGATGGCACGTTGGTTGGTCCAAAGGTACTCGATCCCCAACTCACGACGGTGCCATCACTCTTTAACGCCAGGCTGTGGTAACCGCCTGCGGCGATGGCCACCACATTGCTTAAGCCGGCGGGTACGTTGGTCTGGCCGTTTTGGTTCAGGCCCCAGCTCACCACCCTGCCGTTTCCGGTCAGGGCCATGCTATGATAATAACCTGCTGCAATGGCAATCACGTTCGACAATCCAGGCGGGACATTGGTTTGTTTGTAAGTGTTGCTGCCCCACGCGATGACCGTGCCGTTTGTCAATAACGCCATGCTATGGCCCGAGCCCTGAGCAATGGCAACCACATTAGACAGACCGGGGCTGCCACTCGAAATCGTAACCCCATTCGCCTGCAAAAACAGGTATTGGTAGAGATGGGGAGTGATGGCGACAATATTATTAGCCCCATAATAGAGGGGCTGCGAATTCTGAAACACCGCGCCATTGGTGCCCAGTTCAATGGCTGGTCCGGCGCCGGCGACGGCTGCGAAGTTGTTGGCGCCATAATACGTATAAGCCTGCGGCCAGCCGATAGGAACACCATTACTATTCAAGGCCAGGCAATAGCCCGGACCACCAGCCGTCACGGCGATGATATTTGTCAAACCCGTTGTCAGATTAGATTCACCCGCTGATCCGCCCCAGACTGCCACTTGTGAAAAAGTGAGTCCGGCGATGCTGCTGGTGATGCATTCGTAATTATTCGTTACGATCACAGAATAATTTCCAAATTGCGATGCCTGCAAGTTTGGCAGGACAAGAAAATTGGTGTCGTTTCCTGAAAGGAAATTGGTGCCATTGTAAACCCATTGGTACGTGATCGGAGGCACACCGGCAGCAGTTACTGTGAAGGTGGGCGAACTACCTGGCCAGGTGATGATGGATTTAGGCTGAGTCGTGATTGCCAGCGGCAAGACGCCCAAATTAACCACAGAACTGGTTACCATCCCATAGTAGTTGCTCACAATTACCGAGTAGGGGCCGGCTTGGTCCAGTTGCACACTGGACAGCACCAGTTCTTGAACGTCTGTATCGGGCAGGTTCGTGCCATTGAAAAGCCATTGATAATACATCGGCTGCTGCCCTTGTACTCCCATGACGATCGACACATAACTGCCGGCCGGAACAGTTTGGTTTCCCGAAAGGTAATCAATCGCAAGGTAATATATGTTCACGGGTTGCACGGTGAGCGTGGCATTGGAGCTAAGCACAGCGCTGTAGCTGTTGGAAACGACGACCGAATAGGCCCCTGACTGGCTCACCAATACGTTCGACAACATTAATGGATTGCTGGTTGCCCCATCCAGGTTTGTCCCATTCAGCAGCCATTGATAACTGAATGGCTGCTGCCCGGAGGTATTTACGTTAAAAGTCACCGTGTCCTCGCCTAACGCTGATTGGCTTTGCGGTTGCGACGTGATGAGAGGATTGAGAATGTTGAGTGTCGCCACGGCACTGGTGATTGAGCCAACATAATTGGTCACGACTAAAGTGTAATCTCCGATGTCCGCGGGTTGGAAATCCATAACCGTAAGATTCGTTTCCATTGAACCAATATAGTGACCATTGTCTGACAGAGGCGCCCCATTGAAATACCATTGGCAACTCAGCGGAGCCGTGCCCCACAAGACCACTTGAAACGTGACATTGGAAGTGAACGCCGCCGTCAGAGACGGTTGCTGGATAAAACTGGGCGGCTGGGGAACGAAGACAATAATAATCTCGCCACCGGGGGAATCATCGGGACTGGCGACGCCGGAAATCTTGGCTAGGTTCGTTATTGCGGATGAATCAATGATGGAGCCACCGCCGCCGCCGGCGAAGCCGCTCCAACCGCCACCGCCGCCGCTATAGCCTCCACCGCCGCCGCCGCTGTCGCACCGCCGCCGCCGCCGCCAAAGCCGCCGAAGCCACCGTTGTACGGGCCGCTGGTGCTGCCGCCGCCGCCGCCACCCAGGAAGCTGCTGCCCCCGCCCCCGTCAAAGCTGCCGTAGCCGCCGCCGCTGTAACCACCGCCACCACCGCCGCCGTACGGATCGCCGACGCTTAGGCCTGGGCCGCCACCACCGCCGCCGCTACCGCCACCGCCGCCGTAGGGACCGCCGCCACTGGCGCCGTTGCTTTGCGTGACGCCGGTGCCGCCGGGGCCCTGGTAGCCGGCACCGGCACCGCCGCCGGCAATGACCAGTGGTGTGGCGCCATTGACAACGAAACTACCGCCTCCACCACCGCCGCCGTAAGTGCCGTTGGCGCCGGCTCCACCGACAAGAAGAGTCAGCGTCGTTGCATCTGTGAAGCTAAATTGGGCTCCCATTTCAGCCCCGAGGCCGCCTAGGAAGCCACCGTTGGTGCTGCTGCCACCCTGGGCACCGAAGGCAGTGATGTTGTAAGTGCCCGGGCTCAGGGTGATATTCGTTTCCGACCCGAGAAACAGGTATTCGCCAGTTTGGGCGAAACTGGCAGGCGATCCAAACAGCAGGATGACCGCAACCCGACAAACCACTGCGCCCAATGAATTCATCAAGGTTTGACCGGGATTTCCCATTTGGTTTCTTTCCCACGACCGGCGTGGAGGTTTTTTGTGATTTTCTTCCGTCGCGGTAGGTTTGCAAGCTTTCCAAGTGGCATAGGGCGGCGTCGGATTTGTGCCGTTCACATTCACATAAAGAGTTGTTGCAGCAACTTCGAAGGACAAGAGGTCCAAAAGAGCCACCCCAAATCGTTGGTGTAGCGGCTTCATAAGAAAAGACAGGACTTTTTAACACATCAAATCGTACGATTCAAGTTTAAAATGGATGTCTTCAAAGCAGCAAGAGTCGCCGTTGCCAGTTGATTAATTCCGGCGCGTGCCGGTTCCGACCACCCTGCACATCCCGAGGGTTATGTGATTCGTCAGTCGGATACGTTTCTGGTGCCGCAGGGACAATTCCAAAAGCATCTGCACACGCTGGCCAATCTCGCCAGGCTGCTCCATAAACAGGATTTCCGCGATGCACGGACCGAAATGGAATCCGTTATCATTCGAACAATTCATTTAAAAACATCTCGACAAGCTTCATGAATGGGCGTACTCAGCGGACGAATCCCTCAGCCTATGAACGAACAAAATCCCGCCGCCCCACCCGTCGAAATGGCTCCGCTGCCCGCCTACAAGAACCGCTCTACCGGCCTGATTATCTTCGGCATCCTGACGTTGCTACTCGGCTGCCTCGCCGGATTGTTTGTGCTGCTGATGCTGTTCGGGCAGATGATGGCGGCCAAGGCCCCGAATGCGCCGCCGGTGAACCATGCCGCCATGCTGCCGGGCATGGCATTCTATGGCCTGTTGGCCGTGGCTCTGGTCTGGCTGGGCATCGGTTCCATCAAGGCGCGGCGCTGGGCGCGGGCGCTGTTGCTCATCTTCTCCTGGAGCTGGCTCATCATGGGTATCTGCATGACGGCGGTCATGCCGTTCTTCATGGCCAAAGTCATGGCCAACCTGCCGCCCAATGCCAAAACCGGCCCGTCGGCAATGCCGCCGGGAGCCATCATCGGCATGGTCATCGGCATGACCATTTTCTTCTTAGGTTTTTTTGTCCTCGTGCCGGCGGTGTGGACGTTCTTCTATAACAGCCGCCATGTGAAGGCCACCTGCGAGGCGCGCGACCCGGTGACGCGCTGGACCGATGCCTGTCCGCTGCCGGTGCTGGCGTTCTGCCTGTGGACGTGGCTGGCCGTGCCGATGATGCTGCTCATGTCGCTGACCGGTCTTGCGGTGATGCCGTGCTTTGGAATGTTTGTTTCCGGCCTGCCGGGCGCGCTGTTCTGCCTGATGGTCGCTGCCATCTGGGGCACGGCGGGGTGGTGGTTATACCGGCTGGAGATGCGGGGCTGGTGGCTTATCCTGGTCGCAATGGTGCTGTTCATGGTGTCCGCGCTGCTGACATACGCGCACCATGACATCATCGAGATGTATCAACTGATGGGCTATCCGCAGGCGCAGATTGACCAGATCCAAAAAGTCGGCCTGTTCACGGGCAACCGCATGGGCTGGTTCACGGCGCTGTGCTCGCTGCCGTTCCTGGGCTACCTGCTGTTCATCAAAAAATATCTACGCAAAAGCTGAAACGGGGAGACACGAATTGCACGAATGAACACGGATTCCAAACCACGAAATACGCGAAATACACGAAAACATCCGTTTCAATCGTAAATCGGCAATCGTAAATCGTAAATCCTGACGCCCCGCTGGCCAATCTCGCCAAGCTGCTCCATAAACAGGATTTCCGCGATGGGCTGTGACCGGCAAGAGCGAAGATGATTCAAAATGCGGGACTGACCCGTTCAGCACCTTCAATTGAGACGTCAGCCAAGGATTCGTGTGAAAGAGAAACTGAACAGTTTTTTGGACAGAGATTCATTTTCGGAAAGAGCGGACAATCCGAAAGACATTGCCGTGGTGTGGAGCAATCAGCACAACCTTTGCCAGCGTGTTTGGCACGAATCCGTTTGAAGCCTTCATGGTTTCGCCAAATATCACCAAGAGAAGAACCCTTGAGCGGAATTCCTTGATAACCTGCTTCGACCATGAACGAACAAGGGTAAACCTCCATTTTTTCGGATACAAAAAGTGAGAAACGGCCAGCATCACAACCTTCAACTGAAATTTCTGGTGCGTTGCCAAATCTAGCCAAACCAGTGATTGTGCAAGTATCAAATCCAATTCGAAACGGTTTTCGCCCGCTGGTGGCCAATTTGAAAAGTTCTTCAACCCGGGGACTTTTATTTAGCAGCAGCTTTTCATCGGCAAATCGGCCCACCGGTTTGTAATTCAAGAAAACGACGGCGTTCGCCTTTTCAAGAAAAGCCGGTGGGTGTCCTTCCATGCGATTTTGATTGCAAGTGTGTGCGGGAAACCTGAAAGCGTCAAATTTTTGAAATCCGTGTCTATCCGTGACCTTTCGTGGTTGAATTAATCCGACACCGAACGCTGAACTTTGAACTAAAGCCGGCGTCGCGGCCCGTCCTCCGTAGCAGTACTGCGGAGGGTGGACAGCGACGCCCTACCAAATCGGTCTGACATCAGCGTCAATCAGCATCAGCGGTTAAATGAATTCGACACCTCATCTGATTTTAATACAGAACTGCCAGGAACGCCGCGGGGCAGAACTTTAAACAGAAGATAACCAAGGCAACAAAGACTCTTACTGATTTCGAATAAATTTCTTCGTTTCCTCTGTTACCTTCTGTTCAAGTTTTTTGCTGTTCTGTGCCTTCTGTGCCTTTTTGCGGCATCAAATCCGCGTTCAACCGCGTAATCTGCGGTCAAATGGATTTGGTATCTCACTTTGAATCCCGGATTTCCCGGATTAACTTCGCCAGACAATGTTATTGACGGACAACGGCCCGGTCTGTCATCTCAGGATTATGATGAAGCTTTTGATGTTTGCTCTCTGGGTTGTGTTTGCGTGTGGCAGTCTGAACGCGCAGACGAATGTCTGGCAGCCGTCGCCGGGACACACACAAATACCGATCTGGCCGGAGGCGGTTCCTGATGCGCAGCCGGTCCCGGGACCGGAGAACTATACGACGACAACGAACCTGATAGCCGGCAAGCCGTGCGTCATAGCGAACAACGTCTCGCAGCCGACGATGACGGTCTATTCGCCAAAGGGAACGAATACGGGTGTCGCGGTGGTCGTGTTTCCCGGCGGAGGCTATCAATGTCTGGCCATGGATCTTGAAGGCACGGAGATTTGTGATTGGCTGACGTCCAGAGGCATCACTGCGGTGCTCTTGAAATACCGCGTGCCGGTCAAGAGAGTAGGGCCGTATGGGGAGTCACCGCCGGCGTTGGAAGATGCGCAGCGGACGGTGGGGCTGGTGCGCTTTCACGCCGCCGAGTGGCAGATTGATCCGCACAAGATTGGCGTGATCGGCTTTTCGGCCGGGGGGCATATGGTGGCAGCGATGAGCACGCATTTTGACAAGCGTTTGTATCCGGCGGTGGATGCGGCGGACAAAGCAAGCTGCCGCCCGGATTTTGCGATCGCTTGTTATCCGGGCCATCTGTGGAACGACGATGGAGAATTTTGAGTTGAATCCGAATGTTCCTGTCACCACCAATACGCCGCCTACGTTTTTGTTGCAGGCGGAGAATGACCCGGTGGACAACGTGAACAACTCGCTGGTTTACTACACTGGCGCTGAAGAAGGCCGGGGTTCCCGTGGAGATGCATTTGTATGCGCAAGGCGGGCATGGGTTCGGGCTGCGGCGCACGGAGTTTCCGATTACGGGCTGGCCTCAGTTGGTGGAGACGTGGCTGAGGACGATCGGAATGATTCAGAAGTAATGCGACTGGAGGGCAAGGTTCCGGGATTAAATATCCTTCAAAGAAAATGGAACTGGAAACTCATGGCCGCCAAAAGGCGCAAACGACGCATAAAGGATTTGTCTACTCTGTTTGTGCCTTCTGTGCATTTTCGCGGCTGGAAAATTTCAGGTATTCTGCATGGTTCGCCGTTTTAATCCGCGTTCATCCGCGTCATTCGCGGTTAATGAAGACGTCAGCGCATGAATGCAATAACAACCGTACTGGACATTTCGCATTTGGTTTTGACAATATCGCCGGGCGATTCACATTTTCACGTATGAACCGGAAAATTCATATTACACTGGCGCTTTTGGCGGCGTTGGTTTCCCTGCCGGCCCGGGCGGCGGATAAAATCGTCCTGCATATCGGCAACGCGACGATTTACGCTTATCGCACGGCGGATTTGGAGAGCGCAAAAAAGGATGCCGCCGCCGCCCACAAACCCATCGCTTGGATCGCCTCGGCAACAAAAGTTCTTGGCGAAACGGGAACCATCGCGCGCGAGGATGGTCGGGGCGCGACGTTTCATGCGTTTTATGCATTGCGCACCCGGACGGTTCTGGTTTTTGAAGATGCGTTTGAAGAAAACCACAAGGTTCTGCCGCTGGTGGACCAGGCATTGCACACGCCCGACCCGCATTATACGCCACCGAAAGTCATTTTTCTGAATCCCGACGCCACAGAAGTTCTGGCTACCGTCGAATACGAGCCGGATTTTCAGAAACGGGCACACGCTTTGGCCGATGCGCTGGAACAGGCGGAGGCTAAATTGAAATCCACCCAGCCATCACCGAAAAACTGACGCAATCGGTTCCGGGAAATTCAGAGAAATTTAGCGGTCAGGGGTCATCGACGGGGACGGCCTTTCCGGGCCACCCCGGTCTTGATGGCGGCTTCGGTGACGGCGGCGGCGACGCGTTTCACCACGTCACGATTGAAGACACTGGGCACAATGTATTCGGGACTTAATTCCCGGCGCGCTATGCAGCCCGCGATGGCGTGCGCGGCGGCCAGCTTCATCGGCTCGTTGATGCGGCGGGCGCGCACGTCCAGGGCGCCCCGGAAAATTCCCGGAAATGCCAGCACGTTGTTAATCTGGTTGGGATAATCGCTCCGGCCGGTCGCCACAATCCACGCCTTCGCGGCCGCTTCCTCCGGCATTATTTCCGGGATGGGATTGGCCATCGCAAAAATAATCGGCTTCGTTGCCATGTGCCGGAGTGATTTCGCCGCAATCAATCCCGGCCCGGAGACGCCGATTAAAACATCCGCTTTTTTCAAGGCGACCTCGACGCTACCGCTCAAGCCGCGGGGATTGGTGGCGGCTGCGAGCTGCGCCTTCGCGGCATTCAAATCGGCCCGCGTGCGGCGGTTGAGGATTCCCTGTCGGTCGCAAACGATGATGTCTTGCACGCCGGCGTTTTGCAGCATCACGGCGATGGCGGTTCCCGCCGCGCCCGCCCCGAGAATCACGGTCCGCAGCCCGGCAAGCCGGCGGCCCGCTAGGCGCGAGGCGTTCAACAGCGCCGCCAGCACCACCACCGCCGTGCCGTGCTGGTCGTCGTGAAAGACGGGAATGTCCAGCCGTTCCTGCAGGCGCCGCTCAATTTCAAAACAGCGCGGCGCGGAGATGTCCTCGAGGTTGATGCCGCCAAAACCCACCGAGAGATTGGCGATGGCATTGATGATTCCCTCGGTCTCCTGCGTGCGCAGGCAGATCGGGTAGGCGTCTATGCCGGCGAATTCCTTGAACAGCATGGCCTTGCCTTCCATGACGGGCATCGCGGCTTCCGGGCCGATGTTGCCGAGGCCCAGCACCGCCGAACCGTCACTGACCACCGCGACGGAGTTGCCTTTGATGGTCAATTGCCAGGCTTTGGCGTGCTGCTCCGCAATGGCGGAACATACACGCGCCACGCCGGGCGTGTAAGCCATTGAAAGCGTGTCCCGCGTCGTCAGCGGCACCTTGTTCTGGATTGAAATCTTTCCGCCCAGATGCAGGAGAAACACCTGGTCCGAGACGTTGGCCACGGTGACGGCCTTCAGTTTGCGGATGGCCTGCACGATGGTTTCCATGTGCTCTTGGCCGCGCGCCCGCACCGTGATGTCGCGTGTCATGCGTTTGGAGTCGGGATTCACAATGTCCACCGCGCCGAGGTCGCCGCCGTGCCGGCCGATGGTGTGGGTGAGCTTGGCGAACATGCCGATGTGGTTGGGATAGGTCAGCCGCATGACGAAGCTGTAGCTGACGGACGGACGTGTTTTGGTGGAAGTCATAAAATTTGCAGTATTTTTCAATTCAGGCACGCATCAACTTATCGCGCTGGAATCAGATGAAAGCGGAACCCGGCTCGCATGGCGGCTGCGAGTGTGCGCTGGAGCGGCACGCGCGTCAATGGTGAGCTGGTTGAAGGTTGTTGGTTGAGAGTTGATCCTCCTTCGTCAAGGCTTCCAACTTCACTAAAGCTTCGATGGACAAGCTGCAGGGCAGGGGGTCGGGAAAAAGCAGAAATTGAAAATCCGCGGCAATTCCGCCTTCATTTCATTTCGGCGCGACGGGCTTTGTTCATCAGCGGTTAAAGTTTGGGCCTCGCAGAACTCCGCCCTCCGAAATTTGCGTTAATCAGTGTTCATCCGTGTCCATCCGTGGTTTACGGTTGTTTTCTCCCGACAACCCTCACCTGTCCTGCTATTTGCCCTCATCCGGCCTTCGGCCACGTTGACTCGCTCGCGCCCGCTCACTCGGCCCTCGCGGGCCTTTGCTTCGCAAATTCCTTTCACCGCCTCCCAAGCGGTTCAAGTCTCCCATCCAATGGGCGAAGAGTATCTCCCGCTCCCGCGAGCGAGGAAATTTTTCTGCCATTCCCTTTTGCAGCGTTTCTTCGTAAGATTCGCGAACCATGTCCAAAATCATCAAACGTCTGCATCCGGAGGTCATCAAGAAAACCGCGGCGCGCTGCCGCAAGCGCGACATCGTGCTGCCGACATTCAAGCAATTGCGGAATCCGGAACTCATCCCGCCCGCCATCAAGCGGAAGCTCAAAGGCGTCGGGTTGTGGGACGTGAACCCGGTGAATTTGTTCCGCATCACGTGGAAGAACGACGTGAAGAGCGGCCTCTACGGCAGCGTGAATTATCTGGTAATTCCGCCGGCCATCACCGGCGTAAAGGCGCGCGTCATCGGGTTGGTTGGGAAATATTTTCCTACTGGCGCGCATAAGGTCGGCGCGGCGTTTGGTTGTCTGGTGCCGAGGCTCGTCAGCGGTGAGTTTGATCCCGAGAAACACAAGGCCGCATGGCCGTCCACGGGCAATTATTGCCGCGGCGGCGCGTTTGATTGCGCGGTGCTGGACTGCACGGCCATCGCCATCCTCCCGGAAGGAATGTCCCGTGAACGGTTCGAGTGGCTGAAGGAAATCGGCGCCCAAATCATCGCCACGCCCGGCTGTGAATCGAACGTCAAAGAAATTTACGACAAATGTTGGGAGCTGAAAAAGGACCCGCTGAATGTCATTTTCAACCAGTTCGAGGAATTCGGGAATCCGATCTTCCACTACAACGTGACCGGCCCGGCGATTGAGGAAGTTTTCCAAAGTCTTGCTGGAGTTCAAGCTTCAGCTTATTCGGGCGGCACGCTAAAGCGTGAACTCCAACGTGACCAACCGTTGCGTGCGGCGGCTTACATTTCCGCAACCGGTTCCGCCGGCACAATTGCGGCCGGCGATTACCTGAAAAAGCAGCATCCGGCGTTGAAGATTGTCGCAACGGAAGCGTTGCAATGTCCGACACTGCTCCAGAACGGCTTTGGCGATCACCGCATCGAGGGCATCGGCGACAAGCACATCCCGTGGGTTCACAATGTTCGCAACACCGACGCTGTGGCGGCGATCGATGACGAAGATTGCATGAGAATTCTGCGTCTGTTCAACGAGCCGGCCGGCCAGAAGCATCTCGCTTTACTCGGAGTGAAGGCGAAAGAGTTGGAATCGTTGCCGTTACTCGGCATCTCCAGCATCTGTAACCTCCTCGCGGCCATCAAAACCGCGAAGTATTTCGATCTGTCCGAGCGCGATGTAATCTTTACCGTGTTCACAGATTCGACCGAACTCTACGGCTCGCGCGTCGAGGAATTGAAGCACGAGCGCGGCGCCTATCGCGCGCAGGACGCCATCGCCGACTTTGCCGGCCCGCTCGCGCACCAAAGCGTGGATTACTTCAAGGAACTGACTTATCCGGAGCGCAAAGCGATTCACAACCTGAAATATTACACCTGGGTCGAGCAGCAGGGGAAAACTTCAGCCGAGCTGACGGAACAATGGCATCCGGAATACTGGCGGGCCTTGTTTGAGGACGAAGTCGCGTATTTCGACCAGTTGATAGAAGCGTTCAACCGACAGGTCCGTTCGTGCGGGTAAATTCTCCCCGTGAATCGGGAAACATTCAACGCTCAACACTCAACATCGAACATTCAGGGGAAGACGCCTTCGACGTTGGGCGTTGAACGTTGAATGTTGAATGTTTTCGGGTTCAACGAACCCAAAGCTCCGTGCGCTGCATTTTAACCGCGTCTATAAGCCCTTGATCGGTGAGCTTCAGCGATGGAATTGGTGACAAGCTCAAAAATGAAAGCGTCATGAACGGCGCGTCGAGGTCGCAGCCGAGCGAGCGGGCGGCGGCGTTCAAATCGTCTATGCGCTTCATCACTTCCTTGAGCGGCCGGTCGGAAACCAGCCCCGCGATGGGCAAAGGCAGCTCCGCTTTGATTTTGCCGTTGGCCACGGCGATCTGCCCGCCCTGCATCCGCTCCAGTTGCTGGATGGCGCACCGGATGTCCGCGTCGTTCGTGCCGGCGACGACGACGTTGTGCGCGTCGTGCGCGACGGTTGAACCAATGGCGCCGCGCTTGAGCTTGAAGCCGCGCACGAAGCCGACGCCGACGTTGCCCGTGGCGCGGTGCCGTTCCACCACGACGAGCTTGAGAATGTCGCGTCCTGTGTCGGCAACAACTTCACCGTCCTCAACTTTCGGCGCGACGATAACGGTCCGGGTGACAATTTGCTGCGGGACGATTTTGATGACCTTGATTTGTTTCCCCCGGACTGCTGGGACGCTGAAGTCGCCCGGTTGATAGCGTAAATTCATGGTGCCGCGAGGCGAGCCGATTTTGGCCGGCGTCCGTCCAAGAAACCGCCCGTTTTCTGCAACCAGCACACCCTTTTTGTAAACTTGGCGGATGGAGAACTTTTTCAAGTCGTCGAACACGATGAAGTCCGCCCAAAAGCGCGGCGCGATGGCGCCGAGGTTGAGCAGATTGTAATGGCGAGCGGTGTTGATGGTGGCAATTTGCAGCGCGCTGATGGGCGGCAGCCCGAGCCGGATGGCTTTGCGCACGCAATGGTCAATGTGGCCTTCGCTCACCAGGTCGCCGGCGAGCTTGTCGTCGGTGGCGAAGGAGCAGTTTTGCGCGTTGTGCGAATTGATGAGCGGCAGCAAGTGCGCGAGATTTCGCTCCGTGCTCCCTTCGCGCAACAGAATGTGCATGCCGAGCCGCAACTTTTCTTTCGCTTCTGCGGCCTCGACCGATTCGTGGTCCGAGCGCACGCCGGCCAGCACGTAGGCGTTGAGATTTTTTCCGCGCAGGCCGGGCGCGTGTCCGTCCACGCATTTGCCCTTGCCCGCTTCAATCTTGGCCAGTTCACTTTTGGCGCCGAGATAAACGCCGGGGAAATTCATCAGCTCCGCGACGCCCGCGATGCGCTCGTCATGGATCATCAACTTCAAATCATCCGCTGTTATCCGCGCGCCCGCCGTCTCCAGCGGCGTCGCCGGAACGCAAGAGGGCAGCATGATGAAAAAATCCACCGCGAGATTTTTCGTGGATTCCAAAACGTAGCGGATGCCGTCAAGCCCGAGCACGTTGGCGTATTCGTGCGGGTCAATCACCACGGCGCCGGTGCCGTGCGGCACGACCGCCCGCGCGAATTCCGGCGCGGTCAGCATCGAGCTTTCGACGTGAAAATGCCCGTCAATCAAACTCGGCGCCAGATACGCGCCGCGCAGGTCAATCACCCGCCGCGCCCGGTAATCACCGATGCCGATGACACGTCCGTCATCCACCGCCACGTTCGCGGGATGAATCTCGCCGCTCAAGACATTCACGAGCCGGGCGTTTTTAAAGAGCAGTTCCGCCGGCTGTTCGCCCCGGGCGATAGCAAGTTTTTGTTGCAGGTTGCGCATTCGTCGTTTCCCCTTATTGCCGACAATGTAAAATTTCCGCGTGCGAATTAAAAGCTCCAAATTCCAAGCACCAAGCTCCAGAGAAGCTCCAAGCATCAAACATCAAAGGCCATGCGCGTCGGGAATTGGAGCTTGTTTCTTGGTGTTTCTCTGGAGCCTGGATGTTGGCGCTTGGATTTTTAACTCATTTTACTCCGCACAAAAATGAAATACAACACGAGCACGATGGCGAGAATGTAAGTCAGCCAGCCCGCTTCGCGCCCGCGTCCGGTGAAAAGTTTGATGATCGGATAACTGATAAAGCCCAGCGCAAGGCCGTCGGCAATGGAATACGACAGCGGAATGCCAATCATCGTCAGGAAGGCGGGCACGGATTCCGTGTAATCTTTCCAGTCAATCCGGGCGGCATTTTGCGCCATCATCGCGCCGATGATGACCAGAGCAGGGGCGGTAATCGGCGGGTAGCTGCCGACCATGGCAATCAGTGGACTGAAAAACAGCGCCAGCAAAAACAACGCGGCCACAACCAGACCGGTCAACCCCGTGCGCCCGCCTTGCTCCACGCCCGCCGCGCTTTCGACAAAGCTCGTCACGGTGCTGGTGCCCAACGCCGCTCCTGCCACCGTGCCGACGGCGTCGGACACCATCGCCTGCTTCGCGCGCGGCAGTTTGTTGTCGCGCATAAAGCCGGCCTGTTCGCAAACGCCAATCAGCGTGCCGATGGCGTCGAACACGAGCATGAACAGAAACACAAAAACGAACGGCAGCATTTTCGGCGACAGCGCGTGAACGATGTCCATCTGGAAAAACGTCGGCGCAAGCGATGGCGGCGCGGCGACGACGCCTTTGGCAAAGACAAACTGTTTCACCAGCATCGAATTGGCGACAAGAGGCGAGGCTGACGGCGGGACTGTCAGTTTCAACGCGACCGCCAGCGCCGTTGCCGCGACGATGCCCCACAGAATCGAGCCGCGCACTTTGCGGGCGTGCAGCACCGCCGTCAGCAGCAGGCCGGCGAAAAACACCATCAGGTCGGGCGAGGCGAAGTGCGCGTTCAACTTCACCGCCGAGCCGGGGTCTTTGACGATGACGCCGGCGTTTTGCAACCCGATGAACGCGATGAACAGGCCGATGCCCGTTGCAATCGCGCATTTCAGGCTGGGGCTGACGGCATTGAAAATCATTTCGCGCAGGCCGGCGAGCGACAAAATCAAAAATAAAATCCCCGATACAAAAACGGTTCCGAGCGCCACTTGCCAGCTGTTGGTGAAACCGGCGGCGGCGGCGGCGGGGATGGCTGAAAACACAAAGAAGAAATTTTCGCCCATGCCCGGCGCTTGCGCGATGGGATAACGCGCCAGCAACGCCATGAGCGCCGTGGCCAGCGCGGCGGCGAGACACGTGGCCGTGGTCACCGCGCCAAAATCCATGCCCGTCGGCGTCCCGAACATGGCGCCCGACAACACCGCCGGTTGGACGACGATGATGTAGGCCATCGTCAGGAACGTCGTCACGCCGGCGAGGATTTCCGTGCGCGCGTTGGTTTGGTTCTCGGACAACTTGAAAATATTTTCGGGCATGGACTGTGAAGGTAAAAGGAAGGCTCCAAATTCCAAGCTCCAACATCCAGAGAAGCTCCAAGCTTCAAGCTTCAATCGGTTGTTGCCCGCTTCTGGATTTGGAGCTTGATGGTTGAAGTTTCTCTGGAGCTTGGATGTTGGCGCTTGGAGCTTTCACATTCTGAATCGCAAACCAAATCGCCTCGCAGGTCGCGGGGGAGGCGAGCGCGACTTCGCCTTTGCCTGAACCAAACGCCGCCACCGCGTCACGAATCGCCTCGCGCACGGAAATCGCCAGCATCAACGGCGGTTCGCCCACGGCTTTGCTCCCGTGAATCACATTTTTTTGGGTCGCGTTCTTGAGCAGCGTCACGTTGAAAATCCGCGGCGTATCCCCGACGGACGGAATTTTGTAAGTGTCCGGTGAGTGCGTGAGCAACCGGCCCTGATCGTCCCACTTGAGTTCCTCGGTGGTGAGCCAGCCCATGCCTTGCACGAAGCCGCCTTCGATCTGGCCGCGGTTGACACCTTCGTTCACCGAGTCGCCCACGTCGTGCAAAATGTCCACGCGCAATACCCGGTGCATTCCGGTGAAACCGTCCACTTCCACCTCCGTCACCGCCGCGCCGTTGGCGAAATAGTGAAACGGCCGGCCGCGACCCGCCGCGCGATCGTACTGAATTCCCGGCGTGGCATAATAGCCCGTCGCCGACAAACTCACGCGCGCGAGGTGGGCCTTCTTGACAACATCGGCGAAGGAAACGGAAATGGGGAGCGCGCCCGCCTCGGGCGCAGTTCGACGCGCCTCGCGTCGAACGCCGTGCGGCGCACAGGTGGACGAGGCGTCCGCTGGAACACGCGAGGGCGCGTGTGCTCCCCTTTCAAAAATAATTCCATCCGTGAATGCCAAATTTTCCACGGCAACTTCGCGCCCGGTTTTTTCCTTCAATAACTCTTGCGCGATGGGAATCAAACGCGCTTTCAAAATCTCGCAGGCGTTCTTCACCGCCGCGCCGTTCAGGTCCGTCCCCGCCGACGCTGCCGTGGCGGATGTGTTCGGCACCTTGTCCGTGCTGGTCGGCATCACGCGGATTTGCTCCGGCCTGACGCCCAGTTCCTGCGCGGCAATCGCGGCGACGTTGGTGTGCAAACCCTGGCCCATTTCCGTGCCGCCGTGGTTCACCTGCACCGTGCCGTCCTGGTAAATCAAGACGAGCGCGCCCGCCTGGTTCAGGTGCGTAACCGTGAAGCTGATGCCGAACTTCACCGGGGTCATCGCCATGCCGCGCCGGCGGTGCGGATGCGCGGCGTTCCACTTCGCGATTTCCCTGCGGCGTTGCTCAAGCTGCGCTGACTGCTTCAGTTCATGCCAGATCGTTTGGAGGCGGTTGTCCTCAATTTCCTGGCCGTAGTGCGTTGTGTTCGTCTCGCCTTTGCCGCGATAAAGATTCCGCTCGCGAATCGTTTCCGGTGACAGACCCAGCCGCCGCGCAATCCGGTCGAGAATTTCTTCCATGACCAGCATGCCTTGCGGCCCGCCGAACCCGCGGAAGGCGGTGTTCGACGACAAATTTGTTTTGGCCACCTGCCCGCGAAATTCCACCGCCGGGATGAAATAGGCGTTGTCCAGATGGAACAACGCGCGGTCGGTCACGGCCTGCGACAAATCCTGCGCCCAGCCGCCGTTCGACCAGAGATGAATCTTCGCCGCGCGCAACAAACCGTTTTCGTCAAAACCGACTTTGAACTTCGCCAGAAACGGATGCCGATGTCCGGTGAGCGCCATGTCCTGATCGCGATTAAAACGCACGCGCACCGGCCGGCCGGTGTGATGTGCCGCCAGCGCGGCTAGCGCGGCGGGCGTGGCGGCCTGCGTTTCCTTTCCGCCAAAGCCGCCGCCCATGCGCGGCACCTGGACGACGACTTTGTTCGCCGGCAGATGCAGCACGTGCGCGACGACCGCCTGCACCTCGGACGGATGTTGCGTGGACGCAACCACCAACAGCGAACCATCCTCGCCGCGTTCAGCCCACGCCGCCTGGGTTTCGAGATAAAAATGTTCCTGGCCGCCCAGCTCGAATTCGCCTTCGAGCGTGGACGGTGCGTGAGCAAGCGCGTCGTCACAATTGCCGCGCCGGATGAAATTCGGCTCGTTGTGGAAACTTTTTTCGGCGAGCGCCTGCCGCAAAGTCAGGATGTGCGGCAGCGGCTCATAGTCAACCGCCACCTTTTCCGCCGCCGCGCGGCACGCCTCCTGTGTTTCGCCGACGACGAGCGCGACCAGATGGCCGTGAAACAAAACCTCCTTGTCCGCCAGCAGGATTTCGTCGCGTTTGGTGCCGACGTCGTTGAGTCCGGGGATGTCCTCGGCGAGCAACACAGCCCTGATGCCGGGTATCTGGCGGGCAGCGGAGGCATCGCGCCTGAGAATCTTCGCCCGCGCGTGTGGCGAGCAAACCGGCCAGACTTCGAGAAAGTTTTTTCCGGCAGGCGGATCGTCCGTGTAAACCGCCTCACCGGTGACGTGTTTGTGGCCGCTTTCGTGCGGCGGTGGTTTTGCAGGAGACGACGTGAGGAGTCTCTGACTTTGCTTTTCCAATTTGAGACTCGTTACCTCGTCTTCTACAGAGTGAAAGAATTTTTCCAGCAAACTGGCGACCAATCCACTGCGATAATCCGCCGAGCCGCGAACATCGGAGATGGGTGTGAACTCCGTTCGCAAAATCGGCAGGACGCCTTGAATCGTCTTTTCGTTCCAGACTTTCCCGAGCAGTGCCGTTTCGGTTTTCTTCGCGCGTGCGGGCATCGCCGCCACCCCACCGTAGGCCAGGCGCGTGTGGCGCACGATGTTCTGCTTGTCCAAATCCACCGCGAAGCAGGCGGCCACCGTGCTGATGTCCATCTCGCGCCGTTTGGAAACCTTGAACCACGAGCATCGGCGCGTGAGGTCCGGTTTTGAGATGCCGCGCGGCACAATGATGGTTTTCAAAATTTCGTTCGCTTGCAGCGCGGTCTTGCGGTACGCGACGAAGAATTCGCTGATGGGCAGTGTGCGTTCGCGTAGTAGCGCAGGCGTCCCGCCTGCCACCGTCTTTGATCTCTTCAATGCAGGCGCGACGCCTGCGCTACTTTGAAGTGAAGCAATTACCACTTTCGCATCCAGCGCCAGCAGCACGGGTGCGCTGTCGCCGATGGGCGAGGCGGTGACGAGGTTGCCGCCCATCGTGGCGCGATTACGAATCTGCCGCGAACCGAACACGCGCAGCATGTCGCCGAGCGCGGGAAATTCATCGGCCATTTTTTCTTCGATCTGTGTGAGCGTCACCGCCGCGCCGATATGCCATTCGGTTTCGGTGGCGTTGATTTCCTTCAACTCCGGCACCGCCTCGACGGAAATGAGCGTCGGGAATTTCTGGTAACGCTTGGTGATGTCGAGGCCGAGTTCCGTCGCGCCGGCGATGAGGCGGGCGTCGGGATTTTTCTCTTTCAGTCGCAGCAGTTCGGTGAGCGAAGTTGGACGAAAGAATTTTTCACCGGCAAATTCGTATTCTGCCGCGCCGGGTTTGGCGCCGGACTTTTTCAGCCGTTCAGCGAAAATATCTTCGCCATTTTTCGCACGGCGTTCGGCGAAGGCTTCGATGGCCGCATCGCGAATGGGCCGGTAGCCGGTGCAGCGGCACAGATTGCCGGAGAGTTGATCGTCGAGATCGTCGTGCGTGTGGAGGTCATCGCGATAGTAGCCTTCGAACATTGAGCAGATGAAGCCGGGCGTGCAATAACCGCATTGCGAGCCGTGGCCCTCGACCATCTTGCGCTGCACCGGATGCAGGTTTTGGAGTTCGGAGTTCGGCCTGCCCTCCGTAGCCTTCGGGCGAAGGATGGGAGTTTGGAGTTCGGAGTTGGCGATGCCTTCGACGCTCACGACCTCGCGCCCGGCGAGCAGGCAGACCGGTATGAGGCAACTGTTCACCGCGCGATAAACCGACCGGCCATCCGCGTCGTGCTCGACGACAGCGACGGTGCATGCGCCGCAATCGCCCTCAGCGCAGCCTTCCTTCGAGCCGGTCAGTCCGCTGCCACGCAAGAATTCCAGCAGCGTCGTGTTGGGAGAACAATTTTCAACCCTGACGATGCGGCCGTTCAGGACAAATTGTAAAGCGACGGCCATAAACGACTGGGCGCAAGATACTCGAAAATGCTCCCGGTGGTAGCGAAAATTTCGTATATCCGCCTCGGCGATTTTCATTTGAATTCTTGCAATCGCCACACAAACCGGGGAATTTATGGTCGTTCTAATTTGCCGGCGTCGCCCATGAAGAAGAAGGCCAAATCAAACTGTGCCCGTTCGGTGCAACCCCGTTTCCGCATTCATTGCGGCGGCGACATCGCGCTGGGACCGGGCAAGGCGGACTTGCTCGCGCTGATCGGGCAGACCGGCTCCATCAACCAGGCGGCAAAACGGATGGGCATGTCCTACATGCGCGCGTGGTCGCTCGTCCAGATGATGAACCGGTGCTTCAAGGAACCGCTCGTCATCGCCGCGCACGGCGGGGAAGGCGGCGGCGGCGCGGAATTGACGGAAACGGGACGCCGAATGCTGGCGCTTTACCGGCAAATGGAGGCAAAGGCCGCAAAGGCAACACGGGCGACCTGGAACAAAATGCAATCGCACTTCAAGTCATAGCCTTGGCCCGGCGTGCCCGGCACAAAAGCGTTATATTTGACAAAATATAACGCTTCTGGTGGAATTCGTGCCGGGTGAAGAACAAATTTGCACCGAAGTCGTTTGCCTGCCGGCTCGCGTTCACGCTGGTCGAACTACTGGTGGTCGTCACCAGCCTCGCCGTGCTTGCCGCAATGCTTTTGCCGGCGCTGGCGAAGGCCCAGGAGAAAGCGCGTTCAGCCCAATGCGTTGACAACCTTCGTCAGTGGGGATTGGCCTATCGGCTGTATGCGGACGACAACGACGACTTTCTGCCGCGTCGCGGTCAAGGGGTGCAAGTGCTTGCGGAGATTGATCGGCCCGCAGATTGGTTCAACGCGCTGCCGGTCTATTTCGGCCTTTCCTCCTTTCAACAGATGGTCACCAACAATGTGACGCCCGCCGCCCATACCCAATCCGTTTTCATTTGTCCGACCGCCAATGATCCGGGCGGAACTTATTTCCTTCCCTACGGTATGAACATGAATCTTTCGCCATGGAACCTGCCGCTGGCGACAAAGTTTGGCGAAGTCGTTCAACCATCCTGCGTCGTCGCCATGGCAGATGCGCCCGGGCCTTATGCCTCGACGTATCCATCAATCCAGCCTTACAGCATCGTTGCGCGTCACGCCGGGCGGATCAATTTGCTGTTCCTTGCCGGTCAAGTGCAATCCTTCGCCGGTTCGTATGTGGGCTGCGGCGCGGGTGATCCCGGACTGGGCGATGTGCGCTGGCTCACCGGCACGGCCAGCGATGCCAGCGCCCACAATTATTGACGAAAAACGAAACCGCCTGTGAAGAATAAGAAACTGATTTGTTTCGCCTTGTTTTCATTGCTGCTTGCCGTGTCGTGCAGCCGCAAGGGTGAAACACCGGCGGACAGTCACGTCGTTCGTTGCGCCGTCATTGGCGGCATGACCATGACCGGCTTGTGGCCGGAAATTGCCAAAATGTTTGAGGCGCAAACCGGCTATCGGGTTGAAGTTGTGGCGACCGGCCCGCGTCCCATTCTTGATGCCGCCATGCGCGCGGGCAAAGTGGATTTGCTCACGATGCACTCCGGCGACATCACCACCGACCTCGTGGCCGATGGCTATGGCGTCAATCTGCGGCCATGGACACGCAATGAATTGTGCATTGTCGGCCCGCCGGACGACCCGGCGCATATCCGGGGCATGACCAACGGCGCTGCCGCGCTCCGCAAAATCGCCGGGAGCAAGGCGCGCTTCGTGGATTTTGAAGGCATCGGCAGCCGCGAACTGGTGCATACCTTGTGGCGGCTCGCGGACACCGAACCCAAAGGTGATTGGGTTCTCAAAGATGACACGGTTTCCAAATTCAACATCCTGCAATTTGCCCGCACCAACAATGCCTACGTGGTGGTCGGTTATATCCCCGCGCAGATGGGCAAGATGCCTGCGGAGGGAATGGAAATTCTGGTCAAAGGCGACCCGGTCATGCGGCGTCCCTTCGTCGTCATGGAAACCAATCCCCGGAAGTTTCCGCAGGTGAATTACGCGGGAGCGCAGGCATTGTCCGACTTTCTGCTTTCCGACAAGGTGCAGAATTTTCTGCTGGAATTTGGCCGCTGGACCAACGGGCCAGGACCGCTCTTTTTCCCGGTGGCAACCTCTCATGACTGAATTGCACAACAAAAAATAAATTGAACACCATGAAATCAACGCAAAGTTTATTACTCGCCGCTGCCTGCGGCATAATTTTCGCCCTGCCTTTCACCGGTAAGGCGGTGTTATACACTATCAACGACACCACCGCCGACGCGTTCCTATCAGGTGCTTCGCCAACCTTGAATTTCGGCGGCGCGGGAACGCTGGCCATCGCTCCGGCATCCTCGCCCAAAGGTGAATTTGACAGTGTGATCATGTTCAATACCGCAGGCGCCGTCAGCCAGTTCAACACAACTTACGGCGCAGGAAATTGGACGATCACCGGCTTCACGTTATCGCTGGCCAGCAACTTCGGCACCCAAGGCGCGATTCCGAACAACAATCTGCTTAACACTGTCAGCGCAGGCAGTTTCGGCATTGATTGGCTGGCGAATGACAGTTGGGTGGAAGGCGCGGGCGGTGGAAACGGCGCGGCCAATGGGGCTGTGAATTTCAATTCGATTCCCAGTTTGCTCTCGCCTGGCTATGACTCGCTTGGCACTTACACTTACACCCCTCCGGGCAACAACGTTTATGCCAATTACTCGCTGCCGCTCGATGCCAACCTCGTATCCGGGGCCGCGGCAGGAGGAGATGTTTCGCTTTATTTTTACGCGGCAGACAATCAGGTAAGCTACCTGTTTAATTCCAAAGAATTCGCATCCAATCACCCCGAACTGACCATCACGGCAGTCCCTGTTCCAGAGCCGACCACCTTGACACTGCTGGCCGCATCGCTCGGCGGCTTTCTATTTTCACGCAGGCAGAGAAGGAAAAAATGAGTTGCCGTCCGGCAATCATCTTCGCAGTCACGCTGCTGTGCCTTTGCTCAACTTCAAAGGCGCAGGTCACTTATACCGGCACGGATTACGCCGACGCGTTTCTCGCCACGGGTTCGCCGAACAACCCGGAAGGGACCGACTTGACGGGGTTAAACTTTGGCGGAGCGGGCACATTGGTCGTCGCTCCGGCAGCATCGGTTAAGGGCGAATTTCAGAGTGTCCTCAGGTTTAATCTTACGAATGCGGTGGCGATGTTCAACACGAACTATGGCGCGGGGAACTGGATAATCACTAACATTTCGCTCGAATTGACGAGCAACTACGGCACGAGCAATGTCCAGCCGAACAACGCGATCTTTCCCGTGATCAACGGTGGTCAATTCGTCATCGAATGGCTGTCCAATGATGATTGGGTGGAAGGAACCGGAACACCGAACCTGCCCACAACGGACGGCGTGACCTACGATTCGCTTCCCGACCTGCTGTCCGGCGCACACGAAATCCTCTGCACGAACACTTATTCGCCGCCTGGCAACAATGTGCCGGTCATATATACCCTGCCGCTCGACACAAACCTCGTGGCCGACGTGTCGGACGGCGGCGATGTGACGTTTCTTTTCTACGCGGCAGACAACCAGATTGGATACTTGTTCAATTCTTACAGCTACGGACGCGGCAATGAGCCGTTGATCAACGTCACTGCCATGTTGAACGTGGTGCAGCCAAAAATTCTCTTTGGCTATTTTACGAACGCGAACTTTCATCTCACCGGCCTCGGCGTGACGAACTGGCAGTACCAGGTGCAGGCCAACGCCGATTTGGCTACGACCAACTGGCAGACGATTGGCACGGCGACAGCCGACAGCACAGGAATGATTCAGTTTGACGACACCACTGTCACAAACCAATCGCAACGCTTCTACCGGCTTTCCCGTTGAACTTGTACAGTGAAAAATCAATAATTCAAAATCGTCATGCACGACTTAACGACATTTAATTGGACGATCTTGCTCGCCTGCGTCTTTGCGGTGGCATTTTTTTATTCATCGGTCGGCCACGGCGGCGCGACGGGTTATCTGGCCGCACTCGCATTGGTCGGAATCGCACCCATCTCCGCGCGTGTGGCGGTGTTGATTGCCAACGTTCTGGTCGCCGGCATCGCCTGGTGGCGGTTTGGCCGGGCGGGACATTTCAACTGGCGCGTGCTGCTGTCGTTTGCGGTCGTCTCCGTGCCGTGCGCGTGGCTGGGCAGCCGGATCCACATCAGTCCGCAGGTTTACAAAATCGTCCTCGGCGTGGTGCTGGCCGCGGCGGGACTTGTCCTGCTGCTGCGCTCGCGCTGGCAGACCGACGACGTGCTGCTGCACAGGTTTTTCCTGCCGCTGGCACTGCTCATCGGCGCAGTGCTGGGATTCCTGGCGGGGCTGACCGGCATCGGTGGCGGGGTTTTTTTAAGTCCGTTGCTCTATTTGTTCCGTTGGGTGAAACCGAAGACGACCGGTGGCATCGCGGCCGGTTTTATCGTGCTCAACTCCATTGCCGGGCTTGCCGGCACGGGTTGGGAAAAAATTACGCATGCCGGGCCGCTGCTCTGGCTCACGCTGCCAGCCGTCATCGGTGCGTTGCTCGGCACGCATTTTGGCGCACGGCGCTGGAGCAGCGTCACCTTCAGCCGTGTGCTGGCGGGCGTGCTGATTTTTGCCGGCGGAAAATTGTTGATTGAAGCTGCCACCGCCTGAAATCTTACTGATCATGCGTGTTCTCTTTTTTGCCCAACTCAAAGACGCGACCGGCTGCGATTCGGTCGAAATTGCGCCGGCTTCGCCGCTGAACACGGAACAGTTTTGGGCGGAATTACTGAAGAAATTTCCGAAGCTGGCCGCCTATCGCTCCAGTGTCCGGCTCGCAAATAATTGCGAATATGCCGCTCCGGACGCCGTGTTCGCGGATAACGACGAGATTGCACTCATTCCGCCGGTGTCCGGCGGCTGAAAGCTTTTGCGCATGAAAATCGAATTCCAACTCACCAATGAGCCGATTGCGGGAAAAATTTCTCGACCGCAGTCCGGCAATGTCGGTGCGTGGCTTGAATTTCGCGGCGTTGTGCGCGGCGAGGAAAATGGACAAATCATTTCCGCGCTCGAATACGAAGCCTATCCCGAAATGGCCGGCCGTGAAATCCGGCGGCTGCTTCAGGAAATATCCGCGCGACATCCTTGCCTCGCGGCGAAGGTGATTCATCGCATCGGCGTCATTCCTGTCGGCGAAACGGCCATTTACGTCGGCGTTGCGTCGCCGCATCGCGGCGAGGCCATTGCGTTGCTAGCCGAATTCATGGATCGGCTCAAGCAGGACGTGCCGATCTGGAAACGGCGGGCCTTGCCGGTTGGGAGTCCCGCCTTCAGGCGGCCCGAACCGGCTAAAGCCGGAACTCCAAACAAAACCGCGCTCCTTTCACTTGACGAAGCAATTTCAGAAATTATTTCGCGCTGCCAGCCGTTGTCCGCCGTCCGCGCGCCGCTGGCGGAGGCGTTTGGGCGCGTGCTGCGCGAAACGGTTTGCGCGCCGGAAGATTTGCCGTCGGTTGACCGCGCAACACGCGATGGCTACGCGGTCCGCGCCGATGATGCGTCGAAAACTTTTTCCGTCGTGGACACGATTCATGCCGCCGACTGGAAACCGCGCCAGCTCAAACCCGGCGAATCCGTGCGTGTGGCGACCGGCGCGGCGCTGCCGTGCGAAGGCCTGCGGGTGGTGATGCAGGAACACGTCGAGCGCGACGGCGATAAGCTCCATGTCGTGCGCCGTGAAAATTCGACGAACGTCCGGTTGCGCGGCGAGGAGGTGCGACAAGGCCAACCGCTGGTCCCCGAGGGAACAAAACTGAACGCCGGCGCGCTGGCAATCCTGGCAATGGTGGGAAACGCTAATCCGCTCCTCAGCCCGCGATTGCGTATCCTCCATTTCACAACCGGCGATGAGATTGTGCGGCCGGACCAAACGCCGAAGCCGGGCCAGATCCGCGACAGTAATTCCATTCTAATTCGCGGCCTGCTCCAGAATTTTCCGTGCGAGCTTCTGCACGCACACCTGCCTGAAGACTTTGAGAAAGCCAAACACTCGGTTTCAGCCTTCAGCCTTCAGCCTTCAGCCTTCGACCTTTTACTCGTTTCCGGCGGGGCCAGCGTGGGCGAAAAAGATTTCACCGGCGCGTTGCTGGAGCAGCTCGGCTTTGACATCGTTTTCAACCAGGTCAACCTGCGTCCCGGCCGTCCGTTAATTTTTGGCGTGAACGGTGGGGCGAGCGTCCCCGCGAGCCGGACTCGGCGCGCCGAAGCTATGCGAAGGCGGCTCGTCAGTAGCCTCGCCCCACCGAATAAAGTCTGTGTGGCCTTCGGCCTGCCGGGCAATCCGCTCTCGCACTTCGTCTGTTTCCATTTTGCCGTCGCCGCGGCGCTGGCGTGTTTGACCGGCGGCGGACCGCCGAAAGTTTTGCGCGGGCAACTTGCCGAAAAACTCGACGACAAACCGTGTCCGCGCGAAACGCTTTGGCCGGCCCGATTGGAATGGAATGAAGCCACGCCGCGATTGCGTCCGCTGGCATGGACGAGTTCCGGCGACATTACCTGCCTGACGGCGGCGAATGCGCTGGTTCGCGTGCCGGCAAACACCAGCCGGCTGGAACAATTCGCCGGGGTGGATTTTTTGCCGGTGACGGCTATGATTGATGGCGGTTAAATCAGGCCGCGCGGCCGCGCGGCCCTGCCTTTGTTGGCAGGGCGGTGCTGCTGCACCGCCTAAACTGAATGAATAAAACATTTTCGCATCTCGACGCGGCGGGCGGCGCACGCATGGTCAACGTCGGCCACAAGCCGGTTCAACGCCGCCGCGCGGTGGCCAATGGCCGGCTGGTATGTGCTCCGGCTACCATCCGCGCGCTCAAAAAAAACGCACTGCCGAAGGGCGACGTGCTGGCTGTGGCACAGATTGCAGGCATTCAAGCCGCCAAACGAACGGCGGAATTGATTCCGCTGTGTCATCCGCTGGCGCTGAACCACGTCGAAGTGAGTTTTAAAATTCACCGCGCAGCGATAGAAATTTCCTGCACAACCGAAACCAGCGCTCAAACCGGCGTGGAGATGGAGGCGCTGACTGGCGTGAGCGTGGCTGCGCTGGCGCTTTACGACATGTGCAAAGCGGTGGATAAAACGATGCGCATTGAAGGCATCCGCGTAGTGAGAAAAGAGAAATATGACCCGGAATAGATTGCTCATGGTTCCGCAAGGTTTTGGAGTGCGCCAGCCCTCTGGCGCTTTTCTCCGGCACGCGGCTGATCTCAAAGCGGCAGAGGACTGCCGCAGTCCAAGACGCTGGGGCGCACAAGCCCGTGCCAAAAAATCATGAAAATCGGACGCCTGACCATCAGCGACCGCGCCGCGGCCGGGATTTATGCCGACCGCAGCGGGCCGGAAATCGAAAACGTCCTGCGCGAATTTCTTGGCGGCGACGTGAAATTCGAGTCGCTCATCGTGCCGGACGAAGTCGAATTGATTTCGGCGGCGTTGAGAAAGTTTGCGGACGCGCAAAAATGCGATATGGTGGTGACGACCGGGGGCACGGGAATTTCTGCCCGCGACGTGACGCCGGAGGCGACCCATGCCGTGCTTGAAAAAGAGTTGCCGGGGTTTGGCGAGGCGATGCGGATACAGTCGCTGGCACGGGTGAAGACGGCGATTTTGTCGCGGGCAACGGCGGGCGTGCGCGGCGCGTGTTTGATTGTGAATTTGCCCGGCAAGCCGTCGGCGGTGCGCGAATGCCTGGAAATCCTAGCGCCAGCCATCCGCGAAGGGCTGGCACATTTGCGCGGCGAAGATCCGCACGAGAAATGAGTAAAACCACGAAATGCACAAAAGACGCGAAAGTTTTTTGAAAATATTTTGGGAATGGCACAATTTTAAATCTGTCTCAGGTTTTTGGTGTATTTCGTGTGTTTCGTGGTTAATTTAAACGCTAATGGACCCGTTTGGACGAAAGATTGATTACTTGCGCATCTCGGTCACCGACCGGTGCAACGAGCGGTGTCTCTACTGCATGCCGGAGGGTTACAAAGGCTGGGAAAGCAAGCCGGACCATTTGACGGCGGAGGAAATCGTCCGCATCGTGCGCGTGGCGGCGGGGCTGGGCTTCCGCAAATTCCGGCTGACCGGCGGTGAACCGCTCGTGCGTGGCGACGTGCCGGAAATTGTGCGTGCCATGACGGCGATTCCCGGCGTGGAATGCATCGGGCTTTCCACCAACGGCATGAAACTGTCCGCGTTCGCGCAAACCTTGCGCGAAGCCGGCTTGCGCACGGTGAATGTGAGCCTCGATGCGCTGGATCCGGTGATTTACCACCGCATCACCGGCGGCGACGTGGCGCGCGTGCTGGCGGGCATCCGCGCGGCGCTGGCGGCGGGTTTTGAACGCGTGAAGCTGAACTGTGTCCTCATGCGCGGCGTGAACGAGGCTGAAATCTGGCCGCTGGTTCTGTTCGCCGCCGAACACGGCCTGCCGCTGCGGCTCATCGAATTGATGCCGCTGACAACGACGGAAGTCTTGACCGAGAAAAATTTCCTGCCCTGCGGCGAGGCGATGCGAATGCTGGCGCAGAAGGACGAACTGATTCCACAACCCGATCGTAGGCTGGGGCACGGGCCGGCACGGTATTATTTGCTGAAACAAACCGGCGCGCTCGTCGGGTTCATCGGCGCGCTGACGAACGAGCATTTCTGCGACAACTGCAACAAAATGCGGCTGACTGCGGACGGCAAGGTGCGTCCGTGCCTCGGCAATCACATCGAGGTGGATTTGCGCGCGGCGTTACGGCACGGTGCGGACGACGGCGCGTTGAAGGATTTGCTGGAAACCGCGCTGCGGTTGAAACCGCTGGAACACCAGTTCCGCAATCAATACCAGCCCTGCCGCCCGATGACGGCCATCGGCGGGTGAGGGGAATGTTTCAGTAGCAGCCAACGTGAGTCGGCTCAAACTTTTGTTGGGGTCGAGGTAACGAGACTCATTTTGGAAGATCAGAGACTCCTCACGTCGTCACCTACGATTTCACTTTCGTCCCGGCCTGCCAAAGCGCCAGAGGACTGGCGCACTCCAAGACGCTATCGCGCCACACGCCACTCGCCACGCGGAATTATTCCTCGAAGCAGGAGCGGCATGGAACGCACGCGGTTTTATGCACTGGCCGGTCGTCCACGCCGACGACGGTTTGCGTGCGATTGCACCAGAAATGGCAGGGCGTGGTTTGCCCGTCTTCCTTGTCCGCAAAGGCTTCCTCCGGCGTCGCGCCGACATACATTGATTTCGTCCGCAGATGCTTGCAAAAAGTCGGGTTCATGGCATCAACCTTTCAATTTGAGCAGCGTGCGCCGGATGAGCGCGTGCGCCAGCGGCACCTTGTAGCCGTTGTGCTCCAGCGGCTTCGCGCCGGCCAGAATCATGTCCGCCGCCTGCGACACGGTGGCGTCGTCCAGTGTTTTGCCGTCGAGAAATTCGTTGGCCGCCTCGACCTGATGCGGCACGGGCGAGATGCTGCCGAGCGCGACGCGCGGCTGGCTCAGTTTTCCATCGTTCACATTCGCCGCCGCCGCGCAACTGACCAGCGCCCAGTCGAAAGCGTGTTTGTCGCTGACCTGCAAATAGGCGCTGCGGCTGCGCGCGGTCGGAATTTCCACGCGCAAAATCAGGTCGCCGGGCTCGAGCGAATTGTGCGCGGCAGGTTCCTTCCACGCCGGTTGGTAAAGCTCGGCCATGCTCAGGCGCGTTTCCTTGCCGTCGCGCAGCACGACGGCGGTGGCGTCGAGCGCGGCGAACGTCGTGGCCAGGCTCGACACGACCGGGCTGATGCAGTCGTTGCCGGTGAACAGGCTGTGGTAGCGGTTCTCGCTGTGGCGCGCGTAGCAAAGGTCGCCGCCCTTCTTGAGGCAAAGAACGTCGCGCTGGCGGAAATACCAGCAGCGCGAATGTTGCGCGAGATTGCCGCCGACGGTGGCGACGTTGCGGATTTGCGGCGAGGCGATTTCCGCCGCGGCGTCGTGCAGGCCGGGAAAAACTTTCTCAATTTCCGCGTCATGCTCGATTTCCGCGACGGTGACGAGCGCGCCGATGGTCCAGAATTTTTCGCCGCGCTTGATTTGGTTCAAGCCGGGCAGCGACTTGATGTTGACGAGGATGTCCGCGCTGACGAGATATTCCTTGAGCAGGCCGAGCAGGTCGTTGCCGCCGGCGAGGTAGGCGCCGTGGTCGGCGACGAGTTCGCGGGCGCTGTCGGTTGAGTGCGCGGTGGCGTATTCAAAGGCTTTCATGTAGAGGTAAAACAGAACATTCAACGCCCAACGCCCAACGCCCAACGTCGCGAGCCGGGCCAACCCTTGAATGTTCGATGTTGAATGTTGAATGTTGAGTGTTTCTCATTTCTCGATTCACGTTGTTGCAACCGGCGGCACTTTGCCGAGCGCGGCCAGAACTTTGGCCGGCGTGATGGGCAGGCTGGAAACGCGCACGCCGATGGCGTTGGCGACGGCGTTGGCGATGGCGGCGGCGGTCGGGACGGTGGCCGGTTCGCCGATGCCGATGACGCCGCGTTCGGGCATGTTCAACAGAACGACCTCGATCTCCGGCACATCGGCGATACCGGGCAGTTTGTAGGTTTCAAAATTCGGGTTCAGCACCACGCCGGACAAATCGTCCATCACGCGCTCCTCATAAAGCGCGTAGCCCATGCCCATGATGATGCCGCCGTTGATCTGGCTTTCGAGTGTCAGTGCGTCAATGATGAGGCCGCAATCGTGAACGGCGACGACCTTCTTCACCGTGACGAGGCCGGTCTCCGTGTCCACCGCGACCTCGGCGAATTGCACGCCGTAAGCCGGGTTGGATGAAAGCCCTTCGATCCATTTTCCGTGAACGACCAGCGGAGTGACGCCGAGCTTTTTGCACGCGGCGAACCAGTTTTCTCCGCGGGCATCCGCAATGCCGGTCTGCGTCTGCAATTGCTGCAACGCTTTGGTGCAAATGTCATAGACGGTCGGCGAAACCGAAGCGCAGGTGGTGCTGCCGCCGCTGCCGGGGCCGGGCGGAAAATTCGTGTCGCCGACCTTCACCGTGATCTGCTCCGGTTTGAGGCCGAGCATTTCCGCCGCGACGACGGCGATGACGGTTTTCGTGCCGGTGCCGATGTCCTGGACGCCGAGGCGAAATTCGACGCTGCCGTCGGGATTGATTTGCGCCTCGCCTTGTGTTTGACGGCTCGGGCCGCCGGCGGGCCACGCGGCGCCGGCGCAGCCGATGCCGGTCTTCACCACGCCGGGCGAACTGCCGGGCTTCTGGTATTTTTCCTTCCAACCGAATTTTTCCGCGCCGATGGCGTATTCGCGCTGGCGGATTTCGTTCGGATCATTTTTTAGACGGAATTCCAGCGGGTCCATGCCGAGCTTCACGGCAAGGTCATCCATCGCGCTTTCCATGCCGTAGGACGCCGGCGGATTTCCCGGTGCGCGAAAGGCGCGGGCGGAGCCAGCGTTGACCGCCACATGCGTCTGCTTCACGCGGACGTTCGGAATCTTGTTGTAAAGGTAGGGCATGGGAAGGTCCGCGCCGCCACCACCGCCGCCGGAATCGCCACCGGCACCGATGCCGGCGGTTCCATAATTTTCCACTTCAAATGCGTGCAATGTGCCGTCGGCGAGCGCGCCCATTTTGATTTTTTGAAAACTGGAAGGCCGGTTGCCGACGGCGAGCGCATTATCGAAGCGGGTGAGCATCAGCCGGACGGGCGCCTTGGCCTCGCGCGACAGCCGCGCCGCCAGCACGCCCTCGGCGCCCGGACCGAACTTGGCTCCGAACCCGCCGCCCATGAATTCGGTGATGACGCGCACCTTGCTTTGATCCAATTGCAGCGCACCCGCCAGACCATCGCGCACGCTCGAAATGCCCTGCGTGGAAGCCCAGGCCGTCACACCGTCGTCCGTCCAGGAAACGGTGCTGCCGTGCGTCTCCATCGGATGATGAATCTGCACAGGCGTTGTGTAAAAACCTTCGATGACGGCGGCGCATTCACCGAACGCCTGGTCCACGTTGCCGTGTTCGCGCGGCCGGCCCGGCGAAACATTGGGCCTGCCCTCCCAGACTTGCGGGGCGTCATCCTTCCGGGCTTCGTTTTCGTTGACGACAAATTCATTTCGCGGCTCGGCTTTGACTTCAATAACGCGCAAGGCGTCGAGGCATGCCTGTTTGCTCGTCCCCGCGACGGCGGCAAGTTCCTCGCCATAAAAGCGGATGGTGAATTTGCCGTCGCGCGCGGTGATAGCAGCCTTGATGCCGGGAATTTGCCGCGCTTTGTCCAGATTGATTTCCAATATTTTTGCCGCCGGCCATTTCGACCGCAGAATCATGCCGTAGAGCCAGCCGTCGGCCTGGATGTCGGATGAATAACGCGCCTTGCCCGTCACCTTGGCCACCGCGTCCACGCGCGGCGTGGATTGGCTGATGTATTTGGTTTCTGTCGGCCAGCTAGGCATGGATGACCTCCGTTTTGTTTGGGGCGTTGACGCCCGCCGCCTGCAACGCCGCCTGCAAAATGTGCGGCTGCGTGCCGCAGCGGCAAAGATTGCCGGCACAGGCGTGCTTGACCTCATCAGCGGTCGGATGTGGATTTTTTTTCAGCAACGCCGTCACGCTCATGATGAAACCCGGCGTGCAGTAGCCGCATTGCAAAGCGTCCTTGTCCCAAAAAGCCTGCTGGACCTTCGTCAACTTCCCATTTTTCGCCAGTCCCTCGACCGTCGTGATTTCACAGCCTTGCGCCTCGATGGCGAGTTTCTGGCAGGCATAAACCGGCAGGTCATCCAGCAACACCGTGCAGGCGCCGCAAGCCGCGCGGTCGCACCCTTCCTTCGCCCCGGTCAGGCTCGAATAATTCCGTAGCGCGTCGAGCAGGGTCACGCGCGGTTCGAGCCTCAGCTTGAGCTTCCCGCCGTTGACCTTGAGTGTGACGGGCACGGCGCCGGGGCCGAGAGTCTTTTCCGCGTTGGCTTTTTCGAGTTCCGCCGCGACCGATTGGGCGCGCGCGGCAGCAGCCGTAACGGCGGCAGTGCCGAGGCTTTTGAGAAACGTGCGCCGGGAATGGGCGCCAAATTTTTCCGGTTCAGAGCTTTTCATGTACCGCTTAAGTGAATCTTTGCCTGTTTGTAATCCTCCGGTGTATCCAAGTCAAGAGCCAGACCGGGATCCGCAATCGGACATTTGACCAATGGACACGAAATTTGTTTCAAGAAAGTTTTCAACGTTTTGGCCTGCGTCTGCTTGAGTTCCCCGAAGGCCAGGCGTGGCAGCAAGACCGGGTGGCGCGCATGGCCGCCGAATTCCGGCTGGCAAACCGCCGCGGGGTGGCCAGCCTGAAACTTCAGCACGGTTCGCAGCGTTTCCAGCCGCAGATGTGGCTGGTCGCCGAGAACAATCGCCCAGACGGTGATTTCGTTGTTCCAGCCGGTCCAGTTCGCGGCACAGAGGATGGAACTGAACATGCCTTGTTCTGGCTCCGGATTTGCGATGCGATTCTGCGGGAGGAAGGCCAGGCGATCCAGTTCCGCGCACAGTTCCCGGTCTGCCGGTTGGCAGACCACCGCGATCTGGCCCGCGCCCAGGGTCTGCCATTGCCGGATGAGGTGGCCGATGACGGAAGTGTTGCCCCACGGAAGCAACAATTTTGGCCGCCCCATGCGGGAAGAAGCGCCCGCACCGAGGATAATGACGCCGATTGCCGGGACTTTTTTCACGGCGCTCATGGAAAATTTTTTGGTCCCACGGTTTTTTCGGTGAAAGGCAACGAGTGAATGACGAATGACGAAACCCTAATGACTAAAGAATTACAAAGCTCTAATGACCAAAGGAATTTCATGACTGCGCTACCATCCCATTCGGGATTCGGTATTGGGAATTCTTTAGTCATTCGGATTTAGGATTTAGTCATTATTTCGGCGCGTTTTTGAATGTATTGGGCCATGATGCTGACACCGATTTCCTGTGTGCTTTGGGCGCGGATGTCCACGCCGACCGGGCAGGCTATTTTGTCGAACTGTTCCGCCGTCGCGATTTTTTGTTTCAAAAACTGCTCACGCATGATGCGCGCCTTGCGGCGGCTGCCAATCATGCCCAGAAAAACGAAAGGCAAATGGATCCACTCGGACAGCACCAGCGCGTCATGCTGGTGGCCGCGCGTGACGATGAGGCCGAACGCGGGCGATTCCGGCAGCGGCACTTTCAGGAGTTCGTGCCAGCCGCTGACCTGCAGCCGCACGTCAGGCGGAAAAAACTGGTGGTTCGCCAGCTCCGGCCGGTCATCGAAAACGGTCACCGCAAAATCGAGCTTCAGGGCGAGCGGCGCGACGGCCTGCGCGACGTGGCCTGAACCGGCAATCCACAGGTCGGACGGCGGCGCGACGGTTTCCTGGTAAAGCCAGTCAGAGGTTGTGACGAGTGACGGGTGACGGGTGACGAGGGAAGCAGGAGTCCCGTCACTCGCCACGCGACACTCGTCACTTGGTTTCGCGACCAGCGCGATTGAAAAATCTTTCTTTACGCCCCAGCGGACCGGTGCGGTGACGGCGGCGAGCCGGCGCCAAAGGTCCGCCGCTTCCGCCGCGCGCGGCAGAATCAGGCCGCTCACGCTGCCGCCGCAAATCAATCCGTCGTCCCAGCCGAAATTGTGGTCGAGCACCATCTCGAACGTGGCAGGCTGGCCGGACTTCATGGCTTTTCGGGCGCGGGCATGGACTTCGGCTTCGAGGCAGCCGCCGCCCAGCGTGCCGACGATTTTGCCGTCGGGAAAAAACAGCGCTTTGGCGCCGATGCGCTGCGGGCTGGAACCTTTCGTGCCGGATATCAGCGCGAGGACGAACGGCTGGTTCCCGGCCAGCGCCGCGACAAGTTGTTCATAAAATCGGGCCATGGGAATTTGTCCTGGTCGGTGATTCGAATGATTGAATTACACTTCGTCGGGCCGGACCGGCAGGGCATTGACGCTTTTGCCGGTGGCAATGATTCGGGGCTTCCCATTCAAAGTGAAGTGGATCATGGACTTCATAAATACTGCGCTAAATCGCCGGCTTCATTCAATTACAATGCGGCGCTTCTGAAAACGGTCAACAAGAATTTGACAGGACTGGCTTCCCCTGCGGGAGTTGTTAGCAGTGTAACTTGACACTGTGACCATCGCTGAGAGAAATTAAACATCGTGGTTCGCTTCTCCCGCACGCGTAGGACATGGCAAACAGGGCAGGAAATGCGAGGCCCGGCGGATTTCCTCCGCGCAGGAAGTGTGAACATTTTTGCACGGAAGCTGTCTTTTTGTTGAGTAAATGGACAATGGCCGAAGACAATTTGAAATCAACGGCGGGCCGAAGGATTTTCCCTTTGCGCCTCGCCGGGATTCGACTTTGGCAAAACGTTTTCTTCGTTTGCGGGACCGCAGGGTGATTTCATTTTGCCTTGCCGCGTTTTTGTGGCTGGGCGCGCTCGGCTTAAGCGCGGCCACGGCCCGTGCGGCGAGCTTTACCGCGTCCTTGGATCGCGACACCATCGCGCTTGGCGAGCAGGCTACGTTGTCGCTGACGTTCGAGGGCGGCCAGTCGAAAAATGTGCCGACACCGAGCGTCCCCGGTTTGCAAATTTCCCAGATCGGCACTTCCCAAAGTGTCAACATCGTCAATGGCGCGATGAGTTCGACGGTCACAGTCACTTTTTCCGTCACGCCGCAACACGACGGCAAATTTGTCATCCCGGCCATGACTTCCGACGTGAACGGCCAACGCTTGACCAGCCGGCCACTCGAATTGACCGTGCAAAAAACCGCCGCCCCTGCGGCGGCTGCCATCGCTTCCGGCAACGAGGTTGCCTTCATGAAATTGTTGTTACCGCAAAATAAAGTCTATGTCGGGCAGGTGCTCACCGCACAACTGCAGATTTATTTGCGCGATGACGTGCAGAATTTTGGCAATTTCCAGCCCACCGCCACCCCTGCCGACGGATTCATCATTGGCAAGAGCGCACAGGGCGGAAGATATCGGACCCAGATTGGCAGCCACAGTTACACCGTCATTCCGCTTTCCATCGCGCTGACGGTTTTGAAAACCGGCAGCTTGAATATTGGTCCGTTCACCGCCCAGATAACGGTGGTGTTGCCATCCGATCAGCAGGAAGGCAACCCATTCTTTCGGCGGTTCTTCAACAGTGGCGAACAAAAGCAAGTCGCGCTTGCCACGGATTCAATCGAAGTCCAATCGTTGCCGCTGCCGACGGAAGGCCGGCCGGCGGATTTCAACGGGGCGGTCGGCCATTACACGATGGCCGTCACCGCCGGGCCGACGAATGTTGCCGTGGGCGATCCCATCACCATGCACATCCAAATTTCCGGCCGCGGTGCGCTGGATTCAGTCGCGCTGCCCAACCAGCCTGAGTGGCACGATTTCAAAGTTTATCCGCCCGCCTCAAAGGTGGAATCCAGCGATCAACTCGGTCTGGAGGGCGCCAAAACGTTTGAAGAAATTGTCACGCCGCAAAACACGGATGTCCATCAATTGCCGCAATTTTCCTTCTCATTTTTCGATCCGGACGACGGGAATTACCACACGCTCACCCAACCATCCGTGCAACTCGCCGTTCATGCCGGTGGAATGGCTCCCGCGCCCACCATCGCCGCCGCCAAAATCGCCGGTGCGGAAAACCCATCTTCGCCCCAGGACATTTTGCCCATTAAAGAAAAATCCGGCGTGCTGGCGCCAGCCGCTCCTCCGCTTGTGACCCGGCCGGCGTTCCTGGCGGTGCAAGGCTTGCCCGTGCTGGCGTTCATCGCCGCGTTCGTCTGGCGCAAGCGTACGGACAATCTGGCCAACAATCCGCGTTTGCGGCGGCGGCGGCAGGTTGCGCAACTGGTTCACGACGGGTTGGACGATCTGCGCCGGCTGGCTGCGGAAAACAAATCAGACGAATTTTTTGCCACCCTGTTTCGCTTGTTGCAGGAGCAACTCGGCGAGCGGCTGGATTGTCCGGCATCATCCATCACCGAATCCGTCGTGGATGAACGCGTGGCGGCGCGCGGTGTGTCCGAAGCGACCTTGCAGGGCTTGCGCGAACTGTTCCTGCGGTGCAACCAGGCGCGTTACGCACCGATGCGCGGCAGCAGCGAATTGAACTCGGTTATCGCGCAATTTGAAAATGTGATCGGCGAACTCAAGAACTTGAACGCATGAACGCGCAGTATTCACATCCGGCTTGGCGCATTAAAAAGCGGCGGAGGGCCGCCGCACTCCAAAACGCTGGCGCGTTCGGCGTTGCCCTCGCTTCGCGCGAAGCGTCTTGGACTGCGCCAGTCTTCTGGCGCTTTGGGATTTTGCTGTTTGCGCTGATCTACTGTGGAAACCTTTTCGCAGCGGACGTCGCTACTGATTTTTCCGCGGCGAACAGACTTTACGCCGAAGGGAAATTTGCCGAGGCCGCGGGCATTTACGAAAAGCTTTTGAAAACCGGCGAGCAATCGTCTGCGCTGCTGTTCAACTGCGGCAACGCGGAGTTCAAGGCCGGCAATCTCGGCAAGGCCATCGCCGCCTATCGCCAGGCTGCGCTGCTGGCGCCGCGTGACGCGGAGATCCGCGCGAACCTGCAGTTCGTCCGCAACCAGGTTCAAGGTTCGACCATTCACGAAAACCGCTGGCAAACCTGGCTCGGCCAGTTGACGCTTAACGAATGGACGTTGCTGGCCGCGACGGCATTCTGGCTGACGTTTGTTTTGCTCGCGGCGCGACAGATTCGTCCTGCGCTTGGCGCGAAACTGAAGAGCGCGACCACACTTTTCGCAATCCTGACCATTTTATCCGGCACGGCGCTGGGTTTGCAATCGTCAGGGCATTTCTCCAGACAAACTGCCGTGGTGGTTTTGCCGGAAGTGACGGCGCGCAGCGGGCCGTTTGACGAGGCGCAAAGTGCATTCACCACGCGCGACGGCGCGGAACTGGCGGTCATGGACCGGCACGGCGATTGGCTGCAAGTCGCTGATGGTGAGGGAAAAATCGGCTGGCTGGCAGCCAAACAGGTGAAAGTTTTGCCTGGAGCGTGAACGGAATTTTAAGCGCCAAGCACCAACAACCAAGCTCCAGAGAAATTCCAATTACCAAGCTTCAAAGCGAAAAACGCGCACGGCATTATTTGGATGTTGAAGTTTGGAGTTTCTCTGGAGCCTGGAATTTGGAGTTTTTCGTTTGAACACGTCGGCTGGATTTGATGTCTGTTTTTCGGTAAAATTTAAACTAAATCATGAGCACAGGAATTAACGCCATCAATGACGCGGTAAAGGAAGCGAGTGCCTTCACACACCCGCTGTTTAACGAACTGGGCAAAGTAATTGTCGGCCAGAGCTATCTGACCGAACGGCTGGTCATCGGCCTGTTGGCCAACGGCCACGTGCTGCTCGAGGGCGTGCCCGGCCTGGCCAAGACGCTGGCCGTCAAATCACTGGCGAATTGCATCCACGTTAAATTTTCGCGCCTGCAATTCACGCCGGACATGCTGCCCGCCGACGTCATCGGCACGCAGATTTACAATCCGCAGTCCGGCGGCTTCAGCACGCGCAAAGGCCCCATCTTCGCCAACCTCATCCTCGCCGACGAAATCAACCGCGCGCCCGCCAAGGTCCAGAGCGCATTGCTCGAGGCAATGCAGGAAAAACAGGTCACTATCGGCGAACAGACATTCAAACTGGAAGAACCGTTCCTCGTTCTCGCCACGCAAAATCCGATTGAACAGGAAGGGACTTATCCGTTGCCCGAGGCGCAGGTGGACCGTTTCATGTTGAAATTGAAAATCAGTTATCCATCACGCGCAGAAGAACGGCAGATTCTCGATTTGATGGCGCGCACGTCCGGCACGCCTGTGACCCATGCCGTCGTTGATCCGAAGGACATTCTCAAGGCCCGTGAAGTCATCAACGACATCTACATGGACGACAAGGTGAAGGATTACATCGTGGATTTGGTTTGCGCCACGCGCGATCCCGAACACTACAAAATCGCGGTGAAGGACTTCATCCAGCTCGGCGCCTCGCCGCGCGCGACCATCAACCTGACGCTGGCGGCCAAGGCTTATGCGTTTCTGAAAGGCCGCGGTTACGTGACGCCGCAGGACGTGAAAAGCATCGGCATGGACGTGCTGCGGCATCGAGTGGCCATCACCTACGAAGCCGAGGCCGAGGAAAAGACCAGCGAAACGGTCATCCAGAAAATCTTTGATGAATTGCCGGTGCCGTGATGAAAACTAAAACTTTCTCTGTTCGCGCTTGCTTTGAATAAATTAAAAACACTCTGGCTGTTGTCGTTATTTTTTTGTCTGGGCTTTTCCATAGCTCATGGTGAGCAGTCCCAGACAAACAAAGAAGACGTGCTCGGCGATAGGGTGGACAAGCTCGTGCAGGACAAAATGTATCACGAGCAAATCCCGGGTCTGGCGTTGGTGGTGGCCAAAGACGGAAAAATTATCAAGGCGGAGGCTTACGGCTTTGCCGATGTGGATGCAAAAATTCCCGTTACAACGAACACGATTTTTCGCATCGGCTCCGCCGGTAAACAATTTGTTGCCACCGAGATTATGATGCTGGTTGAGGAAGGCAAACTCAACCTCGATGATCCGGTAAGCAAATATTTGGATGGCACGCCGCGCCGCTGGAAGAAAATCACGATCCGAAACCTGCTCACCCACACATCAGGTATCCCGGATTTCCTTAACGAAAATATCCCCGTGGATACAAGCCCCGATGCCTTCGACCAAAGCGTGTTCAAGGCAGTTGCCCGCCGCAGGCTGCACTTTGCGCCCGGTGAAGAATGGCGTTACAGCAACAGCAATTACCATTTACTCGGGATGATGATCCGTAAAATCACCGGCAAGCCTTATGGTGATTTTCTGCGCGAACGGATATTTGAGCCGCTGGGAATGACTCGGACAGCGGTGTATTCTAAGAATGGGATTTATCCGGGTCTGGCTTCGGGATACAAATGGGATAATGGCCTCCATCCCGCCGATGCCGAAGCTGCCTCAATTGAATCTGACGCGTGCGGCGGCATTCTCTCCTCGGTTCTGGACATGGCCAAATGGGATGCCGCGCTATACACAGACAGGCTGCTTAAAAAATCCACTCTCCAACAAATGTGGACTCCAGTTCGTCTGAACGATGGAATGCTTTGGCGGTATGGCTTTGGATGGGATGTTGGCAGGATCAATGATCATTTGATAGTTTCGCACGAGGGCAACACCCCTGGATTTTCGTCTTCAATTTATCGCGCTGTCGATGACAAGCTCACGGTGATTATTTTGGACAATCGGTTTTGTTCTGATGACGCAGCGGTCTGGCTCGCGCAGAAGATTGCGAGGATTTACTTGTGGACTGGGCCGGATTACCGGCCCATTCCAGACACCGAGCCGAAGATCATTGCGCGAGTGCGAGACATCATTGATCGTGGCGACCGCGGCCGATTGCGTGCTGCGGACTTTACGCCCGCAGTGTGGGCGGAATTGTCACCGTGGCGAAAACAAATGCAAGATGACGGAAGAAAATTTGGCCCAGCACTTTCGTTGATTCTCGTTGAATGCGACACCGAACCTGACGGACGAAGCTACCGTTATCGAGTTCAATACAAGTTTGGATCGGTTCTGCTTCACGTCGTCATTGATAAACGAAACAAAATTGCCGTCTGGAAAGTGGAAGACGTTGATTTGAAATGATTCCCCGCGAGATTCTCAAAAAAATCCGGCAGATCGAGCTGCGCACGAACCGGCTCGTGACCGAAACGCTCGCGGGCCAGTACCACAGCGTCTTCAAAGGGCAGGGGATGAATTTCGACGAGGTGCGCGAATATCAGCCCGGCGACGACGTGCGCGCCATTGACTGGAACGTCACTGCGCGGATGAACCATCCGTTTATCAAGAAGTTCGTCGAGGAACGCGAGCTTACGCTCATCCTCGTCGTGGACGTGAGCGGCTCCGGGCTGTTCGGTTCGCGCAACCAGTCCAAACGCGAACTCGCCGCCGAGATCGCCTCCGTGCTCGCCTTCTCCGCCATCCGCAACAACGACAAGGTCGGCCTGCTGCTGTTCACCGACGAGGTGGAAAAGTTTGTTCCCCCGCGCAAAGGCCGCGGTCACGTGTTGCGCGTGATTCGGGAAGTGCTTTTCTCGGAGCCGAAGCGGCGCGGAACGGATTTGGTCCACGCACTGGAATTCATGGGCCGCGTTTTGCCGCACAAAGCCATCGCAGTCGTCATTTCGGATTTTTTGGAAAATACGGGGCGCGAGTTGTCACAACTCGCAGCTGCCAAGCATTCACCAACTGCTGCGGTTTGGGACAAACCGCGCTCCGATTCGTCGCCCTTGCCGCCCGAGCTCCAAACCGCCTTGCGCATGGCCAACCGCCGCCACGATGTCGTGGCCGTGCATACCACGGACCGCTACGAACTTGAATTGCCGGCAATGGGCCGTTTGACCCTGGAGGATGCTGAAACCGGTGAAATTCTGGAGGTCAACACCGGCCAGGCTGCCAGCCGCGACGCGTTTGCGTTACGCCAGCAAAAGCAGAATGAAGATCTGGCGCGACAATTCCGGTCATCTGGCATTGACACCATTCAACTTCATACGGACGAACCTTACTCGGCGGCCTTGGGACGATTCTTTGAGAACCGGGAGAAACGGAGATTGAGGGGATGAAATTTGCGAAAGAAACAGCGGTGAACAGCCGCCCTCACCCTGACCCTCTCCCCCGGGGAGAGGGAACAGCAACAGTACGGTTTACTTTGTACCGGAAGTCGTCCGGTAAATCCAGTCGCAGGTTATTTTGTGAGACGGTGAATGATTCCACCTCTCCTGGGGGAGAGGGCCGGGGTGAGGGCGAGCGTAACACTTGAACATGATTTCAAACGCAACATCCCAAGCTGCCGCTGCGAGCGCGAATGACATTCGCGACATCAAGCCGCCGGTCGCGATTCCGAGCGGTTGGGAATGGGTTTGGTGGACACTGGCCGCACTGGCCATCGTGGCCGCTGGCATTTTCGTCTGGCGTTGGTGGCAAAAGCGAAAAGCAAACATGCCGGTTGAACCCCCCGTGCCGGCGAACGTTCGCGCGAAGCAAAAATTAGACGAAGCGCTGGCCTTGATTTCACAACCGAAGCAGTTCTGTATTCTGGTTTCAGACACGATCCGGTTTTATCTCGAAGAGCGTTTTGATTTTCGCGCGCCGGAGCGGACGACTGAGGAATTTTTACGTGAGTTGCAGGACACGGATTTGCTGGCGGCAGAGCAGAAGGCACAACTCGGTGAATTTCTGGGGAGCTGCGACCTCGTGAAGTTCGCCAAATACGAACCGGGTGAACCGGAGTTGCGAGGATTGCATTCTTCCGCGCTGCGGCTGGTTGAAGAAACCGAACCGAAAGAAGTCCACAGTCCACAGTCCGCAGTCCACAGCGAGATGGTGTCCGCATGACTTTTGGCCATCCATATTTATTTCTGCTGCTTCTGTTGCCGCCGTTGTTGGCCTGGCTCAAAGGCCGGCGCGGCCAGCCGCCGGCGTTTTTGTATTCCTCGGTGCGATTGTTGGTGGGTTTGACCCGTGCCCGGCGTTCCCGGGCGGGCGCGTTTCTGGCGGCGCTGCGCTGGCTGGTGCTGGTGTTGTTCATCGTCGCGCTGACGCAACCGCGTTGGATGAAAAGCCATACAATGGTCAAGGCCAGCGGCATCGACATCGTCTGCGCGCTCGATTTGTCGGGCAGCATGAACACCGGGGATTATGTCATCAATGGCCGTCAAATCAGCCGGATTAACATGGCCAAGCCCGTCCTGCAGGAGTTTATTGAAGGGCGGCCCAATGACCGCATCGGCCTGGTGGTTTTTGCCGCGCAGGCTTTCATCGCCTCGCCCATGACGCTCGACCACGATTATTTGCTCGAAACCGTTGACCGGCTCGGCATCGGCTCGATCAATTCGGACGCGACCGCGATTGGCGACGGAATCACCACGGCATTGAACCGGTTGCGCGAGCTGAAATCGAAAAGCAGAATCATCGTCCTGATGACGGACGGTGGGAATAATTCCGGCAAAATTGATCCGATCACGGCGACAGAAGCGGCGCAGGCGTTGGGCGTAAAAATTTACACCATCGGCCTCGGCAACCGCGAAATCGTCCAGCAGATGGGGTTGCCACCCGGCTACCTGCCGGACGAGGACACGTTGCAGCAAATTTCGCAAATGACCGGCGGCAAATATTATCGCGCGGACAATTCCGAAAAATTCAAGGCCATCTACGCGGAAATTGACAAGCTCGAAAAAACCGAGGCGACCATCACCAAATACACGCAATTCAAGGAGTTGTTCCCCTGGTTCGTGAGCTGCGGGCTGGCGATTTTGCTCATCGAAATCGTTTTGGGACAGACGTTATTTCGGAGATTGCCATGAAAAGATTGCCGAATGAAACACCGCCAGATTTTGGAGTGCGCCAGCCCTCTGGCGCTTTTCCGGCGCGCAAAATATTTGAAAGCGGCAGAGGGCTGCCGCAGTCCAAGACGCTGTCGCGCCAAGGAATGACCGCCGTGATCAAGGCGGAATAAAAATAAAAATGAGATTTGAACACCTGAATCTGTTGTGGCTGCTGCTGGTTTTACCACCGGCGCTGGCACTGTTTTTCTGGTGGAGTGAACGCTTGCGGCAGAAACTGCTGACGCAATTCATCGAGGCGCGCCTGCGCTCATCACTGATGGTTGGAATTTCGCCAACTCGACGAAAATTGCGCTTTGCATTTTTGATTTTGGCGGCGGCGCTTTTGATTTTTGCCCTGGCCCGGCCACAACACGGATTTGATCTGGAAAAAGTCGAACAGCGCGGCCTGGACGTTGTGGTGGCCATTGACACCTCCAAAAGCATGCTGGCCGAGGACATTGCGCCCAACCGCCTGGAGCGCGCCAAGCTTGCGGCGCTGGATTTGATGCAGCAGGCCAAGGCTGACCGGCTTGGATTGGTGGCGTTCGCTGGCGACGCGTTCCTGGAATGTCCGTTGACGATTGATGACACAGCGTTTCGCCAGAGCGTTGAGGTGCTGGACGTGAACACGATTCCGCAGGGCGGCACCGCCATTGCCTCGGCCATCAACGCCGCCCGGGGCAGCTTTCAAGGAGGGCGATCATTACAAAGTGCTGGTGCTGCTCACCGACGGCGAGGACAACGTCAATGAAGCTGCCGTACTCGAAGCCGCACAAAACGCGGCCAAAGACGGCCTTAAAATCTTCACCGTGGGCATTGGAACGGCGGAAGGCGCCTTGTTGCAAGTCAAGGACGCCAACGGGAATCCGGATTACATCCGAGACCCGGACGGCAACGTGGTTAAGTCGCACTTGAATGAAACGCTGCTCCGTGAAATTGCCGGCGCAACCGGCGGGTTTTATCTGCCGCTGCGGCCCAACACGATGGACACGCTTTACGAACAGGGCATTGCACCGCTGCCGGAATCGGAGTCGCGAGAACGGCTGGTACGGCGCTATCACGAGCAATTCCACTGGCCGCTGCTGGCGGCAATTGGTTTGTTGCTGGCCGAAATGTTTTTGCCGGAGCGCCGGTCTCCGACCCGGCGTGAAGCCAATGGCGGATTGAAACGAGCCGGGCCGGAGGCCGGCGTTCCGGTCGCAACGCTGGTGGCATTGCTGGTGATGGCTGTTTGCGGAAACGTCGCCGCCTCGCCGGCGAGCGCGTGGCGTGATTACAAGGCCGGCAATTATACCAATGCGCTGGTGGAATACGAACGGCTGGCGGAAGTTCAAACGAACGATTTGCGTCTGGTCTTCAACGCGGGCGCGGCGGGGTATCGCGCGACAAATTTTGACGCGGCGTTGAACGATTTCAAGACGGTGACCTTGTCGCCGGATTTGAAGTTGCAACAGCAGGCGTATTACAATTTGGGCAACACGCTGTATCGCCAGGGCGAACTCAAATTCGAGCCGGACACGGAAGGCCTGGACGCGATGGAAGAAACCTGGCAACAAGCGGTCAAGAGTTATGAGCGCGCGGCAGAATTGAGCACGAACGATGTGGATGCCGCCTACAATCTGGGGTTTGTGAAGAAGCAGATAGGATTGATTGCCCAGCTGCGTGAAGCGATGCGCAGGGCCAAGTTGGCGGCTGACGAGGCAGTCCGGCGCAATGAATATCACCGTGCGCTGGAAATCATGGAAAGCCTGAACAATCCGATTGCCGCCAAAAAATTCCAGGATTACACCAAAAAACTGAAGGACATTGATGCGATTGTTACTCCCAATCAGCGTTAGCCTGCTGCTGGCATGGCAGGCAGCCCGCGCCCAATCCGCCGATGATTTTTTCAACGGCGGCGCGCATTTTTACATTTCCAACAGCATCCCCCAGGCGCTGGAGTCGGTGGAAGACGGGCTGAAACAGTATCCCGATGATGTGAAGCTGAAAAAGCTGTACGAATTGCTGAAACAACAGAGCCAGCAACAATCGCAAAATAATCAGTCCCAACAAAACCAGAATCAGCAGAATCAATCGCAGCAACAAAAATCAAACAGCCAACAGAATCAGCAGCAACAGAACCAACAGTCAGCGCAACAGAATTCGCAGCCGCAAAAGCAGAACGAACAGAAACAATCCGACCAGAAAAACGCTGAGCAGCAACGACCGCAAAAATCGGGCGAGCAGCAGGAGAAGCAAAACGAACAGGGCCAGCCAGTCGCCGCCGGACAAATGACGCCGGAAGAGGCGAAGCGTTTGTTGGACGCGCAAAAAGGCAGCGAACAGGTTCTACAACTGAAGCCGCAGGGAAAGCCGGAAAATCCGAACCAGGCCATCAAGGATTGGTGACCGGCGTTTTACAATTTTCTCCCGCTGCCGGCAATTCGGGTGCGGATTTGGCTGCGCGAAGTTGCGCTTGATTGGCCGGCAGAATCAGGCATTTTCGCGCTGCACGTCCCATATCGTGAAAACACTGCACAAATACCTGATCCGTGAAATCCTCGTCTCGTTGCTGATGACGGTGGCGGTTTTCACGTTTGTGGTGCTGCTCTTCAACGTGCTCCATGAAATTCTTCCTTTGCTGGTCAGCGGTCAGGTGAGCTTGTGGCTGGTGTTGAAAGCCGTCGGACTGCTGATTCCCTTTGCGTGCGTTTATGCCCTGCCCATGGGATTTATCACCGCGGCCTTGCTGGTGTTCGGGAGGATCAGCGCCGATCAGGAATTGACCGCGGCCCGCGCGAGCGGCATCAGTCTGTTTTCGCTTATTTCACCCGTGTTATTGCTCAGCCTGTTTTGCTGCGGCCTCAGCGCATGGTTCAACATGGATCTCGGTCCCCGCTCCCGGGTCGCCTACATCAACCTGAGGGGAGAACTCGGTTCCGATTTGGGCAAGGTACAATTGCCCGAAGGCAAGGTCATCAACGATTTTCCGGGTTATATTTTTTACGCGGCAAAAAACCGCGGCGGCAATCTGGAGGACGTGCGGATCCTGAAATTCGGGAATGAGTCCAACGCGGAAACAACCTTGCGCGCCCCGCGCGGCCGGGTCGAAAATGACCTGCCCGACAAGCAGCTCATTCTGCATTTGTTTGACGCGCGGACGGTCACTTTCAACGGGGCGCGCATCAGCATCGGTTCGTCTCCCGAACTGACTCTGAATTTCGACCTTAACGTGGCGACAAACCAGACTTACAAACCCAAGATCAGTGACATGACTTTCTGGCAGTTGCGTGAGCAGATGAATGACTTGGGGGAAAAACTGGGTTCGCTACCGCGCGTGGAGGTGGCTTCTTCGGCGGAATTGCGCGCGCAACTTCGCGAAGCGGAAAAACAGCGGAGCGATTTGACCGAGCCGGTCCTGGTGGAAATGAACCGGCAAATCGCGTTTTCATTCGCGTGTTTCGGGTTCACGCTCATCGGAATTCCGCTGGGTATTCGCGTGCACCGGCGCGAAACCAATGTCGGTGTCGCCATCGCGCTGATGCTGGTGCTGGTTTATTACGTCTTTATCATGCTGGGCGAATCACTGTCCGCCCGGCCTGAATTTGTGCCGCACCTGATTCTCTGGCTGCCGAATTTCATTTTTCAAGCCGTCGGCGCGGTGCTGCTTTGGCGCGCGAACCGCGGGATCTGAAAATCGGATAATGGATTATTGGGTTGATGGATTATTGGGAAAAAGCCGTATCCATGTATCCACCAGTCCGTCAATCCTGTTACATTTTCGTTCTCCGATACACTTTCACCACCTCCACCTGATCAACCGGTTTCACAATCAACTCGTCAATGTTCACATGCGGCGGGCGGCGGGCTACCCAAACCAAAATCTCGGCAACGTCCGCGGCGTTCAGCGGATGGGTGCCTTCGTAAAGTTTTTTCGCGCGAGTGGCATCACCCTTGAAACGCACGAGGGAAAACTCCGTCTCTGCGAGGCCGGGATCCACCGTGCCAACGCGAATGCCCGCGCCGAACAATTCATGGCGAAGCGTGCGGGTGATTTGCAATTCGCCCGCCTTTGCCGCGCAATAAGCTGCTCCGCCCTCATAAACCGTGTGGCCGGCTGCCGAGCCAATGTTGATAATGCTCGCTCCGGCATCACGCGGTATGAGCGGCAGCGCCGCGCGCGTCATGCGCAATACACCGAGCACGTTCGATTGAATCATCGCCTCCCAGTCCGCGTCCTTACCCTCGGCGATGGTGTCCAGGCCGTGCGCGCCGCCGGCGTTGTTGATCAGGACATGCAGGCACGCCGGGTTTGGCGTCGGGCGTCCGGGAGACTGGATTTTGGATTTTGCCCAAGAGATGAATGCTTCGACGCTCGGCGTTTTTGTCACATCCAGTTCGTGGACATGCGCCTCCCTCGCTCCGGCTTTGCGCGCCTCGACGGCAACTTTTTCCAGACGGTCAACGCGCCGCGCGCCGAGCAGGAGTTTTGCGCCTTCGGCGCCGAAAGCGCGCGCCGCCGCCGCGCCAAATCCACTCGAAGCGCCGGTGATTAAAACCCATTTGTCTTTTAATGGCGATTGGTTTTGGTGGTTCATTGGAGAATGTAAACCTGAAAAATTGCATTGGCGGTCGGACGGATTCGCTTTGCTTGGGCGCAACAGTCTTCGCTCTCCGCGTTGCTCCGAGCGAAGGCTAATCAAAGTCGTTTCTTTGCGAAAGCGCGGCCGGATGACGATTTCAAATAGCGTTCAAATTCAATGGCTCGTTCGCGCTCCGGAAAGGCAATTGCGGTTTTGATTCGCCACGGACGAGACTTCGCCGTGTGCGGAACTTCGCCAGCGTTATGCTTCTTCAAGCGTGCCTGCAAATCCTCAGTGAATCCGACATAGAAACCGCCGGCCTTGGCATTGCTTTGCAGTATATAAAGTATGTAAACATAAAAGAAATTCATTTTACTGGCTTGCCGAGTCGTAGCTCGGAGCGTCTAATTTGCAGCCCTTTCTCCATGGCCCGCCTTCGCTACGCTACGGCGCGGCAGTCTTCGCTCTGCGCTGCGCTCCGAGCGAAGACTGGTGGAGCCGAGGGGATTCGAACCCCTGACCTGCTGATTGCGAACCAGCCGCTCTACCAACTGAGCTACGACCCCAGCCAATTCTGCCTGTTTCTGAACAATGGCTACTATGCCGCTTTGGCCCCGGACGACAAGTTTTTTGCAGGCAATAAAAAATCGGCGGGTCCGGCGATCACACACGATTTTCATCGCCGAAACCCGCCGAAGCCCGCTTTTTAAATGCGGAGCACCCAGTTCTCATTGGGCAAAGGTAACCTAGCCCATCACGCGGGCGTGGCAAGCGATTTCTTAAAAAATATTTTCATGTTCACCCCGGGAATCGTATCTTCTCCCGAACATATTCACATCCACTTGGGATCATTCGAAAAATTGGGCAGGCCAAAGTATTGCCGGGCGCTGTTGTTTGCCGGGTTGCTGTTGTGCGAATCGGTTTCCGCCTTTTCAGCCATTGCCGGCGTGGCAGGCCAACCCGGCTCGCACTTCATTGTGGATGCCTGGGGCACCCGGGAAGGGCTTCCACAAAGCTCGGTCATTTCGGTGATACAAACCCGGGACGGTTATCTCTGGCTGGGAACGCTGAACGGCCTGGTGCGCTTTGATGGGATTCGTTTCACCAATTTCGACGAGGAAATCACACCCGGCCTCAATAGCGACCGGATTATTTGTTTGTTCGAAGACAGCCACACAAATCTTTGGGTCGGGACCGACAAGGGGGGTGTGGGTCTGGTACTGGATGGAAAAGTCAAAAATTTTGAACTCGGGCGCGCGGGTCAGGAAGGCAAATTGACATCGGTCTGCGAAGATTCCACCGGCACAGTGTGGTTTTACACGGCCGATTCGCATCTGGCCCGTTATCAGAATGGGAAAATGGAGGTGTTGAATTTGAATTTTCCCACCCCCCCGATTTGCCGGATGATTGCGGCTGAAAAATCCGGCGCGCTTTGGGTCGCGGATGTCAGCGGAATGTTTTCCATCCGTCCTGAAAATTTTAATTCACGGGCAATTGTGGTTGATGAGTCGGTTCGGGCAGAAAGGTTGGATTTCATTCTGGCCAGCCGGAACGGTGGCATCTGGCGGTTGATGAACGGCCGGGTCCAAAAGTGGAAATCCGGCGGAGTGGAAAAAGACTTCGGGGCGTATCCCTGGGGCAATTTACCGGTCAAAGCCGCCTGCGAAGACAAGGACGGCAACCTGATTGTCGGGACGCGGGGCGCCGGCGTTTTTTGGTATGAAGCCGATGGAAAATTCCAGCAGGTTTCAGATGGCGAGGGGTTATCGTCCGCGTTTGTCCTTTCTTTGTGCATGGATCGCGAGGGAAATCTTTGGGTGGGGACGGACGGTGACGGCCTGGATCGGGTTAAACGAAAAGTTTTCAACATGCCGGCGGAACTTCATCCCTGGGCGGCGCTTTCCCTGTCCGAGGATGCGCAGGGGGGGCTGTGGACCACCTTCAACGCCCAGGGACTGTCGTATTGTCTTACGAATTCCGTGCAGGATTTTGGCGTGGGCGTTTTGTCAAATGCGTGGTCGGTGCTGGTTGACGACCGCCAGCAGGTGTGGGCGGGCACGCTCTATGAAGGGTTGTTCCGATTTCAAACCAATCGTTTCCAACCTGCGCCCGGCGCGGAAATTCTCGGCCCGTGGGTCTATGCGCTGTTCCAGGATCACAACGGAAAACTATGGGCCGGCACCCAAAACGGTCTGGCAAGCCGGGACGGGCAAAGTTGGAAAATGTTCACGACGCGGGATGGCCTGTCCGAAAATGCCGTTCGGGCCATTGCGGAAGATGCCGAAGGGAATTTTTGGGTGGGGACGGAAGGCCGGGGCTTGAATATTTTCAAGGACGGAAAATTCATTTCTTATCAGCAAACAGAAGACGGGCTGCCCGGCAACGACATCTCCGCCCTCTATCTGGACAAAGACGGCGTTTTGTGGGTCGGAACGTCCGGTCACGGTTTGGCGCGGTTTCAAAATGGAAAGTGGGCGCGCTTTTCCACCGCCCGCGGTGGCCTTGCCAGCAACAGCATCGGTTACATCATCGAAGATGACGAAGGCAATTTATGGATCGGCTCCAACATGGGCTTGATGCGGATTCAAAAAAAATCGCTGGATGATTTCGCCCTGGGAACGACCAACTCCATTTCCTGCCGGACTTACGGCGAGGCCGACGGATTGCCAACGCGCGAATGTTCCATTGGCGCGCAGCCCGCCGCCATCCGCACGCATGATGGCCGGTTGTGGTTCCCCACGGTCAAAGGATTCGTGTCGGTGAATCCGGCGGAACTCAAACCCAATCTGCGACCGCCGCCGGTCATGATCGAATCCGTACGCGTTGACGGACATGAGCAAAGAACCAACCTGCTCGCTTCAGCGTGGCCGCAATCCATCACCATTGCGCCCGGGAACAAGCAGTTGATGGTGCAACTGGAAATTCATTACACGGCCCTGAATTTCACCGCGCCAGACGAAGTGCGGTTCAAATACCGTTTGGAAGGTCGCGAAACCGCGTGGACGGAGGTTGGCAACACGCGGGTTGCCTATTACAGTGAAGTGCCGCCTGGTCATTACCGTTTTCATGTCATCGCCTGCAATGAAGACGGCGTGTGGAATGAAAACGGCAGTTTCCTTGACGTCACCGTGCAACCGCAATTCTGGGAGACCGGCTGGTTTCGCGCCACGGCCATCGTGTGTTTTCTGGGATTCATCATTGCCGTGGTGCGTTACCTTTCCACGCAAAAATTGCATCGCCAGTTGCAGATACTCAAACAGCGGGAAGCGCTCGAACGCGAACGTTCCCGCATTGCCCGCGACCTGCACGATCAGCTCGGCGCCAACCTTACCCAGGTGGCGTTGTTGGGCGAAATGGCGGGGGCGGACAAAAATGCGCCAGAGGAAATTGAAGCGCATGCCCAGCAGATTTCTCAAACCGCGCGTGAAACGACGCGCTCACTCGACGAAATCGTCTGGGCGGTCAACCCTGCCAATGACACGCTGGACGGCCTGGTCAATTACATCTGCAAATACGCGCAGGAATATTTCGCCCTGGCGGGGTTGCGTTACCGGGCGGACGTGCCCGCCCAATTGCCGGCCAGCACGATCCCACCGGAAGTCCGGCACAATGTTTTTCTCGCCTTTAAGGAAGCCGTCAACAACGTGGTCAAACATGCCCAGGCGTCCGAAGCCCGTATTCGATTGCAGTTGCAGCCGGGCTGTTTCACCCTGGAAATCGAAGACAATGGGCGCGGGCTGGTCAGCCCGGATACGGGCGCGGCAGCGACGCGAAACGGCCTTCGCAACATGCGCAAGCGGATGGAAGGCCTTCACGGAGGATTTTCAATCGGCCCCGGACCCGATGGCGGAACGCTGGTGCGCCTGACCGTTCCGATTTCAAAGCTTTCTTAAGCTTAACCCAGATCGTATTCTTAAACGTGTTGGTGATCAGGATCAGGATTAAGATCAGGACCAGGATTAAGATTCGAGAACATGCCCATTTCCGTTTGCATCGTGGAAGACAACGACAAGCTGCGAGCGACACTCGCCCGCGTGCTCAACCGCGCCGATGGCTTTCGCTGCGTGAGCCAGTATGCCAATGCCGAGGACGCGGTGAAGGACCTGCCACAGGTGCGTCCCGATGTGGTGCTGATGGACATCAATCTGCCCGGCATGAACGGCGTCGAATGTGTGCGGCAGTTGAAGCGACTGGTTCCGGAAACCCAGGTGATCATGCTGACGGTTTATGAGGACACGGAAAATATTTTCAATGCGCTGGCGGTGGGTGCCAATGGTTACCTGCTCAAACGCACCTCCAGCAAGGAATTGCTGGAAGCCATTCAGGATGTGTGCCGGGGCGGTTCACCGATGACCATGCACATTGCCCGCAAGGTCGTGCAATCGTTTCAAAAAAGCGAGGCCTCGGCGCAAACCACGGAAAATCTTTCCGAACGCGAACAGCAGGTGCTCGATCTGTTGAGCCAGGGTTTGATTTACAAGGAAATTGCCGACAAACTCGGCATCAGCTACGAAACCGTCCACACCTACATCCGCCGCGTTTACGAAAAACTGCAGGTTCGCACCCGGACTGAAGCCGTGGCCAAATTCTTGCGCCGTTAAAATCGAATACTTGCGTGGATTTCATTTCGTGACCTGACGGCAAACCACAGTTTGCTGGAATTATCCCCGAGTCCGTGGAAGATGACCATTGGTTGAACCGGGGGAATCTGGAGTTTATATCCCGGACAAAATCCACTAAAACCCTTGTTTTCCCCCGGGTTATTGATTTTGTTCGGCATGAAAACTAAATGGGTTTGTGAAAGTTATAGTCCCGGTTTCTTTTGTAACCAGAACTGGTGACTGGCGGGAAACAGGGCATTTGGTAGAGTGACCGCGTAGTTGAGGTGCAAACGTGCAGTGTTTCGTGTGTTAGTAAGGCGCAAAGCTGCGGTGCCGCATCCAATGAAAGTTCGTAGTAGCGCAACTGCGAAAATGGATTTTTGAGCGCTTAGTTCTCATTGAGAGGCCGGAGTAGTGACCCGGCCTCTTTTTATTTCCAATGTTCCCTCCGCCTTGGAAGGCGGATCCGCAATTGGCAATTGGCAATACCCCGTACGCTTGCTATCCTTCACCTGCATGTCAGACGTGGCTGTGGCGGCCCAAACGCCTTCAAAGTCAAAAGTATTTCTCCGCCGATTGATCACTTCGGTGGTTCTCTGGACGGTCATCATCGCGGCCTTGTTTTCCACCAGCCCCCTGATTTCCAAGGGCGTGTTCATTCTCATCATGGTTGTTCTGGGCATGACCGGCCTGGCGGAGTTTTACGGTCTGGCCGAAAAGCGCAGCCTGGTCTGCTTCAAATGGTGCGGGCTGTTCGGCGGGCTGTTATTGATGCTGGGAACTTTTTTGAACCTGACCGGGCATCTCGGCACGTCTGGTTCCCCGGCGCGCGTGAACGATTTTGAAACCGGTTTCATCATCCTGTTCGTGCTCGGTTTGTGCGTGCGGCAATTTGTTTCACGCAGCAACACGGCCGGCATTGCGGCCATTTCCGCGACGCTGTTCGGCCTGATGTATGTGCCGTGGTTGCTGAACTTCATCCAGAAAATCAATTTCTTCCCCGGCATCGGCGACGGCGGAAAATATTATGTGCTTTATTTCATTCTCGTGACGAAATTCAGTGACACCGGCGCGTATGCCGTCGGCTCGCTCATCGGCCGGAATAAAATGGTCCCGCGCATCAGCCCCGGCAAAACGTGGGAAGGTTTCGGCGGTGCGATTCTGGTTTCGACGGCGGCGAGTGTGGCGTTCGCGCATTTCTTCAGCGCGAAAATGACCGGAATGAATCTCCTCCACGCCGTGATTCTCGGAATCGTCCTGAGCATTGCTGCCGTCATCGGCGATTTGATTGAATCACTGTTCAAACGGGAAGCAGGCGTGAAAGACTCGGGCAGGTTGATTCCCGGCATCGGCGGCATTCTCGACCTGCTCGATAGTCTTTTATTCAACGCGCCCATCATGTATTTGTATTTGAGGCATATTTTAACACATCCTTGAATTTGCGATTTGCGATATACGATTTACGAGATGGCTGAAGATTTGACTCTTAGATTTTATGACGCGCGATGAAATGAAACAACGGACGAAGGCTTATGCCAACCGGGTTGTCAAACTTTGCTCAGCGCTTCCAAGCAACTGGATTGCCCAGACGTTGGGGAAACAACTGCTCCGCAGCGGAACCTCTGTTGGCGCGAATTACCGTGCCGTCTGCCGGGCCAAATCAAACTCAGATTTCATCAACAAACTCCGGATTGTTGAAGAAGAGTGCGATGAATCCTTGTTCTGGATGGAATTGCTTGTGGACAACAACTTCGTCAAACCAGCACGGCTGGGAAATTTGATGAAGGAAGCAGATGAAATTCTGGCGATTATCGTTACCTCGGCGAAAACCGCGCGAACGTCATCAGGTCGCGTCAATCGTATATCGTAAATCGTAAATGAAAAACGTTGTTTTACTCGGTTCGACCGGCTCCATTGGCACCAGCACCGTCAAGGTGGCTGAGGATTTGCCGGACCGCATCCGGCTGCTCGGGCTGGCCGCCGGCAACAATGCCGAATTGCTGCTCAAACAGGCGCACAAACACCGGCCCGAAGCGATTTCCATCAGCGACCCGGAGAAGGCCCGTGAGCTGGAAAAATTGGGGGGGCGACGATGCGGGTTTATTCCGGCGAAGACGGTTTGATCAAACTCGCCACGCTGCCGGCGGCGGACATTGTGCTCATCGCCATCGTTGGCACAGCGGGACTGAAACCGGCGCTGGCCGCCATTCGCGCGGGCAAGGACATTGCCATCGCCTCGAAGGAAATCCTCGTCATGGCCGGTGAAATCGTGATGCGCGAGGCGCGTAAACATGGCGTGCGCGTGCTGGCGGTGGACAGCGAGCATTCGGCGATTTTTCAATGTCTCGACGGGAAACCTCCCGGTTCCGTCCGCAAACTCTGGCTCACCGCCTCGGCGGGCCGTTTCGCGACGCCAGGAAGTGGCCCAGGGAAAAATTTGCCGAAATCACGGTCGAGCACGCACTTAAACATCCGTCGTGGGTCATGGGCCGGAAAATCACCATTGATTCGGCGACGTTGTTCAACAAGGGCCTGGAAATGATTGAAGCGCGCTGGCTGTTCGACATTGGCATCGAACGCGTCGGCGTGCTGGTGCATCCGCAAAGCATTGTCCACTCGCTGGTCGAGTTTGTGGATGGGGCGATGCTTGCCCAGCTTTCCACGCCGGACATGTGCCTGCCGATTCAATACGCGCTCACGTATCCCGACCGCGCGCCGAGCGAACGTGTGCAGACCGATTTCGCCAAACTTGGCAGCCTCACCTTTGAAGAGCCGGACGAGGAACGGTTTCCGGCGCTGAGCTTGGCGCGCCGGGCAGGGGAGGCGGGCGGCACGCTGCCGGCGGTATTGAACGCCGCGAACGAAGTGGCGGTCGAAGCGTTCGTGAATCAAAAAATCAATTTCCCGCAAATCACCGGAACCGTCCGGCGCATGATGGACGCGCACAAGGTCGTTTCCCATCCCACACTGGAGCAAATTTTGGCGGCGGACGCCTGGGCGCGGCGGGAAGCTGCGGCGATTTGACGGCCTCGCGCAAAGATTGCAGTAAATTATTTCACTGCTATAGTTACTCCGCTTTAACATGACCATTTTGAGATACATTTTCATCCTGTTGGAGGTGGTTCTGCTGTTCAACCTCCTCATCGGCGTCCACGAGTTGGGACATTTTCTGGCTGCCAAATGGCGCGGCCTGAAAATTGACCGCTTCGCCATCTGGTTCGGCAAACCGCTATGGAAACAGAAAATCAACGGCGTGGAATACGTGCTGGGCTGCCTCCCGTTCGGCGGCTATGTCGCGCTGCCGCAAATGGCGACGATGGAGGCCATCGAGGGTAAGGGCGAAACGCCCGTGGAACAACTGCCGAACGTTTCCGCGCTGGACAAAATCATCGTTGCTTTCGCCGGTCCGTTGTTCAGCTTTTTGCTGGCGATCATGTTTGCGTTTGTCGTTTGGGGTGTTGGCCGTCCGAGCAACGAGACGGACAATACGACAACGGTTGGGTGGGCCGATCCTGACGGCCCGGCGTGGAATGCGGGCTTGCGACCGGGCGATACGATTCTGGAAATTGACGGTCATCCGGTGACCCATTTTTTCCCGACGGCTTCGGGAGGGCTTCACCAGGGACTGCAGGACAGCATTAACTGGCGCATCATCACCAGCGAAGGCACGAACATCACCCTCAAATACCTCCGGGATGGCCAGGAGCAGATGGCATACGCGGCACCGTATCACCGACCAACCGAGTGGTATGAACGCAAATCCCTGCGTCAAATTCTGATTTACCCCGCGATGAAGGTTATTGTTGACGAGGTGGCGAGCAACAGCCCGGCGGCGCTGGCTGGTTTGAACAACGGCGATGAAATTGTCGCCTTAAACGGCCAGAAAATTTACAGTCCGATGGCCATTGTTTCCGCCGAGGACGTGATGAGCAATAGTCCGGTCAAACCGCTCGCGCTAACCATCCGCCACGGAAATGACACGTTCGACCGTACGCTGCTTGCCGTCAGACCGGTCCAACCAAACAACAGCAGCCCTTCGCTCGGCATTCTGGCGTGGGGGGAGGAAACCAATTTCATGCTGGTTCATCCCCGTCCCCTGGACCAAATCAAGGCGAGCGTCGGTCAGATTTACGGGACGCTCCATGCGCTTTTTGCGCGCAAGAGCGAAATTGGCGTTCAACAACTCGGTGGCGCAGTGATGATCATCCGGGTTTACAGCAATCTCTTTGAAAGCGACGATGGCTGGCGGCGCGTGCTGTGGTTCAGTGTCATTCTTAACGTGAATCTTGCCCTGATCAACCTCCTGCCGTTACCCGTGCTTGATGGCGGACATATTATGCTGTCGTTGCTTGAAGTCGTCCGCCGCCGTCCCGTCAGCGCCAAATTCCTGAACAGCATTCAGACCGGCTTTGCGATCCTGCTCATCAGCTTCATGGTTTATATCGCGTTTTTCGACACCGGCGATTGGGTGCGCAGTGTGCGTGACAATCGTGATGTGCCTGTTGTCTTCGCCCCCCACCGATGAAGAATTCGCCCATGCGCTACTGCGAATCACCGTACTTTTATCAGCGGCGGAAAACGCGCGAAATCGTCATCGGCGATCCGGCGCACGGTGGGGTCGTCATCGGCGGCGACCATCCGGTCGTCATGCAATCCATGCTTACGTGCGATACGATGGACACCGCCGAGTGCGTGAAGCAGACGCTCGAACTCGTCGCCGTCGGCTGCCAGCTCGTCCGTATCACCGCCCCCACGGTCAAGGACGCGGCAAACCTGCAAAATATTATTCGCCGAATTGCGCACACAAAAATGCCTCGTGCCGATTGTCGCCGACATCCATTTCAAGCCCGAAGCGGCCATGGAGGCGGTGAAATGGGTCGAGGTCGTGCGGGTGAATCCGGGCAATTACGCCGATTCCAAGAAATTTGCCACCAAGGAATACACCGATGAGCAATACGCCGCTGAACTGAAACGGATCGAAGAAAAATTCACGCCGCTCGTGCTTGAATCCAAACGGTTGAAACGCTGCCTGCGCATCGGCACGAACCACGGCTCGCTTTCCGACCGCATCATGAATCGCTACGGCGACACACCGCTGGGCATGGTCGAGAGCGCGCTGGAATTCGCCCGCATCTGCCGCCAGCACGATTTCCACAACTTCAAGTTCTCGATGAAGTCGTCCAATCCCAAGGTGATGATTGAATGTTATCGCCTGCTCGTGGCGCGGCTGGAACAGGAAGGACCGGATTGGAATTATCCGATTCACCTCGGCGTGACCGAAGCGGGTGAAGGCGAGGATGGCCGCATCAAATCAGCCATCGGCATTGGCTCTTTGCTCTGCGACGGTTTGGGCGATACGATTCGCGTTTCGCTCACGGAAGATTCGCCGCGCGAGATCGAAGTCTGCCGCGATTTACTGGCACAGGTCCCCATCCTTGCGAATTCAGGATTCCGAACTCCGAACTCCGAATTTCCATTCGACCCATTCCACTTTGAGCGCCGCGAAACGCCGGAAATTGAACTTGCCGACGGCGCCAAATGCGGCGGCGGACAACTCATCCGCGTAGTTGTCACCCGCGCCACGTGGGACAAGGTCGCACCGAAGATTCGGCCCAAGGACGACGTGAAACCGGAGGCGATTTACGAAGATTTGAACGTCGCCGAGATTGATCCAACACGGGATTTCGAAATCAACTGTGAAACCCAACTTGTTACGGTCAAGGATGGCGTGAAGTTGCCAGCTATTACTGCATTCCGTCTGCTGGCGTCGAAGTTGAAACGGCTTGGCCGGAACAATCCCATTTTGTTGAAAGATTGCATCAATTTTTTGGCCGCGCCCCTCACCCCGTCCCTCGCCCCATCGGATGGGGAGAGGATGGTGGCGAAGCCGGGTGAGGGGTTTCCTCTTGAGCCGAAAATTGCCCTGCTCCGCGCCTCTGTCGTCATCGGCTCATTGCTGGCAGATGGGATTGGCGATGCGATTCTCATACGCGGCGAAGCTGGCGGCGGACAAAGCTTGCGCCTGGCCTATAACATTTTGCAGGCCGCCGGGTGTCGCAGCTTCAAGACCGATTACGTCGCGTGCCCGTCGTGCGGGCGGACGCTGTTCAACCTCCAGACCGTGACCGCGCGCATCAAATCGCGCACGGAGCATCTCAAGGGCGTGAAGATTGCCATCATGGGTTGCATCGTGAATGGCCCCGGCGAAATGGCCGACGCGGACTTCGGCTACGTGGGCGGCGCACCCGGCAAGATCAATCTCTACGTCGGCAAAACGCCAATCAAGTTCAACATCCCTGAAGCCGAAGCGGTAGAACGGCTCGTTGACCTCATCAAGGAACACAACAAGTGGGTTGAGCCGGAGGTTGTGACCGTCGTCGGAAGTCATTAAACGCGGCATTTCGTGCGTGACAAAAAATCGTCCCCCGGCAAAGTTATTTTTGTTTCAGACGCAATATGTCGAACTCAACCAATTTCATCGCAAAAAAATTGGCATTGGTTGCGGCCTTGCTGGGAATATCACTTTTGTGGATTGGCTGTGGGACGACCGGCGAACACATCAATTGGTATCAAGGCCCGCAACGAGCAACAAATGAGGTGGGTCTGCTTACAGTTCCGCGTGATATGATGAACGGGCATACCATATTAATTCGAAGCATTGATGGAACAAACGTTTCGAAGGCCTTCGTTTATAATAACTCGACACATATCGAACTTTTGCCTGGAAATCATACTTTGGGATTGTGGTTTCTTGCTGGCACTGAACAGTCCCTGTCAGAGTATAAAATTAGTTTTAATTGTGAAGCCGGTCATGTTTACGGTGCTTATATGTCACCTATCCCCAACCCCCTTCCAATTGATGCTTTGCTGGTTTCTTTGCGAGCCTCTCTAAACACCCTTGCTTCGTATTCCCGCCATTCGGAGAAATGGTTTCTTGGGGGTTCTGACATGCTTCGCAATGGTCTGATAATCCGCTCATTTGGTCAACTTTTGAGGTTTTTGCCCCTTTCCCAGCAACAATCTGCGCCCCCATGACCGAATTTCTGCGTAAGTCACGCCTGACAACCTCCAAACAAAACTGCTCAACCGGTCCGCAAAATCGGAGAAGTCGGTTCAAATCCTTTCAGAAAAATGGATGTGTCGAAGATTTCTTTCACCCCGCCTTCGCTCGTTTTCCTGGAAGTCCCTCAAAAGCGGAACACCGAATGAAAGACGACGGATAACACTTGCCAATTGCGTTAATTTGCCTAAAGTACCCGACCACTTTTTAATTATGCATTTAAATGGCTTGAACGTGTTTTTGGCGCAGGCACCCGGTTCGGCGCCGGCGCAGCCGCCACAACCGACCGGTTTGCAGTCGCTCTTTGCCAGCCCCATCATGCTGCTGGTTTTGATGGGGGTAATGATGTATTTCCTTTTGTTCCGCCCGCAGCAACAGCGCACCAAGCAGCAGGCCCGCATGCTCGCCAACCTCAAGTCCGGAGACAAGGTTGTCACGTCCAGCGGCATCATCGGCGTCGTCATCACTGTGAAGGACAAAACCGTTTCGCTCCGTTCTGCCGACGCCAAAATGGAAGTGACCAAATCTTCCGTGACGGACATTCTTGAAAGCAGCGACACATCCGCATCCTGAACCGCCATGAGAAGAAACAATTTTGGGAGATTCATCCTCGTCATCTGCATCATCCTCTGGGCACTTTTCGAAGTTTATCCGCCCACCGCGCGCGATTTGGTGCAGGAGTTTTCCCGGCGCGCGGAAAACAAGGACGCAACGTTCACGAACATTCTGGCGCGGGTGGAACTGCTTCAAAAAGCCGGGACGAATGCTGAATTCGCGTGTTTGCAGGTGGCCGCCGCCACGAACGATCTCCAGCCGTATTTCCCGTTCCTTAGTGCGAAGGACCAGCTTTACCCGAACACGTTCATCTTGAACCAGCTGCAGCGCGACGCTTCGGGCCGGATCAAGCTCGGCCTCGATTTGCAAGGTGGCACGTCGTTCCTGGTCTCGATGGATACGAACGTCCTTTACGCGGACACCAACAATGTGCGGTCGCAGTCGGACTTGACGAGCGCGGCGCTGTCGCAGGCGGTGGAAGTGTTGCGGAAACGCATTGACCGTTTCGGCGTGGCCGAGCCGGTCATCCAATCCGCCGGCGGCAACAAAATCCTTATTCAATTGCCGGGCTTGTCACCGTCCGACAAGGAAAGCGCCAAGACGCAAATCCAAAAGACCGCCTACCTTGAATTTCGGATGGTGAGAGATGACAGCGACGAAATCATCGCAAATCATCAGCCGATTCCGCCGGGATATGTATTGCTCAAACACATCGAACCGCAACCCGGCGGTGCGCCGCCGAAAACCGAGCAGGTCATCGTGAGCAAAAAGCCGGTGAACGGACTGGCCGGCGACATCGTTAAAAGCTCGATGGTCGTGCGTGGCAACCTGGGCGAACCGCAGATTGATTTCACGCTTAACGATGATGGCGCGAAGAAATTCGCCAGGACCACGCGGGATTATGTTGGTCACCGCATGGCAATTATCCTGGACGGCGAATTGTATTCCGCGCCGAACATTCAAAGCCCGATTGAAGGCGGCAGCGGCCAGATTACCGGGTCTTTCACCATCGAAGAGGCGCAGGAACTGGCGAATGTCCTGCAAAATCCGCTCAAGGCGCCGCTAAAGATCGATTTTATCAACGATGTTGACCCGACGCTCGGCAAAGACTCCATTCACAGCGGCATTAAGGCCTCGATTTACGGCGTTCTTTTCGTGTCCGCGTTCATGCTGGTCTATTACTTCATTGCGGGCATGGCGGCAAATGTCGCGCTCATCACCAACATCATCATCCTGCTCGGGGTCATGTGCTCTATCGGCGCGACGTTCACGTTGCCGGGCATTGCGGGTGCCGTGCTCACCGTCGGCATGGCGGTGGACGCCAACGTGCTGATTTACGAGCGCATTCGCGAGGAACTCGCCAAGGGCAAATCGCTGCGTGGTGCAATTGACGCCGGTTACGCCCGCGCGTTCGGCACGATTTTGGATTCGCACGTCACGACGCTCATTTCGTCCATCATTTTGATTCTCATGGGCACCGGTGAAATCAAGGGGTTCGGTGTCACGCTGACCATTGGCGTGGCCGCGAGCCTGTTCACCGCGCTGGTGGTGACGAGGCTGATTTTCAACTGGTTGCTCGACCGCAACTGGCTGAAGTCACTCCCGATGCTCCACATCATCCGAAGCGCCAAAATCAATTTTATGAAGGCGGCTACGCCGTTGTTCATCGCCACGTGGGCATTTATCTTTTTATCGCTCGGTTATGGTTTTATCGGGCGTGGCGAAAAACTGTTCGGCGTGGACTTTTTGGGCGGCGACAGCACTGTTTTCAGCTTCACGCAAAAGCTTGGCGTGGATGAAATCCGTTCCGCCATAACCGGCACCGGTGAAAAGGACGCGCAAATCCAATACCAAAAGGACGCAAGCGGCGGCATGGAAACGCTGCGTGTGACAACTTCCAGCGGTTCGGAGCAGAAGGTTGAACAGGCGCTTGTCCAGGGTTTTCCGCAGGCGCAATTCAAGGCCATCGGACGTCAGCAGGTCGGCGCAACCGTGGGCAAGGAAATCCAGAAATCAGCCATTCTCGCCTGTCTGATGTCCATGTTCGGCATTTTGGTCTATGTCGCGTTCCGCTACGAATTTTCCTTCGCCGTCGGCGCGATTGTCGGGGTGGTGCACGACGTGTTTCTGACCATTGGTTGTTACTGCATTGCCAATGCCGTTTCGGGGCGCGAATTCAATGCCACCGTCGTTGCCGCCGTGCTGACCATCATCGGCTTTTCGCTCAACGACAAAGTCGTCATCTTCGACCGGATCCGGGAGAATTTGAAACTCGGCGTGCGCGGCACGTTCCGCGAAGTCATCAATCAGGCGCTGAACCAGACGTTGAGCCGCACCATCATCACCAGCGGAACGGTGTTCATTGCCACGGCCTGCCTGTTCATCTGGGGCGGCGGCGTCATCAACGATTTCGCCTTCACCTTTCTCATCGGCATCATCACCGGCACATATTCGAGCGTCTTCATTTCCAGTGCGTTCGTGTTGTGGTGGCACAAGGGCGAGCGTCCGGCCATCGGCGCGTCGCAGGTGACGATGCAAGGCGCCGCGACGGTGAAGACCTGAGCTTCCATTGCCATGTCCGGCCCGATCGCCATCACGCCGTCGCATTGGGCGATTTTCATCCTTTGCATTCTTTTTTTTCTCGCGCTCGATCTCGGTCTGTTTCACCGGCGCGCGCGTGCCGTCAAATTCAAGGAAGCCCTGGCGTGGAGCGCGGTTTGGGTTGCGTTGTCACTCCTGTTTGCCGTGGCGCTGGGCCAGTGGCGTGGACGGGAGGAAGCCGTTGAATTTGCCACCGGTTATGTCATTGAATTTTCGTTGTCGCTGGACAACATCTTCGTCATCGCGCTGCTCTTTGCCTATTTCCGCGTGCCGGAGGAGGCCCGGCATCGCCTGCTGTTCTGGGGCATTCTCGGCGCGCTCATCATGCGCGGCGCGATGATTGCGCTCGGTGTGACGCTCATCCAGAGTTTTAACTGGATTCTTTACGTCCTCGGCGCCTTTCTCATTTTCACCGGCGGCCGGATGCTCTTCACCGGCAATGCGAAGGCGCAGCCGGAACAAAATATTGCCATCCGGCTCGCGCGCCGGTTTTTTCCTGCCACAGCCAATGCCGATGGCTGGAATCAACCGGCTTCGCACAGTGGGATTGACCGGCTCCCGCCCGCGCCGCTGCTGCTCGTGCTGGGGCTGGTGGAAATCATGGATCTGATTTTTGCGCTGGATTCCATCCCGGCGGTTTTCGCCGTGACCACCAAGCCCTTCATCGTCTTCACGTCGAACGTCTTTGCCATTCTCGGCCTGCGCTCGCTGTATTTCGTGCTCGTCGGCGCCATCAATTATTTCCGCCATTTGAAAACCGGCCTCTCCGCTGTGCTGGTCTTCGTCGGTGTGAAAATGCTGCTCGATCCGCACGGGCATGAACCGAAATGGTTCCAAATCGAAATTCCCACGGGCGTTTCGCTGCTGGTCGTGGCCGGTATATTTCTGATTTCCATCGCGCTGTCCGTCACCGCCGCTCAACGTGAAAAGGAAATATAAATCGCGGATGGCATGGTTCTCCAGGGCGGATTCATTTTCGTTTTTAATCCGTGTTCTTCCGCGTAATCTGCGGTCAAACAAAAAATGAAATTTCGCTGGTCGCTCGCGCCCCCGCAACCGTTGCTTGCCGGCCAATTGGCGTCACAACTCAAGATTTCGCCGCTGCTCGCCCAATGCCTGCTCAATCGCGGTTTAAGCGAACCGTCCGCCATCTCGAATTTTCTCCAGCCGCGGCTGAAAAATCTCGCCGACCCGTTTCGGTTGCCGGACATGGCCGCCGCCGTTGACCGGCTCCTGCTCGCGCGCGAACGCGGTGAACCGCTCCTCATTTTCGGCGATTACGATGTGGACGGCGTCACCTCCACCGCGTTGCTCCTTGAAGTCTTGCGTTCGCTCGGCTGGCAGGTGGATTTTTATCTGCCCCATCGCATGGACGAAGGCTACGGCCTCAGCCAGGACGCCGTTGAAAATTGCCTCAGGAAATTCCCGCAACCGCAAGGCTCCGGCTCGACCGGTCCGGCCGGGTTGCTGCTGGCCGTGGACTGTGGTTCGACGGCCGTTGAAACTATCCGCTCGTTGCGCGAACGCGGCGTGGACGTCATCGTGCTCGACCATCATCAGGTTTCACATCCGGCGCCCGAAGCGGTTGCGCTTGTCAATCCGCAGGTCCAACTCCGGACTCCGAACTCCGAACTCCGAACTGCATCCACCGAACTGTGCTCGGCTGGCCTGGCTTTCAAACTGGCCCACGCCTTGATCAAACGCGGACGCCAAACCGGCCTGCCCGGGGCGTTGGAATTCGATTTGAAGCCGCTGCTCGACCTGGTCGCGCTGGGCACGATTGCCGATCTCGTGCCGCTCACCGGTGAAAATCGGATTCTCGTTTCTGCCGGTCTGGAACGATTGGACAAAACGCAGAGGCCCGGCCTGGTCGCATTGAAGAAAGTCGCTGAATCATCCGCACCCATCGGCACGTATGAAGTCGGCTACCAGCTGGCGCCGCGCCTGAACGCCGCCGGCCGCCTCGAAACCGCCGAAGAATCATTGGAACTTTTGCTCGCACGCGATTTGGCTGAAGCCATGCCGCTGGCGCAAAATCTCGACGCGCGCAATCGCGAACGTCAAAAAATCGAACGCGGCATGGTCGAGGAAGTCATCGGCGCGGTGCGGGCGAAATTCAACCCGCAAACTGATTTCGTCATCGTCGAAGGCCAGTTGCTCTGGCACATCGGCGTGGTTGGCATCGTGGCGTCGCGCGTGTTGCAGGAATTTTACCGCCCAACCATTATCATTGGCGGCGAAGGCGGGGAGTGGCGCGGCTCGGGCCGCAGCATCGCCGGTTTCGATCTGGCCGCGGCGTTGGGGGAATGCGATGATTTGCTCGTGCGGCACGGCGGACACGCAATGGCGGCGGGTTTGAGCATTCAGCCGGACAAGATTGATTTGCTGCGGCAACGCTTGAATGAACTTGCGCAACGCGCATTGAAGCCGGATGACCTGCAACCGTCGTTGCGTCTCGACGCGGAGGTCGGGCTGGATGAAATCACTTTGGAATCGCTCGGGAAGCTGGCGCGGTTGAAACCGACGGGCCAGGGAAATCCATCGGTGCAATTTTGCGCGCGCAACCTGGCCCATCAGCGTCCCCTCCAGCGCATCGGCGCGGACAAGCAGCACGTGAAAATGTGGGTGACGGACACGCCTTCGCCGCCTGGCGGCTACGGCGCTGCGGGCGGCGCGGTGTTGGAAGCGGTTTGGTGGAACGGCGGCAACGAATCGTTGCCCGTCGGGAAGTTTGACCTGGCGTTTGCACCACAAATGAACGAATTCAATGGCAATCGCTCGGTGCAGTTAAAAGTTTTGGATTGGCAACCGGCCAAATCGCCGTGATTTTATTTCAAATGAACGCCGCAATTCTGGTCGCCGCCGGCAAAGGCTCCCGCATGGGACCGAAGGTGGACAAACTGTTTCTCGAAGTGGCCGGGCGTCCCGTCGTCGCGCACACGTGGCGGCGCTTCAACGATGCGAAGTGCATCGGCGAAATCGTTTTGGTCGTGCGCAAGGGAATGCAGCCGGCGTTTGAGAAACTGGCGGCAAAATTTAAATTTCAAAAGCCCTTCCGCATCGTCGTGGGCGGCGCAGAACGGCAGGACTCGGTCTGGAATGGCCTGGAGGCGTTGTCGGCGAAGACGGAAATCGTGGCGATTCACGACGCGGCGCGGCCTTGCACAAGCGAGGAGTTGATTGCAGCGACCATCAAGCGGGCTGAAGAAACCGGCGCGGCCGTCGCCGCCCAGCCGGTGACGGACACGATCAAGGAATCCGCCGACGGCCGGTTGGTGCAACGCACCCTCGACCGTTCGCGGCTCTGGTCGGTGCAAACGCCGCAGACGTTTCGCGTCGAAGTCATCCGCCGTGCATTGATGGAGGCGCGGCAGCGCAAACTGGTGTTCACCGACGACACGGCGGCGTGCGAATTGATCGGCCAGCCAGTCCGGCTCGTTTCGCGGGTTGCGCCCAATCCCAAGGTCACCGTGCCCGGCGACCTCCCGTTCGTCGAGTCGTTGTTGCGGAAAGGCGCAACTTGACACCGCCGCCGACGCGCTTGCCGCCAGCGGAGCGCGGATTGTCCTCAATCCGCAGCGGTTGGCTTTTCGGAAGCGCTGCGAGTTGGGACAACTCGCGCTCCGGCGGCAGTCTCAAGCTACGCGCGTTGCAGAGTCGGGTTTGAGTTTTTCTTCGAGTTTGGATGTTTTTATGATAGCGTGCCGAAGTTTATGAAACGTCGTTTGATTTACGGTCTGGTGATCTTGGTGCTGGCGGTGAATTTTCTCGTCGGTGCGTGGATTTATTTGGGTTCTGCGCGTGCGGCGGAGAAGAACGACACCATGGATCAGAATCTGGACTTGTTTTCGGACGTGCTCCAAAAAGTACGCACGGAATACGTGGACGGCCAGAACCTGACGTATCGAGACCTGACTTACGCGGCGGCAAAAGGCATGGTCAAGGTGCTCGACCCGCACAGCGAATTCCTGGACCCCGCCGCCTATCACGACTTGCAGGATGACACGGAGGGACAGTTCGGCGGACTCGGGCTCTACGTCACGGTGCGGAGCAATTACGTGACCGTCATCACGCCGATGGAAGACACGCCGGGATTCCGCGCGGGCATCCTGGCCGGCGACCGCATCATCAAAATCAACGGCGAAGACGCGGTGAATATGCCTTTGGAGGACGCAGTGAAAAAACTGCGTGGCAAGGCGGGCACACAGGTGACCATGACCATTCAACGACCGTCATCCGGCATGGTGAAGAGTTACACGCTCACACGCGACGTCATTCAGACGAAAATGGTCGAGGACATCAACGGCAAAGAGGGATTCCCGCTCAACGATGACGAAATCGGTTACATCTGCATCGCCCAATTCGGCGACAAAACCGGCGACGAACTCGAAGCCGCATTGCGAAAGCTCCAGGCTCAAGGCATGAAGGCGTTGATTCTCGATTTGCGCTGGAACCCCGGCGGGTTGCTCGACGAGGCGGTGAACGTTTGCCAGAAATTTCTTCCACGCGGCCAGTTGATTGTTTCCACCGAAGGCCGCGACTCCGCGCAAAATTCCGTCCGGCTGTCGGCGGGACGCGGCGACGAATTGCATGGCATGCCCATCGTGGTGCTGGTCAACCTGAGCAGCGCCAGCGCATCGGAAATCGTCACCGGCTGTCTGCAGGATTTGCATCGCGCCATCATTCTCGGTGAAAAGACGTTCGGCAAAGGCTCGGTGCAGAGCATTTTTCCCCTCGAAGACGGCTCCGCCCTCAAGCTCACAACGGCGAAGTATTACACACCCAGCCACCGGGTCATCCACGAGCACGGCATCACGCCGGACATCGTCGTGCCGATGAGCGACGATGAGGAGGCCCTGTTGCAATTCAAGCGCGCGCCCGGCGGATTTGAATCGCTCAATGAAACCAATCAGGTGCGACTCTCAAAAATCCAGGACCCGCAACTCACCCGCGCCGAGGATTTGCTCCGGGGCATCCTGCTTTACGACGATCTGTCCAAACCGGAAGGAACAGCGGCAAAATGAGTGCGTTTCCGGCAATACAGGCGTAGCGACTTTCGGCAGAAAGCCGGACAATTCAGTTTCCCGAAGAAAATGCGGCGGTCTGCCGACGCGCCGCTACGACAAACATGACCATTCTCGCGCTCGAAACTTCCTGTGACGAAACCAGCGCCGCCGTCGTGCGTGATGGCAGGGTCTTGTCCAGCGTCGTTTCGTCGCAAGTCAAACTGCACGCCGAATATGGCGGTGTCGTGCCCGAACTCGCCGCGCGCGAACACTTGAGAAACCTCCTGCCCGTCGTGCGGGCCGCGTTGAGTGAAGCGGGCGTGGAACCCGGACAGCTCGACGCCGTCGCCGCTACGCAAGGCCCGGGTTTGCCGACGGCGCTGCTCGTCGGATTCAAGGCCGCGCAGGCCGTCGCCTTTTCCCTGCGCAAACCGTTCGTCGGGATTCACCATCACGAGGCGCATTTGTATTCGCCATGGATTGTTGCAACTACGTCGCCCGCCGCTGTGTCCCTCGCCCCGCAGAGCGGGGAGAGGGTGGCCGGAGGCCGGGTGAGGGGAAGTGAAACCACAACACGTTTCACCGCCGACTTTTCCGCTTTCCAACCGAACGTTTCCCTCATCGTCAGCGGCGGGCACACGTTGCTGGTGCTGGTGGAAACGGAACTGAAACTTTGTGTGCTCGGCTCAACGATGGACGATGCTGCCGGCGAATGTTTTGACAAAACCGGCAAGTTGATGGGCCTCGCATACCCCGCCGGACCGGAGATGGACCGGCTGGGCGGCCAGGGGAACCCAAAAGCGTTCGATTTCCCGCGCCCGTTGATTCATGACGCAAGTGACGACTTCAGTTTCAGCGGCTTGAAAACCTCCGTGCGCTATTTCCTGCGCGACCACCCGAAGTTGCTGGATGACGCGCAACGCGTGCGCGATTTGTGCGCCAGCATTCAGGCAGCGATTGTTGAGGTGCTTGTGACCAAAACCATCCGTGCGGCGAAGCGAAACCAGGTGCGTTGCGTGACGGCGTCGGGTGGCGTGACGTGCAACCGCGCCTTGCGCCGTGAGTTGGAAACCGCGTGCCAACGCGAAGGTTTTACGCTGCGTCTCGCGGAAAAAAGTCTGTGCACCGACAACGCGGCGATGATCGGCATTCTGGCTGAAAGAAAACTGCTTCACAAAGTGCCGGCCACTGAACTGGATTCTGAAATCCAACCCGGCTGGGTCTTGGCGTAGCTGATTGCGGCGGGATTACTTTTTTCAGAGCTTTCAATTCAGCTTTGGCGCTGATGTATTCTGATAAGTTTGTTTCCTGAGTGTTTAAGCACTGTTCCAGAAAATCCATTGCTCCGACTTTGTCTCCGGAAACCAGATGTTTCATGCCGACATAATAACTTGACCGGCAACGCCACCAGATTTGCGTTTTTTCGTCGGATGATTTAGCGCAAGCCAGGAAACTTTTTTCAGAAAACTCCCCTACCAGAAAAAATCCCACCGCCTCGGACCAAGTAAATTTTTTATGCTTTTGAGAATCCAGATATTCTTTCAGATCTTCTGTGGCTCCGGGCCGGTCGTCTGAGCGCGAAAGGATCAACCAAATGCGAAACCTGCATTCGTCCAAGACGGAATTAAACTGCAATGCCTTTCGATAGTTCCTTAACGCGGATTCAAATTGGAACAGATCGTTTTGAACGAGCCCGAGATTTGCATAAACCGAAGCGTCGGCAGGCTCCAATTCAATGGCCTTTTGGTAATCTGCAATCGCCCCTGCGTTGTTTCCGAGATGATACTTGGCCATTCCGCGGTTAAAATAAACGATCGCATTGGTGCGATTCAGGTTGATGCTTTTATCATAGTCAACAATAGCCTCCGCGTAATGATTGAGGTCGCTTTTGACCAGCCCGCGATTATTGCAGGGCGGCCAAAAGTCAGGGTCCAACTCGATGGCTTTGTTATAATCAACAATCGCTTTGGAAAAATTACCGAGATGCCATTCGGCAAGCCCCTGTCGGTTGTAAGCATCGGGAAAATCCGGATGAAATTGGACGGCATTGCTGAAATCCACGATGGCCGCGGCATAATTTGTCATGCCCAGTTTGACCAGGCCGCGATCATAGTAAGCCATCGCGTAATCCGGCTTTAACTTGATGGCTTTGGTAAAATCGGCAATCGCCGCCGGATAATTTGTCAGGTTAGCTCGGGCGAGACCGCGTTGATTATAGATGTAAGCGTAACTGGTGTCTAATTTGATGAATCTATCAAAGTCTTCAACGGATCCCCTGTAATCTTGGAGGTAAAATTTTGAAAAACCGCGAACGTTGTAAGCTGGAGACCAATCCGCGTTCAACTGGATAGCCTTGGTGGCGTCTGTGATGGCACCTTTGTAATCGGCGAGATTATATTTAGCTCTGGCGCGGAAGCTGTAGGCTTCAGCGTAATTAGAATATACCTCTATGGCTTTCGCAAAATTGCTGATCGCTCCGAGATAATCGCCGGTTTTATTTTTTCCCGCGCCAATATCGTAGAGCGTCACAGCCTCAGGCGGTTTTTTGCTTGGAAGCCGGTGTTTGAAATAGAGATAGAATCCTCCGCAGAGAGAAGTTAAAAGAACCCAAGCAATGACTAGAATCCAAAGCGCATATTTATTTTTCCCGCTTTCGGAAAAACGGCGCGAAGCATTAACAAGTTTTTTGGGAAGGCCAAGCCGAAGCCAAAATGCGGCTTCCGCCGCTGTGTAACGCAGCCATAAATGCCGTCGCCGAGTCGCGATATGAAGCACAATTCCCAACAAAATAGTTATCGCCAGTGAAAGCCAGAACCAGTGCTGGAAAACTCGTAAATTCTCGTTCATCGGATGCCCACTCGGCTAAATTGTAGCTTTGCCGCCCATACGCACAAATCTAAATCGAGTTCGACTCGTTACCTCCAAAAGCGTAGCGCAAATTGAATGCCAACTTTCATCTTGTCGTTTTGTTACAGATTCCGCTTTTTCGCTATGAGCGGTTTCCTTTTCGTGTACCGACCGTTTTGTTTTTCCCATTTCACGCAAGGCGCTAGAATATGCACGCGCATGAGTGACCGATTGCCCATTTACGAAATTGAGCACGACATCGTCGCCGCGCTCAAGGCGACGAAGCGGCTCATCCTGCAAGCGCCGACCGGTTCCGGCAAATCCACCCAGGTCCCGCAAATGCTGCTCAAGCACGGTCTGCTCGGCAAAGGGCAGGTCGTCATACTTCAGCCACGCCGTCTGGCGGCGCGTTTGCTCGCGTCACGCGTGGCCAAGGAACTCGGCGTCGAGCTGGGGCGTGAAGTCGGTTACCAGGTTCGCTTCGAAAACGCGACGAGCGATGCCACGCGCATCAAGTTTGAGACCGAAGGGATTTTGCTTCGGCAACTAATTCAAGACCCGGTCTTGCGTGGCGTGCAGGCGGTTATCTTCGACGAATTTCACGAACGCCATCTTTACGGCGATATTACACTCGCCCGCGCGCTGGACATCCAGGAAACGCTTCGTCCCGACCTGCTCATCGCCGTCATGTCCGCCACGTTGGATGCCGGGGCGTTGGAGGAATATCTGAACGAAATTAAATCAACCCCTCACCCGGCTGGAAGCCACCCTCTCCCCGCCCGGCGGGGAGATGGACAGGGCGAGGGGCTTGTTCACTCGCAATTTTCCTGCGCAGTTCTATCTTCCGAAGGCCGCGTTTATCCGGTTGAAATCGAATATCTGCCGCATCGGCTTGGGCCAAATCCACCACCGGTCTGGGAATTGGCGGCGGACGCTTTCGCCAACCATGTCCGTTCCAGCGAACGCGGCGATGTGTTGGTGTTCATGCCGGGCGGGTTTGAAATTTCTCAAACCATCGAGGCCATTCGTCACACGCCGGAATCGAAAGGTTACATTCTCCTGCCCCTGCACGGCGAATTGCAGCCACGCGACCAGGACGCTGCCGTCGCGCGCTATGACCAGCCCAAAGTCGTTGTGGCCACCAACGTCGCCGAGACGAGTATCACGATTGACGGCGTGCGGCTGGTGATTGACAGCGGGCTGGCGCGTATTCCGCGTTACGATGCCAACCGCGGCATCAACACGCTGTTGATTGAACGCATCAGCCAGGCCAGCGCGGACCAACGTGCTGGTCGCGCCGGCCGGACCGCGCCGGGCCGTTGCATCCGGCTTTGGTCACGGCCGGAACACGACGAACGCGCACCGCAGCAGTTGCCGGAAATCAAACGTCTCGATCTCGCCGAAGTGGTGCTGACTTTGAAAGCGGCGGGCGTGGAGGATTTGCGGAAATTCAGGTGGCTGGAAAAGCCGGATGAAATTTCGCTCACTCACGCCGAGGAATTGTTGCTCGATTTGGGGGCGGTGAAAGAGGTTCGCAATGCAGTCGGTAGCGCAGATTGTCAATCTGCTGTATCGCAGGATGGAATCCTGCGGACGAGCGGCGATGATTCCCGATCCAGCCGATTGCCAATCGGCGATATCGCAGGCTGCCAGCCTGCGCTACAAATCACCCCCATTGGCCGCAAGATGCTCGCGTTTCCAGTGCATCCGCGTTATTCGCGAATGCTGCTCGCCGCGCAGGAATATGGTTGCGTCCATCAGGCCTGCCTCGTCGCCGCCCTCACGCAGGGACGCGATTTGCTGCTGCGCAATGTGGATCGCGACACAATCTCACTCCGCGAGGATTTGTTCGGTGAAAAGGCGTCATCGGATTTCTGGATTCTGATGCGGGCGTGGAGTTACGCCGCAAATAATCAGTTCCGCCTCGACGCCTGCCGCAAGCTCGGCATTCATGCTGTCACCGCGCGACAAGTCGGCCCGTTGCTCGAACAATTTCTGCGGATTGCCAAGGACGAAGGGCTTGATACCAAACCGCGCGAGATTAAGGACGAGGCGTTGCAGAAATGTATTCTTATCGGGTTCAGCGACCGCGTGGCGCGGCGATTGGATCAGGGGACGCTTCGTTGCGAATTGGTCCATAATCGGCGCGGCGTGCTGGCGCGGGAAAGTGCCGTGCAGCATAGCCAACTTTTGGTCGCTGCCGAAGTTCGCGAAGTCGAGGGCCGGGAAGTGAACACCATCCTTTCACTGGCGACGGCGATTGAACTTGAATGGCTCCGTGTGCTTTTTCCTGACGACTTGAAATCCGAGTTGCACGTCCAGTTCGATGCCACAACCAAACGAGTTCAGGCCGCCGAACTGGAACGTTTTCGTGGACTGGCGTTATCCGCCAAACGGATTGAGCCTCCGCCCGCCGACGCCGCGGCACGGTTGCTGGCTGATGAAATTATTGCGGGCCGGTTGCCGTTGCCGAACTGGGACCACGCCGTCGAGCAATGGCTGGCGCGGTTGAATCTGCTATGCCGGCATTGCCCCGAGCTCCAACTTCCGCCGTTTGCCGAAGACGACCGCAAACACATCATTGAACAACTCTGCCACGGTGCGGTGAGTTACAAGGACATCAAGGAACGCGAAGTGAAACCGCTGGTGATATCGTGGCTATCTGGAGCGCAGCGGGAGTTGCTGGACAAGCACGCGCCGGAACGGCTGTCACTGCCGAATGGCCGCACGCCAAAGGTGGTTTACGAAAACAACCAGTCGCCGCACATCGCGTTGCGGATTCAGGAACTTTACGACGTGACGCAGACGCCGAAGATTGCGATGGGCCGCGTTCAGGTGGTCGTTCATATTTTGACACCGGGCATGAAGCCGATTCAAGTGACGCAGGATTTGGCAAACTTCTGGCGCGAACACTATCCACGCATCAAATCCGAGTTGCAGCGCAAATACCCGAAACACGAATGGCGATAGTATCGCCGACTATATTTGGAATTTGGAAAAATCGCCGCATTTATTATTGAGAATAAAAGTGCGCGGCCGTGGCAAGGCGGTTCCAGCGTGGCTCAGTTCTTGCTCGTCTGGGGCGTTATGGGATTGCTTTTGCTCATTTTTGATTTGTTGGCGGTGAATGCCTTGGTTTCATTAGTGCTCGCTGGATTTGTGCGCACCAAATTGTTGTCCATCAGTGCGAGCTTCATAATTACTGAGTTGTTGTTTCTGCTCTGGGGATTTTTTGCGGTGGCAGATTCAAAAGATGCAAATGACATCCTGGGTTTGCCCTTGGTCATGGCAGCGTTTGCGGCTCCGATTCTCCTTCTTGCCTCAGTCGGATTCGTAATGTTGGCTACCCGCATGTATCAAGAACGCGCGTAACGTTTCCATTTATATTTCCAACTGAACAGCTGCCAAAATCGGCGCTCCGGCTTGCAACCTTCGAGTTCCGGCACTACCTTTCGCGGCTTATGGAAAAAGTGGTCATTATCGGTTCAGGATGCGCTGGCTGGACGGCGGCGCTTTACACGGCGCGCGCCAATCTCGCCCCGCTCGTGCTCACTGGCAAACAACCCGGCGGCCTCCTCACCACCACCAGTGTCGTCGAAAATTATCCCGGCTTCCCCGAAGGTGTGGACGGCTACGAATTGATGACGCGGATGCAGAAACAGGCCGAACGTTTCGGTGCGCGCGCCAGCTTTGGCGTCGTTGAAAAGGCGGATTTTTCCAAACGGCCCTTCACCCTCACCGTTGATGGTGAACGGGTCGAGGCGCAGACGGTCATTATCGCCACCGGCGCGAGTCATCGGCATCTCGGCGTGCCCGGCGAGGATTTGCTGGAAACCAAGGGCGTGACGTATTGTGCCACCTGCGACGGCGCACTGCCAATTTTCCGCAACCAGCCGCTCGCGGTGGTCGGCGGCGGCGATTCCGCCTGCGAAGAGGCGCTTTACCTGACGCGCTTCGGTTCGGTCATTCACTTGATTCACCGGCGCGACAAATTGCGCGCGTCCAAAATCATGGCCGAACGCGTTCACGCTCATAAAACAATCAAACCAGTCTGGGATTCGGTCGTGACCGAGGTTCTCGACCCCAAACAGGACAAGGTGACCGGCGTGAAATTGAAAAACCTCAAGTCCGGCGTAGAATCTGTTCTGAACTGCGCGGGCGTGTTCGTCGCCATCGGACACTCGCCCAGCACGGAAATCTTCAAAGACCAGATTGAAATGGACGCGAACGGTTACATCATTCCCAGGAAAGGCACGATGACGAATGTGCCGGGTGTATTTGTGGCGGGCGACTGTGCGGACCATGTTTATCGCCAAGCCATCACCGCAGCGGGCGCGGGCTGCGCGGCAGCGATTGACGCCGAACGGTTTCTGGCGGCGCAGGACCAGTGAGCAGGGCCGATTTCATGCGGGACGAGGAATGCGCGAAGCGTTCTGGAGTGCGCCAGACCTTCCGCCTTCGCGGCGCGACGGCGGCTGGCGCTTTTGGTTCGGATGACTGCTGAGCGTGATTCCAAAGCGGTGGAGGGCCACCGCAGTCCAAAACGCTGGCGGGTAGTGCCTTAATTTGATTTCTTATTTTTTGATTTCTCCCGATTCCGACCAATTCTATCTAAAAGCCACCCAACTCCAAATTGAATCGTTACTATCAAAACGGCTGCTGCGATCAAAAAAATGACGATTTTGATGTAGCCGTCCAAAGCAAGCCATACCCCCACGCCAATCCAAATTGCGGACAAAACAAGCGGATTGCTTTTTCTCATTTTATTTGTCCCCCCTTAATGTCGCTATAAATCGACATTTTTACCGCTGTTTCCGGTGAAACTACCGGCGGAATTTCAAGCACGGTGACGAATCGTTCCGTTTTATTGTCCGCGCCATCTGGATGTGACCAACCATAAGCGCGTTTGGCTTTTGGATGTCCGGTCAGGTCAAAAACTTCAACTTCTCCATTCCAAAGCGTCTTGCCGCGAAACACTTCGCGGACAGGCACAGATTCACGCCAAACCGCTCCGCAGTTGTGCAACTGAGAAACGGTCACTTGCAATCTGGCTAGATAGTCCTGTTTATTCGCCATTTTGTTTTTTTGGCTGTGGCACTTGGATTGCTAATTGTTTTACGTTGACTGAACACTTTGGCTCTGATAGTGTCTTTACGATAAGCGATATGAAACATAAGAACACGTTTACGGCGCAGGCGCCGGGGGTGGAGGCAACGGAAGGTTCGGCATCGGTGGTGCCTGAACACGCTTTACAATCAAAGGAATTGCAGCCACCTCATTCGCATCAACCGCCAACGAAATCGAATACTCACCAAAATGGAGTATTTTTATTTGCTGCATTATCACAACGCACGGGACAGTGGCTGTTAACTCCCCTGCCGCTATTTGGACATTGAGTGGAATCTCAATCGTGGGCATCACGGGAGCGCCGTCGGCATCAATAAACGAGAGGCGGATTTTCTTGGTTCCGTTTTCAACAATCCCAAATCTCATTCTAATAGCGATGGCGCATGGAAATACAACAGGTGTTTGAAAACCCATAATATGGTCAAATGTTCCCATGATGTTTATTTTCCCATTGGTGGGGTCGGCATTTGCAAATTCACAAAGAGTAAAAATTTCAACTTTCACAATATTCCTTTCTTAATGGTTTTTTTATGGAGGATTATTCACCACATCGTTCAACCAGTTCGGCAACTGTCCAATAGCTCTTTTCAATGCCAGCAGCCATTGCTGGCGTCATGCGGATTGCCAGATGCGTTTTCACGAAGTTGTAATAGCAAAAATTCAGCGCGACCGCAGCCTGAAAGTTTTCATATTTTTTACTGAAAGCATTTGTGAGGCGAGTCAGTCGTCGGCAGTGCATCCGCAAGGTGTGGTTCTGTTTCTCGATGTGCGATGTTGTAATCCGCGCCATGTCCGGCATACCCGAAACAACCGTGCGCTCAACTTTCACAACTTCCGCAGGACTATACCGAACGGCGGCGGGTGCTGCTGCGTTACCAAGAGGGGTGACGGAGTAGGTTTTTACAATCTGCCCGTAATCCGCATCCGCCCCAAAACTGCGGTCAAATGCGTCAGGATAAGCCGCCAGCGCGTCAGATGAAATCTGGACACGCAATGCCATGCGGGAAGCCAAATCATCCATGAACGCTTTGGCGTGGTAAGCGTCACGCTTGCCGACAATGAAAGACGGAATCAGCTTCGTGTCGGCGTCGAGCGCGATGAACGTCCAGACATCGCCATAAGCTCCGGCACGCTCGGCGTTCTTTTTCTTCGCGCCGATGAATCCCCAAATCTCATCAATTTCCAAATTCCTGCAATTCAGACCGCGCATTTTTTCATCCATGATTTTTGCACAGGCATCTCCCACGCGCCGGTTAAGGCTCATAATCGTGTTCTGGTTGACGCCGGTGATGCGCTCAACTGCGCGGATGGACGCGCCTTCCGCCAGCATGGAAATCACCGCCACTTTCTTTTCGGTTTTCAGTATGTTTGCCATGACAAGATGATGACAGAACTCCTGCAAGCAGTCAACAACTATTTACAACTTTCTGCTTGCAAGAAGGGAAACGAGTGGTAAAATCAATATATGCTTACTGATGATTCAATTCAATCAATGGGCGGAAAGGCTCGCGCAGAGTCCTTGTCCGCAGAACGTCTGACCGAAATTGCCAAAAAGGGCGCGGAAGTCCGATGGAGCTTTCCAAAAGCCATTTTTGGAACACCGGACAAAAAATTGAAATTGGGAGACCGTGAGCTTGAATGCTACGTCCTAGAAGGCGGAAAGCGCGTCTTATCGGGGCGCGGAATGCAGGAAGCTCTGGGGCTGGGTCAATCCCATGGCGGGTTATTAAAGGAATTTTTAGGAGGTGAGTCAATTAAACCCTACATTGACAACGAGTTAGCCATGGAGCTTTTAGACCCATTGCGATTTATTCGCCCCGGCAGAGGCGGCAAATCGGCGCTGGCCTATGAAGCAACGATTTTGCCTCGTTTGTGCGATGCGATATTGGAGGCTCGGAAGCGGGAAAAGAATCTTGGAAAGAGGCAGCGTGAGGTTGCAGAACAATGTGAAATCATCACCCGTGTTTTGGCAAAAGTTGGAATTATTGCGTTGGTTGATGAAGTCACGGGATACCAAGAGGTGCGAGACAGCGCGGCACTACAAAAGATATTGGAACTTTACATCAAAGACGAATGGGCAAAATGGACGCGACGATTTCCAAACGAATTTTACAAACAGTTGTTCCGACTTAAAAACGTGGCTTTTCCTCCTAGCACTGGAACCCAAAAGCCGTCTTATGTAGGGCATTGGACAAACGACGTTGTATATTCCCGGTTGGCTCCCGGAATCCTGAAAAAGTTGCGGGAAGTGAACCCCAAAACCCCTTCTGGAAACCGAGCAAGGAAACATCACCAACATTTAACCGAGGACATCGGCGTGCCCGAATTACAACAGCACCTTTCCAACGCCGTTTTTTTGATGAAAAGCTGTCTAACGTGGAGTGAATTTAAGCAACGCCTCGATATATCCGCCCCCAAATTTGGCGATACAATGAGCCTACCGCTTGAAACCGGAAAATGAGAATCATGGGGGTGGCGGGAAGCTGCTGGCGGCTCTACATCCAACCGGCATTCGGTTCGACACCGAACACCCCCACGGCCAGAATATAACACCGCATGAACCAGCCAACAATTCAAATTAAGGCACTACCCGCTGGCGCGCCTTATCGACACTACCTGGCTATTTTTGGTAAGCTTTCAGAATTTGCTCGATTTCGGTGTTTACCGTCACATCCAGCCACTTGCGTTTTTCGTCGGCATCGAACCACTTGGCGGCGCGCCGGATGCCTTCGCTGAAGGGAATGACGGCCTTGAACCCGGGCACAACGGATTTGATTTTGCGGTTGTCGAAAACGGTGCTCCAGCTCTTGTCGCCGAACAAATTCCCCGTCAACTGCGGCGCCACGCGGACAATAAAATCGGACGTGACATGCACGATGTTGGCTTTCACGCCCAACACTTCGGCGATGGTCTGATAAACCTGGTCCCACGTCAGCACTTCGTCCGAGGTGATATGGAAGGCCTCGCCGATGGCTTGTTGATTGCCCAGCAATCCCAGAAAGCCGCGCCCGAAATCCTCGGCGTGCGTCATCACCCACAACGATGTGCCGTCGCCGTGGACGATGACGGGCTTGCCATTTTTCAACCGGTCGGCCAGCGTGTAACAGCCGAATCCGCCCACCGCGACGGGAAAATAGTGGTTGTAGGTGTATGACGGGCGGACGATGGTGACGGGGAATTTTTCTTCGCGGTAAGCGCGCATTAAAAGCTCTTCGCAGGCGATTTTGTCGCGGGAATAATCCCAGAACGGATTTTGCAAGGGCGTGGACTCGGTAATCAGGTAATGGGTGGGAGGCTTCTGATAAACCGAGGCGGAGCTGATGAAAACAAACTGCCGGGTCCGGCCTTTGAAAAGCGCGAGGTCACGTTCAATATGCTCCGGCGTGAATGCGATCCAATCCACGACGGCGTCGAACTGCAAATTCTTCAGCGCGGCGCGGACCGCATCCGGCTGGTTGATGTCCACCGTCAAGCTGTGGCTGCCGGGTGGATTTTTCCCCTGCAGCCCGCGATTGAGCAAATAGAGTTCGAATCCTTTTGCGATCGCCTGTTGGCTGACCGCCGTGCTGATTTTGCCGGTGCCGCCAATAAACAAAATTTTCATGGGTGGCTGATTCTAACCGATCAGGGGTTTAAGCCATGGACTTACTTGGTCTGGCCTTTGGAGGTTTCCTGGCTTTCGAGAAACTTTTTGATAACGGCAATCTTCTGGCGGAAGATTTGTTCGCGGATCTGGCCGTTGGAGTGTTCGCCGCCGGAGGGGATTTCGCAGACAAACTGCGAGCAATCCGCGGTAACCACCGCCATGTTTGGCGCAAATCCGCCTTCATCGGGACCGTTGAACCCTTTTTTCACTGCGTCGGGAACGTTGCCCAGTTCGCTTTCGTGCCGCACAAACACCAGCACAAGGTTGTCGTGAAAGACAACGTAAAAATGGGACAGACAGGAGTTGCCACCTTGTCCCCCCATTGGATTGCCAGGCACAAACATGTTGTCCCACACCATGATGAAGCCGAGCAGCTTGTGTTCGGCTTGGGCCTTTTTCTTGGCCGTCTCCAGTTGGTCCAGCGAGAACGCCAGGTCCTTTTTCAGATAAACCGGCTGATTTTGCCGGGCGAAGGCCAGCGCCACCTCGTAGGGGTCGTAATGATATTTTTGCCTGGTGGCGTCGGGCAAATTGTTCCAGGGAACTTTCACCCCCTTGAGCGAGCCTTCCGTTTCAGCCACGAAAAAAAGGCCATCGGGTTTTACGGCGACATCCCTGACGTTTTCATATTTTTTACCGTCCAAGGTGGCAATGTCCTCCGCCAGACAGTTCATCCCGGCAACGCAGGCGATGATGATGGCGTACCACAGTTTCGTCTTCATGTTTTCCTTTCGTTATTCCCGTCTTGGAAGTCCGGCTATTTTCGTTCGGGGAACGGTCTTGTCGAGGCCAAAAAAACGCACAACATTCCAGCGCGCTGAACCGGCAAGCTCAGGGCAGGGATGCTTCGTCGTTTAATAGAATTGGCAGGGACGGCTCGCCGAACCGTCCGCGCGCCGGAGGCGGAACTTCCGCCGGTCGCCTCGGCGAGGCGTATGGCGATACAGAACGTTTTTTATTGCCGAAACAGGGCAAAACGCGTCCACTGTTTGCATGAGAACATTGCTTTCGATTCTTGCCGTCCTGACCATCGCCATCAAATTGCCTGCAGCGGACACCAACGCGCCCGCGCTGTCGAAAACCAGCGCTTCCGCACCGTTGAAAATCGGCACGGCGGATGCGACCAACCATTACGATGAGGTGATGATTGTGACCGGCAAGGTCGCGCAGGTCACCATCCGCCCCACCGTGACATTTTTGAATCTCGACAAGCCGTTTCCTAATTCCCCATTTTCAGTGGTTATCTTCCACGGTCACAGCAGTTTTTACGGCGACGCAAATGCGCTGAAAGGAAAATCAATCGAGATACGCGGCAAAATTAAAAGCTACCACGACAAACCGGAAATCGCGCTGGACAGCACCAATCAACTGACCGTGTTCGATTCAAAGGGCATGATAATCACGTCCACAATCCTCCAATCAACGAATGTCCCGGCGGTTCATCAATCAACCAACACCCCGCCGCCGTCCACGCAATCCACCAATTTTCCCGAAATCATGTGATAGGCGGAATAACCATCAGAGATGTCACTCTTTCAACGTTAGCGGTGTCAAGTCCGGTACTATTGCCCAATGATAGGTATCGCTGATGTTGATCGGCTGAATGCTGTAGGCGACTCCGGGGACAAGCTTGGCCCTGTCTTCCGGGACAACTTGCGCGCCGTACGCCTGAAAGCTGCCGTCGCCAGTACTCAGGTCCAAGCCGTTCAGGTGCACCCTGACGTCCGGGTGTTGCGGTACAGTCAACAGGAAATCATGCCCGGCACGTTTCTGGAATGCGCGCATTTGGTGGTAGTCACCCGGAATCCATTCACGGCACGCGATAAGAAAATCCGTCTTGCTTTTCTGCCACGTGTCTTCCGTGACCCACTTCGGAACCGCCGGAGAACCCTTGGGATAAAGCCCGATGATTGTCGCTGTCCGCAATTCGGCCAACCGAACCGGCGGGTTGTCCAGGTGTGCGTTGGCGCCAAAATGGTCGTGCACGGCGATCAGACGATATGGATTCACCGAGGAAAGTTTCGGCTGGTCTGCCGGGTATCTGAAGTAGCGCATCCCCCAGGTCTGCGCCAACGGCACCTGGCTCAGGTCGGAGCAGGTGTAAATGTGGGTCAGAAGCCCGAAATAATGGGCGTCGAGAACCGGTTGCCCCAAGGTGTCGTAATTGAGCCGCACCCAGTGATGGCCAACATAGATTTCGTTGAACAGATGGTTCTCAAAACCGCTCGTGCCGTCCAGTGCCGCCCGGACCGTCTCGCGTGCCCGGTTATGATGAATGTTGTCATAAAACATTTGGGCCTGCGCATCGTCGTTCGGGTCGAATGGGGGAATGCAAAAAATGATGCGGGTCGGGATGCCCAGGGCACGAAAGATCGTGGCCAGGTATGCCGCAGACGATGTGCAGGAACCATGAACCTTGTTGTAAAACATGGACTGGCCAAGTGCCTCCTGGTCGAACATTTGCTGATCGGTCCAGTTCGGGTCCCGTTTTTCCCGATCGAACGCTTTCCGCAATGGCGGATAAACGGCCGGTTTGCCGTCCGGGTAATAGATGCACCAGATCGCGAAGGCATCGGTCGAATGCGCCCGTTTCATTGCCCACCGCGAGGCTTGTTCGACGAGTTGTTTGTCAGTCAAGCGCTCCGGATCGATGCCCGCCTGCCGGAGTTCCTTGATGAGCTCGCGTTGCATGGGTTCGTCCCAGTTCTCGGTCGGTGTCGGTTTGAGATAGCGGGTCATTCCGGCGTCTTCTTTTCGCCAATCAGGGTTCTCGCCAATGGCCGGTTGAAAGAGCGGGAAGTAAGTCACCTCCACCGTGCAGGAATTCTTGTCCCGGCTCAACACGCGTGCCCCCTGAAAATCATCGTTCATGTCGGCCGGATTGACGGGTTCAAGGATTTGAATGACGGACGTGATGGTGTAGGTGTTTTCTTTTCGAGGGTGACGTTCGGCAGACGCTTCCCTGCCCGTGAAGTTGAGGCAACTTGTGACCGCCATTGACATCGCAACCAAAACTATGGCTGTCAGTATTCTTCCCATATTGCCTGATAAACACCGGGACCGGCCGGATGTTGCCTCCGCGTCCCTTTATCTTTCCCGAGTTCATGATTAAAACGTTTTGAAACCAAAGCCGATTGCAAAAAATGTTCTAGGTTTGGCAATTCCGTTCCAGAATTCGTCATTGACGCTGAGGCGGTTGCCCGTAAACTGTGCGTTCGGTTTTTTACACAACTTTTTTTAGAAACGGACAAAAAATTATGGCAGTCAAAGTTGCAATCAACGGGTTTGGCCGCATCGGACGTCTGGTGTTCCGCGCGCTGGTCGAACAAGGCATGGTGGGCAAAGACATCGAAGTGGTCGCCGTGGGCGATATCGTCCCGGCGGACAATCTCGCGTATCTGCTCAAATACGATTCCATCCAGAGCCGCTTCAAGGGCAAGGTGGATAGCAAAACTTCCCCGGAAGCTGTGGCCAAGGCCAAGGCGGCCGGCAAAAAGGCCGAGGACGCCGATCCGGACATCCTCATCGTCAACGGCAAAGAATTGAAGGTCGTCAGCGCCAAGTCACCGGCCGAATTGCCGTGGAAGGCCCTGGGCGTGGAGCTCGTCATCGAATCCACTGGCCTGTTCACAGCCGTCGAGAAGGCCCAGGGCCATATTACCGCTGGCGCGAAGAAGGTGCTTATCACCGCGCCGGCCAAAGGCGATTGCCTCACCGTGGTCATGGGCGTGAACGAAGGCAAATACGACCCGAAACAGCATCATGTCATTTCCAACGCGAGTTGCACGACGAATTGCCTGGCGCCGGTCGTTTATGTGCTGCTCAAGGAAGGGTTCGGCGTCGAAGAAGGTTTGATGACGACCATCCACAGTTTCACCGCCACGCAAAAGACCGTGGACGGTCCGAGCAAGAAGGACTGGAAAGGCGGTCGCAGCGCGTCCATCAATCTTATTCCTTCCACCACCGGCGCGGCCAAGGCGGTCGGCCTCGTATTGCCCGAGGTGAAGGGCAAGCTGACCGGTATGGCGTTTCGCGTGCCCACCCCGACGGTTTCGGCGGTTGACCTGACCGTTCGCACGGTCAAGGAAACGAGTTACGCGGAGATTTCCGCCGCGATGAAGAAGGCCAGCGAGACTTACCTGAAAGGCATTCTCGGCTACACCGAAGACGAAGTGGTCAGCTCGGATTTCATCCACTGCGAGTTGTCCTCGATTTTCGACCAAGGCTCAGGCATGGAATTGAACAAACGGTTCTTCAAGCTGGTGAGCTGGTATGACAACGAGTGGGGTTACAGTTGCCGTGTCGGCGACTTGATCAAGTTGATGCTCAAGAAAGGGCTGTAAGCCGCTGAACAAAGTTTTTAACCGCGGATTACGCGGATGACACGGATGGGATGAATTTATCCGTGAAATCTGTGTAATCCGCGGTTAATCTTTTTTCATGCTCCACAAAGAAAACACTGAAAGCATCATCGGCGCTGCCATGGCGGTTCTAAATGAACTCAAACCCGGTTTGGACGAAAAGCTATATGAAAATGCACTCGTCATCGAGTTGCAGGCACGCAGTTGCTCCGTTGAGCAACAGCTGAATATCCGGTGCATTATCGTGGTCATTTCATTGGCAAGCTCATCCCGGATCTCATAGTGGATGGCAAAGTCATTGCCGATCCAAATGTCGTCACTGACTTCAGCGAAACCCACATTGCTCAAATGCTCGGTTATCTGAATATCACCGGCTTGGAGGTGGCACTGCTCCTCAATTTTAAGAATGCCAAACTTGAATGGAAACGTGTGGTAAACGAAAAACTGCGAAAGAATATTGATGATGCGGGTTTGAAATAATATCCGCGTTATCCGTGTAATCCGCGGTTAAGTTTTGCTGAATTCCTTTTCCAATACGCAGTTTTCGACCAGACTGCGTACGTGAAAATTTCGGTCGTTGTTCCCGCGTTCAACGAGGAACGGATGCTGGCTCTGTCATTGGCGGCGGTGAAATTGGCGATGGCAGCCTTTGCCCAACACCATTGGGAAGCTGAACTCATCGTCTGTGACAACAATTCCACCGACCGCACGGCGGAAATTGCGCGCGCAGCGGGCGCGACTGTCATGTTCGAGCCAGTCAATCAAATTGCCCGCGCCCGGAATTCCGGCGCGGCGGCGGCCACCGGCGACTGGCTGATTTTTGTGGACGCGGATTCGCAGCCGAGCGCGGAACTGTTCGCGGACGTGGCCGAACAAATCCAATCCGGCCGTTGTCTCGCCGGCGGCTCAACGATCCAGATGGATGAGCATTTTTTATTGGCCGGTTTCTTCACGTGGACCTGGAACTGGTCCAGCCGGCTGGGGCGCCTGCTGGCGGGCTCATTCATTTTTGTCGAGACGGCGTCGTTCCGGAAAATTGGCGGGTTCAACGACAAAATGTTCGCGGCGGAGGAACTGGATTTGAGCAAGCGGCTGAAACAACTTGCGCGGGAAACGGGCCGGGAAATCGTGATATTGTATCGGCATCCGCTGGTGACTTCCGCGCGCAAGATGCGGCTTTATACGATATGGGACCATCTCAAGCTGCTGGCGCACGTGGCGTTCAACCGTCGCGCACTCTACCATCGCGAGTCCTGCACTCTGTGGTATGACGGACGGCGATAATTCTGGAACGAGGCTTCCCAAGCGGTTCGAGCTTCCCCGGTGCGGAGAAGGCGGATTCGCCAGTGGTGGCTTTTGTTTTGGTCGGCGCAAAATATAACGAGTTTGACTAGACCGCCCCGCCGCCGTAGATTCGTATGCGAATGCTGGCGGCTGAATCAAAGGTGGCGACCAAAGCGATACTTGGCTCGCCGAATGCCAATTCGAATAGTTCCTGGAAACATCTCGTGGAACCGGTGGAGCCTTTTCTGCACGCGGTCACGGAACAACTTCTCCGGCAGGTGCACGAGTTCGACCCGCAAATCGTTCCCTACGCCAAATACGCCCTGAAGGGCGGCGGCAAGCATTTGCGCCCGATGCTGGTGGCGCTGACTGCGGGTTCGCTCGGCAAAGTGACCGACGCGCACGTGACGGCGGCGGTCATCATCGAAATGGTGCATCTGGCCACCCTCATCCACGACGACGTGATAGACGAAGCCGAAATCCGGCGCGGCCGGCCCACGCTCGCGGCGAATTGGGGCAACGAAATCGCGGTGCTGTTCGGCGATTGCCTCTTTGCGCAGGCATTGAAGCTGGCGGCGGGTTTTCCCACGCCGGAAGTTTGCCGCGCGGTGGCAACGGCCACGGACACCGTTTGCGCCGGTGAAATCCTGCAAACGCAGCATCGCCGCAAGTTTCAGGTTTCGCGGCGCGATTATTTTCGCATCATCGAAATGAAGACCGCCGAGTTGTTCACGTTGTCGTGCGATTTGGCGGCATTTCTGAGCCATGCTTCGGCGGAACAGCGCGCGGCGTTGCGGCAATTCGGCTCGGCGTTCGGCTCGGCGTATCAGGTTTATGATGACTGCGTGGATTTGTTCGGTTCGGAGACCGAGGCTGGCAAATCGCTCGGCGCGGATTTGGCGAATGGCAAATTGACCTGGCCGGTGCTGCTGGCGTGGGAGCGCGCGAGCGCCGCCGACCGTGCGGAGCTGGAGGAAATGGCGCAGAACTGGCAGCTGGCGGCATTGCCGCGCGTCAATGAATTGCTGGCCAAATACGAGACCCTTGGCCCGACGCTGGAAGTCATCCATCGCTATTTGGAGCAGGGGCGGCAGGCGTTGCGCGTCCTGCCGGAGTCGGGCGGACGCGCGGCTTTGCTGGGACTGGCGGATTATTTGGCGCAACAAACGCGCGCTTTGGCTGTTTAATTGGAAATTATGATTATGGCCGAACCAGCCGCACGACAGGACTCGGAATCGCCCGCGCCGGTGGATGAAGAGGAGTTAGTGCGGCGCGCGCGGCGCGGCGATTTGGGCGCTTACGATGATTTGGTGCGGCGTTATCAGGAGCGCATTTATGCAACGATTTATCACATGACGTCCAACCACGAGGACGCCAACGATCTGGCCCAGGAATCGTTCATCAAGGCGTTTCAGGCGCTCAAATCCTTCAAAGGCGGCTCCAGTTTTTACACGTGGCTCTACCGGATTGCGGTCAATAAAACGATTAATTTCCTGAAACAACGGAAAAACCGCACTCATATGAGTCTGAACGACCTAGATTTTAACGCCGAGCACGACCCGGATTTAATGGCGTTGATTTCGGATAAAACCCCGCGCCGGGAGGCCGGTTTGACGGAATTGCAGGAAAAATTGAACGCGGCTATGCTGAAGTTGTCTGAACCTCATAGATTGGTCGTTGCCCTGCATGATGTGCAGGGATTGTCGCACGACGAAATCGCCAAGATTATGGATTGCAATATCGGCACGGTGCGGTCGCGGCTGTTTTACGCAAGGCAGCAGTTGCAGGGGTTTCTGTCCGATTACCTGGGGCCAACATGAACGAAAGCGAAAACAACTTCGAATCGTTGCGCCGGTTACTGGCGCTCAAGCGGCATGAAATCCCACCGCCAGGCTATTTCAACAGTTTTTCCGGCCAGGTGGTATCCCGTATCCGCGCGGGTGAAACTGCTGAGTCACGGGAAATCGCCGGGTCATCGTGGCTGTTGAAGTTCCTCCAGGTGTTTGAAGCAAAACCGGCGTTTGCCGGTGCATTTGCCTCCTCGTTGTGTTTGCTGTTGTTGTTTGGAATCCTTTATGCCGAGGGCCCTGATGGCACGCCGAAAGCAACGTTTTTGGCGGCTTTGACGCAACCTGCCGGTTCTCTCGCTGACGCGACATCGTCGGTCCTTTCGCCGGCGCCTGCGCAGGCGGGTTTGATGGTCAGCACGAATCCGGTTCTCAGCCTCGAACCGGTCGCTTCGATCTTCGGCCCGCAAAACCCCTTGGCGCAGCCGGTCAGCTTTTCCCTTCCGGGCAACTGATTTGTGCCAGCTCCCTCGTTGCGCGCTTGAATCCGCGCCGCATTTTGCCTTTAATCAGGCGGGTGCCAACCAAAGTCATCGCGGTCGCCAATCAAAAAGGCGGCGTAGGGAAAACGACCACTGCCGTGAATCTCGCCGCATGCCCTGGCCGCGGTCGGCCGGCGCGTGTTGCTCTTCGACCTCGATCCGCAGGCCAACGCCACGAGCGGTCTCGGCCTGGAAAAGACCGAAGGCGCCAGCGCTTATCGCGTATTGCTCGGTGAAGGCAGCCTCCTCGACAAAATCAAAGGCACGGCGTTTGAGCGGCTGGAAGTTGTCCCCAGCGAAGTGGATATGTGCGGCGCAGATGTGGAACTGGCGCGTTCGGACAACTATTTGCTTCGCGTCGCCGCCGCTTTGAAACCCGTGCTGGAATCACAGCGCTTTGACGCGGTTTTCATTGATTGCCCTCCGTCACTCGGGATTTTGACGCTGAACGCCTTTGCCGCGAGCGACGGCCTGCTCATCCCGCTGCAATGCGAGTATTATGCGCTCGAAGGCATTTCGATGATGAACCGCGTGCTGACGCAGTTGCGTGACGCAGGCGTCAATCCGCGCCTCGACATTTTCGGCGTGGTGATGACGATGTTTGACGGCCGCACGAAACTTTCAAACGAAGTGGTGGGCGAGGTGCGAAATCTGCTGGGCGCACGCGTCTTTGAAACCGTGATACCGCGCAGCACGAAACTCGCCGAGGCGCCAAGTTTCGGAAAACCCATTATTCATTACGACAAATACAGCACCGGCGCGGCGGCGTATGAACTCCTCGCGCAGGAAGTCCTCGCGCGGCTCGCAGCGGCTTAAAACGCTTGCCGGCGGCCGGAGAATTGACTAATTTTTTCTTATTCTCGGAAATTAAATTATGGCCAAAGAAGCGATTGAAATGGCGGCCGAAGCCGTCACGACTGAACTCCCCGACGTGAAGACGCTCCGGCTCAAATGGCCGGACGGCTACAACCCCGATTTCAAAACCGGACAATTCATCACCCTTTACTGGCCGGACACGCCGAATTACAAACGCGCCTATTCGCTCTCCTCCTGCGCGCTCGATCGCGGCTTTTACGAAGTCACCGTCAAACGCGACGGCAAAATGGGCACGCGCATCGTGGACTGGGCCAAGGTGGGCGACAAATTATTCGTCCTCCCGCCGGTCGGAAAGTTTTTGCCGGTATATGAGCCGAACAAACACCTGGTTTGCGTCGCGGGCGGTTCCGGGGTGACGCCGTTTCGCGGCTTCACCCGTGAAGCCACGCGCCGGAAATTGGAAACCAAAATCACGGTTCTGTACAGCGTCCGCACCCCGGGCGACGTTATTTTCAACGATGAATTCCGGCAATTGGAGCAGCAAAATCCGAACTTCAAATTTTACGTCACCTGCACGCGCCTGAAGCCGGAACATTCCTGGAACGGGCGCGCGGGGCGCATCACCCCGGACTGGGTCAAGGCGCACATCGGTGACCTGGCGAACACGATATTCTACGCCTGCGGCCCCAACCCGCTCGTTGAGTTTGCCGAGGAAGTTGTCCTGCGCGGCCTCGGCGTGCCGAAGGAACAGATGAAAACGGAGAAATGGGGATGATGGCGAATCCGCGAATTGCGCCAATTTTCGCAAATGTTTCCTGGTTTAATGCGTGTCCATTAGCGCAGTTCGTGTCCCAAATAAATGTTAAAACGTACTCCTCTTTTTTCCGCTCACCAGAAACTCGGTGCCAGGCTGATTGATTTTGGCGGTTGGGAAATGCCCGTTCAATACACCAGCATCACCGACGAACACCTCGCCGTCCGTAACGCAGCCGGGATTTTTGATATTTCCCACATGGGCGAGGTAACGGTCGGTGGTGCGGGCGCGGAAGGGTTCCTCAATTCCGTCCTGACTAACGACATCCGCAAACTCGCGCCCGGGGAAGGTCAATACACACTGATGTGCAACGAACTCGGCGGCGTGATTGATGATCTTTACGCCTACAAACTATCCGACGGCGTTTATTTTCTCATCATCAACGCCTCGCGCATCGAGGCGGATGTTGCCTGGCTGCAATCGCAGGCGGCAAAATATTCCGGTGAACTCAACCTCACCAACGCCTCGCATAACTATGCCGCCGTGGCCGTACAAGGACCGCGTGTCAGTGAATTCATCAACGATTGTTTTCCCGGCGCGTCCAATTCCGCCATGCGCGTCAACGCCGTGACCGGTTTAAAGAAAAATCAGATCGGTGGGTTCAAATTTGAAAACCACAGCGTCCTCGTTTCGCGTACGGGCTATACCGGCGAGGACGGATTTGAAATCGTCGGCTCAGATGAAGCCATCCGGGACGTGTGGGACAAAATTCTCACGGTGGGCCAGCCGTTCGGCATCAAAGCGTGCGGCCTCGGCGCGCGCGACACGTTGCGCACGGAAGTCTGTTATCCGCTTTACGGCCATGAGCTGGACGAAGCCACGACGCCCATCGAGGCCGGATTGGGATTTTTTGTGTCGCTGGACAAAGGTGAATTTGTCGGACGTTCCGTTCTCGTCGAACAAAAGGCGAACGGTACCAGGAAAAAACTGGTGGCGTTCAGAATGGGCGCAAAATCCGCCCCGCCGCGACCGCATTATCCGATTTGGACCAACGGCGTTAATGTCGGCAGCGTCACCAGCGGCACCCAAAGTCCGTCGCTCGGCATCGGCATTGGCATGGGCTATGTGCCGCCGGAATGGGCGAAGCCGCAGACGCGGATTGAAATCGAAATTCGCGGCAAACGCTGCCCGGCCATGGTTGTGCCGAAACCGATTTACAGAAAAAATTAAACCGCTGATTTCGCGGATTGCGCGGATTCAGGAAAATGTTTTTAATCCGTGTCATCCGCGAAATCCGCGGCCAAACATTTATGAGCAATATTCCAGCGGATTTGAAATACACCAAATCTCACGAATGGGTGCGGGTCAGCGGCGACACCGCTACGGTGGGCATTACCGACCACGCACAACATGAATTGACCGACATCGTTTTTGTCGAGCTGCCGGACGTTGGCCGAAAGATAAAAACCGGCGACGCCTGTGCGGTGGTGGAATCGGTGAAGACCGCCAGCGATATCTATTCACCCTTGAGCGGTCAAATTCTGGAAACCAACAAGGCCGTCGCGGATGACCCGGCGCTTGTGAACAGTGAACCGTATGACGCCGGCTGGTTTTTCAAAATCAAGCTGGGCAATCCGGCGGAACTGGATGCCTTGCTGTCGCCGGATAAATATAAGACCCAGATCGGCGGGTAACTTTCGTTATCCTCTGATGCGTTGATCCAACGAGCGGCATTTGCAATTCAGTGAAGCTTAAACTTACATGAAGCAGCGCTTCTTTCTGCTTTGGGGTGATTGCATTTATTCCGGAATCCGGTGATTTTTGGAATGTGAAACCTAAACACGTTCGCTTGTTCATCAAACCCTATTGCGCGTGGTGTCATCGGGCGACCCGCTGGCTGAATGAGCGCGGTGTTGAATATGAAACCGTTGACGTTACCGGCGACGAGGCGGCTTATGACGAAATGATCCGTTTGTCCGGCCAGGAACTGGCCCCCGTGATTGACGTGGACGGGAAAGTGCTGGCGGATTTCGGGCCGGAGCAGCTCGCCGTGTTTTGGGAGGAACTTCAGCCGCCCATGCGCGCACCGGCACACGGCTGAAATTCGCGCGCGCTTCACAAATCTATCCTTCCGATTTGAATTCCTGCCAATCGGCGCAATTCGTTTCTTCACATTAGGGTCCGTTTGTGGTCATCTGTGCCCGACGAATGGCCACTGTTGAATTGAAATCGCGGCCGCGGCTGCCGGAATGGCTGCGCACGAAGCTGCCCACCTCGGACAGTTTTGCGCGCACCCGCAGCCTGCTCGACGAACTGAAGTTGCACACGGTCTGCGAAAGCGCGAAATGCCCGAACCATTGGGAATGCTGGAGCAAAGGCACGGCGACCTTCATGATTGCCGGCGACCGCTGCACGCGCGCCTGCGGCTTTTGCGCAGTGACCACGGCCAGACCGTTTGCACTCGAAGCTGACGAACCGGGGCGCGTGGCCGAGGCAACGCGGCGGATGCGGTTGCGGCACATCGTCATCACCGCCGTCGCGCGCGATGATTTGGCGGACGGCGGCGCGGAGCACTTTCGGAAAACGATTGAAGCGGTGCGCGAATTGAATCCGGGCATTGTGGTTGAAGTGCTGGTGCCGGATTTCAACGACCGTGACGAATCCATCGAAACAGTGCTGGCGGCGAAGCCGCATGTTTTCAATCACAATCTCGAAACCGTGCGGCGGCTCACGCCGCTGGTGCGTTCGCGAGCGACGTATGACCGCTCATTGAGCGTGCTGCGCAGGGCGAAGGCCGGTCGCGGCGACACGATTTATACAAAATCCGGGATGATGCTCGGTCTCGGAGAGACGGAGGAGGAGGTGGTGGTCGCGCTGGAGGATTTGCGCCGCGCCGGCTGCGACCTTCTTACGCTGGGCCAGTATTTGCAGCCGACGCTGAAACATTTGCCGGTGGTGGGATTTATTACGCCGGAAGTTTTTGACGCCTACGCCCGGGTCGCGCGCAACCTGGGTTTTGTCCACGTGGCCAGCGGCCCGATGGTGCGCAGCTCGTATCACGCGGACGGGTTTACGCTGTCGTCGGCGCACCGCTAACGTCGGTGTGTGATCAGGTAAATCAGGGCGGCCATACAGAGGAAGAAAATTCCGAAGCAAACGACGATAATAATAGTATTGAGGGTGCGGGCTTTTTCAGAAACACGCGCGGCTTGTTCCTTTCCGGAGTCCACGAAACCAGCCAAATGCTTTTCAAAAGCGGCGGTGATGATCTCCTCGTTTTTAAGCTGAAGCGTGTACCATTTCCCTCCGAAACGCTTCCATTCTTCCGGCAGCTGCACGAGGCTTTCGGTGATGACGATTCGGAATCCGCAGCGGCTCCAGAACGGCGAATTTTCCTGCGTCCACAGCCGGAAGACGCCGTGATGCGAGGCAATCAACTGAATGCGTTCCCAGAACAGTTCCCGTGCCGCGTCCGCCATGGAAAAATCAGCGTAAGCTTCGCTGTGGAGCCGGGCGTGCTGGCGAACGATTTGAAGGCCAATCGCGCCGGCGATTTGTCCGTCGGCGGATTCAATCACTTGAAACTCGGTCAGCCGGCTTTCCAATTCATCCGCCGGCAGGCGCATCGAATTCCAGAGTAACTTGAGACCTTGAAAGTCGTCGGTGGTGGCGCGACGAATACGAAGCTTGGGCGAACTCATCGCCCGTTTATATCAATTCCACCTGCGTCATTGCAACTGGAGCAGATAAAAAAGATACGGTGTGTTGGGATTGACCGGATTCGTGAAAAAAAACCGCCATTGGCGTCAAACGGGTTCGTGGAAACGCGCGTCCAGTTGGTGAACGGGGACAGAACGTTAGTGCTGGTGAGAAGGTAATAATTTCCGCCATGCGGGCCGTTTGTACCGCTGACGACAAGATTGGCTCCGGAAATATTGAGGCTGTTCAAGAGCGGCACAGAATTGGTTGAGATAATGCGGTTGATGATAGAGTTGTTGCCGCTTTTCAGGTTCGCGTAAAGCATGTCGCCGTTGGACGGGTCGGTGCCAAAGGCGCACACCTCCGGATCCACAAACAGCAGCTGCGACGGGGTGGCTTGAGTGCTGTCGTAAGTCAGCCGCCAGATGTTCCCGGTGATGTAATCGCCGAAAACGTAGGAACCGTAGAGTTGGGGAAACCGGCTACCACGATAGACCGCCCCGCCGATGACGCAGTTCCCCGGACCGCCGAGGGAGGTATGAGCGTAGGTAACGATGGGGAAAATCGGATTGACCGGCACCGGTTGGCCGTTGGTGGAAACGCCGCTGGGCGGACTGTTTGAACCTTCCCAAGTCGCCCAACCGTAATTGCCGCCCTTGGTGATGATGTCCACCTCCTCGTATTGATCTTGCCCGACGTCACCACAGTAAAGGATTCCTGTGGCCGGATCGAAAGAAAACCTCCACGGATTGCGCAACCCGACGGCCCAAAATTCCGTGCGCAGTTGGCTGGTGTTGAGCGGCAGATTGTCGAAGCTGGTCGCGCCCACGAACGGATTGTCCGGCGGAATGGCATAATTGGTCGTCGCGGCGGCCTCGGAATTTGGATTCGGCGGCAAACTGCCGGGAAGTTTGTTCACGTCAATCCGCAAAATGCCGGAGAAAAAATTCTGATCAATGTGCTGTGCATCGCCAAGGGTGTTGTATTCATCGCCCTCGTCGCCGGCCGAAACGTAAAGATAACCATCCGGCCCGAAATGCGTGTCACCGCCATTGTGATTGCTGGCACGGTCGTATTGCGCAATGAGCCGGGTCTCGGAATTGGTGTCACCCTGATTGGGGTTGCCCGCAAAGGTCTGAAAGCGCGACAAAATATCGTGCAAGCCGCTCGTGCCGTTGGTGGCCGGACCCATGTAAAAAACATAGAAGTAACGGTTCGTCGCGTAGCCCGGATCGAACGTCAGGCTCAACATGCCTTCCTCGTTGTTGAGATCGGCTGACTCGCTGGTGTTAACGACACTCACGCGACTCGAAAGATCCATGAAAATAGTGCGCGTCGGATTGGCCAGGTTGGTGATGACAACGGTACGCCCGTGTTTTTCGACGATGAACAGGCGGTTCGTTTCGCCCGGTGGCGACGTGATGCATACCGGGTTGGAGAACACCAGGCTTGGAAACGCATTCGTCGGAACGTAACCCCAGGCCGTTGCCGCCCGGGCAGCAACGCTGGCGACCAGCGTGCCGGCGGCGGCACAGGCCACGGCGAATCTAGCAAAAGGCAGACTCATATTGATGTTTAATTTGCCTGCTTGACAGCAAAAGTCAAAACCGCGCACAATCTTTTCCGTAAAGCACGATTTGCTTTTCTCCGGAGGTATGCAATTTTCAGCGGACAATAAATTATTGAACTATGAACAACACAGGCACACAGCAACTCCTGAATGCGTTGAACTGGCGCTACGCTACCAAAGCTTTTGATCCCGGCACGAAAATCCCGGTGGAGGTCTGGCAAACCCTGGAACGCGCACTCGTGCTTTCGCCAAGCTCCTACGGACTTCAGCCATATCGTTTTCTCGTCATAGACAGTCCGGCCAAGCGCGCCGAATTGTTGCCCCATTCCTGGAACCAAAAACAGGTCGTGGATTGTTCGCATTACGTCGTGTTCACTGCCCGCAGCAAAATGACCGAAGCGGACGTGGACAAACTCATCGCGCGCACCACCGACATCCGAAAAATTCCCGCCGAATCCCTCAATTTTTACCGCGACATGATGCTGGGCGACCTCGTCAAGGGGCCGCGCAGCCAAATCGCCCACGAATGGGCCACCCGGCAGGCCTACATTGCGTTGGGCAACTTGATGACCTGCGCCGCCGTGCTCGGCGTGGACGCCTGCCCGATGGAAGGTTTTGTTCCTGCGGAATACGACCGTGTGCTGGGCTTGGGAAACAGCGGTTACGCATCGGTGGTTTGCTGTGCCCTGGGTTATCGCGCGGCCAGCGACAAATACGCGGGCCTGCCCAAAGTGCGTTTTGAAATCAAGGACCTCGTCCATTACGTTTGAACCTTATGATTACAATCCGCAAAGCCGACGAACGCGGCCACGCCCATTTTGACTGGCTTAACACCTGGTACACCTTTTCGTTCGCCGATTACCACGACCCGGACCACATGGGATTCCGCGCGTTGCGGGTGATTAACGACGACACCATTGCGGGCGGCGGCGGTTTCGGCACGCATCCGCACCGAGACATGGAAATCATCACCTGCGTCTTGAGCGGCGCTTTGGAGCACAAGGATTCCATGGGCAACGGCCGTGTCATCCGCCCCGGCGAAGTCCAATACATGGCCGCCGGCACCGGCGTGACCCACAGTGAATTCAATCCATCGCCGGCGGAACCGGTGCATCTGCTGCAAATCTGGATTTTGCCCGATCGCAAAGGCGTGAAACCGGCTTACGCCGAAAGGTCTTTTGCCGGGGCCGCACCAGGAAAATTGTATCTGGCCGCGTCCAAATCAGGACGCGACGGTTCGATACCCATCAATCAAGACGCGGACGTGTTCATCGGCAAACTCGGCGCGGGCGACAGACTCAACCACTCTTTAAAACCTGGCCGTCACGGCTGGCTGCAGGTGGCCGAGGGCGGCGTGGAGTTGAATGGCCAGTCGTTGAAGGCCGGCGACGGCGCGGCGGTTTCCGACGAAAACAAACTGGTTCTCGAATCAACCGGGCCGGCGCAAGTGATTTTGTTCGACCTGACCTGAGCTACTGGGACGAACCGATGAAACGGACCCTTCGCATCATCGCCTTGGTTCTTATCGTTGGCGCAATCGCTTTCTGGGTGGCAGCCGGAGCGAATCGCGGTTGGACGAAAACGCGCGTCCCGAAGAAAGTCGTGGATGAAGTCACGGGCCTGGAAGGAGTTCAATGGCAGGATAAATTCGTGCCTGGCGTTGATTTTCTGGGCGCCGCCTTGCTGGGCGCGGGAATTCTGGCTGGCATTTCCATTTTTGTTCCGGCAAAATCAAAGTGATCCACAAACCGAACCAAACCATGAAAGCGAAACTCACCATTCTGGCACTCATTACCATGTCGGGCGTGGCGCTGGCCGCGCCGCTGACGTTCGACTTCAAGGACCCCAAGGGCATCAACAACGCCGGGTTCAAACTCGACGCGCCGCTGGAGTCCATCAACGGCAGCGCCAGCGGCGTTTATGGCACGGTCACATTCGACCCGGAGAACCCCGGCGCAACCAAAGGTAAAATCACCGTGGCCACCGCGTCGCTCATCGTCCCCAATCCGATGCAAAACAAGCACATGCTGAGCGACAAATGGCTCGATGCGGCAACGCACCCCACCATCGTTTTTGAATCGAAGGAATTCAAAAATGTACAGACCACCGGCGACACCACGACGGCGGACGTGACCGGCACGTTCGCGCTCAAGGGGGTGTCGAAGGAACTTACCGTGCCCGTGAAATTGACCTATCTGAAGGACAAACTGGGCGAGCGCGTGCCGAATCAGAAGGGCGATCTGCTGGTCATCCGTTCCAACTTCACCATCAAGCGCAGCGATTTCAACATCAACCCCGGCCAATTTGAAGACAAGGTTTCCGACACCATCGAAATCACCCTCAGCATTGCCGGCGCCTCGCCGAAATGACTGAAAATTCGACCGGATGCCGGCCTGATATGAGTGACAAAACTGTCAAGGATTTCGATGCGCTGGCGGACACTGCGTTGCTGGCCATGAAGAAACGCGCGGAAGAACTCAATATAAAAGGCGTTGCCGTGGTGGCCTACAGCGAAGGCAACACCGTCAAATCCTGGACGTCGAAAATGGTGATGGTGGGAAATTTGACCGCCGGGCCATCCCAAAAGAGTCCGAATGGGAGCAACTTTCTCGCCATCGCCTATGCCAAGGCTGCGGAAATGGCGTCCACTGAAAAGGACAGTGGCAGCCGGGTGCGACCCCCCATGACCGGCGAGAACGGATGGAAAGGCGGCGTAGTGACCCGGGGGAAAACCGGACTATTAGTCGCCGCTTTCAGCGGAGGCCCATCCGAGGATGACGTGAAAGTTTCACAAGCCGGTCTCAAAGTACTGTCAGCCGCGTTGTGATGGCGCTGGCACGCCGGTGGTTTCCGCTGGGCGACCGTGCCTTCTCCGTTACCGCACGTCTCACCCATCATGTTAGGGCAAATATCGAGAATGGTGGCATTGGGCCGCGACGACTCTGTCGCCAGCGTTTGAAATTGATTGCGACGGGATCAAGGTAAACCGAACCGTCCCGAAGTTTCGTCGTGCCGATCAAAGTTGTGTTGTATGTCTCAGTTCGGCGACTGCCGGTGTCAACGTTCACTTTGCTGCCCACGTAAACCCAATCGGGCTCAGGCTGGTTGTGACCATTGAGCACGGCCAGCATGACATGCACGAAACCAATGTTGCCCGTCTTTTGATCAATCGCAAAACACGCCACGAGATGCCAACCAGAATGTCCGTTGTGGCTTTCTCCGCCCTTACCGACTTGGATGGTTGACTTGACCTCCAAGCCAATCGGCTTGCCTTTCACGAAAACCTTGGGATTGATCAAGTCTGGGTACGCCTGGTCGGAGTTATGTTTGTACGGCGAGTTCTCGTGAATCGCATCGCAGAGAATGTTGGAAACCAACCCGCTGAAGTTGTTGCCTTGGATATATTCCGGCAACGGTTTCGCGCTGCTGGCCAGGAGGTTCGCGTTAATCAGCGAGACAATCCGCTGCGTGTCGTTCATGGCGCGTTGCAGATGAGCGATTTTGAGACCGGGCGGCAACGGAACTTTTGAACGGAAAAAATCGGGATTTGTTTCACCTGTCGAAATGGCTGTCGGACCGGCAAACGCACCTGCCACGAGTCGTGGGAGCGGACAATTTAACGCCTTGGCAAGCGATTCGAGGATGCCGATGGAAAAATTCTCGCGTCCGTTCTCCAAACCGGATAAATACTGGTAAGTGATGCCGGTGCGCGAAGCCAGTTCGTCCTGCGTTAATTTCTTTTGCTCGCGCAGACGGCGGACGAAATTGCCGATGACGGTCCTGGCATCCATTTCGTTTATAGTTGATAACAGGAATGAGCTTGATTGTCTTTCGACTATAGTTGAAAATTGCGCGCGATGAAGAAATACGAGATTCACCTCGCGGATTGCTTTGATTGGCTGCGCGGCTGCCCGCCGCAGACCATTCACGCAGTCTGCACTGACCCGCCTTATGGGCTGATTGAATTCTCGGAGAAGGAATTGTCCAAGCTGCGCAACGGGCGCGGCGGCGTCTGGCGGCTGCCTCCTGCCATCGGCGGACACAGGCGCGATCCCTTGCCTCGGTTCACCGTGCTGACCGACGAGGAGAGACAGAAACTACGGGCATTCTTTCGCGATTGGGCAAAGATTTTATTTGAGGCGCTTCTTCCGGGCGCGCATGTTTGCGTGGCTGGCCACCCAATCCTTCAGCATCACGTGCAGGGAGCAATGGCCGAAGCCGGTTACGAGGTTCGCCCGGCGGTCATGCGGTTATATTTTGGTTTTCGCGGCGGCGACCGTCCCAAAAATGCCGAGAAGGAATTCCCGGAAGTTTGCGTGACACCCAAAGGCGCTTACGAACCGTGGATGCTGTTCCGGAAGCCGCTCGGCGAAAAGACCGTGGCTGAGAACCTCCGAAAATGGAAAACCGGCGGCTTGCGGCGCCTCTCCGCCGACAAACCATTTCCCGAAGTCGTTCCCAGCGGTCGAACTCCCAAGCGTGAGGAAGCTATTTCCGATCATCCGTGCCTGAAACCACAGCATTTCATGCGTATCATCGTGCGCGCCCTGCTGCCCCTGGGCGAAGGGGTGGTGCTCGACCCGTTCATGGGCTCCGGTTCAGCCATCGCCGCCGCTGAAGCGGTAGGCTACCGGTCAGTCGGGATCGAAATTGACAAAGATTATTTCCGCCTCGCCGGGACTGCCATTCCGAAACTCGCTGCGCTCTACCCAGGCTTTGAAGGCGATGCGCTTGAATTCGATTTGAGTGATTATCCGCAAGAGGCTGTCGAGGAAAGCCAGCTCACGATGGCCCTGGCTGAACCGCGCGGACATTACCGTGTCCGCAGACGCTGATTGATTGTCTCCTGTTACACCAACTCAGTGACTACCATTTGGAACGAATCGGCGTGCCAAAGCCTTTAGCCATTCGAACGCTATGAAGTTAAAATGGTGTATTGCGAGTTCCAATCCCCTCCGTCACTTTTTCTTTTTTAGAAACGGCTTGATGATGCCGCAGAGGGTTTCGTGCCGGTCTGCGCGGCGTGCCTTGTCATTTGAGGCTTTCTCAATCGCCCTAGCATACCTTTTTGACGGCTCACTCGTGTCCGCCGAAGGGTCTTCAAGCTGTTCGTTAATATCCTGCGCAATCTCAATCAGCCTACTGCGAATTTTTACCTCTGAACTGCGCGACAGGCTGTGATCTTGAAGCAGATTGCCAATAGCGACGAATAAGCTGTAATAGTCGGCGCGGTTTCCCCAGCGCGGGACTTCAGCAATCTCAGGGAACAGGCGCTTGATAACGTCGAGGGTCCTGATGAACAACCGTTTGATACGGTTTTGTTCCGGGAACTCATCTTCAAATTGCTCATACTGCTCGTAGTACTGGTCAATGACCTTGGATGACCCACCTTGTGGCCCGTGTAAAAGGCCGATGAGAAGGTCGCTCATCATCTCAATATCACCCATGCGGCGAATCGATGCTGGGCTAATAATGCGATTGACGGCCCAATAATCGTCGTCGGCAAGTTGCTCTGCCAACTTGGGGAATGGGCCATGGTATGTTGCATTACGAAGCTCTTGCGGCTTGAGCGGCAATAAATATTTGTTGAGTCGCTTGAAAACCTCTTCGACCTCCCGCGAGTTTTCGGTATAGAGATAACGCACACAAATCTCGAATTGGTAGAACTTCCTTCGCGCGTCGCCAGTGATATCGGTGAAAACTTTTTCCTTATAAGGGGAGTTCGGCGGGAGGCATTCGAGTTTAAAGCTGTTATTGTTATCCTCTGCCCCCCCTTCCTCATTTCGCTCAATGCCGATAAACTGCAGTATGGTGCGCAATCGTTGTTGGCCGTCAACAACTCCATACTCCTCGGTCCCGTCATCAGCTTGCGTAACTTGCACGTAAACCTCGGGAATTGGGATGTCCAACAGAATAGATTCGATCAGTGCGCAGCGTTGCTTGTCAGACCAGACAGGTTTCCTCTGGAATGGCGGGCGAAGTTCAAGACGACCGTCTTTGTACTGATCTTGAAACCACGAGATGCTATGTGCGCGAGATTTGTGATTCATAATTTTATCCTCCTTCTTTCAGCGATTTCCGAAGAGACGCTAGACTATTCAAGTGATAAAGTTCTGCGTGTTCCCAAGTGCGGTATAAACGGCCGGTGATGTCCTCGTGGCGACGTGGGGGATGCTGTGAAGCCGCCTTAAATGTATTGAACCACCTAAAGTTGAAGTCCAGCACGGGCTTTGCTCTGTTGCCAACGATCTTCGCGTCTAATTTTATCTCCAGAGGCGTGAGCCAGCCTGTGTAAACTTCACTCCTTCGTTTTCCTAGCCACCCTCCAAGGTAGGATGTAAACGGGGGCCTTGCGGCACAGGCTTGGGTGCGGCGGTTACGGCTGCGGTATTCTTTGCGGGCGGCTTCGAGTGCTTCGCCGGACTCAATCCGTTCACGTGCCAGATAGCGGCGCAGCGTTTCGGCGGCCTCGATGGGCGGGCGTTCAAAAAGATCGAGCTTGTACACGCGCCGGTCCTCGTAGCTGCCTTGTTCCGCCGGCAGATAGAAACTCCATGTCTTGCCGTCGGTGAGGACGATGAACGGCACGCCGGTATGGAAGGCGTATTCGAGGGCTTGGCGAACGCCGTCCTCGGCCTTGCCGGGCGGTTTGACTTCGATGAAATCAGCGGGCTTGGAGGGTGGATGGCACAGGGCGAAGTCAGCGCGGCCTTCACCGGTCTGGAATTCGGGCCAAACGGAGGTCGTGTCGTAGATGTCCCAGCCCAACTCCTGCAGCACGCGCAAGACGATGCCTTGAGAGATGGCCTGTTCGTTGGGAAACCGGCCTTGGCGCAGGCGCGCGATGATGTCGGTGAGTGTGGTTTCAAGGGACATAATCGCTCATTCTACGAGATCGGCTACGAAGCCGACGCGCGGGCCGCAAGAAGCCTGCTTCTGATTTTTTCCCGTCGCCATACGGATTGACGGCACCGTAGGACGGAAAACAGGAATTGCAATGGAAAAGCGCGGAGCGCGCTGGGGTTTCGGGTGTGGGGCTAAATTCGTGTCATATCCGTAATCCGCCGTTAATGCCGGTTGAAGGCCGAGGATTGCGCCAACAAATCGCATCCGTTGAATTCACTTTACTCGCTGCCTCACCAAGCTATCCTCCCATCTCTGAATTTTTAGGAATCAGGACAATTTTATGGCTAAACTGACAGTTCGTGACCTGGACGTTCGCGGCAAGCGTGTTTTCCTGCGCGTGGATTACAACGTGCCGCTCGAGGAAAAGGACGGGCAGATGGTCATTACCGACGACACGCGCATCGTCGCCACGCTGCCGACGCTGAAACTTTTGATGGACAAGGGCGGCAAACTCATTCTAACCGCTCACCTCGGCCGGCCCAAAGGCAAACGCGACGCCACCATGTCTCTGAAACCGGTTGCGGCCAAACTGTCCGGATTGCTCGGCAAACCGGTGACGTTTGTGGATGATTGCATCGGCGAAAAAGTTGAGCAGGCCGTGGCGGGAATGAAGGACGGCGACGTGGTGTTGCTCGAAAACGTCCGATATTACAACGAGGAGGAAAAGAATGACCCGGCGTTTGCCGAGAAACTGGCGAAGGTGGCCGACGTTTATGTGAACGATGCTTTTGGTGCGGCGCATCGCGCGCACGCTTCGACAGAGGGCGTGGCTCGCTTGGTCGCCAAACGCGGCGGCAAGTGCGCCGCCGGTCTGTTGATGGAACGCGAATTGAAGTTTCTCGGCGATGAATTGGATAAACCGGCGCGTCCGTTCGTCGTGATTCTGGGCGGCGCAAAGGTTTCGGACAAAATCAAAGTCATTGACCGGTTGCTGGAAAAGGCGAACACGATTTTGATTGGTGGCGCGATGGCTTACACGTTCCGGCTGGCGCAGGGCTACAAGACCGGCAAATCACTGGTGGAACCGGACGCGACCGGCATTGCCAGGGCCGCGCTCGAAAAGGCCAAGACAAAAAATGTGAAGTTCCTTTTGCCCGTTGACGACGTGGTCGCCGTGCCGGTCAAGACCGACAAACTCGACAAGAAGGGCAAACCGGTCATCGAATGGCAGAATCCGCGTACGAACACGGACATGAATTGCCCGGACGACGCGGCGGGGCTTGATATCGGGATCGCCACGGTCGCGGCGTATTCGGTCGAGATTGCGAAAGCGAAGACGATTTTGTGGAACGGCCCAATGGGATTGTTTGAGAACAAGCAGTTTGCCATCGGCACGAACGCCATTGCGCTGGCCGTGGCGGATGCGACGCAGAAGAACGGCGCCAAGAGCATCATCGGTGGTGGCGACAGCGTGAAGGCGCTGAACAAGGCCAGGCTCGGTGGCCAGGTAACGTTCATGAGCACCGGCGGCGGGGCGAGCCTGGAATTCCTGGAAGGCGCGGTCCTGCCCGGCGTCGCGGCACTGAGTGAGAAATGAATTTGTCCTCCTCGTAATCGAGGTTCGAGGACGAGCAGGAGGACGAGAACGAGAACGATTTAAAACATGAACAAAGAACGAAAATTGATTATCGCCGGCAATTGGAAGATGAACAAAACAGTCGCCGAGGCGCTGGCCCTCGTCAACGGACTGAAACTGGAACTGGCCAACGTCAAAGAGGTGGACATCGTGGTTTGTCCCCCATTCACGGCCATGGAGTCGGTGTCGAAGGCGGTTCTGGATTCCAATCTCCGCCTCGGCGCGCAGAACATGAGCGAGAACAATTTTGGCGCGTTCACCGGTGAAATCTGCGCCGGGATGCTCAAGGAATTTTCCGTGCGTTACGTCATTCTCGGCCATTCCGAACGGCGGCAGTATCAGAAGGAACCGGATGCGCTCATTGCCAAAAAGGCGGCGGCGGCGCACGCAACCGCGCTCAAACCCATCGTTTGTGTTGGTGAAACGCTGGCCGAACGCGAAGCCAACCAGATGGAAAAAGTTCTGGAAACTCAGGTGCGCGGCAGTCTCGCCGGTTTGACCAAGGAACAGGCCATTGAAACCATCGTCGCCTACGAACCGGTCTGGGCCATCGGCACGGGCAAAACGGCGACGACGGAACAGGCACAGGGTGCTCACGCCTTCATTCGCAATGTGCTGACAAAGATGTTCGACAAGGCCGCCGCCAAAAAAATCCGCATTCAATACGGCGGCAGCGTGAAGCCGTCGAACGCGCGCGAGTTGATGAGCCAGCCGGACGTGGACGGGGCGCTGGTCGGGGGCGCGGCGCTCGAAGTGCGAAGTTTTGCTGACATCATCAAGAATTCGATATAAAATAGAGTATGAGTTTCATTGCTGGAGTTTTGACGTTTTTGCTGGTCATCAACTGTCTGCTGCTGATTTTCCTGATATTGATGCAGCTGCCGAAGAAGGACGCCGGGGCGGGTGTGGCGTTCGGCGGCGCGGCGGCGGACGCGTTGTTTGGCGCGGGTACGGGCAATTTTCTGACCCAAGCGACCAGATACGCCGCCATCGCGCTTTTCGTGCTGGCCCTGGTTTTAGGTTACGTGCAAGACCGCTTGCACAACCAGAACAGCGGATCTGAATTCGAAAAGGCGGTGCAGCAAAAACAAACGCAAATACCCATTAGCGTTCCGCCGCCGGTTGCACCGGCGAATTCGCAGGCGGCAATGCCAACGAATAATTTGCTCCTGCCGCCAGTCACACCGCCATCCAGCACGCCGGTTGCCCCACCGGTTAGCACGCCGGCCACGTCCAGCAGCGCGCCTGCAGCGCCGACGAAATCAAAATAACGCGATGGGCATTTTCAAACGCGCCACTTCCGTGCATTGGAGCTCAAGCTTAGGCATGCGTGGAGGAAAAAGCTAAAGTTTGGACTCCAACAAGTCCCGGATCCGCCATTTCAAAAACGCCGAACAATGCCGCGGCGTGGCCTTGTTTCGCAACGGCCAGTAAGCGTTGAATTCCTTGTCCAGCTTGCGCAATTCAAGGATGCCCTTTCGCGCCAACCGTTTTGCCTCTGATGTTTTGCGCGCGGCGCGCGCTTGTTGCCACAACATGAACCGGCAGGATTGCGCCGCCATCCGCGCCGCCAAATCCAGCTCCCGCGCCAGAGTTTTTCCTGAATCCAGCTTCGGCTTGGCCCGCAATAAAACCAAGCGCTGCTTTTCAATTTCTTTGAGCGTGGCGTGAATCTTCCCGGCAGTAATTTTGGCGAACCATTTCAAACCGTTCCGGCAAAACAACTCGCGTTCCCGCGGCGGCGGCGCGGCAATGACCGTGCCGAGCGGCGTTTCATTCAGCGCCTTCACGCCAAGCTGTTGATGCGCGAAACCGAGTTTGAACGCTGCGGCGGCGACTCCGCCGGTCGAATCCTCAAACACATCGCGGCTTAAAACCGAAACGAGTTTTTGTTCGTCAAACTCGTTGGCATTCCACGCCAACGCCGCGCCGGCGGCAAAAAGCGGCCAGCTTACGGCCAGCGGTTGCGGATGGCCGCCGTCGCCCCAGTCGGTAATGAGATAACCGATGGCGCCGAATTGTTTCCCGGCGCTCGCCGCAGCGCGCAAATTGGCCAGCGCGTTGTCGTGCCGCCCAATCAACGTTTGCCAGGTCGAAGTGCCGGGGCTGACGTAAAAGGGTATTTTTGCTTTCGCGAATTGAGCGGCTTCCTTTGGAAACGGATGGTTTGCCTCGTAACCCCAATTTAGAGCGATGAGGTTCGGAGTCCCGTCTTTAGGCGGCCTTTGCCGTGAATTGCCCGAACCGCCTGAAGGCGGAACTCCAAACGAAGCCAGTTCAGGAATCAGCTTTCGATATTTTAAAATGATGTCGCCCCAGAACATCATTCGCTTGCCGCGTGCGGAAACTTCGCGGTGGATTTCTTTTAGAAAATCAAGATACACGCGGCCTTTGCCTTTGGTTTCGCAAAGTTTCCTGCTCTGGCCGCGGCCCAAGTCCCAGGTCTCGTCGCAGCCGACATTGAAAAACCGGCTGGAAAAGTTTGGCAACAATTCGTCGTATAGTCCGCGCAGGAAGGGCAGGGTGCCGGGATGATTCGGTGCGAGCGTCGTCGGACGCCGAAGGAATTCACCGCCGGCGTCTTCGTAAGGTTTGGAAACTTCGGCGAGTTTCTTGAGGCGGGGACGTTCCAGAAAATAGCGCAA
>CAWEAA010000002.1:0-444252 GCA_963806905.1 uncultured Verrucomicrobiae bacterium | reverse complement strand
ATTATGCACTTGACAAACAATTGGCTTTCTGCGATATTTGACGCATGAAAACGAACGAATCCAAAGACCTGACGCTGATTCAAATCATTGACCAGTTCCCCACTGACGAGGCCGCCCGCGAGCATCTTGAGGGCATACGCTGGAAAGACGGCATTGTCTGCCCGCATTGCCAGTGTGTTGACCAGTCCAGATTTTCCACCATCGCGGCCAATCCTAAAAAGAAAGTCCGCGCCGGTCTGCGCTGGTGTGCGGCCTGCCAGAAACAATTCACGGTCACTGTCGGCACAATTTTTGAAGACAGCCATATCCCGCTCCGCAAATGGCTTATCGCATGGTATATGATTTGCAGTTCCAAAAAGGGAATCAGTTCACTTCAGTTGCAGCGCAACTTGGAACTTGGCAGCTATCGGTCTGCGCTTTTCATGGCTCATCGAATCCGCTTCGCGCTGAAAGACCCGGCGTTCAAGGACAGGCTGCAAGGCACGGTTGAAGTTGATGAATGCTATGTTGGCGGAAAAATTCGCGGCATGGGGCAGGTGCAAAACAAAGTGCCGGTTGTGTCATTGCTTGAACGCGGCGGACGTGTTCGCAGTCAAGTCATGCGCCACGTCACCGGCAAAAATCTGAAAAAAGCCATTCGTGATAATGTTCTGATTTGTTCCGAAATTCACACTGATGAATTTGCCGCTTATCGTGGACTTGAACCCAAATTCACGCATTGCGTTGTGAAGCACAGCGCGAAGGAATACGCTCGGCGCGAAGGCAACAGACTTGTGACAACGAACGGAGTCGAGGGATTTTTCTCGCTGCTCAAGCGCGGCGTGATCGGAACATTCCACCATATCAGCGAGCAGCATTTGCCGCTGTATCTGGCAGAGTTTGACCACCGGCACAATTGCCGCGAAATGACGGACGGCGAGCGCACCGTTCAGGGATTGCAAAAGGTCGAAGGCAAGCGGTTGACTTATCGGCCAGCGGTGTGAAACAACAAACTCGCTCGCCAATACATTGCCGGAAAATACCGCTGAATGTTTAAGCAACGACCGCCGCGAATCCCGTGGGGGAGAAAGCGTGTTCGTGCAAAGAAAAGTTAATAAAACCTTTGCCAAAGAATTCGGATAAATTCCAAAACTTTTCTAAGGCCAGTTGATTTAATTCGTGTTGGCCGTCTCAGAATTTTGACCGGTTCGCCATAGGCTGGATAACGCCCATTTAGACAATCAAGAGAGCGATGCCGTATGTCTTCCAATGGCCCCAGTTTGCTCTGCCACTCCCCGCAAACCAATTGCCTTGCGGCGTGGGTTGGCATTCCTGAAAAAGTAAACGGCGCAGTTCCGTAGCGGTCAAAGTAGATAGCCCGCTTCTCAAATCCAATTTCCGGCATCGGGTTGTCGCATTCTTCATATCCAAACAACCGAAACATTTCAACAAATGCATCTACCGTTTGGTCCCTGTTAGCCTGTCGCGGCCAGTAATATTGACCGAACGGGTCTGGCCACCACCATTTAGACCTATCTCCAGCAGCAAAAGCGATGCAATTATAACGGTCGGTCCTTTTACTCGTAACACGGTATGCTTCTCTTGTTAATTGAAGGAAAGACCGCTCGTCTGCCGGAGGTAAATATCGCCTAAGACAAAAAGCCATGCTCTTTCCCCCAATCCAACCAAGCTTTTCTCATCTTTTTCATGTTTCCAGCATCTTCCGACTTGATTGGCGACGTTTTGGTGAGCGCCCTTAATGCTGTGAACCAATGGTTATTCTCCTTTTGAAGGTCACGAAGAATCAACGGAATTGCTGCTGGTCCCATTCCCATAATTTCCAGATATGACGGATGCATGACGATTACAGAAATCGCAGATTGATTCCTCGTTTCGTTTTTCCACTTGTCCGCAAGGTCGTTGAAAGCCGTTTCCAATCCGGTCTTATCCGAGCTTACAATTTTAGATTCAACGACATTTACTTCTTCCATCGCGCTAGGGTCTATTTGTGAGAACGATGAGCCTGCGACATTAACGAAGTTGAACTCCTCCGTTCTAGCCGATTGTGAATGGGCAATATTCAAGTCCTGAACATTGCGCTGCACCTCCGGCGCTAACCAAACCGCCATTCCCATCAAGGCCGCAGTTGGAATCTTGGGATTCATTTCTTTTGGAGGCGCGCTTGTTGGTCGGCAGCCTGATCCTTCGCCATCTTGATAAAACCGGTAAGCAAAGCGTGAAGCCGTTCAGCAACTTTGATGGACATGGCAACGCTGCATTGGAAATCTCTTATGACTACTTGATAGTTCGGGTCGTCGGGCGGGAAAAACTCATGCCTTCCCGTGTAAACGCCGGTTTCTGGGATGACATCGCTGATTACGCCTTTGCTTGGTTGCGGAAATTCAGCGAAAAAATTTATGTAAATCTCACTGTCTGCATTGATAGCACCCCAAGACCCGTCCGCATGATAAGTTGTAAACTGCGGGCTTTTCTCGTGGATGAACTTTACAGTACGGAATTTAACTGCTTGCTGGGGGGCAGTAGGGCCAATGGGTGCTTTGTTTTCGGGCAGACTCATATTCTTTGCCTGTTGCAATATTAAGCTGGCAGTTGAATAGCCGTGAGTCAAGAGCGGTCTTTTGATGATTTCATTGGCCATAATCAGTGGGATTTGATAAGGTTAAATCGCCGTGAGCAAAAAGCGCGAACCACCCCTGCAATGCCCTTTGCCACCGCAAGAAGCGTTGCGCCGGGCGATGAACGTAAAGCCGCCGCCGGACTGGAAAGCCACGATGAAAAATTCCAGAGCGGCGAACGTGAAAAAAGCGAGCCGCTAGGCCGCTGAAAAAACGGATTCAGCCCGTTTCCTTCCCCTAAAGGCTGATTATTTGTGAAGTGCATAATCCCGCAAAACCCAGTAACCACTGGCGTCCGGCACGATGCTTGCTATATTGCAACATATTTGCAATACAGAAAACACATAAATCGCTGTCTGCACCTGCGTTCGCAGGCGGCACGGCCGTGGCATTGCCGAGCGGTTTTCCACATGCTTAACGGGTCCAAACTGCTTTTGAGATGAGTGTTATTTTGAAAACGGAAAAGTTGCGTGTCGAATTCACCAGTCGCGAATTCCGGCAGACGACGAAAGTCGCCTTAAGCTGCCTCGATTTGGAAGTGAGCGCCGGTGAAATCTTTGGTTTTCTCGGCCCCAATGGCGCGGGCAAGACCACGACCATCAATGTCCTGCTGGGTTTTGTAACGCCGAAAAGTGGCGCGGCGTATCTTTTCGGCATTGACGTGCGCCAACCCATCGCGCGCCAGCGCATCGGTTATTTGCCGGAGCTGACGTATTACTACAAATTTCTCACCGCCGAGGAACTGCTGCGCTTTTATGCAAAAATTTTCGGACTGGTGCGGACGGAAGCGGACAAACGCATTGACAGCCTGCTTAAGCTCGTGGATTTGGAGCAGGCGCGCCGGCGCCCCCTCAAGACTTATTCCAAGGGCATGCAGCAGCGTGTTGGCCTCGCCCAAGCGCTGATCAATGATCCTGACCTCCTGATTTTGGATGAGCCCACCAGCGGTCTCGACCCACTTGGTCGCATGAAGGTCCGTGAAATCATCCAGCGTGTGAAAAACGAGGGCAAAACTGTGTTCTTTTCGTCACACGAACTTGGTGAAGTCGAAACCGTCTGTGACCGTGTGGTCATCATCAACGAAGGTGAGTTGAAGGCCGAAGGCCGCGTGGCAGATCTGGGCCAAAAATATCAGACCTCCAGTTTGGAACAGGTCTTTCTGAAAGTGGTCGGCTACGAAACAAAAAACACCCGGGTGCCAGCCGCAACCGGAACCCCTGTTGCATGAATAAAATTTTTGCCATCAGCAACGTTGTCCTGCTCGAAATGTATCGGCGCAAGGACTTTTATGTCTTGTTCATTGTCACTGCCTTGATCACCGCCGTGATGGGGTCGGTAACCTTCTTCAAAGACGCGGAAATTGTCCGTTATCTCAAGGCGATTTGTCTCTTTTTGATTTGGGCGTCTTCGCTGTTCATCGCCATTGGCGCCACGGCGCGGCAGATTCCGGCGGAACGCGAATCGCGCACCCTCTTCCCGCTCATGGCCAAGCCGGTGTCACGCGCGCAAATTTTGCTGGGCAAATTCCTCGGTTGCTGGCTGGCTTGCGGCGCAGCACTGGTGATTTTTTACGCCTTCTTTGGCTGCGTGGCGGCCGCGCGCGAACATCAATGGCCGCTGGCAAATTATTTCCAGGCATGGGCGTTGCATTGGGCGATGCTCGGTATTCTTGTCGCGATGACGTTGTTCGGCTCGCTGGTGCTGACAGCCGTCTCGTCGAACATCACCATCACCTTCATCGCCACTGTCGCCATTTTGCTCGTAGGCCGGCATCTGCACCAGGTGACTTTGTCTATGACCGAACCGAGCGCAACCATAATCACCGGTCTTTATTACATCATTCCGCATCTGGAATTGTTCGACCTGCGCGACCTCATCGTCCACGACTGGCCCCTCATTCCGTGGGGCATCTGGTTCATCGCCATTGCTTACGCAGCGGCTTACTCGGCGTTGCTGCTGTTGCTGTCATGGCTGGTGTTCTGCAGGAAAGTATTGCAATGAAAACGAACCGGCCGTTTTTCTTGCTGTTGCTGTTGCTGTTGGTGTTTTGTTCGGGGCTGGCGGCAAGGATTGATTGCTGGTTTATAGGCTGGCCGGGAAATCATGAGGCATCCCTTAATCCAATGGACGTGATGATTGGCGATGCACAAAAATTATTTGCCGGTTCCTTTTACCGCGAGGCAGACGTCTATTATCACAGCGGTTATTATCCAACCATTTTCGACAATCGCGCAGCGTTTGAAACACCGCACATGGCCGAGGATACCGGCGCGGTCGCCAGCCACAACCGGGGTGATGAAGCCGGTTTCCTGGGCCAGCCGCTTGATTTTATTGACGCCTTCAACCGCTATTTCATCCCCAACCGGCACACGCATCTGGATGAAGGCGGGCCGACGGATGATTTGAGTACAAGCCGGGAGGTGAGGGAAATTCTGCCCTGGCTGAAAATCTCCTCCGAACTCGATCCTGAAAACGTCCAGACCTACATTGTTACCGCCTTTTGGTTGCGCACGAAGATGGACAAGGTTGCCGAAGGGGAACAGGTTTTGCGGGAAGGATTGCGGCATAACCCGGACAATCCCCAACTCCTTTACGAACTGGGCCGGGTTTATTTTGAAAATTACCGCGATTTGCAGCGCGCACGGAATATTTGGGAAGCGGCGTTGAGAAGCTGGGAAAAGCAAATGGCCGGCAAACCCAATTCAGAGAAACTTAGTTTTGACAATAAGTTCATTGTTGAACAACTCCAAACGCACTTGGCGTTGCTCGAGGAAGCCGCCGGCAATTTCCCCGCTGCCATCTCCCATTGGAAGCAAGCAAAATCCGTTTCACCAAATCCTGGCGCGCTGCAAAAACACATTGACGATCTCAGACAAAGGTCCGTGACGCAAACGAACGCTCCGGCGGCCATGTCCCACTGACGGCGCAATTGCGCTTTGTTTTTTGGCGGCCGCTTTGTTTTAATGGCCCTGTGAAAACCCGGCAGGCCAAAATTTCCAGGAATACCAGAGAAACCCGTGTCATCGTCAATCTCAACCTCGATGGCAAGGGCAAATCGCAAATCAAAACCGGCATCCCCTTTTTCGACCACATGCTCGTGCTCTTTGCCAAACATGCGGTTATGGATTTGAACCTACGCTGCGCAGGTGATTTGGAAGTGGACGCGCACCACACCGTTGAAGATTGCGGCATCGTGCTCGGCCAGGCGTTCACACGCGCGCTCGGTGATAAACGTGGCATCCGCCGCTACGGCGCCGGATTTCATCCGAAAAATCCTCTCTCGGGTGAAGCCTATGTGCCCATGGATGAATGCCTCGCGCGTTGTGTCGTAGATTTCGGCGGACGGCCATATCTCGTCTGGCGTGGATTGAATCAATTCGCCCAAAAGCGCGTCGCCAAATCGGAAAAAGTCCAGGACATGTCGAGTGCGTTCCGCTTCGGCCTCGCGCGCGAATTTTTCCAGGGTTTTGCCAATGAAGCCCGTTGCAATCTGCACCTCGAGTTGCTTTACGGCGACGAGCCGCATCACATCGTCGAGGCACTGTTCAAGGCGTTCGCCCGCGCCGTGGATGTCGCCTGCCGGCGCGACCCGCGCATCGCCGGACAACTGCCGAGCACCAAGGGAAGACTATGAGTCGTTTGCTCGAAAGCCTTGCCGAACGATTGGAATACGGAAGATAATTATGGATAAGTCCGTGCCTAGAATCTTCAAAAATGTTTGGTATCGCCCAGATGAGGCCAGTTGGCACGAACTTATGAACGCACAGGCTTTCGTAGATAGAGGGACCCTTGTTCTTGAGCAAGGGTCATTAGTGTTTACCGGCAAAAATCACACCGTTCGGATTACAGCAGCAAACCGAATTATTTTCGGAAAACAAAAAAGAGGTCTATTAAGGGGGCTTTTCGGTAAATGCGTTAAAATCGACTATAGCCAAGGTACAGCGTTCTTCATGGATGGGAAATGGCTTGGCTGGCACGGCGTGCTTGGGGGAACAAAAAGGCTTTATTTCGCCATCCAGAGATATTTGGAGCTTGCCGCAGTGCTTTGAAAATTCTGATTCTCAAACCCAGTTCGCTCGGCGACGTGGTGCAGGCAGTGCCCGTGCTGCGTCTGCTCAAACGCCATCTGCCTGCAAGCGATATCTTTTGGTGGATTGATTCACAACTCGCACCGCTCCTCGAAGCTGATCCCGATTTGGCCGGCGTTGCGCGCTTTGAACGCCGGCGCTGGACGTCGCCGCGCCACTGGCCGGAAATGTTTCGCAGCATCCATTGGCTGCGTGAACAAAATTTTGATTGGGTGATTGACCTCCAATGCCTCGCGCGCAGCGGCGCGTTCGCGTGGCTCGCCAACGGACAATTTCTCATCGGCCTCGACGAACCACGCGAGGGCGCACGCGGATTTTATGACGTCGCCGTCCGCCGCCCATCGTTTTACACGCACGCCGTGGACTGGTATCTGGCCGTGCTTCCACGGCTCGGCGTCCCCCTGCATTGGAATTTCCAATGGCTGCCCGAACGCCCCCAAATTGCCGCCACCGTCAAATCGAAATGGCAGACCGGCGACGCACGCTGGATTGCCATCCAACCCGGTGCGCGCTGGCAGACCAAACGGTGGCCGGTGGAATATTTCACCGAACTCGTCAGCCTGCTTGCGAAAAATTTCCTTGATGCGCGCTTCGCCATCCTCGGCGACCGGAAGGACAAGTCGCTCGGTGAAATTATTTCACGTGCCGCGCCGGAACGCTGTCTGAATCTGTGCGGACAAACTTCCTTGCCGGAAATGGTCGAATGGCTGCGTCTCTGTAATTTGATGGTGACCAATGACACCGGCCCGATGCACGTGGCCGCCGCGCTCGGCAAACCACTGGTTGCGTTGTTTGGCCCCACCGAGCCGAGCCGCACCGGACCGTATGGCCATCTGGAAAACGTGCTGCGCATTGACCTCCCCTGCTCGCCTTGCCTTAAATCGCATTGCACTTACGTGAAACCGAACGAATGTCTGAATGCGCTTTCACCCGCGACGGTTTTGGAATTCGCGCGCAAAAAACTTCAAGGTTGAGCAGGCTTGCGTTGTGAGCGCGGACGGCGTTACGTTCGCGTTGGTGAGCTCTTCAAGTCAAACCGCTGCCGGATCCACTTCGACCCGCGGGGAACCGCCGCCCCGCCCTGCGTTTGTCACCACGCATTGGTCGCTCGTGGTTTCCGCCGGGGACAACGACACCCCGCATGCACGCGACGCCCTGGAAAAACTTTGCCGCGCCTACTGGTTCCCGATTTACGCGTTCGTGCGGCGGCAGGGGCACAGTCCGCACGACGCCCAGGATTTGACCCAGGAGTTTTTCGCCCGGCTGCTGGAGAAAAAACACCTCGCCGGCGCGGATCCCGCGAAAGGCCGGTTCCGTTCATTTCTGCTGGTGTCGCTCAAACATTTTCTCGCCAACGAATGGGACAAGGCCAGAGCCCAAAAACGCGGCGGCGGACAATTTTTAATCCCCATTGATGCCGCCACCGCCGAAACGTCCTGCGGCATCGAGCCGGCCGACAACCTTACGGCCGAGAAAATTTTCGAGCGACGCTGGGCGCTTACGCTACTGGAACACGTGCTGCGCCGGCTGCGCGCGGAATATGTCCGGGATGACAGGGAAAAATTATTCGAGCAATTGAAACCGACGCTCACCGAGGTGAGCCGGTCGGTTCGTTACGCGGAAATTGCCACCCGCCTCGGCACGACCGAAGGTGCGGTGAAGGTGGCGGTGCACCGCCTGCGACAGCGTTACCGCGAAGTGCTCCGCGCGGAAATTGCAGACACCGTTGCCAGCCCGGGCGAGGTGGAGGACGAAATCCGGAATCTGTTTGCGGCACTGGCGGGGTGAGGCCCGGCGAGGATGGATGATGGAAGTAGAGGATCGCAATCGCTGTATTCAATCCTCAATCCTCTGTCTTCCATTTTTGTTTGATAATTCCCGTAACCTTTGGCTGGTCTTTCTTCAGTAAAGGGTGGAATGCGGTATTTTTCGCATAAATACGTGATTTCGGCCAAATCAAATCGCAAAATGAAAGGCGCGATATGAATCCAGGACTTATCGGACTTATCGGGGGCATTATTGGTGGAATTATCGGCTTAGCCGGTGGACTGCTTGGCACCTACTTCAGCATCAAGAACACGAACAGTCCACGGGAACGCACCTTCGTTATCAAAGCGAGCGTTGTTTGCTGGATTTTGGTTCTGGCGTTTGTGTTCGGCATGTGCCTGATTCCGGGCCTTTACAAGTTATTTCTCATCCCGGTTTATTTCGTTTGTCTGGTAGCAGGTATTCTATTATGGAATAAGAAGCAGGCGCAGATACGTCTTGAAGAATCAAAGAAAAACCCAGCGCCGCCCCTCACACCTCCCACCCAAATCATTCCCCGCAAGTGCCCGCAATGCGGCGCGGAATTGAAACCGGACGTGTCGGAAGGACTTTGCCCGGCTTGCCTGCTGCAACGCGGCATCGCGACTGAAGGCGGTGCGCCGCCGGGAACTCCGCCGTTCACGCCGCCGCCGTTCGCCGAATTGCAAAAACTTTTTCCGCAACTGGAAATTCTTGAGCTCCTCGGCAAGGGCGGCATGGGCGCGGTCTATAAAGCCCGCCAGCCGGCGCTGGACCGGTTCGTCGCTCTGAAGATTCTCGCGCCGCGGTCGGGCGGCGACCTTGATTTTGCCAGTCGCTTCACCCGCGAAGCCCGCGCGCTCGCGAAACTGAATCATCCGAACATCGTCGGCGTTTACGACTTCGGCCAGGTCCAAACTGACTCCGGCAGGGCTGGGTTGTCGCTCGGCCAGGACGCGCCGCAGCGCGTCCCTGCCACGCCCATTCATTATTTCATAATGGAATTTGTGGACGGACCGAACCTGCGGCAGGTGGAGCAGGCGGGCAAACTTCCGCCGCGCGAGGCGCTGGAAATCATTCCGCAAATTTGCGCCGCGCTCCAGTTCGCGCACGACGAGGGCATCGTCCATCGCGACATCAAGCCCGAAAACATCCTGCTCGACAAAAAAGGCCGCGTAAAAATCGCGGATTTCGGCCTGGCGAGAATCCTGGGACAGGAACCGAAGGACTTCCGGTTGACCGGTGTCCGGGACATCATGGGCACACCGCATTACATGGCACCAGAACAGGTCGAAAAGCCGCAGGAGGTGGATCATCGGGCGGACATTTATTCGCTCGGGGTGGTTTTCTATGAAATGCTCACCGGCGAACTGCCGCTCGGAAAATTCCAGCCTCCGTCGCAAAAAGTGCAGGTCGATGTGCGGCTGGATGAGGTGGTCCTGCGTTCGCTCGCCAAGGAACCGGAGCTGCGTTATCAACAGGCCAGCGAAGTCAAAACGCGGGTGGAAAACATTGCCAACACCAGCGCCCCGACGACGGCGCCCACAGTTTCTGCCGAAGAAATTCTGGCCCGGGATTATACTTTGAACATTCGCCACTGCCTGCGTCGTGGCTGGGCTTTGGTGCGAAATGATTTTTGGCCGCTCGTTGGCATGTCGGCGTTCGTCATGGTGGTACTGTCCGCAGCCTCGTCGTCAGGGGTGGTCGTGTCGAACAGGCAATCGTCTGGGACGACCTCTATCCTGGGGATTCTCTTGAGCGGTCCGCTCATGGGCGGATTGTATCTGTATTTCCTTAAAAAAATTCGCCGGGAGCAAGCGGGCGTGGAAACGGCCTTCACCGGTTTCCGTCAGCCTTTTCCCCATCTCGTCATCGGCGGTTTCCTGGCGTCCTTGTTGACGGTGCTGGGCTTTGTGTGCCTGGTTCTGCCGGGCATTTATCTTTTTGTGGCCTGGATATTTACTTTCCCCCTGATCGTTGACCGGCGGCTCGATTTCTGGCCGGCGATGCGGTTAAGCCTCAAAGTCATTTCCAAACATTGGTGGAAATTCTTCGGATTTCTGATCATTTTGGCGCTGATCAATCTGGTGGGAATAGCTGTCTTTTGTGTTGGCCTCTTTATCACCTTCCCCATCACTTTCGCCGCGTTGACATATGCCTACGAAGACATCACCGGCGCGGTGAAAAGTCCGGCCAGCGCCTCATCGTCCATTCTCCCAATCGCGCCCACTACTCCGCCGGTGCCACAGCCGGACCGATTCTGGCGGCGTTTTGCCGTCGTGCTGGCCTGTGTGGTGTTGATACCGATGGCGATTGCCATCGTCGGCCTGTTGGCGGCCATCGCGATTCCGAATTTTGTTCGCGCCCGGCAGCACTCCCAACAACTTGCCGCCCAACAATGGACAAAGGAAGGCTGGCAATTGTGGCAGGCCCAAAAAATGGACCAGGCGGCGGCAAAATTTCAGCAGGCCGTCCAACTCACACCGGACAATGCGGATGCGTGGAACGGACTGGGGTGGGCAACTTTCAATTCCGGCAAATCGCAGGAAGCCGAGACGGCTTTTCAAAAGGCCATTTCGCTGGATACCAACCAGCCGGGCGCGCTCAACGGCCTCGGCCAAATCAATCTGTCACGCAGACTGTACGATCAGGCCGAGACGTATCTGCTCAGGGCGGCGCCGCAGGCGCCAGCCGCCTGGTACGGATTGACGCGGCTTTATCTGCTCGAAGGGAAATTTGACCAGGCCGAAACTTGGGCGCAAAAACTGGTTGACTCAGGTCAGGCGGATGACCTTGCGCGCCAGATGCTCCAAGCGGCACGGGAGAAACATCTGAGTGAAGGACTGCGCTTCAGGATCGAACCGCTGGCGGCGCTGAGTGAAACCGGCCGCAGTCCAGCCGGCTCAACCTCCACGAATTCCGTTCCTGCCTCCGCCGCAGTTGAGCCAGTGGCAGACAATGTCCAGACCGTGGCGGGATTGCCTGCGGTCGTGGTCGAGACGTGGCCGGTTTCCGGCGCACGGGACGTGGAACCGGGCGTTGCTGAAATCCGCGTGAGATTCAGCAAGGAAATGGCCGACGGCGGATGGAGCTGGTCCACCGCCTGGCAGGACTCCACGCCGGGGAGCGTCGGGAATCCCAGCTACGAACCGGATCATCGAACCTGTGTGCTCAAGGTGAAGCTGGAACCGGGACGAACCTATGCCTGGTGGCTGAACAGCGACCAATTCAAGAATTTCACCGACCTGGCCGGCCGACCGGCGGTTCCCTATTTGCTGATTTTCCAAACTAAACCAAACTGACCGGAAAGGAATCCATCATGAAAACCAAAAGAACATTCTTCATCCATCTCTCCATCGCTGCGCTGCTGCTGGCCATGTTGATACAACCCGCAAGCGCGGTTGATCTGCTCGAACGCTATCCCACCAAATTGACGGCCGGTGATGCCCAGCCAGACCACGCTCGACCATGGAATTTTACGCCGGATGATATTTACCGTGTCTCACACTTCATGGTTAAAGTCGGAGACTCCTTGAAGGTGGAGACGGGTGCCGCCGACCTGGGGATCGGTCATTGCAATGATGGGGCGGTCTGGGCAGTGTTGATTCCCCACGAAGACGGGACGCTGACCAGCCCTGTCGCAAAACAGGATGAAGCCGTCGCCCATGTCTGGCTGCGCTTTCACCCGGGACAGGTTGACCGCCTGTTTCCCCCCGACACAGTGCTCGCCGACGGCGACACCAATTCGATGATTCAGATGCAGGCCATCGTCAACGCCAAATTCAGGTCCAGCTGGCACGCCGGCATGAACGCCATGATTCCCGAACTCAAAGACTTGACGATCTTTATTGATACCAAGGATGGTTCGCACCGTTTTTTCGTGGTGAATAACCAGGCCCAAACGGCAGAATATGTCGCGGCGTTTGATTCGCGCTCGTCCCAAAATGCAGGCACCGGCCCATTATCATTGGAAACCGTCGCGCCCGTGGTGGTGAAGACAGAGCCTGAAGCCGGCGCCAAGGATGTGGTGCCCGGCGAAATGGAAATTCGCGTCACGTTCAGCAAGAACATGATGGACCAATCCTGGAGCTGGAGCCCCGTGTGGAAGGATTCCGACGCGACAAGTATCGGGAAGCCTCACTACGACACCGATCTTCGTACGTGCATCCTGAAGGTGAAACTGGAACCGAACAAGACGTACGGTTACTGGCTCAACAGCCAGAATTTTCACGGCTTCAAGGACGCGCAAGGCCATGCGGCCGTACCTTACCTGCTCGTCTTCCAAACCAAAGACAAGTAAACTAGTGGTTTGATCTCCCGAGGTTCAACGCCAGCCACCGTTGGCGCTGAATTTTATGTCATACGGCATGCGCCCTGACCAAGCTTGCGTGGACGGCGCAGACGGCGTTACGCTTGGTGTGTGACCACTCCTGCTGACGCTGCGACATCCGGCACGACCTCAACCGGAGAAAATGCGCCGCGGCAACCCGTGTTTGTCACGACCCGCTGGTCCGTGGTGCTGACAGCCGGTCACAGCGACACCGCGCACGCACTCGTGGCCTTGGAAAAACTTTGTCGGGCCTACTGGTATCCGCTTTATGCCTACGTGCGACGGCGCGGACAGTCGCCGGAGGATGCCAAGGACCTGACGCAGGAATTTTTTGCGCGCCTGCTGGAGCGCAACTGGGTCGGGCGTGCCGACCAGCAGAAAGGGCGCTTCCGCTCCTTCCTGTTGTCGGCCTTGAACCATTTTCTGGCCGATGAATGGGACAAGGCGCGGGCGCAAAAACGCGGCGGCGGCCAGACGCCCGTGCCGCTGCAATTCGACACGGCGGAAACCCGCTACGGCCACGAGCCGGTTGACAATGTCACGCCGGAACATACCTACGAACGCCGTTGGGCCTTGACGTTGCTCGACGAAGTCCTCCAACGGCTTCGTTCAGAATATGAGCAGGAAGGCCGGGCGGAATTTTTCACCGCGCTGCACCCGTGCCTTGTGGGCGACCGTACCGCCCAGCCTTATGCCGAACTGGCCGTGAAACTTGGTGTCAGCGAAGGCACGGTGAAGTCCGCCGTACACCGCCTGCGCCAGCGCTACCGCGAGTTGCTGCGCGACGAAATCGCCCAGACGGTGGCCGGGCCCGGTGAAGTGGACGAAGAGCTGCGGCACCTGTTTGCCGTTCTGGGAAGCTGAGAACTGTTTTGTCCGCAACCTTTTGCTGCCGTTTCCTAAGTAAGAGGTGGAAAGACGAATATTATGGAAACGACCAAAACCTGCCCGAATTGCCGGAAACCGTTGCCGGCCGACGTGCCGCTGGGACTGTGTCCGGAATGTCTCATCAAGGCCGGCTTCCCCACCGGGACGGAACCGGGAGCGGCAGCTGAGCCCGCGGGTGCGCGGTTTGTGCCGCCACCGGTCGCGGAAATCGCCCAGCTTTTTCCGCAACTCGAAATCCTTCGGCTCATCGGCAAGGGCGGCATGGGGGCGGTTTACAAGGCGCGGCAGCCGGCGCTGGACCGCTTTGTCGCGCTGAAAATATTGCCGCCGGCGGTGGCCAGTGATCCCGGCTTTGCCGAGCGGTTCAACCGCGAGGCGCGCGCCTTGGCGCGTCTGAATCATCCGAATATCGTGGCCGTACATGACTTTGGCAAGGCGGGTCCGCTGCATTACCTGGTGATGGAATTTGTGGACGGAGCGAACTTGCGCGAGGTCGAACGGGCCGGACGAGTTGTCGCCCGAACAGGCGCTGGCCATCGTTCCGCAAATTTGTGAAGCGCTTCAATTCGCGCACAACGAAGGCATCGTCCACCGCGACATCAAACCGGAAAATCTCCTGCTGGACAAAAAAGGCCGGGTGAAAATCACCGACTTTGGCATCGCGAAAATGGTGGGCATGGAGCCCGGCAAACAGGTGCTCACCGGCGCGAAGGACGTCGTGGGCACGCCGCATTACATGGCGCCGGAACAAATCGAGAAGCCGGCGACGGTGGACCATCGCGCCGACATTTATTCACTGGGCGTGGTGTTCTACGAAATGCTCACCGGCGAACTGCCGCTGGGAAAGTTTGCGCCGCCATCACAAAAAGTGCAGGTGGATGTGCGACTGGACGAGGTGGTGCTGCACGCCTTGGAAAAGGAACCGTCGCGCCGCTACCAGCAGGTAAGCCAGGTGAAGACGGACGTGGAGACGATTTCGGGAACCCAGCCACCGGCAGCGGGATTTGCGGCAAAAGGAGGCCCGGCCCCGCTGCTGGCCACCCCGTCGGACAAAACGACCAGCAACAAGGTTATTATTCCGGCGCTTCTGATGGCCATCTTCTTTGGCGTGTTCGGCGCCCACCGGTTCTACGTTGGAAAAATCCGGACCGCTTTCCTGCAACTGGGTCTTTGGTGCGGATGCGTCCTCCTGATCATTGCCTGTGCCACTACGGGCGGAATGTGGCAACCCACCTTGGGAATCGTGCTGGGGTTCTCAATCTTTGGGAGTGTCATCTGGGCCACGATTGACTGGATTCTGATCGTTTGCAAGGCGTTTACCGATGGTCAGGGCAAAAGAATAACCCATTGGGTTCACCCGCATAACGGTGATTTAAAAACCGGCCCCAGCCCGATGGCCGGTCCGCCGTCAACCCCGCCGCCGGGTGGAGCCGCCGCTCCGGCTCTGACCAGCCCCAACCCGCCGCCGCCAGCCCATGAAAAAATGCCAGTCAGTGGCACCGGCATTATCGTGGCACCCGCCGTCGGGCTTATGATTGGAGCACTGTGGAAGTTGCTTTCCGCCTTGGTTGCGTTGTTTGTCCTCTCCGGCCATAACCGTTGGCTGGAACCGATGCTGCGCGATTTTGGAATCGGCCCCTTTTTCGGCATAGCCAGTGTCAGCCTTGTGCTCTTCAAGATAATTCCGGCCTTGTTGATTCTGTTCGGCGCGTTCCAAATGCTGCAACTCCGGAGTTACGCCTGGGCTATGGCTGCTGCCATTCTTTCTATCGTCGCCTGTAGCCTGGTCGGTTTGCCGATGGGCATCTGGGCACTAATTGTTCTGGCCCGCCAGGACGTGCGTGAAACGTTTATCCGGGCAACCGTTTCTCCACCGCCTCGGACCGCCCAATGGTCGTGGATCCTGGCCTCCGTGGGCGTGATAGCTATGATCGTCACCGGCTTGATCCTTGCCGTCGTGCTCATGCGCGGGCTGGTTGGAGAAAAATCCGATGCGACGGTGCGCGGGGAAAAAGCCAATGGTTCATCCCTCACAGAAACGCCAATTCCAGCGCCAGCGGCGCCTGAGTCTGTGAATGCCGCACCCGTGCTTCCGCCAGTTCGCATCAAGGCCGGTTCGTCCAAACCGTTCACAGATTCGGAAGGCAACTTGTGGCTGGCCGACCAGGGTTTTGCTGGTGGTGAAACCACGGAACGTTCCGACCACCTGGCGATCGCCAACACCAAGGACCCGGCGCTATACCAAAGCGAAAGATACGGCATGACCTCGTTTTCATACCCCCTTCCGAATGGCAAATATCTTGTTAAGTTGCATTTCGCCGAAACCTACGACGCCATCAAGGGGCCGGGCGGGCGGATATTCACGTTCATTGTGGAAGGTCATGAATTCAAGGATTTCGATGTCTGGGCCAGGGCCGGCGGCGCCCAGCGCGCCTGTGTCGAAACCGTCAATGTGGAAGTGACCGATGGCCAACTGAACATCCGCTTCACCCCCCAGCAGGAAAATCCCGAGATCAACGGCATTGAAATCCTGCCGGGGCCACCCGTTTCTCCGGTTCAGACCGACAGCAACGCCATTATAGTCCCGGCGACCAATGCAAGTCCCGGCATGGCTTTAAACATTTCGTCGCAAAATGGTCAGGTCGTTATCGAGACCACCAACGGCAGGTTGACGGCGGACAAAGTAACACTCCGAAACGGTTCCAATAACTCAATAACTCTGACGGCGCAGAAAATAAATTATGTGGGGGCGCCATCAACACCGACAGCACCAAAGCCACCGGCGCAACCAGTGCCACCGGTACCGCCCGCACCGGCCAGCGCGGCCATGTCCTCGCCATCGACCGCTGCCGGAACACTGGGTAAACCCCAAGTGCATCGGACAAAAGCCCCTGGCCCCCTGACGACCACCGATGCATTTCAGCAGGATTTCAACCAGACGCTGCCGCTTTCCGCCAATGGCCGAATCCGCTTGGATAATGTCAACGGCCGGGTCGAAATCATCGGTTCGGATCGGAGCGACGTGGTCATCCAGGCTCTCAAACACGGCAAAACCCGGGAGAGCGTTGAAGCCACCAAAATCAACGTTGCTGCGTCGCCGGATGAAATTGCCATCCACACCGAGCAGCCGTCCGGCGAGACGGGCTTTTCGGCGATTTGGTCCTGGCTCAAGAATGGCGGAAACAACAATGCGACCGTGGATTATGCCATCCAGGTCCCGCGGCAGGCCCGGCTGGCCAATATCTCCAGCGTCAACGGACGGATCGAGATTGATGACGTCAGCGGCGACATCGCAGCCTCCGCCGTCAACGGCGAAATGCAGGTCCATGACGCGGCCGGCAGCCTGAAACTGTCCACCGTCAACGGCCGGATTGTCGCGGAACTGGTTTCGCTTAGCCGCGGCCAATCGGTCTCGCTCAGCGGGGTCAATGGCCGAATTGAGGTGACCCTGCCCGCCGACGCCGATGCGGATGTTTCGGTCAGCACCGTCAATGGCCATATCACCAGCGAATTCCCTTCCCTGATCGTGAAAAAGGATTTCCCCATCAGCCAGCACCTCAACACCACGCTGGGCAAGGGTGGTGCGAATATCAAAGCCTACACCGTCAATGGAAGCATCAGCATTCAACGAGGCAAGCCCGCCTCTCCCCCGTCGCCGCCTGCCAATCCAAATTCGGAAGCCGAAAAGGCCGCGACGGCTATAGCCCAAACGTGGTAGTCATTTAACGACAATGGCAACTGTTCCCGGAGCGGGAACAAAGCCGTGGCTAATTAGTTACTGAAGCGAGCTTTGAGACTTCCATGGAGGGTTTCCGCAAGCTCCTGGGTGGTCTTGTCGTGCAAATCAATATCGGCGCAGCTTCAGACGGCACTGCCCGCTGCGCTGGACGGATAATATGTCGTGATGCAATTTGCGACTTCATTCGCCAACAAAACCCCCACGATCGAAACAGACACGTTCATGCAGGAAAAAGATGGACAATGGAAGGCGGCGGGCTATTTCATCAAGTAAACCGAACAACCCAAACCTTCAACCACGGACAAACATGAATCATACGACCCTGCTGGTATTGATCTTTTTGGCGATCATCCCCTTGGCAATCTGGGATGGAGTCTGGAAACTGATTGCCCTGTGGAAAAGCGCGCGCAATGGCCAACTGGCGTGGTATATATGCCTCGCCATCTTCAACACCATCGGCATTCTGCCCATCCTCTATATCCTGTTCTTTCAGAAGACCGGGACGCCGATACCGACAAAATCGTCGTAGTTTGGAAACGAAATTCACTTCCCGGCTGGCAAGGGACGCAGCCGCACCAGCGTTGCGCCCCAACCACCAAACTGCGGATGATCGAGCGTGAAGGATACCACGGCCGGATGTTTGGAAAGAATCGCGTGCACCGTGCGCCGCAGATTGCCGATGCCTTTGCCGTGAATGATACGCACTTGCAGAATGCCCCGTTCCCGACACGCGACCAGATAATCCGGGACGAGGTTCTTTACCTCGCGCGGATTGAACGTGTGCAAATCCAGCACGCCGTTAATTGGCAGTTCAACCGGCTTGTCATCCATGAATTGCAACTCCTGTTTGCCCACGCCCCCGCCGGCATGACGTTACGAGTTCGTCCTGTGATTTGTCCGGCAACGGCCGGACTGCCGCGGGCCAGCCTCAAGGATGAGGCGTGAAGCCCGTTCGTGTCAGGACCGCCTGACCCTGCGGTGACAGGACAAATTGGATGAAGTCGAGCGCCTCCGGCGTTTCATGCCCCTTGCTGGTGTAAAGGTGAAGGACACGCGCGTAAGGATAGTCACCTTTGTCCACGGCAGCCGCATTAGGTTCAATTCCGTGGATGGACACGGGTTTAACACCTGCATTATTTTCCAGCTCGAGGCTGGAATAACCGATCCCGTTCGTGTCTTTGGCCACCGCTTCGACGATTGTCTCATAACTCGCAAGCAGATTGGGAGCGTTGGCGTATGGTTTGTCTTCCATTGCCAGTTCCCTGAAGCCCAGATACGTCCCGGAAACAGGATCGCGGATGAACAAATGAATCGGCACGTCAGATCCGCCCACTTCCTTCCAATTTTGTATTACTCCGGTAAAAATGTCCCGCACCTGCTCACGCGTCAGGTTGACAATGGGGTTGGCGGCATTCACCACCACCGCCACGCTGTAGGCGCCGATGACGTGATCGTCGTACTCCACGTTGCGATTCTGCGCCATTTCCAGCTCGTCCTTCAACGGCAATCGTGAAGCCTCGGCAATGTCGCAAAGCCCGCTCATCAACGCTCCAAACCCGTACCCGGTCGCCTTGCTTTCAATGTCAAAAGTGATGGCAGGGTGGCTCTTTCTGTATTCAGCGATGAGCTGAGGCGCCAATTCCTCTCCGATCGTGTTCGAACCTCGAATGGTGATTTTCCCGGACCGCGCAGTCCCCGGTGCCGGCTTGCTCCCCGGACAACCCGCAACCAATATTCCGATCAAAATTAAACTGACGCTCCTCAAAAAGCCTCTCGTTGTCAGTTTAAACCGTTTGTCGTGCAATTCTGTGTTCATGGCATGCCTTTTCGTTTAACGGGGAAAATGTCTGCGTCCAATCTCATTGGCCCGGGCAAATTTATCAAGAAAAAAATCGGCCTGGTTGCTTGCCCTCCCAACCTTGGCCGGGATAAGACCAAACCGGACTCGCTTTGAACTGGAGCCCCCCGGTTACAAACCCAACTCCGAACCCGCCATCGCGTGCAGGCGCGCCTGTCCCTGTTTGGTCAGGCTCGTGAAGACCATCGAAACGTGATAGCCGGTGTGTTTGTTGCCGGAGCAGGCGACGACAACCCCGGCGCATTGGAGCCGACTGTTGTCGCGCGGCGATTGCAGCGCCACGGTCATTTCCGTCCAGGGGTTGAACGGTGCGGGACTGCGAAATTCAATGCCGTTCCGGTGAATTACGACGGATTCGGTGGATAAATTCAAACGGGTCTGCCGGGATTCAACGGTGATGTCCTGCCGCACGGCGTCGCCGGTATCAATTTTTCTCGCGCTCATAGAATTATGTCAAACTAACACGTCACCGCCGGCAGTCAAATAAGTGTCAATCATGCATTGGATTAGGGGTTTCAGACATGTAGGACTAGATTGTGTATGTTGCGGCTGCCAAGACTGTTTCTTGGTTAATAAATGAAAACCAAACTTTATTTAGCTGGAGCGGCGGGCGTATCTTGTGCTGCTGGCTGGGGCGTTGGAGACTTGGATGCCTCCGCCTCCGCTTGTTTTTTCTTGGCTTCTTCTTCAGCCTTTTTCCTTTTGGCCTCATCTAAAGAACGCATCGTATCAAGAATATAATGAGCATGAGAAACATCTTGAGCAATGAGAAGGCCGGGCAATGCGTCTCCGCTTTGCCTGTTGATTCGATAGGCGGAAACAATCCCGACAAATTGAACGCCCTCGGTCGCCTCCAAGTAAAAAACGGGGCCGCCGCTAACCCCGTTGATAGCAACACCATCAATCAAGTAAGCACTGTCGTCATCGCGCCTAGCACTGATGCTGCCAGAAAAGAAACACAATTTGTAGGGTTCGATAGTGGGGAATCCAAGCCAGCCAACCTCGTTGCCGATGATGATGGGTTTTTCCTTGGGGCGGAGAGCTATAACATCCTCTGGCAGCTCAAGATCGCTTGGGTCAAAAAAAATCACAGCCGAATCTAACTTTTTATCTATCCAAACAAACCTCTCTGACTCTTTCAGAAATATATGTTTTGTGAAATTGAAATTGTGAAGTTTGATGGGCTGTTGCCATTCATCGGCTTCCTCAACAACATGGGCTGCGGTGGCTACCCCGCACCAATTTTTACTTTCTCTATAAAAACACAAATAGCCGGTTCCGCTTACCGAGGGCGTTTCAATTTTGACAATATAGGGGCTAACTTTGGCAACGGTCTTTTCCCAATCCATAAAATAAACCTTTCTGTATGAGCGAAAAAATCAAATTTACCATTGAAAAGCGCAACATAACATCCGAAACGCTTACGGTTTTTTCAAACAGCCAAGAGGAGGCGTTTCTAATTGCAAAAAATTCCCCGCCCCAATCAGCCGGAGTAAGTAATGAAACAGAATTTTTCATGCGGGATTATGCTCAAGATGTTCAGTCGTTACACGGCCATTCGCCTGCGGCCAGAATATCGGCCTCAATTGCTAACCGTGATTGCTCGGAAGAAACCTGAAAAACACAGACACAATTAGCTCCATGCTGTGTAAAGCATTCCTCCTTATGGTGATTGGCAAACCTCTCTTTGAGGTTTTCGGTTTGACCGACGTAAATGTGCGTATGCGAACCACCGCCGTCTGCCTTAATCGTGCGCTTTGTCACCAAATACACCGCAGCGACTTCATTCCATAATGAATCCTTGCGAAAAACCTCGAATGTGTATTTCTCTCCGGATTTTCCGGTTATTGGGTAATCTGCCAATTTCGCCATAAATTTAGAGATTTCTATTTTTCGAGGCGGAAAGCAAGACGGTTCTCACCCACTCAGATTTCACCTGTTTTGCGCGTTTAACGGCATCGTGGACGCGCTTTGCTTCATCAGGCGAGAATCTGGCCCCAATCAGGACGCCTTTGGTTTGTCCGGGCACAATTGGTGGACGGCCCATTTTCTTTTTCATAATTTTGTTAAACAAAAGTCTTGACAGGAGCATACAGTTTTGTTAAACATAAGTCAACAATAAAAACAAAGCCGTGTCAGTGCTGTTAACACCAACACGGCGCAACCAAAGGCCGAAGCCTTCAGTGGTATCTTGCGGATACAAAATCACTGTAAGTCTTGGCCCAGAAAGGTCAAGTGACATGTCATTGCTGCAATGGTGAAGCCCAAAAGTTTGGCCAGTTCAAAAACAGAAACCGCCTTGTGCAACGCTATCGCTGTGTGCGGTGCAACAAGACCTTTTCCGAATCGCAACCGCTAAACGGTTTGCGTGTGGACTTCGATAAGGCATGTCAGGTGGTTCACCTGCTCTGTGAGGGCATGGGGATTCGCGCCATTGCCAGATTCACCGGACTGGACACCAAAACCATCATGAACATCCTTGCGGAAGCCGGACAAAAAGCCGCGCAATTTCTGAACGTCAGAGTCCGCAATGTTCGGCCCGATTATGTCCAAGCCGACGAACTATGCTCTTTCGTGAAAACCAAAGAGGCAAACACGGATGATGTCGACATGGAGCACGGCAATTTCTTCACGCATCTTTCGGTCTGCCGTCAATCAAAACTGATTGTCAATTTTCAGGTGTCCAAACGGACATGGGAAGATTCAATAAATTTCATGCGCGATCTGCAATCGCGCATGTCTGGCAGATTCACATTATGCACGGACGGCTTGCCCGCCTACATCGGCAGGGCCAGCGTCATCAAGCGGGTGTTTGGAGACACGATTGATTATGCGTCTGAAATAAAGGTCTTCTACAACAAACCGGCGGGCATGTATTCCTTCCATACCCCCCGCCGCACTGCGTTGGGCGATTTCGTTGCCGTAAAGCGGACAGCTCGCATTGGGAAGCCAGACCTGAAAATGACCACAACATCACACGTTGAACGCATGAACCTGTCTGTGCGCCTGTTTAACCGCCGTTACACTCGTTTGACGCTTGGATATTCAAAGACTTTGGAGAACCTGCGGCACGCAATTGCGCTATTCATTGCTCACTTCAACTTCTGCCGCGTTCACAGCGCACACGGCAGAACACCAGCGCAAGCGGCGGGCCTCACAGACCATCAATGGACAATTGAGGAACTGTTAGCGGTGGCGTAAATGGCCAGCTATCTCAAATTCGCCTCTTTCTTGAGGCTCAAGAACAACTTCGCCCCCAAATCGGGTCAACATTTGTTGCTGACCAGCGATTTGCAAGAGCACCTGCTGCACCGCAGAACGAACCCCGTTTTGAATAAATTGGTGAACGTCTTTTTGAAACTTCTGGTGCGCCTTTTCCAGATCACCCAAAGTCATTGGGTCGGGCACAGCGCGTCCAGTGGCCTTTGCGGTTTCAATCCATTCCGCTGCAACCTGTTTGATGTTTTGGAGAGCTTCTTCTTGGGTTTGCCCATCGGCCATACAGCCTGGCAATTCGCCGATTACGGCGACATAGGCACCGTCTTCTTGGCTCCAAACAATGTTCACCGAGTATTCGTAGTTCATTTTATCTCCTAAAATTTACAGTTTATACCGAGTGATTATTGAGCGAACCTGCCTGACCTGATATGGCTTCGCCTTGCCATCGCGTCCGGGCTGCAAATTGATAATGTCGGCTATGCCTTGCTTGGAATAAATGCGATGGTCTCCCTTCCCTTGCCTCACGCCGAACCCCAAATGAGTCAAAACCCCGCATAAATCGTCAAACTGAACATTAGCATTCGATGTGCCGCTTAAAATGTGTTGCCGTGTGGTTTCGTGTTTGCTCATTCCACCGATTGGGTGAGTTGAGTTTGTAACATTTTTCCGCCATTCCCGTCAACAGTTATATTTAGCACCTAAAAACATAATAACTGATAAATTGAATTATTTCCAGTTCATTTTTAATGCTGCAATTCTTGGGGAAAATTCATGTCAACAAACTAATCCTACATCACGGGGGTTTCACCATTCAATCACCGCCGCGCCCCACGTCAGCCCCGCGCCGAACACAATCAGCAGGACCAGGTCGCCGCGCTGGATTTTTCCCGCTGCCACCGCCTCGTCCAGCGCAATGGCCACCGACGCCGCCGAGGTGTTGCCGTAGCGCTCCAGGTTCACGAACATCTGCCCCGGTTTAGTGCCGAGCCGTTCGCCCACGGCGTCAATGATCCGGCGGTTGGCCTGATGCGGGATGATGCATTTGATTTGCGAAATATCGAGTTCGCATCGCCGCAGGGCTTCCCGTGCCGCCTTGTACATCGCCTGCACCGCGCTTTTGTAGGTTTCCTTGCCGTTCATCCGCAAGTAATGCAGGCGCGCGTTGACTGAATCAGTCGTTGGCGGGCAACGGCTGCCGCCACCGGGCATGAACAACAAATTGGCACTTCCACCGTCGGCACCCATCACCGCCGTCAGCAAACCGTGCGAACTGGGACGGTTTTGCAGCACCGCCGCGCCCGCGCCGTCGCCGAACAACACGCACGTGTTGCGGTCCTTCCAGTCCACAATCGAGGAAAGTTTTTCCGCGCCGATGACGAGCACGGTGTCGTAAGTGTGCGACATGATGAATTGCTGGGCGACTTCGAGTCCGTAAATGAAACCGGAACAGGCGGCTTCAAGGTCGAACGCCGCGGCGTGTTTCGCGCCGATTTTGTGCTGTACCAGGCAGGCCGTCGCCGGGAACGGCATGTCCGGGGTGATGGTGGCAACGATGACCAGGTCAATTTGTCCGGCGGTGACGCCCGCCATTTTCATGGCGCGTTCGGCGGCCTTGGCCGCCAGGTCGGACGTGAATTCGTCCTTTGCCGCCAGCCGCCGTTCCTTGATGCCAGTGCGCGTGGTAATCCATTCGTCAGTCGTGTCCACCATTTTTTCCAGATCGATGTTGGACAGGATTTTTGCCGGCACATAGGAGCCGACCCCGGTGATGGAGCATGAGCGTCCTTGAAAATTATACAGGGCGCGCGGATTTTTGAACTTTTTTGCGGGCGAAGGGCTCATGCGTGAACGGGGGCGGGCACATCAACGGCGTCCAGCCGCTCGTTGGCGCGGGCGATTTCGCGCGCGATGATTTCGTTGACGCGGTGCTGCACGGTTTCGGCGGTCACGCGCAACGCGCTGGCGATGGCGCGTTCGCGGGACGAACCGTGCGCCTTGAACACGATGCCATTGAAGCCGAGCAATGGCGCGCCGCCATGCACTTCCGGATCCATGCGCCGGCGGATGGCGTGAAAGGCGTTTTGCGTGAGATACGCGCCGATCTGCCGCTTGGGGTTGCGCATCAACTCGCGCTTGAGCATCGAAAACATCGCGACCGCGAGGCTTTCGCACGTCTTCAAAACAATGTTGCCGACAAAACCGTCGCAAACCACGACGTCCACGCGGTCCTTGAACAAATCGTTTCCCTCGATGTTGCCGATGAAATGGACATTGAGCCGCTGGCAAAGCTTGAAGGCTTCGAGGGTCAGTTCATTGCCTTTGGAATCCTCCGTGCCAATGCTGAGAATGCCGACACGCGGTCTTTTGCGTCCAAGCACTTCGCGCGAGTAGATGCTGCCCATCACGGCGAAATGCGCGAGATGAACCGGCTTGCACTCGACATTCGCACCGGCGTCGAGCAACACGAACTCGTTGTCTTGCCGCGGAATGACGGTCGCGATACAGCCGCGGTCCACACCGGGCAGACGGCCGATCTTGAACGTTGCCGCCGCAAACAGTCCGCCGGTGTTGCCGAGGGAAACAATCGCGTCAGCCTTGCCCTCTTTTACCAGTTCAGCGGCGCGCGCGACGGAAGAATCCCTTTTTTTGCGCACCGCATTGGCGGGTTTGTCGTCCATCGTCACCACTTCACTGGCGTGAACGACGCGCACGCGATGGTCGCGAAAACCGCGATGAGGCAGGGCGGCATGGATGGCGGCCTGATCGCCGACCAGATAGAGGGTGCTGATTTTCTTGTTGGCCTGAAGCGCCAGCTTGGCGCCTTCGATGACCACCCCACACCCATAGTCACCACCCATGACATCCACAGCAATTCGCATAGATGAATGAACGCGGGAAACTGCTCCCCCGTCCCGCCGGAATCAGGCGCCCGCGGTGACGGTCAATACCTGCCGGCCCTTGTAATAACCGCACGCCGGGCAAACCCGGTGCGAGATATAAGGCGCGGCGCATTGGGGACACGTGCTCAATTGCGGCAGGGTCATTACGCTGTTGTAAGCACGGCGCATGCGCTGCCGGCTCCGGGAGGGTTTACGTTTGGGAACGCCCATAAATTTTCAATAAATCACAGTTTCAATTTGTTCAATGCCGCCCACGGCGACGAAGCAATCTCGCCCCGGGGGATGCGGCCGGGTTTGGCTTTGCCCGTGGAGGTTTTCTCCAATCCGCGGCAGTCCGGCTTGCACAACGGATGCCTCGGAAACTCAAGGAGAATATCCTCCCGCAGATACGGCGTCAAGTCCACGCAATCGTTGTCCACGGTCACCCGGTCCTCGCCCGCGAACGGCAAATGACAGGCCCAATCCGCCAGATTCAGTTCATGCCGGAAGGGTTCGAGGCAGCGAACGCACTCGCACTCCAAAGTCAGACGCAGCGAGCCGGTCACCAGGAGGCCGTCGGGCAACTTCTCGACGCTCAAGTCGTAACGCAGCGGCTGCCCGGGGTGAATCATCGGATCGTGCACGTCCAAATCCAGTTCTTTAACGGGCAACTCGCCCTCCAAATGAATTTCGTGCGCCTCCAGGTGGTGAAGATTGACGGTCAACATAAACTTCCAGTCTTTGGTTTTGGGTCTCGGGCCGGAAACAAATCCAATGCCTTTGACCGGAACTAAAAATTAAAAGCTCAAAATTATTTCCGCGGTTTCAGCTTTTTCCGCAGGGCCACCCGCACGTGCGGCGGCACAAACGCGCTGACGTCGCCGCCGAGCCGCGCGATTTCCTTCACCATGCGCGAACTCAAAAACGTGTAGGTGTCCTTGGGCATCATGAAAATCGTTTCCACATTTTCATTCAGCTTGCGGTTCATCAGCGCGAGCTGGAATTCAAATTCAAAATCCGACACCGCGCGCAGGCCGCGGAGGACGGCCTGGGCCTTGCGGCGGACGACGTATTCGACCAGCAGGCCCTCGAAAATGTCCGTTTCCACGTGTGGCAGATGCCGCACCGCCTGCTTCACCAGCGCCGCGCGTTCGGCCAGCGTGAACAGCGGGTGTTTGCCGTCGTTTCCGGCGACAGCCACAATGACGCGGTCGAACAACCGGGCCGCGCGTTGGATCACGTCCAGATGCCCGTTCGTAAGCGGGTCAAAACTGCCCGGATAAATCACCGTGCGCATGAGAGCATTCTATCACGCGCCCGGTCAATGACGAGGAAGAAAAATGTACATTGCAGGATTTGGGCGCAAGTTGACACTGCCGCCGGAGCGCGAGTTGTCTCAACTCGCAGCACCTCCGAAAAATCAACCGCCGCGGATTGAGGACAATCCGCGCTCCGCTGGCGAGCAAAGGCGTTGGCGGCAATGTCGAGATGCCCCATCTAAAGCGCACGAATCATTTCACATTGACAACTTCGGGCACGGGCGTAGAAACGCTTCATCAGTTAGGTGACAAATGGAATTACTATATGAAAAGAGTTCGCTACTGGATGTCGTACTTTTCGGGGCCGCTGGTACGGATGTGGGTTAGCATAGTGACCAAATTCGCAAAATATTCCCGCCTTCGAATTGGTAAGCTCTTAATTCTGGGGCCGCCGGCCGTTGTCGCATTATGCAAGCTGTCGCTAGAACGACTTCAAAGTTTAGACTCAGATTTGCATCGGCACCTTACCGAACATGAAAAGGTGTGCATCTACTATGACCCGGAACTGTTGCAGGATATGCCAGACTGGCGACTTTTTACTGTTACTGATCGGTATGTTGCCTGGCGTGAAGATGGAATTATCTCCCGCTTGGTTTATATCAACTTCAAAATGTCGATCTTCCCTCGTTACTCAATTCAAGACGAGGCTGAAGGACGGGCAAAACAACGATCCGTCGTAGCGCAGTGGAAGCTTTGGCTGGAAAATCACAAATTTCCAGCCGAGTTGGGTAATTGACCGAAAACGCAAACGCCCCGCGATTGCTCGCGAGGCGCTTTTCGTTGTAGCGTCGAGCCTGTGGCTCGAACATCGGCGCACAGCGCCGACGCTACATTTCACGAGCCGACGCTCACCAGTTCCTCGTTGTTTTCCACGTTCACAATCTTGAATTGTTCGGCGTGCATGCCGGTATCGGCGCGGAACGATAGCTTCCCGAAATACCGTTTTTCCATCTCGATGAGATGCTTTTCGTCCTCGGTGCGGAGCCGGTCCAGCACGGTCGGATGCACCACGATGCGGAGTTGAAAATCCGATTCGTCACGGTCGCGCTTTTTCAGGATTTCCTGGAGTTTGCGCTGGATTTCCACGCTCATCGTCACAACGCTCTTGACCTTGCCGCGGCCTTTGCAATACGGGCAGTCGTCATAAACCGCCGAGCGCACGCTCTCGGTGTGGCGCTGCCGCGTCATTTCCATCAGGCCGAGCTGTGAAATCGGCAGGATGTGCGTCTTGGCCTTGTCCCGGCGCAAGCCCTCCTTCATCCGTTGATACACCGACTGCTGGTCGCGCCGGGATTTCATGTCAATGAAGTCGAGCACGATGAGGCCGCCCATGTTGCGGAGGCGCAATTGCCGGCAAATCTCCTCGGCCGCCTCCTGGTTCACCTTCAAAATGGTGGATTCCTGGTCGCGATTGCCCTTGTGCCGGCCCGTGTTCACGTCAATCGCCACCAGCGCCTCGGTTTCGTCAATGACGATATACCCTCCGCTCTTGAGATGCACCTGGCGCGAGAAGGTGCTCTCCAGTTGCTTGGTGATGTTGAACCGGTCAAAAATCGGCTGTGCGTCCGTGTAAAACTTGATCTTTTTGGCCGCATACTTGGCCTTGATTTTCAACATCATGTCGCGCATCCGGTCATGGGCCTTCTGGTTGTCCACGACGATGCGCTCAACGTCCTCGGTCAAAAAGTCGCGGACGGTGCGTTCAATCAGGTCCGGTTCCTGGAACACGCAGGTGGCCATCGGCTGGCTTTTGATGCGGTCCTCGATGCCGTTCCATTCTTCGAGCAGCAACGCCAGGTCCCGCACGAAGTAGCGTTTCTGCTGGCCTTCCCCGGCGGTGCGCATGATGACGCCCATGCCGTCGGGAATCGGCAGTTCGCGCAGGATTTTTTTGAGCCGCTTGCGTTCCTCCTGGTTTTCAATTTTGCGCGAGATGCCGGACTGGTCCGAATTCGGCAGCAGGACGAGATAACGCCCGGGGAGCACGAGGTTGGTGGTAACGCGCGGGCCCTTGGTCCCAATCGGGCCTTTGGTGACTTGCACGATGATTTCGCTGCCGGGCGGATACAAACGGGGAATGTCCCTCTGCGTGATTTTCGGCCGGGCCGGCCGGCGGTCCCGCCCGGCGGGACGTTCGACAATTTCCACACCGCTGTCGAACTGGTTCGGCACGATGTCCCAGTAATGCAAGAACGCATTTTTCTCGAAACCGATGTCCACGAACGCGGCCTTGAGACCGTCTTCCAGGTTGCGGACCTTGCCCTTGAAGATGCTGCCGACGAGGCGTTCCTCGGTGGTGCGTTCAATGTTGAATTCCTCCAGCTTGCCGTCCTCGATCACCGCCACGCGCGTTTCGAGTGTCTCGGCATTGATGACAATCTCCTTGTGGATTTTTTTCTCCGGGCGGATGAGGCGCTGGACCCTTTTGACAAGGTTGGTTGCCGCGACCTTGATGGTGTCCAGAATGCCTTTCGGCGACTCTTTGATGGCCACCGGCTCAAACGGTTTTTCCTCCTCCACTTGGGCCGGCGTGTCGAGATGCGGTTCGCGGAATTCCTTCTTGGTCACGCCGGGATCCGGCGTTTCCTTTTCCGGCATTCCCTGCGGCGGCAGGCCGGCCGCGACATTTTCGGCGCGTTCGATTTCGTGGGCGTGCCGCTTTTCAAAAAGCCGGTCCGCACCGCCCTGTTCGCTCACGGCGTCGGCGCGCGCCTGGCTGGCTTCCCGGTCGGATTTCGGCGGGGTCTGGCCAAAGCCGCCCTTGGGACGGAAATGCATTCCGCGGCGCCGCCGTGAAAAGTTTTTATTGCTCATATCAGTATCCTCTTCGATGAATGTAAACGTTTTGCATCAGACCCGCGGCGATCAACGAGCAGAGCACTGAAGACCCGCCGTAAGAAAGCAGCGGCAGTGGCACACCCGTCACGGGCATGATGCGAATGTTCATGCCGATGTTGATGAACACGTGGCTGAAGATGAGCGTCACGACGCCCACCGCCACGAGTTTGCCCAGGCGATCGCGCGCCTGGCCGGCGATTCTCAATCCGGTGAAGAGAACCCCCGCATACAGCGCGAGGACAATCGCGCTGCCGACAAATCCTTCCTCCTCGGCGATCACGGAGAAAATGAAGTCGTTGTGAGCCACCGCGCGCGGCAGATAACCGAGGGCGTTTTGCGTCCCCTGCCGCCAGCCTTTGCCCGTCAGCCCACCGGAGCCGACGGAAATCAACGACTGCCGGACGTTGTATTCATCGTCCAACTGTTGTTGATGCAGGCGCTGCAACTCCGCCGGAGTGGCGTGCGGCGGAGCGAAATCCGTGTAATCCCGTCCAAAATAAACCAGCAGCCGGTCGCGCTGATACGGCTGCAGCGAAATCTGCCACCAGCCCGGTGGCAAAATAACCGCATCCACCAGAAACAGCGCGGCCAGCAAACCCACCGCGCTGGCCAGTTTCAGCAGATATCTTTTCGGCGTGCCGGCAACAAACATCATCACCAAACCGGTTGGCAATAGTACGAGTGCCGAACCCAGGTCAGGTTCCTTCAAAATCAGCATGAACGGCAGGAGCAGCAGGCCGATGCCTTTCCAAAAATTCCACCGCTGGCGCAATTCATCCGCCGGCCGGCTCAGGAAATGCGCCGCGGCGAGGATAAAGGCGAGTTTGGCGAATTCAGACGGTTGAAATTGGAATGGCCCGAAATCAATCCATCGCCGCGCACCGTAACGCATCGAGCCGACGTGCGGAATCAGCACGATGACCAGAAAGAAAATTGCCGCCCAGTAGGCCACGAACGACCAGCGCGCCAGGGTGTGATAATCCAGCAGGCACAGGACCGCGCCCGCGCCGATGCCCAGTGCACACCAGACCAGTTGCCGCATCCAGCTTTGGTCGTACCACGGCTGTGATGACAGCGCCGGGTTTGCCATCGTGGCGCTATACACGAACAGCGTGCCGATGACCATCAGCCCGGCCAGCGCGGCCAGTTGCAGCCGGTCCAGCCTGCCGGGGCGTTCGTTGAGCAGTTCGTTGACCATTTTAATTCATCCGTTCACCACTCCGCGCCGCCGTGAGGGCGGGTGCGTTTGACGTTTCGCTTTTCAAAATTGTCTCGTAAATGTCGTGCGCAATCGGGGCGCAGGTCGGGCCTCCGAAGGTTCCGTTCTCGACCATGACCACGACCGCGTAGCGCGGATGCTCATAGGGCGCGAACGAGGCAAACCAAGTGGTGCGGCCAATCTTCCGGTTGTGGGTGTCCATTATCTCGGCGGTGCCGGTTTTGCCGCAAATACGCAGGCCGGGCACGACGGCGGGACGGCCGGTGCCTTCCGGGTCTTCCGTTTCCGCGAGCATCGCGTCGTGCAAAATGTTCAGGCTGCGCGCGCTGACGCCGAGGTGATCGCGCACGAGGCCGGAGGGATAATTGGTCAAAGTTTCGCCGCTGACCGGGTCTTCAATTTTTTCCACGAGCCGCGGCCACAAAACCGTCCCGCCGTTGGCGATGGCCGCGTAGGCCACGGCCATTTGCATCGGGGTCACCGCCATTTGACCTTGGCCGAAGTCAATGTTGGCCGAATCGCCTTCGTGCCAGTCGTCGCTGTGCACCTGGATCAAAGTAGGGAAAATTCCCGGTGTTTCCTGGCGAGTGGGCAAACCAGTGCGTTCGCCGAAATGGAATTTCTCCGCCATCCGGACAACATTATCAATGCCCGCCTGCAGACCAACGGTGATAAAATAGGTGTTGCTGGAGTAAATGATGGCGCGCCGGAAGTTGTATTTGTCCGGCGGCGCCAAGTCTGTAATGTGCCGCTTGCCTACATAAATGTAACCCGGATTATCAACAACAGCGTCCGGATTCAAACCGGTCTCGAGTGCAGCGAGGCCGACGATGGGTTTGAAAATGGAGCCGGGCGCGTAATTCTCCTGCGTAGCGCGGTTGATTTGCGGGCGCAGTTGCGGATCGCTCAGGCGCGCGGCTTCACCCGGCGGAAAACTGCCCTGGGCAAAATCGTTGGGATCGAACGCCGGCGACGACACCATAGCCAGCACGTCGCCCGTGCGCACGTCCATCACGACAACGGCGGCGCGGGCATCGGTGCCTTGGTGTTGTATGAGCGAACGTTCCGCCGCCTGCTGGATGTCGAGGTCAATGGTCAGCATCACATTGCGTCCCGGCTCGGGCTGGCTCCACACGTTAACGGTCTGGCGAAAACCGAGATTGTTCACGAGCACGGCCTCGGCCCCGGCGTGCCCGCGCAGGAGCGGGTCAAACCCGGATTCAATGCCGACGCCGCCGCGATAATCCGGCAGCCGGTACCAGAAAAACGCATCCTCCCCTTCCGCGGAACTGTTATCCCGCTGCACGTAGCCGAGCAGATGCGCCGCCGTCGTCCCCAGCGGATAGGTGCGGACGGATTGCAGTTCCAGGTCCGCGCCGAGGCCGCCGGAGTAATTTTCCTCGAAGCGCGCCATTTGCGCCTCGTTGAGATTTTTAAGGACGATATAGGGCATCGCGAGTTGCTTTTCGTAATTGCGTTCAAAGTCCGCGGCGTCGAAGGTCAACGGCTGGCCAAGCTGCCGGCCGAGTTGCCTGACGACTGCGCTGGCCACGTTGCAATGTGCCTGCCGCGTCAGCGCGTCAATCTGGCTTTGTTTCAGCCGCACGCGCTGCGTAACCACCGAGGTTGAGCCAAGCCCGAATTCCCAAAACGGCGGAGAATTGGTCACAATTTTTACCGGACGCAAACGGCCGTATTCATTTTGAAACTGGCCACTCAAATCATCGAGAAACAGGCTCAAGTCGTAACGCGGGCGGTTCTCGGCCAGCACCCGGCTGTGGCGGTCAACAATTTTCCCGCGAGCAGCCGGGATGCGCACGGTGCGATACGATTGCGTCTCCAGATGGCTTTGGTATTCGCGCGCAGACACAATTTGCACCCACCACAAGCCCGCCAGCAGGATGCCCAGACCGGCCGCGAGCACCACTGCCACGAGGCGGAGCTGCGGATCGTTCTCTTTGAGTTCGTCAAAAATCAGCATCGGGCCGGAATGGGGTGGTGGAGCAATGGAGTGATGGGATGCTGGGAAAATGGTTCCAACACTCCGGCACTCCAACATTCCATTACTCCGTTTTGTATTTTCATTGTCTTCCCCGCCGGATTTCGCGGTCGGGACGGAAACTGGTTTCGGTACGCGGCTGATAACCGAGCGCGTGGTTGCACCAATCGAACAGCACAAAGATGACCGGCGTCGCCACCGCACCACCGGCGGTCATCACCAGCCATTGCCAGAGCGAACCCCAGCCGAGCAGCGGTTGCTGGCCGATGGTCAACAACACCAAAATCGACAGCGCGGGCGCGACGGCGCTGGCGATGGCGCCCAGGACCAGTTGCGCGAACGGCAATTCGCGCAGAATCAATTCGCGTTGCAGCCAGATCACAAAACCAACGGCAAACAAAGGCAGGATGCTCACGCCCGGCGGATTGGCGGACAACGCGTCAAACCACAAGCCGCCAAACACGGCCAGCAGCGACACGGTCACGAGGTCCGCGTTCAACGCCGCATACACCATCAGCGCCGGCAGCAGGTCCACCTGCGCGCTGAGCCACTGACGGAGTCCGCCCAGGGTCGCCTCGCCGAACACCGCGAGAAATGCGGCGGCCAGAATCAGGATGGTTTGTAACAAATTCATCTCAAGAAACATTCAACATTCAACTTCGAACGCCGAACACTCAACGGAGCCGGCGCACTCCGCAAAGTCATTGGAAGTTGAATGTTGAATGTTCGATATTGAATGTTTTTTCATTTTTGTTTACGGAAACAGCACCCAGACTTGTTCCAGCGAGCCAACATTGACCGCGAGCTTCACCCGCGCCTCGGTGTAAAGGCCGAATTCGACCGGACGCACGTCCACGATCTGGCCGATGGGAATGCCCTTCGGGAAAACCCCACCGAGGCCGCTGGTGGTGACGTTCTGGCCGGCCTGCAAATTCGCGTTGCCGGAAAGATAACTGAGTTCGACGAACGAATTGTCCAGCGGACCGCCCGGGCTGATGACCCCCATGTCGCGCGCCGGATTTTCGACGATTGCCGACACCTTGCAATTCGGGTCGCCGATCAAAACCACCTGAGCGTGCGTGTAGCTGACGGACGAAACGCGTCCCGCCAGGCCGGCGGCGGTCAGCACGGGCAGATTTTCACGGACGCCGTCGCGGCTGCCGAGGTCAATTTGTACGGTGTGCCACCAATTGGCGGGGTCGCGCATGACCACGTTGGCGAGCTTGAGGTTCCACGGCGTCTGCCGCTGCCAGCCGAAAAGCGCGCGAAGCTGCTCGTTTTCCCGTCCCGTGGCGGCGGCTTGCGACGCTTGAGCGCGAAGCTGCTCGTTGTCGTGGCGAAGTGTTTCCAACTGGCGGAGCAATTCGCGTCGCGGCAGGACCGCGTCGGCGGCGGTGATCGGCAGTTGCTGCGCGGTGCCGGCCAGCCCAAACAGCGGCAAGAACCAGCTGCCGACGGCGAGTTTCAAAGGGGAAGTGGCGTGCGGCGGCAGGCTGAGGAGCAACAGTGTTGCCAGCGTCACGGCCCCGAGCGCTATGTAATGTTTTTGGTTTAACATGCCTGCCCCGAAATTTCTCGGGTGCAGGTGAACGGGGCGGGAAATCAGTATTTCGCGTTGGTCGCGATACGCCGGACAAACTCTATCTCCTGCAGGACGCGGCCGGTCCCTTCGGCCACGGCGCTCATGGGGTCGTCCGCCACGTGGACCGGCAGGCCGGTTTCCTCGGCCACCAGCCGGTCTATGCCGCGCAACAGGGAGCCGCCGCCGGCCATGACCAGGCCCCGATCCACAAGATCGGCGGCCAGTTCGGGCGGACAGCGTTCCAATGTTATGCGGACTGACTCCAAAATGCTCGAAAGCGGTTCCTGCAGGGCTTCGCGAATTTCCTCGGAGCGGATGGTCAGCGTTTTCGGCAGGCCGGAACCCAGGTCACGGCCTTTGACATCCATGGTCAATTCCTGCTCCAGGGGGAACGCGGAGCCGATGCGTATCTTAATTTCTTCCGCAGTGCGTTCACCTATCATCAAGTTGTAGGCGCGTTTCATGTGTGCGGCGATCGTTTCGTCAAATTCGTCCCCGCCCACCCTCAGGCTGCGGCAGAAGACGATGCCAGCCAGGGAGATGATGGCGATTTCGCACGTCCCCCCGCCGATGTCCACGATCATGTTGCCCGCCGGCTCATGCACCGGCAGACCGACGCCGATGGCCGAGGCCATCGGTTGGTCAATCAGAATCACTTCCCGCGCTCCGGCGTGTATCGCGGAATCTTTGACCGCGCGCTTTTCCACTTCGGTGATGCCCGAAGGCACTGCGACCACGACGCGTGGCGCAATTAACTTGCGATGTTGAACTTTTTGAATGAAGTGGCGGAGCATGGCCTCGGTGATTTCGAAGTCGGCAATCACGCCGTCCTTCATCGGGCGGATGGCCACGATGTTGCCGGGCGTGCGGCCGAGCATGCGTTTGGCTTCTTCACCGACTGCCAGCACGTTGGTTGTGCCGGCCTGAATTGCGACGACGGAGGGTTCGCGGAGCACGATGCCGCGGTCTCGCACATAGACGAGAGAGTTGGCCGTGCCCAGGTCAATCCCAATATCGTTAGAAAACAGGCTTTTTAGTTGCGCAAACATGAATTTGCCTAACGCCGTACAGTTAACCGGTTAAGCTGGAAAAGGTCAAGCGGCGAATAAGTGGGCCGGCTATTTTTCACTGTGCTGCTCTTATCCATTTGATGAGATCCTGTAGCTGGACATTATCGGGGTCAAGACGAAGGCTGGTTTTCGCCAATAGAAAGGCGTCATCAGGTCTTTTATATTCCACCAGAAATTCGGAATAACGGAAGATAGCCTCCGGGGAATGTGGACAGAGGGCGTAGGCTTGCCGGAAAGCCAGATCGGCAGCCTCCCGCATCTGGCTTCTTTCATCCGTATCACGGGCATGTTCTGCCCGCCACGCATACATGCCGGCAAGCGAACTGCGGAGTTTGGAAAAGGTCTTTTGCTCCTGTTCATTTCTTGCAAAGCCCCAGTCGCCTTTGAATCCGTCCAAATTCTTGTCGAGAAATACCTTGTCTGCAAAATCGCACACTCCTTTGACTGACGTGTCATTGGTCAGCCAATTGCCAATCAACTCGCCGGTGATGCTTCTCCAGTAATCCTGATCTTTTTCAACGTCCGCTCCGCTCAATGCCACCAACGGCTGCCCATGCAATTGAAAAATCAACCCATGCGGCGACAGATAGGGATACATCCAGTCGATCAGATAGCTTTCCTCGACATAGAATTCATGCCCAGGATTCTTGTCAAAAACAGTCCTGACCAGCAGACCGTTGATGGCCATGACCGAAACCGCGCCGCTGACTTGAAGCCGGCCATTGGCCATGCGGACATCTTCACCCGGCTTGAGGCGGCCTTCTTTCAATCGCTTTTGTGCATTGGCCGTATATTCGTCGAAGCAGGTTTGCAAATCCTTGACCGTTGGGATGTAAAGCGTTTTACCATACCTTTTGTTCAAGTATTCCAGATAGGTGTAATCAGCCATTTGATTTTGGGTCAGCACAAAAAAGCGCTTCCCGTCCTCCTGCGATTCAGTCAGCGCTGAAATAATAAATCGTCCGGGATCGGTTCCGCCAAAATAGATGCTGCCTTCGGGAATTGAATCAATGATCTCACGGCCAAACCGATGCAACCATTTGTTATCCCAATCATGGAACTGTTCGTAGGTTCCAATCATTTCACTGACCGACGGCCAGATCAGTGTTTTGAGTGCCGGAGAAATTGACTCGTCCGTTATCGAATTGGTATAGCGCCCACTCGCCCGCATGATGCGTCCGGCAAGATTGGTTGCGGTATCCCAGTCGTCCACCCGCACAGCATCAAAAAATCTCCACACGATGGTGGGAACCTTGTTGGTAAGCGTCTTCGCGTTTTCCCTAATCTGGTTTTCCTTAACGGTGGCAAAGCGCGCCAAGTCCAAGTCAACTGCGCGTGCTTCGGCAGATAAAATAAAAGCCAGCGTGAAGGCAGTATGCCAAATCTTCGACTTCATTCTTCGATTTTGCTCTGGACTTTTTGATTAAACCAGACGAAATACAACGCGATTCAAAGCAAGAAAATGAATTGGTGCCAGAGGAGGGAATTGAACCCCCGACCAAAGGCTTATGAGTCCTCTGCTCTACCCCTGAGCTACTCTGGCAACCGAAAGCATCATATATTCCACGAACCATCCGCGCCCTGTCAAATCTGAACCGCAAAGCCAACAGCCTCTTAATTATATCTTGATCGTAATCTTCATTATAATCTTAATCTTGATCTCGTCCCGTTTCTCCAACGATTATGATTAAGAGCAGGATTAAGATTATGATGCTCGAAAACCGGCTTGGCCAAAATGCCGAACACCCCTAAGCTCCGCCTGTCAGAATTCCAAATTGATGAACAAACGTCCCGTATCGCGTTTCCAGAAGAAACCGCACTCGCGCTACCACTTTCTGGCGTTCTGCTTTTTCTCGCTGTTGGCCGTTTTTACCATCCTCCGGCTCGTCCTGCTGGTGAACTTTGGTTCGTCGTCCACGCCACCATGGAATGTGTTGCTCGCCTTCGCCGCCGGTTTTTACCGCGACGTTATTGCCGCCCTCTGGTTCATGCTGCCCCCGTTGTTCTGGTGCTTTCTCATCGGCAACCGCCTGTTCGCCTCACTCATCCACCGGCTTTGGTTCCGGTTTTTCATGACTTTGCTCTGGGCGATTCAAGTCTTTTTGCTGGCGGCGGAATTTTTCTTTTTCCAGGAATTCAAGTCGCGCTTCAATCCCGTCGCGGTGGATTACCTCATCTATCCGCGCGAGGTCTTCATCAACATCTGGGACGCCTACCCGGTGCCTGCGGTGGTCGCCGGTTGCCTGCTCGTCGGCGCCGGGTGGATGTGGTTCGCCGGACGGCTGTTCCGCACGATGTGGACCAAACCCGTCTGGGTGGGCAGACGGTTTCTCTGGTTCGCCGGCGCGCTGATTTTGTTTTTCGGCTTGACCCGGACGATCAATTTGAATCCGCCGCACGTTAGCGAAGACCGCACCATCAACGAAATCGCCAACGACGGCGCGATTTCCTTTTTCGCGGCCGCCTGGACGCGCGACCTCGACTACCACGCCTTTTACAAAACCATTCCCCGCGACGAAGCCTACGCCCGCCTGCACCGGATGCTCTCGTCCACCAACACCACCTTCACCGGCGGTCCCGACGACATCAGCCGGCAAATCGCAGGTAACCCGGACCGCCCGCGCCTCAACGTCGTGATTTTGCTGGAAGAAAGCCTCGGGTCGGAATTCTGGGGCAGCCTCGGACGCCCCAACACGTTGACACCGGAAATGGACCGGCTCGCGACGCAGGAAGGCTTGTTGTTCGACAACATCTACGCCTCCGGCAACCGCACCGTGCGTGGCATGGAAGGCGCGCTGTCGTCGTTCCCGCCGTTGCCCGGGGACGCCATTGTCCACCGCGACCGTTCCGAAAATGTGGAGACCATCGCCCGCGTGCTCAAGCGCGAAGGTTACGACACGATGTTCCTCTACGGCGGCCACGCCACCTTCGACAACATGAAACCGTTCCTGGTCGCCAACGGCTATGACCGCATCGTTGACGAGAAGGATTTTCCCAACCCGGCATTCGTGAACGTCTGGGGCGTGAGCGACGAGGACATCTATGCCGGTGCCATCCGGGAATTCCGCGCGTTGAGCCGGACCAACCAAACCAACCAACCGTTCTTCGCCACCATCCTGTCCGTTACAAACCATAAGCCCTACACCTACCCGAAGGGCCGCATCCCGGAAGACCCGAACGGCACGCGAGAAAATGTCGTCAAATACACCGATTGGTGCCTCGGCCAGTTTTTCAAGGCGGCCAAGCAGGAATCATTCTGGACGAATACCATTTTTGTCGTCATTGCCGACCACGGCGCGCGAGTTTATGGCAGCCAGGACATCCCGATTTTTTCCTACGAAATTCCGCTCGTGATTCTCGGCCCGGCGGTGGTGCCGCAACCGCAACGCGTCCACGCGGTCGGCTGTTCGCTGGACGTGCCGCCGACGGTGCTGGGTTTGCTGGGGCGTCCTTACAAATCCATGTTCTTCGGACGCGACCTGCTGCACGACCCGCCGGACACGTTCCACGCCCTGTTGAATCACAATCGCGACATCGGGCTGTTCGCGCGCGACCAGATGGTGGTGCTTGGCCTGCAAAAGGCCGTCGAATTTTATGCGGGCGACCCGCACGTCGTGAATTTGGAACTGAAACCGCAGCCGTCGGCGGACGATTTGGAACTGGAGAAGGACGCTGAGGCGATTTTCCAGGTGGCGGACGAACTTTACATGAATCGCCGCTATCATCTTGATCCTTAGGCGCATCGTTGTATTCCCGCGTCATGGCGGTAAACTCACCGGACGGACATGGTTGAACCAAGCGCAGCAAAAGCCAACCTGCTCGTCCTCGACAACATCACGGTTCGATGGAACGAGCAGGCGGCGTTCCCACACACCCGCTGGACGTGGCGGCGCGGCGAGCAATGGGCCGTCCTTGGTCCGAACAATTCAGGCAAATCGTTGCTCGCGCTCGCACTGTGCGGCAAGGCGCCGTTGCGGCGCGGGGAAATTCACTACCACTTCGACGTCCCGGGTGAGAGGCAACCGCCCGACGCGGTCCCGGAACAGTCCATCGCCCTGCTCTCGCCGCAGACTCAACGCGAGTTGGTCACCGGCGAAAGCTCGTTCTATCAATCACGCTGGCACAGCAGTTTCAGTGAAGGCCGTCGCACGGTGGCGCAATTCTTCTCCCAGGCCAGCGTTGAGGACATCAACCCGTTTGAAGTGGGCGCGCCCAGAAGCGACCCGCGCCGGTTTCGCGAAAACCGCCGGCGATTAAGCCGTTGGCTCGGCATTGAACCTCTTTTTCAACGCAAACTGGCCGTCCTGTCCAACGGCGAGCAGCGCAGGGTTCTCCTCGTTCACACCCTGCTGCGGTCGCCGCGGCTTTTGATTCTGGACGACCCGTTCGGCGGCCTCGACCGGGCCACGCGTGCGCGCCTGAAAGCGGTCATTGACCGGCTGATGCGTGCCGGGTTGTCCGTGCTCCTCATCACCAATCGTCCTGACGAGCTTCCGTCGCGTACCACCCATCTGCTGCTCGTTCGAGGTCATCGCGTCATTGCGCGGGGAGCCAAACGCGCCATGCTGAACCATCCGCTGGCTCGGGAATTAGGTAACGGGCTAATTCCGTTGGTAGGGACGCCGCGCCGCGGCGTCTGGACGGCTCGGCGAGCCGTCCCTACCTCCCCAAGAGCCAGCCGCGCCGTTCCCCTGATCGAGTTGAACCGCGTCACCGTCCGGCTCGGACACAATCGCATCCTCGATGATGTCACCTGGACGATGCGCCGGGGTGAGAACTGGGCATTGGTCGGGCCGAACGGTTCCGGCAAGACCACCTTGTTGAGTTTGATTCAGGGCGACAACCCACAGGCATACGCGCTGGACCTCCGGCTTTTCGGTCTGAAACCCGAATCCACGCAAACGCTCTGGCACATGCGCCGGCAAATCGGCTGGGTCTCGCCGGAATTGCACCTGCATTATCCGCCGGGCTGGTCGTGTTTGAATGTCGTTTGCTCGGGCTTCTTCAACACCGTCGGACTTTATGAACCGTGTACCAACCACCAACGCGCGGCGGCCCGTGACTGGTTGCGCCGGTTCGGCCTCGCTGAACAGGCGGAATCGGCATTTGGCGAATTGTCCCTGGGCGACCAGCGTCTGGTCCTGCTGGCACGGGCCGTGGTGAAAAAACCGAAACTGCTGGTCCTGGACGAACCTTGCCAGGGACTGGATGCCGCGCATCGCCTCTCAATTCTGACCACGGTGGACCGGCTCATCGGCGAAACCCGTGCCGGCCTCATCTTCGTCACGCATCACGCAAAAGAAATGCCCGTGTGCATTACCCATGTCTTGAAATTGAAGTCCGGTCGCGTCCAGCAAAGCCGCCGGCAACGTTAAAAAGTTTGTCTCCCACCGGCGTGGTTGTATTTTCACATCATGAAAACTTCAACCGAACTGGAAAAATCGGCGGCGTTGCAGGTCGCTGCGCTCATGGTTGCGGCAGCGCGGACGGCCCCCAAGACACGTGGCATTGACAACATCAAGGCCGCCGCGATTGATGACGAACCGACGAAACAAAAGGTCATCGCCAAAATGCGCGAGATTGGTGCGAAGGAAGACCGGCCCAGCATCACGCGCGACGCAGGAAACATCGGGAATTCGCCCGCCCTGGTCGTCATCGGCGTGGAATCCAACACTGCGGGCCTGAACTGCGGGTTCTGCGGCAAACCGACCTGCGAGGCGCTGGAGAACGACAACGGCATCTGCGCGTTCAACTCGATTGACCTCGGCATCGCCATCGCCTCGGCGGCGGAAACGGCCGGCCGGTTCCACATTGACAACCGCGTCATGTATTCCATCGGCCGGGCGTGCCTGGACCTGGGTGTGTTCGGACCGAAGGTCAAGCAGGCGCTGGGCATTCCGTTGAGCGTGACCGGCAAAAATCCGTTCTTCGACCGGAAAGGATAGCTGGCAATCGGAAACTTTAACGCGGAGACGCGGAGAACGCTGAGAACCGCAAAGAACATTCGACTCCACGAATCTTTGCGCCCTCTGCACTGCTATCTCGAGAGATTTTGTTTTCCTGCGCAACTTTGAGGCGGCGCAATGCTTTCTCGTGGCGCAGGTTGGCAACCTGCCGTATCGCCGACTGGCAGTCGGCCGGGCGTCCGAAGCGGGTGGCGCCAGCGGATTACCAATCCGAGATACAGCAGACATACTGTCTGCGCTACTTGGGTTGCGGCGTGAGCCGCGCTAGGTCTCTGCGTTGAGAATTGCGCAGGAAAATCAAGTTTCCGTGGTTTAATTCAGCATCAGCCGCGCGCCGGATTCCAGCGGCACGATTTCCAGGCGCAACTTCTCGGTGCCCCGCAACACCACAATCGGTGAACGCACACCGACCTGTTCGCCCGTCAGCAATTTGTGCAGGTCGTCAATGCCGGTGATGGCTTGTCCGCCGTATTCCACAATCATATCACCCTCGCGCAGACCGGCGTGGCTCGCCGGACTGCCCGGCTCGACGCCGATGACCAGCATCCCGGTTTCCGACAGCAGATTGTGATACCGCACCAGCCGCCGATGGATTTTCGCTGTCTGCCCGCCCACGCCGATGTCACTGCGCCGGATGATGCCGTCCTTGATGAGCCAGCCGGCGATGTATTTGGCCGTGTTGATGGCAATGGCAAAGCAAAGCCCCTGCGCCGGCAGAATCACCGCCGTGTTGACGCCAATGACTTCGCCGCGCGAATTGACCAGCGGCCCGCCGGAATTACCCGGATTCAACGCCGCGTCGGTCTGGATGATGTTGTCCATGAGCCGGCCCGAACTGGCGCGGAACGAACGGCCCAGCGCGCTCACCACGCCCGCCGTCACGGTGTATTGAAACCCATACGGATTGCCGATGGCGATGGCGAGCTGGCCCACGCGCAACTGGTTCGAATCGCCGAGGTTCACCGGCTTGAGATTCGGTGCGTAAATCCGGATGACGGCCAGGTCCGTTTCCTGGTCCGACCCGACGACTCGCGCTTCCGGCCGCCGGCCATCGGCCAGCGTCACTTCAATCCGGTCCGCGCCGTGAACGACGTGGCTGTTGGTAAGAGCGAACCCGTCCGGCGTGATGATGAATCCCGACCCACTGCCGTCGGATTCCCGGCCATTGCGCCGGTCGCCACTTTTGTGCACGTCAATTTTCACCACCGACGGGCTGACCGTCTCTGCCGCGTTGACGACGGCGTTGGAATACGCGTCAAGCAACACGGCGTCGGAGACAGGGCCGGTGGGGCGCCCGTCCTCCGCAGTAGCATCGCTACGGAGGGTGGAAGGCTCCTGACGAGCCGTCTCGTCGGCAGCTTCTTGCTCAAACTGCAACGCTGCCGACTCATCCGTCACCGGCAACATGCCAAAATCTTTTTCTGCAATCTTCATGTTACAACCCCGCCGTTTCAGGCGATTGGTAACAAGTAATCCCGTTTCCGAATCTGTCAAACGGAACGTCTTCCCTGCCCCGCCGAAGCCCCAAACCAAACCTAAAATTGTCGTCGCGACGACAACTTTTGCTTTGAGTCTTGGCACCATCAGGGTTAAGTTGCCAGGGTTATAACCCCAACAGCAGGCAGTTTGACTGCCCTTTGAAAGTACGCCTATGAATCAAACATCTGCGTTTGAAAAAAAGACCGGCGCCAAACCGGTCAAACCGGGACCGGCCGCGCCGAAATATCCAGGCGTCCGCGTCACCTGCAACGGCAATTTTCTGGTGGCCCAGCACGTCGAGACCCGCATCACCGAGGGCGGGGTTTTCTACCCCATCACGCCCTCCACCGAAGGCGGCGAAATTTACCAGGACTCCTATGCCGCAGGGTGAACTGAACGTCTGGGGCCAGCAGAAAATCGCCGTCGAGACCGAGGGCGAGCACGCCGCCCAGGGCGGCGCCACGGCCTTCGCCGTCAGCGGCAGACGCACGGTCAATTTCACCTCCGGCCAGGGCATCGTCTACGCCATGGAGCAGTATTACCACGCGCCCGGCAAGTTCTCCACCATGGTGCTCGAGGTCGGCGCCCGCGCCCTGACCAAGCACGCGCTCAACGTCCATTGCGGCCATGACGATTTCTACGCCGCGCTCGACACGGGTTGGACGATGCTCGTCAGCAAGGACGCCCAGCAGGCCGCCGACCAGGCCATCATCCTGCGCCGGGTCAACGAGCTGTCGCTCAACCCGGGCATGAACATCCAGGACGGCATGCTCACCACCCATTCCGAGCGCACCTACCTCGCGCCGGAAGCCGAGCTGCTCCGCGAATTCCTCGGCGCGGCCGACGACACCGATTGACTGCCCCACGCCCGCGCAGCGCGAACTCTTCGGCCCGCATCGGCGGCGCGTGCCGGAAATGATGGACCTGAAAAACCCCGTCCTGCTCGGCCCCGTGCAGAACCAGGAGCACCACATGAACGGCGTCGTCGCCCGCCGCAACAATTTCAACGAGCCCATCCTGCAGTTCCTCGAGGACGCCTACGCCGAATTCGGCCGGCTGACCGGCCGCGTTTACGGGCTCATCCACCGAATACAAGACGCGCCGATGCCGACACGGTCTTCGTCTCGCTTGGTTGCGCCGCGGACAACATCGAGGCCGCGTGCGATTACCTGCGCGAACAGCGCAACGCCAAGGTCGGCTCCATCCACATCAACGTCATCCGCCCGTTCCCCGAGGCCGCCGTCATCAACGCGCTGCGCGGCAAGAAGAACGTCATCATCCTCGAACGCACCGATGAAGGCATGGCGGGCGACAACCCGCTCGCACGCGACATCCGCGTCGCGCTCGGCAAGGCCAACGAAGCCGCGAAGTTCGGCGGCGCGCTGCCCGCGCTCACGCCCGAGGAGACGCCGCGCCTCTTCCGCGGCAGCTACGGCATCGGCTCGCGCGATTTCCGGCCCGAACACACGCTCGGCGCCTACGAATACGCCACCGGCCAGATCGCGCCGCAAGGACGGCGCGCGGCGCTGCACGACGGCGAGACCTATTTCACGCTCGGCATTGACCATCCTTACGCGGTCATCAGCAAGGAAACGCCTTCCCTCCTGCCCGAGGGCGCCATCGCGGTGCGGTTCCATTCCATCGGCGGTTGGGGCATGATCACCACGGGCAAAAATCTCGGCGAAATCATCGGCGAATTCGGCGATTTGCTTTCGCAGCGCAGACCCCGACCTACGACGCGGATGGGCGCTTGAAGGAAAAACTCTTCATCATGGCCAACCCGAAATACGGCTCGGAGAAAAAAGGCGCGCCGACGAATTACTATCTCACCGTCGCGCCCGACATCATCAAAGTGAACTGCGAACTCAACCACGTGGACGTCGTGCTGTGCTGCGACCCGAAGGCGTTCACCCACACGAACCCGCTCGAAGGCATCAAGAACGGCGGCTGCATCGTCTGGGAATCCAGCGACACCGCCAGAGACCGCCTGGCAGCGCATCCCGTCGCAATACCGGCAGTTCGTCAAGGATAACGACATCCACGTTTACATCCTGCCCGGGTTCGACATCGCGAGAAAGGCGACGAACAAGACGGAACTGCAGCTGCGCATGCAGGGCAACTCGTTCCTCGGCGCGTTCTTCCGCGTCTCGCCCTTCCTCCGGCAGAACAACATTTCCGAAGAGACAGTTCCACGCCACGGTCAAGAAACAGTACCAGAAGAAATTCGGGCGCTTCGGCGACGACGTCGTCACGTCGAACATGACCGTCATGACCGAAGGTTTCTCGCGCGTGCAGGAAATCAAGTACGGCGAGTTCAACGAACCCGACCGTTCCTCGATGCGCAATCCGCCGGTAGCGCCGCTCGAGCATGAACCGTTGATTCCCACCGCCGGTTGCGGCTCAGCCTGCGGCACGGGCATTCCCACGCCCGCGCAGCAGACGCCGCGGTACGCTTTCCAGACACCTCGGCAAGTTCGATTCCGAATTTCGCCACGGCCTCGGCTATCACCAGCCCGCCGGCGCGCTCGCGTCGCTCGGCGTCATGGGCGCGGGCACGGGCGCGACGCAGTCCAAATACGTCGCGCGCCGCGAGACGCCGGTGTACATCGCCGAAAACTGCACGCAATGCATGGAATGCATCACCGCCTGCCCGGACACCGCCCTGCCCAACATGGCGCAGGACGTGGCGACGGTCCTGAAAACCGCCGTGCATCAACTACGTCACGGACGCCGCCGAACGCACGAAGCTCGCCGCCGAGTTGAAGGGCGTGGAGGAACGCGCCCGCGCGAAAATGAACGAGGCCGTGAAGAACCGCGCCAAACTGCCGTTCAAGGACATCATCCGCAATGAAGTCAACGCGCTGGCTATGGTCGGCGACCAGACCAAGGCCGAATTTACCGGCATCATTGACAAGCTGCCGCTCGCCTACAACAACGTCCCCGCCATCTTCCGTTCGCTCGAAGCCAAGACGCCGGGCGCCGGCGGCCTGTTCTCCATTTTCGTTTCCGACCTGTGCAAGGGCTGCGGCGAATGCGTGCAGGTCTGCGGCGACCACGACGCCCTGCGCATGACGCGCGAGACGGAGGATTTGAACGCCGACCTGACCACCGCGCAGATTTTCTCGCGCCTGCTGCCCGATACGCCGCAAAAATATCTCGGCCTGTACAACGACGCCGACGCCGCGAATTCGCGCGAGGCCGCGTTGCGCAACCATCTCATGGTCCGCCGCAATTACGAGGCGCTCGTCTCCGGCGACGGCGCGTGCGCCGGCTGCGGCGAGAAAAGCGTGCTGCGCGCGCTGGCATCCGTCACCGAGGCCTACATGCGCCCGATGTATCATCGCAAGGCTGACCGCCTGCGCGGCAAGGCCACCCGGCTGGAGACCGAGGGACTCACCAAGTTGCAGGCGTTGAAACAGCGCGACGAGGCCGAATACAACCTTTTCCGCAAGGCCGTCGCCCACATCATCATGGGCCTGGGCGGCGAGGACGACGACGACACCGCCAAACGCATCGCCGATTACGAGGCCAAGCACGGCGCGCTCACCGACGAGCAGATCGTCAACGCCGTCGTCGCCGTGATGCGGCAGGACGCCTTCAATCATCGGGATCTGCAGTCCATTGACGGCCGCCGCGCCAACGGCATGAGCGTCATGTTCATGGGCGCCAGCACCGGCTGCAACACCGTCTATGGCTCCACGCCGCCGTCGAACCCGCATCCGTATCCGTGGATGAACTCGCTGTTCCAGGACGGCGCGACGATTTCATGGCTGCTGGGCGAATCGCTCATCCTGAACCATGCCCGCCGCTCGGTCGTGCCCGAACGCCTGGCCGACGCGCTGCTCGACCACACCGACGAGGTGATGACCCCGGCCGACCTGTTCCTGCTCACGCACCTCGACGACGCGCTGATGACCGACCAGGAAATCCGCGAACTCCCGAAGGTCTGGGTGGTGGGCGGCGACGGCGCGCTCGGCGACATCGGGTTCCAGAACGTGTCCAAGGTCATTCTGCAAAACCGGCCGAACGTGAAGATGCTCATGCTCGACACTCAGGTGTATTCCAACACCGGCGGCCAGAACTCCGATTCGTCCACCATGCTCGGCGGTTACGACATGAACCAGTTCGGCGTGGCGTCGCAGGGCAAACTGATTGAAAAGAAAAACGTCGCCGAGGCGTTCACCAGCGGGCACGGGTCGCCGTTCGTGGCGCAGGTGTCCATGGCCAACGCCGCCAAGCTGTACAAGGCGATGCTCGACGGCCTCGAATACCGCGGCACGGCGTTCTTCCAGGCCTACACCACCTGCCAGCCGGAACACGGCGTGCCCGACAACATGAGCGCCGACCAGGCCAAGCTCATCCGCGACGGACGCGGCATGCCGGAATTCGTGTTCAATCCGCGCAACGGGGAGACGGCGCAGGAAGCGTTCGACCTCAAGGGCAATCCCACCCCGACGCGCGACTGGTGGCGGACGAAATACGCCAGCACCGGCGAGGAATACAATTACACCGTGGCGCACTGGGCGCTCACCGAGGCCCGTTTCCGCAAGCACATCAAGGCCATCAAGGAAGAGGAAGCGCGGGAACTGATCCTGCTCGACGACATGCTGGTGTTCATCACACAGGACGACGTGATTTACCGGCGGGTATTCGACAAGAACCACCGCTCCTGCGTCCCGAACTTCGGCTGCTACATCAAGGCCGAGATTGGCGGCAAGATGAAGTGTTTTGCCGTGAGCCGGCAGATGGTGTTATTCGCCGTGGAACGGCGGAAAGCATGGCGCATGCTCCAAAGCAAAGCCGGCGTGGTGAACAAAGATTACCTCGCCCAAAAAGCGTTGCTGGCCAAACTCGACAAGGGCGAGTTGCAACTCGCCGACGTTCAGTCTAAAACGAGGGAATTGTTTGAAGCTGAGTTCGCAAAATTGAATTAACTTTAGCCTTCAGCCTTTGGCCTTTGACAATTGAACTGGCCAAATTGAATTAAACTGCGGGCGTTGGGAGAGGATTAACCTCATGGTCAGGATCAAAACTGACTGAAAGCCGAATTGCCTTTCCCTATCCTGTTCATTCTGCAAATCCTTTCTTCAGGCATCTTGCCAAGAAAAATATGCTCTGGAAAAAAATCGCTGATTTGCCCGGATGCAAGCTGGTGACGCCACCGAAGAATTATCCACAGCTGTTTTTACTCAAGACTTTGGTGGACGACACAGGCTGGCTCGTCGGTCCATACAAGGAGATGGTCCGGCTTGCCACTGACCTTCGCCACGACGAGGCTCTCCGTGATTTTTTGTCAGCGAACCAAGTCCGTCTTGGATTGCGTAACTCTGATGTTCCGCCAGCAGACATCGAGCGAAAAAAACGTTGCGGACCTTCTGTTCAAGGAGAGAACCACGACAAAGACTTCACGGCCGCTCGCTTGAACCCGATTGCGCAACCTGTTAGTGCACAAGGCCCGCTCCCAGCAAATCGAAAAACTGACCGGGAAGAGAATGTAAAACGTTTTTGGGATTCGCTGACACCGCAATCACACCACATCGTTGAGTTCAACAATCTTGAAACACTGGACGTCAGTCGCGAGGTTGGGAACGAAGAAATGGATTATCTGCAACTTCCGGCGGTTTTACTGGCAGCGGAATTTCACCAACGTTATGTCAGCGCAATACTAAAACCGGCGCATCAGTGGACGAAGGGAAAATTAAAGTCTGAGATCGTTACAGTTTACCGCAGTCTCTACCTAGGGCGAAGCCAGTTATTTGAACCGATGTGGAAGATTTCTAAAGTCATTCTTGAGGGGGCTGGCCTGAAAAGCGATTAGAATTGTTATGCCTATCCCAGAAAGTCAACTTGTGACGTGGTCTCGCCAAGGGGCGATTGTCACTTCAAAACAAACGCACGAGGCAATCCGTTCGGCACTCGTAGCATTCAAGTGGCCTCTTGGCCTTAAGTACGAAGTCAACCTCCAAGGCTCCTATAAAAATGATACGAACGTTTTTGCCGAGAGCGATGTTGATGTGTTGATTGAGCTTACGTCCGCCGTTCATTACGGCTCAACGCGACTCACCGATCGCGAACAGGCACGCTTTCGCCTCCAACGACAGATCCCTCCGCGTGTTTCATATGGGCAATTTCGTGGATTGGTTTTCGAGGCCTTAGCGAAACGTTTCGGCGCGAATCATGTTCGCGAAACGCCGAGCGGTAAGGCATTCAATGTGACCACACCGTATAGGCCAGCCGATGTTGTGGTCTGTCAGACTTTTAGAGACTACTTGACCTACCCAGTTGCTGGGTATGGTTTGCCGACGAGCGTGAAAGGCGTGATCTTTTACGCGTCGGCCGACCAAAGATGGATCGTCAATTACCCACACTTGCATTACATGAAAGGGGTGGCCAAGAACGAGCGGACTTTGGGCCGATTTAAGAGAACCGTGCGGTTGTTCAAGAACCTCCGAAATAATTTGATAGATCAAGGAAGCATCTCGGAGGATCTAGCGACCTCCTACTTCATTGAGTGTTTGCTCTATAACTGCAGCGATCCATGCTTCAGAGTGAATCTCAGTGAAACTTTTGGCCGCTTAGTAATGGATATGGTCCAAGCTTATCTTTCGGGCAAGTGGATTACTTTCCGATGCTTGAATGAGCAGTTATCCCTCTTCGGGAATTCGCCTGAGCAATGGTCGCTCGAAAGTGCGATAAGTTTTTGGACGGCTCTCGTTCGATATTGGGAAAGCTGGAGCGAATGAAGTTAGAGCCCGGCCAAGACGAGCATGGCCATTCCGTCAATTCGCTAGATTTGCCCTTCTTGTCGCTGGTGGCACGTTCAACGGTGACCGCTGCTTTCCAACCAGTTCCGCCCTGTCCACGGAAATGCCCAGAACGTCGGCGACGGGCCGCTCGTGTCCGTCGGTCGGCTCATTGAGAATGTGGAGTTCGCCCGTGACCGGATTGCGGATGGCCATCACGGAACTGCCGCCACCATCGAGATTCACCGCCTGCCGGCAGCCGAGCCGGAGCATCTCCGCCGCAAGTTCGTCGTAACTCATGCCCACGGCCACGCCCGGCTTGCGCCCGTCAACCACCAGCAGAATCAATTTTGTTCCCGCCGCGTCAAGTCCCGCCGCCGTTCGCGGGTGGCGGACCTGGGTCTGGTGCGGAACCGCAACGCCATTGCGGACAAGCAGCGTGTTGCCACCGATGACTTCCCAATCGTCAGCGTTCGGGCGGGTCAAATTTTCAATTGTCACCGCCTGATTTTTGTGGACGACGAGACAGGGTCGCGCGTTGGTGGAAGTGGACCAGATTTTTCCATCCGTGACCGCCGGGCCTTCCACGAGCGCCCAGAGATCCGCGCGATACGCGGAATTGGTGCCTTCGCCGTCGTTGACGCCGCGGGCTTTGAAAAAATCGCCGTTCACGACGAAATCAAATTTTTCCCGCGCGGCAATTTTCGTCGGCTCCATCAACGTCGTCTGCCATTTGCCGGGGCCGTCCGGGTCGGGGCCGCCCGGCGCGACGCGGAGATGCAACTTCGGGTTCGTCAAATCCACTTCCGCGACGAACAACCGCGTCGGCGGATTCGTCCGGGTCTCGGAATAATAAATTACCCCGGCAAAAGGATGGTTGGTGGCTGATTCCGCGCCGGCGCAACAATTCAGCAGCAGCGCGAAGACCGTCAACCCGCGCCAGAAGGCGGAAAAGAAACCGATTGACCGGGTGAATTTCATGGGCGCGAGACTCAAATCGCCGGCACTTCGCGCAGCAGTCCGTCCAAATCCAATGGCCGCGTGAACATCGCGAGTTCGCCGCCGGGTGTGCGCGGCCATTTCTCTTTTGGACGATCCCAATAAAGTTCAACGCCGTTGCCGTCCGGGTCGCGCAGATACAACGCCTCACTCACGCCGTGGTCCGAGGCCCCGTCGAGTTCGATGCCCGCGGCCAGCACCCGCCGCAATGCATCGGCCAGCAACGCGCGGGTCGGATACAAAATGGCCAGGTGATACAGACCGGTCGTGCCGGGCGGTGGCGGCGGGCCGCCCGCGCTTTCCCAGATGTTCAATCCGATGTGATGATGATAACCGCCGGCGGAAAGAAACGCCGCCTGCCGGTCAAAACGCTGCGTCAGCTCGAAGCCGAGCACGTCACGATAAAATTTCAAGGCGCGTTCCAGGTCGGCCACCTTGAGATGCACGTGGCCGATGCGGACCTGTGGGTCAATCGGCAGATTATTTTGGGCCATGACCTGTTTTAAACGTTATCGGCTGGTGCAACAAGGATTACCTGTTTCTTTGAACCCGAAAACCGAAGTTGTGCCGGGCCGGAGGCCGGCGCTCCGATCAACTTCGGTTTTCGGGTTGAAACCGTGCAGTGGATTCAATTCGAGAAACTTTGCGAAATTCGTGTCAAAACCCGGCGTACGCTCAGGTTGTTGGCGAAGTTTGAGCGGCGGGAGAATTTGTCCCCGCCTTGGGCAGGATGTCCGATGCCTTTACATGCAGGACTTTCTTGTCACGCGTGACGATAATCCTGTCGTCGCCATCCGCCCCCGCCACCCGGCCCAGCACCACCTGCCCGTCTACCAGCCGGATAACATCGGGCTGGCTGTTGAAATATGGATTGTCCGTGGGCGTCCAGGCGACCGGGATGAATTTCTTACCCTCGCAAATCGGACAAATGACTTTGCCCGTTCCCTTGCAGACATCGCATTTCACCTTGCCGGTGCCACCGCAAATCGGGCACTTGCCTTTTAGTTGGAATTGGCCGCCTTGATAAACGAGGACTTCTCCAAGATGATGTTCGCTGACGGCGAAAGTCTCCCGGCCGTCAGGCGAATTAAAAATCTGCCACAAAACGTCGGAAGGTTTCCCGTCAATGTCTGTGTGTCTCCAGATTCCTTTGGACAGTTTCAGGCATGGGCCGGGACAGGGAACCTGTCCATTGACGCAGCCGGGCGCAGGGCATTTCACCATGCCAGCTCCATCACAGGCAAAGCAGACTTTTTCACCGGGGCCAGGCCCCGCCACCGGCGGCGCGGAATTGGTGGTCGCGGTGGCCTGACTTTTGGGAGCGCCGGCCGGCTTCCCGCAACTGACGAACAGCAGCGCGCCAAGGAAAAAAGCGAGTACCGGGCAAAATGCGAAGCGCCTCGGAAGTTGAGCCGCGTTGGCCATGCGCTGAGATTATGGTTCACCCTGCCGGCGTGTAAAGCTGAACGCAGGCGGCGCTGCCCCGGGTTGATAGCGGCCACGGGGCCGATGGGACAGATTCCCCACACCCGGCGGCGCGAAGCGGATTGTCAGCAGGCCGGGTTTGGCGTTAAATTAAAGTGCGCCACGACACGCGCATTTATGCCGTTCCGACTGCTTGACCTTGACGGGGTCGCCAATTATTTGCACCTCACGCCTGCGGACATTGAGGAGCGGGTGAAGAACCGCGAAATTCCCTTTGAAAAGCGCGGCGACCGGATTGTTTTTCGCAAGGCCGAAATTGACGCATGGGCTTCACGGCGCATTCTCGGGCTGCCGGGCGAAAGGCTGGCCGATTATCACCAGGAAACCACGCGTTTTACGCGGAAAATCCTGCCGCAGGAAACCATCCTGCCGGAAATGCTCCGGTCGGGAGCCGTCGCCTCAGCCATGACGTCCAAGACCAAGGCGTCCGTCCTGCGCGATCTGGTGGCGCTTGCGGAAAAAACCGGGAACCTCTGCGATTCAAAAACCCTGCTGGCCAGCCTGGAGGCGCGCGAGGAATTGTGTTCCACGGCGGTGCCGGGCGGATTGGCGCTGCCGCACCCGCGGTCCCATGAACCCTACCTCTTTGAAACCTCGTTCATCGTGGTGGGACGGCCGATCCAGGAAATCCACTTCGGCGCGCCCGACGGCCAGCCGACCCATCTGTTCTTCCTGATTTGCTGCCAGGACGACCGGTTGCATTTGCACACCCTGGCCCGCCTGTGCCTTATCGTGCAGAAGACCAAATTGCTCGACCAGCTCCGCGAGGCGCCTGACGCCGAAACCATGCGCAATTCCATCATCGCGGCAGAACAGGAAATTCTGGCCGACCGGAAAGTTGTTTCGTAGCAACTGCGCCTGGCACGGCACTCAAACTGATCGCTTCTTTCAGCAACCCGAAAAAGCCGGGTTTTGCCCTTTTTCGACCAACTGGCCGTTTTTTATTTGCTTCCACTTCCGCGATTTGACTTGCCCGCACCCGCACCGGTGCGTATTAAGATAATCGCCAGTCCATTGTGCCCGCGTGGCGGAATTGGCAGACGCGCTAGATTCAGGTTTCCATTTTTGGGAATTTTTTTCGGTTGCAATTCATCACTTCAAATGGCGTAAAAGGCATTGATTCTATTGGTCAGAACAGTTTTTCAGCCTTTCCGTTCAAACGTCTGATTATGCGCCTCGAAAAAGGGGCAACTCTAGCACAAAAACTAGCACAAGCAGAAAAGTCTAGCGTGTTTGGTGAAATTTCTTTAACCGGGATACCGGCAGTGACTTCGCTCACCGGCTAAACCGGCACTCATCAGCGCCCCCCGACGGGCTACTCGTCCACTGCTAACCATTTTTTGCGGACACTCTGGATTCAAACCGGTTTGCCGCAAAAAACTCGCTCCGCTCGGTGGAGTTCGGCCCATCGCCCAGCGCTGTCACCGTGCCGACGCCGGACTCTCGCTCAGGCCGCCCCGGTAAACAGACCACCTGGCTCGAAATTGAGGAATACGCTTTTGCACACTTCCTCACACCTCTGAAAGCCTCATCACTATTGAATTTTGTGATGCCCACCCTCCTCAAGAATCATCCCAAATCTGCCGAAAAATCGCATACAGTATCCAATAGCAGTATCAGATTTTTCCCCATTCGTGTTCACGTGTTTGTCATGTGGCTTGCTGATTTGAAGGCCAAGCCGAATGCCAATCACGCGAACGCTCACCCCATGCGAGCCTGGTCGTGTCGAATTTGCAACCAGCACTGCACCCCGCCACCCTTTGCAGAACTGGTTTCAAATCCCACACCACCAGGACACATCGCCCGCGAGCCCGTGTCACTGGTTTTCGATCCAGCGTGCCGCGACTTATGCGTGCAGGAATTTTGCAAAGCAACTGGCTTAATTTGTGGGACTGACCGTGCAGCCTATCCTCATATTAGGCCGCGTTGTCATGGGAAAAAGAATCCAGTTGATAGCGTGACTGCCAAGAATGTCGCCGCGCAAAAGAAAGCGACACATGCAACGACAGCCTCGATCTCGATCATGCCACGTCGCCAGTCCTGTGATAACCGTCGGCAACCGAGCAGAAGGATCAACAAAATGCCTGCTGACATCACGGCAGCCGCAATCCAGAACACGACCCGAAACGAATGCAGGGCCTGAAGAACCATGCCGCACACAACAGTGGGTGCAATCAAAGCACCGAGACCGGCCCCAAATACACACACCCGGAGGAATAATTTACACGCCCCCTGAAGTGCAGGACGATTGGCAAACCGGGGAGCAGCCGAATCGACCTGCCTGAACCATTGAGATTGCATGTTCATGTGTGGTGCGGCCTAACGAAAAAAGCTGAGCCACCGCCGACTCGCGACGTGAACCGCGACAGCGGAACTGACAGCGCCAACGGCGGTTGGCTCTGGCGACTTGTTAGGCCGATCAAACACCACCATACTCAATAGTAATCTTGTGAGGCTTCAATGTCCCGACTGCCTGATATGCGCTGCTCGCACGGATGAAAGCCTCAAAGCCAGCCAAATCTTCTGCGGAACGGTGCCAACGATTGCCAGACTTCAAAGCGTCGAATGCCGGTGATGGCTGAAAAAAGCAAGTGAGCGCAAGCTGTCTGAAACCCTCGTCGCCATCTGAATCTGCCACGATAAACTGTCGCGTGATGTCGCACTGAAAAAAGCGTCCGTGTCCCCAATCGTATGTGCCCCACTGATACAGCAACATATCTCCGCCGCCATCTTCAAGAGCAACATCGTCTATGTGAACCTGACGATAAAAATCCAGCATCACACCGACCGCTTCAGCCGGCGTGAGCGAAGCGGTGGTCTTGCCAGAGTGGATGATAAACTTCTCCAATTCTTCTTTTGCGGCTTCGAGTTGCATATCGTGTGAATCTTGAGCGGCCTAACGAACAAAACTCAGCCACGCCGGACGGGGGATGTCAACCGCGAATGCGGAACTCAGACGGCCAACCGGCGTTGGCTGCAGTGAATTGTTAGGCATCATTGGTGTGGCTTGCTCGCATTCTTTTTAGTGCCTGGAAGGATGCCACGCGAACCAAGGCTCAATGCAACCAGTGGACTGCCGATAGAAATCACAGCCCAAACCATTCCGACTCCCATAGGCACCATAGGGTAATTCCAGCCTTCAATTTTGCAGAGTATCGGAAGGCATATCGAGCCAACAATCGTAATCGCAACGAAAAAAGCGACCGCCCATAAAATGATGAACATGACTCTTTTCATAAACGCTCCATGATGCCTAACGTCCAGAGCTCAGGCACGCGGGACCAACCAGCGTGAACCGCGAAGCGGAACTGGAACGGCCATCCCGCGTTGCCTGCAGCGATTTGTTAGGCGGCTGATTGCGTTTTTGTCTCATCTTTCGATAAATCAGAATTTACTCGTCGCTTCAGCATGAACAACAAGAACCAAATCGGCCAAAGTGACAGAAAGATTGGAATGGCTGGCATCATGCACCAGCCCAGCCAAACAGAAACAAGATCATGAGTCTCACCAAATGCTGGCCACTGCTTTAGAGTCGTCGCTTTGTGGTCAACCCAAAAATATACAAACAAACCCGTCATGTAATAAACAACCCCTGCAAGCAAGAGAATGGCCTCAATGGTTTTCATAGCCGCCTAACGAACAAAACTCAGCCACGCCGGACGGGGGATGTCAACCGCGAATGCGGAACTCAGACGGCCAACCGGCGTTGGCTGCAGTGAATTGTTAGGCATCATTGGTGTGGCTTGCTCGCATTCTTTTTAGTGCCTGGAAGGATGCCACGCGAACCAAGGCTCAATGCAACCAGTGGACTGCCGATAGAAATCACAGCCCAAACCATTCCGACTCCCATAGGCACCATAGGGTAATTCCAGCCTTCAATTTTGCAGAGTATCGGAAGGCATATCGAGCCAACAATCGTAATCGCAACGAAAAAAGCGACCGCCCATAAAATGATGAACATGACTCTTTTCATAAACGCTCCATGATGCCTAACATATAGTAGGCAGCGCACTTTGCAGCCTATCCTTTGGCACGCGCGGCCTATCCTTTTTCACAAAGCGACTGTAAGCTGGACTGAAATCGTTGTCCAGCATAAAATTGCGCCGATTATGACCCCGCAATCACTTCCAGCAAAGACGGCACAGGTTCCACTGGACAAATTATTGCCTAATCCAAAGGCACGGCTCAAAGACCAATTCCACGAGGTAGCGCGGTTTAAGCATTTATCCTCCAGAACGGAAACGACTTATTGGGAATGGATTGTGCGTTACCTGAAATTTCACAAGCAGCGGGCTGGTGACTGGCAGCATCCGCGTGACCTGGGTAGCCGCGCCGTGACGCCTTTTCTGACTTATCTGGCCACCGAACGCGACGTGTCAATTTCCACTCAGAATCAGGCTTTGAATGCACTGCTGTTTCTCTATCGGGAGGTGCTGGCGATGCCCATGATGGTCGGGGATTTCGTGCGTGTGCGGCGTCCTCCCGCTGTGCCCACAGTTATGACGCTGGAGGAGGTGCGTGAACTGCTCTCCGAATTGACCGGAACCTATCATTTGATGGCCCGGTTATTGTATGGCAGCGGAATACGTTTGCTGGAATTGCTGCGCTTGCGGGTGAAGGATTTGGATTTCGCCAGGGGACAGATTGTCGTGCGTGCTGGCAAAGGGGCAAAAGACCGCGTGACGATCTTCCCGGAATCATTGCGCGAGCCATTGCAGAAGCATCTGGCTGAGGTGCGAAAACTCCATGAGCGTGACTTGGTGGAGGGTTTCGGAAACGTCTCTTTGCCTTACGGTCTGGCCCGAAAGTATCCTAATGCCCAGCGCGAATGGGGTTGGCAATGGGTATTTCCATCGGCCAACCGCTCGACCAATTCGGAAATGGGTTGGATCGGTCGGCATCACACAGCGGAAACACAATTGCAAAAGATGGTAAAGGAAGCATTGCGGCGAACCTCCATAACCAAATCCGTGTCCTGCCACACCTTGCGACATTCCTTCGCTACGCATCTGCTTGAGTCGAATGTGGACATTCGCACTGTCCAGGCTTTGTTGGGACATAGAAACGTGGCGACGACGCAGATTTACACTCACGTCATGCAGAAACCCGGCCTTGGGGTCAAAAGTCCTGCAGACAACATTTGATTTGGGCACAATTCATCTTCAAGCCACCCGCTAACGCAGGACCCGGTGAGGCCAATTTTTAGGGTTTCGTTGTTGGATTCACTTTGTTCAACGCTACGGTCTGATTGGTAGCGGGGGCCGGAACGCAGTCGCGGTCATTCGCATGAACCGTAACAACTTCGGACTTATTCAGCCCAGGTGAGACGCGAACCCAGCCCCCCGAATAATCACAGAGGTCCTTCTGCCGACATTCAAAAATAAAACCACGCAAACAACACCAAACGCGCACCTGCCAACACTCATCACCAAGCCAACCGATATAAGCCCCCAGATTACGCAAACGACGATAACCAACACAATGCAACTGAATCAGATAACACTCCCCGTTGTCCCAACGAATAGTAGAACCAGTAGTAATCATAAAACTTCAAGTTGTAAGCCCCTACGCGACTCATTTACATTCAAGGGTTGAGCGCGAACGTCACCACATAGCCGCTCATAAACAAGAATTCGGCCAGTGTAAAAACGAATCAAATTCATAAGTTGCACCACATGTTCCGCATCAGACCCGCAACGAAGAACAATCCAAAAACGCATCATCAAACGCAGGGTAACGAGAATCAAACTTGCAAATTACACGCCCAAACGACCGCAGAGCAACCAGGCGAGCACGAGCATTGCGACGATACCCCCGTAATTCCAATAACATTTCAGAATCAGGTCTTTTCATTATTAGTGGCACGAGGAACATGCCCCTCGAACCAGAGACGAACCTTCTCTCGCTTCAAAAAACGCTCCTGATGCTCACGGCCAGCATACTGAAACCCAAGCTGACAAATCTTTTCCCAATTCTGTCGCAACTCAAAAGTGTCTTCAGAATCATGCCCCAAAGCCCTCCAATAAGGCAGGCCTCGCAAAAACAATTCACGGAAACCACCAACAGGCTCAAACTTACAATTAGCCACTCGCGCATTACCCCAATAACAAACACGCTGGACACCCTGATGCCCTAAACCAGATTTATCCTTGTGAAAAAGGTAACGAGTCATGTAAACAGCAACTTGGTCAGGAGTCCAAAAACCGCGACCGCGGGACCCTTTCCAATGCTTCTCAATCCGCTCAAAATTAATACCAGCAACACCAAAACCACTTTCAAGAGCCAAAGCCCTAAATTTGCCCGGAGTGACACGAGCAGGCAAAACGGCGTGAAGATGCCAACACCCCCGCTTCTGACGCTGCCACACCCCCACCCCGCACAAAGAAGGCCAATGCCACCGCATCTTATGAAGCAAAGAATCCCACCGAGCATGAGCATCGGCAAAATCAGTCAGATTATCGGCAAAACCCAAAGTCAAAAAAATCGGACATTCAGAACGTTCGATAAGACGCTCAACAGCAAATCGGACTGACAACACAAGACGCCAGTTCATAAGGAATCCACACCCCCCTCTCTCTCTCCCTCCCTTTGGGATAAGGAATAAACTAAGGGGGACCGGACGGGGGCCGCCTGCTCCGCAGGCTGGCCCGCCGCCGCCCCCATTGAGTTTACGATGGCGTAAATTGCAGCCTTGAGCGGTTGACCAGGAAAAGACGCATTCATTCCACACTCCGTCTTTTGGGAACTTTTGGCGTTTGGGCAAATTCACCAGCAGCGGCACGGCGATTGAATTCTTCGATTGCCTGTTGGGTGAGATATTGCCGCCCGCAGATGTTGACGGTCTTGAGCCAGCCTTTACGCCGCCAGCGCCAGGCTGTGCAAGCAGTCACGCCGATTTGCGCCAGCCATTTGGCCAGGCTAATGACAGCCGACCCCGAAACCACAGTTGAAGACCCGATATTCATATCTTCGCGATATGAATATGCAATAACTATTTACTTTCGTAAACAGTTATTTTTCTTTGACCTGATCCCGTCCGCCTTCGCGGCTCATTTTCCACATTTCCTTGACGCTCGGCTTATGCCAAGGACGCCCCGCTTCACGATTAAGCTTGATGAATTCCTCAATTTGATTGGCGGAAAGCCATTTCTTCCCCGCAAACTCGACGGGCTTCAAGGTCCCTTCGGCCACCAGCTCATTTACACGTTGCTTGCTGACCCCCAGGAATTTTGCCGCCGTCGCAAAGGGCATAAGACCGCCTTCCCGAGTGGTTATTTCACGGAATCCCACGATCATTTGCAGCAGGTTTTTGACGTGTTTGAGCCGCTGATTCATGGTTCAAATATATTTATCGGTTGACGAAAGTCAATAAATATGTGGCCGCACAAAAGCACGCAAGCAATTAACCGCTGGATTCTACCAGCAAAGGGCCAAAAAACAGCCTTTGCGCCTGCCGTTGCGCGTGCTCATTCGACAAATGCCCATAAACCTTGCCGATCAAAACGCCACCGTCCTGATGCCCGACCCACCGAGCAATCGTCATGTAATCAATTCCCGACATGACGCACATGGAAATGAAGTAGTGCCGGCAATCGTGAAAGCCAAACTCCGGCAATCGGCCGCCTTTCGCGCCAGTAGCAGGGTTTCCCGAAATGTCTTGGCGGGAAAGTCATGATTGCCCCGTTGCGGCGACGGAAACAGCCAGTCGGTGTCCGGCGCGCGGCTCAAACATCGCTTTCAAATGCGCTTCCAGTTCCGAGTTAAAATCCACGACCCGCGCCTTGCGATTTTTCGACAGGCCGTCCGCACCGATGGTCAGTTGCTTTTGCCCCAATCCACGTCCGACCATTTCAAACGCAAGGCCTCGGACATTCGCGCCCCGCTGTAAGCCAGCAGAAAAATGTAATCGGCAAATTCACGCCCGTTTTTGGATTCCTTGACCGCAGTTTCACAAAGGTCCTCGATTTTTTCCGAGCTGAAAAGCTCCCGCTTCGCGGCGTCCACTTCAACGGGCGCAAGTTTTGTGTCGGCAGGGACATGATCCAGCCATCGTCAACCGCCCGTTTCATCACGTTGCGGAAACAAGTCACCTCCAGATTGACCGTCCGACCGGAACGCCCGGCCCCCTTGACGCTTGGCGATGTAGCCGTTGACCAGCGCCCGCGTAATGCGATCCAGCCGGACATGGCCCAAGTGTTCAGTCCAATGTTTGATGGCGATTCGCTCCGTGTAGAGCGTGCTTTCGCGCTTGGCGTCCTTGACCTGCTTGTAATAGTCGAAATACTGCTCTGCGTAATCCGCAAACTTTGGCGTCCGCTTGAGCACCGGCAGCGCGCCCTTGCGGCGTTGCGTCAGCAATTCCTGGAGCTTGGCCACGGCTTGGGCGTCTGTGCCACGCCCTCCAACGGCACGCGCTTTACGCTCTTGATACCGGTGTTCGAGTCCTCGATGGTGATTTGGGCGTAATACCGCCCGTTGCGCTCCCACAGCCCCCGAATTGCGCGCTTGCGTTGGTCCAAGACTTTCTTGTATGTTGCCGCACGATGTTGACTTTGACTAACAACCGTGTGGGCCGGATTGCTTGCGATTGCCTTTGCTTGCATGTCGTAACTCTAGCACAAATACTAGCACAGCGTCAACATCTAACTGCCAGGACATTAGAAAGTGCTTGTAAATTCAGGGTGCCCACGTGGCGGAATTGGCAGACGCGCTAGATTCAGGTTCTAGTGAGTAACATCGTACAGGTTCAAGTCCTGTCGTGGGCACCATTTTTTTTGGTGCAAAAGGCGGGGTTTGACGCATAAAAGCTAGTGTTTGCGGGCATTTTAACCCGCTGACCGCTTCGACTCACTTCTACCCTTTTCGGTCATCTTCGGTTGCTTTTCAAGGCAGCGAAAGGCAGCGAACATGAAAATTAAAAAAGTTGCCAATCACGGAAAAACCCGCTGGCGCGTCAACGATTCGAGGCCCAGCGGAAAACGTCAACGGCGATTTTTTGAAAACAAAGAAGATGCCGAAAGTTTTGTGCGGCAGCAAAAAGCCGACCGCCGGGCTTTCGGAAACCATTATACGTCAATTCCGCCCAGCGAGCGCGCCATTCTCGGCTACCAGTTGGATCGTCTCCGCAAGCTTGGCTGGAATTTACCGGCGGCGGTGGATTTTATTGAGCGTCACGGAAAAATTCCGCCGTCAATTCCGCTTGGCACTTTGGCTGCGGAATTTTTTGCCGCGAAAAAAAATGCCGGATTGCGCCCGCGATATTTGCTGTCGCTGCGGGCGTCCATCAACCGATTTTTAATAAATCGGCGTGAAAAAATAATTTCGGAAATTTCCGCTGCGGAAATTCAGGAATATATCAGCCGCAACGGTTGGGCGAATTCGACGAAGCGCAGTTATTTGGTGGACGTGCGGACACTGTTTGCCTTCGCCGTAAAGCGGAAATACATCGCGGAAAATCCGGCTTTGGCCGTGGATTTGCCCCGGCTGGACGAAAAATCACCCGGAATACTTACTGTGGCACAGGCGGAAAAATTGCTTTCCGCCTGTCTGGACTACGAGCCGGACAATTTGCCGGTTTTTATTCTTTCGCTTTTTGGCGGAATACGACGGGCGGAAGCGGAAAAAATTGAATGGGCGGAAATTGGCGCGGAATTCATCGAAATTAAGGCGGAAAAGGCCAAGACGCGCCGCCGCCGGTTAATTCCCATTTGCCAAACGAACCGACGCAAAATGAATCAGGCGTTAAAGATTGGCCGAAACCTTTGGGCGAAGATGCTTACATCGGATTTGCCGGTGAATTTGTCTTGAAAGTTATGCACGACACGGAAGCAGACCCTGCCGCGCTTATGTTTCAATTTTTAATTTGTTTCGGAAACTGCATTGGCGCAAACGCTTTTTATCAGCACGAACGAACACGGCATCATGCGCGCGAATTTGTTTTGATAATTGGCAAGAGTGCAAAAGCGCGCAAGGGCACAAGCTGGAATATCGTCAGAGAAATTTTCGAGTTGGCTGATGAAAACTGGTTAAAAAAAAGAAAAGTTGGCGGACTCGGTAGCGGCGAAGGCGTTGTCAATTTTGTCAGAGACCCGCAAACCGAACGAGACGAGCAAGGCCGCGAAACAGTAATTGCGGGCGTGACAGACAAGCGGCTTATGGTCGTTGAATCAGAATTTGCCAGCGTGCTTTCCGTGTCTGGACGCGAAGGCAGCACGCTTTCGGAAGTGTTACGCAACGCTTGGGATTCCGGCGATATTCAAACGCTCACGAAAAATAATCCGCTCCGCGCTACGAACGCGCACATTTCAATAATTGGTCACATAACGGAGACGGAACTAAAAAGGAAATTGGGTGACAACGCCATTTTCAACGGCTTTGCAAATCGTTTTCTTATGGTTTGCGCCAAACGCGCACGGCTTTTGCCGGACGGCGGCAGTTTGACGGATGAAGATTTTTCGACGCTCGCGGCAAAGCTTTCCAAAGCGATTGACGCCGCGCGAAAAATCAGCCGCCTGACGCGCAGCGCAGAAGCCCGTGAATTTTGGCACAGCGTCTATCCGAAACTTACAGCAGACCGCGCCGGGAATTTTGGCGCGATCACCAGCCGCGCCGAGGCGCACGTCTTACGGCTGTCCATGATTTATGCGCTGTTAGACGGCAGATCACAAATTGAACTCGCTCACTTGAAAGCCGCTTTTGAGTGCTGGCGATACTGCCAAGACTCCGCGCTACACATTTGGGGCGATTTTGCAAAGGACGGAATTGCCGAGAGAATCCGTATCGCGCTGAAAGTGGCGGGCGAGGGCGGCCTGACGCGCTCACAGCTTTACGATGCGCTAGGCGGGCGCATAACCGCCGATGAATTTTCCCCGGAGATTCGCAAAATGGTTTCCGGCGGTGAAGTCCGGGAATTGTTCAAGGCTACCGCTGGCAGGCCGGTGACAATCTACAAGCTAATCCAATGAAACTGACGGAAAAAGCGGAAAAAGCCCGCACCACTTTCAAAAGCCGCTGCAAACAAAGCGTCAGACCGCGTTTTTCCGGTTGCGGAAGAAGCGCGGGAAAAGCCGGAAAATGTCGGAAGAAGCCCACCCCTTTTTCCGGCTTTTTCCGGCATATTCCGAAACCACTTGCGGAAAAAGTTTGTGCAAAATTCGTTTATTTGGCGTGGGTTATATCAATTCGCAGACCTTTTTCCGATTTTTCCGAAAATCAATTTTGGGTTCACCGGAGCGCGCGTCCCGTCGCAACGGGAAAATTGCCGGTGACAATGCGGCCTGAAAAATCCGGCCAGCGACCCAAAACACCCGACGGCTTGCGAGCCGTCGGCATTTTTTCCGCGCGGAAATTTCTTGAAAAAAATCGTGGCAGATTTATCCTAATTGGCGCTTTGAGGGCAGCGAAAAGGCACCGGGAAGAAAGAGCTGCGGAATTTATGTGATTTCCGCGTTTTCGGGTAGTTCTTCAAGTCCTGTCGCGGGCACCATTCCACCGGCCATTTGAGTTTGTGTGCAGATGAATCCCACCGAAACATGGTTACGGATAAATCAACCGGAGAAAAACACTGCCGTTGGCCGGATTGACTGGAATGAAAATTTGGTTTGTAAATTGTGAATTGGGGAGGACAGTCCAGTTTGTGCCGAGGCCTGCGCTCAAACTGTTGGTCTGGATTTGCAGCGACCAGCCAAGGTGGTCCAATGGCCAGGAAAGCTGCAATTGGCCGCTGCTGGCTTGAACGATGATGTCCGTCGGGGTCGAGGACGGCAGCGGTATGGCGCTGGCTTGCAGGGAATTGGTGCTCTCGCCGCCGGCCACCGCCGTAACGACGTAATAATACGTCACGCCGTTGGTCACCGCCGCGTCGGAATAGTTGTTCGTTGTTATGCCGCTGAAGATGGTTGGGTAAGGCCCGTTGTTGCTCGTGCCGCGCTTGAGATTGTAACTGGCCGCGCCCGACACGGCATTCCAATTCAAAATGATCAACAGGTTTGTTCCTGTCGCCGTGAAATTGGTCGGGGCGGAAGGCGCGGGCGAAGTAACGACCAGTTTCACCTGTCCGGCGGTACTGGTGTCGAAGGCGTAGTTGTACCCTGCGGGCGTCGAGCCGAGAACGGGAAGGTTGCCGCTTAAATTACCGGTGTAGGTCAGCAGGATATACGTGCCCACCCCGAACCCCGGGCCGTTCGTCACATTGATGGTTCCACCCAGGGTCAGGTTGCCCACCACCGCCACCCGATTGGTGTTGGGGTCCAGCACATAATTCAACACGGTACTGGGGAACAATATGAAATTGTTGCTGATGGTAAGGATGCTGTCACCGAGAGTCACCGGGCCGTCATCAATGGCATTGGTGTTTTGGAGCGATGCCTGGGCGTTGTAAAAAGTCAGGCTGTTACCATAACCGTTGGTGGTCAATCCGTCGAGCGTGACGAGGTTGGTGGCAAACACGCTGTTGGTGATGATGAGTTGCGCGTTGTACAACAGGAAGGTAGGGGTGCCGCTGGGCACGATGATTTGGGAATCGGCAAACTGGAAGCCGCGAGCGTTGTAAACATCAAAGGATTTTGAGGCCGTGATGTTGACATGGCTTAAAAGGATGTTGGTGGCGGGCACTTCCATGCGTCCCCAAATGATGCCTGGAACGCCGCTGCCGATTATGGTCGCGTTCACATTGCTGATGGTGATGTTGCTCCAGATCGGGATGCTGGTGGTGCCAATCGCCTGGGTGGAGGCAATCAACGGCGTGATGCTAGTGGGTGTGCCGTATTCGTTGTAATAGCTGTAAATAACAATAGCACCATCAACGATATTGGTCATGTCGAGGTTGAGATAGGAGAGATTCTGTGCAATGCCGCCCTGGCCGCTGCCGCCGCTGGTGGCGTCATCGGACTTCATGCGGATACCATAATCCGTGCCATTGAAGGTGCGACCGATGACGGTCAGATTCGAAACCGCGCCCGCCGTGTTACTGCCGATGGACACACCATGGCCGGCACCGAAGGTGCAGTTGGTGACCAGAATGTTGGCGGAAATTGCGGATGCGGTGCTGGTGCCCAGGGCGATATTGTCATCCCCGGCATTGATGGTGCAGTTCTGGATCAGGCAGTTGGTTCCCACCAGGTCAATCCCGTCGGTATTGGCTGCGTTGGCCGCCGTGGTGTTGATGGTCATGTTTTGAAAGGTGATGTTGGCATTACCACTGCTCTTGAAGACGAAGTGCATCTTCGGCGGATTTTGGACCGTCACGCCCTGGACCAACACCGGATTGCATTTACCATTGAAATAAATCATGTAAGGCCGATTCCCATACACGGCACCGCTGGTGGGCAGACTCCACCATCCCGCACCGTTGCCGTCAATCGTGCCTGAACCGCTGATTTCAAGGTTCGTCACTCCGCTGGCGTAAATCAGATCCCCGTATGTCAACCCATTACCACTTTGCGCCAGCAAATTGGTCCACACACTCACGGGCAGCATCTCCAATGTTGCGCCGGCATCAATCTGGATATTCACGTTGTTCTTCAACGCGAGCGGACCGCACAAATATGTGCCTATGCCCGACATGGGTATCCTGACCGTGCCACCGTACAGACCGTTGGTGTTGCCGCCCGCTGCCGCCGCCACAATGGCATTTGAAATAGCCAGAGTGTTCGTACTCACACCATCGCCCACCGCGTTGTAGGGAGCATTGGTAATGGTGATGATGTTGTTGGTGTTGATGTTCGGCAGAGACGGCGCAGCCAGCGCCGCCGTGACAAATACCAAAAGCCCCGCCGCCGCCGACAAAAGCGGGGCGCGGAAGGGAGGGCAATTACTTGATATCATGACTTTTACGACTGCTCTGGTTCACAGGAAACATACCACGATTTACATCAATTTGCCGGTTCCAGCGAACAGTTCACCAACTTCACGTCGGCATCCTGCACGACATCCGGTTTCGCGACCTGCTTGAAGGTTGAATTGTAAATCCGGACGCCGCTGATTTCAGCTCCGGGGAATCCACGGACATTCAGCACACGTGGCGTTTGCGCGACCGCGACGTTTTCCATCGCCACATTGCGCGCGACCGGCTTGTAAAGTCCGTTGGTTCCTTCCTCGTAGAGAAAATCAATTTGCAAAACGGAATCCGACACCTGACCCACGTCCACATTCCGCATGAAAATGTTCTGGAGCACGCCGCCACGAACCGCATTGGACTTGAGCCGCAACGCACATTTGAGGTTGGGGCTGCTCATCTCGCAATTTTCGACAAACACATTGCTGCAACTGCCGGAAATTTCGCTGCCGATGGCGGTGCCGGCGTGGCCGTCGCGCATGGTGCAATTGCGGATGACCAGATTCACCGACGGCAAGCCCACGCGCCGGCCGTCATCATTGCGGCCGGACTTGATGGCGATGCAGTCGTCGCCGGTGTCGAATAAACAATTATCGATCAGCACGTCGCGGCAGCTTTCCGGGTCGCAACCGTCGTTATTCGCGCCATGCGAAACAATATTCACGCCCCGCACTGTTACATTTGTGCAGAGCAGGGGGTGGATTTCCCACATCGGTGACCGGCGGATTTTGACGCCTTCTATCAAAACATTCTGACAACGGTTGAACTCGATAAAATCCGGGCGCAAATAATCAGCCTCGCCAAATTGGCGTTGTTCCACCGGCACATTGTCCTCCGCCATTTTCACCAGCTTCGCGCGCGCGGCCGATTTTTTCCAGGCCAGCCAGTTTGCTTCGTCAGCCTGGCCGTCCAAAGTGCCATTGCCGGTCACGGCGATATTTTTTTGGCCGAGCGCGTATATGAGCGGCGAGTAGTTGTAACATTCCGTTCCCTCGAACCGCGTGAATACAACCGGCAAATACGCCTTCGGGTCGGTGCGGAATCTGAGCACGGCATTGGTTGCGAGATGCAGATCCACGCCGCTCTTCAGGTGGATTGCGCCCGTGAGAAACTCTCCGGCGGGAACAATCACGCGTCCGCCACCGGCCTGCACGCACGCGTCGATCGCATCGCTGATGGCCGCCGTGCAATCCATCCGGCCATCGGCCACCGCACCGAAGTTGGTGAGCACAAAATCGCGCGCGGGAAATTTTGGCGGAACGATGCGCTTCAGGATTTTCGGCACTTGTGCCCATTCGGCCTGTGTGTCCGGCACGGCAATTGATCCGGCTCTGGCCGCGTAGGCAACGCCAGCAAGCGTAACTGCGATTAGCGAGACACGAATTTTGCAGAGTTGAGATTTATGAATCATCGGACTTGCCAAAAATAAACGGGTGCTGGAAGTGCCAGCACCCGTTGAATACTCCTAAGTCAATCTACCCACGCACACGACGAAAACGCGCCGCCAAACCAAGCAAGCCAACACCCATCAGTGCAAAAGCGGAAGGTTCGGGCACCGATCCGGGGGTCACGTCTGCCCAATCCGGGGCGATGAGAATGTTATCAATCACAAAATCGCCCGCACTGGACGCCGACTGGGCCTTGAAGCCGACATCCGCCACCGAGTTTACGGCGGTCGTTCCAGTCTGCGTCGCGGTGGGCGTTCCCGGCTGACTGTCACCGGGCACCGGATCCACAAAAAGGTTCACAACCGGCGCGGAGCCAAGAACCAATTCTTCGACGATGAAGTAAGTTGTGTCCAACGTCAAAGCGCTGCTATAGACGGCGCCACTGTTGCCACCGGTGGTTCTTACGCCTATTTTCCAGCCGGTGCCCGAAGCCCCCACATAAGTTGACAAGGCATCGGTGCTGCCGCCTGGGGTGGTTGTGCCCGGATTCAATGCGGTAATATAGTTGTTGGCGGTGGGAAGCGTAGTGCAATTGATGAGAAACGAATAATAGATATCGCCACTGGTCACAGCACTGTAGGTGTTATAAGTGGTGCTGGAGCTGACGCCCGAAGTATAAATCAAGTCGTTGCCGCCCTGGTCCGGCAATCCGGGATAAGTCAGATCAGCGCTGCCAATCGACAACACCGCGTTTCCTCCGCTCCACGCGACGGAATTGCCGGGATTGACGTTGCCGCCAAGAGTGGTTCCCGCCGTATAATTGAAAGCCTCTGAAAACAAAAGCTGGGCGTGAACACTTTGAAAAGCCAGACAGGTGGCGGCAACCGCGAGCAATCGGGTAAAGACGAAACGGGAATGATTTTGGATTTTCATATACTTCTTCAATAAAATTTCCGATGTTATTGTGTACATTCTAACACGTCACTCGCATCTGTCAGTCTTGTTTCTTTGCAAACCCATTTGAAAATTGGGCACTGCGCCCGCAAGGACGCACCAGCGACCAGAATTTTAATTCCCGTTTTCCAAACCTTCGACCTGGGCGTTTTCGGCGCTGAAAGCCGGGCCTCTTTCCACCGTCACCGACGAATTTTTGAATTGGATGCCTTTGGCATTATGAATCGTCAGGCCGGTGTTGGCCGAGAGAATCACATTTTCAAAAACCACATTCGAAATGCAACTCTCCGGCAAACCCAGAATGACGCCCGCTGATTTCTCGCAGGTCGCCTTCAGGTTGGCGACGCGGATGTTGCGGAAAACTGGAATTTTTCCTGAAACCGCCGCCGCGTTGTCCTCTTTGGAAGCAGATGCTGGAGCGGCATCTTTGGCGGAATTATTCATGTAATAACAGGTGAAGGTGATGGCCGGATCCACGTTCTTCATGGTAAGGCCGCTGTAGCTGATGTTTTCCACGTGGCCGCCCTTGCCCGCCTGGGATTTGATGCGGATGCCGTTCTCGGTGTTTTCAAACGTGCAGTTTTTCACGACGATATTGCGCACGCCGCCGTCGGTTTCGCTGCCGATGGACATCCCGTGTCCGTGCCGAAACTTGCAGTCGGTCACAGTGATGTCTTCGCTGGCGAACTCGCGACCGGCGATTTTCTTTCCCGCCTTGATCGCCACGTTGTCATCGCCCACGTCAATGGTGCAATTGGTGATGAGAACATCTTTGCACGAGCTGGGGTCGATCGCATCCGTGTTCGCCGCGTGTTCCGGTGCAAGAATGGTCACGCCGGCAATCAACACGTCCCGGCAATCGTCCGGCACGAGATGAAATTTGGGCGAATTTTGCAGGGTGACGCCGGTGACTTCCAGATGTTGAACGCGCGTCAAAACGATCAGATTCGGGCGCGGCAGCGTGTAGCCGGCTTTTTGGCGACGCGCGGCCTCGGCAGGAACCCACCATTTGGCGCCCGAACCGTCAATCGTTCCCTCACCGGAGATTTTGATGTCCGTCAAATCCTTGCCGCTGATGAAGGGCGCGAGCGGGCCTTTTTTCGAGCCATTGAGAATGTCGCCCCAAGCCACATCGGCCGGCAAAAAATCTCCCGGCTCATCCGTCGCCTTGAGCGTCGCCCCTGCGTCGAGGCGCAACGTGGTTTTGGTCCGCAGCGTGAGCGGCCGGCTCAAATAAATTCCCGGCGAAAACTTCACCGTGCCGCCACCGGCGCGGCCACAGTCGTCCAAGGCTTCCTGAATGGCGGCAGTGTCGGGTGTCTGGCCGTCGCCTTTTGCGCCAAACTGGCGGACATCAAATACTTTTGCCCCGTCAGCGGCGTGGAGCGAAATGGCAAAAAAAAGAAAAACCCGAGCGGAGGCAATGATTAAGCGCATGGGACGGGAAAGTGCATTAATATGTCCCCGCTGAACACACCAATTTGAGCAAATCAGTTTAAAAAAATGTACCCCCCCGCCGCCGGTTTTCCTTGCAAACCAAGTCGGCGATTTTAGAACCGGTTGATTTGATGCAGTCAATTTAAGAACACCCGACGGTGGACAAGGCAAATCACAGGACAATTAAATTAAAATGGCAGTATAGTTTAACTCTCAATCCATACTGCCATTGGTTCTTATTTGGTTCGCCTGCCGTCACGGTATTCGCAACAGCAAGAAATTCACGGGCCCATTGATGACGTTGGTGTAGTTAAACTCGCCGGCACTATCGAACGTGCCGGACGCCTGCAAAACCCAGTTGGCCAGCGGCGTCGCCAGGTTGGTGGAACTCAATACGGAATAGCCGCCACCGACCGGGCCGTTGTTGCCGCTGAACACGAGATTCGTGCCATCACTCAGGAGCGTGACGGAGTTGATGACCGGCGTCGGCACTGTCAGGGAATCCACGGAAATGCTTCCGTCAGCCTGCAGATTGTTGGCCCACTGCACGCCACCCCCGGATACGCCCAGCGTACTGCCATTCGGTACGGCCTTGTTAAACAGCTTGAACCTGTCCCCGACCACCAGGGCCGGACCCATGTTCGACACCGTCAATGTTCCGATGCCACTACTGGTCAGTGTGCCGCTGACCGACGCGATGTCATTGGACTGTGCCGGTGACAGCGACTTGTTGACTTTGAAGTACAGGTTGCCGTTCAAGGTGAGAGTGTTGTTGATGGTAAGCGTGCCGATGGCGGAAGTGCCGGGTGCAAGCGTGCCGCCAGACAACACCGTCACCGGTCCGCGAATGGTGCCGGATCCGCCGAGCGTGCCGCCCGCCACCGTCACGGTGTTGGTGTCGATTTGTCCGTTCACCAGCAAAGTGCCGTTACTGACGGTCGTCGGGCCGTCGTAAGTATTAACCGCGCTAAATACCAGTGTGCCGGCGCCAATCTTTGTAATGCCACAGCCAAGGCCGGCATCACTGATAACGCCGGAAATTGTGCTTGGCATGGTGGTGTTTTGCTCGTTGATTGTCCGGTTGGTCGGACCCGTGCCGTCCGCGCCCGAGAGTATAAACGCGCCCGCCAAAGTCAGGCTGTTGCTGCCGCTGAGGGACAGGGTCACAGTGTTTGTCGCGCTGGTGTAAGCAATGGTGTTGGCAATCGTGTGTGCGCCTCCGCTGGCGAACAAGTGACTTTCACCACCCTCGCTGCCTACTTGAATGCCCAGAATGCCCGTGCCTAACGGACTGGACGTTGGCCAACTTGCCGCATCTGCGCCCACCCCGACATTGCCGCTGCTCAGGAGAACGCTGTATCCGCTCCCCCCGGCGCCGCCGGCATTGGCACCACTGTCATTGAAGGTATTGGCGCCATTATTAAAAATGGCACTGCCATTGCCGCGCGGCACAAACCGTCCGCCGCTGCCGGAAATGAGACCGTTGTAAACCTGACTGCCGTTGGTGGTGTTATAAGGAGCCAGCTCAACTTCATTGCCGGAGGTGCTAATGACCATTGGAGCATTGTTGGTAAAAAATCCGTAGAAACGAACCCTGTCTGGCGTTGTGCTATTGTTCAAATAGTCCAAGAAGGTGAGTGTTGCGCCGGATGACCCGGTCAATGTGCTCATTAAATTGAAGGCATACGATCCGGCGCCGTCAAATTGAAGGGTGCTGCTGGCGGTAACATTGATATTGCTCAAACCAACAAGGGCTGAACCTGATTTTAATCCTATTTCCAATGTTCCCCCGGCCAGGGTCACGGTGCCGACGCCGAGCGCCATCTGGCTCGAGTCATCCACAACCACCCGGCCGCTGCTGATCGTTGTGCCCCCGGTGTAGCTGTTTGCGTTGCTGATGGTCAGTGTGCCTGAACCGCTCATGAGCCAGGCCGTTGGCCCCGCAACACTGCCGCTGCCAGTCATGAAATAATTCTCGGCGGCTGTTTCGTTGATTGAGCCGGGGGCCAAAATGCCAACCAGGGTCACAACCGGCTGGGCGGAAGAATCATCAAAAGTAACGCCATCACCCGTTTGGAAAACCACAGCACTGCCGTTGCCGGCGCTGTTGGTCCAGCTGGGGCTGATGCCCAAATCCCAGTTCGTATTGGGATTGCCTCCCTGCCAGACCAGATTCGCCGGCGCTGCGAGGGTCAACGACGCGACCGGAGTTGAAGTGGCTGACAAGCCGCAACCGTTGGTGATGATCACATAATAACCATTGGCGACCGTCGCGGCGTCGGCCGTGGTCGCCGGAGAAATGACCAGCGTACTGGTCTGGGAGCCGGAGACGTGGCCGCCATCGCTCAGGCCGGTTCCATTATTTTTATACCATTGATAATCCAACCCGTCGCCGGTGGCGGTCACGGAGAAGGTTGCATAACCATTGGTGGCGACCGTGATCGAGGCTGGCTGGGTGGTAATGTTCGGCCCGGCCGTAACCAACACGACGGCGTTGCCATTCATCCAGCCGAGATTGCCACTGGCCGTGTTGCTCGCCAACACGGCGTAAACTCCGGAAACAAATTGCGGGCCGAAGCTGATGGCGGAACCGGTGCCGGCAACGATTTGCCCGGAGAACGCACTATTGATGTAAAGCCAATACTTATCACTCGTAGTTGAGCCGCCCAAACCAACCGCAAAACCACTGCCGGGACATCCATTGCCGCCGCCCGTCACATTGAAGGTTGGCCCGGGCGAAGGACCCGTTGGCGTCACACCCGCCCAATGATTGTCCACACGCAACTCGTCAAACAGATTGGTGGAAATGACTGAACCGCCTTGTGAGGTGCCGTAGATAAGAAATAAGCTTGTCAGTGTGGGTGGAGAGGACAAAGGGCCGCCATGCACACCGTCAGGGTTGGAGTTGGTGGTGAAGATGGTCGGGGCCGGGATGCTCGCGTCGTTGCCCAGGGAGGTCGGATTGACCCACAGGTCCACTTCCCCTCTGTTGTGCGTTATATTATTTGAAAACACGTAGGCCAGCACGACAAAGTATGTATTGCCGACGGTCAAAGCACTGGTTGTGTTCGTCAATGGTGTGCTGCTGTTGTGCACATCAAACTGCAACTGGCCGGTCGGGGTGACCCAAACGGTGACTCCGCTGCTGCCGTTCGCTGAAGTGGCGGTCGCGCTCTCGAGCTCACCAATGATGGGGCGGGCGTTGTTGGGGCCAGTGGGGGGCAGTGATTGAATGTTCAAAAGGAATGAGAGGTAATTCGTCCCGCTGGTCTGTGCCGTAAACGGTGCGCCGGCGCTTCGACCGCTACTTGGGGGAGCGGTGCCGGGCCTAGGTCCCATTATTCCTCTATGCGGAGTATTCGGATCGGGAGACAGGCCGGGATAACTCAAGGCATAGTCGACACTCACCACCGGGCTTTCATTGGTGCTCATACTGTTGCCTATGCTCCAATTGGCGTACACAGCCGGGTCATTAAAGGGATTCTGGGTGGAAGTGTTTTTCCCGATCCAGTCGCCTTCCGCGTATTCGCTAAACGGTTCATAAACCGGAAAACCGAACTGCGCATGGGCGTTCTGAATCAGCAGCAGAACGCCGCACATTCCAATGATTTTTTTGAACATCCGGGTTGGATTTTTACTCATAACTTGATTGGGGTTGGGAATTTCTTCCGTCAGTTGGAATACCGTCCAATTTTTTACAAATCTGTTTTATTGACTATCATAGGTTCCATCGGCAGCAAGCTTCACAATCCCCGCCCGGCCGTCGAAGTAACCAAAGCTGCGAAGGGTTCTATGCACTGGACGGAGGGCGGCGCCCGGTTTGACCAACGAAGAGTCGGCAACTTCGTCAGCGTCTGCAATGGCCCACAGAGCGGAAAGCGACACCCCGGCACTTCTGATCAGGCTCAAGCTCAAAGGTTCATGGCCACCGGAGCCTTGTTTACCAAACGGTTCCGGACCTAATTGGGATCCCCCTGTACCCATCCTGTTTCCAGCTGGAAAGGCAGCGTCTAACAGCGCTTTCGCCCCACTGTCCCCCGTGCCAATGTTTACCGCATAGGGTCCCATCGCAGAGCTGGCAGTGGCATAAGATTGAAAATTATCCTTAGAGGGGTCCGTAAAGCTGGAGGCCGAGTCAATATTGCCCGGCGCCCAGAGGCTCATCCAAGCCGGGCATACGAACACCTGGACAACAAAGTTTGAAACGATTCCAATGGTTCTGGGTTCCGGCAAGGTTAGATATGAATGTATGTATATCGGCAACCACTTCACGCTATTCCCCGAAGTCTGGCCATTGTAAACCGGAACTTGACCATAAGTAAGTCCGTAGTCCACTCCCGGACCTGGAGTGGCTCGGGAACCCGGACCCGGCGGACACAGATCATTATAATCGAGAAAATACATCTGCAGTGCCATACAGGTCTGCCTCATGTTGGCACTGCAGTTGATCAAATACGCCTTGCGCTTGGCTGCGGCGAGCGCCGGCAGCAAAATGGCCGCCAAAATGGCAATGATGGCAATGACCACCAGAAGTTCAATCAAGGTAAAGGCCCCGCGCCGGCTGACCTTTGGGTCTGTGTTTTTGAAAAAACAATTCATACTTTCCACTGTTTGAAAACTTCGTTTTTATCTCCGCCGTCGCGTCGTATCGTTTTTAAAAATGTGTTTCCGGGATCATGTGTGAAAAAAGAATAGGGCATGTTATTATCTTTGGATATGGCAAGGATTTGCAAAGTTGTTTGAAAAAAGAGCACAAACCGCGCGGAAGGGCTTGAAAAAACGGGCGTCTCGTTTTAGCGTCTTGTAAACCCATGGCCAAAAGACAAAAGCGCGTCCTCCTGGCACTCGGCTGGTATGATTACCATTTGCACCAGGGCATTGAGAAATATGCGCGGGAACATGGCTGGCATCTCTATTCCAATATGGCCCGGGAAAAGGTAATTCCCTGGGGTTGGGAAGGCGATGGCGTTCTGGCCTGGCTCGGCGCGGGCGACGACCTCGCGGAATTTGTCAAAGCCGTCAACAAGCCGACGGTGGATTTCAGCCTGCGGCGTCCGCAATTGAATTTTCCCCGCGTGCTGGAAGATCACGCGCATGCCGCGCAACTGGTTGCCGACCATTTTCTGTCGCGCGGTTTCACCCATTTTCTTTTCTACAGCGACATGGACAACTGGTCTTATGAGGAGCGTGGCGAAGGGTTCATCAACGCGCTGAAACGCGCCGGACACCACGCCAATTGGCTCCGCTGGCACCAGTCGGCGGTTTTCACGACCGGCCGCAATGAATGGAAGCAAAAGCGCAACTGGCTCGCCGCGGAAATGAAAAGGGCGCCCAAGCCGCTCGCGGTTTTTGCCGCGAACGACCAGCAGGCGTTGGACGTGCTCGAATCTTGTGAGAGCGTGGGCATAGCCATTCCCGAACAGGTTGCTATCATCGGCGCGGAAAATTATCTGCTGGCGCCGGATGCCATGCGCACGCCCATTTCCAGCGTGGACACGAATCTGGAGACCCTGGGCTATCGCGGCGCGGAACTGCTGGACAATTTGATGAACGGCAAACCTGCGCCCCCCAATCCCATTCGCATTCCGGCCGTGGGAATCGTTGCCCGCAAGAGCAGCGACATCCTGACCATCGCGCACAAGGGCGTGGCCCGGAGCCTGCGCCACATCTGGGAGCACAGCCACGAACCCATCTGCGTCAAAGACCTGGTCGGGGTCGCCGCGATGTCGCGGCGCGGGCTGCACATGGCGTTTCTGGAACACCTTGGACGGACGCCCGGGCAGGAACTTCAGCGCGTGCGGATTGACCGGGCCAAACAACTGCTGATTGGTTCAAACCATAAAATTGAGACGGTCGCCGGGATGTGCGGCTACCAAAGTGCAAACAGTTTTTGCATCGCTTTCAAACGCGTCACGGGGATGTCAGCCAAACAATTTCGTGAAAAAACCCCGGTCTTCGGATTGACCTGTGGCCTGGCCCGGAAAAACAAACCCGGCCAGAAGTGACGTTCCTTTCCGAAATCCACCGGATGAACCGTCTGTTTTTCCTCGCGCTGGGCATTTGGATTTTCTCCGGTCTGCATCTGGCGGCGCAGACGAACCTGTTTGTTGCCGCCGACGGCAGTGCGCCATTTAAATCCGTGCAGGAGGCGGTCATGTCCGTTCCGTCAGGCAGCAACACGAATCCCGTCATCATCCACATCAAGCCGGGCGTCTATAAAGAGCTGATTTACCTCCAGCGCGAGAAGCGTTTTTTCAAATTGGTCGGCGAGAGCGCGACAAACACGGTGCTGACTTTTGGTCTGTATGCCAGTCTCACCAACTTTGACGGCAGGCCGATTGGAACTTTTCACACGCCTTCGACGACGATTGACGCGGACGATTTCACGGCAGAGAACCTCACGTTTGAAAATTCCGCCGGCGCGGTCGGGCAGGCATTGGCCATCCGCGTGGACGGCGACCGGGCCAGTTTCCGCAACTGCCGTTTCCTCGGCTGGCAGGACACGATTTTGCTCAATCGCGGACGGCAGTATTTTGAAAATTGTTACATCGCCGGCGCGGTGGATTTTATTTTTGGCGCGGCGACGGCATGGTTTGAGAAGTGCCACATCAACTGTCTCGGCCGCGGCTACATCACCGCTGCCTCGACGCCGGTTGATGAACCATTTGGATTTGTTTTCGCGAATTGCCAAATCTCCGGGGCGAAGCCGGGCGTGGAAACGTTCCTCGGCCGGCCGTGGCGGGTTTACGCCAGCACGATTTATCTGAACACGGAAATGTCCGGGGTTGTTCGCCCCGAAGGCTGGAACGACTGGAAAAAACCGGGGGCGCACACCACGGCGCGTTACGCGGAATTCAACAACACCGGTCCGGGCGCGAGTCGGACCACACGGCCTGATTGGATCAAACAATTGACTGGAGCCGAAGCGGAAAAAATCACGGTGGAAAAGGTTCTTGGCGGCGCGGATGGCTGGAATCCGGTTGCGATGCAAAATTCACCGTTCGGAGCCAACTGTTTGAACCTCGAATATGGCGAAGCGGGGGGTGAAAAATTATTGCTCGACGCGCACGTTCCCGACGGCGAAGGGAAATTTCCCGTCGCGATTATCGTTCACGGCGGCGGCTGGAGCGGCGGTGACAAGGAGACGGACATCGTGCCGCTCTTCGCGACGGTCGCGACGAATTTCACCTGGTTCACGATCAATTACCAGCTCGCACCGACGAACCGGTGGCCGGCGTGTTTTAAAGACGTGCAAACGGCGATTCGTTGGGTGAAACAACATGCGGCGGAATTCAAGGGCGACTCGAACCGCATCGCGCTGCTGGGCTATTCCGCGGGTGGCCAACTGGCGGCGCTCGCGGCGATGTCGGCAAAAAAAGACACGCAAGTACAGGCGGTCGTCGGGTTCGCGCCGCCGACAGATTTGGTCGCTGACGCGCACCGGCGCGGCGGTCTGGATAAATGGTCTTCCATGACAAATCTTCTGGGCCGTGACCGGTTGGACGACCGGACGTTGAAACTGTTGGGAAAGATTTCCCCAATCAATCATGTCCGGCCGGGGCTGCCGCCATTTTTATTGATTCAGGGCGATACGGACAAAACGGTTGCTTACGACCTGACGCTGGCGTTTCAGGCGAGATTGAAGGCGGCCGGCGTTCTCTGCGATTTGATTACCCTCACAAACGCGCAACATCGCATCGCCAATTGGGACAAGGTTGCCCCGGGCTTTCAGGCAAAAATGATGGCGTGGCTGGGGGAAAAATTGGCGGCGGAAACACCCGCGAAAAGATAATCACGGATAAATGCCTGTGCGGTGTGTCCGCGTTGAGCTTTCAAGCCGGAACCGTTTCGCGCCGCGGCAAACGAATCGCCTGCGGGGTCTTCGTCTGGCCCAGCAACAACGGTTTCATGTGCCGCTCAAAGAGATTTTCCGTCACGTTTTTGGCAATGATAGCTTCGTGCTTTTTCAGCGCGTTGAGGTAGCGGTTGCCCTTTTTGGCCGCGACTTTGAAGCTGATGTGCAGCAATTGACGGAAACTGGGATTGTATTCCGCGCAACTCTGGTCGTGGCGCAACGCGGAAACAAACTGGTGCGAACTCCAGCCTTTCACCACCGCTGCCGCCGGCAGTTTTGCCCGGTCAATGTCAATGACCGCCGCGTATGGCGCGCAAAATTCGTCCACGTGCCCGATGGCGGAGGCGTAAATTTCCTTGACGATTTCCAGGCCGTCGCCGCCCGCTTCGGCGAGGCCGATGAGTTCTTCCAGCCACGTGGTGCCGGCGGTCTTGATGTGCACGCCCGCGTCAAATTTCCTCAACGCGCGCCGCATCGGTTCGTAGATGGAAAATTTGTCGCTGCCGGAGTGGACGCTCAACTTGAGCGACGCCGGCAGTCCGTATTGCTTGATCGCAAATGCGATGACGGCGAGGTCCTCGTTGAATTCCTTTTCAAATTGTCTCACGTCGCCGACGTAATCCACGCCCTTGTTGAAACGGCCGGTGAACTTTGGCGCGACGGTCTGGATTGGAATTTTCTGGTCGGCAATCGCGGCAAGAATGACGAGCAATTCCGGCGGCGTCTGCGGACTGTCGGTTTCGTCCATTGAAATTTCGGTGATGAAATTTGCCGCGCCCTTGGCCTTGACGATGTGCTGGTAGATTTTTCCCGCGTCCTGCGCGGCGAGTAAAAATGTGTTGGCGACGCGCTCGACTTCAGCGCGCGTGATGGCAAACGGCTGGTCAATATGCGGAATGGAAATCGTGCCGATGAGTTCGGGATGGCGATCCACAAACGTCTTCGCGTCTGACGCGCTGGCGGGTTTGCCGATGCTGTCGGTCACATCAATCGTGTAAAAATCCGAATAAGGAATAAAGCGGTCAACGGTTTCAAGGCGGATATGGTCGGCGTCCACATGATACGGCTTGTCCCAGCCGAGTTCCCTGACGGCGGCATCGGCGGCGGCGCGCGTGCTGGCCGGGTCGCTGCCGACAATAGTGTGTTCCCGGTTGGATTTGTTCCAGACGGGAACAAAAAGAGCGCCGAGTTCGGTGGCCCGGATGCAAGCGCGAAGCTGCGCCTTGCCCTGATGCGCAAACCGGTCGCCGATGCCGAAGGAAAATTTGCCCAGCGGTAAAAATTGGTTCATAAATTATTGCTTGAACGAATCACAATCTTATAAAACCACCGCGAGTGACACTGTGTTCTTTTGCAAAACTATATGAAAATTATGCACTGGCATCATCACAGATTTGATGGTTCAAGGTTGTAAAAAGCTGGTTTGCAGGATTTGGACCCGCCACAAGGCGGCGTATGAAAAACCAAATTCAGCGCATGCCAACGCCGGCAAATCTCCCGCTCCTGCGCCAATTCTGCTAACTCCGTAGCCGCTGTCAACTGCTGATGGGCTAAATATCTTAATGTTCACGGGAAAGGCCTCCCATTATTGGGATTTCGCCGTCCTTGGGCCTTTCCAGCTCCTGGGCAATAGAGCAAGACCAGCAGGAACATTGGCAACACACAAAAGCAACCACAAGAACGAGGAGCGAAGACTGCTGCGCCGAAGCACGCAGTGCGCAGGCGGGCCACCCGGATAAAATCCCAAATCACCAACTCACCGGCACAGTCATTTTTTTGCCGAAACGATTGTGATAATGCAGTTGTTTGTGGCGCTGGCCGTATTCGTGGACGAGTTTGGTCAGTTTCACATCGTAACAACAATACTCCGCGATTTCCGCCAGCTTGCCGTCCTTGAACCACCGGATGGCCTGCAAGCCTTCCGCCGTCTTTTCCACACCGAACGTCGCCGTGGCGATGGAATCAAGCGAGAGCCGGTGCTGTAATTTGTTTTGCAGTTCCACCATCATGTCCAGTGTCGGCAATTGGCGCAAATCAAAGGACGTGTATCCGTGCAGCACCTCGTAGTCGAACCGCAAAATGTTGAAGCCCACGACCAGATCGGCCCGCTGCAAATCCGTCAGCAAATCATTGACCTGTTTCTCGCCGTAAATTTTGTAATCGCCGCGCGCGGTGCTGAATGTCACGCCGATGCTCATCCCCATGCGGGAAATGTTGTTCCAGCCGCCCACCTCATCGGCGGATTTCTGCGTTTCGAGATCGAAATAGACGATGTTTTTCAAAGTGCTCGCATCATGAAAACCGCATTTGCCATCGAAAACAATTTCAAACTACCGCTCCCCGCCGGGGAATGACTAATTCCTGAATCCGAATGACTAAAGAATGTCCAAATGGCCCAATAACCAACGCGCCGGCCAGGTTGTGCTTTCGAGCTTCGGGCTTATTTCGTCATTATGGTTTAGGAATTAGTCATTCCGCGCGGCGGCATGGTTTAGTCATTCGTCATTTTCTACTTAGCCACTTGCGAAATTCCGTGCGCCGTTCCACATTCCGCACATGGCATTGACACCCTCCACCATGCTGCCGCCCGGCACGACAGCACCCGATTTCAAATTGCCGGACACGAATGGGAAAACCGTCTCGCTCCCGGACTTCGAGGACAAGCCCGCGCTGCTGGTTTTGTTCATTTGCAACCATTGTCCTTACGTGAAGCACATCCGCGCCGGGCTCGCGCAACTCGCCCGCGATTACCTGCCGCGTGGTGTTGCCATCGTCGGCATCAATTCCAATGACGCGGCGAATTATCCCGACGACAGCCCGGCCAGGATGAAGGAGGAAGCCAAATCTGCCGGCTATTTGTTCCCGTATCTTTACGACGAGACCCAGGCGGTTGCCAAAGCTTACCGCGCCGCCTGCACGCCGGACATTTACCTTTTTGCCAAGGGGCGCAAGCTCGTCTATCGCGGCCAGCTTGATGACAGCCGCCCGGGCAACGGCATTCCTGTAACCGGAAAGGATTTGCGCGCCGCGCTCGACGCCGTGTTGGCCGGCAAACCCGTTTCGGCAAACCAAAAGGCCAGCATGGGCTGCAACATCAAGTGGAAAGCCGGCAACGAGCCGGATTATTTCTGAAACCGGTCGGCCAGGGTTGGAAACAAAATTGGGACGATTTGAACGGACGCGTTGCAGCCAGCCTGGCTTCAACCCGGCCTGAGGGGCCCGGTTTTTCGTGTGACGAACCTTTGGCAGCTTTGTCCGAACCTATGGAAACAACCTTTTAAAAAGCCATGATTGTTGGGACAAACCAAAACGGAGCGGAAACAGACCAGTTCCAGGTCACCGCGCCGAAGATTTTAGAGCAGCTTGTTCGCCAGGCCGAACGCGCCGGGGCCAGCGACATCCACCTGCAAATGCGCGGCAAATCCGCCGAGGTCGGCTTCCGGCTTGACGGCCTCATCGTTCCCGGCCGCGAACTCCCCGCCGATATTGCCGAACGCGTTTTTGGCCGGATCAAATTCCTGGCGCGGTTGAAAACGTATCAGGAATCGCTGCCGCAGGACGGCCGCATTGCGCGGGAGGAACTCGGAATCCGAAACGATATCCGCGTCGCCACTTACCCGACTGTCACCGGCGAAAAAATCGTTCTCCGCCTTTTCAACTCCACTTCGGCGAAAGCGCTCCGCGAATTGTCCCTGTCCGCGGTCGCCTGCGCCGAACTTGAACATTTTCTCCGGCAATCCACCGGCTTGCTGTTGCTCACCGGTCCGGCGGGCAGCGGCAAGACGACGACGATTTACGCCTGCCTCCGCCACCTCGCCGAACTCGGCGGACGCCACATCATCACCGTCGAGGACCCGGTCGAGCAGATTGTTCCCGGCACGATGCAGACCGAGGCCAACGAAGCCATTGGCCTTGATTTCGCCCGAGCCGCGCGGCATTTGCTGCGGCAGGACCCGCAGGTGCTCATCATCGGCGAGATTCGCGACGAAGCCACCGCGCAACTTGCCGTCCGCGCCGGGCTGACGGGGCATCTGGTAATTTCAACGCTGCACGCCGGTTCGTGCCGCGGCGTTTTCGAGCGCCTGCTCGTAATGTGCGCCGATTATTCCGCCGTAGCGAGCGCGGTTGAACTGGTTTTCAACCAGCGCCTCATCCGCAAACTCTGTTCTGCATGCAAGGGCGCCGGCTGTGAAACCTGTCTGCGCACCGGGTATCAGGGCCGCGTGCCGCTCGTCGAATGGCTGCGCGTGAGCGAAGCCATCCGCGAAAAAATCCGCCGACGCGAATTAACCTCGCTCGTTTCGGCGCAAACCCTGGAGGCCTCGGCCCGCGCACTCGTGGAACAGGGCGTGACCAACGAGGCGGAATTCCAACGGCTCTTCGGCTTATGAAGTTCTTTCGGACAAATTGCGGTGGGGCGAGGCTACCGACGAGCCGCCGTCGCTCCGCTTTGGCGCGCCGAGTCCGGCTCGCGGGGATCAGCCTTCGCCGGGCTACGGCGCGACAGGCGCTCGCCCCACCAAATTAAATGGCTTATGAAATACGACGAATTTGCCTTCTTCAACCAACAACTCGCCGCGATGCTGCGTGACGGCATCCCGCTCGAAGGCGCGCTGCGGCGGCTCTGCCAGGAAATGCGCCGCGGAAAATTGCGCGATGAGCTGCAAGCCCTCGAAGCCGACCTCGCCAAAGGCACACCGCTCGCTGAGGCGCTGAAAGCGCGTCAACTTCCAGAACTTTACAAGCGAATGATTCTCGTCGGCGTCAAAAGCGGCGACCTGCCCGGTGCGCTGACCATGCTCGCGGATTATTTCCAGCGCCGTCACCTGCTGGGGACGCGCCTGAAGGGGCTGATGGTTTATCCTCTCATCGTGTTGTTCGCCGCATTTTTGTTATCGTGCTTCTTGTCATTCATCCTCAGCACCTTTATTTGGAACAACCTCCAGTCCCTCGTGGGTAATCCCGCGCTTCCGGTGATTTCAGCCGGTTTGTGGATGTCGCCGGTATTCATTGGACTGACGCTGGTTGCGGTTTTGGTCGCCATCACCATTTCACCGGCGCGCCGGATGTTACGCTGGCGGCTGCCCGCTTTCCGGGAAGCGAGCCTGGCCCAAGTCGCGTCCGCCATGTGGTTGATGCTGAAAAACGGCGTGCCCTTCGACGACGCGTTGGCGCTGGTGGAACAACTGGAAAAGGGAACCGGCGCGGAAAGGGAAATTGCGCAATGGCGTCAGCGGCTGGCTTCCGGTCGGGGCAAATTTTCCGAAATGGCAACCGCGAGTAAAACGTTTCCGGCCCTTTTCATCTGGACGGTAGCGCAATCCGGCGAGGATTTGACGGCCGGTTTTCGCCGCGCCGCCGAGATTTTTCATTCCCGCGCCATGTATCGCTCCGAACTGCTGCTTTATTCGGCACTGCCGTGTTCCATTCTGGCACTGGCGGCAATGATCATATCCCAAATTCAACCCGTATTCGCAGCGTTGATCGCGTTTATCAACGCGATTGGCGGTGGTGTTGGAGATTAAATAAATGGCGATGAACGCTGAAATAATTTTCCAGCCGCTGCTGGGCCAGATTTTCAATTCTGACGCTTCAGGTATTGAAGTGCCGGTCAGACTGGTGTTGGGGGCGATCTCCTTTCTTTTTGGGGTGGGCAGCATGGCAGGCACGATTTGTTTGATTCACTTTTTCCTCACCTTGCCGATGCGCCGGATGGAACGTGCGCGGTTGTTTCTTGATTTGCTGGAAAGCGCGCTCAATCGCGGCCAGTCCGTTGAGGAAATGATTCTTTCCATCGCCCAAAGCCGCGATCGGATTCTGGGCGTGCGTTTCCATCTGGTTGCGGCACACATCGAAGGCGGTTTGCGCTTTGCTGCCGCGCTGGAAAAAGTCCCGCGCTTTTTGCCGCCGCAAATTTCCGCCATGCTCCGCGCCGGCGAAAAACTGGGCGACCTCCGGCGCGTGTTGCCGGCCTGCCGTGAAATCCTGCAGGACCGGCCGGCTGCCGTCCGGAGCGCGGTGCATTACATGATTTTGGTCGTTCTGTTTTTCTCGCCGGTCTTTGTTTTCGTGGTCACGATGACAATGATTTTTGTCGTTCCACGATTCAAGGAAGTCGCTGCCGGAAGCAACGCTGCGTTGTGGCCAATAACCCAATTCGTCTTCGCCAACACGGTCTGGCTGATTGGCTTTGAAATAATGCTTTTCCTGCTGCTGGCCGCCGCGACGTTGCTTTACATTGGCGGTCCCCGATTTGCCAGGTGGTTTCAATTCCGAGGAGTGCCGTTTGTGGACTGGATCGCGTGGCGGATTCCGTGGAAGCAAAAACGGTTGCAACGGACGTTTTCCGCCATGTTGTCGGTGCTGCTCGACGGCGGCGTGCCGGAAAGCGAAGCCGTCCGGCTGGCGGGTGATTGCACCGCCAACGAAATCTGCCGCCGCCGCGCACAACATGTGATTACCGCGATTGAACAAGGAACGAAACTGGATGACGCCGTACGCAGGTTTGACGACAGTGGTGAATTCCACTGGCGGTTGACCAACGCGATCCCGCGGAGCGGGACGCGCGGTGGATTTTTGGAGGCGTTGCGCGGCTGGCACGAGGCCCTCGACGCCAAGGCGTTTCAGCAGGAGGAAGCCACTGCTCATGCCGTCACCAGCGGCCTGGTGATTTTGAACGGTTTGCTCGTGGCGCTGATTACGACGGCCATGTTCGGCCTGCTGGTGGCAATGTTGAACGGAGCGTTGTTGTTATGAAAATAAATGTTCACCAACATTTTCGCGCGTCACCCAAACACGGGCGCGGTTTTCTCATGGTGGATTTGCTTGTCGGCATGGCGATTCTGACGCTGGCCATCATGCCGCTGACATTTTCGTTCGTCCACGAACGACAACTGCTGCGCGCGGAATATTTTCGCGCTGTCGCCATGGAAATCGTGGACGGGGAGATGGAGATTCTGGCCGCCGGCGAATGGCGGGATTTCCCGGACGGCCCACAGATTTACACCGTTCATGCCCAAGCCGCCGCCCGCCTGCCATCCGGCCATTTTCAATTGACCAAGACCGGAAAACATTTGCGACTGGAATGGAAATCGGATCAACGGCGCGGCGTCGGCACGGTCGCCCGTGAAATTACCGTCAAATGAAACCGCCGCCCTCCATCTTTCGCGCCCGCGTTCAAGCCGGTTATCTTTTGCTGGAATGTTTGTTCTACATCGCCTTGTTTGCCGTCATCGTTGGCCTGGGCCTGGCGACATTCTATCTTTGCTGGGACAACTCAAAGGCGTTGCTTTATGCCACGGACGACATCGCCGCCGCGTTGCGCGTCGGCGAACGCTGGCGCGCCGACGTGCGCAGCGCCACGGGAAAAATCACCGTCGAGACCACGCCGCAGGGAGAGTTTTTGCGGATACCCCATGGAACGAGCGTGATTCTCTACAGTTACAATGCCGGTGAAATCTGCCGCCGACTGGCTTCATCGAATTTCTCAGAGTCGTTGCTGCCGACCGTCCAAGCGTCGCAAATGGTGATGGACAGGCGCGGACCAGTCAGCGCGTGGCGCTGGGAGCTGGAATTGCAATCGCGCCGCAAGGAAACGCATTTGCCGCTGCTGTTCACGTTTGAGGCAGCGGCCAAAACCACGCCATGAAAATTTCCCAATCCCATTTTACCTGCCACCGCCGACAGAACGGTTCGGTTGTTTTTGTTTTCATCTCTCTGCTGGCGATCATGATGATTTTGGTCGCCGCCAACGGCAACGCCCTTTCCCGTTTGCACCAGGAAACAAAACTGCTGGAGCACCGGCAGATTGAGCGGTTGAACGCCTCGCAAACCAACGCGGTTACGACCGTAGAATCGCCGGTGAAACCGGAATCAAAATGAGCGACGACATTCCCAGCGCCAAAATCCGGATGCTCAAGAGCTCGCTTCGATGCTTTGTTTACGGGCTGCTTGGATTGATCCCACTATGGGGATTGCCTTTCGCAATTGCGGCGCTGGTGATTTCAGGAAAGGTTCGCGTCCAGGAAAAACGTTTTTGGAATGCCGCGCGGCCTTATCGGATTGGAGGTGTAGTCTGCGCTGCCGCCGGGCCCATTTTTTGGAGCTTCATCCTCGCCCTCATCATTTTGGCGAGGAATCAGGCGTGAATCACACCGGCTATTAAGATTGAGCCGGTGTTTTTCAGGACTTGGGCAATTTTTCCTCGACCATCTCGCAGAGCACGTGGAAGAGCAATTTTTGACCTTCCTGGATGCGCGTCGTCACGGTTCCCGGCACGAGCAAGTCGAGCGTCGCCACGCCTTTGGTAAACCCGCCATCGCGACCGAGGAAGCAAATGCTTTCAATGCTTTTGTGTTTGGCTTCTTCAAGGGCGCGCAGGACATTTTTTGATTTGCCGCTGGTCGAGAACGCGATGAGCACGTCGCCTTTTTCACCCAAGCCCCGGACCTGCCGGGAGAAAACCTCGTCAAAGGTGTAATCGTTGCAGATGGCGGTCATGAGTTCGCCGTTGGCCGTGAGCGAAATGGCCGGGTAAGGCCGGCGGTCGGCGACGAAGCGGCAAAGAAATTCCGTGGCCAGATGTGTGGCGTCCGAGGCGCTGCCGCCGTTGCCGCAGACGAGCAGCTTGTGGCCGGAAGTCAGACAGCGCAGGACCATCTGCGCCGCGCGGTTCAACGGTTCTTCAAAAACAGCCAGTGCGCGCAGCGTCGTGACGGAATCTTCAATCGCCCGTTGCAAGAGAGTCATGCGCGGAAGGTTAATTGTTGGCCGTTGAAAGAAAAGGCGAAAGCGGGTATTGTTGGATATGTCTTCGAGACGCGGAAACGCGAGTTCAGCGTTCACCTTGATCGAACTTCTGACGCTCACCGCCATTATTGGAATTTTGGCCGCGCTTTTGCTTGTGGCCGTTGCCCGGGGCAAGGGACCGGCACAACGCATCCAGTGCGCCAGCAACGTGCGGCAACTGGGACTCGCTTTGCAGGAATTCGTCGTGGATAACCATGTTTATCCTTTGTTTGTAAATGTGGATTTCCATAAAGGCGGCTATCCGGAGCATTATGGAACTTGGGTTGACGCCCTGGAGCATGAAAAAATTGCCTCCCAACCCGGCAAAAGTTTTTTTGAAACGGGCGTGTGGCATTGCCCGGCGGCTCAACGCCCATCCAACTTCCCCACGAATTCGGTCTATATGTCCTACGGCTACAACGCCTATGGCCTGGACGTAATTGGAAACCCCGTGTCACTTGGCCTGGGCGGACATAAAGCAGGAATGTTCGCGCAAACGTTGGCCCCGCCGGTCTATGAATCGGAAGTGGCGGTTCCGAGCGACATGATGGCAATTGGTGACGTACTCAATGGCGGAATTCTATTTTGGCGCGACGTTAAAGAGGCCAGCTCGGGAAATGCATATTTACGGCATCAAGGAAAAGTCAACGCGGTCTTTTGCGATGACCATGTTGAATCGCCAACACTGAAATTTCTTTTGGCCGACACCAACAATGCGGCTTTGGTTCGCTGGAACCGCGACCATCTGCCGCATCGTGAAAAACTCATACCATGAACAGCCTGCGCCAGAACAAAAATTCTGCGCTCACGCTGATTGAGCTTCTGGTTGTCATCGCCATCATCGGAATTCTGGCGGCGCTTTTGCTGACAGCAATTTCTCAAGCCAAAGGAAGAGCCTCGCGAATTCAATGCGTCAATAATGTGCACCAATTTGGAATTGGATTGCACAATTTTGTCTCGGAGAATCATGTTTACCCACTGGATTGGGATGGACCCGGCAATTACCCTGCTCATCATTACAGTTGGATGGGTGCGATGGGAAGTGAATTTGGAGTTCTCGGAACGCCCGAATGGTGGAATAAGGGTGTGTGGCATTGTCCTTCTGCTCATCCTCCATCCAATTATTCTGGCGACTGGCCTTATGTCGATTACGGATATAATAGCTTTGGTATGAGTAGAACCAACTCTCCCGATTCGCTTGGTTTGGGCGGTCACAAAGGAGTTCCGCAGCGGTCCGCTCCTGCCAAGTTTTGGTCAACCGCTCCTCCCGTTGCTGAGTCAGAAGTGGTTGACCCAAGTGACATGATGGCAATCGGCGACGGTTTCATTGGCGGCGGTGGAGTAATTCGGGATGGGCAGGAATATCTGTGGCGGCCGGGCGATGGACAATTGTGGGCATTCTACAAGGGAAGCACCAAAAGCGGGTATGCGCGGCACCAAGGAAGAGCCAATGTGGTTTTTTGCGATGGCCACGTCGAATCACCGACGCTGAAATTTCTTTTTGAAGACACCAACGACGCGGCTTTGGTCCGCTGGAACCGCGATCATCTGCCGCATCGTGAAAAACTCGCGCCTTGAGATTCTAATCGCGTTGATTATCTTTCCCCCATGCCGATTTACGAATTCCATTGCGAAAAGTGCGAACGCGACAGCGAAATCCTGGTTCGCTCGACGGATTGGAAGGGCACAACCTGCCCGCATTGCGGCTCGGCGAAACTGGCCAAGAAATTGTCCGTCTTCGCTTCGGCCAACGCCGGCGGCAGCGATGCGCCGTCCGGAAACGGCGGCGGTGGCGGCTGCTGCGGCGGCCATTGTCACGGACATTGAAATTTCCCTCACCCTGGCCCTCTCCCGTCGGACGGGAGAGGGACGTCGCCCGAAAGCTCCTACGATTTCCGATTCGCCAACCGACTGACTATAATTCTCCCTCGCCCATCGGATGGGAGAGGGCCGGGGTGAGGGCGCATCAGAATTTTCCGCAAACTTCCCGCGCTGTCACGCGGGTCAAATCCCCGACCGCCCAATCCGGTTGATGTCGCTTTAGTTCTTCCAGCGTCGCGTCGCCGGTGGCCACGGCCAGAACTTTTGCGCCGATGAATTTTCCGCAGCGGATGTCAAACGGCGTGTCGCCGACCACGAGGATTTCGTCCGGTTGCAAATCCTTTCCGAGCACGCGGCGGCCGCGTTTGAGCGCGGCAACGGCGATTTGATTGCGGTCCTCGCTGTCATCGGCAAACGCGCCGGTCGCAAAAACGTCCCAGAGCTGGTACCGGCGCAATTTGATTTCCGCGCCGAGACGGATGTTGCCGGTGAGCAGGCCGAGCAACGGCGGGCGGGACAGCGTCTGCAAACCGTCGAGAAATTCCGGCACACCGGCACAGGGACCGCCGTGGCTTTGCGCGACCATCTGGTCGAGCCAGAAAACATAGCGCTCGAAGAATCGCGCGAAATTTTCCGGCGAGGCTGGAATAGCGTGGAAACCGAAAAATTCGCGGACGAGGTTCACGTCGGTGCGGCCGGCGAAACTGATTTTTTCGACGCCGTTGGGCGCGTTGAACTCGGTGGCAAAGGTTTTGGCAAAGGCCTGGGTTCCGGCGCGCCCCGTGTGAACGAGCGTGCCGTCAACGTCGAATAGAACCAGCCGAACCATGTTGGAAAATATCAAGACGCAGGGGTTCCGGCGAGCAAAAGTCACACCGGCGTCCGATCGTCGGGTGCCCAGCCCAGCCGGCTGCGTGTAAGTCGCTCTAAAACAGCTATTTGCTTGATTAAGAAAAATTTTGCCAATCGGCCGGCCAGAGTGTTAACTCGTCCGGGTTTCAAAATCGGCAGATTTGATGAAAGCGGCGCGTGCATTCACGCTGATTGAATTGCTGGTGGCCATTACCATCATCGCGATTCTTGCCGCCCTGTTGCTGTCCGCACTCCACCGTGCCAAAGCCACCGCACAAGCCGCCGGGTGTCGGAACAATCTCCGGCAGTGGGGTTCAGCATTGCATCTCTTCGCGGCGGATCATGACGATTTCCTGCCGCCGGAAGGCAAACCCACCCCGCTGGAAACAGATCTGGCCAATCCAACATATCAAGCCTGGTACATCCAGCTGCCAGCGCAAATGAACTTGTCGCGTTACGCTGAAATGCCGTGGCGCACGAACCCTTCGGTTGATCCGGGGGATTCGCTTTGGATCTGCCCTTCCAATCCCCGTCGTTGTAATGCCAGCAGCAAGACAAACAATTTGTTCCATTACTGCCTGAATGAATTCATCGATGGCTCTGGCACAGGTGATTTTCCCATAAGGCTCGCCTCCGTCCGGGATTCGTCATGCGTCGTGTATTTGTTCGATAGCAAAAATCTACCCGCTGTCGGTGAAGCGAATTTTGTTCACACCAACCTGCACAACAAAGGCGCGCAGTTTGTTTTTCTCGACGGCCATGTTGCGCGTTTTCGGAACACCGAGTATTGGAACTTCAGCACGGGCAAGGGAATAACCAACAATCCGGAGCTGGTCTGGTGCCCCTGAAACCGCATTCACGGCGCGCGATGGACGCGGAAGAATTTCACGCTGCCCGTGACGTTCGTGGCAAAGGCAAGATTGGTCGTTGTGGCCGGAATGTTTGTGGCGAGTGGCGTCCAAGTGACAAGATCGGCTGAAACTTCGACATCGTAGAAGCGGTTGCTGGCGGATTCCCATTTCAACGAAATGATCTGGTTTGTCACGCCGATGGTGAGCAAACGAAACGGCACGTTGAACGGATTGCCAAAAATCATGAGCAGGGGCAGATGGTCCGACGCGGTTTTGTCGTCGTTGCTGTACAAGTCGGGCGGCACAGGAGTCAGCAAATCCGTGCGAAAAATCCGGCTGCTGACAATGTTCGACGACAGCATCGCGCATGGCAGGATGTAATCATAGCGCCTGGTCAGACCGTTGGTGTCCTGGATGGACCAGGTCAGTTCGCTGCCGGTGAAAGGATTGACGGCGGTGGCCAGGTGCAACCCGGTCGGCGCGCCGACCAGGCGCTGGATAGACTGTGGATTACTCGCCGGCGGGCGGACAATGTCTTCATTCATGTCGCCGCTCAACACGTAAGGTTGCCCGTCATTGGCTGGCAAATAGACCGTGGCGAAAAAATTGGAAACGGCTCCCGCCTCCGCCGTCCGTTTCGCCGCCGAATCGGTGTCCTGTCCCGATTTCAAATGCGCCGTGAACACGTGCAGTGGCTGCGAAAGACCAGGCACGGAAATTTGCGCTTCGAACAAATCGCGGGTGAAACCCGACCCGCTGTAACCGTAAGGCGTGAGGTCGGAGCCGTGCAGCCAACTGGTCGAGGAGACGATGGGATAACGGCTGAGGATGACGCTGTGAATGAACCCGTCGTCCGCGGAGTTGGTGACGAGGTAATAGCCCGGGCGGAAGGCCGTGGCAAAATCCGCCATCTGCGCCGTGCAATTGTTGGTGACCGGGATTTCGTTAAAGGTGATGATGTCAGGATCGAGGTATTGCATTTGCCGGCCGATGGCCTGCACATGCCACATGTTCGTGCTCCAATTGGTCAGGCCGTTGCCGTGCACATTGTACGTGAGATATGAAAACGCCGGAGTTGAAGCGCACCAGACGCTCAAGACGACGGGGTCGCTGATGGTCGAACCGACGGCGTTGGTGACAACGGCAGCATAAAAGCCGGCCTGGGCGAAGGTAACGCCTGTCAGCGTGAGATTGGGGCTCGTCGCTCCGGGAAGATTCGTGCCTTGAACACCGACATCCGATGTCGGGGTGAACTGCCATTGATAACTGAGCGGCGGTGTGCCGCTGGCGCTTATGCTGAAAGTGACGCTCGCGCCGTTCGTCACGGTCTGATTTTGCGATTGGGATGTGATGGCCGGCGGCTGTCCCAACCCACCGGTGACCACATCGGCAAAGGAGGTGCCAACCCGCAAATTGTCAATGCTCAAAGCTCCTTCACCGGTGCTCTCTCGCAAGGCATAGCTGACCACGGTAAACGCCGATGGACTGTCACTGGTTGAAATGCCCGGATCGCTCTCCGCCGCCGGATTAATCCAAAGGGTGCTCGAGTTGCTGTTTACCAGGCGGGTCACGACGATGTAATCCGTGTTGAGACTCAAATCCGTGGAATTTGTGGCGCTGATATCCGAGCTGCTGGTGGAAGAAATTCCCAGCCGGAACTTGTTCGGCGCCGCTCCGCCAGGCAACGCCCAGATGCGCGCCCGATAACCACTGGACGAATTTTTGAAATGCGCGAAGTAAGTGCCGCCCCCATTCGGAAGGGAGGTGAATTTCACCGTGAAACTTGCGTAGAACACATTGGTTGAGCCGGAAGAAGGGTAGGGCTGGCCCGCCAGGAGCGCATTGACATCTTCGGTTTTGGCTTCATTCAGCAACACCCGGCCGGACACAACCGCCACTTCGCCGGTAACCGAACCGCTATGATGCACCCACAAGTTGCTGCTCACGGTCACCAATGGGCCGTCGGAGTAACTGAAGGAATCACTCAGAAGAATTGCTGCGCCCGCCAAAATGGTGGAAAGAAGAAATGTCGTGATGCAAAATGCAGCTTTTTTCACAAATGCTCTGAAACAGACAGCGCAACCTGTCCCGACTGCCTGTTCGGTACAATAATCTCATTTTGCGAAAAATTGTAAATACCTAACGTTTTCTTATGAACTTCATTTGCAAATATTTATGTCGGACCAAATATTCCGCCCGTTTCCGCAACGGGTCGTCCGGCTCAAATTCGAGCCACCCGATCCCCAATTCTGCATGCCCCACTTCACACATAACCTTTTGCCAATCTGTCCGGGCCAGGGGAATCAGGGGTGGCTGGACCGAACCTTGAATCAGCAGGCCGAACTTGTTGCGGCGTTGCGCCGCACCGGCGATTTTTTTTCCGTTCCAGAGCACATCGAATTTTTCGTAGCCGGCAAAGCATTGCCCGGGACCGGTTTTGTGAGTGTTTGGCGCGAGCGTGGTGGCGACCTTTAATTTTGCGAACGCGGATTGGATCCACTCGTGAACGCGGCGGTAGCTCTCCTCGGCCTTGAGCAAATGCCATTCGTGGCCGGGCGGAAAGGCGAGGCTGTAGGTCCAGTCGGCGTCGTGCGGCACGATGCCGCCGCCGGTTGGACGGCGAATCAGCGGTCGCAACGGCGTTGCCCGTTCAACGTCCGCATATTTTTGAAAATAGCCGAAGGTGGCGGCCGGTTCGGTCCAGCCGTAAAAGCGCAGCACCGGTCTGCCCGGTCGCGACGCAGCCTCCAGCAGCGCCTCGTCCAGCGCCATGTTGAACGCCGGTGCGCCGGGACCGGAGTTCAGTAAAAGCCAGGGATTCATTTTAACCACGGATATGAAGCTCCAAGCACCAAGCTCCAACATCCAGAGAAGCTCCAAACTTCAAATACCAATCGCGCGCGCTGTTTTTGGACCTTGATGCTTGATGTTTCTCTGGAGCTTGGATGTTGGAATTTGGGGCTTTCATTTTTCTTTCACCCCGATTTGCGGGCACAGCTTTCTGATTTCACAATGGTCACAATCCGGCTTGCGCGCATAACAACGCCGTCGTCCATGCCAGATGAGCCAGTGACTGAACAGCGTCCATTGTTTTTGCGGCACGAGCGCCATCAATTCCTGCTCAATCTTCTCCGGCGTTTTCTGCTTCGTCAATCCGAGCCGATGCGATAATCGTGCAACGTGTGTGTCCACCACAACGCCGGCGTTGATGCCAAACGCATTGCCGAGAACGACGTTGGCGGTCTTGCGTCCGACGCCATCCAATTGCGTCAATTCCTCCATCGTGCGCGGCACTTGGCCGCCGTGACACTCAACGAGCCTGCGGCTACAGGCCTGAATGTTTTTGGCCTTGTTGCGGAAAAAGCCGGTGGATTTGATGGCTTGCTCAAGTTCTGCGAGCGAGGCGTTCGCATAATCCGCCGCCGAACGGTATTTTTTGAACAACTCCTTCGTGACGATATTGACGCGTTTGTCGGTGCATTGTGCGGAAAGAATCGTGGCGATGAGCAATTCGAGCGGTGCGGCGTGATTCAACTCGCAGTGCGCCTCGGGATAGGTCTGGTCCAGCGCAGCGATGATTTTTTTCAGGCGCGCGGTTTTGGTTTCAGATGTTTCGCATGGCATTCCGCCGAAATCTTAACCACAAGAAAGCCAGGACACGAAGAAAACTTTGCGACTTGGAACGTGTTGCTTGGTCAATGCCCAAATTATCGGGAAAGCGTCAAACCACCCGGTGAAATTCGGGCGATCAATGGAAGGAATAAAGCCACTGTGTCACGGAGCAAGCCGTATCCGGTAGAAGCGACTGAAATGATTCGTGGCGGCTCCGGGGTCGAGGTAATTCGTCGTCCCTTCGTTCGTGCCCCCCACTGAAATGACGGGGCTGAAGTCCGCGAACGCGCCGGCGCCCAGATCGTCGTTGGTCTGCAAGACGTAGCTGTGGCCGCCGACGGTTGACCAGGTCACGCGCACATTCGAGTTCGTCTTCGCGGCGCTGATGATGTGGAAAACGCTGGCAGCGTTCGTCGGGTTGGTGCCGGCCAGATATTCCTGCAGGTTGTCCGCGCCGTCACGATCGGGATCGGCACTGGCCACGGTGGGATCAAGCGGGTCGAAGCCGTATTGCTGCTTCCACCAGTTCGGAATGCCGTCGCCGACGGCGCTCTGGTTCGGGTTGAGCTGGAGGCTCCGGTAAATCAGCGTGCCGCCAATATGCAGGAATTGAGCACAGTCGTTGGTCACAATCAGCGTGTCCACGCGCAGCGTGCCGCCGTTGAGCACAAATGTGCCGTCATATACTTCCAGCACGGCGCTGTGCGTTGGGTTGGTGACGGTGATCTGCCCGCTGTCCAACTGGACGAGATTGTCGCAGTAGAGCGAATTGTATCCAACGACCATGTTGGTGGCGAAAACCGACCCGCCTTCCACGAACAAGGTATTCTCCGAGCCGAGGTCGCCAACCGCGAGTTGCTGATTGCGCCAGATGCCGCCGGGTTCCACCCACACAGTATTGTCGCTGCTCGTCGAATCCGCCTCGCCAATAAGACCCCAGTCATCGGCCACCAAGCCGCCGTTGCTGATCACCAGATTGTTGCTGGGACCGTAGTACCCGACAAACACCGCGGTGGTGTTGCTCCAGACCGAGCCGGCGCCGGTGACCAGCACCTGATTGTTGAAGCTGTTCGTATCATATCCAATCACGCCCATGTCGTCGCTGACCCGGCCGCCGTTGCTGATGACCAGGCTGTTGCCCGCGCCGTAACCTCCGACATACATGTCGTCATAGTTGGTCCAGACGGAACCGGCGCCGGTGACCAGCACGCTGTTGTTGTCGCTGCCGGCGACCTCCCCCACGAAACCATAATCGTTGATGACCCAGCCGCCGTTGCTGACGACCAGGCTGTTGCCCGTGCCGGAATCTCCGACATACACGTCGTCGTAGTTGGTCCAGACGGAACCGGCGCCGGTGACCAGCACGCTGTTGTTGTCGCTGCCGGCGACCTCTCCCACGAAACCATAATCGTTGATGACCCGGCCGCCGCTGCTGATGACCAGGCTGTTGCCCGCGGTGAAATATCCGACATACATGTCGGAACTGTTGGCCCAGACCGAATGGGCGCCAACGACCAGCGTGCTGTTGCCGTCGCTGCCGGGGTTTGATCCCACATAACCAGTGTTGTTGATGACCTGGCCGCCATTGCTGATGACCAGGCTGTTTCCCGGGCCATCCAGACCAACGTACACGTTGTCGGCACAGTTCAAAACAGAGCCGCCGCCCGTGACCAAGGCGAAGTTATTGCTGCTGGTGGAATCGCACCCGAGGGCGCCGTCGTGACTCACTGCAAACGCTCCGCCGGTGCTCATCGTCGCGCCATTGCTGATGGTCAGGCTTCCGTTCACGCCGTCAAAGCCGACGAACACGCTGTCACTGTTCTGCCAGGAGGAGTTGGTGCCCGCAACCAACACCGCGTTGTTGCTGCTGCCGGCTACGTAGCTGATGTAGCAGAATTTGTCCGACACCGTGGCGCCATTGGCGACGGTGAACGAGTTGTTGTTGCCTTGGTAGCCGGTGTAAATGTAGCAGTTGACCGAGAAGCCCGAACCGGGACCGGTCACCAGCGCGGAGTTGTCGGACGAGAACCTCCCGAAGTAAGCATAGTAACCCAATACCTGGCCGCCATTGGTGACGATTAGACTGTTGCCCGAGCCGAACACGCCGAATGAAATCTCCGAAGCAGTCGCCGAGTCATCCCAGACCGAACCGTTGTCCGAAACCAGGATCGAGTTGTTGGTGGCCGAATTCAAGGAACCGAGGACGGCAAAATTGGAAACCAGGCGGCCGCCTTTGTTGATTGTCACTTTGTTACTGCTGCCACTGCTGCCGATCGTGCACATTCCTGTGTTGTTCCAGACCGAACCTGCGCCGGTGATGAGCGCATTGTTGCCGCTGCTCGTGGAGGCATCACCCACTTTGGCGCCGGCGGCGACCACCCAGCCGCCATTGCTGATAACCAGGCGGTTGCCGGGCCCGGCATATCCCAATTCCAACCAGGTGCCGCTGTTCCAGACCGAATTCGTGCCGGTGACCATGACGTAGTTGCTGCTGCTGGCAGGCAGGTAACCCACATAGCCGTTGGCATTGGTGAGCACACCAGCGTTCCGAATCAGTAATGCGTCCGCGAAAGTGTTTGAGCCTACGACGTAGTCGCCCGGCCAGAAGCTGGTCACACCGCTGATGGTGTTGGTTTGATAGTTGGAGGTGTATTGCGCTGCCGCCGGCTGGATTCCCGCCCATGTGCTCAAGAGCAGGACCATCATCGAAAACTGGCGCCGGGTTTGTTGCATGGCAGTCAGACAACTTTATCCACTCTGACAATCTGCGTGGAACAGGCGATATTCTACTCCGTTGTCGATATCCGCACAAGACTAATGTTGCCCGTCGAGAACAGCCGTAGCGCTTCCCGTCAAGAAATCAAACCAACTCCGGCCCTTCAAACGATGATGATTTTTACGGTTTTGGCGCTGTAGCAGGCGGCGCGTTGGTGGCAGCGCTGCTCGCCGCCTTGGCCGTTGCCGCGGCGGTAATGGCGTCGACACCCTTTTTTTCAGCAGCCTTCGCATCAAGTGCCTTTTGCACTTCGACTGGTGTCTTGCCATATTTCCCATCCGTCCAGCGGTAGAGCCGGCCCTCGCTGTCGTTGAGGAAGGCATAAATCCACCAGATGACGAACACGAAGACGAGCACCTTGGGCCACAGTGCGGATTTTTCGGCGTAACGGTCGCTGACGTCCACCTTCGAGCCGGGCGGCAGTTTCGCGATGCGGGTGAGGCTGGCGCCGAACGGCACGTTGATTTTGGCCTTCGCATTTACCGCCCAGCCGTTGGCGTCGAGGATCGGACCGAGATTGCGCTTGCGGAGATTGATGTAAGCCAGAATCAGCGACGGGCCGGAAACAATCAGCATGATGCCGGCCAGGACGATGGGCAGTTGCCACGCCGCGAATTTGCCGAGAAAGGCGGCGATGCCGGCAAACGCCGCCGCGAGGCTGCCGACCGCGACGCTCAACAACGCGATCACGCTCGGATCGAACATCGGCTTTTGCGGCCCGGCCGCAGTACCGGCGGTGACACTGGCGGTGGCGGTGAGATTCGCGTTCACGTCGGCGTCCGCCGCCGCGGCGCGCTTGGCCACCTGTTCCTCGACCAGCCGCACCAGTTTTTTGTAGGGCGCCCAGAACGCCTGGCGCAGACTGATGGGATTGGAAAGAATTTTTGTGATGGTGGCATCGTAATCGCGGCCTTTGCGGTCATAAAAAATTCCGTTGCGCCCGATCATCAAGTTGTCGTCGTCGCCTTGCGAAAAAATTGCGGCGATGCTCATTTTTTCGCCGGTGGCTTTGCGGACGCAATCGCAATAGGCGAGGTAGGCGCCGGCCAGGGCAGCCATCATCGCGTGCCGCCCGGCGTCTTCGACGGTGAGGCAGAGGCTGCACGAACGCTGGTCAAGGTAAAGCGTGCCGCATTGGAAAATGGCGGGCGCCTCCGCGCTGTAAAGTTTCTTGAAATTGACGAAGTTGACGCAGAGCGTGAAGAGATCGCGGTGGAAACGCGCAAGTTTTTCCACGTTCGTGATCGCCGTGGCTTCCGGTTCCAGTGCCTTGTCTTTTGCAATCAACGCCTCAATGGTTTCCTTCGCCTGGCCGGCGAGAATTTCGCGCACGCGTTTGAGGCCGAGTTTCTCGACCGCCGCGCCCACCTTGCCGGCGGCCCAGCACTCATAGGGTCCCAGCCCGACGGTAAGAGCGGCCCAGTCGTGTTCCGACAACGATGAACGGTCTCCCAGCAAAGGTTTCACCGCACCGGAGTGCAAGGTGGCGAGTGCGGCGGCCCAGGCGGGATTGACTCCTTCCTTCAGCGGCAATGGCTTGTCTGCTTCGATGTGCGCCAGCGGCAAGCCGGCGATTTCCGCGGCCGTGAGCGTGAGGTCCTTGGCGGCAAACGCCAGATATTCCTTCTCTTCGCGGTTGAGTGCCCCGATGGCGCGGGGATCAAAGGCGGCAAGCCGGCACCGGGTAAAATAATCGTCCACCTTGGCCTTGACCGCTTTCACGGCGGCGGCGGCGGCAGAGGTGCCTTCGCCCAGTGGCAAAATCTCCGCGTCGCCTTCGGCCTGTTTCCACCAGTCGGAGTGTGCCCGGGCTTCGGCAAAAAACGCATCGGCCTTGGTTTGGTCAATGCCCGGCTTGCCGGAACGGTCGGTGACAATGCCCATGCAGGCGGCAATGTCAGCGATGACGGCCCTGGTGGCGTCGTCGCCGGCGGATTCGGCAATGATGACGCCGTCGCCGTTGAAAACGGTGTTGGCGAAAATTTTGTTCGCGTCCGAAGCGTCCTCGACGGAAATGGCAGTGGCGTCTCTTTTGCCGAGGTTGGCCAGAATTTGTTTTGCGGACGAAAGGAGCTGTTTGCCTTCGGGCGTGGCTTCGTTGATCGCGGCCAGCGGAAGTTCGTCGCCGCCCTTGACCAGTTCGTCCGCGTTTTTGAGCAGGGAGCCGGCCCATTTGACAGCGGCGATGAGTTCGGGCGCGCGGATGCGGCCGTCCTTGTCCGTGTCAACGAGCGCGAGCGTCTTGGCATCGAACTCCAGACCGGTGGTGGGGCAGGCAAGGGCGACCCACAACTTCTGGTCAAGTTGGTCCAGGTTCATCAGATCGGCGCCGGTTTCGAGCTTGACCTGGTCGAAGCCGCCGGCGCGGAAGAATTTCCATTGATGAGTTATGGCCATAATATTTAATTTATTGTGAAGGTTAATAAAAATCAGGCCGGAAGCAAAACCTGAAAATGGTTCCAACAAAAAGGCTGCTTCCGTCAAGGGGCGGCCGGGGCGGTCTGCCTTCCAGTTCCTAAACCAAGCCCTGGTCCAGCATGGCTTCAGCAACTTTGTGGAAGCCGGCGATGTTCGCGCCGTCCACATAATTGATCCAACTATTCTGCTCGCCGAAGCGGACGCATTGGTTGTGGATGGCCTTCATAATGTCGTTGAGGCGCTTGTCCACCTCATTATTGGTCCATTGCAGGCGCATGCTGTTCTGGGTCATTTCCAGTCCGCTGACGGACACGCCGCCGGCGTTGGCGGCCTTGCCCGGGCCGAACAGGATTTTGTTCGCCAGAAAAACATCCACGGCCTCGGCAGTGGAGGGCATGTTCGCGCCTTCGGCGACGCAGAAACAGCCGTTTTTGAGGAGTGTATTGGCCTCGTCGGCATTGAGTTCGTTTTGCGTGGCGCAAGGCAGCGCGACATCGCATTTGATATCCCACGGGCGTTGGCGCGCATGGTATTCGCATTGGAAATGGTCGGCGTATTCCTTGATCCGGCCGCGCTTGACATCTTTGAGTTCCTTGACGAAAGCGAGTTTTTCCTCGTTCACGCCGTCACGGTCGTAAACGCAGCCGTCCGAGTCGGAGAAGCTGACGACCTTGCCGCCCATGAGGATGGCTTTCGCGGCGGCGAACTGCGCGACGTTGCCGGAGCCGGAGACCACGACGGTTTTTCCACCGATGCTCTGGCCGCGGGTGTGGAGCATTTCCTCGACGAAATAAATCAGGCCGTAGCCCGTGGCTTCGGGACGAATGCGGCTGCCGCTCCAATTGATGCCTTTGCCGGTGAGCACGCCGGTGAACTCGTTGCAGAGTTTCTTGTATTGGCCGAACAGAAACCCAATCTCGCGTCCACCCACGCCGATGTCGCCCGCCGGCACATCCGTGTCCGGCCCGATGTGCCGAAAGAGCTCGCTCATGAACGCCTGGCAGAACCGCATGACCTCCTCGTCGGTCTTGCCTTTCGGGTCAAAATCCGAGCCGCCCTTGCCACCGCCCATCGGCAGCGTGGTGAGTGCGTTTTTGAAGACCTGCTCGAACGCGAGAAATTTCAGTGTGCCAAGCGTGACGGTTGGGTGAAAGCGCAGGCCACCCTTGTATGGCCCGATGGCGCTGTTCATCTGCACACGGTAGCCGCGGTTGACCTGCACCGCTCCATGGCGGTCCATCCACGTCACGCGGAAGAGGATGGCGCGCTCCGGCTCGATCAGGCGTTCGAGGATTTTTGCCTTTTTGTATTTGGGATTTTTTTCGATATGCGGCCAGACGGATTTGGCCACTTCCGTGACCGCCTGGTGAAATTCCGTTTCCGACGGGTAACGTCGTTTGATAGCGGCCAGGAAGTCCGATAAGTCAGATGACATCATAGGCTTTCTTTTTTGAACATCTCGACCTTAAGCGCGCGACGCCCGATTCGGCGCCGCATAATGTGTGCAACATCGCAGCCCCCTCCACGAACGGCAATCCAAAACCTGTCTCCCCGGCAGGCGGTGTTCGTTTCGTCCGGACACTACGATCCGTCGCGCCGACCGCGCGGGAAGATCCAACCGTTGGCGTGCTGCCGGCGCCACCGCCTTTTGGAAAGGATTAAAGGTTCACACCAACTCCGGCTCGACAATTTCCTTCGGCGGCTGGCCGCACGGTGTGCCGTCCGGGGCTTCCGGATACTCGAAAATTTTGCCCTCGTAATTGCGCAGCACGACGCGATCGGGGTTGTGGCTCAAAACGTAGTCCGGGGCGATGGGCACCTTGCCGCCGCCGCCGGGCGCGTCGATGACGTATTGCGGTACGGCGTAGCCGGTCGTGTGGCCGCGCAATTGGGTCATGATTTCGATGCCCTTGCGGACGCTGGCGCGCAAATGTGCCGAGCCGGAAATCAAATCGCACTGGTAAAGGTAATACGGCTTCACGCGGCACATCAGCAGTTTTTGCATGTGCGCCTTCATCACCGCCGCGTCGTCATTGACGTGTTTAAGCAGGACGGACTGATTGCCGAGCGGAATGCCGGCATCGGCGAGGCGACCCAGTGCGTCGCGGACTTCCGTGGTCAGTTCGCGCGGATGGTTCGAGTGAATGCTCATGAACAGCGGATGGAATTTCTTCAGCATCGCGCAGAGTTCGGGCGTGATGCGCTGCGGCAGGAAAGTCGGGATGCGCGAACCGATGCGCAAAAACTCGACGTGCGGGATGGCCCGCAACCGGCTCAAAAGATTTTCCAATTTTTCATCGTTTAACAACAACGGATCGCCGCCGCTCAACAGGACGTCGCGGACCTCCGGGTGTTGCGCGATGTAGGCGATTTGTTTGTCGAATTCGGGATGAAAATCGTAGCCGCTGGCGTTGCTGACGAGCCGCGAGCGCGTGCAGTAACGGCAATACGCCGCGCAACGGTCGGTGACAAGGAACAGCACGCGGTCGGGATACCGGTGCACGAGACCGGGGACGGGTGAGTGTGAATCCTCGCCGCACGGGTCGCTCATCTCCCACGACGCGGTGTGGGTTTCCTCAATGTGCGGAATGACCTGGAGGCGAATCGGGCAATGTTCGTCCGCCGGGTCAATCAAGTTGAAAAAATACGGCGTGATGGCCAGCGCGAGCTTGTGGTTGGCCAGTTTTGCGCCGGCGAATTCCTCCGGGGTGAGCGTGGGCATCAGCCGCTGCAATTGCTCCGGCGTGGTGATGCGGTGTTTGAGCTGCCAGCGCCAGTTGTTCCAATCGGCATCGGAAACATCGTGCCAGAAGCCGCGGCCAGCGGAGTGAAATTCCTTCAAAAATCGGATTCGGGGGCCTGATGGCGGCTCCTCGTCATTCGCCTGCAAATTGTCATCCTTCATTTTAGATGGAAACTATAAGTTTGAATTTCGTCCTGTCAAGTTGACCATTGCTGGCGCCGCCCGTTCAAGCTTTACGGCGTCCAAACGACCGGTTTGATGGATAATTCGATGGTTTGCCGTTGCGCGTCGAGCGCGTCCAGTTTTTTCAACGTCGCGCGCGCGCCCGTTTTCTGTGGCACGGGATGTTTGCTCCAGGCCGGCTGGCGGACTTCCCGGTTTTGGCCGAGATAGCCGGCAATGGCCCGGCGATATTCATCGGTCAAGGCGGCCAACGGCGCGGCCATGCGGAGTTGCGCCAATTCGAGATCGCGCAATTTGATTTGAAGAATCGCCACCTGGCGCGCCGGCTCAAAATTGCGGATGACGGCCTGCAAGGAAACTTCCGTGCGCGCGGGGAGGGTGTTTGACGCGGTCCAGACCTCCACCGGCACGCTCAAAATTTCATCCAGTTTTTCGCGGCTGACGGCGGGCGTCCACCGCAAACCGGAACTGTGCGCAACAAAACTCACGACCTGCAGCGCCCACCATTTCTCCACGTCGAGCGGTCGCGGGAAATTTTCACGAAACGCGCTTTGAAATGCGGTCTGCCAATTATAACAACCCGGCAAAGCCGCCAGCATCGCGCGCAAATGCGCCGGGCCGTTTTTCAGGCGGAGCAATTCACTCACGAACAATTGCGCACTGGCACGATACACCCCGTCGTCCCCGCCGGCCAATTGGGCGTCGGCCGGCCAGCTCAATTGGTCGAACGTCAGCGCGGCATGGTCGCGCAACACACGGCGCGCGTCGGCGAGCAGGTCCACCCCGCGTTGCGTTGTGATCATGCGGTTCTGCGGCAGGCCATCCACGAGTCTGCCCGGCGTCGACAGAATAATTTCCGGCGAACCGGCGTCGGACAATTGTTGCGACAAGCCGTCGGTCAGCCAGCCGGGGATTTCCGCAGCACGCGCGCCCGTGGCATTGCGATTGGCCAATTCCAGTAGCAACACACCGGTCATCGTGCGCAGGAAACGGGTTTGCGACAGAACATCCGGCAATTGCACCTGATAATTCCAGCCGTTGAGGAAGGGTTGGGAGACAATCGTGACGTCTTCGTCGAGCGATTGCGCCGGATGCAGGACCAGAAAAATTTTCCCCTGCCATGGCTCGTTGGGGGCAATGCCGAGCTTGCGCCGGAGCGAATCTTTGATGCGCTCGGCAGAGACCGACAGCAAGGCCGGGTCCAGCCGGACAAGATTGTTATTGGTTGCCACGCGGGGCCAAGGAACGAGCGGTGAAAATTGCGACGGGCTGGTCGCGACGAACTGGCCGGAAGCGCTCTGCACGGAATTTACAACCGGCGTGGAAGGTTGCCCGCTGACAAACACCGGCAGAAACAGCACACCCCAAATGAGCAGGGGTTGAACCGTCAAACTGCCCGACCGGTGCAACGATGCAACGATGCAACGTTGAAGCGTTTGAATCATTTCTTGGCCGCGCCGGTTGTGGCTTTTGCGGGCGCGGATTTGGCATCACCGCTGGAGGTTTTCGGAGCGGTGGAATCCTTTTTGGCCGCCTGTTTGTAGCCTTCGCTGCGGTAATCGGTGATATAAAAGCCGCTGCCCTTGAATAACAGGCCGCCACCGGCGCTGATTTTGCGCTTCACGCGGCCGCGCCCCCATTTTTTCCGGGCGCAGGATGCTTCCGGGCACATCCGCAGCGGTTTGGCGGAAATGGATTGAATGGCCTCAAACTCGTGCCCGCATTTCTCGCAAATATATTCGTAAGTCGGCATCGGCAATTTGCGAACAAATCTTCGCCGCGCCAGCCGTTTAACGCGCCGGCGTATTCGTCATCGGACTGGTCGGCGGCGGAATGACATGGACGGAGCCGTCGGAACCGACTTCCACGTTCAAATCGTAATGCGGCGGCAGGTTGGCCGGGGCGGCGGTGGTGGCAACGGTGCGCGGCTGCACGAGCAGTTGGGCGCCCTTCTGGTCGGTGATGCCGGCGCGCATCAACTCCAACCGGCGGGCAACGAACAGTTCGTCGCGCAATTTTTTGACCTGGGCGCGGACTTCATTGATGTCATCGAACTTATGTTCCAATTCGGCCCTTTGGGCGATTTGCTGCTGCAGTTCCTTTTCAAGAAAGACATTGTTGGTCTCGGAATTGGCGAGTTTCTGTTCGGTGTCGGCGATTTGTCCGTTAAGCGCGGCGATGGTGTTGGTCAACGCGGTGGCGCGATCATCCAGCACCTTGTTTTGTGTTTCCAAGTCGCTGATGCGGCCGTTCAGGTTGGCGATCTGGTCCTGGGCGCCCAGGAGCGTCGCTTTGGCGGAGGCCAGCGCGCTGGAGGCTTCGCTCAGACCGTTGGAAAGCCGGGACGTTCTGCTGTTGAACGGCGGCGAGATCATTGGTCAACCGGAGATTGACCTGCCGCAATTCATCAAGGTTGTCGTTGGCAGTCACCAACTGGTTGGAAAAGTCGAGGACGGCGGCCGCGTTGTTTTTCAACTGGTCGCTGGTGGTCTTCTTCGCGGCAATCAAAGCGACCGCCAGCCCCGCACAAACCACCGTGAGTATGACAATGGCCATTTTTGTTTTCATAACGCCTCCGAACATGGCTGGACGCGGTGCTTTTGGCAAGCCCGCGTCATTTTTCTGGCGTCATGGCGGGCGAGTTGGACATGGCTGCTTCCACGGCCATTTCCATGGCCTCCAGCTTTGGGTCCAAAATTTCCACACCGGATGCCTTTTTCAATTTCTCCAGATAGGCCGGCGCCTGGCCGGTGATTTTCTGCCGCTTCAACGCGTCTTTCAGATCGTCGGCCACAGTCGCGTAATCCAGTTTTTTGGCCGGAATTTTGTCCAGCAGCTTGATGATATAATAACCGTAAGATATTTCGATGACATCGCTGACCTGATTGTTGGTCAGCGAAAACGCCGCCGCCGCGAGTTCCGGACTCATTTGGTCTCGTGAGGCAGGCGGCAGCTCACCGTTGTTGTCCTTCGAGGCAGGGTCTTCGGAATATTGCGCCGCGAGATTCGTAAAATTCTCGCCGCTGCGCGCGCGCTTGAGCAGGTCATCCGCCTTTTTGCGTTTGGCCTGCTGCTGATCCGCCGGCAGGGGCGTGCCGGTACCCGGATTCACGGTCAATAGTAGAATGTCGCACAGTCGGATTTTGTCCGGTTGCTCAAAATCCGCCGGATGGTTGGTGTAGTATTCTTTTGCGGCGGCGTCCGTCACACTGATGTTCAATTCACGTTCAAGCACCATCGGGATGGTGGCTTGTTCAATGTTCTGTTTCTCCCACTGGCTCCGGGTCTGTCCCCTCAGCATCAACTGTTTTTCCAGCGTTTGATTAAACTGTTCATCCGTCAGGTGCTGGTTGGCTTTTAACTTCTGCAACGAAGTGTTAAATTGCTCCCGGCCCCTGGCTTTGTCGGCCTCGGTGGCCTTGCCAAGTATCAATTGTTGAAAAATCAACGCCTGCAATGCCTGCCCTTCCAGATTGGGTGGCGCAGCCAATCCGCGGGCCGCATAGATTTCTTTCAAGTTGCTCGCCACGGCATCCAACTGGCTCTGCTTGATCTCAAGGCCCTTGCCTTTGACAATCACCGGGTCGCCGAACAACGCGGTCATCGCGGCTTCGGGATTGGAGTTCGTGCCGACCGGCGCCGGTGCGGCATTTGTGGACGCAGTGTCAGCCGCGGCCGGTGTGGAGAACGCTCCGACAACAAGCGCGGCCAGCGTGATGGGGAAAATCATTTTTATGTTAGTCTTCATTTTTTCAATTGGTTTGACGGCGGCTACAATTTTACTACTTTCACATTGCTGATGTCAGGGTCTTTCTGAAGCTCTTCGAGCACTGCCGGCGGCGGCACACTATCGAGATTCAACACCGTCAACGCCAGCCCGCCCGCAGTGTCGCGCGTCAGGCTCATGTTGGCAATATTCACTTTGTGTTTGCTCAGCAACGTGCCGAGGTGGCCGACGATGCCCGGCCGGTCCTTGTTGTTCAACAGCAACAACGTGCCGCTGACGGGAATCTCCACCGGCGTGCTGTACAGCCGCACGATGCGGGGATTGTTCGGCGACCCGAAGAAGGTTCCCCCGGCGGAAATCAGCTTGTTCCCGTTGCCGAACACCTGCACATGAACCCATTCGTTGAAGGTCACCGGCTCGTCGGATTTCTTTTCCTCGACGGTGAGGCCGAGGCTTTGGGCCACACTGCGGACGTTGACATTGTTCACGTCCTTCAAATTGCTGCCCGAGAGAAAGCCGCGCAACACCGCGCGCGTGACCGGATCAATGTTCGGCAACTGGCGCGCGTGGCCGCCGTAAGTGATGTAAAGCCGGTCCGCGTTCGCCGGCGCCAGTTGCGCCAGCAATTTGCCGAGCGCCTCGCCCAGCGGCAGGTAGGGCTTCACCTGCTCATAAGTCTTGGCGTCGAGATACGGCAGGTTCACCGCGTTGCGGACTTCGCCGGTGAGCAGATAACCGGCAATGACCTCGGCCACTTCAATGCCGCATTTTTCCTGCGCTTCTCCCGTGCTCGCGCCGAGGTGCGGCGTGAGAATCAAATTCGGCTGCCGGCGATACGGATGGTCGGCGGGCAGCGGTTCGGTGGCGAAAACATCCACCGCGGCGCCGGCCACCTTGCCGGATTCGAGCGCCGCAATGAGATCGTCCTCGACGACGATTTCGCCGCGGGCGCAATTCACGAGGCGCACCCCGGGTTTCATCCGGGCGAACGCGGCGGCGTTCAACATGTGTTTGGTTTCCGGCGTCACCGGCATGTGAATGGTGATGAAATCCGCCACGCGATAAAGATCGTCCACGCTGTCGGCAAATTCCGCGCCGATGGCCTTGGCGCGGTCTTCGGTGAGATAAGGATCGTAGGCGATGACGCGCATGCCGAACGCGACGGCGCGTTTGGCGACTTCCGTGCCGATACGGCCCATGCCGAGCACGCCGAGGGTCTTGCCGGCCAGTTCCAGGCCTTGAAACAGTTTGCGGTCCCACTTGCCCGCGGTCATCGAGGCGTGAGCCTGCGGCACCTTGCGCGCGAGCGCCAGCAACAGGGCAAAGCTCAATTCCGCCGTCGTCACCGTGTTGCCGCCCGGCGTGTTCATCACCACGATGCCGTGCTGCGTGGCGGCTTCCACGTCCACGTTGTCCACACCGACACCCGCGCGACCGACGGCGCGCAGTTGCTTCGCGGCTTCGATGACCTTGCGCGTGACTTTCGTTTCCGAACGCACCACCAGCGCCGTCGCGTCGGCCACCACCGGGAGCAGTTCCGCCTCCGTCAACCGCTTCGGCAGCACCACAACCTGGAATTCCGGCCGCTGCTGCAGGAGCGCAATGCCCTTGGGCGAGACCGGGTCGCATACGATGATTTTCATATCAAAACGAGTCGTGAGTATAGGCGTTGAAGGAAACAAGGTCAAACAATGAAAAACCCCATTTTGGCCGCACGCAAAATTCGCTGTCCGCCCGGCACAAATCAGTTATGTTCGGCTTCGGCAAAATGAGCAAACTGCTGCTGATTGATGACGAAGAAGACGTGCGGTATTCGTTCCAGCGGATTTTCAATTCGCCGGACATCGAATTGGCCACCGCCGCGTCCGGCGAGGAAGGGCTGAAAGTCATTCCCAAATTCAAACCCGACCTTGTGTTGATGGACGTGCGCATGGGCGGCATGAACGGCCTGGAAACGCTTCGCCGCATCCGCGCCGCCGATCCCAGGCTGCTCGTCATTTTGATGACCGCCTACGGCACAACGCAGACCGCCATCGAGGCGATGAAACTGGGCGCCTACGATTATCTGCTCAAGCCGTTCGACGTGCCGAAGCTCAAGGAAATCGTCGCCAACGCGCTCAAAGCCGCGCACGACATGAAACAGGTCGTCTCCTACGAACCGTTGCTTGAATCCGAAGATTACGAACTGGGCATCGTCGGCCGCAGCGAACCGATGCAGCAGGTTTTCAAGCTTATCGGTCAGGTCGCCACCAGCGACGCGACCGCACTCATCACCGGCGAAAGCGGCACCGGCAAGGAACTCGTTGCCCGCGCCATTTACCATCACAGCAACCGCAGCCGGCAATCGTTCCTGACCGTCAACTGCGCCGCGATTCCGGAACAATTGCTCGAAAGCGAACTCTTCGGCCACGAACGCGGCGCGTTCACCGGCGCCACCATGCAGCGCATCGGCAAATTCGAGCAATGCAACCACGGCACGATTTTCCTCGACGAAATCGGCGACATGACCCCGGCGACCCAGACGAAAATCCTGCGCGTGCTGCAGTCCGGCACGTTCGAACGCGTCGGCGACAACCAGCCCATTCAGGTGGATGTGCGCGTCATCGCCGCGACGAACAAACATCTGGAGCAGGCGGTGGCCACGAAGCAGTTCCGCGAGGATTTGTTTTACCGCCTTAACGTCGTGCGCATTCACATTCCTCCGCTGCGCGACCGGCGCAACGACATCCCGCTGCTGGTGAATTATTTTCTGGAGAAAATTGCGCGCGAACAGCAACACCCGCCGAAATCCATCGCCGCCAGCGTCATCAAGACGCTCGAAAAATATCATTGGCCGGGCAACGTGCGCGAGCTGGAGAACGCCATCCGCCGCGCGCACGTCATGGCCAAGAGCGGTGCGATTCTGCTGGGCGATCTGCCGCCGGAAATTTCGGGACAGGGTGCGGGCACGACCATGCCGCCGGTCGTTGGAGCAGCGGGAGATGCCGCTGCAACCGATGCTGCTGCGCTGGCGCGACAGTTGTTTCAATGGGCCAGACGCGATCCAAAGTTGAAGGTCATCCCGGCGGTCGAGCGCGAACTGGTCATCCAGGCCCTCAAGGAAACGGGCGACAACCAGGTCCACGCCGCCAAAATGCTGGGCATCACCCGGGCCACGCTGCGCAAACGCATCGAAAAATTCGGCATCCGGCGCGAGTTGAATGTGAAGTGACACAAACCCGTCTGCATTTCCCCGGCAGGCGCGTGCGAAACCTTCAGCGGCGTGTGTCAGCCGCCGACGGGCGTTTGTTATGCGACCGAATGTTCCGGTAATTGGACGGGGGCGGATGCCAGCCGGTCGGGGCGGCTGTCAGGCGATGCGAGGCATGTGTGAGACGATCAAGGGTGAGTGATAGAGGAACAGGAGGTGCATGTAAATTTGGGCGGGGCAAATGGAGCTGACCGGGTGAACCTGTAAATTGGTGAGGGGAAATGTCAGCCGAATCGGGGCCGGTGCCAGTTTTAGCGGGGAACGGGTAAATCTTGGCGAGGAAGGTGTCAGCGGGGTAAAAAATGTGAAAAAGCCTTTAAAATTGGGGTTTTACCGTTCCGACCGCTTGTAGGTGGTCAAAAGGGGACAGTGAAGACGGTTTGACACGAATTTCACGAATTGACACGAATTCAAAGCCCATAGGGCTGGCATCATTGTAGATCGCAATCCATTGTCCGGCCAAGCTCCGTTCAGGAGCGACATCGTCGGAAGATGCAGCCACGACTTGGCAAATAATGTCCGTTGGGGGGGCAAACTGGCGTGGAAAGGTTTTCCCTTGATAATTATGTTCCAAAATGTTTATCATAAGCGGCGACGGGTATGACCCTAAAACAACACCTCAGAGTCGTTGACCGTTACGGAAACAGGTCTCATCCACGTTCCGCAACCAGTATTCCCTTGCCGCAATTAGACGATTTGAAATGCCCTGCGACTGACTCGGCCGATTCCAGCGGGCGCGATGAATTCCGGCTCAACACTTTCCCGACGGGCAACCACGCGCCGCCACCGGCGAAATGACAAAAGGAGAATTGTATGAAGCTGATAAAAATTCTTACGATAAATATTTTTGCATTATGGTTTATAGCGCCGTTGGTGTACGCACAAGAATCCACCAATGCTGTCACTAAAGATAAAATAACTGTCAAAGGTTGGGTGCTTGCAGATCGAATATGTGCAAAAAAACTCTCTGCTTTTCTCGAAATTTACGGCCCGAACACAAAACCGTCACAAGAATGTTTACAGAACTGCAACGAAACAAACCGCTGCATCGTGTTTTACCTCGCTGCCGAGGACAATGGGGCGAAGAGCCCCTTTGTAGTAGGACAAGCCAGCAATGCCGAAAAACTCAGAGACTATTGCGGAAAATATGTGACGGCTGAAATCGTGCTCTTGCCATTGGACACAAACGATGAGAAAACACGAACGCGTAGAGTCCGCATTGAATCCGTTAAGGAGGGAAGTCCGCCCTCATGAAACCAATCGTCGTTTTAAGAATTGTATCCGTCTCCTTTTTTGCGGGTTTGCTTCTTTTTAGCACAGGTTGCGTCAGCACGGCATATCAGCCGGATATTTCACACGCGAGCAGTGCAAACACAACGGCTTCGCAGGCGCGACAACAATTACAGGCAGCGTTGCAGGAGGGGATGTATAAAAAGGAAATCAGAGTAAGTCGCGATGGTTTCCAAATTTTTTATCCTCACGATCCTTTTGGTGCGCCGATTTGGTGGGATGGGGGGACTTTTTCGTATCGCTTCAAGAATCTAGACGACGCAGTCGTGGTTCGACTCGGTGTTCAAAACATTTATCGGGTCAAAGGAATCAACGTGCAATGGAATCGGCTTGAGTCAGCCGAAGCCTTTGCGGATGCGCTAAATGTTCTCGTTCTCAAATCAAAAGGAATTGGCCAAGACGCCGACTTTGAACGATTCAAGCAAAAAGCCGCCGCATGGCGCGCATTGGTCACCAAACCCCCGCTGCCGGATGAGGCCCATAAATATCTGGTGCTAGCCGCGAATGCTGTTCAAGAGAAGCGCTTTGCGGATGCCTCCGATTATTACGAACAAGGATTGGAAATTTGTCCATTGTGGCCGGATGCGCAGCATGACGTGGCGATGATTGACGGCGAGCTTGGTAATTACGGAGATGCCGCGTTTCATATGCGCTGCTATGTGGAGTTGGTTCCTGGCGCCTCAGATGCCGAAGCCGCCCGCAATCAAGTGATCATTTGGGATGAGAAAGCAAAAGAACCATCATCGAGTCCCAGCGAGCCTTTTGCTCCGGAACCAGCTAACACGATAATCAAATGAGCAAGCAATCGAGCATTCTTGGAATTGTTTGCACCTGTGTTCTGAGTGCTTTCGCTTTGCTCGCTGTTAGCGGCTGCGCGAGCAACCAAGCCGAGCAGAAGAGAGTTGTTTACGATTCGGATCCGGCAACAATTTCAAAAATACCAGTTACTACGGCGCAAAAACAACTGATGCAATCCTTGAGCCGCTCCGAGAGTGTCCGCGAGGGCGATTATAAGTGGTTTGAAGCATCGTTTCGCAAGTTTCACTTTACGGGAATCGACGGAAGGACACATTCGGGATTGTTCCGGGATATGTATGCGGTTTCTGTATGGTTTAACCCTGCCGACGGCACTTACTATGTTATGCCGTTTGGATTCGATGGCCGAGTATGCTGGACAAACCTTGACGATGCGAAATCGTTTACGGATGCGATTAACCTGCTGATCTCCGTATCCAAAAACGGGCTGCCGAACGCAGAGGATTTTGATCAATTCAAAGAAAAGGCCGTGGCATGGCGTGGCTTGACCTCCAAGCCGCCGTTGCCGGATGAGGTCGACAGAAATCGCGTGTTGGCCGAAAATGCTTATAGTGAAAAACGATTTAAGGACGCCATTGATTACTACGAGCAGGCATTGGAGATTGAACCTTGCTGGCCGGAGGGTCAATTCAATGCCGCTATGATCGCCAAGGAGCTTGGTGATTATGCCTACGCCGCTTACCACATGCGCTGCTATTTGGAGCTGGTTCCCGATGCCAAAGATGCAAGAGCGGCTCATGACGAAATAATCATTTGGGAAGAAAAAGCCAAAGCGCCACTAACTGACTAACAATGAAAGCTAAATATACTCCACGAATTGAAACCGTTTTTGCTGGTTTACTTTTGTTCTGCGCTGGATGTGCCACCACTGCATATCAGCCAAGTGCCACACCGCTGTCTGCTTCAACAACAACTGCATCCCAAGTGCGGTTGCAATTAAAACGCGACTTAAAGCAGGCTTCTGTTTTGCGCGATCCGGTTGAGTCAATTTGGACGGCGGGAGCAGTGAGGATGGGAGGAAGCATTGTTTTATCTCCAACCGGCGACGGTTTGGTTTACCGCAGTCCGGACAATACGGAAACTTTCACTGTCTTATTTCGAGATTCCATAAATCACCGGATTCGTTTTCAAGGCCCTTGGGAACGTCCGAGCGCAGTAGTGCATTTTGGCAATGGAAGTGGATATGTCGTGACAATGAACTTTGAAAATCAACAGGAAAAAAGATGCCTGCTTGTGACTTTTGCCCAATTGTCGGATGCGAAGTCCTTCCTCGATGCCTTCGATGTTCTTGTTTCAGACGCCCAAAGTGGAAAGCTAAACCCGGAAGATGAGTTCGCGGTCTTCCTGAAAAAAGCAGAGGTATGGCGCGCTTTGGCCACCAAGCCACCGTTGCCTGAAGAGGCTAATAAAAATCGCGTGCTTGCCGAAAATGCTTATAGTGAAAAACGCTTTCAAGAGGCCGCGGATTATTATGAACAGGCTTTGGAAATCGAACCTTGCTGGCCGGATGGCCAGTTTAACACCGCAATGATTGAAAAGGAGCTTGGTGATTATGCCGACGCAGCAGACCATATGCGTCGCTATCTGGAACTTGTGCCCGATTCCAAAGATGCGGCGGCGGCGCGCGATGAGATAATTATTTGGGAAGAAAAAGCCAAAGAATCCCCGCAGGAGTCTAATAGTTTACAGCCTCCGCCTCCAGGGCGCAGAGGAGTAGGAATAGGGGGCATCTTTCTACCTCCTGACGAACAGCCGAAATAACGGAATGACTTAATTCCTGCGCGCAATTAAATGATCATGAACATAACGTCATCTAGTCATTCAAACAGCCGGATTGTGCCGTGGTTGCCCGAATCCAAAGAAAAGTAGATCACAAATTAATGAGCTATGAAAGCTACCATTTTCAGATCAACAATATTATTAACAACTTTGCTATTGTCTCTGAATTCCTTCTCGCAGCAGCAATACTATAATGACACAGCGCCTGGCACCCTAGTTCCCATTGCAACTCCCACTCCGGTAAATCCTCCCCCCGCACCAAGCCAACCCTCAACTCCCTCATATTCCTCGCCTGGTCTGAATCCCGGCCAACAAATGATGCTTAATAATATTGGGCAAGCTTCATACAATTTTGGATATAATTTGGGCCACATGCTTTTCGCTCCAACGTCGGTTGACCCACGGATACAACAAGCTCTCACTATTAACCAACAAGGCATTGATGCATGTGGGAGAAGCGACTGGCAGACTGCAATAAATTGTTTCGCGCAGGCCGCACAACTTTCTCCAAATGACAACCAAATCCGGGCAAATCTTTATTACGCATATGGCGCGGATGCCTTCAACAAAGCTGCATTGGCTACTAAACAGCAAGATACTTCCACCGAGCTCGCAGATCTGCGAGTTGCCGTCGCCAATTTTGGAAGATCCCTCCAATTTGTGTCGAATCAATATATTCAAAAGGACTTATCCGACGCCCAGCAAGACTTGCAACAACTTGAAGACGCTTTGCGTCGGAATAAAATCGCTGCAGATTTGAATGGGGTTTTGAAATTGTCAGGAACACCTGAACTCGGCGGGTTAAAGCTATCGGGCGGCCCGCAATTGAGCGGTCAAGACCCCAATAATCCGCTTGAGCTTAAAATTACTGGCATCGCTCAATCAACATCGGCTGCAGGCGATTCGAGCGGTTTCGATGGTGGCCCTGGCAGCGCATTGAACACTTCAGCCGCCGCAGCCACTGCGACGGATGGAAATCTTCATCCACAAGGCACATCGTTTTTTGGTCTTGGTGGCGGGAATGGAAATTCAGCCGCGCCGCAACCGACAGGTGATCCCAATGTCGTTGATTTGCGGGATGCCAAAACTTTGACCGTTGATCCAGCGATGGTAAAAGGCGAGGCCAGCACGATGCAAGCGCAGGGCGGCGCAGGAGTTCATCAAGGAACACCTGATCAATTGCCTCCACCCAATCCAACGCCGCAGCAAACGATTGCCTCCGCACAGCAGCCGGACGCGAATAATCCACTTGGTCTCAAACTTTCAGGAACCGCTCAAGAGACATCGGCAGCGGGTAATTCGACTGGTTTTGCCGGCGGCAACGGCAGCAGTGTCAATTATTACCAGAAAAGCGCGGGATATACCGGGCCTTTAACTTCCCCTGGACCATCGTCACCTTCTCAAGGAGTTTTAGGTTCGAAGCTTGCTCGATTTCAGGGCGTTATTGATGCTATGTATGCGGCCGACAGCTCTTACACCACGAATCATTATCCTCCGGGATACTCAATTCTTCAAATATTCACCCTTGTTCGCGATGGAACCGATGCTGTTCTTTATGGGAAAATGAGTGATGACGGAAAACCAGTTAACCTGATTTTGGCGTTTCGCGGAACAGATCCTAGCAACCCGAATGACCGGCGTGCGGATGAGCAAAATGCGTTAGGCGAAAAGTCACAAGCATATGTGTCCGCGGCGCTAATAGCAAGGCTTGTTCAGAAAGAATTTCCCAATACCCCGATAACAATTTCTGGACATTCATTGGGGGGAGGCGAGGCGGCATTGGCGTCAGTTGCCACTGGCCTGCCTGCTATTACTTTTAACGCCGCCGGTGTCAGGCCAAGCGACTACGGTTACAGTGCGGCAGCGGAAACATCGCAAATTACTAATTATAATGTATTCGGTGAGACGCTGACAACAGCTCAAAATTCCGCTCAGGCCATAGTCACAAACGTTCCAACCGCTCTAGGAAAACAAATCGTTGTTCGCCCTGTCACTTGGCCAACAATACCATTACCAACAATTACTGGCATTACTGGCAGCCAACCCCTTCGATTTGGCTTTAGCGATTCCAATGTTGGCAACCATGGCATGTCGGCAGTTGTGCCGGCTATCATAAATTATCTTTCTCAATAGCGTGATAATGACGGGAGATTGCTGCATTCAAAACAGCATCAATTCAGGAGATTTCAGCATAGAAAGACCTGCTGGATGAATTGGCGCAATTCCGTTTGCTTGGATTTAACCAGGAATCGGAGTTTGCCCCGGCAAACCCGGTGTCCGCTGTTTGCGCGGGCGCGGTGTTGTAGTGGTCCCGCCATCGCGGGATGACCGGCGGCTTTTGGTTTTGGGCGTGACGGGCAACAGCGGGGCGGTGAGTTTTTCGTAGAGGGCGAAAAGGAATTCCACGCGCTGGCGTGACGGTATAAAGGAAGTGAACTGTCTTGATGCCATCGTGCGGAACAAATACAAGAGCAACGCGGACAAGTTGCGCGCGTGGGACAGCGCCGGCCGCATCGAACGCGCCGCGGTTCATCAAAATTCAGCGCCGACGCCCGCACCAACGCCCGCGCCCGCCGCCCAACTGGTGAAGTAACAGGCAGGCAATTGCATTTCACAGGCCGCATCCGATTGGGTGCGGCTTGTTGATTTGAAGGCCGAACCCCGCCTTGACACGAGGCGTTTCATGGCTATCCTCGCACGTTCCGGTCTTTCACCCGGAAGGACGCTGAACCATTTATGAAACGCCAGTATCAACCGTCGAAAATCCGCCGCAAACGGCAGCACGGATTTCTTAACCGCAATTCGAGCAAGAGCGGCAAAGCCACGTTGCGCAACCGCCGCCGCGTCGGACGCAAACGCCTGACCCCGGTTTAACCCGCGCGCGTTCATGCCCGCCGAATCGCCGAAACGCCTGCAACTGGGTCGCGCCATGCGCCTCGGTCAAAATCGTGATTTCATGCGCATCCGGCAGCAGGGACAGCGGCTCGCACAGGGTTGTCTCATCGCCAACTGGAACAAACTGCCTGTCGGCACAACACCAAAACTCGGCGTTGTCACCAGCCGGAAAATCGGTGGTGCGGTGGAACGCAGTCGTGCGCGGCGGCTGCTCCGTGAGAGCTTCCGTCGGCATCAACATGAATTGTCCCAACCGGTGGAACTCGTCCTCGTGGCGCGAAATTCAATTGCCGGGCGCGGTTTTGCCGAGGTCGAAAGGGATTTGCTCACTGCGCTGAATCGCGCAGGGCTGCTGGGAAATGACTGATTCCTGAATCCGAATGACTAAAGAATTGCCAATAACGAATGCCCAAACCTCCGCGCGCACGGCGGCTTCTGGTTTATCATTTGGGTTTCGTCATTCTTTAGTCATTAGGGCTTCGTCATTAGTCATTCGAGTTCTGACGCTGGCCATTCGCGTGTACCAACTCACAATTTCTCCGGCGCAAATTTTTCTTTTTGGCGCGGGCAGCGGCTGCCGCTTCACGCCGACCTGTTCGCAATACGCGATGGAGGCGATTCACACGCAAGGCGCCGTTGGCGGCGGTTGGCTGGCAATAAAGCGGATTTGCCGCTGTTATCCGTGGGGCGAAGGCGGGCACGATCCGGTGCCCCAGAGGGAATTCGGAGTTCGGAGTCCGGAGTTTGGAGTTCGCCCGTCTGCGCTGCGCTTCAACGCTGCCTGCATCCAGGCTTGCCGCGCCGGAGCCGAAGGCGAAGGCGGGAATTCGCCCGTCTCCGCTGCGCTTCGACGCGGCAAGGAGTTCGAAATTTAATTTCTCATGGACCGCACCGGCATCATCGTCGTCACACTCTGCGCCATTCTGCTTGGCGTGAGTTTTTACGAGCAGCAAAAGTATTACTCGCATTTGCCGCAGCCGCAAACGGGCACGAACACGCTCGCGGCGGCCCAAACAACAACGGCAAATGCCAGCGCCGGCCTGGCCGCACCGACCGCGGTTTCGGCTTATTCATTCGACACCAACACGCCCGAGCGGACGCTGGTGCTCGCGAACCAGCTCGCGCGTTACACGTTTACGTCGCGCGGCGGCGGCCTGAAATTGGTTGAATTGCTGGATTACCCCGAAACGGTTTCGGCGCGGTGGACAACTCGAAAAGGCAATCCGACCAACGCCGTGGCCACGTTGAACACCCGCGCGCCCGTGCCGGTGCTGGCGATTTTGGGCGATGACGGGATCGTCGGCGACGGCATATTCACTTTGACGAAAACCGATGACGGGGTTCGCGCCGAGAAATCGTTCACCAACGGTTTGCGGCTCGTGAAGGAGTTTCATCTCAGCTCCAATTATCTGGTGAACGCCAGTGTGCGGCTCGAAAACACCTCGGATAAACCGCTCGCGTTGCCGGCGCAGGAATTGGTGGTGGGCACGGCGACGCCGATGGGGCCGGACGACAGCACCTATTCCATGTACGAAGGCGCGATGTGGTTTGATGGCGCGAGTTCGCACGACAACCCGTTCTCGTGGTTTTCGGGCTCAGGCCTCGGCTGTTTTCGCGGTATGCCGCGTTCGGAATATGTTGCCGGTTCGAACAACGTTGTTTGGGCGGCGGCGCACAATCAGTTTTTTGCGTTGCTGGCGATGCCGAAGCAGCCGGTGGAGCAAATCATCGCGCGCCCCGTCACTCTGCCGTTGTTTCCGAATGTCGAACCCATTCCCGGCGCACCGCCGCCGCAAGGCGTCCAAACGGCCCTGGTTTATCCCGCACAGACGCTGGCAACCAATCAGGTCATCGAGCGGCAAATCGTTTTCTTCGCCGGGCCGAAGGAATACCGGACGCTGGCGGACATTGGCGCGCAGTTTCAAAATCACGCGGACAACGTGATGGGCTTCGGCGGATTCTTCGGTTTTTGCGCGAAGCCGTTGCTGCTGGCGATGAACTGGCTGCACGACGTCACGAAATTCGGTTACGGCTCGGTGATTGTTCTGATTACTGTTCTGCTGCGCGGCATTTTCTGGCCGTTGATGGCGGCGAGCACGCGCTCGATGAAACGGATGCAGGCGCTCGCGCCGGAGGTTAAGGCGCTCAAGGAAAAATACAAGGACGACCCGCAAAAATTCACACAGAAGCAAATGGAGCTTTGGCGGAAACACAAGGTCAGCCCGGTGAGCGGTTGTTTGCCGATGTTGATCCAGACACCGGTGTTCATCGGTTTTTTCACGATGCTGCGCAGCGCCATTGAATTGCGCGGCGCCAGTTTCCTGTGGGTCAAGGATTTGTCCAAGCCGGATACGCTGTTCATGATTCCGGGCACCAATTTCCCGTTCAACCTGCTGCCGCTGCTGATGGGCGGGGCGATGCTGTGGCAATCGCATCTGACGCCACCGTCGCCGGGCATGGACCCAACGCAGGCAAAAATCATGCGGTACCTGCCGTTGATTTTTTTGGTGTTCCTCTACAACTACTCGGCGGGACTGGCGCTTTACTGGACGGTGAACAATTTGCTGACCATTCTGCAAACCAAGCTGACGAAAAACCTGCGCGACCCGGCGGCGCCGGCGGCAAATCCGGCATTGACGCCGCCGCCAAAAAAGAAGAAATAAGGCGAAAACAAACAGGCGACATTCAACCCGCAACCAACTTATGCCCGCCCAACCGAAAGAAACCCTGGAAAAAATTCTGACGTTGCTCGGCTTTCAAGCCGCTGTTGAGGAACACAAGCTGGAAGAAGGCCTCTTGCTCGACGTGAAAACCGAGGACGCCGGGCGGCTCATCGGCCGCCAGGGCCAGACACTGGCCGATTTGCAATACATCACCAATCGCCTGCTCTTCCAGCAGGACCCCAGTTCGCCCAAGGCGATGGTGGACGTGGGCGGCTACCGCGCGCAGGCGCGCGAGGCGCTCGTGAAAAAAGCGAAGGACGCCGCCGAAAAAGTCCGGCGCTGGGGTGACGCGGTGGAATTGGAGCCCTTGAATGCCTTTGACCGCCGCGTCGTGCATCACGCGTTGAAGGACGACCCCGACGTGGAAACGCACAGCGTCGAAGTGGAAGGCTCGGACAAAAAAGCGATCCTGCTCCGGCCCCGGCACTGACCACCGCGTTTCCGGGGGACGCGCTGTGCGAATCCGGCAATTCCTCCCATTTTTAAAACGGGCGCGGATAAATCATCCGCGCCCGACATCATTTGGGGACTCGTGTAACCCGTCCCTCCGGTTACTGGTCAACGATGGTCAGCTTGTACACCGGCGAAAAGACGCTGTTGGGCTTGGGCGGCGCGCCGAAATCGTTGTAGAGATAATCGAATTTGAAACGGTAGCTTGCGGAATTTGTTCCCGGCGGCACTGGCACGAAACCGTCCCAACGATTTTGCATCATTGGCACCTGGCGCATCGGGTAAAGCGCGCCATTGACGAGCACGTAAGGCTGGATGCTCTCCCAGCGCAGCGATTGCTGCGAGGAATTGAAGACGACTTCGACGGGGTAAAGGTTGTTGGAATTGCGCGGCTGTTCCAGCGGCGTCAGGCGCGTGAACGTGGTGGCGCAACCGGTCAGCAAAAGGAGCGGCAGGACTGCCAGAAATTTCTTCAACATAATCACTCAGCGTGGCATAAGTGCCACCGGTTTGTAAAGTTGGATTTGAACGCTTGAGGGATGGGAGTGTTTTGGGGTATTTTCGCGCGAATGAATTCCCCCAGCCAAACCGCCCCGGCTTCGAGCAACTATCGTTGGGTCATCTGCGCGCTGCTGTTTTTCGCCACCACCTTCAACTACCTGGACCGGCAGGTCATCAGCTATCTGCAGCCATTTTTCTGCCGACCGGAAAGCCAGGGCGGCTTCGGCTGGACCAATTCCGATTTTTCCTATTTGACGTCGGCCTTCACCGGCGTTTACGCGGCGGCAACGGTCTTCGCCGGATGGCTCATTGACAGAATCGGCACAAAGCTGGGTTTGGCGCTTTCACTTATCGCGTGGTCCGTTTTCGGGATTCTCAACGCCTTCGTCGGGAGGTTGCTCGTGATGCATATTATGGTGCGGAGCTTATTTGCCGTCAGTGAAGCGGGCAACTTTCCTGCATCCATCAAAACCGTTGCCGAATGGTTCCCCAAACGCGAACGAGCACTGGCAACTTCGATTTTCAACGCCGGGTCGAACGCCGGCGCCATGGTCGCGGCGCTGCTCGTTCCAACCTTCATGGTCTATTTTGGCGATCAACGGGGTTGGAAATGGGCGTTTGTCATCACCGGCGCCTTGGGGTTCTTCTGGCTGATTTTCTGGTTCTGGCTCTATAACCCGCCCGGGAAACACCCGCGACTCTCCAAAACTGAATATGATTACATTCATATCGACGACGAAGTCGCCACCGGCGCCCAGACGAGTGATAAGGCGAAGGTTCCGTGGCTGCGGTTGTTTGGCTACCGCCAACTCTGGGCGTTCATCGCGGGCAAATTCATGACCGACGGCATCTGGTGGTTTTATTTGTTCTGGCTGCCGGCTTATTTGCACGATCAATTTAAGATGACACAAAGCGAAGTGCGAATGCCCACTTTTATCGTATATGGAATCGCCATCCTCGGCAGCATTTACGGCAGCAGCATTCCGTTCACCCTCATCAAACGTGGCATGGCCGTTTACCAAGCGCGCATGATGACGATGCTGGTCATCGCCGTCTTTCCGCTAACGGTCCTGTTGACACAGTACTTCGGAGATGTGAACCGTTTTGGCCATCTGGCCGCAACGCTCGCCGTGGCCATGATTTGTATCGGCTGCACGGCGCATCAGGCCTGGTCGGCAAATCTCTTCACGACGGTTTCCGACATGTTTCCAAAGAAAACCGTGGCATCGGTCACCGGCATTGGCACCATGGCCGGGGGCATCGGCGGCGTGCTGATCCAATTGCTTCAAGGTCGGCTGCGCGACGCCTTCCCGACCCCGCAAACCGCTTACCTCATCATGTTCACCATCTGCGCCCTGAGTTATCTGATTGCGTGGGGCATCATCAAAGCGCTTGTGCCCCGGCACAAACCCATCACGGACTTGTAAAAACTTCCGTCTGAAAATAAAAGACCATTGAAGCGAATCACTTCAGCGGGCTGATTTTTGGGCGACGCGCTTAAGCGGGGAACCCGAAGTAATTCTTCGCATTCCGGTAACAAACGTCGGTGACCAGATTGGTGAGCCATTCGCGCCGGTCGGGCAGTCGCCCGCTCTCCACGTCCGCGCCGAGCGTGTCGCAAAGGATGCGCCGGAAATATTCGTGACGCGGATACGACAGAAACGAACGCGAATCCGTCAGCATCCCGACGAATCGGCTGAGCAAACCGAGATCGGAAAGGACATCCAGCTGCGCGCGGATGCCGTTCTCCTGATCGAGAAACCACCATGCCGCGCCATACTGCAGCTTGCCCGCCACGGAGCCGTCCTGAAAACTGCCCGGCATGCCCGCGAACAGACCGGTGTCCGCCGGGTTCAAATTGTAGATGATGGTCTTGGGCAACTTGCCGATGCGATCAAGCCGGTCCAGATAACGCGCGAGTCCCGCCATCTGTGGAAAATCACCAATGGTGTCGCTGCCCGTGTCCGCGCCGAGTTTTTCCGCCATGCGCGAATTCGGGTCGCGCAAGGCGCCGAGATGAAGCTGCTTCGTCCAATTCTTCTCCGCGTCCAGCACGCCGAAAAATTCCATCATGAATGACGCAAACCGCTCGGCGTCTTCCGGCGAAGCCGCCCTGCCTTTGAGTGCCGCCGAGAAAATCGCCGCGGCCTTTTTCTCCGTGCAATCCAGAGACGGCATTTGATTCAGGCCATGATCGGAAAGCCGGCCGCCGTTGGCGTGGAAGAAATCGTGGCGTTGCTTCAGCGCCTTTAGAAAACCTTTGAACGTGGTCGCGTTGGTTCCCGCTGCGTCGCTCAAAGTTTTCACCCATTGCTTGAAACGCTCCGGCTGATTGACGCGCAGCGCGTTGTCGGGGCGGAACGCCGGAAATACTTTCACCTTCCAGCCCGATTTTACGATGGCTTTGTGATGCTCGAGCCGGTCGGTGAGATCGTCCGTGGTGCAAATCACCTTGACGTTCATGCGCTCGACAAGTCCGCGCACGGAAAAGCCCGGTTGCGCGAGCAAACGGCTGGTTTCGTCCCAAATTTCCTGCGCCGTGCTTTCTTCCAGCAATTTTTCAATGCTGAAATAGCGCTGCAATTCCAGGTGCGTCCAATGGAAAAGCGGATTGCGCAGGGTCTTGGGAACCGTCGCCGCCCACACCTGGAATTTTTCGCGCGCGGTGGTCTCGTTGCCGGTGATCAATTTTTCCGGCACGCCGTTGGCCCGCATCGCGCGCCATTTGTAATGATCACCGCCCAGCCATGGTTCGTGGATATTCTCAAAGCGCCGGTCTTCCGCAATGTCCTTTGGCGAAAGATGGCAGTGATAATCAATGATCGGCTGGTTCACCGCGGTGTGGTGATACAACTCGCGGGCCACATCGTTCGACAGCAGAAAATTTTCGTCGCAGAATTTCATATCAAATGGTCATGGCATCGAACCCGCCGTCCACGACGAGTTCGGTTCCGGTGATAAAACTGCCCGCATCGGATGCGAGCAGCAACGCCGCGCCGATGAGTTCGTGTGCCTCGCCAAAGCGTTTCATCGGCGTTTTGGCCAGGATTGAGGCCACCCGGTCGGGGCTCAACACGGTGCGATTTTGTTCGGCGGGGAAAAATCCCGGCACGAGAATGTTCACCCGCACACCCCTCGCCGCCCACTCGCGCGCGAGATTTTTGGAAATGTTATGCACGGCGGCCTTCGACGCCGAATAGGTGAACACGCGCGATAGCGGATTCAGCCCCGACGCCGAACCGACATTGATGATGCTGCCTGAACCTTGCGCGACCATGTGCTTGCCAAAAACCTGGCAAGCCAGCACCACGCCTTTCAAATTCACCGTGAGAATGCGGTCCATTTCCTCCTCGGAAATGTCAAAGAACGGCGTCGGCGAATTCACGCCCGCGCCATTGACCAGAATGTCCACGCGGCCAAATTTGGCAAGAACACCGGCCAGCAGTTTTTGCAGCCCGGCCTTCGATGTCGTGTCGCACGGGAAAAATTCCGCCTTGCCGCCGTCTTTTGAAATTTTATCGAGCCGCACTTTGGCTTTGCCCGCGTCGCGTCCGACCAGCGCGACCTTCGCGCCCGCCGACGCAAAACCTTCCGCCATCGTGCCGCACAATTCGCCCGTGCCGCCGATGATGACGGCCACGCGCTCTTTGAGGGAAAAAAGTTCCGCTGGTGTTGTCATATAAATCAAAACCTGTCCCAAACCGTCTCGCACCACGTTTCTCCGGTGTGGCCCGGCGCTTGATGAAACGCGCAGTCATGCCACACCATTGTCTCTTGTCCTGCCCGTATGCGCAAGACTGGTATGTTCATTCTTGCCTTGTGCGTGCCGCCCATCGTCGTGGTGACGCAAGCATCCCATTGCCTCCGGATTAAGGAGGCGTGACGTTGGTGGAGGTTCTCCTGGACAGCAACTTCCTTGCAAGGAGCGCGCCCAGGAATGTCCCCAGCGTATTGGTCAAAATATCGTTAATCGACGAGGTGCGGTTGGGCAGCCAGGCCTGGGTCAGTTCGATGGCCAAACTGATCGTTGCGCCGGCGCAGACCGCCCACACAAGATTCCCGCCCCGGCCATCAGGTTTGGCCAGCCGGCGATAGCCGTACACGATAAATCCGAACGGCATGAATCCAAGGATATTCACCGCGATATCATCCAAATCGGACATTCCGACTGGATCCAGTTCCAGCACGCGTTTTCGCAATACATTGTATCGCTCTGGAATCAACAGCCGATGCCGGTTGGTGGAGAGATCATTCACCCATTGTCCATTGCCCTCGTCGAAGCGATACAATGCGGCCAGGCCGGATTCAGCCGCAAGCTGTCCTGCCTGATGGCTCGTCCATAATGCGTAATGTTGCGCAACTTCGGATGCGTCCAAAGCTCGATTGAAAATGGCCAGGCCGAATAAATTCCCTCTCCAAGGATGTTTGCCCTCGGCGGCATTTCCGAGGATCAATCGCCCGTTCAACCGTGAGTTGGGTACGGTGAAACCGGGATAATGACTCAACCGGGACCCGTTCGAATAGAAAGTTGTCCCCGAGGGGGCCACCGTGACGGTGATGAAACAGGGCGTTTGCTCTGTCAGAACGCCGCTCGGCCCAACCTCTCGAAATCCACGGCGGCTGGCACGGTCGCGAATACGAAGCAGCAGTTCCGTCTTCCATTGAAACAGGACGATTCCTGACGGGAAGACGCCATCGTCAATCGTCAGGATATCGAACAAATCGGTGGGGGGCACTTGGCCCGGTTCGAGCCAGAGTTCCATCGTGAACGCCGCCGGTTGATCCGGCGGGCCGCCCCGGGACCAATCGGTTGCCTCCGGTCCGTAGGCGACGCCGTCGGGCAGGAATGACAAACCCGCGCGGTCTTTAAGCCAGCCCACGCGATTGAGAGGCCGGAACGCAAAAGGCCACATCCCAACGATCAAAAGCCCCACCGCCATCAGTACTGAAATCAGGCCGGCGATTCTTCGATTCAAAGTGGCCTCCGTGGCTTACGCGTTGCGGGCACCGCGCCCCCTTGCCCCGGCCTCCTCCCCCGTTGACAACGGGGGAGAGGGTGCCCGAAGGGCGAGTGAGGGGGCGTTTATCAATTTGTGGGATTTTGAACGCAATTTGATTCTAATCCTCGAATCGTCCCCGATACGCCCACAGTCCGAGTGCCGGGTTTGAAATGTAAAAGATTTGATCGCCATCCGGCATGATGTTCCAGCCGTCCCTGAGCTTGGCCGGATTATAACGCGCTGTCATTTGTCGCAGGTCGGCATAACGGAAATTGACGCTCTCGATTTCCGCCCGTGAGAGGTGGCCGGGGCAATACGTGATGTTGAACCGGCCCTCGGAGGAGCTGTGGATGAAATGCGCCGCCGCGCTGAGATTGTTCTGCAATTCGGCGTTGGCTTTCACGGCCGCCAGCGTCGCCGGCGTGCCGCGATAACCGTACTTGCGGATGAGCCGGTCAATTTCCTCGTCTTCGCCGAATTCCTTCAACCCGGGTGCAAGCACAATCAAGTCGCCGCCATCGGCCATGGCCATGCGCGTGCGATAAATGCTCTTGTTGCCCAGCCATGTGCTCTTGAACTCGCCGGGATCCAAATAGACGACCACTTTTTTGAGCGGCTTGTCGAGCATGTTGAAATTGACCTTTAATGAAAGCGCCGCGCCCTTGTCGAAACCAGAACTATCGTCGCTCACGAACAGGCCGCGCACGCACAATCTGCCCTTGGCGTCGTTTCCCATCACCGTGTGCACATAGACGATGGGCAGGTGCTTCGTGAAATGCTCGGAGGCGTAGTTGAGAATGCGCCGCACCGGCGTGTCCGCGCGCCCCATCATCCGCTCCATCCCGTAGGCCGCGCCGACGAAATGGCTCTTGTTGATGCTTTCCGTGCCACCCGTGCCCACGAAGATGTTCTTGTTGTAACTGGCCATGCCGACGACTTCGTGCGGGACGATCTGGCCGACGGACAGGATCAAATCGTGTTTGCCCCTCCAGATGAGATTGGCCAGTTGCGCCTGCCAGGGAAAATCCACGGCGCCATCGGTTACCTGCCGCACGAACTCCGCCGGCACTTCGCCGACAGTGGCGACGCCCGTGCGCCAGTTGTGAACCCGGAACAACTCCGGCGGCACGCCGGCATACATTTCGGCGATCTGTTCCGGTGTCATCGGCGAATGCGTGCCCAGCGCGGGCAGAACGTCCGTCAAACGCTCATCGTAGTAATCGGAGATGAGCCTGGTCAGCACACCCGCCTGCGAATGGAACCGGGTGAAATCCGGCGGCACGACCAGCACCCGCTGGGGCTTGCCCAGGCGGGCCAGCGCCTTGTACAAGCCATCGCGCAAATCATCCAGCGACAACTTTGCCTTTGGGGAACCGCGTTCGAAATAAAGCATAAGTTCCAGTCCATGTTACACCACACGCATCGGGTTTGGCAATGTTGGGGGAATGATCGGTAGGGACGACCTGCTGGTCGTCCGAGGCCGCGCGGCAGCGCTACCATGTAAATCGTGAATCAGAAATTAACAGCAGCCTGCTACCGAATGATTCGTAGCGCTCCTCGGCAGAGCGCCGCCTATTCACTTTTCAGAAAAAAACGAATGAGAAATCGGGGAAACTTGCAGCCCATCATGATATTGGCGGTTCAATATTCATGAAATCCTGCCTTCAAGGAATCCATTAACTGCTCGACCTGTCGTGCGGCAGGATAATCCTCATAACCCCCATTTAAAAGAGGGCGGACGACAAAAATGCTGTAATCATCGGTGTAGTAGGTAGGGAGTGGAATCCGATCCAAAGCCCAAAGCGATTGTGAAACACTGGTCATACTGTTCCCATGCAGAGCCTGTTCATATGGACGGCGCGCTTCGTGTAGATGCTCAAGTTCCGAATCGCTCAACCGGGGAACAAACGATAATGCAACCTCATACTTTTCCTTCTCCCCATATTTGCGGAGGACCTCGTCTATCGAATCAGCCGATACTGGTAGCTGCATTTGGATGATCAGTGTGAGCTCGGCTTCGCTGCGGATGCGAACCACATTGTTCGAGGTGCTGATATTCCAGCCTGGCGGAATGCTGTGCCGAAGATCATTGGCAAAGCTGGAAATCGAACGCGATCCGGTTTTGCACCCAATGACAAAAGTCGCAAGGCAAAAAGTGAATATTAAAGCGAGACATGTCATCAAGCCGCTTAGCTCGTTAATAGACGGCTCAATTTGCAGCCAATCTGGTTTCATGGTTTTGACATTGCGCCCGGCCAAAAAGTTTGTCCAGAAAAAGCTGCGGCGGGATTTGGAGTGCGCGGACATGTCGCCGCTTTAAAAGCGCAGAAATGTCCGCGCACTCCAAATGCGGAGCGCGGATTGTCCTCAATCCGCAGCAGCCGGTTCTTCGGAGGTGCTGCGAGTTGAGACAACTCGCGCCCCAGCGTCGTCCCCATTTTTTTACAGACAAACCGCACCCGGCCTGCTACTTGTTTCACGCACCAACACCCCGGGCATTTCGGAATTTTTTCCGCAAAATGACCCGGCGGAAAATCTTAAATCATCAGGAAAATAGAATGAAATATGGTTTGAACATCCCCGAAAAAGGCGGGCTGGACTTCCTGTCCATCGGCGCCCTGGTCCACCGCCTTGATACCGGCATCATCCCTTTCCGCAAGGCCACGGAATGCAGAATCCACGTCAGCGGCGGCGAATTCAACTGCGCCGCCAACCTCGCCGACTGCTTCCGCCTGAACACCGGCATCGCCACGGCCATGGTGGATTATCCCATCGGCGACCTCATTGCCGAGCGCGTGAAGGCGATGGGCGTGAAACCGTTCTACAAGCGGTTCAAGCATGATGGTGTGCGCGGCCCAAACCACGCGACGGTCTATAGCGACCAGGGCTACGGCGTGCGCGCGCCGGTGGTGTTTTACAACCGCAGCAACGAGGCGGGCGGATTGCTAAAGCCGGGCGATTTCAACTGGAAGGAAATCTTCGGCCAGGGTGTTCGCTGGTTCCACAGCGGCGGCATCTTCGCCGCGCTCTCCGAGACCACGGGCGAATTGATCATCGAAGGCATGAAAGCGGCGAAGGCGGCGGGCGCAATCACGTCGTTCGATTTGAACTTCCGCCAAAAGCTCTGGGACATCTGGGGCGGACAAAAAAAAGCGGTGTCGGTGGTGAAACGGATTGTCGAACAGTGCGACGTGCTGGTCGGCAACGAGGAGGATTTGCAGAAGGGGCTTGGCTTGAAAGGCCCGGACGTGGTGGCCAAGTCCAAGCTCGATCCGAGTGTATTCTTCGGGATGATGGACCAGGTGGTGAAGAAATATCCGAAGGTCAAGATTGTGGCCACCACGCTGCGCGAAGTTCACTCCACAAACCATCATAGCTGGAGCGCCGTGGCGTGGATTGACGGCAAGACTTATGTCGCACCGACGTGCGAGTTGAACGTGCACGACCGCGTCGGCGGCGGCGACGGCTTCGCGTCAGGATTTTTCTACGGCCTGCTGACGGGCGAAGAACCGGAACAGGCGGTGAAGCTGGGCTGGGCGCACGGCGCGTTGCTGACCACCTTCCCGGGCGACACAACGATGGCAACCGTGGAACAGGTGAAGGCGTTCGCCAAAGGCGGCTCGGCCCGCATCCAGCGGTAGGAACGGATTTACAGGTTTCCGATTGGTGGGGCGAGAGTCTCTCGAGCCTTCGTAATTGGCTGATTGAATTGGACGACCTGCGGGCCGTCCGCGGCCGCGCAGCAGCGCGGCCCTACCGATGTGGTAGGGCGGAGCTGCCGCTCCGCCGTTAACGCTGCACGCGTGCACCGCCGCCTTTCATCAATTTTTCAACCTCGTCCTTCGATGCCATGGAAGTGTCGCCCGGCGTCGTCATGGCCAGAGCGCCGTGCGCCGCGCCGTAATCCACCGCCTTCTGCGGATCGCCGGTGGTCATCAAACCGTAAATCAAACCGCTGGCAAAACTGTCGCCGCCGCCCACGCGGTCGAGGATTTCAAGGTCGGGATATTTTTTTGATTCATAAAATCTTCCGTCCATCCAGCAAATCGCGGCCCAATCGTTGCGCGTCGCCGTTTTCGCCGCGCGCAGGGTCGTGGCCATCCCTTTGAAATTCGGATACGCCTTCACCGCCGTTTCGATCATTCTCTTGAACGCACTCACGTCAATGTGCAACAGGTGTTCGTCCGAACCTCTGACGGCAAAGCCGAGGCCAGCGGTGAAATCTTCCTCGTTGCCAATCATCACGTCCACGTGCCTGGCGATTTTTTTATTCACCGACTGCGCGCGCCTCTGGCCGCCGATGCACTTCCAGAGCGACGGGCGATAATTGAGGTCATAGGAAACGATCGTGCCGTATTGCCGGGCTTTCTTGACGGCCTCGATGACGAGTTGCGGTGTGGTGTTGCTGAGCGCGGCGAAGATGCCGCCGGTGTGGAACCAGCGTACCCCGAGTTTGCCAAAAATGTGGTCCCAGTCGAAATCGCCGGCCTTGAGCTGGCTGGCGGCGGAATGGCCGCGGTCGGAAACACCCACCGCGCCCCGCACCCCGAAACCACGTTCGGTGAAATTCAGGCCGTTGCGCACCGCGCGGCCCACGCCGTCAAACGGCATCCACTTGATGAATTCCGTGTCCACGCCGCCCTGCAAAATAAAATCCTCGATGAGCCGTCCGACTTCGTTGTCGGCGAACGCGGTGCAAACGGCGGTCTTGAGGCCGAAGCAGCGACGCAGGCCGCGGGCGACGTTGTATTCGCCGCCGCCTTCCCAAGCCTTGAATTCGCGGGCCGTGCGGATGCGGCCCTCGCCCGGATCGAATCGCAGCATGATTTCACCCAGCGCAATCATGTCGTACTTGCATTGTGATTTGTCGCGAAGTTGAATTGGCATGTTTTTACTTTGTTTGCTAAATCGTGGCGCGTCGATTTAAAACTACTTCGAAAATTTTACTGTATTCACGCACGTCGTTAAATTTGAAATATCCAAATCGTCAAAGGCAGAAATTACAAATGCGAAGTATGTATCTCCGGATTCGAACGTATAGATTTCTTGCTTAATTACAACCCCGTCTCTTTGCGAATGATATTTGAATTTAAACGATCTTCTTCCACCAATGTTTACAGGCGCAGTGGGTTGGTCAACGACATAGGATGAAGGGAGATTTGCCATGCCTTCAGAAAAGGCAAGCAAATCGGTGATGCCTCTTTTCTCTAAAACCTTTTTGTCGTTCGCATTTACCACCATGTTTGGGTTATAGGGAATTCCATTGTCCGGCAGGAATTTCAGGATGGCTGTTAAAGTTTCAAGTCCTTCAAAAAATCTTGGCGTCATGTTTATTGAAGAAAACCTTTCTCGTAATAAAGGATTTCCTCCTGACATTCTCTTTCTTTCCAACGTTGCCCAACTTGCGTTACCCCATCCGGGCGGCAACACAAAACTCAAACCAAACGTTTCATTCACATACTGTCCATTTATGACTTGTCCTGTTTGATAGACCTTGGCATGCGGTTGCTCAATACGACCGGCCGCCATTATTTGAGCGCACATCGTCATGTAGCTTCCTGAAATGACGAGATAAAATATAAAAGCTGACAGGCAAAAAAAGCCCGCCAAGTTTTCGTATGACTTGCAAAGTAATTTTTTAGCGCGGATTTGTTTCGTCAGAAAAACTGCCGAACAAACTCCAGTCAGAATAAAAAGTGTAAGAACAAGAACTGGAAACAGCAGAATGCCTTGTGCAGGCGTCAGATCAAAATTGTATTCAAGTATTCCAAATATTTTGGCCCAAAAAACTTGAGCGTAAACGGCTGACAAAACGTTTGCCCATGCCAGAAAGCCAAGAATGACTAATATGATTTTGAGTTTCATATATCAAACTTGCACCAATTCGAATTAGCCAAATTCCAGACCTTGAATTCGCGAGCGGTGCGGATACGGCCTTCACCCGGGTCGAACCGGAGCATGATTTCGCCCAGCGCAATCAGGTCGTATTTACACAGTGATTTTTCGCGAAGTTGAATTGGCATATTGGTCGTCTTTTTAATTCCCGCTCTCGCATCAACACGAATAGACACGAACCAGGAAATAAGTTCACACCATCAGAGTCAAACAATTATCTTCCGGGGAAGGTTTATCCAGCATTTTTGATCCGGGTCTTTGCCCAGTTGCGGGCCTGCAGCGGCGTTTTCAATTCATCCTGTAACTGTTTCTCGCGGATTTCGTTCAGCAACGCGCCCATGGCTGGACCGGGCTTCATTCCCAGTTTGATTAAATCTATTCCCGCGAGCAGGGGCGGGCGAATGGTTGGCTTCTTTTTTAACTCGGCCGCCTGCCTGACTAAAAACTCATAATGGCCCAGGTCGCCGTGCGAGCCGAGGCAGTCGAGCCGGTGCAGTTCCAATTCCAGCGGAAATGTCTCGCGCAACAGTAGCCGGCGCAGCGTTGCCGTCCGCATTTGCTTCACGTCTTTGAACTGCATGTGCTGTCGCACGCACGCGACGATTTCCTCGATTTGCCTTTTGGGAAAGCGCAACCGCTGTAAAATCTTTCCGGCCATCGCCGCGCCGATTTTTTCGTGCTCGTAAAAATGGATTTTGCCGGTCGCGGCATCGCGCTCCGCCGTCACGGGCTTGCCGATGTCGTGCAAAATCACCGCCCACGGCAAGGACTCGCTCGCGCCCGGAGGCAATTTTTCCAGCATCAACCGGATGTGCTCGAATACGGTGCCTTCGGGATGATATTCCGGCGATTGCTCGCACGTAACCGTCGCCGCCAGTTCCGGCAAAACGTGCTCCAGCAATCCGCTGTCGCGCAGCAGCACCAAACCGCGCGCCGCGGAGGAATAAAGGGGGAGCACACGCGCCTCGCGTGTTCCGGCGAGCGCCTCGCTCGCTGGTTCGGGCACATGTCCGACGCGGGGCGCGTCGGACCGCACCCGGGGCGGGTGCGCTCCCCGATCCAATTGAGGCGGCGCAAACAGCTTGATGAGTTCGTCACGAATCCGTTCGGCGCTGATGAGCTTGATTTTCGGCACGAGCGATTTGACGGCGGCGAAGGTCTGCGGCTCGATCTCAAAATTCAACCGGGCGGCAAACCGCACCGCGCGCAACAGGCGCAAATGGTCTTCGGCAAAGCGTTCCTCCGGCGGGCCGATGGTGCGGATGATTTTTGCGCGCAAATCCTTTTCGCCGCTGACCCAGTCGTGAAGTTTTTCGGCAACCGGATCGTAAAACAGCCCGTTGACGGTGAAATCACGGCGCTGCGCATCGGCCTCGGCGCTCGCGAAAACAATTTTTGTCGGGCGGCGACCGTCCCGGTAATCCGCCTCGGCACGAAACGTGGCAACCTGGAATTGGTGCCGGGCTTCGACCACAATCATCACGCCGAATTTGCGCCCGACGGCGAGGGTGCGGTTGAAGAGCTTTTCGACCTGTTCCGGCTTCGCGTCCGTGGCGATGTCGTAATCCTGCGGTTCGCGTCCGAGCAGAAAATCGCGCACGCAGCCGCCGACCCAGAACGCCGCGAAGCCCGCCGTTTGCAGGCGGCGGACGATTTCAACGCCAGTCTTGCGTGGTGCGACGCTTATCATTTGCGATTTACGATATACGATTTACGGGTCGAATCGCAAACCGTAGCCGCCGTTGTCAAACGGCGGACGAAACCGCGTTTTGACAAACGCGGCTACAGATTCATCCTTCGCCCCAGATTCTTTTGACGTGCGCGACGCCGCATTTAACGGCCTCGACGGGCAACGCCGGGCTGAGTTCAAAAACCTTGATGTGCTGCGGCTTCACGAACGGCTTGAGCTTCGCGTAATCAATCGTGCCGGTGCCGGGCGCGGCGTGGTCGTCGTCGGGAAATTTCACGTCGTGAACATGAAAACCGGCCAGGCGCGCGGCCAGTGACTCAAGCTGCTGCGCGTGTTGGATGAAACCGAGGTTTTCCTTGATTTGCGCATGGCCGGTGTCGTGCCAGTAAACGACGTTCGGATTGTCAAAGTCGCGGAAGAAATTTTCGAAGTCGCCGTCCAGTGGAATTTCCTCGAGCGCCTGGCGGTTTTCGATGCCGAGCTTGAGGCCGCGTTTTTCGGCTTCGGGCAGGACCTTCCGCAAGGTTTCATAGACCCGTTCGACGAACGGTTTTTTCTTTGCCTCGCGTTTGGCGGCGGCTTCGTCGCGCAATTTCCGGTATGGGGGCGATTCTTTCCCGGCGCTTTTCAGCATCTCGCACAGTTTGCCGGTGTAATCCTTCAACTCAAGGCTGCCGAGATGCAACACCACGACCGGCGCCTTGACGCGCCCGGCGAACTCCAGCGTCCTGAGCGTGTGCTTCACCGCCAATTCATGTTCGCGCGGGTCCTCGGCGGAAAACTGGTAGAGGTTGGGCGACGCACGCGTGACCCCCATCGGCAGCGGACAGAAATTGTGCAGGCTGGAAATCTTGATTTCACCCGCGTCCACCGCTTCGAGGATGCCGGGCATGAGGCCGAGGCGGGTGCCGTGGCTCAACTCCGCGTATGCAAAACCGAGGTCGCGGATTTCGCGCAGCAGGGCGCGCCCGTCCGTGTGACGGTGGGAATTCCAGCAGGTGGAAAATGAATACATAAAAAACCGGGCGCATCGTAATCGGACGCACCCGGTTTTGGAAATTGCAAATTACAGGTCGGCGTAGCGGGCGCTGAGCATCGCGGAAAAGCGCGCGGCCTTTTCCTTGCGGCGTCGCTTTTCACTCGGCTTTTCAAAATGCCGGTGATTGCGCACGACCTTCAAGGTCCCTTCGCGGTCAACTTTTTTCTTCAGTCGCCGCAACGCGCGTTCCACTGGTTCGCCTTTTTTTAATCTAATTTCGGTCAACGCAACTCACATCCTTTCCGGGGCGAGAAAATCCGCTCCAGGGCGGGGCTCGCAATATGGGCGCAAAGCATGGTTTTTGGAGAAACCATTGTCAATGCGCAAAACATCGTATTTTCCTCTGATTGCTAATTTGCCTTCAAAGGTAATGGGTTTTGTTGATCCTGTGCTCCAATTAAACGTTTCACAGCTTCGTCAATTTTTCCCTCATAATCCGCGGATGGTAAAGTTTCATCCATATTTAGCCCATTAGGAACATTGAGTTTTATAGAAATCTGATTAAAAACAACATTTGTAACTACAGTAATTATAACCCTCCCGTTTCCATTCGTCCCACGCATTCGGCGAGATCTAAAAACAAAATCCGAAGGGGACACGGTTAAAATTGATTCTCCGTTTGTAGTTTGGCTTGCAATGTTGATGGTTGCTATGTTTTCGACGCGCCGCATCTGGAATCGGTTATACTTCATTATTTGTTCATTTAATCTAGCAGAATCAAACGCTGTAAATATTGAAAAGTTCCATGCTGAATTTGTTCCTATTTTAATAAAATTCGTGCCGTTAGCTATTACTCCATCGTTCACTAAATCAGATGAGTAGACCGAAGGCGAATTCCCAGGGAAATCTGAAACAATCGTCTCGCCAGAATCGAATGAAAATTTCCCAAGCGTTTTGCTCAATTCGGTCACAGTGTAATCAAAAACGGGTATAATTGCCGCGCTTAACTCTTTCTTCGTTTGCAAAATTGTTTGTTCGATTATTTGTAGGTTTCGCCTGTTGTTTTCAGCGTCTTCTTGTGCCTGCTTTGCATTATTTATATCATCAATTTGTTTTTGAATGGCATCTTGCCGCATTTTGTTGTCCCGTTGCTCAAGTTCATTTTCACGTTCCGCCCTTATTGTCTTTATATCCGTCGGTTCGCTTGTTAGAAGGAGCTCGTGCTCTTTTTGTAAATCGTTCGCTTCCGCTACGTTTTTCGCTTGTTGGTCGGTCAGAACCGCCAATCTCACGGCATAACTAATTTCTGAATTTGTGGAAAATTCCGTCGTTAGTTCCTGAAAACGCTGTTGGGTTTCTTTTCTGAAACTGCGATAATCCTCATTTACTTGAACTAATTGGTTTGTGAGACTGCTTAAAGTTTCAGAATTCTTTGACTCAGCTTTTTCCGAAGTGTGAAATTGCAATCCGCTCACCAAGATGGCGACCAAGAGACAGGCAGCGATTAAAAATTTGAAAATAATGATTTTCACCCTGTCTTTCTCCTTGTCCAAAGGGTGAACTGTTACTTGGAATGCTATGTAAGCCAGAAATGCCTGTAGCAATCCTTGAATGACGACCAAGGTCATGTTTAGAGCATGAGCCAATCGGTCGAAACCGTCAAATTGCTTATCACCGTATGCGGAGGGGATAATTCCGTAAGATTAAGATAAAATTGCTGCGCGACTAAACCGGTTCACGCTATCCTCGCAACGTGAACAGAACCAACGGTAGAAAACCGGCCGCCGACCCGGAATTGGAGCGGCGGATTCAGGAACTCATTCAATACAAGGGCGGCGGCCACAACGAAGCCGAAGTTGCTGACATCGTCGAAAACGCGCTCAAGCTGTTGGCCGATGTGAAGGACACCGGCGACGTGCGTGTCATCCAGACCGCGCTGCGCGAACTGCGCTACGCCTTCCGGCTGTTCGCGCCGTATGCGCGCGTCCGCAAGGTCACGATTTTTGGCTCCGCGCGGACGCAACCGGACAAAGTGGAATATCAGCAGGCCGTCGAGTTCGGACGCAAAATTGTGAAGGCCGGTTTCATGGTCATCACCGGCGCCGGGCCGGGCATCATGCAGGCCGGACACGAAGGTGCCGGGCCGGAAAACAGTTTCGGCGTCAACATCCGCCTGCCGTGGGAGCAGGCCGCCAATCCCGTCATTCGCGAGGACAAAAAACTCATTTCGTTCAAATACTTTTTCACCCGCAAACTCATTTTCGTCCGGCACTCGGACGCGATCGTGTTGTTCCCCGGCGGGTTCGGCACACTGGACGAGGGATACGAGGCGATTACCCTTATGCAAACCGGCAAGAGCCAGCTCATGCCGCTCGTGCTCATGGACCGGCCCGGCGGCACCTACTGGAAAACCTGGGACCAAAATGTCCGCGAACATCTGCTCCGCGGCCAGTTGATTTCGCCCGATGACCTGAATCTGTACCACATCACCGACGACACCGACCGGGCGGTGAAAATCATCACGCGCTTTTACCGGAATTTTCAGTCCACCCGGTTTGTGAAGGATTTGCTCGTCATCCGGCTCAAAAACGCGCCGCCGGCCTCCGCCATCCCGCGGTTAAACAAGAATTTTGCCGACATCATCAACGGCACGCCCATCAAAGTCATCAAACCCACGCCGGAAGAAGTCGAGGACAACGACCGTCTGGATCTGGCCCGCGTCGCGTTCGGTTTCAACCGGCGCGATTACGGTCGCCTGCGGCAGTTGATTGACGCGCTGAATGAGGTGTAGGGCGATACATCTTGGCGTTTCCACCGTAGCGCAGACAGTCTGTCTGCCGTATCGCGGATTGGTAATCCGCAAGACTCACGAGTTGCCAACGCCTGCCGAATTCCATTCGGCGATACAGCAGATTGCCAATCTGCGCTACGAACACGACCGTTTGCGGCAGTTGATTGACGCGCCGAATGAAGTGTGATTGTGTGGGATAGAGAAGTGGCATGAACACCTTGGTTGACAAAGCCCGCTCCGCGCAGCATGTAAGTGGCGAGATCATCGTCCGCATGGAAAGCGGCGCGGTAATCCGCTTTCCCGTGGCGCAAAATCCACGGCTCGCGCGCGGCACGCACCAGCAATTGAATCGCATCGAAATTTCACCGTTCGGACTGCACTGGCCGGAACTGGATGAGGATTTGTCGTTTCGTGGTCTGCTGGAAGGCGATTACGGCCAGTTCCAGAAAAAAGCTAAAGCCTGACACTCGACAGCCCGCGCGCGGATTGTTAGCGTTCGGCCATGAATTTTCTGGTCACCGGCGGCGCGGGTTTCATCGGCTCGCACGTTTGCGAACGGCTCCTGCGCGACGGCCACTCCGTCTGGGCGTTCGATGACCTCAACCATCATTACGATCCGCAACTCAAACGCCGCAACCTCCGCGAAGTCCAGGCGCTCGCCCCGTGGAATAACTCGGCCCAAGACCCGGCAACGGCAGGCAGCCCGGCCTATTCCACGGGGCGAGCCAAACCGTTTGAATTTGTCCACGGCGACATCACCGACCGCGCCGCGCTCGACGAAATTTTTTCCTCCGTCAAGTTCGATCAGGTCATCCACCTCGCCGCGCGCGCGGGCGTCCGGCCCAGCCTCGCCGACCCGGCGCTTTACCAGCGTGTCAATGTCGAAGGCACAGTCAACGTGCTCGAAGCTGCGCGCACGAACCACGTCAAAAAAATCACCATCGCCTCGTCGTCGTCGGTTTATGGCATGAATTCCAAAACGCCGTTTTCCGAAAGCGACCCGATTTTCTCCGCCGTGTCGCCCTACGCCGCCAGCAAGCTGGCCTGCGAGGCGCTCGGCCACGTCTGGCATCACCTTTATGGCCTGGACGTGGCGATGCTGCGTTTTTTCACCGTTTATGGCCCGCGCCAGCGGCCCGACCTCGTCATTTACAAATTTGCGAAGCTCATCAGCGCCGGCAAACCGATCCCGGTCTTCGGCGATGGCAGTGCCGCGCGCGATTACACGTTCATCACCGACACGCTCGATGGCATCATCGCCTGCACGCAAAAAGAGTTCGGCTATGAAATTTTCAACCTTGGCGAATCGCAGACGGTCAAGCTGGACTATTTGATCGAGTTGCTCGAAAAATCGCTCGGCAAAAAGGCCGTGATTGACCGCCAGCCGGTGCAGCCCGGCGACGTCCCCATCACGTTTGCCGACATTTCCAGGGCGCGCGCCCGGCTCGGCTACAGTCCGAGCGTCAAAATCGAGCAGGGCATCCCGAAATTTGTGGATTGGTTTTTGAAAAGCATTGTATAAACTGTCTTCATGATCGCAGCCAACCCGTTCACACGCCCGACCCTGGGGGAAGCACTCGACGCCTGGAAAAAGCTGCTGGCCGAGCGCCGGCTCCCGACGAACCTGCTCTGGCTTTTTGAAGAAAATCTGTACCTGGAAAAATCGAGCGTGATGCAAGGCAGTTTTCATTTTGCCTTTCAAACCCGGTTCACGCCGCCGCCGGATGACGCGCTGGAAATCGCGTTTGATCATTTCTCCGGAACGAAGGCGCGCCTCGTTTTTTACCACGTCGGCGTCTGTCGCGGCCAATCCCTCTGCATTTTGCTGTGTGATTCGTGGTTTGACAGCAAAGGCGAAAGCGAAGGCTTCCTGCGCCACGACGAATGGCACATGTCATTTCATCCCGGTCGCAATGATGAAATCGAGGAAATCACCGACCTGAGCCGCTGGCTTCGGCGGGTCAAACGCGGGCGCAGCTTCCATGACCTCGATTTTTGCATGACCCTGGCGGCGATTGACGAAATCAAAACCTACGGTCGTCCCCTCGCGCCCTACGAACGTTTTGCCCAGACCATGTTCAACCGCCTGCGGCGATTTTTGGGACAGCCTGCGTGAACTTCACGCGCCCCGGCCGTTTTCGTGTCAAATCCCCGGACTGTTTTGTTCCAAACCAGGTCGCCCGACAATACGGCGGCGATTGGCCCAAGCGATGCTCAAAGGCCGGCATGGCTAAAATTGCGTTCAACGTGAACAGAAAGAGCGGTGTGAATTTCATTCATTCCACGCTCGTTCCGGCCAACCGGTCAGAACAAGCGCGGTTCGGTCTGCTCGACGGCACGGTCATCGCTTTTTTTGTGCTCCTGTGCGCCACGGGGCTGACCCTCCTGCTGAAACAGTGAGTCCCCCGCCGCTGCCGTGAGCCGGTCACCGCGGTTTTTCGAAATGAAAAACCGTGCGCTAACCGCCACAAACCCCCAATCACTTCTTCCCTGCCGGCGGTGCAGTCCACCCCGCTTTCCTTTTGATTCGCATACCGCTAGACTTTCCGCGTGACACAAGCTGAAGCCAAAAAACGTCACGTCCAACTCGCCGCCGAAATCCGCCGGCACGACCAGGCCTATTACGTCGAAGCAAAACCAGTAATCTCCGACCGTGACTACGACCGGCTGTATCACGAACTCCTCGATCTCGAAAAACAATTCCCCGAACTCGCCACGCCCGATTCGCCGAGCCAGCGCGTCGGTGGCGCGCCACTGAGCGAATTCAAATCGGTCCGCCACACCGTGCCAATGATGAGTCTGGACAACACCTATTCGCAGGAGGAACTGCGCGATTTTGTGAAACGCGTCCAAAAACTTTTGCCCGATGAAAAACTGGAATGGGTCGTTGAACCCAAGGTGGACGGTGTGGCCGTGAGCCTGCGTTACGAAAACGGCGTGTTTGCCACCGGCGCGACGCGCGGCGACGGCACCACCGGCGATGACATCACGGTCAATTTGAAAACGATTCGCAGCGTGCCGCTAAAAATTGGGAAGGATGGCGTGTCACCGTCCCTAATTGACGTCCTCGAAGTCCGTGGCGAAGTGTTCATGACGAAGGCGGGATTTGAGAAATTGAACGCCGAACGCAAATCTGCTGGTGAGGAAATTTTTGCCAACCCACGCAACTCCACCGCCGGTTCATTAAAGCAACTCGACCCGAAAATTGTCGCCAAACGCCCGCTCGACATCGTACTCTACGGCGTCGGAGAAATTGGCAACGCCGGCCTCCGGCCCGGCACGCACCGGCTCGGAGAGCGGCGCTCCGCAATCACAAATCGAATTGCTCGACTGGCTCAAATCTCTCGGCTTCAAAACGGCGGAACGCACCTGGTTCTGCAAATCCGAGGAAGAACTCATCGCCGCCATCGCCGAACTCGACAAGGTCCGCAAAAAATTTCCTTACGTAACCGATGGCGCGGTCATCAAGCTGAACTCCTTCGAGCAGCAACGTCGCGTTGGCGCGACCGCCAAAGCTCCGCGCTGGGCCATCGCCTACAAATACGCGCCGGAACAGGCCGAGACGAAACTTCACAAAATCACAATTCAGGTCGGTCGCACCGGCGCGCTCACGCCCGTGGCCGAACTCGAACCCGTTTTTCTCGCCGGCAGCACCATCAGCCGCGCCACGCTGCACAACGAGGATTACATCCGCGAAAAGGACATCCGCATCGGCGACACCGTCGTCATCGAGAAAGCCGGTGAAGTCATTCCCGCCGTCGTGAGCGTAGTTTTGAAAAAACGTCCGCATCCTGAACCTCCGCAATTTAACTTCTCAAAACACATCGAAAGTAAATGCCCGGCTTGCGGCGGCCAAATAGCACGCGATCCTGAATTCGCAGTTTGGCGGTGTCAAAATGTAGCAGGCTGTCCGGCTCAAAGTGTCCGGCGAATTGAGTTCATGGTCCAAAGGAGGGGGCTGGATATTGAAGGCATCGGTGGCGTGGTTTCCGAAAAACTTATTGAACGTGGTTTGGTCAAAGAACCTCTCGACCTGTTTGACCTTACGGTAGATCAACTAGCCAAATTAAATCTTGGAACGAAAGACGAACCGCGAATCTTTGGAGAAAAGAATGCAACAAAAGTTGTTGAAACGCTGGAACGGGCCAAGACATTTTCTTTGGCGCGCTGGCTGCATGCCTTAGGAATTTCAAGTGTCGGAGAAGCCAGTGCTTATCAGATTGCGCGTTTCCATCAAAGTTTAGCCGAACTAGCGGATTCACAGATACTTAAAGATGTCCTTAAGGTCGTTAACAAAGTAAGTGAGGCAAAGAAAACGAGCCCCGACTCTATGGACAATATGCCGCCAATTCGGCGTGCACGTCTTGATAAAGAAAAGGAACGTGAGGTGTTGAAGAAATGCCCGACGGAAAACCTTCCACCGAATGAGATTCAAAAGATTGAAAAACAATGCCACAAACTGGAGCTAAAAATTCAAAGTCTTAAAAAACGCGAGCCAAAAGAACGGGCTGCGCGCATCCGCAGGCAGGAAAAACTAAACGAGGAAATTCGGAAGCTTGCAGCACTTCTCAAGGAAGCCGGGGTGGACATCAACTTATCTGAAACAGAAAAGCAAGAGAGGGCCAATATTCAAAAAGGTCCGCCGATCATTGATGTAACAACCGAAATTGAACCTGAGGTGGCTAGAAGCATTCTTGAATTCTTTGGTTCAGCAACGGGCAAACAAACTCTCAAACGCCTGAAACAGCTTGGTATCTCACCAAAAGGAGGCAAGTCGGATCAGTCTTCAGGGGCATCGCCTCAGACTTTTAATGGCAAAACCTTCGTCTTGACCGGTTCGCTAGCGTCCATGACCCGCGATGAAGCATCAGAGGAAATCCGCAAACGTGGTGGAAATGTAGCAAGTTCGGTTAGCAAAAATACAAGCTTTCTAGTTGCTGGTCGAGAGGCTGGTTCAAAATTGGAAACGGCAACCGATTTGGGTGTGAAGACGCTAACAGAAAAGGAATTTTTGGAAATGTTAGGTAAAAACCCCAAAAACAAACATAAAGAACAAAAATTGCAGGGAGAATTGTTCTGAAAAATGAGCACGCCGGGAAAAAAGATTTATCTGTTGAAGCCTTATCGCGCTCCGGTCAGACGCAAATCTTTCAATCTGATTCCGGCATCGCGAGAGTTTTTAGATAAACCTGCGCCCAATGTTGTTTTTGCGAGCCGGTCCTTTTGCTTCACTGGAATTTTCATTTTTGGTGGTGGCGACCGGAATCAATGCGAAGCTGCTGTCCGGGCCCGAGGCGGTCTGTGTTACAACCACACCACTCGTGACCTGGACTACCTTGTGGTTGGAAGTTTTGCCGAACCGGCTTGGGCACACCAAAACTACGGAAGAAAAATCGAGGCGGCTCTCGAACTTAAGTCCCATCGTTCGAACTGCAAAATCATTTCCGAGGCACATTGGACAAAATATCTGCAACGCACGCCCGAACTGCCACCCGAGAGACAAACGCCCATTGAAAGCCGCTCGAAAGGCGACCAGCTAATCCAGTTACAGCAGGAATTGGATCACCTGCGAATAAACCAGCGACTTCTCGTTGATGTGCTACAAAAAGAATTAAGCCCGCCAAACTACCGCAAGCTTGTGAAACGTCTGCGTAAATCCGGTGTTGTTGTTTAAGTTTTCGCCAGAATTCCGGCATTGACATTGGGCTGTAACCTCACACCCTCCCGTTCCGTCATTTATCGCGTACACGAATATGAATATGAATACAAAATATCTGAAAACAGCTGCAAAAGCTGCGGTTTTGGTCACCGTTTTGTCCTGCGGTGTGAACCTTCGCGCTGCCACGCCGTCAACACCGCAAACATTGGGCGGTTCCGTCGCCAGCCAGAATCAATATCAAACCGTCGCGTTCAGCGACTCCGCTGAAGCCGGAATGCTCCGGAGCGCTTACCTCATTCTGGCCACCGGCGACCACGATTACAAAGGCCATCGCGTGAAAGCCATGCACCAGATTGAGGCCGCCGCCAAGCTGCTGGGCACGAATCTCAGCGGTGACGCCAAAGACAAGCAACCACAGCCGTTGTCGGACGCAAAGCTGCGCGAAGCCAGCGGACTGCTGTCAAATGTGCTTGGCGCCGCTGAAGTCAAAAGCCAAAAGCGCGTCACCAAACACATCACCGAGGCCATCAACCAAATCAACACCGCCCTGACGATTCGTTGACGAGAACCGCATTCTCCCCAAAGTTGGCGCAACCGGTTTGCGCCAACTTTTTATTTTGCGGTGATTCCATCCAGCATCGGTGAATTCCGAACGACAACATTTTTGACCGAATCAAACTTGGCCGCGGGCACGCCCAGTGCGAGTTGCGCCTTGAAGTTGTCAATTTCCAGTCCATCCACGTCCATGCATTCGATGGCCGGTCTTAAATCTGCTTTCTCGAAGCTCGTGCGGATGTTCGCCAGTTCCAGGTCGCGGGCGTGACGGGCAAAAAGTCCGTAGGCGGGCATCACGCCGATTTTGCCGGGTTCGGGATAACCGGCGCCGAGTTCCGGGGGGATGCGCGCGGCCTGGGCTTTCGTTCCGCCGCCCTTGAAGTCGAGCCGGATGTTTTCCAACCGCACGCCTTCAATCGGTTGTCCGGGTGTTCCGGTAATCTGAATGCCGCTCCTTGGGTCAACGCCGGTGGCAATGACGTTGGAAATAAAGATATTACGCATCCGGCTCGGCGTGGTCACGTCCGGTCCTCGGTTGCGATCACCGGTGGTGAGATAAATCGGACACGCGATGACGTCCATCATCGTGAGGTTGTTGATGGTGATGTTTTCCATGATGCCGCCGTCCACTTCCTCCAGCGCCAGGCCGTGGCAAGCGCGGAACGTGCAATTGGCAACAGTCACGTTGCGGAAACCGCCGTTGGCTTCGGTCCCGAATTTGATGCGGCCCGTTCCGCGCCCCGGTTTCATCGTGCCGTCGAGCAGCGTGCCTTCCTGAAAACCGGAGACCTGGCAATTCACAATCGTCAGATTTTCCGTAATGACATTCCGGCCCAGCGCAAAAGTGCTTTTCGGGCACAAGCCGTCGTCGCCCGGCGAATTGATCCGGCAATTGGAAACTGTCGTGTTGCGGCAGCAATCAATGTCAATGCCGTCGCGGTCGGTGTCCATCGTCACGTTGTCCACGGTCAGATTGTCGCAGCCGGTGACCAGGATGGCAAAATGGCCGCCGTGAAAAATCGTGATGTCGCGCAGCAGCACGTTGCGGCAAAGTTTGAGTGAGATGGCCTTGTTGCCGAGCCGGGCGGGTGGAGGATTCGTTTCGATTTGCGGCATGCGGTTGGTCGGACTCCAGCTTGAAAACCCGCACATCCCGTCGAGCAACTTGTCGTCGCGCACCAGCCCGCCGCCGTTGATCATGCCGGTGCCGGCGATGCAAACATTCGTGAGATTTTCGCCCCAGATGAGGCTGTTATGAAAATATGTGTGCCCGCCGTCCTGATATGCCTGACCCTGCCAGGCTTCCGTCGGATCGTAAGCGTTCATGGCCTGCGGCGCGCCGAGAAGCACCGCGCCGGCGTCCAGATACAAATGGATGTTATTGGTCAGGCGGATGCTGCCGCACAAATACGTGCCCGCCGGAACAAAAACTGTTCCGCCGCCGGCTTCGGCTGCCGCCAGAATCGTTTGGTTGATCGCCGGGCTGTCCAGATTCGCTCCATTGCCAGCAGCGCCAAAGCTGCGAACGTTGAAAACCGTTTTGTCATCCGGCGAAGCAGTAGCCGGCAGGAGAAAACAAAAGGAAATGAAAATGGCCAGGGCACATGATTTCATCCTTCGATTCTGGCCGAATCATCAAGAGCTGGCAATCCCCGGTGAAATTCGCACTGGGCCTGGCCACCTCCGACTTATGAGCAGGAAAGCGGACCACACGGTTTTATTTCTCCATCACTGCGACAAATTGCGCCGGCGTCAGCGCAGACACAGCCGGTTTTCAAAGGCCTTCCAAGGCCGTGTCGGCCATGAAGTCCACCCAGTCCACGGAAATGGATTGGTTGAGTTCATAGGAACGGGCGAAGTCTTCCTCGAAGAGATCGTGTTCCAAACGCGCGGCAAACGCCGGGTCGGAGGTGGCGATGTTTTGTTCCTGGGACAAGTCGAGGCTGAGATGCGTCAGGTTGCCGGAACCGAGGCAGGCCCAACCGTCAACCAGCAGCGCTTTGACGTGGGTCATGCCGGGATAAAAGTAAACGCGTACGCCGTGCTCGCGGAGATAGTTGGCTACGATCAAATTGCTGCGGCCGCCGGTCTTGAAGTCATTGACGCGCGGCATCACGACCCGCACGTCCACGCCGCGCGCGCGGGCCTGCACCAGTTCTGCGATCACGCCCTTGTCGAAGAGATAGGGGTTCTCGACATAAATGTAACTCTGCGCCCGGCGCAACGAACTCCGCACCGCGTTGCTGAAGGGTTTCCAGCCGGTCCGCGTGGGCAGGCGGCGCACTTTGATCCAGTGGTCCGGCGTGGTGGCCGCCGCGGGCTTTATCGGCGGAGTGAGCAGCGCGGCGGTGTAGGCAAAATCGCCGAGAAGACCCTCGTGCGCCCAATCGCGCCGGAATTCCCTTTCGAGGGAAGCCACCACCGGCCCTTCCAGTTCGCACATCAGGTCATGCCACTCGTAGCGGTATTCGCGGCCAAGATTCATGCTGCCCACCCACGCGCGGGTGCCGTCCACGAGGTAAATTTTCTGGTGATCGGTCGAAAACCACGGGTTCAGAAAAGGACGCATGCGAACACGGGAATCGTCCCGAAGATAGGAAGTAATCGAGGAAGGCATGACAAAATCCTCCGGCATGGGCGTGGCGGGCGGTATCAGTCCGGAGGCGAGGCTGCCCATCTGGTCGAGAATCACGTGAACCCGCACCTTGGACGAGCGCTGCTTGAGTTCATCGGCCATGGAAACGGCCACGTCGTCCCGGTCGAAGATGTAAATGTTCATACAGACGTGGTTGGTGGCTTCCGCGATGGCCTGCCGGAGCCGCGGGTAAAACCGGTCGCCGTCAATGAGCAGGCGGAGTGAACCGTCTTCCGGGCGGGTGCCGGTGTAGCGATTGAGCCATTTTTCCCACTCGCCGAGGTCCATGCCATTGGTATGCACGAGCGGGGGAACTTCGGTTGTGGGCTTGGGCAGGGGAAACCGCAGCAATTGGACGACCGATTCAAGACCCAAATCCGCCAGGCGCGCGACGCTGGAAAGGGGATTTTTGATGAGGGCCAGACCGTGGCTTTCAAAAACGAACGCGCCGACGCCCCGGGCGGAGTCCGCAAAGCCAAATCCGCGTTCGGTGGTGTCAAAGAGGGCCGCCGGCGACAGCCAGACGCATTGGCGCCGTTGACGGTCAAGCAGCAGCGGTTCCGTGAACCGGCTGGTGTTCGGAGCCATGATCAGAAAAAGCGAGTCGCCCGGATGATCCCGGACCAAATGTTCCTCGATGCATTGGGACAGGACTTCGAGGGTCTCTTCAATCGCGTAGCGATGATCAATGATCACCCCGCCGGGTGGTTCGCCCTCCAGCGCAAAGCGCGCGACGCCTTGCGCGTCCCGATACAGGATGCGGTCCGAGAAAAACGCCTGGTAATTCGCGCCGTGCCCCGGAGATTTCGGCGTCAAAGTTTCCAGCAAATTCGTGGCGAGATGGCGCCATTCCGCTCCGGCAATGACCGTCGCCTCGCGCCAGCCGTGTTTATCGAGTTCCGGCAGATGGGAAAGATCCTGCTTCCACCGAACCAACGCGGAGTTGACTTTGTAGCCTTCCGTCGGAACACGCAGGCGCCGCCAATCGGCGTTGAATTCCATCTCGTTGGTTCCACTGTGAAAATAGAATCGAACATTATCGCCTTTGACAAAAACCCGCGGCGCTTCCGCCGTGGGCGACGTGAGATTCCGCCATTGATCGAGGGACTGTTGTTTTGATGTGGCTGCCCCTGCGCCAATGCCGGTCGTGCCAATACAAAGTGCGACCAGAAGGACTGCAGTTCCAACGCGACCCTTGGGGAGATGTCCCAGGATCATTTCACTGGCTTGAGGATGCATTCGTTGCCGAAGGCGCGATGCTACGCAGCTCTCCCGGCATCGGCAACCTTTCGGTTTAAGCAGGCATCCGCGAATTGCGTCAAAGGACAAAGGCACCCGCCGGGAAAACCGCACCGCGAGCCGGGCTGCGTTCCTATGCCAATCGGCGTCGAAATTCCGTGCAGGCCCGGCTCACATCTGGCGCGTTCAAAATCGCTGATACGACGCAAACGCGGCGAGCACCCGCCGCCAGCACTTCGCTGAGATTTTCCAGATTGATGCCGCCGATGGCGAACCACGGGACGTTCACCCCGCTCTGCGGGGCTGCCGCCCAGCGAACATATTCCAGCGTCACTGGTTTCGCCGTCGGCTTCGTACCGGTCGCATAAACCGGCCCGATGGCGAGGTAATCCGCACCCGCGGCCAGCGCGCGCTTCGCCTGTTCCGGCGAATGGGTGGACAAGCCAATTCGGAGTTCGCCCGCCGCCGCTGTGCTTTGGCGCGGCAAGGAGTTCGGAGTTCGGCTTGCCGCGCCGGAGCGAAGCAAAGGCGGGAGTTCGGAAACATGAATGTGGCCGGCATCAAAGAAATCCTCCTGTCCCAAATGACACAGTTCCGCGCCGAGGTCGCGGGCAATTTCCAGATGGTCGTTGATGACCAGGCCGACATTCGCGCGGCGCGTGACGGGCAGGATTTTTTCCGCCATCGCACGGATTTCTTCAGGCGTGGATTTTTTGGCGCGGAGCTGGATCAAATCGCTGCCGCCGTCACAGAGTTGTTGCGCCACGACTTCCGGTGCGCGGCCATGCAAACAGGCCGTGTCCACGAAAGTATAAAGCCGGCAATCGGCGAGCGGTTTCATTTTTTGCAGCGGCGCCCCGTGAGCGCCGCTTTGTAGATTAACCGGCGGTCACAGAGCGCCGCTACAATTTTTTCAACGGGTCCGTTCAAATGCTGTTCGCCAGAACCATTCACTGTGCGAGACGAACCGGACGAGGACGTTTTGCAGCGACGGTGCGAGCATCATTTTCTGCAACCATTTTGCCCACGCGAGCCGTCGCGCAAACGCGGTGTCACACCGGCGGGCCAGCGTTTGCCGGGCCTGCGACCACAAAGTCTTCCCATGACTCCACGCGGCCAGGGGTTCGACAGCCAACTCGGCGGATTCGAACGCCATGGACATCCCGTTGCCCGTCACGGGCGGAATCATGGTGATGGCGTCACCGACGCAACATTCGGCGCGCGCGGCGGCGCGTTGCGGTCGCAACGAAATTCCGGCCACCGCACAAAACGAGCCTTCGTCGAACTCCGCCGGGGCCAGCCGCCGGTTCAATGGCGAACCGGCCTGACCGCGCAGCCATTCGCGCCAGTTTTGCGGCGTGTGGTCCTCGCCCGCATGCCGGCGAAACAATCCACAAACGTTCACGGCGCCGCCATCCACCCGGCACAGGCCGACATAGCCCCGTGGTGAAACGTGCATTTCCAGATCGGCGGCCAGCGGAACATTGCGCGCGTGTACTTTCAGGCCGAACCACCGCGAACTGCTTTTCTCCGTTTGCGCGCGCCGTCCCGTGGCGCGGACAATTCCTTCGCCGAAATCTGCATCGCGGCGGCGCTGGTCTTCGAGCAATTCCCCGCCGAGCCGGCGAAATTCCACGGCGAGCGCGTGGTCCATCGTGAAACGCGAAAGGCAAAGCGCGTGGGCCGGCAGGGAACGCGGCGGAGCGGATTGCGTGGCCGAAAAAAAAGCCGCGGTACCGGCCTGTACGGCGCCCGCGTGTTCAAGCAGTTCGCGCAAACCCAGCCGGGAGAGCGTTTCCTGGCCGCGGCCGCTGACGAATTCGCCGCAAACGCGATGGCGCGGGTAATGCCCAGCCTCCCACAGGGTCACCGGCACCCCGCGCCGGCGCAGGCCGATGCCGAGCGTCAACCCGGCCAATCCGCCGCCAATAATTGTGATGGGTTTCGCCGCCATGCCGTTCAATTCATTCGCCGCGCGACAAACAAATGGCTGAAGGATCCGGCGCGGCGTTCGGTCAAATGCCAGTTTTTTTTGTCCGGCCACAACACGGAAAGCTCATCGCCCGAAAATCCCGCACGCACGCTCACGAACGCGTCGTGCCGCGTGACGGAGTTGCAGCCAATCGCCCAAAGCAGCCGGCTGCAAAACAGCGGCCAGTAGGCGCGCCACGGCTCGATGGCGATGAACCAGCGCGTGCGACCGGCAATCACTCGAAACAACCCGGCCAGCCGCGCGTCGTCGAAATGGTGCAGAACTTCATTTGCGATGACGATGTCCGCAGGGGCCGGAGTTTGCGGCCAGTCAAAAACGTCCGCGACGACCGCTTCCGCGCGCCAGCCGAGCGACGCAAAGGATGCGAGTGTTTGTGGGGTCACAACTTTTTGGCGGTCAAGCAGCGTCACGTTCACCTTTGGCCAGCGCCGGGAAATTTTTCTTGCGACGCGCAGCAGGAAATCGCCATCGCCTGCACCGAGTTCGACGATTTGTTTTGGCGGAAGCCCATCCACGGCGGTTTGCAATGCCTTCGCCATGATTGCGTGATTGCGCATCCAGGCGTTGACACGGCGTAAATCGCGGCGGGAGTGCATGGCGCCCGGGTCATCGGCCGGCAGCGTGTCAAGCAGTTCGGGCTGGACGATGCGTTTCATTTCGAGACCGAAAGACGAGAACGAGAACGATTTTAACCCACTGCCAGCAACGCGCCGTGGCAACTGAACCCCGCGCCGAACGCCGACATCCACCACAATCCGTCCGGCACGGCGTCATGCAAGGCGCGTTCGAGCACAAACAGCACGGTCGGACTGCTGACGTTGCCGAATTCGCGCAGGACCGCGGCGCTGTGGCGCACGTCGGATTCGGTCAAACCGAGCTTGTCGCGCAAGGCCAGCAACACGTCGCGCCCGCCCGAGTGGAAAATCCAGCCGGCCACGCGGTCGCGTTTCACGCCCGCGGAAGCGAGTGCCCCGGCCAAAAGCTTGGCCGCCTCGTCACCAACAATCTGCGGGACCTCCGGCAGAAGGATATTTCGCAGCATGCCGCTCTTGTGACTGAAACGCAGCGTGTCGCGCTTGTCGGGCGCGAGGCAGGATGAACCGAATTTCCATTCGACGCGCCGCCGGTTCGATCGCGGCTTGGCGGCAAGCACCGCCGCGCCTGCGCCGTCACCGAACAAACAGGCGCTGACGAGCACCCCGGGGTCGTCATCGAGATAAAATGCCGCGCTGCAAACTTCGACGCAGACGGACAAAACCTTTTTGGCGCGATGGGCGGCGAGGATGGCCTCGGCGGTCCGCAAATTCGGCAACGCTGCGCCGCAACCCTGGCCGACCAGATCAAGAGTGAAAACATCAGGGCGCAGGCCAAGCCGTTCCCCGACGTAGCTGGTGAGTCCCGGACACAAATAGCCCGTGCAGGTGCTGATGAGCACGGCGTCAATTTCCACGGGCGCGCAGTCCGCATCCTGCAAGGCGCGCCGGGCGGCCTCAGCGGCGAGTGTGGGCGCGTGTTTGGCGAAGCGTGCTTGCAGCGCGTCCGGCGTCAAATCAAACACCTCGGTCAACGGATCGAGTGCCAGGTGGCGCGAAGTAATCCCATTCTCGCCGCAAAGAACTTTTTTGAGGATGGTACGCGAACGCGGGGCCAGCCGCGTGAACGGCACGGAATTTTGCAGCGCGTCCCAACATTCACGTTGCGCATAACGCTGCGGCGGCGCGGCAACCCCGAGTCCAACAATAAACATAAACCAGCTTAACGCGCGAATAGTTAACGCGCCACTTCAATTAATGGGATGCCGGAGAAGCCGGTTTGTTCCAACCGGTTAAGTGCGCAAAAGGCGGCAGGAAATGCCCCGCCGCCGTTTTGGTTTCGATGAATTTTACTTCAAGCCGACGAGATAGCCGAAGCGCACGCGGAATTGCTCAGGCGTCTGTTTGACAACGGCGGCGAGCTTGGCGAGATGTTTGGTGTTCTCGAAATCCTCGCGTTCGAGCCGGATCATGTACGCGCAGGCGCATTCGAAGGCCTCGCCGTCCACGTTGACCTTCCGGTTTTGCATCCGGCCGGTCTTCGGATCGAGCATCTTGTCGAAAGGCAGCGGATTCATCTTGCCGTCCACAAAGCTGATGATGGCGCCGTATTTTTCGGCCTCGGGCGACAGCAAAAATTTCACCGCGGCGTAACCGAGGTCGCGCGTGTATTCGGCGTCAAACGGAATCGGGTCGGCGCAGCGCAGTTCGTAGCCAAGGTCCTTGTCAATGAAGGTCATTTTGATGCCGAGTTTTTCCAGACGCTGATTCAAAAGTTCCTTCATCAGGCGGCCAAATTCAATTTCACCGAGCCGCAAGTGGCCGTGGTCGTCGCGCACGATCTTGCCGAAACGCTCCAATTGCCCCTCGGGCAGCGCCTTGATCAGTCCCTGCTCGCCCATCGCCTCGATGAGGCCTTCGGCAAGAATGACGGTGCCATTTTGCGAGCCTTCCGCCATGCGTTTGATGATGGAACCGATGATGATGTCGCAGACTTCATCCACCGACACCTGACGGTTGTGAAATTCCTCCGGGATGATGACCAGCGTGGCCGCCGCCGCCTTGCCGATGCCGAGTGCCAGATGCCCCGCCGCGCGGCCCATGCTGATGATGATGTACCAGCGCGACGTGGTGCGGGCGTCCTCGGCCAGATTGCGCACGATGTGCACGCCGTAATGCCGTGCTGTTTCAAAGCCGAACGTCGGCGTCGATCCGGGCAGTGGCAGGTCGTTGTCAATTGTCTTGGGCACGTGCGCGACGTGGATTTTTCCATTGCTGCGCTTGGTGACCTGACTGGCGGAAAAAGCGGTGTCATCGCCGCCAATCGTCACCAGCGTCGTGATGCCCAACTGTTCAAAAACCTTGAACACGTTCTTCATGCTGGTTTCGGACTTGGTCGGGTTCGTGCGCGAGGTGCCGAGAATCGAGCCGCCCCGCAGGTGAATCCCCGTCACGTCACGAATCGCCAGCGGCCGGCAATGCTGCGCCTCGCCCGCCGCGAGCCATTTGAAGCCGTCATAAAAACCGATGACTTCGAAGCCCTGGTTGACGCCTTCAATGGTGGCCGCCGCGATGACGCCGTTGATGCCGGGCGCCGGTCCGCCCCCGACCAAAATACCCAATCTGCCTTTATTCATGGGGTGGGAAGATGCGCCAACGCCGCAAAAAATTCAATTCCATTCTTACCATAATCAAACCACAATTTGCCGGAATGAACCGGGCTGTATTCCTCGACCGCGATGGAACCCTCATTGCGGAAAAAAATTATTTGCGCCGGCCGGAAGACGTGGAAATTTTTCCGTCCACGCCGATTGGTTTGAAACGACTTTGCGATGCGGGCTTCAAGCTGTTCATCGTCTCGAACCAGTCCGGCATCGGGCGCGGCTACTTCACGCTTGCCGACGTGGAACGCGTCAACGGGCATCTTTGCCACGAACTGGCGCGCGGCGGCGTATGCTTCGAGAAAATTTACATCGCGCCGGAAAAACCCGACGAACCGAGCCATGGACGCAAACCGTCGCCGCAATTTTTATTGGACGCGCGGGACGAATTCGGCCTGGACCTGGCGCAAAGCTATTTGATCGGCGACAAATTGAGTGATTTGGAATGCGGCTGGAATGCGGGCGTGAAAAAGAGCATCCTCGTTCGCACCGGCTACGGCGCGGAATTGGTACGCGAATCGCCGGAAACCATTTCGCGCGCCGTCGTCGTGGACGACGTGAGCAAAGCGGCAGATTGGATTTTGGGACACGCTTGAGTGAGAGGATAGAGAACGTCCCTCACCCCGGCCCTCTCCCCCAAGGAGAGGGGGAATTGTCGTCAGTCGGTCGGCATTACAAGCGTTGTTAAAAGTTCGAGAGACAGGCTTTGCTGTTCCCTCGCCCATCGGATGGGAGAGGGTCAGGGTGAGGGAAAATTTTAGTTCGTTTTTATGTGCGGCATCATTGGATACGTCGGTAAAAAAACGGCCTCACCCATCCTGCTTGAGGGATTGCGACGGCTGGAATATCGCGGCTACGACAGTGCGGGCGTCGCCGTGGTGCATGATTCTGATCTGCTTGTGCGCAAGAAAAAGGGCCGGATTGATGAGGGCCTCGCGCGCCTGTTGAAATCCGAACCGGCCGCGGGAAACCTCGGCATCGCCCATACGCGCTGGGCCACGCACGGGCCGCCGTCGGATATCAATTCCCATCCGCATCTCGATCAATCCGGCCAAATCGCCATCGTCCACAACGGCGTCATTGAAAATTATGACGCGCTCAGGGAAAAGCTGCTCAAGGCCGGACACAAATTCCGCTCCGGCACCGACACCGAGGTGCTCGCGCATTTGATCGGCGATTATTACGAGAAACGGCGCGGCCAGGGTGGAAATGGAAAAAACGGCAATTCCAATCCGTTGACTCAGGCCGTTTGTGACGCGCTCCGTGAAGTCATCGGCACCTACGGCCTGGCGGTGATTTCCGCTGATCAGCCCGGCACCATCGTCGGTGCGCGGCGCGGTTCGCCGCTCATCATCGGCATTGGCCAGGGCGAAAATTTTCTGGCCAGCGATGCCAACGCCATTGTCGCCCACACCAAAAAGGTTGTTTACCTCAACGATTACGACGTGGCCACGGTCACGCCCGAGCGCTTCGACGTTTTGAATCTCGGTACGGACACCGCCAATGTCCAGATCAGTAAGCTCGAATTCAGCCAGGAGGACGCCGCCCGCGGCGATTTCGAGCATTTCATGCTCAAGGAAATTTTCGAGCAGCCGCGCACCGTGGAAAACGCCCTGCGTGGCCGTGTGGACCAGGAAGGCGCGACCGCCAGGTTCGGCGGCCTGAACTTGACGCTCGCCGAGTTGCGTTCGATTGACCGCATCGTCATTGCCGCCAGCGGCACGAGTTGGCACGCGGCGCTCGTGGGTGAGTATTTGATTGAGGAACTGGCGCAAATTCCGGTCGAAGTCGAATTCGCGCACGAATTTTGTTATCGCAATGCGCCGCTTGAAAAAAACACCGTGCTGCTCGTCCTTTCGCAATCCGGCGAAACGGCGGACACGCTCGCCGCGCTGCGCGAAGCCAAACGCCGCGGCCACCGCGCGCTGGCCATCGTTAACGTCGTGGGCAGTTCCATCGCGCGCGAATCCGACGGCGGCATTTACATGCACGCTGGCCCGGAAATCGGCGTTGCCTCAACCAAGGCTTTCGTCTCCACGCTCACGATTCTTACGTTGCTGGCAGTGCATCTGGGCCGGATGCGCAATCTTTCCGCCCGCCGGGCGCTGGAGATTTTGCACGCGCTCGAAGCCGTGCCCAAACAGCTCGAAGCCATCCTCGCGCAAAATAACGCGTTCAAGAAACTCGCAAAGAAATATGCGAAGGCCGACGATTTCTTTTTCCTCAGTCGCGGCTACACTTTCCCGATTGCGCTCGAAGGCGCGCTCAAGCTGAAGGAAATTTCCTACATCCACGCCGAGGGTTATTCAGCGGCGGAGATGAAACACGGCCCGATTGCATTGATTGACCGGAAGACACCGACGGTCTTCCTCGTGCCGCAGGATTCGATGTATGACAAAACGATGGCGAACCTGGCGATGATTCGCGCGCGCAAAGGCCTCATCATTGCGCTGGCCACCGAGGGCGACAAACAAATCGGGAAGGTGGCCAACGACGTGATTTTCCTGCCGAAGGCGCTGGAACCGATTTATCCGGTTCTGGCGGCGGTGCCGCTGCAGTTGTTCGCGTATCACATTGCCGTCGTCCGCGGCTGCGACGTGGACAAGCCGCGCAACCTGGCCAAGAGCGTGACGGTGGAGTGAAAAAGAGACTTTCCCGCTGCTCTTGTATCCAAGGAATAAAGTTGGAAACTGAAAAAACACTCAATGTTGATGGGCAGATATTCTCAATTTGGCAGGGAAGAAGCGGATTTGTTCCCCGCCGTTTCAAAAACAGCCAAGCGACCGTTTCACTTCCCATGCCACCACGTTCGGATGTCGTCCGCAGCCTGGTGCGCAAGTGCAGGAATGCCGTGAACCGCATCGCGCAATTCCGGAAAATAATGGACGGCCAGCCATAGGAGGACGGCCACAACCGCGAGCCAGACCACCGCATCCAGAAGAAAAACGAAGGACCAGGTCCATCTTGGCCGGCCCAAACCCCAATAGCACGAGCGTCGCGTCGCTTTCAGCGGTCCCACAAGAATGCCATAGGCGATAAACAGCAAAAGCGCCGCGACCCAAACCGGCACGCTGGCCGGCAGCGCCAACCCGAACACGGTGCCGGTCGCCAGCAGCGAGATCAAGGCGCAGAGCCAAAGGACTGTCGCCGCGCCGTGCAGCAACGAGAGTACGGGCAGCGCGAAGCCCATCCCGGGATGAAAGGGGCATGCTCCGCCCAATAGCTGTGCCAATTATACCGCCACTGGTCCGCATTCGCGCGCATTTCCCGCTTGAACCGGCGCTTCCATTCGCGGCGCGCCTTGCGGTCCGGGAAGCCCTTCATTGCCTCGTAATACCCTTCCTTCGCGCGCCGGATGAATTCCTGCGCTGTTGATGGAATACCGGACGCCGCCGCCTTTTCCTCCGGTGAATTCGCCTCGGGCACCACGATCGCCATCACCACATAGACGAGCAACCCGGTTCCCCAAAATATCGTCAAGAGAACAAAGGCAAGCCGCACGAGGGTCGGATCAACGTTCATGTGGGCGGCGATCCCATTGCAAACGCCGGCGATCATCGCGCCCTCGTGAATCCGGTAGAGCCGCCTTGGCGGCCCGCCGTGTCCCGCTGCCCGTTCTTCTCCCGCCGTTTTGGGACCGCTTGCGCCGCTCGAGGCACCAGCGCTGCTGGCGCCTGGGTCCGTGGCTTTGCCCGCGTCCGCCTCGATCGGCCCCATCTCCGTCAGAACGGCGCCGACCTCCTTTGTCTCCACCACCGTCTTGTGACTGGCCAACAGCGCGCGGAACTTCTCCCCGATCGCCCCCTCGATGTCCGAGAGGATTTCATCCCGGTCCGGGTTGCCTTGCAGTTGTGCGGCCGCGGTTTCCACATAGGCGCGCAGAATATCATAGCCGCCTTCCTCGAGTTGATACGCGTTGCCGCCTAGATTGATGGTGATGACTTTGTTCATGTCAGGTTTGTCTCCGTTTTATTTTTGTCCCAATTTTTTCACCGTCCCGTTGATCTCGCCCCAGTACTCCAGCGTTTCGCGCAGTTGCTCCTGGCCCTTCGCGGTAAGCTCATAATATTTGCGGGGTGGCCCGGCCTCGGATTCCTTCCATTCATAATCCAGGAGCCCTTCGCGGCGCATTTTGCTCAGCAACGGATACAGCGTGCCTTCCTGGGTGGCGAATTGGGTCGCGCTCAACTGTTTCAAGATGTCCGCCACGTATACCTTCTCCGCCGCGATGATTTGCAACACAAGGAACTCAAGCAGGCCCTTTCGAATCGCGGAAAATTTTTCATTCACACTCATGTTTAAACATTCAACAAGCTACCTTTTTTATTAAAGGTAGCTGGTCTTAAAAAAGGAGTCAAGGGAAAAGTTTCTTCATAAACAGATGGGGGAATTGCGGATGATTGGGCGACGAGGACCAACCGCGAAATCTGGCCAAGAACTTGACGGTGCAATATGATTGCCTCTTTCCCATGGCATTGGCATGAACAAACGCGCGCTCATCAAGAAGATCGTTGCCCGGCTCACGGACGAACTGGAGGTTTATTTCCGGGCGGCCCAGGCCTCGCGCGCGGAAGCCACGCACGAGCAGAGCAAGGCCGAGAACAAATACGATACCCGCGGACTCGAAGCCTCTTATCTGGCACGGGGACAATCCCGGCAGGCGGCGGAAATCCAAGGTGCCGTTGCCGCTTTCGAAAAGCTGGACGCGCGCAAGTTCGGGGCGGGCGAACTCATTGATATCGGGGCCTTCGTGGAACTGGAATTTAACGCGGAAAAAACGGCTTACTTCATCGGCCCCCGGGCGGGCGGCACGGAGGTGCTGCATGAAAAGCGGGAAATATTGGTAATTACACCGCAATCGCCGCTGGGCGAACAGCTCCTGGGTCGGAAGCAGGGCGATGTCCTGAAATTAAAACTCGCCAATGCGCAAAACCAATACCGGGTGACAGCGGTTGTCTGACTCCAGCCGCGCAACCCGCCCTGCGGGGAACTGCCGGTGTCGGCCCTCATTCGCAACGCCCACGGCGTCGCGGAATGGAAGCTGTTCCTGAATGAATGAAACAACGGGAGGGCGGGCGTCGAAGCTCGCTCTCCTAAAAATCGGGAAAATGAGTTGTGAATGTAATAGAATCAGTGCTGATGAATGGCTTTGGCAAAAAGCAAAAGGTCGGACGTAACGACCCGTGTCCTTGTGGCAGTGGCAAGAAATTTAAGAAATGCCACGGCGGTGTTGCCGCACAGTCTTCGCCGAAGCCACCGACTCCTGATCCAGAAGCGCTCAAAATAAAACTTGAACAGATTGAGGCTTTTCAGAAGCAACGTCAGCAGCAACAAGGTTTTGGAAAGTCGATTATTTCAACAGTTTTCCAAGGATATCAGATTGTAGCGGTTGGAAGCAAACTGTTCCATTCGCGCACTTGGAAAACATTTCATGATTTCCTGTTTGATTACATGAAAATGCTGTTCGGTTCAGATTGGGGAAATGCTGAACTAAAAAAGTCTCGTGAGGAACGCCATCCAATTCTCAATTGGTATCACGATGCGACGGTTTACATGAACGCGTTCATTAAAGAGCGTGGCAAAGTGCATGATGCTCCGACCACTGGCGTCGTTTCGGCATATTTGGGTCTTGCTTACGATTTGTATTCCCTCGAACACAACGCGAAGGTTCAAAATATCCTTCTGAATCGCCTTAAAAACCGAGATCAGTTTTACGGAGCTTACTACGAGACCTATATGGCTGGTGCGTTGGTTCGAGCTGGCTTTGAGATTGAATTTGAAGATGAAACCGATTCAACAACATCGCACTGTGAACTCACTGCAACTTTTCCGAAAACAGGAAAACGATTCTCCGTTGAGGCAAAAATGCGGCTGCCTGACAAATCGTCTCTTGATGTTGGCGATCAGCTCTACAAAGCACTCAAAAAGAATGCACAATACACGAGGCTGGTTTTCATCGAGGTGAATGTCCCCGATGATGCCGATGACCAGCGGACAGTTGAAGTGCTTGGAGGTGTCCTCAAAAACCTATGGGCGAAGGAGGGAACACTTACCATCAAGGGACAACCCGCACCTCCCGCTTACGTAATCGTTACAAACAATCCATATTACTACAGCCAGAATACACCGTGCAAACGCTGCGCGTTGGTTGAAGGATTCAAGATTCCCGATTTCAAATTTGGGGATCAATATTCTGATATTCGCGCTGCGCTGAAATTGCGGGAAAAGCACCAAGAGATTACCAGCCTCATGAAATCAATGGCGGCGCATGGTTTCCCCCCTTCGACATTTGACGGAGAAATTCCTGAATTTGCTTTTAGCGAAGATAAATCGCAGGGGCGATTGATAATTGGAAATAAATACCGACTGCCCGACGGCAAGGGCGGAGAGATGATCGGTGAACTTCAGCACGCTGTTGTGATGGAGAAAGAAAAGTCCGCGTTTGGTATTTACAAGTTGTCCGATGGAAAGCAGGAAATGTTTTCCTGTCCTTTAACCGATGAAGAACTCGCCGCATATCGAAAATTTCCAGATACTTTCTTTGGCGTGGATAAGCCACACACAAAGGAAGGAATCACCGACCCGCTCGATTTATACGACTGTTTTTTCAACTGTTACAGCAAAACGCCCAAAGAAATCTTGCTGGGCTTTTTGAAAACCGCACCAAATTATCAGCAGCTTCAAAATCTATCTCAAAAGGAGTTGGCTTCGATTTATTGCGAAAGATTGGTCTATGGAATTTTGAGCAAGGCAGGGCCTCCGCAAGATTACATGACCAAGTTGGTCGCGCGCGTGGTGGCAGAAACGTCAGGTAAATTGGAATTATGAATACGAAAGATTTTCTCCGTCTCGCCCGCCCGCGCCAAACTTCGGCGCGACAGGGGCGACGCATTTTGTTGCCCAATTCATCCTCGGCGGCGGCTTGCGGGTTTGCTTTTCAACTTCGGTTCGGCATTGACACTGGCCGGGAAAAGCGGGGAATGTAACCAGCTTGGAATCACAGATTAAAATTATGAAAGCTGTTGCCATTAATGGAAGCCCGCGCAAGGGCGGGAATACTGAAATTCTCTTGAAAAAGGTGCTGGCGCCGCTAACCGACGCTGGCTGGAAAACCGAGTTCGTCCAGCTCGGGGAACGTCCATCCGCGGATGCCAGGCCTGTTACCAGTGTTTCAAAAAGAAAAATTCCCGGTGCCGCCAGAAGGACGACGCTTTCAACCCGTGCTTCGAGAAAATGGCTGCCGCCGACGCGATCATCCTCGGCTCGCCGACGTATTTCACCGACGTGAGCGCCGAGATGAAGGCGTTGCTGGATCGCGCCGGGCTGGTGTCGCTGGCCAACGGCGGATTGTTCCGCGGGAAAATCGGCGCGGCCGTGGTGGCGGTCCGGCGCGGCGGGGGCACGCACGCCTTTGACACGATGAACCACATGTTTCTCATGTCCGGCGCCATCGTGCCAGGCTCCACGTATTGGAACCTCGGGTTTGGTTTGGACAAGGGCGAGGTGGCGGAGGACGACGAGGCTTCGCGCAACATGAAGGATCTGGGCCAAACCATCGCCTGGTTGGGCGAAGCGATCCATCAGCACGCCGGTAATCGTCCGGCGGCGCTGGTGCGTGAGTGATTTCCATCGAAGCTCCATCCAACTCGGTTGTTTATGTGCAGTCCCGGTAACAATAGAACAATCGTCCGCTCTTTCCGTGTCGAAGATTACGACGCGGTCATCGCCTTGTGGCGGCGCACGGAAGGCGTGGGGCTGAACGAATCCGACACACGCCGCGCCATCGCCGCGTTTTTGCGACGCAACCCGCGCCTCAGCTTCGTTGCGGAGAAGGATGGCCGAATCCTTGGCGCGGTGTTGTGCGGCCACGACGGCCGGCGCGGTTACCTGCATCATCTGGCGGTAGCCCGGCGGTATCGTCAGCGGGGCATCGGCCGGCAACTGATCAGTGCTTGTCTGGCGAAACTCCGCAAGGCCGGCATTCAAAAATGCAACATCTTCCTCTTCGCCAACAATGCGGCGGGCGTGAAATTTTGGGCGCATACCGGCTGGAACCTGCGAACGGAGTTGCGACTGATGCAAATTCGCCTGGATGACCGGCGTCGTGCGAGACGGGATTGTCCGTGTTGACTGATGTTCCACCAGATATAGAAACCAGTTGACAAATGTAATCTCTGCGCTTACTGATTAAAGAACGATTATGCGAACGAGTTGTCGCTTTGCCATGGCCGTGCACGTGCTGGCCGTCCTCGCTTACAAGGAGGGCGACCCGGTCACGTCGGCAATGCTGGCGGGCAGCGTCAACACCAATCCCGTCATCATCCGGCGGCTCCTGCTGTCGTTGCAGCGGGCCCGGCTGGTGGAGACCCGCAAGGGCGCGGGGTCCGGCTCCCGTTTAAGTCGTTCCCCCGGCCGTATCAATCTGGCTGAGGTCTATCGGGCAGTGGAAGCCGTTGAGCCTTTTGCCAGTCCCACCCGAAAAGCCAACGCGGCCTGCCCGGTGGGCCATTGCATCCGGGAGACCTTAAACCGGGTCTTTGCGTCGGCGGAAAGCGCCTTGGAACGGGACCTGGAGAAAACCACCCTGGCCGGGGTGCTCGGCATGATCAAGGCCGCGTGTCCGGGCACCGCAAAAAAAGGTGGTTGACAGTCTCTTTTTTTGTGAGAATATGTAACTGTTTATATTACATAATACCGAAAGGGAAGAAGATGAAACAGACAAGCACGAATGAAAATAGTGGAAACGGCAGGCCGGCCTGGAACGCCTGCAAGGCATTATGCCGGAAGATCCGGGCGCAGATCGCCGGGGTCAAAGAGGCGATCCTCGCGGAATCAAGCCGCGCGCTTGCGGCGCCTGAACGGCTGGTTCGGCTGGCCCTGAATGAAGCCGAAGCGGCAGCCTGGCAAACGAAATATCCGCACCTGTTTTTCCCCACTCTCGCAATGGAGAAAATCCAAGAGGTGGCCGCTTGGAACGCCCGTCAGCAATCCATGCGGCAGAGCAGGCCGGTCATCGCCCTGACAGCGTAACCGGCTGCCTGCGCCTTCCGAACAGCAAACAACCATCAACCAGGAATTAAACATGAAAGCGACTGTCGAAGTGAATGAAGCCAATTTTGAAGCCGAGGTCCTGAAATCCGGCCAGCCGGTGCTGGTGGACTTTTGGGCTGAGTGGTGCGGTCCCTGCAAAATGATCGCCCCGGTGCTGGAGGAAATTGCCACGGAGCAGGCCGGACACGTCAAAGTTGCCGAGGTGAACGTGGATGAAAATCCCGGTCTGGCCCGGCATTACCAGATCCAATCCATCCCGACATTGCTTTATTTCGCCGATGGCGCGGTCCGCGATCGGGTCATCGGTGCCGCCGGAAGAAAAGCGATCGTGTCGCGGCTGGAAGGACTCGTGGTTAAGGCCTGAAGCGGACGACCGGCAACCGAATTGAAGAAAAGGCCAATATGAGAACGGCATTGAAACCAAGCGTCGCAGCAACGGAGTCAAATCCATCAGAATCACTCCGCGGCGACACGTTGCAATTATATCTTCGCGAAATCGGGCAGGTGAAACTGCTCACGCCAAAGGAAGAAATCGCCCTTGCGAAGCGCATCAAAAAAGGTGACCGCCGGGCACGCGAGCGGATGATTACCGCCAACCTGCGGTTGGTGGTGAAGATCGCCCGCGATTACGAAGGGCTGGGACTTCCGTTGCTCGACCTGATCAACGAGGGCAACATCGGCCTGATGAAGGGCGTGGAACGGTTCAATCCCCGCAAAGGCGCGAAGCTCTCCACCTATGCCTCGTGGTGGATCAAGCAATCCATGATGCGGGCGCTGGCCAATCAATCCAAAACCATCCGGTTGCCCGTGCACGTGGTGGACAAAGTGGCGCACATCCGGAAGGCGGAGGTAAAACTGCGGGCGGCCTTCGACCGCGAACCGACGGACCAGGAGGTGGCGGACCATCTGGGACTCAATCCCCGACGCATCCAGCAATATCGCGACGCATCCAAGGCGCCCATTTCACTCGACGCCCCGATTGGAACCGACGAGCCGCAGCGGATTTCCGAAGTGGTGGCGGACCCGAATGCCGCGGCACCCTTCGACCGGCTGGTCCGGGAAAACGACACGGAACTGGTCCAGACCGTCTTGGCTACGCTCACGCCCCGGGAAAACAAGATCCTGGCCATGCGGTTCGGGCTGGATGACGGCAAGCCCAAAACATTGGAGGAAATTGGCGAGCGGCTCGGAGTCACGCGTGAACGAATTCGGCAGATTCAAGAGGAAGCCTTGGAAAAAATGCGCGTCAAAATCTCCGAACACGAGACGCCTTCCGTTGAAGCAGCGTCCATGGCGGCGTGAAATCGTCCTGATCATCCGGCGGTACGCCGAAGGATTTGTACAACAAGGTGCCAATCTTCTGCGGAGCTGCCGGTTCTCGTGTCCACCAAATCGAGGCAGGACCGGACAATGGAATAATGCGCCCGGCTCATTTCCCGGAAGTGGACGTGAACACCATGGAATCTTTCCTCAGCCCGCTGCCTGCGCCAGGGTTTGCGCCAGAACGCGCACGCCTGTTTCAATCTGTTCCGGTGAGGAAAATTCGTCCGGCCGGTGGCTCACACCACCACGGCAGGGAATGAAAATCATCGTGCCTGGACAAAGCTGGGCCATGAAGAGAGTGTCGTGATACGCGCGGCTGATCATTTTCTTGTGCGACACGCCCAGTTGCCGGCAAACGCCGTTGACCAATTCCACAAGCGACCCGTCGCAAATGGCGGGGGGATCCACATTGACCCGTTCCGACTGCAAAGCCACGCGGCGACGTTGACAGATTTCCGCCGCGGCGGTTTCGATCTGCACCAGGGCCGCATCGCGGGTCGCCACGTTTGTGTCACGAACGTCAATCTCCAGCAACGCGCGGCACGGCACGCTGTTCACGGCGCCGGGTTCGATGCGGAAAACCCCGGTCGTGCCCACGGTATCCGGACTGCCGCTGCCGGTCACGGCCCGCTCCACCGCCAGCGCGATTTCCGCCCCGGCCAGCAAGGCGTCACGCCGCCCCGGCATGAGCGTCCCGCCCGCGTGTCCGCCCTCCCCCGTCAACTGCATCCGCAGCGTGCTCGGCGCGGCGATTTTTTCCACGATGCCGATGGCTGTGTTTTCCCGCTCCAGAATCGGTCCCTGTTCAATGTGCAATTCCACAAAGGCCGCGTAACAATCCTTCGGCAAACGGACGGAATCCAATGAACCGGTGCATCCCGCGCCCCGACGCCATTCGTCCAGGCTTTTCCCGTCACGATCCCGCAATGCCGCCGCCTTTTCCGGCGCCAGCATTCCGGATAACAACCGGCTGCCCACACAACCGATGCCAAAACGCGTCGGTTCTTCCGCGGTGAAAACAACCAGTTCGATGGCCCGCTGCGGGCGGTGACCGGTTTTTTTCAGTGCGCGAATGGCTTCGATGGCCCCGAGGACGCCAACCACGCCGTCGTATCTCCCGGCGTTCGGAATCGCGTCAATGTGCGAACCGGTGCCCACCGGGGCCAAGTTCCGGTTGGCGCCGTCCCAGCGCGCAAAAATATTTCCGACCGCGTCCGCGCGAAGCGTTAGGCCCGCTTCGCGGCAAAGTTGTTTCACGAACTCGCGCCCGTGGAGATCGGCTTCCGAAAACAGCACACGCGTGACGACTGGCGGCTCGGCTTCGGTAATCAACGCGAGTTCGTCGATCTCGCGCTGCAATCTTTGAATGTCAATCGTGAGTGGATTCATGCAAAAAACTCCAAGCACCAACCTCCAAGTTCCAGTCCCGCATGGGCGGGATCAAGCCCCAAGCTTCAAATCCGGGAGCGCACGGTGTTTGGTGTTTGAAACTTAGAGCTTCTCTGGAGCTTGGTGCTTGGATGTTGGAGCTTTGATTCGGAAATTCCCTGGATATTGGATGTTGGAGCTTGGAATTTGAAGCTTTCATCTCACATCGGTGCGCGGTTTACGTTCTTGTAATAAATGTAGCTCGCGGGCGTTTTGCCCATCGCCACAAACCATTGCGGGCAATACGGCGCCATCCAGATGACATCGCCCGCCTGCACCGGATGCCAGTCCGCGTCAAGCCGGTAAATTCCCTGGCCGCGCAGCATCTGCAGCCCGTGTTCCATGACGTGGGTTTCGACGAACGGCAGGGTTGCCCCCGGGTGATAGGTGAAAATGTTCACCGCCATATCGAACTCCGGCTTGTCCGGCAACAACACCTGTAAACGGGCGTCGGCGTTGCCCAAAAACGGTCTGGCGGCGACTTTCTTTTCGTGACCGACGATGATGCCCGGTTGTTTCGCGCCAGCCAAAGGCTCGAATTTTTTCTGGAAGATCAACAACTGCGTACCCTTTTCGGCCTCCTTGAATTGAAAATCCGTTTGCGGTGGCAGATAGAGGTAGCCGCCTCCAGTCAGCTCCTGTTTTTTACCGGAAACCTTTGCCGCGCACCTGCCGGCGAGCAAATAAACGAGATATTCGATGGCCCCCGTGTTGCCACGGCCTTCGCCATCGGCTTCGAACGTGACGAGCCATTGGGAAAAATTCGCGCCCATGGCCGGTGAAATTTGCACGATGCAAACCGCGTTGCTCCAGCCGGGCAAAACACTGGGCACAAAGCCCGACGGGGTGCGCAGCGCGTAACGTTCCTTGACGATATCACGGCTGAATCCAAACAGGTCGTTCATGACGCAGGTTTTACCAGACGGCCGGCGGGTTTGGCCACAATTTTGTCGTCCAGAAAAAAGGTCTGGCCGCGGAAATAAAGGTCGAACTCACGCATATTCGTCGGCCAGCCGCCGCAGAAAATCGTTCATCACCTCAAACGCCACGCGCACATCCGAACCGCGCACCGACTCATCCGGATGATGGCTCACGCCGCCTTTGCAGCGGACGAACAGCATTGCTGCCGGGGTGATTTGGGCCATCACCGCGGCATCGTGTCCCGCGCCGCTGGGCAGGGCGGCAACTTCGCGCTGATGCTTTTTTACGGCGCGTTTCAACCTGCCGGAAAGTTGCGGCGAACACGGGACGGACGCCGTTTGTTGCACGGGTTGCCAGACAACTTTCGTTTTGCGCGTCCCGGCAATCTGCCGCGCGAGTTTCTGTAGCGCCGCGCAACTGGCGAGCCGGACGGAATCCTTCCCGTGCCGCACGTCGAGCGTCAGCGTGGCCGTGCCGGGAATCACATTGCTTGCGCCGGGTTCGGCACAAATCCGGCCGACGGTGGCCACCAGGCCGTTTGTTTTGCGGGCAAAATTTTCCACGGCCACAATGAACTCCGCCGCCGCGCACAACGCATCCTGCCGCAGGTCCATCGGCACCGTGCCGGCGTGGCCGGAGTGGCCGGTAAATGAGATTTTGAAGCGCGATTGCCCGGCAATGGCGGTCACAACGCCGACGGCAAGGTTTCTCTGTTCCAACACCGGCCCTTGTTCAATGTGCACCTCGACGTAACCCAGCAATTGACCGGGATTGAGCCGCGATTGTTTCACCCGCGCCGGGTTGCCGCCAAACCGGCGGATCGCTTCCCGCATGGAAATTCCGTCCGCGTCTTTACGGTCCAAATCCTTTTCCCCGAAAGTTCCCGCCAGCACGCGGCTGCCGAGACAGGCGGTCTGGTAACGCACGCCTTCTTCGTCGGCAAACCCGGCCACTTCGACGGCAAAGGGCAACCGGATCTTGTGCCGATGCAATTGTTCAACGCAGGCAATCGCGAGAATCACACCCAGCGGGCCGTCGAATTTTCCCGCCCGGCGGACGGTGTCGAGATGCGAGCCGAGCAGAAGAATCTTTGCCCCCGGTTTCTGGCCGGCGTAATGGCCAATCAGATTTCCCATCGCGTCCGAGCGCGTTTTCATTCCCGCTCCGCGCATCCACCCGCCAACGAGTTTGTTGGCCCGGCGCATGGCCGGCGACGCGAACGTGCGGGTGAGCCGGCCGGGTTCGTCGGAGATTTGGCCGAGCGCGGCGCAGCGTTCCATGACGACCTTGGCGAAATTGGCGCTCATGCGGAAAAGCTCCAAGCGCCAACATCCAAGCTCCGGAGAAACTCGAAGCTCCAAACTTCAAACCAACGCATGCAAGTTTTTGGCGCTTGATGTTTGGAGCTTCTCTGGATGTTGGAGTTTGGAGCTTGGAACTTCATTTGCAGCAAATCAGCTTCCGCGATACGTCGAATACGCCCAGGGCGAGCACAGCAGAGGAACGTGGTAGCTTGCACCGGCGTCGGCAATGCCCAACCGCACCGGAACCTTGTCGAAGAAACGGGTTTTGGGCAGCGGTGTCCCCCGGGCCGTGAAATAATCGCCGACGAAAAAGATGATTTCATATTGGCCGGGCTTCATTTCGTCGGCGCTCAACAATGGCTGGTCGGTCCGGCCATCCGCGTTGGTCTTGGCGGTGGTGACGAGCGTCCGGTCGTCGCCATCGAGCAGCCACAGTTCGATCTTCATCCCCGGTGCCGGGCAGCCGTGGGCGATATCCAGGACGTGAGTGCTGAGTTTTGCGGGCATGTCAGTTGGAAATTAAATCGTTCAGGCGCAGTTCGGCAATCTTGAAAATTTCCTGCAGGGCGGTTTGAACCTCCTGTTCACGGGAATTCGGCAGTCGCGCGCGGAAGCCGTTCAAGATGGCCTCCTTCCGGTTGAGCCGCGCGCAAATCACGAACGGGAAACCAAACTTCGCGCGGTACGCGGCGTTATTTTCCAGGAACAGCCCGGTTTCCTCGGGCGTCAGCCGATCCAGGCCGGCGTTGGCCTGTTCGCGGGCGGACGCAGCCGTCAGCGCGCCGGCAGACGCAAGCCTTCCTGCGAGATCCGGATGCGAGCGGATGAGCGCGAGTTGTTTTTCCGCGCCGGCGCCGGCCACGATTTCACAAAGGGCGGCATGCAGCGCCTCGCGGCTGGCAAATGGCCGCTTCTGCCACGCGGCTTCGGCAATCCAGGGGGACTGTTCGAACACCGGGCCGATGAGGCGCACGAATTCGTCGCGGGAGAGCGAATTGATTTCAGTAACGGTGCGCAAGTTCATTTTGTTTCACGCGAACAGATTGGTCTTCTGGTTCGCCGCGCGCGATGGCGGGTTTTTGCTGGAGGTTGCGCATAGTTCTCCTTCCGCCGGCAGCCTAGCCGATCGGGCTGCGGACCGAAATAGAATAAATCAACCGCCCCGCCATCACCATCTCGATCAGGCCGGCGCACCCTCCCTGCTCCACGACCGCGCGGATGTGGATTTTCTGCTGAAAGTCTTGGACGAATCGTCCGGTGCGCTCTAAGTTTCCGGCCATGAAATTGATCCAGCACCACTATGGCAAGGCGCGGGTGCGCGTGCTGAAAGTTTTCCGCAACGGCCCGCGGCATGCCGTCAAGGAACTCGAAGTGCAGGTCATGCTGCAAGGTGACTTCGACGCATCCTTCACCAAGGCCGACAATCGGCTCGTCGTGGCGACGGACTCGATGAAGAACACGGTCAACGTTTTCGCCCGACAAAAACTCGGCGCGGAAACGGAGGAATTCGGCCTCGCGTTGAGCGAACATTTTCTCAAAACCTACCGGCACGTCAGCCGGGTCGAGGTCAGCCTGACGGAACATTGTTGGGCGAGGATTCCGGTCGGTGGCAAACCTCATGCCCATTCGTTCAGCGAAAAAGGCGCGGCCCGACCGTTCGTGAAAATCGCCTGCACGCGCAAGGGCAATCTGGTCGAGTCCGGCATCAGGGACCTGCTCATCCTGAAGACGACCGCCTCGGGATTTGAGAACTTCCTGCGCGACGAATTCACCACGTTGCCGGAGACTAACGACCGGATTTTGGCAACGAAACTGGAGGCGGTGTGGACATACCGGAGGAAGCCCAACAGCTACTCCCGGACGAACGGAAAAATCCTCGACGCGATGCTGGCGGTGTTTGCGAAAAATTACAGTCCGTCGGCGCAGGTGACGCTGTTCCAGATGGGCGAGGCAGCCTTGAAAACCGCGCCGGCGATTTCCAAGGTTCACATCGCGCTGCCGAACAAGCATTGCCTGCTCATCAATCTCAAGCCGTTCGGCCTCGAAAACAAAAATGAACTGTTCGTCCCGACCGACGAGCCGCACGGACAAATTGAAGGCACAGTGGCAAGGTAGGGTCGGCGCGCCGCGCCGACCGGACGCCGCAGCGCGGCGTCTCTACCTTTTCAAAATTTCGCGCAACGCCGCCAGGACCGCGTCCACGTTTTCCTTCCGGGACGTTTCGCCCATCAGCCCGATGCGCCAGATCTTGCCTTTGAGCGGACCGAGGCCGGCCCCGATTTCGATGTTGTAACCGGCCAGCAATTGTTTGCGCACGGCCGCCTCGTCCACTCCTTCGGGCACGCCGACGGCGTTGAGCTGCCAGAGTTGATGACCGGCTTGCGACACGATTTTCATGCCCATGACTTCCAGACCGCGTCGCAGCAGCAGATGATTTTCCTCGTGCCGGCGCCAGCGGTTTTCCAGACCTTCCGTCAGCACCAGCCGCAGGGCTTCGTGCAACGCGTAATTCATGCTGACTGGCGCGGTATGGTGATACACCCGTTCCTGTCCCCAATACGACGACAGCAAATTCACATCGAGATACCAGCTTTGGACCTTTGTTTTGCGCCGGGTGGCAACCTCCAGCGCGCGCGGACTCAACGACACCGGCGACAAACCCGGCGGACAGCTCAGACATTTTTGGGTGCCGCTGTAAACGGCGTCCACGGCCCACTCGTCAATCCGCACGGGGCAACCGCCAAGCGACGTGACCGTGTCGAGCAGGAACAACGCGCCCGCCTGGTGCGCGAGCCGGGAAATCTCCTCCACCGGCGTCAGCGCGCCGGTGGACGTTTCGGCGTGAACGATGGCGACGAATTTCGGCCGGGGAACCTTTTCCAGGGCGGCGGCGATTTGTTTCGCCTCGATGATGTTGCCCCACGGGGCTTCGACCCGGGTGACCCGGGCGCCACAGCGTTCCGCCACGTCGCACATCCGCGTGCCGAACACGCCGTTGACGCCGATAATGACTTCATCCCCGGGTTCAATCAAATTGACGAAACAAAATTCCATGCCGGCGCTGCCGGTCCCGCTGACGGGAAAGGTCATTTCATTTTGGGTGAGGAAAACCTGCCGCAACATGGTCTTGACCTCCTCCATCAGGTTCACGAACGACGGGTCGAGGTGCCCGACGAGCGGACGCGACATCGCCTGCAAAACGGAAGGCGCGACATCGCTCGGTCCCGGGCCCATCAACCGTCGCGGCGGCGGCTCAAATGCCTTTGGAATTTTCATGGCCGGGAAGAATGCCGGAATTCATTTGCAAAACAATGAATTTATCGCCGATTCCGGCCGTAAAACTGGTCAGTGCCTGTCTGGCAAAACTCCGCAAGGCCGGCATCCAAAAGTGCAATGTCTTCATCTTCGCCAACAATGCGACGGGCATGAAATTCTGGGCGCACACTGGTTGGAGCCTGCGAAGGGAATTGCGGCTGATGCAGATCCGATTAGACGACGGTCGCCGGATGAGACGGGATCGCTCATGCTGAATGATCCTGACGATGCGGACCAGCCGCCGGGGATGAACTCGGCAATAAAATCCGTCGTGCAGGAACATCTGGAGGAATGCCGCGCCGAACGCGACTGGGAAAATCGGTGGGCAACAAAATCAAAATCAACCAGCTGAAATAGCCCGCCTGCCTCGTCCCCCTCAACTTTCAGCCTTTGTTGAGATTGTAGCCGATAGTCCACAGACGAACGCCGCGCATTCAATCATGATTCGGTGTTCGGCGTTCGACGTTGGATGTTCGGTGTTTCCGCCTTGAAATTCCGGCCGCCGGGTGCACCATCCCGTTATGCCCCGCCGCAAGAAAAAAATGTCGCCAGCCGAAATGCGAAAGCTCATCCACTCGTTTCGCGGCAAGTTCAAGCTGAACACCGGCGGCAAGTCGTTCAGCCAATGGTGGGCGGATTACAAACGCGAGGAAATGGAATTGGAAGAACGAAAATTTCAGCGGCTCGCCGCTTTGGGCAAAAAATAATTCATTGGGAATATGGCCCGGCACAATAAAGATTGGACGCGGGAGGAACACATCCTCGCCTTCAATCTGTACTGCAAAATCCCCTTCGGCCAAATCCACATGCGCAACCCGCGTGTCATCCAACTAGCGCGCCTACTGGGTCGCAGCGTCGGTTCGGTGTCCCTGAAGCTTTCCAACTTTGCCCGGCTCGACCCGGCGTTGCAGGCGCGCGGCATTCGTGGGATGCGGCATGGCGCCAAAGGCGAGGTGGAAATTTGGCGCGAATTTGCCGAGCACCCGGAATCGCTGGCGTTTGAAAGCGAGCGGCTGCTGGCCGACCGGCTGGGCCAGCCCATTGAGCAAGTGGCGGACGTGGACACCGATGACCTGCCCGCCGCCGGGCTTGAACGCGAAGCCACCGTGCGCGTGCGCGTGAACCAGAGTTTTTTCCGCAGCCGCATCCTCTCCGCCTACAATTTCCGCTGTTGTGTGACCGGCTTGACCATCCAACCGCTGCTCACGGCCAGCCACATCATCCCCTGGGCCGAGGACGAGAAGAACCGTTTGAACCCGAAAAATGGCCTTTGCCTGAACGCGCTCCACGACCGGGCCTTTGACCGACACTTGATGTGGATTGAAGACGACTTTGTCATCCGCTTTTCGCCCCGGCTCCATAAAATTTCAAAGGACCAAGCGGAAACAATCAGATGGCTGACGAGTTTTGAAGGTTCGCGTCTGTTGCTGCCGGGGAAATTCTCGCCCGACCCGGAATTGCTGAAGCGCCATGTCGAAAAGTGTTTGGCCAAGCAAGGCAAGCAGAATTGATTTCCCAAAAAGTTATGGTTTAATTTACGCATGGCACTCCAAAATCAACCACAAACACCGACCGGGGCGGAAAGTCAGAAATACAAAATGACGATTTCCCGGCTGACGGTCGACAAGCTGGGTGTCAAACTTTACGACAGAGTGTCAGCGGTCATTGCGGAGGTTATCGCAAACAGCTACGACGCAGACGCAACCGAGGTGATTATTACCGCACCGATGGGCGAAATGCTGGCTCGGAAGCAGCAGGGCGCGCTCGTTGACCAAGGATTTTCAATTGAAGTTTCTGATAATGGATTGGGAATGCTGGTTGACGATAAGGTTAATGAGGTCAACGATTTTTACCTTCCAGTCGGCGCGGAACGTCGCAATGACCCTCGCCGGGGTGACAAGTCGAAGAGGTTTGGTCGGCGAGTTATGGGGCGGAAAGGTGTGGGTAAACTCGCCCCGTTTGGTGTTTGTCAGACAATAGAAGTGATTTCGTCGAGCGGCGAGAAGATCAACGGCAAGGGTGGAAACGAAAAAGGATTCATCACCTCACATTTTGTTTTGGATCGGAAGGCCATTTTATTTGAAACGGACGCACCATATTTCCCCCAGCCCGGCGCTTTGGACGAAACCGTTCAACCAAAACTCGGCACAACCATAAAGATGAGGGGCTTTGATCATCGTCGAGTTCCGAAGATTGCCGATTTTGAACGGCAGATGGCTCAAAAATTTGGTCTCGCCACTCCCAACTGGCGGATAATACTACGTGACTCCGGCAAAGAACCTGGCGATGAAGATTACGAGCGTATCGTTGGAGCGTTCGAAACAAAACTTAAACCGGGAACAAAAATCACCTTCAAACGGCGTGCCGCTGCTTCAGATGATTCACGCGACCCAAAAGACTTTGAGGTCAAAGGTCCAGATGACGTGAATATAGGCGAGGCCGCTCCGGGCTTCACATTTGAGGATAAATTCTACCCGATCACGGGGTGGGTCGGTTATGCCAAAGACCCTTACAAAGATGACCTCATGGCCGGAATTCGGGTTTACTGTCGCGGCAAGATCGCAGCGCAAACAGCCGTGTTCAACATGAAGGCTGGCTTCACCGGCGAGCACGATGTGCGCTCTTATCTCATCGGCGAACTTCACGCCGACTGGCTCGACGAGGAAGACGATCTCATTCGCACAGACCGTCAGGACATTTTATGGTCGCATGATTTGGGACAGGGTTTTCAAATTTGGGGACAAGCTCTCGTGAAGATTGTTGGGCGAATTACGCGCGAGCCGATGAGGAAATCCGCGTGGGAACGATTCCAGCAGATTTCAAAAATTAACGAGCGAGTGGCGCGGGTATATCCCGGCGCGCAGCAGGAAGAGATTCGAAAGCGCACGCTCGACATGGCAGAGACAATCGCAAAGTCCGCACGCGGGGACGAACTTGAAGACGAACAAACCGTGGAATCGTTCGTGCAGTTGAGTTTGCTGCTTGGCCCTCATATCACGCTTGACGAAAAGTTGAAAGAGGCGGCGGAAACAAAAGGTCATTCCCTCGAAGTTGTCTCAACAATCCTGAAAACCGCTCGCATAGCCGAACTAGCGTCCTTTGGGCGCATTGCAGATGATCGTGTCCGCGTCATCAAGCAGGTTGAGCAATACAAGGACGATCCAAACACTCTTGAGGCGGCATTTCAGAAGCTCATTACTGAAGCGCCGTGGTTGGTCAACCCACAGTGGTCTCCAATCACTGCCAACCAATCCTTTGAAACACTCAAGACGGAATTTGCAAAATTCTACAAACAGCAAACCAAACAAGACCTCAACCTTGAAGGTTTTCCCGACAAGAATAAACGTGCGGATTTCGTAATGTCGAACCAAGATCAAGTGATTGAGATCGTCGAAATTAAACGCCCCAAACATGCGCTTCAAAATGAAGAAATGGAGCGCATCAACAAGTATGTTGATCTGATGGATGAATGCCCGAACCTTGCGGGAAGAAGGTTGGCGGGTCGTTCGGATTTGGGAATGCGAGCTTAACAAATATCCGTTGGTGTGCATTCACCGATTATTGCGAGTATTACAGACCGCCTATGTTCCAAAGCACTAGCGCACGGTAATGCACCACCCTGACCAACGTGGTGATGGGGAACGGCGTCGTCAGCATGGGCGACGAGGAGTTCGAAGATTGTTACAATCTGACCACGGTTACTCTGAGCACCAACCTCGTCAATATCGGGGCCTGGGCGTTCTATCCCTGCGCCGGTTTGACCAGTGTTACGATTCCCAACAGCGTCACCAGCATCGGAGATGATGCGTTCGATTCCTGCTCCGGTCTCACCAACCTCACGATGGGCAACAGTGTCACCAACATCGGGCTTGGAGCATTTGGTTCGTGCAGCAGTCTGGCCAGCGTTGCGATCCCCGACAGTGTTACCAGCCTCGGAGGAGGCGCGTTCCAATCCTGCAGCAGTCTCACCCGCATCACGATCCCCGACAACGTCACCAGCATCGGGCAGCTTTCGTTTGATTCCTGCACCAGCCTGACCAATGTCAGCATCGGCACCAATGTCAGCAGCATCGGGGACTATGCGTTCCATTTGTGCAGCAGTCTGACCAGTATCGTAATTCCCGACAGCGTCACCAGCATCGGAATGGACGCCTTTTATAACTGCACCGGCGTGTCCAATCTTGTGATCGGCAGCGGGGTGACGAATATCAGCAGTTGGGCCTTCACGTATTGCAATCCGACCCGGATCATCATTCCCGCCGGGGTCACCAGCATCGGCGACTATGCGCTGGGCGGCATGTACAATCTGAATGCGGCCTATTTTATCGGGAACGCGCCAACCAACCTGGGGGCCGGGATACTACAGGGGGACCCGGTGACGGTTTATTATCTGCCGGTGACAACGGGTTGGAGCTCAACGTTTGCCGGTTATCCGGCCGTGTTGTGGAACCCGCAGGCCCAAACCGATACCAGTTTTGGCGTGCGAACGAACCGGTTCGGTTTCAACGTCGTGGGGACGGCGGGCATCCCCATTGTGGTGGAGGCGTCCACAAATCTGGCCGGCGCGCCCTGGACCGTGCTCCAAAACTGCACGCTCACCAATGGTTCGATTTACTTCAGCGATTCGCAGTGGGCGAACTATCGCAGCCGTTTCTACCGCTTCCGCTCGCCGTGACGTGATGTTTTGAAAAGTTGTGGGTTGATCCGTCTTCGCCAAGGCTACGACGGGACAAGGAGTTGAGGGATGAGTGAAAAAATCTGTGTTCATTCCGCCTTCATTTCATATTCGGCGCGACAAGCCGTGTCCATCCGTGGTTTCAATCCCGGTTTACGGGTTCACGCCTTGTCGCCGGGTTTGGATTTTATGCCGAGTTGCCTTTCCAGTGCCGCGACGCGCCGGAGCAATTCGGGCAGATGTTGAATGGCAATCAACTGGCGTTTGGTGTTCCGATCCGGTTGCGCAGGAATGCCCAGCCATTTTCCGCCGTCGGGAATATCGGTCATCACACCCGACTTGGCCTCGACAGTGACGTGGTTGCCGATCTTCAAATGTCCCGCGAGCCCGACCTGCCCGGCGAGGATCACGTAATTGCCCAGCCTGGTGCTGCCGGAAATGCCGACCTGCGCGATGACAATGCAATGTTCGCCGATTTCCACGTTGTGCGCGATCTGGACGAGGTTATCAATCTTTGTGCCCTTGCCGATGACGGTCGAGCCGAGGGCGCCACGGTCAATCATCACGCCGGCGCCGATTTCCACGTCGTCGCCAATGATGACGTTGCCAATCTGCGGCACCTTGCGATGAACGCCGCCATCCTGCACGTAACCGAAACCGTCGGAGCCAATCACCGTGCTGGCGTGAATGCGGACCCGATTGCCGATTTCCGCGCGCGGATAAACCGTCACATTCGGGAACAGGTTCACGTCCTCGCCGAGTTTGGAATCGTCGCCGACGAAATCCCCGCCTTGCAAAACCGACCGTGCGCCGATTTTCACGCGCTCGCCGACGATGCAATGCGGTCCGATGTGCGCAGTGGGATCGATTTGCGCGGACGCCGCGACGACCGCCGTGGGATGGATGCCGGCGGCGTAGGTGCGCTCCGGGAAAAACAGGGCCATGGCCTTGGCGAAGGCGATGCGTGCGTTCGACACGCGGATTAAGATTTTGCGCGTGGATTTGAACCGTTCATCCGCAATGACGGCGGTGGCCGCGCTCTGTTCGGCGCGGGCGAAGTAATCCTCGTTTTCGGCGAATGTCAGGTCGCCGGCCTGGGCGGATTCGGCGGGCGCAAAGTTTTTCAGGACGGCGTTTTTGTCGCCAACCACTTCGCCATCAACGTGTTTTGCGATTTCTGCGGCGGTAAAAGGCATATTTTTGATTTAACGGTTGTCCGTTGACTTGGTCGTCAAGGCTCACTATAAAGACAGGCGCATCCAGTTCAACCCCAAGTTTATGGCCAAAACCTTGCGCGTCGGGCTGATCGGCTACCGCTTCATGGGCAGGGCGCATTCGAATGCGTGGCGGCAGGCGCCTCGCTTTTTCCCGCTCAAGGCCAATATCGAGCTGCACACCATTTGCGGACGCAACACCTCCGGGGTGCAGGCGGCGCGCGCCCACCTCGGCTGGCAACACGCCACGACTGACTGGCGCGAAATTGTCGAGTCACCGCTGATTGACATCGTGGACATCGTGACGCCGACGAATTGCCACGCGGAGATGGCGGTGGCCGCGGCAAAAAACGGGAAACATGTTTTGTGCGAAAAGCCACTCGCGATGAATGTCAAGCAGGCTGAAGCGATGCTCGCCGCCGCGCAAAGGGCGAAGGTCGTCCACATGGTCTGCCACAATTACCGGCGGATCCCGGCGATTGCGCTGGCAAAGCGGATGATGAGCGAGGGCACATTGGGTCGGATTTACCATTTTCACGCGCGGTACGCGCAGGACCGGCTGGCCGACCCGGAGTTTCCGCTCGACTGGCGTCTGCAAAAGGAGACCAGCGGCAGCGGGGTGCATAGCGACATCAATTCGCACATCATTGACCTCGGACGGTATCTCGTGGGCGAATTCAAGGAAGTCTGCGGGTTGCTGAACACGTTTGTGCCGGAGCGTCCGCTCGCGGAGGCGCTGGCCAAGGGGGCGCGGAAAATGGGCAAAGTCACCGTGCCGGATTCGGCAATTTTCTTCGGGCGGATGGAAAACGGTGTGCTGGCAAATCTCGAAGCGACGCGCTACGCGCTCGGCCGCAAAAACCACATCGCCATCGAAATCAACGGCAGCAAAGGCTCGATCTATTTTGATTTCGAGGACATGAACCGGCTGAAATTTTACAACGGCGACGACCCCAAGGATCGCCGCGGGTTTCGTGATATTCTCGTGACGGAACGCGACGGCGTGCAACCGTACGTCGGTCATTGGTGGCCGCCGGGGCACGGCATCGGCTACGAACATACGTTCATTCACGTGGCCGCCGATTTTGTGAACGCCTGCGTTGAAGGCAAACCGGTGCACCCGACGTTCGAGGACGGTTTGAAAAACCAGCGCGTGCTGGCGGCAGTCGAGGAATCCTCCCAAAAAGGCAAGTGGGTGAAGTTGTAAATAGAGCCGGTGGTGTCCCCGTGAAAGGCGCATCTCCATGGAATGACGAATGACTAAACCATGCCGCTGTGCTGAATGACTAATTCCTAAACCATAATAACGAAACAAGCCCGAAGCCGGAATAAGACAGGGGAATGGGGACAAAGGATTTTTTTACTGCCGCGTCCCAAACTCCTCTGAAAAAAGCGCGTTGGTTATTTGAGCATTCTTTAGTCATTATGATTTAGGGCTTAGGGTTTTTACTTGGAATTCTTTAGTCATTCGGATTTAGGAATTAGTGATTTCATCTCCATCCGCTTGCCCTGTTTCATCAAACTGACACACTCCCCGCTCTTCGCTCATTCTTGCCTCAAGCCTTGGATTTCGGCTACACTCAGTCTTTGATCAACTGAAACATGCCGCCCAACTCGCTCAATGAAATTGTTCCGGTGCTGCAGGTTGCCATCGGCCCGGTGATTCTCATTTCCGGCGTGGGTTTGCTGCTGCTCACGATGACCAACCGGCTCGGCCGCGCCATTGACCACGCCCGGCAACTGAAGGGCGAACTGCCGGAACGCACCGAACAGGACCGCCAGCAGGTGCTGGCGCAGGTGGCCATCATTTACCGGCGCGCGCGGGTGATCCGTTTGAGCATCACGCTGGCCGCGCTCAGCGCGTTGCTGGCCTCGGCGCTCATCATCGTGCTGTTCGTAACCGCGTTGCTGCACTCCGAACAGGCAATGCTTGTCAGCATCATTTTCATCGCGTGCATGGCGTCGCTCTTTGCATCACTGGTCGCGTTCATCCGCGACATCAACCTCTCGCTGCACGCGCTCAAGCTCGAACTGGAAAATGTGAAGCCGGATGCCGGTTGAATGCTGCCCGGTCGCCCCGCGATTTGACCCGGCTGCACTTCTTCAAGTCACAGGCAGATTTGTTTTGCGGTTACAGATTTATTCAGCTGGCGAGGTGGGCGGAATGGAACGCGGCCGGCGCGGAACAGAGCGGAGCGCGGTGGCGCGGAAAATGAGCGGATGGTTGCGCGGAGGCCGGGCGCGGAAGTTTCTACCTCAACCGCCAGGTGATGCGCGCCTTGTTCAAGTCGTAGGGCGACATGTCCATTTTCACGCGGTCGCCGACGGTCAGGCGCACCCAGCGTTTGCGCATCTTGCCGCAGATGGTGGCCAGCACGAGGTGCTTGTTGTCCAGTTCCACCCGGAACATCGTTCCGGGCAGCACGGTCATGACGCGCCCTTCGACTTCAATGTGTTCTTCTTTCATGGACTGGTTGAGTTTACCGGATCGGCTGGCAACCGCAACATCCTACCGACCGGTGAACGGAACGCTCCCGAATAAAAAGGCGGGGCCCGGTTCACCCGAACCCCGCCGTGAAATTTCAAACGCGATCAGTAGCGACTGCGATTGCCACCGTATTCACGACGGCCACCGCCACCGGGCGCGCGTTCTTCGCGCGGCTTGGCGACGTTCACCGTGAGGGCGCGTCCGCCCAATTGCGAGCCGTTCAGCGCCGCAATGGCCTTCTGCGCCTCTTCGGCCGTGCCCATGGTGATGAAGCCAAAACCGCGGGGACGGCCGGTGACCCGGTCGGTCATCAGGTTGGCTTCAACGACGGTGCCGTGCGCCGCAAAGGCGTCCTGCAGGTCGTTTTCAGTGGTTTCGAAGGAAAGATTTCCAACAAACAATTTATTACTCATGTGATGTTTAACTGTGAGATCAACCGTTGCTCTAGCCAGACTGTTCCCGTTAATCGGATTTCAAATCATCACTGAACTGAGTTCACTTGAAGATTCACCATGCCGTGGAAGCGTTAAGCTATCTAACAGACCTCTGCAATGTCGCTGATTCCGCCGCAATAGCAACAACAATCGGCAACTATTTTTTGGCAAGAATTCACACGTATGCCTCTGCCTGTCTTTTGTGTCACGCCAGGTGGTGGCACAATTTGCAGCTTTCGGTGGGGCGAGCGTACTCGCGAGCCTCCTTCGCTTTGCTTCGGCGCGCCAAGGCCGGCTCGTCAGCAGTCTCGCCCCACCAAACTGCACTACTCCCCGCGGCCAGAACGCCTCGCTCTGATTCTGCCCGCAGATAAATTTCTTTTCTCCCGGCACAAATGTCGGAAAACTCAATCAATGAATGTATTCTTGACTGGTGGAACGGGTTTCATCGGTTCATACGTGGCCATGGAACTTGTGAAACATGGCCATCACATCACCATCCTGGCCCGCAACCGTAACAAGGTGCCGGAACTCAACAAAATCAGCGCGCTCGAAATCGTCCAAGGCGACATCACCGATCGCAAGCTGCTCGAACAACTGGTCGCCGGAAAAGATGCCTGTATCCTGGTCGCGCTCAACTACACGAAGCAAACCGGATGGGAAGTTCTCCTCGACGACACGCTCCCGACCGTGTTCGTGTCCGACGCGGCGGCGCAGGCGAAAGTGAAACACTTTATCTACACCTCGTCCACGGCGGCGAATGACAGCCTTTACATGGGCGGACGGGACGAATCCGAGAAAGATCTCAAAAGTGTCACCGCCACCACGAAGCAGCATCCGGCCACGTTCTATGGCGCAACCAAGGCGGCCAGCGAAAATTATGTCACCGCGCAGTCTCACGTTTCCCCGATGCGGGTCAATATCATCCGTCCGGGCTACGTGTTTGGAAATCCCGTGGTCCCAGGAGGCAGCATTCAGGGCGACACGCGTTTTCGCGACATTGTGAGAAACGCCGTGCAGAACAAGCCCATCTCCGTCATCAAGCAGGACGGCACGCAATTCATCTGGGCCGGTGACCTGGCGCAGCTCTACGTGAAAGTCCTGCATGGGAACATGAATCGGAAGACGTATCTCGGCCTCTCCCGGAAATTCGTCTCGTGGCATGACATTGCGCGGGCGGCGGTGGAGAAGACCGGTTCGAAGAGCCGCGTGGAGCTGGTGGACAAAGGCTGGGAGGAAAACGGGCTTTATTGGGACGTCTCCGGGATGAAAAAGGATTTCGGTCTCGAGTTCGATCCCTGGGAAAAAATTCTGGAACACCTCGATCATTACATCGCGCTGGAAAAGCGGCAGTGACCGGGAGCCACAGGTGAAGGTTCGACGATGATTTCAGTGTTCATAGCTGCGGACAAAATAAACTTGTTTCGTATGCGGCAGGCCAACCCGAACCGAAGCCGCCCAAGGCGGGCGAATGAACAGGGTCAGATCACGTGACGCGCGCGTGCCTGAAAAAAGGCCTCGGCTCGAAAATCCCTGCGCATCACCGATTCTGATCGCATCACCCAACAGATGCCCGGCGGTGTGGGCGCTTCGTGGCTAGGGCAGGTCGCCGTTCGGGATAGGGCGCATATTCGCATCGGATCCCATAATCAAATACAAGTCTCCGCCTTGCATGATTTCATGATGCGTGATCCAGGTCCGGTTTTCCTCCGTACCATCTAATTGGCGGTTGTGAACATACACATTTCTTTCATTATTGGCAGCAGCGGTGATGACAAATGTTTTTTCTTGAGGTAGATGCAAGGTGATTTTGGGAAACAGTGGGCTGGTGAAGATGTAGGTGGGCGTGCCTGGACAGAGTGGATAAAGGCCGATGGAACTGAGTATATACCAACTGGCCATGGAACCATTATCCTCATCGCCGGGAAACCCTTGTTCACTTGAATTGAACATTTCTGCACAAACGCGTCGGGTCCAATATTCCGTTTTCCAAGGCTGGCCAATGGCCGCGTAGAGATAAAGAACGTGAAATACCGGCTGGTTGCATTGAGCATACTGTCCAAATCCGGCATTGGCCATCTCCCTCATTTCGTGAATGACTTGCTTGTAACCGCCAACATGAAAAACGGGTGGCAGACCCAACATTTGGTCCAATTTTGAGGCGAGCTTTTCCGGGCCGCCCAATAAGTTTGCCAGGCCGGCTGGATCCTGGGGGACAAACCAGCTGCTTTGCCAAGGGCCGCCCTCCGCATAAGGGCCGCCCCAGGCAAACTGGTCAAAGGGCCCAACCCAGTTACCATCGGCATTTTTGGGGCGCATAAAGCCAACGCTTGGATCCCAGAGAAGGTGATAATTTTGTGCGCGCGCCATGAGTGTCTTATAATCGTCAAGGTGGTTTTGCTGTTTGGCGATCTGCGCTACACACCAATCATCGTACGCATAGTCCAGACTGGCTGAAACGGCGTACTGACTCGCACCATCCGGGACGTAACCGAGTTTGAGATAATCAGCCAGACCTCTTCTGACCAGTTCACCCCGGTTTGGCGGCTGAAAAGCACTTTGTCGCAGCGATTGATAAGCCTTCGCCACATCAAAACCTGTATTGCCCTTGACGATGGCATCCGCAAAAATCGCGGCGCAGTGCTGACCGATCATGCAATCGCGATAGCCCGGGCTGGGCCATTCCGGAAGCGTTCCGCCCTCCACCGCGGCGTTCACAAATCCCTGAAGTATTTCGTTGAGTTGTGAAGGATAAAGAATCGTAATTAATGGAAAAGTGGTTCGGAAGGCATCCCAGATGCCGATGTCTCCATAAAGCACGCCTTCATGAATCTTGCCATCATAGGGGCTATAATGCAGAGCGTTTCCGGCGGCATCCAACTCGTAGAGACGGTGAGGAAACATCTGGGCGCGGTAAAGACAGGAGTAAAACGTCTTCTTCTCGTCCTCGCTGGCCTCGATCCCAATCCGGCTAAGATTGAAGTTCCATGTTTTCTGAACCCGCGCATGAACAGCATTGAAACCTCCGTCTGTTTCCGCTTGCAGATTCTGCTCGGCTTGTTCCCAACTGATCAGCGAGGTTCCCACCCGTAATTCCACCGGATCGTTCGGTGCGGTTTTAAATTCCACGTAGGCGCTTACATTGTCACCCTTCCCGGATGATCCACCGCTCGTGGCTTTATTAATTAAGATAGCGCCCTTGTCGATATTTCGATCCAGCTTGATGACGAAGTACGAGGCAAAATCCCCGGCAACTCCTCCACTATTGGCCCGGCTCAACCCGCGAATGGTGCGCCCATCCATCTTGATTTCAGATCCCCCCCAAGCGTTTAGAATCAGCCTGCCGGATCGTCCATGATGGAAGGTGAATCGAAACACCGCACACCTTTCTGAAGCGGTCAGTTCAGATGTGATTTGGCCCTTTTTGAGGTCCAGTTTTTCATAGTCGGGCCGCAAAATCGAAGTTGCGGTATCGTATTCGGACATCCGGGCTTCGGCGTCCATTTTCAAATCGCCGGCCTGAGGCATCAATACGAATTGACCGTAATCACCTATCCAAGGGCTGGGCTGATGCGTAGCGCGAAATCCGTCAATTCTTCCATCCGGTTGGAAGAACCAATTTCCGGCCTGATTTTCAATAGACCAATCAATCATTCCCCAAGGCACACCCACCAGCGGAAGCGTATTGCCATGAGACAAATCAAAATGTGAATCGGTTCCCTGAAGGATGTTGACATAACCAAGCTCGCCACCCTCTCCGGGGGATTTTATGTCGTTGGCTCGAACCGGCAGATGAAAAAAAAGTCCCAGGAAAATGAGAGAGCACACTCTATTCATATTGAGCTCGGCATAATTGTTTGCGTGCAAGCTATCAATCTCCATTGCCTTGGAGAATTGTTTTTTCGTTAACAACTCCCGGCTGTTTGCGAGAAGCGACATGCAAGGATGGTTGGCTCACCCAGCCGCTTACGCTGCCGGGCAACGACAAACCGCTTCGGTTCGTCCGGGATGAACCAGGCCTGCGGGTTTATTTGCCCAAGGAAAAACCCTGCGGCCACGCCTTCGTATTTAAGATCGCTGGCGCTGTGGGCGCTGGCAACCGGGCCCAGCCGTTTACCAGCGGAACAGTTTGGCAAAAACCGGGCGGTTTCAGAGAAAGGGAGCTGCTGCGGGCTGGAGCGCGCCGCGCTCCGTTACATGGACCACGGTTCCGCATGAATATCGGTCTCGTCGGACCAGCGGTACTGCAGTTTCACGATGTCTGTTACGATGTTTTCGGGCAACGGCTTGAGGTTGTCTTTGGCCGCGAGGAACTCCTTGAAATTCTCGGGGCGGCTCGTGGCCCCAACGGTGGCGCGAACCTAGGGGAAACTGTGGGCAAAGCGCATGCAGAACTCCGTCCAACTCTTGATGCCGGAGCGTTCGAAGATCGGGGCCACTTCCACCGCCCGCTTCTGCAAATACTCTTTCCAGGCCGCGCCCGGAACGTCCCGCAGACGGTGCACGTTGCCGCCGGAAACGGTGCGCAAGGCAATGACGGGTTCGTTTCGTTTCCTGAGCAAATCCCACAGCTCGTTGGAGGCAAATCGCTGCAAAGGGTTCAGGTAAAAAATGACGCCGTCAACAAGGCCTTCCGGGTATCCGCCACGCAACGCCTTGAGCGCCACGTCGGAGGTCCAGGGAAACACTTCGAGCACGAAACGCCGCACCAACCCTTCCTGCTTGAGACGGGAGAACTCCTTGTAACAGTCCCCTCCGCGCGCGAAATCATCGGCCAGTCCGCCGCCCAGGCAGAGTTGGCCCAATTCCATGCCGTCCACTCCCAGCGGCTCGAGATTCCGGCGAATGACCGCCCGCAATTCCTCCGTCGTGTCCGCGATCAATTTGACAATCAACTTCGGAACTTTGGCGCGGGCCTGATCGAAAGCCGCCCGCAGCACGTCGAGGGTATTGCCATACGTGTGGCTGGTGTGAAACCAGATGCCCGCATCCATGGCAACACGCGCCATGCGCACACGGTCGTCGAAAGGGATCTGGCTATCACCCAGCCGCGTCGTCCCATAAATGTAGGGCGGGAGATCGGCCAGCAAGGCTGATTTGGCGGTGGAAGTGGTCTGGAGCATGTCTCAAGTCTTTCCGCAAACCGCGACTTCACGGCCTGCCCGGCACCTCTTACGGCGCGGCCATCCGATACTAGGATTTGCTGAATGGAATGTCCATAGGCGTTTGCGGCGTGACTCCTCCACTGGTATCGTGCGCAGGGAGTTGCCGGTCGTGTATTGCCGGCGGTTGATATGTGTTCGTCGCCCTCCCGCGGTTTGTCCAGGCAAGCATCCCCACCGCAGCAATTGCGCCGCCCTTGACTCTCCGGTTACCATCGCCGCATGGAAAAGAATCGGCTTGAAGCCTTCAGCGACGGCGTGCTCGCCATCATCATCACCATCATGGTGCTGGAATTGAAAGTGCCGCCGGGTTCGGACATCACTGTGTTGAAGCCCTTGCTTCCGGTCTTTCTGACCTACGCGTTGAGCTTCATTTACCTCGGCATCTATTGGAACAACCATCACCACCTGCTGAAAGCCGTCCACAAGGTGAACGGCGCGATGATGTGGGCAAATCTTCATCTGTTGTTCTGGCTGTCGCTCTTTCCGTTTGTCACCGGCTGGATGGGGGAAAACCACTTCATGCCAGTGCCCACGGCGCTGTACGGCGCGGTGTTGTTCCTGGCCGCCGTCGCCTACTTCATTTTGCAGAACATCATCATTGCTGTGCAGGGCTGCGATTCCAAATTGGCGGCGGCCATCGGCCGCGATTTCAAAGGCAAGCTGTCTCCTGTTCTCTACGCCATCGCCATTCCGGTATCGTTCTTCCGGCCATGGATTGCGGGTTGCATCTACGTGTTCGTCGCGTTGATGTGGCTCGTTCCCGACCGGCGCATCGAACGCGTGGTGGACGAATCCGGGCCCCCGGCGCACTGATTGCGGCAAGTGTTTCGGAAGCACTGTGTCCGTCGCCTTTATTGGGCTTGTTCCCGACCGCTGCATCGGGTGCGTCCGGTGAGGCGGAAGCAGTCGGGACGAACCGAAAAACAAAAAGGCGGAGTCCGGTTTTCACCGAACCCCGCCCTGAAATCCAAAATGGATCAGTAGCGTTCGCGACGACCGGCACCGCTACCGCCGTATTCACGACGACCGCCGCCGGCCGGACGTTCTTCACGCGGCTTGGCCACGTTGACCGTGAGGGCGCGGCCGCCCAGTTGCGAGCCGTTCAGCGCCTCGATGGCTTTTTGCGCTTCCTCGGCGGAGTTCATGGTGATGAAACCAAAACCGCGCGGACGGCCGGTTTCCCGGTCCATCAACAGGTTGGTTTCCACGACCGTGCCGTGCGCGGCAAACGCGTCCTGGAGATCGTTTTCGGTGGTGTCAAAGGAAAGATTCCCGACAAATAATTTACTGCTCATATGATGTTTTACTGTCCGACAAACCGGCACTTTCCACAGACTGTTCCCGAACGTCGGGTTTAAAATCATCACTGAACCAGGTTCACTTGAAGATTCACCATGCCTTGAAAGAGACAAGCTATCTAACAGACCAGTGCAGGGTAACAGGTTCCAGCGGGATGGCAACACCTATCGGCAACTATCTTTCTGACCGAGTTGACTCACATTAAATGTTACCGGGACTGGGAGGTGGACGAGTGGTCTGCCGATACGTTGACTCATATTCATGGTTACCGAAGCCTTGAATATGAGTCAACTCGTGCCCAATCACCGATAACTCGGGCCGGCTCACTTTGCCGTTTCACCCGGATGCTCTTTGAAGAACTTCATGATCAACGCCGGCGCGGCGGGGTTGAATTGATGCCCGCCCGGAAAAATGCACGTGACCAGCGGTGTGCCGGCTTTTGACAGGTAGATCGTGCATTGTTTGTCCCACGGTTCGCCGGTCGCCGTGCAGCCGTTGACCTTGCGCACGGCGGCCATCGTGCGTTGCTGCCAAGCGAATTTCACCAGCGGATCGTTCTGTCCACCGAGAATCAGCGCGGGCTTGGGCGCAAGTTTATCCGCATACCTGGCCGCCGCCGAGGATGGCGCGACGGCAGCAAAAACATCGCCCCGCGCCAGCCACAGCAGATAGGTAAAACCGCCCCGTTGGAATGGCCGGTGCAGTAAATGCGTTTCGCGTCCACGTCATAATCCCGCTTGAGCCGCGCGAGGACGGCGTCGAAGAATTTGAGATCACGATCCCCCTGATCGCCGATGGCCGCCTGCCAGCCGGGACGATTCCCTTGCGAATCGGTAAGCTGGCCGGGCGTGTCCAATCCCTGCATGTAAACCGAGATAGCTTCCGGCCACTGACGATCCATGGCGAAACTGCGCGCTGCCTGTTGGGCACTGCCGCCATGACCATGAAACACGAAAACCAATGGCGTGCTGGTGGTCCTGGCCGTGGACGGAACATAAACGAGCGCGGTGCGCGCCACGCCGTCCACGGTGAATGACATTTGCTGAAAAACGCCCGCCTCTGCGCCGCGCGCCAATGGACTTGCCAACACCAGCGACGAAACCAGCAGATACAAGGACCTTTGCATACTTGTTAAGACGTGAAGGCGGATGAAATGTTACCGCAAGCTGGGCGGCCACTCCACGCCGGCCAGTTCCTTCGGCAACTGCTTCGGGTCAACCGGGTAGATGAGCGACATGTCGGGCTTGGTCTTGGCGCCGGGCAGGAATTCAAGTTCCTCCGGCGCGCCGATGATGAGCCAGAGCACCTCGGCGTCGGTGTCGTTGAACACCTGGCGCAACAAGTCCGGTCCGACCAGCACGCCGCCGTAGCGCGGCACGGTCAACGTCTCGTCGCCCACGCGCATGCGCCCCTTGCCTTCCAGCACGAAATAAAACTCCTCCGCCCGGATGTGCTTGTGGAGTGTGTTGGCGCTCCTGGGCGGCAACCGCCAGAGCCGCGCGCCGATATTCTCGCTCCCGGTGCGCTCCAGATAATCCGCGTTCGGGATGCGCATCAGGTTGGAAGGACGCCAGAAGAGATCTTCCGGCTTGATCAGAAAATAACCGTCTATCGCTTTCATGGAATCACTCATAACGCATCGCTCCATGATCGGCAAGTGGACGGAAAACAGAATGGGCAGAGCGGCAGCTCTGCCCTGCCAAATCAAAAACGGTATGCTGAGGTGCCCCTCCGCCCAAACTTCCCGCCAATTAGAATGACTCGCGATCAGGCTTTGTATTGTTCGTCGCTGACCTTTTCCATCCAGTCAACCGCTTTGCCCTCGAGCTGTTCCTGAATGGCGATGTGGGTCATGGCCGTGGTTGGTGCAGCACCATGCCAATGCTTCTCGCCCGGCGGAAACCAGATCACGTCACCGGGCCGGATTTCTTCGATCGGGCCGCCCCAGCGCTGCGCGCGCCCGCAGCCCGCCGTCACGATCAGGGTCTGACCCAGCGGGTGGGTGTGCCATGCGGTGCGGGCGCCGGGTTCAAACGTGACGATTGCGCCGGCAACACGCGCAGGATCGCTTCCCTTGAACGGCGAGTCAATGCGCACTGTGCCGGTGAACCAATCGGCCGGCCCTTTGTTGGAAGGCTGTGAGCCACTTCGTTTAATTTCCATATTTTGAATTCCTTTATTTGATGGCTGAAGTTGTTTGTCCGTTCAACGCCCGACCAGTTTCTGCAGGTGTTCCGGGTAGCGCGCCCCTTGAACTGTGATTTTGGATGCAGCGCTTTCGAGCGCGCGCAGATCTTCCGGCGTCAGCTGAACTGAAGCGGCTCCGATATTTTCGCGCAACCGATGCAGCTTCGTGGTGCCCGGAATCGGAACAATCCACGGTTTCCGGGCCAGCAGCCAGGCCAACGCGACTTGGGCGGAGGTCGCCTTTTTCTGTTCTGCAAATTTTGCGAGCACATCCACAAGGGCTTGATTCGCTTTGCGATTCTCCGCGCTGAAGCGAGGGACGCTGTTGCGGAAGTCGGTGCCGTCGAGTCTGGTGTTTTCATTAATTGCACCCGTGAGAAAGCCCTTGCCCAAGGGACTGAACGGAACGAATCCGATTCCGAGCTCTTCCAGGGCCGGCAACACTTCCGCTTCCGGCTCCCGCCACCACAGCGAATATTCGCTCTGGAGCGCCGTGACCGGCTGGACTTTGTGCGCGCGGCGGATGGTTTGCACCCCGGCTTCAGACAACCCGAAGTGCTTCACCTTGCCTTGCTGAATCAATTCTTTCACCGTCCCGGCCACGTCTTCGATGGGCACGTTCAGATCGACGCGATGCTGGTAGAGCAAGTCAATCACGTCGGTCTTGAGCCGCTTGAGGGAGGCTTCGACGACTTGCTTGATGTGCTCAGGCCGGCTGTTCAGGCCTGCCGCACCGGGCCGCGTATTGCTGCCACTCAGGTCGAAACCGAACTTGGTGGCAATCACCACCTGCTTGCGGAACGGCGCGAGGGCTTCGCCGACGAGTTCCTCGTTGGTGAACGGGCCATAGACTTCGGCGGTGTCGAAGAACGTGACGCCTTGTTCTACGGCCGACCGAATCAGGGCGGTCATCTCCTGCTTATCTTTGGGAGGACCGTAGGAAAAGCTCATGCCCATGCAGCCCAGCCCGATGGCTGAGACTTCCAGATTACTCTTTCCCAGTTTGCGCTTTTGCATAATCAAATCCTTTCTTTCAGTTCAATGTTGAAGTGACTTTACATCACCTGGGCGCGGCTGTCGCACACGTTCTTGCTCCACTTGTTGCGGGATTGCTCGGAATTGCGGACCGGATGAGGTCAACCACGGATGAACACAGATCAACCTCGACTCCGATTGACTTCAATTCCTCCGCCCGGCAGAGAGATTCAATATTGTCAGCCAACGCCGGTTGTGATAATCCGTGCGGCATGAGCACGAAGAAACTACTTCTTATCGCTTTTGGTTCACTCATCTGGGGCATGCTGCCCGCTTCCGCCGGTGAATTTCCCGACAGTTGGACTTGGGACGACAAACCGGAGCAACGCGCCAGCCACGCCGCCCTCGAAGGCAAGCCCATGCCCGCCTTCCACGTCAGCGATTGGATCAATGGCGGCGTCACCACCGCCGACATCAAGGGCAAAGTCATCGTCGTGGATTTATACGCCACCTGGTGTGGCCCCTGCATGAGGGCCATTCCCCACAACAACGAACTCCTCAAAAAATACAAAGATAAGGGACTGGTCATCATCGGTGTCTGCACCAGCAAGAACGGACAGGAAATCTTTGCCGCCAACGCCCGGCAACATGGCATCGCATACCCCGCCGCCCGCGATCCCGAACTGAAAACCGAGAAAGCGTGGGCCGTGCACTATTATCCGACCTATGCCGTCATTGACCGTAAAGGCATCGTCCGCGCCATTGGCTTGCAACCACAACACGTCGAAGCCGTTGTCCAGAAGTTGCTGGCGGAACCCGCACCGTGAGGCGCGATATGTTGTGTTAAACCACCGGAGCCGCGCGCCGAAACCTCGGTGGCCCGTGCGGCACGCATTGCCCGTGCGGCACGCACTTTAGACCATTAGCGAGCCACGGAACGCCCTGGCGCTATAGTAAGACTGCGCACCGTTGTGACCCACGAAGACGCGGCTGTAGCGGCGATCACAATAGAGCGCGCCGCCGAGTTTTCTGATATCAGCCGGCGTTTTCACCCAGCTCGACGTCTTCGTATCGAACTCTCCCAGCTTCTGCAGCTCCAGATATTGTTCTTCCGTTAAAATCTCAACACCCATGGCCGCTGCCATATCCATGGCAGTATTTTTCGGTTTAAATTCTTTCCTCGAATCCAGCGCTTCACGGTCGTAACACAGGCTGGTGCGGCCTTTGGGACTTTGCGCTGAACAATCAAAAAAGATGTATTCGCCCGTCTTTTTATCATGACCGACAACATCCGGTTCACCGCCGGTTCTTTCCATTTCATTGAGCGACCACAGTTTTTCCGGATTGGCTTCGAGCTTTGCCTGCACTTTGGCCCAATCCAGACCTTTATGGCGGTTCATGTTTTTCTCAAAGCGGGCTTTCAATGCTCTGCGCAGTTCTTCACGCCTGCCCCGTTGCAACGCGAAGCGTTTGCTTCGGGGTTGTTTTGGTGACAACTCCTTTTTATTGCTCTTAACGTTGTTCATAGTTTGGACGGCCGCCAGTGGAGGTTTTCAGGCTTGATTAGATGGTAACCTTGAATCGCTTTCATGGAATCACTCATAACGCATCGTTCGATGGTCGGCAACTCCGTTGGGATTGCCTGTGCTCCATTGGTTGTGCATCATCCGTAGGATATGGCTTTAGTCAGACCACGGCTCAACGATTTCCACCGGCTGGCCTTCACACAGGAGGAGGCCGACTTCGTGATCAGATTGACTGGCAGTGGCAGCTTCTCGCTCTTGAACGTTTTTGCGGTGTAACCTCCGAGCCCTTCTCCAAAAACTCCTTCGACTTGGCTTCCATACCCTTTTTCAGCGCTTCTTCCTCGGCGATGCCTTGTCCGGCGGTCCCGCAATGCGGGACGGAGTTTTCGGTGATTTTCATTTGGTGGCAGGATGAACGTGGGCTGGTTTGGCCGCACGACGGGGAAAAGTTTTCGCCAGACGGATGAGCTGCGCCACTTTGCGGATTTTTTCCGCAAACGGCTCGCGTGCGAGTTTTTTCCGCATCTCCGGTTTCATGACATTGGCAACTTTAATTTATGCCGTTTCAGCACATTTTCCAAATACGTTCTGTCGAGCTTTGCTTGCTGGAGCAACAATTCAATTCGCGCCTTGTCCTTTGCCCGGCCCACACTGGCGGCAATGGCGATGATGTGTTCGGCGCGGAAAACCTTTGCGGGCACTCCTTCGTAATCAATACGCTCGGCCTCGCGCACAGCTTCCTCGGTCAATCCGTGAGCGGCAAGAAACTGGACGGGAAATCCCCGAATGAGCAGGTGCTCGCGCTCCACCCGCCAGCCCTGTGCTTGCAAGTGGGCGTAAATGGCCGGGATGCCGGCGGTCAGACCTTTGCCTTTCGGAATGAAAAAAATGTCCGCGTCGTACGTAGCAAACGGTTCAACGTAGTAAATCGCGGCAAGTGCGCCACCGAGCGCCCAATCCTTGATGAATCCTGCCGCCACCAGTTCGTTTGCCGCACGCATGACGTCGGCCAGCGGCAGGTTGTCGGACGGCGGGTTAATGGCCATGACCGATGGTTACCAGATTCACGCGCCGGCGTAAACTTCCGGTTGAATTCAATTCTGTTGCGGATCAGGCAATCCGCCGGTGAGATGAAAGCGTGCCATGTCTCCCTGCCCGCGGATTCCCGGAATGATCATCACCATGCCCGTGTCGGCGTCCTGAAAATAGAAGAACAACACGACGCGCCCATCCGCCTGGGCGTTTCCGTGGACAAACCGGTGTTCGCGCAGATATGACACCAACGAGCCTTCCAATTTAACACTCCGGCCCAGCGCCTTTGAAACCACATTGCCCAACACGGCGACGAGATGCGGCATTGGCTCCCGGTCTGACGCGCGGACAAACGCAGCGTCACCCGCAAACTCCTCCAAAAAATAATTCACCGCCAGTTCATAATCCGTCGGGTGCAGCATCCGCTCACGCAGCACGGCAAGATGGTGGGGGAAATCTTGCGAAGCGGAATTCATGTCTGAAACTACGCCTTCGCGTAAACCTCCGCGCCCTTTTCCACGAACTCCTTCGACTTCGCTTCCATCCCCTTCTTCAGCGCCTCTTCCTCGGCGATGCCTTGTTCGGCGGCATATTTCCGCACATCCTCTGTGATCTTCATCGAGCAAAAATGCGGGCCGCACATGGAGCAGAAGTGCGCGGTCTTCGCGCCTTCCTGCGGCAGCGTTTCGTCGTGGAACTCGCGCGCAGTCACGGGGTCGAGGCTGAGATTGAACTGGTCTTCCCAACGGAACTCGAAGCGCGCTTTGCTCAGCGCGTTGTCGCGGTATTGCGCGCCGGGATGGCCCTTGGCGAGGTCGGCGGCGTGCGCGGCAATCTTGTAAGCGATGACGCCGTCTTTCACGTCTTTCTTGTCCGGCAGGCCGAGGTGTTCCTTGGGCGTGACGTAGCACAGCATCGCGCAGCCGTACCAGCCAATCATCGCCGCGCCGATGCCGCTGGTGATGTGGTCGTAGCCGGGCGCGATGTCGGTGGTGAGCGGTCCGAGCGTGTAGAACGGCGCTTCATGACACCACTCGAGTTGCTTGTGCATGTTTTCTTCGATCAGGTGCATTGGCACGTGGCCTGGGCCTTCGTTCATCACCTGCACGCCTTTGGCCCAGGCGCGTTCGGTGAGTTCGCCCTGCACCTTGAGCTCGGCGAATTGCGCCTCGTCGTTGGCGTCGGCAATCGAACCGGGACGCAGACCATCGCCGATGCTGAAGGCCACGTCGTAGGCGGCCATGATGTCGCAGATTTCGTCCCAGTGGGTGAAGAGAAAACTTTCCTGATGATGCGCGAGGCACCATTTGGCGAGGATGGAACCGCCACGCGACACGATGCCGGTCATGCGATTGGCGGTGAGCGGAATGAAGCGCAGCAGCACACCGGCGTGGATGGTGAAATAATCCACGCCCTGCTCGGCCTGTTCGATGAGGGTGTCGTGGTAAATTTCCCAGGTCAGTTCTTCGGCCTTGCCGCCGACTTTTTCGAGCGCCTGATAAATCGGCACGGTGCCAATGGGCACGGGCGAGTTGCGGAGAATCCATTCGCGCGTGGCGTGGATGTTTTTGCCGGTGGACAGGTCCATGACCGTGTCCGCGCCCCACTTGGTGGCCCAGCGCATTTTCTCGACCTCTTCCTCGATGCTCGACGCGACGGCGCTGTTGCCAATGTTGGCGTTGATCTTCACGAGGAAATTGCGGCCGATAATCATCGGCTCGGATTCGGGATGATTTATGTTGGACGGGATGATGGCGCGGCCGGCAGCGACTTCAGACCTGACAAACTCCGCTGTAATCTCTTTCGGAATTCTCTGTGGAAAGCGGGAGAACACGGCCGGCACGAATGAATTTACGATTTCCGAATTACGATTTACGAGTTGGCTGCTGCCTGCGTGCTGCTTGGCGAGTTCGTTGCGCTTCGTGTCGGCGCGTAAATCGTCAATCGCCAATCGTAAATTGGCTAGGCCCATATTCTCCCGGATGGCGATGAATTCCATTTCCGGCGTGATGATGCCGGCGCGGGCGTAGGCGAGCTGAGTCACCACCTTGCCGGGTTTGGCACGCAGAATTTTCCGTTTCGGCAAGGCGGTCTGGTCAAGGTGGAACGGCGTTTCATCCTGGCGCTGCGCCTGTCCAAGCCCGCGGTGTTTTTCCGAAAGATAACCGTCGTCAATTGGCTTGGCCGGACGACCATCGTCTTCTTCAACGTCACCGCGTTTCAAAATCCATTCGCGCCGCACTGGCGGCAGGCCGTGTTCGACATCGCCGTGAAAACCAGGATCACCCCACGGACCGGAGCAATCATAGACGCGCACGGGTTCGTTTTGCTCGATGGCACCGGTGTAGGATTTGGTGGGCGCGAGTTCGATTTCGCGCATGGGCACACAGACGTCGGGATGAAGCCGGCCTTCGACGTAAATCTTTTTGCTTTTGCGCAGTTGTTCAGAGCTGTGCCCGTCCTCCGCAGTTTTGCCACGGTGGTTGCCGTCATTCTTCCCATGGTGACCAAGGTGATTGTCTGCCTGGCCGACAGCACTGCTACGGAGGGTGGAAGGTTCGAACGAATCTTTGGTCGCGATCATAAAATTTGACAGGTGTCGGGTGTCATGTGCCGAGATCGGACAACGTGGGGAAGGAATTCACATCATCCCTTCGCCGGCATTATCCGGATCAGGTTCAACGGGTCGGCGGCGCTCCCGCGTCGTTCTCTCAGCCTTTACCCGTTGCCAGCGGTCACAGACCGCCGCAACAGACAGGTTGGCTCCCCGAATTAACTATATGAAAATAGGCTGCTTCGCCGGATGCGTCAAGCCGGCGAAAATGGCCCGTAATTTGCTTTGAACCCTTGCATGAAGGAAAAGGGCAACTACGAACTGGTTGAGCCATTTGACATGGATGATGCCACGTTAGTGGATCTCTCGCCACAATTGGCCTTTATTCTTGGTGTTGAATACCAGATATTCCGCGAAAAGTTGAAGTCAGGACGTCCCTTTACAACCCTTTGTTTGCCGCAAAATGCCGCCCGCCTGGTAAAAATGGCCGAACATCACGAGCGATTCGTCGAAGACCGGCCCAGAGTATTCGCCGGTTGGACGGAAATTTTTGTCGGTGATACCATTCTTTGAGCCATTCCCGCCCGGAGTCGTCAGTTCCATCAGTTGTTCCCTTCGTTCGATTTTTGCCGCAATAGCGTCGTTTCAGAACTCCCAGTGCAGCCGCGCGGCAAAGATGGACACCGGCCCCCGGTCGCGATTGAAAGCGGGATCGGCCACAAAGTGGGGTTGACAAAAATCACGCCGCCATATACCCCTACCCCCCATATTGCGTCAAGCGCCTCTTTTTGGCGTGGCGCGCCCAGTGAAAAATGTTAAATTTTTTGCATGAAAGCCAAATACGTTCGTCCCGGTCTTGAGAAACGGGCATTGGCCGTCCGCCTGCGGAAAATCAAAGGCCAGATTGAGGGCATTGAAAAAATGGTGGAAGCCGACGTCGATTGCTCGGATGTGCTGATGCAAGTCGTCTCGGCCCGGCAGGCGCTGAAATCGTTCAGCGAAAAGGTGATCGAGTCCCACATGCGCGAGTGCATCGAAAGCACCGCCAGCCGGTCCGAGAGCCGCCATAATTTGCGCTCACTCCTTACGGTTTTGGAGCGATACGCCGTCTAAGAATTTATGACCGTTGAAAAAAAATCCAACGGCCAGCGCGCGAACGATTTGGTGCACGACGCGGCGACCCATGAAGCTTCCGAAATCCTGCAACGGCTCAACACGTCGCCGGCGGGCTTGAGCGAGGAGGAAGCAGCCGAGCGGCTGGAAGTCTTCGGACCGAATGAAGTCGCCCAGGAAAAAAAACACGGCTGGCTGCGGCGGCTCTGGATTGCCTCGCGCAATCCATTGGTCATCCTGCTGACGATTCTTGCCATCATCACCTTTGCGACCGCGGCGGATTCGAGCGACTACATCGGGGGCTCCGTGATGCTGGCGATGGTGCTGCTGGCGCTGTCGTTGCGCCTGATTCAGGAGACGAAGGCTGACAATGCGGCGGCCAAACTCAAGGCCATGATCCGGGTCACGGCCACCGCCATACGCGATGGCGGGGCGAAGGAAGTTCCCCTGCAACAGCTCGTCCCCGGCGACGTGGTGAAGCTGTCCGCCGGGGACATGATTCCCGGTGACGTGCGGCTGATCGCGGCCAAGGATTTATTCATCATCCAGGCCACGCTGACGGGCGAATCCCTGCCGGTTGAAAAATCCGACGCCCGCGACCCGCGCACGAACGTTTCGACCATTGAACACACGAACCTCTGTTTTCTCGGCACGAGCGTGGAAAGCGGCGCGGCCACGGCGGTCGTAGTCGCCACCGGCGCGCAGACGTATTTCGGAAAAATGGCGAGCAGCCTTTCCGGCCAGCAAGTCGAAACGGCATTTGACAAGGGTGTGAAGAAATTCACCTGGCTGATGATTTGTTTCATGGCGGTGATGTCACCGATGGTGTTTTTCATCAACGGCCTCACCAAACACAGTTGGGGCAAGGACACCTTTCTGTTCGCCCTCGCCATCGCTGTGGGTCTGACCCCGGAAATGCTGCCAATGATTGTTTCCGTCTGCCTGTCCAAGGGCGCGCTGGCCATGTCAAAAAAGAAGGTCATCGTCAAGCGGCTCAATTCCATCCAGAACTTCGGCGCCATGGACGTGCTCTGCACCGACAAGACCGGCACGCTGACCATTGACCACGTCATCCTCGAACTTCACTGCGACGTGTTCAAAAACGAGAGCGAAGCGGTGCTGCGTGACGCCTACCTCATCAGCCATTTCCAGACCGGCCTGAAAAACGTCCTCGACCGCGCCGTGCTGCGTTACAAGGAACTGCACAAGGAACTCGGCATTGAAAAATACAAAATGGTGGACGAAATCCCGTTCGACTTTTCGCGCCGCATGATGTCCGTGGCCATCGAACGCCCGGATGGCGAACGGCAATTGCTGACCAAGGGTGCGCCGGAGGCGGTCTTCGCCAAATGCACGCATTTTGAGAGCGAGGGCGAGATTTTCCCGATGGAACCGGTCCTGGTCGGTGATCTCGTGCAGCAAGTCAATGAATTGAGCGAGGACGGCTTCCGCGTGCTGGCCGTGGCCACCAAGAAACTGGGCCAGCAAACCATGTTCTCCAAAGCCGACGAGAGCAACCTTGTCTTGACCGGCTACCTGGCGTTTCTCGACCCGCCCAAGGACACCGCGTCCAAAGCCATCGAAGCCCTGCGGCAGCACGGCGTCACCGTCAAGGTGTTGACCGGCGACAACGACCTGGTTACGCGCAAGGTTTGCAGCGAAGTCGGCATTCACGCCGAAAAAATCCTGCTCGGCAACCAGGTAGAAAATTTGACCGATGAGCAACTGGCCAAAGAGGTGGAAACGCTGGATGTGTTCGCGCGCCTTTCGCCCGCACACAAAAAGCGCGTCGTGCAGGCGCTGCAACGCAACAAACACGTCGTCGGCTTTATGGGCGATGGCATCAACGACGCGCCGGCGCTCCGCGCCGCCGACGTGGGGATTTCTGTGGACACCGCCGTGGACATCGCCAGGGAATCCGCCGACATGATTCTGCTGGAGAAAAGTTTGATGGTGCTCGAAGAAGGCGTGCTCGAAGGCCGCAAAGTGTTTGCGAACATCGTCAAATACATCCGCATGGGCGCGAGTTCCAATTTTGGCAACATGTTCAGCGTGCTCGGCGCGAGCGCGTGGTTTCCTTTTCTACCGATGCAACCGCTTCAAATCCTGACCAACAACCTGCTCTACGATTTTTCGCAGGTGCCGATTCCAACGGACAACGTCGGGGCGCAATACATCGCCAAACCGCGCCCCTGGAACATCGGGGAAATCGCCAAGTTTATCATTTTCATCGGCCCCATCAGTTCGATTTTTGATTACACCACTTTTTCCGTGATGTGGTTTGTCTTCAAATGCAACCAGGTGGGACTGACGCCGGATTTAATTGCGCGTTTTGGCGTCAACGACGCCGCCAATCACACTCACGCCGCCGCGCTCTTCAACACCGGCTGGTTCGTTGAATCCATCATGACGCAAACGCTTATCATCCACGTCATCCGCACGAGCCTGATTCCGTTCATCCAATCGCGCGCGAGCTGGCAACTCACGATGACCACGATCCTCATCATGCTCATCGGCGCGATCCTGCCTTATTCGCCCCTGGCCGGGCCGCTGGGTTTCGTGCCGCTGCCGTGGCAATTCTGGCCGATTCTCGCCGCGACCCTGCTTTGCTACGTTGGCCTGACACAAATCATCAAGGCCTGGATGGTGCGGAAGAACTGGATTTGAGAGCCGGCTTCCGGAATAAAAAGCCGTCCCGCATCACACGGGACATGGCGGTTCAGCGCGAACACTTTACCGACTGCGTAAGCGCTTTAAGTAAACACCATTAGTGTACAAAAGTCAAGTATCTTTATGTCGCACATTGATCTAGCGGCGGTCCAAAAAGTGTTCGGAATTGTTCGGAAACGTCGGAGTAAAGACGGTACGGGGCTGAGTGCGACGGAAAATTGATTGGCGTGCCGCGATGCTCGCCTCGGTGAACAAACGACGAACGCCACGACGGCACGCTTCTGTCTCTACCTGCTGATACAAACATCGAGGCACACCCCGCCCAGATGGGCCGCCAAAACAAAAAATTCCTTGTTGCCGGAAACCGCCGCATCCTGCGCCGACTTCACAACGTCCTCAAACTTCCGGTCAGCCGTGATGGGCGCTTTGAGTTTGTTTGCCACATCCGGCACGGATTCCAGGAAGCCCAACAGAAAACTACTTGTAGTGTTCCGGCGTTTTTCGTCGGGCGATTGGGAATCACGGCGTCACAGCCCGATAGAATCGTTGATTGAGATTGGTTGCGGCGGCGTCGCGGAAATTGAGGGTGGCATTGGTCCCCACAAAATTGGTCAGAGCCACCCAGTCCACGAGGTCCGTCGAAACCTCGACATGGCCGTTCAGCCCCGGCGAAACTTGCAGCACAAAGTTCAGCCCGTTGGTCGCCAGCGGTTGCACCGTCGTAAAGGCCAGAAGCAGCTTGAATGTATTGCTCGACACGAAACTCACGCTGTTGGTCGTTGAAAAGTTACCGCCCAGGTCCAGCGCATATGCCTTGATGTTGTTGGTAGCGTTTTGGAGTTCGACGGTCGTCATCCAATTCGTCCAGTTATTGGTGGTGACAGGCTGGTTCCGGGTCCCGCCGTTCAATGAATACCAAACGCCGACAACCTTCCAGTTGTCACTCGCCGTTCCTACCACGGTCGCCAGGGCATTGGTCATGTGCTGGCCGGAAGTCGGCGCGGTGATCGTCAACGTCGGCTTGGTCACGTCCACGAAGTTCACCTGCAACGTCAGGTTCGAGGCCATCATGAATCGCACGGTCGCGCCGTTCGTTTTGGTTCCCCCGATTCCGTTGGTTGAAACCACCCAGTTGGTAAAGTTAAAACCGCTGGCTGGGGTCGCCGCCATGCTGTAATTGCGCCCGATTTCCAGCCAGGCGTTGCTGTAGTTGGGGGAAATGCTCCCCAACCCTGTCAAGCTCACGCGGAGCTGGTTGGTCACCACGAAATCGAAATTGACGGTGTTGGTCGTGGAAAGGTTGCCGCTGGTGTCCACCGCATAGGCTTGCACCACGTTGGTACCCGGCAAGAGCGTCACGCCTGCCGACCAGTTGGTCCAATTGTTGATGTTCGTCGCCGAGTTCCAGCCCAGGCCATCGATTTGACACCACACGTTGCTGACCATCCAATTGTCGTTGGCCGTGCCTTTGACGATGAACGTCGCATTGCTCACCCGCTGGCCCGCCGTCAGGTTAGTGATACTCAACGTCGGCTTTTGGATGTCCACAAGGTTCGCCTGCAAAATTAGATTCGACTGCATCTGGAACTGGACCGTCGTCCCGTTGGTCAACCATCCCAGCGGCAAACTGGTTCCCCCCATCCAGTTGGTGAACATGAAGCCGGTTCCCGCTGTCGCGGTGATCGAATAGTTCTTCCCGATTTCCAGCCAAGCGTTGCTGTAATTGGGTGAGACAGTCCCCAAACCATTGACGCGAATTTGCAGTTGATTAGTCACCACGAAATCGAAACTTACGTTGCTACCGGTGGAAGGGTTTCCACTCGTGTCCACCGCGTAGGCAGCAAGTGTGTTTGTGCCGGGAGAAAGTATCACCGCCGCCGTCCAGTTTGCCCAGTTATTCGCGGTCACCGCGTTGCTCCAGCCCGCGTTGTTCAACGAGTAAAACACGCTGGCCACCGCCACATTGTCCCCAGCCGTACCAGTCACGGTGAACACACCGTTGCTCCAGAGCTGGCCGTTCGTCGGCGCGGTGATGGTCAACACTGGTGCCTGCACATCTATACTATTAACCATCGCGGTCGGAAGACCGGCAAACGTCGGACCCCAGCCTGTGGTGCCCCGTAAGTAATAGACGGTCGCATTATTGACATCGTAGAACAAAGATGAACCAATGTTGGGGGCGTTACCTGGAAAATAGATGTTTGTCAGGCTGGTGCAGAAATCGAACGCATTGTTCCCAATGTTGGTGACGCTGTTAGGGATCATGACGGTGGTCAGGCTGGGGCAGTAATAGAACGCAGAACCCCCGATGCTGGTGACGTTGGTGCTGATCATGACGCTAGTCAGGCTGGTGCAGTAAGCAAACGACACCCCCCCGATGCTGGTGACGCTGTTAGGGATCGTGACGCTGATAAGGCTGGTGCAGAGCTGAAACGCTCCCCCGATGCTGGTTACTGACCGGCCATAGATCGTGCTGGGTATGTTCACGACACCGCCGGGACCGTAGTATCCGGTGATTGTGATCGTGCCGTTATTGGTCGTGTAAGAGTATTGGGCTTGCGCCACGGCTGGCAGTATTGCCGCACACAGAAGCCAGATTGGAATCAGGTTCCTTTTAACTTTTTGGATACAACGAAAAACATTCCCGCTTCCCTCCGCTATTGCGTTGTGCCGACTTGTTGGCGCTGAACCTTTCACAACACTCTCGATTTATTCACAACTTCAAAATCCCGTCAATCCACCGATATTGCTTTTAGGTTGGCCAAATAAATGGATTTGTTTGCTGCAAAATCCGAACCGATCCTCATCGTGACGGCTTAGGTGGCTGGATACTACCAATAAACAACCGATAGACTGACTTGACTTCGCAGTAACGTGTAGATTTACTGGTCAATCTATATGACACATCTATCTGCCAGTCAGTTGCACCGTGCGGCTGCTATCAAACACAAAATTGAATCACTGAATAAGCAACTTGTCCGGCTGTTGGGCAGCACTGCTGGCGCTGCCGTTCCCAGCAAGCGCCGGAAGATGAGCGCCGCAGCACGCGCTAAAATTGCCGCCGGTGCGCGGGCAAGGTGGGCGAAAGTCAAGGGGCGGAAGTCAGCCGCCAGGCTGGTCAAGAAAGCCAGACGCAAAATGAGCGCAGCGGCGCGGGCAAAAATTGCAGCGGCGGCTAGGGCACGTTGGAAGAAGGCCAAGGCGGCAGGGAAGACGAGGCTGTAGGCGATATAGTGTGGAGTGGTCAAATCTGGCAACAATATGAAGAAATCATTGACCCTCTTTCTGGCTTTCTCCTTTCTGTTGATACCCCGTTTTGCGATGGCGTGGAGTGCTCCGGGTCATTTCCTCATTGCCGCCGAAGCTTACCGGGAACTTTCACCCGAATTGAAGGCCCAAGTGTTTGACACTTTGAAAGCGCATCCTGATTTTGTGAAATGGGAAAAAACCTATCACCCCAATCCGAATTTTGATTTGGCGGCCTACGTCTTCATGCGCAGCAGCACTTGGCCCGATGAAATCAGGCGGAGCGGCAGCCTGTATGACCATCCGAACTGGCATTTCATTGATTACCCGCTGAAACCACCGGACTTTCCCTTTGAACCCGGCCCAACGCCCACGGATGACGTGCTGTTTGGCTTGGTGCAATGTGAAAAGACGTTGAGCGACACCAATGCCAGTCCAGAGTTGAGGGCGGTGTATTTGTCGTGGCTGATTCATCTGGTTGGCGACATCCATCAACCGTTGCACTGCGTTTCCCTGTTCACGGTTGACTACCTGAACGGAGATCGAGGCGGCAATGACTTTTATGTGAAGCCCGCTCAAAGCGGAGTACGTCTGCATGGCATTTGGGATTTGCTGTTGGGGTCGTCCGTCAACCCGCGAACACAATGGAATTACGCCATTGAGCTGGAGACAGAATTTCCCAGAACGTCCCTGCCGGAACTGACCGCCCACCCAACGCCCAAAGAGTGGAGTCTGGAAAGCCGTGAACTGGCCATCGAGAAGGGGTATTTGCGTGGCGCATTACTGGGCAGTATGAGCGCGGATACCGCCCCCGCTTTGCCAGCCGGTTACACCAAGGCAGCCAAGGCCGTGGCCGAGCGTCAGGCCGCATTGGCGGGATACCGTTTAGCGAATGAAATTCAGCAATATTTGAAGTGCGGTCATGTGGTTGCCTTGTTGCCAGAGAACACCTACACCGCGCCTCAAACCGTATTGCCCAAGAAAATCGGTACAGCGGACGCCAGCAAATTTTACGAAGAGACGATGGTGGTGACGGGAAAAGTGGTGCGGGTGACTGTCCGGTCAAACGCCATTTTTCTGAGCCTCGACCAGCCATTCCCCAATACCCCGTTTACTGCCGTCATCTTTGAAGAAAACGCCAGCCAGTTCGGCGACCCGCAAAAATTCCAGAATCAGAGCGTGGAGATCAGCGGCCCCATCACCGACTATCGCGGTATGCCTGAAATCGTTTTGGAGAGTACAAACCAGTTGACGGTGGTTGGCTCAGTGGAATCAACAAATACTCCCCCGGCAAAGTAAGCAACCCCTCGACGGTTGCCAGTGGTTCGGGCATTACACTGCGCAAAAAACTTTTGCTTTCAGGGATTACCTTGTAAAGACTTGTTCCGACCGTGGCGAATAGTGTGACGGGAGAGCCGTCAACCGCTCAAATTCCTGCCAAAAAGCAGCTTATTCTAGCGCATTAAACACGTTGCGGTCGCCACGCCTCTACCCACTGCGCGTTTTTACCACGCAGCCCTACCTTGGTCACGCCCCCGAATCGTCCTACACGCATGACGGCTGGCCAGCCAGCGTTTGCCGTTGTAAACCACCAGCCGGTGTGCCTTGGGCACTCAAGCATCCCGCGTCAAATGGATTGCAGGGGGGATTTGCAGGGTTTATTATACGAACAGAAGGTTCCGTGAACAATAGTTGGGTGGCTCGACACCGACATGAAAACAATCCTGCTTTTTCTCCCGTTCGTAGTCGCTGTGATTGTTGTTTTGCGATTACTGTTCGGTGCCCGCGTTATGAAGCACATCATTGCTATCTCTGTCGGCGTGATAGTTGGATTTTTCTTTGGTTTTCTCACATTGTGGAGCGGTGATTCGAGCCAGAGCCTCGCACATAAATTCGATTTGATAGATACACCCGTTACTTGGCTGTGCTGGTTGTTCGCGCACATCGGAGTCGGCCAAGAGAGAGTTGGGAGATTGTGGTTTCTGTTTTACTTCAGTTACTGGTCGTTGATAGGTGGCCTCGTGTTTTTTGGTGTTGCGGTTGGATGGTCGAGATTGAAGAATGAAGACGCCGCCTAACACCGCACTGGAGCCACCGGCCCCTTGAATTTTGACCGTGGCCATGAAATTCAATTATCGTCAGTGCATTAGTGAGCCAGCCGCCCATCAATAACTTCGATGACCTAAATTGGAATCGGTAGGCCACGTTGCTATGCTCACGAAAAAACAAATTGCGTTGATTGTTGCAATAGCTTTGGGGCTTCCAGCCATTGCTTGGCGGTTCCATTCCGACATCGCCCTCTACAGCATGGTGGCCGCCATTTTGGGTTTGGCCGTGGTGGTCGGTTGGTTGGAGTTTCACAAGATGCGAGCGAGACGGAAATTGTGGCCAAAGATGGTGTTTCCCAGCGAAGCGGAGTTAGCCTCCATTAAAGCAGCACCGATTCCACTGCGACCACCTGACGCCGACGTTCGCGCAGAGTATGGCTATCCACCGAAGATTGGCGATTTCTTCGGCGAGGTTAGTCCCGCTCCAGAAAAGGGATGGAACTACGAGCTTTGGTTGGAAGAATGGGCAGAGTTGTATTTGGGCGGAAAGGAGTTTGCTTCGCTTGAGAAGCGGTTTGCGACCACACCCGGAGTTAGTAAAGTGGCCCACATGGATAGAGAGGTGTTTTTGATTAAGACAGGCCAGTTGACGCCACAGCAAATCCGTCAGGCATTCTGGCAGCACTTCCTCGAAGCGGCAAAGGGGGCGATTCAAGATGATTGAGAGTCCGTGGCCTAACCCGCGCTGGAAGCCTCGGCACCTTCAGTTTTGACCGTGACACGCCCCACCGTATGACACTATGTTAGGCGACACTACGCACCACAAAATGACCGCAAAGAAATGGCGATGGTTGTTTATTGGTTTTCTGCTCGTAGTCGTTATCGGATGGGCGATGGGGCAGTATGACTATGCAAGACTTATTGCTGGCAAGCGCCCCATATTTGCTCGCGTGAGGTTGTATTGCGAGGATGGAGGCTCCATTCAGTATTTGGGATGGGGTTATACAGTCACCGATGAGCACCAGCTAAGATGGGGCATCGAGATGTGGCCAGATGTGATGACGAATGCGAGTTGGAGAGCGGCCCCATACACACCTTATCGCATTGGAGCGACACTTGATTATTGGACGCCATTTGTTAGTCGTGAGGCGACGAGATTCATCATCGAAACGAACAGATAAGTATGATTGTGCCGCCTAACCCTCACGACGGCTGCGGTAGTCCGCCAGACATGGTTCACTTGCTGCCAAGCAGCTTGGCCTTTTGGGCCTGATACTCCGCATCCGTGATAGCGCCCGCATCCTTGGCTTTCTGCAAGTCAATCAACTGCTGGCCGGTGGTCGGCTCCATCGTTACGCTTTTGTGGCCGCCACCCACTTGCCAAGCACATCCGGTAAGAAGCGTCATGGCTGTAAGACCAATCAATACTGGAATGAATAATTTTTTCATAGTTTTGTTCAAGGTGTTTTGACGTTCATTAACCCATACGAAGTCATTGCTGGTATCTTGCATTGGCGGTTGAACGAGTCGAAGCGAAAAACAGTCCTACGCTCAGAGTCATCTCGTTCGGAAACAACCGGGCATCATAGGGAATCACGATGTTCTGATTCACTCCGTTCAAAGACAGGGCGGAATTCGCCTGCAAAAATCTGTTTGGCACCCATGTTCCCCCACCGTTGGTTATGACGGTGAAGTCGTTTGGCCCCACATCCAACCAACCATAGGAACGCAGTAAGCCGGTAGCACAAAACAGCCAGCGTGGTTTTTTGGCGAAGCATTCCAGTGTATGTGAGCACCGTCCACAAACGCCCTTGACGCAATTGTCTTGATTGGCCAGCCGTTTTGTCTCACAATGAAGACGGTGTGAAAGTCAAAATTGTTTGGCTGGTGGTAGTCGCATTGGCCGCTTGTTCGACATCACTGCTTGGACAAGAGTTTATTTGGACGCAGACCAGCGCATTGAATAGCACGTGGCAAGCTATGGCTTCCTCGGCAGACGGTAGTAAATTAGTAGCTGTAGCAACCCCGGCAGGTTCCTTTCCCGGCTCGATTTACACCTCAACCGATTCTGGTGTCACGTGGACATCGAACAATGTGCCCAGTCTCCAAGAATGGTGGTCGGTTGCTTCGTCGGCAGACGGCGTTAATCTGGCGGCAGTGGTTTCTGATGGAGGCATTTATACTTCGACTAATTCTGGAGCAACTTGGACTTTATGCACCAACGCGCCCAACGAATATTGGTATTCCATCGCTTCTTCCGCAGACGGGACAAAATTGGTAGCGGCACCTTATTCGGACATCTCTGGGTATAGCCTGCCCATTTACATTTCGGCAGATTCGGGCAAAAATTGGACAGCAACCTGCTCTCCTAGTAATAATTGGGCGGCTGTCGCTTCGTCGGCAGATGGAACCAAATTGGTAGCGTTAGTTGCTACTGGTGGTCTCATTTATCTCTCGACAGATTCAGGGGCCAGTTGGACATCAAATAATACCGTTGCGTATTGGAAATCTGTTGCTTGTTCGGTGGATGGAACAAAATTAGTGGCGGTGGCTGACCCCGGTCTAGTTTATACTTCGACAAATTCGGGAGTTACTTGGAACTCACATTATGTGTTTGGCATTGATATTCCCGGCTTCGGCTCTGTCGCCTCATCAGCGGATGGCACGAAATTGGCAGCGGTGGGTTATGAAGAATTTGCTTCGATTTATATCTCTACAAATTCGGGAATTTCTTGGATAAAACAAACCAACGCGCCTATGGCTGCATGGGATGCCATCGCGTCGTCGGCAGATGGAAACAAACTTTTTGCAGCGACCTATGGGTCGGTCAACGACAATGGAGGGATTTATAAATTGCAAACCACCCCCACGCCACAGTTGAACCTCGCGCCATCGGGCGGCAATCTCACGGCTTCATGGATTATTCCTTCGACGAACTTTGTGTTGCAGGAAAGCCCTGATTTGTCCAGTTGGACAGATGTGACCAACGCACCCACGCTCAATCTTACCAACTTGCAGGATGAAGTGGTTTTGTCACCGACCAACAGCAACAATTTCTACCGGCTGGCCAGTCCGTAGAACCACCACCGGCCAGTTTTGGGCACCGAGGTTTGTCTTCCGATTTGGGTGGCCGTGGCAGCGATAAAGGCGGGGTTGACAACGTAGCCGCATGGGAGCCAAGTTCTTGACGCTAGATCCAGTCACGCGCCATGTTTGACATCAGGAATGCGACTTTGGTGGCAATTATGCAAGTTGGAGTAATTGTCGCTGGAGTGCTTGCTTCGGGACTATGGCATAAATTTTCGATAGACAGTGGTATGCCAATGCCGTTCCCAGCCGCGCTGTTATTCAATTATGGTTTGGTTGGTTTTGCTATTCCACTCACATGGATTACCCTCGCGCTGTTGCTCCGTAACAGTCCTGTAGTTTCAGACGACATAAAAGAACTCGCGTTTTGGTTTGGTGTTCTGGTGTTGATAGCACTGGCTATTTTTGTCATTTATGCTGACGTGTCACCTTGTTTCCGAATAATGTGGAATCTTGGAGGAAATGATGATGGCTAGCAAATCGCTTCAGCCAACGCGGGATGGCGCATCCAGTTCCACTGTCGCGGGCTACGTCATCAGCCCCGCGTGCCTGAGCTTTTGTCGTTAGCTGCCTACACGTATGCCGCTTTGTGCCAAGTGTCAGCAGAATGAGGCGACTATCCATTTCACTACTGTCGTAGATGGCGCGGAGCAGACCGTCCACTTTTGCAAAGGCTGTGCTCCACTTGCCGGACTCCATAACCTAGACCCCAAAGAGCTTGAGGCATTGTCGGTCATCGGAAAGAAGTGCGAGTTTTGCGGGCGAGAGGCGGTCTCTGGAGTCATCACGGGGTCGAGGGGCGCGATTTATTGGTGCCTCGATTGCGGTCTGGAATTCGGGCGTATTCTTTCGGAGTTGTGCATTTCCGAGCGGCCTGACTTGATGAAGCGGAGTAAGGAGGCGAGTTCGTTTTTATCCATTTGCTCCGACCCCGAACTTCAGGCATGGTCAGAAGCAGCCAACCAAAGGGCGGCACAGATATTAAAACGCAGGAGACGGAAAGATGCTCGTGACAAAGGCAGCTAACAAACCGGGCAGCCAAGGCGGCTGAATTGGGGACGGTTGGCCGATACGAGCCATGAGTAAACAAATACCACCTCGGCAAATGTTTCCAGAGAGTCGGCTTATACTGGGAATGCTCAGTCCGGTGCTCGGCGTGTTCTTTGGCGTCTGCATCTATTTCACCAGTATTTGGCAGCCTTCCAATATCGGCGACAAAATCGGCAAGTTTGCGGTTGAGGACATTTTATTCACTTTCATAACTCTATGCGGTGTCGGCTTCATTGCCAGTGTGGTTGGGCCACACCGAATACAACCATTGATTACCCGCGTTGGCGGCAAGGCTGCTATATCTGGACTCGTGTTGATGGTGGGAACCATAGCTTACATTCTTTATTATTGTTTGTTGGAACCGTGAATAGGTGACCAGCACCCCGAATCATTCTGAGCAGGCCAACAAGGCTGGGGCGGGCTGGAGGCGCGATGTTGTGCGGGCTGGCACTAAAAGCCCGTCCTGCGGTCAGCCAGCGCGTAAAAACCGCAATTAGTCGTCGTTTCGGGCACCGTGGCGAATATTCCTTGCACCGCTGGGACGGCGAGGGCAGGTTTTGGGTGTCGGGCATCGGTTGTACATTTCGAGAATGAGATGTCCATACTGTAATCAAGAGTTTCCGCTGACTTGGGCACGTTATTGGCGTTCACCGACTGGACGACATATCTGTCCGCGTTGCCAGAAGCCTTCACGCTTTCGTACCACGACTTTTACGCTATTGCGGCAAGTTCCAGCAATTTTTCTTGGGGCGATTCCCATTGGTTTCCTTTTTTACAGATGGTTTGGCGGTGACTTGTGGTTTGTCGGATTTGTGCTCGGCGGTAGTCTCACGGCGTTGCCCATTGACAAGTTCATAGATGGCAGATACAGACCGCTTGAAAAGGTTGACACCCATGACGATACCAGCGCTCCAGCCAAGGCGGACTGATTATGAAAACACAATATGCCATTTTGTTGACGATAGCGTTATTTCTTCTTACGTCTTTTGTCGGAGTGAACATTGCTGGCAAGTATGTCCCGCTGAGTTGGTTTATGGTTTTGGGAACAGCAATTTGGGCGGCGATTGATTCATCCAAGATTCATCTCAAGCGTTATAAGTCTGGCATTTCGTATGGGCCAGTCGTGTTGTTCATCGCAATCGCATTTCTCTGGATTATTGGCTTTCCGTGGTATTTGGCGATGCGCCATAAGATTAAGACGGGCGCGGCGATTTTGAAGGATGGAGCTAAACCGGAAAAGCGCAGTTCGATGGGGAATGTTTTTGTATTACTAACTTGGGTTCTATTGTCTGTCACTGCGGTTTTACTCCTTGGCTTCGGCTATTTGATGTTATTTCACCATCAACGATGATTGGCCTAACCCCGCGTTGGAGCCACCGGCCACTGTCTCTAACCGCACCATATAAGGCTTGTAGGATTCGATGTGTTAACTACGGCACATTTGGTTGCTCACCCCTGCCCTCATAAGATGTCGCCTGATGGGGCATCGTCTGGCTGGAATTCGTCCCTTCTTTAATTTCTTTGGTCTGCACATTCTGATATTGCGATTCGCTGGTGGGAAAATAGGACGCGCACCCAGAACAGGTTAATAGCGAGCAACAACATACCAAAGCCAAACAGCATCCCCACAGCCCAACATTTGAAATTGCATTCATTGTGTTCACCGTTGCAGAAGCTGGCCCATCTAACATTTGCCTTATTCTTTTCACTATCTAAAATCCTAGGTTTTTTAATGCGAATTACAATGGGGTGTTCACCCCATAGCTGAAGACCGCCCCAAGTCGTAGTGTGCATGTGGTAAGAATAAGCAAAAAAAGGACAATTACATGTTTACAATTGCGTTCGTATTACTCGCTCTGTGGCTGCTGGGTCTCGTAACCGGTTACGCGATGGGCGGGTTCATCCATCTCTTGCTGGCGGTGGCCATTATCTTAATGCTGCTCCAACTCTTTTCTAGGCGCAAGCCAGCGTGATGGAGCGGCCAGTTGGCAGCGAAGGCGGGGGCCGTGGCACCGACAAAGGCGGGATTGACAACACCTGCCCGCGCGGGCCAATCTCATGTTAAGCCACAAATGAAGCACACACATTTCACCAACCACAAACTATGAAAAAGCAACTGATCCGCATATCCATTCTCCAATCCAGCAAGATAATGACCGCCCTTTATGTCCTGATGGGCTTCATCTATACTCTCGTCGGCATTCCAATGGTCATCTTCGGCGGCCACCAAGTCCGCATCATCGGATTCATTTACCTGCTGGGGCCGATATTTGCCGGGATATTCGGTTTCATCTTTTTCGTAATTTTCGCCGCGATTTACAACCTGTTGGCCAAGGCGCTCGGCGGCTTTGAAGTTGAAATCAAAAATATTGACCAAGTGGCGTAAACTGTCACCGGAGCCAACGCCGGTTGGCGCTTTGTAGTTCCGCTTTCGCGGTTGACATCACCGGCCCGGCGCGGTTCAGTTTTGGTCGTTAGGCGACTTATGTTTATCGCAGGTGCGATCATTTTTATGCTGCTGCTGGCTGCGGCGGTGCTCGTCAAGAGGCGTGCCAAACGTTCACTCAGCGACGACCATAAGGAGCTTATCGGTTCGTCAGAGCAGAATGGGTGGTTGCTTTTGGTTCCAGCGGCTGTTCTTGGCGGAGCGCTGGCTCTCGCTCCACATCTGATTGGCAAAAGCCATTGGCTGCTACCATCGCTAATGGTCGGCGTTTTCGCCGCCGCCGCCGGATTTTCGGTATTGGACGTTCGGCGAGCAGCTCGGTCGGGCTTGCCAGTGGATTATATTCGTTATCTTCGCAGCCTGCGTTTGAGCGAGATTTTGGGGTTGGCCGGGCTGTTAGTCTCGCTCGTCACGTGGTTATGGTTTTGGCCATGAACAATCGCCTAACGCGGCGCGAGCCTGTGTGAAAAGTCCAGCGCGGTGATGCTAAAATATTTCCCCGGCGACATGAAGTTCAGTTCGCCGGTTTTTTTGGCTGGCAGTTCCAGCCGTGAGGGCAGCCGTCGGGAAAGATTCGGCAGTCAACGCCGCGAAAAAAGTCCGCCCGTCCGCTTTAAACCGTTTGAGGGCTGCTCGTGCTTCGGTTTCCGTCACCAGCCGGGATGGCCGCCACGGCGGATCGTTTAACTGACATCAATAGTTGTCGCCTGTTGCGTCAACTTCTGCAACTCATGCCTTCTTTGGCTCGTTAGGCTACGTGAGGGTTTTAACCGTCCTCTGTCCAAATCAACATGAAAGTGCCGAAACGCACGGTGTCAGGGTTGGGATGGTCGAAAAATGAGTTTTGAGACACGCTCACGCTACAGCCCACGCGGATAGCGCGTTCCTACTACAAATTTCAACAATTATGAACGACAAACCCAAAACCATCTGGAAAAGATCGTGGAAAGGCCCGCACCTGTTTTTGATTTGGTTAATCTTGATGATAGCCACGATCATCATATTCTCAATTGGCATTTTGCTAATTGGCAAGCCATTCACAGAACCTTCGGATTTCGGGGTGGTTTTGATTTCTGGGGTCGTAAGTGCGTCTATTTTGTTCGGTCTATGGCTGTTCGTCCGCTGGCTGTGCTGCTGGCGCAACTTCAAGCGGTTCCTTTTCGGTTTCGTCTGTTTCATCGTGCTGATTGCGTTGTTTTACGCCGAGGAAGACTGGCGCGGCTGGCACGCATGGCAAACATTCAAACATGAATGGGAAACCAAAGGCGAACGGTTCGATTTGGCCAGCGTTATTCCGCCGCCTGTGCCGGACGACCAGAATTTTGCGCTGACGCCGATTGTGTTCACGAGTTACGGCTCGATGTTGACCCGCGACGGAAAGGGCATTCCGTATGAACGGCGTGACAAACATTTTGTTGACCGGTTGAAAATGAGCGTGGTTCAGAATTACGCTTGGCCCACCAACGGCACCGGCATCTGGCAGAAGTCAACCCTGAGCGATCTGAACGTCTGGCAAAACTATTACCGCGCTCTGACAGCAACGACCAATGAGTTCCCGGTGCTGACGCAACCGCAATCGCCCGCCGCCGCCGTGTTGCTGGCGTTGAGCAAATACGCTTCGGCCATCGAAGAACTGCGCCAAGCGAGTCGGCTGCCGTATTCGCGGTTTCCACTCAATTACAACTCAGAAGACCCCGCCGTCATTTTGCTCCCGCATCTGGCTGACTTGAAAGGATGCTCCCAGGTGTTGCAATTGCGGGCGATTGCCGAACTGCAAGACGGCCAGAGTGAAAAAGCGTTGGACGATGTGAAACTCATGTTGCGGCTGGCAGACTCGATTCACACCGAGCCGATATTGATTTCGTACCTGGTTCGCATTGCCATCGTGAATCTCGCGCTGCAACCGGTTTGGGAAGGTTTGGTGGAACACAAATGGTCGGATGCGCAGCTCGCCGAACTCGACCGGGAACTGGCCGGTCCGAATTTTCTTTCCGATTACAAGTTGGCCATGCGCGGAGAGATGGTGTTGTGCCAAGACGGAATCATTGACTATCTGCGACACCACTCCAGGCAACTTCCCAATATGTCCGGTGAAGGCGACTTTAATGCGGGTCTCCCGGCACGAATTTGCTGGCTAATTCCCAGCGGTTGGTTTTACCAAAACCAGCTTCGCTGTTCCCGGTTTATGGTTGAACAATATTTGCCATTGGCCGATTTGGAGCACCGGGTCATTTCTCCGGCGTCCCTTCGTCACGCCGATGCGGCGCTTGACTTGGAATTCAGAAATATAAATCCCTACAACCGGCTTGAGGCCATGTTTCTTCCCGCGTTTGGCGGTGCCGTGAAAAAATTCGCTTACGCACAAAGCTCAACGGATTCGGCGCGGGTGGCGATTGCGTTGGAGCGCTGTCGGATCGCGCATGGCGAATATCCAAAAACGCTCGACATGCTTGCGCCGCAGTTCATGGAACAAATTCCGCACGACATCATCAACGGTCAGCCATTGCGTTATCACCGCACGGACGACGGGCAATTCGTGCTTTACTCTGTCGGTTGGGACGAAACGGATGATGGCGGAACGGTTGGCCTCAAAAAGGATGGCGCAGTGGACATAAACACCGGCGATTGGGTCTGGCGGTATCCTTCCCAATGAAAGCTTTGTTTTCGGAGGGCGGAGTCACACGACGCCCTGAATGAGGTTTTGGCCATTGGTCATTTTGCGTGGCAGCCCAAAGAAGGGGCCAACAAATCACACCAGCGCCCCGCCCGCATTGCCCGGCGGCACCGGCTCGCTGATTTGAAAGTAGCGCGGGTCATCCGCCGCGCCTGCTCAAGCCGCTGGGCAATCCGCCACCCAACAGCGTGAAGTGCTTTGCCGCGTCGGAACTGCTGGAACAGGTCGAAGACCGGGCGTGGCTGACCAAGGTCACCAATGCGTTGGATCAGTACTGGCAAAGTAAAAATACCGCCAAGAAAAACCGCCCGGCAAATGAGTCGCAGAATTTTCACTCCTCGCCAATCAATTTGCCGGTCTCAGCAAGCGTTTAACTTCCGAAAGCAAGGTCGTTGGCAGTGGCGAGATGAGCGAGGCATCAATCGTGTGAATGATTCCAGAAATGGAACAGGCTGTTGTCGAATGTGAATTGATAGGCAAGGTAGCACTGAAAATCCACCGGGCCGTCAATGGAACTACCAACTGAGAAAAGCAAATGATGATGCTCGTTCAAATCAATGACCGTGCCCACGTTAAATGCTGTGCCGTCATTGGGAAAGTCGGTCTCGTAGGCCGTCTGATGATACACCTCCGCGCCAATGGCAAGATTGGGTAAAACCTGCTTTTGCAACACCGCGCCGACAAATCCCCAATTGTCGTGGCCGGACAAGGAATTGATGCCGTAGCCCCCGCCGCCGTAAGCCGTCCACGATCCCCAACTCTTTTGCAACCATACCGGCAGGAATGCCTGCAAATGGCCGTTGCCAAGATTGTCGCTTTCACTGCCGGTCGGCAATTCCAGCAACGGGAAAACGCCCACTTGCGGCAGGTCATTGGTTTCCTGAATAAAGCGGTATTTCACGCCGATTTCGGTGTCACCGTAACCGTAGTGGGAACTGCCGTCAGGTGGCACGTCGTAGGCCAGCGGCGCGATGATGTGAAGCTGGACATTGGGAACAACACCGTAGTTCAATTCAAAATGCGGCCCCGTGCCCGACCAGTCGCCGCCGAGTTTGGAGTCTTGGGAAGCGACATAAAACTCCCAATGCTGATAATCCACGGGTTCGGGGTCGTCGGTGACGAACGGCGGCCCGCCGTAGGCGGTTCCGGCGATTCCAAGGATTGGCAGCGCTGCAACAATGGGTAAGTGTCGAGTGATGTGCATGGCGCTGCTGCTTTTAATCGGCGATCAAATAAAACCCGACGATGATGAGGCCAGCCGTAACAATCCCCGCGATAATTGTTTTGATTAAGCGGTTGACTGGCATCGTGATTCCCCGACCGCTTTTGATGTTTGCGGACAGGAAGCCGAAAGAGACGAAAAGAAGGAGGACAATGGCAACGTGAGTAATCCAATGACTGCCGGTAATCCGTTGCATTTCGGCTTGGACGGCTGGGCTTTTTTCCTTCGCAATCACCAGCAACGCATTGATCACGCTGCTTAACGCTAAGGACAGACCGAAAGAACTTGTGTATTTCGAGACAGAGTTGTTTTCCATATTCATTCTAAATGGTTAAATTTGTTTCGCCAGCAACGCCACTTTCACGCCCATGGCGATTACGGCTCCGTGTCCTTCTATCATCAAACCCAGCAATGGGATTATCCCCGCCACCCAAAGAACCAGTCGCCGTGCGTCTTTGCTTGCCACGAGATTGTTGGACGCGGCCATGGGAAGATACGTGACCAACAGCAGCAGCATGATGACAAGATGCTCCTTCGTTTCCATGAAGTATTCGTGGGCGAACGGCCACGGCCCCTTCAAGATGATGGCCTTATCCGCTGGGTAAAAGACGACATACCAATAGCCGCCAACTAAAAAGGCGCACCACATGAAAATGGCCGCAGCCCGGCTCATCCATTTTATGCGCTTCAGGTTCTTTTCATTGGCGTTCAATACATCCACAAAAACCCATACCGTCGTGACAATACAGGCCACTCCGAACATCACATGGGTCATCAAAATCATCTCAGTCATATTTGCTTTGCTTTGACTTGGTTGGTTTGTGTTTTTTTGTTTTCAGTTTCAGCAACGACTTCGTCGTAAAGCTCCTTGACTTGTTCCCGTATCAGTTTGAGAACCTTCTTTCCCTTGGCCGTTAGCCGATAGTCCTTGCGTGCCCGTTTCCCGCCATGCCTGTCACTTTTGCAGTCGAGCCAGCCGCGCTGAACCAACCGGCCAAGCAGCGGGTATAAGGTTCCGGGGCTGATTTCGTAACCGTGGCGGCGCAACTCGTTGATTATCCATTGGCCATGAATTGGCTCCTCATCGGCGTGATGCAGGATATGCACCTTCCAAAAGCTCAACAAAATTTCACGCTCGACTGCTTGCATTTCGTATTACAGTTTTCGATGTCGGAAAACGATATAAAGATTCGCAGATGTGTCAAGCGGTGCTTCAATTTTGAGATCGGCTGGAGTTGCGACCTGTGTTTTGTGTTGAGTCCTCCACTCGAATCATTCACTTTCCGCCTCTTGAAATTTCAAACAAAACCGACTTCAAGAATTTTGGGAATAATATTTATGGCCACTTTTTCTCATGCCCCGGCAATGGCGGAAAATCAGGTGGCGCTGGCAGGCACAAATTCATTAGCTGCGCCGGACTCACGCTTCGGATTTTTCAACGGGCTTGACCATCGTAGCGCCTATTATCAAGACTTTCTCCCCACACCGCTGCTGGTGGATGAAACGAGTTTGGAACCAGACGGCGAGTTTGAGTTGAATTCTTTGCACACGCGAGCAAGCTCACAGCACGACGACATCATCACGGCAGAAGTCGAAAAAAGTTTTGGCCTGCTGACTCTGGAATTAAATGTTCCTTATGAATGCGATTCAGATGCGGGCGACGTTTCCCAAGGCATCGGCAACATTGATTTAGGTGCGCGTTATCCGCTTTATCAATTTGTCTCGGCCAATGGGGTTTTCGACACCACTTTCGGTGTGGCAATGGAAATCGGTATTCCAGTTAACTCGGCAGTAAGCCAAAATACGGAATTTGACCCTGAGATTTTCAATGACTTAAAGCTAGGCAGACATTTCTCACTTCAGTCTGTCTTCGGCTATTCCGCACTTGCTGGCGGTGGTGACAACGGCGGCTTGCAAACTTTTGAATACGGTTTTGCTTTCGGCTACACGATTCCGCACAGCGAACTGCCCTTGCCCTGCGTGCAACGATTTACTCCCATGTTTGAACTGGTTGGCGAAACCGGATTGAACAAAGACGAATCCGGCCAGAATAGTCTGCTGGGTAGCATCGGCTTTCGTCTCGACCTAAAATCCATTGGAGACGTGCAACCGGGTCTTGGACTCGGCTTTGTGTTTCCAATGGATAGCGGGGCAAGCGGGGAAGGCCATTGGGGTATCGCCACCAGTCTCACATTGGAATTTTGAAAGTGTGCGGCGACAGAATTCAAAAAATTGTGGCTTGAAATTTAATCATGTGGAACAGGAACTGGCATTCTCACTGCCTGCCGTTCGTAATCTTCCAGCGACGGGATTTTCATCAATGCCCGTTTTCGCATAGGCGCGATGCACCGCCTTACTATTGTGACCCAAATCCTCCTGCGCAAACCGTTCGGGGAATCAGCGAAGCGCCAGATTACTTCATCCCCACGTATCTGTATAATGTGGGCCGTGAAATGCGCAGGGTCTGGCAGACGACAGCAACCGACAGGCTCCTGTCAGCGTGCATTTTCTTGGTCGTATGAACACGCGCGTCATCAACGGCGATAGGTTTATGGCCTCCCAGCCGTCCACGAGCACGGGCAGCCAGCAAATCAAATCGGAGCCAATCATCGCAAACCCACCGCATCGGCCCATTCATTTGCCCGCCGCGCCGCATCTTCAAACGAAAGTCCGGCATAGTCCAGACCGGCTGGCGCAGCACTGTTGAACCACTCCAGAATCCGTTCGATTGTTTTCCAGACCCTGCGCCGCGAGCACCACCGCCAACTTCTGTGCCAAGCTCACTGAGCACCTGATGAAGTGGGATAACCGTAATGTCATGTTGCTTGATGGCCGCAACCTCTGCTTCATGTTTAACGACTCCGTGGACAAAGTAGAACTTCCATTGAATACCAGGCCATGCTCTTTCTCTTGCTGCAACCTTGTCATCTCGCGTGAATTTGTGAATAACCCAAGCTCTAACGCACTCCCTCATCATATCATCCGACCTCGCTATCGCCGCCCCGCGCTTCTTGCCCAACGACCGCGACATTTCTTCCGTCAGCTTCGTGATGAAATTGACTGGTCGGAAACTGGCCTGCACCTCAACGTGCCAGCCCTCAAGCCCGGTCGGCGTGGGCCGCACCCCAAGCAAATCAATCTCGTCCACGCCATCTTTGATGCCACGGACGGTGAAAATCCGTTCTTTAGCTACGTATGAAAGCAACATGTATTGAAGTCAAAAAAGGCGGGAACGTCAGGGTCAAAATCTACGTCACGACGACGAGGAAAAATGGCCGTGCGTACGCCGAGTATAAGGTCTGCGATTATTTCGCGTTCCCCGGCAAGCGCAAATTGTGGGCGTTCGCCAAGGAAAACGAAGCCCGTGAGAAGGCAAATGAGATTGCCGAATTGGTTCATCGGCATATCAACCTCGTTTATTCAGTCGCCCTGCGATACGTCAGCGATCCCCAAGATGCGCAGGACGTGACCCAGGCGGTCTTCGTTATTCTTGCCAGAAAAGCCGCGAGCCTGCGTCAAAGGACCACCCTCACCGGTTGGCTGTATGAAACCACGCGCTTCACCGGCACCCGGCTCTTGCGGACCAAGGCCAGACAGCAAGCCCGCGAACAGGAGGCTTATATGCAATAAGAAGAATGGCACCGAAGCAAGCCGCCAACCCCAGCGAAGCCCAAGTCAACCAGTATAAATCTCGCAGAGGCTCATTCACGCAATGTCATTGGTTTTCCAAGGCTTGTGATCGCCTTTTGTTGACAACCACCAGCGTCACAACCAATGCGGCCACCAGCGCGACGGCAGCAGGTTTGTGCGTGGAAACCACCCGGCGGATGGCGGTCAGTGGTGATTCAGGGTTTTGCAAGTCATTCAACTGCTGCTCGCAACGCCCGATGACGCGATAAAGCTGGTTGATCTCCAGCATCTCCGAGTCGTTCAGCTTCTTTTTGGGAACCGAGCGGTCAGTATAGAAATACTTTGTCATCGGGTTGAATTCCAGTTCGTGCCCGATGAAGACCACGCCCGGATTCAAATCCGAAGTGACGTATGGGTCGTTGTCGTAGATCAATTGTTGGGTGGCGCGGACATCTACCGTATTAAAGTCCGGCTTGATGGCACCGGGATGGAACCAGCCAGGGCTGAAGAAAGCCGCACTCATACTAGGCGTGCGCTTCAAATGCGCCACAGGCTGATTGACGATCTCCTGAACCCGGAAGATGGCGTTGTTCATCTGTGACTTTACGGTTGCGATCTGCTCGTCCCGCGAGGTTGCGTTGGCCGACATCGCACCGGACAAAATCAAGAATAGGGAGAGTAGAAAAATCTGGAACAGACATTCTCCAAGGCCAATCCGCGCTGGTGACAACACAGTCGGATGGCGCGAAAGACGGCCATTTGAAAACTGCCCGCTTGAGAATGTGTACATAGCGAGGGATTGAATAGCAGCTTAAATGCCGTATTCCCAACCGACAGACTTGACTTCATAGTGACGCGAAGGTTCACTTGCGTTACCTATGACACATCTATCTGCCAGTCAGTTGCACCGTGCAGCGGGCATCAAACACAAAATTGAATCTCTACAAAAGCAACTTGTCCGGCTGTTGGGCAGCACTGCTGGCGCTGCCGTTCCCAGCAAGCGCCGGAAGATGAGCGCCGCAGGAAGGCGAAGAATTGCCGCAGCGGCTAGGGCGCGGTGGGCGAAAGTCAAGGGGCGGAAGTCAGCCGCCAAGCCGGTCAAGAAAGCCCGACGCAAAATGAGCGCAGCGGCGAGGGCAAAGATTGCGGCGGCAGCCAGAGCGCGGTGGAAGAAAACGAAGGCGGCTGGCAAGAAAACGCTGTAAGGCGCGGCTTGCTGAACCAGCCGCCCGTGGCCGTGGCTCAGATCGTTAGGCGTTGCTCGTGCATTCTGAGAACAGACCCTTTATGACAACCTCTGAAACGATGACACGTCCTGATTACGGCATTGATGCGCCCGGACTCGTCCGCAACCTGTTCTTGGGAGGCAGCGGGGCTTTGCTGCTTTTGCTTCCTGCGGCTTTCGGGTTTTGGCCAAGTCGTTCGTGGGGCGTTCTTCTCGCGGCGTTGCTGTTGGTTTGTGCCGCTTACTTGCTCGGCATGGCGTGTCTCTTGCTTTACGCCAGCCGCGTCAGCAAACTCCGTGGGCGCGAATACTTGATCGATCTCCTTTCTCTCAGCGGGCGCGAGCAGATTCTCGACGTTGGCTGTGGACGCGGCTTGATGCTGGTCGGAGCCGCCAAGCGGCTCCGCGACGGCAAAGCCGTTGGGATAGACATCTGGCAGGCGGGGGACCAAGCCGACAACCGCCCGGACGCCGCCCTCAACAATGGCCGTTTGGAGGGCGTTGCCGAGCATATCGAGGTTAAGACTGCCGACATGCGCCGGTTGCCTTTCCCAGACCAGTCTTTCGATGCCGTCGTCTCGCATTGGGCAGTCCACAACCTTCACAACGCCGAAGGGCGGGCGACGGCGCTCGCCGAGATGCACCGCGTCTTAAAACCCACTGGACACGTTGTCCTCGCCGACATCAAACACCACGCGGAGTATGCGGCTGGTTTTTCCCGGCTTGGCTTTACCGACGTTCAGCACGTTGGCGCGTCATGGCAGACGGCATTTCTGTCAGCCGTTTCTTTTGGCAGCTTTTGCCCGACAGCAGTGTTTGCCCGCAAGCCAGCCGCACAACCAATCTGCTAATAACTGCAAAGCCTAGCAAATCACCGGAGCCAACCGCCGTTGGCGCGTTCAGTTCCGCCTTCGCGGTTGACATCCTTGGCCCGGCGTGGCTTGGTTGTTAAGCGCGCTACCTGTGATGCACAAAGACACAATCAACAATAGGAAACACCGATGGGAAAACTGACCTTGGGTAGTCCGCCAGACTCACACAACTTTATGAGCAACGAGCGCGACAGTAACTACATTTCGGTCGGGTCTTGGATGTGGATGATGTTCGTCACGGCCATACCCATCATCGGCTGGATTATGATTCTGGTGTGGGCATTCACCGGCGATAACCAATCTCGCAAGAATTATTACCGCGCCATCCTTGCATGGATACTGGTTTTTGTGGCGTTGGTTTTTGGTCTGATTCTGCTTGGTGGGTTGCTTGGCAACTGGCCAGCGATGCAGAAGCAGATTCATGATTGGACGCACAGGGCGTGACAAATTGTCGGCATCGCGTCGGAACCAATACCGTTTTCGCCTTGCGCCAGCGGGTCGGCGGGTTCAGGTTCTTGGGCGCACGCATCATCATCACTGGCAGTGAAGACCTCAAAACCAAAGAGCGGGCCATGAGCAGCAGGGCGGCATTTTGTTACCAGAACGTCACGGTCCAGTCATTGGCCGGAGCATTGATGAGGGTAAAATCGAAGTGATGCTAGAACATGTTGCAACCTCTAAACCCGAAAACTGGAATCCTGTCGGGCTGAAGCCCGGCGTGGCTACTTTTGGTCAGTCAAGTGTGGCTCAGTGCGCGTCGTTACAACGCATAAAAAGTTCGCGCATCAATTTAGAGTTTTTGCCCTCTGATGGCGAATTGGCGCAGGAGGTTGCAAACGCTACAGCGCCTGTCAGGGTCACTATTTCCAAGCAACCTACTTGTATCAAAACTTCGGGTTCCGGTTCGCGTGGAGCCTTTGTTCATTTAGCCATCGAATTTACGGAGCAGGTATCAGCCACGACGATTGCGGCATGGCTTTACGATTGTTGGAAGAAGCACACCGGGAAGAGGGTGCGTATTAACCGTAGGCAGATTCTGATTAAGCAGCGCGACATCCTCTGGGTTATCAAACGTGCAATCGCCAAGCAAGATGCACGCGCAGCCCAGTGGCGGCGAGACTATGCCAAAGTCTGAACTTTCCTTGGCGGGGACGCGGACTGTGTGGCTAACACATCAAATGAACCAACGCCGGTGGCCGCTTCGTTTCTCGACACGGCGGGATTGGCATTAGCGGCCCGACAGAGTTCAGTTCTCGTCGCGTAGGCAACACGACACGTCACCTGTGAACATACGTTCGTTTGAGCCAGCCGACTTGGAACAGGTCATCGCGGTATATGGTGCATCCATCCATACACTTGCCGCTCCATTCTACACCGCAGAGCAGCTTGCCGCTTGGGCACCCCCGAACCCGGATGTTGGCCTGTGGCGAAAACGGCTCGCAACACATAACACCTTTGCCGCCGAGCAGGATGGCGGTATTGCTGGCTTCGTTTCCTATAAGCTTAACGGCCATCTCGACCTTCTCTTTACGCATCCGGCCTTTGCTCGCCAAGGGGTTGCGACACTTCTCTATCGCCGCGTCGAGTCGGCATTGGACGCTGCTGGCGTATCGAGAGTCTTCACCGAAGCGAGTCTGGCCGCTCTAGCTTTCTTTAACCACTGTGGATTTCAGATTGAAGCCGGAGAACTCGTCGAGTGCCGAGGTGTTCAACTGCGCCGCTACGCAATGCACAAACAAATCCGCGCCGCCTGACCGGTGCTAGGGTCAGCATCCACGTTCCATTGAGTTGTTCCGAACTCCCAAACATCTTCAGGATGCCAGCCGCTTTTTCTTGGCAGCCTACCAGACTCCTGCCATGCTCAACACTGGAACAGCCGGTTTGCTGTTCGTGACTCAACCAACGACCAGCCGCATCAGTCCGCATTCGCGGTTGACATCACCGGCGCGGCGTGGCTCAGCCACGTAAAAGAGTCCCGTCCGGTTACTTCAGCCGCTTGCGGTGCGCTCGTGCTACCTTGTCCGGCAACAGCCGGAATGTCCGCCACGGCGGACATCCTCCAGCACCAACAGTCCACGTTGACAGTTGGCAGCCTGCGGTTTTCGGGTAGGATGTGAGAGATATGACGCCTCCGGCTGGAGCCGGTTGACGCATCGGTCAGCAGAACATGGGGTGTTCACCCCATAGACGGAATGAGGGAACTGACACACATTTGACACACAGTCATTGACGTTAATTAAGCACCAATGATTGTGGCGTAATAGTATGAAACGAATCACTGTCCTGCTGGCGGACGACAACAGGGTCGTGCGCAGGGAATTTAGAAAGATACTGGAACTCGAAGCCGATTTTGAAGTGGTCGGCGAAGCGAAAAACGGCCATCAGGCAGTTGCCATGGTCAAAAAACTTCGTCCCGCATTAGTTCTGATGGACATTGCAATGCCGCTGCTCAATGGGTTGCAAGCCACTCGCCAGATTCTCAAAGCCGCCACCGAGACCAAAGTGCTCATGCTTTCGGCGCACAGTGATGATGCGTATGTCGAGGAGGCGACCAACTCCGGCGCGGTGGGCTATCTACTCAAACAAACCGCCGCTGACAGTGTGTGCCCCGCGATTCGGGAAGTCCAAAAGGGGAACACATTTTTCCGCCCGTCGATTTCCAGCCGTCTTCGCAAACGGAATCGGAAAAAGTGGATGGATTGAGTCGGATTGGCACGTTCAGTTCCACCTTCACGGTTGACATCCTTGGCCCGCCGTGGCTCAGTCCGTTAGACGGCGTGAGCGCATTTTTACATGACAGCGATTGTATTCATCCCGATTGCCGTTGGTATTTTTGTACTGGCATTTATTTGGTTACGGTTGGCAGACGCATGGAATGTGCGTCGAGTTGCTCGGTGCCTTCGCAGTATTGGTGTTGCAGAGTGCCCACGATGCAAGCGAGTGCTTGGTAAAGACGCGGTATCCGCAGCAGAACAGAAGATGATCAAATTCACCAGAGGTGGTGTCTGGCGACAGCGCGGGCACGATTATACGTCCCGATTAGTTGCGGTCGTTTGTCCGCACTGCGCGGCGGAGTTGGAGTTCCGCCTTGATGGCAGTTTATTTAGTTGTGACCATGTTGTTGCCACCTAGCCAGTTCACGGGAGCCGAAGCCACTTGGCGCGTTCAGTTCCGCCTTCGCGGTTGACATCACCGGCCCGGCGCGGTTCAGTGCTCGGCATTAGGCTGCATTGACGCCATGAGCATTTTCGCCATTTGGGCTGCCGACTTCGGACTCATCATTGCGCTCTATGGATTTAAGGCGCTGTTGTTCCGTTTTGTCCGCTCACCCATACTTTTGCTCGGCGGCTTTTTTCTTGGAACGGCTTTGGCCGTGCCAGTGACCTGGCTCACATCGCCTGACTGGGACAATGATTATGTTCACCGCATTGCCATCTGGGTTGGCGATCCTGTCGGCATTTTGGCTGTTCCGTGCGTTTCGTTTCTGGTTGATTACTTCAGGGGTCGGCGGGACATGAGAAATTGGCCCATTCGGGTTCCGGTTGAGGTTTTTGTTGCCGTTCCTGCGTGGATAATTATGTGGGTGCAGATTATGGCTGCTCTTGGTTGGTTGGAAACTTGATCGGCTGTGCCGCCCGAATTGCCCGGCGGCACCGGCAGGCTGATCTGGAAATAGCGCGGGTCAGCGGCGGCAGCGGACGAGCAGTGCGGTGACGCCGACGGCCAGCAAACCCAAAGCCGAGGGTTCAGGCACGGGCAAGGTTACGCCTTGGAAGGCCAGTCCATCAGTAGTCGGAACAGAGAACCCGGACGCAAAGGTGCTTTGCGTTCCACTCGGTGTAAATTCATCAATGGTGCCACCGCCTTCCTCCGCTACAAACAGGTTGCACGCGCTGTTGAAGGCAAATCCTTGAAAATATCGTGCTGCATTCAAGAGAATTTCTCTGGCATTAACGCCGGATAAGGAAGAAGACCAGCGCAAGTAGTGCCACAACGCCCACCAAAATGATAGTAGCACTCCTGGATCTATCGTAGATCTCCAGTTCCAGTGTCCGACCCGGTGAGGGCATCTTGAGCATAGGGATGATCTCATCGAGCATCAAACCCCAGCCGAAACCCGCCAGGCCAATCGAGAAGATATTATGGACGCCGAAGACCAGGAGATTCATTGAAATAAAAGCCAGTAGGAATCCCCAGTGGCCGTGATGGAGGTTGAGGCCGATCTTTTCGCGGAGCGGGGTCCGGTGGAATGAGAGCCGGTTAAGGGCGAACTTCATCCGTTGATATAGCATGGGCATGATCAGGCCGGAGAGGAATAAAACGAATTGTCGTGTTGTCATGGGATATGCTTTCGGGGTTGGTGGTGTTATCCACCGGGGGCCGGGGGTTGCGGCGCACGGCCCACCACGTTGCCAGACCGGCCCCGGCAACAAATCAAAGCCCCCACCGTGATTGTCCATGGCACGCCCACGGCGTGCGACAGGGAGCCTGATTCGATGCCGCCCACGACCACGCGCCGGAGCTGCCCTGTAACCTCTTGTGGATCACTGGCAACTTGTGCGGTTGGTTCGGATTGTTCAGCAGGCATCGACGATGGGATGTTACAAAGTCGCCTCGTTCCAATCGAGTCTCAGAATGAAGGTCCAGGCGCAGGGCGAGACAATGGTTTCAGTTTATATTTTGATGCACGCGGCGATGCAAAGTGACAATATGTCGAACATGAAAAGCACATCAATTGACCGTGCAAAGACGGCGCTGGTTGTCATTGATCTCCAGAAAGGCGTCGTCGGGCGGCAGATCGCTCCCTATGCAGCGGAGAGCGTCGTGAAAAAAGGGGCTGCTCTTGCCGCTGCGTTCCGAAAAAAAGGAATGCCAGTTATCTTGGTGCGGGTGGCATTTTCTGCGGACGGCAAAGACGTGCTACGTCCGCTCGTTGACACGCCGTGGCCAGCACAAACCCCGCCGCCAGACTGGACCAACATTGTTCCAGAGTTGGGACCGGAACCTGGTGATTTTGTGATCACCAAACACCAGTGGGGCGCTTTTTACGGGACGGAACTTGAATTGGCTTTGAGAAGGCGCGGCATTGCGACCATTGTCCTGTGTGGCATAGCGACCAACATCGGGGTCGAGAGCACAGCACGGTTTGCCTTTGAATATGGGTTCAATCAGATTTTTGTGGAAGATGCCATGTCCGCCTTGTCGGCAGAAGAACATGCACTCACGGTTGCCAAGATTTTTCCCCGCATCGGTTTGGTAAGAAAAACCGATGAAATACTGGCTGATCTGTTGCACGATTAATTTTCACTAATTCGGGCATCTAACAGCCGCTATGGCGGGCGGTTGTCTTCCGGGCTTGGATGCTGTGTGAGTCCGGTTTAGAATTTTGTCCGCTATGAAAAAGTCTTTAGGTGCAAAAACCCTTGTTTACCCGACGCCGGTGTTTGTGGTGGGAACCTATGACCAAGCGGGCAAGCCGAATGTAATGACCTCATCGTGGGGCGGCATCTGCTGCTCCCAACCTCCTTGCGTGGCAGTGTCCTTGCGCAGGGCGACGTACACCCACGGCAACATTCTGGCTCGGAAAGCCTTCACCCTCAGCATCCCGTCAGAGGATTACGTCCGGCAGACAGACTACTTCGGGTTGGTTTCCGGCAGAGACGTGGACAAGTTCAAGGCGACGAAACTGACGCCGGTGCGAAGCGAACTGGTGGATGCCCCGTATGTAAAAGAGTTCTCTCTGGTGGTGGAATGCAAGCTGGCCCACGTTATAGAGCTTGGGCTGCACACGCAGTTCGTCGGCGAGGTCATGGACGTGAAGGCCGAAGACAGCGTGATGGCCAAGGGCGGCCTGCTTGAAATCAGCAAGGTTAAACCACTGGTGTTTGCGCCGGACACGCAGGCTTATTACGGAATCGGCCATCTCGTGGGTCAGGCATTCTCGGTCGGCCACGGCATCTGAAGCTCGCTGGAGCCATCGCCGGTCGGCGCTTTCAGTTCCGCTTCACGGTTGACATCACCGGCCCGGCATGGCTCAGTGCTTGGTGTTAGCCACATAACACTTTATGGCGCTTCCTTCTCTCAAAGTCGGCGACAGAGTGCGAATCGTTCGTGCCCCGCCTTCCGTCGGGCGGGAGATACCAGCGGAGACGGTTGAGCTTTTCAAGAGATGCGTTGGTCATATCTTTCGCGTTGATGGTTTTGATGAGTATGGTCATTTAGAGTTGAACGTTGCAGATGAAGGTTCGCAGGCACCTGATTATTCTACACACACGATTTGGATTGAGCCTGAGTTTGTGGAGATAATTACATAATTGATCTGTGGCCGCAACGGAACCACCGGCCACCGCCCCTTGAGTTTTGACCGGGGCATGAAATCCGATTAGCCGAGGGCCAGCCTTGACTGGAACTAGGTGCGGGCGTAAAAGGTTACCATGAAAGCTGTCGCACTTCTTCTCGCAGCGTTTTCGCTCTCTACCCTCACCGCATCTTCCGAACCACCCTCCGCCGACCAGGTGCTGGCCCAGGCCGAGGCAAAGGCGACGGCTGAACACAAGGCCATTTTCGTCCACTTCGGAGCGTCCTGGTGCGGGTGGTGCCGACGCCTGGACGCCTTCCTGGACCGGGCTGACATCAAAGGTGTATTCGAGAAGTATTTCGTGCCGGTGAAATTGGTGGTTCAGGAAAACGAGAAGAACAAAGAACTGGAAAATCCCGGAGGCGAGGCGCTGTTAGAGAAACTGGGCGGTCCTTCGGGACTGCCCTATTCGGCGTTCCTGGATGCGCACGGCGAGCTTATCGTAAATTCCAAACGCCCTTCCAGTGCTGGAGGCGGGGAGAACATCGGCTTTCCAGTGCAGGCAGAAGAAGTGGACTGGTTCGTCGAGATGATGCGCAAGGCAGCGCCCAAAATGTCCGATGATGATCTGAAGACAATCGAGGCCGCATTGAGAAGCCCGAAGAAATAATTTGTTGGGCGCAGCCCGGCTGGACACAGGCGAGAGTCTCACAATGAAGCCGACCAAACACGAAAAGCTACCCACAGGAAAGATCACCGCACGACGGTTTAACAGGAACGGCACCCTTATCGAAGAACACCATGTTTATGGAGATTTCGACATTGGGATCAAATGCTTCTTCAAAGCGGGCGTTAAAACCGACGAGATGTATTTTTCAAAAGGCCGTCTCGTCAGTCGGCGTATCTATGAAAAGGCCCGCACGGATTACAAAGACATGCCGCCTGCCGACCAAACAATGGAAGATTGGGCAGGACAGTTGTTGCGGGCAGTGAGATGTTTTCCGGACTTGGATGCTGTGTGAGTCCGGCATAGAGTGAAGTCCTCTATGAAGAAAACTCTCGGTGCAAAAACGCTTGTTTACCCGCCGCCGGTGTTTTTGGTGGGAACCTACGACCAAGCGGGCGAAAGGGCTTGGCACTTTCACGCGCAGGGCATACAAAGCGGATGGTCATTCAAAAAGTTTCCAGGGTAAAACCATGAAAACTGTAATGCTCGTGTTTGCCGTGGCGATGATGGCGGCAAATTTACAGGCCAAGCCCACGATTGCGCAGGTGATTGTGGCCCCGGCTTCGGGAGCAGACCCGTTGGTTACCGGCGCTACGCCACAGCCAGCAGCGCAGCCGCCACAAATCAACGAACCGCAACAAAGACAAAAGGCTGCGGAGCCAACGAGGACAGGGCAAGCCAACCGGACGGTCACGATCCAGGTTCAAAGCCCTGATGGCCAGCCGTTGCCCGATGTAGCGGTGGTCGGCGTCGGACCGGAGACGAATGCCGTGCTGCAAGGCACAACCGTCGAAGGCGGCAGTGAACGGTTCCAAACCGATGCGGACGGACGGGTTAAACTTTGGTTGAGCGGCAACAATCTCGCCGTGATGGTGGCTGCCGACCGGGGTTTCTGTTTGGCGCAGAGCCGTGACCTGACGAACAACGCCGTCCTGGTCTTACAGCCCTGGGGCTGCATTGAAGGCGTTAGAAAAAACAAAGGCCAGCCGCTGACCAATCGTCGCCTTACCCTTGATTTAGCCACCTGTTGGAGCATCGACCAGGATGCAGCCAACCGGATTGATATTGATGAAAAAGTTACCACGGATGCCGGAGGCCATTTCATTTTCACACATGTTCCGCCGGTGGGAATCTGGGTCGATGATGTCAGACCCTGGCTCGGAGCCGTAACCAACCATGTAGAATTTCAATATCCGGTTCATTGGATGGGAGCAATCAAACCCGGCGAGACCAGGCGGGTCGAGATTGCGACTGAGGGGCGACCGGTTGTCGGTCAAATCGAATTGGGTGAAGGGGTGGCCAGTTACATTAATCTCAACTCACTGGATAAATCTCTTTATCGTGGCCTCGACCCTGTGGTGGATTGGAAGAAACTGGCGCGGCCCATGGTGCCCAAGGAATTTGATAATGCCCGGCAAAGACCCAAATGGTGGCAGGAATGGTATGATTCCGACATCGGTCGCCAGCGCATTGCCGCCGTCGCTGGTGGCCGTCCGGTGATGATTCACGCCGACGGCTCTTTCATCGCGGAAATGGTCGAGCCGGGCACAAATCGTGTGAGCGGCTGGCTTCCACACAATGGGAAGGAAGTGGCCGAAATGAATCAGCAGTTTTTGGTTCCCCAGGCTGGATCAGACGCCGGGGATGCGCCATTTGACATCGGCAAAGTCATTCTCAAAGCCACAGTGAACCTGAAACCCGGCGACACCGCGCCCGATTTCACCAGCAGCACGCTGGATGGCCAGCCGCTCAAACTTTCCGATTTTGGCGGCAAATATGTGCTGCTGGATTTCTGGGCTACGTGGTGCGGACCCTGCGTGTCCGAGACCCCAAATTTGAAGGCGACCTATGACGCTTTCGGCAAAGATGAACATTTCGTGATGATCAGTTTGAGTCTCGATGCTGAACGGGAAGCGCCAAAGAAGTTTGCCCGAAATCAGGGCACGGCGTGGATACAGGGGTTTCTCGGCGATTGGTCACAGGATAAGGTGACGCCAAACTATGGGGTCTATGGCATCCCTGCCATTTTCCTGATTGGCCCGGATGGCAAAGTGTTGGCCACCGACCTGCGGGGGCCAAAGATTAAAGCAGCGGTGGCAACGGCGTTGGGCAAATGATTCCCTCCGGCAGGAATACCTGTGGCATTAAGCGCTGGCAGTCATCCACCAGCGCCCCGCCCGAATTGCCCGGCGGCACCGGGACGCTGATTTGCTACGGCACGGAGCGGATGCGCCAGAAATTGTTCGTGGTTGGATCGGGCGTGTTGGTGAATACCAACACGCCGCCCGCACCGGCAGGGTTGGTCACCTGCGGCACCCAGTTGGCCGGTGACAGGCTGACCGTGTAATCCAGCGCGTAGTTTATTCCCGCAATGCCCGCAAAGGACAAACTGACATTGCCGCCGCTCAAAAGCTGGATGGAGATTTGATTGTAGGCCGGATTCACGAGAATTTGCTCAGGCTGGTTGGTGTTGTTGAGAGTGCCGTCGCCCAACTCGCCGTCAAAATTGTAACCCATGCCCCAGAGACTGCCATCGGATTTGAGAAAAAGGCTGTGCCATTCTCCGGCGGCAATCGCCACCACATTGCCGGATACAATCTGTTCAGGCGTATTAGTATCATAGTTGCCGGTGCCGTCGCCCAACTGACCTAAATAATTGCCGCCCATCGCCCAGAGACTTCCGTCGGACTTTAGAAAGAGGCTGTGATCGCCTCCGCCAGCAATTGCCGTGGCGTTGCTGGACACGATTTCTTGCGGTGTATTGGTGCTGATGAAAGTGCCATCGCCCAACTGACCGACATTATTCAAACCCATCCCCCAAAGACTACCATCGGACTTTATGAATAAGCTGTGGTTTTCTCCGGCGGCAATCGCTATGACGTTGCTGGATATTATTTCTTCAGGAATGTGGTGGTTGGTGGTCGTGCCGTCACCCAATTGACCGAAGCCATTGCCACCCATGGCCCAAAGACTGCCGTCGGACTTTAGAAAGAGACTGTGCATGTTCCCGGCGGCAATCGCCGTGATGCCGCTGGATACAATCTGCTCTGGAAAGTTGGTGCCAGTGCCGGTACCGTCGCCCAACTCGCCAGCAGCGTTGGCACCCATGGCCCAAAGGCTGCCGTCGAATTTTAGAAAAAGGCTATGAAACCCCCCGGCAGCAACCGCCGTGACATTGCTGAACACCACTTCTTCTGGAATAAGGCGTTCGGTTATGGTGCCATCGCCCAACTGGCCTGAACCGTTATTGCCAACGGCCCAAAGGCTGCCATCGGATTTGACAAAAAGAGTCCAGTAGCTTCCCCCGGCAATCGCCTTGACCCCATTGGTCACGATCAACTCAGGGACAATGCTTTGGAATGTTGTGCCATCGCCCAACTGTCCGCTTTGATTATCACCCATGACCCAAAGGCTGCCGTTGTCTTTTAAGAAAAGACTGTGGAAATACCCAGCGGCAACGCTGGTCACGGGTTGTGCTCTGCTGGTGACCGCTTGCAGCAAGGCTGCACACAGCAGACAGACAATCTTTGAAGTTTGCAGCGCATTCACGCCGCTCCCGCTTATACTGCAAATCGAATTATGACTCAAGCTGATTTTAACGAAGTGGGATGAGCGCAGTTTTTGCTAATTGGAAAACGTTGCTGCTATCCCTCAATACACCAGCACCAGCACCGCCGCCTCCTGCCCCTTGAGATTTGGATTGAGCGATGAAGATTGGATGTTTAAGAATGATGATGAGTGATTAACGGAAGCCTGACACCGTGCTGCTGCCACCGGCCACCGCCCCTTGAATTTTGACCGTGACGTGAAAATCGACTACCATTTTTGCATTGCTGCGCTGGCCGCCGGTGGCCGTCGCCCTTTGGATCGTTAGGTCTCTTATGATTAAGAGCATATTTGTTACGCTGTTTTTGGCGATGATGGCTTCTGTGCCGCTTCACGCTGACGAGTCGTCCATCAAAATCAGCCTCGGTATTCGTGACAGTAAAATCTTGGCGCATACCAATTTGACATATCCGCTCGCCTTCCGAATCCAAAACACCGGGACGACTGTCATTAACGAAGACAAGATACCAATATTATTTTTTACTGGGGTCATTCACATTTTACCCAAGGATGGACAGGAGGAACAGGCTGCATTCCAGAAGGTGTGGCGGACGACGGTTCGTGATTTGCAGCCGGGAACGACTTTTGAATCTCCGGTGTATGGAGACCTTGTCTCCTTTTTCCCTTGGGCGAAGGATGGTGTTTATCAGGTGTGGTGGACACTTGGAGTTTTCAAATCCAATGTCTTGCGATTTACTGTGACCAACGGGAAGGTAGTTAGCAATGACCCAGAGACCTAACAAATCACCGGAGCCAGCGCCGGTTGGTGCGTAACGATACTTGACGCTAAAAACGCTCAGGCGCAAGGTGCTTGCATGAACAGCGACGAAAAGCAATTTTTTGTTAATCGTTCAGCGTCAAAATATAAATTCTTATCAATACTACTCCTCGGAATCGTTTTAAGTGCAAAACCCGCTTTGGCCGCGAGTGGGATATTTCCTAAAATGCCAGCGGCAACAAATGTTTATGTCGTCGATTGCCAAAAGGACTTTGTGGATGCCCGGATGGCGGCTTGGGCGCTGCAAGGTTTGGTGAATCGTTCCCGTGCGGAGGTCTATATCATCGAAAAGGAAAAGCCGCGACATCTGGAACAGCTTAATGAGTGTGGAAAATCCTATTCAATGATGGAGCAATTGCCCGGCGTTAATACCGGATGGAGAACTCTTTTTCAAAAATATCAGGGGCAAGTGAAGAAATTGTTTGTTTACGATTTGAACAAGGATTGGACTTGGTATCTGGCCCTGATGGCCGCTGCGCAACAAGATGGAATTCCCGTCACCGACCCGCTCAGGAACGATCTGACATCGGAATTTGGCTGGAAAGGGGACATGGAGGATTTCCGAAATAAATGGGCAAATAGAATCGAAGCCTACGATTGGGCGCTGGCACATCTGATGCCCGGCTGCAACAAACAGGTGATTATTGCCACGAGCATCAACACCCCTTTGTTTGACTACGCTTATGCTGCCAAGGGTTTTGCTTTCTGGCTGGATTTTAACGCCGAGCGGTCGGAAGTGCAGAAGATTTTCCGTACCGAAGGTTACGGTGTAGGAACTTCGTTGATGGGATACGCCAACACAGGCGATCTGGCCAACGAGGTTTCCAATCCATTCGGCGTCGGTTACGTGGTGAGTGACCTTTATGCGAATGGAAGTTTCTGGTCAAGCTTCCCCGGCAAGACGTACACACAGACTCTGGGCCGTGCCGTGCTTGCCCAATCGGGAAAGATTTATGCTTCCATCATGTGGAGCGATGGCGACAACCTCCAGTTCGACCAAAATGCGATCTGGAATCTTTGGCATGATCCCGCACGTGGGACGATTCCGGTCGCGACTGAGCTTGGTCCGGCTCTGCAAGAATTAAACACGCCGTTGTTGGATTGGTATTATTCAAAGATGACAGACAATGATGAACTGGTGGCTGGCCCGACCGGTTTTCAATTCATCTTTATCCGTGACTACAACGCTCAACTATTTCCGGCATGGTGCAGGTTGAATCGAATTTGGTGCGCTGATGCTGGATTTCATGCTGCCCGTATCTGGATCGCGCCCAATCCAAGTGTCAAATACACCACCTATATGAAGACGTGTGGATTTGCCGGAGTTCTTGGCGAAGGATGGTCAGTGGCAGGCGGTTTTCCGCCAAAAATTGAAACGTATGGCGCTGCGAATGAAGAGGACTTATTCAAGCTGTTCACGACAGTCAGCCCAAATCCACGGGCACCCGTATTTGTGAATTTCACACCTATTGTTGCAGGCATTTACCAAGAGGGCCGCGGTTACTCTGCCGTGAAACGCGAGATTGACCATATTGAGAAGACTTATCCCGGTCGCTATGTATTCCTGTTACCGAAAGACCAGTTTGCCACGATGCAGGCTTACTATAACGCGAACACGCCACAGATTGCCGCACGGCTTGGAGTTGCCGAAGGTTTGACTCCGGTAAGCAACGGTGACGGCGATTTCAGGATTGTGCAACGGGACGGGGTGCGTTGCTGGCTGGTGCCAAAGCATACGTCGCCGAACTATTTTTATTTGGACGCAGATGATAGCTTTCTGGTGCAACCCGGTGCCACACTGGAGATCGATTTGGCCTATTTCGACGCAGGGTCTGGTGATATTGTGCTGGAATATGATTCCACCGATCCACGAGCGCCGTTGGGAGGAGCTTACAAAGCGTATCCTTATGCCATTCACCGCATGAATACGGGCACGTGGAAACTGGCCCGTTTCTGGGTGAACGATGCCCGCTTCGCGAACCGGCAAAATGGCGGGGCCGATTTTCGGTTTTATAATGGCGGCGACGACTTGTTGATTAGTGCCGTGCAAGTGCGGCGAAAGTAGTTAGATTCACTGTTTTTCACCATCCTGCCACTAACCGCTCTTTCACAGAAAGGCAGATGGATGGCTGGAGCCAGCGCCGGTTGGCCGCTTCAGTTCCGCTTTCGCGGTTGACAGCACCGGCCCGGCGTGGCAGTTCTCAGCGTCAGACCATTCGAGCGCGGCACGCGGCGGAGCTGGCGCAGGCAGGATTTTCTCGACGGCTGGTTTTGCGTTGGCGCATGGCCGCCGAGTATAGGCGAGAGCGCCGGAAGCTGGTTCCATCGGCGCATACGCTTTACAGCAGTCGGACTTCAGCGAGATTTTGATTCTGACCATATTGCCTAACGCGGGATTCCGCTGTCGCGGTTGACAGCACCGGCGCGGCGTGGCTGTATCGTTGTTGGGCGGATGTGTGCTATGTTTGCCAAGTTACAAAACTGGATTGCCAAAAAGTCGCCGCGCCTTGCACGACAGATTCTTTTTTCCTTTGATGGGCACACCATCACGGTGGATGGCCCATTTGCTTGGACTTCCGTTAGAGTCGAAGACATTCGTGAGATCGGGATAGAGACGACTGACACCGGCCCGTCCGTGGAGGATGTTTTCTGGCTCATGAATCGAGGCAGCGACTGTCTCCTTATTCCGCAGGACTCACCGGTTTTCAAGAAGTTGAGAGATTATTTCGGTTCGTTTAAAGGTTTCAATTGGCAGTCGTTCACCGAGGCGATGAGTTGCACTGACCGTCGGTATTTTTTATGTTGGCGACGAGAGCATGAATCCACCTAAGTCACCGGAGCCAGCGCCGGTTGGCACGGCAATACGGACACGCCTTTCACGCTCAACCCTGCTCGCCAGCGGCGGTCAATCATGAAAATTAAAGCCCAAATTCATGCGGATGGTGACGAGACCCGCAAGCGGCCTATAACCCACGTTGATCTGGTATGGGTTCAGTGCAAAGGCTACCGGTGTTTGGTCTATACTGACGCGAAAGGTCGATGGATAAATTTCTATACCGGCAAAAAGTTGCCAGATTTCCCTGAAGTGATTGGATAAGAAACGCGACGATGAGGACGCCTGACAAAACCGCTCCAGCCAGCGCCGGTCGGCGCATTCAGTTCCGCTTTCACGGTTGACATCAGCAGCCCGGCGCGGCTGAGTGATTGGTCGTTAGGCGGCTGTCACGCGCAATGAGAGACATAGGATCATTTCTCTGGCTCATCGGGCTGAGTAGCCTTTGCTGGGCCGGGCCACCTTTGCTCTGCCTGTATTTTGGTCCAGTCCCCGCGATCCTCGGTGGGTGCGCCGCGGCAGGTTTGTGGTACTGGCGGCTTCGATTCCCCTCACGCACAGAAAGACGTGGCTACTACTTTTGGTTCGTGGTCTGCGGATACGTCGTCATCGGCATTATGCTCTTTGCTTGCATCTGCATGACGATTGGGGGTCGTGTATTATGAGCGGACCAATCAGGAGCCAACGCCGGTTGGTGCATCCAGCTTGGCCGACACGATGCCGGTGACATTGCCATGTTCATCCACCAGCGCCCCGCCCGCATTGCCCAGTTGCACTGGAACAGGATGGATTCGTCGCGTTCACATGCGGCTTGCCAGCGGGTGTTTACGGGAGCATCGTCCCAGAATTCTCGTCTAACGGAGATATGAACATGAAGACGCTGTGGGAAATGAACATGCCACTTAACCTTGCCCGAATTTGTGCTGTGGTGATCGCAGCGGTTGCCGTGCAGGCGCGGGCTTCAGAAGGGACAGAAATGAAAACGCTCGTCGAAGGCAACAACGCCTTTGCGCTCCAACTGTATGGAACGCTGCGCTCAACCGAGGGCAATCTGGTGCTTTCGCCCTACAGCATCTCGTCGGCGCTGGCCATGACCTACGCCGGGGCACGCGGGGAAACCGCCCAACAGATGGAGCAGGCGCTCCATTTCGAGCAAAGCAAGACCAACCTGCACGCTCTTTTTGGTCGGCTCGACAAGGCTCTGAAGGCAGCGCAAGGGAGCAACGAACTCAACATCGCCAATTCACTCTGGCCACAGAAGAAGTACCCGTTCCGGCAGGAATTCCTGAGCCTGCTAAAGAAAGATTACGACGCGACCGTCACACCGCTCGATTACGAAAAGGGAGCCGAACAGGCGCGGGTGACGATCAACCAGTGGGTGGACGATAAAACGCGGCACAAAATCGCCGAGATCATCGGGCCGAGAGTGCTCGACGAATCGACGCGCATGGTGCTGGTCAACGCGATTTATTTCAAGGGCACGTGGACAACCCCGTTTCCTGAATTTGCGACGCAACCCGACAAGTTCTACGCTAAACCCGACACGACCATCACCGTGCCGTTCATGCACAAGCGCGGCAAATTCGGCTACGGCGAAAACGATCAGTTGCAACTCCTCGCCCTGCCGTATGTCGGACGGCAGCTTGAAATGCTCGTCCTGTTACCGCGCAGTCGAGATGGAATTGAGCAATTGGAAAATGGCCTGACCGCAGCCAGCCTGTCAGCTTGGACATCGGGAATGCGGAATCAGCAGGTCGATGTGGCGCTGCCGAAATTCAAAATGTCCAGCGGTTTCAATTTGGCAAAGGCACTCGCGGCCTTGGGGGTGAAGGACGCATTTGATTCTGAAAGGGCGGATTTTTCAGGCATGGATGGCAAATCACACTGGCTGTACATCAGCGCCGTGCTGCACAAGGCGTACGTTGACCTGAACGAGAAAGGAACGGAAGCCGCCGCCGCAACCGCCGTCGTAACGACACTTGGTGCTGCACGCCCCCCGGTGGAACGACCACGGGAGTTCCGGGCCGATCACCCGTTCCTTTTTTTGATCCGTGACTCGACAACTGGTTCCATACTGTTTATGGGTCGCGTCTCCCACCCCGGAAACAACTGAGAGCTTGGTACCAAAATCGCCACGGTTAGCATGTTAGGCCGAATCGCACACGCTATGAAAACTATTACTCTTATTCTTCTTTGTTTCGCACTGAACACAACGATTGTCTGGGGTGCAGATTATCATTTGGTGCAGTCCCAGATTGCGGATGAGGTTCCGTTACACGGGCCAGTGGACAGCGCAACGGTTTACGTTCTTGTTTGTCCCGACCAACGCCTTTACGTTTCCAGAGCATTCGACTCGCATCCTATGGAAGAAATCATTAAGTATTTTCCTCGCGGGAGTGTATTGCATTACGACGGTAACGCGCTGATGGCAAGCCCATCGCAGGCTCAGATTCAGGCGCTCATGGCTTTCTGCAAATCGAAAGGCATTAGCCTCGTTCTTACTCCAACGAATTGATTCACATGATTCGGCCTAACACGGCGAGCCGGGACGGGGTTTTGAACCGATAACCGTTATCAGTTGGTGCCGGAGGTTGGAGCCAGCGCCGGTTGGCCGCTTTGAGTTCCGCTTCGCGGTTGTCCGAGACGGTGACTGTAATCGATTGAGCAAAAAATAAATGTCTGATTTTGTGTCCATCGGCAATAAATAATTAGATGCCCGATGTGAGCGACATGGAACTGCTGCGGGATTACGACCGGCAAGGCTCGGACGCCGCTTTTGCCGCGCTGGTTCAGCGGCACATCAACTTGGTTTATTCGGTTGCCCTGCGCCATGTTGGGATCGCCGCCCAAGCCGAGGAAATCGCGCAGGCGGTTTTTGTCATTCTGGCTCGCAAAGCCGCCAGTCTGCGCCCCGACACCATCCTTGAAGGCTGGCTTCACGAAACGACGCGGCTGACCTCATTGAGTTTTCTGCGCGGGGAGCGCCGCCGTCAGTTTCGTGAACAGGAGGCTTATATGCAATCCACCCTTCAAGAATCCGCCGACGCTTCAATCTGGCATCAACTCTCACCGCTGCTGGACGAAGCGATGTCGCGTCTTGGCAAAAAGGACCGGGACGCGGTGATCATGCGATTTTTCAAAGAGAAAAACGTGCGCGAAGTGGCGGCGACATTGCAGGTCAACGAAGCGGCGGCGCAAAGGCGCATCCTGCGTGCGCTGGAGAAGCTGCACCGCTATTTTTCCAAGTGCGGCGTTTCCTCGACCAGGGCCATCATCGCCGGGGCAATTTCCACTAATTCCGTTCAAGCTGCGCCAGCGGCGCTGGCAAAATCCGTGACCGCCGTAGCGATTACGAAAGGCGCGGCGGCCAGCGGTTCAACCTTAACCCTCATCCAAGGAGCATTGAAACTTATGGCATGGACAAAAGCGAAAACGGTGATCGTGGCAGGCATCGGCGTGTTGCTTGCCGCCGGAACAACAACCGTCACTGTTAAAGAAATTCAGAAGCACGAAACTCATCCATGGCAGGTCCGCAATGTTAATTCTGATGTTTTACGCAAAGTGCCGCCACAAGTAAGAATTGTTCCCGCAAAATATCCCGAAACGATGGGCGCAGGCAGCTTGTCAGTTGAGGATGGAAAAACCTTGGGAATTTCGCAATCCGCCGAAGCCATCCTAGAAACAGTTTATGGCCAGAGTTCAGCGCGAACAACTTTTTTGGATAAAGCACCTTCGGGCAAATACGACTATATTGCCAATTTACCTTCTGGAAACGAAGCGGCTTTGCAAAGAGAAAGCAAAAGGATATTCGGTTTGATTGGAAGACGCGAGACCAGAGAAATGGATGTTTTGCTTCTCAAAATTCAAAGCTCCAATTCACCAGAATTAAAACCCGCCGACCCTCGTCGTTTGAAACCACATCAAGGAACTTCGTCCAGCAATTGGGGAGCAGGCTATTATTCTTCCAGAAATCAAACTTTGTCGAGTTTGGCTTGGTTTCTAGAAAATCGTTTTGCGACTCCGGTCATTGACCAAACCGGGATCACCAACCACTTCGACATTGATCTCACCTGGGATGAATTAGATTACCAACATCCAAATCTTGAGAACTTGAAACAGGTTCTTGTTGATCAACTCGGTCTCGAACTTGTTCCGACGAATATGCCCATTGAAATGCTCGTGGTCGGAAAAGCTGAATAACACTGGACAACCGTCAATCTTCGGCGTGTTATTGAAACGGACACCATGAATCCCGGCGCGGCAAATCAGAGTCGTGCGTTCACTTTGATTGAATTGTTGGTCGTCATCGCCATCATCGCCATTTTGGCGGCGCTGTTGTTGCCCGCATTGTCGTCGGCCAAGCAGCGGGCCTGGACAACGCAATGCAACTCCAATCTGCATCAAATCGGCCTGGGCATGAGGATGTTTGCCGATGACGCCAACGGATTTTTTCCCGAATCCGGCTACACCATCCCGTGGGGAACCATTGACCAGGCACCTCCGGATGGTTCTGGAAAACCCAGTTGGATGGAGCAGATTGTTTCCTACACGGAAAATACAAACATTTATCATTGCCCCGGCAACGCCCAGTTGCCCGCCGCCAATCAATCGCCGTTCAACTATTTCAACGGCGTGCGGGCCGCCACTGTGGTTGCGGATAACGCTTACGCCCCGGTTGATGGCAGGCGGATTTTGTTTCCCTCCGCTTACGTGCTGGCGGGCGACACCATTGACAATGATCAGTATTTTGCCCAGAACGATGCGGACAAGGACGACTACTCGCAGAATTGCGTCGGCGGTCCCGCAAACGGTACGCCTTGGGTGGACTGGCAGGCGCACAACAAGGGCCAGAACATCCTCTTTGCAGACGGTCACGCGAAGTGGTACAGCGGCTATAACACCAACGAGATGACTTTTCGCTACGATTCGATACATGGGTGGCAGTAAGTCGCGCCAATTTTCTCTTGCTAGGCTTTGAACTTGTTGCCGACCAACGGCCACTGCCCTTGAGATTTCGGTTGAGCTGTGAAATTTGGAAGTCCAGATTGCAGCCATGAGCCAGCCGCCGGTGGCCGTGGCTCAACTTTGGATCGTTAGGCCGATTGTATGCCCGACGACAAAAAACAAAACGAAGATGGCAGTCAGTCGCCGCCAGTGCCGCCAAAAACATTTCCAGACTTGACGACGTGCCAAGTCAAGCGGAGCGGAATCTGGGATTTCTTGGATTGTTTGAGCACATGGGCGAGTTATTGCCCGCATAGCTTGAGTTTCGGACACAGGCATTTTTGCCGTCACCCTTTGCGGGCAGAGATTTTAGCTCGGATGAAACAGTGAGACGAGGCATCGGCCTAACACCGTGCTGGAGCCAACGGCCACTGCCCCTTGGGTTTTGGATTGAGCGATGAGATTTGAAAGTCCAGATTGCAGTCGAGAGCCAGCCGCCCGTGGCCGATGCCCGGCTTTGTTCGTTAGGTTCGGAGGCACGATATGCAACTGACCAAAATGAAAATCGAGACATCCCGGTGATTGCACTCTGCGCCCTTGGCGGTTTCCTGCTGGTCGTGATGGCATTGGCAAGCAGAGGCGTGGCGGCAGGTATTTTTGTTGGGCTTGTGGCGGGTGCGCCCAGCGGAGCAGGCGGTGGTGTTTTGGCGTGCATGTTCCGAAGAAATTTGGAGAAGAAATGACGATGCTTAACACCGCACCGGAGCCAATGGCCACCGCCCTTTGAGTTTTGACCGGGACATGAAAATCGATAACCGTCATCGCCGACCTGAGCCAGCCGCCGGTGGCCGTGGCTGAGATTTGGATCGTTAGGCGGCGTGACCCGTCACGTCTGCATTATTTAAACTGGCATGAGAAACGACTCCAAAGTCACCGAAGGATTCACACTGATTGAATTATTGGTCGTGATTGCCGTCATCGCCGTTCTGGCCGCGTTGTTATTGCCAGTCTTGAGCGGTGCCAAAGCCAAAGCGCAGCGAACGGCGTGCGTGAATAATCTGCGCCAGATCAGTCTGGGGGTGCGGATGTATTCCGACGATTCGCATGACGCTTCGCCGTCTGCTGGACCGGCAGGGTTGCCCGTGGGCAAAATGGACTCGCTTTATACGGGCTACAAGGCACTCATGAAAAATTACGTTGGCCTGAACGGCGCGTCATCCCCGCAGGACAAGTTGTTCACTTGTCCGGCGGATGTTTTCAACATCAATTACTGGTTTACGAATCCACCCCCCTCGACTCCATTGCGGTTCATTAAAAAGAGCTGTCACGATTCATCCGAATTTGATTACTCAAGCTACCTATTTAATGGCGGGGACAACGCAGTCCGACACTTCGAGGGAAAGAGTTTCACCATTCCCGGTCTCACGGGCGTCAAGTTAAGCTCCGTGAGGCATCCAGACAGGACGATATTGCTGGCAGAAATCGCCGCAATGGCTCCCTATTCGTGGCATGACCCCTCATCTCATGGTGTCGCCGACCCTAGTGGCACGATGTACAACGACTCCCAAAATGTCCTAAGCTTTGTGGACGGTCACGTCAATTACGTAAAGATGTATTATCACGCTCCCATCTGCGCATCCTTAACAAATCCTCCTGCGGGCTATGAGTACCAATGGACTCCCGATTGATTACTCACGAAGAAACGCCGCCTAACGCCGCGCCGTCGCCACCGGCCATTGCCCCTTGAATTTTCGGTTGAGTTATGAAATGTGAGAGTCCAGATTGCAGTCGTGAGCCAGCCGCCGGTGGCCGTGGTTGATACGTTAGGCAGCAGTCGCGCCATGTTACAATACTTCAGAGGATTTCGTCTTTGGGCACTGATGTCGTGCATTATCAGTCCCCTTATCGCTCTGGTTGTTCCCACGCGGTTTGATTCGATGGGTTGGCTTTGGTTGTTGGTTCCGCCTGCGATGGTGCTTATGGTTCTGACAGGGGTTTGTTTCGCTTTCATTTTCGCAGCGCCGAAGCATACAAGCGCGGCACTTCGGGTTTCTCGATTTCCGCGAGCCACTGTTATTTTGCTGACGGCGGGTTTCGGGTATTTGGACGATTGGCTTTACCGTTGCGCCGTTGAGAATGGTTGCAGTTCCAGAACTGCGGTGATTCCCGGCATTGGGATTCTCGTTGTCGCATCATTCATGCTTTACAAGTTTCGTTATGAGATTTTCGCTGCCCAACACCGCGCTGCGGCCAACGGCCACCGCCCCTTTAGATTTCGGTTGAGGTAGGTTTCTGCGTCCGGTCCTTTTTAGGTTGTGCCGTTGAAGCCGCTAACTCATCCATCGAACCGGTAATTCCTTTCAGGTCGGACTTACTCAGCCGATTCAGCGCCCGCCGCCTGGCCCCGATCTTACGCCCTGTGAAGCCGTAGAATGTCATTTCATAAAGGCAGTGCGACACGATGTCAGCGGCAGAGAACCGCTGCTCCAAACTGGGTGGCACTTTCAGCGCCAACCATTGCGGCCACGGTGAAAGCGAGAAGCAATACCGCTCGTCGCTGGACCGTTTAACGCCTGACACGGCGAAACATGTCTTGCCATCCTCCTCGAAGCTGCTAATCACAAGCTGCCAGATGTTGCTGCGAAGCGGCTTGATCTTCTTCAGCCGGGCGAAGGCGAACAAAAGTCCTTCGGCGTATTTGCGGTAATGGCGATTGCACGCACGGCGCAACTCGGCCTCCGGTACGCTTTGGACAAGATGATAAAGGCGTTTCATTTTAAAGTCAGCCAGCGGTTGAATGTCGTCGCGCAGCGCGTCCGGCGCGGGTTCGGTGGCAGGCGGGGACAATTTTGTGGTGTCAGTATCATTTTTCATAGCATTCTCTCAGCTCCGGCTTCTTCCCAGAGCGATGCTGCCGGACGACAGCCATGCCACGAGGCATGGCCGCGCAAAGGCAGAAAACACCGCATCAGGGCGCAGCAGTTATTGCTGCGGTCAAAGAAGCGCGAGCTTCATCGGCCTAGGCCGATGGAGTCGCCAGAGAAGGCTATTGCAAACACGCAGGCACCATAAGCGGCGTGCCGGACGAAGTCAAGGAGGCGGGCGCGGCCATTGGGTTGGAGTGGTCTGAATCCGGTGAATCCTGTGTGCCGGACAACGACGCAATTTCCCCTTTGGCCAGCTTGGGCGAGAACCCTTGCAAACCAATGTCGGGAAAACCGATGGTCGCCACCGTGCCGCCCAAACTCGCCGTGCGACTGGCGGCAATGGGCAGCGGTGCAAACCGCCCAAGAGTCATGCCTGCGCGTTGCGCTGTCTGGCCCAACGGTGGTTGAAGATTCTCTGGAAGATGTGGCAGACCCACACACGCTATGACCCGGAGTATCACACCCGCAACCAGCAACGGCATGGGTCGTGGGTCTTGCCATTCAAGCCCGCCCAACTGTAATGTCACCCAAGAACGAAAAACAAAACAGTCAATTACCCAGGCCAAAATGAGAAGTCCAACACAGAGAACTTCTCAACTTTGGAATGTTAGGCTGCTGCGCATCGCTTAATATGAACAACGAAACACCACGGCAAGCATACATCCGACTGTTGCGAGGACGCGCTGATTCTATTGACTCACTTACGCCGGAACAGCGAGAGATAGTTTTGTTTTCAGAACTCATAACCGATGAGTATTTAGATGGCTCGGTTCATACTAATGGGAGCGGATTTCCCGTTGGATATACGGTCTTGGGAATTAAGCCCAAGGGCCGATTGTTACTGCAACAGCTTGAGAAGAAAGAGTCAGACGCCTTGATTAAGCTCAAGCACCTTGAGGAATTCAAGACTCTTGACCGGAGAGAGCTTTTTCGGATGCAGGACAAGCCGCTTGCAGACTGGCAGAGCCGATATAATGATGATGCCCCGCAGTGGAGGCTTGCCGAGCATGAATGGCAGCGGCGGCTTACAGTCGAACAGATTCGAGCATCATTGATTATTGGGAAGCGGGCGGCTATTTTTGCAGTCGTAGCTTCTGTTGCTGGTTCGGTGGTCGGTGTCATTCTCACTTTGGTAGTGCAAGAATTATCGAGGAGGTAACCGTGCGCCCGGCCCGCCGACGATTGCTCCCTACCGCGCCGGTTTGCGAAAAATCCACAGGAACGAGCAGTTTTTGCGGGCGTGCCGTTGTCGCCTGCCGTCTGTGACTGGCATCTCCTGCATCAGGACAAACAGGTCTTGGTCTATCAGACCCAAGCCTTGGGCAATCTGGAAAACTTCCAGGTGGCCGCGTCGCTGGTGGGAACTCTCAACTTCATCTGCGCATTTGACCCAGAGAGTTCCCGCCGGTTTGAGGATGCGCGTCGCCTCGGTCATGCCACGCTGGTAATTTGCCATGATGTCCCGGTGGGACAGCCCGCCCGCTGTGCTGGCAAGTTGGTAGCGCGGCTCAACCATCATGCTGTTCCCGGCGTGGGCGTAAGGCGGGTCGAACACCACCACGTCAAAGAAGCGGGCTTTGTAGGGAAGTCGGCGGAAATCATGCGGCGAGCCGGGACAGGTAATCTTGTCCGATTTGCAAAACACGTAATCCGCGAGGTTGAGCTTTCGCCAGAAGCGCCCCCCACCATAGGTGATGTCGGCCACGCGGTCCCCTTTGCTAAGGTAGAGCCGGGCGACCATGGCGATCAGGTCGGCATTGGTGCCCTGGACACAGGTGAAAACCGGCTCCCCGTCTGCCCACGACGATTCAATGTGGCCATTGCCATCGAGCCGCCGAACCGCTTCCTCCACATCCCCCGCCGTCACCGGACGCCGCTGCAATCGCGCCGCCTTCAGCGCCAGCAGCCAGGCCCGCTTCCGCTGTGCTGCGCCCGGCAACCGGGTCAGCGGACGCGCTTGGCCCTCGTTTTCCGGCAGGAACTTTTTGTCAACAATTGTTGTCAAACCCGCGACCACGTCCGAGGCGGCGCACAATTGAAAGGCACGCTGACGGGTAAAATCCCAACGCCGGACGCAGTATTCCTCGAACGTATCGTATTCCGAACGGTAAAGCCGCTTGTCTCGAATTTCCTTCAGAGCCAGCCCAACCTCCAGAAACGATTTCAGCCCTCTGGCAATCGTCTGCTCCGCCCGCGCAAACTCGCGCTGCTCCCTGGTCGTCAGCGACGCTGTTCCATAAAGCTGGACGGCACGTGTTTGGTTTTCGGCCACGGGCGGAGCGTAGCGAAAGCATGGGATATTTGCCAGAGCATTGCCCCCGTCTGGGCCTCGTTTTCAGGCAGCAACGGAACATCTGCAACCCGTCAAGCCGCTACAAGGTGTGTAAACGGTGCCTGGCGTGCCCCCAGGACGGACCGGGATTCCCATGGCCTGACCTTTGGTGGGTCCTTCCTGCCGAACCAGGCACGCCAAACCGGCATCGTTCAATACACCAGCACCAGCACCGCCGCGTCCTGCGCCGACTTCACCACATCCTCAATGTGCCGGTCAGCCGTGTTCGGCGCTTTGAGCTTTGAGCACGTTGTCCCGCATTTCCTTGCCAGCCTTGAATTTCACCACGGCGCGGGCGGGAATGGGCACATCGATGTCCGGCGCGTGGGGATTGCGACCGACTCGCGCCTTCCGGATTTTGACCTCGAAGACGCCGAAGTTGCGCAGTTCCACCTTGTCGCCCTTGGCGAGCGCTTCGGCAATGTAACCAAGGTTTTTCTGCACCACGTCGAACACTTGCTGCTGGACGAGGGCGGTTTCATTGCTGATGCGGATAACGAGGTCACGTTTTGTGAGAGTCATAACTTTTTACCGGCTTTTATTGGGTTGAATTCATTGTTACTGAACGACACGGATTGTCTAGAAATCATTGGCCAGATTTTCATCGGTCAAATACGCGAAGGGCAATGTGAAGTAAACTTTCATGTCATCCGCCAGCGCCCCGCCCGAATTGCCGGGCTGGCATGGCACACTGATATGAGAATAGCGCGGGTCAACGGCGGCGGCGGACGAGGAGTGCGGTGACGCCGACGGCCAGCAAGCCCAAAGCCGAGGGTTCAGGCACGGGCAAGGTTACGCCTTGGAAGGCCAGTTCAGCCGGTTCGCCAACGCCAAATCCGGAAGCGAAAATGCTCTCCACTCCGCCCGGAGTAATTTCGACAATGTCATACGCCGCTGTATTGGCCACAAACAGATCGCCCGCGCTATTAAAGGCTATCCCATTAGGATCGGCCAAGCCGGAGACGAAGGCGCTTTCCGTTCCGTTCGGCGTGATCTCGGTAATGTCGTCGCCAGTCTGATTCGATACAAATAGATCGCCTGTGCTGTTGAAGGCCAATCCAGCGGGAAAAGCCAGGCCGGAAACGAAGGTGCTTTGCGTTCCTCCCGGCGTGAATTCCGTGATGGTGCCGTTACCCTGATTCGCTACGAACAAATCACCTGCACTGTTAAAAGCCAGTTCTTCAGGACCCTTCAATCCGGAAGCAAAGGTGCTTACCGTTCCGCCCGGCGTAATCTCATAAATATCCCCGCCGTGATAATCCGACACAAAAAGATCGCCTGCGCTGTTAAAGGCCGCTCCAACAAGAATACCGCCCACGGAAGCAAAGGTGCTTTGCGTTCCTCCCGGCGTAATTTCATAAATGTCGCCGTAATAATTGCCCACAAACAGGTCGCCCGCACTGTTAAAGGCCAAACCACGAGGTTCATCCAAGGCGGTAGTATAGATGGTTTCCGTGCCGTCCGGCGTGATTTCACTTATCTCGCCGGAGCCGGGGCCGTTTACCGACGCAAACAGATTCTGCGCCTGCACGCTGGAGGCAATCAGCATGACCACCCCCACACAAGCCACTCGGCCAAATGAATGAGACGCGGCGCGAATGGTGGATTTGAATTTTGTTTTCATAGACAGTCATCCCAGAACAATCATTGCACCCCCACACGATAGAAGTAAGGCCCCGAACCGACCGCATTCGTGTCTGTGTAACTGGTCGTGCCCGCCTGACCGACAATGTTGCTCTGGATGGTCGAAAATGCTGTTTGCATCCCCAAATTGCTGCTGCCTTGCAGGAAATAGATGATGCCGCTCACACTCTGCCAGCTTACGATCAGGCCCGCCGGGCTGGTCGTGGGCGCGGGGGGTAACATTGCCAAAACCGATTGGGCGTTGGTGGGATTCAAGCCCGCGATCCAATCTTGGTAAACGTTCATTCCAGTGCCGTCCAGATCGGCGTCGTCTACCGAGCCATCGGTGGGCAGGCCGTATTGCTGTAGCCAAGCATAGGAAATGATGGAAGTCGGGGTTTGATATTCGTAAGCGCCGATGTCCACCGTGCCGCCGACAATACGCGGGTTGCCGTCGAGGTCGGTGGTGGTGGTAACATAAGCATTGTTGCCCGAATTGATGCAGGGCGAGTTGGATTGCAAATGGTAGTCGCCGCCAGCCAGATTCACAAAGGCAGGTTCATTCGTGATGTTCCCTAATCCGCTAGGCAGTGGTATCGTGCAGCAATAATTCAAATTGACTGATTGGTAAGAAGAAGCGTAGTTACCTCCCCTGTTGTAATAGACAATGCAATTATTCAAAGTGCCATTGGCTGCCCCGCCGCCTGTTAAGGCTGAATTGCCAACGAGCGTGCAATTATTCATCGTGCCACCAAATGACCCACCACCGGCACCACTCATATTGTTGGCAGAATTACCAATGATTAAACAATCGTTAAGTGTGCAGGCATACACGCCGCCACCAGCAAAGCCTCCATAATTGCTGACGACCAAGCAGTTGATTAGTGTGCTACCATTCGCCCCGCCACCCCAAGTCGACGAGTTAGCCGCAATTGTGCAATTGTTTAGTGTGCCGCTTTCCGTGCCGCCACCGTTATCACCCGCCGAATTACCGGTTATTACGCAATTCGATACATTGGCGCTACTGGCGTTACAAAAAACACCCCCGCCAAAAGTTGAGGGCAGCCCAGCAGCCCCAAAAAACGGAGCTGTGGCACCATTCGTCAGCGTAAAACCTATAAGAGTGGCGTTGTTGGTCAGATAAACACATCTTACCGCATTGGTGCCATTGATTGTGCCCGGCATTTGATAACCTTGAATTACCGTTACCACCGGGCCATTCACACTTTGAACGGTCACAGCTTTTGTCACCGCCACGCGATTGGACACTGCACCAATCACTCGCCCGCCGGTCTGATATATTCCATTTGTCACCAGAATCAAATCACCATTAGTGGAAGCATCAACAGCATCCTGAATGTTCGTCGCGGCAGTGCTCCAGTCGGCGTAAGGCGGCACGGGGTTGGTACTGTTCAAGTCCACATAAAGCGTTGCCGCCGAAACGTTGGCGGCCAAAAACGCAAGACCGGCAGCGAGCAGTCGGACTAGACGGGTTTTCATCGGCTCTCTGCGCTGAATTATAGCAGGATTTTAGTTAATTTGAGGCACAAGTCAAGATTAAAGAAATCAATAAATAAGCTGAGCGAACCGCTGCTCCCAAAATCGCTTTGTTGGAAGTGATCTTTTTACTTGCCCGCCTTGCCAATTCAATACACCACCACTAGCACCGCCGCGTCCCACGCCGACTTCACCACGTCCTCAAACTTCCGGTCAGCCGTGACCGGCGCTTTGAGCTTGTTTGCCACATCCGGCACCGATTCCAGGAAGCTCAACAATAAACTGCTCTTGACGGCGTAATTGACATTTTCCGGCAACGCGCCGCTCGCCGCCGGTCGCGCCCGGAAGATTTTCTTCGTGAGTGCCAGCGTGCAAAGTGACGGGTCACGCGCCTGTTGTCGTGCTGCTTTCAAGAGAATTTCTCTGGCATTAACGCCGGATAAGGAAGAAGACCAGCGCAAGTAGTGCCACAACGCCCACCGAAATGATAGTAGCACTCCTGGATCTATCGTAGATCTCCAGTTCCAGTGTCCGACCCGGTGAGGGCATCTTGAGCATAGGGATGATCTCATCGAGCATCAAACCCCAGCCGAAACCCGCCAGGCCAATCGAGAAGATATTATAGACGCCGAAGACCAGGAGATTCATTGAGATAAAAGCCAGTAGGAATCCCCAGTGGCCGTGATGGAGGTTGAGGCCGATCTTTTCGCGGAGCGGGGTCCGGTGGAATGAGAGCCGGTTAAGGGCGAACTTCATCCGTTGATATAGCATGGGCATGATCAGGCCGGAGAGGAATAAGACGAATTGTCGTGTTGTCATGGGATATGCTTTCGGGGTTGATTGTGTTATCCACCGGGGGCCTGGGGGTTGCCGCGCACGGCCCACCACGTTGCCAAACCGGCCCCGGCACAAATCAAAGCCCCCACCGTGATTGTCCACGGCACGCCCACCGCGTGCGACAGGCAGCCGGATTCGATGCCGCCCACGGGCATCATGCCGCCGAACACCAGCGCCCAGATACCCATCACCCGCCCGCGCATCGCGTGCGACACGTTGGTCTGGATGAGGGTGTTCGTCGTCGAGAAATAGAGCAGCATTCCCCAGCCGCCTATCGCCAAGCACACCAGCACCAGCGGATACCAGCGCACGACGGCCAGTAGCACCAGCATGGCCGAGAACAACCATAGCCCGCCCAGAACCATAAGCCGTGGCCGCATCCGGCTGCCGTAGGTGGCCACCGTCAGCGCACCCAACAGCGCACCGAAGCCATTGGCGCTGAGCAACCCGCCATAACGGCTCACGCCGACATGCAGAATGTCCGTCGCGTAGGCGGGCAGCAGCACCGAATACGACCAGCCAAAGACACCGACCACGCCAAAGAGCAGCAGTAGGTTGCGCACGAGGCGGTGGCCTGCCACATAGGCCAAGCCTTCAAGGACATGTCGTCCGGTTGAGTGCGGTTCTGCCGGGGGCACAAACTTGGGCAGGCGCATCATCAACAATCCAGCCATGACCGCGATGAAGCTGAGGCCGTTCAGGAGGAAGCACCAAGTCATGCCCACATACGCGATGAGGAAACCCGCCACGGCGGGGCCGACCACCCGTGCGCCGTTGACGATGGAACTATTAAGCGACACCGCATTCATCAGGTCTTCGCGGCTGGTCATCTCCACCATGAACGCCTGCCGGGCGGGCATGTCGAAGGCCATCGCCACGCCACCCAGCGCCGCCAGCACGAGGATGTGCCAAGGCCGAATGTGCCCGCTTCCCACCAAGGCCGCAAACACGAAGGCCGTCAGCATCATTCCGGTCTGGGTATAAAAAACAATGGTTCGTTTGGAATGCCGGTCGGCCACGGAGCCGCCCCACAGGGACAGCAACAGCAGGGGCAACGTCCCTACGGCAGCCACTGTGCCCAGCAGAACCTTGGAGCCGGTCAACTGATAGACCAGCCAGCTTTGGGCGGTGCTCTGCATCCATGTCCCGATGAGCGACACGAGTTGGCCGACGAAGAATAAGCGAAAATTGCGATGTTTCAGCGCGGCGAAAGTGTCGCGCCATGTCACGCCGCCCACGACCACGCGACGGGGATGCCCCGTGACCTCTTGCGGAACACTGGCAACTTGTGCGGTTGGTTCAGTTTGTTCAAAAGGCATCGCTGTCGGTGGCGGAATACTACGAAGTCGCAGTTTCCTAATCGAGTCTCAGTGTGGAGACGGCTGCGAACTTTTTTAAGGTGGTAACGGAACAGGGGTGAGTTCCAATTAGTCGTAGTAGGAAATGCCGCCTAACCAGATCATCGGAGCCAGCGCCGGTTGGCGCTTTTCAGTTCCGCCTTCATGATTGACATCCTTGGCCCGGCGTGGCTCAGTTCTCCTCAGCCATCCCGCTTGGAAAGCGAATGACGCTATGAAGACCATCAGCTATATCAATGCGCACAAGGCTCTGGTCATCCCGGTTGTGCTCGGTATGATGTGGTTTTACGACAACTGGAGCACCGAAGCGTTCATCTACCTGAGCATCCATGGAACGTATTCTCTTCTCTGGCTGGTGAAGGAAGCAAGTTACCCCGATCATCGGTTTGAGGAACGGCAGCCCTGTGGATCGGAACTCTTTTCATCTTTCTTCCGCTGGCGGGTTACTACGTAGCGCCGTACCTGCTCATAAGCAGACATCTGTCCGTGCCATCATACGTCATTGGTATCGTCCTGTTTTTGTTCACGAGCGGCATATTTCTGCACTACGTCGGCGACGCGCAAAAGTACTACACGCTCAAGCTGAAGAAGGGATTGATTGAGGAAGGACTTATTCAGCCGCACGAGAAATCCGAATTACCTTGGTGAGATTCTGATTTACAGCGCGTATGCCCTGATGTCGCTCCATTGGCTCCCCTTTGTGATCCTCGCCTGCTGGATTTTCGGTTTTTTCGTCAGGAACATGCTCAGGAAGGACCGATCTCTGTCTCGATACCCTCAGTTCGGGGAATACAAAAAACGGACGGGCCTGTTATTTCCAAAGCTTTTTTAAATGATTGAGAAGCGGCTGCGCTGGAGCCACCGGCCACTGCCCTTTCTGTTTTCGGTTGAGTTATGAAATCCGTCGGCCATCGTGCGCTTGGCCCATCCTTCGCCGGAGAATAACCTGTGCTTGCCACAAACCGTTCGCCGGTCATAATTTGTGTTGTCCGAAAAGTCTGAATCCGAACGGACCGTTGTTATGTTGGATCAAGCGCCCCAATCTGCTCACGAATCCAAAATCATCAGCCTAACCTTGGTCAGAACTGCCGAAGGCAATCCAGGCGGTACCGTCAGTGTCCCTGCGTCACGACTCCTGGCTTATGATCAACAAATGGACTTTACACGCCTGAAATTAACGGGCGGCACCGTCCTTGATGTCAAGGAAGGCACCGATCAGATCGACCGGCTGGTTCGTGCCGCCGCATCGCATGGCAATCCTGCCCTGCAATGACGGCTCAGTGAACGGTGGAAAAACCCGACGTTAATGCCAGCGTCGGTTGGCCGCATCCCGTTCCGCCTTCGCGGTTGACATCACCGGCCCGGCGTGGCTGGTTCTTGGTCACTTGACCGGATCGCATTACGAATATGATCACGCGGGAAGAGTTCAAGGTGCTGCTGCCACTGGCTTGTGCATGGGCAGGAGAGCAGGAGCGCATTATCCTCCGCGAGGGCGTGCCGCTCTCACCCGCTCAGACCACTGACGCCGAAAGCATCGGCGTTGCTCGTCCAAAGAAAATCAGGTTGCTGAAGGTCACACGCATTCCCATTCCAGAGAATCCCGCCCTGCGCGACTCCGTTGATGCCATCCAACTCATCTCGCCGCGCACCGGAGGACTGACGTTGAGGTACGGCATTTTCATCCGGGCGGACTGTTGGGATGACCGCCGGTTAGTTTTCCATGAGCTTGTCCACACCTTCCAGTATGAGCGGCTTGGCGGATTGCAGCAGTTTCTACAGCAGTATTTGTTTGAGTGCATCACCATTGGGTATCCGGCTGCTCCGCTGGAACAGGAGGCAGTCACTACGACAGCAAGATTGTGTGCCTGACACTGCACTTTCGCCAGCGCCGCTTGGTCGCTTTCTGTTCCGCATTGGCGGTTGACAGCACCGGCCCGGCGTGGCAGTTCTCAGCGTCAGACCACATCTCACTGTTTATGCTTATGAAGCACCAGATCGTTTCCGATGGAGCGCGAAGGTTGTGGAGCAGCCCGGAGTTTCGGGCACGTTTGCGTGAGTTGCGCCAGACCATTCGAGCGCGGCACGCGGCGGAGCTGGCGCAGGCAGGATTTTCTCGACGGCTGGTTTTGCGTTGGCGCATGGCCGCCGAGTATAGGCGAGAGCGCCGGAAGCTGGTTCCATCGGCGCATACGCTTTACAGCAGTCGGACTTCAGCGAGATTTTGATTCTGACCATATTGCCTAACGCGGGATTCCGCTGTCGCGGTTGACAGCACCGGCGCGGCGTGGCTGTATCGTTGTTGGGCGGATGTGTGCTATGTTTGCCAAGTTACAAAACTGGATTGCCAAAAAGTCGCCGCGCCTTGCACGACAGATTCTTTTTTCCTTTGATGGGCACACCATCACGGTGGATGGCCCATTTGCTTGGACTTCCGTTAGAGTCGAAGACATTCGTGAGATCGGGATAGAGACGACTGACACCGGCCCGTCCGTGGAGGATGTTTTCTGGCTCATGAATCGAGGCAGCGACTGTCTCCTTATTCCGCAGGACTCACCGGTTTTCAAGAAGTTGAGAGATTATTTCGGTTCGTTTAAAGGTTTCAATTGGCAGTCGTTCACCGAGGCGATGAGTTGCACTGACCGTCGGTATTTTTTATGTTGGCGACGAGAGCATGAATCCACCTAAGTCACGGGAGCCAGCGCCGGTTGGCACGGCAATACGGACTCGCCTTTCACGCTCAACCCTGCTCGCCAGCGGCGGTCAATCATGAAAATTAAAGCCCAAATTCATGCAGATAGTGACGAGACCCGCAAGCGGCCTATAACCGGTGATGTAGGACGAACGTGTGCTTTGGTTTTGATAATTGACATTCGGAGCCACCGGATTAGGTTATTTTCAACGCATAAAAGGCCAGATGAATAGGCTTAATAAGCAATCTTTACCTCAGGCAATTCCGCCTTTTCCGGCAACCTGCCGAGTAGAGCCATTGGCGGGCGACACTAAGAATTTCCGATGCTTGGGGGATTCCAACACTTATTGCGGGTATCGGGTAAGATATTTGAGCCTTGGCTATTGCTGCATACATCCGCGCCGTTTGGAAATCGTCAGACGAACATCCTTAACTTAGTTCCTACGCTTTGACTCGCAGCGGTTTTTGTATGATGGCTAATTCCAATGAATGTCCCCAACCGAAGGGGGCATTGGCAAATGCGGAATCTTTGCCATTTCCAAAGTCACTTGAAAAATCCTGTCCCGTTCCTTCGCTTTTTTCAGCTCTTGATCCTTTACCGATTTCTCAAATTGACTACGAGTTTCGTCATTTTGATGAGCGAGAATCTCGGTCACTGTTCTTTGGGTTTGAATCATTTCAGATCGAAGTGAGGCCAAGTGAAATAAAACGATTCTGGCGAAACTCTCTGCGTCGTATTGTTGTGGGTTAGTGTTCATAAAATTAGGCGTTCTCTAACAGTTCTGTGAGTGAGGCATCAAACGCCCTTTTTCTCGCCGTGTCAATTTTTCCCCGCCAGCATTTCCTCAATTGTCCAAGTGTGATCTGTAAGCCCGGCGGCTTGCGCGGGTGTCATTCCAAGTGCCGAATGGACACGGCAGAAGTTGAAATGCGCCACAAATATGCAATCTAACCCAGCGACTCTCAAAGTCAATTATCCCCGTAGCGCTATCTACCCGCACCACTACCACCCTGGTTTGATACGGCGCATTTTATGCTTTGCTACTAGGTGATGGATTGCCCCGTTACATCCAGAAAAGAAAAAATTGACGAATACATCTCAACGCCTCAGGCCGGTGAAATGCATTGGATTCAATGCAAAGGTTACAGGTGTTTGGGGGTCTTGGACGCAAACGGAAAGTGGCGGTGCTTCGCCACCGGCGAGGAACTAAAAGATGTAGTCAAAGTGCATCCCGATTAAAGCAAGCCAACGATTTCTTCCAAGCTCCAAACGTGGTCTGTGATTCCCGCTTCCACCCAAGTCCCGTTGCGCAGGGTCGGATTCCAGTGAAATTCTGGCCAGTCTGGCGGACTATCGCAGCCGCCGTTGATGCCATCCGTTCAAGAAATTTCTCAATGTCCGCCCGTGACCGTGTACCCGGCCCGACGCAAATCCTCTGCCAAATCCATTTCCATCTGTGCCGCCGCTTCGTAGGGCATCGGGTTCAGGTGCTCGTACAATTCCGGCAGCAGCCGGATGCCGTAGCGTTTGACCAGAGAAGCAGCTTTGATCCCCGCCTTGTGATTCGCAAAACGTTCTTCAGGCGTCAGACCGGTCATGCCCACATACACACACGGCTTCTTCGGGTTGCGATTCGGATTTTCGGCACGCACCTTTCGCATTCTGCCGATTGCGGGATCGAGCAGCACAACGTACACATTGTGGTGCTGTTCCGGCTGCCGTTTGGGCCGGAGATTTTTGAGCGTTCGGCGCTTCACGGGTCCTGTCGTAATCGTTTCTTGAACCAGCCAAGACAAATTAAACCGCTGCGATACGGCCCTCGTGAATCCACTTGAGGAAGGTTGGGGTCTTCTTGGCGTCAGAAGAAATCAGGAATACCTTCCGCTTGGCCCTTGTCAGGGCGACTAGAAAATTGCAGATGTCTTGATCGGAGATTTGCGCCTTATCCTTGTGCTTGATGAAGTATTGGTCGTCGAAGTGCGTGATAAAAACATACTCAGCGGCCAGACCCTTTGAACTTTGAATGGTCGTCGCCCTGACGGGTATTTTCCTGATGCTCGGCTTTCCGATTTTTTGAAAGCCCGAAGTAATCTCATCTTTGATGACCTCTCTCATAGTTTCATAGGGATCGATTCCGACTTTCATGGCCAGTTGTACGAGGGCTTCTCCATCAATTTTCTCCTCCTCCTCACGTATTGCCCGGAGGACCTTGAGCATCTCAGCCACTGTTCGCCTGATCGGGGCATTGACGATTTTAGCAATGGGCTGTGCGCCGTCCCCAACGGTGACCTTCAGCAGACCCTCGAAGTCTTTCCCATCGAGCAGGTGTTCTGCTGCGATGCGCCATCCAAGGTTCCCGCTCCTGTTTTCAAGGAGCAGCTTCAATCCGTCAAGCAGGGACACTTCTCGGCGTTCCCTTCTCTCCACAAAGCGGATGTTCTCTAAACCCTTTTTTTTCAGAGCGTCAGCGATTGTGCGTGACTGTGTCTTCGTTGGAGAGATTTGGGTGTTCATTTTGTCATTTTCTTCAGCCATCGTTTTGGCGGTTTGCCGGGCAGTTTGCCGTCGCGGACCAACTGCCGGTACCAGGCCCGCATCCAGAAAAGATCGTCGCGGTGTTTCTCCGTCATTTTCCGCAGGTGCGGTTGATAGGCTGGAAGAAGTTTCTGAATTTCCTTCACTTTGTCCTGCCTGCGTCTGCGGCGAACGGCGTCCTTTTCCCGGCGCTCCTGGCGCTCAGCGGTCACCACACCCACATAATCGCTGCTGGAAGCCGAACAGAAGCCAAAGCGGGTCATCCTGTGGATGCCGTAGAAAGCCGTTGGCAGGTCTTCAAGGAAGCAGTCCGTCTCAAGATTGAGCCGGGCAAGGGCCTTCAAATCATTCCCAACGGCGTCCGCCGCCACGGCGTAAGCAAAACCCACATCGATGGGTTTGAACATGTATTTGATCACAGCCTGGTAATCGGCATTGGTCTGAATTCGATAGATGGCAACCTTCGGATACAGACCAGGCTTGATCTGCCGACTACCGCGCAGCTTGTTGCGGAGCGCCCGGCGAAACCGGCGCAAATCGTCGCCGCAAAGAGCGGGTGACCAAGCCATGAAATTGGCGTGCGGTAAAACAGCCAGCGGCAGGAATCTGACCGCCAGTTCAGGCCCACCGAAGGCACCAGAAAACAGTTTTCCACGCCCGGTAAACTCGTGGGTGCTCTCGTGGAAGATGCGCCAATACTCCCGGCACTCAAGCTCCGGCGTCGGTCCATTGAAGGGAATGCCATAATTGTCGAGACCATCCTGCTCGATACACCCAGAAATCTTGATCTGCTCCATCTCGGATTTGGTAAGGTCCTTAAAAATCAGGCGCTTCTTCTCATCGGCTTCACGGCTGAGGCTTATGACGACGTAATAGCACTCGTTGTCAGCATGGAAGGCCCGGCGAAATTCCCGCAATGCCGGTTCAGCCAGCAATTTGAAACAACACCGAAGGCACAGCAGCCGGTCAGCACAAGAATAGCCGTAAAAACCGCAATTGCAGAAGGCCCACCGCCGGTCGTAGGTGGACAAAGCAATGATTGTCGCTGTCTGGTCGTAATCCTTCCACTGGCGCTGATTATTCCAGTAACCCGGCTTGCCAGAGGGCAACTCGTAACTGACCCTTCTATAAATCTTTTCCAGCAGGGTCTGGCGCTCAGGTGACCAGCACTGGATGTGGTTGAGCTGAAGGTCAAGGTCGTTACGCAGTCCGTGATCTACGTGGCAGTCGGGGTCGTAGCAGTATTTGGCTTCCGGGAACTGTTTGTGAAAAAGCTTTGCAGTTATGCGCTGTGTGGCTGCTGCAATACCTGCATGGTGGGAATCAGGCTGATTTTGCAACGGTTTGGTGGCAGGTGCTGGTGCGGATTTTGGGCCAGCACATACATTGTTACGAGTTAGCGGGGCGTCGGGCACAGTATGGAAGAAGGGTCAGGCGCGGTGGGCTGAAATCCAACCGACCCGACAGTGGCTGAGGATTTGAGCAATCCCACCACCGCGCCCGAAGAAGTTGTTTTTTTTATCGGGTTCATTTGCAACCGGTTTCAGTCGGTCGTTTATAGCTACTGGAGTGAAGGACGGAAATGGAACGCGGGGGAGGAATGATCTCGGTGCCATTATTTTGTGTTCGTTGCGGCGATGTCACTCACAACGGCATCCCATGACAGTTCTGGTTTCTGCTTCAACTCGCGTTTGACGCGCCTTGCCAAGTCCGTGGGAACTGCCACCATCTCGGTCTCCTTGCGCGTTGCCTCAAATAGCCGCTTTAATTGCTCATTGACGCGGTGGGCGAGACAAGTATGGCGATAAGCCGAAATCAACACTTGCTCATCGGGAACCATTTTAGCCACGCCATGCTTGACCAGCTTGTGTTCAAGCCACTTGATAAACTGCGGACTCGTCATGGCATTGAGTTCCACGCGCTGGCCGTCGCCGCTGCCGTCGCCGGTCAGGTAGGCAATTTCCGCATCGGTCGCGCCATTCAGCCGCAGATTTTCTTCCGGCGCTTTGCCGCGCAACGTGACAGGTTCGCCCGGCAAGCGTTCGGCCTTCACGTCGGCCAGCCGCAGGCCCAAATCGATGACCTCCGGTGGGTGCTTGAATTGGTACCGCCAAGTGTCGCGCCGCAGGGTGCCGACAATGGAGAAACCGGCCTTGTCAAAGTCGTGGAGGACAAGGAAGCACACGTCTTCCATTCGCTCCATCAGCATCCGGGCTGCCGTGACGCTCATGCCCTTGCACGACATGATGGCCAAATCATACCGCTCTGCGATCTGCGCCGATTCAAGCAGCGGCAGAAATCCTTCCTTTTCGACAAAAAGCACGTTGAGAAATCGGTTTGTCGGGCCGATTGTATCGAAGGCCGTGGGTATGGTTGGCAGTTCGTCAATCAACCCGTCATGACCGACGTTGAACCCGGCTAAGTATTCTCTGACTGCCAGCGTGCCTAATGCAATGCGCCTGCCCGTGTGCGGCTCCGTCAGATGTCCGCGTTCGTCATACACAACGTCCCAAGAGGCTGTTTCATCAGGATGCTCCTGCATATAAGCAGGCAGCAGGTTTTGAGCGAAGTAGTGCGCGAAATTCTTGGAAAATCTGGGGTCATCGGCTTTCTCCGGCAGTTCGGCCAGAACAGCAGGGCGAACGTCGTACATGAGTTGGCGCTGATACGCCGGATATTTGCCATTGCCGCTTACCTTGGCATAGGCGGCTGGCAAGGCTTCCCAGACGATCTCGTCGATCTGGCTGTTTCGGTTTTGTACTCGCAACATGCGCTCCTGCGTTCTCTCTGCGGCATCACGATGTCGGATTTCCTGGCGTTTGATTTTTGTCCACTCCTTGCTGACGGTCTGGACGGCAACCTTGATGTCCGTGCCGATGCAGGAAGGCACTTCGACCGTGCTCTTGCCCCGGTCGGCGTACTGGAGATAGGGGGCGGCGAGATGCACCAGCACAAAGGCGGGGGACTCGTCGTCAACGAATTGTTCGCCGAGCACGTCATCCAGACTTTCGTAAGCGTTCAGCTTGCGAAACGGGTTGAGGATGCACGGCGAGAAATTCAGGCCGCAAAGCAATTCGCGCTCCGCGTCCGAGTCTTCAAAGACGCCGAACGCCGTTTCCACGATATAGGGCCGCCCTACGCCGTCCACTCCGGTCACGCGCTTGTAGCGAATGGAATGGGCGTTGCAACCGTTGGCCTCCAGCTTTTGCCGGATGTGCGGCTCGCCGATGATGCCGAGCGCCTGCGGTTTGACCTCGCGGCTTTGCTGCTGCATGGCCTGCAAAAGCTTGGCTGTCAGTTTGCCGTCAACTTCCCTGCCGCGCACCATGTCACTGAGCCGCGCTCCCGTCAGACCAGTTTCTCCAAGGACGCGCTTCTGCTTGGCGGTGCCGGACAGACCGCGAAACTCCTTCACGAAATCCCGCACAAAGCGCACCGCGCCGCCGCCCGGTTCCACAGCGAGATAGGCAGCGATGAGACTGCGGAACTGCTCGACACTGTACCAGTAGGCGGACGTGGCATCACTGGGCCGCCACTTTTGCCAGCCCGGTGCCGTGGCTGGCTCGCTCGCGCGGGTTGTACCGTCGCGGAAATGGAAGGTCGCGTGCGGGTTCAACAGGGCGTAAGACCTCAGCCGTTGTAAAAAACTGCTGCCGCGTGCCCGCCCGTCTGAGCCTTGCTAACTCCGGCCAGTGGATTTTTACAACACTGCCGTTTTTTACATCGCACGGCTTCGGGTCGTCGTCGGGTATTGGTTCCTGCCGGATACGGTCAACGGCCACGTTGATGACGTGCCGGACGCCTTGACTGGAAATCTCAAGCTGGCCGCCCGCTCCGCCACTGAGCACGTGGGGCATGGCGATCAGGGTCTTGAGCGCGTTGCCCTGCGCCCCGCGCGTCGGGCTGACATAAAAGTCCTTGCTGCTGGTCTTGGTGGAAAAATTCAGAATGCGTGTCACCACATCCGGGGCGATGCCGGGGCCGTTGTCGGCCACAGTGAGAGTGTTGTCCTCTACCGTCACACTGACTTCCGGCGCGGTGCCGCTGTCTTCAGCCGCATCCAGCGCGTTGTCCACCAGTTCCTTCAGGGCGACCTCCGGCCAGTGCTCGCGGTCGTGCCCGGTTTGCAACATCAGTTCCTTTTCGCTGAAATAATCGAGCAGGCGGGACGTGGTGAAAATTTGTCGCTCAAGAATTGGTCGGCCTTCGCCCTTGGTGCTGGCAACAGGCAGGCCGGTCGAGCCAACAGGCTTTTCACGCCCCGGCACCCGCAATTCGGCGCTTTGATCGGCGGCGGCCCCACCGGTCTCGACAACACGCTCATCCAGGGCGGCGGCGCACGCACGGGGCGACGATGGGGCCAAAGTTTTCTTGTTTGTGTTCATATCCGGTTATCGAGTCGGATTCTATAAAGAACGGAATAACTACCTTTGCTGTGGGGCATGTGTACTCAGGCGAGTTTTCGTATGGGATAAAGGGCGGGTTCCACCACTATCGGTGTGATTTGGCGAAGCAAAACCGACCAAAAATCAATCAATACGAATTCAAACTTCAGTTATTGACGGCCCAGTAACCTTTGTTTACAACCTTTTCCCGGTGCAACGATTTGCCCAACTTCAACACCCATCCGTAGAAAAAGCTTCCATCGGCAGTCGGACGACCTAAATTGTCTCGCTATGGAATGGGCTAACCTGCGTGCGCCCGTGCTCTTATCGGCGACCTTGTACTCGGTGTAGCGGCGACCGCCCTTGACTCTGGGGACCACGTAGATTTTGACCACCACGTTGCCCCGTTTGATTTCAATTGTTTTCGACTTCATAGCAAACAGAACTGATTTCGTTTGCTACGCAGCCGTAAGTTTGTTCGGAATCTGTTCGGAAACCCGTCCGCCCCGCCAGAAACCCGTTATTTTGTTGGGTTCCGACAAAAAAGCCGTCCCGCATCACACGGGCTGGGCTTTTTTGACAGTGCCGCAATAAATAAGGGTGTTTTGGAAAACATCCGCCAACTGGTGCCAAATCAGTGCCAGTGACGGCGCGGCAACTCAAGAAAAAATCTGTTCTTGAGTTGCTATGAAAGACGAAAACAGGATCGAAGTCAGGCACCTTGGCGTTACGGTCAAGGCCACCCGCGAACACGCTTCAAGATTCATTATTCCCGATTACACAAACGGCGAGCGCGTCCGCCACGTACGCACGTCGGAGGCGGCAGCCAAGGAGAAGGCCAAAGAAATATGTGAAATTCTCGCCAGAGGGAAGCAGGAGGAACGCGCCATCCTGACCAACGATGATTTGCGCTACAACATCCGCAAGGCAATGGAAGCAATGGCATCGGTCGGGATGGAAGTCCGTGAAGGGTCAGAATTACTGGTAAAAGCGTTGAAAATTGTGCCCGCCGATGAATTGGTGGATGCCGCACGGTTCTACTCGGCAAATAAACCGGACAAGCCGCTGCGCGATGTAACCGTCAATGAAGGCATTGCTGATTTCAAAGCCAGCCACCGGGCAGGTGAGATCAGAGAACAAAACCTGAGCAATTATCTTGATCTGTTTGCCCGGAGTTTTGGTAGTCGCATCATTGTAGACATTGAGCAAACCGAAATCGAAAAGTGGTTTGTTGGTCATGAATGGTCTGAAAAGACCTACAATGACAATTTACAGATGACCAGCCAGTTTTGGAAGCACGCGATCAAGAGCCGGTGGGCAGTGAAAAACCCCGTCAAGGAGATCAAACGACTAATCATTCCAGAAACAAAGGTGAAGATTTACGCGCCAGATGCGCTGCAAAAGCAGTTGTTCAATCTGCGTCTGAAAGCGCCGGAGCTTGTTGCCATCGCTGCTGTTGGTGCGTTCGGCGGCATTCGTATACGCGAAATCAGCCGGTTGGATTGGACGCAACTGAATCAGGCGCTACAAACCGGTTTCATTGAGATGAGCGGAGACCAAACAAAAACCCGCAAATCACGCAACGTCCCGATCTCAGAAAATCTGAAAGCGTGGCTGATGGCGTACCGCAAAGAATCCGGGCCGATATTCCCGCGACGATGGCTGGAGAAAACCAAGCGGCATCAAGACCGACTGAACGAGCTTGGCCGGTACATCGAAAAGAAAACAAACGTGGAGTGGCAGTCAAATGGCTGGCGACATAGCTTTCGAACGTATCATCTCAAGCTGCATGGTGATCCCCACGCCACCATCAAAGCCATGGGCACCAGCCTTGAAAAACTCGACCGTTACTACACAAGCAAAGCAGAAGTGGTAACCGAAGCCATGGCTGCGGCGTGGTTTGATATTTGCCCGGAACCCACTGGCGAGATTCTTCCGCTCCTACCGCCGAACGAAACCGGCGCACCATCGGCGTGTGAAAATGCAAAAGTTGCTATGTCGTATGCCTGTACTTGAAACCCAATTCCATCTGCCGGACGACTGCCCTGACCGAACAGTGCTCAAACGGCTCGTTCATGACGCGTTGACCGCCGATCTGAGCTTCCACCGTCAGATCAAGGACGCGCTAACCAATGTTGGATTTAAGGTCACACGTGTCCGCAAACACGAAGTTCATCATGTTTGGGAACTGCGCATAGAGCGCAGCGAGTCGATGCTGCAACAGACTGATGTTCAAATCCGGCGTAAAATCCGGCAAGCGTTCAGGGCTGAGGCTCTTTACTCCAAGGCAGAGGGCATCGAAATCGGAATAATTGGACGCCGCATCATTTGCGGGTTCATCTGCAAGCTCGGCAAACCGGGATATATTTGATAGCCAGTAATCAAAGCGTGACCGAATGACAACAGCATCCACAAATGCAGCGCCGTACATTTCCAAATCGAAATTTCTGTCGGGACTTCAATGCCACAAGCTCCTTTGGAGTGTATACAACGCCAAACACCTGATCCCCGAACCCGATGCACAGACACAGGCGATTTTCGATCAAGGTCACGAAGTCGGCCAGTTGGCAAAAAAACTCTTTCCCGGCGGCGTCGAAATCGGTGGTGATGTATACGATTTCGATAAAATCCTCAGCCGGTCGAAGCAGGCACTGAAGCAGCGCCGTCCGCTGTTTGAACCCGCATTCGCTTTCAACGGCGGTTTTGCCCGTGCAGACATCTTAAATCCAGTCCATCACGACGCGTGGGACTTGATCGAAGTCAAAAGCACAACCAGCGTCGAGGACATCCACTTTCATGATCTGGGATTTCAGGCGTTCGTGCTCACCGGCGCGGGACTGAAAATCAGGCGTTGTATACTTGCACGCATCAACTCTGACTTCGTTAAAAATGGCGTAATTGATCCGCACAAGTTTTTCGTTTTGGAAAACGCCACCAATCAAGTTTCGGCTTTGAGCAGGAGCATCGAACCCAAGCTGGATGAAATGTTCGGCACAATCCGGCACCGAGTATGTCCAGACGTTCAGATCGGGCCGCATTGTGATGATCCGTATACGTGCCCGCTGCACGACCACTGCTGGAATTTTTTGCCGGAATCGAATGTGACAACGCTGTACCGGGGCGGTGCCAAGCGCTTCAAGCTGCTGGCAAAAGAGATCACAAAGCTGACGGAAATTCCTGACGATTTCCCGTTGACTGACAATCAGGAAGTCCAGCGCCGCACAGCAAAGACCGGCCAGTCACATGTAGACAAACCTGCCATCCGTGAGTTCCTGAGCCAGCTTCAATTTCCGATCAGTTTTGTGGATTTTGAGACCTTCGGCACCGCCATCCCGTTGTTTGATGGCGTGCGTCCGTACGTTCAGGTTCCATTTCAGTATTCGTTGCACGTTGTGCGGTCGCCGGATACCGAGCCTGAGCATCATAAATTTCTGGCTGAAGGCACCAACGATCCACGCCCGGAATTCATGCGCAGATTGCGCGATGCGTTGCCAGCCGAAGGTTCGATTGTTGTATACAATGCTCTGTTTGAACTGACGCGGCTGAAAGAATGCAGCGAGATGATGCCTGAATTCCGGCCATGGGTGAACAGCATCAAACGTCGGGTAATTGATCTGCTTTTGCCGTTTCGGGGCTTCCGATATTACCACCCGAAGCAGGCCGGATCAGCCAGCATGAAAAGTGTTCTCCCAGCATTGACCGGCAGGGGTTACGACCATCTGGCGATCCAAGATGGCACCACCGCGAGCTTGCAGTTTTTGCGGGCGACGTTTGGCAGCGCTTCAGCCGAGGAACAAGCTGTGATTCGCGCACGCCTTGACGAGTACTGTGGCCTTGATACCGAAGGCATGACTTGGATCGTCGATGCGTTATCTCGAATGGGCGATGCTTGCCCTCGGCGACATTACGGATACATTGCTTCAAACTGGACAGCATCGCCCCCGTGAAAGTTCGTGATAGCGGTATGCCGGACGAGATAATGTGGGAGGGTTTTTTCGATGCCCGCCGCATTCTCGCCCAGCTTGATTTTACCGACTCCAAGCAGGATGTCGTCGAATTCGGCTGCGGTTACGGCACGTTCACCATCGCCGCTGCCAGACTCACCAGCGGTACAGTCCATGCGCTCGACATCGAGCCAGCAATGCTGAAAGCCACTGCCGCCAGAGCAGAGTCCCTCAGCCTCACCAATGTCCAGACTGTCCAGCGTGATTTTGTCAGCGACGGCACAGGATTGCCAGAAGGGTCAGTGGGCTACGCCATGCTTTTCAACATTCTGCACGCCGAAGACCCGGTCGGCCTGCTTCGGGAGGCCCATCGCGTGTTGCAGCCCGGAGGCAAGGTGGGCGTCATCCACTGGGTTTATGACGCCGCTACGCCACGCGGCCCGGATTTGAGCATCCGCCCGCGCCCTGAACAGTGTCAGGCTTGGGTTCAGCAGGCAGGCTTCGAGTTGGTGATCCCTTTCGTCGCGCTGCCGCCCCACCATTACGGCTTGGTGGGTCGGAGGGCACGGTGAGTTGGAACATTGGCGTCGGCACATAGCACCGGGTTCAAGTGCGTACGGCTCCGGCAGTAACCGGATGTAACCACAAGTCAACCGACAGGCTTGACTTCGCAGGGGTGTGGAGATTCACTGGCCCAACTATGACGAATCTATCTGCCAGTCAGTTGCGTCGTGCGGCGGGCATCAAACACAAGATTGAAACATTGAACAAGAAACTTGCCCGGCTGTTGGGCGGCACCGATGATGTTGTCACTCCCCGTAAGCGCCGGAAAATGAGCGCCGCAGGGAGGCGAAAAATCGCCGCTGCGCAGAAGGCGCGGTGGGCGAAGGTCAAGGGACGGAAGTCAGCCGCCAAGCCCGTCAGGAAAGCCCGACGCAAAATGAGTGTGGCGGCGAGGGCAAAAATTGCGGCAGCGGCCAGAGCGCGTTGGAAGAAAGCCAAAGCTCAGGGTAAAAATACCCTGTAGGCTAAAGGATCAAAATCGTAGCGACAGGGAATTGATTCGCGGCCAGCCCCGGTCGTTGGCTGCTTTGACACCGCATTCGCGGTGAGCTTTTGCATTTCAATATACGAACCAGCCGTCGTATAACCACAGTTGGCCTGTACGAAAGAGGAATATGAGACCATGAATCCAAAGATCGTTATCAGGAACGAGACGCCTGACGATGTTTGCGCCATAACTGAGTTGACTATCGCAGCGTTCAAGACCTTGGAGTTCAGCAACCACACGGAGCAGTTCATCATCGAGGCGCTACGTGCCGCCAAAGCTCTTACGGTATCGCTGGTCGCAGAAACGGATGGCCGGGTGATAGGGCATATTGCTTTCTCTCCCGTGACCATTTCCGATGGCACACCGAACTGGTATGGCCTTGGGCCTGTTTCCGTTTTGCCGGAGCACCAGCGGAAGGCTGCTTTGCATGTCCGCGTTGGCGTACGGCGTTTCCCGGTAAAATGAGACCCCGACATAACAGGTGTTGTCGGGCAGCGATTGCAGGTGCCACGGACGATTACCGCCTTTGTAGTAAAGGGCGGTCATGATGTTCCACGCAATCGAAGCCTGATCCTGCGTGCCACCCTGACCGGTCAGCGTGCTCTCCCAGATCACCTGCGATGGGATGCCGGACTTCATCGAGTGGGCCTTCAACGCATGGTGGATGTTCCAAAAACCCTGCTGTTCAGCGGAAGTTTCGTCTGCCACGTCAAAATCCAGTTTCAGGAATGACTGGCCTTTTTTAACAAAACCTTTGTGGAGCTTGCGCTCGAATTTTTGCCCCAGTGTCAGCTTCACCTTCACGCCCCGAAACGCATCACCCACGGTTGCGCACTCGTCCTCGACAATTTTCGGCATCACAAACGCGACCACATCCGGCGCAGATTCAAGATTGGCCAATGCTGCGAGTTCCTTTGTCACCAGTTCCACCACACCCTGCAACTTCGCTGATTCACTGGCCGGTTTAACGGCCTGCTCAAAATACTCGTCAGCAATGACCCGTTGTATACCTGAGTCCGTGATAATTGAGCAACGGAACGACCGGTCAGGAACACAGCCGGGAAAATCAGGAAAGCAAAGTGCGTCGTATGGCTTACCTTTGGCACTGAAGCCAGCCGGAACGCGGCCCCGACATCGCTCCAGATACGCAGCGAATGTCTGGATGCCCACACCGGTTCCGATGACGCCAACACGAATAACCTGCTTCGCACCCTTGTCCGCCTCGTACGGCCCAAACCGTTCCATTCCTTCTTTGGGATCAACAGACAACCCGCCTCCGGCGAAAACCAGCTTTGGCTCCTCAATGAAAAACGACGCGAATGTTGGCGTAGTCTGTTGAATCAGCACGTCCATCATCGCCCGTTTAGGGCGAAATATACGCCGACCGCGATTGGGCCTATTCCTCGCTGGTCTCATGTGTTTCTTCTTCGGTTTCCTCGTCCACGACAACATCATTGGCCGCGTCATCAAGTTCGTGGTCGAGTTGTTTCAAAAGCGACCCAATTTGGACAGTTTCATCCTCGATACCGACGTTCATCTTCGCGGTCGCCGGAACAGTCGAGACGATGATCGGCAGGTCGTTTGTCTCGATGTGGATGCTTGGCTGGCGGTGAGCTATCGCCTTCGCCCAGAAAATGAAATTGCGAAGGATGTCTACGTTTTTCTGCCTGCCGCCCCACATCATCGAAAGCCGACCAGTGCTTTGGCCGCCCAGTGGCATCTCACCATCACTGGTGAACAAGTACGTCGGCTCGATTTGCAGGAATACGCGCTCGCCGACGCGCCGGAATTGCATCCGGGCCGCGTGGTGAACCCAGAAAAATCCTGTGCCCCCTTGATTTGGTTTGCGGGCTGCCACTTCGCGGCCCATGTCACCGGGATTTGCCCAAACTCGATTCGCGCCGTCTTTGGGCCGGAAAAAGTAGCGACCCCGAAGTTCTTTTTTGACTGCCAGACGGCTGAGATGCTGTGTCAGGCATCGATTCAACAAATCCATCAGCCAGCTTCGCCGGTCGTCGCGCAACAGCCATTCCTTCGATGCAACCGGTTCGCCAATCGTCTGAACGTTCACTGCCTTCCGCAGTGCCGCCTTCGTGGATTTCAAATTCTCGAATGTATACAACCGCTCTTCCTTTAGAATGAAACCGGGCGGATGCTCAACAAGGGCAAGCACGTCGGATTTCTTGCGGGCTTCGGTCTCTGCGCTCCAAATCACGGCTGGCAGTGATTCCACCGGCAACAAGTTGGACAACAATACTTCCTCCACTTTGTCCGGTCGCCACGACTCCTCTGCCTCTTCCGATGCAACCACCGGGGCGACGCCAGCCAATGGTGGCCGCAGCGCGCCACGTTCCTGCGGCTGCCCACGGATGCGCCGCACCAAAGCAAGGAACATGCGCGAAAAATCTTCTTTGCGCCTGAAGTCCAGATACTTCAGCCCGCGAAACGGAGCGCATAAATCAATGCGCTCTTTCCCATCCAGCGACACATCCCGTAGCAACAGCGGGATCAGCCGCCTTTGGGTGTTCATCGGATCAACCGAGACGACGTGCGTCCATTCAAATGCGGGCCACGGCGCTTTCATGAATTCCGGGGACAACACCGTTGCCACATAGCGCGAATTTTTCATGCCCTCATTCATCTTCTGGATGAGGCTTTCGCCACTGTCGATGTCCCATTGATCGAGGAAAACCCGAAGCGGTCGCGAATTGGGCAGCCCGTCGATGGTTTCGGACTCAAGCTGCTCCGCCAGATTTGTCACCCAACTCCGATCCGCACCGTTATAGCACAGATACAGGTCTTTCAGGTCATACCCCGCTGGTTGCGCCGTTTGTTCCGTCATACTGTCGCCTCCGCGTCCGGTCTCGTTTACGAGGAGTTACCAGACCGTATACAAAATCAGTGACCAGAAGCAAATTTGAATTGCGCGCCGTCGCCGATTAACCGAACCCGAACGCGTACCAAACTTAACCCGACTGTAGCCCCCTCGTGGTTCTGGTGCGCGCAACATAGGCAACCACTGCGGTCGTCACAGTCAAAATCATTTGCGCGTCCAAACGGCTAAAATGGCCCGTGTTGGGTGAATGTGTAGGTGTATTCGCGATGCCATGCGTTTTCCCAAAGAAAGTCAGCAACCAATCAACCGTTGCCGTACCAATTTTTTCCGCCCAGTCCGCCGATAGCAAATCCGGGCCACCATCCTTTATCTGCTTGAGTTCGTCCCTCAGCGGATCAACGGCTGTACGGCACTGCCAAATGGCTTCATCGTATTCACCCGCCGTAAATTTTGTATGGGCGCGCTGTAAAGCCGAGTACGAATGTTGAAGTTCATTGCACGCAGTCAGGGCAACGGCGGGGAATTCCAACACATTGATGACACCGTAACCCAATCCGGGCAGCACGCTCTTGAGCCAGACTGACTGTGGCACCTGCAAATTGGTTTGCGACCCGAACCGGGTGTCAAAACTCAGTGTTATGGGCAATTGGGATTCTGGTCGTCCAAATAGTGCGCGTTTGCCGAATCGGGCAAGGAGAATTTGCATATCCATGCGCAGGTTCACGTCGCCGCCGTTTCGACGTTGTTCCAGAAGTTCAACCCGGTACCGATCCAACGGAAATTCAAGTTCCGAGACCTGTTGACCTTCCGTGGAACCCAAGGCGAAGTTGAGTGGCTTAAAATCGGCGTCGGCAATTTTATCGTGATCCTGCCCCATAAACAATTGAGCACTGGCACTGAGAATCCAATGATCCACAGTGGAATCCCTCAATGCGGACAGTTTCCAATCCAGTCGGAAGATCAATCTTGGATACCCAGTACCACCCGCGCCGCGTACCGTGGTGGTATCGAGCACTGCTCTTGCGACAATGTGACCTGTCTCGTCCGTGAAAAGGATTTCCTGCGCCATACCGAGTGGTTGTACACGCTCACTGCGCCCTGTGCCAGCCCGAATCGGCCCGTAATGGTTGCTGTTGACCCCCTGTCCCGGAGGCCGCAATTTTACTGGTGTAGACGATGAAAAACCACAGACACTCAGAACGCCCGACCCACAGAGTCGTGATCGACCGCCGCACGGGACAGCCCGTTGGCCCGGCAGTTCCAATCCACCCAGAAGACTGGCCGTATGGGGAACTCCCTCCTTCGGAAATGTTATGGCGGTATATGGATTTCTGGAAATTTGAAGACCTGCTGACCCGCTCTGCTCTGCACTTTTCCCGACCCGACCGATTCAAAGACCCATTTGAGGGCCGGTCTGTGCTGGGAAATGCGACCGAATTGTCGGCATCGGATAAGGCATTCTACGCGGCTTACCAGATGGAACCATTTGGCAAACAGTTGGAGCAAGCTCAGGAAGGCATGAGACATGTCGTGTTCATCTCCTGCTGGCAGCGTGGCAGTAAAGAAAACCGGGAAATGTGGAACGCTTATACTTCCGCCACGGAGAGCGTTTTGATCAGCATATCCGCGAAGGCGCTTTATCAATTTGTGGATGAGCGAATCGTGAAGTCGCCGGTCAAATATCATCGCAATAATTCTCCAAGAACGGCATTCGACCACATCGCGCTGTTCTTTTACAAACCAGCCCCGTACAGCTTCGAGCGCGAGTTCCGGTTGCTGCTCACGCCGGGCGAGCACGAATCAGTCCGGGGTGACGAGTTGGGACGGCACGCTCCGATTCGGTTAATAAAAATCGTGCGCCGTGTCATCACGCACCCGAAAGCGACCAAGGAATTCAAGAGGAAGGTCGATCACCTGTTGGAACAGTTCCTGCCCGGCATCAAACGCGAGGACTCGGCGCTACTGCCATAATATCCACAATCAGGTTTTGGGAGGGGTTCATAAGAATTGCTCGCCAGTCACGGCGGCAGGGCGAGCAGGCCCAAGTTGGGCGAAAAAGCGCGATGCGATAGTTTGTCCGATTTGTGGATTTCTGGTGCGGCGGGTTGAGGCTCCCATTTTCAGGGCGAGTCTCACCGGAATCAGTCGCACACTTGATAGCACCAATGTCTGCTGAGTACGCGTTATCGCGACGTAAAACAATCGTCGTTGTTCCTCAAGCTGCCGCTCCTGTTCTCGATGTGGTTGCTTGTAGTCAATGAACGGGATCAACCCTTCCACGCAGCCAGCTATAACCACCAAGTCTGCCGTAAGCCCCTTTGATTTGTGCAGGCTCATAATGCGAACATAATCTACGTCTGTCGGCAATTCCGGCTGGATAATTGCGCTGCGTAAAACGGCCAGCAGAGTGTCAGGGCTAAAATCAGGATCATCGATGGAACCCGCAATGGAGCGAAAAGGTTCCGTCCATGCCTCCAAAGCAGGAAACAGTTCGTCCACCAGCGCCTGTCCCTCGCAGCGGAAGTAGTTCATGCAGCCGCACCATCAACAGGCTGTAACGTTCGACCAGCTTGCCGGTATAGGGCAGCTTTATCGTACCCGCGAGAAGCCCAACCAAAACTTCAAGTGGTGTTTTCCCGTTTTCACTACAATTGTCAACGACACGACGCCATGCGTTCTGCTGCAACCTGCCGTGGCCAAAGCCACACCAGCACCGTAATGCGACGCGGTCACCCAGATTGGCGAGCAGGCACAGCAGAACAAAGCGTTCCTGTGCGACGCAATCCGACAGGTCGGTTGGGTTTCCGTCGAGTTCTTCTTCGTTGAAAAAGCTGTGGGCCGCAACACTCACGTTCTTCAACGCATCACGGATTCGGTATCCAAACTGGCGTCGTGGGGACAGAACCAATACTCGTCCCGATGCGACGCTCCCAGCGTCAATTCGGGACTTTATGAAAGCTGCGATGCCCTGTGCTTCCTGATCAATGTCCATCCACTGCACAACGTGGATTTCTCCTTCGGGATTACCGGCGAACTGTTGAAGTTGGCGCACAGGTTGGCGAATAGAATGCTGGATGAGTTCATTCGCAATCGTCACAACACGATGCGGACAACGACGACATTCTTTCAACGTCTCATCGCTCGTACCGGTGTGGTATTGGTCGAATTCGACGATGCCCTCCGGGTTCGCGTATTTGAACGAATAAATCGACTGATTTTCGTCACCAATGACAGTCAGGGTGCCGCTTCCCACGAAGCAGTCGAGCAGCACCTGCTCGGCGCGGTTCAAATCCTGATATTCATCAACAAGAACGTGGTCAAACTGGGTGCGTTCGGGGCAGGTGGGATTGTCACGCAGGTAACGCAAAGTTACCGGGATGAGTTCCCCGATGAGCATTGCTTGGTGGAAAGTCAACCAACGCCGGAGTGCCAGATCAAAGGCTTGGTCAGCAGGTTCCTTCAGCCAACCCGGTTCATCCGATTGCAGCCGTGCCCATGCCGCATTGAACGCGTTCATGCGCTTGCTGCATTGCCGAATCCCGCCAACATCATCCCCGCACAAATCCTGAAGGAGAAAGCGTGTTTCAAAATCCATGAGTGGTCGCGGGTGTCTGCCTGTAAGTTGAAGCACTTCGTTCCGGCTTAAAATGCTAAAACAGAATGCGTGAAGTGTGTCCGCTTTCACCTGTTTTACGCCTTTCGCCCCTATTCTTTCCAATTCTTTCGCAAGGTCTTTGGCCGCAGTGCGCGTGAAAGTAGAAACCAAAATCCGTTCTGGTCGTGTTTGGTTTTGGAGCAGCCGCAGCACGCGTCGCATGAGCGCAAAAGTTTTCCCGGTTCCCGGCCCGGCAAGCACACGCAGTGGTGAATGGTCGGTGCCAGCGATGTTAAGCGTTGTGCCGGAGATGCCATCGTCCCAACGCGGTGAAGATGTCGGACTCATCACCCTGCAAGTGTATACGTCTGGTCTGCTGCGTGCCAGTGTATACAACTTCAAAGCAAACAGGGGCGCAGGTGGGCATGGCCGTATGGCGCTGGCGGCGCAGAGGCTGACCGTGACGATCAAGTTTTCAGGCAGACCCACTAATCGCCTTGACGAGTGCGATGGAAAGTTTCTGCCGTTGATCGGCTGGCACTTTGTCCAGCGCCTGATTCACTCTTTTGACCAGCGCTTTCAAGCTCGCATCGTATACGAAAGGCTTTTCAGCCTTCGCAGGCTGCTGATCGAGCACGAATTTCTTCACGTCGCTGATGGTCATGTCTGGTATGATCACACCGTCGTTGATTCCGGCTTGTACCACATCGGGGTCAAGCCGGGCCAGCGTGGTAAGCGAATCCAACGACGGCGGCAAAAGCGCCGAGTTCTTCGCTTTTGCAAGGGTGGTGTGGTTTGCGACCTGCATCAGTTTCTGCGCCGTACGGATGCTGAAGCGCAGCCTGTGGGGCTGGAACAATTCCAGCCATTGTCCGTGCTTGAGCGCGAATTTCGCATCAATGAACATTTGTCCCAGAGCGACCAAGTTTTGTGCTGTCTTGCCAACCTGATTGGTGATTTTTACGACCCAGTCGTCAACCGACGCTGGTTGGTCGGCAACAGCGGCTAAATCCACACCAGTATTTTTGTCATCATAATCAGGTTCTTCCACTTCGATCTTCCTGTTAATTCGTTTCATGTTCTCAAAAGTTACCACTGCGCATGACCCAACGACTGTAAGACGCCGTTGGTTAGCGGCGGCTGCGTCGTATACATGTGTTTTTTCATTCATCAGCGGCGTCCCATGGTGCTCCAGCACCGGCAGCGCTCACGCAGCGCACTGCCGTCAGAATAAAGAACGGAATTTTTCGGCTGGCAGAACATGAAATGTAATTTCATCGTCGCGCCGACCGTTGCGGACAACTTCAGGGCGCATAACCGCGTGGCTTGACCCTCCAAATCTGCCGTTGATGACCCTCAGCTATTACGGCGGGAATGCCGCGAGCGGGGCACGAAAACGGGCGATTAACCGGCGCGTGGCGTTGCCCCAAGACAGATCGTAGTTAGATTACCTTCGCGCAGCGAAGGTAAAATAAAACGTCCGCTACATTTGCAGCGTGTGCGAATAAATCACGAAATCGTCAACACATGAATTTAAATTCTGCACCCGCTTGATTTGAATTCAGACAGCGCCACGCGCCCGAATGGGCGGCGGCACGTGCCGATTTGAGCACGTCATCTGGCGGGTGGATTTTCAGAAATGTGGCCTCAGAAGTCATCGGATGTCGGCCAGTACCGAACCGATTTCCTCCAACTCATGGCGCAGTCGGTCAACGAGTTCATCGGGCAGCTTTTTCCCGGAAGTATCCGGCGATGACATCCTACCACCATAGCTTTCAAACCACTCCAGCAACGCTGGCAAATCCACGCCGAGGATTTTGACTGCAAAATCCAGCCGGGCCGGACTGGGCGGAAGGCCACTGCTGCTGCCCAACGCGATTTCCAGCGCCCTTTGGATCGTTTCCAGCGACTGTTTCCGGTCGTCCTTGGATGGATTTTTGATTCTGGCGTCGAGCTTTGCATCTTCCTGCTGGCGGGCCTGCTCGCGTTGTCTGGCAGCTTCCCGTTCACGCTTTGCCGCTTCTTCCAGTTCGCCTTTTTCGTCCAAATCAGCCTGTGCAAGCTCAGCGGAAAACACATCCCGAAGAATGGCTTTTGCATCAGGACAGACGTAAATCAACCGTTCGATCAGCCACGCCTGATCGTCGTCCCAATAACTTCCATGGAAATTTTCGACATCAGTTGCGATCCCGTGCTTTCCATCCGCTGGCTCGAACCACTTGAAGAAACCACGAACCGTTTTGCCTTGTTTACAGCACGGGAATGTATACGCGCCGCTTTTCTGAAAGGTCAATTTCCATGCCCGGATTAAATAGTTTGCCAGTTGAAGGGCTGATCGCTCTCGATGAAGTTGAAAAAACCTTCTGGCAACGTTCAAATCTTCCTGCCCGCAACCATATTCCGCTCCAAAGATCAGTGGAAAGCACCATTCAAAAAAGCGAACAAATTTGTCGGCTTCAATCGTTGATGCCGCGCCCGGCTGCGCCGAGTCGGCAGCGACAGCGGCGGCATCTTCAGGCACCGGCGCTGGCGCACCATCTGCCTTCTTTCCACGTCGCAAGCAGGCCGTTTGCGCCGCAGGCGCGCTGGCCGGTTCGTATGACCGGTCAGTTTGGGATTCTTCAGTCTGGTGCTCCGCACCACCAACTCTGTCGTTACGCCGGTGAGATTTTGATTTGCTGTTCCCTTGGGATGTCTCTTGAGATTCAAACTGGACAGCTTTGGATTGTCCACTACTGAGTGCATTGCGGCTTTCGGTGGCACGGGGGGTTCCAAGGGGGCTTGCCCCCTTGGTGGGGGGCTGGGGGCGAAGCCCCCGCTGAGTCGAAGGCTCAACAACAACAACACTTGGCTGCGTCGCTTGCGGCGCTGAAGACTTGTTGTTGTCGTTTGCTTTCGGTGAAGGGTTCGGCTCTGCCGAACCCGAAACGGAAGCGGAAGGCTTCTCGGAAGACCTTCTTGAAACAGAGGCATGATCCGGGCTACGTGACGGCATGATGCCGGTAACGTCACGGCTTGATGCCTCCACGTGGTGGCATGATGCCGGTAACGTGGTGGCATGATGCCTCTCGGTATTTATTGAGTTTTCAGCATCGTCGCCTACCGAACCGGCATCATGCCTCTCGGTATTTGCTGGGGTTTCTTCTCTGTTCGACTCCTGCATCTTAATTTTGCGGATTTTTTCCAGTGCCTGTGAAGATAGCTCCATGATTTTGTCCAGATTGGGCGTCACGAAGACCATGTTGCGAAATCCACGGCAGTTAATGTCCTTGTCTTCCCGCTTTGCGAAAACCAGTTCCAGTTTTTCCAGAGCACCCAAGGCGTCACTCATGGCGTCTTTGGAAACGTTCCAGTGCTTGGCAAGGTCGCTACGGTTGAACTGGTACATGTCATCGCGGAAGTTTTTTACAAGCTGAATCACCACGCTTCCGTCTTTGAAGGTTTTTTTGACCTGACGCGGGCGATGACGGAACAGGATTTCGGCCAGCAGACGCATCGCCAGATGGTAGGGACGCCCCCGGTCATCCACGATGAAGTGGCACCAGCAGTTAGGCACGGATTGATACAAGCCGAAGAGGCTCGTGCCCTCGGCCTTGGCCTGTTTTTCAAGATCGTAAAGGCGGTCGATCACTTCAATCCCGCTGGGTCTGATAGTGATCTTCAGTCTGTGGCCGCCATCATTCTGGCCACTGGCGTTGTTCTGTTCCTTGCTCATAAAAAACTGGCGCGCCGCCAGCGACGGGAGCGGAACAGAAGAAGGCTCTGGCCTTTCGGCCACGGCGCGTTAAGTTATGCAGAACTGTCATTTTCTGTTCCTGCTGCAAGCGGCGTCGCTGCCCGCTCTGGATTAAATACTGGTCATGGATCAGCCTTTGTCCCGTCCTGCGCCGGTTGGAACTTCAGCGTGCATGATGACCGTGTTTCACCGCACCTGTGTAAGAACTGGATTTAAAAAAGAACAACTGGAAATAATTGCGCCCGACCATTTGGTCGGGCGCTGTGCAGGAAGGCATCGAATTTGGTGCCAGCAGTGCCAGCAGGGGTGCCTAATCTGATACCTTTGACAGTGAAGGATATGTTGACAATCGTTAAATTATCATGTTTACTATCACTGGGTTGCCGCGCTGTAAGCTATTGGGCAACAAAAAAGCCGCCCCGCATCACACGGGACGGCGTTGTCAGGCTTGCGCGGGTTGATCAAGTCCGCTCAAGCCTCAAATGACTTTCCGCAACCGCAACTTTGCTTCGCGTTCGGATTGGAAATTTTGAAACCGCCGCCGGTCAGGGTGTCGCTGAAATCCACCACCGTGCCGCGAAGATATTGCGCGCTGATGGGGTCAACCAAAACTTCCACACCGTGTTGTCCGGAGGCAAGGTCGCCCTCGCGTTTTTCGTCGAAGACCATGCCGTATTGCATCCCGGAACAGCCGCCCTGCTCCACAAAAATTCGCAGCATTTTGCCCGTGTTCTCCGGCAACGCGAGCAGCGATTTGACTTCCGCCGCGGCATTTTCGGTAACACTGACAACCGGTCCAGTTGCAAGCCTCTCGGTCATTTCCATTCCTAATTGAAGCTAACTGTGGCCTGCACGCGTGTCAAATGGCCACCTCAACTTTTTGCCGCCGGCAGGGCGGCTCTTTTCTTTTCCAGCGAGTCTTTCGATTGAGGAAACAACTCCTCCATCTGATTGATAAATTTATCCGGGTCACCGGCCCCCGGCATTTGCACCAATGGCAATGCCTGCAAACCGGCCTTTTTCACCCAGAACGGATCCGCCGATTCGCCGGCGCGCAGATTATTTCCGGTCCAGGTGTCAAACACTTTGAGATAATTATCCAAAGCCATTTGAAGCAAATTGGTTCGATCCAGGCCGGTCGCCAGAGCCGCCATTTTTTCCAGCGCGATCCCGGTTCCAATTTGCGCCTGGCTGCGCGCCGCGATGTTGGCGAACGGGGAATTGACGACTTGCGCGTAGGCATTCGTTGCTTCGTCGTAATTGGCGAGTTGCAGATCGCAATCACCGATTTCGCCCCACGCCAGCGCGGCGAATTCGTTGGTGGAAGGCAACTGGCAGATCTGGCTGAAGACGTTGGTGGCCCGTTGAAAATTGGCCAGCGGATTGTTCGTGTCGGTGGATTCCATGCGCATGAGCGCCGTGCCATGGGCGAATGTGGCCTGCACCCTCAATTCCATGGGGCAATTGGTGTCCTCCTCCAGTTTGAGGAAATAATCACGAATGGCATCCGAATAACCCTGCCGCGCCACGGCGGCGTGCCCGGCCATCATTCGCGCCGGGTAAGCGAGGTCGTTGGTGGGCGCAAAGTTTTGATAGATGAATTTGTAATTTTTCTCCGCGTTCGGATAATCGCCCGCGCGGAAAAAATGTTCGGCCACCCACCACTGTGCCAGCGGCGTGAGGCCGTTCGTCGGGAATTGCGCGACAAAATTAGTGAGCAGGATGAAAGCGTTCGTCTCATTTCCCGCCTGGTAATTCGCGCGGGCCAGCCCGTAATCCGCCTGCGGCCGCAGAGAGTTGGTCGGGAAATCCGTCAGCCATGTTTTGTATTTTTCGATGGCCGCCGGCCAGTTTGTTTCCTGTTCGCACGTGTGCGCGATGGCCAGTTCCACCTGCGGTCGCAACAGCGAATGGGGAAAGACTGTCTCAAATTTCTGAAACACGGCCAGCGCGTTCGTCGGCTGACTCAGGTCTGCGAGATATTCGCCCATGAGCAGCAGGTTGGTGGCGGTTTCCTCACTGGCCGGATACAACCGCAAAATTCGCGCCATCGTGTCCTCCGCGGCGGCCGTGTTCGTCAATGCCATGCTCGCCTGCAGGCTCTGATAAAGCGCGCCGCTGCCGAGTGATTGCATGACGGCCGGGAATTGGGTGAAATCATCAACCACGGCGCGGTAATTCTCCAGGGCGTTGGTGAAATCCATTTGCGCGAACAGCGCGTCGCCCAATTTGAACCGCGCCACCGCCAAATCCTCCGACGGCGACAGGTTCTGAACGGCGGCTGCGAAATTGGTCAGGCTGGCGGTGGTATGCTGCATGGCATTCGTAAAATCGCCCTGGTCTTGAGCCATTCTTGCCGCCAACCACTCGCACCAGCCACGGTCCAAATACGCCTTGCCCAGAAGCGGACTGTTCGGAAACGAGACCAGAAACCGGTCGAACACCTCGGATGCCGCTTGCAGCTGTTTCGTTGCCGCCGGCTGTGCAACATAATCCTTCAAATGCAGTTCGCCGAGCGACAGCAATGCCATGTCGGCCGCCGCCGAATTTGTGAATTGGGTAAGAAAATCCCCGAGCGAGTCCTCGGCCGTCGAAAACCGGCCCTGGGCCTCGGCCAGTTCCGTGATTTTCAGGATCGCCTGCCGCTGCCGTTCCACCGGCGCGTTCGTCAGATTTTCCTGATACGCGTCCAGGGCTTCGGCTATTGACCCGATTTGTTCCAACAAACCCGCGTGCAACGCCACGCTTGCCCCGCGCAAGGATTCATCATTTCCCAGCCGCGCAATTTGGAGCAGATTGGTGGTGGCTGCCAGCGCCGCGTTGGTGTCGCCCATCGCCAGCTTGACCTGATAAATCAGATACGCCAGTTGCCAGCCCAATCCCGGCTCGAGGGCCTGTGGATTTACGGACGCGAGCGTCACCGCGGCGCCACCAAAATCTTTTTGCGCGAGTGCCGCCTGAGCCAGCAGCAGCCGCCCGCGGGTGACCAGTTCATTCGCGGGGTCCAATTGCGCCGCGCGCTGGAACACACCGTTGGTTTCCTGCAACAGCGCGCCCACCCGCGGCCATTCGCCAAGCTCCGCGCGCGCCGCCGCCGCTTCCACCACCGCCCGGAGGCGCAGGGATGATTCGGGGAAATCGCGCGCCAGCGAAATCAACGTCTCCGCCGCGCCCGTCAGGTCCGCGTTCTGGAACTGCGCTTCGCCAATCCAGTAAACATATTGGTCGGCCAGGCCGCCGGCCCCGGCTTTGCGCGCCGCCAGCAACGCGATGGCCTGTGCCAGCTTGCCCTGTTTGAATTCCGCCCGCGCCTGCAACAGCACGGCTTCCGCCGCATTGGTGGACTTGGGATATTTTTGCGTGAACTCCGCGAACTCCGTCTCCGCCCGGCCCCACATTTCATCCTGAAAGGCGGCCACGGCGGCGGCATAAGCGCGTTGCTCCTTCGTGCTGGCGGCGAAGAGTTGTCCACTGCTCAAAATGAGCGCGAACAGGATCAAAAGCCATCGCCAATGAAACGCCATGCGCCCGAATCTAAACGACGCCGCGCAGCGAAAAAAGCGGAAATAAACGACGGACCCGCAAAAATTAATTTGCCGGATGCGGACCGGCCATGAATTTCGCCAAACCTGCCGGTGGGTCAACCGGCCCCTTATGACGGCGTGTTTTCCTCGCCGGGGGTTTTATCCTGAACTTTCTGAGGATGAGTCGAAGGTATCGTTACGATAAACGTGGAACCCTCACCCGGTTTGCTTTTGGCGGTGACGTCGCCGCCGTGATACAGCGCGATCTTCCGCACAATCGCCAGCCCCATGCCCGTCCCTTCGTATTCATTGCGCGTATGCAACCGCTGGAAGACGTTGAAAATCCGATCCACATATTTCTCTTCAAAGCCGATGCAATTATCGCTTACCGTCAACCGGCACAGCTTCTGGCCGGGCGCAGCGGGGTCGGGGAGCAGCTGCGCCTCGACCTTTACCACCGGCGGTTCATCCGGCCGGCGGAACTTGAGGGCGTTGCCAATCAGGTTTTGCAGCAACTGGCGCATCTGCAACGGTTCCGCCTCGATGACCGGCAGGGCACCCACCTCGACGCATCCCTTGACCAATTCGATCCGGCCCTCCAGATCGTCCACCACGCCGGCGGCCACTTCCGCCAGATTGACCGGCCTGAAAGGCTGGGCTTTGCTCGTAACCCGAGAGAAAGACAACAGGTCGTTGATCAGGGTCTGCATCCGTCCTGCCGCCTTCTGCATCCGGTCCAGATAATCCAGCGATTCGGGGCCAAACTTGTCGGCGTTCGCCTCCTTGAGGTGTTCGCCGAAGACGACGATTTTGCGGAGTGGTTCCTGGAGATCGTGGGAGGCCACGTAGGCGAAATCCTGCAGCTCGCGATTGCTGCGTTCCAGTTGCGCGGTGAAATGGCGCAACTTTTCCTCGCTGGATCGCAGGGCGCTCTCGCTTTTTTTCAGGTCGGTGATGTCGGTGTTGATGCCGAAGAGATGCCAACGGTTTTCTCCCAGCTTATGGATGGTTATGAATTCCTGCATCCAGTGCTCGATCCCATGCTTGTCGGTGCAACGAAACACGTTGCGATAAAACGGCTTGTCATGGAGGAATGCGTCTCGAGTAACCCGGTGCATTTCATTGAAGTCATCCGGGTGGCGGCTGTTACTCCAGACTTGTTGGTAGGTGCTGTCCGGTGGCACGTCGAGCGGAAACACCTCCTGCGCCGCCTCCAAATTCAGGACGGGGAAATTCCAGCGGAATATCGTAAGTTCATTCATTACCCGCTCCCGCCACCCTTCGGGCGCCTCCGCTTCTCCGGAATTCAGGATGCAACGCGTGCTCCGCAGGACTTCCCGCAGCCACTCGTCGCTTTGCCGCAGGGCCTGCTGTGCCAGTTCCATCTCAGGATCGTCATGGGTGACTCCGACCGTGCCCAAAACCGCGCCCTTATCCAACATCGCCTGCAACTGTCTCTGCGTGCCGGTCAGTTCCTGGTTGGCCCGAACCAGTTCGGCATTTTTGGCCGAAAGTCCGGCGACTTGTTGTTCCAATTCGGCAACGTGTTGTTCCAGTCCATCGTGTGATTGGCGCCCGCCCGTTTCGGCTGGTGTTCGATTGGTAGTGTCCGGGCCGATATCTTTCGGACCGATAACTTCCGGAGCGTGATGACCGGTTGTCTTCATGGGCGAACGGATAAAAAAAGCAGTTTAGGTGCCATGTCCGACGCCGCCGGCAGGGTATTGCTTGAGGAACCTTTCAGGCAAAGGGGTGGCTGGCGCCACTGACAGCGGCGGCTCCGGGCTGACACGCACGCCTACTTGTTGAACCGGAAGTTGGTCAGGTCGTAATCCTGCATGACGTATTGCTTCGTCTCCAGCCGCATTTTGTTGGCGCGCTTGGCCTGGGTTTCGCCGCCCGCCGCGATGAAATCCGCATAGCTGATGATTTCCGCGCGGATGAAACCCTTCTGGATGTCCGTGTGAATCGTGCCGCCGGCTTCCCAGGCCGTGATGCCCTTGCGAATCGGCCAGGCCCGGTTTTCCTTGCCGCCGACGGTCAGGAAACAGATGTAGCCGGCTTCGCGAAACGCCCGCAGCAGCAGGGTGTCGGAATTTTCCAGATCCGGCGGCTCGGCCACCACAATTGGCTTGGCGGTGAAAAAGTTGTGTGCGGCGACGGCTTGGAGCTCCTCCGGCCCCAATCCCGAATTGAAAACGAATTTCTCCTGTTCGAGCAGCGCCTTGATTTTTTCGAGTGCCTGGCGCTCAGCCGGTTGCGGGTCGCGGCCCAGGCGCGTCTCCACAAATTCCAGGTCCTTCAAAATAATGTCCGCCCGGCCTTCCTGCGACACGAGGATGGCGTCGGCGTCCAAAAGCTGGTCGTCGCCTGCAACGTCCACTTGCGCGTGGGTTTTCTTGTCCGCCTCGACCAGTTTGTCGGCTTCATCGAAGCGCGGATCTTTGAGGTTGTGCTTGCCGGTTTTTATCCCGGTCAGACCAAACAACGCTATTTTCATAAAGGCTGATTCACGACGGCTGCAGCACACGGGTCAAATACCGACCGGTGAAACTTTCGGCGCAGCGGGCCACTTCCACGGGCGGGCCCTGCGCGACGATGCGGCCGCCAGCATCCCCGCCCTCCGGGCCGAGGTCAATGATCCAATCCGCCGTCTTGATGACGTCGAGGTTGTGTTCGATGACGACGAGGGTGTTGCCGGCGTTGCGCAGTTTGAACAGCACTTCGAGCAGCTTGGCCACGTCATGGAAATGCAGGCCGGTCGTCGGTTCGTCCAGAATGTAAAACGTCTGCCCGGTCGCCTTGCGGCTCAATTCGGTCGCCAGCTTCACGCGTTGCGCCTCGCCGCCGCTCAACGTCGTCGCCGCCTGCCCCAGACCGATGTAGCCCAGCCCGACCTCCGCCAGCGTCAGCAGCGGCTCGTAAATCTGCGGCACGGCGCGGAAAAACGTCACCGCCTCGTCCACCGTCATCGCCAGCACGTCGGCGATGTTCTTGCCCTTGTAGGTGATTTCGAGCGTCTCGCGGTTGTAACGCTTGCCGCCGCACGCTTCGCAGGTCACGTAAACCGGCGGCAGAAAATTCATTTCGATTTTGAGCAGCCCGTCGCCTTCGCACTTTTCGCAGCGGCCGCCCTTGACATTGAAGCTGAACCGGCCCGGCGCATAACCCCGAATCTTCGCCGCCGGCAGTTTCGCGAATAAATCCCGGATGTGGTTGAACATGCCGGTGTAGGTGGCCGGGTTGCTTCGGGGCGTGCGGCCAATCGGCGACTGGTCAATCACGATGACTTTGTCCACCGTTTCAAACCCTTTCAGGGCGCGGTGCGCGCCGGGTGTTTCCTTGGAGCCGTAAAACTTGCGGAACAGCGCGCGGCGCAGGATGTCGTCCACGAGCGTGCTCTTGCCCGAGCCGCTGACGCCAGTGACGCACGTGAACGTGCCCAGGGGAATCCGCGCGTCGATGTTCTGCAGATTGTTTTCCCGGGCGCCGAGCACCTCCAGCCAGCCGCGGTCTTTGGACGGCGCCAGGCGTTTGGGGGGAATGGGAATCGTCAGTTCGCCGGTGAGATATTTCGCGGTGAGCGAATTGGGATTTTTCAAAATTTCCGGCAACGTGCCCGCCGCCACCAGTTCGCCGCCGTGAACCCCCGCGCCGGGACCGAGATCAACGATGTAATCCGCCTGCCGGATGGTTTCGGCGTCGTGCTCAACCACGAGCACGGTGTTGCCGAGGTCGCGCAGACCCTTGAGCGTGGCCAGCAGGCGGTCGTTGTCACGCTGGTGCAGGCCGATGCTCGGTTCGTCCAGGATATAGAGCACGCCCACGAGACCCGCGCCGATTTGCGTGGCGAGCCGGATGCGCTGCGCCTCGCCGCCGGAGAGCGTGCCACTCTCGCGGTCGAGCGTGAGGTAGCCCAGGCCGACGTTTTTCAGGAATCCCAGCCGCGCGCGGATTTCCTTGATGACCTCATGCGCGATTTGCTCCTCGAATTCCGTGAGCTTGAGGCCGGCGAAAAATTCATCGGCCTTTTCCACCGACAACGCGCAAACGTCCATGATGGACAGGCCGGGAATTGTAGCGCAGGCGTCCCGCCTGCCCCGGCTTTTAGATGCACCCGCTTCCGGCAGGCGGGACGCCTGCGCTACCTTAAAGTGTGTGCTTGTCTGCTCGCTCCCCAGCGTCACCGCCAGGATTTCCGGTTTGAGCCGTTTGCCTTTGCACACGTCACAAAACTGCGGGCTCATGTAGGGTTTGATGCGGTTGCGGACGAATTCGCTTTCGCTCTCGGTGAACAGCCGTCCCAGGTTCGGCAGCACGCCCTCGAACGGGCGGCTGATGGTGTGCTGGCTGCCCGCCCGCCAGAAATGAAAGTCCACGTCGTCCTCGCCCGAGCCGTACAGCAAAACCTTCTTGAAATCGTCCGGCAGATTTTTCCAGGGCGTTTCCAGGCTGACGTTGAAATGGGCCGCGACCGAGCGCAGCATGGCCTTGTAATAAATATTCATTCGTTTGCCCGCCCGCCGCCACGGCTGCACCGCGCTGTCGAGCGGCTGCTCGGGATCGGGCACGACCAGGCTTTCGTCGAAAACCATTTTCTGGCCGAGGCCGTGGCAGACCGGGCACGCGCCCGCCGGGGCGTTGAACGAAAAATGCTTCGGGGTGGGCGGATCAAAACTCTTGCCCGTGGCCGGACTGCACATCTTGTTGGAATGAAGCGTCTCAACCCAGGAGTCAGTAGTCAGTGGTCCGTGGTCAGTAGTTTTTGCTACGGACGACTGACTGCTGACGACTGACTTTCCCGGCGTTTGGTGCAGCGTGAACATCACGCCTTCGCCCCAGCGCAGCGCGGTTTCCACCGAATCGCCGAGCCGCACGCGGATTTTCCCGTCAATCACCAGCCGGTCCACGACGGCTTCGATGGTGTGGAATTTCTTTTTATCCAATTTGACGCGCGTGTTGGCTTCGAGTTCCACGAATTCGCCGTCCACCCGGGCGCGGACGAAGCCCTCGCGCGCGAGGCGTTCGATCACGTCGCGGAATTCGCCTTTTTGCCGGCGGACGACCGGCGCGAGCAGCATCACGCGCGTTTTGGGCGGCAGCGCGAGGATTTTGTCCACGATGTCGCTGGTGGTCTGGGAGACGATGGGCACGCCGGTGTCCGGGCAATGCGGTTTGCCGATGTGCGCGTACAGCAGCCGCAGGTAATCGTAAATCTCCGTGGTGGTGGCGATGATGGAGCGCGGGCTGGAGCCGGAGCTGCGCTGTTCGATGGCGATGGCCGGCGACAGGCCCTCGATGAAGTCCACCTCCGGCTTTTGCATCTGGTCGAGGAACTGGCGGGCGTAGGCGGAGAGGCTTTCAACATATTTGCGCTGGCCCTCGGCGTAAATCGTGTCGAACGCGAGCGACGACTTGCCGCTCCCGCTCAGGCCGGTGATGACCACCAGCCGGTCGCGCGGGATGTTCAGCGTGAGGTTTTTGAGATTATGCTCGCGCGCCCCGCCGATGCGGATGAATTCCTTGCTCATGACCGCGAATTCTTCATTCAAACCAACCGGCAAGGATATGCCAGACCCGCGGCGAAAGCAAAGCCGGAGTTGTGGGGGTGGTGAAAAGCGCGGGCGCAACTTGACACTGCCGCTGGAGCGCAAGTTGTCCCAACTCGCAGCGCCTCCGAAAAATCAATCGCTGCGGATTGGGGACAATCCGCGCTCCGCTGGCGGGCAAAGGCGTTGGCGGCAGTCTCATGGGCGTGTTGCTCAAACGCCCGGAGCGCGAACCGCCGAGTCCGCAAGTCTGCAACCGGGGCAAAATCCCGTGGCTTGGTGCAGGATCAAAGCCGTGCGGACAAAGCTGTCCGCGCTCCTTTGACGAAAAGCGCCTGGCTAGGGCAGGATGATGAGGCGGTAAAATTTTATCGGGCCGAGACCGCTTTGCGTGCCGTTGTCCAGGAAATTGAACAGGCTGTTCGTGGGGCTGACGAACGTGCTGTAAGCGATGATGTCCGGGAACGTGCGCCACGTAATGACCGGCACGAGATTGGTCGTCCATTGCACCTCGAAGAAATAATTCGTCGGCGCGGACCACGTGAACCAAAAACTGTTCGTCCCGGTGATGTTGGTCGAAGTGATGCTGCTGATGAACACGGCGTTGGTATTCGTTGACGGAAGCGAGCCGTCGAGCACGATCCGGTAAAAACGCATCGGCGGCAAACCGGGCGGCGTTTGCGAGCCGTCGTCGAAGAAGAAGAACAACCCGTTCGTGGGCGTGAGCGGGCCGGTGTAAGAAACAAAATTGCTGAAGAACTGCCAGTTGGCCGGCGACAAAGTGTCCGTCCATAGCACCTGGAAGATGTCGTTGGTCGGCGCATACCAGGTGAGCAGGAAACCGTTCGTCCCGCCGATGTTGGTGGCGATGATGCCGGAGATGATGATCGGATTGTTCGTCACGGGCACCAGATGAAAATCCACTTCGATCGCGTAGTTCACCGTAAAGCTGTTCGTGTTCTGCACGCCGAGATAGTAAGTCGAGCCGGGGACCAGCGGCGGGGTGCCGGTTGTTGACAAGGTGTATGAACCATTGGTTCCGCTGAATAAAAAGACATTGGTCGTGGGCGGGTTGTTCGTGTCGTACCAGATGTTCAACGACCCGTTCAGCGCGAAGAGCAAAATGTTGGTGGCAAAATCCGCGTTCGCCGGCACATTGATCGGATACCAGGTGATGCTGCCGCCCAAAATGTTGTTGGTTTGCGGCACTCCATTGGTCGGGCTTGGGACGATGTTGGTCAAACCGGCAACCGACTGGGGTGTCAATGCCAGGCTATGCAGGTAACCGGCGGCGATCGCCACAAAATTGGTCAATCCCCCCGGCACATTTTGCTGGCCGGCGGAATTGTCGCCCCAGGTCACCACAGTACCGTCGTTTTTCAGGGCCATGCTATGGAAACCACCGGCGGCGACCGCCACCACATTGCTCAAGCCGGCGGGCACGTTCGTCTGGCCGGCACTGTCATAACCCCAAGCCACGACGGTCCCATCGTATTTCAACGCCAGGCTGTGAAAACTCCCGGCCGCAATGGCCACCACGTTGTTTAAGCCGGCGGGCACATCGGTCTGGCCGGCCCCGTCGTCACCCCAGGCCACGACCGTTCCGTCGTTCTTGATCGCCAGGCTGTGTAAAGTCCCGGCCGCTATGGACACCGCGTTGCTAAAGCCCGCCGGCACGGGTGCCGGATTAAACAAGCTGGCGCCCCAGGCCACCACCACTCCATTGCTTTGCAATGCCAGACTTGAATATTGCCCGCTGGCAATCATCACCACATTATTCAAACCGGCCGGCACATTCGTCTCGCCGGCGCCCGGATAAATATCCGAGCCCCAGGCGACCACGGTTTCGTTGCTTTGCAATGCCAGGCTGTAAGATTCCCCGCCCGCCACGGCCACCAGATTGTTCAAACCGCCCGGCACGGCCGCCGCGCCATAAAAATTGTCGCCCCAACCCACCGCCGTCTCGTTGTTTTTCAACGCGAGGCTGTGGTCGTAGGCGCCGGCGATGGCCACCACATTGCTTAAACCCGCGGGCACATTGGCCTGCCCGGCATAGTTCGCACCCCAGGCCACCACGTTGGCCTCATCCAGAATCTGGTCGAAACCATAGACCACCGTCAGGGCATTGCTGACGACCAGCCGGAAGTGATACGGCACGTTCGGCAACAAACCGCTGATCTGGCTCGCGGTATAAACCACATTCGGACCCGTTCCCACGCTGACCGGCGGCGTCTGGTTTCCGTAAGCGGTGCTCGTTCCCCATTGGAACCAGGCCGTGGCCGGCAGGACGTTGGGCGTGGCCATGCCGTTCAATTGGGCGTTGGTTCCCGTGACGGCGTAGGCCGGTTGCGTGAAGGCAAACGGCCCGGGAATACTGGGCACTAAATCGAAATCCACTTCGATCGCGTAGGTCGAGCAGGAATCGCTCGGGTCCTGCACGCCGAGATAATAGGTTCCGCCCGGAACCAGCGCCGGCAAGGACGTGGGGGTCAAGATGTAGGAAGCGGGGCCGGTACTGTTGGGAATGAGCACGGTGTCGCCGGGATTGTTGGTGGTCGGCGGATTGTTGACGCTGTACCAGACGTTCACCGGCGCGGTGGCAAACAGCAGGAGGTTGGTCGCGGCAATCGCGTTTGTCGGCACGTTGACCTGATACCAGTCAATGCTGTTGGAGCAGACGGTGTTGGTTTGCGCCTGGCCGCCGCCGAGGATGGGCAGGGTCGGTGTGAAGTTGGTATTCGCAAAGGTGAGTCCCAACTGCCAGCTCAACAGCGTGGCGTTGTTGGTGGCCCCGGCGCGGTCATCCTGAATTTCCAGCGTCCACGTGCCGACGTCACCCGGATAACCTGTGCCATTGGCGGGGGTGTTGTTGAGGGCGCTCATGTCCTCTTCCGGCTGGTAATAAAGATTGCCGGGCATTTCCGTCAGCGTGAAGTCGTCGAGCAGCGCGTTGGCGTTAAACGTGAACACCTCTGCGCCGGTGAAGGCCATCAGGTAGCCGGCGTTGCCGGAGGCGTTGAGCACCAGAGGCGTGATGGTCTGCGACGCCGTGAAACTGAAACTCTGCAATTGCCAGTTCGCGTTCGTCGCCGGCCCGCCGCCTTCCGTCGTGGAAGAACCGAGCGCGTAACTTAAAATGTATTTCTGTCCAATCACCGTTGGCAGATTGATCGAAACTGCCCCGTTCAACAGCGCCAGCAAATTATTGCCGTCGTAAGCAGGCGGCGCATTTGTAATGAGCACTTGATTCGTGAGCACCACCCAGCCGCCGAAGCTTGCAGGCGACGTGTAAATTGCCTGAGGATATGCCTCGAAACTATCCGACCACACCGGGCTGGAGGTTGTGGCCGGCACGAATGGCGGGGGCGCGAACTTGATGGGCGTCGTCGTCAGGTTCGTGTCCTCGGTGAACGAGAGATAGAGATAATTCGTCTGCGCCAGGTTGGCGGTGTAAGTCCAGGCGGTGGTCGCGTTCGTGTTGCCGAACTGGTTCATGATGATCGTCAGGTATCCCGAAGGCGAATTGTACGAACGGCTCAACTGGCCGCTGAAACTGATGAAACCGGTGTCCAAGACCAAAGTCGGGCTGCTCAGTGAAAAATCAGCGGGATTGGTTGAGGCGTACACGGTCATCTCGTCGGGAATTGTGAAGAAATTGTAGTTGATGGTGAGCGTGCCGGAGGTCTGGCCAGTATCAATGACGTTGGTGGAAGCGGCCGCGCCGCCGGAGGATGACGCCGGCACGAAGAGATTGTTGGCAATCGTTGCACCGCAGCCGTTGGTGCTGGTGCCGCCGCGATTTTCCATCAGCAAATACCGCGTGCCGTCCGGGCTGATCAAATGAAACACCAGGTCCGAAATGCGCGGATGATCCACCCGCAAACCGACGTTGAATTCCTGGATGAGGTCCGTGTTCGTCACGAAGATGGAATTCGTCGTCACCGCGTCATCCAAAATCGGCACCGGCCCGCTCGAATCGAAATCCACAGTCGAAATCGCCGAGGCCGAGAAGGCCAGCGTGGCGATGAGGTAAACTTCCTGCGCGCTGGAATTCGGATTGTAGACGCCGACCCAGTAGCGTCCGGGCGTCAGCGGTGGGCCGGTGGAGATCGAATTGCCCGGATCCGTTCCGGTTGGGAAAGTGCCGACCACACAATTGGTCAACAATGCCTCGCTATTCGTGTCCGCCAATGTCGGTGGCGAGCCTAGTTCGACGAACATTTCCAGCGGCTGCGGGGCAATGGACATGGAAAACTCAACCGACACATTCGTTCCGCCGATCGTGAGGTTCGTGTAGCCCACCGGAACGTCAATGAAAGCGTACGCCCAAGAATTTGGTGCAACGAGAACATCGATACCGTTTTTAAGGTCTTGATGCGGCTGAATGGTCAATTGAAAATTCTGCACACTGCCGGTTTGGGTTATTGAATTATCCGCTTCAGTCAACAGCCACGGGCCAATGCCCTCCGTGCCAGCGAAGTTCAGCAAGCTACCCGGGCCATCGGACGGGCGCGAACCAGGATAATTGCCCGAACCGCTGTCGTCATAAATCAAGGGGGCAGAGCCGATGGTGTTGAAGAGTGCGTCGTGATTATTCAACACATCAGGAATATCATTGTGGTTGAGCGTGCCTGTCAGGTCGCCGAAGTTTTGATGCCAGATCTGCAGGTCGTTCACAGTGACCAAGCCGACCTCCATCGGATAAATTGCCAGCGCAAAGACGTAGGCAATGCCCGGATGCGCCGTGGTGCCGTTGGGTATGTTGACCGGAACGAGCTGCCCGTTGACGACCTGGTTGCCGTTCTGCATCTGGCTGAACGGTGTCGAGGTGAAGACGGACAGAAAATCATATTCCGACGCCATCTGGGTCTCGGACTTCACGCCGACGTAATAAACCTGGCCGGGTGTGGAACCGATATCCACGACGAACTCCGCGCCGCCGCGGCTCAGCGACGCCCCGTTGAAAACGCCGCCCGCCGCCGACGATATTCCCACCTGTGTGCCGTGGACGCAGTTGGAAATCGCCGCCGGATTCAGATTCGTCAGCGTCGAATCCGTGGTTACATAAAGGTCAATGTCCGCTTCGGGCACCGTGGCATTGGCCGTCGAATCTGCAAACACGCCCATGCGCGGGATGGAAAGCGTGTCCGGCAGGAACGTGATGAACGCGGCATTGGTTATATCAGCGGCGCCGCCAACCGGATTGGTAATCACGTAAAAATGCCACTGGTTCGTCATGCCAATAGTAACGATGGCGTTGGCCGCATAGCCGGGAACGGCGACGGGAACGCCGTTCGTGTTCAGCACTGTAATGGTGCCGATGGGAACGGTGTTCGTGCCCAGCAGCGGCGAGCTTGCGCCCACAAACTGGTTGAACAGCGGCGCGTTCACATTGGTGCCGCCGATAAAACTGATTTGCTGGTCGGTCGTGGGCGCGGAAACGACGCCATTGTCCGTCACCGTCGTAATGGCATTGGTCACCTCGCCCTCACCGCAGGAAATCACCAGCGCAAAATCCTGCACGACGTTGGGCGCATACGTGGGCGTTCCTGAAATCAGAGTGTTGGTCTGGGCGGTGACGGCATTCACGTTCACGTCGCGCCCGATGATGGTGATGGAGAAGCTTGTGCCCGACGACGGCGCCAGAAAAACATTTTGCACGTTGTTGACGGAATCCGGATTGGGGGGCGTGTTGGTGTTCCAAGGCACGCTGTAAGGTGGATTGCCCGACGGCGAAAAATTGTTCCCCAAATAAATCGCGCCGGTTGAGAGATTGGTGACAACGAGTTCGAGGCTGTTGACGAGCTTGATGGCGGCGGCGGGGTCGCCGGGCGGATCGGTCCACGCCAGCGTTACGCGCAACGGCAGGGCTTGTGCGTTGTTGGTGAGGTTGAGGCTTACCATGAACGTATGGCTGTCGCCGGTAGCCAGCGCGTTGGTCGGGTTTTGATCAACGAAGAAGCTGGAGCAGCTTGGGCCGACCTGGTTGGTCACGCCCGGCGGCAGGGAATTCGTCAGATCAATCAAGCCCCAACCTTCAAAATTAATCGAGTTGGTCACGGCGAACGTGTTACCGCCTGTCAGGCGCGCGCCATTGATGAGCATGGCCTTGAGCAACGCCGGGCTGGGGACGGTTTGCAGCGTGTTGGTGAAGTAGTCCTGCATCAGCGCCAGCACGCCCGACGCGTCCGCTGCCGACATGCTTGTGCCACTTTCGTAACGATACCAATGGGGCGGAACTGTTGAGTCCGGACTCCCGCCAAGCGAATTGTTCAAATTGCTCAACACGATGAAATAATTGCCCAAGTCATTCGTCGTGATAACTTCCGTGATGAGGTCATAGTTCACGGGAATGTTCGTGCTGTTGCCTATTGCGTAATAAAACCCTACGTTCTGGATTTGTGACAAATAACCCGCACCGCCGTCGGGTGGAATGGAAACCTCATTGTTCATGGTCACGAAATCGAAGGTATTGGTTGTCGGCAAATTCGCCTGTTCCACATAAATCGGCATGTTCGGTGGGAATGGCGACGGCGACAAGACGTTGGGCAGGATTTGAATCACCACCCCGACCGCGTTTATGGGAACCGCAATGTTATAGGTGTTCAGTGAGTTGGTGTTCACGATCTGGTCTGGGATAATATCGAAAGAATAATTCGTCGGGTTATAATACGCCCCTTCGTCCCACTGGCTGGAGCGGGTGGAAACAACAAATGTCCCCGGCGCAACCACGTCCGGTTTGCAGCGTCCGTAAGTGCCCTCGGTGCCGATGCCGACGTTGCCGCGTGATGAATAGCTAGCCACCTGAGAACTCGAGTCAGTCTCCGGCTGCCAAATGGCGTTTGATGTGCCATCTAGCGCGGTAACGATGTTGGTGATGTTCCGCAACTGCTCCAGCGCGCCGACCGTGATGACATTTTTGGCTGTGGCCGGCGACAAAATGGTATCCCCAGTACCACCGCCACCATTGTCATTGCCGCCACCGCCGTTGCCCGCCGCAAACACGAACAGCACCGGCTGCGAACCCGTCACCTGCGGCAACGCGTCGCGCACCGCCGCGTCGTAGCTCGCCGCCTCCAGATCGTAGATGCTGTCGCCGTCGTAGTTCCAACTGTTATTGGAAATCAGCGCGTTCGTCAGCGCAGGAGCTTCCTGCAAATACTGGTCGCTGTTGTTCAAAAAGCTGAAGGTATTATTGATCGCCGCCACCGAATACAATGTCGCCGCCGGCGCCATCCCGCGGAACTGGCCGTTCGTTCCCGGCATGATGGAACCTTGTGCGTTGGTCACGGTAGAAGATTCCGTGCCGTCGCCGGCGATGATGCCCGCCACGTGCGTGCCGTGGCCATTGGTATCCACCAAGCTCAACGCCGAATCGCCAATCACCCGGACCTGAACAGTATGGTTCGCGCTGAAATCCGGATGCGTTGCGTCAATGCCCGAGTCGTTCACTTCCACGAGCACATTCGACCCGGAGAGGTTCATATAGTTCGTCGTTGTTTGCGTATCAATCGCCACGCCCACCGTCTGCCGCGACAAATCGTTCGCCGGGGCGCGCTTGTAGGATGGCTCGACAATGTGCACGCCGGGCAACGCCGGCACGGCCGTCCAATCCGCCGGCGGCTGCACGTTCACGATCCAGCCGTTCTGGGATTCTTCCTGGGACAACACTTTTCCGCCGGCGGCTTCAATTTGCTGAATCGCCGGCTGCTCATTGCCGGGAAACAACTCCACGTTCAAAGTCGCGGCGGCGGGCAGCGATTTGCCGATCCACGGCATCAGCGACGCCGACACCTTGTAATACGGCTCGTAGGGAATCACCTGAAATCCGTCGGCCGCCAGCGCATTGGCGCCGCTGGCGGAAATTGTCACGAGGTAGGCGTTGTTCGGGATGTAGGAAACAATTTGCGCGCCCGACTGGGCCAGCATGGCCCGGAAGGCATTGTCAATCGGCCCGTTGGCCTGGACGATGTAAGCGCCCGGCTCGCCCGGCGACTGCAATTGTTTCGGAATCGAGAGATTTAACTTTGCGCTGGTGTCAATCAGCGCATTCGCCAGCAGAATCGCATGGCGGTCGTTCACCAGTTGGCCGATGGTCTTGGTCGTGTTGGACAGGCGCCAGGCAAATTTATTGGTTCGGACCGGCGCGGCGGCAAGGGAGACGGGGTTCGTGGAAAGGATGGTGAAGGGCCGGGCCTGGGCCACCGCCGGGTAGGCGCGTTTCGCCGAGACGCCCGCGTGGACGGCTCGGCGAGCCGTCCCTACCGTTCCCTGCGGCCAGAAGAACCACGCGCCTGCCGCGAGCAACAGGCACAACGAAATCCAAATCAATGAACGCGAACGCATAAAATTGGCTGGTTAGTATGTCATACGACCGTCAACAAAGCGAGGATGGAAGCTGGAGATGCCTGTGAACGTTGCTTCCGCTCCTTTTCCATGAACGGTCCGAACGGCCGCAAGGTTTTGGACTGCGGTGGCCCTCCACCGCTTTGGTCACCGCCGGCGACGTTCAAAGCGCCAGAGGGCTGGCGCAGTCCAAGACGCTGCCGCGCCGACGAAAACCCGTCCACTGCGCTTTCTATCTTCCATCTTCGATCTTCGATCTTCGTTTTCATCTCAATCGGGTGGCAAGGGGTTGTAAGTCTCCACCACCACGTGCGGCGCGGGCGTGCCCGCGCCGTCCACGCGCACCACCGCGCGCGCGGCGCTCTCCGCCACCACCTGATAATTCGTGCACATGCCGAATGAATTTCCGCCGCTGGTCACCAGCGAATTGGGCGCCGGCCTCAGCGCCTGGCCATAGCAATAAATCACATACCGCGGCGACCCTTCGCGCAACAGCGACATCACCTGCTGCGGCAGCCATTCATACACCTCGTCGCTGATGCCATATTGTTGTTGTTGGCCGCCTTGGAACGTGTTGTTCAAATTTAAGAACGGCGATTGTTCGGTCAATTGCGGCGTAGCGAGAATGTCGCCGACGTGTCCGAAGACTTGCAGCGGAAATAAATTCGTATTCGCTCGCGTGTTGTTGATGCCGACGACCATTTGTCCCAATGGCGAGTTGGTGCCGGCCCCGCCTGCCGGATTAATCACCACCCATCTATTCGAAGGCCCTGTTGACTGCGGGAAACTCGCCGTGTTGGTCAGGGCAACTACACCGCTGAACAGGGCCGACCATGCCGCCAGACTGTGGCCGTTTGCGCCACCCACATTGACAGAAAGCTGACCACGTGTGGCGTTATCGTTGAACGCGGTGGTGAAAACGTCGAACAACAGTCGGTCCCACACCGGAGCGGAGTTCGCAGCATCAAATAAATTTCCATTGCCAGTGCAATTCACCCAAGTCGTTAGGCCGTTGGCGGCGGAATTGGCCAAAGTCAAAATGTTCGTCGCCTTGAGGAAAACCGTCTGCCACGGCGTGCCGCGATGCACCCGGCCCAGCCAGCCGGCCGTCGGGAATTTGTTCGTGGGGAAATTCCAGAAATCGGACTGCCACATCAGCGGGTCCTTGTAGGCGAGATTGTAGGGGTTTTGGTCCACGTCCGGTGTATTTGCGGTTATAGCACCAACAACACCCCACGGCGCGTAACGGCGATTCAATGCACCGATGTTTGGCAGCAATGGCGGCGGTGATTGATTAAGATAATCCACAGTAATACCCGTTGGTGGCGTGGAACTGGAGTCTGAAACTTCCAAATCGCCGACCAGATAATGAACCAAGGGGTCATTTGCCTGCCACGACGAGTATTCCCGTATGGTAACAACCGGCAGGTAAGGAACCTGCACAATCCAATTCGTCGCGTAAGATTGGGTCAGGCCATTCTTTAGAATACTGGAAGACGGATATGGCGGAGTCAGCCCCATGAAAAGCGCAAAGCCGTCTATCTCATATTGGTAAAGCGGGTCACTTTGCCAAAATGTGGGGATTGCATTGTGATCCGACACGTAAATTTGTTGAGCGATGCCTATGGGTATGCCGTTCAGGTTTAACGCCGTGCTCCACATGTTGGTGTATCCCGCATACGTATTCCCAATAATGGTGTTGGTCGTCTGAAATTCCGAATTCAAATTCCGGCTGCTGTTCGGCCCACTGAAATGGACATAATCAATGACATGATAGCCATTGGGTGTGGACTGGCCATCGAGCATGAAGACTTGCAGGCGGTTCGCGGTGGTCAAAATCATTTGCGGAAGCGCAGGAAGATTCTGAACATTTGTTTCCCAATCCGGATTGGCCCCGGTGGGAATAAAACCGGGGACGGAATAACCTCCAAAGGGCTCAATAAAGCGATAGACTGAATTCGTGAGAAAAGTAACGTTGGTATAAAGCGGCATGATAAAAGGCGATGCCGCGCTCGGATTCAGGGTGCCGACTTGGCCGGACTGCCAGGTCGACTGCCAAGTCGAATTTGTCCACATGACAACATTGGTCGTCTGCGGCGGTGGAACAAGATTGGGTTGGTAAAGAACCAGAATGCCATTGGTCAGCATCATCTGCATCGCAAGGTTATCGCGCACCACAACTTGCACCAGATTCGGATAGGCGTTGGTGTAAGAATTCCAACATTCGACCCCCAGTGAATTGCTGATGCTGAAAAAGTAAGCCTCATTTGTGTAAATAAAGTCCGTCGGGCTTACGTTCAGATTTCGCGCGATTTGCAATTTGCGTGTGATCTGCACGACGTTTTCCGCCGAAAATTCGTTGAAGTTCGGGAAACCTTTCTTCGCGCCGATAATCCACGGAACGCCATAAACATTTACTCCGTTGGGGTAATTGGCAGTGCTCGCCCCGAGAAGCAAATTCGTAACATCAACCGGTGGGTTGAGTCGCGGGTCAGAGTAACCGCTCACGCCGGGCACCTCTTGGTAGCCGGTGATGAAAACATTCGTGGAGCCAAATGCATTATTGACCCAGAAAGTCGGGCGGAAGACATGCGGGTAAAAATAATTTGTCGTGGCGTCATAGATGTTGGCCGCAAGCTGGAGCAGGCGGTTGACGGCGGGTGAATAGACAAAGTTGCCGTTTATCAAGACCGGAATGTTCGTGATGCCAAACGCCGGCACCTGGTTCGTCATGAGCAAAAAGGAAATGTTGGTCAGACCCAATCCGGTCGGGTCGTTGGTGACAACGTTGCCGGAGCCGTTGACGTAGTAATAATTGGTGGCAATGCCGTAGAAAGTAGCGAGATAATTCGACGGGTTTGACTGGAACCAGTTCGTCGTGTAAAGCCTCAGCATCCGGTCCGCCGCCGCCGTGAAGAAATTGGTCGCCGCCCAAGGAACGAAATTGGTTTCCGCGCCCGGAACGACGGCGATGTTGGTAGCCATCCCGTTGAGGCCGGTCTGAACGACGGCGTTGGAGTAATTGAGATTGATTTTGCCCGATTCCGGCGCGGAATCGGAACCCAGCTCGTCGAGCATCCGGTAAAACGTGTAGCGATCGTAGGTGGAAACATTCGTGCCGGCGCTCCACAGGTGGTTTGTAAATCCAACGGAGGTTTTTACCGGATCAAACAGTTCCTGATGCGTGAAGAATTGGTTGGTGTTGTCCGCGCCGGCCCAGGGCAATCGGGGATTGTCTGGCTGGAATAATTCGTTGGTGTTGAAGGTCGTCAGCAATGGCCCATCTGAGTAACCGTCAATATTGTCGTTTTGGAAAGCAAACGGACCGTTCAGGTAAAGCGATTGTACGCTGGCAAGCGAGTTGTAATTGTTGGCGTAACGATAAGCCAGCAGCGCGCGCGCGTCTTCAAAGGCGAAACCTTGATTAAAATTTGCAGGCTCGTTGTATTGGTAGTACGTCGGAGCGCTGGGTGGAGCGCTGGGCGGATCAATGGTTCTACCCCACTCATTCGTATTCAAGTCAGCCAGAAACGCGGCGAGGTTGATTTCCCACGAGCCGACGCCTTCGTTGCGGAAAAATGCGTCTCCGTTTCCGGGCGGCGGAGGGTTAACGCCTGCATTGAGGGCATTATTCTCGTCAAAGACCTGATTGTGAATGGCGTTGAGGTCGAGGGTGTTGCCGACGGGCACGGCGATGAAGGCGTAGCGCGACACAAACCGGTTGTTCGGCCCGTGCGGCGCGTCCGGGTGATCCAGCACGCCAATCCATTCCGGGTCGCCGACCTGGAAACTGACGGTCCCAAGGCCGTTGCCGTTGTTATCCAGATTCGTCACCCAGCCATTCGGGTCGTCCACACCATTGCGATTGAGGTCGAGGTAGAAACGGTTTTCCACGACGTGCGTGACCAGGTTGCTCATAAGAACCGGCGCGCGCGGAAGATAAAACAGATTGGCAAAGTCCTGATTGAGGTCGCCGGACGTGAACGCCGTTCCGTCGGACTTGTAACTGAAGTTGACGTTGGTGGGATTTGCGCCTCCCGCTGGATTAAAACCGTAACCATTGATGTAATTGGTGGAGACGAGCAGGCCGAAGTTGTAGGCGGCGGCGTTGGTGGTGGCGAAGATGTTGGCGACGATTTGCGCCTCGGCATTGGCGAGGGCGGCGTCGGCGGCCAGCCGGGCGCTGGCGGTGTCGGTGACGGTGGTGACGGCGTTGCGTTCGCGGCGGCTGATGGCCAGAAAGGCGACGGCCATGACGAGCGTCACCGAAAGCAGAATCAGCGTGATGACCAGGGCCATGCCACGTTCGGAGTTCGGAGTTCGGAGTTCGGAGTTCGGAGCTCGGGAACATCCAACATTCAACATTGAACATCGAACGCCGAACGAATTGGCGGCGGTTTGGATTCCACATTCGATGTTGGACGTTGAATGTTGAATGTTGGATGTTCGCTTTATATTCATTTCATTGGTAGGCCGAGGGGTCAACGTTGGGAATGGTCACGCGCTGGCGGAAAACATGGACCTTGCCGGCCTGGTTTTGCAAATACTGCCATTGGATGGGGACCGACGGCGAGGGCGGTTGCCCCGCGATGCCAAGCGATCCCGCGCGCTGGAGCGTGCGGTCTTCGAGCACGCCCAGTTCAATCTCGACGGACGCCGGCAGCGTGTTGCTGAACATATAAAAGCCGCACTCGCCCAAAGTGGACGGCAGAAAGAAGACGTTTTTTACGACGTTGGTGTAGCCGTAGGGGTAGCCGTTCGTCATCCAGACACCGTTCAGGTCGTAGGCCCGCACACGCAAATCCACCACGCCGTCCAGCAAATGGCTCCAGCTCGAGTTGGTAAAGCCGCCGGTGAAGGCGCTGTTGAAGATCGACGACATGAAGATGTTGAAAAGGTTCGTAGGATTGGGCGAAGCCTCGACGTTCGTCGTCATATAAAACCGGTAAAGCGAGTAAAGGGAATTGGTTGCCGGGGGAAAGACGACGTAGCCCGTGCCGAACCAGGTCGGGCTGCCATTCAGATTGCCGCGGCCCAGGATGAAGAAGTTTTCCAGCACATTCGTCCGCTGCGCGGCGCTGCCGGGCAGCGATTGCACGAGCGGCTGGGTGCCATATTTGTTGGTGCCGGCGTAAAAATTCACCGGGTTATTGTAGTTGCAGTAAAAAAAAGTGGGACGAAACTGGACGAGACTGTTGCTGTATCCCAGCGACGGCGCCATCTGCCGCAAATCCGCGGTCATCATGTCCATCGTGGCGCGGCCGCCGCCGAGCACGTCGGTCTGCGTGACGCTGGCGCGAAACGCCGTCTGCGCGCTGTTGAACACCGCCATCAACGCCAGCACGATGAGCGACAACAACGTCATCACCACCAGGACTTCGACGAGGGAAAAAGCGCGGGGAGCGCACCCGCCTCGGGTGCAGTTTTTCGCGCCCTCGCGAAAAACACCGTCGGCGCAGGGAGATTTCCCGGACACAACCGTCATCTCCCCCCGCAACACTGGACGCGAGGCGCGTCCAGCCACACCCGTGGCGGGTGTGCTCCCCAAACCGTGTCGTTGGGAAATTGGGAATTTCATTTTCACTGCGCGGTGACGACGTTGGTAAAGGATTGCGGCTGGTAAAAATACAGCCATTGGCCATTGGTGAACACCTGCGTCATTTGCCCGGCGACCATCGTGCGAAAGGTCTGGCGGCCGGCGCCCAGGCCGCCGTTGGGCAGTTGCGGCCAGAGAAACGTCAGCCGCAACTCACGCAGGCTGGCCGCAAGTTGTTTGTCGTAAATGCCGTATGGCAGGTCCAACGCCAGCGCATTTGTGTCCCGGGCCACCGGCGCATTGACGCACAGGATGCGGTAGGTAAAGGAATCGCCAACAATAATGTCGTTGTTCTGCGGCGGCTTTTCGATCGCCGGCCCGCTCAACGAGCGGACATAGGCGACGACGTGATTGCTGTAATAATTGATGCCGGTGATGTTTGCGAGCGGCACGCCGTTGACATCGGTGAACTCCGGCACGCTCAAAAGCCCGATGATGTTAGTACCGCTGTTGATGGGAGAACCAACCGTGCCGGAATAACCAAGAGGCTTAGGAACATACCCCGGCGCAACGAAGACACCCGAGTAAGTATAGCCGTTGTTGATGTTGTTGACCCCGTTGTTACCGGCCAGGTACTGGCCGTTGTTGCCGTATTGCGTCCAATAATTCGTCACGGCATAAACGTAGTTGGTCAAATCGTCCGCGCCGCGCGCGCCGTTGCGGATGGCTTCGGTGAACACGGTGGCGTCCTGGTTGATGATGGTTTCCTCGCGGTTGTCGCGCTGGGTGCGCATGCCGATGGGCAGCACGCCGATGATGGCGACGAGCGCCACGCCGATGATCGCCAGGCAGATGGCAATCTCGACCATGGTGAAGGCCGATTGGTCTTGGGGAGTGCATTCAAACCGCCGCCAGGTTTTGGACTGCGCCAGCCCTCTGGCGCTCTTCAACGGGTCGGCATGCGTTCCAAAGCGGCGGAGGGCCGCCGCAGTCCAAGACGCTACCGCGCCTGCGCCGGTTCTTTGCGGTTGGCGGAAACCCCTCAAAATCAACTGCGCTGTGCCGAAAAAAGTTTTCATGGCCCCATTTTGTGATATTCCAAAACCGCCCGGCCCGTCAGCCAGTTGATGTGGACGATGTTGTAGGAAATGTTGGTGCTGTTGCCGGCCGGCGCTTCCAAAACATCGGGACTGCCAAACTGCAGCGCCTTGGTATTGGGGTCAATCGCGGGCAGCACGCTGCCGTGCGCCAGCGGGATGTAGGCGTCACTATAACTGCCGGACGCATTCACTTCCGAGACCAACTGGCCAAGATAATTGAAGGCAAGGTAAGGCAGCCAGACACCCGTGGCGGCCGTTTCGGTGGGAAATGGAAAGTTGTTGGTGTAACGGAATTGGGCAATGGGGTAGGACGCGCCGGTGATTTGATCCGTGATGGTGTTGGTGCCGGCAAACTTTTGCAGCGCAATGAATGCGCCGTCGGGCAGCGTCTGCCACGGCGCGAGATAATGCCAGGCATGCTGCCCCGGCTGATCGCCCATCGCGCCGTAGGCGACGAAGTTGTAGCCGCTCATTTGCTCGCTGCACAGATTAACGGCGGCATTGGTCTGCGCGGGCGTCAGGCTGGTCAGGCTGGTCCACCAGGTGTTGGGAAAACTTCCCGGAGTTGAAAAAGTTGCCGAGACCATCCAAAAATTCGTCGGGACGAAGACCATATAGACGGTGGTGCGCTGGCTGACGGCCAGTTGGCGCGCGCGCGCCACGCCGTCGAGCAATTGCCGCGAGGCGCTGATGTTGACGTCCGATTTGCCGAAATTTTTGAGCGCGGGCACGGTGAGCGCGGCGAGAATGCCGAGAATAGAAATCACCACCAGCAACTCGATGAGCGTGAAGGCGCGGCAAACAAAGGCCAAAGGCTGAAGGCTAAAGGCTGAACTTCTTTCCCGCGCCCGGCGCACCGACTGTATTTTAGACTTTAGCATTTAGCCTTTAGCTTTTGGGGGGTCACTGCCAGCTCACCACGTTGTCTTTGTTGGCGCCGTAATTGGCGCTGCCCAACCCGGCCGGAGTGGCCGTTGGATCAATTTTTCCATCCGCCCCGGCGGACCAGACCATGACCTTGCCGTGCAATTGGAAATTATTGTTCTGAGTAGTGTCGGGATTGACCAACCCATTCAAACCGGGATTGGCGTTGTTTGCCTTCGGACCGGACACTGTGTTCAAACAATAAAACAAGTCCTTGCAATTTTCGTCATAGTTCAAGTCCAGGCTGATGACGTAAGGATTGCCCCAGGGATCGCGATCAACGCCGTTCACATCCACGCCGCCCGGCGCCTGCCCCAGGTCAACCGACGGGTTGTAGCCCGACATTTTGGGGCTCAGGAAAATGGTTTGCTGCGGATTTTTAATGTAGTTGGTGTTCACACCGTTGGCGAGAGTGGTGTTGTCCATCAAAATGGCAATGACCTCGGCGTTGCTCAAAATGGTGCCGCCTACGGGTGTGCCAACGGTCCACGGCCCGGAGGTCGGCGTTTGAAATACGCCGCCGTAAGTGAAATCATTGGTGCCGGCTGCAGTTTGGGCGGCGCTCGAAACCGGGAACCGTCCGTAATCTGAATCGTATTTTTCGATGGCCGTGGCGATCTGGTTGATTTCCAGTTGCGCCTGGACCTTCTGCGCGCGTCTTTTGGCCGCCGCCAGCACCGGCAACAGCATGGCCGCGAGAATGGCAATGATGGCGATGACGGTGAGGAGTTCCACCAGGGTGAAAGCCGCACGCGGGCGGCGTGAGTGAGTCGGCATGGTTTTCATGGTTTTGAAAAATAGAGGGACATGGCGTGAGGGATGCGGAAAAAGCGGCGGCATGGACAACGGTTTAATCGACCGAGGAGACCGGATGACGGCCGGGTTTGCAGTTTCGGTGGGGCGGGCGCCTGTCGCGCCGCAGCCAGGCGAAGGCTGATCCCCGCGAGCCAGCCTTGGTGCATCAAAGTGCCGCGACGACGGCTCGTCAGGAGCCCCGCCCCACCTGGATTGCACCGCGATGATCGGGCACCAGCCGCAATCCTGCCAGTCAACGGCCAGGAGACGTTCGCCGCGGCTGAATCCGGATTTTTGGTAGTGTATCAATTTGAAGGTAGGGACAGCGCGCCGCGCTGTCCGGACGCCTCGGCGAGGCGTCCCTACCATTGAAAATGACACAATACCGGTTTTTCGGGTGGTGCACATAAAACTCAGGGCAGCGGGCTGTTGTACTGCACTTGTTTGTTCCAGTTGCAGATGAGGTTCGTCTTCCCGCTGATGGAAAGCTGGAGCCACAGGTCATACGCACCGGGATTGTTGGTCGGGTTCGAGGAATTGTAGCGCCAGGGATTGATGCCAATCGCGCCCGCGCCGAGCGGATGATAAGTAGTGTCCGGCCCGCCGACGGCAGTGATAATTAATTTGATCGGATTATTGGGGGCACTGCTGTTGGTGAAGATGGTCATCTGGTCAAGTTTCAAACCGGGCAGGAAGTTTCGGGCTGCGGGCGCATCCTCGGCCGAACCGGGCTTGCTGCAATTCATAAAACCGTTCACGCCGAAGACGGCGCTCACGTTGGCTTGGGAGAGTGGCAGCAAGCTGGGGTCATCGAGCGACTGATAGGACGGAGAACCCGGAGGGGTGGCCACGTTGGTTGTTCCCAACAATTCAAAATAGAGTTGATTCATCAGCGGGTTGGGTATCAACGGGTTGGCGGGATTGAGCTGATTGTCCGGCGGATAAAAGCCGTAGGCGGCCTTGTAGCGTTCGATGGCCGTCTCCAACTGCGCCATTTCCGCCTGCGCGTTCCGGATGAATTGCTGCCGCTTGACCCCCTTCAGCACGGGGAACAGGAGCGCCGCCAGCACGCCGATGATGCTGATGACCGTGAGCAGCTCAATGAGGGTGAAGGCCGGAGCGTGAAACGTGAAACGTGAAGCGTGAGACGAATGCGTCGCGCGCGCTGCGGCATTTGTCCTGTCACCTGCCTGCCGCGCCGGAGCGTGGCGAAGGCGGGTCACTCGCCACTTGCCTGCCGTGCCGAAGCCTGGCGAAGGCTGATCACTGTTCATTGTTTTCATCGTTCGTTCAATTCGTCTTCCATCCGTTCGCTCAACCACTGTTTGATCATGCTCTGGTAATTCAAATAGCGTGACCGGGCCATCCGCTTGATGCGCGCCAACATCCGGGGGTCAATCCGCAACGTGATGGTCACGGACTCCGAAGCTTCCGCGCGCCCGGCGGTGGCCGCTTCCATCAGCCGCAGGTCCGGGCGGTTCTCCGACCAAAAATCCGCCTCGGCTTCCTCGCTGTCGAAGAGCGGCACGTCTTCCCAGTTGGCAAAGGTTCGCATAAGTGAAACGTGAAACGTGACGCGTGACACCAGACGAGCTTTTCACGTTTCACGGCTCACGTTTCACCTGTCACCTTGCAGCGTTTGGTCCATTTTGCGCTGGTAAAAAAAACGCTCTTCCGGTTCGAACGCGCGGGCGTGCAAAACCCGGATCAACCGGCCATTCGTCCGATACGTGCTGGCAATTCCGGCTCCGGCCGCCGACATGCCCAGATTGAAAAACCGGGCCTGAACGCCGAAGCGCGGCGAGTCGGGCAACAACCGGACGGCAAATGGATCCTCAAAGGACTCTTCAATTTCCCGCTGAGTCAAAGAACCACCCATTTCAAAGGGCGGATTATTCCAATCAAACTCCATAACGGGCTAATTGTAAATAAGACGCCCATGCAATGTGATTACATTGTATTTACGCATAGGCGTCGCGTTTTGTCAACCTTTTGTTTCCATCCAGGAAACAAAGCCCTTTTGAATGGCCGGGATTACTCTTCACCGCCACCACCGCTGCCGCCACCGCTCATTTCGGTAATCATTTTGATCAACGGCAGGAACATGGCGATGACAATGCTGCCCACGACAACCGCCAGAAAAACAATCATGATTGGCTCCAGGAGGGAGGTCATGGCGGCGACGGAATTGTCCACTTCTTCTTCGTAATTGTCGGCAATTCGCAAGAGCATTTCAGGCAAAGCGCCCGTCTGTTCGCCGACATCCACCATGCTGACCACCATGGGTGGAAAAACCGCCGAGCTTTCCAGGGGCGCGGTGATCGTTTCACCTTCCTTGACACTTTCATGCACCTTGGCGACGGCGTTGCTGATGACGACATTGCCGGCGGTCTCCTTGACGATGGTCAACGCCTGCAAAATGGGGACACCGCTGCTGACGAGGGTGCCGAGCGTGCGGGTGAAACGGGAAATGGCTATCTTGCTGATGACCGGCCCGATGGCCGGCATCTTGAGTTTGAATTTGTCCCAGATCAGCCGGCCGGCTTTGGTCTTGAGGAACAGGAGGAACAAAACCCAGGCGACCGCCACGCAACCCATCACCGGCAAAATGTGGTGCCGGATGGCGTCGCTGACCGCGAGCACAAAGAGCGTGAAGCCCGGCATCGTGATATCCATGCCGGCGAAAACCTCCTTGAACCGGGGCACGACAAACGTCATCAGCAGAATCAGGATGCCGCTGGCGACAATCAGCACGGCGATGGGGTAAAACAGCGCGGCCTTGATCTTGCCTTTGATCTTCTGCGCCTTTTCGGCAAATTCGGCCAGGCGTTTCAAGACCACTTCCAGCACGCCGCCCAGCTCGCCCGCCTTGACCATGTTCACGTACAGCCGGTTGAAAGTTTTGGGATGTTGCGCCAGCGCCTCGGAAAAAGTGCTGCCCCCTTCAATCGCCAGGGCCAGTTCGCCGATGATGGATTTTAGGGCGGCATTGCGCTCCTGTTTTTCGAGCACGCGCAACCCGCGCAGGAGGGGCAGGCCGGCATCCACCAGCGTCGCCAGTTGCCGCGTGAAGGCCGTCAATACTTTTTGTTTTACCCGGCCGCCGAGTCCGGGGATTTTGATTTGAATGTCCAGCGCGCTGCGTTTTTTGCCGCCGCTGGCCCTGGCTTTTTTCTTGCCGGACTGCTTTTCCTGGACTTTTTCGGCCTCGGCAATTTTGGTCGGGAACAGGCCCATCTCCTTCACGCGGCCAATGGCCTCGTTCTGGGTGGCGACTTCCAGGCTGCCCTTCGTTTCGTTGCCGCGGGCGTCCAGTGCCACGTAGTTGTACTTTGGCATAGCAGTTAAGTATATTTGACGACTTCCTCGATGGTTGTACCACCCTCAAAGATGCTGCGCAAGCCGTCTTCGCGCAGGGTCACCATGCCCAACTCGATGGCCTTCTGCCGCAGCACCACCGTGGGCGCGCGTTCGTTGATGAGGGCGCGGACGGGTTCGCTGATGATGAGCAATTCAAAAATGCCTTTCCGGCCCTTGTAGCCGGTATCGTTGCAGGCCGAGCAGCCGCGCCCGTAATGAAACACCTTGTCGCCCAAATCGTGCGGCGAAAGGTTCAACAGGGCCAACTGGTCCTCCGTCGGCTCAAACGGCGTCTGGCAATTCTTGCAAATGACCCGCACGAGCCGCTGCGCCAGCACCGCCATCAGGGTCGAGGAAATCAAAAACGGCTCGACGCCCATGTCAATCAGGCGCGTGACCGCGCCCGAGGCATCGTTCGTGTGCAACGTGCTCAACACCAGGTGGCCGGTCAGCGACGCCTGAATCGAAATCTGCGCCGTCTCCAAATCGCGCATTTCGCCGACCATGATGATGTCCGGGTCCTGGCGCAAAAAAGACCGCAGCGCCTTGCCGAACGTCATGCCCGCCGCCTCGTTGATGGCGACTTGCATGATGCCTTCGATGTCGTATTCGACCGGGTCTTCCGCCGTGAGCAGTTTGGAGTCAATGGCGTTGACACGGCTCATACAGGAATACAGCGTCGTGGTTTTCCCGCAGCCGGTTGGGCCGGTGACGATGACAATGCCGTTGGGCCGTTGAATCACCTCCGTCACGAATTCATACACGTGTTTGGGAAGGCCCAGCGATTCCAGTTGCAGGTTTACGGACGAACGGTCGAGCACGCGCAACACCAACGATTCGCCGAACTGCGTCGGCAGCGTGGACACGCGGAGGTCAATCTGGCGGGTCCCCACCGCATAATTGATGCGGCCGTCCTGCGGCAGGCGGCGTTCCGAAATGTTCAGGTTCGACATGACTTTCAGGCGCGAAATGACCGGCAACGCCAGGTGCTTGGGCGGCGGTGACATTTCGTAAAGCGCGCCGTCCACGCGGTAACGGATGCGAAATTCCGTCTCGAACGGCTCGAAATGAATGTCGCTCGCGCGGTCCTGAATGGCCTGTTGCAACACCAGATTGACGAATTTCACAATCGGCGCTTCATTGGCCAGTTCGGTCATGAGCTTTTCGTCATCGCTCGCGCCGGCCTCGCTCACTTCGCGCGCGATGTCCGCGTCGGAACCGAGTTCCTTGAGAATGTCCGCAAAGCTTTCGCTTTCATCCTGGCCGTACAGCCGGTCCAGGGTTTTTTCGATTTCCGCGGGATTCGCCACCACCACCTGCACGTCGTGTTTGGAGGCAAAATGAATTTCGTCGGCCTGCGCCGGGTCGAGCGGATCCGCCAGCGCCACCTGCACCGTCGAGCCTTTCAACGCGACGGGGATGCAATGATACATCCGCGCGACTTTGGCGGGAATCATGGCCACCAGCTCGGGGGGAAATTCCCGGTCGCGCAACGACACGACCTCGGTGCCGAGGTTGGTGGCCATCACGTGCAGGATGTCGTCGAGCTTCATGACGCCGAAGTCCTCCAGGACCTCGATCACGGGCGCACCGGTGCGCTTGAGTTCGGCAACGACTTCTTCGTATTGCAGGTCGTCAATCAGGTTCTGCTCTTTGATGAGCGACAGCAATGGACTGGAAATTTCTTCGGCCATGGGAAAATGATCATGCCTTCGGTTTGGACTCGGCGCCGGAGCCGGTGGCCTGGGCCAGCTCCAATTCCTGCAACTTCTGCTGAATCGTCGTCGGGTCCTGCGCCTTGGTGATGACCTCCTCGCGCGCGATCAGGCCTTGCAGATATTTGTCAATCAGGAACGAGTCGAGCGTCACCATCCCGTATTTGGCGCCGGTCTGGATGTCCGACTGGATGCGGAACGATTTGTTGTCGCGGATCAGGGCGGAAATGGACGGCGTGTTGACCATGATTTCAAAAATGGCCACGCGCCCCGGCTTGTCAATGCGCGGCAGCAGCAATTGCGAGATGACCGCCTGGAGCACCGTCGAGAGCTGAATGCGAATCTGTTCCTGCTGGTTGTTCGGAAAGGCGTTTACGATGCGGTCAATCGTCTTGGCCGCGCCGGTCGTGTGCAGCGTGCCAAAAACCAGGTGCCCGGTTTCGGCGGCGGTGATGGCGGCGTCAATCGTTTCCAGGTCGCGCATTTCACCGACGAGGACCACGTCCGGGTCCTGGCGCAACGCGCGGCGCAGACCTTCGGCAAAGTTCGGCACGTCCACGCCGATTTCGCGCTGGGTGACCAGCGCCCGCTTGTGTTTGTGGTAATACTCGATGGGGTCCTCGATGGTGATAATGTGCGCCTCATCCCGTTCCTCGTTGATGATATTGATCATGGTGGCGAGGGTGGTGGTTTTGCCGCAGCCGGTCGGGCCGGTCACCAGCACCAGACCGCGCGGCTTGTAGAGCAGTTCGCGCGCGCTCGGCGGAAGCCCGATTTCCTCCATCGTCAGCAGTTTGCTTGGAATTTGCCGGAGCACGATGCCGAAATTCCCTTTTTCCTTGAAGACGCTCACGCGGAAGCGCGCCACTTCGCCGAACGCGAAACCAAAGTCCGCGCCGCCGCGTTCACGCGTGCCCTGGATGTGTTCCTCGGACGTGATGCTGCGCATCAGTTCCTCGGTGTCCTCCGGTCTGAGCGCGGGGCCTTCCACCCGGTGCAGGATGCCGTGGACGCGGATCACCGGCGGTGTGCCAACGCGGATGTGCAGGTCGGAGGCGCCCTCCGCCACCACCAACTGCAGCAAATCAGACATGGAGTAAGACATAATTCAAATTATGAATTGCCAACGGCGAATGTCGAATCTTCCATTCGCAAAAAAACTCGTTGAATTCGGAACTCGCGATTCATCATTCAGGGGGGTTGCTTACGCTTCGTCGCCGATAGTCGCGCGGATGACCTCTTCTGGCGTGGTCAGGCCGGCGAGCACTTTGCGGATGCCGTCCTCGCGCAGCGTGCGCATGCCCATTTCCCGGGCGCGCGCGCGCAACGCGGACGACGGCGCCTTGTCGTAAATCAATTTCCGCGCCTCGTCGTCAATGACGAAAATTTCAAAAATGCCAAACCGTCCGCGGCAGCCGGTGTTCGAGCAATCGCCGCACCCGCGGCCCTTTTGAAGATGGGCGTCCTTCAAATTTTCCGGGGTGAGATTCAGCGCGCGCATCTCGGCATCGGTGGGTTGATATGGCGCCGCGCATTTTTTGCAAACCTTGCGGACGAGGCGTTGCGCCATAAGCGAGCGCGTGGACGACGCGACCAGAAAGGGTTTCACCCCGATGTCAATCAGACGGGTCACGGCGCTCGGCGCGTCGTTGGTGTGCAGCGTGGAGAAAACCAAATGGCCCGTCAGCGAGGCGTTGATGGCAATGGACGCGGTCTCGAGGTCGCGAATTTCACCGATCATGATAATGTTCGGCGCCTGGCGCAAAATCGAGCGCAACGCGGCGGAGAACGTCAGGCCGACGATTTCGCTGACCTGCACCTGGTTGATGCCACCCAAAATGTATTCCACCGGGTCTTCGACGGTGATGATTTTCCGGTCCGGACGGTTGATGAAGTGCAGGCAGGAATATAGCGTCGTCGTTTTGCCGGAACCGGTCGGCCCGGTCACCAGCAAAATGCCATCGGGCAGGCCGATCAGCTTTTCAAAGGTTTGCTGGTCGTCCGTGAAAAACCCGAGTTCGCCGAGACCCAGCCGCAATCCCTCCTTGTCCAGAATACGCATCACGATGCTTTCGCCGTGGTTCGTCGGCAGGCACGACACGCGCAGGTCAATCAGCTTGTTGCCGACTTTGGACTGGATGCGTCCGTCCTGCGGAATGCGATGCTCGGAGATGGACATGTTCGACTGGATTTTCAGCCGCGTGATGATGGACGCCTGCAACCGTTTCGGCGGCGCCTTCATTTCGTGCAGCAAGCCGTCAATGCGGTAGCGCAGCCGGAAGCGTTTGCCCAGCGGTTCCAAGTGAATGTCCGAGGCGCGCATTTTGAACGCGTCGTTGATGATCTGGTTCACCAGCCGGATGAGCGGTGCGTCCGCGTCCACCACCGAACTGTCATCGCCCATTTCGCCGACGGGCACTTCGACTTCGCTTTGGGTCAGTTCCTGGATGGCCTTGTCCACCACCGAGTCCCCCTTGCCGCCGTAATATCGGCCCAGCGCGGTTTCGATGTCTTGTTCGGAGGCCACACGCAGTTCGATTTCCGCGTTCAGCAGATGGGTCAGCGAATCAATCGTATTCAGATCGGACGGGTCGGCAATGGCGACGGCGACCTTGCCGTCGGTTTTGAGAATGGGGACAACGCGATATTTTTTGGCGATGTGTCGCGGGATGATGGAAATGACTTCGTCGGGGATCTTCAGGCTGCCGAGTTGGACGACCTCCGCGCCGAACTGCGCGGCCTTGGCCTGCGTGACGTCGGCGGGGCGGATGACTTTGTTGGCCACCAGCAAGTCCACCACTCCCACGCCGGCGGCCTGGGCCTCCTGGCGGGCTTTGGCGACCTGTTCGGCATTCACGGAGCCGAGGTCCACCAGCAATTCCAACAAATAATCGTCTTTTTCAGCCACGGTGCTCTTGCGTTACACTAGCATATCTTGTGGAACGCGCGGAGAAGTTATTCATTTCAAATGTCAATTGTCAATGCGAACCCGCCAGGGACATGGCCTGAACCGGAATTCGCCCCTTGAGATTTCTTCTCCCATCGGCTATGGTTTCAACGGTTTTGGAAGGGCGGAGGATCGCCCCGCTCTTTCTGATTGTCGGTGGAAAACCCGTTGCGAAGTTTCTTTGATTGAGAAGGCGGGCGAACATCCGACGGCCAGAAAGAGCGGGGAGGAAAGTCCGAACACCAAAGGGCGCGATGCCGCGTAACTCAGGCCCGTTCGGTTGAGATACACGCGGGCGGAAAGTCGGGAGACTTTTCGACGGACAGTGCCACAGAAAATTAAACCGCCTGCGTTTCGCAAGAAGCGCGGGCAAGGGTGAAAAGGTGCGGTAAGAGCGCACCGCGCGAAGCGCAAGCGACGCGGCACGGAAAACCCCATCGGGTGCAAGGCCAAATAGGGAACCCCGGAGCGGCCCGCTCCGGTTTCGCGAAAGCGAAACGGGTTCCGGGTATCGGCTGCACAGACAAATGATTCTCTCCGCTCGCAAGAGTGAAGACAGAATTCGGCTTACAGCCCTTCCAAAACCATTTTTGATTTATGATTGACGATTGACGATTGACGCACACGCGGGCTTTTCAAAATCAAATCATAAGTCGCAAATGGGAAGACACATCGCTTCACCCCCGGTTTTTTCGTGCGGCTGCCTTTCGACTATTGCCAAATCATCCGACCCTTGCCAATGGACACCAGCCGGCTTTTCTTGATGGCGGCGGACAGGCTCAGGCCGCCAACCCGATCCACGGCGCTGATGGCAATCCATTCCGGCGCGGGCTTGGCAAACGCCCAGTTCGTCCGGGCGGCGGGCAGGATTTCCGTGGTCCAAACCTGGTTGGTGCGAAACTGCAAAACCCACAGCCATGCCGGACTGTCCGCCGTGTTCCATTGCACTCTTAAACTGGAGCGGCTGTTTTCGACAACGGTGAGTTTCGGTTTGCCCGGCGGAATGGCATCCAGCCACGGCGAGGCCGGGACGAGCGCCGGCTGTGCGTAGGCGACGCGGACCACATTGGCCAGCCCGGCGTTGTCCGTGAGGCTGCGCAGGCGAAAGAAAATTTCCCCGCCCGCGCCGGGCTGCCGGCGCGTGGCGGCAATTTGCCGCGCAATTTCGTCCGGCCCCCACTTTTCCCCGACATTGGCGGCGTAGAGCCCCGGCCAGAGGTTCCGGCCCCTGACGTTTTGCTGCGTCCACCAGTTCAGCAGCACGGGAAAGCTTTGCGGTGGCGAATCCATGGACCAATACAGTTGCGGTGAACAGTAATCGAGCCAGCCGTTGGCGAACCAACGGCGCGAGTCGGCGTAAAGTTTAGCGTAGGCATCAAAGCCCCGGATTTGCGGCGGATTCATCGGCCGCCAGATGCCAAACGGGCTGATGCCGAATTGCACCCATGGTTTTGCCGCCTTGATGTTCTGGTAAACGCTCTGAACGAACAGATTGATGTTGGCGCGGCGCCAGTCGTCCCGGCTCGATCGGCTCGACGGCCCGTATTTCCGCCAGCTCGCGTCGTCGGGAAATTCCAATTCGCGCCCGGCCGCATCCTTTTCCGGGTAGGGATAAAAATAATCGTCGAGCTGCACGCCATCCACGTCGTAACGCCGCACCACGTCCATGATTACGCGCAGAACGTAGGCCCGCACGGACGGTTCGCCGGGGTCGAGCCAAAGCTGGCTGCCGTAGGGGCAGACGAGTTCGGGATGCGTCCGCGAAATGTGGTTCGGCGCGACGGGCGACCTGGCCTGCGGATGCAGCGCGCGGAACGGGTTGAACCACGCGTGCAGTTCGAGGCCGCGCTGGTGCGCCTCTTCAATGGCGAACGCGAGCGGGTCGTAAAACGGTTCCGGCGCCACGCCCATCGTGCCGGTGAGATATTCCGACCACGGCTCAAGGGACGAGGCGTACATCGCGTCGCACGACGGACGCACCTGGAAAATAATGGCGTTCAACTTCAATTGCACCGCGCGATCCAACAGTTCGGTCAACTCGGCTTTTTGCTCCGCGACGGGGAGGCCGGGCTTGGACGGCCAGTCTTTGTTGGCAACGGTCACGAGCCAGGCGCCGCGAAATTCGCGCGCCGGTTGCGGGGGAGTAATGGTCACCGGGCGGTACATTTCCTCCGCCGCGAAAAGCATGGCGGGCATCAAAAAAATGAATGCGGACAAAATTTTGATTCGGGCTGTCATGGCATGGCGCGCGCAGATTTAGACGCGGTTGCATGTCCTTTGGCAAAACAAATTCGCCAGGGAGTCGGGAAGACCCGGAGCTTTGAACCCAATTGATTTTCTTCGCGACTCTGTGACTCTGCGGCTGATTTCCTGGAGATTTGACAGAGCCGACTGCATTTCTATTCCGGTACGCATCAATCACTTACGCCGCTGATTTCATTGGAAATTTGACAATACGAGACAAAGATGGTCTTCTTTTGCAGTTGCAGCCTAAATCGGTTTGCCTTCCTGCAAGCCGATGCGGGAGACCCAAATTCCTCAAGGCAGCTTGAGGACGGGGCGCAGGGGTTCCGGCAACGGAATCACCGGGCCACTTTCAAGGCCAAGCCCGTCAGCTAATCTCGCAGGCAATTGGAAGGGCGATCCTCTGGGCCGCGAAGTTCGCGGCTTTCAAGTTCACCCGGAATTAAATAAATTCGGCGCGTCGTTGCGGCTTTGGTCGTGATGCCGTTTGTCGGCTTGAAAATTATGCTGGACGTGATTTACATCGGAATGGCGGTCGCATTTTTCGCGGCGTTTTTGCTTTACGCGCGCGGTTGCGAGAAACTTTAATTTTATGGAAAACCTCACCCTCGGAATCATTTCCGTCGCGCTCTGCGTGTACCTCATCGTGGCCATGCTCCGGCCGGAAAAATTCTAATCACCGCCATGAACTCCCATCAATGGTTGGAACTCGCGCTTTACATCGGCGCGCTCATCCTCGTCACCAAACCGCTCGGTTTGTATATCAATCGCGTGCTCGACGCCAACGGCCGCACCTGGCTCGACCCGGTTTTGCGGCCTTTGGAAAAGCTTACCTACCGCGTGCTCGGCGTTGATCCCGCCAGGGAACACGGTTGGAAACAATACGCGTTTGCGATGCTGATCTTCAGCCTCGTGAGTTGTCTGTTCACCTACGCAATCCTGCGGTTGCAACAATTCCTGCCGCTGAACCCGCAAAAGTTCGGCGCGCTGGCGCAGCATCTGGCCTTCAACACCGCCGTCAGTTTCACCACGAACACCAACTGGCAGAGTTACGGCGGCGAAAACACGATGTCGTATCTCTCGCAGATGGTCGCGCTGGCCATCCAAAACTTTTTTTCCGCTGCCGTCGGCATCGCCATCGCGGGCGCGCTCGTGCGCGGCGTTGCGCGGCATACGGCACAGACCATCGGTAACTTCTGGGTGGACCTGACGCGTATCATTTATTATTTGCTGTTGCCCATCTGTCTGGTGCTCGCGGTTTTCTTCGTGTCGCAGGGCATGATTCAAAATTTCAGGCCTTACACAACGGCCAAGCTCATCGAGCCACAAACCATTTCCGTCCAGAAAACCGACGCGAACGGCAAGCCGGTCGTGGATGCCAGGGGCAATCCGGTGATGGAGAACCAGACGCTCGACACGCAGACCATCGTGCAAGGCCCGATGGCGTCGCAGATCGCCATCAAGATGCTCGGCACGAATGGCGGCGGCTACACCAATGCCAACGCCGCGCATCCATTCGAGAACCCCACGCCGTTCTCAAACTTTTTCCAGATGCTTGCGCTTTTGTGCATTGGCAGCGCAATGACCTATCACCTCGGTCGCGAAACGAAAAATCAAAAGCATGGCTGGTCCGTGTGGTCGGCGATGTTCGTCATGTTTCTCGCCGGCGTTCTCGTTTGCTGGTGGGCGGAAGCCAAAGGCAATCCCATGCACCAACAACTCGGTGTCGCCGCCGCCGGCGGCAACATGGAAGGCAAGGAAGTCCGCTTCGGCATTTTCGACTCCGCGCTATTCGCCACCGTGACGACCGATGCTTCGTGTGGTGCCGTCAATTCCATGCACGACTCCTTCACACCGCTCGGCGGTCTCGTGCCGATGTTCAACATCCAGACCGGCGAGGTGATTTTTGGCGGCGTCGGCGCAGGCCTTTACGGCATGTTGATCTTCGTCATCCTTGCCGTGTTTATCGCCGGGCTGATGGTCGGGCGCACGCCGGAATATCTCGGCAAAAAAATCGAATCTTACGACATAAAAATGGCGCTGCTGGCGTTCGTCATTCTCGCCTTCATCATTCTCGGTTTCACGGCCTGGGCGTCGGTGAGCGACTGGGGTAAAGCCGGCCTGAACAATCAAGGTCCGCACGGCTTGAGCGAAATGCTTTACGCCTACACTTCCGGCGCGGGCAACAACGGCAGCGCGTTCGCTGGCCTCAACGCCAACATGCCGTGGTACGACACGACGCTCGGCTTTGACATGCTGCTTGGCCGGTTCGGCATGATCGTGCCGCTGCTCGCGCTCGCTGGGTCGCTCGCGCGCAAAAAAATCGTCCCCGCCAGCGCCGGAACTTTTCCCGTGAGCGGTTTCACCTTTGTTGTGTTGCTCGTCGGCACGGTGATTCTCGTCGGCGCGCTGACGTTTCTGCCCGCCCTCACGCTCGGCCCGATTGTCGAACATTTCCTGATGCTCAAAGGCAACCTGTTTTGATCCGCGCTTTTTATGCAAACGAAATCCGTTTCCATTTTTGACACGAAAATTCTCGTCCCGGCCATCGGCGACGCCTTCAAAAAGCTCGACCCGCGCCTGATGGTGAAAAATCCCGTCATGTTCGTGACGCTGGTCGGCGCGGTCATCAGCAGCGTGGAGGCCTTCCGCTCGCCCGGCCAGACGCTGTTCGTCGCGCAAATCGCCGTGTGGCTCTGGTTCACCGTGCTGTTCGCGAACTTCGCCGAAGCCGTCGCCGAAGGCCGCGGCAAAGCGCAGGCGAAGGCGCTGCGCCAGACCCGCACGCGTACGAACGCGAACAAGCTCAACGCCAGCGGCTCGATCGAAACCGTGGACGCCGATTCACTGAGCAAAGGCGACGTGGTTTTGGTCCGGACAAATGAGATCATTCCCGCCGACGGCGAAGTCATCCTGGGCGCGGCGACGGTGGACGAATCGGCCATCACCGGCGAATCCGCGCCGGTCATCCGCGAGGCCGGCGGCGACCGCAGCGCCGTCACCGGCGGCACACGCGTGCTCTCGGACGAAATCAAAATCCGCATCACGGCCAACCCCGGCGAAGGCTTTCTCGACCGGATGATTCAACTGGTCGAAGGCGCGAGCCGCCAGAAGACGCCGAACGAAATCGCGCTCACGATTTTGCTCGCCGCGCTCACGGTCGTGTTCCTGCTCGCCGTCATCACGTTGAAGCCATTCGGCATTTATTCCGGCGTGAATTTCTCCGATGTCGTGCTCATCGCGCTGCTGGTTTGCTTGATTCCGACCACCATCGGCGGTTTGTTGAGCGCCATCGGCATCGCCGGCATGGACCGTCTGCTCCAGCGCAACGTCCTCGCGATGAGCGGACGCGCGGTCGAGGCGGCGGGCGACGTGGACGTTTTGCTGCTCGATAAGACCGGCACCATCACGCTCGGCAACCGCCAGGCCACGGCATTTTTGCCCGCGCCCGGCGTTACGGAACAGGAACTCGCCGACGCCGCGCAATTTGCTTCGCTCGCCGATGAAACGCCCGAAGGCCGCAGCATCGTCGTGCTCGCGAAGCAATTCGGCATCCGCGCGCGTGAAATCCGCGATTTACCCGGCGCGCAATTCATCCCGTTCACCGCGCAGACGCGCATGAGCGGCGTGAATTTTGAGGGCAAACAAATCCGCAAAGGCTCGGCGAACGCCATCCGGCACTTCACCGGCGGAATGTTGCCCGTGGAAGTTGAAAAAATTGTCGAAGGCATTTCACTTTCCGGCGGCACGCCACTTGCCGTTGCCACCCGCGACCGCGCGCTGGGCGTGATTCATTTGAAGGACATTGTGAAAGGCGGGCTGGCCGACCGTTTCAAGCGCTTTCGCGCGATGGGCATCCGCACCGTGATGATCACCGGCGACAACAAGCTGACCGCCGCCGCCATCGCGCAGGAGGCGGGGGTGGACGATTTTCTCGCCGAGGCAAAGCCGGAGGACAAACTCGCCTTGATTCGTCAGGAACAGCAGGGCGGCCGGATGATTGCCATGATTGGTGACGGCACAAACGACGCTCCCGCGCTCGCGCAAGCCGACGTGGGCGTGGCCATGAACACCGGCACGCAGGCTGCGAAGGAAGCGGGCAACATGGTGGACCTTGACTCCAACCCGACAAAACTGCTCGAAATCATCGAAATCGGGAAACAGCTTCTCATCACGCGCGGCGCGCTCACGACCTTCAGCATTGCCAACGACGTGGCGAAATACTTTGCCATCATTCCGGCGATGCTCATGGCGACGTTTCCCGTCATCGCGCCATTGAACATCATGCATCTGCACAGCCCGGACAGCGCGATTTTGAGCGCCGTGATTTTCAATGCGCTCATCATCGTCGCGCTGATTCCGCTGGCGTTGCGCGGCGTGAAATTTCGTCCGCTCGGCGCGGTGCAAATCCTGCGCATCAACCTGCTCATTTACGGCGTCTGGGGCGTCATCCTGCCGTTCATCGGCATCAAACTCATTGACCTCATCGTCGCCGGTTTGCGTCTCGTGTAACCCCACCACTCGAAAATTATGAAAAATCATCTTTGCTGAATTCGGCCGCTCGATTGTGGCGACCCTTTTCTTCGCCGTCATCCTGTGCGGGCTTTACCCGCTCGTCGTTTATGGTGTGGCGAAAGTATTCTTTCCGCATCAAGCCAATGGCAGTTTGTTCGTGGACAAATCCGGCGCGGTCCGCGGCTCGGCGTTGCTGGCGCAAAATTTTACGGGCGCGCAGTATTTTCATCCGCGTCCGTCGGCGGCGGGCGCGAACGGCTTTGACCCCACCAGTTCCGGCGGCAGCAACCTCGGCCCCACCTCGTCCAATCTGGTGGCCAACATCACGCAAAATCATCGCCAATTACCGTGCGGATAACGGCCTGGCGACGAACGCGCCGGTTCCCGCCGATGCCGTGACCGCATCCGCCAGCGGTCTCGACCCGCACATCAGCGTGGCGAATGCGGAGCTGCAGATTCCGCGCGTGGCCAAAGCGCGTGGACTTTCCGAAGACCGCGTGCGCGAACTGGTGCAACAAAAGACCAGCGGCCGCGACCTCGGGCGTCTTTGGCGAACCGCGCGTGAACATCATGACCTTGAACTTCGCGCTCGACCAGTTGCCGCGGAAATAGTTTCTTTGCCGCGTGGATTCGCCCGCTGACAACCGGTTGAACCCGGAGGATTTCCTGCGGCTCATCGAAAGAAGCCGCCTGGGAAAACTAAAGATTTATCTCGGCCACGCGGCGGGTGTCGGCAAGACCTACGCGATGCTCGAAGAGGCCCATCGCCTGAAAAAGGCGGGCGTGGACGTTGTCATCGGCTGGATTGAGCCGCACGGACGGAAGGAAACCGAGGAGCTCATCGGTGATCTGGAAGTCATCCCGCGCAAAAAAGTCCCGCACGCCGGCAGTACGGTGGAAGTTCTCGACGTCGATAAAATTTTTGACCGTTATCCAACTGTTTGCGTCGTGGATGAGCTCCCCTTCAGCAATGTCGCCGGTTCGCGCAATCCCAAGCGCTACCTGGACGTGCAGGAATTGCTCCAGGCCGGCATCAACGTCATCACGGCGATGAACATCCAGCATCTCGAAAGCCTGCACGACACCGTGCTGCGCGCGACGGGAGTGGACGTGCGCGAGCGCGTGCCCGACCGCTTCGTGCTGGAGGCCGACCAGATCGTGAACATTGACCTGCCGTCCGACGAATTGCGCGAGCGGCTGCAACAGGGGAAAATTTATCCGGCGGATCGTATCGCCACCGCGTTGGGGAATTTTTTTACGGAAAATAATTTGAATGCGCTGCGCGAATTGACCCTGCGCGAAATCGCGTCCGCTCTCGACCAGCGCCCGCGCACCGGCGCCACATCGCCGCCGGAAGTCAGCGGAAAAATCGCCGTCTTCATCAGCACGAATCCCGTCACGACCGCAAAACTGCTGCGCACGACGTCACGAATCGCCGGCCGGTTGAACCGCGAATGGATGGCGGTTTATGTGCGGCGCAAAAAGGAGGACCCGGTGCGCATCGCGGCGGATTTGCAACGGAAATTCATGCAGAACGTCCAGCTGGCGACCGAACTCGGCGGCACGGTCGTGGTGCTGGAAAATGAAGATGTCTGTGCCGCGCTGTTGAAGTATTGCCGTGAAAACAACATCAATCTGGTGGTGCTCGGGACGACGGAACGGCACTGGTGGCAGTTCACGCGCCCCAATGTCGTTGAATTTTTCATGCACCACGCGCCGGGTATTGACCTGCACATCGTTGACCCGAGCAGTTGACCTCGATCAAAAATCGCGCGTTCCACCCGGAGGCAGCAAATGCAGAACCTTGCCGGCGGCCCTGAATTTTTCCTGCGCGGCGGCGTGGTCAATTTTGATCGGCGGGAACGTGTCGTAATGCGCGCCAAGAACTTCATTGCAGCGCACAAATTCGGCGGCTTTCACCGCGTCGGCCGGGCCCATCGTGAAGTTGTCGCCAATGCACAGGACGGCGAATTTTAATTTTGTGGACTCGCCGATGAGCTTCATGTCCAGCGTCAGCGCGGTATCGCCGGAGTAATAGAAATTTCCTTCTGCGCTCTCGATGACGAAGCCGCCGGGATTCCCCCCAAATGTGCCGTCGGGCATGGTGCTGGAATGAATGGCGTTGACGAATTTGGCGCGGCCAAAATCGAACTGGAAACCGCCGCCATGGTTCAGCGGATGCACGCGCGGCGCGCCTTGTTTGTTGAGCCAGGTGGCAACCTCGAAGTTGGCAATCACCAGCGCGTTGGTGCGTTTGGCGATTTCCACCGCGTCGCCGACGTGGTCGCCGTGCCCGTGCGAAACGAGAATGAAATCCGCCGGCACTTTTTTTACGTCAATGGCTTTCGCCAGTGGATTGCCGGAAATAAACGGGTCGAAAAGCAGCGTGCGATTTTTGATCTGCACTGAAAAACAAGCGTGGCCGTAGCAAGTAACTTTCATCGAATTTACGATTTACGATTTACGCACTCATTTCAAATTCGCGAGCGACCGGCAAATCGTAAATCAAAAATCGCAAATCGTAAATGATTACGCCGTCGTGGCAATCTCCGGCTCCGGCGTATCGAGGAAGCCCTGCAAATGGCGGACGCGCGTCGGGTGCCGCAGCTTGCGCAGCGCCTTGGCCTCGATCTGGCGGATGCGTTCGCGCGTGACGTTGTACATTTTGCCGATTTCCTCGAGCGTGCGTTCGTAGCCATCGAGCAGGCCGAACCGCATTTCGAGAATTTTGCGTTCGCGTTCGGTCAGCGTCGTCAGCACGTCGCTCAACTTTTCGCGGAGCAGGCTGTAGCTCGTGACTTCCGAAGGGTTTTCAGCGGTCTTGTCCTCGATGAAATCGCCCACGCTCACGTCACCGTCGTCACCGACGGGCGCGTGGAGCGAAACCGGCTGTTGCGCCATCTTGAGCAGCGCGTGGATGCGCGACACCGGCATGTGCATCTCATCGGCAATTTCTTCCGGCGTCGGTTCGCGTCCCAGCTCCTGCGTGAGCTGCTTTTGCGCGCGCCAGAGCTTGTTCATGATTTCAATCATGTGCACCGGGATGCGGATGGTGCGCGCCTGGTCGGCAATCGAACGCGTGATGGCCTGGCGGATCCACCAGATGGCGTAGGTGGAAAACTTGTAGCCGCGGCGATACTCGAATTTTTCGACACCTTTCATCAACCCGATGTTGCCTTCCTGGATCAAGTCCAGGAACGACTGGCCGCGGTTCGTGTATTTTTTGGCGACGGACACGACGAGGCGCAGGTTGGCCTCGGCCATATGCGTCTTGGCTTTCAGCCCGCGGTCGGCAGCGGCTCTTAATTCCTTGAACGTCTTGAAAAATTCCTCGCGCGGCATCCGCACGAATTGTTCGAGCACCTGGATTTTGGCGCGCTCGGCCTCCAGCGCCGCCCGCCGTTCAGCGGTGGTGCGCAACGCTTCCAGTTCCTGGATGTGCCGCAGGCTCGCTTGGAATTTCTCGTGGACGTTGCCGGCCACGATGATCATTTCCTCAACGACCTTTTGTTTGTAGAAAAATTTGGGAAACATTTCCTGCAACTTGAGGCCGAGTTTCCTCAACTCGCGCTGCAATTTTTCCTTGCGGCCCTTTTGCAGGGCCTTCTGCCAGGCAAAATACTTCGCGTCCACCTTTTGGTCGAGGGCGTGGACTTTTTTGATGAGCTTGCGTAAATCCCGCAGGTGACCTTCGCGATTGGTGATTTTTTTGTCCACAATCACGCGGTCGAATCGTTCCTTCGGCGGCTCGGACAGCAATTTTTCCGCGATGGCAATGTGTTCCTTCGCAGTGAAACCAAGGCTGTAAACGATGCGCTTCATCTCGATCTCGGCTTCTTCGATGCGCTTGCAAATTTCGACTTCCTGTTCGCGCGTGAGCAGGGGAACCTTGCCCATCTGGTTCATATACATGCGAACCGGGTCATCGAGAATTTCGAGGCGCGCGTCCTCGTCTTCTTCCTGCTGCTGCGCGGGCTCAGGCTGTCGGGTGCGTTCAGCCTCGGCCTGGTCCATAACGATTTCCACATCGAGGCTGCGCAGTTTGGTCAGCAAGGCGTCCAAATCTTCCGGGCTGAGATTGTCCGGCAGAATGTCGTTGATGTCATCGTAGGTGATGTACCCGTGCTCCTGGGCGAGGTGGAGCAGCGTCTTGACCGTCTCGGTCAAATCCACGGATGATTGAATGGGCGCAGACGGCGCGATGGTTTGACCGCTTTGCGGCAGTTTTTTCGTGCCGGAAGCAGGTGCATTACCCGCATGCGACTTGGCCTTTCCGTTGGTTTCCGCCGGCTTGGACACTTCCCGTCGTGCGATGGAAACGACAAAACGCCGCCGGGCCGGAGCCGGTTTTGCTCCTGCGTTGCGCTCGCTGCCGTGCTTGCGCCTGCGCGCCGCGCTGGCTGACGGTGTGTTTTTTCTATGCGACATAAATATCAGACCCGTAAAATTTGTTTTGGTTCAGGGAAACAGGGCCTTCTGCTTCGCGAACCGGTCGTCGTCGGTTCTGCACAACTGTTCATTTGCCCATTGAGCTTCAGGAACAACGAACACCAGAAGACTGACACCCCGCCATCCTAAACTCTCCTACCGGAAATTCAAGAATAATCGTAACTCCATCGTAACCTCAAAAAACGCTGATTTATCGCAAAATGGGGCATTTCTATGTTTTAACAGGCTGTGGAAGAGCCGCTTGCAATAAATCCAATCAAGCCAAAGCACGCAAGGCGGCAAGATCACGGCTGATCTGCTGGTGCAATTCCGCCGATGACGGAAATTTCCTTTCTTCCCGCAATTTGACGCCCATTTCAACTGTCAATTCCTCACCGTAAAGGTTGCCGTCGAAATCCAGCAGGTGTGCCTCCACACGCAGTTGCCGTGCGACCGATGCCATCGTCGGACGAAAACCGATGTTGAGGGCAATGCGATACGACTTTTTCTTCACTTTGGTCAGGCCGGCGTAAACACCGTTCGGTGGCAGAATCAAGCCGGTCACGTCAAGATTCGCGGTGGGAAAACCCAGTTGCCGGCCCACGCGGTCGCCTCCCACCACGCGGCCGGAAATCATGTAAGGCCGCCCGAGCATCTGGCTCGCGGCGTCGAGTTCGCCGGCGCGGATCGCCTCGCGAATGCGTGTGCTGCTGACAATCTGGCCGTCGAGTGAAACCGCGGCGAGTCCATGAACGGCAAAACCGGTTTTGTCGCCAAGTTTTTTCAACAACGCGACATCGCCGCTGCGCTTGTGCCCGAATACAAAATCCATGCCGACGCACAGGCTTTGAATTTTTCCCGAATCGCGCACCAGCTGGCGGATGAATTCCTCCCCGGTCTGCCGGCTGAACTTTTCGTCAAAATGAATCAGCAACAACATGTCTGCCCCAAGGGATTCAATCGCGCGCAGTTTTTGCGGCAGCGAATAAATCAATGGCGGCACATGGCCGGGCGCGACCACCGAGTTCGGGTGCCGGTCGAACGTGAGCACCAGCGCAATGGCGTCATGCCGGCGCGCGTCGGTGATGGTCTGCCGGATGATTTGCTGGTGCCCGAGATGGACGCCGTCGAAAAATCCGATGGCCAGGCAGACCTTGCGCCCGGCTGGCTTCAACTCGTTTGCGGCGTGGATGATTTTCATTGCGGGAACCGCTCCAACATCCAAGCACCAAGCACCAGAGAAATTCCAAACTTCAAATCCCAAGCAACACGCCGGTTGCCGCAAAGCTTTTTGAAGTTTGGAGCTTGGCGCTTCTCTGGATGTCGGAACCTGGTGCTCGGTGCTTTCATGCCGCCAGTTTCAAAAACGGAATCACTTTTCCCTCCAATTCGGTGGCCGTCAATTTCAGAACGTCGTCCAATGATGTCGCCTCAGCCACCTCAAATTTTCCCGAAGTCACACGCCGCAAGGTCGCCAGATGCGCACCGCAGCCGAGTTTTTGGCCCAGTTCGTGCGCGATGCTGCGGACGTAAGTGCCCTTCGTGCAGGCAATCCGGAACTGGCCGAGCGGTTCGTGGTAGCCGGTGAAACGGAAATTGTAAATGTGAACGAGCCGCGGTTCGCGGGCGACCTCAATGCCCTTGCGCGCGAGTTTGTAAAGCGGCACGCCGTCTTTTTTGATGGCCGAAACCATTGGCGGCGTTTGCATCAGGTCGCCGATGAACGCCGCGGCGGCTTCATTCAATTGCTCCAGCGTCAGTGGCGGAACAGGTTTTGTTTCGATGATTTCACCGTCGGCGTCATAACTTTTTGTCGCCATGCCGAATTTGATGGCGCCCTCGTAAACCTTGTCGTCGCCCATCAGTTTTTCCGAAAGCTTGGTGCCCCGGCCGAGGACGATGATGAGCAGGCCGGTGGCATTCGGGTCGAGCGTGCCGCAGTGGCCGACCTTCTTGATGCCGAATTTACGGCGGATGGCGTCCACCACGTCGTGTGAAGTCGGGCCGGAAGGCTTGTCAATGAGGAGGGCGCCGTCGAGCGGGGAAAATTCTTGCATGGAGAAAATTATTTTCGGCGGCGCGGCGGACTTGTCGTCAGGCCCAGACTCCAGCGAATTTCAGCGCGAAGCAATCTGGCGGTCTTCAAAGCCTCGGCGGCGTCATCGCGTTCGGCGAATTCACCGGGATAACGCACTGTCACGGCGTAATGAGTCAGCCGTGCCAAGGGTTCCTTCCACGGTTGCCAAAGTGGTTCGGTTTTCTGCACCAGCGCCAGCAGCGCGACGAGGTCGTGGGTTTTGGGAAAACTGACGCCCGCCAGGATGAGCCGCGCCTTGAGATATTTCTCCACGCATTGTTGCGCGTGGAAGCAGACGGCATCAAAGTTTGGGCGCCGGCGCACCCGGAATTCACGTTGCGCGGTCGCCCAATCCGCCTCGGCCTTGTTAATCCATTCAGCAGCGTCAGGCGGCATAAAGCAATGTGCCTTTCTCAGTGACCTCGCGCAGGAAAAAATCCCCGCCGGCCAGCCGGCGACTGACCTCCTCGGGCGTTCGCACAACGAGATCGAGCGGGAAATCGGCGTCAATGCGGGTGCGGATTTCAGAGGCCTTCCGAAAACCCTTGCCCTCAAACGGCATTACCACGAGCAAATCCACGTCGGAATCCGCCGTGGGCCGGCCGTAGGCATACGAGCCAAAGAGCACGATGCGCTCCGGCTTGAACAAGCGCGCAATCTGCGCGCACACGCGCTGTATCTCCTGCCGTTTAACTTTCATTGCCTTGCTAAAAATACCAGATCGTTCTGTATTCTGCCGCAAAATTTTTATCGCCCTGTCTCAACGGCCTTTTTGCGGGCGAATCGCGTCCACCACGTCGTGTGAAGTCGGGCCGGAAGGCTTGTCAATGAGAATGGCGCCGTCGAGCGGGGAAAATTCTTGCATGAAAATTATTTCGCCGAATTCAACGCGCGTTTGATGGCGGCAATCACCTTGCGTTGCACTGAAAGTGGTTTGCCTGGAATGCGGGCACCCGCTGCCGCCGGATGGCCGCCGCCGCCAAATTGCGCGGCAATTTCATTCACGTTCACCTGGTCGCTTTTGGAACGAAGGCTGATGCGGGTCAGTTCGGGTTCAAGTTCCTCAAACACGCAGGCGACGACGACCGGTTCAATGGCGCGGATGTGGTCAATCAACCCCTCCGTGTCGTCGCTTTCCGCGCCGGTGCGCGCAAAGTCGCCCTGCTTCAACCAGAACCAGGCGATACGGTCACCGGCGGTGAGCCGGAATTTGCTGTAAATGTGTTTGAGCAGCCGGGCGCGCGACAACGGATACGACTGATAAACCTCGTCACAAATTTTGGCGAGGTTCGCGCCGCGCGTGACGAGTTCCGCGCCGGCGTGGAACGTGCCGGGTCGCGTCGTGGCATATTGGAATGAACCGGTGTCGGTGGAAATGCCGGTGAACAGACAGTCGGCAATCGGTTTGGTGATCGGCCAGCGCGCGACCTTGAGCAGACGGTAAATCAACTCGCCACAGGAAGGTTCGCGCGCGGACACCCAGTTCACGTCGGCGTAGCGCGTGTTGCTTTCGTGATGGTCAATGTTGATGAACATTTTCCGGCGCGCAATGCATTTGCCCGCCCGCCCGAGGCGCTCGAAGCTCGCGCAATCGGTGGCGATGACACAGTCGAATTTCATCCCCGGCCTGGGCTTTTGAAACCAGCCGTCGGGATCGAGAAATTTGTATTTCTGCGGAATGGGGTCTTCGTTCCAGCAGGTAACCTTCTTGCCTTCGTTGTGGAGCGCCCGCGCGAGGCCGAGCTGTGAACCCACGCAATCGCCGTCGGGCCGGATGTGCCCGACAATGCAAAAAGTTTTGTTCTCGCGGATGACTTCGAGGATGCGGTCGATGATTTTGGGATAACTTTTCACAACTCAAGGTTCAGCGTCCTCGGACGGCGTGGACTTTTCCAATTCCTCCATGATTTGCAGCACGCGGTTGCCGCGCACGATGGAATCGTCAAAGACAAATTTCAGCTTCGGCGTGTATTTCAGGATGATGGCGCGGGCGACCAGTCCCTGGATGCGGACCCGATGGCTGTTGAGCATCTGGAAGCCGCGCTTCTGCTGGTCGGGATTGCCGAGGATGCTGATGAAGACGGTCGCGGACTTGAGGTCGCCCGCCACGTCCACGTCGTTGACTGAAATCAACCCGCACTCGCTGACATGGAATTCACGCCGGACGGCCTCGCCGATTTCGCGCTTCAAAAGTTCGCGCACGCGTTGGAGTCGAAGGGATGGCATGGTAGTTGGGGTCTAGCCTCTGGCGTCTGGCGTCTGGGGCCGGGGTTTAGCGCCTTGCTTTTCCCCGGAACCCGGATCCGAGACCCTGGAGCCTGATTTCATAATTTCGCCGCCACTTTTTCAATTGTGTAGCATTCGATGGCGTCGCCGACCTGAAATTCGCTGTACCCTTCAATGCGGATGCCGCATTCCATGCCCGCACGGACCTCGTTGACTTCGTCCTGGAACCGGCGCAGCGATTGCGCGATGCCTTCGTAGATGACGTCTTTGCGCCGGCGCACGCGGACCTTGCCTTTGACAATGCGACCACTGGCCACCATGCAACCGGCGACCGGCACACCCTTGGATAATTCAAAAATCTGCCGCACTTCCGCCGAGCCGATGATGCTTTCCTTGACGACGGGTTCGAGCAGCCCGGCCATCGCCTCCTTCACCTGATCAATCAGCTCGTAAATGATCGCGTACAGCTTGATTTGCACGCCTTCGTGCTTCGCCTTTTCGGCGGCGGTGTTGTCCAACCGCGCGTGAAAGCCGAGAATGACAGCGTCGGAAGCGGACGCCAGGGCCACGTCGTTTTCGGTGATGGTACCGACATCGCTGTGAATGATTTCGAGCGAAACCTTTTCCGCCTCAATTTTCTTGAGCGCCTCAACAATGGCCTCCACCGAGCCCTGCGTGTCGGCTTTGACGACAACTTTGAGCACCTTGCTTTGCGCCGCGGCCAGCGAAGCGAACAGATTTTCCAGCGTGACTTTCGAGCGATTCTCCAAATCCTGCGTCTTGATTTCGTGGCCGCGTTGTTCGGCCAGTTCGCGCGCAGCCTTTTCGTCCTCGACCACGTTGAACTCCAGGCCCGCTTCCGGCACGCCGTTCAAGCCGAGCACTTTCACGGCTACCGACGGCCCGGCCTCCTTGAGACGGTCGCCTTCCTCGTTGATGAGGGCGCGGACGCGGCCGTAAAACTCGCCGCACAAAAGGATGTCACCGAGGTGTAACGTGCCTTTGCGGACGAGCACGGTGGCCGTAGGGCCGCCGGGTTCGACGCCGGATTCAATGATGTTGCCCCTGGCGTGGCGGTCGGGATTCGCCCTGAGTTCGAGCAACTCGGCCTGGAGCAGAATCATTTCCAGCAATTTGTCCACGCCCTGTTTGGTAAGCGCGGAAACGTCCACGAAAATCGTGTCGCCACCCCAATCGTCCGGCACCAGGCCCTTGTCCTGCAACTGCTGGCGGACCTTCAGCGGATTCGCATTCGGGTGATCGCACTTGTTGACAGCGACCAAAATCGGGACTTTGGCGGCCTTGGCATGGTTGAGCGCCTCGAGCGTCTGTGGCATGACGCCGTCGTTGGCCGCCACCACGAGCACCACAATGTCCGTGACGTTCGCGCCGCGCGCGCGCATCGAGCTGAACGCCGCGTGGCCGGGCGTGTCGAGGAACGTGATTTGCGCCAGCTCCTTTTTGCGTTCCGGGTGCGGCACGGAAATGGTATAGGCGCCAATGTGCTGCGTGATGCCGCCCGCCTCGCCCGCCGCGACGTTCGATTGGCGGATGACGTCGAGCAGCGTCGTTTTGCCGTGGTCAACATGGCCCATGATGGTGACGACCGGCGCGCGCGGTTTGAGTTGCTCCGGTTTGTCCTCCACGTCAAGTTCGACTGTCTTGATTGGGGCGTGAACGACCCCGCCGCCGCGCTCGCGTTTTTCCACTTCAAACCGGAAACCGTATTTGGCGCAAAGCTGCTGGGCGATTTTTTCGTCAATCGCCTGGTTCACGTTGGCGAAAACACCCAGTTCCATCAAATCGGCAATGATTTTGAACGGCTTTTGCTTGAGCTGCGCGGCGAGTTCACGGACGACAATCGGCGGTTTGATGACGATGACCTCGGCGCTCGCCGGGGCGACGAACTTCGGCGGCGGCGCGGGAGCCGGTGCTTTGCGGTCCTCTTTTTGCGGCGTTGGCGCGCCGGGTCGGCCGCCTGTTCTGGCTGGCGCCGCTGATCTTGACGGTGACTTGGCCGGGCCGGCTTTCTCGCTGATTTTCGGCGATGGCTTCTGCGGTAACTGAATAAAACCGACCTTGTCGCCAACTTTTGGGCCGGCGGGTTTGGGCGGCGGCGGCGGCGGCTTGGGCACTTCGATGACCGGCGGCGGTTCAGGTTTGGGTTCCGGCTTGGGTGGCTCGGGCGGCGGTGCGGTGATGATGACGATTTTTTCCTCGACCGGCGGCTTGGGCGCTTCAACGGCGGGTGCCGGCGGGGCCTTCAATCTGGCAGCGATCTCGGGATGATCCTTGAACAGCTCCTCTTCGAGGAACTCGGCGCTGATCTTATCAAGTGAACTGGACGGAACTCTGGCGGCGGCAATGCCCAGCGCCTTGGCTTTGGCGAGAATCGCCTTGTTGTCCAAGCCAAGCTTCTTCGAGATGTCGTAAATACGAACGGGCATAAATTTTCACCGCCGCCGACCGAAATGTGCGAAAGGCCGTCATGGCTAACGCGCGTTTCCAAACGCTGTTTCGGTCTGCGTCATAAATCTCAACTATTCATCAGACGGCTGCGGCTGACGAGTCATCCTCATCAAGCCGGATTTTTCTACGTTCGGCTTCGGCTCGCGCCGCCTTCGAAATTTCCGCCGCCTGCTCGCCAATTTGCGGAATGCTGCTCAAATCGCCTTCATCCGCCGACAACAAATCCTCCAGCCGCGTCAGCCCGGCATGCACCAGCGCGTCGGCCTGCTCGCGCGAAATTCCTGGAATGACCGCGAGCGACTCGACGGCTTCAGCCACTTTTTCCTCGAAGCCCTTGGTGACGACCTGCTCGGCATCAATGTCCACTTCCCAGCCGGTCAGCTTGGCGGTCAGGCGCGCGTTCTGGCCGCGCTTGCCGATGGCCAGCGACAATTGATCTTCCGCCACCAGGATTTTTGCGCGCTTGCCGGCCTCATCCAATGCAAAGCTCTTGAGCTTGGCCGGCGCGAGGGCGTTGGTGATAAATGTCCGGATGTCCGGCGACCACGGAATGACGTCCACCTTTTCGTTGTTGAGTTCGCGAACGATGTTTTTCACGCGCTGGCCGCGCATGCCGACGCACGCGCCGACGGGGTCCACTTTGTGGTCGCGTGAATAAACCGCCATTTTGGTGCGGAAACCCGGTTCCCGGGCGATGCCTTTGATTTCAATCGTGCCGTCGTTGATTTCCGAGACTTCCAGCTGAAAGAGTTTGATGACGAAGCGCGGGTCGGCGCGGGACAAAATGATTTCCGGTCCATGCGGGCCTTGTTCGACCGCCTTGACGTAGCAGCGAATGCGCTCCCCAACCTGGTATTCCTCCGTGGGCACGCGCTCGCGGTTCGGCAGCAGCGCCTCGTATTTGCCCAGGTCCAGTATCACGTCCGAACGTTCAAACCGCCGCACGGAACCGCTGACGATGTCGCCGACGCGGTCCTTGAATTCGGTGAAAATGAGCGCCTTTTCCGCCTGCCGGATTTTCTGCATGAGCGCCTGCTTGGCGTATTGCGAGGCGATGCGCCCGAAGCCGGTCGGCGTGACTTCCTTTTCGATTTCGTCGCCGATTTGGGCGCCGGGTTTGAGCCGGCGCGCGTCGAAGACGGAAATTTGATCGTGCTTGGAGATGACCTTGTCGGAGACAATCAACTTGGCAAACGCCTTGATGTCGCCGTTCTTCTGGTCAATCTCGACGCGCAACTCGCGCGCCGCGCCGACCGCCTTCTTGGCGGCGGACAACAATGCCTCCTGCACGGCGCCGACGAGGACATCACGATTGATGCCCTTTTCGCGCTCCCAAAATTCCAAAACCGCCAGAAAATCTGCATTCATACGCTCGACACGGCGTTCCCGTTCGGGGAACAAAAAAGTCGGAGATGGACATCTTCCGACTTTGGCGCGCTGGTTGAACCAGCAGACTTTACCGTTCTTGGGGGTAGCTTAAGAAGTTGGCTTGAACCCGTCAAGCGCAAACAAACTGCCTGTTTATTGGGCTTTTGAAACGTTTGGCGGGCCATGGTCACCGGTTCAGCCCCGCGGATAGGCCGGAACGATTGGCAAATATTCTGCTCCAGCACTGGTCAACATTGAAAGGAAATGACCATTGCATGCTTAAAGTGAATCCCGCACGAATCGGTTTGGTCGGCGTTTTTTGTGTGATGGTGGTTTTGTTGGGCGCCTGTTCTCGAAAAGTAAACACAGACACCCAGAAGCCCATGGTTTTCTTCGCACCGGAGGCCGTAACAAATGTGCCCGATGTCTATAAACCGCTGTACCTGGGAAACCTTCCCGCCGACCGGCTGGCCGCGTTCCGGGCTGGCCTGCCCTACGACAGCATTTCCCTGGCGCGCACGACCAATGCCGATGCCAGCCCGATTTATCGCGTGACCTTTCTTCGCTCCGGCGAGGCCGAATTGTACGTGTTCCAGCCCAAAAAATCCCAAGCCGTCGGGCTGATTGATTTGCCTACCTTTGCGCGTCTTTGCTATGCGCTGGACCAAGGCGGCTTCAAAAATTTCCAGGATAAGTACCGCGCCAATCCGCTGGAATACAGCGCCTGCATGATTACCATTGCGGCGGGCAAAAATCGGAAGACCGTTACCAATTATGCCAACATTGGCCCCATCCAGCTTTGGACCACCGAGCAGTTGATTGACGGAATCCGGGAACGCATCGTTTGGAAATCTGCGCACTAAAAACACCCCGGCCCCCAATGTGCGGCATTTTGAAAACAAGAGCGGGATAAGCTCTCCGCACCCATTGCGGAATATTGGAATAACACGCCTTGCCGCCGATCAACTCACGGTCATGCTCAGGAGGAATTCGATGTTGCTTTTGGTCTTTTTCAATTTGCCCAACAGCAGTTCCATCGCCTCGACGGGCGGCACCCCGGTGAGCGCGCGGCGCAGCAGCACAATCCGGCTCAACTCGTCCGGGTGGTAAAGCAGTTCCTCCTTGCGCGTGCCGGACATCTCGACGTTGATGGAAGGGAAAATGCGGCGGTCCACCAGCGCGCGGTCAAGGTGGACTTCCATGTTGCCGGTGCCTTTGAACTCTTCAAAAATGACTTCATCCATGCGGCTGCCGGTGTCCACGAGCGCGGTGGCGATGATGGTGAGTGAACCGCCTTCCTCGATGTTGCGCGCCGCGCCGAAAAAGCGCTTCGGCTTGTGCAGCGCGTTGGCGTCCACGCCACCCGACAGGATTTTGCCGGAGTGCGGCTGGATGGTGTTGTAGGCGCGGGCGAGGCGCGTAATGGAATCGAGCAAAATCACCACGTCGCGCTTGTGTTCGATCATGCGGCGCGCTTTTTCGATGACCATTTCGGCCACCTGCACGTGGCGCTCCGGCGGCTCGTCGAACGTGGATGAAATCACTTCCGCGCCTTTGCAGGTGCGTTCCATGTCGGTGACTTCCTCCGGCCGCTCGTCAATCAGCAGGATGAACAGGTAGGTCTCCGGATTGTTCTTGAGGATCGCGTTGGCGATTTTCTGCATGAGCACGGTCTTGCCCGTGCGCGGTGGCGCGACGATGAGGCCACGCGTGCCCTTGCCAATCGGACAAACGAGATCAAGCACGCGCGTATTCACCTCATCCGGCACGGTTTCAAGAATGAACCGTTTGTTCGGAAACAGCGGCGTGAGATTGTCGAAATGCGTCTTTTCCTTGGCCTTGTCCGGGTCTTCGCCATCCACGCCCTCCACCTTGAGCAGCGCGAAGAATTTTTCTTTTTCCTTGGGCGGCCGGATCTGGCCGGCGATAAGGTTGCCGGTCTGCAGGTCAAACCGGCGGATTTGCGACGGCGAAACGTAAATATCCTCGGGACAGGGCAGGTAATTGAAACTTTGCGAACGCAGGAAACCGAAGCCTTCCGGCAGCACTTCGAGCACGCCCTCGGAAAACAGCACCCCCGCCCGCTCGGCGTTTTTCTGGAGGATGTGGAAAATGACCTCGTGCTTGCGCATGGTGCCGAAATTTTCGACGCCGAGATCGCGCGCCATGTGGTTCAACTCGCTCATCTGCATTGCCTGCAGCTTGGCGATGTTGAGCGAAGCGGCGATTTTATCGCGCTGCGGGCCGCGGCGCTCTTCTGCCTTTGGCTCCTCCACCTTCGGTTCTTCAGCCAGTTCAACGGGCGTGGACGGCGGCTGCAAGTCGGCGGAACCCGATGGCTCGGCGACGGCGGTTTCCGTGGCGGCGGCGCCGTTGTTCAAATCGGGCGCTTCAGCTGCGGGAATTTCCGCTGCCGGTTTCGCTTTGGTTTTCTTCGTTGAAACTCTGGGCATAATTAAATTGGTTGGATTGACCGGATTCCAATTGCCGGACGTGAAAGGCTGTCACGCATTGGACGCCCGCGGGCCGGAAAAGTTCAAAATGGATTTACGTCAACCTAGCGTTCGAGGCAGTGCGGCCTCAATACGGCAAGGGTAATTTCGCAGTCAACTCGCAAATATAATGGCGCACCCTCGCGGTCGTGTCAAATACGATTTTTCTTGTGCGATTTCCGTTTCGGCGGGTGCTGACAGTCATAAGTCGACGTGACGCCGGATTGGGAAATCATATCTGCCATTACGGTCATGTCTTCATTGGTCTTCGGGACTGGATGATTGCCTGCTGGCGATCTGAACACGGGCAGATCAGGGTGAATGACCGTTGATGTCCGGGGCGGGTTTGACGGGTTTTTACATTCCGTCTGACGGCCCGGGGCCCGCTCCCGCAGACCGTTTATAAACAAACCAGCTCCATCCGGACAGACCGGAATACGGATAGACGCCAAACAAATCGTATTTGCCGATGCTGCCCACTTCCAAATCGGGATAGGCTTGGAAGGTCGGGTCCAGACAAAACTCAATCATCCAGTCCGGCCGTTCCTGATTGCGCCGCTCGGCGGGAATGTATTCCAGCTTTTTCGATGGCGGCAGGAAACGGGCATAGAAATTGAGCAGCGTTCCATTTCTGAAATCACTGTCGCTTCCCACCCGGATGAGCGGCCCGGGCGTCGCCGCCGCCATGTCCTGAAGCGCCCGCCGGTAATGGCCGCGTCCGGAATCCAGCAGGCCGGCCACTTTGACCAGGTGACCCGCCGTGATGGCCAGGGCCAGCAACAGCGGAACCATTTTTATCTTTGGCCCCGAATCCCGAAACCACCCGGCAAAAACGAAGGCCAACAACAGGTAAAAGAACGGAAAACATACCATGAAATAGCGAAAATAGAGGAAATGGGGATTCAAAAAAAGCAGTACCAGCGCAGGCAATATCAGCAGTACCAATGTCAGAAAAATCCATTCGTCCCGCCTTTGCCGGAAAAGCATCCAGAGTCCACCGCCAATGAGTGCGGCAGCGAAAAGGATGGCAATCCAACGCAGCTCCGCAACGTCCACGAAACCGAGCGCATACGAAGCCGCCGCCCCGACCACTTCCCGTCGCGTGTAAACCTTCCCGCCGAGGATGATCATGTGCCGGATGTAAACCAGATAAACGCCAGCCAGGAAAACCGCCGAAACGGCAAAGTATTTTACCGCTTTCAACCACACGTTGCGCAGGGAGCTGCCGGCGTTCCTTTCACGAACCAGCGACCAGATTCCCAGCCCAACGCAAATGATGCCAAACGAAAAATGCGAAAGAAATCCCAGGCAGAGTGACGCCCAGAAAAGCAGCAATTTTGCCGGCGTGCAGCGTTCCCAACATCGTTGGAGCAATTCAAACGAAACCACGGCGAAGAACATCGCCGGAGCGTAACCCCTGGCTTCCGAACCATACAAAATCATCGGACAAGACCAACCGGCCAGATAGACCACCCAGACAGATTCCTCTTTCCCCCAACGCCGGGCGGTCAATCCCAAAGCCGCAATGGTGGCAATGCCAAACAATACGGCCGGAATCCGGTAAACAAAAAGATATTGCTGCCTCCCGAGCAGACGGAGGAAAAAAGTATTGAGGAGATGGTTGTTGTCGTTTTGATTTTGCGTGATGATTTCGAGCCAGGTTTTGGCGCTCTCGGCCTTCTGCAGGGAAACGACTTCGTCAAGGGTCAGGTCCCCGCGGCTGGCGGCGGCCATCAGGACCGCACTCACAGCAAACCCGACCCAAAAAATCCAGCGCAGTCTGCCGGCTCTTCCGGCCGTCTGAGAGTCCACATTCAAATGGGCTTGCATGGGAATGCCTGGGAACTCCTGTGCCCCGCCGCGGCACCGATTCAATGCAAATCAATACGGCAGCGGGAATTTCGCCGTGAGTTCGCGCACGCGTTCACGGACCTTGTGCGCCGCCTCAACGTTTTTGATGTCGAGCAGCACTTCCGAAATCATGTCCGCGATGGCCGCCATTTCCGCTTCGTTCATGCCGCGAGTCGTCACCGCCGGCGTGCCCAAACGAATGCCGCTGGCCTGGAACGGGGAGCGGGTCTCAAACGGAATCGTGTTTTTATTCACCGTGATGCCGGCTTCGTCGAGCGCATTCTGGCAATCCTTGCCCGTGAGGTCTTTCACGCCCACGTCCACCAGCATCAGGTGGTTGTCCGTCCCGCCGCTGACGATGCGGTAGCCGTTGCGCTTCATGCCGTCGGCCAGCGCCCTGGCATTTTTCACGATTTGTCCCTGATACGCCTTGAACGACGGCTGCAACGCCTCCTGGAAACAAACCGCTTTGGCCGCAATGACGTGTTCCAGCGGGCCGCCCTGGATGCCGGGGAAAATGGTCGAATCAATTTCCTTCGCGTTTTTCTCGCGGCACAAAATCAATCCGCCGCGCGGCCCGCGCAACGTCTTGTGCGTCGTCGTCGTCACAAAATCCGCGTGGGCCATCGGGCTGGGATGGAATCCGGTCGCCACCAGGCCGGCAATGTGGGCGATGTCCGCCAGCAGGTAGGCGCCGACTTCGCGGGCGATTTCACCCATGCGCTTGAAATCAATGATGCGCGGATACGCGCTGGCGCCCACGGTGATCATCTTCGGCTTGTGTTCGCGCGCCATGGCGGCGAGCTGGTCGTAATCAATCCGCTCGTCGTCCCGGCGCACGCCATAGTGGACGATCTCGAAAAATTTGCCGGAGAAATTCGCCTTGTTGCCATGCGTCAGATGTCCGCCGTGGCTCAAATCCATCGTCAGCATTTTGTCACCAGGCTTCAGGACGGCGAAATAAACGGCCATGTTCGCCTGGCTGCCGGAGTGCGGCTGGACGTTGGCGTGTTCCGCGCCGAAAAGTTTTTTCGCGCGGTCAATCGCCAGTTGCTCGATGGTGTCCACGTTTTCGCAGCCGCCATACCAGCGTTTCTTCGGATAGCCCTCGGCGTATTTGTTCGTGAGCACGGAGCCTTGCGCCTCCAGCACCGCCGGGCTGACAAAATTTTCGCTGGCGATCAATTCGATGTTTTCCTGCTGGCGCAGGCGCTCGTGCTCGATGGCTTCAGCCACGGCGGAATCCACGTTGCGCAAACGGAGTTGCGCGGACGCGAGCCGGACATCCATTTTGTTCACGCGGCGTTCGTGGCGTCCGCCCTCGAATTTGGCGCCGATGAACGCGTCGAGAATTTTCCTGGCGCTTTCCAGCGGCGTTTTTTTGCCGCTTAAGCAAAGCACGTTCGCGTCGTTGTGCCGGCGGGCCAGCTCGGCGCTTTGTTCGTCGGTGACGAGCGCGGCGCGCGCACCGGGAATTTTATTGGCGGCGATGCACATGCCGACCCCCGTGGTGCAGATCAGCAGACCCAGTTCCGCCCGGCCGGCGGCGACGGCTTGTGCCGCCGGCTGGGCGAAGTCGGGATAATCGTCAGCCGGCTCCTTCGACTTCGCGCCAAAATCCGTTACGCTCAAGCCGCGTTGCTGCAAATGCTGTTTCAATGCCTCTTTTAATTCGTAGCCGCCGTGGTCGGCGCCGAGCGCAAAGTTCGTGGTGGGCGCGGTTTTGGCCGCCGGCGGGGCGGACAAGGTTTCGTGTTGTTCCATAAACTTCAAAAGTGACGCGAGGCCCTGCTTGATCTGGTTGCGGCAGTTCACATAGACCTCGTAAGAACTGCCAATCGGGTCGCTGATGTCTTTTTCAAATGGTGCGAGCGATTCGTCAAATTCGCGCAGCAAAAAAGTCTTTTCCTCCGCTTGCGGATACAACAGCCCAATCGTGTCCATGTGGCTGTGCGTCATGCCAAAAATATAATCCGCCTGCTCCGCCAGGTCCGCCGTCAGCATCCGGCTGCGGTGTCCGGAAATGTCAATGCCCAGCTCGCGCATGGCCGACACGGCATGCGGCGTCGGCGGCTGGCCGTTCGCCGCGCCGATGCCCGCCGACAGCACGCGGAAATCCCCGCGCCCGCCGGCCGCCTGGCGAAAAAGCCCCTCGGCCATCGGGCTGCGACAGATATTGCCGGTGCAGATGAACAGAATGGTTTTCATGCCGCGCAAAGTTCAAGGTGGGTGGCGAACCGCAAATCGTCAACCCGAAATCAAGGATGGAATTCCCGGACAACCGCGAGCCCCTTGATCAAGTCCACCGCGCGCGCCAAAACCGGGTCGCGAATCACCGGCTTTTGCGGCCCGGCCGCGTGCGGCGGCGGCGGGTTTTCAAATTCGTCGCCGTCCTTGATTTTCGCACGGACCAGATCCGCTTCGCTCGTGTGGTCCACCCAGGACACGAACTCGTTTGTCCCGCGCAACGCGGCGACTTCGTTGGTTGCGGGCGCCGCGTAGGGATTTTCAAAAAACTTTTTTCCGTCAGCCGGGTTCTCCGCGACGGAAATATCCGGTTTCACTGCCGCCGAGGTGCTGCCGAAAATCAGTCCCGCCCGCGCTGCGCGCAACGTGGTCGCCAGCGCCACCGCTGCTCCGCCGGTTCTGTCGTTCACGAGAATCGCCAGCGGCAGCTTCTTTGCGGCCAACAAACTGGCCGTTGCCGTGGCGGCCGCCACGTCGTCGCCGTCGGCAAAGCGCAGGTCCAGAACGGTCCCGGCAATTTTGTTCGTGGCCGTCAACGCGCGATTCGCCGCTCCGATTTCGTCGGGCAGGCCGGCGGCAACGTGGCTGACGCGGAGATACGCCACGTTGCTTTCCAAAATCCCTGATTTCGCCAGCGCCAGGTTGGTCACGCCCGCGCGCGACAAAACCGGTGCCGCCAGCAAGCCCGCCAACACCAAAATCAAAAGCCTGAAGAAACGTTGTGTCATGCTGCATCCAAATTGCGCGACAAAAGGGCGAAAGTAAAGCGTGAGACATTTACGATTTGCGATTTACGATTTACGAATCCCCCCGGCAATCATCTCAGTGCGCGTAAATCGTGTATCGTCAATCGTAAATCTTTTCTGTCGGATTTCACGTAGCGGCGGCGATATACTTTCAAAAGCATGACAAGCGATTTGGATTTGCTGGGGCAATACGCGCGGGAAAATTCGCAGGCTGCCTTTGCCGAAATTGTCAGGCGGCGCGTGGACTTGGTTTATTCCGCCGCGCTCCGGCAGGTTCGCTCGCCGCAACTGGCTGAGGAAATTTCACAATCCGTCTTCACCGATCTGGCCCGAAACGCGGGTAAACTCAAATCGGACACCATTTTGACCGCGTGGCTTTATCAGGTCACGCGACGAACCGCGATTGACGTCATCCGCAAAGAATCGCGCCGCCAGCTACGCGAACAAATCGCCGTGGAGATGAACACCATGAATGCAACTTCCGCAGATTGGACGCAAATCGAACCATTTCTTGACGAAGCAATGGAGTCGCTCAACGAAGCCGACCGCAGCGCAGTTCTGCTGCGCTATTTTGAAAACAAAAACTTGCGCGAAGTCGGTGAAGTTTTTGGAACGTCCGAGGATGCCGCGCAAAAGCGCGTGAGCCGCGCCGTCGAGCGCCTCCGTGAATTTTTCTCGAAACGCAATGTGACGATTGGCGCGAGCGGACTGGCCGTTTTGATTTCTGCAAACGCCGTCCAGGCCGCGCCCGTGGGATTGGTCGCCACCATTTCCGCCGCCGCTGTTTTGGCTGGAACTGCCGTTTCCACTTCAACCGTAATCGCCGCTACCAAAACCATTGCCATGACCACACTGCAAAAAACAATTGTCGGCGCGGCTCTTGCCGCCACCGTTGGAACGGGAATCTTTGAAGCGCACCAAGCCTCGCAACTGCGCAACCAGGTTCAGACGCTTCAAGATCAACAAGCGCCGCTGGCCGAACAAATCCAGCAATTGCAACGTGAGCGCGACGACGCAACGAACCGGCTGGCCGGATTGCTGGCGGAAAATGAGCAATTGAAATCAAAGCAAAGCACCACCGAACTTCTGAAGTTGCGCAACGAAGTGACGCGATTTAAAACCGGCGAAGCTCAACAGAAAAATGACCCGACAGATACGGCGGCAAAAGCACTGGTGGACAAAGAAAATCAACTTAAACAATATGTAGAGCAACATCCAAACGAAACAATTCCAGAGTTTCAATTTCTCACTGACCGGAATTGGTTGAACATTGCTGAAGGCAAATTTGAAACAACGAACGATTACCAGAGCGCAATACAATTCTTGAGATTTCAAGCGGAAGGCGAATTTGGAACTATCGTTGCGAAGGCATTGATGGATTACGCTGAAGCAAATAATAAGCAATTCCCCAGCGATCTTTCGCAGTTGCAGCCATATTGCGATCCCGCTGTGGAAGATACGCTCACACAACTTTATGAAATCGCACCGGCAAGTATTGTGAAGGACGCGCCGACGAAGTTTGTGAACGGAGTCAGAATGTCCGATGATACTTCGCTGAACATGATAGGCAATTGGGTCATTACCCGAAAAATTAGACCAAACCCAAATTCCACGTCGCGACTGGCAATTTTCACTGGTGGCCAAACTTATTGGCAATCGCCACCCGGCAGCGACCAATGAATTAGTGGTTAATAAATCGCCTTTGCTGCGATGTCGCGGCGGCAATGCATGTCTTCAAAACAAATCTTCCCAACTGCAGTGTAGGCCGCCGCTTGCGCGGATTTCAAATCCTCCGCCCAGGCCGTCACACCAAGAACGCGTCCGCCATTCGTGACGATTTCGTCTCCGCTTTTGGCCGTGCCGGCATGAAAAACCTTCGTGTCCGGCAATTTTGCCGCGTCGGCCAGGCCAATGATTGGCTTGCCCTTCGCGTAATTGCCGGGATAACCGCCACTGGCCATCACCACACACACGGACGCCCTCGGACTCCACTTCATTTCGATTTTGTTCAGCGTGCCGTTGACGCTGGCGTCGAGCAGTTCGACGAGGTCATTCTCCAGCCGTGTCAGATAAACCTGCGTTTCCGGGTCGCCGAAGCGTGCGTTGAACTCCAGCACCTTTGGCCCGTCTGCGGTGAGCATAATGCCGGGATAAAGAATGCCGCGGAAATCAATCCCTTCCGCCGCGCAGCCGTGCATGAACGGCTCAAGAATCCTGCGGCCGGTTTCCGCCAATTCCGTTTCGCTCAGGAACGGCGTTGGACAATAAGTTCCCATGCCGCCGGTGTTCAAACCCTGGTCCCCATCCAACTCGCGTTTGTGGTCTTGTGACGTGGGGAAAAGTTTCACGGTTTTTCCGTCGCACAGCGCGTGCAGCGAAATCTCCATGCCTTCCAAAAATTCCTGGATGACAATGTTCGCACCCGCTGCGCCAAAGGCCTTGCCGATCAGGATTTCGTCAATCGCCTTGTTCGCCTCGGCTTCGTTGGCGCAAATCAAAACGCCCTTGCCGAGCGCGAGGCCGTCGGCTTTCACGGCGCATTTGCCGCCGAGCGACGCCGCAAAGGCCTTTGCCGGCCCTGCCACCGAAAACGCTCCAGCACGCGCTGTCGGGATGCCGTATTTCTCCATGAACCGCTGCGAGAAAACTTTCGATGCCTCAAATTGCGCCGCCTTTTGGTTCGGCCCCCAGATTCGCAGCCCGTTTTTCTGAAACAAATCCACGATGCCCAGCGCCAGCGGATTGTCCGGCCCGACGACGGTGAGTTCGATTTTTTTCTCCTGCACGAACGCGAGCAGCCCCGGCAAATCCTCTGCGCCAATGTTCATGCACTCGACGGGCGCGCCGTTTTTCACGAGCCGTTCCTGGGCGATGCCGGCGTTGCCCGGCGCGCACCACAGCTGGGCGACGTGCGGCGATTGCGCCAGTTTCCACACCAGCGCGTGTTCGCGTCCGCCCGAACCGATGACCAGGAGTCTCATTGAGGAAGGCATTGAATCAGGAAATCAACAAATCAGGAAAATATTTTTTAATTTCATTTTTCGGTAGTGTCTTAATTTGAGGGAGCGCGGTTTGTCTCAAACCGCAGCGCGCCTGAATGCAAAGCAAGCTGTCCGTGATTTCAATGGTTCTTTTCGTAAGAACCTGCTGCGAGTTGGGACAACTCGCGCTCCGAATTTCAAATTAAGACACTATCGTTCTTTTTGGCGTCTTGACCGTTTGACTTCACCCCTGCAAAATCAGCGTGTATGGATGTTTTGACACTTGCCCGCATCCAGTTTGGGGCCACCGTTGCGTTTCATTATCTTTACCCGCCGTTGAGCATCGGCCTTGGTATCCTGCTCGTATGCATGGAGGGACTGTGGCTTAAAACCAAAAATCCGGTTTATCACCAGATGGCGCGGTTCTGGACGAAGGTCTTCGCCCTCACCTTCGCCATCGGCGTGGCCACGGGCATCGTGATGGAATTCGAGTTCGGTACAAACTGGGCGACGTATTCGCGCTTTGTCGGCGACGTGTTCGGCAGCGCGCTGGCAGCCGAGGGCATCTTCGCTTTTTTCCTCGAATCCGGTTTTCTCGCCGTTTTGCTTTTTGGCTGGGACAAGGTCGGCCGCAAGTTGCATTTCTTTTCCACGTGCATGGTCTGTCTCGGCGCGCATTTCAGCGCCGTCTGGATTGTCGTCGCCAATTCGTGGATGCAAACGCCGGCGGGTTACCACATCGTGACTCACAACGGCGTGGAGCGCGCCGAAATCACCGATTTCTGGCAACTGGTGTTCAACCCGTCGTCGATGGACCGGCTCTTTCATGTGCTTTGCGGCGCGTGGCAAGCGGGCGCGTTTCTCGTGGTGAGCGTGAGCGCATGGTATCTGCTCAAGAAACGGCATCTGGATTTTGCCCGCGCATCACTGCGGGTCGGGTTGACGGTTGCACTGGTGGCATCGTTGCTCCAGCTCGTCAGCGGCCACAGCAGCGCGCGCGGGGTGGCAACAAATCAGCCCGCCAAACTCGCGGCGTTTGAAGGACTTTATAACACGACGTTCGAACGCGCCGCTCACGCTCGCCGGTTGGGTGGACGAGAAGAACGAAAAAGTCGTGGGCGTTCAGGTGCCGGGCATGCTGAGTTTCCTCGCGTTCAACGATACACATGCGACCGTGAAAGGATTGGATGCCTATGTGCCCGAAGACCGACCGCCGGTCGAGGCGTCCTTTCTGTTTTTCCACGGCATGGTAGGCGTTGGGTTTGCGATGATCGCGATTGCTGCGTTGGGATTTCTATATTTCCGGCACGGCTCGTTGCATGAACGGCGCTGGCTGTTGTGGATTCTCGTGTTCTCCGTGCTCGGTCCGCAAATTGCCAACCAACTCGGCTGGTTCGCGGCGGAAGTTGGCCGGCAACCGTGGATTGTCTATGGCCTGATGCGCACGCCGGCGGGTTTGTCGAAAGTCGTGGAGGCCAACGTGGTGCTCACGTCGCTGATTTTGTTCACGTTCATTTACTTTCTGTTGTTCGCGGTGTTCATTTACCTGCTCAACGACAAAATCCAGCACGGACCGGATGACGCTGACCTCGTGCCGTCCGGCAAGCTCGCGCTGCCTACAAAAGAATGACTAAGGACTAAACCATAATGGCTAATCAATTCCCAATGACGAATAGCGAATGGCGGAAGACACGCCGAAACTCCATTCGTCATTTGCCGTTCGTCATTATCTCGTCATTAGGGCTTAGGAATTCGTCATTTGCCATACAAGGCTTTCATTTCACGCTATGAATCTCGATCTGAACACCATCTGGTTCATTCTCGTCGGCGTGCTGTTCACCGGCTACGCGATGCTGGACGGCTTCGACCTCGGCATCGGCGCGTTGCACCTGTTCACCAGGGACGATACCGAGCGGCGCACGTTGCTCAACGCCATCGGGCCGGTCTGGGACGGCAACGAAGTCTGGCTCGTCACCGGCGGCGGCGCGCTGTTCGCCGCGTTTCCGAACGTCTATGCAACGGTCTTCTCCGGCTTTTATCTCGCGTTGATCCTGCTGCTGGCGTCGCTGATCTTCCGCGCGGTGGCCATCGAATTCCGCAGCAAGCAGCCGATGCGCTGGTGGCGGCAGATGTGGGACATCGGATTTTCCGTCGGCAGCCTGCTGTCGGGTCTGCTCCTGGGCGTGGCGCTGGGCAACATCGCGTGGGGCATTCCGATTGATGAGAACGGCGAATTCGCCGGGACGTTTCTCAGCCTGCTCAAGCCGTATCCGGTGCTGGTCGGCGTCACCACCGTGGCGTTGTTCATGATGCACGGTGCGATTTACGGCGCGATGAAAACCGAGGGCGCGTTGCACGACAAACTGCGCCGTTGGGCAATGAGTTGCATCATCTTCTTCGTGATTTGCGCCGTGACGCTCACGATGACCACGTTGCTTTATGTGCCGCACCTGTCCGCCCGGGTGCGCGAAAATCCGTCGCTGTTCAGCATCGCCTTGTTGAACATGCTGTCCATCGCCAACATCCCGCGCGAATTCCATCACGGACGCGATTGGCGGGCGTTCCTGTCGTCGTGCGCGGCAATGATCACGCTCATGGCGTTGTTCGCCTTAAACATTTATCCGGACCTGATTTACAGCCTGCCCTATCCGGACAACAGCCTGACGATTTACAACGCCGCGTCGTCGGCCAAAACGCTCGGCATCATGCTCGTCATCGCGTGCATTGGCGTGCCGGTGGTGATTGCCTACACCGTCTGCATCTACTGGATCTTCCGGGGGAAGGTGAAATTGGACCGGATGAGCTATTAGGCATTTACGATTGAAGATTGAAGATTTACGAGGCTCTCGGAAGTCCTGTGCGTGGCGTAAATCGTATATCGTATATCGAAAATATGGAGCCTCCTCACGTCGGCTGCTACAATCTCGGAGAACGATTAAATTCAATAAACTTCGTCGTGCGAACCGACGCCTTCGAGCAGAATGGCATCCTGTCCCTTGTGCTTCACAAATTGAAAGACGACACGCAAGTCATAACCCGCACTACATGACCATGAACCCGCAAGTTTGCCTTTGAGTTTGTGTGTTTTGAGTTGCGAATGAAATGCGTCTTCGGCCAACAGTTCGAGAGTCAACTGAAGTTCCGGCGCGAGTTGTGGATGTTTGCGGGCGAAACGGCGCGCGGAACGAACGAAAGCGTTGGAAGGCAGGAGCGGGCGTTTCACGCGAGAACCTTGCGCATGATTTCCGCCGGTGTGGCCGGACGGCACTTGCCCGTCTTAAATTCTTTGCGCGCCTCCTGAACTGACTTGAACAAGGTCTCGCGGCGGCGTTCGATTAGACGTTGCTGCAACAATTCCACCAATGATTCCTGCTGCTCATCGGGGAGAGCTTCAATCGAATCAACCACCTGACCGTAGGTTTTCATGTACTGACTGTAACCCGCCAACCGTTGACAGACAAGCGCGCGATTATTCGACTCGCGTTTCACCTTTGCCGTTGACGACTTCGCCAATGAGCCACGCCTGATGTTTCTGCCCGTCCTCCGCAGCAGCACTGCGGAGGGTGGACGCACGGATGAATTTCAAAATTGCGTCCGCTTTGTCCGCCGACACAATCGCCACCATGCCGATGCCCATGTTGAAGACCTGGTAAAGCTCGACATCCGGTACGCCGCCTTTCGCCGCGATGATCTGGAAAATCGGCAGCATGTCCCAAGTGCCTTTGCGGATGATAACGTCCAGATTTTTCGGCAGTACGCGCGGGATGTTGTCCACAAACCCACCGCCGGTGATGTGGGCGAAAGCCTTGATTGGAAGTTGAGCGTTGAATGTTGAATGTTGAATGTTGAATGTTTTTATGAGTTTCTGCACCAGCGGGCCGTAACTGATGTGCACTTTCAGCAATTCGTCACCAACCGTGCCTTTCAATCCCTGTACGCGGCTGGTCGGCTTCAATTTCAACTGCTCAAAGAAAATTTTGCGCGCAAGCGAATAACCGTTCGTGTGCAGGCCGGATGACGCAATGCCAATGACCGCGTCACCGCGCTTCACCGTTTTCTGGCCATTGAGCATTTTGCTTTTTTCCACGACGCCGACAATCGTGCCGCTCACGTCGTATTCGCCGGGCCGGTAAAAACCAGGCATCTGGGCCGTCTCGCCGCCGATGAGCGCGCAATGATTTTCCGCGCACGCGCGCGCGAAGCCCTTGATGATTTCCGTGAAAACGTGCGGCTCCAGTTTGCCCGTGCCGAGGTAATCGAGGAAGAACAGCGGTTCGGCGCCCAGCACGGCGATGTCGTTGACGCAATGGTTCACGAGGTCGGCGCCGATGGTGTCGTGCCGGTCCATGGCAAAGGCGATTTTGAGCTTGGTGCCTACGCCGTCCACGGACGACACGAGGACCGGCTCACGGTAATTCTTCAGGTCGAGCGCGAATAAACCGCCGAAGCCGCCGACCTTGCCCAGCACCTCGCGACGATGCGTGGCGGCGAGCAATTGCGGCAGGGTGGATTTGACCCGGTTGCCGAGATCAATGTCCACGCCCGCCCGGGCATAAGCCTTTTGTTTCACAGGGAGATTAAATCCGCAAAATGATTTACGGGCGAGAAAATTTCACACGATTAAATGGAAACAAGACCGATGGTGGTCCTAGCACTAACGAAATTCAGGCGATATCCATGAACGAATTTCTGTACCAAGAAGATCAAAAGATCTTTCCACTAAGTTTTCAAATGGGCGAGGACTTTCGGGTCGAGGTTTGCCAACAACTCGCCTCATATCTACGTCTCGAAATCGTAATTTTGGATCGCGCGCCCGAGTTTCCAAATAGCCAAAAGGACTACCGGATTCAGAACACAGATCGAAGCAGGTCTCCCACGATTCCAAAAAGTCAATATTCATGAATTGTAGCGGATATATACCGTTCTCTTCTTGGAAATAAGGCGCTTTGGCTTCGTGTTCCAAATGCTTTTCGTAGAAATCTGTAATGGGTGGAAAAAGAGGGATTCTATCGTAAGTAATGACGCATGGTATTACTCGACGGATACCCAAAATCGCCTCGCCATTTGCTCGGATTGCCTTGCTTGCGCGCAGAGCTTGAGCAGCTTCATAAGCTTGCTCTGCACCGTTTTTTACCATTCGGTCAATTTGTTCAAAGGAACCCTTATGCCGCAATTCAAGGCTCGCGACGCTCGCCTTGATTTCAAAAGCGAATGCTGCATCGCGTCTCACAATTACCAAATCATGTTCTGGAGATTTCTGTTTATCTGGACCAGAATAATAAGGCGAAATCACTTCGGTTCGATTCCAATTTTTAAACCACTGGGACAAGAGCCAAACAATATAGCGTTCAAAAAGATAACCAAAAGGTGCTCGTGCTGATTTTGCTTCTTCGGGAGGCAAATCGCTCCCAATGCATCCCAAAGCTTGCTTCCGCGCTTCAGTCGCCAGGTAAGGCAAGCCTGTGAGAAACTTATTCATTAAAAGGGTGGGCGATACACATGCACTAGCCGAACCAATATCCAAAATTGGTCTGATGAAAAAATTGGTTGCCGTATAAACGTATTCGGCCAGTGACGATGAAAGATTTTCAACAGCCTCAAAGTCTTCGATGCGACATGTGGACAAACGAACAAGGGAAAGCAGATTAGAACGTTGCGGTTCGCATATCGATTTGAAAAAAAACTCTGGTTGTATAAATAAATCCTTCGAATCCGGTTGGGCTAAGTTAAGTCGCTGCGCCGCACCAGAAAGCAAAAACGCCAGATAAAAATATTCGCGAGGAGAAATTTCAAAATGCTTGTGAAACCAATCGCTCAAAGACATTCCCATGCGTTCGTTGACAACATCGCCAATTTCGGGCACACAGCAAAAACCGTAAAGTCGCCCCATGGCGTTCCGAGTATAGGTATTTGTGTTACAGGCGGCGTTGTTACGAACAAGTTCTGCGAAATCCTGTTCGGTTAAATCGGCGAATCTTTTTATAGATTTGAGCTTTCCCCTCAAAGCTGGAGAAATTAAATCAGTCTGAAAGGAAAGAATTATATGTGTAAGTGACATGCGATCTGCATCCGAACTGAAATCGCGACCGCCATCGCGAGGACATACTACTAATGCCAGTTCAAGTGTTGCGAGCAAAGCCTGATCGGACATTGGCCGGAATAATTTTTCTCCTTCAACAGCGACTCTCGCAACACCTTCAGCGTGTTTTTGATCAAACATGAACTTGATGAAAGCGACCAGATGATTTCGGCGGTCGGGGTCTGATGTCTCTGTGTCCATGAAGATACGCGCGTTGATGTGCAACAATAGAATCACGCGTGCGATAACAGCGCCGAGTTGAAACTGTCGCAAAATGCCAACGCAATCTTTAAGGGTGAGAATCGAGCCGAAGATTTCGTCAGCCACAAGCGTGACGACAAGCCGCGAATCATCCTCAGAACTCGTGCTTTGTAGCAGAGTGGACATTAAACATCTTTTTACTATTTCACAAAGAGCAATTCCACAATTTTCGCTGGACTTTCGCCACGCTTTGGAGGCGCGACACATCGCTGATTAGCTTTCCCGCTGACGTCGCTCGGCTGGACACGCCGGAAAAATGAAGGCGGGACGGAGCTTGGTTTCAATTGGAGTAATGGAACTACAAAGATGTCGGCCCTGACGGGCTTTTTCCCGGATTCAACTGATTTCTTTGCCGGTGGCAACCTGGCCGGGCTGCAAAAAGGTTTTGATGAGTTCGCCTTCGCCGCAAACGGTCAGGCCCGGAAATTTTTTGAACCATTTTCCTTCCGGCACTTCGGGCTGCGTGTCGAGCCAGTCGGCGAACAAACCGAGTTGATCGGCGGAAATATTCCGGGATTTGACGCGCTCCAGCAAATGGGCATACAGCAGGCGCGGAAGATGGGTGCGCCGGATACGGGGCATGGCTATTCGCCGTAAAAGCCGCGCGTGAGGGCGGATTTCAATCTTTCAACTTCAGCCGGGTCGTCAGACTCCACCATGCGGTGCGCGAGCGCGGCCAGCTCTTTTCCGGTAAGCTGGCGTTTGCGCGCGAGTTCAATGGCGAACTGGATGACGCGCGATTGTTCTTCCGGCGGCAGATTTTCGATTTGTTCAATGACGGCTGTGGCGGTCATAACAAAATTATCGCCGCGAATCGAATTTGCGGCAAGCGGCAATTTGCGCCCGGCTTTCGGTAATTTCCCCTTGGACCGCATTTGTCCAAGTGAATAAGTCAGGATTGACAGCACATGATTTTGGGTGAAGCTGAAGAACGCAGCAGCCGACGATGTGAGGAGGCGGATTCCTCAGCGAACGCATCCGAAACGGTCCGCCTCGTGACCTCGGCGGCTACAAGAAACATGAGCACACCCATTCGCATCCTGCACGTGGACGGCGACAGTTTCTTCGCCAGTTGCGAGATTGCCCGCCATTCCGAGCTACAGGGCCGCCCGGTCTGGGTCGGCGGCGGACGGCGCGGCGACGGCATCGTCATTGCCGCCAATCGCGTGGCCAAGAAGTTCGGCATCAAGACCGGCATGGCGTGTTTCGAGGCGGCGCGGCTTTGCCCACGCGGCGTGCTGTGCAAGCCGCACTACGACGATTACCGGAAGCTGTCGCAGCAGATGTTCCGCATCCTCGAAGAATATTCGCCCACGCTGGTGCCCATCTCGATTGACGAAGGCTTTCTGGATTTCACCACGATGGACCGTCACGTCTGGCGCAGCACGACGCCGGAAAAATACGTCGGCGAAATCCGCGAACGCATTTCGCGCGAGGTGAAATTGCCGGTCTCGGCCGGGCTGGCGAATTCGTCGCGTTTGGCCAAGCTGGCAACGGACGCCGCCAAACCCGGTTTCATTGAAATCAAACCCGGCGACGAAAAGGAATTTTTAAAGGACCGCTCCGTCCGCGAGCTTTCCGGCATCGGCAAAAACCGGCAACGCGCGCTGGCGGCGCTTGGCGCGCAGACGTTCGGTCACGTGGCAAAATTGCCTTCAACCCTGCTCCGGAAAAAATTCGGCATTTGGGGCCAGCAACTCTGGCTGTTTGCCAACGGCCTGTGGAGCGAGCCGTTGCTGTTGCAGGTCAAGGACCGCACCACGATTTCCAGCAACACGACGCTGCCTTACGACGAGCCGGATTACGAGGGGGCGCTGACATTCACGTTGAGCGAGGCGACGCGGCTGGTCGGGCAGTTGCGCCGCGAGCAGATGCAGGCGCGCGAGCTGGGCCTGACGATCCGGTTCAACGATTTCAGCGAAGTCAGCGGCGGGCACCGCTTCCATGAACCGCAATTTCAAAATTCCGTCATGAACGCGGTCCTGGAGAATATTTTCCGCAAATTGATGAGCGACCAGGCCAAACCGGTCCGGCAAATCCGCATCGCGTTCTGGAACCTGGCGCGGCTGGACACGCAACCGACGCTTTGGGGCAAGACCGACGCAGAACGCTGGGGCGCGCTGGATGACGCGGCGCACCAGCTCAACGAGCGGTTCGGCCAGTCGGCGGTGATGACCGGCGCGCAGCTGGCTTTGCGCGCGCTGGAGGACGCGTTCAAAAATCCGAAAGCGAAGTGTCCGTTCGTGCCGCAGCGCGAAATGGTGAAGAAACTCTGGGGCACGGACGCCGACCCGCTGGCACACAAGGGCGAATGGGAAAAACGGCTGGCCAAGGTCAGCCGGAGTCATTACAAACAAGAGGCGTGAAATTGTAGGAGCCGACGTGAGGAGGCTCTGAATATTTCGGAGTTCGGAATGAGGAATTCGGAGTTGAAGAAATCTGAGACTCGTTACCTCGTCTCCTACAAAGAGACAAACGGCAATTCCACGATTTTTACCGGACTTTCACCCGCTGCTGTTCGCAGCACCAGTTCTGTGCCGATTTGATTGGCTTCGCGGCGGACGTAACCGAGCGCGATGTTGGCATTGAGCGCCGGCGATTTCACTGTGCTGGTGATGTAACCGATTTCCCTGCCATCGTGGAAAAGTTTGTCGCCGCGCTGCGGCAACGATTGCAAATCACCAGCGAGGCGGAGGCCGCGCAGTTCGCGCGTGACGTGGCCGAAGCTGTGGACGCGGTTGATGACTTCCTGGCCGATGTAGCAGCCTTTGTTGTAGCTCACGGCACGGTTTTCGATGCCGCATTCGAGCGGCAGGTTCGTTTCGTCCATGTCCGCGCCGAAGCGCGGAATGCCCGCCTCGATGCGCGCGGTCTCGAACGCCTGCCAGCCGGCTGCGCATCCGCCGATTTGTCTGGCCGCGGCGATGAGCTTGTCCGCCACCGCACCGAGCGAGGAATTGGGAATGAAAAGGTCGAATCCCAACGACGGAGCGTCGGCCTCCGGCCCGGCGTGTTGGGAATTTTCATGGTTCGAATCAAGCCGGGCCGGAGGCCGGCGCTCCAATTTGCAGAACAGTCGCGCGTGGTTCATCAAATAAATCTCGCCCAAAGTCGCATCGGAAATTTTCACAGAGTTGAACGGTTTGGCTGGAAATTGGCGGGGCGAGGCTACTGACGAGCCGTCTGGATTTGCTTGCGCACGCGGCTCGCGAGGATCGGCCTTCGCCTGGTTACGGCCTGACTGGCGCTCGCCCCACCCAAACAACCACAGCGCGCGGATGACGGCTTCCGCCTTTGGGCCTTGCACACTCAGCAAACCGTAATGCGGCGCGGCGTCCACAATTTGCACGTCGTCGGCGACAATGAATTTTTCGAGCCGTTGCGAAACCTTTCCGGTCAAGCCCGGCTCGAAATCCAGAAGCAGTTCGTCCGGCAGGCAGAAAATGTTCAGGTCGCTTACCATTTTGCCCCTGGCGGTAACGAGCGCGGCGTAACAACCGGAGCCAACGGGCAACTTTTTCACGTCATTCGTGACCTGTCCGTGCAGGAACCGCGCGCGGTCTTTGCCGACCAGACAGATCCGTCCGCGAAAACTCAAATCGAGCACACCGGCGTTCTCGCGGAGCGCGGCATGTTCGGCCAGCCAGTCGCCGTAATCGTTCACGACTTCCGCGCCGTTCCCGTTCCCGAATCGCGCGCCGAGGCGATGGTGAAATTCATGAAGTAGCAGCGGTGTCACTTTGAATGGTTGGCAGCCTCGTCGGCGAAGTTCAATTTTGTGACGGCGATTTTTCAACCGGGCTGCGGGCCTTGGCGATTTCGTCCTTGAATTTTTCCTGACAGCTGGGACAGATGCTGTGCGAGAAGCTGGCATCGGAGTGCGAACGGACGTACTGCTCGACGGTTTGCCAGTAGCCGTGGTCGTTGCGGACGCTTTTGCACCAGGCGCATATCGGGATGAGGCCGGACAAGGTCTTCACCTCGGCCAGGGTCCGTTGAAGTTCGGCGATGAGTTTTTCGCGTTCGATTTCCGCGCGCCGGCGGCGGGCCATCTCGCGGCTGGCAATGATGTTGGCCAGCACAATCAACACGGCCACGAGCACGCTGCCGACGATGAGCAGGCGTTCGGCGTTGTGATAATCCGCCTGTTCCGCGGCGTCGCGCGCGTCCAATAATTTTTGTTCATCGGCGTAAAACGTCTTCAAGATTTCGAGCGCGTGGCCGGTGACGGTTCTGCCTTCGCCGGTCTGTTCGATCCGGAGCACCGCTTCGGCGCCCCGCTGCTTGTAGATGTCGATCAAGCGCGCGTCATAGCCGAAAACATCCTTCATCGCCACGGAAAGGTCTTTCAGTCTTTGTTGCTGCGCGGGGTTTTCGCGCGTCAGGTTGACGAGCTGGTCATACAGCTCCGGCTCCAGTTTGATGCAGCGCTGGCACAAGGCAAACGCGGTCGTGTCGCCCATGGTCACAAAATCGCGCATGCCGTTCTGGATGTTCATGAGGTTGTCCTCATAGGTTTGCGCGGCGAGGATTTCCCGGGAAGCGTGCTGGCGCCAATAGATCGCGCTCTTCAGTTCCGACATCGTTCTGGTCGAAATGACCGCGACCATCACCAACAATATCACCGACCCGATGACGGGTAGCCAGCGGAGGGAATGAAGATTTTCCCGCCGCGCGGTTTGTTCGGGCACCTGACTCATGTAAAATCTGAACCGGCGGAAAATTAACAGAAATAACAGGGCTGAAAAGCGCAACTTTTCACGTCCATTGGGAATCGCATTGCGCTCCGGCACGCTTGTTGCAAAATGGACGGATGAATTTGGACGCGCTTTATTCCGAACTGACGCTTAAAACCAAAGCCAAGCTTGCGCTGGTCGTGCTCGACGGCCTCGGCGACATCGCCACGCTCGAACAAAATTACCTGACGCCGCTTGAAGCTGCCACCACGCCGAACCTTGACAAGCTCTGCAAGGATTCCGCGCAGGGCCGCATGATACCCGCCGCACCCGGCATCACGCCCGGCAGCGGGCCGGGGCATCTCGGGCTGTTCGGCTACGACCCGCTGGAATTTCAGGTGGGCCGCGGCGTGATTGAAGCGCTGGGTCTGGGCATGGAACTTAAGCCCGGTGACGTGGCCGCGCGCGCGAACTTCTGCACGCTCGACAAAAAGGGAATTGTCACCGACCGCCGCGCCGGCCGCATCCCGACCGAGACGTGCGAGAAACTTTGCGCGATGCTTTCGGCAGAAGTAAAAGAACTCGGCGACACGGAAATTCTCATCAAGGCCGGCAAGGAACACCGGTTTGTCGTCGTGTTTCGCGGCGCCGGACTCGAAGGCCCGCTGACCGACGCCGACCCGAACCGCGAAGGTTTTCCCATTCCCACCGTTCATCCGCGTGACGCGAACAACGCCGGCCAGAAAAAAATGGCCGCGCTCATCACGGGTTTTTACATGGCCGCACTGCCCATCCTCGCGGAGGAAAAACCGGCGAACGGGTTTCTCATGCGCGGCATCGCGCATCAGCCGCATATTCCGCTGTTCCAAGAACGCTACAAGTTGAAGCCAGCGTGTCTGGCGGTTTATCCGATGTACAAGGGTCTGGCGCAACTCGTCGGCATGAAGAAGATTGAAGGCCCGGCGACCATCGCGGAACAATTCGAGCGTTACCTCAAGGAATACGCCAACTTCGATTTCTTCTTCATCCACTACAAATACACCGACAAGGCGGGCGAGGATGGCAATTTCGTGGCCAAGATGAAGGCGATCCAGGATTTCGACGCCGCGCTGCCGATTTTGCTGAACAAAAAGCCGGACGTGCTCGCCATCACCGGCGACCATTCGACGCCGTGTGCGCTCAAGGGCCATTCGTGGCATCCGCAACCGGTGCTGTTGCATTCGGCGTTCAGCGGCTCGGACAAACTTGAACGCTTCACCGAAACCGGCGCGAACCTCGGCTCGCTTGGCGTGTTCGAGGCGAAGTATCTCATCCGCCTCATGCAGGCTAACGCCCGGATGTTCGACAAGTTTGGAGCCTGAAATTGATTTTGTAGGAGCCGAGGTGACGAGGCTCGAATATTTTTTATAGTGAGACTCCTCACGTCGTCTCCTACACTTTCGAGAAATGAACCTGCCCAACAAGCTGACGGTCTTCCGTTTCGTGTTGACGGCGCTTTTTCTGTGGGCGCTGTTTTCGCCGATTTGGTATCACAACACGCTGGCGCTGGTTCTTTTCTCCCTGGCCGGCGCCACGGATTTCCTCGACGGCTGGCTCGCCCGCCGCAACCGGCTCATCACCAATTTCGGCATCCTGATGGACCCGCTGGCGGACAAAATCATGACCTGCTCGGCGTTCATCGCCTTCGTCGAAAGCACGCGGCTGGATCCAAACGCGCCGGTCAAGGTCGCGGCATGGATGGTCATCATCATCGTCGCGCGCGAACTGGCGATCACCGGCCTGCGGCTGCTGGCGGCATCAAAAAACGTCGTGCTCGCAGCGGAAAACTTCGGCAAACACAAGACCGTCTCGCAAATCGTGGCCATCAACGCGCTGTTGATCGTGGACGCCTGTGCGGAATGGCCGGCATGGCTGCAAAAAATTTTCCTGTCATGGGTGCCGGCTTTCGCGGAATTCATGCTCTGGCTGACCGTCGTGCTGACGGTCGCGTCCGGCGCGATTTATTTGTGGCGCAACCGGGCGATTTATTTGAGCGACGTGTGAATAAAAAGCTCCAAGCTCCAACATTCAAGCGCCAGAGAAGCTTCAAACATTCAAGATTTAATTCTGATGGCGATTGCCACGTTTGAAGTTTGGTTGTTGGAATTTCTCTGGAGCTTGGTGTTTGGAATTTGGAACTTAACGTTTCGGCAGCGGCAGCGTTTCACCGGAGTTGGTGGATTGATAAACGGCGGGCGGCAGGTTGACCGCCGAATGACTGTGTCGGTGGTGCCACCACGCAAGGCCGGCGAGCAGGACGATTAATACAATCCCCGCGGCGGCGAGGCCGACGACTCCCACCCGCCAATTCAGCCTAGCGAGCCAAAACATTACATGATCGAGCGCGCTTTTGGATTCCTCGACCAGCGGCGGCGGATCCTTGAATTTTACCGTGCGGCCCAGTTCGGCATCGAGCGCGGCCATGACTTGTAGCACGTCGAGTTTGAGATGCGTGGCGTAGTTGCGGACAAATCCACGGATATAAACCGGCGCGGAGAACACATTGAAGTTTCCCTCTTCGAGTGCGCGGATGTGATCGGTGCGGATTTTGGTGGCCTCGGCGACCTGGGCGATCGTGAGTTGTCTGGCTTCGCGCCCCGCGCGGAGTTGTTCGGCGACCGTTGGCATTCGCCTTATTTAGGGGGTTTGACGCGCGATTGGCAACCCTGTAAAACGCATCACATGAAAACCCTCCTTCGGCGGTTGCTTCTTGTTTTTCTCGGTTTGGCCGTCCTGATTGCGGCTTTCTACACCGAGGAGGACTGGCGTGGCAAACGCGCCTGGGAAAATTGCAAACGTGAACTCGAAGCCAAAGGCGCGGTGCTGGGCTGGGACAAGTTCATCCCGCCGCCCGTGCCGGACGACCAGAATTTTTTCAAGGCCAGCAAAAAAATCGCTTTCAGTTTTGTCCATTCCAGAAATTATGGCGAGGCGGATTTGTATGCCAAACAGCCAAGGATCCAATTGGGCCCGACGGAAAGCAATTCCTTCCCCATTCTCGACACTGCCAAGACCCGGTCGATTGCCGTGGCCTTGCTCACGGTCATACCGCCCGGCAGTGCCACATTTAAATCCACCGGGAACAGGCTCGTGCTTCAGTTCAATGACCCCGCCGCGCGGAGCAAAGCTGGCCAATTGATCCAAAACACCATTGGCCGGAGTGCCAACGGTTCCCAAGGTTTCAAATTTTCAGAATTTCAATTAACCAACCTCAACCCCACGCAAATTATTCTGCTGGCAGATCCGCCGCCATCCGTGGCCGAACTGGAAAATCTCATGTCGGCGGACACCGTCACCAACATCGGCCATTTGCGGGTCGAAGCCACCGGTGACAAGGGAAAGTTTCAGGTGTCGCTGACCGAGGTGAGGATCACAGCAGCGGCAGACTATCTGAAATGGAGCGACCAGTATGAGCCGGACTTTGAAGAAATCCGCGAAGCCCTGAAACGACCCTACGCGCAGATAGACTGCGATTATTCGCAGCCGGATGAAGTACAAGTTCCTAATTTTGTGACGATGCGCTGGCTGGCGCAGACCCTGGCACAGCGGACCCAGTGTTATTTGCTGCTCGGCCAGCCGGAAGCTCTGCGCGAATTGACCTTGCTGAACGATTCCCGGCGTATTCTGGAAGGCGGACCGACGGGCAAGCCGATGACCCTGGTTGCAGCAATGATCAACGTCGCCATCGCCGGAGTGTATGTGGACACCGTCGCCTACGGTTTGCAATTACATGCTTGGCATGAGCCGCAACTTGCCATGGTGCAAGAACAGCTCGAGCAAATTAATCTGCCGTTATTTGTTGTCCAGGCCTTTGAAAGCGAACCGGCGGCAACAACACATACACTTGAAACCACCCCAACTCTGAAGTTGAAAGAATGGTTTCAAGTGAATGTGCCCGGCAGCAAAGGCAGCAAAATAAGCCCATGGCAAAAAATGAAAAATCTGAAATGGATGTTAATGCCGCGTGGATGGATTTATCAAAACATGGCAACGTCTGCCAAACTGGTCTATGAACAAGCCGAAGGTTTTGATTCTGCAACCGACATAATCCAGCCACAAAAGTTCGCGGATTTAACCCCTGAAATGAATGCGATTGCCAAGCCTTACAAATTTATCGCGGCAGAAAGCATTCCCAATTTTACCAGAGCATGGCAAACAACCGCGCACAATCAAACAATGGCGAACGAAGCGCAAATTGCCTGCGCGTTGGAACGTTGCCGCCTCGCACACGGTGAATATCCTGAAACGCTCGATGCGCTCGCGCCGCAGTTCATCGAAAAACTGCCGCATGACATCATCGGTGGTCAACCATTGCATTATCGCCGCACGGACCCGCCTTCGCAAAGCTCCGGCGCGGCAAGCGGAAATTTCCTGCTCTATTCCGTTGGCTGGAATGAAAAGGACGATGGCGGGCAGGTTGCGCTGAAGGCTGACGGTTCCGTTGACCTGGAAAAGGGTGATTGGGTCTGGAAGAACTGAGAGGGGAACATTCAACTTCCAACGCTCAACACCCAACATCCAATCCTCGGGCGCTTGCGAACCTCAAATCATTGGATGTTCGATGTTGAAGGTTGAATGTTCGATGTTTTTGAAAATCTTCCGCCGCATTGAACCTTTTCTCGCCTCGCGCATTCCTCCTGGTGTAAATGCTGGTAGTGGCTGAACGCGAACAACTGCCCGTGCAACTGGCCCGCGACGGAAAACCGGAGGCTTGGGACGTTCTCTTTCGGCGCTATCAACTGCCGCTTTACGTTTATGTCTTTGAACTGGTCCATCACGAGCAGACGAGCCTCGACCTCGTCCAGGAAACTTTCATCGCCGCCGTCCGGCACATTGGCGGCCTGCGCGATGACGCGAAATTCGGCAGCTGGCTCTTCGGCATTGCGCATCAGAAATGCATTCAACGCTGGCGAAAACAAGATCGCGAGGAAGTTTCACTCGATGAAATTGCCGAAACACCGGATGAACCTGAAAGCGGCCCGGACGATTTGCTCATCCGGCAGGAACGGGAGGCTGAGTTCGTGAATTTGCTGAACCAATTGCCGTTGCCGCAACGCGCGGTGCTACTGCTGCACTTCGTCGAGAATTTTTCGGTTGAAGAAATCGCGCGCATCACGAACACGCCGCCAGGCACTGTAAAATCGCGATTGTTCTACGCCAAGCGCGCACTTCGGAAATTGATTTTGAAAAATGAAGACAAATATGGCAGAGACGCGGAGACACAAAGGTAGGGCGGGCAGTTTCCTGCCTGCCGCTCGTTTGCACACCAATGCCGGCGCGCACCCGTCCTCCGTAGCAGTACTGCGGAGGGTGGACGGAATGACGCGCCCCACCCGAAGAACGGTATGAAAACGCCGCGTGAAATTCTGTTGGAACGGCATCAAGCCGCCGCGCCCAAGCTCGACGCAATACGGGAAACGGCTGTGGCGTCAGTTGGTCACCACCGCATCGAAGATTCAACGGCGGTCACAGACCGCCGCTACAACTTGCGCGAATTTCTTTTCTCATTGCGCTGGCATCTGGCCGGGATGAGCGCCACCTGGCTCGTGATTGCCTTTCTGAGTTTGAACGCCGGCCATTCGCCGGGTCTGGCGGCGTCGGCTCCCGTCCAAAAAATTCCCTCCGCGCAAATCATCATGGCGTCGCTGCGCGAAAATCGCCGGCAGCTTTTGGAGATGATTCAACCATCCGACTCGCGCGATGCCGGGCCGCAGAGATTGATTCTGCCTCAGCCGCGAAGCCAACGGCGTTATGAAATCCTGACGGCCTGATTTATATGAACCCGAACGAAAAATCCAAGGACCCCGGCGAAACCGCGAGGCCGCGAACCCGCGTTGTCCGGCGACTGTTGATTGGGCTGGCCTGGTTGGTAACCATCATCGTGCTGTTTTATGCCGAGGAAGACTGGCGCGGCTGGCACGCATGGAACAATTATCGCCTGCAACTCGAAGCCGGCGGCGCGCAGCTTGATTATCGGGCGTTCATTCCTAAACCCATTCCTGACGATCAAAATTTCGCGGCCATTCCGGTCATTGAATCGTGGTTCACGCAGAGGACCAATTTCGTCAAAAAGTGGTCAGACAATTATTCGTTGGCGAGCAGCATGCTTGGCTCTCAGACAAACCCGAATCCGCCCGCACCTGAGGGTAATTCTTATCAAGGCGGCGAACGTTATTTCCTGGATCTCGTTGCCTGGAAAACGGCCTTTGATGCCATTCAATCCGGTCGGACAAATTCAAACGAGAAATTATCATCGGGGAAACTTGATCTGACCTCGCGTGCGGCGGCGGCGCCAACGGTCCTGGCCGGATTAGTATCCAGCGAGACCGAGTTGGATCAGCTTCGCGCCGCAAGCGACCGGCCTTCTGCGCGGTATGCGGTGGTTTACGACTTGGACAATCCGTGGGGCATCCTGTTGCCGCATTTGGGTAATATCAAAAGAACCGTCCAGCGTTTGCAGCTTCGGGCTTGCGCCGAATTGGCCGCCGGCCAGAGCGACCAAGCGCTGGCGGACGTGAAGCTGATGCTTTATCTGGCCGATTCGGCAAAAGACGAGCCATTTTTGATTTCATACCTGGTTCGCCTCGCTTGCGTACACCTGGCGATTCAGCCGGTCTGGGAAGGGTTGGCCGAACGCGCGTGGTCGGACGCCCAGCTTCAGGAACTGCTGGTGCTTTTCCAACAATGTGATTTTTTTCCCCAGATGGAACGCTCTCTTGCCAGCGAACGCGCCGCCGCAATTCTGACCGCCGAGCTTCTGGAACGCGGCAAATATCATCTGAACGATTTGACCGATGACCCGAACCATACGGGTTCATCTCTGGCTAATCTGTTTGGCCGGATCGTTCCGCACGGATGGTACGATTTGGAACAGTTACATTATTGCCAACTCTTTCAATCGCAATTGAACGGAGCGTTTGACGTGGAAAGAAAACAGGTTCTCCCGAAACAAATCGAATCCAACGTCAATGTCCTGACCCAGGCATTTGCGGGGCGCAATTCTGTGACAACCGTTTGTACCCGTCATCAGCTCCTGGCTGTACTGCTTTTGCCGACGTTGCATAAAATACCCCAGAGAGCGGCGGCGGCCCAAACTGCCGTGGATGAAGCCGCCATCGCCTGTGCCCTCGATAGATGCCGGCTGGCCAACGGCCAATTCCCGGAAAATCTGGATGCACTAGTTCCGAAATTCATTTCCCGACTGCCCAACGACGTGATTCCCGGCGAGCTTTACGAGTATCGCCCTACCTCTGATGGACAATTCGTTCTCTATTCGGTCGGTTGGAATGAAAAGGACGACGGTGGGGTGCCTGGAAAGACCTTGTTCGATGAAAAGGGAGGCGACTGGGTGTGGCAATACCCGGTGAAGTAAAAATAGAAAACATTCAACATTCAACGCTCAACGTCGAACACTCAATGCCCGCGTCATGCCAGTGTCACCTTGGGTGTTGAACGCTGAATGTTCTCATCGGGCCATGCTCGGCACGCAGGCGGCAAAAATACTTTGAACCTTTTCGGCGGCAGCGGGGATTGATAGATAGATGGTCATCTCTGACGACCGCCTTACGCCGCCGGTCGCACCGGAACTTCTCGCTCGTGCACGCGCAGGAGACGCGCCGGCCTTTTGCCTTTTGATCGAACCACTGCAAGCGCGCCTGTTGCGCCAGGCCGCCGCGTTGACTGGCGACTTGAACCTGGCAGAAGACATCGTTTCTGAAACCCTGATCGAGGCGTGGAAAAGTTTTCCGCGTTACAACGGGTCTTGCCGGCTCTCGACCTGGCTCTACGCCATCCTGCTGCATCGCTATCAGAAATCCGTGCGTCGGGCGCAATCACGCCCAATCGCCCTGACATTGTTGTCACTGTTTGAAGCCCAAGATTTGCGCAACCAACAGGAAAACGTTGCGGTGCCGGAACCTTCACCCGCCGAGGTTGTGGCGCAAAAGGAATTTTTCGCCCAATTACGCCAGTGCATCGAGTTGCTGCCGAAAAAACATGCCCGCGTTATTCCACTGCGTTTTTTTGAAGACGCCTCGTTGCCGGACATGGCGGCAGTTCTCGGTTGTTCCATCGGCACGGTAAAATCCCGCCTGCATCATGCACTCGAAAAAATGCGCAAAACGAAAATGAACCTTTCGGGACCGGGAGAGGATAAATGAATATGAAATGGTTTCGAAACCCATGCCGGCGCCACCGCGCGAAACTTTGTCTCCTCGCCAGTGGCGCGCTGGCGGAGCCGGAAATGAGCGAAGTCCGGGCACATTTGGCGGAGTGCGCGGATTGCCAGAAATACCACGACGAAATCATGTCGCTGGCCAAGCCGCTGGCAGGCTGGGAAGCAAACTTCGCGCACGTCATACCAACCCGGGATGCCCAAACCCGCTGGACGAAAGAGGTTCAAGAAGCAGCCAACACCAAATCTATTCGTCGGCCAGAACCGCAAAATGTCTTTTTCAACTGCTGGCTGGAGCTGATCTGGCCTTGCCGCCGGATTTGGACGGGATTGGCCGCGGTGTGGATTGCGCTTTTCATCTTCAATTTTTCGCAGCGCGATCCATCCGAGCTCATGGCGCGAAAATCTCCGCCGGTGTCGCCGGAAATGATTCTGGTGTTTCGACAACAGCAACAATTGCTGGCCGAATTGATTGGGCCGAATGAAACGCGCGCCGTCGAGCCACCGAAACCATTTGTGCCACAGCCGAGAAGCGAAGGGCGGATTGAGATGTTGAAGACGTAGCAGCGGACGTGAGTCCGCTCAAATTTGAAGTGATGAGCCGGCTTATGCCGGCTGCTACAAGGAAAAGAAAATTATGAACGAAACATCGAGGGGCAAAAAAAGCTGGCGGATTCTACGCCGGATGTTGATCACCTTGGCCATTTTCGCAACGCTGATTGCTCTTTTTTACACCGAGGAAGACTGGCGTGGCAAACGCGCGTGGGAAAACTGCAAACACGAACTCGAAGCCAAAGGCGCGGTGCTGGATTGGGACAAATACATCCCGCCACCCGTGCCGGATGACCAGAATTTTTTCAAGGCGCCGAAGATGCAGGAATGGTTTCAACGAAATTCTCCAGGTTTTACCGCGTCTTACACCAATGAGCTATATGGACTTTTAACCAACGCGGACAAAGTTGCGGTCATCACAAATGCGACAGCAGCAGCAACATTTCTGGCATGGAGCGATCAATTCCAACCCGAGTTTGATTTGATTCGTGACGCGATTAAACGGCCATATGCGCGGATGGATGGTAATTATTCACGTCCATTCGAAATACCCATTCCAAATTTCGTTTCTTCCAGAGTATTGGCACAAGCTCTCGCGCAGCGCGCAAAATGTCATCTGCTGCTCGGACAGCCGGAAAAGGCTTTGCGTGAAGTGATGTTGCTCAATGACTCCCGCCATTTGCTTGAACGTGCGCCGACGGGCAAGCCTATGTTACTGGTCGATGCGATGGTAAACGTCGCCATCACCGGGCGTTATGTAAATACTATTGCCGATGGCCTACAGAAACAAGCATGGCAGGAACCGCAACTAGCCGCGCTTCAGAAACAGCTCGAGAAGATTAATTTACCTCAACTTGTGGTCGAAAGCTTCAATACGGAACAAGCTGCCTCAACCTGCACTTTGGAAACAACGCCCGGGTATAAAGTTGCCGACCTGCTGTCTGGCGTGGGATTTTCCGTAGATAAAAATAAAACCAGCACCTTTCGGTTGAGGCTCAAGAATCCGATGTATTTGCTCATTTTGTCGGCACCGCGCGGCTGGGTCTATTTCAATATGGTTACGGATGCTCAATTGCTGCAGAAGGAAATCGAAGCCGTTGATACAGGAAAACAGCTTATCTCGCCGCGTGCCATGAACAATGCAGCGGTCGACATGAATGCGACATTCGGCCATGCCTCGCCTTATAATTATATCGCGGCAATGATGATTCCCAATTTCATAAAGGCATGGCAAACAACAACAAAAAATCAAACGCTGGTAAACGAAGCGCAAGTCGTTTGTGCGCTCGAACGCTATCGGCTCGCCCATGGCGAATATCCTGAGGCCCTCGATGCACTCGTGCCGCAGTTCATCGAAAAGCTGCCGCACGACATCATCGGCGGCCAACCGTTGCATTATCGCCGCATGGCAGACCAGCCTTCGCAAAGCTCCGGCTCGGCAAGCGGAAAATTTCTGCTCTACTCGATCGGTTGGAATGAAACAGATGACGGCGGGGTGGACTCGCCTCCGGCCAAAAATGGCGGAACGGATTACGCCCAGGGCGATTGGGTCTGGAAGAATTGATTCCGGAAACATTCGACATTCAACGCTCAACTACGAACATTCAATGCTCGCATCATTTTGGCGTCACCTTCGGTATTGGGTGTTGAATGTTGAGCGTTGAATGTTTTCCCCAAAACTTTTCCCGACCACGGTCCCGATGACCGAGCCGATAATCGCCCCCGCCACAAAATCCGAGTACCAATGAATGGTCATGGAGACGCCGATGCCGACATAGAAAGCGTAGAGGAGCGCCACCAGACCCAACCACCATTGTTTTGGCCAGAGCGTGCACACCGTCACGGCCATGGCGAAAGCGATGGTGGTGTGCGATGATGGCCAGCCCCAGAAAACACCGCCGCGCAGAAAACCGAAATGGAAGACGTGACTGATATCCGCGCCGGCACTGTGTGCAGGATGAGCGCGGCCCGTAAACGTTTTGTATGCGACCACGATCAATGCACCGATGAGTGCCGCTTGACCGACGGCCCAGCCGGTCAAACTGATTTTTGCATTTCGCGCAACGAAACCAACAGCAAGCAGGAGCAGTGGCAGATAGAAGGGCAGCAACCCGCCAATTCCGACTGCGGGCCACATCCACGAACGAAGCGTTGGATCGCGGGTGGCGAGGAAATAGCGCCAGTCGAACCCGGACATGACTAGTATGAAAGTGAAGAGGATGGCAATGACATGCCAGACGAGCCTCCGGCCTGTGAAGCAGCCAATGAGGTTGCGGGGCAGCGTTGTCAGAAAATGTTTCATGCGGAGATGGTACGGAAGAATTGATTCGGGAAACATTCAACATTCAACGCTCAACATCGAACGTCCAATGCTCGCCCCATCTCGGCGGCGCCTTGGGTGTTGGGCGTTGAATGTTGGATATTGAATGTTCCCCACTTTCAGACCGCACTTTGCCCGCCGCCGTCCGCGCCCGTGCCGTCCAGATCAATCAAAATGTCCCGCGGTTCGGCGCCTTTGCTGGGGCCGACGATGCCGCGGTTTTCCAGTTCGTCCATGATGCGCGCCGCCCGGGTGTAGCCGAGGCGCAGCCGCCGTTGCATCAGCGAGACGCTCGCCTTTTGTTCGCTGCGAATGACTTCGATGCACTGCTGGATGAGTTCCTCGTCTTCGTCAATGCCGGTTTCGTTTTCAAAACTGGCCACGGGTTGGGAAAGCTGCTGATGGATTTCCATGTCGTAGTTCGGTTTACCCTGTTTGGCAATGAACCCAACGATGCTCATGATTTCCTGGTCGGTGATGAGCGCGCCCTGGGCGCGAATCAATTTCGCCGAGCCGGGCGGAAGATACAGCATGTCGCCTTTGCCGAGCAATTTGTCCGCGCCCATCGCGTCGAGAATCGTTCGTGAATCCACCCGCGACGCGCACTGGAACGCAATGCGAGCAGTAATGTTCGCCTTGATGACGCCGGTGATGACGTCCACGCTCGGCCGTTGGGTGGCGACGATGCAATGGATGCCCGCCGCGCGCGCCATTTGCGTGATACGCGCAATGGCCATTTCCACGTCGGCCGGCGCGACCAGCATCAGGTCCGCCAGTTCGTCAATGATGACAACGATGTAACTCAACTTTTCGGGAATGACGATGTCGTCGTCACGCGGCACCACGATTTCCTCGTCCACCTCCACGGCAAAACCTTCTGCGCCCGGCTCGACTTTTTCCTTTTTGGCCGTGAGCGGCAATTCGGGTTCGGTCTCCGGCAACGGCTTGTTTTTGGGACGCGCATTGAACGAGTTGATGTTGCGGACCCCGACGCGCGCAAAAATCTGGTAACGTTTTTCCATCTCGTTGACGACCCAGCGCAGGGCCAGGATGACCTTCTTCGGATCGGTAACGACGGGCACGACGAGGTGTGGCAGGGCGTTGTAATGCTGCAGTTCAACCACTTTCGGGTCAATCATCACGAAGCGGAGCTGGTCCGGTGAAAAACGGTAAAGCAGCGAGGTGATGATGGCGTTGATGCAGACGGACTTGCCGGAGCCGGTGCTGCCGGCGATGAGCAGATGCGGCATTTCCGAAAGGTCGGCGACAATCGGATGGCCATAAACGTCCTTGCCCAGCGCGATCGGAATTTTCGCCTTGCTGTTGCGCCATTCGTCGGACTCGAACAAATCACGCACGATGACCTTCGTCTTGACCGGATTGGGCACTTCGACGCCGACGGAGCTTTTACCGGGCACCGGCGCGAGGATATGGATGCGCTCGGCCTTGAGCGCGGCGGCGATGTTGTTCGAGAGCGCGGTGATTTTTTCCAGCTTCACGCCCGGCGCGGGATGCAATTCGTAGCGCGTGATGGTCGGGCCTTTGGTGATGTCGCCCAGCGAAACATCGATCTCGAATTGCGCGAGCGTCTGCTGCATGAGCCGCGCGTTGGCCATCAACTCCTCCTTCGACTCGGTGGGCTTCACGGTCATGTCGGGGTATTGCAAAAAATCCAGCGGCGGCAACTGATAATTGCCGATGATGGGTGTCGCGGCGACGGTGATCGGCTTTGGTCTTTTGGGCCTCGTTCTGGGTTTGGCCGGCACCGAACCGTCCGCCAGATGAACCGCCGGTTCCGCGGGCTTTTCCGAGTCAACTTTTTCCGGTTCCCCGATTTTTGTTTCCGCGGATTTTTCGGTTTCCGGCTTTTTACCCAGAATGTCCCCGGTTGTGGCCGGGGCCACGTCGCGCGGAGAAGCGGTTTCGCCTTCCGTGGCGGGTGCGGATTCCCCGGACGCTTCAGGCGGCGAAGTTTTTTTGCCACGCGCGGATTTGGCTGGCGGCACGCTCAAATCGCGCACGGTCGGCTCCGGCACGGGCTGCATATCCGCGCCGAGGCCGGAGCGCGCGACCTCTTCCTGTAATTTCCTCGCCTCTTTTTCGAGTTCGCGCGCGCGGCGGTCGAGCGCAGTTTCTTCGGCGGTTGCGCCTTCGGTAACTTCCGTTTTTTCAAACCATCGGCGCAACCAGTCGCCGAGTCGGAAATCGGTCAGGAAAAGCAGGCTGATGAGGTAAAGCGTTGCATAGACAATGGTTGCGCCGACCGCACCGAGCATCCAGAAACCATAATCGTAGGTGAAGTAACCAAACCAGCCGCCCGCGCTCGGTGCGTTGATGTTTGCGCACAAATGCCGCAGGGGCCGGTTCATTATGTGCAGCAAGCCCGTGAGCGACAGCATCATCACGACGCCCCAAACGACCGACCAAACCCGCCGTTCACGCAGATAACCGATAAAATTGAACAAATAGCCCAGCCCGAATGCCGCCAGCAAAAATGGGAGCACGAAGGCGCCGAGACCGAAGAGAAAAAACGACGCATTGGCGACGTGTGCACCGTAGGTCCCGATCAAATTGTGTATCGGGTTGTTGGGCGGCGTGCGGTTGGACGCAAGGTCGTAGCGATCGAACGAAACCTGCGCGACCAGCAGCAGCAACGCCGCCGCCAGCAGCGCGACGCCGATAATGTCGTTGAAGCCATTGCCCGAACCTGCTGGCGTCTTGCGTGACATGTCCGCAGCGTAACAATTGGATGCGACAACTTCAAAGTTGAAATGTAAATTTTCGATGGTCGCCCGCGACCAATTCGCGCTTGCCAAGGCGCGAACGGATTGCCACGCTGGTCGTAACGCCGGGATGCGCGGTTAGCTCAGTTGGCAGAGCACTACCTCGACACGGTAGGGGTCACAAGTTCAAGTCTTGTACCGCGCACCAGCCTTCGCTTGAAGCGCAGCGAAAGCGAAGACTGCCGCGCCGAAGCACGAAGTGCGTAGGCGCGCCGATGAATGCAGACGGACAATCCGCTCCAGGCTACGGCCCGGCGAGCCGGGCCTTTCGGCGGCCAATTTCAGAACCCCAACCCTTTGCACCACTTGCGCAGCAGGCGGGGAGGCCTATGTTAAATCAGGAGTCTCGTATGAAAACGAAGGACAAAACATCAAAAGCCGTCGAACAACCCAAACCGGTCACTCCCGGTATCACGCCCGGCATGGTGCGCGAACATGCGTATCGCTTGTATCGCGACAGGCTGCCGGAGCATCCGCTGACGTTGGCGGATTGGGTACTGGCGGAAAAAGACCTCGTGGCGACAAAGGAAGCCGAAGAAGAAGGCGTGGGAGTCTAAGCCTTGCTTTCAGACCTTCGGCCGCAACAGCTTCCACAGCCAGCCGAGCGGGTCAAAGTATTCATCCACCACCCGTTCCTTGAGCGGGATGATGGCGTTGTCGGTGATGGCAATGCTTTCCGGGCAGACCTTCGTGCAACATTTGGTGATGTTGCAGAAGCCAACGCCATACGCCTGCTTCAATTCCGGCAACCGGTCTTCCGTGTCGAGCGGATGCATCTCCAGCGCGGCGGTATAAACCAGGAAACGCGGGCCGATGAATTCATCGTGCTTGTGATGCTCGCGCAACACGTGGCAGACGTCCTGGCAGAGAAAACATTCGATGCACTTGCGGAACTCCTGCACGCGGTCAATGTCCGACTGCTGCATCCGCCAGGTGCCGTCCGGCGCGTCGGGTTTGCGCGGTTTGAACTTTTTGATCTGCGTCTTGACGCGGAAATTCCAGGAAACGTCCGTGGCCAGATCGCGGATGCTCGGAAACGCCTTCATCGGTTCGATGGTGATGGGCTTGTCCGTCGGCAGGGTGTTCATGCGCGTCATGCACATGAGCTTCGGCATGCCGTTAATTTCCGCCGAACAGGAGCCGCATTTGCCGGCCTTGCAATTCCAGCGGCAGGCGAGGTCGTTGGCCTGCGTCGCCTGGATTTTGTGGACGGCGTCGAGCACGACCATGCCTTCGGTTATTTCCGTGGTGTAATCCACGAATTTTCCGCCGGTGGCGTCACCACGCCAGATTTTAAACGTGGCCGTACTCATTTCATCTCCTCGATGACCCGTTTTAATTCCACCGTCATTTCGGGAATCGGTTCGCGTCGCACCTGCATCGCGCCATCCGCGCCCTTGCGCACCACGATGTTCACCTTGCCGGAGGCCGGGTCCTTGCCTGGAAAATCATCCCGGAAATGGCCGCCACGGCTTTCCTTGCGTTCGATGGCTGCGCGGGTGATGGCTTCGGAAACTGCCAGCAGATTCTTCAAATCAATCGCCGTGTTCCAGCCGGGATTGTACTCGCGGTGGCCATAGACGGCGACGCGCCGGGAACGTTCCCAGAGCTTGCCCAACCCGTCGAGCGCCCGGACCATCTCGTCCTCGCGCCGCACGATGCCCACGAGGTTTTGCATCATTTCCTGCAAATCGTGCTGCACCTGATACGGCCCTTCGGCACTCCCGCCCGACTTTGCGCCCCGATCAAACGGTTCGAGCGTCTGCCGTGCGGCCGCTTCAGTCTGTGCGTCATTGACCTGTCCGGCACCGTGTTCCTTCGCAAATTTCGCGGCAAATTCTCCGGCGCGCTTGCCGAACACAATCAAATCGGAAAGGGAATTGCCGCCCAGCCGGTTCGCGCCGTGCAACCCGGCGGCGCATTCGCCCGCCGCGAACAATCCGGGCACGTTGGACATTTGCGTGTCGCCGTTCACGCGGATGCCGCCCATGGTGTAATGGGTTGTGGGGCCGATTTCCATCGGCTCTTGAGTGATGTCGAGGTCCGCCAGCTGCATGAACTGGTGATACATGCTCGGCAGTTTGCGTTTGATGTGCTCGACGGCGTTCGGAATCTTTTCCTTGATCCACGCGATGTCAAGAAACACGCCGCCGTGCGGACTGCCGCGGCCGGCCTTCACTTCGCGCCGGATGCAGCGGGCGACGTGGTCGCGGGTGAGCAGTTCGGGCGGACGCCTGGCGTTTTTGTCGCCTGCGCAATAACGCCAGCCTTCCTCGGGATTGTCCGCCGTCTGGTTTTTGTAAAGATCGGGAATGTCGTCGAACATGAACCGTTTGCCGTCTTTGTTCCGCAATACGCCGCCTTCCCCGCGCACGGCTTCGGTCACGAGCAGGCCCATCACGCTCGGCGGCCAGATCATGCCGGTCGGATGGAACTGGACGAATTCCATGTCCGCCAGTTCCGCGCCGGCGTGATAGGCCAGCGATTGGCCGTCACCGGTGCATTCCCAGGAATTGGTGGTAATCTGGTAGGCTCGTCCAAGGCCGCCGGTGGCGATCACGACGGCTCTGGCCTTGAAAATTTTAAACCGCCCGCGCTCGCGGTCGTAACCGAACGCGCCCACGACGCGGTCGCCGTCCTTGAGCAGCGTAACGATCGTGTGCTCCATGTGGACGGTGATGCCCTGATGGATGCCGTGGTCCTGGAGCGTGCGGATCAATTCCAGGCCGGTGCGGTCGCCGACGTGCGCGAGGCGCGGATAGCGGTGGCCGCCGAAATTGCGCTGGAGAATTTTGCCATCCGGCGTGCGGTCAAAAACGGCGCCCCAGGCTTCCAGTTCGCGCACGCGGTCGGGCGCTTCCTTCGCGTGCAACTCCGCCATGCGCCAGTTGTTGACGTACTGGCCGCCGCGCATCGTGTCGGCGAAATGGACGCGCCAGTTGTCGCGGTCGTCCACATTGGCGAGCGCCGCCGCCATGCCGCCCTCGGCCATGACCGTGTGTGCCTTGCCCAGGAGCGATTTGCACACCAGGCCGACCTTCACGCCGGCCGCCGACGCCTCAATGGCCGCGCGCAGACCCGCGCCGCCCGCGCCGATGATCAGCACGTCGTATTCGAGAGTTTCGTAATTGGTCGCCACAGTAAAATTCGTGTCGGAGATTAGAAGCTGAAGAAGTAGTCGTGAATTTTGCCCGTCACGCAGAGCCGGATGTAAACATCCGTGAACCCGACCCAGAACAAGCTGATCCACGCCCACAGCATGTGCCGCGTGTTGAGGCAACTCACGCAGTTGTAAGCTTTCGCGCACGTCGGCGCTTTGGATTTTGAATCCAAAAATCCGCCAACCAGATGCCGCAAAGAGTGACAGCCAAACGTGTATAGCGCGATGAAAACGGCGTTCAAAACCAAGACCACGGTGCCGACGCCAATGCCAAAATGTTTATGTCCCTGCGCGTCCGTAAACCACATACCGAGAAAGGCGTCATACGAGAGCAAAAAAACAAATACCACCGCAAGATACATGAAGTAGCGGTGAATGTTCTGGATAATGAGCGGGAAGTAACGCTCGCCGAGATAAGATTTGCGCGGCTCGCCAACGGCGCAGTTGACCGGGTCGGCCCAAAACGATTTGTAATATGCGCCGCGATAATAATAGCAAGTGAAACGAAAACCGGCGGGCACCCACAAAATCAAAAAGGCAGCCGAGAAAGCGGGCAAATAAGACGGCCACCAGCCGGGCTGCGGGCCAAACAGCGCGTGCGGTGACGTGCCCCAGAACTCGGGCGAGTAAAACGGCGAAAGATAATCCGCGCCACCATTTTCACCGTGCAGCCCGCCATACCAGTAGGCACAACTGCCATGGTAAGCCGGATGAAACGCCACCCAGGTGGAATAGACGATGAACGCGGCAAATCCCAGGAATACCAGCAGCGGCTGCACCCACCATGCGTCCTGGCGAACTGTCTGCCCAAACCTTCCCTGTGACGGCAACGTATCTGTGTAAGCCATGATGATTTTCAAAATTACTCTATCGGGCGGATAGTGTTTACGTATCCAAAGGGTTAGTATCAAGAAAGAACACACCGCTTTTGCAAAGAATCAAGAATGCTAAATTAAATTATTAGCGCATGGGGGTTTTGGCGGTCCATTCGTTCAGGGCGCGTTCCCCGCCGGTCGCCGGCGAAAGCCCGGCCAGTTCCAGCGCCTCACCGACAAGATATAGTGAGCCGGTGACAACGACAAAATCGTCGCCCGCTGTTTTTTCCAGCGCCTCGCGCAAGGCACCGCAGGCATCAATCCCGGCCACCGGATTTGCCGCGCGGCAGGCCGCTGCCAGTTCGTGCGCGTCAGCGCTGCGCTCGCTGGAAACCGGCACGGTGAAAACCCGCGCGGCCGGCGGCGCCAGCGTCTCGCAGATGTGCCGCCAATCCTTGTCCTGAAACACACCGAGAACGAGTGTGTATCCTGGAAATCGGAAATGTTTTTCCAGGGCTGCGCGCAAGACCTTCGCGCCGGCCACATTGTGCGCGCCATCGAGCAGGAGTTTTCGGCCGTTCGGCCTTTGAATCAATTGCAAGCGCCCCGGCCAATCCACTTTCGACAAACCCGTTCGGATTGCTTCATCGCCCACCGGAACTTTATTCTGCAACATTTCGACCGTTCCCAACGCGAGTGCGGCGTTGATTTTTTGGTGCTCACCCAGCAATGGTGGGGCGAGCGTACCTGCGAGCCGTGATTGAACTTCGTTTGTCGTGACAGGTGTTAAAGGTGCATTTTTCTCCCGAGCCGTCTTTTCAATCACCGCGAGCGCTTCCGGTTCATCCGCCGCGGTGATGACGGGCACGCCGGGCTTGATGATGCCCGCTTTTTCGGCGGCGATCTTTCCCAACGTGTCGCCGAGCCATTGCTGGTGGTCGAGGGCGATGTTGGTGATGACACTGGCCAATGGCGTGACGATGTTTGTCGCGTCCAAACGCCCGCCCAGGCCGGTTTCCCAAATCACCAGGTCGCATTTTTGTTCGGCGAAAAATTTCAACGCCATGACCGTGACGACTTCAAAGAAGGTCGGATGATGTCCGGTGGGAAACTGTCTGAGCAGTGGTTGAATTTCTTCGACGAGCCGGACAACTTCATTTTCAGATACGAGTTTGCGATTCACTTGAATCCGTTCGCGGAACGAGACGAGATGCGGCGAGGTGAACAGCCCGGTGTGCAGGCCTGCCGCGCGATAAATGCTTTCGAGCATGGCGCAAGTCGAGCCTTTGCCGTTGGTGCCGGCAATGTGAATGAAGCGGAGCCGGTCCTGCGGATGGCCCGCCAGCGCGGTGAGCTTGCGCGTGTTTTCCAGACCGAACTTCGCGCCGAATAAACGCAAGCCGTAAAGAAATTGGATGGCTTCGGCGTAATTCATATAACGTGCCCCTCGCCCCCGCCCTCTCCCCGTTTGGCGGGGAGAGGGTGGAGCGAAGCGACGGGTGAGGGGTTCGTCATTTGTATTCTGAAATTTATGCAATTAAAGGCTTCGGCGTTAAAAGATTGGCTGGTCATCGCTCGACGGTGAAAGTGATGTCGTAGGTTGTTTTGTCGCTGGACTTCCAGTCGGCAGGTTTTTCGCGCCCTCCGTCGTCGTGGCCGTCACTGCCGACACTGTAAATCACGTAGCCTTTGGCGAGGCGATGATAACGCAACGACTGGCCGTCAAATGGATCAGCTGGCACGGTGGGAAGAAATTGTGGAACGAGTTCATCGAGTTTTTCCGGCAATTTTCCGCGTGCCAGACGGAAACGTTCAACAGCGAGTGCCGCCTGCGCCGTACGAACCTGAGCCAAATTATTTGCCTCTTTGACGATCGCATTTCCTAGCGCGGGCAGCAACATGGCTGATAGAATGTAATAATTATGCTGGCTGGTTTGTGAAATTTGTTCGTCAACATTCGCAATCATCGAAACGTTTTTGGGAAATGTCATAGCCAGCGAAATATTTGTTTCCATGCCCTGCAAATAAAACCGCAGATCGCGCTCGAAAAAGCCAGTCAGCTTGAAGAAGAACGGCTGAGGACCGGGCAAAGGTGGCCCGCTTTGCTCAGACGAGGTTTCATCACTATCGTTGGCAAGTTTTTTGATTTCTGCGAAACTCATGCGGAAGTAGCGCATAAATGCGGCTCTTTCACCAATCAGTCCATTGGCCACCTGATTGGTCTTGGCCGCTTCAGTAAACATTTGGCCCAAATGGTTTAAGTCTGCGTCTTCCAATGTTCCGCTGTTCAAGCGACGCTCCACCGCTGTTTTGGCCATAGTCAGCATGGAAATTCTGACCATCTTTGAGACTATTACCGGCTCGGTGTCCAGCGTGCGAGCCATGCCAATAATCGTTGAAATGTCAACGGCGGAATCATTCGTATCCAGCAGGGTCCGATATTCCGCCAAAAGTGACAGTTGTTTAAGTTTTGCCAAATGTGGTAACAATGTAGCCGCACCCCACGACAAATCTATCGGATAGCGGCAGCGTGGCAATTTGACGGCTTCCTTGGCTTGGGCCAATGCGTTTGAATTCATCGCACAATACCCGGCTATCAATTTCAACTGCTCTGTTGTGAAGGTATCTTTCCGCTGCGGAAATTTAAGGGCAACAATCTCCCAGCGGCGTTGGTCATTGTAATTAGTAAGCGACGCAAACGCGTCCGTCATCTTCAATGCCGCATTTTCATTGGCGGGAACGGAGGTGTAGTAGTCGTTTGCCTCAGCTCCGTCCGTCGGCAAACCGGCGGCGCGAATCCCAGCGAGCTGATGCGCAACATCATTCGCCAACCGTACGCGCCATACAACAAAACTCAAGATACACAGCAGCAGCAGGCAGACCCCGCCCAATAAAATCCCGATGCAGATTTGGCGGGCAGACAATTTCATGGAGAGTCACAACACAAATTCCGGCATCGCCATCAGACTTTCCGTTTTGCGTCGGCGTTCTTTTTCGGTGGGCGGAAACAGATGGAGAGCTTCGTCATTCAGTCGGACAACTTCTTCAAACGTCATGCCGGGCTTGGCGCGTTCCTTAAACCACGCGCTGCGTTGTCTTTCAATTTCCGTCGGTGGTATGTATTCCATTTTCATAAAGTTCACAGCGGCTTCTGGCGGGTTCTTGCGTGCGCGGCGGCGATGAAGCCCTTGAACAGCGGGTGCGGCTGGTGCGGCTTGCTCAAGAATTCCGGGTGGAACTGGCTCGCGATGAAAAACGGATGGTCCTTGAGCTCGATGACCTCCACGAGCTTGCCGTCCGGCGACAGGCCGCTGAACACGAACCCTGCTTTCTCAAATTTGTCGCGGTAGGCGTTGTTAAATTCGTAGCGGTGCCGATGCCGTTCATTGACTACAAACGAGCCGTAAAGTTCCGCCGCTTTCGTGCCGAGCGCCAACTGGCACGGCTGCGCCCCCAGCCGCATCGTACCGCCCTTTTTCGTCACGCGTTTCTGTTCGTCGAGCATGGCGATGACCGGATGCGGCGTGGTGGGATCAAATTCCGTCGAATGCGCCTTGTTTAACTTCAAAACGTTGCGCGCAAACTCGATGGTGGCGATTTGCATGCCGAGACACAAGCCGAGGTAGGGAATGTTGTTTTCGCGCGCGAACTGCGCCGCCTGGATTTTGCCTTCGATGCCGCGTTCGCCGAAACCGCCGGGCACGAGAATGCCGCCGAGACCCTTCAGGATTTTTGCCGCGCCTTCCTTTTCAATTTCCTCGGCGTCCACCTTCACGATTTCCACGCCGCAATCGTTGCCGATGCCGCCGTGCATGATCGCCTCATAGACCGATTTGTAGGCGTCCTGCAGGCCGATGTATTTGCCGACGACGCCGATGCGGACGCGATGCTGCGGCGCGATGAGTTTGCGGATGATTTCCTGCCAGTGCGACATGTTCGCCGGCGGCGCATCCAGGCGCAAAAGCTGGCAGACGAGGTCGTCGAGCCGTTCGCGCTGGAGCATCAGCGGCACCTCATAAATCGAATGGTCAACGTCCTTTTCCTCGATGACCGCCTCGACGGGCACGTTGCAAAACAGGGAAATCTTCTGGCGCACCTCCTTGTCGAGCGGCCGGTCGCTGCGGCAGACGATGAGGTGGGGCGCGATGCCGATTTCGCGCAGCTTGGCTACGGATTGCTGCGTCGGTTTGGTCTTCAATTCGCCCGCGGCCTTGATGAATGGAACATAAGTGACGTGCAAAAAAATCGCGTTGTTGTAACCGACTTCCAGGGCGAATTCACGGATGGCTTCAAGGAACGGCAGCCCTTCGATGTCGCCGGTCGTGCCGCCGATTTCGGTGATGACGACGTCCGCCTTGCTCTGCTCGGCCAGCAGGTGAATGCGATTTTTGATTTCGTCGGTGACGTGCGGAATCACCTGCACGGTTTTGCCGAGATATTTGCCTTCGCGCTCGTTGTTGAGCACGTTCTGATAAACCTGGCCGCTGGTAAGATTGTTGAGCCGGGTCAGCTTGACGTTGGTGAACCGCTCGTAATGCCCGAGGTCGAGGTCGGTTTCGGCGCCGTCGTCGAGCACATACACCTCGCCGTGCTGATACGGATTCATCGTGCCGGGGTCCACGTTGAGGTAGGGGTCGAATTTTTGGAGCACGACCTTGAGGCCGCGATTTTCGAGCAACGTGCCCAGCGACGCTGCCGTCAGGCCCTTGCCCAGCGAACTTACCACACCGCCTGTGACAAAAATGAACTTCATAAAAAATGACTAATCACTAAATCCGAATGACGAAATAATTCCAAATGACAAAAGTCGAATTCAGAATCGGCCTGCGCTTTTATGCATTCGGGCTTGCTCATTCTTTAGTCATTATGGTTTAGATATTCGTCATTCGCTGCGGAGCAGCTTTTCCACCCGTTTCACATCTTCCGGCACGTCCACGCTCACGCTGTCGTAATCCACCTGCACGACCGCGACGGGGATACCGTTTTCCAGCGCGCGCAACTGTTCCAGCTTCTCCGCTTGTTCGAGCGGCGACACCGGGAATTTCACCAGCCGCAACAGTGTTTCGCGCCGGTACCCGTAAATGCCGAGATGCTTCAAAAAAGGAAACGGGAGCACACGCGCCTCGCGTGTAACGGTTGACGCCTCGTCAACCGAACGTGTCGAAAGCGGGGCGCCTTCGACTGCACGCGAGGCGCGTGCGCTCCCCTCGCGCAGATATGGGATCGTGCGCCTGGAGAAATATAGCGCGCGACCGGCGGCGTTGACAACGACTTTCACAACGTTCGGATTGTCGAGTTCGGCCGGATTTTTGATTGGTGTGGCAGCGGTGGACATCTCGTTGTCCTCCAGCGCGCCGGCGACGGCGTCAATCACCGCCGGATCAATCAACGGTTCGTCACCTTGAACGTTTACCACCGCGTCGCACTGGCAACGCGCGGCGACTTCGGCGATTCGGTCCGTGCCGCTGGGATGCTCCAGGCGCGTTATTTCCACGCGGCAGAATTTTTTTGCCGCGTTGGCGATGCGGGCATCATCCGTGGCCACGATGACTTCGCCCAGCGATTTCGCTTTTTGGCATTGCTCGACGACGTATTGAATCAATGGCTTACCCGCGATGAGCACAAGCGGTTTGCCAGGGAATCGCGTCGAGGCGTAGCGCGCGGGAATGATGCCAACAACTTTCACGGGCTACATTAAGCCACAGTTTGCCACACCGAAGCAAGCAGCGAAGGTGGCCAGCAGCGCCCCAATTTGACCGGAGCGCGGATTGTCCTCAATCCGCAGCATCTGAAGCAGTCACATGCACTGCGAGTTGGGACAACTCGCGCTCCTATCCCAAGTTTGAAAGTCAAATCAGGACATTACCAGATACCCGATACATCAGCTTGACGCAATTTGCGCCGTTCATGGCAATGACGGTGAAGGCGTTGCACCAAATTGTCACTTGTTCCACTGTTCCATTGGTTTACCATTGCCTTCATGGCTCTTTTAAAAGTCGAGGGATTGAACAAGTCCTTTGGCGCCATTCGGGCGGTGGATTCCGTGAGTTTCGAGGTTCGTCCGGGCGAAATTTACGGGTTGCTCGGTCCCAACGGCGCGGGCAAAACGACCACCATCTCCATCATCTCCGGCCTGCTCAAACCCGATGCCGGCGAGGTCGCTGTGGCCGGCAAACCTTTCTGGTCGGACCCGACCGCCGCCAAGCGCATCATGGGCGTGGTCCCGCAAGAGCTGGCGATTTACGAGGAACTGACCGGGCGCGAAAACTTGGAATTCTGGGGCCGCATGGCCGGTTTGAATTCCAGCGAAGCCAAATCACGCGCAACGGAATTGCTGGAAGCGCTTTCGCTGACCGAACGCGCCAAAGACGCGATAAAAACCTACTCCGGCGGCATGAAACGGCGCATCAATCTCGGCTGCGCGCTCCTGCATCGGCCCAAGCTGCTCCTGCTGGATGAACCAACGGTGGGCATTGATCCGCAGGCGCGGTTGAACATTCTCGAATTCATCCGCAACCTGTGCGCGTCCGGCACGGGGATTCTTTACACAACGCATTATCTTGAAGAGGCTGAAACGCTCTGCCAGCGCATCGGCATCATAGATCACGGCCGGCTGCTGGCGGAAGGCACGCTGAAAGAGTTGCAGGACCGTCTCGGCGGCGGCGACCGCGTGTTCGTGCTGGAAGCCGATTTGAAAAATGCCTCGCCTGATGCGTGGCACGGATTTCAGGACCACTTCCGAATCATTCAAAAAACGGAGCGCCAGCTCGTGGTCGCAGCCGTGGGCACGCGCGATCCCTCCGATTGCCTCAAAGATTTGCTCGGGCTTCCAGTCCGTGTTGAAAATGTCACGCTCAAGCGGCCCAGCCTGAATGATGTATTTCTCCAACTCACGGGAAGGGATTTGAGAGAATAGTGGGACAGCGCTTCCAGCCCGTCGCTGACCAATGAAAACCGGAAAAATAATTCGAAAAACGAAGGCCAAAATACAGGCAGGATGCCTGTTCCACTAACCATGTTGCGCGTATTGCTTGCCAAGGACCTGCGCCGTGCATGGCGCAATCCGCTGCCGTGGCTCATCAACCTCATCGTGCCGCTGGCAATGACGGCGCTGCTCGGCATGGTCTTCGGCGGCAATTCCGACAGCGGCGCGCTGGGCCGCATTCGCTTCGCGGTGGTGGACGAGGACAAGTCTGTGTTGAGCGATTTTCTGCGCGGCGCGGTGAATCAGAACAAAGCCGGCGAACATCTCGAACCCGTTTTCATGGAGCGCACGAATGCGCTGAAGCTGGTCAACGAAAACAAAATCAGCGCCGTGCTCATCATCGAAACGAATTTCATGCGCAATTATCTCACAGCCCGCGCGCCAGTGAGCCTGGAACTGATCAAGAATCCGGCGGAGTCCATTCATCCGGCAGTGTTGGAGGAATTGCTGGGCGCAGTCGTGACGGCGCTGAATGCCGTTTCGCGCAATTTCAATTCGGAGTTCCCCGAATGGCAGGCCGTGTTTGAAGGCAAGGCGGATTACCACAAGGCTTCGATCCTGGTCGAACGCGCCGGCGACAAACTCAAGGCCGTAAAAAAATTCATCAACCCGCCACTGGTCGGTTATGAAAAGGAAGACGACAGTGAATCCACGAATGCGACCGCGAATACAGTCAATTCGAACGGCAGCGACACCAATCGCGTCGCTGCGAAAACCGTGGAAAAGAAAAATGCCAAATCGAACGGCGACAGCTTGCAGACCATGTTCGCCTATTTGCTGCTGGGATTGTCGGCGATGTTCCTGTTGTTCCTCGGCCAGAACGCCATGACGGATTTGCACCGCGAACTGCGCCAGCGGACGTTCGAACGTTACCAGACGATGCACCAGCAACTCTGGCCGTTCATTGTGAGCAAGATCGTGTTCGCCGTGGTGGTGCTGCTGATTTGCAGCGCCGTGATGCTCGGCGGCGGCGGATTGGTTTTCCAGATTCATTGGCAGAATCCGCTGCCGCTGCTCGCGCTGGTCTTCGACTATGCTTGTTTCATCGCGGCGCTGTTCGCCGTGCTGGTGGCGCTCGTGCCGGATGAGCGGCGCGCCGGCGTGCTGAACAACGTCGCCGGCATGGCGCTGGGTCTGGTGGGCGGCTGCGCGTTTCCAGCCAGCCAACTGCCGGCGTTTCTGCGCGAGCACATCACGCCGCTGATGCCAAGCAACTGGTTTGTGGAAACCGCGCGCAATCTTCAATTCAACAGCCCGGGCGCCGCCTGGGGAATCGTGCTCCTTAAACTCGCGATCTGCAGCGTGATTTTAACCGCGCTGGCGGCGATGCTGTTCCGGCGAAAATTCAAAACCGGCTTGCGCGCATGAAACGCATTCTCGACATCGGCCACACGGACTTGCGGCTGTTCTTCAAGCACAAGAGCGCGTATATCTGGCTGTTCGCGGTGCCGCTGGCGTTTGTTTATTTCATGGGCTTCGCCGCGCGCGGCCCGGGCCGTCCCTACAATCGCACTCCGCCGGTGCTCGTTGAAAACGCCGACACCAATTTTCTTGGCCGTGTTTTTCTCACGGAACTCACCAGCCAGGACATCTGGCTGCTCGATCCGACCAATCGCGAGACCGCCGCGCGCATCATCCGCATTCCCGCCGACTTGACGGACAACGCGCTGCAACTCAAGCCGACCAGGCTGCAATTTCTCAAGGGCGAAGATTCCGGCGAAGCCGACACCGCATTGATCGAAGTGCGGCTGGTTCGCGCGCTGATCGCGATGAATGGCCATCTGCTCGAAGCCGCGACGCAAACGAACGCCGGCGGCACATTCACCGAGGCGCAACTTCGTGAAATCATGGCCAGGCCGAACCCCGTCAGCCTGAAGGCGAAATTCGCCGGGCGAAAACCCACGCCAACGGGCTTCAATTTCTCGTTGCCCGGCAATCTGGTGATGTATCTGATGATGAACCTGCTGATTTTCGGCGGCGCCACCATCGCGGCGGAGCGGCGCAACGGCGTGATCAAGCGACTCATGGTTTATCCCGTCGCGCGGCTCGAACTGGTCATGGGCAAAATCTACGGCCTCATGCTGCTTGGCGTGGTGCAAATCGCGTTTTTCCTCGCCGTCGGCAAATTTCTGTTCCACGTCAACCTCGGCGCAAATCTTCCGGCAGTGGCTTTGACGCTCGTGATTTTTTCGTGGGTCGCGGCTTCGCTGGGCGTACTGGTGGCGTCGCTGACCGCCGCGGAAGATCGCGTCATCGGCATTTGCGTGCTGGCGAGCCTGTTGATGGCGGCGCTGGGCGGCTGCTGGTGGCCGCTGGAAATCGGCCCGCCGGTGATGAAAACTATCGCGCTCTGCACGCCGAACGGCTGGGCGATGCAGGCGTTGCACCAGCTCATCAGTTTCGGGAGCGGTTTTGGCGCGGTGCTCAAACCGCTCGCGGTGCTGTTGGGCTTTGGCGCCGCCGCCAACCTGCTCGCCGCCCGCTTTTTCCGAAGTTAAGTCTTGGGCAGCGTGTCCGGCTGGTTGTCTTTGGCCGGTGGAGTGGAAAAATTCAGCTTGATGCCGAAACTGCCATGCTCGCGCCAGCCAAAATAGAAATTAAATCCGCCGTGCTGATAGGACGTAAACGGAAGCAAGGCCAGTTTGCGTCTGGCCACTTCGAAATCCCAGCCGCTGTTCGGGTTTGAATTCCTTTCCGGATACCGCCCGCTGCGGACGAATTTCTTGTCGGCAACGCCGATGACGTAATGATCGAAATTATGGAACGGGTTGCGCAAACGCCATTTCCCGACCCGGTGCTTGTCGCCCGGCCGATACCACGCGGGCGGCGTCGGATCGTCAATGTTTCCGAACCACCAGACCGGGTTGAGTTTGTTGTAGAAATGGATTTTCGGCTGGCTGGCCGGCGGCGTCACGGTGATCGTGTGCCATCGAACTGAATTTGTCCCGGCGGGCGGACGCTTCATCGGGGCCGGCTGCCTGACCGTTGGATCGGGCCGCGAAAACGCGGCCGGGCAAACGATCAACACCAAAACCACCGCAACCATCAAGCCCTGCCAGTTTTTTGTTCCGGTGGACATGGTGTCATTTAGCCACAGACCGAACCCCGGCGAAACACGAATTGCAAATCGGCAGAGCCGCTCCAACGTCCAACGAAGCACAATGTTGTCCCAGGCGGCGAAATCGTGCGCAGTCGGCTGGCGCATTTCCTGATGGATGGTCACGCGGCAAAGGCCAGCGCCACCACAAACGCCGCAGCAAAGTCGAGTTTGATGAACGACATTCCCGACGGCGGCAAGTGGCTGGGCATTCCCGCGCAACCGGACCGGAGCACCAAACGCCAGCTTATCGCCATTCAACATCTGCCCGAATTGCTCAAGCGCGTCGCGGAACTGGAAAAGAAACTCGGCGGAAAATCCGGGTGACAGGACAAATCGCCTTTTGTTAACCTGAAACGCCGATGCAGCCTTTGATGGCGCATGACAAACGGAGAATTCCAATCCAAAATTGTGTTGGACAGAAACTTAAATGCGAAAGGCAATCAAAATCGTGAAACGGGATAGACTTCACACGCAAAAGGATAGGCTGCAAACCGAGGCGTCCATTCTTTGTTAGGCATCAAGCGTTATAGGAGTTCAATATGAGAAATCAAATATCAGTAGCGGTCGCAAGTTTAATCGCGTTCGGTATTCTCGACGAGACGCAGGCCCAGAGTCTGTTTGTGCCAGGACCCGACATTAACACAATCACTGAGATCACTACCGGCGGAGCGCAAAGCACCTTTGCCTCCGGATTGGATGAGCCTTGGGGACTGGCCTTTAACAGTGAAGGCGATTTATTTGAGTCGGATACGTTCAGCGGCAACATCTATGAATTCACGCCTGAAGGAGTGCAGAGCACTTTTGCGTCCGGGCTCGCTGCTCCGGAAGTACTGGCCTTTAATAGTGCAGGCGACCTGTTTGTGACGGAACCCGTCGGCATCATCCTTGAATTCACACCGGGTGGAGTACAAAGCACCTTTGCCTCCGGGTTGTCTCTCCCTTGGGGGCTGGCCGTAAACAGCACAGGTGATTTATTTGCGTCAGATTACAACGCCGGAAAAATCTATGAGTACACGCCGGGCGGAGTGCAAAGTACCTTTGCCTCAGGGTTGGGAACCCCTAGTGGATTGGCTTTAAACGGCGCGGGCGACGTTTTTGTGACGGATGAACTCGGCGGCCACATCTATGAACTCACGCCGAATGGAGTGGTAAGTACCTTTGCCTCCGGGTTGTATCTGCCTAAAGGATTGGCATTTAACAGCGCAGGCGATCTGTTTGTTGGTGAAGCCAACGGCACCATCTATGAATACACGCCGGGCGGAGTGCAAAGTACCTTTGCCTCCGTATCAGGAGGAAATCCGAGCGAGTTGGCCTTCCAAGGTGTAACTCTACCTGTGCCCGAGCCTTCAATTTGGGCGATACTTGGAATGGGCATCGTGGTGGCGTTAGGCCCACGTTTCGGGCGTAAAAGTTGATGCCTAATATGAGGATAGGCTGCAAGTTTCTCGCCTTCTTCGCGTCCTTCGCGCGACATTGAATTTTCAAACAGCAGCCGGCTTTTTCATTTCCCGCTCCCGCAACCACGCGAAAATCACCGGCGTCACAATCAAAATGCACGCGAGGCTGCTCACCATGCCGCCGATGACCGGCGTCGCCAGCGGTTTCATCACTTCCGCGCCGGTGCGGTGGCTCCACAAAATCGGCAGCAGGCTGGCCACGATCGTTGCCACGGTCATCACCTTCGGACGCAGGCGCAGGCGCGCACCGTCCTTCACTGCCTGGATCAAATCAGCGCGGGAATAATTTTCGCCGCGTTCGGCCATTTTCTTTTTCACCGCCTCATCCAGGTACACGACCATCACCACGCCGGTCTGGATCGCCGTGCCAAACAGCGCGATGTAACCGACCCACACGGCCACGCTGAAGTTGTAGCCGAGCAGCCATTGCAGGAACACTCCGCCGGTCAGCGCGAACGGCACGGCGAGGATGACGTGCGCCGCCTCCCTCGCGCTGTGATAGACGATGTAAAGCAGCAGGAAGATGACAAACAACGCCGCCGGCACGATGAGCCGCAACGTGTGCTGAGCGCGGATCTGATTTTCGTATTGGCCGCTCCATTCAATCGTCATGCCGGGCGGCAGGGAAATCTCCTTTGCGAGGCGGGCTTGGGTTTCCTTCACGAAGCCGCCGAGGTCGCGGCCTTGCACGTTGGCCTGCACGAACACGCGCAACCGGCCGTTTTCACTGGCGATTTCGCTTGGCCCGATTTCGCGGTGGATTTTCGCCACCGTGCCGAGCGGAACCATCTGGCCGCCCGGGGTCGGCACGAGCAAATCGCCGAGCCGCTCGATGTCGTCGCGTTCGCTGCGCTGCAACCGGACTTGAATGGGAATCCGCTCGCGCCCGGAAATCGCGGTGGAAACATTGTCGCCGCCGATGCCGCCTTCGACCAGGTCCAGGACATCCTGCGCGCGCAGGCCGTATCGCGCCATCGCCGCGCGGTCCACCTCAATGTCGAGATACGGTTTGCCTTCCGTGCGCGACGCGGCGACGCCGACCGCGCCGGGAATTTTGCGGACGACGCGCTCGACCTCGAAGGCCTTTTGCTGGAGCGCGTCGAGGTTGTCGCCGAGAATTTTGATGCCGACCTGCGCGCGGATGCCGGTGCTGATCATCAAAATGCGATTTTCAATCGGCTGCAAAAACCCGGGCACGTAGCCGGGCATCTGCGACAACTTTTCCTCCAGCTCGGCCACGAGCTTTTCCTTCGTCATGCCCGGACGCCATTGCGCTTCGGGCTTGAGCATGATGGTCGTCTCGATCATTTCGATAGGCGCGGGATCGGTGGCGGTTTCGGAGCGGCCGAGCTTGCCGCCGACACTCGCGACCTCGGGCGTCTGGTTGATGACCTGATCCTGCCAGGCCATGATGCGTTTCACTTCCGTGAGCGACGTGCTGGGCAGCAGCACCGGCATGAAAAGTAAACTGCCTTCGTTCAGCGTCGGCATGAACTCGCTGCCCATGCCGCGGGGCAAATTCGTTGCCAGTTGAGGGTTGAGAGTTGAGAGTTGATTGACGAGGAAGCGCGGCAGACCGAAAGCAAGGACGAGCGCGGCAACTAATGAAATCAAGGCCAATCCGAGGACGGTTTTGCGGAAGCGCAATGCCCAATCCAGAATCGGATTGTAAATCGCCAGCAGGATTTTCATCAGCGGATTTGCTCCTTCGGCGTGAAACGGACCGCGAATGAACGTCGCGCACAGCGCTGGCACGAGCGTGATGGCCAGCAACGTCGAGCCAGCCATCGCGAACGTTTTCGTGAATGCGAGCGGATGAAACAATTTTCCTTCCTGGCCGGTCAACGCGAACACCGGCACAAAAGCGAGGATGATGATGACCATCGCAAAAAAGATCGGCCGTCCGACCTGTTGTGCCGCCTCCAGCGTGACCTGCAACGATTCGGCCTTGTTCAGCCGACCGCCCTTGGTTTTTTCCGCCACGTTCACAATGGCGGATGGCGTTTTCGGCCATGACAATGCCGGCGTCCACTAGCACGCCGATGGCGATGGCAATACCGGAGAGCGACATGATGTTCGACGTGATGCCAAACTGGTTCATCAGGATGAACGAAACGAGAATCGAAAGCGGCAGCGGCAACGTGACGATGAGGATGCTGCGGAAATGGAACAGGAAAAGAATGATGACGACCGTGACGAGGATGGCTTCCTCGGTCAGCGCGTGCTTGAGCGTGTTGAGCGTGCGGTCGATCAGTTCGCTGCGGTCGTAAAAAGATTTGATGCTGACGCCCGGCGGCAGACCCAGCGAGATTTGCGCAATCTTGGCCTTCACGTCGCGGATGACCTGCATTGCATTTTCGCCGGTGCGCATGACGACGATGCCGCCGACGGCTTCGTGCCCGTCAATGTCCAGCGCGCCGCGCCGGAAATCGCCGCCGACCTGCACCGTCGCCACGTCCTTGAGATACACCGGCACGCCGTTGTTTAAAGTGAGAACGATGTTCTCCAGATCGGCATTGGAATTAACGAGGCCGATGCCGCGCACGACGAATTCCATGCCATTTTCCTCGATGACCTTGCCGCCGACGTTCAAATTGCTCTGGCGCACGGCGTCCATGACCATTTGCAGCGTCACATTCATCGCGCGCATTCGCAGCGACGAAACCTCGATCTGGTATTGCCGCACGAAACCGCCGATGCTCGCGACTTCCGCGACGCCGGGAACGGCGTTGAGTTGGTAACGCACAAACCAGTCCTGAATCGCGCGCAACCGGCCGAAGTCGTAGCCGCCGTCCGGCGCGAGCTTCGGGTCAACGTCGAGGTAATACTGATAAACCCAGCCGAGGCCGGTCGCGTCCGGGCCGAGCTTGGGTTCGACGCCGGCGGGCAGAACGTCGCCGAGATAATTCAGCCGTTCGAGCACGCGCGAGCGCGCGAAGTAATTGTCAATCTTGTCGTCAAAAATGATCGTGACGAGCGAGAAGCCGAACATTGAGTTGGCGCGGACGGTTTTCACGCCCGCGAGTCCCTGCAAATTCACCGAGAGCGGATACGTGACCTGGTCCTCAACTTCCTGCGGGCTGCGCCCCGGCCAGTCGGCGAAAACGACGACCTGGTTTTCGCTCAAGTCGGGGATCGCATCCACTGGCGTGCGATAAACGGCGCGGATGCCGAAGCCGAGGAGCAACGCCACGCCGCAAAAGACCAGGAAACGGTTGCGCAACGACCATTTTATGATGTGGTTGATCATGGCTGGTTAATCCCGCCGCGCTTTGGGAAATTTGCGCTTCGGCATCAATCAACAGCCCGCCGGAGGTGACAACTTTGTCGCCTTCCTTCAAACCGTCGAGGACCTCGACAAATTCGTCGCCGACGCGGCCCAATTTCACCTTGCGCTGTTCGTAATAACCGTTCCCCTCGTCCAAATAAACGACCGGCTGCGGTCCGGGTTGAAGCACCGCGCTGCGCGGCACGATGAGGGTTTCCGGCAGGCTCACCAGCACTCGGCCCTCGGCGTAAAGCCGGGTGAACAGTCTTTTTTCGCCGAAATCTCCGGCCTCGACCGGCGGATTGGAGATTTCCGCCTGGATTTTGGTGCTGTCCGACGCACTGTCAAAATCCGTATCCGCGACGGGCCGCAAACCGTGCGATTTGATTTGCGACAAATAAACCTTTCCCGGCGCGGACGGTACGGTGATTTCAATGGTTTGGCCGATTTTCAGCCAGACCAGGTCGCGGGAATAGACGGTGAACTCGAACCAGGCCGCCGTCTGCGAGTTTGCCGAGATGTTGCCAGCCACGCGCAGCGTGCGGACGAATGGCCGGCGCTCGACAGTCGCAGTCTTGACGCCGGCGACTCTGACGCTGTCGGCGTTGAGTTTGAGACCGAAGCCGGTGTTCGTTGAGGCAGCGCTCTCATAAACCGGCACCATGTCCATGCCGCAGATCGGACATTTGCCCGGCTTGTCGGACTTGATCCACGGGTGCATCGGGCTTTGGTAATAGAGAACCTTGCGGCCGGCGGCCGTAGCGACGGCCGGCGCAGGCTGGTGCCGCACGGCAAACCACGCGGCCGTCACGCCGATGGCGGCGAGGAGCAGGACGAATAAGAAAGTTTTGGGCTTCATAAATTCCTCCATGCTATCGTGGCAATCCCACCGCGCAGCAGCCTTCCGCCACCGGCGGCGGAGGGTTGGTGTTACCGGTGGTTTCATACACCGGCACAAGTTTCATGCCGCAAATCGGGCAATCTCCCGGTTTGTCCGACTTGACCGATGGATGCATCGGGCAGGTGTAGTAAAGAATCTTGCGGTCTGCGGAGGGCGCAGCCGCCGCTGCCGGCAAGTGGCGCGGCGCAAACCATGTCACGCCCGCGCCGAGTGCAAAGGCCAGCGTAAATATCAAAACCGTTTTCATAAATTTTCTTTCATATCGGTGGCTGCCGTTTGTGCGCGACGAGCCGGATCAAAACATTTCACGGGCACAAAAATTCCGTGGAGCAGAACGAAGTCCGCAGCGTCCGGCTCAGGGGACACTACGGGCGTTGAAAGGGAAAAATCAGATGAGCCGGGCGCAATCCCGCGCGTAAAGCGGGCTGCCCCTCACGGCAAATGATATTGGAGTGGTCGGAGAAAGTCGGGAGAGCGTGGCGTCAGGCAAAGCCCAAGCCGGGGCGTTCGGCGTCAGGAATGAAACCTGGTTTTGGCCGCCGTTTTGTGACGGGACCGCCGGTGCGGGTTGCGAGTTCGGCGCCGGTTTCGCCGAGCAGCACGGCATTTTGCCGCCGCAATGGCAGCAGGCGCGCACTGGTGGTTGGGCGCACGGTGAAAGCGTTTGCGCCGGAAGGAACGGGGTTCCCACCAGTAAAACACTGCACACCATGGCCAATACCATCTTCATGCCGTGATTATCGTTCCGTTTGGCGTTTCCCGCCAGACGGTTATTGCTTTTTATCCGTCAATTTTTGGCGTTCTTCTTGTCGGCCGCGCGAATTTTCGCGACAAATTTGGCCGGGTCATTGTCGAAATCTTTTTTGCAACCCGGACAGCACAGTTTGATCTCCTGGCCTTGATACACAAAAATACAAGGCTTGCCCATCTCACCAAGCTTCTCGCCGGAAACCGGGCAGGTCGTCAGCAAGTCAGGGTCGGGTTTGGCGGGAACAACCGAATTCGTGCCGTCCGCCAGGCCGGCAAACGGTGAGGAGAGGAAAGGAATGGTCAACGCCATGGCCGCAAGCATTTTCAATTTCTTCATAATCAAAATCGAGTATGACGATGCTTATTATACACCAAACCGCAAAAACCCCCTCAAAATTTTTCAGGGTTCCGGATGAACATTCTGGAACTGCCTTCTGGCTGGCGTCGACAAGCTGTGAATTTGGGAGGGACGGCGTGTCGCCGTCCCGTTTTTTGAGATAATTTGGGTCGCCGACACGGCGACCCCCCGGAAAAATCACTTTGGTTTCAACTGTGGGAACCGGATCACGTCGCGGCAGCTTCGGCCTCAAATCGCGCCAGTTCTGTCCCCGCTTTTTCCCATTCCGCTGTTCGCCTCGGCTAGGCGTTCATGGACGTGCATCAGCTCGCGGTTGATCTGGGTCGCCCGCCCGCCTGTTGCGTACGTCTCCGGCTTTTCCAATTCCGCCGTTAATTCCTTCTCGCGTGTTTCCAGTTCCGCAATTTCCTTTTCGAGCGCGGCGATGCGTTTCTGGATTTCCTGTCGTTTGCGCGAACGCGCCTGCCGCTGTTCGGCTTCCATCCGCTTCTGTCCCTTGCGATCAGTTTCGGAGGGACGAGTTATACGAATCCCTGAATTTGAATTATTGGGACTCGCAGAGCTCGCCCCTCCGAAACCCGAACTTGTCAGCGCCGCGCGGGCGGATTGCGATGTCTTGTCGAGATAATACTGGTAGCCGCCGGTGAAATGCCGGAGCCGGCCGTTTTCGACCCGCACGACGTGATTGGCCAGCACGCGGATGAAATGCACGTCGTGGCTGATGAAAATCAACGTGCCTTCGTAAGGCTGCAACGCCTCGATGAGCGCATCCACGCTCGCCAGGTCGAGATGCGTCGTCGGCTCGTCCATCAGCAGCAGGTTCGGCGGGTCGAGCAGCAGTTTTACCAGCGCGAGCCGGCTTTTCTCGCCACCGCTCAACACGCTCACGGGTTTGAACACGTCGTCGCCGCGAAACAAAAAGCTGCCGAGCACGGTGCGGACGAATTGTTCCGTAATGCGTTGCGGCGTTTCGAGCGCCTCCTGCAAAACGGTGTGGTTGGGATTAAGCATGGCGGCGCGGTGCTGCGCGAAGTAGCCGGATTTCGCATTGTGCCCGAGCCGGCGCTCACCCGACAGCGGGTGCAATACGCCGGCCAACAGTTTCAACAACGTGGATTTGCCCGCACCGTTCGGTCCCACCAGCACGATGCGCTGCCCGCGCTCGGCCTCAAAGTGCAAGTTTTCGTAAATGAGTTTGGTGTCCGAATTCTCCTCACCCGGCCTGTCGGCCACCCTCTCCCCGGCCGGTGGGGAGATGGCCGGGGTGAGGAGATTTTTTAGCGTATATCCAAACTTCACGTGCTTGAGCGTGATGACACGATGGCCGCTGCGTTGGGGTTGTGGAAAACGGAATCCCACCGTCGGGCCCGGTCCGTCGGGCGTCTTGACCATGTCCTCCTTGAGCCGCTCAATCTGTTTCATTTTGCTCTGCGCCTGCGCGGCCTTGGTGTTCTTGGCGCGGAACCGGTCCACGAACAGTTGCATCCGGTCAATTTCGCGCTGCTGCGCCTTGGCGGTGGCAACCATCGTCACTTCCGTGGCAGCGCGTTGTTCGAGGTATTCGTCGTAGTTGCCGGTGTAACGCAGCACGTGCGACGAGCGCAACTCGGCCACGTGTGTGCAAAGGCGATTGAGAAATTCGCGGTCGTGCGAAATGAGCAGGATGGCGCCGGGATAATTCCGCAGGTACTCCTGAAACCACAGGAGCGTTTCGAGGTCGAGATGGTTTGTCGGCTCGTCGAGCATCAGCACGTCCGGCTCCTGCACCAGCAATCGCGCGAGATGCGCGCGCATCACCCAGCCGCCGCTCAACTCGCTCGCCGGACGCGTGAAATCCGACTGCTTGAAACCGAGGTTGGCAAGAATCTGTTTGGCCCGGGCGACGAACTGGCCGTCGTGTTCGTGGTCGTGCGGCACGGCAATATCGAGGACGGTTTCGTTGCCGGCGGGTTCGCTTTCCTGCGGCAGGTAGCCGAACCGTGTGCCGCGGATGAACGTGACCTCGCCTGCATCCGGCGATTCCTGACCGAGGATGATCTTGAGCAAGGTGGATTTGCCCGCGCCGTTCGGTCCTACCAGTCCGACGCGCTCGCCGGACTGGAGCGTGAGAGAGACGTCGTCAAACAGGACGCGTCCGCCAAAGGCTTTGCTTAATCCGGCAATGGTCAACATTTTTGGTTTTCGTAGCGGCGACTCGGCAGAGCGCCGCTAACTTCTTTGGTCAAATGGCGGCGCTCTGCCGAGACGCCGCTACGGAGGATTACGATTTCGCCTTCAAGGGCGGAAATAGAAAGGTCAGCGCGCGCCAGGAACGCAGCCGCCAGTAAAATTCATTGTGCTGGCTCGTTCGCGCCTCGGCCCATTTGTCGCGGCGCAGGCCGGACTTTCTCAACTTCGATGGCGTCAGCGGTTTCCTTTCCACGAACCAATTCAGATTATTCGCCCAGCCGATGCGCCGGAATTCGGCGGCGGCCTGTTTGGTCAACGAGCAATTATCATCGCCGCCCATGAAATCCACTACCCCGGAATCGAGATAGACGCGAAACGGTTTGGGTGGTCCGTGAAAACTTTTCAGCACCTCGTTCAAAAAATTCGTCTGCTCAACCTGAAAGGAACCAGACAGGCTGGCCGCGCCGCCGAAAATCTCCGGGTGATCCCATGCCAGCACCACACTGCAAAGGCCGCCCAGCGAGGAGCCCATCACGGCGGTGTGTGCCGCCCCCGGCAGCGTGCGATAGTCGCGATCCATTTGCGGTTTCAGATCCGTGATGAGAAAAGCCTCGTAATTTTCAAAGGCCGTATTCGTTGCCGTTTCCCCGGGGACGTGATGGCGACCGCTGTATTCCTTGAGGCGCCCGAAACTGTTGTCCACCGCGACCATGATGATCTCCTGCATTTTCCGGGCGCGGCAAAGCGTGTCCACGGTCCGGTCAAGTTGCCAACTGCCCCAACCGAATGCGGCGTTCGTCCCGGCGGAACTGAAGACGTTCTCGCCGTCCTGCAAATACAACACCGGATAACGACGCTGCGGCTGCGTTTGGTAGGAAGGCGGGAGATAAATGTGGACCCCCCGGTTCCAGCCAAAAAAATGCGATGGCACATTCGTGTCCAGCAAAAAACCGTCTTGGCCAAAAGCCCTTGGCAAGGTCGCCAGCGACAGAAGCAATACAAACAATCGGTTCATTTCGGTTTCAACTGCGGGAACAAAATCACGTCGCGGATGCTTTCCTGGCCGAGCAGCATCATGCACAAACGGTCAATGCCCATGCCCATGCCACCGGCAGGCGGCATGCCGTGCTCCAGCGCAACCAGAAAATCTTCGTCCAATTTCTGTTGCTCGCCGCCAGCTTGGTGCTCCAGCCGTTCGCGCTGTTCGATGGGATCGTTCTGCTCGGTGTAGGCGGGCGAAATTTCCTGGCCGTTGATGCAGCACTCGAAGACTTCGACGGTCGTCGGGTCGCCAGGTGACAGTTTGGCCAACGGCACCAACTCCTTCGGCAGATGCGTGACGAATGTGGGCTGAATTAATTTCGGTTCAATCAATTTTTCAAAAAGCGTGCTCGTCACTTCAAAATCTTCAGGCCTACCGACCGTTAAAATCTGTTTAGACAAATGTTCGAGTTGTTGTCGAATTCGTATTTCTCTATCGGCTTCACCTTTTTTAATCAGTGCCGCAAGTTCATTTAAATCGCGAGCAGCGAGAAGTTCTGGTTCTTCTCCTAATACAACAAGACGGCAAAATCTTTCGTCTGGGCTAATCTCAAACCAATTTTTACAAATCGCGTTTCTAATCAGATCTTTATATTTCACACGTTGCCACGGTGCGGTTAGGTCGATAATTTTTTCTGCGGACAGTCTGTCTAATCTGAGTCGCTCTAATTCCATTGCTGAGGAAAATTCTTTTAATGAATCATCCTGCCATTCGACCCGAATTGCATTCGTTTCGCGTTGGGAGCGGAAATGAGTAATTACATCACTGACGATTTTGCAGGCGCGCGCCGCGATTTGATGGCTCGGATTAGCGGCAAGTTCAGTTTGGCATTTCTCAAGTTCTTGAACGAACGGTTCTGAAAGCTTCCGTAATTTTTCTGATGAGTTGTTGCTGTCAGCTAAATTTTCATTTCGCACCAATCCATGAATTACATCTTCAATTGCGAGCGATATTTCTGAGCGTTGGTCGTGTTTAATTTTCAGCGTTCCTAAAACTTTTTCTGCGACGTGACAAATCATCGCCTGCACCAGTTCCATCATGCTCTCGTAATCGCCGAACGCCTGGTACGCTTCGAGCATGGTGAATTCGGGATTGTGTTTGCGCGAGAGACCTTCGTTGCGGAAGACGCGGCCAATCTCGAACACCTTGTCCACGCCACCGACCAGCATCCGCTTCAACGGCAGTTCCAGCGCGATGCGCATAAAGAAATCACAGCCGAGCGCGTTGTGATGCGTCTTGAACGGCTGCGCCGCCGCGCCGCCGGGAATCGCCTGCATCATCGGCGTCTCCACCTCGACAAAGCCGCGCGAGTGCAGAAAATTCCGGATTTCGGCAACAATCCGGCTGCGCTTGAGAAAAGTTTCTTTGACCTCCGGGTTCGCCATCAAATCGAGGTAACGCTGGCGGTAGCGGATTTCCGTGTCTTCGAGTCCGTGCCATTTGGCCGGCGGCGGACGCAACGCCTTGGCGAGGATGACGAAAGGTAGCACAGGCGTCCCGCCTGTTGCAGCCGGGACGGCTGCGCTACTTTTTGCGGCTGGGCCACCGAGCTTAATTGAAATTTCTCCTGTTTTGGTCGTGAACATTGTGCCGCGCACGCCGATGAAATCCGCGAGGTCGAGATGCGTGAACAGGCTCCATTGCTCGTCGCCGAGGACGTTTTTCTGCGCGTAAATCTGGATGCGCCCGCTCTGGTCGCGGATATCCATGAACATGGATTTGCCCATGTCGCGGTGCGCGGTGATGCGTCCGGCGAGCGCGACTTCGCGGCCTTCGGCGTAATTCTTCCGCGCGTCGGCGCATGATTCGGCCGGGGTGAATTTGTTTTTGAACGGGTCAATGCCCTTGGCGCGCAACGCGGCGAGCTTGGCCTTGCGCTGTTCAATCAATGAATTCGTGTCGTCCATTTGAGTCGGCGAAGTAAATCAGAAAGCACGCGGTTTTGCACGCGATTTGATTGTACCGCCCAGACGTTGTAGCCGTTTTATTTCGAAGGATAACGCCAGACCCAGTCGCCGATGTTAATATTCACCGTTCCGCTGTTTTTATAAAAACCCACCACTCCGCCGTCATCCGTTTCATTCCAGCCGACGGAGTAGAGAACGAATTGGCCGTCGTCGGTGCGGCGATAATGCAAAGGCTGGCCGTTGATGACGTCGTGCGGCAGTTTTTCGATAAACTGCGGCGCAAGCGTGTCGAGCGTTTCGGGATATTCGCCGTGCATGAGGCGATAGCGCTCCAACGCACATGCCAGGCGCGCCAAATTCAGCGATGATTGCGCGAAAGCAAAATGTTTTGAGATAAACTCGATATGGTCTCCCAACATAAGAGCTATAACATTATAAGGAGAAAGATGTTCGCGTTCGGCTTTCGATGCGCTTTCGGCATGCCGCATTGCGTCAACAAGAATGGTCTCGTTCGTGCCGTGAAGAATTGGCAGAAGTGGCTGGTACATCCGGGCAATTGTGATTTCGTTTTGATAAAACCAGCCGCTCGGAACCAGATGCGGTACCAAAACAGCCATGAATGGAAGAGGACGATCCATGTCAAGCGGCGGATAATATCTGTCATCCCGACCAAGATGTGTAATCATTCGAATACAGTTCAGGGCGTGCGACCGGTTGCGCCGCATATATTTAATCGTCGCGATGTCGCATGCCCGGTCGTCGCGCATTGCGAACTGATAATCAGATATAAAATCCAATTTGCCCAAGGCCTGTTCAAGGTCGGCGAGTTGGGCTTCCGACCATTTGTGGCCCGCCAAACCTTCCCAGATTGGTTGAACGGTAAAACCCGCCATCCGGATGCGCGCCACATGCGAAAACAAAAAGGGTTCAGTGCGGATGGAATCAATCAAACGAACCATGAGTTTTATGTCGGCCAGCGCCCTTTTGCTCTGGTTGTCTTCCAGTTCGGCGGCGGCTCGCAACTGCAACACCAGAGCGCAATCTTCAAAATAGTAGTGATGCGGGAGCAAAATTTCGTCGGGTAATTCGTTCTCGTAATTAAGCGGAAAGCGCGAAAGCGGTCGCTGGTTCGCCGCGGCACGTAATTCTTCCAGAGCCGAATCGTATTTGCTCAAGGCGAGCAACACATCATTAGCCGGTGTCTGTGGTTTCGCCGCGACGGGAAATTCATTGGTCGCATTTCGATCCCAATTCGTGTTCACCGGGGCACGATAGAAATGCTGCCAGCCTGGCAGATTGATTTTTGTCACCTTCCGCCAATCACCGTCGGCATTGGTGAACCACTCATGCCATTCTTCATGGCCGGAAATTTTCATTTCCAACCGGTTGATGACGCTAGTATTTGGCGGTTCGATTCGATGTCCGCGGCCATCCAACCATTCTGCGTAACAACTGACCACGATGGGTGCGAGCGCAAAATTCTGGTCGTCCGGCACGGCCGGCGGAACGAAGCTCGCAAGATCGAAATGTTCGCCTTTCGCTTCCCATTCGCGCCGGTATTTTTTCCAGGCGTGTTTGCCGCGCCAGTCCTCCTCTACATAAAACAGCGCAATCAGCACCGCGAGGCACGCCAGCCCCCAAAGAAACCGGCGAATGTTGCGCCAGCAACAGAGCCAGCGAATGAAAATCACCAAACAGAACAGAGCCGTTGCGCTGGCGACACAGAAAATAACCACGGCAAGGCAATCCGAATTATTCGATGGCAAATAGTTTATCGCCGGAGAGTAATAGGTCGTCGGCACGAAAAAGGCCACCAGAGAAATGACTGCCGCCACCAGGAAAACGACGATGGTCAGCAGTGACAACCAGACCCGGAAGCCGCGCCGCCATTTCCATGAGCTTCGCCAGAAACTTTTACTTTTCTCGTTCACCAAGCAAAATAGAGCCGTCGCGACGACGACGCAGAAAATGACCACGGCAAGGCATTCCGAATTATTTGACAGCAAGTAGTGTGGCGTCTGAGAGTAAAGGGTAACCAAAGAAAGAATTGCCGTCACCAGAAGGACGACTATCGCCACCAGTGACAACCAGATCCAGAAGCCCCGTCGTTTCCATAGGCTTCGCCGGAATCCCTTGTTTTTCTCGTCCATGCTTATCGTAGGCTTTGGCAAAATAGCGAGCGGCTGATTTAGTTGCCATCACACGCCCGGCGGCGGGAATTGTCCAGTTTGAAAAGTTTACCGGGCTGTCCGGAAACGTGCGCCGGTTTGCGCCTGCTTCGTCGCCATAGTGGTTTTGCTTCGACGGACATCCAGAACCAAAGAAGGCGGAATTGTGCGAACGAAACAGTTGAGTCTCGCGCCCGCTTGGTTGAGAATTCGTAGCGCGATTGGATTGGGTGGCATGAAAAACAGGTACCAGGAAACTTGCGGCCGGTTGTTTTTTCCCCTGGTCCGCGGGGCGGAACGCAAGCTGCCGGTCGGAGGGCTTTACCGGATTTTGCGGCCGTACGGTTTCGTGCGCGCCGCGTTCAGGGGGATTCCGGCTTCCGTGCCGCTGCCGGCCTGTCTCGGCGCAGCGAAATCAGTCCGCGCCATCCGGCAATGGCGGGGGAATGCTTATTTGAATAACCTGCTGGAATATTTCCCGGAGCGGCTGGCGGAAACCAAATGGATGGATCGCTGTCACATTGAAGGACTTGATCGTTTGCGGCAGGCCCGGCAGGGCGGACGTCCGGTCGTGCTGGCCTTCTGCCATTTCGGCCCCTTTTTTTTGCTGCGGTTCTGGCTGCGGGCGGCAGGTGTTCCGGTCGGAGCGCTGGTCATGGGGAAATCCGAATCCCGTTCCGGGGTGCACCGGCGCGGGGATCAGCTTTCTCCTTTTCCCGATGTCCCGACCGCCTTCTACCCGGATCAATTGCGGGCGACGCACGAATTTCTGGCCGCGGGAAATTCGCTGCTGGTGGCGATTGACACGGTGGCCGGCAAACAGATGAACGTGCCGGTTGCGGGGGGCTGGACTTTTCAAATGGCCACCGGCGCGGTGCGGCTGGCCATGCATCACCGGGCGGAATTGATCCCCGGTTCCATCATTGACGAAGGCGGCTGGCGTTTCCACATCGAACTGGGCCGGCCGGTCCCGGCAGGATGTCTGGCTGCCAAAGCTGATCGGGTCCCTGCCGGAAAACACCTGCTCGACGAACTGCTTCCCCGTTTTCAGAACCACCCCTGGCAATGTTCGAATCAATTGATTAAATGTTTCCAGCCGGCTCCTCCCGCCGGCCCGATGGAAAATCACCCGGATGAACTCCTCGATTCTCACCCATTTGCTGCGCGATAATCCTGCGGTCGTTACCGGCGGCTGCTTCCCGGCGGCCAGCCACTTCGTGTCGGCGCTGTGGGATGGTTCCTTCCACCGCGAATTGTCATCGGCATCTTAATCCGTTTTTTGGACGATTATGATCAGGATGCGGCTCGTTTCACATATGGAACCAGTTGTAGGGATTCGCGAAAACCGGCCAGTCAATTGTGATTTCAGAAATCAACATGAACAGGATTATTCCGGTCAGCAGGAAGAATTTTGCCTGGTTGCTGAAACGGCTCAGGGCGTGGTCCAGCCCAAAAACGAAGAGCAGCAGGAACGGAATCAGCGCGCCGAGCAGCAGCCGGCCGGAGGTAAAATACGGATGCGCACGTGATGGATAAAAACAGTCCTGGAAATCGTAAATGATGGAGAGCCAACCGAAAAACGCGAGGGCCGCGGCGAAGCAGCCGAAGGCGAACCATAGCACCTGCCATTGCGCCGTGGTCGTGACGGCGGGACGCCGGAAAAGCGCAGCCAGTGTCAATGCGACCAGGCCGACGGACAGAATCGCATAAACCGAATCCACGCCATGGATGGCGAGCGCCTTGCGGTGCCACAAAATTTCGCCCTGCCACAGTGTCGCCAGGTTGCCGGACAGAAATATCCAGAAACCGTGCAGCGTGAAAATTGGATGATGCCACCATTCAGCGAAGGGTTTGCAGGTCCAGCCCAGAAACTTGATTTTCGCCTCTGAGCCGGTGAAATCGCCAAAGACGATTTTGCACCACACGAGCCAAAGCACCATTGGCAATCCGGCGCAAATCGCGAGCGATAAAATGGCCGGAGCGGCCGCGCGCAGCTGTCCGGCCCTGGACAGCCGCCACATTTTTAAAAGCACGGCCAGGGCGGAGACGGCCAGCAACGGCAGGTTGCTGATTTTGGTCAGGAACGTCGCCGCCAGCACCAGACCGGTGAATATCCCCAGGAGCGCGCCCGGCAGTTCGGCCTGCAGCCATCGCACCAGCAAAATGAACGCCACGCCGAAACATAGCGGTGAGAGCACGTCATTTTGAATCGAGTAAAACGCGGTTTGCGGCATGGACGCGACCAGCGCCGGCACACCGAGCCGCAAAAATAAATTTTCCGGAAAAATCACCCGGGCGGCCACAAAGCCCAGCCACACGAGCGCCGCGACCAAAAGCATATTCAGGAAGCGGACCCAATCGAGCAAAAAACCGTCGTGAAATCCGCACACCTTTCCCAAGTGCCACCACAAACCCGCCAGCGTGTAATAGAGCGGCGGTTGCGAGGCTTCGTAGTTTGTCACCGCCTGCCAGGCCGCCGTTTTGGCGATGAGAGCCTGGCGGACTTTTCCAGGGCTGCTTCCACGGCGGCGGCGCAAACTGCCCATCGGGGGAGTTGGTGGGGATGCCCACATACTCCGGCGAACCGTAGAGCACGATGTAACGCACCGCCTCGTCGGACACCGGCTCCAGGGCGCGCGGAACGTGTCCTTGCGACCATTTCACCGCCAGGTCGAAATGGATTTGCTCGTCCACGTTGTTGAAAAAAGGAAAGGCGGCGGAAAAAACATAAACGTGAACCACCGCGACCAGGCACAGCAGCAAAACGATGGTGCGCTCGCGCGTCCCGGAAATTCCGATGGCCAGATTGGAATTGGCGTTGCTCAAAGTATTCGTGGCCAGCTTAAAACTTCATCGTCAAAGCTCAAAGAAATTCCCAGTGGTCAAACATCGCTGCCTGACCGCAGGGCTTGCCGTCTTCCGTCAGCAGATTCCAGACCGTAGCCTGGCTGATGCGAAAATGCCGGCCGGTTATCGTTATACGGACGCCGGCATAATCGTCAATAAATCCGCGTTGGGTAACGGTTTCCAGCAACCGCGCCCGTTCCCCGCGACCGGGCGCCTCGGCGGTGAGCCGCGACGGCGTGTGTATCAGTTCCTGCCACGACGTTTCCCACAATTCAAGCGCCTCGCGGCTATTTTACCGCCTGATAAATGGCGTAAGTCTGGCCGGGGACTTCAATTTTGAGGGTCTGGCCATCTTTGGTCGTATGAATTTCCTTTCCAGCCAGAAGCGTCAACTCGCGGCAGGCGACCGGAAAGTTGAACTCGGCGGTGGTATCACGGGCCGCCGGATTGAAGATCAGCAACAGAGTCTCCCCGCCACTGGCCCGGGCATAAACGAATGGATAGGTATTTTCCTTCGCGTAAAGCGGGACAAATTCCGCGTAGGCCGCCAGCGCCGGTTCGGTGTGCTTGAGCCGGATGAGCTTCCGGACGCGATTTAAAAGTGAATTTGGATCTTTCTCCTCCGCAGCCACATTGGGAGCATCGGGGGCCGGATCCACCGGCAGGTAAAGCTTGGAAGGGTCGGCGGTCGAGAAGCCGAGGTTCTTTCCCCCGGTCCATTGCATCGGCGTGCGGGCCCCGGCGCGCGGTTTGTAGCAGCCTTCGATCTGCGGCAGGTTCTCCAACTGGCGCATGCCGATTTCATTGCCGTAGTAAAGGAAGGGCACGCCGGGCATCATCATGCCCCACGCGATGATCATTTCCAGGTCGTCCACGCTCCGCCGGTTGTTCAGCCGCGCGATGTCGTGGTTGCCCAGCGGCAGGCAGATGTAACCTTTGGACCGCGTGTCCTGCCAGGCGGAAAAGTAGCCATCCAGGAAATTCTTGATGTTCCCCTTGCCTTCGCGGTCGAAGAAACTGTGGCCGTCGGACATCCCGTTCCCGATGCGCCAGCTCTCTTTCTGGTAAATATCATTGAAGCCCCCGACCCAATGATAGAAATCGGCGTGAAACGCCCCGTCCAGCGCATCCCGCGGGCCGGACCATTCCGAAACGGTGAAGGCCTGCGGGTAATTCGTGTTGAGGATTTGCCGCACCTCGCGCCAGTAGCCCAGGGTCTCGTGTCGGGGATCCTCGCCTTTGACCAATGCCCCCGCCATGTCGGCGCGAAATCCGTCGGCGCCCATGTCCATCCAGAAACGCAGGACTTTCTTCATCTCCGCCCGCAGGGCCAGCACGTCGGGATCATCGGTCGGAAGCTGCCACTTTTTCTCCGGATCAGGATTGCCGTAACCCCAGTTCAACGCCGGCTCGTTCCAAAAAAAATTGCTGTAAAAATTGCCATTACGATGGCCGTAGCCGTGGACCCACTGGTTGCCCGGCTCGTTTTTCCAGACGTTGTCCGTCCAGATATACCAGTTGGAATAGCGATTGGTTTGTTGTTCGCACGAGGCGACAAACCATGGATTGTCAATCGAGGTGTAGGTGATGACGTAATCGAACAGGACCTTCAGGCCGCGTTTGTGCGCTTCGGCAAACAGTCGGCGGGCGTCGTCGTTGCTGCCGTAGCGCGGCGCGATCTTGTAGTAATTGCGGATGTCGTAACCGGCGTCGTTGAACGGCGAATCAAAAAACGGGTTGATCCAGATGGCGTCCACGCCGAGGCTTTTGATATAATCCAGCTTCTGGATGAGGCCCGGCAGGTCGCCGATGCCGTCGCCGTTGGAATCATAGAACGTCTGCGGATAAACCTGATAAACGACGGCGTGATTTACCCAGGCGGGACAATCGGGGATGATGTCCTTGCCGGTGATCGCGACATCTTCCGCGCGGGCAGTGCAGACGAGCGACGCAAAGAGCAGAATGGAACAGAATTTCATAATGGGTTACGCGCCAAATTTTAAGAAGGCGGGCTTTAAACTCCAATCCTTATCTGGCCGTGTTCAGGAAGGATTATCACCGGACTGCGCCTTGTTTCCCGAGCGTGAGTTTCAATCGCGGTTGTTGTCGGACGGAAAATCGGGCGCGGTGATCCAACCCCATTGGCTCGCCTCGACTTACACCAGACTGCCGATGCGCCGCAACTGGAGAGACGGCTCGCCCAAGGCGCGGGATTGGGTCAAATCCACCTCAAATTCCACCACCCAGTCGTTGGCTTCCTCCGGGTCAACCAGCATCTGCTGGACGCGCCAGTTCTTCTTGTCTTCGGAAGGAACGACGTACGTGTGGCGCGCGTTACGCGCGTTCGGGTCGAGGCAAATGCGCTCGTGTTCGAGTTCGTACGCTTCCATCGCCGCGCGCAAACGGTCGGCCGTCCACGGCTGGCCCTCAGCATCGGCAGGAACACGGCCTGCCCCGACAGAAGCCGGTCGGGGTGCCTGCGCATCCTGACTGACCGGCAGGTCAGCCCTGCCGGTGGCGGAAAGATTTGCCAGCGCCGCTTCGTAATCGGCAATCACCACCCCGCGCAGAAAAACAAAAATGCGGTTCCGAATCGCCGCCGTGAAGGCCTTGGTGTCGCGCGTGATGTCGAGAGCGGCTTCTTCCGCGCCGGGCGGACGCACTTCCTTTGTTTCGGCGCGCTGGAAATTCGGGTCGCGCATTTTCTCCCATTCATCGAGCAGGCTCGAATCCACCTGCCGGATCATTGAGCCGAGATAAAGTTCCATCTCTCGTATCTGGTCGTTCTTGGCGGCATCGGGAACATTCTGGGCGAGGACCTTGTAAACCCGGTTCAGGTGCCGGAGCAGAACACCTTCGGCCCGCTGCAACTCGTAGTCCCGGATGTAATCGGAAAACGAGCGGAACGATTCGAACATCTCCCGCGCGATGGATTTTGGATGGATGTTTTCCTGGCCCACCCACGGATGCCGGTCGGCAAAGGCGTTGAAGGTTGAATAAATGAATTCCTGGTTTGGCTTCGGGTATTCGAGCTTTTCCAGTTCTTCCATCCGCTGGTCGTATTCGATTCCTTCCATCTTCATCTGGGCCATCTTCTCGTCCTTCACCCGGTCGAGTTGTTTACGCAGGATAATGTCGGGATCTTCGACAATGGATTCCACGAGCGTCAGCAGGACGAGCGCGTAATCCGGCTGTTGCGGGTCCACCAGCGGAATCGTGTCGAGCAGATACAACGACAGCGCCTGGTCCATCGAAAAATCCTCTTGTAGCTCGATGTTCACGCGAAGTTTGGGGAGCGCACGCGCCTCGCGTGCAGCCAACGGCGCCCCCGCCGTTAGAGCGATGGCGTTGGACTGGCCGCTCGCGCCAGAGGTTTCACCGCCAGATGGTTGACGCGAGGGCGCGTCAACCGGCAGGCGGGGCGCCTGCGCTCCCCTTTCCGATTGGGGAATGATTTCCACAATCTTCCGGTCGAGCAGCGAGCGGAACAACTGCCAGGCGCGTTTGATGTGCGCCTGTTTCTGCCGTGGTGTTTCATGGCAGCGGGCAATGAGCTGCTGCATCGCCCGGCATCCATCGCCTTTGCGGCTCAATACATTCAGCAACATTCCGTGCGTCACCTGGAAACGCGAGGTCAGGCGTTCCGGCGGCGCGGCGATCAGACGCAGGAACGTGTTCTTGTCCCAGTTGACGAAATTCTTTTCCGGCGCCTGGCGCTTCACGGTTTTCTTCCCGTCGCGCGCGGATTTTTCCGCAAGCTTCAGATTTTCGATCACATGCTCCGGCGCCTGCACCACCACCCAGCCGCGGTCATCGAACCCTTTGCGCCCGGCCCGTCCGGCAATCTGGTGAAAGTCGCGCGCGCTCAGGATGCCGGTCTTTTGTCCGTCGTACTTGCACAGCCGCGTGAACAGCACGGTGCGGATCGGCACGTTGATGCCCACCCCGAGCGTGTCCGTGCCGCAGATGACTTTCAGCAAACCCTTCTGCGCGAGCTGCTCGATCAACACGCGATACTTCGGCAGCAATCCGGCATGATGCAATCCGATGCCGTGCCGCAGCCATTTTTTGATGTCAGGCCCATATGGGCTGCTGAACTTGAATCCTTCGACCGCATTGGCCAGCGCGGCCTTCTCCTCGCGGGTGCAGACGTTGATGCTGGTGAAATCCTGCGCGCTTTGCGCCGCCTCCAGTTGTGTGAAATGGACCACATACACCGGCGCCTTGCCGTCGGCGACGAGGCTTTCCAGCGTTTTGGCCAGCGGCAATTCCGAATACGCATGCTCCAGCGGAACCGGCCGGTCCGTGGACGAGACGCCAACCGTCGGCCGCCCGTTGAGCCGGGTAAGTTCCTCCTCGAAAAAAGTCGTATCGCCCAGCGTCGCGGACATCAAAAGGAACCGCGCCTGCGGCAGCGTCAACAGCGGCACCTGCCACGCCATGCCGCGCTCGCGGTCGGCGTAATAATGGAATTCGTCCATGACGACTTCCTGCACATTGGCCTGCGCGCCTTCGCGCAGCGCAATGTTGGCGAGGATTTCGGCGGTGCAACAAAGAATGGGCGCGTCACGATTGACCGAAGCGTCGCCTGTGCTGAGGCCGACGTTGTCGGGGCCGAACTCGCGGCAGAGGGCCATGAATTTTTCATTCACCAGCGCCTTGATCGGGCAGGTGTAAACGGAGCGTCGGCCCCGGGCGATGGCCTGGAAATGCAAGGCGGTGGCCACGAGCGATTTACCCGACCCGGTGGGTGTGTTCAGGACGACGTTCTTCTCCTCGAACAACTCCAGGATGGCCGATTCCTGTGCCGCATAAAGCTGCAACCGCCGGCCTTCCACGTAATCCAGAAAGCGCCCCAGCAAGACATCATTGCCGGGCTTCTCCTCCCGCGGAATCAGATCATATAACGTGGCCGGCACAGGCCACCCACTCTACGGAGGCGGAGCAGTGTTGAAAAGACAGATGCGTGAATTTAGCCAAGCGAAATCACGACCAGATGACTCTTTCCATTCACTGGCGGGTTTGCTACAAAAGCTTCATGTGCAACCTGGCTTCAGCCATCGGGAAAATTATCCAAGGCGACGCGCGGTCGTTCATGCACGAACTGCCCGGTGAATCGATTGACCTCATCATTTGTGACGGGCCTTACGCCGTAACGACACACGAGTGGGACAACGTAGCGGACATCCAGCATTTCAATTTAGAACTGTTGAAATCCTTCTCCCGGCTGCTCAAACCCGGCGGCGCGGCTTATTTATTCGGCAAGCCGGATTGCGTTGATTTCATTGATTACCGGCCATTCCTGACATTGCAGTCCAGAATCGTGTGGTACCAGCCGAGCCGGCTGGCGCAGGGACGCGTCTCCTACACGAACAATTACGACGTGATCTGTTACTTCACCAAGGGCAAGGTGAAAACGTTCAATCTCGATGACATCCGCGTAGCGCAGCTGGTGGAACTGGAGCATCGCCTGCGCTGCGAAAAAGTTCCATCTGTACGCAACGGCAAGTTCGGTAAGACGGTGTTCAATCCCGATGGCAAGAATCCCGGCGACGTGTGGGGCGACATAAAGCAGCTTACTTACAAATCAAAAGAACTGGTCAGCCGCAAATTGTTGAACACGATCCAGAAGCCAGAAAGACTCATGGAACGGCTTATCAAGGCCAGCTCGAATCCGGGCGATCTGGTGTTTGATCCGTTCTGCGGTTCGGGCACGGTGCCGGTGGTTTGCCAGCGACTCAAACGACGTTTCGTGGCGTGTGAAATTAACACGGATTATTGCCACATTGCCGAAGAGCGACTGGTGAGCGCACGCAACGCAGATGAAGCTCCGGTTGAACTGCTGGAGTTTCCTGACATTCGTAACGGCCAGAAAGAAGCGGTGGTTCAGGTCGGTTTACTGTAAACGACTTTGCCGTACTGCTGTGCCCACTTAATGTTGAAACCAACGTGGGAAATGTCATTTCGGCTAGCATCCAATTGCCGCTCGGCCTCACGCAACATCACATCTACAGGAACTTCGTAGATGATGATGACATCAAGTGGGCTTTCCTCATCAAACACGGCACAGTAAATCGCGGTGTTGCGGGTGATGCGCTCTAACGATTTCGCTCGTTTGTCGGCTGGCGATTTGAACATCCGATCGAGTTGGAAAGTTCCACCATCAAAGCAAGAAAGGTACTCAAACTTCCGACTGGGGTTGGCGGGATCAAAAGCATCTGGTTCATGTTTGGTTCTATGAACTTCATGGCTGAGGATGTCGGCAACTACCAGTTCCTTAACCAGTCCCGGCTGGAGCAAATTTTTGAACCCATGTTGAGCTGCAATTTCCTGCGCCTTACGGATATAGTTGATGATTTGGCTGATGTAATTCATGAATTGGCGCAAAAGCTATCCTCTTTACAGTTTGTTGTCTAGGAAGCCAGTCGACAATCTCCACGAACTCAGAATCGTTCCGCCGTAGCCTTGATTGCTTCCAACTCTTCCCACCGTGCGTAGAGCTTGGCGAGATTTTCCTTCCCGGCGGCGAGGGCGGCGTTGAGCTGGCTGGTTTGGGTCGCGTGCGTGCGGTGAAAGTCCGGCGAGGCGAACAGGCTTTCAATGCGGGCGATTTCCGAATCCACGGCGCGGATATGCGTCTCCATCCATTCCGGGGCGGAGGCCGTAAGCCGTCTGCCGGATCAAACTCAGGTTGGACGTTCACAATGCCTGCCGCAGTGTTTCAGCCAATTCATCCGGTGTGAGCGCAATTGGATTTGCCTTCATGCTGCTGGCTTGCGCGGATTTCCGCACCAGTTCGGTAATGTGTTCCGATTTGATGCCGTAAGTGTCAAGGCGCGGGATTTGCATGTCACTGACAAGTTTGCGGACCCATGCCAAGCCATCATCCGCGACAGCCTTCGCGTTGCCGGTCAACAAGCGCGCCACTTCGTCGTAACGCCGTAACGCCTCGCTATCCGGCGTGCGTTGCCGGAGAGCACGGAGGTTCGCGCACATCACGTGCGGCAACAGCGCCGCGCAAATTGCGCCGTGCGGCGCGGGAAAACTGCCGCCAATCGGCCCGGCGAATCCATGAACTGCGCCCAGGCCTGCGTTGGCCAGCGCCAGCCCGCTGAACAGACTCGCCACCGCCATGTCCTCGCGCGCCGATTTGTTTTTGCCGTCGTTATACGCGACCCGCAATGACCGCGCGGCGTGGCGGATGCCTTCCACGCACAAACCATCCGTCATCGGGTTTGCGCGCGCGCATACGAACGGCTCGATGAGTTGCGTAAGCGCGTCGAGACCGGTGCTGGCGGTGAGCGCGGGCGGCAGATCGTAAGTCAGTTCGGGATCCACCACTGCGACCTTCGCGAGCATCAACGGACTGCGCAGGCTCGCCTTCAGTTTGTGTTCCGGCGAGGCCAGCACCGCGTTGCGCGTGACTTCCGAACCGGTGCCCGCTGTCGTCGGAATGGCAATGAACGGCGCGGACGGCTTTGTCAGCGCCTGGCCGCGCCCGATGATTTCGACGTAATCCAGCAACTCGCCACCATTCGTCAGCATCGCCGCGATGGCTTTGCCGGCATCCATCACGCTGCCGCCGCCGATGCTTATCACCAGTTCACAATTTTCCTTTTTGGCCAGTGCTGTGCCTTGTTCAATCGTGGAAAGATCCGGTTCGCCGGCGACGGAAAAGGTTGCCGCGCTCACACCGGCTTCGTGAAGAATTTTTAGCAATGGCCCGGCACGTTTAGGATCGCGACCCGCCACGACCAGCACGCGTTTGCCAAATTCTTTGGCAATTGCGCCCGCCTCGCGCAGCGTGCCCGCGCCGAAAACGATTTTCGTCGCCGTTGCAAATTCAAAACGCATATCCAATCAAAGGGTGGGGCGAGCGTCCTCGCGAGCCGCTCTTGATTTGTGACGATGCGGCTCGTCAGTAGCCTCGCCCCACCGCTCACCACTCTTGGTCATCCGGATAAATTTTGTTGAACTTCACGCTGAAACGCGGCTCGGCCATCATCGGCGCCACCGCATCGCGCCAGACCGGATAATGTTGCGTTTCCTTGTGCTCGGCGACGGCCTCGGCGTCGCGATAAACCTCCACCAGCACGAACCGTGTCGGGTCGTCCTGCTGTTGCAGGACGTTGAAGTGCAGGACGCCCAACTCCAGCAAACTCAAGCGCGTGTTGAGGCTTGTCGCCTCCTTGAACGCCTCCACACAGTCCGGTTTGACATGAACATGAATATGAACCACAAGCATGACGCAACGAATAGGCAAAACCGGGAAAAAGCTCAAGCACAGGGACGGAAAAAATCAAAGCCCGGCCGGAGGTGACCCTTTTTACGGCAATAATATACTTGACTCATAAGTAATTCAAAATCGCTAGGAGAATAATCACGCCCAGCAAACACCAAAACAGGCTGCGATACACGTCCAGCTTTCGCTCGCATTTGTCTAATTCCTGCGACAGGCTTTGACGCACTTTCTCGGTTAATAATTTAGCGGCGTCAAATTGTTTTTGTTCGTCCTCTGTCATTAGTAGCCTTTCGCGCTCGCTGTTCCCTTATTTTTTTGTCCAACTCTGACTTGGGAACTTTCATCAGTCCTCTGGCTAGGGCTTGGAACTTTTGGAACGGCGTTTTCCCCGATACGGTTTTTTGATTCATGCCGGTCTATCCTCGTTAAGCAACTGTGAATATGTCAACCGCTTTCCAAAGATGGAGCCGACAGCTTTCAAAAACCGCGTTGCGTCATTTTCTTCACGGAAGTTGAAACGGAAAGCCTGTTCGTCCAAATAGCGGAACAAGTGGAACGGTTCAACGCTCACATACGTCCCGCGTATCCCGCGCTTGAGCAAGCTCCAAAAGTTTTCAAGGCCGTTAGTGTGGACTATCCCGCGCACATAACATTCAGCATGGTTAATCGCCTCGTGAATGTAATCGCGGCTCAAACCGTTGTAAGACGGCAGTGAATCGGTAAAAATCTTTGAACCGGGTTCAACATTGTCTCGGATTTCCTGTTGCACCGTTCCGCGCCGTGCATTTTGAACGTGTTTCACCTTCACCTTGCCGTGACGTTGCAACAAGCCCATGACGATTGCCTTACCGACGCCGCCAGTTCCACGCCCGCGCTTGCGCTGCTTGTCAACGTGCATATTGCGAACCTTGCCGCCGATGTAAGTTTCATCAGCTTCAATTTCACCGGCCAGTTTTTCAAACGTGCCGGTCTGCATGGCAAGCCGGATTCTTTGCAGCATGAACCAAGCGGTCTTTTGGGTGACGCCGATTGCGCGGTGAACTTCGTAGGAACTGACACCGTTCTTATCGTTGGCAATCATCCAGATTGCCGTAAGCCATTTGTCCAACGGTAACGCGCTATCTTCAATAATTGTGCCGACGCGCACGGAGAACTGGCTTTTCTCCTGACAGGATTTGCATTTCCAGATTTTGCGCGTGGCGATGAACGAAACATCTTCGCGTTGGCAGCGCGGGCATTTCACCTTGTCTGGCCAGCGCAATTTCACCATGAAGTCAAACGCCACTTGCGGGTCTGCAAAATAGCGGACGGCTTCGACTAGAGTTTGTGGAAATTCGTTATTTGTTTTCATCGTTTATCTCTTTCATTTTTTTACTGAATGAATCCATGACTTTTTGAACCTGATTATCCAAGTCGCCTTTTGCCGCGTCATCAATCCTAGAAATTTCCTGCGTCAAAACTTCAATTGCTTTTGGCGAGAAAAGAAAATGTTGATTGTTTTTTTCATACAACACCCCCATTTTGGCAGCCCCACCACAAAAAGCGTCGTTTTGTTTGCACTTCTCGATGACATAGAGCGCAATTGCCGACGTTGCCCTAACGCCCCTGTCTCTTTTCGCGGTTTCTTTCAGCAAATAAATTCCCAAGCTGGCAGCACAACCGATTGCTTCATAATGCGAATTAACTTTATTTGACACACCAATTATCATGTCCAACGTGTAAAGACACGGTTTTCCCTCGAAAAAATAGGCTATCATCAATTCACACCCCATTTCATGTTTCCAAACAAAGTCTCGGAGTTCTTCCATTGTGCAGTCACCTTGTTGGAAACGAACTTCATCCTTTAATTGGCGCATGGCTTTTTCAGCCAAGTCCATGACCATTCGGGAATCGGTAATTTCTTTACCCTGCGCCAATCCAGTCAAAATTTCAATGGCTCGCCCTGAATAAGTGGCATAGCCAGCTTGAGCAACCAAAACATTCACATTGGCAAACTCAACGAGAGTAATCTTGTTCGTATCGCATCGCTTGGCCGTGCCAGAAGTTGTCTGACTGTCGCTAGCCAGCACAATCGCGCTTTTGCAAATTATTCCAACAATAATAGTCACAGATGTCCTTTTCGCTATTCGTTGCGGAAAAGGATGCCGGATTCGGCTTTGTGAGTCAAGTATATTATTACCCTTTTTACTCGTCACACTGCGCGGGTTTCCTTAATCATGCGTTTAACCCCATGAGTCGAGGATCGAAGAAAAAAGCCCCTGCCGTGCGTTCGGGCGCGCCCGTTTCGCCGGTCGGTGAAATGCCGGGAGTAGCAGACTCCCGCTCGCCGGAATCCGAATGCCGTCTGGCTGGTTTGAATGACCGCTGGACGGTCCTCGGCGTCTGTATTTTTCTGGCGGCGATCACGTTTGCCGTTTTCGGGCAGACGATTCACCACGAGTTCGTTAATTACGACGACAACCGGTATGTCTATGAAAACCCTGAAGTCGCCCGGGGTCTGACGCTTCAGGGGATCGTCTGGGCGTTCACCCATGTCTATGCCGCCAACTGGCACCCCCTAACCTGGATTTCCCATATGCTGGACTGCCAGTTTTACGGATTGAATCCCGGCGGCCATCATCTCACCAATATCCTGCTCCACATGGCGGCAGCGACCCTGCTCTTCCTGGTGCTGCGGCGGATGACTGGCGCGCTTTGGCGCAGTGCGTTTGTGGCGGCGGTGTTTGCGATTCATCCGTTGCGGGTGGAATCGGTGGCGTGGGTGGCGGAACGAAAGGATGTGCTCAGCGGCGTGTTCTTCATGCTGACCATCGGGGCATATGTGCGGTATGCCCAAAGACGTTCGACCCTTGACTATTGTCTGGTGCTTTTGTTCTTTGCGTTGGGTTTGATGTGCAAGCCGATGCTGGTGACGCTGCCCTTGGTGCTGTTGCTGCTGGACTACTGGCCGCTGAACCGGTTGCGAGCCAATGTTGCCACCGAACCGGTTTTGCGGCTGGGTGGCAGGCTGGTGCCAAGACGCCTGGTTTTTGAAAAGCTGCCCTTGTTTGGATTGGCCGTCGCGTCGGGTGTGATCACGATTATTGCCCAGACAAAAACCATCCAGCCGTTCGGGCAGATTTCCCTTCCCTTGCGCGTGGGCAATGCCGTGATTTCCTATGTGGCTTATATGGGGCAGATGTCCTGGCCGAGGGGTCTGGCGGTATTATACCCTTTTACAGCCGGGGAGGTCGGGGTTTCAAGCGTGGTGTTGTCACTGGTTCTGTTGGCCGGAATTTCGGCGGTCGTTTTTGTCCTGCGCCATCGTCCTTATTTTTTGACCGGCTGGCTGTGGTATCTGATCATGCTAGTGCCGGTGATCGGGGTGATACAGGTGGGGGCGCAGACTCGGGCGGATCGTTACACCTATCTGCCGCAGATCGGTTTGTATCTGCTGCTGACCTGGGCGGTGGTGGATTTGTGCGCCGGCTGGCGCCACCGGCGCGCGGTGTTGGGCGGCTGCGCCGCGATCATCCTCGTTGCATTGATTTTCTGCGCGCGCACTCAGGTTTCTTATTGGCAGAATAGTCAATCGCTATGGACTCACACGCTCGCCTGCACCTCTGACAACGCCATCGCCCACAACAACCTCGGCGTGACCCTGCTCCAAGAAGGGAAAGTGAACGAAGCGATCACCCATTTCCAAAACGCCCTGCAAATTAATCCCAACCACGTGGAAGCTCACGTCGACCTCGGCGATGCTCTAATTCAAAAGGGAAGAGTGGACGAAGCGATCACCCATTACCAGAAGGCGCTGCAAATTAATCCAGACCACGCGAAAGCCCACGACAACCTCGGTAACGCCCTGCTCCAAAAGGGCAGAGTGGACGAAGCGATTGTTCATTACCAGAAGGCGCTGCAAATCAAACCCGGCAGCGCGGAAACCCACTATAACCTCGGTAACGCCCTGCTCCAAAAAGGTAATGTGGACGAAGCAATCATCCATTTCCAAAAGGCGCTGCAAATCAAACCCGACTTCGCGGAAGCCCACATCAGCCTCGGCATCGCGCTGCGCCGTAAGGGCAATGTGGACGAAGCGATCATTCGTTTCCAAAAGGCGCTGCAAATCAAACCCGACGACGCGGAAGCCTGCTACAACCTTGGCAACGCTCTGCTCCAAAAAGGAAGAGTGGGCGAAGCGATTGTTGATTACCAAAAGGCGCTGCAAATCAACCCCAACAATCTGGCAGTCCAAAACAGCTTGGCCTGGGTTATGGCGGTTGCTCCGCAGGCGTCGCTGCGCAACGGTCGCGAGGCTGCGGAACTGGCCCAACAGGCAAATCAGCTTGCGGGCGGAGAGAATCCGATCATTCTTCGCACGCTCGCCGCCGCCTACGCCGAGGCCGGGCGATTTCCCGAAGCGGTGGAAACTGCGCAGCGCGCCCTGCAACTGGCCGGGACACAGTCCAACACCGCACTGGCCGATGCCATTCGATCACAACTGAAACTTTATCAGGCAGGCCTCCCATTCCATTTACACTGAGTCAGCTCGCACCCGATCGGGGCTGCGCATTTTGCATTGAACCGGCGTGACCGTCCTTCCACACTGGCCGGACCCGATGGGCGCACAATGGAAACAGGCCGGACGCGAAATCAACGCGCAGAAAAAGGGCCAGATGACCGCCAAACTGGTCCGCGAAATCATGGTCGCGGCCAAGCTCGGCGGGCCTGATCCCGACCTCAATCCGCGACTCTTTGTCGCCGTCGAAAAGGCCCGGAAAGCCTCCGTCTATCGCGATACCATCGAACGCGCCATCAGAAAGGGCGCCGGGCTGGACACGGAAAAGGTCAATTACGAGACCGTCGTCTATGAAGGTTTCGCGCCGCACAAGGTGCCGGTCATCGTTGAGTGCCTCACCGACAGTCGCAACCGCACCGCGCCGGAAATCCGCAATCTGTTCAAGGCCGGTTCGCTCGGCCAGCCCGGCAGTGTCAGCTTTTTCTTCAATCACCTTGGCGTCGTCGAAGCCACGCATCCCGACGCCCAGCGCGACGCCGAAGCTGATGCCATCGAAGCCGGCGCGCAGGAAATCGAGCCGCTTGAAGCCGAGGAAGTCCCCGCCGGCCAGAAGGGCGCGCGCTTTCTTACGGAAATCAAGGACCTCGACCACGTGGCCAAGGCGTTGAAGGCCGCCGGTTGGAACGTCATCGCCTCGGAAATCCGTTATCTGGCCAAGAATTTTGTCGAAGTCAGCGCCGCCGACCGCAAGGACGTCGAAAATTTCCTCAACGCCCTCGACGACCACGACGACGTGCATCGCGTCTATGCGGCGATGAAGTGATCCGACATCGGCGGACCCGCGGAAATTGAAGCGTCGTCCCTGCCGTCAACTCTTTGGCGGATTGTTGGTGTGAGATTGCGTATCCGCCGATTTGTAGAGTCCAGCCCTGAGAATGGTTCCAGATAAGCGTCGTAACCTTCCGCAGCCATTTTATCCAAACTGTCACATTCATCTGTTGTTTCCTGTTAAACTGCTGCGGTCTTATAAAAGCGCTGGTGCACACAAGCAACGGCCGATAAAATGTCCTCATGAAATTGATGCTGACTGAACAATTCCTTCATGGATTGAATCCAATTTATCTGTCGACACTTGTCTTCTTCATCGCCATTTCGTCCTGTCTAAGCCAGCCGACTGTGTCTGAAAAAACCGATGCCTTTGCGCAGAACCGACTGCTGGGCCGTGGAGTGAATGTCCTCGGCTACGACCCGATCTGGGATTCTTTTGACCAGGGGCGATTCAAGGAACGGTATTTTAAAATGATCCACGACGGTGGTTTCGACACCCTGCGAGTCAATCTTTACCCGTTCCGGCACATGGGCGCCGCGCCGGATTTTGTTCTGAGTAATTCCTGGTGGCAAACGACGGAATGGATCGTCACGAATGCCTTGGCCGCCGATCTCAATGTGATCCTTGATTTTCACGAGTACGAGGCCATGGGGAAAGATGCCGCGGGCAACCAGCCCCAATTCCTCGCCTTTTGGCGGCAGCTTGCTCCACATTTCCAGAAGGCGTCGGACAAGGTGATGTTCGAAATCTTGAACGAACCCAATCACCAGATGACGACGAATGTATGGAACCAGTATCTCGGCGAGGCATTGGCCATCATCCGCGCGAGCAACCCGACCCGCACCGTCATCATCGGGCCTGCCTTCTACAATTCGATCGATCACTTGAAGGAGTTGGAACTTCCCGCAAAGGACCGCAATCTGATTGTGACGGTACATTATTACAAACCTATGGATTTTACCCACCAGGGCGCGCCGTGGGTGCACCAGGAAAACAAGCTGGGCGTGGTGTGGCAAGGCACACCGGAAGAACGCGCTGCAATCGCGGCGGATTTTACGAAAGTTCAGGACTGGGCAAAAGAACAGCGTCGCCCCATCTTTCTGGGTGAGTTTGGCGCCTACGACAAAGGCGACATGGCGTCACGCGTGCGCTGGACGGAATGTGTTGCGCGCACGGCGGAAACGTGCGGCTGGAGCTGGGCTTACTGGCAATTCGACTCGGATTTCATTGTCTATGACATTCCGAAAGACCAGTGGGTTGAACCGATTCACCACGCTCTGATTCCACCGGGCGGCGCGAAAGCTCCCTGAACAGTTCCATCTCAAAAACGCGAAACCATAGGCCGCGGACAAGCCATCCAATTCTCTGTGTGTTTGGTGAAAGTGGAACTATGGTCACGGCGTAACGATGGCCGCCAGGTCGTCTCTGAAGGCAGGGAGCGGCAACGTGAGAATGGCCCCATCGGTCGCCACCTCGGTTGTGCCGATGGCTTTTCCAGTGGAGGGATTGAACCACTGCACGTTGAATTTCCCCGCTGGCCAGTCAGCGAGCGTCACGGTTTGACCGGTCCGAAGGGGTGGGTTGTTGCTGAGCGCGCCGGCCGGGAAGACCACGCACGGTGAGTACACATAAAGGACCGCCTTGTCCGCGTTGCGTAAACCGACGGACTCGGGCGCAAATTTCCAGTTGTCTAAAAATTCGGCTGGCTGCACCTGTTCAAGTCTCAGCGAGTCGAGCAAAAACCAGTCCGTTTTGGCGTGGTTCACCAACTCGATGACGTGTTTGCCGGATGGGAGAGCAACGGCAAAGTCCCGATTCACGTCGTGAGTCGTATGAGGCATCGCCGGGATATCGTTGAAATTCGTGTGCAGCACTTCGATGCCATCTACCTGCACAATCAACTCAGTGCCGGAATACGCCGTTTTCACGTGGAGAGCCAGTTTTGCCTTATCGCCCAGAAAAGCGGTGAGCCTGAGGGGACGCTGCGCATCCAATTCTTCTCTTCCGCCCACATAAGCCGAAAGGCTTTCCGACGCGCGTTCAGCCGCGAGTTGGTCCGCCACCGCCGCTTTGTCGCGCAACTTGGGCTCCATCCGCCAGGAAGAATTGAGCGCGACCTGGGCGTCGAACGGTTCTGCGTTTGTAATCACCCGACCCAGTTCCGCCGGCGCTCCGCCGTTTCCAACAAGCTCGACCGGCGCCCACATCCCCTCCTGCCAGCCGGCTGTGCGCAGAATCCCGTTCATCGCGCCGAACAGCGGATAGACGTTGTCGGTGTGCATGTCCTGCCACCACCACGACATGGCGGTTCCGACCGAACCGCCGAGCGCACCGCCCCACAGCGCTTGGCGGAAACCGCGCAGATACGGGTCGGCCGCTCTGTTCCACGAACGCGCATCAATGCCGAATTCGCTAATTATCATCGGCTTGCCGTACTTCTTTACAAAAGATCGGGCGAAGGTGGCGGCCGTTTTACCCGGTGCCGGATCGTAGTAGGAATGGTACGTCGAGAAATCCATTTCCGGCAGCGACCAGATTTCCGGCCGCTCGCTGCCGCCGGTGAGACTGGTGGTGACCAGATGACCGTAGGAATCGTGTACGTGAAGCCATTGCCCCATTTGCCGGTGCCACGCGAGGACATCGTCGCCGTTCAGGGTGGTGTTATAGACGTTGTCAATCTCGTTGAAGAACTGCCAGGCGAGCAGATGAGGACTGTAACCGTATCGTCCGATGAGGTAACGCAGGCGTTTCCGGTAGAGCTCCCGCGCTTTTGCGTTGGTGAAAAAATCGTTCGGCTTCGCGCAGGGACCGCCGTTCAATTCATTGTAGGGATTGGTTTTCCAGAAGTTGTTGCTGCCACCCCAATTCCGATTGTTCACCTGAAACATGCCGTGGTGGTCAAAGCAGAGCAACAGATAGATGCCGTCCTGCCGGGCCAAATCGAAAATATAGTCAAGCTGCCAGGCGGCCTGCAGGTTGTATTGGTTCAGCGTGCCCGGCGTGTGTTCGATTCCCGCAAACCACGGGGCCATCCACAACCGCGCAAAATTCTCATCGGCGTTCTTCATCGCCCCAAACCACCTGTCGTAATCGAACGTTCCCTGATTCTCCGCCCAGCACACGTTTTCGCCAACCAGCCGCAGCGGCCGGCCATCGGTCGTCTCGAAATAGCGATTGTCTGGCGCAATGCGCACATAGCCGTGCTGCCCCATCGGCCGGGCAACGGAAACGTTGAAATGAGTTGTTGTCGGCTTGCCTGCGGCCACGCCATTGGTCTCGATGTTCAACGACAGCGTGTAATCACCCGATTCGGTCGGCGTGAAACGAATCCGCCATTGGGGTGTCCCCGCCGGAGACAAAACCTCCACACCGTTCGTAAGCGCCCGGGAAAAGTCCTGATACCAAAACGCCGGGATCGTGAGACTCCGGCCAGAAGGTGACGTGAACGTGGCATCGAGGCGTATCAAGTCGGGGTCAAAGCAATTCGTCGCAACGGGCGCGCGATCAACGCGGAACTCCGCCCGCTGCCAAAGCTGTGGCTCGCCAAGCGGGACGATGGCAGGCGTTTGCGCTTCAAGTTGGCAGCAGCCCGGAGCGAGAATGGCGGCAAAAAACAGGATGCCTGGGGTTGGTTTCTTAAACATAAAATGATCAATTTTTGTTGCGGCCAGCTGTTCCTAAAAATCCACAATTCCCATTATTTGCGTCAAGAATCAACGGCCAATCTTTGTGAGGTTGAAAATCTCTTCGAGGGTGAAGCCTGGTCCCGCAGTCGCCGGATGGCGTTCCTGGCGACCGCGTCCGCAAACGAGTTGTGGACATTCCCGCTGCCATGAACGATAATGATTGCGTTCCCGCCTAGCGAGCCGGACCGAGGTTCCAGTTCCGATTCCGAATCTTATGATCAAAAATCCAGCAGTCATCGCGCCGGTGGCCAACCAGCCCGCGATCAGTGAAACCGAACAGCAGCGGTTTGAGCGCATTCTGTCACGCGACCAATTCAAACCGCTGAAAGCCGTGTTCGACAATCTCGGCATGGCCGTCCCGGTGATGCAAGGGGCGATCATCACCACGAATTCCTACCAGATGTTTCTGGGCAAGCTGGGCTATCGCGTCATTCTCGTGCCGCAAATCCACGAGCAGGACTGCTACTCGCGCCTGGGACCGGCCGGCGGCATCCGCGCCGTCCTGCCGGTTCACGATATGGCCACCTACAGCACCCTGGTCACGCTCGTGAACTACGACTCGACGGTGACCACCACCCCGAAATCCGTGGACTTCTATGACGACCGGCTGGCCGAATTCAAGACCCAGTTGATGAAATAGATCCGGAGACGGCGGAAAACGAGGCGTCGTCACACCCTGCTCCGGACCTCCGCGCCCTTTCCCGCCATGGCTCGTCCGGCAATCCAGCCGGTCGTCCAGGCTGCCTGGAAATTGAAGCCGCCGGTGATGCCGTCAATGTCCAGCAGTTCGCCGGCAAAAAACAGCCCGGGACAAATGCGGCTCTCCATGGTTTTGAAATTCACCTCGCTCAACCGGACCCCGCCGCAGGTCACGAATTCGTCCTGGTTCAAGCTCTTTCCGCTCACGGAAAATTCCGTGCGCCGCAACTGTTGGATGAGTTCATGCTGCGCGGCACGCGAAAGCGCCGACCATCTCGTGTTGCGCGCCACGCCCGAAACGAGCGCGAGTTGTTCCCAGAGCCGGGCCGGCAGTTGCGCCACCGGCGAATTCACGATCAGCTTCGCCGGTTGCGAACTGCGCCGCGATTGAAATTCCGCCGCGAGTTTTTCCGCGTTCAGGTGCGGCAGCCAGTTCACATGGAGCGGAAAGGCATAATTCATTTCGTGCAGTTTTCGCGCGCCCCAGGCCGACAAGCGGAGGATGACCGGGCCACTCAGGCCCCAATGCGTCACCAGCAGCGCGCCGAGTTCGCAAAGCCCCGCGCCCGGCACCGATGCCTCGACCGCTGCCACCGAAATTCCCGCCAACTCTCGAAGCCAGGGAACCTCAATATGGAACGTGAACAGTGAAGGCACCGGCGGTTCCAGCGTGTGTCCGAGCGAAACCGCCAGTTGACCCAGCGCGGGTGTCCGGCATCCGCCTGTGGCCAATAAAAGTTTGTCGCAAACAATTTTTCCATTCGCAGATTCTTCTCCCTCGCCCCGCCCAAGCGGGGAGAGGGTTGGGGCGAGGGGATTTGATTTTAACGGCCTCCTCGCCCCGGCCCTCTGCTCCTTTGGTGGAGGAGAGGGAGAAAAATTTCCTGCGAGCATCAGTTCAAAACGGCCGTCCGGCTTTTTTGCGACGCTTGCCACACCGCAATTCGTCATCAACTTCACACCCGCCTGGCGGGCCGCGTCGAGCAAACAATCAATGATGGTTTGCGACGAATCCGTCGTGGGAAACATCCGGCCGTCACTTTCGGTCTTGAGTTTCACGCCGCGGGCGGCGAACCACGCCACCGTATCGCTCGCCTGAAACTGCTTGAACGGCGCAATCAACGCCCGTTCGCCACGGGGAAAGCCGGTGGCGAATTCGCGTTCGTCAAAACAGGCATGTGTAACGTTGCAACGGCCGCCGCCGGAGATTTTGACCTTGGAAAGAAATTGCGAAGTTTTTTCGAGGACGAAAATTTCAGCGCCGCTTTGCGTTTCCGCGCACGCCAGCGCGGCAAAAAATCCGGCCGCGCCGCCACCCACGATGCCGATGCGCCTTGATTTCATTCGCCCGACGATAGCGCATCGCCCGCCCGGTTGACAAACCACGAGCGGCCATGTCCGCCAAACGGGACCTGTCGCAACGCGGGCGGCAGCGGACGGCCGCCTGTTGCGCAACACTCGGCTGCCATGCCGCAGATGCATTTGGCCGGACACGGTTCAAATACCAAACCTCAAGCCCATTGCCTTGACCAGCCCAGTTCGTGTAGCTTCCCGCGCAGATGAAGACAAAAATCCCCGAAGAATTAGCCAGCCAGGTGTCGCAGACCAAATGGGGTAAAATCCTCCTCGCCACGCCTGTGGTGATGACGGTCATTGCGACCTTGCTCGCCGGGCTGGCCTCCAGCGAGATGACCCGCGCTCAATACGACCGCGCCCTCGGGGCGCAACTCCAGTCCAAGGCGGGCGACCAATGGAGCTACTTCCAGGCAAAAAAACTCCGGGGCGCGATACAACAAAATTCATATGAACTCCTCACCGCCGCCGCCGACATCCATCCGATAGACAATCCCGCGCTGGAAAAAGTTCCCGCCCCCGCCGCCCTCAGCCTGGATTCAAAGGTCGAAGCCGCGTTGCAGGCCATCGACCAACAAAAACCGGAAACCGAGATTGCCGGCCTTTTGAAATCCGTGGACGACAACTCCCTTGCGGCGGCCTTGCAAACCGCCAAAGACCGCGCCCTTGCGTTTGACGCCGCCCTCGACCCGGCCAATCAAGCCCTCGACCAATTGAAAAAATCCCTGCCCGCCGGCGACAAAGCCGCCGCCCGCGACCTTATCGCCACCAGGATGCATTACAACGCAGCGCGTTACGACGCTGAAGCGAGCCTGAATCAATCCATCGCCAACCTTTACGAGTTGCAGGTGCGCAAAGCCAACGTCTCGGCGGAGCGCCACCACAAACGCAGCGGGAAGTTTTTCTTCGGCATGTTGGCCGCGCAAGCCGCGGTCATCGTTTCTACCTTCGCCATCGCGGCGCAGAAGCGGAGCTTCCTTTGGATGCTCGCGGCGGCAGCCGGCCTCGCCGCCGTCATCTTCGCCATTTACGTCTATCTGCGCGTGTAAAACTCATCGCCTCGTCGCGCCGAAGCAACTTGCCGCGTCGAAGTGAAACGAAGACGGTAGCGAAGGCGGAAGCGCTGGGAAAACGGGAGTCGGTGGGAAAGATTAAACGCGGCCTGCGAATGCCGGCGGCCGTGTGCCAGCAGGACAAGTCAGGCGGAATTTCCCCGAGGGTTCCGGCAGCAGGACCGGCATGGCCTCAGTTGCGATTTCAGCGCGGGAACCCAGCAAGGTTTCGAGCCGTGAAGTCACACGGCGCAATGCCGCTTTCGCCGGCCCGGCCCCCTCGGGCACAAAACGCAAAACGCACCCGCCGTTTTCGTTCTGGCGCAGTTCATAGTGGAGGATGCCGGGCAATTCCACAAAGCACTGGTCTACCTGCCATGTGGTCACGCGCCGGCCGTCACCGGCGCGGAGCGCGTCGCGGGTGCGGCCATGCATCACGAAATCGGTTCCGTAGGGCTGCGCGCGCCGTTGCGCCAGATCGCCGATGCGATAGCGGAGCAAGGGCATGTAATCGTTGGTCAACGTCGTGACGACCAGCTCGCCCAAGCCGCCTGGGTCAGCGCCCACGATTTCGAGAAACGCCGTGTCGTAGCCGGACTTCATGTCGCCGCGCTCGTTTTCCATGAGCAGATGGCCGGTCTCCGTCGAGCCATACAGGTTGAAGACCGGCACGCCGAAGACGCGCTCGAGAATCCGGCGATGCACCACGCTGATAAATTCATAGCTGCACAAAATAAATTTCAGTGACGGAAATTTTATTCCACGCTGCTCGCAATAAAGCGCGAAACGCGCGCCATGAACCGGGTCCAGGTCAAGAAACTGCGGCGACCATTCGGCAATTTCCCCCGCCATCCGCGCCAGTTCCCGGTCGTCCAAAAGAAACGGGATGCGCGCCAGGTTCAGGAACAGGGTGTTGCCCACCGTCCGCTGTTCGTGTGATATCCAGACCGTTGGACACGTCAAGCCGTTGCAGGCCGGCGGCACGAGCGTCGCCCGGCGGGCGTTCGGATGTTCGTCGAGGACCCGCGCGACAAGGGCATTCAACCGCAGCGCACGCTCCTCCTGCGCATTCCACCAGCCCCGGCCAAAAATCACCGGCAACCGTTCCTCGGACGTGCCGGAGGTGTGCTCCAGTTCCACCAGTTTGTTCTCCAGCAATGTTTCGAGCGTCTGTCCGGCGGGAAGAAAATTTTGCGGAAAGCCGTTGCGCATTGCGGGTTTGGCCAGCAAAGGCAGACGCCGGAAGCTCGCGAAGGCATCGGTTTCGACCGACCGCTTTTCCACCGGTGCCAATAAATTGCGGTACAGCGGCACCGCCCGCCAACGGGGCAGGAGTTTGGCCAGTTGCGGGATTTGTCCCGCTTCACGAATCAATTCCGGTGTCGCCAGCATGGCCGCAATATACACGCAATTTGCCGAATGCAAATCCAAGAGGAAAACGCCGCGCTGAAGCCCAAGGCAAGCGGAAGCCGTTTTGTCGCTTGCTCCGGCAATGAGAGTGCTTAAATTTCGCGCAAACCAACCAACATTGCCATGAATGGATACCTCTTTACCGCCGGCCTCACCCAATCCCAGGTCCGCCCGACTCCCGGTCGGGGCGGGCAGATGGTTGACAGTATTCAGATCTGGGATGCCTGCGTGAGTGCGATCATTTACGGTGGCGACGCGGAACAGGCGCAAAAACGGTTTGAAGCCTGGTGCCGTCAGACTCCGGAAGGACAAAACCCGCTCGAAACGGAAATCAAAAAGGTCGTCGCCGCGCAGTTTGTGGATCAATTGCTCACCGAATCGGGCGGCAAGCCTTTGGCTTGGCCGCAGATTTCCCGGCAGGTCAACGACCTTTTGCAGGCGACCCCCGTGGACGACTTCGAACAAGGTTATTGGGTGGACGTCAACCAGGCTGTGCCACCCGGGAAAATCAGTTTTGACGTCGGATCGCTTAAGCGCGATTTACCGGAAGACATCCGCTCCGGCTTGAACTGGTCGCCGGACAAAAAATTCTTCTTCCTCCTGAGCGTCCTCAGTCCGCGTCCAGTGCCGGCAATCTATCCCGATGAACTGGAATCTGACGCGCCAAACCGCGAAGACGCTGGCGCTGAAAGCGAGAAGGAAGAAAAACCGGAATTGGATGGGTTTGTCGCCACGCTGCCTGAGATGAGGGACAAGGAAGCCGCGGCGCTGGTGGAAGCGCGCAATTCCGCGGTCGCCGCCTGGCTCTGGCGGAAGTATGCCGCCGACACCCGGCTCGCTGCGAACGAAATCCAAATCACCCCCTGTTACAGTTTTATTCCGGTGGAATAGCGCGGGGCTTTAGCAACGCTTTTCAGCCAGGATGCGGCGCGGGTCGGCGGCCTGCGCTACTTGGATGGTTTGGCGTTCCAAATCGCCAGCGTGTCCGCCGAACCTTGTGAGCGGACACCATTGTCGGTCAGGATTTCATCGGTGGCAGCGAGCATCTGCGCCCGTGGGAAAATCATCGTTTCACTATAACGGGTGTTGCATTCGATGGTGATGAACTCGTCTTTCGCATCCCGTAAAATCTCCACGAGATGATTGAGGTTTTTGACCGGGACGCCGTTGACCGCTTTCACCACTTGTGACCTCGGATTATCGTAGCCTTGGGCCAGCTTGTGTGGGAAAAAGGGCGAAGCGATGATTACCAAACCCTCGCCGGGAAATGCGGGTTGGTCCGTCCGGCGCGTGACCAGCGGATTGCCCTGGTTGCTCAAGTGCGACATGACGCTCCCCGCATATTTTGTTCCCAACAGGCCACCCAAATATTCTTCCGTGGCGGCGGAAAAGACCAATGGCCCGTAGATAAAATACGAGGGATAAGCGCCGTTCAGCCCGGGAATCAATTGCGGGTAATTTGCTGAAACCGGCAGATTGACTTTCAGTTCTTTGCCGGCACGGACGACGGTCAACGGGACCGTGCCGTTGGTGGTGATGTGCTGGATTTCATATTCGAAGCGCACCCGCAAGTTGTCTCCCAGCTTGATCATGCCCTGGTCATCCACCGGAGTGTCGCCGATTTTGGCAATGACATCCCATTCCTTCAGCGGGTAGTCTGGATCATCCTTGTACGGTTTGTGAACCACCATGCCCTCAACATTCGTGGGCAGTTTGAGGAAGGAACGCAAGGCGGGGTTCTCCAGCGTCTGCAAGGTGTCATACATGGCGGGCTTGCCGTCATAATGACCATCGGCAATATCCTGAAGAAACAAGCCTATCTCCTCGCTGGGAATGATGTAGCCGATGTTCTCGGCCTCATTCAGGCGGCTGAACGTCAACCCGATCATCTTGTCGCCCACAATTGCCGGACCGCCGCTGTTGCCGGGATTGATGGCGGCGTCAATCTGGATGCGCAAACCGCAAACCGGGTAATTATACGACGCGAACTCCACACGCGAAACGATTCCCTTCGTGATCGAAAGACTGTTGCCGCCTTCCGGATATCCGTAGGTCAGTACCGTATCCTTGATACCCGGCAACGTCCTGGCCCGTACCAGCATTGGATGCGTGTCAAAGAATTTTTCATCATCCAGCTTGAGCACCGCCAGATCAATTCCCGGAGCGATGGCCTCGACCGTGGCGGATATTTTATCCCCGGCCTGATTCGCCTGGATTTGCACCTGGCTGGCATAATTGACGACATGGGCGTTGGTCAGAATCCGCTTGCCTTCGATTACGACACCACTGCCGGTTTGATCTTCCGGCGAGTCTTTTGTCCACGGTTGATAAGGATTGGGATAACGCACCGTGGCGAAAATCTTCACCACCGAATTTTCAATGGTGCCGGTGGCGGCAGCATTGGTGGTGGCGGCAGGCGTTGGCGGTTCGGCGGCGTGCAAGTTGAGACACGAGGCGAATAAAGCGGCAACCATGAGCAGGGTTGTCTTGGAGCCAGTGAACAATGAGTGCAATCCCATAGATGAAACGATGCTAAATAATGAATAAGATGCAGGCAAAGAAAATGTCGTCCAGGCGTGCGCGGGCATCGCCGAAAACCGGCGGAAATTCTCCCGCTTGACATGCCTTTTGCGAGAAACCACAGTCCAAAAACTTGTGAAGACGTGCTTGCACTTGGTGGAACGTGATTCCTCCGGCCCATGAAAGGATAGAAAATGAAGATTGCCAAAATGATCCGTGATGCCGCATTGCTCGGCGCGGTGTTGAATTTAATGGCTGGCATAAATCCGGCGATGGCCCAACCCACGACAAACCGCCCGACGCGCCCAACACCGCCCACCCGCGATCCGCACACACCAGGATATGTCATGGCCAGGGAATTGCCCGACGGCGCCAATGCACCGGTGGATGCCGATGGAAACTTCATCCTTGGCCCGACTTACAACCGCGCACCGGAAATGACGGTGCAGACCAACGTGCCGCAAGGAACCGTTTACAACTTCACCATGAGTTCGGCGGACAGCAAAATTTATCCCGGCATCGCGCGCGAGCCTGGTACTTTTGGCACGGTGGATCCCGCCGACCCCGCCAAACTGGTGGTGACCACCAGCCACCCGGCTCCCTACACCCGGCACGTGTCGGTTTATGTTCCCAAACAATACGTCCCCGGCACGGTCGCGCCTTTCATTGTCGGGGCGGACGGACCCGACCACACGTTGTTCACGGCTTTGGACAATCTGATTGCCGGGCATCGCGTGCCGGTGATGATTGCCATCTCCATTGGCAATGGCGGCGGCGACGCCCAAGGCAGCGAGCGCGGGTTGGAATACGATACGATGTCCGGACGATATGCGGAATTCGTCGGGCAAGAGGTACTGCCACTCGTGGAAAAACAATGCCACGTGACCTTGGCCAAGGACCCGGAGGGCCGGGCGACGATGGGCGGCAGTTCCGGCGGCTCATGCGCTTTGATCATGGCGTGGTATCACCCGGACCTTTACCACCGCGTGCTGACTTATTCGGGCACCTATGTGAACCAGCAGTGGCCGCCCAACGCCGAAACCCCGCACGGCGCGTGGGAATTTCATGAACACCTCATCCCAAACAGCCCGGCCAAGCCGCTGCGCATCTGGATGGAAGTTGGAGACAGAGATCTTTTAAATCCGAATGTCATGCGCGACAACATGCACGATTGGGTGCTCGCCAATGAAAACATGGCAAAGGTACTGGCGGCCAAGGGCTATCATTACCAATTTGTCTTTGCCCGCAACGCCGGGCATGTGGACGGCAGAGTGAAACAACAAACCCTGCCCGAAGCACTGGAATGGCTGTGGCATGACTACCAGCCGGTGATGAAGTAAGGTACATTCGCCTGGAATCCGATGGACTTGACCTGAGAAAGTGTTGTGCTTGTGCGTTGTCCCTGCCGGAACTATTTTGAAGTTTCGATGGCTGTGACAAGCAAGATGCGATGAAAGACCCGAATCGCTTTTTGAATCAGATTGCTTGTGCAAAACTGGTGCGCCTGACCATCGTGCTGGTGGGACTTGTGGCCGGTCAATTCATATTGTACGGCCCTTCGCTATCGGGACAGAAGGTGCTGTTGCCTCTCGACATTCTCGCGCAACCCCATTTCTATATCCCCAACACGGTTGAAAGCCCGAATTCGTACGCGCACGATCCGATTCGTTCGGACCTGATGCTGCAATTCGAACCGGACCGGCGGTTTGCGGCCAGCGAGTTAAAACAGGGGCGCTTTCCCTTCTGGACCCCTGGTCAATACGGCGGTGTGCCTTTTATCTGGCCCAAATATTCGCCGTTTTTCTTCCTGACCTGCCTGACCGAATCGCCAAACCTGATTGCCTGGGCGCAGGTGTTGGAGGCGCTCGTGGCAGGACTGGGCGCCTGGTATTTTGCGCGTTGTGTCCTGCGGGTTGGTTTCTGGCCTGCAACCCTGATTGCCTGGTGCTACCCGATGACCGGGTTTTTTATCCTTTGGCAGGGATATCCCACTTGCGCGGCCGTGTACTGGCTGCCTTGGTTGCTTGCGGCCACAGATAGAACGGCGCGGCTGAAGAAGTTTGCGGCGCCCACGCTGGCCGTGGTGACGGGGTTGGTTTTCGTCAGCGGCCATATTGATGTCGCGGTGCAGACCCTGTTCGTAGCCGGTCTCTACGCGTTTTGGTGTTTGTGGGACGAGCACCGGCAATGGCTTTTCAGCCATGCCGGCGGCAAGGCGGCTTTATTCCTGCTGGCGGGTTGGGGACTCGGGTTGGCACTCGGCGCCCCCCACGTCATCCCGGTATTGGAGCATTCCCAAAGCGGCGAGCGAATGGAGGAGCGCGCCAGGGGATTCGAAGAACGGCCTCCCGTGGGAATCAAAGCTTTGCCGCAGGTCGTGCTTCCGGACATGTATGGGGCGACGATGCAGGGAAGTCCGCCATTGTTTCCAAAGGGAGAAAACTACCTGCCGGAAACTTCGTCGGCCGCATACGCGGGTGTGCTGGCCACGTTAGTGGCAGCCCCTTTGGCTTGGTTCAGCCGGCGGCATCGAGCCGCCGTTGTGTTCTGGACTGTGCTGGCCTTTGCCGGTTTGAACTGGTGTCTCAACGTGCCGGGACTGGTTCAAGTTGCTGCGGCTTCCGGGATTGAACCTCATGTCTCATAACCGGTTGGTTTTTGTGACGTCGTTTGCAATCCTGGTCCTGGCCGCCATCGGTTTGGAAGCGCTCTGCAAGAACAAGGTCAGGTGGCGGCGGGAACTCTGGATCCCCGCGGCGGTTTTGTGCGTACTTTGCTTTTGGTGCTTCCATCGCGCTGCGGTACTGCCCGAGCCGCTGGCAACCCAATTTGAGAAGTCGGTTGCCTCCGGCAAGTCGGTGGGGTGGTTGCAGAATTCCCAAGACGTGCGGCAGGCACAGGACTGGTACTCGTTGCATTGCCTGGTCTCCGGGCTGTTGTGCGGAACCGGGCTGCTCGTCTGGGGAACGCTGCGGCTGGGCTGGATACGGCAACCGGGGCTTGCCGCCGCTGTGAGCGTCCTGTTGGCGATCGATCTGCTTTGGTTCAGTCACGGAAGAAGCGAGCAATGCGATCCCGCCCTTGATTTCCCCCGCGTTCCAGCACTGAGCGAACTATCCGAGGCGGCCCCGGGCCGTGTCATCGGCTATAATTGCCTTCCAGCAAAACTGGCCGAAGCGGTCGGGCTTCGAGATGTCCGGGGCTATGACAGCATCGATCCGGCCCGGTGGGTGCGTTTGCTCAAGATTGCCGGGGATCCGCGTTCTCCCACGATTCCGTTCGCGCGCACGCAATGGCTGACACCACGGATTTCCGGAATGACGACTAACGGCAGTGTTTTCCTGCCGCCCGTGCTGGATCTCTTGGCAGTCACGCATGTGATCTTCCGGGGAACCCCGCCTCCAGGCGTCCGGCCGGTGTTCCAAAGCCCGGATTATTGGGTGATGGAAAATCCGTCTGCTCTTCCCCGGGTCTTTGTCCCGCAACGGGTCGAGTCCGGGATTGAGGATGACAAGATCCTCCAAAAGCTGGCGGCTCCGGAATTCGATCCCCGCCAGGTCGCTTATATCGAAACTTCAACTGACCTTCCCGGCGATTGCCAGGGAAGCGCTAAGATTGTTTATGAAATACCCTCGCGCATCGTCGTCCGGGCGCAAATGGACACGGCCGGGCTTCTGGTCCTGGCCGATTTTGGGGAGAAAGGATGGCGGGCGTATATCGATCATCGAACCGTGCCGATTTTGAGAACCGACTATGCCCTTCGCGGCGTTCGGTTGCCCGCCGGATCTGCCGTTGTCGAGTTTCGCTATGAACCGGCTTCAGTCCTTCTCTCTTTTTGGTTGGCCGGGGTGGCAATCACGACGGTATGCGGCTGGCTGGGACTGGGCTTTTGGCGGAAAGGCAAAACGGACGGTTCACTCCCCACTTCCGTTCTGACGCGAGAGACCCATTAATCGCAACTCAGGAAAAGACGGGAGATGCTTGGAAAGGTTGCGCGCGACCTGCGAGTGCGAGTAGCCGTGCGCAAGGATTTTGGTGGCCGTCCGCAAGGCCCCTCACCAGGGGCGCACGAGGTCGGGACGCTTTTTGCGCGCAACCCGGAGGCTTACCTGCTGGCCGGTGGTGGCCAAATCTTCGGGTGGAGTCAGAGCATCCGGCTGCGTTTGCCCCGATTCAGCCTGTATGGCAGTCATCGTCTCGTCGATCACCCCGAGCAATTCCTCCCGGCCATGTTTCGCCATTGCGGAACAGGTAAAGATTGCCGGCAATTTCTCGAACCATCCGGAGATGCGAGCCGTGAACGCCGCGATGTTCGCCTGCACCGTGGCGGGCGTTACCTTGTCCGTCTTGGTGAAAACGAGGACAAACGGGACGGCGTTGCGGGTGAGCCAGGCCACGAATTTGACATCGATTTCCTGCGGTGAAAGCCCGGAGTCGAGCAGCGCAAAGACGCAGCTAAGGTTCGTTCGATGCTGGAGGTAATCGTCCACCGCGTGGTTGAACTTGAATTTGGCCTTACGCGCCCCGGCGGCGAATCCGTATCCGGGCAGGTCCACCAGACGCCAAGTCCGGTTCATCGTGAAGATGTTGATGAGCTTGGTGAACCCCGGGGTGGGCGAGACCCGGGCCAGATCCAGCTTGCCCGAGAGCAGGTTCAGCAGGGAGGACTTGCCGACGTTCGAGCGGCCGACGAAGGCGAATTCAGGCAGGGACTCGTCCGGACACGACTCCAGGTCCGGCGCGCTGCAGTCAAAAATGGCGGATGAAATGTTCACGATCGGCAACCAGCAGACCACTATCGCAGCAAATCCGCTTCACTGATATCCGCACCGGGAACCAGCGGTCAATTTTCGTGAGGTTGAAAATCTCTTCGATAGTGACGCCGGCGCGCAGGGCGTGGCGGTCAGCGCTTCCTGGCTTTTGGTTTGTCGTCGTCATATTTCACATGAAAACCGATTTCGCGGCGTTTGGGTTCCGGCGGTGGGGACATTAGCCGGCGGATGGCGTCGAACACAATCTTGAACTGCCGGTCGTATTTCTTCTCCAGTACCTCCAGTTTCCGGGCCAGTTCGGCATTGGATGCCAGCATTTGCCGCAACCGCACAAACGCGCGCACAACCTGCACGCTCGTTTGCGCCGCCCGCTCGCTGTTCAACACATTCGCCAGCATCAACGCACCGTGTTCGGTGAAGGCGTAGGGTGGAAATCGTGGATCGCGGTGCTTCTGGGAACCGATCACAATTTGTGATCGGTTCAGCTTAACAACCTCATCCACAGTGAGTTGAAACATGAAGTCTTCCGGAAACCGGTCAGCGTTGCGCTTAACAGCTTGATTCAGAACGCGGGTTTCCACCCCGTAAAGTTCAGCTAAATCGCTGTCCAACATCACCTTCTCGCCACGGATTGAGAGGATTGCCCTTTCAATCCGTTCCACCGGAATCACGCCCGTCTGACCGTTCATCGCTTGCCTTTCTTGGAGAGGTTATCACAGTTTGTGACAACCTTTAAGGTCGCAAATTGTGACCTTAAACGGCAACAAATTTTTGGGGTGCCAGATTGGCACCTCAACTTTGAACCGGTCACAGATTGTGACCGGTTCTCTTGAAATGCCAATTTGGCATTTCAAGACGGCTCGCGAGGACGCTCGCCCCACCAGCGCGCCCTATCTGGTTAAGCCTTTGCCGTTGCCAGTTCCTCTTCGAAATCCACTATCTCTTTGATCTGCACCAAAAACCAACGGTCAATTTTTGTCAGGCTGTAAATTTCTTCGATGGTAAAACCGGCGCGGAGGGCGTGGCGGATGAAGAAAATCCGTTCGGCGTTGGGCACGCTTAGCTTGCGGCTGATGACGTCCTTGGGCAGGATGTCGCGGTCACCATAAACGTCGTTGCCGATGCGCCAAGGTTTGCCGTCGCCGCCCAGGCCGTACCGGCCAATCTCCAGCGAGCGCAGGCATTTTTGCAGGCTTTCCTTGAACGTCCGGCCAATCGCCATCGCCTCGCCCACGCTCTTCATCTGCGTGGTGAGCGTCGGGTCGGCTTGCGCGAATTTCTCAAAAGCGAACCGTGGTATCTTGGTGACGACGTAATCAATCGTCGGCTCGAAGCTGGCCGGGGTCTCGCGCGTGATGTCATTGCGGATTTCGTCGAGCAGGTAGCCGACGGCGAGTTTGGCGGCAATCTTGGCGATCGGGAATCCCGTCGCTTTTGATGCCAGCGCGGAGCTCCGGCTCACGCGCGGGTTCATTTCGATGATGACCATGCGACCGTTGTCCGGATTGACGGCGAACTGGATGTTCGAGCCGCCCGTCTCCACGCCCACGGCGCGAATCACGGCAAAGCTCTGGTCGCGCATGATCTGAAATTCCTTGTCGGTGAGCGTCTGGATGGGCGCGACGGTGATGGAATCGCCGGTGTGGACGCCCATGGGATCGACATTTTCGATGGAGCAGATGACGACGCAGTTGTCCGCCTTGTCGCGCATGACTTCCATTTCGAATTCCTTCCAGCCGAGCAGCGATTCTTCGACGAGGATTTCCGAGACGGGCGAAAGCTCCATGCCGCGTTTGGCGAGCGCGTCGAACTCGTCGCGGTTGTAGGCGATGCCGCCGCCGGTGCCGCCGAGCGTGAACGCGGGCCGGATGATGACGGGAAAACGGCCAATCTTTTCCGTCACGGCGCGGGCTTCGTCCAGGTTGTGCGCGGTGCCGCTGACGGGCACGTCGAGGCCGATGGAAATCATGAGGTCTTTGAAGACCTGCCGGTCTTCGCCGCGTTCGATGGCCTGGGCTTTGGCGCCAATCATCTCGATGCCGTATTTCTCCAGCACGCCGCTCTTGTGCAAAGCCATCGCCGTGTTGAGCGCGGTCTGGCCGCCGAGCGTGGGAAGCAACACGAGTTTATGCGGGGTCTTGGATTTGGCGTCTGGGTTCTGGGGAATGCCCATTTTCTTCATCTCTTTCAGCTCGCGGACGATGATTTTTTCAACGCATTCGGGTGTGATGGGTTCGATGTAGGTGCGGTCAGCGAACTCCGGGTCGGTCATGATAGTGGCCGGGTTGGAATTCACGAGCACGACGCGAAAGCCTTCCTCCTTGAGCGCCTTGCAAGCCTGCGTGCCGGAATAATCAAACTCGCACGCCTGGCCAATAATGATCGGGCCGGCACCAATGATGAGGACGCTGTGAATGTCAGTGCGCTTGGGCATCTCGCGATTTATGGTTTATGATTGACGATTGACGATTTTAAAATCTATTTGACGCTATAATAGTTTCGCTTGATTTCCGGCGGCGGACTTGAGTCCCAGTTTCTTATAGCTCAATTCCGTCGCCACGCGGCCCTGGGGCGTGCGCTTGAGGTAGCCTTCCATAATGAGATACGGCTCATAAACTTCTTCCAGCGTGTCCGGCTCTTCACCCACGGCCACCGCCAGCGAACTGATGCCGACCGGCCCGCCGCCGAACTTCGTGATGACCGCTTCAAGCAGGCGCTTGTCCATTTCGTCGAGGCCGTTCTGGTCAATCTCCAGCATCGCCAGCGCCTTGTCGGCGATGGCGGCGGTGATGCGGCCTTCGTGTTTGACCTGGGCGTAATCGCGCACGCGGCGGAGCAGGTTGTTGGCGATGCGCGGCGTGCCGCGGCTGCGCCGGGCGATTTCGTGCGCGCCGGCGGGTTCGATCTCGACATTCAGCAGCCGCGCCGAGCGGACGGTGATGGTTTCCAAATCTTCGGTGACATAATAATCGAGCCGCTCGCGAATGGGAAAGCGCGTGAGCAGCGGCGCGGTGAGCAGGCCGCTGCGCGTGGTCGCACCGATGAGCGTGAACCGCGGGAGATTCAGCCGCACACTGCGGGCGTTCGGTCCCTGGTCAATGATGATGTCGAGCTTGAAGTCCTCCATCGCCGGATAGAGATATTCCTCGATGGTTTTTTGCAGGCGATGGATTTCGTCAATGAACAGCACGTCGCCTTCCTCAAGGTTGGTCAGCAGGCCGGCGAGGTCACCGGCCTTCTCGATGGTCGGGCCGCTGGTGCTTTTGATGTTTGTGCCCATGGCCTTGGCGAGGATGTAGGCGAGCGTGGTTTTGCCGAGGCCGGGCGGGCCGCTCAACAAAATGTGGTCGAGCGCTTCCTTCCGTTTTTTGGCGGCGGCGACGGCGATTTCGAGCCGTTCCTTGACCTTGGGCTGGCCGGTGAATTCGGAAAACAACGACGGTCGCAGCGTCAGTTCCAACGCGGCGTCCGGTTTGTTCAAGGTAGAGATGGGACGTTCCGCCATCGCGTGCCAGCATGGGGAAACTCAAAATCAGCGGCAAGGTCAAAGAAAAGAGGCGCGGAAAGTTTTCCGGGCAAAAAATCGTCAGAACCCTTGTTTAAAGGGCAATTTCAAGCGAAGTCTTTGCCAAAAAATGGTTGGCCGCTTTACGTCGTTCCGGTAGCTTTACCCATCTTATGCTGAAAACCAAATCACTGATTCGCGGCGCAATGTTGTTGGCGCTGATGACTTTAGGAGCCAACGCCTTTGCGGGAGACGCCGACATTAAATTACCTGACTTGAAAGGGGTGACATTTCTGGGCGGCAGTCTGAGCGGCCCGGTCCTTTTGTATCTGGGATTGGCCGTCTGCGTGATTGGCGTGTTGTTCGGCTTCTATGAATACAAACGCTGCCGCGCGTTACCGGTGCACAAGTCCATGGGCGACGTCTCCCACATGATTTGGGAGACGTGCAAAACCTATCTGGCGCAGCAGGGAAAATTCCTCGTGGTGCTTTGGGCGGTGATCGCCGTGTGCATGGTTTATTACTTCGTCGGCCTGCCCTGGAACGATCCCGCCAAGACCCATGGCGAATTGATTCGCAGTGGCATCGTCATCCTGGGCTGCTCGGTGCTGGGCATCCTTGGCAGTTATGGCGTGGCGTGGTTCGGTATCCGTATCAACACCACCGCCAACAGCCGCGCCGCGTTCGCCTCGCTCCGGGGCAGCGCGCTCCAGACGCTCATGATCCCGCTGCGTTCGGGCATGAGCATCGGCCTGCTGTTGATTTGCGTCGAACTGATTTGCATGATCGGCATTCTGCTGTGGGTGCGGCCGGAACTGGCCGGCCCCTGCTTCATCGGTTTCGCCATCGGCGAATCCCTCGGGGCCGCGGCGCTGCGCATCGGTGGCGGTATCTTCACCAAGATTGCCGACATCGGCTCCGACCTGATGAAAATTGTTTTCAACCTGCCGGAAGACGACCCGAAAAATCCCGGCGTCATCGCCGATTGCACCGGTGACAACGCGGGCGATTCCGTCGGCCCCACGGCGGACGGCTTTGAGACCTACGGCGTGACGGGTGTGGCCTTGATTGCCTTTCTCGGGCTGGCCCTGGCGACGACGCCGGCGGTCAGCGCCAAGCTTATCGTCTGGATTTTTGCCATTCAAAGCATGATGGTGATCACCTCGCTCGTCTCCTTTTACGTGAACAAATTTGCCAGTGACTCGATTTTCGAGGGCAAAAAGGATTTCAACTGGGAGCAGCCGCTGACGAATCTGGTTTGGCTGACCTCGATCGTTTCCATCGTGGCCACCTTCGTCGCCAGCAAGTTCCTGCTGGGCGACTTCACAGACGAGACCGGCGCGGCGGATCCGAAACTCTGGTGGGTGCTGGCCGGCATCGTCTCCTGCGGCACGCTGGCAGGTCCGCTCATCATGGAATTCACCAAGATTTTCGTCAGCACCCATTCGCGGCACGTGCGCGAAATCACCACCGCCTCCGGCCAGGGCGGCGCCTCGCTGAACATCCTGTCCGGTTTTGTGGCGGGCAACTTCTGCGCGTTCTGGATGGGGCTGGTGATCATCACGCTAATGGCCGCCGCCTACAAGTTTTCGCAGAATCCGGCCCTGCTTTGCCTGATGCCGCAACAATTCGTGTGGGCCGCGCCCATTTTCGCCTTCGGCCTCGTGGCCTTCGGCTTCCTGGCAATGGGGCCGGTGATCATCGCCGTGGACAGTTTCGGCCCCGTGACCGACAATGCCCAGTCCATTTACGAATTGAGCCGCATCGAAGCCGTGCCGAACGTCCGCGCGGAAATCGAAAAGGACTTCGGGTTCAAACCCGATTTCGAAAACGCCAAGCTTGAACTCGAAAAGGGCGATGGTGCGGGCAACACTTTCAAAGCTACGGCCAAGCCGGTGCTCATCGGCACGGCGGTCGTCGGCGCCACCACGATGATTTTCGGCATCATCATCCTGCTGCAGAACATCGGCATAAAATCGGATCCCAACTTCGACATTAAAGCCATGCTGAGCCTCGTCCGTCCCCAGGTCATCCTCGGCCTGTTGATGGGCGGCGCGGTGATCTACTGGTTCACCGGTGCCAGCACGCAGGCCGTCGCCACCGGCGCCTATCGCGCGGTCGTGTTCATCAAGGAACATCTCAAGCTCGACAAGGCCGAAGCTTCCATCGCCGACAGTAAACGCGTTGTTGAAATCTGCACTATCTACGCGCAGAAGGGCCTGCGCAACATCTTCATTGTGGTTTTCTGCATGGCGCTGGCGCTCTCATTTTTCAATCCGTATTTTTTCGTCGGTTATCTTGTGGGTATCGCGTTCTTCGGCCTGTTCCAGGCCATCTTCATGGCCAATGCCGGCGGCGCATGGGACAACGCCAAGAAAATCGTCGAGGTGGAATTGAAGCAGAAAGGCACCGAACTGCACGCCGCCACCGTCGTCGGCGACACCGTGGGTGACCCGTTCAAAGACACCAGCTCGGTGGCGATGAACCCCGTTATCAAATTCACCACGCTGTTCGGCCTGCTCGCGGCGCAAATCGCCGTGACGATGCAAAACAAGGGTTTGAAGGAGGCCATTGGCGCGTTTTTCTTCCTGGTGGCGTTGACGTTCGTTTATCGCTCGTTTTATTGCATGCGAATTCCCGTGGACCAGCAGTTGAAAAAATGACCGTTGAATCTCAAGACGCCCTCCCGGTTCGCGCCGGGAGGGTTTTTTATTGGGCGCAGGCATCCGGATTTGCGCGTTTACAATTAACACCCGGCTTCAGCCGGGTGATTGAAGACAGGCGAATGGGTAAACCGTTTCAACGGTTTTCGAGATCGACCGCCGGGGAAGTTAAGCCGTTAAAACGGCTTCCCTGATGCGACGGATCCCATCACCGGGCTGAAGCCCGGTGTTAAAGAGAATTATTCCCGCCCCAAATAATACTCGAAAAGCGCCGGCCAGAGTACCAGATTGGAGGTGATGGATTTGATTCAGCGCCAAATTGAGGTCGGCTGGCAATTGCGCGTCTTTTTCACCGAGGACGTTTTCAATCCGGCCAATCCAGTTTTAAAAGACGCGCTGGCCGATGCCGCCCAGCGCAAGGTCCTGGTGGTGCTCGAAGACTCGCTCGCCCAGGCGTTGCCCGGCCTCGAAACCCGGATCGAACGCTATTTTTCCGCCCACGCCGACCGCCTGCAACTCGTCCGCCCGCCGCTTTTCGTTGAAGGCGGCGAAAGCGCAAAAAATTCCCCGACGCTGGTCACCGACATCCTTTCACAGATTGACCGGCACCACATTGACCGCCAATCGTATCTGATTGCCGTTGGGGGCGGCGCGCTGCTGGACGTCGCCGGTTTTGCCGCCACCACCGCGCATCGCGGCTTGCGCCTCGTGCGCATCCCGACGACGACCTTGAGCCAGGCCGACTCCGGCATCGGCGTGAAAAATGCCATCAACGCCTTTGGCAAAAAGAATTTCATCGGCACATTCGCGCCGCCGTACGCCGTCATCAACGATTCCAACCTGCTCGCCACGCTCGAACCGCGCGACAAACGCGCCGGTTACGTCGAAGCTGTCAAAGTCGCCTGCATTCGCGACCGCGCTTTCTTCGAGGAAATCGAGCGTGAAGCGGACAGGTTGGCGGCCTTCGAACCGGCAGCCATGAAGCGATTGATTCATCGCTGCGCCGAATTGCATCTCGACCACATTGCCACGAGCGGCGACCCGTTTGAAAGCGGTTCGGCGCGTCCGCTGGACTTCGGCCATTGGGCGGCCCACAAACTGGAGCAACTTTCCGATTTCCAAATCTGCCACGGTGAAGCCGTCGCCGTCGGCATCGCGCTCGACGTGCTTTACTCGCGCAACATTGGCTTGCTGGAAGCGGAATCCGCCGAACGGATTCTGAAATTGCTCGAACGGCTTGGCTTCAAATTGTTCGCCGATGAATTGCTGAGCGCCGACGCCGGGGACCACCTGCAAATTTTGAACGGTCTGGAAGAATTCCGTGAACATCTCGGCGGCGAACTGTCGATCACACTTTTGAAGGAAATCGGAGGCGCCGTGGAAGCTCACGAAATGAATCTGCCGAAGGTGGTTGAAGCCATTCACGAGCTGCGGGAACGTTGCATGGGCCAAACCCGGACATGAATGGTTGGAGTTCAAGCTTTAGCTTGTCCAAAAACACGCTGAAGCGTGAACTCCAACGCTGCGCGAAACCATGAACCGGCTCGCTGTCATCAACGTCGTCGGCCTCACTGAATCGCTCATCGGCGAACACACGCCGCGCATTGCGGCATTCCGCAAACGCGGCGCCTTGGCGAATATTGTGCCCGCCTTTCCCGCCGTCACCTGCACCGCGCAATCGAATTATCTCACCGGCACAACATCGTCGCAGCACGGCATCGTCGGCAACGGCTGGTTCAACCGCGAACTCGCCGAAGTCCAGTTCTGGAAGCAATCCAACCGCCTTGTCCAAAGCCCGAAATTGTGGGATATGCTCCGGGCTCCAACCCCAGACCCCAGAGCCAAGACCTCAACTCCGTTTGCGTCAGCAAACTGCTTCTGGTGGTTCAACCTGTATTCGAGCGTGGATTATTCCATCACGCCGCGTCCGGTATATCCCGCTGATGGCCGGAAAATTTTCGATATCTATTCCTGGCCGTATTCCATCCGCACCGAAATCAAGCGAGACCTCGGTGAGTTTCCGTTCTTCGGCTTTTGGGGCCCGGCGGCGGGTGTGGACACACCGCAAGGCAAGGCTGACGCCGCGTCGCGTTGGATTGCCGAATCGGCAAAATGGATTGAAAACAAATTTTCACCGGCGCTGAACCTGGTTTACCTGCCGCATCTTGATTACAACTTGCAGCGGCATGGACCGTTTGTGGTAGGAGACGAGGTAACGAGTCTCCATTCTTCAACTCCGAACTCCGAACTCCGAACTCCGAACTGGTCAGAGCCTCCTCACGTCGGCTCCTACAAAATCAATCCCGCCATTATCCGCGACTTGCATGAGATTGACGCTCTCGTCGGCGGCCTCATTCAATTTTTCAGCCAGCGCGGCGTGCAGGTCGTGCTGCTTTCCGAATATGGCATCACAAACGTGGACACGCCGGTTCATCTCAACCGCCTGTTCCGGCGACAAGGCTGGCTGGCCATCAAGGAAGAGTTGGGTTTGGAAATTCTCGACGCGGGCGCGAGCAAGGTTTTTGCCGTGGCGGACCATCAGGTCGCGCACATCTATCTCAATGATGTGTCGCTCGAAAAATCCGTGCGCGAATTGCTGCAAAAGACCGGCGGTGTGGAAAGCGTGCTGGGCAGGATGGAAAAAATCGCCGCGGGCGTTGACCATCCACGAGCAGGCGATTTGATTGCCGTCGCCACGGAAAATGCGTGGTTCACGTATTATTACTGGCTCGACGACGCGCGCGCACCGGATTTCGCGCGGACGGTGGACATCCATCGCAAGCCGGGCTATGACCCGGTGGAATTGTTTCTCGACCCAAAAATTCCATTGCCGAAATTGAAAATCGCCTGGCGGTTGCTGCAAAAGAAACTCGGTTTCCGGATGTTGATGGACGTGGTTCCACTCGATGCGTCGCTGGTGAAAGGTTCGCATGGCCGGCGACCGGCGGACAAGGAAGACTGGCCGGTGTGCATCACCGACCGGCCGGAACTGTTGGGCGCGAAGCAGATTGAATCAACGGACGTTTTTCAAATCCTGCGGCGGCATTGGGGAGCGCCGTAAGCGCGCATCCTTGTAGGATTGGAATTAGAAATGGACCAGGCTCCGTCGGAGCGAGATGGTTGTTGAAGAATATGCCGGTCCGACGGAGCCTGAGACGTTGCGCGCAGGGAGTTTTTGCCGTTCAGTGGCAGCGGATCGCATCGGGAGGCAAAAAATGAGGCTATTTGCCGGGCGTTGGCGAAGCGTTCGGCGACGGACTGAGAGAGACGCGGTCCAACTCGAGATTTTTTACGTTCTTTTCAACCAGTCCTTTGCCGTAAGCCTTGTCCGAAGGTTCGCCCCAAACGACCTCGGTGTGGCTCAACGTCAGTCCGTTGATGTCATGCGCGTAAATTCCCGCCAGCTTGCTATCGAACAGTCCCTTGAACAGGCCTTTGGGTCTCTCATCGTAGAAGCCACCCGGCACATCGCTGGTTTTCGCGATTTCCACGCGGACATTGTCCAGCACGATGTTTTCCAGCGGGGAGTTTGTCCAACCCATCAGGAAGATTCCGTTTTCACCGTGGCAAAGAATGTTGCTGAAACGGATGTTGCGGACGCGCCCCAGTTTGGTTTTTGCCGTGCGCGGAAAATGGCTGATATGAATCGGTTCCGCCGCGCCCCACCATTTATGCGGCTGAAAACCGGTTTCGACCGTGATGTTGGCGAAGAGCACGTTCTCGATGTCGCCTTCATCGAGGCTCTGAATCGAAAGCCCGCGGTTGCTATGTGACACGACGCAGTCGGCAAATACGATGTCACGCGCGCCTGGCGGGGTGTAAGTCTCGTCAATTTTCAATGCGCTGCTCCGCGACTCGAGAACGCAGCCCGTTACCGTAATCCGGGCGGAGCCGCCATAGGCGGCGAAGTTCGGGGTGTCCTTGATCACAATGCCGTCGTCGCCGGCCCGGATGAAACAGTTGGCAATGCGCACATCGCGGGAATGGTCAAGGTCAATCCCGTCGTTATTGGCCACGTCCCAGTCGTTGTGAATACTGATGGAGTCAATCGCCACGTCTTCGCAACCGACGAGATGCACCGTCCAGCTTGGGGCGTTGCGCAAGGTGAAGTCATGCAGGTGAACCTGCTGGCAGCCGATAAAGATTACCATCATCGGCCGTCCGCCGTGCGTCTGCGGTTCGTCGGGCAGCTTATCAAACGGCCACCAGTCGCCGGTAAACGATTCCGGCCACCAGCCTTCCTTGTTCACGTCTCCGCCGGCTTCTTCATTGGCCAGTTCCTGCCACACGGCGCGGTCATTGCCGTCAATGATGCCGTTGCCGGAGACCGTGATATTCGTGGCATCCTTCGCGAACAACAGCGCACCCGGATGCCCATAGTCGCGCCAATTCGCGCTGCCCTTAAGCACGGCGCCGTTGGCCAGGTGAAAATCAATCCCGCTGTGCAGCGTGAGCGCGCCGGTGAGAAAAGTTCCCCCGGGCAGGAGCACCTGCCCGCCACTTTGAGCGGCGCAGGTGTCTATCGCCTTCTGAATAGCGGCGGTGTCGTCGTTGGTGCCGTTGCCTTTGGCGCCGTAGTCAAGCACGTTGAAAACGCCGGCGGTTTCAGCGGCGGCGCCATCAAGGGTGATAAAAACCAGGGCAGCCAGGACGATGGCCGGGGTAATGGGAAATGATTTCCCGTTTCGGAGCGATGACAGGATTCGGACTTGCATCTTGGCCATATTGTCTGTGAAGAGTGGTTTTTGAGAAAAAATCATATCAGTCGGTGATAGCGCGCAGCCGGCGGAGTGTTTCCAGGCACATCCGGGACGCGTGGTACGGTCCCTTCCACTCACTGACTTTGGGGAGGGTTGTGTCCACGCAGCCCTCGGGCGTAATGCGCCAGAACCATTCGCCGTGGACGCGGTCCACGAGATGGTTTTCAATGAAATCCCAGACGCGAAGCGCGGCTTTGAGATACTTCTCGTCACGGGAGATTTGAAAGGCGTTGAGGAAGCCGATTACGGCCTCGGCTTGTGGCCAGCATTCCTTGCCCGCATCAATTATTTTTCCGCCCCTTCCTTCGTAGCGAAGCGCGCCATCCGCATCAATCCCTTCCTTGAACACAACTTCTGCCATTGACAGCGCAACCGCCTCGGCCTGTTTGAGCAAAGCAGCGTCTTTCAGAACTTCGGCGGCTTCATACAACAACCAGGTGCCTTCAATATCGTGACCAAAGGTATAGGAATTGGAGCGCACATGCCATTCCTCATCGAAGAAGTGGTTCAAGTGTTGCGTGCGGGAATCAAGGATGCGTTGCTCGAAAAGCTGGATGAGTTCGCGCAGGCGTTGCTCGACCCGCGGTTCCTGCCAGACCCGGTAAAGATTGGTATAAGCCTCCAGAACGTGAAGGTGATTGTTCATGGACTTTTTCTCGTTCATGTCCTTGTCGCTCAATCTTGCCTCCGCGCCGGCCTCGGACCAATCGCGCCGGCACACTTCAATGTAACCGCCGTGCTTGGAATCATGCGCATGCCGTTCAATCAACTCGAACAGCTCTTTGGCGCGGGCCAGGGCGGCTGGCACGCCAAAGGCCCGGTGATATTCCGCGAGCGCGTAGATATAAAACGCCTGGCCGTAGATTTTCTTGGAATCGTCAACGACGCGTCCGGCGTCATCCAGCCGCCAAAACGCGCCGCCATGTTGCGTGTCCCAGAACCGGTTCATCACGTAATCAAACGCGCGATCGGCCATTTGCCGGAAGAGCTTTTCGGGCCGCGCCTGGTGAACCGCCGAGAAAGCCCACAAGATGCGGCTGTTGACGATGAGACCCTTCGGTTGCGTCCGATCGGGCTTGAGGTCGTTGGACAGCCAGCCCATCCAGCCGCCTTGCTCGTGATCCACGGCCGGTCCGCACCAGAAGGGCAAAATGTTTTCGAATAATTGATCCCTGATGCTTTGGGAAAAGGCTTTTAGATCAGCTGTGTCCATTAAATTCAGCGTGTTAATTTTTCTCCAGCGCGTGTGTGATTTCCACCCGGCCAATCTGGGTCTCCCCGGTCAGTTCGATTTTCAGGAACTTCGCATCGCCGCCGATATTCCCGGCGTGGTAAAGAACGGGCTCCCAGAAACCGTAATCGCCGGCACCGCTAAAGTATACGTTTTTGCCGGCAGGGATGTCTTGATAGGCCTGACCATCATCGGAGATCGAACACTTCAAGTCTGCGACCTCGTGGGGAAAGAATGTGAAGACGCGAAAACCCTCAATCGAAGTCGGAAGCTCGTAGATGAGTGCGTCACCGGCATTGCCGGCGGCGCGGTGCGCGTCTTCCTTCGCCTTGCGGTCGTTGCGCGTGGTGATTCCGATTTGACCTTGCCGCGCGTGGACCCTGGAAAAGTCGGCCAGTTCATCCACGAGGGTTGCGTGCGTGACGGCGACCGGCCCGACGACGTTGGAGGGTTCCGAAAGACCGGCCTCATTCTTGGCGCGGACCCGGTAATACCAATTCCCTTTGGGCGCGGACTCGTCGTTGAACAGCGGACGATATTGCACAAAGCTTTCGTCAATGTTTGCGCCGGCCACCGTCCACGGCCCGTTCGCTTTCGGAGCGCGTTCGACGGTGTAACTGGAGGCACCCACCGACCCCTGCCAGGAAATTGCCGCCGCGTCGGTGATGGGCAGCAATCCCGGCGGCGCGGGAACGGGTATCGGTGGCGGAGTCAATCCACGGATGGCAAAGGCATAGCGACGGGTGGTCGCCATAAGATTCGTTTCGTCGTACGCCGCTCCCAGGGTTGAACCGGGCCAGTGAAAACCTTTGTAAAGATTGCCGCCAGCCGGTTCGCTGTGCCAGTAGAAGCCGCCGTCACGGTCGCGAAAACGCAGGCTCCAAAGCAGGCCGCCGGAAATGCCGGTATCGATGATTGCCTGCATGGCCGCAGCCATCTGTTCGGTGGGAACGAATCCGAATTCACCGACGACATAAGGCTTCCTGCCTTTCGCCACGGCCGCATTCTCCCGGATGAGCTGGGCGAACGGCGTTGTCCATCTCGGGTTCGGATAATGGTGCGTCGTGACGATATCAATCTCCGGTATGGCCAGTAATTCCGGCTGCAATTGCCCGGCCCGACCGTCCATAACCAGATGGTTCGTATCAAGGCTCTTTACGTAACGCGCGATCTCTCGCGTCCACCCGGTGGTTGCGGATAATTCATTGCCGGTTTCCCAACAAAGGATGGCTTTATCATCACAGTAACGCACTCCGGTGAGTGTGTTGGTGCGCATCAAGACAAACCGGATGGTCTCCTTAAAATCCGCAATAAGCTGTGGATCGTTCCAAAAGTCATCTTTTGATTTGCCGCGAAAGCCGGCGTATTCAGCCCGGCCGCCCAGCCATTTCCAATTGTCCACAAGGGGAATAATGAGCCGGACACCTTGTTCGTTGGCGGTTTTGAGCACGATATCCAGTTCGCGGAACGCTTCCTCGTTAAACTTGCCCGGCCCCAGGACGTGGCGTGGCATTCCCGGCGCGTCATTGGTGCGCACAACGGAGAGCACATAGGTTCGCACAACCGTCCCACCCATCTGGCGCACCGTCATCAGCCCGTCCTTGATTTCAAACTCGTCAGGCAAACGCCAGGGATTGGTCTCCGTGAACGGCATGTTGTCTTCAATCATTTGAAGATTGGGGAGGTCGAAGGAAATGAAGCGAAACGGTTTGTCGCCTTCCATCAACTGGTCGCCGCGCACCTTAATGAAATCGTTCAGGACCGACCCGGCGCGAGTCGGGGTAGCCGTTCTGCAACCGGTCAGCAGCACCAGGAGCAAAACAGCGGCGACCGGGGCAAAATCCCACACGGTTTTCAAGTCGGGCACTGGAAAGCTTCCCGAACCCGGCGATATCAATGCCCGCGCCACGTGGCGCAGGCCTTCTCGCCTCGTTTTATGGGATGGGGCAGCTTTCCATTCGCCAGCGACGGGAACCAGAGCGTTCCTTTTAAGAAGAGTGCAGACTCGTGCCCCGGCGCGAGATGAACGGAAAATGGATTGCATTTGCCAACGCTGCCAAACCTGGCGTGACTATTCGAGCGCAATCTTCGTCCTTGCTTTTAACAACCTGCGGCAGTGTTTCCGCGGCGGTTCACTTCATCATCCCCTCCAGCGTGTCTCCCATGGCGTCAGCCCAAATCTGGTAACCCCGCTCGCTCGGATGAAGCAAATCAGGCATGATCTCTCGGGAAAGCGTGCCATCCGCTTCGAGGAGCTTGGAGCCGATGTCGAGAAACCTCACCATCTTTCCGTCGTCGAGGCGGGCGAGTTGCGAATTGACTTCCTTGACTTGCTCGCGAACCGGATCGTTTTTGTCTCCGCGCGGGAACAGGCCGAACAACAGCACCTTGCTTTTCGGCAGCCGGACGCGCAGTTCCTTGACGATGGTTGTCACCCCCTGAACGATCTCGGGGGTCGTGTTGCGAGGTTTGCCGTTGTCCTCATTGCCCGCATTGTTGGTGCCGATGAGGAGGACGACGACTTTGGGTTTGATGTGTTTGAGTTCGCCGTGCTCGATCCGCCACAGCACATTCTGGATGCGATCGTAGCCGATGCCGAAGTCGGCGGCGCGCAATGGCGCATAATTCTTGTTCCAGACATTTAATCCGCCCTTTCCCCAAAGCCAGCCGGCGGTGATTGAATCCCCAAGGAATAACAGGTCGATGTGGCCTTTTTTCGCCTGCGCCACGAAGGCTTCGTGGCTCGACATCCAGTTGGTCGGGAACGTGCGGGGCACGGGAATGATGGCAGTGTTTTCGGCAAAAATTGCCGTTGCCCAAAATGCGGCAACGACAAGCACGGCGATACGGCGCAGGTTTTTCATAAGTTTGAGATAATAAAACTGGCGGAAGGGGTCGTTTCTGCACCCTTTTTGCCATCTGGTGATCAAGGCCATAAGGGTGGATTCGCCACCCTGCCAAAACAGCACTCAATCGCTCGCAGGATTACTAACAGAATACCGCGTTAGAACAAGCCTTACCCGGGAAACTTTAGCGGCAAAACTGGGCGTAAGCTCGGGTACCCTCAAAAACTGGGAACGTGGCCGGACGAGGCCAAATCGCAGGTTTTGGAGGGCCATTCAATCATTGAATACCACCTCGCCGAACTTCTAACACTCGATTCTGCCTACAAAAGACAAAGTATTTTGAAAGATTGGGTGACTTCATTCGTATTGTGTGTGGACTTACTATGCTATGAGTCACGCAGCCAGCAGGGGTTCACCACTTGGCGCGCCATTCCCATGCGATATCCGCACCAGCTTTGCGAAAGCATTTGGCGCGTGGCGAAGAAAAAACAATATTCCGTTGAAAAAAATCGCCGCCGAGCTTGGCATTTCATTGTCCACCGTCGACGCATGGGAACTGGGCGAAAGATTTCCAACGGCGGAACATTTGCAGGCTCTGGTCAACTATACCGGTTTGCCGCCCTGCCGCCTCTTCTGCATCATGGTGGACAAATGCGTGCCGCCAGACTGTCTGCTGGCCATGCTCAAACCATCCTCCCAAGCTCCGTCATCTTAGCTGCCCGTTCCACTTTAAGTAGAAAATTAGTTCTTGTGCTGCTGTTCGTAAGCAGGCTGAATAGCGCACATGGCCGTTCAAATCATTTTGCAGCTTTTTTCGGTGGGCGGTTACCCTTGTTGTTTAAGGATGACATTGCAAACGGATGATGCCGTTCAGACGGCCTGAATGTGATGAAAATCTGGCAATGCATGCACTTCGGAGCGAAGGCAGACCGGTCGAGAGACCGGGATTTCCGCCTTAATTCCCAATTCTGGTCAATTCCTATGAAAACCTCTTTTCGCCTTCCTGTCGCGTTTTGGTTTTGTTTGAGCGCCGCATGCCTGCTCCACGGGCAACAACCCGCCAACAGTGGCATTGCTCCCTCTTTGCCATCACCCACCCCTTATTCGATCGTGCAGCAGGACGGCAATTCCCAAGTGCGGGAACGGACAGTTTATGAGCTTGGCCCTTCGGGACAGGCGGTGCTCAAGGAACATCGCTACACCGAACTGGCGACGGGATTGAATTTCCGGGACCCAACCACCGGTCAATGGACGCCAAGCAAGGCGGAAATTGCCATTCTGCCCAACGGCACGGCGGCTGCAACGCAGGGACAGCACCAGGCCTATTTCCCCGGGGACATAGCCCAAGGCGTGATTGAACTGGACACGCCGGACGGCTTGAAACTGCAAAGCCGACCAATTGGCCTGAGCTATGATGACGGAACCAACACGGTGCTGTTTGCCGTGCTGACGAATTCACTGGGAGAATTGCTGGGTTCCAATCGGGTGATTTATCCCAATGCCTTCCAGGGCGCTGCGGCGAGCCTACGCTATACCTACACCCGGGCCGGGTTTGAGCAGGACATTCTCATTCAAGAGCAATTGCCGCCGCCGGAAACTTTCGGCCTCGATTCCGCCAACGCGCGTTTGCAGGTGCTCACCGAATTCTTTTCACCCCCACAGCCCGCCGTGGAAGCGAACTCATTGCCAGCCCAAGGCGGGATGACATTAACTGATCAGAATTTGAGTTTCGGGGTGATGCAAGTGGTGCCGGGGTGCGCCTTTCTGGCAGGGTCAGATTCGCAAGTCAGCGGCGTGTTCGTGGCCAAGTCCTGGGTGACCTTGGACGGACGCCAGTTTTTGGTGGAAGAGGCGCCGGTCAGCGCGCTGGCTGAGGAACTGTCTCAGTTGCCATCGGCCTTGGTGGCGAGCGCAAGCTCGCGGAATCCTTCCAAACATCCAATGGCCTCTCGCAAGTTGCGATTGCCGGCGCAACACTTCTCCAAGGCAAAGGGGGGATCTCGCCTGACCCGCAGCAGCCAGCTTTCGGAAACGAAACCGGAACTGGTTTTGGATTATGTGACCTTGTCGGGCAGTGTGACTAACTATGTCTTTCAGGGCGGCATGACATATTATATCAGCGGGAACCTGGCCCTGTCGGGAACCAACACGTTTGAAGGCGGGGCAATCATTAAGTACGCTTCCAGCGGTCCAACCATCACCGTGTTGTCCTCCGCTGCCGTCAATTGGCTGGCCGCGCCGTATCGGCCGGTGGTCTTTACTGCCGTGGATGACAATTCGGCGGGCGAATCCTTCGGGTCAGGGACGCCTTCTGGCTATTACGCCGGGGTGGCTTTGGACTTTGCCGGCCAGAATGTGCCGACGCTGTCCGGCTTCCGTGTGCTCTACGCTCAAACGGGGTTCTTGACCTCAAGCGGCAGCACGGTACCGACGCTGCGGGATGGTCAGTTCGACATTTGCCGATATGCGGCCCAATTCAGCGGCAGCGCAGCCTATTTGCGGAACGTCCTTTTCGCCAACATCCGGACCAATTTCGTCAACCTGGCCGCGCCGGTGGTTGACTTGCAAAACGTGACTTTCAATAACGTCACTTCCCTGGCATCCATCGCGAGCGGTTCCCCGGATTTCTACCTGACGAATTGCATTCTGGCCAATGTTACCAATGCCGGGGTGTCGCTGTCTTCGTTTGCTGGCGATTTCAACGGCTTCTACAACAGCCCGGAGTTTGGCAATGACACACTGACCAACACTGTTTCGCCATTTCAAACGGTCGGCGGCGGTAATTACTACCTGGCTACAAACAGCCCCGACCGCAACGCAGGGACGACCAACATTGATCTGACATTAGTTGCCGACCTCGCCACCAAGACCACCTATCCGCCGATTGTTTATGCCAACGCGACCATTTCTTTGCCGACCACATTCAGCCCGCAAGCTCAGCGAGACATCGACACACCGGACTTGGGCTATCATTACGACCCGTTGGATTATGTTTTTGCTGAAACCGAAGTGGACTCAAACATCACTTTCACCGCCGGAACCGCCGTGGGTTGGTATCGCACTACCTCCGGCTGGTATGATGCCGGAGACGGCATTCACCTCATGAACGGTGCCACCGCCAACCTCACCGGCACGGCGACTGCGCCCGTGTGGTGGGTGCGCTTGAACACCGTTCAGGAACAGGATTTAAGCGGCGGGTATGGTCCCGGGGGTCTGACAAGCTGGGGTTCAGGGCCTCCGAGCTTTGTGGCCATCATCCAAGCCCGCTTTTTGCACACGTCAGCGTTCGATTCCGATGGTGATACTATTCGCGACGACGGTTGTTGCGGTGGCGGGCATCTCGTCGTCAATGCAACCGATTGTGAATTTTATGGCACGGGTGTCGCCGGCTACTATATGACATTGGATTTCACGAATTGCCTGCTTTTCCGCAATGAAGTCGGTGCGCAGAGCGACCACAACGATGCCGGTCTGACGCTGCAAAACTGCACGTTTCATGGGGGCGATTGGTATGACGTGGTAGTGCAGCATTGGTCGGGGGCAACCTGGCCGGTCTATATTGTGAGCAGCGCATTTGAGAACTGCGATTTCGAGGATGTGGACACAAATTACTCCTATTACGACTACAATGCCTTTATCCAGGGTCAAAACCGGCTCCCAATCAGTGGGGCGCATGATGTGATCGTAACTAACAGTTTCAACTGGCAGACCAGTTGGCTGGGCAGTTTTTATCAGCCGACCAACAGTCAGCTCTTACACATGGGCAACACCAATGCCAATCTTCTCGGCCTCTACCATTTCACCACGCAGACCAATCAGACCGTGGAAGGGACCAACATCGTGAGCATTGGGTACCACTACGTGGCGGTCACCAATGGCATTCCGCTCGACTCAAACGGCGACGGCATCCCCGATTATCTGGAGGATGCCAATGGCAACGGACTGGTGGATTCCGGCGAGATCGGCTGGAATATCGTCGGCGACCTTGGACTGCAAGTGCTCATCACCCAGCCGCGCAATGGCAGCATTCTTCCCTAAGAGTGAATTCTCAACCTTGGATAGCTTATGCAAACTTCAAATCAATCGTCTAGCCGTCTAAAAAGACAAGGTCGTTACCGCCATGCTCCCGGCCGTCTGCTCCTCATTGTCAGCCTTGTATTATTGACCGTTCCCGGCTGGGCTGCCACGGATAACTATACCGACAAATTGACCCATACCAGATTGTTTTCGCAGCCGTTGTTGTGGGTGGGACAAACGCCGCCCAGCGAGGCGGAGTCCAAAGAGCTTTGGGAGGCATTTGCCGTGGGGGCACCCAAGACGTTAGACGAAATAACTGGCAATTTGGAGACCTTCATTAAAGCGCATCCCATTTCCCCATGGGTGCCATCATTGGAAAGCAGTCTGGGTGAATATTACCGCCAAAATGGATATTTTACGCTGGCCATGAATGATTGGCAGGCGGCCTGGAAAGCCACCAAACAGATGACTGACGAGAAGGGAGAATTGGTGGCTGACTACACACTGGTGAACTGGCTGCAACTGCTGGCTAGTTTGGGGCGGACCGAAACGATGAAGGAGCTTTTTGACGAAACCCAAGGGCGGCAAATATGGGCGCCATTGCAAAGGCTCTATTGGCAATCCAAAGGAGCGTATGCCGTCATGCTCAAACATCCCGAATATTCCTACCGTTGCGGCACCTACGCGTTGAGTGCGGTGGCCCAGACTCTGACTGGGACAAACTACTTCAAGGAAATCCGGGAGCAACCATCTCCCCAAACCGGTTTCTCGATGGCTTCACTGGTGGCATTGGCTCAAGCAAACCATTTGGACATGGTTGCAGTGGAACGGCCAAGCGGACAGGAATTGGTAGTGCCTTCGGTGGTGCACTGGAAACAAAACCATTATGCGGCCATCGTGGAGCGCAAGGGAGACTGGTACAAGGTGGTGGACCCGACATTTCGGATGAGCAAGTGGTTGAAGGCGGAAGCGATCAATGCCGAGAGCAGCGGCCAATTTCTGGTACCGGCCAAACAAGTACCTGATGGCTGGCGCAGTCTCAGCCAGGCTGAAACAGCCAAAATTTTCGGGAAAGGATTCCCCGGCAATTTCACACAGCCTTCATGCTCCCCTCCCTCCACCAATGATTGTTCCACATGTGGTTGTCCCACCTGTGGTGGTCCCGGCGGCGGTGGTCCCGGCGGTGGTGGTCCCGGCGGTGGTAGTCCTGGCAGTGGTGGCGGTTGTGGTCTCATGGGGTGCAGCCATGGTGGTGGCGCAGGCGCTGGAGGCACAGGTTCGTCAGACAACGGAACTGGCGGCATGCCCACTTGGATGGTCAGGGAACCGTGGTGCGATCTATGTCTGGTGGACGAGCCGCTGGCTTATCAGCCGGCCACCGGCCCAAGAATTTCATTCAAAATGTATTACTCGGAACAATGGGGCAGCGAAGCTTTCTCCCCCGCTTACGTTTTCGATCTGGGTGTTGGTGATGATTGGACCTTTTCGTGGTTATCCGCAGCCGTCCCGGACAATGACGGTTCCGGCCCCTATGACAGCGTGATGGTCTCCATTCCAGGCGGAGGAGCGCGGTACTATACAAATTTCGACGGCACTGTGCCTGAGCCCAATTCCAATACCCGCATGTTGGCCGAAACCAATAACGCCGGAGACACCATCGGGTTCACAATCTTGTATCCTTCCGGTGCGGAAGACGTCTATACAAACCTTTGGACCGGCACACTATACTCCCCAAACTACTCCTTTTTCTTAACCCAACAAATGGATCCACAAGGTCGAGCCACCACCTTTGTTTATACCAATGACAGTGGTAATGACCTCTATCTGCAATACGTGATTGATGCCGATGGCAAAACCAATACCCTGAGTTATACCAATGCATCGTTTACTTATATTACCTTCCCTTTGATCACAAAAATTGCCGACCCTTACGGGCGCACTGTTACTTTCAATTATAATATTGGCTTCAGCACGATGATGTTGACCAATGTTGTGGATGAGGCTGGCCTCTCCAGTTACTTTGTTTACGGTGATCAGTATTCATCCGCTGATTTGACGGATTTGATTACCCCTTATGGCACCAACAATTTCGACAACGTTCTCGGCATACAAACCGCTCCTGAACTGGTTGTTGTCACGGAACCCAACGGCAGCCATCAGATGTTTGCTTATATAGGAGAGGGGTTGACCAATTTGCCGCAAGTTTATACCGATACCAGCAACGTGCCTACCAACCGGCCGGCTGATAATGCGCAGGGCACCAACACGCTCGATAACCCGGACTGGAACGATCCTAGCCAAAATGACCGTATGCAGATGGGCAACAGTTTTTACTGGGGACGGCAGCAGTTTGACAATCTCTCCACCAACTTCCTGCTTGCGGCTCCTAATTGGGGTTGGACCAACTTGACCACCAGTGATTACGCGGTCGCCCGTCTGCGGCATTGGAACGAGACTGCTGATGAGGACCAGGGAAACAGCCTTTCCATGGAAAGAGACCCCAGCCCGGACGATGGTGGCACGATAACCGGAAAGATGACTTGGTATGACTATCCGGGCAAACCTCCTGGCTATTATTACATACAAGGGAGTTCGCAGTTTCCTTCACTGGTAATAAAGGTGCTGCCGGACGGTTCGGAGTGGTATGACCTTTATCAAGTGGATCAGTTCGGTAACCGCACCAACGTCATCAGCACCTATTCTGTCAACGGAACCGTCTATACGCGCACCAACAGTTACGTATATGCTGCCAACGGCCAGGATTTGCTCGTGGCCATCGGCCCCGATGGTGTGACCAATGCAGCCTACGGTTACGACACCAATCATCAGGTGCTGTTTATGACCAATGCCTTGGGCGAGGTGACCAGTTATCTCTACAATACCAATGAGCAAGTCACCAGCATGACACAGCCCAACGGGCTGGTGATTACCAATATTTATGGCGTTGACGGTTATCTGGCACAGCAAATTGTCACCGGCATTTCCACCAACAGTTACACGTATACTAATGGCTTGGTTTATACCCACACCGACGAACGCGGTTTGACCGTCACAAACTCGTGGGACGCCTTGGAACGTCTGACCAACGTTGCCTATCCGGATGGCACCTCCATTTCCTACATCTACAGCAACCTGGATTTGGTTCAAGTGATGGACCGCATGGGACACTCCACTTCCTACGGCTATAACTCCTTGCGGCAGAAGATTTCAGAAACCGACGCCTTGGGTCGCACGACCAGCTACGCCTACTGCGACTGCGGCGCTCTGTACGCCATCACCAACGCTTTGGGTCAGGTCGCCTACTTTGACCATGATAATCAGGGCAACCTTACCGAATCCATTTATCCCGACGGTCTTACCGTCAACAACACCTATAACTTAGTCCATCAATTGGTTGTCAGGACGGACAGTTCGGGGTTGAGCATTACCAATCAGTACAACAATCAAGGGTTGCTTGTGGTTTCCAGCAACAACGTTGGCCAGATGCAAGCCTTGGCCTACGACATCAAGGACCGGCTCACGAACAACGTGGATGCCAACGGCGTCAGCATCACCATGACCTATGACAATCTGGACCGTCCACTCACGCGCAGTTACCCGGACAATGGCGTGGAACATTGGGTTTACACGCTCAATGTCCCTGGCCCGACCAGCTACACCAATCAAATTGGCAACGTAGTGCTTTACGGTTACGACGGGCTGAACCGTAAAACCAACGAAGTTTATGTGGGTGTGACGACCAATCGGTTTGTCTATGACGGCGCGGGCGATTTGCTGACGCTCACGGATGGCAAGAACCAGACCACAACTTGGGGTTACGACTCGTTTGGCCGGGTGACAAACAAGGTGGATGCCGCCAGTAACCTCATCCTCGTCTACAATTACGATCCAAACAGCCGCTTGACCAACCGCTGGAGCGCAGCCAAAACCAATACCGTTTATAAATACGACGCTGTCGGCAATCTGACCAATGTAGTGTATCCCGTCAGCCCGGCCATCAGTCTGCGCTACGACGCCTTGAATCGTCTGACGAACATGGTTGACGCTGTGGGCACGACGATGTACGGTTACGATGCTGTGGGCCAGTTGTTGAGCGAGGACGGCCCTTGGGTCAATGACACCGTGAGTTACACTTACGCCAACCGGTTGCGAACAGGACTGAGCCTCCTGGCGCCCAATGCGGATGCATGGACGCAGAGTTATGGTTATGATTCGGCCCGGCGTTTGACGAGCGTCACTTCGCCGGCTGGCAGTTTTAGGTACATCTACGATCCGGTGCAATTGCAGCGGGTGGATGAATTGACCCTGCCAAACAACGCTTATATCACCAACACCTATGATTCAGTGGCGCGGCTGTTGAGCACAGCGCTGGCCAACAGTGGCGGCACGAATCTCGACTCGTATGCCTACGGCTACAATCAAGCAGGTCAGCGGACGAATGTGGTGCGCACACTGGGCGATTCCGTCAATTACACCTACGATAATGAAGGCGAGTTAATCTCGGCCAAGGGCAAGGAATCCGGTGGCATGACCAATCGCTGGCAGGAACAATTTGGCTATGGGTATGATCCGGCGGGCAATTTGAATTACCGCACCAATAATGCCCTCATTCAAACGCTCAACGTGAATTCGCTGAATGAATTGACCACTGAAACCAACGCCGGTAAACTGACGGTCGCGGGCACGACGACCAGTCCGGCAACGAATGTGACGGTGAACACGTCCAACGCGGTGTTGTATGCGGACGCGACCTTTGCCAGCACGAACCAGCCTTGGATCAATGGGAACAATACGTTCACGGCCATTGCCAAGGACAGCTATGGACGCATAAACACGAATAGCATCACGGTCAATCTCCCAGGTACGAACAATTACAGTTACGATCTCAACGGTAATTTGCTCAGTGATGGCACGCGCTATTTTGCCTACGATGACGAGAATGAAATGGTTAGTGTCACGGTGTCCAACGCTTGGCAAAGTCAGTTTGTCTATGACGGCAAGATGCGGCGGCGGATTGAAAAGGATTACATGTGGCAGAGCAGCACGTGGGTGGAGACCAACGAGGTACATTTCATTTACGATGGCAACGTGGTGATTCAGGAAAGGGACATCAACAACCTGCCGCTGGTCACTTACACGCGGGGGAATGATTTGAGCGGGAGCTTGCAGGGCGCGGGCGGCATCGGCGGACTCTTGGCGCGCACAGACATGGGGCAATGGATTATCGGCAATTCATCGGCTCATACGTTCTATCATGTCGATGCGAATGGGAATATCACCATGCTCATAAACAGCAGCCAGGCGATTGTAGCGAAGTATCTGTATGATCCGTTTGGGAACACGCTTTCGTTAAGCGGCTCGCTGGCCAGCGCCAACAGATATCGCTTTTCTAGCAAGGAATGGAATGATAACGCCGGACTGTCTTACTTCCTCTACCGCTTCTATGACCCACATTTACAGCGGTGGCTAAATAGAGACCCCATTCAAGAGAGCGGCGGTGTGAATCTTTATGTACCAAATTTCAATTCTGGTGTAAAGTAAG
>CAWEAA010000001.1:0-721116 GCA_963806905.1 uncultured Verrucomicrobiae bacterium | reverse complement strand
CAGCAGGTGGTTTTTGCCATGGCCCCTTTCCTAATGGAAACGGTTGCGAGAGTCAACTGCCACCGGTGTCATTCGAATAAAAATGCTTGAAGCAACGTTTCGAGTCTCTGATCCAAGCTTGGTCTTGTTAAGGCAATATGTGAGATGGATCAACCGAGTTGCCAAGGTTGCAAGTGACTTGAGGAATCGCGCCCACCGGGCCAATGGTATAGGAACCGCCGGCCGGGCAACTGGAATTGCGTTATTAGCATTCAGCTTGAGGTGGGGGGTCAGGTCTGGAGTTAAACCGGGAGCAGGGTTTCCCGTCTTTTTTCCCTGTTCCAATGCCCATTCGGTGACTGCGCCATCAATCTGAAGCCCGCCGCCCGCATGGGTTTGGCAGTTTTCATATCACGTTAACTTTTTCTTTGCGGTGTGAACAACGCAACAGGCGGGTTGCAATGATTACAGTTATCGTTTACTAATTGCCCGTTGTGACCGCATAAGTCTCTCAATCAACAATGCCGGTGCCAAAATCCAGGTGGAAGACAGGCGAGAATTCCGGTTGCCTGAGAATTGTAGCAACAAAAAGGCCCGAGGCGTTTGCCTCGGGCTTTTGTCTCAAACAACAAACCAGGTTCCAATTATGGCAGTACGTGCGCCGGATTAACCGAGTTGCCGAGGTTGCAAGTGACTTGCGGAATGGCCCCTATTGTGCCCACGGTATAGGACCCACCAGCCGGACATTCGGGAATTGCACTATTCGCATTCAGTTTGATGTAGGGTGTTAAATCCGAGGTCAGGCTGGGTGCCGGAGCCCCGGTAACTTTCCCTTGTTCCAATGCGAATTCATTAACGGCGGCGTCAATCTGACGCATGTTGTTGATGCAAGCATTGGCTTGCGAGGTGGCGCGGGCCCTGACGAAGTTGGGAATGGCGATCGCCGCCAAGAGGCCGATGATGGCCACGACGATCATGATTTCCACCAGGGTGAAACCCGCCTTGCGGACGGTTTTGGTCGTTTTCATGTTTAGTTTATTATTTATGTTTAATTTATTGCTTAGTTTGCTGTATGCCAAAAGTTCTCTCTTGCCTTCAGCAAACTGATTGGAATGCTAGCAGACCTGATGCCAGATCAAAACCAAAAAGGGCGCAAGGCAAAACCTTGCGCCCGTGCAAACCATCCCAATCGTCAAGGCAGCACATGGGGCGGAGTAACCGTATTTGCCAGCGAGCACGTAGCCTGTGGGATCGTACCGACAGTGGCCAGACTGTAACTGCCGCCAGCAGGACAACCAGGAATCTGTAGATTAGAATTCAACCTGATGTAGGGGGTACAATCATCGAGACTAACGGGGTCGCCAACGTGGAGTCCATTTGCGATGGCAATCTGTTGAACTGCGGATTCAATCTGCCGCAGATTGTTGATGCAAGCATTGGCTTGCGAGGTGGCGCGTGCATGCACGAAACTGGGAATGGCAATCGCCGCCAAGAGGCCGATGATGGCCACAACGATCATGATTTCCACCAGCGTGAAGCCCGCCACCCGCGTGGGTTTGGCAGTTTTCATATCACGTTAACTTTTTCTTTGCGGTGTGAACAACGCAACAGGCGGGTTACAATGATTACAGTTATCGTTCACTAATTGCCCGTTGTGACCGCATAAGTCTCTTCATCAGCAATGCCGGTGCCAAAATCCAGGTGGAAGACAGGCGAGAATTCCGGTTGCCTGAGAATTGTAGCAACAAAAAGGCCCGAGGCGTTTGCCTCGGGCTTTTGTCTCAAACAACAAACCAGGTTCCAATTATGGCAGTACGTGCGCCGGATTAACCGAGTTGCCGAGGTTGCAAGTGACTTGCGGAATGGCCCCTATTGTGCCCACGGTATAGGACCCACCAGCCGGACATTCGGGAATTGCACTATTCGCATTCAGTTTGATGTAGGGTGTTAAATCCGAGGTCAGGCTGGGTGCCGGAGCCCCGGTAACTTTCCCTTGTTCCAATGCGAATTCATTAACGGCGGCGTCAATCTGACGCATGTTGTTGATGCAAGCATTGGCTTGCGAGGTGGCGCGGGCCCTGACGAAGTTGGGAATGGCGATCGCCGCCAAGAGGCCGATAATGGCCACGACGATCATGATTTCCACCAGGGTGAAACCCGCCTTGCGGACGGTTTTGGTCGTTTTCATGTATTTCTTAAATGCGGCGTGAACAACACAACAGGCGGGTTACAATGAGTTCAGTTTTGTTCACTTGATTGCCTGTCGTAGCCGCAACGAGCAGTATTCAGCAAGCGAGGTGCCAAACCCAATTAAGAAACACTCCCGTTCGGCCGTTCATTCTATATCGCGTTGTTGGGCGCGGATGCGAATATTTCAAATTTGCAGTTTTGATGTTACTTGTTTTGTTCTCAAAGCTATGCCGCAACGTGATTTGTCTCATAATTTGCCAGCCTGTAACATTCTTGGACACTTTGATTTAAAACCTTGTGTTTTCCGATACACGGTTCGAACAAGAACAATTCATCGGCACAGATTCATGCGTGAAAAGGAAATTTAAAAACTCAATATTGTTTTGTCGCTCGCGTGGGGGGCACCGGACATTGAAAGACGGGTTTGCGCGCGTGGCGAACCGCCGATTGGGGAATTTGCCCGGACCGAAATTGTCGGCCACACCGACTACGATTTGATTGCCGAGCCGGTTTGATTCTTCTAAAACAAGTTTGTTGCCAATGGCCACGCTTATATTCGACATCGAAACTTCCGCGCTCACGCTCGACAATTTTGACGAGGCACAGCGGGAATATTTATTCCGCGAGGCCGAAAAAGTTGCCGACGGCCCCAACCGCGAAACCAAGCGTGCTGAAATCAAACAGTTCATGAGCCTGTGGCCGTTCACATCGCAGGTTGTTTGCATCGCCATGCTCAACGCTGAGACACAGCGTGGCCAGTCGCTGTTCGTCGCCGAGGATTTTGAAGACGAAGCGAACGAAAGCGGGCCAGTCGAGTTTGTGCCGTGCGCGGATGAGGTCGAGTTACTTACGGCGTTTTGGGACGTGGCGAAGCATTACGACTCGGTCGTGACCTTCAACGGTCGTGGCTTCGACGTGCCGTTCATCTATCTGCGCTCGGCGTTGCTCAACGTGCCAATCTCAAAAAAGAACTGGCTCGGTTACCGTTTCGCCACCGAGCCGCACTGCGACCTCGCAGAACAACTGACGTTTTACAGCGTGAGCGGACGTGACGGCGCGGCACGGCGGTTCAACCTGGATTTTTACTGCAAAGCCTTCGGTATTGAATCGCCCAAAAGCCACGGCGTCACTGGCATGGACGTGGGCACGCTGCTGGCTGAGAAAAAGTTTCGGGAGATTGCCGAATATTGCCTGCGCGATGTGCGCGCCACCGTCGAGCTTTACAAAATCTGGAAGGATAGGCTGGCGGGGATAAAATGAAACCAATGACTTTAAGCGAACTCAAAAGCAGAGCTGGAGACCGATTTAGTTACATTTTAATCGGTTGTCCCAATTTTCCGCCAGCTACAGGAACAACCACAAAATCGGCATTTGAAAATCAGATTGGTTTCATTGAAGCCATTCTGGAACAGACAAGAGGCGAAGAAGCCAAACAATGGTTGCGGGTTTGTTTGCAGGAAGTTCGGCAATCATGGAAACATTACGAAGACGGAAACTTAAGAGAAGGCAAGAAGTTAATCCAGCGGGCAGAAGAACATTTCAAGAATGCGTTTTCAAAAAGGCCGATAGAAGCGCGATTTGTGGCCGGTGAGACCGGTGCTGCTTTAGACAGCGACAGTGGTTTTCCTGCGAAAGTCAAAAATGATATGTCCACGCTTGTTTGCTTCGCGCTAAAAGAAGAAGCCGCGCCATTTGGGAAAATCACGGCAGGCAAATCCGGAATCTCCATTCTCATCACCGGCATCGGGCGCCAGAACGCCGAAAAATCCGTGCGCGAATTTCTTGCCAACAATTCACCAAAGCTCGTACTGACCTGCGGTTTCGCTGGCGGATTGAATCCAGATTTGAAACTGGGCGAAGTGGTTTTTGAGACGGTGAACGCGCCCCTCGCCCCGTCCCTCTCCCCGCTAGGCGGGGAGAGGGTGTCCGTCGGGACGGGTGAGGGGTTGTTCTCCAAACTTCTCGCTGCCGGCGCAAAACCCGCGAATTTTTTCTGCGCCGACCACATCGCCACCACCGTCGCCGAAAAGAAAAAATTGCGCGCCGAAACCGGCGCGGACGCGGTTGAAATGGAATCAGCGGTGATTCAAGGCGTCTGCCGCGAGCGCGGGATTCCGCGCGCAACGGTGCGAGTGATTTCGGACACAGCGAATGAAGATTTGCCGCTGAATTTCAACCCGCTTTCCAAACCGGACAAAAGTTTGGATTACGGCAAACTCTTTTGGGCCGTTGCCAAATCACCGGGGAAAGCCGGCGGATTGTTGCGGCTTCAAAAAAACTGCAGGTTCGCAGCGGAACGGCTGGCGGAAGTCCTCGCCAAAATCACTTTTCCGTAACTTGCGATTGTGCTGGAGTTGGCGGCACGGGTTTTTCCTTTGCGTGTTGGCTGTAACTGATGAACGCCGCGCCGGCCACGATCAAAGCCACACCAATCCAGCGTATTACCGACACATTTTCACCCAAAAACCAGATGGCGGCGAAGGTGGCGAACACAAAACTCAATCCCGTCAAAGGCCAGAGAAAGCTGATGTCGCTCTTCGACATCAAAATGAGCAGGCAGAGGAAAAACAACGCTTCGAAAAAGACGCCGAGCAGAATTTGCGGGTTGGTCGCCCCGGCCTTGCAAACGCGGAAGATTTCGGCGGCGGTGATGCCGTTCATGTCGCCGATGTGCGTCATGCCTTTTTTCAGCAACACGACGCCGGTGGATTCAAAAGTGAGACCGACCAGTAAAATCAAAAACAGTTTGAGCATATTACAGATCCTGGTAACGAATCAGTTTAATGCCGAGTTTTTCGGCCAGTTCCTTCACGCGCGGACTGACCAGGGCGTCAAACTCATGCTTAAATTCATCCAGCGACGGATGCGAGTAAAGCTCGGAATCGCCCGGCGGTAATTCCGGCAGCAGTTTCAAAGTGTATTCTTCATTCACCCGCGCATGTTGCAGCAGGCCGAAGGTGATCTCCGCGTGCTTGATTCCGTGTTGGTGCAGCGGCTTGCGCGCACGGTTCGAGAGCCATTCATAAATCAACGCGTGCGAGATGCGGTAAAACCAGCGACCACGCGCCATCCGCCAGCTGCGGATCAGGCAATCCCGTGTGAGCCGCAGGCGTTGGATGCCAAGTGACGCAGCGTCCTCCATCAGAATGCGGAATACGGTCGGATGCAGATGCAGGTGCAAATGGCCATTGACATGATCGAGCGGCAGGCTGGTCGCCCGGAACTTTTCGAATTGGGCGTGAATTTCGGCGCGCAATTGTTCGCGCAAATCGCGCTGGAAAAAATAACGGAAGCCGGTTGCGGCTGGTTTGCCGCTGAATTCACCGCGCGGGTTGACGAGGCCGGGAATTTTTTCCGCCGGCAGTGTGGAATGTCCCATCAGCAAAGTTAGATGCAGGCCAACACCCAGTTGCGGGTTTTCCTTTGCCAGCTTCACGGCCTCATCGAAGCCCTGCTCGTTCACCATCAAACTGGCGGTGGTGAGAATGCCCTCACCGTGAGCGCGGACGACGGCTTCGTTGATGGAATGTGAAAGGCCGAAGTCGTCCGCGTTGACAATGAGGCGCCGCTGAATTTCAGGCCGGTCCATAGTTGGACGAAGTTGAACCAAAGGTGAAGCGCAGCCACAACCGGAAAATCAGCGCCAGTTTATGCGGCTTGGCCAGTCGCAAAGTCTGTGGGCCAAAGACGTTGAACCGATGCCGTTCCAGTTTTTGCAGCAGTTCCCAGTAAACCGAGCCCATCAGTTCGGCGGCGACCATCGCATGACGGTCTTCCGCGGGCAGGGTTTGCCGCGCGAGCCGGAAAAAATTTTTCGCGCGATCGGCTACGTTGGCGGCGAGTGCGTGAAAACCATCAGAGTATTTAAAATTCAAAATGTCCTCTTCGCTGACGTTGAATTTTTTGAGTTCGCTTTGCGGCAGGTAAATCCGTCCCCGTTCGGCGTCGGTGCGGACATCGCGCAAAATATTGGTAAATTGCAGCGCTTTGCCGAGGTAAATTGCATAGTCACGACAGGCGGGATGCTGGTAGCCGAAAATCCCGATGCTCAACAAGCCAACGACAGAAGCGACACGATAACAATACAACTCCAGCCGCTCGAAATTCTCGTAGCGTTTGATGTCGAGGTCCATTTCGCAGCCTTTGATCAATTCGTCAAAAAGCGCGAACGACAGGTGATATTTGGCGATGACCGGCTGCAATTCCTGATTCACAGCGAATTGCGGTCTTTCGTTTTCGCAAGCGCGGCGCACATCAACACGCCAGTTGGCGAGTTGGTCACGGCGTTTTTCAGCGGGCGTGGATTCGTTGTCAGCCACGTCATCCACTTCGCGACAAAAGGCGTACAGAGCGGCCATGTCGTTGCGTTTGGCGCGCGGAAGCACCACAAAGGCGAGAGCCAGATTGGACGCGCTTTTGCGGGTGATCGCGCGGCTGTGGTGCATCGTGGTTATGGCGTTTGAGAAGGCGTCCCGTCAGGCGACTCCGGCGGCCGCGGGGGCGGCAACCCACCGGTCTGGGCGAGCGTAGGGTTGACGGAACGTCGTTCGCGATGGTGGCGATGCCTGTGCCGGTGCTTTCGTCTCTTCCTGCGAAAGTAGAAGACCCAAATCAGCGCGCCGATCGCAATCAGCACGAACACCCCGACCATTATAAAAAAATTCACCCATGTCGCTGTCATCGGGCCTACTGCTGGCAGTGCGTCATCCATAACATCGAAAAAAAATCAGCGCTCAGAAATTTGCCGGCTGGCAGTCACGGGGTCTCACCCGATGCGCCATCACCGACGTTCATGTTCAGCCGTTGCATCCGGTAACGGAGTGAATGGCGTGTTAGATTAAGACATTCCGCCGCTCGCGTCAGGTTAAAATCATGTTGTTCCAGCGCATGGGTTATTAATTCGCGTTCCAACCGGGCCAGCGCGTCATCAAGCGATTCGCCAGGCGCAGACTGAAGGAGCGGGGCCTTTTGCAAGCGCGCTTCGACCTGGAAATCGGGCAGGCTGGACGGCTGGATTTCGCGCGTCTTTTCCAAAATCAGCGCGCGTTCGATAACATTGCGCAATTCGCGGACGTTGCCGGGCCATGTATGGGAAAGCAATTTGGACCGTGCAGCGGCCGCTAGCCCATCCACGTTTTTGTTCAGCGCGGGGCGAAACATTTTCAAAAAGTGTTCGGCAAGCAGCGAAATGTCGCTGCCACGTTCGCGCAGCGGGGGCAGGCGGAATTGCACCACGTTCAAACGATGAAACAAATCTTCGCGGAAATGACCGGCGGCGATGGCTTGCACGATGTCGCGATTGGTTGCAGCGATGAGGCGGACGTTGACGCGGAGTTCCTGCGTGCCGCCAACGCGCGTGAACGTGCCGTCTTCGAGAAACCGGAGCAGCTTGGCCTGGAGCGGCTTGCTCATGTCAGCGATTTCGTCGAGAAAAATCGAGCCACCGTCCGCTTCCTCAACGCGACCGGGTTTTTGTTTTAGCGCGCCGGTGAACGCGCCTTTTTCGTGGCCGAAAAGTTCGCTTTCGAGCAGCGTTTCGGGTATGGCCGCGCAATTGATCCGGACGTAATTTGCCCCGTGCCGCTGACTCAAACCGTGAAGCGCACCGGCGACGAGTTCCTTGCCGGTGCCGCTTTCGCCGAGGATGAGCGCGCGCGTGTCGGTAGGCGCAACGGTCTGAATCAATTGCCGCAATTCGCGCATCTTCGGTGATTCGCCGATGATCTGGTCGAGGCTGAAAATTTCGCCGGTGTGGAAGCGGAGGGTCGCATTTTCACGCAGGAGTTGGTGGCGCTCGGCGCAACGCGCAACGGCGTGCAGTAATTCCTCCGGCGCGAACGGTTTGCTCAGATAGTCAATCGCGCCGGCTTTGATGGCTTCCACGGCAAGTTTGGGCGTGGCATAGGCCGTGAGCATTAGCACCGGCAGTGCAGGCCGCCGGCTGTGAGCCGCGGCGAGGAATTCGTAACCGCTCATGCCGCCGAGCCGCGCGTCGGTGATGACCATGAAAAATTCCCCGCCCGCGAGCAGGTCAAGCGCCTCCTCGGCGGATTCGGCGGCGCGCACTTCGTAGCCATCGTCGCCCAGCAACGTCTGGAGCGAACGGCGCATATTCTTCTCGTCGTCCACGACGAGCACGGGTGACAACGGCGCGCTCATTTCAAGGATAGTTTCATCAACGCTTTCGCCGGAAAGATTAAGGTGAATTTGGCGCCTTTTCCAAGCTCCGATTCCACACGCACATTGCCACCGTAAAGCTCGACGTTGTGTTTCACGATGGCGAGGCCGAGGCCCGTACCGTGTTCCTTGGTCGTGTAGTAAGCCTCGAAAATGCGTTCGATTTTGTCGGGAGGAATGCCCGACCCGTCGTCGCGCACGGAAATTTCAACGGAATGATCGCGGTGACAATCGGCGGTGACGAACACGGTCCCCGTTTCACCCAGCGCTTCGCGCGCATTTTTCAAAAGGTTCACGAGAATCTCGGACAGATGGCCACGCTGCATGAGCAAGGGCGGAAAGCCGTGGCCGTATTCGCGTCGAATTTTGATTCCCGTCGGCACCGCGGGCGGAAAGACCTGCGCGATGGCACGGTTGAGTTCTTCGACGACGTTGAGCTTCTCGACGTGCCCTTCGCTCAATTGTGCGTAGCCCATGATTTGCGTGACGACGCGGTCGGCGTGCGCGACCTCCTCCTGGATGATTTCGATTTGCTGTGCCCCGACGCCTTTGCCGTCACTCATCGAACGCTGCAGCGAGAATGCGGCGTTGTTGATGATGGCGAGCGGATTTTTGATTTGGTGCGCGAACTCGGCGGCGAGTCGGCCGGCGGAGCGCAATTGGCCCTCGCGAGCGGCGAATTCTTCTGCTTCCTCGACGGCCAGCCGCTGGCGCTCCAGCAACACCTGCGCGCCGTAACAACAAATCGCCGTCAGCCATAGAACCGCCAGGCGCAACACGAACGGTTCGCCCAATTCCTCATGCGGCGTCATATCCAGCGCCTCGCGCGTCGTGTCATCCAGATTGTTTGCTATGGAAACGTCCAGCACAGCCATCAGCACGTAACACAGACTGATGACAAAGTTCAAAAACAATTGGGAAAACCCCGGCGGCACGCTTGCGGCATTGCGGATAATCAAGACCAGAAACAACCAAAACAATATGCTGTCCAGCCCGCCGGTGATCAGCGCCATGGCCGCGATCAAAAGCCCATCCACCAAACTGCTGGTGACTACCGTCCATTGCACCAGCGCCAGCGGCAATCGTTCCGCCGCCAGCAAAATCGCGGCAAAAAAAACGTTGGCCAGAATGTAAAACCAAAAAATGAACTGAACCGTTTCTGCCGTCACATCCAGCAGGCTCCACGTCAGCCCGAACCACGCCGATGAGTGGAACGAATATAAAATCATCCCGATGAACACCGCCTTGACGGGCAGCATGATGTCCCGCTCCATGAGCTCGACGCGGCGCAGCAGCCGCGTCGGGTCCGGTGTGGGAATTTCCAGCAACGCGGACACCCGTTTCAGCCGTTGCCGATGGCTTGTTTTCATAAATTCACAGCCACGGACAAATTTTCAGCGCAACAATTTCAAGGCGCGCTCGGCAATCGCCTCCACCGGCCACAACCGACCGACGCCTTCGTAACCACAGGATAACATTCCTTCGTCCGGGCCGATGAATTCCGCACCTCGCGCCTTAAGGGTTTTGACATTTTCCTGCGTGGCTGCGTGCAACCACATTTTGCCGTTCATCGCCGGCGCGATCAGAATTTTCGCCCTTGGACTCAGCGCCAGCGCAATGCACGTCAGGGCGTCGTCGGCGATGCCGTGCGCCAGTTTTGCAATCACATTCGCCGTCGCCGGCGCGATGAGCAAGAGGTCCGCCTCATCCGCCATTTCGATATGCGTCGGTTTCCAGCCTTCCTCTTCGTCGTAAAGACCGGTCACGACCGGATGACGCGAGAGCACTTTGAACGGCAACGGCGTGATGAACCGTTGCGCGTCGGCGGTCATCACCACGCGCACGCTGCACTTTTGCTTCGCCAGCAGGCTGGCCACATCCGCCGCCTTGTGCGCGGCAATGGAGCCGGTTACGCCGAGGACGATGTTTTTCTTCATCTTGATTGTAATCTTAATCTTAATCCTTCTTTCTGCCAATTCGATACCAAATGGCTTTTTAAGATTAAGGCCGGGATTCAAAATTCCAGCGCTTGCGACCGCGCCGCGCGCATTTTCTCCGCCTCGACAATCGCCAGCATCCGCCGCAAATCTTCCTGAACCGACAGGCTGATCAAAAGGTAATCGAAATTCTTCCACTGCGCGATTTCCTGCCGGGCGATGCCGAGTCGTTTTTGGATCTCCTCCGGCGCGTCCAAAGCCCGCTTTTTCAAGCGTTCCTCCAACACTTTGATTGAGGGCGGCGTCAAAAACACCGTCACCAACGCGCTTTGCAGTTCCGGCTCGCTCCGTGCCCGCTTGCGAATTGTCGCGGCGCCCTGCACGTCCAGGTTTAGCAAAACGTCCCGACCGGAACGCAATTTGTTCACGAGTTCAGACCGCAGGATGCCGTAACTCCAGCCGAAAACAGTCGCGTGTTCGATGAAGTCCCCCGCCTTTTGCCGCCGCTGGAATTCCGCCGGCTCAAAAAAATAATAATCCACACCGGCCTTTTCGCCGGATCGCGGCGCGCGCGTGGTGCAGGTGATGGCGCGCGTCATGTCCGGCCGCTCGGCCAGCAACTGGCGGCACAATGTCGTCTTACCACCGCCGGAGGGCGCGGAGATGAGCATCAGCAGAGGCCGGAGGCCGGAGGTCGGAGGCCGGACTTCCATTTTCCGTCTTCTGACTGCTGGTTTCTGGCTTTTCATTCCACGTTTTGCGCCTGTTCGCGGAATTTCTCCAGTTCCGCCTTGAGCGTCACGACTTCGCGGGAGATGAGCGCGTCATTGGCCTTCGAGCCGATGGTGTTGACTTCGCGGTTCATTTCCTGTGCGAGAAAATCCAGCGTTCGGCCCACCGGCTCCTTCGTTTTCCGGCAATCCTCGAACTGCTGGAAATGGCTTTGCAGCCGCGCCAATTCTTCGGAAATGTCCGAGCGGTCGGCGAAAAAAACGACTTCTTTCAGCAGCCGCTCGTCATCCGGTGCGGGGGTTTCCAGCCCGGCGCTTTTGATGCGTTCGATGAGTTGCTGGCGGTAGCGTTCGGTTGCCAGCGGCGCCTGTTTTTGGATTCGCCCGACACATTGGCGCATAACGCCGATGTGCAAAGCGAGGTCTTGCGCGAGGTGCGCGCCTTCGCGTTCGCGCATTTTCACGAGCGCGGTGAGCGCCTGTTTCAACGCCTTTTCGACCGCCGGCCACAAATTTTCCGCCCCGGCCAGTTCCTCGTCGGTCTGGAAAACGCCCGGTGCGCGCACGAGATGGTCCAAGGTCACGTTGCCTTCGAGTTTGAGTTGTTTGGCGAGGCGGTTGAGTTCGCGCGCGTAGGCCTTGGCCAACGGCGCGTTGAGATGCATCCGCGCGGAAAGCTTGCCGTTGCCGGCGTGCAGCGAAACTCGCGCCGTCACGCGCCCGCGCGCGACGTGGCGGTTGATGGTATCGCGGACCGGCGCTTCAAGCATTTCCAGCTCGCGCGGGAGATTCGCATAAATCTCGGCCTGCTTGCGGTTCACCGAACTGAGTTCGACCGTGACCTTGAAGCCATCCCGCGCGCATTCACCGCGCCCGTAACCCGTCATGGATTTCATTGCCGTCCAATATGCGAAAACCCCGCGCGACAGGCGAATAAATTTTGGATCAACAGCTTTTGGCAAGGGAGGCTCACCGAGCCGTCCGTCAAGACCCGGCAACCGCTGACATCTCGGCGCGAGATGCCCCTACCTGCGAAGGTTTCTTAGTGCTTCCCGGAAATCATTCGGTAGCGGTGCTTCAAAACTCATTTCCCTTCCCGTGCGCGGATGGATGAACGACAACTCGCGTGCGTGCAACATCACGCGCGGCGGCTCGTAGCCGGTCAGTTCGGTGAGTTTTTTATTTTGCCGCGAACCGTAGGTTTCGTCACCGACGAGCGGGTGGCCGAGAAATTGAAAGTGGACGCGAATCTGGTGCGTGCGGCCCGTGTGCAAGTGCGCCTCGACGAATGTGGCGGAGTTCAGCCGTTCGAGGGCGCGGTAAGTCGTGTGCGCCGCGCGACCGGAATTGTCGTCCCGCACGGCCATGCGTTTGCGGTGTGTCGGATGCCGTGCGATGGCAGCGTGGATTTCGCCGGATTCTCGCGTGAGTTCGCCGCACAAAATTGCGTTGTAAATTTTCCCGACCTCGCGCGCGGCAAATTGTTTGGAAAGCGCCAGGTGCGTTTCATCATTTTTTGCAACGACGAGGCAGCCGCTGGTTTCCTTGTCCAGCCGATGAACGATTCCCGGGCGCGCGACCCCACCGATGCCACTGAGCGAACCCCGGCAATGGTGGAGCAGTGCGTTGACGAGTGTGTGTGCCTCGTTTCCGGCGGCGGGATGTACGACGAGTCCGGCGGGCTTGTTCAAAACCAGCAGCGATTTGTCCTCAAAAAGAATGTCGAGCGGAATTTCCTCCGGCTGCGCCGCGGCAGGCCGGGCTTCCGGCCAGTGAATTTCGGTTTGCTCGCCGGCGCGCGGACTGTGCGTGGGTTTCACCGTGTGGCCGTTGACGCGGACGTGGCCTTGTTCGATCAATCGTTTGAGTGCAACTCGCGAAACGGCGGGAAATTTTTCACGCAGAAAGGCGTCGAGCCGCCCGGACGGAAGCGATTTTTCAACGGTAAAAGTTTCGGTGCGCGCAGGCATTACGAAATTCGGTTTCTTGTTTTAATTCTAACTGTGATGTGAAAAATCGCGGCGGCGAAAATCGCAAGCGTGCCGCCAAGATAAGAAGAATTATGCATGTAGCCTGCGCAAAGAAACCGACGCAGATCAACTACATCATTTGGAATGAACCATCCTCGATAATCTGAAAGGTTGAAATTGCGTGTCTGAAACCAGCCGTAAAGCAATCCACAAAGTCCAAATAAAAACGTAAATATAATTACGACCAAGAACGACCATAACGAAACTCTTAACATTCTCCAATGTCCCGGATGAATAAACCCAAATCCACCTACCAATAAACCAATTGGAATTCCCATCCACCACGATGCGAGAAAACCAACCATCGAAGCTCGGGCGCGGTCAGGCAAATTCACGTCAACGAGTCCAAATTGTCGGAATTTGAATTTGGTGAAATACTCCGCAGACACGGTGTAGCTGATTTGATTGTGAAACATGCCGTAGACCCCGGCTAAAGCCATGGCGATCAAAATCAGAAAAACATAAACACAGAACTTTTTCATCGAACTGGTTTAGTTCGCAGAAGATTCCACTTTTTTCGGAGCGTGCTCATTTTTCCAGGTGATGAGGAATATGAGCGCCACGCCGGTACAGATGGCGGTGTCGGCGACATTGAACGCGGGAAAACCGATTTCATCCCCGCCGCGTTGTTGCAGATAGAAACGGAGAAAATCCACCACTTCATGCCGGCCGGGCAGCAGGCGGTCGGTAAGGTTTCCGGCGATGCCGCCAAAAATCAGGCCGAAGGCAATCTGACCGGGCAGCGTGTGCGAATCAAAATGATGCCGTGTGAGAAATAGCGCAACGAGCGCGAGCAGAGCGACGACGGCGAGCGTAATGTTGTTCCCGCTGAAGAGGCTCCAGGCCGCCCCCGTGTTGCCCCAGTGAACAAATTTAAAAAAACCTTCAATGATGATTTTTTCGTGGTACGCCGGAAGCGTTTTCAGCACCAGCCATTTGGTGAATTGATCCAACGCAAAGACCACCAGCGCCAGCGCGGCGATGCGCCGGTTCGATTTCTGAAAAATGCGTTGGGTGTCGGACATGTCCATTGCGGGTGTCCATTTAACCGTGTGCTGCGCAAAAAACAATGTGTTTCCGTCTTGTTGAATTTACCTTTTCCCTTTGGCGCGGCAAATGGTTACGATGTGCGCATGGCGTTGATACGGATTTTGGTGGACGGCTACAGCCTGTTGCACAGCTGGCCGGAACTGGCTTCCGGCCAACCGCGCCATTCGGAACGCGCCCGCAACGAATTGGTCCATGTGCTTACGCGCTATCACGATGCGACGGGCACGCCGGTCACGATTTTTTTTGACGGTGCCGGGGCGCCTGCCGGCGCGCCGAAGCGTGAAACGGATGCGGCGGTGGAAGTTTTATTTTCGCGCGCGGGTCAGACCGCCGACCAGATGATTGAACGCGCCGCTTATCGTTTCAACGCCCACGGCGAGACGCTGGTGGTCACGGACGACCGTGCCGAGCGCGACGTGGTCAGCGGCATGGGCGGGTCAGTGGCCGGTTGCGCAAATTTTATTCAGATGATTGAGAATGCGCTGACGGAATTGCGGGACGAATTGCAGAACTACAATCGCACGGAACTGAATCATTTCAATCGCCATCCGCGGCGCAATTTAAAATGAACACGAAAGTGCGCCGAAACAGATTGTTCCATTGCCTGCGAATCATTGCCGCTTTGCTCACGGGCGTTTTTTTGATTTCCAAAGCGCCGGCACAGCCGGTAACGCAACCGGTTGAAAATCGTTTTCTGCTCATTTTTGACACGTCATCAGACATGAAAAAATGTCTGCCGGCGGTGCAGCGTGCGCTGGACAACATGCTGGCGAGCAATATGCGGGGCCAGTTGCACGCAGGCGACAGCATCGGCGTGTGGACGTTCGACCGGGAAGTGCGCACCGGGCGGTTTCCACTGCAACGCTGGGTGCCGGGGAACGCCGCGACGATTGCGTCGAATATCATCCGGTTTGTTGCCAAACAACATTACTCACAAAAAACGAGCTTCGTCGCCTTGCGCCCTTATCTCAACTGGATCGTGCAAAATTCCGACCGGGTAACGACTCTGATAATCTGTGATGGGGATGGTGAGATCACCGGGACGCCATACGACTCGGGCATCAACCAGATTTTCCAGCAGCAGCAAGCGGAGCGCAAAAAGGCGCGGCAGCCGTTCATCCTCGTATTGTGCTCACAACTGGGCAATTACACCGGTTGCACCATGAATTTGCCACCGGCACTGGTCAACTTTCCCGAATTTCCGCCGTTCCCGCAGGCACCCGTTGAGCCGACCAAGTCGCCGCCACCGCCGCCGCCGCCACCGCCCGTTGAAGCGCCGCCGCTCATCATCATCGGAACCAAGGCGGGAACCAATTCGCCGCCGCCCGCGCCCATGCCGCCGCCGCCGTTGGCAACCAATCAACCGCCGCCAACGGTTGCCATGCCACCCACCAATGCCATCGCAAACGTGGAAACAAATCTGCCGCCGCCCGTTGCGACGGTGAAGCCTACGAACGCGCCTGTGTCCCCGCCGGCCAATCCAGTTGCTCCGGCCCCGGCCGTTCAGGCGAATGCCATGGCGCCGCCACCGGAAAATTCCGGCTTGAACACAAAAAAGGCGCTGGTCATTGGCGTGGGTTTTTTGGTTTTGGCTGGTGTCCTGACGATTTTATTGTTGGGCCGCTCGCACAAGACCGACCACGGCAGTCTTATAACACGCTCGATGAACAAAAATGGAAAGCCGCCAATGCGAACGTAAACCCGTTGCATTTCAGTGCGTGACTTTTTACCGTCCGTGTGGAAAATTCCGGCCAATGAAAACATGGATTTGGATCTGCCTTGCCGGCCTTGCTGCTGGTGTAACGCTGTTTTTATGCCGCAGCACCGCCGAATCTCAACTCACCAACAAATCGTCGGCGGATAACCAGGAGAAGCCTTCGTCCGCCTCGCCAGGCTTTACTGATCCCGCCAGACTCACCGAGAAGGCGCCTGAAACTTTCAAGGCACAGTTCGACACGACCAAAGGAAAATTCACTATTGGGGTCACCCGCTCGTTTGCACCCAATGGCGCGGACCGTTTTTACAACCTGGTTCGTTCCGGCTACTTTACGGACATCGCCTTCTTCCGCGTGGTCCCCGGCTTCATGTGCCAGTTTGGCATCCACGGCGACCCGAAAGTCTCCGCGAAGTGGCGCGAGGCGACGATACCAGACGACCCCGTCAAGGGTAGCAACACGCGCGGCACTATCACCTTCGCCACCGCCGGTCCAAACACGCGCACCACACAGTTGTTCATAAACTTCGGCGACAACACCGGCCTCGACGGACAGGGTTTCTCGCCCTTCGGCAAGGTGACCGAAGGAATGGACGTGGTTAACAAAATCTACGGCGAGTATGGCGACGCCGCTCAATTCGGTGGTCACGGGCCGGATCAGGGCCGCGTTCAGGGAGAAGGCAACACTTACTTGAAAAGAGATTTTCCGAACCTTGATTACATCAAGTCAGCGACCATCGTTCCGGCGAATTCTGTAAAATAACCTTGTGAAATTATTATGAGCGAACTTGCCTGCATCACCACCACCGAAGGCGAAATGGTCATTGAATTCTGGCCCGATGTCGCCCCGAACACGGTTGCGAATTTCAAAAAGCTTGCCAGCCAGGGCTTTTACGACGGCACCTGTTTTCATCGTGTCATCAAGGATTTCATGATTCAAGGCGGCGACCCCCAGACCAAAGACCCTGCCAAGGAAGCTGTCTGGGGCACGGGCGGCCCGGGCTACACGATCAAGGCCGAATTCAACGACCGCTCGCACCAGCGCGGCGTCGTTTCCATGGCGCGCTCCAACGATCCCAATTCCGCCGGCAGCCAGTTTTTCATCTGCCACGGCGACTCGACGTTTCTGGATCGTCAATACACCGCGTTCGGCAAACTGATCAAAGGCGACGACATTTTGGAAAAAATCGCCACCACACCGACGCGTCCGCAGGACCGGCCCAACAAACGCATGGGCGTCATCAGCATCAAGATTGTTTCGCCCGACGCGGAGAAATGATTTGTTGGAGTTCAGCCTTCAGGCTGTCGGCGTGTTGGATGCACGCTAAAGCGTGAACTCCAACTCGCAAGCGTGGCAAGATATGGAAATTTCCGACCTCGCCAAAGTCCTCGTCACGCTCGGCTGCCCGTCCGAAAAATCCGCCGGGATGGCCGCGCAACTGGACAAACGTGCCCGCCAGCTTGCCGGACAAAAAGGCCGCAGTTACGAGGACGCGTTGCAACACTTGCTGACGCTGATGCGCCAGGGTTGGTCCGCCAAGGAAAAAGGACTTTGAATTTACGATTTACGATTTACGATTTACGAAATCGCAGCAATTTATCGCGCCAATCGTAATTCGTATATCGTAAATCAAAAATGCCAAAGCCTTGGAAAAAAGTCCGTTCGACGCCTATCGGCGACTTCCGCATCTTCAAGCTGCGCTCCGACGTGAAAATCTCGCCGCGCACGGGTAAGGAACACGATTATTACGTCCTCGAAAGCGTTGACTGGGTCAACGTCATTGCCCTCACGCCCGACCGGCAACTGGTGATGATCGAGCAATTCCGGCACGGCTCAAACACGGTGGAGTTGGAAATCCCCGGTGGCATGATGGATCCGGGCGAGACCGACCCGGTGGCGACCGCCGTGCGCGAATTGCGCGAGGAAACCGGCTACGAAGGCGAGAACGCGCGTCTGCTCGGTAAAATCTGGTCAAACCCGGCGATTTTGAGCAACAAAACTTACACCGTGCTGATTGAAAATTGTCGGTTGAAACACGATGTGGATTGGGACCACGGCGAGGATTTGGTGACGCGGCTGGTGCCGGTGGCGGAAATCCCGAAACTCGTTGCCGACGAAAGAATCGGCCACTCCCTCGTCGTCGTCGCGTTGTATCATTTCGATTTGTGGAAAAGAGGAATCAAAAAACTTACAGATTGAAGCGAATTGCCGCGAACTAAAGAAAAGGTTTGAGGGGTGCAGTAATGTGAACTAGAACTTTGAACTTGCATCGAATGTAAACTAGATAATGCTGTTTCTATAGATGATTGATATTGGTCAATCGGCTGCCAGCGCAGCACAGCAACTTCGAGTGCGAAGCGCTTTGAACCCCATGTTATGGCTCACTGGTATTGGGTCACCTATTTGCTTCGCAACTGCGTATGCGTTTCGGGACGCTCAAACCATGTCTTGGGTTTTAGTTTTTATAGGCATGGTTCCTATAGTCGTGACTTGTCTGGGATTTGCTTATTTCGCGATTACTAAGCCGGAAAAGCTTCAGTCGGAAGAATATCAATTGCGCCATGAAACGCTCCAAATCATTCAGCAGAAGACTGGCCAACTGATAGTTGATCCCACTTCTCTCACTGCCATAACTAATCCCGCAGTAGTCGCGCTTCCATTGAAAGCTGGAGACGACAAATGAATTTTCCATTCCAAGATAGGAGGGTGTTTCTCTTAACGTCCAATGGATTTGCTGAACCAGTAATGGCCTTCCTCGATACGCGTTCAGAAGTTCTCAATTGGTTTAAAATTCTTTCCAATGCCATACTCATTGTGTCACGTTCTGACGCGACTGCTCTTTCTGCACTTATACATCTCCAGTTCCCTGCGATGTGGTTTGTTTTGACGGAAGTGGACAAGAGCAAAATTAATGGTTGGATCAACCAACCCGTTTGGAATTTTATTAACGACCCAAAATCTTCCGGAAGGTGGGAACCATAAAGATTTCGATGATTGAGCTTACCGGACCTGTCATACGTTGCCGAAAAAACACATTTCGAACAATAATTGGCGCTGGTGTCCGCAACGCAAGTCACAAGATCGCTTATTATCCCAAATTCACCGGATCGATGTCTACCGTCAGCGTCACGTCATCCGGTAAGGCAAGCGTCCCGAGGATTTTTGCCAATGTCTGACTCAGTTTGCTCATCGCATGCGTCCGCAACATGATTTGGTAGCGGTAATACGTCTCCGCGCGCAGCAGCGGCGCCGGTGCCGGCCCGGCGATGATTAAATCGCGAAACAAATCTTTTGCGGCAGCATACGCGCCTCGCGTGTCCTGTTTGACGCCCTCGTCAAACAGATCGGCGTCGTCAGCGAGGGCGCTGACGACAGCAGCCGGGGCGGCTGCGCTCCCCAACATTTTCTCCAATTCGCGCTTCAAATGTTCGGCGCTGAATTTCACCTTGTCCTCGTTGCGGCCCCTGAGTGTGAGCAGTGCCACGCGGCTGACCGGCGGATATTTTAATTGTTCGCGAAATTCGATTTCCTGTTCGTAAAAGCCGATGAAGTCGTGGCGGCGCGCGTACTGGATGGCGGGATGAAACGGCGCGAACGCCTGCACAAACACCTCGCCCTCGACATCGCCACGACCGGCGCGACCGGCAACTTGCGTGAGAAGTTGGAAGGTGCGCTCGCCCGCGCGGAAATCCGGCTGATGCAGCGCGAGGTCGGCGTAAATGATGCCCACGAGCGTCACGTTCGGAAAATGCAGCCCTTTCGCAATCATCTGCGTGCCGAGGAGAATGTCGGTCTTGCCCACGCGAAAATCGCCGAGCGTTTTGCGGTAATCGTCCTTGCGTTTCATCGTGTCGGCGTCCATGCGCCTGACGCGGGCGTGCGGGAACAATTTCACGAGCGTTTCTTCGACTTTTTGCGTGCCGAGACCGGCATAGCGGATGGCCGGGTTTCTGCACTTTGCGTTCGGGCACGCGGCAGGCACGGCGTCCATGAATCCGCAAATGTGGCAACGGAGCTTTTGTTCCGGGCGATGATACGTGAGCGCGAGACTGCAATTGGGGCACTGGGCAACATGACCGCATTTCGGGCATTGCAGCGCCGTCGAATAGCCGCGCCGGTTCAAAAACAAAATCGTCTGTTCGCCACGTTCGAGCCGTTGTGTGATGGCCTCCTTGAGCTGGTTTGAAAAAATCGGGATGCCCTTTTCGCCACGCGCAGCCTGGCGCATGTCCACGACGCGCACATGCGGCATTTTCTGATTGTCCACACGCTCGGGCAATTCGAGCAGCGTGTATTTGCTCTTTTTGCAGTTGTAATAACTTTCGAGCGACGGCGTGGCCGAGCCGAGCACAACAACGGCGTTCTCCATCTGCCCGCGCATGATGGCCACGTCACGCGCGTGGTAGCGCGGTGCTTCCTCCTGTTTGTAGGTGTGTTCGTGTTCTTCGTCCACGATGATGAGACCGAGCGGTTCAACCGGCGCGAAAATCGCCGAACGCGCGCCGATGACGATGCGGGCGCGGCCCTCCCGGATTTTGTGCCATTCGTCGTGCCGTTCGCCGGCGGAAAGGTGCGAATGTAAAACTGCGACAAGTGTCTGGAGCTTGCCGGAACTGAACCGCGCCTTGAATCGCTCGACGGTTTGCGGCGTGAGCGAGATTTCCGGCACGAGCACAATCGCGCCATTGCCTTGTTCGAGCGCATGTGCGAGGGACTGGAGATAAACCTCGGTCTTGCCGGAACCGGTGACACCGTGCAAAAGAAAAGTCGAGGATGGAGGATGGAGGATGGAGGATGGATTTCCTCCCTCTCCGCGTGGCGAGCTGGCGAGCAATGGGGAGAGGGTCGGGGTGAGGTGCCGGCCATCTTCCATCTTCAATCCTCCATCCTCGCTTCGATCCATCGCCGCTTTGATTTTCTCCAATGCCGCAGTTTGTGCCGGGTTCAGCGGCAGCGGTTGCGACGGCAGGATGTGTTCACGGGCGTAGGGATCGCGCTCGGAAATCTGCGGGGCGATTTCGACCAGGCCGCGGTCCTCGAGTTTGCGGACGGTGACGGCAGTGGTCTCGGCCAGTTCGACCAATTCCTGCAACGGCAATTCACGCCGTTCCTCAATGATATTCCAGACTTCCTGCTGACGTTTCGGCAATTTGGGAAATTCGCCAGTCAACGGCAATGCGCGAACAAAAAGCCTTTCGCGCCAGCCGGATTCTTCCTTGCGCACGGCCTCGGGCAGAACGGATTTCAAAGCGGTTTCCGGCGCGCAGCAGTAATAGTCCGCAATCCAACGCGCGAGTTTCAAAACCTTTGGCGTCACGAGTCCCGCACCGCGGGACGCGCCGGCCACCCGCAAAATTGATTTAAGATTTGCCACCGCGGATTCTTCCGCCAGCGCAGTGACATAGCCGAACATTTTGCGCGGGCCAAACGGCACCTGAACCCGGCTGCCCACTTCGATTTGCCCGGCCAGTCCCGGCGGAATGAGGTAATCGAACTCCTTCCGTAGCGCGATTTCGAGGCTGACGCGGGCAATCATAACCCGGTGACAAGTGATCTGTGACACGTGACAGGAACGAGCAAGATCGCATTGGCATTTTTCATGTCACTTGTCACTCGCCACGTGTCACATTTAATCCCGCGTGATGGCGCGCAATTCGGTTTCGAGCTGTTTGCGCAATTCCTCGCGTTCCGCGTCCGGGATGTCGCGCGGCACGTGCGTGAGGCGACCGGTAAAAACGTCGCAACGCGAAAACGGCAGCGGAATTTGAAAGCCGTCCCAGCTTTTCAACTGGATTTTCCAACTCAAATAATACGACGCAGGAACAAGAGGCAACCCGGTGACTTGCGCCAACGCCATGGCGCCGTCCTGTACAACGTAACGTGGGCCGCGCGGGCCGTCGGGCGTGATAGCGAGATCATAGCCGCGCTCCGCCCAGGTTGTCAGTTCGAGCAGTGCCTGTCCGCCGCGCCGGCTCGATGAACCGCGCACGGGTTGCACGCCAAACCGTTCGAGAACTGCCGAGAGAAACGCGCCGTCCCGGCTGGCACTGACAAGTCCCGCGAGACCGGCGGCGTGATGGTGCCGAAGTCCGTAATTGGCATACAATTTCATGGAGAGCGCGAGGCGATTGTGCCAGGTGCAGTAAATCACCTGCCTGACATCCTCGCGCGTCATGAAATCATGGGTGTCGTGGAAGCGATAGCGTAAAGTCGCGGATATCAAATTGAACACGGCCCAAAGCGTCCACGCTCCGAGTCGTTGATGCCATTTGGGCGAATGCGGCACCACCACGCCGGATTTTCGGGGCCGACGAACGGCGCCGGTTGTCTGGGGTTTCGGATTAACTGCGGCCATCATGCTCCTTTTTTCAGGCACGCGCGCACCAAATCTTCCACCGTCGCCTTCGCGCCGAGCACGGTTTGCGCGGCGCGAACGGCGTCGTGCGCTTCAATTTGCTTGTAGCCGAGCGCCATGAGCGCGAGCACGGCGTCGTTGATTTTCTGGTCGTCCGGCGACAGGGCGCGCTGCGCGCTGGCGGCTTCCCATGCGCCCGCCGCGCCGATTTTGTCGCGCAATTCCACAACGATGCGTTCGGCAGTCTTTTTGCCGACACCGGAAATTTGCGAAAGCGATTTCACATCGCTGGCGGCCACCGCGCCGCGAAAGGCCGTCACGCTGATGCCGCTCAAAATGTTCAGCGCGATTTTCGGCCCGATGCCGGAAACGGTGCTGATGAGCAGACGAAACAAATCGCGTTCCGCCGCGGTCATGAAACCGTAAAGTGTGTGGGCGTCCTCGCGGATGACGAGTTGCGTGAGCAATTTCACCATGCCACCCGGCTGCGGCAGTTTGTCAAACGAAGACAGTGGAATCAGCACTTCATAGCCGACACCGTTCACGTCCACGACGACTTGTGTGGGCAACGCCTCGACGAGTTTGCCTTGGAGAAAAGTGATCATGAAAATGGGGAATGCGGAATGCGGAATGCAGAATTCATACGTGTTTCAGCGATGTCAGTTTGTAACGGTCGTTTTCCTGCGCGTGCGCGAGCGCGAGCGCCAGGGCGTCGGCGGCGTCGGGCGCGGGCGGCTTTGGCAAATTCAACAGGCGCTGGACCATTTTGGCGACGGCCGATTTTTGCGCCGCGCCATAGCCGACAACGGCCTGTTTCACCTTGCGCGGGGCAATTTCGAAAATTTCCAGGCCGGCTTCGGCAATGACCGCGAGCGCCGCGCCGCGCGCTTCACCCATGACAATGGCCGTCTGCAAATTTTGCGCGTAGAACAGGCCCTCAATGGCACAGACGGTTGGCTGATGTTTTTTCAAAACGTCGCGCAACGTTTCGACAATTTTCACGAGGCAGCGGGAATGCGGCCATGTCATGGGACACGAAATCGTGCCATGCGTCAGCGCCAGCGGATGCGGTTTGGCCAGGCGGATCACGCCATAGCCGGTGCCGCGCAGCGACGGATCCACGCCAAGAATTACGCGATGGGAATTGGCCGGGGCGCGCAGTATTGTTTCAAAAAGGGGCGCGGCCATGCGCGGGGAAACGCCACCGAGGCGCTCCCGCATTTGTTCAAATTGCCGAGGCGTGATGCCCACGCGCGCATTTTGCCAGCGGCGGGAAGGTTAAAAAAGCAAAAACGCCGTGACGGTCTTCCATCGCGGCGCTCTGCAAAGTCACCGGGCGAGCTTCAATGTCCCCCCCGCCCGTTTTGGTTTTGACCCTGTGTATTAGACCCGTTTGATGATTGCGATGACTGGGACGATTGCGACGAGTGTGATGTCGAAGACGAAGGCGGCGCGGAAACATTCGGACGCGAATCGTTATGCTGCTGCGGTTTTTCCACTGGCGCGGACGAGGGTGGCGGGGTGAAGTGGTTCGGCGTCTGATCTTCAAATTGTTGTCCGCGCGGTGATGCGGTATGCTTATTGTCATAATTCCATGTGGGTGCTTGGGCGGGCGCTGACGCGTTGTAATTTGGCTGCGGGTTTTGATTGATGCCTGGCTGCGAAAAATGATTTTGCGCCGGAGGTCCGGTCGGGGTTTGTCGGGGCGCGAACCCGGTTTGATTCGGCGGCGGATTTTGGGTGTTCACCGGACGCGAGAACCGGTTTTGTCCCGGAGTCCCGTTGTTTGGCGTGGAATTGTTTCGGTTGTCATAGGTGGAACCTGGATGCAGCGGATTTCCCGGCGTTACGCCCGGCCCATGGTTTTGCTGGCCGGCAGGCCCGCCACGCCACGGCTGCCCGGTTGAAACTCTCAACTCACGCACCGGAACCGGGTGAATCGGCGTCCGGGTGACGTCGGCAATGTGTTGCACCGCGATGCCGTTGTTGACGACGGTCCGGTTGTGGCTGTCAAAATTGAAGTTGTTGATGACCGTCGTCTGGTTGTATATCCGCGTTTCGTCCCTTGCCGCGACACGATAATGACGCGGATGCGGGTCACAAAAATTTCGCGTTGGCACAAATGTGAAGCAATTCACAGCCAGGCCGAAATCAAATCCAATGCTCACGCCGTTGCCTTGATAAACGAAACCCACACCGGGACGGTAAACCGCAAATGGCGGCAGTGGCGCCCAGCCGCAGTAATCATTCGAGTAACGCCACGTTACCCAGGATGGCGCCCAGACTTTGTCCGGCCACCAACACCAACCCAAGCGCGGATTTTGAAACCAACGCCCGTAGTGAAACGTGACGCCCCACGAATAATCCGAGGCCCAATACCAGCCGCAATCGCTGTAAACCCAATGTCCGCGATCGCAATACGGCTGCCAGCCGGAGTTGTAAACAACGGTGGTCGGCCGCCAGCATCGGCCATAGCCTTCCACGTCCACCCACGTTCCATACGGCGCGAGCGAGCTGTAAAAATAATTCACCGTGACCTCGGTGGGTTCCGGCGGTGGTGGGGGTTCGGTCGTGGGGGGTTCCAATGGAGGTGGCGGAGGGTTGGCTGCGGCCACTTGTTGTTGCAACACCTGGTCGCGCTCCATCATCGCGGTGACGGCTTCATTCGGCAAACCCAAGTCGCTGAGGTAAATGATTTTTTCCGAATCCAGATTGAACGTGCTGGTGGAATTGGTGATGTAGCTCAAAATGATGCTTTCATCCACGCCGGCTTGCGTCAGCTTGATGACCTCGGCGAGCGGGCTGTTGGGCAAAATACTCGGCGGCGGCGCAACGCTGGGCGGCGGAACGGCGGAGACATCGGCGGCGGTTGGGGGCGGCGGCGCGGGCTGCGCCTGGGCATTTGAGAGTTGAGCACAATGGTCGCTGGCCAGCCAAAGCGCGGCCAGTGCGATTCCCCAATTGGATTGTCTGAAAAGGCGGGTTTTCATAATCGGGCGGTTTTCAATTTAAACTGCTAATAGGTCTAACAATACATTGACTCATTGGTTGCAGCAAACGTTCATGCCCGCGATTTTGTGCGCATTTTGTGCGCAGAGGGTTGGGTGGTACTCCCGTCCCGAATTGAACGGGAATCAACGGTTTAGGAAACCGCTGCTCTATCCATTTGAGCTACGGGAGCAATGTTTAACGATAATTAAACCCAAATTGATTCCGGCGCGACCCCTCGCCGCAATACTTCGGCGCCATAAAGCCGGTCAACCTCGATTTGATGGTGGTCAATTAAACGCAAGTCGGGGCGAACGTCAATCCGGCAAAAAGCGCGTCAGAATTTGTTGTATTCCTCATGCGTGCCAATCCAAGTCCAGACGAATGTGTTCCGGTCACGACGATAACCGACGACCCGGTAATGCTCGCCGACTCTGGCCGACCAGAACTTTTCCCTGAATGGTTTGAAATGAAGCGAAGGATGACCAGGATTAGCCAGCCACAAACGGAAGTTTTTCAAAGCCAGACTGCGAACTTCTACTGGAAGTTTCTCGTAGCTTTTCCAGAAGGTCGAGGCGGCCTTCGAATTCATTCCTGTTCCTGACCGGGAAAATCACGCAATTTTCCGGCTTTGGCCTCGGCCTCGGACTGTTCCATCAACCGATACAATTTCCCGCCCGGCTTGGCATCCTCGGCCATCTGGCGATCCCAATCGTCATCGTCCAAGTCGTGCAAAAAGCGCGCGATTTCTTCCCGCTCCGCCAGCGTCAGCGCGGGAAGCGCCGCCTTGATTTCAGCCACCGTGCTCATGCTGGAAAAGTAAGCGCAATGCGGATTGGCGTCAATGAGGCAAAACGACGGACGCGGCTGAATATCCCGTGCTTCACGGGAAAATGCACCTTCAGATTTTTGACTTCAAGCAGGCTCATGTCAGATTTTTTTGAGCGTTTCTGTATAAGAACTCCAATTAAACAGCTCTTGGAAAGAGCCTCCGCATTTGGCAAAAGTTTCCAAATTCAAATTTTTAGGCAGTTTTGGAAGATCTCTAACTTTGAGTTCCCCTTTGAAAATTTGCCCTGAAGGTTTGCTATCTTTGGGGAAGCCAACAATAACTTGAAGGTTATCGCCTTCATCGAAGCAATTTGTCCAGCCACCTAACCAAGTCCAAATTTCCTGAAACGCGTTCCAAGCTTCGTCATAAGTTTGTTTGACTGAATCCGAAGGCGAAATGGCCAGAGAGACATTTATCAGGTGCCCGTCGAAATTTGGGCGGAAGTCGCACCACGAGAAATTACTATTTTCCCCAAAGTGCCGACAAAATTCAGCTTTTATGGAAGAGTAACTTCGCATTCTCGTTTTTCCTTCCAAAACGGGCATCTCACAAAACGACCGGCTTCAACCTCGAGCAGCTCGGGAATTTTTTCCGAACATTCCGGTTTGGCAATCGGGCAGCGGGGAGCGAAACGGCAGCCGGGCGGGAAATTGCCAATGCGCGGCACGTTGCCGGGAATCGCCGAAAGGCGGATGGCGCCGCCGGCCAGTTTTGGAACGGCGTTCATCAATGCCTTCGTGTAAGGATGCAGCGGACGGCGCAACAATTCCTTCGCCGGCGCCAGCTCGACGATCTGCCCGGCGTACATCACCGCCACGCGGTCGGCCATGTCGCCAACGATGCCGAGGTTGTGCGTGATGAGCAGAATCGCCATGCCCAGCCGCTGGTTGAGTTCGTGAAGCAGTTCGAGAATCTGCGCCTGAATGGTCACGTCGAGCGCGGTCGTAGGTTCATCAGCCACCAGCAACTTGGGTTCGCTCGCCAGCGACATGGCAATCATCACGCGCTGTTGCATGCCGCCGGACATTTCGAACGGATAATTTTTGATGCGCGATTCCGGCGCAGGAATGCCGACGAGTTTCAACAGGCGGATGACTTCCTCGTCAAGTTCCTTGCTGGTGAGCTTGCGCGGTGGCGGCACGCATCCTTGCGTGCCAGTGAAGGCGGCATCCTTGCCGCCAGGCTCGCGGCTGGAAGCCGCGTCACTGGCAGGCTGGGAAGCCCGCCTCCACGGTTTATGCAGCTTGAGCGATTCCTTGATCTGGTTGCCGACGCGGAAAACCGGATTCAACGACGCGCCCGGCTCCTGAAAAACGTAGCTGACCACGCCGCCGCGGATGTTGCGCAGTTCGCCGTTGGACATTTTCAAAACGTCACGGCCATTCAACAAAATCTCCCCGCTGACGTAATTGGCGGGAGGCGTCGGCACGAGCCGCGCGATGGATAACGCGGTGACGGTTTTGCCGCAACCACTTTCGCCGACAAGACAAACGGTTTCCCCCGGGCCGATGGTGAATGAAACACCGTCAACGGCACGTAACGACTCCGCACCGGAGCCGAAGTCCATTTTGAGATTCTTGATTTCCAGCAGGTTCATGACTTTGTGTCCGCAGCGTCTCTTAATCCATCGCCGAGGAAGTTGAAAGCGAGAACGGTGACAAAAATCGCCGCGCCCGGCGCGAGCAGCCACGGATAATTCCGCAGATACTCGGTATTTTGCGCGGCAGTCAGCATGTTGCCCCAGCTGGCGCTCGGTTCCTGAATGCCCACGCCGAGGAAGCTTAGCACCACCTCGCCGAGGATGTAATACGGCACGCTCAACGTCGCCGCGACGATGACATAGGAAAACGTGTTTGGCAAAATATGGCGCACGATGACCTTGAGATGCGTCTGACCGAGGGCGCGGGCGGCGAGGACGAATTGCTGTTCGCGCAACGACAACGTCATGCCCCGAATCACACGCGCCATGCTCGCCCAGCCGATGAAACTTAAAATGACAATAATCATGGCATAAATCTGCGCCGAACTCATGCCCGGTGGAAACGTGTTACGCAGCGAGATGATGAGATACAGCGCGGGAATTGACATGACGAGTTCGCACAGCCGCATGATCAGCGTGTCGGTAAATCCACCGAAATAACCCGAAATTCCACCGATCATCATGCCCAAGGCGAAAGAAATCGAAATGCCAATGATGCCGATGGACAGCGAAATTTGCGAACCGTAAAGCAATCGCGAAAAAACGTCGCGCCCGAACTGGTCCGCGCCGAAAAGATAAACCGGATAGTTGTCGTCACTCGTGGCGAAGAGATGAATGGAAGCCGGAACGAATCCAAACAGCTTGTATTGGCCGCCGGGGACAAAAAAACGGAGCGGCTTCGTGTCGTTCGAGACTTCGCGATAAGCGAAAACGCCATTGCCCGGTTCGGAACGCGGCACAACCAGGCGAAATCCTTGCAGCCTCGGCCAGACTGGTGGGTGGAAAAAACTGTTGTTGTCTATCCGATCATAACGGTAAGGCGCGACGAAACCGGCGAACAACGAGACGACGTAGAGAAAGATCAAAATGACGCCGCCGGTCATGGCAATTTTGCGCCGCTGGAGCCGCTGCCAGAACAATTGCCACGGCGAAAGCGGAGTTTTCGCTTCGACGACTGAAATGGGCGCGGCGGTTTCCATTCTATTTTAGTCGAATTCGCGGGTCGCTCCATGCGAGTAAAATGTCGGCGATGAAATTTCCAATCACCAGCAACGCCGTGGCCATGACGACGCAATCCACGACGAGGTAGGAATCCTTTGCGAAAAACGCTTCCATCGTCAACCGGCCGAGGCCGGGCCAGGCCATGATATTTTCCACGATGAACGCGCCGCTCAACAGCGCGGCCAGCGAATAGCCGAAGATGGTGAGCAGCGGATTAATGGCATTGCGGAGCGCGTGTTTCCAAATCACCCAGCCTTCGCCGAGGCCGCGCGCGCGGGCGGCGGTGATATATTCGGCGCGCAACGTGTCGAGCAGGCAGGAACGCATCCGGCGCATGATGCCGGCCAGATCGGACGCTGCTAAAACAATCGCGGGCAGCACAAGATGATGTACATGGTCCCAAAACTGTTGCACGGGCGATAAGAAATCATTGAGCGGGCTTTCCGAGCCGCCGACGGGAAACCAGCCTGTCGCCGCCGCAAACCACAGCGCCAGCAGCGAAAGCAAAACATCGGGAACGGACAGGCCAACGAATGCGAAGAGCGAGCACGCATGGTCCACCCACGAATCTCTTTTGACCGCCGCCCAAATGCCGAGCGGAATGGCAATTCCCCAGGCGATGATGAGCGCGGAAAAGGAGAGCAGAAAGGTGTTCCATAATCGGGCCATGATAAGTGACGTGGCGGAAATTTTGTAAGCCATTGAATAGCCGAAATTGCCGCTCAAGACATTTTTGAGCCAGAAGACGTATTGCACATACCACGGACGGTCGAGATGGAACTGGGCCTTGAGCTTGGCAATGGTGTCGGGTGAGATTTGCGGATTTTGCTGCAGCGCGGTGAAGTAATTGCCCGGCGACATGGCCATGAGCAAAAACGTGAGCAAAGACACGCCCAGCAGGAGCGGAATCATGTGCAGCAAGCGCTTGAAAATAAATTGCAACATTGCAATAACTCTTGAAAACGTGGCAAAAAATTCCTGCGCGGGCGAGGATGAATTTCCGAACCGTTCAAGGAACGAAGAAACAAAGTTGTTGAAAGATGCCTGCTTTGCTATTTTGTTTCTTTGTTGTTCAATCTCAAAATCAAGTGAGCGAATGAAAAAGAATTGTCTGAAAGCCGTTGGAATTCTTGCGGCAGCAATTGCTCTGTCCGGCTGCGGAAAGAATTCGGCCAACTCGCCGGAAAAATCCGCCGCCAGCTATCCGTTGCCAGAGCCGCCGGTGGTAGTGGATTGCCAGCCGGGGATTCGCGGTGGGCGTCTTATTATTTGCGAATTGGGCGAGCCAAAAACATTCAATTACATTACCGCGAATGAAGAGTCCTCCATTGACATTTGCCGGTTTATGTTCTGGGGATTATTGAACTTTGATGAGCCGACCCAGACCGTGAAGCCGGGGTTGGCAGAGTCCTGGACCAACTCGCCGGATGGCAAAACATGGACATTCAAGCTGCGGAAAAATCTCCGCTGGAGCGACGGTGCCCCGCTGACGGCGGATGACGTGGTGTTCACATGGAACGATGTTATTTACAATCCTAAAATTGATAATGTTACGCGGGACCCGTTTATCATTAACGGCAAAAAATTTACAATTACCAAATTGGACGATCTGACAATCCAGGTCGTTGCGCCGGAAATTTACGCGCCATTTCTGGCGGCATTCGGCTCGGGTGTGCCGATCATACCCAAACATATATTGGAGAAATCCGTTAACGATGGCACATTTACTTCGGCTTACAGCATCAATTCGAAGCCCGAAGAAATTGTCGGCAGCGGACCGTTTCGATTGAAGGAGTACAAAGCCGCGCAATATACCATACTCGAACGCAATCCCTATTTTCTCGAAGTGGATAAAAACAACACGCGCCTGCCCTATTTTGACAACGTTATTTTCACTGTCGTGCCGAGCTTTGACGCAATGGCGCTGCGTTTCTTGAGCGGTGAGAGTGATGTGGATGACCTGGTTAGACCGGCTGAATATGACACATTCAAGGCTGCGGCAGACAAGGGCAAAATCACTTTGCTTGATCCCGGTATCGGTTTGGAAATGGAGTTTATGTGCTTCAATGAAAATACGAACGTCAATGCGAAAACCGGCCAGCCTTTGGTGGATCCGAAAAAATTAAAATGGTTTCGCAATACAAAGTTCCGCCAGGCCGTCTCCTGCGCGATCAACCGCGACGCCATCATTAAAGCCGCTTTTTCCGGGCGCGGCGTTCCTACGTATGGATTTGACACGCCGGGCGATAAAAAGTGGTATAACCCAAACATTAAAAACTATCCCTATGACCCGGCCAAGGCGCTTGAGCTTTTGAGGGAAATCGGAATCGAAAAGCGGAACGCTGATGATTTTTTGACCGACTCCAATGGAAATAAAATTGAATTTGTCCTGAACACCAATACCGGCAGCAGCGCGGCAGAAAAGGCAGCCGTGCTGATTGCGGATGATTTAAAAAAATTGGGAATGAACGTCATTTACCAACCCATTGAATTCAACACGCTCATGACAAGGCTTTATGATACTGACGATTACGATTGCGCTCTTACGGCATTGGGGTCAGGCAGCGTTGTTGATCCCTCCGGCAGCATGAACGTCCTCAAGTCCACCGGTTACACGCATGACTGGTTCCCGCGCCAGAAGACCCCTTCGACACCCTGGGAAGCGCGGATTGATTCTTTGATGGATGCACAAGTTAAAACACTGGATGAATCCGAGCGCAAAAGAGATTACGACGAAGTCCAGGAAATTATGGCAGAACAACAACCTTTGGTTTTTACTGCGACTCCAATATTGTACGCGGCGGTTCGGCCCGACATTGGCAATGTCCGTCCGACGGCATTGGGCGGTTACCGTGCGACCTGGAACGCCGAGGAGCTCTATTTCAAAAAATAATACGGCCCCCTCTCGCTATAGATGAAGAATCAACCGGTTCAACTCATTGGAATTTTAATAACAGCGGCTTTTTGTCTTTCCGGTTGCGGGGAAAAAAACGAAACAGTTCCGTCTCAAAATTCTCCCGCAAATTTCCCGTTACCCGACCCGCCGGTGGTGGTGAACTGCCAGCCGGGAATTCGTGGTGGACAATTCATCATTTGTGAGCTCCGCGAGCCAAAGACTTTCAACTTTCTCGTAGCGGATGAATTGTCATCCCGGTACGTCGGACGGTTCATGTTTTGGGGGTTGTTAAACTTTGATGTGCCGACGCAAACAGTGAAGCCAGCGCTGGCCGAATTTTGGACAAATTCACCCGACGGCAAAACGTGGACATTCCGGCTGCGGAAAAATTTGCGTTGGAGCGATGGCATGCCTCTTACGGCGGACGATGTGGTTTTCACGTGGAACGATATCATTTATAACCCGCAAATTCCCAATCCATTGCGGGACCAGTTTATCATTGATGGGAAAAAATTTGCCGTGGCCAAACTGGACGATTTGACGGTCCAAGTCGTCACGCCGGAAGTTTATGCGCCTTTTTTACAGGCATTCGGCTATGACGTTCCGATTTATCCGAAACATACTTTAGCGCAATACGCCAATGCCGGTTTTCCGTCGGCCTACGGTGTCAATTGGAATCCCAAGAACATTATTTGCGATGGGCCGTATTGTTTGAAAGAATATAAACAGGCCGAATATGCGGTGCTGGAACGCAATCCTTATTTTATCGAGGTGGACACAAACGGAACCCGCCTGCCTTATTTTGACCAAATCGTTTTTACAGTCGTGCCGGACTTCAGCGCGCAATCTCTGCGATTTTTGAGCGGCGAAAGTGACGCGGATGATCTCATTTATCCGTATGACTACGACCAGTTCAAAGCCGCATCCGCAGCCGGCAAAATCACTTTGCTCGAACCCGGCATTGGACTGGAAACCACCTTTTTCTGGTTCAATCAAAATACGAACATCAATGCCCATACCGGAAAGCCTTACGTTGACCCGGTCAAGTTGAAATGGTTTCGCAATATAAAATTCCGCCAGGCCATTTCGTATGCCGTCAATCGGGATGCCATCATCAAATCCGTTGAGTACGGGCGTGGAATTACCCAATACGGATTTCTAACCCAGGGCTATCAAAATTGGTATAATCCAAATACAAAAACCTATCCCCATGATCCGGCAAAGGCTGTCGAGCTGTTGAAGGAGATCGGAATTGAAAAACGCAACGGCGACGATTTTTTGACCGATATGGACGGAAATAAAATTGAATTCGTTTTCAACACAAACGTTGAGAATAACGAACGAAAGAAGATGGCCGTCCTCATTACCTCGGACCTGCAAAAGATCGGCGTCAACGCCATCTTTCAACCGGTCGAATTCAATACCCTCATTACCAAAATTGACGACACATACGATTATGACTGCGTCCTTTTGGGAAACTATTCTGACACCGGCACCGACCCGTACGGCAGCATGAACATCCTCAAATCCAGCGGTTACGATCACTATTGGTTTTGCCGGCAGAAAACGCCTGTGACACTCTGGGAAGCGCGAATGGATCAGTTGATGGATGCGCAGATGCAAACGCTGGATCTATCCGAACGCGAAAAGGATATGAATGAGGTGCAGGAAATTCTCGCCGAACAGCAGCCGATGATTTTTACCGTCACCCCGATGTATTACGCCGCCATTCGTTCAGACGTAGGCAACGTGCACGCCACTCCACTAAGCTATTACCGCGTGACGTGGAACGCCGAGGAGCTTTACTTCAAAAAATAATCCGGCGCTCGCTCGTTAGGAAATCCCAAATAACATTTCCAGTACTGCTAAGGTTCCATTGATGGCAAAAGCCAACGTCTTCCACACCTGGGGGATTTGCATCACCAGGATCACACCGATAAAACCAAATCGTGACAGGTGCCAGTAGGTTTCATAACTCATGCCGATCAGGACCCGCATCACGCGCGACCCATCCAGTGGCGGGATGGGAATCAGATTGAAGAAGCAAAGCAACAGGCTGAGTGACGCGAACCGCCCGCACAATTCCGCCATTGGTTCCAGATGAACCAGCAATCCCACGCGCACCAAGGACATCAGCCCAACGGCCAGAACCAGGTTCATCGCCGGGCCGGCCATGGTCACGAGGATGTCGTCCCGATTCGGACTTCTCAAATTATAGGGATTCACCGGGACTGGTTTGGCCCAGCCAATCATGAACCGGCTGATGTTTGGCGACATAAAAAGCATCAGCAAGGGCATCAGGATCGTGCCAATCGGGTCAATGTGGACGACGGGATTCAGCGAGACGCGCCCTTGCAGTTTGGCCGTGTCGTCGCCGCATTTCAATGCCACCCACGCGTGCCCAAACTCGTGAAACGTCAGCAGGATGACCAAGCCGAGGTAGCTGATTAACCCGTTCACAATCACGTTGCCAGTGTTTGCATCCATCGCCCCAGTTTATCGCCCGTGCCCTCGCGGGTCGAGACGGAAGCCAAAAGGGATTGCCGTGCCGGCTGGAATTTGTAATCCTGAAAAACGGTTTAACCAAAGACATTATTTTCGATTATGCCATTGCTTGAGGGGAAATTCGGCGTCGTCTTCGGCGTTGCCAATCAACGCTCCATCGCCTGGGCCATCGCGCAGGCGTGGGCGCGTGAGGGGGCGAAACTCGCGTTCACCTATCAGGGTGAACGGCTCAAGGAAAACGTGGAGGAACTCGCCGGCACCTTTGGCGCGGACACGCTCATCCTGCCATGCGACGTGACGAAAGACGAGGAAATCGCCGGTGTCTTCAAAATCGTCGGCGAAAAGTTTGGCAAGTTGCATTTGCTTCTGCATTCCGTGGCGTTTGCGCCGAAGGCCGCGCTGGAAGGCGAATTCGTGGATACCAGCCGCGAAGCCTTTCGCATTGCGCATGACGTCAGCGCCTACTCGCTCGTTGCGCTCGCACGCGCCGCGATGCCGCTGATGACCGAGGGTGGCAGCATTGTGGCGATGAGTTATTACGGCGCGGAAAAGGTCGTCCCCCATTACAACGTCATGGGAGTGGCCAAGGCCGCGCTCGAAGCCAGCACGCGTTATCTCGCCTACGATCTCGGCCCGAAGAAAATTCGCGTCAATTGCATCAGCGCCGGCCCGGTCAACACACTGGCCGCGCGCGGCATCAGCGGTTTCAGCGAAATGCTCAAGCAATACGAGGCCAAGTCACCGCTCAAACGCAATGTGCTGCCCGACGAACTGGGCGCGACCGGCATGTTTCTCGCCAGCGACGGCGCGGCGGCCATCACCGGCCAGGTGATTTACGTGGATTGCGGCTACCAGATCATGGGGATGTAGAATTTGCGATTTCAGATTTCCGATTTACGATCTCTCCGCCCATTCACGCTGGGCGCGTAAATCGCAAATCGTCAATCGTAAATCGTCACGCCGGCCGAATCATTTCAAAACGGTCGCGGGTGCGGCAATACCAGTGCGGTGAGGCCATCCGAGCGATGAGAAAAAGTTTGTCGGTATGGATCCGTTTCCTCTCCGCATCAAATAGTTCATCGCGTAAATGAAGGCGTTTTATCAACCCGATCACCAAGCGGTTGCTGCCGATTTGGAGCGTGCCCCATTCCACGCATTCCAAACTAGCGGGTGACTCAACAATGCGCGGCGGTTTCACCAGCGACGACGGCGCGGCGGTCAATCCGGCGTGAACGAGTTCATTTTCACCGTAAGGCAACGACGCGGCGCATTGGTTCATCGCTTCGGCAATTTTTTCGTCCACCAGATTCACGACGAATTCATGCGCGGCGCGGATGTTCAAGGCGGTGTCCTTGGGTGTGCCGTTGTCGCGGTCGCCGGGCGCAAACGCGCAGATGGGCGGATTTGCGCCCATGAGATTGAAGAAACTGAACGGCGCGGCGTTGACTTTGCCATCTGCGCTGAGAGTGGTGACGAGGGCGATGGGACGTGGCGTGACCAGACTGGCGAGAATCTGATATGCGCGGTCGGCAAACTGGCCTTCGAGGTCGAGTTCCATAACGGGGGAAAATTTACGGCAATCGTTTCAGGCGCGCAACGAATGCTCCGTCCACATTATCCACGAACGGCAGCAACTCCTGTTCAGATTCCAGTTTAAAATCGTTGTGCTCCGCCAAAAATTGTTTCACGACTTCGGCATTTTCCTCCGGTTCGAGGCTGCACGTGCTGTAAGCCAAAATGCCTCCGGGCTTCAACTTCGCTGCGGCCTGCTTGAGCAGGTCGAGTTGCAGGACGCGCAGCCGTTGAATTTCCGCCGGCTGAATCCGCCAGCGCAAATCCAGGCGCCGGCGCATCACGCCGGTGTTCGAGCAAGGAGCGTCAACGAGAATTCTGTCAAACAATTTCCCCTCACCCCGGCTCTCTCCCGTGGGGAGAGGGGGAATCGCAGTCAGCCGGTTGGCGGAACGAACTTGGTTTGAAATTTCATGGGTCGCACGTTGCGGTTCCCTCTCCTGGGGGAGAGGGGCAGGGTGAGGGCGAAGCAAATCATGAGTGGCCAACTTGACGCAAGTCACCCCCAGCCGCACACAGTTTTCTTCAAGCAGCTTCAGTCGTTCCTTGGAATTGTCCATCGCCACAATCCAGCCCTGATTATTCATCAATTGCGCAATGAACGTCGTCTTGCCGCCGGGCGCGGCGCACAAATCCAAAATCGTCTCGCCGGGTTGTGCCCCGAGTTTGTACGCGGCGAGCAGCGTGCTCGGGTCTTGAATGTAAAACCAGCCTTGCCGGAAACTTTCCAGCTCCATCAGCGGCGGATGCGATTTCAGTTCAAAGACCAGATTTTCAAAATCGGTAGGGACGCGCTGCGGCGCGTCCTGGTCCCGCAATGCGGGATCGGCCCTACCAAAGAAATCGCGCCGGACGAAGTCGTATTCCACGTTTTCCGCACGCCATTTCTCGAGCAGTTTGCCTGCGTCGGTCCTCAAGTGGTTGACCCGCGCGAACGTTTTCGGCGGCGTATTGTTCCAGGCCAGCAACTGCGTGGTTCGTTCCAGGCCCCAGCATTTTTGCCAGCGCGCGACCAGCCATTCGGGATGTGACCAGCCGGGCGCAGGCTGTGAAATTTTCAAATCGGCCAGAAGCTTTTTGGTGGCGTCGGCTTCGCGCAGATAGCCGCGCAAGACGGCATTCACGAAACCGGCTTGCGCGCCGAAACCATTTTGCTTGGCCAGTTCGACGGTTTCGTTCACGGCGGCGTGGCCGGGAATCCGGTCGAGCCAGAAAATCTGGTAGAGGCCGAGCCACAAGAGATTTTGCAGGCCGGGTTTTTGTTTGCGCCCACCGGTTTTGCGGGCGATGAGCCAGTCGAGCGTGGCCTGCCAGCGAACGACGCCATATACAATCTCCTGACAAAGCGCGCGGTCGGCGGGCGCAAGCTGCGTTCCCGCCAGCGCGTTTTCGAGCAAATCTTCAGTAAATCCGCCATCGGCGCGCCGTTGCTGCAAAATGCGCACCGCGATTTGTCTTGGATTTTTGCCGTTCACGTTTTTTAATAAGGACATTGTGCTTTTATGATGCGACAAAAACGATGCTTTTATGAGAGAGGAATTTGAGAAATTGGCCGCCGCCGGCAAGATTGAAGGGCGGCACGTTGAACCGCTGACCAAACTGGCAACGGGCGGCTTTTGCATGCACCGCAGTTGGGGCTTTGGCCGGATCAAAACGGTGGACACGGTTTTCGCGCGGTTCACGATTGATTTTCCAGGCAAGCCGGGTCACACGATGGATCTGGCGTTCGCCGCCGAATCGCTCAAGCCGATTTCCAAGGAGCATATCCTCGCGCGCAAGGCCGCCGACCTCGAGGGTCTGCACCAGATGGCCGCACATCATCTGGATTTGATCAAGGTCGTGTTGAACAGCTACGACGGCCGGGCGACGGCGGACCAGATTCAACAGGTGCTCGTGCCCGATGTCATCCGTGACGATTGGAAGAAATGGTGGGAAACCGCGCGCCGCGAAATGAAAAAGGACGGTCATTTCATTGTGCCGCTGAAAAAAACCGAGCCGGTCGTTTATCAGGCTCAGGAAACGTCGCTGCAGGAACGTTTGCTGGGGGATTTTCGCAAGGCCAAGGGATTGAAAGCGCGGGTGGCCGTGGCCGGGGAAGTGTTCAAAAATGCGTCCGATTTGACTGATAAAGCGGCTGCGGCCAACGAAATCATTGCCATACTCAACACCGAGATTGCCTCGCATCAGCGCACCCAACCCGCCGTTGCGCTCGAAGCGGTCTTTGCCCGCGATGAATTGCGTGCCATGGCCGGCCTTTCCCCCGTCGAGGGCGAAATCACCACCGCGCAAATCTGGGCGCAGGACGGCGTCAAATTCGGCCCGGTCCTGGAATTGATTCCGGCAGCCAAGCATCATCGCACGCTCGAATCGTTCAGGGCGGCGAACCCCGACCGCTGGATTGAAATCCTGCGCGGGTCGCTTAATGCCGTTTCTGCCAAGCTCTGCCGCGAGTTCGCCAGTCTGCTGATTCAGGAAGGCAAAATGGACGCGCTCAAGGAAACCCTCGCGCGCCTCATCAACCAGCACACCGCGGGCAGCGAAGTGTTGCTCTGGCTCGGACGCGACCGCAGCGACGCCTACGCCGACATTCTCGGCCCGGAGGTTTTCCGCGCCATGCTCACCGCCATGGAACGCGATCAATTCAACGAAAAACGCTCCAACCGCCTGCGCGAATTCATCCTCGACGACCACGAATTACTCGCCGAGCTGACCGCGTCCGCCGACATCGAAGTCATCAAAGACCTCACGCGCGCGCTGCAGTTTTCACCCGTGTTTGACGACATGGACAAGCGCTCGCTCCTCGCGCGGCTGGTCAAGGCGCATCCCGCCGTGCAATCACTCGTCAGCGGCGAACAGACCAAACAGGACACCACGCTGCTCGTTTCGTGGGAAAGTCTCGAACGCCGCAAGCTCGAATACGAGGAACTGGTGCAGAAGAAAATTCCCGCCAACTCGAGGGAAATCGCCCTCGCGCGCAGTTACGGCGACCTCAGCGAAAATCACGAATACAAGGCCGCCAAGGAAATGCAAAAAATCCTCATGCGCCGCAAGGACGAGCTGGAAACCCAGCTCACCCGTGCCCGCGGCACGGATTTCTCCAATGCACGCACCGACGTCGCCGGCATCGGCACCGTGGTGCGGGCCGCCGACCTCGATACAAATGAACCGGAGACCTTCACCATCCTCGGGGCCTGGGATTCCGAGCCGGAAAAGGGCATCATCAGCTATCTTTCGCCCGTCGCGCAGGCGCTGCTGAACCGCAAGATCGGGGACGAAGTGGAATTTGAAGTACACGGCGCAAAACACCGGCATCGCATCGAAAAAATCGAGCCGTGGAAAATGGAAAATGCGAACGGACCATCCGTGCAACCGGCTCAGGCCCAAGCGCAAGTTTGACGCAGCGACTCGTTGGCAGAGAGCCGCTTTATCCCATTCCAATGTTGCAAAAGAAATGCGGCGGTCTGCCGACCGCCGCTACGACACCGTGAAAATTTTCAGGCCTTGCCGCTGAAGCTCACGTAATCGTCCAGATCCAGCACGTCAAACCACGTCGCAATGTCCGCGCGTTTGGGTGCGCCGTTTTTGTGCAGGCCGTTGAAATACTCGCGCGAATCCGGATTGTCCGGCACCCGCTGTTCCTGCCACGCCGACCACGCGATGATTTCCGGCACAGTGCGTTTGTGTTTCGCGTTTTTTTGGATCCATTTCAGGACTTCCGTGTCGCTCTTGTTCAATTCCTTTTTCAAGGCCTTGGAATCAATGCCCACGAATTCCAGGAATCCCTCGTCGAGTGGACAGGCGTAATGGTATTCGCCGTGTTTGCCGGCAACGGTGGCCCGGCCTTTGTCCAGCATGCGCGGCAGAATCACGTAACCGCCCAGCCGCACGCGCGGACTGCGCGGCGGGAATTTCGTCAAATCAGGTGTGTGTAATGACATAATCGTTTTTGAATTTGGTTTTTGTTACATTGTTTTTTGCGACGGTCTAAATTGCCCTGAAAATGCCGAATTGCAAGTGGCGTCGAAAATTTTTATTTTGATGGCGTGAAAAACTCAGGCAAAGCCCTCCTCGCCGCGCTCCGCCTTATCGGCCTTGCGTTCGCGGTGCTGCTTGCGCTGCTCGCTGCAGCGTTTCTAGGCAGGATCATTGCCTTTGTGGCGTACCGCCTTTTCCGCCTGCCGTTTGGCCTTGATGTCGCGTTTCAGGGCATGCCGGATTGTTTGATTTGGGTTTTGATTTCGCTCTGGGTGTTGTTCTCCGCCTTCACGTTCTATTTCTTCCGTGACCCCGACCCGCTGGTGCCGACGGCCGCAAACCTTGTCGTCTCGCCCGGCCACGGCAAGGTGGACGCGATTGACACGGTGAACGAACCGGAATTCATGGGTGGCGAATGCCGGCGGATTTCAATTTTTCTTTCGGTGATCAGCGTGCACGTGCAGTGCGCGCCCGTGGCGGGCCGCGTCGCCTGTTTCAAACACACGCCCGGCCAGTATCTCAGCGCGCTGAGGGCCGAGTCGGCGCAGTTCAACGAAAATGTGCTCATTGGTTTCGACACGGCCGAACCGCCCGGCGAGAAGATCGGCGTGCGCCTCATCGCCGGCGTGATTGCCCGCCGAATCGTCCCGTGGATCAAGGAAAACGACAACGTCCAGCGCGGCGAACGCATCAGCCTGATTCAATTCGGCTCGCGGGTGGACGTTTACCTGCCGCCCCGCGCGAAAATCCAGGTGAAGCTCGGCGACAAGGTGACTGGCGGTGAAACCATGATTGCATCTTTCGACTGAAAGGACTAATTCCTGAACCATAATGACTAAAGAAATCCCAATCACAAATTTCCCAAAGCGAGGCGCCTGGGAATTTTTATCATTCGGATTTTGTCATTCTTTAGACATTAGCGCTTCGTCATTCGTCATTTTCCAACGCAGAAAAATCAAATAATGAACGAACCATCGTCACAACAACCGCAGCCGGACAATTCGGACGAAAAATTGAAGATTTATTTTCTGCCGAACCTGCTGACGGCGGGCAATTTGTTCTGCGGCTTTGTGGCGCTGACGAAAATCGTCGAGGCTGATCCGCTGGCCGATGAATACTTCGGTCAAATCAAACTCGCGCTCGCCTTCATTTTGCTGGCGTGCATTTTCGATTTGCTCGACGGGCGCGTGGCGCGTCTGGGCGGCGCGGACAGCCCGTTCGGACGCGAATTCGATTCACTGGCGGACCTGATTTCCTTCGGCGTGGCGCCGGCGTTTCTGGTGCAGCGCGTCGTGCTGGCAAATGTGTTCGGCGAGTACCGGCAAATCAGTTGGTTCATTGCGTCCATTTATCTGCTCTGCGGCGCGTTCCGGCTCGCGCGCTTTAACTGTCTGTCCGCGATGGCCGGGAGCGGCGGCGGCAAAGATTTTCTAGGCTTTCCCATCCCCTCGGCGGCCGGTCTGGTGGCGTCGCTGACACTGCTCATCATTCATTTCAATGAAAAAGCGAAGGACCTCGGTCACTGGAATTATCTGCTGGCGATCGTGCTGATCTTTTTGTCGGCCATGATGGTGAGCACGGTGCGGTATCCGAGCTTCAAATCGCTCGGCCTGCGCTCCCGAAGCACGTTTGCAAAGGCCATCGGTGCGGCGCTCTTTCTAGGCTGTCTGCTGATTTTGCGCGAAAAAGTGCTTTATTACGTGTTGCCGGCGTTCTTCACGCTCTATCTCGTCTATGGTTTCGTGCGGCCGAGCATCTCGCGCGCGTGGCGCCGGGAAATCGAGGAGGAAGACGAGGACGAACCGGACACGGCCCATTAAACCATGCCGGAACTTCAGCCCATTTTACTTTCCGCCCTGACGGGCTTCATCAGCGGATTGCTGCTTTCGATGCCCGTGGGCCCCGTGAATCTCACCATCATTAATGAAGGGACACGACGCGGTTTCTTGCGGGCCATGCTCGTCGGCCTCGGCGCGGCAACGATGGACCTGATTTATTGCACGATTGCGTTTACCGGTTTTTCGTCGTTCTTTGGCATTCGCATCGTCAAGACCTCCATGGAAGTGTTCAGTTTCGCGTTCATGCTGTTTCTGGGGGTGAAATTTCTCTCGGCCAAAACAGTCTCCGCACCCATGCAACTCGGCGGGGCCGCCAGCCGGATTGAAAAGCGCATTGACGAAAAATTCCATCCGCACTCGGCGTATATGACCGGCTTCGTGCGCGTGCTGGGCAACCTCGGGGTTCTGCTGTTTTGGATCGTGCTCGCAGCCAACTTCCTGTCCCGCGACTGGGTCGAAGACACACTGCCCGGCAAGTCCGCCTGCATCGCCGGCGTCGTGCTGGGGACGAACCTGTGGTTTTTTGCGGTAAGCTGGCTGTCGTCGCGCGGCTACGGGCGGTTGAACGAGCGGACGCTCCTGCACATGGAACAATTTTCGGGCATTTGCCTCATTGTGATCGGACTGGTTAACGGCGGGCACATCGCGTGGCAGTTGGCCAAACATAGAATGTGACCCGTGCCGGGATTTTTACCGCGAACCCATTATGCTTAAAGCCGGAATCGTCGGTCTGCCCAACGTGGGCAAATCCACGTTGTTCAACGCCGTCACCCGTTCGCACAAGGCCGAGGCGGCGAACTACCCCTTTTGCACCATCGAACCGAACCTCGGCGTCGTCACCGTGCCGGAACCGCGGCTCGAGCCACTCGCCAGAATTGCGAAAACGCAGACAATGATCCCGGCCACGATTGAATTCGTGGACATCGCCGGCCTCGTGAAAGGCTCGTCGCATGGCGAAGGTCTGGGCAACAAGTTTCTAAGCCACATCCGCGAAGTGGACGCCATCGTGCACGTCGTGCGCTGTTTTGAAGACCCCGACATCATGCACGTCCCGGGCGGCATTGATCCCGTGCGCGACATCGAAATCGTCAACACCGAACTGGTGCTGGCCGATATCGAAACCGTCAAGAAACGGCGTGAGAAGATTGCCAAGGATGTGAAGCGCGGGGACAAGCACGCGCTGCTGGAGGAGCACCTGCTGGAACAGATTGGCGTCCATTTGAACACGGGCAAACCGGCCAACATGCTGGCGCTCCCGCTGGGCCCGGATGAGAAATTCGTCCAACGCAGTTTCTTCCTGCTGACCGACAAGCCAACCATTTTCGCCTGCAACGTCAAGGAATCCGACCTCGCCACCGCCGACAAAAATTCCTTCGTCCAAAAAGTGCGCGACTACGTGAAGGCGCACCTCGCCTGCGAAGCCGTGGTCGTCAGCGCGCAGATTGAAAGCGACCTCATTGACCTGTCACCGGAGGAGGCCGGGGCGTATTTGAAGGAACTCGGCGTTGCGGAATCCGGCCTCGGCCAGCTCATCCGCGCGACGTACCACGTCCTCGGCCTCCGCACGTTTTTCACTTTTAACGACAAAGAGGTCCGGGCGTGGACGATTCACACCGGCGACACCGCCGCCCGGGCCGCCGGAACCATCCATACCGACTTCGAGCGCGGGTTTATCAAGGCTGAAACGGTGAACTGGGATGACTTGATCAAGTGCGGCTCGGTCGGCCACGCCCGCGAAACCGGCCACTACCGCATCGAAGGCCGCGATTACGTTGTGAAAGACGGCGACGTGCTGCTATTCAAATTCAATGTTTAGGCATTTACGATTTGCGATATACGATTTACGCGGTGTGCTGAATTGTGGTTGCGGATCCTACATCGTATATCGTATATCGTAAATTAAGCCGATTTGGAACACTACAGTCACTATAGGGCAGGCAGAACTTGACTATAGATTTCGTTCTGTTACCTTCTTCTTGTGAACAGCAGGCAAGTGAACAACGCAGCGAGCAGCCAATATTTCTTTTATTGGTTTAGCCAGGCCGGCGCGCACTTGCGGCTGCGATAAAACTTTAACCAAACCAATCGCCGCAGGTCGCCAAACGCCTGCGGCGTTTTTGTTTTTGCGACCTTCGGCCAACCCATAAAAAACCCATGATCATCGTGCTCAAACCCCGGATTTCGAGGAAAGAGGAGCAGGCCGTCCTCAAGGAAATCCGCAAACTCGGCTACGTCCCCCACGTCATGCGCGGCGTGGCGCGCACCGTCATCGGTGCCATCGGCGACGAACTTACCCACGCCAACCTCGAGACGCTGGTCTCGCAATTCCCGCGCGCGGTTGAAAGTGTCACGCCCATCCAAAAGCGTTACAAGCTCGTCAGCCGCGAGGCGCACCCGGCCAACTCCACCATTCGCGTCCGCGAACATGTCATTGGCGGCAAAAAATTGCACGTCATGGCCGGGCCGTGCTCGGTCGAAAGCGAGAAACAATTGCTCTCCACCGCCGAGGCGGTGAGGGCCGCCGGGGCGACCTTCCTGCGTGGCGGGGCGTTCAAGCCGCGTACGTCACCTTACGAGTTCCAGGGACTGGGCGACAAGGGCCTGAAGCTGCTCGACAAGGCGCGGCGCGCCACCGGACTGGCCATCATCACCGAACTGCTTTCCGAAAACCACGCCGAAATGGTGGCCGAATACACGGACATCATCCAGATCGGGGCGCGCAATTCGCAGAACTTCCAGCTCCTTATCGCGGCTGCCCGGACCGGCAAGCCCGTCCTGCTCAAGCGCGGACTTTCCATGAAAATCGAGGAATGGCTGCTCGCGGGCGAATACGTCCTCGCCAACGAAAATCCGAACCTCCTGTTCTGTGAACGCGGCATCCGCACGTTCGAAACCTACACGCGCAACACGCTGGACCTCTCGACCATCCCCATCATCAAGCGCGAATCGCACTGCCCGATCGTGATTGACCCGAGCCAGGGTGCCGGGCGCGCGGACCTGGTGACGGCGATGTGCCTGGGCGCGGTGGCGATGGGCGCGGACGCGTTGTTGATTGAAGTGCATCCCAACCCGGCGGAAGCCTGGAGCGACGGCGCGCAACAGGTGTCGTTCGACCTGTTCGCGAAGCTGATGCAGGAATTGAAGCCGTTCATCGCCGCGGCGGGACGCGATTAGGCCGTCTGGCGCCGTGGCTATATGCTGCTGTTCAAATTCAAAGTGTAATTCCGCAGAAGCTCCAAGCACCAACGTCCAAGCTCCAGAGAAATTCCAAGAACTAAGCTTCAAACTGCGCCGCCAGCCTTTTTGGCATTTGAAGTTTGGGGCTTCTCTGGTGCTTGAAGCTTGGATGTTGGTGCTTGGAGCTTTTGCCCGGCTCCAAAATTCAGCCCAGCTTGTACCGCCGCATCGTCGTCTCCACTTCCTGCGCCCAGGCGTCAATGCCGCCGCGCAGGCAGCGCACGTTCTGCAAACCGTGCCCCATGAAATACGCCGCCGCATCCAGACCGTTTTTGCCTTGATGATCAATGACCACAATCGGTTCAACATTTGAACCGCTCGCCATGAGTTTCTGCATCACGTCCTGCGACAACAAAACCGAACCGCCAATGTTCACCGCCTCGAATTCTTCGCGCGACCGAACGTCCACGAGTTTCACCGATTTATCCAGTTGCAAAAGTTCGGCGAGTTCCTTCGGCGAAATCAAAATCTTCGCGTCCTGTTCGTGGCTGGACTGGATCTGCGCCAGCACTTCGGCCACGTCGAGATTGCCATTGCGCGCGCAAACCTGCGCCAGCGTTTCGTCCGGGCTGAAACCGCAACTGCTGCACCCGCCGATGTGATACCGCCGGAACAACGCCCGCTGCGCGCCGGGAAAAACTTCCAGCACTTCGCGCATTTGTGATTGCGAAGAAATACTCATTTGGAAAAGTTAATGTCCGTTTCGTTTGCCCATCCTAGCTTTTTGCATATCCGGTTTGAAAATGGTCAAGCCGGTGAATTGTCTGCGGTTGTCAAATTCCAGCATCACCGGAAAATTTTTCAAGAATTTGCGCGGCAATTCCCAGACGAAATGGCTGTAAGGCGGCATAGCGCCGCGCTTGTGCTTGCGTAATTCGATTGTGATTAAATGCCCATCAAGCCGGCACTCGACACCCTCTTCGTTGAGGCGAACCATTCGTTCGGCGGCACACAGAATGTCTTTGCTGCGAAACAACTTTGACCGATGCGAATTCAGCACTTCCACGTTCAATTTCGCGCCATGAAAATCAATTGTGTCATTTACCACTGTTGCCGTTTTGCGATTCGGAAACGTGCATTTTGAATTCGGCATCGCACGATGGCCAATGAATTTTCTTCCATCATGTGGCAACAAAAGCCAATGCTCTTTTGCGCCGCGAATCAGGCCGCAAATTTTGCAGGCCGATTTTCCGTCGCGCAATTTCCGCCAGCCGCCTTTATGTTTGCATTGCAATGCCAGAAATTCCCACGCCAATCCGAGTTGCTGATAAATTTCGGCAAATCGCCGCGCTTCCTCCGAATCGCGTTTCAGCGCCGGATGCCGCGAGATAAAATCCATGCTGCGAAACAGCCGACGAAGAGCACATTTTAGATTCGTATCCGTCATGGCAAAGGTTCAGCCAACCGGCGCGGCAAATCCCGCGCGCCGTGCATCAAACGTTCAGCGGAAAGTTCTGTGGAGGTGTGCCGGTAAAAAATCAGGATATTTTGAAAGGGAGATTTGACTTGAAACGAGCGGATGCCAGCCAGCGCAGGATGGCGGAAATTTCTTCGGCGGGCCAAATCCGGCTGCGTCAACAGCGATTGCAACGTATTTTCCACCGCCATCAGGAATCGTTCGGCCAACTCTTCGCCAGCCTGTTCGAGGTACCAGCGGTATTGCTGATCGAAATCGGCGTTGAATGTCTCGGCGCGGTGCAGCGACAGTTTCATTTCTGCCGCTTGGCGCGATGTTCGCGCAATGCCCGGTCCGCAATTTCCCGCAACTCACCTTCGCGCATCGGCGCGTGCGGCCCGTTGACCGCTTTCAACAATTCCGCTTCCAATTCCGGGCTGTCCACTTCCAAATCCAGAACGCGCGGCGCGAGCGTCACCTGCCTGTCGCCGTCGGTGAGCACAATCGTCTCGCCGCGGCACGCCTCGGCCACCAGCCGGCCAAGCTGCCCTTCCGCCTCACGAATGGAAACCGCTTTCATGGCATTAGTCTAACCTTGGAAATTTGTTCCAGCAAGCGGCTTTCTAAACCCGCAACTGCCGCAGTCGCCGAAGTTTCTCCCTCTCCGCGCTGGGGAGAGGGTTGGGTGAGGTGCTCTGGAACAACGCCCGTCCCGCGTGCAAACCGGCTCCGGCTCCGGCGAAGTAAATAGTGGTTTTACAACCGCCCTCATCCTGACCTTCTCCCCCAGGAGAAGGAACAGCGATTGCGCTCTTTTGGTTTTGCGAATGGCCGTCCGGGAAATCCCATCGCAGGTTTTTTTTAATGAGGCGGTGAATGGTTCTCCCTCTCCTGGAGGAGAGGGCCGGGGTGAGGACGAGCGTTGAAACCAATTTCTTTTCGATGGGATTCTGATTTGCCGGATCAATTGCGCCCAACGCAGCCGCAACGCAGCCGCTGCTGGCGTGATTTTTTCTGGACAATATTTCTGCGAGGCGCAAAGTCAAAACTGTGAAATGAAAACACACACCCGAGTTAAGCAGCATTCTCAAGCGAGTATGGTTCGAGCGCGTATGGCATTTCGGCACAGTGCGGCACGGTAAGCGTGTGGAGTTTCAAGCAAGATTACGAAGTGCCATTATCGCAGCACGTAAGCGAGACTCGAAATGAATACGCCAAACATTCTCATATGAAACTACTCCTTTTTATATTTCTTGCAGCCATTTGCCAGACAGCCTTTTGCCAAACCGCCTTGCAGTTTTCACCAGCAGACCGCAAGGTGCTGGAGACCATTCCTGTTGATTTTTCATGGACCAACCGAATTAAGGTTACCCAAATTGAAAGCTTTCCGATATGTGGTTATCTCAACCCAGACCCACTGTTTTCTCCCTATGTCACAACCAACAAACCCCATTTCACCCTTTTAACGAATGGCTTGGTGATGCTTCAGTTTCCCTTCGAGCTTCGTGACAAAAAAACAGTCAGGTCCGATTTCAACTTGTCATTTCACATCAGCCAATTGGTTTATATCAAACAAAAGCTCAATATGTTTGACTCCTACCGACTCAACATAGCAGAACACCGGATCTTTCCGATTTCCTTGAGCTTGGGAAAAGTTCGGCCTAGTCCGCATGACGCCGGAATCAATAACTGCTTTCGATTCACTATCCATGTATCTGCCGAAGAGCACGTCACGCTGCTGATTGAAACCGGAGAGCAGCCCATCACGGGCGGGCCCCCAGATAATTACTCCTTGCAGATTTTGGATGTAAGTCAAGTAGACGAGGTGAAGAGGATGCTAGATGGTCTACCAGATTTAACGTGGTGGGAGCAGAAAGCCATGGGGATTATTCCTTCATCGCCTTGACACAGTGGCCACAAATCATTGCCCGAAAAACTTCTGGATTTCCTTCACCACTTCCACAAACCGGTCCACTTCGGCCTTGGTGTTGTAGAAATAAAAACTGGCGCGGGCGGTGGACTCGACGCCGAGCCGGTGCATGAGCGGTTGGGTGCAGTGATGCCCGCCGCGCAACGCCACACCTGCCTGGTCCGCCAGCGTCACCACGTCGTGCGCGTGAACATCCTTGAGCAGAAAACTCACCAGCCCGGCGCGGCCGGTTTTCGGGCCGAACAGCCGGATGTTATTCAGCGCGGCGAGTTGTGCGTAAGCGTGGTTCGCCAGTTCCTGGTCGTGTTTCCAGATATTTTCACGCCCGATGGCGTCGAGGTAGTTCATCGCGGCGTGCAGACCGATGGGGCCGGAAATGTCCGGCGTGCCGGCCTCAAACCGGTGCGGCGCTTTCTTGAATTCGGTTTTCTGGTACTCAACCGATAAAATCATTTCACCGCCGCCCTGATACGGAGGCATCGCATCGAGCAATTCCTGGCGGCCATACAAAATGCCGATGCCCGTCGGCCCGCAAATCTTATGGCCGGAAAACACGAGAAAATCGCAACCGATCTGGTGCACGTCCACCGGCATGTGCCCGGCGCTTTGCGCGGCGTCCACGAGCGTGATGACCCCCAACTTGCGCGCCCGGGCGCAAAGGTCGGCGACCGGGTTGGCCGTGCCGAGGGAATTCGAGATGTGAACCATCGAAAAGATTTTGACCTGCTTCGTGAGCAGCGAATCGAGCCTGGATAAGTCGAGGATGCCTTCGTCGCCGATGACGGGCACGTAGGCGAGCTTCGCGCCGGTGCGTTGGGCGAGCAATTGCCACGGAACGAGGTTGCTATGGTGCTCCATTTCGGTGAGCAGAATCACGTCGCCGGATTTGAGATTTTTGGCGCCCCAGGAACTGGCGACGAGATTGATGCCTTCGGTCGTGCCGCGCGTGAACACGATTTCCTCGGCGCTCTTTGCATTGATGAATTTGGCCGCGCGCGCCCGGGCGGCTTCGTAACCTGCCGTAGCGCGGTTGCTCAATTCGTGGATGCCGCGATGGACATTGGCGTTGTCATGTTCGTAATAATGCACCAACGCGTCAATCACCACGCGCGGTTTCTGTGATGTTGCAGCGTTGTCGAAGTAAATCAGCGGCTTGCCATGGACCTGCTGGTCGAGGATTGGAAAATCCTTACGCAGCGCAGCCCAATCTATTTTTACATTACCCATTTAAGAACTTCTAACCGCGGATTACACGGATTGCGCGGATATGTCGGAACCCCTCACCCGGTTGCGCTTCGCTCAACCACCCTCTCCCCGCCAAATGGGGAGAGGGCAGGGGCGAGGGGCGCTTATTTTGAATCCGTGTTATCCGCGACATCCGCGGTGTCTCATTTACATCAGCCCCAGTTGCAGCTTCGCCGCCTCGGTCATCATGCCCTGATTCCACGGCGGGTCCCAGACCAGTTCGACGTTGGCCTCGTCAATTGGTTCGAGCGAGAGCAGTTTGTTTTGCACGTCCTGCGCGAGCGTCGGGCCCATGCCGCAACCGGGGGCGGTCAACGTCATCTTCACGTCGGCCTTGAAACTGTTTTCGCCGGCCGGCGTGAGGTGGCAATCGTAAATCAAGCCGAGGTCAACGACGTTGACGGGGATTTCCGGGTCGTAACACGTCTTGAGCGCCTCCCAGACCTGTTTTTCAAGTCCCTCCTGCGAGACCGGGCCGGTCGCGGCCGCCGCGGGTTTGGCCTGGACTTCAAGGCCGAGGGCGTCAGCGTCCTTGTCCTCAATGCGGAACATGTTGCCGTTGACGACGACCGTGTAACTGCCGCCGAGTGATTGGGTGATGTACGCGGTCTCACCTTTCTGGAGGGTGACTTTGGTGCCCACGGGCACGACGGCAGCCTCCACATCGCGGGTCAAAGTTTTTGCTTCATTGGAATTCATAAAAACTCGCTTAAGTTTGATTTACCTCAGACATCATCGCCGTTGTTGGTGCCGAAATCAATCAGGTCTGTTCGTTTTCTGTACTCACCGGTTTGGCGTCGCCTTTGAGCGCCGCCATGACAGCGTGCCATGAGAGAATCGCGCATTTCACCCGGGCGGGATATTTATACACGCCCGCAAATACCGCCAGTTTGCCGACGTCCCCTTTCACGTTGCCGGTGGTCACCATTTCGTGGACCTGCCCGAACATTTTTTCCACGTCGGTTTTCGTTTTGCCCTTGGCAAATTCCGTGAGCAACGACGCCGAAGCCTTGGATATACAACAACCCGAACCGACAAAGCTGATGTCCTTGATTTTGTCGCCGTCCAACTCGAGAAAGAGTTTCAACTGGTCGCCGCAAAGCGGGTTGTAACCCTGGGCCGAGCAGGTCGCCTGCGGCATCTCGTGGAAATTCCGCGGCTTCTTGCAGTGGTCAAGAATGACCTGCTGATAAAGGTCGTTCAGTTCGTCAAACATGGCCAGTAAATGGAATGACTAATGACTAAATCCTAATGACTAAAGAATCACGAAATCCAAATAACAAATGGCGGGTTGGACACCGATATCCCATTCGACATTTCTTATTCGTCATTTGAAATTCTTTAGTCATTCGTCATTATGGTTTAGACATTTCCGCGTCAGCAACATGGTTTAGTCATTTCGCGCCAGCGAGATGCGGATTCGCTTCGAGCCGGTCCCACACGATTTTGTCCAGTTGCTCGCGCACCGGCTCGCATTGCACGCGCTCGATGATTTCACCGGCAAAGGCGTGAATCAACATCCGCCGCGCGGTGTTTTCCGGAATGCCGCGCGAGCGCAGATAAAAAATGGATTCGTCATTCAACTGGCCGATGGTCGCGCCGTGCGTGCATTTCACGTCGTCGGCGTAAATTTCCAACTGCGGCTTGGTGTCCGCCGTCGCGTCGTCGGAAAGCAAAAGGTTTTTGTTTGTCTGCTTCGCGTCGGTCTTCTGCGCGAGGGGATGAACGTAAATCCGTCCGTGGAAAACGCCCTTCGATTTGTCGTCGAGGATGCCGTTGAAATACTCGTGGCTGGCGCAATGCGGCTGCGCGTGCTCGACAATCATGTGATGGTCGGCCAGTTGCTCGCCGCGCGTGAGGTAAAGGCCGTTGAGGATGCACTCCAAACCTTCACCGGCGAGTTTGGTGCGGATATTATTTCGCGAAAGCTTCGCGCCGAGGGCGAACGAGTGGACGTTCACATTGCTGGCGCGGCCCAGTTCGCCGGCGATGGTCGCTATGTGGAAGGCAGCGGCGGCCTCATCCTGAAATTTCACGTGTTCGAGCGCCGAGTTGTCGCCAGCGATGATTTCGGTGACGGCATTGGTGAAATACGCCGCGCCGCCGGTGGACAGATAGCTTTCAATCACCGTCGCCTTGCTGTTGGCCCCGGCGATGATGAGGTTGCGCGGATGAGTGGTGTCGCCGTTGTGTTTGGCGGTCGAAATAAAAATGAGTTGGATCGGCTCGGCAATGATTTTGCCCGCTGGAACATGAATGAACCCGCCGTCGAGGAAAAATGCCTGGTTCAGCGCCGCGAACGCGGTGTCGCCCATTCGCGCGCAGTGGTTGAGCTGCTTTTCGATTAAGGCGGTGTCCGAGACCAACGCCGAAGCGAGGTTGGCAATTTTCACGCCTGCCGGCAAATCGCGCACGGAGGAGAGCCCGGCATTAAAATGACCGTTGACGAATACAAGTCGCGGCCCGGCCAGCCTGGCGAAAGCGTAGTCTTTCAGGGCCGATTCCGTTGCGCCTGCGGCAGCCTCGAACATCGGCTTGAACGGCAGTTTGGCAATCGGCGCGACGTTGGTGAAACGCCAGTCTTCATCCTGCAACGTTGGGAAACCGAGTTCGGCGAAACGCGTCATGCCGGCCTTGCGGAGCGGCAGTAACCACGATGGCTGTTGCGTGGCGGATTCGAAGTGCCGGAACTTTTCGAGATATTGCCCGGCCTGCTTTTGCGTCGTCTGTGTCATATTTGTTTTGTCCATCCAACGAATCAAGACACTTAATTTTTCATGCAATGGGTGAGGAAGCAAGTCCGGATGCGCTTGCCTTCGGGCGGTTGGCTGGCAATTTGATGGAAAATGCTTACGCAAGAGGACATTAAAAGCGCGCTGAAGGCGGTCAAATATCCCGGCTATTCGCGCGACGTCGTTTCGTTCGGACTGGTGAAGGAGATTTCCATCGCCAGCGGCACAGTGAACGTTTCGCTGCAATTGACCTCGCCGAATCCCGACGCGGCGCAGCAAATCAAAGCCGAAGTTGAGCGCGTTTTGAAAAATTTGCCGGGCGTCAGTCGCGTTCAAGTCGAAGTGCTGCAACCGGCTGCCGGCCAGGCCGCGCCGGGAAATCCGTTTGTCAACCAGAGCAAAGTTCCCGGCGTGAAGCGCGTCATCGCTATTGCCAGCGGGAAGGGCGGCGTCGGCAAATCCACCGTGTCCGTGAACCTCGCCTGCGCGTTGAAGCACCTTGGTGCGCACGTCGGTCTGTTGGATTGCGACATTTATGGTCCAAGCATCCCGTTGATGATGGGTGTGCACGAGCGTCCGACGGTCAGCGACGACGAGCGGCTCGTTCCGCCGACGGGGCACGGGGTGAAAGTGATGAGCATCGGCCTGCTGCTGACAGACGAGCAACCGGTGATCTGGCGCGGACCGATGATCGCCAAAACCATCCAGCAATTTCTGTTTGCGGTCGAATGGGGCGGGATGGATTTCCTGCTGGTGGATTTGCCGCCGGGCACGGGTGACGCGCAACTCTCGTTGTGCCAGACCGTGCCGCTGGACGGCGGCGTCATCGTAACGACGCCGCAGGAGGCGTCGCTCGGCGTCGTGCGCAAGGGCATCGCGATGTTCAACAAGGTGAACGTGCCGATTCTGGGCATTGTCGAGAACATGAGTTACTTCACCACGCCGAACGGCGAGCGCGTGGAAATTTTCGGTCACGGCGGCGGCAAGCAGGAAGCCGCGCGGCAAAACCTTGCGTTCCTCGGCGAGGTGCCGATTTTTACTGAAATCCGCGAAGCCGGCGACCAGGGCGTGCCGGTCGTGATTTCAGCGCCGAACCATCCGGCGGGAAAGGCTTTTATCCAAATTGCCGGGGCGCTGCGGGAAAAACTGGCCTGAACGATTCATAACCTATTCATTTCAAATAAGTTAACAATGCAGATTTCGATTGCTAAATTTTCAGGCGGGATTTAAGTTTTAGTTGCGAACTTTGCATTTTATCTATGTCGGACGCTATCAAAGACACTGCAACGGCGAACGATTTGCTGAAGAATTCGTCCCTCTACCGCGAGTTCCAGGCGGAACGCGAGGAAATCCTCCGGCACAAATGGATTGAGTCGGAAAAGGCCGGGCACGACATCGGCTTTGAGCGAGCGCTGACGGATTGGATCATCAAGCACCGCGCAAGCTGGCGCAAAACCCGTCAGACGGCTGCAAACTAAACCCGTGTTCCTTTAACGCAGCCCCGCGAGGCCGCGAAGGGAAAATGAAAACGAAATTGCCAAAGACGAACCGTCTTGCAAGAGGGGCTTGTCTTTGTTTTTTTCATCCGTCCGTCTCGGTGGTGGAAAATCCCAAACCCCAAGCTCCAAGCCCCAGAGAAACTTCAAATTCCAACCACCAGCCATTGAAGCTTGAGGCTTGGTGTTTCATTGGATGTTGGATGTTGGATGTTGGTGCTTTTTATTTTCCCCATGCCTGAACCCACCGTCATCCTTGACGCCGTCGCGATTCAGCGGGCGCTCACGCGCATCGCGCACGAAATTGCCGAGCGCAACGAAGTTAGCGCGGAGGTCGTGCTCGTCGGCATTCCCACGGGCGGGGTGCCGCTCGCGCGGCGGTTGGGCAACATTTTGTCGGAAATCTGGAAACAGCCCGTGCCCGTCGGCACGCTCGATGTGAGCATGCACCGCGACGATTTGGACCAGCGCGCCGCGCCGAAAATCCATCCTACGGTCATTCCCTTCGATGTGACCGGCAAGACCGTCGTGCTCGTGGACGACGTGCTGTTCAGCGGCCGCACCATCCGCGCGGCGATGGACGCGCTGAACGATTTTGGCCGCCCGAAAAAAATCCAACTGGCGGTGCTGGTGGACCGCGGCCATCGTGAACTGCCCATCAAGGCGGATTTTGTCGGCAAAAACGTGCCGACGGCGCTGGACGAAAAAATTTCGCTGCGTTTGGCGGAAAACGGCGAGGGTGAAGTGTTGCTTGAACGGAAATGAGCTGGCATCGCAAACATCTGCTCGACATCGAATCGCTCACGGCGGAGGAAATCACGATCGTGCTCGACACCGCGCGCGCGTTCAAGGCCGTCGGCAAGCGCACCATCAAAAAAGTCCCAGCGTTGCGCGGCAAAACCGTCGTGAATCTGTTCGTCGAGCCGTCCACGCGGACGCGCATCAGCTTTGAACTGGCCGAACAGCGGCTGTCCGCGGACATCATCAATTTTTCCACCGAGGCCTCGTCGTTCAAAAAGGGCGAGACGCTCAAGGACACGGCGCGGAACCTCGAAGCCCTCAATGCCGATTTCATTGTCATCCGCCACAGCGCGTCGGGCGCGCCGCATTTCCTGTCGCGCGTGCTGGGCGCCCACGTCATCAATGCGGGCGACGGCGCGCACGAGCATCCCACGCAGGCGTTGCTCGACGCGTTCACGATCCGGGAGAAAAAGGGAAAAATCGCCGGGCTGAACGTGACGATTCTCGGCGACATCCTTTACAGCCGCGTCGCGCGCTCGGACATCTGGGCGCTGACGAAACTCGGCGCGAAGGTGACGCTCTGCGGTCCGTCCACGCTGGTGCCCAAAATGTTCGAGCAAATGGGCTGCCGCGTGACGCACGACGTGGAAGAGGCCATCCGCGACGCGGACATCATCAATCTCCTGCGCATCCAGCACGAACGCCAGCGCAAGACGATGTTTCCCAGCATCGGCGAATACACGCAGCTCTTCGGCCTCAACAAGGCGCGGCTGGCCAAAACCAAACCCGACGCGCTCATCATGCATCCCGGCCCGATCAATCGCGGCGTGGAAATTGACAGCGAAATCGCCGATTGCGAGCGGTCGGTGATTTTGGAGCAGGTGACCAACGGCCTGGCGGTGCGCATGGCCGTTCTGTTTTTGCTGAACGGCGGCAAAGGCCCGCAGGAATTGTCGTGAAATTATTGTAGGAGCCGACGTAAGGAGGCTCAAACCAAAATGAAAAATGGCAGAGCCTCGTGACCTCGGCTCCTGCGATCACAATCCGACCGGATGCCACGCGGTCTTAAACTCAATCGTGTCGAGTATCCAATACGGGTCTTCAGCTTTTGCGGTGAACCAGTCGTCACGCGCGAGCGGCCGTTTCGCGTAACGCTTGAGATTGATGGCCGTGCCTGACTGCAACTTCGCGCTCAACTCCGCATTGCCTGCGCCGTCCACGACTGCGTTCACGTCCAGATGGCCGGCGATGTGCGGGATGAGTTCGGCGCGTTTGCCGGTCAGAATGTTCACCACGCCACCGGGCAGATCGCTGGTGGCCAGAATTTCGGCGAACGTCACCGCCGGCAGCGGGAATTTTTCCGACGGCATCACAATGGCCGCGTTGCCGCTCAAAATCACCGGGGCGACGAGCGATACCAGCGCGACCAGCGAAGGCTCATCCGGCGCGAGCACGACGACCACGCCGGTCGGTTCCGGGGTGGTGAAATCGAAGTGCGACGTGGCCACCGGATTCACGCTGCCGAAAATCTGCTGATACTTGTCCGTCCAGCCCGCGAAATAAACCAGCCGATCAATAGCGAGTGTCACCTCGCGTTTCGCCCGGGCTGCGCTCACACCCGTTGAACGCGCGACTTCGTTGACCAGTTCGCCCGCGCGGTTTTGCAGCATCTCGGCGGCGCGATAAAGGATTTGCCCGCGATTGTAGGCGGTGGCCTTGCTCCAGCCGTCCACCGCAGCCCGCGCGGCAACCACGGCATCGCGGAAATCCTTGCGCGAGGCGTGGGCGAAATTATCGAGGTGCCCGCCGGTTGCCGACTTCGCGGGCAGGTAACGTCCGCTCTCGCTGCGCGGAAACTTTCCGCCGATGTAGAGCTTGTAGGTTTTTTTGACGTCGAGGCGATGATTGTTCATGGTTCGCGAAATGAAATTTTGGTTCAACCCAACCGGCAATAGGCCGCCAGACCCTGCAAGCCGCCTTCGCGACCGAAGCCGCTTTCCTTGTAACCACCGAACGGACTCGTCGGATCAAACTTGTTGAACGTGTTCGCCCAGACGACGCCGGCGCGGAGTTTGTTGACGATCTTGAAAATCTTGCTGCCCTTGTCCGTCCAGACGCCGGCGCTGAGGCCATAGGGCGTGTTGTTTGCGCGTTCGACGGCTTCCTCCGGCGTGCGGAAGGTCATCACGGCGAGCACCGGTCCGAAGATTTCCTCCTGGGCTACGCGATGGGACGCCGTCACCCCGGTGAGGAAGGTGGGCGGATACCAATAGCCGCGTTCGGGCAGCGTGCAGCGCGGTTGCACCACTTCCGCGCCTTCATCCACACCGCTTTGGACCAGTTCGCGGATTTTTTCCAGTTGCGGCTTGTTGTTGATGGCGCCGATGTCGGTGTTTTTATCGAGCGGATTGCCGATGCGCAACGTCTGAATGCGGTCGCGCAGTTTGCGAACGACCGTCGGGAAAATGCTTTCCTGCACGAGCAACCGCGAGCCGGCGCAACAGACGTGGCCCATGTTGAAATAAATTCCCGCGATGATGCCTTCGATGGCCTGGTCAATCGGGGCGTCCTCAAAAACGATGTTCGCCGCCTTGCCGCCGAGTTCGAGTGTGATCCGCTTGCCCGTGCCGACGATCATCTGAGCGAGCTGCTTGCCGACTTCCGTCGAGCCGGTGAACGCGATTTTGTTCACGTCGGGATGCTTGACGATGGCCGTGCCGGTATCACCCACGCCGGTGACGACGTTGACAACGCCTTCGGGCAATTCCGCCTCCTGAAAAATCTGCGCCAGCCGCAGCAGCGTGAGGCTCGTTGTCTTCGAGGGTTTAATGACGACCGTGTTGCCGCAGGCAATCGCGGGTGCGATTTTCCACGCGGCCATGAGCAGCGGAAAATTCCACGGAATGATCTGGCCGGCAACGCCGAGCGGCTGCGGGTTGCGGCCCGGAAAGGCGTAGTTCAACTTGTCCGCCCAGCCGGCGTGGTAGAAAAAATGCGCCGCCACGAGCGGCAAATCCACGTCGCGCGTTTCCTTGATGGGCTTGCCGCCGTCCATGCTTTCGAGCACGGCGAGTTCGCGCATTTTTTCCTGGATGATGCGGGCGATGCGGTAAAGATATTTGCCGCGCTCGCGTCCCGGCATTTTGCTCCAGACCTTTTCGTAAGCGCGCCGCGCCGCCTTGACCGCGATGTTCACGTCCTCTGCGTCGCCGAGTGCGATTTCGGTGATCTTGTCTTCGGTGGCCGGGTTGATCGAATCAAAATGCTTGCCCGAATGTGGCTTTAAAAATTTTCCACCGATGAACAGCTCATGGCGCGGTGGGATGACATAATTCTTTGATTCTTCCGGGGCGGGCGCGTAATCCCATCGGTCGCCGAATACGAGCCGGCGCTCGCGCAACGGAACGACCGGATGGCCGTTTTGTAGTTTGGCAGGCGATACGCGCCTGACGAATTTGAGAGCGGTGGATTTGGTTTTCACGGTAGCGAAAAATAATCAGGGCCTTGGTAATTTCCGTCCACGGTCTTGGCGATTTGCATGAGCACGTCGTTGACCAGCGTGCTCGCGCCGAAGCGGAACAGGTCGGGCGTCAGCCAGTCGTCGCCGAGTGTTTCCTTCACCATCACGAGGTAATGCAGCGCCTGCTTGGCGTTGCGGATGCCGCCGGCGGGCTTCATGCCAATGCGGATTCCGGTGTCGAAAAAGTAATCACGAATGGCCTCCAGCATCACGAGCGTGACGGGTATGGTGGCGGCGGGCGAAACCTTGCCGGTGCTGGTCTTGATGAAATTCGCACCGGCTTGCATGGCGATTTCGCTGGCGAGCCGGACGTTGTCGTAGGTGACGAGTTCGCCGGTTTCGAGAATCACTTTCAGGTGCGCTGGCCCGCAGGCTTCTTTGGTCGCCGCGATTTCGTCGAACATCTTCGCGTAATCGCCGGAAAGGAACGCACAGCGGTTGATGACCATGTCAATTTCATCCGCGCCATCGGCGACGGCGCGGCGGACTTCATCCAGCTTCGTGCGCAATGGATACTGGCCGCTGGGAAAGGCAGTGGCGACGGACGCAACACGCACGCGCGAGTTTTCGCCGAGAAATTTTCGCGCGAATTTCACCATGTTCGGATAAATGCAAACCGCGGCGCAACTTGGCACGGCGTATTTCGGGTCGGCCGGCTGGAGCGCCTTGCGGCAGAGATAGGCGACCTTGCCGGGGGTGTCTTTGCCTTCGAGCGTCGTCAAATCCATCATCGAGACCACCATTTTCAGTCCGGCGAGCTTGGCGCTGGTCTTGATGCTGCGTTTGGTGAAGGAGGCGGCGCGTTCCTCGACCATGACCTGGTCAACCGTCGGAATGGCTGGAGTGCGGAGTGCGGAGTGCGGAGTGCGGAACAAAGCCGCCGGCCGTTCTGCTCCCAAATGCACGGGCGCTTTCATAATTACTGCCATTCTGAACGCAGGAACACGCAGCGTCAATGCGGTTTCGCAGCAACTTCAGTGCACCAGAACGGGGTTTCCGTTCGTAATCTTAATCCTGCCAATGGACATCAGCACACCGCGCAACAAGGTTTGGGCCAGCGCGGGTATCGGCCCTGAAATTCACTGGGGGACGATACGAATCCGCAAGAAGTGCATCGGAGTCGAGTTGATGGGAGCCAGGTCAGTCACGGTGACCGTCTCGGTGCCGTTGCCATTGTCGGTCACGGTTTGCGAGGTGTAGCTGGAGCCGGAGTTCCAGATGTCGGAAGTCAGATCGGTACAGACCTCAGCCACGTAGCTGATGTCCGTTGGTGCGGGATGGGTGCGGCTGAAAGTAACCGTGAGATAATTGCCGCTTTGCGCAAAAGAAATCGGGTTTGCGTTGGGGACATTCGGGTCGGTGTTGAACGCGTATTCGAGGATGTTAATCAGGCCGTCGCCATCGGGATCGGCGGTGTTGGCGGCGTTGCCGGAATTTTGCGCTGTGCCGAAGTGGGATTGCCGCCAGGTCGCCAACGGCGTAATCGCCAGTGAAACTGGCAGAACCACGAGCGGTTGATTGGTATCCGTCGTCTGAATCAAAAGGGTCGCGGTATAATTTCCGTAGGCGAGTCCGGTGGGATTGAACAAAACATTCACAGCATTGGATTCAGGGCCGGGCACAAACGCGGTGTTGCCATCAAAACCGAGCCACGCAGTCGGCGTCAGCCGAACCGCGAAATTGGGCTGCAAATAATTTTGATTGAAGGCGACGGTTGTACCCTGGGTGCGGGCGGCATTTTGGACACCGACGGTGCAGGCGTTGGAAACGGCCATGGACTGATATTCCATCAGGATTTCGCCGGTGGTTTTCAGAATCAGCTGGCAATTCACCGTGGCATTGGTGTTTTTGAAAAACACGTTTTGAAATTCCAGGGTGAAGGTGCCATTGATGGTGTCCGTGAGAGTATAGACGCGGCCGGTCTTGTTGATCAAATCATCCCAGAAAAAGGCGATGGCATTGGACGGCGCAGAGGGGTTCGGAAGCGTTGTATTTGTCGAAGTGTCGCCACTGAAAGGGCTGAAGGTGACGAATCCATTGGGCGAAACGTAGAGTTGCGTGAAGGAGTTGGTAAAAAAGGGAAAAGCAAAGCCGATGTTGATGGGACCGGCTATGCCTTCATCCCTGGCGAGTTTGGATGTGAGCGCGGTGAAACTTGAAGAAATGTCCTGGCCAAGGGCGGAAATATCTTTCCACGCAAAAACCGGACCGCCGGGTTGGGCGGAGTTCATCGCGCTGTAAGCGATTGGATTTGCGTTGGTGACAAAAAGCCAATAGCCGAGCGGCAGCCCGCCGTTGTTGGCAATCGTGAGCGGCACGCTAAACGCGGGCGAATTTGAGCCAAGCGTTTGAGTGAGAGCAGGCGCGATGATGTTCGCCTGCGGCGGCAGCCCGACGTAAAGCGCGGCTGAACGCAAAATGGCTGGGGTATTCAATGTGACAGGATTTGCATCGGCCACCATGAATGTGAAATTGCTTATTGCTGTTCCCGCGAAAGTGTCCCACCAGGTGCCGGTGTAAGTTCCGGGGTCCAATCCGGCGACTTGCACCGTTCCGGCCACACTGCTGCTGGCGCCAGGATTGAAAACATTGGTGCGGTTCCAAACCCAGGTTGCGTCAAAGCTCGAGTTGCCGACCGCGTAAGCGGCGAGTGTCGGCACATACGGATCGAGTGTGATGTTGCCGAGATTGACCCAGTCCAGTCCGGGATTGTAAAGTTGAATGCTATGCGTGCCGGCGGCAACCGGAATGGTCGTGGTGAAATTCGTGGAGGTGTCGCTGGCGGTGGCGGGAAACGAAATGTTGGTCTGCACGATTCCGTCGAGAAAAATTTCCAGCCCGGCGCCCGAAAGTGCAATGGTAAGGATTTGAACGGAAAAGGTCCCGGACTGCGGATAGTTAACATTGAAAGTGTAGCCGTTCGGCGTCATGGACCGGTGATAGGTTCCCTGCAAATAACTCGGCGCGGTTCCGATGCCGTCGGGCGCGGTGTTTCCAACCATGAACGTGTCTTGCGAAGCCGTGGCCCAGCCGCCGCCCGGCGCAAAGATCAACGGGCCGTTCGCGCCGCCCGTCACTGCCGGAATTGTTTTGTTCAAGACATTTTGGTCGCCCAACCCGGACAAAGTGACGAAGTCGCTGACGGCCTGGAAGTAAGCATAATCATTTTCCCCATCCATGCTGTCCCACCACCATGGCTCCTCATTGCCCGACTGGCCGTTCATGAGGCCGGCCCAGAGCGGGGCGTCCACGCCAAGTTTCGGGACGCCATTCGTGGCGCATTCGGAGCCAAAATCGGGCCTGACCGGCTGAGATGTGCTGATGTCCGGCGCGTCCCACAAGCCGGTGATCACGTCGCTCGGGTAATCGTGGTGGGTATAATAATCACATTCGTCCCAAATGGGTTCGGTGAGGTCCGAACTGGTGGTGATGAGATGTTGATACGAGTCTTGCGAACGGATAAACGACGCCATCTGGTCGTGCCATGACTGGATGATTCCCCATTGTCCCGTTTGTCCGGCGTCGGTGAACTGGACTTCGTTGAAAAGTTCCCAGGCCATGATGGAGGTCGAATAACCCCAGCGCGCCACGGCGTAACGCAGTTTGCGCTCGGTCAAGGCGATGGCCGTCTGGTTCGTAAAAAATTGCACCGGATTCGTCATGAATCCGTTGGTGCTGCCGATGTTGTTGGTGATATCGTATGGATTCTGCCCCCAGTTTGGGTCCACGGTCGTGGAATACTGCCCGTGATGTTGCAACGTCATCTGGAAATGAATGCCCGCCTGTTCCGCTGCGGCTACAATTCCATCCCATTTCTGAGCGACGGTCAGATTCAACTGGCCCAGCGGCAGCGTCGGGCCTGAGGCCGGCCAGTCGAGATTTTTGCCGTCCCAATGGTCCATCCAGACGCGCGACCAGTTTTCGTGCGCGGCGCCCATTTTCCAGAAAATATTCGTAACGCTGTAAAGGATGTTACTGTCGGTCTGGTCCCAAGCGACGTTTTCGCCACGCGGAAAAAAACGTTTGCCGTTGCTCGTGGCGAAGCGGCGCGGATTCGACGGATCAACTTGAATAAAACCCGCATCCGTTGGCGGCCCGGCAATCGTCCAGGAGGTCGGTTGCAAATTGCTGACGGAAAGCGGAGTCCCGTTCATGGTCACACTGCTGATGCTGTAAACGCCGGCCATCGTCGGCGTGTGGCGCACCCGCCATGTGGTGCCGCCGTCGAAAAACGCCGGCAACGAAACAACGGAATTGTCCGGCTGCAAAATCTGCACCCGCACGTCGGTGACGGTGTAATCGAACGGATCGGTCGTCAAGTTGGCGACATTGAACGCGGCTTCGATTTTGGAGTAAGTACCTTGCGCGCAAATTTTGGTCAGGACACAAAAAGAAAGAACAACAAGAATTGCCGTTTTGAAGAACCGGGCATTGCTGGCAACCCGCTTGAGACATGGGTGCATGTTCTTAAAATGCTCTATTTGGGACGCTTCTGCAAGCGAGGACCCTGAAGGGGGTGAACAATTCCCCGTCTTCAAGCTGGCGAAAACCTCCGGAATTTTGGTGCCCTTCGTCCCCGGTTTTGGGGTTGGCCAGGCACCCCCGCTAAATCTGGATCAATTTGATTTGTTCGCCGTCCTTGGCGGCGGCTTCGCCGAGGGTTTGCGCCTGGCGTTTGCGGCGTTCGATGATGTGCTTGTCGAGCACCGGGTCGTAAGGCACGGGATAATTCCCGTCGTAACAGGCCAGGCAGAATGATTCCTTCGGCAGGCCGGTGGCTTTGACCATGCCGTCCTGTGACAGATAATGCAGCGAGTCGGCGCTCAGGTAGCGGCGGATTTCCGCCACACTGTGATTGGCCGCCATGAGTTTGCTGCGGTCGGGGAAATCAATGCCATACACGCACGGGTTCATGTGTGGCGGACAACTCACCATCACGTGGACTTCCTTCGCGCCGGCTTCCTTGAGCGTCTTGACGCGCGCCTTGCACGTCGTGCCGCGCACGATGGAATCGTCCACGATCACGACGCGTTTGCCTTTCACGAGCGACGCAATCAAATTCAATTTCACCCGCACGTCAAAATCACGGATGAGCTGCGACGGCTGCAAAAAGCTGCGCCCGACGTAGTGGTTGCGGATGAACGCCATCTCAAACGGCACGCCGGATTGCTCTGAGTAACCCAGCCCCGCGCACACGCCGCTGTCCGGCACCGGAACCACCAGGTCGGCGGCGACGGGATGTTCGCGCGCGAGTTGCCGGCCCATTTCCTTGCGGATTTGATAAACGCTGCGGCTGGCAATTGTGCTGTCCGGCCGCGCGAAATAAACGTATTCGAAAATACAAAACGCGCGCCGTGTGTGTTCGGGAAACGCCTGAAAGCTGACCAATCCTTTTTCATTGATGACGACGATTTCACCGGGTGCAACATCGCGGACAAACTGGGCGTGAATCTGGTCAAACGCGACGGATTCACTCGCCAGCACCCACGCGCCGTCCACGCGGCCGAGGGCCAGCGGACGGAAGCCGAACGGATCGCGCGCGCCGATCAACTCCTTTTCGGTCATGATGACGAGCGAATAGGCGCCTTCGATGCGGCGGAGCGTTTGCACGAGCGTGTTCTCCACGCCGTTGAGCGACGGCTGCGCGAACATCATGATGATGATTTCGCTGTCCACACTCGTCTGGAAAACCAGCCCGCGGTCTTCGAGTTCATCACGGAGCGCCGCGGCGTTGGTGAGATTGCCATTGTGCGCCACGGCGATCTGGCCGCGCGTGCAATCCACGGTGAGCGGCTGGGCATTGCGAAGATTAGACGTGCCGGTCGTGGAATAACGCGTGTGGCCGACAGCCATGTTGCCGACGAGATCGTGCAGGATTTTCGGATTAAAAACCTGCGAAACCAGTCCCATGCCGTGGTGCTTGAAAAATTTACCTTCGTGACAGGTGACGATGCCGGCGCTTTCCTGCCCGCGATGTTGCAGCGCGTAAAGACCGTAGTAGGTCAATTCGGCGGCATTCGGATGACCGAAAATGCCGAACGCGCCGCAATAATGTTTGGGATAATTTTGCTGTTGCATCGCCCGCGCCGCTGAATTCTTGCAAAGGCCGGGCGCGCAAGCAAGCCGGAATGAAGTCTTTGTCGCAGAGCAAAAGTTAAAATCCGCCGGAACAAGCCTTCATTCCGGCCGATGATTGCAGCCGCAATCCGTAAATCATGACTTTTGGGTAGTGTCCTAATTTGACCGGAGCGCGGATTGTCCCCAATCCGCAGCGGCTGGACTGATCAAGGATGCTGCGAGTTGGGACAACTCGCGCTCCGTTTCGGTAATTCGGTTTTCAAATCAGGACACTACCGACTTTTGCGCGTTCTGGATTTTTAGCCGTGGTTTGTGCTATGATGGAGGTGAGAGACATTGAAAGCGCTCATTGAAACCAGAAAAACACGGCCCGAGCGGGTATTCGTTATCGGCGCCGAATTCAAATCGCGTCGCCGCCTAGACACGCGCGACTCGCTCGCCGAACTCGTCGAACTGGCCGCGACCGCCGGCGGCGAAGTCGTCGGCGACGGTTTCCAAAAGCTGGATGCGCCGGCGCCGGCCACGTTCATCGGCAAGGGCAAGGCGGAGGAATTCGCCGAATTTTGCCGGCGCCAGGACGTGGACACCGTCATCTTCGATGACGAATTGTCGCCCGCGCAGAGCCGCACGCTCGAACAGATTTTCAACTGCAAAATTCTGGACCGCACGTCGCTCATTCTCGACATCTTCGCCCAACGCGCCCGGACGCGCGAAGGCAAGCTCCAGATCGAGCTGGCGCAGCTCCAGCATTTGTTGCCGCGCCTGACGCGGTTCTGGGGCCACTTGTCGCGGCAGGCGGGGGGCATCGGCATGCGCGGCGGCGAAGGCGAAACCCAACTGGAAACCGACCGCCGCCGGGTGCAGGATCGCATCGCCCGAATCTCGCGCGAACTCGAACTGGTCCGCCAGCAACGCGGCATCCAGCGCAGCGGGCGCCAGCGCAGCCAGTGGCCGCTCGCGTCCATCGTCGGTTACACTAACGCCGGCAAATCCACGCTGCTCAATGCGCTCACCGGTTCGAATGTTCTGGTCAAGGACATCCTGTTCGCCACGCTTGACCCGGCCACGCGCCGTCTGCGCCTGCCGACGAATCAGAATGTTTTGCTGACGGACACGGTCGGTTTCATCCGCAAACTGCCGCACAAGCTGGTCGAGGCGTTCAAGGCCACGCTGGAGGAGGTCGTGCAGGCGGATTTGCTGTTGCACGTCGTGGACGTCAGCCATCCGCAGGTTGAGGAACAGATTCAGGCGGTGAATGCCGTGCTCGCCGAAATCGGCGCGGGCGGAAAGCCGACCGTCATGGTTCTCAACAAATTGGACCGGCTCAACCCCGACGGAAGCGGGGCGAACGGCGCGCTGAACCGGCTGCAGGAAAATCATCCGCATGCGGTCGCGATTTCGGCGACAACGGGCGAAGGCATTCCCTCGCTGCTCGCGGAAATCAGCACACAGTTGCGCCCCAAGCGGGAATTCCTGGTATTACGCGTGCCGCACGAGCAGTCCGCCGTCATCGCGCGGCTGCACCAGGTCGGCCAGGTCATCGAAAGCAGCTATCGCGGGCCGAAGGCGCGGTTCAAGGTCCGTATTCCGCCGCATCATCACGACGAGTTTGCGCCATTCATCGTGCGCGATGGGCGGACGGTGTCGTAAAATAATTCGGCATCCACGGCTTGCCCTGCGGTTGCGGGTGGCAATATATTGTCGGCGCAATCCAGGTTATGTTGCACAGCGGTCGCCAGTCCATCAATGTCAGCAACGTCCTCTCCGTCATCATGGGAGGCGGGCAAGGCACGCGCCTGTTCCCGCTCACCAAGGAGCGCGCAAAGCCCGCCGTGCCGCTGGCCGGCAAATACCGGCTGGTGGACATCCCGATTTCCAACTGCATCAACTCCGGGTTCCGGCGCATTTACATTTTGACGCAGTTCAATTCCACCTCATTGCACGGGCACATTTCGGGAACGTATAAATTCGACCACTTTTCGAGCGGCTTCGTGGAAGTCCTCGCGGCGCAGCCAACGCTCACCGACACGTCATGGTATGAAGGCACCGCCGACGCCGTGCGGAAGAATCTCATACATTTTCTCAATAATGATTTCGATTACCTGCTCATCCTGAGCGGCGACCAGTTGTATCGGATGGATCTTCGCCGCATCATCGGCCAGCACGCCGGGACCGGCGCGGACATCACCATCGCCACGATTCCCGTCAGCCGGCAGGCCGCGCAATCGCTGGGCATCCTGCAAATCGGCGAGGATCGCCGCGTCGCCCGGTTCGCCGAAAAACCGTCCGACCCCGCCACGCTCGACTCGCTCCGGTTGCCAACCGAATGGCACACAAAATTTGGCATCAAAGGCGGCGGCGAATTGTTCCTCGCCTCGATGGGTATTTATGTTTTCAACCGCAGCCTGATTCGTGAACTGCTGGACAATCCGCTGACCGATTTCGGCAAGCACATCATTCCGCACGCCATCAGTTCGCGCCAGGTGTTCTCTTACATTTTTCAGGGCTACTGGGAGGACATCGGCACCATCCGCTCGTTTTTCGAGGCGAACCTCGACCTCGTTTCCGAACTGCCGCGGTTCAATTTCTTCGACATGAGCGCGCCCATGTACAGCCGTCCGCGGCAACTGCCCAGTTCCAAAATCAACGGCGCGCACATTGACCACGTGCTCGTTGCCGACGGCTGCATCATCAACTCTTCGCGCATCACCAACAGCATTGTCGGCCTGCGCACGGTCATCGGCGCAGGCACGGAGTTGAACCGCGTCGTCATCCTCGGCAGCGACTATTATGAATCGCAGGAATCCGTCGAGGCCTACGAACGCGAAGGCAAGCCGCGTATGGGCATCGGCACGAACTGCAAGATCGAAAACGCCATTATTGACAAAAACTCGCGCATCGGAAACAACGTGACCATCTCGCCCGCCGGCAAACCCGAAAAGGTTGACCACGAACTTTATTACATCCGCGACGGCATCGTTATCATTCCCAAAGGCGCCCTCATCCCGCACGGGACGGTGATTTAATTTGGGCCAAACGCCATTTTACTCCGGTTTGAGGTATGGGTAAATCATGCTTGGTGCAATGTGCCTTCATCTGCCTGATGAATGTTTTCGCTCTGGGAACGGAAGCAGCTGAACCGCCGCGCGATTTTACTGCGTGGGCTTCAGGTTCGGGAAATTGGACCAACGCCGCGCATTGGTCGGATGGATTGCCCGATCCGTTTCGGAGAGTGGAGATTCACGGAGACAGCACGGTAATTGTTCCGCCGGGCACCTGCTTGGTTGGCGACTTGGAAATCGGTTTCAATGCCGGTGACCGCTCGCGGGTGGAGGTGGATGGCGGGCAATTGATTGTGATGCAGGATTCCTTGCGAGTGGGTGAATTGACCGGCGGCGAAGGTGAGTTTGTGCTCAAGCAAGGCGCTCTGCATGATGTCATGGATGTCTTTGTGGGGGCGGCCAATAGCGTTTCGGGCCGCGAAACCAAAGGCACGCTCCGGGTGCAGGGAGGAAGTTTTGTCGGGCGCACTCTTATCATTGGCAGCGGCCCGGGGGCGGAATCCGTTTTGGCCATCGAAGGATCCAGGGCTTCAGCCATCCACGTGTTGGATTATTTCTTTCTTCAAGCGTTCACAAATTCAAATGGCAAAGGGGGCGAATCCACGCTTTCGTTCACACTCGATGAGCAGGGTGTGACTCCCGTCACCATTCAATCCCGGCGTCGCGGCTTCAGGATTGTCAAAGACGCGAATAGCCATTGCTGGCTGAAGATCGGGCTGAACGCTGTTCCGCCGCGTGAAGATGTCACGTTGGTTTCCGGCCACGTGCCGATCGAAGGAACTTTTGACGATTTGCCGGAGGGCAGCAAAATCACGGCGCAGTATCACGGGAAAACGTATCGGTGGTCATTGACTTATCGCGGCGGTTCCAGCAGTTGCGATTTGGTGTTGAAAAACCAGAGCGAGTATGCCGCCGATGCACCGGTGACTCACACCCGGCCAGTTCCAGAAATTCTCAAGCCGCTCTGGCTGGAACACCGGCTTTATCCGCTCTCTGCGGAGACGAACGGGCAACCCGCGTTCCCGGGCGCTGAAGGGTTCGGCGCGTTCACTCCGGGTGGCCGGGGCGGCAGAACAATTTACGTGGATAATCTGAACGATTCAGGGCTAGGCAGTTTGCGTGCGGCGGTCGAAGCGTCCGGTCCGCGGACGATTGTTTTTCGTGTGGGCGGCGTAATCTCGCTCAAATCCACGCTGATCATCAATGAGCCTTTTATAACGATTGACGGCCAGAAGGCACCGGGCGCGGGCATCCTGCTGCGCAATCATGGCATCGAAGTACGGACGCACGATGTTGTACTGCGCTATTTCCGCGTCCGGGTGGGCGATGACGACGTTCGGGCGGGAGCAAGACCGCTGAGTGATTATCGGGCAGGCAGCGGCGAGCACGCGCTCTATTTTATCGAGGGTTCGAGCAATTGCATCGCCGATCACCTGTCGTTGAGTTGGTCCACGACCAAGATTCTTTCGACGACCAAGCTGAGCGATCGCATCACCGTGCAATGGTGCATCCTGAGTGAAGCGCTGAATTTTGCGGATCATGGTTTCGCTTCCATTGCCGGCGGCAACCGTGTGACCTGGCACCACAATCTTTTTGCGCACAACTTGAGCCGCAACGTGCGCTTTCAAGGCGCGGTGGACGCCGACTTCCGCAACAACGTGATCTACGACTGGGGTTGGGCGGCAGCGTATGGCGAGTTCGATCGGGTGAATTATGTCAGCAACTATTTGAAGACAGGGCCTTCCACCACCCAAAAGCCGTATTTGTTCTTCCACGACGGCGAAGCGGTGGTGATGCCGGGGTCGTTGTTCGTCACGAACAACTTTATTGAAGGCGAACCGAAGGCGCCGGGCGTGAATACAAACAACTGGCGGGGAATGGGCTATTATTACTACGACCGGAACATCCTTCGCGCACCGGGACCGTTTCCAGCGCCGCCGGTCACGACCGAACCGGCACAACTCGCCTGCGAACACGTCTTGAAAGATGCAGGCGCGACGCTTCCGAAACGGGATGCCGTTGACGAACGCATCGTCCGTGAAACGCGGGACGGAACCGGGCACATCATCAACTGGGTAAACGATGCCGGCGGCTGGCCGGATTTTCCTTCCTCCGACATACCTTCATCCCGCACGGAATGGTGATTTAAGATTGGCGATTTACGATTTACGATTGATGATTGACGCGCGTGACGGGCCTCACGCATCGCACGATGGCGAGATGGCGTAGGTGCGTGATGACTGGCGGAAAAGCCCGTCAGGGCTGGCATACTCGCAGATGAACAATTTCAAAACGGACAAAGCTCCGTCAGGAGCGAAATCATTATTCGTTGGTGGGACAAAACATCTTTGACTTCCGTGTGTTCAACGTGCTTGATTAAACCGCTGGCACAAGCTAGTTTCATTTCGTGTATGGCACAGCAATAGTTCGGGGCAAGGTTCTGCGGTTTCGATTACCATCGGCGCTGGCGGCAGCGCACAAGCGCAACGCCGGAAAGTCCATGAGTGGGGCGGAAGCCGTCGCGTTCGTTGAAGGCAAACGCCGAGAAATTTCCTTGCGCCGGGCCAAACCTTATCTTGAAGCTCGTTCTTGATACCTGTGTCCTGAAGCTCGCCACTTTTCCCAGGCCGGACAATCCAGCCGCATTGATTGTGAAGCTCGGTTGGGCCGGGTTGGCGGAATGTTGGGCGTCGCCAGCAATGCTCGACGAATATGCCGCTGTCCTCGCGCCCGAGCCCGAACTGCTCGCGCTCATCCACGAGCGGTTTGAAGTGTGTTATCCGCTGATCGGACTGGATTGTATCCGTCATGAGCCGGACAACCGGTTCGTCGAATGCGCGCTCGCGATTTCGGCGGATTTTCTCATTACGGTCAACACCGCACGCGGCCACTTTGATCAGAAACGTTACGGCGCGACTCGCGTGGTGACGCCCGGCGAATTCTTGAATTTACCCGTGGTTCAACCGCTCTTGGAAAAAATCTAGCGTGCCTTGCGCCATTTACATTTCTTCGCGCCGCTGCTAAAACTTCTGCGTGCTCAACGACGCTGCCATCTGGAAAAACCTCAATTCGCCGCGCCGGTTGTTTTTGATCGCCGGGCCGTGCGTGATTGAAAACGAAAAGCTGTGCCTGCAGGTCGCCGCTTCGCTCAAAAAAACCTGCGCGCAACTCGGCATCTGCTACGTCTTCAAGGCCAGTTTTGACAAAGCCAACCGCACGTCGGCCAAGTCCTTTCGCGGGCCGGGCCTCGACGAAGGGTTGCGCGTACTCGCCAAAGTGCGCGAGAAAATCGGCGTGCCGGTGCTCACGGACATCCACACCGAGACCCAGGCCGCCGTCGCCGGCGAGGTCGTGGACATCCTGCAAATCCCGGCATTCCTCTGCCGCCAGACGGATTTGATTGAAGCTGCTGTGCTCACCGGTCAAATCGTGAATCTGAAAAAAGGCCAGTTCCTTTCGCCCGCTGAAATGGGACAGGTCGTTGACAAAGCGCGGCGCGCGGGCGCTGAAAAACTCCTGCTCACCGAACGCGGCACGACGTTCGGCTACAACAATCTCGTGGCCGACCTGCGCTCGATTCCATTGATGCAGCGCTTCGGTTTCCCGGTGGTCTTCGACGCGACGCATTCGGTGCAATTGCCGGGCGGTGGCGGCGACAAATCGTCCGGCCAGCGCGAATTTGCGCCCGTGCTTGCCCGCGCCGCGCTTGCCGCTGGCGCAAATGGGCTCTTCATTGAAACGCATCCGCAACCCGACCGCGCGTTGAGCGACGGGCCGAATATGATTCCGCTGGCCGAAATGCCGGCGTTATTGCGCGGGTTGCTGAAGGTTTTTGAGGTGGTGAAGTGAAAAACACCAAGCACCAACATCCAACATCCAGAGAAGCACCAAGCCCCAAACTTCAAAGAGCAGTGTGTGGACGAGGTTTGGAATTTAAGATTTGGAGCTTCTCTGGAGCTTGGTGCTTGGAATTTGGAGCTTAAAATCGTCGTGGCAATAATTTCCAAACAACTCGCCGCGCGGCTCGAACGGATAAAATTATTTCTGTGCGACGTGGACGGCGTGATGACCGACGGCGCGGTATTCATCGGCGGCGCGCGCGAAATCAAGCGCTTCAACATCCGCGATGGCCTTGGCCTGGTGTTTCTGCGCCGGGCCGGCTTCAAGGTCGGCTGGGTTTCGGCGCGGCCATCGCCGGTCACCGAGGCGCGCGCGGCCGAGCTGGGAATTGATTTTCTCGTTCAACAAGGCGACCGCACGGGCAAGACTGCCGCGGTCGAAAAGCTTTTGCAGCGGACCCGGCTGGATTGGGACGCCGTTTGTTTTGTGGGCGACGACGTGGTGGATTTGGGTCCGCTGCGGCGGGCCGGTTTCGCGGTGGCGGTGGCCGATGCGCGGCCGGAAGTGAAGGCGGCGGCGCATTATGTGACGCGCGCGCCGGGCGGCCACGGCGCGATCCGCGAAGTCGTTGAACTGATTTTGAAGGCGCAGGGGAATTGGGATTCAATCGTCGCGCATTACCAAAAATGACAGGTGACGTGTGACACGTGACAGGGAAAAAGCAAACACGCGACCCATGACAATTTCCGTCACCCGCCACCCGTCACTCGTCATTTGGCTTTTGGCCGCTGGCGCGATTTTGTTTTTTGCCATTCCGGACGGACGCACGCAACAAAATGGCGTCCAACACGCGAGCGATTTCACGTCGGTCGAATATTTTGAACCGCCGCACCAACAGCAAATGAAATCGCGGTTGTCGGGAGCGGAAGCGCAGCCGCAGGCCGGCGGGCTGCTCGTCATCAAGCAGTTCAAACTCGAAACGTTCAACGTGAACGGCAAACCGGAACTGATCGTGAGCGCGCCGGAATGCGTTTATGACACTTTCAACCGCGTGGCGAATTCGCCGCGACATTTGCAGTTGCAGGCAGGCGATGGAAAATTCCACGTCGAGGGCGACGGTTTTTTGTGGCGGCAAAACGATTCCTTGCTCACCATCTCAAACAACGTGCACACGGTGATTGAAAATACGATGAAATGAAAAACCGGACCGTGAAAAATTTTTGCCTCATCGTGTTGCTGGCCACGGCGAACAACGGGATGCTGTGCGCCCAAACGAACACGAACGCTGTCGCGGCAAATGCGATGAACGCCGCCGTTACAGTTCCCATGCCGACACCCACGAACACCACCCAGGTTGTCCTGACGCCAAAACCGCGCCCCCCGACGCTGATTGAAGCGGACGGTCCCGCTGATTTCGATTTGACCAAACGCAGGGTAATTTATCGCAGCAACGTGCGCGTGAACGATCCGGAAATGAAATTGAGCTGCGCATGGCTCGCCGCCGACCTCCCGCAGGACGGCGGGCATGTGACCAACATCGTCGCCGAGACGAACGTGGTGATTGATTTCGCGGACGACCGTGGTCAGACCAATCACGCCACCTGCGACCGGGCGGTTTATGTTTTTGAGGCGCAAAACGGCGCGACGAACGAAACCGTCACGCTCACGGGCAACGCCAAGGTGGAAAACGCACAGGGCTGGCTCACCGGCGAACCGATTTACTGGGACCGGGCCAACAACCGTCTCCGCGCTGACAATCCAAAGATGATTTTGCGACAAAATTTGAACGGCGCCATGTCGGGAACCAATTCGCCGGCGGCAACGACGAACCAACCGGCCGCACCAAAATGATTTTGAAATGAATTTTCCGTGAGCGAACCTCAATCCAAACCTGAATCGAAAAAAAGTGCCAATGGGCCGGCCGTTGCGGTCGCGGTTGCTGAAAATCCCCTGCTGATCACGGAAAAACTGGTGAAGACGTATCACAACCGCCGCGTGGTGGACGACGTTTCGGTGAGCGTGGGCGCGGGTGAAATCGTCGGGTTACTCGGTCCGAACGGCGCGGGCAAGACGACCACATTCAACATGGTCGTTGGCATCGTGAAGCCGGACGCGGGCGCGGTGAAATTCACCGCGCGCGACGTCACGCGGCTGCCGATGCACCGGCGCGCGCGGCTGGGCATCGGCTATCTGACGCAGGAACCGTCAGTCTTCCGCAAACTGACGGTCGAGGAAAATATCCTGGCGATTCTCGAAACCTGCAAACTGTCGCGCGACGAACGCACGGTGCGTTTGAAGTATTTGCTCGAGGAACTGGATTTGACGCCGGTGGCCCGGAACAAGGCCTACACGTTGAGCGGCGGCGAGAAGCGGCGGCTGGAAATCACCCGCGCCCTGGTGACCAGCCCGAAACTCATGCTGCTGGACGAGCCGTTCAGCGGCATCGACCCGATTGCGGTTTATGAGGTGCAAAAGATCATCCGGCGTTTGAAGGAGCGCGGGCTGGGCATTCTGGTGACCGACCACAACGTGCGCGAGACCTTGAAATTGATTGACCGCGGCTACATCATCCACAAAGGACAGGTGCTCGTGGAAGGCTCGTCCGAATTTTTGGCGAACGACCCGAAGGCGCGTGAGATTTACCTGGGGCCGGAGTTTAATTTATAATTGAGAACAGGATTAAGATTATGATCAAGAAATTGTTGAAACGGTTCACCTCCTTTTTCCAATCTTAATCCTGATCGTAATCTCCAATGAGCATGCAACACGAGACCGTCACCGTTGACCAATTTTACAAGGAACACGCCGACGCGCTGCAGATGAAACTCGTCGCCGGCGCGGCGAATTTGAAGCGCGTCATCCGCGAGCCGACCGTCAACCGGCCCGGCCTCGCGTTGAGCGGGTTCACGCAATACTTCGCCTACAAGCGCGTGCAGGTGATGGGCAACGCGGAGGTGTATTACCTGCGTTCCCTCTCAAAAAAACAACGGGAGGCGCGTTACGCCTATTTGTTCGCCTGCAAAATCCCGTGCGTCGTCTTCAGCCGCGGTTTTCGTCCCGACACGGAATTTCTGAAGGCGGCCGAGGATGCGAACGTGCCGATTTTCCAAAGCCCGCTGGTGACGATGAAATTCATCAATGCCGCGACGTTTAAACTCGAAACCATGTTCGCGCCGCGCGGCACCGAATTGGGCAGCATGGTGGACATTCTCGGCGTGGGCGTCATCATCCGCGGCGAGAGCGGCATCGGCAAAAGCGAGGCCGTCCTCGCGCTCATCGAACGGAGTTACAGCCTCGTCGCTGATGACGTCGTCAAGGTCACGCTCGTGGATGGCCACGACGTGATTTGCACCAGCGCGGAACTCACCCGCAATCACATGGAAGTGCGCGGTATCGGCATCATCAACGTCGCCGCCATGTTCGGCGTCAAAAGCATTCGCACGGAAAAAAACCTGAACCTGGTCGTCACCCTCAAGCCGTGGGACGAAGTCCAGGAGGTGGACCGCGTTGGCATGGAACAGGAATTCGTTAAGGTCCTGGGTGTGGACATTCCGCACGTCGTCATTCCCGTCCGGCCGGGGCGCGACCTTGCGCGACTCATTGAAGTCGCCGCGTTCCAGATCAAGTTGAAGATGTCCGGCCAGAATGCCGCGCAGGAATTAAATCAGCGCCTCATTGCGCAAATGTCGCCCGCCACGCCGCCGCCGAAGTAATGGTAAAATTGTAAATTTAAGTGGCGCAATCCCGCGGCAGCAATTAGACTCGCTTGGAGCAAACCGATGAGCGCGAAAATACTGCAGGATGGCGGGGCCATTACCAAAGAACTGACCATCGTGAACAAGCTGGGCATTCATGCCCGGCCGGCCGCGCTGTTCGTCAAGACGGCCAACCGGTTTGCCTGCGACATCTTTGTTGAAAAGGACGGCGAAAAAATCAACGGCAAAAGCATCATGGGTTTGATGATGCTCGCCGCCGGCCCCGGGAGCCGGCTGATCATCCACGCCCACGGCGCGGACGCCTTGCAAGCCATCGCCGAACTCGAAGCCCTCGTCAAACGGAAATTTGATGAGGAGTGAAGGCACGTGACGCGTGATGCGTGAAACGTGAAAGCCGTGTGAGGAATCATTATTCACGTGTCACGTGTCACGTTTCACGCCTCATGTATTTCGCAAACTTTGAACCTTGAACTCTGAACTTTGAACTTTAATCTTCCGGCATGGCATCCGTTGAAATTGACGTGAAATATGTCGCGCATCTGGCGCGCCTCGCCCTCATGCCCGACGAAGAAAAGAAACTCGCCAACCAGCTTGGCAACATCCTCGGCTACATCGAAAAGTTGAATGAACTCGACGTGGCCGGCGTTGAGCCGACCGCCCATGCCGTGCCGATGGTCAACGTGACGCGCCCTGACGAAATCCGCCCGTCGCTCCCGCACGACGATGCCCTGCGCAACGCGCCCGCCAAGGCCAACGGCCTGTTCATCGTGCCTAAAATTGTGGAATAAAATCCGCGCAATCCGGGATTAGATGCTGAATCAACTCACCATTTCCGAACTCGCCACCAGGCTCGCCCAACGCGAAGTTTCCGCGCGCGAGGTGATGCAGTCGTGCCTCGACCAAATCGCCCGTGTGGATGGGAAAATCCACGCCTTCATCAGCCACAACCCTGATGATGCGCTCGCCCAGGCTGAGGCCGCCGACAAATTGCTTGCCCAGGGTGGCCGCGACGCAAGCCGCCCGCTCCTCGGCGTGCCGGTGGCCGTCAAGGACGTCATCGCTGTCAAAAACCAGCCGCTCAATTGCGGCTCGAAAATTCTTGGCCAGTTCATTTCGCCCTATGACGCGACGGTCATTGAAAAGCTGAAGGCGGCGGGCGCAATCGTTTTTGGCCGGTTGAACATGGACGAATTTGCGATGGGCAGCTCGACGGAAAATTCCGCCTTCGGCATCACGCGCAATCCGTGGGACACGACGCGGATTCCGGGCGGTTCCTCCGGCGGTTCGGCGGCGGCGGTCGCGGCGGACGAGACGATTACCGCACTGGGCTCGGACACGGGCGGCTCGATTCGCCAGCCGGCGGCGCTGTGCGGTTGCGTCGGCTTGAAACCGACCTACGGGCGCGTCTCGCGTTACGGCCTTGTCGCTTTCGCCTCGTCGCTCGATCAAATCGGCACGTTCGCCAAAAACATCCGCGACGCGGCAACGATGCTCAATGTCATCAGCGGCCATGACCCGCGCGATTCGACGAGCGTGCGGCAACCCGTTCCGAATTACGCTGCCGCGCTCGACGGGTCCTCGCCGGACGGGCCAACCCTCAAAGGCCTGAAACTGGGTTTGCCGAAGGAATACCTGATCGGCGGTCTCGACGCAGAGGTGAAAGCGGCGATGGACGCGGCGGTAAGGCAATTTGAAAAACTGGGCGCGGAGATCGTGGAGATTTCCCTGCCGCACACGGATTATGCGGTGGCCACCTACTATATCATCGCCACCGCGGAAGCGTCGGCGAACCTGGCGCGGTTCGACGGTATTCGCTACGGCGCACGCGTGGACGGCGCCGACCCGATTGAGCTTTACAGCCGGACGCGCGGTGCAGGTTTCGGCGCGGAAGTGAAGCGGCGCATCATCCTCGGCACTTACGTTTTGAGCAGCGGTTACTACGACGCCTATTATTTGCGCGCGCAAAAAGTCCGCACCCTCATCCGCAATGATTTTCTGAAGGCGTTTGAAAAGGTGGACGCCATGGTTACGCCGACTTCGCCGACGGCGGCGTTCAAGATCGGCGAGAAATCGGACGACCCGTTGCAAATGTATTTGAGCGACATTTTTACGATTTCATGCAACCTTGCCGGCGTCTGCGGTGTCAGCCTTCCGTGCGGGTTCACAAAAACCCCGAAACTGCCCATTGGACTGCAATTGCTCGGCAAGCCGTTCGGCGAGGAAACCCTTCTGAACATCGCCCACGCTTACGAACAGGCCACCCTGTGGCATAAGGAGAAACCTGGTATAATTAATGCGTTAAAATTGCCATGAACCTGCCGCGTGGCACCAACAAAGTTCTTTTCTTTTCGGGGATGTCGCTGCCACTGCTGGCATTGGTGACGATGAGCTGGATGGTGCATCAAACCACCGGGCAATTCAGGAATTCATTTTTCCAGATGTCGCATGTCTACAAGGTCCTGAACCTGGTCCAGCAAACCCAGTATCACCTTTTGGATGCGGAAACCGAACGGCGCGGCTATCTCCTGACCAGCAGCGAAGAATATCTTGGCTCCTACGGAAAGGTCATGTCCTCCCTCCACACGGACATAGAGGAACTGCAAAAGCTCGCCCATGACAATGTGGGCCAGCAGACCAACATTCTGGAACTGCAAGACCTCATCACCACGCGGTTGGGCATCAATCCGGATAAAATCGTCATGGGCCGGACCAATCTGCACGACACGCTGGCCATTGCGTTGACGGATGAGGGCAAAAGCATGATGGAACAAATGGGGCGGGTGTTGTTCCGGATGGGCCAGGAGGAGGAATATGCCCTGAATGCCAGCCAACAACGCGCCGAAGCCGACGCCCTATCCAGCCAGATCACGTCGGTGGTGCTTATGGGGACGGTGGCCATGGTACTGATTTTCATTGTCATCATCCTGTTGCGGCTCGAGAAACTGCAGGAGTTTGTCACCGTCTGCGCCTGGACCGGGCAGGTGTATTACGAGGGCCGGTGGATTCGGCTGGACGAATACTTGAAACGGCATTTCGGGCTCACCGTTTCGCACAGCCTTTCCGCGGAAGCCGCCGAAAAAATGATGAAGGAAATCGAGGAACTCAACCGTCCCCACAGCGGCGCGCCCCCCGACCCGCCGCCGGCCGGTTGAACCGGCACGACAGGCCGAACCAACAAAAGGGCTTGCTTTTTAAGTAACTCGATGGTTACTTATCCAAGTATGGTAAAATCCGCACGGTTGAACGACGGCACGGCGGGCCTTCGCCGCGCCGTAGTGCTTAAAGAGCACAACCTGCAAATGCGGGGGCACGCTCGCAAGGCCGCATTGTGTCTGAAACCGGCTTCGTCCACGCAGGCAGGGCGAAATCCCCAACGCACGCGCGAACGCATCCTGTCCGCCGCGCTCAAGGAATTCGCCGCCAACGGTTTTGCCGGCGCGCGTGTGGACGCGATTGCGCGGCGCGCGGCCATCAACAAACGGATGCTCTATCATTATTTCGGCAACAAGGAACATTTGTTCCGCGAAGTGTTGCGCCTGAAAATGGCCGAGCGGCAGGCTTGGGCTGAAACGTTGTCGGGCGACCCGGCGGAAAGCCTCACCTTTTGGTTCGAAGCCGCGTGCAAGGACACAGACTGGGTCCGCCTGCTGGAATGGGAGGCGTTGCAGGAGGCCGACAAGAGGTTGATTGACGAAAAAAACCGGCGCGCGGCGACGGCACGCGGCCTGGAACGCATCCGGCAGCGGCAGGCGCGCGGCCAAATCTCCACCGGGCTCGACCCGCGCCACGTGATGCTGGCCATGCGTTCGCTGACGATGTTTCCCGCGGCGTTTCCCCAATTGACCTGGCTCATCATGGGCCGGCCGGTTTCCGATTCCCAATTCCAGAAGGAACGCGCGGCATTTTTGCGGAAATTCGCGGCGGCTTTTCAGCCGGTGAGGAAACAGCACGTCAGAATCAGCTTCGTGAAATAACCAGCCATGAAAAAATTCCTTTTTCTTTCCACGTTCGCACTTGCCGCGGCAATGCTGGCCAATGGCTGTTCGCGCGGCAAAAACAACGCCGGCGGCGTGGGCGTGCCAGTGCTCGTGGCGCTGGCGGTCGAAACGAACCTCCCGGTGCGAATTGATCCGCCCCCGGTCGGCCACGTGATGCCGTATTCGACCGTGACGGTGCATTCGCAAATTCAGGGGATGATCAGCCAGATTCATTTCCAGGAAGGGCAGGAAGTGAGGAAAGGCGACCCGCTGTTCACGATTGATCCGCGCCCCTCGCAGGCGGCGCTGGACCAGGCGCGTGCGAATCTGGAACGCGATTCAGGACAGTTGGAATATGCCAGGGCTAATTATTCGCGCGACCTGAAATTGTTCGACTCAAAAATCATCTCGCAAGATCAATTGGACACGGACAAGGCCAGTCTCGACGCGTCCACCGGCACGGTGGCGGCGGACAAGGCGGCCATCACCAACGCGCTTTTGAACCTGGAGTTTTGCCACATTGATGCGCCGGCGGATGGTGTAACGGGCGGCCTGCAATCTTACGTGGGCAATGTAGTCAAGGCGCCGGACGACGTGCTGCTGACCATCAACCAGATTCATCCGATCTACGTCGCGTTCGCCGTGCCGGAGCAATACCTGCCGGAGATCAAAATGGAAATGCGTAAAAAAACACTGAAGGTGTCGGTGACTTTTCAAAACATGGATGGGCCGCCGGTACAGGGTGAATTGACTTTCATTGACAACAGCGTTGATGAAACGACCGGCACGATTCAGTTGAGGGCGACGTTTTCGAATGAAGACAGGGCGTTGTGGCCGGGACAATTTGTGGAAGTGGAACTGACCCTTTCGGAACTGACAAACGTGGTTGTCGTGCCGTCACAAGCGGTGCAGACAGGACAAAATAATCAGTTCGTTTACGTCGTGAAACCGGATCCAACGAACGCGACCAGTCAAATTGTTGAGAATCGCCCGGTCACGGTCGGCGTCACCTATCAAAACGAAACCGTGGTAGAAAGGGGTTTGCAAACTGGTGAGACGGTGGTGACGGACGGCCAGTTGCGCCTTGCGCCCGGCGTGAAGGTGAGCATCACGAGTTCAGTCCAGCCGGCCTCGACCGCTTCAGCCACCAACGCGCCATGAGCGTTCCCGAACTGTTCATTCGCCGGCCCGTGATGACCACGCTGGTCATGTCGGGCATTCTGTTGTTCGGCGTCATCGGTTACAGCCTGCTGCCGGTGAGCGATCTGCCGAGCGTGGATTATCCAACGATTCAAGTCTCGGTCAATCTGCCCGGCGCGAGTCCCGAGACCATGGCTTCCGCCGTGGCCACGCCGTTGGAAAAGCAATTCTCCACCATTGCGGGTGTGGATTCCATGTCGTCCATCAGCGCGCTGGGTGCTTCGTCCATCACCATTCAATTTTCGCTGGATCGCAATATTGACGCCGCGGCGCAGGACGTGCAGGCGGCCATCACGCTCGCCTCGAAACAATTGCCGCCTAATCTGCCCACCCCGCCGACTTATCGAAAAGTCAATCCGGCGGATGCACCAATTCTTTATCTGGCCATGTCGTCGCCAACACTGCCGCTGTCAACGGTGGATAATTATGCCGAAAATTTGCTGGCAGAACAGATCTCGATGGTGAATGGCGTCGCGCAGGTTTCCGTTTACGGCTCGCAACAATATGCGGTGCGCATCCAGGTGGACCCGAACAAGCTGGCGGCTTACGGCCTCGGCATTGACCAGGTTGAGCAGGCGGTTGCAGCGGGCAACGTGGATCAACCGACCGGCATTCTTTACGGCAAACACCAGGCGTTCACTGTGCAGGCCACCGGCCAGCTTGAGGACGCGGCGGCGTTTCGCCCGATGATTGTCGCCTATCGCAACGGCAATCCCGTGCGGCTGGAGGAATTGGGCAACGTGCTCGACAGCGTGCAAAACAACAAGGTGGCCGCGTGGTATAACACCGCGGAACGCAGCACCCGCGCCGTGGTGCTGGCCATTCAACGCCAGCCGGGCGCAAACACGGTCGCCGTGGTGGACAATATCAAGAAATTACTGCCGCAATTCCGCGAACAGGTTCCCGCAGCCGTTCAGCTCGACATTCTTTTTGACCGTTCACTGTCCATTCGTGAATCGGTGACGGATGTCGAACGCACGCTGTTTTTGGCCGTCTGCCTTGTAGTCATGGTGATTTTCATTTTTCTGCGGAACCTTTCGGCAACCCTCATTCCCAGTCTGGCGCTGCCGATGTCCATCATCGGCACGTTCGCCGTCATGGCACTGCTCGGCTACAGCCTTGACAATCTTTCGCTCATGTCACTGACCCTTTGCGTCGGGTTCGTGGTGGACGACGCGATTGTGATGCTCGAAAACATCGTGCGGCACATGGAAAACGGCGAGCCGCCGATGCAGGCGGCGTTAAACGGCTCCAAGGAAATCGGGTTCACCATTGTTTCCATGACGCTTTCGCTCTCGGCGGTGTTTATTCCCGTGCTGTTCATGAGCGGCCTGCTGGGACGGTTGCTGCACGAATTTGCCGTGACCATCGTTTGCGCCGTGCTGGTATCCGGCCTGGTCTCGTTGACGTTGACTCCAATGATGTGCAGCCGGTTCGTGCATTCGGAACGCGGACGCAAACACGGACGGCTTTACAACGCCTTCGAGCGTTTCTTTGATGGGATGCGGGGGACGTACGACCGCACGTTGCAGGTTGCCTTGCGTCATCGGCGCGTAACGCTTTGGATATCGTTCGCCGTTTTTATCGCGACCATGATCTTATTTTACGTGATTCCCAAGGGATTTTTCCCCAGCGAGGACACCGGCCAGATTTTTGCCATCACCGAGGCGTCGCAGGACATTTCCTTCGATGCCATGAGGCAACACCAGATGGCTGCGGCAAAAATTGTCGCCGCCGACCCGAACATTGATGGATTCATGTCCGCCATCGGCGCCGGTGGGGCGTCTTCCACTTTGAACAACGGCCGCATGTTCATGCGCTTGAAACCGCGCTCCGAGCGAAAGTTGAGCGCGGACCAAATCATCCAGGAACTCCGCCCGAAACTGGCACAGGTGCCGGGTTTCAACGTCTATTTGCAAAACCTGCCGCTCATTCGTGTCGGCGGCAACCTGACCAAGTCGTTGTATCAATACGCCTTACAGGACACCGATACGAAGGAACTTTTCCACTGGGCGCCGATTTTGACGGAAAAAATGGCCCAATTACCCGGCTTGCAGGATGTGACGAGCGATTTGCAAATCGCCAACCCGCAGGTCAATGTTGAAATTGATCGCGACAAAGCCGCCGCGCTTGGCATCACCGCGGAGCAAATAGAAAACGCCCTCAACGATGCCTACGGTGAAATGCAGGCCTCCACGATCTACTCCGATGTGGCCGAATACTGGGTCGTCTTCGAAGTCGAACCGCAGTTTCAACTCGATCCGGCGGCGCTCTCGCAACTTTACATCACCAGTTCGTTCACCGACACCAATAATCAGCCCAAAATTGTTCCGTTGAGCGCCGTTGCCACGTTCACGCGCAGCCTCGGCCCGACCAGCATTTCGCACGTCGGCCAGTTGCCGTCAGTCACCGTTTCCTTCAACCTCGCCCCGGGCGTGGCGCTCGGCACGGCGGTCGCGGAAATTCAGAGACTCGAAAATCAAATGCACCTGCCGGCGACCGTCACCGGCAGCTTTCAAGGTGCGGCCCAGGTTTTCCAATCTTCGCAACAGGGGCTGGCGGTTTTGCTCGTCATGTCCATTCTTATCATTTACCTCATTTTGGGGATTCTTTATGAAAGCTTCATCCATCCGCTGACGATTTTGTCCGGCCTGCCGTCCGCCGGTTTTGGCGCGCTGGTTACGTTGATGCTGTTCCACTTTGATCTGAACATCTACGGCTTTGTCGGCCTGATCATGCTGGTCGGCATCGTGAAGAAAAACGCCATCCTGATGATCGACTTCGCTATCGTCGCGCAACGTGAACATGGGAAAAAACCGGACGACGCAATTCACGAAGGCTGTTTGCTGCGCTTCCGGCCGATCATGATGACCACCATGTCCGCGCTCATGGCCACGTTGCCCATTGCCCTCGGTTTTGGCGCGGGCGGTTCCTCCCGCAAAGCCCTCGGTCTGGCCGTCGTCGGCGGATTGATCGTGTCACAATGCCTGACACTTTACATCACACCGGTGATTTATCTTTACCTGGAATCCTTCCACCAATGGTTCATCCGCAAACGCGCCCGGCGCGCGGCGATTCAAACCGGCGCAAATCCGGCCACGGCCTGACCATATCGGCTGCCAAAATTTTCTCGCTCCACGGCAGGTTTCGGCAAAGATGGTTCCGTGATGAACGTCCGGCGCATTCTGTGTGGGCTGGCCTTGCTGGTTTCGGCCTCTGAATTGTCGGCGGCGACGAATGCCGCGGGCTGCCTGCTCGCGGACGGCGGCATCATCCGCGGACCGGTCGGGGAAAAGCGCGTCGCGCTGGTGTTCACAGGACATTCCTTTGCCGAGGGCGGCGAGATCATTTTGAACGCGTTGGCGCGGCATGACGCGCGGGCCTCGTTTTTCCTCACGGGCGATTTTTTGACGAACCGCCAGTTCGCGCCGCTCGTCCGCCGGATTGTAGCGGCGGGAAATTACGTTGGCCCGCATTCGGACAAGCACTTGCTTTACTGCGACTGGGACAGGCCGGAGAAAACACTGGTCACCCACGCGGAATTTCGCGCCGACCTGGCTGCGAATCTGGAAAAACTCGCGGGCTGCGGGGTGAACCGCACGGAAGTGCGCTATTTCCTGCCGCCGTTCGAGCAAGTCAACGAAGACATCGTCCACTGGAGCGCGGAGATGGGACTGACACTCATCAACTTCACTCCCGGCACGCGGTCGAACGCGGATTACACGGGCGAGGCAGACAAAAATTTCGTTTCGTCCCAGGCCATTTTCGACAGCATCGTAAAGCGCGAGCACGAAGACCCGCATGGGCTGAATGGATTTATTTTGCTGCTGCACCTCGGCAGCGGGCCGGGCCGGGCCGACAAGTTTCACACGCGCTTTGGTAAACTGCTCGATTACCTTTCCAACAAAGGTTACCAATTCGTCCGCGTGGATACATTGCTTCAACTGAAACCAACCCCATGATAGTGGCGAAACAGAATTATGTTTTTTGTCGGAGCCGGTGCAAGGAAGCTCATTCAAAATTCCGAAATCCAAAACCCGAAAGCCGGACGAGCCGGAGCCTGTTTGCATCGGCTGCCGCGTTCGTGTTCGCCGTGATGGCTGTTTTCCCGGTACGCGGAGACGAAATCTTCATCCGCGTCAACCAGGTTGGCTATCAGGTGAATGAAGCCAAGCTGGCCATCGCTTTTTCAAAGGCGCCATTGCCACCCGGCTTCACCCTGGTCGCAGAGAACAACGAGGGCGATGTATATTTTCAAGGCAAAACCAAACCCGTCACGAATGCCACGTGGGGACAATTCAAATACCACGCCGGATTGGATTTTTCGTCGGTGCATACGCCCGGCAAGTTCGTTTTGAAATTCGGCGAATCCAAATCGCTCCCGCTGTACATCGGGAATGCGCCGTATGGAGAATTGCCCACCGAGCTTTTGGAATTCATGCGCGAGCAACGGTGCGGTTACAATCCGTGGCTCGGCACGAATTGTCATCAGCTTGATGGCCGCACGGCTTATGGTCCACAGACCAACGGCACACCCATGGACGCAACCGGTGGCTGGCATGACGCCGGCGACCTGCTGAAATATTTGCTCACGTCCGGAAACGCCACGGCGCAGATGCTTCTGGCCTACGAACTAAGCCCCAAACCTCGTTACAACGAAAAGCTCCGCCGAATGGTTGTTCCACCGCAATTAGCCGATGAATTCACGGCACTCGGCCTGCCGGGAACGAATGGGATCCCCGACCTGCTTGACGAAGCGCGTTGGGGACTCGACTGGATGCTCAAGCTGCATCCCGCGCCCGACCAGCTTTATCATCAAGTTGCGGATGACCGTGATCACGCGGGTTGGCGTTTGCCGCAGGAAGACCCGGTTGATTACGGCTGGGGCAAGGGCGGCGCCCGCGTCGTGTATTTCGCCGATGGCCGACCGCAAGGTTTGAAACAATACAAAAGTGCGTCCACCGGTATCGCAAATCTCGCGGGCCGCTATGCTGCCGCGATGGCGCTCGCGTTTCAGATCTGGAAAGACGATCCACAACAAAAAGATTTTGCCGCGCGCTGTCTGCAAGCCGGTAAGGAAGTTTATGAACTCGGTCGCGCGAAGGAAGGCGTGCAGCAAGGCAATTCCTACAGTTCGCCCTATCGCTACGAAGAAACGACCTGGGCCGACGACATGGAATGGGGCGCGGCGGAACTCTTTCGCGCCACGGGCAAACGCCGCTATCTCGACGAAGCAAAGCACTACGCCAAACTCGCGGCGGATGAAAGCTGGATGGGCAAGGAGCAGACCGGGCATTACCAATATTACCCGTTCATGAACGTCGGCCACTTCCGGCTTTATGATCTGGTGGATCGCAACTTCAAAAAAATTCTCGCCGGCTATTACCGCGACGGCATCGAGCGCTGCGTGCGCGCCGGAGAGAAAAATCCGTATCGCATCGGCGTACCGTTCATCTGGTGCTCGGACAATCTGGTCGTGGCGCTCGTCACGCAATGCCTGCTTTACGAGAGAATGACCGGCGACCGGCGCTATCACGCATTCGCTGTGAAGCAGCGTGACTGGTTGCTCGGCCGCAATCCGTGGGGCACCACGATGTTCACCGAAATTGGCGCCGTGTTTCCGCGCGACGTTCACCTGATGACGGTGCAATTGCTGAAACGCCCCGTGCGCGGCGGCCTCGTGGACGGACCGGTTTATGAGCGCATTTTCAAATCGCTCAAGGGCGTGACCATCCGTGAGCCGGACCCGCTGGCGGAGTTTCAAGGTCCGGCGGTTTATCACGACGACTTTCACGATTACTCCTCGAACGAGCCGACCATGGACGGCACGGCCTCAGCTATTTTGATGTTCGTGCTTTGCGGCGCGGGCAACGAATGAACTGAAAAATCCGTGTGCCTCCGCGTTCATCCCTGGTTAAATTCCCCGCGCGAACGTGGACGGTGAAGCGGTCATCGAACCGCTAACGTCTGCTCAACTCCGGATGAAGTCGAAGGACGCGAAGTGGTGGCGGGTTTAGCGGGCGTTTCCAACCAACAGCGGCGGATTGGTTGGAGCAAATTCCACGCTGTGTTCAACGTTGAGCAACAACACGCGGTTTCCAGCAAATCGGCACGTGAACGTGATGGCCAGCGGTGTTTCATAGTAGGCAAGTTTCAACGTGTAGGTGTCGTCCGCCGTCCAGGCGCCGCTGGCGGCAACCGGCTGTTCGACTGGCGCCGCAATCCACGGTTCCGCTCCGGCAACAAATGCCGTCCGTCCCTTTTTCCAAACACCGAAACCACAGTCTATGCGATGTTCCCGGCCCAGACTGCGTACAACGAAGGTCGCGTCCGGTCCCTTGAATTCAAGCGTTACCGCGTCAATGTTTTGGGCATTCGTCGGAAACAAATATGTCTTTCCGGAAACTTGCGCCGCCATGGCGGTCGTGGCCGAGCCCTGCGGTTGCTGCAACGTCAGACCGGCCAGTGTGCGTTCGAGTTTTTGGTCCGATTCAGCTTCGGACGGCAGCGGCGCCGTCTGCATCGCCGGGAGCAGTTTGTCCCACACCAGATTCATGATGGCTTGCAGGTTTCCGGTCCCGCTGGTGATGGCGACGACAGCGTCCTGTTCCGGCATCACGATGCAAAATTGCCCGAACGCGCCATCGCCGCGGTAAAGGCCATGCCGGCAGCGCCAGAATTGATAGCCGTAACCCTGGTCCCAATCGCTCGCCGGGTCGCTGCCGTTGGAGGTCTGCCGGGCAGTGGCCGATTCCACCCACGAAGCGGGCAACAGTTGTTTTCCACCCCACCCGCCTTTCTGCAAATAAAGCTGCCCGAACCGTGCAATGTCCTCCGTCCGGATGTTCAATCCGACGCCGCCGAACGTGATACCCTGCGGACTCGCGTCCCAGGTTGGATTTTCAATGCCGAGCGGTTCGAAGAGTCGCGGTCGGAGATAATCGAAGACGGTTTCTCCCGTCACCTTTTGCACAATGGCGGACAGCATGTAACTTCCCGGCGTGTTATAAATGAACAACGTACCGGGCTTGCATTCCACCGGCGCGGCGAGAAACGCTTTGGTTATTTTCTCCCCCGATTGCGCGGAATTTCTCATCACCTCACCCAAATGGGCCACGTTGGTCGCATTCTGGCCGCTGGACATGATCAACAAATCGCGCACCCGCATGGACTTCAAATTGGCACTTGGCTGGGGTGGCGCGTCCTCCGGAAAAAACGAAAGCACCGGATCATCCAGGCTGAGTTTCCCTTCGGCAATGGCCAGCCCGACGGCGGTGGACGTGAAGCTTTTGCTCAACGAGAACATCTTGTGCGGAATTTCCGCGCCGTAGGGCGACCACCAGCCTTCGGCCACGACCTGACCATGCCGCACCAGCATGAAACTCTGGATGGCGTTGGTTGGCTCGTTGGCGGCTTCGACAAACGCGAGAATAGCAGCGGCAGGAATGCCCTGTGCCTCCGGCGTGCTGCGCGGCAACGCACTCGAGGAATTTTCAGCCGAAAGCGAAACACCCGTGCAAGCCAGCAATGACATAACGATCAGTCTTTTCATGGTTGCGGAACGCACTCACGATATTTGTTTATTTCGGCGTGGCAAGCGCGTTCATCTGTGGTTTCCGTCTTCGCTTTGCTACGACGCGACAAGAAATTCGTTGTGTTCTTTTGCAGCAAAAAATTCGTGTCCATCCGTGTCCATTCGTGGTTAAACTTTGCCTGCATTTATGGACTACGAAGCAGTCATCGGGCTGGAGACGCACGTCCAGCTCAAAACGAAGTCGAAGATGTGGTGTGGGTGCGCCAACGCCTTCGGCGCGCCGCCCAATACCAACGTCTGCCCGGTCTGCCTCGGACTGCCCGGCGTGCTGCCCGTCGCCAACGAGGAGGCATTGCGCCTCACCGTGCTCACCGGCCTGCTGCTGAATTGCCAGATTCCGGCGCGCGCGAAGTTTGACCGGAAGAATTATTTTTACCCGGACATGCCGAAGAACTACCAGATCACACAATACGACCAGCCGTCCACCACGAACGGCTACGTCGAGTTTGAGTTCAACGGCGGCATGGCGCGCGTGCGCATCACCCGCGCGCATCTGGAAGAGGATGTCGGCAAGAGCATTCATTTTGAGCGCAACAGCGGTGTGGATTTCAACCGCGCCGGCGTGCCGCTCATGGAAATCGTGTCCGAACCGGACCTCACCAGCGCCGACATGGCCTACGAATATCTCAACGCGCTCAAGGACATCCTGGTTTACGGCGGCGTGAGTGATTGCGATATGGAGAAAGGCATGGTGCGCTGCGACGTGAACGTGAGTGTGCGGCCCAAAGGCACGAAGGAGCTCGGCGCGAAGATCGAAATCAAAAACATGAACAGCTTTTCCGGCGTGCGCCGCGCGCTGGAATACGAAATCCCGCGCCAGATCGAGGTGCTGACGAAAGGCGGCAAGCTCATCCAATCCACGCGCCGCTGGGACGACGCGGCGGGTGTGACGGAGGAAATGCGCACGAAGGAGCACGCGCACGATTACCGTTATTTCCCCGAGCCGGACCTGATGCCGTTTGAGCCGACGGAAAAATGGCTCGCGGAAGTGAAGTCACGCGTCGTCGAATTGCCGCTGGCGCGCAAGCAGCGGTTCATGCGCGATTACGGCCTGCCTGCGTCCGACGCGCAAACGTTCGTGTGGGACGTGCCGCTCGGTAATTACTTTGAACGTATCGCGAAACAGTCTAAGAACCCGAAAGTCGTCGCCAACTGGGTCATCAACAATTTACGGGCGAAATTAGCGGAAGCGCTCCTCACCCCGTCCTTCTCCCCATCCGATGGGGAGAAGGTGGCGAAGCCGGGTGAGGGGTTGGCCAATCTGAAGTTCAAACCGGAGGCGTTACTCGAACTGGTCGGTCTCGTAGAAGCCAAAACCATCAGCACTTCCGCCGCACAACAGGTATTTGCCGAGATGTTCGACACCGGCAAATCGCCGGCAGCGATTGTTCAAGAGAAAGGTCTGGCCCAGGTCAGCGATACCGGCACGATTGAAAAATTCTGCGATGAGGCGATTGCGGCAAATCCCGGTCCGACGAACGATTTCAAATCCGGCAAGGCCGCCGCGCTTAATTTTCTCAAAGGCCAGGTGATGAAGCTTTCCAAGGGCAAAGCCAATCCCGCGCTCGTCGGCGAAATTCTGGAACGGAAATTGAAGGGGTAGTATGAACCCCAAAAGAGTTTTCCGCCTCCTCCTTGTTACGCTCATTTTCTTGTCGCTTGTATTTCCCACCGCGGCGGACGAAAACCGTTGGTGGCCGACGCAAACGTTTCCGAAGGCGGTAATCCGAACGACAAACCAGCAGGAGTTTCCCGAACCCCGCGTTGCGCTCCAGATGATGGTGCAGTCCGTGGCGGGATTGGCCGCCCAGGCGGTGAACGAAGGCCACGGAGATGAGCTGGTCTGGGTCAATAACGGTGATGGCGACCTGGAGAAATGGTATGCGCGCCTGCTCGCCCGGCATCCGGAGTTGGCGACGCCGGGCGCCTTTGGACCCTGGGAATTGGTGGATCGTTACACCAGGCAAGGGATCATTAAAGGTTACATTCTTTACCGGCGCGACCAATCCAAGGGTGAAAACAATACGGATCGTCCGGGTATGAATTGCACCGTCAACGTCGCCACGAGTCTGGCTGGATTGCTCGACGGCATTATCGTGGACGAAGAATTGGAGAAAGACGCAAAGGCGCGCGGCCTCAAGCTGCTGTTGGATGTCCGCGAGAAATCACAACTCTGGTGTTTTCAAACCTACAAAAACCAGTTCAACCGCCGGGCGCTCTGCTTTCAAGACCCGCGAGCACCTCATGTTCGCGACCTGGCCATCGCACAAAAGGTGTTCACCGCTTATGGCAACGGCGAGCCGGCTTCACTGGCGATGGCATGGCTGGAACCGTTGTCGCCCATTCTCGGTTGGAACTGCGGCGATGAATTCGAAAATACCGATTTGTCCACGCGCTTTGGCGACATCCAAACCGCCAGTAATTGGAGCCTGAATCTGCCGGTTCTCATGGCCGGCACCGGGAAGACCGAGCCGCCCAAGGTCAAGTGCCTTGACCCGCGAACGATTGACTGGAAAGACCACCGCAGCGCCGTCGCTTTTGTTGATACCGACGGTGACAATGTGCAGTGGCTGGAGGGGAATTTCTTTGGCAAGGACAGTTACTGGGGCAATCCCGCACGCGGAAAAATTCCGTTCGGCTGGTCGTGCTGTTTTGCCCACTTGGCGCAGTTGTGCCCCGAAGCAATCGAATTCGCGCAGGCGACTCAATCGCCAAACGACGGCTTCATTGAATGGGGTGGCGGGTATTATTATCCCGACCACTTCGGCCTCAATCGCTCGAACCGGTGGGAATTGCTGGCGCAACATGCCCGGCGCACGTGGGCGATGATGAAGCAGACCAACACGCGGATCGTCGGTTTCAATTTTATCCGGCACGATTCTGCTGATGCTCTTAAGGCCTGCAAAGTTTTCGCCAGCCAAACTGACGGTCTGTTGGCAATCCTGGCTTTTCAATACGATCGTTACGAAGCTGGTGCAGGAAAAATATTCTGGGTCAAGGACCGCAACGGCATTGAGGTGCCGGTCATCACCGCACGCTATTCAATTTGGGAACATGAGAATGGACGGGAGCGTTCGGGTACTCCGGCCAAGGTCGCGCGCGAAATCCGGCAAACGGTGGAAAATACACCATCCGGCGATTTGCCGCGCTACGACTGGGTGATCGCGCACGCCTGGTCGTGGTTTAAGAAGTCATCCGGCGACGACGAAAACGCCGAGGACATGCCTCAGGAAAACGCCGCCGCACAAGGCGGCGAGCGCGGCTATGCGCCTGTCATGTGGTGCGCTCAACGGCTTCCTGCCAGCATTCGCATCGTCGGTCCCGAAGAACTGATCTGGCGGATTCGCATGAAGCATAATCCGCAGCAAACTACGGAGCTGACTGAGGATTGGCCGCGTTAAATTTCCTCAAGGGTCAGGTGATGAAGTTGAGCAAGGGCAAAGCGAACCCGTCGGTGGCCGGCGAAATTTTGGAAAGGAAATTAAAAGGCTGATTTTTATCACTGCCGGGCGCGATAGAACCACTGCGAGTTGGTGGCACTGGAATTTATCAAAACCCGACGACTGTTCTGTCACCCGCTGAAAGCGCGGAGGACGAGCGTCATAATGGAGCAAAGACATTCGGCATTTTTGCCAGCGATTCCGACCCGGTTTGTTCGGCGGCAGCGCGCGCGCGTTTCCTCCTGGCGCAAAGATTTTCGCGCTGACCCGTTTCATGGCCAGTGACTTACGCGATGGAATTTTTTGAAGTGTCCCCGCTTGATGCTTTTGAGACTTACGGCAGCACCGCCTGATAAAAGCGATAGGGGAAATCAATCGCGTTTGGGTCGGTGAATATAAACGAACCACCATTGGTGTAAACCGGCACCCAATTAACGAGGTTCGTTGAAGATTCAATAATGTAAGTCTGCCCGGCCAAACCCGTCACCGAGACTTGTGCCGCACCTCCGGTGGAAAATTGAGGCACGCCCAATTGAGGCAACGCCTGCGAGAGTACCACAGCCTGGTAAAAATCGTTCGTAGAAGTATCCACAAACTGCCCCACGCCGTTTGTCAGCGTCAACTCCGTCAATGTGAACCAATTCACAAGGTCCGTCGAATACTCGATGAGATACGTCTGTCCGGCCAATCCTGTCATCGAGACTTGAACCGAACCGTCGGGCAGCACCGTTATCGGCCCCAGTTGTACAGCGTTGATATCTAGTGAAGCCCCGAAAACATCCTGTACGCGGTTCAAATCGCCGGGCACTAGGCTGGAACCCAGGTCCAGGAAGGCAACGGTTGCGCCGTCATCGCTGATCACGGGCCGGGACACCCAGAGAATCGGGCTGGACCCGGCTTGCCCCACGGTCAGCACCGTGTTGGATCCCGTCACGCGGTCCAGGAAGAACACGTTCGGGGGCGCGGTATTGTCTCCAATAACCGTATTGGTCACGACGCTGCGGTACGCCACGAACTGTCCGCTGCCGCTTATCACCGGCGCATCGGACAAGGTGTCCCAACTGCCGGTGCCCGGGCCGGCAACGCCAATCAGGGAAAGCGTGGCGGTCTGGAAATCGAGCAGGTAAACCCTGTTGGTGCCGTCGTCTGCGGCGCCCAGGTTGGTGGTGGAAACAAAGGTCAACCAGCGGCCGTCATCGCTCCAGCCGGCTGCATTCCGAATCGGAGCCGTGCCCGTGGTTTCGATCGAGAACAGGTTTGATCGGGTGGCGATGTTGTCCACGTAGAGGGCGTTGGCAATCCGATAAAGGATTTTGGTCCCGGTCGGATCAATGGCCGCCGAGGTGACCGTCCCCGTATTGGTATAGATGTCCACGCCGAGCTGCGTGTCCCGGATTTGCAATCTGGTGGCGGTGGTGTTAACGCCATAGGCGTAGGCAACGTAGCGACCATTGCTGCTCAGGGAAGGATCAAAAGCATTGTAATTACCCTTCAGTCCCACAGTCTGCCCCAGACTCATGTCCCGCCAGTAAGTGTTCACCCCGCTGGTGATTCCCGCAGCCAGATTTATCGCCGAGCTCAGGAAGGCAACATATCGTCCATCCGGGCTGATCACCGGATCGGAAGCAGTGTCATTCCCGGGGCTGACCCCATCGGTTCCCACACTGACCAGGACGGTGGTGCCGGCCTGAAGATCGCGGCGAAACACATTGCCACAGGTGTTGACCGGGCCGGCGACCAGGTTGGTTGCCGCGCTGATAAACACCACGTAACGGCCGTTCGTGCTGATGACCGGGTTTCCGGAGCCGCCGCCCAAGGCCGGCCCCCCGGCAAATCCGACGCTCACCAGAGCGTTGGTGCCGTTCACCAAGTCGCGCACAAAAACGTCCGGCTCCTGGTTCGTGTCGTTGGGAACCAGGTCATCCGCGGGACTGGCGAAAGCCACCCATCGGCCATCCGCACTGACCGATGACGGGGACAGCGTGCTGAACGCATCAGCCGCTTGCGGAATCACCGTCGCATCCCTTTGTGAAACCATTTCCGTGGTCCCCGCGACCAGGTCCCGCACAAAAACATCCTCGGCGCGATTTTTGTCCAAGCTGACCAGGCTGCCATCTGGACTGCTGAAGGCGACGCATTGCCCATCCGCGCTCAGGCTCAAGGACGTCAGTGTGTCGGCGGTCGAGCCGATGCCGTTGGTGTCCACGTCCACCAGTTGCGTGGTGCTGGACGGCAGGTTGCGCAGGTAAACATGAGAGCCATTGACCACGGCATTGCTGACCAGGTTGGTAGCATTGCTCAGAAACGCCACGAACTGGCCGTTTGTGCTGATGACCGGCATATACGAAGCCGTATTGGTCGGGACGCCGCTGCCATCATCACTGACAAGCGTGTCCAGGGTTAGTTGCGTATCCCAAACATGAACACTGGAAAAGCCCGAACCAAGGGAACCCTCGTGCCTGGCAAAAGCGATGAAACGGCCGTCCGGAGTCATTTCGGGACCGTAACTGTCATCGAGAGTAGTGGACCAGCCGATGCTATTCGTGTTGATCACCGCGGTCGCCGCCAGGGTTGAGTCATATTGCAAAATCACGACGGCGCCCGTCGTTGACGTCGCGCCGGCTTTGAAGGTGACGTAGCGCCCACCGTCACTCAACTGCGGATGATAAGCCGGCATGCCGCTCAAACCCAGCGTGGCGGACACAATCGCCGCGGCATTGGTGCTGGCCCAGGTCGTCGTGCCCATGAGCCGATCTCGCACATACACTTCGCCTGTGGAAGTGCCAGGGACCGCTGGTGCGAGATTTGTCGCCAGGCTGAAAAACGCAACGTACCGGCCATCCGGGGTAATGACCGGCGTGGCCATGATCGAGCTGGGGCCGCTGGGGGCAAGGAACGCGCCCACGCTCACCAGACAGTTCGTTCCGGCAATCAAATCGCGCACAAAGACGTCCGGAATGCCGTTGGTGTCGCCCGGAACCAGGTTCGACGCGCTGCTGATGAAAGCCACATACCGGCCGTCCGGTGTCATGACCGGATCAGTCGAGGCCCCGTTCGCTGGCCCGCCATTCGTTGACACACTCACCAGTGTAGTTGTCCCCGCCACCAGATCGCTGACAAAAATGTCCGTCACTCCGTTCGTGTCGTTCGGCACCAGATTGCTGGCGTCACTTTGGAAGACAACGAATTGCCCGTTGGTGGAAACCTGGCCGAGCATCGAATTGCCGTTCCCGCCACCGGTACCGCTTAAGTTGGCGCTGACCAGCGTAGTGGTGTTGCTGGCGCGGTCGCGGAGGAATACGTTCAAGGCATACACACTGTTGCCACCGGGCACGAGGTCGTTGGCCGCGCTGGTGAAAACCACAAAACGGCCATCGGGACTGAGGCCGGGAGCGGCGGAATTGCCGTCGCCGCCCGCTGGCAGGGGCACGGAAGGATTTCGCGCCGAGAGCAATTGCACCGGCACCGCATTGGCCAGTGGAACAAATATCGTCATGGCCAGAAACCAGACTGCCACCGCGAAGCGGCCACTGAAAATCTTCGGGGCCGCAGGCCTCGTCCGCGGGTTTTGATTCGCGAATTCACCGCCGTCAACAATTTTTGTTTTCATGATTCCGGGAAGTTGAAGGTCCTATTTTTGTTCATCGCCCTGGAGATTATTTGGAGAATTACATTGTTTCAGTCGCCGGCCACCACCGTCCACATGCCTCTCGGCGCTGTCAGCGTGCCAGCGCCAACGGTCTGCTGTATCGAGAGCGCCGCAACATGGCCATCATGAAAAGCGTAGTTGAACCGGTTCCAGTGCGCCTGATATAAAAGGATGCCTTGGTTGACCGAAGTGGCCGAGTTGGGATTTTGCGTCGGATTTGTAGTGGTATCAATCTGGACCAGAGCACTGCCACTTCCCTCTGGGCCGATGCAGCAACACGTCCAGATATTGCCGGCAACCTGCTGGCCATGAGTGTTTTCGCACAGCAAAATGGTTCCTGCCGGATCGCACACCACGGAAGTCTTGTAGCCACGGGCATCCCAGTCAGTCGTGGAACCGGTGTCGGTCCAGTAAATGCCCACGCCATGCATACCGGGTTTGGTAAGATCTGGCAACGGGTAGGTCCGGTTCTGGTCACTCACCTGATAACCCGTCCCTTGGGCTGCCCCCACTGCATTCATGGCGTAAGACCGCAGTGAAAACCAGGGCTGGTAGCCGCCTATCCAATTCACTTTGGGAAACGTATCTGCCGGACATGCCAGAATTGCCGGGGCCGGGTCCGCTCCGGGGAAATTTCCTTGGAAAAAAGTGCCGCCGCCGTCCACAATTTCAAGATCCGACAGATTGCCGCCGATGTATTTGTTGATGAAGCTATCCCAGGAAATTTGACTCGCTGTAGCAGCCCAACCCGCCGGTGGAAGCATATCGCCATGGTCCTGCGCAAAAAGTTGGAAACCAACCTGGAGCTGTTTGAGGTTGTTCTGACACTGGATCCGCCAAGTGTCTATTTTGGTGCCTGCAAGCGCCGGCACCAGCACCAGTGCCAGCACCGCGAGCGTTCCAACCACCACGAGCAATTCGGTGAGGGTAAAGGCTTTGTCTGGTTGTACCGGGACCGACGGCACCCGATTTAAACGGTCTGAATGGATTGATGGCTTCATAGACATTTTGATCTTATCATAATACTACTCGTCAGCACATGGCTGATTCTTTCAAAAATCTTTCAAAAAATGATTCAGGTTTAAGTTCCTTGATGGGAAGGACTTGTGCGGGTTGTGCCGACAGAAAGCGGTCATTGGCCGTGCCGCAAGAGCCAGATAATCCGCCAGAGGAGAAAGGCGAAAACGCCAATTGCAACGCAAATCCCGCCGACCTCAATCAATTTTGTCAGCAGGTCACGGGTTTTTTCCCTGCGCGGGTCGTGCCGGCAGAATTGGAACGTGAGCAAGGCAGTCATCAGCTCGTCGGCGGATTCATACCGTTGCGACGGGTTTGCCCGGCAGGCTTTGACGACGATTTTGTTGAATTGGATCAAGTCCCGCCCTTCCCGGTTGTCCTCCAGGTGCGCCGGCAGTTCCGGGTAGTCGTTCCGGTCCCTGCCGGTGCTGATTTCGTAAAGGACTTTTCCCAAGGAATAAATGTCCGCCTGTATTGTGCCGGGGCCTTCCGGCGCGATAAAGCCTTCCGTGCCGACATACGAGCTGGGTTCGGCTATTTCGGCGACCAGCCCGGTGTCCGCCAGTTTGGGAAAGCCGTTCACAAAAATGATGTTGCCGGGCTTGATGTCGCGATGAATCAAACCGTGCCGGTGCAGGAAACCCAGGGCCGACGCGATGGTCGCCCCGAGCCGGATGCATTCGCCGATGGGCAGGTGCCGGCGTCCGGCCAGGTCATGCGCGAGGGTCCGGGGCTGGTAATGTTCGGGGTTGATGTTCGGGCCGGTCGCGATGTCATCGGCCAATTCCATCACACAATAAAAATATCCCGCCGCCGCGCCGCCGCCGACGTGGAGGATGTCCACCAACCCGTCGTGCTGGCGCGAGATCGGCTCGAATTTCATGACGCCGTCAAGTTCCCCGCCGAAGGGCCGTTTATGCCCGGCGGTTGTTTCATACACGATTTTGACGGCGCGGTAAGTTCCCAAAACGTTCCGGGCCAGCCACACTTGGCCGCTGCCGCCACCACCAATGTGACCCGGATGAGTTGATGATCCGGAACGACCGGCGGAGCTGCCGGCGGGGCAGCCGCGGCTGATGCTTCACGGGCCGGATTGGCAGGTTCAGTCATGACGCTGGCTCCAGCTCCACATCAGTGTCCATTCCATTCTTCCTCCAGTCGGCGTGCTTCCTTTTTGAGCAATGCCGAAATGCGATATTTGACCAGGTAAACCAGTCCCACATTGACCCCCAACGCCCGGGCCACATTTTTCACCGGCCATTGCTTGATCACGTATAAATCGAAGATTTGACAGTGTTCTTCCTTGATGCGGGGTTTGATTCTTTCCATCGCTGCTTTCAGCAGATTTGCCTGCCACTCCTCTTCCCAGACGGATTCCGCGGCTTCACGGGCCGGGTCGGGAATTTCCGCCACGTCCGGTCGCGGCAGGTCCGCGCCGGTTTTGGCGGCGTCCCCCCAACTGGCGCGAGTGCGTTTTCGCAACTGGTCGGCAATGCGCCAGCGGATGATGTTGCGCAACCAGCCTTTGAACGAACCGAGCGTGCGGTCGCGCTTGAATTTATGGATGTCCCGGGCAACGGAAATGATGGTCTCCTGAACCACGTCCTGAGCCTCGGCTTCCGTCAGCCCGGACTTGACGGCGACCGAATAGATCAACCGCCAGTAGGTGTCGAAGAAATTCTTCCAACTGTCCTGGTCCCCACGGTCTTCCAGCCGGCTCAGGAGTGTGTAACGGGTGGGAATCGGATCTTCCACCAGCAACGTCATGATAATACTCATACAACAATTACTCGTAAAAGGCGATGCGTTTCTTTCAGGAAATCCGGAAATTTCTCGGCGGGGTTGTGGTCGCCAGCCCGCTTGGAAGCGCCCGGTCAGGAACGGGCGAAGCGCAAAAAACTTTATGCCTTCGTGTCTTCGTGGTTTAATTGCCCGGCATGTTTCCACCGGAAATCAGATCGGTTCACTTTGTCGGTATTTGTGGCACCGCGATGGCCTCGGCGGCGGCGGCCATGAAAGAGAAAGGTTTTGAGGTCACCGGCTCGGACCAGAATGTTTATCCGCCGATGTCCACGTTCCTCGCCGCGAAACAAATCGAGGTGATAAACGGGTATGCAGAACGGAATTTGAGCCATAAACCCGGCTTGGTGGTGATTGGCAACGCAATTTCCCGCGGCAACCCGGAAGCGGAATTTGTTCTCGATCACAAATTGCGTTATTGCTCGTTGCCGGAACTGCTCGCGGAATTTTTCATTCGCGGCAAACGTTCCATCGTCGTCGCCGGCACGCATGGCAAAACCACGACCACGGCGCTGCTTGCGTGGGTGTTCGAGCACAATGGGCTGAATCCGGGTTATCTCATCGGCGGCATTCCGAACAATCTCAGCCAGGGCGCGCGGTTCTCGGACAGTGAGTGGTTCATCATCGAGGGCGACGAATACGACACGGCGTTTTTCGACAAGCGCAGCAAGTTCATCCATTACCAGCCGGAGATCGCCGTCATCAACAACCTCGAATTCGATCACGCGGACATTTTTGAAAATCTAAACGCGATCAAAAAATCATTTTCGCATTTCATCCGCCTGATTCCGCGCAACGGCCTGCTGCTTGGCAACGGCGACGATGCAAACCTTGCGCCGTTATTGGACGTGAATTATTGCCCGGTGCAGCGATTTGGTCTGGGCGAAAACAACAAAGTCCGTGCCTTCAATCTCCGCTACGGTCCGACGGCCACCGAGTTTGAGATTCCCAGTTTCAAATTTCACCTGAACCTGGTGGGCGAATTCAACGTGCGCAATGCCCTGGCGGTCATCGCCTGCGCCAAGCATTGCGGATTGAAAAATCATCAAATCCAGTCCGCGTTCGACACCTTCACCGGCATCAAACGGCGGATGGAAGTGCGCGGCATCGCGGGCGGCGTGACCGTGGTGGACGACTTCGGCCACCATCCGACGGCGATCCGCGAAACGCTGAAAGCGTTGCGGCTGAAATATCCGCGCAAAAAAATCTGGGCCATCTTCGAGCCGCGCTCAAACACGACCCGGCGAAATGTTTTCCAATCCGAACTGGCCGGGGCTTTTGCCGATGCCGATGCGGTGGTGGTTTCCGCTGTCGCGCGGTTGGAGCAAATTGCCGCCGGGGAACGGTTGAATCCCGAAAAGTTGATGCAGGATTTGAAAACGGCCGGCAAAGACGCAGCCTATTTGCCGGATGTGGATTCGATTGTTGCGCACATGGCAAAAAATGCTCAGGGCGGCGACATCATTTGTGTTTTCAGCAATGGCGGCTTCGGCGGAATTCATGGCAAACTTCTGGAGCGGCTCGGGAAAAAGTAACAAGTAATTCACCAAATCTCCATTTTCCCGCCACAAACCCGTACTATTTTCTGGCACATGAATTGCGGCATCGCGGGCATGGCCAAAAAGGCAAATTTAGCAAGGCAGTGGCAAGAGGTGGTCGGTCAAGCCGAAGTTACCGACCGCCAGCCTTCCGCTCCCGCCAGCGCACTGTACTTGATGCAGCTACGTGCGGCGGCGCGCAAAATTTCCCCGCCCCGACGCCGGCTGTCCGTTACCGTGGAACATGAAACCGATGCGGAAAATCCGCATCCGGTTAAAATCCATCGTCATCGTTGACCAAAATCGGGGCACTGTCCAGTCAAGGTGGATTCCTCGCTGAGAGTGAACTGTTTTCAGTGAAGCTCCACCTGTTCAAAACCCGCTTCCCGGAAGAATAATTCCAATTCCAATCGCGCCCGCTGGTCCGCGTCGTTCAGAATCCCGGCGTTGTGCGCCGCGCGCCGGATGTCATCTACGGCGTTTTCGCGGGCGGTTTGTTCGAGGTCCTTGTCGAACACGCGCAACAGGCCGGTATCGTGATCAATCACCTGACTTTGCCTATCGTCGAGGTAGGCGTCGGTGATTTGCGGCGGCGGTAATTTGATCGAGATGCTCTTGCCGGAAATCGTCACGTCGTTTGTGGTGATGCGATTGAGGTCGATGCCCGCCTTGACGATGCCGTGCGCCAGCAGGAGCACGCGGCTTTCGCCATACCACTTCGCGTCCTCCAGGACGACGACTTTTTCCATGACATATTTGACCGTGACGAGGTCGGACAGCGTCTGCACCTGTTGGACGACCGTCGCGGTGTTTTCAAATCGCAAACCCGAACCCGTTTTGAGCCAGCGCGAGATCGTTATGCCAAGATAAACCCCGAAAAACAGTACGGCCAGCGTTACTGCCGTCCAGAAAATCTGTTTTAGCCGCCGCATGACGGCAATGTAGCCCATTTTCATTCGTTGCAAAGCCTGAACCCACCCGCAATTTGCGCTTTGCACGAGGCGCGCAAGACTTACACTGGAAACATGAATTTGCCTGGATTTCCTGTTTATCGCCCGCGCCGGTTGCGGCAGTCGCCGGCGTTGCGGCGGCTGGTCGCCGAGACGCGGTTGAGCGTCGAACAACTCGTCCTGCCGCTGTTTGTTCGCAGCGGGCGCAGGATGCGCCACCCCATCGCCGCCATGCCCGGTGTCTTTCAGCTTTCGCCCGATGAACTTGTGCGCGAAGCGGCGCGCGCCCACACTTACGGCATCCCGGCGGTTTTGCTTTTCGGCATTCCCGACAAAAAGGACGCTAAGGCTTCCGGCGCTTATGCGAAAAATGGCATCGTCCAGCAAACGGCCCGGTTGCTAAAAAAAGAAGTGCCGTCGCTGCTCGTCATCACCGACGTATGCCTGTGCGAATACATGGAGCACGGCCATTGCGGTGTCGTGCGGGGTGGAAAGATTTTGAACGACCCGTCGCTCGCGTTGCTCGCGCGCACTGCCGCCAGCCATGCCGAGGCCGGCGCGGACATCGTCGCGCCCAGCGACATGATGGACGGCCGCGTCCGCGCCATTCGCGCCGAGCTGGACAGAAACGGTTTCACTGACACGCCCATCATGAGTTACGCGGCGAAGTTTGCATCGGCGTTTTACGGGCCGTTTCGCGAAGCCGCCGAGTCCGCGCCCAGGTTCGGTGACCGTCGCAGTTACCAGATGGACGCCGCCAACGCGAACGAGGCGTTGCGCGAAGTGGCATTGGACATTCAGGAAGGCGCGGACATTGTGATGGTCAAACCGGCGCTGGCGTACCTTGATTTGATTCACCGCGTCAAAACGGAATTCGGTTATCCGACCGCGGCCTACGCCGTGAGCGCGGAACATTCAATGATCAAAGCTGCCGCCGCCAATGGCTGGATTGACGAACGGGCGGTGACGCTGGAATGTCTGCTGGCCATGCGGCGGGCCGGCGCGGACATTCTCATCACCTACGCGGCGACGGACGCGGCCAAGTGGCTGAAGGAGTAAAAGCTCCAAATTCCAAGCTTCAACATCCAGAGAAGCTCCAATTACCAAGCCCCAAAATGCCAATGCCGCTGGCTGACTTTGGGATTTGGAGCTTGAAGTTTCTCTGGAGCTTGGATGTTGGTGCTTGGCTTTGTTCTTTGTTCATCGGTGCGCTTTTGCGTTTGACCGCGGTTGCTCCGGCTGCGTACACTAAACATTCCATTTTTTCACTATGATCGGGACGATTCGCAAGCATTCAAAGTGGCTGTGGTGGTTCATCGCCGGGCTCACGATTATATCCTTCATTTATTGGGGTGCCGGGCCTTCGCGCGTCGGTGGTGGCGGCGGACGGGCGAGCGATGATTTCGGCACGATTTACGGCCACAAACTCACGTTGCAAGATTATGTCGAAGGCAGAAACGAGTACTATATCTTTTATCGGATTCATTACAACCAGTGGCCGGACAAAAATCCCAATCTCTCCAAAAACGACCTGGAGCGTGAAATCTATATCCACCTTCTGTTCAATCTAAAAGCTGCCGACCTGGGGATTCATATCAGTGATGACATAGTGGAACAAACGGCGGCGGAAATGTTGCGTTCATTCGGGCGAAACGGGCAACCCGTGCCGATGGATGTCTTCGTCAAACAGTTTTTGCAGCCGGAAGGCCTGACCGCCGACGATTTCGCGCGGTATGTCCGTCATGACCTGGTCATCCAACAACTGGTTCAAACGGTGGGTTTGCCAGGCGAACTCATCACGCCGCAGGTGGCAGTCGCGGAGTACGAGCGCGAGCATCGGGAATTTTCCGTGCAAGCTGTTTTCTTTTCCCCGTCAAACTATTTGTCCGCGGTCACGGTCACGCCGGACGCCGTCGCGCAATATTACACGAATTACCTCGCCGCCTACCGCCTGCCCGATCGCGTCCAGGTCAGCTATGTCGAGTTCAACGTGTCCAATTACCTGGCGCAAGCGAAGGCGGAATGGGCCAGGACCAACCTCGAGGAAGTGGTCGCGTCCAATTACCGCCAGCTCGGCCCCGATTATTTTCCCGACGCCAAGACGCCTGACGCAGCCAAGGCGAAAATCCGGGAATTGCTGGTGCGGAACCGCGCGCTCACCGACGCGAACCAGCAGGCCAATGACTTTGCCAATGCGCTTTTCGCCCTCGAACCGGTGACCCCGGAAAACCTCGCCACCGTCGCCAAACAAAAGGGATTGACCGTCCATCCCACCGCTCCGTTCGCCAGCGCCTACGGCCCGGAAGAATTTGACGCGCCCCCGGAATTCACCAAGAGCGCCTTTGAGCTGACACCCGACGAGCCGCTCGCCGGCCCGGTTGTCGGACCGGATGCCATCTACATCATCGCGCTGGTCAGACAACTGCCCAGCGAAATCCCGGCGTTTGGCCAAATCCGCGCCCGCGTCGTGGAGGATTATCGGTTGCATGAAGCCACACTGCTCGCGCAACGCGCCGGCACCAATTTCGTTCACACACTTACCAGCCAGATGGCCGCCGGCCGGACCTTCGCGTCCGCCTGCGTTGCCGCCGGGTTGCCGCCACAGGCGTTGCCGCCCTTTTCGCTGAGCACGCGAGACCTGCCCGCACTGGGTGCTCGCGCCGAACTGGATCAACTCAAGCAGGCTGCGTTCAGCACGCCGGTTGGCCAAACGAGCGGTTTCGAAGAAACCAGCGATGGAGGGTTTGTCCTTTACGTTCAATCCCAATTGCCGGTGGATCAGGCGGCCATGAACGCACAGATGCCACAATTTATCGCTCAACTCCGCCGCGCGCAGCAAAACGAGGCGTTCAACGAGTGGCTCCAGATCGAAGCCAACCGCGAATTGCGCAGCACGCCGGCCTATCACCCGCAAGCGGCAACCGACGCCCGATAGGTTTTAATCGTAATCCTGATCCGTTTTTCAGCTACGATTGAGACCGGGATTGCGATTAAAAACTGTGAGCTGTATTAAACTCTCGTCACCGGCCTTGCGCAAGTTTTGGGAAATTCCCGTCCTCTTTGAGGATGAATACCTGCTCGCGCTCGACAAACCCGGCGGACTTTTGACCTCGCCCGACCGCTACGACCCGCAGCGGCCAAATCTGATGAAGTTGCTTCACGCCGCCATCGCCGGCGGCAAACCGTGGACGCGTGAACGCGGGCTGAATTATCTGATGAATGCACACCGGCTTGATTGTGATACCAGTGGGGTGCTTCTGCTTGCCAAATCCAAGCCGGCGCTCATTACGCTGGCCAATTTGTTCGGCTCCGAAAAACCGCTCAAGCAATACGCCACCCTCGTGCAAGGAACGCCGACAGCGGAAAAATTCGAGGTGGATGCCGGGCTCGCGCCCCACCCGGTCAGGACCGGCCTGATGCGTATTGACCCGGAAAACGGCAAACGCTCGCGAACGATTTTTGGAGTGCTTGAAAAATTCTCCGGCTGGACGTTGCTCCGCTGCGAGCCGCATACCAGCCGCACCCACCAGATTCGCGTCCACCTGCGCCACGCCGGATTGCCCATCGTCGGCGATGAGCGTTATGGCGGCAAACCGCTCTGGCTTTCCCGATTGAAACCGAATTACCGGCTCAAACGCGGACACGAAGAACGGCCGTTGATCTCCCGCACCACGCTGCACGCGGAACAACTGACACTGCTGCATCCTGTCACCGGCGAAACCCTGACGATTAGTGCGCCGTGGCCGAAGGATTTTAAAGTGGCGGTGAAGTATTTGCGTCTGTTTGCAAAACGGATAGATGGATAAATAGATTGATGGATTATTGAGTGCAGGTTTCCAACATCAATCCACGAACCCAGCAATCCACGAATCCATTTTTAACCGACTGCCCAATTCAAAATCGCCTTTTGCACGTGCAGCCGGTTTTCGGCCTGCGTGAAAATCGTGTCGGCGTTGGCTTCGAATGTTTCCTCGTCAATTTCTTTGCCGCGATAGGCCGGCAGACAGTGCATCACCAACGCGTCCGGTTTGGCCAGCTTCACGAGCTTCTGGTTGATTTGATAACCACCCAACATTTTCAGGCGCTCGGCGGCTTCGGCTTCCCGGCCCATCGAAACCCAGACATCAGTGTAGAGCAGGTCCACATCGCTTGCGGCGGCCTTCAAATCCTCGGTGCAAACAATTTTTCCGCCGGCTTGCGGGGACGAAGTTCCATCAGAACGAAGGCCCGCACGTTTCAAAATGTCAGCCGGCGGCTGGAATTTTTTCGGCGCGGCGATGCGCAGTTGGAAGCCGAGTTTCATCGCGGCAAAGATCCATGACGATGCCACGTTGCCCGCGCCGTCGCCGATAAACGTCACAACCTTGCCCGCAATCGGTCCGCGCTTTTCCTTGAACGTGAAAATGTCCGCGAGGATCTGGCAGGGATGCTCGGCGTCCGTCAGTGCGTTGAGGGTCGGAATTTTGGAATATTCCGCGAACTCCTCAACGTCACTTTGCGCGAACGTGCGGATGACCGCGCCCTGAACCATCCGGCCCAGCACCCGCGCCGTGTCCTTGACCGGCTCGCCGCGTCCGAGCTGGATGTCATTCGCGTTGAGAAACATCGTTTGCCCGCCGAGTTCGCGGATGCCGACCTCGAAGGACACCCGCGTGCGCGTGGACGATTTGGAAAAAATCAGGGCCCACGTTTGTCCGGCCAGCGGTTTGCGATCCTGCCGTGCCCGTTCGCGTTTGAAGACCACGGTGTCACGCAGGATTTTCTCGATGTCCGACCCCGGCAGCTTTTCCAATGACAACAAATGCTTCATTTTTCAGGAATTTTGGGGATTTTGCCCAAAAAAAGGTTATAGCCCAAGTCGGGCCGGACGTCACTTCTTTTTGCGCGCCGCGTCTGCCGCGCACCAAAGATACCATGCGGCGGTGGTACGATGCGGGCGCCAGCGTTCGCCGAATGCCAGCAGTTCCTTCACCGTGGGCAGATCGCGCTTTTTATAAGCATGGCGAAAACCGTTGCGCACGCCGAAGTCATCCGCCGGCAAAACATCGGAACGCCCGAGCTGAAAAATCAGCAGCATCTCCACCGTCCAGCGCCCGACACCGCGGACTTCCGTCAGCCGCTCGACGATTTCGTCGTCGGACAGCTTCACAATCTGGCGTGAAGCCGGCACCACCCCGTCCAGGGTTTTGGCCGCGATGTCGCGGATGGACGCAATCTTCGCAAAGGAAAATCCGCAGGCGCGCAGTTGTTTGTCCGTCACCGATGCCAGATCCTCCGCGCGCGGAAACTTTCGTCCGGGAAATAATTTTCTGAACCGGGCGAGAATGTTATTGGCCGCCGTGCCATTGAGTTGCTGGTGCGCCACCGCTTGCACCAGCGATTGAAACGGCGAACGCCTCGTTTCCGGTGTCAGGTCGCATTTCCCGTGCTCCCGGATGAGCCGTTTCATCACGGGATCGCGTTTGGACAAATGTCTGTGCGCAGCGACATTCATCGTTTCAAAAAAATGCCCTCACCCTGACCCTCTCCCATCCAATGGGAGAGGGAACAGCCGTTGCCTGATTTTAGCAATTTGAACGGTCGTTGAGCGGAAGCCGGTCGTGGTTTTGCCGAGAGATGGGAAACCATTCTCCCTCTCGGCTCCATCAGATGGAGGGGAGAGGGTCGGGGTGAGGTGAGGGGCTTCTTCACGCAAGCGATTTGACGACTTCCTCGATTCTCGCGATGCCTTCGCCGGCTTCCTGCGGCTTCAGATTCAGCGGGGGCAACAGGCGCACAATTTGCGTGCCCGCCGGAATGGTCATCACGCCGAGTTGGTGCAGGCGATTGACGAATTGAATGGCGGCGGTTTTGTCGCTGGCGGCCAATTTGGGAATTTTCTCCTTTTCCACCAATTCCAGGCCGAGCATGAAGCCGAGGCCGCGGGCGCGCTTGACGACTTGCGGATAAGTTGTCGCCAGCCGTTCCAATTCCCGCCTGAGCCATTCGCCGAGTTTGCGGGCGTGCTCGTCGAGCCGTTCGTGTTTGATGACTTCGAGCACTTTTAGCGCGACCGCGCAGGCGAGCGGCGTGCCGCCAAACGTTGTGGCATGTGTGCCCGGTCCCAGCAAATCGGCAAACGGCGCGCGCACCCAGAACGCGCCAATGGGAAATCCGCCGCCGAGTGATTTGGCCATCGAAAGACCGTCGGGCAGAAAATCGGAGTTCGGAGTTCGGAGTTCGGAGTTCGGAGCAGCAGGTTCGAGAATCCGCTGAAAACTTTGAAACCGTCCGGTGCGGTAATGTCCGCATTGCACGCCGTCCATGAACAACAGGATTTTCTTCTCGTCGCACAAGGCGCGCAGGCCGAGGAGATATTCAGGCGTTGCGGGGGTGATGCCGCCCTCACCCTGCACGCCTTCGATCATGATGGCAACTGTCGCAGGCGAAAGCGCGTTGCGCGCGGCGGCCAGATCGTTGAACGGGATGTGCCGGAAACCCGGCGTCATCGGCTCGAACCCCTTCTTCACCTTGTCCTGGCCGGTGGCGGCGATGCCGGCCAGCGTGCGGCCGTGAAAGGAATTGGTTGCCGTCAAAATTTCAAACCGGCCTTCATCATGGCCGAATTTCCGCGCCAATTTGAACAGGCCTTCATTGGCTTCCGCGCCACTGTTGGCAAAAAAGCATTTGCCCGCGCCGATGCGTTTGACGAGTTCAGCGGCGAGCCGGCCCTGCGGTTCGGTGAAATAAAGGTTCGAAACGTGGATGAGTTTCCGCGATTGCTCGACCAGCGCCTCGGTGATGGCCGGATGCGCGTGGCCGAGGCAGCACACGGCTATGCCCGCGCCGAGATCGAGGTAACGTTTGCCGGCAACATCAAACAAATAACTGCCCGCACCGTGGCTGAACGCGAGTTCAAAGCGTCCGTAGCTCGGCACGACGTTTTTGCTGAACAACTCCCGCACCGACTCGAACTGGTTGTGAACGAGCGGCGGCGGTGATGGCACAATTTCTTTCATCGGCGGATTGTTTTAACCGCAAAGAAGCGCAAAGGACACAAAGAAATTTATTTCTCGGCCTGCAAGGCGTCCCAGGTTTCGAGGTAATGCGCGCGGACGGCGGTCGCCACCGTGAGATCGCGGGGCAATTTGCGGCGGGCGATGAGTTCGATGACATCGGTTTTATCTTTGTGACGGCGAACGGGTGAGCCGGCCCAACTATCCAACTTGAGTGAAATGAGCTCCTCCAGCGTCACGATTTGAATTTGTTCGGCAACTTTGCCAGGTTGCGGAAACGGCACTTTGCAGCCGCGCCGCAAGACTTTTCCCGCCGGAAGCAAATCAATCATTACGCCGTTGCGCCGGTCTTCCACCCGATCGTCAACGCCGTGCACACGATAAAACGGCCCGGTCAGACTGGCCGTAAGAAATTCGACCGCCTCAAGCACGTCCGGCACAACAATGTCCACGTCAATCGTCACGCGCGGATAGCCATGCTCCTGCACTGCCAATCCACCCACGACCAGATGCGGAATCTCATGTTCCGCCAGGGTGGACGCCACCGTCCGGGCAGTTTCCACGATGCCGGAAGTTCCGGTGTTCTCGCGCAATATGTAGGCGGCTTGATTGTTCACGATGACAGATTCGCATGAAATACGGTGCTATTCAATTTAATTGCATAGCCGCCGACGGAAGTCGGCTCTGAAAGCCATGAAAAAATGAGCGGACTCACGTCCGCTGCTACAAAACGATTTCCGTCCCCACGCCCGCATCGGTGAAAATTTCCAGCAGCACGGCGTGTGGCACACGGCCATCCACAAACGAAACCTTCTCCACGCCGGATTGAACGGCGGCGACGGCGCTGTCCACCTTCGGGATCATTCCCTTGTCAATGACCCCGTTCTTCTTGAGTTCACCGACTTCGCTGGTTTTGAGATGGGGAACGACCGAGTCTGGCCGCTTCAGATCGCTCAACAAACCCGGCACGTCGCTCATGAACACGAGCCGCCTGGCTTTGAGCGCGATGGCCGCTTGAGCCGCCGCCACGTCGGCGTTGCAATTGTAGATTTTTCCGTCCTCGCCCCGCGCGGTCGGGCTGATGACGGGTGTGAAGCCGCACCAGATGCATTCCTTCAAAGGCGCGGTGTTGACCTCCACCACTTCACCGACGAAACCGATGTCAATTTTCGCGCCGGGCTGGTTGTTGTCATCGAGCCAGAGCTTGCGGCACTTGAAAATGTCCCGCCCGGCAAAGCCAACCGGCCTGCCACCGAGGTCCTTGATGGTTTTGACAATCTCCGGATTGATTTCGCCCGACAAAACGTCGTCCACGATTTTCGCCGTCGCCTCGTCGGTGACCCGTTGGCCCTGAATGAAATCCGCCTTCAGCCCGGCCTTTTCCATCGCGCGGGTGATGGCTTTGCCGCCGCCGTGAACGACGACGGGATTGATTTCAACGGCTTCAAGAAAAACGATGTCGCGCGCGACGCTGTTACGGACATTGGCGTCGGGCGAGTCCATGAAACTGCCGCCGTATTTGACGACGAAGGTCGCGCCGCTGAACTTCTGGATATACGGCAATGCTTCCAGCAGCGTGTTGGCTTTGGCGATGAGGTCTTGCACGGCCTATTCCTAGCAGGAATCCAGCGGCCAATGGAAGCGCGTTTGTCACAACATTTTGCTTTCACCGGCGCGGGGCTTTTCTTAAATTGCCGCCGTCATGCCCGAAATTGCGAAATTCGTGAACAGCGCCGCCGCGAGCATCACGCCGACCATTGCGGAGAAGGCCCTGCGCCAACTGCCGCAGTGGAAGCTCGAATTCACGCAAATCAACACGCCCCATTTCCCGCATCTCGTGGACCAATTGGAATTTCTCGCCAATGTCGTCGAGGACGCGGTTGAGGGCGCGTACAAGGATTTGCCCTACACGGCCGTCGCGCAGGCAGTCTTTGCGCTGCTCTACGCGCACAAAAAAATGGGCATCATTCCGGACAGCATTCTGGAACTGGGCCGCGCGGATGATTCGAGCGTCGTGCGCGCGGTGCTGATTCAGAATGAAAAGGCCTTCGCCGCTTACGCCAGCGCGCAAGGTGTCAACTGGCAGAAAATCACCAGCCAGCCCTGAAGTTCAGCCGCCGACGCCGGCGTATTCCTCGTTCGTTCGCAGATCCATGCCCATGAGCACGAAATCGTGCAGGATGGCTTTCATGTCGAGCACGTAGTCCTCCTGGCGCAGTAGATGCTGGAAACCAATGTGTTCCAGCGCGTGGATGGCGACCTTGCGTTCGCCATTCAACTCCGCTTCCAACCGCCGCAGGCCGAGGATACGCGCAATTTCGACCAATTCCGCGACCAGAATTTTCGCCACATCGCGCCCGCGGTATTGCGGATGCGTCAGCACCGTGACGAGGCCGATATGGCGTTTCCAGCCGCCGAACCGCTGGTGCAACGTGGCCTCGCCGATGACTTTCTGACGGTGCAACATCAGCAGGGGCAGGTTCCGCTCAAAATCCGGGTGCCGGCACCAGTCCTTGAACATCGTGCGGTCGAAAATCGGTTGCTTGATGAACAACCGCTCCTCTTCGGGCACGGCGAGAAAAAACTTGTGCAAGCGCACGTCGTCCCGTTTGCCCAGCGGCCGGACCGTGCATTCCGCGCCGTCGCGCAACTTCACCGTAAACGGGAATTTTTCCAAAGCGTATTCGAGCATCATAGTGGCCTTTCGTTGCTGCCTTTTCTCTAACACAAAAGCCGCCGCCTGAAAAGGCTGGAGGTGAAGTAATTGTGAAATTGCGAACGAATTTAGTCCTGCGAATTCTCAGACTGACGGCAACTGATTGATTCGCCATGTCGAAGGACCGGCGGCAATGGCCAGAAGAATCTTGGTTGTGCAGAACGGTGTGCATACCCTGCCGGCCAACATTTTGCAGGCAAAACATGCGCAGCTTCACCCAACCCAGGGTCTTGAAATTGGCAGGCCTCGCCGCGCTGGCCTCTGCGCTCGCAGGTTATCCTCGTATGTCGCTTTGGCCGAACCGTCCCGCTCCGATCTGGTATTTGGAACCCATGCTTTTCCTTTGTGCGATTGTCCTTTGGGGCTTTGTCTTTGCCTGGCATACGCAATACACAAACCGGCCGGTCTTTGTTTTCAAGCTGGAACCCGGACCGTTCATTGCGGTGACCCTGGTCGGAATCATCGCTGCCGTGGTGTTTTATCGGTTTCTTGACCCATCGCTCCGGCCCCAAATACCAGAAGAATATCCGGCTGACTTGAAGGAGTGGTTTGCCTCGGTGCTGTTTTCTCTGTTCTTCAGTCAGTTGTTTCTGCTCTTCGCCCCCTTTGCCTGGCTCATGCGGCTGTTTCAAAACCGTTGGGTGGCAACCAGCCTGACCGTTCTGTTTGGAGCTTGCGTGCTGGCAATGAAAATCCGGTCGCTCCCAATGCCGGTTCCGCCGCTGTTGCTGGTGGCGCTCCTGGCCAGCCGGATCGTCACGGGATTTCTCGCAGTCTGGTTTTATCTGCGCGGCGGCGTGCTGTTGATCTGGTGGTGGACCGTTCTGTTTGAAGCCAGAAATTTGCTGGATTTGGGGGGCCATCCGTAATTGGCGCAAGCCACGCCCCAAAATTTCATGTTCAATCGCGCCGTTTTGATTAAACCTTCGCGCGATGTTTGAACTGCTCAAAACCGATTCACAAACCAAGGGCCGCCTTGGCCGTCTTTCAACCGCGCACGGCGTTGTGGCCACGCCCGTGTTCATGCCCGTTGGCACGCAGGCCAGTGTCAAGGCGCTCGACCCGCGCGAGCTCCGCGAGATGGGCACCCAAATCATTCTCGGCAACACCTATCACCTCAACATCCGGCCCGGACTCGACATCATCCGCGCCGCCGGCGGGCTGCACCGGTTCATGAACTGGGGATTGCCGATTCTCACCGATAGCGGCGGTTACCAGGTTTTCAGTCTCGCCAAAATCCGAAAAATAAAACCGCACGGGGTCGAATTCCGTTCGCACCTCGACGGCTCGCCGCTGTTTCTTGGACCAAAGGAAGCGATGGAAATCCAGCGCGTACTCGGTTCGGACATCGCCATGGTATTCGACGAATGTCCATCGCATGATGCCCCGGCGCGCGAACAAAAACTCGCCGTCGAGCGCACCATCCGTTGGGCGCGCGAATGCCGCGACCAGCCGCGTACGCCGGGTCAACTGGTTTTCGGCATTGTGCAAGGCGGCAGCAACGCTGGGTTGCGCGAGGAATGCGCCCGGGCGCTGGTCGCGATGGATTTCGACGGCTATGCCATCGGCGGCGTGAGCGTCGGCGAACCGGAACCGGAGATGTTCAAGGCGATTGCGCTGACCGAACCGTTTTTGCCGGCGAACAAGGCGCGTTACGCGATGGGCCTCGGCACGCCCGCGCAAATGCTCGAGCTGATTGCGCGTGGCGTGGACATGTTCGATTGCGTGCTGCCGACGCGCGTGGCGCGCAATGGCACGGCGATCACGCGCCGGGGCGCGTTCGGCCTCAAAGGCGGCGCCTACAAGGCGGACTTCCAGCCGATTGAGGAAGGCTGCGAGTGCTTCGCCTGCCAACATTTCACCCGGGCCTATCTCCGGCATTTGCTGAATGTGAACGAAATCCTCGGCCTGCGGATGGTGAGCCTGCACAACACGCATCTTTACCTGAAATTAATGGCCGACGTGCGCGCGCAGCTTGCCGCCGGGACGTTTGCGGACTTTTACCGCGAATTCGTCGCGAATTATGTTCCATCGCGAAAAGTGCTTACCGCACGGCGGATGGAAATCGAGCGGTAAATAATCCTTTGCCGAAACCGCCGAATGTGGCACTTTATTGCCATTGGGAAACCAATTGTTACAAAACTATGGAAAAGCCAAAAATCATCGCTTATTTGAAACCGACTTGTGGCTGGAGCATGGGTGTCCGCGCCGTGCTCAAGAAATATGACCTGCCATACGAAGACCGCGACATCATCAACGACCCGCTCCAGCGCCAGGAAATGATCGAGAAGAGCGGCCAGATGTTGAGCCCGTGCGTCGAGATCAACGGCCAGATGCTCGCCGACGTGAGCGGCGAGGAGGTCGAGGCCTGGATGCTCGCGAACAAAATCGTGACGCCAAACAGCCGCGAGGCCGATGCGCCGACAAACCAGCCCTGCGCCCACGAAATGCCGGCCAGCGCGCCGTTGAATTTTGTGCGCTGATAAATGGGAGTGCGGACGGCTCGTCCGCGAGTTCTAATTTTATTTATCTGGCAAAGCGCGGACAAAGCTGTCCGCGCTCCTTTTTTTGTGCCATCGTAGCCGGAGCGACAATTACATTGATTGACCGCGCTTCGCCGCTACCTTTTCTGGCGTGAGAATCATTGCTTCCATCGCCGCGATGCAGAACCTCGCTCTGCGCTGGAAACGTGCTGGCAAGCGCGTTGGCTTCGTCCCGACGATGGGCTATTTGCACGCGGGGCATCTTAGCCTGGTCAAACGCGCGCGACGGGCTGTTGGCAAAAGCGGCGTTGTGGTTGTGAGCATCTATGTCAACCCGACGCAATTCGGACCGAAGGAGGATTTTTCAAAATATCCGCGGGACTTGAAGCGTGATTTGAAACTCTGCTACGCAACGGGCGTGGATGTTGTGTTCATGCCGGGTGACAGGGAAATGTATCCGGGTGGGGCTTGTAGCCGCCGATGTGAATCGGCGGGCGAACCGCGCTTTGACAAGCGCGGCTACAGCACCTACGTCGTCGAAGATAAACTGTCGCAAAGCATGGAAGGCGCGTCGCGGCCCGCGCATTTTCGCGGCGTGACGACGGTCGTCGCCAAGTTGTTCAATATCGTGCAGCCGGATGTGGCGGTTTTCGGCCAGAAAGATTTTCAACAGGCGGCCATCATCAAACGCATGGTGGCGGACTTGAATTTCCCGGTTAAAATCATCGTGGCGCCAACGCTGCGCGAAGCCGACGGGCTGGCGATGAGTTCGCGGAACCGATATCTTACCGGCAATTTGCGTCCGCAGGCGACCGTCCTCTGGTGCGCAATTCAAATGGCACGTGCCACGGTCAAAAAATCGAAGGCGTTTCCTGCGGCAGAATTGAAAGCTACCGTGAAAAAGCTGGTCGAATGCGAGCCAAATGCGAAACTGGACTACGTGGATTTTTTTGATCCGGACACGTTGGCGCCCGGTCCCAAAGTGACGCGCGGCACGCACATGGCGCTGGCGGTTTTTATTGGCAAGACACGGTTGATTGATAATGCGCGATTGTAGCCGCAACCTTCAGGTTGCGCGCAGGCTGAAGCCTGCGGCTACAAAAATTTAAACGAATGAAACAGTTCGACTATCTTGTTCTCGGCAGCGGCATTGCGGGACTTTCGTTCGCGCCGCGCGGGCGCGTAGCCACGGCTCGTGGTTTTTAATTCACCGGAGCGATGAGCGGTATGGTTTGGCGCTCGAAACGCCGGTAAACCCGGAAATCGGAATCGAGTGTCAGCAACCGGCAGTCGCGTTTTTCCTCGGTCATCGCGATAATACAGGCGTCCACGAAATCCATCGGCGTGTCGGCGTATTTTTTCATCAGCGACAGCACGCGGTCGAGATTGTTTTCCAGGTTGAAACGAACAATAACGATTCCGCGCTCCACAAGTTCCACAACGTCCCACGGCGGAACCCCCGCGTCCTTGAGCAAATGCGTCGCTTCCGTGATGGCGCCTTCGCAAGTCAAAAGCGGGCTGGACAGATGGGAAAATTGTTCGGCGGCCCATTCGTGATGCTGGTCGGAACTGTCAAGCAACGCAACCAGCGGGCCGGAATCAGTCAGGAACGTTTCCATGAGCCGAGGCTTTTGAGACCGAGTGTTTTGAGATGTCTTTTATGGCTCGAATCTTTTCTGCCACTGGCGTATTTGCCGACCAAATCGCCGGCGCGTTCAAGGAGGCTTTCAAATTTCTTATCGCCGTTGAGTTGCGCCAGCAACGCCTGCCGGACGATTTCAGATTTAGGGCGGTTCAGTTCACGCGCCCGGCGGTTCAGCCGTTCAAAAAGCTCGGCGGGCAATTTCACGGTCAATGTTTGCATGAGAAAGAGGTAACACCAAATCGGCGAATTGGCAATACCCAATTTGCTTTGCGTCTTTGCGTCTTTGCGTTAGTTTTTTTGTCCGGTGAAACAATTTGATTTTCTCATCCTCGGCAGCGGCATTGCGGGACTTTCGTTCGCGCTGAAGGTCGCGCCGCGCGGGCGCGTGGCCATCGTCACGAAAAAGGACCGCGCGGAGTCGAACACGAATTACGCGCAGGGCGGCATCGCCGCGGTGACGAGCAAGGAGGACTCGTTTGAGCTGCACGTGCGCGACACGCTCGCGGCGGGCGCGGGTCTCTGCAAGGAAAGCGTCGTCCGCACCATCGTCGAGGAAGGCCCGGCGCGCATCGCGGAATTGATCGAACTGGGAATGAAATTTTCGCAGCGCGACGCGCCGGCCGAAGACGGCGGCCGGGAACTCGACCTCGGACGCGAAGGCGGCCATTCCAAGCGGCGCATTCTGCACGCGAAGGACGTGACGGGGCGCGAAATCGAACGCGCGTTGCTGAACGCGGCGTCACGGCAGCCGAACATTGAAATTTTCGAGAACCACATCGCGGTTGATTTGATCACGAGCCGGAAATTCGGTTTGCAAGACGGCAATCGCTGCCTCGGCGCGTATGTGTTCGACAAAAAGGGCAATCGCGTCTGGGCGTTCACCGCGCCGGTCACGCTGCTGGCCACCGGCGGCTGCGGCAAGGTTTATCTCTACACCACGAACCCCGACATTGCCACCGGCGACGGTGTGGCGATGGCATATCGCGCGGGCGCGGCGGTGGCGGACATGGAATTCGTCCAGTTCCATCCGACGTGTCTTTATCATCCCCAGGCCAAGTCATTTCTCATCAGCGAAGCCGTACGCGGCGAAGGCGGCGTGCTCAAATCGCTCGACGGCGTCGAGTTCATGGACGGCTATCACCCCTTGAAATCGCTCGCGCCGCGCGACGTGGTGGCCCGCGCGATTGACAGCGAGATGAAAAAAAGCGGGGCGGAACACGTGTGGCTGGACATCACGCACAAGCCGGCACGGTTCATCATCGAACGCTTTCCGAACATTTACCAGACCTGCCTGCGCTACGGCATTGATATCACCAAGGAACCAATCCCGGTCGTGCCGGCGGCGCACTACCAGTGCGGTGGCGTGGTGACGAACGTGGACGGCGAGACGGACATCTCCGGGCTTTACGCGGTGGGGGAAGTGGCCTGCACCGGGTTGCACGGCGCCAACCGGCTGGCGAGCAATTCTTTGCTGGAAGCGCTGGTTTGCTCGCATCGCGCGGCGGAAAAAATCATTGCCCATTCACTCCCGCCGGTGGACGCAAAAATTCCACTGTGGCAATCCGGCGACGCGCACAATCCGGACGAAATGGTCGTGGTCTCCCACAACTGGGAGGAAATCCGGCGGCTGATGTGGGATTACGTGGGCATCGTGCGGACGAACAAGCGGCTCGCGCGGGCGCAAAACCGCCTCGCCAACTTGCAGCAGGAAATTCAAGAGTATTACTGGAATTTCATCGTGACGAGCGACCTGCTGGAACTGCGCAACATTGCGACGACGGCGGAATTGATTGTGCGTTGCGCGCAAATGCGCCCGGAAAGCCGCGGGCTGCATTACAATCTGGATTACCCGGGCGCCAACCCCGACTGGGCACAGCGGGACACGATTTTGAGAAAATGAAATTGCGGATTCCGTCTCGTATCTCAGTGAGGAATGCGCATGGAATCCAAACTTTTTCTGGCTTGTTCGATCAAGGTCTGGAACTGGGCCAGTTGGGCCGGCGTAATTAAGATTCGTGCGCTGTTTACGCTGCGATCCTGCAGGAAGAACTGTATGGCGCCCCGCCGCTGGCTGGTGAAAGCGCCGACCCGAAGTCCGGACTTGGTGGTGTAGCTGGCAACAAAAGTGGGCAGGGTGGTTACGTTGTAGTCAATTTTGGCGAGGTAATTCAGGCCGGTGAGCAGCGAATCCAATTCATCATAGTCCACCACCATTCTCACCGTTCCCTGGTTGTTCTCGGTCATCTCGACGGCCACGCCATATTCTTTGCGGCTGGTGCCGACATCGGTGGATTCCTTGGAGGACACCACCAGGTTCAAACTGCCAACGGCCAGCGAACCGATCTGGCCGGCGCCTTTGATGATGACCGTTCCGGTCTGGGCCTCGAACGCCTCCAGTTCGGTTGGGGGCACATTGGTGACCTGGGCTTGGGCGACACACGTCAGCCAGCCGGAGATTGCGATTAAGACGATGCAGAATTTGCGCATAATAGTTCCTCCAATGGAAAAGGCTTTTCGCATTCAGCCTTTCAAACCCCAACCGCAAAAGAAAGTTTCGCGCCCGCGCGGGACCGACGGGGTCAAGTCAACGCGCTTTTAAGATTGAGTTTTTGGCTGTTTCGTGGCTTTTTACGGACGGGGCGCGCTTAGCTCAGCGGTAGAGCACCAGTATCACACACTGGGGGTCGCAGGTTCAAAACCTGCAGCGCGCACCATTATTTCTCAAGAAATTGAGGTTTCTGGTGTTACTGACACAGCCCTGACACAAGAAACGGCTGAAACTGAGGGCGCAAAAGTGAAATACCCGAAGCGCATCAAACACCGAGGCCGAGTCCTCGCCACGATTTACGGCAAGTGCAAAGGACGCGCAGGTGAAGGATTTGGCCAAGGGCTCGCAAGTCACTATCTTCCCACGAGAGATTGGTCCAAAGTTTCGTAGAAATGGGATTCAGACCCCCCCTCGGACATAGCTCAGCACCTTTTGAACGACAAGGCAGATTGCGCTCCCAAGAAAGAGCGGGGGGGCTGTCATGAACGACAGATAGACGAGGTCTATCGGCCACATGTTACTGTCTTGACGCAGTCGCGCTGTGCCGCCCCAGATGAGCATGACCGAAAGCATCACTCCAACCCACATGGCTAGTGTTGACAACCAATGTCGCCCGCGTGCAAACCATAAGGCAACGAGCGGCACCGCAAATAGAGCAATCCTCGTAATCCAAAGGCTTCGGGGAGAGGACGTGAAAAATGGCGGAACGAGGCCTTGCGCCATAGCGTTTGAGTAGCCGAGCCACGGGAAGTGAGAATAGTAGCTATGCCAAAACAACACAAAATGCAGTTGCAGAAGCCCCATACTCAAGCAGCCTAGGCTGACGAACATTAACAGCCGCAACTTCCCTAAACTCAGCTTAAGAATTTTCATGTTTGAACTCTGCCAGCCGCTATCTCTGGCGGCAAATTGAAAAAACCGTATCCATCATCGAAAGAACCAATGCCGAAAGATATGGGCGGTCCGGGTGGGGTTTGCGGCGGGTGTCCTGAAAAACGAGCCGCAGCGGGGAGTAGTTTATAGGTGGGCCTAACACCAGCGAGACTAATCGATGCGCTCCCACCCGCGATCCGGCAAGCAAATCAAAACTGGTCTTCCTTTTCCTTGAACAGCACGTTGAACGTGGTCAGTGAACCCTGGCTGCGCGTGATGTATTGCTGCATCTCGACCTTTTCGCCGTCGGTCAACTTTTCATGGGCATTGATCTTCTGTTCCAGCACGCGCAAGTTGTTTCGCACCATCACGATTTTGTGGAAAAAGGTTTCGAGCAGCACTTCTTTGGCCTGCAACGCCGGGTCGGCTGGATGCATGACCAGTTTGCCGCCATGCCAGCGGACACCGAGCTTCTCCACCACGGTATCCGGCTTTTCCAGACCGAGCCTGGCCACGGCAACGTCCAGCGTCTGCTCGATGAATTGCTTGAGCGGAACGTTCAAACCGCTCACCGCCGCCTGCGGTTCGGCGGGTTCGAGGCCCGCGGCTTCCGGGGCGATGGTGCGCTTGTTGCCGTCGTCAAACTGAATGTCCGCCGTAGTTTCGGAAATCGTCTTGACCGTCCCGCTGCCATGTTGCGGGTGTCGCACGCGCAAGCCGATGTGGAGAGATTCGATTTTCATGCCGGAAATTTAACCACGGCTTGCCGCGCCGTAGCAAGTAGCGAAGGCGGGATAGACGCGGATGAACCCGGCGCGGCTTGCGCCGCAACCACCGATGATAGCCGCAAAAGAACGCAAAGAATGCAGAGACACAACTTATTTTCTTTGTGTTCCTTGTGTTCTCTCGCGGCCAATTCTTTGCCAAAAAAACAAAGATTTGCATGATTGTAGTACGGATTTTTCAAAACAAAAATTCCGTTTCGTCCCCGTCCCTGGGCGCGGCGAAGTGCAACGGAGACGGCTTATCGTCGAAAAAACAAGCTGACAACTGCCAAAAGCGCATTAGGCTCGGAGCCAGGCAATGAGCGCCAGATTTTCCGACCGTTTCGAGTTTGAGCGGGTTCTGTGGAATCGCGGCATGACGCACGTCGCGGGGGTGGACGAAGCCGGGCGCGGCCCGCTGGCCGGCCCGGTCGTGGCGGCGGCGGCCATTCTGCCGGCAAGATGGTCGGATTCCGGTTTGCCAGTTGAACTCGAAGGTTTGAACGATTCCAAGCAACTCACCAAAACGCAGCGCGAAAAATTCTTCGCCTTTCTGACCTCGTGCGGCCAGGTCGAATTTGCCATCGCACAAATGGACGCAGCTTTGATTGACGAAATCAACATATTGCAGGCGACTCATCGCGCGATGAATGACGCGCTGGCGAAATTGAATCCTGCGCCGCAGCACGCGCTGGTGGATGGCCGGCCCGTCAAGACCATGCGCGTCCGCAAACGGCGATTGTGAAGGGTGACGCACGCAGTTATTCCATCGCCGCCGCGAGCGTGCTGGCCAAGGTCACGCGCGACCGGCTCATGCTGGAATTCGACCGGCAATGGCCGAAATACGGATTTGCCGAACACAAAGGGTACGGCACGGCGCAGCATCTGGCGGCGATTAGCGCCCACGGCCCGTGCCCGATTCACCGGAAAAGTTTCGCACCGCTGAAGGCGAAAGAAAAGGAATTGAGATTGTTTGCAAGATGATGACAAAGCACCAATCATCAAATAATTGCGCGGCCACAACGACTTTGGATTTGGAGCTTGACGTTTGGAGCTTCTCTGGAGCTTGGATGTTGGAGCTTGGTGCTTTTTAACGATGGGCTTTCTCGAAAAACTGAAATCAAAAATCACCGGCACCGACCAGCCGGAACATTTGCGTCGGGGCAGGCTGGGCGAGCGGGTGGCCAAGAATTATTTGCGGCGGCAGGGATTGAAATTTCTCACGGCCAATTTCCGTTCGGCGCGCGGTGAGATTGATCTGATTTTTCGCGATGGCGACTGCCTGGCGTTCGTCGAGGTCAAAACCCGTTCGTCGGAAGATTGGACGCGTCCGGCGGCGGCGGTTGACGCACGCAAGCGACGGTTGCTTTCGCAAACGGCACTGGACTATTTGCGCCGGCTGAAAAATCCGGCGGTAAAAATCCGGTTCGACATCGTCGAGGTGCTCCTGGCGGATGGCGCTGTGCGCGAAGTCCGGCATTTGCCGAACACGTTCGCGATGGCCAGGCCGTATCGCTACGGTTGATATCGTAGGGACGAGTTAAACGAGTCTATGAAAATGGGGAATCAATCCGGGAATCGCATGGTTCGCCCTCCGAAGCGCGTGACAAAAACTGGTTGAACTTGTCAAAAATCAAGACGAGCTTTGCATCATCAGCCATGAACGGGAACCTACAACTCACCGCCGACATTTTCTGGGTCTCGATGATATCGGGCGTGGTGGTCTGGCTGTTCATCCGCTCCTTCAAACGCAGTGACGACCGCCCCAGGCTGGTTTTCAAATGGGCCATTACAGCCGTCGTCGTTGGGCTTGTGTTGTTGGTGGTGGTTCCGGATTTTAGAGAAGGCGGAGACGCAACCCCCGGCGCTCTGGTTTTGATGCTGATCTGCGGACTGGCCATGGTCATCACTTGGAGGCACAGTATTATTGAAACCATCGCCAAGCCGTTGACCGGCGCAATGGACGGCAGCAACGAACCGCCGGAACCCAAACCGTATTATTCGGTCGCCCTGACCAAACGAAAGCTGAACAAACCGCTGGAAGCGATTGTTGAAATGCGCAAGCAACTCACGAAATTTCCGAACGATTTTGAAGGGGTGATGCTCCTGGCCGGCGTCCAGGCCGAAGACCTGAAGGATTTGCCCGGCGCGGAAATCACGTTGAAACTTTTTTGCGATTCACCCGGCGCGCCGCCCAAGCAGGTGTTTGCCGCGATGAACCACCTCGCCGACTGGCAGCTCAAGCTGGCGCAGGACGCGGCGGCGGCGCGTGCCGCGCTGGAGAAAATCATCATGCGGTTTCCCGACACGGAATTGTCGCTACAGGCCGCGCAACGCATTGCGCACCTCAGCGGCACGGGTAAAACTTTCCTGGCGGCGCACGACCGCCAGCCGATGGCCGTGCCGGAAGGTGTGAAAAACATCGGCTTGCTCAGCTCTTCGGAATTCCTGCAGCCCCAGGAAATGAAACCGGGCGAACAGGCCTCCGTTTATGTGAAACATCTGGAACAGCACCCGCTCGACGCAGAAGTCCGGGAGAAACTCGCCATCATCTACGCGGACCATTACCGGCGATTGGATCTGGCCACGGGCGAATTGAAGCAATTGATCGAATATCCCAATCAGCCGGCCAAGCGCGTGGCGCATTGGTTGAATTTGCTGGCAGATTTGCAGGTTCGCCACGGCGCGGATTACGACACCGTGCGCGAGACTTTGGAAAAACTTGTAGAGCAATTTTCCGGTTCGGCGGTGGCGGAAATGGCCCGGTCGCGGCTGGGGCGTTTGAAACTGGAACTGAAGGGGAAACAAGAAACGCCGGGCGTGAAGCTCGGTGTTTATGAACAAAGCATTGGCCTGAAACGCGGCTCACCGCCCCGGTCGTGACCCGCCGGCTTTCATCGGACTTGTCTGCGAAGGCCGGCCCGGGACCAAAATGGGCGTCTTGCCAACGTGACATGAACAGGCGAGCATTGTCCAATCAGCAGTGAACACGCTCATGAGCGAGCCGACCGCAGGATGTGAGGCTTTGACAGCGCCGCCAGCCGAGCTGGCGTCCGCGGAATTTTCCAGCCTCTACGCTGAAAACAGCCGCGCGATTTATTATCTGGCCTTGCGCTTCCTGAGCGACCCGCAAAAGGCCGAGGACGCCACGCATGACGTTTTCCTGAAGGCATTCCGCAAACTGGACCAGTTCCGCGGTGAGGCGTCCCTCCGCACCTGGCTTTACCGCATTGCCATCAACCATTGCCAGAACCTCCGTCAGGGCTGGCACGACCGCCACGTATTTTCCAATGCGGACGACGCCGTGTGGGAAAATGCCGTGGCCAGAACCGATTCGCCTCTGCGCGTCCTGGAAACCAAGGAACTGGGCCAGCGCATCCAGAAAACGCTTGATGGTCTGCCCGATGAATACCGGTTGCTGCTGCTGCTCGTGGCCGACGAGGAACTGAGTTACGAGCAGGTCGGCGCACTGGTCGGGCAATCTCCCGACGCGGTGCGCGGGAAGCTGCATCGCGCCCGTAAAGTCTTTGCCGCCCTTTTTGAAAAAACCGCCTGAAGTTGAATTATGAAACATCAAAGCAAACTTTCCGCGGAGCAGCAGCAATCCCGACAGGTCGGGACCGAACAGCAGACGCAATCGCAGTCCGCCCGCGAATTTGCCAGTGCCGAAGAGTTGCTGCGCTACGACGCTGCGCATACCACCGTGCCACCGGACATTGCCCGGCGGCTCCAAAAATCCGCGGCTGATCTGCCCGCACCGAAAACCACCTGGTGGCAACGACTGTTTGGAGGAGGCAACTCATGAAAAATCTGTTAAGCAACATCTTTTGGTCGCAGTCGCCCGGCGCGCGGCTGGTGTTACTGGCATACGTGCTCGGTTTTCCGCTCGCGTTGGCGGGGCATTACACGCAGGCGTTTGAACTCTACGACTGGCTCGGGCTGGCGCCGACGCTGGTCTGGAAAGGTCAAGTCTGGCGTGTCGTGAGCTATGCCTTTCTGCCCGGCGGCTGGATAGACTGGGTGGTCAGCAGCTTCTGGCTGGTGACGCTGATATCCGTGCTTGGCCGGAACTGGACTTCGCGCGGGTTCTGGGGCTATTGCCTTCTGGGAACAATTGCCGCGGCGTTGCCAGTTGTATTGTTAAAACCGGGCATGGAAGGTGGTGTCGCCGGGAATGCCGGGATGATTTTTGCGCTGTTGGCCGCGTGGGATTGGTTTTACCGCCATGAACGATTGATCCTGCTGGGCATCGGCGAAATCTCCGTGCGCCAGGCGGCCATTTTGATTGCGATCATCAATTCGCTCATTCTGTTCTTCTGCGACGGCTGGTTCCTGATGCTGGCCATGTGGTGTGGCGGCGTGGCCGGATGGCTTTGGTTGACCGTGCGCGCGAAACTTTTCATGGGCAAGACCGCGCAGCAAATCCGCTCCGAACGCGTGGCGCGGCTGGAATTATGATCTGCGCCGTGCCGAACAAATGGAGCGCGGACAGCCATGTCCGCCAGCGTCCGGCTTTTGAAACGAGAAAGCCGCGGACTCAGCAGTCCGCGCCCCGTTCCACCGTGGCTCGCGAACGGGCGCGAGTCGCGCGAGCAATGTTGGCGGATTGCCGCTTCTGCGCGCACGATTGCCGGGTCAACCGGCTGGCGGGTGAGAGCGGTTTGTGCCATGCCGGCGCGGAGGCGCGTTTTTTTTGCGCGCAGACCGAAGTTTCGGACGAACTCGAATTGATTCCCACCTTTGCCGTGGCCCTGAGCGGATGCGATTTGCGCTGCGACTTTTGCGTCACCGGCGCTTCGAGTTGGAATCCGCGGGCCGGCGCAGGCTTGGACGCGCCCACCATGGCGGCGAAAGCGAAGATTGCTTTGCAGCACGGTGCGCGTACCGTCATGGTGCTGGGTGGCGAGCCGACCATCCACTTGCCGGCCGTACTGGAATTGGTATCCGCCTTGCCGGAGACCGCGAAATTGATCTGGAAGACCAATGCCCACGGGTCGGCATCGGCGCGCGAATTGCTCGACGGCATGTTTGATGTCTGGGTCGCCGATTTTAAATTCGGCAACGATGCCTGTGCGCAACGACTGGCAAAAATTCCGGATTATGTCCGGGTGGTGCAGGAAAATCTGCTTTGGGCCGCCGACCACAGCGAACTCAGTGTGCGCCACCTGCTGATGCCCGGGCATGTGGACTGTTGCTGGCGGCCGGTGGCGCAATGGCTGGCCGCAAATTTGCCCGGGGTCAAAGTGAATCTGCGCCCCGGCTTCTGGCCGGCGTGGCAGGCAGCACGGCACGCGGAATTGCAGCGGACGATTTTAGAACCGGAAAGCGACCGCGCAGTTGCGCTGGCGCGGGAATTTAACTTGAATTTGATTCCATGAAAAAGCCGCCGGCAAAAAAAGGTTTCAGGCCATCCGGTGAAAACCTGGTGAGCGAATTTCTAATTTTGCCGGACGGCCGGATTTTGGCGCACAATCTGACCCGGCCATTCGCCGAACTGTTGCATAAATTGAACCCCGACGACGAGCAAATCTCGTCACGGGTCACTCGTCACCTGTCAACTTCCCATGAACTTCCAGACTGAACTCGAGACCCTCATCCGGGCGCGTTACCCGATTCTTTACATCATCACCAGCGAGGAAATGCGCGTGCAGAATGTGGTGGTCGAAATCGCCCAAAAGCGGCAGAAAAAAGTTTACGAGTGGACTTACAGCAACGGCATTGTGCCTGCTGGCACTTCCATTCAGTCGCAGAAAGGCCGCAGCGCTGCCACCAAGGACCCGCTCGCCGCGCTGGACCAGGTGATCGAGCAGGTCGAGCCGGCCATTTTCATCTTCAAGGATTTCCATCCGTTCCTGACCAAAAACAATTTTGCCATCATCCGGAAGCTCAAGGACATTGCGCTGCATCTGAAAAACAGCTTCAAAACCATCGTGCTGATTTCGCCGGTGATGGAAATTCCGGCGGAACTGGACAAGGAAATCACGGTCATCAATTTTCCGCAGCCGACGAAGGAGGACCTGGGCGGATTGCTCGATAAAATCATTGCCGAGGTCCGCGACCGGAAACAGGTTCAGATTGATCTCGACGCCGAGGGCCGCGAGCGGCTGCTGCAGGCGGCATTGGGACTGACGCTTGGCGAGGCGGAAAATGTGTTCGCCAAAATCATCGTCCAGAACCAGCGCCTGGCCGCCGAGCACGTCAATGAAGTCTTCGCCGAAAAACAGCAGATCATCCGCAAGAGCGGGCTGCTGGAGTATTACGCGGCCAACGAGGATTTTTCAAACGTCGGCGGCCTGGCGGTGCTGAAGGACTGGCTGAACAAGCGCGCGGTGGCGTTCACGGACGAAGCCCGCGCCTTTGGGTTGCCCTCGCCGAAGGGGATTTTGCTGCTCGGCGTGCAGGGCTGCGGCAAAAGCCTTTGCGCCAAGGCGGTTTCGCGGCTGTGGCAATTGCCGCTGCTGCGGTTCGACATGGGCCGGATGTTCGGCAGCCTCGTGGGGTCGTCGGAAGAGAACGTGCGCCGGGCCATCGCCGTTGCCGAATCGGTCGCGCCGGCGGTGTTGTGGGTGGATGAAATTGACAAGGCGTTTGTCGGGTCGCAAAGCTCCGGTGCAACCGACGGCGGCACGACTGCGCGTGTCTTCGGCACGTTTCTCACCTGGCTTTCGGAAAAAAGCACGCCCGTGTTCGTGGTGACCACGGCGAACGACGTTTCGCAACTGCCGCCGGAACTGCTGCGCAAGGGGCGGCTCGACGAAATATTTTACGTGGACCTGCCCAGCGAAGAGGAACGCTCGGAAATCTTCCGGATTCACCTGGCCAAACGCGGCCGCGACCCGCAAAAATTCGATCTGCCGGCGCTGGTGGAGGCGAGCCGGGATTTCAGCGGCGCGGAAATCGAGGAAGCCATCATCAGCGCGCTCTACGACGCGTTTTATGAAAAGCAGGAACTGACGACCGGCCACGTGCTCACTTCGTTGAGGCAAACCGTGCCGCTGGCCAAGACCATGGCGGAGAAAGTCACTTCCCAGCGCAAATGGGCCGCCGGACGGACGCGCAACGCCAGCGTCGTTCAGCCGGAGAAGGTTGAAGAGGAAGTGCGGCGGATGGAATTATGACGCTGGTCTCAATGCGAAACTGAAAGCGCAAGATGAATCCGTTCTGGAACAGCGTTTATGACAGTTTCAAGGACCGCCGCTATGCGGCGCTTTTCCTTTTCGCCCTCGGCGCCTTCGTGTTGTCGCCGATTTTGCTGCCGGTGATGGGCCTGTATTTTTTGGGGCGGGGCTGGTCGGCTTTTCGCCTGGCCCGGGAAAATCGGCGGAACAAGTGGCGGTATTCACCCCTGTCGCGTGACGAATTGCGTGTGGCCCGGTCTAAATTAATGCAAGGCCAAAGCCCGAAAAAGTCATGAGCGCAGTCTGCATTTTAACTCCGGTGGTCATTGCCGCCTGGCCGGCGTTCAGCGCGGCGGTGGCAGCGGCGGCGACTTCGCTCGGCTACACCATCGTCGAGGAGGGCATCAAACAGAGTCAAACCGGCAAGACGGTTGACACTGGCGAGCGCGAGGTCACCCTTGAAATTGAGCAGAGCGAAATTGTCACCAATCAGCTCGGCCGCGACCAGTGTATCAAAGTCACGCGCGGGGGTGTGACCGTGACGTTCTCACGGGACGCGCGCGGGAAGGCCTCGGTTTGCGTGACCGGGCCGGGCCATTCGGACGAGGAGTTACGCGCCCTCGGCGAGGAATTGAGCCGGCGCGTCGTTCAGAAATACATCCACCAGCGGCTGCTGGAGGAAATTCGCGCCCGGCAGTTCGTGATCGTGGAGGAAGAAGTGGACGAAAACCAGGCCATCCGGCTCAAGGTCCGGCATTGGGACGGATGAGCGGCAGAAAGGCTAAAGGCTAAAGGCTGAAGTATGAAGAACAGCGACAGAAACCAATTTCGCGACGCAGCGGTCACTTCACCTTTAGCCTTCAGCTTTTGGCCTTCAGCATTTTGAATTTATGCCACAACGCGAATTTGAAATCACGATTGCGCCCGACGGCAGCGTCGAGGTGCACGTCAAAGGTTACAAGGGCAAGAGTTGCCTCGAAGCGATGAAAATTTTCGAACAGGTGGTCGGCGAAATCAAATCCCGGCGCGAAACCAGCGAGTTTTACGAACCGGACGAGCAGGTGCGGTTCAATATCGAGCAGCGGCACTGAGGACAATGATGATTTGCGATTTTCGATTTACGCGCCGATGAGCGGTTGACGCGTCAATCGCAGATTAAGAATTGCAAATCCACAGAATGGCCAAAGCGAAGACAGTCGAGACGGACTCGTCTTACTATCCGCCGCGGGCGCGGTGGTACAGCCCCCTTTTCCGTCCGTGGTTTAAACTTCAGCGCGCGCTGCATCTGGAAAAAATCCGGTTTCCGGCCGGGTTTACGGCGGGGCAGGTGGTATTGAGTCTGCTGTTGCCGGGCTATTCGCTGTTCGTGGGCAGCCGGAAGATGGTGGGCGCGGCATTTGTGGCCATTTATCTGGCCTCGCTGGTTTGCTTTGTCGTCTGGCTGGGATTTCCGATTGGCGGCGCGGGTTACGGGCTGATGATTTCAATTCACGCTTCGAGCATCATATTTCTGGAAAGCTGCGCGCTCCGGGATAAATACGAATTCGGCATCCGGTTTCCGCTGGCGATCGCGACCCTGCTGGTGGTCTGGCTGGCGGTATATCGCCCGGTGGTGAAATTGGCCGAGGCAAACTGGTGGCGACCGATGATCGTGCAGGGGCGGGTGATGGTGATGAAACCCGCGGAGTTTCGGGACTCGGTCCAACGCGGCGAGCGGGTGCTGTATTCCATCGGTGGCAGCGAAGGCGGTTATGCTCATGGCGAAGGGGCGGTTTGGGTTCGATCAGGATTTGGCCTGGGACCGGTGCTGGCGATGGCAGGTGACACCATCCGTTTTGCAACCAATGTTTTTTTCATCAATGGCCAGGCGGAACCGCGCTTGCCGCACATGCCCACTACCGGTGAAGTCCAGGTGCCGGAAAAGCATTGGTTTATCTGGCCAAACCTTGATATAAGCGGACACGGGAATGTGGGCGAAGACCGCATCTCGTCCACTATGTTACAGTTGGCGATTGTTTCCGAGAACCAGTATGTCGGCAAACCATTCAAACGCTGGTTCTGGCGGCGACAAGTTACACTATGAGCCGGTTTGTCAATCTTGAGTTCGGAGACGAGTCCGAAGATCAGTCGCAAACAAGGGAAAAGGCGCTGGTCAAGGATGAGGTGTATTATTTCGCCGAGGCGCGCACGGCTTTTGAAGCCGGGAACTTCGAACAGGGTTTGCGGTTTTACTCCAAAGTTCTGGAATTCAATCCACAGAATGCCGCTGCCTGGACCGGGCAGGTGCGGATGTTGATTGAACTGGGCGAATATCGCGAGGCGAGGTTGTGGGCGGACAAGGCGCTGGAACGGTTTCCCAACGAACCGGAACTGCTCGCTGCCAAGGCCGTGGCGCTGGGCCGCAGTGGCGATTTGCAGGGCGCGCTGGCGTTTTCGGACGCGGCCATCGAGGAACGCGGCGACACGCCCTATGTCTGGCTCGCGCGCGGCGATGTGATGCTGGCACGCGAAGAGCACCGGGCAGATTATTGTTTTGAGAAGGCGTTATTGCTGGCGCCGAAGGACTGGTTTGTGGCCTGGCTGGCCGCCCGGATCCGGTTTTACTACAAACAATTCGTCCTCGCCCTGAAGCTGCTGCAGCAGGCCATCGAATGGAACGCCGGTCATTTTCTTTTGTGGCTCGAACTGGGCCAATGCCAGCAAGCCCTCGGTTTAATTGGTCCCGCCAAAAATTCGTTCTTGCAGGCGCAACAATTAAACCCCCATTCTCGCGAAACCGATCTGGCCCTCATCCAGCTTTCCGGGAAGGGGCTCCGGGCGCGGGTGCGCGGCTGGTGGTGGCAACTCTTTAACCGATGAGCATGGAAAACCTGAACCGGCTATTATCCGCCGCCAATGAATTCGATGCTTCCGACCTGCATCTGGTGGCGGGGGTGCCGCCCGCGTTTCGCGTGAACGGCGAAATCATTATTGCCGATGAAGACGTGCTGACCGAAGACGAAATCACTGCGATGGCGGACAGCCTGCTGAACGAACAGCAGAAGAAAAAATTCGAGCAGGAATGGGAACTGTGCATTTCCATCCTCCACAGTGTGGCCGGGCGGGTGCGGGCCACGTTTTACCGGCGCAACGGGCACCCGGAAATGAGCTTCCGCTTTTGCGGCGACAAGATTGCCACCCGCGAGGAACTGGGCCTGCCGGAAAAGATTGACGACCTGGCCCGCCGACCGAATGGGCTGGTGCTGGTGACCGGGCCCACGGGCGCGGGCAAGACGACGACGCTCAATTATCTGATTGACCTCATCAACAGCGAACGTCGGTGCAAGATTGTCACCATCGAAGACCCCATCGAGTTCGTCCACGAAAACAAACGCGCCATTGTTGTACAGCAGGAAGTGTTGACGGACGTGCACTCCTTCAATCGCGCTTTGATCCACGTGTTGCGCCAGGACCCCGATGTGATCGTCGTCGGCGAGATGCGCGATCACGAGGCGATTGCCACGGCCTTGACCGCGGCGGAAACCGGCCACCTCGTGCTGGCCACCATGCATTCGCCCAACGTCTCGCACGCGCTCGAACGCATCATCGGGGTCTTTGAAGGCAGCGCGCAAAAACAAATCGTTTTGCAACTCGCCAACGCCTTGCAGGGCATTATTGCCCAGGACCTGTTGCCGGCGGCAGACCGCCGGCGCCGCGTGCTGGCTTGCGAATTGCTCGTGGCGAATGGGGCGGTGCGGAATTTGATCCGTGAAAATCAGTTGCACCAGCTGGAAAACACGATTCAAACCGGGCGCAAGGAAGGAATGGTTCTGATGGACAATTGCCTTTACGACTTATACTGCAAGTGTGCCATCACCTATGACACGGCCATCAGCCGGGCCAATCATCCCGACCACATTATCCCGGAAAAGTCCCGGGCCGTTTAAATTTTACTGCGCGCCCGTGCAAAATAGAAACGCCGGGCGTGAAGCCCGGCGTTCAGGAACAGAAACCCGGCTTGAAATCAGACTCACTCCGTTGTCAGCTTTAGCGCGATTTCCTTTTCCAACTCGTGGGCAAGGTCAACGTCACCGCCCACGCCCGTGCGCGCCTGTACGGTGACCTGCGTGATTTGGGGAGTCTCCGCGGCCACGCGTATCCACACATTGCGCTGGTTCACCTTGCCGCGCAACGCACGCACGATGTTGGTCGTATCGTGCGGAATGTATTCCGTCACCATCACCCCGTCGCTTTGAATGACCTGCACCGCCGCCTGATACACCTGGTCCACGGAACGTTGATAACGGCCTTGAACCTGATCCCGGTTAGGCAACAAGGCCCCTGTTTTCGTGCCGCTCACCGTGCCGACGCAACCGGCGGTAATGATGGCCACTCCCAGAAATGCCAGAAAGATTTTCGTTTTCATCTTGAAACCAAGACAACCCAAACCGCCGTCCGCGTCAAGCTTTTTACGCGACTCGACAAGTGATTCGGGAAATGCGAGTTTTGGAGTCGTGTCAGCAAACAAACTTGAACATTTGCGCCAGTTATTGCGCGGCTACGGCTCATGCCTGGTGGCGTATTCGGGGGGCGTGGATTCGGCCTTTCTCGCGTGCGTGGCGCATGGGGCGCTCGGCGAAAAATCCCTGGCCGTCATTGCCGATTCACCAAGTTTGCCGCGACGCGAGCTCGCCGACGCGCTGGCGGTGGCTGAAAAATTCTCGTTCCCGGTTCGCGTCATTCAGACGAAGGAATTTGAAAACCACGATTACACGGCCAATCCGGCCAACCGCTGCTATTTTTGCAAACACGAGTTGTTCGAACAACTAACGCCGCTGGCCCGCGGCGGCCATTTCGCGGTGATTGCGTACGGCGAAAACGCGAGTGACGCGGGTGATTTTCGTCCGGGCGCGCAGGCGGCGGCGGAGTTTCAAGTACGCGCGCCGCTCAAGGAAGCCGGCCTGACGAAGGCGGAAATCCGCAAGCTGTCGGAGCAACTCGGTTTGCCGACGGCAGACAAGCCGCAAATGGCGTGTCTGAGTTCGCGTGTGCCGCACGGCGAACCAGTGACGCCGGAAAAATTGGCCATGATTGAACAGGCGGAAAATGTGCTGCGCGATCTGGGGTTTCACGACGTGCGGGTCAGGCACCACGAATTGCGAAGCGCAGGGTTTGGGTTGCGGAATGGAAACAGTGCCGCCTCCGAAGTGGAAAACCTCGCACTCCGCGCTCCGCATTCCGCACTTCATCTGGCCCGCATCGAGCTTGGACCGGCGGAGATTCCACGATTTTTGGAGGGTGGCATTTCAACAAAGGTCACGCACACGCTCCAAAAGATCGGTTACACGCACGTGACGCTGGATTTGCAGGGTTATCGTCGCGGCGGCATGTGAAACTTTTGGTGCGCAACGGTTTTAAATAAAGGGATATGCCGCAATTTTCCTACAAGGCCCGGCGCCGCTCCGGCGAACTGGTTGAAGGCGTTTTGGAGGTGGCCGACCGTCCGGCGGCCTTGGTGCAAATCCAGCGGCTTGGGCTTTTCCCCATTGCGGTGGACACCGCCAAAGGCGGCGCGGCTGCCAACGGCCAGCAGAGCGACGGGAAAAAAATGGATTTGCTCGCGTTTCTGCCACCGGCGGTGCGCGCGCAGTTTCAAAAGAAACGCAAACCGAGGTTGCAGGAACTGGCGACGTTCACCCAGCAATTGGCGAACCTCCTCAACTCCGGCATGCCGCTGACGGTGGCGCTTAACAGCATGACACATCTGGAGTCCAAGGGCATTCCCGCCGAGGTGAGCCGCGATTTGAAACAGGAAGTCTCCGAGGGCCGCGGTTTATCGGACGCGATGGCGCGCCAGCCGCGCATTTTCTCGGATTTGTATGTCAACATGGTGCGCGCCGGCGAGCAAAGCGGTTCGCTGGTGGAAGTCCTGCGGCGCATGGCGAACCATTTCCAGCAGTTTGCCGAGGTGCAGGCAAAGTTCACTTCAGCGCTGATTTATCCGGCGATGGTGTGTTGTGTGGGCGCGGGCATCATCACGTTTTTCATGTTCTTCATGATGCCGCGCTTCGTGCAGATTTTCAACGGGTTCGACGTTCAACTGCCGCTGCCGACCCGCTTGCTGATCGCGCTCAGCAATTTCGCGCTGCACTACTGGTGGCTGCTTACGTTTCTGATGATTGTGGCGGTCATTTCGTTCAAGCGCATTCAGGCCAGCGAGGAGGGCGCGCGCAAACTGGACGAATGGAAAATGAAGGCGCCGGTGCTCGGCAAGGTGGTGAAATTGAATTTGTTCGCCCAGTTCGCGCGGACGCTCGGCACGTTGTTGCAAAACGGCGTGCCGGTGTTGACGGCGTTGAAAATCACGGAACAGGTCATGTCCAACCGCCTTATCAAAGAAGCGATTGCCCAGACGCGTGACGCCGTTACGGACGGCAAGACGCTCGCGCAGCCGCTGGCGTACAGCAAACTTTTTCCGCAGTTGATGGTGGACCTGGTGCGCATCGGTGAGGAGACGGGTGACGTGCCGGGCGCGTTGAACAATCTTGCCGACACCTACGAAGGTGAATTGCAAATCGCCCTGCGGGTGATGACCAACCTCATCGAGCCGGTGCTCATCATCCTCATGGCGATCGTCGTGGGCTTCCTGCTGCTGAGCATCCTGCTGCCGCTGTTCCGGCTGGTGGCGCAAATCCACGCGTGAGGCCAATGAGTAACACGTGGCCATTGACAAGCGACAAGAAAGACACCGCGACGTGCGGAGCACATGCGGGTCACGTGTCACGTGACCTGCGTCAGCCGGCGGCCTTTACGCTGATTGAAGTCATGATCGTCGTGGCCATCATGGGCCTGATTGCGGCGATGGGTGTGCCTTCGATCCTCCAAACCTTCCGCAAGGATGGCATGCGCAAGGCGGTCAGCGACGTGGAGGACGTTTGCGGGGAGGCGCGGACGCGGGCGATTTTGCAGAACCAGAGCACAGCGGTCGTATTTTATCCACAGGAGCGCCGATTCGAAGTGGCGGGCGCGGCAGGGGGTGTAAATGCATCCTCCGGCAGGGTCGTGTCTGCCACTTTGCCCACGGGGATCGAGATTGCGATGCTCGACATCGATTTGCAGGACTGCGGCGCGTCGGAATCGGCGCGCGTGTTCTTTTATCCCAATGGGACGAGCAGCGAGATGACACTGGTGCTGCACTCCAGCGACGACTGGCGCAAAATCACGCTGGAATTTTCCACCGGCCTGGCCACCGTGTCGGACGTGAACAAATGAATACGGAAACCACAACCGGGGCGCGGCGGAATGGATTTTCACTGCTGGAGGTGATGATCGCCATCGGCGTTTTCTTCATGGGCGTGTTCGCAATTTTGGGGCTGGTGTCCAGCTCGCTTGAAAACGCGCGACGGTTACAACGGCCGCTGGTGGACGCGGGCGCGGTGGCGTCCTGGCTTTCGGCGACCAATCAACTGGTCGAAGGCACTTACACGATCAACCTCGGTGACCTGCTCGGAGACGCCTACAACGGGTACGATTGCACCTACGAAATCGAGGAGGTGGGAACCAATAAACTTTTCCAGGCAAGTTATATCGTGCAAAGCACGACCGGCAACCATGAGATTGTCTCCAGCATGACCAATTTGTTTTTTGCCCCCCTGTCGCCCGCCGGCAGTCTTGATGGAGCAACCGTGGCCAGACCCTATTGAATTTGAAAAAGGCATTTCCAATTCCGAATTCCGCCCGCGCCTTCACGCTGGTTGAAATCATGGTCGCCATCGCGATTTTCAGCATCGTCATCGCGGCGATTTATTCGACGTGGACGCTGATTTTGCGCTCGTCGCAAGTCGGTCAGAACACCGCAGCCCAGGCCCAACGCCAGCGCATCGCCCTCCGGACGATTGAAGATTCGCTTACTTGCATCCAGTCATTTCAGGCGTCCATGGGATATTATGTCTTCACCAACTCCACCCAGAACGGCAACCAGTCGGAATTGAGCTTCACCGCACGGTTGCCGGAGGTTTTCCCGCGCGACGGAAAATTCGGCGGCTTCAATCTGCGGCGGCTCAATTTCAGTGTTGAGCCGGGGCGGGACTCGGAAATGGACCTGGTGCTGCGCCAGACTCCGGCGCTCATGGACATGGACCCGGACGAGCGGCAAACGCCGCTCATCCTGGCGCGCGACGTGAGAAAATTCACCGTTGAGTGCTGGGACACTACAAACATGGACTGGGTTGATGTATGGGACAGCACGAATTCGATTCCCGCGATGGTGCGCATCAGCCTTGCGCTCGGCGGCAACGCGGGTGCTGGCAACGCAGCGCCGGGGTTCGCGGTAACGCGCCTCATCGCCATCCCATCCGTCACCCTGCCATCCATCCTGCAAACCGGCCACTGATGAAAATCCGCCCTGGCCACAATTCCGACGGTATAGCACTCATCACCGCGTTGATTGCAATTCTGGTGTTGTCCGCCCTGGCGGCGGGTTTCGCACTGTCAATGAAAGTGGAGACCCGGCTCGCGCACAACGCGAATTCGGAGACGCAGTTTTATTGGCTCGGCCGTTCAGGCGTGGAACTGGCGTGTTGGGTTTTGGCGCAAGAGAAGTGCCCTTATGATTCCTTGAATCAAATCTGGGCGGGCGGGCCGGGGTCCGATTGCGAGACCAACGGCCCGTTGGCTGGTTTTTCGTTGAACAATTATCCCGTCGGGGACGGAACAGTTTCAGTCAAAATCATTGACCTCGAACGCAAGGCGAACATCAACACCGCCAACAGCCTTGAAATCCAGCAGGCGCTAACGGTCATGGGTGTGGACGCCAATGACATTTCCGTGGTGGCGGATTCGATTCAGGACTGGATTGGTCCGGCCGGCCCGCCGCGCGTTGCTGGCGCGGAAAGCGATTATTATCAGGGCCTCGATCCACCCTACTATGCCAAGAACGCGCCGATTGACGATATATCCGAACTGCTGCTCGTTCGGGGAATTCTGGATCACCCGGAAATTTACTGGGGCGGCTGCGCGTCGAACCGTCCGGGCCCGACGTTCCAGCACAAGCTCGGCTTCGGCAACTCGCCCAACGAGAATCCGTGTTATCCGTTCGGGTTGAAGGACGTTTTTACGCCCATTTCCAACGGACACATCAACATCAACACCGCCGACGCGAACGTCCTGCAAATGATTCCCGGCGTGGACGCCGCCATAGCCGAAAACATTATCAAATTGCGCGCCGGTCCCGACGGCGTGGATGGCACGGAGGACGACACGCCATTCCTGAACCCCGCGGGGGCACTTCAAAGTGCCGGGGATAATAATCCAGCGGCGGGGAACCTTGTCACCACGCGCAGTTCCACGTTCGAAGTCCAGGTCACCGCGCAGATCGGCAACGTCCCGCCGCGCAAATACACCGCCATCCTCTTCCGCAATTCGCCGACGGACATCCGCATCGTAGGCTTTTATTGCGAATAACGAAATGGGAGTTGAGTTTGCCGCGCTGTTCGTTATTGTTCCGTCATGCGCCGGTTCTTGATGATTTTGCTGCTGCTCGCCGTGCTCCCGGCCTTCGCAGACGGGATTGAAAAAGGCCGCATCGTTAAAATGTTGCCCTTGTTCCTCGACTTGAAAGGGCACGACGCCGTTTCGCCGAGCCTTTACGACCGCGATGCCTACCAGGCTTACCTGAGCCGGCACACCAACGACATTTCGGCCATCCGCTTCGACTTTTTGTGGCAGGTCGAGAACCCGTCCGCCGCAAAATACAAGTTGCGCATCGAACTCCATGGCATCGGCGCGGGGGGCAAGCCCACCCGGAGCATGCTGGAACAGGAAGCGCCGCCACCGCTCCTGCGACGCTGGAATTCACTGACCCTTGGCGGCGCGGATTACAAGAATTTCGGCGGGCTCATCGCGTGGCGTGCCACACTCTGGCGCGGCGACCGGTTGTTGAGCGAACAAAAATCGTTTTTATGGTGAAAGCTATTTGGCATCGCCGGCACTGACATGATAATTCCCATTAAAATCATTTGCGGCTGCGGCCAGAAATACGCCTTCGACGTGTCTCCGGTGGACGGCCGGATGCCGGGGCCGGTTCAATGCCCGCGCTGCGGCGCGGATGGCACCGCCGTCGCCAACGCAATCATCTCGCTTGCGCTCGGCGTGCGGCCTGCGTCGAGTCTTCCCGCCCAGCAAAATGCGGAGCGGCTCGTTGCCACGCGCGACGCCCTCGCGCCGCTCCTGGTGCAGGCGGTCAAGGAGGCCGTGGTTCAGGAACTGGCCGCCCAACGCCGCGAATTGCTCCGGGCGCAGGAAAACGCCGCCATGGAACTGGTTGCGATGATCCACCGGCTGGACTCGCTGCAGGCACCGCTCCAGGACCGGATGCGCGCCTATGAATCGCGCATTCAGGAACTCGAAAAGGAACTCACTGCGCGCACCGAGGAGAACCACGAGTTGCTCAAACTCAAGATTGAAATGCTCCGCCGCCAGCTTGAAACCGAGCGCGTCCGCAATCGGATGGAATTCAACTGACGCAACGGCAGGGCCACCCGGTTCTCACGCAAACTTCTTCTCCTGCGTCTGCAAAGCCTGTTCGTAACACCGCAACGCCTCGTCGTAGCGCGCCATGCGGTTGAACAGGCCGCCCTTGTGGAGATAGGCGATGGTCATCGAACCGTCTGCCTCAATGGCGTGATCGTAACAGGCAATGGCGTCATCCAGCCGTCCCAGCTTTTCCAGCGCGCCGGCCTTTTTGACCAGTGCCTCGGCGTGTTTCGGCTGCAACTGCAACGCCACGTCAAAACATTCCAGCGCCTTTTGTGGTTCGTTGGCGCTCAACAGCGACTGGCCCTCGGTGATCAGGTTGGCGACGCATTCTTCGCGATCGTTCGCATCCGGCGGCGCCCCGTTTTTGTTGGCGGAGGACGGCACGGCTGGTTCGGCCAGCGGCGCGCGCGCGATTTGTTCCAATTCCAAAATCCGCTTTTCCAGCCGCTCAACCGCGCCGAGCAAGCGCGCGTTCGATGATTCCACTGCGGCGCGGCCGGGGGCGGCGAGTTCGTTGGCCGCCTCCACCAACGGCAACGCCCGGTTGTCGCCTAGCGCGAACGCGGAGGGTTGCCGCGTGGTGATCTTGATGAGTTGTGTGAACACGCGCCACTGGAAATAAACCATCAGCAGCATGATGCTCAAACCGATCAGCCCGAAGGCACCCGCCATAAACAGCGCGAGCTGTTGCGTTTTGCGCGCCGCCTCGATTTCGCTGGCGCGCTGATCGGCGATGGTCTGTTCGAGGGCCTGGAGGCGCGCCGTCAAAGCGGCACTGTTGGTGGCGGCCTCCGCCTCGGCCTGCCGCCGGCTGTTGTCAATGGCCAACAGTGTGGCATGAAGCTGTTCCTGAATCTGCAGATACCCGTTCGCCATCGCCTGGGTCACGGTATCTGCCGATTGCGGTGGAGCAATCGAATCGGTTTCGGCGGAAAAGGCCAGTGCGCCGGAAAAAACGCAGGCGCACACCAGCATAAAATTGAAACGAGATATGATGTTCATAACTGATTGCTAGTAACGTGTGCCGTCCCTTCAATGATGTCAAGCGCGTGACTGGCCGACTTATTCCCAACCCTGGCCCGAATCCAGGTCGCCGGGGAACAGGTGGATCCGGATTGGGATGACGGTCGGGATTGCGCTGCGGCAATGTTCACGGGGCCTTCAGATCAAACTCCAGCCGCGTGCGCGAGCCGGTTTGGGCGTTGTCAATTTCCATGCTCTGCACCTGCCACTGGCCCTTCACTTTTTTGACATCCTTCGGGTAAAATTCCTTGAGCAATCTGTCCTGTGCATCATAAGCCTTTGCCATGACGATGCCGCCGCTCTCCTCGTCAATCCACGAGTCCACCCGCGAATAGCCGTTCGTGGCCGGATTCGGATTCGTGCTTTCCAAAACCACACAACTGCAATTGCGCCGGAATTCCTTTTTCAAAACCTTCTGCTCCGGCCAGTGGAAAAATTCCAGGCCCAGGTCGGCAATGGAAAAATCTGAACAGGCGAATGAAGAATTTTTCTCTGAAGCTGACAATGGTTTGAGAACCAAATCGGATGCGGCATGATTAAAATAGGCGTTCGGTTGACCGTCTTTGTGAACTATTGAAATTTCTGCTGTCCAGCCTTCTGCGTCGAAAACACTCCTCCATGAATTAGACAAAACAAGTGTTTTGAAGGTTATTAAAATATTGGTATGACCGCGACTTCCACCGGTGATTTTCAAAACGCCGGTGTTGGTGAAATTTCCCGTTGGTCGTGCGTCGCAAAGTTGTTGCGCCAGTTGGCGGCCTTGAATATCCGCGTCGGACAGACTGTTTGTCGTTTCCGCCATGGCGCTAAACGCGGTCGCCAAAATCATTATGGCCAGCAAGGGTAGGGCGGCGCTGCCGCGCCGCCAAAAATTCAGGCCGCGCAGCAGCGCGGCCCTGCCGGGATGGATTTTTTCAAGCACGAAGGTTGAAATTCACTTTGGCTCCAGCGCGAGTTGCAGGACTTCCGAAATGTGCCGGACAAAATGGACCTTCATTTTGGCGCGAACCTCCGCCGGCACTTCAAGCCAACTGTTCTTGTTCTGTTCCGGCAAAATCACCTCCTTGATTTTGAAGCGCGCCGCCGCCAGGACTTTTTCCTTGATGCCACCCACGTGCAGCACGCGGCCGCGCAAGCTGATTTCGCCGGTCATCGCAATGCCTGCCCGCACACGCCGTTTCAGCAACAACGACGCCAGCGCCGCAACGATGGCCACGCCCGCGCTCGGGCCGTCCTTCGGCGTCGCGCCGGCGGGCACGTGAATGTGCAGGTCGAGTTTGTTGTAATCGCTCAGGTCAATGCCGAGCTTTTTGGCCTGGCTGCGCAGGTAACTCAACGCCGCCTGCGCGCTTTCTTTCATCACGTCCCCGAGTGAGCCGGTCAGCAGCAGATTGCCCCGGCCGCGCATCCGCGTGGCTTCAATGAACAGAATCTCACCGCCGACGGGCGTCCAGGCCAGGCCGGTGGCAATGCCAAATTCGGTGATTTTTTCCGCCGTTTCGGAAACAAATTTCGGCGCGCCGAGAAAATCCCGCAGCGTGGAACCCGCAATCACCACCGGCCTTCTGGCCGTGCTATTGCCGTAGATTTTGCGCGTGACCTTGCGTGCCAGAGCGGCGATTTCGCGTTCCAACTGGCGCACGCCGGCTTCGCGGGTGTATTCCTGAATCAATTTGCGCAACGCGGCTTCGGTGAACTTCATTTCCTGCCGTGTGAGGCCATGCTCCTCGATCTGGCGCGGCACGAGATAACGCTTGGCAATTTGCAGTTTTTCAGATTCGGTGTAGCCGGGCAGTTCGATGACTTCGAGCCGGTCGCGCAACGCGGGATGAACCGGGTCGAGCCAGTTCGCCGTCGTGATGAACAGCACGCGCGACAGATCGAACGGCAGATCGAGAAAATGGTCCGTGAACGTGTTGTTCTGCGCCGGGTCGAGGACTTCGAGCAGTGCCGATGCCGGGTCACCCCGGAAATCCGCCCCCACCTTGTCCAGTTCATCCAGCAAAATCACCGGGTTGCGGCTTTCGATGCGGCGGAGGGTTTGGATGATGCGTCCGGGCAACGCCCCGACGTAGGTGCGCCGATGGCCGCGAATCTCGGCCTCGTCCCTCATGCCGCCGAGTGAGATGCGCGCAAACTTGCGGCCCAGCGCGTCCGCCACGCTCTTGCCGAGCGAGGTCTTGCCGACGCCGGGCGGGCCCACCAGACAAAGAATCGGGCCTTTGATCTGTTTCCGCCGTTTGATGACGGCGATGAACTCCAGCAGGCGGTCCTTGACTTTTTCCAGGCCGAAATGCTGCTCGTTCAAAATCCGCTCGGCGGTCTTCAAATCCAGTTTGTCCTCGGTCTCTTTTTGCCACGGCAGGCTTAAAATCCAGTCGAGGTAATTGCGCGAAACGGCGTATTCGGCGGCCGCGGGCGGCGTCTGCTGGAGCCGTTCCAATTCCTGCAACGCGGCCTTGCGCGCCTCGTCGGGCATCGGCGTCTGCTCGATTTTACCGCGCAACGTTTTGATTTCGTTCGCGCCCGGATCGGATTCACCCAGCTCGCGTTGAATGGCGCGCATCTGCTCGCGCAAAAAGAAGTCGCGCTGGGTCTTGGCGATGGAGCTGGCGACGTTGCTCTGGATTTTGGAACTCAGCGTGAGCACCTCGTACTCGCGGTTGAGCATGGGCAAAAGCTTTTGCAGGCGTTCGCGGACGGAAACGGTTTCGAGCAGTTCCTGGCGGTCGCTGAGTTCGAGGTTCAGGTTGGCGGCGACGAGGTCGGTAAAATGGCCGGGCGCGTCCATGTTCATCGCGGCGACCTTCACGTGGTCGGCCAGCGCGGCCGAAAGTTTGGCGATTTCCTGGAACTGTTTTTGCGCGTTGCGGAACAGCGCCTGGGATTCAATCGAATCCTCCGTCACGTCACGCAACAATTCGTAGCTGGCGCGCAGATACGGCTCGGCGGGCGAGTATTCCTTGACGCGAATGCGCCACAGGCCCTCTACCAGCATGCGCGCGGTGCCGTCGGGAAACTTCACCATTTTTACCAGACGCACGACGCAGCCGACCTTGTGCAAATCCTCCGGCAGCGGCTCCGCCACGTCGGCTTTGCTTTGCAGCACGGCGCCAATCAGACGGTCGCCCGCCACCGCATCGTCAACGAGCCGCAGGCTCGGCCCGGTTTCCACGAGCAAGGGCACGATGGCCGCGGGAAAAATCACAATGTCGGACAGGCCGAGAATCGGCAGCGTCTCCGGGAGCGAACGCGAGGAAATGCGGGGCGGCGACGACGCCGAACTTTCAGGCGCGTCCAGAATGCTGACAAACTCCGTTTCTGGCGAGGTCATCGTCACTCCTGCTTTCAGTTTAGATGCCGCCGAACCTGAAAATTCAGGGGAGACTAGTTCCCTTCGGCGATCGGCACCTTGGTTGTTTTGGAGAGCGGCTGGCGTGCCAAAGGCACGTCAATTCGCAAAAAGCCGTTTACGTAAGCCGCTTTCGCCTGGCTGAGATCGTAACCCGCAGGCAATTCAAGCACGCTTTCAAACGGCCCGTAACTGATTTCCATGACCAGGAAACTGCATTTGGACGCACGGCAGCCGTCCGGCCGGTTGCCACTGATGCGGAGGCAGTTGCCCTCGACGGTGATTTCCAGGCTGTCGCTCTTCATGCCGGCCAGCTCCACTTTGACGACCAGCCCGGTGTCCGTCACGTACACGTCGGTGTTCGGCACCCAATGACCGCTGACCGCGCCTTCGCGTCCGCGCACACCCACCGCCCGGGAGGCAAAATGCACCGCAGAACTCACTTTAGTGACAGCCATGATTGAAAATTATGTTGTCGGATTGGCAAATAAGCAAGCGAAAGAAATCATTTCATTCGGACGATCACTTCGCGGCGTTCGCCCTTGCGCGCGTGAAAAACGATCGAACTTTTCTGCGCCGCCGACTCGCCCGGCGCGGAGCAGCCGCAATGTGTGTCGCGCTGGAAACTGAATTTGCGCGGGCGAAAACGCCCCCACAATAGCAACCCCGCGGCCAGGAAAACGATTGCCAGTGAAATAATTTGCTGCCAGTTCACGGGAATAACATAACCGCAAATGCCGTCAGCGCAACCGGATTTTCAACAATATCCCAATCTGGTCCCGGCGCATAATCTCAGGGTTTGCGCCGCCGGATTACAATCGCGCTGACGATCAAGATTTGGACGGCGTGTTTTCAGCGTTGAACTTTCGGCGCGTGTCCTTACGCTGCGCGCATGGCTGCTCCGTTCCGTCACCAGCACCGCGTCACCTATGCCGAATGCACCCTCGGCAACCACGTGTATCATTCCCGCTACCTCGATGTGCTCGAGGCCGCGCGCGGCGAATTCATCCGCTCGCTCGGCGGGACGGTCCTGGAATGGCAGGAGCGCGATGTGATTTTTCCCCTCATTGAAGCCCGGTTAAATTACAAATCGCCTGCGCGCTACGACGACCTGCTGACGATCGAAGTCCGGCCAACGCGCGTTTCGGGCGTGCGCGTGAACTTCAGCCACCGCGTCGTGAATCAAAACGGGAAATTGATACTCGAAGCCGAAACATTCCACGTTTGCACGGGCCAGAACGAAAAACCGAAACGCCTGCCCCCGGAATTGGCCGCGAAACTCGCCGCTCAAATCTGAAAATCCGCCGCCGCCTTCTTTTTCCGGTCCGTCTTGCTCAACACGCGCGCTTCGGGGGCGTCGTAAAGGACAACGGAGTTCGGCGCGACGCTTTCCATCAGGAACACGTTGCCGCCAATGGTGCTGCCCGTGCCGATGACGGTGTCGCCGCCCAGGATCGTCGCGCCGGGATAAATCGTCACGCGATCTTCAATCGTCGGATGCCGTTTCTTGCCGCGCAATTGTTCCACATCGGACGTGGACTTCGCGCCGAGCGTCACGCCGTGATACAGCTTCACGTGGTCGCCGATGATGGATGTCTCGCCGACGACCGTCCCCGTGCAATGGTCCACAAAAAAGTGCGACCCGATTTGCGCGCCCGGATGCAAATCCAGGCCCGTGCGCGAATGCGCCCACTCGGACATGATGCGCGGAATCAGCGCGATGTTTTTCAAATACAACTCGTGCGCCAGCCGCTGCACCGCAATCGCCTCGACAAACGGATACGACACCAGGACTTCCTCCTTGCTTTTGGCCGCCGGGTCGCCGTCGTAGGCGGCTTCCATGTCCGTCTGGAGCACTTCGCGCAGGCGCGGCAGGCTTTCGAGAAATTCCAGTGTGAGGCTATGTGCCGCCGACCGCAGGTTTTTCTTCGGCAATTCCGGCGGCGGATTGTATTCGAGGCTCTTGTAAATTTCATCTTCGAGCGCGCCGAGCACCGCATCGAGCAATTCCGCCGTCACCACTTTGATTTCCGACGAATGAATCGGTTTCTCGTCGAAGAAGCCGGGAAAGAGGAGCCGCAGCAAATCCTGCGTGATGGCGGTGATGGCGTGGTTGGACGGCAGATTTTTGCCGTCCAAATGGTTGATGCCCCCGACGCGCGCATACGACGCGACCAGTTCATTTGTAAGTTTTGTGACCGTTTCCACGAGACCGATTATCACGCAGCGAACCCCTCAAAGCAAGCAGGGCAAAGCCTCAAATTCCAAGGACCAACCTCCAGAGAAACTTCAAATATCAAACTTTAACTGGTGAGGCGCGTGCCCCTTTTGGTTCTTGGAATTTGGAATTTCTCTGGAGCTTGGCTGTTGGCGCTTGGCGCTTTCTTAGTCCGCCCTGCCGAAAATATTGCCGAGAAACTGCGGCTGCTTGGGAAGTTTTAGCAAAGTCGCGTAATACTCGTATTCCCGACGATCCGGCCAAAACCATAGGCTGCCATCAGCGGCGAGTGAAACAATTCCGCTCCAAGTGCTGCCGATGGCAACCCAATCGTTATGGATGCCCAATCGGTTTGGAGGTGCGGTAAAAGCATCGGCCGGCAAACGATAATCCCGGTTCCATTGCCACAATGTGCCGTCGGACTTGAGCACCACCATCCAGCCCCAGGTTCGCCCGACGGAAACCCAATGGGTTTCCTTGCCACTTTGGAATGTTTCGAATTCAGGCAAATAGTAACCATGGCCAGGCAGCTCATTAATGGTCCATAGCGTTCCGTCCGGGCGAACGTAGGCCCCCAATGAATCGCCTGCCCAGGAAAGGGTTTGCAGCGGGATATGATCGAAATTGGTCATGCGCGTGAGCTTATCCTTTCCTTTTTCTGCCCAGACACTCCAGACGCTGCCGTCGGTCTTCTGGGCGAGGCGAGCACCCCGCGAGGAAATTTCCGCCCAGTCCGAGTTTGTGCCGATTTGATAGGGTTCGAAGGCCCGCAGCCCCGGCCATTTTTGCGGCCAATCCCGCCAGTCAAACTGGTTGGTACCTAAACGCCACAACGTACCGTCCTTTTTCAAAAGTAAAATGGAAAAATATTCGTATGAACGCGCCAGTTGCTGCCAATTGGTTTCGTCACCGAACCGGGTCAATTTGTTCCCCGTCCAGGTTTTTGGATCTGATTTTTCAGAAACCCACAGCGTGCCGTCGGGCTGGAGGCCCACGGTGTCCTGATAACCGACGAGGTGCACGTTATAATTGGTCCCCGAATGAGTTCCACTCACCCATTGGTCAACGTATCGGGTGGCAGCGGACACCCAATTTGAGCCACCAATGTACAACTGCGGTCCAAGACTTCGTGGAGTTGGGTCATAATCCCAATGCCGGATTGACCACAGGATGCCGGGATTGAAATAGATACCGGGACTGGACAAATGATCAAACCAGACGCGGCCGTCGGGCAGCCGCACGAGCAGATTGTCGTAAGAATCGCTCGTTAAAGCCGGCGGAGCGGACAATGACAATTTTGCCGGGCCGTGCGGCGGTTCCGCCGGCTCGAAAACTTCCCAGGCGCGGTTGTAAATCGTTGAGCTGCTGATGGTGATAAAGGCAAGGGTGCCTGCTACGCCGAGCAGATTACGCCGCCACAGTGGCCAGCCGTCGCGGAAATTTTTAAAGTTCAAGTACGCCAGCCAGAGCAAAGTGACGGTCATTGTCGGAACGGCGATGATTAACGTCAGGACAGAATGCATGGGTGTGGAGTGAAACAAAATCGTCCGTTCATTGATGAGCGTGGAAATCAATAAACTGCAAACGACGACGGTCCCAACGGCGTAGCCGACGGCCTGCAGAAAACTTTTGGCGAGTGTCGAGGCGAAGAAACTGACCAAAACCAGCCACGCGACGAACGCCACAAGATACAATTCGAACGAGACAACACCTGATACCCACGTGTCGGCTTCCGGGAGAACCGGATTATTTGCGCCCAATCCAACTCCAATGGTTTCCAGCAAAATCGGCATGACGCCGCCGAGGAATACGCCGAGAAACAAAGCCAGAAACCCTTTGATAGCAAATTGAATCCGGCGCGAAACGGGCAGACACAACTGGCCTTCCATTACGCCTTGTCTGCGCTCTTCGGCCACCGCCATGGCGCCGATAACGACCGGCAGGACCAGCCACAGCATCCAAAAAATGGATGTTAGAATTTCCCCGGCAGAATCCTTGGCAAATTTATGATGACCTCGCAGGACGATGACGCCGACGTGCAACACGAGCAGTCCAGCCGCCCCCATCAAGGTGACTTGGTGCAACTGGAATTCCTTTTGGAACAGCGCGAAAATGGGTTTTCGCTTGCGCACTTCTCCAGCAGCTTCGGCGTGCGCGGACAAAAATTTCCATTCAGGCAGCGCAATGGTTCCGCCGCTCCAGCCCACATCCTGCGCGCGGAAAAACAGCCAGCGCGCGAACAGAAATCCGCCGACGGAATAAATTCCAAGGATGACGCAGATAACGGCGATGACCCCGTTGTCCGACTGGCTTTGTGAAACAAACGCGGCGGTGAAGCCTGACAACGTAGCGGGTACCAGCAGCGTCAACCAGAACGCGGCCGCAAGCTGGCGCAGCAGCAACGTCGTCCACAGCCCGCCGGTAAACGTCGAGGTGGCAATCAGGCAGACGGTAATGAAAAGATTGCGGGAATTTTCGGCGTCGCTTGTGTCCACAGCCGAATTCCAGAAAGCAAAGCCGAAAGCCAAAAACCAAACGCCGAAAATGATTAGAAACGCACCGGCCAAAACCGAAAGCTTTGTCTGCCAGTGCCGGATCCGCTCCGCCGGTTGGGCGAGCATGAATGAAAATGTGTTGAGGCTCGTCTCGCGGCCAATGGTCGTCAGCGTCATCATCGTCATGCCGAGAAAAAGGAGCGCCGCGACATAGAAATCATACGGCCGCGTGATGGCTTGGACCAGCGCCAGCAGCATCGCCACAACCCACGCGGGCAGCAGCAGCCGGATTTCCTTTTTGACGAGCGGGTTCATGCGCCGGTTTTTTTCAAAAGGTCCGACACCACGAAAATTTCCTCCAGCGACAGCGATTCGGTTTGCAATTCCTCCGGCTGGTGCGCCTTCAACTCGGCCAGCAATTGTTCGCTGTTGCCGTTCGTCAGAATTCCAATTTCGCGACCGCTTTGTTTCACGTTCAATGCGCCGGGCAAGTCCAATTGCGCCGGAGGCTGGGCGAACCGCGCATGGATTTTTCGGAAACGATCGCGCGCGGCGTCGGCTTCCATCGTCAGCAGCTCGCGGCCCTGCTCGATGATGGTGAATTCGTCAATCAAGCCCTCGAATTCCGAAATGAGATGCGTGGAGACAAACACTGTGCGGTGCACAGGGTCACCGGATTGATACGCGCCGATGACCGTCTCAATGAATTCGCGGCGGACAATCGGGTCGAGGCCGGAGGTCGGCTCGTCGAGCACGAGCAATTCCGGTTCGGGACAAATCGCGCCAACGAGCGCGAGTTGCGTCTTCTGGCCTCTCGAGAGATTGCTGGCCTTCTGTTTCGGGTCGAGTTGAAAGCGCTTCAGCAGGTCGGCTTCGATGTCGCCGTTCCAGTGTTTGCGGAACGAGGCGAGATATTCCAGCGTGTCGCGTACGGTCATCCACGGATAAAACGCGACTACATCCGGCACATAGGCCAGGCGCGATTTCACGGCCACTTCGTTGCGCTGCGGGTCGAGACCAAACACGCGCGCGGTGCCGGCATTCGGACGGAGCAAATTGAGCAGGCATTTGATGGTCGTCGTCTTGCCGGCGCCGTTGCGGCCGAAAAACCCGTAGCATTTTCCGGCGCGGACGTTCAAGGTGAGGCCGTTCACCGCGTCCAATTTGCCGTAGCGGCGATGGAGGTTGTTGATTTCGATGACGGGTGTTTCAGTTTTCATGTGATTCCTTGAAAAGGCCGGCGGCTTGTGTCAGTGGTTGGACGTGCAGGCTTGATCCGTTCCCCCTCACCCTGACCCTCTCCCTCGGGGAGAGGGAACAGCCGCCGTATGTGCTCTCAAAATTCAACGGCCGTTGAGCCGAAGACAGTCGCTGGTTTGCCGCGTGACGGGAAATAATTCTCCCTCTCCGCTCCCTCGGAGGGAGGGGAGAGGGCCGGGGTGAGGTGAGGGTTTCACGTTGGTTCGCGTTCATTTTTCCTCCTTCACTTTGCGCTCGAAGTAGTCAAGCCGTTCCTTGACCAACGCCAGAAAGCGCTCGCGGTCCACTTGCAAGTGGTGCGCCATCACCACCGCCTCATCAATTTCGGCGAGCAAAAGTTTCTGGCGGACCTGCTTGGTGAACGGCGAATTGTTTTCCTTCAAAAAACAGGCTTTGCCGGGAATGGTCTCGATGACACCCTGGCTTTCCAGTTCGGTGTAAGCCTTGGCGATGGTGTTGCGGTTGACGCGCAGTTCCTCGGCGAGCGGGCGGATGGACGGCAGCGGGTCACCGGGCCGCAAGGAACCGGCTGCCGCTGCGTAACGAACCTGGTCCACCAGTTGGAGATAAACCGGCTTACCGGACTTGAAATCAATCTGAAAAATCATGGCGGTTATTTACTGTCATAGGACAATATGACAGTTGGCGGCGAATGTCAAGAGGAATTTTTTGGCAACACGGAAAAGCTCCAAATTCCAAGCTCCAACATCCAGAGAAACCTCAAACTTCAACACCCAAATGAAAAACCCCGTGTCGCATGACAAAGATGTTTGAAGTTTGGTTATTGGAGCTTCTCTGGAGCTTGGGTGTTGGCACTTGGAGCTTTTTTGTGTTCAGCAAACGGCTGAAAGCACGGCTTCCACCACGCGCTCGACGGTGATGTCGTTCATGCAGCGGAAATCAATCGGGCATTCGCGCCGGAAACACGGCGAACACGGCGCGTCGGATTTCAGCAGCCGATGCCGCAGGTCGCCCGGCAGACCCGGCCCGGTCAATTCCGGCGATGTGCTGCCGAACGGCACGACGACCGGCGTGCCGAGAGCGGCAGCCACGTGCATCGGGCCGGAGTCATTGGTCAGCAGCAGGCGGCAGAGTTTCAAGGCGGCCATCAGCTCCCGAAGTGAGGTGTGTCCAGCAAGATTGCAAACACCTGAATCAATGCCTTGTGCAATCTCTTCCGCCAGTACCTTATCTGCGCGACCGCCAAAGATAATCCAAGTGCAATCTGTGCGGTGGCGAATTTCGCGGGCCGCCGTAATGAAATTTTCCACCGGCCACCGCTTGGCTGGGCCATACTCCGCCCCGGCGTTCAGCCCGAAAAATGGGCGGCGATAGATCTTGTCATCGAGATTGAATTCAGATTTTACAAATTCAATCTCTTCTGGCGTGATGAACAATCGTGGTGCGATTGGCTCCGGATTCGCGCCCAACACAGCGACGAGATGCAGATACTCGTGGATTTGATGGGCGGAGGCTGGGAGCTGGGAGCTGGGAGCTGGGGTCTGGGAAATCAGTTTTTTGATTTCCGCCACGGAACGTTTCCGCGTTTTCACCGCGTCCGCTCGTGTCGCGACAGTTTGCGTCAGGAAAAAATTCCGCCACGGCCGGGCGTAGCCGATGCGGTGAGGAATTCCGGCGAGCCAGGGTTCAATCGCCGAGCGCGGCGAATTGGGCAACACCAGCGCCAGATCAAATCTTCCGGCACGCAGTTTTTTGCCAAGAGCAAAGACGTTTTCGCCCGGCGCGAATGAAATTGTTTCGTTAACCGCGGAATGACCCAGCCACAGGTCGTGCAATTTTTCCGGCGTGAGCAGCGCGATGTGCGCATCGGGAAATTTTTCGCGCAGGCGAAGCAGTGCAGGCGTGGTCATGACGGCGTCGCCCAGCCAGTTGGTTCCACGCACGAGTATGCGACGAGGATGGAAGATTGAGGATGGAGGAATGCTATGCATGGCAGTTTTCCATTCGCTATCCTCCATCCTCCATCTTCGCTTTCGTTTCCGCGGCCTTCCAGCGGCGGTGGACCCAGAACCAGTTCGCCGGGTCGCGGCGGACGGCGTTTTCAAGCGCGCGGTTCACGTCACGCATGATTTCTTCCGAGGGACGCGGTTTGCCGTTTTCATGCGTCGGGATTTTCTCGCCGAGTTCCAGCCGCCATTTCGCCAACGCGACGCGGTAGCAAACACCGGTGTAAAGTTCGCAATGATAGCGCAACGCAAAAACCGCCGGCGCCAGCGTGGTCGAACAATCGTGGCCGAGAAATGGCCCGCGAAAACCGTTGGTGCTCTGGTCGGTGAGAAATCCGAGAATCATTCCCTGCCGGTGCATCGCGGTGCGCAGGAGCGGGCCATCGGTGCGGCGCTCAAAAAAAAGACAACCGGAGCACTCGCGCAATTGTTGCAGCAGGCGGTCAAATGCGGGGTGTTTCAGCGCCCGATAGGTGGTGGCGCATTGGTAGTCCGGGCGAAATTGTCCAAACCGCGCGTACAATTCAAAGTTCCCAAAATGGCCGATGGCAATGACGATGTTTGGAAGCGGCTGACCGGCGTTTTTCCCGGGCAGACGCTCGATACCGGCAAATTCAACGTGCGGGCGCAAGGCCGCGAAATTCATTGCGGCGGTTTTGACGGCGCAGGCGAAATTTTCCCCGATGCGCCGGAAATTTTCCCGGGCGAGCGCGCGGATTTCCCCCGGCGATTTTTCGTTGCCAAAGCACAGGGTCAGATTTTGCAACGCCACGCGCCGGTGCCGCGCGTCGAGCCAGAAAGCCAGCGCGCCGCCCCGGCGCCCGAGCCGGGCGACCAAATTCAGCGGCAACGCCTGAATGACGGCGATAAGCGCGCGGGCGCACCAGTAAATCAGCGTGTCCATTTTCAGCGGAAGCAGATTTTGCGGACGCAGTCCTGAAAGTCATTCGCGCCGCTGACAATCTGGATTTCGACGCGCATGAAATAAATCGGCAGGTCGCGCCGGTCGATTTTCGGGAAGCGCACGGCGTCCTTTTGTGTGGTGATGATGGTGTCGGCCTGGCGTTTCTTGCCGCGGTTGATGACGTTGAGAATTTCCTGCTGCGTGAAGCGGTGATGATCGGCAAAGCGTTTGGAATAAACGAGTTCCGCGCCGAGTTTCACGAGGCTGTGCTCGAAACTTTCCGGCTGCGCGATGCCGCTGAGCGACGCGACTTTGTGCCCGCGCAAAAAATCCAGTTCGCGCTGTTCGCCGGTGAACACGTCTTCGAGGTAAAGCGGATGATGAACGCATTCGATGATGGCAGCCTCGGGGTTCAGCCGGGCAATCCGCTGACGGAGTTCGGCGGTCTGGCCATCGCTCTTGGTGATGAAAATCGTGTGGGCGCGCGCGAGGTGCGACGGCGGCTCGCGCAACGTGCCGCGCGGGAGCAGATGCTCGTTGCCGAACGGCTGCTGGCGGTCAATCAGCACGACGTCATGCCGCCGCCCGCGCAAATCCCAATACTGAAAACCGTCGTCGAGCAGCAGCGTGTCGCAACCAAATTTTTCAATTGCGTAAAGCCCGCTCTTGACGCGGTTCTTGTCCACCAGCACAACGACGTCCCTGAGATTCGACGCAAGCATGTAAGGTTCGTCGCCGGCCATTTCGGAATCGAGCAACAGTGATTTGCCATCGGAGACGACGCGTGGCGGGGTCTGGTCTTCGCGCAACAGGATTTTGTTCAACAGCAACTGGTGGAAGGGCGCCGGTTTGGAACGATAGCCGCGCGAGAGGATCGCCACGTTGCGGCCGGCGTCGCGGAGTTCACGCGCGAATTTTTCCACGACCGGCGTTTTACCCGTGCCGCCGACGGTGAGATTGCCGATGGCAATGACCTGTACGCCGAGCGTTTTGTCGCGGAGGATGCGGACGCTGTAAAGCCAGTGGCGCATCTTGACGCCTGCTTGAAACAGTTTGGAACTGCCGAACAACAACGCCCGCATCACCGCCGCCTTGTTGTCGCGGCGTTCGCCGGAGATAACCTCCAGGGCAAAGGTTTCGAGGCTTTCGATCCAGACCCGGAATTGTTCGCGCATCGCGCTTCAATGTGCCAAGGGACAGAGCCTGCCGCAAGAATTGGCCGATTGAATTGACACACGAGGCCGTTTGCTGGCGGTCCAGCAGTAAAAATGACTAATTCCTGAATCCGAATGACTAAAGAATTCCCAATGACCAATCCTCAATGACAAGTAGGACGCCGGAAATCATTCCGTCATTCGAGCTTCCTGCTTGTTTCGTCATTATGGTTTAGAAATTAGTCATTCATGCAATGACCCGGATCAAAACCCACTGACGCCCGGTCTGTAGATACTCGCCCGGGTGGCAGTCGAAGGAATCAGAACCCCATGCGCGCGAGTTCGCTTTGCAACGCAACCTGAAACTGCTGCACGTCAGCAGCGGACGGTTTGTAACCTGGTTGCTTGGGCACAACGCCGAGCCGCCCCGTTTGGTCGAGATACCAATCCGCCGACTGGCCGTCGCTGAACGCGACCTTGCCGCTGACAATCGCGCCCGGCCGTGCCAGTTGATCCACCGTCACGGAAACGCCGCCGGCGGTCTTGGCTGCGGGCGCCGCCGCCGGTTTTTCGGCGGCCGGTTTGGGCGCTTCGGGGGGCGGTACAGCGACTTTGGGCGGCTCGGGGTCTTTGGGCGTCAGTTTCAAATCGTCCACCAGCAGCCGCACCTCCATGTAGGTGAGCTTCAGGTTGAGTTCCGAAGCGAGCCGGGTCTGGATTTCGGAAAGCTTTGCGCCTTGCAGAATCCAAGCCGTGACGCGCTGCCGTTGGGCTTCGTCCAGATTCATGCTTCAAGCTTTAACCGCTTCACCTTTGAGAATCCAGTCGTAACCTTTGTTTTCGAGTTCCAGCGCGAGTTCCTTGCCGCCGGTGCGAACGATGCGGCCGTCCACGAGCACGTGCACAAAATCCGGCACGATGTAATTCAGCAGCCGCTGATAATGCGTGATGACCAGTTGCGCGTTGTCGGCGCGCTTGAGCTTGTTGACGCCATTGGCAACAATCTTGAGGGCGTCAATGTCGAGGCCGGAATCGGTTTCGTCGAGGATGGCCAGTTTGGGTTCGAGCACGGCCATCTGGAAGATTTCGTTGCGCTTTTTTTCGCCGCCGGAAAAACCTTCGTTCACCGAACGCTTGAGCAGGTCCTCGTTCAACTCCAGCAGTTTGATTTTGTCTTTGACGAGGCTGAGAAATTCCATCGCGTCCAGTTCCGACTGGCCCTTGGATTTGCGGACTTCATTGAGCGCGGCCTTGAGAAAATAGGTGCTGTTGACGCCGGGAATTTCGACCGGATACTGAAACGCGAGGAACAGCCCTTCGCGCGCGCGTTCCTCCGGGTCGAGGTCCAGCAGGTCGTGGCCGTTGTAAATGACTTCGCCGCCAGTCACGTCGTAGCCGTCACGCCCGGCCAATACGGCGGCCAGCGTGCTTTTGCCGGAACCGTTCGGACCCATGACGGCGTGGACCTCGCCGGCGGAAATGGTCAGGTTGACGCCTTTGAGAATTTGCTTTGCCCTCAACACCCGCGCTGAGGTTTTTGATTTCGAGAATCGGTTGTTTGCTCATGGTTAAATCCAGCTTTTTGTCATCCTCGTCGTCGTTCTCCTCCTCGTAATCGGAACTGCACGAATCGAGGACGAGAACGAGAACGACAACGAGGAGGGGATATTACCCCACACTGCCTTCCAAACTCACGCCTAAAAGTTTCTGGGCTTCGACGGCAAATTCCATCGGCAGTTCCTTGAAGACTTCCTTGCAGAAACCGTTCACGATCATGTTCACGGCGTCCTGCGTGGAAAGCCCGCGCTGGTTGCAGTAAAAAATCTGGTCCTCGCCGATTTTCGAGGTCGAAGCCTCGTGCTCGACGGACGCCGACTTGTTTTTCACCTCGATGTAAGGAAACGTATGCGCGCCGCACTTCGCACCAATCAGCATCGAGTCGCACTGCGAGAAGTTGCGCGCGTTGGCGGCGCTCTTCAGGATCTTGACCTGGCCGCGATAACTGTTCTGGCCGTGGCCGGCGGAGATGCCCTTCGACACGATCGTGCTGCGCGTGTTTTTGCCGATGTGGACCATCTTGGTGCCGGTGTCGGCCTGCTGGTAATTGTTCGTCACGGCGACGGAATAAAATTCGCCGATCGAGTTGTCGCCCTGCAAAATGCAGCTCGGATATTTCCAGGTGATGGCCGAACCGGTTTCGACCTGCGTCCAGGAAATCTTCGAGTTGCGGCCTTTGCACAAGCCGCGCTTGGTCACAAAATTGTAGATGCCGCCCTTGCCGTTTTCATCGCCGGGATACCAGTTCTGCACGGTCGAGTATTTGATTTCCCCGTTTTCGAGCGCGATGAGTTCCACAACGGCCGCATGAAGCTGGTTTTCATCGCGCATCGGCGCGGTGCACCCTTCGAGGTAGCTCACGTGCGCGCCTTCGTCGGCGACAATCAGCGTGCGTTCAAACTGGCCGGTGTTGGCGGCATTAATGCGAAAATACGTCGAAAGCTCCATCGGGCAGCGCACGCCCTTGGGAATGTAACAAAACGAACCGTCGGTGAAGACGGCGGAATTCAGCGCGGCAAAAAAATTATCGGTGTAAGGCACAACCATGCCGAGATATTTGCGGACGAGGTCGGGGTGTTCCTGCACCGCCTCGCCGAACGAGCAGAAGATGATTCCCTTCTCGGCCAGTTGCTTTTTGAACGTGGTGCCGACGGACACGCTGTCAAACACCGCATCCACGGCCACGCCCGCCAGTCGTTCGCGCTCCTTCAACGGAATGCCCAGCTTCTCGTAGGTCTCCAGGAGCTTCGGATCCACTTCATCGAGGCTCTTGGGCCCTTCCCCCGTTTTCTTTGGCGCCGAGTAATAAACGATGTCCTGGTAACTGATCGGTTCGTGGTGGACTTTCGGCCAGGTCGGTTCCTCCATCGTTCGCCAGTGCCGGAAGGCCTTGAGCCGCCAGTCGGTCAGCCACGCCGGTTCGTTTTTCTTGCGCGAAATCAGCCGGATGGTGTCCTCGCTCAAGCCCGGCGGCGCGGACTCGGTTTCCACGTCGGTGTAAAAGCCGTATTTGTATTCCTGTTTGACCAGGCCTTCAATGGTCTCGGTGGCGGTGCTCATCGTTTGTAAAAATTATTTTTTCTTCGCGCATTCCGGGCAAACACCGTGTATGGCGATTTCGTAATGCTCGGCTTTGAAGCCTTTCGGCAGGGCGACCCGGGAGGCCGATTTTGCCGGCAAATCCACGTCGAAAACCGTGTCACAGGAATCGCAATAAAAATGGCAGTGCTCGCGCATGTTCGGGCAAAAGCGCGTCGCCCCGCGGTCAAGCACGACGAGGCGGACCACCCCGCATTTCACCAGGGCGTCGAGACAGTTGTAAACCGTGGCCATGGAAATATCGGGCATGGTCTTTTTGGACCGGATGAAAACCTCCTCCGCGGTCGGATGGTCACGCTTTTGCAGCAGCACGTCATAGACATGTTGGCGCTGCGGCGTGAACCGGAACCCGCCCGTCATCAGGCGCTCGTTAAGTTCGCCGTTCAATTTTTTCTTCTCGACCAGACTCATGTCGCGGGCACACTAGACTGGTTTCCGGGACCTGTCAATACTTAGAATAATTCCAAATAATGCGATGCAACTGAACGGGCAACGCTGGCTGCGCATCATCCCCGTCGCGCTGATCATGTACACGATTTCCTACGTGGACCGCACGAATGTCGCGCTGGCCCTGGACCCCGGGATTTCGTCCATGCTGAAGGACCTGCTCATGGACGACCGGTTGAAGGGCCAGGCCGCCGGAATTTTCTTTCTGGGTTACGTGCTGTTGCAGGTCCCCGGCGGCTATCTGGCCGGCCGCTGGAGTCCGAAAAAATTGATCTCCCTCTGCCTGGTGTTCTGGGGCCTTTGCGCGGTCGGCTGTGGCCTGGCTTCCAGTTTTCGGGAATTCGTCGTGATGCGCTTTCTGCTCGGCGTGGCGGAGAGCGGCGTGTATCCGACGATGCTGGTGCTGCTGGCGAACTGGTTTCCGCGTTCGGAACGCGCCCGCGCAAACGCCTACTGGAACCTTTGCCAGCCGCTGGCGGTGGCCGCGTCAGCGCCGGTCACGGGCTGGCTGCTGGGCGGTTGGGGCTGGCAGACGATGTTGATGATTGAAGGCGCCCTGCCGTTCCTCTGGCTGCCGATCTGGCTTTATTTCATCTACGACCATCCGCGCGACGCGAAGTGGATATCACGCGAGGAAAAGGATTTTCTGGAAACCGCCTTGCAGCGTGAAGCTTCGGAACTGGAACCCGTGAAGAAAATACCCGTCGGGCGCGCCCTCCTGCGACCGGTGGTTTTCGTCATGCTGGCGGTTTGTTTCCTGTACAACTTCGCGTCCTATGGCTGCAACACGTTCCTGACCGAAGGACTCAAGGGCGGCGGCCACCATTTCACCGGCCTGCAAACCGGTCTGCTCTTTGCCGTTCCTTACGTAGTCACTGCCATCGTCATGGTGCTGCTATCGCGGCATTCCGACCGGACCGGCGAACGTCGCGGGCACGCCGCCTTCATTTATGCCGTGAGCGGCACCTCCCTTATCGCGAGCGTTTTGCTCAAGGAACATTCCTTCTGGCTTTCGTACGCGTTCCTGTGTCTGGCCATCCCGGGTCCGTTTGCCGGACTGGCGCCGTTCTTTGCCATTCCCACGGAGACGATGCCGCGCGCAGCCGCCGGCGCGGTCATGGGCCTGGTGAACGCGCTCGGCAACGTCGGCGGTTATCTTGGCCCGGCCATCGTCGGCGAACTGAAGGGCCGGACGCATGGTATGACCATTCCCTTCGGAGTTTTGGGTGGCGCGTTGCTCGCGGCGGCGGCACTTTGCTTTCTGCTGCCAAAATCCAGACGGGCTGACGGCTCCCCACAGGTCATCTAACCCGAGAATGAGTTTTGGGGAGCCGGCGGTGTGGACGGATTTTTATACAAATTTGGCATGGACCGGTGTCTATTCAGTAAAAGCAGCGTGCAGACGGTGTCGGAACGTCAAACCGAAAACCGCGGCAAAAATCCATATATGAAAACAACAGTCAAATCGTTGGGGACGGTGATTCTTGGCGCTGGATTATTCATCAACGGCTGCGCCAAAAAGCAAATGACGTCGTTTGAGTCACTTAAAAATCCGGAGGTTGCGGCCCAGTTGAAATCATTCGTTGCGGAAAAGGAGGCCCAGGCAAATGCGGCAACCAACGCGGCGGCGCCCGGATTTGCGCCTTTTTTTGCCGCGGCGGAACGAGGCGACTGGCTGGCGGTCAGCAACGCCTTCAAGGATATGAGGCAGCACGCCGGGCAATACGAACACACCGGCAAGACCGACGAGCGGTTGCGCGGACCCAAGTGGCAGGCCATCAACGAAATCTGGGGCGCGTTTTACTTCTTTGGCGCGGGCGACGAAAAATATTCCACGGCTTATGCCAACGACATCATCGCCTCGATTCCGCCGGGGAGCATTTATTTTGGCGGCACCGATCCGGGACGTTTCTTAATCACTGGAATGGAAAAATCACAGGTCAATGCTGATCCTTTCTTCCTGCTCACGCAAAATGCCCTGGCCGATAGCACCTATCTGGATTATCTGCGCGGAATGTATGGCGGCAGGATTTACATTCCAACGTCTGACGATGCGGCGAAATGTTTTCAGGATTACACGGAGGACGCACAGAAACGGCTGCAAAGTCATCAACTCAAACCGGGTGAAAATGTCAGTCAGGGTGCCAATGGGAAAATCCAGGTCAGCGGCCAAGTCGCCGTGATGGAAATCAACGGGCTGCTCGCCAAAATCATTTTTGACCAGAATTCCAACCGCGAGTTTTACATCGAGGAAAGTTTTCCGCTCGACTGGATGTATCCGTATCTGGAGCCGCACAGCTTAATCATGAAAATCAACCGGCAGCCGATGGCGAATCTGTCCGACGAAATTGTCCAGGCCGATCAGGATTATTGGACAAAATACATGGCGCCGATGATTGGCGACTGGCTGAAGCCCGACACGACGCTCGCTGAAACCGCAGCGTTCGCGGAAAAAGTATACGCCAAAAAAGATTTGAGCGGCTTTACGGGCGACACGCGTTTCATCCAAAGCGCTGACGCGCAAAAGATGTTTTCCAAGTTGCGCAGTTCCATTGCCGGGATTTACGCGTGGCGGATGAAACAGGCTGCGGACCCTGCCGAAAAAGAGCGTATGGCATCCGCGGCGGATTTCGCGTTCCGTCAGGCATGGACGCTGTGTCCGTATTCGCCGGAGGCGGTTTTCCGGTATGTGAACTTGCTGATAGAGCAGAAACGGTCCGCCGATGCACTGTTGGTGGCGGAAACGGCGTCGCAAATGCCGGCGATGCAGGGCGTGGACGGAACCCAGGTGCGTGCGCTGGTTGAGCAACTGAAAAAATTCCAGAAGGCGAAATGAAAAATGTTCCGGCGGGCAGCCGGAACGTCACTTCTGATAAACGTTCACGCGGGCCGGCGGGAGGTTCAACCAGATGATGTTGGAAGCCAGCCTAAGGAACTGAGAGGTGCCGTGGGGGCGGCGGGCGCCAAGATTGTAGCTGAACTGGACCCATTTGCCGCCCTGTTCCAGAATCGCGCGGATTTTTCCCGCCAAAGATTCGGCCTCGGCGGGCGGGAAATTCAACAACGGCAGGCTGGAAATGACCGCGCCGACGCGTTCAATCGGCACGCGACATCCACTCAACAATTCGTCCAGGTGCCACGCGTCGCCGGTGATGATGTGCGCGCGGGGGAAGCGTTTACGAAGCAAGTGCGCCAGTTTGGAATTTTTTTCGATGGCCACAAGCCGGTCCTCGCGCAGACCACGTTCAAGGAGGGCGGCTGTGACCGCGCCGGTGCCGGGGCCAAGTTCGAGCACGTAGCTTTCCGGATCGGAAGGCAGCCAGCGCGCCATGGCCGCTGCGAGTTTTGGGGAACTGGGTGCGACCGCCCCGGTCCGCTGCGGGTTGGCCAGCCATTCCTGCAGGAACAACGTCGTGTCACTGAGCGCCGCCAAAAGTTTTTTGGCCATGGTTTTCGAATCAATCCGGGTTGCGTGATTTGTATGAACAATAACCTCCCGGCGCGGATGCCGCCACAGAAATTTCCACCGGGTCAATGATGGGCTTTTGGCGACTCAGCCGGTTGGGCTGTTGGCGCGAGGGATTGTTCCACCGCGCTTTTGCGGACGGTCCAATCTGCCCGGCTTTGTTCCCATGCCTCGCCGACAAAATTCGTTTGCGCTTTCGGCCAGAGCGCGTCGAGGGTTTTCAGTTCATTTTCGGCACCGGGGCGGTCGTTCCAGTTCAATCGCGACTCAATCAGGTTCAGATGATTTTCCGGATAATCCGGCGCGAGTTTCACGGCGTGTTCCAGCCACTCCCGCGCCTTGCGCCGGCTGCCGATACTGGTCGGCCAGCCCGGCGCGTCGCGATATAACAGCCCGAGACAGCGCGCCGGGCCGGCATAATCAAAATGTTCATCCAGATCGTCGGCCGTTTTGAATTCGCGTTCCATTTCCTTGACGAGTTTAAGCGCGCCCAAAATTTCCGTGCGGGCGAGCTGGCCGAGGTTCATGCCAAGATAATAATGTCCCGGCGCGGATTTGGTCTGGTGCGCGAGCAGTTGCCGGCCCGCGGCGATGCCCTGGACGGCGAGGGTGGCGCGTTCGGTGTCGTTCGTGGCAAAATCCGCAAAATCATAACACGCGCGGGCAAAATGCCACGCGGCGGCGAAATCATTCGTATTCGACTGCCATTGAATTTGCGCGCGATGAAATTCCGCCCCGGCACGGGCGGCGAAAACCGGGTTGTTGGTTGACTGGGCCGCCGCCGCGCTGGCCAAACCAAAAAGGAAAAGAAACGCGATGAACCGCCAGCCGCTCCCGGGCGAACATTGTGTTTTCGACGCCATTATGTGGTCAATTAGAGGTTGCCATCGTGTCGGGCCGACTTATACTAGGCAAGTGAGAATAAACAGGAATTTGCCTGCGCTGGCAATGCTGCTGGCACTTGCGCTATGCAGCACCGGTTGTGGCGGCATCAGCGCCAGCAAAAGCGTTTCGCCCGCCTCGTTTTTGCTGCCGGGGCTGATGAAGGCTGGTCCGCCTTCGACCAATGCCCCGGCGGCGTGGCCCGATAATTCCAAGGAAGTTGCATTGACCCGATAGAATCATATTTATGCGATTCCCATTCGCGCCTTCGGCAAAAATCGCCGGACACATCATCAAACACAAGCTGCGCCAGACGCCGAAGTTTGCCATGGTCCTGCAGCTCGAACCGTTGCACACCTGCAACCTCACCTGCACCGGCTGCGGCCGCATCCGCGAATATTCCACGTCGCTCAAGGACATGGTGCCGCTGGAAAAATGCCTCGCGGCGGCGAAGGAATGCGACGCGCCGATGGTGTCCATTTGCGGCGGCGAACCGCTGATTTATCCGAAGATTGAGGAACTCGTTGCCGGCCTGCTGCAGCAGGGCCGCTTCATTTACGTCTGCACGAACGCCATGTTCATGCGGAAGAAGATGCGGGATTATCTGGCTGCCGTTTATTCGCCTGAGATTGAACCGAAAATCAAAAAGTTGCTCGGCCAGAAATTGATTTCCGAAAAGGACGCCGAAACCATCCGCAAGTCCGACGAGGTGGCCCGCAAAAAAGTTGTCATCCGCCCGAACCAATGGATGTATTGGAATGTCCACGTGGATGGACTCGAATTCACCCATGACCTCATTGTCGAACGCGAAGGCGTGTTCAAGGAATGTGTTGAGGCCATCAAGATGGCGAAAATCCTCGGTTATCAGGTCGCCACCAACACCACCGTTTACAAGGAGACCAACGTGCAGGAAATCGAGGACATGCTCAAATTCCTGAGTTCGCTCGCGGTGGACGGTCACACAATTTCGCCCGGCTACGAATACGACGCGGCGAAGAAGGACATGGTCACGCGTCTCGGCAAACAGCCCGAGGATTTTTTCCTCACGCGCAAGATGACGCGGCAGAAGTTCGCTAAGATTCTCGACTGGGGCAAGGCCTTCACGATTATTGGCACGCCGGTTTACCAGGAGTTTCTTGCGGGCAAACGCGAGCTCACCTGCACCGCATGGGCCATCCCGACCTACAACGTCAAGGGCTGGAAAGCGCCGTGTTACTTGATGACCGACGGCCATTACGCCGACTACCAGGAGATGCTCACGAAGGTGGACTGGGAAAAATATGGCGTCGTGGACGGCGTCGCGCGCGACCCGCGTTGCGAGAACTGCATGGTCCACTGCGGCTACGACCCCAGTGGCGCGCTCGGCACCAATTATCAGTCCGGCGACAACTGGAAGAACATCAAATACAACTTCGGCGCCAGACCGAAACCGCATCCGGCTTCGCCGGAACTGGAAAAGCGCGTTTACAACGGCGTCACCATCGGCAAGGGCCGCCTCGCCGAGGCGAAGGCGGCCATCAATCCTGCCGCCGGAGCGCGCGGCGCCTTTTCCCGCAAGGACGATGATCACGGCCAGAATGGAAACGGCCACGATGCGCACGTTGGCAGTCGCTGCGGCACGAGTGACACGTCCGAACGCGACGATTTGCTGACAAAGGTCAAGGACGCAAAAAAGATTGAAGCTCGACCGGAGTAAATTTCGAAATTCGAATGAGCAGAACACTCTATCTTTCTCCTCCAAGTTTCGATGGTTTTGACGGTGGCGCTGGCTCGCGCTACCAGGCGCGGCGCGAGGTCACCAGCTATTGGTACCCGACGTGGCTCGCGCAACCTGCCGCGCTCACGCCGAATTCCCGGCTGCTCGATTGCCCGCCGCACGATATTGATGTGGCCAAGTGCCTCGCCATCGCGAAGGATTTCGATCACGTCATCATCAATACCAGCACGCCGTCGCTGAAAAACGATTGCAAGGTGGCCGAAGCCATCAAGGCGCAGAAGCCCGCAACCAAAATCGGGTTCATCGGCGCGCACACGATGGTGTTGCCCACCGAAACCTTGAAGGCTTCGCCGGCGATTGACTGGGTGGGGCGCAAGGAATTCGATTTTACCTGCAAGGAAGTCGCCGAAGACCGCGACCTGGCGACCATTGCCGGGCTTTCCTACAAAGACAAGGACGGCAAAATCAAACACAACCCCGAACGCGAGATGATCCAGGACATGGACACGCTCCCGTGGGTGGCGGACGTTTACAAGCGCGACCTGAAGATTGAGAACTATTTCATCGGCTACCTGCTGCATCCTTACATCAGCATGTACACCGGACGCGGTTGCCCGGCGCAATGCACCTTCTGCCTTTGGCCGCAGACCATCGGCGGACACAAATATCGCGTCCGCTCGCCACAGAATGTCGCCGACGAAATGGCTTACATGAAGAAACTGTTCCCGCAGGTGCAGGAATTTTTCTTCGACGACGACACCTTCACGGCGAACCTGCCGCGCGCCCGGGAAATCGCCAAAAAACTCGGGCCGCTCGGCGTCCATTGGTCGTGCAACAGCCGCGCCAACCTCGATTACGACACCGTCAAGAGTTTCAAGGACAACGGCCTGCGGTTGTTCCTGGTCGGTTACGAAAGCGGCAACGACGACATCCTCACCCGCATCAAAAAGGGCGTGACGATGGACGAAATGCGCCGGTTCACCAAATCCTGTCATCAGGCCGGTGTAGTGATTCACGGGACGTTCATTCTGGGTTTGCCGATCGAAACCAGGCAATCCATCGAGAACACCATCAATTTTGCGAAGGAATTGGACGTGTTCAGCCTGCAGGTTTCTCTGGCCGCGCCGTATCCGGGCACCGAGCTTTACGAGATGGCCAAGCAAAACAGTTGGTTTGTGAAGAAGGACAAGACCGACCTGGTGGAAGGCGACGGTTTCCAGCAAAGCACGCTCGAGTTCCCCGGCCTGAGCAAGGACGAAATCTTCGAAAGCGTCGAGCGTTTCTACCATCGTTATTACCTGCGCCCGAAGCCGATTCTCCGCATCATCAAAACGATGCTGGAGGACAAGGATGTCTGCGTCCGCCGCCTGCGCGAAGGCTACGAATTTTTCAAGAGCATGGCGCAACGACGCAGCGATTTGGCAGCGGCAAAAAGCGCAGCGGTATAAATGCAAAATGAATTCGCGGAAACTGCTCGAAAAGGCCCTTAACAGCCCGCAGAGTTTGCGATTTTCCGAAGTCTTGAGATTGGCGCGGTCTTTTGGATTCCGGCTCGACCGCACCAGCGGCAGCCATCACATTTTGAAGCGGGCCGGAATTCCGGAACTTGTGAATTTGCAGAACGTCGGTGGCATGGCAAAACCATATCAAGTCCGGCAGTTGCTAAAGCTGGTCGAAAGGCATAATCTATCCCTAGGCGAATGAACGTATGAAAGACTACCACGTCAATGTATTTTACAGCGATGAGGACGGTGGCTACATCGCTGACATTCCCGATTTGGAATGTTGTTCAGCCTTTGGCAAAACATCGTTTGAAGCATTGCAGGAAGTGGAAAGGGCCAAAGCGGCCTGGCTGGCCGCTGCCAAGGCCGCGCGCAAGCCGATTCCCAAGCCTCGCTACCGTCCGGCGATCTACCAACTCGTGCCGGCATGAGCGCCTTGTTCAAAGGCTGCGAGTTTTTCAAGAGCATGGCTCAAAGGCGCAGCGATTTGGCAGCGTCAAAAGCGGCGGCGTAATGTGATTTTGCCCGGTCACGCTTGACAACTAAAACCACAACCCCAAAGGGAGTCCGTCATGGAAACATCCGAAGAGAAAAAGTGTTGTGAAAATAAAAAATGCTGTTGCCCGTGCCACATAATGGGCGGTGTGTTCATCATCCTGATCGGCATCGCCATTTTGCTGGGCGCGCTCGACGTGATAAGCGGGAAAGCCGAGTGGATCACCATCGCAATTCTCGTGATCCTGATCGGTTTGAAAAAGATGTGCGCCGGCAGGTGCAAGTGCTGTGACAAATCCTGAACGGTTGAATCACTAAGCAACCGGACGTGATTCCCATCGAGTCCGGTTGATTTGTTTGGACTTCGCAAGAAATGACCGGCCTTATTGCTGCAATCGTTCACGTTCAAACTTATCTCGGCCACTCGCTGATGCGGTGCCACCAGTGTTCGAGCCGCTTCAGATATTTCTTGGGATTCGGCATCCGATCGGCCAGCGATTGGCTGCCAAGGGATTTGTCCGGCCACAAATGCAGGTGTTTCTCAATGCCGAGTTCCTTGGCAATTTCTGAAACGGTGTGCAACGCATTCACGGCGTAATTTTGCCAGCTTTCGCGTGTGGCGAAAACTTCCGTCTTTAATCGCACGCCGAGGGATTCGGCCTGATCCTCAATGCGCGCCACGTTCTCGGCGCGGATGTTGATGGGTTCATGAAAGATGGTGATTGGCTCCAGTTCGGCCACGGCTTTGAGCGTCGCACGTAGATCGGTTTCGTCACATTCAGGATACGTCGGCGCCATGGCCACATAAACATGCAGCCCGGCTTCCTTGGCGGCGCGCAGTGTGGCCAGCCGTTGCGACGGCGCGGGCGCTTTCGGCTCATAAATCTTGGCCAGATCATTTCGGAGCGTAGGCAGGCTCATGCCAAACACCAACCGCTTGCCGAAACTTTTGAACAAATCGAAATCAGCCCGCGCCAGAGGACTGCGCGTGAGGATGCGGACGTTGAGTGTGGCTTCATCGCGGATGAGTTCGAGCGAGCGGCGCACGAGAAAACGCGCGTGCTCGGCCAATTCCCGCTGCCGTGCCGGATCAGGATGCCGGATGACCTGGTACGGGTCAGTCGTGGAGCAGAAAATCACGGCGCGATTGCCATCGGGCTTGAGCTGCTTGCGCGGTGTGTTCTCGGCGGCGCGCAGCGAGGCGAGAAATTTCTGTTCATCCCACGGCCGGAGCAGGAGATAATCGCCCCACTGGGCATCCGGGTCCTTGACGCCGTATTCGGCCAGCCTCGCCCCCTGTTTGATGGTCGCCGCGCTGGGAACGTAGCAAAACCGGCAGGCGTGCGAACACCCGACCGCGACATTAAACGCCCAATTCGACAGGCTTTTGTAAATGAAATTATTTTCGGCAATCACCGCTGGCACGTGCCAATAGTCAACGGGCACACGGCGCACACGCGATTTTGATTGCGTCCAACGTCGCTCGGCGATGAGTTCTGCAAGAGCCGGAGCGTTGGCAGATAAAGTGGTCGAGGTCATTTCAGGATAAGGATAGAACTAATTTTCTCCTCCGGAAACCCAGTCTTCGACGGTTGTCCCTGCCAATGGACTTGCAGTTTTCCGATTCCGTTCAAGTGCTTGAGCATCGCTTTCGGATTAATAAAAGGCGTCTCGTTCAACGCGTAATCGCGAAACTCGGAGTACGGCCGCCATGTGCCGCCCAGTGCGGCTTGCATCTTCGCAGCCCAATCAGTCGGAGCGTTGAAGTCGAACAACTGTTCTTGCCCGGAATCGTTGTCGGAGAAGGTATACGATCCGGTTTTATCCACCGCCTTCATCGCTTCTTTCATCTTCTCCAATCCAAGCGGATGCTGGCTCGCGAAAACCAAGTGGTAATTGATCTGCCCTTCCCGCGAGTTCATGGCGAAAGGAAACACATAGCGCACGTGCCGCAAACTGCGGAGTCGTCTTTTATAAAGAGCAAGCACAGCCGCCGATAGCCTCCGCATTGGAAGAGCAGGATTCAGATCTTTCCAACTCCGGTCGCCAAACAGCGAGTCCAAGTTGTCTTGGTTCTTTTCGAATTCCTGAGCCGTGATAAGGCGTCCGATTCCGTCGGAATCGAGATTTAGTAAAACTTCACAGCTTCGATAACTGAGAATTTCGGTGATGACTTGGAATGGCAATCCAGTGGCGCCAAAGGGATCGACGAAAGCAAATGTGGGAGCAAGCCGCTGCCTTTGTTGCCTTAATTCGTCAAGAATTCCACCTACTTTTTCCTCAAAACTTCCCTGCTCAATGTGCCATTTTATCTGTGGCGGCCAAGATGCTGCCAATACAACCTTGCGCAAATTTTCAGCAAGCTCTTGTTGCTTTTCGACGAACAAAAATGAGAACTCAATATCATCTAACTTCGCACCGGGGCGTTCTATGGCCGCTTTGGCGGCCTGTAACGCTGCCAAAGGTGAACTCTGCTCGCTGTTTGTATAGCATCCAGGGCCGGCAAATCCGTCAATGTAAACCAACCGTTTGTTGACTCGATTTGTGCCGAGGATGGAAAACCATAGGTAAAGATAACGCCTAACGATCTCAATTTTCGCCAACGTATGCGGCTTTGCTTCCCACAAGGATGTCGGCCTGAATGACGGCATATTCTGCCAGACTTTTTAGCATGGATGGTTGGACAAATACAGGGGAATCAAAATGATAAATCTTTCGTCAAGTCTCCAAAGCGGCTTCGAGCAGTTTTGCAACAAACTTTCCGATGCTGGGTGCTTGGGATTCACGCGGGCCGGCGACGTTCAACGTGCGAACTTTGTTTCGCTTCAGGAATTTTGAAAGGGCGGCGGCGCTTTTTGACACGCCGTCCTGTTCGTAAACCACCAGCGACGGGCGTCCATGTTTTTCAGCACAACTTTTTGTGAAGGCGGTTCCGCCACACAATTCCTTTTCCCGTGCCACAATCAATGTCGCGTCCGAATCCGCTACGTTCTTTTCGGTGCGTTCGTCGTAGTCCTCCGAATCGGTTTCGCGAAGCTGGTAAACCGGCGGGATGACACCATCCTCGGCGAGGCGGCCACGCGGGCACCATCCACCGTGTTCGTAACCGTGGCGGATGGCAAAATCCAGTGCCGCCCGGTCCACGCCCGTTTGTCCGCCGGAAACGATTTTCATCTGGCCGTCAATATGGATGGCCGGACTCTACAGCATTTTCAAGAATGATTCTTCACCTGGTTGCCGCCGCTTGTTCGCGAAACTGGCGGAATGGCGGCGCAGAAGGGCGGAAATTCCCGGACGCCCGGTGCAATAATTTCAAATTCATTTGCAAACTCTCACAATTGAGGAGCAGCTTGGCAGTGGTAGTCTCATCATTGAATTTTACTACAAATGCTATAAAACAAACGGCTAGGCCTTCCCAACCCTAAAATTAAAAGCATAACTTATGAACAATTTCAATTTTATCAGCCAATGGTTGTTTAACACACTCGCTACCTGCCGCCGCTTATTTGTCGTCAACGGTGGGCGGGTATTTTTAACGTTCACAATTGCCGTGGGAATATGGGCTTTTGTCCCAGTGACAAAGGCGGGCACGGCGGTTTGGACCGCAGGCAGCAGCGTCAGCACCAACTGGTCTGATGGCGCCAACTGGTCGGGCGGAACTGGTGCGGCGGGTGTGCCTGCGGCAACCGACAGCGTGGTGTTCAACAACACCGGCACGACGACGACGGCCGCCATCAGCAACGTAGTGGACAGCACGACCGGAAATTTTGGCGGCACGATTGCTTCGCTGCAATACTCCAACACGGTCAATTTTCAAAACACTCTCATCGCGTCTGGCGTGACGCTGTGGGTCACCGGAACGGACACCGTCGGCGACACCTTTGTGGTGGGCACGGAAAACGTTTCGAGTCCGGCGGCGACTGTGACCAATTCGATTTCAGGCCCGGGCGGAACCTTGATTGTGAGCTACACGCTCGGCAATTTCATGGTTTCTCAAAGTGCGGCGGCGACCGGTGCCAAGGCCACGCTGGTCATGACCAATTTGGATAATTTGGTGGTCAACGTGAGCCGGGTGGGCGTGGGCGTCTCGGGAAAATACGGGTGGTTCAACAACGACGCGCAGACTTATCCAAACGGCGTCATCTATCTGGCTAGGACGAATATCATTACGACTTCATTCAGCATGGTTCCCGGCGTCACGACGAGTTACACAAATTGGGCGGGTTACAATTATGTGTCGGGGCATGAAATTGAAGAGGCGATCGAGGTTGGCAACGGAGCGGACAACAGCGCTTCAAGCACGCCGAGTTTCGTTTATCTCGGACAAACCAATGCCTTCTTCATTGATAGCATCGGCGTGGGCAAGTCGAAGAGTTCGGCGGCCGGTGCTTCAATGCTCTTCAACCCCGTTTTTAGCAGTCCCACGGCGTATTTCCGCGGCACAAATGGCAGTTCCAGCCGGGTGTCGTTTTGGGCCATCGGAGATAATGTCACGGGTGGCAGCACGAGCAGCGGCGCATACGGCACGAATGATTTCAGCGGCGGAACCGTGGATATTTTGGCGGACCAGATGTTCTTGGGCATAGATAAAAACGCCCAAACCAGCGCCTCCAATCCGGCCAAGGGCATGCTCATTTGCACCAGCGGCATCATTGACGTCAACGGGTTGACGCTGGGCGCGCAGGAATCGTCCACGGCGGCCAACCTTGGGCCGGCGATCGGAATAATGACGTTGAACGGCGCGAACGCAACGCTTCAGGTCAACGGCAATCTGGAATTGGGGCACACGACCATCAGCGGCAATTCCGCGCTGACCAGTTTCGGCCAGCTCAACGTCACGAACGGAACGGTTTTGGCCAACAACATCAGTGTCGGCGCGGTGAGCACCAACGACACCATCAACCTAGTGAATGCGACCCTGATCGTCACCAACACGCTCGCCACCAATGCTGCCGGTCTCGCCAGTTTTACCATCACGAATTCTGTTTTGGGATTGACGGTGCCGTCCGATGCTTCGCTCCGCGGCTTGGTGCAAACGTTGAATGCCGGCACCGGAACGAATTCCATCCAACTTGCTTCCGCGCCGGTTTTTTCCTCTTATCCCAAACAATTTCCGCTCATCAAATACACGACGTTGACAGGCACATTTAATTTTGGCCTGACGAATTTGCCGGCCAGCGCACCGGGCGCTTACTTGAGCAACAACGTGACCACCACGCCGAAGTCAATTGATTTGGTTCTCCCCGTCAGCCCCGCGCCGGTGATCACGACCTGGCCGCAACCGTTCAGCGGCAGTCCCGGCGCCACGGTGACCCTGACCGTGACGAACACCGGAAACACACCCTTGTCGTATCAGTGGTATTACACCAACGGCGTAACGACTAATTTATTGTCCGGCAGCACCGGCCCGAGTGGAAGTTCGACGATGACGGGCAGCACGAGCAATATCCTGACCCTCACCAGCGCGCAGACTGGCGACACCGGCGGTTATTTCGTGGTCGTCACGAATCTTTACGGTTCGGCCACGAGCACGCTGGTGCAAGTGACCATAGCTATAAGTGCCGTTCCGCCGAACGTCACCGGGCCGTTGTCTCAAACCGTCATCGCGGGGAATAATACGACCATCAGCGATTCGCCTTCCGGTTCGCCAGTGCCGGCGCTGCAATGGCAGTTCAACGGGACCAATTTAATTGACGGACCTCAAGGCGACGGCTCCGGCATCTTCGGCAGCACAACGGCCGCCCTGACGATCACCAACGCGCAATACCCCAGCAGCCAGGGCACGTATTCGCTCATCGCCAGCAACAGCGCCGGACTGGCCACGAACGGCACCGTTTTGACGGTTATCGTCACGCCGAGCATTTCCGTTCAGCCGGTCAGTCTGGTCGTGACCAACACGCAAAACGCTTCATTCTCCGTGACGGCCAGTGGCGTTCCCGCCCCCGGTTATCAATGGTATAAAGGCGCCAATCCGATTGTGAATGCGAACGCCAATGTCTATACGATTGCCAGCGTGCAGCCGACGGACACCGGCGTTTATTCCGTGCTAGTCACCAACGCCGCCGGGTCGCTGATGAGCAGCAACGCAACATTGACAGTCAATTCAACGATGTCAGCAACAACCTTGGCGCCGGCCAACGGCGCGACCGGAATTTGCTACGACACCCCGTTGTATGTCACTTTCAACCAGGTGCCGACGTTGAACAATTTCGGCACAATTAAAATTTACAACGTGACGAATTCGTCCACGCCGGTGGACACCTTGGATTTGAGCCAGGGCAGTCCGCAGTCCCGAACCATCGGCGGCGTGGCAATCAATGCTTATCCGGTCATGATCAACGGAAACATGGCGGCAATCTATCCGCATTCGGGAGTGATGACGTCCAACCAAACCTACTATGTGACGATTGACGACGGCGTGTTCACGGACAACGTCGGCGCTTATTTTGCGGGCATCGCGGCCACGAACGCATGGCAGTTCACTACCAAGGTTGGCGGGCCGGTCAACCCGACAAACCTCGTCGTCGCGGCGGACGGCAGCGGAGATTTTGCGACCGTGCAGGGCGCGGCGGATTTCATCCCCAACGGAAACGTGAACCGGGTCATCGTCAACATTCGCAACGGCATTTACACGGAAATTGTCCGGCTGAATTCCAAAAACAGCGTCACCTTCCGCGGACAGGATCGCCATCAAACGTTGGTCACTTATCCCAACTGGAATGGAATCAACGGCAGCAGCAGCACGCGCCCGATGTTCGGCATTTTGGGCGCGAATGATGTCGCCATCGAAAATATCACGTTGACCAACAGCACCCCCAACGCCAGTGGCAACAACCAGGCCGAGACGCTGTTCATCAACTCGTCCAAACGCTTCATTCTCTACAATTCCGACGTGGACAGTTACCAGGACACGTTGCTGGTCAACGCCAGCGGCGATCAAACCTACATCCAGGATTCGCACATTCAGGGCAACACGGATTTCATCTGGGGACAAGGCACGCTCTATGTGACCAATGCTGAAATTTTATTCATGCCGTTCCAATCGGCGCAGGATTACATGACGCAGGCGCGCACGCCTCAAGGCAACAATGGCTTCGCGTTTGTGAACTGCCGGCTCATCGGCGCGAACAGCGGCGTGAACAATTGTTATCTGGGCCGCGACGCCAGCGGCAGCGGATACCCCTACGGGCAGGTCGCCGTGATCAATTGCACGATGGACACGAACGTCATTGTTCCCGCCGGCTGGGCCTTGGGCAGCGGCACGACTCAAGGCAACGGGGCCAACGGCACCAGCAACCTGCGCTTCTGGGAATATCAAAGCGTTGACCTTAACAACAACCTCGTGAACACCGGGTCGCGGGTCGCATGGTCAACCCAACTGGACGGTGCAACCGCAACCAACCAGGTGCAGAACGTGACCAACTGGTTTGGTGGCTGGTTACCGCAACTGGCGCCGAACATACTCACCAATCCCGCCAGCCTGAGCGTTGCCGGCGGCCAAAGCGCGACGTTCACCGTAAGTGCCACCGGCATTCCTGCCCCATCGTATCAATGGCTCGACAACGGCACGAATATTCCCGCCGCAACCAGCGCAACCTACACCATACCGGCCGCCTACGCCGGCAATGCCGGTTCGTATTCCGTCATCGTCTCCAATGCGGCCGGCACCGTTACCAGCGGTTCCGTGACGCTCACTGTGGGCAATACCGCGCCAACGCTGGCGCCGATTTCGGATCAGACGGTCGATGTCGGCGTCACGGTGAATATCACCGACTCGGCAACCGATCCGGATGTTCCCCCGGAAACCTTGGCTTACTCTTTGCTCAACGCGCCTGCCGGTGCCACGCTTAACTCCGGTACTGGCGCCTTCGGTTGGCGTCCGATGGTCAGCGCCGCCGATACGACCAATCTGGTTACAGTGGTGGTGACGGACAACGGCACGCCCAACTTGAGCGCAACGAACAGCTTCAACATCATCGTCAATCCGCTGACACTGCCCACTGTCAACACCGTTTCCTACGCCGGCGGCCAGTTCAGCCTGACCGTCAACGGTCAGGTTGGACCCGACTACGCGGTCCAGGTTTCGACGAATCTGACCGGCGGGAATTGGACGACGTTGTTCACGACGAACTCGCCGCCATCGCCGTTCACATTCACCGATTCCAGTGCGGGATTGGTTCCAGTGCAATTCTATCGCGTAGTAGTTGGACCACCTCTCCCCTGAGAATGGGACGAGGCGCTTGGCGCAGTTGCCGTCGAAGCCTGCCTAGGGTTCGGTGCCGTTTCCGTGCGCGATCGTTTGGACCTGGCAGAGAGGGAATCCGCTTCGCGCGCCTTTATCAGGTTCGTCGGCGCACGAAAAACAGGGCTGGCCGTGCCAACGATGTTCCGCGCCGGGGTTTGACCGGCCATCACATCCCGTCGGTGTAAGAGGGCGGGGCGTCCGCCGGTTGGCCGCCCCAGTGGGTGTTTGCGGTAGGACTCAGGTCATAAAGCAGCGTTCCGCCACGGGAAATATCGGAGTAACGAATCCACGGCTTGGTCCACGTCTGGCCGTTCACCTTCAGGTCCTGCACATACGGCGCGTTTTTTCCCGCGCCGTTGCCGATGATGGTCACGTCTCCGTTTTGCAGGTGCAGCACGGTTTTCGGAAACAAGGGGCTGTTCAGCACGAGGACATCGGAACCGGGAAGCTCCGGATACATGCCCAACGCGCTGAAGAGATACCAGGAAGACATTTCGCCCACGTCATCATTGCCCGGATAGGCCACGTCCGTGGCCGAATACAGTTCGTTCATGATCCGGCGGACAGTCTGCTGCGCCTTGTAGGGTTGGCCGAGGAAACAATAAATCCACGGCGTTTCCAGGCAAGGTTCATTGCCCACCCAAGCCATCCAGGCATTCGGGCCACTGTCGCCGACGTTCAGTTTGGTGAAGAAGGCATCAAGGCGCTTGGCGCCAACGTCCGGGCCGCCCATCATGTCGGCGAGCGTTTTCAGGTTGAACGGCACCATCCAAAGGTATTGCCCCGCCGTGCCTTCAACGTAGGCCGTGTCACCATTGTAGCGTCCGACATTGTTGGTGAATCCCGGCGCCCAAGAGCCATCCCGCCGGCGCATCTGGAGGTAGCCGGTTTCCGGATTAAACAAGTTGCGCCAGTTCTGCGCGTGTTGCATGAGCATGGTGTAATCGGTCTCATCGCCGAGGGCTTTGGCAAATTGCGCCAGCGCAAAATCCGCGGAGGCATATTCCAAGGTCATGGAAACGTTGCCGTAGCCGCCTTTTTGATGTTCCGGCACATAACCCAATTTGAGGTAATCCTCGAGGGCGTCACGCTCGTTGGTTTTCGTCCGAGGCGCGTTGACCGACGGATCCGTGGCGGCCCGGACCAGGCCCGCCAACGCGGCCTTGGCATCGAAGTTGGTTGCGCCGAAATTGTAGAAATCGGCGATTATGGGTGCGGCCGGATCGCCCATCATGACGCCACTGTCTTCCGTCATCACACCCCAGCGTGGGAAGGCGCCGCCTTGCTGGTAATCGGCCAGCAACGATTGCGCCATGTCGCCGGCCTCTTTCGGAGCGATCATGCCGAGCAACTGGCATTCACTCCGGTAGATGTCCCAGCCGGAAAAAACGCCGTATTGCGCACGACCATCCGTTGTGGTGTGAACCTGCCCGTCGTAACCGATATACTGGCCATTCACGTCGGAGACGACGCTGGGACCCAGAAGCGCATGATACAACATGGAATAAAATGTCTGCTGTTCGTCCGTCGTTCCGCCGCTGACTTGGATCCGGTTCAACCAGGAATTCCACGTGTCGCTTGCCGAAGCGACTGCTTTGTCAAAATCCTTCGAAGAGAAGGCGGAGACTGGATTTTCCGCCTCCACATTTGCCTTGGCGTTGGCAACGCTGACATAAGAAATTCCCACCTTGGCCAAAACCGTGCTGTTTTTGGACGTATCGAAGGTGACAAACGCCCCAGACGCGGTTCCGGTTCCGTTCGTGCCACCCTTCGTGAGCGCCTTATCGCTCCAGGTGCTGCAAGCCCCGAACGGATGATCAAACACGGCGTAGAAATAAATCGTCCTCACGTCGCCGCTGCGGGCGCGGGCGTTGTACTCTGTACAGAAATATCCGCCGATGGCCCAGCCGCTGATTTCCCGGGCAGCCGGGTTGATGTTGATGGCGGATGCATCGGGACCGTTGGCGCCGCTGCCGGCGTTGATCGTCATCGTTGCGGTTTTGCCAGAGCGATAGGTGAAGCGACCAAAACCGCTCCGCACCGTAGTGGTCAATTCCACCTTGATGCCATTGTCCAACGTCACCCCGTAATAGCCGGGCTTGGCAACTTCATTGCTGTGCGAAAACGACGTAGCGAACGCAGTGCGGCTTCCGTTCGGCGGCGTTGGTTCCGCGCCCAGGATGGGCATGAACTGAAAATCTTCGCCATAGTTGCAACCCGCGCCGCTGATGTGATCCAGGCTGAAGCCCGAAATGCGCGAATCCCGGCCGGAGTACCCGCCCTCCCGCATCCCCGCTTCCGTGTCCGGACTCCATTGAACCATTCCGAGGGGCGCCACTGCACCGGGGAACGTGTTGGCGTCCCCGGTAGTGCCGCACATGGGTTTGGCGTATTGAACCAGATTGGGGGCGGAAGGCGACAGCGCCGATGGCGCCCCCTGCCTGATGGACTGCCCGCCAGCTTGAAGGGGTTGATGCGTGCTGCACGAGGTGAGCGACAGGCACGTCATTCCCAGAAGGGTCAATGTCAAATTGTTCAGTTTCATGGCGCGTAATTTTGATTTGCGGAAGAGCGAATTATAATGGCGGGCATGGTCTGAAAGCAAGGGGGTTGGGTTCATCTCAAGTCCTCGAACCGGCCGTATTGGCCGGCTGGATCAGCGGTCGGCTTCGTAGCGGATTTCACGCGGGCTTCGACCGGATAACGCATGACAGGAGATACACTGGAATGTGACGAGTGACGAGTGACGAAAGGACGGGGATTGTAGTGTCGGCGCTGTGCGCCGATGAAATCGAGCCACAGGCTTGACGTTACACCACCGTCAACGGGCCGTCGAAGATGGTCAGGCTGATAACTTCGGTTTTGGCCACATGCGGCCCGTGCCGGACGCCTTTGGGCGCATAGAACAACGCGCCGGTGGTGTACGTCTTGTCAGATTCCTCCCACTCACCAGACAGGACGTAGGCCCATTCATTGGCGTCCGGGTGTGTATGGGCGGGTATGGTGTGGCCGGCCTTGAACTTGCGCAGCACCACGACGCCTCCGGTGTTTTCATGCTTGTGCAAAACCATCAGTTCGACCCCGGCATAAGGTCCGGGCTGCCAGGTTGTGTCCTTGGTCAAGGCGACATATGGAAACATGCACTCATCGAAGCGGATTGCATTTAATTTGCAAGCGCAGAAGCAGCGCAATGAGCGGAAAATCGCAGGTTGCACGGCGGCCGGGCTTGCGCCATTTTCCAAAACGGTTTGTGGATGTGAATTGGAAAAAATTGCGGACGCTGGCGCTGACAGAAATCGAGGCGACACTGACGGCGTTGCCAGTGCCATTGCGCGAACGGGCGGAAAAGCTGCCGGTCACTTTCGAGCGCCTTCCGAACGCCGGCTTGCAGGCCGATGGAATTGAGGCCGACACGCTCGGTTTGTTCACCGGGGCGGAATTCGCCGACGAAGGAATGGTTCCGCTGCCGCCGCAGATTATTTTGTTTCTGGAAAATCTTTGGGATTTTGCGGAGGGCGATGAGGAGATTTTCCGTGAGGAGGTCCACACGACGTATCTGCACGAACTCGGCCATTATTTCGGTCTGGACGAGGATGAATTGACCGAGCGCGGTCTGGAATGACAATGGCGGCAAGATGCCGTCCTGACTGGCACGCTGGGAAGCGTGCCGCCACTTGGTGGAGGCAGCCATCTTGGCTGCCAGTGAACGCGGCTTCCAGCCGCGTGTTTCCAAGGGAGAACAAGTGTCCAACGGCACCCCCAGAAGGCTGCGCCGTTAGTCCGCGTCTTCGCCCAGCTCGACGTTCCAGTAGGCGAGGTCAATGAAATGCTTCCAACTGTCGTGCCGGTGCAGGCTGAAGTTGATTTGCACGAACGGCCGCCATTTCGGCCGCTTCGGTTTGCGGATGAGATGCAGTCCGGCCTCCTGCGGCGTGCGATTGGCTTTCTGCGTGTTGCACTCGACGCAGGAGCAAACAATGTTTTCCCACGTGGTCGGGCCGCCGCGGTCGCGCGGCAGGACGTGATCCAGATTCAAATCCTTGCGGTCGAAGGCGCGCCCGCAGTACTGGCAGGTGTTTTTATCGCGCTCGAAAATGTTGTGGCGCGTGAACTTGACTTCCTTCTTGGGCAACCGGTCGTAAATCAACAGCAGGATGATGCGCGGCACGCGGATGCGGAACGAAATGGTATGAATGGATTCCTCGCGCGGCGCGGCCTCGGAAAGGTCGCGCCACTCCTCAAAATTGAACGTGCGGAACGAGCCGTCGTCGTCGTTCAGCACGGCCTGCGCGTGGCCCTGGAACAACAGCGTGAGGGCGCGCCGGGTGGTGCAGACGTTGACCGCCTGCCACAACCGGTTCAGCACAAGCACATGCTGGTTTAGCGCGGTGTTCATGGCGCTGGCTGAAGAAAAGCTAACAAAAGCGTGGGCGCAGGTCAACCACCGTCGGTGTTGGGTGGGGAGGGCGAGTTGACTCACATTAAATGTTACCGGGACTGGGAGGTGGACGAGTGGTCTGCCGATACGTTGACTCATATTCATGGTTACCGAAGCCTTGAATATGAGTTTATCAGCCCAAAGGGAGTATCTGGCGAAAATCCACGGGCGGTATCAGCGTGCGGGGCGTCCGCATAAGAGCCGCATCCTGGATGAGTTTTGCCTGAACTGTGGTTATCACCGCAAAGCGGCGTTGCGCTTGCTGCTGCGTCCCTTGGGCGGATCCGAGCGCAAACGATCCGGTCCGAAAATCATCTATGACCCGGTCGTGCTCTTGCCGGTGCTCAAGGAAGTGTGGCGGGCCAGTGATCAGTTGTGCAGCAAGCTGCTCAAGGCCGCGCTGCCCGAATGGCTGGCGCATCACGAGCGGCGCGGGGCACCACGGCCCGAAGCCCTTAAGAAAAAACTGTTGGCGGTGAGTCCGGCGCAGATTGACCGCTTGCTCCAACCGGCCCGTGTGCGCCATCCGCGCAAGGGGCTTTGCACGACACAACCCGGCACTCTGTTGCGCCGGCAGGTGCCCACGCGCGGCGGCCCGCCCGACACCAACAAACCCGGTTCGGTCGAGTCTGACACCGTGGCTCACTGCGGAGACACGACGGCAGGCGATTACGTCAATTCCCTCACGTTTACCGAGCTTTTCAGCGGTTGGACGGAAAACCGTGCCGTCTGGAACAAAAGCGGCCATGCCGTGCTGGGCCAATTGAAGGAACTGGAAGCCAGGGTGCCTTTCCAGATGAAGAACTTCCACACTGACAACGGCGGTGAGTTCCTGAACTGGGCGCTGCACGAATATCTGAAGGCTCGGCCAATAAAGTTGCCTTGGACACGCAGCCGCGCCTTCCGCAAGAACGATAACGCGCACTGTGAACAGAAGAACTGGACGCATGTGCGCCAGCTTTTCGGCCATGAGCGCTTCGAACATCCCGAACTGGTGGCATTGATGAACGAGATCTACACCCATGATTGGAGTCCGTTCACCAATCACTTCAAACCCACCTTCAAGTGGTTGAAGCGAGACAAACGCGGAAGCAAGACGGTCCGAATCTATGAGCAAAAGCCACAGACGCCCTATCAACGACTGCTGGAGAGCCCCGAGGTGGAGGAAGCTACAAAGCTCAGGCTGCGCGAGGAACATATACGCCTGGACCCCTTCGAGTTGAAGAAAGGCATTGAAAGAAAACTCAAGAACTTCTTTACTCTTCTCGGTAACCTCGATCGTGAGGCAACGAAGCCCTAACGGCTTCAGCCTCCGGTAACATTTAGCCGTGAGTCAACTCGGAGACACCCTGTATAATGTAAAAACCAATCCATGTCAGGCGGCGACGCTTTCCGCGTAAGCGTTGCACATCAGTCATTGCGGTGGCGTCTGGATGACCTTGATTCCCGTCGGGCGCAGCACGGCGAGAGTTCACGTCCGAGTTTCCCCAACTCGCCGACGATCCGGACATAGCCCCCGGCATTCTCACAGGCCTACCGCAGCGCCAACGCTTCATGGCCTTGGCTTAGGGCGGTCGGCCTGGCCGCGTTGGGAGTGTTGTCAAATCTCGATTTCCGCCGGGTCATCCGCCGGGTCCAAGCCAGTACTGTTTCCGGCAGACTATGGAAATGATTTCCCGCAACCGATCCTTGATGGGCATGCCGTATCGGACCAGAGTACGGCGGTCTGTCTCGGTCAACGGCACTCGTTTGCCCGGCTTGCTGCGCAGGATCTTATTTTCCTGATGGAGGAAATCGTTCTCCCTGGCCAGATCGTGGCTGATTACGGGATTTCATTCTGTCAAGTTTCGCTGACGCAAGGTCAATTGAGGATGAGAACCGGCTATCTGCGACGCAAGCGCTCAACCTGACAATCAGCCTCGCTCCTCCAATGCTCCACGACCCTGGGCCATTGCAGGCGCGGGATGACCGATTTAAGCAGCCATTCCATGCCCAGCGCGTGATGGTGAATGCGCCGCAGATAAACATTCGTGGACACTTTGCCATCGGCCAGCACCCGGTCGAAATGCTCTGGGCGGGTTTCCACCACGCGCAGCTTGCGGATCCAGTCAAAATTCCTGTCTTTAATCGCCACTTCCCATCGCCGCTGCGTCTCGTCCGTTTTCTTGGCGACGATGTTCTCCATGACTTCCTGCCATGTCCGCGCTGCCAGCTTGGGATCAGTGGCGTTGAGATAAACTTTCGCCAGACCCAGGCTGATACCCGGCTGGCGTTCGATTTCGTTCATGGCATTGACCTTTTGGAACGCCTCAGTTCTCACCCGCGTCTTGAGGCTCACTGAATTGCCCGTGACCGTGTCGAAGGCATACCACATGCCCCAGGCGCGTTTGAACTTGCGATAGCGTTGCGTCATATCCTGCACTTTCATTTTGTAAGGATACGGCGGCTGATTCTGTCTCGCATCCGAGTAGTGGGCGTGTCCGCGACGTGCCCGTGCCGGATAGTGAACGAGAGCTAAAATCGTTGAAGATTTCGTTGAAGATTTTCCCTAAACTCCGACCAAACCCCTGTATTTACAGGCGATTTAATTGGAGGCGAGGGTCGGAATCGAGCAGGTTTCTCAACTATCCTAAATCCCGCCTAAACCATTCGGCAGCGGTAACTTCTCTAAATGCTGCACTGACAACGAGATTAACACTGATAAACGATTGAATCAAGCGAACAATGCTCAACAAACGCCTACAAACACCAACCCGTGCCAACACCTTTAGTGCCCGTTTTGGTGCCCGTTGCTGACGGTACAATCTGGAAGAGTTGGGAAATTTCTGGGTATTGAGGCCAGAGACGGCCGATGAGACTTGTAAAATGCTTGGAGGCGAGGGTTGGAATCGGCTCGTCCATTTTGGCGGATTCCGCGACCGGCAGGTAATTTTTAGTTCCTGGTCCATCTCCCTGATATCAAATCAGATAACCCAAATAGTTTATTTCAGAAGTCTCTAAAAATCTATCATGAATGGTGGAAGACGCGACGCCAGCCGAACATTGCCATACTGCCCACCGCCAACATCGCCCAAGTTGAAGGTTCAGGGACGACCGTTAAATTATTGAACCCAACGTCGCTGCCATTCCCGCCTGCGTCATTGAACACGTCTATTCCGGTAAGAGACCCGGAAAATGTGCCACTCCAACTGTCTGAACCAGCAACGGCACTATATGTGCCGACGCCTGTAACAGTAAAGGCAATATTAAAGGCACTTTGATATTGATAGGTCATGGGACCAGCATCCGCAGCAGTTGACCCTGCATCGGTATAAAAATACCAACCGGGACCGCCTCCATAAATGTAAAATGTTATTGCATCTCCAGAGCCAGTTGGACCTCCAGAGCCATTCAACAAATCAACGCCGACCTGACCGGCCGGGAATCCATTTGCGGCAGGATCGGTAGCCCGCATTACAAAGTTGATTGAAACGGTCTGTCCAATTGCTAAAGCTCCGCCTGCAAATGTATTGTAGGAATTAACACTTCCGCCGAGAGCAATTCCACTATTACCGTTACCAGGGTTGTCGTAGCTATAGGCTTGCCATGAATTTACGGCACTGCCTCCAATACCGCCTGACCCATCTGGATTACCGAGGTAGACTCCTGAGCCTTGCAAACCACCGTCGCCCATGCCGTTAAGTCCACCGGCGGAAAGAACTTCCGTCCAGACATTAACCGGGTTTGAATTTTGATCGATTCCATCCGGGGTACTGCCCGGAGCGGCGGTTGCGGTGTATGAGAAATCGTCGGAGGCAGATGCTATACCAGCGACGCCAATGATAGTAATGACAATTAATACGGCTTTTTTCATAATATTTTAGGTTCCGTTGACATTTGACTATTCTCTATTATCAGGATTCAAAGCACAGGACTGTTCAAATAATAGCAAAACCACAATGGCTTTGACACCACCCTTTCGGGTGGGTGTGACACTCGAGACCTTCATAAGCTGAAAATTTGAAAAGTGACCATCTGGCTTCAACCTTCAAAGCAGCGATGGGTTATGACCTGCCCCGTCACTTGTCGGCCATGATTCAATTTACAAACCGACTGAAGAATTCACGCCAAATGCCGTTGTAGTCTGCCACTGCTGCCAGTCGCTAGCGATGGTGGCCGATGAATCTGAAGAGATATTTGGCGTATACGGCGGCGGCGGCGAAGAGGTCGGATCATACCAGCCCCAGCCACTTGATACCAAATCGGTCTTGTAAGCCCACATTGTCCAACTCATACCATCATTGTTATAGTCATTGATGGAGTAGTCGTAGCAAGCCGCGTCGTTGCCCATGTCGTTCCATTCGCCGATGTAATCAGGCACGTTCCAGGATTTGTGATTGTTGAAATCCGTTACTTGATTGTCAGAACCAGCCTCACACTGGGCAACGGAGCCGCCAAATTGGTATTCATGCATGGAATAGACAACGTTGGTCCAGCCATACGTGGACGGATTGGGCAGCATGCTCCAATTCCAGCTTCCGAAGGTTCCCTCGATGATGATTATATGGCCGGCGTCAGCGGCACGGACGGTTGTGTAAAGGTTGGTATAGGCAGCCCAAACAGCCGCGGTGCTCGGCGCATTATCCGGTTCGTTGATCAGATCGTAGCCGGCCACCGTGCTGTTGCCCTTGTAATGGGTGGCAATTTGCGTCCACATATAGGCGGTTTCATTCTGATCTATGCTGCTGGTCCAGTATAGATTCTGATTTTGTTGACCAGTGTCGTCCGAGGTGCTTTGGCCGCCAACCACGCCGTGCATATCAATAACCACATAAATACCGCGTGTAGCGCAATTGGTGACCAGCCAATCAAGCACCGCGAACGCATCCGAACGCCATCCGGAACTGGTAGTATTGGTGATGGAATAGAAGTTGCCCCACCAGACGGGCACACGCACACAATTGAAACCGCCATTCGTGATGTTATCAAGGTCTGCGGTCGTAATCCAATTGGTTTGATATGTTCTGATGAGGCTTTGCTCGGTGGCGACGCCGAAACGGCTGTCAAGCTCAGTGATAATACTGTAGGTGTCTGGCAGGCCGCCACTGTCCGCGGGACACATCCATGGTTCCATGATGAGCCACCCGCCCAAATTAAGGCCTTTCAACTGCACGGTGGCGCCGCTGGCATTGACGATGCTGGTGCCGCTGGTGTATAACAGACTCAAAGCAGCCGTGGCATTCGTTGATATTTGCACACGGTAGAAACGGCCGTTTCCGCTGGCCAAATAGCCAACCGACTGAACTGCATCATTGCCGGAGATGGAACTGCCGAGAGGAATCCAATTGGCATCTATCAGTTCATTCTTGTATTGCACCTGATAGTTGAATCCAGCCTGGGTCATAAATGAGATAATAACGTTCGTGCCGTCGTACCCCGCGTTGATTGCAAACGGAACAGCTTGGATTTGAAATCCATCAATATCGCCCTCCGCGCTGCCGTTTCCAGTCCAAGTAATAATCAAATTTCCAGAGCCATCGGACAAGGCTAAGGCGAAGTCCACATAATCAACGCCCGCGATTAATGTGTTACTAGAACCGTTCCAAGTGCTGCTCTGGGTATTACCATTGACAGTAAAATAGGTTGTGCGGCCTGCAGCAGGAACATTCGCGGCGTTATACAGGACCAAGTTATAGGTCGAGTTTGGTGCAAGACCCGAGAGTGTAATGGTTTGTGGGGTCCCACCATTATAGAGGTAGTCCTCCATGAGGGCGTCGTAGGGAGTGCCAGCAAAAGGCGTAGAGCCGCCATAGTCATTCACATCATATCCACCTGCAGACGTGAATGTCATCGTAACCGCCGAGGTGCTGCCATTTGCATAGATTAGTGGAATTCCACTGCCACTGCTTGCGTCTATTCCGTTCCACCGGTCACCCACTGCTCCAAGAACCGCAGCGCCCGACATTGTCGGACCCGGATTGGGGCCACCACCCGAGCTGGCACTGCTGTTCTCATTAAAATCAACATCAATTAATTGAGCTTGAAGTAGGCTGGCACTTAAAAAGAGGATGCCTGCCGGGAAGACACTTAAAAGCAAGAACGAGTTTATAGCCCTATTCAGTGCAATTCTTGAATATTGAGATTCTTTCACAACGTTTACCTCTAGAAGTTTGACCATCTTTGAACGTCCTTGTATAAAAAATACGCTTACTTATTAGGAACCGTAGTCACTGAAAAAAACCAACTCAAATCCGACGAATTGGGATCAGCCGGAACATTGCATCCCGGCGGCGACTCGGGATTTCTATCGCTGATCATGTTGCCGTCCGACCATTTGTGAATTTGCGCATGTCCGTCAGCAAACGACATCACACTCGATAAACCATGCAATACTGCCGGGCTGTTATACCAAAGAGTCGGCGTCGCAGGGTCCAAGGCAAAGTAGCAGTCGTCTATACTGGCTGGATTCTCTTCGATAAAATACCAAATGTCGGCCGGGCCGGGTGAGTGCAAATCGGTCTGCTTCCTGTAAAGTTTATAGGCCTGATCCCACCACTGCATGCCACCCACGTAGCAATTCGCGGAATAGGTGCGTTCAGAATCCACGGCGAACGTTGGCGATGCTCCATAGGGGCACATGGACAGGTCGGCCGGGCACTTGTAAACCCCCACATTCTGGACATAAGAATAGACCAAACCCGCCATAATCCAATTGGTGTAATAATGGCCGCTTGTCATTGGGGTGCTCTTTAGGTTTCCCGGACAAAATTGAGTCAATCCTCCACCGGGCTGGAGTTGCGGGTCGGTTAAAGGGTTCTCACTCATGCTCCCGGTTATCGGCGCTCCGTTAGGAGCCGTGCCTCCCGCCCCCGGTTGATACTCCAAACTGCCGACGGGCACAAGACTGTCACTGTTGTCATTCGCATACATCAGCGCCGCAGCCGATATCTGCTTCTGATTGGACATGCATTGCATGGCTTGGGCCTTCCGTTTAGCCATGGCCAGCGCGGGCAACAGCATGGCCGCCAAAATGGCAATAATGCCGATAACCACCAACAACTCAATCAACGTAAAACCGGTTGAACTGAATTCCCACCTCCCCCGTATGGCACAATTGCCTGACACCCCGCGCCCGAAAGCGGGCTTTTTAGTCAACCCAGTTGTGTTCATTTTTTATTCTCAGCCAAGAGGCCGGCACCGACATCAACTCAGTGCCGGCCTTGTTGTTTTCTTAACTCAATTCACACGTACCATTTCGTTTTACTGAATCAACAACTTATAGAATCCCTGGGATCCACTTGTGCCAATCGTCACAGTTTTGGTCGTACCGTCGCCGGCAATGGGACCGGCCACCGCCGTCCAACTGCCACCGGTCAGGCTGTTGTTGTAAAGCACTGTATAACTAACTCCTGCCTGCGTTGCGAAGTGGAGCGACAGGTTGCTGCCGCTGATGGTGGCGCTCACATTCACCGATTGAACGGCTGGCACAAACATGTAGTAGTTTGCATTGAGGCTTCCCGTGGCGTTCCCCGGCGGAGCAGTCACCTGTAACGATTCAACTCCGCCAAGCGAAACTACCACCGTCTGGCCATTGGTATCCGACAACGGCACCCAGTGCCAGGATTGGAACCCGTTTGCGTTTGGATCGGCAAATGAGCCCAAGACCTGGGTTGTTTGATTTGACATACCTTGGCCGGAAGTTACCAAACTCATCATGGCTCCACTGTAGGGCACACTAGAAGCCAGCCGGCCATAGACATGATAAGTGTTCGTGGGGAATGTGCGGGTATAATTAAGCCATGTGCCCGGATTCCACCAGCCAACGTCGAAGTCGCTGTTGGTGTTGCCATTACTAATAAACTTCTGGCGGAGGAAATCTGAAGTAACCTCTGTGCCACAACTCTCGGTCGGCCGGTAGATGAAGGTCTCCCCCGCGTCGTCATTGGGCGTTGTCAAATCCACGCCAGGAATAGCTGCATTGGCCGAATTACCCGCAGGATAGAAGAAATAACTGTTCGTTGCGACGGTGGCGTAGGGAGGATACACGCCGTTGACATAAGCCCCGGTTGGGACCGGGTTATCAATAAACTGGCCGCCATTGAAGTCGAAGTCTTCCGCTTCGATCGTGAAGTCATTTTGGCTAAAGTTGTCAAAGGTTTCCGTGTAACTATGCGAGTTTCCAGCTGCATCTGTCGCCGTAATAGTGATTGTGTAGCTTCCCTGCTGGGACAGCGGGAGGCTAACCAGCCAATTGGTTGCCGAGCCGGTGAAAGCCAATCGCGATGAAACATTGGTCCCATTCAACAGCACTTGAATATTGCTGGTGCTGACGGCGCTGATGGCGGAACTGACGGTGAAAGTCAGCAGGTTGGTACTCTGAAACGGCTGCGAACCATCAGGATAAACGTTTGCAATTGCCGGTGGAGTGTTGGTCCCCGGCGCCAGCATGAAAAAGTTCATGTTTACGCCCCCGCCCAGCGGCCCGGATGTCACCTGTAACGTGGTTTGTCCATTCAACGTCACAGCCAGCGCATTTCCCCACGGGTCGGTCAGCGGTATGAAATCATAACTATTCCACCCGCGCCCGCTGAATTGAAAAACGCCCAACTGTTTGGTCGTCTGACTGGTTGTGCCCTGGCCGCTGGTGACTTCAGCCAGATAGCAATTGGCCAAGCCGCCGTTCCCGTTGGCCACGCGGGCATAAATATTATAGGTGCCTGCCGGGAAAATCCGGGTGTAATTCACCCAATTCGGCGGATTAAAATACCCCACTTGATAGTCGGGGATGCCGGCGGCGGCAAATTGAGGGCGGAGAGTATCACTTGCTAAATCGATTGACACTTGATCATTGGTGCGCCAGAGGTGAGGCTGGGTTGCGCTATAATTGCCTACATATTCATCCACGTTCGACACGCCAACCTGATTATAGTAACTGTTTAGATTATTTGTGGAAATCACTGGGTTGTTAATGAACTGCCCCCCGCTGAAGTCAAAATCTTCCGCTTCCCAAGTAAAGTTGTTCGAACTAAAGGTATCGAACCGGACCGGCGCGCCCACACTGGCGCCAGCGGCATTGGTCACGTTGATTTGGCCAATATAGACGGTGTTCAACAAAAGATTGGTATAACGGGCCGTGACGCTTCCGGTGCCAGCACCGGTGATCACCAGATGGCTGGAAACATTCACCCCGTTTAAGGTCAACTGAATGCCGCTGGCGTTGATGGCAGCGGACGGCGAAGTGATGCCAAAACTCATCGTGTTGGTTACATTGAATAGCGCTTTGGTATCATCGGGAGAGATGTTGTTAATGACCAGTTCAGGGGCGACCGTTAAATTATTGAATCCCACATCGCTGCCGTTGCCGCCCGCGTGATCGAATACGTCTATTCCGGTAAGAGACCCGTTAAATCTGCCGGTCCAAGTGTCGGAACCGGCAACCGCAAGATAGGTGTTAGTGCCAGTAACAGTGAAGACAATATTGAACGGGCTTTGGTACTCGTATGTCATGGGGCCGGCATCTGCAGCATTTGTACCTGCATCGGTATAAAAATACCAACCGGGACCACCTCCATAAATGTAAAAATTTATTGCAATGTTGGTGCCATTCAGCAAACTAACACCGACTTGGCCGGCCGGATATCCATTCGCCGCAGGGTCGGTAGCCCGCATCTCGAAGTTGATTGAAACGGTCTGCCCAACCGCTAAAGCACCACCAGCAAATGTATTGTAGGAGTCAACACTTCCGCCGAGAGCGACTCCATCGTTCTGGTAGCTATACTCTTGCCACACATTGCCCAAACCCCCTCCGAACGGCGAACCGAAATAGACTCCTGAACCATCCTCACCAGAATCGCCAGCGCCATTAGTTCCACCGGGTGTAGTAACCACCGTCCAGACATTAACAGGGTTTGAATTTTGATCTACTCCGTCCGGGGTGCTGCCCGGGGCCGCAGTTGCGGTGTATGAGAAATTGTTGGACGCAGATGCCAACCTTACGACACTGATTACACCAATAAGAATCAAAAGAGCTCTTTTCATAATGTTTCGTTCCGGTTGAGATTCGATTTATGCTCCGCCGCCAAGACGAACAACCGCGGATTGTTTGTACAATGGCACAACCATAACATTCTTGACACCACTCTTTCGGGTGGGTGGCGCCCGTGCATTTTTCTGGAATTCCAATGTTTTCGGGGTAATGTGAATTAAACGTTACCAGTGAATAGATTTTTTGTATCGCTGTTTTGTGCCACGCCTGCGCTGCTAAATGTACAGCAAATAGTTTCGGCGGAACAATCAAACGGGCTTTTGACCAACGCTTCCCAAGTTCTTTCCCTTTCGGCCGAACAAGCATCACACGGATTTAAAATTTCAATTAAGGGCGTTGTCACTGCCGCAGAACCCAGCTGGGGCGGAAGATTTTTCGTGCAAGATTCCAGTGGCGGCGTTTTTGTCGAGAACATCAGCAACATACAGCCTTCCCCTGGCGACGTGGTCACCGTATCGGGTATAAGTTATCCGGGAGGATACGCTCCTATTATCAGCCGGCCTCGTTGGGAAAAAGAGGGAACTGCGCTTTTGCCGCCACCCAAACCGGTTGCAATTGAACAATTGATGTCCGGCGCCGAAGACAGTCAACGGATTGAAATCTCAGGCATCGTGAGAAACGCGCAATTAAGCGGTGCACAACTTGAAGTTGAATTGGCTTCAGGAGGGTATCGTATTCATGTGTATGAACCAATTCCGCTCGGCCTTGATCTACAGGCGCTGGTTGGCGCCAAAGTTCGGGTGAAAGGCACAGCCGCCACTGCTTATAATGCACCGTTAAGGCATCTCGTAGCAGTAGATGTTTACGTCCCTTTTCTTGCAGATTGTGTTGTTGAAGAACCCGCGGCGCCAGACCCTTTTAGCGAGCCTTTGACGCCCATTAACAGCATCGACCAATACCACAGAGGTCGCTCTCCTGGCGACCGAGCTCACGTTAAGGGGGTCGTTACCTGCCAAAGAAAAGGCGAAGATGTGTTTATCAGAGATGCCACTGGAGGATTACAAATCAAAAGCAGCAAGACCCTCTCCGTATCTCCAGGCGATGTGATCGAAGCAGTGGGCTTTCCAGGGGTTGAGCATTTTCTCCCGGTGTTGGAAGATGCTGTTTTCCGAAAGACAGACGAACCGCGAACCGATGTGCGACCGAAGAGCGTGCCGATAGAAGAATTAATGCAGGGTTTGCACCATGCAGACCTCATCATTCTCAAAGGCAAACTGCTTGATCGCCTGGTGGAAGAAGTCCCGCCGCCAAGCGGTGGATCTAATATTGAAAAAACCACTTTAGTGCTCCAAGCCACTAACCTCATCTTCACTGCCGAGGCAGAAACACCCACACCAAATTCCTTATTAACTTCAATACCCATCGGCAGTATTCTCGCGGTCAGTGGCATTTGTTTTCTTCAGAGTGAAGAAGATGGAACAATTAAATCTCTCCAAATCCTGCTCCCGACCCTGAATAGCGTCCGTATAAGCACCAAACCGAGTTGGTTGACGCCACAACATTTGTTAATCATTCTTGCATTTGCTTTCGTCGTCATAATCGTTGCTACAAGCTGGATCATTATGGTTTCAAAAAGAAATTCGGCTTTGAGACACTTGATACATGAACGGGAACTGGATCAAAAAGCATTGCAAAAAGCGCACGATACGCTTGAGTTGCGGGTCGAAGAGCGAACCAGACAACTAAAATTCCAAATCACCGCCAGAAAAGAAGCTGAAGTGCAATCCAAGGCCATTCTGACTGAACGCACTCGATTGGCAAAAGAACTCCATGACACCCTTGAACAAACGCTGACCGGTGTCACTCTACAGTTAAATACTGTCGCAAAGTTATTTCAGCAGCATCCAGAAACTGCCAGCCATCATCTTGGACTGGTCCGGAATATGGTGCGAATGAGCCGGTTGGAATTGCGCAGATCCATCTGGGATTTGCGCAGCCGAGAGCTTGAAGAATTTCATTTGTCTAAGGCACTGTTAATCAGTGGAAACCGAATTGCCGACAGCGCGGGTATCCGCGTCGAAGTTGAAACCAAAGGCAATATTTGTCCTTTGCCTGAAGTCATTGAAGAGAATTTGTTGCGGATTGGTCAAGAGGCCGTTACAAACGCGGTCAAACATTCTGGCGCAACTTGGACGAAGATTGAATTGCAGTTTGGCACCCAAAATGTCATCTTGGACATTCGGGATAACGGAAAGGGTTTTACACCGGAAAATTGCTCTGGCCCAAACGACGGCCATTTTGGTTTACTCGGCATGTCGGAACGGGCCAAACGGTTGGGTGGACAAATTTTAATTACAAGCGCTCCCGGAAAAGGGACCACCATTCGTGTCGAGCTTCCATTAGAGCAGGCACAAATGCCAAGGTCAGTCAATGAACAAACAGATTGCGAAGAAAACATCACCGATTCGGATACTTGTTGCTGACGACCACTATATTGTTCGAATGGGCTTGATCGCCATGGTCAACACCGAGCCGGACATGGAAATTGTCGCGGAAGCCACCGATGGCGCCCAAGCAATTGCTCTGTTCACAAAATCAAATCCTGACCTTGCCCTGATGGACTTGCGCATGCCAGTCAAAAATGGCATTGAAGCCACCATTGAAATTCGCAAACAAAACAATGCTGCGCGAATTTTGATGCTTACAGCCCTTGATGGAGACGAGGATATTCATAAGGCATTGGAAGCCGGAGCCGCCGGTTATGTACTAAAAGACTCCACAGAAGAAAAGCTCATGCCGGCCATCCGTGCCGTGGCGTCCGGACAACGTTGGATTCCCGAAGAAGTTGCCAAACGCCTTGCGTCACGACGTTTGTTTGAGGAACTGACACCCCGCGAGTTGCAAGTCCTCAATGAGCTTGTCAAAGGCTTGGCCAATAAGCAAATTGCAGATGTTCTGAATATCACTGAAAACACGGTCAAATGGTATCTGAAAAACATCCTGGCGAAACTCCGTGTCGCCGATCGAGTTGAAGCTGTTGCAGTAGCCATTCAACGCGGAATCATTCATTTTTAACTTCAAACGCAGGAATTTATCTCACAGCTATTCTGATGAGCTTATGAAGTCGACCTGTTGCGGCACCCTGCCGATGTAAAACCTTGACGCAGAAACGCTTTGGTTTGGAGGCGAGGGTCGGAATCGCACAGCGATTACCGACTCTGTCTCCGATGCTAAGTGCCTAACCATCACTTAGTTCCTCAACCGATCCATGTCTATCAAACGGTTTTGAACTTTTCAAGCTAATTCACTAAAAGGACGTCACTAGGATTCCAGTAGGCATCTACTAGGACCTCATTAGGACTTTACTGGAGATTTTACTGGAGGTGTGGAGACGACAATTTGGCCAGGGTCAATACGGGATTTCATTCATCCAAGATTAACTGTCGCAAGGTCAGTTGAAGATGGGAAAAGACGAAACCCGAACACTCTAACGGCATGCGAGTTTTTACATAGTACAGGGCGGAGAGATCGCCAGGGGCGGCGCGGAGAACGGTTACGGCGCTTTGGTTGCGCCAATTTCGGGCTGGCGCAAAGTCTTTTGTGATGGGAGCAAAGCGAACAGCGCGAAAGTCTTTGTGCCGCCAATGTTTTGTAATCTCCTTTGTGGCCTTGTGCAGCCAGTCTTGGTCAGCCGCTAGACGAATCATCTCGACCGCGGCAAACCATTTCGGCGCGTTCGGAGCTGGATCACCGAGAGGGGTCAGCTTTGAGTGTGTCATGGTCACCCCATATACAAATTGAGGTAATTGTTCTATGAAGCCGATCCTTTTTCCAAGGTCAGACCGTTACGCCGAGCATTTTTTCGCTTCTAGTATTGGCCGATGGTTTTCGTTGCTTCGTCCAACCACCGAGAGGTTTTCCTCCCGGCAGATGTCTTGGATGCTTTTCCCGCCCTGATCCGCCTCCCGCAGGATGCGAATCTTGTCTTCCGTCGTATACCGTTTCCCTTTCATCGTCTGGTCCTTTCTTAAGGCCCAGACTAACACACATCAGATGGCCCGAAAAAGTGAAGTCACGTCATGTGACCGGACTCAACTTTCTGGTCCATTGACATTTCCGTGCCTTCCGGTTCGCATAAGGCATACATGGTGTCGCACCAATTGCAGCGCAGATTGCAGCGTCCCACAAAAACCGTCACATTTTTATGACTTTGAAAAAAATTGTCCAAATGCTTACCTTGGCCGCGATGACCCGGCCAAAGCCGCCCAACCCCAACCTTGCCACCACCCACAAGTGGGTCAAGGAACAATACTACAACCGCAAGGCCGGCAAACGCGTTGGCATCGGCTGATGAAAAGCAAAACTCCTCCCTTTATCGCCAAAGCGCTGGGTTCCATTCCCAACCGCTTGCAACTCGCGGGTGGTTGGATTGACCAGCCATTCGTTTCGCGGCATAACCCGAAACCACCCGGTTCAATGGTTGTGGTACACATCGAGCCGAATTTTCGTCCGATGGACCGTTCCGGCATCGCCGGCGGCACGCGTGCCATCGCGATGCGAATTTGGAAGGACAAACTGCCGAACCGTCCGCCGGAAGATTTGGTGCACGAACTTTACGAAGTCGAAAACAAGGGCAAGACCGAAATGAGCGGTTCCCAGGACATGATCGGCCTGGTTTATCCCGGCGTGAACCGGCTGGATTACGACTTCAAAGTCCACGGCGGCGTTTTTCCGTCGCACATCGAATCGTGCAACAGTGCCAAGGTTGCGCGCTGGCTGGACAAGGTGTTGCATCTGATTCCAGTCGGGCCGCGGCCCGAAGGCTACAATCCGCTCGGCATAAAAAATCTCGATCCGAAATGGGTCGCACGCCTCGGCCAGTCGGGTCGAGATTGCTACAGCGCCATTGTTAAAATGGATGCGAAAGCTCTCGGTGCATCACTCAATCTGAACATGAAATGCTGGGAGACGCTGCTGCCGCGCGTCGTTCGACATCCGCTCATCCGGCTGGATTTGCTGGCGCTGCTCAAAGCGTATCAACGACAATACCTTGGCGCGATGTATTCCGGCTGTGGTGGAGGTTATCTGATTGTCGTCTCGAAGGAGACGGTTCCCGGCGCGTGCAAGGTGAACGTCCGCGTCGCGCCAAAATGAGCTCTCAAAAACAAGCTATCGTCTCCGGCGGGTTCGACGACATCCAGTCGCAGGACCTGCGTTTTCTCGAAGAAGCCGCCAGGCTCGGCGAGCTTTCCGTGTTGCTCTGGCCGGACGAAACGCTGCAAAAACTCACCGCCAAAGCGCCGAAATTTCCGCTGGCCGAACGGCGGTATTTTTTGAACGCCATCCGCTACGTTAGCCGCGTGATTGAAGCTGATGATTCGACCAGTTTCGACACGCTGCCAAAAAATCTGAAGGTGGATGTTTGGGCGGACGTTGAGGCAACGACAAGTTCCGCGCGCAAAAAATTTGCTGTTGAAAACAAAATCGCCTACCGCGTTTTCAAGGCCGATGAACTGAAAGGATTTCCCGAACCATTGCCGATGCCGTCTGCGCCCGGCAGGAAAAAAGTTATCGCCACCGGCAGTTACGACTGGTTTCACTCCGGTCACGTCCGATTTCTCGAAGAAGTCAGCAGTTACGGGGATCTTTATGTCGTCGTGGGACACGACGCGAACATCCGCCGGCTGAAGGGCGGAGGCCATCCACTGTTGCCGGAAGCTGAACGTCGTTACGTCGTCGGCTCGATCAAGTTCGTAAAGCAGGCGTTGATTTCCAGCGGCGCCGGCTGGCTGGATGCCGCCCCGGAGATAAAAAAATTGAAGCCGGACATTTACGCCGTGAACGAGGACGGCGACAAGGGCGACAAGCGTGAATATTGCCAAAAGAACGGCATCGAGTATCTCGTGTTCAAGCGTACACCTGCGCCCGGTCTGCCCAAGCGCAGCAGCACGGATTTACGCGGCTTCTAACCAAACCAGAAACATATTTTATGATCAAAACCGGTATTCTCAATCCCCAGATCAACTCACTGCTCAGCCGCGTGCGGCACACCAACACCCTTGTCATAGCCGATCGCGGCTTTCCGTTCTGGCCGCAAATCGAGACGGTTGACATCTCATTGGTGGATGATGTGCCGACGGTGTTGCAGGTGCTCGCCGCCGTCCGCGCCGTTGGCAACTACCATCAGGCTTACTTGGCGCGCGAGTTTCAAAAAAGCAATTCCGCCGCAACCCGCGCCGCCTTCGCGAAAGAGCTGGCGGGAATTCCGGTAGAATTCGAGCCGCACGTCCAATTCAAGAAACGCGTGCCGGGCGCGATTGGCTTGATCCGCACCGGCGACACGGTTCAATACGCGAACCTGATTTTAATTTCGGGCTGATGCCGGCGGGTTTCATTCAACCACAACAAAACACCCACGAATTTCTGAAGATCACACAGACACTTGCGGCCACTACCGGAAAGAGACCCCCAAAGAATACTTCAAGCATTACAAATGGTATGCTCTAACCGCCCGGCGTGCCACGTTCGGCACCTGACGCCTCAGTTACAAACACACAAGGCGCTGATGCGGGCTGGGGTGGCCGACGGGATTTGAACCCGCGACAGCCAGATCCACAATCTGGGGCTCTAACCAGGCTGAGCTACGGCCACCAACCAGCAATCAGGTTAAATTTTTGAATGCCGCGCGTCAAGTTTGCGCCGGATGTGGCGCATTTTATTTCCCTTCCACGCCTTTAAGATAGGCGAAAATGAGTTCGGGCAGGTCGTGACTGTAACCGCCTTCGAGCAGGCTGAACATTGGCAGGCCGAGCGCGCGCAACGATTGGCCCAACCAGTGAAAATCGTCCAATACCAGCGCGCCCTGCACAAGCGGGTCGCGCACGTAGGCGTCGAATCCGGCAGACACAGCGATGACGTCCGGACGGAATTTTTTCAAATCATCGAGCGCGCGGGCAAGCGTGGCCCGGTAGGTCTCGCGCGACGAGTCCGGGGTGACGGGATAATTGAAACAGTTTTTGCCGACGTTCGTAGCGCCCGTACCAGGGTAACAGGGATATTGGTGGATTGAAAAGAACGCGATGCCGGGCCGCTCGATCAAAATGGCTTCCGTGCCGTTGCCGTGATGCACGTCGAAATCGTACACCGCGACGCGTTTCGCCCCGGTGGCTGCGGCTTCGAGCATGGCGATGGCGATGTTGTTCAGATAACAAAAGCCCATCGCCCGGTTGCGCATGGCGTGATGACCGGGCGGGCGCATGAGGCTGAAAACATTTTCACCGGCGCGCGCCGCTTTCAACGCGTCCAACGCGGCGGCGACCGACGCGCGGGCATAATCGCCGATGTTCTCGTAGAATGGCGTGTCGGCGTCAAAATCCTCCGGCTCATTCAAGCGCGCGAGATGATCAGCCGAATGTGCGCGGAGAATTTGGGCGTCATTCACCTGGCCCGGCGCGGCCCAATCAATCGGAAGTTCGTTCTGGTCTCGCAGAAGCTTGAGCGTGGCGAGGATGCGCAGCGGGCGTTCGGGATGACCCAGACGCGAATAACCGGCACAGTGTTCATCAGTGATGATTTTCACGAGCAGGAATTTAACCATGAAGGGACGCGAATGAACACGAATTTTGGATTGGCGGGGTGAGCGGGGGTACACCTCGGTAATTAACACCGGAACGCCGGACTTATCCGGCAGCAACCCGCGCCGGCTGCATCCCGGCTGGATGAAGCCGGCGTTCCGCGCGGACGCGGCATCGTGCATCGGTGGCAGCGTCCCGCCGGCGCATTTGACATAATTTTCACAAATCAGAGAGCGGATTGTTTTGGCAACAGCGAAGCGTTCCGCTAAATTTGGCGGCGGCAGGAATTTGATTATGAACAGAATATTGTTCGCACTGGCAGCCGCGCTCGGCGCGTTCACCTTCAACGTTGGCGCGTGGGATTACGAGGGGCATCACGCCATCAACGAACTGGCGCTGGCGTCGTTGCCGAAGGATTTCGGCGGATTCACGCTGACACCTGCATTGAAGCACCGCATTGCGTTTCTCGGGGGCGAGCCGGACCGCTGGCGCAACATGGGTGATTTGCCGCTGAAAAACCTGAACGGGCCGGACCATTACATTGATTTGGAGGATTTGAAACTTTTTGGGCTGACGCCGGAAACCCTGCCGGTCATGCGTTATGATTTCGCCGCTGACATCACGCGGGCGCGGGTGGCGCATCCGGAAAGGTTTCCGGCCATTGACCCGGCAAGGGACGCCGATCACACGCGCGAGTTGGACGGGTTTCTGCCGTGGGCCATCACGGAAAATTACGAGAAATTGAAATCGTGCTTCAGTTATCTCAAGACCTTCCAGAAATATGGCGGCACACCCGAGGAAATCGCGAACGCGGAGGCGAACGTCGTCTATGTCATGGGCGTGATGGGTCATTTTGTGGGGGACGGTTCGCAACCGTTGCACACGACGGTGAACTTCAACGGCTGGGTCAGCGACAATCCGCACGGTTACACGACCAGCATGAAATTTCACGCATGGATTGACGGCGGCTACTTCCGCCAGACGGGCGGAATACAAGTCGAGGCGCTGATTGACAGAATTCATCCCGCCGAGCGCATCGCGAATGCGGACGCCCCGGACGGAATGTTTCGCGCCACGGTGGCTTATCTGGTCGAGCAAAACAAACTCGTCGAGCCGCTTTATGAATTGGAAAAGGAAGGCAAACTGACCGGCGAAGGCGACAGGGGCTTGGAAGGCCGGCCGTTTCTCGAAGGCCAGCTCGTGAAGGCCGGCCAGATGCTCGGCAACGTCTGGTACACGGCATGGCTCGAAGCGCCGGAGGACCAATATCTCGAGGCACAACTGGAGCAACGTAACGCGGCGAATTCACAATCGAAGTAGGGCAGCGGGTTAAACCGGTCCGCCTGCGCGCTGAACGCTTCGGTCCGGCAGCCCGTTTATGATGCGCTGGCTTGCTGGGCCGGAGTTCGGAGCATCTGTGAACAATTATGGATCGTAGCCCGTCTTCGTTTTACTTCGACGGGGCGGTTTTCATTCCCCGGAGCCTGGCCGAATGTTGGGAGGTTTCGTCCGATGCCGGTATCCGGTGCAATCTCGAACAACGACCTTGGAACAACCCCCTTGCAAAACCCCAAGTGCCGCCACCGCCCGGCGCCTGGCAGTTTTGGATTCCAAATTTGAGATTTGCCTCCCCTCAGTCCTCGCGCCCTGCTTCATGTACTCGGATGTAACCACGAAGGACGATCAAGCCGACCGGTGCGACTGTGGCGGTAAGGGCCACGGCCAGCCAGAGGATTGCCGAGTGTCTCACCCCATGCTCCGGGCAATACCTCGCCAACAGCATGCCCGAGAAAGTCCCGATCAGAAGTTTTGCGAGCAGGAATGGCACATAGGAGAGGGCGCCGTAGGAGGCTTCCTGCCCTTTGGGCGCAATGGCTGCCGCATATTCATAGACACGCGGCGAGTAGAAGGCTTCCCCGACTGAAAGGAGAGCGACAAACAGAGCGATCATGACGTAATAGGGGTGAACCTCGCCGTGCAGCCCGAGATAGCCATGGCCAAGCCAACGGCCCACGAAGCCGTTCGCCAGCGGCTCGAACCACGCCGTCGGCAAGGCCATGATGAACACGGACGCGGCGGAAATGACGGCGCCCAGCGTGACCATCTTATAGGCGGAAAACCTCTGGGTGAGAGCTCCGACGATTGGGACGAGGAGGATGACAAGAATGGGGTTGATCGCCCAGAGCCAGCCGATGGGAGCGCCGTCTCCCAATTCGCGGATGCCGAACTTCGGATAGACGTAATACATTTGCATGTAGATCAGCTTCAGGAATGCGATCAGCACGAGAAAGGCCAGGAGCCGGTAAAATCCATTCTGGCGCAAAAGTCCCGCGAAGAGCCGGACCGTCTCGCGCAGAGTGTCGCGCATCGTCAGACACATCGAGTTCCAAAGGTTCTCCTGCTGATACTTGGGTTCTCGGGGAGCAATCTTGAGGCCTTCGTCAGTCGCCTCGGCTCCTTCGCGCAGGAACCACAGGACCGGCAACAGCGAAATCTCAATGACCAGGCTCGCGAGAAACAGGGTTTGATAGGTGGTAATTTTTATACCGAGCAGCGGCAGTGCAAGATGCCCATGCTCTCCCAAGTGCTGCCGGACAAAGTCGAAGATAAAAGCGGCGACAATGAAACCGAGGTTCATCATCACGTAGAAGATCGAAAAGGAGATGGACCGCTGCCGCGTGTTGGAGTAACGGCGGATAGCGGCAACCGAGACCGGGGCGCTCAACGCCTCGCCGACCGCCAAAGGGAGCAGCCCGCCAACCAGCGCCAGCCATTTGAGGCTCGTAAAGGCCATCACAGCGCGGGCGACAACGCAGATCCAGACGCCCAGGAAGAATGTCCTGCGCAAACCGACGACATCCGTGAACGAACCGACCAGCACAGTGGTTATGGTCATCAGCAGGGACCAGCCGGCGACCAGGGCCAGGGACTTCTCGTCGCTATAACCCAAATCCGACGAAAGCCAGAGCACGAGGGTCGAGTTCGTCACGGCGTAAGCCGCGAATACCAGGAGCTTGACCGCAAACACCAGCCACAACTCCCGCGCCGCGTCTTTCAGGACGGTGAATTTGCCGAGAAAATTCATGGGTGCTTGCGGAGTATCAGCCATGCGCCGGTCTCGTGGAACAATTCGCTGTCATTGTGCGGGCCGAATCAGAGACCAACGCGGGCGCCGAGTAAAGGAAGAACGTGGCGCGCCGTCCGCGCCGGCTGCGGATTCAGGAGATCGGGAAACAATGGCTCACTATTCTTTTCATTCCCGGTTCATTTCTGAACGCTATGCCCTGGTCAATTGTGCCATGCGCCCAACGCCCGGGATCAATCTTCGGCAACGCTCGGCGAAACAGCACGGAAAAATTCCCATTCCGGCTCGTTCTCAAATATCCACCGATAGTATTCAATCTCTGTCAGCCTGGTGGCGGCGGCTCCGTCCACCACCACCGTGCAGTGCGGATGCAATTGCAACGCGGTGGCCGAAACCATCCCGGTGATAGGCCCTTCGATGGCCTTGGCCACGATGTCCGCCTTGTCTTCGCCGGTGGCCAGCAGGATGCACCGCCGGCTTTCCAGAATCGTGCCCACGCCCATGGTGATCGCGCGGCGCGGCACGTTTTCCACGCCGCCAAACAACGCGGCATTTTGTTCCAGCGTCACCGGCGTCAGCGCCTTGACCCGCGTGCGCGAGCGCAACGCCGAGAGCGGCTCGTTGAAACCGATGTGGCCGGCCTTGCCGATGCCCAGCACTTGAATGTCAATGCCGCCAAACCGCGCGATGGCCTTCTCGTAGGCCTGGCATTCCTTGTCCAAGTCCGCCGCCGCGCCATTGGGCAGGTGGGTGTTTCGCGGATCAATGTTCACATGCCGAAACAAGTGGTGATCCATGTAGTGGCGGTAGGAATTCGGATCGGATGCGGAAAGGCCGACATATTCGTCCAGGTTGAATGTGGCGCAGAGCGAAAAATCAAGCTTCTGTTCCCGGTGCATCTGCACGAGGCGACGATAAACCCGCTCCATCGTCCGACCGGTCGCCAGGCCGAGGACGAGATGCGGATTGGCGCGCAGGTCGCGCGCCACCACGCGCGCGACCAGTTCAGCGGCGGCCTCCTGATTCGGCTGGATGATGACTTCCATTTTGTTCTTCCGTCGAACCGGCTACGCCAGTCCAAATTCCTTTTTGTTCTGCTCGCAGGAAACGAGCACAGGCTTGTCGGCCAGCTTTGACTTGAGCAACGCCTGTTCATCCACGCCGACGGTCAGCGGCAACGCGATCTGGCCGCCGGAGGCCGCCGATTGCTGCAACGCGAGCATGACTTCCGCGCCGAGCAGCGCGTGCTCTAGATTGCACTGGTGGACTTTCTTGTCGTCGTCCAGCCAGTCGGCCATTTCCCGGATATAGGGCGGCATGTCGAGGTCGTAATTCATCGCGCCGTCGCCGCTTTGATAGCCGGAGCTCCTGGTAACCGCGCGCCAGCCGCCGTTGGTCAGCACCTCGGCGAAACCTTCGGTGCCCTGCGCGCCAATGCGGTTCTTGCCCCACCACTTGGCGACTTCCGGCTGGTCGGGCGCGCCGGCGCCGCACTCATAAATGCCGCGCACGCCGTTGGCAAATTGCACAAAGCCGCCGATGTAATCAGGCGATGGATGGTTGTCCCCAAATTTGGAACGGCCCGCCGCCTGCGCCATCGCCCAGGTCGCCGGGGAATAATTGTTATACCACATCGAGTAATCAATCATGTGGCTCAACATGTGCGTCATCCAACCGGTCGCGGTGCCATAGACGGTGTGAACGCGGCCCAGCGCGCCGCTGGCGATGATTTCCTTCACCTTCTGATAATGCTTGCCGTAGCGGTGCTGGTGGCTGACGACGGCCTTGGCGCCGGCCTTGCGAATCAGGTCGCGAATATTCAACGCCTCGGCGCTGGTAAGCGCGACCGGCTTCTCGAACGCAATCAACTTCGCGCCGCTATCGAGCGCGGCCTTGATCATCGGCGTGCGCAGATTCGGCAACGTGCAGAAACAAAACACGTCCGGCTTCACGGCCTTCGCGAGCGCAGCGGCGTCGGTGCCGGTCTTTGGCCCGCCGAGTTTGGCGGCGGCGTCATCGAGGCGTTTCTGGTCAATGTCGCAGATGCCGGTGACTTGGAAATTTGGATTGGCCTTGAAGGCCGTGGCGTGGTGCATGCCGCGCTTGCCCATGCCGACGACGAGGACGGAGTATTGTTTCATGTGAAGAAAATTTCGGGATTGATAGTTTGGGAACGCTGAACATTCAACATTCAACATTGAACATCCAACGACGAGCCACTGCACATCCATTGGATGTTGGGTGTTCGGCGTTGAATGTTCGATGTTTCAAAGCTCATCATTTCTGCGCCTTGTCCCATTCGAGGCACTTGGCAATGACGTAATTCACTTCCTCCGCCGTGAGTTCGGGGAACATCGGCAGGCTGATGCACGTGGCGGAATTTTTCTCCGCGTGGGTGAGTGGGCCGACGACGCGCGCGCCCTTGCCCCACGGATAACCGGCCTGCTGGTGGATCGCGATGGAGTAATGTGTCTTGGCGTCCACGCCGCTTTCATTGAGAAATTTCAGGAGCGCGTCGCGCTTGGCGGCGTCCTTGGTCTCGATAACATACAAATGCCAGACGTGGCGGTAGCCGGGCCTGGCATAAGGCAGGTCAAATGACTTCGCGCCCTTGAGTCCGGCGGTGTAACGCGCGGCCCATTTGATGCGCAGGTCGTTCCACTCGTGAATGTGCTTGAGCTTGGCGCTCAACACGCCAGCCTGGATGTCGTCGAGCCGGCTGTTAAAGCCGAAGCTGTGGACGTTGCGGGCGGGCGAGCCGTGGTTGCGCAGCAGGCGCGCACCTTTGTTGACCTGCTCGTTGTTCGTCACAATCGCGCCGCCGTCGCCGAAACAGCCGAGATTTTTCTGGATAATGAAGCTCGTCGCCACCGCGTCGGAAAGTTCGCCGATCTTGAACGTGTCACCGGCGCCGTCAATGCCCTGCGCGTTGTCCTCGATGACCCGCAGCTTGTATTTGTCGGCAATCTTTTTGATGGCCGGCATGTCGGCGCACTGGCCGTAAAGGTGAACCGGGATAATCGCCTTCGTCTTGTTCGTGATGGCGGCCTCGATCTTCGCCGGATCAATGCACTTGGTCTGCGGATCGCAGTCAATCAACACTGTCGTCGCACCGGCGATCCAGATCGCTTCGGCGGTTGCGAAAAACGTGTTGGCATTGGTGATGACTTCGTCGCCCGGACCGATGCCCAGCGCCATGAGCGTGAGCCAGATGGCGTCCGTGCCGTTGCCGCAGGGGATGGAATACTTCGTGCCGGAGAACTCGGCGAATTCCTTTTCAAATCGCTTGTTCATCGGGCCATGAACATATTCGCCGCTTTCCAACACCTGTTTGATGTTCGCGTCAATCTCCGCCTTGATGTTGTGATACTGACGCACATGACCGTAGAATCCGACTTTCATTTTCTTTTCTCTTTCTTGTTTGTTTTGGTTGTTGTTGTGTCTGCCGTTAAATCAAATCAAACGCCCAATCGCTTGGTTAACTTGCCGCGCACATCGCTTTCAAGCGCTTTAATGAAGTTTGCGACATATTCAACAATGTCGCGCGAATCGTCCATCACCAAAGGCGTCAAATCCATGCCGAAAATCAACTGGTTCGCCTTGTCCGTCGCGTGCGACTCGAAAAACATCGCGTTGCCCGCGTGCCGGCCCAGCGTGGCGAGATCGAAGCGTTTGCCGCCGGCAATCTGCGAATCGAAGACGCCGTTCACCGCCGCCGCAAGATTGTCGTGGCCGCTCACGTCCATCACCACTTTTTCCGCGTCCGGCAGCCAGTCGAGATTGCGCCAGACTTCGCAGCCGATGACCTTTTTCGGACGCTGCCCGGCGGGCAGTTCGCGCATCGCCTGCAACGCCTGCAACGCCGCGTTCACCACGCCGATGTGCGGGTCGTGCTTGTCCGCCGGGTTGTGCGTGTAAACCACTTTCAGTTTGGTCGCCGCGAGGATTTCCTTCAAGTCGTTTTTCAACGACGGGTCGGTCGCGCTTTTCACCGCGCGGCGAGGATAATCAAGCCGACCAGCGGATTGATGACCTGCTACGTGTTGGTGTTCATGCGGGTTGCCCCGGGACAAACCTGCGTCGGCGGTTTCACCCTCGCCCCTGATGCGTTCATGGCAACGATCCCCTGAATTGGGAGTTGAATAAGTGGGGTGCCGGTGAAAAACTTGGCGCGAGCGATGCGCGCGATGTTTGATTGCACTGGAATCAGGATGAACCCCTGTCATAACTTTGTTTCCGCTTTTGCCCAACTGGCCGGCGGTCGGGGCGGCCAGGCGCCCGATTTCACGTTGGCCACGCGCTACCGGTTGCGCCAGTGGAAAAATGGCCGTATCGAAAATGTGTTCAGCGGTGAAAAACAAATCGGCGCAACCGAAAATCCGAACGACATTTTTAGTTTGGCGCGCTGACAACGGCCAATACCAAAACCGCAGTTGCAACGAAAATATGAACGGGAATCATGACGCGGCAAAGACTGGATACAATCGTTTTCTCCTGCTGGTCGCCGGACTGGGCGGGCTGCTTTACGGCGTGGACGTGGGCATCATCTCCGGCGCGCTGCCTTATCTCGAAGCCACGTCCGGGCTGAATGCAGGGCAGCTTTCGTTCGTCGTCGCCGCCGTGCTGCTGGGCACCGTGTTTTCAACGTTGTTCGCCGGTGCGCTCGCGGATTGGCTGGGACGCAAAACCATGATGACCGCCAGCGGCGTTCTGTTCGTCATCAGTGTCCCGATGATTGCGCTGGCGCACGGCTACGGCCCGCTGGTTCTGGGCCGCATCTTGCAGGGCATCAGCGGCGGTTTGATCGGCGTGGTCATTCCGCTTTATCTCGCCGAATGCCTGGGCGCGGCCAACCGCGGCAAGGGCACGGGCGTTTTTCAATGGCTGCTGACGCTGGGCATCGTCGCCGCGGCGCTCATCGGCTTGTATTTCAGCCATCGCGTGGACGAAGTCGCCAAACTCGGCGACGCCAATAAATTATTGGCCGCGCAAAACATCGCCTGGCGCAGCATCTTCTGGGTTTCGCTGCCGCCAGGAATTTTATTTGTCATCGGCAGCTTCATGGTGGCGGAATCGCCGCGCTGGCTGTTTCGGCGTGGAAAAAAGGACGCCGCCCGCGCCGCGCTCCTGCGCTCGCGCACGGACGAACAGGCAGAAATCGAATTGACGGAAATGGAAGAAATCGCCGCTGCCGAAAAAAACAAAATTTCCACCGCCGGCAAAATGATCCGGGAATCGCTGCTGCAACGCAAATACGTCCTTCCCTTTCTACTCGCCCTCGTCATTCTCGCGTGCAACCAGGCCACCGGCGTCAATTCCGTCATCGGCTACAACACGACCATTCTGATTCAAGCCGGCCTCGCCGACAAACAGGCGCACTTTGGGTACACCCTTTTTACCATCGTCAACTTTTTGACCACCATCATCGCCGTCGTTTTGGTGGACCGCAAAGGCCGGAAATTTCTGCTCTCGCTCGGCACCGCCGGCGTGGTGGTTTCGATGATTATTGTCGGGTTGCTGTTTCATAAAACGGAAAAATTGCGCGTGGACGTGAAGAGCGCCATGCAGGCGATGGTGACGACCAATCAAACGCTCACGCTCGCCTTTGATGAACAAACCGCGACCCATCTTCTGGCTGGAAAAATCACCAGCCAGCCGACGACGTTGGTCATCATTTATTCCTTCGGCGGTTTCAGCGCGGCAACTCCGGCCACGCGTTCGGACGTAACCGCCAGGCCAATTGAACTCGCGCGCACCAATTGTGTTCCGGCAAACAAAGTCGTCGCCTTTTTCAAAAATCCATTTGCCAATCTCGACGCCGCGCGCACGGCTCCGCTGAAAATTGATGCCGCGCTCATCACGCCGGTGCCCAATGCGCGAAATGGCTGGGTGACCGCCATTTTCCTTTTTATTTACATGGCCTTTTTCGCCGTTGGTCCCGGCGTGTGCGTGTGGCTGGCACTGTCCGAACTGATGCCCACGCGCATTCGCTCCAACGGCATGAGCATCACGTTGGTGATCAATCAAGTCGTCTCGACGACCATCGCGGCCATCTTTTTACCGACCGTCGGCAAATACGGCTACGCGACGATGTTTTTCGCCTTTGCCGGCTGCACGGTCATCTATTTCATCACCGCGGCATTCTTCCTGCCCGAAACCAAGGGCAAAACCCTGGAGGAGATCGAGGAATATTTCGAGGGACGGAAAAAACCTTGACGGGCCTTCAAATGCAAACCGTGTGCCTGCGCACCATCAAATTCATTTTGCTTGCGGCCCTTTATTCCTGAACACTTCTTGGCGGGCGGAAGTCAGTGACCGCCCGACTGGAAGCAAAGGCTTGGAACCAATCCGGGAAAAAGCTGGCAGGTAGTTGCCTTCTCGAAGCCCCGCCGGTGGGATCAAGCTGCTGCCATGGGAAAGCTGTGAAAAAAATCAGAGCCACCCCGCAGAGAACCCATGAAAACCCTCGGAAATATGCCCTTTTTGCAGTTTCTCCACACTATGGGGCGGCACTGAAAAATGTTAAAATGTGATTGACAACAATTCATTTTCTGTATATGCTGCGGCCTGTCGAAAGAAACGAATCGGTAAAACCCGAATAAAACCAGCAAATCAGTTATGAATACAAAAACTATTGTCCTTGGCCTTTGTTGTGGAATGGCGTTACTGCCGTCAGCCTTGAACGCTCAATTTTCTGACCTGACTATGACTGATCCCGGAAACTGGACCGTCAATAATAGCTTTGGTGCTCTTAACGGTAATCCAATCGATTATCAGGCGAATTTTGGTGTCAGTTACACCAGCGCGCTGGGCGTTCCCCAGGACCCCTATAGCAGCTCAACGACGGCGCTGCAATTGAAAGTCAACGAAGTAGATGCGAATCAAGCGGGTGTCAGCGCCTCGCCCACAAGCCTGTTGTTGTCGGGTGCTTTTACGATGACGTTCGATATGTGGTGGAATTACAACAGTGGCGGATTTACCACCGGCAGCTCACAGATTGGCGCTTACGGACTTACTACGGCTTACAATCAGGTTCAGGGCCCATCTGGTGTCGGGTCCGGGCAATTGTTTGGAGTATTAACCGACAACGGTTCCAGCACTGCTTATCGCGGTTATAACGGTGGGACTGCACTCCCCGTTGGAGACTTTGCTGCCGGCAGCCAGAGTTCTGCGAACGCCTACTACACAGCCCTGTTCCCCTCCTTGAGCGTCCCCGCAACCGAAACAACTTTAGATGCGAACCAGTCTGGCAGCACTGCGGCAGGAACCCCGTCATTCCGATGGGTTCAGGTTGCGGTAACCTATAGTGGCGGTGTTCTGTCCGAATCTCTTAATGGAACTTTGATTGCCTCCTATGCCACCGCTACCCGGGCTCTGATATCTTTCTCGGTATGTATGACATCAACAGCGGCAGCGCCGGTGTCACCGGACTTGCCGATCAGAACTATACGCTTTTTGACAATGTGGTGGTAACCCAAATTCCGGAGCCGACTACTTGCGCCCTGGGAATTTTGGGCGGGGCGGGATTATTCCTGGTTCGTCGCCGCACGCGCAAAGCTTGAATCGGAGGCTGTAAGTCTAATTGCTACTTGCCACAATTCGCCGCCGTCAGGATTTACTTCTGACGGCGGTTGAACTTTACACAGTCATCGTATTTCACGCCGCTCCCACTGAAGATATCCAGCGCGAAACCCATTGTTAGGTGGTTCATCCTGATGTGGAATCAAATTGCGATAAAACCTTGGCCAGACACCAATCGTTCTGGCAACGCGCCCCTTCGCCCCGACCCTCGCCTCCGCTGTCAGCGGGGGAGAGGGCGCCCGGAGGGCGGGTGAGGGGGGCATTTGTTGGTTTGTAGTATTTTGAACGCACTTTGGTTTGAGGCATTTACGTTAGAAAACGGAGCTGAGGTTAATGGGACAATCCCGGCCATTGGCCTTTCATTGGGTCTGCCCCGGTCGGGAGCCGGACGGCCGGGTTCAGGATAACCCAAAAACCGCCCGGCACAGGATGATTGAAACGATGACGCCGACCGCGTCCGCCGTGAGTCCGGCGATGGGCGCGAAGCGCGTTTTTTTCACGGCCACGGAACCGAAATAAACCGCCAGCACGTAAAACGTCGTTTCGGTGCTCCCATAAATGGTGCCCGCGGTGCGCGCGATGAGGCTGTCGGGGCCGAACTGCTTGACGAGTTCCGTGAACATCCCCAGCGTGCCGCTGCCGCTCAACGGACGCATCAGCGCCATGGGCAACAGTTCGGTCGGAAATCCCACCAAATGCAGGGCCGGCGAAAGCCATTTCGACAGCAATTCAATCCCGCCCGCCGCGCGGAAAATCCCGATGGCGCACAACATCGCAACCAGATACGGGATGATGCGGATGGCGACGTTGAAGCCCTCCTTCGCGCCGTCCACAAATTCTTCATAGACCTTGACGCCCCGCAAGATCGCGTAAAGCGGAAAGACCGCGATGAGAAACGGAATGAGCAGCAGGGAGATACCGTCCACCACCCGGACGAACGGCGAGTGAACGGGACCGGCGCCGGCGGCCGGGGTGGAAAGAACCAGGTGCAGGAACAGCCAGACGAAAAACAAAAAAAACGCCGCCAGAATCAGGCCGCCCCACCAGCGCAACGGTTTTAAATCCGTGGCTTCTTTCAACGACGATTTTGCGGCGGGTGCAATGGCGGGTTCATTTTTGGAAACTGCGGGCGGTGCTGGCGCGACCACCGCCGGCAGTTTGAAAAACGGTGATTTGGCGAGGAGCCGCGCGGTCAGCACGCCGGAGCTGCAGCCGCAAGCCGTGGCGATGAGGGAAGTGCCGACGATGGCAGAGGGGTTGAGAGAATTGTTGGCGGCGAGAATCGCCATGGTTGTGACGGGGACGATTTGCACGGAACTGGTGTTGATCGCCAGAAAGGTACACATGGCGTTGGTGGCCGTGCCGGGTCGGGGATTGAGCGTTTCCAAATCCTTCATGGCGCGGAGTCCCAGCGGCGTGGCGGCGTTGCCGAGGCCGAGCATGTTGGCGGCGATGTTCATGACCATCGAACCCATCGCCGGATGCTCCGCCGGCACCTCCGGGAACAGCCAGCACAGGACCGGGCGCAACACCCGCGCCAGCACCGTGACCAGCCCGCCCCGTTCCGCCAGGCGCATCAAGCCCAGCCAGAAGGCCATGATCCCAATCAGGGGAAAAGCCGTCTTGACGACGGCATATTCGGCCATCTCGAAGCTCTGGTCGGCCACCTCCTTCAAGTGCCCCTCCCAGCCGCCGATGAGGACGGCAAAAACAATCAGGCCCAGCCAGACGTAATTGAGCATGGCGGAAGATTAAACCAAGCAGATTAGAAACACGCGAAAATTATCTTTCACATGCAGGTTATGCCACATCAAGGAACAATCGGCGGATGGTATTCGTCCGTGCCGAGGATGAAAGTGCGCATATAGTCTCTCTGGTTGACCCATTGGGCGTGGCCGTCGCCGAAGACGAAATTGGCGCCGGCGCTGCCGTGGTTATCGCCGGGGTCGGGGTAATTGTCGTTTTCGCGCATTGGATCCACACTGCCATTCGGCAAATATCCCACATCATCGGCATCGTAAATTATCAAGATATCCGAAGGGCCGATGAGCTGGCCGGCCGTGGTATAAGGCAATTCAGTGATCGTGGTTGTGTAGCGGGCGCAGGTGTTTTGGGTCTTGCGCTTGTTATGGGGATTATTTCCACTGGGCAAGTAGCTGTTCAAATAGCCCGAAACTTCATAGCTGCTTCCATAAAGCCCGTTTTTTCCAGAGGCATTGGTAACCAAATCCGCCACATACAGCGAGCCGCCATGAATGCGATCCTCATAATAAGGCACGCCGGACTGGTTGCCCAGCGTGGAATACGGAGAAGGCGGTTCCTGCATGCTGGCGACGATGGCCGCTGTGTTGTTCCGGACTTGATTTTTCGTTGATGGACAGTAGAAGGACGTAAGGTTGGGCACATAGTTCCAATAAAGCCAGTTCACGTCGTCATCAGCATAGTTGATCGTGCCGGTGTAGGCTTGCTGGCTGTCCTCATCGGCGAACATCAGGCTGCCGAGGCCCATTTGCTTCTCATTATTCAGGCAACCGATGCGCCGGGCGCGCTCCTGGGCGCTGGCGAGCGCCGACAGCAGGATTGCCGCCAGGATGGCGATGATGGCAATCACCACGAGCAACTCAATCAAGGTAAAGGCACAGCGGTAAAAGGCAGGCGCGAATTTTTTTTTGCTTGCATGCTGTCTGCGCTTGCGATGCCGACAGCGTCTGGCTATTGGTGGCACGCGCAATGCGAGGTGAACCACAACCAGTCCGCGTTGGCATTCGCGGGCGGAACCGGACCGGCGGGGAGATTACCGCCAGTGAAATAATTATAGACCTCAGGTATCTTGAGGATGGGAGTCAACCATTTGTGAATTTCCGAATGGCCGTCGGCAAAGGACATGCCACAACTCCATCTGTGTTTGGATCCCGGCACATCAGGAAAACTCGCCGACCCGCTGTACTGCCCGGCCTTGGAGCCAAACGCGTTGTTGACCTGCAAATAACCGTCGTTCAGGCTGCACATGTTTTCCTCCAAAAAGACAATTGTATCAGACGACCCGGGACATTGGGCCAGTGCTGTCACTTTTGCATAAGTCTTGGCGTTGCTCTGATATTGCAAAGTGGTTCCCACCTGGCCTTGCATGGAGTAACTGCGTATCCGGTCGCCGTTGGCCGAAGGAATGTTGTCCGCCGGACATTTATACACCCCGAGCTGGGCGGACATGTAGGAAGCCATCAGATTGGTCTGATAAAGCATTACATTGGTATTGGCATCGTTCCCACCCCAACCTTCACCTTCGCCGCCACACCAACTGGTGCCAGCGCCCAGCGGAGAATTGGGCATCGTGGAATCGTCATTGTCGTTGGCATAATTGTTCCAACCCAATTGAAGCTGTCGGATGTTGCTGGCGCATTGGACAGCATAGGCCCTGCTTTTGGCGGCAGCCAAGGCCGGCAGCAGTATCGCCGCCAGGACGGCGATGATAGCGATGACCACCAGCAATTCGATGAGCGTGAATCCCGCCCGGCTGGCGCGCGACTTGCCGGCCCCGCCAGACGACAAGATTGTTTTTAACATAAAACCAACGTCAACCTTTTCAATTTCCATGTCAAGTGCATTAGCATTTTAAGGCCGGGGCAATTGCGTTTCGCAATTGCCCCGGCCAGGCTTATTCAGGCGCTCATGTCCATGAGCCGCTTGAAGCGCGATTAATTATGCAGTATGCGGTAGAACCGCGTTCCACTACTGTAGGGCGTCGTGGCTTGGAATTGATTGTTGCCCAACGAGGTGATGTTCGCGGCCGGACTCACGTTGTTGTATGTGCCGTCCACCGCGCCGGAACTCTGGAGCGTGAACGAGGATGTGGTGTCAGATCCGGTCTGCGTAGTTAACTTGATGACCACATTGCCGCCGCTAATGGCGATGTTGTTGATTGTAATCGGTGACGGATCCAGTGACACCACCTGTAGATTGGCATAATAAACGCCGGCTTCAGGACTGCCGATGCTGGCTCCATACGGATCCTCATACCCCAGCATCAAATAGCCGCTCGTCCACACCGTGGTGTTGGTATAGACAAAGATCGGCGTGTGATTGATGGACATGGTGACGACGTTGTTTTGCTGCTTGATCTCCACGTCGCTCCAAGTGCTCGCGTCATAACCCAGCACCGGAGAGCCTTCGGCCGGAACGCCGGGGGTCTGGTTGCCGAACCCGTCCAGGCAGGTGAACGGCCCCGGAGTATCCTTGAAGACCTGCGCGTAGGTAGGGGCGGTCTGCGCGGCAAGCGGCTGTTGCCATCCGGTGTTCCCGTTGGTGCCGCCAAGGCCGGTGAATATCAGGTAGTCACCCGCGACTGAGCCGGCGGGTTGCGCGGTGACATAATACCAAACACCGTCGCTACTCCAGGTCTGGTTGGTGAGGAACCCGCCGCCATACCACCAGTTGCTGCAAGTTCCAGTATGGTCGATCCCGAAGACCGCGCCTTCGGTGTTATTGGCAGTTTGTTGGCCTTCAATCAGGTTCATGTTGAACCGGACGGCATAATCGCCGGTTAACCAAAGGTTGGTGTAATAGACATTGACCGCTCCAGGGGCGGGGGCCAGGGGTACGTCCTTGTTGCAGGTCAGATGAAGCGCATTGAGATTTCCGTTCGGAGGTGGAGGAATACTAATGCCACCGGCTGCGCTGGCCAAGAGCATGCCAAAATTCGCCTCGTAATTCATGGAGTCATTGACCGGATCGCCTGTGCCGTAATTGGTCTCCCAGCCCGGATCGCCCGCGCTGGTCAGGGGGTCAGACAGCAGCACCGGCGCCACCGGGTAGTGGGCGGACACCACCGTGCCGGTCGCCGGCGAGTTGCCGATGGCGTAACCCGTGCCGGAAGCCACACTGACTATGACCGTCCGGTTGGTGGTCACGTTGGGATTATCCAGCGGCAATATCTGCAAGCCCGACACGGCGTCCGGATTCAGCGTTTGCGGTGTTGCATATCCGTCAGGGATGGTGATGCTGCTGACCGGCGTGTAATCCACGCCGCTCTGCGCCGAGCCGCTGTAAGCCAAATTCACGGTCAAGTCGTGACCGATGGTCAGGTTTCCACGGCGCGTCAGGGTGTAGTTGATAAAGTCGTAATAGATGCCAGAGGAACCATAACGACCATACGCCTGTGAACCGCTGCTGATGTCAACCGTTGGCGTGTCAGCGTCGAGGATACTGACGATGGCGCTGCCCGCACCGGCATAACCGGCGCCAGGCTGGAGGGTCAAAATGACCGTGGTCGTCGGATTCGGAATGCCATCGTCAATGGGCACGATGGAGATGTTGGTAGAAGAGGCGTTTGCAGCGAACGTGACGCTGGTGGCTGTGGCTCCTGCTCCGACGGAGTATTGGATGCCGTTCGTCGCCGTGCCCGTCAGGGTGTAATTGACGGTCAAGGGCACACCCACCGAGCTGCGCGTGATTTGGATCACGCCGGGCGAGCCGGGCGTGGCCTCGGAGGTTTGCGCCGTCGTCGCCGTCACGTTCAGGACGTTGTTGTAATTGGAAACGACGATATCGGTAAACACCACAAAGTTCAGTGTGGCAAAGTTCGGATCCGCCGAGATGGAGGAATTGATATCCTCCCCAACGAACACGAGATAGGTGCCGGCCGGGGTTCCCGCCGAGACTTCGTTGCCCGTGGCGGCAAGGTGCCCGTCCATCAAATAAACAATCACACTGCCAATCTTCTGCACTTCCACATCGTGCCAGCCAAAAGCAAGCGCGCCAAAGTCGCACGCGATGTTCGTTTGCTGCGGATACAAGTCCATCTGCGCCACCGGCGGCTGGACGGACGGGAACCAGTTGGTCCAATTTGGCTGCGGAACACCGTTAAATACCGATCCACCAGGCGTGGTAGAATAAAAGCTGCGTGTTCCGGTGGGATTGTTATATACATACGGGTCACCCGGAAAGAGGGGCGTCAAGGTTCCGCTGTTCTGATAGGCGAAGCTTTGATAGCTGGCTACTCCTACTGCACTCGGGCCATACATGCGCATCTGGGCGGACGAGCCGGTATCCGTGGTAGAGGCGCAAAAGATGCAGTCCACCTCGCCGGCAACTATCGCCTCGGTGCCGGCAGTGCCGTAGCCGCAGCCGTATAAAACTGTATCGCCACTGCCGCCGCCGCCGATGACAACCGGCGGGCTGGCGACACCATTGCCATTATAGTTGATCCACATATCAGCATGCATGTCGAAATTCTCGCTGATGCTGAAATTTATCGGCGAAACACTCGCGCCCGGCACCGCCGCCGTCCCGATAAGACCCGTGGTCGCAACAATATCGGGACTGATTTTCAACCCATGGTGGACTGTATCTCCACCGAATTCAGCGGCATGCGGAGCGATGGGGATGCCAACCGTGGTGTAATCAAAGTTAAGATCAACAAGGGTGTTTGCAGGGCCATTAGCAGAGCTGTAGTTCGTCACCCAGTTCGCACTGTCATCTGTGTAGAAGGTGTTGGTGTAGATGATCTGCGCATGCGACGTTGTGGCCACGGCAAACAAAGCGCCGGCCGCAGCCAAGCCGAGGGACAACCGTTTTGCGAACGACGCAAACGACCGGGTAATATTTCTATCAACATGAATGTATTTCATAACTCTCCTTCTTTTGGTTTTTTATTACAAAACTCCTGCGGGCCTGTTAAGGTCAATTGCGATTTCAATCAGATTTCTTTTATGACTCACGAGGTTACCGGTGCCGTTTATACGCCTTCTGGCCGGTGAATGCAAGGAAAATTCATCAATAAAATTAGCATTTGTATCCTTTTTATTACAAAGACCTTGCGCGCCGGCGGGCGGGATTGCTTCCCGCAAACCACGCACGGGTTTCCCCGGCAAATGCCGCGGACGGGTTGTGACCAATTTCCGGAAACCAACAATCGAATGGCAGGGCGGTGCCGCTGCACCGCCAGGCCTGTTGGCCGCGCAGCCGAGTTTGTCTCAAGAGTATCGGAGGGGCGAGTTATACGAGCCCCTGACTCATAAAATGCCTTTGAAATTGGGGGCTCGTGTAACTCGCCCCTCCGACGAAAAATTGTTTTGAGACTGTCTTGGCAGCGCGGCCCGACGGGTTTTGGGAATGGCTTGTAAATTCATCTCGCCGCCGGCCCGGGCACGGCGGGCACATTGGTAAAATCAAAACCCACCACCGCTTCCGCCGCCAGCGTCCCCAGCTTGCGCCGCAAGGCCATCACATTGCCCGCTTCCGTCGGGTGGTTCCGATTCGACAAGAAAATCACGAAGGTTTTTGAGAACGGATCAAGCCACAGCGACCCGCCGGTCCAGCCGGTGTGGCCGTAGGAGCCAATCGGGAAAAGGCCGCCGCGCGGCCCGCTGTAAGGCGAATCAATGTCCCAGCCCAGCCCGCGCCGCACGGACATTCCCGGCGGCGTTTGTACGCTCGTCATGGCCTTGACCGTTTCCGGCTGGAAAATGCGCACGCCATCCAGTTCACCGAGGTTCAGCATCATTCTCGCGTAGCGCGCCAGATCGGGCGCCGTCGAAAAAAGTCCGGCGTGGCCGGCCACGCCGCCCATGTGCCGCGCCGTTGGGTCGTGAACCACGCCGCGCCAGCAGGCAAGGTGCGCCGCGTCAGTTTTTGGTGGGGCGAGGCTACTGACGAGCCGGCTCGCGGGGACGCTCGCCCCACCATTGATAAGTTCGGTCGGCGCGATGCGCGAAAGTTTTATTCGTTTATTCTCTAACGGTAAAAACCCCGTGTCTTTCATTTTCAGTGGCCCGTAGATTTCGCGTTGAACAAAAACCTGCAGCGGCGTTTGGCTGACGCGCTGGACGATCTCGCCGAGCAGAATGAAATTGATGTCGCTGTATTTGAAGGTTGTGCCGGGCGGCGACTCCAACTTTTCCGCGCACGCTTTTTTTATTGCCGTCGTCCAGCCGTGCCAGTCGGTTTTCGTTTCGATGTCCGGCGGCAGGCCGGAAGTGTGCGTCAGCAATTCGCGCACGGTCACCAAATCCTTTTCGTCGCCAGTGAATTCGGGAAGGTAAGTCCGCACCGGCGCGTCCAGTTTCACCTGCCCGCGCTCGACGAGCAGCATCACGGCGGGCGTGGTGGCGACGACCTTTGTCAGCGAGGCCAGGTCGAAAATCGTGTTTTCGGTCATCGCTTCGCGCTGCGGCACCAGCGCGCGATTGCCGTATGCCTTGCGATACGCCGTGCCGTTGCGCTCCAGCCACAGCACGCCGCCGGGACATTTGTTGCTGGCGATGGCCGTTTCAATCGCCGCGTCCATCGCCGCCAGCTTGTCCGCGTGGAAAACTTTTTGCGAAACCTGCGGCGTGGCGCAGCCGGCGACGAGAACGAGCGCAACGCACAGCAGGCGTTTGCCTCCCATGGATAATCTTGACGATGCTCGAATCACGCATCGGGACCGGGAACCGGCTTGGGCTTCGGCCGACGCGGCAGCGTCTTGGAATGCGGCAGTCCTCTGCCGCTTTCGAGCCGGGCGCGACGCCCCAAGCGCCAGAGGGCTGGCGCAGTCCAAAACCTGGCGGCAGTGCGGACGGTTCACGGATAAAGCAGAAACGGCGCGCGCAGTTTCGCGAAGTCAGCCAATCCCGGCTGGAAACCGGCGACAATTTTTTCCACCGGCTCGCCGCGTTCCAGCGCCTCGCGCACGCCGGAGGTGCCCAGCACCTTGTCGAAATAGCTGGCGTGAAATTCCAGTTTGCCGCCGTAGATTTTTTTTACGACGGCCAAAAGGTTGAGCGTCGTGGCGACGGGCTGAAACGCGTCCCGGTCCGTGACATGCATCTGGCAGCCGCCGCAAAGCTGGCCTTGAAATTTTGAAAACGCCGGCGTGAACCAGATTTCGCGGAATTTGACTCCGGGCAGCTTGAGGTCGTTCAAGGCCTTCGCCAGCGTGAAGCCATCAATCCACGGCGCGCCGAAAATTTCAAACGGTCTGGTCGTGCCGCGCCCTTCGGACAAATCCGTGCCCTCGAGCAAAACCTGCCCCGGATAAACGGTCGTACTGTCAAGCGTCGGCAGATTCGGCGACGGCACGACCCACGGCAGCGAGGTTTCATCAAACCATTCGCCGCGCGTCCAATTTTCCATCGGCACGACGGTCAGGTTCGCTTTTTTATGGTGGCCGTCCGCAAGGACAAACTTTTCATTGAACAGCCGCGCCAGTTCGCCCACGGTCATGCCGTGCCGCAGCGGAATGGGATAAAGCCCGATGAACGAACTGTGTTTTGGATATTCGAGAATCGGGCCTTCCATGGCGACGCCGCCGATGGGATTGGGCCGGTCCAAAACGATGAACGGAATGCCCGCCTCCGCGCACGCCTGCATCGCGTAGGCCATCGTGGCGATGTAGGTATATACGCGCGTGCCGGCGTCCTGCAAATCGAAGACCATCACGTCCACGGATTGCAGCATTCCCGACTCCGGTTTTTTGCCGGTGTGCTGCGTGTCGAAGGAGCGCATGTATTCGTCAATGTTCGTCAGCATGTCCGCCGGCGGTTTCTCGGTCTGGCCGTAAAGGCTGAAGACCGGCAGTTGGTAATGCTCGTCAAAATAAAACGGCACGAACTGGCCCGCCTGGGCGTTGCCGCGAACGCCGTGCTCCGGCCCGTAAAGCGCGACCAGCTTCACGTCCGGCTGCGCGCGGAAAAGTTCGACGATGCTGTCAAGATTGTGGTCCACGCCGGTCGGGTTCGTGATCAGGCCGACGCGTTTGCCGCGAATGAGATCGAGATGTTTTTCAAACAGGACTTCGACGCCGGGTTTTACCGGCGGGCGATGAGAGGTGGTGGTTTTCATGGGCGTGGTTTGACAGCCGGCGAGCAGCGCGGCGAGCAGGCAGAAAAATAATCGCGTGGTTTTCACTTGGTTTCCAGGCAGCTTGATTCGAGGAAATGTTCAAACGTGGCGCGTTTCGCAACCACATCGTTATGCGCCAGATCAGAGTGCAGGAAAATGAGCTTGTTCGTCCGCAGATTTTCCGGCACGGCGCTGATGCCTTCGGCGGCGAAAAAGCTGACGCCGTTCGTTTTCATCGAAGCCATCAAATTTTCCGTTTCTTCCTTTGTGCCGCCGTGGTCGGTGTAAATGTCCAGCAACCGGCCGTTTTCGGCTTTCTGCCACGCGACAAAATTTTCGGTATTGCCGTAAAGCGCATCGAACAGCCACGTCTCCCGGATTTTTTCCGAAAGTCCGCCGTGATCCAAAATCGCCGCCATGACATGATAGCCGCCACTGTGGCCGGACAAAATAATGTTGCCGATTTCAAAATTGGTTTCGGCCAGCGCTCCGCTCGCGCGAAGTTTTTCCAACACTTCATCCATGAAAACTTTGAAGCCGTTGGTGTCTTCCAGTTTTCCGCCGAAGGAATCGGGCGCATTGCGCGGGCCTTCCGGCACGACGAGGATGGCGTTCTTGCCGCTGGCCGCGAGTTGCTCGGCCAATTTGAATTCATCGAGCGTGCCGGCGACGGTGTTGTACCAGCCATGAAAATGGACGAGGAAATCAATCCTGTCGGTCGCGCGAAAATTATTCGGGATGAAAATCGCCACGCTGTGGTCGGAGTAGTGTTCCGCCGCCGAAAAAAACTGATCGTGATATTGGTGTCCCCCGGCGCGCGCGGGATGCGGGAACGGCGCGGTGACGAATGGCGTGAGGATGAGCCGGCCGAACGGCGCGCAGATGGTTTCGGGCGATGGGACCGAGCGTCCGGCGAATTGGGCGAGCATCAACACCAACGAGTCAATTTCGTCGTGGCCGCTGCGGCCGGGCGGCGCGACGTAGCGGTTGAGCATGATGCTGAACGCCAGCGGTTCGCCGGCGGCGGTGGTGACGTAGCCGGACAAGGCGTGCGCCCAGCGGAGCGTGCCGGTCTTGGCGCGGACGTTGCCGGCGGCGGCGGTGTTTTTCAGACGGCTGCGGAGCGTGCCGTCCACGCCGGCGACCGGCAGCGAGTCAACGAAAGCCGCCGCGTCGCGGTGCTTCGCCATGAATTGCAGCAGCGCGACCGTGGCGTTGGCGGTCGTGAGATTGTTGCGCGAAAGGCCGGAGCCTTCGTCAAAATGAACGTCGTTCGCCGGCGCGCCGGCGGCGGCGAGAAATTTGCGGAGCGCGGCGAGTCCGGCGTCTTCGGATGTCTGCCATGCCGGCGCGTTGGAGCTGCGCGTCAATTCGCCGACAACGGCCAGCAGCAGGTCGGCCTCAAGATTTTGCGACGGTTTCATGAAGCCGCGCACGATGTCGCGCAGCGGCGGCGAGAGCACTTCGCCGAGCTTCACGGCGCCGGACGCATGCCACGCGGGCGTTTGCGGCCACGTGACGCCGCGCGTCTGGCCGGACACGGTGATGCCGTGCCGGGCCAGCGCAATTTTCAGCGCAGCGGCAAACCAGTCCGCCGGTTCCGGCACCACTGCGTCGAGAATTTGATTCGTGCCGCCTGCCGGCAACTGGCCGAGGATGAAAATGATTTTTCCGTCGAGCGGACGAAACGTTTCGAGGTGCGGGGGAAAATTGGCGGCCACGGTCACGGTCTGGTTGCTGAAAATCAGGCCGGTGCCGGGATGCAGCGGCGTGAGGACGCAGGGTTTGCCGGCGGCGGCGCCGGGTGCGACGCGGATTTGGGTGAGGTTGTCATTGAGCGTGAGCGCGCCGATTTCACCGACCTCGCCGTCGCGCAAATCGTCAACCGTCCAGCTTGAACCGGTGGGCTGGCCGTGAAAAAAAGTGGCATCGGCAATCACATCACCGCTCACGCGGCGGACGCCGGCGTTGGTGAGCACGGCCACGAACGGCTCGAAGACGTCCCAAAAATTTGTGCCGAGCCGCCGCGCGTTCCAACTCGGATCGCCGTGCCCGACCACAATTAAATCGCCGCGCAACGCGCCCGACCGGCTGATTTTTGCCGTGGCATAAATTGGCGTCGCAATCCGGTAATCGCCGCCGAGCTGGTCCAAACCGAGCGCGCCGGTGTAAAGCTTGCTGTTGGACGCCGGACTCAACAGCCGGTCGGCGTGATCCTCAAAAAGGGTTTTGCCCGTGTCGAGCGAGACGATTTTGACGCCCCACAGCGCGCCGTCGAATCGCGGTTGCGCCAGGTGCGCGGTAATCCGCTCGCGGAGCTGCGCCAGCGTTTGAATCCCGTTCGTTTCCTGTCCGCGCGCCGGAGACACCACCAGCCAAAGGAGGATCACCGCGGAAGCAACACTTCTGACGCGGCACATTTTTTTGCGCGGACGGATGGTTGACTGACAGTTGGCGTCCATAAAACGGGTCTGTTTGCGCCAGCCTAGCGCGCGGGTCAGGGCGCGCGCAATGTCGAACTCGCGGCCGCGGCAAGTGACGATAATGTGACTTGAGGAAACTTTTGCAGTTCGAAACCGGCCAACCATACCACCCCAATTAGTCCCTCGGTTGAACCGTTGCGCCGTTGACACCGCGGACGAAACTTGTTAGTGTAGTTCAATTGGTGTAGATTGAAACCTTATGAATTTCGGCGTCCTTGGGGAAATCCAGGAACCGGATTATCGCGCGGTGCTGCCGCCCGGTCTGTCCGTTGCATAAAATAATTTTCGCCATGACTGCCGCGCCCGAAAAAATTCTTCGTTTCCTTTCGGCGGTGGCTGTTCTGGGGCTGGCGCTGGCGTTTGGAGCGACGCAGGCATTGGCCCAACGTCCGCTGGGCATTGATGTTTCCCACTATGAGGGAACCATCACTTGGACGAACGTGCAAAGTTCCGGCATCAGCTTCGCCTGGGCCAAGGCGACAGAAAGCACGGACTTCATCGACCCGGATTTCACCGTCAACGAAACCAACGCAGTGGCAGCGGGCGTGTTCATCGGCGCGTATCATTACGCCCATCCCGAACTGCACGTCGGCCCGGCGGGCGCGGACTTGGAGGCAGCGTATTTTTGGAACACTGCCAGCAACTACATCAGAGGCGGCGGCTATTACCTGATGCCGATGCTCGACATCGAGCAGGATGTGAGCACTATTGCTTACACCAAGGCAACGTTTTCGCTATGGGTCAACGAGTGGTGCCAGGACATCGTCAAATATGCCGCCTCGAACGGCGTGACGGTGAAGCCGGTTGTCTATACCTATATTTCCTACGCTGCCGGCACTTCCGGCAATGGACCGGGATTTAACAGCACCGTCACGAACTGGCCGCTGTGGATGGCGGAATATCCCGCCAGTCCGAATCCGCAGACCGGCGCGCCGAGCAGCACGAGTCCGTGGTCCACTTGGAGCGTGTGGCAATACGGCGACACCGGTGTGGTCCCTGGCGTGTCCGGCGACTGCGACCAGGATGTTTTCAACGGCACTGCCGCCAATTTGGGCGCGCTGGTCATCGGCGGATTTGCCTCACCAGTGATTACCACCAATCCGCAGCCGCAAACGGTCAAACTCGGAACCAACGTCACGTTCACCGCCGCCGCCACGGGATTGCCGGCGCCGACCTACCAATGGCTGTTCAACGGCACGAACATCGTCGGCGCGACGAGTTCCAATTTCTCCATCGCCTTTGTCGCCGCGACGAACGCGGGAAATTATTCCGTCATCGCCTCGAATGTCGCCGGCTCGGTCATGAGTTCCAACGCCGCGCTCGCGTTGCTGCCGCCGGCCGCCGCGCAATTCCAAGCCATCAGCGTCGCGCCAAACGGCGGCGCGGTGCAAATCGGTTTCACCGGCGACGCCTTCTGGACTTACACGATTGAAGTTTCGACAAATCTGACAAGCTGGAGCGCGCTCACCAATCTCACCAGCGCCAACGGCATCTTCAATTTCACCGTCGCACCGGCCACGAACAGCCCGCAGCAATTTTACCGCGCCCGCGCCGGCCCGTGAAAGGGCGCAACGGTGAAGCGGCGCTTTCGCGCGTGCGCTGACCCGGAGTTTTGTTTATATCGTTTCCATGACCGAGCCGAAACCGTTGCAATTTGTGGGTCGCACCGAAGTGCGGCAGCGCGGACGGACGCTGCCGGCCGGTCTGTCCGTTGCATAAAATAATTTTCGCCATGACCGCCGCGCCTGATTCTTTCCGCCGTTTCCTTTCGGCAGCGGCCGTTCTGGGACTGGGGCTGGCGTTTGTGCCGGCAGAGGCATTGGCCCAGCGTCCGCTGGCGGTTGATGTTTCCCATTATGATGGAGCCATCAACTGGACGAACGTGAAAAATTCCGGCATCAGCTTCGCCTGGGCCAAGGCGACGGAGGGGGTGAGCATTCCCGACGCGTATTTCACCATCAATGCGGTCAACGCCAAGGCCGCCGGCGTCTATATTGGCGCTTATCATTTCGCCCACCCCGAAGCGAACAGCCCCAGCGCGGAAGCCAACTACTTCTGGAGCGTCGCAGGCAATTACATCAAGGGCGACGGTTTGAGCATCCAGCCGGTGCTTGATTATGAGACTTTTACGGCACCGGATAACATACCGGTGGGTGCCACCAGTTATGCCGACTGGGCCAACCAGTGGTGCAATGCCATTGTCAGCAAAGCCGCGGCGGCGGGAGTCGCGGTTTTACCAGTAATCTACACCGCGACCGGCAGCGGCGGAGCCTGCAATCTTAACACTAGTGTGGCGCAGTGGAACTCCTGGATCGCCCAGCCTGATAATGGAAATCCGCAGACCGGCAATCCCTGGGAGGACGGTGGTTGTGAAGAATGGGGCTTGGGCGTCTGGACGGCGTGGCAATACAGTTGGGCCGGCTCGGTTCCGGGCATCACGGGCGCAGTTGATCTGGACGTATTCAACGGCACTTCAAACCAGATGGTCGCGGTGCTGGTCGTTGTCACGAACGCGTTGCCCGGCGTCACCCTGGCGCCGCAGCTTAACCGCGTCGTGGATTCCGGCGGCAGCGTGAGCTTTACTGGCGTCGCCTCGGGAACGCCGCCGCTGACTTATCAATGGCTGCTCAACGGCGCAGCCATTCCAGGCGCGACCGCCACGAACATCACCATCGCCAACGCGCAAATGACCAACGCCGGAAACTACGCGCTAGTGGTCACCAATAATTCCGGCAGCGTCACCAGCAGCATCGTCTCGCTCACGGTTTATCCCATTCAAACCACAGTTTTCTCCGATAACTTCGACACCAATTCCGCCGCGAACTGGATCGTCAACAAAAGTTCCAGCGATAACGCGGTCATTTTCAACTTCGATTATTCGACGCTCGGCATTCCCTCCGCTCCGCACTCGACCGGCGGCACGACGTTCGGCGTGCAGATGAAAGCCAACCTCACGCTCGGCGTTGTCGCCGCGCTCTCCATCTCGCCGACCAACCAAAGTTTCAGCGGCGATTACCGGCTGCATTTCGACGGCTGGATCAACGTCAACGGCCCGTTCCCCGGCGGCGGCCTAGGCTCCACGGAATTTCTTACCGCCGGCATCGGCACGGCGGGCAACCGCACCGAGTGGACGGGCAGCGGCTCGACCGCCGACGGATTTTATTTTTCCGCCGACGGCGACGGCGGCGTGAGCGCCAGCTCGACCACTACCGGCGACTACTCCGGCTACGCTGGAACGGTTTGGAAAAATGCCAGCAGCGGCATTTACGCCGCCGGCTCGCTCGACAACGCCAGCCCTTATTACACCGCCACGTTTCCCACCGGCCAATCTGCGCCCGCGCTGCAACAGGCCAATTACCCGCAGCAGACCGGCGCGCTGAACCCCGGCACATTTGGTTTGGCGTGGCACGACGTGATTGTCTCGCGGCGCGGCAGCACGGTGAACTGGGCGGTGGATGGCGTTTTGTTTGCGACGATTTCCAACGCGACGTTCACCGCCAGCAACGTCTTCGTCGGTTTCTGGGACCCGTTTGCGTCGCTTTCGTCAAACAACATCATCAACTTCGGCCTCGTGGACAATGTGCGCGTGGAAGTTCCCGCCGTCGCGCCCGTCATCACGGGGCAACCGCAAAGCGTCTGGGCGGGATTCGGGAGCAACGTCACGTTCAACGTCACCGCCACCGGCCTGCCCGCACCGGCGTTGCAATGGGCATTCACCGGAACGAATCTCTCCGGCATGACGAACAACAACCTCGTGCTGACCAACATCCAGGCCGCCAACGCGGGGAATTATTTCGTCGTCGCCACGAACGTCGCCGGTTCCGTCATCAGTTCCAACGCGCTGCTTTCCCTCATTCCGACGCAACCGGCGCAATTCCAGCTCATCAGCTTGCAGCCCGGCGGCGGCTGGCAACTGGTGGCAAGCGGGCAGAACGGCGCGACTTATGTCATGGAAACCTCCACGAATCTGGTCAACTGGACGGCCTTCACCAATCTCGTGGCGACCAATGGCGTATTGGAATGGAACTTTGTTCCGCCGACCAACGATTTGCAGCGCTTCTTCCGCGCGCGCTCCGGCCCGTGAGGAGGCGCGGGAAAATTCTGCTGCCGGTTTTATGCCGCTGCCGACCCGCCGGCAGCGTGGCTGGAATCCTATGTTTGAACTTGTGAGCACGTTGAAACGAAATTGGCTCCCGGGGTTGTTGGTCGCGACGCTGGCGGGGATGTTGTGCGCCTGCGCCCACTTGGACGGCAACCGCCCCAAGCCGGAGCCGGATAGCCGCATCGCCGTTCCCCGCGTGATTCAGGAGGTTAAACAGGAGTACGCGCCCGACAGCCGCATTAGGATCTTCGACGTTGGGGTGCAGCGCCGGGGCTTGGAACTCGTCCTTACGGGCGAAGTGGACTGCGCCGCGGCCAGGATTGAGACCGTCCGGGCGGTGGAACGCACTGGCGCCAAAGTCACCGACCACATCAAGGTGCTGCCGGACGAAAAGCTGGGCGATCAGGTGTGGGGCATCTCCTGCCTGAGCGTTAACAGCGGTCGCCTGCTGCCGACGCACAAGGCGGAGATGGGGACCCAGGTGTTGATGGGCGATGTGGTCCGCGTGTGGAAAGGCACCACTAACGCGGTGTTTGCCTGGTATCTCACCCAGTCGGGCGATGGCTACCTCTCGTGGCTGGAAGAGGGGACGTTCGTCCGCTGCACACGCGAACAGGTTGAGGCCTGGAAACGCGGGCCGCTGCTGGTGGTGACCGCGTGCGAAGAGTGCATTCGGGAGCGGCCCGAGGCGGACGCGCAGCCGGTGTCCGACGTGGTGCTATGCGATCTTGTGCGAAAGACGGGCGAAGAAGGCGACTGGTGCAAGGTGGAGCTGCCGGACGCGCGGGCGGGTTTTCTGCCGAAGAAGGCCGCCGCGGATTACCTCGCGTGGAAGCAAGCGCGGCAGCCCACGGCCGAGAACATCGAGCGCACGGCACGGAAGTTCATGGGCCGTCCCTATCTGTGGGGCGGCAACTCGCCCAAAGGATTTGACTGCTCCGGCTTTACCAAGACGGTGTTCTTCCTCAACGGCATCAGCTTGATGCGCGATGCCAGCCAGCAGGCAGAGCAGGGCGTGGCCGTGCCGGTGGATTTCAGCCAGCTCAAGAAGGGCGACCTGCTGTTCTTCGGGTCGCGCGCGCATCGCGGCACACCGGAGCACATCGGGCACGTGGGCATTTACCTTGGAGACAAGCTCTTCATTCACTCGTCCGAAATGGTGCATATCAGCAGTCTCGATCCCGAGTCACCCATTCGTGACGAGAACTGGATCCGGACGCTGCTGCGGGCGAGGCGCATCCTCCCCGGCGCGTGATGAAGAGCAGCGTCTCGCAGGTGACTTCGCCGACGAATCAAAGTTTCAGCGGCGACTACCGCTTGCATTTCGACGGCTGGATCAATGTCAACGGCCCGTTCCCCGGCGGGAGCCTGCAACTGGTGGCGAGCGGTCAGACCGGCACGACTTATGTCATCGAAACCTCCACGAATCTGGTCAACTGGACGGCCTTCACCAATCTCGTGGCGACCAATGGCGTATTGGAATGGAACTTTGTTCCGCCGACCAACGATTTGCAGCGTTTCTTCCGCGCGCTCTCCGGGCCGTGAGGAGGCATAGGAAAGTTCCGTTGCCGGTTTTGTGCTGCTGCCGCCCCGGTGTAGAGTTTGCGATTCAACGCTGGACGCAGCAGCCGGTCGGCCTGTGATTCAAAATGAGTTTTTCCCGATTCGAGCGGGCCAACGGCAACAAACGCAACGTTGAAACTTGCACCTCGCGAGGCGCAGCTTGACACTGCCGCCAACGCCTTTGCCCGCCAGCGGAGCGCGGATTGTCCTCAATCCGCAGCAGTTGATTCTTCGGAGGCGCTGCGAGTTGGGACAACTCGCGCTCCGGGGGCAGTGCCAAGTCGCGCGCATCGAAAAATTGACTCCGCCGGCGACTGTGATAGCCTTGAGGCAACTTATGATCATCGGCCTTCCCGAAGAAATCAAAGCACAGGAATATCGCGTCGCGTTGCCGCCCTCGGGCGCGTATCAACCCGCCCGGCACGGCATTCCCCTGAACTAATGCCATGCAAAACGTTGAAACCCATACAAAAACTGCCAGACTGTTCGCATGAAAATAATATCTCTTCCGTCACACCACGTGGTCGCCGTTTGGGCTGCGGTTTTCCCGTTGCTTTGTCTGCTGGGATGCAAATCCGCAAACCCCGCGGCTTGCAAGCCCGCTGCGCCTTCCGTTTCCGTTGCTCCGGCCACGAACACGATTTCAGGCCGCGAAACCAACCCTTCGCTGCGTCGTTACACTTACACCCCGCGGGTTTATCCCGTGGATGACCGGGGATTTTCGCCGGTGGACAAGGCGCTGGCAAAAGCCTACGCGCGCGAGGACATGGTTACCAATGACGCCGAAGGCTCGCTTAATCCGTTTGTGCTAAAGGTCATTTCCGCATATCCCACCAACGGCACTTATCATTATCATTGCAGTTGGACCCCGCGCGAATACGACATCTACAATGGCGTGACCGAAGACCTCTGGTATCGCGGCCAGGTCGTCGCCAAAGCGTATCCCGACGGCTCGCGTTGCAGTTACTGCTGCGGCTACACCTTTGAAGTTTTTGTGCGCGCGATGAAACTCCGCAACCTCCAGAACGGCCTCGACCCGGACGATTTCAACGGCATGACGTTCAACGACCTCTTCAACGCGCTGCAACTCTGGTATATCGAAGGCGACGGCGATTCCGAACAACGCGCCATCGTCAGCTACGGCCTCGGCAACGCGGTGACCAATTTTGACGACGCGCGCCCCGGCGATTTTCTGAGTTACAGCAGTACGCCGTCGGGCGGACATTCGGTGATTTTTATGGGCTGGCTGCGCGATGAACAAAACAAAATCGTCGGCCTGAGATACTTTTCGTCCAATCTCTCCAGTGACGGGATCGGATTCGGCCAGGCGCACTTCAGCGATTCCACCCGGAACGGCCGCGGTATTCTGCGCAACTATGTGAAAATCGGCCACGTCGGAGCGATCAAGGATTACAAGCCGTTCAGCCGTCTGGACATTCCGCAGCGCAACGCTTATGCGCCCACGCAACCCGAACGCATTATTTACCTGCCGGCGCCTGCCGGCGCCGCCAGCGCCGCAAAATAATTTGAAGTTCAACCATGACCGGGCTTGAACCGCTTCAACAACTGGACCGCAATTCCGTCCGGTGGCGCGGCCGGAAACTCGTTTATTTTTCCGGCTGTGACTATTTCCGGCTCGCCCGCCATCCGGCCGTGCTCCAGGCCGCCGCCGCCGGCGTGAAAAAATTCGGCCTGAACGTCGCCGCGTCACGCCTCACAACCGGGCATCACAAAATTTATGAAATGCTGGAGCGGCAACTCGCGGATTTTTTTGACGCCGAGGACGCGGTGTTGCTGCCAACCGGTTACCTGACGGGCACGGTCGTCGCGCAGGCGCTCGCTGGAAGTTTTTCCCACGCGCTCGTGGATGAGCGCGCGCATCCGGCATTGCTCGACGCCGCCAACCAACTCGATTGTCCCATTCTGAAATTCAAGCATCGCGACGCGGACGATTTTGCGCGTGCCGTTGCCCGCTGCGGCCGCGGCGCACGACCGATGGCATTGACGGACGGAATGTTTTCGCACGACGGTTCCGTCGCGCCGCTCAGGGCTTACCTGAAAATTCTGCCGCGTGACGGTTTGCTGCTGGTGGACGATGCGCATGGCGCGGGCGTTTTGGGCAAGACCGGCAAAGGCACACCGGAATTTGAAAATGTCAGCCGCCGGCAAATCATCCAATGCATTACATTGAGCAAGGCGTTTGGCGTTTATGGCGGGGCGGTTCTTGGCCCGCGCGAATTGCGTGAAAAAATTTTAAAGCGCAGCCGTGCGTTGATCGGCAGCACGCCGTTGCCGCCGCCGCTGGCCAACGCGGCGTTGCAGTCGGTCAAATTATTGGGCCGCCACGGCAAAAAGCTGCGGCTTGCCCTGAATCGAAACGCCACTCTGGTGAAAACTGCGCTGCGCGCCGCCGGGTGGGAAATTCCCGAAACGCCCGGACCGATCATTCCCCTTCACGCCAAAACCGAACCCGAAGCGCGGGCGCTGAAAAGGCATTTGCTGGCGGCCGGGATTTATCCGCCGTTCGTAAAATATCCCGGTGGCGACGCCAACGGCTATTTTCGTTTTGTCATTTCCAGCGGGCACAGCCGCGCGCAACTGGACCGATTGGTGGCTGTGCTGGCGGCGTTCAAACGGCGGGGTTAAAACCGCAGGAAAATTTTCCGGTGATACAGAAAGCGGGCGAACCAGATAAACAACGCGACGCCGATCCCCGAGATGACGAGTTCGCCGCAGCCGGCGGCGACGTGCGTGTCGAAAAAACTCTTCACCGGGCCGCCCGCCAGCCGGGTTGCCAGTTTATGGAAGCCGAGGCCGCCGAGAAAATTGCTCGTGAGGTAGAGCGTGATGGGATTCATTCCGATCCAGACGAACGGCTGGCACCACGCCTGCCATCTTTTCACTTCCACGAGCCAGTAAAACAGGCCCAGCAGCATGGCGCTGTAACCGCCGGCGACGAGGACGTAGGATGAAGTCCAGATTTTTTTGATGACGGGCATTTCCAATCCCCAAAGCCAGCCCACCGCCGCGCTCGCCGCGCCCGCGCCGATGAGATAAACCACTTTGTTCGCGTCCGGCACGGATTTGTTGCGCAGGAACAGGCCGGTGAAAATTCCCAGCAACCCGGTGACGAACGCGGGCAGCGTGCTCAAATATCCTTCCGGGTCGTAAGTGCCGTCGTATTTGCGTCCGGGCAGGTATTTTTGGTCGAGATAATCCGTCAGATTCACGCCTTGAATGTAGGAACCGCGCAGCAGGTTCGTGCTGGCCATGTTCAGTTGCGACACGCTTGTGAAGCCGGCTTCCTTGGTGATCACGGAATCGCCGCCGGGCGTCGGGCGCACGTCGGGGAACGGGACAAGTTCCAGCAACGCCCAATAACCGAGCAGCAGCGCGACCGCGACGGCGGCCATCACGCGCCGGTTGCAGAAAATAAACAGCAGTCCGCCGAACGTGTAGCAGAGTGCGATGCGGTTCAGCACGCCCATCAACCGCATGTCCGGCCACGGATTCGTGAAACCGCCGGAATAAATCAGCGCGACGGCGAACAGCAGCACGCCGCGCCGCAACACGCGCTTCACGGCGGCGGCGCGGCCTTCGCGTTCGAGAATTTTCGTTAGCGAAAAAACCGTCGAGACGCCCATCATGAAAACGAACAGCGGAAAAATCAGGTCGTAGAAATGGAAACCCTGCCATTCAGCGTGGTCGAGTTGATCGGCCAGAAATTTCGTCACCGTGTTCTTGCTGGTCTCGTGCAGCGCGTACACAAACGAATCGGCGCCGAGAATCCAGAACATGTCGAAGCCGCGCAGCGCGTCAAGCGACATCAGGCGCCGGGGTTCAGCCGCGCCGGGGTCATTCCGGCGTTCCGCTGACGCGGCGGGTTGGCTGGCATTTTCAGACATGGTGAGGCCGTAAGATTCGGGTTGGGCCGCAAATTGTCCAGACCAAATTTGAAGATTGATTTAATTTTTAAAAGCGCCTTGACTGCGCCGCGCCGGACAAAATGGCTGCAACATGAATTTATGAATCACCGGACCATCAGGCGACGCGATTTTCTTAAAGGCGTCGGGCTTGCCGCGTCGTTGATTTTCAGCAACCCTTTGGCAATGGCAGCGAACTTTAAACCAGGGCGAATGGTCCAAGCCGGACGGCCTTACTTGATCAAACCCGGACGCCTGCAATTCGGTGATGTCGTCGGCCTGGTCGCGCCGGCCAGCCCGCCGACTGATCCTGCGACGACAGATCAGCACGTCGCGGCACTGGAAAAGCTCGGTTTCAAACCCAGGCTTGCCCCGAATGCGCGCAAGCGCCTGGGATTTCTGGCCGGCACGGACGAGGAACGTGCGGACGATTTGATGAGCCTGTTTGCCGACCGCGCGGTGAAAGCCATTTTTTGTATTCGCGGCGGTTACGGTTCGGGCCGGCTGCTGCGGCTGCTGGATTATCACTTCATCAAGCGGCATCCGAAAATTCTCATTGGCTTCAGCGACATCACCTCGTTGCATTGCGCGCTGTTGACCCGCGCCCGGCTGGTCTCATTTCACGGTCCCACGCTCAATACGAGTCTGACGAGCGACCACCCGCCCGCCTTCGTGCTCAATTCGCTCTGGCGGACGGTCATGGAATTGTCGGCGGCGGGGAGCATTTGCGAAGGTTACACGCAGGATACCGTTTCGATTTTGAAAGGCGGCGTCGCCAGCGGCCAACTCATCGGCGGAAATCTGTCGGTGTTATGCACCACGCTGGGCACGCCTTTTCAGCCCAGCTTCAAGGACAACCTTCTGTTCTTTGAGGACGTTGACGAACAACCTTACAATTTCGACCGGATGCTCACGCAGTTGTTGAATGCTGGCTTGCTGCAACAAGTCGCCGGCGTGGCCGTTGGCATCAACAAAAATTGCAAAGACCCGGACGCCGGCAAAACCAAGGAATATCGCCAGACGCTCGAAGACGTGCTGGAAGACCGGCTCAAGCCGCTGGGCGTTCCGGTCGTGACGGGCCTGCCCTTCGGCCACGTCCGTTGGAACGCGACACTGCCCTTTGGCATTCAAGCCAGACTGGACGGCGAAAAGGGCGATTTGGTCATAACGGAAGCCGCGGTGATTTGAAAAATTCCGTTGCGACCACGCTGAATTTTTCCCCCGCGCGGACAAGGGGGAAAATCATTGCCCGGTTTGCGCGTCGCGGATCATCAAATCGTCCACCGCCACGGCCAGATCAACCAGGTATTCATCACCTTTGGGATGCTGCGTCAGCGCGACGAGGATGTAATGCCGCCCCGGCCCGGTGATGATCGCGGTGTCGTGCAGCCAGTTTTCCCACGAACCCGATTTGCGAAGAATTTGGACGTCGCGCCCGCCTGCGTGGCCGGAGTATTGTTCATCGCCCGAACCGCTGGCTTGACCGCGCCCGGCAACCCCGCCCTGCACGGCAGCACTTCGGCGCGGCGAAGGCCCGGCCAGCGCCTTGACGAATTTGTTGTCGTCGGGCGGAATGTCCGGTGAGGCGAAAATTTCGAGCATGGTCTTTGAAGCCGCGGGGGAGACGAGTTTTCCTTGTTCAAGCAACAGATAAAACCGCAGCAACTGGCGGACGGTCGCAGCGTGGGAATTGTCGCCCACGGGCGAGCCGACGCGTTCGGTGTCCACGCCGTAATGTTTGCCGACCCAGATGCCACCGCCGCGATTCGCGTCGTAAAAATGATACGACTCGAGCACCTGCCGGATTTGTTTCAAGCCCAGCGCCTGGGAAAATTTCGCTGCCATCTCGTTGCTGGAAACCTTGATCATCAAACCCAGTTCATGCCGCGTCACGGCGTCCAAGTTCGTGGCCGCCGCCGGATGCAATTGAAAATACGCGAGCAAGATGCTGATCTTGGGGACGCTCGCGCCGTATTCCTCGCGGTCGGGATGAATCATCGCCACCCGCAACGTCCGCAAATCCAGCAGGCCGACCGCCGTCTGCTCCGTCGTCATGCCGTATTTGGCTCGCAGAGCGGCGTCAATTTTTTCCAAGCCGGCCTGTAGTGGCAGATTGACCGGCGTGTTGTAATCGAGCGTGTAGTTTTGAAATTTGGAATTCATTGTGGGCGCAACCGTCGCGCAACCACCCGCCAGAAAAACGATTACCGCGAGCAAAGAAATGTTGGCGAACCGATTCAAGCCGGTTTGATTAAATCAAGCCGCTGGTCCAACGCAAGCGCCAACCGATGACGCCGCCATGCCTGCCCGCTGGATCAGGGAAGCACCAGGCGATAAAACATAGCGCCCGGTGACACGGTGTTCGTCATCACATTCAATTTACCAATCCGGACTGGAGAATTTGAGACTTGGATCCACGTCGCGCCGGCGGAGAGATTCGTGGAGGAATACAAAGCATAGCCGACCCAGTTTGTGCCCCAGGATAGAACCAGATTGTTCCCGACCCACGACGCAGCAATAGTCGGGGCGTCAAGAATGTGTATGAGATGCCGGACGTATCCCGGCTCCGAGCTTTGATACCATGTGTCGGCAGAAACATCCAGGCACGACGCCGAATGGGCCGCGAGCAGGCCGTTGCCCAGATAAAGTGTGACGTGATCAAGGTCTGCGATGTTCGTGTCACCTTCCCAGTTCCAGCCGATGACATCTCCCGGAGACAGTTTGGTCAACGAAAACACCTCAACGGCATAACCCGGACCGATCAGGCAATTATTGACCAGCTTTGCGGCTCCCGGTTCGCCGTAGGTTGGCGGCACCCGGCTGGGGATATTAAGACCGGCGCCCCGCACGTGCGGCTCACTGCCGATGCAACAGGAAACGAAATGCGCACAGTCATCACCCAATCCGCTGCTCGGAGCCGGCGAAAGCGGGGTAAAAGTCCCATAAGTTGAACCGTTCGTCCAAAAATAACCGTCACTGTTCACAAATCCGGCATAGTTGTTGGCGTAGGAAACAGCCCTGGCCCGGTCATACTGGTTGGTCGAGCCGGCTTGCAGCACGACGATTTGAATGGTGTTCGTCGGCCCGAAGAAAACGCTGCTGGCGTTGTTCAACTGAAAACTGTCGGTCACTGAACCGGCGGTTTCCGGCGCGATGAAACTCATGGTGAACGTGGCCTGCGCTCCGGGGGCGACCGATGCGCCGCTGCCAATCGGCGTGGATAGAGTAGGCGAGGCAAAAGTCTTGGCGGAAGGCGGCATGGCTCCCAGACTGTCCTCGCCCACAATGTCCATGGTGTATCCGGTGAATCCCGGAGTCCAAGTGGTGGTGCCGGTGTTCTGCATCGTCCAGGTCTGGGTGAACACCGTTCTGGGCATCATCGGCGTGCCGTTGGTGATTGAAACAGAAATCAACTGCGCGGCGTCCTGCCCCACCGGCCCCGAAGGCAGGGCGGTTATCACCAGATTGTCAAAAAGCACAAAGTTTTCGTCGGCAATTCCGGTGACACCGGCGCTGCCGTTGTTGATGTCATACATTCCGAGAAAAATATCGGGGCCAACGGAGCCGGCGCTGTAGGAGGCAATCAAATTTCCATTGATGGATTCGGAGAGAACACCGTTGCTGTAGGTCACGCTAACCTGGACCCATTGGAAACTGATGGTTCCCGCATAAGAACTGCCATACTGGTTCGCATCAAGCGCAGTTTCGCCGGCGGGAGCAGCCACGGAGGGGAACAGTGTCGCGTAAGCGGTCTCGTTCTGGCCGAGAGGGAAGGGTCCCGCCCCCATGTTGTTACCAGCATTATAGGCGCGATAGTCAGTGGCAGAACCATTGTCGGTTATTTCTCCAAACAATTGGCCGCTCCCCACACCCGATGGGCCTTGAACCTGATTTGCCGCCGTGGTGAGTCCGTAAGAGCCAACCTGTGTGCTGCCGGTGGTAAATCCGCCACTGTTGTAATTGAGCCACATATCGAACGTCATCGCAAAATTACCGGGCAAGGTCAGACCGGTGGGCGAGACGCTGACACCCGCTTGATTCCCGGAGGTCTCGTTGACTTTCAATTGCAGAGCGGTCGTTGAGCTGCTGTAGGGATCCTGGGGAACACCCAGCGTCGAGGTGTAATTAACACCAAAATTCGCCTGGTAATCGATTGGATTGTTATTAAGAGCGCCAAAGCTATTATTAACGGTCCAGTTTCCGGCATCAGCCATACCCAGATCGGAATATATTGCTTGAGCGTTCGAGGCTAAAGGCATTAACGCCATCCCACAAAAAACGCCAAGGACAATAGTTTTGGGGTTCACGGCGACCAGAGCCAATTGCGCCCGGAGTCGGAGAAATTGGGTTTTGATGAGAGAGGTTATCATTGTTTTCCTCTCATTTGATATTTCCTCCTTGGTTTCTTGCCCGCGATCCAAGCAGACATTTTTTCTTGGCCTAACCTAGCTTCCGCGCCAATGAAGCGCAAGCTTTTTTCCGAACCCCGAGCATGACTTCGGCGCAGTGGAGCGCGGACCGCCGAGTTGCTCTGTTGAAAACATCCGGGCAGCGGCGACCTCGCCTAACGGCGGAGGGCGTAGGCCAATACTCGGAAACTGGCTTCGGCCAGCATCTGATCGTGGCGGCGGGCATTCAAAGCTGCGCCCATCGTTCGTTTCAGACCGCTGAAGAAGCTTTCCACCGCCCAACGCCGTCCATAGCCCCGTTCCTGCAAGTATTGCTCACTCATGCCACTGCGCCATCGCCCACTTCGCGTCCCATCCGCTCGATGATTCAACGGTTTGATGATACTCTCCACGCCCCAGTGGTCGCGACAGCGTGCATGGATCCATTCGGCATCATAACCTCCGTCCGCATAGAGCGTGGCCGGACGCGACACCGCTTGGGCCTGAGTCAACAAGGCCTCGGCCTGGGTGCGGTCATTACTCGGTCCAAGGCTCACCACCATTCCCACAGGCAACAGACTCGTGCAGAGCACCACCACTGACACCTTTACCCATTGGTGGCACCGCTTTCCGCTCTGGTGGCGAAAGTATTCACTAGCCGTGCTGCCGGCCAGTCCCGTGGCGTCCATGGCCGCCGCCGTGGGCGCCGGTTCTTGCTGGGCGGCCGCTTGCCCGATCCGGGCGATCAACTGCTGGGCAATGGCCACCACGTTGCTGCGGGCGCTGAACTTCTGTAGTGTTGTGAAGTGGGGCAGCTTTTCAGTCATTCCCAAACGTTCCCGCAAGGTGGAGCTGACCGCCAACCATTCCAGAACCCCACGATACGTCGTTTTGAGATAAGCCCGCAAAACCAGGCAGGTCATCAGTTGCCGTTGCGTAAAGTCATGCCGACTGCGGCTGGCACCGTAATCGGCCAGATGCGGCCGGCTCAACCGCATGGCCAGATCAGCGACTGGCTCGACGACGGGAAGTTGGGCACGACCGCTCTTTGCTGGTTTCATGCTCTGTTGGACGCTGGCACACGGAAAAGGTTTCTACAAACCAACCGCCGAGTCCGCGCGTTTATGCGACTTCACGATTCCAGCCTGTTTCTGCGGCAGCGGCTCACGCGGACATGGCTGTCCGCGCTCCGTGTTGCTATCGGCAATACGCCCACGACTTGTGCCCCGCACGGAATTGAATCCGGTTACTGATGTCCTATTTGGATTCCCACTGCCCCAACCGGTTCTTTGGAATTTTGGCCGATTCGGGATAGACGAGATAAACCGTGTTGTGGGAGGCCGCCCAGGCGTGGATGACATCCTGGCGTTTGTAAATGTGCCGGACGCTCTCCACCTTGAGATTGGTGGCCGGGTCATTGATTACCACGTCCCCTTCTTTGGTGAAGCCGATGACGACCGTGAGGTGGCCGGCGCTCGCCTCGTGGCGCCCGGGTTTGAGCAGTTCCCACGGCGCGGAAATGATCACGGGAATTCCGGCCGCAACCCAATCCTCCAGTTCGGAAATATCGCTGAAACGTGTGACGTAAGCGCGCATGTTTTTGAAGCTGCCGGCAAAGGCGGTGTTGAACGGCCAGTTCCCCGTGCCTTTCCATTGACTGTCATAAACCCCCCGGGCGACCTCCGGCACGTCCAGATCCATTTCCGGACGCTGCAACACGCCCGCCCAGCGCGACAGGACCATGGACAGCGACGTTGGACTGCACCAGCCCTGCTCCTCGGGATACGAATTCTGCGAGCGCTCCGGCGTCGAAATGATTTTTCCCCAGGCGGCGCGGTTCGGCGGCGGCGGCGCGGGCGCAACGTTCGTGTTGCAGAACGAAAGCCCGAGGTATTTCAACACGGGCAACTCCATGTTCGTGCCGCCGAGCGTCACTCGGACCTGGACGGCGTCGGCGGGGTGGGACAAAACCAGTGTGTCGGTGCGCATCTCGCCGTCGGCGTCCTTCTGCTTATCGGCGCTGTGCCGCGGATAACTTCCGTTGTCCAGCGACCACAAACCCCACGAATAAAATCTGGTCGCGTGGCCGGGAGAGACCGCGCAGGCTTCCACCGTTAAAAAGGTCCCGGCCGGCGCCGCGGCGTTCCACGACACCACCAGTTCATTCCAGTCAATCGGCGACGGGATCACGGGCGAGAGCAAAACGGTCCCGCCGTTTTCATTCGTTGACCTGGCAAAGCTTGAGAAGTCGTCCAATCCGACGAACCGGCTGAAGCCGTCGCTTCCGGCGGGGGCGCCTCTGGCGCTGAGCGACACGGCGATGACACAGAGACATGCCGTTCCAAACTTGAAGGCGAAGGTCTTCGCGAGAAGATCGCGAATCAACAGCGGCAAATTGGATGCAGACATGGGTGGAGTTATCTTTGGATCGGTTCGACGGCGCAAGCTTCATTTTCTGTTTTGCAAAAAACCCATTCGCTCAGACAGAATCCCGTGCCGGCGTTACGATAACTTGGTGAGCGCAACTTGGCACTGCCGCCAAAGACTTTGCCCGCCAGCGGAGCGCGGATTGTCCTCAATCCGCAGCGGTTGATTTGTCGGAGGCGCTGCGAGTTGGGACAACTCGCGCTCCGGCGGTAGTGCCAAGTTGCGCCCGCGACGGTTTGGTCGCCAAAAACCCATTTACATTTATTTTCAATCCCTTCATCGTGTTAGCTGCACATGAATTTGCCCTTGGTTTTTCTATTGTTGGTTTTTCAAACCGCCGGGCTTCGCGCCGCCACGGTTGCAGAAATCACCCAACTGGTCGGTGCCGGCCATTGGCGGCAGGCGCGGGCGGAGATCGCGCAGGAATCATCCCGGACCAACTTGAGTTTCCAGGCGCGGCAGGATTTGCTTTTTCAAAGCGACCGGATGGAGCGGATGCGGCTGGACTTTGACAAGACGCGCGAACGGGTTTTTCAGGAGGTCCGCGCGATTGCGCCGTCCATCAGTAAAGAACAGTTTGCCGATTGGGAAAAAGCCGGAGCGGTGGAGTTTTTGGATATTGACGGCACGCGCTGGTATTTCCACCGGGCGGCGGACAATTTGTTTCGTATCAATTCCGAGGCCAGGGCGCTCAGAGCGAAATTGCATCCCGAGACCGCGTCCGAATCGCTCTACCGCCTGGCAGACATCCGGAACGTCATCGCGAATTATGACAAAACCGGCGAACGGCTCAACTCGCCGCACACCTGGCGCGTGACTTATGTTTTAAGTGTCAAGCCCGGCGCGGTCCCGCCCGGCGAAATCATCCGCGCGTGGCTGCCGTTTCCTCACGCGGGAAACCGGCAAAAAGACATTCGGCTCATCTCCGCCGATCCGCCGCGATACATTTTGTCGGACAGCAACGCGGCGCTCACCTCGGTGTATCTCGAAAAGCCGGCGTTGGCCGATCAGCCGACCGAGTTCAAAATTGTTTTTGAATGGACCGCCGCCGCGTCTTATCAGCCGATTGATCCGGGGCGGGTAGTGCCGGTGGCCACCAATGATCCGGCGCTCGCATCGTTCATGGGCGAAGAACCGACGCACATCGTTTTTTCGGACGAAATCAAACAGCTCTCGCAGGAAATTGTTGGCTCGGAGACCAATCCTTACCTCCAGGCGCGGCGCATTTTTCAATGGGTCAACCAGCACGTTCCCTGGACCACCGCGCGGGAATACTCCACGATTGAATGCCTGCCGCAATACGCGCTCGCCGGCCATCACGGCGATTGCGGCATCAAGACGATGACGTTCATGACGCTGTGCCGGTTCAACGGGATTCCCGCGCGCTGGGAATCCGGCTGGACCACCGACCCGGTCAAGGACATGCACGACTGGTGCGAAATTTATCTCGCGCCCTACGGTTGGGTGCCGGCGGACGTGACTTACGGTCTGCCGGACAGCAGCGACCCGTCCTCCGTAGCAGAACTGCGGAGGGTGGACGATCGCGAAAAATGGTTTTACCTTGGCGGCATTGACAACGGGCGGCTGGTGGTCAACACCGATTACGCCCAGCCGCTGTATCCAGCGAAAACCTCCTTCCGTTCCGAGATTGTGGATTTCCAGCGCGGTGAAGCCGAGTGGCGCGGCGGCAATCTTTACTTCAACCAATGGAACTACAATTTCAACGTGGAAGAAATTCCGCCGCCACATGAATGATTCATTGCAAATTGTTCATTTAGCATTGAGCATTGAAAATTAACATGACGCCGGATGACCTTTCAGAACGGCTGTGGAAATTTGCCGCGCGGGTGGGAAAAGTTGTGGATGGCCTGCCCGATACGCGGCTCGGTCGGCAGGTTGCCGGACAACTAGTTCGTTGTGGAACCGCGCCCGGCCCGAATTATGATGAAGGTTGCGCGGCAGAAAGTCGCGCCGACTTCGCGCATAAACTGAGCATCGTTTTGAAAGAGTTGAAAGAAACTCGTGGATGGCTGCGGTTTATTGTCATTGCCGAATTGCTGCCCGGGAAACGAATTAGCGGCTTGCTGGATGAATGTGAGCAACTGATTAAAATCGTTGGCAAATCCATTGCCAGGGCCAAAGGCAAACCGCGCCGCGACTCAATTGAAAAATGTCCAATGAACAATGAGTAATGAAAAATGAAATTGTCATTGAGCATTAACCATTGTTCATTGCTCATTTACCGATGAAAAACGGCAAACGACGAATTTAATGAATCCCTCCTCCAAACCACGTATCCGCAGCGAAAAAATCCGGCTTGAACTGCAACACACCTTCACGATTGCCGGCGGCTCGGCCGCCTTCAAGGAAAACGTCCTGGTATTTTACGAACGCGACGGGCTGACCGGCGTCGGCGAGGCCTCGCATGTCACCGTCAAAGAGCAGACGGCAGAACGGACCCTTCGCGCGGTGGAACGGCTCATTCCGTTGTACAAAACGGTAGATCCTTTTGCATTTGCCGATTTGCCGGAGCAAGCCCGGCAAATTGCCGACGCCACTCCGCCCGCCCGGGCCGCCATCGAAATGGCGCTCATGGATTGGGTCGGCCAGAAATTGAATGTGCCGCTGTACCGGCTTTTCGGCCTGAACGCCGGGCGCGCCCCGTCCACTTCGTTCACCATTGGGCTGGACACGCCCGAAGTGATGCAGCAAAAAACCCGGGAAGCCGGACCGTACCACGTCATCAAAGTCAAATTGGGCCGTCCGAATGACCGGGAAATCATCAAGGCGTTGCGGGCGGTGACCGACAAACCCATCCGCGTGGACGCCAACGAAGGCTGGCCGGACAAGGAAACCGCCATCAAAAAAATCGAGTGGCTGGAAAAACAAAACGTTGAATTTGTCGAGCAGCCGTTGCCGCGCAAAATGATTGACGAAACCGGCTGGCTCAAGGAGCGGACTCCCCTGCCCATCGTGGCGGACGAGTCCGTGTTCATTGCCAGTGATATTCCGGCCATCGCCGGCGCGTTTTCCGGCATCAACATCAAACTCATGAAGGCGGGCGGCATGCTCGAAGCGCTACGGATGTTTCAGGTCGCCAAGGCGTTCAACCTTGATACAATGCTGGGCTGTATGATTGAAACTTCGATTGCCATCACCGCCGGAGCCCAACTCCAGTCGCTGGCGCGCTGGGTGGACCTCGACGGCAACCTGCTGCTGAGCCACGACCCGTTTGCAGGCGCCGTCATGAAAGCCGGGCGCTGGCAACCACCCGACCGTCCCGGACTGGGAGTTAAACCCCGGGTGTCGAACCGGCGCTGAACCGTGAAACATCACCTCCTCACAATTTTCATCCTCATGCAACTTACGAATCTCTTTGCGGCGGCGGAACAGGAGCCGAACGTCAAGCGCGTTGAATTTTGCCGCGAGCTCGCGGGCAAGGTCAGCGATCAGACGCCCGTCCGGCCGGAGGCGTTGTCAAATTACGTCGAACGGATCCGCAGTTTTGTGCTGTCCGACCGCACCAGCTTCATTTTCAACATCTCCGCCACCCTGGAAGGCGGCCGGCTGGTCCTCACCGGCGAATCCGAGCGGCCTGAATTCAGCGACATCACGCGCGGCGTGTTCGAGCAACTGGGGTTCACTTCCGTTGTGGACCGCGTTGAAATCCTCCCGGATTTGAAAAAAGACCCGGCCCCGTTTGCGGTTGTCGTGAAACCTTACGTGATGACGTGGTCGCAGCCCGATTTGAAGGGCACGCCCATGGATGAAGCCCTCCTGGCGGAGCCGGTCTATATTTTCAAGGAATTGCCGGACGTTTATCTGATCAAAAACTTTTCCGGTTATTGGGGCTACGCTGCCAAAGAGAATTTCCGCCGGGCTTCCAAAAAGGAATTCATTCAACTCATCGACGCAACCAAGGCCCTGCTGCTGGTGGACTACAAGACGAAGGACGTTTTCATCCCTGCCGGCTGCCGGCTGCCGATCAAGAAATGGGGGCGCAGCCGGAACTGCTTGCTGCTGGACGTGTCCGGCCGGGAATTGGAAATTCCCAAGGCAATCTGCGAACGGAACGAGCGGGAAAAGGACATGGCCCGGGTGCTGGCGCAAGCGCGCTCGCTGCTGGCGCGGCCCTACAACATGGGTGGCCGGAACAGCGTCACCGGCATTGATTGCTCAGGCCTGGTGCAGACGGCCTATCGCACCGTCGGCATCAGTCTCGCCCGCGACGCCAAGCAGCAGTATTTGAACGGCAACCTCATCCTGCCCTGCGTGGCCGAGGCGCTCCAACCGGGCGACGCGATTTTCTTCATCAACCCGGCCGGTCAGGTGGGGCACACCGGGCTTTACCTCGGCGGCGGGGAAATGATTCACGCCCAGGGCGAGCAGGTGAAAATCCAGAGCATGAATCCCGCGGCGAAGAACTACTATGAACGCTTCGACCGCGAGTTCATCGGCGCGAAACGGTATTGGTGGTAATGGCTGCCAGGTAAATTGCGAAGAATTGCCCCGGCTTCTTCTCCAAAATAGTGATTGTGACTGCGTTGGTTTTGCTTTGGGCAAAGCTGATGACGTGATCGCTCCAATCAACATCTTCGGCTTTGAGATTGACGCGGCGACCGGCGACGCATAATCACGCCCCGGTTCACGCAGACGACTCCACGCGACTGCGGCTTGTCTGCGGATAATCCAAATCCGGCTCACGGGTGACATCTCGCTTTTGCCAAACGGACATTGATTCGAATGGTGCAGCTATTGAATTTATCAATTTGTTCGATAACTCTGCGGGTGTGATTCTGCTGGCATGAATTCTAATGAATCGGAGAAGAATACGGAATCGAGTAGGGACGCGCGTTGCGGCATGATGAGCCTGGTGAAGTCTTGGATAGCCTATAGACCTCGTGTTTCTGTCGTTCATGATGGCCCTCCCGCCCTTTCCTGGGAGCGTACTCAGTCTTGTGATACAAAAAGTGCTGAGCCAACGGACGGTCGCGAGTCCATAACTCTTGTATCCCTTTCGATTTCGTGTTCCCTTTTCCGATTGTAAACGGCGATTGAAATGTGTAGCGGATGGCAGTTCAATAGTGTGGCACCTGCGGGGTTTTAAACAACAAAGGTTGTCAACTTTACAAACTGTGGCAAGTTGCTGTTCAGGCTATGAATTTTCGCACTACTTCCGCGCCAAAGCGCGGTTTTACGTTGATCGAACTCCTCGTGGTCATCGCCATCATTGCGGTGCTGGCAGCCTTATTGTTGCCGGTGCTGGCGTCGGCCAAAGAACGCGCACAGATCATCCGTTGCACCAGTAATTTCCGACAGATCGGCATGGCCCTCACTCTTTATGTGGACGATAACCAGGAACAGGTTCCGTCCGCGCTTGATTTCGGCGTGGCGTTGAATGACATACCGGCGGCGGCCGCAGACGTCAGCGATACTTACACTTACGGCGACGTGGCAAAACAGCTTGCCCTCGCCAACCCGCAGGTGCTTTGGTGTCCGTCTGATACACGCAATCCAGCGCCCAACGGTCCGCCCGCTGACACCAATGTTACTTCATCGAGCTTTCGTTATCTTGTCTGGCAGCAAACCTGCCAGATTCCAAACCTTAGAACGTCCTTGTTTGGTGAGCCCTCGGCGCAGGTGATTTATCACGAAACCAACGATAACCATTATCGCCGCGTCCAGCAGCCGTTCACCGTACAACCCACCATCATCGCCGTGGCCAGCGACGGCCATGCGCAAAAGTGGAAGGTTATTTTCCGGCAGAACCAGCCCGGAAATTACTACGACCCAAACTGGTTTTCCTATGGTCCCGGCGGACAATTAAACACCGACAACCCCAACATTGGCGGCGATGTCCGCACCGGCACCGACAATTTGTAATTTTCGTCCGGCGGCTGCCCGCCGGCGCGCCGACGTGAAAGTTGAGAGCGGCTCGGAGGTGGTGAAACTTCTTTCCGAAACGATCAATCAGGTTCGGCGCGGCGAGATCGACCCGCGTGTGACCAACGCAGTCGGATAGTCGTGAGCAACCGATAAACTTGACTTTGCAAGGACGCGGAGATTCACTGGCACCACTATGACACATCTATCTGCCAGTCAGTTGCGCCGTGCGGCAGGCATTAAACACAAAATCGAATCGCTGCAACAGGAACTTACCCGGCTGTTGGGCGGCACCGCTGGCGTTGCCGCTCCCCGTAAGCGCCGAAAGATGAGCGCCGTAGCCCGGCGAAAAATTGCCGCTGCGCAAAAGGCGCGGTGGGCGAAAGTTAAGGGGCGGAAATCAGCCGCGAAGCCGGTGAAAAGAGCTAGGCGCAAAATGAGTGCCTCCGCGAGAGCCAAAATTGCGGCGGCAGCCAGGGCGCGCTGGAAGAAGGCCAAAGCTCAGGGCAAGCGCACCCTTTGACCTGGCAGAGCAAAATCAAAGCGACCAGGAAATTCGCCGGCAGAGCCTTGAACAGGCAATTTCCCATCAGTAAAGAAAGACCGAAGAAACTGACATGGAATGTATCGACCTCCGTTCCGACACTATCACCCGACCCACGCCTGCCATGCGCGAAGCCATGGCGAAGGCCCCGGTTGGGGATGACGTTTACAGTGAAGACCCGACCGTAAACCGTCTGCAAGAAATGGCGGCTGAAAGGATGGGCAAGGAGGCAGGGCTATTCGTCGCTTCGGGGACGATGGGCAACCTGGCCGCCATTCTGTCGCACTGCCAGCGCGGTGACGAGGTGATGGTGGGCAACAAGGCGCACACCTTTTTATTCGAAGCCGGCGGCATTTCGGCACTAGGCGGCGTTCACTCCTGCCAGCTTCCCAACCGGCCCGATGGTTCGCTGGCACTCGAGCACATCCGTGTCGCCATCCGCTCGGACGATCCGCACGAACCGATCTCCAGGTTGGTCTGTCTGGAAAACACGCACAATCGCTGCGGCGGCACCTGCCAATCCTTGGCATATACCTGCGAAGTCGCGGCTTTCGCCCACGAACGCGGACTCAAAGTACACTTGGACGGGGCGAGGATATTCAATGCAGCCGCGGCGCTGGGCGTCCCTGCCAAAGCCCTGGCAGATCCGGTTGATTCGGTCACGTTTTGCCTGAGCAAAGGGTTGTGCGCGCCGGTTGGGTCTGTCCTGTGTGGAACAAAGGAATTTATTGCCAGGGCCAGGCGCATCCGCAAAATGGCAGGCGGCGGGATGCGCCAGGCCGGCATCCTGGCTGCAGCCGGCATCGTGGCGCTTGAGACCATGGTGGACCGCCTCGCCGAAGATCATGCGCGGGCACGGCGGCTGGCCGACGGTCTACGCGCCGTTCCGGGACTGGTTCTTGAGAAAGACACTCCGGCGACGAACATGGTTTTCGTTTCACTGTTGCCTGGAATCAAATCCAATGTCGGGGAAATCCGCGAGTCGCTTAAGGCTCAGGGTGTACTTGTCGGTGCCAGCAGTGAGCGCCGGTTCCGCCTCGTGACGCATTACTGGATAGACGATTCAGCGGTAAATCAAACCGTCCGTGCCTTTGGCGCCGTGCTTTCGCCATAAGAAATGAAATACGCCATTAAAAAATCGCTGGCCAGTCTGGTCGTCTTCTTCCTGGCCGCTACGGCTTTTGCCGCCGACACCAACCTGCCTGCCATCATTCCGTTGCCGCAACAATTGGAGCTTCGGGAGGGCGTGTTCCAGCTCGCACCCGGCACGAAAATTTTCGCCAACTTCGCCTCGAGGCAAACGGCGCGGCAATTGGCCGCGCGACTTCGCAAAGCCACCGGCTATCCACTTGAAGTCGCTGCGAAATTGGGCGCGAATAGCGCGGTTCCGGACGCCATTTTACTCACGACCCGGAATACCAATACCAACCTGGGCGCCGAAGGTTACGAATTGACTGTCACCACCAATTCGGTGGTCGTGCGTGCGCCGACGCAAGCAGGTTTGTTTTACGGCGCGCAAACGTTGCTCCAGCTGTTGCCGCCGGAGATTTTCTCGACGAATCTGGTGACGAACGTGGATTGGCAAATTCCGTGTGTTCAAATCGAGGACTGGCCGCGATTCAAGTGGCGCGGATTGATGCTGGATGTGAGCCGCCACTTTTTCAGCAAATCCGAAATTGAAACCATCCTCGACGCGATGGCCTTGCACAAATTGAATATATTCCACTGGCATTTGACCGACGACCAGGGCTGGCGGATTGAAATCAAAAAATACCCCAGGCTCACGCAAGTCGGCGCGTGGCGGGCGGGCGTTGGCTTCGGGCTTGATCCAAAATCCACGACGGCTTACGGCCCGGACGGACGTTACGGGGGATTCTACACGCCGGCTGACATTCGTGAAGTGGTGAAATATGCGGCCGCGCGGCACATTACCATTGTTCCGGAGATTGAAATGCCCGGCCATTCGACGGCGGCGCTGGCAGCGTATCCGCAGTTCAGTTCCACCGGCGGGCCGTTCACTGTTCCAATCACAGGCGGGGATTACAACGGCACCTACAACCCGGCCAACGACGGAACCTTCAAATTTTTGGATGACGTGCTGGCGGAAGTGTTTAAATTGTTTCCCGGCAAATATGTTCACATTGGCGGCGATGAAGTGCCGAAAGACGCCTGGAAAAACAATCCGGCCTGCCAGACCCTCATGCAGAGGGAAGGGTTGAAGAACAAGGAGGAATTGCAAAACTGGTTCACGCGGCGCATCGAAAAATTCGTCAGCGCCCACGGGCGCACCATGATTGGCTGGAGCGAAATTTTGCAGGGCGGGCTCCCGCAAAACGCTGCGGTCATGGATTGGATTGGGGGCGCGACGGAAGCTGCGGGCGCCGGCCACGATGTGGTGATGTCGCCCACGGCGTATTGTTATCTCGACTTCTACCAGTCGAGCAACCGCGTCACCGAGCCAATGGCCGCCGTCTGGGGCGGTCCCCTGACATTGCGCAAGGTTTATTCCTTTGACCCGATGCCCACCAATTTGCCACCGCAACTGCAATCACGCATCCTCGGCACGCAGGGCAATCTTTGGACCGAACAGGTTCCCAATTTGAAACACGCGGAATACATGATCTTCCCGCGCGAGTGCGCGCTTGCCGAGGTCGCCTGGTCTGACAAAAATTCGCGCGACTGGGATGATTTTCAATCCCGGCTCAAGGTGGACGAACAGCGGCTGGATAAACTGGGAGTGAATTATCGTCATGACACCTCCGCGCAACTGCCGGCCATTCCGTCGGCGGGCGACCGCTCGCTGCGCCCCAACCGAAGGCTGGTGGGCCCGACAGGATTTGAACCTGTGACCAAGCGATTATGAGTCGCCTGCTCTGACCGCTGAGCTACGGGCCCGAAGTAAAGCCATTTTGCGCCGGCCCGGGCGAGCGACAAGTTTATTCCGTTTATTCCGCGAGGTTCGGCTTTGCGATTTCCAGAAAGCCGTGCAACTGGCGTATGCGCGTGGGATGGCGCATTTTGCGAAGCGCCTTGGCCTCAATCTGCCGGATGCGTTCGCGCGTGACTCTGAAATTCTGGCCGACTTCCTCCAGCGTGTGCGGACTGCCATCCACCAAACCAAAGCGTTGCTCCAAAACCTTCCGTTCCCGTTCGGTCAAACTGTACAACACGTTGCCCAGTTTGTCTTTGAGCAGGCTGAAACTGGTCATGTCGAGCGGACTTTCGACGCCCTTGTCCTCGATGAAGTCGCCGAAGTCCGCGTCTTCGCCATCGCCGACGGGTGATTGGAGTGAGATCGGCTGCTGCGCCATTTTCAGGACGGCGCGCACGCGGTCCACCGGCATCTGCAGGTCGTCGGCAATTTCGTCCGGCGTCGGTTCGCGCCCGAAATCCTGCAGCAGGCGTTTCTGCGAGCGCATCAGTTTGTTGATGATTTCGATCATGTGCACCGGAATGCGGATGGTGCGCGCCTGATCGGCGATGCTGCGGGTGATGGCCTGCCGGATCCACCAGGTTGCGTAGGTGGAGAATTTGTAGCCGCGGCGATACTCGAATTTTTCCACGGCCTTCATCAAACCCATGTTGCCTTCTTGAATCAGGTCGAGGAACGACAGGCCGCGGTTGGTGTATTTTTTGGCGATGGAAATGACGAGGCGGAGGTTGGCCTCGACCATTTCGGTTTTGGCCTGGAGCGCCTGGGTGGAAAATTCGCGCAGGCGGCTGAAGAGCTTGAGGAAATTTTCATGCGGCATCCGGACGAATTCCTCCAGCGCCTTGATTTTTTGCCGCTCGGCTTCCACCAGATGCTGCTGCGCGCTGGATTCGCGCTGATTTTCCGCATCGGCGAGCGCGCGCAGGCTGTATTGCAATTTGTCGTGAATGTTTTCGGCCACGAGCGTCATTTCCTCGATGACCTTCAGCTTGAAGCAGAATTTTGGAAACACGGCCTGGAGTTTTTGATCGGCCCGCTTGAACGCTGTCAGCGCGCGGCGGCGTCTGGCCGGGGCATGCGCCTCCCGCCAGACATTGTATTTGGCATCCACCTCCTGATCCATTTCATGAACGCGAACAATGAGCCGCCGCAGGGCGCGCAGGTGGGCGTCCCGGCCGTCCACTTTTTTGTCGAGCACGGCGTGGTCGAACCGCTCGCGCGGCGGATCGGCCAGCAGTTTTTCCGCCAGCGCGACGTGTTCCTTGCCGGCAAAGCCGAGGCTGTAAATGATTTTGCGGACTTCGTTCTCGGCGGCTTCGATGCGCTTGGAAATTTCCACCTCCTGTTCGCGCGTCAGCAGGGCCACCTGTCCCATTTGTTTGAGATACATCCGCACCGGGTCGTCGAGAATATCGAGCCGGTCGGTGTCGTCCTCGTCGGCTCCAGCGGTTTTGACGCGGTCCACCTCCGCCTGGTCCACGATCTCGATTTCCAGCGCGCGGAGCTGCGCAAAAAGTTCGTCCAGTCTCTCCGGCGTGGCGCAGTTTTCCGGCAGGGCATCGTTAATGTCGTTGTAGGTCAGATGTCCCTGTTCCCGGGCGAGGCGAACCACTTCCTTGATGATTCCGGCCAGCTCCGTGTCCGGATTTTTTTGCGGCGAACCGTTGAGCAAGCGGGCGGCTTCCGTCTGAAACTTTGCGGTTGCGGCGACACGCCATCTTCCTTTTTTCAAGGACAAATCCCCCCTGGGTTTACGAACCTTCGATTTTGACATACAACACTCAAAATACTCAATACATCCCGCCCGCTGACCGAAAGCGCCAGCTTAATATCAATTGCGATAGCAATTTCGTCAAGTGGGGAAACGCCGTCTTTGGAAATCACGTGCGCAAAATCACTTATATTTCATACGCGATGTAAATCTGCCGTTTCTTGAGAAGTTTCAGGATCATCTCCAGGGTGCGGTCAATCGCGCCGAGGTTTTCGTGAACGACCTTGAACGCATTGCGACCCAACTCTGCGCGGCGCTTTTCATCGGCGAGCAATTCGGCGATGGCGGTTTCCAACGTTTCCGGGTCCTGCACCTGAATTGCCGCGTTTTGCGCCACAAAATTCCGCGCAATGTCGGCGAAATTCTGCATGTTCGGCCCGAAAACCATCGCCTTGCCCTGCGCGCCCGGCTCAATCGGGTTCTGTCCGCCCACGGCCGTCAGGCTTTTGCCGACGAACACCACCGTTGCCGACGGGTAAAACAGCCGTAGTTCACCGGTCGTGTTGACCAGCAGGCAGTCCAATTCGCCTTCGCGAAATTGCGTGGTTGCGGCAATCTCATTGCGATAAACAAACTTTACGCCGCGCTCGCGCAATTGCCGCCCGACGTCCCGGCAACGCTCGAAATGACGCGGCACCAGAATCAGAAACAGCTTCGGGAAACGCGCGCGCAACCGCTCCGCGACTTCCGCCAAAATCATTTCCTCTCCGTCGTGCGTGCTGCCGCCAATCAAAACCGGGGCGTCCGGCGCCACGCCGAGTTGCCGCAGTAGTGTGGTCACGTCCAGCTTGCGGGGCTCATCCAGTTTCGCCGCGTCAAATTTCAGGTTGCCCACGACGCGAACCGCCTCCGGGCGGCAGCCGGCCTCACGCAACCGCGCGGCGTCCTCTTCGTTTTGCGCGCCGACGCCGGCAAACGAGGCGAAGAGCGGCCGGAACAGGAATCCAAAGCGTTGGTAGCCGCGGAACGAGCGGTCGGACAAGCGTGCGTTGGCCAGAAACACGGGGATGCCGAGTGCCTGCGCGCGCCAGATGAAATTCGGCCAGATTTCGGTTTCCACGAGGATGATGGCTTCCGGCTTGATGGTCGCCAGCGCGCGGACAACGCAACTGCGCCGGTCAATTGGATAGTAAATTTTGCTGATGTGCGTTGGCAAATGCCGGCGCAGCTCGGCCATGCCGGTGGTCGTGGTGGTGGACACGACGATTTTGACGTTGGGCAGGCGCGGTTCCAGCGCGCGGATGAGTTGCGTGCAGAGATTAACTTCACCAACACTGACGGCGTGAAGCCAGATGACGTGGCGGTTCGTCAGCGCCTGCATGATGTTCGCGTCGAAGCGGCCGAAGCGCTGGAAAAAGCCGGGCAACCAGTTGCCGCGCCGCCACATTCGCACGAAGTAATACGGCGATGACAGCGCGAAAAAAATCGTGAACAAGATGTCGTAAAGAGTGCGCACTCCGATGTTCCAACCGGCAATAACCTATTTTCCCACAAAGAAACGTTTCACGCAAAAAAATGTTTCAAGATTGTAATTTTTTCAGCCGCGAAAGAAAAGCAGCCAGACCACCAACAAAGCCGGCAGCAGAAACGGCAGCGTGAATTTGAAGACGAATTCCAGGAACGTCGGCATGCGGATTTTCCGTTGGTCGGCGATGGCCTTGACCATGAAATTCGGGCCGTTGCCGATGTAGGTGGCCGCGCCAAAAAACACCGCGCCGACGCTGATGGCAAGCAGGCTCGCCGGGTTTTGGTGCAGCAACTCCGGAATTTCCTTCGCGCCGGTCACGCCGAAAAGCGCATTCAGAAAGCCCAGATAGGTCGGCGCGTTGTCAAGCGCGCTGGACAAAATGCCCGTGCCCCAGAAAAAAATCCCGGGCGAGGGGTGGTCGCCGAGCAGCGAACGGGCGTTAAGATTGAGCCAGTCGAGCGCGGGCATCATCGTGGCAAAAATGCCGGCGAACAGGACGGCGACCTCGCGGACCGGATGAAAATTGAAATCGTTCGCCGTGTGAACCGCTTTGGGGGTCGTGAACCAGGAGCCGAGCGCGGCGGCGAGCATCAATGCCTCGCGAAGGAAAATCGGGCGGTTCACAAAAACCGCGCCGAGAATGACCGCGAGAAAAAACAGGTTCGGCAGGCCGTCGAAGCGCCATGTTTCATGTGCGGTTTCCGGTTCGCGCACGACGCGCGGCGCGCGGAGGAAATTAATGCGGTCCACGGCATAAAAAATGGCCAGCAGGATGCCAACGCCCGTCGCCCACATCGGCCAGCAATTTTTTGCGATCCACCAGAACGGCACGCCCTGCAAATAACCAAGAAACAACGGGGGGTCGCCGATGGGGGTGAGGCAGCCGCCGGCGTTGGCGACGATGAAAATGAAAAAGACGATATGATGCGCCGTGACGCGGTATCGGTTCATCCGGATCCACGGACGAATCAGCAGCATCGCCGCGCCGGTCGTGCCCAAAACGTTGGCGACGATTGCGCCGACGAATAAAAAAAAGACGTTGATCAGCGGCGTGGCCTCGCCTTTGACGCCGATGTGGATGCCGCCGGAGACGACGAAGAGCGAGCCGATGAGCACGATGAAGCTGGCGTAATCGTGCCCCGTGTGCAACACGCGCGGCGCGTCCCGCAAAACGAACAGGTAATAACCGAGCGTGATGGCACCGAGGCCGAGGGCGACCTGGGCATAGTGGCGCAGCCACCACTGCGGCGCACGCAACGGCGCGAGCGCCATCGCGCCGAGCAGGAGCGCAAACGGCAGGATCATCCAGGGACTGGGCGCGGCCATTTGTGCGCAAGGTTGCGCGGGCGGAGGAAACCGGGTCAAACAGAAACGCCCAAAATTTGAGTTGAATTCGGATGGCTGCTTCATAAGAATGCGCACCGCCTGTGGAGTTTCACGTGGATAACAGGATAATCAGCCATTGAATTTACGTTTATGAAAAAGTTCATTTTGAAGGTTGCCAGTCTGGTCGCGTTACTGGCGGTGGCACAAAATCTGGTGGCGAGCGAGGACGAAGCGCGCCGCCCGTTTGCCGAGTGGGCGGACTTGCCGCAGCCGGGACAGTTGATTTTTGGAACGCTTTACGAGCAATCCGAAGCCTACCATGTTTGGGAAATGGGCAACAACCGGATGGCGGCCAATTACCGCACCGGCGACGAAAATTACGGCATTGACGTTCGCCAGGGCTATTTCACTTTTGATTATGGCATCGCCGAAAAATGGGCGGCAGACTTGAACCTTGGCGCCACCACGGTGGGCTGGCGTCCATTTGACAACGGCAACATCCAAAAAACCACCGGCGTCATGGACCCGACCTTCGGTGTCCGGTACCAGATTTTCAACGAAACCAACAATGACACCGGCTGTCCGTGGTTGCCCACCTTGACTTTCCGCGCGGGCGCAATCGTGCCCGGGGTTTATGACCGGTCCGTTGGGTTTGCTCCCGGCAATCATGGCGTGGCAATTGAGCCGTCCATCCTTTTCCGCGAGCATGTCGGCTGGCCGGGCTTCGGCGTGTGGGGCGATTTGCTCTATCGCTGGGAACACACCAGCGGCGCCGACCAATACATCGCGGCGGTGGGCTTCTTCCAGCAAATCAAAGGCTGGGAACTGGACGCTGGTTACCGGCATTTGCAGACGCTTTCCGGCGAGGACATCTTTCTGGGGCCGGGGCCGAACAGCCAGGGGGCTTACAACAGTCCGGTCACCGTCGGGCCCAATTGGTATCCCACCGATGTGCGGGAAATCAGCGACTCGATTGATGCCGGTTTCAGCTACACCACTTCCAAACGGCACTGGAAGTATGGATTTCACTGTCGCAAGACGTTTGATGGCAGCAACACGGACTCGGCGTTCTGGCTGGGGGCTTCCCTCGATATTCCGCTGGATTTGTTCACATCAAAATAATCCGAACCATCGCGTCCGGCAAATCCGCTTGTCTCCCGGCGGCTGATTTGTTCAATTGCCGCGCATGATGCCGCCCACTGCCGAGCCGACCGCGCCATCCAGACTTTTTCAGCGGCATTGGACGTGGTGGTTCATGGTGGCAACACTTGTCATCGTCGCCGCCATCCGGTTGCGGCTGCTGAATCTCCCGCTCGAGCGCGACGAGGGCGAATACGCCTACGCCGGCCAGCTCATGTTGCAGGGCATCCCGCCTTACGAACTCGCCTACAACATGAAATTTCCCGGCACGTATGCCGCCTATGCGGTCGTCATGAAGTTGTTCAGCCAGACGCCCGCCGGCATCCATTTCGGCGTGTTGTGCATGACCACGATGACGGCGTTGATGCTGTTCTGGCTTGGTAAAAAAATGCTCGATTCAATGGCGGGAATCGTCGCGGCCAGCACCTATGCCATGCTGGCGGCCAGCCCTTCCATGCTCGGCCTGGCCGGGCACGCCACGCATTTCTGCGCGTTTTTTGCCACGGCCGGTTTGTGTGCCATGTGGCAGGCATGGCAAAATCGAAACTGGCTTGTCATCCTGACTGCCGGACTCCTTTTCGGCACGGCGGTTTTAATGAAACAACAGGCCGCGCTGATTGCGTTGTGGGCGTCACTGGCATGGACGGTCTGGTGTTTTCGCCAAACCGAAATTTCCTTCGGCAAACGGCTGGCGGCGCTGGCGGTTTTTGGCGCAGGAATCGTTCTGCCGTTTGCCTTGTGTTGCTTGATTTTATGGCGCGCGGGCGTGTTCAGAACATTCTGGTTTTGGACGGTGGACTACGCGTGGCAGTATGCCTCAGTCGTGCCGCTGAGCTACGCGCCCCAACTGTTCTGGAAAGGTTTTCTCTGGGTGGCGAAGCCGGGATTTTTGCTGTGGCTGATGGCCGGCGCGGGTTTAATCCTGCTTTGGCTCGACGAACGGCTGAGACCGTCGCGCGGGTGGCTCCCGGGATTCTGCCTCGCGTCCGCGCTGGCGGTTTGCCCCGATTTTTATTTTCGGAAACATTATTTTTTGATCGCGCTGCCCGCGGTGGCATTGCTGGGTGGTGTCGCTGTGAGTGCGACGAGCCACTGGTGGACGCACCGGAACGGGATTTCCCGGTCCAGCGGCTGGCCGGTCTGGATTTGCGTCGCGGCGGTTGTGGTCACGATGGCGGCCAACCGCGGAATTTGGTTCCGGCTGACGCCGGTGCAAGCCACCTGCGTGATTTACGGTCCCGACCCGTTTCCTGAAGCGGAGGTCATCGCCGCATACATTCGGGAAAAATCGCCGCCGACCGCGCGCCTGGCCGTGCTGGGGTCGGAGCCGGAAATTTATTTCCTCGCCCACCGCCGCTCGGCGACCGGCTACATTTACACCTACGGGTTGATGGAACCGCAACCGTTCGCGCGGAATATGCAGGATGAAATGATCGGCGAAATCGAAGCCAACGCGCCGGAGTTTGTCGTCTTCGCTGATAACCCTCTTTTTTCATGGGGACGCCGGCCGGATTCCAACCCGAGAATTTTCGAGTGGTGGAATTCCTGCCAGACCAACTACACGCGGGTTGGGCTGGCTGATGTCATTTCCACCACGGAGACGAAATTCGCCTGGGGTGTGGACGAAGCGGCGCGCTACGGAAAAATCCGCGGCATCGGCCTGGAAATATTTAGACGCAAATGATCCCATGACCCTGCCACCTGAAAAGGAGCTTTTTCACCGCACCGCCTGGCTCGCAGCGATTGTGATGACCGTCGCCGCCGTCTGGCTGCATTTTTATTTTCTCTTTCACGCCGGCGGCTTGTGGCGTGACGAGGTGCAGGTCGTCAATCTCGCCGGGCGTCATTCTTTGAGCGACATGGCCCGGGATTCATTTCCCGCGCTGATGCCGCTGCTGATTTGCGGCTGGTCAGCCCTCGGCCTCGGGCAGAGCGATTTGGGTCTGCGGTTTTTGGGCATGTTGATCGGAATCGGCATTCCGGCCGCGCTTTGGGCCGCAGCGTGGACGGCGCGGCGGCCGCCGCTCCTCAGCCTTGCGCTCGTGGGTCTGAACAGCATGGTGATTTTTTACGGCGACTCGCTGCGCGGCTACGGGTTGGGGTGTGTGTTCATAATGCTGGCGGCGGGGGCCGCGTGGGCGTTTCTGAAAAAGCCGAGCTGGGCGCGCGCCGGGATTCTGGCGGCAGCGGCGATTTTTAGCGTGCAAGCGCTTTACCAGAACGCCGTGCTTTTGGCGGCCGTCTGCTTTGGTGCGTGGGTGGTTTGCTGGCGGCGGAAAAATCTTCGCGGTGCCATGAAAATCTTTCTGGCGGGACTGGCTGCCGCCGCGTCGTTGTTGCCATATTGGAGCAGCATTTCCACGTTGCCAAAGACCAGCGCGTTGTTGCGCATGGGTTTCTATCCGGCCATCGCTTTTGGCAATTTCGATTCCATTGTTTCCTGTCCACTGCCGCAATACCTTTACGTCTGGGAATTTCTTGTGCTCGCCGTTGTCGGGTTCGGCATCGCGGCAATATGGCGTGCGGTCTCTGCAAAATCCGCCGCGCCGGACGGGGGAGCCTTGCCGGACGATTTGCCATTGTTTGCCGCCGCAACCTTGCTGGCGGCACTGGCCGGTTTCATCGGATTCTTGTGGTATGCGGCGCTACCGACGCAGCCGTGGTATTTCCTGCCGCTCGCGGCTTTGCTGGCCGTGTGTTTCGATTTCGGCGTGCCGGTGGTCTCCTTGCCCCGTCTTTTGCGCGCGGGACTTTTCGGTTTGATCGCGGCGACCGCGCTCATCGCCGCGCCGTTCGCACAACGGGATTTGAACTGGCACTTTACCAACGTTGACCGGCGGGCGCGGCAATTGGCGGGCGAAGCTGCGCCGCAGGATTTCATCATCGTTACGCCATGGTATTGCGGGATTACTTTCGAGCGTTACTTCAAGGCACCGACGCCATGGCAGACATTGCCGCCACTGGCTGACCACTCCCGGCACCGTTACGATTTGGTTCAGGAACAAATGAAAACGCCCAATGCCCTGCGGCCCGTCTTTGAAAAAATCGCGGCCACGCTTGAGTCCGGCCACCGCGTATGGGTCGTCGGGCACGTCCAGATACCCGAATCCGGCACGCCGTTGCCAGGGGACCTGCCGCCGCCGCCGCTGGAAAATTACGGCTGGTCGGACTTGCCTTATTCCGCGAGGTGGGCGGCGCAGGCCGCAGGCTTCCTTGAAAATCACAGCCTTCAATTTGAGCGCATGGATCATGAGACCAATTCCAACGTGCGCGACTACGAAGACCTGCAGTTGTTCAAAGCCAGCGGCTGGAAGGATTCCGTCCAGGAAACGAACAAGCCCTGATTTTTGTGTGCGGCCCCGGCTTGACGCCGCCGCCTGTCGCTGCGAAGTTCATTCTGCTTGGCGCAAAACGCGGCAGCGTCAGCGGCAAGCAACTTGTTCGCTGACATTTCGCAAGCTCCCGCTGTGCAGTCCCTTGCGCGGCGACTGGAGCATGGCGGAGTATTGTCGTGTGCCGGCGTTTGCCAGGCGGCGCAGCCGTTTTTTGCGGTTTTGCTTCAAAAAATTTCCCCCGGGCGACCGCTGGTCGTTGTCGCGCCGGATCTGAAAACACAGGAAAGTTACCAGCAAGACATCGAAACGTGGCTCGGTGCATCGCCGCTGTTTTATCCGCCATGGGAAATCCTCCCCCACGAAGGCAAGCTTCCGCACGCTGACACCATCAGCGACCGCCTTCAAACCCTCGTCGCACTTTCTGAAAAATCGGCAACCGGCAATCGGCGATCAATAATGATTGTGACGAGCGTCGCCACCCTGCTCCAGAAAACTTTTCCACCCGGCGAAGTTCAAAAACGCATGCACAAACTGCAACGCGGTGACAAAATCAATCCGCTGGATTTGATCGAATGGCTCGAGGAACAGGGCTACGAACCCGAGGCGCAGGTCTCGCAAAAGGGCGAAATCGCCCTGCGCGGCGGTATTCTGGATGTTTGGCCGCTTACCAGTCCATGGCCCGCGCGGCTGGAATTTTTCGGCGACGAATTGGAATCGCTCCGCCACTTTGATCCGCTCACACAGATTTCGCGTGAAGAAATTTCGAGCATCACCATTCCGCCCGGTGGCGAACTGGGTATCTTAAAAAAGCGGCAAGTGACAGGTGACAATTGGCAGGAAGCCAGCTTGGCGTCCGACGAGCAAAATCTTGTCAAGTGTCACCCGTCACTCGCCACCCTTCTGGATTACCTGCCGCGCGACGCTGTTTTTCTCCTCTGCGAACCGGAGCAACTCGCCGTCCACGCCGGCGAATACGCCCAACAAATTCCCGGCGACGATCCATTTTTTGTCAGTTGGGATGATTTTCAACGACGGCTTGCAGCAAACGGAATGACCGCCGTGCAACTGACGGAAATGGGTAATGGGAATTCGGGCGTTGAGCCATCTTTCGCTGAAAGTCTGCAATTTCAAGACCTTGAGGCCTATCGTCCGCTGGCCGAACGCGCACCCGAACTGCAAATCGCCGAGGCCCGGCGCCGGGAATTTTTCAACCAGCTTCATCGCTGGCTGCGGCAAGGCTACGCCGTCCACGTCTTTTGCAACAACGATGGCGAACGACAGCGATTTGAAGAAATCTGGCAAGAGTTGGGTCTTGGGACAGGCGCCACGGTTTTGGGAACAGCTCCGCGCGCCACGCAACCCCAGGATCTGGACGCCAAACCCCAAATCCAAATCGGCACTCTTTCGCGCGGTTTCCTTTGTGACAAGGCCAAACTCGTCGTTGTCACCGACGCGGAAATTTTTGGCCGCTACAAAATCCAGCGTCCGCGCCGGTTGAAATCGCCGCATGCGCTCGCCACCCGCTCCGCGCTCGACATTGATTTCACCGAATTGGAAGAAGGCGACCTCGTCGTCCACATCCAATACGGCATCGGCCGCTTTCTCGGTTTGAGAAACCTGCCTGTTTCAAGCCGGTCTCCCATCTCCCATCTCCCATCTCCCATCTCTGAAACGGAGTGCCTCGTCATCGAATATGCGCCCGCCCATTCCGGCGACGAACCGCCGAAACTTTACGTTCCGGTGACCGAGGCGCATCTCGTCGGCAAATATGTCGGCGCCGGCAAGGCGCATCCGCCGTTGAATACCCTCGGTGGCACGCGCTGGGGCAAGGCCAAGGAACAGGCCGAACGCGCCGTGCGCGATGTCGCCGCCGAATTGCTGCAAATCCAGGCCGTGCGCGAGTCGCAACCCGGCTACGCCTTTGCCGCCGACTCGCCGTGGCAGCGTGAATTTGAAAGCGCCTTCATTTTTGAGGAAACACCCGATCAATGGCGCGCGATTCAGGAAACCAAGGCCGACATGGAAAAACCCAAACCGATGGACCGTTTGATCTGCGGCGACGTCGGCTTTGGCAAAACCGAAGTCGCCATCCGTGCTGCGTTCAAGGCCGTGATGGACGGCAAACAAGTCGCGGTGCTCGTGCCGACGACCGTGCTGGCGCAGCAGCATTTCAACACGTTCCGCGAACGCATGGCCGATTACCCGGTTCGCATCGAATTGCTCTCGCGCTTTCGCACGCGCCGCCAGCAACAGCGCGTGGTGAAGGATCTCGCGAACGGCGGGGTGGACATTGTCATCGGCACCCACCGGCTGATTCAAAACGACATCGTTTTCAAAGACCTAGGCCTGGTGGTGATTGACGAGGAACAGCGTTTCGGCGTGTTGCACAAGGAAAAGTTCAAGCGCCTGCGCACGCTGGTGGATGTGCTCACGCTCAGCGCCACGCCGATTCCCCGCACGCTTTATCTCGCGCTCACCGGCGCGCGCGACATGAGCACCATCCAGACGCCGCCGCACGACCGCCTGCCGGTCGAGACCATCGTCACCCAATTCGACGAGCGCGTCATCCGCGACGCCATCCAGCGCGAATTGAACCGCGGCGGACAGGTTTTCTTCCTGCACAACCGCGTGATGACGATTCAGACGATGGCCGACCGGTTGAAACGGCTTTTGCCGCACGCGCGCATCGTCGTCGGCCACGGCCAGATGGACGCGGACGAACTCGAAGAGGTGATGACAAAATTCGTCAATGGTGAGGCGGATGTCTTGCTGTCCACGACCATCATCGAGAGCGGCCTCGATATTCCGAATGCGAACACCATCATCATTGACCGCGCCGACCGTTTTGGCCTTAGCGATTTGTATCAACTGCGCGGGCGAGTCGGGCGTTACAAGCACCAGGCCCATGCGTATCTGCTGTTGCCGCGCCACGTGAGCCTGCTGAACGACGTGCGCAAACGCATCAGCGCCATCCGGCAATACTCCACGCTCGGCAGCGGGTTCAAAATCGCCATGCGCGACTTGGAAATCCGCGGCGCGGGCAACCTGCTCGGCTCGGAACAGAGCGGCCACATCACCGCCGTCGGCTTCGAGATTTACTGCCAGTTGCTCAAGCAAAGCGTCAGCGCACTCAAAGGCGAGAAGGTGAAGCCGCGCGCTGAAGTGAGCGTGAAACTGGATTTTCTGAACGAGTCAGTAGTTAGTAGTCAGCAGTCAGTAGCAACAGGCAACGGACAGTCAGCTACTGACCACAGACTACTGACTACTCACAAATCCGCTTCCCTTCCCCATAACTATGTTACGGAACCCCAGCATCGCATCGAAATTTACCGCAAACTGGCACAGGCGAACGAAAAAACCGCGCTGGAAAACTTGCAAAAGGAATTGCGCGACCGATTCGGCCCGTTGCCGCCGCCGGTGGAAATGCTATTGTTCGTGGCCGAATTGAAAATTCTCGCCAGCGAAAAAGCCGTGACCGCCATTGAGGTGAAGGACGACAAGTTGATGCTCACGCGCCACGGCGATTTCATCACGCTCGGCGGCAAATTTCCGCGCCTGACGAAGAAGGACCCCAAAGCGCGATTGAAGGAAATCAAGAAACTGCTGCTGGCGATTTGAGACTGTCACCAGGATGTCACTAACTTCCACTTGACGATGCAATGAATGGGATTATTTTGCCGCTATAACGCAAAATAGCGGCCATTTGGATTGAAAATTGTTTTGGCCTGAAAGGACTGTGTTTATGAAAACGTTTTGTCGTTGTTTGAATGGCGGGCAGTTTCTCATTTTATCCCTTGCCACTTTGGTGTGCGGGGCGAAGGCCTTCGCACAAGCCGCCGGTTCCAACCTGATTCCGGTCGTCACCGTCCAAGCGACCCAGCCGATGGCGACTGTGACCAGTTCCGGCGTGTTCACGGTTTTCCGGGCGGGCAACACGAACGCGGCGTTGAATGTCTGGTATGACGTTGGCGGCACGGCGTCCAACGGCGTGGATTACGCGCCGATTCCTCCGAATTCAGTCGAGATCGCCGCCGGCGCGACTTCCAACACCATCATCATCACGCCGATTCAAAACGTGGCGTTGAGCGTCGTGAAAACGGTGGTGCTGACGCTGACGAATTCGCCGTTGTTGACTCCCGTGAATTATGAAATCGGCTCGCCCAATCAGGCAGTGGTTTATATCGAAGAGAACGGTGCGACCAATCTGCCGCCGTCGGTCACCATTATCTCGCCGCAAGACGGTGCCGTGTTTTATACGCCAACGAACATCCTGATTCTGGCGAAGGCCAGTGATCCGGACGGTTCTGTCACCAACGTCGAATTTTTTGCCGGCACGGAAGATCTCGGTCCCGGCACTCCGGTCGTGCTCGATCCGCCGGGCGTTAATGGCGTGACCGGCCTCGTTTATTTGTTCAACTGGCTCAACCCGTCGCCCGGCGACTATCCGCTGACTGCCGTGGCCACCGACAACGGCGGCGCGTCCACCACTTCCGCCGCCGTCAACATCACCGTGTTGCAAGGTCCGCCGACCAATCTGCCGCCGGTGGTCAGAATGGTCAGCCCCGCCAACGGCTCGGTTTTTCGCTCTCCGATCAACATCCCACTTTTTGCTTTTGCCAATGATCCAGACGGTTTCGTGACTTCGGTCGAATTTTTCGCAGGGACAAACAGCTTGGGCCTTGGCCAGCGCGTGCCGGTGGTGACTCCGCTCGCCGGCGGCGGCCTTGTCGTTGGCGGACCGGTGCCGCCGATTTATCCGACGAATTTATTTTTCCTGATTTGGAGCAACGCGCCAGTCGGCACCGATGCCCTGACGGCGGTGGCCACGGACAATGGCGGCCTTTCGACCACTTCCGCTCCGGTCAACATCATCATCCTGCCGTCGTTATTGCCGCCGCCGACCAACCAGCCGCCGATTGTGAACATTGTGGCGACCGATCCGGTGGCCATCGAGGGGACCAATTGCTGGGTCTGGCCGGGTGAAACGAATTTGCCGCCAACTTGGGCTGCCTGGCCCACGGCGGTCTGCCGGTTCTTCACCAACTGCGGTCCCAAGATCGCCACCTTCACCGTGCGCCGCTTCGGCGATACCAACGACGATTTGACGGTGCCCTACGACATCGGCGGCACCGCCAGCAACGGCGTGGATTACGTAGCGCTGCCTGGTTTCGTGACCATTCCGTCCGGCGAACGCCGCGCCCTGATCACAATTGTGCCGATTGACGACGGCCCGCCCGACGTGAACAAAACCGTCATTCTCACGCTGGCGCCTTCCACCAACACGCCGCCAGATTATGTTCTCGGCTTCCCGCGACGTGCGGCGGCCATCATCATTGACAGCAACGGTCCGCGTCCGGTGACCTGCCTGTTGCCTGACAGATGCTTCCATCTCGTCACACCGGGACCGGACGCCGCCTGGTTCTGTGTCGAGTATTCGACGGACCTGGTCAACTGGACGCCCGTTTGCACCAACCAGGTGATCAATGGTTCAATTGACTTTGTTGACCCGGATGCGCAAAGTAACCAATCTCGACTCTATCGCGCTGTGCCGTTGACCGGTCCGCCATCGGACTGATTCGGATTGATCAAAGCTGAAAAGGACGCACTGTGTCGCGCTTTAGTTGCACTTTGCGGGACGAAGGCGGAAGGCGCGATTGAAGGAAATCAAGAAACTGCTGCTGGCGATTTGAGCGCTAAAGAACTGTCTTTAAATGCTGGATTTGTGTTCGGACCACAACTAGATTTGTTCCGTTAAGCGGCATTTATGTTTGAGTCCATTCAATTTCAAAATTTCAAAGCGCTGCGTGACACCACGCTTCCTTTGAGCCGTTTCACGCTGATCGTTGGACCAAATGGGAGTGGGAAAAGCACGGCATTAAATGCCGTCTTTTATATTCGCGCTCCTCATGTTTGTAATTTCCAACAAATTCGTAGTGCGACTGCACCACCTATTGATGGTGTAATTCTAACGGCAATTTGGAAAGAACCTGCGAACGAGTATCGCGTGGTCGCCAATTGGACGTTCCGTGGTCAGTCCGGTACTGCATTTACCCCAATTCAAATTTATGGCCGAGCTCATTCGAATAATCATCAGCGGCCGCAGGTTGCCCTAAACCGTGCACGATTTTACTCGCTTGATGCGGCTGCAATTGCAGCTCCAGTTATCCTTCAACCCCAAATTGAACTGGCTGAATCTGGCGCTAATTTGGCCGGGGTGCTTGACCGCCTACGTGACCAGCATCCAGAACGATTTGAAGCGTTAAATGAACAGTTAGGACGCTGGATTCCCGAGTTCGATCGAATTCTTTTTGAAACCCCGGAGCAAGGGCGTCGCTCTATTGCTCTTCGTACTCGTGAGGGAGGACATTTGATCAAAGCAAGCGACCTCTCTCAAGGCACTTTAATCGCACTGGCACTACTCACCATCGCTTATTTGCCTGAACCGCCATCCATAGTCTGCCTCGAAGAACCGGATCACGGATTGCATCCTCGATTGCTTCGCGATGTGCGAGACGCACTTTATCGCTTGGCTTATCCAGAAGGCTCTAAGGAAAAACGCGAACCGGTTCAGGTCATCGCCACAACGCACAATCCATATTTCCTCGATCTTTTCCGCGAGCATCCTGACGAAATTGTCATCGCTGAAAAGGTGGGGCTGGAAGCGAAATTTACGCGTCTTTCTGATAGAAAAGATCTCGAAGAAATTCTTGGCGACGCTCCATTGAGCGAAGTTTGGTATAGCGGCGTGCTTGGCGGTGTGCCGGTGGGAACATGAAAGTTGCCTACTTTGCCGAGTCTCCAGCCGACCAAGGCGCGCTGACAATTCTTACCGAAGCGATTCTTAGCAGGCAAACCGAGCCAGTCGTCCATGCAGGTTTGCGCCATCGTGGCTGGCCAACGGTCAGAACCGTGATGCGTTCCGTGTTTTTGGAATTGCATTACCACACCGATGCCGAGGGATTTGTGTTCATCGTGGATTCCAACGGTACTCCCCTGCACGTCTCCTCGCATGAACAACCCAATGGACGTGATCCGAAGTGCCGCCTTTGCCAATTGCAGCGAATTATTCAAGAGGTCCAGCAACAAGTCCGTCCGCGACAGCATCAAGCACCTTTGAAAGTTGCTTTGGGTTTAGCTGTGCCGACTATTGAAGCATGGCTTCTCTGTGGTGTTGATCCTCATGTCACTGAGGCAGCTTGGATTAACGGATTGAGAGAAGGACAAATGCCATACACAAAAGCTGACTTGAAAAATCAGCTTTACGGAACGTCCCATCCCTCGCTCGCCATTGAAACCGAAGCGATGAAACTCGCAGCGACTCGAATCGCAGCAAATCTTCCATCTGTGGAGAATTTATTTCCGAGCGGCTTTGGAAATTTGCAGAAGGATTTAAAGAGTTGGTAACTTTTGCATTTCTGAAAAACTCGCGGACAGGCTGTCCGCGCTCCTATTTTATCCGCGTGCATCTGGCTCATCTGCGGCGGCGAGTGCTGTAACCGTTTTGCTCAACTGAACTCCAGGAAAATTCCTTTCAAATAGTCCGCTTCCTTGAAGGTGGCCGGATGATCCGGCGGCAGGCGGGTGGTTTTCAGTTCAACAAAGCGCCGCCCGGAATTCACGGCCGCCTGCCGCACGGCGCCGAAAAATTCCTCCGCGCTCACGTGCGCGGAACAGGAACAGGCCAACAGCAGTCCGTCAGGCGCGAGCCGGCGGATGCCATTTTCGGTAAGCCGGGCATAAGCGCGGATTGCCCCGGCGCGTTCGGCCTCGCGTTTGGCGAGCGACGGTGGATCCAGGACAATCAACCCAAATTTGCGCGCGTCGTCGCCATCGAGCCAGTCGAAGGCATCGGCCTGCACGCATTCATGGCGGCAGTTTACGACGGCGGGGTCGGCGGAATTCAGTCGGAAATTCCTTTGTGCTGCCGCCAGCGCGTGCGGGCTGATATCGAGATCGGTCACGGACTTCGCGCCGCCGCGGGCCGCGTAAAGCGAGAAGCCGCCGGAAAAACTGAACGCGTTCAACACTTCACGCCCGCGCGCGAGTTCGCCGACTTCGCGGCGATTCTCACGTTGGTCGAGAAAGAACCCCGTCTTTTGCCCGCGCAGCACGTCGGCCTCGAAGCGGATCCCGTTTTCCAAAAATACGACGGACTCTGTCAATTCCGGCCCGCATAGAATTTCCCCGTCGGGCCTGCCCCGGCCAAAACGTTCGGCCGTGCGTTGAATGTTCCGGCTCAAGCGCAGGACGATTCGTTCCGGCAGCAACCGTTCGCGGATGAGCGCGACGATTTCGTTAAGCCTCGGCAACCACGCCGCAGTGTAAAGTTTGAGGACGAACGTTGTGTTGTAACGGTCGAGCACCAGGCCGGGCCAGCCGTCGCTCTCGCCGTTGATGAGGCGATATCCGGTGGTGCGGGCGTCAAAAAGCCCGTCGCGACGGCGCACGGCGGCATCGAGCCGTGCTGTCCACCATGCGGTGTCAAGCGCCTGCGGTTTGCCGGCGTGCAACACGCGCACGCGGATGGGCGAATCAGGATCAAAAAGACCGGCGGCGAGAAACTTGTCCTTGCGGTCGAAGATGACGGCGAGTTCCCCGGGTGCGCCATCGCGATTTTGCTCGCGCACACTGTCGGCAAAAACCCACGGATGACCGGAACGGATGTGGTTTTCCGCCGCCGCCGTGATGCGGAGCCGCAGGCGCGGGAGCTTTTCAGCAACAGGCTGTTTGGATGGCGGCTTCACGTTTTAACTGATTCGCAACCACAGCGTTTTCAAATAGGCGGGTTCGCCACGGCTGACGGGGAAATCCGGCGGCTGCGGGAAGTAATGCCGCTGTAAAATCTTCCGGCGTGATGGGCGGACGGCGGTTTCAACGTCGGCGAGAAAGGCTTCCGGTGGCCAGTCCGCGGCGTTCGTCGCGGCGAACAAAATTCCGCCCGGCTTCACGAGCGGCAGCGCGGCGGTGACGAGTTTGGCATAATCCTTTTCCGCGCGGAACACGCCGTGTTCCTTCGATTGCGAAAACGTCGGCGGGTCGAGCACCACGGCGTCGAAGGTGCGGCCCTTTTTTGCCAGCCGCCGCAACCAGCCAAACGCGTCGCCGTAAATGAAATCGTGCGCTGCAGGCTCAAGCCCGTTCAATGTGAAATTGCGCCGGCCCCATTCGAGGTATTTCTTCGAGAGGTCGAGGCTCGTCGTCCGGGCGCCCGCCCGCGCCGCACAGACGGAAAAGCCGCAGGTGTAGGCGAACACGTTCAGGAGTTCGGAGTTCGGAGTTCGGAGTTCGGAAAACGAAAAATCCGCTGCGATGTGGCCGGTCAAAAAGCGGCGGCGGTTGTCGCGCTGGTCCAAAAACAAACCGACGGAATAGCCTTCGTTGAAACTCATCTCGAAGCGGACGCCATTTTCCACAATCTCGAACCGCTCCGGCGCAGCCTCCCCCAGGACAAGTTGTGGCGACAAACCGGAGACCGCTGCACGCCGAACCTGTCGCGACAGGATTTTATGATACGCCCCGCGCGCGGACAGTGTTTTCACCAGTCGCGCCAACTCTTTGCGCTGATCTGCGCGCAATGGCTGTTCGGATTGCGAGAGCAGAAAATCACCCAGCCGCTCGACGTACCACCCCGGCCAGCCGTCACTCGCACCGTGAATCGCGCGGAAGGCGTTCGTTGTTTCCGGTTCAATAAAGGCGGCGCGCAATGTGTCGGAGCCGACGTGAGGAGGCTCTAACTTTTCCGTTTTAGTTTTGAGACTCGTCACCTCGTCTCCTACAAAATCAGCCGGCGCGCAAAACGTCACTGGCTTGCTGGTGGCCGGATGGGTGAAGGAAATTTCCGCCGCGTGCAGAAACAGGCGCGCCGCCGGCGTGCCGCCGTAAAGCGAGTCGCCGAGAATCGGGAATCCCTTCTCCGCCGCATGAACGCGAATCTGATGTGTCCGGCCAGTAAGCGGCGAGGCTTCAACTGTTTGGAGTCCCGCCTTCAGGCGGTTCGCACCGGCTAAAGCCGGAACTCCAAACCGCGTTTCCGCGATTTCTGCGCCCGCGTGCGGCGGCCGGCTCACGTATTTCTCGCCCACCCGGACGAGGGCGGTTTTAACGATGAGCTCCCGTTTCGGCCCGGGCCGATCAGTGAGCAGCAGATATTTTTTGCGGACGCGCCGTTGGGTGAATTGTTCCGTGAGCGAACGGTTGGCGGAGGGTGTTTTGCCAAAAACCAGCATCCCGCTGGTTTCCTTGTCCAGCCGATGCAAAATTGCGAGCGAAGACCAGCGGGGCTCGCGGTGGCGCAGCCAATCGTAAATGCCCTCGCCCGCGTATGGGCCGGGCGCGTGCGTGTTCCAGCCGGCGGGCTTGTGGACCACCAACAGATGTTCATCCTCAAAAATGATGCACGGCGCCATATGCGGATGAAAACATTTTTGGCCGGATAAATCAAAGTTTGCAATGCCGGGCCGTTGAAAAAACTCGCGGACAGGCCGTCCGCGCTCCTATTTTCTCCGCGTGCATCTGGCCCATTTGCGACTTCGCGACTTCCGCAATTACGCGCGGTTGGACGCGGATTTCACGCCCGGCTTCCATCTGCTGCTCGGCGACAATGCGCAGGGCAAGACGAACATCCTCGAAGCGATTTATCTCATGGCCACGCTGCGCTCGTTCCGCGGCGTCGGCGGCGCGCAGATGATTCGGCACGGACAGCGGGGCTATTTTGTCGGCGGGACAGTGGCAGGCGGAAACATTCCGGCATCGCCAACGTCTTCCTCCCTCTCCGCCAACAAAGTTGGGGGAGAGGGCCGGGGAGAGGTGGCACCTGGCTCGGAAACTCATAACCCCTCGCCCCAGCCCTCTCCCCGCTCGGGCGGGGCGAGGGAGACCACAATTCTCACCAGCCAAAGCTCGCGCGAAATCAAAATGTTCTGGTCGGCGCGCGAACGCAAACTGGCGCTGGACGGCCAGCCGGTGAAAAAGCTCACGGATTACCTTGGCGTGTTGCGCACGGTGGTCTTTTGCACGGAGGATTTGCATCTGGTCAAGGGCACGGCGCGCGCGCGGCGTCGGTTTCTCGACCTGCTGCTCGCGCAGACGCAGCCCGGCTACCTGCCGCTGCTCCAACGTTACATGCGCGCCGTCCGCGCCCGCAACGCGCTGCTCAAGCACCGCGCGATTGACGAGGCCGCGCTCGACAGTTTTTCGCAGGAACTGGTGAAGCTCGGCGACGAAATCATCCGCGCCCGCCGCGAACTGGCTCCGAAATTCTCGCCTTTGGCGCGGCTGGCGTATCGGCGCATCTCGAATGACGCCGAGGAATTGCGCATCGAGTATCAGCCGAGCGTGAAAAAGGATTTCGCTGTGGAACTGGCGCAATCGCGTTCGCGGGAACGGACATATCGTTCCACGCTCGTCGGCCCGCATCGCGACGATTTGCAGCTCTTGCTCAACGAAAAATCCGCCGCTCAATTTGGCAGCGAAGGCCAGAAGCGCACGCTGGCCATCGCGTTGAAAATGGCGCAGGCGGAATTTCTTGCGGGCCTCCACGGTTCGCCGCCGATTTTGTTGATTGACGACGTGATGGGCGAACTGGACGTGAAGCGGCGCAGTGGTTTCCTGCCGTTGCTGGAGCACGCGCGCAGGACGAGCAGCCAGGTGTTCATGACCGCCACCGAGGAGAACTGGCCGAGCGAACTCGGCAAAGATTTGCAGCGCTGGGAAGTTAAAAACGGAACACTGTACCGGAGCGAAGATGGAAGATAGAGGATGGAGGATGGTCGGCCGGGTTTGCGGTCTGGCGGACATGATTGGAACGAAGCCGAAAACATCTTGAAACGAACCTCCTATGGCATTGTCTTATCCGGCATGAATCCACGGCGGGCCTTCACGCTGATCGAGCTGTTGGTGGTCATCGCCATTATCGGGATCCTGGCGGCGCTGCTTTTGCCGGTGCTGTCCAAAGCCAAGCTCAAAGCGTATGCCATACAATGCGCCTCCAACCTGAAACAAACCGGCGCGGCGATTATCATGTTTGCAAACGAGAATGATGATGTCCTGCCCGGGCCATGTGAATATGGCCAAAGATGCTACTACTATAATTCCACGGCCACCGATGGCAGATTTAACACTGAACTCGCCTATTACCTTGCGAGTGACCTGGGCGCAAAAGATCCCAGACAAATGTCGGACACCGAAAGCAATTACATTCAGGTCTTGTTTTGCCCGGGTTACGGCAAGTTTTCGCCGGAATCGCCCGATGTGGCCATGACGCGCATCACTTACGTGGTCGCATTTCCCTACAGCAACGGCGTGGTGAATCTTACGGTCAATCCGTTTGGTTATCCGGGCGAAGGCGATGCTCAATCATTTGGCACGAACTGTGCCAAGCTGACCACCATCGGTCAATGGCCCGGTATCGGATGTGTTTGCCGTTTCCGACATTGATGTGGAACTCTACAACGGCTACTGGCCTAAGGAAGCAATGGCCCCGAATCACGGGGCGGTTCGTAACGCGTTGTACTTCGACGGGCATGTAAAATCATACAAAGGCACAAATTTCCTGGCGTCGTATTAACACAGGGCAAACCGCGGGAAGTGTGAAAGCGGGAAATTTGAAAAGGGTTTAACCCGAAAAACGAAGTTGATCGGAGCGCCGGCCTCCGGCCCGGCACAACTTCGGTTTTCGGGTTTAATTCTCAACATCGAACATCCAACGCCCAACATCCAATGAAAGCGGGCGGGGAAGGTTTTTAGATTTCGAGCATCCAAGCAATGCGTTTGCGAACGGCGGCGAGCAACGGAAGTTCATAACGTCCTGCCCGCCGTTCGAAACGGTGATGCTCGATGGACTCAATGCCCAGAACGTTCGCAACTCCGTCGTCTGATCCCGGCATCCACTTGACGCGCGGAAGCGGCACTTCGTAGTTTCCGCCACGGATCGTTGTCGTGCAGGGCACACAGACGCTTAACGCCCTTTCGGCGTTCGGGTCTTCGCGCGAAACGACCAGCAAGGGGCGGAATTTGGCCTTCATCCCCATGTCAATCCACCAGACCTCACCAGGCTTTGGTTGAATCATAAAAACTTTCGAGATGCCTGGCCCGGATTTCCCAGGGCGACAGCAGCGGCTCGTCGCGCGCCGGGATCAAATTGGCTTTGGTGATCACCAGCAGGGTGCCGTTCCGCTCGACGTATTGCGGCGCTCGAATCGCCCGGTCGAGAACCCTGCCGGCGTCCGACTTAAGCTGGCTCGATTTGAGAATCGTCATGGACCAAATTTAGGCCATTTTTGGCTAAACACAAACAAAATCACGCCGCAATCGTTTATTGGATGTTGAATGTTTTCCCGCTATGCTTTCTCCCATGCGAATTTTGTCAGGCATCCAGCCCAGCGGCGCGCTGCATCTCGGAAATTATTTCGGGATGATGCGGCCCGCCATCGAGCTACAGGAAAAGGGCGAGGCATTCTATTTTATTGCGGACTACCATTCCATGACGTCGCTGACGGATGCCGCCCAGCGGCGCAAAAACACCCTGGACGTGGCGCTGGATTTTCTAGCGTGCGGCCTTGACCCGAAGAAAACCGTTTTCTTCCGGCAATCCGACGTGCCGGAAGTGACCGAATTGACCTGGCTGCTTTCCACGGTCACGCCGATGGGCCTGCTCGAACGCGCCCACAGCTACAAGGACAAGGTTGCGAAAGGCATTGCGCCGAGCCACGGCCTGTTCGCGTATCCGGTACTCATGGCGGCGGATATTTTGATTTACGACTCGAACGTCGTGCCGGTCGGGCGCGACCAGAAGCAGCACGTCGAAATGACGCGCGACATCGCCATCAAATTCAACGAGCAATACGGCCAGACGTTCGTGATTCCCGAACCGCAAATCCGCGAGGAGGTCGCCGTGGTGCCCGGCACGGATGGTCAGAAGATGAGCAAGAGCTACGGCAACACGATTGAGATTTTCGGCGACGAAAAGGCCATTCGCAAAAAAATCATGGGCATCGTCATGGACAGCCGCACACCCCAGGAACCCAAGCCTGACGCGGACAAGAATCTGGCCATTCAATTGTTGAAGCTGGTTGCGCCCGCGGATATCGGAAAGGATTTTGAAAATCGTCTGTGCGCCGGTGGCTTGGGTTACGGTGATTTGAAGAAGGCGTTGTTCGAGCACTACTGGAAATATTTCGCTGATGCGCGGAAAAAACGCGCCGAACTCGTGGCGAATCCAGATTTCGTGAACAAGGTTTTGAGCGAGGGCGCAACCAAAGCCCGGACGAAGGCACGGGAGGTTTTGAAACGGGCGCGCAAAGCAAGTGGGTTGGAATGAATCTCAGGCAAAGGCGCGGGGGTGATTTATGGCCGGTAACAACGAAAATCAAAACGCGGCTGTAAAAACCTATCGCCCGTGGGTGGGGATGGTGCTGTCATTTTTCATCGCTGGAACTGCTCAATTCTTCGCGGGCAGAAGATTTGTTGGCATTGGTTGGCTGGCCAGCATCCTGTTTCTGAAATTCATTGGCTTTGTTTCTTTAGCCAATCCGCTCGTGCCGGGAGATCTTCCGGCATTTGTGTTGTTTGCGGCTGCGTTTGTCCTCTGGATAATCATGCTTTTCCAATCCTATCAGCCAGTTCCAAAGCTTCGCTGGATGGGATGGTCGGCTTTCATAATTTTGTTTCTCGTGCTTTCCGAAGTTGTTTTTCTCGGAATGAAAGTTTTTATCCAGCCGTTTCAGATGCCAACAGCTTCGATGTCACCGACTATTTTAGGAAACAGAAAAGGGCCAGATGGAAGAGTTGTCGTCGGAGATCGGATTATTGGCGAAAAGTATATCTATTGGTTTCACCAACCACAACGCGGTGACATTGTTGTTTTTAAAACGAAGGGAATTTCTGAAGACAAACGCCAGTTATATTCTATTCCGGCCGACGAATTTTACATCAAGCGAATCGCCGGCGTTCCGGGCGATGTTATATCAATTCAAAAAGGACACCTTTATAACCGGGGCCAAATTGTTTCACAGCCGCCGGCCCTGGCAAAACTCGAATTTCCCAGTCGGCCGTTCGGGAGCCAAATTTATCTAACGGACGCTACGGACCAATTCGCCGTACCCGATGGAGTCTATTTTGTCATCGGTGATAATACCACGAACAGCCTCGACAGCCGTTATTGGGCAACAATCCCGGGAAAATATATCATCGGCCGAGTTTCAAAAATTTATTGGCCGCTGAATCGGGCGGGCAAAGTTGAATAGCTAAATCGTTGAGTGAATTTTAACTTCGCTCAATCTTTCGCGCGTCAGCGCGAGTGCCGCAAAAACCATTCGAACAACTCCGGATTCGCGTAAGTCTGCGTCCAACTGTCGTGTTGGGCTTCGGGATAAATCGTGAGCTTCACCTCGGCGCAGCCGATTTTTTTCAACGCGTTCACCATGTGCTCGGACTCGTCCGGCGTCACCGTCGTGTCTTTGCCGCCGTGAAACGCCCAAACGGGCAGGCTTCGCAGCAGCGCCAGCTTCGCGGGGTCGTAATCGCGCGCGAGCGTGAGGAGAATCGTTTCGCCACCTCCGCAAACCGGCGCGATGGCCGCGAAGCGTTCGGGAAACTTCAAGGCCAGATTCCACACGCCAAACCCGCCCATGCTCAAGCCGGTCAGATAAACCCGGCGCGGGTCAACGGCGTATTTTTTCTCGACCTCGTCCAGCAGCGCCATCAGCAAATCGTCCGACCAGAAATCGCCGGCGCGGCACAGCGGCGAGACGACGATGAACGGGAAATTGGTCCGCGCGGTGTCAATCTTCGGCGGGCCGTGCAGGGCGACCTTCCAGACGTTGTCGCCGCGTTCGCCCGCGCCGTGCAAAAACAAAATCAGCGGCAAGCGTTTCGCAGAGTCCGCGCCATAGCCTTCCGGTAAAAACAGGAGATAATCCGCGGACAATACCTGTTCGCGTTTAACGGAAAACTTTTGCACGGTCTGGCTGGATTTCATAACCGGGACATTTTGGGGAGTGGTGCAAGCTGACAGACCGAGCAGCAACGGGAGCAGCCAGCAGATTTTTTTCATGGTGACTTCGTGCTTTCCACGGCGGTTACATGAGTTTCAACTTGGGCAAATCCTGCGAATCCACCAGGCCCACCGGCTCCTTTTTCGCGTTGACCACGATCAAATCGTCAATGTTCCGTTCGTTGAAGATTTTCAACGCCTCGGCAGCCAGCGCGTTTTCACCAATGCAGATTGGATGGCGCGTCATCACTTTGTTCAACGGCCGGACCAGCAGGTTTTCATCCGTGGCCATGTGACGGCGGAAATCGCCGTCGGTGAACACGCCGACGAGTTTGCCGCGCGCGTTGACGATGCTCAGGCTGCCGGACTTCGCATGCGTCATCAACAGCAACGCGTTCTTCACCGGCAGGTTTTCGTCCGCCACCGCGTTGCGCTCGCCGGCGCGCATGATGTCGCCGACTTTGAGCAGCATCGCGCGGCCAATGGCGCCGGAAGGATGAAACCGGGCGTAATCCTTTTGCTTGAATCCGCGCGCCTGCAGCACTGCCATCGCCAGCGCATCGCCCATCACGAGCGTCGCCGTGGTGCTGGAGGTCGGAGCGAGATTGAAGGGACAGGCTTCCCGGGGAACCTTGACGTTCAGCGCCACGTCACTGTGCCTGGCCAGCGACGATTTCAAGTTCCCGGTCAGCGAAATCATTTTGACGGAGAATCGTTTCAGCGCCGGAAGCAGGTTCAATAATTCCTCCGATTCGCCGGAATAGCTCAACGCCAGAACCACGTCGCCATCGTTGACGATGCCGAGGTCGCCATGCAGGGCATCCACACTGTTGAGCACGACCGCGGTGGACCCGGTGCTGGTGAGCGTGGCGGCTATTTTTTGTCCGACGTTGCCCGACTTGCCAATGCCAACGACGACGATTTTGCCGCGCCGGCCCAGCGCTTCGGCAATCATTTCCACCGCGCCGCCAAACGCGGAGTTGAGCTGGGCGCGCACGGCCTTGAGCGCGGCGAGTTCGATGTCGAACACTTTGCGGGCCTGGTCAAGATGGCTCATGCCCGTGAGTGTGTCAGGAGACTGGCGCGGATTCAACCGTCTTTCAATTGTCCGAATTCACTTGCCGAACGGCGAGGGGTTTTGTAAGTGATAACCACTGCCGCAATCAGCGACAAAGTCTTGTTCACAATCATAAAGCAAACAGGAAAACTATGAGCCTGGTTCCAGAAATTAAACACTGTCTTTTTATACTTTTTGCAATGACCATTTTAAAAACCACACAGGCCCAGGAGCATCCGCTCTACCTTGACAATAAAAAACCCGTTGACGCGCGCGTGGGGGATTTGCTTTCCCGCCTCACGCTGGAGGAAAAAGTTTCGCTGGTCCACGCCAACGGCCCGTTTTCAACCGCGGGCGTTCCGCGCCTTGGCATTCCCGACTTGATAATGGACGACGGCCCGCTGGGTGTGCGCGAAGAGGTCGGCGAACATGGGGTCATTCTCAACCGCACGGATGATTTTGCCACGGCCATGCCCGCAACGCTCGGGCTGGCGGCGACGTGGGATGTGGATTTGGCCAAAGCTTTCGGCACGGTAATTGGCCAGGAGGCAAAACAGCGCGGCAAGGACATCATGCTCGGGCCGGCGGTGAACATTCAGCGTACGCCGTTGTGCGGTCGCAATTTTGAATACCTGGGCGAAGACCCGTTTCTGTCCTCGCGCATGACGGTCAATTACATCGAAGGCGAGCAGGCTCAAGGTGTTTCATCCTGTGTCAAACATTTCGCCGCGAACAATCAGGAATATGAACGCGGCTCGATCAATGAAATCATAGACGAGCGCACGTTGCGCGAGATTTACTTGCCGGCATTTCACGCCGCGGTGCAGGAGGCGGGCGTGATGACGGTCATGGGGGCTTATAATCAGATCAACGGCCAGCATTGCTGCGAGAACGAACGTTTGCTGAATGAAATACTCAAGAATGAATGGGGGTTCAAAGGCGCCGTTATTTCCGACTGGGGCGGTGTGCATCACACCGATTTGGCGGCACTCAACGGCATGGACATCGAAATGGGGTCCCACCAGGACTACAACGAGTATTATCTGGCCAATCCGTTTCTGGCGGGGTTGAAATCCGGGGAATTCCCTGTGTCCGTTTTGGACGAAATGGTGCGCCGGCATCTCTACGTGATGTTTAAATTGAACCTGATTCAGGATCCATCCATGCCGCCGGCCACGAATGCCGCGCCGTCAACCCCGTTGAGCACCAAAGCGCATCAGGAAATCGCCCGCAAGATCGCTGAAGAATCCTTTGTGCTGTTGAAAAACAAAGATTTGCTTCCGCTGAATGCGGCTCAAACCAAAACCATCGCCGTCATCGGAGCCAACGCCGTGGCCCAGTTCGCCCATGGAGGCGGTTCCGCAATGATCAAACCGGCGTACGAAATCACCGCCCTTGAAGGCATCAGCAATTATCTCGGCGGCAACGTGAAGCTTATTTATGCCCAGGGTTACAATCCGCCGGTCGGCCGGGGACGGGTGGACTTCCGACATGAAGCTGAAGAAACGGAACCGCCCCTGGACAGTTCCAAGCTGGCTGCCGAGGCGGTGGCCGCCGCCCAATCGGCCGATGTGGTCATTTATGTCGGCGGCTTGAACCACCATGGCGGTTACGATACCGAAGGGGCGGATCGGAAAGACATCAAACTGCCCGCTGGTCAGGACGAGCTGATCCAGAAAGTGGTGCAGGCCAATCCCCGGACCGTCGTTGTGCTCATGGGCGGCGGAGCCGTCGAGATGGATTCATGGCTTTCCCAGGTGCCGGCCTTGCTCTATGCGTGGTATCCCGGCATCGAAGGCGGCAACGCGCTGGCGCGCGTCCTGTTTGGCGACGTGAATCCCTCGGGTAAACTGCCCTGCACTTTCCCGAAGCGGCTGGCGGATTCGCCGGCACACGCGCTCCACGCCTATCCGGGCACCAACGGCACGGTGGTTTACCAGGAAGGTTTGCTCGTGGGTTACCGCTGGTTTGATGCAAAAGAAATTGAGCCGCTGTTCCCCTTCGGCTATGGCCTTTCCTATTCACAGTTCAAATATTCCAATCTCAAGCTGGTTCGTAACCATGGCAAGCCGGGGTCGTCCGTAACGGTCAAACTCGAGCTTGCCAACACTGGCAGTCGCGCCGGCGCGGAAGTGGCGCAAGTCTATGTGCAGGAGGTCAGCCCCGGCCTGCCGCGGCCGCTCAAGGAATTGAAGGGATTCAAAAAAGTTGTCCTGCAACCCGGGGAGAGACAAAAAGTTTCCATCGCGCTTGATCGAAACGCTTTTGCCCATTATGACCCGGATAAAAAAGGCTGGGTGGCCGACAAGGGCGCCTACAAAATCCTGATTGGCAGTTCTTCGCGCGACATCCGGCTCAGCAGCACATTCAAATTGGCGGAAACGACCGTTGTACTCGATGGCCCGGCTCAAAATGCCCAGGCCTCCTTCGCCGTGCTGAAATAAAAATCAGGTACTGGCCTGAAACTGCTGGGTCACCCGGTCCAGACGCTGGTTGTCGGCGCGAATCCGGGCGGCGAGGGTCCGGGCCGTGGCCTGCAGGAAGGGCGTCGCGAGCGCGGGAGCTTCCCGGGTGAGCCGGTCAAACGCCACATCGGTCATTTTCAGCACGATGCTGTCCGCATTGGCGATGACATCCGCCGACCGGGGTCCGTGATCGAACAGCGACATATCGCCGAAAAAGTCACCGGGGCCGAACGTGGCCAGAATCGTCTCTTTTTCACCGACCATCACCCGCGCCCGCAGTTCACCTTGCAGGATAAAAAACATGCCGTTGCCCTCATCGCCCTTTTTCACCACCGCCATCCATTGCGGCACCCTGTGCACTTCCATGAATTCAGTCAGACGATCCAACTGCGCGTCGTTCAGTTGGGCCAGGATTTTGATGCGCCGTAGCGAGCCGGGTTTGATGCCCGAGCTGGAAACCGTGTCGGAAGCCGGAAGGATTTCCTGGTTGAAATGCACCTGAAGTTCAGGGACATCCGCCGCGCGCCGCCAGTTGCCGTCGGGACGCGCGAATATCCAGGTGTCAGCCAGGACACGTTCATCCTTGACCCAGTCAATCAACACCGCAAGTTCCACCGGGCCATAAGGGGCATCGTCAATCCCCCAGATGAAAAACTCATTTGCGCTCTGCCGTAACTCCATGGTGGCATCCTAACACCATCCCTGGCCCGTTGTGAAGCAAAAAATGTCCAGGAAAATCATGATTCGACCCGCCGGCCCTGCGCCGCCGAAACTATTTCGTCTGCGCAAAGAGCATCAACACACGCGGGCCACGAGCCGTCATCAATTGATATTGCGCCTCCTGCGCGTTGCGCGGAATGGCCTGGCCATCGCACTTCTCGTCGCGAACCGGTTTGCCGTCCACGAGCAGCATGTAGTGATGCGTACGGTTGCACGGAATGTCGTTCAGCGTCACCTGCCAGATGTGCCGCGCATTATCAGGGACGAGTGGCACCTTCTGCCATTTGGTGAATGTGCCCACAACTTCAACAGTGGCCGGTTCCGCTGTCTGGCCGGCGGGCAAACGCCAGCGGAAAATCTTGGTGAAAGTTTGCGGACGCTCCGATTTTGGCACCCGAACGACCAATCTGGATGGGATGCCAGAAAAGGCTGGTCCGGGTCCAGGCAGCGGTTTCCGGCCGTGAGAATTGTCAGAATCTTGAAACATGCTTCTTGTCTTTCGTGAATGAGTTGTACGAACTTCCCGCTCGCTTCCCCCTGCCGCGCGCGGGTGTGAGAACGTCACAATGTTTTGAAGGGTGAGTCTATTCCATGTTGGGATACGAGCCGAGGATTTTGACAAAATTGCAGTGCTTGCCCAAAAGCTGGATCGCTTTGGCAACTTTCCGGTCCTGGGCGTGGCCTTCGCAATCAATGAAGAAGAAATATTCCCACGCCTTCCGTTTGCTCGGGCGGGATTCAATTTTGGTCATGTTGATTTTGTGACGGCGGAACGCGGCAATCGCTTCGTGCAGCGCCCCGGCCTTGTCGGCGATGCTGACCATCAGGCTGGTGCGGTCGTCGCCGGTCGGCGGACTGCACTCGCGGCCGAGCACGAGGAACCGCGTGGCGTTGGCGGCGTTGTCCTGGATGTCCTGTTCCAGTACGCGCAGGCCGTATTTTTCGGCAGCGAGAACGCCGGCGATGGCCGCCGCGCCTTTTTCCTTCGCCGCCAGTTCCGCCGAACGCGGGTTGGAAGACGTTTCGATGATTTCCACGTGGGGCAGATGGTTTTGGATCCAGCCGCGGCATTGCGCCAGCGACTGGGGATGCACGTAAAGCTTTTTGATTTGCTTGCGTGCCGAGTTGCTCATCAGGCATTGCTGCACGGGCAGGACGATTTGCGAAACGACTTTTAAATCACTGTCCACGAACATGTCGAGCGTGTACGTAACGACGCCTTCGGTGGAATTCTCCACCGGCACGACGCCGTAGTCCGCGCTCTTTTTGCTGACCTCGGTGAAAACGTCCGCGATGGTTTTTTGCGGCGAGTATTTGAGGCTGGAACCGAACCGCCGGATGGCCGCCTGATGCGTGAACGTCGTCTCCGGCCCGAAATACGCGATGGTCATGGTTTTTTCGAGCGCGAGGGCGCTGGACATGATTTCGCGGTAAACGGCGCGGAGTTGCTCGCCGGTCATCGGCCCCTGGTTGAGGCCGCAGACGCGGTCGAACACGGCACGTTCGCGGTGCGGCGCGTAAATCTCCTTGCCCGCCGCAAGCTTGATGTCGCCGATGGCCAGCACGTGGCGCGTGCGCTCGTTGAGCAGCCGGACAATGTGCGCGTCCAGCTGGTCAATCGCCGTGCGATGTTCGGAAATGTTCACGATGAAGGCAGAACACCGTCGTGCGGGTTACGCATAAACCAGCCGTCCACGCGGTTGCGGAATTTCCTGGCCGTCTTCTTTCGCAGTCTTGATCCAAAACTTGATGGCGTCTTCGGCGTTTTTGATGGCATCCTGCCGGGTCGAGCCGTGGGCCATGCAGCCGGGAAGTTCCGGCACGTCCACGACATAGGCACCGTCTTCCGCACTCCACCAGATGATCATTTCGTAACTGTTCGTCTTCATACCAATAATCTGTAGTTTGCCAGAATTCTTCGCACTTGTCGAACTTGATATGGCTTGGCCTTCGAGCCTTCGCGTTGAAGGTTGATGCGTTCCAGCACGCCGGTTTGGGTGAAAATGTGATGGCTGCCGGATACGCGCATCCGAAAACCTTTCGCCTGCAACAAATGGCAGAGCTCTTCAAAACGAATGTTGGCGTCCGAGTCTCCGCGCAAAATTTTGTCGAGAGTTTTTTCGGCGCTCATGATTTTACCCACGGGGGTTCACTGCGATTTTTCCTCTTCCGCCTTTTGGCTTTCGCCTTCTTTATTTTCCAAGGCCAATTGCTCCGGCGGATTGGTGGCCAGACCGGGTTCAGCCGTGACGGGTGCGGGCGGTTTTTCGATAGTAATGCGACGGAGTTCGTCCGCGGCGGGCAAACCTTCCAAGCCGCGCAGGCCGAAATATTCAAGGAACAACGGCGTGGTGCCGTAAGTCGGCGGGCGGCCCACCACCTCGGCGCGGCCCGCGGACTCGACCAGCCCGCGTTCCATCAACGTTTGCATGACGCCGTCCACGTTCACGCCGCGAATCTGCTCGACCTCGGCGCGCGTTATCGGCTGGCGATAGGCGATGATGGCGAGCGTTTCCAGCGCAGGCTGCGAAAGCCGCGGCGGGCGGATTTTTTGCCCGACGAGCGCCTTGAGCCACGGCGAAAATTCCGGTTGCGTGACGAATTGCCACGCGCCCGCGACGCACGCGAGGCGATAACTGCGCGCGGCGGTTTCGTGCTCGCGCGCCAGTTGTTCCAGCGCGGCGGTCAGCTCGCTCTCCCTGATTTTGGCGAGCGATTTGGCGGTGGCGTCGGCGTCTTCCGCCTCGGCCGCGGCGGCCAGCACGTCACGAAGCTCTTTCACGCTCAAAGGCTTTTGCGCGGAGAACAGGAGCGATTCCAGAATAAATTTCAGTTCCATGTTAAATCGGTGGCTGAGATTATGCGATTCGGCTAAAGCGGTCAACGAGCCAGCCGATATGGTCGTGGGGCAATTTAATGGCCGAGCCGCGCTGCTGCGCACCCTCAGATGCCCCGCAGGTCGTCCCCGCCGATTTCATGTGTCAGGCCGCGTCAATATTACCGTGTATGGCTAACGACGAAGTGTCGGGCCGCGCCGCGATGGCGCAGGCGGAACGGAACCGGGAATCAGCGCCGGCTGCAATAACGGGTCAGCCAGAGTGTAAGCCACGACTTCACCAGTGGAATTGAACAGAGTAAAATCCTGTTTGCCCTTGATGGTCCGGTCTTTCACCAACCGATGGATTGCCCGGAGGGTGTCATCTCGCGTTTCCTGAATGTGAACGGCGATTTGGCTCGCGGTGCCGGGGGCTTTCAAATCGCGAAGACAATTGATGATTTTCGCTTCGATATGTTCACGTGGTGCTGCTTTCATTGGTCACCTCATATTGGTTGCGCGTCGTTTCAGTTTAACCAGGAAACATCCGGCTGACCGGTGCCGAACGGCCAGCTACGGCCTGGTGCCGGCTTATGCCGGTAATGTTGACCCTCAAAATTGATAACTCAACCCAAAACTTACTTGACGCGCTTTTTACTCTGACATTCGATGTTGAACGTTGAATGTTCGGCGTTCCCTCCGCTCTCAACCCTCAACCCTCAACCCTCCTTCTAATGCACCAGGTTCCATAGCCCCAGCGCAATCATGAGCGGACCAGAGAGGCGTCCGCCCTGCGCGCCGAGCGGGGCGAGTTTTTCCAGCAGAACGAAAACCGTGAGCGCGCCGATCCACCAAAGGTTCATCACCCCGCCGGCGAAGAGCAAAAGCATCAGCGCCCAGCAGCAACCGAGGCAGTAAGCCCCGTGGGCCAGACCCAAACGAAACCCGCCCGCGACGCCGCGTTGCCAGTGCCGGGCAATGAACACGGCGGGTGAACGGCAGGATTCGAGACAGGTGCGCTTGAAGGGCGTCAGTTGATAAAGACCGGCAACGATCAACAGCGCGCCACCCACTGCGCGACCGCGCGCTTCCATCATGGGCGTCAGCAGCAGCAGGTTCGCCAGCCCGCGCTGCAACACGCAGGCGACGAGGCTGAACGCCGCCCACACGAGGAGATACCCGCCCGCGAACGCATACACGTGGGCCGGTGCGCGTTCGCCATCCGGACTTTTCCGAATCACGCCCGCATACAGGAACAGCGTCGGCGCGGCGGACGGAAGCATCATGCCCGCCATCATCACCACCCACATGGCGAAGAGCAGCGACAGATGGGCGAAATCCCAACGGTCGGTCATCATCCAAGCCGCCGGACCGGTCATCGGGCCGTACATATCGCGGGCCATGGGCACAATCCAGGCCCAGCAGAGCGCGATGGTGACAGCGAGCGCGCCGCCAACGAGCCACCGGTCCCGCCGCAGCAGTAATTCGAGAGAAGTGCGGCCATCCATCGGCGCGAGGGAGATCAACGCACGACGCCGTGGGTGCTCCAGTGAATGCGCGCCAGATGCGCGTGCGAACCGTCGAGATTCAATTCAATCGGTCCGCTCGCTTTGGACTTGCCGCTTAACACCTCGCTGTCGGTGAACTCAAAACCCGTCGGCATGGTGACGCGGACGGGATGCGGCGCGCCGGTCACCGGATTGCGGATGGATTCGGCGCTGCCTTCGACGACCCCGGGCACTTTCACCCGCGCCGTGCGCGCCGAATAATCAATGGCCAGCTCAATCGGTTTGTAGAGCGTCGGCAGGAATTCGGTGATAGTGGTCGAGAAGACCTGCCAGATCAGCGAGCCCGGATCGGTTTCGCGTCCATGCGACACGGCCTCGATGGCTTCGCGCTGTTTGGGATTGGCGCGTTCGTCAATGACGGTTTGGAACTTGCCGTTGCCGAAGTGAATGGCGCCCGGCCAGGCCGCCATGATACCCCAGCGCAAGCCATCCAGCGGCACATCGCCGAACCGGCCTTTTTCGATTTGCACAAAACAGACGGCGCGGCAGTTGCCCGTCGTCGGCAGGCCGTTAAACTGGCAGGGACAGCCCCAGGCACAATTACAATTCGAGTATTCAATCCCTTGCATCTCCCAATTCACATAGTCACTCATAGATTTTTTGCGGTTGCTGGTTGACGATCTACCGGGCGCAGTGCACGCCGTCTAATGCAGATCAACAGATGAACTTTTGCCACGAAGCTTGTACCTGTCAAGCGCCGTGCGGCTTGCGAGCCGTTCCCGGCTTGAATATTTGGTTGAGGCTGGTCCGATGCTCAGGCTTGGCCAAAGAACTAACTCATTTCATCGCCGCAACTTACGCGGGACATTTTCGGTTAGCCTGCTGCGTGGCACCGCTTTACGCAGTCACTTTAGCCGACCTGGCTTTTCACACGTAAGCGGCATCATCATCGGCGTGAATATGGTCATGAACATCATGATGCCCCTCCGGGTTTGAGGCGGACCAGTTCGTCAGCCACGTGCCAGTAGTGAAATGCAGACGGGTTCGCGTTTTTGATCCGGTTCAACAACCGCCATTCGGGCTTTGCGATGTTCAGGCCCTTGATTCTGGCACGGTTTTCCGGTGAATCGACATAGCGCAGCCGGGCGAGGTCGAGCGCTTCCGCGTTCGTCAGCAGGGCGGTGGCGAGCAACGCGGTTTTGCCAGAGGCAATCCGCACTTCGTCCAGCCCGAATTTATGCTGGATGAGATGGCTACCGACACGCCGCCAGCCGGCACGCAACGCCTGGGTGTCCGCCGAAGGTTTGTCACCTCGTAACAATTCGCTGGCGATGCCGAGACTGGCCCAAAGGGTATCGCGCAAGGCGGCTTCTCGGTTGAAACGGTGTTCGCGATACTCCGCCTCCAGCGCGAACACCTCATCATAGACCCGGCTCACAACCGGGAAGTCCGTTCCCGCATCGAATAGTTCCCCAATATCGAACATCTGTTTGGCAATTTGCATCGTATCGCCCGGACTTCCGTCCTCCAAATGAAGAGGAATGCCGACGGTGGTGGGGGCAAACGCCGTCAACTTGTCACCCAAGAGGCTTTCGATGGTTGGCAGGGTCACAAGAACGTCCTTCTCGACTTCGATGAACGGAACTTTGATCGGAATTTTCTGGGTCAGGTACGGGCATCGGGCTTCCTCGACGACATCCAGGAGGACATAGGCACCCAAAAAGTTTGGATCCATGGACTGGTAGTAGAACTTGAAATGGCGGCGGCGGGGAAGCCCCCGGTCGCCACGCTCGTCTTCCTCGTAACGGAGGAAGGGCGACTTGTTTTTGATGCTCTCCAGAACAGATTCAAGGTTTCGACGCGATGCCCCGCACACAATGTCGATGTCAATGGACAAGCGGCGGATGGGATCGAGCAGCAGCAACATGCTTGAGCCGCCCTTAAAGAGGAAATCGAGGCCGGATTCGGCCAGATGCCCCAACAGCGCCAATGCGTGGATGCACTTTTCCAGCAGCAGCGGGTCAACCGGTTTCAATTCGTTCGCCTTGCCGAGAATCCAGTCCGGCTTCAAGCATCGTGGCGTTAGCATGATGCGCCCTAAAAGTTTGTAAGTCGCTGATATCCAGCGACTCCAAACAAATTCATTTAGAAAAACAGGATTAAACTAAATGGATTTTTTTAGAAATTCCGCGTTAATTAACTTAATAAAATCCAATGCCGCCGGACGGCGCTCCCGCGCGTAATCCAACAATGCCGCCATGGTAATCCGTGCCTGTCCGGCTAGATTGGCAAAAATGCGATAGCATTCACTGGCGTCCATCAGGTTCAGGGCGAGGCTTTCGACAAACATTTCCACAAGCAAACCCTCGATGGTTACGAGATGGCCGGCGTGAGGCTGGGCGTTGTTCCTGGGCCGGATGACAACCGTCTTTTCGCGGATGGCAAATTGGCGGGCGGCCTCGGCGCGGGGATTGGCGTGGACATCGTAGCCGGCGTCCTTGAGAAACTCTGCGACGCTGGGCAGGGAGTCGCGGTCCGTGTGGACGAAGGTGACGAACCGGGCAAGAAGATGATGTCCGAAAGAACGGACCTGTTCGGTGGACCAGCAGGTGAAATCCAGCAGCGGGAATTTTTTCTCCAGTTTTGTGACCAGTGATTTGACCGGACGGGCGTCCAATTCAAAGGCATTTGCCAGTGATGAATACCAGCCGCGGCCGGCATCGTGAATCAGACCGCTGGCCGTGGCCTCGCTGAGATAAACCGGCAATGTCCCTTCGCTGATCTTGAGGCCAAGCTCCTTCACGCGGCGAACCACCGCAGCCGTCGTGAAATAAGGCGTCGCTTCTTTGAGTTGCGGAAGCACTTGTTTGAACAGCGTGGTCTTTGCGTCGGTCGGGGGCGCTGACTGTGAGGATTGCACCAATTCGATTTCTTCCGGCGTGAGGCCGTATAGGCGATAGACAATCTGGTCGATCAACTCGTCGGTGAAGACGAGGGAAGATGCCAGCGGCACAAGCGTGTCTTTGGCCTTTTGGAAACGAGCGCGGATTTTTTCTTCGTCAGAATCTTTGAGACGGATTTTGTTGGCGCGGAAATGGGCGAAGACTCCGGCGGCTTCAAGCTCCCAGAATTCGTCGAGCTTGGTTTTGGGCTTCAAGGCGTGAACGTCAACGCCGTGGAAATCTTTGAGGTCGGTCAGGAATTGTTTGGCGGCGGCGCGTTTCTCCCGGTTGAGCGTCGCCATCTGTTCGGCCAGGAAGGCAAGCAAGTCGTGGACAACGTCCGCGCGCTCGGGTTTTGCAGCAAGCTGCTCGGCTACGAAGACCAGTACGCCTTCCAAGTTCCCATCCGGCAAGCCGCGTTGGTAAAGCTGCTTGGATTTGGCGAGGAGAGAGCTGCGTTGCTTTTCCGGTGTGGTGAATCCAATGCGCGGGAAAGGAATTTGCTCCAAATCAACAATCTTTACTTCCGCAAAGACGCGATTCTTCTCGGGCACAACTTGCTGATGATAGTACGTGATCAATCGCGAATTAAGGACGCCGAGTAGAAACTCCATTGCGGGCGGTTCCCGTTTCAACCTCAAGTTGTGAATATTATTCAACGTGAGGCGCTGCCGATCTTCAATCGCAGCGATGATGCTGTCGCCGGTTTGCCGAATGATGATTCGCCTCGGTTCAAAAAATGGGGCACCCGGACGCGGTTCTGCGAGCCACTCTCCGTAGCTAATCCAACGCTCTTCAAGTGGATCAACAACGTAACGTCCAAGGTCACGACCCATGAGAAATTGGTGATACGTTTTGTCTTTGCGATAATCTGCGTCGAACACTCGCTGCTCGACCGTCTGTTTCGTTTGCTTCGGTTTTCCCTTACCCGTTTGATACGGCTTAACCCCAACCGTCATTTCACAGAGCCCCCCTAAAAACATCTCCGCCTGGCGCCGCATTTTTAGGACAATGTTGGCCGGCCCTCCTGCGAAGGACGGATTCAGGTCGTTACCAGGAATTTCGTCGAACTGTGCTTGAGCGATTTGGATTGGCAGAAACTGGCGTGTCGTAAACTCGCCAACCGAAGTCGTCACAATCCCTCGAACAAAATTTTGTTGGCGGATCTTTTTGGCTGGCTCTTTCAGGCAGACGTAAATTGCAGATTCAACAGTTGGATCTTCAAAGACCGGAAATTTGAAGTGAACTAATTCTTCAATTCGGCAGTGGTCGAGGATGTAACGCCGTACCGTCGAGAAGTAATGCATCGTGAGAAAGGTTGTCGGCACGATGAGGCTTTCGTTGCCATGATCGCGCGTTAGCGCGTCGGCACGCTCAATGAAGGCAACGTAAAAGTCCGGTTGATACTGCGTTGATGCGTACGTTCCCTGCACCAAGCTTTTGGTTTCTGCATCCGCGATCAAACCATAAGGCGGATTCCCTATCACCGCATCGAAACCGGACCGTTCGCGTGACGTGCCATCGTCGTTGAAGAAAACTTCTGGGAATTCCAATTCCCAGTGAAAGAACCGTCGCTCGTTGGCGCTCCGTTCGGACCGAAATAAGAACGCGCACAGGTTTTTCAGTTGATTGGTGTCGAACTCCCGGCCGGCCAGTTTGAGTGAACCCTTTTTGACAGCCTCCATGACGATGGCCTGAAACTCGGCAGCGTTTTGCCATGGGCGAACTTTGTCAGGGTGAATGTCGAGCAATTCAATGAGCGCTTCGTAATCCTTTTGCGGCAATTCGTTACCGAAGAAACAGGCAGCCCAGAGATTCGCCACGGTGCGAAACGGCAGCAGCGCCGGGCGGACAGATTCCAGCCAGAGTTTCTCCTTGTTCTTGACATCGCTCACGCTGGCAGAGGCTGCACCTTCGATATTGTGGACCATTTGCACAGCCTTGGTGAGCGACGCACGGAGATTCTCGGTGACTTTCCACGAGAGTTTCAGACCGTCGGTTGGCTTGCGTTTCTTGTCGGGCACGTGGCTCAAATCCTCCAAACGCGCGCCGATAAGTGAATTGCCGCAACAGAGATGGTGATCTAGGAAATTGAGTGGCTGGTCGCTGGCGATGGTGGTGAGCCAGAGCGAAAGTTTGGCGAGTTCCACAGCCAGCGGATTCAAGTCCACGCCGTAAATGCAGGCTTCAACAACGCGCCGACGCCAGTAAGCAATCTCGGTTTCTTCCTGCGACTCGCCTTTGACGAACTCCGCCTGAAATTTCGTGGTCGGGTGATAGACGATGTGGTCAGCCAGGAACGTGGTGGCTTCGACGAGGAAATGGCCCGAACCCATTGCGGGATCGCAGATGTTCAGCTTGAGGACTTCGTTGGCGAACGAGTTGTCCTGTTTGCCGGCGGCACGGGCGGCTTTCACCGGCTCGCGCTGCTCAATTTCCTGCAACAGGGGCGTGACCGTTTGTTCGACGATGTATTTGACGATGTAGTCCGGCGTGTAATATGTGCCGGTGGCTTTGCGTTCAGCTTTATCGGTCTGGAGCACGAGCCTGCCGCCCTCGCGCACGAAGTGGTGTTCAAGCAGTCCCTCGTATATCGAACCAAGTTGCTGGACGCTGAGGTCGGAGTAGTCCACCGACTCGAAAGGGACAAACTTCTGCCCGCCCTTTTCTGGCGTGAACATGAGTTGCCGCAACACGTCCGCCAGCACGGCGTCGGACACGGCCCAGTCCGTAAGCAGCGGGTAATGGTCGGGGTCGAAAAGCCCGCCGTTGTATCGAGGAACTTTGAACTCATCATTCGCCTTTTTGTCGGTCCCGTTGATGACTTGGCACAGTGCCTGGATGTCGCGATAGAACCGGGTTTGGGTCTGGCTGTCGTACTCGGTGAAGTTTTTCAGCGGCGGGAGAAGGCGGGCGAGCGACAATTGTTTATAATATTTGCCCGACTTGGGTTCAACGGGCAGCAACAAGCGGCCTTCGGCATAGAGTATGAAAAGGAGGCGATAAAGAAAGATGAGGCAGTTTTCGTAAAGGCGTGGCAGGCCAGCATCGGTGATTTTGTTTTCCGGGCGTTCGGCGAATCCGTTGGCGAGAATTTCGACAATAGTGAAGATTCGCTCACGAAGGTCGGCCTCCAGTTCGGACTGTGTGGCCAAGGCGCTTTCGCGGACCTGGTCAAGCCGGCATTTGCCTTGGGCGTCGCGCACAAACGCGGCAGGACTGAACAGCGCCAAGAAGACCTTGAACTCATCAAGCGAGCGGATTGCCAACTCGAAGTTGATCGCAAAGAAATGGCTTGGCTTCGTGTCCCGACAATAGAGCCGCCACTCGCTGCCATTGGTGAGGACGCCCCAGGTGAGCACTTGCGCCTCGTTGAGATAGTCGCGGATTTGTTGATGCGGATAGCGCTGCTGGCTCTTGCTGATCTGGGAAAGCGGGTGTCCAAATTTTTTCGCTTCAAGAATGGCGATGGCCGCGCGGTAGCGATGGCTGACATCGTTATTGAGAACAGTCTCCTTTTCCTCCTTGCTCGCGTAGAGCAGATAGTCGGGCTCAAGCTCCTGCTGAGTTTCCGGCAGGCGGAGATTGTCAGACCAGGCGAACCCGAGCTTTTCGATAATCTTGTCGATAAACTCCTGACGCACCCCCATCTCGTTATCGTATTTCCGCAGGGCGAACGCGCGCTTTTCGTAAAGTGCTTTGCAAAACTCCCAAACCGGCTGTGACTCGACATCGGTTGGCCACCAATCATTTTTGTTCAGGCGGGCTTTGAGGTAATGATCGGAAAAAAGTCCTTCAGTCTGCCAACGCTTTCGAACTTCTGGCATTCCCAGAAGTTCAGGGTGGTCGTGAACTGGTTTGTGCTTCGGCACGGCCCGGTTTTACACGAACGCGGCAGCAATGTCAGCAATCTTGCAGCGTGTGTCCATCACCCCGTTCGCGAACGAGATGCAGGTGCGCTATACCGCGCCATTGCCTTTCAAGCCCGGCGTGAGTTTGCCTTCAACCAGGCGGCGAAATCCGCCTCGGACATTTCACCGGCGGCCAGCGCCAGCGTGCGCACGGCGGCCTCGGCCTCGGTCGCTTGAAAGCGATAACCGTTAAGCTCAAGAAAAACGATCGCCACGATAAAACCGACGCGTTTGTTGCCGTCAATGAACGGATGGTTTTTCACCAGGCCGAAACCATAGCTGGCGGCGAGTTCGAAAATCGTCGGTTTGCCGTAGGCGAAAAGATTTTCCGGTTTTGCCAAAGCCGAGTCGAGCAAGCCCTCGTCGCGGATGCCGGCTTCACCGCCAAACTCGGCCAGCGATTGCTCATGCAGCGTGAGTACCGTCTCGCGCAAAACCCAGACCGGCGCTTTCATTTCGCCAGTTCGCGGAGCGTGTTGCGATAGCGGTGCATGACATCCTTGACCACTTCCATTTGCCGGGCCACTTCGGGATTGGCGGTCATCCGCACGCTGCCTTCGGCGGCGTCGGTCAGGCAAACCGTGTCGCCCTCGCCGACCTTGAGATGAGCGAGCGCCTGTTTGGGCAAAACGAGACCGACCGAATTGCCGACCTTGCGAAGTTTCAATTCGAGAACCATGAGACCAATGTAACAACAAATGTTATAACGTCAAGTTTTACAGAAGGAAACCGCTAAAAACGTCAAATGCGCGAAATTATTTGCCGCAAACAAGCGCAAAAGACTCAAAATTTTTAACAGAAGAAAACGAAGTCTGAACCTTTCCCCTCTTTGTTCTCTCCGTTGCCTTCTGTGCAAGTTGCTGAATCCCCATGAAGGCGCGTTAAATCCGCTCCAGCGCCTGGTATAGATCGGCGATGAGGTCTTCGGGGTCTTCCAGGCCCAGCGCCAGACGCACGAGGTTGTCCACCATGCCGAGGGACTTACGGTGTTCCGCCGGGTAATCGAAGAACGACATCGTGGCCATCTGCGTTACCAGGCTTTCGGATCCGCCGAGGCTGGGCGTAATCAGGAACAGCTCAAGCGAGTCAATAAATTTGCGCGTTGCTTTCTCGTCGCCTTTCACCAGAAACGTGATGACGCTGCCGAACCCGCGCATCTGTTGTTTGGCTATCGCGTAATCCGGATGCGATTTGAGTCCCGGATACCAGACCTTTTCAACTTTCGGATGTTTTTCCAAGGCCTGCGCCACCTGCAATCCGGCGCGGTTGTGATGTTCCATCCGCAGCGGAAAAGTTTTCAAACCGCGTTCGAGCAGGAAACAGGTCAGCGGGCCCGGTGTCGCGCCAATCATGCGTTCCAATTTGTTGAGGTCTTCGAGCAATTGATGGCCGCCCAGCGTCACGCCCGCCAGCAGGTCGTTGTGGCCGCCCAGATATTTCGTGGCGGAATGAATGACGAGGTCCACGCCGAATTCGAGCGGCCGGATGTTGTAAGGCGTGGCGAGGGTGGCATCAATCATCGTCAGCACGCGGCGGCGCTTCGCCACTTTCACCACCGCCGGCAGATCGAGCACGCGCAGGTAGGGATTGGTAGGCGATTCAGTGAAAATGATGTTGGTGTTGGGCCGGATGGCGGCTTCGATGGCTTCGGTCGTGGGCGGCACGAGCGTGTTTTGCAAGCCGAATTTGGTGAGAAAATTGGTCGCAAAATCGCGCGTCTGCCGGTAGCAATCGCTGGTGAAAATGATGTGGCCGTCCTTTTGCATGTAGGCCATGAGCGTCAGGATGACCGCGCTCATGCCGCTGGAGAACAGGATGGCCCGCTCAGCGCCCTCAATGGCGGCGAGCTTGCGCTCCGCTTCCTGCTGGGTCGGATTGAAGTAGCGGCCGTATTCCTGTTCCCGGATGATGCGGCCTTGGGCCTTGGCTTTCATGAATTCGACCACCTCAGCCATGGAGTCGAAGCTATAGTTTGAGGTCTGGCAGATGGGTGTGGAAACGGCGTGATGGGCCTTGGGGCGGCGTTCCAGACCGTGAATGGCAAGGGTGGCCGCGCCGCGTTTGCGTATGTTGCGAATTTTAGAGGTCATGGTACAAATCTTTGTTTCGGAGGGGCGAGTTACACGAGCCCCCGGCTTTCCGTGAAAAATGATTCAGGGTCTCGTGTAACTCGACCCTCTGATTCCGATTGTTAGACATTAAACCAGCTCCTTCCTTTCCTTGAGCGCTTTCTTGAGCGCGTCTTTCACCGCGTCGAGGCGGGCGGGCAATTCGATCGGCTGGTTCGCGTAGCGGCACGGGAAATCCAGTTCCTTCTGGTGATATTTGACTTTCATCTCCACAAATTTCAACCCGTGCGCGGTCGAAATCACCACCACGCGCTCGGACTTGTCAATCTTGCCGGCCTTGAGCAGTTTGATGAGCGCGGCGAGCGCCACGCCGGTGTGCGGGCAGTTAAACATGCCAGTCTTGTCGCCCAACGCCGCGGCATTCGCGAGTTCCTCCTCGCTGGCCTGCTCCACAATGCCGTTGAACTGCTTCAGCGTGCGGACGGCTTTCGCGTAGCTGACGGGGTCTCCGATTTGAATCGCGCTGGCGAGGGTCTTCTGGGCCTGCATCGGTTCGAAAGTTTCGAAGTTACGGAGGTAGGCGCGATAGAGCGGGTTGGCCCGCTCGGCCTGGGCAACGACGATGCGGGGCAGTTTTTCAATCAAGCCCAGGTCATGCATCATCATCAGCCCCTTGCCGAGCGCGGAAACATTACCCAGGTTGCCGCCGGGAATGATGATGACGTCCGGCGCTTCCCAGTCGAACTGCTGGACGATTTCGATGCCGACAGTCTGCTGGCCCTCCACGCGCAGGGAATTCATCGAGTTGGCCAGGTAAAGCGTTTCGTCCTTGGTGACTTCCTGCACCAGCCGCATACAACCGTCAAAATCGGTGTCGAGATAGAGGACAAGCGCGCCGTTGGCAATCGGCTGGACCAGTTGGGCGATGGAAATTTTCCCGCGCGGCAGGAGGACGATGGACGGGATGCCCGCCGCCGCGCAATAGGTCGCCAGCGCCGCCGAGGTGTCACCGGTCGAGGCGCAGACGACGGCCTTGATGGGCGCGCCCTCGGAAATCATCTGTTTGACCTGCGAGACCAGCACCGTCATGCCGAGGTCCTTGAACGAACCGCTGTGCGTGTTACCGCAAAGTTTGATCCACAGTTCGTCCGCGCCCACAATTTTCCCGAAACGCTCGGCCCAGAACAGGTTCGTGCTGCCCTCGTAGAGTGAGACGATGTTGTCGTCCTTGATTTCGGGAAGCACCCATTCTTTTTTGCCCCACACACCGGAGCCGTAGGGCCACTGATTGCTTTTATAACGGTCCTCGAAAAGTTTCATCCATCCCTTGGCGTCGCGGCGCTTCAATTGCTTGAGGTCGTGCTGCACCTCCAGGAGTGAATTGCAGCGCGTGCAGTGATAGACGATGGAGTTCAGCGGATAGGTGGCTCCGCACTCCGGGTTGATGCATTGAAACCAGGCTCGGTATGACATCGTTCAAGTCTCCTGTGCCGCCGGTGGCACACATTGTTCGGAAACAAGAATGCCAGCCCGACCATTCTTTTCAAGAAAAGAACGGGCCACGGCGAGGAGTTCGTCTTATGCCCACACCCCGGCGATCTTCGTGCCGCAGAAACGGCACTTGCCGTCGGCGATGTCCATGCGCGTGACGGCGAAGATGTCGCGCTCGACGATGGCTTTCCTGCAGTTGGGACACCACGTCGTCTCCGCGCCTTCGAGGCCGGGCACGTTGCCGATATAGACGTAGTGCAGTCCCTCGGCACGGGCGGCATCGCGGGCTTTCACCAGCGTTTCGACGGGTGTGGGCGTCAGGTGCGCGAGCTTGTGTTCCGGGTGGAAACGCGAGAAGTGTAGCGGCTGGTCCGGTCCCTCTTCCTTCACAATCCAGCTGCACATCCGGCGGATGGTGTCAATGTTGTCCGTGTAGGTCGGCACGACGAGGTTGATGATCTCGACCCAGACGCCAAGGCCCTTCAGCACCTTCAACGTGGCGAGGATGGCAGAGAGTTTGCCGGAGTTGAGTTTTTTGTAGGTGTCTTCGTCGAAGCCTTTCAGGTCCACATGCGCGGCGTCCGCGAATTGATACAGGTCGCGCCCGGATCGCTCCTCAATCGAGCCGCAGGTGACGACGATGTTTTTGAGCTTCCGCTCGCGCGCCAGCTTGCAGGTGTCCTGCGTGTATTCGTAAAACGCCGTCGGCTCGGAGTAAGTGTAGGAAATGGACGGGCAGCCCAGTGCTTCGGTCACGGCCACGACGTCTTCGGGGAACAGGCTCAACCGCGACAGTTGTTCCATCGTCAGACCCGGCGGCAACGGTGGTTTGAGCCGAAGTTCCTCACCGTGCGGATCCTTGGTTTCCTCGGGTTTTTTCTGTGAAATTTCCCAGTTCTGGCAATTCAGGCAGCGGAAGACGCAGCCGGAGGTGGCGAGCGAAAAGCTCAACGTGCCCGGCATGAAATGGAACAGCGGCTTTTTCTCAACCGGGTCAACGTGGAACGTGCACGGGTTGCCATAGACCAGTGTGTAAAGTGTGCCATCGTAGTTGACCTTGTTGCGGCAATGGCTGCGGTCGCCCGGCGCCAGGATGCAATTGTTCGGGCAGACCTTGCACTGGACGTTGCGACCGAGTTTGAGGTAATGCCGCGCCTCCTTCACCCAGCCGCGTTTCTGCCACAGTTCCCAAAGCTCGCCCGTGGGCGCGTCGCCTTTGAAGATGTCGGCGGGCGCCTCAGCCTCGCGCCATTTGGCGAAGAAATCGAAAAACGAAACCGCGCCCGCCAGCCCGACCACACCCGCTGCACCGAGACCGATGGCGGTGCGACGCGACATTCCTCCCGCCAAACCGGAACAGCGGCCTCGAAATTTGGACTCCCGCCTTCGCTGCGCTTCGGCGCGGCGGGTCGGAGTTTGGAATTCGGAGTTCACGCTACGTCTCTTCGCGATGTTTGATCCAGCCCCATCGCTGGAAGGCAAGATACATCGCCGGCACGACGTGCGCCAGTACGAGAACGATCAACGGCAGGTGGAACATGCGGTGGAGCGTCAGCGCGGTTTTCTCGTCCAGCAGTTTACTGAAGCCGTAGCGGCCATCCATGATGTAACCGGTCAGCAGGAAGGCCAGCACCAGCGGCAGCAACAGCCAGCCGCTCCAGCGAACCATTTTAAGAGAAACCATGTTGAGTTTGTTCATGCTATCGCCTTTCGGAATTGAATCATAATGCCGCCCCAAAAATTCAGCGCCGCCGTCAACAGGCAGACGCCGGTCACGCCAATTAACGGAATCAAGAGCGTGCTCGCCAGCAACGCGCCCAGGAATGCGCCGACAAAGTCCGCGGTGTAAAGGCGCGACGCGCCTGCAACGGTGCCGTCGAATTCCAGCCGATTGGCCAGCGGAAACTGCATCCCCAGCAACACCGCGAGAATCAAAGTCAGCAGCGCAATGACCGCCTTGATGAACAAGAGTGACGCTGCCAGGTCGCCCACTCGATTCAGCAGTGGCAAAAAAAACGCGAGCAGGATGGCGTAACCGGCGATGGCAAAGGCGAGAAGAGCCAGATGTTTTGCAGTTGGAGTGGAGGAGTCGTGGAGTGATGGGGCGGGCGCATGACCGGTTTCATCCCAAGACTCCATCACTCCATTACTCCGGAACTTCATGCGCCGGTTCATCATCATCGCACCCATCGCCAGGCCGGCCATGAAGACGGTCACAATCACTCCGACCTGATGATAGACCGAGCCGCAGAGAACCTGGAACGCCAGCAGCAGGACAATCTCCAATGCCGTTCCCGCGAAGCCCGAGGCGAACAGGACAAAAGCCGTTCCGCGCAACCGGAGGAGATAGATGCAAAGCAAAACCAGCAGCAACACCTGTGACACGCCGAAGCCGGTTTCAAACTGACTCATCCAATGGCGCAGGTGGTAATAATACAGCACCGGGCTGAAGTCCTTGTTTAATGCCGCCGGCTGTGCGATGGCGCGCTGCATGTCCATCATCCGGTCGGCGGCCAGCATCGCGTCGAGGTAATGCCGGTTCATCAGTTTCGTTTTGATGCCTCGCTGTTCGATTCGCAAAGCGATGTCGTCAAAGAGCGGGCCGTCCGACGCGAGAAAGAAGACCCGCCCGCCGGGAATCACCAGCACGTTCGGGAACGATTGCTTCAACGACCGGCAAGCCGACGCCAGCATTCGCGCCAGTTCCGGACTGACGTAATTTTCATAATGCCCGAGGGAAAAGGACACCACGCCATCCGAAGAAAGCGTTCGTTTGACTTCCGCCAGGAACTCCACGGTAAAAAACCGGTTGAGTTGGGCGGTTGAGGGTTCGGGCACGTCCACGATGACAACGTCGTATTTTTCGCCGGTCTGCCTGACGAACAGGCGTCCGTCGGTATTGATGATTTTGATCCGGTTGTCGGCCAGATTTTCCGGCAGATATTTCCGCCCGAACTCCAGAATCATGGGATCGAGTTCCACATAATCCACCCGGCTGACGTTGTATTTCAGGATTTCCTTTGCCGTGCCCGAAATGCCGCCGGCCACGAGCAGCACCTTGCGCGCATCCGGCCGCTGCGCCATCGCGTAATGCACGGCCTCCTCGACATGCTGGTCGTCGCGGGTGGAGGTAAGCGGAATGCCGTTCTCGATGAAATCAAACTGGCCGTCGGATTCCGTAACGAGCAGTTTGCCGTAAGGCGAGTTCGCCCGCGCCACAATGTGCTGTTGCGGATACTGCAAGGCCGTGGAAATGCCATCGAGGTCAACCAAAACTGCCGCCGCCAACACCGCGACGGCCAAAACACCTGCAATCGTCGAGAGCAATTTGCGCCCGGCACGAAAGCCCATCGCTCCAGCAACCAGCAGGTTCAACACGGCTGGAAAAACCAGGATGCCGGCATGGTCGAGGAACCTGACCAGCACGAAGCTGAACAGAACGCCGCCACCAATGCTGCCGAGGCTGTCCGCCACATAAACGCGGCCGATGCCCAAAGCGCCCTTTTCACGCGCCAGCAACGAGCACGCCAGCGTCAGGGCATAGCCCGCCACGAGGCAATACGGCAGCAGCAAAATGAAAGCGCTGATGACGGTTTCGTTGACGCTCAGCGCGGCGCCGCGGACGAAAACGACGTTTCGCAGAGTTCGCAGAAGGAACACCTGAAACAGCGGCAGAACCGCCACCAGAATTTGCATCACGACCAGGACGGCCAGTGGGTTTCGGAGTTTGTCGGAGGTCCGGCCGAGCCCGGTGCCGATGCCCATCAGGAGCAGCCAGTTGCCCAGCACCACGCCGAGTACCAGTTCGTTTCCGCTGAACGCGCCGAGCAGTTCGCGCATCAGCGCCAGTTGCGTCATCACGCACGAAACACCCAGCGCGCCGACGGTCGGCAGGATGAGCCGCCGTTCACTGGTGACGGCAGGTGGGTTCGGCCTGCGGTCGGGCATGAGGCCTCACTCGGGCTCTTCGAACGCTTCGACGTGATAAATGGAAATGGAGGTTTCCCTGCCTTTCCAGGCGGACGGTTCGCAGCCGGCCTTTTCCGAAAGGTGGTTCAGAAATTCGACCTTGTCGGGAATTTGCTCCCAGACCTGCGGCAGAAACGTGGCGCCGCGGGAGCCAATTTTCAGGACCACGCCATCCTCGTAAGGCTGCAACTTGCCCAGCAGGTCCTCCGGCGAATTGAAGCGTAGCGGCTGCGGTTCCGTCAGTACGCTGATTTCGATTTTGATTTTGCCCACTTCATCAGACTGCACGGGCGGAAAGCGCCAGTCGCGGGTGGCCGCGCTCTGCGCGTTGTCCACGACGGCCTGATAAAGCGGTTCCTGCGGGAAGATGTGGCCGATGCAACCGCGCAATTCCCCATTCTCCGTCAACGTGACGAAACACGCCTTCGTCTCGGCGAGTTTGGGCGGCACATCCTTGGTGCTGACTTCTGGCAGGTTCCCATTCGTCGCCACATGCACCAGCGTCGTCCGGGCCAGGTCCAGCAGGAATTTTTTCTCCGGCGCCGCGAAATTCTCCGGTGCCGGCGCGTAAAAAGCGATGGCGGCGTAGCCGACCACACGGTCCTTGTCGCCCGTCACATCCCCGCTGTTGCGACAATCCAGCAATTGCGCCTTCCAGCCCTTTTCGCGGGCCAGACACATCAACGTCAGGATCGGCGCTTTGCCGCAGGCTTCCTGAGTTTTCATGCTGTCAAGATCCAGTTTTAATATCGCCCCGATGCAGCGATTGTCCAAGTCTTTGGCGACATCGTAGGTATGATAATGGCTCAGGTCTGAACTGGCCACAACCACCGTTTTGTCGTCAATCGTCCCGGCCAAAACCCTGGCAACCTGCTCTGGATCGGTTTCGCCAAAAATGACCGGCAGAATTTTGAAATGCGGCAAGGTCTTTTGCAAGAACGGAACTTGAACCTCGACGGAGTGTTCCCAGGTTTCGGGCGTGTCTTCGCCGAAAGGCGGGGCGGGTTTGGTAGCCTGCGTCCACCACGGGGGCCGCTCGACCAGACACCGCGGTTCCAAAACAAAAGGACTGGTTCCAACGAGTCGCTGTGCTTTCTCCGAAATGGGAACGGTTCCCAGCGGCGTTTGGTAGGCGTCCGCGTTCGGCAGCGATACACCCTGGAAATAGGCATAATGACTCGGACCGAGGACAATGACGGTTTGAACGTCTCGCCCCGCGAGCGTCTTGTAGGCGCTTGCTGCCGTCGGCCCGGAAAAATCGTAACCCGCATGAGGACAAACCAGACCTTTCAGGTTTGGGATATAATGTGTGGGCGCACGTTCCAACAACCCGTCAATGGTTTGTGAAAGAACCGTCTTGTCCGCCGGATAAAACAACCCCGCCACCGCAGGCGTGCGGACGCGCAAACCGTGTTCAGCGTTTGTTGATAGCGCGGCCGGGTTGGTGCCTGATTCAGCGCGCGGCGCTTGCAGGCGCGAATGGCAGCCGAAGCCGGACAACAGCAGTGCGGCAAACATGATCCCGGCGCTTACCGGGCCTCTGCCGCTCTCACGCATGGTTCTCTTCATAAGTTCCATCGCGCCGGCACACCGACCGGAACTCCAAATCCTGTTTCCACCGCGCCCGCAAACAACCCGTGCTGATGCTCCCTGCAATACGCCTGCACCTGGTGCAATGTCAAATTCCAAACTTGAAGCCCAACCCGGCTCAGCGCTGGCGTTGCACCGAATTCTGACCTGGCGTAAAAATTACAACGCAGCAATGGCCGGAAGCACCCGGCAACGCAGTTTAACAGTTGAACCGCCGCAGCTATGCCGGCCGAACGAAACGCCTTTGATTCTGGCAAAGAGCCAGCTGCCTGGGTCACTTTACCGATACCAGTTTTATGTTAATGACCTGGCTCATCTGATTCGTGATGGTTTGCATCCGGCTGGCGGCGCCCGGGTTTCCACGCGGATTCATGGGCATGTTCATCACCATTTTCATGTCTTGGTCCATGGTGGTATCAATGGTTATCCCCAGTTCCGGGTCGAACCAGGACACACCCGAAGCGTTGCCGTCGGTAACGGACATGCTCATCCCGGCCGGATTTGCATTGGTCCCGGGTGTGGAATTGATGGTCCCTTGGAACTCGATGCGGGCGCAGTTGCGTTTCCCGTGCATTTCCCAGCTTTCAAAGGTGCAGTCGAAATTAATGACCATGGTGCCGAGCGGGCCCATCTCAAAGTTCTGTTTAACCGGCCAGGTGTCGCCCGGTTGTACTGCCTTGGGCGGCATGAAACGGTTTGCGCTCATTATTTGTTTGAAACGATCCTTGCTAAACATGGTGCTCTTGAGGGGTGCGAGCGCATCCGCCTGCGCGCCGGACGACAGTCGGTCCACCAGTTCATCCACGCCTTCGATTCGCTCGACCTCGTTGCTGGCATTCAGGAAATACTGGATTTTGGAGCCGACGATTTTTCTGAACATGTCGGCCACCGGATTCGCCTTGTCCGCCGATGATTTTTTGGCCGAATTGTAATCCAGCACCGACTTGCCTCCCGTCGCCACGCCCATCCGGGCGCTGAGATATTCCATCTCCACTTCATGTCCGCCATCGGGGGTTTCCTTCAACACCGTAAGTCCGTATTCCTGACCCATGGTCATGTCCTGTTTCATGGGAGCTGGCTGGCCCGGCACGGAGAATTCCATGTCCATTTTCATGTCCATGTCCTGCACGATGCGTTCGCCCTGCGGCCATTTCAATTTCAGCTCCACCGGGCCGCTGGGCGGCGTAAACGTGGAGGCGGTGCCCAGTTTGCCGGATTTGTTGCAACCCACCCACGGCAGACTCAGTGCCAGTACGGCGGCGATCGGGATGAGACTTTTATTCATGGTTTTTATCTTTCGGTTAAAACTTAGAGGCGAGTCTAATCATTTGGCAGTCGCAGGCAAATTACAAAAACGACGAAAAATAATAGAGCCGCTCTGGTTTCCCGGAGCGGCTTTGTAATTCGTTGGTAGGGCTGGCTCTCCGAGCCAGCCGCGGCGCGCAGCGGAGTGCGCGCCCTACCTGATTATTTCTTTTTCGCTTTCTTGGCGGCTTCTTCTTCCAACGCAGCTTGCGCGGCGGCCAAACGAGCCACCGGCACGCGGAAAGGCGAGCAACTCACATAAGTCAAGCCGATGCGATGACAGAACTTAACGCTTTCTGGATCGCCACCGTGTTCGCCGCAGATGCCCAGTTTGATGTCCGGACGTGTGATGCGTCCTTTCTCAACGGCGATTTTCATCAGTTCACCGACCCCCGCCTGGTCAATGGTGGCAAACGGGTTTTTCTTGATGATTTCCAATTCCTGATACGGCGGGATGAATGTGCCCGAATCGTCCCGGCTCATCCCCAGACAGGTCTGCGTGAGGTCGTTGGTGCCGAAGCTGAAGAACTGCGCGTCCTTGGCGATTTCATCGGCAACCAGGGCGCCGCGCGGGATTTCAATCATCGTGCCGACCAGATATTTGACCTTGGTCTTTTTCTCGTCCTGCACCTGTTGGGCCACGCGATGGACGACTTCAAGCTGGTTCAAAAGTTCCTTTGGGAAACCTACCAGCACGATCATGATCTCCGGCTTTACGGGAATGCCCTCGTTTTGGACCTGCACGGCGGCTTCAATGATGGCGCGAATCTGCATCTCGGTGATTTCGGGATAGACAATGCCGAGGCGGCAGCCGCGCAAACCGAGCATCGGATTGAACTCATGCAGTTCCTTGACCCGCTGTTTGATTTTTTCCACCGGCACACCCATCTTCTTCGCCAAATCCTGCTGCGCCGCGTCTTCGTGCGGCAGGAATTCGTGCAACGGCGGATCCAGCGTGCGGATGGTCGCCGGCAGGCCTTTCAGTTCGCGGAAAATTCCCACGAAATCGTCGCGCTGATACGGCAGCAATTTTGCCAGCGCCTTTTTCCGGTCCTCGAGGTTCCCGGCGAGAATCATCTCGCGCATGGCGTCAATGCGGTCGCCGCCGAAGAACATGTGCTCAGTGCGGCAGAGGCCGATGCCCGTCGCGCCAAATGCGGTGGCGTTGGCCGCCTGCTCCGGCTGGTCGGCATTGGCGCGCACTTGCATCCTGGTCACCTTCGCACACCAACCCATGAGCTTCGCGAACATCTGGTAGGTCGGGCTGTCCTTGGCGTCGAGCGATTTTTCGACGAGCACCTGGACGATTTCGGACGCGGCGGTCGGGAGCTGGCCGGCATAGACCTCGCCGGCGGTTCCGTTGATGGAGAGGAAGTCGCCTTCCTTGTAAGTCACGCCGTCCACGGTCATGGTCTTGGCCGCGTAATCAATCTGCAACGCGGCGGCGCCACAGACACAGACTTTGCCCATCTGGCGGGCGACGAGCGCGGCGTGCGAACTGACGCCGCCTTTCGCAGTGAGAATGCCTTCTGAAGCAATCATGCCGCGCAGGTCTTCGGGCGAAGTTTCGTTGCGGACGAGCAGAACCTTTTCGCCCTTGGCCGCGGCGGCATCGGCGCGATCGGCATTGAGATACATCTTGCCGCAGGCGGCTCCGGGGCCGGCGGGTAAACCTCTGGCGATGCACTTGGCGGCCTTCATCGCCTTGCGCTCGAAAACGGGCGCCAGCACCTGATCCAGTTGATCGGCCGGAACGCGGCGGATGGCGGTTTTCCAGTCAATGAGCTTTTCCTTCTCCATTTCGATGGCGAAACGGACGGCGGCCAGGCCGGTGCGCTTGCCGTTGCGGGTCTGGAGCATAAACAGCTTGCCGTCCTGAATGGTGAACTCGAAGTCCTGCACGTCTTTGAAATGGGATTCGAGGGTCTTGCGGACAATTTCGAGTTCGGCAAAGGCGGCGGGCAGATGTCCCTTGAGCAAAGCCACGGGTTCGGGCGTGCGCACGCCGGCGACCACGTCTTCGCCCTGGGCGTTGATGAGAAATTCGCCATAGAAAACCTTTTCGCCGGTCGCCGGGTCGCGGGTGAATGCCACGCCGGAACCGGACTTGTCGCCGGTATTGCCATAGACCATCGCCTGGACGTTGACGGCGGTGCCCCACTCGGCGGGGATGCCGTATTTGCGGCGATAGACGATGGCGCGGTCGTTCATCCACGAGCCGAACACGGCGCCCACGGAACCCCAGAGCTGCTTCCACGGGTCCTGCGGAAATTCCTTGCCGGTGCGCTCCTTGATCAAAGCCTTGAAGCGATTCACCAGCTCCTTGAGGTCGGCCACCGTCATCTTCGTGTCTTCGATGTCAGCGTGATAACGGTCATGTTTGAGTTTATGGATGACTACTTCAAACGGTTCATGATCTTCATTGGCGCTCTTTTGCACGCCCATGACGACGTCGCCATACATCTGGATGAACCGGCGGTAGCAGTCCCAGGCAAACCGCTCGTTCTTCGTCGCTTTGACCAGCGCGAGAACGGTTTGGTCGTTGAGGCCGAGGTTCAGGATCGTGTCCATCATGCCGGGCATGGAATCGCGCGCGCCGGAGCGGACGGAGACCAGCAGCGGCATCGCCGACTGGTCGCCGAATTTGGTCCCTATGATTTTTTCGATAAACGCCACGCCGGCCTTGACGGACGGTTCGAGGTTTTTCGGATAGCTTTTCTTGTTGGCGTAAAAATAAGTGCAAACCTCCGTGGTGATGGTGAAGCCCGGGGGAACCGGCAGCCCGATGCGGGACATTTCGGCGAGGTTGGCGCCCTTGCCGCCCAGCAGAGGTTTCATGGAACCGTTGCCATCGGCCTTCTTGTTTCCAAAGAGATAAACGTATTTTGTCGATTTCGTTGCTTTAGCCATAAATTGCTTCTCTGTCGTTCATTGTGATTTTCGTTGTCCGGCCGGTCTTGATATCCACAAGGCGCGCCTTTGTAAAACTTCTTTTAAGCCGGAAACCCTCCGAAGACTCTGCATTTTTTGGGAAAAGTTGCCCGTTATTTGGCCGCCCGGCGAGCGGGGATTGAGCAACACTTTTGGAGGACATGAAGGTTGGTGATGCTGCTTCGGTGCGTAATTTTATCAATTAGTTTATACCATGCAAAATATGGCCAGAGTAAGCCAAATTGCGTGGAGAGACCGCGAGCGGCTGCGACTAGGTTATTTGCAGGTGAAGGTATGACACGAGGTGTTCCAGTCGAAAAAATGAAGGCCGCGGCCAAAGTGGAGCAAAACGCCAATGGCCACAAGCGCTATAAAGGCTTGCATGCGCGACTGACCGGAACGGTGCGCAAGCCGGCCATCGCGGCGGAAAATAACTTGAAGACGGGCATGGCAGGAGAACCCGTAACGCCCGCGTCGGCAGTCGAAAACACTCCGAACGCGGCTGAGAAGCGGCAGGTTTCCTTCGTCCAAATGCTGGTTTTCGAACTGCGCGTGCGTGACGCGATGACCAGTCCGCCCATTACCGCCACCGCGACCGATTCCCTGCGCTCGATTCAGCACCTGATGAAGGCACACCGCATCTCCGGCGTGCCGATCCTGGCCAATGACGTGCTGGTGGGGATTGTCAGCATCGAAGACATCATCAACGCCCTGGACGGGGGCCACATCAACGAATTGGTGGAACAGTGGATGTGCCGCAAAATCGTGACCTTGCGCGATCATTTCTCACTCGTCCGTGCCGTGGCAGAATTCGACCGGCACGGGTATGGCCGATTCCCGGTCCTGGACGCCAACAACCGGCTGGTGGGCGTTATCACCCGCGGCGACGTTACGATTTGCCTGATGCATCAACTGGAACGCCGCGCCGAGGAAGCCGTGGCCAAGGAAGTCGCGCTGGTCGCCACGCGCGCTGCGGATGAAAAAGCGCACCGCATCGTCATCAACACGGACGTGAAGTCGGGCGATTTCGAGAGCGCGGGCAAGCTTTCCCAACGCATACGCGAAGCGCTTCGAGCCCGGGGTGTCGCTCCTGAAATCCTCCGGCGCGCCGCCATCATCGCCTACGAAGCGGAGACGAACATCATCATCCATTCCCTTGGCGGCCGCATCACCACTGCCATTGATGCCATCAAAGTCCGCATCAAGGCCGTGGACCGCGGTCCGGGCATTGAAAACGTTGACCTGGCCATGCAGGAAGGCTGGTCCACGGCGGGTCCCCTGGCGCGGGAACTGGGTTTCGGCGCGGGCATGGGCCTGCCCAACATCAAACGCTGCGCCGACGAGTTCGTCATCCAGTCGGAACTGGGCGGCGGCACGCGGTTGCAGGCGGCCGTATTCCTCCAAAAAGCGGAAACCAGATTATGAAATTGAAAACAGCCACCACACTCCCGTCACTCTTGTCCGTCGTCGAGGCGCGTCCGTTGACCGACCTCACCGAGGTCGAGTTGAGCGGCTGCTACATATCCGACCTGCTCAGCGATGTGCTCGCCAATGCGCAGCCCGGGGTGTTATGGGTCACCATCCATGTCCATCGCAACGTCGTATCGGTCGCCTCGATGAAGGACATCACCGCCGTTTTGTTCACCTGCGGCCGCAAACCTGAGCCGGCCATCATCGCCGAAGCCGCTGAGAAGGGCATCATGCTGTTGAGCACGCCCCTGACCACCTACGAAACCGCCGGCAAACTATGGAAGGCAGGACTCCGATGAGCGATTTGCAAACCCTCGCGCCAGCCATGACAACGCACCCGAGCGGGGACGTCCGCTTTGCATCGCTCGACCAGACCATTGAGCACTATCACCACGAGCCGACGGCACTCATCCAGGTGTTGCACGCCGCGCAGCATCTTTTTGGCTACCTCAGTGCCGACGTGCTGCGGTATGTCGCCGCGGCGCTCAAGATGCCGCTGTCGCAGGTTTATGGCGTGGTCACATTTTACCATTTCTTCACCATGGTGCCGCGGGGCAAACACCAGATTCTCGTTTGCACTGGCACGTCGTGCCATGTGCGCGGCTCGAAAATGATCCTGGAGCGGCTCGAACAGCAACTCGGCATCAGCGAAGGCGAGACCACCAAGGACAATCTGTTCAGCCTGAATTGCGCGCGCTGCATCGGCGCCTGCGCGCTGGCCCCGGCGATTGCCATCGGTGACGACGTTTACGGCAAGCTGTCGCCGGACAAAATCCCGCGCCTCTGCCAGAAGGGTTTGAAGAAGTATGTTTGAAGAACTGTCATTGCACATTCTGGATGTCGCGATGAACTCGCTGGCGGCGGGGGCGCGCACCATCCAGATCACAATCACCGAGCACGCCCGACGGGATTTGCTGACCATACACGTCCAGGACAATGGCCGCGGCATGGATGAGGACACGCTCAAGCGTGTGCTGGCGGACCTGACCACCACCAAACGCAGCCGCAAAAAGGACATCGGCTTGGGCCTGGCCCTGCTGCGCCAGACGGCGGAGATGTGCGATGGGGAATTCCACGTTCATTCCAAAGCGGGCGCCGGCGCGACCGTCACGGCTTCGATGAAGTTGTCGCACGTGGACCGGCCGCCGCTGGGCGACCTGAATGCGACGATCCTGGCCTTGTGCGCTTCCAACCCGGCGGTGGACGTGCAACTCCACTATTTGGGTGACAAGGAACAATTCCATTTCAGCTCCAAAGAACCGGCAGAAAAAAAAGTCGCAAGCCGCCCCGAACGAATCCGGCGCGGCGAGGAGAAAACAAATTATGAACCTGGAAGAACTCAAAAAGTTAAAAGAGAAAGCGCAGCGGCAGGTTGCCTTGCGTGAAGGCAGCAAGAAATACCGCGTCGTCGTCAGCATGGGCACCAGCGGCATCGCCGCCGGCGCGCGTGAGGTGATGAAGACCATGCTCGACGAGATCGAAAAACGCGGGCTGGAGGACGTTGAAGTGCGCGTGACAGGCGAGGTCGGCCTGGAGGACGTTCGAGCCGGTCATTCGCGTCGAGGAGGCGAGTGGGGAGAAGACCACCTACGCGCGGCTCGACGCCGAGAAGGCAAAAAAGATTGTCGCCGAACACCTCGAAAAGGGCAAAAAGGTGGACAACCTCGCCGTCGGCAAGGAAAAGAAAACGGAGTGATAAACAATGATTCGCGCTCACATATTGGTTTGCGCCGGCGCCGGCTGCATCAGTTCCGGCGGCAATGCGCTGAGGGACGTTCTGGCTGCCGAGCTGAAGAAGCGCGGCCTCGACGAGGAAATTCAAATCGTCGAAACGGGCTGCATGGGACCGTGCGACCTCGGCCCGGTAATGCTGGTCCATCCGGAGGGGACATTTTATCAGCGGGTCACGGCCCTGGACGTGCCCCGGCTTGTCGAGGAGCACTTCATTAAGGGCCGCCCCTACACGAAGCTGTTGCCGAAAGATGACGTTACCGCCAATGTCGTCACCACCCAACGCGATTTCTCCTTCTTTGCCAAACAGGAAAAAATTGTCCTCGACAACTGCGGCCTGATTGACGCGGAAAACATTGAGGAATACATCGCCCGCGACGGTTATGCGGCGCTCGGCAAGGTATTGACCTCGATGAAGCCCGAACAGGTCATCGCCGAAATCAAAGCCAGCGGCCTGCGCGGGCGCGGCGGCGCAGGTTTCCCGACCGGCGTGAAGTGGGAGTTGATGGCGAAGGCGCCCGTCACCCCGAAATACGTCATTTGCAACGCGGACGAAGGCGACCCGGGCGCGTTCATGAACCGCGCCGTGCTGGAGGGCGACCCGCACCGCGTGCTGGAAGGCATGGCCATCGGGGCTTACGCGATGGGCGCCAACCGCGGGTTCATCTACATCCGCGCCGAGTATCCGCTGGCCATCAAACGCCTCAACGTAGCCATCGCCCAGGCTTACCAGCATGGGCTGCTGGGCAAGAACCTGTTCGAAACCGGATACGATTTCGACATTGAAATCCGCATCGGCGCGGGCGCGTTTGTGTGCGGCGAGGAGACCGCGCTGATGCGCAGCATTGAAGGCCGGCGCGGCCAACCGATGCCGCGGCCACCGTTTCCCGCGCAACGCGGACTATGGGGCAAGCCGACCAATATCAACAACGTCGAGACTTGGGCCACCATCAAGCCGATCATTTTGAAGGGCGCGAAATGGTACGCCACGTTCGGCACCGGGAAGTCGAGAGGCACCAAGGTCTTCGCGCTCGCGGGCAAGATCCGCAACACCGGCCTCGCCGAAGTGCCGTACGGCACCACGCTGCGCGAAATTATCTTCGGCATCGGCGGCGGCATCCCCAAAGACAAAAAGTTCAAGGCCGTGCAAACCGGCGGGCCGTCCGGCGGCGTCATCCCCGCCCAACACCTCGACGAACGCGTGGACTACGAGTCACTGCAAAAGCTCGGTTCCATCATGGGTTCAGGCGGCATGGTGGTGATGGATGAGGATTCGTGCATGGTGGACGTGGCGCGGTTTTTCATGGATTTCTGCTGCGATGAGTCTTGCGGGAAATGCCCGCCCTGCCGCGTGGGCACACGCCAGATGCTTAACATCCTGGACCGGATTTGCACCGGCGAGGCGGAGCTTGCAGACATCGAGAAACTCGAGTCGCTGGCGACGGTTGTCCGCGATGCCAGCCTGTGCGGGCTGGGCCAGACGGCGCCGAACCCGGTGCTCACCACATTGCGCTATTTCCGCGACGAATATCTGGCGCACGTCGTAGAGAAACGTTGTCCAGCCCGCGTTTGCCGCGAGTTGCTGGAGTTCCGCATCAACGAGGAAACGTGCGTCGGCTGCTCGCTGTGCGCGCGCGGCTGTCCGGTCCACACCATCTTCAAGCGGGACGGGCAGAAAAAATATTACATCGTGGAAGACGCCTGCATTCATTGCGGCGCGTGCTTTGACGCCTGCAGATTCGACTCGGTGCTCAAAACCTCCGACGGCGTGAAAGACCGGTCGGTCGCGCCGATGGCTTTGGAGACGTCCTCAACCCGGGCCACGAAACTTGTGATGGGAAAATGATTGCACCGAAAAAAATCACGTTGACGATTGACGGCCGCTGCTGCGAGGGCCAGGAAGGGCAGACCATTCTACAACTTGCCCAGGCCGGCGGCATCAGCATTCCCACGCTCTGTTACCTGAAACATCTGTCGCCGTGGGGCGGGTGCCGCATGTGCATCGTCGAAATTGTCGGCAGCCCGAAGGTGGTGCCGGCGTGCTCGACCCCGGCCATGGACGGCAAGCAGGTCGTGACCAACAGCGAATCGCTCCAGAAACTGCGCCGCAGCACGCTCGAACTCTTGTTCAGCGAGCGCAACCATATCTGCCCGTTCTGCGTGATGAACAAGGGCGATTGTGAACTCCAGCAACAGGGTTATCGCCACGGCATTGATGCCATCAGCATCCCCTACCTTTACCCCGCGTGGCCGGTGGATGTGTCGGGCAAATACCTCGCCCTCGACCACAACCGCTGCATCCTGTGCACCCGTTGCGTGCGCACCTGCGAGGAAATGGAAGGCACCCACACACTCGATATTTCCAATCGCGGCGAGCACAACCGCGTGGTCGTGGATCTCGGCGCGACGTTCGGTGAGTCGGATTCCTGCACGAGTTGCGGGGCGTGTGTCGCGGCGTGCCCCACCGGGGCGCTGTTCGACAAGGCCGCCGCGTTCCGGGGCAAGCTCGGCACCTGCCGGACCGTTCGCACCACTTGCACCGAGTGCCCCGTCGGCTGCGGGTTGCTGGTTTATACGAAGGAAAACCGCATCGTCGAGGTCTTCGGCGATTTTGACTCGCCAGTCAGCCACGGACACCTGTGCGTGCGCGGTCGTTACGAAACCTGGGCCGAACCGCGCCGGCGCATCCTGCAACCGATGGTTCGCCGTCACGGAAAACTGGAGCCGGCCACCTGGGACGAAGCCCTCGAGGCCGTGCGACAGACCGCCAAAAAAGTCAAGCCCGCCCAGAAGGCCGTGCTGGTCTCGCCGCGCTTGAACAACGAAACCGTTGCCACGCTGAAGAAATTTGAACGCATTGGGATGTTCGTCGCCCAAAACGAAGCCGCCCTGTGCGCCAATGGGGACCGCAGCCCCGACGGCATGGCGAAACTGCACGATGCCGACGCCGTCATCGTGCTCGGTGCGCAACCCAGCCACACGCAGGGCGTGGTTGCGGCCAAGATTCGCACCACCGTGCGTCTGCGCAAGGCGAAACTGCTGATTTTCCATACCCGCAAGAGCGACCTCGACCAATACGCCACCCTCTGCGCCAACGTCGTCAGTCTGGAACACAAATTCTGGGATCAGGTGGCCGAAGTGCTGCGGGACGCGAAGCGGCCCGTGCTGGTTTACGGGCCGGAGGCGATGACGCCCATCGGCGTGGCCGTGCTCGAACGGCTGGTCAAAATTTTTGAATCAAAAGCGGCCAGCCCGGCGCCCGCATTGATTGTGCTGCCAACCAGTTCCAACAGCCTGACACTGTCCGGGGGGGCATCGAACCGGTTGAGGAAATCGGCCCCTGGCTTGACGCGAAACCGCTGAAGTTCCTGCATATCGTCGCCAGCGACGAGCCGGACGGCGGCGAGCGGTTGCTGGACGAACGGTACGTGTGGGCGCTGCTCGAGGAAATTGATTGCGTCGTCGTGCAGGCGGCCTACGAGTCGCGGCTGACCGACATTGCCAAGGTCGTGCTGCCGGCGACCATCTGGTGCGAGAAAACGGGCACCATCACCAATTTTGAAGGACGCGAACTGCCGCTGCAGGCCGTGTTGCCGCCACGCGGCGAGGCGCGCCCGGACCAGGAAATTCTGGAAGCGGTTTTGAAATGAGGGCGATTATGAGCGACAAACCCAAAATCAAAGTGGCGACGGTGTGGCTGGGCGGCTGTTCGGGCTGCCACATGTCGTTTCTGGATTTGGACGAGCGGCTGGTGGAACTCGTCAAACTGGTGGACATCACCGCCAGCCCGATTACCGACGTGAAGGAGATTCCCAACGTGGACGTGGGCATTGTCGAGGGCGCGGTCTGCAATGAAGAAAACGAGCACGTGCTGCGGACCCTGCGGGCGCGCTGCAAGGTGCTCATCGCGCTCGGCGATTGCGCTATCACGGGCAACATCCCCGCCCTGCGCAACCAGTTCAAACTGGAAGACGTCGTGGCGCGCGGCTTTGTCGAGACCGAGAGCACCCAGGTCGGCGATATCCCCGGGCCCCCCGACGTGCCTCAACTGTTGAAACGGGTTCGTCCCATCCAGGAGTTTGTGAAAGTGGACGCCCACATCCCCGGCTGCCCGCCCGATGCCGACACCATTTGGTACGCGCTCACCGAACTGCTCGCAGGCCGCATGCCGAAATGGACGGAGAAGAATTTGTGTTATGACTGAGACCAACACCAGGACCATTACGATCAGCCCCGTCACCCGGATCGAAGGTCACGCCAAGATCACGATCCAGCTCGACGCCGCGGGCAACGTGGCGGACACGCAATTCCACGTGGTCGAGTTCCGGGGGTTCGAGAAATTCTGCGAGGGCCGGTTCTTTGCCGAGATGCCACAAATCACCGCGCGCATCTGCGGGATTTGCCCGGTGAGCCACCTGCTGGCCAGCGCCAAGGCGTGCGACGCGGTGCTGGGCGTGCCGATTCCGCGGCCGGCGAAGCTGCTGCGCGAGTTGCTGCACATGGGCCAGCTCACGCAATCGCATGCGCTGAGCTTCTTTCATCTGAGCGCACCCGATCTGTTGCTGGGCTACGACGCCGACCCGGCGGTCCGGAACGTCGTCGGTCTCATCCAGCAGCATCCCGACATCGCCATCAAGGGCGTGCGACTGCGCAAGTACGGGCAGGAAATCATCAAGCACGTCGGTGGGCGTAAAATCCATCCGGACTTTCCAGTGCCCGGCGGCGTCAACAAGGCGCTCACCGTGGCCGAACGCGACGAAATGCGCAAGGGCCTGCCCGAGGCGTTCGCGCAGGCAAAATTCGCGCTGGACCTGCTCAAAAAATATCAGGAGGCGCATCACGACGACGTAGAAACGTTCGCCAGCTTCGATTCGAATTACATGGGCCTCGTCCAACCCGACGGCGCGCTGGAGCATTACGACGGCAACCTGCGGTTTTCCGACCTGAACGGCAAAATTGTCAGGGACCAGCTCCCGCCGGACAAGTATCTGGAGGTCATCGCCGAGGCGACTGAGACATGGTCGTACCTGAAATTCCCGTTCATCAAACAATTGGGTTATCCCAATGGAATCTACCGCGTCGGTCCGCTGGCGCGGTTGAACCTCGCGGACAAGATTTCCACCCCGCAGGCCAACGCCGAGTTGCGCGAGTGGAAAAAGGACCGCCACGGCGTCCGCCGCAGTTCGTTTTATTATCACTGGGCGCGGTTGGTTGAAATCCTCTACGCCCTCGAACGCGCGGAGCAGTTGCTCGACGACCCGGACATTTGCAGCACGGACATCATGGTCACCGCGAGGCCGGCCAACGCGCAGGGCGTCGGGGTGATCGAAGCGCCGCGCGGCACGCTGTTCCATCATTACTGGGTGGACGGAAACGGGCGCATCGAAAAGGTCAACCTGATTGTCGCCACGGGTCACAACAACCTGGCGATGAACCGCGCCGTCCTGTCCGTCGCGCAAAAATATGTGAAGGGAAATCAGTTGCAGGAAGGCATGCTCAACCGCGTCGAAGCCGCCATCCGCTGCTACGACCCCTGCCTGAGCTGCTCCACGCACGCCGTCGGCCAGATGCCGTTGCACGTGCAACTCGTCGCCCCGGACGGCACGGTCTTGAACGAGGTTTCGCGGGGATAATTTTCCTCCGGGTTGCGCTCGGCGGGGAAACGGTCTGTTGGTCCATTTCCCCGCTGGTTTTTTAGCACCAATGGTCTAGTTTTTTCAAGTGAGCGAAAACTCCCATCAAACTGCCGGCGCCGATTTTCTGGTCATCGGTTACGGCAACACGCTGCGGAGCGATGACGGCGTGGGGGCGAAGGTGGCCGCCGCGGTCGCCGAGCTGGCCCTGCCCGGCGTGGTCGCCATCGTGCGCCACCAACTCACACCCGAACTCGCGGAACCGATTTCCTCCGCACGCGCGGTGGTTTTTGTGGACGCCGCCGTGGACGCCGCCACTGAAATCCAGGTGCGCCAACTCGAACCTGCCGAAGGCGCACAGCTCATGGCGCACGCCGCGGACCCGCGCACGCTGCTGACGCTGGCCAGGCAGCTTTTCGGACGTTGCCCGCCGGCGTGGTGGTTGACCATTCCGGTCGAAAACCTCGATTTCGGCGAGGAACTTTCTCCACTGGCCTGCCGTGGTTTCCAAACCGCACTGGACAAGATTCGAACGCTCGCCGACGGTCATTGAAATCCGCGCGGCCAGGAAAGGGAGGGACTTGACCGGGCGTTTCCGCCTTCGCGCATTGACCGGTGCGTGACCCGGTGGCAGACTTTTGAAAGACATTTTATGCACGAAGTCCATCTCGTCCGCGCCATTGTTGACACGGTTGAAAAACAGGCTGCCGCGCAGGGGGCCAAGCGCGTCAACCTTGTCAAAATCCGTTTCAATCCGCTTACCAGCCACAGCGCCGAACATGTTCAGTTCAGTTTTGAGGTTGTGAAAAAAGAGAGCGCCCTTGTCAAAGGCGCCACGCTCGCGCTCACGCAGGTGGCGCCGCTCGTGCGCTGCGCGAAGTGCGGGCACCAGTTTGAAACGGACCACCTGCCGGACGTTTGCCCCAAATGTGATTCGCTGGACCTCAGGGCCGTGAACTCCACCGACATGATCCTCGAAGGGTTCGAGATCGAGAAATGATATGAAGCCCGCCGCGCCCGACCGACTGCGGCTGAAACTGGTCGTTCGCGGCGCGGTGCAGGGCGTCGGGTTCCGTCCATTTGTCTTCCGTCTCGCCACCGGCCTGCAACTCGCCGGCTGGGTCAATAATTCAACGCAGGGCGTTTTCATTGAGGTCGAAGGCCCGCGCGCGACGCTCGAAAAATTCCTGCTCCGCCTCGAAACGGAAAAGCCCGTGCGCAGTTTCATTCAAAGCCTCGAAGCGTCATGGCTCGATGCCGTCGGTTACGCCGGTTTTGAAATCCGCGAGAGTGAAACCGGCGGCGATAAAACCGCGCTCGTTTTGCCGGACATTGCCACCTGTCCCGATTGTCTGCGCGATGTTTTCGACCCGGCCAACCGGCGTTACCATTACCCGTTCACCAACTGCACGAATTGCGGGCCGCGCTTCAGCATCATCGAATCCCTGCCTTACGACCGCGCGAACACCTCGATGAAATTGTTCACAATGTGTCCGCAATGCCAGGCCGAATACGACGACCCGCGCAACCGCCGCTTTCACGCGCAGCCCGACGCCTGCCCCGTCTGTGGTCCGCATCTGGAATTGTGGCGTCGCGGCGTTCGGCAGAACGCCGCCAACTTCCCGTCAAAAAAAAATCAGCCGCGCTCTGCCGAGCGCAGCTACGACACACTTTTGGCGGCCGCTGCCGCGATTCGCGCCGGTAAAATCGTCGCCGTCAAAGGACTCGGCGGGTTTCATTTGATGGTGGATGCGCGCAATGACAAAGCCGTCCAGCTCTTGCGCAAACGAAAACATCGCGAAGAAAAACCGTTCGCGCTCATGTTCCCGTCGCTGAAAAGCGTGAAGGCTGAATGCGAAGTTTCACCGCTGGAAGAACGACTGCTGCGCTCGCCGGAATCTCCCATCGTCCTGTTGAAAAAAATCATAAATCGCAAATCGCAAATCGTAAATGTCGTAGCTCCCGGCCATCCCAATTTCGGCGCAGTGCTTCCTTACACGCCACTGCATCACCTGCTCATGGCCGAACTGAACTTTCCCGTTGTCGCCACCAGCGGCAACTTGAGCGACGAACCGATTTGCACAGACGAAGGTGAGGCGCTGGTACGTCTCGGCCGTATCGCCGATGTTTTCCTCCTCCACAACCGCCCCATCGTCCGGCACGTAGACGATTCCATTGTGCGCGTGATGCTCGACCGCGAACTGATTTTGCGCCGCGCCCGCGGCTACGCCCCGCTACCTGTGGAAGTGCGAAGTGCGAAGAGCGAAGAGCGGAATGCAGCTCGCGGGGATCAGCCTTCGCCGGGCTACGGCTCGACAGGCGCTCGCCCTACCAAAACTCCGAACTCCGAACTCCGAACTCCGAATTCCGAAATTGTTCTGGCGGTGGGCGCGCACCTAAAGAACACCGTCGCACTTTCGGTCGGCAATCAGGTTTTCATCAGCCAGCACATCGGCGACCTGGAAACGGAACAGGCGCACACCGCCTTCCGCCGCGTCATCGCCGATTTCCAAAAACTTTACGATGCCGAGCCACAAATCATCGCCGCCGATTTGCACCCGGATTATCTCTCAACCAGGTTTGCCTTGGAGCGCCGGCCTCCGGCCCAGCGTGAATCGAAAAATGCGGGCGACCAACGCGCCGGGTCGGAGACCGGCGCTCCAATTGTCACGCGAGTCCAGCATCACATTGCCCATGTCCTGTCCTGCATGGCGGAGAATGAAATTGAGCCGCCCGTGCTTGGCGTTTCGTGGGACGGCACCGGTTACGGACTCGATGGCACGGTTTGGGGCGGTGAATTTTTCCTCGTCACAAACGAAACTGTCGAACGTGTCGCGCATTTGCGCCCGTTCCGGTTGCCCGGCGGCGACAAGGCGGTCAAGGAACCGCGCCGCACCGCGCTCGGATTGCTTTACGAAATTGCCGGCGACAAGATCTTTGGCAAGCAAACCAGAGGCTGGCACGGGGGCGCGCCAGCCGGCACGCGAGGCGCGTGCGCTCCCCTTGCCGCATTTTCCGCGGCGGAACTGGCCACGTTGAAGACGATGCTGGCCAAGAAATTGAATTCGCCGGTGACGACGAGTATGGGCCGGCTGTTCGATGCCGTTGCCTCACTCGTCAATCTCCGCCAGCAAATCCAGTTTGAAGGCCAGGCCGCGATGGAACTGGAATTCGCGTTGGAGGGAGTCAAAACAGACGAAGCTTATGAATTGCGGATTGCGGATTGCAGATTGCGGAATGCGGCTCGCGGGGACGCTCGCCCCACCGAAACTCCGAACTCCGAACTCCGAACTCCGAACTCCGGAATTATTTTAGATTGGCGACCGATGATTGAGGCCATTCTCGCGGACCTCGAGCAGGATGCGAGTGTCGGCATCATTTCCGCCAGGTTCCACAACACTTTGGCCGAGGCCATCGTTGCCGTCGCAAAACGCGTCGGCCAGAACCGCGTGGCGCTTTCCGGCGGCTGTTTTCAGAATCGTTATCTGACGGAGCGTGCGGTGCGGCGTTTGCAGGCGGAAGGTTTCCGGCCGTGTTGGCACCAGCGCGTGCCGCCTAACGACGGCGGAATTGCCCTGGGACAAGTCATTGCCGCGTTGCGTACAAGCAGTTAGATTGAAGGAACATGTGTCTGGCCATTCCAGGAAAAATTGAAAGCATCAGCGGCGACGACCCGATGTCGCGCACGGGCAAAATCAATTTCGGCGGCGTCCTCAAGGAAGCCTGCCTTGCCTACGTGCCGGAGGTAAAGGTCGGCGATTACGTCATCGTCCATGTCGGCTTCGCCCTCAGCCGGCTCGACGAAGACGAGGCGCACAAGATTTTTGATTACCTGAAACAGATAGAGGGATTCGGTGAGTTGGAAGACAACGAGGCTGACGCATCGCCGGGTCGGGGTAATGCATGAAATACCTCGACGAATATCGCGACGGTGAACGCGCGCACCAACTGGCGCGGGAAATCCACCGCCTCACGACCCGGCCGTGGAACATCATGGAAGTCTGCGGCGGCCAGACGCATGCCATCGTGAAGTTCGGCATTGACGAACTGCTGCCCAAACCCATCACGCTCATTCACGGGCCGGGCTGTCCGGTGTGCGTGACGCCGCTCGAAATGATAGACAAGGCGCTCGAAATCGCCGCGCGGCCCGACGTCATTTTCACTTCGTTTGGCGACATGTTGCGCGTGCCGGGCAGCACGACCGACCTCCTGTCCGTCAAGGCCCGGGGCGGCGACGTGCGCATCGTTTATTCGCCGCTCGATGCCGTGAAAATCGCGGAACAAAATCCGGCGAAAGAAGCAGTTTTCTTCGGTGTCGGTTTTGAAACCACGGCGCCGGCGACGGCCATGGCCGTTTATCAGGCCGCGCAAAAGGGGCTGAAGAATTTTTCGATGCTCATCTCGCACGTGCTGGTGCCGCCGGCGATGGAGGCGCTGCTGTCGTCGCCGAACTGCAAGGTGCAGGGTTTTCTCGCCGCCGGCCACGTTTGCACCGTGATGGGTTACGAGGAATACCCGCCCATCGCGGCGAAATATCACGTGCCGATTGTCGTCACCGGTTTTGAGCCGCTGGACATTTTGCAGGGCGTGCTCATGGTTGTGCAGCAACTTGAATCCGGCCGGGCTGAGGTCGAAAACCAATACACCCGCTCGGTGCGCCGTGAAGGCAACCAGCCCGCGCAGGAACTCATCCGCAAGGTTTTCAAGGTCGTGCCGCGCAAGTGGCGCGGCGTCGGGGAAATTCCGCGGAGCGGCCTGGGTTTGAACGATGCCTACGCCATGTTCGACGCCGAAAAAAAATTCGGTCTGGCCGATCATCACGTGGAAGAGCCGACCGAATGTCTCAGCGGGCTGGTCTTGCAGGGACAAATCAAACCGCACGAATGCCCGGCGTTCGGCACACGCTGCACGCCGGAACATCCGCTCGGCGCGACGATGGTGTCATCCGAAGGCGCCTGCGCCGCGTATTACCGTTACCGGCGGCATAACTGAATTAATCGTGAAGAAACATTCAACAATCAACATCCAACCTCGAACACCCAATTTTCGCCGGAATGGCAAACGCAGATTATTCGATGTTGAGCGTTGGATGTTGGATGTGCGATGTTTCCAATTCTGAATTTATATGGATTTCAGCCCCGCCTGTCCGATTCCCATCTCGCAATATCCGCACGTGCTGATGGCGCATGGCGGCGGCGGGAAGCTGATGCACCAACTCATCGGCAAAATGTTCCTGACTGCCTTCCGCAATCCGCTGCTCGAGACGCAGCACGATTCGGCGGTAGTCGAATTGACCGGCAAAAAACTCGCGTTTACGACCGATTCCTACGTCGTGCGGCCGTTGTTTTTTCCCGGTGGCGACATCGGTTCGATGGCCGTGCACGGCACGGTGAATGACCTCGCCATGAGCGGCGCGCGCCCGGTTTACCTCAGCGCCGCGTTCATCATCGAGGAAGGTCTGCCGATGGACACGCTCTGGCGGGTCGTTTGCTCGATGCGCGACGCGGCGCAACGGTGCGGCGTGCAAATCATCACCGGCGACACCAAGGTCGTGGACAAGGGCAAAGGCGACGGTCTGTTCATCAACACCGCCGGCATTGGCATCATCGAATCCCGCAATGCGGGACTCGTCATCGCACCCAAAACCGTCCGGCCCGGCGATGCCGTGCTGGTAAGCGGCGATTTGGGCCGGCACGGCATGGCCATCATGGCCGTGCGCGAAGGACTGCAATTCGAAAGCACCATTGAAAGCGATTCCGCGCCCGTTCACGAGATTGTTTTGGAGTTGCTCAAGGCTGGAATCGAAATTCATTGTCTGCGCGACCTGACCCGCGGCGGTTTGGCCAGTGCGCTCAACGAAATCGCCGAGGGGCCAGGTCTGCGCATCGAAATTGTGGAAAAATCCGTGCCGGTGCGGGAAGACGTCCACGCCGCGTGCGAAATGCTCGGCCTCGACCCATTGCACGTCGCGTGCGAAGGACGGTTTATTGCCTTTGTCGCGGCCAAAGATGCGGAACGAGCATTGCAGATCATGCGTGGCCAGGCAACGGGCACGGGGTCGGCGGCCATCGGCAGAGTGGCCGAAAGTTCCGCGCCGCTGGTCACGTTGAAGAGCGCGATTGGCGCAAACCGGATTCTCGACATGCCGAGCGGCGAGCAGTTGCCGAGGATTTGTTGAATGCGCTATTATGCCAGGGCGAGCGAGCGCGTGCGCTGGTAAATCTCTTCGGGCGAACCTTCCGCCTTGATCGAAACCAGCCATCCGCGTTTTTGGTAGAAATCAATCAGCGGCCGGGTGCTTTTTTCGTAAGCCGCCATCCGCACGCGGACGGATTCGGGCCGGTCATCCTCGCGCTGAATCAGTTCCCCGCCGCAATGGTCGCAAATGCCCTTCACGCGGGGCGGCATGTTCGTCACATGGAAAACCGCCTTGCACTTGGAACACGCGCGGCGGCCCGATAACCGGGCCACGATCTGGTTGAGGGGCAGTTCGTAATTGAGCACGGCGGTCAACGGCACATTTTCTTTTTTCAGCATGGCTTCGAGCGCCTCAGCCTGGGCGACAGTGCGCGGAAAGCCATCCAGCAGGAAACCGCCGCAACAGTGCAGGCAACGCATCCGCTCGGAAATGATGGCCAGCACAATTTCATCAGGCACCAGATCACCGCGAACCATGTACTGCAGCGCGGCCTCCATGGCGGGGGAACGTTCGCCTTCCGCGAGGCACTTTGCCGCGCGGAAAACATCGCCGGTGGACAACTGACAAGCGCCCAGCCGCTCGGATAACAACTCCGCCTGCGTTCCCTTGCCGACGCCCGGCGCCCCCAGCAACACCAGCCGCCAAATCCGTCCCGCCGGCTTGGATGGGGGGTTCGAGCAGACCGCGTTGCCGCCCTTGAGCCAGGCCGCCCGGTCGGGCTTTTGGGCCACATCAAGTCCCTTTGCGTTCATGCGTATAAACTACAACAGGCATCCGCGTTTCTCCAAGCGGGATGCGCCAATTGACAAGAAATGTTTCTTCATTGCCAAAATTTGGGCAAAGTCCTGCGCTGCTGTTCTGTTGGCCTGTAAATCGTCTCTTAAATCCCGCCATCGGGCCATGCAAAGCATGTCAAGACTTTGACAATAACCGTGTAGTAGCCAATTCGAGGCGCGCTTAACTTGCCGTGTGAGAATTGTGGAAGAAGTCAACGGCAAAGCAGCAGCGCAAAACGGGTCGGATAAGAAACGGCCCGCGCCCATGCATCACACCCTCGTGCGGGAAACGGCGTTCGACCGGCCGCGCGATTTTCTGAACAATCGCTTTGTCTATGCGGTCATCTCCCCGCGCGCCCGCGGTCTGTCGCTGGGCGTGAACATGAACCCCGACCAGCACTGCGATTTCGACTGTGTGTATTGCGAGGTGGACCGCCGCACGCCGCCGCGCGAACTGGCGCTGGACGTGGACGCCATGGGCGATGAACTGCGCCGGACGCTCACATTTGTACACCAGGGACGGTTGCGTGAGCACCCTACTTACCAGGCGTTGCCGGATGAATTGCTGCAACTGCGCCACGTCGCCCTGAGTGGCGACGGTGAGCCGACCTTGACGCCCAATTTCACCGAGGCCGTGCAGGCGGTCGTGCGCGTCCGGGCGCTGGGTGGCTACCCGTTTTTCAAAATCGTGTTGATTACGAACGCGACCGGCCTGGATCGGCCGCAGGTGCAGGAAGGTTTGAAACACCTCACCAAGTCCGATGAAGTTTGGGCGAAGCTCGACGGCGGCACACAGGCCTTTTTAAACAAGGTCAACCGTGGCAACGTGTCGTTGGAAAAGGTGCTGAAAAACATCCTGTCGCTGGCGCGGCAACGTCCGGTGGTCATTCAAAGCCTGTTCCCGGCTATCAACGGCGAGGAACCGCCGCTTGAAGAAATCGAACAATATGCCCGGCGGCTGAAGGAACTGAAGGCGGACGGCGCGCAGATATCGCTGGTGCAGATCTACTCCGCGGCGCGGCCCATGTCGCACGCCGAATGCGGGCATCTGCCGTTGAAAACGCTGTCGCAGATTGCGCAAAATGTGCGCCAGGCAACCGGTCTGAAGGCGGAAGTTTTTTAAACCGCATCCGGGAAAACAAGCCGGCGCTCGTCCCGCGTCGAATTCCGCAAAGCGGGAGAAGACGGGTCCTCGCCCTCGCTTTCCAGCTCTCAATTCCTTGGCGCGGCGGAGTGAAACGGAAACGGCTCGGCTTCCAGCCCCGCCGTAGTGGAGCGAAGGCGGGTCACACTTTCTGCTTCGCCTGTTCCAGCGCCTCGTCATGTCCCAGAATCAGGGCGGCCTCGATTCGTTTCGGCTCGATGGTAAAGGAGCCCACCGGCAGCCGTCGGAGCGGGCTGTACACCTGGATGCGCACGCCCGCCGGCGGATGCTTTATCAGTTCGAGCGCAGCGTTATAATACACATTTTGCCGGGCCGTCCAGACCCGGGCCACCCTGGGAAATTCCGGGTAGGCAACCTTCCCCAGCCAGCGCGGTATCGGCTTGAGCCGGAAAGTCAGTTTGTGCGTGAGCACCACGGTAATGTCCGTTGCGCCATCCGCGATCGCGCGCCGGACCGGAATGGGGTCCGACACCCCGCCGTCGGCGTACGGCTGGCCGTCCACGAAATCATACCCGCGCGTCGCCAGGGCCAGGGAAGAAGTGGCGCGGAGGGCCGCAAAGACCCGGTCATCACAAACGTGGAAATAGACTGGTCCACCAGTATGACAATCCGTCAAGACGATGAAAAAGCGGGTGGGCGCCTTTTGCAGCGCCTCGACCGAAAGCGGAACGTGTTTTCGGATGATATGATCCACCAGGTACGCCAGGTCAATAACGGGTTTACGGTGGAGAAAGTTGGTTTTGCGCACCACCTTGCTGGCCAGTTCGCGCCAGATGGTCAGACCCGGTTCCCACAGTCCGGCGACAAAATAAGCCGCCGAACAGGCGCCGGATGAAGCCGCATAGACGAGGTCGTATTGCCGCCGTCCGGTTTCGTGCAGAAAGGCCAGCACCCCCGCCGCCCACGCCCCGCGCATGGCTCCGCCCTCCACAATCAACGCCGTTTTGCGCTGACTCTCCGGCCCGGCGATTTCCGCTGAATGCTCGGTGTCCAATGTTTTTTCGCCCTCGATTCCGTTGCCGCCGCAATTCAGTCCGCATTCTTCATTCCACTTTCCTCGTCGCGGCGAACTTATCGCGTCAAATCCCGCTTTAGGGGGACAGACGGGAGCCTTGACGAAGGGGCAATTCCGCAACCCTCAACCTTCACCCTCCACCGCGTGAGACATCGCCGCGTCGAACGCGGTAAACTTTTTACGCGGACCTCAACTGCATTTCAGCCTGGAACCAGTGTTCCTGGTCAAAGCCCTGTTTCTGCCCTTGCGAGAGCCAAATTTCGTAGGCCTTCATGCTGATTTCCGCCGGGGATGGAGCCGCTTTGGCCTGCTTTGGCGGGTTGTGCAAAAAAGCGACAGCAACGGTAGCTTGCTTTGGTTTCACGGTTCCCGGTTCGCGTGAACCGGAGGATGGATACTTTCCTGTGTTCATTGTCATAATTATGTTCTTTCTGGTCCTGACCTTGGTCTGTTCCGGGCCGCTGATGTGGCTCAGGCCTTGCAGTGCAGGGAATAAGAGGAGAGAGAAAACCCCCAAACGAGGGGCCGTCGGACACCTGGTAAACGATGCTCCGTTAGCAATTCAACCTTACACCCGAACCCGGGCCGCACAAGTTATATCGGGATAAATCGGAAGGCCGCGAATGCGGGCATCTCACGGATTAGCCGAACGGATGACTAACAAAACTGCCAATAGTCCCAGCACTCCTGCCAATAGGTGTCCATACCAAGTTGTTGAATTTGCCCCGGCTGGTCGCGGAAAATCCGGGGTCACCCCGGCATCCAGTAATCGGTCGTAAAGGTGCGGGTGCGTGCCTCGTTTCGCCGTGACGGCAGGCAACAGATTGTCCTCGTAAATTCGAGCGAGTGCTCGCGCATAGGTTCCGAGGTCACGTTCGGTAGCGGTCGCCATCTCGTCAGCCCGAGCGTCCAGTTTACGAGAAATAGCCCGATACAGTCGCGGCACGCCGGCTGTGGTGAATACCAGGAAAAGGTAGCCAAACAGGCTAAAAAGATGAACGAGAGGCTTGAAAAACAACCAAGGCAAAAACATCAGCCATTGAACGTACCGCTTGTAATATTCCGACCGCGCCTCGGTCAAATGCGCCAGTTCATGGGCACACACAGCCGCAATTTCATCATCGGACAGGGTCTGCATCAGGCGTTCGGTGAAAAGCAATATTTTGACTGGAGGCACGGCGTACGCTTGTGCCGCGAAACTGCGCATCAACCAGAGTCCCCGGACAGAAACATTCATTTTGGCGGCTGTATCCCGAACTATATTTTGTAATCGTTCTGGCGGTGGCAGGAACAACCCGAGTTTCCGTCCGGCCCAAATCCATCCCTTATGGTTCCAGAAAATGCAGAGTGCCACGACAACCGCTGCAATGATGAAGGATTGTGAATTCAATTCGTCCGGTGACAAGGCGATTGCAGACAGAAAAACCAACCAGACTGCGAACCGAATCAGCCAGTTTACGGCGACCAGACGCAGAAGTCCGTTCAGTGGGATTCGGGGAAATACTTCGTGGTCCATGGGAACCGTCCCCGCAACTGCGCCTATGGCTGTGACCAACAACATGAGCATCCAATGTGGCGATTCATCGGGCCAGAACAACAACGCGGCCATGGTCAGAACGGCCGGCAACACCCAGAGATTCGTCTTGGCGGCGGCGAGGACCGGATAGTACAGCCGGGCGCATTCAGTCCAGTGTCTGTCGTTCGCCCGACGCCAGGGAATCAGCGCCAGCCAGTTGATCGTAAAGGTGGACGCGGCGGCAAGCAGCCCGGCACCGATGAGCATCAGGACTTGCACGGTGCGAGTATAGTCTGCGTCCTGCAATGCGCAGCATTAAACCCGCGAAGCGAAGTGGCGCGTAGCGGGTGGTAAGAGTTTGGGAACACGAGTCTCAGAAATGCAGAGTGCAGAGTGCGGAATTAACAGGGTCGTGCAGCGGATTCAGCGGGCGCTGGATTGATTCGACACCTCACCTTTAATTCCTCTCCCCGTTCGAGGCGGAGAGGAAATCCGCGCAATCCGCGGTTTGATTTCAGTTCCGGCTTCCCGGATTCCGGAGTTTTTAGTTCATCGTCGGCACGGGATAGTTGGAGATGGCCCGCATGTATTGCGCGCGCTCGAATTCGCCGGGCGCGGGACAGTTCTTCTGGCTGAGACTGCCCTTGAGCTGCGACACGGACTCGTATTCGCGCTCTTCCAGCCACGCGACCAGGTCGCGTTCGATCGTGCTGATTTGCCGGACGCCGTGCCGGATCAACACCGAACAAAGCATCGTCACGTCGGCGCCGGCCATGAGCATCTTCAACACGTCGGACGCGCGATGGATGCCGCTGGTGGCGGCCAGGCTCGTGCGGACGTGGCCGTAAAGAATCGCAATCCAACGCAGCGGCACGCGCATCGCCATCGGCGTGCTTAACAGGATGTTGGGTTTGACTTCCAGCGTCTCCAGGTCAATGTCCGGCTGATAAAACCGGTTGAACAGCACCAGCCCATTCGCCCCCGCGTCGTCGAGCCGTTTCGCCATGTTCGCAAAATTGCTGAAGAAGGGACTGAGTTTGACGGCGACAGGAATGGTCACTTCCGATTTCGCCGCCTTGAGGATGTCCAGATAGGTTTGTTCCACCGCCGTTCCCGACAGGTTGAAATCGGTCGGGATGTAATAAATGTTCAGTTCCAGCGCATCCGCGCCGGCCTGTTGAATGAGTTTGGCGTAGTGCGTCCAGCCGCCGGGAGAGGAGCCGTTCAGACTGGCGATGATGGGGAGGCGCGTCGCCTTTTTCGCCTTGGCGATGTGCTTGAGATATTCCTCGGGGCCGAGATGAAATTCCTCCGGTTCCGGAAAATAAGTGAGTGCCTCCGCGAAACTTTCAGTGCCCTGTTCCAGATTATGCACCAGTTCGGCGCGATCCTGGCGCAGTTGTTCCTCGAATAACGAGTAAAGCACCACCGCCGCCGCGCCCGCGTCTTCCATGCGTTTGAGGTTGTCAATTTCCTCTGACAACGGCGAGGCCCCCACAACGAGCGGTGTCCGCAGTTTCAAGCCGAGATAGGTGGTCGTCAGATTCATAGGCATTTACGATTTACGATTTACGATTTACGTGCCGATCCGCCGTTTGCGGCGTCAATCGTAATTCGTAAATCGTCATTGAACTCACGGTTGTTGATCCACGGTCGCCGCAGCCTGGGTTGCCGCCGGCTGGCCATTGCCCGCCTTCGTGTCGCGTCCGGACAGAAATTGATAGAATTTCCAACGCCGATCAGCATCCAGCTGGGCCTGGGCGAAGAGCTTTTTCGCCTCTTCCGGTTTGCTCTTGGTGAGCATCTTGAAACGGTTTTCCGTCAGGAGATAATCCTGCAATTTTGCCTTTGCGGCCGAGGAATCGAGCTGCAGCGGGTTCTCGCCGGCCGCGGCCCGCCGCGGGTCGAACCGGTAGAGCAGCCATTGGCCGGAATCCACCGCGAGCTTCTGCTGGCGGGCGCCGACGCCCATGTCCACCGCGATGCCGTGCGCGATGCAATGGCTGTAAGCGATGATGAGCGACGGCCCAGGATAGGATTCGGCCTCCACAAACGCGCGCAAGGCCTGCTCGTCCTTGGCGCCCAGCGCCACGCTCGCCACGTAGATGTGACCATAAGTCATGGCGATGAGGCCGAGGTCTTTTTTGCCCATCAACTTGCCGCCGGCGGCGAATTTCGCCACCGCGCCGCGCGGCGTGGACTTGGACATCTGGCCGCCGGTGTTGGAATAAACTTCCGTGTCGAGCACGAGCACGTTGACGTCGCGCCCGGTAGCCAGGACGTGGTCGAGGCCGCCGTAACCGATGTCGTAGGCCCAGCCGTCGCCACCGACGATCCACACGCTCTTGCGCACCAGTTGATCGGCGAGACCGGACAGCAGTTTCGCTTCCGGCGAATCGAGTTTCTGCAATTTTTGTTTCAACGCGGCCACGCGCTCGCGTTGCTCGTAAATGCCGGCTTCGTCGGATTGATTGGCGTTCACGATGCCGGTCACGAGATCGTCGCCCAGTTGCGGCGCGAGTTTCTTCGCCAGTTCGGTCGCAAATTCTTTTTGTTTGTCAATCGAGACGCGAAAACCGAGGCCGAATTCCGCGTTGTCCTCGAACAGCGAATTGCACCAGGCCGGTCCGCGGCCCTCGGCGTTGGTCGCGTAGGGCGTCGTCGGCATGTTGCCGCCGTAAATCGAGGAACAACCGGTGGCGTTGGCGATGACGGCGCGGTCGCCAAACAGTTGCGACAGCATTTTGATGTAGGGCGTCTCGCCGCAGCCGGCACACGCGCCGCTGAATTCGAAGAGAGGCCGCATGAGCTGTTGCTGGCGCAGTTGGGTCATCTTGACCTTGCGCCGGTCCAGTTCGGGCAAACCGAGGAAGAAAGTCCAGTTCTCGCGCTCCGGCAATCGCAGCGGCGCCTGCGGCCGCATGTTGATGGCCTTGAGTTTCGTTTCGGTCTTGTTGCGCGCCGGGCAGATGTCCACGCACAACGAACAGCCGGTGCAGTCTTCCGCCGCGACCTGCAGCGTGAACTTCCAGCCCTTGAACTCCGGATTGCGGCTGTCCGTGGACTTGAAAGCGGCGGGTGCGCCATTGAGTGCCGCCGGCTCATAAACCTTCGCGCGGATGGTCGCGTGCGGGCAGATGGCGACGCACTTCAGGCACTGGATGCAGACCTTTTCGTCCCACACCGGAATGTCGAGCGCGAGGTTGCGTTTTTCGTATTGCGCGGTAGCGGTCGGGAACGTGCCGTCCGCCGGGAACGCGCTCACCGGTAAAACATCACCTTCGCTGGCGGCGAGACGTCCGAGAACATCCTGCACGAATTTCGGCGCGTTCAGCGAGATGTGCGGGAGCAAACCGCCGCTGCCATTCACCCGGTCCGGCACCGGCACCTCGTGCAGATGCTCCAGCGTGTTGTCCACGGCTTTGAGGTTCATGGCGACGACTTCCTCGCCCTTTTTGCCGTAGGTTTTCTTGATGGAATACTTGATGGATTCGATGGCCTTGTCGCGCGGCAAAACGCCGGAGAGCGCAAAGAAACAGACCTGCATGATGGTGTTGATGCGCCCGCCCATGCCGCTGTCGCGCGCCACCTTGGTCGCGTCAATCACGTAAAACTTCGCCTTCCTGGCGATGAGCGATTCCTGCAACGTCGTCGGCAACTTCGACCAGACTTCGTCCTTCGAATAAGGCGTGTTGAGCAGGAACGTGCCGCCGGGCACCAGCGGCTTGGCCATGTCGTATTTCTCCAGGAACGTCGGCAGATGGCAGGCCACGAAATTGGCCCGGGTGATGAGGTAAGTGGAACGAATCGGCTCCGGCCCGAACCGCAAGTGCGAGACCGTCATGCTGCCGGATTTCTTGGAATCATAGACAAAGTAGCCCTGCGCGAAATTGTCGGTGCCTTCACCGATGATCTTGATGGAATTTTTGTTCGCGCCCACCGTGCCGTCCGCGCCCAGACCGTAAAACAGCGCGCGAATCACGTTGTCGGGTTCGGTGGAAAATTCGTGGTCCACCGGCAGGCTGGTGTGGGCTACGTCGTCGGTGATGCCGACGGTGAAATGATTTTTGGGCTGGCCGGCGGCGAGATTATCGAACACGGCCTTGACCATCGCCGGCGTGAATTCCTTGGAGGACAGGCCGTAGCGGCCGCCAACGACCTTGGGCAACATTTTCAAGTTGCCCCAGCCGTTGGTCATGCCTTCGAGAATCGCCGCCACGCAATCCTGATACAGCGGTTCCCCGGCGGCGCCCGGTTCCTTGGTGCGATCCAAAACCGCGACGGCCTTGACCGAACGCGGGAGCGCCTCGACAAATCGTTTGCCGTCAAACGGGCGATACAACCGCACCTTGACCAGGCCGAGTTTCGCGCCGCGCTGGTTCAAATATTCGACCGCCTCGTGAACGGCTTCGCAGCCCGAGCCCATGAGCACAATCACGTGTTCCGCGTCCGGCGCGCCGACGTATTCAAACAGTTTGTAAGCGCGGCCCACCAGCTTCGCGAAATCGTCCATCGCCTGTTGCACGATGTCCGGGCAGGCGGCGTAAAACGGGTTACACGCCTCGCGGGCCTGGAAAAACGCATCCGGGTTCTGAGCCGTGCCGCGCAGCACCGGATGATCGGGCGTCATCGCACGTTTGCGGTTCTCGGCAATCAGCTTGTCGTCAATCAACGCGCGCAAGTCGGCTTCGGTCAGCATCTCAATCTTCTGCACCTCGTGCGAGGTGCGGAAGCCGTCGAAGAAATGCACGAACGGAATCCGCGAGCGCAGCGTGGCCGCCTGTGCAATCAGGGCAAAGTCCGGCGCTTCCTGCACGCTGGCCGACCCGAGCATCGCCCAGCCGGTGGTGCGCACGGCCATGATGTCGCTGTGATCGCCGAAAATGGAAAGCGCATGGGTCGCCACCGCGCGGGCGGTGACGTGAAAGACCGTGGGCAACAGCTCGCCCGCGATTTTGAACATGTTGGGAATCATCAACAGCAGTCCCTGCGACGCCGTGAAGGTAGTGGCGATGGAACCGGTTTGCAGCGCGCCGTGGACCGTGCCGACAGCGCCGCCTTCGCTCTGCAACGTTATGATGGACGGGATGGTGCCCCAGAGGTTTTTCTTGTTTTCGGACGTCCATTGATCGCAGAACTCGGCCATGGGGGATGACGGGGTGATGGGGTAAATGGCCATGACCTCGTTGAGGCGATAGGCGACGTGGGCGACGCCTTCGTTGGCGTCCAAGGTTAGTTTTGGTCTTGTGCTCATGTTGATGAAAAATTCAAAGTCATTGCGTCACTAAAATGGCCAGGGCGACGCCGAAATTCGACCGGCCTTGCTCCTCGCCGACGGCCCTGGAATCAAGGTAAGTCCGGGCGATGCGGCAACCCCCACCTATTTTGTCAAAGAAACAACATCGTTTGCTTCCGGTGCAGCACAGCCTTCTATGCCGCGGGTTAGCGAGGCTTAAAATGTGTATTTAACCGCCAGCGAAATGAGGTGGCGCGTGAACTCGTGGCTGTTTGTCAACGGCTCCTCACCCGCGGACACCTTGCTGTCCACCCAGTCGTAGGAATACGCGAATTCGGCGCCAAGATTTTTTGTAAAGGCATAGGCCAGCGAAACGTTGGGCGTGTAAATCCAATCATCCCGGTTCACCGGCTTCTCCCAATCGCCGACATAAAGCGTGAATCCCAGGGTTGTAGCAAACTGGTCATTGAACTTGTGCCGCCAGGCGAGGTCAGTCTTGGTGTCCTCGTACATGCTGAAGCTGGAGAAAGCCGGTTGCTCGTAGCGCGTGGACTTGAGTGTCATCGTGTCGTTCCGGGTCGGCAGCAGCGTTGCCGAGGCGTCCCAGTAATATCGCAGCCCGTTCCGGTCAAACCCCGCCGGTGTGGCGGAATCCCACTGGCGGATGTCCGGTCCACCTAGAACGGCCAGTTTCAACCAAGTGACGGGACTGCCTTCCACGCCCAGCAGAAAGCGTTGATAGGCGTTGCCGTAGGTGCTGTACAGGGTTGTGCCGCCGGCGCCGGGAAGCGTGAATTGGTCCTGCCGCCCGTAGCGATAACCGGCGACCAGATAGGTTTTCTTTGCCACTTCGTAGCCGACATCCAGGCCGCCGCTGATGTCTTGGCGGTCAATGTAGTTTTCGTAGCTGAACATGGCCTTCTCGGCGGCCGTTTGATAGAGCTGCTCGGTCTTGAAATCATGAATGTAAGCCGTCGCCACCGGGCGGAAAAACCATTTCCCGACCGGTTCGGTCAGGCGAAAGCCGTTGCGAAAAATGAAGGCCGCCCGCCGGTCGCGCAGCGGGATGCCGCCGATGGCCGGGATGTCATCCGGGCGGGCGAAGGTCGGTCCTTCCTTGCTGCCGTCAATGTAAGTGGCCGTGTTCACCAGTTCCCAGGTGGCGTCTCCCAATTTACCCCCGAAATTGAACAGGACGCGATGGGTCACGTAATCTTCGTCAGGAGTCGAATGATAGAAAACGATCTCCGGCGCGTAACCCAGCGACAGGTTGAAGCCGGAGCACGGTTTGTAGTCCAGGCCGACCTTTGGCAGGATTGATGTGACGAAGGAGCCTTTGTTTGCCTCGACCGGCTTGAGTCCGGCGGCCTGGGCGGCGGCGACGTTGGCAGCGGTTGGCGCGTTGTCCTGGAGGTAAACGTTGCTGTCGAAGGTTTCCTTGAGTGTCGCCTCGGCTTTGTAGGTTACATTCGTGAAGTCGGCGTCCGCCGGCACCGCCACGAGTCCCAGGACCGCCAATGCGGCGGCAAGATACAGGGTTAACCGGGATATTACATAACCGCACACCGTTGAAGCACCGCCGAACGCCCGTAGCGCAGGTTGGCAACCTGCTGTGTCGCCGATTGGCAATCGGCAGACCGTCGAACGTATCGAGCGGGGTCGCGCATCAGAGCTTCCGCAGAATGGCATTCTGCGATACAGCAGATTAACAATCTGCGCTACCCGGCCGCGGTTGAGTGTGGCAGCGCGCGTCCGCCATGAAGATTTGCTAAATTGATTCATTAGTTTTTTAGAATTCGTTTTCATAATGGTTTGCGGGCAAATTTTTTTTGGGGGGACGGTTCATGGTTACACATTCAATGGGCGAGCTTGATTCCTGCGAGTTTGGTCACGGTCCCGATGTCTTTTGCCTGCTTGATTTCGACGCGGACGGCGGTGCCTTCGGCGTACCGTTTGGCTTCGTTGATGATTTTAATGACGCTTTGGGGAAGACCGCTTTGGCGCGCCGCCTCCACCGCTTTGTCGCCGAGGGCGAAAGACACGAAAAAGCATCCCTCACACGGAGAGAGATACACAATGTTCCGGTCCTTGTGCTTCAGTCGCAGTGACCAGCCGGCTTTGCGCGAGTAAGAGTTCCACTCCTGGACGGTCAAGTTGTGTTCGTCGGCCAACCCGGCCAGCGACCGGTCCCAGAGCACCTTTGCGGCGCCCAAAGCGGCGGCCAATTCAGCGTCTGTGGGCTTTTGCGGTTTGCCAATGAACGCATTGGGGAGCATTGGTGAAGGCCCGTTGGGTATGAGTGGCTGGCTGCCGGGGCTGGTGGCCCCGGCAGCGCTTTCCGGTTTATTGTTTGCCTTTGACCAGCGCGTCCACGACGTGCGGGTCGGCGAGAGTCGAAGTGTCGCCAATTTGTTCGACGGCGTTTTCGGCAATCTTGCGGAGGATGCGGCGCATGATTTTGCCCGAGCGCGTTTTCGGCAGGCCCGGCGCGAACTGGATTTTATCCGGCACGGCAATCGGCCCGATTTCCTTGCGGACGTGGCTGGCCAATTCCTTTTTGAGTTCCTCGCTTTCCTGCACGCCATCCTTGAGCGTGACGAAGGCGTAAAGGCCCTGGCCTTTGATATCGTGCGGCATCGGTGCGACCGCGGCTTCGGCCACTTTCGGATGGCTGACCAGGGCACTCTCCACTTCGGCGGTGCCGATGCGATGGCCGGAGACGTTCACCACGTCATCAATGCGGCCCATCAGCCAGTAATCGCCGTCCTCGTCGAGCCGGCAGCCGTCACCGGTGAAATAGATGTTCGGATACATCGTGAAGTAGGTTTCGATGAACCGGTTGTGGTCGCCCCAGGTCGTACGCAACATGCCCGGCCAGGGTTTCGTGATGCAGAGCTTGCCGCCTTCGTTCACGGCGCAGGGCTTGCCGTCGTCGCGCAGGATGACCAGCTCGACGCCGAAGAACGGACGGCTGGCGCTGCCGGGTTTGAGCGTGTGCGCGCCGGGCAGCGGCGAGATGAGCATGCCGCCCGTCTCCGTCTGCCACCACGTGTCCACGATGGGACAACGGCCCTTGCCGATGACGCGGTGATACCACAACCATGCTTCGGGATTGATGGGTTCGCCGACCGAGCCGAGCATGCGCAACGTGCTCAAGTCATATTTGTTCGGCCATTCTTCACCGAGCCGGATGAGCGAGCGAATCGCCGTCGGCGCCGTGTAAAAGATGGTGACCTTGAATTTCTTGACGATTTGCCAGAAACGTCCGGCGTCCGGGAACGTCGGCACGCCTTCGAACATCAGGCTCGTCGCACCGTTGCAAAGCGGGCCGTAACAGATGTAACTGTGGCCGGTCACCCAGCCGATGTCGGCGGTACACCAGAAAATGTCATCGTCATGAACGTCGAAGATGTATTTGTGCGTGAGGGCGGTTTGCAGGAGGTAACCGGCGTTGCAATGAACGACGCCCTTGGGCTTGCCAGTGGAACCGGACGTATAAAGGATGAACAGCGGGTCTTCGGCGTTCATGGCCACCGGCGGACAATCCGCGGAAGCCTTGGCCATCACATCGTGAAACCAGACGTCGCGGTTCGGCGTCATGTTGCACGGCGTTTCGTTGCGTTTGACGACGATGACCTTCTCGATGGTGGAGGTTTCCTTCAGCGCCTCGTCGGCCATGGCTCTTCAACGGAATGCTCTTGCCGGAGCGCAGCGAGGTGTTGGAGGTGATGAGCAGGCGGCAGGCGGCGTCGTTGATGCGGCCGGCCAGCGCCTCCGCGCTGAAACCGCCGAACACGACCGAGTGAATCGCGCCGATGCGCGCGCACGCGAGCATGACAATGGGCAATTCGGGAATCATCGGCAGATAAACCGAGACGCGGTCGCCCTTTTTGATGCCGAACGATTTCAGCACGTTGGCGAACTTGCAGACCTTCTCATGCAATTGCGCGTAGGTCAGTTTGACGACGTCGTTTTCCGGTTCGCCCTGCCAGATGAGGGCGACCTTGTCGCGCGTCTTGGTTTTCAAATGGCGGTCCAGGCAGTTTACGGTCACGTTGAGCTGGCCGTCCTCAAACCAAGTGTGCTCGACTTTTTTCGCGGCAGTGTCCCAGACGTATTTGCGGCCTTTGGTCGGTTTTTTGATCCATTCGAGCGTGTTGGCCTGTTCGAGCCAGAACCCGTCCGGGTCTTTGATCGAGCGCTCGTACATTTTCTTGTATTGCGCGGCGTTGATGTAGGCGCGCTGGACCACTTCCTTGTCGGGCGGAAAAGTCCGGCCCTCCTGCATCAAGGAACTGGTCGAAACGGTTTGAGTTTGCGCGGTCATGATGTGCTCCTTTCTGGTTTTGGTTTAATCGCGGTTTTGGTCAGCCCGACTGGACTTGTTGCCCGCCCAAGTGAGGGCGCCTCAAGGCCATGCAACGGGAATACATTATTTATTACAGTTTCAATCGTAGTTCGCAACTCCGGTTCGACATCGCGGCGTTGCTCCACCGAAACGGCCAAAGCGCGGTCGCGCAGACCGCCCGCCCATTCCGTGCTGGCCAGCATGACGCCGCCCATCCCGAGGGCGAAATCGCACTCGTCGTTCCCGCCGCAAAATGTCCGCCACGCCAGCGCCCAGCCGCGAACCGTGTTCTCGACATGATAACCGCCGCCGCCGGCGACGAGCATAGGACAGTTCAGGCGCAGGAGCCGCTCGGCGATTTCGACGACGACATTGTTGGTCATGCGCAGGTGCGTCAGCGGATCGCCGGCCAGAATGTCCAGGCCGAGTTCCAACACCAGCACGTCGGGGTTGAATGCGGTCGCCAGCGGAACGGCAACGGAATCAAACGCCGTCAGAAAGGCTTCGTCGTAGGTCTCGGCGGGCAGGGGGATGTTGACGTTGTAACCGCGTCCGGTGCCTTCGCCGATTTCGTCTTCAAAACCGCTCCACGGGAAAAGTGTCTTGCCGTTCTCGTGCAGCGAAATGGTCATGACATCCTTGCGCCGGTAAAACGCGGACTGCACGCCGTCGCCATGATGCGCGTCCACGTCAAGATACAGGACCCGTTTGCCGGCGTCCGCCAGTTTCATGCAGGCGAGGGCCACATCGTTAAGATAACAAAATCCGGCCGCCCGGTCCGCCAATGCATGGTGGAAACCGCCCAACAAGTTGAAGGCGATGTCCGCCTTTTTTTGCAGCAACAAATCGGCGGCGGTAAAGCCTGCGCCGCAGGCCCAGTCGCCACATTCGAACATGTCCTTGAACACCGGCGTGTCCACCCCGCCGATGCCCATGCCCAAACCCTCCACGGTCAGGTCGCCAATGGCGGCGTGCTGCAATTCATGGAGGTAAGGCGCGGTGTGGAATTGTTTCAGTTCCGCCAGGGTTGCCCGCCGCGGCGAAACCTCAAAACGGTTTTCATCGCCGAGTAATCCGAACGATTTCAACCGGAGACGCGTGAGGCCGGCGCGCTGGGTCTTGAAAGGGCATTCGGGCGGGTAGCTCAACGCCTCGACTTCCGGCGAATAGAGAAAGGCCAGTTTACGGTCGCTCATGGTCAAAACTCCGCCTGCTGGCGGAAAGGATGGTGATGCAGCTTCGCGCGCCGAATCCGGAAAATGGATTCCCGGCAGGGTGCCGGAACGGCCTCTTCGCTTTGTCCGTCTCAATATGTTTGCGTCTTGAGATCATCGCCATCCTGTCCGGTTTCGTTTCCCGTCCGGGAAGCGTGACCGGCGACCAGTTGTGATGCCATTTCGCCCGGCGGTGAGCTTGCTTCCGCCGGCAAACCTGACCTGCGCCTCGAGGCGGGATGAGCCCGCGTGGCCCCGGCTTCAGAGCGGTGCCCCAGCCGATCGGCTGGTCCGCTTTGTCTGTTCCAAGGGTGCGAATAGCCCACCCGTCAGGTTTGTCAAAACAAGCTAACGGCTTGGAAACGAAGTGGCTTAACCATTTTTGCTAATTGTTTGATTTTTTTTGGGCGGGTGTTTTAACGCGGCCTTTCGATGAGTCAGTTCCGCGCCTCAGAATCTCTTTGTCGCAGGGCGGCGCCCAGCGGTTCGATGTGAACGAGCACGTCGCTGACGGCGGGTTTGGCGTCGCGGATTTTGTCCTTCACAGCGTGGGCGATTTCGTGTGAGCGGAGCACGGTCATTTGCGGGTCCACTTCCACGTGCATGTCCACGAAATACTGATAACCCACCTTGCGAACGATGCATTTTTCCACGCCACCCACGCCGGGTGTGGCCTTTGCAATCTGGCGGATTTGGTCAATGATTTCGCGGCCGGGTGCGGCGTCCATGAGTTCGTTGAGTGCCGGACGGAGCAAATGCCAGCCGTTCCAGGCGATGACCCCCGCCGCCGCAATGGCCGCCACATCGTCGGCGGCCTCAAAACCCTTGCCGCCGATGAGCGACACGCTGATGCCGATGCCGGCGGCCACGGACGTGATGGCGTCGCTGCGATGATGCCAGGCGTCCGTGCGTACGGCGGAACTGTCCACCGCCTTGCCTTCGCGCGAAACAAACCGGAACAAAATTTCTTTCACCACCACCACCACGACCAGCACGATGAGCGTGAACGGCGCCGGCGCCGGGTGCGGTAGCCTGATTTCGCCGAACGCCTTGAGCGCAATCCATAGCGCCGCCGCCAACAACATCGCGGCGACAATGGCGGAGGCGATCGGCTCGGCCTTGCCGTGGCCGTAGGGATGGTCTTCATCCGCCGGTTCCGCCGCGACGATCACTCCGCGCCAGACGATGAGCGAGCTGAACACGTCGGCAAAGGACTCGACGGCGTCGGCGACCAGGGCGTGCGAATGGCCGACGATGCCCGCCGCGAGTTTGGTGCCCGAGAACACGACGTTCACGGCCATGCCCGCGAAGGTGGCGCGCAGACTGCGTTGAAGGCGGGTCAGTGGCACGGGGAAGGATATGGCACTGCCGCACAAAAATGAAGCGCGAACAAATTGGGTTCTTCAATCTTTTCAGCGGATGGCGACGCGTCAACATCCAGCGTGACCGGAAATCGAGATTCGGGCTTTATATCCGCTCTCACCCCGGCCCTCTCCCCCAAGGAGAGGGAGAGCCAATTACCGTCGCTGGTCAATTTGGCAGCCGTCGTTGCCGTCGCTGCGTTGTTGCTCATCGCTCCAAAATCGCGACCGAAACAGAGGGTGTTCTTATCGCCCAAACCCGGACGACGATTCACCCTCTCCTCGGGGGAGAGGGCCGGGGTGAGGGCGGGCGTTCATCACACTCTTCTGTGACTCGATTCGAACGGAAACATCGAGGCACCACAAATTGCAGCCGCAAGTTTTACTTGCGCAGAAAACAAACAAGCCTCAGGTCGCGGAGCGCAACCTGCAGGTTGCGACTACAGGTTGCGGCTCGGTTCTGCGCCCGTTTTCGGGCGCGTGTGAAATATCCGGCATCATCGCGGCGTTGCTGTGCGATTACCCCGAAAACCGAAATTGAAATGGGGAGCGCACGCGCCTCGCGTGCTGTTTTCCGCGCCCTCGCGGAAAACCTCGAGCATACAAGGATAGTTTCGAATGCTTCGACCAGAGCTGTGGGCCAAGAGGCTGGACGCGAGGCGCATCCAGCCACACCCGGGGCGGGTGTGCTCCCCCAACTCCTGTTTTCAGGATTACTGCAATTCTGCCGGGTGCACCAGCGACTGGCTATGGCATCAGCATCACGCGATAGAAGTTCTGCGCTCCGCCAATGGGCACCTCGATAATCGTGTCTGCTCCCACCGCCATGACCGGGCTGCCCACATTCCCCCACGAAGCCGCTCCGCCCAGGGCCGCACTGGATTGCAGTTGATACATCTGTCCATAAACCGTCGAGCAGTCCATCGTGACATTTCCGCCCGAAACGCCGATGGACTGGATGGCGGGCAATAGCGCCGTGTTCAGCGGTAGCAGGACAAAGTCCGTCGCCCCGGGCGCTCCAGCCGCACTGTCCAGAACAACGATGATCATTGCGTATTGAGCGCCTTGCGGACTGGTTGGAAGAGTCATCGTCGCTGCGCCGCCCATCTGGATAGGCCCGGGACTGTTGAGCGAGTCGGTCTCCATCGGACTCCGCGTCCCGCCGTTGATCATCTGGTCCAAACCCGGCGGAGTGGCGTAGTATTCCACACTCGCGGTGCCGGGGATTAGCATCCCGGGATAGAAGTCGTTAAGCTCAACCGCGGTGGGGTCGCCCAACAGGTGATAATTAATTTGGACGGGCGTGCCGATGATGGTGGTTCCGCTCAGCCAGTTCATCCCGATGATCGTAGGCGGGCCGGTGCCGGGCATTTCGAACCCGACATGGCTCATTCCTCCGGGCGGAATGGTCAAGCCACCCGACCACTGAAGAACGGTATCGCCGGCGGCATCGAAGGAGGTGCTGAAGTTAGCCCACGGCGGCCCGGAAAAGTACCAGGTGATCAAGTGCGTGCCTTTCAGGATGATTTGAATGCCGGTGGCGGTTGTTGGGGTATTGTTGACGACGTCTTTGTTGATGCCCGTGACTGGAAACTTCCAAACCACTTTGGCCAGGTCCAGTTGCGCGCCGTTGCGCGGATCATAGAGCGGCGTCCAAGTGCTTCCGTTGGTTCCAAACACAGCCGCGTCCTGGAAATGTGTGGTGGAAGTTTTCCACCCGAAGAAGTCGGCGGCGGCGTTGCCGGGACTCGGGAGATAGCTGACCGTCACCCAATAAGTCTTGTTGGCGGTAAACGGGCCTCCCTCCTGCTCAAAGCAGGACGGCACGAAGGGGAAAAAGTCGTAGCGCCAGATTTGGGTGTCACTTCCGATCAACCCGGCGGTTCCGGGCGGGTTTGGATAGTAGAAGTTTTCCTGGAGATTGGTTCGAAAGAGGCTGTACTGGTAACGCAGCGCGTCGCCCGGGGTTTGAGGCGGAGAGAACACACTGCTGCACACAAGCGAGCCGGGATGGCTATAAGGACCCGCGGCGGGCGATGCCGGCACATCCGTCCAAAGGTTTACCTGGAATTGCGCGTTGGTGTCCACCTGGTCGTTGAGCCACGAACCCCAGATCGAGAACCCGCTGATGTAGCCGCGGACTTGACACAGGAAATCGTCGCCGACCATCGCGGGCGTCAAGGCCCAAACGTCCAGGCCATTGGTGGAAGTGTCTGGTGGCTGGATGACTCCACCCAAGGCAGGATCGCAATCAGAGTTGGGCGGGCCGCTGTTGATACGGAAAGCGAAATCAACCGGAGCGGGAACACCCGCCGTCACGAGGGGGTTGAACAGTGGCTGCCAGGGAACCAACAGGTTCGCCGAATTCGGGTCCAATTTCCCCAACACCCCGGTGTCGCCCCAGTGATTGGTGGAGGTCTTCCAGCCCCATTGCCAGTAGGCGGCCGGTGGCGACAGGGAGGCGATCGAAACCCAGTAAACCGTGCCCTGGCCTTGCTGGCAGAAGTGATTCGTGGGAAACAGATCGAAGCTGTAAAGCCAGACCACACTTTCAGGTGATGGAGGTGTGGAGGTGGTCGGATCGTAGAAGTGCTCCGTTCCGGTGCCCGCCGGCGTGGGTGGCAGGTAGTCACCCGGATTGTACGTCTGTGACCATAACCGTATGAATGGCTGGCTGAAGCCGTTGGGTCCCTTCGGGGCATCGCTCCAAATGCTCACCACGAACGTGTTCGCTCCCGGAGGCATGTCGTTATTAAAAGATGCCCAGAATTGAATGTTGGTGATCGGTCCGACAACCGTGCATTGGAAATCGTCAGCCAGAGTCAGTAGCCCGTTGGCCACATTCGGTGAAGTGGCATTCACATCCAGCCCAACCCCACTGTATAGATCCGGATTTTGCACCCATTTATTCGTCGGTGTTGGCGATGGCGGAGGAGGTTGATTGGTCGTCGTCAAAGCGAAGGCCAAATCCAGACTTCTCGTTGGGGTCTGGGGACTGGATAACTCCTGCCAATCTCCCAGGGGAATGGTTCCCGTAAGCGGATCCATGTGCCCGAACACCGCGTTGTCGTTGTAATGGACTGCGGCGGTCCTCCAGCCAAACGCCACGACATTCGTTCCCGCAGTCACGGACAGCCAGTAATTCGTGGGCGCGGTAGCCGTTCCTTGCTGCACAAACAGGCCATTTGGCTGCGCCGGGTCCGGATAAAAATTGTACTGCCAATTAATATTGTCGTTGCCCATGATGCTGCCCGCAGGAAACGGGTCAGGATCCCAGAATTGTGAGGGCGCCCAACCAGGCGTTGCTACCACCCTTTTATAGTGTCCGGGAATTGCCCCGCCAGGCTGAAATGTTTGGCTCCAAAGCAATGAACCGGGACGACTGGGATTGCCTGGCGTGGCGGGTACGTCGGACCAGAAACCCAGCGTGATCGGCATATCCGGGATGTTCGCGGTAGCCGTGTCTCCCAGCCACGAAGCCCAGATGTGGATGTCGGTGATGGGACCGGTCAGAGTACAGGGGAAGTCGTCGGCCAAAATGAGCGGCAGGCCGGCGCCGCTGCCGGCGGGTGGCTGGGCCGCCAGGATATTATAGCTGGCGGGGGTGAGGTCCGGTGGCTGAACATATTTGGTGGCGTTGGTGTTGGGCCAATCGGCCCTGGCCGTCATTGCTGCCAGGAACACGCATGACACGGCTGTGGCCGCCAATGACATCATGACTGTGACAAACGATTTTTTTGTGGGAAACGATCTGTTCATAACGCTCCTCTGCTCTGGTTGAAGGTTGCTTTTCCCCTGCGCCGGACCGGTGTTGATATACCTGATCCGTTTTGCGCCCCTCCAACGGTCAAACTTCGGCCGTGGGCCCAAGACTGACAACAAGTGAGACATCTACTCCTCTTCTTTGAATGATTCGGAATACTTAACACACTAGCCGCGAAGCTGTCAACCGCAAAAGAGAAAATTTATTCACACCGGCTCCACCCTCAACTGCGATGAATCGGGAACATGCTGCCCGGCACGCGCCGCTTCAAATCAAGTGGCAAAACATTCCGTCGCGGAGCTTTGGCTCGAACCAAGTGCTTTTCGGCGGCATGATGCCGCCGGCGTCCGCAATCGCCATCAAATCCTCAATGTTCACCGGGAACAGGGAAAACGCGCAGGCGGCTTCGCTGCTGTTCACGAGCTTTTCCAATTCCGCCGTCCCGCGAATGCCGCCGACAAAATGGATCCGCTTGCTTTTGCGCGGATCGGTGATGCCGAAAACCGGCTCGAACACGTTTTTTTGGAGCAGGGTCACGTCGAGTTTTTCCAGCGGGTCGTTGGTCGCCAACAATTTCTCGCGAAAGATCAGCGTATGCCATTTGCCGCCCAGGTAAAGACTGACATCGTGGCTCCGGGCGGGAGAGGCCGCGTCGTTTGAATCAATGGCAAAAACGGCACCGAGGATTTCCAGCACCTGTTCCGGGGTCCAGTCGCTCAAATCCTTCAACACGCGGTTGTAGGGCAGAATCTGCATCCGGTCATGCGGAAAAATCACGGTGAGGAATTGTCCGCTGTGGCCCGCGCCTTTGCGGCTTTGAAAAACGCGCGCCGCGGCCGCGCTGCGATGGTGGCCGTCGGCGATGTAAAGCGCCGGAACCTTCGCGAACTCGGTTTCGATGAACCGCATTTCCTTCGCGTCGTGAATCGTCCACGACGAGTGTCGCACGCCGTCTTTGGCGGTGAAATCAATCTCCGGATTTTCGGAGGTTTTTTTGGCAATGAATTCGTCAACCGTCTTTGGGGCGCGACAGGCCAGGGAAACCGGGCCGGTTTGGGCATTCAGCGTTTCGATGTGCCGCGCCCGGTCGTCCTCCTTGTCCGGGCGCGTGAGTTCGTGCTTTTTGATAAGCCCGTCCAGGTAATCCTCGCAACTCGCTGCGGCCACGAGGCCGGTTTGCGAATGCCGGCCCATGATCTGCCGGTAAAGATAAAAGCATGGCTGCGGGTCCTGCCGCAGCGAGCCGTCCCGGATGAGTTTTTGAAAGTTTTCCCGGCCCTTCGCATAAACCTCCGGTGCGTAAACGTCTGTGCCTTTTGGCAGGTCAATCTCCGGTTTGCTGACATGGAGAAAACTCAACGGATTCCAGCCAGCCATTTCGTGCGCTTCCTCCGACGACATCACGTCGTAGGGCAGTTCGCAGATTTTCTGCGCGAGTTCCGGTTTGGGTCGCAACGCGGCGAAGGGTTTAACCGTGGCCACCAGACGGCACGGGGGCGCGGGTGCCGGCGTGTCCGGTGCGGATGGAACGAGTTTCAGTGCCTTCGCTTTCATGCTGGCCAAAGACAACGGCAATCGCTCCGGAAAGCCAAGCCCATTTTCGAGCGTTGCGGCGTGTGACGAAACAAATCACGGAGAATTTAGTGCTTGCCACCGGCTTTTTTGTGACTATCCTTCGCGCTCCTGATTTGGAATTTTATGGCACGAATTTGTGAATTGACCGGCAAAGGCCCGATGAAGGGCAGCATCATCTGGCGCAGTGGCAAGCCCAAGAAGCAAGGCGGCATTGGAACGCACATCACCGCCATTACCAAACGGCGTTTCATGCCGAATTTGCAGCGCGTGAAGGCCGTGTTGCCCAGCGGCGAAGTCCGTTACATGCGCGTCGCCGCCAGCGCGCTCAAAAAGGGCCTCGTTACCAAGGCGCCGAAACGCACCTGGAAGAGGCCCGAAGCGGCCAAAGCCTGATTTGACCCGAAGAAGGTTGCCTCGTTGAAGCCGGCGGGAACCTGCTTGCGCGCAGGACGTTGGTCAGCGAAGGCGTCACGGTTATGCGGTTCCTTTCATCATTGAAACCGGTTACCGCCGCACTGGTGGCATTGCTGACTGTCTCCATTTCTATGAACGCTGACAGCGCACCTTCCAAACAATTCCTCGTTTATTTCGGCACCTACACCGGAAGCAAGAGCAACGGCATCTACGTTTCCCGCTTTGACACCGCGTCGGGCGAATTGAGCACGCCCACGCTGGCTGCCAAATCCGTCAATCCCGCGTATGTCGCCATTGACCCCAATCACCGGTTTCTTTTTGCCGTAAACGAAACCGATCACTTTAATGGCCAGGCTGGCGGCGCGGTGACGGCATTCAGGCTGGACGCGTCCACGGGCAAACTGGAATTTCTGAACCAGCAGCCCTCGGGAGGCACGAGCCCCTGCCACATCGCCGTGGATGCCACCGGTAAATATGTGCTCGTGGCAAATTACAACAGCGGCAGCGTGGCGGCCTTCCCGGTGCAAACCAATGGTTTTATTGGCCCGCCGACGGCGGTGATTCAACATCATGGCTCCAGTGTCAACCCGCAACGGCAGGCCGGCCCCCACGCCCATTGCATCGCCATGGACGCCGCAAATCATCGCGTGTTCGCCTGCGACCTTGGTTTGGACAAGGTGATGATTTACCGGCTCAACGAAACCAACGGCGCACTCACGGCAAACGAAATCCCGTGGGTCGAATTAAGGCCAGGTTCCGGGCCGCGCCACATCGCCTTTCACCCGGATGGACGGCGTGCTTACGTCATCAATGAAATAGGCTCCACCCTGACGGCATTCGATTACAACCCGGAAAGCGGCGCGCTGAAGGAGATTCAAACTGTTTCCACGCTGCCGGAGGATTTTCACGGAGTTAACACGTCTGCCGAGGTGGCCGTCCATCCTTCCGGCAAATTTGTTTACGGTTCAAACCGCGGGGATGACAGCATCGCCGTATTTGCCGTGGACGAGCCAAGTGGCCGGCTTGACTTTGTGGAGCGTCAATCAACCCGCGGCAAAATCCCGCGCTGTTTTGCGATTGACCCGACCGGCCAATACTTGATTGCCGCCAACCAGGATTCCAACAGCATCGTGGTCTTCCGCATCAACGCCCAAACCGGCCGATTGACCTGGACCGGGCAAACTCTCGAAATCGGAAAGCCGGTGTGCGTCGCTTTTGTTCCGCTGGGTAAGGCAGCCCCTTGACGGCGTGAAGGGTCATCCTCGTTTCTTTATTTTCCCGCCAGACCCGCGCGGCGTTTGATGTCGGCCACGTCGGCCTTTTCGACAAATGTGACCAGGTCATGCCAGAGCGGACTGAACCCGAAACCGCCGTCCTTCATTTCCGCAATGGCCGCCGGTTTGGTCCAGCCGCATACGACAATGCGATACATCGCGCACATCATGCCGGTGCGGTCCGCGCCGCGTTCGCAATGCACAAACGCGGGAAGGTTGTTGGTGTCCGTGACCACCTTCAGGAAACGCACCACGTCCTCCTCTTCACCGTGCCACGGTTCCGTTTCAAAGCGCACGCTCTTCAAGCCGGTGCCGGCCACCTTGTCCTTGTCCGAGTGCCACGCGCGCAGGTTGATGACGGTTTTGATGCCCATCGCCTTCAGATGCGCCATGCCTTCGGCCGTCGGCTGCGCGCCGCGATAAAGATTCGTCGTGACTTGAAAACAGTTTTTGATCCCGGCCACCTCGATTCTCTGCCCCCAGTTGGCGGGGCGATTTGCGGGTTCCTGGGCCGTGTCCGCGGCTGTCGCAGCGAGAAAGGCCGCCATTGCGGCGGCCCGAAAAATTTTCCCACGGCGATTCATTTCATTTTCCCTTGAACCGGTGCATCTGCGCGCGTTTGAGTTCGCGGTCGGATTCGCGCTGTTTCAAATCCTCGCGCTTGTCGAATTGTTGTTTGCCCTTGCCGACGGCCAGCGCGACTTTCACCTTGCCGTTCTTCCAGTAAAACGCGAGCGGCACCAGCGCGTGGCCTTTCACGGCGGCCAGGCTGAAGAGTTTCCGGATTTCCGATTTGTGCAGCAGCAATTTGCGCGGGGCCTTGGGCTGATGGTTCTGCAGGTTGCCGTGCGAGTATTCGTCAATGTGCGCGTTGTAAAGCCAGACCTCGTCTTTTTCCACGCGCGCAAAGGCGTCGGCGATCTGCCCCTTGCCCGCGCGGAGCGATTTGACCTCCGTGCCGCGCAACACGATGCCCGCCTCGAACGTTTCGAGGACGTGATAATCGCGCCGCGCCTTGTGATTGGTCACGATGTCGGCCATGACCAAAGGTTAACCGCGGATGACGCGGATTTCACGGATTAAAACACAAACGAGGCAAAAACTGTCAAAGATGCTTTTATCCCGGGTTGAAAATAAAAAGCCGGAAGCAATTTCCGGCTTTGAGAAACTCTAAAAAATCCGCGCCATCCGCGGTTGAAATTTCACTTCTTCCTGCGCTTCTTGGGTTGCGGGCGGACCAATTCGACCGGCTCCGGCATTTCCCAGCCGATTTTTTCCTCGAGGATTTCGCGCAACGCGATGTCCGCCGCGCCGAGATTCGCAATGTCAGTCACCAGCGGCCGGCTCAGGCCGCCGCCGCCGGAATTAAGCTGGCGCACGCGCCGCGAAATGAGGTTGACGAGGACGTTCGGGTTCCCAACTTTTTCGGCGGCCCTTTTGCAAAGTTCAGCGTTCACAATTCGTTTTGACAAACAGAGTTGGAAATACTAATGGCCAGCGCCACTCTATGCAATAACAAAATTTGGCCTTTCTGGAAATGAATTTGATGCTATTTTGCGGTCAAATTGAACGAAATGGAGCAAACGATGAAAACACGCGCATTGGGAAAACAGGGATTGGTGGTTTCAACCGTGGGTTTGGGCTGCATGGGCATGTCGGAATTTTATGGCGCTCGCGATGACCGGGAATCCATCGCCACCATCCACCGCGCGCTGGATTTGGGCGTGACGTTCTTCGACACCGCGGACATGTATGGACCGTACCTCAACGAGGAACTTGTTGGTCGTGCCCTTCAAGGCTGCCGTGAGAAGCCGATTATCGCCACCAAATTCGGCATCGTGCGTGATCCGAAAAATCCCAACGTCCGCAGCGTCAGTGGAAAACCCGATTACGTCCGCTCCTCCTGCGAGGGCAGCCTGCGCCGGCTGAAGGTGGACACGATTGATTTGTACTACCAGCATCGCGTGGACCCGGGCACGCCCATCGAAGAAACCGTCGGCGCGATGGCGCAACTCGTGAAGGAAGGCAAGGTGCGTTACCTCGGCCTGTCCGAAGCCGGCGCGCAAACGCTCCGGCGCGCCCACGCTGTCCATCCCATCACCGCGCTGCAAAACGAATATTCCCTCTGGACGCGCGATCCCGAGGACAAGATGCTGCCGACGTGCCGCGAGCTCGGAATTGGCCTGGTGGCCTACAGCCCGCTGGGCCGCGGCTTTCTCACCGGCCGGTTCAAAAAATTTGATGACCTGCCCGCCGACGATTACCGCCGGGTTTCGCCGCGGTTTCAGGGTGAAAACTTTCAGCGCAACCTTGACCTCGTCAAACGACTCGAAGAACTCGCGGCGCAAAAGCATTGCACGCCGTCGCAACTCGCGCTCGCGTGGGTGCTGGCCCAGGGCAAAGACATCGTTCCCATTCCCGGCACCAAGCAACGGAAATATCTCGAAGAAAACGTTGCGGCGGCGGAAATCAAACTGACCGCCAGCGATTTGAAACAAATTTCCGAAGCCGTGCCCGTCGGTGTCGCTGCCGGCCCGCGCTATCCCGAACACATGATGCACATGATTGGCCGGTGAAGTGGGAGTTGGGGGAGCACACCCGCCATCGGGTGTAGCTGGCCGCGCCTCGCGTCCAGCCTTTAGTCCCGTATCCACCGGCTGGCGCGCTTATGCAATTTGTCTGATGTTTTCCGCGAGGGCGCGGAAAACGGCACGCGAGGCGCGTGCGCTCCCCATCCCAATTTCAGTTTTCGGATCCAAAACCCGCTGCTTGCGCCGATGCGGTTTTTTTCCTAAAACAAACCAGCATGTCCGCAACGACCCAATTCAATTTGCCGCAATTTCTCGCCACGCGCACCGAGGCCGTCAATCGCGCGCTCGACAAGTTTTTGCCGTCCGAGAAAACCAAACCCGCGACCATCCACAAGGCGATGCGTTACTCGCTCTTCGCCGGCGGCAAGCGGATGCGTCCAGCACTCTGCCTTGCCGCCGCGCAGGCTTGTGGGGGCAAGGAAGCTGATGCAATGCCGCTCGCGTGCGCTGTCGAATGCATCCACACCTATTCGCTCATCCACGACGATTTGCCGGCGATGGACAACGACGATTTCCGCCGCGGCAAGCCGACCAACCACAAGGTTTTCGGCGACGGCATCGCCGTGCTGGCGGGCGACGCGCTGTTGACGCAGGCGTTTGAAATTGCCGCACAGGCCAAAGGATGGCCGCGTTATTCGCATCGCGATTTGATTTTGGAAATTGCGAAGGCCTCCGGCTCGTTGCAATTGGTTGCCGGGCAGGTCGCGGATTTGGAAGGCGAGGGCAAAAAAATATCCGCGAATGAACTGCGCTACATCCACGAGCGCAAAACCTCAGCGTTGTTGTGCTGTTCCGTGCGGCTCGGTGGCATGAGCGCCAACTGCACGTCCGCGCAACTCAGGGCGCTCACTGATTTCGGTTATCACGTCGGCCTCGCGTTCCAAGTGATTGACGACATCCTGGATGTGACGCAGACCAGCGAGCAGCTCGGCAAGACGGCCGGCAAGGACACTCAGGCACAAAAGGCGACCTACCCTGCGATTGTGGGCCTGGAAAAATCGCGGAAGATTGCGGAGCAATTGACGGCCAAGGCATTTGCCGCGCTAAAAACTTTCAAAGGCCGTGCCGTCGCTCTCGAAGCCTTGGCGGAATTTCTGCTGAAGCGGGATAAATAATTTCTCCATGAATAAACCACATTCCTGCTTTGTCATTATGCCCTTCAGTGACACTGAACATGGGCCCGAAAATGACAGACGAAAAATTACCGAACCTCAATGGTCACATATTTTTGAACATTGGATAAAAAAGGCCGTTGAGTCTTATAAACCAAGCGCAATAGTTTGCAAACGCTCGCCTGCCACGCCGGGAAATTTTGTAAAAGGCATTGTTGAAGACCTTGATTCGTCGGATTTAGTAATAGCAGACCTGACCGGATCAAAACCAAATGTTTATTATGAACTTGGCGTACGCCATGCACTGCACATAGGCACAATTATCATCACGCAAGACCTCAAGGCACTACCAGCAGATCTGACAAATTATTATGTTTTTCAATATGATTATTCAGACAAAGCACATCAATACGACGAATTTTTCGCAAAATTTGAAAAGGCAATGCACGAAAAGTTGAAAGCATGGGATGACGCTGAAAACCCAAGCGACAGTCCCGTCAGTGATTTTTTAGGCATAATACATCAAAGAGTCGAAAAAGAATTGGAGCAGGAAAAGGAAGAACTAAAAAACATTTTGGCAAAATTGAAGGAACATTTCACACATAATTTCGAAGTCTGTGAATTCATACTCGCACGGATGAAACATGAAAAAACAAAAGAAAGTGAAAGATTAACCGTCGTGGATGTGTTTGCTATAGACACGGTTTATCTGCGGCTCGTTGCGTATAATTGGAAGCATATAAAGGGCGATGCCCTTAATATGTTGGAAAATATTATAGTCCGTCAACGAAGGCTATTTAACGAAGTTTCCATTACGTGGAATGCCCTTCATGCGAATCCAGAACAACCGAAACTGGCAGAATATCTTCTAAAAATGCTCGAGGCTATGAGCAAAGAGAAGAAGCGATTTGATGAATACTGGAATACCCAAGTAAATACTGCTGTTGAATCAGTCAAGTTAGTAAAGCGTGGCAAAGAAAAACTAAATTGATTTTTACTTTCAACTACTCCACTCCCCGGTTTGCAGATACGGCCTGAGCTTTTTCTTGAGCGCTTCGCGTCATCTTTGTCGCCACCCCTGAAAATGCGCTCCGGCATCAGGTCTTTGCCGTGGCCACCCCTTGCATCCGGACCCGGCTGGCACCGGGCCACCCGTCGGCCCAATCAATATGTTTCACGACCTCTCTCACCTGTTTCCTCTCCCCAAGGAGAGGGCCGGGGTTAGGACGGTCGTTCAACTATTCTGGTTTTCGGAGGCCGGGATGTTCTGGATGCAACGCGCGCTTTCCACGAACGGACTAATTTTCTATGCTGCCGCACAACGAATGCGACCGCGCGTAAAAATCTGCTGCATCAAATCGCCGGCGGAGGCGCAGATGGCCATCGCGCACGGCGCGTCGGCGTTGGGTCTGGTTTCCTCCATGCCCAGCGGGCCGGGCGTGATTGACGAGGCAACCATCGCGCGCATCACCGCCGTGGTGCCGCCGCCCATCGCCACGTTCCTGCTGACTTCGCGGCGCGACGCCGACGAAATCATCGCGCAACAGCGGCGTTGCCAGACGAACACGTTGCAGCTTTGCGATTATGTGGAGTTGTCCGTTTATGCGCGGCTGCGCACGGCGTTGCCCGGCATCGCGCTGGTGCAAGTGATTCATGTGACCGACGAAGAATCTATGATGAAGGCACAGAAGGCGGCGGAGCATGTAGATGCGCTGTTGCTCGATTCAGGTAATCCGGCGCTGGCCGTGAAGGAACTGGGTGGCACGGGCCGCGTGCATGACTGGAGCTTGAGCCGCCGCATCCGCGACGCGGTGCCGAAACCGGTATTTCTCGCGGGCGGTCTGCGCAGCGCGAATGTGCGGGAAGCCATCGCCGCCGTACAACCGTTCGGCTTGGACTTGTGCAGCGGTGTGCGCACGAACGACGTTCTGGACGAGCAAAAGTTGCGTAGTTTCTTTGAAGCCGTCAATGCTGCGCCCGACGCCGGTTGAGGCGCGACCTCTTTGTCGCCGCCAAATCAATTCCCCGTCCATTTATAGTCATAGCCGGCGGGCGGTTCGTAGAGGGCGGGAAAACCGTCGCCGCCCGTCGCGCCGTTCCAGTAGATTTTGATGTAGTCCACGTGGCCGTCCACAAAACTCATCACGTTGCGGGCGTCTGGAAACTGCAATGGATGGTCGCGATTGTGGGCGCTCAAACCGATGCCACCGGAAATTTCCCCGATGATCTCGGTCTTGACCGGCTCGCGCACCGAGGCGAACGGTTTTTGCGCCATGCCCAGATCGTTCGTGTTGTCATCGCGCGCGAGGCCATTGAACCAGTAGCTGGAAAAATGAGTCCATGCCTGATTGCAAAAGCCCTGGCCGATTAAGGGCGGATCCGTAAACCATGAACCCAGCGTGCCGGAAAAAACGAAATCATCGGCGCCGCAGACAAAGACGGCGTTGCTGGACGACGCGTTTCCGGCCTGACCCAGATACGGCAAAATATTTTCCTTGTAGGCAAAATAAATTTCGTTGGTGTAGTAGGCGATGGCATCGCCGTGGTCATCCGCATACAGATGCACGGCCAGATTGATTTGCCGGACGTTGCCGGTGCACTCGATTCGTTTTGCGGATGCCTTGGCCCGGCTCAATGCCGGCAAAAGCAACGCCGCGAGAATGCCGATGACGGCAATGACGACAAGCAATTCAATCAATGTGAACGCGCGTTTCACGAGCAGTTGGGAAGTTAATTTTTATTTCGGTTCGCGCCAATTACAATTGTCATTTTAGGCGGTGCTCATCCATTTTCCCGAAGAATTGCGGCGGTCTGCCGACCGCCGCTACGGCTGCCAGCGAGCCGCCCACCCATTCGGAGCGCCGTCGGCGCGGAATTTCATTCGCTGCCATCGCCGGGACGAGTAGGGTTTGGGTTTCAGCGTTTCGCGTCCGCGAATATGAGTTTAAGGTAGCGCGACCGTCCCGGTCGCTCCGGTCGGCGTCTCGCCGGCAGGTTTTCCCCAAATGTGTTTGGCGAGACGCCAAACACTGCGGGCGAGGCGCCCGCGCTCCCCACAAAATTTCACCCGCTCCACTCGCCGGTCTGCAAATAGGGCTTGAGCTTTTCCTTGAGCGTTTCGCGGCCGCGATGGATGAGCGATTTCGTGGCGGAAAGCGAGCAGTCCAGAATTTCGGCGATTTCCTCGTAGCTCAAATCCTCCTGCCGGCAGAGCAGAATGGCCGTGCGCTGGTTCTCCGGCAGTCCGGCCAGCGCCTCCTCGATTTTCTGCGCGAGTTCGCCGTGCAACAGTTTTTCCGGCGGCGCGATTTGCGATTTGTCCTCGTATTGCCGGTGTGGCTGGTCCTCGTGTTCGGCATGGGATTCTTCGATGGATTCGGCGGGGTGCCGCGAGCGGCGGCGGAGTTCGTTCAGGCACAGGTTGCGCGCGATGGTGAAGAGCCACGTGGAAAATTTCGCCGTCTGCCGGTAGCGGCTCCGGGATTTGTAAACCTGCAGGAAAACCGTCTGCGCCAGGTCCTCGGCCTCGATTTCGTCGCGCAGCGAGCGGAAGATGAAATTCAGCACCGGCTGCTTGTATTTGTCCACCAGTTCGGCAAACGCCGCGCGGTCGCCGCGCTTCACGCGCAGCATCAGGGCGGCATCGGGATCGGGCTGGACTGGCATCGCATGGAGTTTAATCAACGCGGAGCGTGCGACAAGGTTTCGCTCGCCGTTTATCTTAATCTTAATCCTGCGCCTGCTTTTGATCGTAATCTTTGGGCGAAGAAGATCGGGATTAGGATTACGATTAAGATTAAAATTAGGGCATCGTGTCCCTCCGTTGGCTTGCTTTGGTGTCGGTTTGCTCCCAATATTGTGCGTTCGTGCAGGATTTGCTCAAAAAAATCGAGGCTGACGCCAAAGCGCGTCTGCCATTGCCGCCGAACGCCGACACAGCGGAAAAGCTCGCGCGCTACAAGGGGTTTCTCAAGGTGGAAACGCACCGGCTCAAACTGCTGCACCGTTCCGGCAGCAGCGGGCGTGAGATTTGCCAGGGCCGCGCGGCGATGCTCGACGCGTTGCTGCGGCATCTCTGGGAAACGGCCAAGGGCAGCTTGTCGCCGCAGGCGCAAAAGGAATTTCCACCGCTGGCGCTGGTCGCCATCGGCGGTTACGGGCGCGGCGAGTTGAACCCGCACAGCGACATTGACTTCATGTTCTTGCACGACGGCCAGATTGCGGCGGGCAAACCGCTGCCGTATTTGTCCAGGCTGATTGACGGCGTGTTGTATCCGCTGTGGGACATCGGCCTGAAAGTCGGGCACGCCGTGCGGAGCATTGACGATTGCGTGAACGTGGCGAACTCGGACATGCAATCCAAAACGTCGCTCATCGAAGCGCGGTTCATTGTCGGCGAGGAGGCGCTGTTCGCCAAATTCCAGAAAACGCTCGTGAACAAATGCGTCGCCGGTTTCGAGGATAAATACATCGCGATGCGGCTGGAGGACCAGGCAACGCGGCGCGCCAAATTCGGCAATTCGGCGTGCATGCAGGAGCCGAACATCAAAAACGGCTGCGGCGGCCTGCGCGATTTCCAGAACCTGTTGTGGATGGCGTTTTTCAAATACCGCGCGCGCTCCTTGCGCGAACTGGAGCAGCAGGAATTTGTCGGCGGAGCCGAGCGCCGGCAACTGGAGGCCGCCTATGATTTTCTGCTGCGCGCGCGGACGGAATTGCATTACCACGTCAACCGTCCGCTCGACGTGCTGGGCAAGAACCTGCAGCCGGCCGTGGCGCACAATCTCGGTTACGGCGACCGCTCACCGAGCAAGCGCATTGAGAAATTCATGCGCGAGCTTTACACCCACATGCGCAACATCTTCCTCATCACGCGCACACTGGAACAGCGCATGGCACTGCGGCCCGCGGGGCAGGGGCTGCTTTCGCTCCGCGCCTGGCTGCCCCAGCGGCGGCGCGAACCGGAAATCGTGGACGGGTTCAAATTCATCAACGGCGAAATCCACGCCGCGTCCAGCCGCATTTTCCGCGACTCGCCGCGCCGGCTCATGCGCGTGTTTCTGCACGCGCAACAGCGGCGCTTGACGCTGCACCCCGACCTCGCGCAACTCATCCGCAACCAGCTCTCGCTCGTGGACCGCGACTTTTTGAACGACGAGCAGGTGGCCGAAACATTTCTGACCATTCTTGACCGGCGCGGCGAAGTTGCGCCCATTCTGCGCGCGATGCATGAGGTGAATCTGCTCGGCAAATACTTTCCCGAATTTGGCAGGCTCACCTGCCTGGTGCAGCACGAGTTTTACCATCAATACGCCGCCGACGAACACACGCTGGTTTGCCTGGAGCAACTGGACCGTGTTTGGGAGGCCAAAGACGACCCTTACAAAAGTTACGCGCCGCTCTTTCTAGGCCTCGAACGCCCGAGACTGCTCTATCTGGCGTTGCTGTTGCACGACGTGGGCAAGGCGGAACACCACGGCCGGGGGAAGCATCCTGAAGCCAGCGCCGCGCTGGCGTTGCGCGCCGCCAAACGGCTCCGTCTCGACAGCGCCGCGACGCTCACCCTGCAAATCATCGTCGAGAACCATCTGGTCATGGCCAGCACTTCGCAGCGGCGCGATCTCGATGATCCCGCCGTGGTCCGCCAATTTGCGCGCCTGATTGGAACACCCGAAACGCTCAATCTGCTCACGCTGCTGACGTTCGCCGATTCACAAGGCACGAGTGACAAATTATGGAACGGCTTCAAAGACGCGCTGCTGTGGGATTTGCATGCCCGCGCCATGCTGTTGCTTACCGGTGGCACGGAGTTCATCCGTGCCGGGAAGGCACAGCGCGAATCTCTGTTGCAGGAAGTGCGGGGCCTGGCGCCGGCGGAAATTGGCGAGGAGGAACTGCAGGCGCAATTCGCCGCGCTGCCGCCGCGTTATTTTCAAATTCACACGGCGACGGAGATTCTCGACGACCTCGTACTCACGCATCGCTTCCTGCACCGCCAGATTCTCGAAGACGGCAAAGCCTGGTCGCCGCTGACGGCGTGGCAGGACGAGCCCAACCGCGGTTACAACCTGGTCAAAGTCTGCACCTGGGATCGCGCCGGTCTTTTCAGCAAAATCGCCGGCTCCTTCAGCGCCGTCGGCCTGAACATCCTTGGCGCGCAGATTTTCACCCGCACCGACGGCGTCGCGCTCGACACGTTTTTTGTCAACGATGCCCTCACCGGCAACCTCGCCACGCGCGAGCAGCATGAAAAATTCGACAGCCTGCTCGACCGGGTTTTGACTGGAGCGGAGGTTGATCTGCCCGCACTCATCCGACGCCACATCGTGGCGCACCCGCGGTATCAGGCCTATACCGGCGAGCGCATTCCCACGCAAATCCGGCTCGACAACGAGGCCTCTGAAGGACGCACCCTCATCGAGATTGAGACCGAAGACCGGCTCGGCTTGCTTTACACGATTTCGCAAACACTGGCCGAACTGGCGCTCGACATTTCCGCCGCGCGTATTGTGACCGAACGCGGCGCGGCGATAGACAGTTTTTATGTCCGCGAACTGGACGGCAGCAAGGTCGTGTCTGTGGAACGGCAACTTTTGATTGAAGACCGGTTGCGCAGTGCGATCCACCGGCTTGATATCGCGCCATGATTGTTCCGCAAACCAGTTGCCAGCCGCCGCGCAGTTTGGTAGAAGCAATCAAGGTGCAGTGCGGGCTTGCCGCGTCGCACTTCGCCCTGCGGCTGCGACCCGACAGGCCGAAGCTGATGTTAATATCAAGGCGGGCTTGCCGCGGCGGAGCGATTCGGCCGCGGAGGCGGGTGTGGTTCAGTGGTAGAATGCGGGCTTCCCAAGCCTGAGATGAGGGTTCGATTCCCTTCACCCGCTCCATCTCGTCAGGTTGATTTTCAAGGGCTTAACCTGCCTTGGTGCCCGTATACACCTGCTGCATGACAGTTGCATGACAGTTGGTGTCGGCGGACGCAAAAAAAGTCTGTTCTGGGAGGGTTTATGAGCGAAATGGCCTTTCCAGAAACTGTCCGGTGCAGGTCGAGCATCGTCACGATTTATCACGTCCTCAACCGGGGCAAAGATCACTTCACCCTGAGCTTCTACGACGCCAACGGCAGGCGGCAGCGCCGGATGTTCCGTGATTATGACACTGCCAAGGAAAGTGCGAAATCCATCGCCTCAGAACTCGCCGCCGGTGGGTCGGATGTGTTGACGCTCAACGGCAGAGAGCGCCTATGCTACGAGCGTGCCATTGAAACGCTCCGTCCACTGCACATAGATTTAGACACGGCCATTATACAGTTCGCAGAAGCGGTCACCAGTTTGAATGGCGCTGCTTCGTTGGGGGAAGCGGCAAAAGAGTACGTGCGGCAGCATTCAACGAAGCTGCCGGTCAAATCCGTTCGGGAAGTGGTTGACGAATTGCTGGACGAGAAAACGAAGGCGGGCCTCTCAACATTCCACTTGAAAGACCTGCGGTCACGGCTGACCCGCTTTGCGGACAGTTTTTGTTGCCCGCTGGCGTCCGTCACAGCGGTCGAGATTCAACAATTTTTGGTCTCCCTCGGACTCGGCCTCCGCAGCCGCAGGAATTTCCGGCAGAGCATCGGCACACTTTTCAATTTCGCCAAAGCCCACAGTTATCTCAAACCTGATCATCCCGGAATTTTGGGAGTACCCAAAGTTCCGAAACGCGGGCGCAAAATCTTGGTCTTTAGCCCGGATGAAATGATCAGGCTGCTTTCTGGTGCCAAAAGTGAATTGATTCCCGCCTTGGCCCTTGGCGCTTTTGCTGGCATCCGCACCGAAGAAATAAAACGCTTGCGGTGGAACCACATTAAGCTGGCACGCAGTTTAATTGACGTGCCCCCGGAAGTCACCAAGACACAATCACGGCGGCTGATACCTATCAGTGACAACCTGCGAAAGTGGTTGTGGCCGTTTGCCCACAGTGATGGCCCCGTTGTTTCCTATAGCAATTTGAGCAATCAGTTCTTGAAAACAGCAAAACGGCTCGGTGTGCGCTGGCGTCGGAATGTGCTGCGACATTCGTTCATCAGTTACAGGGTTGCTCAGACCGGTGACATCGCCCGCACGTCCCTCGAAGCGGGCAATTCGCCCAAGGTTGTAAAGCAGGATTATCTGGAAGTGGTGGATGAAGATTCTGCAAAGAAATGGTTTTCGATTTCTCCGCCGACCAACGGCGAGATCATAACATTTTCACGTCGAGCCAAGTTGCCAGTTGCAGCGATCAGACCAGCGCTACCGGAAGTTGAGCCACTCCTTTTTAATCACCACGCCGCGTCGCGTGCAACAAACGAAGCAAAGGCATCACTTTCATAATTTGCCGTTCTGAAACGGCATGATAAACGAACAAGATGACTCATCCACTGTATACAATCAAAATGAAGCAGCAACGCCGTTGGCAGATGCGGCGGATCGGTTGCTGAACAAGACTGAGCTTGCTGCTTTTTTTGGAGTCCGCACGCGAACGATTGAAAATTGGATGCGTCTTGGTTTACCGTATTTCAAGATTAAGCGGACGGTGCGGTTCAAACTTACCGATGTCATGGCCCACCTTGAATCAAACCACCGCCGATGCCATCGTACCATCAGCACGCGGAAATCATAAAGTTCGCGCACCGCTCAAACATCGGCAAACAATTCAAACGCATGAACGATCAAAACACGACAACGTCTCCCAATCGAAGTGGTGCCGGTGGTTTCAGCGGCATTGGAACCGTCCGGCCTGCGGATGTGCCTCCGCCCAATGCCAAGGAACTTTTGCGTAAGGTTGACCGTAACAAAGTCCACCCCGAAGTTTTTGAAGCGTCCGAAATTCTCCGCCGCGAAAAAAACCTGCGCGCACGCGCAAGGACTCGCGGATACCGGTTGATCAAATTTCGCACAAAATGGGCAGACCAATACGGCCCGTATGGTTTGGCCAACGCGGACAATTATCTGGAGTACCAGCAGTGCTCCTTGGAGGAAGCTGAGAACATCGTAAACGAACTCTGATTTCTGTCAGCCATGGACGCTGGCAGCCCGTGCTGATCACGGCGCGTGCGTCACGGAGCCGCGTCCGTTCTCCCCATCGTGGATGCTTGCAGTGAAGCTGGCTGTGTCTTAGCCAGCCGAGCGTCAAAAATCCCGTTCTTTGATACGTGCGATAGAAGCACGGTCGTCGCCGAGATGCGGTGTGAGCGCGCCCAGTATCTTCAAGATTGCATTGATAAATACAACGATTGCTTTTATGGTGACGGTGTCCAAGTTGGAGCTTACGCGCGGTTTCTGCTGGCCAAGGATTACAAAAGCCAAGGCGACACCTCAAAGGCGAAGGCATTATTCAATGAAATCAAAGCTAACTATGCCGGTGCCACAGACCATAACGCCAACCTGTTGGTGGACATTCTCCCTCAAAATTGAGCGATGACCACGTTGCCTAACAAGTCGCCGGAGCCTCAAATTGCCATGTTAAGCGGCATTTTTCGGTCAGCATCCTTTTGAACTCCAGTTCTCAACTCCAATTTGATTTTCGCTTCGATTCATGCACTTCGGGGCAATGAATCAGCCCATTTGTCCAGGTGGTTCCTGATGCAGGCAGCCAGGTCCAGGAAATTCAAATCTTTGTGTAAACGAGGTGCTCTTCCACTGAGCTAAGCGCCCGACCGCAAGTACGCTATCAAAACCAGACAATGACAACAAGTGTCTGACGAGGGGCGACCAGATTGCGTTAGACCTGACCTGTCAAAACCCAGAGACACGTTTTCGCGCCGTTTATTTTTACTATTAGTAAAGCAGTTTCTTTTAACATGCTGTAATTAATTTTATTGACAAACAATCTTGCTTGTGGTGTGCTCGCGCTTGACAGAACCCACAAACCCGTTCGATGCGACCCACCATTTCAAACGGGTGGCGCTTTTGGCTTCTTGAGCTAGGCGTTTGGAGCGCGAGAAAGCCAATGGGAAATCCTCAACCTCACAAGACGACTATGCAATCACACAAACTGTTGCTTACCTCATTATTCACGGCGGTGGCGCTCTCGGCGAGCGCCCAAGGCACGGCCTTCACGTATCAGGGCCAGCTTCAGAACAACGGCAGTCCGGCCACGGGAATTTACGATTTACGATTTACGATTTACGACGCGGTGACCAACGGCAATCTGCTCGCCGGGCCGCTGACCAATTCCGCCACCGGCGCTCACAGCCTTTTGAGCATCATTCAACGGCAGATTGACGGATTGTCGTTTTTGAGCGACAGGTGATTGATGGTCGCATCCAACTTTTTTGCAGATTCATGAAAACCTCGACCCGATATGGGCATTTGCCTGACGGCAAACTTCAGGAACTGAGAGATTCATTAGTAGCCAAGGGCTGTACACGCGATAACAGCCCGGAATTCCGCGAAGTGGACGAAGTGCATCAGCACGGAAACCATGAAGCACCAGTGGAGCCGAACAGTTGCTACAAGGATGAGGAGACCGGCAGTGATTGAGCCAACGCACGATACCGGAATGAAGCGTTACGGACTGCTCTGCAAGCGCCAGTTCCAGCAACGGCATTATTACTGTTACCAATGATGAAAAGAAAGCGACCAATGGCATCCCCCAAAACCACACCCATACCGTATCGGTATGGGTTCACGTCCGCATCGTGGATGGCTGCGAAAACTGAAGTGCGTGGTATCCTCGTCGAATGCGCTAAACGCCGAAGTTTCATTACCTATTCACAGCTTGTGCCACTGATTACTGCCATCAAGGTGGAATTTCGCGGCCCATGTCTCGATGCGCTGTTGACCGAAATATCGATTGCGGAGGAACAACATGGCCGAGGCTTGCTGGCGGTTCTGGTCGTTCACAAGATCGAAGACAGGCGGCCCGGCCAAGGTTTTTATGAACTGGCCGTACAGTCAGGGCACCACATGCCCGAAATAACCTATTTTTGGGTTCATGAATTTAACTCGGTTTTTGATTACTGGAAAAATCACCCAGATGAAAATCCTTAACTGGCGGTGGATTCAGTGATGTTTAGGCAGCAGCCCGCACTACGGGACGCCAATGGAAGCACCCGGTTCGACGGGCTGGCTTAACAATCATTCCTTAACTTTGCAGTCCCAATTGGGATAGCTGTCGCCCTTGTGCCGGTTGTTCTCCCATTGTAACGGTTGCAGGTTGTCCGGTTCGTCTCCTCCACCTTTGACCACCGGCTTTATGTAGTCTATTTCCCATCCCCACTCCTCTGTTTTCCCGTATTTGCTGTGTTGCATGGTTGCCTCGCAAGGCGCAGCCCGACCGGCGCCGGGGATAGACTGATTTGCGCCGCAAACCGGGCTGGCCTCAAATAGCCTAACCGGCTTGGCGGTCATTGTTGATTGTATTTACATCGAGGCCTTTTTTGTGCAATTCACGCACCAACGGGCCAATGATGTTTCGGGGCCGTTTCATCTACTTTATGATCGCAAATATCTTAAGATAAACCACCGCCCGAAGGATTACGACATCAACGCGTAATTACTACTGATTCACCGCAGAGGGTAGGGAAACGATTTTCTTTTCATATTCCTCCAAGCTGGGCAGGTTCACCTTGGCCTTCATCGCATAGGGCCTGTTCCTCGTGGATCGCAAAATCTATCAGTCACTTAATTGGTTCTTTTCCTGGCCGGTTTTTACCCTTAGGATTCAATGAACATGAAACTTTCCGACAAACTCCAAAAGGCGCTCAACGACCAGATCAACCTCGAATTCGCATCGGCCTATGCCTATCTGGGCATGGCCGCCTACTTCGACCAAACGGCCTTTAGCGGATTCGCGCAGTGGATGCTCTTGCAGGAAAAGGAAGAACTCGGCCATGCCAGCAAGTTTTACGATTATGTGGTGGATCGCGGGGGCAAGGTCGGGTTGCTGGCCATTGATCAGCCGAAGTGTGAATACGCCGCACCACTCGACGCTTTTCAAACCAGTCTCGCACACGAGCAGAAAGTCTCCAAGTCCATCTGCCACCTATACGAACTGGCGATGGCGGAGAAGGATTATCCGACCCTTTCGTTCCTGAAATGGTTTCTGGATGAACAGGTGGAGGAGGAAAAGACGGTGAGTGACCTCGTCCAGAAACTCAAATTGTTGGGTGACAATCACAACGGCCTTTATCAGATCGACCAGTTTGCCGCCAAGCGAGCCTCGGAAGAAAAGTAAACGCCATCCTAGAGTGCCAGGGTAGTTCCATGCTCCATAGCGCCGCTGGTGAAGTGCAAATCTGCGCCGAGTTGCTCAACCCATTGTTTCCGTCACCGGCTCAGCACCATCTGACCATGCCAAAGTTGTGGAATCAACAGTGGGTTGTCCTGCCTCTCAATCTGCATCGTGAGTTCTTTGCCAAGATTGCGGCTGGAGCCACGCCGGGGCTCTGATGTCAACCGCGAAAGCGGAACTGAAGCGGCCAACCGGCGCTGGCTCCAGTGAGAGTGTGTCTGAATCCACTTAACGTCAGGCGCGGCCTGCCGCCAGCACACCATTTGTGTCCAACGCAGCGCAGCCTGCGACCCAGCAAAGCGCAGCGTTGGCGGGCACAGTTCCACGTCAGCGGAGCGACGATTACGGTTTCGGCACGCTGTCTGCCGTGTTGCTAATGGCGGTTGCTGGCTGACCCTGAATCCGATATCGTTTTTCGACACATGGAAGTCACGGTCAACCAAAAGCACTTCGAGAATGAGCCATGAGAGTCGGCATCCTCGAATTGCTCGTGGAATCAGAGTCCCTGAACTGGGTTGAGTCGGCCTATGGCGCCCATTTCAAGAGGTATTATTGCAGCATCACCCCGCAGGTGGTGGCCGTCTGGTGCCGCCAACTCGGTCATCAGACGTTCTACGCCACGTTTTATGGACATCAAAATCCGAAAAGTTTGCTGCCAGACGATCTGGACGTGGTCTTCATTTCGACCTACACCCAGGCCAGCGCGCTGGCCTACGCCCTAGCCAAGCTTTATCGCACTGAAAAAACCCTGACGGTTATCGGCGGGCCGCACGCCAAATCCTTCCCCACCGATTGTCTCCGGTTTTTCGACCTCGTCGTCAAAGACTGCGACAAGACGCTGATCAACGACATTCTGTGCGGCAGCTTCGACCGCCACTCCATCCTCAGCAGCGGACGGCCCTTGAAGGAAATCCCCAGCGTCGAGGAGCGGATGCCGGAAATTGTCAAAGCCGTGTTCACCCGGGGTCGAGCGCGGGGCGTCGGTTCGGTGCCCTTATTAAGCAGTGTGGGCTGTCCGTACAGTTGCGACTTCTGCGTGGATTGGAACAGCCCGTATGCGGTGCTCCCGCTGGAAGGGCTCGAAGCCGATTTACGCTACATTTCAAAAAAACTGCCCGGCGTCAAGGTCACTTACCACGACCCCAACTTCGGAGTGAAGTTCGACCAAGTCCTGGGCATCATCGAAAAGATTCCTGAAAAGGCCCGTAATCCCTACATCATGGAGAGCTCGCTTTCGATCCTGCGCGGGTCCCGGTTGCAGCGTTTGAAGGAGACCAATTGCCTTTACATCGCGCCGGGGATCGAGGCCTGGACCAGCTATTCCAACAAGGCTGGGGTCGGCGTGATGGCCGCCAATGAGAAGTTGAAGCACGTCGTGGAACATTTTCGCGTGCTGCGAGAATATGTCCCGGGATTGCAAGCCAATTTCATGTTCGGCTCCGAGGTTGATCAGGGCGACGAACCGGTTGAGCTGACCAAGGAATTCATCCGTTCGCTCCCTTACGTCTGGCCCACGGTTAACATTCCGACTCCCTTTGGCAACACTCCGCTCTACGACCGGGCGCTCGCCAAAGGCAGTATTTTGAAGCCAATGCCTTTCAGCTTTTACTACACGCCTTACCTCGTAACGACGATGCCGAACTATCCTCCGGTCGAATATTACGACAAGCTCATCGAGATTTACTCCGCAATGACGTTCCGCGCGGATGTTGACGCGGCGGTTGGCGACGAAGTCAACCATCGGATTCAGTCTGTTGCATGCGCTGAGGACGTTCAGCCTGCGTCAGGACCTGGCCACCTTTCGCCGGTTGCAGCAGGAACTGAAGACGGATCGTGCGTTCCGGTCATTCCACGAAGGGGTTTCCGTTTCCCTCCCCGAATTCTACCACCGTTGCTACGAGGAGAAGCTTGGCCGCTACGCTTCATTGGTGTCCCGCACGGAACGGATACCCGATATGGAGAAGCCTGTTTCCCATCCGCCGCCAGCCATGTCACTTGCCACTTAAAGCACCACGGCTTGCATCAGAAGCTTGCCAGAAGCTGCGCGATGGAGCGACGCGCTGAAGCGTCTGCCAGCCGAAACCGCTGCCGCCTCCATCCGTGTCCATCCACCCACCGGCTTTTGTGTTAAAAGTTTGATTTCCGGGGGCAATCACCTTTGAATTGTAACGGCAAAGAGATCGGAGCACGCACCATCACCGTAAGCGAAGCCCGGCCACAGGCGCAAGGTGTCGGGTCGTCCACCGCAGTCCGGAGTCCTCGACTGCGGTTCCAGCCATCTTTTCCAGCACAGGCGGCTCACTGGCAGCGACGTGAACCGCTGATCAAGCTGGGTGAAAATGAGCGCAAGGGTTAACCGCGCCCGCCACCGGAACGTTCCTCGCGTGGGCGGGCTTCGTTGACCTTGAGCGCGCGGCCTTTCCAATCCTTGCCATTCAAGGCCAGGATGGCGGCCTTGGCCCCTTCCTCGGTGTTCATGGTGGCGAAGGCGAACCCACGAGCGCGTCCGGTTGTTTTATCCATGATAACATTGATCTCGTTCACCGGACCATGTTTCGAAAGCATGTCCCGAAGGTTGTTTTCGGTGACATCAAGGGAAAGATTTCCCACGTATAATTTTGTGCTCATAAGGACTGTATCATTCAGACCTGCTGCTCTCACCCAGACTGTTCCCGGCGATCGGGTTTCAAATCATCACTGAACGATGTTCAACTGAAGATTTACCATGTGCTGGAAGCGATAAGCTATCTCTGAGACAGGTGTAAGCTCGGCGGTTCCCCCCAGCAAGCACCATTTGAAAACCTTCGTTCGCATCCGGGACTGTCGGCCGCGGAATCTCAATCTCACAGGTCGGCATACCGCGCCTTCAACATTGCCGAGAACCGGGCCGCCTTCTGCTTCCGGCGTTTCCTGGCGCTGGGCTTTTCGAAGCGCCGATGCAGGCGGACCTGCACCAATGTTTGTTCGCGCACCAGTTGCTTCTTGAGCCGGCGCAGGGCCTTCTCAATTGGCTCTCCTCTTCTGAGTTTAACTTCAGACATATCCAAGAGTTAACTTGTAGCGCAGCAGCTTGTGGTAAGGCACTTTGTGCTCTTTGGCTGTGGTGCGGAAACCTGGGCACCGAATTTCGCCCTCCGCCATCTTGCGCCGCACGGTCACTGCCTGTGCCACTGCTCCGCTCAGATTAAACGCGGCCGGAATTGCTTCCGGCCTCGCTTGATTGGTTCGATTCGCCCAATTTCCTTGGCAGGGACGCCGCGCCGTCCCTACCGAATCAATAATCCATGTCGCCCATGCCGCCGCCCGGACCACCTGGAGTTTTCTTTTCCTTCTCCGGAATTTCTGTGATGAGGCACTCGGTCGTGAGCAGCAGACCGGCTATCGAACCGGCATTTTGCAGCGCGGTGCGCGTGACCTTCTTCGGGTCCACAATGCCGGCCTTCACGAGGTCTTCGTACTCGCCGGTGGCGACGTTGTAACCTTCGTTTCCCTTGCGCTTTTTGACTTCCTCGACGACCACCGAGCCTTCCACGCCGGCGTTGTTCGCCAGTTCGCGGGTCGGTGATTCGACGGCGCGCTTCACAATATCCACGCCGATGCGTTCGTCTTCGTTCGCGGGCTTGACCGATTCAATCGCGGGCAGGCAACGGATCAACGCCACGCCGCCGCCGGCCACGATGCCTTCCTCAACCGCTGCGCGGGTCGCGTGCAACGCGTCCTCGACGCGCGCCTTCTTTTCCTTCATCTCGGTCTCGGTCGCGGCGCCGACGTTGATGATGGCCACGCCACCGGCGAGTTTCGCCAGGCGTTCCTGCAATTTCTCGCGGTCGTAATCGCTCGTCGTCTCCTCGATCTGTCGGCGGATCTGGTTCACGCGGCCCTGGATGTCGGACGACTTGCCGTTCCCTTTGATAATCGTCGTGTTTTCCTTGTCAACAACGACGCTCTTGGCGCGGCCGAGGTCGGTCAGTTCAATGCTCTCTAGCTTGATGCCGAGGTCTTCACTGATGAACTTGCCACCAGTGAGGACGGCGATGTCTTCGAGCATGGCCTTGCGGCGGTCGCCGAAGCCGGGCGCCTTCACGGCGCAGACGTTCAGCGTGCCGCGCAGCTTGTTCACGACCAGCGTCGCGAGCGCCTCGCCTTCGACTTCCTCGGCGATGATGAGCAGCGGTTTGCCCGTGGGCGCGGCCTTTTCAAGCAACGGCAACAAGTCCTTCAAGCTGCTGATTTTTTTCTCGTAATTGAGGATGTAAGCGTCTTCGAGTTTGGCTTCCATCGTCTCGGCGTTGGTGACGAAGTAAGGCGACAGGTAGCCCTTGTCGAACTGCATGCCTTCCACCACTTCAAGCGTCGTCTCGATGGATTTGGCTTCCTCGACGGTGATGGTGCCGTCCTTGCCGACCTTGTCCATCGCCTCTGCGATTTTGTCGGCGATTTCGTAGTCCCAGTTGGCCGACACGGCGCCGACCTGACGGATTTCATCCTTGTCCTTCACCTTCTTGGTGATTTTGTCGAGGTGGCCGACGGCGGCTTCCACGGCCTTTTGAATGCCGCGCTGGATGCCGATGGGGTTGGCGCCGGAGGTAACGAACTTCAGGCCTTCGCGGTAAATGGATTCCGCCAGTACGGTCGCCGTGGTCGTGCCGTCTCCGGCGGTGTCGCTGGTTTTGCTGGCGACTTCGCGGACCATCTGGGCGCCCATGTTTTCGTAGGCGTCTTCCAGTTCGATTTCCTTGGCCACGGTCACGCCGTCCTTGGTGACGGTGGGCGAACCGTATTTTTTGTCAATGACCACGTTGCGGCCCTTGGGACCGAGGGTGGCGGTGACGGCCTTGGAAAGCTTCGCAACGCCGCGTAGGATCGCCTGCCGCGCCGCTTCATCAAACAATAATTGTTTTGCTGCCATATTTTTTAATCGTTGTAGTTGGTTTATTGGTTGCCCGCTTTCACTTCACTTGGCGCAGTTGCGCCGAAGCCAGAGGCAAAGGCGGATTGAGTGTCTTAGTCGAGCACGGCCAAGATGTCGTCCGAGGACAAAATCTTGTATTCCTTGTTGTCAATTTTGATTTCCGTGCCGCCGTATTTGGAAACGAGCACCCGGTCGCCGACCTTGAGCTCGAACGGAATCTTCTTGCCGTTGTCGTCGGTCTTGCCGGTGCCGAGCGCGCGCACAATGCCTTGCTGCGGCTTTTCTTTGGCGGTATCGGGAATGATGATGCCGCGCTTCTTGGTTTCCTTCTCTTCGACCGGCTCAACCAGAATCCGGTCTCCAATTGGTTTGAGGTTCAGTGCCATAGTTTGTTTTTCGTTTCGTTGTTGGTTTGTCTGTTAATCGTAATCAGATCCCACCGCACCCGCAGCGGGAAACCCGACCGCACCTTCAAAGGAGAATTATGAAAAAACGCACTTCACGGACACCCGGCATCTGCCGGATTGACCAGCCGGCCAGGGAAGCGAATGGAGGCGGTTGACTGCTGCCTTCCGCTCCCTTTCGTTGCCCAATTGACGGGCTGCTTACCCGTGCCGCAACTGCCGTCTGGCCTCGAACCAATGCTGCTGGTCATGACCCATTTCCTGTCCGCTGGAGAGCCAGATCTCATAGGCCCTGATGGCGATGTTCGCCTCGGACAGAGAGGGTGTCTCCTGCCGGGTTGGTTTGGGCGAAGCCTTGTTCGCCGCCACGGCTGATGTTGATTTCACGGCGTCCCGGTCGGGGGAAATAGTTTGTTTTTTGTTTGTGAACATACTTTTGTGCTTTCATTGACTGTTCGATCGTTTGTTACGAAGCCGCGATTGCGGCTCCAGCTTTGCAATGCAGGGAATAAGAGGGGAGTGAATGCCAATACGAAGGGCAGTCGGACACCTGGTAAACTATGCTCCGTTTGCAATCACACCCTACGCCGGAAACCGGGCCGGGCAAGATAAATCGGCATAAATCGCCTGCCCGGGGGAATGTCCCGAAAGGGGGCAGTCACCCGAGTCCCGCAGGGACGAAAAAAAACGCTCTTGCTCTCCTACGCTCTCTTTCGCCCCAGAGGGTTTTGTTTGTTTTACATCCTAATCGGCGCAACCAGTGGCTGAGTTGCGTGAGGATCTGGAACTCTGTGTGAACGCGCCTGGGTGCGTTAGAAATCATGCGTCAGAATGGCTTCAAGTCTGCGGCAGATTTCCCGGCCGTAATCGGTCCAAACCCCGGTGCCCCAATACCGGTAACAACTGGTCTGCGAGCAGAGCAAATGAAAGAGCGCATTGCGGTAGCGGTGCTCGTGCGTCGGAATCGCCGGCTTGATCACTTTCTCGTAGAAGTGCGAACTGGCCTTCTCCATCGGCCCGAGCAGGCGGTCGTAACCGCGCACCCAAGAGATGTTGTTCGTCCAACTGCCGCCTTCCATGTGGAAACGGTGGTCTTCCTGTTTCAACCATTGGATGACGCCGGCCAGCTTTTCCGGCCCGTCGCCGGGCTGGAAGCGATCCCAAATCCGTTTCTGGAAGAGAGGCTGCAGCGCGGGAAAATCTTTTTCCCGAAGCCCAGTGGTGGAAAGATACTCCAGATATTCAGTGACGTTCACGACGGGCGTGTCCGATCCATAACATTCGCGCATCACGTCAAAATACTTCGGAGGAAATTCGTTCATCATCACGCCGCCGTTCTCGCCATCGGCGATTTGTGACACAAGCGGAGGAACGTGTTTGCCAGCCAGTTCCCAGCGGGAAAGTCCTTTTGCCTCGTAGTAGGGCTGCATCTGGGCGACCACTTTTGTGTCGCTGCCCTGCGTTTTGATGATGGCGATGATGCTGGCTTCCTCACCGTCCAAGTTCCGGCAGACGAGCCGGTGCGGAATGTGTTTGCGTTCCGGTCCGTGGCCGTCTTCAGGGAGCTCGACCGAGTGCTCCTGGACGAGCATCCAAGCATAGCCGGAATCCTTCAGAGTTTTCACGAATTCGTATGCGGTATCCGGATGATTGGGCAGCGCCATTTCGGACGGTGAAAAGCCGCGGACACGTTGCAGCGACTCCCAACCGAAGATGTCCGCCCATACTTCCCAATATGCGAGTTCGATATATCAAGCTCGGCGAAGCAGGAAGCTGGGAACAGGAGTGCATTGAGAAAAATATTATCCGTTTCGGGTTCGGCACTTCCAAAGACGAAAGGTTTTCTTTGTGCATGAAGGGGAGCTGGTCCGAACTTACGAATCTTTTCATAGCGGAAGGGAAAAATAAGGGAACCGCCACTCGTTTCACGAACGAGACACGGCTGTTCTTTGAGAAGGATGCCTCTATATTGTGGATAACATTTGTCGGCAAGAGCCTTTATTGGGGAGTTCTAGAATCTACTGCGCCCGAACGTCATAGCGACGGCGATGGTGTTTGGCGAAAAGTTGCTGGAGGCTGGCGTCGAGCGGATCTTAAAGGAGAACCTTTGACGAAGGACCGGCTTTCAGGAGCATTAACGAAACTGTCACCTATGGGGTGAACACCCCATTGTGATTCGCATTCAAAGAACCATAATGTTAGGTGGTGAATAAGAAAGGCCAAAGGTTAGATACAGCCAGCTTAACATATACGCAAGCGGTCGTGTGAGGGCGATGCTGAACCTCTTGTTGTCAAAACGAATTGTGAACGCTGAACTTTGCAAAAGGGCCGCTGAAAAAGTTGGCAATCCGAATGTCCTCGTCAACCTCATTTCACGGCGCGTGCGCCAGCTCAATTCTGGCGGCGGCGGCTTGAACCGACCGCTGGTGAGCGACACAACGAATCTCGGCGCGGCGGACATTGCGTTGCGTGAAATCCTTGAGGGAAAAATGGGCTGGGAAATGCCGGAACCGGTCGAACTGGTTCGCCCGCAACCCAAGAAACGCCGGAAACGCTGATTGCAGTTTTCGCAACGGCGAACACAATGAATGCAATTTCAAATTTTGGGCTGCGGAGATGCCTTTTAGCTTTGGTGTGCTGTTGCTCGCTATTAGCCGGTTCTGGATGCGCGTCCTATTTTCCCACCAGCGAATCGCAATATGAGAATTTGCAGGCCAAAAAAATTCAGGAAGGGACAAATACAAGCCAGACGATGCCCTATCCGGGGACATATTATGAAGGCAGGGGTGAGCAACCAAATACGCCATAGCTATGTGCGCCATGCGACTCTATCTGATCAATCCATCCAATCCGCTGGTCCGCATCGTCAATGTCAGCGAGAGCCGTTGGAATCTTTCCTACCGGAACAACAGCCGTGTAGACTGCAGGACTTACGCGGACTTCCAGCATCAGCGGCGCCGTTTTGCCGGCATAAACCGAATGCAACTGCAAACCGAGGCCTGAACGAATATGAAAACCACCTTTCGCTATCTCAGCCTCAACGCCCAGGCCATCTGGCACCGCCAAGTGGAGAAACAACTCAAACACCTGCAAAGCTTGACGGCGATAACCTCCGCCGACGTGGTCCTCGAACACCAACGGGAAGCCAAACCGGCCTTTCGCGTGCAAGTCCGGCTGGAGGTTCCCGGACCGGGCATGCACGCCAAGGCCACCCGTCACACGCGCCAGGCGGCGCTGTTGATTCATGGCCCGGCCCTGCGTGCCGAGGCCAGAGACAACACACTCGAAGCCGCGCTGCTCAAGGCCACCCAGGATCTGGAGCACCAGGTTCAAGCCCGCCAACTCAGACGCTTGGAACGGGGCAAAAGCAAACTGCAACTCACCGCCGTTTCCAGCCGGTGGACCAACACTCAGGCCGGCCAAAGGCGAAGCAGTCGATAAATCTTGGAGCCATGAAAACGAACGAAATGAAAAACCGGGCGGCCGATGGGCCTTTCATTCGGCCAGCGGCTGACGCAGTGGCACCCGTAGAACCGGAAGATTTATCCCGATTTGAAGGAGAAGGCGGTTCGGAAGCTCCCGTGCCGGCTACGGAATTGATGGATGTTCCACTTGAAAACGCCATTTGGCGGAGACCGCACTGAGTGGCACATCAAACGAATCAAACGAAAATGGCAATATGAAACTGAACATTGAACTTACTGAGAAGAGCCGTGGAGGTGCGGTAACGATACTCAACGCGTTGAGCACCCTGGTCTCGCCGGCCGAGCCGAATGCCATGCCCAGAACGGAGGAATCATCCATCATTATTTTCTGCACACTGTTCTATAACGGTTTGCGAACGGAAGCATATGCAACCTGACACCGCCCCTATCCCGGAGACGTAGGAACTTTATGGCCGAAGCGACCCTTAAATCACTGCACACGTACCTCAGGTTGCTCGAGAACCCGTCGGAGTTGAAAAGAAAGATGCCGGAATATTCCAACCCAAGGACAATAAAGGAAGGATTGTCCGAAATGAGCAAACTCGTCGGGCTTGATAATGCCGTGTTCAAAGACCCGCAGAACATTGCGACCGTAATCGGCTCTCAGCGGTTCATCATGATCTGGGGAGAACCCTCCGTGACCGCCCATATCGCCCGCATCTTCGACAGTTCGCGAGTGCTGGTGACCGTGCTCATAGACCCCAGACATTTCGAGAAGGCAACGGTCGCGCAATCGGGCGTGAACCTGGGTCCCACCCAAAAGCAGACTGCGGCAAAGTCCCTTTCAGCGAATTGGGCCCGAATCCAAAACCGAATCGCCTGGAGCTTCGGACCGGTCGAACCCCGACCCGGAAAGCACACTCGAGAGCCTGAAACCGCTGCTGGCTGGGAACCTGATCCTGACCTGCCGGCTTTTCCGGGCCCTCTTCGAACACATGTTGGGATTCGCGTCACCATCCAGCGCCCAGCAGGGAAGTGCCACCCTGGTGAACGAACTGACCGGCAGCAAAGAGCATGGCCGATCTTTTCTCGCTACGGCGATGTTTATCCTGGGAGCAGAGATTGACCGCGAGAACCTGATGTCATTCATGCTGGAACAGGGTCTCTTCGGCATGCAGCTATTCGAACAACTCTTGCAGAACAGAGATTACTGTGATGCCTATTACACTTTCAGGAAACTCGAAAGGGCGTTCATGGCATCGCCCGCCGAAGAGGAAACGCAACTGAGGGACAGGATCGATAAGTTCAACGGACAATCTGGGGGAAAACCTTATGGTGCGAAGCTCTTCGAAGCCGATGATCAAGACAAGGCCAGGGTCGATGCCCACCTCGCGGCAGTTGATCTCCTGGAGGCCATGGCGCTCACCCCGTTGAGCATGAGTTTGAACAATTCGATTGCTACCGCTTCATCCAACGGCGTTCGTTCCATGAAAATCATCGCACGACATTTTGAGCGTTTCGCCGACGGGGAGGAAACAAAAGAACAGGCCAACAGGGAGATTGCCGACCATCTCCTCGCGTTTGCCAGGCAGTTTTCCGCCGACAACAAAACAGCGTCACCCCCGTGATGCAGCACGAAGGTACTACTTTATGAACATACTAAAGCTCATTTGCCTGACCATCATCCACCTGGTCAAACAGGCTTGGTTGCTTCCCCAAGCTGTCGTGAATGCCGTCCGCCAAAGGCAGCGGCAGGTGGTTCAAAACGAACTGGAAGCTGAACGGCTCGACCGGATACCGCCTGCGCACGGCAGGTCGCTGCAAAAGGTGGAGTTGCCCCGGCTGACGGCCCGCCAGTAGGTGTGGATGCGGGCATGTTTTTTGATTTGTCCACAGGGGCTGTTAGAACAAACCGCCAGTGCGTTCAACTGAAAAAATCGGTGATAGTCGGTTGGCTTGTGAAGCGGATTAGCTAGGGCGAGCCAGCCAAAGGCCAAACCAAAGCGGGAACAGGATATTATCAATGTTCATGCTTGGAATAATTTATGCTTGACGAGTCTACGGACATCATCGTAACGTGACTTCTGAAAATGACGGCAAACAGAATTGCCATCTAGCGAAAGGCAAACTATGCATCGTGTTGGTTTTGGCGTGGGCGGAAAGGGTGAAATGAAACCGCGAAGACAGGCGATACTCGCACGGTTATTTAAGCTGGCTCGCCATCCACAAATTGTCTCCCGCGATTACATTACCGAATGGGGCAATCCCAATTCTGCCGTGCGGTTGAAGAAGATGGCGCATTCAATCGCTGCCTTCTGCCGACAAGCAAAACAGCGGCGCAGGTCAATCATGAGGCGCACGATTGAGAATTACGAAGACGACTTGGCGTGGCTGAAAAACAAATACTACGACGGGAAATTTGACAACAAATTCCGTTGGCCGCACTACTAATTAGCACAGGGATTGCTGGTGGAGTGGTGCAGCTAGGACGCAAATCATTCTGGGCAAGCCAAGGAGGGTGGGGGGGCGGGTGATTTTTAGGTGAAGCCAGTTAATTTACCACGTCCGCCAAACAAGCCCCCAACACCACGCGGTGCCATTTGGTGGCGACGAATTCGCGGGCCGTGGTGCAATGGAAGTTGGGGGCTTTGGAAGATGCCGCACGGGCCATTATTTGCCCTCAAACTCATGCACGAATTCGTGTCCATCTGGACAAACGAAGTGCATTTGCATTTTCTTGCCTATCAGTTTTGCCGGAAGTTTAGATGTGTCTGGTGAGGCAACTTTGTTACACTTGGGACATCTGACTTGGTATCTGTCGGGAGTCTTTGGCGACATAATCGGAAAATTACAAGCACACTACGAATGTGTCCACGTGGAAGTTATGAGGTCATGATCGCGTATAGTCAAATAATTGATCCAGGGAATTTCGCTGTTGCCATTCTGCCTTTGTTTTATGGCGTTTGCGCTGGTAGCCTGGCGCCATGCCTTGGAAAAAGCTGCTGGCTTGGGCCACCGGACAAATCGATGAGGCCCTGCGCCAGAAACTAGAATACGTGCTGGAGGAAAACCCCACATCTCTCCTCCTCGGAGGAAGGCCGACCGCAAGGAAGGCTGGCGAGATGCGGGGCAACGGAACGCTGGAGAAAGCCAACGCCGTCCTGTAATCGGACGGATAGGGGTTGCGGTTCCAACCCCTCTGTGCAAGCAGGCCCACTTCCAGCAGGGTCGTTCGTTACGAGAAAACCTGTAGAACCTTCATAAGAGGAAAAGCAAATGAACGTGGATTCATCCATGTGTGCATCCTCTGGCAAGGCGACACATTGGAACCAGACTGGCTGGGCCAAATGTGAATGCAAAGTTAGAAGGCTGCAAGCCTGTATCGTAAAGGCAACACGCCGGAGTCATACCGTCGTGAAACCGGCTCCGCTTCGACGGGGCTTTGCATCGGCTTGAGCCGGATGAAGGGAAACTTTCACGTCCGGTTCTGAGGGGAGCGAGCGGTGGCAACATCGCTCGCTTATGGCCGTCGCGCAGTATCGAATTGGACCGGAACAGCCTGCGAGCGATCAAGTCAACCCATAAACTGAACTGGCTGATCATTGATAGTGCTTTTCTCAGGATCGATGCGAACCGAACAGATCAGCCTGCCCGGTGCTGTGGAGGCGGCAAGTGCCCGCCGCAAATCGCCCGCCGAAACCAAAACGGTAGGACCACCAACCAGAACGAATCGGGCCTGCTGGAATCGGTCGTCTATGACCCACGGCCTCAAAACAGATGTCCTCCACGTGCCCTTCTTGCGAACAGCCACTCTGCGGGTCCAGGTACCATCTTGAGTCTTAAAAGTGCTCATGGCACACTATACCTAACCTGAAGCAGTGTATCCGTCGTGCCGTCGCGGGCAAGGTTGGATTTTTGAATTGGCTTCTGTGTGGTTTTGCCAGCCTCGGCGATGGACTCGCCGAGCTGTGGCATGATGATGGGAATTTGCGGCATAATTTTTTCAGAGCCTCAAAAGGTTTCTCGCCGCCGCCGCGATGCTGCGCGTGGTCGGGCGATGCGCCGTCCACAAATTCGGATGAAACGGCACCGGGGTATCCTTGGCGTTAAGCCGCTGCGGCGGCGCGTCCAGCAAACCATACCCCTCACTCGTGACACGCGCGATGACTTCCGCCGTCACACCGCCCCACGGCCACGCTTCGCCCACACACAGCAGCCGGCCCGTCCGCGCCACCGAGGCCATCACCGTGTCGGTATCGAGTGGTTTTACAGACCGCAAATCCACCACCTCGACCTCCCAGCCTTCGGGCACAAGCTCCGCCGCCGCCGCCAGCGCATCCTGGACCATCGCACCGTAGGCTACGATGGTCATGTCGCGGCCTTCGCGCGCAATGCGGGCCTTGCCCACCGGCAGGGCCTCGCTTGGCAGTTTTTCGGCCTTGAGATGGTAGTATAAAAATTTGTGCTCGCAAAAAATCACCGGATCGTCAATCGCCACCGCTTCGAGCAACATGCTGTAGGCATCCTCGACCGTCGCCGGTGTCAGGACGACCAGGCCCGGATAATGCGCATAGATTGATTCCAGGCATTGGCTGTGGAACGGCCCGCTCCCGGGCGTGCCGCCGACGGGCAGGCGCACGGTGATGGGACAGGGCACGTTGGTGCGCCAGAAAAGCGTCGCGGCCTGATTGACGATCTGGTTGAAACCGGTGGTGGAAAAGTCCGCGAACTGCATTTCAATGATCGGCCTCAGGCCCTCAATCGCCGCCCCGACGGCCAGGCCAATCATGGCATCCTCGCTGATGGGTGAATCGAGCACGCGGCCGGGAAATTCCTTCGCCAGATTTTTAGTGGCCTTGAACGCGCCGCCAAAGGCGCCAACGTCCTGCCCGTAAATGAACACCCGCGGGTCGTCGCGCAACGCATGCGCCTGCGCTTCACGGATGGCTTCCAAATACGTGATGCTCATGCCGAAAATAAAGAATGAAGAATGAAGAAATAAAAATTACAAGCGCGCTGCGGGCTGGAATTGTTTCTGCACTCTTCATGCTTAATTCTTCCTTCGTTTTATCTCACATCGAGCGTGCCGACGGGCAGGGTTGTTTCCAGATTTCCAACAGACTTCGTTGCGCTCGGCGATTTCGTGTGCGTTGCGCGTGAGCGCGCGTTGAATCGCGACGGCGTCGAGGATGACGATAGGTTCAGGCATGAAAAATAAAAATTGCGAACCCGCTCCGCCGGGCGGAGCCGATTCGCGTTGCGCGTTTCGTTTTCATCTTCCCTCCGTGGCCTCGCGGGGCTGCGTTAAAGGAACACTGGTTTAGTTTGCAGCAGTCTGACGGGTTTTGCGCCAGCTCACGCGGTGCTTGATGATCCAATCCGTCAGCGCCCACTCAAAGCCGATGTCGTGCCCGGCCTTTTCCGACTCAATCCACTTGTGCCGGAGGATTTCCTCACGTTCCGCCTGGAACTCGCGGTAGAGCGACGAATTTTTCAGCAAACCGTTCGCCGTTGCAGTGTCTTTCATAGCGTCCGACATAGATAAAATGCAAAGTTCGCAACTAAAACTTAACCGACATTTCCCATATGGCCTTACGCCCCACGTCCATCCGGCCGATTCAGTCCCATTGAACCAACATCTTATCAGCTCTGGCAGTGCCGTAAAGCCTTTTCTCGGCTCCAAGACCGGATTCCTGCCTCCGCTGGAGATGGCTTCTGCCCTCGATCGCCTTTAGCACCGATTTTCGACCAAACGCAGACAGAGCGTCGCCTCCAGCACTTCTCCTTCCCGCGATTTCCGCCCTGCGGGCGTCAGCCCGCGATCGGTGTGGGCAACCTCAGCCGCCCAATCCCTTCCAGAATCGCCCGGAACAGCTTCTGCGGGACCGGAGTCCGGAGTCCTCGGACACGGTTCCAGCCATATCGCATCCGAAACTGTGGGTCACGCGACCTGAAGGTCACATGTCGGCATACCGCGCCTTCAGCATCGCCGAGAACCGGGCCGCCTTCTGCTTCCGGCGTTTCCTGGCGCTGGGCTTTTCGAAGCGCCGATGCAGGCGGACCTGCACCAAGGTTTGTTCGCGGTCCAGTTGCTTCTTGAGCCGGCGCAGGGCCTTCTCGACCGGCTCTCCTCTTCTGAGTTTAACTTCAGACATATCCAAGAGTTAACTTGTAGCGCAGCAGCTTGTGGCAAGGCACTTTGTCCTCTTTGGCTGTGGGGCGGAAACCTGGGCACCGAATTTCTCCCTCCGCCATCTCGCGCCGCCCGGTCACTGCCTGTACCACTGCTCCGCTCAGATCAAAGCCGCCGCCCACACACTCGCCACTCGGGAAACGAAGGAAAAGACCGACTTGGCATCGCGGATATTCACCTTGTACCTCACCTCGCCCCTTTTCGTGAGGCCATCCGTGTCAAAATAGGCCAGATCGACCATCAATGACTTCAGCTTCGGAAACTTTTCCGCGAGGCTGACGGATTTGTTCACGCGCTGGATTTCGCGCAGGTTGTATTCCGCCCGAGGGTTCGCTTTTCGCGGAGTCATCATGGTAAACGTTGAATTCAGCCGAACAAGAAAGGGCAGTCTGGAAAGCTGCCCAGAGAAGCTTGATCAAAATCGAGCGTATTATACCCCGCTCTGACGCGTCCACAACCTCCAAAAAGAGTTCCCTTTTGCCTGTTGACATCACTGGCCAGACGTGACTCACAGTACGCTCAGCTGCACGCCAGCGGTGGGCTTGAAATTGGCTACCGAACGTGGACAATTGAAAGACTGATTGAAAAAGCAACCAATTATTAAAAAACGGAAGTTCGTCAAATGGCAGGTTTATTCGTTGACTGGTGGACGCATTTTCGTTTCAAACCTTAAAACGACATTGAGGATGAAAACCAAAGCGCAAGCGCTAAAGGTCGTGAAAACCAAAAACCGCGACAAACGCGCTTCATGATTTTATGCCACACTAGGAGAGCGGGGCATCGAGTTGTGGTTTGATATTTACGCGCCGCTTGAAGATGAACACGAGACAAGCACTTAGCCAGCGTCGAAGGTTTTGACAAAAACCCACCCAAATCATTATGAGTAGTGTCCACGAGCAAAGAGGGTATATGGGCTACAACCCGTTCGAAAAGCTGACGAAACAATCCCCCAAATAGCCAAAGGCAACGAATCCTAATTCGTTGCCTTTTTGTGAAAAAGCGGTTAGTGCAGGTTAGTAAATGACATAGACCGCTTAACGGTTCTAGATAAATAGATGCCTCTTACTGTCATTTTCACCCGGCGTTAGCTTGGCATGAAGCGCCACAAAAAATCGCCCAAATGAATTTTCAAAAAAGGTATTTTAACCTGGTTGTTTGGCGACACGTAGGCGGATGGCGAAGTAAGAGCCAATAACCAAAATGGCTGCCAGCAATTGGGCGATCAAAGTTTCTGCCGTCGGAAAAACAGAGAACCATAGCCCCATCCATACGGGAATCAAGTTGGTCAGCCAGCCAATCTGCGTTGTAGGAATCCAATGGGCCAGTTGCATCTCCTGCGCTTGTTCCCCAACCATAATGAGCAACACAACCCCCAGCATTGTCCCGGTCAAGATCAGCATTTTTCGATAAGGTAAACGCCGGTGAGCCACAAAGGTAAGCACCGCGACAATGCCGGAGAAAAACAAGCCCAGCAGCGCGCCACCCAGAACGACCTTCCCTCCCAATTGCAAGTAATAACTTTGCAGGAAAAGCACCACCTCGAAACCTTCACGGTAAAGTGAGGCAAAACCCAGCAGGCCCAATCCCCATAAAAGACGCCCTCTGGTGGCTTCCGTTCCATTTGCATTCTTAAGCAATGCCCTTTTCTTCTGGTTGTGCATGGACATCCATCCGCCCCAGTAAATCTTGTGGAAAAACCAGTTCATTACCACCAGCAGGACGATGACCGCCAGTAACCCCGTCGCCGCCTGTAGGTTCAGGGCCGAAACGCTTTGCGACAGATCGTTGACAATCCCCGCCGCGATAAACCAAGTGATGATGGTCGCAACAAAGGCGATCCCAGCACCGAACATCACCGGTCGTCGGTGTGACTGGTTGCCGCCAACCATGCTGGCCGTGATGGCCGAAAGCACCAAAACACATTCCAATCCCTCGCGGAACACGAGCACACCAATATCAAGCGTCGCTGCCGCCGGACTGATATGCGGCGTTTCAGGATTGGGATTGCCCTTTGCGGTAATCCCCTGCCAGACCAATACCCCGGCCACAACGAATACCGCAGCTAGCAGGACAATCCGAAATCTCAAACGCGCAGCCGTGGCGGGAAAAGAAGTGACCTCACGCAAATCGTGTTCTTCATCCATGATTTACCTCATACCTTCTGGAACAGGCGTTGGCCAATGAACCTATCTTCCGCAACCCCTTAGGGAAATTGTAATTCAAAGTGGCCCACTAACCCGAATAGGCTAAATCTTGATTTTCACATCGCCGCCATCGATCACGACCCGATAGCTCGGGACTCCCTGGCGGGCGGGCGGGCTCACGACAGCGCCGGTTGTCAGAGCAAAATCGGCTCCATGCCACGGACAGGTGACGACTGTTCCTGCTACCGACCCTTTCGAGAGCGGACCGCCGCGATGAGGGCAGGTGTCGCCAATGGCATAGAAGGTTCCTTCGACATTGAAGAGAGCGATACTGTGGCCTTCCACCTCGAAGGCAGCCGCTTGACCTGGGGGCACGTCCTTTACTTCCGCTATTTTAATGAGGGTTGCCATCGTGCTGCAGTCGGTTTGGTGGTTGATGAACGACATTGGGCGGTTGGCCCTAGCCTGGCATTATTCATGGTGATGCGCGTCACAGGCCTGATTGGTCGGCGCGTCGGCGACGGCGGCGGTCGGCTGCACCAGTCCTGCTTTGATTAGATAGGCTTCCACTTCGTCCCCGCTGATATCGGCCAGTATGTGCCCGTTGATTTCAACACAAGGGGAAAGGCTCTGCCCGCTCTTTTCAACCATCTCCGCATAGAGTGACGGGTTGTTGATGATATCGCGATCTTCATAGGGCAGATTGTATTTTCGCAATAGGGCGCGCACGCCCTGGCTCCAGCCGCAGGTAGGTTTCAAATAGGCAGTGATTGTCGGTGGTTTCATAGATGTCTTGTGTTTTGCTTTGTTTTTCTGGTTGCGGTCTGTCGTAACTTTTCGGTTTTCTTCCCCCGATAAACCGCCCCCACAAACGCGTCGGCTCGGAATCCGCCCGGCCCTTCCCACGGTTGAAGCCCAAAGCGTTTATCCGCGACGAAGTCGCCATACCACACCACTTCATTCCATTTTAAACGCCGAAAACGTTTCGGAACGCTGGCTCTCGCGGGTGCTATTGGTTCGCCCGTTCGCCGTGTTGGTTTGGCCCGACAGTTCATTGTCCCGGTTTGATCACGCTCAACCTTCACCGTTATTCCCAATCGCTTCGACCGGGCATCCCTCCATCGCCTCCCGGCATTGGGTTTCTTCCTCTGGTGTTGTTGGCTGCTTAATGACATAGGAGTAACCACCATCGTCAAGGCGTGTAAAATTCTTTGGGGCCGTCTCCCGGCATAGGTCGCAGTCAATGCACTGGTTGTCCACGTAGAACTTGCCCGGCGCGTTCTCCGAGTATCGATTCGCAACATCTGCCATAAGTTTTGTCCGATGTTTCGTATTCGCTTCGTCTCGCACGGTTCTGCGCGTGCTCCGCGCCACAGCGCCTGACCGTTTGTTCCCCCGGCGCCTCGTCAGGCCGCGCCGAGTTTCTAAAGCAAATGCTTTAGAAACAATACGCGTCGTGGCTGGCCTTGGCAAGTGCTTTGTTGTAGGGTGCGCTCATGACCAAGCGCCGCACCGCGCGTACGAAAGCAAGACGGGTTGGTACCCGTGAAGCCATGCTGGTGCTCCTGAAGCAGCGGGGGCCAAGCGACTCGGAAGCCCTGGCGTTTGAACTGGGCATCTCTGCTATGGCGGTGCGCCAGCATCTCTACGCGTTGCGCCAGCAAAAGCTGGTTGTTTACCAGGAAGAGCCGCGGCCCGTCGGTCGGCCTGCCAAGCTCTGGTTTCCGACCCCGGCTGCCAACCGCTTCTTCCCCGATGCCCACGCCAGCCTGACCGTGAGTCTCTTAAACGCCACGGCTGAGACCTTTGGCGAAGAGGGTGTGCAGCGCCTGGTCGCGCGATGCGCGAAACGGCAGATTGGCACCTACCGCTCGCGCATCCCCGCGCGCGCCTCTCTCCCAACGCGCTTGGAAGCGTTGGTTTCAATCCGCAACGAAGAAGGCTTCATGGCTGAGGTGCAGCGCCAGCGTGACGGCTCGTTCCTGCTGATCGAGAACCACTGCCCGATTTCCGCGGCGGCCAGCGTGTGCCCCAAGCTATGCGATGCGGAAATGGAAGTCTTCCGCGCCATTCTTGGCGAGGGCATCACCATCGAGAGAGCGGAGCACGCGATGGCCGGCGCCCGGCGCTGCGTTTACCGCATTTGGACAGGCGAGAGTTGAAGACAGCCACTCGGACCACGTCAACACTCGACTGAGTCATGCGCGGCAGGGTTTCTTCCGGGCTTTTAGCCTCTGAGCCAAGAACGCAGTTTGGGCTATCGAAACCCGCGTCCGCGAATTTCCGGACAGTACGGAGTGCGATGGTTTATGCTTCGAAGCTAACGGGCCGGTGCTTCCAAGTGGTGATAAGCTGCACGGGTGGCGAGCCGCGCGTCTTCCCGTGGGCCGCCCACGGTGAAATGATAAAGGCTTTGGAAGGTGTCGTCTGGGAGGCCCATCAATTCATGCACGGGATTGTCGAAGAAACAGCCGATGCCGGTTGCTCTCACGCCTTGGGCTTCGGCTTCCAAATAGAGGACCTGTCCGATCATGCCGGTTTCCCAAAACAAATGGCGGTAGCGGCAGGGTGCGGCCTCAAGTTCCTCACGGAACCGCGCGATCATGCCCAAAGAGAAAGCGCTGTCGCCAGCAATGGACTGCCCGCAGCTTACCGACGAGGCAGTGCTCTGGAAATCGCCTGCCTGGAGCAAATAGAGAGGAAGTGCTTCATCCACTGGCCGCCAGAGGAAATGGCGATGGCACTTTTGCTGCAAGGCGGGCAAATCCCGTTCGGCTCGCAGCAGGAAATACAAACCCGGCTCCAATCCCGTGACGCGATGGACGAACAAGAGCAGATGCACCCACGGGGCGGCCAGTCCGAGGTCGAACGGCGCGCAGGCGTCGCGTGGAAGGGTTTTGTCCAGCATGGTGCAAAACTGGTTTTTGGTAATGTTGGTGATCCCATCGAAGGCCACCGCGCTTCGTCTTTGGCGAATGATTTGTGCGGCAGATATTCCGGATTCAGCCGTCGCCGGGTAAAACGGGCGTGTTGTGTCGGGCTGGCCCGGCCGGTCGGGCGAAGCGAACGCCCCTTCCTCGGACTGGGGCTTTGCCGTCGCCTTCGCAACGCGCGAAATGATCTCCCAATCTACATGATCCTCGCTCAATCGGTTTGGCGTTCCCTGGAACTTCAGTCCGGAAAACTCCAATACAATTTCTGACGGCAAATCTCGCGGAACCCTCCGCTCCCCGCTGCGGTGGACGAAACACAGCAGTTCGGGATGCTCCAACTCGAACTCCGGCCACTGCGTTTGATCGAAGCCCAACAACTTCGCAACATCCTCGTCTGACACCGCGTTCAGCCAGGTGACTTCCCAGCCGAGCAGATTGGCTGAGAAGCTGAGGGCCGCCAAGGCATGTCCAACGTCGTGCTGGCAATAGCGAAAAGCCCGTTCTCCGTATTTCCAGGCTTCCCGCCAAAAGATGCTGGTCAGGGCGACGAGGAACCCCTCCGCGTGAAGATGCTTTTTGAAATGTTGCCACAGCGTTGTGGGCACTTCGGCTCTGAGTTCCAGAGCATGCAGATAAGAGTTGTAATGAAAGACGCCCGCGGGGATTCCGGGCAGCGCCGGCAGGATCAGGTGGGCTTCGGTTGGATGAAGATTGCCGCTGGAGGGATTCATCCGCAAAGCCCACGTGCTTGCGGGAATGGACTTCCAGGCCGAAAGCCCGAGCGATAACTCAAGAAAGGCGCCGATGGTTTCGCGGGTAAAATCCTGGAAGGCGTTGCGGCTCCTTTCGTATAGAGCCAAATGCTTGCTCGCCACATCCTTGTGCAGCAACGGAAGCCTGACCGCGGTCACTCCCTCATAGAAGCGGAATGGATTGGGCTGATTGGCCCAGTCCAGGAAACCGAGGGACTTCGCATAGCGATGAAAATGATGCTTGGTCTGCTCGTGATAAAGCAGCGCCACGGTTACGGTGGAATTGCTCTCAGTTTTCATTCATCTGGTAGCTTGCGCGCGAACATGCCAACATTGCCGTAAGCCTTCGTCGTCTGTTAGGCTTAATCAACAATGAAAGGCGAAGTTGTTTATCTTTATGCGTTTGACGTGGCAAACGAAATCATCACGTCGCGCGTGCATGAAATCCTTTCGGCCAAACCGTTTCCGTTTGAAATCCGCATGGACCGGACGTTGCCGAAGGATATGCCACTCTATAAACCGCTGGCCATCGAACCGCATCCGTTGGCGGCGCAATTGCACGGCGCGCCGGTGCGCTTGCTCATTCGTATTTACGACGTGGGCGTCGTCACGGTGATGATGCGGGCGGCCTTCGATGTCGGTGCGCTCAGCGATTTGATGCAGTTTCACAATCCAAAATTGGAGAACGGGCTGACGCTGGATACGATGGCCTTGAATTTTTGCTCGAAAGTTTGCGATGGTCTGAAAGGTTCGATTGTGGGGCGCACAGAATTTCCATCGCCACCGGAAGCCTACACGGTGTTTTGCCTCACCGACCTTGCCGGCGCAAAGGACGTGAACGGCTGGCTTGGCGAACAGCGGCGTGAAGTGGCTGGATTACTCACCGAAACGGCGGCGGAAAAATTAAGCGAGACGCAGGTGAACGAGGTGCTGCGCATCCAACGTTCATTTGAGAACACAGATTTGGTGGTGATTGATTGGGACGCAGCGCTGGTGGTGGATTTGACGGGTTATGTGGACGACGTGTTGTATGCGTTGGAGCTGGCGAATCTGCAATTGGAGGAGTTCCGCATAATGGATCAGCGTCTGGACAAGTATCTCGACCGGGCTTATGAAGATTTGGAACGAAGACCTTTGCCTTTGTTCGGAGCGGCAAATAAAACGCTGCGGCATTTGCGCCGTTTCCGCGTGGATGTGGCGAAGCTCGCCGACGAGACCACGCACATCACGAAGTTTTTTGGCGACTGGCATCTCGCCCGCGTTTATCTTGGCGCGCGCGACCGTTTTTATCTGGATCAATGGCGCACGAGCGTGGAGCAACGGCTCGCCCAACTAGACAAACTTTACAGTGTCGTCCACGCAGAGATGAATGAGCAACGGATGTTATGGCTGGAAATCATCATCGTGATTTTCTTTGCACTGGATTTGGTGATTTTGTTGTGGGTAAAGCGGTAGCCAACTTGCACCACAACAAAGACGCCGCAGTTTACGATGTTGCCTGAAGGAGAACCCGCCGACCCGTGTCAGCACCTTTAGTGCTCGTTTTGGTGCCCGTTGCTGACGTTACAATCTGGTAGAGCTGGGAAATTACTGGGTATTGAGGCGGGAGTCGGAATCGAACCGACGGATGAGGCTTTTGCAGAGCCCTGCCTTACCACTTGGCTACCCCGCCACCAGGAAGGGTGAAGCTAGTTTCCTTTTGCACCCGAAGCAAGTTCAAGTTTCGCCCGCTAACCGTTTCAATCCGTGAAACCCAATTCCCGCCGCCGGCGCCAAAGGTCCTTCGGCTTGAAAATTCCCGCCGGCGTAATGATGCCCGTGATCAAGTCCGGCGGCGTCACGTCAAAACCCGGATTGCGCGCGCCGCTGGTCGGATTCGCCACACGAACATAGGCTCGCTTTGCGGACTTCGGACTGGTTATTGCCCCCCACGCGCCCAGAACTTCATGTTCGTGCCGTTCTTCAATCGGAATATCGAAACCGCGTTTCAAATTCCAATCAATCGTCGAAAGCGGAATGGCCACGTAGAAGGGAATGCCATGCCGTTTGGCGAGCACCGCCTTGGTGTAAGTGCCGATCTTGTTCGTGACCTCGCCGGTGCGGCCTAACGTGCGGTCGCTGCCGACGATGACCAGATCAATTTCGCCACGTTGCATCAGGTGCCCGGCAGCATTGTCGGCGATGATTTGGTGCGAAATTTTCTGCTGAGCCAACTCCCACGCCGTCAATGTTGCGCCCTGCGAACGTGGCCGCGTTTCGTCGCAGAAGACATGAAATTTTTTGCCCTGCGCCTGCGCGGCATACATCGGCGCGGTGGCGGAGCCGATGTCCACAAAAGCGAGCCAGCCGGCGTTGCAGTGGGTCAAAACCTTCATGCCGTTGCGAATGAGCTTCACGCCGTGCCGCCCAATGGCTTCGCAGTGGCGCACGTCTTCATCGGCGAATTCCTCCGCAGCGGCGAGCGCAAGCGCTTGTCGTTCCGCGACGGTTTTGCCGGGGCGCATCGCAGCCCGCACGGTCTTCATTGCGTTGACCGGGTCAACCGCTGTGGGGCGCGCGGCCTTGAGTGACTGGCAAACGGTTTCGATGTGCAGGTGGAATTTCGCCAAATCCCGTCCGTGAAAGGCGAAAGCGCCCTGCGCCAGGCCGTAGGCCGCTGTCGCGCCGATGGCACCGGCGCCGCGCACGACCATGTCACGGATGGCCGCGGCGGTTTCGCGGAAATTGCACGTCGCGACGATTTTAAACGTGTGTGGTAACAACCGCTGTTCGACCAGTCGGACGGCGTTACGCGCACGGTCAAAGGTGACGGTGCGGTAATGCCGGGTGCGGTCGTGAACGGTGACGTTCATGTGATAGCGTTCGGAAATTTCCGCGCCTGAAATCGATTCAACGAACCTTGACTTTCATCCGCCGGATTTTGTCCTGGATATCGCGGTAAACGGGTTGCTGGCGGAGTTTATGAAGGTCGGGGTCCTTGGCGAGCCAGTTGAAATCGCGATAGCCGAGGCCCAGCGCCTTTTCCAGCGCGAGGGTGGCGCGGTCAAATTTTTCGGTGAGCGAATAGCTGCATGCCAGATTGTAAAAAATGAGCGCATCGCCCGGCCGCAAACGCGCGAGGCGTTCATCCACTTTGAGTCCCTCGGCGTAACGACCGCGTTGCGTATAGTGATCGCCCAGCAATTGGAGCGCGTCCACGTAACCGGGGTCGCGACGGACGAGACCCTCGATGAATTCGATTCTGACGTCCAAGTCGCGCTGCTCAGAGCGCGTCATCTTTTTTCTGGCACTGTTTTTAAGCGGCATACGACGAGGCAAGTGTTCCGCAGCCGGCCGGCCAAGTCAAGCACGGGGGAACGGGGAAAACTTTTTGTGGAATCCGACGGCGCGTTGCGTCAAAATCACCACCGACCGCTTTCAGCTTATGAATTGTTTTGTCACTGGCGCCTCCGGTTTCGTCGGCTCGAACCTCGTTCAGGAGCTGGCCGCGCGCGGCCATCGGGTGAAGGCGTTGCTGCGTCCGAACGCCGATTTGCGCGGGCTGGCGGGAGTTGAATTCAAGCGCGTGTTCGGCGACGTGGCCAATCGCGAGTTGCTCAAACGCGAAATCGAGGGCTGCGAATGGTGTTTTCACGTCGCGGCGAGTTATCAACTGTGGCTGCGCGATTACGCGCCGATGTATGCGACCAATATCGAAGGCACGCGCAACGTCATCGAATCCGCCGCCGCCGTGGGTTGTGCGCGCATCGTTTACACCAGCACGGTTGGTTGCATCGCGCTGCCGAAAACCGTGAACGGGAAAATTGTGCCGGCGGACGAAATGGAGCCGGTTTCCGAAGCGCAGATGGGGAACCATTACAAACGCTCGAAATGGCAGGCGGAGTGCGTGGCGGTTGATCTGGCGAAAAGGGGGCTGCCCATCATCATTGTGAATCCGAGCGCGCCTGTCGGCCCGTGCGACTTGAAACCCACGCCGACCGGCCAGATGATTGTGGATTTCCTCAACCGCAAAATGCCGGCGTATATTGACTCGGGCTTGAATTGGGTCCACGTGCGCGACGTGGCCGCGGGGCACATTCTCGCCGCGGAAAAGGGAAGATTTGGCGAGCGCTACATTCTTGGCAACGCGGGTGGCAACTGGATCCTCGAAGAAACGTTTGATGCGCTGGCGGAAATCAGCGGCGTGCCCGCGCCGAAAATCAAAATGCCCCATTGGGTGGCATTGGCCGCCGGGCACGTGAGCGAGGGCATTGCGTGTGTCACCGGCAAACCGCCGCGCGTGCCGCTGGCCGGCGTGCGCATGGCCAAATACAAGATGTGGTTCAACCCGGCGAAGGCCATTCGCGAACTTGGCCTGCCGCAAACACCGGTGAAACAGGCCTTGGCCGATGCCGTTGCGTGGTTCCGCGCGAATGGGTATGTGAAAAGATGATTTGCCGCCGGATTTGCCAATTGCCAATTTTCGTTGAGCAATTGGCAAAGCAGTTCTTGCCTTTGTTCCGTGCGTCGTGAAAAATTTCAACAAATTTATGGCACACGTCAAATTGCACATACCGGGGCCGGTCGAGGTGAGCGAGAAAACCTTCAAGGCGTTTCGCCAGCCGATGATCGGGCATCGCGGCCAGGGGTTCAAAGACCTTTACGCCGCCATCCAGCCGCAACTTCAGCAACTGCTTTACACGAAGCAACTCGTCTATATTTCCACCTCGTCCGCTTGGGGCGTGATGGAAGGCGCCATCCGCAATCTTGTCGCCAAAAAAGTCCTCAACTGCATGTGCGGCGCGTTTTCGGACAAGTGGTTCGACGTGTCCAAACGTTGCGGCAAGCAGGCCGAGGCGCTTCAGGTCGAATGGGGGTCGCCCATCCGCGCCGAACAAATTGACGCGAAACTCGCCACCGGCCAGTTCGACGCGCTCACGGTCATTCATAACGAAACTTCCACCGGCGTGATGAGTCCGCTCGCCGAAATCGCCGCGCTCAAGAAAAAATATCCCGATGTGATGTTCATCGTGGATTCGGTCAGTTCGATGACCGCCACCCGGATTGAATTTGACGCGCTGGGCATTGATGTGCTGCTCGCCGGCACGCAAAAGGCGTTCGCTTTGCCGCCAGGCACGTCCCTTTTCACCTGCTCGAAGGCGGCGCTGGCCAAGGCGGCGACCATCAATGACCGCGGCTATTATTTCGACTTCGTCGAGTTCCAGAAAAACGCCGAGCAAAGCATGACGCCGAGCACGCCAAGCATCGGCCACGTTTACGCACTCCAATCGAAACTCGAGGACATTTTCGCCGAAGGATTGGAAAACCGTTTTGCGCGCCATAAAAAGCTGGCCGAAATGACACGCGCCTGGGCGGCCAAGCACGGCTTCACACTGTTCCCGGACAAGGGTTTTGAATCCGTCACGCTCACCTGCGTCAACAATGGCGCGAAGCCCGGCGGGCACGTGACCGATGTGCCGAAGCTGCAAAAACTGGTGAAGGACCAGGGCTTTCTGATTGACGGCGGCTACGGGAAAATCAAGGGCAAGACGTTCCGCATCTCGAACATGGGTGACGAGACCGAAGCGACGATGAACCAGCTTTACGCCGCTTTGGACAAGGCGATGAGCCAGATCTGAAACGTGACGGGTGACAGGTGACGGGAATGGAAACGCCATGATCGTTGTCGCGTGCCGAGACTGCGAACCTTGAAAGACTTGCGTCGGCGCGGGAGCGTCTTGGACTGCGGTGGCCCTCCACCGCTCTGGTAACGCTTGCCACTTCCCCAAAAGCGCCAGAGGGCTGGCGCAGTCCAAAACCTAGCGGCAGCTCGGATGATTCGTGGTAGGCATCGTGACACGGGCAACTTGCTGCCTGCGACATCAAATCCTGTTGCGCGACGGGCAAATTGCGTCGAGACTCCAATCGGTGCCGGCGCAAAATCCAGTCGAACAACCGAAAGTTCGGGGCCAATCACAAGTGCCCCGGTGGTTGCGCATCCTGGTGATTGGGCGCAACCCAAAGGTCACTCTGGCGCGCGCGGTCGTTTTGGCCATTTTGTGTTTTGTCGTCTTCAAATTCGTCCTGCTGCACATCCGCGTCGAAGGCATCAGCATGTTACCAACCTACCAGGACGGTTCGGCGCATTTCGTGAACCGGATTGCGTATTTATGGCACGAACCCCGGCGCGGCGACGTGGTGGGCATCCGTCTGGCCGGTTATCATTTGATGTATCTGAAACGCATCATCGGCCTGCCGGGTGAGACGGTCGCTTTTGTCAACGGCCAGGTCCTGATCAACGACCAGGTGCTCGACGAACCTTACGAGAAACTCTCCTGCGACTGGAATCTTCCGCCCGAAAAACTCGGCCCGGACGAATATTTTGTCGTTGGCGACAATCGCACCATGCCGCCGGAAAATCACACGTTTGGAAAAGTTGAGCGTGATCGTATCGTTGGCAAAACCATTCAATGAAAACTGTTTTCCGCCTCGTCTTGTTCGCCGCGCTGCTGGCGCTCGGCGTCTGGCTGTGGTTCGTTTTGTTTCCCAGCCCGGAAAAGGTCATCCGCCAGCGCCTCACGGAACTCGCCCGCACAGCTTCATTTTCATCGGGCGAAAGCAACCTGGCACGGCTCGCCGGCGCGCAAAATCTGGCCGGCTTTTTCGCCACCAATGTCGAGATCAACATCGATGTGCCCGGGCGCATTCAGCACCGCCTGCTGGGCCGCGACGAAATCCAGCAGGCCGCCTTGGGCGCCCGCTCGGCGTTGAGCGGACTGGATGTTCAATTTCCCGATATCAAGATCACCGTTGCCCCGGACAAACAATCCGCCGTGGCGGATCTCACCGTCGAGGCGAACGTCGCCGGTCAACGCGATTCCATCGTGCAGGAGATGAAATTCACCTTTCAACAAACCGATGGCGAATGGCTGATTACGCGCGTCGAAACCGTTCACACGCTTTCCTGAGAACCCGGAGCGCGGAGAGCCTTGTCCGCCCGAACCGGCTCTTCCTCCACTTGCGGACATGGCTGTTGCTCTGTTGAAAACATCCGGGCAGCGGCGACCTCGCCTAACGGCGGAGGGCGTAGGCCAATACTCGGAAACTGGCTTCGGCCAGCATCCGATCGTGGCGGCGGGCATTCAAAGCTGCGCCCATCGTTCGTTTCAGACCGCTGAAGAAGCTTTCCACCGCCCAACGCCGTCCATAGCCCCGTTCCTGCAAGTATTGCTCACTCATGCCACTGCGCCATCGCCCACTTCGCGTCCCATCCGCTCGATGATTCAACGGTTTGATGATACTCTCCACGCCCCAGTGGTCGCGACAGCGTGCATGGATCCATTCGGCATCATAACCTCCGTCCGCATAGAGCGTGGCCGGACGCGACACCGCTTGGGCCTGAGTCAACAAGGCCTCGGCCTGGGTGCGGTCATTACTCGGTCCAAGGCTCACCACCATTCCCACAGGCAACAGACTCGTGCAGAGCACCACCACTGACACCTTTACCCATTGGTGGCACCGCTTTCCGCTCTGGTGGCGAAAGTATTCACTAGCCGTGCTGCCGGCCAGTCCCGTGGCGTCCATGGCCGCCGCCGTGGGCGCCGGTTCTTGCTGGGCGGCCGCTTGCCCGATCCGGGCGATCAACTGCTGGGCAATGGCCACCACGTTGCTGCGGGCGCTGAACTTCTGTAGTGTTGTGAAGTGGGGCAGCTTTTCAGTCATTCCCAAACGTTCCCGCAAGGTGGAGCTGACCGCCAACCATTCCAGAACCCCACGATACGTCGTTTTGAGATAAGCCCGCAAAACCAGGCAGGTCATCAGTTGCCGTTGCGTAAAGTCATGCCGACTGCGGCTGGCACCGTAATCGGCCAGATGCGGCCGGCTCAACCGCATGGCCAGATCAGCGACTGGCTCGACGACGGGAAGTTGGGCACGACCGCTCTTTGCTGGTTTCATGCTCTGTTGGACGCTGGCACACGGAAAAGGTTTCTACAAACCAACATGGCTGTCTGCGCTCCTTTGATTTGGCCAACGCTCTGCCGAGGTCGCAATCTCATTTTACGCTTTGAACCGTCGCACTTTCTTTCCATAGTTTCCACATGAATGTCTTCGTTACCGGCGGCGCGGGTTACATCGGTTCCATTTGTACCGAAGAACTGCTCAATGCCGGCCACGCGGTCACGGTCTATGACAACCTCACCGAAGGCCATCGTTCGGCGGTGGATGCGCGCGCCAAATTCATTTCCGGCAAACCGGAGGAACCCGGCGACATTCTCAATGCCGTCAAAACCGCCAGACCCGGCGCCATCATGCACTTCGCCGCCAGCGCGCTCGTCGGTGAATCCATGGAGAACCCGAAAAAGTATTTTCACAACAATGTCGTCAACGGCCTCAAGCTGCTCGACGCCGCCGTCGAATGCGGTGTGAAGAAATTCGTGTTCAGTTCCACGTGCGCCACCTACGGTCCGCCCGACCGCGTGCCGATGACGGAGGATTTGCCGCAACGCCCAATCAATCCCTACGGCGAGTCCAAGCTGATGTTCGAGAAAATCCTCCAGTGGTATCAGCAGGTTTACAAGCTGGAGTTCATCGCGTTCCGGTATTTCAACGCCGCGGGTGCGAGCGAAAAATTCGGCGAACATCATCGCATTGAAACCCATCTGATTCCGAGGGTGCTGCAAGTTGTGCTGGGCCAGTTGCCGCAAGCGGAAATTTTCGGCACGGATTATCCGACGCCGGACGGCACGTGCATCCGCGATTACATTCACATCCTTGATCTCGCGCAGGCGCACATCCTCGGCTTGCAACCGGGCAAGACCGGATTTTACAATCTTGGCAACGGTGACGGTTATTCCGTGAAGCGAGTCATCCAGATGTGCGAGAAAATCACAGGAAAGACAATCCCGGCTATGGAAAAACCGCGGCGTCCCGGCGACCCGCCCCGGCTGGTCGCGTCCGCCGAAAAAGCCATCCGCGAACTGGGTTGGAAGCCGAAATATCCGAAGCTTGAAGACATCGTCAAAACCGCCTGGGCGTGGCATAAAAAGCATCCAAACGGTTATCCGGATTAACGCGTAGAAGTTGGACGCGTTTACGACGGCAAATTCCTGCCTGTGGTCGTCACGGTGAGCTTGCCGTGTTTCACGCCTTTGGCCGAAAGTAATTCATCGGCAATTTTTCGGATCTCCGCCGCCTTGCCACGCACGAGCAATACTTCGAGGCAATTTTGATGATCCAGGTGAACGTGCACCGTTGAGAGAATCACGTCATGGTGGTCATGCTGGATGTCCGTGAGGGTGGCCTGAAGATGTGGCTTGTGGTGGTCATAGACCAGCGTGATGGTGCCCGCGATGTCTTCGTTGCCGAATTTCTGCCGGTGCTCGACCAGACGGTCGCGAATCATGTCGGCAATGGCCAGCGAACGGTTGTCGTAGCCTTTCTCGCCCGACATCTGATCCAGTTGCCGCAGGAGCGACGGCGGCAGGGACACGCTGAAACGGCTGACGGTTTCTCTTTTCATGCAATGAGCAGACGATAACAAAGCCTTTTGCCGCGTCAACCCGCCGCCCTCCGGCAAAATTGGTGTTACGAAAAACAAAATTCGTATGAAGATTTACATTGCGCGGGAGCCGGATAAGTTGAAAATTTTGTCATGGACATCCCGGACGGGTTAATAGAAGGCAAGACAGCAGCGAATTTTGGTGCAGGCATTTCATCCGGCGTGAAAGGCCGGATTGTCTCCCTGTATGCGTTGCTCATTGGCGTTAATGCGGGGGCGTGGATCTGGGCGCTGATTGCCTTTCATAACCATCCGGTTCTGCTGGGCACGGCGTTCCTGGCCTACACGTTTGGCCTTCGTCATGCAGTGGATGCCGATCACATCGCAGCGATTGACAACGTGACGCGCAAGTTGATGCAGCAGGGCAAACGGCCAGTTGCCGTTGGTTTCTTTTTTTCCCTCGGCCATTCGACCATCGTTTTCGGTTTATCGGTCGTTATCGCCCTGACTTCCGTCGCGATCAAGGACCGGTTCAATTCTTTTGAATCCATCGGCGGAATTATCGGGACTTCCGTTTCCGCTTTCTTCCTTCTGGCCATCGCCATTGCCAACATCATCGTTCTCGTTTCGGTCTATCACACCTTTCAGCACGTCAAGCGGGGAGGCCAATTTGTGGATGAGGACCTCACCTTGATCCTTGCCAAGCGCGGATTCTTCGGACGCATCTTCCGGAATTTGTTTCGATTGATTGAACATGGCTGGCAGATGTATCCGGTCGGCTTTCTTTTCGGTCTCGGTTTCGATACCGCCACAGAAGTGGGCCTGCTCGGCATCTCGGCGACGGAAGCCACCAAGGGCCTCCCGATCTGGTCAATCCTCATTTTCCCGACCCTTTTTACGGCAGGCATGGCGTTGATTGATTCGACCGACAGCATCCTGATGCTCGGCGCTTATGGTTGGGCCTTTGTCAAACCGATCCGCAAACTTTATTATAACATGACCATCACCTTTGTTTCAGTCCTGGTAGCATTGCTGGTCGGCGGAATCGAGGTGCTGGGTCTGATCGGCGATCATTTTAAAATACAGGGTGCCACCTGGGACATGATTGGCTCCTTGAACAACAACTTCGGCGTCATCGGCTTCGCCATTATTGGAGTCTTTGTGATGAGTTGGGCCGTTTCGATCATCATCTACCGCATGAATCGTTATGATGAGATTGAAGTGGCACCGGCCCTGCCGACTGAAGATCGTCAGATTCTCAGCTAAAGCTCGCATCCGTCACGCATTCTGCGTCACACTCATCCGCATTGACGCCAGAACGGGTTTCAAATTTGTCTTGCCAAAGCCGCCGGCCAGACTTCATTTTCTGACATGGCAGCTACGCGCAATTCCGGTTTTGACGATCCATTCTACCAGCCGGCGGATCAGTTCTTCCCTGCAAACAACAAGATTGGCCTGACGTTCGACGACATCACGCTCGCGACGCTCTATTCCGAAATCCTGCCGCGCGACACGCAGCTCGAAACCCGGCTCGCGGAAAATTTGCTTCTGAACATCCCGGTGATTTCGTCCGACATGGACACCGTGACCGAATCGCGCATGGCCATTGCGATGGCGCTCAACGGCGGCCTCGGCCTCATCCACTACAACATGCCGGAACGCCAGCAGCTTTCTGAGGTCAGCCGGGTGAAGTTTCACGTGCACGGCATGATTCAAGAACCGATCAAGGTCTTGCCCGATCAATACATCGGCGACGTTTTGAAGATGATTGAGGAACGAAAATTCTCCTTCAGCACGTTTCCTGTGGTGAACGCGACCGGCAAATTGGTCGGCCTCCTCCCCGGTCATGTGGTCAAACCGCGTTACGCCAAACGCAAAGTGGCCGAGGCGTTGACCCCACGCGCGCAGGTCCACACGCTTAACAAGAAGGAGCTGGGCAAGGACCCGATCACCCGGGCCGATAAATTTTTCAACGAGCACCTCGGCATCCACAAATTGCTCGTGGTGGACGACAAGGATCATCTGCACGGGCTGATTACGTTGAGCGACATCGAGCGCCTCGCGGCGGAACGCAATGCTCAATTCAAGCCGGCGCGCGATGCCAACTTCCGGCTCGTTTGCGGCGCGGCGGTCTCGGCCACGCGCAACGCGTTTGGTGAACTGGATCGCGAGCGCATCCTGAATCACGTCGGCGGGCTCGTCGAACGCGGCGTGGACGCCGTCGCCGTCTCAACCGCGCACGGCCACAGCAAAGGCGTCGGCGACACGGTGAAAGTATTGCGCGACGCATTTCCGAAACTGCCGCTCATCGCCGGCAACGTGACGAGCGCGGCGGGCGTCGAATATCTGGCCGATTGCGGTGCGAAGGCCATCAAAGTCGGGCAAGGGCCGGGTTCGATTTGCACCACACGCATCGTCGCGGGCGTGGGCATCCCGCAAATGACGGCGCTTTACGTTTGCTCGCGCGCGGCAGCGAAAAAGAAAGTCGCCATTCTCACCGACGGCGGCATTGCGAAGTCCGGTGACATCGTGAAGGCGTTGACGCTCGCGCAGGCGGTGATTTGCGGCGGGATTTTTGCCGGTTGCAACGAAGCGCCCGGTGAAATCCTCGAAATCGGCGGCAAACTTTACAAACAATACCGGGGGATGGGCAGTTTTGCGGCGATGAAAGCCGGCTCGGCGGCGCGTTACGGCCAGCCGACCAATCCCACGCAAAAAGTCGCCGCCGAAGGCATCGAAGCGCTCAAGGAGGCGTGCGGCTCGGTGGACCGCGTGCTGGCGCAGCTCATCGGCGGCATCCAGAGCGGCATGGGTTATCTCGGCGCGGCGAACCTCGCGCAACTCCGCGAGAAGGCGCGTTACATCCGGGTCAGCCCCGCCGGCATGCGCGAGGCCGCCCCGCATGACGTAGTGGAATTGAAGACGGGAAATTAAAGCTCCAAGCGCCAACATCCAAGCTCCAGAGAAACATTAATCACCAAACATCAAGAATCTCCGCCGGCGAGTTTGGAGGTTGAAGTTTGAAAATTCTCTGGAGCTTGGTGCTTGGAATTTGGAGCTTAAAACGCAATCGGCTCGTTCAGTTTGCCGCACTGGGCGCAGCGCGAGCGGTCCACGTCCGGGTCATCGGTATAGACGTAGCCGCAATTTTTGCAGCGGAAAATCCGGTCCTCCGTATGCGTCGGCCCGAAGCGGCGGCGGCGCATTTCGGAATAAATCCCCAGTCCACACAGCGCGCCGAGCAGCACGGTCACGTAAATGAAAATCAGTGCGGGAACATTCATGTCACGGCGAGGCGGCGGGTGAATGGGTCGCTGGCGGCGGAACGGTGTGCCAGGTGAAAATCATCTGGCCGATGGTCAAGTGTGACGCGGGTGCGAAACGCGCGGTGCGGACGAGTTCGAGCGCGCACTGATCGGCGGCGTCATAATGGCTGAGGGCTTCCAAACTGTTGTCCGAGGGCAAGACGATGGCCGAAACCACATTGCCCGCTTCATCCACAAGCAACTGCACCCTGCTCGGGGCAATCACATCCGCAAACGGCCACGACGGCAAATCCATCGGGGTGAGCAATCGTCGGCGCGTCAAATCGCCTGCGACGCGCATCGTGGAAGCTTGCGCGAGCGCCGGCTCGATGGGCGGCGCCGGTGTGCTGAGCTTGAGCGGCGGTTTGAATTCGTTTGTGTAGCCCGCGAAATAGTTGGTCTGCATGAATCGGTTGAAGACTGTCATCAATCCATTAGCGGACAACGGCAGCCAGCGCGGCGCCTCCGTCCAGCGGTTCGTCGGTGGTTCCACAACCGGCGCCTGGGACCATATCGCCGTCACAAAATCTCCGGGATGCGGCAGCGCGAAAAGGGTCGGGTCGTTGAGCGCCAGCAACTCGTCCGAACCGTCGGCGAATTTCAATGTCGGAGCATCGGTTACGTGACGTGGGACAATTTGTTTCCGCGCGCCGAACATGTAAAGCAACCCGACGTGCGCGGCGCAGACCAGTGCGATGAGCATCAACCAGCGGCTGAGCGGCCAGCCGGCGTGCGCCGGCTTTGGCCCAGTCAGCCCAAGCGCGGGCGAACCTGCACGCAATTCGCTCATGGCTTGTCGGGGGTGTTGATGACCCGCGGCAGCGTGGCGCCCAAGGCGTTGTGGATCCCCGCATCGCGGGCGATGATCGTCAGGTGGATGAGCTGGTCATAAGTCACGGCTTTATCGGCGTGGATGACGAGCGTGAGTGGTTCGCGAGATTTTGCCGCGGCAGCGCGCAAATCGTTCGTTAATTGTCCTTCGCCGACGATTTGGTTGGCGAAATAATATCGTCCGCCGGCATCCACTGCGACAGCTATGGTCGGCTGGTCCGTCCCGGGCAAGCCGTCCGCCAGAGGCGGCTCAATCCGTACTCCGGGCGTATAGACCAGCCCGCCCAACACCATGAAAATCACCAGCAGGAAGAACACCGCGGCAAACGGCGCCAGGTCAAACGGGCTGCGCAGCAGGCGTACATTGCGTGGAAATTTCATGGGGCTTTTTGAGCGCCGTTTTCCGTGACGATATTAATGACTTCGCCGGCGGCACGTTCCATGTCGAGGACGATCTTGTTGATGCGGCTGACGAGATAATTGTATCCGGCATGGACGGGAATCGCGACAGCGATACCCGCCGCGGCGCAGATGAGCGCCCGCCAGACGCCGTGGGAAAGCTGCTCAACGTGCGCATACAAACCGGCTTCCTGCATCTGGCCGAAAACTTCCATGAAACCGGTGATGGTGCCCAGCAGGCCCAGCAACGGCGTAATCTGGGCAATGGTGGCGAGCAGATTCAATTTTTCCTCAAGCAGCGGCACTTCGGTGAGACCCGCTTCCTCGACGGCTTCGCGCACACGGTCGCGTCCGCGATCGCGGCTGAGCAGAGCGGCCTTGACCAGGCGCGCGACCGGGCTGGGTGTGGCGTCGCAAATGGAAATGGCCTCGACGACGTTGTCACGTTTGAGCACCGTCCGGACACCATTGAGGAATTCGGTGGAATTGATTTGCGAGCGGTGGCAATACAATGCGCGCTCGATGAACACGACGATGGCGATGGCCGCGGCGAGCAGAATCAGCCAAATCACCGGGCCGCCATTGGCTAGAAGCGTAGGCATGGGGTTTTTATAGGCGTTTGCGCCCGAAGTTCAAAGCGTAATTTTCGGAAGAATCCGGAATTTGCGCGTCGGAATCCAGAAACCTGGCAGCGGCAGAAATTTTCCGGCTGCTAAATTCTGGCTTCTGAATTCCGGCTTCTGTATTCTTAACTGATTATGGCTGTTGCAGACGAAAATGTTCTCGTTTTTCCTCGCTCGCTTTTCGAGCAGCTTGGCGTTTTTCAAGGATTCAGTGCCGATGTTGATCGCTATCTGCCGGCAATCCTGGACAAGAAGAACAACAGCTTTCAGCCCCGCGCCCAAGCTGAAATCAATCCGGATTTCAAACAGATTATTCCGTATGTGGTGGTTACTGATGGGAAAAGTGTTCTTCACTATGTGCGTGGCAAGAAGGCTGGCGAACAGCGATTAGCCTCCAAAGGATCAATTGGCATCGGCGGTCACATCAATGACAAAGATCATTCGCTCTTTACGGTCGGTTTGCAGGCATTTCAAGAGGCTGTCAAGCGAGAGGTGTGCGAAGAACTTGCCGTTCAAGGCGCATTCGACGCAAAACCCGTGGGCCTGATCAACGACGATTCTACCGAAGTCGGTCGTGTTCATTTTGGAATTGTGCACTTGTTGTTTCGCACCCCGGACAAGGTGAGGAAAAACGAACAAGTCATCACGCAGGTTGAGTTTGTTCCCATTGAGGAACTTAAGACCAGACGTGAACAGATGGAATCCTGGTCGCAGCTTTGCCTCGATAATCTTGACGCGTTGCTGAAGCAAAACACATTTAGCTTGCGATGAAAAACTGGATTTTCAAAGACGAACCGTCCACGCCGCCGGACCCAAAAGCGGCACGCACGCGGGCAATGCTTTTGTCGCTTCCCTTTGCACTGCTGGGAATTGCGGCTCTGGTGATGCTTGTGCATGACATGATCGGCGGATTACCGCGGCAAAGAGTAATTACCATCTTGAGCTTCATCGCCGCGTGCGTCGGATTCGTGGCGCTCATCTTTGGCATCAACGCCAAAAAAATGGTGATTCAAAGCGCCGGCCTCAAACCTTCCGTTTCCGAAACCCCCGAACAGCCCTGGCTCCAGCGCGCTGACTGGGCGAAAGGCCGGATAGCTTCCGGCTCGAAAAAGTCCGTTTTTTTTCTCTGGCTTTTCACCGGGGTATGGAACCTGATTTCCGCCCCCGTGGTTCTCATAAGCCTGCCGGGGGAATTGCACAAGGGCAATCATGCAATTTTGATCGCGCTGCTCTTTCCCATTGTCGGCATCGGCATGATTATTTATGCGCTGAACATGACGCTGGCCTGGCGAAAATTCGGCCAAAGCATCTTTGAAATGGCCGCGATTCCCGCCGCGCTTGGCGGCACGCTCGAAGGCGAAATTCAGGTCAAAACAAAATTGCAGCCGCAACACGGATTGCACCTGCGCTTGAGTTGCATTCTCCGGACGACAACCGGCTCGGGCAAGGACCGCAGCACGAGCGAAAAAATCCTCTGGCAGGACGAAAAATGGCTACGGCCGGATTTGCCGCAAACCGATTTGAACGCCACCGGCATCCCGGTTTATTTCAAATTGCCAGACAATCAACCGGAATCAACGCCGGCGAAAGGCGACGGGATTCACTGGTGCCTCGAAGCGTCCGCGAAACTGCGCGGGCCGGATTTTCATGCCCGATTTGAAGTGCCGGTTTTCAAACTGCCCGAAGTGCCGGAAGTTTCCGATGACCCGACGGCGCAATACCAGATGTCGCTCGACGAAATTCGGAAACAAATCCATTCCAAAATACAAGTCAACGATTTGCCGGATGGCGGAAAGGAATTCATTTTCCCCGCCGCGCGCAATGTCGGCCCCGCCGCCGGCCTGACTTTGTTCTGGCTGATTTGGACGGGCATCGTCATCCTGCTGTTTTGGAAGCACGCGCCGCTCCTTTTCCCGCTCGTTTTCGGCGTGTTGGATTTGCTGATCGGCCTTTGGGTGAGTGATCTTTGGTTTCGCCGCAGCCGTGTGGTTGCGACCCCGGAAAGTGCCACTGTTCAAACTTCATGGCTGATTTTCAAAAAGGAACACAACATTGTCGCCGCCGCCATCACCGGCATCAGCGCACAACCAGGCATGACCGTCGGACATTCAGCATATTATGATTTGAAAATCCACGTTCGCGATGGCAATGATTTTGAGGCGCAAAAAGAGAAGTTCATTCAGACCGGTCAAAAACCGCCATTGAAATTCAGCGTGAGCGATCCCAGTGGTATTACCGCCGCGAACAGCATCGCCGACAAACCCGAAGCCGACTGGCTCGTCCAGCAAATGAGTGCGGTGTTGAAGCGTTCAGCGTGAGGCAAGAAAGTTCTCGGCAATCGTTGGCGTGCGGCTAACATGGTCGGCAAATGGCGCGTCCAGTCAGAAACCGAACCCCCGTGAAAGCCGTCCCACCACGCCGCGTCGTGCCGAAGCGGAGCGAAGGCGGATGGCGCAAAGAGGTCGAGCGCGTGCTCATCACAGAAGGCCAGATTGCCCGCCGCATCCGGCTGATGGCGCACGAAATCGAGGACGATTTTCGCGGACGCGAAATGGTGGTGGTTTCCCTGCTCAACGGCACGGTCATGTTCCTCGCGGATTTGATCCGGCATCTCAACCTGCCGTTGCGGCTCGATTTCATCGGCGTTTCCAGCTACGGCCTCGGCACGGAATCGGGCGAACTGGTTTTCACCAAGGAATTGCGGCTGGACGTGCGCGGACGCGACGTGCTGCTGGTGGACGACATCCTCGACACCGGCAAAACCATGAGCCGCGTGCTGCCCAAAATCCAGGCGCTCAAACCGCGCCGGATAAAAATCTGCGTGATGCTCGACAAGCCGGGCCGCCGGACGGAGGACGTCGAGGCGCATTACGTCGGCTTTGAAATCCCGGACTTTTTTGTCGTCGGCTATGGGCTGGATTTCGCGGAACGGTATCGTAACCTGCCGTTCGTCGGCGTGCTGCATCCGCAGGTCTATAAACAGGTCTGCCAGCACGTCTGCCAAAAATAATTCATGGACCTGAAACTGATCAGTCTGCTCGGCTGGTTTACGATGATCGCGGTGGCGTGGGCGATTTCCTACAACCGGAAACTGTTTCCGTGGCGCACGGTGATTTGGGGCGTCGGCCTGCAATTTACCCTGGCCCTGCTGATTTTGAAAACGCCGTGGGGCGGCGCGTTGTTTGATTTTGCCGGCAAGGTGATTCAGAAGCTCATCCAGTTTTCCAACGAAGGCTGCAAATTTGTTTTCGGCCCGCTGGCGGATGAAAATTTGCTCACGGAAAAATTCGGCCCCGGCAACTCGGTCATCTTTGCCATTCTCGTCATGGGCACCATCATCATCGTCGCGAGCATTTCGTCGCTGCTCTATCACTGGGGCATTTTGCAGAAAGTCGTCCACGCCTTCGCGTGGGTGATGCGCAAAATCATGCGCACGAGCGGCAGCGAAACGCTTTCCGCCGCCGCGAATATTTTCATGGGCCAGACCGAGGCGCCGCTGATGATCCGGCCTTACGTGCCGCGCCTGACGCACAGCGAACTCATGACCATCATGGTCTGCGGCATGGCGCACATCGCCGGCGGTGTCGCGGCGGTCTATGCGGCCATGGGCATGCGTGCCGGCTACCCCAACACCGCCGGACACCTGCTCACCGCGTCGGTATTGAACTGTCCCGCCGCGCTGATGATCGCGAAAATTCTCCTGCCGGAAACCGAAAAAAGCGAAACCGCAGCCACCGCACCCGCCACCATCCCGCGCACGACGGCCAATTCCATTGACGCCATCTGCCGCGGCGCGGGCGACGGCTTCCAACTCGCGCTGAATGTCATCGCCATGCTCATCGCGTTCATCGCCATGATTTCGCTGGCGAATTACATTGTGACGTGGCCGCAATATTATTTCGGCGCGGCGCATCCGGCGACGTTGCAAACGATTTTCGGCTGGGTCAACGCGCCGTTCGCCTGGCTGATGGGCGTGCCGGCGCAGGATTGCGTGAACGTCGGGCAAATCCTCGGCGAACGCGTCGTGCTCAACGAATTCGTTGGCTACCTCCACCTCACGGCCAACGCGAAGGAACTGGCGCTCGATCCGCGCAGTTTCACGATTGCGACCTACGCGCTGTGCGGGTTCGCGAACTTCTCGAGCATCGCCATCCAAGTCGGCGGCATCGGCTCACTCGCACCGGAACGCCGCAGCGAAATGGCCAAAATCGGCCTGCGCGCCATGTGCGGTGGTCTGCTCGCCGCTTACATGACCGCGTCGCTGGCGGGATTCCTTTTGTGAACTTATGCCGCTCCATTTGCCGCAACTTACACGTCGGGAATTTCTGAAGCGCGCCGCGCTGGCCGGCGCCGCCGTCGCGCTGGCGCCCCAGGCTCACGCTGGATTGTTCGGCAAATCACGTGATAAACACACGTTCGTTTTTTTCTCTGACACGCATATTGCCAGCGATCGAGCGCGGATATATTTGAATGTCAACATGGCTGACCATTTCGCCGCCTGCGCGCGCGAACTTGCCGCCTGGCCGGTGAAACCCGCCGCCGTCATCGTGAACGGCGATCTCGCCTTCCTGCTCGGCAAGCCGGAAGATTATGCGACGTTCGGCAAAGGAATTGAACCCGTCCGCGCGCTGGCGCCGGTTTACCTGACGCTGGGCAATCACGACGACCGGGAAAATTTCTGGCGGGCCTTTCCGCACGACGCGGCGAAATTAAAATCCGTTCCCCAGAGACAGGCGGCGGTTTTCGCCGGCGACCTTGTGAACTGGTTTCTGCTCGATTCGCTGGAGGTCACCGACAAAACGCCGGGCGAACTCGGCGCGGTGCAGCTCGGCTGGCTGGCGCGCGAATTGGATGCGCGCCGGCACAAACCGGCGGTGGTGGTGGTCCATCACAATCCGCAATTTCCCAAGCCCACGACGGGCCTGCTGGATTCGGCGGCGCTGATGGAAACGCTGGCACCGCGGCGTCAGGTCAAGGCGCTCATTTTCGGCCACACCCACGATTGGCACATCGCGCAGCATGAAAGCGGCGTGCATTTCATCAATCTGCCGCCGACGAGTTACGTCTTCAAGGAAGGCCGCCCGAGCGGCTGGGTGCGGGCGACGCTCGCCCGCGACGGCGCGGAATTCGAACTGCGCAGCCTCGATCCGCAGCATCCTGAACACGCGCAGGTGAAGCAACTCAAGTGGCGCAACTCAACCGGGTGAATTTTGCGGCCAGAATTATTAACCACGAAATACACGAATCACACAAAAGGGCAAAATCCAGACCGGGCATTCCACTTTTCGTGTGCTTCGTGTATTTCGTGGTTGGCTGAGGCGTTTCTTGATTAGCGACCCGAGAACCCGTCTATTAACCAGGGCGTCGTGGAACTCCGCCCTCCGAATTGAATTGTCGCGTTGCCTCACCGCAGCCATTCCATTACGGTTTCATCGATTTGACTGTCGTGCCAATTCCAGCGCCGTCTGGGCGGCGGGATTTTGCCGGCAAACCAAGGACTCAAACGCCAACACAACCAATAACAGCAAATGAATAACGAAAGTTGGAAACCGAGAAAGGTGGTGATTGTCGGGGCGGGCGCGGTGGGTTCCACCTTTGCTTACACGCTGGCCCAAAGCGGATTGGCGGAAGAGATTGGCCTGCTGGACGCCAACCACGAACTGGCCATGGGACAGGTGCTCGATCTGGCCCACGGCCAAGCCTTCTTCCCCTCGGTCCAGATTCGAGATGCCCGGAACACCGATTACGGCGATGCGCATCTGATTTTTATCACCGCCGGTTCCAAGCAACGGCCCGGTGAATCGCGCCTGGCGCTCCTGCAGCGCAACGCCAAAATCATCCAGGACATCATGGATGAAATTGTGCGGCAGAATTCACCGGCAATCGTGGTGGTGGTGAGCAATCCGGTGGACATCCTGACTTATGTCGCTCAAAAACGCTCCGGCTGGCCGCGTGGACGCGTCATCGGCTCCGGCACGGTGCTGGACAGCGCGCGATTCCGGTATCTGCTGAGCCAGCATTGCGAGGTGGACGTGCACAATGTCCATGCCTACATCCTGGGCGAGCACGGAGACAGCGAAGTGGCCGCCTGGTCCATGACCAACATGGCGGGCGTGCCCATCGAACAATATTGCGCCCTTTGCGGAAAGTGTGAGGACTGGGAAGAAGCCCGGCGTAAAATTGCCGAGGCCGTGAGAAATTCCGCCTACCACATCATCGATTACAAAGGGGCGACATGGTTTGCCGTCGGCCTTGCCCTGACGCGGATTGCGGCGGCAATCTTGCGCAATCAAAACAGCGCACTCACGGTTTCAGCCGTGTTGGAGGGAGAATATGGTTTGAACGGGGTAAGCCTGGGCGTTCCCTGCATTCTTTCGCAAAAAGGCGTTGAACGCATCCTGCAAGTCAACCTGCCGCCGGAGGAACAAAATGCCCTCGCCAAATCCGCGGCGGTCCTGCAAGAGCTGATTGCGCAGTTGCAATTGCCCGGCCCATCATGAACCGGGAACATCAAAACGGAAACAACCATGCCGCAAGACACCAAACCGAAACCCAAAGGCTTGCCCGGTGCGCAAGCGGCCAAGGCCGCTGAACTCGTCAGTTACCAGGACGGTGCCATCGTCAGCCGCGAAATCCTGAAGAAGCCGGCCGGCAGCGTGACGGTGTTCGCGTTTGACGAAGGACAAGGCTTGAGCGAACACACCGCGCCGTTCGACGCGCTGGTGCAGGTGTTGGAAGGCGAAGCGGAAATCACGATTTCCGGCAAACCTCACCACCTGCAGCATGGCGGGCTTATCCTCATGCCAGCCAATCAGTCCCATGCGCTCAAGGCCATCAAGCGGTTCAAAATGATCCTGACGATGATTCGGTCGTAGGAGCCGTTTCAACTCAATCAGGAGACGTGCCTGTTCCCTGCCCGGCGGCGATTGCAGGAATTTTGTTGCCGCGTTTGGCAGGCGGTTTTCGCCGTCAGTTCGTTGATTTGTTGAACAATCCGCCGAGGCCTTTGGTGATCTTGTTCACGCTTTCGCCAGCGGTTTTCCCGGCGTCCTGACCGAGATTTGCTGCGCCCTTGCCGATGTCGCTGGCGGCGTTGGCGACAGCTTTGACGGTGGCGGCGGTAAGGGCGTCAAGCACGCGGCGGGTCAAATCGGTGGCCGTGATACCGTCGGTGCCCGTCCCCATGCCGGTGAGGTGAATGTCCGGCAACGGCAAAGTCATTTCCTTGCCGCCGATGCCGGTGAGCCTGACGTGAACCTTCGCGCCGGTAATCAGGAAATCATCCACTTCGAGTTTCTTGCCGGGTTTGCTGGCGGCTTGGGCGGTTTGATTCGTTGAAGGTTTCTGGCTTGACGCGGTGGCGGCATTCACGTTGTCACGGATTTTGGTAAGATTGTTTCCACTGAAAGGATTTCCTTCAAACGTGATTTCCGGATCTTCCACGTGAACCGAGCGCACGACAATTTTATCCGAGAGAGCAGACAACGGGTTCACTTCGACGGCGGCCACGCCGACACTGATGGCTTGCGGTGCCTTGTAACCTTCGGGATTACCGACCACAAGCCCCTTGATTCTGGCCGAACCGGTCAAAATGGATAAATTCACCGCGTCTACCGTAATGGACACCCGGGTGATTTTCGGGCCGACCGTTTCCATGCCGGCCTTGACGATGTTGCCGAGGAACAAACCCGCCCCAATCACCGCCACGACGACAAGCACGACGAAGACGATGACCAGGCCCCAGAGAATTTTTTTGAGCTTATTCATAACTTAAACAATTAACACCGCGCCCGCGACTCTGGCGAGCTAATTTGCGGCACAAAATCATTTCAGCTCGCGACCAGCGCCCGGATGGTCTCGATGAATTCATGGACGGGATACGGCTTGACCATGAACCGATCCGGCTTTTGCGGCAGGCCTGCAAAAATGTTTTCGTCCACGGTGCCGCTGACCAGGATCATTTTTTGTTTCGGATTGACGCGCTTGCACTCGCGCACCAGATCCAAGCCGTTCATTTCACCCATGGCGTAATCCGTTACAATGACCACCGGCCGGGCGGCGGGAAATTCCTTCAAAGCCACACGCGGGTCGCTGAACGTCCGCACATCGTAACCCAGCGGTTGGAGGATGGCCGCCGCCAGATCAAGCAGCATTTGCTCGTCGTCCACCACAAAAATGGTGATTGGCGATCCCGCACCGCTGCTGGATTTGGACTGGCTCATCAAGTAAGGTAAATATCAGGGAAACACCCGTTTGGCGCAAGTCGCAAGCGCATTTAAACAAAAACTTATTCACCTCCGGCTGGAAAATTCCCATTGCGCCCGGCTAATTCACGCCGTAAGTTCACGCCAGGCAATGAAGTCATCGCCCCGAACCGAGGATTTGCGGTCATGAAATCGAGGACAACGCCAAAGAAAACGGCCGTGCGCACCGTGCGCCCGCGCCGCAACGCCGAATCCGACCCTAAAAGCGAAGTGCCCGCCGCCACCGTTGTTCGCCGCACTTACAACCGCCGCAAAAAAATCGAAGCGCCGCCCATTTTGCTCGAAGGCGACCAGCCCGCACCACCACCCGCCAGCGGCCCCGGGCAGAAATATGCGCTGGGTCCTACACCACCCCCGCAACAGTTTGAGACGGCGGAAACCGAATTGCCCGAAGCCTACGGCACAAAAAAGCTATTTTTGACCGCGCGCGACCCGCACTGGCTTTACGCGCATTGGGACCTGACGCGCGAGCAGCAGTTGAAGCTCAACGCGAAGTCGGCGGACGGCCATTTGATCCTCCGCATTTACAGCGGCAAAATCGAAGGCCACCCGCTTTACGAAATTCACGTCCACCCTGAATCGCGCCACTGGTTCGCGCACGTCGAGCGTGCTGGAGATTCCTACAGCGCCGAACTCGGCTACTATTCGCCGGTAGGCCGTTGGATGCGCGTCGCCGCTTCCGGTGCCACCGTCACGCCGCCGGACGCCGCTTCGGTGGAAACCGAGGCGGAATTTGCCACCATCCCGTTCGAATTTCCGTTTCCGAAACTGATTCAAATCATTAAACAGGCCGTGCGTGAAAACCTCCCGCTGGCGCAGGCGATTGAAGAGCTCCGCCGGCACGGCCATCCTAGCCTGCCGCGCGCGACCGCCGCGCCACCCGCGGCGTGGACGTCACAACAGGAAGAAGCCCTCGCCAAAATCATCAGCATTGATGAAGTGCGCCGCGTCTGGATGGGCTCGCTGGAAATCACCGAACTGATCCGCCGCAAACTCGTACGCGAAATTTCCTCGCTCGGCGTCTCCAGCCTTTCGAGCCCGTTCGGCGGCGTGGAACAATCGAAAGGATTCTGGTTCAACGTCAACGCGGAACTGGTCATTTACGGTGCCACCGAGCCGACGGCCAAAGTCACACTCGACGGCCGCGAAATCAAATTGCGGTCCGACGGCTCGTTCAGCTTTCGTTTCGCGTTGCCGGACGGCAAATACGAACTGCCCGCCGTGGCCGTTTCCGCCGATGGCACGGAGGCGCGCGCGGCAGATTTGAAATTCAGCCGGGCCACCGAATACCGCGGCGACGTTGGCGCGCACCCGCAGGACCCGGCATTGAAGCCGCCTTCGCCGGAAAATATTTGAATCACATGGATGCGCCGCAACGAGGAGCTTTGATGCTGGTTCGCTTCGTCGCCGCGGCAATCATCGGCGTGAGTCTGCTGGTGGAAGGTTTGTATGTGGCCGACAATCTGGTTCATCACCTTCCCCTCGGAAAAGTTCATTGCACGTTGCTGGCCATTCCATTGGTGCTCGGGATTGTCATTCTGGTCAGGTCCAGGCCCGTTGCGGAATGGCTTTCAGACAAGATCGACATATAATTTCCCAGGGTCATGCAAGGCTATTTATCCCTCGTATTGCACGCGCACCTGCCGTTTGTGCGCCATCCGGAACACGAAAAATTTCTGGAGGAAAGCTGGCTATTCGAAGCTGTTACTGAGACCTATCTTCCGCTGCTTCAAATCATGGAAGGCTGGCGGCGCGATGGCGTCGCCGCGCCCCTGACGCTGTCTCTTTCGCCGCCGTTGTGCGCCATGCTGCGCGACCCGTTGTTGCGCAACCGCTACGAGCGGCATCTGAACGGCCTCGTTGAGTTGGCCGAAAAGGAAATTCACCGCACGCACTGGGACCGCGCCTTCCGCGAACTGGCGTGGATGTATCATCAGCGATTCACCTCGGTTCGCGACGCGTGGCACTTTTACAAACGCGACCTCGTCGGCGCGTTCCGCCAGTTTCAGGACGAAGGCCGGCTGGAAATCATCACCACCGCCGCGACGCACGCGCTGCTGCCATTGCTCGCGAATCATCCGCCGTCCCTCCGCGCACAAATTTTGACGGCGCGCGACCACTATCGCAGTTGTTTTGGCCGCGACCCGCGCGGCATCTGGCTGCCGGAATGCGCCTACGTGGAAGGGGTCGAAAAATTTTTGCAGGAGGCGAACATCCGCTGGTTCATTCTCGACTCGCACGGCGTGCTTTACGCCCGGCCGCGACCGCGTTACGGCACTTTCGCGCCCATTTTCACCCCCAATGGCCTCGCCGCCTTTGGCCGCGACCTTGATTCCTCGCGGCAGGTTTGGAGCCGGCAGGAAGGTTATCCGGGCGATGCGCGCTACCGCGATTTTTACCGCGACATCGGCTTTGACCTCGATTTCGAGTATGTGAAACCACACTTGCCGTCGCCGGAAACGCGCGGCTTCACCGGCATCAAGTATTATCGCATCACCGGCGGGTCGGCGAACAAGGAAATTTACCGGCGCGACGCGGCCTTGCAGGCAGCGGCGGAACACGCTGGACATTTTTTGGGCCAACGCGTCGCGCAGGCGGAAAAAGTGGCCGCCGTCCTCGGACGCCCGCCGCTCGTGGTGGCGCCGTATGATGCGGAATTGTTCGGGCATTGGTGGTATGAAGGGCCGGAATTTCTGGATTTTTTTGCGCGCAAGGCTTTCCACGATCAGAAAGCCATCGTGCTCGTGACGCCCAGTGAATATCTGCAGCGGCATCCGACGAACCAAATCGTCACGCCCAGCGCGTCAAGCTGGGGCGAGGAGGGTTACTACCGCACATGGCTGAACGAGAAGAACGAATGGATTTATCCGCACCTGCAGGTCGCGCAGGAACGGATGACCAAGCTGGCGCGGCGATTTAAAAAACCCGGTACCCTGCCGGCGCGCGCGTTGCGGCAGGCCGCGCGCGAACTGCTGCTCGCGCAGGCCAGCGACTGGCCGTTCATTTTGCGCACGGGGACCAGCCCCGATTACGCGCGCCGCCGCGTAAAAGACCATCTGCTCCGGTTCCTCACCCTGCACGACCAGCTCATGGCCACGTCCGTGGACGAACCGTGGCTGCGCGAAGTCGAATCGCGCGACAACATTTTCGCCGACGTGGACTGGACCTGCTGGAGATAAGGTTGCCGAAGTCTGGTTCCGATCCGGCTTGTTTGCCCCATTCTTGAGGTTGAAGAAAATTTGTATCCGATACCGGTCCGATCAGAAAACGCCCAGTCGCTTTCGTGATCTCGTTTCGGCGTTGTTGCTCTTCTAACGGGTGTTCCTGCCATATTCATTCGTTGGCAATTGTTCCGACACGCGCTGAGTTTCCAGCGCCTTGCCGCTGGCGTCGCCAATTTCAATCACTGAGCGGTGAATCGACACGCTGGCGTTGAGCAAGTGGATTGTCCACATTTCGCATCTCCCTTCCGTGATATGCCTTTAGAAAATAAACCAGCACCGCCGCCACGGCTGCCGCCAGAACGCCCCAGAATAATGACCATTGGGTGCCCGTCGGACGCGCGCACGCGGCGAACCACCAACCCGTGCAGAGATAGCCGGTAAGGTTGCCCACGCCGTTGGTCATCAGCGTCATCAGCGCCTGCGCCCGCGCCCGCCATTCGGGACCCACCCGTTCGTCTATGTAAATTTGGGCGGTGATGAAATAGAGGGTGTAGGACAAACCATGCAGGGTGGTGCCGGCCAGCACCCACGCCTTGCCGTTGAACGCACAAAGGGCGAAGCGCAGCACGCCGAAGCCCAGCCCGGCGGCAAAGATCCATTTCAACCGCCAGCGCAGAAACAGTCCGGCCAAAGCGAACATGGCGATGAACTCCGTCGTTTGCCCCAGCGTCATCCAGGCGGAGACGTGTTTGAACCCGAGGGCTTGCAAGTGGAGCGGTGTGAATGGATAAAATGCCGCAAGCGGAATGCTGAACAATGCCAGGGTGATGAAAACCACGCGATGGTCGTGATTTCTCAACAGCACGAACGCGTCCCAGCCAAGTCGTTGCAGCAGCGTCGGGTGTCCGGCGGATTTGGGCGGGGGCACACTGGGCAGCAGAAAGGTAAACGCCGCCAGCACCAGCCACGTCGCCGCGCTGGTGAATCCCGCAAGCGTGGAAGCATCGGCATTCAGCGCGCTCACCAGCCAGCAGCCGGCCATCCAACCCACGGTCGCCCCGGCCCGAACCGGCCCGAACTCGCGCTGGGAATTTCGCAGGCGCGAAAAGACGATGGCGGTGATGATGCTGCCGGTGGGAGCGGCACAAAGCGCATAAAGCTGGACCAGAGCCAGCACCAGTCCCGGCGGCCAGCCTTGTTTGACGCTCCAGGCGAAGAGGGTCATGGCGGCAGCGCTCGCCCCGGACAGCCCGCGCAACACCTTCACCGGTGAAGCGTGGCGGTCCGCCATCGCGCCGAAGATCAATGGCGAAACAAAAGTCGCGAGAGCGGCGGCGGCGAAGGCGTAGGGCGCGAGGCCACGCAAGCCGTGAGCGGCAAACACCATGCTCAACGGCACCATCCAAATGGCAACGGCCATTGATTGGATAAAGAACAATGCCGTCAATTCACTGTATTCAGTCCAACGGATTGTTCTCACGTGTGAAATTCCTTTGCCCACAACATCGTCAACTGGAGGCTGCGAGTTGCCGGTTGGTGCAGATGCGTCAGCCGTTCGCCCCTTCCGATACGCGCTGAATTTTTATCGCTTTCCCGGTTGCTTCATCAATTTCAATCACCGCGCCATGAAGCAGCACGCGGTTTTTAGCCACGTCGAATCGCTGCGGCATGCCGGTGAGAAAGCGTTTGATGATCGGCTCGATTTCGCGGCCCAGCACACTTTCGTGCGGGCCGGTGAAGCCGGCGTCGGTCAGATAAGCCGTGCCGCCGGGGAAAATCTGTTCATCCGCCGTCTGCACATGCGTGTGCGTGCCCACCACCGCGCTCACCTGCCCGTCAAGAAAGCGTGCGAACGCAATCTTTTCCGAGGTCGCCTCGGCGTGAAAATCCACGAAGATGATTTTGGTCTGCTCGCGCAGCCGCTTCACCTCTTCGGCGGCGAGGAGAAACGGATGTTCCAGCGGCGGCATGAACGTGCGGCCTTGCGCGTTCAAAACCCCTATTAAATTCCGCACTTTGCCCTCCGCATTCCGCACTTCAAATATGGCACTGCCCTGCCCCGGCGTGCCGGGCGGATAATTGAGCGGACGCAGGAAACGTTTTTCGTTGGCGAGCAATTCCATGACTTCTTTCTGGTCCCACAAATGGTCGCCGCTGGTGATGGCGTCAACGCCCGCCGAGAAAATTTCTTCGGCAGTTTTGGGCGTGATGCCGGAACCACCGGCGGAGTTTTCGCCGTTGGCGATGACGAAATCAAGCGCGTGCTGCTGACGGAGTTTGGGCAGCAGGGTTTTAACCGCGTTGCGTCCCGGTTGGCCGACGATGTCGCCGATGAAGAGCAGTTTCACGCCGGAAAATTAACCACGAAAGACACGAAAGACACGAACAGAATTTTGAGACGGGAACGCAAATCAAAGCAGCGTGGCGAGCACGCCGATCATCGCGGCAATCAGCCAGATGACAAGTACGGTGCGGGTCTGGCTGAGTCCCGCGCGCACCAGCCGGTGCGAAAGATGGTTCGTGTCGCCAATCCAGAACGGTTTGCGCGTACATGTCCGCAAAATCACGACCCGGGCAAGGTCGGCCAGCGGCACGGCCAGCACCAGCAGCGGCGAAAGCACGGCGAGCGGTCGCGGATTTTGTTTTGTGTAAAAGTGCGGTAGAATGGCCATCACTGCGAGCAGATACCCGACGAGGTGGCTCCCCGCGTCACCGAGGAACGCGCGGGCGTTCGGGAAATTCCAGGGCAGAAAACCGAGCAACGCGCCGCACATCAAAAAGCCGGTGAGCGCGACGAGATACTGGCCGTTGGTTGCGGCGATGATGGCGAACAGCAACGCGCCAATCGCACCCAGCCCGGCGCACAGGCCGTTCATGTTGTCCACGAAATTGAACGCATTAATGACGGTGAGCAGCCACAGAATCGTGATGGCGTAGCTGAAAACTTCACTATGAACAAACAACGTAATGCGTTTGCACGCCATGGCGACAACAATGGCGATGAGCAACTGGCCGGCGAATTTCGGCAGCGGTTTCAATTCATGTTTGTCGTCGAGCCAGCCGAGCAGGGTTATGGCCATCGCGCCGAAACCGATGGCGGCCAGTTCCAGTGCGCGGTGGCTGAAGCCGTAAGCGAGGGGCGGCAGCACGCGCGGATTTTCAATGCTGGACACGGCGAGCAGCGCCCCCATCACGAGTGGCAGCAAGATGCCGGTGAGCACGGCAAAGCCGCCCGCCAGCGGCACGGGTGCGTCGTGGATTTTGCGCCGGCCGGGGTCATCCACCAGATTGACGCGCAGGCACCATTCACGCCAGCAGGGCAGCGCGAGCAACGTCGTTAAAAACGCGCCCGCAAACGCGGCGAGAAAATAATTGAATGGAAAGCTCACAAGCGCAGGCCGTGTTCGGCGGCCAGCTTCAGGTAGAGATTGTAGATGGCGTCCACCATTTTTTCGACGGCGAAATTTTCGCAGACAAAGTCCGTGCCGGACTGGCCAAGCTTTTTACAAAGCCCGGGGTCATTCGCGAGCTGGAGCACACGATTTTTCAAACCGGCCAAATCCCCGGGCTGGACTAAAAATCCGGTCCGGCTATCGAGACAAACTTCGCTGGCACCATCACAATCGTAAGCGACGACGGGTTTGGCGGCCGCGAGCGCCTGCGGCAGGGCACGCGGCAAACCTTCACGCAGCGACAGATGCACCAGCGCATCCATGATCCCGACCAGCGGCGGCATTTCGGCGGGCGGTACAAGACCGGTGAAAATGAAATGGCGTTCGAGGCCGGGGGATTTTGCGAGTTTTTCAAATCGTCCGCGCCATTCACCGTCGCCGACAATCAGAAATTTAATTTGCGGGCAGCGGCGGACGAGCTCGGGCGCGACGGCGAACAAATCGTCATGGCCCTTCAGTTTGAACAGTCGCGCGATTTTGCCGACGACGAAATCGCCGGGCTGCAAACCGAATCGCGCGCGGAGGGCGGGGTCGTTTTTCACCGCGAGAAACGGTTCGAGCGGAAAGCCGCTGAAAATTTTCGAATATTGCTCCGGCCGGCCAATGCCGGCGGCGAGGTATTGGGCTTTCATGGCATCGGCGACGACGACGAAATGTGTCGTGGCGCGGGCGGCATGCATTTCGGCGGCGCGAAAAGCAAAGTTGGAAAACGCGTTTTGAAAATTTCCGAATGACGGGCCGTGGATGGTGTGGATGACGAGTGGAACCGCAGCGCGTTTCGCGGCGAGGCGGCCGAGAATGCCGGCCTTGCCGCTGTGCGTGTGAACGATGTCGGGCCTGGTTTGCCGGAAAATTTCCGTGAGCCGGCGCAGCGCCACCCAATCCTTCCACGGATGAACGGGACGAACCAGTTCGGAGACGCGAGCGAGAATTCCGGGCGTGCCGGCGAATTCGGGTTCAAGGGAACCTTCGGGACCAGCGGTCGGGCCGGAAATCAAACCAACGGCGACACCGAATTTTTGGCGCAGACCGAGGACGGTGGCGACGGTGTTTTCCTGCGCGCCGCCGACAACCAGCCGGGTAATAATGTGGGTGACGCGCATTGGCGCGTTTCAGGGTGAATGGCCTTCGAGTTCGCGAAGCCGCAGGATGACATTGGTGGCCTCGGCGGTGTTGGTACTCACGTTGGCCAGATAAATTTTGTAATTTCTGATGGCCTCATTGGTTTCGTGTTTGCGCCAGGCAATTTCGCCGAGGCCGTAGGCGACCGGGAACGAATTGGTGAGCGTTTGTTGCAACTGCCGGTAATCGGCGCGCGCGTCGTCGAGCTTGCCGCTGTCGAAGTAGGCCAGCGCACGGTTGAAGCGTGCGGCGGTGTTGTTCGTTTGGACGGCGAGCACGCGCGTGAAGGCGGGAGTGGCATCGTCGTAGGCGTGCAGCTGCATGCAAATGTAGCCTTTGCCGAAAAGCCAGGTCGGATCGTCGGGCGCAAGTTTTAATCTGTCGTCAATGACGGCCAACGCGTTGGTAAACAAACCACGCATCACAAAAGCCTGCACGGCGGCGGTCAGCAAATCGTTGTTGTCCGGGTGGCGGGTGATTTCCAGTTCGAGCAACCGGATGCCCTGCGCGAGGTTGGTTTTCTGAAGAAAGGCCCCGGCGGCCAGAACGTTGAGTTCGGTGGAATTGGAATCCGCGAGCGAGAATTTTGAGGGCTGCGTGAGCGGGTCATGAAGCACTTCGAGCGCGCGGTCAGGCAGGCGGGCGGAAAGATATATTTGCGCGAGGAGGAGCCGCACGGGCAGATAATCCGGATCGAGTTCACGAACCCGGTTGAAAGACGCGACGGCCTGGCGATAAAATCCGTTGTCTCTTGCCGAAAGGTAGCCATTTACAAAACAGAAGCTCGGTTCATCAAACGGCCCGCAGACGTTGACGACCTCACTCCAGTCATGATATTTGCCGAATTGATCTCTCGTGACTTTGGACGGGGTAATGGGCACGGTGCGACCGGCGCGCAGGTCCTGGTTGAAATGCAGGTTGATTTGCGCGACGACATTGTCCGGATTGAGTGTTTGCGCCTTCTCAAAACAGCCGGCGGCCTTTTCCAGTTCCCCGGCGCGCTGCAACTGGACACCCCAGAAATCGAGGTCGCGCGAATAATAAAAGCCGGCGGCCACCGCGTTTGGATTTTGCTCGCGCACAACATGGAGGCGTGCCAAAAAGCGTTGCCCCAAAGTCCTGGGCGCGCCGGAATCGGATGGCGCGATTTCCTGCTCGATGGCGGGAAATGCATCGTCTGCCACGCGCGACCAGAAGGCTTCATTTTCGGCGATTTGCTTTTGGTCCAGTGGCGGCGGCAGGAGGGTTTCGTCCGGAAGCGGTTTTAATTTGTAAACCGAGCCGTGCGGTTCCAGATAAAATTGCTCAAAGTAATAGCCGAAGCTGGGATGCAGGTAGTAAAGCTCGTTGGTTTTGGAAAGCAGATTCAAAACGCCGATTAATCCCAGAGGATTGAGCGCATTGTTTTGGGTGGCCGAGACCAGTTCCGGCCATTTTTGCGGAAATTCGCGGTGCAAAAAACGGTGATACGCCGGCACGACCAGGGATCCCGTGAGGAGCGGCACAAATTCCTTCGCCCGGCCATCACGCGCCAGCACCGCCTGCGCGAGAAACAAATGTTGAGGATCGTCGGACAACAAATAGCCTCCGCCGCGCGGCAAATTTTCCTCCAGGAACGACGCATATTGACAGAGTGTGTTGTCATTGACGCCGCGAACTTGCGGTGTGTTTTTATAGACCAGTCCCGTGATGGCAAATGCCGCCAGGACGAACACGCCAGCGACAATGAAGGGATTCAAAAATTGAAGCGGCTCCGGCGGCGGCGGTTGCGAGCGGCTGAAGGCCTTTTTGCCAAACACCAGCAGAAAATATCCGCTGTAGTAACCCACGCTCAACGCGATGAGATAGTAGAACGTCAATCCAAAACCTTTTTCGCGGGGGCTGAATGGCGGATCAAACACCAGCCAGACACAGATAAAAAGAATGACCGCATGCACCACGTGAAACATGAAACTCGCCAGCGCCATGCCCATCCGGCTGCTGTCGCCAAAGGACGACTGCCAGCGAATCGCCAGCACGAACAACGGCATCAGGTAGGCCACTAACAACAACAGTATCTCAAAATATTGTTGCGGGTGAATACACGAGAGAAAGTATAGTTTCAGCACGTTATACTGCGGAGCCAGGCTGGATTTTAACGCCAGCCACCAGAGCGCGCCTGGTACTTTGCCGGAAACCACCGCCCACGTCGGCAGCAGCAGAACCAACGATAACCCCGCCAGACCGCACAACACCATCCACTGGAGAAAGCGCAGATTGAAAAAGCTCAGCCCGCGAATCCAGATGATCGCGGCAATGAACACCGGCAAAAATCCCACCATCGCCCAGTTCTCCGCCATCCCCGCGCCATAAACAGCCGCGGCCAGATACAAACGCCCCACCCGTTCGTCCAGCCGGTATTCGAGCAACGACCAAATCACGAATGCGAACAGCAACAAGCCAAACATTTCGCCCGTGAAATTCGTCGCGTGCTCCCAGAACGTCAGTTGCAAACCGCAAACCGCCACCGCCAAAACCGGCGGCAGCCACGCGCTGCCAATCGTCAGAAACGAAAAATCGCTGCGCTCGCGCCGGCGTTGCGCGTCGGTGCGGTCGTGCGGCAGCAACGTCACCGAACGCGCGAGCAAGCCGAGCGTCGCCGCCGCGCACGCGGCGGACAAAACATTCAACGCGATTGGAATTTGCGCCGCCGGCAGCCAGCGGAAGGGAAAGGTGACGAGAAACAGAAGCGGATTGGCCAATTCCGGCTGCCACATCCAGCCCGAAATTTTGGCTACCGCTGCCAGGTTAAGCTGCGACACCCAGCGGTTCAGGGTGAGCCAATAAACCGCCAGCGCCGCCGCCGCCAGCAGCCATGGCAGAAAGCGCGGAACAAAACTTTTCCGCGGATCATCGCGTGTTTCGGTTGTCATTGGACTGGCCCAGTTGAACCCATGTTTTGCCACTTGGCAAGACTACTTTGCCCGACGCGCACGTCCGCCACGCATTCCACATGCTGTGTTTGCGGGAACATGTCCAGCGGCGTCACGCGCACCAACTTAAAGACACCGTTGCCGCACAAAATGTTCAAGTCCCGCGCCATCGTCGCCGGATGACACGAGACATAAATAATTTGCGCCGGCTGCATTTCACGCAGGAATTCCAACGCCCGCGGCAGACAGCCCTTGCGCGGCGGGTCGAGAATGACCGTTGTCATCGGTGGCGGAAAGCGCTTCATTGTCTCCGGCAAAACTTCCTCGACGGTCGCGGCAATGAACCGGCCGTTGCCGATTTTGCGCGCCTCGGCGTTGCGCCGCGCCGATTGGATGGCGCGCTGGTCGTATTCAACCCCGACAAACGATTCAACCGCATCCGCCAGTTCGATGCTGAAAAAACCGACGCCGCAATATAAATCCACCAGATGCCGCGCCCCGCCCGCGCGCAAAAATTCGCGGACGGTTTCAACCAGCTTCGGCAGCAGGAAAAAATTGTTCTGGAAAAATGAGTCCGGCGGCACGTCCCAGTTTTCCGGTGGAATCCGCAACACGACCTTGATGCCGCCCTTCGGCGGCGGGTTTTGGCGGACGCGCCGGATGTCCTGATTGAGCGCCGGCTCGGCGATTTTGCATTCCTCGATGTCTTCGACCAGACCACAGTCCCAGCGCACAAAGCCGATGTTCAGCTTTTGCTCCGGCTTGTTCCACTGGCTGCGAATCATGATGCGATTACGATAAGCGTATGGTTGCGGACAGGGAACCACCGGCGCGACGGTCTCGCGCGGAAATTTGCCGACATGTTCGAATAAATCGGCGATTTGCTTTTGCTTGAGCCGCAACTGCGCCGCGTAATCCGCATGCTGATACTGGCAGCCTCCGCACGCGCCAAAGTAGCGGCAGGCAGGCTCGACGCGTTCTGGTGACGGTTGCACGACGCGCAACAGCCTGGCGCGGGCAAAATTCTTTTTCACGTCTGTGATTTCCACTGCGACAACTTCGCCAACCAGCACAAACGGCACAAACACGACAAAATCATCCACTCGCCCGACCCCTTCGCCGCCGAACGCGATGTCGTGAACTGTCAAGGTGAACTGGTCGCCGATTTTGAGGGGCACGCGAAAAGATTAAGTGACCGGCGGCCAGTGACAAGCGGCAAGAAAGCCGGCAGACGCCAAAATCCAAAAATCCGTCCCCTGTCTCCTGCCAATCGCCACTTTTCAGCCGGCGGGCTTGCTTTTTTCCGCGATGGCTTCGGAGAAGACGGCAAGCACTTCCGCGCGGGACACGGACCCGACGAGGCGTTTTTCCTCCGGGCTGTTGACCACGGGCACGTTGCGCAGCTCGCTCTCCAGCACAATCGGCAGCGCGTCGAGCAATCGTTGGCCGGGCGTAAGGAATTTTGGCGGCGGCCGCATCACGTCGTAGGCGATGACCCCTTCGAAACTCTGGCTCGTGTTCAAAAACTCCTTCAAATCCTGCAAGGCCACGACGCCGATGAATTGTTGGTTAGTATCCACGATGGGCAGAAAATTGTTGGAACTGACGAGAAACCGGTCGGCGATTTGCCGGAACGTCGTCGTCTCGCGCAAGGGCGGTATCGGCGCGCGCATCAGATCGCCCACGGTCTTGTCCATCGCCACGCCCGTCTGTTCGCTTTCGCGCTGTAGCGACAAACCTTTCAGGCGCATGTGTTCGGTGTAGATGGATTCCCCGTGCAATTGCCGCGCCACGAGCACGGACACCACGCACGCCAGCATCAACGGCGGCATGAGCGAGTAATCGAGCGAAATTTCAAAGGCCAGGATCATCGCCAGCAACGGCGACCGGGTCGTGCCCGCCAGCATGGCGCCCATCCCGACCAGCGCAAACGCGCCCGCCGGCACGCCCGGCGCGCCACCGAGTTGATGCAACGCCGCGCCGAACAACGCGCCCGCTCCCGCGCCCAAAAACATGGTTGGCGTGAACACGCCGCCGACCGTTCCCGCGCCGACCGTCGCCACCGTCGCCAGCAGTTTGGCAAGAAACAGGCCGCTTAATTCAGACAGCGGATGGGAAGGATCCGCAAAATCGCCGCGCAAAATCCCGTTGGTCACAAAGTAACCGTTGCCGCACACACCCGGAAAAAAGACGGCGATGCCGCCCACGATCAACCCGGCCAGCGTCAGCTTCACGTAAATCGGCCAGTGAAGCTGGTTGAACCGTTCCCGGCTTCCTCGCAGCAATTTCAAAAAAAGCGCGCTCACACCGCCGCACAACGCGCCCATCAAGATAAACCATGGCAACTGCGCCGGAGTCGTGGCCGGAAACGCCGGCACTTGATACCAGGGTTGAATCCCGAAGAAACTCCGCGACACGGTCGTCGCTATCACCGACGCGCACACGAGCGGCGCGAAAAGGCTCATGGAAAAATTGCCGAGCACGATCAGCGACGCGAACACTGCGCCCGCAACCGGTGCGTTGTAAGCCGCCGAAATGCCCGCCGCCGCCCCGCACCCGACCAGCAATCGCAGCCGGTAGGGCGGCCACTTCGCCAGTTGCCCGAGCTTCGATGCCAGCGTGGCCGACAGCTGCGTGATGCCGCCTTCGCGTCCGATGGACGCGCCCGTGGCGATGCTTACCAGCGCCGACGCCGTTTTTACCGATTCCGTGCGGAATGGCAGCCGTCCGTCGCCGGCAACGACCACCTCCAGCAAATCGCTTGAGCCTTGCCGTCCCACCAGGCGGATACCCCAATACAAAATGAGGCCGGCCACCAATCCGCCCAGGGTCGGCACCAGCAGGCGTTCCCAGTCAGGCAGCTTTTCCGCGAACTCCACCGGATCCCAGGGTTGAACGAGGTGCACGGCATAAAAAAAGAAAAGGTTCACCAAACCGCCGATAACGCCGACCATTCCGGCCAGTACCAGGTGGAACGCCTCTTCATTGAAGACAAACTTTTCGCGCCAGCGCAGCGCGCGTTGCCAGTGACGTCGGAACAAATCGCGCACCCGGGCCACGACCCGGTTTTTAAGCCACCACTCCACGTCCGAAGTTTACCAGCCAACGCCGGTTCTGACGAGCCGGGATTTCGCAGTTCAGTTCTTTTTTAAACCGGCGATGGCCGCCTTCATCTCACTGAAATGGACATCGGGATTGGCCGCGTCAGTGATGTGGACAATTTTGCCGTCGAGCCCGATAAGAAAGCTGACGCGGCGGGCCAGATTCCGGCCACCCCATTTCACGCCGTAAGCATCAACAATTTTCCCATAAGGGTCGGCCAGCAGCCGGAAGTTTAATGTGTATTGGGCGATGAATTTTTGGTGGCTTTCAATGGAATCAAAACTCACGCCGACGATTTCGACGTTGTCTTTCTGCAACTCACTCATGCGATCCCGGAAACCGCAGGCTTCCTTGGTGCAACCACTGGTGAAGTCCTTCGGATAAAAATAGAGCAACACGATTTTTTTGCCGGTGAGATCGGCCAGCTTCACCATTTTGCCGTCCTGGTCCTGGCCGGTGAACAACGGCGCGGTGTCACCGACCTTGGGCATGGCAGCCGGAACGGCGGCGGCGGTGGAAACAAACACCAGCCCGGCGACGAACAAATTTTTGAACCAGTTTGCATTCATAATCATTTTTGATTTATCGGATAAATCTGGCAGATTGGCGGACAATAGCAAGCCCGGGAAGACAATCCGCCGGGCCGGGATTAAACCTTAGCGCTTGCGCGGCCAGCGGCGGAGGCCGTTTTGAAACCAAAGCTTCCACACCATCCAGAGCGCCTCGGAAACAATGTGGCCCGACATTTTTGAATGGCCCTCGGCGCGGTCGGTGAAAACGATCGGCACTTCGACAATCCTGAATCCCTGCCGCCAGAGGATGTGCGTCATCTCGATTTGAAAGCTGTAGTCTCTGGACTGGACGGCGTCGAGATTGACGGCCTGCAACGCGCGCCGACGGAAACATTTGTATCCGCCCGTCGGGTCGGTGAATGGCATGCCGGTGACCAGTTTCACATATTTGCCCGCGCTGCGGCTGAGCACCAGCCGCTTCAACGGCCAGTTGATGACGCGGATGCCATCTTTGTAACGCGAGCCGAGCACGAGGTCGGCATCCCGGGCCGCTTCGAGAAAGGCAGGCACGTCGTCCGGGTTATGCGACAAATCGCAGTCCATCTCAAAAATGAATTCGTAGCCGCGCTCCAGCGCCCACTTGAAACCGGCAATATAGGCCCGGCCCAGCCCGTTTTTTTTCTGCTCGTGCAGGACATGAATCTGCGGGTGTTTGGCGACGAGTTCGTCCGCGATTTTCCCCGTGCCATCCGATGAATTGCCGTCCACCACCAGCACGTCCACGCCAGCCGGGAGCGACAACAGTTTTTGCGCCACACGCGGGAGATTTTCCCGTTCGTTGACGGTCGGCACGATGATAAGTGTCGAATTCATGCGAGTGACGGCGCAGATAATTAAACGTGAATCTTCTTGAACTCAAGCGCACAGTTGAAATTACGAATGACTAAACCATAATGACGAAGGAATTTTCAAATGCTCAAATGGCCAATTCGGATTTGGGAAATTCGTCATTCTTTAGTCATTCGGATTTAGTCATTAGTCATTTCACCTCCGCGGCAGCAGCGGCTTGAGCGGGCATTCGTCACAATGCGGTGCGCGCGTCCGGCAAAAATGTTTTCCCACCATCACCAGTTGCGCGTGATAATCCTGCCAGTAATCCAGCCGCACTGCGCCCCGCTTTTGGCCCAGTGCCGACTCGCAAAGCGCCTTAAGTTCATCATAATCGCCCGGCTTTGGATTTTTATTTTCTGCTTTCTGCTTTCTGCTTTCTGCTTTCCGACTCCATCCGTGCCTCTGAAAAATCCGTTTCGTGTAGGCGTCAATCACGAAACTATGATGTCCGCCCGCGTAAAGCAGCAGGCTGTCCGCCGTCTCCGGCCCGACGCCGTGGATGGCCAGCAACCGCTCGCGAACCACGGAAGTTTCACCGGCAAACAGCCGGTCCAAATCGCCGCCAAACGTCTCCACGAGCACGCGCAGAAACGAGCGCAGCCGGCGTGCCTTGACGTTGAAATAACCGGCGGGACGAATCAGTTCCGCCAGTTTTGTTTCCGGCAGAGCAAACAATTTTTCCGGTTCGAGCACCCGCGCCGCCTTCAGATTGGCGATGGCGCGCTCGACGTTCGTCCATGCGGTGTTTTGCGTGAGGATTGCGCCCACGCAAACCTCAAACGGCGTTTCGCCCGGCCACCAATGCTGATGGCCGAACCGGGCGCGCATGAGGTCGTAAGCGCGGCGCAAAACGCGGGTTCGCCGGTCCGTTTTCGATTTCGCACGATCAGGCATATGCAAATTGTATCATTGGATAGACGGCCAAAAAATGTTTGATTGCCAGCCAATTCCCTCCGGCATAGCTTCGCCCGCATGTTCGCCTCGCTCCTCACCGATTTCACGGCCTGGAGTTACCTCCTCACAAGCCCCGTTTGGCTGGTGATGACCGCGTTCCAAATCTGGATGCTCGTCCACGCCATCCGCAACCGCGAATGGATTTGGGCGCTGTTCATTTTCATCGGCTGGGGATTGTCGGCAATTTTTTATTATTTCATGGTCTATCGCGCCTCGCCGTCCTCGATGAGCGGATTCGAACTGCCCGGTGCGCACAAACGCAAGCGCATCAAGGAACTTCAGGCGCAAATCCATCATCTCGACAAGGCACATCATCACTCGCAACTCGGTGACATTTACTTTCAGCAGGGCAAATTGGAGGAGGCGGAAAAATCCTACCGCGCGGCGATGGAACGCGACCCCAAAGACCTCGACACCCGCGCCCACCTTGGACAGTGCCTGCTCAGGCAGAAACGCGCCGCCGAAGCCCGTCCGTTGCTCGAAGGCGTGGTCGCTGAAAATCCGAAACACGACTATGGCTACACCTTGATGGCATTGGCCGAGGCGTTGACCGCGCTCGGCGAAACGGACTCGGCGCTGAAAATCTGGCAGCAAGTCACCGCGGAACACTCTTATGCCCGCGCCAAAGTACAACTGGCCGAGCTTTACATTGCCAAAAAGCAGCCGGAGCTCGCCCGGCCCGAACTTCAGGACGTGATCGGCGACGATATTCACGCCCCGGCTTTCCAACGCAAGCGCGACCGCGTCTGGGTCCATCGCGCAAAAAGCCTGATGCGCAAATTGAATTAGTCTTTATTCCGAAAAGGCCAGATAGGGGATGAAGATGATGTTCGCAATCGGAATGAACAACAGGATGACAAGCCATCCGCTCTTCCCGCGTGCCTGACAGATTTTCACCCACATCACGATGGAAACAATCAGGCCGACGATCGGGATGAGAAAAAGGATGATCATCCAGACCGGCATTTTGGCCACCTGCAACAAGGGAACCAAGTTGGCAATGGGAATCCAAATCAGGATGCCCGGATTCACACCACATTTCTCACAAATGCGTTTGGCGCAGAAACAGAAAAACACGTAAAACGCCAAAACGATGAGCAGGACAAAAAGGACCAGTCCCAAACCCATGGCTGCACCCGCTGCTGCGCTTGCATTATTGTTCATAACGGAATCCTTTTGTAAGGTTATTGTTGGTTGGTAAGCCAATGAGCCACCTGGTTCATCGCGGCCTTTTCTGACAGAACCGTCCGTAAAAGCAAGATAATTTACATCGTTCCGGCAGATCGGGCTGCTTTTGCCTTCCGCGACATCGCAAACTTCGCCATCTTGGTCGTGTGTCAAACCTGATCGCCATCGTCGGACGGCCCAATGTCGGCAAATCCGCGCTGTTCAATCGCATCGTCGGCAAACGGATTGCGATTGTCCACGACCAGCCGGGCGTCACGCGCGACCGCGTCACCGCCGAGGCTGAATGGAACGGACACGCATTCACGCTCGTGGACACCGGCGGCATCGGCCTGTTGCGCCGCGAAAAGGCGGGCGATGTCATCATCAAGGCGGCGATGGAGCAGGTGGAATTGGCCGTCGAAGCGGCGAACGTCATCATTCTCGTGGTCAATGTGCAGGAGGGGGTTGTGCCGCTGGACCGCGAAGTCGCGGAACGGCTGCGCCGCAGCGGAAAACCGGTCCTGGTCGCAGCCAACAAGGCGGACAACAACCGCGCGGAAAAGGACGCCGATGTATTTGCCGAACTTGCCTTCGAGAAAATATTCCCCGTCAGCGCCATTCACGGCCGCGGAGTGGAAGACCTCATGGAAATTGCGACCGGTCTATTGCCTGGAGTCGGTAGTCAGCAGTCAGTAGTCAGTAGCGATGCCGGAGATGCGACTGTTCCAGCTACTGACGACCAACTACTGACCACTGACTCGCCTGCATTAAAGCTCGCCATCGTCGGTCGTCCGAACGTCGGTAAGTCCTCGATTATCAACACCTTGACGCAATCCGAGCGTGTCATCGTCAGCCCGATTCCCGGCACGACGCGTGACGCGATTGACGTGCCCTTCGAGGTCGAAACCGACGGTGCGCGGCAAAAATACATCCTCATTGACACCGCCGGCATGCGCAAGACCAGGCGGGTGGACGGTTCAGTTGAATTTTACAGCGTCCAGCGCGCCGAGGACTCCGTCGCACGCTGCGACATTGCCATTCTGGTTTTGGACGCGGAAATGGGCATCACCGAGCAGGATAAAAAGATCGCCGATGTCATCGTCGAAAATCGAAAAGCCTGCATCGTGGTCGTCAACAAATGGGATTTGGTGGAGGCCTCCGTCCGCCAGGCGCGGGAAGAGGAAATCGGCCGGCGCAACCGGAAGGATCGGCGTGAAGGACAGGCCCGGGAACTGTCCACGCTCGGCGAATTCGGCGCGTGGGTGCAGGAAAAATTGTTTTTTCTCGATTACGCGCCGGTGATTTTCACGTCGGCCACGTCCGGTTTCAATCTGGACCGCCTGCTCGAGGCCGTGCGTTACGTGGCCGCGCAATTGCAGCAGAAAATTCCGACGGCGATTTTGAACCGCACGTTGCACGATGCCGTCGAACGCCGCCAGCCGGTCAGCGCGGTGGGGCACCGGCTGAAATTTTTCTACGCCACGCAGGTGCGGCAGGCGCCGCCGACGTTTTTGCTGTTCGTCAACCGCGACGAACTTTTCTCCGCGCAATACAAAAAATACCTGGCGAACGAATTGCGCCGCGCGTTCGGCTACGAGGGCTGCCCGATGGTGCTGGTGCCGAAGCCGCGGCCAAAGACGGTTGAACCGGTGCGGAGACAAAAACCGTTCCAAAGACAGAAACGCGTGCCAGGAAAGTCGCACTAAATTTTATTCACCGCAGCGAATAAATCATCGTTGCTCAACTTTGACGCGGAGTTTCCGTTGATTTTATTTGGGAATATCGTTTTCGTAACTTTTTTGAAAATTTTTCTTGAAACGCACAACAGGTGGTAGCAGTATGGTCACCGTTCCCCAACTAATTGGGGAAACAGAATTTAGAACAAGTCGGGGTTTATCGTAGAATTAGCAATTTTTGAAGCTCGGTTGGCGTTTTTTTCCTTTGATGCCACCGGGCATTAAATGTTTAAAAACCATTTGGAGGCAACATGATTGATGCGAGGGAAGAGATTTTGGCGCCTGTCCCGCACGCCGGGCGGCGCCGGGCCACAAAAGTGGCGGCGGCACGGGACATCGAAGTCAACAAAGACGGGGTGAGGAAAACGCTGCGGATCGAGCGCGTTTTCAGCGACGCGAAGATCAAACCGTTCGATCAAATCGAATGGGAACGCCGCACTGCCGAGATCACTGACGACGCCGGCAAGGTGATTTTCAAGCAGGAAAACGTCGAGGTGCCGAAGGCGTGGTCGTTGCTGGCAACGAAGGTGGTCGTTTCAAAATACTTTTACGGCGAGCAAAATACGCCGGAACGCGAAACCTCCGTGCGCCAGCTCATTCATCGCATTACCCGGACGATTGCGGACTGGGGTATTGCGGACGGCTATTTCAGCAAGGCCGACGGCGAAATTTTCCATGAGGAATTGTCCTGGTTATGCGTCAACCAATACGGCGCCTTCAATTCGCCGGTGTGGTTCAACGTCGGGCTTTTCCACCAATACGGCATCGGCAAAAATTCCGGCAAGGGCAACTGGTTTTACGGCCGCAAGACCCGCGAGGCCGAGCGCGCCCATACGCAATATGAATATCCGCAGTGCAGCGCGTGCTTCATCCAGTCGGTGGAGGACAACATGGGAAGCATCATGCGGCTGGCGCACAGCGAGGCGATGCTGTTCAAATTCGGCTCCGGCACCGGCACGGATTTGTCACCGCTGCGCTCGAAGCGGGAAAAATTGAGCGGCGGCGGACGTCCGAGCGGGCCGCTGTCGTTCCTGAAGGTTTATGACCAGGTTGCCAACGTCGTGAAGTCCGGCGGCAAAACCCGGCGCGCCGCCAAGATGAACACGCTCCACGACTGGCACGGCGACATTGAAGAGTTCATTGACGCGAAGCAGAAGGAGGAAAAGAAGGCGTGGGCGCTCATCGAACAGGGCTACGACGGTTCCTACAACGGCGATGCCTACGGCAGCGTGATGTACCAAAACGAAAACCTTTCCGTGCGCGCCAGCGACGAGTTCATGCAGGCCGCGATTGACGGCAAGGAATGGTGGACCCGCGCCATCACCACCGGCAAGCCGCTCGAAAAGAAGGACACCGCGAAGCTGCTTTTCAAAATTGCCGAAGGCACCTGGATTTGCGGCGACCCCGGCATGCAATACGACGGCGCGATCCAAAAATGGCACACTTGCAAGGGCACCGATGCGATTCATTCAACCAACCCATGCAGCGAATATGTTTTCCTGAACAACACCGCTTGCAACCTGGCGTCGTTGAATCTGACAAAATTCAAACGCCAGGACGGCAAATTTGACGTGGATCGTTTCAAAGCCGCCGTGCGCCTTTTCATCACCGCGCAGGAAATCATCGTGGACAATGCGAGTTACCCAACGGAAGAAATCGCCGAAAACTCCCATATTTTCCGCACGCTCGGCCTGGGTTACGCGAACCTCGGCTCGCTTTGCATGGGCTACGGATTGCCTTACGACAGCGATGAAGGCCGCGCGCTGGCCGGCGCCATCACGGCGATTATGACCGGCCACGCCTACGAGCAGAGCGCCGAAATCGCCGCGAGCGTCGGCCCATTCCCCGGCTACCAGGACGCCCGTTGTGCGCATGTGCCAAAACCACGCCAAAAGGACAACGTCGAATCCATGCTGGGCGTCGTTCAATTGCACCGCGATGCCGTTGAAAAAATCCAGCCCAGCCAGGAATTCAATTATCTGAAAGAGGAGGCGCGCCATTGCTGGGACCGCGCGCTGGAACATGGCCGGAAGGCTGGCTACCGGAACGCCCAGGTCACCGTGCTCGCGCCAACCGGCACCATTGCGTTTTCGATGGACTGCGACACGACAGGCATCGAACCCGACATCGCGCTCGTCAAATACAAACTGCTCGCCGGCGGCGGCATGTTGAAAATCGTCAACCGCACCGTGCCGCAGGCGCTCCAGCGGCTCGGTTACAGCACCAAGGAAATCGAAGGCATTATCGCGCATATCGAAAAATTCGACACGATTGAAGACGTGGAGGAGGGCAGCCAGACCATACGCAGTGGATTAAAGCCGGAACATCAGCCCGTTTTCGACTGCGCGTTCAAGCCACATCGCGGCAAGCGCAGCATTCATTATCTCGCACATTTGAAAATGATGGCCGCGGCGCAGCCTTTCATCAGCGGCGCCATTTCCAAGACGGTCAACATGCCGAACGAAAGCACCGTTGAAGACATCCGCCACACCTATATCCAGGCCTGGAAAATGGGACTCAAGTGTGTGGCGATTTACCGCGACGGCTCGAAACGTTCGCAGCCGTTAAGCACCAAAAAGAGCGGCAACGGCTCCAGCGGCGCAACCGCGGCGGACACCTCACTATTCGAAACCCGCATCAAGGAACTGGAAACCGAAGTGGCCAGACTGAGCACCGAGACCGGCAAACCGCTGCGCCGCCGTTTGTCCGACACACGCACGGCCGTCACCCATAAATTCGACATCGCCGGCCACGAAGGCTACATGACGGTTGGCTTGTTCGAGGACAAGCAGCCCGGGCGAGTTGTTCATCACCATGGCCAAGGAAGGTTCGACCATCGGCGGCCTGATGGACGGCATCGGCACGCTCACCAGCATCGCGTTGCAGTACGGCGTGCCGCTGGAAGCCCTCGTGAAAAAATTCGCCCACCAGCGTTTCGAACCGAGCGGTTTTACAAAAAATCCCGAAATCCGCAACGCTTCCTCCATCACCGACTACGTGTTTCGCTGGATGGCCGTGCAATTCATTCCCGGCTATCGCGCCGCGGTCACGGCCAATCGCGCACAGCCGGAACTGGCCATGCCCGGTTTGCTCGAAGAGGAAAAGAAAAGATTGAATCGCCCGGTGCCTGAATTGCCGATTGCCGAGGACAACGACGCGTCCGACCTGAAATCGGGCAACGGCAACGGCCATCACGCCGCCGATGCCGCGGTGAGATCGTTGAACGATTCCATCGCGCATTTTCAACAGGACGCGCCCACCTGCCCGAACTGCGGCCACGTGGCCGTGCGCAACGGCGCGTGCTACAAGTGCCTGAATTGCGGCGAAAGCCTCGGCTGCTCTTGAAGAACCGGGTTGAACAGTCCAGCCGGAGAATTTTCAGGTTCTCCGGCTTGTTTCATTTCACAGTCGTGACTATGTTTCGGCCATGAACGACAGCACTTCATTTATTCGTGAGGATCCCTGGCGCATTTTCCGCATCATGGCCGAGTTCGTGGATTCTTTCCAAACGCTTTCACAAGTCGGCCCCGCCGTCACGATTTTTGGCTCCGCGCGGGTACACCCAAACGACAAGTATTATCGCGCCGCCGTGGCCATCGCCCGTGGCCTGGCGCAGCACAACCTCGCCGTCGTCACCGGCGGCGGCCCCGGCATCATGGAAGCCGCCAACAAGGGCGCGGTGCAGGGCGGCGGCAAATCCGTCGGCCTCAACATCGAATTGCCGCGCGAGCAGGCCGGCAACCGTTACACCAACGTACCGCTGCACTTCCATTATTTTTTTGCGCGCAAGGTGTGTTTCGCCAAATACAGCCTCGGCTTTGTGTTCATGCCCGGCGGTTTCGGCACGCTCGACGAATTATTTGAAATCGTCACGCTCGTGCAAACCGAACGCTTCCCGCAATTCCCGCTCATTCTGTTCGGGCGCAACCACTGGAACGGCCTGCTGCACTGGTTGAAAACAGAGGTGGAGGGGAAAAACAAATTCATCAGTCCCGGCGATCTCGACCTTCTCACTGTAACCGATGATCCACAGGAGGCCATCAACCGCATTCTGGACTACGAACGCCTGGTCGGTGCCCCCGGCGCCCTGCCCAAGGCGTTTGCGTGATTCGGAAATGCGTCCGCTGATTCAAGAAACCGCCACCGCGTACACGCCGGAGTCGCTGGTCGAGCAACTCTGTGGCGAAGCAGGAATCGTTCTGCTTCGCACTTCGTCGTTTGATTCACCGTGGGCGCGTTATTCATTCGTCACCGCAAATCCATTTCTCACGTTTCGTTCTTTTGGTTCGCGCTGTGAAATCTCCAGGCCCCAGACGCCGGACGCCAGACGCCGGACCCCAGCCCCAGACCCCAGATCCAATTCGGGAACCCGTGGCATCTGCTTGACAGTTTGATGTCACGCTTCGAACTGCTGGACGAAATAGATCTGCCGTTTCCCCTCGGCGGCTGCTTCGGTTACTGGGGCTACGACCTGAAAAATTTCACCGAGCCGAAGCTCCCGCGCCGTGCCGTCAACGATCTCGAACTGCCCGACTGCCACGTCGGCTTTTACGACAGCCTGGTCGTGTTCGATCATCGCCTCGGCAAAACCTGGATCGTCTCCACCGGCCTCGCCGCCGACGGTTCGCGCAGTGAACAGCGGGCTGGGAACAACTCGAATTCTGGCAAACACATTTTGGGAAAACCCGCACCCCGGCCCTCTCCCTTTCGGAAAGGGCGAGGGAGAATAATCCGTCAGCCGGAGAAAGTACCTGTGATCCGCAAAGTCACTCCGACTTGCGAAAGCTTCTCCCTCTCCTGGGGGAGAGGGCCGGGGTGCGGGTGGGCGTTGTTTCAAACTTCTCAAAAGCCGATTTCCTTTCCGCTGTCGCCCGCGCGCAGCGTTACATCCGGGCCGGTGACATTTACCAGGTGAATTTGTCGCAACGGCTGACCGTGAAGCTGCCACGGTGGAGCGAGGCCACTGACGAGCCGGCTCGTCCACCCTCCGCAGTAGCGCTGCTACGGAGGACGGGCGCGGACGCTCGCCCCACCAACCGAACAGGCTGGGAACTTTTTCAGCGCCTCGCCGCGGTTTCCCCTGCTCCATTCTCGGCGTTCCTCGACTGCGACACGGGAGGGCGGCACTGCCGCTTTCAAATCGCGTCTTCATCGCCCGAACAGTTTTTGCGCTTGAGCGGTTCGCACATTCAGACGAAACCAATCAAAGGCACGCGCCCGCGCGCAGCCGACCCGACCCGCGACGCGCAACTGGCCTACGAGCTCCAGACCAGCCCGAAGGAACTCGCCGAGCTGGTGATGATCACCGACCTGCTGCGCAATGACCTCGGCAAGGTGTGCGAGTTCGGCTCGGTGCAGACGCCGGAATTGGCGCGGCTCGAGCGATTCGCCCAGGTGCAGCATCTGGTCTCAACAGTCGAAGGCCGGCTGAGAAGAGACGTAACACATTTTGCCGCGCTCGCATCGTGTTTTCCCGGCGGCAGCATTACCGGCGCGCCGAAGTTCCGCGCGATGGAAATCATTGACGAACTGGAACCCATTGCACGCGGGCCTTACACCGGCGCGCTGGGTTATCTCGGCTTCAACCGTGAAAGCCAGTTGAGCATCATCATCCGGGCGGCGTTGTATAAAGACGGCTTGGCGCACTTCAACGTCGGCGCCGGCATCGTGGCCGACTCAAATCCGGAGGCGGAATACGAAGAGACATTGGCCAAGGCGCGCGGATTTCTGGCGGCGCTGAACCAACCACGGATGGACACGGACGGACACGGATGGACGGTGATGAAATCATCCGGTTGAAAGTTGGGAAAATCTGGCATGCGATGGAAAGCGGCGGAGGGCCGCCGCAGTCCAAGACGCTAGCGCGAGTTCTGACGGCCCACGAAGCGTGCGAAGCGTCTTGGATTGCGCCAGTCCTCTGGCGCTTTGGGGCGTGCGTACGCTCCCCCCAAACCAATGGCCTACCTCACTTTTTCCACCACCAGCATCTCGATGGGTTGATTCGTGGGAATCAATTCAAAACCGATTCCGTTGAGAGCCTGTTTCAATTTTTCACCGTCACGACTCATCAAATCCCAATCGAGAACGAAATTGAAATTTTGGAGATTCGTGACGCCTGTCTCGTCAACAACGGGAATCTCAAAAAACGCTTCCAAAGAATCAGCGAATGTTCTGGCAGGCTGACCACCCCAACAAAATTTATTTCCCTCAATCCAATCTCCTGCTTTATCTCCTAATCTTCTGGGAGTGAGTTTTGATTTCAACGTGTCTGCATCCTTCACTTTGAGAAGCAGAACATCTTTGGGTCGCAGTTCAAAGCGTCCGACAATACCAAATTGTTTTTTTATTTCCTGCTGCAAGGCCTTTTCCGAACCCGAACCCAAATTGGCAATATAGTCATATTTACCATCTGGCAGTTTGGCGGATACGATAACCCGGAGGTAATTATGTAATCCGTAGGCCGTTGTAATGAGTTCTTTCATCGGCATGGAAATCCCAAGCTTTTTGTCATCAATGCCTACTCCGCTCCCATGACCATTTGGATACTTGCTTGGCACAATTTTGACTTGCGGAGTTGTATCAGTAAGAACGTCAAAACTGGCTTTGGGGACTTCCCACAAATAAACCGTTGTTCCAAAGGCAACCATTAAGCCTGTTCCAATTAAAGTTGCAGTCTTGGCCTTTGCCCATGCCATCAGATTCAATGCTCCTTTCACAAGAATTAAGGTTGAACCGCTGGCCGCCGCGCCCTTGGCAATCGCCATGGCAGTCACGGATTTTACCAGCGCCACCGGCGCGGCTTGAACGGAATGGGCGGAAATCGCTCCGGCAAGAATGGCCGTGGTGGAGGAGACGCCGCATTTGGAAAAATAGCGATGCAGTTTTTCCAGCGCGCGAGCGACGCGCTTGCGCGCGGTGTCCTCGCCCGTTCCCAAATGGCTGCCGACTTCAGCGAGGCTTTGGTTTTCAAAGAAGCGCAGCAGCACGGCTTGACGGTCGGTTTCGCCGAGCGATGCCAGCGCTTCATCCAGCAGCGGCGACATTTGTTCCCAGAACGAATCCGGTGCGGTTGGTTGAAGTTCAGATTGCATTTGGGCCTCCTGCTCGCGTTGCCGGCGTTTCGCCGCGGCGCGCGTCTGCGCGAGCGCAGCAAACCGTGTCGTTTTGAAAAACCAGCCGGTCAAATTGGTTTTGTCGGAAATCTTCCCGGCCTTTTGCGCAAGGATGATGAACACCGCCTGCGTGACTTCCTCGGCCAGATGCGGGTTGCGCACCTGCCGCAATGCCGCTGAATAGACGAAGTTGACGCGCCGTAAAACGAGTGCCTCGAAGGCCGCTTCGGAATTGCCCGTGGCGTATTCCCGCAGCAGCATCATGTCGTCCATTGCCTGCATTCACCTATAAATGCCTGTTCCGGCCAAAACCGGACAACATATTTTTCTTTGCTGTAAGTGTTGGAGTTCGGGCTTCAGCCTGTTACGCCTGACAAGCTAAAGCTTGAACTCCAACTTTTTTGCGTTAAAAACCTGCATGACCATTTTTCTCAACGGCCAATTTGTGACCGAAGCGCAAGCGGTCGTTCCCATCAACGACCGCGGCTTCATGTATGGCGACGGGCTGTTCGAGACGATGCGCGTCGTCAACGGCCGGCCCTTCCGTCTGGCGCAACACCTGGAGCGCATGACGCGCGGCGCGGACTTTCTTAAAATCAAATGCCCATTCACACCAAAGGAAATGCAGAATTTCGCCGGCCAACTCATCGAGCAAAATCAAATGCCGGAGGCGATTTTGCGCGTGGTGCTGACACGCGGGCCGGGCGAACGCGGTTACACACCCGGAGCCGGCGGCAAACCGACGGTGGTGATGTCGCTGCATACTGCGCCATCGTTGAGAAAAACGATTCGCTGGAGTTTGGTCACGTCATCGTTTCGAGTTCCCACCGCCGTTCCGCTCGCGGCATTCAAAACGCTGAACAAGCTTACGCAGGTCATGGCGCGGATGGAGGCGGTGGAAAACGGCGCGGATGAAGCGCTGCTCCTCAACACGAATGGCGAAGTGGCCGAGGCGGCGAGCGGCAATTTGTTTTGGGTCTCCAGTGGCCGGGTTTGCACCGTGCCGGCCGGTCGCAGTGTGTTGCCAGGCATCACGCGTGCCGTCGTGCTGGAAATCTGCCAGACACTGGGTCTCCCGGCGGACCAACGCGTCATCAAACCCGAAGCGTTGCGGAATACCGAAGGCATTTTCATCACGCAAAGCGCATTTGGCATCGTGCCGGTGACTGCATTTGACGGCGAAGCCGTCGCGTCCTCGCCGCTGGTGGATCAAATCCGGCTCGCCTACTGCGAAATGCTCACCCAGCCGTGAATCCTGGCGTCGTCACTTGTTGCTGATGGTTAATCGTTCGCATTAGCCGTCATCAAATCGTCTGGCTTCCCTTGAAATCGGTGTTGTCGGAGGCGTATGGTGTATCAAGAGCCGGCAGGAATGAGCATGAGGCGCACAGCCGGTGCGGAAACCCGAAAGTGGTTATGGATAATATGCGGACTCAACGGGTTTTAATCGAAATGGCCTTTGCCGGACACAAAGGCACGGCCCGTTCCCCTTCTGCACATCCAATCCTCGAACCCGGAGGTCGTTATGCTTGACCACGGTCTTGAACATTGTCCGTCCTTCATCAGCAGCCAGGTGCGTTTTGCGGATGGGTTGGCATCGCCGGTGCAAAAAAACGTGCGCCGCGCGGTGACGATCTCCCGGCAGGCGGGATGCGGGGCGCGGGTCGTCGCCGAAAAACTGGCTCATTTTTTGCAGGGGCACTCCACCGGTGACGCCCGCCCGTGGGTGGTGTTCGACCGCAATCTCATGGACAAGGTCCTTGAAGATCACAACCTCCCGGCTTGCCTGGCGAAATTCCTGCCGGAAGACCGCATTTCCGAACTGGAAGACATCATGGCTGACGTGTTTGGAGTGCATCCGCCGTCAACGACCGTGCTTCACCAGACCGCCGAGACCATGCTCAGACTGGCTCAAGGGGGCAACGTGATCCTCATCGGCCGTGGCGCCAACATGGTTACCGCCGGATTGCCGCACGTACTCAATGTCCGCCTGGTGGCGCCGCTCGAAAAGCGGATTGAGCACTGCCTCGAAGCCTACAACATGACGAAGACCGAGGCGCGCAAGTTTTGTTTGCGCGAAGATCATGCCCGCCGGCGTTATCTCAAAAAGTACTTTGGCGCCGACATTGAGGATCCCCTCCTCTACCAAATGGTTATCAATACCGGTTTGGTCAGCTACGACGATGCCGCCCGTATCATCGGCGACGCCGTGCTGAATCTGGCCTGAGCCAGTCGTTCTCCTTCCGGTCGTTGACTTCGCTCTTGGGTCGCCGTTTGGCCTGTGGCTTAATTCCGGCGTGGCACGCAACTCAAAGCCAAAATATCAATTGCCGGGCAAACGCCGCAACCAAGGCGGTGTTATTCGCTGGCTGTTTGTGTTGGCCATTATTGCCATCGCAGCCTGGTTTTGGTGGCAGCACGAACATCACGCCAGGCCGGCCCGCGTCGTTGCGCCGCCTCCCGTCAAATCCGTGGCACGCCAGTGGAACGGAACAATTGAAGCCGGAGGCGGTTTTCCGCGCGCTGCGCGCAATGTGTTTGAAGCGCAAATCGCGTTGGCGCGCCGTGGTATTTCACCGGGTTCAATTGACGCTGTGCCCGGTTCGCAAACGCGAAGGGCAATTTCCGTCTTTCAGGAAAGGGCAAACTTGCCACCGACCGGTGTCTTGGACGCGGAAACCGGCGCGCGGCTCATCCTCGATTCGCCTCCACTGACAACCTGCGCGGTCACGACGAACGACCTCGCGGGTTTGCAACCGCTCGGCAAGACGTGGCTCGCCAAGTCGCAGCAGTCCGCGCTCGCCTACGAAACCGAACTCGAACTCGTCGCCGAAAAAGGGCACGCGCATCCCGAATTGATCCGGCAGCTCAATCCGAGCGTGGACTGGACCAACCTTGCCGCCGGCACGGTCGTGAAAATTCCCGATGTGAATTATCCGCTCCCGACCAACAAGGCGGCGTTTGCCGTCATTCATCTCGGCGACAAATTCCTGGAGGCATTCGACGTGGAAACCAACTTACTCGCTCATTTCCCGTGCAGCATCGCGGCGCGCGTCGAAAAACGCCCGGTCGGCGAACTGCACGTCATCGTCATCGCGCCGAATCCGAATTATACCTTCGACCCGGAATTATTTCCTGAATCGGCGGAGGCGCGACAGTTGAACCAAAAACTGGTTTTGCCACCCGGCCCGAACAATCCGGTCGGCGTGGCGTGGATCGGTCTGGACAAACCGGGTTATGGCATTCACGGCACGCCGAACCCGGAGCAGGTCGGACGCACCGAATCACACGGCTGTTTCCGGCTGGCAAACTGGGACGCGGAATACTTGAGTCATTTCGTCTGGGTCGGGATGCCGGTTTTCGTTGAACCGTAATGGGGCCGTGCCCAGGCACCAATTCCAAAAAGCGCGCCAAATTATCATTGCCGGGTGGCGGGCTTTGGCTTAGTAGAAGAGCAAACTTAACAAAGGAAAATTATGGCTATGGGAATTGGATTGATTATTACAGTCGTGGTACTGGTCGTGTTGTTAGGCCTCGTCGCCTTCATCATCGGCGGCTACAACAAACTCGTGACGCTGCGCAACCGGTTCAAGAACGCCTACGCACAAATTGACGTGCAGCTCAAGCGCCGCTACGACCTGATTCCGAACCTGGTTGAGATCGCCAAAGGCTACCTCACGCACGAACGCGAGACGCTGGAGAATGTCACCAAGGCTCGCAATATCGCTTACACGGCCTCGCAGGCCGCCGCCGCCAATCCCGGCGACGCCAGCGCCATGAAGAACCTGGTTTCCGCCGAAACCGGACTCGCCGGCACGTTGAGCCGGCTGATGATGGTCTCCGAACAATATCCCAATTTGAAGGCCAACGAGAACATGATGCAACTTACCGAAGAGTTGACCTCGACGGAAAACAAGATTTCCTTCGCCCGGCAGGCATACAACGATTCGGTCATGGTTTACAACACCGACCGGGAGGTTTTCCCGTCGAACATCATCGCGGGCATCTTCAACTTCGGCCCGGCGGAACTGTTTGTCATAGACAAACCGGAACAGAAGGACGCACCGAAGGTTTCCTTTTCGTAACAATCAATCCAAATGGATGAGATTGATAAACCATTCCGGCCAAAATGGGACTTTTATGCTATTTGGTCGGCCTTTGCTGTCGTGGCTGGAATTTTCCAGGACAAAATCGCCCATGAACTGCCGTGGTATTCCAAGGTGGCGGCGGTGGTCATTTTGTCTTTGCTCGCCACGTTGTGCTTTTATGGACCGGTGTTGCTCTTTCGACAAGCATTGCAATCAGGGGCGCGTGGTCGCCGTGTTCTTTTCCAATGCCTGCTTGTGTTAGGCCCAGCGATACTTATTTGTGGGTGCATGCTTTTCGCTGGATTGGACAATTTGGCAAAAGGGCTGATCTTCCCGCTCTTAATAATGGGATGCGTTCTAATATTGTTTGAGGATAGACGCCATCAGCGTAAAAGCTGACCGTGGTGAATTGAGGTTTGTTGTAAAAGACAATGGATTTTTTCACGCAGCAGGACAAGACCCGCCGCAAAACCAAGCTGCTCGTTTTTTATTTCGCGGTCGCCGTCGCGGCGCTCATCGTCGCCGTGTATTTTGCCGCGTTGCTGATTTTTTCCGGCGTTCAGGCGCAACAGCATCATAATTTCGGCGAATCGCCGGCGTTCGCACTTTGGAATCCGCAACTGTTCCTCGGCGTCAGCGTCGGCGTGCTGGCGGTCATCCTCATCGGCAGCAGTTACAAAACCATGGCGCTGGCGTCTGGCGGCAGTGCCGTCTCGGAAATGATGGGCGGGCGGTTGGTCAAACCTAACACGAACGATCCCGACGAGCGCAAGCTGCTCAACGTCGTCGAGGAAATGGCCATCGCCTCCGGCGTGCCCGTGCCGCAGGTCTATGTCATGGACGAGGAGGACGGCATCAACGCCTTTGCCGCCGGCCACAAACCCGGCGACGCGACCATCACCGTCACACGCGGCTGCATGAAAATTTTGTCGCGCGACGAATTGCAAGGTGTCATCGGCCACGAATTCAGCCACATCTTGAACGGTGACATGCGGTTGAACCTCCGTCTCATGGGAATCATCTTTGGCATCCTGTGCCTCGCCATCATTGGTCGCGTTCTCCTGCAAACGGCGCGCGGCGGCGGGCGCGGGCGTGGGCAAAATCCTTTGCCCCTGCTCGGTTTGTTGCTGCTGGTCATCGGCTACATCGGAGTTTTCTTCGGGCGTTTGATCCAGGCCGCCGTCAGCCGCCAGCGCGAATTTCTCGCCGACGCCTCGTCCGTTCAATTCACGCGCAACCCGGGAGGCATCACCGGTGCGCTGAAGAAAATCGGCGGTTTGGGTGAAACGGGTTCGCGCCTAAGCCATGCCCACGCCGAGGAACTTTCTCACATGTTTTTTGGAAACGGCGTCAGTGAACCGTTCATTGGACTGCTCGAAACCCATCCTCCGCTCCCGGAACGCATCCGCGTCTTTGACCCGAATTTCGACGGAAAATTTCCTTACGTTCGATACGACGGGCGCGACCGGCCGCCGGAAGAAATTTCAACACCGAAACGCACGCCGATGCCGAACATTTTTGGCACGATGCTGGGCGGCGCGATCCTCGCCTCGGGCGGCGCGGAAAAACCACCGGTCATCAGATCGCATACCGTCCTCCCAAATCTGGGCAATCCCACGCCGCTGCATCTCAAATACGCCGAACAACTGCGCGCGTCGCTGCCCGATAGCGTGAGAGCTGCCGCGCGTGAACCGCTCGATGCCGTTGCGCTCATCTATGCCATGCTGCTGAGTTCCGACGAGAAAACGCGCACGACACAGCTCGCCGAACTCGCCAAACGTGTTGACCCGGCGATTCAACAAAAAGCCGCTGCGCTATTCCCTGACGTTTCCTCCGCCGCTCAACACGCGCACCTGCCAATAGTCAATCTGGCACTGGGCACACTCCGGCATTTGACCGCGGAACAGTTCGACCAATTTTCGCAGACGCTTCAATGGCTGGTCGAAAGTAACGGAAAGGTCGAACTGTTTGAATACGTGCTGCAGAAAATCGTGCTCCGCCATCTCGCACCGCAGTTTGGCCAGGCGCGTCCGCCGACGGTCCAATATTACACACTCAAACCGCTCGTGCCGGATTGCGCTGTCGTGTTGTCCGCGCTGGCAAACGCCGGCAACAGTGACGCTGCGGAAGTTCAAAAAGCTTTCAACCAGGGCGCGCCCTATCTGCGCGCGCCCGATGGGGACTGGGGATTGCTCCCACGTGAACAGTGCGGCGTGGACCAGATTGACGCTGCGCTCAACCGCCTCGCGCAGGCCGTGCCGATCATCAAAAAGAATTTGATTGAAGCCTGTGCCCACACCGTCGGCACCGATGGCGTGATTCAGGAAAGTGAGGCCGAACTGCTCCGCGCGATTGCTGACACGCTGGATTGCCCGATGCCGCCGTTCGTCCAGACGGAGTAATTTTGCCAGCGTAGCGGCGTCTCGGCAGAGCGCCGCATTTTCGCCTTCAAAAGCGGAGGAGGGCCGCCGCAGTCCAAGACGCTGGCGTGAATACCGAATGCTTACAAACGGCGCGAAGCGTCTTGGAGTGCGCCAGTCTTCTGGCGCTTTGGAACGCACGCGAAGGCATTTTGTTTCAGTTTACTCGCGCACCGTTGCCTTCAACTGCACCTTGAACGCCTCCACAACCTTTGTGTGGGCGGCATTCGCTTCGGCATCGGTCAATGTTTTGTCCGTGGCACGATAGGTGAAGGCATAGGCCAGGCTCTTTTGTCCTTCTGGCACATTCTTGCCGCGAAACACGTCGAACAATTCCACAGCTTCCAGATTCGCCGGTTTGGTTTGCTTCACCACCTGCAAGACCGCTTCATGAGTCGTGGCTTCGGGCACAATCATCGCCACATCGCGGCGGATGGCAGGGAATTGCGGCAACGGCTTGAATGACTTCGCTGGATTCCGCCGGACGAGCAGTTGATCGAGATTCAATTCCGCGAGAAACACCGCGTCACGTAAATCGTATTTCTTCGCCAGCACCGGCGATAGCTGGCCAAATTCACCCAGCGTTTGCTTGCCGAGTTGAATCGTGGCCGATTCGATAAAAAGCGCGGTGCCTTCGGCCCGGCGGTTGAAGGTCATGCCGCGCAAACCGAATTGCCCCAAAAACTCCTCCAGCAGGCCTTTCAAATCGTAGGCGTCAAATTTCGCATCGCGGTCTTCACCGCTCCAGAACAGTGGCTGACGCTGGCCGGTAAGCGCGATGGCCACGCGGCGCTCTTCAATTGGAGCGCGGACAGCTTTGTCCGCCTGTTCCGGTAACTTCGATTTCTCGCGGACGTGGCCGTCCGCGCTCCTGAACACCCGTCCAATCTCAAACAACGCCACGTCGTAATTCTTGTGGCTGACGTTGTGCCGCAGCGAGTGAATCAATCCCGGCAGCAAACTTGGCCGCAGCACATCCATGTCCGAACTCAACGGATTCGCCAGCGCCACGACCTCGTCACTCGTCACTTGACACTCGTCACTCGACACCAGCGTCTGTCCTTGCGCCTCGTTCAATCCCAAACCGGTCAAAATTCTTCGGGCCTCGGCGATTTCGTCGTGGACCGAATCAAACGCGTTCGCGCCAATCGCCCCGCGCGGCGGTGTGGCTGGAATTTTGTCCACGCCGTGCAGGCGGGCGATTTCCTCAATCAAATCCACCTCGCGCTTCAGGTCCACGCGGAAGGTCGGAATCTGAAACGTCACCGGCTCCGGCGCGGCACCCGCGCCGACTGGACGCGCCTTGCGACCAACGGCCTTCAAACCGAGTTGACCGAGATAAAATTCGCACTCCTCTGGTTTCAAGGCGATGCCGAGCAGTTCGTTCACCTTGTGATGGCGCAAGGTGATTTGCTTCGGTTCAACCGGTTTCGGATAGGCGTCCACGACGCCTTCGGCGAGCTGGCCGCCGGCGGTTTCGAGAATCAACTGCGCGCAACGCGCGCTGGCCCAGTCATTGATGTCAATGTCCGCGCCACGCTCGAAACGATAGCTGGCGTCGGTGCGCAGTCCCAGTGCCTTGCTCGTGCGGCGGATGTTCGTGGGCGAGAAATAGGCGCTTTCGATGAGCACGTCCGCGGTGTTGTCCTTGATCTCGGAATTCTGCCCGCCCATGACGCCAGCCAGTGCGATGCCTTTTTCTTCGTCGGCGATGAGCAGGTTCTCCGCGGTGAGCTGGTGTTTCTGGCCGTCGAGCGTGATGAACTCCTCGCCGGCCTTCGCGCGACGGACAACGATGGTCGGTTTGCCGTCCCTGCCTTTGGCAATAAGATGATAATCAAATGCGTGCAACGGCTGGCCGATTTCGAGCATCACGTAATTCGTCACGTCCACAACGTTGTTGATCGAACGGATGCCGACTTTTTCCAGCGTCGAGCGCAGCCAATCCGGGCTGGGGCCGATTTTCACACCTTTCACAGCGCGCGCCGTGTACCGTGGGCAAAGATTCGGATCGTCGAGGCGGATTGAGACAAGTTCCCCACAACGTAGCGCTGGCGTCCCGCCTGCACCGGCCAGCCGGGACGGCTGGGCTACGCCCACGTCCGGAACCTTCAGCTTGTTCCCCGTCACTGCTGCGATTTCGCGGGCAATACCGATGACGCTGTTCCAATCCGGCCGGTTCGGCGTGATTTCCAAATCGTAAACCACGTCACCGCCACTGCGACCGAGATACTCGGCGAATGGTTTTCCCACAGGAGCGTCGGCGGGCAGGATGAGTATGCCGTCCACTTGGTCAGGCAGGCCGAGTTCCTGTGGCGAACACATCATGCCATGGCTGGTGATGCCGAAAACCTTACGTTCCTTGATGACGAACGGTTCCTTGTCGCCCGGTTTCAACGGCAATGCGAAATTCGGCAGGATGAGCGGGACCTTGTCACCGGGCTTGTGGTTCTGTGCGCCGCAAATGATGACGCGCTCGCCTTTGCCATCGTTCACTTTGCAGACGGAGAGCTTGTCCGAGCCGGGCACGGGATCGCGCGTGAGGATTTGGGCGACGACGATGCCTTCGAACTCGCCGCCGATTTTGTGGACGCCTTCGGCTTCGAGGCCGAGCATGGTGAGCCGCTCGGTCAATTCCTCCGGCGACCAGTCAAAATCAACGTATTGTTTGAGCCAGTTAAAGGTGACTTTCATGAAAAAAATTAAATCTTCTCGCGCAAACGGAATTTGAAAAGCTCTTCCAAAAATTCGATCCGTTTCAACTTGTTTCTCAAGATTGCCAACAAATCAAAAACTTGATCAATGTCCCGCTCGGTCTTGAGTTGTTTCTGAACGGCGGGTGTTAGAACACTCGGAAGAAAGATGGTGTGACAGCGAGGGTTTTCAAGTTTGGCCTTGGTGAAAGATTTTTTTGTTTCACCAAGTCTGGTTTGTGCCCCAGCCTTGTCAGCGCTGCCTTTGATCTCAATTACGCAAATCAATTCTCCAGCTTTGCTCCGACATTCAACGTCTGGCTCTGAACCAAAGCAAATTCTCATGCCGCTCTTCAGGACGAGATAATTGCCTTCCTCGGCAGCTTGTTCGGTCTTGTGCCGATCAACCAAGTTTTTCTGTTCGACGAACTCTACGACGACCTGTTGCAATTCCTGGGCTGCTAGTTGGCCGATATTGTTCACCCATGTCCCTTGCCACTCGCTGCCGGCTTCAGCGTAAATCGTTCGAATGAGCGATTCACGGTTGGCAGTCGCTGTTCTTGCAATGGCGTTTGAGCAAAAGCGATTCAACAAACGGCAGAGTTTCAACTGTAACTCTTCTGGCGATTTGACAGCCTTTTTGCTCAAACCAAGCTGCTGTTTAATTTGACCAAGCCCTTTGTTGGGAAGACATCCGAGGAGGCGATAATACTCAAACAGCTCTGGCTTTTTCTGGAGGACTTCCGGGTGTGCAAAAACTTCGCCGGGCGTGAAGCCAAGCCGTTCGCACGCAGCCCTTGCCTGTGGGGAAATATTAAGAAGTTCACAATCCCACTTCAACGCCTGCCAAGCAGCATTCCGCGCCTCTTTTTGCCAGCGCGCAAATTTTGCGTCTCGCGAAAATTTCCAAAACAGCGCCGAACGTTGAAGATAACGCTCGATGAGTTCAGTTTGAAAGTGGTCAGGCATATTTCCTCCAGAATACGATTGTTTCCCTCACCGGTCTGCGGCCATAAATTGCCATTTGTTGAGAACTATTGCCTTTGTAGCGTGTCACCCAAATTGATTCCGTAACCAGTCCGTGACGCTTGGCCAGTTCGCAAAGCATTAAATCGGTTGGGACGTTCTCGCCATTGAACTGTGCATTCGCAACGACCAGAGCAACTCGCCCGCCGGGTTTCAAATAGGCTGACATATTACGAATTACCAGATTCATATCCTCAAAGTAGCCCTGAATCATCACAGGCAACCGCTCGTTGTTTAGCGGCTTGCTTCGAACTTCACGCAAAACCTCATCGAGCGCAGGCAGATGAATTTCTTTGCCTTCGTGCTCGCGGCTTTCAACATGCGAGCGTAACAAGCTGTGGCGGACACCCACCATGTCTTTGTGAGACTTGACGGTTATCAAACACAACTCCAAGGCATAAGTCCGGGAGTAGTCGTAGCGGTTTAAGTAAGGCGGCGATGTGATGATTGCAGATATATTGCCAACATAGCGACGCGGCAAACACATCTCGCGGGCATCTCCTTTTGTCACGAAAGTCTTCGCCTTGCCCATAGGTCCGAACATTCGGATTTCGGACAAGTCGTGAATCATCTTAGTCAGCATTTCCCGCAGCGCATCACGTACTGGCGGTATATTCTTTTCGACCAAACGGAGGAATTGTCCATCCTTTGACGTGCCGCTGACACTTTCGAGAATATTGAGCAACCCCAATAGCAGAAAATCACGAACCGGTTCTGGATAAGTTTCTATCTCCTCTTTTAAAAAAAGCAGCTCCCGCTGCACTTGCTTTGTAAAGGCAAGGTTGATGATTCGCACGTCAGGAAAAATTGTCTTGGGATTGCGAAAAGGAGTCGCCATCAGCTTCTGAACCGTTTTGAGAAGCACCTCAATGTCTGGCCAATCGGCAAGCTTCGCTTGAGCCACGAAAACTGAAGTGGGAAGCATATCAATCCCGACACCATTAATTCCAAACTCTTTTCCAGCCAGCAGGGTTGTTCCGCAGCCTACGAACGGATCGAAAACTGTTTCGCCCCGTTGCACCGCCAATTCCTTAAACAATCTTACAACCAGTTCTCGTGAAAATCCTTCCTTGTATTTGAACCAATTGTAGAGGGGCAGCTTTTTATTTGGCACATAAGTCACCAATTGCCGCCAGTCCAACCGGTGTTCGATTACTTCTCGGTATTTGTTTTCCAATTTTGATCGTTCTTGTTGGGAAGGGCTTTCGAAGTCAATGGGAAGCAGAGCGACTTTCTTGCGCGCTGGAATTGCCGGTAAATCAATCAAAGTGGTTTGCACCTCATCCTTCAGAACTGAAATTATCGGTTCTTTGGACTTTCGCTTTTTAAGGACGCTTTTCATTTTCTGACCGGCGTTGTTCATTCGTTTTCGATGTCGCTCCTAACGGAGCTTTCATCGGCCTTGCGTTTGATGAATCACTTCCCATTTGTCATCCTCGCGCATTTTTCTCAGATCTTCCTGCGTCATGAAATTCTTGAATTTACCGCGAAGGCGTTCGTTCAATGCCTTTAACCGTTGCAGTCGCTCCGGGCTTTTATCAGCCACCGGACGCTTGATTTGTTTGGATTTGCTTTTCATGGCTCACAAAATTTTCGCCGTGACGAATTAAAACTGTTTCAAAAACCGTACATCGTTTTCGTAAAAGAGGCGGATGTCGTTGATGCCGTAACGAATCATGGCGATGCGTTCGATGCCGAAGCCGAACGCCCAGCCGGTCCAGATTTCGGGATCGTAGCCGACGTTTTCAAACACCTGCGGATGCACCATGCCGCACCCGGCAATCTCCAGCCAGTCCTTGCCCAGCTTTTTCACGAGCGCGTTGCTGAAATCAATCTCGAAGCTCGGCTCGGTGTAGCTGAAATAGTGCGGACGGAAACGGATCCTGGTCTCCTCCCCAAGCAATTCCTTGAAGACAAATTCGACCGTGCCCTTTAAATCGCCGACGGTGACGTTTTTGTCCACGTAAAGCCCTTCGATTTGCTGGAAGGTCGGGTTGTGCGTGGCGTCGGCGTTGTCGCGGCGATAGACGCGGCCCGGGACGATGATGCGCACCGGCGGCGGCTGCGATTTCATCACGCGGATTTGGACGGAGGAAGTGTGGGTGCGCAAGAGTAGCGCAGGCGTCCCGCCTGCATTTGAGTTTTGCCCGGGCAGCCGGGACGGCTGCGCTACGTTACCGGCGTCTGGAGTTACCAAATAAAATGTGTCCTGGGTGTCGCGAGCTGGATGGTCAGCGGGGGTATTGAGGGCGTCGAAACAATGATATTCGTCCTCGATCTCCGGGCCGTCAGCGACGACGAAACCGATTTTGCGGAAACTGCGGACAATGTCCTCGGTCACCTGCGTGAGCGGATGCAATTTGCCGAGCGCGCGGCGGCGTCCGGGCAACGTGAAATCGGTCGGTTCCTTCGGCAGCGCAGCCGCCAGTTCAAGTTCGGAACGGCGCTCGGCGAGCGCAGCTTCGAGGGCGGTTTTGGCGGCGTTGATGGCCTTGCCGGCGGCGGGCTTTTCCTCCTTGGACAGCGTGCCGAGCTGTTTCATGAGCGCGGTGAACCTGCCGTGCGCGCCGATCCAGTTGCCTTTGGCCTGTTCGAGCGCGGCGAGGTCGGGAGCGGCTTTCAGGTCGGCCAACGCGGCTTGTTTCAGTGGCTCAATTTCGTCAAGAAGTCCGGGCATAAATTTCCCGAAAGCTTAGCCACAAAAGGACGCAAAGAACACGAAGAAAATTCCGGCTCGCGAGGACGCTCGCCCCACCAATATTTGGTTCACAAAAACAAAACGGGCGGACTTTTTCATGCCGCCCGCTCGCCGTTTCAAATAGAAGTTTGCTTCACACCTTCGCCAGAGTGGCGGCGGGTTTGGCCTTAAGCGCGCTTTTGGCAACGTTGATCAATTCGTTGAAAGCAGCGGCATCAGTCGCGGCGAGATCGGCCAGCACCTTGCGGTCGAGGGCGCATTTGGCGGCCTTCAAACCTTCCATGAACCGGCTGTAAGTGAGGCCGGCGGCGCGCGTCGCGGCGTTGATGCGAATTTGCCAGAGATAACGGAACGTGCGCTTTTTGCGGCGGCGATCGCGGTAGGCGTACTGGCGGCCGTGGTCAACGGCGTCGGAAGCGTAGCGGTAAAGTTTCGAGCGGCGCATCCGGTAGCCTTTGGCGGCGCGGATCATCCGGGTACGGCGTTTGCGGGAGGCTGGGGCGTTGGTAACACGCATAAAATTGGGAGCTGGGTTCTGGCGTCTGGGGTCTGGGATGTTAACGGCTGAACGGCAGGTTTTGCGTGATGCGATAAACGTCGGTGGGATCCACCCCGGTCAAGCCGCGGAGGGAACGGCGGCGCTTTGGGTTTTTGCTCTGGGCCAGGTGGCGGCGACCGGCGCTCGAGCGCAGGACCTTTCCGCCAGCGGTAATCTTAAAACGCTTGGCCACGGACTTTCTGGTTTTGATGCCTTTGGGACGTTGCATAAAATCGTTATTGCAAAAGAGTGCGGAATATAGATGGCCGCGCGCGTGGAGGCAAGCGCGATTTTTGAATTTTGACTTCGAACGGGCGCATCTTGACACTGCCCCCATAATTGGGGGGTGAAAGGTTCCTCATCCGGCAGCAACGACAACCTTAACCAAAGGAAACGGATGAACACAGAACAGACGCGCCCCCGGACTCTGCGGGAGATAGAGATGGAAGTGGAGGCCGAAGGCCGCGAATGGACACGCCAGCGACTCCAGCAACGACTGCAAGCAGAAGCCGACCGCCAGGGCGGAGTTTTTCCCCCTCAGCGGCGCCGGCGGTGCATCGGCGCAACCGCCCGATGCAGATGCGCACCGTCGCCGGGATGGTTGAATTGAAAGTGGCCTACGGTCAGGATCCAGCGGACCAGCACTGGGGTTGTCCGGTGCGGGAACTCTGGGGCCTGACCTCACACCAGCAACTGAGTCTGGCACTGGAGGACAAGCTGGCTTTTACCATCACAGCCACGTCCTCCTATGAGGAAGCCGCGCGCTGGCGCAGAAGTGGGGAGTCCCGGTCACCGACTCGGCGTTGCACTCCCTGACCCGGCGTCTGGGCTCCCGTGCTGAAGCCCAAACCCAGGAACAACTGCAGCGTCCTCCGCGGAGCGCGAGCCTCAACGGGCGCCCACCAAGCTGGGGGTATTGATGTTGGACGGGTGGCAGGTGCGGCAGCGTGGGCCGGGTTGGGGAAAGAAGAAAACGCAGCAAAACCGCGTGGAATGGCACGAATGGAAGACCGGCGTGTATTATCGGCACGAACAGTCCGCCCACACTGCGGGCGGACGAGGAATGATTGACGACAAGATTGTCATCGGCTGGCAAGGTGAGCCGGTAGAGTTTGCCCGGCGACTGCACTGGGAAGCGCAGCGCGCAGGATTGGGGCGCGCCCGGGCCAAACTGGCGGTGGGCGATGGAGCCCCTTGGATCTGGAACGTGGCGAGGACCGCTGGGCCGGAGCGGACCAAATGCTGGACTTTTATCATGCCAGCGAACACCTGTGGGATGTGGGCCAGGCCTTGCACGGGGACCAGGAGGCCGCCACGGCTCAGTGGGTCGAACCTCGCCGCCACCAACTACGGCACGGACGCGAGAAACAAGTGCTGGCGGAGTTAGCCGGATTGAAAGTGCCGCTCGGCGAAGCGGGCAAGGTGGTCTTACGCGAACAGAACTATTTTGCCTCCCATGCCGGGAGGATGAACTACCGCACCATCCACCGTCGCGGTTGGCCGATAGGCTCCGGTGCTGTAGAGTCGGCGTGCCGGCAAAAACAATGCCGCTTCAAACGCCCCGGTCAGTTTTGGACACCCGAAGGCATGCGCCACCTCAGCTCACTCACAGAAGCCCGCCACAACCACCACTGGAATGAACTCTGGCCCACCAGCTAAACGGGGGCAGTGTCGGGATGCGCCCCTTCGAACCGGCCGGCCGCTTGCCATTCGCGGACGCGTGACCTATTTTCGCCGCGATGAAATATCGTCGTTTCGGGCGGACGGAATTGAAAATGCCGGTGATTTCCTGCGGCGGGATGCGGTATCAATTCAAGTGGCAGGATGCGGACCCGAAGGAAATCCCGGCGGACAGCCAGAAAAATCTCGAGGCCTGCATCCACCGCGCGTTCGAGCTGGGCATCAATCACGTTGAAACCGCGCGCGGCTACGGCACCTCCGAAATGCAACTCGGCAAGGTGCTGCCCCAATTACCGCGCGACAAAATCATCGTCCAGACCAAGGTATCGCCAAAGGCCACGCCGAAGGAATTTCTCGAGACCTTTGAGACTTCGATGAAATACCTGAAGCTCGACCACGTGGATTTGTTCTCGTTGCACGGCATCAACAACCGCGAAATCCTGGACTGGTCGCTGAAGAAAAACGGCTGTCTCGCCGCGGCCCGCAAGCTGCAAAAGGACGGGCGCGTGCGGTTCATCGGGTTTTCCACGCACGCGACGACCGACGTCATCCTCGACACGGTGAACAGCGGCGAATTCGATTACTGCAACGTCCACTGGTATTTCGTGAATGACCTGAACCGGGCGGCGATTGAAGCGGCGCACCGGCTCGACCTGGGCGTGTTCATCATCAGCCCGAACGACAAGGGGGGCAAACTTTACGAACCGCCGCCAAAACTGGTCGAACTTTGCGCGCCGCTGACCCCGATGGAGTTCAACGACCTCTACTGCCTCGCGCGCCAGGCAGTCCACACCTTGAGCTGCGGCGCCAACAAACCGGGCGATTTTGACGAGCACGTTCGCGCGTTGCGGTTCTACGACAAAATCCCCGAGACCATCGCGCCGGTTGAAAAACGGTTGCGCGCGGAAATGGAGCGCGTGCTCGGCGCGGATTGGTGCGCGCGGTGGTTTGAAGGCCTGCCGAATTACGTGGACGTACCCGGTGAAATCAACGTTTCCGAAATCGTGCGGCTGTGGACTTACGCGAAATCGCTCGACCTCGTGGCCTGGGGCAAGATGCGATACAACCTGCTCGGCCAAGCGGAACATTGGTTTCCCGGCCAGAACGCGGCGAAGGTGCGCGAACTGGATTTACGAAAGGCGCTGGGGCAAAGCCCGTTCGCCGGGCGCATCCCGGGAATTTTGGAGGACGCGCACCGGATGTTGTTTGAGCAGCCGGTTCAGCGCCTCAGTGCGAGTTGAAATCGAGGGCTGGATTGTTGGTGGAACCCAACAATGTTGTTATGGGCGCCACCTCGGACGGCTGGGGCACGTCAATCGGGGCGCCGGCGTTAAGCTGTTTGAGCACAGCATCGGTCAAATCATCGCCGCTGCTGTAAACGACCGCCTCCGTCACCGCGGAATTGACCACCAGCGTGTAACCGCTGGCCTTGGCCTTGTCGCCAACGGCCTTTTGGATTTCGCTGACGAGGTTGGCGGTCATCCGTTGCCTTTGGTCAAGCACCTGGGATTGCGCTTGACGGTTGAATTGGTCAATGGCGGCTTTGGAGCTGTTGATTTCCTTGAGTTTGTCGGCGGCAGCTTGCTTGCGTTTTCCGCGCTCGTCGGCAGAGAGGGCCTGATCATTGGCCTGGTCCAAAAGCTGGCTGTAATCGGCCTGTGCCTTGTCCAAACCGTCCGCCATGTCCTTGATTTCCTTCTGGAGGTCGGCGATGCGCTTGTTGAGCGCCACCTCGGCCTGCTTGGTTTTCCAATAACCCTTGAAGATCTTTTCCATGTCCACGCTGGCGATTTTGGTTTGCGCCATCGCCGGTACGCTCAAAACGGCCAGCAACAGAAACGTCAAAATTGTGGTTCGCAACATTTTCATGGGAACAGGAAAACATAATTCGCGGCTGACGCCAACTGAAAACTGGCGGGTTGATACCGGTGCGGCAATCACGGCTGTTTTAAGATATAGAACATTTGCGGCGCGTTGGTTTGCGCAGCATTGGTAAAAATGAAACCGCCGAGGCTGTCAAATTGGTCGGTCGCAATCGGCGTCCAGTTGGTGAGGGGCACCGTCAAGTTAGTGGTGGTCAGCACATAAAAAGTGCCATTGCTCGTGCCGCCGGTACCGCTCAAAATGAAACCGCCTCCGCTGGTGGAGACAATGCCGCCAAAACTAGGCGCCGCCAGCACCGTCAGCACTGCATTGGAACTGGTGGCTGATCCCACATAGTTCGAAACGACCAACCAGTAGCTTCCCGCGTCAAGGAACTGCACATTGTTGATGGTCAGTTCAAAATTAGTGGCGCCGCTGATACGCCCCCCATCCACGAGGTTCGTGCCGTCCTTGAACCATTGAAAAAAGAAAGGCGGCGCCCCGAATCCATCAGTGCTGAAAACCACGGTCGCGCCCACATTCACCGTTTGGCTTTGAGGTTGGAGAGTGAGCACCGGCGCACCTGCTTCCAAAACCGCATTGGAGCTGGTCACCGATCCGAAGTTATTCGTGATGACGACAGAGTAGCTGCCATTGTCGTTGGTCTGCACATTGTTGATGGTCAGAACATTGCTGGTCGCGCCGCTGATAGTTTCGCCACCGGTTTGGAGTCCATTCACGACCCGGTTCGTCACGTTCAACCACCATTGGTATACCAACGGTTCTGTCCCGGTTGCAACAACCACGATGGTCACATTCGAGGATACGCCCGTTACCTGGTTCGTCGGTTGGATGGTAATCGCCGGCGGGAAATTCCCCACGGTCAAGGCGGCCACTGAACTGGTTACTGATCCTCCAAAGTTCGTAACAATGACCCAGTAGGAACCGGCGTTGGTGAGTTGTGCCGGGGTGAACTTCAGCACATTGGTGGCGGCACCACTGACATTTCCTCCATTCACCAGGTTCGTTCCCACCATATTCGTTCCCACCCTCTGCCACTGATAACTCAATGGCACCGTCCCGGTGGCGCTGACGGTAAAGGTCGCATTCGATCCCGCCCCCACCGAGTGGCTCGTCGGCTGCAGGGTGATGGCCGGCGGGATATTGGTAACGACCAGGTTGACCACGGAACTGGTCACGGCCCCGACCACGTTGGTGATGACGACCTGATAAAAGCCGGTGTTGGTCGTCTGCGCATTCGTGAAGGTCAGCGAACTGGTGTTTGCGCCCAGGATATGGGCTCCATTCACCAGGTTCACCCCGTTGGTCGTCTGCCAATGATAAATCAACGGATTCTGCCCGATGGCGGCGACGGTAAAGGTCGCATTGGAACTGACCGCGATTGCCAGAAAGTTCGTCGGCTGCACGAAAATCTGCAGCACCATCAGCACGGTCAGGGTGGCATTGGAACTGGTCACCGACCCGCCATAGTTGGTAACGACGACCGAATAATTCCCACCGAAATTCGTCTTAACATTGCTGAGGGTCAGTGTGGCATTGGTGGCACCACTGATTTGGGTTCCGTTCTGAGTCCCGTTGGTCAGAGGCGACCCGGCGAACCACCATTGGTATCTCAACGGCGGCGTGCCGATAGGGGCGACAACCACAAAACTGACGTTGGTTCCCACACCGACCGTCTGGTTTGTGGGTTGGATGCTGATGGCCGGCGGGATGTTCGTGATGTCCAGGAAGGCGGGCGAACTGGTCACCGACCCGACAATGTTGGTGACGACAACCGAGTAGAAGCCGCTGTTGTTCGTTTGGGCATTGCTGATAATCAACTGATTGGTGGTGGCGCCACTGACTACGCTCCCGCCGGTTTGACTCCCGTTTACCAGTCGGTTTGTCCCGTTAAACCACCACAGGTACTTCAAGGGCACCTGCCCGACAGCGCCAACCGAAAAAGCCACCGCGGCTCCCACCGAATTCGACAGGCCGGTCGGCTGGTTTGTGATTTGCGGGAATGCCACCACTGTCAGGAAGGCATTGGAGCTGGCCACCGAATTGTCAGGATTCGTAACCAAAACCGAATAGTTGCCCTCGTAAGCCGTTTGCACATTAGTGAGGGTCAATGTGGCGTTGGTAACGCCGCTGATCCGAACTCCATTTTGGATGCCATTCGTCAAGGGCGACCCGTTGAACAGCCATTGGTAAACCAAAGGTGGTGTCGCGTTCGCGTTGACAGAGACAGAAAAGGTTGCCGTCGCCCCCACCCCGACCATCGCGTCAACCGGTTGCACGACGATGACCACCGGGACATTCGTCACTCCTAAAACGGCATTGGAGCTAATCGCCGACCCACCGTAATTCATGACGATGGCCGAATAGGTGCCGGCGTTGGTCAATTGTAAATCGTTTATAACAAGCGTGTTATTTGTGACGCCGCTGATGTTCCCTCCATTCGTCAAATATATTCCATTAAACTGCCATTGAAAAAAGTAAGGCGGCGCCGTGTCATTGGTGGTTAGAAAGACGCTGAAGGTTACGGTCTGACCCACGGCGTTGGTCTGGCTGATTGGTTCATGATCCGTATCGATCTCGGGCGGTGGCACAGTGAGCACGATTTTGGCCAGGAAGGCGTCGTTCGTGCCGTTGCGGGTGGTTTGGCGGGCATTGACCGTCGGGAAATTCGTGGAAAGGGTCTGACCGACGATAAAGACATTGCCCGCCGGGTCTAAAGCGATGCCGTAACCGAAATCGTCGCTCGCGCCGCCAAGGTAAGCGGAGTAGAGCACGCCGGAGAAATTGTTGCTGAACGCAATCACAAACACATCGTTGCCACCGGAGTTGGTCGCGCGGAGAAAACCGAAGAGGTTGTTCGTGGTGACCGGGAAATTGGTGGACGTGGTGCTGCCCACGACAAAAATATTGCCCGCCGGATCCAGCGCCAAGCCATAACCCAAATCCATCTGATTACCGCCAAAGACGGCAGAATTCAGAATCGCCGTGCCGTTGGAATTGATTTCCGTCAGGAAGACGTTGGTGGTGACGGGAAAGAAAAGGTTCAAGTTGTTGGTGAGGTGATTGACAACGATATTTGTGCTTACGGTGTTGGTGAAGAGTGACGATGCGGTTGAGCCGATCACATAGGCATCGCCGGCCGCGTCGCAGGTGATGCGCGATGCAACATCGTAGTTTGAACCGCCGAGATAGGTTGAATACACCAGGTTGGTGCAGGAAGGCATGAATTTGGTGACAAAGGCATCGAACGTGAAAGGCTGGTTTGGCGAACCGTTCGTATATCCATTCAAGTATCGGAACAACGGGGTCGCCGTTGGGAACGTGGGGAAATTGGTCGAGGCAGTAGCCCCGGCAACGTAAACATAGCCCACCGGATCCACGGCAATGCCCCCGCCACTGTCATAGTTGGTGCCGCCAAGGTAACTGGAATAAATCAGATTCGAGCCGCCGGCGGAAATTTCGGTCACGAACGCGTTGCCGAAGAAAACGGAATTGGAACAGGCCAGATGAAGTTGATACGCATTGGTGGTCGTCGGGAAATTGGTGGAGCAGGTGCGGCCGGTGATGTAAGCGTTGCCTGCTGCATCCACGGCGATGCCTCTACCATTATCAAGCCCGCTGCCACCGAGGTAGGTCGAATAGACCAGTGCGGCACCATTTGTTTCAAGTTCCGTGACAAAAGCATCGGCATTGTAACCAAAGCTGTGGCCGTTGCTGACCACGTTTGTTCCGGCAATCTTCGGATAAAGCGCATTACGAACGGGAAAATTCGTGGAGGCCGTAAAACCTGTAACGTAGGCATGGCCTGCCCCATCCACCGCCAAATCCACCGCACTATCATCGGCGCTGCCGCCGAGATAGGTGAAGTAAATGAGATTCGTTCCAAGACTGTCAAACTTGGCCACAAACGCGTCGCCGCTCAAGGTGCCACCGGAATTTGTCTGATAAGCGCCTGGTGTATTCGTCAGGAACTGGGGCGAAAGCGTCTCGCCCGCGACATAAACAAATCCATTTGTGTCCACCTTCACGGACCAGGCGGTATCTCCATATTCGCCGCCGAAATAAGTTGAGTAGCTCAAAATCGGGTCAATCACCAGCGGCAGACCGGGGTTGTAGCTGCCGACGGCAAAGGCAAGGTTGTGCGCATCCACCAGCCGATAACCGCCGCTGATTTCACGACGCGCGCCATTCACCATCTGGTACATCACCGGCTTGGGCTGGCGGATTTCACTGCCATTCAAAGTCAAAACCAGTTCGCCCTGCGCATTGACGGCTATTTTGTCCGGCCCGGTGAAATGAATCCTGACGGCGTCCGGATTTGCGCCCGGCGCGACTTCGAAATCGTATTCAAGCTGTTGCTGATTGCCGTAATAAACCAAACCAATGCCGGGATAAATTCCATCCACGCGCACTTTGGCGAAAGTCGGCACGCCGGTACGCCATTGCGCGGGGTCGTTGCCCACAAGGTAATTGATTTTGCCGGACAATGCGGCATCCCCGCGAATTTGCGCCTGTGGGTTTGCGCCCATGAATTGCATTCGCACCGTCGCGGGTTCGGCCGCTGCTTTGCACAGGACGATTTGCGCTTCGGCCGGCGAAATCAGGAATTGGGAATCGCATCCGCGCGCAAGGAATTGGGCCGAAGCGTCGGCCTGTCCGCGGTTGGCTTCAAAATAAAGCGGCATGCCGCCAAACGGCGTCGCCGTTTGCGCCATTGCGGCCAGCGACACCAGGCCGGTGGCGAGGCCGGTGTGTATGATTTTTTTTGCGTAACGAGTCATCTTAAAATTCACGGGTCCAGCCGACACCGAATTGGAATTGGCCGCCACCGCCGTTGTATTGATCATGATGTATCGGCACGCCATACTCAAGCCGCAACGGACCGAGATGCGGAATGTTCAGATGGAAGCCGAGTCCCCAGTTGTCATCAAAATTTCCCGAAAACGAGTAAGGTCCGGCGCCAACCGCCCCGGCGTCGTAAAACAAGGCGAAGCGCACGCCAACACCGTTTTCCTTTTCCAGAATGGGGATGCTGTATTCCAGCGAACCAAACCAGTAGCTGTCGCCGCCAATCGGTTCGTCAGGCATCAAGGAATTGATGCCATACGATGGGTCGCGCGGGCCGATGTTCCGGTATTTGAAACCGCGCAATGAATAAAGTCCGCCAAGATAATAGCGGTCGTAGAATGGCACGTCGCCGGAACTCAGGCTGTCGGCGATTCCGGCGCGTCCAACGGCTTCAAGCACGTGGCCTTTGAAGAAACCGGGAAAATACCAGGCGGTTTTGGCCTCGACCTTGTAAAAGGTTGAGTCGCCGACGCTGAGTTCGGTGTCAACTTCGCTGCGCTGGCCGTGATTCGGCAATTTTGTGCTGTTGCGTGTGTCATAAGCCAGCGACGCGCCAAAGCGTTGATAAAAATGATCGCCAAGTTCATCCAGAATGGCACCAGGCACATTGGGCGGGATCCAAGAAGCAGTCGAGCCGGGGGGCGGCTCATTCGGAACGTAAATTAATTCTTCGTCATGCCACCCGTCATTCAGCGAAATGCCCACGTCTTCAATCGTGTAGCTGACGCTGCCGATGAGAAAATCACTCCCCAGGGCGCGGGTGAGGCTCAACTTCATGCCGGTGCGGCTTTCGTCATAGATGTTGTTTGGGCTTTCGAAGTCCAGTTGGTGACGGTAGAGGTCCACGCCGAACGAAAGTTTGCGGTTGAGAAACCACGGTTCGACGAAGGAAAGTTCATAGTCCTGCCGCACTGTGCCCAATTGCACGAACAGGCGGAATTTCTGGCCGCCGCCGGTGAAGGTGGGCGCGTGGAACAAATCAAAATTGGCCTGGTCCAGTTCGGCATAGCCAACGAGCGCGTCCACCGAACTGAAGCCCGCTCCAAACGTGAGCTTGCCGGTGTTTTCTTCCTCGACGTTTACAATCAGGTTTTTGCGCCCGGCAATCGGCGGGTCGGTCGGCTCCGGCCGCATGTCCACTTTGTCGAAGTATTGCATGTTTTCGAGGCGTTGCTTGCTGGTTTCAACGCGCACCATGTCAAAAACTTCACCGGGCGAGATGGCCAGTTCGCGGCGGATGACCTTGTCCTTTGTTTTCAAGTTGCCGCGAATCTCGATTTTTTCCACGTAGGATTTTTGTCCTTCATCCACCTGAAATTCCAGGTCCATGGTCCCGGCGTCCACGTTGGGAATGCGCGCGACGCGCAGCGCCTGGCCCTGCGCGACCTCGATATAGCCCTGGCTGCCGTAAAAATCCTCAACGGCCTTGGTGTCCTTGGTCAGGCCGTCGGGCGTGAAGATGCTGCCGGTTTTCATCGTGAAGTCCTTGTTCAGTTTCCGGTTTCTCAACCACGCGGCGCGCGCCGGACTGGTTTTGGGCTTGGGCTCCGGTCCCGGATTGAAGGCGGGACTCACTGCGTTGGTGGGAAACATCGTCGTGTCGCCGAAGGTGATGGCGCCCGCCCGGTATTGCCGCCCTTCAAAGACGTAAAACTGAATGACCATGGTGTTCGTCGTCGGGCGATCGAGCTTCACGTCCTTGATCTCGAAATCGAGATACCCGTGATCGCGGTAAAAATCCACCAACTCATCGCGGTCGGCATCGAAATCATCCTGCTTGAACGTTCCCCGGCCGGTCAGCCACGACCACATCCAGCGTTGCCGGGTCTTGAGCTGCTTGCGCAGTTCCTTCTGCGAAAACGCCGCCGCGCCAGGGAACTCGACGCGCATGATTTTGACTTTTGGACTTTCGGTGATTTCAAACGTGACCGAGCCGCGCCCGGCATTTTCGTCAATGTTCAGGACGTATTTCACCTGCGTGTCCGGGTGGCCGTATTTCTCGTAGAGTTTTTGCATCTCCTGCACGTCGGTGAACAATTTCTGCTCGTCCAGCGGATCGCCAACTTTCACGGTGATTTTTTTCCGGAGTTTTGAGTCGGTCAGCTTTTTGTTGCCCTCCAGTTTAATTTCCGAGATCCGCGGGCGCGCCTGCACGATGTAGGTCAAAATCACGCCGCCGTCCTCCGCCGGGTCCACCGTGACGCGGATGTTGTAAAATTGTCCCGTGGCGTAGAGCGCGTGAACGTCGTCCTCGGTGTTGTTCGGACGGTAGATGTCCCCGGCCTTGAGGCGGATGTTGGCGCGGATGAACGGCTCGCTGACCGACGCGGGACCGACAAATTTCACATCCACGCGATCAATTTTCGGCCCGGTCGTTTGCGACCACGCGTTGGACGCGCAGCCAAGCAACAGCCAGATTCCGAAAAGGCGGAGAAATAATTTCATCGGCTACCGGTCCATCGGCACGTCTTCGTCGCTGACTTTGGCCGCGCTTTCAAATCGCGTGTATGGTTTCAAGAATGTTAAATTCACGTCGCCCGTCGGGCCGTTGCGCTGTTTGGCGATCAACAGGTTTACCGGCAAACCTTCCGGCTCTTCGGCGGTGACACTGTCGTCATCCTCGCCGGCGTTCGGTTTATACAGCAGCCCGACCACGTCGGCGTCCTGTTCAATCGCGCCCGATTCGCGCAAGTCCGACAATCGCGGCTTGCGGTTTTTGTCCCGTTCCAGTTCGCGGTTCAACTGGCTGAGCACCAGCATCGGCACCTTCAATTCTTTCGCCAGCGCCTTGATGCCGCTGGAAATGTCCGAAATTTCCTGCTGCCGGTTTTCCTGTGCTCGCCGCGCAGTAGAATGCAACAACTGCAAATAATCAACCACAAAAAGTTTGATGCCGTGCTGCTGCGCCAGCCGCCGGGCACGCGCCCGCAACTGCAAAATCGAAAGCGCCGCCGAATCGTCAATGAACAGCGGGGCGTTCGCCAGCCGGCCCGCCGCGCCCGTCAGCTTCGGGAAATCGGCCTCGCTCATGAATCCCTCCCTGATGCTCCGCAAATTTACACGTGCCAGCGAGCACATCATGCGCAACACCAGCGCCTCCGCGCTCATTTCCAGGCTGAATACGGCCGCCGGCAATTTTTGCTCCAACACGACGTGTTCGATGATGTTCATGGCGATGGATGTTTTGCCCATGCTGGGCCGCGCCGCGATCACGATCATTTCGCTGCCATGCAGACCGTCCGTCATCCGGTCCAGGTCTGCGAAGCCCGTGGCCAGCCCATTCAAGGTGCCCTTGCGGCTGAAATAATTTTCAATCGTTCCGATCGCCTTGCCCACCAGTTCCTTGGTGGTCACGAGGCCGCCCTGCACGCGCGATTCGCTGATGCGCAAAACGTCGCGCTCCACCTCGTCCATCAGCGCGTCCACCTCGCCTTCATAATCGTAAACCCGCCCGACCACGTCCGTGCAGGTCTGGATCATTTTCCGCAGCAGGAATTTTTCCCGCACGATGTCGAGGTAGTAGCTCAGATTGGCTGCGCTCGGCACCGCGTCCTGAAGCTGCGAGAGATAGGCAATGCCCCCGACCTGCTCCAGAAGTTGTTTGTCCTTGAGCCGCTGCTGGAGCGTGATGACATCAATCGCCGCGCGCGCGTCGTACATTGCCACGAGCGCCTCGAAAATCGTCTGGTGCCGCAGGTCATAGAAAACCTCTCTGCCATCCCTGAGCTTTTCGATGCACTCGCCCATGCACTCATTCGGAGAAAGCAGCACGCAACCCAGGACCCCCTGCTCACCTTCCGGCGAATGTGGCGGCAGCCGGTCAACGGTGGGGCGAGCGTCCGCGCGAGCCGCCTTTTGTCGTCGCGCCTTTTTTAAATCCGCCGCTGCGCCGGCGGCTTCGGAAACGGAATCAATCATGCGAACAGGAGAACGCTAATTTGAACCGGCCACAAGCGGGAATTCGAAATACTCGTTCGCAATCAATTCACAAAGTTATCCGCCGGAAAAATTTGGCCGGAAAAATTGACTCGCTTCTGATTGCCATTAGAATTCCCATTCGTTGCCAACATGAAACGCCAGCCATCACTGCTCGTTGTTTTTCTGACGGTCTTCATTGACCTCATCGGTTTCGGCATCGTGGTGCCGCTCGTGCCGATTTTCAGCCGGCATTACGGCGCGGGCGGCTTTGTCATTGGCGCCATCATCGCCTCGTTTTCCGCCATGCAGTTCCTGTTTGCGCCGGTCTGGGGCCGGCTGTCCGACCATCATGGCCGCCGCCCGATTCTGCTCATCAGCACGGCCGGCGCGGCGTTGTCATATGTGCTGTTTGCCATCGGGTCGGGTTTTGAAAACCACACTGCCGCGCTCTGGGCTTTGCTCGTTTCCCGCGTTTTCGCGGGCATCTGCGGCGCCAATATTACCGTCGCTCAGGCTTACATCGCCGACATTACGCCGCCGGAGCATCGTTCGAAACGGATGGGATTGATCGGCATGGCGTTCGGGCTGGGATTCATCTTCGGCCCGGCCATCAGCGGCGTGGCTTTGAAACTTTTCGGCGTCACCGGTCCCGGCTGGACTGCCGCCGCACTTTGCGCGGCCAATTTTCTCCTCGCGTATTCCATCCTGGCCGAAAGCTTGAAACCCGATTCCGGCCAGGCAACCCGCCGCCCGCGCCTGAATCAGTGGGGTCACACCCTGGCCCAGCCGAAAATCGGTCTGCTCATCCTGATCTTTTTCCTGGCGACATTCGCCTTCAGTTGCTTTGAAAGCACCTTGCCCCTGCTTGTCAGCGACAATTTCAATCTCGGCATCACCGTGGACGAAACCAAACCGGCCATGACGGTCATTTCACTCTTTGTCTTTTGCGGCCTCATCGGTGCGTTCATCCAGGGCGGGGCCATTGGACGGCTCGTGAAAATGTTTGGCGAACCAAAATTGATCGCCTTGAGCCTTTTTCTCACCGGCGTCAGCCTGGCGCTGTTGCCATTCGTCAAGGGCGACGGCCAGTTGAAATGGCTGGCGGTTTTGCGACTGACCGACTGGCCGTGGATCAAAATGCTTCTGGTGCTGGCCTTGCTGGCCATCGGTTCCAGCCTGACCCGCCCGCCGGTGTTCGGTCTGCTCTCGAACCTCACGCCTGCGAATGAGCAGGGCGCGACCATCGGCGTCGCCCAAAGCGCCGGCGCCCTGGCACGCATTCTTGGTCCTATTTTTGCCGCGACACTTTATATGCGCGTTCCGATGCTGCCCTACGTGATTTGCGGCGCGATTTCGATTGCCGCCGGCGTGCTGACGATTCAGCGGCTGGGCGGGAGAGTTGAAACAGCCGGCGGGAAAGCTCCAGGTGTGGCATAACTGAGAGGGTTGCCGTGTCGGCGACCTGATTTTGGGGACAGCGACACGCTGTCCCTCCCAAACTCAGCGCAGAAAAAGTTCCGCCGCCGAATCCGCGAAGCGGAGTCCCTGCGGCGTGAGCCGGAAACTATCGGACGAAATAATTCCCCAGCCGCGCCCGGCGAGCTGGCTCATTTCCGCCGGCCATTCGCAGCGCAAATCAAAGCTGGTCGTGCGCTGAAATTTCTCAAACGGCCAGCCGGCAACCATGCGCAAACCAAAGGCGGCGGTCTCGCCGGCGCGCGCCAAGGGCGGCAGTTCCTCGCGCGATTCAACGGCGCGTTTTCCTTTTCCGAGCTGTTCGCAATAAAGCTGCGTGTTCGACCAGTTCTTGGTCCGCACGCCGCGCACATAACTCGTCGCGCTGGGACCGAGGCCGTAAAACGAGCCACCGCGCCAGTAATTCACGTTGTGCCGGCAGGCGAAAAATGGGAGTTCGGAATTCGGAGTTTGGAGTTCGGAGTTATCGCGCGCAAAGTTGGCGACTTCGTATTGCCGGAAGCCGGCGGCGGTCGCGCGTTCCACCATTTCCTCATACATCGCGCAGGCCAAATCCTCGTCCACATCGAATTCTCCGGCTCGCAATTGCGCAAACAGCGGCGTGTCGTCCTCGTAAATGACTTCGTAGCTGGATAAGTGTTCGCTGCCGAGCGCCAGCGCCTCGGCCAGGGTCGCGCGCCAGATTTCCAGCGTCTGGCCGGGAATGGCAAACATCAGGTCCAGGTTGAGATTATCAAAACCGGCCTGCCGCAGGATGTCGAACGACTTGAAAACCATCTCGCGGGAATGGATGCGGCCGAGCCGGTCGAGCAATTGCTCATCCAGCGACTGCACGCCCATCGAAATCCGGTTCACCCCAAAATCCCGGAGCAATTTCGCCTTGTCAGGCGAAACCGTGGCCGGGTTGCATTCGACGGTGAATTCCTCCGCGTCGAGCAGATTCAAGCGTTCCATGGCCTGGAGAATTTGTTCCCATTGCCGGAGATTCAGCAGGGACGGCGTGCCGCCGCCAAAGAAAATGGTGCGCGGCTTCAAATCATCCGCGACGATTTCCAATTCACGAGTCAGGGCAGCCACGTAGCGGCTGATGAGGTCGCCGCTGGAAGGTTCGGAATAAAAGGCGCAATACGCGCATTTCTGTGCGCAGAACGGAACGTGGATGTAAAGGCTCGTGACGCGGGCCGTGGACATGACCGGCATGGACACAAATTACCTGCCTTTCCCGGCACTTGCGAACGAAAACTGCCGCCGCGAAATTGTCCAACCTGACACGCTGCAAGCCTCTACGGGGAATGGAGGCGTTGCACGTTTTGGGCTTTTAAACCTTTGTCGCTGGATACGATTTCGAAGGAGACTTCTTCGCCTTCGTTGAGCGTCTTGAATCCGGCGCCGACGATGGACGAGTGATGCACAAAGACGTCCTGGCCAGAACCTTGGGCGATAAAGCCAAACCCTTTTTTGTTATCGAACCACTTTACTTTGCCACTAGCCATATCCAACTCCTGACTTTTTTGAGGTTGCCGCTCAAAATAAAAATGGACACCGCCGGAAAACAGCTAATGTCCGCAAATTACTTTCGAAAACGTTTCATGCCTCAATTCAGGGCGAGCGTAAAGGTTGGTGATGGTTTCGTCAAGCATAAGTTTTGGAGTCACTCAACCTGAAGCGCCTGATTCAAAAGTTCCGGCAGATGATCCAACAACGCCGTCTCGCTGACGACCAGTTTTGCCCCGGCTTTTTGGGCGGCGGCCTGCAATTCCATGGCCCGTTCGCTCGCAAAGGCCACAACCGGAACATGTTGCGTAGCCGCATCGGATTTCAGCGCGGCAATCGCCTGACAAACGTCGCTCTCCTTCGATTCCAAATCCACGAACACCAGCATGGGACCTTCGCTCTGCGCGCAGCGTTGGAAGGACGACAAATCGTTCACGGCCTGGACGCGATAATTCAAATCCTGCAGCCGGTTCACCAGTTGGCTGCCGGGCATCAGCTTTTCATAAAAAACGAGCGCCAGCGGTTGCGTCATGCGCCCAGCGTGGGGCTTGGCCGGAAAAAATGCAAAATGTTTCGTACCGGCAGTTTTTCAAGTCTCTACCGTTTGCGCCTTCTGCGCCTTTTTGCGGCTGAACGGTTTTGTGTTCTTTGCGCTCCTCTGTAGCCTTGGCGTCTCTGCGTTAAGGTTTTCGAGGACGATATAAGGGCTACGGCAAATCCGACTGGCCCATCAGATAACGGTCGCATTCACGGGCCGCGCCACGGCCTTCGTTGAACGCCCACACCACCAGGCTCTGGCCGCGACGGCAGTCACCAGCGGCAAACACGCCCTTGATGTTGGTGGTGTATTTCTCGAACTCGGCCTTCACGTTGGTGCGCGGGTCACGCTCGAGCTTCAGTGCTTCCAGCAACGGTTGTTCCGGTCCGAGAAAACCCATCGCCAGCAGCACGAGTTGCGCCGGTAAAACTTTTTCCGAACCGGGAACTTCCTTTGGAATGAACTGCCCCTTCTCGTTCCGCTCCCACTGAATCTGGACGGTGAGGGCTTCCTTGACCTGTCCCTGGTTGTCGCCGGTGAATTTTTTGACGGTGGTGAGATAAACCCGCGGGTCGGCGCCGAATTTCGCGGCGGCTTCCTGCTGGCCGTAATCCATCAGGTAAACCTTCGGCCATTCCGGCCACGGATTGTCCTTGGCGCGCTCCGTCGGCGGTTTGGGCAGAATTTCCACCTGCACCAGGCTCTTGCAGCCCTGACGCAACGACGTCCCCACGCAGTCCGTGCCGGTGTCGCCGCCGCCGATGACGATGACGTTCTTGCCTTCGGCGGAAATGAATTTGCCGTTCTTGTGCCGGTCGAGCAATGCGCGGGTGTTGGCCGTCAGAAATTCCATCGCGAAATGAATGCCCTTGAGATTCCGGCCTTCGACCGGCAGGTCGCGCGGTTTGGTCGCGCCGGTCGCCAGAATCACCGCGTCAAATTCCTTAAGCAGCCTTTCGGCGGGATAATTTTTGCCGACTTCGGTGTTGCAGACAAACTGGATGCCTTCGGCTTCCATTTGCCGGATGCGGCGCATCACGGCCTGCTCCTTGTCCAGTTTCATGTTCGGGATGCCGTACATCAACAATCCGCCGGGCCGGTCATCGCGTTCGAACACCGTGACGGCGTGGCCGGCTTTGTTCAATTGGGCCGCCGCGCACAGACCCGCCGGGCCGGAGCCGACCACGGCGACTTTTTTTCCGGAACGCTTCTTCGGCGGTTCGGGCACAATCCAGCCTTCGTCCCAGCCTCTTTCAGCGATGGAATACTCGAGGTTCTTGATGGTGACGGGTGGCGCATTAATGCCGAGGACGCAGGAGCCTTCGCAGGGCGCCGGGCAGACGCGGCCGGTGAAGTCGGGGAAATTGTTCGTCTTGTGCAGCCGTTCGAGTGCTTCCTTCCAGAGGCCGCGATAAACAAGGTCGTTCCATTCCGGAATGAGATTGTGAACGGGGCAGCCGCTGGCCATGCCGCTGAGGAGCGTGCCGGTGTGGCAAAACGGGATGCCGCAATCCATGCAGCGCGCCCCCTGCTGGCGGAGCTTGGCCTCCTCCATGTGATGATGGAACTCGTTCCAATCGCGAATGCGTTCGGCGGCCGAACGATCCAGCGGCAGCTCGCGCAAATACTCGATGAATCCTGTGGGTTTGCCCATCTTAGTTCGTTGCTCAATTTTTTACGCAGAGACGCGGAGGACGCAGAGGTCCGCAGAGTTTCATAACCTTTTTCCCGCAAATCTCCGCGCTCCAGATGCTTCCGAGTTTAGGTGTTCCATTCAAAATTGAAAGCTGTTTCGGAGTCTGAACGAAATCGCATTCAAATTAACGCAGAGGCGCGGAGAGCGCAGAGAAATGCAGAGTTTTCCGCAAATTCATCTCAGCGACGCTCCGCGTTCTTTGCGCTTCTGCGTTAAAGTTGTTGTGCTTAAAAGACTTCAAAGGCTGAACGAACCTGGTTCCGGTGATTGCAAGCCATTGACCACTCGGGAAATGCCGTCTTTCAGCAGGACCGAATGGAAATTGATGATAAGCCCCAACCGCAGTTTCAACAGGCGCAAATAGCTCAACAGTTGCGCTTGGTCGAGCGGCGTCACGGCCTCTTTTGCTTTCAAATCAACAATCACTTTGTCCTCAACGATCACATCCAACCGCAGGGGCACGCCCAATTTAATCCCTTTGTAACTGATAGGCACGGGCTTTTGCCGCTCGAACCGTATGCCACGCAGGTTAAATTCGTGGCACAACGATTCTTCGTAAATCTGTTCCACCAGGCCCGGGCCATGATACCGATGCACTTCTATCGCTGCGCCGATGATCCGCTCCGAAATTTCGTTCTCGTGCATAGCCCATTCCCTTTCCCGTTCTTTTCAAGGCGCAGGGACGCGGGGGAGATTTTTCCTTCTGTTTTTTCTCTGCGAAACTCTGCGCTCTTTGCGCCTCTGCGTTAAATCTTAGCCGCCGCCGACGCGCGCCACGTCGCGGACGTTTTCCTCGAACGCGGCCATGATGGCCTGCTCGCCGGTCAAGCCCTGCGACTGTACTTTTTTCATGGACTGCAGCACGCGCTGGTAGTCCTTGGGAATGACCTTGACGAATTTGCGGACTGCGCCTTCCCAATCTGCCAGCACCTGCGCGGCGCGTTCGCTCTTCGTATAAGTCAGATGCCGCTGGACCAGCTTCCAGATCTCTTCGGTTTCGTCGGGATCGGCGAGTTTTCCCAGTTCGACCATCTGCCGGTTGACGCGCGTGGCGAAATCGCCGGCCTCGTCAAGCACGTAAGCGATGCCGCCCGACATGCCCGCCGCGAAATTGCGTCCGGTTTTGCCGAGAATAACGACGCGACCGCCAGTCATGTATTCGCAGCCATGGTCGCCGACGGCTTCCACCACCGCGTTGACGCCGCTGTTGCGGACGCCGAAACGTTCGCCCGCCATGCCGCGCACGAACAGTTCGCCGCTGGTCGCGCCATAAAGCGCCACGTTGCCGATGATGATATTGTCCTCGGCCTTGAATGTGGAACCCTTCGGCGGATAAACAATGAGCCGTCCGCCGCTGAGGCCCTTGCCGAAGTAATCGTTCGCGTCGCCTTCGAGTTCGAGCGTCATGCCCTTGGGCACAAACGCGCCGAAGCTCTGGCCCGCGCTGCCGGTGAATTTGAGATGGATCGTGTCCTCGGGCAAGCCGTTCGGTCCCCATTTCTTCGTGATCTCGCTGCCGGTAATAGTGCCGACCACGCGGTGGACGTTGCGGATGGGCAAATCGGCATGGACGCGCTCGCCGCGTTCGATGGCCGGTTCGCAAATGTCGAGCAGCCGCGTCACGTCGAGCGACTGTTCCAAACCGTGGTCCTGGTCTATCTGGCGGTAACGACCGACTTCCGGCCCCACCTCGGGCCGATACAAAATGTTCGTGAAATCGAGGCCCTTGGCCTTCCAATGCTCGATGGCCTTCCACGGCACGAGTTTGTCCGTCCGTCCGATCATTTCGTTGAGCGTGCGGAAGCCGAGGCTGGCCATGATTTCGCGCAGTTCCTGAGCCACAAACCGCATGAAATTCACGACGTGATCAGGGTCGCCGGTGAACCGCGCACGCAAGCGCGGGTCCTGGGTGGCCACGCCGACGGGACAGGTGTTCAAATGACAAACGCGCATCATGATGCAACCGAGCACCACGAGCGGAGCGGTGGAGAAACCAAATTCCTCCGCCCCGAGCAACGCGGCGATGGCCACGTCGCGGCCCGTCTTCATCTGGCCGTCGGTCTCGACATAGATGCGGCTGCGCAGATTGTTCAGCACCAGTGTCTGGTGCGTCTCCGCCACGCCAAGCTCCCACGGCGCGCCGGCGTGCTTGATCGAGGAAAGCGGCGACGCGCCGGTGCCGCCGTCGTGACCGCTGATGAGCACCACGTCGGCATGCGCCTTCGCGACGCCGGCGGCGATGGTGCCGACGCCGACCTCGGCAACGAGTTTCACGCTCACGCGCGCGTTGCGGTTGGAGTTCTTCAAATCGTGAATCAGCTCCGCCAAATCCTCGATGGAGTAAATGTCGTGGTGCGGCGGGGGCGAAATCAAGCCGACGCCCGGTGTGGTGAAGCGTGTTTTGGCGATCCACGGATAAACTTTGCGCCCCGGCAATTCGCCGCCTTCGCCCGGCTTGGCGCCCTGGGCCATCTTGATTTGAAGCTCCTTCGCGTTGACAAGGTAATGGCTCGTCACACCGAACCGGCCGGACGCGACCTGTTTGATGGCGCTGTTCTTCGAATCGCCGTTGGGCAGTGGAATGTAGCGTTCCGGATCCTCGCCGCCTTCGCCGGTGTTGCTTTTGCCGCCGATGCGGTTCATGGCAACCGCGAGCGCCTCATGCGCTTCCTGGCTGATGGAGCCGTAGCTCATCGCGCCAGTCTTGAAGCGTTTCACGATTTCCTCGACCGGCTCGACTTCGTCAATGGGCAGCGGCTGCTCCACGGGTTTGAATTCGAGCAGGCCGCGCAAGGTGCAGAGGTTTGCCGCCTGGTTGTTGATCAGTTCGGCGTATTCGCGGTAAATCTTCCCGCTGCCCAGCCGGCAGGCGATCTGCAGCTTGTGAATCGTCTGCGGATTGAACAGGTGATACTCACCGCCGTCGCGCCATTGATACTGGCCGCCCGGGTCGAGTCCCGACCCGTCGGGATTTACCTGACGATCCGGGAACGCATGGCGATGACGCCGCAAAACTTCCTCGGCGAGGACATCCAGCCCAACCCCTTCGATGCGCGACGGTGTCCAGGTGAAATACCTGTTCACGACATCGCTGTTCAGGCCGACGGCCTCAAAGATTTGTGCGCCGCGATAGCTTTGAATGGTCGAGATGCCCATTTTGGCCATCGTCTTGACCACGCCCTTCACAGCGGCCTTGATGTATTTCTTGATGGCGGTCTTGTGGTCGAGGTTGACCAACAGGCCCTCGCGGATCATGTCGTCAAGCGTCTCAAACGCCACGTAAGGATTGATGGCGCTGCAACCATAACCGATGAGCAACGCGAAGTGGTGCACCTCGCGCGGTTCGCCGGATTCGAGGACGAGGCCGACCTTGCCACGCGTGCCATGCCGGATCAAATGATGATGCAGGCCCGACACGGCCAGCAGCGCGGGAATCGGCGCGTGCTCCCGGCTGACACCGCGGTCCGAAAGAATCACGATGTTTGCGCCTTCCGCAATGGCCTTGTCGGCGGCGGCAAAAAGTTTTCCCAGCGCGTTTTCCAAGCCGTGGGCGCCATCCGCCGCCGGGAACAGGATGGGGAGGGTTATCGCATCGAACCCCTTGCGGCTGACGTGGCGGAGCTTCTCCAGTTCATCGTTGGTGAGGATGGGATGTTCCAGCTTGATCAACGCACAGCCTTCGGGCTTGGGGGTGAGCAGGCTGCCGCGCGCGCCGACCATTGTCTCGGTGGAGGTGATGATCTCCTCGCGGATGGGATCAATCGGCGGGTTGGTGACCTGCGCGAAGAGCTGCTTGAAATAATTGTAAAGCAACTGCGGCTTGTTCGAGAGCACGGCCAGCGGCGTGTCGGTGCCCATCGAACCGAGCGGCTGCACACCGTCGTTGGCCATCGGGCCGATGATGAACCGCAGGTCCTCGAACGTGTAACCAAACGCCTGCTGCCGCTCGATCACGGTCTGATGTCCCGGGTCGCTCGGAAATCCCGGGTCGGGCAGGTTTTTCAGCAGCACGTGATGTTCGGCCAGCCACTGTTGATACGGATGCGCGGTGGCAAATTTGTTCTTCAACTCCTCGTCGGCAACGATGCGGCCCAGTTCCGTGTCCACGAGAAACATGCGGCCCGGCTGCAAACGGCCCTTGACGGCGATTCGTTCCGGCGGAACGTCCAGCACGCCGGCTTCCGACGCCATGATGACGAGGTCGTCCTTGGTGACGTAGTAACGCGACGGACGCAGGCCGTTGCGGTCGAGGCACGCGCCAATCACCTTGCCGTCCGTGAACGCGATGGACGCCGGGCCGTCCCACGGCTCCATCAGACACGAATGATATTCGTAGAACGCCCGTTTCTCCGGCGACATGCTCTCGTGATTTTCCCACGGCTCGGGAATCATCATCATCATCGCATGCGGCAATTCGCGCCCCGCCATGACCAGCATTTCGAGGCAGTTGTCGAACATGGCCGAGTCGCTGCCGTCGGTGTTGATGACGGGCAGAATCTTCTTGATGTCGTCACCGAACAACTCGGATTGGAAATTCGACTGGGCGGCGTGCATCCAGTTGATGTTGCCGCGCAGCGTGTTGATTTCGCCGTTGTGCGCGAGATAGCGATACGGATGCGCGCGGTTCCAGCTCGGAAACGTGTTCGTGCTGAAACGGGAATGAATCAACGCGAGCGCGGATTCCATCGCCGGATGCGACAGGTCCGGATAATACTCGCTGAGCTGCGTCGTCAGCAACATTCCCTTGTAACAAACCGTCTTGTAAGACAGGCTCGAAAGGTAAAAGTATTCGCCGCCCTTGACCTTGCCCGAATAGCGGATGGCATTCTCCGCGCGCTTGCGGATGACGTAGAGCTTCCGTTCGAAGGCGAGGTCGTCGGCCAACTTCGCGTTGCGCGCGATGAAGACCTGCCGCATGAACGGCTCGGCCGCCTTCGCGGTTGCGCCGAGCGAGGCATTTTTCGTCGGTATGTCGCGCCAGCCCAAAACCCGCTGGCCTTCCTCGGCCACGATGGCCGTGAAAATCTTTTCGCATTCAGCGCGCTGCGCCGTGTCGTGCGGCGTGAACACCATGCCCACGCCATATTCGCCCGGTGACGGCAGGGCGAATCCGGAGGATTTGGTCACTTCCTTGAAAAACCCGTGCGGTGTTTGCAGGAGAATGCCTGCACCATCGCCGGTGTTCACTTCGCAGCCGCAGGCGCCACGGTGATTCAAATTCAACAACACCTGCAAGGCCTGCTGGATGATGGTGTGGGACTTTTTGCCCTTGATATTAACGACGAAACCTACGCCGCAGGCTTCGTGTTCGAATTGCGGATCGTAAAGCCCCTGCTTTGGCGGTGGCGCAGTTCGCGCCCCGCCCTGGTTTTGTTTCTGCTCCATGCTGCTGGTCATTGCCTGGTTCGATGCCCCGTCGTTCCACTATTTTTTACTCCATTTTAACCCGTGCGCAATAAATGTTTTTAAAAAAAGTCCGGTATCACCCCATTAGAATTCGATAAATTAATCCCGATTATATTAGTCGCCGAAAATCGCTTTCAACAAAAACAGATTGTTACCTTTTCCCGGCGGCGTAAATGTATGAGTGAAATGCCAAATGACGACCTGACCCTGTTGCGGGAATATGCCCGGGGCAATTCCGAGGAGGCGTTCGCCGCGCTCGTCTCGCGCCACGTCAATCTGGTGTATTCCGCGGCACTGCGGCAGGTCCGTGACCCGCATCTGGCCGAGGAAATCACGCAGGCGGTGTTCATCATTCTGGCGCGCAAGGCGGGGTCGCTCGGCCCGCAGACCATTTTAAGCGGCTGGCTTTGCCGCACGGCGCGGTACGCGGGCGCCAATGCGCTGACCATTCAACGGCGGCGGCAACGGCGTGAACAGGAGGCACACATGCAATCCATTCTGAACGAAGCCGAACCGGTGTCTGATGAAGCTTGGAATCAAATCGCACCATTGCTGGATGGCGCGATGGAACAACTCGGGCAAAAAGATCACGACGCCGTGGTGCTGCGATTTTTTGAAAACAAAAACTTTGCGGAAGTCGGCTTGGCTTTAGGCGCAAGCGAAGACGCGGCCAAAATGCGCGTGAACCGCGCCTTGGAAAAGCTACATCGTTATTTTAACCAACACGGCATTTCTTCCACTACGGCCATCCTTGCCGGGACGATTTCCACCCGTTCCGTTCAAGTCGCGCCCGTGGCGCTGGCAAAAACTGTGACTGTCGTGGCGATAGCAAAAGGGTCAATTGCCACAGCTTCAACTTTAACCCTTGTGAAAGGAACGATTAAAATTATGACATGGGTGAAACTTAAATTAGCACTTGTCCTCGGCACGACAGTTTTACTCACTAGCGGCGTGGTCGCGATTGCGCTTTTGGAAGACAAATCACAACCTGAACCGAAAGACCTGGTTGATTTCTTCAAACAAGCGATCAGTTCTCCACCTGATATCGAGTCGTTCGTCGCCAGTCAGCGGAGCCTGCGGCCACCGGATCTGCCTGCCCAAATGATGCAGTTTCTAAAATCTGCTACCAACCGCATCGCCGACGTTGGAACGATGCAATTCTATTCTGGAGCACGAGCCGGGACGAATTTTTTTCTGAGCATCCAGCAATACGCCGACTCGCAGAGGACAGTCGTTCAAACTTCTGGTCGTGCGGGAACGACCGTCTATCAAATAAACCAAAACGCCATATCGTATGGCTTCGGCACAAATGCAATGACAGCAGGCGTCCAGAGCCTGTTCACTTTAGTCCGTCAGATTTTGGATATGGGATTGGGCGGCCTAAACCCGGAAAGTGTGGTCTGGGACGGAAACCAATTCAGTTCGCAGAGTGATTACGGGCCGGCAATGTATGGCGAACTGGAATTTTCCAACCATCTGCCATTCATTTTGAGAATCAGTCACGGAAAAGGTTCTCCGCCATTCGAGACGGTTGAATATACTTATCCCGATCCACCGACGGCTCTTGGAGGATTCCCTCGCAAGATAGTATTATCAGGCCAAACCGACGACGGTTTAAAACCATCCATAGAAATCGAGCTCCAGTCCGTTCACCTGGCGGCGCGACCTCTCCCTGTTGGATTCTTTAGCGAGGCTAGGTTCAAGACAGCGGCCATCATTTACACGAACATTTACACTGAGGCCGGCCTTTTTGTTTATGGCAACGACGGAAAAACATTTTTAATTTCCAACAAGAAAGGAAAAACGGTGGCCATTCCAAGTTCCCCGTTCCCTAAATGAACCTGATTGGGGGCTCATTGCTCTGAGTGCGTTCCTCAAACCATTTTACACGCCGCCCGTGCATTGTGTAATGTCCTTCTGTGAATTCGCAAAAGCGTCAGCGCGTCGTCTGCGGCATGAGCGGCGGAGTGGACTCCTCCGCCACGGCGGCGCTTTTGCTGGAGCAGGGCTATGAGGTCGTCGGCATCACGCTCAAACTCTGGCCGCAGGATTGCGTCAACCGCGCCGAGGACAAGTGCTGCGGCCCGCAGGCCGTCACCGACGCGCGCGCCGTCTGCCACAAGCTCGGCATTCCGTATTACCTGATTGACGAGGCGGCGGAATTCCAGAAGCACGTCATTAGTTACTTCGCCGACGAATACAAGGCCGGTCGCACGCCGAATCCGTGCGTGATGTGCAATCAGAATCTCAAGTTCGGCCGGCTGATTGACCGCGCCAACCAGCTCGGCGCGGAATTCATCGCCACCGGACATTTTGCGCGGGTTGACCGCGCAAGTGTTCCGCTCGATGAATTAAGTAGGAGACGACGTGAGGAGTCTCATTCTAATCCGGGCGCAGAAAGTCAGAGCCTCCTTACGTCGGCTTCTACACGCTATCTTCTCAAGCGCGGACGCGATTTGAGGAAGGACCAGAGCTACTTCTTGTTTTCACTGCGGCAGGATCAACTTGCGCGCGCAATGTTTCCGCTGGGCGAAAAGACGAAGAGCGACACGCGCGCAGTCGCTCGGCAGTGCCAGCTCAAGACCGCCGACAAGGAAGAGAGCATGGAAATCTGCTTCGTGCCGGACAACGACTACGGAAAATTTCTGGAGCAGGCGAATCTCGTGCAGAAGCACCGCGGCGAGATAGTGGATTTGCACGGCCATGTCCTTGGTCATCACGGCGGCATTGAATTTTACACCATCGGCCAACGCAAAGGACTTGGCATCACCACGCCCAAGCCGGTTTATGTCGTCGAACTTGATGCGGAGAACAATCGCGTCGTTGTTGGTGACGAATCCGCGCTCGACCGAGACGAATTTACAGTGAGCAATTGTAATTGGATTCCATTCGACCACTTGTCAGGGCCAACCGAAGTGATCACAAAGATTCGTTACAATCATCCCGGCACGCCCGCGACCGTAATGCCGACGGGCAACGGCGGCGCGAAAGTAAAATTACACGCAGCGCAGCGCGCCATCACGCCCGGCCAGGCGGCGGTGTTTTACCAGGACGACCTGGTTCTCGGCGGCGGATGGATTGCGAAGTAGGACACGCTTCCAGCCTGTTTCCGTTCTTAAAGTCAGAGACAGGCAGGATGCCTGCCCCATGTCGGCGAGAAGATTTTATGATGGTCTGAACAAGGCGCATTGACAGCCCGCGCCAGCCGGTGCATTGTTCCCATCATGAAAATACTCATTCTTCTGGCTGCGATCCTGATTTTCCAGGTCAGTTCCGCCGGCGCTGCGGAATCCATTTACGACATACCGCTCAAGGACATTGACGGCAAAGACACCTCGCTGAAGCCGTATCAGGGCAAGGTGCTGCTCATTGTCAACGTCGCGTCAAAATGCGGATTCACTCCGCAATACACCGCGTTGGAAGCGCTCCATCAGAAATACAAGGACCGGGGTCTGGTCGTGCTCGGTTTTCCCTGCAACCAGTTTGCCCATCAGGAACCCGGCACGGATCTGGAAATCAAACAGTTCTGCACCTCCAAATACGATGTGACTTTCCCGATGTTCGATAAGCTTGAAGTCAACGGGGCCAATCGCCACGCGCTTTACGTGCTTTTGGCGGGCAAGGACTCACCGTTTCCGGGGAACATTGGCTGGAACTTCACCAAGTTCCTCGTTGGCCGGGACGGCAAAATCCTGAAGCGGTTTGAGTCGAAGGTGAAACCGGATTCCCCGGAAGTGATTCAAGCCATCGAAGCGGCGCTGGCGGCGAAATAGAGCTGCCGGCCCGGCGGCAACGCTTCATCAGTATGCTCGGGCGAGGGGTGTGGGGTCGATTGCAAGAGTGAGCGCCACGCTTTCCTCCGGCTCATCCCAACGCCGCCCCAATCCCACTCCAAGCCCTGTGAATAACTTGCATTAAAAAACTGTTTACTCCCTGGAATATATCGGTAGCTATTATGTTGGCGCGTCTGACAGAAAGCGGTCCATCTTTCAAAAAGGATACCGGCATGAAACAATGTGTGGAAGCGCCTGCCCGGTTGAGATGTGCAATATCCGACATTTTTTACGCTTCGGTATTTTGGCTGCGATTATGGAGCTTCCGGCTTTTGCTGGAAATATAACATTGGCCTGGAGTCCAAGCACTGATCCATCTGTCGTGGGTTACAATATCTACTATGGTGGAGCCAGCGGCAATTACACCAACATGCTTTCTGCCGGCAACGCAACCAACATCACGGTTTCCGGTTTGGTTGAGGGAGCCATTTATAATTTTGCAGCCACCACGCATAACAGGTCGGGTATACAAAGTCCGTTTTCAAATGAGGTGTCCTATTCTGTCCCCACGAGTGCCGCGGCGGTCAATCAGCCCCCAACGTTGAATTTCATCAACAGCCTGACCGTCAACGAAAACGCCGGACCGCAAATCGTAAATTTGTCCGGCATCACCTCCGGTGCCGGAAACCAGGTCCAAACCCTGACTGTCAAAGCCGTTTCCAGCAACCCGGATTTGATTCCTAATCCAACGGTCAATTATACCAGACCGAATACGACTGGTTCACTCGCTTTCACGCCGGCGCCGCATGCCACAGGCACATCCATCATCACGGTCACCGTTGACGACGGCAGCACGAACAACAACCTCGTCAGCCGGACGTTCACGGTCAATGTCCGATATTTCAACGATACCACCCGGCCTACCGATCAAATCACGGCACCGACGGCGAATTTGCATGTGACCAACGCGGCGTTCACGGTGACCGGGAAGGCCGGCGACAATGTTGCCGTGGGCGCGGTTTATTATTCGTTAAACGGGAGCGGGTGGATAATGGCAACAACGGGCAACAACTGGGCAAACTGGACGGCCTGGATGACGCTGACACCCGGGCCGAATACGCTTCGGTCTTATGCGGTGGACACCAGCGGGAACAGCTCGGCGACCAACAGCGTAAGTTTTGTGTATGTGGTCAATGCAATAATGACGGTGCACATCAACGGGAAAGGCTCGGTCAATCCCGGTTACAACGGGACACTGCTGGCGATCAATGAGAACTATGCGATGACCGCCAGTGCGTCGTCGGGATTTGCGTTCACCAATTGGACAGACGGGTCCGGCCACGTGATGACCAATCGTGCCACGCTGCAATTCACGATGATGACAAACCTGACGTTGACGGCGAACTTTGTGGATGTGGCCAGGCCGACGGTAAACATTGTGGCGCCGACCTCCAACCAGCAGTGGACCAACGGAACGTTCACGGTCACGGGCAAGGCCAGCGACAACGTGGCGGTGGGAACGGTGTATTACTCGTTGAACGGTTCGGTCTGGACGGCGGCGACGACCGGCAACAACTGGACCAACTGGACGGCCAACGTGATGTTGACACCTGGAACCAACACCGTCCAAGCCTATGCGGTGGACACCAGCGGGAACAGCTCGGCGACCAACCTGGTCATTTTTGTCTATTTGGTGCGCCCGCCCCTGACCGTACACCTCAACGGCAAAGGGACGGTGAACCCCAACTACAACGGGGCAATGCTGGCGATCAATGAAAACTACACGATGACCGCGTCTGCCGCCTCGGGTTTTGCGTTCGCCAACTGGACAGACGGGTCCGGCCACGTGGTGACCAATCGTGCCACGCTGCAATTCACCATGCGGACGAACCTGACGCTGACGGCGAATTTTGCGGATGTGACCAGGCCGACGTTGAGCCTTGTGACACCGACGGCGAATTTGCGCGTGAGCAACGCGGTATTCGTGGTGACGGGGAAGGCTGGTGACAATGTGGCCGTGGAGGCGGTGTATTGCTCGTTGAACGGTTCAAGCTGGATGGCAGCGACGACCGGCAACAACTGGACCAACTGGACGGCCAGGATGACGCTGATGCCCGGGACGAACACCGTCCGGGCCTACGCGGTGGATACCAGCGGGAATTTTTCGCCGACCAACAGTGGCACGGTCAATTTGGCGGTGCCCCCGCCTGCATTCGCGACCTTGGGATCGGCCGCCTATGACAATGGCCGGTACGCCTTTATGGTTTCCGGTGCCGTTGGATATAAATATGTCGTGCAGGTTTCCACCGACCTGGTGAACTGGGTTTCGATCCAGACGAACACTGTGCCGTTCCCGTTCGTGGACACCAACGCGGGCCAATTCAGCCAACGGTTCTACCGCTCAATTTACAATCCTTAACGTGGGGGATTCTCAGCGCTCGGAGGTGGACGATTGGTCAGATACCAGCGAATGTCATTTGTTCCCCGGTGTTGCGGGCGTAATTCTTCGGGATGCAATTCCACCACGAAATTGGTTTTGTTCACCACCCACCATTTTCCCCATTCATCGGCCTGTTCGTCCGTGAAATGCTGGCCGGTCAGCGCGCGCAGGGTTTGAGCCGCCTTCACCCGTACGAGTTCATCCGGGACTTTCAGCAGCGGCAGCGCCAATTCGACGGATTGTTTTTCCGCATTTTTATAAAGAACATTGAGGCCGATCATTCGAGCGAGTTGCTCGGAGTTTTGAAGCAATGGAACGGCTTCTTCATCGGAAATATCATATTTCAAGTTTCCCCCTCTGCTATCCGCCTTTCGAAATTGCTGGAGCGTGAGGCTGATGCCTTCCCGGTCGGGAATTTTGAAAAATGAGATCAAGGCATCGCGCTCAATGGGCAGTTCCATGCCCAGCATCATCTTCAATCCAGAAACCCGCACGACAGGATTTGTATCCCTGAACATTTCCTGGAATGCGGGGATGAATCCCCGCAAGTCGTCACGGAATTGCGGCAGGCGAAGCAGATCCATCGCAACAGCGTGGCGAACTTCTGCGTCTTCATCACGCAACGCGGGAACCAATGCTTCAGCAAATTTTGGATTCCAGCTTGAATAGTCGGTAAGCACATGAACAGCTTTCGTTCTGACTTTTGGCTCCGAATCTTTCAGCCACGAAATGGCTGCTTCTTTCACTCGCGGATCGGAGAATTGCGTTTGATTATCAAAGGCCGAAGCGGCGTTGACGCGCACTACTAGATTTGTGTTCTGTAGTGCCGCGAGCAATGTCGGGACTGCATCCGCTTGAAACAAATCAAGGTTTGCAGAGGTATAATAGCCGTATTTTGTTCCCAGCATTCCAGCAAAAACGGGAATCGCCGGCTCAAATTCCAAGTCGCGCATTTCTTCCGGCTGAAATGTCCAAGTTTGTTTCGTCAGCCACCACGATTTGGCCGCGAGCCGGGGAATACATCTGCTGGAGTCGGGCAAGTCTGCTTTTGTGACCTTGGCGTAGGGCAGCAATTCGTCGAGGCCGACATAAAGCTCCTCGCTCATTTTTTGAATTGTTTTTTCTTTGTCGGGATCTGGTGGGCGGCCAAAACCTCCGGACCGCGACAACATTTCCATTCGCCGGGCCTGTATTTCTCGATAAGACTGCGCCCGCTCCGCCGCCCGCGCCATGTTGTTGCTGTAAATCAGCGGCAGCTTCTTTTCGAGCATCATCCTTTCCAACAGTGGTTCCAGTGACAGAACGTAAACCTGCACTTCGGAAGGACGGCCATTGATGGAGGAAATTTTTAACGGAAACACGCAACGGTCGCTGGCAAAACTGATTTGCAGCGGGTTCAACTCGCCGTTGGCGAGCTTCAATTCGGTCGAATAACTTGATTTTGGCGCTTCCTTGCCCTTGGGCGATTCCGTTACCAGTTGAAAACCGTCACTTTTCCCCAAATTGATTTTTACCGCGACAAAATACCATTGCTGCTTGACGTAGCTGTCCAGCACGTCAGCTTTGTTTATCGGAAAATAGAACTGATTGGCGTTCAGCCAATTCTCCAGAGCACTCGCATCCTTGGTGGAAAGCACGGCGATTTCATAAGCGCCGACGGTTTTGATTTCGATGACTTTGACCAGCGGCTCGCTTTTGGCCGAATCCATACCAGCGCTCAAAGTCTCATACGCACCCCTTCTGTGTCGCCAGGCTGTCTCAAAATGCCGCTGGGTGAATTGGCTCAATTCGTAGAAACATTTCATTGAGCCTTTCTGCACCGTCGGCAGGTTCGGCACAGGAATGAGCCAGCCGAATTCGTCCACCGGGCCCTCGTATTTAACCTGCAAAACCAAATCCTCGCGTCCGGCGTCATAGACCATGATGGCCTTCTGTGCCGGCTCGTTAATGTCTTTGTGCTTGTCCCATGCAAATTTCGGCACGACGAACATGCCATCCGCCGACGCATTTGACGGTGCCAGGAAAAGGGGGATGATCGGAATCAGCAGAACCGGTATCAGCTTTTTCATAAAATCAGGCGGTTGATTTCTAGCGCGTCTTTGAATCTGACGGAATTAGCCCGGAAATACTCCCGCGGGGGAAATCTGACAAGGAGTTTCCCGCGAAAGCGCGGACGATTTGAGGGAATGATGCCCAAGACCTCCGACTGCGCCCGGAGCGCGGACCGCTGAGTTGCTCTGTTGAAAACATCCGGGCAGCGGCGACCTCGCCTAACGGCGGAGGGCGTAGGCCAATACTCGGAAACTGGCTTCGGCCAGCATCTGATCGTGGCGGCGGGCATTCAAAGCTGCGCCCATCGTTCGTTTCAGACCGCTGAAGAAGCTTTCCACCGCCCAACGCCGTCCATAGCCCCGTTCCTGCAAGTATTGCTCACTCATGCCACTGCGCCATCGCCCACTTCGCGTCCCATCCGCTCGATGATTCAACGGTTTGATGATACTCTCCACGCCCCAGTGGTCGCGACAGCGTGCATGGATCCATTCGGCATCATAACCTCCGTCCGCATAGAGCGTGGCCGGACGCGACACCGCTTGGGCCTGAGTCAACAAGGCCTCGGCCTGGGTGCGGTCATTACTCGGTCCAAGGCTCACCACCATTCCCACAGGCAACAGACTCGTGCAGAGCACCACCACTGACACCTTTACCCATTGGTGGCACCGCTTTCCGCTCTGGTGGCGAAAGTATTCACTAGCCGTGCTGCCGGCCAGTCCCGTGGCGTCCATGGCCGCCGCCGTGGGCGCCGGTTCTTGCTGGGCGGCCGCTTGCCCGATCCGGGCGATCAACTGCTGGGCAATGGCCACCACGTTGCTGCGGGCGCTGAACTTCTGTAGTGTTGTGAAGTGGGGCAGCTTTTCAGTCATTCCCAAACGTTCCCGCAAGGTGGAGCTGACCGCCAACCATTCCAGAACCCCACGATACGTCGTTTTGAGATAAGCCCGCAAAACCAGGCAGGTCATCAGTTGCCGTTGCGTAAAGTCATGCCGACTGCGGCTGGCACCGTAATCGGCCAGATGCGGCCGGCTCAACCGCATGGCCAGATCAGCGACTGGCTCGACGACGGGAAGTTGGGCACGACCGCTCTTTGCTGGTTTCATGCTCTGTTGGACGCTGGCACACGGAAAAGGTTTCTACAAACCAACCGCTGAGTCCGCGTGTTTCAACCCAGGGGCAAATCCCAGCCCAATTTGTACGGCATAACTTCGCGCGGACAAGGCTGTCCGCGCTCCTGGAGATTCGGGCAACATCACCTCGAGGGGCGCTCAGTTTCCGCTTGCGCCAACCTCGTTCGCTGTTAAAGTCACCCCACAATTTCATCCGCCGACAGCGGCGGTTTTCTTGTTTAACCAGAAAATTTTTGACTCGTGAAAGTTTTTAGCGGCACCGCCAACGAACCCCTGGCCCAGGCGATTTGCAAATACATCGGCATTGAACTGGGCCTGTGCAACATCTCGTCGTTCCCCGACGGCGAGACGTTTGTGAAAGTCGAGGAGAACGTGCGCGGCGAAGACGTGTTCATCGTCCAATCCACCTGCCCGCCGACGAACCACAACCTGATGGAGCTGTTCATCATGATTGACGCGGTGCGGCGGGCGAGCGCAGCGCGCATCACGGCGGTTTTGCCGTTTTACGGTTATGCCCGGCAGGACCGCAAGGACCAGCCCCGTGTGCCGATCACTGCCAAACTCGTGGCCAATCTTCTCGTCGCCTCGGGCGCGAACCGCATCCTCACCGTGGATTTGCACGCGCAACAGATTCAAGGTTTCTTCGATATTCCGGTGGACCATCTCTACGCCGCGCCGGTGATGTACGAGTATTTGCGAAAAAAACACCTGACCGACCTCGTCGTGGTCAGCCCGGACGTGGGCGGGTTAAAAATGGCGCACGCGTATTCGCAGACGCTGGAGGCAGGCCTGGCCATCGTGGCCAAGCGGCGCAAAAGCGCGACGGAAGTCGAGTCCATGGCCGTCATCGGCGATATCAAAGGCAAAAACATCCTGCTCGTGGACGATTTGACGGAGACAGCCGGCACGTTGACGTCGGCGACGGCGTTACTGAAGAAAAGGGGCGCCAAACGGATTCTGGCCTGCGTTTCCCACGCCATTTTGAACGACGTGGGCATCGAAAGATTGCGAAAATCGGGGATTGACGAGTTGATTACAACTGATACAGTCCAACGCCCCGCTATTGATGGGGTGAAGATTGTCACCCTGTCGGTGGCCGGGCTTTTGGGCGAAGCCATCAAACGAATTCATACCAATTCGTCGGTGAACTCGCTGTTTGAATTCAAAGGCGGGCGCACGAGTTGACGCGCCGCCAAACAGTTTATTTAAGATGAAATCAGTGCCGTTGAAAGCGTATCCCCGCACGTTGTCGCGCCGGGGCGGAGCCAAACGATTGCGCGCCGCCGGGCGCGTGCCCGCGATCATTTACGGTCGTCAGGCTAAACCGCAGAACCTCGAGGTCAACGCAAAGGAGCTCGAGGAACTCATCCACCATTCCGCCTCGGAAAATGTGCTGGTGGATTTGTCGGTCGAAAGCGACGCGCGCCCCAAACGCCTCGCCCTCGTCCAGGAAATCCAGCACCACCCGCTCGAAGGCGATATGTTGCACGTGGATTTCCATGAAGTCGCCGAAAATGAAAAAGTCGTCGTCCACGTCCCGCTGGAAACCGTCGGTGAAGCGGCCGGGGTGAAAACCGGCGGCGGCGTGCTCGAACACATTTTGTTCAAACTCAAGGTCCGCAGTCTGCCCAAGGATTTGCCGGAGCAAATCACCGTGGACGTCAGCCATCTCGAACTGGGCAAGGCCGTTCACCTTGGCGAAATCAAGGCGCCGGCCGGCGTTGAAATTCTGGGTGACAAAAAAATCCCGGTTGTGGCCGTGGCCCTGCCACGCTCGGAAGAGGAAGAAGTGGCGGCGACCGCCACCACCGAGGCCGTGGCCGCGGGCGATGTCGAGATGATCAAGGAAAAGAAGGAAGAAGGCGAGGAAGGGGCTGCTCCGGCCAAGGGCGAAAAAGGCGCCGCCAAGCCCGGCGAAAAGGCGCCGGCCAAGGGTGCCGAAAAAGGCGCCGAGAAAGGCGCGGCGAAGCCCGCCGAAAAGGGTGCCGCCCCCGCCCCGGAAAAGGGCGCCGACAAGGCCGCCGAAAAAAAACCGGCGGGGAAAAAGAAATGATTTTATGGGAGCACACGCGCCCTCGCGTGTTCAGGCGAGCGCCTCGCTCGCTTGGCGTCTGGCGCGAGGCGCGCCAGACCGCACCCGAGGTGGGTGCGCTCCCCGGGAAAAATTTGCGCTCACATGGAAAATGTGTTTCTGATTGTGGGCCTGGGCAATCCCGGCGCGGAATATGCAAAGACGCGCCACAACGCCGGGTATTCGCTGGTCGAAAAACTGGCGGCGCGCTGGAAGGCGGAGTGGCGGAACGAACGCAAGTTCAACGCCCGGGTCGCCCGCGCCGAACGCAACCGCCTCCGCGTGCTGCTGTGCCAGCCGCGGACGTTCATGAATGCGAGCGGCGAAGCGGTGAAAGCGGTGATGAGTTTCTATCAGTTGCCGCTGGAACATTTGCTGGTGGTGGTGGACGATGCGGATTTGCCGCTGGGCGAGGTTCGCCTGCGGGCGGGCGGCAGCAGCGGCGGACATCACGGTTTGGAGTCCGTCGAGCAGCATCTGGCCACGCAGTCATTTGCGCGGTTGCGGCTCGGCATCGGCCGCAAAGACGGCGCGCGGGAAATCACGGATTACGTGCTGGACCGCTTTGAGGCAACGGAAGCGGCGCTGACGGAAAAAGTTTTGGGCCGGGCGGCCGACCAGGCGGAATGCTGGCTCGACGACGGAATTGAAATGGCAATGAACCGGTTTAATGGAGTCGTGGACTCCGCAAACGAAGAGAAAAAACAGTGAAACGATACGAAGGTTTGTTTATCCTGAACACGGCCGGCAGGGAAGAAGGCGTCCAGGACGCCCTTGACAAGATTTCCGCCGACATCACGGCGGCGGGCGGCAAGATCGAGACCGTGCAGAAAATGGACAGGAAGAATTTCGCGCGCGTGGCGGACAAAAAATACAGCGCCGGCTTCTACGCGAACATCATTTTCACCGGCACGCCGTCCCTCGTCGCGCAACTGCGGACGAAATTTGCGCTGAACGAGGAGGTTTTCCGCGTTCTGTTCACGCTGGCGCCCGAACCCAAACCCGCAAAATAAACCCTTAACTCTGGAGGCCCTATGGCCAGTTTCAACAAAGTCATCCTTGCCGGAAACCTCACGCGCGACCCGGAATTGCGTTACACCCCCAAAGGCACGGCCGTGGCGCGCCTCGGTCTGGCCTGCAACCGCAAGTGGAAGAGCGAAACCGGCGAGATGAAGGAAGAAGTCACTTTTGTAGATGTGGACGCTTTTGGCAAAACCGCCGAAACCATCGGCCAATACTTGAAAAAGGGCCGTCCCATTTTGATCGAAGGCCGCCTCCGCTACGACACCTGGGAAGACAAGCAGACCAAACAAAAGAAAAGCAAGCTCGGCGTCGTGCTGGAAAACTTCCAATTTCTGGATTCCGGCGGTGGTCGCGGCGATAGTGGCGCGCCGGAAACCCCTGCTTCGCGTCCGGCAGCCGCGCCCGCGGGGTCGGCGCCCGCCGACGCCGATGCGCCGCCGCCCGAGGGCGACGATGTTCCCTTTTAATATTGCCGCGTGGGATTTTTAACCCGTCACCTGTCACCTGTCACTTTTTATGAAGACTGAAATCATTCTGACCAGCAACATCGTCGGTCTGGGCGCCGAATCCGACCAAGTAAAGGTCGCCGCCGGTTACGCGCGCAATTATTTGTTCCCGCACCGGCTGGCGGTTCCGCTCACGCGGGCCAACAAACGCCAGATTGAGGCGCTCAAACAGCGCCGCGCCGAGCGCGAAGCGCACGAGTTCAACACCATGAGCGAACTCGCCAAGGCCGTCTCCAAACTTATCTGCCTCGTCAAGGTGAAGGCGGGCGAGGACGGCAAGCTGTTCGGCTCGGTGACCGCCGGCATGATTGCCGACGAATTGAAACACCAGTTCGACATTTCGCTCGACAAGCGGAAAATCCATCTTGAACACCCGATTCGCGCGCTGGGCGAACACGAAATCGAATTGCACCTGCATGCCGAAGTCAAGGGCACGCTCAAGGTCCGCGTCGAAAGCCTCACGCCGGCAGCCGCGCCCGCGCCGGAAGCCGCCGCCTCCGCCGAAGCTAAGGCCGAGGACGGCAGAAGGCCCCGCACTGAAAAGCGCGGTTTTGGAAGACGGGACGCCAAAAGCGAAAAAGTCGAAAGCCCCGAGAAACCAGAAAAGGTTGAAGCCGCCGGAGAAAAGAAGCCCCGCGCGCCAAAAGTTGAAAAGCCGGCAAAAGCCGCCCGAGCACCCAAGGCCGAAAAAGTCGAGAAAGCCGAAAACCCGGCGAAAGCAGAGTAACCGGCATTTTATCATCTCACGAAGCCGCGGAAATCCTCCGCGGCTTTTTTTACGTTCTGAGACCTCAGCAAAACCGGCGTAGCGGCTTCTCGGCAGAGAGCCGCATTCTTCAATTTGTTGGAGAAATCTGGCGGTCTGCCGACCGCCGCTACGGAGTAAAAAACTTCCGGCTCGCGAGGATGCTCGCCCCACCAACAAATTCGCGGCTTTTTTGTTTTCACGTCCGATAAATTCCTTTGACCTCGGCGGGCAGGTTTGTTTTGCTCCGGTGAATCAGGATGAATCCACCCGCACCAGCCGTTTCCGCCCGCATCAAATATCCGCCGGGCTTTCGCCCGCGGCGCGGTCTGAACTGGATCATCCTCGGCCTGATGTATGCGTCGTTTTACATGTGCCGCTACAATTTCCGGTTCGCCGCCCCGGGCATACAGGATGAGTTTCATTTCAGCACGTTCCAAATCACCAACATTCTCGGCGGCTGGTCGGTTGCCTACGGTTTCGGCCAATTGCTGAACGGGCTGCTGACCGATCGCATCGGCGGCCGCACGGCCATGCTCATCGGCGCGCTGGGAACCATTTCGCTCAATTTCATCTACGGCTTTGCCTCGTTCACCGGGACCTTCTCGACCTTTGCGCTCATCTGGCTGCTGAACGGCTATTTTCAATCGTTCGGCGCGCCGGGCATGATTAAAATCAATGCCGCCTGGTTCAACCGCACGGAACGCGGGACGTTCGCCGGCATCTTCGGGTTCATGATCCAGTCCGGCCAGTTTGCCATCAACAATCTGGCGCCGTTTATTCTGGGCGGGTTTGCCATCGGCACGTGGATGGTCGCCAAAGATGACTGGCGCTGGCTGTTCCGCGTCCCGCCGCTCATCACTGCGTTGATGGCCGTGCTGGTGGTGCTGATTCCCAAGGAAACACCAGAGGAAGCGGGTTATCCCGGCTTGATTCACGACGAACTCAGCCCAAGCGACACCGGCACGCGCGTGAGCCTCAAGAAATCTTTTGTGACCATCTTTACCCATCCGCTGGTGTGGTTTTATGCGGCAGCCTACGCCTGCACCGGCGCGGTGCGGAACAGCTCCGACCAGCTTTCCGTCCTGTACTTCGACCACGAATTGCACATCAAGATGTCAGAAAAATCGGCGGCGGTTTTCTGGACGTTCAACCTGATGCCGTTCGTGGCGGTCTTCGGTTCGCTAGCGTCGGGAGTCATTTCGGACAAATTCTTCCGGGGCCATCGTTCGCCCGTAGCCATGGGGCTTTACGGCATGGTCGCTCTGGTTTGCACTGTAGCGGCGGTGATGATGTGGTCCGGTCTGCTCGGGCCAAACGCAATTGGAGTGTTCTTGAGTTGCACTCTCCTCATTCTGGTTTCCCTCAGTGTCAACGCCACCCACTCGCTGCTCGGCACGGCGGCGGCGATGGACATCGGTGGACGCAAAATGGCCGGGTTCGCTTCGGGCGTGATTGATTCTTTCCAGTACTTCGGCACGGCCGTCGCTTTGCCGGCCACCGGTTGGCTGATTGACCATTACGGCTGGGGAACGTGGTTTCCGACGATGGTTTTATTCGGCGTCATCGGCGCCTGCGCGATGCGGCTGGTGATGCTCAAACAACGGCGCCTGGCGGCCTTGCCGGCCGCTCCGGTTCAAAACAGGGAATAAATCCGGCGCGGCCATTTCCGTCGCCGTTTGTCACAATAAATCCTTTGACCGTGGTGCGCGGGTCTGTTTTGCTTGCCAAAATTAGGTTAATCGTGAATCTGAAAACCGCACCATCCTGAGTTTTTTCGGGGAACCTCCATGTATCTCGGCACGGTAGTCTTTTTTCTGGCGGCGGTTGTTGTGCTTTATTTCTACAACAATCCGATGAAGCACAGCCGATGGTTCATGGTGCGCCGTTTCATCAACTGGTTCCCGCTGGGGATGACTTACGCGTTTCTATGCATGGGGCGTTACAACCTGATTGTCGCCAAAAGCGCCCTGGGAACATTGATGTCCAAGGAAGCCCTCGGGATCATTTTCGGGGTGGGCACGTGTGTCTATGCGGTGTCCTTCCTGGTCAACGGTCCGCTCATTGACAAAAAGCTGGGGGGGAAACGCGGGATGATCATCTCCGCCCTCGGCGCTTCTTTGGCGAACATCGCCCTCGGCGTCCTGACCTGGCTCATTGTCGCCAAAAACCTGAAAGTGAACCTCGTCGCCAGCTATACGGCCCTTTATGCCGTGAACATGTATTTTCAGAGCTTCGGGTCCATGTCCATCATCAAGGTCAAGGCGTATTGGTTCCACGTGCGCGAACGCGGCGTCTTCGGCGCGATTTTCGGGACGCTGATTTCGATCGGCGTCTATTTTGCGTTCGATTGGGGGAGCGCGATCATCGCCATGACCCGGGCGAATGCCACCGGTCTGCTGCACACCGTTTTTGCGCCTGCCGGCGCGCCGGTGGATGCAACCTGGGCGGTGTTTTATATTCCGGCGGCCATTCTGATTGTCTGGGTGTACCTCGACGGGTGGCTCATCAAGGACACGCCGGAGGAAGCGGATTTACCGCACTTTGACACGCACGATGCCTCGTCCGGCCGGATGCATATCGAGTTCAGCACACTCGACCTGCTGAAAAAAGTTTTCACCAGCCGGCTGATGTTGTTGATTGCCTGTGTCGAGCTGACTGGCGGGGTCTTTCGTTACAGCATGACCCAGTGGTACACCATTTTTGCCGCTGAGATAAAACAGCCGGGCGCGGAATTTTTCTCGCAACATTGGGGCTGGTTGTTGTGTGTTTTTGGAATCATCGGGGGATTCGCCGGTGGATTGATTTCGGACAAACAGTTTCAGTCGCGCCGCGGCCCACCGGCGGCGCTCCTGTGCGGTTTCGTTTTGATCATGGCGGCCGTCATGGCCGCGTTCCTGTTTTCCGCGCCCAGAATTGTCGGTTGGGCTGCAGTCTTCATTACGATGGCCTCCATTGGCATCACGTCGCTGATGTCCGGCACGGCGGCCACGGATTTTGGCGGACGCAAGGCGACCGCGACGAGTATGGGTATCGTGAACGGCTTTGCTTATGTGGGCAGCGGGATCCAATCCGTCAGCCTCGGCTTTCTATTGCCGCCCAGGGGGCCAAGCTGGTATTGGTTGCCGATTTTTGTGATTCCCTTCGCCGTCGTCGGCACCCTCATTGCCATCAAAATCTGGCACGACCTTCCCGTCGCCACCCGCAAATACATTGTCGAGGTTGAGCAAAAAACAGCCTGAAATTGGCCAAAAACAGGACTTGACCGCCACCGGCCGGATGTTAGATTATCCGCGTAATGTCAAAGAACATCAGACAAGCAGTCATTCTGGCAGTCGTCGTCGTTGTCGTCAGCGACGCCGTTGGCGCTTGTCGTTGTTAAGTTAAATTTCGACAAGAACCCACGGCTGGCAACGGTCGTGGGTTTTTTATTTAATCCGCGATGGCCGGCCATAACCGAAAAACAATGATTAAGATTAAGAGAAAGATTAAGATTAAGAAGATGCCACCGTTTTGGCCTGGTTCTTAATCGCAATCATAATCGTAATCGTAATCGCCCAAGCACATGAGCAAGACAACTGAAACCGCTGGATCCGCCTCCGCCGCAAAAGCGGCTCCGGCGCGACAAGAAAAGAAAACCGCCGCCGCCCCGCGCGCCGAGGTCGGCCCGGCCATGGCCGGATGCGACATCCTCGTCCAAGCGCTCGAACGCGAAGGGGTCGAGGTTATTTTTGCCTATCCCGGCGGCGCGAGCATGGAAATCCACCAATCGCTCACGAAATCCAAAATCCGCACCATCCTGCCGCGCCATGAACAGGGCGGCAGTTTCGCGGCGGAAGGTTACGCCCGCGCCACCGGCAAGGCCGGCGTGTGCATGAGCACCAGCGGCCCCGGCGCCACCAACCTCGTCACCGCCATCGCCGATGCCTACCTCGATTCCTGCCCGCTCGTGGCCATCACCGGCCAGGTCAACCAGACCATGATCGGCCGCGGCGCATTTCAGGAAACCGACATCATCGGCGTGACGCTGCCCATCGTGAAGCATTCCTATCTCATCACGAGTGTCAACGACATCCCGCGCATCGTGAAGGAGGCGTTTTACCTTGCCCAGACCGGCCGCCCCGGCCCGGTGGTCATTGACGTGCCGAAGAACGTGCAGCAGGCCAGGACCCAGCCGGTGTGGCCGACCCTTGAGGAGATCAAGAAAGGCCTGCGCGGTTACAACCAGCCGGACCTGCGCGCCGACGAAGTGGCGTTGCACGAAATCATGGGGTTGATTGAAAAGGCCGAACGCCCGGTGATTTATTGCGGCGGCGGCATCATCAGCAGCGGCGCGGCGGCGGAACTCAAAAAATTCGCCGAGGCCGCGCAGATTCCCGTGACGACCACTCTCATGGGCATCGGTGGTTTTCCGGAGACGCATCCGCTGTCGCTGCGCTGGCTGGGCATGCACGGCGCGGCCTTTGCGAACTGGGCCGTCAGCGGCGAATACAAACAGCGCAGCAGCCCGGCCGAGCCGATGGTGAAGCTCAAGGACGGTGCGGATTTGTTGCTCGCCCTCGGCGTGCGGTTCGACGATCGCGTGACCGGCAAGTTTGAGGAATTCTGCAAAAACGGCACGATTGTGCACCTGGACATTGACGCCTCCGAGTTGAACAAAAACCGGAAGGCGCACCTGCCGGTGGTCGGCGACATCAAGGACGCGCTCACGCGGCTCAACGCGATGCTCGCGAAGCGTCCGCTCAACAAAAAACATACCGCGTGGCTGGCGCAAATCGAGGAATGGAAAAAGAAGGGGCCGTTCGCCTACACCATCACGCGGGAGATTGCGACCAGCGACCACATGAAAGACCATCTCAATGGCAAAGAAGACCAGATCATCCTCCAGCAGATGGTGGTCGAGGCGCTGTACGAATTGACCAAGGGCGACGCCATCATCACCACCGGCGTGGGCCAGCACCAGATGTGGGCGGGGCAATGGTTCAAGTATGAACGCCCGCGCCAGTTCATCACCAGCGGCGGCCTCGGCTCAATGGGCTTCGGCTACCCGGCGGCCCTCGGCATCAAGGTCGCGTACCCGGACAAGGAAGTGATTGACATAGATGGCGACGGCTCGTTCCTGATGAACATCCAGGAACTGGCGACCGCGCACGTTGAAAAAATCAATGCCAAGGCCATCATCCTGAACAACCAGCACCTCGGCATGGTGGTGCAATGGGAGGATAACTTCTACGCCGGCAACCGCGGCCACACGTATCTCGGCAATCCCGACGAGCGGGCGCAGATTTATCCCGACTACGTCCGCGTCTGCAATTCGTTCAACGTGAAATGCGAACGGGTGATGTACAAAAAGGATTTGCGCCCCGCCATCCAGCGGATGCTCGACGCGAAGGAGCCGTATGTGCTCGACGTGATTGTGCCCTACACCACGCACGTTATTCCGTTCATCCCGGCAGGCCGTACCGTGGCCGATATGATTTGGAAGCCGTAAATTCCGATAGATCAAAATTCAACAGGCCGGGTGAAAGTTTTTCGCCCGGCCTTTCTTCTTTCAATTCTCCCGTGCGTCGAAGCCGCGCAAAGATGGCGCAGCACTTGACTCTCATCCACTCCCGTTTCGGTCCGGCACTCTGAGGACCGAGTTCAATCCGCCGAATGGATTGGGCGTCGTTTCCCTGCCCCGCGGGTCAGGCATCCACTCGCCATCCACCACCAGACGATATTCATACGTGCCCGGTGGCAAGGCCAGTGCCTTGATCCAACGACCGTCGCCCAGGGAAATCATGGGCGTGGCGCCGGGACGCCAGTCATTGAACGTGCCCGCCACGGAGATCGCTCCTGCCGTGGGATGGCTGAATTCGAAGGTTGTAGTTGCAATCGGACGTGTGAATTTAGAACGGGCCGGCCGCTCGACTGACCCGTTGCGATCGATTTTATGAATTGTGCTCTTCATGGTTTTGTATACGCGCCTAGCCCGTTTTCTACTCGTTGATTCGCCAGAACCGGTTTTCAGGTGCGTCCTAAACCGGCAAGTCATACGGCCTCAGCCAGCGAAGCAGAAGCAGTTAGCGTGCCTTTCGGCCCACCCGGTCTGCCTCCGGCTCCGCCAAGAACCCAATTCACTTTTTCCAGCAAATGCGCGGGGTTTGCCGATTTATGGACAATGGCCCTGGCGTGGAAACAAATGCGTTAACCTCAACGCCGGCGGTCGAAGAGCCGGTTGCTTAACTGTCTATCAGGCTGGTCAGCTTCAGTTGCCGCCTCACGCTCTCTTCATCCAGCGAAGTCTTGTACTCAATCCGCTTGGTTTCGCCCGGCAGCAGGTCAAAATAATTGTCGGAGAAAAAGCCCTCATCATCACCACACGAAAGCATCACGCTCTGGGCTAGGGACCGGCAGGAAAGTTCAATCGAATATCCGCCTTTCGATCTCGTGATTTTCGTCGCGATTTCCGGCGGGGACAGTTTCAAATCCTTTGGCAGACGAAAATAGTTCAGGTTCTCGGCGACGATCCCCTTTTCATCCTTCAATCGCGAAATCAACACCAGCCGTGCGTCGTCCTGGCCGTGTGCCAGTTGCTCCTTCGTCAACGTGAGGTGCAGTCCTGCTGTGTTTGCAGCCACGGTGACGGTCTGCGTCCTCCGGCTGATTTCTTTTCCGCTGAAGTCGAGCACAACGATTTCCAGCGTTGCCGCGACGGGTTCCAGCCGGTCGGAAACGATATAAAATTGCGCTTCATTTTCCTTCACCACCGCGGAGATGACGACCGGGGCGAAGGCCCTCCGCGCCATGTAATGCAGCGCTTTCCATCGGCCATAGTAATCAATGCTCGACCACGAGGCGACCGGCCAGCAGTCGTTGATCTGCCAGTAGAGCGAGCCCATGCAGTTTGGCCTTGCCCGCCGGTGCGCTTCCATGCCGAGCCGCACGCCATCCGCCTGCATCACCTGGCTGACGTAGAGGTACGATTCAAAATCCTTCGGCCGGCGATACCACTGGTCCATGTAGGTTTGGATCAGACGATTTCCGTATTCTTTGTCCCGGCGTTCATCGGCCATGCAACGCTGGTGGGAAAGCATGACTGCGGATTGCAACTCGCGGTCCTTCGGTCCCGCGAATTTCTTCACGGTGGATAATTCGGGATACGACTGAAACCCATACTCGCTCACGAAGCGGCCGATGTTTTCGGGATACTTCTCGAACGGTTCTTTCCCATGCCACACACCCCAATAATGAATGTCGCCTTCCCCGTACGGGATATTGTTGAACCCGGCATTCGGGCTGGAGGAATGGTAGTAACGGGTCGTATCCACCTCCCGCAAAGCCTGCGGAATGGTTTCATAATACAGCGTCCGGATATCCTGTTCATGCCGCGCCTGGATTTCCGGGGAACACAACTGTCTCCAGGTCAGATGCCAGCAGGCTTCGTTCTCGTTGTTGCCGCAATAGAGCGCAATCGAGGCGTGGTTGCGCAGGCGGGTCACGTTTTCAATGATCTCCTGCCGCACATTTTGCAGGAACGCTTCATCGGCGGGATAAGTGGCGCAGGCAAACTGCAGGTCGTGCCAGATGAGAATGCCATGCTGATCGCATAGATCGTAGAACGTGTCCTCCTCGTAAATTCCGCCGCCCCAGACCCGCAACATGTTCATGTGCGCCTCGACGGCGGAACGGAGAATGTGTTCATACCGTTCCCGCGTCACCCGGTTCTGGAAATTATCCAGCGGCACATAATTCGCGCCCTTCATGAAAATCGGCACGCCGTTGAGACGCACATAAAGCGAAGTCCCGGACGCATCCTTGTCGCGGACAATTTCCAGGGAGCGGACTCCGATCTTCGTGGAGTATTCATCAACCGCCTTCCCGCCGACCGCCTCGACTTGCGCCCGGTAATGGTAGAGCGGCTGGCTGCCGAGTCCGTTGGTCCACCATAACGCCGGTTTGTCCAGATGCCCTCGGACCGTGATCCGGTTAAGCCCGTTCTGCAACGAATGTTCCTCCGAATTCAATTGGATCGAATCCATGGTCACGGAAATCCGCGCGCGCTGCGGCACATCGGATAACACCTCCAGCACGGAAATGATGTCCGCCCCGGCGGCGGAGACATTCTGCTGCTGCACAAAGACTCTCTTGAGCCGGAGGCCGCTCCAGGCTTCGATGAGCGCCGGACGCCAGAGGCCGCAAGTGATGAGCCGCGGGCCCCAATCCCAGCCGTAATGGAACTGCGCTTTGCGCGAATACATCGCGAGCTTCACGTCGGCCTGGTCGTTCGTGCCGAAGGCATGCAACCGGTACGGGGCACTTTGGTACTTGGGCAGCGTCTCGGCGAATACGTTGCGAAACCGGACGGCGAGCGCATTCTCTTTTTCCTTGAGCAGCGGTTTGCACGGGATTCTCCATTCGCGGAACATATTGTTCGCGCTCAGGAGAGGCGACCCGTTGAGTGTCACGGAGGCGTACGTATCCAGTCCTCGAAACATCAGTTCCACGTTCGTCTGTTTCAGAAAGTCCGCCGGCAGATCGAAGGTCGTTTGATAAATCCAGTCCTTCTCGCCAATCCACTGCAGCTCCTGTTCGTTGGTGCCGAAAAAGGGGTCGGGGATCAGCCCGTTCCTCATCAAATCGGTATGCACACAACCCGGCACCCGGGCGGGATGGAACTGTTCCGTCGAAGCCTCGCGGAACATCCAGTTGTTTGAAATCTCGGATCGCAGCACGGCGGCAGTTTCTATGGTACCTGCCTTTAAGGTCAACACGAACAGCGGCTATGAGTTGCGGAGGACAGACTGGTGGTCATCACAAACTCCGATAAATCGCGAGCTGGTGAACCCGAATTCACACGAAAGGCAGGGACGCGCCGCCTGGGCATCCGTATTCCATCAATCCCCAACCCTCAACTTTCAACCGCCAACCCGCCCCGGACGCCAAACTTAAACACCAGACCCGAAACGAACTACGGATATACCCGAATTTCGTGAATAAATGCAGGTTCCAGGCCCAATTTAGGCATTAGAATTGCAGCATTGGGAGCCGATATGGCATGGCGAAGACGAAATAACGATTTGACGGGACCAATTGCCGCATTTACGGGTATTGGCGGACTTGCCTTCATTTTCATTCCGGGCTTTCGCCAGGTGGCTTTTGTCATTGGATGGATTTCTCTCACTGTCGTTGGGCTGGCGGTTGTCGGTCTGGCCATCCTCGGCATCTTCCGGCTGGCGACTCCGGAGCGCAACATGCGGGGAATGACAAGGAACTTGTTTGTACCGCCGCCTCATACGTCGGACCCAAAACCGGATGAAGATGAACCGGAACCGGAACAGACTCCCAAACCAATATTCACGCCAACCGAAATGCTCCAACAAATTCGTTCGATTGACTGGTTCCAATTCGAAAAATTAATCGAGCTCGTTTATCGGAAGCTGGGCTACGACGTGACCCGGCGCGGTGGCGCAAATCCGGACGGCGGGATTGATTTGATCATTCAGAAGGACGGACAGTGCGCGGCGGTTCAATGCAAGCAGTGGAAGGCGTGGCGCGTTGGTGTGAAACCGGTCCGGGAATTCCTGGGAGCGTTGACAGACGCGGGCATTCAGCGGGGGAAGTTCATCACCTTGCGCGGTTACACCAGTCAGGCCATGCAGTTCGCCAAAAAACACGACATCGAGATTGTAACCGAGGTTGAGCTGACCCAAATGTTCGAATCCACTGACGCCCGATTCGACCCGGAAATACTCGACCTGTTGCATGACACGCGAAAGTTTTGTCCGAAATGCGAACGTGAAATGGTGATACGGGTTGCCGAGCGGGGACCCAATCCCGGCAGCAAATTCTGGGGATGCTCGGGATATCCGCGCTGCCATTTCACGATGCCGATTGTCGAAACCAGCCCAACGCCCGTTGAAGCCGCGCCCAGAGCCGAGGTTCACTCCTTCGCCTGAGATGAATTGAATTGGCGGCAATCAGCGCAAATCGCGTCACGACCGTGCTTTGTCCCTGAACGACGGATTTGGATTTTGCCGCGACGTCACTTCAGCCGGCCGGTTTTGGTTTCACTGCCCAACGTTCTCCATTTTCCGCGCGCTTGGATTCCACCCATTGTTCCGCCGACAATTTGCCGTCAGGGTTGCGTTTAAAGATACCGCGAAAGGCGTCAATTTGTTTGTGCACTTCGGCGCGGGACAGTCTTTTGAGCTTGGCCATGCACCATATTGCCGCAAAACCGAGGCCGGTAGCGAGCTAATTCGCGGGTCGTTTCCGGTCTTCCGCCTGCGCCTCCGGCTGCGGCGCGACAGGCGCGTTCAGGATTTGGTGTCCGGGGCGGCGCAGTACGAAGACCGCGTCCGCCTTTTGTCTGCTTCGTGGTAATTTGTGTAAATAGCGGACGATTTTTTGCGGCTTTGTTGTTCAATTCCGGTGCGACATCCGCGAAAGCCATGGTTAAAAACTTTGCCTGCCGGTTCCGATTTTGCAAAGCTGACGCCATGTTCGAGAACTCCATCCGCCGAATGCCGCGTCCGCAGGACGTGCAGCGCCTGAACACGCAGGAATTGCGCGACACATTTCTCATCGCCAACCTTTTTGTGCCGGACCAGTTGACCGGCACGTTCACCGACCTCGACCGGCTGGCGGTCGGCGGCGTCATGCCGGTCAAGCCGGTGGAGTTACCAAACCACAAGGAAACCGGGCGCGCGTTTTTCCTCGAACGCCGCGAACTGGGCGCCATCAACGTCGCCGGCGCCGGAGTGGTCCATGCGGATGGCAAGACCTTTTCGCTCGGCCGGCTGAACTGCGTTTATCTGCCGATGGGCACCCGGTCGGTCACATTCGAGAGCAAGGACGCGAAGAAGCCGGCGAAGTTCTATTTCCTGAGCTGTCCGGCCCACGCGGCGCATCCGGCGGCGATGATGAAGCCGAAGGAGGCCACGCCCGTGCCGCTGGGTTCGGCAGCCGCGGCGAACCAACGGACGATTTACAAATACATTCACCCCGGCGGCATCCAAAGTTGCCAGCTCGTGATGGGTTTCACCGCCCTGGACAAGGGCAGCGTGTGGAATTCGTTCCCGCCGCACACGCACTGGCGGCGCACGGAGATTTATTTCTATTTCGACCTCGGCGGGAACGTGCTGACGCATTTCCTCGGCGAACCGCAGCGGACCCGGCATTTGTTCTTGCACAACGAGGAAGCTGCGCTTTCACCGAACTGGTCCATCCACTGCGGTTGCGGCTCGGGCAATTACAAGTTCATCTGGGGCATGGCCGGCGAGAACCAGACGTTTGATGACATGGACGGGGTGAAGCCGGTGGATTTGCTTTAAAACAAGTCAACGGTCGGGCGAGAGTCCTCTCGATCCCAAACTAAAACTACGGCTCGACGGAGTCTCGCCCCACCAAAACAAGTGATTATGGAAACGAAACGATTTGCCAACAAAGTCGTCGTGGTCACCGGTGCGAGCCGGGGAATCGGGCAGGCCATTGCCGTGGCGTTTGCGCGCGAAGGCGCGAAGGTCGCGGGTGTGGCGCGGAGTGATTTGTCGGGAACGGCTTCGCAGGTCAAAACTGCCGGCGGCGAATTTGTCGCCGTCAAGGCCGATCTCGGCAAGACCACGCAGCCGGCGGCCGCGGATCTGGTGGCGCGGATTTTGAAGCAAACCGGCCGGATTGACGCGCTGGTCAACAATGCGGGCATCATCCGCCGCGCGCCCGCGGTGGATTTTTCCGAAGCGGACTGGAATGAAGTGTTGCAGACTAATTTGTCAGCGCCATTTTTCCTTTGCCAGGCCGTGGCGAAATGGTGGCTGACCGCTGGACGCGGGAAATCGTCCCCCGACGCGCGCTTGAAAATCGTGAACATCGCGTCACTGCTTTCATTTCAGGGCGGCATCACCGTTGTTGCCTACGCGGCGAGCAAACATGGCGTCGCCGGATTCACGAAGGCCCTCGCCAACGAATGGGCGAAGGAACGCATCAACGTCAACGCCATTGCGCCCGGTTACATCGCCACGGAGAACACGCAGGCGTTGCGCGAAGATGCCAGACGCAATCAGGCCATTCTCGACCGCATTCCCGAAGGCCGCTGGGGCAGGCCGGAGGATATTGCAGGCGGCTGCGTTTTCCTGGCTTCGCCGGAAGCCGATTATCTCAACGGCGCGGTCATCAACATTGACGGCGGCTGGCTGGGGCGGTAAGTCAAAAGCATGAAAATGATTTCACACCGTTGCGCCATCTTTGCCGCCGCCGCCATTTTTCTCGCCACCAACCCGCAACTGCGCGCGCAGCCGGGCGACCTTCAACTGCGGCTGAGCCGGGACACCATTACCACCGCGCTTTCCTCGAACATCAAACCACTCCCGTTTCTCACCGCCATGCAGCGCGTGGCGGACTGGCAGCTCGCGCATCCGGCCACCAATCCGCCCACCAGTTGGCTGCTGGGTGCGGAGAACGCGGGCATGATAGCGCTGGCGGGAATTTCCGGCGACGCCAAATACCGCGAGGCGATGCGGTCGGCGGGTGAAGCCAACGCCTGGCGGCCCGGGCCGCTGTTTTACGACGCCGACGACTATTGCGTCGGCCAGGCCTACACCGAGCTTTACTTCCTTTACCGCGAAAACCGGATGATCGCGCCGCTGCGCGACCGGTTCGACGCCATTCTGGCAAAACCATCGGACGTGCCGGGTCTCGAATTCACGAAAGCGGAGAGCCGGGAACGAAAAAACTGGTCATGGTGCGACTCACTGTTCATGGGGCCGCCGACATGGCTGCGGCTTTACGCCGCGACCGGCGATGAGCGCTATCTGGATTTCGCCGTGACCAACTGGTGGCGCACGACGGATTATCTTTATGACAAGGACGAACACCTGTTTTTCCGCGACAGCACGTTTTTCCAAAAGCGCGAGGCGAACGGGAAGAAAGTTTTCTGGAGCCGCGGCAACGGCTGGGTGATGGCTGGGCTGGTGCGCACGCTGCAATATCTGCCGATGAATCATCCCGACCGTCCGCGCTTCGAGCAATTGTTCAAGGACATGGCCGGAAAAATTCTGGCGCTCCAGCAACCGGACGGCCTCTGGCGCGCGAGCCTGCTCGATCCCAACAACTATCCGGCAAAAGAAACGAGCGGCTCCGGCTTTTTTACTTACGCGCTTGCGTGGGGCGTCAATCAAGGCCTGCTCGACCGCGTAAAATTCGAGCCGGCGGTTCGCAACGGGTGGACGGCGCTGGTGGATTGTGTGGATGCCGACGGCAAACTGACGCATGTTCAACCCGTCGGTAGTGACCCGAAAAAATTTGCAGAAGACTCAACTGCGCCTTACGGCGTCGGCGCATTTTTGCTGGCGGGAAGTGAAGTTTATAAAATGGCGGTTTTGGAAAAATTTCCAATGGATTTAAAAATTTTTAAAGTTCTTCCAATTATTCAATTTCAGGATACGCCTTTGACCACCATTATTGAAACTTTAGCTCGGCAAGCCGGAATAAACTACATTCTTGATCCAAAAATTGGTTATGGCCAACCAGACGAGAACGGGAAAATAAAGCCAGAACCTGCCGTTTCCATTCGTTGGAAAAATGTTACGCCGAAACAGGCACTGAACGCTGTTTTGGATAATTACGATTTGCAAATGGTATCAAATCCGAATACTAACGTTTCTTTAATTACCAAGAAAAACTTAAATCGAACGGTGGAAGGAATTATCGCAGTCTCAGTCAAAAATCCATCTTCATTTCGCCGCGAGTGTGAAACTGTCGAACTGAATCTCGCCGGTAATTATGTCGTAATGGAAGGCCTTTCATCACAGATTTTAAACTCGCAAGTTTATCGTAAGCCTTCAGAACAGCAGGGAGAACGCCAATTCTATCAGGATAAATTACTTTTCCAAGTTGACCTGGCGCCGGGCGAGACGCGGAGGTTTTACATTTTGGACGCTTCCGCTTTGGCCGCCGTGCCGCCGCCCATCGTGAAGACGTTCGCGCGTTATGTGCCGGAGCGCTACGACGATTTTGCGTGGGAAAGCGACCGCATTGCGCATCGCACCTACGGCCTAGCGCTCATCCCGGCGGAGGGCACCATTAGCAGCGGGCCGGATGTGTGGATCAAAAAGAACCGCGGCCTCATTTTGGACACGATGTATGCCACCAAACATTACCACGAGGACAATGGCGAGTTCATGGACGATTACCGCGTCGGCAAAAGCCGCGGCTGCGGCGGAGTCGGCATTTGGGACGGAAAAAAACTTTATGTCTCCAGTAATTACCGCAACTGGAAGCTCATCACCACCGGTCCGATCCGGTCGGAGTTTGAGTTGACCTACGATGCGTGGGATGCGGGCAATGGCCGGATGGTTTCCGAGACGAAACGCTACAGCATTGATGCCGGTTCATGGTTCACCAAGGCGCAAAGCACCTTCAGCAGCGAAACCAATTCGCCGCTGACCATCGGTGTCGGCCTGGCCGAGCGCGCCTGCGGGCCGGACGGTGAGGAATTGATTGCGCAAGACCAAGCCGAGGGCTGGATGAGTTGCTGGCAGCCGGAAGACAAACCGAAGGGGACGATTGGCGTCGCAATCATTTTGCCAAAAGGAAGCGTGGAATCATTCACAAATGACGCGCCGGACATGCCAGAGTCAATGGTTCATGCAGTCGTGCCACAACCAACACATGAAGGCGCGCCACCCATTCGCGATCTGCTGGCGACTTCGCGGGCTGAAGTCGGCCAGCCGTTCGAGTATTACTTCGGCGCGTGTTGGGACCGCAGCGGCGATTTCACCAATCACGTCCAGTGGGAAAATTACGTGCGCCGTTTTGCCGAACGCCGCGACCAGCCATTGCAGGTGACAATCGGAAATTGAACGGGGCGCGGACGGCTCGTCCGCGTGTTCATTGCGCCACAAACCAACTCGCGGGCAAGCTGCCCGCGCTCCTACGCTTTCGCCTGCGCGATGACTTTCAGGGCTTCAGCGGTCAGGGCGGTGATTTTTGACCACGCCTTTTCCGTGATGAGCCTGCGTTCGCCCATCCAGGAACCGCCGACCGCCGCGACCTGCGGAATTGCGAGGTAATCCGGCAATTTCGCCGAGTTGATGCCACCGGTCGGAACAAATTTTACGCCGGTGTGCGCGAACGGGCCGGCCAATGCCTTGAGCATCGCCGCGCCGCCGGCCGGTTCCGCCGGGAAAAACTTCAAATGTTTCCAGCCGAGGCTCAACGCGCGGTCAATTTCGGTGGGCGTCATGACGCCCGGAAAGAAAGGCAGGTTACGATCCCGGGCCGCCCTCAAGATCGGTTCATTCAAGCCGGGTGACACGCCGAATTGTGCGCCGACATCCATCGCCTGTTGTACCTGTTCTGGTGACAGCAGCGTACCGGCGCCAATGGCCATTTCCGGCAGGCCCTGGCGGATGCGGCGGATGGATTCGGCGGCAGCGGCAGTGCGGAAGGTGATTTCCATGACGTTCAATCCGCCGGCGAGCAGCGCCTCGGCCAGCGGCACGGCGTCCTCCACCCGATCAACCACCGTGATGCAAAGCAACCGCTGTTCGAGAAAGGATTCGGCGTTCATAAAACTTGTGCACCGATGATACACGATGGCGGCGTTGAGTGAACTTGAATTTGGCCTCTCTTAATCGTAATCGTAAACTTAATCGTTCCCGCCGGGAGATTACGATTAAGAGCAGGATTAAGATTTGGACATTGTCCAGAGGCCGGCGGCGGTATATTTGAAACGACATGAACTTTTCCATCGAGCACATCGGGGTTCCCGCCGCGGACAGCGTCGCCCTGAAAAACTGGTATGAACGCGTGCTGGGCGCGCGGGTGATTTGGGACAACGGCCAGAAGCCGCCGACCTTCATCATCGCGCTGGCAGGCGGCGCGTGGCTAGAGCTTTATCCGGCCAATGCCGCACACAATGCCGACCGGGGCGACAACCAGCTGGCCGGGTTCCGGCACCTGGCATTGCGGGTGGATTCCCTGGATGCGGCGAAGGCCGAACTTGGAAGGCGCGGCGTGAACTTCACGGAAGAAATCCGCCCGGCGGCCGGTGGCGGAACAATTTTGTTCTTCGCGGACGGCGATGGAAATTTGCTGCACCTGGTCGAACGTCCGAAGAATTTTTGTGGCGCCGGCCTGTGACCACCGGAAGGAGAAGAAGTGCGATGTTTGCAGAGCGCCGCTACGGTTGTTTTTTTGGCGCGCGGACGACCAGAATAGGTATCGAAGTTTTATGCCGCACTTCGGTGATGGTGCTGCCATGAAAAAGGTCGCCGAACAGGCGGTGGCCATGACCTGCCATGGCGATCAAATCACAACCTTCGCCCTCGGCAGCTTTGATGATTTCAGTCGGCGGGTTGCCGAGCGCCAGCATGGTTTCAACTGGAAATCCGTCGCTGCGAAGCTGGCCGGCAACTTTTTCCAGATACTCGCGGTCATTTTTCATTTCCTCGGACTCGGCGAGTTCGAGCTTGTTGAAATTCCGCGCCGCCCAGCCGTCGGCGACGTGCAGCAGCAGGAGATTTGAACCGAAGCGTTGTGCCAGTTCCGCGATGTGCGGAAGGATGGTCTCATCCGCCGGGCCATTTTCCAGGGCGATGAGGATTTTTTTATACATGGGACCCAAATTCAAATTCGTTGGTCTATCATCATCTGCCGATGATGACATGCCAGGCATCTCTGAGCGCATCCGGCAGGCTGTAAATATCCATCCCGGTAATCGCAATCACGCTGCCCCAGCCCAGGAGCAGCAGGAACCAGCCGTTGCGCCACTGGCCCATGATCTTGCGTGAGGAGGTGAATTGCAACAGTGGAAACATGGCGAACGGCAGGACGAGACAGAGATAGACCTGGCTCAAGTTCACAAGGTCGGTGATGCTGCCGTTACCGCGGATGCCGATGATTACAATGGCCGGGATCACGGCCAGCAGGCGCGAAATCATCCGGCGCAGCCATGGCCGGATGCGCCAGTTCATGTAGCCTTCCAATACCACCTGCCCGGCCAGGGTGCCGGTGATGGTGCTGCTCTGGCCGCTGGCGAGCAGCGCCACGGCGAACAGGGTGCTGGCCCCCACCGTGCCCAACAACGGCGCCAGCGTCAGGTAGGCAACGCGAATCCAGTCGCTGTCGGGACTGAAGGTGACGACCTGCCCGCCGGCCACGGTGACGCTGGTCTTGCCGTAGAAAACCATCGCCGCCAGCACGAGAATCGCTGCGTTGACGAAGAACGCAATCGTCAGCGCGACGGTGGAATCCACGGTGTTGAATTTGATGGCGGTGCGGATGGAATCTTCATCGCGTCCGACATTGCGCGACTGCACCAGGGCCGAATGCAGATAAAGGTTGTGCGGCATCACCGTCGCGCCGATCATGCCGACCGCAATCACGAGCATCCCGGCCTGATGCAAGTCCGGGCGCACGAGCGCCCCGGCCATTTCGGAGAAGACGGGCTGGGTCTGCGGGAAAATGAATATTTCAATGGCGTAGCACGCGCCGATGGTCAGCACGAAAACAGCGACCACCGCCTCAATCATTCTCATGCCCATTCCCTGCAACGACAGCAGCAACAGCACGTCAAACGCGGTGATGACAATCGCCCACAAAATTGGGATGTGGAAAAGCAGGTTGAGAGCGACAGCGCTGCCCAGCGATTCGGCCAGGTCCGTGGCGCACACGGCGATTTCCATGGTGATCCAGTTCGGCACCCGCGTCCAGCGGGGATAAAAATCGCGGCTGCATTGCGCCAGGTCTTTGCCGGTGGCCATGCCGAGCCGCGCAGAAATGACCTGTAGAATCAAGGCCATGAAACTGGCCATCGCCACGACCCAGAGCAGCCCGTATTTGAACTGCGCGCCGCCGGCGAGATCCGTGCCCCAGTTGCCAGGATCCATGTAGCCGACACTGATGAGGATGGCCGGCCCGGAGAACGCCAGCCATTGCCGCCAGAAGCGGGCCTTGGCGTGGGGCACAGGCACGGTGCTGTGGACTTCCGAGAGCGAGACTTGTTCCTCCGGCTTGCGCCAGCCGTTTTCAAGGGCGGAACCGGAGGATGGTTTGGGTTCGTCCATCAATATGTAGCATTGGTTACAGCATAAAACCAAAGTGGTCAACAAAAATGTAGCTTGGGTTACAAATTAAAACCTCGACTAAAGAACGTCCCTGGCCTTTATTTGCCCACATTATGTCGCGTTCCACTCTCAAATCGTCCGCCGTGCGCAGTCCGGATGCGCGCGCGTTATCGCAACAGGCCGAAAAATTCCGCCGCTCCCGGCGCGACCGCGCCGCGGAAACGGCGCAGGATTATGTCGAGGCCATCGCCGACCTGACGGCCTCCCAGGGCGAGGCGCGCGTGGTGGACCTGGCGCGGCGGCTGGGTGTGACCCACGTGACGGTCAACCGCACGCTGGCGCGGCTGAAAAAAAACCGGTTCGTGAACACGAAGCCGTACCGCGCAATTTTTCTGACGCAAGCGGGGCACACGCTGGCGGAGGAGTGCAAGCGGCGGCATGAAACGGTGGTGGCCTTTCTGCGCGCGCTGGGCATTTCGAAGCAGGCGGCCGAGATGGACGCCGAGGGCATCGAGCATCACGTCAGCCCGGAAACCCTGGCCGCGTTTGAACGGCTGCTGAAAAAAAGCTGATGCGACCGGCGGACCTTCAAATTATCGGCGAAGAGCTGGCCATCAAGTGGGATGACGGCGGTGAAAGTTTCATTCCGCTGGAGAAACTGCGGCGATGCTGTCCCTGCGCGGGTTGCCAGGGCGAGCCGGACGTTCCTGGGGAATGTTTATAAGAATCCGGCACAGCCGCTGCCGGCGGCGGCGTTTGAACTGGTTCGCATCGGCGGCGTGGGCGGTTATGCGATCCAGCCGGTCTGGGCGGACGGACACACGACGGGGATTTATTCCTTTGATTACTTGAAGCGAATCACCCGGGAAGATTCCAGCGGCTGATAAAAGGGGTTCGTCGATGTTCTCAGAATGAGTGTTTGCGCCCACCCTCACCTTTTATCCTCTCCCCTCCGTCTTCGCTGCGCTTCGACGCGATCGCGCCGAAGCCAGAGGCGAAGGCGGACAGGAGAGGAAACAGCTTTCGATTGTTCCTGGTTTTGCGGATGAGCGTCCGGCCAATCCCAATCGTATAAGTTTTAAAAGGAGCGGCGAACGATTCTCCCTCTCCCGGGGGAGAGGGCCGGGGCGAGGGCGGATGTAATTCTTGCCTCCATGATAACGTTGCTGCACCCGAAGAGTCCGTTTTCACACCCTGTCACCCACTGAAAACAGGAAGAACCAAAAAGGGAGTGTCCTGATTGGGTGGCGGTGGTGCTGCCGCGCCGCCGTGCGCCGCAACAGCGGCGCACCCGCCAATTTGAAATCAGGACACCGCCAAAAGAAGAACGGCGCGTTCCGGGAACGCGCCGTCGGGTCAAGTTTCGCGACCGATGTTATTGCATCGTTGCCTGGTTAAGAATTTTTTCAGTGGGATCCGTGTTTTGGGGATTGCTCCAATCATAAGGTGCCGCGCTGTCCCAAATCTTGTTCGGGTTCAGCGGGGCTTTCATGGTAGTTGCACGCGACTTGAGAAAGTCGGTCGTCGCCGGCTGAAAGTCGGTGTCCTTGACAATTGTAGGAGTAATGAAGATCAATAGATTGTCCTTTTGCGCCGTCTTGTTTTCGCTCCGGAAGGCGTATCCCAAAAGCGGGATGTCACCCAATACCGGCACCTTGGTATAGGAAACATTGGGGCTGTCCGAGACCATGCCACCCATGACCAAAGTATTGGCATTGGGAATGAGCACCTGGGTGTCGATGTGGCGAAAATCAAATATGTCGGCTTGATAGATTGCGCCACCGATGGTTTCGGTAGCCGTTCCGAAAAAGCTGGACACGTCCGGGACGACTCTGAGCCAGATATAGTCATTGGCCGAAATGCGGGGAGTAACGGTCAGAACGGTGCCGACGTTGGTGTAGGCAACCGTGGAGCCACCTGTCGTGTTCGCAGTGCCGGCGGTGATATTGATAACCGGAAAGGCACGCGTGACAGAAATCGTTGCCGCTTCATTATCCAGCGTCACCACCCGCGGCGTGGAAACGACCTGCGCTTCCGCAGATGCGTTCAGGAAGGAAATTACGGCATTCACACCGTCGGCATTCAAGAAGCCTATGGAACCAAAGCCGGCAGCCGTATTGGCAACGGCACTGAACGGGGCGAGTTGCTGGCCAAGAGTACCAGTTAATGTACTCACTGCCCCATTCGAAGAACTGGACGAGCTGCTGAGATTAGCAGGGTTTAAACCATAGGGTGACGAATAACCGGGAGCCAAAGTGCTCTGACTCTGAAGCAGATTGTTCCCGAATGCGACATGTTGCGCCCCGAGCGTGCTCGTCCAGTCAACACCCTTTGAACTGCTGGGATTGCTCGAGATTTCAACCAGCTTGGTTTCAATCAAGACCTGGCGGGTCGGTGTATCGAGTTGGGCGACCAGGGTGTCCACCGCTGATTGTTCCGTGTCGGTGGCGACCACCACCAGTTGACTGGTGCGCGAGTCCGGCAACACCTTGCTGCGTTTGTCACTGAATACGGATTGCACTGCCACGGTCATATTGGAAACGCTGGAGTATTTGAGCTGAACGACCCGGGTGATGAGCAGGGGCGGCGCCGAGGGGTCCTTAGTGGTGATGCGGGCAATGTGGGTATTCTTGTCTTCGATCAACTGGAGACCGTAATTGTCCAGCAACGCCCGGAGGGCCTGTTCGGCCGTGACGTTCTCCCAGCGAATGGAGAGGGTGGGTTCGGCTTTGACCTGTCCGTTTTGATCGGGCTGGCCATAACCGATTTTGGGGTCAAGCAAATAATTGATTCCGGCCTGCCGCGCCAGATTTTCGATGGCGGTGGTGAGGGGAACGTCCTGGAATTGAACGAGCGGTATGCTCGCCACCGGAACCGCCGGCGCATTGGTGGCCGGACTGGCTGATGGCTCGGTGGTCGTCGCGGCCGGCGCATTGGCCGCGGTTGCCGCCGTGGTTTCGTTGCCGGCGGCGTTCATGGCGGGCGCATTGCTTTCCGCCACTGCCGGCGATGGGTTGGGCATGCTGGCATTCGCTGCCGCAGGCGTGTTGGTGGCGGATTCAGTCGGGGGCGTCTGGCTGGTCCCATCAGCATTAGTCTGGGACAAGGCCGTTTGCCGCAAAACGAGTCCACCCAATAGAACAGCGATCATCAGTTTTTTCATAACGTTTGTTTGTTTTGGCTCTGTTAGCACGAATTTTCTATTTTCTATTTCCGTTTGAGCATGAGTGAGGCCATTAGCAAATACCAAGCCATTTTTTAATGTCTTTGACATGTCTTTTTTTTGAGCAGATGGGGTGCAAAGTTTCATGGGTTGTCCGAAAGAGGCAGTTCGTGAAACTGGCCGCGGACCTCAATCACCACGGAGCGGGTTTTGATTTCAACACAATGAACCCGGATCCGGCCCTGGTCGGTTATGACATCCGCGATGTCACCGGCGGCAAAGGTATGGTTGTTGATGATGACCAACCGGCGGTCGGACGAGCCGGAAACACCTTTCACAACCAGCGCGGTTACCTCCACCGTGTTGTTGGTGGCGGTCATGGCCGTTTCATAGGGACGATTGGATTTTGGAAAAAATGGGTCGCGGCCTTCCCCGGGGTTTGTCGGAAGAATGAAAACCGAGCGGACCAGGTTGGTTTTTGCGGGTTGAGATTGATTGGTCGGCGCCGCCACCAGCGGTGAAGCCCACAAAACCGTCGCCGGCAGCAACACGGCCGCCAATGTTCGGAACCTGAGTCCGGATTCAAATGGTTTAAGTGGTTTCATGGGTCACAGTGATCATGCGTTCGGCTTCACCAGAGCGATGATGTCTATCCTGAAAGAAAGTTTTTCATTCCCCGGCTCGATTGTGTTGACGGGTTCGATGGTGAGGTTGACCACGCGGATGTGGGGAAAAGTATTTTCAAAGTCGGTAATGAACCTGCCCAGCTCGTGGTAATATGCCGTGCCGCTGATGGTCACCCGGATTTGTTTGTAGGGAAACTGCGGCAACAGGTCCACATCACCCAGGGTCGGCTGGCCGACGGTGGGAATGTCCACCCGGTACGACGCCTTGAATTTGCGGATCGTGTCGTAAGTCCATGCGTAAATGTCGCCGGAGGCCATGTCCTCCTCCGCGCCTGAAAGATTGGAGGTGACATTCGACAACTGGATGGTTGTGTCCCCCGCCTTATTGATTGTGTCCTTGATGGTTCGCAGTTTGGCCCGTGCATCGCTTTCGGTCTTGGCAATTTTCGAAAGGGTTTGATACTGGGGCCGAAGCAAGGCAAAGCCGATCAATCCCAGCACCCCCAACGTGCAAAAAATCACGAGGATGAACTGGGTGCGCTTGTCTCTGTCTTTGGGAAAGATATTCATCGGCTTTGAGCGGGATAACGACATTCCAGGGTGAACAACACATACGGCTTGCCGTCAGGACCCGTCTGCGGCGCCGAAAGACTGGCCAGTCGCACGCCATTTGTTTTGTCCAGCATGGTTTGAAAATAAGATTGTTGGGCGACAGCATCGTTGAATTTGTTCACCTGATCTCCGGGGTTGGCGCTGGAATCCCTGGCGTCCAGCGTCACCACGACCTTTTCGGTGACAACCGGCGGGCGTCCGGCGACGATGCCGAAACGGGTGGTTTGGGACTTCGTGCCTTCCGTGTTGAAATACTCCTGGTCCACCCGCAACCGGGTCAATTGCACCCCCGGCACTGTGGCGTGCTGCAACGCGTTCAACAGGCTGCCCTGGAGAAAACGCGCGCCGTTTAATTTTTTCAAGTCGTCCAGTTTATTCTGGGCGTCCGCAATCTTCTTCGTGTTCAGCAGGACCCGGTCGTATTCGTTGGTACGGGTCTGAATTTCACTTTGCACCTGGGTCATGTCCTTTCTGGCCAGCATTTCTTTGAGCATGAGCGAACTGCTCCACACCAAAACCAGCGCCACCAGGAGCGCGCCGGCAAAAATGGCGCGCTTGGCCGGGTCGCGTCGGCGCAGGTCCTCGGCAATCAGCGCTTCCGCCAGCAAATTGATGCGTATCGGCATAATCCCAATCCCGTTTCAATCACAGGGCCGCCAGCGCGGCGCCTATCGCCACCGCCAATTGCGATCCCACCTGTTCAATTTCCACCGCCTGCTGCCCTGGCAATGCCAGTTGCAAAAAGCCGGTCGGATTCCACGTCTTGCATTCCGCCAGCATTTCCGTGTGCAACATTTGCAAAATCATTTCCGACCGCGCCGAACCGCCGCTGACAAAAATCTGCGTTACCGGACGGTCTTGTTGATGCTCAAAAAAATCGAGCGACGCGCGCAACTCGCGCCCGAGCGGCGAAACCTGCGTTGCGAACGTGGATTCAACCTCCGGTGCCATGCCCACTTTGATGCCCTCGGCCTCGGCATAACTGATGTTCATCGCCTCCGCCAGTCCCGCCGTCAGCTTGTCCCCCCCGATATTCACCACGCGGGTCAAGGCCAGTTCGCCGTGATCCAAAACACAAATCGAACTGTGCTTGAAGCCGACATCCACCAGCGCCACAACTTCGTCGGCAAACTCTTTCGTCATGGACAGTTCAAACGCGTTCACGGGACTGGTCAATCCCGGTGCCAGGCAGTCCAGCGTCAGCCCGGCGTTTTTCGCCGCAGTCTGAAAATCGACAACCAGTTGCTGCTTCGACGCCGCCACCAAAACTTTCAATTTGGGTATGCCGGCGGGCTTGGGCGCCTCGGCGGGCTTGTTGCCGGCTGGCGCCTTGGGTGGGAAAACGTAGCAATCGAAAACGTGATTCGGCAATTCCTGTTGCAGATAACCCTTCGCGTTGTTTTTCAACACCAGCCGCATCTCCTCCATCGGAATCTGCGGCAATTCCACCTGGCGCACGATCACGTCGTCCAGCCCCACGGTCAGTGTCAGGGACTTGGTCGCATTGCCCAGAGCTTCGGACACCTGCCGCAAGTGGTCGGCCAGCAATTCCGGCGACATTTTTTTGTCGTAGATGGGTGCGTCCAGCAACGTGTAGCGGGTCAGGGCCATAACATCGCCGCGCCGTTCCAGCAAAACGGCCTTGGTCGTGCGGCTCCCCAAATCAACGGCCATCATTTGGCTCCGTTTTTTCCCCGATAAACCGTTTAGGAATGACCACGCCATGCGAATTTCTTATACGGATGATTTTTATTTGCAAGCAGCAATTTCAAGCTGCCCGCACATTTTAGCAACCCTCACGCCAAACCGTTTATCTTGAAAATCCCCCATCGCCAACCCTTTCTGTCCCAACTCAAGCCGCGTGTGTCTTGAAAATATCCGGCGGCGGCTCACGCCAGTTGCTTCGCGCGCAACTTCATTTCCTCCAGAAAAGCCTGCAGCAACGGGGTCGTGCGCCCACGCCACATCGCGCCAATCACCACCGGCGGAAATCCCCGCAAAGGCAGGGCGCGCATGTTGGGCGGCAGCGTTTTTTTTGGAATCCCCACCGACACGCCGATTCCCAACCCGTTCGCGACATACGTTTCCACCAGGTCCACCGAACTCGCCTCAATGCTCGGAAACCAGTCCACGCCGAGTTCGCCGAGTTTTTGCTGGAAATTTTTGCAGAGCGGCGCGCCCGGCGGCAGGCAGATCAGCCGCTCGTCAATCTTGTCGCGCTTCCACAACTGCTCTGCGGAGGTGACCGCGCTGCCCGCTTCCACCAGCAACACCAGCGGCAGCTCCAGCAACGCCAGCGAATGGATGCCGGGTACGGATGTTTTCTCGATGAGCGTGACGGCCAGGTCAATCTCCTCTTTTTGCAGCAACTCCTCCAAATGCGCCGGATAACCTTCGCGCAATGTCACCTTCAGGCCGGGAAATTTTTTTTGCACCCCCCGGAGCAGGCCCGGCACGTGATCGCGTAAAATAATCGTCGAGGCCCCGATGCGGGCGTGCCGCGCCTGCCCGCCTTGAAATTCGCCGGCGATTTTGTCGAGGTTCGAAAAAAACGGCTGGATGAATCCGTAAAGCTTCTCACCCGCCGGCGTCAGGGCGAAGGGCCGCCGCTGGAACAGCGTTACGCCGAGAAATTCCTCCAGTTGCGCCACCTGCGCGCTCACGGCCGGTTGCTGGATGCCGTAGGGAATGTTCCGCACCGCCGGCATGATGCCACCGTGCTTGGCGACGTAATAAAACAGCTCCAGATGATGAATGTTCATTGAGCCAGCCGATGTTCGCCGCAGTTTTATCAATTAACGCTTCGCCAGCAAGCGGAATAAAATCGGGCGGCAATGAAAACAAAATTCACCGGTGATAATGAAATGGAGGGTGGCCATGCAAACCCTTGATCGCGTCATTCAACTTGTCATCAGCGTGTTCCTCATCGTGGGCGTGTACCAGTTCTATTTCTGGTGCCAGCGAAATCACGTGACGCAACCGCGCGAATTCCGCCTGCCGATTGACGACCGCATTCCGTATCGCCCGCGCTGGGTGTGGATTTACAGTTTCCTCTACTACCCCATCATCGTGGCCATCAACTGGACCGTCACCTCGCCGCGCCACTTTCTTTATGTGGCGATCAGTTTCATGCTCCTCCTGGGCTTTCAAATGGTGTTTTTCGTGTTGCTTCCCGTTGCGACGCCGGCGGAGTGGCGCACTTGCGTGACGGGCAAAGGCCGTTCGGAACGATTTCTCGCCTTCGTTCAAAGTTTCGACGCGCGTTCAAACAGCTTCCCCAGCATGCACACCTCGGTGGCCACCCTGACGGCGCTGCATTTGTATCCATACGTTGGACCATTCGTCTTCGCGTTCCCCGCGTTGATCGCGTTGAGCTGTCTCTACACGAAACAACATTACATCGTGGATCTGCCTGCCGGGGCGCTGCTCGGCTGGTTCGTGTTCAAATTGTTTCAAGTCCTTTATTGAATCCCGCCAACTGCGAAAAACAACCGCCACCCCAAACCGCATGAAACTTCATCTGCCCCAATCAAATCCGGCGCGCGCGCGGTTATGGACTCCGCCCGGATTCGTGTGTGGCAGTGTGCCCGAAATGTTTTGGGGTAGCGATCCACGGGCCGTGACAACAGATTCAACTTTTGGCTTCCTGCTTCAAGGACCAGTAGCATTCCGCCATCAAAACAAAAAATACCGCGTCGGCCACGCCGAACAGGGCGACGAAGATGACATGCGGAATGTTGCCCACCGACCAGTAGTAAAATGCGGTTGCCGAGTAGGCCAGTTTGTACAGCGCGCCGACGAGGATCAAATCCCGGTTCCGCTGCAAATCGCCGCGCGCAATCAGCAGGTAGGCAATGCCAATCACGAACACAAACGCGCCGAGCAACGTCAGATAACCGCCGAAGGCCGGCAGCTTTTCGCGGATGCCCAGCGCCTCAAAAGCCCGCACGGGGAAAAGGGTGAAGGTGATGCCGAGCAGCACGTCGTAAACCGCGGCGATGGCGAAGAGACTCCGATAGTACTTTTCTTTGGCTGGTTTCATGACATAAGATTTTAAAGTTCAGACCTGAAAACGCAAATGAAATCTAATCCAAATCTCATCCTCGCCTGGCTCTGGATTCTCCTCGGCTTCGTCACCGGTATGGTGCTCGGAATGTTTTTTCACGGCGAGAACTGGCTCGGCGGTTACGGCAGCTTCAAACGCCGGATGTACCGGCTCGGCCACATCTCCTTTTTTGGCCTGGGCGCGGTGAACCTCCTGTTTTGTCTGACCACCCAAAATTTATCGCGGGTCGGCCCGGCCATCGGCATCGCCTCGTGGGCCTTCATCGTCGGCGCCATCACGATGCCGGTTGGCTGCGTGGTCATGGCGCATTTCCCAAAGGCGCACCTGATTTTTGCCGTGCCGGTCGTCAGCTTGATAGCCGGGGCGGCATTAACCGTCTGGCAACTTTTAAAAACATGAGAGTAATTTTCGCAAGCCTGTTGTTGGCGTTGTTGGCCGGTCTGTGCCAGGGCTGCGTTATGGTGCCGGTTCCCGCCTCGGGCAAGACGGCCACCTGCGGCACGCGCATCGGCAAGGAGGAAACCCATTCCATTATCACCGGCCAGACGACTCGCGCAGAAGTCATCGCCCGGTTCGGCCAGCCATTCGCCGTCTGTGAGGAACGCGCGGGGATTGCCTATAACTGGTCAGTAAACTCCTGGAATTACTTTGTCATTTGGCCTGCCCCCGAATTATTCGATTACGGATCCCTAGCCGACCGCGACGAAGTGCTGATGTTCCAATTTGACCGAGACGATCGAGTCGAGCGGTTTGAATTCAAGCGTTTGTCCGGCGACCAATCGGTGAAAGACGCCCTTTGTCAATGGGCCGAGACCAAACCTCCAAACTGACAATAACATTATGAAAAGAAATTGCCTTCATCGCCATGAGCGGCGTCCGCGCGCACAACGCGGAACTCACCCGGCTCGGCCTCACCCTGCCCGGCTTTGTGGACCGCAACAAAATCATCGCCTCGCTGCCCAGCCTCGGCCTGCTCACCCTCGCCGGGCTGACGCCGAGGAAATTTGACGTGGCGTATCACGAAATCGCCGACCTCCGTAGCGCAGGCGTCCCGCCTGCACAAGCAGCCGAGACGGCTGCGCTACCTGATCATTTCGATCTCGTCGCCATCAGCACGTTCACGGCTCAACTCAACGAGGCATACGAAGTCGCCGATGCTTACCGCGCCAGAAATATTCCGGTCGTGATGGGCGGCATCACCGTCGGTTCGCTCCCGGAAGAGGCGAAGGAACATTGCACCAGCGTCGTCATCGGCGAAGGCGAACCGCTCTGGCCGGAGGTCCTCGCCGATTTCGAACGCGGCGCGCTCAAGCCGTTTTACACGCCGTCGAAGGAATTTGATCTGGCCGATGCGCCAATGCCGCGTTTCGATTTGCTCGACCCGGACAAATACAACCGCCTCACCGTCCAAACCAGCCGTGGCTGTCCGCACCGCTGCGAATTTTGCGCCAGTTCCATTTTGCTGACATCGCGTTACAAGGTGAAGCCGGTCGAAAAAGTCATCGCCGAAATCCACGAGATCAAAAAAATGTGGCCGCGCCCGTTCATCGAGTTCGCCGACGACAACAGCTTCGTTCACCGCGGGCATTACAAAAAACTGTTGCGCGAGCTGGCGAAGGAAAAACTCCGCTGGTTCACCGAGGCTGACGTGCGCGTGGCCGACGACGACGAACTGCTCGGCCTCTTGCGCGACTCCGGCTGCCAGCAGGTCCTTATCGGCCTGGAAAGCCCCTGCCGCACAAGCCTTTACGGTGTGGAGCTGAAATCGAACTGGAAATTGCGCCAGCAGGATTTTTACCAGGAAGCCATCGCGAAGATTCAATCCTACGGCATCACCGTCAACGGCTGTTTCATCCTCGGCCTCGACGGCGACACGTGCGATGTGTTCGACGACGTGCTCAATTTCGTGCGCAACTCCGGGCTTTACGAGGTGCAGGTGACGTTCATGACTGCTTTTCCCGGCACGCCGCTTTACGCGCGGCTCAAACGCGAAGGCCGCATCCTCCGCGACCGCGCGTGGGAACTGTGCACGCTGTTCGACATCAATTTCCGTCCGAAAAACATGAGCGTGGAACAACTGCAAGGCGGTTTCTTGAAACTGGCGAAACAACTTTATTCCGCCGAAGAAACCCACGAACGCCGGAGCCAATTCAAACGCCTGTTGAAAACGTCGCCGAATTTCGGCCGCCGGGCGGCGCGGGCGGCGCAGGCACTCGCGGCGTGACAATGCGATCGAACGGTGAGGCCATCCAGTTCAAAACGACAACACAACCCGGAGAATAATATGAAATACGGCGACATTCAGAAACTCCACGACGCCGGCCTTATCACCGACGAACAGCGGCAGAAAATCATCGGACACTTCAACCTGAAAGAAGACGGCGGCAACAACTTCCTCGCCATCGTTTCCATCATCGGCGCGGTGCTCATTGCGGCGGGAATCGCGCTGCTGATTTCCGCGCACTGGAACGAGATTCCCCGCGGCGTGAAAATCGCCGGCGGCCTCGCGCTCATGCTCGGCGCACACGCGAGCGGCTGGTGGCTGCGTGAGAAACCCCTCACCCCGCCCCTCTCCCCATCCGATGGGGAGAGGGTGTCCAAAGGACGGGTGAGGGGTAATTCGGGCAAGACCGGCGAAGCGCTGCAGCTCATCGGCTCGTGCCTGTTCCTCGCCAACATCGCGCTCATCGGCCAGATCTACAACATCATCTCGCGTCCGCCGAACGCCTTTCTGCTCTGGTGGATTGGTATTGCTGCGCTGCCGTGGATTCTGCGCTCGAAAGCGCAACTCGCTTTGTTCCTGTTCGCGTTCGGAATCTGGTTTGGCGTTGAGATCAACCAGAGTGACAGCTTTATCCGTTGCGACAACGAACGTCAGATGCTGCTCTACTCGCTGCTCGGTTTGATTTATTTCGGCGCGGGCTGGCTGCTTCGTCGCGGCGCGTTCGCAGATTTTGCGGAGGTGACGGAGAAACTCGGCTTGCTCATGTTCCTGGCTTTCTTCTATCCGCTGACCTGGAAGGAATTTTTCGGCGGTGGAAGCAATCCCGAAACTCCGCGATGGCTTTTCCCTGTTCTTGGTGCGGTCGCGCTTTTGCCGCTGACGGCGGGCGTCAAAAATCTTCGCGCGCTGACGGCGCAATGGCGCTGGACGTGGTTCGCCGCGCTGTTTGGCATGATGATTTTCATGGCGACAGTCTGGTTCGGCTTGTGGCAAATCGCGCCCGTCGCCAGCCCGCGCTATTTTTACTGGGGCGAATCGTGCAGCTACCTCGCCGGCACGCTTGCGCTCTTCGTCTTCTGCCTGCTGCAAATCCAGGTCGGCTTGCAGGAGCGCTCGCCGTTTCTTGTCAACCTCGGCGTCGTCTTCATCGCCCTGGACATCCTGGCCGCCTACTTCGATTTGTTCGGCTCGATGGCGCGCACCGGCCTGATGTTCGTCGTGTCCGGCGTGTTCCTGATTTTGTTCGGCGTTTATCTCGAAAAGAAACGCCGCAAGTTGATGAAACAAATCCATGCGAACTCATCGCTGGTCACACCGAGATGAATTTGGAAATTAAATCAAAATAAAAAATGAAAGGAACAGACTATGAAAAATAAATTGTGGTTGACGGCATTGTTTGGCGCGCTGCTTTGCGGCAGCGCTTGGGCGCAGAATCCGCCAGTGACAGCAGGCATCGCGCCCGAACAACAACGGCGATTGGACACGATGAAATCAAAAGGCGTGGATGCTTCACTGACCATCCTGCCGGTGCGCCTGGCGGGACGACCTTTTGATCGCGTGAGCGAGGTGGTCGGCCTGTTGCTGGAGCGACAGGGATTGAAAAACATCGAGCTTGGGAAGACACCGTTGGAACCTGCGAACTTGGCGGACTTGAACAGTCTTTCCGCCGCCGTCGGCGCGTTGGTGCAAACCAACCCGGTCACGACGGACTACGCGCTCTATGCGGAGTTCAACAGCAACCACCCCGGACAATTGGACGAGTTGCGCGCAGTCGTCGTGGACAAGACCGGCGCCGTCATTTGGACGGATCGCCAGACGCCGCAGGATGAAACGTTCAAGAAATTGGGACAGCCAGACCCGATGGACTTGTCCGTTCTGCTCGTCGAACAATTGGGTCCACAACTTGGCCTCAACGAAGCCACGGCCAAGGCGGCCAAACCAGGCCGAATGGCGGCCATCATGGATCAGCGGAGCGGCCTGCCTCCCGAGAATGAAAGGGCCGCCCTGCCCGAACGCCAGCAGGCGATGAAACAAGCGCTGCCCGGCGCGACGCTGATGGTTTATCCGGCGCGGATTGGCGGGAAGACGGTCAGCATCCCCAGCGCGACCAACATCGTGCGGCTGCTCAATGAAGCAGGCTTGTGCCAGGCCGTTCAGGCCGACCAGACAATTCTTCTCAAAGCTTCGCAGGCCGATCCAAATGAATTGAAGACGCTCTGGAATCTGGCGCGTGAGTTCCAAGATTTTGTCCGCACCCATCCGCCGGCGGCCGATTATGCGCTTTACGCGGACTATGTTTTCGACCCGCAAAACTCGGAGCAGGGATTCGTGCATTTCGTGGTGTGTGATCGCAAGGGCGAGTGGGTGATTGTGGACATGCAAAACTCGCATCATCCGGATTACCAGAGCATCGGGATCATTTCCCGCGACCGTTGCGACCAACTGCTCGTCAAGCGGCTGGAAGGTTACCTGAAATGAAAAGGATCATACCATGAACCGGTGGGAAATTTTGAAACCAAACCAAAATCATTGAAAGGAACGTGACTATGAAATTCAAATTATGGTTGATGGTTGTGTGCAGCACACTGCTGGCTGCCGCCGCCTCGGGACAAAATGCTCCCGCAGCGGGCGCAAACGCGGATTCCGCGGATACCTGCGTCCGCAAAGGCACGGAATTGATTAACCAACACAAGCCCGGTGAGGCCTTGAAAGCCTTCGAGCAGGCTTCCGCCCTTCAACCGGACAACGAACAGGCGGCGATCGGACAATACATCAGCCTCGTGCAATTGAATCGGACGAATGACGGAGCGAAAGTCCTGGACCAATGGGTGGCCGCCAAAGCCGATGATCCCCGACGCTGGTTGTGCAAGGCCATGGCTGAAGCTGAAACAGACCGGCCCGAGGAAGCGTTGAAGTCTTTTGAGAAACTCACCGGGCTTCAGCCGAACGAAAGTGGCAATTGGGTTGGCAAGGGAGAGATGCTTGAGGCGCTGAAGCGGGATGACGAGGCGTTGAAAGCTTTTGACAAGGCAATCATGCTGAATCCGAAACACGAGGCGGCCTGGAGCGACCGCGGTGGCGTTCTGATCAGATTCGGAAAATATGACGAGGCGATCAAGTCTTACGACAAAGTCCATTGAACTCGCTCCCAAGTGGGCTGATCCATTTTACCATCGCGCTTGTGCGTATGCCCGGAAAGGCGACAAGACCAACGCGCTCGCCGACCTCAAGAAAGCCGTTGAACTGCAACGGTCGCTCAAGGCCGGGGCCCGTAAAGACGCGGATTTCAAAAGCCTGACGGCGACCCGGATTTCAAAAAGTTGACGGAATAAAACACAATGCGTGGAAAGGATCAGCCATGAAACTCAAACTGCTCATCCTCGTCCTCGCGCTCCAAAGCGCGTGGCTGCTCGGCACGGTCGCCGTGCAGGAACATGCACTTGCCAGCGGTAAAATCATCCTGCTGGAAACGCGTCGCGTGGACCCGCGCGATTTGCTGCGCGGCGATTATTTGATCCTGAATTACAAAATCAGCGACGTGCCGGTGAATCTGTTTTCGCCGCCAGTGGGAAAGGAATTGCCCTACGGAACGAAAGTGTTCGTCGCGCTCGCGCCGGGCACGAACCAGTTCTACGAAGTTGTCAACGCCAGTACAAACGAGTTCGCGGCGGCGGCGGGCGAAATTTTGCTGCGCGGCAAGAGCGACCAGCGCTGGTGGAGCACCAACTCCATCCACGTCGAATACGGCATTGAAAATTATTTTGTCGCTGAAGGCTCGGGCAACCCGGTTGGCAAACTCACCGTGCAGGCCATCGTGTCCACGTCCGGCCATCCGAAAATCAAGGAGGTGTTCATGGACGGTAAACCGTATGCCAAGGCGATGAAGGAATGACCTTTTTGCCGTGTACCGCCTGGTAAAAATAATTTTGAAGCGTTCTGGCTGTGCCGTCGGTTTGCTGGTGCTGGCCGGGTTGGTTTCCGGTTGCCAGACGACGTTTCGGACGGTGGACGAACGGTTCATGGCGCATCCCGCAAATTACCGGCAGGTGCAAATTATGCCGGCGTGGTTTGAAGGGGCGGGCAACATTGACCATTCGCTCACGACCAACGATTTGCAGGTGCTTTGCCGGCAGGCTGGTGAAGACCTGGTCAGCAGAGTTCAACAAGAGCTCCGGTCGAAAGGTTATAAAATAGCCGGGCCGGTTCGGGTTTTGCGCGGTGAAGAAATGTCCTCCCAACCAGCGGTGGAAATCGGACCGTCCCTCGAAGCCGTCCGGGTTGACTTCTGCCAAAATTTGCTGGGGCAATATTCCCTTTCCGCCAGTGGCACGCCGCTGACATTCCGGACCAATACCACGCTCGGTTTCTTTCGCTACATGGCGATGGCCAACCCGGCCAGGTTTGAACACAATCCTTTCCATTACCAGATGACTTCGTCCCTCACCAATGTGCTCGTCAGGTTTGGCGCGACCAACGCGGAGGCAGTTGTGCTGGTGGACACCAAGGTGTTTTTCGAGTCGCGTCACAAACATAACCAGCGTGCGGTGTGGAATTGGACGGGCGGTGGATTGATCGCCGTCACGGAAGTGGGTGCCAATCTGGCGGAGATGACCTCTGCCGCACTGATTGGCGTGCCGAACGAGCCAACTCCCCTCTGGATTGATCCCTTCTGGCATTCGAGCAATTCCATTCAGCACAGCGTTGCGCTGGTGGATGTCCGGACAAGGAACGTGCTTTGGCTCAACCGGCGGGATTTCAAACGCAAGGACCCCCCGCGACGCAGACGTCCTGACGGATGCGGTGGCAGACACCCTGGCGGATTTGCCGCCGATACCATAGGCTTAAAAACGAGGTGCCGCGAATGGCTCACCCGGCCGACGGCCGATGCCATTGCGATGGAATTTCTCCCGGACCGGGAAGCGACGTGCCGGTCAAGCTGCTGTTTTCACCAGCTTCTTTCGGCGCCTTTTGCCCGTCTGACCGTCCGCGAGGGCATGGTCGTTGGCCGGCGTTTCTGTCAGCAATTGCTGGATGGCTTCCAACAGCATCGGGAACGTGCATTGGTTTTTGATGAAGCGCCGGTTGGCCCCCTCCAAAACATACTCCTCGTCCGCGTCCACGATGGAGTTGGTTGACAGAATGATGACCGGAACGGATTTGAGGCGGGGATTGGCCTGCATGAATTTGAGCACTTCCCCGCCGTCGAACTTGGGCAGCATCAAATCCAGCACCACCAAATCCGGAACCAGCCGGAGCAGGACCTTCATCGCCTCCAGGCCGTCCCGGGCCGACTCGATGGAAAACCCCTCGCTCTCCAGACCATGACGATACGCCGTCAATACGACGGGGTCGTCTTCGACGTAAAGAATGGTCTTGGTTTTAATCATGTCCATGTTCGTTTGCTGTCAGCACATTTGCAAATTTACCTGCAAAACACTTGTTTTTGCTCCCACCCCCCTCCTTGGCGGGTTTCTTAGCAGCACCGCTTATGCCATAAATTATGAAAAACGACTGGACTTTCCCGGCCCTCCGCCATCGCGTCAGGCGATGCCGGGCAAAAGTTTTTCAATTCACAGTTTGCCGCGTGCATGGTTAGCTTGGAGGCCGTGACCGAATACCAGACCCCGGACCCCGGACCCCGGACGCCAGCTCCCGGACCCCGGACCCCGGACGCCCCCGGCCGTTTGCGCGGCTTCTGGGCGCTCTTCGTCACGCAATTCCAGGGCGCGCTCAGCGACAACGTCCTCAAGTGGCTCGTCGTGTTCATGATCCTCGGCATGAACGTGTCCTCCACCGAGTTGCATCGCGTCGGCGAACTCGTCACCGCCCTGTTTTCCCTGCCGTTCATTTTGTTTTCAATGGCGGGCGGCTTTTTCGCCGACCGTTTCAGCAAGCGGACCATCAGCGTGAGCGTGAAAATTTTCGAAATCGGCGTGATGCTCCTCGCGCTCGCGGGCTTCTGGTTGAACCAGATTCCGATGTTGCTGGGCTGCGTGTTTTTGATGGGCGTTCACAGTTCGTTCTTCGGTCCCTCCAAATACGGCCTCCTGCCGGAACTGCTGCCGGAGCGGAAATTATCGTGGGGCAACGGCCTGATCGAACTCGGCACGTTCATGGCCATCATCCTCGGCACCGTCGCCGCGGCGCGGATGTCGAAACATTTTCACGGTCACCAGGCCTGGTCGGGAATCATTTTGATTGCGCTCGCGGTCATCGGCCTCGGCACGTGCCTCGGCATCACTCGCGTGCCCGCCGCCGATCCCGCCCGGAAATTCCACGCGAATTTTCTCAACGACTTGTTCGCGCAGCTCCGGCTGGTCCGCCGCGACCGGGCACTGACCCTCGCCTTTCTCGGCAATACGTATTTCTTCTTCCTGGGCCAGTTGCTGCAGTTGAATGTGTTTTTTTATGGCGCGCAAATCCTGCACCTGGACGAAATCGGCATCGGCCAGCTGAGCATTGCCCTCGCGCTGGGCATCGGCCTGGGCAGCGTCGCGGCGGGCTACCTTTCCGGCGGGAAAATTGAATACGGCCTTGTGCCGCTCGGCGCTTTTGGCATGTCGCTGGTTTCCGTATGGCTGTCCGTGCCGGGTTTGTCCATGAATGCCGCGCTCGTCCGGCTGTCAGTGCTCGGGTTCACCGGCGGATTTTTCATCGTGCCCATCGCGGCGTTGTTGCAACACCGGCCGGACCCGGCGAAGAAAGGCGAGGTGCTGGCCGCCGCGAACCTGCTGTCATTCGTCGGTATTTTTCTCGCGTCCGGCGCGTATTATTTGCTCGCGGACGTTGCGGGCATGTCGCCGCGCAGCATTTTCCTGTTCGGCGGCGTGCTGACGCTGGCGGGCGCCATCTACGTTCTGTTTTTGCTGCCGGACGCCCTGCTGCGTTTTCTGCTTTGGTGCGCGACCCATTCGTTTTACCGCATCCGCATCATCGGACGCGACCACATTCCCGGAAAGGGCGGCGCCCTGTTCGTTTGCAACCATGTTTCCTGGGTGGACGCGCTGCTGCTCATCGCCTCCACCGACCGGCCCGTGCGGTTTTTGATGTTCAAGGACATTTACGAGCTGGCCTGGATGAAGCCATTCGCGCGCATCCTCGGCGTGATTCCCATTTCCTCCGAACAGCGTCCGCGCGAAATGATCCATTCGCTGCAAACCGCCAGCGACGCCATCCGGGCCGGCGAGGTGGCCTGCATTTTCGCCGAGGGACAAATCACGCGCATCGGCCAGTTGCTGCCTTTCCGGCGCGGCTTCGAGCGCATTATGAAGGACGTGGACGCGCCGATCATTCCGGTGGGCCTTGACGGCGTGTGGGGCAGCCTCTTCAGCTTTCACAAGGGCCGGTTCCTCTGGAAACTGCCGCGGCGCTTTCCGTATCCCATCACGGTCAACTACGGCCAACCGCTGCCGCCCACGGCGACGCCCTTCCAGGTGCGCTCGGCCGTGCAGGAACTGCTCGTTGAAGCCTGGCAGGCCCGCAAAGCGCGAATGCGCCCGCTGCCCATCGCCTTCATCAACACGGCGCGGAATCATCCGCTCCGTTTCGCCATGGCCGACGCACAAAATGCCCGGGTCAGCTTCGGCGCGGCGCTGGTGCGATCCGTTTTCCTCGCACGACGATTGCGGAAAATCTGGTCGGGACAGCGGATGGTCGGTTTGCTGTTGCCACCGTCGGTGCCGGGCGCCCTCGTCAATCACGCCGCCCTGTTGCTCGGCAAAGTGCCGGTGAATTTGAATTACACCGTGTCGGCCGAAACCCTCGCCTCGTGCATCCGGCAATGCGACCTCAAAACCGTCGTCACCGCGAAAGTGTTTCTCGACAAGCTCAAGCTGAAGCTTCCATGCCAGACCATTTTGCTGGAGGAAGCCGCGGCCCGGCCCGGCCTGGCTGAGAAACTCATTGCTTCGCTCATGGCGTGGTTTGTGCCGGACCGTTGGTTGCAGCGGCTTTTGGGCGCGGAAAGAAAAACCCGCCTGGACGATCTGGCCACCGTGATTTTCTCCAGCGGCAGCACCGGCGACCCGAAAGGCGTGCGGTTGAGCCATTATAACATCGGCTCGAACATCGAGCAGCTCGAACAGGTGTTCGGATTGAACCACCATGATGGTTTCCTGGGCATCCTGCCGTTCTTCCATTCGTTTGGATTCACCGGCACGCTCTGCCTGCCCGCGATGCTGGGCGTGGGCATGGTTTATCATCCGAATCCGCTCGACGCGAAGGCCATCGGCCCGCTGGTCCGCGAGCACCAGCTCACCTTCCTGCTCGCCACGCCGACGTTCCTGCAACTGTATCTCCGCAGTTGCGCGCCGGCGGATTTCGGCAGCCTGCGCGTGGTGATGACCGCCGCGGAAAAATTGCCCGACCGGCTCGCGGCCGCGTTCGAGGAACATTTCGGCATCCGCCCGCTCGAAGGTTACGGCTGCACCGAATGCGCGCCGGCGGTGGCGGTGAACACGCACGATTTCCGCTCGGCCGGCTTCCGGCAAATCGGCGCCAAACGCGGGAAAATCGGACATCCCTTGCCGGGCGTGAGCGTGCGCATCGTCAGCCCGGAAAATCCGTGGAGCGGGGAAAATCTGCCGGCCGGCCAGCCCGGCCTGATGCTGGTGAGCGGCCCGAACGTGATGCAGGGTTACCTCGGCAACCCGGAAAAAACCACCGAGGTGTTGCGCGACGGCTGGTACGTCACCGGTGATATCGCGGCGCTCGACGAGGACGGTTTCCTGCAAATCACCGACCGCCTGAGCCGCTTCAGCAAGATTGGCGGCGAAATGGTGCCGCACATCAAGGTCGAGGAAAAATTGCATGAACTCGCGACTGTCACCGAACAAACGTTCGTCGTCACCGGCCTGCCGGACGAAAAGAAAGGCGAACGGCTGGTCGTGCTGCACAAGCTGCCCGACGCCGGGCTGGCCGCGTGTCTGGAGAAACTGGCGCAATGCGACCTGCCGAATCTCTGGAAGCCGCGCGCCGACCAGTTTTTCCGCGTGGACCATTTCCCGTTGCTCGGCACCGGCAAACTGGATTTGCGGCAGGTGCGCGAACTGGCAACCCGGTTTGCTGCGCCGGCGGTTTAACGCGGAGGCGCAGAGACCCGCAGAGTTTCGCAGAGAAGGCCGATAAAAAACTCTGCGCGTCTCCGCGTTCTTTGCGTCTCTGCGTTGGAATGCTTTTTTCCAAGCTGCAACAACTCGGCCTGTTTTCCTTGCCCGGTTCGTTCTTGTCCGCATGGGGAATTCTGTTAGACATCGCTCCATGCCCGGGCCGCCTGCCTCGTCCAATTTGTCCGTGTTCCTGGCTGAATCGTTGGTGCGCGCCTTCGTCTGGATGGTCACGCGTCTGTTTTATCCCCTGCGCGTGCGCGGGCTGGAAAACGTCCCGCGCAACGGCGGCGCGTTGATCATCAGCAACCACGTTTCCTACGTGGACTGGGTGCTGTTGACGGCGGCGGCGGACCGGCCGGTGCGCTTTCTCATCAGCACGGAATTTTATGAACCGCCCTGGTTCAAACCATTCGTCCGCGTCGCGCGCGTCATCCCCATCCCGTCCACCCGCCATCCGCACGAAGTTGCCTGCGCGCTGCGGCGCTGCGGCGACGCCATCCGGAACGGCGATGTCGTGTGCGTTTTTGCCGAGGGCGGCATCACGCGCACGGGCAGGCTCATGCCCTTCCAGCGCGGCTTCGAGAAAATCATGCAGGGCGTGGACGCGCCGATTGTGCCGGTGGCGCTAACGGGCGTGTGGGGCAGCCTCTTCAGTTTTGCCGGCGGGAAATTTTTCTGGAAATGGCCGCGCCAACTCCGGCGTGCGGTGACGGTGAATTTCGGCCAGCCGTTGCCGCCCGCCGCCACGGCGGACGAAGTGCGCCAAGCCGTTGAGGAACTTCTCACCAATCCAACTTCAGATGGACGCGACAAAGCGCGCGCAGAAGTCCCGCCCTTAATTTGATTGACTAATTCCTGAATCCGAATGACGAAGGAATGACCAAATGACCCAATCAACCAATGCGCCGGCCAGGTTGCGTTTTCAGGCTTCGGGCTTATTTCGTCATTATGGTTTAGTTATTAGTCATTCCGCATAACGGCATGGTTTAGTCATTAGTCATTTTCCTCTGCGCCTCTGCGTTGAAATCCGCGCCCATCCGCGTCATCCGCGGTTGTACTCAGAGCGGCAAAAACTCCGGCCGCATCCCCTTCCCATCACAACGCAAAATCGCCACGCTGCGTTCCGCCCCGAATTTCGGCTTGCCCGCGTAGCCAGGATTGAAATACAGCACGCCGTCAATCGTCTCACGGAAAGCCTTGTGCGTATGGCCGAACACCACCGCGTCCGGCCGCTCGCGCGCGGTGCGCAACCGGAGTTCCTCGGTCAGCGCGCGCGGATTCACGATGTGATGAACCAGAAATTTGCGTCCGGCCAGCTTTACGACCTCCGCGAGCCGGAAGGTGGGTGAACTGTCCGTGTTGCCCAGCACCGCCGTGACCGGCGCCACCGCTTCCAGTTCAGCGATGATGGCGTCCGACCCGATGTCGCCCGCGTGCAGGATGTGCTCCACGCCGGCGAAAAGTTTGAGGACCTTCGGATCAAGAAAACCGTGCGTGTCCGAGATGACGCCAATTTTCATAGAAGGCTAAATTCTAAAGGCTGAAGGCTGAATTCCGAATTTAGGATTTAGCCTTCAGCCTTTAGCCTTTTTCGTTGTCACGCCTTGGTTTCCTCCGGCGTTTCCTCGGCTTCGGGTTCCTCCTCGTCGCGCGCGCCGGCCTTTTTGTCGGCGGGCGATTCGGCGGATTCCGTCAGTTTGGCCGAGCCGGCAAACAGCGCGGTGAACAGCCCGCCGCTCCCCAGCGTGTTGCGGAACATTTCCCACGTCGTCGGATGCACGTCCAGCCGCCCGGTCGTCAGCGCCTGGATCCAGCCGGCAATCGTTTTGACGTAGGCCGGGTCCTGCAGCCACGACAGCGTGTTGGTGACGAGATAAAAGATCACCGCGCCCAGCAAACCGCCCAGCAGCAATTTCGAGAACGCCGCGCGCCGTCCGAACCATTTGCCCAGCCCGATCAACCCCGCGTAAATCGCGTAGTTCAACAGCAGGTAGGAACCGAACGGCGCGACGTGATAATAAAAAACGTTGAGCGCCACGTCCGTGGCCAGCATGGTGCCCAGCGGCAGCCACCACGCCGCCGCGCCGCGGAAATACACCCCCGCGCAAAACGCCAGCGCCGTCGCCGCGCTGAAATTCGGCGGGAACAATCCCGGCCAGCGGCTCAGGGCGAACAGCGCCAGAAAAACCACCGGCAGCAGCTTGTTCAGTTTTCCCTTCACAGCCAAAAAGATAAATCACCACGCGGGCCGGGCAAGTCTTCAATTGACGGGGCGGGCGCCGGTCGCGCCGGAGCCTGGCGAAGGCTGAACCTTGCGAGCCGAAACCTCATGATACGGCTGGTGCGCACGATAAAGTTCCAACAACTCCCGGTTTTTTTGCAGCAGCTCCGGTTCGTGATTTTTTTCGGCCAGCGCAATGGCCTTTTCCGCCGTCGCCATCGCGTCGTCAAAGCGTCCGGCTTCGGCATAAGCCGCCGCCAGGGTGCCGACTATGAGGGTCTCCCGGTAGTGTGTCAGTGCACAAGCGCGTTCGGCATACTTGACCGCTTGGGCGCCATTCCGAATGCTCGTATCCGGACAGGTGGCCAGCAGCCAGGCCAGATTGTTCAGGACAACCGGGGAGTCGGGATTGATTTGCAGGGCTTTTTGGCAGTAGGCAATCACTTCGCCCACTCTGCCCTTTTGGAGCAGAGCGCTTTGGAGGTTGTTGCGGATGGCCGCGCTGCCGGGGCTGATTTGCAGCGCCTTTTGGTAATGGGCAATCGCTCCGTCCACATCACCCTTTTGGAGCAGCGCACTGCCCAGGTTGCCTTGGGGTTGCACGCTGTCGGGTTTGATTTGCAGGGCCTTTTGGAAATGGGCGATCGCTTCGTCCACCTTGCCTTTCAGGAGCAGCGCGTAGCCGAGGTTGTTGTGGGCCTCCGCCAGGTCCGGGTTGATTTGTAGCGCCCTCCGGCATTGGGCAATCGCTTCGTCCACCTTGCCCTTTTGGAGCAGCGCGAAGCTGAGGTTGTTGTGGGCTTCCGCGTAGTCGGGATTGATTTGCATCGCCTTTTGGTAATGCGCGATCGCTCCGTCCACCTCGCCCTTTTGGAGCAGCGCGTTGCCCAGGTCGTTTTGGCCGATCACGTTGTCGGACGTGCAGGCAAGCGTGTGCGTCCACAGTGAGACACTGTCTTTCCAATAACGCGTTTGAACATAAGCGCCCGCCAGCAGACCGGCCAGAATCACTATGGCGGCGGACCCCAGCACGGCCCGCCGCCAGCGCCAGGAACCACACAGTTCCACGGCCCCCCAAACCACCAGCAGGTACAATCCGATTTGCGGCAGGTAGGTGTGCCGGTCCGCCCGCGCCTGGGCGCCAACCTGCACGAGACCGATGACCGGCACCAGCATCCCCAGATACCACAGCCAGCCCACTGGCAAGTAGGGATACTTTCGCCACCCGGCCATGACGCCCGCGGAAATGATCAATAATACCAGCACGGACAAACCAACCTTCCAGACCGACAGGTGGTTTCCCGGATGCGGATAATACACAGCTAATCCCACCGGATAAAACATTTGCCCAAGGTAAGCCCCATAGGCCGTCAGGGCGTTGCCGACCCGCGACAGGATATCTAAGCTTTGAAGGGTTCTGCGATCACTTTGATGGGTCAGGCATACAACCACACAGTCCGCGGCGGCCAGAAGCAGAAAGGGCAGCTTTTCCAGCAGCAATCGGTTGAGAGTTGAGGGGCGAAGGCTGTCTTTCAATTCCGAACTCCTAACTCCGAACTCCGAAATTCTCTGGAGCGGCCAGTAGTCCAGCAGCAGCAGGATAAACGGCAGTGTCACCAACGTGCCCTTGGACAACAGGCCCAGCGTGAACAACAGCACCGCCAGCCAGTAGAAAAGTGACCGGTGACCAGCCTTCGCCAAGGCTTCGGCCGGCAGGCCCGTGACGCGTGACAGGCTTTGTTCCTCGGCCCTTGTCACTTGCCACTTGCTTGCCGCGCTGAAGCGGAGCGAAAGCCGGCCACTTGTTACCCCCTGCGCATAGCGGACATACGCCCACAGGGTCAGCATAAAAAACAGTCCGCTGAGGACATTCTTGCGTTCCGTCACCCAGGCCACCGATTCCACCCCCAGGGGATGAATGGCGAACACCGCCGCCACGAAGGCGCTCCGCCACAGCGCGCCGGTCATCTTCCGCAGCACCAGGAACAGCAGGATGACCGTCGCCGCGTGCAGCAGGACGTTGCTCAGATGATGCCCCCCCGCGTTTGGCCCGTAGAGCTGCCAGTCCAACATGCGGGAGATGGCAGTCAGGGGCAACCATTCGTCCCGACCATTGTCGTGCGTGAATGTCCAGACCACCCCGTGCAGGCTGAGCCCCTGGGTGACAGCGGGATTCCCGTAAACATAAACATCATCGTCAAAATTGATGAATTCATACCGCAGGGTCTGCCCATAGACCGCCCAGACCAGTGCCGCCAGAAAAACGCAGACCCCGCAGACCCGCCAGCGGTCAGACAATCCCGCCGCGGGACTTGCGGATTTCAGCCAACGGGAATCTTCCTCTTCCGGTCTTTCACCGGCGGGCGAATCGGACGGACCCGAAGGCAAGGCTGTGGCTTTATTCTTGGATCTCTCGTTCATGAAAAAAGCCAAAGGAGTTCCACGGATTGACAGATTTCCGAGCGGAAATGGCATCAGGTAAAAGCATGGTCATCGGGCCACATCTTTGCATTCAACAATTTGATGTTATTTTACAGGCACTGAAACACTTGCAAAGCCTGAATTTCCCATGTGTTACTCCCAGTGCATTGCCGGCTGCCAATTGGCGGCCAGGATGCCTGAAAGCACCCACCCAAGACTATGCCGGTTAAGCCCGTGGTTTAACTCCAAGTTAACAGAAGCAAACGAAGTTATTCACCGATGGCTGCGGGGAGCTTCTGGGGGCTCTCCTCGCCCTCGGTCGAATAACTCTGGAAACCGTATCAGGGAACAAAGTAGTGACGGTGGTTGCACGACTTTGTTTCCTTTGTTTCCTTCTGTAGAAACCTTTCTGCTCTGCGCGCCGCGTCATTCACGGTTAAAATTTCGGTGGTGTCCTGATTTGACCGGAGCGCGGATTGTCCCCAATCCGCAGTGGCTGGACTGATCAAGGATGCTGCGAGTTGGGACAACTCGCGCTCCGTTTCGGTAATTCGGTTTTCAAATCAGGACACTACCAAAATTTCGTGTCTTTCGCGTGTTTCGTGGTTAAAATTTCCCCGTGCCCGTCATTCCCAAGACCATGCGCGCCGTCGGCAATCGCGGCGTCAACGACCTGCGCGTCGAATCGCTCGTCCGGGCGGCGGGGACAAGCTTTCAGTGTTGCCCAGGTGGAGGCACGATGGCGGAAGGCCCCGGTTGACCCGGGTCGGCCGCTTCATGATACGCCCTGTGCGCGCGGTAAAGTTCCAACAACTCCCGGTTCTTTTGGAGCAAGGCCGGTTCGCCCGACGCCTCGGCCAGGGTGCAGGCCTTTTCCGCCGTCGCCATCGCGTCGTCAAATCGTCCGGCCTCGGCGTAGGCCGCCGCCAGGGTGCCGACGAAAATGGCTTTTTGGTAATCGGTCAGTGCGCAGGCGCGCTCGGCATACTGAACCGCTTGGGCGCCGTCCCGGATGCGTGCCTCCGGACAGGTGGCCAGCAGCCAGGCCAGATTGTTCAAAATGACCGGGGAGTAGGGTTTCAGTTGCGATGCCATTGAATACTCGGCTTCGGCGTCCGCAAATTCTTTCCGGGCCGACAGGATATCTCCGAGATATTTATGCGCATCGGGATCGGTGGGAGCCAGCCGCAAAACTTCGCGGAATTGAGCCTCGGCTTCCTCGGATTTCCCCTGTGAAAGCAAAACCATGCCGAGGTTATTGCGAGCGAGCGCAAAATTCGGCGCCATCCGGACGGCATACTGATAGTTCCGGACGGCCTCGTCCGGGTTGCCCGCCTCCAGGAACGAGTTGCCCAGAAAATAATTAACCAGCGCATTTTCTCCGGTCACTTGAATCGCGTGTCGGAACAGCGAGACCGAGTCCTGCCAGTAGCCCAGTTGATGCCGGGTCATCAGCAGGCAGGCCAATAATAGCCCCGCGGCCCCGGCGGTCGCGCCGGCCCGCCAACGATTCGCAATCGCAGCCATGTCGCCCAGTCCCCAGGCCAAGGCCAGAAACAGGCCGATGGACGGCAAATAAGTATAGCGGTCGGCCATGGATTGCACGCCCACCTGCACCAGGCCGATCACCGGCACGAGCATCACCAGATACCAGAGCCAGCCGACGAGCAGGTACGGATGGGCGCGCCGCGCCCCCCAAACCCATCGGGAAACCACAATCAAAAAACCGGTCGCCGCGAAAAATTGTATCCGCGGCAGGTGCGCCGAAAGCGGATACATGACCGCCAGGTTCGCCGGCCAAAGTATTTTCAGAAAATAATCCAGATACGATATCACCGCGTTGATGAACCGATAATGCAAAGGAGCCCATGCGAGCGGAACCACGACGCCGCTGCCGTGCTGCGCGAAAACGGTCACGATGCAGGCGGCTGCCGCGAGCAGGAAGAAAGGTGTTTTTTCAAAAACCAGGCGCTGAATCCCGAAGCCCGGATTTTCAACCCTGACCCTTTGCCACGGCCAGAAATCCAGCAGCAGCAGGATCAGCGGCACCGTCACCAGCATCGGTTTGCTCATCAGTCCCAACGCGAAAAACAGCAGCGCCAGCCAGTAGAAAGGAGACCGGTGACCAGCCTTCGCCAGGGCTTCGGCCGGCAGGCCCGTGACGCGTGACGGGATGGGCGCTGGCGCGGATTCGGTTGGGGTCGCTTGCCGCCGGCCACCCGTCACCGCCTTTGTGTAGCACAAGAGTGTCAGCAGCATGAAAAATCCGCTCAAGACGTCCTTGCGCTCCGAAATCCAGGCGACGGATTCCACCCGCAGCGGATGCCAGGCAAACAAGGCCGCCACCAGGGCGCTGCGCCAGGTCGCGCCCGTCAGTTGTTTCAGCAAAAGGAACAACAGCACCGCGTTGGCTCCCTGAAAAATCACATTCACCAGATGCTCCGCGCCTGGAGCGGTTCCCCAAACCTGGTGCCCCAACACAAACGACAAACTCGTCACCGGCTGCCAGTTCTGCGCCATGATGCCGGTCATCGCCCACCAGACACTGTGCCCGTTCAGCCCGCTGTTTATCTCCGGGTTGTCTCTGATGGACGCATGATCGTCGTAATTGATAAACCCGTAATGCGACACCGGCCAGTAAACCGCCAGCGTGATGCCCGCCAGCAGCAGGCAGATGAAAAAGTCGCGGCGCATCGGGAAATTCAGTTCCATGCCGGTTCAAAAGACAATGAAAAACCGCGCGCTGCAAAATCCGCGTAATCCGCAGTCCGCCAACAGAAGCAAACGAAGGAAACGAAGTCATGAAGATGGTTGCAAACCTTTGTTTCCTTTGTTTCCTTCTGTAGAAAGCTTTCTGCTCTGCGCACCGAGTCATCCACGGTTAAAATTTCGGTGGTGTCCTGATTTGACCGGAGCGCGGATTGTCCCCAATCCGCAGCGGCTGGACTGATCAAGGATGCTGCGAGTTGGGACAACTCGCGCTCCGTTTCGGTAATTCGGTTTTCAAATCAGGACACTACCAAAATTTCGTGTCTTTCGTGTGTTTCGTGGTTAACATTTTTCCGTGCCTGCCATTTCCCAAAACCATGCGCGCCGTCGTTTATCGTGGCGTCAACGACCGGCGCGTCGGAATCGTGCCTGTCCGGGCGGCGGGGACAATCTTTCAGTGCTGCCCGGATGGAGGCGCGATGGCCGAAGGCTCCGGCTGTCCCGGGTTGGCAGCCTCATGATAGGGCTTGCCGGCCTGGTAAAGCTCAAGCAGTTGCCGGTTTTTCGCCGCCACCGCCGTTAGCCCGGCTGTAGTTGCGAGTTGCTCCGCTTTTTCCGCCGTGGTCACCGCTTCCGGAAAACGGCCGGCTTCGGCATAAGCGGCGGCCAGTGTCCCGAGGAACAAGGGTTCGCCATAATGCGTCAGCTCACACGCGCGTTCGGCCAAACGCACCGCCTCGGGCCCATTGTGAAGCTGGTCATCGGGACTGGCGGCCAGCGCCCACGCCAGGTTGTTCAACGCCCCGGTCAGGCTGGGATTCAATCTCAGTGCCTCCCGGTATTGGGCGACCGCTTCCCGGGTGCGGCCCGCTTGGCCAAGGGTCATGCCCAAGTGAAGGAAGGTTTCGGGGCGGTTTGAATTGATCTGGAGGGCCTTGCGATAGCTCTCAATCGCTTCATCGAACTGCCCCCGGGCGGTGAGGGCCATGCCCAGATTGTCCAGCGCTTCGGCGAAATTCGGCTTGATCTGGAGGGCCTGGCGGTAGTGCCCGATGGCTTCATCGAGCCGGCCCTTGTCGGCAAGGGCCGCACCCAGATTGTTCAGCGCGTCGGAGGAATTTGGATTGATCTGGAGGGCCTGGCGATAATTCTTAATTGCTTCATCAGACTGGCCTCTGGCGGCGAGGGCGTTGCCCAGATCGTCCAGCGCGTCGGCGAATTTCGGCTTGATCTGGAGGGCCTGGCGATAGTTCTCAATCGCTTCAGCAAACCGGCCCCTGTCGGCGAGGGCGTTGCCCAGATCGTTCAGTGCCTCGGCGAAATTCGGCTTGATCTGGAGAGCCTTGCGATAGTTCTCAATCGCTTCATCGGATTGGCCCTTGGCGGCGAGGGCGACCCCCAGATTGTTCAGCGCGTCGGCGTAATCCGGATTGATCTGGAGGGCCTGGCGATAGTTCTCAATCGCTTCATCGGATTGGCCCTTGGCGGCGAGGGCGAGGCCCAAGTTGTTCAGTGCGTCGGCGAAATTCGGCTTGATCTGGAGGGCCTGGCGATAATGCTCAATCGCTTCATCGAACCGGCCCTTGGCAGCGAGGGCGACAGCCAGATTGTTCAGCGCCTCGGCGAAATTCGGATTGATCTGGAGGGCTTGGCGATAGTGCTCAATCGCTTCATCGAACCGGCCCTTGGCGGCGAGGGCGAAACCCAGATTGTTCAGTGCGTCCGAGTCGTTCGGTTTGATCTGGAGGGCTTTGCGATAATCCTCAATCGCTTCATCAAATTGGCCCTTGTCGGCAAAGGCGAAACCTCGATTGCAATAGGCCATCCAGCAGTCGGGGTTTTTGGCCAGGGTGTCGCGCCAGAGGGTGTCCAGGTTCCGGTAAATCCCGGCCTGTTGCCACGTCAACACGCCAAGCGTCAGTAGCAAGGCCCCGCCACACGCCAGCTTGAGAACGGGTTTGGTCTTGAAGGCGAGGGTGATTCCGGCCGCCGCCAGCGTCAGCGGGCCGATGCTGGCCAGATACTGAAAATGATCGGCCACAAACGAGTAGCGGAAAAAATAGACGTTGAAGAAGCCCAACACCGGAAACAACAACACCAGAAAATAGACCAGCGCCACCAGCATCGGTCGCGCCCAACCGTTGCGGTTGAGCCACAAAATGAACAGCACGACCAGCAAGGCCAGAACCGGCAGATACGCCAGCGGCTGGGCGGCATGAATTTCCCAGCGCGGATAAACAAATATCAGCGGATGCGGCCACACCAGCTTGCCCAGATAAAACCAGACCGCCCGGCCGGCAATGAGGCACCGCTCCAGGGGCGAAAACGTCCACTCACTTCCCGCCGCGTGCACAAAGTGCTTTTCCACCCACACCGTGAGCAGCCCCATGCCCATCCCCACGGCCAGAAACGGCGCCAGCGGGAAAAGCGCCCGCCAGCCCATTTTGCCACGTTTCCACCACACCACCAGCAGAACGGCCGCCGGCAGCGCGATCGTCGCCGTTTTCGCCAGCAGTGCGCAGAGATAAAGCAACAGTGCCAGCCAATAGAACTTCCAATTCCCCAGACCGGCGGCTGTCGTTTGCGGGCCGCCCCGAGCGTCACGGTCCGCCGCCGCCAGGTCCGGCAGCCAGAACTGGAGACAGGCCAGCGCCGAACTCAGGTAAAAAAATCCGGCCAACACGTTCTTGCGTTCGGTGATCCAGGCCACCGATTCCACATTCACCGGATGGATCGCGAAAATGGCTGCCGCCAGCCAGGCGCCCGGCACGCGCAGCCGGCGCAGCAGGGTCCACAACAGGATGGCGTTGGTCGCCTGAAACAGGAGGTTGGTCAGGTGGTAGCCCAACGGATTTAATTTCCACAAATGATAATCCACCCAGAAACTTGTGAACGACAGGGGGTAATATTGGGGCGTCGTCCCCGGCGCAAACCAGATTTGCGACAGGCCTTTCAAAGAATGCAGCAGAAGGTTGTTGACCACGTAATCACCATCATCCCAGACAAATTGCCCCCCCATCGCCGGCACATAGGCAACCAGCGTGACCGCGACCAAAAGCAAACTCAAATACCCATGCTGATCCCAATACCGCCGCAGGGATTCCATAATCCGGCCGGCTCCCGGGTGCGCGGATGCCACCGATGCCGCCTTGGACCGCTCCGAGTCGGGCTTGGTCAAACCATTTGCTTGCTTCTCATCGCGGTTCCGCAATTCCCCGGAAGAAAAATCCGCCGCGGCAGGCACATTTGATTGGCGATTTTTTTGCCGCTTCATGTGAGGGCCGATGCTAATTTCGGTTTTCCGCGGATTCAAGTGTTAAGCATGGGTCCTCACGACCCGCGCCTTAATCCTTGCAAAATGAACCGAACAAATTAGAAACGACTGATGCCAGACACGGCCAACCGTTCTATCAGCGCGGGTACGGACTCGCTCAGTGTCTTTTTCCCGTGTTACAACGAGCAGGACAATATCCGCCGCGTTTATGAATCCGCCGCGAAAGTGCTGGGGAACCTGGGCATGGATTACGAACTCATTCTGGTGGACGATGGCAGTACCGATCAAACGCCGCAAATTATGGAGGCCATCGCCGCCGCGGATCCGCGGGTAAAGCTGGTCCGCCACCCGGCCAATCTCGGTTACGGCGCGGCCCTGCAATCCGGCATCCGCGCCGCCACCAAAACGCTGGTCTTCTACACCGACAGCGACGGTCAGTTCGATTTGAGCGAGCTTCCGCCGCTGCTGCCGTTGATGCGGCGGTATGACGGCGTCAGTTGCTTCCGCCTCGATCGCCGGGATGGCCTGCATCGGAAGTTCAATGCCTGGTGCTGGACCCGCCTGGTCTGCCTCCTTTTCCGCATGGAATTCAAAGACATCAACTGTGCTTTCAAACTGTTCAAACGCCGGATGTTTGACGGCATGGAACTGCGGAGCGCCGGCGCGCTGATTAATGCTGAGATTCTCGCCCGCGCGACCCGCCGCGGATATGCCATCACCCAGGTTGGCGTCCACCATTTCCCGCGCACCCGCGGCCGGCAAACCGGCGCCCATCCCCGTGTCATCTTCCGCGCTTTCCGCGAACTGGTTAAACTTCATAGGCAGATCCATCGCTGACCTGCCGGAAGGGCAAAAGCCTGGAAAGGGTTTGCATCATAAACCTGGTGAACCAGGTCCTGATGGGCCTTGGCCGCCACAGCTTTCAACCCGATCAACCGTCGGGCGGGTGTGTCAGTCTGACCGATGGCCGGGGCGCGAGTTGTCCGGCTGGCAAGTGGCGAGGTTGTGCGGGTTGGCAGCACGCTGCCTGCAGTGATGTGGCAACCCTTTTCATTGCCTTTTCGTGCGCACCCCAATCTACGAGGTTCAACCCGAAAACCGAAATTGAAATGGGGAGCGCATGCGCCTCGCGTGCTGTTTTCCGCGCCCTCGCGGAAAACCTCGAGCACACAAGATAGTTTCGAATGCTTCGACCAGAGCTGTGCGCCAAGAGGCTGGACGCGAGGCGCGTCCAGCCACACCCGGGGCGGGTGTGCTCCCCCAACTCCTGGTTTCAGGTTCAGCGGAACTCATTTCACCATTGGGGCAGGCTCATGATAGGGCTTGCCGGCGCGGTAAAGCTCAAGCAGTTCCCGGTTTTTCGCCGCCACCGCCGTTAGCCCGGCTGTAGTTGCGAGTTGCTCCGCTTTTTCCGCCGTGGTCACCGCTTCCGGGAAACGGCCGGCTTCGGCATAAGCGGCGGCCAGTGTCCCGAGGAACAAGGGTTCGCCATAATGCGTCAGTTCACACGCGCGTTGGGCCAAACGCACCGCCTCAGGCCCATTGCGAAGCTGGTCATCGGAACCGGCGGCCAGCGCCCACGCCAGGTTGTTCAGCGCCCCGGCCAGGTTGGGATTTAATCTCAGTGCCTCCCGGTATTGGGCGACCGCTTCCCGGGTGCGGCCCGATTGGCCAAGGGTCATGCCCCAATGAAGGAAGGTTTCGGGGCGGTTTGAATTGATCTGGCTGGCCTTGCGAAAGTTTTCAATCGCTTCATCTAACCGGCCCCCGGCGGCGAGGGCGACACCCAAATTATCCAGCGCTTCGGCGAAATTCGGCTTGATCTGAATGGCCTGGCGATAGTTCTCGATGGCTTCATCGAACCGGCCCCTGGCGGCGAGGGCGTTACCCAGATTGTCCAGCGCCTCGGCGAAATTCGGATTGATCTGGATGGCCCTGCGATAGTTCTCGATCGCTTCATCAGATTGGCCTTTGGCGGCGAGGGCGATGCCGAGATTATTCAGCGCTTCGGAGGAATTCGGATCTACCTGGCTGGCTTTGCGGTAACACTCAATTGCTTCATCGGATTGGCCCTTGGCGGCGAGGGAGTTGCCCAGATTGTTCAGCGCGTCGCCATAGTTCGGATTGATCCGGAGGGCCTGGCGATAGTGTTCGATCGCTTCATCCAACCGGCCCTTGGCGGCAAGGGCGTTGGCGAGATTGTACTCCGCCTCGAAGTTGTTCGGGTTGCTCTGGAGGGCCTGGTGATAATACTTGATCGCTCCCTCCAACCTGCCATTGGCGGCAAGGGCGATGCCGAGATTATTCAGCGCTTCGGAGGAATTGGGATTGATCTGGATGGCTTGGTAGCAGTTCTTGATCGCTTCATCAAACCGGCCCTTGGCGGCGAGGGCGAGGCCCAGATTGTTCAGCGGGTCGCAATAGTTCGGATTGATCTGGATGGCTTGGTGATAGTTCTCGATCGCTTCATCCAACCGGCCTTGGGCGGCGAGGGCGAGGCCCAGATTGTTCAACGCGTCGCAATAGTTCGGATTAATCTGGAGGGCCTTATGGAAGTGTTCCATTGCCGCTTCAAGGCGTCTCTGGTTCATGAGCAAAAGACCCAGATTGTTGTGGGCCAACCAACAGTCCGGATTCCTGGCCAGCGTCGTCCGATAGAGGGTTTCCATGTCCGTGTACATCCCGGCCTGCCGCCAGGTCAGGAGACCGAGCACCGGTAGCACGATGGCGGCAAACCCATATACCACCGCCGGCCTGCGCTGCGATTCAGCCGCCCGCATCACCAGCGCCGCCACCAGTGCGAAGATCCCCAGTGCCGACAGATAAACCCAGTGGTCCCACACAAATGAATAACGCATCCCATACGCGTTCATGAACCCCAGCACCGGAAACAATGTCCCCACATAAAAAAACAGGGCCGTCACCGGCCCACGCCCAATGCGCCCCTGCGCCAGCCAAAACGTCAACAGCGCGCCGATGGCCGTCACCGGATAGAGCCAGGGCCAACCCGAACCGGGATTCGGCTCCCAGCGTGGGTAAACGAAGCAAAGATTCGCCGGCCAGAACAGTTTGCCGGGGTAAAACCAGAACGCCTGGCCGGCAATCAGGCAGCGTTGCGGGAAACTCAGGGCAAAATCCGATCCTTGCGCGCCGACCTGGTATTTCTCCAGCCAAGCGGTTACGGCACAAAGACCCAAGGCCAGGGCGAAGAAAGGCAGCGTCGGCAACACGTCCGCACGCCAACGGATTTGTCCCCGTTTCCACCAGCCAATCAACAGAATGACCGCCGGCAGCGAAAAGGCCGTTGTCTTGGCCAGCAACGCGCCCAGAAACAGGACGAAAGCCAGACCGTAAAAAAGCGACGGGTGGCGCGTGCCGCGTGACGAGTCAGGGACGGGGGCGACTTCCCCCGTTGTTGTCCCCCACTGCGCATACCGTCCATAGGCCAACAATGCGCCGAGGTAAAAGACCAACGAGAGCACATTCTTGCGTTCGGTGATCCAGGCGACGGATTCGACCATGACCGGATGCAGCGCAAAGAGGGCGCCTGCCAGCCAGGCGCCCGGCACCTGGAGTCGGAGCAACAACCGCCAGAAGAGCAACGCGGCCAGGGCGTGCAACAGGACATTCTCCACGTGGTAGGGAGTCGTCCAGAAATTCCAGATTTGATAATCCAGCCAGAACGTTGTGCCCGAGAGCGGATAATACTGTTGCAGGGCGGTCGGCTGGAACCACATCGAGCGCAAACCGGAGGTGTTTTGAAACAGCGCTGACAGATTCGTCGTCCACGAGTCATCATCCCAGACGAAACCGCCGCGCAGCGCCGGCAGATAAGCCAGAAAGACAAACAAAACGATCAGGGCGCCGGGAATGGCCAGTCGTGCCCATGGATTCAGTGATAACCGCCCTAAAAGTTTTGACATGACACTCCGATGTTATAATCGGAAAGGAATTGCGCAGGCAAGTCTCGTGGTGGTAGTGTCCTGATTTGCATTTCAAACTGACCACCGGAGCGCGAGTTGTCTCAACTCGCGCTCCGTTTCGGTAATTCGGTTTTCAAATTAAGGCACTGCCAAAATTTCGTGTCTTTCGGGTGTTTCGTGGTTAACCTTTTTCCGTGCCTGACATTTCCAAAACCATGCGCGCCGTCGTTTATCGCGGCGTGAACGATCTGCGCGTCGAAACCGTGCCCGTCCCGCGCCTCGGCGCCCATGAACTCCTCGTCAAGGTCGCCGTCTGCGGCGTCTGCCCCACCGACATCAAAAAAATCCAGCACGGCAGCGTGCCGCCCCCGCGCATCTTCGGCCACGAAACCGCCGGCGTGATTGCGAAGCTGGGGTCTGGCGTCTCGGCTCTGGGGTGGAGGGTTGGCGACCGCGTCGCGCTGCATCATCACGTGCCGTGCCTGGATTGCCATTACTGCCGGCACCGCGCCTACGCCCAATGCGAGACCTACAAACGCACCGGCATCACCGCCGGCTTCGAACCGGCGGGAGGCGGTTACGCCGAATACGTCCGCGTCATGCCGTTCGTTCTGCCCGGGGTCGTGAAAATTCCGGCGAAAAATTCCCCGGAAGAAGGCGCCCTGCTCGAACCCGTCAACACCGTCCTCAAGGCGGTGCGCCGATTGAACCTGCTGCGCGGCGACACTGTGCTCGTGGCCGGGCAGGGACCGATTGGCCTCATGTTCACGCGCCTGCTGCAACTGCAAGGCGTCCGCGTCCTCGCCACCGATTTGCTGGCCTCGCGTCTGCGCCTCGCCAAAAAATTCGGCGCCCGCTGGACCCGTCAAATTAAAAAAGAAAAATTAAAAATTAAAAATTCTTGTTCCACATTCCGCGTTCCGCATTCAACATTTCCTCTGGACGCCGCCATCGTGGCCGTCCCTTCCGACGCCGTCGTGCAGCAGGCCCTGCAACTCGTGCGCGGCGGCGGACAGGTCTTGTTATTCGCCCACACCAGGCGCAGTTCCCTCGGCCATCCGATGGGAGAGGGTGGTCCCGGTGAAGCGGGACCGGGTGAGGGTAAATCTGCCCCCGTCTCTCAACCTGGTAGGGACGGCTCGCCGAGCCGTCCGTCCGAACGGACGCGCGGGCCGCGCGTCCCTACCTCGTCCTTCGAACTGGACCTGGCTTCCGTCTGCCTCGACGAAAAGGATTTGCTGGGCAGCTACTCATCCGATTTCACGCTCCAGCGCGAAGTGGCGCGGCTGGTGTTCTCGCGCCAATTGGACGTGCGCCGTTTGATCACCCATCGTTTTCCGCTGGAACAGACCGCCGCGGCAGTCGCTTTGGCTGCCCATCCAACGGAAGATTCCCTGAAAATCGTGGTGACAATTTAGGTAGGGACGCTTCGCCGAGTTTGTCTCAAAACCATTTTCTGTCGGACGGGCAAGTTATACGAGCCCCCATTTTTATGAGGATTCGATCAGTCAGGGGCTTGTATAACTCGCCCCTCCGATACTATTGAGCCTGAAAACAGGAGTTGGGGGAGCACACCCGCCCCGGGTGTGGCTGGACGCGCCTCGCGTCCAGCCTCTTGGCGCACAGCTCTGGTCGAAGCATTCGAAACTATCTTGTATGCTCGAGGTTTTCCGCGAGGGCGCGGAAAACAGCACGCGAGGCGCGTGCGCTCCCCATTTCAATTTCGGTTTTCGGGTTGAGACAACCTCGGCGAGGCGACCCTACCAACAAATCAGAATCCCGCGGTAGGGGCGCCCCGCCGGGGCGCCCGTGGACGGCTCAGCGAGCCGTCCCTACCATCGTACCGATTGTCTCCGAGCATTGGTTTAATGGACGGCCAACCCCGCAACGGCGACTCAGCATTCGATTGCTTGTTACGGGAACCGGATCCCAATTAGTTTTTATGGTAATCATTAGCCCGTTCCGTTTGCCGGCTGTACTCCTCCGCGTTGAAGTCCGCGTAGAGCGGCGTGGCCGCGTGGCGCAGCTTTACGCGGCTGTGCGCCATAATCCCTGTTCCCGCAATTATCCATCGCCCGGATTCCTCTGTGACTTTTCGGTTACGACCGGCCCCGGCCTCCCGCTTGCCGGCCCCATTGCCTGTGTTGTAACTAGCTGGAAATGAAGGAAATCCGCATGTTTTCCGGTGGCCCGCTGCTTGCTGCTTGTTGCCACGGAAAATCGTTCAAAAAAAAATTAAAAAACTGTTGACACCATCTTGCATTTTTGAGACATTAGCAGCACACACGGTAACACTAAAACACTGAATCAAACACGAAATATGAGAACTAAAACACTACTTATGGCGGCTGCCGCGCTCGCGGTCAGCCTGGCAAGTTCACAAGCAACCCCGGTCTATTCCCAAAACGTAGTTGGTTACGCCAATCTTCCAATGCCAACCGCTTACGACTATTATTTGCTGGCCTGCCCATTCGTCGAGGGGGTAAGCAACGGGGCGAACGAAGTTTTTGGCACCGATGGCAGCACATCTGGCTTGGGCCTTCCTGACGGTTCAGAAATTCTGACGTGGAATGTGGGCAGCCAGCAATACTCGACTGCCGTGTATGACACGGGGGTCGGCAGCAATCCGAGTGGTTGGTATTTATATGACGATAACACTCCGGGGCCTATTCCCATTCTTGCTCCGGGACAGGGGTACTTCGTACTTCCGACTGCTTCGATTGCCAACACGTTTGTCGGCACGGTTGCGGTCAATATTGGCGCCAGCAAAAACGTGAATCTCGGCACGGGTTATATTTACTACCTGGTTGGTGCTACAATTCCGTACACCGGCACCATTGATAGTCCTCAAGGAGTCAATCTCGCTGGCCTTCCTGACGGCACTGAAGTTCTGACGTGGAATGCCGGCAGCCAGCAATACTCGACTGCAGTGTATGATACGGGGGTTGGCACCAATCCGACTAATTGGTATTTGTATGACGACAACACGCCGGGGCCGGATCCGAACATAACTGTGGGACAGGGATTCTTTGTACTGCCCACTGGTGCGTATGTGTGGTCAGAAACTTTGAGTCCGTAATTTAAATTCAAAACTGTGCAGAAGAACAAACAACTAACGAATAAACAAACAACAAACCTAAATATGAAAAAAGTATTATCAACAATCGCAATCCTGGCAATTGCCACTGCGGCTTTCGCCCAGGGCTATGTCAATTTTAATGCTGGCTCAACACCGATAGTGGACACCAACACCGCCCTTTCTCCGCTGTTTGGCGGTACGGGCCTCGGTGGTGTCAGTGGTGTCACGACAGCTCTGGAACCGCCCCGGGTGCTTATTACTCTGCCTTGTTAATATCGGCTATGTCATCCTATAACATCCCTTCATCGGACACTTCGGTTTGGGATGGGACGTGGGTGTTTACCGGGATGATCACATCCAACGCTAGTACAGCGGGCCGGCTTCTCGGCCTCGGTTCCAGCATTGCCGTGGGAAGTATAGTCAATAACCGCGCGGGCAACAGTGGAACGGCAACAGCCTCGCCACGGGCGGCGTTGACGGCGTCACCAACAGCATTATCCTGGTTGGCTGGTCGGCCAATTTGGGTTCGACGTGGGCTGCGGTATCCGCTGAATTACTTGCTATTCACGGTGGTGCTCTTGCCCCGGCAAACTCGTTCTTTGGTGAATCCATGATTGGCGACCTCGTACCGAATCCAGCTACACCTGGTGCTGCAATATTTGGCACTACTGTGAATGGGGCGAATGGAACATTGATCAATAATCCGGCTGGTAATCCGATATAGTTGTATGGCCTGCCGGTTCCTGAACCGGGCACGATGGCGTTGGCCGGTTTGGGCGGTTTGGCCCTCATGCTGATCCGTCGCCGCAAGTAAGCGCGCCGTATTCGTTAGTTTTCATCCCCCGCTCTGGAGTCAGAGCGGGGGTTTTCGTTTCCCAGGTCGGAACAGTTCGCCGAAATCGCGTCAAACCCCTTGCAGAATTTGGCCATTGTGAGAATTCGCGCCCTCCGGCATCGCGCTGCTACCGGCTGAAACACCAGGCAACGTGGTACTACTTTTGGTACTACTCATTTGCCTTTCACCATCCTGGCCGGATTGCACCGTTAGCCGGATTCGCTGTGCTTGCTGGAACAAATAATCAGGCCGCACATCACCGTAGATTTTGGCGATGATTGCCGGGCCGGTCTTGTCGCCTATCAGCATGGCGATTTCAGCGTCAGAAAGTCCGCTCTGGCGTGCCTGCGTGACAAAGTACGAGCGCAGACCGTGCGGCGTTACATGTGCCAGCCCGAGCTCACGGCAAGCCGCCGTAAGGCGATTTCTGACTGCCGAACCAGCACGCGGCGTGTTCGTGTCAAATGGCGATGGAAACAGCAAGTGGCCTGTGGCTCGCTTTTGCATCCCCCGCAGTAGCGTTTCCATTTCGGGCAGTATCGGCACCCACGGCATAATGCCGCGCTTCTCGCGTTTGACCGTTAAAACCTTCTGCCCCCAATCCACCGCTTCCCAGTCCAACGGCAACGCCTCGCCAATCCGCAATCCACTGTAGGCAAGGAAGCAAATCACGTCCGCCATACCATGCTCATTCCGCGCCCGTAGCGAGTATTCAATTTGCTTTAATCCTTCCGGTGTCGGCGCGACTTCGCGGCAATGCCGGGTGTCCTCTGCTACACTGTAACGGCCTCTGCCCACCAAGGGGTTCGATTTCAGCACCGTCCGCCGCACGGCCAGATTAAACACGTTGCCCAAAATTGTTAGCTCCAAGTCAACGGTGGCCGTACTCACTCGCATCCGTTTCCTTTTCGTCCGTATCTCACCCGCTCCCGCATCCGCAAAAAATCCGCCGCTGATTCGCCAATCGCGGTATCCGTCACAATCCGCCAGCGACACCGTCGCCGCTTGTTTGCGTCCGAAATACATCCGCAGAGGCTTTAAGCAGGCTTTCTCATTTTTAAGTGTGGCCGGGCGTTTCGGACGCCCCGTGAATGTTCGAATCCCGTCTCCAACGTAGCTGTCCATCAATTCGCCCACCGTGACGCGCTGCCGATGTAGCACGATGCCCTTTGCCTCAATGCCGTGTTCCTGCATCCACCTCTCGCCACGCCATTTTCTCGAGCCACTTCCGAGCTTCCGCTGGATTGTCGGTACCCGTGCTGCGCCAATTCGGCTTGCCATTTATCCGCACCCGCGCGTAAATCGCGCCCACTTTTCTGTAAAGGCACTCTCCGATCCGTTCAAATATCGGCATGGCGTGATCGCCTTCTGTTATGGAAGTATTCAGAGCGCAACCTCCTTTGCCCGCTCCAAAACACGCAGCGTCACATTCCCGACTTGACCAAAGTGGATTTCAACGCCCTGGCCAGGTTTGAAGCCGACTTGGCCTACCCATTGTCCGGCAATTCTGATTCGCGGAATTTTCTTGCCGCAACAGAAATCCCCCGTTCTTTCGGTCTTGAGTGAACGTGCTTTCATTGCTAGTCTTTCATCGCCCGCCCCGGTTCGCGCCGGGCGTCCTTGGCCAGCTAGTCTTTCCAGGGTCGCGCGGGCATTATTCTGACAAACCGCAATCTCAAATTTTGAGACTGGACTTTTGTAAACGAAAGTTAGGTATGGTGTCAAGCACTTTCGTAAACGAAAGTGAATTTTTTTATGAAAAAGAAAATGGGCCGTCCCCGGCTCTCGGAAAAAGCGGTCGCGGTTGATGTCTTTTCGGTTCGATTGCCGCCACAAGAAGCCCGGATTGTTACTGGCGCGATGCAGTCTTCCGGCCAAACAAGACCCGACTGGTTGAGAAATGCGCTTCTCGCCGCTGCCCGCAGGAAATAGCCGAAACTGCGATTTCATTCCCTCGATCATGCGGATTGAACCCCCGGCCCGTCAGGATGCGGCGCACTCGCGCATTTGCTGTTGATTTCATGGCGACTTAGAAACACCTGCAAATCACTTTCGCGGATGCGCGTCACGCTGCCGATGCGGACGACCTTCAGGCCATTCTCCGTCGTCCAGCGCCAAAGCGTGGTGCGTGACACGCCGAGCAGGTCTTGAACTCCCTTTAGCGTCAAAAAGCGGCTTTGTTGGTGTGTTTCCATTCGATTCTGCTTTTCTGTGGTGTCGCGTCAGATCGTCAAAGGCGGCGCTTGTGGTGTCTGAATCGCCGTCCGAATAAGCGACGGCGATTCTGGCCCCTGGGATTTGCGCGGGCGCAAGCTGCCTGGTTTGGGCGTAGCGGTAAGAACCTTCCACGCCTTGAACAGTCGCGCGTGCGTCGCCGAGAGCTTTTGCAACGTGTCGGCATCCTCCGTTGAGCAGTTTAGGAGCTTTGCCACTTGTGCAGCAAGCTGCCGGGCTGGCAAATCTTTCGCCGCCTGTGTCAGTTCGTCAGTCATAGCTCACTCGATTTCATCCAGGCACAATTCATCTTCAAGCCACCCCGCCAGCGCGGGCGCACGCTCGCGCGTGCGCGCCGCGCCAGGCGGGGGCCCTTGAATTTCACGTGCGCGTCAGTAACAGTCCGCCATTTTATCCGTGAAACTGCCGAGGATTGTCGCAGTGCTGTTTTCGCATTCGCGACCGAAACAAAAAGACGACAGCGTCCAGCTATGCAACGGCCAGCCCTACATGCCCTCGATCACGGAGGCCAACTCATCGTCAGCCTGATTTGTCACACGTGCGCGCCGCGCGTCTGTCCCCATACGCTCCAAATCCTCAATCACAAGGATTACAGAACGAGACAGCGTCACGGTGTCGGCCAAGTTGTATTTTCGCAACTCGTATTCGTTTGCTCCCCAAAGGCCCTGATTAAGGCATTTGGTCACGTACTCCACTCCAGCGCGGGAGCGGTCATATGCCCGACACTTGGCTATTGCACCCTGCCCGAACAAACCAAACCAGCGGTGTTCAAGCTGGTGCGCCAGCGTGATTGCATTGCGCGTCCTGGTCCCACCCAACAAATAATGAAAATGGAACCGCCCACCCATTTCGCCCAACTCCGCGCGCAACGCAATCAGGAGTTGAGAATAGGGACGCTCGACAATTTCCGCCGCCTGGTGCATGTGTGCCCAGGCCCGGCCAAACGCTCTTTTCGGGGACGGGACTGACCTGAAAGTCAATGTTCCAAAAACGTCCCACCGAACGCGGGCCAGCGAATAGGCGTAACTGTCGAGCGAGTTTTTCATGCTTACTGCTTGTCGCCCAGGGACAGAATTTCACCGCGCAAATAGGGTCCGCGTTGCGACTGTCCAATTTCATGGACTGCCACCTTGACGAACTTGCGCGCGGCCTTGCCCCAATACTTGCCTTTTTCTTCGTCCGTCAGCCGATACGGCACCATGCCGCGATAGGCGTGCGCCGCCGGCTCGGTCATGTCTATGAGGTCCAGGTCAAACGATTCGCCCGCTGGCTTGCCGTTTTTGGCGGGCCAGTGGCCGAATGTTTCTTTGTGTACTTGGAATACTGCGATCATAACTTTTTGTCCTTTTTGTTGTTTTCCGTCGTGTTTAATTCGTTCCCCACTGCGGACGGAGGCACAGCAGGGAAATTGCTCTTAGGGGGAGCTTCGCTCGCGAACGCTTTGATTCCTTTGCCCGGAAAGGCCGAGGGGATAATGGCGTGTTCATGCTATTATATGTCCATCATAGAAATACAATAGCAACGCCGATTCGCTTTTTTATTGTATATTGGGTTGCATCATACAATATGGGCCGATATGAAAGATTCAAAAGATGCCGGACACAAACTGGCCGAGTTCCGCCGACAAATCGGTAAATCCCAATCCCAATTCGCGGCTATGCTTGGCGTATCCAAGCACACAATCATCAGTGTTGAGAACGGCCGCAACCGCCTCAGCCCCAAACTTGCTCGGCGCATCCGAATTGCGACCGGCGCTCCAGTAGAGAATGATAGCAACCTGGAATTCCTCGATTGGTGGGCCAAGGAAAAGCGTTTCGACAAATGGCGCGAACAGTTCAAAAGCGATGAAAAGACCGCCCAGTCACGTTTTGACGGACTCGCTTACTGGATCAAGCTTGCATTAAGGGCGGCAGGACGCCCCGGCGTTGCCGGTAATCGTGACAGGCTGCCCGCAGTTTACTTGTCCTTGGTCGAATGGTTGGACGAAACACGCACCACTTTTAAGCTGGAGAACGAAATTGATGATATTTTAGAGGCAGAACCACATTTTTTGCATCATGGCATCTGGACCGACGTATCGCTCAGACAAAACCCGGAAAAGGCCAAGCAGGTTACTGACCTCCTGAAGATTAGTCTTCCAAAGCTTTGGCAAGGATTCAAACCACACAAAAAGCCTGGTAAATGGGTGCTTCTCCATGCACAAATTGAAGTCAGGACTGCGTGGGACCCAGACGCAGGTGACTACGCACCAAGCTTCACCGAGTCGAAGGTGAAAAAGCTCCTAGCCAAGCCGAAATACTGGTTTGAGCCAATAGACTGGCCAAAAACAACAACGTCGTGACCAAACCTGGCCGCGTCCATTCCGCGACACTTGGCCTCCGTTCCGCTTGTTGGCTCGTTCCGTCGCGCTGAAATTGCACCCGCCCCCGCGCCAGACTTTCAGCCAACTGGCTTGACGCCGTAAGCCGAAAGACTGGCTTACCCCAAGACACCCCATGCGACCGAACTGCGCTACCGCTGCACTCCGCCCAGGTTGCCGCTCCACTCCGACAGCCAAGTTTCGTCATAATTGCCCCCGGCGCAAAGACTTTCGGGCTGTCTCGCTCCGGCGCGGACACACCAAAAGACTTTGCATCGCCCCGCCAATGGCACGACCAAAGTGCCGTTGCCATTCTCCGTTACCCCCGGCTGGGCGTGGGACGGGTCGCCCCGGCGAAAAAAAGCATTCCTTGTTGCCGGACACTCTCACGGAGCGCGACCGTGTGACTCGGTGTGACTCGCCCGGCAACCACTGGCGGTGGGTGACGCCCCGGTGACTGACACGCGGCCAGTGTCGGCGGTGACGAGGTTTGACCGCAAAACACTCCAGAAACTCGCCACGATGCCCGCCTAGCGTCTTTGGCTTACACAGGACACGCTTTGATTGGCCGGGTGTCCAAGTGGAACGGCGTCTCGGCGCATGGCAAGGACAACATTTGCAGCCGTGCCGAAACGGAGCGATTCAAAACCCCCTTGTTACTACTTTCGATACTACTCGGCGGATTTGCACACCGGCTGGAAATCACAAAACCCGTTGGCCTTATTGGTGCCACACACGGTAGCAAATAAACAAAAACACAATATGAGAACTAAAACACTACTTATGGCCGCTGCCGCGCTCGCGGTCAGCCTGGCAAGTTCACAAGCAACCCCGGTCTATTCCCAAAACGTAGTTGGCTACGCCACGCTGCCAGCTCCAAATGCTAACATCTATTATTTTTTGGAGACCCCGTTCGTCGAGGGAGTCAGCAACGGGGCGAACGAAGTTTTTGGCACCACGGGCGTGGATGGCGTGGGTACCCTTCCTGACAGTTCGGAAATTCTGACGTGGGATGTGGTAAACCAGGTTTACGATACTTACGTTTTTGACGCGTCGGTCCAAATTGATGCGTCTGGTTGGTATGACACCCTTTACAATCCGGTGAGTATTCCCATTCTTCAACCGGGACAAGGGTTCCTCCTGCTTCCGTCCGCTGCGATGAACAACACGTATGTCGGCCAGGTGGCGGTCAATATCGCTGCCAGCAAAAACCAGAATCTTCCCAATGCCAACATATACTACTCGGTCGGTTCACTCATTCCGTTCAGCGGCCCCGTTAATGGTGTCTCTTCAGTCAATCTCACTGGCCTTCCCGACAGCAGCGAAATCTTGCAGTGGAATGTGGCAAGCCAGACTTACATAACTGAAGTGTATGACTCTTCGGTCCAGATTGATGCGAATAATTGGTATGACACCCTTTACAATCCAATCGCGACCCCGAGGATAAATGTGGGAGAGGGGTTCCTTGTATTGCCTTCCGAACCCTATGTGTGGTCACAAACTTTGAATCCATAATTTAACAGAACAACAGTGCAGAAGAACAAACAACTAACGAATAACAAACAACAAACCTAACTATGAAAAAAGTATTATCAACCATCGGAATCCTGGTGACGGCCACAGCGGTCTTCGCTCAAGGTTACTTGAACTTTAATGCAGGCACTATTCCGATATATCAAACCAATACCGCTGTTAGTACGCTGTTTGGCGGCTCGGGTAGCGGTGGCGTTACCGGTAACACGTTTGCCGGGAGTGGCGCGACTGTGGGTGCTTACGACTATGCCCTGTTAATCTCGGCGTACACTGGCTCCGTCTCATCGGACACTGCGGTTTGGGACGGCAGCTGGTCACTGGCTCTCGCTGAGATCGGCGTGAACACCGCCATTCCCATGATAACGAGCAACAGTGTTGTAGCTGGCAGAGTTGCCGCCAATACACCCGGGGGCACCAGTTCAATTCAAATGAGCGGTTGGGCCAATGGCACTTACATGAACATTGTGCTGGTTGGCTGGTCGGCCAATCTGGGTTCGACGTGGTCGGCGGTGGTACCATATCTCATTGCTTCTGCTGGTGGCACCAACTCAACAGTCGGGTTCTTTGGTGAATCCGTGATTGGCTATATCACCCCGAATTTGGGGTCAGCCGGCGGTGCGCTGTTTTCTTCCGTCGCGACGGTAAATGGACTGCCGATCAGTAATTCGTCTGCCAGTCCGGCGTATTTGTATGCCCTGCCACAAGTTCCCGAGCCTGCCACGATGGCATTGGCGGGTTTGGGCGGTCTGGCACTCTTGCTGATCCGTCGCCGCAAGTAAGCTCGGCATATTCGTTAGTTTTCAACCCCCGCTCTGGCAGCAGAGCGGGGGTTTTCATTTTAACCACCCAATCGCGGTAGGGACAGCTCGCCGAGCTGTCCGTCTTAAAAACATTCCGTTCACCGGTCGCCTCGGCGAGGCGTCCCTATCAATTAAATCAGATGCCAGTGGTAGGGACGCCGCGCCGAGGCGTCCGCGGACGGTTGGGCCAGCCGTCCCTACCAAACCAACAGGCATCTCGGTGACGCGACCCTGCCAAACTGCTGAGAATGTTCCGATGATTGCCGGGTCGTAGCCGATGGTGCGAAGACCGGTGAGCCGGCTCTATTTTCTTTGTCCGTATGCCATCCGAAACCACTGGCAATGGACCCACTCGCTTTTCCGGTCAGGGGACCGATCGGAATTTTTATCTCCCTCGTCTTCCACGCGAGCCTTATCAAGGTGATGCTGTGGTCCACTGGACATTAATCGTGTTACCGCGTTGCGTCGCCATGCGGTTTCCCTCTCCCCTCAACGGGGAGAGGGATCAAGGGCGAGGGGTGAGAACGCAAACCAACGCTTGAATGGCCATAAACAATCCGTTAAACCAGCCACCGATGAATGCCTGCGCCATCGCCAAAGTTTTACGCAAAAAAACCACCTGGGCGGAGAAAAAATTGTGGGCGATTCTGCGTGACCGCCGTTTCTCGGCTTACAAATTCCGGCGACAACACGAAATGGGCCGGCATATTCTGGATTTTTATTGCGCTGAGGCGCGCTACAATCTGGAATTGGACGGCGGCCAGCATGGTTTCCCGGAACAGCAGGCGAAGGACGCGGCGCGCGATGCTTATCTGAAGGCGCGTAACATTCAGACACGGCGGTTTTGGAATTCCCAACTAAAAGACCTGCGCTGGGTGCGCGAAACCATTTGGGCGGATTTGCAAGTGCGCGCTCCGCATCCGGGAAATGTCGAGCCGAAGAAGTCAATCCGATTGCCCACGCGGATGAAAAGTTTGGACGATCAACTGCCGGCCCCACCCCTCACCTTGACCTCTCCCCGTTGAGGGGAGAGGGAATGCTCAATCTGGCGCGTGCCCGATTGATCAAGGAATCGGAGGCCTGGCCGTTTTGCGGTGCGATTGTGCCCGGTTATCCCAGGCTGCATCCGCTGGAGGGGGATTTCTGGCCGAAATTCTGGAGGATTGTTCAGTTGACGCGGCAACCGGACGCCGGTGAACGCAAGTTACCATTGCGGAGTTCAGAGTCTCGTGACCTCGACTCCTGCTGAAGAATTGCGGGAGACGGCGTGAGGCGTCTCTGACTCGACTTGGTCTCCTGTGTTTCCTCCGCGAACTTCCGCATCTCTGCCCCTCAGTTAAACCCGAAAACCGAAGTTGATCGGAGCGCCGGCCTCCGGCCCGGCACAACTTCGGTTTTCGGGTTAAAATCTGTGTAATTCGTGCGACTATCCATGAAAATCTTGTTTTCCTGCGCAAATTTGAGGTGGCGCAATGCTTTCTCGTAGCGCAGGTTGGCAACCTGCCGTATCGCCGACTGGCAGTCGGCCGGGCGTCCGAAGCGGGTGGCGCCGGCGGATGACCAATCCGTCCACCCTCCGCAGTATTGCTACGCCCGTCCTCCGCAGTAGCTCTGCTACGGAGGATGGAGAGGACGGGCGATACAGCAGACAGACTGTCTGCGCTACTTGGGTTGCGGCGTCAGCCGCGCCAGGTAATCCGCCGTTGAAAATGGATCGAGCTGACGCTCGATGCTACGCGCCTGCGGAAAGAATGATCCGTCTCACCCCGCGCTGAATTTAACGCGCGGTCGAACCGCCCGGCGTGGGAGGTGGAGGAATCCCCGCTGCGGCGTCGTATTTGGTCGGCGGCATGACGGCCGCCATGGGATTGCCCTCTTGTAAGAGTTGGGCGTGTCGGGCCGCGATAAGAGCCATGAGTTCGTCCGGCGTCAAGTTATTTTGCGGTTGCGAGCTGGAGGTACCGTCGCTGGCCGTGGTGGCGCCAAGCTGACTGGAAAGCCCGCCGCTGGTCGTGGCAGCTCCAAACTGACTGGAGAACCCGCTGCTGGTCGTAGCGGCCCCAAAAGACGAGCCGGAGTTCGCGCCGCCGTTCATGCCGCCGTTGAAATTGTTGCCACCACTGATGTTCGGTTTGGGGCCGCCAAAACCACCGCTCTGGCCGAAACGACTACCGAAGGTAATGGGGCCGCCGCTGTTGGCGTTGCCGCCGCCGGGCGCCGGTCCCGACATGGGAAATTTCGGTCCCGGTCCCGACGCGCCCGGCCCCGGCGCGGGCGGGCCGCTCGCAGTTCCAATGACCAGGGGCAGTTCCTGGACCGTGCCGTGGTTGTTGAACGTCACCATGCCATCCCTTTCATCAATCTTCCTCACTTCAATGTCGTCCTGCGCCTGGCCTTCGCTGAGGATGTAGGACTGGTCCTTGGCCGGCTGCCCCGGCTTGGCCGGGATGGCCACTTTGAACAACACCTGCAAATGGCCGAAGACGCCCATGATGCCGTTGGGCGTGATTTTGGGCGGCGGCTCGGTATTTGCATTCGGGTCCACCGGCAGCGGCGGGTTGATGCCGAAAACATTGCGGGTGACTATCGGCACGTAGGGATTGTCCGGCGACACCAAGCCGTCGGCGCGCAAACCGGTGTTCAACACCAGCCCGCCTGCGAGGCAAAGGCACAATTTCCCGACGCGCTTCACAAATCAAGTATATCGTTTGCCGGCTTAAAAGCAAACACCGCCAAACCGGTTTGGTTGCGCGTCCGCACCGGGCGCTATTTGATGCTGCCGCGGCAACTGTGTCGTTTCTACGGTAGGGACGCCTCGCCGAGGCGTCCGGCCATCTTTGGTAGGGGCGTCTCGCCGAGACGACCGCGGACGGCTGGGCCAGCCGTCCCTACCAAACCAACAGGCATCTCGGCGACGCGACCCTGCCAAACGAAACCATACCCTTTGCCACCGATGCTCTGTGATTGACAACGGCGGGGCCGACGGTAGTTTGCCGGTCACGCTGGCGCGTTCGTCTATCGGCCAGGACACGGCCCTCTCAAGGCTGAAAGACGGGTTCGATTCCCGTACGCGCTACCAGTTGCAATTTAAGTCAATGATGCCAATGGCTTTTCGCGTTTTCTGATTTTTCAGACCCCAAAAGTGAGAATAAAGGCCTTCCCATTCGTCACTTTTGATCTGTAAAAGCACCTGTTTTCAATGGGTTTCACTCTGCAAAAAAAAATGACCGGTGAGAATACCCGCCCGATGAAAAACAATGACAGATGTTGAGTGCCTGGTTGTTGTTTAATTCCGGAGTTGCTTTCCAAAAACCTCACCGGGGCCGTTTGTTGCGTTTTACACAGTCAAAAAGTCAGACTTCGAAGATTTTTGCTATCATAAGTTCTGTGTCTTAAAGCTTCCGACACGGCGTCATACGACTGTCCTCGTTTTCCGTGTCTGAAAGTCCTCCAGCACCAGGAAACCCGGCAGGCTGCCTCTGACCGGACCGCCGACCAACTCCACCTCCGACTCGAACCGGACTGGAAACACGCGTCCGGCATCTTTCCCGAGCAATTCGTAGCTGTGCGCCAAACGCTTCGAGTCGGGTACCGCGGTGCCACACCAGAAGCGAACCTGTCCGCGGTCAGTAACAATGATGGGCTGTAAGGTGCCGATGCTGTCATCGCCCCGAAGCGGCGGCGTGCAATAGCCGTGCATTCTCGAACCATCGGCCAAGGTGAAAACGGCCCGCACGACGAACATGTGATCCGCCGGGTCAAGCGGGCCGGATACTGTGTAGGGCCGGACGGTACATTCATCCCGGCCCGCCTCGCCGGCCTCGCCCTGCTCACCCAACCTGAACTCCCAAACTGGAAACTGGTTGAGGTCGTCCAGAGTAAGCTCGTAAACCTGCTTTCGGACGCGTGCGCCCTGGCTCCCGCCGCAGGCAGGTTTCAAGAAGACGGTGACACTCGGCGATTTCATAGACGTTTTATTTTTCGCCTGGTTTTGGGTTGCGGAAAGCAGCGGGTGGTTAAGTGGCTGAATGGCAAATTTTGTTTGATACGATAAATGTCTGTGGCTCCAACGAGCGCCGCCTTTCGCAAAAACCGGCGGCGTTTGGAGCTTTTGCCCTGAAGCAAGTGGCGCCGACCGGCGCCTCGGAACAGCACTTTGGTGGTGCCGGTTATCTTGAAACGTTTGGACACCGACTTTCCGGTTTTAACACCTTTGGGACGTCGCATATAAATTCTTTCATTTGGGCGCGACAAACATTGACGCGCTCAGGATGGATGATCCGAACTTTCAGCCACGTTTTCGAGCCGCTCTCCGGCCAATTGACTCAACTGCTCCCTGAATTCAACCGTGGCGGAGTCCGTTTCCGCACCGGAGCGCTGATACCATCGGCGCAGCTCCGGGCGCAATCGTGCCGCGAGGAGATGCTCAACCGTCTCGTGGACTCTTGTGGAGTGAGCCCCTTCGAGCATCTGAAACAAATCGTGCGTGGCGATCAGGGCACGGACCTGGCACAGGTCCCCGGAAACATCACCCGCCCCTACAAGGTTGCGGTCATAGCACTGCTGCAGCTGCGTGTCTTTAAAGTTCACAATGCCTCTTTCCAGCGACGGCCTGGTCAAAATGGCCGGAACCGGCGGCGGGGACTCCGGCGCTACCGGACGAGCTGTTGCGCTCCTCGTGCAGCCACGCCTCGCTTACGATTAGATTGTGCGTTCCGATCTCTTTTCCATGAAGAGCCCGAATGGCGGCTCGAGCGCCTTCAGGCGTGGCCATGGTAACGAACCCAAAACCGCGCGGGCGACCGCTGGTGCGATCAATCGGAACATTGACCTCCGTGACGTTGCCAAAAGGAGAAAACAGTTCCGTCAGATCCAGTTCCGTCGTAACTGCGGCCAAATTATCTACATAGACTTTAGCGTTCATGACAGTTGATTTTTAAATCGGCTTTTGGGCTCGTTCACTCGGATCGAATTTCCAATCACTTCCCAAGATACTTTGACGGGTTGCGTATCCGGTCGAGGCGCTCGGCTTCAAGTTCGTTTCGAACCACCTGCTGCCGCCTTTGCCTGACGGCATGAGCGACAGATTGAGGGAGCAACCAGGCCTGTTTGACCAGTTGGATGATGGTCAGGCAAATGAGCTTCAATGTGTGCATAAAGCGGTATCACTCGTTCCGTGGTCGTTATAGAACAGGGTGCAGAAAATGATAATGGATGATTCCTCCGTCCTGGGCATGGCATTCGGCTCGGCGGGTGAGACCAGGGTGCTCATGTGCGTGGTCACCAACTCCAAATCAGGGTGTTGCGCGAGGAATTGGTTGAGCTGTTCTTCCATGGCCGTCGCCGGCGACTTGCCGGAGGGGAGCTTATGGAGAACAACTTCGAATATTTTTGCCTTCATGGTTTGTGTCTTTCCGGGGGGGTGACGTTCCAGTGCCAATGGCGAGTCCCGGCACCGGGAACAAATTCGTCAGCGATCAGCGAAACGCGGCATGGCGGCACCGGGGCGGCAGTGGCATGACCGGTGAGTTTCATGGATTATTTATGTCTCGCTTTGATTTTCTGGTTGCGGTCGGACGGGACCTCCCGTTTTCATTCCCCCGGTAAATCGGTTTCACAAACGTGTCGGCCCGGAATCCGCCCGGCCCTTGCCACGGTTCAAGCCCAAGGCGCTCGTCCGCGACGAAGTCGCCATGACGCACCACTTCATTCCATTTCAAACGCCGAAAGCGTTCCGGAACGCCGGCTCCCAAGAGTGCTTCCGGCTCGCCCGTTCGCCGCGTTGGTTTGACTGCGCGGTCCACCACGCGTTCACGGTTTCTCCTGGCGGGATAACTGTTCAGTTTCATGGATTCATTTGATGTGCCGCCCGGTGCGGTCTCCGCCAAAGTCCGTTTTCAAGCGGAACATCAATCAATTCCGCAGCCGGCACAGGGGCTTCCGAACCGCCTTCGCCTTCAAATCGGGATAAATCTTCCGGTTCTAAAGGTGCCACTGCGTCAGCCGCTGGCCGAAGGAATGGACCATCGGCTGCTCGGTTTTTCATTTCGTTCGTTTTCATGGCTCCAGGATGCTTTGCACCCGTTCAGGAAATCTTCACCTCGATCTGCTGGGGTTTGGCTTTCTCGTCCTTCACCAAGTGCACGGTGAGGACGCCGTCTTTGAACTCGGCGCTGACTTTCGCGGGGCTGGCGTCATCCGGGAGCGAGAAGCTGCGCCCAAAGCTGCCGTAAGCGCGCTCGACGCGGTGATACTTTTTGCCTTTTTCCTCCTTCTCGAATTTACGTTCACCCATGATGGTGAGCGTGCCTTCCTGCGCCGTGACCTTCACATCCTCTTTCTTCACATCCGGCAACTCGGCCTTGATCAGGTACTCCTTGTCGTCTTCGCTGATGTCCACCAGCGGGGACCATTCGGCCACCGCCATGGGTTCTTCCTGACCCTCAGGCCCGCGACTCGAGGGGCGGCCCAAAAGACTGTCCAAACCATGTTGGAAGGCTTCCAGGTCTTTCAACCGATTCCAGCGTTTCAACGCGTTCATTTATTCATTCCTTGTTGGCGGGTGTGGTTTCGGACCGTTGCGCCTGCCCGCCAACGGCTCGGGCGGCGACGGCAAATAATCTTGCTCCAAGCACGCTACGACTTGGGCTGGTCCTTTGCTATGGGGTATAACCCTACCGTGCGTTGGTTTGGAAGTTGCTGTGGAGATACTCATTGTGCGCGTTGTAGAGATACAACTCGCCACTTTCCACCTGCGACGGCATGGTTGATTTGGCGTTTACCGGCGCGTAGCGCCTTGATCCCCGCCTAATGTTTTCTGCGCTTCTTGCGCACCGGTCGGGTCAATTCCGCCAATTCCGGCATTTCCCAACCCATTTTTTCCTCGATAATTTCGCGCAGCGCGATATCCGCCACGCCCAGATTTCCGGTGTCAGCCACCAGGGGACGGCTTATCGCTCCACCGCCCGCATTGAGCTGGCGAACCCGGCGTGAAATCAAATTGACCAGAGTGTTGGAGTTGCCAACTTTCTCCAGGGCCTTCTTTATAAGTTCAGCGTTCATGAGGGTTTGTTTTTTATCGGCAGGTTGCTATCCGGTCGGGCCGTTCGGCTTCGCGTTCGTTCAGCCTTTTATTTCAGCAGCAGATTCGACTTCGTTCATCAGACCCGCTTGGGTTTCACAAGCAACAGTACGATTCCGCCGACGAGCGCAAGCGCTCCAACGACCGGCGGGATAAAGTGGCTGTGAGTGGTCTCAATGTGCATGCCGAGGAAATCAACCGGCTTTCCCGGAGTCGTAAAGGTAATGCCCGAGTAAGCGAGCACCACTATACCAAGAGCGACCAAAATAACTGCGACTATGGTTTTTGTGTTCATTTCGAAGCTCCAGTTTGCATTCTTTAGTTAACAGCTTCTTAAATCGGTCGTTTACGGCCGGAAATGAGGTTGACGAGTATCATGATAATGGCAATCACCAGCAGGACGTGAATGAACCCGCCCATCGTGTAACTGCTTACAAGACCGAGCAGCCACAGAAGGACGAGAACTATCGCAATTGTGTATAACATGTAATTTTCCTTTCAGTTGGTTTGCCGGCTGGCGCGCGTTCGCACCAGCCAGCAATAGGTTGACGGTTTAGTTGGCGGCCACCGGCACGGCGATGGTCATGTTGTTGATCACGCTGGTCACACCGTTGATGTCGGTGACGAGTTTGGTGACCAGGCTCTTTTCAGCATCGTTTTTGGCAATGCCGCTCAAGGTGACGACGCCGTCCGTCGTTGAAACCGTGGTGTGCAAGGCGCTGGTCGAGTGGTGCGATAGCAACGACGACTTGACTTCGGCCGTGATGGACGCGTCATCAATTTTGTCGCCGATGGTGGCGTCTGGCGCTGCCGGCGTCTTGGCAATCGTCATGTCGTTCACGACCGCTTTGACATTGTCAATGTCCTTGGCGTATTCCGTGGTGAGTTCCTTTTGCGCCAGATTGCTGGCTTCACCGGTTAAGATGACGACGCCGTCTTTCACCTCCACGGTGGTGCCGGTGGCGCTCACGTTGCGATGGAACAGAAGCGCGGTTTTCACTTTTAACCCAATCCAGGTGTCCGAATGTTCGGCGGGTTGTGCGCCACTGACCACCAGTTGGTTGTCCACGCTTATGACGCCGGGCAGACTCGCCACGGTGTCTTGGGCCAGGGATTTGTGGGACGAGTCGGCGACCGTTCCGGTCAGGGTGACGATGCCATCTTTGGATTCCGTCTTGATGGAATCGTCCTTGAGGGTGGTTTTGAACACATACGACTTTGCGGCAGATGACTCGATGCGGCTGTCCGTACTGGAGGCGAGCAGCGGTGCGCTGGTGACTAACAGGGTTCCCGCACCCATGATCAGTGCGAGCAGGTACGTTGATTTCATTTTCATTATGCTTTTACTTTCGGTTGTTGCGTTGTTGGTTTTAACATTGGAGACACACTGCCAGATGGGCTTGCTCCTAGCTATGGGGTGTAACCCTACCGCGCTTTTCTGGAATTGCCCGGTGAAGACTGATTTGGCCTGAACCTCAGTTCGCAGAATCCCTCGGCGAACGGACCACCGTCACCGGTTTCTTTTCCGGCTCCTCGCTCCCGGGCAACGGGCGCAAGGGCGGCGGATTCGTCGGGTTCACGTATTTGCGCAGGAGCCAGGTTCGTTGCATGGCTTCAACCAACCGCTCCACTTCACGCATCGAAGTCTGCGTTTGCATAACCAATCCAGGAAGATCTTTGGCCTCTTTACCAACGGCATCACTGATTGCTGGCAGATTGGTGCTGGCTTGCTGAAGGTTGTTCAACGTGACTTGAAGTTCGTCCACCGAGTGGTTGGCTTTGACGAGCAGCGTCTTTAACTCGTCCGCGGTTGCGGGATCGGTCAGCAACTTTCCCACCGTACCCTTGCCCGCCTGAACATCAGCGGTCATGCTGTCCATGCGTCCGACCAGTTGATCCAACCGCTCCTGCGTGGCCATCAGGTTCGTGCCGAGCGTGGTCCACGCGTCCAGACCGGTGCCGGTTTTTTTCAACACGGCCATGGCCTGAACGCGGATGTCCTCGACCGCGGCTTCCAGCGCGCTTTGAAACTGTTCGTTACAAACGATGGAGGCATTCTTTTCCGGTAACGGCTGACCCTCGCCGCGCGTGATTTCAAAAAACGAATCGCCCGCCACCCCGAATTTCTTCTTGATGACCGCTGATGAATCCGCTCGTACGAACCGGAAGAAGTCGCGGCGGATGTCGGCTTCGGCTTCCATCCGGCCCGTTGTGTCCACAATGACATCGGAAACCGACCCTACGAGTGTGCCCAGAAAGTAAACCTCCGAGCCTTGCCGGATGCCCGCTGCGCCGGCTTCGGGCAAAAGGATCCGCAGAGTAACGCGGCTTTTGAACCAGCGCTGGCTGTGGCCCGTCCACAGGACGGCGGCGATGAGCACGGCGACAACGACGAGCACGAACGTGCCGGTGATTTCGTTGACGCGCCGAAATTTGAAACGCTCTTCCATCAGTTTGTCCCGGTTGTTGCGTCCATCGCAGCATGAAAGTTCAGGATGTCCGTCGTTTTCTTCATGGTCACAAGTAAGTCAGTAACGATACGGTGGCGGAGATGACAAACAGTCCGGCGACGGAGCGGGTAAGCGCCCGTTGCGTGGCTTGCGGGATTTCCGTGACGGACCCGCCGACGCCCAGCCCGCCGATGCAACAGGACGCGCTGGCAAACAGTGCGGGCAGAATGCTTTTGGCGAGGATGTTGAAAATGTCCTTGGGTTGAACCGCGCGTGACACGGTGTCCGCAAATAGAAGCAAATCACGGCTGCCTTTCCCCGTCCAAGCGGCGAACAAGTAACCGCTCGCGAAGGCGACGAGGATAAAAACAATCGTCAGGCAAAAGGTGGAGACCGCCGTGCCCAGCACCCGCGGCATGACGAGTTGCAGGAACGGATCGCTTCCCTGCGTTTCAAGCGCGCGGATTTCCCCGTTGATTTTGAGGACGCCCAGTTCGGTCGTCATCGCGCTGCCGCTGCGGACAATCACCACGAGGTTGATCAGCACCGGGCCGAGCTCGCGGGCCACAACGGTCACCAGCAGCGGCCCGAGTAGTTGTGACTGCCCCGCTTCGCCGACCCAAAAAGTGAGCTGCACCACCACCGAAATGCCAACGAACACTGCCACCGCGCCAACAAACCAGAGCGGTTCGATGCCGATGGACAGGACTTGCAGGGCAAACGCCTTTCGCACCGTGCGCATCCAGTGCCGAGGTTGAACACAGAAGAAAAGCACGGTCCCAATGACTGCCGCTGCATGTCGCAACTCATCCCATTGCGCCCAAACCCTCCCGCCCAATCGGCCCATCGCACGCAAGCAGGAAGACACAAATGCACCGGGTGCCTTGGTTGAATTTGCGAACATGGCACGTTTCTCAGGTTATAAATAGCATGACTGGCGCAAGGAATGACCTCCGACCAAAATCGCGGCGATCACCAGGAGGAATTGAGGCAAACCCGCCCATACGGCAGGAAATCATCATCAACGCCAGTCAAAAGCATGAATCATAAGTTTGCACTGGTTGCCAGACGGCGGTGCATGCTTGCGCACCGCAGCCGGGTGCGAACAACGTTCGTCTCAGGGCGCGATTTTGTCGCTCAGCCACTGGCGTGTTTGGTTGAAACCGGTCTTCGTCGCGTCGTAGGCCTTCGAGAAGCCGCCTTTGACGCTGTCCCAAGTGGACTCAGTGGCGTTCTGGGCATCGGTCAGCTGTTTATTCAACTGGGCCACCTGATCGCGCAACGCCTGAAGTTTGGGTCCGGCCTCGGCTTTGACCGCATCGCTGGAGCTTTCGATTTTGGCGGAGAGCTGGTCTAAATCCTTGTTAAGGGCGTCCAACTGGCCCTGCATGGTTTTGACGAATTCAGCCTTCTGCGCGAAGGTGTAATCCTTCATATCCTGCGCGGCCTGCTTCGTTTCGGTTTGAACCTTGTCCATCTGCTGCGAGGTGGACTGCTCTTTATTGCAGCCCACCGCAACTGCGGCGATGAAAAGGAATGTTATGACGGATGTTTTGTTTTTCATAATGGTTGTTTTTGATTGAGTGATTGCGTTCTGCGCCCCAATTATGCCCCCACGAGGCAAGGCTCCTGGCTGTTGCGTGAAGGCTGATGTTCTTGCAACGTCTCCGGGTTGGTGCGGTTGATGATCTCCCGGGCGTGAGTCGTTTCCCCGGCGGAGCCGTGGGCGATCACGACAAACTTGCCGGACTTGAGGGCTGTCTCGTATTGCAGAATGCTGTCCTTGGGGATGCCCAGGCTGTAGAGTCCGGCGCCAATCGCGCTCAAACCGCCCACCACCACGGCACCTTCCAGTCCCCCGACGATCCAACCGACGAGCGGTCCTGCCACCAGCAACGGTCCGACACCGGGAATCAAAAAGAACGCGGAGCCGAACAACAACCCCCAAATCCCGCCCCAGAAGGCTCCCAGTTTTCCCCAGTGTTTCATGCGGTCCCCGGTATTATAGTAGCCGACCACATGTTCATCGGTGTGATAGTCGCGTCCGACAATTGAGAGTTTCTTCATGTCAAATCCCGATTGTTGCAGTTCCTTGACGGCAGCTTCGGCTTCAGTGTGTGATTTGTAGATCGCCACGACTGCATTGTTATTGGTCATCATATTTGTTCTTTCGTTTATGCGTTTTTGGTTTTATCGCAGGTGACAGACTAGGCTGTGGGCCGGCCCCTTGCTATGGGGTGTAACCCTACCTTACGCAATTGATGGCGCTCCCCGAAAAACTGATCCTGCTGGCGCTAAGGCAAAGCGAAGGAGAAAGACCTCGGTCTGGCTGCTTAAACTACCCGGCAGCCGGTCAAAGAGACAGATTTCAGGCCGGGGTTAACCTTGCGGCGCGGAAAGTTGTTCGAGGTTCGCGCCTTCACGCTGCAGAAGGACGGCTTCGACGCGGGGCACATACATTTGCGTTTCCGCGGGCAGATGTTCGGCGATGGCGTCGTAGCTGCGCGTTTTATCGCGATCCAGAAGTTTTTGCACCGTGCCTTCACCGGCGTTGTAAGCGGCCAGGGCGAGCCGCCAATCCTTGAAACGGTCGTAAAGATATTTCAGATACTGGGCGGAGGCGGTCGCGCTTGGTTCCGGTTGATAACGTTGATCGCGCGGCCACAAGGAAAGGCCGAACCGTTTGGCCGTGTCCGGCATCAATTGAAATAATCCCGCTGCTCCCGCCGGACTCAGTGCTCGACGGTCAAACGACGATTCCACTTCCGCCACCCAGACCAGTTCCGGTGGCACCATTTGCGCGGCGAAAATCGGCTTCAACTCCGGCACATATTCTTTTGCCAGGGCCGGCCAGGGACCACCGGAAACTTTTCTCTCCCAAAGCTCGCGTTCCTTTTGCGGCGGGGGATTGGGAACCGTTTGGGGCGGCAGGTTGGTTTCAACAGTTGGCGGTGGTATCGTGAGCCGGATTTCGTCCGCGACATCCAGATAATCCATCTGCGCCTTGAGCCACGCGGCGTAGGGCCGGGTTTCCTCGCGGCTTTCCAGCAACGGCAGGACGGTGCGCGCCGTCTGCCGCAGCGCCGCCAAATCCACCACGTAGTCGCCTTGAAAGCGCTGCTGCACATCGTGAAAAAATTGCTGCACCGCGCGCCCGTCCGCTTCGGAAAGCGCGTTAAGAACGTTGGTGTCGAGATTTTCCTGCGCCCATTGTTGCGCGCCTTGAATCAGTTCCGGCATGGTGACCGTGTCGTCATCCGCCTGCGCAACCAGTGAACCCGCCAAAAACAACACGAGCATGCCACACGCTTTCATGACTGGCTCACCTGCTCCATTCTGCCTGTCAAACTTCCCTGCACGGCTTCGACCAGTTCACGGATGCGGCGCGCATCCGCCGGCACAATGTCGCCCAGCCGCACGCGGATGACGTCGCCCGGCACCAACTCGCGCGCTGGCGGGTTGATCCACTTCCTGTCACGTTTCACCCGGGCCTTGATCGCCAGCTTGGCCTTGAGGGCCTCGATGGCGTTGCCCGCCGCGTGTTCTTCCCGGAATTCGATCACGGCGTTGGCCACCAGCAAAAGAAAGATGATGAAAAAATCCGGCCAGCGCCCAACCGCGCCCGAGAGAATCACCGCAATCTCTATCATCCACGGGATGGGACTCCAGAAACAGGAGAGAAATTTCAAAAACGGATTGGTTTTCTTTTTGGCAATCCCGTTTGGTCCATATTGGGTCAGCCGTTTCTGCGCCTCCGCTTGCGTGAGGCTGTCCGGCGACGACCCCAACTTTTTCTCCACTTCTGACAGGGGCAGGGATTTTAGATCATCTTTCGCATCGGGCCTCGATCCGGGAGTCTTGAACGGGTCGGCATGGGGTTCTATAAGCGCATTCATTTGGCGTTGCCCCACTTCCAATTCCGAATCTCCGGCAGGTCTTGGCCGTTTTTGTCGATGTATTGCTTGTGCTCGATCAGTTTGTCCTTGAGCTGCTGCTTCAGGTAGATGCCTTTCTCGCCGGTCTTCGGCACGCGGTCGATGGTGTCCATCACAAGGTGGAAGCGGTCCAACTCGTTGAGCACCGTCATGTCGAAGGGCGTAGTGATGGTGCCTTCTTCCTTGTAGCCGCGGACGTGGATGTTGTCGTGGTTGGTGCGGCGGTAGGTCAACCGGTGAATCAGCCACGGGTAGGCATGGAAGGCGAAGATAACCGGCTTGTCCTTGGTGAAAACCTCATCAAAGTCCCTTTCACTCAAACCATGCGGGTGCTCGGTTTGCGGTTGTAGCCTCATGAGGTCAACGACGTTGACCACGCGGATTTTCAGATCAGGCAGATGTTCATGCAAAATGGACACGGCGGCGAGCGTCTCCAGCGTGGGTACGTCGCCACAACAGGCCATGACCACGTCGGGCGCAACGCCTTGGTCGTTGCTGGCCCATTGCCAGATACCGATGCCCTCGGTGCAATGTTTGACGGCGGCGTCCATCGTCAGCCATTGCGGCGCAGGGTGTTTGCCCGCGATCACGACGTTGACGTAATGGCGGCTGCGCAGGCAGTGGTCCATGACCGACAACAGACAATTTGCATCCGGCGGCAGGTAAACGCGCACGATGCTGGCCTTCTTGTTCACGACGTGGTCAATGAAACCGGGGTCTTGATGGGTAAAACCGTTATGATCCTGCCGCCAGACATGTGAGGCCAGCAGGTAGTTGAGCGAAGCGATCTTCCGCCGCCACGGCAGGTGCGCCGTAACCTTCAGCCACTTGGCGTGCTGATTGAACATCGAATCCACGATGTGGATGAATGCCTCGTAGCAGTTGAAGAGACCATGCCGCCCGGTGAGCAGGTAGCCTTCCAACCAGCCCTCGCACTGGTGCTCGCTGAGCATTTCCATCACCCGCCCGGCGGGCGCGAGAAATTCGTCGTTCGGCACAGTTGTAGCGTCCCATTGTCGTTTGGTAACTTCAAAGAGGGCTTCCAAGCCGTTGGAGAGCGTCTCGTCGGGGCCAAAGACCCGGAAATTCCGTTGCACACTGTTCAGCTTCGCCACATCGCGCAGGAAAGGCCCGAGCACATGCGTGTCGCCGATGCCGCGCGCGCCCGGCATGGGCACGGCTTCCGCGTAGTCGCGGAAATCGGGCATCCGCAGGTCACGGAGGAGGATGCCGCCGTTGGCGTGGGGATTCGCGCCCATGCGTCGTTCGCCCTTGGGTGCAAGCTCAGCCAGTTCCGGTTTCAGGCGGCCGTGCTCATCGAAAAGCTCTTCCGGCCGGTAACTCTTCAGCCAGTCTTCCAATAACTTGAGATGTTCGGGATGCGTGGCCGGGTCAGAGAGCGGTACCTGATGTGCACGGAATGTGCCTTCCACTTGCAGGCCGTCCACCACCTTTGGCCCCGTCCAGCCCTTGGGCGAATTGAGGACGATCATCGGCCATCGCGGACGCGTGAGATTACCATGGACGCGGGCATCCTGTTGGATTTTTTTGATCCGCTCCACCGCCGTGTCGAGCGCCGCCGCCATGGCCTCATGCATCAATTCAGGCTCGTGACCTTCGACGAAGTACGGCGTCCATCCGTAACCGCGGAGCAACAGCTCCAATTCATCGCGGGTGATGCGGGCAAGGAGGGTCGGGTTGGAAATCTTGTAGCCGTTGAGATGCAGGATCGGCAGCACCGCGCCGTCGGTGGCCGGATTGAGAAACTTGTTGGAATGCCACGCCGTGGCCAGCGGCCCGGTTTCCGCCTCGCCATCGCCGACAACGCAGGCGACAATCAAATCAGGATTGTCGAACACCGCCCCGAACGAATGACTGAGCGAATAGCCCAGCTCACCGCCTTCGTGGATTGAGCCCGGACATTCCGGCGAGGCGTGGCTGGGAATTCCTCCGGGAAACGAAAATTGAAGAAAGAGCTTCCGCAGCCCGGCTTCATCCTGGCTGATGTTGGGATAGATCTCGCTGTAAGTGCCCTCGAGATACGTGTTGCCCACGACGGCCGGGCCGCCGTGACCGGGGCCGGAGACGTAAATCATGTCGAGATCGTATTTTTTGATGACCCGGTTCAGGTGCACGTAAATGAAGTTCTGCCCGGGGGTCGTGCCCCAGTGTCCGAGCAACATGTGCTTTACATCCGCGAGCGCCAGCGGCCGCTTCAGCAGCGGATTGTCGTAGAGATAAATCTGGCCTACCGAGAGATAGTTGGCAGCCCGCCAATACGCGTCCATCTGGCGGAGCAGTTCCGGCGTGAGTGTGTTGGTTTTCATGGTTCAATCCCTTTTGTTCACCGCGCCGGGTGCGAGAATGCGGCATACGGAGCGCGCAATCATCAGTTCTTCGTCCGTGCGGATGACGCGCACTGTGGTCCGGCTGGCGGCCGTGGAAATTACCGCCGCATTCTCCGCGTTGCGCGCCTCGTTTAATTCGATGCCGAGGAAGCCCAGTCCCTCACAGATGCGTGCGCGAATGGACGGGCAGTTTTCCCCGATGCCGGCGGAGAAAACCAACGTGTCCAATCCGCCGAGGGCGGCGGCAGAGGAGCCGATCCACTTTTTCGCCTGATAACAAAAAAGCGCCACGGCTTCCGCCGCCCGCACATCACCGGCTTCCTGCGCGATCAAGTCCCGCATGTCGGAGCTGATTTCCGAAACGCCGAGCAGTCCGGACTTGTGGTTCACCATTTCGTAAAATTGTTTGGTAGTCAGCTGCTCGGTTCGTGCCAGATACGGCGCCAAGCCGGGATCCAAATCGCCGGAGCGCGTGCTCATCACCAATCCCGCCGTCGGCGTGAAGCCCATGCTGGTGTCCATGCTTTTGCCGTCGCGGACGGCGGCCAGGCTGGCGCCGTTTCCGAGATGTGCGAGGATCACCCGGCCCTTCGCTGCCGCCGGGTCGCCGAGGCGTGCGAGTTCTTCCATCAGATAGGCATAGGACAAACCATGGAATCCGTAGCGTTGAACGCCCTTTGCGTCGTAGCGACGCGGAATTGGAAGCAGTTTGGCCACGCGCGGCATGGTCTGGTGAAATGCCGTATCAAAACAGGCCACCTGGGGCAGTTTTGGATGACGTTGGCGGAACGCCTCGATCAGTTCGATCTCGCGGGGCAGATGATCCGGGTCGTACGGCCTGATGCGATGCAGTTCATCCAACAATTCCTGGGTGACAAGCTCGGGCGCGGTGTGTTTCATGCCGTGGACCACCCGGTGTCCCACAGCCCGGACTGATTCAAAACCATTCTGGCCTTCGAGCCAATCAATCAGGAAACCCGCCGCCGATTTATGATCAGCGGCGGTGAGGCTGCGACTGTCCTGTTGTTTCCTGGCCGGGTCATGGAACGTCAGACTCGTCCCGCTCAAGCCGATGCGGTCAACCTTTCCATGGAGTCCTCGCTTCAGCGGTTCGCCTGTGTGGTACAGCGCGAACTTGATGCTCGACGAGCCGCCATTGATCGTCAGGACGGATGGTTTTTCGCTCATCCTGCGACCTCCAATCCGAGCGTAGCCAGTTTCGCGCGCGTGGACCTGTAATCCGTGTGAAGAATGCTTCGAATCCCTAAACCGTCCGCAACCTGGACAAACATCGGGGTGTTTTCAATATAGACGATCTGCAGAGCGGGCGTCTGGGCTACGTCCAGCGCCAGTTTAAAAATATCCGCGTCTGGTTTTCGGAGATGCACGAAGCAGGAGGAAACAAAAGAATCCACAAACCCGTCCAGCTTGAACTTTCGAATCCGGTATGCATTCAGTTCGCGCGCTTCGTTGCTAAGCACGATGACCTTCAAGTCATACTTTGCCTTGAGCTTGCGGACCAACTCAATCATTTCCGTGCAAGGTTTCGATTGCGCGAACATGAAACGCCGAAACTGAGCCCGGGTAAACGATCGCTTTTGGTGGAAGACCACCCGACCCAAATATTCTTCCAGCGTGAGCTTCCCCTCTTCGTAGGTGTCGAAGGTCAGGTGATGCCGATTCTCCATCTCGGTCAACTCCAGCTTGAAGCGGGTCGCCGCCCGTTTGCGGGCATGATGATCCCACCCGTTGGTGAGCAGGACACCGCCAATATCCAGAAACAATGCCGTGATTGGCGCGTTTCTTTTCATTGGGTCGGGAGCGGGGAAGTCTGGAGAATGAGTTTCGTCATTGCCTGATACATCATTTCCTCGCTGAGGAACGGTGAACCATAGAGTTCGTACCCGGCGTTTATTTTTTCGTTCACTTTCCGCGCCAGCTCGTCATGGGTGGCGGCATCGGCGTGAAAAGGCACCGCGACGATGATGTATTCGATCGGAGGTTTCATGTTATCTTGAGTCACGAATTCTTTCCCTTTTTCTTACACTGTCCCACCAGTTCGGTCGGCAGGGGCCAACTGTGTCCCTGGGCCAGCAGCCCCTGAGCTTCCTCGGGCCCCCAGGTGCCGGCGGCGTAATTGGGAAAGTCACTGGGCGGAGCTGCCGACCAGACGTCGAGCACCGGCATCAACAACCGCCAGGCGGCCTCCACCTGATCGGCGCGCATGAACAAGGTGGCGTCATTCTTCATTACGTCCCAGAGCAACGTTTCATAGGCGTCAGGCGACGGGGCGGCGAAGGTGTCCTGGTAATTGAACTGCATCTCCACGGAGCGCAGGTGCATCTTTGGTCCGGGGTGCTTTGCCTGAAAGCGCAGCACGATGCCTTCGTCGGGTTGGATGGACATCACCAGCCGGGACGACTGCCAGTCGAGCGTGGACTCAGCCGGAAACGACTGATGCGGCACTCCGCGAAATTGGATGGCAATTTCCGAGGACTGCCGGGTGAGCCGCTTGCCGGTGCGTAGGTAGAAAGGCACGCCCTGCCAGCGCCAGTTGTCGAGGAACAGTCTGAGTGCGACAAACGTTTCCGTTTGGGAATCGGTCGACACACCGTCTTCTTGACGGTAACCGGGAACTTTTTTGCCGCCAATCCAACCCTGGCCGTATTGACCGCGCACCACGCATTGGTGAACGGCGTCCCGGTCAATCGGCCGAACGGCGTGGAGGACGTCCACCTTCTTGTTGCGAATCTCGTCGGCATCGAAGGAGACCATCGGTTCCATCGCCACGAGGCAGAGCAGTTGCATCAGGTGATTCTGCACCATGTCGCGCAGTGCCCCGGCGTGGTCGTAATAGCCGCCTCGATGTTCGACGCCGACGGCTTCGACGGCGGTGATGGTGACACAATCCACATAACGGCGGTTCCAGATCGGCTCGAAGAGGGGATTGGCAAAGCGGAAGGCCAGAATGTTCTGCACCGTTTCCTTGCCCAAATAATGGTCGATACGGAAGATCTGGGATTCCTCGAAATTGGCGGCGAGAATGGCGTTCAGGGCGCGGGCGGATTCCAGGTCATAGCCGATCGGTTTTTCGACCACGATCCGCGCGAATTGCCGGTCACGCGCAAGTCCGGCCTTGCCGAGGTATTTGGGGATTTCGCCGAACAGGCTCGGCGGTGTGGCCATGTAAAAGATGCGGTGGACTTTGGCACCCCATTCCTTTTCCAGCTTCGCGCAATGTTTGCCCAGGGCCGTATAAGTTTGCAGTTTCTTGAAATCGCCCTGCTGGTAGTGGATGTGTTGTGCGAACTGATTCCAGGCGGCGCCTTTGGTTTTACCGAAACGGGAGAATTGTTTGACGCCATCGTGCAACCGTCGCCGCAGCTGGTCGTCGCTGAATTTGACGCGATCCACCACGATGACCGAGAAGTGAGCGGGCATGCTTCGATCCCGGGAGAGGTCGAACAAGGCCGGCACGAGTTTCCGCCAGGTCAAGTCACCGGCACCGCCAAAAATGACGAACACCGTCGGTTCAAGTTGGTCGTTTGTTTTCATCATCGCTGCCACAGGATGTGAGCGGCTTCCAGAGGAATGGCAGCGCCGTCGCAGCGCGGCATCACTCGCGCCGTGTAGTCCGCTGTCGGGCGAGCCGCCGACACGGTGACGCTGAAAACGTAGCCCCCTGATTCGCCGGCCAATGGATGAAGACAGGTCATTTCCTGCCGCACCGGCAGGCTGTCTTTGATTCCATCGGCGTAAAGCTCCACCCTCACGGCTTTCGGGTCAAGGTCTCTGCAATAGATTTGGACTTCAAATATATGCTGTTCACCTTGGGTCGCCACTTTTAATTCGCCGAAGTGCAGCGTGGCCCATTTCTGTTCCAGACTGTGCCGCCAGTCCACCATTTGCCTGCCGATCGCACCTTTGTTGGCCACGCGCGCCTGGCAGGCGATCGCGGCCGGGAGATAATGTTGTTCGGTGTATTCGCACACGGCGCGATTGGCGGAGAAGCGCGGCGTCAATCGAGCCATGCTTTCCCGCATTCGCGCGACCCAGGCCGTGGGAATGCCTTTTTCGTTGCGGTTATAAAACTCCGGAATCACCTCGCGTTCGAGCCGTTCGTAGAGCGCCTCGGCTTCGGCCGCATCCCATGACGGATCGTCACCGTGTTCCTGGCCGTCGCCCAACGCCCAGCCCAGCTCCGGCACATAAGCTTCGGCCCACCAGCCGTCCAGTTCCGAAAGATTGATGCCGCCGTTGACCAGCACCTTCATGCCGCTCGTGCCACACGCCTCCCACGGTCGCCGTGGCGTATTGATCCAAACATCCACGCCTTGCACCAAACGTCCGGTCAAGTCCATATCATAGTCGCTGAGGAAAATCGCATGCGGACGGACCTCCGGCCGGCGAATGAACTGTATCCATTTCTGAATCAGGGCTTGTCCCGCCAGGTCCGCCGGATGAGCCTTGCCCGCGATGATGAGTTGCACCGGGCGCTGGGGATTGGACAACAAACGCAGCAGCCGTTCCGGGTTGTGTAGCAGCAGGTTGGGTCTTTTGTAGGTCGCAAAGCGACGCGCAAAACCCAGTGTCAATGCGTTGGGATCAAACAGATGTTTTGCCTTTTCAACCGTCTCGGGCGACGCACCGGCGGCGGCATAGTGCCGGGCCAGCCGCTCGCGGGCGTATTCCACCAGCGACTTGCTGGTGGCGAGGCGAAATTGCCAAAAGCTGTCGTCGGAGACACGGCGAATGTCCTGCTCCAAGGGTTCCGCCTTCCCCAGCCAGCGGTCTTTGCCACAGGCCTTCGTCCAAAGCTCATCGGCGGCGGCCGAGTCCCAGGTCGGCATGTGGACTCCGTTGGTCACATGGCCGACGGGCACTTCGTCCGCTGGCCAATGTGGAAACAGCGGCGCAAAGAGTTGCCGGCTGACTTTTCCATGCAAGCGACTCACGCCATTCACCGACCCGCTGCCGCGAATGGCGAGATAGGCCATGTTGAAATTTTCCGACGCGTCGTTCGGATTTTGGCGGCCCAAGGCCAGCAAGTCGTGGAGGGGAATTCCGAGTTTCTTCTCCGCATAACCGCCGAGGTATTGCTCGAGGAGGGCCGGAGTGAAACGGTCAAACCCGGCGGCCACGGCCGTGTGGGTGGTAAAGAGATTCCCCGCCCGCGTGGCGGCCAGCGCCACTTCAAAAGGCAGCGAGTTCTCTTGCATGAAACTGCGGGCGCGCTCCAACACCGCGAAGGCCGCATGACCTTCATTCAGGTGACAGACATCCGGCTGGATGCCGAGAGCAGCGAGCAGCCGCCAGCCGCCAATCCCAAGCAGCAACTCCTGCTTGAGGCGCAACTCCGGTCCGCCGCCATACAGCTCGCTGGTAATCCCGCGATGAGCGGGAAAGTTCGCCGCGTCATTGCTATCCAGCAGGTAAAGTTTCACCCGACCAACCTGAACCTGCCAGGCGCGCAGCCAGACCGAGTAGCCAGGCAAGGCGATCTCCAAACGCAACCACTCGCCGTTGGGTTGGCGCAACGGTGTGATCGGCAACTGTCCGGGGTCGTTATACGGATAGAGGGCTTGTTGCGCGCCGTCCTTGTCAATCACCTGGCGAAAATAGCCCTGTTGGTAGAGCAGTCCCACTCCGACCACCGGCACGCCCAGGTCACTGGCGGCTTTGAGCTGATCGCCGGCCACATTGCCCAGCCCGCCGGAGTAAATGGGCAGCGCTTCGCTCAACATATATTCCATGCTGAAATACGCGACACACTTCAAAGGCGACTGCGGATGGTTTTTCTGAAACCACGCGGGCGTCTCCGCCGCCTGACGCTTGGCTCGCAGCAGGTCGTCAATGTTCTTGCGGAAGGCAGGATTGGCCAGCACGCGCTGCAGTTTGTCCTTCGAGACGGTCTGCAGCACCACCCAGGGGTTTTGAGTGAACTCCCACAGCGCGGGATCAAGCTGCCGCCACACTTCGTCGGTGGCGTGATTCCACGACCAGCGCAGGTCCAGCGCCAGCTCTGCCAGGGAATCGAAGCCTTCAACATCCGCAGTTAATTGACAATAGATCGGCTTGCTGACCGGTGTTTGTTTGTTCATGTTTTTTTCTTTCGTTTTGGTTTGGACGGAATCACCGGCTTCGGTGGTGACGCCGCCAAAGCAGCGTTGATGATTGTCTGGGCTTCTTCCAGGATGCGGTGTAGATGCTCCTCTCCCTGGAAGCTTTCGGCGTAAATTTTATAGATGTTCTCGGTGCCGGACGGACGCACCGCGAACCAGCCGCTTTTGGCAATTACTTTCAATCCACCGATGGGGGCATCGTTGCCCGGCGCATGGGTGAGGATGGTCTTGATTTTTTCGCCCGCCAACCCGGTGAGCTTGACCTGCTGTGATGAAAGTTTCGCCATCCGCTCCTTTTGTTCCGGAGTGGCCAGGGCATCAACCCGGTCATAGGACGGTTCACCGAACGCGTGCCTGAATTCGCGGTAAATCTCGCCGGGATCGTCGCCCATCCGCGCGGTGATCTCCGCTGCGAGCAAACAGGGAATGAATCCATCCTTGTCCGTTGTCCAGACGGTGCCATCCAGACGAAGGAAAACCGAGCCGGCGCTTTCCTCGCCACCAAATCCCAGCGAGCCATCGAGCAAGCCATCCACGAACCACTTGAAACCGACCGGCACCTCGAAGAGCTTCCGGCCAAGTTTGGCGGCGATCCGGTCAATCATCTGGCTGCTCACGATCGTTTTGCCGACCGCCGCCGATTTGGACCACTTCGGCCGGTTCTGAAAAAGATAGAAAATCGCCACGCAAAGGTCGTGATTAGGCGGCAGCAATCCATCGCTTTTGGTGACAATCCCGTGCCGGTCGTGGTCGGTGTCGCAGGCAAACGCGAGATCAAAATGATCCTTCATCCCGATCAGCCGCTGCATTGCATAAGTCGAAGACGGATCCATGCGAATCTGGCCATCCCAATCCACCGTCATGAACCGAAAGGTGGGATCAACCGTCTCGTCAACCACCGTCAGGTTCAAACCATGTTGCTCCGCGATTCGCGCCCAGTAATGGACGCCGGCACCGCCCAGCGGATCAACGCCCAGATGGATCTTCGCGCTGCGAATGATGTTCAGATCAATAACATTGCCGAGGTCATTGACGTAGGCAGTAAGATAATCGTGCCGATGCGTCGTCGCGGCGCGCAGCGCCTGCGCGTGGGGAATTCGTTTCACCCCCTTGAGATGGACTTCCAGCAGCGCATTCGCCTTTGCCTCAATCCAAGCGGTGACTGCGTTATCTGCCGGTCCGCCATTGGGCGGGTTGTATTTGAAGCCACCGTCATGCGGCGGATTGTGTGAGGGCGTAATGACAATCCCGTCGGCGAGTCCCTGTTTGCGCCCGCGGTTGTAAGTCAGGATCGCATGGGAGATCACCGGGGTCGGCGTGTATTCGTCCCCTTCGGCAAGCATCACCTCAATTCTGTTTGCCGCCAGAACCTCCAGCGCGGTGGCGCAGGCCGGAACGGAAAGCGCGTGTGTATCCATGCCGAGATACAGCGGGCCGGAGATGTTTTGCCGCTTGCGATAAAGGCAAATCGCCTGGGTTATCGCGAGGATGTGCCATTCGTTGAAAGCCAGCTTGAACGAAGAGCCGCGATGGCCCGATGTGCCAAACGCCACTCGCTGTCCCGGTACCGCAGGATCGGGCACACCGGTGTAGTAGGCCGAGACAAGTCGCGGCACATCGACCAGTATTCCGGGTGGCGCCGGTTTTCCGGCCAGGGGACTTATTTTCATGACGTTTGTTTGGGTGGTTTGCTTTCGAGTTCCGCCACTTTCGCCAGACGGCGACGAAAGCGCGCCGCGCCGCTGAATCGCGCGGCGAGAAATGTCTGCACTAATTCCCAGGCGAGGGCGTGACCGACCACGAGGCCGCCAAAACAGATCAGGTTCAGATCGTCGTCCTCGACGCCTTGATGCGCCGAAAAGTTTTCGTGAATCAAGCAGGCCCGAACCCCCGCCACTTTGTTCGCGCAGACCGATGCTCCAACCCCACTTCCACAAATGCCCACGCCGCGATCCACCACCCCGGCGGCAACCGCGCGGGCCAGCGGCACAACAAAATCTGGATAATCATCGTCCTCTTTCGGTCGACCGTCGCCAAAGTCAACCACTTCATGACCGGCTTCGCGCAATTTCCCCGCCAGATATTTCTTTAACTCGTAACCGCCGTGGTCGGCGGCGACACCGACACATTGGAGTGTTCTCGTCATTTTCATTATTTCCCCTCCTTTTCCCATTCCGTGTGAAACGTGCCCTTGGCATCGATCCGCTCATAGGTGTGGGCTCCGAAATAGTCGCGCTGGGCCTGGATGAGATTGGCCGGCAACCAGGCGCTGCGATAGGCGTCGAGATAACCCAAAGAGACCATCAACCCCGGGGCCGGCACCCCTGCCTCGGCCGCCTGGCATACCACCTGGCGCAAATCCTCCTGATGCTCCATGACCTTGCGCGACAAGTTGGGATCCAGCAGCAAATTCGGCAGATCGCGCCGCGCGTGGAACGCCGCGCAGATGTCTTCCAGCAACGCGGCGCGGATAATGCAGCCGCCCCGCCAGATCCGCGCCACGGCTTCGAGATCGAGGTGATACTTGTATTTGTCCGAAGCAACCGCCAAAAGTGCCAGACCTTGTGCGTAGATGATAATCATCCCGGCAAAAAGCGCGCGGCCCAGTTGTGTGAGAAAGGCATCACGGTCACTGTTGAAACGCCGCACGGAGCGCCGATAAATCGCGCCAGCCTGCTCCCGTTCCTTCTCGAACGCGGACAAGTCTCGCATCGCGACTGCCAGATCAATCGTCGGAATCGGCACTTGCAGTTCCATCGCGCTTTGTGAGGTCCACATGCCGGTGCCTTTCTGTTTGGCCACGTCGAGGATTTCGTCGATCAGTCGCTGGCCGGTCTTCTCGTCCGGTTTGGAGAAAATATGGCTGGTGATCTCCACCAGATAGCCATTGAGTTCGTCCTTGTTCCATGAAGCATAGACCTCCTGCACTTCATCGTCGTTCAAGCCCCAACCCCGTTTCATCAGGTCGTAGGTCTCGGCAATCAATTGCATGACACCGTATTCGATGCCGTTGTGGACCATTTTCACGAAGTGACCGACCGATCCCGGCCCCAGCCACGTCACGCACGGCTCGCCGTTGACCTTCGCTGCGGCAGCTTCAAAGGCGGGACGGACCCTATCGTAGGCCCCTTTCGGCCCGCCGGGCATGATGCTCGGCCCGTGACGCGCGCCTTCTTCGCCACCCGACACTCCCACGCCGAGGAATTGTATGCCGTTCGCCATCAGGTTGCGGGCACGCACGTCCGTGTCTTTGAAATAGGAGTTGCCGCCGTCAATGATGAGATCGTCCTTGTCCAGGTGTGGCAACAAATCCTTGATGACCGAATCCACCGGCGGGCCTGCGGGCACCAGCATCATGATTGCGCGCGGTTTACGAAGCCTGGCAATGAAATCAAGGATGTTCGCCGCGGCGCCGATGTTGTGTTCGGCTGATTCCATCCGCAGCGCCTCGACCTTGGTGAGGTCCTTGTCATAACCCGCCACCGAAAAGCCGTGATCGGCCATGTTCAGCACGAAGTTGCGTCCCATAACGCCCAAGCCGACCATGCCGATTTTAGACGGTTGTTGTGGTTGTTTATTGGTCATGGTTTTGTCTCCAGAGCTGTTTGCGGAAATTGATGGAATTGATTTTCATCTTTATTCTTTCGCCATGCCCGCCGGGTTGTTCGTGTCGGTGTATTTATGGGGTTCATCTTGCCGAATCTCCCGCTCCGCTTGACCCCAGTCCTGAACGGCTCGACCGTCCTGGCGGCCGCGCTGCTCGTAGAGTTCATAGGCTCGCTTGGCAATCTGCGGCGTCAAATCGGACGGTGTCTTGGCTTCAGGTTTAGCCACAGCCTTGACAGGCTCGAAAATCCGATACGCCAGCAGTTTCACGCGGTCGCTTACAAGGAACCACACCAACGCATAGGCCCAGACAAACCCGGCCCAACCCCAACCGAGGGGCGGCATCAGGAATCCATAGACCGCGATCAACGTCGCGATGATTTGGGTACCGAGCACGGCAATCCACAAAATCTTCGCGGGACGAATGGACCAGAACGGGCCGCGCGTGCGGGTGAGAAAAATGGTCAGATGTCCGGCCACGGACAACATCAGATACATCATTGGTTGAAGATGCGGACGGTCGAGGTGAAAAACGCGGTCGCCCAGGTAGAACAGGCCAAACGCGGCAATGGGTCCGACGATGCCCAGCACCGAGGCGATCCCCAACACCACACGCATGTTCCAGGCCTCGGGCTCGTCCTTGTAATGAACATGGTCGTAGGCAATGGACAGGATCGCCCCATCGTTGAGCAACGCCAGCATCACGATCATCACCGCCGTCAACGGATAAAAGTTGAAGATCAGGATTGCCGCCGTCATGAACAACAGCACGCGCAGCGTTTCGGCGATGCGGTAAATCGCGTAGCTGTTCATCCGTTGGAAAATTCTCCGGCTCTCCTTGATCGCGTCAATGATCACCGACAGGCCGGGCGTCGTCAGCACGATGGCCGCCGCTGCGCGCGCCGCGTCCGTCGCGCCCGAAACGGCGATGCCGCAGTCGGCTTTCTTGAGCGCGGGCGCGTCATTCACCCCGTCACCCGTCATGCCGACCATGTGGCCGCGTTTTTGCAGGGTATCCACAATGTGGAATTTGTGTTCGGGGAACACCTGGGCAAAACCATCGGCCTTTTCAATGGACTCCGCCACTTCTGCTGACTCCTCTTTTTCGAGTCGCCCAAGCTGGCGGCATCGAGGATGTTGGTGCCCATGTCCAGCTTCTTGGCGGTTTCCTTGGCGATGGCCAAGGCATCGCCCGTAACCATCTTGATCTTTACGCCCATTGCCAGCGCGGTCGCGATGGTGGCCTTGGCATCTTCCCGTGGCGGATCGAACAGGGGCAACACACCAAGAAACTGCCATTGCCCGTCGCCCTCGGCCCGCGCCACGCCCAGTGAACGAAAGCCGCGCGCCGCGAATTCGTTGACGGCCTTCTCGACGGAGGATTTCACCTGCCCGGCATTGGCGGCCAATTTCAAAATCACCTGCGGCGCGCCCTTCGTCACCTTGAACGTCTTTCCGTCCTTGGCTTTGACGGTGCCCTCGGTGCGTTTGTGCACCGGGTCGAACGGCTGAAAATGAACCACCTCATAAGCCTTCAACGCTTCCTTGTCTTTCAGTCCGCCCAGCACGGCCAGATCAATCGTGTCGTTGTTGTCCGCGCGCGACGCCAGCGCGCCACTGAGGATGACTTGATCGGCGGGGACATTGTTCACGCTGAACGGATCGCCCAACGTCAGCTTGTTCTGGGTGAGCGTGCCGGTCTTGTCCGCGCACAGCACATCCACGCCCGCCAATTCCTCGATCGCCACCAGCTTGCTGACGATCGCCTTTTTCCGGGCGAGCAGTCGCGCGCCGACCGCCATCGTCACCGACAACACCGTCGGCATCGCTACCGGAATCGCCGCCACGGTCAGCACCAGGGCGAACTGCAACGTGGTGAGAATCGCATCGCCACGGAAGATCGCGACGGTAATGATCACCGCCACCATTGCCACCGCGAGAATGATCAGATAATTGCCGATCTTCAAAACCGCCTTTTGAAAATGACTGACGGTGTGCGCCTCCTGCACGAGTGATGCCGTCCTGCCAAAATAGGTGTTCGCACCTGTGACATAGACCAGCGCGCCGATTTCGCCCTGACGAATAACAGAACCGGAAAACACCGCCTGGCCGGATTTGCGCTCGACGGGCAACGACTCGCCGGTCAGCGCGGACTGATCCACCTCTACCGGATCGCCGTCCAGCAGTCGTGCATCCGCCGGCACAATGTCGCCCAGCCTCATGCGGATGACATCGCCCGGCACCAGCTCGCGCGCCGGCGGGGTGAGCCACTTCCCGTCGCGTTTCACGCGGGCCTTGATCGCCAGTTGGGCTTTCAGGGCCTCAATGGCGTTGCCCGCCGTGTGTTCCTCCCAGAATCCGACCACGGCATTGGCCACCAGCAAAAGAAGGATGATGACAAAATCCGGCCAGTGCCGGACCACGCCTGACAAAATCACCGCCAATTCAATCATCCATGGAATTGGTCCCCAAAAATACGAGAGGAATTTCAGGATCGGATTGGTCTTCTTTTCTTCCAGCTCGTTCGGCCCATATTGGGTCAGCCGCTTCTGCGCCTCGGCCCGGGTAAGGCCTTCCGGCGACGACCCCAATTTTTTCTCCACCTCCGCCAGCGGCAGGGTTTTCAAATCATCTTTCGGATCAGGTTTGGCATCAGGCTTCGCGCCCGGTTTGGATGCGGCCTTGGCATCTGGTTTGGAGGGGGTTTCTGTGGGCTTCGCGTCAGTCCTGGCATCAGTAGCCTCGGGCTTCGATTCTGCGGATGCACTGGGCTTCGGTTCGTGGGTCTTGGGTTGGTCGGCATTGGGTGTCATGGTGCAATCCTTTTGTGTCCCTATATTTCGGTTTTCACACTAATCAATTGTGGAAAGTGTAACTTTTGGACGCGGAGAAACGAATGGGGTGAACACCCCATAACTGAAGAATCCATGGCTGGCGCTATGGGATGTTCTACCCATCCCTTATTTCTGCTGCTGTTTTTGGGAAAAAGGCGCGCCCAAAACCCGGATACAGAATGTCTGAAAATCACTGCGAAAACCACAATGACTATCCCCGTGAGCATCAGGTAAAGCGCGGTGGGACCCAGCCAGGCTTCGAGCAGTTTCCACTTCTTCCCGAAAAAAATAACCGAGCAGGGTGTAACCGGTGGTATAGGCTGCCGACCCCGTGAGGTTGTAAAAAAGAAAAGTGCGCCATTGCATTTTTCCCATGCCGGTTAGCAGATTGGCCGCGACGGGCGGAAACAAGAAGATGAACCGCGCGATAATAACCGTCTTGGCGCCATGGCGTTCGAAAAATCGCTCCGGCCACATTAACCGTTCGGGCGTGAGATGGAGCCAGCGGATTTTTTCCAGGCTGCCGTGACCCAGCCGCCGTCCCAGCCAGAAGGCACCGATGCCGCTCAGAAAGCAGGCCACCGTTCCGGCCACCACGGGTTGCCACAGCGAATCCGCGGTTTTACCCAAAACAAATCCGGCCCCCAAAAGAATCGTTTAACCCGGCGGGAGAACGCCGAGGTTGTTCAAAAAAACGACGATGAAAACGAGCACATATCCGTAGTGCGGAATATGGGGTAGTAGATCATGCAGCCAGTGGAGCATGTTCACTGCTCTTGCTCGATTATCGGCCACGCGAGCGGCTTTATTGGCCGGGCGTGGCGCTCAAGGGATGGCCGCTGGCGTTTCATGCGCAACATCCCAGCCGCCACCCAATGCTTTGATCAACTGGACGCTCGCCGTCAGTTGTTCCATCTGGAGGTTTAGCGCCGTCCGCTGATTGGTCAACAGAATGGTTTGCGCAGTAATCACATTGAGGTAGCCGGCATCATTTCTCGGACACCGCGCTCAATACTCCCTCATCCTGCACCAGCGTCCATTCGCTGTCCGGATTGTACTCCTTCATCGCCCCGGCAATCCGGGAAGTCTTTTCGCCAAAATTTCGCTGATAAACCTTGCCGTCCTGGTTGACGATAAAGGTCATGATGCCCGACTGGTCCCAATGCTCCGGATAAGCCACCAGCGCGAATCCCGCCACGAGGTTGCCGCCGCTCATGTAATTCATTTTCCCGCCGGGCGCAGACTCGCCCTGCCGGGTCAGAATCCTGAAATAATAACCGTGAAACGGATGCGGCCCCGTGCCCTTGTGCTTGACATACCCCTCGGCATGAGCTTCCGCCACCAAAGGCCCGAATGGGCTGGCCGGTTCGTTCTCCACCGCCGGCCAGTAGAGGCCATCCCTCATTCCCGGCGTGCTCTTGAATTTCCGCGCGTAATTCACTCCTCCGCCCGCGACCTGGTTCACACTGACGAACTGCCGCTGCGCTGTCACGTAAGCCCGGCAAACGCCGATGGCGTGGAGTTCGTCCTTCCCGATGTGCCGGTTGATGATTTCCTCCTTGCCCGCCGCCGTGTCAAAACGCCATTGCCCGTTCGTCTTCACCAGTGGAACCGGCATCGGCCAGTTGTTCGTGCCAACCTCAAGAGTGATTTTGTCCTCCCCCTCGTTCACAGGCGTGCAGCCCTGCGCCATGACCGTGGCGAACCGCTGCGCATTGTTCGCGTCCTGCACGCCGTCGCCGGTTAAAAGTTCCTGGACCTCCGAGCCGAAAATTTCGCTCAAGGCCGCTTTATCTTTGGCTGCGGTGGCCGCCTGCAAGGCTTTTATGGCGTCATCCGGCGACGCGAACAACCGTTGCGCAACCACAGGTTGCGGTTGCGCGTCATTCGGCTCCGCCGCATAAAGGTCCGCTGGAAAAATACCCCAGATACCCGCCAACAATGCGATAGTCGAAAGGCCGGGAAAACGTGTCAATAGGTTTGAAAATTTCATAAATGTAGATTTATCAGGTTGGTTAAGTTGTATGGTTTACCGCTTCCCCCCGCCGCTCGCATGTCCACCACCGCTGGGATGCGCCGCTGCACGGCTTGCAACTCCGCGCTGACTGTAATTATGCACATCGCGCCCCCGATCATAGCCGCCGCCGAAAAGAAACAGATCAGGCCCCGGCACCACCACCTCGCCGCCGTAACCTCCGCCCACCCAACCGATACATCCTGTCAAAGTCGCCAACAGCACAATCCCCAGCCCAATTTTGATTCGGTCAACCAGAGCGTTTGCCTTGTTCATACGGACCTTCCTTTCGCGGAAGAAATTAAAAAATGCGGCTGCTCGCGAAATATCATCAGACGCGCCGTGAGCATGTCACCGAACGCCAACTCCATGTTCTGTTTAATTTTCATGCGCATACAATAACCATGGAAATCTTCCCGTTGCTATGGGGTATAACCCTACCGTGCGTTATTGACGGCGTTCCCCGACGGCTAATCCAGTGGCGGATGATTTGAAAAATAAAATAACCCAGTGACGCTGTAGCCCTGGCACGCGACCCGCAGTTTCAGCCTTGGGCGGCTGATTCAATCTTTATTGCAGAACCATTGGCTTCATTGGCAACGCGGACGGTCCGGCCATCGCCTTCGCCATTACGATTGTTTCGAATGTCTCGCAAGGGCGTGGTAACCGGCTTGCCCAGGCGGGACTCCAACAGCCTCGCGACCAGTTGACGGCATTCCTCCCGCTGCTGGTCCAGCTTCATGCGATAGACGATCCCCAGGCCCATAAAAGCCAGGAGACTGATCAGAGATCCTATGCCCAGCGCGCAAACAAGGTTGATGATTAATTGCGGCAGGTTGTAGGGAAAGTTGTCCACCAGAATCACTTCATAGCCCAGACCAGCCACCACCAGCGCAATCAACATGGCCATCAGCCACGCCGCGCGTCGCACACAGCGCGCGTCGCACTGAATCCGAGTGATTCGTTCATGCAGTTCCTGACGCCGGGCGCTTTCGTCGTAAAGAATGCACTGCCTCAGAAACTCGGTATGTTTTTGGTGCTCGCTCATCACCGTTGAAGCAACGCCATTCGCGCTGCGGCATTCCCGTTTTTCCGTTTGCTCACCATGCCATGCTATACCATCGGACAACCCCTAGCTATGGGGTGAAACCCTACCATGACTTTCGCTCTCCTGGCCGACCCCGGCCTGTGTCATTCTCCTGCCTTCGCATGACAAGCCGGCCACGGCTTATGCCACCGGCCGCTGCCACCACTGACGGAGCCCGAAACCCATCATGACTATGGCCGCCGCCAGCACGATGTAGATTGCCCCGCCCATTCGATAACCGTACCCCATCCCCAGCGCCCACAGAACTCCCAGTGCTCCACCTATCGCTAAGAACATATTATTCCTTTCTCTTTGTGTTTATTTGGTTTTATCACTGGAGGAACGTTACCCCGTCGGGCGGCCCCTCACTATGGGGTGTAACCCTACCGTGTGTTATGGATGGTGTTCACCCCCTGTGGCATCTCACGAGTCACAACCCCAGCACCCGGCAGGTCTTGCGAAAGTGGTGACCGTAGATGGAGAGGGTGACGGCCTGCGAGAACAGGGTGGGGCGGTGGAAAAATGTCCACAGCAACAAACCCCAGTAATGGAAACGTTCGCGGCCAAAAATGCCGAGGCGGAGATTGGCATGAAAGAACGCCATGAAATACCGCCAGTTCGCCGGGCCGGAGATCTTTGGACGCTGGTACTCGCGCAGGAAGGTGCGGATCCGCTGGTAATACGGCCCCGGCGCATAAAGGTAGCCCATGAGGCTTTTGTAGCCCTGGCGCAACGTTTCTCGATCCATCCGCGGAATGAAGTTGGTTGTCCCATCCACGTTGTTGCCGGTGGTGTGCCCGATCAGTCGACCCTGAACGTTCAGTCGCTGGTGAAGCTTCGTGCCGGGTACGGCTTGGAGCAGGCCAACCATCGCCGTGACAATGCCGCTTTGCTGGATGAACTCGATCTGCCGCGCAAAAATCGTGGGCGTGTCGCTGTCGAACCCGACGATGAATCCGCCCTGCACCTCCAACCCCGCGCGCTGGATGCGCTTCACGTCGGCGACCAGGTTGCGCTTCTGGTTCTGGCGCTTGTTGCACTCGGCCAGGCCCGCTTCCTCCGGTGTCTCGATGCCGACAAACACCTGGTCGAACCCCGCTTCGACCATCAGCCGCATCAACTCCTCATCGTCGGCCAGATTGATGGATGCCTCGGTGAAGAACGGAGTGCCGTGCCCGCCTTTCTGCCACTGGATCAGCGCCGGCAGCAACTCCTCTTTGAGCGCGCGTTTGTTGCCGATGAAATTGTCGTCTACGAAAAAAACCGCCCCGCGCCAGCCAGCCCGATGGAGCCCGTCCAGCTCGACGAGCACCTGTGCCGTGGTCTTGGTGCGCGGCCGGTGCCCGAACATCGCGGTGATGTTGCAGAACTCGCAGTCAAACGGGCAGCCGCGCGAGAACTGCACGCTCATCGAGGCGTACCGCCGCAAGTCCGCCAGCTCCCACAACGGCGCCGGCGTCCGGCGGAGGTCGGGGAATTCTGACGAGGCATACACGCGCCGCGCTGTGTCGCGCGCGAAGTCACGCAAAAACTCCGGCAATGTCACCTCCGCCTCATTCAGCACGAAATGGTCAACTTCGGGAAATTGTTCGTGGCCCAGGGTGAACAGCGGCCCGCCCGCGACGATCGTCTTGCCCGCTGCTCGGCAGCGCGCGACCAGTTCGTGCGCCGAGTCCTGTTGGGCGATCATCCCGCTGATTAACACGACATCCGCCCAGGCCAGATCCTTTTCACGGAGCTTCCGCACGTTGACATCCACCAGACGCTTCCCCCACGCCTTCGGCAACATCGCCGCCACGGTGAGCAGACCCAAGGGCGGCAGCGAAGCTTTCTTGTGGATGAATTTCAACGCGTGTTTGAAACTCCAGAACGTGTCCGGGAATTCCGGATATAGCAGCAATACATTCATCCGTTCCTAACAATGCTGCGAAACCGCGTGCGCGCTATGGGGTGTTCACCCCATATACAGATTGTAGCAAGCATCGGATAGTTGCATTGGATTCCGGCGCCGTCGAGAGAGCCTGCATACTGGAGAATCGCGCCTGAATCCGGCATACAAAATGAAACGAAAGTTGACCCGGTTATCACAACGATATGTGACGGCCCTGCGAAAGCATCTGCGGCAAGGCCCGCGGGCGATCCCGCCGTGCCGGACGGCGCTGGCATTGGGACGCCAGGCCGCGGCCCTCGAGTTGGAGACGTTGGACGTGGCCAGGATTCACGAAGGGGCACTCGCCACCCTGGAAGCCTCCAGCGCCAGAGATGGGGTCATCAAGCGGGCGGAGATTTTTTTTGCCGAGGCCATCACCCCGATCGAGGAAACGCACCGCGCCGCGCTCAAGGCCAACGCTCGCCTGAGTCAATTGACCAAGACGCTGGGCCGGCGCACGGTGGACCTGGCGGCCTCCAACCGGTCCTTGAAACAGGACATCGTCCAGCGCAAGACCGTGGAGCAGGCCCTCGAGAAAAGTGGGGAACATTCCCGGAAACTTTTAAAAGAATCGCGCCGGCTGCAGAAGCATTTGCAACGCCTGACCCACCAGATTCTGTCGGCGCAGGAGAACAAACGAAAAACAATCAGCCGCGACCTGCATGATGAAATTGCCCAGACGTTGCTAGGCATCAATGTCCGGCTGTTGGCATTAAAAAGGGAGGCTGCGATCAACGCCCACGGCCTCAAGAAAGAGATTGTCAGCACGCAACGGCTGGTGGATAAATCTGTCAAAAGCATAAAACGGTTCGCCTGTGAATTCGGTATTCACCATCGGACGTAAAACAGGACCTACAATGGCGCGTAAACTAAACGGGCTGTCGCAACGATATGTCGTGGCGCTGCGCAAACACCTGAAGCAAGGTCCACGGACGAGTTCGCCGCCGGCGCAGGGGCTGGGACGCCGGGCCATGGCCCTTGGGTTGGAGACGCTGGATCTGGCCCGGTTCCATGAGCAGGCGCTGATCACCCTGGTATTGCCGGGCTACTCGGCCGGCACCCGGGACCGGATGATCCGGCGGGCGGGAACTTTTTTTGCCGAGGCCATCACCCCGATCGAGAAAACGCATCGCACGGCGCAGGTTGCCAACGCCAGTTTGAATCAGATGATCCAGACGCTCAACCGGCGCAGCGCGGACCTGGCCGCGTCCAACCGGCGGTTGCAGCGGGAAATCGCCCAGCGCAAAACGGTGGAGGAGTCCCTCCGAAAGAGCGAGCAACACTACAGCGAGTTGCTGGAACAATCGCGGCACATGCAGGAACAGTTGCGGCGGCTGTCCCGCCAGCTCCTGTCGGCCCAGGAGGAAGAGCGCAAGATGATCAGCCGCGAACTGCATGATCAAATTGCCCAGACCTTGACGGGCATCAACGTTCAACTGGCTTCCTTGAAAACCGGGGCCAGACTCGACAACAAAGACCTCCAGGAAAAAATCTCCAGCACCCAAAGGCTCGTGGAAAAATCGGTGGACATCGTGCATCGGTTCGCCCGGGAACTGCGCCCGGCAGTATTGGACGACCTGGGGCTGATTCCCGCCCTGCATTCGTTCATGAAAAACTTTACCACGCGCACGGGCGTCCGCGTCAGTCTGGCGACCTTTGCCATGAAGATTGATAAGTTGGACGCAGCCAGGCGAACGGCGCTCTTTCGCGTCGCCCAGGAAGCGCTCACCAATGTGGCCCGTCATGCCAAAGCCAGCCGGGTGGAAGTGAGCATCCAGAAACGTCGCGGCCACCTTTGCATGAAAATAAAAGACGACGGCAAATCCTTTAACGTGGAGCGCACCCTGCACGCCAACGGTGGCAAACGTCTCGGACTGCTCGGGATGAGGGAACGATTGGAAATGGTGGGTGGCAGTTTCACGGTCGAATCCGCACCGCAGAAAGGCACGACCATTCTTGCGCAGATTCCTCTCGGCAAGGCCCGCGCTCGGGGGAGGCGCGGGAAACTCACTGATGGAGTCGGCTGAAACCAAACCTTGAATTTTTATGAAACGAATTACTGTCCTGCTGGCTGAAGACCACATGATCGTGCGCGAAGGGTTTCGCAAGATGCTGGAATTGGAAGATGACATCGAGGTGGTCGGCGAAGCCCAAGACGGCCGCCAGGCCATCGCCATGGTCAAGGAACTTCGTCCCGCGGTAGTGCTGATGGACATCGCGATGCCGCGGCTCAACGGATTGGAAGCCACCCGCCAGGTGCTCAAAGTTTTCCCCACCACCAAAGTGCTCATCCTCTCCGCGCACAGCGATGACGCGTATGTCAAAAACGCAATCGAGTCCGGTGCCATGGGATTTCTGCTGAAACAAACCTCCTCCCACGTTGTGTGTGAGGCAATTCGGGAAGTCCAAAAGGGGAAAACGTTTTTCAGTCCCTCAATTTCCAGGCGTCGCGATCGTCTCCATCGGCAATCGCCTGATCGTGCGGGAGTATTCAATAAAAAGAAGGCCGCCCAATTGACTTCGCGCGAGATGGAAGTGCTCCAACTGATCGCCGAAGGCAAGGCCAACAAGGAAACGGCGGCGGAACTCGGCATCGGCATGAAGACCGTCGAAAAGCATCGCGAGCATCTCATGCAGAAGCTCGACATCCACGACACCGCCGGACTCACCCGCTACGCCATCAGTTCGGGCATCATCGAGAGCAGCGTCCAGTTGACCATCGTTTAGAAATGACTAAGGACGAAGCCCTAATTACTAAAGAATGACCAAGCCTAAATGACTAAATGATTTCCAGCGTCCGTTCGGGCATTCGGGATTCGAGCTTTGGGCTTCTTTCGTCATTTGGGTTTAGAAATTAGTCATTTCGCGGAGCGGCATGGTTTAGGGCTTGGGGGTTTATCCCGTTCTTGAGGTTTCCATCATCAACCGAATGATTAACAATGAATCGCGACAACCTTTCTTTCTGGATGACTCTGGCCGGGACCATTTGCTGGGGTGTTTGTTTTTGGTGGATGCGCCGGCTTTTCATCAAACAGAATTTCCTTTTGGATCAGCTTCGCGAGCAGGGCAAACGAATCGAAAAATTGTCCCGGATCGAGCACGATCTCATCAAGGAAGTGCATCCCCAGGTCGGTGAGATCAAGGAAGGGATGGAAGAAATGATCGCGGTGGTGAAGGAAAATTCAGAAAACAATCCACCGGGACCCAAGAGGAAAGGGCATTAGTTCGGAAGTCAGGTTTCGTTCTCGTCCTCGTTCCTAGTAATCGAACCCAAGGCCGGATTCACAAATCCTTGGTAGGGTAACACCCCATAGCGCCCGTAGAGTATCGCTGTGCATTATTATGCAGCTATGCGTAAAATCGTGAATGGTGATGACGGGGAAATTAAGAAGGACAATCAAGGCGCGGGCGTGACCGGCAACAAGACACGGGCTGAACAGGCCGAGGCGCGGACTGCCCAGGCTGAGACACGGATTGAGCAGGCGGAAGCCCGGACTGAGCAGGCGGAGACGCGCACCGAGCAGGCCAAGACACGGGCAGAATCGGCGGAGACGCGAACCGAACAGGCCGAAACCCGGACAGAATTGGCAAAGACGCGCACAGAACAAGCCGAAATTCGAACCGAGCAGGCGGAGACGCGCACCGAGCAGGCCGAGACGACCCTCCAACGTGTGGTCAACAAAGAAGTTCACCTGGGCCAGGAAAATTCCACCCGGTTCCTAAAAAACATTCCCCGGCAAGCGATTGCCGACCGGAAAAGCCCGCTCGAACAATTGACGAGCCGGCAACGCGAAATTCTCCAACTCATCGCCGAAGGCCAGAATACCAAAAAGATCGGCGAGATCCTGAAGGTCAGCCCCAAGACCGTCGAATACCATCGCATGAAGCTGATGGACTGCTTGAAGATTCATGATATCCCGGGCCTGGTACGTTTTGCCATGCAGGCCGGATTGCTTCCGCAGGAAAAGCTGGCTACGGGCTAGCGTCTTCCGGAAAAATTCCACTGTTCAATTCGGGCTTGATTGGCTTCGGCCGTCCCGCCATGGCCAACGCGCGTAACGAAACCCGGAGGTTCGGCGACCACTGCACTCGGGATCGGGCGATGCGCCAGATGGGCTGGTCAAAGCGGGCTTCCCGGCCAAACTGCAATTTGAGCTTCATCATTTTCCTTTCCGTTTCCAACTGCCGCCGGCTGGCCGGCTTTTTTATAATCGACCGCTCGCCGTAACCTTGCGGGTCAGTGGCCTCGCGAAATGAATCTCCCGTCCGATGCCGGCGAAATGCCAGCGCCAGTGGCCGGCGCGCATCACCGCCGCCAAGTGCAGGCACGTTCGGCCCCAACATCTTTGGCTGAGATAGAGTGACATATCTTTAACAACCGTTGATTCTTGACAGGAAGCAGCCGGATCGTTTTCGCGCTCTTGCCTTGCTATCGCAGCAATAAGCTCCCTGCTTTGGAGATTGTTTCATGGTCATCCACGTGTGCAATACAAGCGCATCGGGAAATTCGCGGCATTCGTGTCGGTAAAACTCACCGAACCGTTGGCACCCACCGTCACTGTGCTGATGACTGTCCAAGTGATGCAATCCTGCGTCGCCAGGATGTCATACGTGTGGCCGGCCGGGCCGGTCACGGTCAGAATGAACTGCCGGGTAGGCGTAACGCTGAACTGCAGTGCGGGGGAATTCGTCGTCACAGTATTCGTTGGAACAGAGTAAGACACTTCGTTTGAAAAAGGACTTTGTATGCCCGAGCTGTTATACGTTGTGGCTGTAAAATAGTAAGTGGTTCCCTGGATCAGGCCGGAAACGGTTGCGTTTGTTACATTGCCGGCATTAAGCACGTTGGTGTAGTTGCCGCTGGCGCCACCGTAATAGAGGTTGTAACCCACCACAGTTGGATCCGTGCTTGAGTTCCAGGCCAAAGTGGCGCTTTGCCCCGGTGGAACGGTTGCGCTGAGAACCGGGACGGGGGTGTGGAGCAGGGCGAATAAAAAAATCCCGCCAAGAACTCTTGTGAATCCCATGCTTCGCAAAGACCAACCCCGCGCCCCGTCGGTGCGGCTGATTTTTTGTTCAGAGATAGTTCGCATAATTATCGTTACATCCCACTCGGCGCGACCGCGACTAGGGTGTTCCTTGCCCCACTGGGAAAACCCTTGGTCTCAGTTTGGAAGCGTGAGCCGGGGCGATGACAGGTTGAACGGATTAGTCGCTCAAGAAGCCCCGGCGCAAACGTGTCGCTGCCGGGTCGGGGTCGCATTCATCAAATCTGGCATGGGGTAAACACCCCATAGCATCCGCAGGGTTTTCCGGTTTATACTTCAAACCATGAAACCTAATTGCAGGAAGAAAGTCCTGAATTTTGGTGAGTTCAGCGCGAGGCTGCGCACGGCAGTCGCATCCCATGTGCCGACCGGTTATGAAGATGAAACCGGGTTCCATTACGGTACAAATGCAGGCGACGGGTCCTTTTCAATTTTTGATTCGGTCGAACAACCGCGGAGAAACGGACAACAGCGCTTTGTGATTTCTTGAAAACTTCAACCCGGGAACAAAGATATGAACACTCTGCTTGCAGCTCCAACCCACGAAACCGAAAGGGTTGACCTTCGCCGCGACGCTGCCGGGGTCGCTTGGAATGCATTCCGAATCTTTTTGAATCGTGGCAGTCCCGCGCCGCTTTGGCTGAAGGCGAGAGCCCGGACGATTGGCTTCCGGCGTGACGACCTGGAACGAACGCATTGGAAGAAGTTATCGCGTTCGATGGTTGAGGATTGATGTAGCCGCGTCGGAAACTGGCTTCATGAAATTCCTGGTAGGGTAACACCCCATAGCACCCGCCCGCTCCCCGGCTTACGCTCACAGCATGAAAAGTAAAACACGCATCAAAATTGGAGGTAACCTATGTCACTGATTTCTCTCGCCGTCACGCTGATCGTCATCGGCGTGTTGCTCTGGCTGGTCAATACCTACATTCCGATGGACGGAAAGATAAAAAAAATTCTCAACGCCGTCGTCGTGATTTGCGTTGTCGTGTGGCTGTTGTTTGCCTTCGGCATTCTCAATCACTCGGGCGACATCCATGTCCCGCGGGTCGGGTAGCCAGCCACCGTCAAACACGTCAACCGCAACCTATGGCGTGGTGCAAAGTAACTTCACCTGGGCTCGGAACGTGAAAGCGACAAACTTTTTTTCCGCCTGGCTCTTCTATGAAGCGACGAGAAGCAACATCTTGTCCTGAAATGGGAGGTTGAACCGATGCCAAAGAAATCCGTTTTCGGCTTCGCCACTTCCCGCAATCCGGCTGATCACTTTGTGCATCGCCGGAAAGCTTCGAAGTTCCCGTTGACCGGGTTCGGTCACGTGGTTCTGGCCGTCGCGCTGGGAGGCGGCTTGATAGCCAGTTCCCAGGCCCAAACGTTGCCACCGGTTTCGACCAACACTTCGCAGGCATCCAGTCCGCATCAGATCACCGCGGAGGCCGTTGTGCTCCCCCAATCCGTCCCCGACCCGCTCGAACCATTGAATCGGGTGATGTGGGCCTTCAACAAGGGGCTAATGACCGACGCCATCAAGCCGACGAGCAAAGTTTACCGGTTTGTCGTCGTGAAATCGGTCCGAACCGGAATCGGAAATTTCGGCAAGAACCTCACTTACCCGGGACGATTGATCAACAATCTGCTCCAGGGAAAGTGGCGCGGCGCGCGTGATGAATCCTACCGGTTCGTTTGCAATACCACCGTGGGGGTGGCCGGGTTCTTCGACGTGGGAACCAAATGGAAGATTCCGAAATCGGACGCGGATTTTGGCCAGACGTTCGGCCAATGGGGCTGGAAGCCGGAGTTCTTTTTGATGCTGCCGGTTTTTGGACCGAGCAACGAACGGGATACTGTCGGCCTGGCCGCCGACACGGCGGCCAATCCGCTGATTTATATCGCCCCCTACGAATTCGTCGCGAACGATCCGTTGACTTGGCTCGGCCCCTACACTTATCTCAACTACGCGGTCATGTATAACGATCTCGCCGACTCCGTGGACGAATATGTGCGCTTCAGCCAGTCCGAAATGGATCCCTATTCCGAGATTCAATATGCCTGGACATTCGTGCGAGCGAACCGGGTGGCGAATTTCCAGGTGAAAGGAAAACAGGACCCAGCCTCGCTGGAAACCCTCGAATCCGTCTTCTTCACCTTCAAAGACCCTGAATTCCCGGACCGGGGCAAGACCCGGTCGGCTTTGATTCCGGCAACCGGCCGGAGATTAAAATTCACGTTTTGGTTGCAACCGGGAAAAGCGCCGGTGGTTTATATCGTTCCGGGGCTGGGTTCGCATCGTCTGGCCGAAACCTCTTTGGCGCTGGCCGAGTTGGTTTACAACCACGGCTTCTCCGCCGTGGTCGTCAGCAGCCCGTTCAACTACGAGTTCATGGAACACGCTTCGACGGCGGAGGTGCCGGCCTATCTGCCGGTGGATGGTCACGACTTGCACGTCGCGTTGACGGAAATTGATCGCCGCTTGAAAGCGTCTTATCCCGGCCGGTTGGGTGAAAAAGCGTTGATGGGTTATTCCATGGGCGCATTCCAATCCTTGTTCGTCGCGGCCACCGGACCGACGAATCAGTATTTCGTCACAACGAAGGGGCGGGTTCTGCGCTTTCTTCAGGGGAAGCGGGGCGTGAAAGAAGTGAGCATTGCCGCCGTAACGAATCAGTTGCCGTTGATTCAATTTAACCGCTACGTCGCCATCAGCCCTCCGGTCCGATTGATGCATGGGGTTTCCAAGCTGGACGAATTTTATCGCGCGCCCTTGAAGTGGCCGGTCGCGGAACGAACCGACGACATCGAAAACACCTTTTTGAAGGTGGCCGCCCTGAGCAAGGACACTCTTACACCGCAAACCTCGCTGCCCTTCAGCGCCATCGAATCCAAATTTCTCATCGGCCTGACGTTTCGATTCATCCTGCGGGATATTATTTACAGCAGCCAGCGGCGGGACAATCAAGGAGTCCTGCATCACTCGGTCCGGAGTTTCAAGCGCGAGCCGGTGTATCAGGAAATCCTTCAGTATTCCTACCAGGATTATTTTGAGAAGTTTGCGATTCCGTATTATCAGGCCCGGGGCATGGCCTCGCCGGCGGCGGAAACGTTGGAAAAGGCCGATGATTTACGGACGTATGACGCCGGTCTGCGCGCCAACCCTGACACCCGCGTCATCTGCAATGAAAACGATTTTCTCCTGGCGGACGAGGATCTGACCTGGCTCCACGCCACGTTTGGCCCGGAACATTTAACCGTCTTCCCGCAAGGCGGTCACCTGGGAAATCTTTCCAATCCGGCGGTGCAAAAGACCATTTTGGGAGCGTTGGCGGGTTTGAAGTCATCGGCCCTCAAATCTGAATAAGCCGCGGAGCGTGTTCCACCTGCGTCGGCAACGTGGACGCCGCATATCCGACGTAGGGTTATACCCCATAGTGCAGTCCCCACCCATCGCGTAACGTCCTCCAGAAAGCGATAGAAACCAAATATGAAAAAAATCCTGTTATTAACCGGCATGGTCACCCTCCTCTCCACCACCGGATGCATTTTTCCGGGAGGCGGCGGGCGCGAACAAGCGAGGTACGAACATCATGACGAAGTCTTAGTGGGGCCTCCCGCAGTTGTGGTGCAAGCCCCGGAAGTTGTCGTGCGCCCGCCGGAAGTCATCGTGCGGTAGTTCGCGTTCGTGGTGAGTAACGGCAGCCCGGTTGAAATAAGGCCCAGCCTGTGCGGTTTGAAAATGTCCCATTGCAAAATTCCACTGGCCGCCAAAGTGGCCGGCACCGCTTTTCTTGCCGTCCTGTTTCCGATTTATTTGCATACCTATGGGCCCACCAATTTTTTATGGTTCTGTGATGCCGCCCTCATTCTTACGGTGGCGGGCATGTGGTTGGAAAGCTCCCTGCTCATCAGCTTGTGCGCCGTGGGCATTCTGCTTCCGCAATGCCTCTGGCTCGCGGACTTTGGCAGCCACCTTCTGGGTTTTCACCTTTTCGGCCTGACCGGTTACATGTTCGACCGCCATCTGCCGCTTTTCACTCGCGGGCTTTCGCTTTTTCATGGCTGGCTGCCCTTGTTGCTCGTCTGGCTTCTGGTCTGCCTGGGCTACGACAAGCGGGCTTTGTCTGCCTGGACCGGCCTCGCCGCAGGGTTGGTGTTCGTCTGCTACTTTTTTACCCCGCCCGCCGGCGCCCATCTGGCCAACCCCAACACTCCGATCAACCTTAATTATCTTTACGGGTTCAATGACCAGCAACCGCAACATTGGGTCAACCAAAATCTCTACGTCATCCTGTGGCTTGGCGTGCTGTGGCTCGTCGCCTTCCTCCCCACCCATCTGGCCTTGCGCAAAATCTTCGCTGCGCCTCAACCAACGGCGGTAGTGTCCTGATTTGAATTTTATTCCTCAAATGACTCGTCGAATTTCTCAGACAGAGGGTTCCTAAATTCACAAGTCATACGGGTCGGCATTTCAGATACAGAAATAAAGCCTGCATCCAGTGCCGCCGCCTTGTTCAAAATAAAATTGCGGATGCGTGATGGATCTTTCATTTCCATCTGCGAACTTGTTGCCCAATTGATCTGTGCCTGCACCGCACTAGCAAGAATAAAGTGCCCGGCTTCCTTCGAGAATTGGATGGCCAATTCTGCCAGAACTTTGGCGAATTCATCCTTCTTGTCTTTCGGTTCGATTTTGGCCCCCCACACATTGTAAGGCCCAAAATCTTTCACAAGCCGGGCGTATAGGTTTCTCCTCATTTCCTGCGTCCATTTCATTTTATTTCTTTCCTTTCGCGTCTTTGACCTTTGAAACACGCACAGCGGTTACCTTCGAGAACTCTCGCAAGTCGTATGGTTCGCAAAGACCAACCCAAAGCCACGTCGGTGCGGCCAACTGTTTATTCAGTGGTTGTTGCATGAGTACTTTTACATTTCACCAGGTCCGACCGCGACTAGGGTGTTCCTTGCCGCCACTGGGAAAACCCTTGGTCTCAGTTTGGACGCGCGAACCCGGGGCCGGTGAAACGTTGAACGGCGGGCCGCTCAAACGGCCACGGCCAAACGGGTTGCGGTCGGGCCGGAATTTAATTCGCAAAACCCGCGGGTGGAGCCTGAACCGTGAGTGATTCAAAGCCGGCTTGTGCTTGAACACGGACACATGGCAAATTTATGGTTGTATCGCCTTGAATTGGCTCCTTAATTCCAAATCAGGACACTACCCCGGCGGCCGGCGTGAAATTTCTCATTCGTTTTCTTTGATCATCCCGGCCTGCCCACCAAGGCTGGCCTCATGAAATTCCTGGTAGGGTAACACCCCATAGCGCCCGCGCGTTTTTGGATTAGTCTCATTCCATGGTTAACAAAAAACTTTTCCCCAAAACCGGCAAGGCCGGACTCGTGTTGAGTGCTGCCTTTCTGGTGACGCTGACTGGATGCGTGGGTTACGTTGATGGGCCGCGCGCCGGGGTTCAGGTGGAACCGTATGCATTCGTGGCGCAGGACGATTACGTTTATTACCCCAACTATGAATGTTATTACAGCGTTAGCCGGCACCAATACGCTTACCGGGAAGGCAACGCGTGGGTGGCGCGGCCGGCGCCGCGCGGCGTCTCGGTTAACGTGCTGCTGGCTTCACCGTCAGTGAAGATGGATTTCCACGACTCCCCGGCAAATCACCATGCGGCGGTGGTTAAGCAGTATCCGAAAAACTGGAAACCGTCCGGTGCGAAGCAAGGTCAAAACCCGAAGGGTGACAAGCCCGACGAGCGGGGGGAAAATAACGGAAGATAACCAGGCGAACCGAATCCGCCCATTGAAAGGAACATTATGTTTGGAACTATTCTATTGATTGTACTCATTTGTATGTTGCTCGGCGCACTCCCGACGTGGCCACACAGCCGGAGTTGGGGTTATTACCCGAGCAGCGGACTGGGCTTGCTTGTGGCTATTCTGGTTGTCCTGCTTTTGCTGGGCAGAATCTGAGCAGCCCGCGTTGTTCTCCATCGGCAGCAAGGGTTGGTAGTTGAAGGGATCGCATGCCAGGCAAGTTTTCTTTCCGGGCAACGGCCGGCGCAATTTAAACGAAAGAAAAATTTATGTTACAAAGCATTAAACAGTTGTACGGAGACAAACTCGGGGCGTCGGATGGCGAAATTGGCCATGTGAAGGACTTCTATTTTGACGATCAGAACTGGGCGGTTCGTTACGTAGTTGCGGACACGGGCTCGTGGTTGTCGGGGCGTCTGGTGCTCATTTCTCCCCATGCTTTTGGCGACCTCGATCAGACCGGAAAAGCCCTGCGCGTGAATCTGACCCGGAAACAGATTGAGAACAGCCCTTCGATCGAGTCGCACAAGCCGGTGTCCCACCAATACGAAGAGGAGTATTACCGATATTACGGCTGGCCCTACTACTGGCAGGGTGGCGGGTTGTGGGGCATGAGCGGCTTTCCGATTTTGGAGTTGCCGTCAAAACCCCTCCCGGGTGAGCCAGCCCCTGCCAGTGCCCGGCACCCCGAGCGTGCCGATGCGCATCTGCGAAGCACACAAGCTGTGAACGGCTACCATCTCCAGGCGAGCGATGGAACGAGCGGCCACGTCTGCGATTTTATGATGGACGCCCAGAGTTGGGCGATTCGTCAACTGGTCATCAAAACCGGGCACCGGTTCTCCGGCAAGGAAGTGCAGCTACCAACGCGCTCGGTGGACCGGATCAGTTGGGATGAATCCAAGGTGTTCGTGAACGTGACCAGGGAAGCCGTCGAACAGAGCCCCGCACACCATGTGTCTCCATTCATTGCGGCCGCTTGACACCGTTATCAGATCCCTATTCTCCCGGCCCGGCAAAGGCTTGAATCCATAGAGATTGGTCGGGGTGAACAAACGCTTCGACGACAATCTGACGGTGCGGCTCGGTTGGTGCGCCCCGTCTCACTCCGTCGCCTTCAGCGGTTCGTCCAGGGAAACGGTAGCGAAGCTGGTGGCGTAGTCACTCATGCCATAATGGATGATGAGCTCGTGTCCGTGCAGCAGCGCGCCGCAGGTGTACACCACGTTTGGTGCATAGCCTTCGCGCTCCGATTCGTTCGGAGAAAGTAATGGTTCCCGCAGGCGGCCAATCACGCGCGTCGGATCATTCAAATCGAGCAGGAACGCGCCGAGACAATACTTCCGCATCGCGCCCACGCCGTGGCTCAACACCAACCAACCCGCTTCGGTTTCAATCGGCGAACTGGATGTGTGCGCCTCGACAACCGCGCGGCCTGTTGTCAAACCGGACCGTCAGACTCCGCGCGTGTTTCCTATTCCCCGGGCACGCACGGGAGATGCAAACAAATAGCTTTGTGACACAGATGGACGGCAACGGCACTTTTGAACAAATTTGTATTTGTTACTTTGGGGCTATGGGAACTGGATACGGCGCTTCCGAAGCCCTGCTATCACCTCAAAGTCATGGCGTTTGGGGGATATGAACCTTTTCAAAAATGATAGACGGGTTCGATTCCCGTACGCGCTACCATCCTTGTAAATAAAGGGTTTTTCACTTCCGGTAGTGTCCTAATTTGACCGGAGCGCGGATTGTCACCAATCCGCAGCGGCTGGACTGATCAAGGATGCTGCGAGTTGGGACAACTCGCGCTCCGTTTCGGTAATTCGGTTTTCAAATCAGGACACTATCTCACTTCCACGAAACTTGTCTCGGCAACGTCTCTCCGATTACAATACCGGAAGTGTCACTTGAGAACTTTTCAGGGCGATTGTCAATGAATCCATGGGCGCGACTGGCCTTTCCCGGCGCCCTGATCGTTCTCCTGGTCTGCCTGGCCTATCTCCCGGCGCTGCACGGCGGGTTCATCTGGGACGATGACGCTTATGTTACAAACAACCCGCTGCTGGCTGCGCCGGACGGTTTGAAACGGATTTGGTTTACCATGGATTCGCCCTCGCAATATTTTCCGCTCACTTACACGGTCTTGCGCATTGAACATGCACTCTGGGGCTTGAATCCGGCAGGTTATCATGGGGTCAATATTTTGCTCCACGCCATCAACGCGCTGCTGGTGTGGCGATTGCTGAAACGCTTGAGCGTGCCGGGCGCCTGGCTGGCGGCGGCCATATTCGGGCTGCACCCGGTGCAGGTGGAATCGGTCGCCTGGGTCACGGAATTGAAAAGTGTTCTGTCGCTCTTTTTCAGTTTGTTGACGCTGTTCTGCTGGACTGAATTTGTGGGGGAACGATCCAGGCGATTCTGGTATTGGCTGGCACTGGGGTTTTGCGCGCTGGCGCTCTTCAGCAAAACGACGGCATGCACCTTGCCGGCGGCGCTGCTTTTGATTCTGTGGCTGAAAAGAAAACCGGTTGACTGGCGGCGGCTGGCGCAAGTGGTTCCATTTTTGGCGATGGGTGTTGGAATGGGACTGCTGACGATGTGGTGGGAGCGGTTTCATCAAGGCACGCAGGGGAAACTTTTTTCGATAGGCTGGCTGGACCGCATTCTGATTGCGAGCCATGCCGTTTGGTTTTACGCGGGCAAATTGTTCTGGCCGGTGAATCTGACCTTCAGTTATCCGCGCTGGGCGATTGACCCCGCCCATCCATCGGCTTATGGCTGGCTGGCCATGGGCATCGGATTGGGCGCGGCGATTTATTTCATCAGACGCTTTGTCGGGCGCGGGGTTGCGGTGGCGACCTTGTTTTACGTGGTGACATTGAGTCCGGTGCTGGGCTTCATCATGCTATACACGTTTCGTTACACGTTCGTGGCGGACCATTACCAATATGTCGCGAGCCTCGGCTTGATGGCGCTCGCCGCGGCGGGCATCACCCTCGCCCTCAAAACCCAACCCCTTCTCAAGCTGGCGTGTGGCGGGGCCTTGCTGCTGACGCTGGGCCTGTTGACGTGGCGGCAGGCCGGGATTTACCGGAACCCGGAAACCCTCTGGCGCGACACACTGGCCAAAAACCCGGACTCCTGGATGGCCTACTGCTATCTGGGTATCACGCTCGCCGATAAAGGCCAGTTTGATGAAGCGATTGAGAACTTTCGCAAGGGGATCCAGATCGACCCGAACAACTTCGAAACGCATTACAACCTGGGTAACGCCCTCGCCGACCAAGGCCGGTTGGACGAAGCGATCGAGTCCTATCGCAAGGCCCTCCAGATCGATCCGAATTCTTCCGGAGCGCTGATCAATCTGGGTTTCGCCCTTGCCACCGGGGGGCGGTTCGATGAAGCGATCAAGAATTATTACAAGGCTCTTCAGATCAATCCAAATTCCTTCCAAGCTTTGAACAACCTGGGCCTTGCCCTGGCCGCCCAAGACCGGTTGGATGAAGCGATCGAGTCCTATCGCAAGGCCATCCAGGTCAATCCGAATTACGCCGCGGCAATGAACAACCTGGGTAGCACCCTCGCCGCCGAGGGCCAGTTGGACGAAGCGATCGAGTCCTATCGCAAGGCCCTCCAGCTCAATCCGAATTTCTCCGAAGCGCTGAACAATCTGGGTGCCGCCCTCGCCGCCCGGGGGCAGTTTGATGAAGCGATTGAGAATTATCGCAAGGCCATCCAGGTCAATCCAAACCGCCCTGAAACCTTCCTTCATTTGGGCATGACCCTTGGCCAAGCGGGCCGCACCCGGGAAGCGGTCGCCCAATATCGGGAGGCACTGAGATTAAATCCCAACCTGGCCGGGGCGTTGAACAATTTGGCGTGGGTGCTGGCCGCCAGTTCCGATGACGGGGTTCGCAATGGGCCGGAGGCGGTCCGTTTGGCCGAACGCGCGTGTGAGTTGACGCATTATGGCGATCCGTCGTTCATCGACACGCTGGCCGCCGCTTATGCCGAAGCCGGCCGTTTCCCGGAAGCGGTGACCGCGGAGGAAAAGGCGGAGCAGCTCGCCACCGCTGCCGGGCTGTGGGCGGTGGCGGCGAAAAACCGGCAACTGGTTGAGCTTTACCGGGCCGGCAAGTCCTATCATGAGCCTGCCAACCCGGGACAGCCGGAGCCTTCGGCCATCGCGCCTCCATCCGGGCAGCACTGAAAGCTTGTCCCCGCCGCCCGGACGGACACGATTCCGACGCGCAGACCGTTGACGCCAAGATAAACGACGGCGCGCATGGTTTTTGGGAATGGCGGACAGGGCGGAATTATTAACCACGAAACACACGAAAGACACGAAATTTTGGTAGTGTCCTGATTTGAAAACCGAATTACCGAAACGGAGCGCGAGTTGTCCCAACTCGCAGCATCCTTGATCAGTCCAGCCGCTGCGGATTGGTGACAATCCGCAGCGGCTGAAGTTGTCAAATAAGCTGCGAGTTGAGACAACTCGCGCTCCACTCCAGTTATTCGGATTCCAAATTGGGACACTACCCCCCCCCCACGAGACTTGCCTGCGCAATTCCTTTCCGATTATAACATCGGAGTGTCATGTCAAAACTTTTAGGGCGATTATCACTGAATCCATGGGCACGACTGGCCATTCCCAGCGCCCTGATCGTTTTCCTTGTCTTTCTGGCCTATCTCCCCGCCCTGCACGGTGGTTTCGTGTGGGACGATGACTCGTGGACCACCATCATAATCAACTTGTTGCGCGACACCTCCGGCCTGCGCTTGATGTGGTTCCAGCCCACCGCCCTGCAACAGTATTACCCGCTCTCGGGCACAACGTTCTGGCTGGATTATCAACTCTGGAAGTTCTGGACGACTCCCTACCACGTGGAGAACGTCCTGCTGCACGCCCTGGCCGCGTTGCTCTTCTGGCGTTTGTTGCTCCGACTCCAGGTGCCGGGCGCCTGGCTGGCAGGCGCCCTCTTCGCGCTTCATCCCGTCATGGTCGAATCTGTCGCCTGGATCACCGAACGCAAGAATGTGCTCTCGTTGGTCTTTTACCTCGGCGCTCTGTTGGCTTACCTGCGCTACGCGCAAAGTATGACGCGTGGCGAGTGTCAGGTGACAGGCACAGCGGAAATTGCCGCCGCCACCGGCTCGTCACCTGTCACGGGCCGACCGGCCGAAGCCTTGGCGAAGGCTGGTCACCCGTCACTTTTTTACGGTCTGGCTTTCGTCCTGTTTCTATGCGCGTTGCTGGCCAAGACGACGACCTTTTCGCTGCCGGCGGTCATCCTGTTGATTGGCTGGTGGAAACGGGGACAAATCCGGTGGCGTGCGGACGTATTGCCGACACTGCCCTTCTTCGCCCTGGCCCTGGGTCTTTGCGCCGTAACCGCCTGGCTGGAGAAGAACCATGTGCGGGCCCAAGGCCCGGACTTTGCCCTGAGTTTCCCGCAACGCTGCCTGATTGCCGGCCAGGCGTTCTGGTTTTACCCCGGCAAACTGTTCTGGCCGGCGAACCTTTGTTTCGTTTACCCGCGCTGGCAGCCCAACCCCGACGTGTGGCGGCCCTGGCTGTATCCAGCGACGGCCTTCGGCGCCCTTTTCACACTCTGGCTGGCCCGGGGGCGCATTGGGCGTGGGCCGGTGACGGCACTGTTCTTTTATGTGGGGACATTGTTTCCGGTGCTGGGGTTCATGAACGCGTATGGGATGCGTTATTCATTTGTGTGGGATCACTGGGTTTATCTGTCGGCACTGGGGATCTTCGCGTTGGTGGCGGCGCTGGTGGTGCGGGTGGCAGAATCGCTGCGCAGGCCGGCGGTAGTATATGGGTTTGGCGCCATCGTGCTGCCGGTGCTCGGCCTGCTGACCTGGCGGCAGGCCGGGACGTACATCGACGTGGAAACCCTCTGGCGCGACACGCTGGTCAAAAACCCGGACTGCTGGATGGCCTACTGCAATCTGGGTGTCGCCCTTGGCGACAAAGGCCGGTTGGATGAAGCGATTGAGAACTATCACAAAGCCCTCCAGATCGACCCAAACAACTTCGAGGCGCATTACAACCTGGGTAACGCCCTTGCCGACCAGAGCCGGTTTGATGAAGCGATCCAGAACTATCACAAGGCTCTGCAGAGCAATCCGAATTCTTTCCAGGCGCTGAACAATCTGGGTAACGCCCTCTTCCATCAGAACCGCTTTGATGAAGCGATTGAGAACTATCGCAAGGCCATCCAGCTCAATCCGAATTTCTCCGACGCGCTGAACAATCTGGGGGTCGCCCTCGCCGCCAAGGGCCGGTTTGATGAAGCGATTGAGAACTGTCGCAAGGCCATCCAGATTAATCCGAATTTCTCCGACGCGCTGGACAATCTGGGTGTCGCCCTCGCCGCCAAGGGCCGGTTCGATGAAGCGATTGAGAATTATCACAAGGCCCTCCAGATCAATTCAAACTGCGCCGAAACCTGCTTTCATTTGGGCATGACGCTTGCCCAATTGGGTCGTACCCGGGAAGCGGTCGCCCAATACCGGGAGGCACTGAGATTAAATCCCAACCTGGCCGGGGCGCTGAACAACCTGGCGTGGGTGCTGGTGGCCAGTCCCGATGACGAGCTTCGCAATGGGCCGGAGGCGGTCCGTTTGGCCGAACGCGCGTGTGAGCTGACGCATTATGGCGATCCCTCGTTGATCGATACGCTGGCCGCCGCTTATGCCGAATGCGGCCGTTTCCCGGAAGCGGTGACCGCGGAGGAAAAGGCGGAGCAGCTCGCCACCGCTGCCGGGCTGTGGGAGGTGGCGGCGAAAAACCGGCAAATGCTTGAGCTTTACCGGGCCGGCAAGTCCTATCATGAGCCTGCCCCAACGGGGCAATGAGTTCCATTGAACATCCGCCCCGCGCCAGCAAGCCCCGGTAATCGTCCCCGCGACCAGTTCGAGCCGGTCTTGAGGCTCATGCGCTGTCCGGGAACAAGGAATCTTTTTTGGGCCGGCCGTCCAGGCGGAGTGGCGGGGTGGGGGCAAAATTGCGTTCGCTGCCCTTTGCCGGTAGCGTCCTAATTTGCCCGGAGCGCGGATTGTCCTCAATCCGCAGCGGCTGAAGTGGTCAAATAAGCTGCGAGTTGAGACAACTCGCGCTCCACTCCAGTTATTCGGATTCCAAATTGGGACACTACCCCTTTGCCACGAAACTTGTCTCGGCAACGTCTCTCCGATTACAATGCCGGAAGTGTCACTTGAGAACTTTTCAGGGCGATTGTCAATGAATCCATGGGCGCGACTGGCCTTTCCCGGCGCCCTGATCGTTCTCTTGGTCTGCCTGGCCTATCTCCCGGCGCTGCACGGCGGGTTCATCTGGGACGATGATGTTTATGTCACAAACAACCCGCTGCTGGCTGCGCCGGATGGTTTGCGGCGGATTTGGTTTACAATGGATTCGCCCTCGCAATACTTTCCGCTCACTTACACCGTCTTGCGCATTGAACATGCACTCTGGGGCTTGAATCCGGCAGGTTATCATGGGGTCAATATTTTGCTCCACGCCATCAACGCGCTGCTGGTGTGGCGGCTCCTGAAGCGATTGAGCGTGCCCGGGGCGTGGCTGGCGGCGGCCATATTTGGGCTGCATCCGGTGCAGGTGGAATCGGTCGCCTGGATCACGGAGTTGAAAAGTGTTCTGTCGCTCTTTTTCAGTTTGTTGACGCTGTTCTGCTGGACTGAATTTGTGGGGGAACGATCCAGGCGATTCTGGTATTGGCTGGCACTGGTGTTTTGTGCGCTGGCGCTCTTCAGCAAAACGACGGCGTCCACCTTGCCGGCGGCGCTGCTTTTGATTCTGTGGCTGAAAAGAAAACCGGTTGACTGGCGGCGGCTGGCGCAAGTGGTTCCGTTTTTGGCGATGGGTGTTGGAATGGGACTGCTGACGGTGTGGTGGGAGCGGTTTCATCAAGGCACGCAGGGGAAACTTTTTTCGATAGGCTGGCTGGACCGCATTCTGATTGCGAGCCATGCCGTTTGGTTTTACGCGGGCAAATTGTTCTGGCCGGTGAATCTGACCTTCAGTTATCCGCGCTGGGCGATTGACCCCGCCCATCCATCGGCTTATGGCTGGCTGGCCATGGGCATCGGATTGGGCGCGGCGATTTATCTCACCAGATGCTTTGTCGGGCGCGGGGTTGCGGTGGCGACCTTGTTTTACGTGGCGACGTTGAGTCCGGTGCTGGGCTTCATCATGCTTTACACGTTTCGCTACACGTTCGTAGCGGACCATTACCAATATGTCGCGAGCATCGGCTTGATTGCGCTCGCCGCGGCGGGCATCACCGTCGCCTTCAAAACCAGACCCTTTCTCAAGCTGGCGTGTGGCGGGGCCTTGCTGCTGACGCTGGGCCTGTTGACGTGGCGGCAGGCAGGGATTTACCGGGATGCGCAAACCCTCTGGCGCGACACGCTGGCCAAAAACCCGGATTCCTGGATGGCCCACAACAATCTGGGTAGTTTGCTTAGAAACCAGGGGCGCATTGAAGAGGCAATTGAACACTACCATAAGGCCATCCAGATCAATCCGAATTTCTTCGAAGCGCCGGACAATCTCGGCATCGCCCTCGCCGACCAAGGCCGGTTTGATGAAGCGATTGAGAGCTATCGCAGGGCCATCCAGATTGATCCGAATTTCGCCGTGGCGCTGAACAATCTGGGCATCGCCCTCGCCGCCAAGGGCCGCTTTGATGAAGCGATTGAGAATTATTACAAGGCCATTCAACTCAACCCGAACTCCTCCAAAGTGCTGGATAATCTGGGGGCCGCCCTCGCCGCCAAGGGCCGGGTTGATGAAGCGATCAAGAACTATCGCAAGGCTCTCCAGCTCAATCCGAATTCCTTCCAGGCGCTGAATAATCTGGGTAACGCCCTCCTCCATCAGGGCCGGTTTGATGAAGCGATCGAGTCCTATCGCAAGGCCATCCAGATCAATCCGAAGTCCTCCGACGCGCTGGACAATCTGGGTGTCGCCCTCGCCGCCCGGGGGCGGTTTGATGAAGCGATCGAGTCCTATCGCAAGGCCATCCAGATCAATCCGAATTTCTCCGAAGCGCTGAACAATCTGGGTCTGGCCCTCGCCGCCCGGGGGCAGTTTGATGAAGCGATTGAGAATTATTACAAGGCCATCCAGATCAATCCGAATTCCTTCAAAGCGCTGGACAATCTGGGCCTGGCCCTCACCGCCAGAGGCCGGTTTGATGAAGCGATTGAAAACTTTCGCAAGGCCAGCCAGGTCAATCCAAACCGCCCCGAAACCTTCCTTCATTTGGGAATGACGCTTGGCCAATCGGGCCGCACCCGGGAAGCGGTCGCCCAATACCGGGAGGCACTAAGATTAAATCCCAACCTGGCCGGGGCGCTGAACAATTTGGCGTGGGTGCTGGCCGCCAGTCCCGATGACGAGCTTCGCAACGGGGCCGAGGCGGTCCGTTTGGCCGAACGCGCGTGTGAGTTGACGCATTATGGCGAACCCTCGTTCCTCGATACGCTGGCCGCCGCTTATGCCGAAAGCGGCCGTTTCCCGGAAGCGGTGGCCGCGGCGGAAAAAGCGGAGCAACTCGCAACCACAGCCGGGCTGGCGGCGGTGGCAGAGGGAAACCGGCAACGGCTTGAGCTTTACCGGGCCGGCAAGCCCTATCATGAGCCTGCCCCAACGGGGCAATGAGTTCCGTTGAACATCGCCCCACGCCGGCAAGCCCCAGTGATCGTCCAAGACGAGTTCCAACTGGTTTTGAACCTGTTCTTCGCCTGCTTTGAGGCAGGATGCCGGTCGCCGGGTGTCACCGGCAGGGCTTTCAGGGTGCGAGCAATTCGGGGTTGTTCAAGCATAAATCAAGCATTACTGGCGGTCACGCTACGTCACCGCCGACACTAGCCGCGTGTCAGTCACCGGGCGCCACAGCCGCCAACGGTTGCTGGTCGCGTCACGCCGCGTCACGCGCTCGCGCCCGGTGAGACTGTCCGGCAACAAGGAATCCTTATTTCGCGGGGCGCTCCATCCCCCCGCCGGGTGCCGGGGGTGGGAGGAATTTCGCGTTCGTTGTCCGTGTGTGGGTGTCCTGCTTCTACGAAGGTTTCAGGGGGCACAGCTCACCGTCTGCCGGACGCGGAAGACGAAGTATTTTTCCGCCGGGACGGGCCCGAGCACAAACGGGAGAAAGCCGCTCGCGCCGTAAAATCCCGCGCCGGTGAAGGCGTTCTGCGTGCTCAGCCATGGGAAGGCCGGGAGTTCCAGCACCGCCACATTTTCAAAAACGCTGACGTTGGGTGCGCTAAGATTAATATTGTCGGAAGGCATGATCATGATTTCGCCGCGCGAAAGCACGGAGCGCGAAAAATCCACCGGCAGCGCGCCGGATTTTTGCAGGTAATATTGAAAACCCCAGTGTCCTTCAAACCAAACCCTTCCGGGCGGGGCGGCATATCTGGTGCAGACTTCTTCCGCACTTTCGCGAGCCGTGCCGGCTTGTCGAAAATCCGCTTGCGCTAACAACAGGCTTAAGGCGGCGCAGGCCAGGAGCGCAAATTTTATTCCGGCGGGCAACGCCGTCCCGTTCCGTTCCAGGCGCCGGGCAATCAAAATAGCCACGGCGGGTGCCATGGGCAGGATGGCGCGGCCATTCACCATCCAGTAAGCAAACGCCGCGAAACCAAAGACTCCCAGCACCCACAAAGCCAGCAGCCACGAACTGGAGTCGCGCTTTTGCCAGACATCCCCCAGCGCCAGCGCCAGCACACACATGCCGCCTGCCGACCAGAACGGGATTTGTACTTCTGCGCAGACACGATGGTGTCCGGCGAGCCAGGGAAACTCCGTTGTCGCCATTCCGCCGGCAAGTGCCAGCGCCGTGAACAAGGCCGCGACGGCGGCAAAATCCAACAGCACCCTTCTGCGCCACAAGAAAGGCGCACAAAAAAGCGCGGCGGCAAAACATCCGCCGGTGAACGTCAACATATTCAAGGCCTTGAACAGCATTGCCATCGCGTGAAAAGCTTGATGGGCTTGTGCATATTGATTGGAGGCAAAGAAGTGCGGCTGTCCGTAAAGGCGGAAGGTCCACCATTCGTTGGCGCACAAGGCCGCCACCGGGATCAGCAAAAAGGCCGTCCAGCGACCGGCGGCCCGCTTCTCGATCCAGCCATAAGCCGCCAGCAACGGGACGAGGCATAGGCCGTTATATTTCGTAAGCAAGGCCAGCGCTGTCAGCGCCCCGGCGCACGACAATTTCCAAAAGCTGTTCTGTTTCACGCCTTCAGTCCAAAACACGACCGCCCAAATCCAGAACGCCAACATGGAAACGTCGCACATGACCGTTGTGCTGGAGACCAGAAAGCCGGGCGCGAACAAGGTTGCCAAGGCGGCGAACTGCGGCCAGCGGCAAAAATTCTTGGCCAGCTTGTAGGTCCCCAGCACCACCGCCAAGGCCGGCAGCAGGCACCCGAAATGCAGCCCGGCTTCACTCCAGCCAAATATTCCCGCCACCAGCGCGAGATAATAAGACATCAAAGGAGGATTTTGCATCACCAACCACATCGGCCTGGCAGTACCATACCAGTTGACATCAAAGCCATAGGGGTTTCCGGGATGCGACTGGATTTGTTGTGCGGCCCAAATGAACAGCGGGTCGTCTATGTTAAATGGCTTGTCGAGAAACGGACCCAGCGTGAGCAAAATGAAAACGGCAATCGTCGCCAGCGGATGTTTTTCCACTTTGGAAAAAATCTTGCGCCCCAGGCTGGTGGCTTCATTCTGCATGCTTCATTCGTCCTTCGTTGTTTTGTGTGTGCGGTAAAGCTCCAGCAACCCCTCGTTTTTTACAGCAACTGCGGCGCATGAGCGTAAGAACCAAACCCGACACAGCTGCAACACGATAAGCGCCGCGATCATCCTGCCCTTTGCCGGGTTCGGCATGGTTTCCCATTCGTGAGAGACAGCAGCCGAAGCTGCGCAAATTTGTTGTTTTGGTTTTCCTTACATTCGTTTTTCCGAACGTTTCCAATTAAATCAACCGGCGTCCGGCAAGGCAAGAATTAGCGGCCGGCGGCATCACGGCGATAGTCGCCGGGGCCTTGCCGGGCCCGCTTCTCAAGAGCGACGGCGCTGACAATAACATCAACCAGCCTGGGCGAATTGCCGTGGAGCCGGGCTACAACCAAATCTCCTTGCGGCTTTTGAGCGGCGGCGGCGTGCTTTTGTCATTTGTGGGCATCGCCGGAACGAATTACGCGCTGGATCGGTCCGCCAGCCTGTCCCCGGCCAACCGGGTGCCGCAGGCGACCAATCCCGCCGGTGCGGGCGGAGTGCTCGTGTTCACCAACAAGCCGGACCTGACCACGTACAATTTCTGGCGCGTCCGCTCCGTGCCGTAGTTGAAGGCGTGAAAACGGTGGGGAGGGAGACACGCCAAACCGATGCTGCCTTGGCCGGACTTCACCACAGACGAGACTTGCGTTGGCGTCAAAGCGGTTTTTGCGCCGCCTCACGGCAAACCCGTCGGGTAACCGAATGCCCGGCAATAAGGGGCCAGTTGTTCCTGAACCGGCGCCAGTTGTTCCGCGTAATGCTTCCAACGGCCAACCGCGCGATTATAAACCGGTTGCGTGACGTCGCTGTAAGTCGGCGCAAAAACAAATTTTTTGCGGGCGGCTTCATGGTAGTTCGCCTGTTGCGGATGCCAGGATAATCCCAGAAATTCCGTGACCCGGCGTCCTTCGGATTCCAGGTTGCCCACGATGTCCTCGTAACGCGTTTCGATCCAGTCGAAGCCGCCCAGTTCCCGCAACCGCAGCCAGGCATCCATCAGATCGGCGTAGTGCCGGACCGTTCGTTCGAGGCTCAGGAAATTTGCGTTCGTGGCGCTCAACATCAGGTTTTGGAAGAAACAACTGATGATGACATCACGGGGATCGCGCAAAGCAATGATCACCTTCAAATCGGGAAACACCCGCAACCAGAGGTGAAGCAACGCCGTGGGAGAAGGATTTTTGTCGAGCAACAGTTCAACCGCCGGTTCCCCCGCTCCTTCGCACAAAAGACTTTTGAAGTAACGCTGCTGGAAATGGGCGCGTTGGGCGGCGGTCAGGGCATCCAGGGCCTTCAGGGTCAGCGCGGAAGCCGCATCGAAGGGGGCAAGTTTCTCGGACACTTCCTGCACGAACGCCATGGGTTCATCAAAGGCCGCAATCCCGGGATGGGCGCCGAGGATTTGTTCCAGCAAGGTCGTGCCACTGCGCGGGTGACCGCCCAAAAAGGCAAGGCGGTAACGGCTCGCCGGAGCGGACCCCTCGCGGCGCCAGCGTTGAATTGTCTCCGGCGTCAAGGCGGCCAGCAATTCGCGGCGGCGGCGGGCCGCCCGGTCGTAGTCTTGTTCCATCTTCGCGATGTTGGCCGTCTGGCGCAGCACCGCCTTGGCCTCGCCCAACCAGCGCATGGCCTCCGCGTGCTGGCCAAGTTCGTCGAGCACGACGGCGAGTTGATGGCGGCTGGAATATTTCACGTTCAGGTCCGGCGACCCGCCTTTGATCAAATCACGCAATAACCTCTCCGCTTCCCCGTTTTGCCCCCGGCGATGCAGCAGGAGCGCCTTGACACACAACACCTGTGCGTCCTGAGCCTGCCGGGCTTCACACGCCTCAACACATTTCCAGGCGTCGTCCAGACGGCGTTCCCTTTCAAACCAATCGGCCAGACTAAGCTGCGCATGAATGGAAGATGGATCCGCTGCCACCGCCCGTTCAAAGCAGGCGCGCGCCTTGTCCAATCGCCTTAGCTGGTGATATTGCTGGCCGAGCAAAACCAACAGGGAAACATCCCCGGGCGCCAGCCCGGCCGCGCGTTGGAAGGCCTGGTCCGCCAGCTCGAAATCCAATTGTTTTCCCGCCGCGAGGCCCAATTCAAACCACAACTCGGCCGTGCCCGGGAATTTCTTCAGCAGTTCACGATAACCAGCCAACGCCAGCTCAGACCGGCCTTTGAGCAAATCCGATTGCGCCTTTTGCCAACGGCCAACGTCGCGGGGCGATTGTTGTAATTTTTCGATTTCCTTTGGCATGAAACTTATAAATGGAACGTGGTCCCGCCTGGGAACAGCCGAAAACCTTTATCTCCCTTTCCGCGCACCGGCCTTTTCATATAATTCAAAATTCTGTTGACGGATTCTGCGATGGTCAACTTGTCGGTGTGCAATTCGATCTCCGGCTTTTCCGGCGGTTCATAGGGCGCGGATACGCCGGTAAAGGCCTTGATCTTCCCCGCGCGCGCCTTGGCGTACAGACCTTTGGGATCGCGCTGTTCGCAAATTTCAATGGGCGCATTGACATAAACTTCAATGAACCGCCCCGCTTTGACGCCGCGTCGCGCCGTTTGCCGGTCCTGGCGGTAAGGTGAAATGAGGGCGACGATGCAAATAATCCCCGCCTCGGCAAAGAGTTTTGCCACCTCGCCGATCCGGCGGACATTCTCCTTCCGATCCTGCGGCGAATATGCCAAATCCGAACAAAGACCGCAGCGGACTTTGTCGCCATCAAGGATGTAAGCCGGCCGGCCCCGCTTCAGCATGGCGCGTTTCAGTCCGTCCGCAATGCTGCTCTTGCCGGCGCCGCTCAATCCGGTAAGCCAAACCACACAACCCGCTTTCGTATTCTTCATAAGGTCCTGATTCTGCCATCTTGCACCAATAAATCCCGGCAGACAACTGTTACCCCTTGCGCCCAAGGGACCGGAGGACCGGTTTTTTCCAAAACAATACCAAGACCTTCACTCCGCCGGCGGTTGTTCCGGCTTCGGGCATTTTGTAAAAATCATGCCATTCCGAATCACGCTCGCGGTGGATGATTTGACAGTGTTCCACCCGGGTGCCGGGCCGCTTTTCACGGTGACCAATTTGGGGAAATGATTTCCCGGGCAAAATCGGTAAAAAGCTCAAGCCGGGGAACGGAAAAATCAAAACCCCGGCCGGTAGTGACGCTTTTTACTCGTCACACTGCGCGGGTTTCCTTAATCATGGGTCCCACCCCGTGAGTCGAAGTTCAAAGAAAACAGCCCCTGCCGTGCGTTCGGGCGCGCCCGTTTCGCTGCAATCCGAATGCCGTCCAGCGGGTTTGAATGACCGCTGGCTGGTTCCCGGCGTCTGCCTTTTTCTGGCGGCGATCACGTTTGCCGTTTTCGGGCAGACGGTTCACCACGAGTTCGTCGATTACGACGACAACCGGTATGTGTATGCGAACACGCAGGTTGCCAGGGGTCTGACTCTGAACGGAATCGCACAGGCATTCACTCATGGCAATTATGACAACTGGGACCCGTTGACGGCGATATCGCACATGCTGGACTGCCAGTTTTATGGATTGCGTCCCGGCGGCCATCATCTCACCAATATCCTCCTCCACACGGCAACGGCGATCCTGCTCTTCCTGATTCTACGGCGGATGACGGGGTTCCTGTGGCGCAGCGCTTTTGTGGCGGCGGTGTTTGCCATTCATCCGCTGCGGGCGGAATCAGTGGCATGGGTGGCGGAACGCAAGGACGTGTTAAGCGGAGTGTTTTTCATGCTGACCATCGGGGCGTATGTTCGATATGTCCATCATTCATGGCGGTTGTCTCGCTACCTGACGGTGGTCGTGCTGTTTGCACTGGGTTTGATGTCCAAGCCGATGCTGGTGACGTTGCCGTTCGTGTTGCTGTTGCTGGACTACTGGCCGCTGAATCGCTTCAACCGTCCGGCGCTTGCCAATGGTGGAGCCGGGCCGGTTGGCAGGCCGGGAAATATTTCTGTCCCCCTGCGGCTGATCATCGAAAAGATTCCGCTGCTGGCACTTTCCGTTCCGCTGTGCGTGGCGACAGTTCTTGTTGATAGAACTGGCATCGGGTCAGTTGAAACATTTCCTCTTCATTTGAGAATTGGGAACGCGCTGATTTCCTATGTTACCTATATGTGTCAGATGATTTATCCTGTGGGGTTGGCAGCCCTTTATCCCTATCCAGCCCAAGGCGTGCCGGTTTGGGAAATTATCACGGCAATTCTGGTGCTGGCGTCTCTCTCGGCGGGAGTATTCTTTTGGAGGCGAACGCGCCCATATCTCCTGGTTGGCTGGCTATGGTACTTGGGAATGTTGGTGCCAGTGATCGGGATTGTTCAGGTGGGAGCGCAGGCGCGGGCGGATCGCTACACCTACCTGCCGCAGATCGGCTTGTATCTGTTGCTGACCTGGGCGGCGGCGGATCTGTGTGCCGACCGGCGTCACCGCCGCGTGGTGCTGGGCGGCTGCGCCACGGTCATTCTGGTGGCCTTGATTTGCTGCGCGCACACTCAGGCCTCTTACTGGCGGAATAGTGAAACATTATGGGCTCACACGCTTGCCTGCACGTCTGATAACTTTATTGGCCACAACAACCTCGGCAGCGCGCTGCTAAGAAGGGGCAGGATGGACGAAGCGATCGCCCATTACCGGAAGGCGCTGCAAATCAATCCCGACTACGGGGACGCCAACTTCGACCTTGGCGATGCTCTGCTCCAAAAGGGATGCGTGGACGAAGCGATCCCCCAATTCCAAAAGGCGCTGCAAATCAATCCCGACTACGCGGAAGCCCACTTCGACCTCGGCAACGCGCTGCGCCAAAAGGGAAGTGTAGACGAAGCAATCGCCCATTTCCAAAGAGCGCTGCAAATCAATCCCGACTACGCGGAAGCCCACGTCAATCTTGGCTTCACTTTGCTCGCAATGGGCAATGTGGACGAAGCGATCTCCCAATTTCAAAAGGCGCTGCAAATCAAACCCAACTACGCGGAAGCCCACGTCAACCTCGGGATCGCTCTGCTCAAATTGGGCAATGTGGGCGAAGCCATCTCCCATTTCCAAAAGGCGCTGCAAATCAAACCCGACTATCCGGAAGCCCAGAATGACCTGGCATGGGTGCTGGCAGCCTGTCCGCAGGTTTCGCTGCGCAATGGCAACAAGGCGGTGGAACTGGCCCTGCGTGCGAATCAGCTTACGGATAATGGAAACCCAATCTTTCTTGGCACTTTGGCCGCTGCTTACGCCGAGGCGGGGCGATTTCCCGAAGCGGTGGCAACCGCGCAGCGCGCCCTGCGACTGGCCGAGACGCAGTCCAACACCGGACTGGCCGATGCCATTCAATCACAGATCAAGCTCTATCAAGCAGGCATTCCATTCCATTTACAATGAACAAACACCCTGGCGGTTGAAGTGAGGTGAGTGCTGTTCCCGGCACGCCCACAAACCATGGGGGCAAGGAAGCGTGTGCCTGCCTGTTGAAGAACAGGGTGTTCAAACCATCAGCGACACCTCTTTGCCAACTTTTGCCGCCGCAAAACGCAACTCGTCAGTCTGATGAAATTTGCGGGCTGGTCCGGTGGTTGAGTGGTCCGCGGAAATCGTTGCTTAAATCGCCTGCTTGACTTTCATCTTTTAACATTCAACTTTCAACCGTGATGCAGCCTTTTCAAATTGTGTTTACGCCCATGGCCGCCGCCGAACTGGCGCGGATGCCCAAGGAACTGCAATTGCAAATCCTCGGCGAGTTTCGCGGGCTCCCGCAACAGGTGCGCGGCACGGAACTCGAAGAGTTCGGCAAGCTGGAACAGGGCGGGCGCATTTTGCACCGCTTCCGCGTGGGCGACTATCGCGTTTATTTCGAGCGTCATGAACTGGGCGTGCTCGTCCACCGGATTCTCAGCCGCCACTCGCTCAAGGATTTCCTGTTCCGTTCCGGCCTTAAAACCGGCGAGGACGAGGCGCTTCAGGAAAACCCGAAGTTTTGGGAGATGATTGAGGCCGCCCGGACCACCGGAAAGGGTTGAGGTTCCCCCGGAACGCACCGTGCGACCCGCCGCGCTCCCGACGGATGATTCGTTGAAAATCGTGGTGACAGTTCAGGCAGGGATCCAAACTGAATGACTAAATCCTAAACCATAATGACGAAATAAGACCCAATTCCCCCAAAACCAATGGGGCGCGATTCGTCATTCGGGTTTCGGTCATTTCTTCGTCATTCGGATTTAGGAATTAGTTATTCCGCGCAGCGGCCCGCTTGTCAAACGCCGCCGCCTGCATTACTGTCTTGCCATGTTGTTGAAGACAAAATTTGCCTTGCCGGCGCTGCTCTGCTGCAGCTTGGGTCTCGCGTCCGCCGACGTGATTCAACTCAAGGACCAAGCCGCCATCACCGGCAAAATCCTCACGGAGAAGCCGGACAGCCTCGTGGTGGACGTCGGTTACACCGTGCTCGTCGTGCCGCGGAACGTCGTCGCCAGAATTTCCAGGGCCGCCGAAGCGGCGCCCCCGGCTTCCGCCGCGTCCAACCTGCTCGTCAACGTCAACGCGCCGCAATTTTATTCTTCGGACACCCGCCCGGTAGCGGCCCGCGACGTGCGCGACCTCGTCAAGCAAATCGGCGAGGCCGTGGTGCAGGTCCGCACGCCCGGCGGACTCGGCTCCGGCTTTTTCATCAACGCCGACGGTTATTTGATCACGAATTTCCACGTCATCGAGGGCGAAACGGAAATTTCCGTGGAAGTTTATCATCAAACCAACGGCCAGCTTGACCGCGAGACTTACAAGCAGGTCAAAATCATCGCCATCAACAAATTTCACGACCTGGCCCTGCTGCACATCGAGGACAAGAACGCGCCTAAATTCAAATTTGTCACGCTCGGCAGCGCGGACGCGTTGACCGTGGGCGAATCGGTTTTTGCCATCGGCAGCCCGTTGGGCCTGGAACGCACCGTGACGGAAGGCATCCTGAGCACCAAGACGCGCGAGCTGGAGGGCGAGCTTTATCTCCAGACCACGGCGCAGATCAATCCCGGCAACAGCGGCGGCCCCCTGTTCAACATGGCGGGTGATGTCGTCGGCGTCACCAACATGAAAATCATGTTTGGCGAGGGCCTGGGCTTTGCGATCCCCGTGGAACTGGTGAAAAACTTTCTCGACCACCGCGACGCCTTCGCCTATTCGACCGACAACCCGAACAATCCGTATCGCTATCTTGAACCGCCCGGCCGCACCCGGCATAATCTGACGGAACCATAATTGAACCCGCTGCTTCCGCCATCCGGAATTCGATTGAACATGACCACGAAATTTTTGCGTCTTTTTACGGTCGCCTCCCTTCTGACCGTCGCGACTTTTGTCCGTGCGGCGGTCCCGCCCGCCGAAAATCTGCTGCCGGCGGACACGCTGTTGCTCGTGACCGCCCCCGATTTCGCCGCCACGCGCGCCGCGGTCCGGCGATTGCCGGGCTGGCTTTTCTGGAACGACCCGGCAATGAAGCCGTTTCACGACAGGTTCATGGCCCGGTGGAACGAGCAGTTCATCGCGCCGCTGGAGCACGACCTCGGGGTGAAGCTCGATGACTACGCCAGCCTGCCGCAAGGCCAGTTCACCTTCGCCATCACCCAAAACGGCTGGAACGGCGCTGACGACAGCCAGCCGCCGGGCCTGCTTTTGCTGCTTGATGCCCGGGACAAGGGCGGCCTGCTGAAAACCAATCTCGACGCGCTCCGCAGAAAATGGACGGAAGACGGCAAATCCATCCACACCGAAACCGTCCGCGGCATTTCGTTTTCCGTCGTGACGCTTTCGAGCAACGACCTCCCGATGCTCGCGGGCATTTTCCCCAGACGCCCGCCGGTGCAGGAACTCGGCAAGGAACCGAAGCCGGAAACGCCCGGCGAACTGGTCGTCGGCCAGTTCCAATCGCTGCTGATGGTCGGCAACTCAATAAAGGCCGTTGAACCGGTCGTCGCCCATCTGTCCGGCGGCGCGGCGCCGGCGTTGCGGGACAACGCGATTTTTGCCGCCGACCAATTGTCGCAATTCCGCAATGCGCCGCTGTATTACGCCTGGTTCAACACGAAAACCTTTTTTGACGTGCTGGCCCACATTCCGCAGGAACCGCCGAACCCGGAGGCGCCGTCGTTCCTGCCGTCCCTTTCGCCGACCGCCATGTTGAACGCGTCGGGTTTGATGGGTTTGAAGTCCGTGAGTCTCGCCTACCGCGAAGCGCATGACGGCTCGCAGTTGAATCTTTATCTCTCCGCGCCGGAAGCGGCCCGGCAGGGCCTCTTGAAAATCCTCGCCGCCGTCCCGAAGGACGCGAATCCGCCGGTGTTCGTGCCGGCGAGCGCCGTGAAGTTTTCCCGCTGGCGCATTGACGGCCAGAAATCCTGGGCCGAACTGGAGAAAATGATCTCCTCCCTTTCACCCGGCGGACTGGCCGGCCTCAACGCGACGATTGATGCCGTCAACTCGCTCGCCCGGCAAAAGGACACGGATTTCGACCTCCGCAAAAATCTCATCGCCAATCTCGGCGACGATTTCATCAGCTATCAAAAGGCGCCCGCCGGAAACACGCCGGGAGATTTGAACCATGCGCCGTCGCTCTTTCTCTTCGGCACGGCGAACGCGGACCAGGCCAGCCTCGCATTGAAAAGCGTCGCGTCGCTGATGTACGGACAACAAAACGCGCCCGACCCGCGGGATTTTCTTGGCCGGAAAATTTATACCATTCCCCTGCCCGGCCGCCGCGCGCCCGGCGCCGCCGCGCCGGTTTCGCGCTCGCTGTACTGCGCGGCCAGCGGCGGTTACGTTGCCTTGACGGCGGATGTATCCATGCTGGAGGAATATCTGCGCAGCAACGCGGGGCAGGCCAGGCCGTTGCGCGAAACGGCGGGTCTGGCCGATGCCGCGCAGCACGTCGGCGGCGCGGGCAGCGGCCTGTTCGGTTATGAGAACCAGCGCGAAACCATGCGCACGGCGTTTTCACTGTTGAAGAACCCGGCGGCCACCGACACGGCCATGGCAGCCTTTCCGAGGAGCGTTCGGGATTGGATGGATTTTTCGCTGCTGCCGGATTACGATCAGGTTGCCAAGTACTTTTACTTTTCCGTCTATGGCGGCGCCGCGACGGCGGACGGCCTTTCTTTCAAGGTGTTCGCCCCCCGGCCGCCCCAGATGAACTGAAGGATTTAACCTGCAACCGGCAGGGGCGGCACTGCTGCGCGGCCTCGTCAAGCTCCGTTCATTCCTGCGGATAAACCAGAATCCGGTCGTGCACCAGCACGATGAGATCATTTTTCTTGTCGCCGGTCACGTCCGCCACGGCCGCTTCGCGCGGCTCGGGCAGCGCATTCGCCGCGCCGCGGAACGTATGCTGCTCAAACACCTGCCAGCGGTCGCCCGGCACGAGTTTGTGTTTGGAATTGAAGGAAACCAGGTCGAGATAATTTTTGGCCGTTTCCATGAAGACCAGGTCCTTGCGCCCGCTGCCGGTCAAATCGCCCGCGACCACGTCGTTCAAATAGCCGTCCTTGACCGGCGTGTCGTACCCGTCCAGCGTCGTGAATTCCCAAACCTCGCCCGCCAGCGACAGCCAGGCGACGGCGTTCCGGCCCAGAAATGCCACGCTCTGGCTGTTGCCGCCGCCCAGTTTCACCGAACGCAAGCCGCTGAAATCCGCCACCGGCAGTTCCACGTTGCGCACCACCTGCCACACGCCCGCGGCGTCGCGTTCGCACAAGGTCAACTGCTTGTGCTCCGCGTCCAGCAGGAAGAGGGAAGGCATCCCGGCTTTTTTGCCCGGGTTCGCCACCGCCGTCGCGCCCACGATGCGTGAATCGGCTGCCGCGCCGTTGATTTGATCTTTCACGCGGAACACCCAGTCGGGCTGGTTGGTCGAACCCGGTGTTTTGGTTTCCCGTTCCAGCACGACCGCGCGCACGAAATTTTTCTGCGGCAGCAGCAATTCCGGCTTGCCGTCGCCGTCCACGTCCGCCGACGCCAGCCACGGCTGGTCAATCGCGCCGCCGGGCGGGTCCACGTCCTCCTCATCGAAATCGCCGCCGCGTCTCTGGATGAGCACCTTGATTTTTTCATACGGAATCAGCACCACCAAATCCGCCAGCCCGTCCTGGTTTACGTCCTGGATCGCGAGCGCCGTCGGGTTCGACTTGAAGCTGTCGCTCAACTTTTGCGTCTTCGTTTTGCCGTCCGCCGTGCGCGTGATGAGCGAACGCTGGCCGTCCTTGTCCACAATCACCGCCAGCACCGGCTTCGTGTCCGGCTTCAGCGCACCGGCCGCCATCACCAGCGGCTTGCCGTCGAGCGGAATCAGCGTCGGGAACGGCAACCGCCCATTTTTATCGAATTGGGTCACGCCCACGGCGTTTTCGTCACGGCTCAAAAGGAAGATTTCCGGGTGGCCGTCGCCGTTCCAATCCGCCACGGCGATCTGGCTGACGCCGGCCAGGCACGGAAATTTTTTGGGCGCAGCCAGCGAACCGTCCGGCTGCTGCAAATAGACCGAGAGCTGACCGCTCTCCGGCTCGGCTACGAGCAGATCCGGAAGCCCGTCGCCGTTGACATCGGCCCACAGTTCGCCGCGTTGCGCCGCATCGGTCTTTTGCAGCGGGAGAATCTGGAATTGCCCGCGCCGGAACGCGCCGGACAGGACTTCCGCCGGCTTGCGGGTGAACTGGGAGACTTCGGCGCGCCCGGAATTTTGCGCGACGGTCACCACGAACAGGTTTGAGTTGTTTTCCAGATTGTCCGCGCAATACGAGCGGATGGGCTGCGTTTTGAAATAGATTTCCGGGCCCAACTGCCCGCCCGGCATTTGCAGCCGGAAACGAAACGGCGTCGGGCTGTCCCAATCCACCAGCAGGAGATCATCCCTGCCGTCGCCGTTCACGTCCGTGATTTGAACGGCGTTCGGCGCGCCGGAGTAGGGAATTTTCTGCGGCTCGCCCAGCGTGTGGTCCGCCAGTTGCGGGAGAAAATACAGCGAACCGTTGTCGCCCAGCAAAACGACGTCGGTGCGGCCGTCGCCGTTCAGGTCGCCGGTGGCCAGCGCGTTCGGGTCCATCCGCCCGTCCTCGATATGCCAGGTTTTCGGCTCGCTCCAGCCGTTGGTGCCCTGGTTGTAAAGCACGGTGAGGTCCTTCGCATCGCCGTAAAAAACGATGTCGGGTCGGCCGTCGCCGTTGAGGTCGGCCACCGACAGCGCGGAGATGTGTTCGTCAACCGGGACCGAATCGATGCGAAAACGCGCGTCGGGCGGCAGCTCGTTGATTTCCAGCTTGCGCGACGGTAGCAGGCCGGCGCGATTGGTCTTGCCCGTCAGGTTGTAGAGCAGATTTATTTTCGAGCGCCGATTGTTGGCCACAATGATGTCGTTCCGACCGTCGCCGTCCAAATCCGCCACGTGCAGCAGGTTGATTTGGTCGTCAATGGGATAACTTTCATGGGCGGCGAAACCGAAAGTGTTCGTGGCTGTTTCGCCGCGACCGGCCAGAGCGAGGCCGAAAACCAGCGCCGGCAAAATGCATTTCTTGATTGGCATAAAACTCCGGCAACGTGCCATCGGCAGCCGCGCTTGGCGAGTTTATTCGCCGACGGGTGGCGCGCCATTCTGACCGGCCGGGATGACCTGCGCGTTGTCCCCGCCCCGTTTTCAGGTTGGCCCGGTTGCGTTCCAGGTTATTGGCGCAGTTCCTGCACCCGGGACCATGTGTGGTTTTTGCCTTTGCATTCTTTCGTGCGGATATCGGAGAGGGCTGACATCATGAGGGGGTAACATGACGACAAACAATGCCCCTCAACGCGTTGGTTTCCTCGATCATTTCCGGGGAATGGCCATTCTTGCCGTCTTTCTGCTCCACGCCTTCAACCTTTCCCTCGGTTATGGCGCCGGGATTCCCCGGGAATTCACCCTGGCATTTCTACTCCGCCAGATTCCGGTCCTGCTGCGGGCCTGCAGTGAAGCCGGCGTCCCCATTTTCTTCGTCGTCAGCGGGTTTTGCATCCACATGAGTTATCAGCAGCAGGGGCGGAAATGGGGAAGCTTTTTTGTCCGCCGTTTTTTTCGCATTTACCCGCCCTATTTTTTCGCGGTGCTGTTGTTTGCCTTCATCTACCCGTTGACGCGGTTTGACATGGTCCCGGGCTGGCGACAATTGGCCTGGCATTTGTTGCTGATCCATAACTTGAAGGCCGGAGCCTGGGCGGGAATCAATCCCGCGTTTTGGAGCATTGGCGTGGAGGCCCAGTTGTATTTGTTGTACCCGATGTTACTGGTGCTGGTGACCTGGCTGGGTTGGCGGCGAACCTTGTCCGGCCTCGCCTTGTTGGAACTGGGTATGCGGGTCGCCTGCATCATTCGCCCTGGACTATTCGATGCCCGCTGGTTCAGCGGTTCGCCATTGATTTTCTGGTTCAGCTGGTCGTTGGGAGCGGCGCTGGCGGACGCGCATTTGCATGGCCGCCCCCTGCCGCTGATCAAATTCTCCCCGATCCTGTGGATTGTTCTGGCCGTGGGAAGCTACTACCTGGAACCTCTGCAGCCTCTCGTGTTTCCGTTTTATGCCGTGCTGACGACGGTAATCCTTGGCCGCATTTTGACCGGGGCCGCGCCCCCGTTCCGGATCCCGCAGTTCTGCGTGAACCATCTGCGCATCACCGGGGTTTGCAGCTATAGCATCTATCTGCTGCACCAGCCGCTGATGGCGGCGATTCCGGGGATTCTGCGTTACTGGTTTTCCGGAACCATCAACCCCCTGGCGGTGTATCTGGCTTGTATCCTTTCGTGGCTGGTAATCATGCCGCTGGGCTGGCTCTGGTACCGGCTTTTGGAGCTGCCCAGCATCGCCTGCGGGAAACAAATCATCCGAAACCGGTTGAACCGAAGCGGCCCCGCCGGCAACCCGATTGCTTGAACCCCCAAATGCCCGTCGTCCGAGGCCGTGCAGGTCACCCCGACATCAGATGTCGGGGCAGGTCGTGGACATCTCCTTCAAATTGTGAATCAGAAATTCACAGTCGCCCGCTATTCGCCGACGAAATGCAGCACGACACGGCGCGAATGCGGGTGCGTGCGGTGTTCCCATAAATAAATTCCCTGCCAAGTGCCGAGCACCGGCCGGCCGCCGCGGACGGGAATGCTCAAATTCACCGCCGTTAGCGCCGTCCGCACGTGCGCCGGCATGTCGTCGCCGCCTTCGGTAGTGTGGATGAAAAGCGGGTCACCGTCGGGTGCGAGCCGCCGGAAAAACGCCTCCAAATCGCGCCGTACGTCCGGGTCGGCGTTTTCCTGAATGAGCAACGAAGCCGAAGTATGCCGCAAATGCAGCGTCAGCAGGCCGTCCTTGAATTTGTTCTCGTCCACCCATGCCTCAACCTCGCGCGTCAATTCATAAAATCCGCGCCCGCGCGTTGGAATGGCCAGTTCGTGGAAAGCCTGAATCATTTATGATTTTCGATTTATGATTTATGATTTGAAGCGAACTTTGTCCGCTCAATCGAAAATCATCAATCATAAATCATAAATTCATTGCGGTTTCACCGGCGCGCCCTTTTCGGCCAGCATTTTCTCCAGGTCCGGATTGGGCGGCTGGCCGACGGCGAGCGCCTTTGCATAATGCCAGCGCGCCAGCTCCGGCAGCGGCGGCTGCTGGCTGATGTAAATCACGGCGAGGTTGTTGTGCGCCGCGGCGTAATTCGGATCGAGTTGGACTGCCTTGCGCAAGGCCGTTTCCGCCTGCTGGCGCAGCCCCTTGTGGCTCAACGTGACGCCGAGATAATTTTGAATTTGCGGGTCCTGCGGGTCGAGCCTGGCTGCGTGGCTCAGCGTATTGAGCGCGTCGTCATATTTCCCCTGCTGGAATTTCAAATAGCCGAGGAGCGAAAGATTGTAGGCGTCGTTCGGGGCCTGGGTGAGTGCGGCCTGGACGTGTTTTTCCGCGTCGTCGAGCTTGTTCTGCTGGATTTCGATGGCGGCGAGGTTCGCCAGCACCAGCCCGTTGTTTTCGTCGTGCCGCAAAATTTGCAGGTAATCGGCCTCGGCCTTGTCGTATTGTCGGTCGGCAAAATAATGCTGCGCCTCAGCCACCAGCGTGGCGGCGCCGCCGGGCAGTTCCTTGATGGATTTTTTTCCCGCATTGGGATCGGCCACCGGCGGCGCGGGTTGCTTGAACAGGGCCAGCTCCTCCGGCGTGTAAGGCACGGCACGCGCTTCATCCACGGCCAGCCGCGCGCGCAACACGTTCACCTCATCGGTCAGCTCGGCAATTTGCGCCGCCGCATCCTGCTTTTTGCGGCCGTAAATTTCCGCGTTCGCCGTGCCGAGTTTCGCCAGCAAATCGTCGCGTTCCTGGGTCAACTCGCGGATGCGCGCCTCGTTCTCCGCCTCGCCAGGCGTCAGAACCCGCGGTTTCGCGCCCGACTCCAATTGCCGCACGCGGTTTTCCAGGGCCTCCCGTTCCAGCAGACTCACCTCGGCATTGGACTGCAAAATTGAAATGCGCGCGCGGGCATTGGCCAGTTCATCGTTCAAACCCGTCACCGGAGCATTGGTCGCCTGCGCCCTCAACTCCGCGAGCTGTTTCTTGAGCAACTCATTTTCCTCGCGCAACGCTTCCACCGCGGCGGGACTGGCCAGCAGCGCCTGCACCCGGCCCTGCAATGTTTGATTCTCCTGCGTCAGCCGGTCGGCGCGCGCCGCTTCCTCCGCCAGGTTGTTGTTCGCCTCGGCCAAAGCCTGCCGCAGTTGTGCCAACAGATTTGTGTCCAACCCGGGCAAAGCCACCGTTCCACTCGGGCCTCGCGCCAGGCTCACCTTCAGTAAATCGTTTTCCTTCATCAGCGAACGGATTTGCTCCTGCGCCCTGGCCAGTTCGCGCGGATCCACCATCGCCGGTTGCGTCGCGAGCGCCTCCTTGAGTCTGGCTTCAAGGGTCGTGTTGTCGGCCTGCAAGCCTTGCACCTGTGCCTGTAACGCCTTCAATCGCGCCTCAAAATCAGCGCCGGTGGCGGGGGGAACCGCAGGTGTTGACTCGACCGGCGGTGACGCGGTTGGTGTCGGCGCGGCCGGTGTCGGCGCGGCCGGTGTCGGGGCGGTTGGCGTTGGCGCGGTTGGCGCGTTGGTGGCGGGGATTTGCGGTGATCCGCTTTGCGGGATGGCGGGAACCTGCGGTGTCAGTTCCGCGATTTTTTCCGCAAGATAATTCAGCCGGAAATTAACAATCTTGGGGCTCCAGTCCGGGTAAGTTTTCTGGAATTTTTGCAATTCACCCTGCGCCTCAACAAAGCCCGCCAGCGCTTCACTGGAGTGACCGGCGCTGTTCAATGAATCCGCCTGCTGCATCAGGCTGTAGATGATGAGGTATTGGTCGTCGGCGCCCTGCTGCGCGCCAGCCGGCAACAGCGTGAGCGTCAGGAACAAAACCGCCAGTGCGGCGAAACGTTTCACGGCGGTAAAATAGCCGAATCCGGCGTCGTTTGGCAACGCCGACGGTGGGTCAGTTTAGCTGGCGGGGACGACCGGCTGGTCGTCCGAGGCCGCGCTGGGCACCCCGACATCAGATGTCGGGGCAGATCACGGGCCCCATCATTCAAATGGTGAATCAATATTTCAAATCAGGACACTGCCCAACAGGACTTGCCTCGACCGGGCCTTTGCGGGTAAAAAAACCGTGTGTCACAAAAGACCTCCCCCGGGCGAATGTTCCTTCGTGGACGAACGCTGCCGGTCTGGCAGGGCGGCTTGATCGTTCTCCTTGTCTTTCTGGCTTATCTTCCGGCCCTGCAGGGAGGTTTCGTCTGGGATGATGATGATTACGTGGTCAACAATCTCCTGCTGCATTCTTTGAAAGGCCTGTCGCAAATCTGGTTTGCGCCGGGGACGACGCCCCAATATTACCCCCTGTCGTTCACAAGTTTCTGGGTGGATTATCATTTGTGGAAATTAAATCCGTTGGGCTACCACCTGACCAACCTCCTGTTTCAGGCGACCAACGCCATCCTGTTGTGGACCCTGCTGCGCCGGCTGCGCGTGCCGGGCGCCTGGCTGGCGGCAGCCATTTTCGCAATCCATCCGGTCAATGTGGAATCGGTGGCCTGGATCACCGAACGCAAGAACGTGTTGGCCGGATTTTTTTACCTGAGTTCGGCGCTGGCCTGTCTCCAGTTCTGGCTGCCGGACCTGGCGGCGGCGGACCGTGACGCTCGGGGCGGCCCGCAAACGACAGCCGCCGGTCTGGGGAATTGGAAATTTTATTGGCTGGCACTGTTGCTTTATTTCTGCGCACTGCTGGCGAAAACGGCGACGATCGCGCTGCCGGCGGCCGTTCTACTGGTGGTGTGGTGGAAACGCGGGAGAATGGGCTGGCGGGCGCTTTTCCCGGTGGCGCCGTTTCTGGCCGTGGGGATGGGCATGGGGCTGCTCACGGTGTGGGTGGAAAAGCACTTTGTGCACGCGGCGGGAAGTGAGTGGACGTTTTCGCCCCTGGAGCGGTGCCTCATTGCCGGCCGGGCGGTCTGGTTTTATCTGGGCAAGCTGGTGTGGCCGCATCCGCTGATGTTCGTTTATCCGCATTGGGAAATTCATGCCGCCCGGCCGCTGGCGTATCTGCCGGTTCTGGCACTGATGGTTGTGCTGTTCATTTTGTGGCTGGATCGCAAGGGTTGGGCGCGACCGATGCTGGTGGCGCTGGTCTATTTTCTGGCGTTGTTGTTTCCGGTGTTGGGCTTTTTCGATGTCTATTTTTTCCGCTACTCGTTTGTGGCCGATCATTTTCAGTATCTGGCCAGCATCGGCCCGCTGACGCTGGCGGCGGCGGGAATCACTCTGGCCTTCAAAACCAAACCGTTTCTCAAGCTGGCAGGAGGTGGAGCCTTGTTGCTGACGCTAGGCCTGTTGACGTGGCAACAGGCGGGGATTTACCGGAACCTGGACACCCTCTGGCGCGACACCCTGGCCAAAAACCCCGACTGCTGGATGGCCCACAACAATCTGGGTCTTTTGCTTAAAAACCAAGGGCACATTGAGGAGGCAATTGAACATTACCATCAGGCCCTCCAGATCAATCCGAATAACCCCGAAGCGCTGAGCGGTCTGGGTGTCGTCCTCGCCGACAAGGGCCAGTTCGATGAAGCGATCGAGTACTATCGCAAGGCCCTCCAGATCAGTCCGAACTGGTGCGCATTGCTGAACAATCTGGGTGTCACCCTCACCGCCAAGGGCCAGTTCGATGAAGCGATTGAGTACTATCGCAAGGCCATCCAGATCAACCCGAACTGGTGCGCATTGCTGAGTAATCCGGGTAACGCCCTCGCCGACAAGGGCCGGTTTGATGAAGCAATTGAGGACTATCGCAAGGCCCTCCAGATCGACCCGAACAACTTCGACGCGCAGTACAACTTGAGTACCGCCCTCGCCGCCCGGGGGCAGTTCGATGAAGCGATCGAGAACTATCGCAAGGCCATCCAGATCGACCCGACCAACTTCAAGGCGCGGTACAACCTGGGTACCGCCCTCGCCACCCGGGGGCAGCTCGATGAAGCGATCGAGAACTATCGCAAGGCTATCCAGATCGACCCGACCAACTTCGAGGCGCAGTACAACCTGGGTATCGCCCTCGCCGCCAAAGGCCAAACTGATGAAGCGATCGAGAACTATCGCAGGGCCATCCAGATCAATCCGAATAGCTTCGAAGCGCTGAACAATCTGGGTGCCACCCTCGCCGCCAAGGGCCGGTTCGATGAAGCGATCGAGTCCTATCGCAAAGCCATCCAGATCGACCCGAACAACTTCGAGGCGCAGTACAACCTGGGTACCGCCCTCGCCGTCCGGGGGCAGTTCGATGAAGCAATCGAAAACTATCGCAAGGCCAGCCAGATCAATTCAAACCACCCTGAAACCTTCTTTCATTTGGGCATGACCCTTGGCCAATTGGGTCGCACCCGGGAAGCGGTCGCCCAATACCGGGCGGCGCTGAGATTAAATCCCAACCTGGCCGGGGCGCTGAACAATCTGGCGTGGGTGCTGGTGGCCAGTCCCGATGACGAGCTTCGCAATGGGCCTGAGGCGGTCCGTTTGGCCGAACGCGCGTGTGAACTGACGCATTATGGCGAACCCTCGTTCCTCGATACGCTGGCCGCCGCTTATGCCGAATGCGGCCGTTTCCCGGAAGCGGTGACCGCGGAGGAAAAGGCGGAGCGGCTCGCCACCGCAGCCGGGTTGTGGGCGGTGGCGGCGAAAAACCGGCAAATGCTTGAGCTTTACCGCGCCGGCAAGCCCTATCATGAGCCTGCCCCAATGGTGAAATGAGTTCCGTTGAACCTCGTAGATTGGGGTGCGCACGAAAAGGCAATGAAAAGGGTTGCCACATCACTGCAGGCAGCGTGCTGCCAACCCGCACAACCTCGCCACTTGCCAGCCGGACAACTCGCGCCCCGGCCATCGGTCAGACTGACACACCCGCCCGACGGTTGATCGGGTTGAAAGCTGTGGCGGCCAAGGCCCATCAGGACCTGGTTCACCAGGTTTATGATGCAAACCCTTTCCAGGCTTTTGCCCTTCCGGCAGGTCAGCGATTGATCTGCCTGTGGAGTTTAACCAGTTCGCGGAAAGCGCGGAAGATGACACGGGGATGGGCGCCGGTTTGCCGGCCGCGGGTGCGCGGGAAATGGTGGACGCCAACCTGGGTGATGGCATATCCGTGGCGGGTCGCGCGGGCGAGAATCTCGGCATTAATCAGCGCGCCGGCGCTCCGCAGTTCCATGCCGTCAAACATCCGGCGTTTGAACAGTTTGAAAGCACAGTTGATGTCTTTGAACTCCATGCGGAAAAGGAGGCAGACCAGGCGGGTCCAGCACCAGGCATTGAACTTCCGATGCAAGCCATCCCGGCGGTCGAGGCGGAAGCAACTGACGCCGTCATACCGCTGCATCAACGGCAGCAGCGGCGGAAGCTCGCTCAAATCGAACTGACCGTCGCTGTCGGTGTAGAAGACCAGCGTTTTGGTGGCGGCGCGGATGCCGGATTGAAGAGCCGCGCCGTAACCGAGATTGGCCGGGTGGCGGACCAGCTTTACCCGCGGATCCGCGGCGGCGATGGCCTCCATAATTTGCGGCGTTTGATCGGTACTGCCATCGTCCACCAGAATGAGTTCGTAATCCATGCCCAGGTTCCCCAGCACTTTCGCGGCGGATTCATAAACGCGGCGGATATTGTCCTGCTCGTTGTAACACGGGAAAAAGACACTGAGCGAGTCCGTACCCGCGCTGATAGAACGGTTGGCCGTGTCTGGCATCAGTCGTTTCTAATTTGTTCGGTTCATTTTGCAAGGATTAAGGCGCGGGTCGTGAGGACCCATGCTTAACACTTGAATCCGCGGAAAACCGAAATTAGCATCGGCCCTCACATGAAGCGGCAAAAAAATCGCCAATCAAATGTGCCTGCCGCGGCGGATTTTTCTTCCGGGGAATTGCGGAACCGCGATGAGAAGCAAGCAAATGGTTTGACCAAGCCCGACTCGGAGCGGTCCAAGGCGGCATCGGTGGCATCCGCGCACCCGGGAGCCGGCCGGATTATGGAATCCCTGCGGCGGTATTGGGATCAGCATGGGTATTTGAGTTTGCTTTTGGTCGCGGTCACGCTGGTTGCCTATGTGCCGGCGATGGGGGGGCAATTTGTCTGGGATGATGGCGATTACGTGGTCAACAACCTTCTGCTGCATTCTTTGAAAGGCCTGTCGCAAATCTGGTTTGCGCCGGGGACGACGCCCCAATATTACCCCCTGTCGTTCACAAGTTTCTGGGTGGATTATCATTTGTGGAAATTAAATCCGCTGGGCTACCACCTGACCAACCTCCTGTTTCAGGCGACCAACGCCATCCTGTTGTGGACCCTGCTGCGCCGGCTGCGCGTGCCGGGCGCCTGGCTGGCGGCAGCCATTTTCGCGATCCATCCGGTGAATGTGGAATCGGTGGCCTGGATCACCGAACGCAAGAACGTGTTGGCCGGATTTTTTTACCTGAGTTCGGCGCTGGCCTGTCTCCAGTTCTGGCTGCCGGACCTGGCGGCGGCGGACCGTGACGCTCGGGGCGGCCCTCAAACGACAGCCGCCGGTCTGGGGAACTGGAAGTTCTATTGGCTGGCACTGTTGCTTTATCTCTGCGCACTGCTGGCGAAAACGGCGACGATCGCGCTGCCGGCGGCCGTTCTGCTGGTGGTGTGGTGGAAACGTGGCAAAATGGGCTGGCGGGCGCTTTTCCCGCTGGCGCCGTTTCTGGCCGTGGGGATGGGCATGGGGCTGCTCACGGTGTGGGTGGAAAAGCACTTTGTGCACGCGGCGGGAAGTGAGTGGACGTTTTCGCCCCTGGAGCGGTGCCTCATTGCCGGCCGGGCGGTCTGGTTTTATCTGGGCAAGCTGGTGTGGCCGCATCCGCTGATATTTGTTTATCCGCGCTGGGAAATTCATGCCGCCCAGCCGCTGGCGTATCTGCCGGTTCTGGCCTTGCTGGTCGTGCTGTTCATTTTGTGGCTCAACCGCAAGGGTTGGGCGCGACCGATGCTGGTGGCGCTGGTCTATTTTCTGGTGTTGTTGTTTCCGGTGTTGGGCTTTTTCAATGTCTATTTTTTCCGCTACTCGTTTGTGGCCGATCATTTTCAGTATCTGGCCAGCATCGGCCCGCTGACGCTGGCGGCGGCCGGAATCACCCTCGCCTTCAAGACCAAACCCGTTCTCAAGCTGGCGTGTGGCGGGGCCTTGCTACTGACGCTTGGCGTGTTGACGTGGCAACAGGCGGGGATTTACCGGAACATGGAAACGCTCTGGCGGACGACGCTGGCCAGGAACCCGGATTGCTGGATGGCCCACAGCAATCTGGGTCTTTTGCTTAAAAACCAAGGGCACATTGAGGAGGCAATTGAACATTACCATCAGGCCCTCCAAATCGCCCCGAACGCCTGGGACGCGCTGAATGATCTGGGTGTCGCCCTCGCCGACAAGGGCCAGTTCGATGAAGCGATCGAGTACTATCATAAGTCCCTCCAGATTGACCCGAACCTCTTCGCGGTGCAGAACAACCTGGGCCACGCCCTCGCCGCCGAAGGGCGGTTTGATGAAGCGATCGAGTACTATCGCAAGGCCCTCCAGATCAGCCCGAATTTCTCCGATGCGCTGAACAATCTGGGCAACGCCCTCGCCACCCGGGGTCGGTTCGATGAAGCGATTGACAACTATCGCAAGGCTGTCCAGGTCAATCCGGATTTCTCCGAAGCGTTGAACAACCTGGGTAGCACCCTCGCCGCCGAGGGCCAGTTCGATGAAGCGATTGACAACTATCGCAAGGCCATTCGGATCAATCCGAACGATTGCGACGCACTGAACAATCTGGGCATGGCCCTTGCCGCCAAGGGCCGGTTTGATGAAGCCATCGAGAATTATCGCCAAGCGATCCAGATCAAGCCAAACCGCCCCGAAACTTTCTTTCATTTGGGCATGACCTTTGACCAATTGGGTCGCACCCGGGAAGCGGTCGCCCAATACCGGGAGGCACTGAAATTAAATCCCAACCTGGCCGGGCCGCTGAACAACCTGGCGTGGGTACTGGCCGCCGGTCCCGATGACGAGTTACGCAATGGGGCCGAAGCGGTCCGTTTGGCCCAACGCGCGTGTGAGCTGACTCATTATGACGAACCCTTGTTCATCGGGACACTGGCCGCCGCTTATGCCGAATGCGGCCGTTTCCCGGAAGCGGTGGCCACGGCGGAAAAGGCGGAGCAGCTCGCCAACACAGCCGGGGCTAAAGACGTGGCCGGGAGAATCCGGCAACTGCTTGAGCTCTACCGCGCCGGCAAACCCTTTCATGAGCCCGCCCCAACGGCAAAATGAGTTCTGTTGAACCTCGCAGCTTTGACCAAAGCCCGTTCCTCCTCACTCTCCATTCTCCACAGTACCGCCCTCCGAGTTGACTCACGGCTAAATGTTACCGGAGGCTGAAGCCGTTAGGGCTTCGTTGCCTCACGATCGAGGTTACCGAGAAGAGTAAAGAAGTTCTTGAGTTTTCTTTCAATGCCTTTCTTCAACTCGAAGGGGTCCAGGCGTATATGTTCCTCGCGCAGCCTGAGCTTTGTAGCTTCCTCCACCTCGGGGCTCTCCAGCAGTCGTTGATAGGGCGTCTGTGGCTTTTGCTCATAGATTCGGACCGTCTTGCTTCCGCGTTTGTCTCGCTTCAACCACTTGAAGGTGGGTTTGAAGTGATTGGTGAACGGACTCCAATCATGGGTGTAGATCTCGTTCATCAATGCCACCAGTTCGGGATGTTCGAAGCGCTCATGGCCGAAAAGCTGGCGCACATGCGTCCAGTTCTTCTGTTCACAGTGCGCGTTATCGTTCTTGCGGAAGGCGCGGCTGCGTGTCCAAGGCAACTTTATTGGCCGAGCCTTCAGATATTCGTGCAGCGCCCAGTTCAGGAACTCACCGCCGTTGTCAGTGTGGAAGTTCTTCATCTGGAAAGGCACCCTGGCTTCCAGTTCCTTCAATTGGCCCAGCACGGCATGGCCGCTTTTGTTCCAGACGGCACGGTTTTCCGTCCAACCGCTGAAAAGCTCGGTAAACGTGAGGGAATTGACGTAATCGCCTGCCGTCGTGTCTCCGCAGTGAGCCACGGTGTCAGACTCGACCGAACCGGGTTTGTTGGTGTCGGGCGGGCCGCCGCGCGTGGGCACCTGCCGGCGCAACAGAGTGCCGGGTTGTATCGTGCAAAGCCCCTTGCGCGGATGGCGCACACGGGCCGGTTGGAGCAAGCGGTCAATCTGCGCCGGACTCACCGCCAACAGTTTTTTCTTAAGGGCTTCGGGCCGTGGTGCCCCGCGCCGCTCGTGATGCGCCAGCCATTCGGGCAGCGCGGCCTTGAGCAGCTTGCTGCACAACTGATCACTGGCCCGCCACACTTCCTTGAGCACCGGCAAGAGCACGACCGGGTCATAGATGATTTTCGGACCGGATCGTTTGCGCTCGGATCCGCCCAAGGGACGCAGCAGCAAGCGCAACGCCGCTTTGCGGTGATAACCACAGTTCAGGCAAAACTCATCCAGGATGCGGCTCTTATGCGGACGCCCCGCACGCTGATACCGCCCGTGGATTTTCGCCAGATACTCCCTTTGGGCTGATAAACTCATATTCAAGGCTTCGGTAACCATGAATATGAGTCAACGTATCGGCAGACCACTCGTCCACCTCCCAGTCCCGGTAACATTTAATGTGAGTCAACTCGGTCTCTGCTGGTTGATCATTTTCCGCTTTTGTTTCGATTTAATTGTTATAAGTTTCTGGCAACTATGAACTCAAAATTACTACTACTCACTCTTGCGTTTGCCGGTGGATTGGTTTTCCCGTCATGGTTGTCCGCCCAGACACCAGCGGTTGATTTCCCCGCCGCCAGCCCTGCCTGCACACTCAAACAACGCGTCGGGCTCACGGACATTGAAATTATCTATTCCCGGCCCGGCGTGAAGAACCGGACCATTTTTGGCGGCATTGTTCCCTACGGCCAAGTGTGGCGCACTGGCGCCAACCAGGCGACCAAAGTCACCTTCAGCACGCCGGTGAAACTGGAAGGCATTGACATCCCTGCCGGCACCTATGCACTCTTTACCATCCCCGGTGAAACGGAATGGACGATCATCATCAACAAGGGCGCAACGCAATGGGGCGCTTTTCAATACAAAGAGAAGGATGATATCGTGCGGTTCAAGGTGACCCCCGCGACGCTGGCGGAGTCCATCGAAACGTTCACCATCGAGTTCAATCACATCCGCGACGAATCGGCGGTGCTCAATCTGGTCTGGGATAAAACGGTGGTCCCGATTCACCTGACAGTTGATGTCACCGGCAAACTGGTGCCGCAAATCGAGGCCGCCATGGCGTCACCGGAAAAGAAGCCGGACGGCTTTTATTTTCAGGCCGCCACGTTTTACTACAACCACGACCTGGACCTGAAGAAGGCGCTCGACTGGGTCAACGCCGGACTGGCGGACAATCCCCGGATTGCCTACGAGATGCTGCATTTGAAGGCGCAGATTCTGGCAAAGCAGGGGGACAAGGCGGGCGCGATTGCCGCCGCCAAACAATCCACCGAACTGGCCATCAAGGCCGAAGGCTCCGGCAGTTCATTCGTGAAGATGAACCAGGATTTGATTTCGAGCCTGCAACCATGATGTTCTGGCCGCCCAACTAAAATTCAACATTAATCACCTGTCACTGTCATAGGTAACATGAAAAAACTCCTATCCACCCTCGTAATCACCACTATCGCCCTGATCAGCGCGCTGCCGGTCATGGCGCAACAAAACCGTGTTGCCTCCACCGGCGGCAACAGTCCGCACGAAACCGCCAGCAGGGTCATTGACGGCAACCGCGTCACCGTGACTTATGGCCGGCCGTTCACCAAGAGTCCCCGGACGGGCGAGGTCCGCAAAATCTGGGGCGGGCTGGTGCCCTACGGCGAACCGTGGCGCATGGGCGCGGACGAGGCCACGCTCCTCATCACGCAACAGCCCATTGTGATGGGCGGCAAGACCATTCCCGCGGGCGCTTACACGCTTTACATGATGCCGGAAGAACACGGCACGTCCCAACTGGCCATCAGCACGCGCATCGGCGGGTGGGGAATTCCCGTGGACACGAAGCATGATCTGGCACGGGTGGATCTGAAGAAGGAAGCGCTGGAAAAACCGGTGGACCAATTCACCATGGCCGTTGCGAAAGATCCATCCGGCGGCGGTGTGTTGAAGTTGATGTGGGAAAACGCGCAATTTTCCGTGCCGTTCACCGTTCAGAAATAACGCGGAGCAGAATTGGCCTCGTCATTTGATTTTAACGAGCGTGCGGCGTCGCGCATGATGTTTATTCTCAACGATATTTCAGATCAACAAAGGCAAACGCGCCCCTCGCCCCGTGCCTCTCCCCGCCGGGCGGGGAGAGGGTGGCCGCAGGTCCGGAGAGGGGTTTCATAAAATTATTGGATGCAGTGGTCGTTTCGCGGAAACAGTATGAGAACAGGAGATTTTTCCAAAAAATCAGGCCGGCACAGGAATTTGATGGTTCGTCTCGCGACAACGGGCGCTTGTGTCTTGGCCTGCTTTCCCGGCGCCAGCCAGATCGCTGCGCCGACGCCGTCGCCGGTCATTTTGCAGGAACTGCACGGGTTTCGTGAAATGGGCAGCGTGCTTTACGTCGCGGCGCATCCCGACGATGAGAACACGGAGTTGATTGCCTATCTCTCGCGCGGCCGCAATTACCGCACTGCCTATCTTTCACTCACGCGCGGCGATGGCGGCCAGAACGTGCTCGGGCCGGAGTTCGGCGTGGAGTTGGGCGTGGCCCGCACCGAGGAACTGCTCGCGGCGCGGCGCATTGACGGCGGGCAACAGTTTTTTTCCCGCGCGTTTGATTTCGGCTTTTCCAAGGATTACCGCGAGACCCTGAGGATTTGGGACCGCCAGCAGGTGTTGTCCGACAACGTGCGCGTCATCCGCGAGTTCCGACCGGATGTGGTCATCACGCGTTTTTCCCTCATCCCGGGCGGCACGCACGGGCATCACACGGCCTCGACCATGTTGGCCCTGGAAGCTTTCAAACTCGCCGGCGATCCCAAGGCATTTCCCGAACAACTCGACACACTCACGCCGTGGCAACCCAAACGGATCCTCTGGAACGTGGGAGGATTCCAACAGAGGGAAACCAACGGCGCCAGACTCGTTCGCATTGATGCCGGCGGAACCGATCCCGTGTCCGGCGAGTCGTTCGCAGAAATTGCCGCCCGCAGCCGCTCGATGCACAAGACTCAGGGCTTCGGAAATTTCACCGGCTTCGGCGGCGGCAGCGGACCCAGGTTTGAGTCCTTCCAACTTCTCGCGGGCGAGCCTGCGACCAATGACATTCTTGACGGCGTGGACACGACCTGGGGCAGGGTGCCCGGCGGCGCCGAAATCGGGAAGTTGACCGACGAAGTCATTACGCAATTCAATCCCCAGGACCCGGCTGCCAGTGTACCGGCATTGTTGGAAATCAAAAAGCAATTGGCCACGCTTGCCACCGGTGATCCAGTGGTGGATGAAAAACGCCGGCAATTGGATCACATCATCCAGGAATGCCTCGGCCTGACCGTGGAAACGGTAATACCCGACGCTGAAGTCGTGCCCGGCGAAACGATGCAGTTGCGCCACACGGTGCTCGTGCAGTCGGGCATTGTTCCCGTTCGCTGGAAGGCGGTGCGTTATCCGGGTATCACCAACCAAATCAGCGAAGAGGTTGACCTGCATCCGGGCCAAGCCGTGACGAACGAAACCTCCCAAACGCTGCCTGCCGACGCACCATTGAACCAACCGTATTGGTTGCGCGAGGACCACACGACCGGCATGTTCCGCGTGGCCGACCAGAACCTCATCGGCCGGCCCGAGAATCCTCCGGCCTTCCCGGTTGAACAGGTTTTTGAAGTGGGTGGCCAGACCCTGATTATTCCCGACCAGCCGGTGCAGATTACCACCAATTCGACCGGGGCTGAAAGGCGCCGCCGATTGGACGTGATTCCACCCGTCTCGCTCAAATTTGCGTCGGAGGTCAGGCTCTTCGCTCCCGGTGACAAGCGCGCGGTCGAAGTCGAAGTGACCGCGTTTCGCGCCGGCGCCGCCGGCACGCTGCAATTGGATGTTCCCGACGGCTGGAAAGTCAAACCCGCGAACCAGTCGTTCCGTTTCAAGGCCGTCGGTGAGCAAGCGCGGTTAAAGTTCAACGTCACGGCTCCCGCGCAGCCCACCACGGCTGAAATCACGGCGGTTGCCGAAATCAATGGCACCCGTTACTCCAACAAACGCGTGGTAATCAATTACCCGCATATCCCGCGGTTATTGCTCCAGCCGCCCGCCCGGCTCAAGGCTGTGTGCCTCAACCTGGCCATCCGGGGCCATAATGTCGGTTACCTTCCGGGTGCCGGCGACAGCGTCGCCCAAAGTTTGGAAGAGATGGGTTGCCAGGTCACCACGCTTACCGGGGCGGACCTCACACCCGAGAAGCTGAAAGCATTCGACGCCGTGGTCATCGGCATCCGCGCCTTCAATGTTCGCACGGACCTCGTTTCCCAATTGCCGGCGTTGTTCGCCTATGTTGAAGCTGGCGGCAACGTCATCGAGCAATACAACCGTCCGGGCCGCGACCTGAAAACCGACCAGCTCACGCCCTACAGCCTGCACCTTTCGAGTGATCGCGTGACCGATGAGACCGCGCCGATGACGTTCCTCGCACCGGAGCATCCGGCGCTGAACACGCCGAACAAAATCGCCGCCGCCGATTTCGAAGGTTGGATCCAGGAGCGCGGGATTTATTATCCTGACCGGTGGGACGAGCACTTCACGCCGATTCTCGCCTGCAGTGATCCCGGTGAAGCACCGCTCAAGGGCGGATTGCTCATCGCCAGATACGGCAAGGGTTACTTCGTCTATACCGGGCTGGTTTTTTTCCGGCAGCTTCCCGACGGTGTGCCCGGCGCTTACCGGCTGTTTGCCAATCTGGTTTCGCTCGGGAAATGACCGCATTGCACTCCAAACGAAGTAGCGCAGACTGGCAGTCTGTCGTGTCGCGGATTGGCAATCCGCAAGTGTCCGCCGACTCCCAGTCGGCGATACAGCAGATTACCAATCTGCGCTACAGAACGAGCCATCAATGGCATCCAGGGCGCATGCACTTCTCAAGGTCATGAAATCGGGCAAGACATCCACTGAGGCGCCTTCAACGCCACCTGACGATCGCGAAACCGGCTTGCCCGTCTTGCGTTCCTGGCGCGGCGTTTATCTTTTTGTCTTTGGCTGTTTCGTTTTGTGGGTGATTTTGCTTGTCGCGCTGACGGTGAGCTTTTCATGAATCGTGCGAACCACCGCCAGGTTTTGGAGTGCGCCAGCCCTCTGGCGCTTTGGGTCAGCCGGTGGCAGTGTCAAAAGCGGTGGAGGGCCACCGCAGTCCAAGACGCTATCGCGCCGCCGCGATCCCGCCGCGATTCGCGGCTCCCATATGTTCCAGAAATCTTTCGGGTCGGAGGATTTTCGTGAACGCGCTCGATTACGTGGTCCTGCTGGGGGCGATCTTGGGCATCGCGCTATACGGCATGTGGCGCACGCGCGGCCGCCACAACCTCGACAGTTACCTCAAGGGCAGCGGGAACTCGCCCTGGTTTGTTGTGGGTCTCTCCGTCATGGCCACTCAGGCCAGCGCTGTCACGTTCCTCTCGACCCCGGGGCAGGGGTTCGCGAGCGGCTTGGGCTTCATCCAGATTTATTTCGGCATGCCCATCGCGCTCATCGTCATTGCCGCGGTGTTCCTGCCCATTTACCGGCGGCTCAATGTCATCACCGCCTACGAATATCTCGGCCAGCGTTTCGACCAAAAGGCCCGGCTCCTGGGCGCCGCGATTTTTCTCCTGCAACGCGGGCTTGGTGCGGGCATCACCATTTATGCCCCGGCCATCGTCCTCTCCACTGTCTTCGGCTGGCCGCTCGACGCCACGATTATTTGCAGCGGACTGGTGGTGATTGCCTATACCGTTTCCGGCGGAAGCGATGCCGTCAACGTCACCCAGAAATACCAGATTGGGGTGATCTTCGCGGGGATGTTTGCCGCTTGCGCCATTCTCCTGCACAAGCTGCCCGCCGAACTCGGTCTGACGGACGCCCTGACCCTGGCCGGCGGCATGCACAAACTGCAAGCGGTCAATTTTTCAACCGATCCCCGCGAACGTTACACGTTGTGGTCCGGCGTGTTGGGGGCCACCTTCCTGATGCTCGCGTATTTCGGCACCGACCAGTCCCAGGTCCAACGCTACATTTCCGGCGCGTCGCTGCGCGAGAGCCGGCTCGGCCTGATGTTCAACGCCGTGTTCAAAATCCCCATGCAGTTCTTCATCCTGTCGCTCGGCGTGCTGCTGTTTCTCTTCTATCAATTCGAGAAACCACCGGTCTATTTCAACCAGGTCGAATGGAAACACCAGGCGGAACGCGGCGACGCCGGCCGGTTGCAGGCCATCGAAATGGATTTTGCCGCCGCCCATGACCGGGAACGGCAAGAGCTGGAGGCGTGGTTGAACGCGAGGCGCACCGGGGATTCTGCCGCGGAAACCGCCGCCCGCGCGGCGGTATCGACGTCCCATGAGCAAGTGGAAGCCGTCCGGACACAGGCGGAACTGGCCGTTGATCCCACGGGAAAAAAGAAGGACACCGATTACGTGTTCATCACCTTTATCCTGGATTACCTGCCGCACGGGATTATCGGCTTGCTGATCGCAACGTTTTTCGCCGCGGCGTTGTCAGCCAAGGCCGCCGAACTCAATGCGCTGGGGTCGGCGACGACCGTGGATATTTATCGGCACATGATAAAACGTGAAGCGACCGACGCCCATTACCTTGCCGCGTCGAAATGGTTCACCGTTTTTTGGGGCCTGGTCTCCATCAGTTTCGCCCTCTCGGCCACGCTGGCGGAGAACCTGATTCAAGCCGTAAATATCATCGGTTCCATTTTTTATCCAGTGATGCTGGGCCTGTTTGTGGTCGGGTTTTTCCTGCGGCGCATCGGCGGCACGGCCGTGTTCTGGGGTGCGCTGGCAACCCAGGTATTGGTGATTACGCTCTATTTTCGTCTTAACATCAGCTACCTCTGGTACAATCTTATCGGGTGCGCCGCCTGCGTGCTGTTCAGCGCGGTTTTGCAGGCTTTGATTGGCTCGAACGCCCGTCCTGCGAAGACGTGAGATAAAGGTTACTCGCATTTCTCACCAAATGGCGTTTCAGGATCGAGTTCCAACATCAACAGCTCGTCAGTGTACCTTGGAGTCCAAACTATTTTCTGCTTGTCGTAGACTTCTCGAACCTTGTTCGCATCTTCACCCCTTCCCGTCGCCTCCAAAAGTTTGGCCAGCCGTGCGAACAGAACCGGATGTGGATACAACTCAGTCGCTTTGCGTGCAAGCCAGATTGCCCTGTCCCGTAACGCTTTGTTTTCGTCACGAAATTTCGCTGTTTCGGCTTCTCCGGCTGTCTCCAAGTCGGACATGAGTTCCGAATCAGATTCCGATTCAATCGCCTCACGGATCATGCCTGAAGCGAGATTACAGAGTGTCGCTGCGGCAGACGCTCCAAGGATATTGTCAACATGATTTGAAAGATAGCTCTGTTCTTGGAGCGGCCCGAATCCACGCATTATCTCCTCGCGCTCATCTGTTGTAAGATCGCGCAATCGCTCGCTTGCCAAGAATTGAGTACAATTGACGTAGTCCGAATGCGAATCAGTTTTCGGTAAATTACGTTTGAAGGGCCACATAATTCTCATTATTCAGTTCCATAGGTCTGCCCCGACTCATCGTCTTGCATAAAGAAACGCCAAGGCTTGCTTTCAACCCCGATTATCCACTGGGGTGGATTACGTAGCGCAATTCCTATCTCTTTAGTAAATGCTTCTGCGGAAACAGGAATTCCAAACTTGACAGCGCCATGCCCAGTCTGGTTCAAAGTTCTTAAAGTCGCGCCGGATGCTCCCCCTCTGCCAGGCACTTTGCTTCTCGCTAGAATGAAATAGTGGAGATCCGGCTTTGATTTTTCCCGATTTGGGTCATTTAACCATGAATATGGGTAACAGATAGCAACAAAATATGCCTCCGTTTCACGTAAAGGTGGTGGCATATCAATGAAGACAATGGCGTAATCGGAGTTAAGCGGAGCCACGGTTCCCAATAAACCAGAGTCGCTAATGCGCTCATTCTCTGGGAATTTTGTTCCAACATATGCCCAAAATTTGGCAAGCCTACCGGTCGGGTGTTGAGAGTCGAACACCAACGGCACTTCGGGGTCAGCAAAAGCCAAGCCCGGCAAAGCTTTGTAAGCAAATGCATAGTGATGTTCCCTCATTGGCTGCGGATTTTTATCGGCTGCGTTTCCCTTTGCTCCCTTGAAAATGTCGAATAGTCCCATAAATGGTGGTGCGGTAATTGAAATACTATCCACCAATGACGTCTATCATAAAATGATTTTGACAGCGGTCGTTTTCCTCTCCCTGCCGCGAGATAGGTTGGTTTCAACCGGCTGTCCTGCACAATTCAGGTTTGCATCCTTTCAATTATCATATCGTTAAGTCTTTCGATAACAGCAATACAAGGATCAAGAATCTTTTTTTGCCCTTCATCGAATGACTTTTTACCATGAAAAGTGTTACACCTAATTGCATAAACGATTTCCAACAAACCTTTGACCCACTGTTCTGGATCACGTGGAGCTAGCTTTTTTATTTTCTGCTTATCCCAGACTCCATCGCGGATATAGAAAGTTTCAGTTTTAATGAGGTCGTGAATCCTGTCACCACTCTGACGAATTAGCCGGTCGGTAAAAATGGTATGAGCGCCAAGAAGTCTCTTTGCCGCTTTAGTGGCCTTTCCCTCGTCGCTCTTCCATTTCAGTCGAAACCTGAAACAAATTTCGTCGTAAAGAAAATTGTATAAAACAAACGAAGTAAAAAAACGGTCAAAATAATGTTCCAGACGGTCAAGTGGATAAAATTGGCGTTTCCGTTTCCACCGCTGCATGAAAGCGAGTGTATCTTTTGGAATCGTAATTTGGACTATTTCCATACTGAAATTCAAACGCCGTTTGCCCCAATCGTCCATCCCAAAATGATGCGAGGGCATTCGCGTATTCATTGACGGGCGCGGCGTTGGTTTCCTATCGTCTGCGCTGCAAAAACAACGATGAGCGCCGCCCCAGTCATTTGTTTCGGCCAGCAACCGTGCGGGTTCTTCCCGCGGCGCTTCCTGTTTGCCAAAATCCAGACGGCCCGGCGACTACAGGCGGAGCTGGGCGGAGAAATCGTTTTCTTCTACCACGACAGCGACCACGATCCGCGCGAAACCAAGACCATCCTGCGTCATCGCAAGACCAATGAACCGGCCCAGCTCAACTTCGCATTTGAAAACCGGCTTCAACGAAAATTTTCGCCGCAATACCTCAAACGCATCCCCGCCGGCTGGCAGGACAAAACGCTACTCCAGTTGCCCAATTACGTTGAGCGCCGGTTGATCGAGGTTTTCAAAAACACTTCTGCCGCCAACGTCGCCGATTTCTGTCTTGAAATGTATCGCGCCATGAATTTGCTCGACGGCATCCTGGTGGTGCGTTCCAGCGACCCGGCCATCCGTCGCGCCGCTTGCGAAATCCCGGAATTTTTCGCGGATGTTCCGTTTGAGGGGGAAATCGTCCGCGCCCGTTATGCCCAGGAGGACGGTAGGGGCGACCTGTCCACCCTCCGCAGTGGCTCTGCTACGGAGGACGGGCCGGTCGGCTTGGACGCGCAGCTTGTCGCGTCGAAGCGCAGCGAAGACGGACAGCGCGTCCCTACCGGGTTCAGAGGCAAATTGACTTTGCACGAGGGCGGAGATTCCTATGTGAAGATACCCACGGTTGTTTTCAACAAGGAGCAAATCAGTCCGGCGCGCGATGCGCGGCTGCGTTGGATGCAGTCGGTCGTGCATTGCACGCATTACATTGCCGGAGCCGGTGAAAGGGCCTATCTTCGCCCGGAAGAAGCGCCGGAAATCACCTTTGTGAATCGTGAAACGATTGAGCGTTCCGATGAAGCCTACACCGAAATCCCGTCCTGAAGCCACGCCGTTGCTGGCCTTCGGCGCGCACCCCGACGACATCGAATTCGGGTGCGGCGGTGTCATCGCCAAAGAAACCCGCGCCGGTCGCGTGGCGCACTTTGTCATTTGCTCGCGCGGGGAAGCTGCATCCCATGGCACGCCCAAACAACGGGTTGCCGAGGCAAAAAAATCCGCCGCGCTGCTGGGTGCAACAGTTGAATTTGTCGAATTGGACGGTGATGCGCATCTTGAAGTTCGCACTATTCACGCAATCAAGCTGGCGGGCATTATCCGTCGTGTACGACCGGGCGTCGTGCTCGCGCCGAGCCTGGTTGAAAATCAGCATCCCGATCATCCGCGGCTGGGACAACTCGTGCGCGATGCGTGCCGGCTGGCCCGTTACGGCGGCGTCAAAGAACTGCGCAGGTCGCCGTCCCATGCGATTGAACAATTGTTTTATTACGCGGTAACTCCCGAAGCCGAGCCGGCCAACATTACTCCGGTGCTCATTGATGTGTCCGCACTTGGCGTTCTCAAGGCTTGGACTTCTGCGATGGAAGCGCACGCTTCGCAGGCCGCGACACGAAACTACGTTGAGCTGCAAATCACACGAGCGCGTCTGCGCGGATTGCGCGTGGGAGCGGGCCATGCCATCGCCTTGTTTCCAAACGACCCGCTCGTTCTCGACTCGCTAGCAGATCTGAGCCGCGGTGCGCGACGATTTTGAATTCAACTACGGATGAATGCCCCAATGCTCCTCCTCGTCGTCGTCGTAATCGTAATCGAACAGGCGAAATCGAGGACGAGCACGAGGGACGAGAACGAGGACGATGGAATATGAAAATCGGCATTGCCTGTTATCCTTCGGTGGGCGGGAGCGGCATTCTCGCTACCTGTCTGGGCGAGGAATTGGCGCGGCGCGGGCATGAGGTGCATTTCCTCAGCTACGAACGCCCGTTCCGGCTGCCGGAAAACACGCCGCGACTGCATTTCCATCCGGTGGTCATCAACGAATACCAATTGTTCAAGTATCCGGACTACACTCTGCCGCTCTCGGTCAGAATGGCCGAAGTGAGCCGTGACTACGGGCTGGATGTCCTTCACGTCCACTACGCCGTGCCGCACGCGACAGCGGCCATTCTCGCCCGTGCGATGCTACCGCCCGGGCAGCAACCGCGCGTGGTCACGACGTTGCATGGCACCGACACCACGCTGCTCGGCTGTGATCCGGGCTACGGACCTGCCATCCACCATGCCCTTACCTGTTCGGACGCGGTCACGGCGGTTTCGGCTTACCTGAAAACGGAGACTCAGCGGGTGCTCGGGTTCAACGGACCACTGGAGGTCATCCATAATTTTTTCGCGCCGCGGCCACCGCGCCGTTCACGCGAGGAAGTGCGCCGGGAGCTTGGCGTGGCGGACAACGAGGTGATGATTCTGCACGCTTCGAATCTTCGCCCGGTGAAACGCATTGATCTCCTGCTCGAAACCATAGCGCGCGTCCGCCCGCGCGATGCCTTCAAGCTCGTCTTTCTGGCGGGCGGAAGTTTCGAGCCATACCTCAAGGACGTGGAGCGGCTGGGTCTGAACGACCGCGTGATGGTGCGCGAGAACGTGAATGAAATCGAAGATTACCTGCAGGCCGCCGACCTTGGACTGTTCACGTCCGAGACGGAGAGCTTTTGTCTGAGCATACTCGAGGCAATGTATTTTGGCCGTCCAAGCGTCGCCCGGCGCGCCGGTGGAATTCCAGAGGTGGTGGAAGACAACGTGAGCGGGCTTCTGGTGCCGTCCGACGATCCAGACGCCCTGGCGCGGGCGATTGAAAGTTTGATTCAGGACCCGAAACGCCGGACAACGATGGGTGAGGCCGCGCAGCAACGGGCGCGCGAACGGTTTTCCGCCGAAGTCATAGTGCCGCGTTACGAAGCGCTTTACCGCCGGGTGTGTGGCTGATCCGATCCGGGAAAAATTCATCGGCTGCGGCGGGAACGCCGCGAAGTTCTTAAAATTGCGCCTCGTGTTTACGTTCTCCGGAACGGGCTGATTTGCTTTGAAGGCCCTGCGCACGAACTGAACGAGACTCGAAGCTGCGCGAAGCTTATTTGTAAATCCGCTTTTACACGGGTCTACCCGCTTAGAAGATTGGTACGGGGCGTCCAAGAAGACTCACGTACCACCAACTTACGAATTTCGTGGTCACCCGTTCGGCCTGGCCGAGGGTCAGGTTCAAGGACGTTGACCTTGGAGTTCGAGGAGATTGGACTTACGCTGTTCTTGAAAAAGCGCGACATCGTCTTTGGTGATCGCCCGAGAAGAGGTAAGAATTTTTCCATTGGCTAACTGTGTTTTGTCGCCGCGAAGATATTTGTCCATGGAGACGATGGCTTGCCAGCCAATCTTTAAGGGCTTTTGGACAACCGTTCCGTAAATGTCGCCAGCGGCAATCCCGGCCAGCGTGTCGCTGTCTTCATCAAAGCAAACGATCTTCACGTGCCCGGCCTTGCCTGCGGCGCGCACGGCGGTGAGAATGGCCGGTCCATGGTAGCCGTAAATACCAACCATGCCCGCAAGGTCGGGATACTTTGCCAGCGCATCCTCTGCGTTTTTCTGGGCGATGGGGCTTTTGTGATCATCCGCCAGCGCGTCCACAATCTGAAGGTTCGACCCGGCCAATCCGTTTTGGATGCCCTGAATACGATCTTTCGTATTTTGCGCGTTGGGATAGCCGACGAATAAAACAATTTTTCCGCCTTGGGGCAGCGCAGCTTTGAGCAATTCCGCCGCCTGCTTTCCGGCGACGACATTGTCCGTGCCGATGTAACAAGCTCGCTTGCTTTTTTCCGCGTCACTGTCCGCGCAGACCAAGAGCGTTTTGGCGGCGATGTGGTTCAGAAAATCCGTCTGGTTTTCGGCGTCAATCGGACTGATGGCGATGCCGTCCACGCCGCTCGCGATGAGGTCATTCAATAGTTCCTGTTGTGCCTTCGCCGTGTGTTCGGCGGGAAAGCGGAAATCCAGATCCACGTCACCGAGCACCCGCGTTGCGTAGTCGCAACCCAGGTTCACGATTGCCCAGTATTCGTCCGCAGTGTTGGCGACAAAAGCCAGCCGCAATCTTTTTTGCGATGCACCATTGGCCGTCCCGCTGCCTTTGTTGCCGCAGCCTTGGAATAATGCCACAACACACAAGGCCAGGATGAAGCAGTGCAATTTTTTCATAATTGAATTGGGAGAATTGGTTGTCATAAATTTATTTCGCTCCGGCTCGCATTTTTGGAGACTATTCCTGGCATCAAATCGTGTCAAGGTCACAAGGGCCACGCGCATCGGCATCGAAAAGCACGGCGACACCTTTACGCTCTTCGTCAGCCTGAAAGGCGAACCCATGCGCCAAGTCGGCGCCCCGACCAACCTGCGCATCGACCGGCCGTTCTACGTCGGCATCGGCTTCTGCTCGCACGTGCCGGACAAGTCCGACACGGCCTTGCTCACCAATATCGTACTCGAGAACTCCGCCGGCAAGGTCCACTAGAATCTGCTTCTCCAACTCCGCGCGCGCATTTGCTGCTGAGGGATTTCGACCGGCTGACCCAGTTGTTGGAGCAGCGGGGGAACCCCACCTCGCAACGTCTCTACAAATATCTCCAATGGCAGGACGTGCTGATCATCGATGAACCTGGGTATGAAACTGTGTATAAAAAGTCAGTAAAAGCACTGGCAGCGTCGGCGAAAATCGTGGCGAGTCAGGCCAAATTCTGTTTGAAACACGAATGAAACCTGCTATTTTATTGGCAATGAATCGGTGGTTTTTGTCCGATCCTGTCGAAGGCGTGGCTCAATGGAAAGGCGCCCGGATGTATCAAACTTTGAGCATTAACCACCCGCCTTTAATCTTCCTTAACCATTAGACTCGACTTATGAATTCCCAATTTCAAATGGCAGCCCTGGCAATTGTACTCATTGGCTTCGCCGCCACCACTCCGGCCCAGACGACAATATTCGATGAGAACTTTGACGGCGGGTACACCGGTGGGTTCAGCACCTCCTCCTATTACGGAGGCAGCCCCACCGGCACCGGCAACGCTGTGCAGGCGAGTGGCGGAAACCCGAACGGCTGCTGGCAGGAAACCATGACGACAACTACCAGTAGTGACTATTATGCCGGGCAGGTGCAGTTATCGACGGTTTCCGGGAACACGGACCCGAACCCTGCGGACTACGTGTTGTCCTTCGATGCCAAAGGCAGCCAGGCAGCCAACATCCAGTTTATCATTCAAACCTGGTCGGGCACTTATTGGAGTGGCACAGAGGCCACCTACACGACGGTCAACGACCAGTTGACTGCCGCCAACACATGGCAGACTTTCAGCGTGAACCTGGGCAGCATCACGGCGAGTAGCCCGGCCGCCGCAACCTGGCAATTGAACTTTCAAATCAATGCCTCGCAGTGGGGCGGCGCCGGCCACACCGATACCCTGACCATCGACAATATCATCCTGGTACACCTTGCTAATTCCATCGTGCTCACCTCGTCGGCCAACCCTTCAACCTACGGCAGTAGCGTCGCCTTCACCGCCACGGTGAAGACCAATGGGATCACCGCCGGCAACGCGACCGGCACGATGGTGTTTTCTTCCGCCTACAGCGGCCCGTTCAGCACCAACACGGTGAGCGGGGGCAGCGCCACGAGTTCCTCCATCACCAATCTCCCGTTAGGCACGGACGTGATCACCGCCATTTACTCCGGCGGCAACTATCCCGGCGGCACCAACCTGCTGAACCAAGTCGTCAACGCCCCGTCGGGCCCGGGGATTGCGCAGGCCAATCTCCCGATTTACACCGACAATCTGGTGAATGGTTTCCAAAATTGGAGTTGGGCGACGGTAAATCTGGGAAACTCTTCGCCGGTTCATTCGGGCAGTTATTCCATCAGTGTCACTGATGGCGGCAACTCCCAAGCGCTTTATCTTGAACATGTGGATTTTAATACGAGTCCCTACGCCAGTCTTAGTTTTTGGATCAATGGCGGGAGCGTTGGCGGCCAAAAACTGCAAGCTTGGGGATATCTTGATGGCATCAATCAGGTGGCCTATCCCTTGGGCACTTTGCAGGCCAATACCTGGCAGCAAATTACCATTCCGCTTTCTTCCTTGGGCGTGGCCAACAAGACAAATTTTAGCGGCTTTAATATTCAGGGCAACAATAACGGCGCAGCCCAACCCACCTTTTATGTGGACGACGTTCAACTGGTGGCCGCGCCGGCGCCGGCGCTGGTTCACTTGGGGGTGGATGCCGGGCAGGCTTTGCAAACCGTAGATGCGCGCCAGTTTGGACTCAATACCGCGACCTGGGACGGCAGTCTGACCAATTCAACCACGCTGCCGCTGCTTGAGCAAATTGGTTGTTTGGCCTTGCGCTGGCCGGGTGGCTCGTCTTCGGACGAGTATAATTGGGCCACTGACCCGACCGGGAATGCCACCTTCAGGTATATCGCCACCAATTTGGCCGCTCAAGTTTTCACCACCGTTAATTACGGCACCGGCACTCCCGGCGAGGCAGTCGCCTGGGTGCTCTCGGCCAACAAAACCAATAGCTGCGGTTTCAAGTATTGGGAAATTGGCAATGAATGTTATGGCACATGGGAAACCGATTCACATGCCATTCCGCATGATCCTTACACGTATGCCACCAACGCGGCGGCTTACATTCAGCAGATGAAGGCAGCTTACCCTGCTGTGCCCATTAAAGTGGGCATCGTCGTCGTGCCGGGAGAGGGGAGTTATTCCAACAACGCGACGCATTTTGCCGTCAATCCGCGCACCAGTACCACGAACTATGGGTGGACGCCCATCGTATTGTCCGAATTGAAAACGCTCGGCGTCATGCCTGATTTTCTCATCTATCATTTTTACTGGCAATGGACCGCCTCGGGCTGGACCTATTATTCCGGTTCTCCGGACAGTGACCCGCTGCTGTTGCAGGTGGCCGGCAATCCGTGTCCCCTGACCTGGAGCGACTGGGCCAGCGCCGCCGCCAACTTGCGCCAGCAAATCAGCGATTACATTGGATCCGCGGGCGCCAGCATTGAATTGTGTGTGACGGAAAACAACAGTGACTCCGGCGCCATGGGCCGGGAATCCACCAGCCTGGTCAACGCTCTCTATCTCGCCGATAGCACGAGCCAGCTCATGAAAACCGAATTCAGATCTTACATCTGGTGGGATTTGCACAATGGAGCGGAGACCGACGGCGATATGGACCCGACGATTTACGGCTGGCGGACGAATGGTGATTATGGGGTTTTGAGCGGGTCAAATGTTCCGTATCCCACCTTTTACGCTGAGAAATTACTGCAATATTTTGCGCGGCCCGGCGATTCCGTCCTCAATGGCACCAGCGATTCTCTTTTGCTTTCCGCCTATGCCATTCGTCGTACCAACGGCGCGCTCACGATGCTCGTCATCAACAAAGACATGGTCACGAACCTTACTGCGCAAATCGCGCTGACTAATTTTGTGCCATGGACAACCGCAACGATTCAATCCTACGGCATCCCGCAGGATCAGGCGGCGGAAACCAATGCCGTCGCTTCACTGCAAGACATCGCGACGACGAACTTTTCAACGGCCGGCACGAACTTCACCTATTCGTTTCCACCGTTGTCGCTGACGCTCTTCACGTTTGCACCAGGACCTTCGGCGCTTTCCGCATTGGGCGTACAGCCCGGACAGGTGCAGCTTCTCCTGCGAGGCCAGCCCGGCACGCCTTATGTCATTCAAAGTTCGCCGGATTTGACGGCGTGGACTTCCGTCTCCACCAACACGCTCGTTGGGCGCACGTTGAGCGTCACCAACCCGGTCTCTCCAAGTTCCCCGTACCAGTTTTACCGCGCGGTTTGGCAGCCTTGAAAAGCATGAGATTTTTCCTTTGAAGTGATATGAGAGCGGTTCCGATCCTCGCCTCCAAGTAATAGACGAGTAGTTTGAGGGCGGCAGGTAAAGCTCTGATTCGTCACGGTCACAACCGGCTGATTCACCAGCGAAAGACTCCCCGTCGTCACCCAGGGTGTCAGCAAGGTCACCTCGGTGAATTCCGAGAGGTAAAAGGTCTTGATCACGGCCGAGGCGCTGCGGTCGTGTTGACTCGATAAAAGGTTTTGGCTTGACGCTCCAGAATTCCAAACCCAGAGTTGCATGAATGAAAACCGAACCGAAAACTTTCGAGGCGCGGGGGCCGTCAATGCTCTTGGCGTTACACGAGCTCCGGGGCGGACTTGGCGACCGCGATCGGTGCGAACCGGCCAAAGACATAAAATAATTCTTGAGGAGACACGCAATGACGAAAGAAAGAGACGGTTTTGTTTCAGCGAAGTTGGCGAAAATGACCCTGGCGGAAAAATGCGGCCAGGTTCTCACCTTCACCTGGCGCGGGGCTTACCTGACGCCCTCGGGAATCGAGCAGATCACCAAACTGCACGCCGGCGGTCTTTGCCTGGAACCGTACGCGCTGGAAACATGCAAGAACCTGTATTGGGGGCGTTCGCAGGTGGACCCCAACTTCAAAAAGCCGAAGGACTATTTCGACATCGCGCACACCTACTTCGACGATCATAACTACGGCGTGAGCGTAAGTCCGGAAGAGCTTACGGTCGCCCTCAACAAGTTGCAGGAAATCGCCGTGAACCGGCCGTCCGGCATACCCCTGCACATCACCATCGACATGGAGGGCGACTTCAAGAACGACTACACCTCCGGCCGTGTTTTGCAGTTCCCGCCGCCCATGGGAATGACCGCGATCGGGGACATAGATCTGGCCTATAAAGTCGCAAATGCCTTGGGCAAGCAGATGGCCGCCATCGGTGTAACCCAGTTCTATCACCCGGTCTGTGACGTCAATATCAATCCGCTGAACCCCGAAATCGGCGTGCGCTCCTTCGGCGACAATCCAAAAGTTTGCGCGAAGTTCGTAGAAGCTACGGTGCGCGGCTATCAGGACGCGGGCATCGTCGCCACAGTCAAGCACTTCGCAGGCCGCGGCGATTCCGCAACCGACGCGCACGACGTGCTGGACGTTTGCCGGGCGGACCTCAAGCGCATGCATGAGGTCGAACTGTTCACCTTCCAGGCCGGCATCAACGTGGGAGCCAAAGCCCTCATGACCGCTCACACGATCTTCCCGGCCTTCGACAAAGAACTCCCCGCCACCTTGTCTCCCAAAATCCTCACCGATCTGCTCCGCGGAGAAATGGGATTCAAGGGCGTCGTCGTCTCCGACGCCATCGGCATGGCCGCCATCCTGAAAAAGTGGCCGCTCCCCTTGGCCTGTGCCATGGCGATCAAGGCGGGCGTGGACACCATCCTCCTCAAAGCGGACGACGAATCCCGCTCCCAGTGCCTCTTCGGCATCAAGAGCGCCATCGAGCGTGGCTTCCTTTCCGAAGACCGGCTCAACGACGCGGTCCGGCGGCTCCTGTGCATGAAGTATGACCAGGGCCTGTTCGAAAAAGCCGGCAAAATGGACCCGGACAAGACCAAGGCCATTGTCAGAAGCAAGGAAAACATCGAGTTCTCGTGGGAAGTAGCCCACAAAGCGCTCCTGGTCGTGCGCGACGACAAGAAGCTGCTGCCGCTGAAAAAGGACAAGAAGATCCTGGTCATCGAACAATGCATCCCGTACCCCTTCCTCGGAAAGGATTGCTACAGCCATCCCCACATGTTCTGCGAACAGATGGCGAAGCATTCCATCAACCTCCTCCTCGACGATACCCGGTTCCATGCTGATGACGAGGATGTGGCGGAGGCGCTCGAGCTGGCCAAAATGGCCGACCTTGTCGTCATGACCAACTATTACGCGCGCATCGAAAAGAAAGGCAACAACGAGCACCTGGTAAAGGCATTGAAGGCGGCGGGACACACCGTTGTCGTCGTGACCAACTTCCCCTACCGCAGAGGCACCACCAAAGAAGCCGATGCGGTGGTCTGCAATTTCTCAGGCTCACCCGATTCAATCCGGGTCGCCGCCGATCTGCTGTTCGGGGCCGTGAAGCCGTATCCGACGACAAAAATGCCGATCGACCTCAGTGCCGAAAAGAATCTCCCCTCGCAACCGGCACCGGCTGTTCCTGTCCCCCTGAAGAAGGCCGGAACCAAGTCGGCCGCGAAGAAGGCAAACCCCTTCGCTGGACAGTGCTGAACATTTAGACCCAAAAACCAATAGAGGGAAAGATGCCGAAATCCGCTGCGTTCAACGTCCGCGCTATCTATACCATCGCGGGACCAAAGATAGCTGCCATTTACGAACGAAACAAAATGGCGGTTCACTTCCAGGGCATGTCCAAGACCCTGCAGTTCCCGCAAACGGTGGCCCTGCAAGGAGCGCCCACGTGCTCGATCGGCATTTCTCCTTACGGTCTTTATAACCGTCTGAATGATGCGGGCCGGCTCATCATGCTGAACCAAAAGGCGGTCCAATTTGCCTCCGCGCCCTTCGTGCGCATCGGCGACAAGTTCACCATGCTCACGCAAAGAAAGCCGCAGGTCTCAGAGACTCCCGACGACGTCCCGGCTCTCCTGAACTACTACCCTCCGTCGATCGACGGAAAAAATATCTCTCTCACCATCGCCACGCCGTCGATGGAGATGGCCTTCAAAATCGGAAAGGTGAGGATCATCCGCAGGCTGATATCCCCGTTGCTTTCGGGCAACGAGCAGACGCTGATGCCGATTGGGGTTGAACAGTACGAGGTCCAAAACGCCTCGAACGAGCCCCAAACGATCACGTTGGTCGTCCCCAGACCCTCCCTGGTCAACCTCCAGGAAAAGGAGCTCAAACCGACTGACCAGGACAGCGTCTATATCTGCTCCGCGCCGGTCCAGGGCCACGCGCACGAGGCGTTCGAGTCCACAGGCGTCCGCGGCGTCGTCATGGGAAGCATCCAAAGCCCCAACCGGATGGTGCTGGCCGCCGCGGAAACACCGGGAGTGTCGATCGATACGCAGCCCTATTTCTGCCTGAACCGGCTCAAGGCGGATTTGCTGCTCAACGACGACGGCAGTTTCTATGAAAAACGGCCGCCCGTCCTCCGCAGCGATTATGGATCAGCCATCAGCCTCACCTTCACCGTCGAGCCCAAAGCAGCCAGGACGGTTGCCCTGGCGGTGGTGCTGGACTTCCCCGAGCAGGTCTACATTGACGGGACGAAATTCGAACGCAAGTACGTCAAGAACTTCAAGGATGCCCGATCGCGGGCGGTGGATATGGCCAAGCTCGCCCTGGACAGCTATCCGCTGTGGTGGGACCGGACCGTAGCGATTCAAAAACGAATCTTTGATTCAATTCAGTCCAGCCCCTCCTATAAAGGTGACCGGGGCGGCGCTCTGCGCCTGACCAGGCTGATCCTGAACGAACTCCATTTCCCCCTGTCCAACGCCATAGTCTGGGTCGAGGACGAGAAAGGCCAGGAGCGCGCCCGGTTCCTTGAATGTTTCGACTACGCCTATATCGATCCCTCGGATGTGGATTGGTATTCGATGGTGCTTTTGATGCTCTTCCCGCGCGTGGAAAAAGATCTGTGCCAGGGTTTTATTGATTCGATTCTGGCCGAGGATCCCACCCCGCGCTTTTACCACCACCACGCTTCGTTCACCGAAGCCAGAAAGCATTACCAGGAACATCCCGAGGAATACGAAGGCGTGTCGATGACGCAGATCCGTGATGCCTTCAAAACCAAGGGCAGCGTCGCCCACGATCTGGGCGCCATGCCCAAGGGCCACCCCCTGCGCAACGTCAGCGATTACGCCTGGTACAACAACAATTACTGGGTGGACCTGTTCCCCAAGCTGATGATGCGCGTGTTGCGCAACGTGAAGTTCACGGGCGATATCGATTTCCTGAAGCAGAATTGGGAAACGCTCAAGTTCGGCCTGGAATCTCTGCTTAAACTCGATTTCGATGATGACGGCCTGCCCGAGGGCTATCCCGACGAGGTGAAAAACACCTTCGACAACCTGGTCCTCTTCGGCGCCGATGCCTATGACGCCACGCAGTTCCTCGGCGGCTGCCAAGCCATGATCAAAATGGCTCAAATGCTCAAGGACAAAGCTGGCGAGGCCCAAATCCAAAACGCGTTCGACAAGGGCTGGAACAGCCTCGAGAAACTGTGGCGGGATGGGAAGAATAAGAAAGGCGAGAAACTCCAGTATTACATCACCTGTTACGATCCCAAGACCGGAAACGCCAACACCGACGTCTGGACCAACCAGCTCGATGCCCTCTGGTATCTGATCTCCATCGGCGAAGAGCCCTTTATCCCGGAAGACCGCGCCAAAAAAATCCTCAAGACGATCTACCAGAACAACCGCGCCTTCATGGGCTGGGCCATGTGCAAGACGGAAAACGGCAAACCCGTGGAATCGGACCAGGGGAAAGACGTTTATACGACTTCCAATTACGTCCTGGCCCAGTTGCTGGATTACTACGGCATGGTCAAAGAAAGCAAAGACGTTTACAAGCATATGGACCGGGTTGTCTTCGATTACGGCAACTCGATGATCACCGCCGACAACCTTCGGGCCGAATTGGAAAAGGAAGCCGGAGAAACCAAGCCGGGACCCCATTACATCGTCGCCGCTTATCCCCGGCCCGGGGCCGTCTGGACGCATCTTGTCTTGAACCACGTCAAGGACCTGCAGGCCAAGACCCAATCCAAGACCATTGAGTCGCAGAACCTGATGCCGTTCTTCTCCAGGCTTCTGAACGGCCCGGAAAACGGGGAATAGGGAAGACCAGGAAGCCGCTCTGAGCGAGAAGAATAAAACGCTTCAGGTAACAATCAACCAAGGAATCAATCGGCATGTCCAAGAAGTACGACATCACGTTTGTGGGACACATGTGTTATGACGAGATCATTCCCTTTGGAGGCAAGCCCCGCATCGCTCCGGGAAGCGCCGTCTTGTGCGGGGTCATGGTCGCCGCAAGGGTGGGCAAGAAGGTCGCGGCCGTAGTCAAAATGGCGAAGAAGGATGAGAACATCCTCCAGCCGATGAAGGAGGCAGGCGTCGACACCTACCTCATCCCGAGCGATGAGACAACCTATTCAAGGGTCTTACACGAGTCCGAGAATGTCGATGAACGTAAGCTGACGCTCGTAAAATCCGCCGGGCTTATTTCCATTAACGACGTTCCGACTTTGAACTCGACGTGCGTCCACCTGGCCGGAATTTCGGACACCGAATTCGACATGGCGCTCATGAAGGGCTTGAAATTCAGGGGAGGCAGTCTGTCGGCCGACATGCAGAGTTTCGTCCGCCACGTCACCCCGGTGACCCACGAAATACAGTTCAGCGACGTCTCGAATAAAAAAGACATAGCGGGCATGATGGACAGGCTCAAGCTGGACGTCGTGGAAGCCCGTATTCTGACCGGCACCGAAGATCTGGAGAAGGCCGCCATCATCGTCGAATCGTGGGGTTGCCCTGAAATCCTGATCACGCACTCCCAGGGCGTATTGGCACGCGTGAAGGGGAAGAGCCATTACGAGAAGTTCTCAAACAGCAGCGTGGCGGGCAGGACGGGCCGCGGTGACACGACCTTTGCCGCGTATCTTTCCTGGAGACTGGATCATGGCGTTGCGGAATCCCTGAAGTTCGCGGCCGCGCTGGTTTCGATAAAGATGGAAACACCCGGTCCCTTCAAGGGAACGCTGGAGGATGTCGCAAAGAGATTGAGGGAAAAGCATTCCTCGTAGCGGCGTGCCCTTATTTTCAGCTTTACCCCTGCGCCGCTTTTACGACGGCATTGAAAGCCGGCTTTGGCTGGCAGCGACGGTCGAACAGCATGGGATAATCGGCCCTGCCGGTGATTGGCCAGTAGTTGCGCCAGGATTGGCCGTCATGCACAGCCCAAAACGTGACCCGGCTGAACTTGTCCCTGTGCCTCCGGAAGAGTGAAAAGAAATCGGCGTACCGCTTTGCCAGGTTTTTCTGGACAGCCTCCGACAGGCCGTTCGGATAGGGATTGTACTTCTTCTGTGTTTCTGCATCAAAGGAGGAGAGGTCTACTATTTTGGAATCGATCGGATAAAAAGGAAGCACACCGATGTCCATCTCAGTGATCATCAGTTTTACGCCCAACCGGGCGAGGGCCATAACGTAGGCTTCAATTTCATCCATTCGCGGATGGTCCACGAACCAGTGACCCTGTATGCCAACGCCATCCACGCGGACGCCCTTTGCCTGGAGGTTCTTGATGAGCCGGATGACCCCTTCACACTTGGGACGGAACTCATAATCGTACTCATTGTAATAGAGCTGGGCGTCGGGATCCGCCTGACGGGCAAATTCAAAGGCCTTGAGCACGTAGTCGTCGCCGATGATGTCGAACCATTTAGATTTCCGCCAGGAACCATCCGCCATGATGGCTTCGTTGACAACGTCCCAACCGTGGATTCGTCCCTGGTAACGGCCCATCACAGTGAAGATGTGATCCTTCATTCGTTCCAGCAACGCCTCACGACTCAGGGGTTTGCCCGCTGAGTCCTGAAACACCCAGTCCGGCGTCTGATGAAACCAGACCAGCGTATGGCCGATGATGTGCATTTTGTGCCTTTCGCCAAAGGCTACATAACGGTCCGGCGCTTCGAAATTGTATTGGTCCGGTTTCGGATGAACTTCCTCCCACTTCAGGATATTCTCCGGTGTGATGGTGTTGAAATGTTTTGCCGCCAGGGCCATGGCGTCCGGCTCTTTGCCGGAAAGCTGATCCAAGCTGAGGGCAGCGCCAATGTAGAAGTCGTCCTTGAAAACATCTTTCAAAGTAGTCTGGCCTGCGCATTCGACACTGTCTGCCCGAACGGTTTGGTCTGGTGTATTCATCATGGCTTGCTCATGCCCCTCTCAGCGTCGGTCGGCAGACGGTTGGTTCAAGTCTCGTAAAAAATCTTCCTGCCGTTGCCGCCCCACGGTGTTTTTCGTGCCGCCTTTTCTACGGAAAGTTGCGGACGAGAACAAGGCAAAAATTGATTAGGAATTGCTTTCTTGAGCGCGGCCTGCGTCGCCATCGCGAGGCACGAGCAGCAATCCGTCCTGCGTGGTCCGGTGAAAGCGAACCTCATTATTGACTGCATCGGTTGCGCTTGACATCACGCCGGAATCTTTTGCATTTTGCGGCGTTCACATGAAATACGTCGTCGAACCCGGCGAATTTGAAATCATGGTCGGCACTTCAATCGCGCGACGTTGATTTGCAGAAGGTGGTTTTGACGGTGACGCACTAAACCCAACCCCAAAAGTTATGGCCGAACAACATTTCCAACAGAAGCTTTCTTTTTTCGAAAAAGCGGGGTACAGCGCCGCCGACTCCGCCGCGAATTTCGTCTTCATGACGATGATTCTTTTCCAGACGAATTTTTACACGGACGTGTTCGGGCTGAGCGCGAGCGCTGCGGCGGCGATTCTCCTGTGGCCGCGTTTGTGGGACGCGGTCGCCGATCCGATTGTGGGCATCCTCGCTGATCGCACCAACACGCGCTGGGGCAAGTTCCGTCCGTGGGTGTTGTTCACCGCTGTGCCGTGGTGCGTCATTATGATTCTGGCCTATACCACGCCCCAGGGCTGGAGCATGCATGCCTTGATCGCGTACGCCGCGATCACCAATACGATGCTGATGTCGATCTATTCGATGAACAACATGCCCTACGCGGCGCTGGGCGGCGTAATGACCGGCGACGTCGTGGAACGTGCGAAATTAAATGCCTTCCGTTTCATGGCGGTGAACGCGGCGCAATTCATCGTGGGCGGCTTTACACTGCCGTTGGTCGCCAAATTTGCCGCCAGCCACGCGCATCAAAACGGAGGAGGACTGGTTGGCATTGCCGACAAACAACATGGTTGGCAGATGACTATGGCCCTTTGGGCCATCCTGTGCCTCGTCCTGTTTATCATCACTTTCACCACCACCAGGGAACGGATCAAGCCCATCAACAAGGAAAAATCGTCGCCCAAACAGGATTTCGCCAACCTGCTCAAAAATAATCCATGGAAGATCATGTTTTTTATGACGCTCTTCCATTTCTGCATGCTTTCCTTCCGCGGTGGTGCGCTTTACAATTATTACCATCATTACGTTGACAAGGCGGCAATGTATGATTGGGTGCAGAAACTCGGCCTCGTCCTGCCGGCGGGCGCTCCGGCAACCCACGGCATTTTGGAATTGCTTGGTTACATCGTTCACGGCGACCGGTCTGATTTGGCAAACTCAAATGTCGCTGATGTATTTTACAGCATTACCAATATGCTCGGCACCGCTACCACCATCATTGTCATCCTTCTCTCTCCACCATTAGCCAAGAAATTTGGAAAGAAGGCTGTTGCCGTAACCGGCTTCACGCTGTCAACGCTCTGTGCCTTGGCGTTCTATACGCTTAAACCCACAGATGCTAACAGCATGATTGCCCTGACCTTTATCGGCTCGGTTTGTTATGCCCCTACGATTCCATTGATCTGGGCCATCTACGCGGATGTGGCAGATTACTCTGAATGGAAAACAGGCCGACGCTTCACCGGCATGGTCTTCGCTACAATTGGTTTCGGCCTCAAATCCGGTCTGGCCCTTGGTTCAGCTTCGTTCCTCTGGATCATGAAGTATGTATTTAGTTACGATACCAAGTTGCCGGATGCGACCGACGCCATAGCTGGTTATCGCGCGTGCAGTGGCATCATGGTTGGCATCATTTTCGCCATCTGCGCAATATTATTGATCTGCTATCCCCTTAATAAACGCCTGACCATCCAGATGGCCGATGAACTCGCCGAACGCCGGAGAAAATACGCCGCGGAGAACCCGGCCACCGCCTGAAGTTATATGAAAATTCGTTCCTCTTTGACCAATGCGGTTCTGATTGTTCTGACGGCAGGCATGTTCGCCGGTTGTGCCACCAGGCCGACCCTCAAGGAAGCCTACAAAAATGATTTCCTGATCGGCGTCGCCGTCAACCAGAAACAGTTTGATAATCAAGACCAACGCGGCGATCCGATCATCAAGGCGCAGTTCAATTCCATCAGTCCGGAAAATGCCCTGAAATGGGAATCGGTCCATCCGCAACCGGGCCAATACGACTTTACTGAAGCCGACCATTACGTGGAGTTTGGTGAGAGCAATCACATGTTCGTCATCGGCCACACGCTCGTGTGGAATCATCAGACCCCGAGATCGGTGTTTCAGGACACGAATGGCAATCCGGTCACCCGTGATGTGCTGCTGGAACGGATGCACGACCATATCCAGACGGTCGTTGGCCGTTACAAGGGTCGGATCAAGGATTGGGATGTGGTGAACGAAGCATTGAACGATGACGGCACGTTGCGCCCGTCGCCCTGGGAAAAAATCATCGGCGCCGATTACATCGAGAAAGCGTTTCAATACGCGCACGAAGCCGACCCCAATGCCGAGTTGAACTACAATGATTTTTCACTGGAGGACGAAGCCAAGCGCAAGGGCGCAATTGAATTGATCAAGAAACTCAAAGCCGAAAGCATTCCCATCACTGCCGTCGGGTTGCAGGGGCATCTCAAAATGACATGGCCAACAGTGGAAGAGGAGGACGCCACCATCTCCGATTTCGCCAGGCTCGGCGTGAAGGTCATGATTACTGAATTTGACGTGGACGTGGTGCGCGCCACCCAGGGAAACCGGACCGCCGACATCAACGCCAATGCGCAACTGGTCAACGGCGCGAACACCTACACCAATGGATTGCCGGCCGCGGTTCAACAGGCGCTGGCAAAACGTTACGCCGAGTTATTTGGCGTGTTTCTCAAACACCGCGACGTCATCGAGCGCGTCTCCTTATGGGGCGTGACGGACGGCGATTCCTGGCTGAATACGCCGGGACGTGTGAATCATCCGTTGCTGTTCGACCGCAACGGCCTGCCCAAACCGGCCTTTAACGCGGTCATTCAGGCCGCCCAAAAGTCGGCGCCGGAATAGACAAGCCGTTCGTTCACAGCCGGAGTCGTTATGAAAAAAAATCCGCTGTTCCCCGCACTTGTGATGCTGTTGGGCGGTCTGCTCGCCACAGGCATTCAGGCACAGCCCGCGCTTAAAGACGCCTTCAAAGATGATTTTCTCATCGGTGTGGCGCTCAACGAGTCCCAGTTCACTGGACCGAACGTCCAGGAGGCGGCGCTCGCCAGGGCACAGTTCAATTCCATCAGTCCGGAAAATGTTTTGAAATGGCAATCCGTCCATCCCGAACCGGACCGCTACAATTTTGGGCCGGCGGACAGTTACGTCGAGTTCGGTCTGAAAAATAACATGTTCATCATCGGCCACAATTTGATCTGGCATCAACAGACGCCGAAATGGGTTTTTCAGGATGACAAAGGAAATCCGATCAGTCGCGACGCCTTGTTGGAGCGGATGCACAATCACATCCTCACCGTCGTCGGACGTTACAAGGGCAAGGTCGGCGGCTGGGACGTGGTGAACGAGGCGTTGAACGAGGACGGCACATTGCGCCAGTCGCCGTGGGAAAAAATCATCGGCGACGATTACCTCCTCAAAGCCTATCAATTCGCGAAGGAGGCCGACCCGAACGTGCAATTGTATTACAACGATTATTCGCTCGAAAATGCGTCCAAACGCGAAGGCGCGATTGCCTTGGTCAAGAAACTTCAGGCCGCGGGCATTCCCATTGCCGGAGTCGGTCTGCAAGGACATTACAACCTGACCTGGCCAACAACCAATCAACTGGATGAAACCATCAAGGCGTTTTCAAAACTCGGCGTAAAGGTCATGGTCACCGAACTGGACATGGATGTGTTGCCGCCGGCCACGCGCTCGCAAGCTGCGGAAGTTTCGATGAACGTCGCGTTGCGGGCCGAATTGAATCCCTACACGAACGGCCTGCCGGCCTCAGTGCAACAGAACCTGGCGAACCGTTACGCGGACTTGTTCAAGGTTTTTGTGGCCAATCGCGGCGTCGTCGCCCGCGTCACCTTCTGGGGCGTGACGGATGCTGATTCCTGGCGGAATGACTGGCCGGTCAAAGGCCGCACCGCGTATCCGCTCCTGTTTAATCGTGACTGTCAGCCCAAGCCCGCTTTTGACGCGATAGTCAAAACCAGCAGTCACTTATAATTGGGAAATCGAGCCGGATTTCGACCCTGAACCCATTCATCCACAAAAGGTTCTGTCTTTTGAAAAAAATGAAATTTCCACTGGACAGACCTCTGCTTGGCCGATATAATTCGGAGCACGAACTAATCCTGTTGACTGATACCTTGAAGGCGTATTGTGCGCAAGATTGATCTGAACAACTTTCAGGTGGCAACCAATGGCACGGTCCGCGACATCAATAGTCGCATCATGTTGAATTTGGTGCGCAAGCATCAGCCGGTCTCGCGGGCGGATTTGACACGTTACTCGGGATTGCAACGCAGCACCGTGTCGGCCATCACCGAGCGGCTGATCTCAGAACACTGGTTGAAGGAGGGAGCGGTTGGGGATTTGCCACGCGGACGCAAACCGACTTTTCTCCATCTGAATGCCGAGCGGTGCGGAGTCATTGGAGTGGACATTCGACCGGCCGTGACCAACTTGGCCGTAGCCAGCATGGACAGGCGGTTTTTAGCTCAGGAGTCCATGTCTACGGCCAATGACCCGGACGAGTTCATCGCCCGCTTGAGTCACCGGATTTTGGATCTGATCCGGGCATATCCGAAAAACTCGTACGAAGGCATCGGGGTCAGCTTGCCGGGCCGCATTGATATTTCGTCGCAGCGGATGATTTTTGCCCCGAACCTGGGCTGGAGCGAGCTGGATCTGAAGACGCCGCTCGAACGGGCCACCGGACTTCCCGTGGAGCTTGAGAATGCTGCGAACGCCTGCGCCCTGGCAGAGCTGTGGTCCGGCCGGCACGGCGAGGGAGTCCGCAATCTGGTTGCAGTCACAGTCTCCGAGGGTATCGGGGTAGGCATGATTCTGAACGGGCAATTGATACGCGGCTCGACCGGTGTTTCAGGAGAATTTGGGCACGTGGCGCTGGTGGCGGATGGTCCCCAATGCCGGTGCGGCAACCGCGGGTGTTGGGAAACACTGGCGTCCAATTCTGCCGCCATGCGGTATTATGTCGAATCCTCTTCCGGGCGCAAAGGCGACGGCTCCCCAAGCGCGACCGCGAAGGTGCCTTTCGGCGATATTTTGCGGCTGGCCGAACAGGGGGATGTCAAGGCCTGTAAGGCGTTGGATCAAATGGCGCATTATCTGGGGATGGGCATTGCCATGCTGGTCTCGGGGCTGGCTCCGGATATTCTGGTGGTAGTGGGCGAAGTGACCCGTGCTTGGGATCGCGTGGGGCCGATCGTAAACGAGGTTGTCCAACACCGGTCGTTTACGCACGCGGCAACCCGCATCCTGCCCACCAATTCGGAAGCACAACCCCGGCTGTGGGGCACCGTTGCCTTGGTTCTCCAGAAACACTTTAGCGCACCGTCCGTCGCATGAATCAACTCAAAAACAAAAGTGTTCCAGACTGCCGATTTTGTTCGTCCACCGAACTAATTCAGCCGGCAAGAACTTCAACCGGCAAGACGCAAACGGTGCAAAGGAACGGCAACGGAGATTCACGGGCGGTCATCCCGGATATGGCGATCGAGCTTGCAAAACACCCCGCGTGCGGCAATGGCGACGGGGAAGCCTCCCCGGAAAATAACGGTTCGGAATGCGCGCGGAGAATCGAACAGAGCATCGCCTACATGCGGGAGCACCTCGACCAGCAGTTGCCGGTGGCAAAACTGGCCGCGCTGGCCAATGTTTCGCCCTCGCACTTCTTCGCATTGTTCAAGCGCCGGACCGGTTGCGCGCCGATGGATTACTTTACGCACCTGCGCATGCAACATGCCCGTCAGTTGCTGGGCGCCACCACGGCCAGCGTGAAGGAAGTTGCCGCGGCGCTGGGTTACGACGATCCCTTTTACTTTTCCCGCGTGTTCAAGTTGGTGAATCACGTCCCTCCCAGCGAATACCGGATGTTGCAGAAACAATCGCGGGACACGGGCCCGAATCCGATGACCTCCGCCCCTTTGCCCGCAAATAAAAACCAAAATGACAGGACTGTCCATTCCATCAAAGAAAACCTGTGTTACGCCAAATAACGAATCACCTATGACCCGAACCGTCCGCAGCTTGAAAAAGAGAGGTGCGCTGAAGCCGGCCTTCACGCTGATTGAATTGCTGGTGGTCATTGCCATCATCGCCATCCTGGCGGCGATGCTCCTGCCAGCGCTGGCCAAGGCGAAATTCCGCGCCCAGGTCTCCAACTGCGCTTCCAATTTTCGGCAATGGGGCGTCATGGTGAATACTTATGCCGGAGACGATCCGAACAGTAAATACCCTTCGTACGATGTCGGCGGCAGTCCCGCTGGAAATCCTTGGGATGTCTCGACCAATATGGTGACGGGACTGCAAGGTTACGGGCTGACCGTGCCGATGTGGTTTTGCCCGGTCCGTTCCACCGAGTTCGACGGTCCAAGCGGGGTTGATACCCTGTTCTATCAAAACACCGGTCGTCACATTTCCAGTATCGACGATTTAGCCAGTGCGCTTATCTACACCGGAAATGACGGGTTCGACACCATCTACAATGCCTTTTGGGTGCCCAGAAGGAGAAACAGCGCAAATAATGGATGGTATCCCACACCTCCCCCTCCCTTGATAGCTTTGTCGGGCACAAAATCCCGCGGGTCTCCCACAGCCGCGTGGCCCCTTCAGGCGACTGACCGCTTGGTCGGGGTCCAGCCGATACTAAGCGATCGGTGTTTTGAAGGACCCGCTAATGGCAAGACAGACTTTTCCGACGTTGCCGTTTCGTCGAGCGGCCATCCCTATGGCGGCTCGGTCAATTCCGTTAACGTTGCTTACGGTGAGGGTCATGTCGAGTTGCATCCGCGCGTGGCTATTGTTTGGCAGTATGTGAGCACAGCTCCGGTAACCAGTTATTATTAAGGCCAATTGCCAGTCTTTTTGAAAAAACATTCTCACGGAAAATACAAATGACAAACTCAACCCCGAACATCCCACGAAAAGAAACCTGAAGAATAAATTAAACATATTAACTGCAAGCATCGGCGCACTCGTGCTCCTGACGTGGTGCGGGACGGCGCTGGCCGCCCCGGTCAATACGGTCGGGCTCTGGGTTGACATCAATGGCGGCAACGGTCCAACCGAGACAGGCCTGCCTTTCCAAGGCTGGAACATTGCCAACCCACCTGGCGCCAATTCTTTTACCCAAACGTTCACGTTCACCAATGGCAACCCGGTTGCGGTGGTCATGACATCGCAAAGTTCCAACGGCCAGGCTGCGGGTTCGCGCAACCGCGGCGGGCTGGCCAACCAGGCTTGGGCAAACCTGTTGAACGATTTCTTCTTCTGCCCCCATAACGGCAGTATTGGCTATGGAGCGGATTACGTGGAATTCGACTTCAGCGGTCTGCTCCCCAATACAAATTATGAAGTCACTGTCTGGAATTATGATCAGAACGTTTCGGCAACAGGCAACTACATGGCTTGGGGCGTCGTCGCTCCGACTAACAATCCCAACTACCAACCCGTTGTAGGCGGTGGCGGTCTCACGCCGAAGCTCGCCAGAGTCCCGATGACGGGACCATGGCCTTCGAATCTCCCCGGCGACGGCAGTGACACCAATCTCCAACTGTATGCATACGCGGGCACTTTCTACGTGACCGCCGACGGCAGTGGGAATGCCTCGATTTATGGTTGGAACGATTCCGACACCTACGGTAGCCAACAAGCCTCCCTTGTGGACGGCTTCGCGCTCGGCATCGCCACCAATGAGGTTTTTGCTCCGACGACCAACACCGCAACTGCGCTCATCAACCCGGTTGCCGCCACCTACGGCCCGCCGCCGGTATGGCCTTATTGGGCGGGCATCGCCATGCCTACCTTTACGGATAATATCAACACGGATGAAAGCGGTAACCAGCTGATGGGCGAAACTTTCATGCCCACCAGACCCTTCCCATTGAAAGACTTCTACATTGCTTGTCAGGGTACTACCAACTCCGGAACGTACATCATGGCGCTTTACGATCTTGGGACTGGAACCACGGCGAATTACGGGAACTCGTTTAATCCGTCCACTTTTGCCAACCTGCTTTCACACACCAACCTGTCAGTCGCGCAGTATTGGTCATTTAGTCCCCAAAATCTTACCAACAAAACGATTGTGGAATTCAAATTCGGCACGGCGGATCAGGTGCTTTTGACCAACGGGCACAGTTATTTCCTGGGATTCCAATACACCGGTTTTGGCAGTAACGACATGATATGGGAGCGAACCACCGGTGGCGCGTCCTACGCCAATGGCGCCGCTTTCAAAGGCAGCACGACGAGCGTCAGTAATAACACTTTTGCCGCCAGCGTGCGGAATTTCCTTATGGCCGTCGGCGTGCTGAATCCCAACATTGCCATCAGCGTCACCAATTACCCGCTGACCGGCAGTTGGCCGACCGTTGCGACCGCTTCGCCCAACATGCCGCTGCTTGATACTTATGATGACCCCACCGCGCCCGATCAATACGCCCCTTCTGTGCCCATGTCAGTTGACGTAGGCGCGGTTTTAAGCATGAGTTTCATCGCCACCAACGACTTCAACCTCGGGGCGATCGGGTTGCGGCAACGCGGGGAAGGAAGCTCGAACGTTCTCTTCACCCTCGCGGTGTATGATGTCACCAACACCTTCTTCTCGCAGGGCACCAACGGCTCGATTAACAAGTGGCCGTTTAACTACCAGCCGAACATAGACATGTCTCCGCTGGCCATTCCGGTTTTCGGAACCAATGTGGATTTTTATTATACCAGTGACAACGGTGCCAACGGAGCCGGTCAGGGAACGAACGACCAACTCCTCGTTTTAACCATCGCCAATCCGGCGTATCAAGTGCTGTTGCATAGTAACCACAATTATGTGGTTGAATTGTCAACCGATCCCATCGGGCAGAACGCCAATAATGTCGGCTTGTTCCAATGGGTGCGGGATACGGGTGGCACCTTCCAGCAGGAACTTTTCCCCGATCTTGGTGATGGCAACCAGACTGAAGGATGGAGAACAAACGCAGTTTCGACAAATACGGCTTACTATATCCTCCCGCGCGCGCTCAGCCGGGCGACCACCGACCCGGAACTCCTGGCGGGGAACGTGGTTTCAGGTATGAATAGTGTGCGCGACTTTGTGATGGCCATTTATGCCGCACCGCCGCCGGCGGTGCCGACGAGTATTGCCTTCACGGGCGTTTCCCGCAGTGGGAATAATGTCATGCTGACATGGAGTGCAAATCCACCCGGGAGTTACGCCTATACCGTGCTTCGGAAGATCAATCTGACCGATGCGAGTTGGACGACGCTGGCGAGCGGCCTTTCGTCTCCCAGTTACACGGACAGCACCGCAAGTGCGACCACGGGATTTTACAAAATCTCCAGCCCGTGAGTTGATTGGAGATATTGAACATGGCGTCCCCGGGAATTAGCGACAGTACCGGGGACGCCTTTTTATAAGGCTGGATGCAAGACCGGCGGGGCAGGTTGGAATCGAGCGCGCAGCGATTTAGGTTTTAAAATGAAAAGTTGTCTGGGAAATTTTTGTGTTGGCGTATTTGTTTCCCCGAGGTTGACAATGCCGGAAGTACTGTGTCGCGCCAGCGTGACCGTCACGCAAAATATGTCACTGGGCGCGACGAACTGGCCGGGAAGCCCGATCGTCAGCACCGTCGTAAACCCGTCCAGCGAATCCACGGCAAAAAGTTTCAACGGCGGACCGGGCGGCAACACCAACTTCTGCCAGACCTTCACGGTTACGGCAACGAACTTCCTGTTGGACAGGATTGCGCATTTACGCCAGTGGCGGGTCGATGGCGCGACGCGCGCGATTTGGTGTCGGCGATTTATCGAGTGGGAGATTTGAATGTACTGCCGTCAAGTAATATGAAAATACACCTTCCAATTCGACCTGTTTTTCAATGAATAGCAGCGCTGGCAGGCGAATAACCATCAAACACTCCTGAGATCGTGAAAAATCATTTAAGAACGCGGGTCGTGGGATCCTTTGCAACTTTGGCACTCACCCTGTTTTGCGTCACGGTGCGGGCTGATCTGGTTGGAGGCACTTTTACCAATGGCACCGTCAACCCAACCAACTGGGATCAAGTCAACGGCCAGCCCCCGTTTTATACTTCCTTCCCGGCGACCAACAACCTGAGTTCAGCGGCATATGTCCCACAAAACCCGCCGGCTGCCGGGGCTCAAGCCCAATTCACCTTGCTTTCCGAGACCATCACTCCAAGGAAGACGAACTGGGTCGTAACTGGACTCGCCATTCTAACCCAAGGCGCTCCGGGGGGCCAGCTTGGTCTGCACATTTTTGACGTTACTGCCACGCTGAAGTCGAGCAGTGGAACAACCACCAACGGGACGGGGGCAAACTATACGCTCACCAATGGCGACCTTTTGGGTGGAGGCAATGGCTTGACCTATGCCCAGCCGGGGTTGGGTGGTGGTATCACGAACCAGCAGATTTATATTTTCACCAATGGCCCTGCCAGCACCGACCAGATTGTGCTGGGGGTGAACCGCCAGTATGCGGTGGAATTCTGGGCACCAGTGACGAATGCCACCGAACTCAACTGGTCGCGGACCGCAGCTACCCCCGTGGATGCGAACGCGGGCGGCCAAGGGTTTTCCGGCACGGATGCGAGCGCAAGCGCACAGCGGGTGACACTGGATGCCAACGGTCAAGCTGGCGGCGCGCCGCGAACTTTCGCGCTCGCGCTTTACGGTTACACGACGAACGCTCCCTACACCGTCAATACCAACTTGCCCGGTTCAACCGGCACGCCACCGGTGACTAACGGCGTTTGTACGGTGAACTGGACCAACGTGCACCAACGGATAGATGGCTTCGGTGCTTCCTCGGCTTGGGATGGCTCTTGGAACCAGACTTTGGCCAACTTGTTTTTTTCCACCAGTAACGGCATCGTTTACACCGATAATCTGGGAAATACATCCACCAATAATGGCATCGGCCTTTCCCTGCTGCGCAACCACATCGCCTATGCCAGTTCGACTTCAGCGAGTGCGATACCCAGCACGGTCGAAACCAACATCATGCAGATGGCCCAAACCAATGGCGCCAAGGTCTGGAGCTCACCGTGGACTCCGGCGGCCGGATTCAAGAGTTCCGGCGTAGTGGACGGTGGCAATTATCTCGGGAGCGGCGCCAACGCCATCAATCTGGCCTATGCCAGCCAGTTGGCCAACTACGTGGTCAGCATGAAGACCAATTACGGCATCAACCTTTATGCCATCTCCATTCAAAATGAGCCTGATGGCAACCACCCGGATCCGAACGGCTACGAGTCCTGCGTTTGGACCAATACCCAGATTCACGATTTTGTCACGAACCTTTACAACGCGCTGGTGTCCGCCGGTGTGGGTTCGACGAAGATCATGCTCCCCGAAAGCCAGAATTGGACGGATCCCCAAAATCTTGCCACCACGGCCATGAACGATTCAAGCGTGGCAGCGGACGTGGGCATCGTCGCCGACCACAATTATGATGGCGCGAACGGACCGACGACGTTGACGAAGAACAGTTACGGCAAGGCGCTTTGGGAAACGGAAGTTTCCATCCTTACCGGCAGTGACAGCAGCATTACCAATGGCGTTTATTATGGCCAACGGATTTACCTGTTCATGACCCAGGCGCAGGCGAACGCCTACCATTATTGGTGGCTCGTTTCCGGCAATAGCACGGGAAATCAAGGGTTGCTGGATAACAATGCTTCCATAACCAAGCGCCTTTTTGTGTTTGGCCAGTACAGCCGGTTTGTGCGTCCGAATTATTATCGCATTGATGCCACCAACACCGGCAGCGCCCTGATCAGCGCCTACAATGATACCAACACCGGCAATTTTGCCATCGTGGCGGTCAATACCAACTACACGTCCATCAATCAGATTTTCAATCTGACAAACTTCAGCGCCACGTCGGTAACGCCGTGGATGACGACGAGCAATCTTTCGCTGGCCAGCCAGACGCCCGTCACCGTGACCAGCTCCGCGTTCATCTACACGCTGCCGGCGCTGAGTGTGGTGACTTTTGTCGGCCAAACTGCTATCGGCACACCAAACACAGTCCCCACGCTGGCGCTGGTACCCAACCAGACCATCAACGCCGGCATGACCCTTCTGGCCACCAATATGGCTACGGATACGGACTCGCCCCCGCCGGGTTTGATCTTTAGCCTGTTGAACGGCCCGACCAATGCGACCCTCACCACGCTCAATTTCACCAATGGTGTCTTTGCGTGGCGGCCGTTGGTGAGCCAGGCCAACTCGACCAATCCGGTGTCGGTGGTGGTGACGGAGGAGGGGACGCCGAGTTTGAGCGCGACCAATAATTTTACGGTGACGGTCAATCCGGTGACAAACCCGGTGGTTGGAGCGGTGACCATTTCGGGCGGGCAGGTGAATCTGGCGGTGAGCGGGCCGCAGGGGCTGGACTACACGTTGTTGACGACGACCAATCTGACGGCGGGCTGGCAGGTGTTATACACGACGAATTCACCGGTGACGCCGTTGACGTTGGTGGACACCAACTCGGCCGACCCGGCGCGCTTCTATCGCATCCAGATCGGGCCATGACCCCGCCAACCCGTCAAATTCGCCAATGTTTACAAGGTGAAATGTCTCATTGTCAGTGGAGAATTATCCATTAAAATCATTGAAAAATCATAGAATCGTCCATTCCATAAAAAAGACAGCCATGATAAGATGTTCCTACCAGTAAACCTAGAAACTGAAATTTGTAACAAAAAAACAGTATGAAAAATCATATCAAAACCCTTGCGATATTGTCGGCACTGGCACTGGCCACGTCAGTTCAAGCGCAAAACATAATCGGAAGCACATCGTCAACATCAAGTTGGCTCGGCACACCGGTTTATCAGACAGGAGCAGGTCCCACCACTGACAGTGGCGGCACCACACAGGACAATGATAGTTGGGGCGGCAACGCCAATGGCACCGCTGGTTTTGGCGCGCTGGGCCAGGCTTTTGAAGTGACCCAATCGGGCACGTTGTCAACTGCTGAAATTGTTCTGGCGGGAGCTGCAGCGACTTTTAACGTCGAGCTTTATAATATGGGTGCCGCCCCGGCAAATTGGCCTTCTGCCACAGTCGGAGGCGCTCCCACGATAACGCAATTTAATAATTTGGGGGGTGTAGCCGGGAGTTTTTCAGCGCCTAGCGCGACAGGGGGTCTCAATTTGCTGCAAGCAGGCGACCAATTGACCTTCAATGGAGTCGCATCAGGACAGACTCTTCAGACATTGACTTTCCAAGGTGCGGACGCAAATGTGCAGTTGATTGCTGGCGATGTTTATATACTTTCACTTGATCCGACGGCCAACGCTGACAACACTTGGTGGGCTCGCGGTGGCGTCCCTGTAGCCGCTTACAATACGGGCGAGGGTCTTAACGCGGATGGCGTGGCGGGCATGCAGAATTTTGAAGGCAAAACCAGTATTCGCGATCTTGACTTGGCGATAACAGAAACAGTTCCCGAGCCTACTTCGCTGGCGTTGCTAGGTGGCGCCCTGATGGCACTGGGTGTGATTCGTCGTCGCAAGTAACCGGTTTTTTCATAACGTACTCAGAGTTAACAGCCGTTGCCGGTTTCGAGGCAGCGGCTGTTCCGTTTTTGGCGTTTGTATTGACGGGAGCCGGAATATAAATTGCCACCCGCCATGAGATTTGTTATTATCTCATTCGTTGTGCTCCGCGGCGGCATGCTGTCCGCCCAGACACCAGCGGGCCTGCCACCGGAACATCCTGCCGCTTCATCCCGAGGTTCAGAGGTCGTCCTGTATGCTTACGCCCCGCCCACCGGGCCGGACTTGTGGAAGGGGCATAAGGTCATTGACGCAAAGGATGGGGTTGACTGTTCAGGCGCTTACGCCACCGGCCAGTATCGGAATCTGTTTGTTGAGGCCGGACATTCCCAGGCGGAAGTGAAGGCGAAAATTGACGCTGCCTTCCAGCAATTGTTTCACGGCGACCCCAATACCCAGGCGGTTTATTATCCGGCCGGGACGAACGCGAATGGCCCGCTGGCTTACATCACGGACATCGCCCACCACGACGTGCGGACCGAAGGCATGTCCTACGGGATGATGATCGCGGTGCAACTGGACAAAAAGGCCGAGTTCGACGCGATTTGGAATTGGTCCATGACCTATCTGTACCACGCGTCGCCCACGCACCCGTCCTACGGCTTTTTTTCGTGGCAGGCGCAGACAAACGGCACGGTGATGAGTGAATTCGTGGCGCCGGACGGCGAATCCTATTACGTCATGGCGCTTTACTTCGCCGCGAACCGCTGGGGCAGCGGCGCGGGAATTTACAATTACAAGGCCGAGGCCGACCGTTTGCTGACCAACCTGCGGCACCGCGCGCTCATCACCCGCCCGGTTTTCATGTCCTTCCGGGGCACAAACAGTTTGTGTCCGGTGACCGCCGGGCCGCTGTTTGATGCCGAACACAAAATGGTCCTGTTCTCGCCCAGCTCCGAACGTCCGCCATTTACCGATCCCTCCTATCATCTGCCGGCATTTTATGAATTGTGGGCACGCTGGGGACCGCCGGCGGACAGCAATTTCTGGATGGAGGCTGCCGCGGCCAGCCGGGATTACTTTTCACGCGTGGCGGATCCGGTAACCAGTCTCGCCCCTAACTATGCCAACTTTGACGGCTCACCTGTCACCAATCGTTGGAACCGGACGGCGGCCAATTTCGGATTTGACGCCTTTCGCGTGGCGGGAAACTGGTCGGTGGATTGGGCCTGGTGGGGCAGGGCTCCACGGGAAAGACAGTTGAGTGACCGTTTGCAGGCATTTTTTGAATCCAAAGGGATGACAAATTACGGATGTCAGTTCACGCTCGACGGCCGGCAATTGGATGACCGGCATGCGCAGGGATTGGTGGCGGTGAACGCCGTGGCCAGTCTGGCGGCAACGAATCCGCGCTCGAAGGAGTTCGTCGAAGCGTTGTGGAACACGCCGGTCCCGGACGGGATCGAGCGTTATTACGAAGGCTTGCTGTATATGATGGCCTTGATGCATTGCGGCGGCGAATTCCGCATCTGGTCTCCGCCATAATCATCCGTTCCGGATGCCGATGTCCTATTGTGTACCGGCAGCCTGATGCAGCAAGGATGCGGTCGCCAAGGTCGTCACTGGCGGAGTCACCGGCTTCAAGCTGCTGCCGGTAATTTTCAACGAACAGGTCAAGTCGCTCAATTTGGCCGCCGGCAAAGTCACAACCAAGCCCTCGGGGGTTTGCGCGAATTGCAGTTTGCCCTTGTATCCCAGAAGCTCCACGCGTTTGATTTTATTCATGCCCGCGTCGCCGGTCCTGGCGAGGGATTTTATGGTCAGTTTACCGTCGTCCGGCCAGCCCAGCGCAATGGCGTAAAGGGCTTTGCCTTTCGTGGTGAAACGAATATCCCTGGCGGTGTATTGGAAATTTTCCTTGAACGCGCCGCCCTTCGCCTGCGTCGGGCCTTCCCCATAAACCAGCCACGGACGCGTGCCATAAATCGCCTCGCCGTTCACCGCTGTCCAATCGGCCAGCTGGTGCAACATGGTTTCAACTTCCGGGTCCAGCGAACCATCCGGGCGCAGCACCACGTTGAGCAGGAGATTTCCGTTCTTGCTGACGATGTCCACCAGCATGTGAACGGTCCAGCTCAACGGTTGGTATTTCCAGTGGCGGTTGTAAAACCAGTCGCCGATGGAAGTGTCCGTCTGCCACGGACGCGGATTGATGCCGCCATTGACACCTCGTTCAAAGTCCTGCACCCAGCGGCCGCCGGAGGATTGTTTGCAAGTGTAAACAGCCGTCAGCTTGCCGTCGTTGTGCTTGATGTTGTCGTTGTAAAAATCGGCAATCAGGCTCAAACCCACTTCGTTGCCAAACGGCACGCCCCCGTCGCTGTAAAGCAGGTCAGGATGATAATTGTCCACCAGTTCCTTGATTTCGTTGAACCATTGCTGCTGCCAGTGGGGGTTCTTGCTGTACCAACCGGTGTCACCGGGTTCGGCGGGAAAATGATAGAGATCCCAGTAATTTGAGTTGGCCCCGTCATACGGCACCCCGGCAAACGGACCGGTGCGGTCGGATTTGTGGCTGTCCTGAAACCAGGTGAAACTTGCGCCGAGATGTTCGGAAACGCCGAAAGGCAAACCTTGCTCCTTCGCAGCCTTCTGCCAGACGCCCACCACATCGCGGTGCGGTCCGTAATTAACGGCATTCCATTTATGCAGCCGGGAATTCCACAGGAAAAAATCGTCGTGGTGGGTGCCCATGCTGACAAAGTATCTCGCGCCGGCTTTCTTGTAGAGCGCCATCAATTTTTCGGGCTCCCACTTCTCGGCTTTCCAGAGCGGAATGATGTCCTTCCAGCCATTCGTGGACGGATGGCCATAGCGCGCCAGGTGATCCTGGTAATCGGGTGAACCTTGCTGATACATTTTGCGCGCATACCAGTCGCCCTCCATGGGCACGGCCTGAGGCCCCCAATGCGCCCAAATGCCAAACTTCGCGTCGCGAAACCATTCGGGACACGAATAATTGGTCAGCGATTCCATCGTGGGCTGGAACGATCCGGGCGTGATCGGCAATTCGGTGGCTAGCGCTCCAACCGCAACAAGCCATGCGAGTGGTATTGCCAGAAGCATGCGGTCATTTTTTATTTTCATAACGATTGACTGGGCTGTCAGTGAGCCTGTCAGATTGGGATGAGACAGGCACGCCGATTTTTCAAGCGACCGCGAGCAGCCTTCAAACTTGGACCGGCACTTTGGCATCGTAAATCATCGAAGCCGCGATTAAAATCCTTTGAAAGCGATGAAATTGAACCGAATCCTCCCACTGGCCGGCTTGGTCCTTTTTATTTTTATCCCCAACGGTTTTACTCTTGGCCAGGTTCAATGCATCGAGGACGTTCCCCACCGCGGCGATTTTCCCATTGTTCAGGGAAAAACCGTTGCGGCCGTTTATGTGGATGCGAATGATTGGGCCGGAGTCATTCGCGCCGCGGGCGATCTGCGGGCGGATATTGCGCGCGTCACGGGCCTGACGCCGGCCATCACGCACGACGCGAAAAGTCAGGGAACCAATCCCATCATCGTCGGCACGATTGGCCGAAGCGCGATGATTGACGAATTGATACGCGAAGGGAAAATTGATGCCTCGCCCATCACCGGCAAATGGGAATCGTTTTTCATCCAGGTCGTGCCGGAACCGTTGCCCGGCGTCGCCAGGGCCCTGGTCATCGTGGGCAGCGACAAGCGCGGAACCATTTACGGCATCTATGATTTGTCCGAACAGATGGGTGTGTCGCCGTGGTATTGGTGGGCCGACGTGACGCCGACACATCACGACGCGCTGTTTGTGAAGGCTGGAAAATTTGTGCAAGGCCCGCCGTCCGTGAAATATCGCGGCATTTTTTTGAATGACGAAGCGCCGGATTTGAGCAATTGGATCCTCAGTAAATACGGCACGGTTGCGACCAGCGCCAACCCGCCGGTGCCGCCGGGCGTGGCCAATTACAACCACCAGTTTTACGCGAAGTTGTCCGAGCTGATTTTGCGCTTGAAGGGCAATTATCTCTGGCCGGCCATGTGGAATAACGCCTTCAATGAAGACGATCCGTTGAATCCAAAACTGGCGGATGAATACGGCATTGTCATGGGCACCTCGCACCAGGAGCCGATGCTGCGGGCACAAAAGGAATGGGACCGGCGTTATTTGAAAACACTGGGAACGTGGAATTACGCCAAAAACCCGGAACGTCCTCGAAAATTTCTGGCGCGAAGGCATCCAGCGGAACCGGAATTACGAGAGCCTCATTACCATCGGTCTGCGCGGCGCGAATGACACGCCGATGGCTCCCGGAGGTCCCGAAGCGAACCAGGCATTGCTGGAAAAGATCGTGGATGTGCAGCGGAAAATCATCGCCGAGGAAATGAATCCCGACGTCACTCGGGTGCCGCAGCTCTGGTGCCTCTACAAGGAAGTGCAGGATTTCTACAACGCCGGCATGCGCGTGCCGGACGATGTGACGCTGCTGTGGTGCGACGACAACTGGGGCAACCTCCGCCGACTGCCGACTGCCGAAGAGCGCAAGCGCAGCGGTGGCGCCGGAGTTTATTATCACTTTGATTATCACGGTGGCCCGCGGAGCTACCAGTGGATCAACGCCAATCCGATATCCAAAATCCAGGATCAGATGTCGCTGGCGAAACAATACGGCGCCGACCGGATCTGGATCTTGAATGTCGGCCACTTCAAGGGTTACGAGTTTCCCCTCGAATATTTCATGGACCTGGCCTGGGACACGAGCCGGTGGACCAATGACAATCTTGACGAATTCACGCGGCTTTGGGCGGCGCGGGAATTCGGGCCGGAATACGCCGAAGACATTGCCGACATCATCACCCGGTACACGCAATACAACGGCCGGCGCAAACCCGAGCTCCTCGCTCCCGACACTTACAGCCTCGTCAATTACCAGGAAGCGGAAAACGTAGTGGCAGACTTCAACGACATTACTGCCCGGGCGGAGAAGATTTACCGCAAGTTGCCGGCAGACAAGCGGGACGCGTTCTACGAACTGGTGTTGTTCCCCACCAAGGCCAGCGCGCTGGTGAATGAGTTGTATCTCGCTGCGGGCAAAAATGCGTTGTATGCCCGACAGGGCCGGGCCAGCGCTAACGATTGGGCTGCGGAGACCCGCGCCTTGTTCCAGGCAGACACGAATTTGATGAATTATTTCAACCAGACGTTTGCCCACGGCAACTGGAACCACTTCATGGACCAGACGCACCTTGGTTACACCGCTTGGCGGGATCCGCCCCAAAACAGTCTGGACGCCATCAAACTCGCCGAGCTTGAAGTGCCGGAAGCGGCGGCGATGGGTGTCGCTGTGGAAGGTTCCGACTCCGCCTGGCCGGGCGACGCGGGCGATGCGATTCTGCCGAAGTTCGACGTGTTCAACCGGCAGCGCCATTTCATTGATGTGTTCAACAAGGGAAAGGCGCCCTTCGAATTCACTGCGGCAGCCCGCAATCCGTGGATTCTGCTCAACGAAACCAAAGGCTCGGTCGAAAAGGACAGACGCCTGTGGGTGAGCGTGGATTGGAACAAAGCTCCGAAAGGAGCAGCCAGCGGCACGGTGACACTCGCCGGGACCGGTACGAACGTCACGGTAAAAGTAAATGCTTTCAATCCAACGGAGGTAACTCGCAATTCCCTGCAAGACTTCGTGGAAGGTGATGGATGTGTTTCCATTGAAGCCGGACATTACACTCGGGAAACCGATGCGGGCGCCAATCGCTGGATCAAGATTGATGATTATGGCCGGACGTTGTCCGGCATGAAGGCAACGGGACCGGTGGATGCGCCCGACGCCGTGCCAGGCAAGGATTCCCCATGCCTGGCTTACCGCATGTATCTGTTCGACACCGGAACGGTTGATGTTGACGCCATCGTTGGTCCAACCTTGAATTTCGTTCCCGGCCGGGGACTTCGCTATGCGGTGTCCTTTGACGATGAGCCGCCGCAAATAGTCACACTCGTTCCGCAGAACTACAATGCCCAGAACGGGAACCGGAACTGGGAAAAATCCGTCCAGGATAATGCGCGTTACGGCCGCACGACACACTCCATCGCGGCGCCGGGCTATCACACCCTGAAAATCTGGATGGTGGACCCCGGCGTGGTGCTGGAAAAGCTGGTGGTGAATTTGGGCGGCGTGAAAACAAGCTATCTCGGCCCGCCGGAAAGCTATCACGCTGCTTTGCGATGAAATTCAGGCGCGCTCGTTTTCGATGGTCTGGAGCGCGGCACGAAGATAGCCCAGCGCGTAGGCCATGCCCGCGTGCCACGGCGCGGCGCAGCTCATTTGCGGCGCATGGTCGGGAATGATGACGCCGTTGAAATTGTTCTGCTTCAGAATCCGCAGGACGCGCAAAATGTCCACGTCGCCTTCGTCAATGAATGTTTCCTTGTAGAACGGCACTTGGCCGCGAACGTTTCGCAGGTGCACGTAAGCCAGTTTACCCTGCCGGCTGTAAGTCTCCACCGCGCCGTAAACATCGTCCCGACGCTGTGGGATCATTTCGGCCACTGTGCCGACACAAAACTCCAGCGCATTGCGCGGACTCGGCTTGAGATCAATTAGCTTCTGGTAAAGCTGCGATTGATGGACCAGACGCGGTTGCTGGCGGACGGTTGGCAATGGCGGATCGTCGGGATGCGCAGCCAGCGTGACGCCGGCCTCCTCGGCCACCGGAACCAGCGCATCGAGAAAGTCTTTGAACCGTTGCCAGAGTTGTTCCGGCGTCGCGGACGGCACCACGCCCGGTGCGGCGTTGCGGTCATAGACCATGTTCCACACCATGCCGTTGGGCAGCGGTTTGTTGTCCGGACCTTCCATGCCCACGGCCTCGGCTTCGCCGCGCGCAAACCGGCCTTTGACGCGGCCGGCCACGCCGGCGATGGAAAAGTTGTAACCAAAAATGGGAATGCCCGCTTTGCCGACATTGCGGATGATCGTTTTCAGGTTTTCGAGTTGTTGCGGCTTCTTCGGCCCGTCCAGCAGCACGTCATGCCAGTGTGCCGGGTCGAAGTTTTCAATGGCCTCCAGTTCCAGGCTGGCAGCGTTGATTTCCTTCTTGATCGCGGCGAGTTCTGCGTAAGTCCAGAGCTTGTCCGGGTCGCCCGCCAGTCCCCAGCCGGTGTCGTCGCCCACCGGTTGATCACCAGGCTGGTTGCTGCGGGAGGAGCGGAAGTAATCCACCAGATGGATGACGAGGTGCGTGCAGCCGCATTGCCGGGCAAAGCGGTAATGTTCCGCGTTGAGTTGGTGGCGATAAAGTCCCAGTCCGAGTTTCATGTGAAGCTTTGAAATCCAATCTTGGCTGCGCATCGGGGCCAAGAACTGCAAAGAGCTTGCGCTGGCGCGGCAGCGTCTTGGACTGCGGTGGTCCTCCACCGCTTTTGTAGCTGCGTGCGCCTCGCCCAAAGCGCCAGAGGGCTGGCGCAGTCCAAAACCTGGCGGCAGTTCGAGTGGTTCATGGCAAGATTATTGCGACGTCAGCGTCAGCAGCAGAACTTCGTTCTCGCGCAAGGGCAGGGTTTCCTCGAAATGGCGGTCCCTTCACCGTTTGCCAGTCCGCTGCGATGACCCGGACGGGCGGCGACGTGGTTCCGGCGGCGTTGACATCTTCCGACCGGCACGGCAAACCGGCAACCAGCATCGTGGGAAGTGAAACCGGCAGTTGAATGGTTAAATTCATGCGGAAAACAGGGACAAAACTAAATCTATTTTTCTCCACGTCAATCTTTACGGCTGCGGAGAATAATGGTTTGAAAGCCTTCGATCTCAGCGATTTGGCAGCTCCAAATTTTCCGTCCCGATACCCGGCTGGTCGAAGGATGAAAACAAGTGGGGCTATCCTTGAACCAGGACCGCCCTGTTCTGTGTCAGGAACTTTTTCACGACCCGCATGGTTGACATCGCCTTGACCGTCTTTTTGGCGTCTCCGCGGAAAAGCTTGTACTGAACCAGGAGCCTGCCAACGTCCGTTACGTGGAGGTCCGATTCGGCCATGTGCCAAACCTGGCCATTGGCCAATGGTTTCACGCGCATCCTGTTCTTCCGTTTCGGGCTGTTCATCGGCAAGTATCTTGAGACTTTTTATGAAGTCGGTGCAAATTCGATTCGTAAAAACCAGTCACGCGGCCCGGTACACCCGGCTTCCCGCAGGGTTCCCTCCGCGCCAGGATTCTCCCGGTTGATGCCCCGAAAGGATCTGGCGTCGCGGATGGCCCACACGTATCCATGAATACGACCATAAGCTGTTTGGGGGTAAATACAAGATATGCTTTTGGATGACGGAATCGCCGGTGAAAACGCCCTTGGTCCGTTGCGCGTCAGCGGCAACAAGGTAATAAATCGTTGAAATCTCTTTGCCTTTGTCAGAACACGGCGTGTCATCAGTCATCCTTGGAAAAATATGAAAGAACCATTCAAATTCGTCGTTATGCCGGTGCGTCCATTGTTGTCCGCTGCTTTTTGATTAGATATTCAACGTTTGATGTTGGGTGCTCGATGTTCATTCCGGCAGCCAACTTTGAGACCTTGGCTCCCAGACAGGCCGGAACGCAAGGCAGCCTCGAGCTGGCGAAGGTCTTTGGGCAATTTTGCCGTCCAGGTCATGCGCTTGCCGGGCTGGTCCGGGTGTTCGAGGCTGAGGACTTCGGCATGCAAGGCTTGACGCGGGAAATCAATGGGCGGGTCGGTGTGGTCAAGTCCGCGATAGGCTGGGTTGTATGTGCGGTCGCCGATCAAGGGGAGTCCGGCGTGGGCAGCCTGGACGCGGATTTGATGTTTTCGACCGGTCTCCAGCCGTAGTCGCAATTTGGTAACGAAGCCTTTGCCGCCGTCGAGCGGATATTCCGCGATGACTTCGTAATGCGTGATGGCCTCTTGGGCCTCAGCCCCAGGGCCTTTTGCCTGCATCGCGGAAAGCACGTGCTGGCGCAGTTCGTCCCGGCTCAACTGCACCCATTGGCGCCAGGTGCCGGTGGGCGTGCGCGGACGTCCTTCTACGAATGCCACATATTCCCGCTTCATGGAGTGCGCCTTTAATTGTTCGATGAGGTGGTGACGCGCGGCGGGGTTCGTGGCCATGCAAAAAACGCCGCTGGTATATTGGTCAAGGCGATGAACTGGCAATGGTTGAAGCCGGCGATAGGCGGGCGGCAATGACTTTCCGGCGCCGCCGCGGTTCCGGGCTTTCAGTTTTCCCGCCAGGAAATCGGCGAGGATGCTGAGCGCGGAAAGATCGCAATTCGGCGCCGGCACGGAGATGAGGCCGGGCCCCTTGTTGACGATGGCGAAGGCGGAATCCAGGTAAAGCAACGAAACGCGCGGATGAATCTGCCAGCCGGAACCGCACGCCAGAGTGGTAGCCTGGCGATCGCGCAGTTCCAGGGCATCGCCCGGGTCCGTGATGGTTTGATGGGGCTTGCGAATGATGACGCCGTTGATGCTGACCCGTCCCGCCAGAATCCATTGTTTGGCGCGGCTCTTCGGCGTGTCGGGATGCTTCCGCAGCAACCAATCCAACAAGGGTCTGACCTCGGTCGTACTCATGAAGAAAGGCTAAAGGTTAAAGGCTAAAGTCTGAAGGCTGAAACATGAAAATGGTGGGGAATCCGGGCATAAACTTTAGCATTTAGCCTTCAGCCTTTAGCTTTTTTATCAATGGTGGTGAAGATGGCGATGAGTTGGCGGGTTTCGTCGAGCAGGTCGGCCATTTTCGTTGTCGAAACGCAACCGCTGTCCACAAGAAGTTCGAGCCAATACTCGGTTTCTTCAATTTCCTTGAGGCAGTCGCCAATCTTGGAAATGAACTCAGCTTTGGACCGGCCGCGCGACGCCTCGCGGTAGTTCGCGCCAACGGACGTTCCGGAACGAAGAGCCTGTTTGCCAAGCACCTGAGCGACAATGTCGTTCTTCGGCAGTTTGGAATACATACGGATGACTCGAAGCGCAAACGCTTTCGTTCTCGGTTTCAAATCCTGCGGTTGATTATTCATGTTGTTCATTTTGTTTTAGCCTTTAGCCTTCAGCCTTCAGCCTTTTTTCGTCACCCTCCTGCGAATACCGGGTGAAAGTTCGCCTCGGTCAGGATGCGCGCAACCTCCGCGCGTTTGTCGCCCTGAATCTCGATCTGGCCGTTCTTCACCGTGCCGCCGGTGCCGCAGGTACGTTGCATCGCCCTGGCCAGTTGCTCTTTTTCCGGCAGACCGATGCCGACAAAGTTTTTCACCACCGTCACCGTCTTGCCGCCGCGCCCGGCCTTGACCCGGAGGATGTCCACGCGCCCGCGATTTTTCTTCGCCGGTTTCGATAGTGACACAGAATCCGTCGGCGAATTTTCAGGACCGGGCGGGAGACCATCGCTGGACAGCGCGTCAAAGGGATTATGACCGAAACTTGTTCCGCCGTCGGTGGGAATGCGTTTGGAGATTGCCATGGGTTATGCTTTGGGTGGAAATTTGGCGCAGAACTCTTTCAGCCCCTCTGACAGCTTTGATTTCAAAACCGCCTCGGAAAGCAGGAACGGCTTTTCGGTGATGGTAATCCCGGCTTTTCCATTCGTAAATACGAACGTCCCGGTTAGTTTCCCGATGAAGTGGCCGGTAAAATCGCCATGGATTTCGCCGTTCTGCTTAAATGTGTAATTCCCTTTTACCTTGGAATGTTCCTGGTCGGGATGATGGAAGCCTCCGGCCTGTTCATTGCCATTGATTTGGACCTCATGCTGTCCAGCCAATGCTTGAAGTTCGGGAAAAGTCGGAAGTCTTCCGAGTTGATGCGTTATGGTGAAGGGCATGATGTAATGCTCATAGTTGCAAAGCTAAAAAACAGCCAGCTCCATTGCGCTGCGAATAACAATCTTCGCAATGTAATTTGCAAAGCGAGCTCTATTTCGACGGCGGATTGGTTTCAGGCGCGGCCGCAACTGTTTCAGGGGGCGGCGCGGAGTTTTGAACGCCGCGGATTTCAATTTCGGCAAATGCTTCGGGCTGCGCGCAGAGAATCTGTTTGAGACGGATCAATTCGAGCAACGCGAGAAAGGTGCAGACCACTTCGGAGCGGCTCGCGGCGGTCGCGAACAATTCCGAGAAGCGCACGCCGCCGCGTTCGGCAATCACGCGCAGGATGAATTCGATTTTTTCGCTGACCGTCCATTTGTCCTCGAAAATGGCGCCGCCGGTGTCGCGTTGGCCAAAACGTTTGAGGACGGAATTAACGGCGTTGAGCAAATCGAAGATCGAAACGTCCGGTTTCGGCAGCGGCGCGGTGCTTTCCAGTTCCAGTTTGCCGGGCAGGCGCGGGAAAATGTTTTCCTGACGGGCTTCGAGCGTCTGCAATTGCGCGGCGGCGTCTTTGAATTTTTTGTATTCGACCAGCTGACGGATGAGTTCCCAGCGCGGGTCTTCGCCTTCGTCCTCGCCTTCGACGGCGACCTGCTGGTCGGCGGGCAGCAGTTCGCGGCTCTTGATGTACATGAGCGTCGAGGCCATCACGAGGAATTCGCCGGCCACCTCCAGGTCGAACACGCGCATGAGGTCAATGTATTCAATGAACTGCGTGGCGAGCCTGGTGAGGTTGACTTCGTAAATGTCCACCTCCTCCTTCTTGATGAGATAAAGGAGCAAATCGAGCGGCCCTTCAAAGACCTCGAATTGAACTTTGTATTCCGCCATGCGCGTCAGCCGATGAAAAATTCTAAGACGGCCGGGCAAGGTTTGCAACGCCGCAAACGGAGGGGAGGCATCCTGATTGGAATTTCAAACTTGGGATGGGAGCGCGAGTTGTCCCAACTCGCAGCACATTTGACCGATCCAGACGCTGCGGATTGAGGACAATCCGCGCTCCGAAAATTCGGACACTACCAACGGACGAGCGGCACTTTAAGCTTTGAACTCTGCGGCGGGGATTTAGATTGGTTGCGTGACGGTTCTCGAAGCGATTCAGAAGAGCGCGGATTTTCTGGCAAAAAAAGGCGTCGAATCGCCGCGCCTGCAAACCGAGCTGCTGCTGGCGCACCTGCTCAAGCTGCCGCGCATGAAATTGTATCTGAATTTCGAGCGCACGCTCAAACTGCCGGAAGTGGACGCGCTGCGCGAACTCGTCAAACGTCGCGGCCAGCGTGAACCGCTCCAGCACATCACCGGTTCAACGTCATTTTGCGGACTGGAAATCGCCGTGAACCGCCACGCGCTCGTGCCACGTCCCGAAACTGAAATCCTTGCCGAACTGGGATGGCAATGGTTGGAGTTCACGCTTCAGCGTGTTCCGGAGCAACCTAAAGGTTGGACTCCAACCGCCCTCGACTTTGGCACGGGCACCGGCTGCATCGCTATTGCGCTCGCCGTGAAATGTCCGGCGGCAAAAATCACGGCGACGGACATCTCGGCGGACGCGCTGGCGCTGACGAAGGAAAACGCAGCGCGAAACGGCGTCGCGGAACGGATTGAATTTCTGCAAGGCGACGGGTTTGTGGCGTTGTTCGACGCATCGGAGCGCGGGCGGCTCGCCCGCGAGTTAAGTGGTGCGGACACACGGACAAGCTGTCCGCGCTCCTTCGACCTCATCATCAGCAACCCGCCATACATTCCGTCTGCGGAGATCGCGACACTCCAGCCGGAGGTGCGCGACTTTGATCCACGCAGCGCGCTGGATGGCGGCGGAGACGGCCTGGATTTTTATCGCTTGATTGCGTCGCAGGCGGCGGCGTTTCTGAAACCGGGCGGGAAAATCATGCTGGAATTCGGCGACGGCCAGGCGGAGGCAATCCGGCGAATTTTTGAAAATGAAAAGTGGATTGTCGAAGCGGTGAAGGAAGATTACAGTCATCGGCCTAGAATTTTGGTCGCACGACGCTGAAATTTTTTTAACCATGGATGAACACGGATAAACACGGATTAAACAAGGGAAAATTGAGCGCCCCTTGCCCCGTCCCTCTCCCCGCTGGGCGGGGAGAGGGTGTCCGCAGGACGGGTGAGGGGATTTTATTTTCTCATCTGTGTTTATCCGTGGTTACAATTTGATTTAACATGGAAAGTTTTTTGATCAAAGGCGGCGTGCCATTGCACGGCGAAGTGACCATCAGCGGCAGCAAAAACGCCGCACTGCCCATCATGGCGGCGACCCTGCTCACTGGTGAGCCCTGCGTCATCCGCCGCATGCCGAACCTGAGCGACACGCGATTCATGGCGCAGATTCTCGAATCGCTCGGCGCGCAGGTGAAATTTGAGCGCGGGACGCTGACCGTTCGCGCGCAAAAAATCCGCGGCTACGGAGATTACGACCTCGTCCGCAGAATGCGCGGCTCGATTTGCATCATGGGGCCGCTGCTCGGACGGCTGCGCCAGGCGCGGGTGTCGCTGCCCGGGGGCTGCATCATCGGCGCGCGGCCCATCAATCTGCACTTGAAAGGTTTTGCGGCGCTCGGCGCGAACATAAAAATCGAAGGCGGCTACGTTGACGCCACGGCAAAGAAGTTGAACGGCGCGACGATGTTCCTGGGCGGGCGCGCCGGCTCGACCGTGCTCGGCACGGCGAACGTGATGATGGCGGCGGCGCTGGCCGACGGCGTGACGGTCATCGAAAGCGCCGCGTGCGAGCCGGAAGTGGTGGATTTGGCGAATTTTCTGTGCGCAATGGGCGCGCAGATTTCCGGCGCGGGCAGTCCGACCATCACCGTTACCGGCGTCGAAAAATTGCACGGCGCGGAACACGAAGTCATTCCCGACCGGATTGAAGCGGCGACCTTCACGATTGCCGCCGCGGCGACGAACGGCGAAATCACGCTGAAAGGCGCGCGGGCGGACCATTTGCGCGCGGTGATCGACAAATTGAACGAGGCGGGCGTAAGCGTTGAAAAGCGCGGCGCAAACCTGGTGGTTCGGCGGAAAGGGAAATTGAAATCGGCGGACGTGACGACGCTGCCGTATTCCGGTTTTCCGACGGATGTGCAGGCGCAAATGACGGCGCTGTTCACGCTGACGCCGGGCATCAGCATCATCACGGAGCGGATTTTTGAATCGCGCTTCATGCACGTGAGCGAACTGGCGCGGCTCGGCGCGGACATCGAAATCGAAGGGCCGAGCGCGATTGTGAAGGGCGGCCGGCTGTTAAGCGGCGCGCCGGTGATGGCGAGCGATTTGCGCGCGTCGGCGGCGCTGGTGATTGCCGGTCTGGCGGCCAAAGGCACGACGCAGGTGAACCGGATTTATCACTTGGATCGCGGCTACGAGCACATGGACGCGAAGCTGCGGAAACTTGGCGCGCGGATTCAGCGCATCCAGGAAAAGTAGGAGACGACGTGAGGAGTCTCTGACTTCAGTGAGATTTACCGCAATTGAATTTGAGTCTCGTCACCTCGACTCCTACATAAGCAAAAAAAGCGTGGCGAGAAGCCGTTGGCGCGGGCGTCAGAATTCTTTCGCCCGTGCAAACGGCTCCCCGCACACGCCCGTCTTCGCGGACTAACCGCTTCGACGCGGCAGGCCCGTGTCCCCACTTCAAGCTGGCGCGATTCTGCCGCCGCTTTGCCATGGCGTGGCGATTTCATACGGCGAGCAGTTCGCGGCTGCCTGCGTAGATGCGCGCCTGGCGTCTGGCCTGGCGGACGGCAACCCGGGTTTTTTCCTCGAATAACACCGGAAACACCAGCAGGGGATAAAGTGTCATCCATGCCAGTGCCGCCGCCTCGTTGGCTGCGTGCCGCAACGGAGCGTTCAACTCCGGTTCGGTTGCGTACGCCAATTGCGCCGCCAGCAGCCGCTTTTTAAGCCGCTCCAGTTCCGTTTCCTGAAATGCGCGGAAAGGAGCAGGCGGTGTGGGCCGCAGCTCGAAGCGCGTTTCGGGGTCGAACTCGGTCGGCACCCGCCTGCGTGGCCGAAGCCACTCCGGCGCGGCGAAGGCCCGTTTGTGGTTCTTGTTCATGTTTTTGCCTTTCGTTTTTTGGTTTTGGTTCAAAAAGCAGAAAACCCGCGATTGACTGGCAATCGCGGGTTTCTGAAATTTGTCGGTGTTATTACAATTTCGCTCCCACGCTGCCCAAAAGACGGGAATCACGTCCACCCTCCGTAGCATAGCTACTGCGGAGGACGGGCTGCCAAATGGCCATGCAGCCGGCGACTGGCGCGTGCTTCAGTGTTTTCGCAAACGTGGTTTTCATGTTCTACCGGCGGGTATTGTCCTATTTGCGTGTTGAAAAGTCAAGAGGCGAGTAAAAGCTCTTGAATTGTCCACTGATGGTCGGCCAGACCGCAAGCTTGTGCTGGTGTTTTGGCAACTGCGGAGTGTTTTCGGCAAAAGTTGAAATGGGCGATGAACAACGCAACCGAGTGTTTGAGGTTGGCCAGCTTCTTTGAGTAACCGAGCGTGAGGCGAGTGAATCTGCGATTGAACAAGCGCACAGATAAGATTCGTTCGCTCAACGTAGCTTGTGCTGATTCTGTCGCGGCTTGGATTGCCACGGCGAATCAGCTTATGCGTGCCGATGCACTGGCTTGGCGAGTAACGACGTTCAAAGCCCTTTTCTCCGTCAATTCCAGCGGCGTACAGTTTCACCAATTGCGCGTAATGGACTTTGCAATCGTGGAACGTGAAATAGACTTCGGAAGCGTAAGGCTTGAATCCATCGGTTGTCAGTTGGAACGGCGCTTGCACACGCTTTTTCAAGTCCTGAATGTAAATCTGAGTTGTCACCGGATCACGCTTGCCGACGGTGAAATTGAGGATGAACTTGGATTGCGCGTCCACGCCGAGGAAAACGTATTGCTCGCCGATTTCGCGGCTTTGGTTCACGTTGTTGCGCTCCTTGCATCCGACAAAGGCGAACAGTTCATCCACTTGCACTGATTCAAATGCCACGTTTCGGACTTTCTGGTCTAGCAGGTGAGCGCACTTCTGGCCGACAACTTCCAAGACGGCTAAAACGGTGTCGCGGTGAACACCGGCCAGCCGCTCAATCGCTCTGATGCCGACGCCTTCAACTAACAGGTGCGTGATTTGAACGGCCTTGTCGAAAGGCACACGGAGATTGTCCAGCGGCTTGTCTGGCAAGTCTGAAAACGTCTTTTTGCACTGTTTGCATTGATAGCGTTGAAACCCTTTGTGAAACCCGAACCGGCTACATTCAATACGGCAATTATGACAAGTCACTTGATTCTTTCCGGCCTTGCTCTTACAGTGACTTTGAATCCGCAAGATTCCACTGAAAGGCTTCGGCCTTTTGGTTGCGCCCTGTTGGTGTGTCTAGCACCAGCAGGGCTTTGTTTTTATTGTTGACTTTACCTTAAAGAAAAAGTAAAATGCTGTCAAGACTTTTTCTTAAAGAAAAACTATGAGCAAAAAAATGGGCAGGCCGCCGACACCAAAGAGCAAGGCCAAGACTGAGTTTTTAGGAGTGTTTGTTGACCCACAAGAGTCTCGAACAATCCACCGTGCCATTGCCGAATCGGGAATGAAAAAATCCGATTGGACGAGAGAGGCGCTTTTAATCAGGGCCAGACCATTGTGGTTGATTTGTAAGAAATGGGGCGCAGATGACCTTCACGGCAAGACTGTTGAATTTAATTTTCAAGAGAAAGACGAGAAGCGTTTTATTCGCGGGCTTGGCTGGTTTTGGGTCTTGAAACACAAAGACGGAATCCGGCTCGCCATTGAAATACAAGCGGACAAAATCGGAATAAGCAAATCGTCGCACTTGCGATTGTTCCTAGACCAAAAACTAGCCGAGGCGATTGAACGGCATCCTAATCCTTCTATTGCCGAGTTTTGCTGTTTTTCGGGCGTAAAAGGGATTCAAGATTTGGGCTGACTTCCAAATATGCGCCCGGGGGCGGGTTCATGGGTCTCAGTTCATGCGTGTGCGAATTCACTATGAATGTCTGTCCGTCGCGTTTTACTGTTTCCATCCGCTCAATTTGAATGACGGAGGAACAGCGATTTATTAACCTGGGAGTTTTCATTTGTTGACCTGTAATGGGAAGTGAGCGTTAATCAGATTTCAAAACATGAATAGCAGCGAACAGCCCGACGACATGGATTGGAACAAGATTGTCGGGGCGTTTCTCATAAACTTTGGAGCGGCGGAAATGGTTTTGCTTAATTGGATTAATAAATTTTCCACTGATACCATTGTGCGGGACATTGCCATTGAGCTGCCAATGAACAAGCGGCTGGCGCTCGTCTGTGATTTGATTAAGCGTTCTTCCCTGCCCGAAGAACGCAAAAGCCGCGCATTGTGGCTTTGGGGTGAAATTGGAAAATTTTCACAAACGCGGAACATCCTCGCCCACAGTCCGTTTATCACTAACAACAAAACCGGCCAACGTGGATTCATTGACATAAAAAAATTAAAGGGACAAAAGCCCGCAGCGGTCACGCCGTTGCTTTTTATGGACATTGCTGTCGCTGGCAGGGAGACAGCTAAAATCCTTCAGGAAGTTCTCGAAAAAACTTGGCTGGAATAAGATTTCAGTTTTGAGAGAGAACAAATCCACCAGAGTCATTCTCACACTCTGATGATTCCTCTTTAACTTTATGACTGAACCATTTGAATTCGGCATTTTTCAATGCCGCTGAAGGGAAAAACCGTGATGGGATTTTTCAACACGGGAGTAGGACATCACCTACCGGCGGAAAGAAACACCATTTTCCCGCGTTTGTCAAAGGGTTTTTTGCTTTGAAAAAACTGGCTTTCTCAAGACTTGTCGCCGGGGTGGATGGTGGTAAATTGAACCAAGCATGAGCGACACACCATTACGCATGGTCACGTGTCCGGGGTGCGACGCGAAGGTGTTCATTCCGGGCGACCTTCCGCCGCTGGCCACCGAACCGTGCAAGAAGTGCGGGCACGCCATCATGATGCCGATGCAACTGCGGCAATTCGAACTGCGCAGTAAAATTGGAGCGGGCGGCATGGGCACGGTGTATCGCGCCTGGGACACGACGCTGGAACGGCTGGTGGCGGTGAAATTGATGAGGAAGGACCTGCTGCAGGACCCGAAGGCGCTGGAAAGTTTTTACCGCGAAGCGCGTGCGTGCGCCCGGCTCAATCACACGAACATCGTCCACATTTACACGTTTGACGAGGCGGAGGACCAGCGATACCTCGTCATGGAACTCGCCGACCGCGGCAGCCTGGACGCGCGCATCGAAAAGTTGCACGCGCTGCCGGAGTTGGACGTGCTCGACATCGGCATCAAAATCGCCTCCGCGCTCGACATGGCGCTCAAATACGATTTGCTCCATCGCGACATCAAGCCCGGCAACATATTGTTCAACGCGGATCATGAGCCGAAGCTGATCGACTTCGGCCTCGCGCGCAAAACCGACGCGGAACAGGAGGGCGATGATATGACCTGGGGCACGCCGTATTACGTCGCGCCGGAAAAAATCAAGCGCGAGCCGGAAACTTTTTTGTCCGACATGTACAGCCTCGGGGCGACGCTGTATCATGCCATGACCGGCCATGTGCCGTTTGACGCGCCGACGATTGAGGAGGTGATCGTGGCTCAGGTGCAGACGCCGCTCACACCGCCGAACCTCGTCGTTCCGGAAATCACGCAGTCGACCAGCGACGCGCTGGTGCGCGCGCTGGCGAAAAATCCGGCCGACCGTTTTCTCAGTTACGACGAATTCATCATGGCACTGACGAAGTCACGCAGCGAACTGCTGGTGCAACAATCCCAGGCGCCGCAGGCCAAGCCCAAGAGCCTGACCAGTTGGTGGAAGCGGGGATAAAAAAGAAGGCGGGCGTTGCCGCCCGCCGTGAAAAATACCCGTGCGTTCAGGTTATGGCTTCGGTTCTTCAGCCGCTTCTTGCCGTCGTTGATCGTCGTGGCGGCGAGCTTGCCGTCGTCGGTTTTCTTGTAGGCGCCGCCGACCTTGTCACCCACGGCGATGTCGCCCAGAATTGCCGGCTGGCCGTTTTTGGTGATTTTGGTTCCGGACGTGACTTCGAAGGTGCGCTTGCCGACCGTCAACGTCATCGCGTTGGTGTCCACGGCACTAACCTTGCCGTTAAAGACATTGCCTTGATGTTTTTTGGGTTTGGCGGGCTCGGTTTGACCGGGCGCTGCCGGGGGGTTGGTGCCATTGTCTTGCGCGCGGGAAAGCAAGGGCGCAGCAATGATCGCTGTTGCGAAAAGACTCAGGGTAAGTTTGGCGATATGTTTTTTCATAAGGTTGTTGATTGGTTGTTGGTACGAATAAAACGAGGCAGAATGGACGCTGGTTCCGGCGGAAGCAAGACAATTCACCACGCGCCTTCGGTCAGCAATTCCGACGATATTGCGCGCCAAATCCTCCGCGAGCAACGGCAATGACTGGCGTTCGGCGTCTGGCCAAATCCGTGCCGACCTGGACGAGCGTGTAGCCATTCACGTCCTTGTCGAGCAGCAACTTGCCGGTGCTGCGTTCGCGCGCGGTGACGTGCGCGGTGACGCCGACGCGGTAATTTTCCACAGTCGCAACGTCCGTGTTCAAAAAACTCACGCCTTCGCGATTGTAACGCGTGATGACGCCGGTGACGACAATGTCACCTCCGGCATGCGGTGGCGAGGCGGTAAGTGCCGTCGGTCTGCAGCCGTTCGCGCAACGCCTGGGTCACGGCGTCACCGAGCCGCGGCTGCAACGTCTGGTTGTTAAAGGGAACGACTTCAATGGATCTTTCGCCGGCACCGCGAGTATCGGCGTTGACCGGGCCGAGGTGATACCCGGCGCAACCGGCAGACAGCACCGCCGTCGCGCAGGTCAAAAAAAGTCCAGGCGCGCGCATTTCAACTCGCCGGAGCCTGGAGGCGCGGTTTGAGCGACTCGATGCGCTGGCGCGCCTGCGCGGCGAAGGCGAATTGGGATCGAGCTGCAACACTTCGTTGTAATAAACCACGCGCGCCCGCCCACTTCCTTCGCCTTTTCTCGTAAAATTGCGCGATTTTAAAATTGCCCTCCACCTGCTGCGTCTTTGAGCTTGATGATGGCCCTTTGCGCGGCCGGCACGCGCTTGTCGTCGGGGAAAAGCGTGATGAAATCGGTGTAAGCGGCGATGGCCTGCCCGGCGGTGCCTTGGTCGTATTCGGCGGTGGCGGCCTGTTTTTGATACGCGATGCCTTCGCGATAAAGCGCGTCGGCGGCGATGACCGGCTGGTCGTGGTAGCGGTCGGCGGCGGTTTCGTAAGCCTTCACCGCCTCGGCGTAATCCTTCTGGTTTTCCCGCGCCGCGCCGATGCGCAATTGCGCGTGCGGCGCCACGTCGCTGTAAGGGCCGTTGGTCACGATTTTGCCAAACATCTTTGCCGTTTGATCCATCGAGGGATAAAGCGGGATGTTGCCCCACAGCCGGAACCATTCGCCGTCCGAGAAAACGGTTGGCAATTTCGTATTGCCGCCACAGCACCTCCTCGTAATCCGCGGCTGTGCGGATATTTTTGGATGATGGCTCTCGTAGGCGTTGAAGGCCGCCTCGTCCTTGCCGGTGGCTTCGAGGCAGCGGCCGATGAGATATTCCGCGCGCGGCGCGTAATCGGACAGCGGCCAGACGCGCAGGACGCGATGCGCCGCGTGGAGCGTGATGTTGTAATCGGCGGTTGGTGAAAGCCTGTTCCGCCACGTCCAACTGGTCCTTGGCGCGGGGGCGCTGCCAGTCGGCCTTTTCGCCGTAAGGCTCGTAATACCAGCCCTCGCCCGGCGTGTAATACAACGGCGCGGGCGAGCGGAACGGCACCAATGCCACGCCCACGACAAGCACAACCAAAAAACAAACCGGCGATTCATGCGGCGACAGTAACGACCTCAAATCAGCAAGTCAAGGCGCGCACAAGTGGATTCACCCGCGATAAACGATCACCAGTCCGTAATCGGTCATCACCTTTTGCGTCTGCACGTCGAAATGCTCGTAATTGATGGGGTGAATGCCGATGATGTTGGGCTCGCCGATCTCCGTCAAAAATTTCGTGACCACTTCGTCAAACTTGTCGTGGCCGGCTTCGATGCACTTGTCATGGCGCATGGTGCGCACGCGGATTTGTTTGTCCGCGCCCCTGGCGACGGCTTCGAGCGGCACGGCGCCTTTTTGATCAGGCTTTCGCCGGGCTTGTCGCGCACCGGCACCTTGAGATGCAATCTCCACTTTGGCGGCGGCGGACGACGCGATGGCGCTGGGGCGAGGCTCGCCGCGTGGGTCTCGGCGGAGGCGGCCGGCGCGGCTTGGGTGGATTGTTCGGGAATGGTGATGGTTTCGCCGCACGTCGGACATGGGATTTCCGAGCCGGCGCCTGCGGCGTCCACGGACAATTCCTGGCCGCAATGGGGGCAGTTGAAGATGATTTCCATAAGCGCAATGGTTTGGTAACGCTACCAGATTAGTGGTGTATCGCGACAAAAACCAGCAAAAAATCACGCCAAATTACTCCCATTCAATCGTCCCCGGCGGCTTGCTGGTGATGTCGAAGACGCAGCGGTTCACGCCCTTCACTTCGTTGATGATCCGGCCCGCAAGTTTCTCCAGCAAATCATACGGCAATCTCACCCAGTCGGCCGTCATGCCGTCCTGCGATTCGACGGCGCGGATGGCAATCGTGTAGTCATAAGTGCGCTCGTCGCCCATCACGCCCACGCTGCGCACGGGCAGCAGCACGGCAAAGCTCTGCCAGACTTTGTAATACCAGCCGCTGGTCTTCATCTCCTCCACCACGATCGCGTCGGCATTGCGCAGAATCTCCAGTCGTCCGGCGTGACTTCGCCGAGGATGCGCACGGCCAGGCCGGGGCCGGGGAACGGCTGGCGGAAAACAATTTCCTTCGGCAAACCCAGTTCAAGCCCAAGCTGGCGCACTTCGTCCTTGAACAGACATTTCAGCGGCTCGACGAGCTGAAGCTTCATTTTTTTGGGCAGGCCGCCGACGTTGTGGTGGCTCTTGATCAGCGCCGCCGGATTGCCGCCAATGGGCACGGACTCGATCACATCCGGATACAGCGTGCCTTGCGCGAGAAATTTTGCCTTGCTGCGCGCGCTTTGGTCGCTGAATCAGAAAACCTCGATGAACGTCCGGCCGATGATTTTGCGTTTGCGTTCCGGGTCGGTCACGCCCTTGAGCCGTTTCAGAAACAGTTTCGAGGCGTCCTCATATTGCAATTGAATGTGGAAATGCCGCCCGAAAACCTCCTGCACCGTCCTCCGCTTCGCGCGCGCGCAGCAGGCCGTTGTTGACGAAAATGCAGGTGAGCTGGCCGCCGACGGCCTTGTGCAGCAACGCCGCCGCGACGCTCGAATCCACGCCGCCGCTCAAGCCGAGGATGACCTTCTCCTTGCCGACCTGCGCGCGGATTTCGGCGACGGCCTGCTCGACGTAATTGCGCATCGTCCAGCTTTTGCCGCAGCCGCAAATGCCGTGGACGAAATTGGAGATGATTTCCCGGCCGCGCGGGGTGTGGACGACTTCGGGATGAAATTGCAGGCCGAACAATTTCCGCGCGCGGTTCTCGATGGCGGCGTATTCGGAATTCTCCGTGACGGCGACGGAGGTTGAAGCCGCGCGGCAGTTTGGTGAGCTTGTCGCCGTGCGAATTCCAGACCTGCAGCGTCTTCGGCAGATTCGCGAACAGCGCGGCAATGACGATCGTCACCCGCAGCGTGCCCTTGCCGTATTCGCGTTTCTGGCCCTTCTCGACCTTGCCGCCGAGAAACTGGGCGAGCAGTTGCACGCCGTAGCAGATGCCAAGCACCGGCACGCCGAGTTCGAAAGATTTTTTTGTCCGGCAGCGGCGCTTTCGGGGCATAAACCTGCGACGGGCCGCCGGACAGGATGATGCCCCTGGGCTTCAGCGCGGCGATTTCCTTCGCCGGCGTGTCGAAGCGCAGGATTTGCGAATAGACGTTGCACTCGCGGATGCGGCGCGCAATGACCTGCGTGTATTGCGACCCAAAATCCAGAATGACGATTTGTTCGTTCATGAAATCAAAAACCGAAACGGATTCTTTGCCTGCGCAAGATGGTTTTGGCGAGCGAAAAATGTTTTCGCCCGGCGCGCGGGCCTTCCGGCGTGTCTGAGGGGACAACTTTGCATTGCCACGAGCGCAAGATTGCAGTTATAAGTTGAACATGAAGGCGTTTGGGCAGGGCGGGCGCATGCAGGCGAACGGCTTTCGAGCAGTTCGTCATACCCGATGTCCGGCCCAAGCGGGCTTTTCGCTCGTCGAGCTGCTCATCACGCTGGTGTTGATGCTCATCATGACGACGATGATGTGGGGATTCGGTTCCGCCAACCGGCAACGCGGCGAAAAGAGGCCTGCCAGCAAAATCTTTCGAAAATTTACCTGGCGATGCAAATTTACGCCAATGACTTTGCCGGGAAATTGCCCGAAACCACCAACGCGCGGACTTCGGAAGAGGCGCTGAGCCTGCTGGTGCCGCGTTACACGGTGGACACGTCCATTTTCATCTGCCCGGGCGGCAGGGATTCGGCGCTGCCGGCGGGCGTGTCGTTTCGCAAACGAAAAATCAGCTATGCCTATTACATGGGCGCGCATCTGAATGACGCGCAACAGCCATTGATGTCCGACCGGCAGGTGAACACGCTGCCGAAGAATGCCGGTGATTACGCATTTTCCACCACGGGCAAGCCGCCGGGCAACAACCATCACAAATACGGCGGGAATTTTCTTTTCGGCGACGGGCACATGGAGATGACCCCGCCGCAGGTTCCCTTTTCGCTCGCGGTTACACAGGGCGTCGTGCTATTGAATCCCAAACCTTAGGCGTTCCATGAAAATCCAGTGCGCGTGCGGCGCGAAATATGCCTTCGACGTCACGCCGGAAATGGCGGAAAACCCGGTGCGGTTTGTCTGCCAAACCTGCGGGTTGGATTCCTCCGATTTCGTCAACGGACTGATCCGGCAGGAGCTTGGCTTGGGGACGCCGGCTGCCATGCCGCCACCTGCGGCCGGGCCGCCGCCCGCCGTTCCGGTTTCCATCGCGACGCCACGGCTGCACGTTGCACACGCGGCGGAACCGGCCAGTCAAACCGGCGAAGCCGCCGCAGTCTCCGAAGCGCCGCAGTTCTGTCTCAAGCACGGGGGCGAGCTTTGCACGCATCGCTGTGTGGTCTGCCAAAAACCGATTTGCCCGAAGTGCATGGAACTTTTCGGCTACGTCTGCTCGCCGCTGTGCAAGGCCAGGGCCGAAGCGAAGAAAATCGAGGTTCCCGTCTATGCCGGGCAGAAAACGGTTGTCGAAGCGCAATTCTGGCGGAAGACCGGCAAAATTTCCGGCGCGATTGCCGCCGTCGTGGTCGCGTTGTTCGGGTTTTGGTTCTGGTATGCGTGGTTCGGTTCGGTCCCCCACCCGGTCTTTTCCGTTCGCTTCACCGAGAGCGCCCTTTCCGGCCAATCCAGGCTTTGCGGGAAAAACCAGATTGTGTTCCTGCATGGCAATACCCTGGCGCGTTACGACATCAGTTCCAAAAAGGAAATCTGGTCGCGTCAAATGATTGACCCGCAAGTAATCAAGGACGCTGTCGCCAAAGCAAGTGCAGACGCGGACGCGGTCGCCGCCCTGAGCGAGCATGTCAGGCCATTTGGACATGGCCCAGTTGATTGAGCGGGAGCTGGAAAGGGGATTTCAATTGCAGGTGGCTGGCTCGAACGTCTGGGTCAGCGCGCCGGACAAGCTGACGCATTATGATTGGGACACCGGCAAGGTGTTGCAGGAAATCCCGCTCGCGGGCGGCTTTGGGCGAATGGTTTCACAAGGAGACGAACTGCTGATGATGGGTGAAAGTGAGGCCGGGCAACAACTCATCACGCACATCAATCTGGCCACCGGCGAGTCGCGCACGGAAGAAATCGGCCCGCCGGGGAAACCCGCGGTTGCAGTGGCGCGCAATGCGCCCGGCGAGATGGTGGTGGCTTCAGCCGGAGGCGCGGCCAGTTCGCCGACTGCCGGTCTGCCGCTGGTGCCGGGAGCCAATGCCGGGAGGCCGCTGGACCCGGGGAAAGTCGCGGAGCAGGCGCAAAATTTCCCGTTGCCTGCGCGAATTGCCCTGCCCGCGTTGCTGGCCAGCAGCATGCACCAGGAACGCATATTGCAGGAAGCCAACGATGAACCGGATGATTCGCGCCCCCGGCCACAGCGGGGCGCGTTGGCATCTCAATCAACCAACCAACTTCAGTCAGTCGAACGTTACTCGCTCATACCCAGCAGGTATGGGGACGTTCAATTTTCCGAGCGTTTGCTCGAATCGCGGATCGTCACGCGCGAGGCCATGAAAGCCCCGCCCAAAAAATCCGTGCTCGATAGCGGCAATTTGAACGTTACCAGGACGGCCGACGTCGCCAACGAAATCCTCAACGAAATGCAGCGCAACCGCGGCGGCAGCACGGTGGAGGAGGACGAAAGCCGTTATCAAGTCGCCATTCGCCGCCCGGACTCGACGGGAGCTGCGGATTGGACCGGCGAAGTAGTCGGGCCGCCTGCGCTGTTCCCCCTGAAAACCGTAAACGTGCTGACGGCGGGGAAAACGGTCATCGTTTTTGACAAGACCAACAAGAAACAGTGGCAGGCCACGCTGGCTTACAGCGTCCTGACCGGGACCGGCATTTTCGGCGGGGCGGGTGCTTTCAGCAGGGAAAACACGCAGTATGGCGAGGGACCGTGCGTCGAACGCGGTAACACGCTTTACGTTTTTGACCAGGCGGTGCTGACAGCGTTTGATCTGGCAACGGGCAACGCGGTCTGGCGTTTGCCATCCGTCGGCATTGTGGGTTTGTTTTTTGATGACAAGGGAATGATGTATGTGAACAGCACCACCGCCAGTCCGGAAAACATCAAGTATTCCAGGCAGATTGACATCAACCAGAAAACGGACGCCATCTTTCTGAAGGTGGATCCCAAAACCGGCAGGATATTGTGGAGTTCAAAGCCCGGCGGCTTTATCTCTTATCTGTCGGGGAAATTCATCTACACCTACTACATCAATGATGCCGGCGAAGGCGCGGATTCGGGCATGGCGGCGCTCGCCGGGATAACTCCCACTCCATCCTTTATTAAAATCCGGCGGATCAATCCCGGGAACGGCCAGATCATGTGGGATTACCAGCAACTGCGCGCGCCGCTCGACGTGCAGTTCAACCGAAACATGATTCAACTCGTGTTCAAGAAGGAAGTGCAGGTGCTGAAATTCCTTTCGCTGTGAGAAAATGGTTCCTGCCGCGCTTGAATTTGCCCGTGCGGCCGGAGAGCATTGTGACGTTGAAATGGATTGGGCAGCGTTTGTAGATGGGATATCAGCATACGGTCCCCAATTGTTTGAAAAGATAACGATTTTTACAATAGCCGGGACTGACACCTTTTCAGATAAAAGAGTTCACGCCAGCAGCGTGGGCTAAAGCCAAAGCGAAGGACAAATTGCTCGCTCAGGCGGCTTGAGCGATGGAGATCAACCGCCAGTTCAATTTCTCCGTTGTGCCAAACGTGCGCCCCACCCGGATACGGAACTACGCCATGCACTTCTACCCGGATTATCCAAGCACGGTTTCAGGACGAACTGTTGCCCGAGATTACGGCGTGCGGACGCTGTAGAACCGCAGCGGATAAATCGGCGCCAGAATGTCGGCGAACTCGAACTGGCCGGGCGAAACTTCCGTGACGCTGCCCAGCACCGTCCAACTGCTCAACGGCAACGCCAGATTCGTCGTGCTCAGCGCAGTGAAACCCACGCCGGGAGTGTTGACAAAGGAGAATAGAACAGCGCCCTTAAAAAGCCCGCTCGTCACGGTTGTGGGATTGCCCAGAACAATCGGGCCAACGTAGAGGATGCTGGCCGTGCTGGAAATGCCATTGACGAACACCGTCGCCAGCGCATAGCCGGACGGGAAATTCGTCACTGGCGCGGAGGTCAACGCATTGGTGGACCAGTTCGTGGTCAGCAGGAACAGGGTCTGTTCGTTGTCCAGGCGATGCAATTGCACCACCGGAAAATCCGCCGGCGAATCTTGACAACCATTTCCGCCGGAACCTTCAGAGATGCCGCGGAACTGGGAGCCGGTGAGTGTCAGGCACCCGTTATTGACCAGCGCCGAGGCGACTGTGGCAATTTGCGGCTGCCAGGACGCATTGAAGCCCAGACCGACATTATACAGCTCGGCGTTGGTCACAAGGCCGCTACTGAAGTTTTGGCCTCCCGCGACCAGTACCTGACAATTGGGCAGCAACGTCGCCGTGTGAAGCTCGCGGGCGCTATTCAGCGAGCCGGTCACCGTCCACGTTCCGCTGGCCGGGTTATAAACCTCGGCGCTGTTGGTTGGGTAGCCGTTATTGCCAGCGCCCCCCGCGACCAGCACCTGGCCATTGGGCAGCAACGTCGCCGTGTGCCACTTGCGCGCGGTGTTCAGCGAGCCGGTTACCGTCCACGTCCCGTTGGCCGGGTTATAAACTTCCGCGTTGGTCAGATACAGATTGCCGCTACCACTTAAGCCCCCCGCGACCAGCACCTGGCCATTGGGCAGCAACGTCGCCGTGTGCTCAAAGCGGGCGGTGTTCAGCGAGCCGGTCACCGTCCACGTCCCAGTGGCCGGGTTATAAACCTCCGCGTTGGTTAGAACGCCACTGGTGCCAATGCCTCCCGCGACCAGCACCTGGCCATTGGGCAGCAACGTCGCCGTGTGATTCTGGTGGGCGGTGTTCAACGAGCCGGTCACCGTCCACGTCCCGCTGGCCGGGTTATAAACCTCAGCCTTGGTCACGAAGCCGCCGCTGGTGCTAACGCCCCCTGCGACCAGCACCTGGCCATTGGGCAGCAGCGTCGCCGTGTGCGCGTAACGTGCGTTGTTCAGCGAGCCGGTCACCGTCCATGTCCCGCTGGCTGGGTTATACAGCTCGGCGCTGTTGGTTGCGGTAAAGCCGTTGCCAACGCCCCCCGCGACCAGGACCTGGCCACTGGGCAGCAACGTCGCCGTGTGATAAGAGCGGCCGGTATTTAGCGAGCCGGTGTTGGTCCACGTCCCGCTGGCCGGATTATAAACCTCCGCGTTGGTCAGATAGCTGCTGTTGCCATTGCCCCCCGCGACCAGCACCTGGCCGTTGGGCAGCAGCGTCGCCGTGTGCGCGTAACGTGCGGTGTTCAGCGAGCCGGTGTTGGTCCATGTCCCGCTGGCTGGGTTATACAGCTCGGCGCTGTTGGTTGCGTTAAAGCCGTTGCCAACGCCCCCCGCGACCAGGACCTGGCCATTGGGCAGCAACGTCGCCGTGTGCACAAAGCGGGCGGTGTTCAGCGAGCCGGTGTTGGTCCACGTCCCGCTGGCCGGGTTATAAACCTCAGCCTTGGTCACAAAGCCGCCGCTGCTATTGCCCCCCGCGACCAGCACCTGGCCGTTGGGCAACAACGTCGCCGTGTGCTCATAGCGGGCGGTGTTCAGCGAGCCGGTTACCGTCCACGTGCCAGTGGCCGGGTTATAAACCTCCGCGTTGGTCAGATAGCCGTAGCCAATGCCTCCCGCGACCAGGACCTGGCCATTGGGCAGCAACGTCGCCGTGTGATCCTGGCGGGCGGTGTTCAACGAGCCGGTCACCGTCCACGTCCCGCTGGCCGGGTTATAAACCTCAGCCTGGGTCACAAGGCCGCCGCTGGGGCTAACATAGCCCCCCGCGACCAGGACCTGGCCATTGGGCAGCAACGTCGCCGTGTGTCCCGAGCGCCCGGTATTCAGCGAGCCGGTCACCGTCCATGTCCCGCTGGCTGGGTTATACAGCTCGGCGCTGTTGGTTGCGTTAAAGCCGTTGACAACGCCCCCCGCGATCAGGACCTGGCCATTGGGCAGCAACGTCGCCGTGTGTCCCGAGCGCCCGGTATTCAGCGAGCCGGTCACCGTCCATGTCCCGCTGGCTGGGTTATACAGCTCGGCGCTGTTGGTTGGGTTAGAGCCGTTGACAAGGCCCCCCGCGACCAGGACCTGGCCATTGGGCAGCAACGTCGCCGTGTGCAACTCGCGTGCGGTATTCAGCGAGCCGGTGTTGGTCCACGTCCCGCTGGCCGGATTATAAACCTCCGCGTTAGTCAGAAAGCTGCTGGTGCCAATGCCCCCCGCGACCAGGACCTGGCCATTGGGCAGCAACGTCGCCGTGTGCGCCTCGCGTGCGGTGTTCAGCGAGCCGGTGTTGGCCCAATTGGTTTGAGCCGTTGCCGTTTGAATGAAAGTTAAAGTAAGCGCCAGCGCGGCCAGCGCCAGGGCCAGGGAACGGATTTTAGGTGCGCCCGTTTTCATAATGTCTTGTGCCTTCATGATTCCAAAGGTTGATTGGTGTTTGTCAGCCCGGTCTACACTAGGCTCAAGCACGCGGGTCGTCGGCCGAAAAAGACGAGTCGGTGACTCGTGGAGGCAATTACAATGGCTTTATATCGCTACGGGCGAACATGAGCAAGCAAAGTCGTCAGCCGGTTTTAGGCCTGATGCCTAAAAGGTGTCAGTCCCGGCTATTGTAGAATTAAAGTCAACAGGCAACCAATGGCATGACCGGTGCCGCCTATTTTCAGAAAAAGATTCCGCCTCGGTCCCTGCTGGACAGGATCGCCTTACGGCTCGCACAAAATTTGGCCGCCCCAAGGCAGAACTCCAATAAAGCAGATTATTGCTGCACCACTTTCACCGCTCCATTATTGGCGTCATAATCCAGTTTGTAGCCGTAGGGCGGGGTGGGAAGTTTGGCGACGTAATTCGGCACGAGTTCCTGTAGGTCTTTGGGATAATGCCCTTCCTGCACGTTGAACTGCTGAATCGCCTCGTTGAGATACGACACGTCAATCGTCTTGGTCATGGATTTGTCCGCCTGCATCAGCGTCCCCAGATAGTTTATGCTGCTGCCGTTGGTGGAACCGGCGGTTGAATTGGTGGCCGGCGCGGCTTTGCCGGAGTTCTTGTCGCCGCAACCGGCCAACAGGGCCGCTGCCACAACCAAAACCAGAAGATGCGCTTTCATGCCGTTAATCTAATCCGGTTTGCGTTGGTGGGCCACTTTGAATTTCTGATTTACAATTTGAATGGTAGGGCCGCACTGCCGCGCGACCTCGGACGACCCGCAGGTCGTCCCTACCAACCATAACAGCCCACTACCGGAGTTAAAGACTCTGCGCCACCCATTCCCGTGCCTGCCGGATCAAATCGAGGTCGTCAACCAGATTGCCAAAGCGGAATGAGGGTAAGCCGCTCTGCTGCCGGCCTAGCAATTCGCCCGGTCCGCGCAATTTCAAATCCGCCTCTGCGATGCGAAATCCATCCGTTGTTTCCTCCAGGACTTTTAATCGTTGCCGCGCCTCCTCGTTTTTTGCGCCGGAAATCAGGATGCACTGCGATTCATGCGCGCCACGCCCGATGCGTCCGCGCAACTGGTGCAACTGCGCCAATCCAAACCGCTCCGCGTTTTCGATGAGCATGATGCTCGCGTTCGGTATGTCCACGCCCACCTCGATCAAGGCCGTGGTCACCAGCGCTTGAATTTGGTTCGCGCGAAAGGCCGTCATCACCTCGTCTTTTTCCCGGCTTTTCAACCGCCCGTGCAGCAGGCCGACTTGGAACGGCACGAGGGCGCGCCGCACGTTTTCCAGTTCCTTCGTCACGGCTTTGATGTCATTCGCTGTGTCCTGCTCCTCCACGCGCGGATAAATGATGTAGGCCTGCCGGCCGGCGGCGAGTTTCCCGCGGATGAATTCCCAGACCTTCGGCAATTTGTCCGCTGCCCGCACAAACGTTTTTACCCGGCCGCGCCCGGCCGGCATCTCGTCAATCACCGAAACATCAAGGTCGCCGTAGAGCGTGAGGCCGAGCGTGCGTGGAATCGGCGTCGCGGTCATCACCAGCAGATGCGGATAATTGCCCTTGCGCACGAGTTGTTCGCGCTGCGCCACGCCGAATTTGTGCTGCTCGTCAATGATGACTAATCCAAGATTTTCAGGCGCGAAACCAGATTCGATGAGCGCATGAGTGCCGATAAATAACGAGGCGTGAGGCGTGAGGCGTGAGGCGTGATGGGGCTTGGCCGTCAATTGGGCGTTGGATGTTGAATGTTGAATGTTGGATGTTTTCCTGTTTCCAGTTTGGATTTCCACTTTCACGCCCAGCGGCTCCAGCCACCCTTGAAAATTCCGGAAATGTTGTTCCGCCAGAATTTCCGTCGGTGCCATCAGCACGGCGTTAAAACCGCTCTCCAGCGTCATCAACGCCGTACAAGCGGCCACCACGGTTTTGCCGGAACCGACGTCGCCTTGCAGCAATCGTCGCATCGGATGCGCGCCACTCATGTCCGCGCGGATTTCGCGAAGCACCTTCGTTTGCGCCTCGGTCAACTTGAAGCCGAGTTTTGCCAAAAACGGTTTCATCAAACGATTGTCGCCGCCGCAGGGCAGGGCGCGTGACCTGGCCTCGAAGTTTTTCCGGCGAAGTTGCATCGCGCTTTGCAGGGCGATGAATTCGTCCAGTGCCAGCCGCCGCCGCGCAATTTCCACGTCCGTCAATTCCTCGGGAAAATGAATCATGCGGACGGCGTTCGCCCGTGGCGGAAGGTAGCGCAGGCGTCCCGCCTGCCCGTCGGACGGTTGCAGGGAATTCTTTTGCAGGCGAGACGCCTGCGCTACATCATGCGGTTCGCCAATCTGCCGTTCAAACCTTTCCAGCGTCCGCCAGATGAAACCACGCAGCCAGCGTTGCGGCAGGCCTTCCGTGAGCGGATAGACCGGCGCAATGCGGTTGATGTGGATGAAACTTTCCTCGCCGCCTTCGATGACTTCGGTTTCGGGATGGTCCATCGTGCGCGGTTTGGTTTCGACGAGTTTGCCAAAGACGAACACCTCATCGCCGACGGCAAAGTACTTTTCCATGAACGGCAGGTTCCACCAGCGGCAATGCAACCGCGCCGTGCCGTCGTCGAGCACGAATTCAAAAATGGATTTTGAGCCGCCACGAAAGCGTTTGAGTCCCTGCGCGACGATGGTGCCGCGCGCGGTGGCCGCTTCGTCACGGATCAATTCGGCGATGGCTCGGAAATGCCGGCGGTCTTCGTAACGCCGTGGCCGGTGCAACAGCAAATCCTCGATGGTATGAATGTCCAGTCGCGCCAGTTGCGCCGCGCGTTCCGCACCAACTCCCCAAAGCGACGTGACGGGCCTTCGCAACGTTGACGTTGCGCCCGCCTCGGCGAAGCCTCCGGCGTAGCCTGGGTCGTCCCCGCAAGCAGGCGCAGCGAGCGGGGAAGTCTTGTTTTCCGGCGGCGACATTGCTCGCACGATACAAACCGTTCACCGTGGCTTCAACGGCAAAGGAGCGCGGACGGCTCGTCCGCAAGATTGGCGGGTTCACGCGGGCGGGCCGCCCGCGCTCCGAACTCAAGCGCGTTTTGAAATGCTTGGATTTTTTGTCGGCATGAGCCATGTTGCCAACACAACGAGTATCAATGGCCAGCTAAAATATGAAAATTCATTTACCCAAAATCCACATATCAACTCTGACACGATCTTGTGTGGCATTCCAACAGGTATTGTTTGGAAGTTGTGGATGAAATGGAACCACGTTTGAGAACCATGTGTGACAACAATTAAAACGATTGCGATGGTGGCAAACTGCCAGCGAGAATGAAAAATTGCTGCCAGCGTATGATAACGCTTATCCAGTTGTCCTTTTGCCAACACGATTGCCAGACCTATAACTGGCAAATAAATGAGAAGCAAATAAGCGTATGCAGACAGAAATCCCCAAAATCCACTTGTCCAATTATGGAGGGGGATACAAGTAACAAGATTGGTCCACAAATTAACAACCAAGCCTGCGAGCACCATCCAAAACACGCGCTCGCGCCAGACTGCCGCCGGATTGGCCTTAACAAACTCTTCGCCAAGTTGTGGCGGCCGGCCCACGCGCCGACGCGCGAGCCAGAAGGATTCTTCCTCGTTCAAACCGCGTTGCCGGAGTTCGGCGATGGAATCGCGCAGATGTGTTTCCAATTCGCGCCGGTCATCGGACGCGAGGTTCGGTTGTGCGGCCAGTTCGTTCCGCCAGTTTTCGATGGCGGCGTTCAGATCGAAACGGGTTTGATTTTCCATAATCTGCTCAAGGTGTTGTGAACGGCCAGCCATTGCTGGCGTTCGGTTTTGAGGGCTTTGCGTCCGTCGGAACTCAAAAAGTAGTATTTCCGCTCGCGCCCGGTGTCGGCTTCCTTCCACTCGGATTCAATCAGACCGTCACGCTCCAGCCGGTGCAAAACGGGATACAGCATCCCGTCGCTCCATTCGATCCGGCCGCCGGACAGCTCGCGCACTTTTTTGATGATTTCGTAGCCGTAACTTTCGCCATCGGCGAGGATGGACAACAGCAGCGGTTTCGATGACGCGGCGACCAAATCCTTCGTAAGCATGGCAGTCTTATACATTGAACTGCTAGATATGTCAACAGAAAATTCAGAAAATTTGTGGGGCGTCAAATTTCGACGAGCACGATTTCCGGCCGGCAATTGAATCGCACGGGAATGGGATACCAGCCGATGCCGGAACTGACATTGAGTGGACCGGCTTTGGTTTGAAACAGTCCGAGGTCGTATTCATCCACCCCGAAAGGAAGCATAATCGGTCCGTAAAACGGGATGCGCACCTGGCCGCCATGCGAATGCCCAGCCAACAGCAGGTCAAATTTCCGGTCGGTAAACAACTTTGCCCATGCCGGATAATGCATCAGCACAATGTTTTTCATTCCGTGGACAACAGGGGGCAAAGGGTGTCTGGGGCCGATATGCGCCATACCGATCAGGTTGATTTTCCCGCCGACAATCACTTGCTGTTCATCCACCAGCCAGGCGCCACCCGTCGCAGCAAAGCATTTAATAATTTCGTCAAACGGCACTCTGCTCCAATAATCATGATTGCCCGGCACCCCGAACATCGGGGATTTTATCCCGGAGAGAATATCGAGAGCTTCGGGCAGATATTTTCCTTCTTCCATGATGTCACCGGTGAAACAGACGAAGTCGGGTGACAATGAGTTTATCATATCCACAACAGACCGGGTGTGCGCCCGGTCGCCTTTGTGATGCAAATCGCTGAAGTGAACAAAGCGATGCGTCGGCTTGCCGTCAGTCAGACAAAGACGACGGACCTTGACCCATCCCAATTCCACCCACTTGGCGTCGGCCACAACGGCACAGGGCGTCAACAACAACGCACCGAGATAGATAAACCGGCGTCGGCTGATTTTGCTTAATTTCATTGGCGGCCCTGAACGCAACCTAAGCCATCCGTTCCGCATGGCAAGGATTGCGCACGGCATTCCTTGGCTCTAGCTTTGAGCCTGTGCCGGGAACTTCCGTTCAAACAAACCCTGCGCCCGCGCCGTTGTGGCTGTTGCTGCGGGTGAACGTGCTCCAAGGCTGGCGGCGGCTGTTGTCGGTGCGCGAGCAGTCGCGGTTGCTCACGGGCATCATCGTGCTGTTTATCGGCGGGTATCTCGTTTTGTCGTTCTGGCTGTTTTATTACGGGATGAAATTCATCGCGAAGTTCCCGGGACTGGGGGTGGTGCTGACCGAGCGGCTGATGTATGTGCTGTTCGCGTTTTTGTTCGCGTTGCTGCTGTTGAGCAACCTCATCATCAGCTACACAAACCTGTTCCGCAATCGCGAGACGGCATTTCTGACCGCGCTGCCGCTTACAACCCGGACGATTTTCCGGTGGAAATTCATTGAATCCGCGGTACTGGCGTCCTGGGCGTTTTTGTTTCTGGTCGCGCCGTTGCTGACAGCGTTCGGCCTGGTGCGCGGCGCGCCGTGGCATTTCTATCCGTTTACCGTCCTGCTTATCGGTCTATTCATCGTGCTGCCGGGCGTGTTGGGCGCGGGCCTGGCCATTGCGATCGGGAGGTTTTTGGACCGGCGCAGTTTTCAAATTGCGGCGGTGGTGACGGCCGTCGTTTTGCTGGCGCTGGCGGCGTTCTGGTGGAAGGCGCAACCCGCCACGGACGAACTGCTCGATGTGCGCACGCTACAGGCGCTTAACCAGCTCCTCGCCAGGACGCGGTTCACGATGTTCCCCTTTTTGCCGAGCTACTGGCTGTCGGCGTCGTTGTTGCAATGGGCAGAGGGCGTCCTGCGCGGCGGGGCTTTTTTCGCGCTAGTCTTGTTAAGCCACGCGCTGTTTTTCGGCGGTCTCGCGTTTACGCGCTGCGGCGATTTGTTTTATGACACGGCCTCGGCGGTGCAAAGCCGCGCGGGCGCCGGAAGCTGGCGGCGTCGGCTTCGCGCCCGCCATGAAAACCAAAACTCCATCGGCCTGCTCGAAAGAATTTCTGCGAAATGTTTCTGGATCGACCGCGACAGCCGCGCGCTGGCGGTCAAGGACCTGCGCATGTTCTGGCGCGATACCACGCAGTGGGGACAGTCCGTGATGCTGTTCGGCCTGCTGGGCGCCTACATCATCAATCTGCGGAACTTCACGCAACAATTGAACAGCGAATTTTGGATCAACCTGGTCGCGTTCCTGAACCTCTTCGCGTGCTCGTTGAATCTGGCCACGGTGACGACGCGGTTTGTGTTTCCACAATTTTCCCTCGAAGGCCGGCGGCTGTGGATCGTGGGCATGGCGCCGATGGGCATGGCGCGCGTTGTCAAAACCAAATTCTGGCTCGCCAGCATGATGTCGTTGGTGGTGACCTCCGGTCTGATCACGCTGTCGTGTCATTTGCTGAAAATGTCGTGGGACCGGGTGGCATTTTTCGGCGCCGTCATCGGTATCATGACCTTTGCGCTCAATGGACTTGCCGTCGGCCTCGGGGTGCTTTACCCGAACTTCAAGGACGCGAACCCGGCCAAAATCGTCAGCGGTTTCGGCGGCACGTTGTGCCTCGTATTGAGTTCGGTTTACATTCTCGCGTCCGTCGTGTTGCTGATTTTCGGTGCGGGCGGCCTGCACGCGCGCGCGAGTTGGGCGCTGGAAGGCACCAGCGCTTTTGTGCTGCTGTCATTTTTGGTCGGCTGGCTGCCGTTTCACTGTGCGCTGCAACGCCTGGAAAATATCGAAGTGTAAAATCGTCGGCGCACCACGGCTTGATGAGGGCCGCGGTTATGACGGGAAATCACGACGAACAATTTTTTCCAGTGTCACGAACAATGCCGGTGCTTGCGCCAGATGGGCGACCTTGTGGCTGCTCAACAGCACACCAAACCCTTCGCCATAAGCCGGGCCGTTGACGACACAGGCATCGGTGCGGCATTCGGCGATTTGCTGTTTGGCGGCGTTGAGGGCGTCGGCGCGCGCGCCGTCCGCCTCGAATTTCCAGCCCACGATGCGCGCCTGCGGAAACCACGCGCGCAGTTCAGGCAGGATTTTGGGTGTGGGCGCCAATTCGACCAGCAATTTGCCTTCCCGCGTCGGGATTTTTTTGACGGATTTGAATTCAGCCAGTTCGCCGGTTGGCGAGTGCAGCCAGAATTTGCCGAAGGTAAAATCGCCGACCGCCGCCGCGTGAAAAATCGCTTCCATGCGCCGGGACGCCAGCGTTTTCAGCCGGGCGCGCAAATCGGCGGTGGTGGTGAAAATCTCCACGCGATGGGCGCGCCGTTCGCCGGAATAGGTGGCCTGTTCGCCGACGAGCAATGTCACCTTGTGCCCGCGCGCGGCCAGAAAATTGGCGAGTTCCGTGCCGAGCCGGCCGGTGGAAAAGTTCGTAAGCCGGCGCACTTCGTCCAACGGCTCGTAAGTCGGCCCGGCAGTGACAATGCAATTCATGCTGGAGTTCAAGCTTCAGCCTGTTTGATGCGGTCGGCAAGCTAAACCTTGGACTCCAACCGAGGAGCGCAAGTTGTCCCAACTCGCATCGCGTCCGCCCGATCCACCCGCTGCGGATTGGGGACAATCCGCGCTCCAGCCCAATCAGGACACTACCCATTTTTTCGTGTGTTTCGTGTGTTTCGTGGTTCAATCTGCGCCGCACATGAGCAGGATCATCGGCATAGATTTGGGCACCACGAATTCGCTCGTCGCCACGGTGGATTCGGGCATCCCGCTCGTCATCGCGGACTCTGAAGGCCGCCGCCTCACGCCGTCCGTCGTCCATTTCCCAACGGCGGACGCGGAACCAATCGTCGGCCACGAAGCCAACCGGGTTCGCGTCGTCAAACCGGCGGAAACGGTTTATTCGGTCAAACGCTTCATCGGCCGCCGCGGCGCAGACATTTCGCAGGAAGAAATGCTCGTGACCTACCCGGTCAAGGGCGACAACACCGGCGCAGTCACGATTCCGATCCTTGGCAGGAATTTTTCGCCGGAGGAAATCTCCGCCGCGATTTTAAGAAAATTAAAGCGTGACGCGGAAAATTATTTCGGCGAACCGGTCACGCGCGCGGTCATCACGGTGCCGGCCTATTTCAACGATGCGCAGCGCAACGCGACCCGGCGCGCGGGCGAGCTGGCCGGATTCGCCGTCGAACGCATCGTCAACGAGCCGACGGCCGCGGCGCTCGCTTACGGGTTGGACAAACTGAAGGAAAAATCAAAAATCGCCGTTTACGATCTGGGCGGCGGCACGTTCGACCTTTCGATTCTGGAACTCAAGGACGGCGTCTTTCAGGTGCTCGCGACCAACGGCAACACGCGCCTCGGCGGCGATGATTTGGACAAACGGCTTGTGGATTTTCTCGTCGAAAAAGTCAAAACTGCTGGCTGTTCAGTTTTTCCTGGGTACGGGGCCGCCCCGCCGCGCACAAACACGGTTGACGAGGCGTCAACCGCCGCACGCGAGGCGCGTGCGCTCCCCATTCTTTCGCGAATCCGCGAAGCCGCTGAGCAGGCGAAAATCAAATTGTCCACGGAAACGGAAGTCGAAATCGCACTGCCGTTTCTCACGCCGGATTTCAGTTTCAGCTGCAAGCTCACCCGCCCCGAACTCGAAGACCTCACGCGCGACATCATTGCCCGCACACGACCGCATTGTTTGCGCGCGCTCGCGGACGCAAAAGTGGAGCCGAAGGACCTGGATCAAGTGATTCTGGTAGGCGGGCAAACGCGGATGCCGCTCGTCCGCAAATTTGTGGGCGAACTTTTCGACTGCGCCGAGTTTGAGGAAACACGCGGTGATGTCCGGCTTGGCCGCGACCACCACCAAGCGGCTGGTCCGCAGCTCAACACGTCGCAGAATCCGGATGAAGCGGTTGCGCTCGGCGCGGCGATTCAGGCGGAAATTTTGTCCGGCGGTTTCAAGAACGTTTTGCTGCTCGACGTGACACCGCTCTCGCTGGGTATCGAGACGTTCGGCGGACTCATGAACGTGCTCATCCCGCGCAACACGACGATTCCGGTGAAGGCCGGCGAGCTGTTCACGAGCGCGGTGGACCAGCAGCGTTCTATGCTCATCCACGTTTTGCAGGGTGAGCGCGAGCGCGCGAAAGACAACTGGAGCCTGGGCAAATTCACGATTGAATTTGAGCCTGCGCCGAGGGGCCTGCCGCGCGTGGGGGTGCAATTTGAAATTGACGCCGACGGCATCCTGCACGTGCTGGCGCGCGACACCCGGACCGGCCGGGAGAAAATTGTGGAAATGAAGTCCGCCGTGGACGTGGACGACGCGGCGGTGCAGCAAATGGTCGAGGAATCCGTCGAGCACGCCTTCACCGACCTGGCCGCGCGCCGGTGGATTGAGGCAAAGCTGCGCGCAAACGAAACCCTCGCCGCCACGCGCAAGGCGCTCGCGGATTGCGCGAAGGAAATGGATGCCGATTACCGCGAAAAAATTGAAGCTGCCGCGCGCGGAGTGGAGGACGCCCTGAACACGGAAAATTCCGCGGGCGGCTCCGGCGATTTGAGAAAATTGCAGATCGCGGTCGCTGCGCTGGACGAAGCCACCAAACCGCTGGCGGATTTGCTCATGGACCGGGCGGTGGAATCACTGCTGCGCAAACGCGGCTTAATTCAGTGAGTGTTGTAGCTTGGCCGGTTGACCAGCCACAGCAGCACGGCAAACAGCACAAGAACGATGACGAGGAAAAACACGGTGAAGAACCGCATTTGTTTCTGGTGAATGGACGGGTTGCCTTTGCGCTGATTGTTTGCCTTAAAAAACACGCTGTATTTTATGGCAAACCAGCACGATCTGCAAATGAATTTGAAGTTTATCCGAACAGCCACGCGAGCAGCGGTGCCAGGGCGAGACCCGGCAGAAAATTCGCGAGTTCAACCTTGCGGACTTCAAAAATGACCAGCGCCACAGCGCAGGCGATGAGACCGGCGGCGGCGTTGACAGAATTAATCAGGTAATGCTCGTGCAAGCTGTGCGAATCCAAAAACGGCGCAACGTAAAGCCGGCACGCGAGCGTGATTCCGCCCAGCAGAACCAAAACCGGAAAGGCTGACAACGCCGTCGGCCAGCGGAACACTTTTACCAAACTGGTCATTGCCAGTGCGTCCATGATGGCCTTCACCGCCAGAAACCAGAAATAACCGGACAACCCGTCCGTCACCGCGCCGAGCCAGCCCAGCGGCGCGGCACAAAATAACACGGCGCAAGCGGCCAAGCTATCGCTGGCTTTGCGCGGCGCGTTGGTTTGTGCCGGGGCGATCGCAATGCCCGCGCGCCGGCCAAGGCGATTCGACCATTTTTGCAGGCGCAGCAGCTTGCCAATCCAAAAACCAAGAGTGACAGCGAGCAGGGCAATGAGAATTTGTTCGAGCGCGGACAAAAGCGTCCCGCCCAGGCCCAGCCAAACCAGCCGCAATCCGAAGAAAACGGTGGACAGACCGAGCGCGGAACGAAAGAAAACCTGCGTGCGGAGGGAAAGCGGTTTGCGCAGTGCCAGTCCCCCAAGTCCGCCGAGCAGGATGCCGATGGCGTTCAGAAATGCGCCGGTCACACGCAAACTCAACGCGGGGCGCGCTCAAAGCGCAAGTCCGAAAATTTTTGCCCGGACAGCTTTAACCTGTTACTCAAGCAGGGATGGCCGACGCAAAAACAACTTCCCGCAGCGCGTGGCTCTGGGTGCCGACCCTGTATTTTTCGCAGGGCATTCCCTACGTCATCGTGATGACGATGTCGGTGGTGATGTATAAGCGGCTGGGCATCTCGAACACGGACATCGCGCTTTACACGAGCTGGTTGTACCTGCCGTGGGTCATCAAGCCGCTGTGGAGCCCGTTCGTGGACATCACGCGCACGAAACGGTTCTGGGTCGTGCTGATGCAATTCCTCGTGTCGTTTGGGCTGGCGCTCGTTGCCTTCTCGGTGCAAGGCAGCGCGTTTTTCAAATGGTCGCTGTTCCTGTTTTGGATCATGGCGTTCGCGTCGGCCACCCACGATATCGCGGCGGACGGCTTTTACATGTTGAGCATGTCCAAGCACGAACAGGCGTGGTGGGTCGGGCTGCGCAGCACCTTTTACCGGACGGCGATGATCGTCGGCAGCGGCTTGCTCGTCGTGCTGGCCGGCGTTTTGGAAAGCAGGAACGGCCTGCCGCCCGTGGAAATTTCCGTGTCGGCGAAAACAAACGCTGCGGTTTTTACTAATTGGGACCCGGCTTCAGTAAAAATTTCAGCGCAGCCCGGTGAACTGCGCGTGATCGCACAGCCAGGCGCGCTCGACATTGCGCTGGCGGAGCGCGGCGCGCCCGAAGCGAAGGCGGTCATCGAACGGGCAAAGTCATGGAACGTGCAGCACGGTTTCGTGCCCGATGACAAGCCGGCGGCAAAACCGGCGGATGATAAAAACGATTCCTGGTGGACGAAAAACATTTCCGGACCGCTGCGAACTTTTCTGACGGCGCATTTTCCGAAGCCGGAAAGAACCAAGGCCCCTGCTGCCACCGCTGGAAATCTTGGCGTGATTTATTTTGCGCTGTCGCAGCCGCCGCCGGCGGGCAAGGCCATCGCCGTCAATTTTGCGCGCCAGCCAAGCGGCCTGGAATACGTTGGCCTCGGCAAAAGCGACAAGGGTTTCCGGCTGATGGAAGGCGAGCATTTTGTGTTCAACGCCACGAACTGGGACCGGCCCGCGATGGCCGTCATCCAGCTTGACCCCAAATTAAAGCGGGATGCTTCGGTCATTTTTCTGACCAGCTCCGGCAACATCCCGCTCGCGTGGTCCATCACGCTTTTCGCCGTCGCCGGACTTTTTCTGATGTTCAGCTGCTGGCACAGCATCATGCTGCCGCACCCGCCGAACGACGGCCCGGTTGTCACCCACAAAAGTCTGCTCGGTGAATTTTTCGCCACGCTCGGCTCGTTTTTTCAGAAGCCGGGAATTTTCATGGCGATGGCCTTTATTTTATTTTACCGTTTTGATGAAGCGCAGTTGGTGAAGGTGATTTCGCCATTCCTGCTCGACAGCCGCGCCGCCGGCGGGCTGGGTCTGGCCACGAGCCAGGTCGGGTTGGTTTATGGCACCTTTGGCATTCTCGCGCTGACGTGCGGCGGTTTGCTTGGCGGATTTTCGGCGGCAAAATACGGCCTCAAAAAAATGCTGCCGATCATGGTCGGCTCGATGTATCTGCCGAAACTCGCGTTTATTTTTCTTTCCTTCACGCAGCCGGAAAATTTTCTTGTCGCCTGCGGCGCAGTCGCGGTCGAGCAGTTCGGCTACGGCTTCGGCTTCACCGCGTTCATGCTTTACCTGCTTTATTTTGCGGACGGCCCGCACAGGACGGCGCACTATGCCATCTGCACCGGCTTCATGGCGCTGGGCATGATGATACCCGGCATGTGGAGCGGCTGGGTGGTGGACATCGTCGGCTACAAACATTTTTTCGTGTGGGCCATCTGCTCGACGATTCCAGGTTTTGTGCTGGCGCTGCAGTTGAAAATTGATCCGCAGTTCGGCAAAAAATCCGCGCCGCATTGAAAAACTGATTTGCTTGAATGCAACCCGCTTCCCGGAATCAAAGTTCACCATGAAGCTGCGTTTATTAATCGCGCTCGCCCCGCGATTCCGCACCGGGCCAGCATTACCGTGACCGTCGCCGTCGAGCAATTCGGCTGCGGCTGCGGTTTCAACGCCTTCATACTTTACATGATTTACATCGCGCGGCGAACAAGCGACGGTGCACTACGCCATTTGCACTGGCTTCATGGGGCAGGGCATGATGCTGTCGGGGATGTGGGGCGGCTGGCTGCAACAGGGCCTCGGCTATCCGCGTTTCTTTATCGAAGTGATTCGGGCAACGATTCCAAGCTTCCTGATTGTGATGCGTATTCCGCTGGACTATGATTTCAGAAAACGAAGTGCGCCGGCATAACCCGTGAACCTTTCCGCCCCAAGTGACCGCTGGAAATTGCCGGTTCGGTGGCTGGCCGGTTTGACCACGCTGGCTTATACCCTCTCGCGGTTCGTGCCTTGTTCGCCTCCCGGTCACAGCGCGGTTTTCACCCTTGACGAATCCTGGGTGCAAACCCTGCACCTCGCCTTTACGCAACACCTGCAGTTTGGCCGCGACCTCGTCTTTACCCTGGGTCCATGGGGGTTTTTGTGCGGTGGATATTATCCGCCGACGTTCATAGTTTCCGTGATGGCGTGGGTAACCCTGTCATTCGTTTTCTGGTGGTGCCTCTGGCAAATGTCCCGCCATTTCTGGAAGTCTGAATCCATGGCGTGGCTGTGGATGATGGGATGCATCGGCGTCGCGGGATTGCCGGTGGATCAAGATTTCGACGTTCGACTGGATGCCTGGGTCCTGATTTTGTTGTTTCTGCACTTTTTTACAAACGATGCCGCCTTCTCCCTTGCGAAGATTCTGTTGGTGGCTTCGCTGGGCTGGCTGGGGATGACCAAATTCACCGGCTTGCTGATGGCGGCGGGGATTGTGCTGATCCTTGCGGCGGATGACGTGTTGCGCCATCGCCGGTTCCCTTGGGTGGTTGCGGTGTTTGGCTTCAGCGTGCTTTTTTCCTGGCTGGCCGCCGGACAGCGCCTGGGCTCGTTCGGGCCATTTCTATGCAATTCGTGGCGGATCACCGGCGGCTACACCGAGGCAATGATGTGCGGTGGGGAAACGGAACTTTGGGACGCGGGGGTTTTTTGGCTGGCCGCGGCAGCAGCGTGTGCCCCGGTCGGCCTGGCAGCGTTCGTGAAATACCGCCGGTTTGGCGCATTGCCGTTGACCGGTTTGGGGTTTGTCCTTTTCCTCGCCTTCAAGCACGGTTTTGTCCGGCATGACCAACACGAATCGGAGGCAGTGCTTGCGGTGTTGTTGATTGGATTGATGGGCCTGGCAGCGGCATGGCCCGTTTTGCAGGGCAGGAGCGGAAGAGTTGCGCTGATGGGCTGGCTGCTGGGGATAATCATTTTGGCGTATGCTTCCTTGTCGTTCGGGCGTTGTGTTCCTGGAAAGGGTTTGTTCGCGCGCTTTGTCGAAACGCTCGGCCCCCGCGTCGTCCTGGCTCCGGCGAAGTTGTTTTACAACGCGAGCGACTTGAAGACAGCCTATGAAAATCGTCTCGCCGAAATCCGTGATGAATATCCCCTGCCTGAATTGAACGGAGGAGTGGATGTGTATCCTTGGGATCAAGCCGTCATCTTTGCCCACGGCTTGCGTTATGCTCCGCGCCCTGTCTTCCAAAGTTATTCCGCCTACGCGCCGGCACTGGCCGAAATGAACGCCGCTCATCTCCGCAGCAGGCGCGCCGCCGACAACCTGTTGTTCACCCTGCGAACATTGGATGGGCGATTTCCATCGCTCGACGACGGCTGTTCCTGGCCGGAGCTGTTGACCCGCTACGACGTCCAGGGCGCGACGAAGGACTTTGTGCTTTTGAAAAAATCCGCCACGCCCAGGGCATATCATCTGGTGCCGCTCACCGATTCTCTCATTCGTTTCGCCGAACCGGTGGCGCTGCCGGCCGCCAGCAACGGCCCCGTCTGGGCCGAACTGGAAATAAACAAAACTCCGCTGGGAACTTTGATCGCCGCGCTCTATAAGCCGCCAACCCTGGTGTTGGCGGTGTCCCTGCGGGACGGCCAGCGACTTTACTTCCGTTTGATTCCCGGCATGACACGCAGCGGTTTCCTGCTGTCGCCATTGATCAATGACAACGCCTCATTTGTTGAGCTGGCGACCCATGACGGGCGCAGCCTGACCGAGTCCGAAGTAACGTCCGTGACCGTTTTCGCTTTGACCCAATCCGGTTCGACGGCTTGTTATCAATCGCCGATGCGGTTGCGCTGCTACCGACTGGAATATCCGCAGCCGGACATCAAAAGCAAGGAGGCCGAACCCGATCACAAGCCGGACTGACTTGATGGTTTCACCTGCCGCTTCGATGTTACAGTCTTCCCGCGCCTGGAATTCATTCCGCCGTTCCAAGCGGGTGGGCGCTCCTGGCCATTGCGGAAAAGAATTGCTTTGAACGTGCCAATCTTTCCAGAATCCAAGTTCACGATGAAATCAAACTGTTTCAACCGTTTTGGCCGGGCGCTCATTGCCGTGTTGCTGGCGGGCGCGGCGCTGCCGGGATTTTCGCCGGGCGCAAACGCCGCGTTGTCTTTTGTTTTTACCAACCGCCCGCCGCAGCTCATGCCGCACCGGCCGAGCATCATCCTGATTGTCGCCGACGGCCTCGGCTACGGCGATTTGAGCTGTTATGGCCAGACAAAATTCCAGACACCGAATCTGGATCGGCTCGCCACGGAAGGCATCCGTTTCACGGGCTATTACGCGGGTGATGCGGCGAGTTCGCCGTCGCGCGCGGCGCTCATGCTCGGCAAGGATTCGGGGCATTTGCGGCAGCGCGCGGACGTGGACATTCCGCTGGCGCCCGACGAGATGACGGTCGCGCAGCTCTTGAAGCAATCCGGCTATCACACCGGCTTGATTGGCGAATGGAATTTGGGCGACGAGACCACCGGGGGCGCACCCTGGAAAAAGGGGTTCGATGAGTTCGCCGGTTATTTCGACCCGGCTGACGCGGGAAATTTTTACGCGGATTATATGTGGCGTTACGCGCCGCAGAGCATGCTCACGACGAACAATCAGGAGGCGGATTTTATCGGCAAGGAGATGATTTATCCCAACACCGGCGGCAAAAACGGCCAATACATTCCCGATTTATACACGAAGGCGGCGCTGAATTTTATAAACAAAAACCAGCCCGACCAGTTCAACCGTTACCGCCCGTTCTTCCTGCTGCTGAACTACAAAATTCCGGGCGCCGGACACGGGCAGGTGCCGACGGACGCGCCTTACTCCGACGAACCGTGGCCGCAACCGGAGAAAAACAAGGCCGCCATGATTGCGCGGCTTGACGGTTACATCGGCCAATTGCTGGAGCAATTGCAACAGTTGGGCCTGACCAACGATACTGTGATTTTCTTTACCAGCGATACCGGTCCCGAAAAAAGCGGCGGCGTGGATCCAAAATTTTTCCAGAGCGCCGGGCCGTTTCACGGCGGGCGCGGCGAACCGTACGAAGGTGGACTGCGCGTGCCGATGATTGTCCATTGGCCGGGAAAGATTCCCGCCGGACAAGTCGGTGATTTCGCCTGGGCGGCCTGGGATTTCCTGCCGACGGCAGCCAGCATCACGCTGACCCAATCGCCTGCAAACATTGACGGCCTTTCCGTTATGCCAACACTGCTGGCCCAGACGCAAACCAACCGGCACGAATTTTTCCACTGGGTGCTTCGCGGGCGTGAATCAGCGCAGGCTGCGCGCATGGGTGATTGGAAAATCGTGCGCCCCAAAGCCGATGCGCCGTGGGAACTTTACGATCTCAAAACAGACCCCGGGGAAACGCAAAACGTTGCGGATAAAAATCCCGGCGTCATTTCGCAATTTGAAGCACTTTTGAGTGAGGCTAAAAATCCGGGGCCAAGGCCAGTGACGCGAACCGACGGGTAAAAAGGACCGTTCAGTTTGTCACGCTGCCCGGCAACGGCGCGTTCACGTTGCGTTCCTGCTCGACTTTTTGGATCTCAAACCTCATCCACAACATCGCCAGCGCCACGCCCAGCAAAAACGCCGCCAGCACAAACCACGGCCATTGGTAATGATGCGGCGGCGGATTCTCATTTGGTCCATTCATCTTATTCTTAATCGTCATCTTAATCCGTTTCGGCGGCGATTACGATTAAGAACAGGATTATGATTATGAAAAAATTCAATCGCGCGAAAACTCGACCCGCGCCAATTTTCCGCTAAGTTCTCCGCGTCGCGTCCATGCACGAAGCCGAATCGCCAGAAAATCTGCCGTCGTCGCCGTCGAACACTGACGGCGACCATCCGTATGCCCTTTTTCAGAACCGCGACTTCCGGCTATACCTTGCCGGGCGGCTCGCGGCCGTGCTTGGCCAGCAAATGTTTGCCCTGGCCCTGGGCTGGGAAATCTATGACCGCACCGGTTCTGCGATGGCGCTGGGCCTCGTGGGCCTCACGCAAATGATCCCGATGTTTTTGTTCACGCTGCCGGCGGGGCACGTCGCGGACAATTACAACCGAAAACGGATCGTGGTGCTGATGACGGCGGTAATCGCGGCTGCGAGCCTTGGCGTGGCTGTCATCTCCGCGCTCCGCGCGCCGGTCCCCTGGATATACCTTTGTCTGTTCATTGGCAGCACGGCCCGCACGTTCATGTGGGCGGCCAACGCGGCGTTTCTGCCGCATCTGGTGGATCGCAAAGATTTCCCGCGCGCGGTGAACTGGAGCGCCGGTGTGTTTCAACTATCCTGCATCGTCGGTCCGGCGATGGCGGGTGCGATCATCGCCTGGATGGCCAGGCATCACTCGGCATCTCCGGCAGCGCTGGTTTATGTAATTAATGCGCTGGCGTCGTTGGTTTTTTGCGTTCTCATTGGCATGGTGCGCCGGCAACATACTGTCGCGGTCAAGGAACCCATGACGGTCCAGGCGCTGTTGACGGGTTTCAAGTTCGTCTATGCGAGCAAAATCATTTTGGGACTCATCACACTCGACATGTTCGCGGTGTTTTTGGGCGGCGCGACGGCGTTGCTGCCGATCTATGCAAAAGATATTTTGTTCGCCGGGCCGGCCGGACTCGGATTTTTGCAGGCGGCGTTGCCAATGGGCGCCGTGTTCTGCGCGTTTATTTTGAATCACCGGCCGCCACTGCAAAAGGCCGGGCGCGCCATGCTTTGGGCGGTCGCGGCCTTTGGACTGGCGACGATTGCCTTCGGATTTTCGACCTGGTTTTGGTTCTCCCTGCTCATGCTGTTCACGTGCGGGGCCGTGGACAACATCAGTGTTGTGGTGCGGCACACACTGGTGCAGATGCTCACGCCGGACGAAAAACGCGGGCGCGTCTCCGCCGTCAACAACCTTTTCATCAGTACGTCGAACGAGCTGGGCGGGTTCGAATCCGGCACCGTGGCGCAAGTCTTCGGGCCGACGATGGGCCACACCATTGTCACCGGCGCGGTGATTTCCGTCGTGTCCGGCGGGATTGGGACGATGATTGTCGTCGGCGCGGTGGCGTTGATCTGGCCGCAAATCCGGCGTTACGGGAAACTGGCATAAGTGTCGCGTGAACTCCTTACTTCAACTTGACGTGGCGGTTAAACCGGTTTTTCATTCGGGCATGAAAAAAATTTCGCTTTGGCTTTTCATTCTGGCCTTTACCACGGTGGCGGCACGCGCGCAGGACGCCGAGACAACCGAACGCATCAGCAAGGTGGAAGGTTACGTGCAGGATTTGCTCGCGGCGCGAGAGGCACAGGACAAACATATGGCAGCGCTGGAAAAAGAAATTGCCGACCTGCGCGACAAGTTGAACCAGCCCGCCGTCAACAACTCCGCCAGCGCGGATGATTTGCAGAAACTCGCCGGGCAGGTCCAGGAACTTGCCAAAAAACAGCAGGCAGACAATGACCTGATTCTCAAGGAAATCGAAAAGCTCGGCAAAATCAGCGGCGGTTCGACTTCAACTCACAGGTCACCGCCGAGCGTTGCGACGACAACTTCAACGGACAATTTAACTGTAAACGCGAGCGACAAACAAAATGGCTACTGGCAAGTTGTTGGCAGCGGCGACACGATTTCCGCCATTGCAAAAGCATACCGGGACAAGGGAATCAAGGTGACAGCGGACCAGATTTTGAAGGCGAATCCGGGATTGGACCCGAAGAATCTGATCGTGGGGAAAAAGATTTTCATTCCCGCGCCGGCGCCATAATCGGAGCTGGGAGTTGGCAGATCGGAGCCGGGGAAAGCCACAATGGCCAACTTGATACGGCGCTTCCCAACGCGTTCAGTCGGGAAGTTTGAAGTGGATGACCAGCACACCCGCCGCCGCGACCAGGCAATAATAGCCGAAAAATTTCCAGCGTCCGCCTTCCAGCCAGCGGGAAAGCCATTTCAAGGCCAGCAATCCGGCGAGGAAACTGAAGACCATGCCGACGAGGCTGGGGACAAAAAGTTGCAGCACGGAACCGTGGCCGTTCATGGCGTGGGCCTTAAGCAAGCGCAGCACTTCCCTGGCAATCACCGGCGGCGTCAAAACCACGGCAAGCGCGAAGCTGAACTCCTCCAGTTTCTGCTTGGGCAGGCCGAGCAGCAATCCGGTGGAGATGGTTGAGCCGGAACGCGAGAAGCCGCGAAACGGCAGGCAGATGCCTTGCACGATGCCGATCCAGCACGAGTGTGCCGGCTGAATTTCAGAATGGCGCGGTGATTTTTCCTCCCGCCACCCGGCGTAAATGATCAGCAGCCCCACCGCCGCCAGCGCGCACGCAATCAGCGGCAGGTTGGAGAACAAACCCTCGACCTCGGCGTGCGGCACATGGCGCATGAAAATTTTCTCAATGAGCACCTTCAGTCCGTAGCCGACCAGCCCCGTGCAAGCGGTCGCCATGAGGACCTGGATGGCAACCCATTGGAGCTGGCCGGTGGAGGCAAAATAATCGCGCTTCCAGCCGCGCCAGAAGTAAACAATCACGGCGAACATGGTTCCGGTGTGCAACAGGACCAGCAGCATCGTCATTTCGGGACTCGACGGGTCCAGCCGCATGAGTTTTTCCGCAATGATGACATGCGCCGAACTCGAGACCGGCAGCAGTTCGCACGCACCTTGAATCAGCGCCAGAATCAGGATTTGAAAATAATTCAACATGTTCGTGAAATCGTTTCGCCAACTCCAAGGATGGCAACGGCCATCCCGTCAGGCATGGCGCGAGGCCGTGTGAAAACTCCGTCATGGATTGAACAAATACTCCTGGGGTTGGTCAGTGACAAGCCTGAAGCATCGCACCGGACTGGACCGCTCCCAAACGCTGCTCTTTCCCGAACGGCTGGAGGATTATGTCGGGCCTGAAAACCCGGTGCGCTTCCTCGACGCCTTCGTCGCCTCCCTTGATCTGCACGCACTGGGCTTTGCCAAAGCCCAAGTCGCCGCTACGGGCCGGCCACCGTATGATCCGGCCGCGCTGCTCAAGCTCTACCTCTATGGCTATCTGCATCGGATTCGTTCCAGCCGGCTGCTGGAGGCCGAATGTCACCGCAACGTGGAAGTAATCTGGCTGCTGGGCAAACTGACGCCGGACTTCAAAACCATCGCCGATTTCCGGAAGGACAACCTCAAACCACTACGGGCGGTGAACCGGCAGTTTAACGTGTTGTGCCGGAAACTGGAATTGTTCGGGGGCGAACTGCTGGCTATTGATGGGAGCAAGTTCGGGGCGGTCAACGCGCGGGAGGCGAACTTCAATGCCGCCAAACTGGAGGATCTGATCGCGCGGGCCGATGCCCGGCTGACGGAGTATTTGCAAGCACTGGACAGCGCCGACGCAGCGGAGCCGGTCGCCGCGGCCTTGAACAAAACGGAACTGGAACAGAAGATTGCGGCGTTGCGGGAAAAGCAGGACTGGCACAAGGAACTGCTGGCGCAACTGGACGACGAGCAGAAGCAAATCAGCGTGACCGATCCAGACACGCGCAAGATGCCCACGGCGCAAGGGCTGATCGTAGGCTACAACGCGCAGGTAGCGGTGGACGCCCGGCACAAACTGATTGCCGCGGACGACGTGACCAACGCGGTGACGGACTTCCAACAACTGGCCGAGGTGGCGCTGGCGGCCAAGGCGAATCTGGAATTGAAACAGGCCGAAGTGGTGGCCGACGCAGGCTACTACAACGCGGCGGAAGTGAGCCGGTGTGCCGAGCAGGGGCTCACGGCCTACGTGCCCAAGGCGGACACGAGCGCCAACACGGCGCGGGGATTATATGGCAAGAGCCGGTTCCAGTATGACGCCAACAAGGATGCGTATGTGTGCCCGGCGGGGGCGGCGTTGACGTATCGGTTCGCCACGTATGAACTGGGGCGCGAGCTGAGATACTACCAGGCCAGTGGTTGTCAATGCTGCGCGTTGAAGAAACAGTGTACGCGGAACAAAGCCAACCGCCGGATCACGCGGGAGGCGAACGAAGGGTTGATGGAAGCGATGGCGGCGCGGATGGCGGCGCAGCCCTGGAAGTTCAAGTTGCGGAAGATGTTGGCCGAACATCCCTTTGGAACGATCAAACGCTGGTTTGGGTACACGCACTTTTTGCTCAAGGGCCTGGAGAAAGTACGGTGCGAATGGAGTCTGACGACGCTGGCGTACAATCTCAAACGGGTGCTCAACCTGGTGAGCTTCGAGAAACGGATGTTGGCAGTAGGGGTGAAAGTCCCGCAAAGCGCCTGAAACCGGGGCGGCACGCCCTTTTTTCCATTCGTTGGCTGCTATAACTCCGGTAAACGCTCCCACCACAGCCCGACCGGAATTTTCCATCTGTGTAGAAAAATCTCGAACTGTAACAATTACTTCTCGTCCCTGCTTTTAACCGTCAATCCTGCCGAGAGTTTTCACACAGCCTCGCGCGTGGTTAGACCCGAAACGCGGCTGGCTGGCAAGGAAGAAATGTCACGGGCTGGAACGGGTTCCCTTGTCCACCGTCGCTCAAGGCAGTGGTTGTCCATTTCGGAAAAAGAAGAGATAGCGGCCGAGAACGGAGGTGTTCAAACTGTTATAGACAAGTCCGGTCACGGTATTGGTGTCCATGAACGCGCCGTTGACGCCGGAGCCGGACAATTCAATGTCCGTGACGCCGTCCGAAAAGCCAGCGCGCGGCGGACTGCCCACCGAGACATCCCCCCATTGCCATTCCACCCGGTTGTAGTTGAATTCCATGTCAAAATCGCCCGCGGCAATGTCTGAGCGGTCAATGATGACCAGTTGACAGCTTAACAGTTTGTCGGCGTGGTTAGCATAGTAGCCGACATTCACCCAGTCCACGCCGAAGGCATTGCGGCCGTGGACGACGTTGGTTCCGTATTGCACGACGGCCGAAGCGGGGTTGCGGGTGTCCACGTCTGCCCAGAAGGGCGCAATAATCTTCATTTTCACATAAGCCAGGGGCGAAGGCGTATAATTAGATAAAGGGTTGTCAAACGTTACATTGCCATTGTTGTTTACGTACAGGGCGGATTCGGAGTTGCTCAGGAAATTCATCGTGAAAGGCAGTGGCACCAAACCTGTTGAACCGTCGTCGTTCGCAGCCAAACTTTGCTGGTCAAAACCAAGCCGGATGGGGCTGCCCAGCGTGAAAAATCCCTGTGTCGGCGGAAGGTTGGTCACGACCGGATTCGTCTGGCCCGGCTCGCAACGTGCCACCCGGCTCCATGCATAAGGGGGTTCAACATTCGTTGTGAAAAACAAATTGTAAACGTTGTTCGATGCCGTCCCCGGAACATAGATGACGAGAGACGCCGTGTTGTTGGTGAAGCCGGTTAGCTGAAGCCAAATGGTATTCGAGCTATACGCGGTCAGATCGTTTGCCCGAGTGGATTGAACCGGTTGATCAAGCGGAGCGTTTTTCTGGCCATGCACGAGGAAAACAACTGAGAGAAACAAAATAACGCTGGTTAAAACCGCCCGGGCCTTTTTCATAAAACACGTTTGAAAAGTAGTTGAATTCTAGCGCATTTGCTTGTCGGGTGTAAAGACAAAAGATTGGAACTTTGTGCGCGAAAATGGTGCCGCGCCACCTGGTGGCGGGGAAGCCGCCCGGAAACGCCTCCGGCCGTCAAAACCAGCCGGAAACAAAGATCATTTGCTCTTGCCGAAGAAGGTTTTTGATTCCTCGGCATGTTGTTTGACCTTGAGCTGGCCGAGGATGGAGTGCCAGCCGATGTAGATTTTGTGCCACTGGGTCTCGATGCCGCGCAGGGCGCCCTCGCTCATTTCGCTGAGGTAACGCAGCGATGGCGCGTTGCCGATGAGGCCATGGACTTCGTCACGCGTGGGCGAGGCAACCTCGACAGCGGCGTAAATCAATTCCAATTCCTGCACGATGATGCTTTTGATTTCGAGGAAATGGTTTTCCTCCGTCGGCCCGAATTTTTTGTTACGGGCGATGGAGACAAAGTGGTTGAACTGTTTCCAGCACTCAATATGGGTTTCAATTTGAGTGACCAATTGGTTAAGTTCTTTGGCGGTCATAGGCATGATCAGTTTGGCGACAGCGCGGTTTGCGGGAAGAGGAAAATGACGGCACCGCCACGCAACTCACGGGCGGTGATGTGCAGGCTCACGAAATTAATGGAAACCTCGGCGAGCGGCATTTGGGCCTCGCGCGCCTCGCGAAAGAGCGCCAGGACGTCCCGCCCGATTGCGTGCAGCATCTCTTTTGAATAAACGGAGGAAACGGTGGACGTGACCACGTTCCCTTGCCCGTCCACGGCAATGCTGCCGCTCGGCAGTTGCTGGACCGCTGCGCGGGAACGAAAGCGGAATAGTCTTTTTAAGAATCCCATGACGCGACAAGTTTTTTGCTTTTTTCCAACAACGGTCCGGCTTCAACGTTCGGCGGCCAGCCGACGAGGAACGATTTGTCCTCCCGGGGTAAAACGAGCAGCTGGCGTTCCAAATTGTGCCCGCCAAGGTGTGACAGCGGTCCGGCTTCAATATGTTCGCCGAGCTTTTTGGCGACTTCCACGGCACGGCGCGTCCAATGGGCAAGCGGCGGGACGGATTGTACGCCCAAAGCTTCGACTTCGCCCCGGCCTTCAGTCGGGACGGCGACCACGAATTCCGCGTTTTCGCGTGTGAGCAGCGCCAGTTTCCAGATGGTTTTGCGGTGCGCGGCCTGTTCGACGGATTCGGGCTCGACGGGGTTGGCCGTTTCGTCCATGGCTTGCGCGGATTCGAGAAGCAGGGCATTGACGGATTTGGTGATGGTGTGTTCGCGGGTGGGTTCGGCCGGCAGGTTTTCAAAGGTGCCGGATTTCCACGCCAGGATTCGCCGGAATGCCACCTCGCCACGCGCACCCTCGGCCTCGGCGTCAATCAATTCGCCGTCCTGAATCCACAATTTTGCCACGAGCGCGCCGCGTGTGAGGCGCAGTACGGTGGAACTGCGCGAGAGACATTCCATCTGGATGATGTCCATGAGGCTTTTGCTTTGAATACCGCGGAAGCCGCCATCGGTTTCGCGCCCCAGCAGCGATTCGAGACAGTCCAGATACATCTGCATGTTGCGCTGCATCTCGGTTTTCAGCCAGAACAGGTCCACGCCCAGCGCGTAAGCGCGGGAACGAAATTCCTCGTCTTCAAGCCCGCTCAAAACGACCGTGCGCAGTTCGGGGAAGCGGCGGCGGACGATGGCGAGCACTTGCAATCCGTCAATGCGCGGCATTTTCAAATCGCATATCAACAGCCGGAACGGCTCGGTTTCCATCAGCGCCAAGGCACGCGCGCCGGACGTGACGGTGCGGATTTCAGGCTTGCTGGGAAGATGCGTGAGCATCTCACTGCTCAACTTGAGCCAGTCCGTGTCGTCGTCCAAAACCAGGATTTTATGCCTTGTCTCCATTCCGATGGCCACAATCGCTAACGCCGTTGCTGCACAAATACAAGCCCGAAAATACGCAAACAGCATTATTTGTGGCAGAAGCAATCGCCGTTCCCGCCGGGCGGAAAACATTTAAGGCCGCATTGTGGACAAACAACAGACAAATCAGTCCAACGGTGGGACAATCTTTCCACCCGGTTGCCCCAAATTGAAAACTGCGCGTGGGAATCGAAACAAAAAAGGTCGTGGCGCGCTTCCTGCTAAAATTCGTGGCAGACCTATCGGGTGATAGGCAGCGGAACATGCGTGTAATACCAAAGATCATGAAAACAAAGTTTGTCGGGCTGCTCCGAGGCCTACTCCACCGTTTCGATGAGAATGGGGTTAACGCGGTGGAATTGCCGCGATCTATCACTCCCGCACCACCCGCAGAAACTCCCGCCGTCGTGGCTGCGCAATCGCAACCAATTTCTTCTTCGCCGTCAACGCCGATCGAAAGCCAGAGTGAGACGGATGAGTTGGAGTTGCCGTTGCAAACGGTGCTCGCCGCATTGCCCATGGATTTGCGCGCCAAAATCATGCAGGTGCCGCCGGTGGGCGCGACGATGATCATCGCAATTGAAAAAGTCCTTTCGCAGCTCGCGCACGGCTCGGTAAAAATCAGTTTCGGTGAATTGCGTCTGGCTGCGCCCACCCTTTTCGCGAACTCCGGCGGCGAGAATGATTCCCGGCCGGTGACCTTGCCGTTGAACGAAATTCTCGCGCGGCTCAATCCGGCTTTATTGTCGCGTCACGCCACGCAGAAAAAAGTCGAGGTTACCGACGATGTCACCGGGCCATTCGATGGACACGGTCAGGGTATCTATTTTTCCACCACACCGCTCAAGCCCGCGCCGGTGCCGACGCCGACGCCGGCCCCACGGACCAATTCGCCGGTTTCGTGGCCAGCCGTTCCGCCCCATCCGGTCGTGCCGCGGCCGTCGTTTGCTTCACGCACCATTACTCCGATGCCTGCGACTGCCACGGCGGCGCCGACAACTGCCGGGCCGGTTTCGCGCAATGGCACATCCCGAATTAATTCCGTTGCACCTGTGCCGCCGACGATACCCGCCGCGCACCCGACCGTCCTGCCGGAGCACACACAGTCAACCATTTCCGCGCCCCTGGCCGCACTTTCGGAAGAGTGGCCGGAGGCACTGCGGCTGGAAATCGCGCAAACGAATTTGACAAACGCCCGGGTTGCCTTGCCGGTGCATCTGGTGGAACCGGCGCTGAAACGCGGACGCGTGATTTTCTCGTGGCGTTACGTGCGCACCTGGATCAGGCCGGTGCCGCCGGGGGTTTCCGTCCATGACGGGATCGAACTCGAACTGCCTTTGAAAGTCATCGCGCCGCTGTTTTTCGGACAACAAAAAACCGTGGCCAGACTACAACGGAAAATCACCCTCACCCCCGAAATCCCGGATCTGTTTTTCGGTTTTCCGCAGCCGCAATCGCAGCCGGAAACCAGTGTGCTGCAACCGGAGGTGACTGCGTCGAAGCCGGAAACTGCTCGTTACGTGCCCAAGTCGGCGGACATTCAACCAACCGACACGAATTATTACATTTGGGGTGACAACGGCGATACGCCAAAGGTGGAGGAGGATGAATATAAACATCCGCGCACGCCCCCAACCGATTTCACCAGCCGTCGGGCCATGCCAAAGGACGTCGTCGCCCACGCCATGGAATTGCCGGGCGTGGCGGGCGCGCTCGTGGCGCTGCAGGACGGTTTGAAAGTGGCCAGTCAGGTGCCGGCGGATTTGAACGCCGACACGCTCGCCGCGTTTTTGCCGCAGATTTTCGACCGGTTGGGCCAGAGCACGCGGGAGTTGCGCATGGGTGCGCTGAACAACGTGAATTTCACCGTCGGTAACGTGCCGTGGAAAATTTATCGCGTGAACTCGGTCTATTTCGCCGCGTTCGGTCGCGTGGGCGAAGCATTGCCCACGGCACAACTGGCCCTGCTGGCTGCCGAACTCGATCGCAAAAAACAATAATTATTTTATGGCCATCATTAATCAAGCTACCAAAGAGTTGCAGGTCAAAATCGTGTATTACGGCCCGGCGATGGGCGGCAAGACGACCAACCTCGTCCAGGTCCACGACCACGTCCAAACTGCCGCAGGCAACAAGGGCAAACTCGTCTCGCTGGCGACCAGCTCCGACCGCACGTTGTTCTTCGATTTCCTGCCGATCGAGGCCATGACCATCAAGGGTTTCAAGACGAAGTTCCAGCTTTACACCGTCCCCGGCCAGGTGATTTACAACACGACGCGGCAACTGGTACTGCGCGGCGTGGACGGCATCGTGTTCGTCGCCGATTCACAATACGAAAAAATGCCGGAGAACGTGGAAAGCTTCCAAAACCTCCTTGATAATTTGAACACGCTCAAGCTCAACTTCGCGGACATTCCCTACGTGCTGCAGTACAACAAGCGCGATTTGCCGAACGCCGCGCCGGTTGAGTACATGGAATTTCTGCTGAACAACCGCGAGTTGCAGGTGCCGTCATTCACCGCAACGGCGCACAAATGTGAAGGCGTGTTTGAAACATTGAACATGATCACGCGCCTGCTGCTGCAAAAATTCATCAACCAAAGCGTTCCGCAATACGCATGACATGGCCACTCTGCCCCAACTTGTCGAGCGCGACATTCAGCTGTTGGACGAAACGCTCCGCGAATTCATCGCTCACACCGAAGCGACGACGGCGCTGATTATTGACAAGGGCGGTTTTCTCATCACGCATCAGGGCGATGCCGTGCAATTTGATTTGACCACCATCGGCGCGCTCGCGTCCGGCGCTTTCATGGCCAACCAGACCATCGCCGGCCTCGTCAACGAATCGAACTTCAACAGCATTTACCAGCAGGGCGAAAAATTCAGCATGTTCGTCGTGAACGTGGACGAACATTGCATGCTGGTCGTTATTTTCAAAGCTCAAGTGGGGGTGGGGGTGGTGAAATACTATGCCGGCAATACGGTGAAACGCCTTGCGCGCCGGCTCAAAACCGCGCGTGAGCGCAATCCCGACGGCGGGCTCGACCTCTCCGTGCTCAACGTGGCCGACCCGCAAAACCTTTTCCGGAAAAAGGGAGCGTGACAGGCCTCGCCGCGCCTGGAATAGCGCGGATCCGGCGTTTTCGCCAACGCCGCTGCAAAGTTGGGTCAGCCACCCGTTACAATAGTGCGTGGCTGCCGTCGCAGAACGGCGCGTTCTCCGTGTGCTTGCAGCCGCACCACGCGACGGTTCTGGCCTCGGTGATTTCAACTTTCTTTGGCGTAAACTCGGTGCCCTTGTGTGAACCGTCGCAAAACGGCTGGCCTTTTGATTTTCCGCACGCGCACCACCAATATGTGCCGGGTTCCACTTTTTGGACGAACGGAGATTTTTGGGCGATGACTGGTTCTGGCATAAATAAAAATGTTTGTTCGACGGATGGAGTAATGAAAGAACTGGAAAGAAGCAACACCCAAAACATCTCACCTTAATAATCACCCGCACCCGGCGCCGCCGTGTTTGAAGCGGTGGACTGACCAGCCCGTTCGGCCGCTTCACGGCGGCGATATTCATCCAGGATTGCGGCTGTGGCCGACACCCCGCAACGGTTGGCGCCGAGTTCGCGCACGAGAATCAAACCGTCCAGGTCGCGCACGCCACCGGCTGCTTTGACCTGCACCCTTGGTGAGCACGCCGCCCGCATCAGTTTCAAATCGTGCGCGGTTGCACCCTGGTAATTGTAACTGCCGTCCGGCTGTTTCACGAACCCGAAGCCCGTGGACGTTTTCACCCAGTCGGCCCCCGCGCGTTCGCAAATCTGGCAAAGCTTGCGCTTGAAACTGTCACTGTCCAGGCTGGCGCCGCCTTTGGTGAGATAATCGTTTTCAAAAATGACCTTCACTTTTGCCCGGTGCCGGTGAGCCTCGTCAACCACAGCTTTCACGTCGCGCTCGACGTAATCCCAATCCCCGCTGAGGGCCTTGCCGATGTTGATGACCATGTCAATTTCCACGGCGCCGTCCCGGCAGGCCAGTTCGGTCTCGTACCGCTTTGATTCCGTGCAGGAGTTGCCGTGGGGAAATCCGATGACACCGCCGACGAGCACATCGCTGCCGGCCAGCAGTTCGGCGGCGCGCTTGATGGCGTAAGGCTTGATGCAAACGGTCGCGACGCCGTATTTCACGGCGAGTTTGCAGCCATTCTCCAGTTCCTGGTCCGTGAGGAACGGTCGCAGCAGCGAATGGTCAATCATTTTGGCGAGTTGTTCGTAGGTGTATTTCATCAGGCGCCAACCCTATTCCAATCCACCAGAAACGTAAATTACTTTGGAGTGACAGGACATTGACGAAGCCATGATACTTATGTGCAATCAAACTGCGACTAAAGCCCCGGCCGACATCAAACATTCTGGTAACGCGCCCCCTCGCCCCATCCCTCTCCCCCGTTGGCAAAGGGGGAGAGGGTGCCCGCCTTGTCGCGCCGGAGCGCAGCGAAGGCGGAAGGGTGGGTGAGGAGGTGCGTTTATTGGTTTGTAGTATTTTGAACGCAATTCAGTATGAGCTCCCGGGCCCGCCTCGCATTTCACGCTTCTCACTTCTGTTTTCCGGGCTTAACTTGCCCTTGTCATTATGCCCATCACCTACCGTCAGTGGGGCACGGATTTGGACGCCAACGCGCTCCAGCAGATGGAGAACGCCTGCCAACTGCCCGTCTCCGTCGCGGCGGCGCTCATGCCGGACGCTCACGTCGGTTACGGCCTGCCCATCGGCGGCGTGCTCGCCACCGACAACGCGGTCATTCCCTATGCCGTGGGTGTGGACATCGCCTGCCGCGTCAAACTCACCGTGCTCGATTTGCCACCCGACTGGCTGCGTCGCCACGAAACCGACCTCATTCGCGCCATTGAAGCCGAAACCCGCTTTGGCATCGGTTCCGAATTCAAACACCGCCGCACCCATCCCGTGATGGACGAAGATTGGTCGGTCAGCCCCGTCACGCAGCGTTTCCGCGACAAGGCGGCGGCGCAACTCGGCACCAGTGGCAGCGGCAATCATTTCGTCGAGTTCGGCGAATTTATTGTGGATGAGCCAATTCAGTTTGGAGTTCCGCCTTCAGGCGGCCCTTCGCAAAAACCGCCTGAAGGCGGAACTCCGAACATATTTCCGGCCGGCACTTACCTTGCGTTGCTCTCGCACAGCGGCAGTCGCGGCACCGGCGCGCAGGTTTGCGACCATTACAGCCGCGTCGCGCGGGCGAAACACAAGGATTTGCCGAAGGAACTCAGCTATCTCGCATGGCTCGACCTCGATTCCGCCGACGGCCGGGAATACTGGGCGGCGATGGAATTGATGGGCCAATACGCCTCCGCCAACCATCACCTCATCCACAAACACATCGCCCGGCATCTCGGCGCGGGCGTGTTGCTGGACATCGAGAATCACCATAACTTCGCTTGGAAGGAACGCCACGGTGGGCGCGACCTCATCGTCCATCGCAAAGGCGCGACGCCGGCGGGCGCGGGCGTACTGGGTGTGATACCCGGTTCGATGGCCAGCCCGACGTTCGTGGCGCGCGTCAAGGGCAATGCCGCGTCGCTCAAATCTGCGTCCCACGGCGCGGGCCGCGTGATGAGCCGCAACAAGGCCAGGGAAAGTTTCAACTGGAAGATGGTGAAACCTTATCTCGACGAACGCGGCGTGAGACTGATTTCCGCCGGCTTGGATGAAGTGCCGATGGTTTATAAAAACATCGAGGAAGTAATGGCCGCGCAAACCGACTTGGTGGAACCGCTGGCGAAATTTTTCCCGCGCATTGTAAAAATGGCTCCGGCTGGCGAGCGCGCGGAGGATTGAAAAGCTCGACGGATTTGGTGAAAAAAGTTTGAACGCTCGCCCTCATCCCCGCCTTCTCCCCCGGGGAGAAGGAGAATCGCTCGCCGCGTCTTTGGAATGTCGTGCAACTGAATTGGCCGGACAATCTTCCACCAGCTGGAAATCGTACACCGATATGTCCTCTCCTTGGGGAGAGGAAACAGGTGAGGGAGGTCGCAAATACAAATCAAAGAATCCGCCGAGGCTGTAAGTTTTAATGAAATCTGGTGGCGACAAAGATTACCGCAAGAGCATGTTCCGCACGGCATCAATAAACGCGTGAACGGTGGCCGGCACGGCCAGATTGCCGCTGCGCCGCCAGCTTAAAGAAAAGAAAACACCCACGGCGATGTGAATGCACGGCAGCAGAACGATGAGCGTCATCAACTGCGAAATTCCCTTCGTGTCCACAATCGGCAGGTGCCACCATCCCCACAACGTGGAGACAAAAAAGGCTGTCCACCACTGGCCTTTGTCTCCGGGTTGAAATACATGCGAATCAATGGCGCCCCGAAACACGACTTCCTCCAACACAAAACAAACCGGCACGTAGAGCAGGAAACTTTGGAGACCACCCAGCACGTTAGACCACGTGAAGGTCACCGGCGTGTGATGCATGTACTTAACGGCCAGGCGCGCGAGAAAGGTGAGCAACATGGTCAGGCACCCGATGGTGCCGGCCGTGCCGGCGCAAAAACCGAGTTCTTTCCAGGTCTGCCTGGTGAAATGGGTGAACCCGAACGCCGAGCCAAAGGCCCCGATGATACAACACACATACCAAAGGATTTCCGGTGTGTGTGATGGCCAATCTACCAATCTGAACGTCTGAATCAATTTCACCGCCGGCAAAACTGCCAGGCCAAATCCAAGAACGATTCCCAAGGTGTTCAATCGGAACCGCTCCGCGTCCCGAATCCAAAGCGCCACGAGCGGCTTTTTGCGAATGAAAAGTTGAAAAATCACCACCAGTGGAACGCCAACCACCAGATAACTGTTTGCATCCAGATGGAACAGCCAACCGATAGCCATCCAGATTCCAACGAATGCCACCACGTGCAGGCATCGCTGGTACTGATTCGGCAAAGAATTCGTTTGGACAACCGTCGGTGTTTCGGGAATGGCTGTTCCGCTCATGAGTTTGTGCCATCTGAATCAGGTTATCCCAGCGCCCGGGCTTGGCAGAGCAGGGCACAATCATTCAAGGTGGCGCGCCGGAAGTTCATTTGAATTGGGGAATTAATTTTGGGTCTCCTCCAATCCGACGCCCTGGACGTTGGTTCGCGTGAGAAATGGACCGTCATAGCCGGTGACGTGAATGTTGTGCAATTCCACGTGTGTCATATTGGCGAGCACAATGGGTCTTTTGCATGTGCCGCTGATGTTCACCAGCGAAAATCCGTCCACGGGTTTCACGGGGGAAATCGAAGCGGCATCCACCAGCGCGCCGCAATCCACTCTCACATTGCTGAAACTGTAATTTTTCGCGACGGGAATCCCCTCGTCACCGGGGACCGGCTCGGGGTCCTGAATGCCGCTGTTCAAAAGATTCACGCGCAGAAAACCGCCGGGCGCGGTGGCGACATCAAGATTGTTCGCGGAAATATTTTCGATGAACGCGCCGCGGCCGGGCCGGCTTTTGATGTAAATGGCGCAAGTTCTGGCGTGTGTGAATTTGCAATCCTCAATCCGCACATCACGGATGCCGCCGGAGGTTTCGCTCCCGATGCCGATGCCGGCAAAATTGCTGTCGGCGAACGTGCAGCGGGAAATGAAAACGTCTTCGGTCGGTCGCGCAATACGATAACCCTCCATGCCGCGGCCGGATTTGAGGGCGATGCAGTCGTCGCCTGTGTCAATGTCGCACGATTCGATGCGGACATTTTTGCAGGAGTCCACGTCAATACCGTCGCCGTTGCCGCCGGTGCTGCGGATGACGAGGTTTTTGGCCGTGACGTTAATGCAATACGTAGGGTGAATGGACCACATGCTCCGGTGTTCTGTGGCAAAGCCTTCAAAGCGGACATCGGTGCAATTAATCGGTTCGATGATGACCGGTCGCCGCGGTATCTGCCGCCCACCCAGCGCGGGATTGCCGGAAATGTTTCCCCCGCCGATGATGGCAATCTGGTTCGCATCGTGGGCAAAAATCAGCGCGCGATGTCCGTCAATCCATTTCCCTTCCCAGCGGACTTTCACAATCGGGTAATCCTCAAGCTCGGGACCGCCGAGCAGATTCGCGCCTTTTTCCAGCCGCAAAGTTGTATGCGATTTCAGTTCGATGCTGCCGATGAGATAATTTCCGGCGGGCACGATGACGGTGCCCCCGCCCGCAGCGGCGCAGGCATCAAGCGCCTTCTGAAATGCGGCGGTATCTTTCGTTTTCCCGTCGCCCGTTGCGCCAAAGGCTTGAACATTCAACGGCGCACGGGACAGGCTGGCGCACCCGGCTTGCGCCAGCAGGGCGAGCGAAATCGCCGCGGGATAAATCCATTTCATGGCGCGACCATCGTGTTCGTTTTGGCTGTGTCGGGTGTTTGCGGCACTGATTCGGGCGGGAACTGGTCGAAGCGCCGATGGTGATCAATCCCGCGCAATTGCTGATCGGCAAAATCCAGAGCCGCCGTCCAATCGCCCGCCGTCAGCATGTGCCGATGCGGTTCGTAATTCACTCCCGCACGGTCCGTGCTCACTCCCAAAAACGCATACACCGGTTTTGCCGCGAGCACGGTTTGTTTCACGGCGTTCGGCACGCAGTTCTGGTCCTCTGTGCCTTCCACCGAAATCCACGGACGCGGCGCGGTCAATGCGGCAAACCAATGCGCATCGAACGGCAGTTTCTCCATCTGCCCGGTAAATTCTTTCAATCGCGGCGCGAAGTAATATGGGAATTTTCGCGTCATGTCCTCAATGCCTTCCTTGCCGCCGCGACCGGGACCGCAAAAGCGATACGCGCCCGTGCCGGCGCCGCTCGACCCGGCTGGCGCACCGAGCGAGATGCGTTCGTCGAAGGCCGTCGCCACCATCACCAGTTTGCCGAGCCGCGAATGGCCCAGCGCGATTATTTTGGTTTTGTCCGCGAACGGTTGCGTCTCCAGATAATCCACCACGCGCGACAAGCCCCACGCCCAGCCAAGCAGCACGCCCCAGTCGTAATTGGGATAGGCGGGATAAAATGACGAACGGCGGAAATTTGCATTGTCCTCGCCGCATTCCGTATAGTGATAAGTTACAACCGCATAGCCGCGGCTAAGCTGGTTGGTGAAACCTTCAGCCGCCCTTTCCGGTGCGACGGGCGCGTTAAAAGTCAATCGTAGTCGTGCCGCTGAATTGGTCGTCACCGCCGCTGAAGCGGAGGGATTATTCGTGACCGCAACGCCCGGTGTGTTGAAGAACGACGGATTGATGATGGTCGGAAACGGGCCGGCGCTTTTCGCCGGTGTAAAAATCGCGATGTCAACCCCCGGGTTTTCCTCCGGCCCGAACTTCAAATGTACCAGCCGGTATTTCACCGTCCCGTCCAGCAGGACGCGGGACTGAATATCTTCACCGCTCACATTGCCCGGCGGCGGTGGCGCGTGGCCGAGTTCGTAATGCTCCAGAATCGCCTTCATCTCCTCGCGCCGCGCGCGCCATTGCGCGACCGTCGTCACCTTTGTGCCGTTGTCCATCGTCAGCACGTCCGGCATTTCCTTGCGCACGGGCAAATCCTTCACGTCCGGAAATGTTTCCGGCGCGGCCTTGGCCGTGGGAACGACCGTCATCATCGCGGCGATGGAAAAAACAATTGTGCGCCAAAATTTCATGCGAACCAATCGGCGTGATTGAAGCGCAGAGTTGCGGAGAAAAAATCAAAGTAAAGAAAATTCAGGGAAGTGGGCGGATGCGAGTTACATGTCTTCCGCAAGAATGGCCCACCGTTCATGATCCTTCCAACGTCTGCCGACTTTCAAATAACAGCGGGAGAATCCTTCCCGCACAAACCCGCAACTCCGCGCCAGTGCGATGGAGGCGAGATTGCCCGGCTGAATGTTGGCTTCGAAACGGTGCAGTTTCAGCTTCTGAAAAGCGTGTTTCAGAACGAGCAGCATCCCCTCACGCATCAACCCTTGTCTGGCGTGGGGTGTAAAGGCGTAATAGCCAAGAAACGCGCCCTGCAAGGCGCCGTGAATGATATGATTCAAATGAATGGCCCCGACCAAATCACCCGACTCGCGGAGGACAACCAGAAATCCGCGGTGCGAATCGGAAGCCATGCGTTTCACGTAAACTTCAAACTTTTTGCGGGTGTCGGGCGGTGAAACCCACGGGCGATGAAGGGCGCGGCTTCGTCGGACTGCCGGGAGAAACGCGGGACCGTCACGAAGGGTCGGCGGCCTGATGATTACACGTGCTTGCAAAAAATGGTTCGCCTTCGCCATGTTCCATCTCGGCAGGCTGCGCGTTGAGTCGGCCGAATTTATTGTTTTGCCAGCTTGAGCAGGGTATCCACCTCGTTGCCGATGTTCATCCCTGCCGGGTGTCCGGCTTGGATGATTTCGCCTTGGCCATCAATGATGTAGGTGGTCGGTACGCCCGTCACCCGGAAGGTCGTTGCCGGTTTGGATTGCCAGCCGCCATCGCCTGCCCAGGCGTTGAACGTGTTGGTCCAGCCGCGCTGATCCACGTGCTTGCGGACGATGTCGCTGGTGTCGTCAATGCTCAGCGGAACAATGGCCACCCGGTCGCGCCAATCCGGATGCTCCTGCCGGAGGGTCTGCAATTTAGCCATCGGCTCCTGGCAAGGACCGCACCAGGTCGCCCAAAAATCCAGGATGACAACCTTGCCGCGGAGGTCGGACAGTTTCATTTTCTTTTCGCCGTCGAGCGTAATGAATTCGATTTCCGGAGCGGCGGTTCCGGGCGGCAAAGCGCGATGTTCGGCGACGTAGTCATCAAACTTCATCGCCGCGACCGCTTTCTCGTCCACGACCCCGGCCGGCAATTGATACCAGCGAAGATCGTTCATGACTCTCCAGTCATCTCCGAAGCGCGTGAGTTCATTGGCGGCCAGAATGTAATCTCCTGATAGTGATGTCCCGTTTTTCGCTTTGCCGTCCGTCTTCACCGCCAGCGTCAGCTTGAACTGTTCGCCAATCAAACCGTCCAGCGAACCGGGAGCGCCCTGGGGCTGGGCGTGCTCGAGGGCGGCTTCCTTGATCTGGACGTCCGCATTCTTCAGATCAATGCCCGCATCGTCCATCTGTTTGAGCACGGAGCGCGCGATTTCAACCTGTTCGCGCAAGCGGGTGTTCATTTCCTGGTCAACTTCCTGCCGGGTAGGGCCGGTGCGGCCGCTTTTTTGAATTTGCGCCCAGATCAGGTCACTGTTGTAAAGCGTTTCCTTTTCGTAAATGGCCGGGTCGTGGTCGCGGAGGAAACGCACCAGCGTCTCGCCCAGCTTGAGCAACGCGGGATCGTCCTGTCCGGTGAATCCCTTGTAAGCCGCGACCTTGCTCAGGAGCGCCAGTTCGCGGGTGGTTTTTTCATCGGCCACGCCCGCGGGAAACGCCGTCCATTGCACGCCCTCCTGGCAGCGCCAGCCACCGGGCAACTTGAGCAAATTCCGGACGGCGATTTTGAAATCGCCCTGGGCCGGACTATTCGTGGCGGAACCGGGAGTCAGAATGACTTCGACCTGTTGTGCCCAGGACAGCGTCTCGCCCTCGGCTTGCAGGCTGGGGTAATGTGTCGTCCCCAGATATTTGGGCGGGACAACGCGGGCATGCAACTCGCCCTTGGAAAAGTCCAGATGGAGCGCATCGGCCCGGGCCAGGAGCGCCCTTGCGCTGGCTTCCATCTTCTGGCGTTGATAGGGGACCGTGTTTTGAAAACCTTTCAACGGATCCACGCCCGTTGCCGGTAAATTGGTGGAGAGCATGGCCTTCCAATCCTCAATGGAAGGCGACATGGCCGCGGCGAACCGGGCCGTGTCATGGCTTTGAAGCAGTTCGACCACCGCCTGACTCACCACCGAAAAGTCCTCGTTTGTCCCCATGACCGGTATGGCCCCGTTCGCTCGCGGCAAAATCAGGAAAAGGAACAGGCTTGCCAGGTGACACGCGAACCGGTTCTGACGATAAGGGAGAAATTTGGAAGTTTTCATAGGCTGGGTAAATCCTCGGACAAAGGACGGCCCAAAACAAGGCCAATGTGTTGACAGGAATTCCGCTCCCCAACATCGCAGGCGCGGCATAATTGCGGAACACGACCGTAAGATGGCCAAGCCCCGTCAGGGAAAGCATCTTTAAAACCAACACGGCGCAGGGTGCCATGGGATTTTCCGGTCCGCAGCCGGCAGCATAGCGGCAACCCATCCAAACAATTCAACATTGTTTGCAACTTTCCCGGACGAATTCCTAAGTAAATGAGTAAAGACACGAATGATGAAACACCTTTCGGGCATCCAGTTCCGCATTCGCAAGAAAAATGATTAAACCAACAATAAACGACCTATGAAAACAAAGATCCATTACCTCTTGGCCATCGCTGTCGTCACCACCGGCGTCAGCTTGAACGTTCTCGCCGGTCCTCCCCCGGGTCAGGTGGATTTTGGCAAATTCACCCCGCCCGGCGACGGCGGCGAATTCGTGGAAATCCAGATCAACAGCAACTTGCTCTCGCTCGCCGCGCAGTTGATTGAAAAACAGGAACCCGCGGCAGCCCAACTTGTGCGCAGTGTGGAACTCATCCATGTGAACGTCATCGGGCTTACCGACGCCAACCGCGCCGACCTGGTGAAACGCGTTCGCCAAATCCGCCGTGACCTCGACGCCCAGGACTGGGACCACAACGTTATAGTGCAGGAGAAGGACGGCCAGGACGTTGCCATTTACACCAAAACGCGCGGCGGAAAGGCGCTGGCGGGACTCGTCATCACGGTGATTGAGCCGAAGGATGATGTCGTGTTGATCAACATCGTCGGCGATATCCGGCCAGAACAAGTCGCGGTCCTGGGTGAGAAACTCGACATCAAACCGCTCAAAGAGATTGACGCCGCCCTGAAAGATGCCACGCCGAAAGAGACGGTTCCGAAAGAGCCGGTCCCGAAAGACGCGGCTCCGACGAAATGACCGGTCCGGCGACGGGTGCCCCGGTTCACAACGAGTCGGTGCGCCCATCCGAAACCTTAACCCACACTGTCCATGAATCCGTCTTCCCTCCCTCCGGTCACCCGCCGGCCGGCCCGGCACCTCTGGCTCTGGGTCTTTCTCGTCACGCCGTTGCTGTTACTCGTCTTAGCTGCTGCAGGCGTGGCCAGTTGCTTCCGTCTGGGTTCCGACGCCCGGGCCTTGCGCAATGGATTGATCCAGTCCAGCGGTGTTGAGTGGCATCAACAAATCGCCCTGAACACGGGCTATCTTACGCTGGGCGCCGTCCGTGCCGGATTGTCCTTCGTCAAGCTGGATCCCGGGGCACGCGCCGCCCTTCAGTCCGTCCATACTGCCGGAGTGGGGATCTATGAGTTGCCGGCAGGAACGCCGCCACCGGACCGTGCCGCCATGCTCGCGGCCGCCGACTCGGCCATGGCCGCGCGCGGCTGGGAGCGTGTGGTAGGCGTGATGGACGGCCATGACCTGGTTACAGTGTATCTCCCGAACAAAGTTTCTGTTCATCGCGTGAAATGCTGCGTGATGGTGTTTGACGGGAAGGAACTGGTCCTGGTTTCCGCCCAGGGTAATCCGGAACCGCTCGTCAAATATGCGTTCGGTCAACCCGGCCTTGGTGCTCAAGCCCGGTGGTTGGCCCAACACTGAACGGCGGAAACTTGCGCAAGCAGGAAAAGAGTGGCGACAAAGATACCACGCCGAGGGCCCTGGAAATTCAAGTGAAGTAAGGATTTTTCACGCCGTGCTCGGCGTAGTTCTTCAGATTGACGAGCAGGTGTCCCCAGGTGGTGTTGCAAAAATAGCAATGGTCGCCGCCGCGTTCCCAGCCGCCGTGACAGAACTTCAGCAGCACTTCGCCGTCGGGCTGCGGTGCGAGGATGAATTCCTGCGTGGTACCGACCCAATCCGGCGAGGTGCCCCCGACGCATTTCCAGCGGACGAGCGAGGGCGGCGTCAATTGTTCGATGCGCATATGAAAAGCAGTCGAATGCTCAAAAAAACTGAAGACCGCCATGCCGCCGGCACTGGCGTCCATCTTCACGGCGGTCGTCCACCACGCGCGGATACCTTCCTCGGTGGTGATGGCGCGATAAATCGTTTCCGCCGGAGCGGCGATGCCGATGAGATGGATGAGGTCGGTAGGCATAAATTTTTCAGCCACAGATGGACACGGATAAACACAGATGGCAAACGCAAATAAATTTCAACCGTGAAATGCGCCAAACACACGAAAGGAAAGGTCACATCCCTTTTTAATTCGGAGCATTGGTCAGAATCCAGCTCATTTTTTTGCTTTGCGTTTCTCCAAGACCAACTCTTTATCGAGCGTTGGGGCGGTGTTTCTGCTTAAAAATCTTGTCACATCCATAATTGCTTCGGAAAGTGAAACAAGCTGGGCAAATTCAGATGATTTAGTTTTGATTTCAGGCTGCTCTTTAATTTTCTCAATTATTTCAACAAAATCTCTTGCCCGACGTCGGAGAAAATCTAGAGCACCAGTTTCTTCTTCACGCATCAAACGTCTCTCTGGCATAATTGCCATATGACGGAGTATATCCTCCAAATAACCAGGCGGTAACAGGTCCGTCGGTGATCTAAGGAGCTTCGTTTGATTCCGGGAAAGCTCCAATAATTCTTCAAGGATTAAATGCGAAGACTCTTTTGCGGCTGGTGATTTGGGCTGCGCTTCTTGAGGTTCCTCTTTTTTAAGACTATCAAGTTGAGCTTTTAACTCTGGCCACCATACTCCAAAGACCTTCTTCAGCCGCGCATCTTCTAACCGCTCGTCATCTGGCAGGCAGTTATTAATACTTAACACGAGCTTCTCAATTTCCTCTTTTTCGTAAATTACGGATTGAAATTGAAGCAATGGACCTTGCACCTCTGAACGTTTGACATTGAAAAGCAATGGGCAAACCTTAGCCTTTTCAAAAGTTTTCGACAGAGCTCCAGCTTCAAAATTTACCCAAGGAGCTTGGAGATTATCGCGGGTCACACAAATAAGACCAAAGGAGGATTCTTTTAGCTCTTGAGCTATGTCAGTGCTCCACCTAGCACCCTTGTCAATGTCCTCGGCTGAAACATATGGTTTTACTGACTGAAGCACAGATGGCAGCCAGTCGCGAAAAGCACACGCCACTTTAAGACTTAGAGGCCCAGACCAACTCAAGAATACTTTCGTATTTGGTTCCCGTTTTTGTTAGTGAATGGCTCGTATTGTATCCACAAAGAAACGAACGCAAATCATTTCTTCTTCCCTTGCACCTTCGCCGCGATCCCGCAAAGCGGGACGCAGTTGAGCCGGATGAAGCCGGTGGCGTCGTCCTGGTTGAAATTATAAGAGTTCACGGCAAGGCAATATTTTCGACCTGGAATGAATACGTCTTCAAGGATTCGGGCGTGGCCAGTTGAATCTTCAATTGGGCATCCGGCGGCGGTGGTGAACCAAAATCAGTGCTCCTGAAATCGTCGGTGCTCCAGCTTTGGTTGCTCTTCAAGGGATTGCCCTGGCCGTCCACAAACTTCAGGTCAATGATGCGTTTGTCCGGGTCCTGGATGTAAAGTTGGATGGAGTTTTTGGAATCGGACACCATCCCGCCGAACATGCCTTTGAACAATTGGCCAAAGGCCGCGCCCAACTGCTGATCGCCATTCTGCTGGGATTCGATTTCCTTTTTCTTCGCGTTGTAGGCTGCTTTGGTCAGGTACATTAGTTGAATATGATATTTTGCCAGCGCCGGATTTTGCACCGGCTCGGCAGGATGTTGCAGGATGCCTTTTATGGTGAGTAATCCGCCGTTCGCTTCCGTGGGATTGAACAATTCAACCTGGCCCTTGAGAACTTTGATGGCCGTGGCGTTACGGGAAGGATTCCGCAGTTTCACCTCAGTGCTCAACGCGCCGCCGGATTGACCAAAGCCCATAAAGTGCGAAGCCATTTCGTCGTCCTTTTTCGGAATGAGGTCGCGTCCGGTGGAATCGGTGGCTTCGGCCAGTTGGACGCGGCGCACGCTTTGGGCATCGGCCGCGGCGTCACCGGTAAATTTCAACTCAACTTTACATTCCGAATTAAAGGCGCTGGTCGTGCGATTGTCCGTAACGTCACCGACGTTCACTTGGATTGGCGGCGCAGATTGCTCTTGCGCATTTGCCGCGATCGGCAATGCGAGCAAGATTACCAGACAGGTTTGATTGAGCAGTTTCATATTTATTTTTTCTTTTGCACCTTCGCCGCGACTTTCAGGCGGAGCGCATTCAGCCGGATGAAGCCCGTGGCGTCGTCCTGGTTGAAGGCTTTCGTCGGGTCGGCTTTCATTGTGGCAATCATATCCCTGCGGTTGCAGAGTTCACGCCTTTTTCTTTGCCTTGTTTCCGGGTTTGTCGTCCGGCTCGACGTGAAAACCAATCCGCCGCCTCGGCGGTTCGGGCGGCAACGGCGGCGGGTCGAGAATTTCCATGACGCGCCGCAGCACGTCCACAATCACGCTCTCATGCACGTCCAGCCGCGCGGTCAGCTTCTTTTCCAACGCAGCCAGTTGCCTTGCCAGTTCCTTTGTGCTGCCGAGCAGATCGCGCATTTGCACGAAGGCCCGCACCACGAACACGCTCATCCGCACCGCCGCCGGGCTATTGAGGACATTTGCTGCCATAATCGCGCCGTTTTCGGTGAAGGCGTAGGGAAGCTTCCGACGTCCGCCATGTGAACTTGAAGTCGCAAATTGCGACTTCAAGATTTCGGTCATGGTGCGCCAGAATGTTGCCGGACTAAAACATAATCCGGTAAGTGCGTCCGTCATTGGTTCTGGCCTGCCCGAATCCATGCGAGTTCATCGGATTGAAATTGGCCGTTATCTCCATCATCAGCTTTGAACCCGGCTTGGTGCTTTTGAGCAAAGCATAGACCGCCCCCGAACCGCCAACAGCGTAGCTCGTGCTGTTGCCAAATGCAGTAGCCGATGTTCCCCCGCCAAAGGCGGTTGCCGAACCGAATCCAACGGCCATGCTGCTGTTGGAAACAGCGGCGAATTTGCCCTTCAAAACTTCGCCGTCCGGCATCGTGACCCAAATGTTTCTCGACATTCTGTGAGCCGTTCCTTTGAGCGTTTCGCCGGTGTCAAAATTGGTGAGCGTCAGAGTGTTGCAACCACAGAGCAAAAAGGTCACGGCCAAGAGAAGAATAATTTTCTTCATAACCCCATCAAACCCCCGCTTTTCGGCGGGGTCAATCACGAAAATTTATGAAAAATCATGTGAATAACTTGCCAGACAAAACGCTTGTCCTAGCCCCGCATCGGCTTTTCAGTCTGTGGGATATGATTGAATATCCCGCCGTTCAAACCCTCAACATCATTTCTGGCTGCGACCACTACGAAGTCTCGGCAGGCCAAAAATCCGAGCCGGACCAGTTCCCTGGTGAAAAAGAACTGGCGGAAATTCGGGAATTTGTTGAAGGGATTCGCCGACTGGCGGCGCAGCTCAATTTAGAAACTCTTAAAAGCCGCGCGTTGCTTTTCCTAAACAATATATTCAAAGCGCAAACGCATCGCGGCCCGCTTCATTGGGCGGTTGTAAAAAACGAAATGTCAAGCATGAGGAGCACGTTTGTTGCTCGACTTTGCGCGCAAAAATTCGCGTTCATCCCGGCAGACAAAGCCAAATACTTTGAACAAGAGGATGCGTTCGGCGAAGTGGGTAAGCCATTCAAACCGCTCGCATCCGACGAGATTAACGCCGAAATCAAAGCCGCAGGCAACTGCTTGGCCGCTGATTTGAACACCGCTGCGGTATTCCATGCAATACGCGCGGCAGAAATGGGGATGCGCCGCCTTGCTTCTCGTTTGAAGGTGATAGTTTATAGAGACGGTAAGAGAATAAAAATCATAGAGGCGACATGGAATGAACTTATCAAGGAAATCAATAACACGATAGACGCTGAGAAGCAAAAACCCAAAGCGGCAAGGAAAATAAAAGGACACTTCCGAGATTACGAAATTTTGGCAGACCACCTGAACATATTAAAGGACACCCGGAATGATGTCATGCACTCGCATGGCGGTTACAAGGCGTCCGAAGCATTGGGTGTATTCGAGCGCGTCAGTGATTTCATGCAAAGACTGGCGAAAAGGATTTCGCTCAAATAGACTCCCATCAACAAAGACGCCGCTGGTGTTCTACCACCAACGGCGTCGCAACCAAAGGCCATAGACCTATCGGTTGCGTATCTTTGAGGATACACGCATACGATATGTCTTGGCCGTGAAAGGGTCAAGTGACGTGTCATTGCTGTAACGGTGAGGCCAAGAAGTTTGGCCGATTCAAAAACAAAAACTTCACAGTGCAACGCTATCGCTGTTTGCGTTGCGGCAAATCGTTCTCCGAAAAACAGCCGTTGGACGGGTTGCGCGTGGACTTCAAGCAAGCCTGCCAAGTGGTTCACCTGCTCTGCGAGGGAATGGGCATCCGTGCCTGTGAACGCCTTACCGGGCTTAACCGGCGCACGATCTTGAGCATCCTTGAAACGGCAGGGGAGAAATGCGCCCGCTTGTTGGACGCCAAAATCCGCAACGTGAAATCTGATTTCATGCAGGTTGACGAACTGCTTTCGTTTGTCAGAAAGAAGCAGCAAAACGCCGGTGGTGATGAAACTTGCGGCAATTTCTACACGCATCTTTCCGTTTGCCGAGACTCAAAACTGATTGTCAATTTTCAGGTGTCCAAGCGGTCGCGGAGGATTCACTGGCGTTATGCGAGACCTCAAAAACCACATGGCTGGACGGTTCATGCTGACAACGGACGGCCTGACAACTTATGTCCGCAAGACCGGCGTGGTGCGTGAGGTGTTCGAGGACACCATTGATTACGCTTCCGAGGT